>CP050890.1:0-4800000 GCA_016745215.1 Thiohalocapsa sp. PB-PSB1
GCTTGCGAATCAGTCGCAGTTCAACTCATTAATGATCGGGGATCATGACAATGCTTCAGGTATGGGCGGAATGCTCTAATTTGCTCCAAGAGGATCTTACGGCCGCTGAATTCAACACTTGGGTGTTGCCGCTCCAAGCTCAGGATCAGGGCGAATGCATGCTGCTCTATGCGCCGAATCGGTTTGTCAAGGATTGGGTGCAAGAACACTATGAACAGCGCATCCTAACTCTGTGTGCGCAGGTCAGTAGCGGGCGAATTCAGCGTGTGAGCTTTGAAATCGGCTCATTGGTGAACGACGACCGTGACGACAGATCCCACACGGGTGCCAACGAACGTGATGCACGTTTGGCACAGGGGAGGACCGAAGCGCACATGGATGCGAACCAGCCCATGGTTTCCAAGGCATGTCAGGGTGAGGCATTGGCGAGGCGTCGGCTCGACAGCAATTTGAATGCGGATTTTTCCTTCGACACCTTTGTCGAGGGTAAATCGAATCAAATCGCTCGCGCGGCGTCGATGCAAATCGGTCAAAATCCGGGTGGTGAGTATAATCCACTGTTTATTTACGGAGGAGTCGGCCTTGGCAAGACACACCTGATGCATGCGGTCGGCAACATTATCCTGGAGACTAATCCGGATGCTTTGGTCATCTACGTCCATTCAGAGCGATTTGTTTCGGATATGATCCGTTCTTTGCAGCACAACAAGATCGACGAGTTCAAGAAGCGTTATCGACGCGTAAACGCACTGCTGATTGATGATGTACAGTTCTTCGGCAACAAGGACCGTTCGCAAGAGGAGTTTTTTCATACCTTCAATGCGCTGTTTGAAACGCGTCAGCAAATCGTTCTTTCCAGCGATCGGTTTCCGAAAGAGGTCAGTGGTCTCGAGGAGCGGTTGAAGTCTCGTTTTGGCTGGGGTTTGACGGTTGCAATCGAGCCGCCGGATCTGGAGACACGGGTGGCCATTCTGCACAGCAAGGCCGCGCGGTTGAGGCTTGAATTGCCAGAGGATGTCGCCTTCTTCGTGGCCAAGAGAATGCGCTCGAATATTCGGGAATTGGAGGGCGCACTGCGACGACTTGTCGCCAATGCGCAGTTCACTGGGGCGCCGATCAACATGGAATTCGCCCGCACGGTGTTAAGGGATATGCTTGTAGCGCAGGATAAACAGGTAACCGTAGAGAATATTCAAAAAACCGTTGCGAACTATTACAAGATCCGCGTGGCGGATCTGTTGTCTGCAAAACGCACCCGCACGATTGCGCGTCCGCGGCAGATTGCAATGACGCTGGCAAAGGAGTTAACCAAACATAGTCTTCCGGAAATCGGCAGTGCCTTCGGGGGTAGGGATCACAGCACGGTCATTCATGCCACGCGCAAGATTGCCCAGTTGCGTGAAAGTGACCCGCTGGTCGAGGAGGACTACAAGAACCTGTTGAGAACATTGACCGCATGAGCCTGGATGCTGCTTGGATCAATTCCAGATTTTCTGCTGTTTTGATGGGCTTTGCCGGGATCGGGCGGCCAGGTGACCACAGCATCGTTGACCGCGATCGGCATGGCGGGAATGAATGCCTGACCTGATTCTCGGTTGTTCAGAGTCTTTACTCCTGCGATGATGCTATAAAGTACAGTTTTCTGAGGAGAAACCGGGCATGAACATCGAGCTTTTCCGATCCGCACTGTTGCCCGCACTGAGCGCGGTTTCCGGCGTGGTCGAACGACGTCAGACATTGCCAATACTTGGCAATCTTTTGCTTACCGTCACAGGGGAACAGGTCGCGATACGGGCGACTGACTTGGAGCTGGAGGTTGCTACGCAGGCAATCGCCACGGTTTCGGAGGAGGGGCAGGCAACCGTGCCGGCGCGCAAGTTCCTGGACATTTGCCGCGCGTTACCCGACGGGGCACGCATACGGCTTAAAATCGATGGCGAACGGGCATTGGTCACGTCCGGGAAAAGTCGCTTTTCATTAAGCACCTTGCCCGCCGACAATTTTCCTTCGATGGATGCTGACCGTGCCGAGATTAGCCTGCAGTGCCCCTCCTCATTGCTAAAACGCATGTTGGATAAAACTGCCTTTGCCATGGCGCAGCAGGACGTTCGCTACTATCTCAATGGTGTGTTGCTCGAATTGTCAGTTGGGCGGCTGACCGCGGTGGCGACCGATGGACATCGGCTCGCAAGGGTCGTGGCTGATATACCAACAGGTGTGGAGGCTGAAGAAGACCACCGTCAGGTGGTGGTGCCGGCAAAGACGGTGATGGAAGTAAAACGTCTTTTGCCGGCGCAGGATGAACTGGTCAACATCGAGCTTTCTACACGGACAATTCGAGTAGCCTTTGGGGAAACGCTCATCGTATCCAAGTTGGTGGATGGGAAATATCCTGCCTATGAGCGGGTCATTCCCGCTGGGCTTCCCCGCAAGGCGTTGCTGGACAAGGAAGCATTGCGATCATCGCTGCAGCGAGCCGCAATTCTGTGCAATGAAAAATACAAAGGGGTTCGCGTAGGCTTCACCACGGGAGTACTTGGGTTGCAAGCACATAATCCAGAGAAGGAGCAAGCCGACGACGAGATCGAAATAGAGTACGACGGCGATTCCATCGTCATCGGTTTCAATGTGGCGTACATATTGGATGTCATCCAGGCAGTCGAGCAATCGCGGGTCGAGGTCTCCTTTCGCGACGCCGACAGCAGCGCAATCTGGCGTGGCGAAGGCAGCGAAAACGAGACCTTCGTGATTATGCCGATGCGCCTATGATGGGCTTGGCACCAAGTGATCAGGATTGAACGACTGAGAATTTCAGGCTTACGCAACCTGTCCACCGTCGATATCCATCTTCCCGCTCAAACTGTCTGGTTTCACGGCAGCAATGGCGCGGGTAAAACCAGTCTGCTCGAGGCGGTTTATTTGCTCAGTCGAGGGGCGAGTTTTCGTGGGCGGAGATTTGGAGCCCTGACCATGCAGGGGGCCGCAGGCACCAAGATCGAAGCCTGGTTATCCGACGGATGTGAAAATTGGCATCGGCGTTTGTGCTTTTCTCCGCGGACCACAAAGGAGAGTATCGGAGAAGGTTTCGACGTTCGATTGGTTGGTGCATCGATGCACTCACTGCTCGAAGGCGAGCCCGAGCTCAGGCGGCGCTTCATCGATTGGAATGTGTTCCACGTGGAACCCAGCTTCTCCGCGATTCGGGCAAGATTCCGGCGCATCTCCGCGCAACGCAATGCCTGGCTCAGAGATGGGGGGCTGGGGCTTGCAGTTTGGGACGGCGATTATGTGTCGGCTCTGTGCGAGATTGACCGGCTTCGCACTCAGCTGTTTGATGCGCTCTGTGCCGCGTTTCAGGAGCTTGCCGCGGACTTTGGTTCCATGGCGGGATTGGTTCCACAATGGCGCAGCGGCCTTCCGGACGCATCCGAGTTGCCACAATGGCTTGCAAATCATCGCGAGGCCGACGTGGCTCGCGGCTACTCCTTTCTCTCGCCCGCGCGCTCCGACTTCTACTTTTCCCGAGACGGTACTTCCTGGGTTGGCTCCAGGGGGCAAAACAAACTTGCGGGCGTGCTGTTGCAGTTGGCCGCTGATCGAGTGATTACTAACCAGGTTGGCCGCAAGGCCATCTGGCTGGTCGACGACCTTGGGGCAGAGCTGGACGCTGAGACCTACCAGCAAACGCTGAATTTGATCACATCGGCTGCTGGGCAAGTCCTTATCACCTGCCTTGATCCTGCGGTGCCTGCTCTGTTCCACGGCAATTCCATTGCATTGTTCCACGTGGAACAAGGCAACCTTTGCGCCGAGAGACCTTGAGAAAACTCCAGCATCCAGAGCGGGACCAGCGTGCTTATCGGCAACAGCGGAGACGTAACAACCGCTCGTACGCTTTACTCTGCGCTTCATTACATCGCTGGAATCAGCTTTCGCGCTATAATTACCTGCTTTGTTCGCCCTGTTTGATCTGTCTTACCGTCTCCGCGGTGCCTTATTGCTCGCCCAGGCTCTTTTCTGCAAATCTCAGGGCAGGTGGCTTCATCCTGGCCAGAAAGGGCACGAAAAGCCCATCACTCTTTTCTACAATAAGGACACTGATCCGAGCATGACATACGACTCGTCCAATATTAAGGTACTTCGCGGACTGGATGCAGTCCGAAAGCGTCCAGGCATGTACATCGGCGACACGGACGACGGCACTGGTCTGCATCACATGATATTCGAGGTGGTGGATAACTCCATCGACGAAGCACTCGCTGGCCATTGCAAGGAGATCGCCGTAACTCTTCACAGTGACGGCTCCGTAACGGTGAGCGACGACGGTCGCGGAATACCGGTAGACATGCACATGGAAGAAAACCGTTCCGCAGCTGAAGTCATTATGACTGTCTTGCACGCCGGGGGTAAGTTCGACGATAACTCCTACAAGGTGTCGGGTGGTCTGCATGGCGTCGGCGTGTCAGTTGTGAACGCGCTGTCCGAACATCTGCATCTGCAAATCTCGCGAGATGGCACTCATTACGAGCAGGAGTTTCGCCTGGGGGAACCCCAGTATCCACTGCGCAAAATCGGCGACGCCGCGGGTAGCGGTACCAGCATCCGTTTCAAGCCATCGGCCGAGGTCTTTTCAGATCTCGAGTTCCATTACGACATCCTGGCAAAACGATTGCGGGAACTTTCGTTCCTAAATTCCGGTGTGCGCATTCGTGTCAAGGACGAGCGGACCAACCGCGACACCACCTTCGAATACAAGGGCGGCATCCGCGCCTTTGTTGAGCATCTAAATCAGAATAAGTCGCCGATCCACCCCAAGGTGTTTTACTTCGACGCCGAGCGCAACGGAGTTGCCGTCGAGACCGCATTACAATGGAACGACTCCTATCAGGAGTCCATCTATTGCTACACCAACAATATTCCGCAAAAAGATGGCGGCACTCATCTGGCTGGGTTCCGTGCCGGATTGACCCGAACATTAAATCAGTACATTGAACGCGAATCGTTGGATAAAAATCAGAAGACGAGACCGATTGGCGATGATGCTCGGGAAGGATTGACTGCTGTGGTCTCTGTCAAGGTATCAGATCCAAAGTTTTCCTCCCAAACCAAAGACAAACTCGTCTCGTCCGAAGTGAAGGCGATTGTTGAGCCCCTGGTTGCCGAGCATCTCAATATGTTTTTGGAAGAAAATCCTGCCGATGCGAAAATCATCGCAAATAAAATGCTCGAGGCCGCCCGCGCGCGCGAAGCAGCGCGCAAGGCGCGGGAAATGACGCGTCGCAAGGGTGTGCTTGATGTGGCTGGATTGCCGGGTAAGCTTGCTGATTGCCAGGAAAAAGACCCGGCTCAGTCCGAGTTGTTCATTGTCGAGGGTGACTCTGCGGGCGGGTCCGCGAAGCAAGGAAGAGATCGCGCTTTTCAGGCTATCCTGCCACTCAAGGGCAAGATTCTCAATGTGGAAAAGGCACGATTTGACAAAATGCTCTCTTCTGCCGAGGTGGGCACATTGATCACCGCGTTGGGCTGCGGTATCGGGCGCGAAGAATACAATCCGGATAAGTTGCGTTATCACCGTATCATCATCATGACCGATGCGGATGTCGATGGCGCCCACATCCGCACCCTACTGTTGACCTTTTTTTATCGACAGATGCCGGAGCTGGTGGATCGAGGGCACGTCTACATTGCGCAACCACCCCTGTACAAAGTAAAGCGTGGCAAGCAGGAAGACTATCTGCTTGATGATGCGGAATTGGGGGTATCTCTAATCAAGGCTGCAACAGATAACGCGAAACTCTCTGTTGCCGCGGATGCACCGCCAATGACCGATGTCGCCCTCGAGACCTTGGTGCGGGACTATCAGATCTTCCGAGCCATGATCAACCGTCTGTCAAGGCGCCATGATCCCTTGTTTTTGACAGAATTACTCAGCGCGCCCAGGCTGACTGCAGAAATTCGCGAGAATCCAGATGCCTTTGCCTCCTGGGCAATGCCTCTGGCTGCGCGCCTTGGCGAGCGTGGCGGACCGGCTGTTGCTTATCGGCTGGAATACCGTTCCGACGATGACCAGCACACCGCAAGCATTGAGGTCATTCGACTGGTTCATGGCATACCTGAAGCACGCATTGTGCCGTTCGACTTTTTTGACTCTGCTGACTATCAGCGAATTGCGTCTTTGGGTGAAAAGCTCGATCATCTGCTCGAGCCAGGTGCCTGTGTTGCCCGGGGCGAACGCCAGCGCGAGATCATGAACTTTAGTGAAGCTTACGACTGGCTGATGGCAGAAGCCAAGCGCGGATACCACATTCAACGCTATAAGGGACTCGGGGAGATGAATCCCGAACAACTTTGGGATACCACGATGGATCCGACGACACGTAGATTACTGCGCGTCACCATCGAAGATGCGGTCGCCGCCGATCAAGTCTTCACAACGCTGATGGGTGAGCATGTGGAGCCGCGCCGTGCATTCATTGAACTGAATGCATTGGAGGCTGGGAATATCGATATTTGAATGGCTAGTGGAACGGTACGGAAATCCCGAGGCGGTTCGTTGTCGTTGTCGTTGTCGCAATCGTAGTCGTTATCGAGCATTCGGCTAAGACGATTATGACAACGACAACGATAACGACCGGAGACTGTCTTGGAACATCTGCACCGAGGTACTAGTGGAGCGGTACAGAAATCCCGAGGCGGTTCGTTGTCGTTGTCGTTGTCGTAATCGTAGTCGTTATCGAGCATTCGGCTAAGACGATTATGACAACGACAACGACAACGACAACGATAACGACCGGAGACTGTCTTGGAACATCTGCACCGAGGCACTAGGACTTCTGAGCCAGCGACGCGACCGTCTCGTTGATCCACGCCGATGCGAGCGCGTTGATCTCCTTAGCCGATCGTCCGCTTGGATCAATGGCCGGACCGATGATCATATCGATCCGACCCGGCAATTTATGCAATGCTCGCCGCTTCCAGAATACGCCGGCATTGTGAGCAATTGGAATCACCGGTGCGCCGGATTTCTCGGCCAGTAAGGCTCCTCCGATATTAAAGGGCGCGACCTCTCCGACAGCGACCCTGGTGCCCTCCGGGAAAACCAAAATAGAATAACCGTCTTTCAGGTGTCGTTGCCCCTGCTGTAACAGTATGCGCAATGCTTGACGTATGGCCTTTCGATCGAGAGCAATGGGTTCGAAGATGCGCATCGCTCGGCCAAAGAGGGGTATCTGCATCAATTCCTGCTTCAACACCCAAACCTGGGAACGTGGAACCAGACCAGGTACAGAGACGGTTTCCCAGGTGGACTGATGCTTGCACATCAAGATGCAGGGTTCGTTCGGGATATTTTCTAGACCGGAAACCTGATAGTCCAGACCACAAATCCGCTTCAGCATACCCAGTGAAAAATGCGACCAACTGCGCGATACCCCCAGGGCTCCAGAACGCCCAACCCACTTGCCGAACAGCACGACATAGATTGAACAGACGATGATTGCGATAAAAAAGATGCACAAGAACAAAAACGAACGCAGGGTGATCATAAATCGACCTGTTGGAGAATGTAATCAACCGCGGCTTTAAGATCGTCAACGATCTTGATCCCGCTCAATGACTCAGGAAGCTGCTTCGCGGTGATTTCGCCTTTGCCCGAGCGCACGAGTATGGGTATCGCGTCAACGCTCAACGCCGCCTCCAAGTCGCGTAAAGAGTCGCCGACGACAGGAACGCCGCGCAGAGACACACCGAAGCGACGCGCCAACGCCAACAGCATGCCGGTGCGTGGCTTGCGACAGGCACAGTGCTGATCCGGTCCGTGCGGGCAAAAAACAACAGCGTCGATGCGTCCACCCATTGCGACAACCTGGGCACTCATCAGGCTGTGGATGCGATTCAGCGTGTCGATATCGAACAAGCCCCGGGCAACACCCGATTGGTTGGTCGCCACGGCGACGGTTCTTCCGGCGTTGGTCAGCGCGGCGATCGCTGCCAGGCTTCCCGGCAGCGGCCTCCATTCGGCAGGGGACTTGATGTAGTCGTTGGAATCGGCATTGATCACGCCGTCTCGATCGAGAATGACCAACCGCGTTGGATGTGTCGATGAGACGTTCACGACGGATTCTTGTCAGCGAACTCGGAGACGCGGATGCGGCCATCGACGATGCGTGCCTCCCGCTCTTCAAGGCGCTCCATTTTGGCCCAAAATGCTGCTTTGAGATCAAGCCCGCCAGCGATGCCGGTACCGATTAATAAGATCATCAGATCAGCAAGTTCTTCAGCCAAGGCTTCGCGGGACTTGCCCTTGGTGACGCATTCCGAAATTTCTCCGAGTTCTTCCGCCATCAGCGCCACCCGATAGATCATTTCTTCACCGCCGGTTTCGGCAAAGCGATGTTTGTCATGGAATGCTTGCACCGCCGCTAACATGGCTGCGTAGGAATCAGATGTCGACAGGCTAGAATTCATGCTGTTGTACTTTCCCGGTGGCAGTCTTTGTTTCACCTTCAGGTGTCCTTGGCTGAAGCAATGCAATGTCTGCAACCGACAAAAACAACTGCTCCAACCCACGTAAGATCGCAATTCGGTTGTCCCGCAATTCCGGCTCATCGGCCATAACCATCACTTGTTCGAAAAAGCTGTCAACATCTTCACGCAGTTCAGCCAAGGTACGCAAAACCGCTTCGTAGTCTTCCGCTGCCAGCAGTGGCTGCACTTGTGCGCGAAGCACGTCGATGCGCTCGGCCAAACGCTGTTCCGCGGGTTCGAGGAAGCGGCTGTTCTGCACGCCGGTGCTGCCCTCTTCCGGGCTCGCTTTTTTTAGGATATTCCGAGTACGCTTGTTCGCGGCTGCCAGGGCATCGGCCGCGTCCAGTTCACGAAAGGCCGCCACTGCTCGGATGCGCCGGTCAATATCGCAGGGAACCGTGGCGCCGGTTACAAGTACCGAATCGACCAGGTCAGCGCTCAGCCCAAGCTCGCTGTAATAGCCTGGCAAACGCTCCACGATGTAGGCAAACACCAGATCCTCGCTACCCTCGGTGTTAATGCTGCCTCGATAGGCAAGCGCTGCATCCTGCAGCAGAACTTTGAGATCCAACGGCAACGGGATTTCGATCAGCATGCGCAATACGGCAATCGCGGCGCGGCGCAAACCATAGGGATCTTTAATACCGGTGGGTCTTTGGCCGATGGCGAAGATCCCAATCAGGGTGTCCAACTTGTCGGCCAAAGAAAGTATCCGCCCGCAAGTCGAAGCCGGCAGGGAATCGCCCGCATGTCGCGGCAAATACTGCTCTTCCATTGCCGCGACAATACATGGAGCCTCACCATCCTGTTGCGCGTAGTAACGACCCGCAATGCCTTGCAAGCTGGGGAACTCGGTGACCATGGATGTAACCAAATCGCATTTGCAAAGTAATGCCGCCCGTTCAGCCTGTGCCGGATCATGGCCGAGCTGCTCGGCAATCCGCCGCGACACCTCGGCAATCCGCAGGGCCTTGTCCCAAACGCTACCCAACTGCTGCTGAAAGGTCACGCTGGCCAGGGCGGGCTGCCGATCGGCCAATGGACGTTTACGATCTTGCTCCCAGAAAAACATGGCATCGGCAAAACGCGGTCGGATAACGCGTTCGTTGCCGGCTCGCACCAATTCAGGCTCGCGGCTCTCGATATTGGCAACCGTAATGAAAAAGGGCAGCAAAGCCCCGTCTGGAGCAAAAACCGGAAAGTACTTTTGATTTTTTTGCATGGTTTCGATCAGGGCTTCCGCGGGCACCTGAAGGAAACGCTGGTCGAATCCGCCAAGCAGTGCAGTCGGCCATTCGCACAAGGCTGCAACCTCGTCGAGCAGACTTTCGGGGATCGACACCTGCCCCTGTACAGAAGCGGCAAGTTCATTGACTTGTTCAGAAATCCGTTGTTTTCTAACATGAATGTCAGGCTCGACATAGGCTGCGCGCAAGGCCTTCGCATACAACTCCGGAGACTCGACATTGACATTTCCAGGATGATGAAATCGATGCCCGCGAGAACCGCTGCTAATCTCAACGCCCAAAATCCGGCCCGGCACCTGATCGGAGCCAAAACGCACGCAGACCCAATGCAGCGGCCGGACAAATTCCTCATCGCCGTTGCCCCAGCGCATGCGTTTTCGGATCGGCAATTGGGCCAGCGCATCAGTGATCAATTGGGGCAACAGCGTTAGCGTCTGCTGTCCGCTGATCTGTTGGCGATGCATCAGCCAAGCCCCTTTGTCTGTCTCCATTCGCTCCAGTGCATCGACCTCGACCCCGCAGGAGCGCGCGAACCCGGAAGCAGCCTTGGTCGGCGCCCCATCGGCATCGAAGGCCGCCGCAACTGCTGGCCCTCGGCGCAGATTTTCCTGATCGGGTTGTCGCACCGACACATCCCGCAGCACGACCGCAAGACGCCGCGGTGTGCAAAAGGCCATGGCCTCGCCATGTGCCAGATCCTGCTCCAGCAATTGTTTGCAGAACTGCTCGGCAAATGCCTTGGACAGATTGCTCAAGGAGGTTGGTGGCAATTCCTCGGTGCCGATCTCGACTAAAAGATCTTGTTTCTGCTCCACGCGCTAACCCCCGATGCTGTTGCACATTGGAAAGCCGAGCTGTTCTCGGCTTGCGTAGTAGACCTCGGCCACCTTTCTGGCCAGAGTGCGAACCCGCAAGATGAAGCGCTGCCGCTCGGTAACCGAGATCGCTCCCCGCGCGTCCAACAGGTTGAATAAATGCGATGCCTTCAATACCTGCTCATAGGCCGGAAGCGACAATCCCTGGTCCGCGAGTTGGCCGCTCTGGCGTTCGCAGACATCGAACTGGGCAAACAAGGCGTCCACGTCGGCCAGTTCAAAGTTATAGACCGATTGCTCGCGTTCGTTCTGATGGAATACATCTCCATAGGTTACAGATCCCATTGGGGTATGGGTCCAGATCAGGTCAAAGACGCTCTCGACACCTTGCAGATACATGCCGATACGCTCCAGTCCATAGGTGATTTCGCCGCTGATCGGTCGGCACTCGAGCCCTCCGACCTGCTGAAAATAGGTAAACTGGGTGACCTCCATGCCATTCAACCAAACCTCCCAACCCAGCCCCCAAGCGCCCAGGGTTGGCGATTCCCAATTGTCCTCGACAAAACGGACGTCGTGTACCAGGGGATCGATGCCGAGCAAACGCAGCGAATCCAGATACAATTCTTGTATCTCTAAGGGCGAGGGTTTCAACAACACCTGGTACTGATAGTAATGTTGCAGCCGATTTGGATTGTCGCCGTAGCGGCCATCCGTGGGCCGTCGCGAAGGCTGCACATAGGCTACATTCCAGGGTTCGGGACCAATGGCGCGCAAAAACGTCGCCGGGTGAAATGTACCCGCACCGACCTCCATATCGTAGGGCTGCAGGACGACACAACCGCGATCGGCCCAAAATTGCTGGAGCCGGATAATCAAGTCCTGAAAACTCAGGGGACTGGACGTGGGTAGAGACAAAGTAAATACCATCAGGACGCAGAAACGATCATTGTATCGACTTTCGGCAATACCCGGCCAGCCATCGCGGGGCAAAAGTCGGATGCACTGTCTTTGCATCCGATTGAAATAAGTGGGTTGCGCAACGCCGCTTGCGAGTGCATTCCGAAACGGTTTATCGGAGCATCGCCGATGTTGCGCTCGCATCCGCCGGAGTTCTATCCATACCACTGGCCGCCACGCAAGCCGAGTGCATTGTCGATAACACCATTAGACACCATGAAGCCGACTGAAAAATTCCTCGATCAGGCCTACCGAGCAAGAAGTCGCTCGGAGCAGCTGTTAGACCAGGCATATGCCAAGACAACGCGCGCATTGTTCGGCGGCGGTCTGTCAGTGCCTTATGATGGCGACACGCGATTTGCGCTGCTAAGCGTCAACTATTCTACGACAGGTTACCTGAAGCTCATGTTATTGACGCTCGCGGAGCAGAACGGGCTCGACCGCATCCGATCAATCATTGTCTGCGACAATGCATCCAAAGATGCCGGTCTGCCGTTTCTACGCCAACTGGCCGAGGCGGTCGACCGCGTGATTCTGGTGGAGAATCGCTGGTGGACCAACCATGCCAGCGGTATGCGATCGGCACTGAGGGCGCTGGACAGCATGGACAAAAAGAAACCAGCCATAGAACGGGCCAACGTGCTCCTGGCCTGCGACCCGGACGTTCTATTTCTGCGCGACGACACGCTCGATATCCTGGCAGGCATCTTTGCGAACAGCGGTGCCGCATTTGCCGGAGAACTGCGCCGCGGACTCTGCCCGCTGCCCGAAGCGCAAGCGTCGTTTCTTGCCGTGCGGCGCGACTGGGCGGCGCGCCGGGACGTGAGCCCTTGGGTGTTTCACGGCAGCCCTGCCTATTGGATGCAGCGCGACATCTGGCAACTGGGCGGTACGGGCGAAGATTTCCAAAGCAACCAGGCCGGTTTCACATTGCATCGTGGACGCTCCGCGGTAACAGCCGCTACCAAATATGCTCCATGGAGTACCTACGGTAGAACTCCACATGAACACCGCAGCCCGCACTACATGGGTGTGCCTGGCGGCCGGCAAATCTGGGCCATCCGGGCCAACCAGTTCGCCGATTTGCTCGAGCCCGAAGCGGAGTCCGCTTTACTGTGGCGACTTGCAGAATCCTTCGCCGCTTGACGACAGTATCGAGACCGCGCCTTGGCGCGGTCTTTTCGCATTAAGGCAGGCATCGGTTTGTCGATGAAAATCTCAGTGATTACCGTGACCTTCAACTGCGTGAGCACGATCGCCGATTGTTTGGCGGCGGTGGCCGGGCAGTCGTACACCAATCGCGAGCATATTGTCATCGACGGCGGCAGTACGGACGGCACCAAGAACGTCTTAGAGTCCCGTCGCGATCAGCTTGCCGTGCTGATCAGCGAACCGGACCGCGGGATCTACGATGCATTGAACAAAGGCATCTCGCGGGCCAGCGGAAATGTGATTGGTCTATTGCACGCGGATGATCTGTATGCGGACCCCGATGTCTTGACGCGCGTTGTCGCGGCCTTTCGGCACCATCCTGAGCTGGGTCGAGTGGATGCCGTCTATGGCGATCTAATGTATGTCGCCAAGGACGATACCAGTCGGGTCATTCGATATTGGCGCTCTGGGGCATACCGACCGGCGTTGTTGCGTCGGGGATGGATGCCGCCGCATCCGACGTTGTTCCTGCGTCGGGGGCTATATCATCAATTTGGCGGGTTCGATACCAGCTATCGCATCGCCGCGGACTACGATCTGATATTGCGGGTGCTGAGCCAGATGCAGGGGCGGGCGATGTACCTGCCAAATGTACTGGTACGCATGCGCGTAGGTGGGGCAAGCAATCGCTCGTTGCGTCAGATCCTGCTAAAGTCGCGGGAGGACTACCGAGCATTGCGGGTGAATCACGTAGGCGGTGTGGGAGCCTTGATGTGGAAGAATCTGTCGAAAGTACCACAGTTCTTTTCGCAGACTCGGCAATAGAGGGCGTTGATACCGACAGCCGCAGTGAGCGGTGGAATCAGACAGGGTAAAAGGCGGGGATCGCCCGCCTTTGCCGGCCAATTTCTGGCATCTAAATCCTAAACGCGGGGGTACTTACGCGGGAATAGGATGCTGGTCAATTTTGCATAGGAGTCAAGTCCAGGCTTGCTGGCTTGACAGAGGTCGAGTTCGGGCGTGCCGGTTTGTTGATTGCTCTTTGGAAATGCATTGAGAGCAAGCCGATAGAGAGCAATTCATGTCGGCAGCTGCCATGCCAGTGGCTGGGGGTCGGGCCTTTGGTTCTGCCAGGGCAATGTCAGCTCCAGGGTTCCATCAGCTTTTGGCCCATTGCGCAAAGTTATCGGTGTTTTTTTCCTCACCATCACTGTAACCGGCTTCGTAGGCATCGGTCAGCCGTTGCTCCTCGCGCTTGGGGTTTTGCAGGAAACCGCATTGCCAGCCTTGGATGTACTCATCATCGACACCAAGGCTCTCCATCTTGGTTACGGCATCGTAATAAAATTGGTTCATGTCCGCTCTCCGAGAGATTTGTGGTTGTATTGCGCTGAAGCCGCGGGGATGCCAAACGGCTTAACCCATAAGAATACCGCTAGTTTCTAATGTTTGCCAGTGGCAGATGATCAACCGAGCATTGTTTCGCCTCAAGCCTACCAAGGCACCCTTGCGCAATACCACCCGCCATCCTATTTGAGGAGAATGGGTAGTTGATGTTGCATCTAACGCTGCTGCCAGGTACAAGATAGCAGGCATCAGCCCAAGGATTATTGCCAGGATTGACTTATCCTGATCGTTTAACACCGAAACCCAGAGGAGCCCCGCTACCGATGCGACCCGCCCAACTCTTACGCGTTCTGGACCGCGAGTTCCTCAGTGCGGCCGACGGGCACCATACCCCGGTGATGCTATGGGGTCCGCCCGGCGTCGGCAAATCACAAATGGTAGCGCAGATTGCCGAGCGGCATCATGTGCCAGTGACCGACATCAGACTATCGCAAATGGAACCAAGCGATCTGCGAGGCATCCCGTTTCGGGTCGGCGAACAGGTCGAATGGGCGATACCCGCCATCCTGCCCAGTGCAGAACGACACGCCACGGCCGGCATCCTGTTTCTGGACGAGATCACATCGGCTCCGCCGGCGGTTTCGGCAGCTGCCTATCAGCTGATTCTCGACCGCCGGCTCGGCGAGTATCAGGTGCCTGAGCACTGGGCCATCTTTGCAGCAGGTAACCGTCAAGGCGACCGCGGCGTGACCTACAGCATGCCGGCTCCGCTGGCCAATCGCTTTTCCCACTTCGAGGTGGATACCCACCTTGACGATTGGGTCGCCTGGGCATACGCAACCGGCATCGACGAGCGAATCATCGCATTCTTGCGCTTCCGCCCTGAATTGCTGTTCGACTTCGACCCGGCACACAATCCAATTGCATTTCCATCGCCGCGCTCCTGGGAGTTCGCCCATCGTGCTCTACAGAAGTTCCAAGATGAACCATCGCTCTTACAGGGTACACTCCAGGCTTGCGTCGGCCCGGCAGCCGGTATTGAAGTCACCGCATTTGTCGACAGCCTGGATCAAATGCCCGATCTAGACGCCATCTGCAATGGAGAAGAGTTGTCCGTGCCGAAGGAAATCGATTTGCAATATGCGGTGGCCGCGGCACTGGTCAGTAAAGCCATTGGCGCCCGTACAGGCGACCAAGGGCAACAGGTGCTGGGCAATATTCTCAGCTATGCGGGACTGTTTCCACAGCGCGAAATGGGCGTCATGCTGGTATCGGATCTGCATCGGGCAATCGGCAACGAATTATTCGAAGTGCCAGCCTTCGCCGACTGGGCCAACGCGATTGCCGATGTCATGTTATACGATTGAGTCATAACCAAGGCCAGGATCATGCCCGCCGATACACCAACCCGCGCTTCCCAACCCAATTCTCAGCTGGGTGCCGAATCCAGCGCCCAGATTCACGCCGAGCGCGATGCCATCGAAACCAAGCTTGCCTCAGCCCGCACCAGGCTGATCCTGGACAAGCCGTTTCTAGGTGCATTGGTATTGAGGTTACCGATGCAGCCAGCCAAACCCGACTGGTGCCCAACCACGGCAACCGACGCCCGCGCGTTCTTTTATAACCCGGAGTACATCGACAGTTTGTCGCTGGATCAAACACAATTCATGCTGGCCCACGAGGCATTGCATTGTGCATTGTCACATTTCGCCCGACGCCAACATCGGGTCAAACATAAGTGGGATCTGGCCTGCGACTATGCCATCAACCCGCTGCTGATCGACGATGGACTCGTGCCGCCTGCCAACGCGCAAATCATGCCGCTATACAAAGGCATGACCGCAGAGGAAATCTATCCACTGATCGACGACAACGATCAATCGGAGACCCTGGACACCCACGCCTACGACCGGGATCAGGACCAGCAAGGCCAGGATCGCCGGGGAAATCTGGATGAACGAGATGTATCGCAGCAGACAACTCGGCAGCAGACCAGCTCGGGAGAACAAGGCCAGGGCCAAGGCGTGAATGCAGCAGACCAAACCAAGACTGAGAGCGGGCAGCGGCAAGCCGATCACGAACAGCCCGAACCAGCCCCATCGAACCAAATGCCCCCGGACCAGATGCCTTCGGACCAGGCAGCGCAAGACCAGGCAGCGCAGAATCAGGCCAACGCGCCTGCACCGCTGACTCCCGACGAACAGGAAACCCTGCAGGTACAATGGCAGCAACGCATGGCCGGCGCCGCACAGCAGGCAATGCAAGCAGGCAGGCTCGGCGGCGAACTCAAACGCATGATCGACCATCTGCTGCAGCCAAGCCTGCCCTGGCGTATGCTGCTGGCTCGTTACATGAACAGCCTTTCGCGGGACGACTACAGCTGGTCACGACCTTCCCGCCGCGAGGGCGAATACATCATGCCGAGTCTGCGCAATCACCAACTCGATGTCGTGGTGGCGCTGGATACCTCGGGGTCTATCAAGGATAACGAGGTACAGGAATTCATCGACGAAATCGACGCATTAAAGGCCCAGGTCCGTGCGCGCATTACCCTACTGCCCTGCGATGCCGAACTCTGTTCGGGCGCTCCCTTTTTGTTCGAACCCTGGGAGCAATTCTGTCGCCCCAAGGATCTAGTCGGCGGTGGCGGCACCAGCTTTAGGCCAGTGTTTGAATGGGTGGAGCGGCAAGCCATGCGCCCGGATTTGCTGGTCTATTTTACCGATGCGGATGGCAGCTTCCCCGATCGCGATCCAAACTATCCGGTCATCTGGTTGATCAAGGGCCGCCGGACGGTGCCCTGGGGCCAACGCATTCAGCTCAACTGAACCTAGAATTCATGCGTAATACCCCAAATCGAACGATTGTTGCAGTCGCTCGTGCCCTCCTTTTGGCACTCGGCGTGGCTTGCGTGGGACTGCTGTTGAGCGCTCCCCCACCTGCGCAGGCAGATGCCTACGATCTGCCCGAAATGGGTAGCAGCGCCGATGTGATCCTGTCCGCCACCGAAAAGCGCGAACTTGGACAGGAATTCATAAAATGGGTACGCAAAGCGCTAAAGATCAGCTCGGACCCGATCCTGACCGACTACATCCAGAGTCTAGGCAATGAACTGGTGGCAGCCAGTCGCGAAAGCTCGGGCAGTTACAATTTCTTTTTGGTCGAGGAGCCTAGCATTAACGCGTTCGCCGGACCGGCTGGGCATATTGGTGTCAACGCCGGACTCATACTGGCTACCGAAACCGAGTCGGAGTTGGCAGCCGTATTAGCCCACGAAATTGCACATGTCAGCCAAAAGCATCTATTGCGGCGCTTTGAAGCACAAAAGCAAATGTCGATTCCCACCGTGGCATTAATGCTGGCCGCGGCCGTGCTTGGGGCGGCAGTCGACCCGAATGCCGGCATCGCCGCCATGGCAGGCATACAGGGCGTTGCGGCACAACAGCAAGTCAA
Source organism: Thiohalocapsa sp. PB-PSB1 (assembly GCA_016745215.1). Lineage (GTDB taxonomy): Bacteria > Pseudomonadota > Gammaproteobacteria > Chromatiales > Chromatiaceae > Thiohalocapsa. Next base: position 17,501 of record CP050890.1, read on the forward strand.
TTTCACGCGCGCCAACGAGGAGGAAGCCGACCGGATCGGCATCGACACATTGGCACGCTCCGGTCGTGATCCGTTTGCCATGCCCGGCTTTTTCCAGAAACTGACACGGGCGACGCGCATCTACGACAGCGGCGCTCCACAACTACTGCGGACACACCCCGTCAATGCCGATCGCATTGCCGATGGTCTGGCGCGCGCTGAACGTCATGGTCATCAGCAACGACCGGACAATCTGCGCTTTCAACTCGCACGTGCCAATCTGCGGCAACGCAATTACGCCAGGGCTGAACAAGCCGTGGATCACTTCGAGAAAACCCTGGCGAAACGGCGCTACCGCAGCGAAATCGCCGAACGATACGGCTACGCGTTGGCCCTGAGCCGAGCCGGACATCAAAATCAAGCGGCCGAGCAGGCGCGCTGGCTGTTGGCGCGCCAACCCAGCCAGGTTGAATTTCTAGTGTTGCAGGCCGAAATTTTGCGTCGAAGCGGAAAGCCGGAAGCTGCGGTAACAGAACTCAAAGGTTCGGTCGGCCTCTCGCCAGGCAACTGGCCATTGCAGCAAACCTATGCCGAGGCGCTAATGGACGCGGGCAAACCCAAGGCAGCCTTGGCAGCGCTGGAGCACTTCATCGAACTGCGACCGGGAATTGCGCAGATCTACACCCTGATGGCCGATGCCGCGGGCAAGTCCGGTCAGCGTGCGCAGACCCTTCGTTGGCGAGCAGAAGCGCTGTATTACAGCGGCGACCTGGAACCCGCAATCCGCCAATTGGAACTTGCATTGCGACAACCGAACCTGGAGTTCCATCTAGCGTCCAAGATTCAAGTTAGATTGATGGAATTAAACGCCGAGCAACGCGCACGCGAAAACAGGCGATGAGCAGGTCGTCCCGCCTGCCGAGCTGTTTACAATCGATTGCAATAAGGCGATTGCCGGAGAGAAATGGACCAACTGGCACCAGTTTCTTGTTCGCCTTCGCGACGTCGAGGCCGGACGAGAAGACAAGCCAGGTAGTTTGTTTCTCGATAGCAATCGCCCAAGTTGGCTTGCATGATTCTTTGACTTGCCTCAGCATTTTCACGAGGTGTTCGTATAGCACCGGAAAGTTTCCAGCAAGCCCAAGATAGGCTAAGCTATCTGACCCTCATCACTCGACGGTCTTGACTGACCAGAGAGTCAGAACTAAGCCTCGGTACAGGGGCAAAATAACGACAAGAGCATGAAAACGACACCATAACGACGCTGATCTCGAGGACTCCCGAGGTGTACGCAATCCGTATCAGGCCAGCGCAGACCATGTCGCAGCAGCAGCGATGAGATGCCGGTATGGCTCAAACTTCGGTGGGTCTGGAATGGATCATGGATCACAGCATGCAAATCAGCCCAGGCTTGGCTGCAGTGAACAGCCGCGTATCCATCCTGGCTGAAAAAGCACAACTCAACCAACCCCTAGGCTCTATCGGAGAAACTGATGATTGACTCAAAACGCAGAGTGCTGCTCAAAGGCTCGCTTGGTGCTGGCGCCATTGGTGTCGCTGTCAGTGCTGGCCTGTTAACCCCCCGCGACGTGCTGGCAACAGAATGGCCAGAGAGTGCCTTCACTGCCGAGAAAATGGCCGATGCCTTGGAGAATCTGCTGGGCAGCGACACCGCCGAGAACAGCGATGCCGTGAAGATCAAGGCACCGGATATCGCCGAGAACGGCGCCGTGGTGCCAATTACCGTAGAAAGCGACATGCAGGGCGCAAAATCCATCTCCATTATCGCCTCTGGTAATAACACACCGTTGATCGCCTCATTCGATTTAGGCGAGGACGCGGTGCCCTTCGTATCGACCCGCATCAAAATGGCGAAAACGGCCGACGTGGTCGCAGTGGTGCAGACCGATGATGGACTGTTCAGTGCCACGAAACCGGTTAAGGTCACCATCGGCGGCTGCGGCGGCTGATCGAAGAGCACATCGCATTTTATAGATCACCGAGTGAGGTAACAAAAGAAATGGCCAGCGAAAAAAAAAGCAAGATCAAAATACGCGCCAGGATCGATGATGGCGTTACGACCGTCAAGTCATTAATGACTCATGTCATGGAAACGGGTCAGCGCAAGGATAAGAAAACCAACGAGCCGATCCCTGCGCACTTTATCAAGGAAGTCACCGCGAAGTGGAACGATCAAGTCGTCATGACGGCCTTATGGAGCGGTGGCGTCTCAAAGAATCCCTATTTGTCCTTTAAAATCAAGGGCGGCAAAGTCGGCGACAAGATCGAAATCAAGTGGACCGATAATCAGGGCGAAAGCGATATCGGAACTGCCGAGATCAAGTGACAAGCCGAAGGTAACAACGGAAATCACAGGGTGCTGCCGTTGTGAAATGTGGCTCTATTCAACGAGGATGACGTTTGATTCACCGCAGAGATGTGGAGCAGGCAGAGAAGAGAGTGCGTTCGTCTTGGCTGCTCTGCGCATTCTGCATCTCTGTGGTGAATACCCTAGAGCTAGGCTGTCGAAATCTGCAGTCTCACTAAAACAAGCGCTTCCCGGTTGATGGATGCTGAGTCGGTGTCGGGATCGGTGTCAAGGTCAACATTAGGGATTGGTATCGAGCTGGCTGCTTTGATCGATGAGCGGATTCGGTTCCGATTCCGATAGCGACCCCGACACCGATGAGGCTTCCCCAGTGCGTTCGATGAAGCAATCCAAGACCCGGCATCGGTTTGGCATCAAAACTCAGGACATTTCGACAGCCTACCCTAGAGCTCAGTCAGGTAAGATGACCCGGACGCGGCGGGCGAACTGGCCTGCGCAGAAAGACTCGCTCTCAGAAGCCCGGGTATTTCCGCACTTTTAGCGGCGAAAAAATCGTCGCGAAAATTCCGGGAAAGTGCCCAATCCAGGAGCCTGCATCCTGCTGCACCAGTCGAAATAAGAATACTACGCGTTCACATTGAAAATTGTGGGATATCACACTTTTTCCTCCGTACGGAACTTGAAAGCTGGTCTATACTCCTAAGTGACATGCGCCTAAAGGCGCAGGTCCGGTGGGCTCCCCCTCCCGCCGGACTTTCTTTCGGTCTTGTTACCGAAAGATGGTTGCCTCGGCGTCCTCCCCCGAACGCCGGGGCTTCTTTTTAACAGGATTCGCCCCGCTTCTGCCTCGCAGTGGGTCAGCATCTCTCAAATATAATAAAAACTGACCGGTAACCTGAAGGCAGCGTCTCCAAATGCAGCAATTCCTGCCGTTTACATGCACGATCGCACGAGCACGGCGCGAACGCGTGTGGAGACCGTACAGGCGAACACAGTTCTCGCCACGAGACGACGCTGGAGTTTGACTGGCTGTTCAGTCATCCTCGCGATGTTCCTAGAGCACATTCGTTTACGGCCGTCGACTAGGAGGTGTCATGCGGCAAGGGCAGCAGAGGCGGCTGGATAATGGAACGATAGAGTGTGTCCCAATTGGAAATCAGGCAGAGATCGAAGCGAGCGCGCAGTTTGCGCCACAAGCGCCTCCTGCTCTGCGCCATCGTTAAGGCGGCCTTGAACAGCCGGCAGCCGCGCTGTTGGATCTGATCGATCAAAAACGCCAGCATCATCAGGTGCATGAGCACGGTGCTGAGGGATACTGCCTTCAAAGAAAATGTGAGAATTCACCGCAGAGACGCAGAGGGGCCAAGGCGCCTCGCCCGCAAGCGGACCTTGACCAGCCGCGGGAGCCGCTCGGCGTAGGAGCCCGCTTAGGGCGACCCGGCAAATGGTGCCAGCGGTGGACGCGAGCGCCGCGCCTTTCCCGGGAGAAAGGCTGTAGGCCACTGTCTTCTCGACAAATGAACTGAAGATCCTCTAAGGTGCAATCCGCCCAGCGCCGCTTGATTGGGATTAGGATCGAAAAGATATGACATCAGGGCGTGAAAAACCTGATGCTTACTGGGCCATGTTTACCGGGCCATGTTTACTGGGCCATGTTTACTGGGCGCTGCCCTCAAAGAATATGAGGATTAACTGCAGAAACGCAGAGTGCGCAAGGAAAAAAAGGAAAAAGGATACTCACTTTATCTGACCTCAGGATGGGTAGCCACTCTGTTTGTTTTGCTGCCGGAGCGACTCGCCGTGAGTTTCGCGGCAACCGTCGCCTAACTTCAATAGATCATTGGTTTGCTAGGATGCCTTGATCTTACTCATGTCCCAGTGCCGAGCAGTTGGGCAATGTGTTCGCGCGCATTATGATGTTGGCTCCAACCAAAGAAAAATTGCCGCGGAAAACGCGGAAAACAGGTTGCGTTGTTCGTACAGCCAGGATCGAAGTAAAGTGAAGTAAAGTGGGTGTCCTTTTTCTACTGTCCTTTTTCTACTGCTAAGTGAAGTAAAGTGGGTGTCCTTTTTCTAGGTGTCCTTTTTCTAGGTGCTTTTTCTAGGTGCGAACGCCCCAGTATTTTAACTTTATAACCAACGTTTTACGGAAACGCCACAAGCACCCGCTCGTCAGTTGGTCGGAGTTATGAACAAGGCCTAGTAGAGTCGATTCGAGATGATGGAAAAAAAGTGACTACGGACCGGCGCTATTTTATTGCTAGCCTGTCAGGCGATGTTAAACGATTTGCCCAAGCGGTTCGCTCTCATTGGGGAATTGAGAATTCACTGCATTGGGTTTTGAATGTGTCCTTTTCCGAAGATGCCAATCGAACGCGAAAAGGTCATGCACCTGAAAACTATGCCATCCTACGACATATTGCACTCAATATTCTCAGGAAAGATATGACCTCAAAGAAAAGCATTAAATTAAAGCGACTCCGTGCCGGCTGGGATACGGATTATCTTGAGCAGTTACTTGATGTCCTACAAGCGGCCTAAAATGGGAAATTTAGATGCGTTTGCCCTGCCACCAAAACTCGAAAGTTACGCTGGAACTCAACGGCGCAGTATGCGGTCGGCTTGATGCGCATGTTAGCTCTTGGTCTTATACACTTGGCTACGATGGCCGACAACGACTACGATAACAACCCGCTTTGATTCCTGAATTTCATAAATCACCCGATAATCTCCTGCCCTGATGCGCCAAGCTTCTCTCCCGGACAGTTTCTTACATCCCACCGGTCTCGGTTCTATTTCTAATGCCTTTATTGCTTCAACAATTCTATTTTGATTGAGTTGAGATATCCTTGCGAGTGACCTTTGCGCAGATCTCTTGATATTTATGGAATAACTCATTCAAGTTTTCTGGCTCTAATTTCCTTGACTGCTTCATCAAACGGAACGAGTTCATCTGCTACCTCTTGTTTGGCGCGATCATAAGCGCGAATATCTTCCAGCTCCTCGATTTCCTCAACAATTTCTTTCCATTCGGAAAAAGGAATTACAACGGATTTCTTATTCGAGTTCTCGTCGACAATGTACTCCGGGTGAACGTTCATGAATCAGCCTCTTTAAATACGCAGTTGCCGTGGGTTTGTTGCGGAGCTAACGCCTCACATCACCGGCAGCAAAAAGCAGAGCGAGGAACGAGCGGCGCTTTTTGCTGTCCGAGTGTATGTGATTGTTAGGCATTTCTATATTCAATTACTCTCCGAAGAGTTGTTAATAATTTCAAAAACCTGATCCAGATACTTACCTTCAGCCGCCTCTGTCGCTTGCCGAATATAAGAAGGAACCATCTCAAGAAACTCAACCTTGCTTGTCGGCATATATTCAATAAGCGCCTCCAACATAGAAGGCCGCAAGAGCCGCTTTGCATCCGGCGTATCTGGGAGGTCCTTACGAATCACTTCACGGTCGAACCGGATTAGCTGGCCTTTCAAACTGTCATCTTCAAAAGTAGACAAATCGACCTGCGCTTCTTCACGCTCGACCTCTTCGATGATTTCCTCGATGTTATCGACTTCGCTCTCAACCTCTCCCACAACCGCAACCACCGGGGTCTTGATCGCGTTCAGCTCCCGAATGATCGGAGACAGCTCGCCGTGCGGATTCTTGAACCAATCAGTCGACCAGATGCGGCGAATTCTCCACCCCAAGCGTTCCAGAATGGTTTGACGAAGCCGATCGCGATCCCGGGCCGATTTGGCAGAATGGTAGGTGGCACCATCGCACTCAATACCCATCAGGTATCGTCCGGGATTGCCAGGGTCCACTACAGCCACATCGATAAAGAAACCGGCAACCCCCAGTTGGGGGATGCACTCGAAACCCTCTCTCGCCAGCGCCCCCATGACGGCAACCTCGAAGTCGCTGTCCGGCGCCCTCCCGGTCTCGCGCTGTGTACCATGGAGAATGCCCGTCTCACAGAAACCGAGGAAATCCCGCAAGGCCTGAACGCCTCGTTTGCTCGTCGACTCGGTAACGATGTCCTCCGAGCCCATGGAGCTAAAAATGTGCATTCGTTTCTTGGAGCGGGTGAACAGTACATTCAGGCGGCGCCAACCGACATCCGAGTTGATCGGTCCGAACCGCTGGTAGACCCTCCCGCCGGGTTCCTGCGGCCCATAGGTCATCGAGATAAAGATGACGTCCCGCTCGTCACCCTGAACGTTTTCTAGGTTCTTGACAAACAGGGATTCGCCGCGTGATGCGTCGCTGTCCAACCACTCCTGAAACACCACATCGTCTTTCGCGAGTGTTTCGATCGCGCGTTCTATCTGTTGCTTTTGCTCCGCGTTCATGGCGACGACGCCCAGACTCTCATCGGGGCGATGCCGAAAGTGTTCCCGAACAGCTTCGGAAATGATCCGCGCTTCTTCCAAATTCTTTCGATTCACAAAACAGCCGCGAGGCAACCTGGAGTACTGAATGCCGTAGTTCACTGTTTCCTTGTGCGGCGATGGGAAAAGCACCAGATCGCTGTTATAGAAAGAATGGTTCGAGAACGCAATCAAGTTTTCGTGTTGGGAACGGTAATGCCAGCGCAGCCGACGAGCCGGGAACATAGGTAGCGTGGCATCCAGAATGCTTTCCGATTCCTCGATGCCCGTAGGGTCTGTCTCGTCATCTTCAATCAAGCGATCAAAGAAGCTTGTCGGCGGCAGCTGCTTCGGATCGCCCACCACAACCAACTGCCTGCCACGGGCCACCGCACCTAGCGCATCCTGCGGCTTGATCTGTGAGGCTTCGTCCATCACCACAAAATCGAAGGCGATGCCGCCAGGGGCTAGGTACTGTGCCACGGACATCGGTCCCATCATGAAACAGGGCTTCAATGCTACCAAGGCGTTACCCGCCCTCTTGAGCAGTTGTCTGATGGGCATATGCCGGGTCTTCTTGCCGATCTCGTGCTCCAATAGAACCCGTTCGGTGCGCTCGCTCACCCGAGCGCCCATATTACCCGTGGGTATCTCGCCCTGATCGATTCTCCAGGCGATCTGTTCACACTGCAGCGCCTTTAGCTTGTTGTCGCACTCGCGGAACTTATCCTGCAATGCCTCCTGGGAGCGGCCGGAGAAACGCCCGAGTTCGGGATCCTTGTGCAGAATCTCCCGTGCCAACAAATCATAAATGCCGGCCAGATAGGCAACCTCGACCTGGTCGAGCCGGATATCACCGTGCTCCACCGCGTCGGCCAGAACCGCCATGCCGAGCTGTTCGAGCTGCTGGCGTGATCGGATGTAATCCAACCAATTATGCAGTGTCTCTCCGGTTTCCAACGCCCGGTGGTTGCGAAGAATCAGGCCATCGACCCAATCACCACAACGCACCAACCAGCCATCCCAGTCGAGACGAACGATTGCTGCATAGTTGTCGTATGCCAAATCATGGGTATTCAGGGCTCCCTGCAGCTGTTCAGCGTGTTGGGCTAGTGTCTCGAACGTGGCGACCTGAGGATGTTCATAAAGGTGGTCAACGAGCGCCGGCATTTTTATCTGTTCGACAACACCGGTCGCCAGATCAAGGGTGTGGCGAAGCATCGGCAAGCCTTCGCCGTTATCGACATCCACCCCCACTTGCAGACCGAGCTTTCCACGGAACAACTTCCTGTCGAAGTCGGCGTTCCGCCATATTTCGACCCGTTGCCGCAACACGCCAAGCTGCTCGATACGGTTGGCCAAATCTGACACCGACAGTGAGTCGTCGCCAGCCAACGGGCCGCATGCCTGGATGGCTTGTTTCACGGCACCAACCAGGCGTGGGATCGCGCCCCTGTCCCCGACTAATTGCGTCGAGGTATCCCGGAATTCGGCGACAGGCGAAAAAACTATCTTCAAACTTCCCAGATCGTTCAACAGGCCATCGAGTTGCCTGGACAAGCCACGTTCCGATAGTGATCGCACCGCCTTTGCAACACTCGGTGACAATTCCAAAATGGCATCACCCAACGGCACTTTCGCCCCAAAACCGACGCCATAGGCCTGTCGGACAGACCGATACCAGGCGCGCAGGGCCTCGAGGGCGTCAATGTCCGTGTCCAGCCCCCGGACATGCCCGCCCAGGGCATCCGCATAGCGCATATTCCCATCTAGCTTCTCGCGCTTCCCGGAAAATGCCGCCAGGTCATCGAGCGCCGACTGCATGTCGGGCAACTTCACTTGTGCATTGGCGCCTAATCCCAACAGCCTTTTTCGGGCCGCGCGCCACTCACCTTTGAACCACTTGAATAGTCCACCGGCCTTAAGCGTTGCACCGAGCTGGCGGATGGTCTTCTCGTCGGGCAGATCGTCCAGCGCAAACACAGGATCGACCGACGCATGCAGCCCTCGCAATGCCTCCAACTCGACCTTCAGCCGAGGGAGCAGGCCGTCCAGTTCATCGTTGTCGAACAGCTCGTCACGCTGCTTCCAGTGGGACGGATCGAGCGCGGCGATCAGATCGACCACGGCCTTAAACTCAGACAACCCCGATTCGCTTAGCCTCAGCGGGCTCGCTGCGGGTTCGCCCAGGGCGGAAACGACGCCCCGTAGTGGTTCTTCGAGTTGGCCCAGTTGATCCTCGATGGCTGTCAGGCGATGGATCGCCTCGGCCAATGTGCCAAGTTTCACCTCTTGCCCGACCAGTTGCATCAGTTGCCGGCGGCCCTCAAGCAGCCGATCGACCACGGACAGATCCGCGAGAATGCCCGGGCCAACGGTCTTTGCCAATGCCGCATACCGCTCCTGGATGGCCTCGAACAACTTGAGGTACCGCCTGGCCTTGTCCAGCACATCGCCCCGCAGCAGCGGAAGACGATCCAGAATCTCATCGCCATGCAGCGCAGGAATACCCTGCAATTCCGTCAACAGTAGCCGCGCCCGCGTCAAAGTTTCCGCAACGTCAGAGTTTGCAGTGCCCAACGTGCTGGCGATGGCATCACGCTCGTCCTGAAGGGAAACCAATGCGTCCTGCCAGGCGCCAAGCGCGGCTTTCACCCGCTCTAGATCGAAGATCTGCAGGTCACCATTGCGCACGCCGTACCATGGGTGGTCCTGCAATGCGGCACCAGTCGCCAATTGATCCGCGACAGCCTGATGGACCTTCCGATACGCCTCCACCTGATCTTCGTTTCGGCGCTGCGCCGCCGCGTCATAGTTGTCGCCATCGTAGCCGGTGGGATGCAATCCCTCTGGATTGATTCCCAATGCGTCGCGGTAGCGGGTGGCGGCCATAAAGATCTCGTGCAGCGTCTTACCGGTACTGGCCCACGGACGGTTGATCTTCTCGGCATGGCGCTTCAGCGCGGTCTTGTGCTCTTCGTAGCGGGCGATGTCCACCTCGATGTCCTTCGGCCGGCGATAGTGCCCGTTCTTCTTCAGGCGTTCGTCGACTTCATCGAGCACCTTGCGCTTTTGCGACTGATGGCTATGCAGCTCCAGACAGAATTCGCCCAATCCCGCCCTATCCAGACGGGTGCGCACCACTTCCAGCGCCGCCAATTTTTCCGCCACGAACAGCACTTTCTTGCCCCGCGCCATCGCGGCGGCAATCAGATTGGTGATGGTCTGAGATTTCCCGGTACCAGGCGGACCCTCGATCACAAGGTCCTTGCCATTGACTGCATCGATCAAGGCGCTGTGCTGGGAGCTGTCGGCGTCGTCGATCAGCGGATAATGCGCGTGTACCTCGTCCATCTCATCGATGAGGTACTCTTCGCCAAAGCCGAGGTTGCCTGCCGACGCCAGTTCATCGTGAAAATTCTGCCCATAACCCGACAGGAACCGGGAGACCACGGGATGCTCGACGATATTGGCCTCCCGTGGCCAACGCACGGGGTCGAGATCCAGGTACATCAGCAACTTGCTGAAGTTCAAAAGCGCCAGGGAGATGTAACGCCGTACCCGCCAGTGCGGCTGCTTGTTGTCTTCAAGCAACCGAATGACGTCGTTGAAGTAATCCTCCGGTACCGTATTTTCGTCCAGATCCGGCAATGCCATCGCAAAATCGGCGCGCAGTTTCTCGCGTAGCGAGAGGTTGGGAATGATGTCTTCACCCGAATACTGCAGCCGATATTCGTAGGTGCGAGTCTCCGGGTTGAGCCGCCCCTTGTGCAGCCGTACCGGCACCAGGAACAAGGGCGCAATGCGGGCCTTGTCGCTGCTCGAACTGTCGTACCATTCGAGAAACCCGAACGCGAGATAGAGAATATTTGCCCCTATCTCCTGGATGGCTAACTCAGACTGAGACAACAGGTTTTTGAGACGCGCTTCCATCTCGAAGGGATACAACAAGGTTTGGATAGCCGTATCCGAATGATTGCTTGAATCATCCTCAGGTGAGCTTTCCGGCATCTCGTAACTGCTCGCAAAGCCGAGGTGCTTTGCCCACTCTTCCGCCGAAGGATCATTTTTCAGGCGAAAAAGTTCCCGATTTTCCTCATCGAATGACAGATAACCAGCATCAATCAGTTCTTTTTCTGTCGGTTCTGGAACCGCCTCAAAGCGCATCTCCTTATCCGCCAGCAAGGTCTCAGCAAGTTGGTTGGGATACTCATCTATGATTCGAAGGCTACCGTTCTTGGTATGGCGAAAATTGATCAGCCGATTGCGGGCCGTGGGATCAAGCAATCGCTTGCGCATGTTTTGAAGCGCTTTATGAGCCTGCGATTGTTGTGAACTTGGTTCCTGGTCCATTAGTTTCCTTGTATGCCTAACGTCGCAAATCAGGCGAGCCAAAAGCGCGCTTGCACGGACGCATTAAATTTGTTGCGAGCTCGACGCGCGCTTTTGTGGTCGGCTGCATTTGCCTTGTTAGGGCTATACAATTGGTGAATTGTAGCTAACTTTCTCATTTTGAATCACGATCAACTTCTTGTCGCTCATCTTAGCTATGATGTCTTTTAGTTCGGATTCCTCAAGTTTTTTCATGAACATCGAGTTGATGGTATTCGAAAGCGTTTTCACTTTTCTTGGCCTACTGTGACCCCTTGCAGCCAGGTTCTTTACTATTGCTTCGAGTTTTTTTTCAGCCGACGATGCGTTAGATAGGCGAATTAGCGGTATTTCCGCGAGATCTTTCTCTCTTTGTGCGAATATCTTCTGCTCCTTGAGGTGTGCAATTAGAGGGTCGAATCCGGTATCTTTGGAGATAATATGAAAATATGCGTCAGGGTCTTGCGCCGCCAATTGTCCGATATAGAATGCAATATGAAAATCCAGAGCGTTGGCACCGTTGCCCGCGATTTTAATGTATCGTGCGTTGCTGCCTAGGGACTGAAGAGCGCAAGCTAACTCAAAAGGGATTTTCTGCTGGTTTGCACCGACGAACACGATGACAGTGAACGGATGCCCATTCAGAACAGCGAGGTTCTTCGGCTGAACGTTCTCGTAGTCTATGAGTACGTAGTTGTTCTTCAACTTGCCGTCCGTGTCTGTGCCCTAACGTCAAGCACAGCCCGCGCCTTGGAGTAGCCTGAGCGATAGCGAAGGCTGCTCCAAGGCGCGGGCTTGTGCGCTAGTTAGGCCATTTATGTAGCTCGCGAAACGGGAAACAGTTGGCAAACCCCAATTACTGGTAATCAATCCTCAAGCTGGACCCCGACCAAAGTCACGGTGCACCTGTCACCATGCTTTTTTCCATCCTGTGAGTAAGCCTGTATCCGGATCGGGCGATCTGCCATTGTCGTCGTGATGCAAAAACCTACTTCGAAGTTGTGGGAGATTATCCTGTGAGTGTCGCCATTAAACGCGGACCATTCTTTGTTGTTGTCTTCGGGAACTACAATCTTAGCCTTGACGAACCCATTTTCGACGCCTGGGACTTTGCCTGTCACGGTGTATAAGCGTCCTTGCCCGCACTCACCGGGCTTTCCTTGCCAATCGGTCAACATGCTCCATGGCACATTGGCGTCGCACTGAAAAGCGCTGGGTTTGGAGAAATCGATTGCAGGTATGGCTGATCCCTGCGAAAAGGCAGCGCCGGAATAGGCAACGTGGAGAATGGCGCCTGCAATAAGCGCGGTTCGGGACTTAGTGGATTTCACAGTTACGCTCCAGGTGTCGATGCCTACAATAGGCAGGTTTTGGCGCTCCATCCCTTGCTCTCCTTCGTCCAAGTCTGACCAGACTGGACATTAAAGGATAGATTGCCGGAATATCTAACTTCGCAGGCATGTGATGCATTTAGTGACTGACATTCGGCCAGCGATAGAAAGCAAAAGGTCCTGCCTGAATAGCACGTGCAGTGCAACTCTAGGGCGCCCACCGTTTCCCTATTGTCAGGAGTCGGGATTGGTACGCTGTCAATTAGGTCTCTTCTTGCCTTGGAGCTAAGTGGAACTCCGGAATACCTATTGAGAACAGATGTCGCCCATGCTCGCAAATTGGCAGTTGATTCTGATGGTGGCGCCTGAAGTATGGTCACGCCGAGTTCGACGAACTTGGCCTGAACTTCTTGCTCTGCTATGGCAGACGTATACCAGTGGCCGACAAGCGTGATTGCTGCAGGCACAAATACCGCGCTTACGATCTTGAACTTTTCCCAGATATCCATCGTGATGGCTTGTCTTGGCCTAACGATCAAAATCACCCGACCCACAAAGCGCGCAGCGCTTTGTGGGTCGGGTGCATTTTTTTGTTAGCCCAATTTGGCTTTGAGGCAACTCCGAAAGGTCGGTAAGCATTTCCAAATATGCTTCGAAGGCATTTATCAGTTCCCCATTAGCTGAGGTCGAGCAGTAAGGGTATCTTTATGTCCCCGCCTTGAAAGCTTGAACAACCGTTGCCGCCGCAATCGCGAGTGTCAACGCAACGAGAAGCCACTGAGTCCAGACAACTTGCCGGTGGCGTCGGTCTTCTTCTTCATGCTTTTCGAAGACGGACATTCCGAGACCTGTGGGAGAATAATCAAGTTGGTTTTTTTGAAGGTATTCGGATTCACAAAGCGATTCGAGTATCCGCCCCAGTTTTCCAATTTGTTCATCGAAGTCTGGACGGAGATAAATCCGATCGGAATACAACCGTTGGGCAAGATTGTGTGCGCTATAGTTAAGCTTCCTACCGTCCAGGTAGTCTTCGATTACGACGCGCAAAATCGCAAAACGGGTTTCGGTTACGATTTTCTTTTTGTTGAAACGTGCCTGAAGGAAAGACCCTAATGCCTCGTTGACCCGAATTCGGATATATGGCCACGGAAAAACCGAAATCATAAACCAATGGTGAGCACTATTAAAATTGATTTGATTGCCATGAAAATAATGATTGATTCGAAGCGAGTTCGGCAGAATCTCGTTTAACGCTAATTGCTTTTCGTCGCTGTATTTGTTGTCCGAGAAATACTTTACGCGAACAAGATGTTCAGAATAACCCCGAAGAACGGCTAGAGGCTTGCCCTTGATTTCAAGGACTGTGAAGTAACAGTCTTCTTTTTGCCTGTCTTCCCAAAGGCGTTCAAGTTTGTCCGGGCACTCCTTGGCTGTCACCTTTTCCAGAATACGGTTAAGGAGCCAAATATTGAACCTTGACATTAGCCGTCCAATCATAAAAACACGCAAGACTGAAATTTCACTTTAGATCTAGAGGTCCTTCCATATAGGTTCGATTTGAACTAGACGACAAAGGTGACTTCTTGGGCTAACGTTGCGGTAAGCCGACCCGCGCGCGGTACCACGTTTGAGATTAGCCCACGACGCCGGCTGCGCGGGGTCGGCTTGACCGGCCCGTTAGGCGCGCTTTAATTCTTGCCGGGAAAAATAAATCTGTCCCCTTTTCCTCGCCCTTTTCCTCGTTAACTAGGCCGCGTTTTTCTCTGCTGACAACTCGTTACATTCATCGCAAACAAAGATCACATCTTCGCCCCAAAAACTAGACTTGGTAACCCGCGTAAAGCCAGGAGTGACCTCAACAACCGTGGTTGCGGTATCGCCTTTAAAAAATGCCCACCCATCTTCTTGCCAACAATGAGCCTCTCCGGTTTTTCCGCATTTGGGACAAATCAATGGAATTTTGAATCGATCTTTCGCCATTGTTACTCTGAGGATCGCTAAGGCCGCAGTTTGCCGTCGGCCTGGTGCTCTCGTTAGCTTATTCACGATGGTAGACGAATCGCCCAACGAGAAAAAATGGCCCCCGGCGCACGCGGTGCGCCGGGGGATGGCAAGATGGGCAAGGACTGCGTGCTCTTGCCATACGATGCAGCCCTTTTGACGCCTACTGAGCGAAGATCGCTATTACGGTCGTCGCAATCCCGGCCAGACCAACAAGGATTGAAACAAACCCGATCTTGCTGTTCAACATCAGCGCCCGAAACAAACGGTCATCGTCAAAGTTCATGCCTAGTCTCCATTGCTGGAGGGGCATGAGACTAGCCCGGTTGCACCTCTTCTTGAGCGGACGCCCCGCGGCCCAGAAGTGCCTAGTCGTGCTCCATAGACCAGCCGACGATACCCCTTGGTTAAAGGGGCGGGACGCTACCAGCTACGCTTGAAAAGTCCGCCATGCCTGGCCGCGTGATAACGGGCGCTCTCTACCGGCGAATGCAGAGATTTGTGGCCAAGGCGGTTCCGTAGTTCCTCGCAAGCGCAGTTGCTGGGTTCTTTGCCTAACGTCAAGCACAGCCCGGCGCATGCTGCCGAGCCGCCCGCGTCAGCGGCGGCTCGGCAGCATGCGCTCGGGCTGGTGCTTTAGTTGGGCGTCTTCTCATTGGTTCCGTTCTGCGGTCACTTAGCCTGGCGCCTTGTCGGGACTTCTTCTTGTCAGGAACAGCCGGTCCTTGCCGGTACCGTAGTAGCGTGTACGTAGCTGGCTCTCAGAAAAACCGAAGTGCTTGCTTAACGCAATCATCTTCTCGTTCTTAGGCGATGTGGTTAATGAACAATCCACCTTAAGTTCATCCAGAGAATGACATAGCTTGGCCATCAGTTGTTTGCCAACGCCACTTTGTCTCCATTCTCGCAGCACGAAGATCTTGTGCAAGAAATATAAGTTACTGGTCGTAGTCGGAAACGCTAGAGCGGAGCCGATGATGCTTTCCTTTGACGTTGCGCAGAATACTAAGCAAAACTCGACCCAGACTCGCCACGCATGTTCTCCATCGGGCACAGATCGATCTGCCCAGATGGATTGATCAATGGCAGCGAGCTCTTGAAAATCCGCAACAGTCGCTCGCCTAACACTGAACTCACTCATTTCGCGTTGCTCGTAACCTCTGTCGCTCTTTCGGTGATTTGTGAAAACTGCGAGTCAAGCCGGTTTATCGCCGTTCTAGATCGCGACAAGCTGACGCCGTGCAACTTCTCCCGTTTTTCAACTGTAATCGCGAACCCCAAATCTGTCATGACCGAGAAATCAGGGGAATTAGCTATATGGGAAATATCCTTCTGGTAGCAGTACCATACTTTGATTCCTTTATCCGCCTGCTCTTGCATAACCTCCATCATCGCATTGCAATCTTGTTTGTCCTCGAACAAAAACACCCTCTGAATGATAACCCCCCTCTTTGCTTGTTTGTAGTTTAGATCCCTATATCTCTCCATATCTTCATCGTTCTTCCAGTACTCCGGATCTGTTAGGGCGCTGACGCCCTTGAAAACCTGTCCGCGCCTTAGAGACTGTATGGGAACTAAACCACTGATTTGGCGTCTAAAAAATCTGAAAAACTAAACGATTTAATACGATTTTCCCTTTTTTATTCGGAGAAATCAAGCAATACCTTCGCCAAAAATTAGCGCCAAAAATTAGGTGGGCGACAGCCCGAGGTGATAGGTTATCCAGTTACTAATCCGAAGACCTATTCCCTCAGGAGGCTATCGCCCATGCCCGACATTATGCTGATCTTGAGCTGCTTAAGCCAGAGCGTAGATAAGACGAGCCTTGGCCGTTTGGGTTGCGTTGTGGAAGGGCTGTTGGCGATGACGGGGCGGGTAACGATGCGGGGGCTATCGCGCTGGACCGAGCGCGGGGGAAGCTATCGGACGCTGCAGCGGTTGTTCAACACCACGCTCAGTTGGGGCCAAGTGCATTGGCTGGTAATTCGCCAGCACCTGCTGGGCGACGAAACGCAATGGTTGCTGGCGGGCGATGAAGTGGTGGTGAGCAAATCGGGCAAGAAGACCCACGGTCTGGATCGTTTTTTCTCCTCGGTGGTTGGCAAGACGATCCCGGGGTTGTGTTTTCTGAGCCTGTCGTTGATTAGCGTGCAACGGCGCTGTTCGTACCCATTGCGCCTGGAGCCGATTCTCAAAGAGACGGCCGCGAGCTGCCCGAAAGCGTCCAAAGCGGGTCGGGGTAAGGACCGAGGGCGGCCGAAAGGTAGCCGCAATGGCAATCGCCGGGAGGTGAGTCTGTCGCCCTATTTGCAGTTCGTTCAAGACCTTCTGCGCCAGGTGCTGGCACTGGTGTGCCAGACGCTGACGGTGCGTTATTTCGTCTTCGACGGGGCCTTCGGCCATAATCAAGCGCTGCAAATGGTCCGTCGCACGGGCTTAGAGTTGATCAGCAAATTGCGCCACAACAGCGCGCTGTATCTGCCCTATGACGGCCCCTACGCCGGGCGCGGCCCGCGGCGCAAGTACGGCAGCAAGCTCGATTATCAACACTTGCCGCCGTGCTTTCTCAAAGCCACTTCCGTGGAAGGACAGGTTCATACGGCCATCTACCAACTGCCCGTTTGGCACAAAAAATTCCCCGACCGGCTCAATGTCGTGATCCTCGTCAAGACCAACCAACGCACCGGTGCCCAGGCCCATGTCATCCTTTTCAGTAGTGATCTTGAGTTAGGCTACGAAGCGCTCATCGATTACTATCGCTTGCGCTTCCAAATCGAGTTCAACTTCCGAGACGCCAAACAGTACTGGGGCTTGGAAGACTTCATGGTGATCAAGCCAACGCCGGTCTACAACAGTGCCAACCTGGCGATGCTGATGATCAACCTGTCCCAGATCCTGATGCGACCGGTGCGCGAGCACTGTCCGAGCTTTAGCGTCAATGACCTCAAAGCCCACTTCCGCGGCCGGAAATACGTCCTGGAGGTGTTAAAAATGCTTCCGGAAATGCCCGAAGCAAATATTATTGACCAAGCCCTTGAGCAGGCTGCAAATCTGGGGCGGATTAATCAAGAACTTAGTGCAGCATGAGATCGGGTCATTTGGCGAAGGTATTGATCAAGATGACTTCAGATAATGTTCATACACCTGTACGCTATCCAAGTGACCTGTCAGACGAAGAATGGGCAATCATCGAGCAAGTCTTGAACGAACTTGACCCGTATAAGACAGGGCGCCGCCGTGATTCGAATCTACGCGAGATTCTGAATGCCATTTTCTATTTGAATAAGACAGGCTGCCCTTGGCGTTATTTACCGAAAGATTTTCCTCCTTACACCCTTGTCAATTACTACTATAACAAGTGGACACACAGTGGTTTGCTGGAGCAGATCAATGCAGAGCTACGGGCGCGTTTGCGCCAAATGAAAGGCCGAAATCCCGATCCAAGTGGCGCCATCATTGATAGCCAAAGTGTCAAAGGGACACCGGAGTCATCGGTCGAATCCGGCTTCGATGGTGGTAAGCTTGTCAAGGGCCGGAAGCGACATATCGTCGTTGATACAATAGGTTGCCTGCTTGTCGTCTACGTGCATGCAGCTAATGTGTATGACGGAAAAGCAGCTCGTGAAATTCTCACGCGTCTATTCGTGCTCCTGCAGAGTGTAAAGCATATTTGGGCTGATTGCGGCTATATGGGCAAAGAGCTTTTTAATTGGGTATTATCTGAATTTAATTGCACCCTCGAGATTGTAAAGAGGCAGAAAAGAAAGAAAGGTTTTCATGTATTGCCGCGTCGCTGGGTCGTGGAGCGCACATTTGCTTGGCTTGGCCGGTCTCGTCGACTGAGTAAAGATTATGAAAGAGAACCGAGATCAAGTGAGTCACAGGTCTATCATGCATCGTCACGTTTATTGCTTCGTCAAATTTGTAATAATCAAATAGCTTATGAGTAGACTATTCGAATTTATTGCGTTGTTTAGGTCGAAC
Organism: Thiohalocapsa sp. PB-PSB1; assembly: GCA_016745215.1. Lineage (GTDB taxonomy): Bacteria > Pseudomonadota > Gammaproteobacteria > Chromatiales > Chromatiaceae > Thiohalocapsa. Next base: position 35,860 of record CP050890.1, read on the forward strand.
ATTAAAGAAAATAGTTTTCATACAGCGTCTTAAACAGCTCAAAGCGATCAGGTTGGCCTTATAGATGTTGTCATAGGTGAAGTCAGTCCCCTTCAGTATGGCGTCCAGCATTTCGTAAGCGGTCCGGTATATACTGTGCGCAAACTCTGAATCAATGTCCCTTCTTCCAGGTAAACGCAGGTCGCTAGTGACGCGAACCATTGAGTGAATGTAGTCTTGAATCTCGCGGGGTAAGTGAAAGACGGGGCTGATGTTGTTAATGGCATCTCTCAAGCCAACAAGAGTGTAAAGGATCTGGACTTGAAGAGTGACAAACCCGATTATGAATGCAAGCACCAAACCGAACTCGTCAGATAAGCCAAGGAGTTTTCCGGCAAAAAAGGTGCCGACTGCAAACACGAAGCCGAGTGCCGCGATGGCTATCTGCACTCCTTCTCTGCTGATCATCATGATACTCGATTCCTCGTTTTCCGGGCAGGTAGTCGCAAGACAACTGGGTGCATTCAAGGAACAGCTCATCAGTTTAGTCTACGCGCCCAACGTTTAGTTAACCTGCCGAGCCCGCGCCGGTCGGGCCGCGAGCGCGACTATGTGGATTCTACAACAGTCAAGCCCTGGGTGGGGCCTGGAAACTCCCGCTGATGTTGGCGCAGTTGCACGAGCAAGGGTCGGTTGCGCGCGCTCGGTCCCGCGGGCGCAGCGATTTCGCATGGAGCACAACGGTTTTTCGCTCACCGCGGTCGCGTCGCAACACAGCAGCACTGTCCCGAGCCGATGCGGATCGAGTGGAGGAGATGTTCATCAGGCCGCCTCGCACGCAAGCGGCGGATCTTGGCCGCGAGCGGGTCCAATGGTGGGCGCAAGGTCGCGCTGACGTCGTAGCCGTCCGCCGCAGCTCGGGCAGACGTGGATGTCTTTGCCGGTCAGGCGTTGCAGCAAGACGTCGTAGGGCTCGCGCACTTTGGTCGTCGTCACCGGCGCTAGGCCAAGCAGCGCTTTGGCACGATTGAGCTTGGTCGCGCGGTGTCCGCAGGCGAGCAGTCCGTAGTGGCGGATGCGGGTGAAGCGCGGCGGCAGGATGTGCAGCGTGAACCGCCGGATGAATTCGTTGGCGTCCAGCGTCATCACTTTGGTCTTGGCGCCGTCTTTATAGTCTTTCCAGGTGAAGGTGACTTTGCCGTCGGCAAGATTGAGGATGCGGTGGTTGCTGATGGCAATGCGGTGGGTGTATCGCCCGAGGTAGTCGATGATCTGTTGCGGTCCGCCGAACGGGGGTTTGGCGTAGACCACCCAGTCGTGCTCGCGCAGTGCCTTGCGCAACGCGGCGAAGTGCGCGCCCGGCGGTGTCTTCAGCTCGCCTGTGGTATGCGCGTGCTCCAGGCGCTCGAGGTAGTTTCCGCGGAAGACCTTGGACAGCGCTTTGACCGGGAATAACCAGTCACGATGCGGGCAGGGTTTGAACTGTTCGCCATCGAACGTTAAAGCTCCGCCTGGCACGATGCAGTGCAGATGGATGTGGCGCTCCATCGTCTGGCCCCAGGTGTGCAGCACGGCGGTGATGCCGAGGGTTCCGTTCCAATGACGAGCGGCAAAGGCTTGCAGGGTGTCCGTCGCGCTGGCGAACAGCAGGTCGTAAATCAGTTTGTCGTTCCACCCCACCCAGTCGTTGATCGCATGCGGCAGCGTGAAGACGGTATGAAAATAGGGCACCGGCAGCAGTTCGTCTTTGCGCGCTTCGATCCAGCGCGCTTTCTCCAGCCCTTGACATTTCGGGCAGTGGCGGTCGCGACAGGAGTTGTAGCTGTTGTAAAGGGTGCCGCAGTCAGTGCAGTAGTCGATGTGCCCGCCCAGCGCCGCGGTGCGGCAGTTTTGGATGGCGCTGAGTACCTTGTGCACGTGCAGCGGATGGGAGTGCTCGTGCAGGGAGTCGGGCAAATGCGCGCGCAGGATGTCGGCGACTTCGAACGTCGGTCTCTGCTTGGAGCCGGAGTGCGTGTGTCCCGCTCTGTGATGGGGAGTTGGAGAGGAAAGGAATGGCGATGCCATTGCGTGTGCTTATTCTTGTTTATTGTTTATTTCAGCGCCGGTGCTGCTTTGTCTCGGGTGTGGTCTCTTCCAACGCGATAGCGTTTTAATCTAACGTCAACCGCAGCCCGCGCCAAACTGCGGCCACGCGCGAAGCGCCGGCCGCAGTTTGGCGCGGGCTGGCGGACTCGTTGGGCGCTATCATAGTTCAGCCGGTGCAAGAGGCAACACCTGCGGTTGTGCTTTTGGAAATGGTGTAAATGGTAAAGTGTCACCGTAATCACGATATTTATCGCATTATTCGTCGTGCTATGCCCTGACTCCAATATGAGGGACGGATTTTTTTTCTTAGCCTTGCCGAAGTGGAACTCAACTTTTACAGAAACTGGTGTTTGAAAAATACCAGCACCTCCTTTTGCTAATTCGGCTAGTTTTTCCTGGCTCCGAATGGCGCAATGAGAATGTTCTGCTTTGTGCTCTATTGGATTACAAGCCGAGTTCATTTTTACCGAACCTGACGGCTTTAGGATTGAATCTGGTCCGTATTTCTTATATCCATCACAACCCGAGAATGCGTATTCCAGCTCATCTGGGAAACACTTGTACTTGAGCGTGGAGAAGACAACGCAGGGCAAGAGCGGAAAATGTAACCCATGAATATCAGACCGTATATCTGTAAGGCCCGATTCAACGCGTTGCTGCTTTCTCACCCTATACCACTGGGCTACCAACCAACTAGCGAAAAAGAATGTTGGTCCAAAAATATTTATTAATTCTTTGGCTGTCCATGACTCTGGTGGTTTGTCTGCTACGTTGTACAACGTCCAAGCCACGCCCAAGATCAAAGGGAGCCAGAATTCCTTCAGTAACTGGAATAGTATCTTCATTGTTTTTCTAGGCTAACGCGTGGATGAGCGGCTTGTCCGCTCGATCCACTGGTTGGGGTAGCTGTGCTTGTCGATTCTCACGGTTCTGCAGCCATGTCCGCCATATCTCTTTCGCACCTTTGTGGCTCGATAGCTTCTTGTGATTATCTCGCCTTGTGCGCAGTTCAAGCTGGTATTCGTCAGCCGACCGTCTCAATGCGTTCCTCGAACACGCGCACTAGGCGGTTCTCTTTGGTGAGTCGATGAATTTCAGGCCATTGCCGCGTGATTACATTGTGGAACTCACGCATTTTCATATTGCCGTATCGTATGTGTACTACGCGCGGCGGTGGAATTGTTACTAACACCCGGTCTGAGAAGTCAGCATCCTTGGACACTATGATCAAGTCGTGTTTTGCCGCATAGCGCCAGATGTCGGAATCGCTCATTGTTTCGCCAAGATCCCTGACATGCAGGAACTCACCACCCGCCCAGAGTGAGAACCTGTAGGGCAAGTTGACATCAATGAGGTAGCGGGGCATCAAGCGACTCGTTGAATCGTGTACCGATGTGCCATCATATCAGCGGCAAAGCGCAAGCATGCTTCGATATCCGCTGGTTCAAGCGACGGGTACTGATCTAAAATCTCGTCCTTCGAGTCGCCGGCTGCCAAGAAGCCAATCACCGTCTCAACTGTAATGCGCAAACCACGAATGGTCGGGCGCCCATTACAAAGGTCGGGGTCTATCGTAATACGACCATCCAGGTATCTCAGAGGTTCTGAAGTCAAGGGTCTATCCCCACTCGCAAATATCGAAGAAGTTCCCTGTGTACCTTTAAGCTGCCAACCCATGGGCAGGATAGGTATTTACAGGATATCGCCTCTATGGCTTGTCCGTGTCTATTCAGTATCGTAGGCCCTTGAACGTGAAGCCCTCTCCCTTCGCTCCTGCGGGCCACGATCTGACCCGCGAGCCACGATTTCGCCAGGAATCACAATCTGGCCGCAGCCACCGTTATCTATCTCTGACGACACAACCGGCGGCAATCCATGCCCCCGGCGAGGAGCCCAACGCGTCGGTGAGCGGCTTGTCCGCTCGACAGGCTGGTAAGCTGGTATTCTACCCTACGGCATCAGGGCGTGGGTGTCCCGTGTCGCCTCAGAGCGCCCTATGGCCTCGGAGCGTGGGTGTCCCAGCGTCGCTCTAGCTATCTGTACTCGTCGAAGAATTTGCTGTCAATCTCAAAAACTGTTTTCGGGCGTACGCCCAGCTGCAGGTGTTCGAACATTGATACAAGCTTCTCTCCGTTAACCATTTCTATGGGTGGAACGCCGTCGCGCCTAGCTTCCTTCTGGGCATCGGATGTGAATTGTCCGGTCGTCAGAATGATACCTTTGTCCGCTCTCCCCATCATTGCGCCCCGGAAATCGCGGACGTGCGATGCGGAAACCGGACGATCTGTATATCGCTTGCATTGAAAAAAAACTTTGAAACTAACAAAGGGGTTGAGTTCCAACAGTCCATGTCCGTCGATTCCACCGTCACCCGAGCGACCTGTAACCTCCACCTTTTCAAACCCAGACTTTCGAAGAAGAAGTTGGCATATTCGTTCAAAGCCCTCCGGGGAAAGAGAACGAAGTACATTCAGTAGGTCTGTTTCGTGCTCCAAATCGTCGATGATCGCATCCGCGTCTTCGTGTCCGGCATCCTTTATGTGCATTTCGCTTTGCACGGACTTGAACATTGCGTAAACGTCGTCGACGCTCAGTTTCGCGGTTTCTCCCTGTTTCGTAAGCCGCCAGATGCCGCGTTCGGATGGATCAATGAATCCACCTTTCGCCAGATAAAACCTAGCCCAGGCAATCTGATTCTTTACCCGAGAATTTCCGTTCTTGGTTGTTTCTTGCTGTTCTTCTTCTGGGATAGCGAGTGACTCGATGACTGCATCGGTGACCTCAGCTGGTTTGCCCGAGCCACCAAGGGCTCTGAGGCTATCCAGAACCGGCAGGGCGAAACGCAGAAACTTGGGTCCTTTGGTGCGCTTCATGTGTATGCGTTTCGGTTTCGGTAGCTAACGTCAGGCACAGCCCGGCGCATGCTGGCGAGCCGCCCGCGTCAGCGGCGGCTCGTCAGCATGCGCTCCGGCTAGTGCACTCGTTGGGCGTCTTGTCATTGGTTACGAACCACAAGTATTTAGTCGAGACCCTTTGATCTGGCTCCTAGAAAGGGCTGTTGTTGCAAGGATCCGGCGTAAACCCCTGTGGGGTGAGCCGAATCTCAAAGCTGAGGACGTCGACTCCGTCGATAGCTTCTGCAAGAGTCGGAACCACACGCAAAGGTATGTGAACGTAGCTGTCGCATGGCTCGCTATCCTCGGTTTCAGCGATGAAAAATGCCAGCATAGGTGGATAATCAGCAAAGCCGGCTTTGATCTGATCGATCTGTCCCGGATCGAGACGACTGATTGGGATGGTGACGGTTCCAAGGCTTGGCCTAGCCGTAACGTTGTAAATCAACCGGCGAAGTTGTATCTCCGTTGGTAGAGTAACTCCATATACGAACCCGGAAGGAGCGGGCTCTGGCTGGGCAAACCAAGTGAAGGGCCGGTATGGGACACCCACATTTCGGCCGCACATTTCGGCCGGTATGGTATGGGACACCCACATTTCAGCGTGCATATTTCAGCGTGGCGGAGAGTGCGGGGCGAAAAGTGGGGGGCGAAAAGTGGGTGTCCTTTTCTGTCTTTCTGTCTAGGTGTCCTTTTCTGTCTCGGGTGTCCTTTTCTGTCTCGTTTCTGTCTGTCCTTTTCTGTCTGAAAACCCTGTGCCAGCAGGCTGCCCGTCAGCGCCCCTTCGGTCGCGATCCGGATGTGTTTCGGACCCGTGATGCCAACCGCGGCGAGAGACCTGTCCCACTCTTCCTTGTTCGCAAAGCTTTTGCCTTCTTCGAGCAGATGGAGTGTCTTCTGCGGCAGCTTGTGCCGGGCCATGTACTCCAGCGCCCCGGCGTTGAGCACGTCATCGGTGTGCCCGGCGCGCAGCAATTCCAGAAAGTTGACCCGGCTCTTACTCTGCGTGCTCTCGAACCAGGCGAACAACTCATTGCCGATGAAGGTGCAGTAGCCGTTCTTGCCGTCGTGCCGCGCCCCGGTGTCGTCCACCTGAATATGATTCGACACCTGCAATCCCGCCTCCAACAACCCATCCTTCTCGGCGTGGAAGTCCTCGTGCTTCTGCGTGAGCAGATGGTTCAGTTGACCCGCCGATATCTCGATGCCCAGGTCGTGCAAGTGCTCCAGCAGCAAGGGCTGGGTCACGCGCTGGTGGTGGTACTGGTAGAGGACGTAGCTTTTCAATTGCGCCCCGTCATGACCCTGCACCGAGATCGGCAACCGCCCTTTCAGTGTCTGACCGTCCGGCCCGATCCAGGTCTCCAGGCGGTAGCGGATGGTGTGCGCTTCGATTGTCAGCTCCTGCACCACGAAGTCGTCGTAGCCCTTGAAACGCCAACCCTTCTCGCGCGCATCCACCGGCAGCCCTTCCGGGACGATTTTCTGCTCTTCGTGGACCTCCAATTCCCCGGTTTTTGCGCGTTTCGGGCCGGGTTTGGGCTTCTTTTCCGTGCCGCCTTCCCCGGCCTTGTCGGTCTCCGCATCCATCCGGCTCGGCTTCAGTTTGGGCTTGCCCTTGAGCTCCTTTAGCCGCTTGACCTCGGCTTCCAACTCCTCAATCCGCTCCTGTTGCTCCACAATCAGCCGCAGCAATGCCTGCACCAGCGGTGTCTGCTCCGCTTCGGGGATCTCCGGCAGCTTGAGCGTCGGCTTGCTCATGGCGCTGAGTCTATCCGCATTTCTCCAGATAGCAACAGAATTTTGCCGGGGGAGAATGAGAAGTTACTGAGGAACGAATCCTAATACAACCGTTACTCGATGTAGATATCTCTGTGTTTCGTGCCACCAACCAACTACCACGAACATAAAACGGCATTGCAGAACATGCGTTAGTGATAGTGCAGAAACAAGCTAAACAGGTTTTTGGCTTGGGTGTCGCCTGCCGACTCATTCGGTACCGCTATCGGCGTCGGTATCGGTATCGGCATCGGTATCGAACTGACCAACCCGCTATCCGCCAAGCTCCTCGCTGACCGCCTAGCCACGCTGTCCGAGCTTCGTTAGCATCGCCACAAGACGATCGAGCAGTGCCTTTTGCCTGCTGTTGTCGTCTGCGGACAACGCTTCGCACACCAGCGAGCACGTCCTGAATCGCAGTGCACTCCAGCGCCGAGCCTCGTGCGCTTTCAAACGACCGGCGTCGATCCGCGCTCGTCGCTTTGCCGTTACCCTCGGCAAAGTTCAGCGCGATAGCCTACGATGCGCACCTAAGATGCGCACAGGAGTTGATCCTTCGGGGCATAAGGCGTTTTCTCTCTCGATTCCGATTCCGATAGCGACCCCGACCCCGATTGCACTCCGCCGATGTCTGGATAGCGTTGTATAGGTTATTCATGAACCGCTACTTATCATCGGACTCTGATCAAAGGCGCAACCTCATTCTTCACGGTCGACTTGGCGGAACGGTCGAGTCGCCTGCTGGTGGACCGGGTCGATGAGCTGCGGGAGGTCGTGCGTGATGTTCGCGAGGCGTATCCATTCGAGATCGTCGCTTGGGTCCTGTTGCCGGAGCATCTGCATGCGGTGTGGGCGCTTGCAGAAGGCGACCGCGATTATCCGATGCGTTGGCGCCTGATCAAAGCGCATTGCTCGCGTCGGTACCCAGCGGCGAGCGGGTTCGCGAAAGCCGACGCAAGAAGGGCGAGCGGGGCATCTGGCGAAGGCGATTGTAGGAGCATCTGATCCGGGATGATTTGGATTGACAGCGGCATGCCGACCATGTGCATGACAATCCGGTCAAGCATGGTGATGTCCAACGCGCCATCGATTGCAGGTTTTCATCCTTTCACCGGGATCTTCAGCATGGGTGACGGCCGAATGGGGCTGTGTGGATGAGGTCGCAGGAGACTTTGGGGAACGGCGGTGACGTTGGGATTCGTTCCTCATCCCAACCTACGGGCTCTGCTCGTTGGAGTCGAGGCCACCACCGTGGAGGAAAGATACTGTTTATTAAAGAAAAGATAGTGTCTTTCAAGGGAAAGCGGGCTTAAACAGGTATTTGCAGCAGAGACTGAAGCGGCTGCGCTTTTGCACCCCTGCCAAAGATGTACACTACTGTCAAAGATTGCCTTGTGGCCGCCGGTGTTTCGGTCCGCGCCGCCATCTGGGATAATCTCGGCTTTCCCGCCACTGCACCAATGAACTCATGCTTCAACTCAAGCTCGGCATCCCAAAGGGAAGCCTCGAGAACGCGACCATCGAGCTGTTCGCCCAAGCCGGCTGGCGGATCAGGCCGCATTCCCGCAACTATTATCCGGAAATCGATGATCCAAACATCCATTGCGCATTGGTGCGCGCCCAGGAGATGGCGCGTTATGTGGAGCGCGGCACGTTGGATCTCGGCTTGACCGGCCTGGACTGGATTCTCGAAACCAACGCGCAGGTGGAACAGATCTGCACGCTGACTTATTCCAAGGCATCCAATCGGCCCAGTCGCTGGGTGTTGGTGGTGCCGCAGGACTCGCCGGTCCGCTCGGCACAGGATCTGGCGGGCAAAAAGATCGCTACCGAACTGGTGGGGTTCACAAGCCGTTATCTAGCTGAACGCGGCATCGACGCCGAGGTGGAATTCTCTTGGGGCGCCACCGAGGCCAAGGTGGTCGAAGGGCTCGCCGATGCCGTGGTCGAGATCACCGAGACCGGCAGCACAATTCGCGCCCATGGTCTGCGCATCGTCGAAGACTTACTCATTACCGACACCCGCCTGATCGCCAATCCCGAGGCGATGCAAGACCCGCAGCGACGCGCGCGTATCGAACAGATCGCGTTGATGCTGCAAGCGGCCCTGGATGCGCGCAACAAGGTCGCGCTCAAGTGCAATGTGGCTGCGGACAATCTGGACGCCGTGGTCGACCTGCTGCCAGGATTGCATGCGCCGACCGTCAGCCATCTGTACGATCGCCGATGGCTGGCGGTGGAAAGCGTCGTGGATGCCGGTGCCGTACGCGAGCTGATTCCGCGGCTGCGGGCGGCCGGCGCCGAGGGCATACTCGAATACGAACTGCGCAAAATCGTTTAATCTGGTCGCACCTCGACTCTGCCTAATAATCATTGCCCGCAACGCCCTAACGTCAATGACGGAATTGATTCATCTTGCCAACAGGAGCCTCGAGGATATGCACTGGTCCATCAAATTCAGCCCCAGGCAAAGCCTGTTGCGCGCGGGATTTGCGCCATTTGTCTGCATTGCGACGCTTGCCACATCCATCCAGGCCGCTGACGTTAAAGTCTATGAATGCGACCAGGATGGAACCCTGACCTTTTCGCAAGAACCCTGCGGTGACCAACCACAGCAGCTGGATATCCAGTACGACCAGCCCGACCAGGAGCAAACTGAATCGGCAATCTCCGCCGCGCGCAACCGGCAATTCGAGGCAGACAACATCGCCCAGTCGGATGTACTCGACAATGAAATCCAGAGAACCGAGCAACAGATCAACCGCTTGCAGAGCGAGCGGCAAGAGCGTCTGGCCGAGATGAGCCAGCAGGAGTTTCGCGGCAGCGAAGAACGGGATGAGGAAGCCTGGATCACGCAGATGAACCAGAAAATGGAATCCGTCGATCAGGATTACAAAGCCCGGATCATTTCCGAAACCGCGCGACTGGACCGCCTGCGCGCACAGCGCGCGGCTTTGCCTCGCCCCGGCGGTGTCCAATCCAGCCCAGGCAACGAGGGAACAAATCCTCTAAATTGACGATGTACAGATGCGATGCGGTCGATTGCGATCCTGATTTCGGCCAGAGGCACTTGTCCCAATCCGCAGACGTTGCATTCCATGGGATCATCCTGTCGCGCCGTTTGACCAGGCCGCTGATGTCCGGACCACTCGTCAGTCCGATGAGGCAGCGGAAATTATCGCTGCGCCATGTCGGCGGTTTTTGTAAGCTATCGGCCTACTACAACCGGCAAGCGCCAAGGACAGACAACCGATGTTTGGATCGGCAAGCGCAACCATCGCTGCCGATTTTACTATCGGCTATGATCGCCAGCCAAGACCGTCAAATGGGTACCGGCAAATCGGAGGATGACAATTTCAGCAAATGCGCGCTGGCTTGGCTCCAGGCCAAGAAGAGCATGCCGCCTAGGACCACCGCAGGCGACCTGCCCGCGCGCTGCTGAACCGACCATTACCCAGCCAGCCGCGTACGCCAAGCCGCGGTCGCCTGGTCAGAGCCACATTTTCGCAACCACCAAACGAGAGGACTACCATGACCGCAAAAAATGCCTTTTATGCTCAATCCGGCGGGGTTACATCCGTTATTAATGCCTCCGCCTGCGGTGTGATCGAGACTGCCCGGCAATATCCGGATAAAATCGCCAATGTGTATGCCGGGCGCAGCGGCATCATCGGCGCATTGACCGAGGATCTGATCGATACCAACCAGGAATCCGCCGAAAACATCGCCGCACTGCGCCACACCCCAAGCGGCGGTCTGGGCTCCTGCCGCTACAAATTGAAAAGCCTGGAAGCCAACAAACGCGAATACGAGCGACTGATCGAAGTATTCAAGGCCCATGATATCGGCTATTTCTTCTACAACGGCGGCGGGGATTCCGCCGACACCTGCTACAAAGTGAGCCAGCTGTCGGAAAAAATGGGCTTCCCGGTGCAGGCCATCCATATACCCAAAACAGTCGACAACGACCTGCCCATCACGGACAACTGCCCGGGCTTCGGCTCGGTGGCCAAGTACATTGCCACGTCCACGCTAGAGGCCTCGTTCGACGTTCGCTCCATGTGCTCCACCTCCACCAAGGTATTCGTCATCGAAGTCATGGGGCGGCACGCTGGCTGGATCGCTGCTGCCGGAGCACTGGTGGCAGACCAGGGCATCCCGGTCATTACATTGTTCCCCGAGGTGGAGTTCAATCAGGAAAAATTCCTGGCAGCGGTAAAGGCCAAGGTCGAAGAATCAGGCTATTGCACCGTCTGTGTCTCGGAAGGCTGTCACTGGCCGGATGGTCGCTTCCTGGCAGAGCAGGGTACTCGCGATGCGTTCGGCCATGCCCAGCTCGGCGGCGCCGCACCTGTGGTGGCGAACATGACCAAGGACGCCTTTGGCTACAAATTCCACTGGGCAGTGGCGGATTACCTGCAGCGCGCGGCACGTCATTTAGCGTCCAAATCCGATGTGGAGCAAGCCTATGCTCTGGGCAAAGCCGGCGTTGAATTCGCCGTTGCCGGTGAAACCTCGATCATGCCCACCGTGGTGCGCAAATCGTCCGACCCCTATGTCTGGGAAATCGGCCAGGCACCGCTGTCGGAGGTGGCCAATGTGGAAAAATTCATGCCCAAGGACTTTATCACCGCCGACGGATTCGGCATTACAGATAAATGCCGCGAATATCTCTATCCATTGATCAGCGGCGAGGACTACCCCCCCTATGAAAACGGGCTGCCCAAATACGTGACCCTGAAAAACGTCGCCGTTGCCAAAAAGCTCCCGCCTTTCGAGATCTGATCGACTCGATCGCGGAGAACCGACGCAAAGACGATAACCGCAACCTTGCTTACCGGATGACGCTCAGGCGGGCGTCAAGACAAGCCCGAGAGTCAGCAAGATCGACAAAAATCGCCTGAATCTCCAGGGGCCGTCCGCGGCCCCTTTTTCCGTTCTGCCCGCCCAAGCCGACAAGATGCTTGTGCAAAAACGCAAGGCTCAGCATTGAAACCAGCTGGCACGAAAAGGATCGGGATACAGCCAGCCGAACATTCCGTTGCGTTCGAATGGACGCCATTCACCGGCAGGCTGTGCCAATCTGTCGGCGATGACATGCAGAGTCAGCGGATGCATGCCCAGACCAAGATGGCTGGACTCCACCTCGATGCTTTCGGAGTTTGGTCCCAGGGGTTCAACGCAATCCTGCCAGCAGACAACACCGTCGCTGCGGCTGAAAATAGACGTGGTGGGCACCGGCAGCGGCTGATCCAGCCCTTTCAGATGCTCGGGTAATCCCATCGCATTACCGGTTATACGCTGGTAAAAACGCCATACTTGCTCTGGGCTTGGATCAGCCCGCATCGGCGTGCCCAATGAGATCACCAAGCGCACATCATCCGGGGCATGCATGGCCAATGCACGGGCAAACAACCCGCCGAGACTCCAGCCGATCAAACTCACCGGCTGCCCGTGTTCGCGACGCAAGCTGGACAAACGCGCCACACAGGCATCGAACACACCACCCCTGGGGCCAAGATTCAGGCCCTGTTCCCAAGCAGAGGCCACATAGCCGCGTCCGACGAGGAAATTGCGCAATGGTAATGTGCTCAGATCACTACCAAACATCATCGGCAACACCAGCACCGGGTGGCCGTCTCCACCAGGCGCCGAAGCAAGCAACGGTCTGGTGGCAAGCATGGCGCCAAATTCCCAGGGTGCGCGCGCTTCCATGGCCAACCGCAGCGGGGCGGTCATGCGCGAAAACAAGGAAGAACGCGGGTTGATCGGCTTCATAAAGGCTCCGTACAGAAGAATCACATCGAATCGATAGGCGAGAACAAAGCTTAGCGAAATTCAGAGCGCCGTGCCGAGGGAGCAATGCACAACGAGGTGATTGCCGGAGAGAAGTAGACCAACTAGTGGAGCGGTACAGAAATCCCGAGGCGGTTCGTTGTCGTTGTCGTTGTCGTAATCGTAGTCGTTAGCGCGCATTCGGCTAAGACGATTATGACAACGACAACGACAACGATAACGACCGGAGACTGTCTTGGAACATCTGCACCGAGGCACTAGCACCGGATTCGCGTTCGCCTTCGTGAACCACCTAGGCCAAGACTATTTGATAGCCAGAAAGCCCTCGAAGCAGATGTACTTGTAGACCGTCATCACATCGACAAAACCGGCCCGGCGCATCAGATCGAGATTGCCCTGGGTAGAGAAGGGCTCGAGCACGCCCTTCAGGCTACGCGTTTTTGCCAGGATCTCCGCCTCGTTGAAGCCCTGTTGTATCTTGAAGTCGGTATAAAGCTGAGTCATCTGATCCTGGAAGCGGGCATCCGGGGCGCGTACCTTTTCGAACATCAGCAGGGCCCCACCCCAGTTGAGCGCAGCGTAGATACGATCGAACAGCATCTGGCGAAAGCAGGGCCGTACGAACTGGATGGTATAGTAGGCGATCACCAAATCCGTTGGCTGCAACTCCAGCTCGACCAGGTCGCCCACCTCGACCCGCACATGATCGAACCCCTGGCAGCGTTGGCGAGCAAGTTCGACCATCTCGGGGGCAAGATCGACGGCAACGATCCTAGCATCCTGATCGGCAATGCGCTGCGCCAGTGCTCGGGTCAGGGTTCCGGTGGAGCAGCCGAACTCATAGATCAGGGAGTTGGAACCAACAAAGAAGTCGGCCAATTGCACCACCAGATGATGCCCCTGATCATAGAAAGGCACAGAGCGGCGCACGTGCTCGTCGAATCGGTCCGGAACATCGTCGTCGAAATGCCAACGGGTCTGCGACGCCTTGATGCCTTGACCGACCAGAGGGACGGATGCAAACCCGGACTGCTGCGCTGACTCCTGCGGCTCGGCTTGTTGTGATGGCTGTTTACTCATTAGAACGGCACAAGGATACGGTTTGAACTGAATTCAGGCGATTTCTGTCGAGAAACCTGCTACCTGACCTATCTTCTCGTTCGGCATCGGCATTGCGGCAACTCGTCCATAGAGCGACTTTGGGCAGGTTGCCGCTTCGCGAAGGCGAACGAGAATCCGGCGCCAGTTGGTCTTTTTCTCTATGGCAATCGCCCTAGACACTATCCATCAATTATGTTTCTCGACAGAAATCGCCTCGGCTCTCCTCGATAAGCGATGTCCCGATGCCAGGTTCCGCCTGAACCAGAACTGCCTGCCCCGGAATGATCGATACCAATTCCGAATTCATACTCCCGCATGCAGAGAATCCGGATAGCGTACAAGTTGTCCGATATGGTCATACAGCAACCCGACATGGGACCCATCCACGACTCCATGATGAACCTGCACGGCCAGCGGCATCCAGGTGACATTATCTTGCTCGAAATATTTGCCGATTGTCAGGATCGGAATGCTGCCATACTTGCGCTCGTAGGGATGGGTGAATGCGGTGAAACTGAACCAGGGTACATTGCTGATGAAGAACATGTGGTGCTTGTCACCGGTGGCATGATCCGGGCGGATTTTGACTGATGCGATGCGGTTGGCAGCATGCTTGCGGTAGCGCTCGAAGTCGTCGAAGTGCATGGAGTCGCAAAATGAAAAGGTGCCGTCTTCCAGCAGGACAGTGTAGCCCGGGTCAACCCGCTCGAACGCATACAGCTCCCCCGCGATCAGCCGATGTCGAAACTCCGGGACTTGATTGACAGCACGCGACAGCACGTAGCTCATCGTGATGAAGAAGCTGTAGCCGTTTGCCTTGATGAAGCGCCTGATCGGCGTGATGTCCAGATTGCAGCTGGTGCTGAAACAGGGCATCTGCCGATCGCGAAACGCCTCCAGCAGACCCCTGCGCCCATAATCAGCTAAGTCGATTCGGTGTTTTTTTGGCATCCGATTCAGCCGTCATAGATAATCTGATGGTCAGGCGATCAGATGACCGACAAACTTCGCCCTGTCGTCGATAATGGCGCCTCCGCGCCGAAAGCCCAGACCGCAGGCTTCCCATGCAAAGAACACCCCGGCCTGATAGTGCTGTTGTGCGCTGTCCTGGGGAAATGCGGCGCGTTGCTGATAGATCGTCTTGTGATGATCATAGGGACCATCGGTGCGCGACAGCAGCGTGCCATCGCTGTCGAGCAGAGCCATGTTCGCGCCTTCGCGGCCAAACATCTTTTTACTGACCTGTGCGACAGCGTCCAGGGGCTCGAAAGCGGTAGGTAACAGATAGGGCGAGTCGGGAAACAGCTCATAGAGCAACGCCATGGTGCCCTTGCTTTGGAACAGCAGGGTATAGGCTGGATTCAGCACTCGGGTTTGTCCCCAGCTACGCATGGCGTCCAGGATGCGCATCAATTCCAATTCTTCGGCGGCGATATCTTCCCAAGGATAGAGCTTGAACCAAAAATCGGCCAGTTGCCCGTCGGCATTGAACACGCCTTCCTCGCTCGTGAAACCGGCCTGGTGCAAATAGCAATAATCGGTGTAAAAGCCAGCCTCTGTTGCCACATCCTGCAAATAGCGTGTGGTGCGTTCGTCCTCGGGGTATCCACCCGCGCTGGAGAATAGAATTTTCTGGCCCCGGTACTGCTGGGGGAATGCATCCGGTGGCGCCTCGCCGGTGATCAGGCGCCGAAAATTCTCTTGCAGCATTTCGTGCAGATTATTGAATTGCGCGGTCTCGTCCATGTGATTGGCCTTCAGCAATGCCCATTGCACAATCGAGGTCTCGAACAGGCTGGTTGGAGTATCGGCATTGAATTCGATCAATTTGATCGGCAGCCCGTCCAGACCGCCGGCCAAGTCGAAGCGGCCATACAGGTGCAGATCATCTTGCTCCCAGCTGTCCTCGATCAGCCCGATCAGGGTCGACGGAATACCGATCTGAGTATAGAGCTGCTCGTCGATAATATGCTGTCCGACCTCGATGAACATGTCGTACAGGGCGTTTGCGGCCGCGTAATAGGCCTCGGCCTGCGCAACGCTGACCTCGACCAGTTCCTGACCGACATAGCTGCTGCCATCGCTTTCGGTATGCCAGGTCAAGCCGATGTCTTCGAGCAGGTCTTTGCCGAGCGGTTCGACGGTGTGGATGCGCATGTTGATTTAACCGCCGTAGGAACGCGACGAGCTGCTGCCGGCATTGCCTCTGCTGCCGCCAAAAAAGCCGCTGCGTGGCTGGCTTCTGGCAGCGGTCGAGCCACCGGCGCGATTATTCGCTGGCTGCGAAATCGACGATGTCGGACGACCGGCCCCATAATTGCGCTGGTTACGCTGAAAATTTCGGTTGCCCATCAGAGCATTGGCAAGCATGCCGCCGATCAGCGCGCCGCCGGCCGCCGCCAGCAGCGTTTCGCCTAGCGACAGCCCGCCGGGTTGCATGGAGGGGTTCTCCTCGGTCAGACGCGAGGTACCGGCCTCTACGCGCGCGGCTTCCTCCTCGGCAATGCGCTTGAGTTCCTCCTCGGACATGAAGCGCTCGGTGCCGTCAGGCATGCGTATGATCGCCCGCGTTGGGCCGTCGGTCGGGTGTTTTTCCAGCACCTGGTAGGTATCTGGATCGCTGCCGGTTTGTTCCAAAACCAGGAAAAAATTCTGCTCGATGTTGTCAGATGCCGTGCTGTCGAAGCCGCTTGATGCAGGCGGTTGCGAGGATTGATCGCCGCAGCCCTGTAGGCTGGCGATGACCGCCAGGCCAAGGCTGCCGGCAACCGAATAACAGAGTGCTTTCTTGATGTGGCGCATAATGTACAAATCTTATCGGCTAACAGAGCCGCGATTATACGGCATGCCAACCCATTTCAGCTTGATCTTGGCCTGCCGGCAGGCACATTCGCTGAGCCTGTTTTCGCATCTCCTATAGGATTCGCCGATGCCTCCAATCCCGACTTTATATCTACCCCTGCTGCTGTTCTGCAATCTATTGCTATTGCAGATAGTTTCCACCGCGAGCGCGGCCCCGCCTGGTGCATCCGAACCAACGAGCATATCGGTGATTGTTGCTGAAGCACGACTTGCTCCTATGGCTGAGCGCATCGAGGCGCTTGGTACTCTACGCGCGAATGAATCGGTGGCAATCACTTCCAACGTTACCGAGACCATTTCGGTCGTGAACTTCGACGATGGTCAGCGAGTGCAGGAGGGCGCGGTGCTGGTAGAGATGACCAGCCGCGAAGAGCATGCATTGCTTAAAGAGTCGCAAGCGCGGGTGGCCGAGGCCGAGCGCCAATACAATCGGGTGCGCTCATTGGTCGACCAGCGTTCCGCATCGGAATCCTTGCTTGACGAGCGCAAACGCGATCTGGATACAGCCCGCGCAGTGCTGGTGGCCTTGGAGTCGCGCTTGGCGGACCGCGTGGTTCGGGCGCCGTTCGCCGGCGTGGTGGGATTACGCAACATCAGCCGTGGCGCCCTGGTCGAGCCAGGCGACCTGATCACGACCCTGGATGATGACAGCCTGATGAAGCTCGACTTCACGGTGCCAAGCCTGTATCTGGCCCAGCTGAAACCGGGATTGCGCATCGAGGCGCGCGCGCGGCCTTATGGCGAGCGCGTGTTCGAGGGCGTGGTGCGCGGCATCGACAGTCGCATCGATCCGGTGACCCGCTCGGTACAGGTACGCGCGCTGCTGCCGAATCCGGCGCGAGCATTGCGACCAGGACTCTTGTTGCGGGTGGAGCTGTTGCTCGACCCGCGCGAGGCGGTCGTGGTGCCGGAGGCGGCATTATTACAAGAGGGTACCGATCACTTTGTGCTGTTGCTGATGGAAGGCGACGAGGGTCTCAGCGCGAAGCGTCATCAGGTAGAGGTCGGCACCCGTCAGCCGGGTCTGGTGGAGATCCGCGACGGTATCGCGGTTGGCGAGCGGGTTATCACCGAGGGGCAGGACAAGGTACGCTCTGGCCAGCCGGTGCAGATCCTGGCAGTGGATGACGGCTCGCGCGCCTTACCCGAAATGCTTGGGGCCAGACCATGATCCGTACGAGCCTGAGCCGCGGCCAAATCTCGCATTCGACTTCGCATTTGTCCCAGCGTCTGTCCCAGTATTTGCCCCAGCATCTGCCCCAGTATCTGCCCCAGCATCTGCCCCAGCATCTGCCCCAGTATCTCACTGGCTTGAACGCTTCCCCGGCTTCGGCGCAATCCAGTCCGATCCTGGCCCTGGGTCATCAACCAATGCGGGGGAATCGGCGATGATAGTATCCGACCTCTCTGTTACCCGTCCGGTCCTGGCTACGGTGTTATCGCTGTTGCTGGTCGCCTTTGGCCTGGTCGCCTTCGACCGGCTGCCATTGCGCGAATACCCCGACATCGACCCGCCGGTGGTCTCCATCGAGACGGTCTATCCTGGTGCCGCGGCGAACGTGGTCGAGACTCGCATCACGCAACTGATCGAGGACCGCATCGCCGGCGTCGAGGGCATTCGCACGGTGGAATCCAGTAGCCAGGACGGTCGCTCCGACATTAGCGTTCAGTTCGATATCGACCGCAACATCGATGGCGCCGCCAATGACATCCGTGATCGCGTCTCAGGCATCCTGGATCAGCTCCCGGTGGAGGCTGAGCCACCAGACATCCAGAAGGTGGACAGTAACGAAGATGTGATCATGTGGCTGAATCTGGTCAGCGAACAAATGACCGTACCGGAATTGACGGATTACGCCCGCCGCTATCTGGTGGATCGCTTTTCGGTGCTCGACGGCGTTGCACGGGTGCGCGTCGGCGGCAATCAGACCTATGCGATGCGCGTCTGGGTCGACCGCAGCGCACTGGCTGCACGTGGGCTGACGGTTGCCGACATCGAGGATGCCTTGCGAGCGGAGAACCTGGAATTGCCGGCCGGCAGCGTCGAGTCCATCGACCGACAGTTCACGGTGCGCCTCGACCGCAGCTTCCGCACCGCCGCGGACTTTGCCCGCCTGGTACTGGCCCAGGGTAGCGATGGCTATCTGGTGCGGCTCGGCGATGTGGCCCGGGTGCAACGCGGCACCGAGGAGGATCGCACCTTCTTCCGCGGTAACGGCCTGCCCATGGTCGGCATCGGCATCATCAAGCAATCCACCGCCAACACCATCGCTGTTGCCGATGCCGCCAAAGCCGAGATGGCGCGCATCAATCCCACATTGCCCAAGGGGATGGAGATCAAACAAAGCTACGATACCTCGGTGTTCGTCAAGGGCGCCATCCGCGAGGTATACAAGACCCTGGGCATCGCCATCGGACTGGTGGTGTTGGTGATCTTCCTGTTTCTCGGCTCATTGCGCGCGATGCTGGTGCCGGCGGTAACCGTTCCGGTATCGCTGGTGGCCACCTTCACGGTGCTCTACGCGCTTGGCTTTTCGATCAATATCCTGACCTTGCTGGCGCTGGTGCTGGCCATCGGCCTGGTGGTGGATGACGCCATCGTGGTGCTGGAGAACATCCACCGGCGCATGGAGCACTATGGCGAGACACGCCTGGTGGCAGCGTACCGCGGTACCCGGCAGGTGGGTTTCGCGGTGATCGCCACCACGGTGGTACTGGCAGCGGTGTTCGTGCCCATCGCTTTTCTGCAGGGCGATGTCGGCCGCTTGTTTTCCGAATTTGCATTGACCATGGCCGCGGCGGTGGGATTTTCCACTTTTGTCGCTCTGTCGTTGTCACCGATGCTCGCATCCCAAATTCTACCCCAAGCTCAGGGCCAGGCTGCCCGGAGGCTGAGTTTGAGCGCCGGTGTCGACTGGGCCTTCTCCCGAGTTCGCCGTGGCTACGGCCTGCTTCTGCGGTTGTTGATCCGGCAAAAATGGCTGGTATTGCTGGCCTTTGTCGCCACGATTTTCGGCGCCATCTGGCTGTATCAGCACATACCTCAGGAATATGCACCCAAGGAAGATCGCGGCGCCTTCTTCGTGCTGGTGAATGGCCCGGAAGGGGCTTCTTACAGCTACATGGAAGAGTACATGACAGAGATCGAGCGGCGACTGATGCCCTATGCCGACTCCGGTGAGGCGATTCGGGTGCTGGTGCGCGCACCCCGCGGCTTCGGCGGCGGCGCTGCATTCAACACCGGTATTGTCATCATGGTGCTGAACGATTTTGCCCTGCGCCGCCCTGCCCAGGTCATCATGAACGAGATCCGCGCCAAACTCGGCGGCCTGCCAGGTGTAAGGGCGTTCCCGGTGATGCGCCAGGGCTTCGGCGCACGCATCGCCAAGCCGGTGCAATTCGTCATCGGCGGCGGCAGCTACGAAGAGCTGGCGCAATGGCGCGATACCTTGATCGAGGCCATGCAAGCGGACAATCCCGGGCTGGTCGGTTTGGACTGGGACTACAAGGAGACCAAACCGCAATTGCGCGTGCGCATCGACTATGACCGTGCTGCCGACCTCGGCGTCAAGGTCGGCAGCGTCGGACGCACGCTGGAAACCATGCTCGGCTCGCGCAAAGTCACCACCTACATCGAAGAAGGCGAGGAATACGACGTGATCCTGGAAGGCGAGCGCGATAGCCAGCGCACTCCGGGCAGCCTGGCCAATCTGTATGTGCGCTCGGAGCGCAGCGGCGAGTTGATCCCATTGTCCAATCTGGTCAGCATCGTCGAGCAGGCCGATTCGCAAAGCCTGAACCGCTACAACCGCATTCGCGCCATCACATTGCAGGCCAACCTGGCCGACAACCTGGCGTTGGGCGATGCCTTGGACTATTTGGAAGCCAAGGCCCGCGAAGTATTGCCAGAGCAGGCGCAGATCGATTACAAGGGCCAGAGCCGCGACTTCCGCGACAGCGCCGAAGGCGTCTTGTTTGTCTTCGTGCTCGGGCTGCTGGTCGTATTCCTGGTGCTGGCCGCTCAGTTCGAAAGCTGGATTCACCCACTGGTGATTATGCTCACCGTCCCGCTGGCCATGGCGGGCGCCTTGTTCGGCCTTTGGTGGACTGGCCAAACGCTGAACATCTATAGCGAGATCGGTCTGATCATGCTGGTCGGACTGTCAGCGAAAAACGGCATCCTGATTGTCGAGTTCGCCAACCAGCTCCGCGACCAGGGCCAGGAATTTCGCGAGGCCCTGCTGGAAGCCGCCGATGTGCGCCTGCGCCCGATCGTGATGACCGGCATCACCACCGCCGCTGGCTCGACCCCGCTGTTGCTCAGTTCCGGCGCCGGCGCCGAGACCCGCGCGGTCATCGGCACTGTCATTCTGGCCGGCGTGCTGGCCGCGACATTGTTTACCTTGTTCGTCGTACCGGTCGCTTATGACCTGCTGGCCAGGCGCACCGGCTCGCCGGGGGATGTGCAGCGGCGGTTGCAGCGGGAGCAGAAGCAGGCGCCGGGCGAGCCGATTGCGGATTCTGAACTATCCTGAGACCAGGGAATTCTTCAGATCATCGAGATCGTTGACATGCCGACATTTGTTTGCAAGAAATGCGGATTAATTTCACCTCCCGCTGACCTCGAGGATGCATCGATCACCTGTGACCATGTCTGGCTGCAAGTCGATCAGCTCCTCGAGACCTATCGCAATGGGGATCAACAACCCGATGCTCGCTTTCAGCGATTCCATGAACTGCAGAGCCAAGGCTTCAATCACATCGTTACCACGATCGATGGTCTTTTCAAGAGTGACAAATGGGTAGTATCCATTATCCTCTTGATTGCTGGCCTGTTTGGTTTTCTCGGCTTCAAATCGTTGTTTGATGGTAAGCAGCTGATTACTGATTCCCAAGAGACTTTAAAACAATTAGAACAAGAAAAAGAAAAGCTAAAGAAGACAGAAGACCAGTTCAAAGCCTATCGCCTGAGGATCGATAATGAGCAGGACATGATTGGTTCTTTGTTGGAAGTGGAAAGCGTTCTCCAAAGTATCCGCCTGCAGGGCCTGCCTGAAGAGACATTGAAACGCTACAACACGGGACGCAGCGAATTCGAGGTGATCAGGGGCGAGGTTGAATACATCAAGCAACGGGTAGAGAAATGGCGCAAAGCCATTGATGACACAAATCGGCCTGCCTGCAGTGACGGAGACAACGAAAATGCTAACCACAAGGGTTGTATCGATAAGGCCATCTGGTACGATATGCTGATTGGCTATACCGAAGCAATCAAGACGATCCTACAAAGAGATTCGAAGTCGGGTTATCTTGGTTCTGGTGGGCTGGGGCGCCTGCAGGCATTGATCGATGATCCCAATCTCGAGCCAAGTGTCGAGTATTTTCCGGACGTTCATCTGAAAGTGGCGAGCATTCAACTCGATTTTCGCCAACGTAATCTGGACAAGGCTAAGAAGGCATTGGATAGCGCATCGAAAGCATTTGCCAAAAATCCCCTCAGTGGGGAATCAGAGCGCCCAAACGATGAATACTATCTTTTGCAGGGAATGTTACATTTACTCCAATACTGGGAGGATAAAAAAGACGACGACCTGCGAAAGGCGCAAAAAAGCTTTGAACACCAGAGACTTGCTCATTGCCAGAAAGATTATGGACCCCCTCCCGTATATCCTTGTGCCCCAGCTAACTATTACACCGCCTTCACCTATCAACTCCTAGCTGAGAAATCCGATAGTCAACAGAAACTGCTCAGAAAAGCCTACAAACATGCAGAAAAGGCCGATGATCTTTTACCCATTACAGGGTATGCGGAAGCGTCAAATGCGATGGCTTTTTTACTCGCCGAAAAATTCGACGATGCGTCTATTGAAATATTAGATAAACCACGATTGGCGTCAATTACCTACATCCAGAAAGCAATTGCATCAATGCCGAATGATCCAGTGATCATGGCTTCCTTTTTCGCTACCAAATCCGATGTGCTCGAACAAGCTCAATTTTATGGTCGCGCTGTCCGAGCGCAAGTAAAAGCTGTCGAGACCTTGCCACTCGATCGCTACTTGGATGGTTTATTCACTGACCTTTTAGAACGAGCAAAACGGCAATTCGAAGACGAACCGGTGGCAAACCAATGTCTTTTCCTACCAGACAATGCGTCCTCACGGCAATGGTGGCATCTTGGACTTACCGCAAATACTTTGAGTCGATTCGAACTATGGACTCGGTATTCTAAGTTAGTCGATCAAGAACCATGGCAATCTCTCCTCGGTGATTCTGTTGTTGACGGCAATGGCACTCCTACAAATGAAAAGATAGCCCGATGCTTACAAGTTGCTTCGCTGGACGCGTTGCAACACGCCGTTTTAGGAAACATGACAAATCCGTTTAGTAGCCAAGCCCAGTTAGAGTATGCGTTGGCCTCCCGAATTCTGACTGCTTATCATAAGTTCCGTACTTTTGACTTCGATCAGGAAGGCCTGCAAGATGCACAAGACACGAAGGATCTAAAAGATCTAAGTAGGTCCGAGTTATCGCAACCTGTGCGAGAGTATATTTCCAATATTACATCCATTTCTGAGTCTTGCCTACCATGCGAGCAAGGTTTCGACGCCACACAATGGTTTGAAGATAAGAGATGGCCACTAATCTACGTTTGCTATTTGTATGATAGCCTGATTCGGGCGCAAATGAATCAATACACTAGCCAAGATGCGCACACTGAACATCTTGATTTAGTGCGGAATAACTTGGCATGGGCGCGCGTATTACTATTAGAGAGTGTAGATCCTAAACAAACAGTAAATAATTCTTGTCCACTGAGTGATGATCTAACGGCGGAGATGAAAGCGACCGTTGGCGACCGGATTATCGGCGATGCCCTGGTTGGACCGGACGCCGCAGCGATTTACGATACGCTGGCAGAGACCTACTGGCAAAGCGCAAAATACAAACTCGAAGAAGAACTTAAACAGCGAGATCAAGCTCAGGCATTGATCATTGCGAAACTCTTGAGTAGCGAACGGAAAAAATCTGTCTGTAAAAAATACACTGACTTGGCAGAACGCGTTAAAAACGGTAGTCCGAAACAGATAAACGCACTTGCCCTAGTTTCTCGAATGGACTTTCGCGAGATCGCCTACTTGAATTGCAAGGTGAATCGCTTTTCGACTCGTCTAAAGGAGCCACCCAGTCTTGATCACTGTGCCAAACTCTGGTTCAGTCCAGTGGATGGAAGCAATGGAGAATTGGAGAATCTTTGCCAAACCCAGTGAATGAGTGCCGCATTTGCATGCGATTTTGCCAATGCTATCTTAACTCACGCTTAATTTAGTGGGCGCCCCTGTAGTTGGACCATACCATACTATACTATACTATGAGTAATGTACCCATTAATGCCATCTATGACCCTGTAATTTTAGAGTGGCATCCTATGGTTACTACAGAGCCCCAGCCGCGGAACCATGAAGCTGCCGGCCTGATTCAGCTCGGCAGACAAGCAAAGCGGTTCGGTGCATCAACATAACCAAGAGGTCATCAGAGTTGAAAAGATATCTACCTGTGCTTGTTGCCCTGTGTTTATTAGTCGCGGTCAGCGGCATTCTACTTGCCGACATGCAGTTATAGCCTTTGACGCAAGACCTTGATTGGCCAAGGAAAAGGGGTCAGGCTCAATTAACACGAGCACCCATGAATGAAATCGCCCAACAAATCCGCCAGCCCGACGCCAAACTGCGGCGGGCGCTTCGCGCGTCGCCGCAGTTTGGCGCGGGCTGCGGTTAACGTTGTCGCGCCGAGCAAAGCTCGGCGCCTCTTGCCGGGTGAAAGTCCCGGTCGGTTAAGGGCTAGCCACCCACCCGTATCGAGTGTTGGTCCTGCTGCGGAGCTTTGTGCCCCGCGAACAAATGTGCAGGGCAAGCGTACACAGAGAATCCTGTAGGCCGTAGGGGAGATCGCGTTCCCTGAAGTGCGCCTGTTTGGATCAGGGCAGCTTCGAGAAAGCAAAGTAAGCGGATGACAACAGTGCTAATGTCCTGGAAGTCAACATGAAGCACGCGCTATCGGCAAGTGTGTGGACGTCCGCCGGAGTCCTCAGGCTTATGTATGCAGGAAGAGGGGCGTCAGAGAACTCGGGAAGCCCCGAAGGCTCCTGTTTGATGCGAAACCATGAAACCGACAGCGTTGGGGCACGAACCGGTGAAGAGCCCACTTGTTCACAGGCTGGCGGCGTGGGCGCGAGGGATGGGAAGTTCAACCGTATCGACCTGAGAATGCAGGGCTGACCGCCAGCAATGCAACCCATCAACACGCGTGGTTGAAGAGCGCTGAGAAGCCTTTTTGGTCGACTATCAGAGGGTGATCGGTCTATTGGTGCAAACGGAAAGCGGCTGAATGCACGATGAGACACAGAGCAAGATGGATCGACTGAGAAACCAGTCGATCATAGAGGAAGAAAGACGCTCAGGTTGTCTACCAGCTGACGTCCTGGTCGAACGCGTACTCGGGTTCTGGTTGAACGAGTTCTTGCGTATCGCCGCTTTGCGCAGCCGTATCGTCCCAGGATGGAGGCCCACGGGCTTACCGTGATCGGTGGTGGCTTGACGGGCTCGCCGACACAGTCGAGGATCGGTCGCAGCGTCGGGGCTTCGGTGATAAAGGCGATGATCCGAAGCTTAAGCACCGCAGTGCGGGCAGGTCAGTGGAAGGGTTTCGAAGAGGCGCGCGAGCAACATGGCCCAGATGGAGTGAGCCGGTGAACGTTTTGGTTTGGCAGGTGGCGGTTCTACCGGTAGGGGTTGGCCGGGTGGCGGTTGGCTGGGTGGCGGTTCGCTCGCCATCGCTGGTTGCGGTGTCGATGCTGTCGCCTGCGCCAATGCGACGACCGGTGCCCGCAGAGGCGAATTGGGTGCCAACACCCCGCCACGATGTGAATAACAGCGGTGACGATGGACGCGTGGTGGAGGGATCAGTGCGGCGATCCGATCAATCAGCTTGAGTGGGGTGAGTCGCAGATCCCATCGGGCTGAGGCTTGGAGAGGTGATAGATCAGGTGCGCTTCGTCGATGGCTTCAAGACGCTCGAGCGCGAAGGGTGGTTGGGCACAGTAGCGAATCAGGCGTTCCAGACCAGCGCGGTCGTCGGCCGCGATGCGCACGTTGGCGTCGAGCGAGAACCCACCGTCTTGTTGCCACTCGAGCATGGCGCGACCATCGTCACCGTCAAGATAACCACGACGCACAAACCAACGCACGACCCGTTGCGCGATGCGTGTTTGAATCGAGGCGATATCGGCCTCGGATAACCCGGGTAACTCGCTGATGCGCAGGGTGTCTTCGTCGAGCTTCAGCTCGACGCGTTGAGCTGGGGCCGATGGCGGTTGGCCGCATGGGAGTGCTCGTCATGGTGATGATGCCCGAGTTGGGCACAATGGCGCCGCATGCAGCTCAGCACATAGTGCAGCATCGTAGCCCCGATCGCGACGAAGACCGCCAAGGTGCCTGAGATCTGGATCAGCGGATCTCTTTGGGCCAATCCCAAAACCAACCAGGTCATGAAGGCGATCATGGTGCTGATGAAGGCGACCATGACAAAGGGCCAAGGGGTCTTGCGTCAACTACTGCAAAGTCTCATGTGGATGGAAACCTCTAGTCGATCTGCTGTTGCGGGCGAATGGCCCAACCCGACGATGGTGTCGGCCGCGTAATTCAGTTTTTGGTCGATTACCGCTCAAGGATAACCCATCTGCCAGTTAAAAACCGTGCAAACCCTCAACCTGACCGAAAATTTGGACGGGACGGCGGGAATTCCAACCCAACAGGCAGTTAATTATTGACATAGGTTAGACAAAATGACGGTAGAGATGTTTCGGGACTCTTCCCTATCTGGTCAATGCCCAGAGTGGACCGCACCTCGGGCGGCCGCCTGCCTCCGTGAGCCAGACCCTGCGGCCAAGTGCGCCCTAGTGGCCGCATTGGCCGAGGAATGGTGTCGTAACGAGCTGAGGCCCGGGGTACCTCCTGACTGGGAGCCGCTGCAAGCCCCGGGTCGCCCTAAGCGGCCGGCGCTGGTGCCGCCCCGCGCCCTGGCCCGGCGCGGTCTGGGCGATGTTCGGGGACGCACGGCCCTGCTCCACGCCATTGCCCACATCGAGTTCAATGCGATCAATCTGGCGTTGGATGCGGTTCAACGCTTTGCCGGTCTGCCGCCGGCGTTCCACGGTGATTGGATCTCGGTCGCCGAGGAGGAGGCCCGCCACTTCGCTCTGGTGGTCGATCGGCTCCGGGCACTGGGCGCCGATTACGGCGATCTACCGGCCCACGACGGGCTATGGCAGATGGCCGTCGCCACCGCCGATGATCCGTTGCGGCGGATGGCCCTGGTACCCAGGGTGTTGGAGGCTCGCGGTCTGGATGTCACGCCAGGTATGATCACCAAGCTGCGCGATGCCGGGGACGATGCCAGCGCCGACGCGTTGGACGTCATCCTGCGCGACGAGGTGGGGCATGTGGCCATCGGCAGCCGGTGGTTTCGCTGGCTCTGTGCCGAGCGCGGGTTGTCGGACCCGGCGGCGACCTACCTGAAGGTCCTCGCCGAGCACTTCAACGGACAGGTCCGTTGTCCGTTGAATCTGGATGCCCGGCGCCGCGCGGGCTTCGATGAGGCCGAGCTCGATGGTCTGCTGGATCTGTGCGGTGAGGGGCGAGCGCGGCCGGCGACCGCTGCGATCTAGGCGAAGGTCTTCAGGAAGAACGGGATCAACAGCGCATTGACCAGGTCGATGAAGAAGGCGCAGACCAGCGGCACGATGATGAAGGCGAGGTGGGACGGTCCGTAACGCTGGGTGACCGCCGACATGTTGGCCATGGCGGTGGGTGTGGAGCCCAACGAGATGCCGCCGAATCCGGAGCAGACCACCGCGGCGTCGTAGCTGCGGCCCATGGCGGGGAAGACGATGAAGATCGCCACCGAGACGGCGATGGCGAACTGGGCGGCGAGGATGGCGAGGATGGGGCCGGCCAGATCGATCAGCGTCCACAGCTGCATGCTCATCAGCGACATGGCGAGGAAGGTGCCTAAGGCGATGTCGGCGATCAGGGCCATCGCCGGTGTCCGTGTCGGCCAGTCCCGCCCGCTGATGCGCGGGAAGCTCTTCGGCACCAGATTGGTCAGGATGATGCCGGCGAACAGGCAGGTCACGAACAGCGGCAGCTTGAGACCGAGATCGGCAATGATGTCGTTCAGCACCAGTCCGACGATGGCGCAGACGTGGATGGCCAGCACGGCGTCGAGGAAGTCCAAGTGGTTGATGCCGCGTCGG
This sequence comes from Thiohalocapsa sp. PB-PSB1, assembly GCA_016745215.1. Lineage (GTDB taxonomy): Bacteria > Pseudomonadota > Gammaproteobacteria > Chromatiales > Chromatiaceae > Thiohalocapsa. Next base: position 63,673 of record CP050890.1, read on the forward strand.
TCTTCCTCCTGGGTCAGGCCGACGTCCTGCGCGCCCTGTTCGGTGGCGGTCAGGCCATGGCGCTTGATCAGCAGCTTGGCGATGGGGCCGCCCATGATGCTGGCCAGGATCAAGCCGAAGGTGGCGCAGGCGATGCCGATCTCCATGGCGTTGCCGATGCCGTAGCCGTCGGCGATCTGCGGAGCCCAGGCAATGGCCGTTCCGTGGCCGCCGATCAGCGACACGGTGCCGCCGAGCATGCCGACGGCGGCGGGTAGGTCGAACAGGGCCGCCACCGAGATGCCGGTGATGTTCTGCACCACCATATAGCCGATGGTGATCCCGAGCAGGATGACCAGCGGCTTGCCGCCGGCGCGCAGGTCCGACAGGCTGGCGTTGATGCCGATGGTGGTAAAGAAGTAGATCAGCAGCGCATCCCGGGCGGCCAGGTCGAACTCGACCTCGATTCCGGCGATGAAGTAGACCAGTCCGAACAGGATGGAGAACAGCAGGCCGCCGGTCACGGGCTCCGGGATACTGAATTCCCTCAGCGGTCCGAAAGCGTCGTTCAAACGCTTGCCGACGAACAACACCAGGATGCCAATGGTTAGGGCGAGGAAGGATTCGATGTGCAGGACACCGTCTTGTAGCTCGAGCATGGGCCTCTCCGAGGGTTGTGTCGGTGGCGGAATCGGGTTGGAAAAGATCGCGACTGCGGGAGGTTAATGGAAAGCCCGTCTCGTTTCAATTTTTGCAGCACCGAGGATCTCCATGGCCAACCACAACGCCAAGGGCTGGCGCCGTATCGTCAAAGCCTTCGGCTATTCGATGAAGGGCTTCAAGGCCTGTTGGGAGTTGGAGGAGGCGTTTCGCCAGGAGGTGATCGTCTTAGTGCCGCTGATCCCGATAGGCATCCTGTTGGGGTCGACGCCGTCGGAGCGGGCCATGCTGGTGGGCAGCCTGTTGATGGTGCCCATTGTCGAGCTGCTGAACTCGGCCATCGAGGCGAACGTCGACCGGGTCGGCCTGGAACGTCATGAGCTCTCGAAGGGAATGGAAGTTCAACCGCACGAACCTGAGCGTGCCGGGCTGACCGCCAGCAATGCAACCCATCAATACGCGTGGTTGAAGAGCGCTGAGAAGCCTTTTTGGTCCGCTATCAGAGGGTGATCGGTCTATTGGTCCGAACGGAAAGCAGCTGAATGCACGATGAGACACAGAGCAAGACGGATCGACTGAGAAACCAGTCGATCATAGAGGAAGAAAGACGCTCAGGTTATCTACCAGCTGACTTCCTGGTCGAACGCGTACTCGGGTTCTGGTTGAACGAGTTCTTGCGTATCGCCGCTTTGCGCAGCCGTATCGTCCCAGGATGGAGGCCCACGGGCTTAGCGTGATCGGTGGTGGCTTGACGGGCTCGCCGACACAGTCGAGGATCGCTCGCAGCGTTGGGGCTTCGGTGATAAAGGCGATGATCCGAAGCTTGAGCACCGCAGTGCGGGCAGGTCAGTGGAAGGGTTTCGAAGATGCGCGCGAGCAACATGGCCCAGATGGAGTGAGCCGGTGAACGTTTTGGTTTGGCAGGTGGCGGTTCTACCGGTAGGGGTTGGCTGGGTGGCGGTTCGCTCGCCGTCGCTGGTTGCGGTGTCGACGCTGTCGCCTGCGCCAATGCGACGACCGATGCCCGCAGAGGCGAATTGGGTGCCAACACCCCGTGGTAGCGGTGACGATGGATGCGCGGTGGAGGGATCAGTGCGGCGATCCGATCAATCAGCTCGAGTGGGGTGAGTCCAGCCCTTTCAAGATGTTGATACGTGTACGATCGCAACAGCATGATTTTGCCATGTTTGCTTTCCGACAAGCTGGCAAGCGACTGCGAATGCCTGCGAGCCATTGACGCTAAGAGACTGATTCATAATGTTGTTTTTACGCACCTTGAAAGGGCTGGGGTCGACACGCAAACCTCGCGCGCGTTATTTCGGGATAATGCCGCGGAGTTGGGCGAGGCGGTGCATGGACTCGGTGGCGCTTGTACTCCTTGGCTCGAGGGATATCGAGTGAAAGTGCTCGATGGCAACTGTATCGAAACGACGCACTATCGACTCAAACCCTTACGGGGGCTGGCCGCGGGGGCTTTGCCGGGCAAGTCTCTGGGCATTTATGATCCACAGTTGGAGATGGCAATTGACGTCTTTCCTTGCGAAGACGGGCACGCCCAGGAGCGCGCCCTGCTTGGTGAGGTGCTGCTCAGGGTGCAAGCGAAGGATTTATTCGTCGTGGACCGCAATTTTTGCGTGCGGGAGATGCTGTTCGGGATAGACGCGCGGCAGGCTGCTTTCATCTGCCGCCAACACCAGGGATTGCCTTGGGAAGCCGCGGGCGAGGAATGCTTCGTTGGGCAAAGCGAAACTGGCGCTCTCTACGAACAATGGGTTTGGGTGACCGACCAGCAGACCGGCCAGAGGCATCGTTGGCGTCGTGTGCGCATTGTGTTGAAACAAGCGACGCGCGATGGCGACAAGGAATTGACCTTGCTGACGAACCTGCCAAAAACGGCCGCCCCTGCCAAACAGATTGCCTGGATCTACCAAAAGCGCTGGACCATTGAGACAGCCTTCCAAGAGTTGGAGGCGCACCTACACTCAGAGATCAATGCGCTCGGCTATCCTAAGGCGGCACTCTTCGGGTTCTGCGTTGCACTGCTTACTACAATGTCTTGGCGTTGGTGAAAGCCGTCCTGCGCGCTGAGCATGGGGAACAGACGGTTGCCACCGCGGTGTCCGGCTATTATTTGGCGGGTCATCTAGGAAAACGGGGACAGACCACGTTTTCCGCGTTTTACAGAATCCCACTCATGCCGAAAACCGTGGTCTATCCCCGTTTTCTTCCCGTCGGCAGAGGCGTCCCGCTCAACATGCTCTCGAAGTGGATGGGGCATGCGTCGCTCAAGGTGACGGCCATCCATGCCGATGCCCTGGGCGAGGAACAGCAGGGGATCGCAGCGCGGATGCGGTAAGAGAATTTGGGCTACAATGTAGCGCAAACTGCCCGAGAGGATCACGTCATGTCTCAAAACACTGTTGTCCGTGCCCGCATCGACGAGCACATCAAAGAGGAAGCATCGGCCGTGCTGGCGACGATGGGCCTCACCGTGTCCGATGCGTTCCGCCTCCTGCTGACACGCATCGCCCGCGAGAAGGCGCTGCCGTTCGAGCCATTATTGGTGCCCAACGAAACCACCGTCGCGGCCATGCGCGAGGCCCGCGCCGGCAACCTCGATGGCTTCGACAGCGTCGAGGCACTGATGGCGGACTTGCATGCGAAGGATTGAGCGCACCGGCCAGTTCAAGCGCGACTACAAGCGTGAAGCCAAGCGGCACCGTGCCATGCTCGATATGGAATTGATGCCCATCGTGAAAGCCTTGGCGGATGATCTGCCCTGGAGCCTCGTCACCGCGACCATGCACTGACTGGCGACTGGAAGGACCACCGAGACTGTCACGTCAGGCCCGACTTGGTGTTGATCTACCGAAAGCCCGATGGCGAGGTGTTGCAACTCGTGCGCCTCGGCTCGCACAGCGAGCTTAGTCTCTGACCTTGCAGACATGGCGACGATGAAAATTCGGCATGAGCATGAATGAGTTTCGCCGCCTGGCTGCGGGGATGGATCACAACAAGCAGCCCAGCGCTGACGCCAAGCTGCGGGGCGTCGCTTCGCTCCGGCCTGCAGTTTGGCGCTGGCTGCCCGTAACCTTGCCCATGGTTTCGGGTGAAATAGAGCTGCGGAAATTTCGTCGGTTTATCTTTCCTCTCGTGATGACGGCTGTCGGGGCGATCGTTCTCATCTTCGGCCTACGCACAGAAATAGGGGACACACAGAAATAGCAGAAATAGGGGACAGACAGCAGAAATAAAGCAGGGAGGAAATAGGGGACAGGCCACTCTTTTCGCGTGTACGGTTTTTGTTGCCCCGTTTTTTCCCTTCCGAGACTCGTTCTTGAGAAACAGAATAACGTGGTCTGTCCCTCATTTCCCGTTTTTCCCGAGGATGCAGCGGCGCCTTCAGAGCACATCCGCCGGGGACCTCACCGGCACCACCCCCGGCCGATTCATGACATGCGTGTAGATCATGGTCGTCGCCGCGTCCTTGTGCCCAAGCAATTCCTGCACCGTGCGGATATCATAGCCTGCCTGCAATAGATGCGTGGCAAACGAATGGCGCAGGCAATGACAGTTCACCTTCTTCGGGATACCCGCGCGCTGCGCCGCGGCCTTCACCGCCTTCTGCAGCCCGTTCTCATGCAGGTGATGCCGCCGCGTCTTGCCGCTGCGCGGGTCCACCGACAGGCGCCCGCTCGGAAACACATACTGCCAAATCCACTCCTTCGGCGCGTTCGGCCACTTGCGCGCCAAGGCATCGGGCAAGAACACCTCGCCGTACCCCTGTGCCAGGTCCTGCACGTGCAACGCCTTAACCCCGAGTAGATGCTCCCGCAGCGGCGCGTTCAAGCGCTGCTGCAATGGCACCACCCGCGACTGCTGCCCCTTGCCGTCGCGAATCACGATCTGCCGATACGCAAAGTCCACATCCTGCACCCTTAGCCGCACGCACTCCATCAACCGCATCCCCGTCCCGTAGAGCAGGCCGGCCATCAAATGCTGCGTCCCCTCGATCCCCTGCAACAGTCGCGCGACCTCCGAGCGCTCCAGCACCACCGGCAACAGCTTCGGGCGCTTCGCCCGTGTGAAGTCGCCCAGCCCGTCCAGCGAGCGCCCGAGCACCTGCTTGAACAAGAACGCCAGCGCGTTCAGCGCCTGATTCTGGGTGCTCGCCGACACATTGCCGCTCACCGCCAAGTCCTCCAAGAAGGCGCGGATGCGCACCACATCGATCTCCGCCGGATCCTGGTTACCGCAGAACAGGACGAAGCGGCAGACCCAAGACTCATAAGCCTGCTCGGTGCGGATGGAGTAGTTGCGCCTGCGAATCTCCGCCAACATCCGCTCGAGCACCGGCCCATGCGCATCCCCCACCGCATCCAGCGCAGACCGCGCATTGCGCTTGTCCTTGAACCGCGAACCCGACACCGGCGCCTCCCCGCCCGAAGCAGGCATTGCCTCGCGCGCAATCGTTGGATGATCCCGCCCGAGGCTGCGTGCCGAATCGCGCCAGAAGGCCCAATCCACCTCCGCCGCGACGGGTGCCCGCGCGGTGCGCAGCAGATTCTCCACCGCATCCACCATTTGGACGAACTGCCAGTCCTCCATTCTGCCTAGCCTGCCCTGCTCCTGCAGATAGCCCGCCACGTCGGCGCCTGTATGCTGTACAAGTCGCTTATCCGGAAACGCCTTCAAATAGGACTCCGCATGCCGCACATGCCACCGCACAGCGGGCCGCTTCACGCCGTTTTTCTGAGCATTTTCAGCGAAGCTCTGCCAAAAACGGTGCTCCGCCGCAGAACGGCTTGCCTGGTCGGGGTGCATGTGATAATGTCCGCAAAACAGATGAATGTCGGGGTCATTTTAGGTGCTCCTTGGTGAGCGGCAACTCAACTGTATGTCGTGCTTCACAGATTCTATACTACCAATACTACACATATTCTGGCTAGCACACCCGACTGACATTCCGTCTACTTACAGTCCTCTCACGTGACATCAGATCTGCCCCTTTCGTTTAGGGCCAGCACTCACGCACCAAAAACAAAAGGGCATATCTGGTTATCATGTTGAGTGACTATAACTGTTAGCTGCACATACTCAGGGCAAAAGGGTCGCTGCTCATGAAGCCTGTCGTGTATGTTGAGTCGTCGGTAATCAGCTACTTGACCGCTCGTCCTAACCGTGATGTTGTTGCTGCCGGCAGGCAAACGGTGACCAGTGAGTGGTGGGACAATGAGAGTGCCCGTTTTGAATTGAGGGTGTTGGCACTCGTCGAGGATGAAATCTCTCGCGGCGATCATGTGGCAGCGCAGAGCAGACTTGCCGTAATTGAAAATATCCCGATGGTTGCCGTCACGGAAAAAGCGCGGCAACTTTCTAGTCGGTTGATACAAGAGCAAGTTGTTCCTAAGCGCAGTGAAGACGATGCTCTTCACATCGCCATTGCGTCAACGCAAGGCGCTGACTATCTGCTTACATAGAACTTTAAGCACATCAATAATGCCGAGACTAAGAAGGGGATTACCGAAGTCGTCGAATCTTGCGGCTATGTGTGCCCCACACTTTGCTCCCCTGAGGAGCTTGAAGGCGCGTCAAATGATTGAAGATCCCATAATCGCAGAGCTTCGCAGGCACCGCGAGGAGCATGCTGCAGAGTATGGCCACGATCTTGAGCGTATTGTCGCCAGCCTGAAAAGGCGGGAAGCACAATCGAAACGCACCGTACTCAATCCGGGGCCAAAATACCTTGACAGACCAAACCAGCAGCTAATGAGTGGCTCGGCCTGACCGCATGCTGCGGTGCCGTCGCTTCGCGAACGGCACCGCAGCATGCGGCAGGCCAGCCTTGACGTTAGCAGGTGCAGAAAACCTGGAGCAAAGATAATTGAAGCGCAGAGTCTATGTTGAAACTTCTGTCATCAGTTATTTGGCTGCACGGCCGAGCAAAACCATTATCGGTGCTGCTCACCAACAAATAACATCAGCATGGTGGAATCAACGAAATGACTATGACTTGTTCGTTTCAGAATTGGTATTGCGTGAATGCGCTGCTGGTGATCCTAACGCGGCTCGAAGACGCTTGGAAATAGTCGAAAGCATTCCGCTATTAGTTGCAACAGAAGAGTCATATCAACTTGCAGAGGCTTTTCTGAGAAAAGGAATAATTCCCGCCAAGGCGGCAGAGGACAGTCTGCATATCGCGATTGCAATAATTCACTCGGTTGACTATTTGCTGACGTGGAACTGCAAGCACATCGCAAACCCTGAACTGCAAAGAAAGATTATGGATTATCTTAGCGAACAAGGGCAGTTTCTACCGTTCATTTGTACACCAGAAGAACTCCTCGGAGAAGAAAATGGCAATTGATGAAATCATAGATGAAATCAGAGCTAATAGAGAGGCTCATGCGGCAAAATTGAACTATGATTTGCGCGCAATTTACGAAGATTTGAAGAGATCTGAAATAGAACGTGTAAATATGGGGCATCCTTTTGTGGAACCACCGGCCAAACAAGGATCTGCTAACAAGTCGCTCCACCGGACCACTGCTCCGCTATCGCTCCAGGGCAAACGCATCTAAATTTCCCATTTTAGGCCGCTTGTAGGACATCAAGTAACTGCTCAAGATAATCCGTATCCCAGCCGGCACGGAGTCGCTTTAATTTAATGCTTTTCTTTGAGGTCGTATCTTTCCTGAGAATATTGAGTGCAATATGTCGTAGGATGGCATAGTTTTCAGGTGCATGACCTTTTCGCGTTCGATTGGCATCTTCGGAAAAGGACACATCCAAAACCCAATGCAGTGAATTCTCAATTCCCCAATGAGAGCGAACCGCTTGGGCAAATCGTTTAACATCGCCTGACAGGCTAGCAATAAAATAGCGCCGGTCCGTGGTCACTTTTTTTCCATCATCTCGAATCGACTCTACCATCCCGATACCCCGGAAACCTTTCCATTGTTCGGCGTAATGCCCTAAGGAATGATTAGTGAAATAATAATACCGACGCGTCTCCAGGCGACCATGGTTTTTCTCTTTCGTTTCAAGAAAAACACTCGCATCCCGGCAGCATTTGTCGAGATCGACCGATTCGAACCAAGCGATGACATCTTGATGAAAAGTGCTCTGGTTGCCTTTCAATGAAAATACCCAATCTGCTTGTTTTTCAACAATTTTCTCCGCAATCTTCTTTTGGCATCCCATCGCGTCAATACTGACTACACAGCCTTTGATCTCCAGTAAATCCAACAATTTCGGTATCGCTGTAATTTCATTTGATTTTTCTTCGGTCTTGAGTTGACCCAATACGAGCGATGAGTGACAAGCCCACGCACTCACCATGTGAATTGCCTTATTTCCATTAGCTCTATCATGAGATCAGTACAATAGCAGTACAATAGGACACCCACTTAAGTACAATAGGAAGAAGTACAATAGAGAAGTACAATAGGACACTAGAAGTACAATAGGAAGTACAATAGTAGGACAGTACAATAGCAGTACAATAGCAGTACAATAGAAGCAGTACAATAGTAAGCAGTACAATAGGACACCCACTTAGTACAATAGCACTTAGTACAATAGTAGTACTATAGGACACCTAGTACAATAGGACACCCACTTAGCTTGACTTTCCTTCCATACCTGAGCTAGGCTTTTCTTAACCACTCAACATCTGGAATCTCGCCATGACCAGCCCCCGCGCAACGCTCGTCTCTCTTGAAGATACCCCCTGGTATCACTGCGTCAGTCGCTGCGTGCGGCGCGCCTTCCTTTGTGGGGAGGACCATTTCTCTGGCAACAACTACGATCACCGTCGCGGGTGGATCGCCGAGCGCATCATGCAGCTCGCCGCGATCTTCGCGATCGACGTAGCCGCCTATGCCGTCATGAGCAACCACTATCACGTTGTTGTCCGCATCGACCAGCAGCGGGCCCTGGATTGGTCGGTCGAGGAGGTGCTGCAACGCTGGACAAAGCTGTTCACAGGCCCGCTGTTGGTGACGCGTTACCTGTCCGAGGCGCGCGCCGAGATGTGCGATGCGGAGATCGCCAAGGTGGAAGAGCTGGCCGAGACCTACCGGGCGCGGCTGCACGACCTGTCCTGGTTCATGCGCACGCTGAACGAGCACATTGCCCGGCAGGCGAATGCCGAGGACGGCGTGAAGGGCCGCTTCTGGGAAGGTCGCTTCAAGAGCCAGGCGTTGCTGGATGAGCAGGCACTGCTGGCAGCGATGGCCTATGTCGATCTCAACCCGGTGCGCGCCGGGATCGCCGAGACGCTGGAGGACTCGGACTACAGCTCCATCCAAGAGCGCATCGAAGCGGTGCCGGACAAGGTTGATTCCGAGATCACCGCAACAGAGAGCCCGCCGGTCAGCCTGTCTCCTCCCGCGCTGGAGGGCGAAACCTTGCGCTCAGAGGAAGAGACACAGGCCTTGCCGAAAATCCCGCTGATGCCGTTCGACGCGACCGCCCGGACACCTTGGGCGGTGCCCTTCGCGTTCGAGGACTACCTGGAACTGGTCGACTGGACGGGCCGGGCGCTGCGCTCGGACAAGCGCGGTCATATTGCGGAGCAGCATCCACGCATCCTTGATCGGCTGAATATCGACAGCGAACGCTTCCTCAGCCACGCCGACCGACTGCTTGATGCATTCGGCACCGCGATCGGTACGCCAGAAGCAATGACCAGTTTGTGTGCTCGGCGACAGACGAAATACTTACGTGGCATTCGTGCTGCACGCGGTCTGTTCGCACCCCAATTAGCTGCTTGAAGCAAGTACGGAGGAAAAGGAGTCTTACCTTCCTGGGAGAGTCGAGCTATATGAGCAAGCTAAATGGGTGAGCAAGCTAGATGGGTGTCCCTTTAACTTGCTTTGGTGTCCCTTTAACTTGCTTTCTTTAACTTGCCAGCTAGATGGGCAGCTAGATGGGGCAGCTAGATGGGTGTCCCTTTAACTTGTGCCTTTAACTTGCTTGATGGGTGTTGCTTTAACTTGCTTTAACTTGCTTTAACTTGCTTTAACTTGCTTTAACTTGCTTTAACTTGCTTTAACTTGCTTTAACTTGCTTTAACTTGCTTTAACTTGGTGTCCCTTTAACTTGCCATCAAGCATCGTGGTTGAATTCAAGTCAACCAACGCTAATCCGCTCTTGCACTGGAGGTCGGCTACGCCACCCCCAGTAAAGCGTGTCCGTTAGGCCTCGTATTTCGGGAACGTAACCTTTAAGGTTGCACCGCGTAACCGCAACGGTTACAATTTTTTATGATCAGGAGCTTTGCTCACAAAGGCTTGGACCGGTTCTACCAAACGGGTAGCAAATCGGGCATTCAGGCGAAACATGCTACGCGACTGCGGCTAATCCTCTCCAATCTGGATCAAGCGGAAGGTCCGGAGGATATGAATCTGCCCGGTCTTGGGTTGCACGAGCTAAAGGGTGATCGTGAGGGTACTTGGGCAGTCAAGGTCAGCGGCAACTGGCGCGTGACATTTCGCTTCGTGAGCCGTGATGCAGAAACCGTGAATTACGAAGATTACCACTGACGAGGTTGACTCATGAGTATGCATAATCCCGCCCATCCAGGCGAGATTCTAAGAGAACTGGTAATCGAGCCTTTAGGGCTGTCTGTCACTGAGGCTGCCCGTCACTTGGGCATCAGCCGTAAGACCCTGTCCAAAGTACTCAACGGTCGTGGTGTGGTTACGCCAGAGATGGCGCTGCGGCTTGAAATGACATTCGGCAAGCCGAATGCAGCTCACTGGCTCAGGCTGCAAAACGCCTATGATCTCTGGCAAGCGCGACAGCTTTACGCTGATATTCACGTTACGCCCGTTGATACCCGCGTTGCTTGAGGGTGCAACCCGCCAAGCGCTCTTACTAGGCAGCTAGTGGGAGCGGGATAACATCGTCATTGGCAGCCGCAAAGGGATATAACCGCTGACATTCGCGCTGAATTCGAAATTGCATGAACTCCTCCCACAGACCGCTGAAGTGAATGCTGCGCAGGGCGAGCATGGCTTGCGCCCCATCAAGCACCCAGCGCATCCCAGAACGCTCCATACGGTCTTTGACCACGCACCGACAGGCTCCTTCGATGACGCCGGAGGCGATCGGGAAACCATGTTCCAGATACTGGTCATAGGCCATACGATGGCTATTATTCGTAAAATAGTTGCAGATGCGCTCGAGCTCCTCGAGGCGTTTGCCTGTGAGTTTGCGCTCGGTTGCCTGGCAGCCTAAGGTGTGAATCATGCTGGTGATTTGCCCCTGAAGCATGCTCTGCAGGTGTCCTTTGACAAAGGCGGATGCCTGGTCGCTCTTGCTCGGGTGGAACAGGTGGGCGGCCTTCCACAAATAGGAGGTGGCATGCAGCAGGTCGAGGATCTCAGTGACCTCGGTGCCTGGTAGATACGTCCAGGCGGCATTCCACAGCGATTCCTGTCCGTCCATCAACACAACGACCGGTTTTTGCTCGTGCGGATAACGCTGTGCGACCTCATGGGCCATCCATGAGAAAATGCTGTGGGTCTGTGCATCGGTCGAATCAGTCTCATCGCGTTGCAGGCAAGCGCGCACGCGCTTGAAGCACGGCTCGGGCCGTTCAGGGGTAACCTCGAAGAGCGGCCGGGGTTGGCGAAACAACGCCTCAATCACTTCCTGCGGTGTTCGGACAAACGCATCAATGGTGTAGACCGCTCCGAGTAGCGCCATCTTCTTACAGCCTGTTCGCATCCCTTTCTCCTGCTGGCCGGCTCCTAGGCAGCTTTGTACGCCAGCCCCGCGCATCGGTACTCCCTTGCCATCACCCGTGCACACCAGCAACTCCCCTTCCTTCTACACCATGCGCTGGACCTGTGGGTTGAGCACGTAGTCAAGCCCCGTTGTCGGGGCCGGGTGCTGTTGTGCCGATACGCCGATGATTTCGTGTGCGCGTTCGCCTGTCGGGCGGACGCCCAGCGGTTCTATCAGGTGCTGCCGAAACGGCTGGAGAAATTCGGCCTCGAGGTCGCCCCCGAGAAGACTCAGATCGTGCTGTTCAGCCGCTCGCGGCCGGACCCGAGCACGCGGCTTGTCGTTCTCGGCTTCGAGCTGTACTGGTACCGTACCTTTCGGGGGCGGGTACAGCTCATGCGTCGGACCGCGCGCAAGCGTTTGCAGCGCGCCATCCGCAGCATCACGGATTGGATCAGGAGCCACCGGCATCTGCCGGGCCGGGAGTTCGTCAAGGAGCTTAATCGACGGTTGTTGGGCCACGACAAGGACGACGGGCTGCGCGGCAACGCGGCTGCCCTGTGGCGGTTGCATAAGGCGGCCGTCGCGGCGGCATTCAAATGGCTGAATCGGCGTGGGGGCAAGCGTCGGAGCTTCACTTGGGACGCGCTCGAGCGCGCCCTGAAGCGGCTCGGCGTTGCCCGCCCCCGCATCACCGAGCCATCATGTGTCCAGTCGCAACTGGTGTTTGCATGACCGCTCTTGTTCGCTTGATGAGCGAGTACAACCGAGGAACCGGATGCGGGAAAACTGCACGTCCGGGTCTGTGGCGGAGGCTCCGGGTAACCGGAGTCCCTACGCCGGCGGCCAAAGAGAAACGTCGGCATGAACATCAAATTCCTTGTAGTAATGGTACCTCTGCTTGCGGTGTCCGCCGTAGCAAAGGCTGAATGGTGGATACTGAATGCAAACACATTCGAGTGTTCGACCATCGGTCGCAGTCCTAATGAAATCGCAGGTCACCCCGATTGCACAATGACCGGTAACAACAAACAACTGGGCGCCTATGAGGTCACCTGCAAAGCCACAGCGACACGCCCAAAGGCATGAATCATCCTAACGGAGACGCTAAGAAGGTTGCGAGAATGTGGCAACCCTGATGAAAATGCCCAATTCTACCTGGGGAAAGTAGCCTTACTACAAACCGCCTGTGCATCATCGCAAACCCGAGGGAACATGAGCAAGACGTGAGCGTCATAAAGAAGATACGTCAGTGCATCGTTGACCGCGAGTATTACCTATCTTCCCATGCTGAAGAAGAAATGCTTGATGATGGACTTGAACGGGCCGATATCGAGCACGCGATTCTCAAAGGATTCGTCGAGAAGAAGTTGACGCATGATACACGGGGCACTCGGTATCGGATAAAAGGTCCCGCAAGATCTGGGAAAACGATGCACGTCATCTGTCGTTTCCGCGAGGAGGCGAACCTAATCATCATTACCGTTTACGCTCTCTAGGCAATCAAGATGATATGTGATTTCTGCGGCGGAGAGACACGACTCAAAAAAGTCAAGCGTTCACATTGGCTTGAGCATAATCTCGACATTATCGAAGATGTCGATGCTGAAGTTTGCTCCGAATGTGGAGAGCGCTACTTCCATGCCAAGACTCTTGACGCAATCGACACACTACTCAGGAGGCAACACCTAGTCCGGGAGAAGCTTAACGTAGAGGTCATAAATCTACCCCAAGCCATGGCCCAACAATAGCGGCACCTCCGACGCCCGCTTGGCTGCCGGTGCTAAGGCGCCGGCAGCCAAGCGGGCGCGGGGTCCGCAAAACGTTGTTGCGCCGAGCAAAGCTCGGTGCCTCTTAACGGGTGAAAGTCCCGGTCGGGTAAGCGGGAAAACCGGAAAACCGGGACAGACCACGTTTTTCCCGTTCTTCCGGGGAACAGGGGATACCGGGATCGGGCAAAACTAGAAAACGTGGTCCGTCCCTGTTTTTCCACTGTTTTTCTATTGTCGCGGCAGGAGTTGGTGATGCTATGGTAGCCCGGACACAGACCGCCGAGCAGCCAGATCAGCTCGATGTTGCGCTGGCATTCCTGCTCCAGCCGACGGCCGGAGCGAATGCGATTCATGTAGCTATAGAGATACAGCTTCAGCATGCCGCGCGGCTCGTACGCCGGCTGTCCGCGACCCGCACCGCCGCTGAGTGAGTCAATCCCAGCCCGGCCAGGTCGCAGCTGTCGACATAGGCGGCAATGGCGCGCACCGGGTTGTCCTGATCGACGAAGTCCTCGACGCGCGGCGGCAGCAGCATCTCCTGGCGTGGGTCGAATGCGCCACGCTGGTAGCGGCGACTGCCGCTCATCGCCTTGCCAACCGCGGCTGCGCACGCCGACGGCTTGCTCGCCGGTGGCGGCTCGGGCGACGGCGGCAGTTCCAGCAGCGGGATCTGTAATGGCTCGGTTTTCTGCTCGGTGCTCGGCATGGTCATCGCGGTAGGCACAGCGGTGGTGCTCCGCGGCTGTTGACGGCTGATCGGCAGTATACTATCTGTGTTTGATTTGGGGCTTGAATGGTTTCACAATCTCTGCACGTCATCTCGCATTCAGCCGCTTTCCGATCGGAGCAATTCCCAGATTCCCCCTGACAACCGCCCCAAAACGCTTCGCCCTTGAACCCCGCGTGTTCATGGTTGCATTTCTAGTCCAAGAGCATGCAACAGACGCCAGGCCAGTTCTTCCGGCGTGCGCGAGATGACCTCGACTGGAATCCTGTGCTTGCGATGCAGACGCTCGAAGCCCTCGAAGCCATAGGCAACCATGAACGGGTGCATGCCGGCGTTGATGGCAGACTGAAAATCCTTGGCCTCGTCACCGCAGGCATAGGCGCGCGCCGGATTGATGGCAAACTGTTCGCGAACCTGGCGGAAACAGCCGAGCTTTTCCTCGGACAACGGCAGATGCACCAGAAAGTCCAAATAGTCCGGTTCGATGCCATGGCGATCAAATAGGCGCACCAGGGTTTCGAGGGGTTCGACGGTAATGTTGCGCGTAACGATTCCAACTTTGACATCCGGTGTCAATGCCAGCCGTTGAATCAATCGCGCCATACCATCGAACATCACCGCCTCCTCACGGTACACTTCGGTGAGGGTGCGCACAAAGGTGCTGCGCTTGATGCCTCCGAGTTGGCGGCGCAGGTTGGTCGGCATCTCCTTGAACCCGCCGAGATACTTGAAAATATTGCGCCGTTTCTGAAAACGCGCCAATGGACCGATGTTCATTCCCAAATGAACGAAGGTCTTCTCGATGGCGCGAAAGGCGTCAATGGTGGTTCCGTCGGCATCCAGGATCACCAGACGGTCATTACTGAACATCGGATGTATATACTGTTAATTGCTCTGGTTATCGCTCTGGTCATTGCTCTGGGCTGAACAGCGCAAGTTCGGTCTCCGGTTTGGTAGATCGGGCTCGGCCGGCTTCGCTCGCGATTTTCGCCGCTGATGGTTGCATCCTTACCCGGCCAAGGCGCCGCGCTTGGTCCTGCCATAATCCGCGATCAGCGCTTGAAGAACCCACGATCGCGCATGAAATCTAGCATGTGCTTGCGCTTCTTGCCCTGGATTGCATTGGCGGTGGCGGCGGACCAATCATCCATGCGAGCCCCGGCACCACGCTCGCGATAATAGATGGCCATGGTGGCATCATAGGCACCGATCGCGTCCGTGTCAGCTTCCCGGTATCGATCCTGGTGCAGGATCAATTCCACCGGCATGCGCGGCTTCACCGGCTGTTGCAAGGCACGCTCGTTGGGCCAACCCAGGCATAGGCCGAATACCGGCATGACAAGATCCGGCAGCGCCAGTTCATCGGCAATGACCTGCGGTTCGTTGCGGATTCCGCCGATAAAGACTCCCCCCAGCCCAATGGACTCCGCGGCCAGCAGTAGATTCTGTCCGAACAACGCGCAATCAACGACCGCGGCCAACGAATGCTCGGACCAGCCCTCTAGCTCGCCGCGATCCTGTTCGCGACAAGCCAGATCGATGCGGCGCAGATCCGCGCAGCAAACCAGGAACACCGGTGCCTGCTCGATCCAGCGCTGGCCGCCAGCGGCCTTGGCAATGCGCTCGCGCGCCACGGGGCGGTTGACGCGAACCACTGAATAAGCCTGGATAAAGCTCGAAGAGGCGGCGCTCTGCGCAGACTCGATCAGCATTGCAAGCAGACTATCGGTAATCGGCTCGTCGGTGTAGTGTCGCACGGAGCGGTGAGCGCGCTGGCAGTCGATGACGGGGGAGTTGAAATCTGTTGAGTTGCTCATGGGGGATAGGGATTCGAGTGATTGTTTTCCAAATCTGGATGCAAGGTGGATTGGGGCTTACCCGCGGATCGCCATGATCGGCTCCGGCAGGACCGCGACTATTGCTTTGCCGGATTGCTGGCCCAGCGGCTGCGATGACCCCAAAGAGCGACGAGCACCAGTAACATGCTCCCGACAACGTGCAACCAAAATGATCCAGGCCAGAGCAGCAATAGCCCGGCGGCAGCCAGCAACAGTCGCTCCACGGGGCCAAGCTGGGTGCCGAGCCAGCCCTGAAACGCGGCGGCAAAAGCGTACAATGCAAGCAAGGCAAAGGCAAAGATGCTCAACCCGGTAGACCAATCGCCATACAGCAGAGGCGTAAAAGCAAACAACACCGGTACGATATACAGGCCCTTAGCCAGTTTCCAGGCCATGAACCCGGTGCGCATTGGATCGGTGCCGGCGATGGCGGCGGCGGCATAGGCGGTCAGACAGACCGGTGGCGTCACGTTGCTGTCCTGGCTCAGCCAAAAGATGATCATGTGCGCGGACAGCAATAAGCCGGTGAGCAATGCCGGGTCGAGCATCTGATCGTACAAGCCCACGACCAACGCCGGATCCAGCGCACGCAGGGCATTGAGCAGCCCCTCGGCCTCGGCGACAGACATGGGCTGACCGAGCGACGCCAGTCGATCCGGTGCCGCAAGCATCAGCATCGCATTGGCGGCCTGCGGCAATGGGCTGCCGGCGGCGAGCAACTCCACCAACTGGGCGTGAGCCATCAGGTTATACAATGCTGGCGCCGATAATGTGGCCAATACGATGTAGGCCGCGGTCACCGGTAAACCCATGCCAAGAATCAGGGAAGCGATGGCCACCAATACCAATGCCAGCAACAGGCTGCCGCCGGCCCAGGATTGAATCATCAACGACAATGTGTTGCCAATCCCGGTCATGGCGATGACATTGACGATCAGCCCCACCGCGACCAACAACAATCCGGTCGCGATCATATTGCGGCTGCCGAGGGCGAGGGCATCCAGGATGGCGCGCGGCCGCATGCGCCGCTGTTGTGCCAGGGGGGTGAGCCAGCTTGCGGCGATCACGGCCAGAATCGCGACCCCGGCGGCATAGGTGGGTGTAAAGCCCAGCACCAACAGCGCGATCAGCACCGCAATCGGTACGATGAAGACAATACCGCCGTTGCGCATGATCTGCCAAAGATTCGGCGAATCCGCCCGCTGCTCGACCTGAAAGCCAAGCCGCTTGGCCTCGATGCGCACAAAGAAGGCTACGGACAGAAAGTACAGCAGCGCAGGCAGAGTCGCCACCAACACAATCTGGGTGTATCAATACCTTCGCCAAAAATTAGCGCCAAAAATTAGGTGGGCGACAGCCCGAGGTGATAGGTTATCCAGTTACTAATCCGAAGACCTATTCCCTCAGGAGGCTATCGCCCATGCCCGACATTATGCTGATCTTGAGCTGCTTAAGCCAGAGCGTAGATAAGACGAGCCTTGGCCGTTTGGGTTGCGTTGTGGAAGGGCTGTTGGCGATGACGGGGCGGGTAACGATGCGGGGGCTATCGCGCTGGACCGAGCGCGGGGGAAGCTATCGGACGCTGCAGCGGTTGTTCAACACCACGCTCAGTTGGGGCCAAGTGCATTGGCTGGTGATTCGCCAGCACCTGCTGGGCGACGAAACGCAATGGTTGCTGGCGGGCGATGAAGTGGTGGTGAGCAAATCGGGCAAGAAGACCCACGGTCTGGATCGTTTTTTCTCCTCGGTGGTTGGCAAGACGATCCCGGGGTTGTGTTTTCTGAGCCTGTCGTTGATTAGCGTGCAACGGCGCTGTTCGTACCCATTGCGCCTGGAGCCGATTCTCAAAGAGACGGCCGCGAGCTGCCCGAAAGCGTCCAAAGCGGGTCGGGGTAAGGACCGAGGGCGGCCGAAAGGTAGCCGCAATGGCAATCGCCGGGAGGTGAGTCTGTCGCCCTATTTGCAGTTCGTTCAAGACCTTCTGCGCCAGGTGCTGGCACTGGTGTGCCAGACGCTGACGGTGCGTTATTTCGTCTTCGACGGGGCCTTCGGCCATAATCAAGCGCTGCAAATGGTCCGTCGCACGGGCTTAGAGTTGATCAGCAAATTGCGCCACAACAGCGCGCTGTATCTGCCCTATGACGGCCCCTACGCCGGGCGCGGCCCGCGGCGCAAGTACGGCAGCAAGCTCGATTATCAACACTTGCCGCCGTGCTTTCTCAAAGCCACTTCCGTGGAAGGACACGTTCATACGGCCATCTACCAACTGCCCGTTTGGCACAAAAAATTCCCCGACCGGCTCAATGTCGTGATCCTTGTCAAGACCAACCAACGCACCGGTGCCCAGGCCCATGTCATCCTTTTCAGTAGTGATCTCGAGTTAGGCTACGAAGCGCTCATCGATTACTATCGCTTGCGCTTCCAAATCGAGTTCAACTTCCGAGACGCCAAACAGTACTGGGGCTTGGAAGACTTCATGGTGACCAAGCCAACGCCGGTCTACAACAGTGCCAACCTGGCGATGCTGATGATCAACCTGTCCCAGATCCTGATGCGACCGGTGCGCGAGCACTGTCCGAGCTTTAGCGTCAATGACCTCAAAGCCCACTTCCGCGGCCGGAAATACGTCCTGGAGGTGTTAAAAATGCTTCCGGAAATGCCCGAAGCGAATATTATTGACCAAGCCCTTGAGCAGGCTGCAAATCTGGGGCGGATTAATCAAGAACTTAGTGCAGCATGAGATCGGGTCATTTGGCGAAGGTATTGGTGTATGGGATCTGAGTATAACTCGCCATGATGAAAGCGCCAGCCCCCATGATCGGCGGCATTAACTGGCCGCCGGTGCTGGAGGCCGCCTCGACGCCAGCGGCAAAGCGCGGTGGAAAGCCAGCGCGCTTCATCATCGGAATGGTAATGACGCCAGTGGAAACCGTATTGGCGATGGCGGAACCAGAAATGGTGCCCGTCAGACCGGAGCTGAACACGGCCACCAACCCCGGCCCGCCAATAATACGACCGGCCAATGCCTGGGAAACGGCAACGACAAAGTCGCCCGCCCCGGAACGCACCAGAAAGGCCCCGAACAGAATGAACATGAAGACGAAACTGACCGAGATCTGGGCAATGCTGCCAAACAACGCATCGTCGCCGAAAATGCTGCGAAACAGAACCGTTTCGGAACTCAGCCCGGCAAAGCGAAAGACGCCCTGTATCCAAGAGCCCCACCAGATGACATAGGTCAATGCCAGCAGGATCAGTATCGGAATCACCCAACCGGTGGTGCGGCGCACCAATTCCACGGCGCCGATGATGGTGATCAGAGCCAGGATTTGATCCAACCCGGTCAATTCGACCCCGCGAGCGTAAATCGCGTCTTCGGAGCCGATCAACCAGAGTGTTGCGCTGATGACCACAAGACCGAAAAGCACATCCAAGACCAATATCGGCCGTGAGGCTGCCAGCGGCTCGATACGCCGCGGTGGATACAGCAGCAACGCCAGCAGGCCAAGCCCGGCAAAGTGCAATGTTGCCTGCCATTGGGTCGAGAACCAGGTGGTGAAATTCATCGCCAGGTGCAACAACGATAGCGCCGCCCCGATCCAATACACCGATGCGCTCAGCCGCGGTCCTTGTCGCAATCCCGCATCCAGGGCACCGCGGTCGAGTGCAGGTCGATGATTGTCTCGGTTCATCAGCGGATAAGTGCCTCAGCAGATAGTGCGGATGACTGAGCAGCCACGTGACCAGATGACGCCTGGTTTCTTGTGCCTGGTACGAGCTTCGCCGCGGAACTGGATCTTAGGCTGTTGTCAGACTGTTCTTAGTCTGGCGTGTTTGCGCTGACCTGCGTATGGGTAATCGTCCTGCGACCGGCCAGCGACTGATCGGGCAGGCCGAGGCCGGCTTCTTTGAAATAACGCGCGGCACCCGGGTGCAAGGGCATCGGCAGTCCGGTGGTGGCCTTATCCAGGCTCATTGCTGCGGTCGCCTTGTGGATGGCCTGCAGGAAGCTGAGATTCTCATAAATGGTCTTGGTGATCAGATACACATCCTCCTCCGGCACATCCGCGCGCACGGCGAGAAAATTCGGCTGCGCAATGGTATTGACATCCGCATCCTGGCCGGGATAAGTATTTGCTGGAATCAGATAGGGCGTCCATAAGCCCTTGCCAGCATCCGCCTGCTCGGCTTGCTCAGGGGTAAAATCGAGCAACGTAATGCGATCGCCAATGGCGGCGAAAGCCTTGGTCACTGCGCCTACCGGCACGCCTGCCGGGGTATTGGTCAAATCCACCTTGCCGTCCTGCAGGGCGTCGGTGGCAGCGCCATAGCCGCCGTAGAAGACATCGAAAAAGCTGTCGAGATCGATCCCCAGCCCTGCCAGTAACGCGCGCGAGGAGCCTATGCTGCCGGAATTGCGCTTACCGAATGATGCACCTTTGCCGCGCATGTCATCGATGTCGGCCATGGTGCCGGTCTTGACCAAGTCCTTGCGCGCCAAAAAGTGTTCTACATTTTGCCAAAGCATGGTGACTGCACGCAGTTCTGTCTGCTTGCCTTCATTTGCCAATGGGCCGGTGCCGTTCCAGGCATAAGAGCCATACAGCCCCTGCAAGATCGCAAACTGGCACTCATTGTCGCGCATGAGCTTGATGTTTTCGGCAGACCCCGCCGAATTGATCGCCGATAGGTTGATGTCATCGTCGGGTTGCAGCTTGACCTTGACCAGCGTCGACAAGGCGACCCCAACTGGATAATAGGTGCCGCCGGTACTGGCAGTGGCGAGCAGATAGTCGCCGCCAGCACGGGCCGAACCGCTGATCATCAGCAAGACGCCAAGCACGGCGGAAAAGAAACAGCGCACAGGGTATCGAGTCCGGGATTTCACCGTGGTTTTCTCCTAAGTAGACGATAACAAACAGTATCCGGTCGGCCGAAACCCAGCCATTGTGCCCGGGAATGAATACGAATGGAAACTCCGTTTTCGCCGACCTGGCAGGACGCTCTATTCTCAGCATTGATAAAGCACATCAAGCTCTATGCCGCGGACAGGTCAGCTCGCGGAGCGAGTGAAAGATGCCCACCTTTGCGCTCCGTCAATTCTGGCTGACATGAGCGCTGTCAATCAAACTTGTCCACCGGTTGCCTTTGTGCCAGGATTCCCAAGGTGTTCGCTGGAATCCTCTGCTGGCGATCCGCGCCCGAAAACCACAAGCTGGCAGCCGTCGCTGTAGGCGAGGAGATAAAGAATTGACCAAGCATAAAACCGTTTCCTTTGATAACGAGCCGCTGATCCTAGTGGATGGGGATGATAACGTCACTGGTTACGAAACCAAAATCAACGCCCATATCGGGGATGGTCTGTTGCACCGGGCGTTTTCGATTTTCCTGTTCACCGACGACGATCGCGTGCTACTGCAACAGCGCAGCGGCAACAAGCCGTTATGGCCGCTGTATTGGTCCAACAGTTGCTGCAGCCATCCGCGCAAGGGCGAGACCTATGAGCAGGCGGTGCATCGGCGGCTACGCGAGGAGCTGGCCCTCGAGGCTGAGCTGGTCTATTTATATCGGTTCGAGTACAGGGCCGAGTTCGGCGATCTCGGTGCCGAAAATGAGTTGTGCTCGGTGTACGTGGGCAAGGTTCCAGCACCGGTGCGTATCGACGTGAACCCGAGCGAGATCGCCGCCTGGCAATGGATGCCCTGTGCCGATGTGGACCGGATGATTCTGGAGCAGCCGGACTCGGTCACGCCCTGGTTCGTCATGGAGTGGCAGCGACTGCGTACCGAGTTTCGGGAGCAAATTGCCGGACTCGGCTCCGGGCGCATGACCTCGGCCGCCTAAGCAATAAACGGCATCTCCATCGCCGACTTTCTTCCCTCTCCGGCATACCGACGCTGCTTGGTTGCTGCCAACCTGATGTTTGGTGCCGGCTTACCATTGTTCTACGTCAATCATGCCCACTGTTGCCGGTCATTCTGAACTTTCCCACTCCCCGACCTTGCCGCGCTTGCTGACCTTCCCGCTGGGACTGCTGCCTGGTCGGCTCAACAGCGCAGCGCTTGCAACTATCCTAAACCGCATATTCAAGCCCGAACTGGCAAACGGCGAGTTGGATTTTCTCGACCGCAAGGTCATGCGGATCAGTGTCGATGATGCACGCCTGGTGTTTCAGCTGAGCCTGCGCCACGCTCGGCTCGAGCCGGCCACGTCCGGCGCGCATGCCGATCTGAGCATTGCAGGCAATACCTACGAATTCTTGTTGCTGGCCACGCGCCGGGAAGATCCAGATACCCTGTTCTTCAACCGCCGTTTGCGTCTGGGCGGGGATACCGAGCTTGGCCTGTATGCGAAAAATCTACTCGACAGTCTGGAATTGGAAGATCGGCTCGGTCTACTGCTGGTGATGATGAATCGTGGTGCCGATGTGATGAATCGCTTTGCACCCAGCCGCAGCTGAGCCAAGGGTTTCTGGGGAGTTGGGAGGAATTGGCGGGGGGTTTTGGCCTAAATCGCCGAGACTGTACGCGTTTGATCGCGTAGAGCGAAGATAACCAACAAAATGGCGCGCCTCGAAGGGCAAACTTCGAACCGCCTTTTTGAGACATTAGAAGAATGGAACACGTATCTCGAGGATAATGTTCCCTACTTTCAGGAGCCCCAGCCATGACTTTGCAAGACCAAACAGTCCTGCGGGCTACGGACTCTTTCCAGAAGGTTTCTTGCGCGGCCCCACCGCCTAGCCGCAAGAAACCGCCATCTCCCTTCTCCCTGCGCCTGAGCGTCGAGTTCAGGATTGCTGGGCGGTCAGCGATAGCCAGGCCGCTTTTGCCCAGGCGCTCGAAGAGTATGGTGACACGCTGGCCAGAGGTGACCGCCGGGGCTGTGTGGCGCTGGATCACCGCTGCGAAGTCTTTGCCGTGCCCAAATGGGTCGGTATCCGGACCAAGGAGGCGCGTGCGAAGCGCACCGATCAGAACGCGCTGCCGTCTGTTATTGAGACCAAGGACGAGATCGCCAAGACCATGGTGGACCGTCTCGGGGCACTTCAAAGCCAGCACAGCGCCGCCGACCCGCCTGTCAGAGATCGAGCACAAGCCTGTGCAGATGGCGGAGAAACATGCTCGGGAGCGCAAAGCGCTTCAGGAAGCTCGAGTAGCACGCTGGAAAACAGAGACCTTGCAACGCCAAGCACGCTTTCGCAAAGGGCTCCGAGGGCTGTTTGACCGTCTGGGCAGACAGCACCGCCGCATCAAGAAACAAAACGAGCAGGAAACCTACGAGGCCCTCAAACGCGATCAACAGGAGCGCGATGCGCTCGTCTTCGGGCAACTCGATCAACGCCGGGCTTTGCAGACTCGCACGGAGCGCCTCGGAGAGCTTGGGGACGCGCGGAACCGGTCGCTGTCCGGGGATCGGGACCAGAACCGGGAGATTAAGGAGCACGCAACGCGTTCAGCTTTGGGATATCGAGACCGAGCTTGGCGATGGTTGTTTCAGCGACGGCATCGGTGTCAGTCAACGGCTTGATCTCGCCGTCTCCGCTGAAACGAAAGCGGGCCTGGCAAGCCGGGTCCAGGGGCGAGATCAACAGGGCGTCATCGAACCACTTGTCTTTCAGGTTGCCGCAGTGGCGCGGCTCGCCTTTTTGGATGCGGTTCTGACAGGAGCACAGCAGGTTGCCGTAGTCCAACGGATCGACCAAGTCGTCGTGCTGTGGACGGAAATGCTCGATGTGGGAGTCGTCCCAGGTCAGCCGACGCTCGCAGTAGCAACAGATCTCGCCTTGCTCCGCCATCAGGGCCTGCTTGAGCGCGGCCTTGGGTGGGCCAGACAGCGCCTTGTAGGTCGGCTGCCAGTTGTTATTCTCTTGCGCCTTCCAGTCCGCGAAAGCTTGGGGTTCCTGTCGTTTCTGGATGTACTTCACTTCCCAATCAGCTCCTTGCGCTTGATCAGCACGCCGGCCTTTGTCAGTTCCGGATCATCGCCGATCCGCTGTTCCAGATCGGCGATCGCCTCGCGTGCGGCTGCGAGCGCTCCGGTATCGATCTGCTGGTAGATATCCCGCAGGGCCTGCTTGACCTCATCGGGCCTTGTGGTCTCCAGCCCCATTAGGTCCTCGAGCACCCGTTCAACCGTCTTCCCGTAGGACTCGGCAGGTCGAAGCGCGCTGAGCCCGTTGTCGTCCATGGTGAGCAGGAACAAGTTCTTCGGCTCCACCTGGGTGATGACGTGGGGTGAATGGGTCGAGATCAGAAACTGACAGTTCGGGAAGACCTCCGTCAGTCTCGGGAACAACATCCGTTGCCACTTGGGGTGAAGGTGCAGGTCGATCTCGTCGATCAGGATGACGCCTTCACCCTCCAGCGGGTTGTCGCGCACGGGGTTTGCGATAGCCAAACGACGAGCCAGATCCCCGATCATGGCCATGAGGCACTTCTCGCCGTCCGAAAGTTGGTTGACGGTTAGACGCTTACCGCTCTTGTCCACCTCCATCCGGAGTGGGTTGCGCCGCACCCGCCAGTTAACGAACTCGGGCATAAACTGCGACAAAGCCGTGCGTACCGCCTTCAGTTGTGGGTCTTGGTACCGAATAGCGCCTTGCGGAGCACCAACATTGTCCAGATCGATTTTCTGCTCGTTTTCGAGGTCCTCAGTCTCTCGAAACCACTCGAAGAAAGTTCGAAAATTAGCGCCACTGGTCAGAGCATCTTGGTATGCCGCGAGAAGAGAAAACTGATGTTTCTTCCGAATGCGAAGCGGGATGTCGAGCACGGCCCGATTGACTGGGTAGTAGACGAAAAGAGGGAGATCAACGCCCTCTTGGCCTTCGCTGATATCGGCTTGCATTTGACCCGCGAGTTCCGTAGCGGCTAGCAGGGTCGACCTCGGCGGCGGCTGCTTGTTCAATAGATAGCCATTCCCGCCGGGCCGCATCTTGCACAAGCTCCAGGAATAACTCCTATCTCTCGCGGTCACGGCAATTTCCAGACACGAAAATCCGGCCGTTCCCTGGATATCCGACTCCAGAATCTGCCTGCCCGAAGCGGATGACGATCGGATACGGTTAACCAGCCAAGTCAGCAAGATCGCCGAGGCGTCCAGCACCGACGACTTTCCGGCCCCGTTCATACCCACGAATACGTTCAGGCTGGCATCGAGATTGAGTGAGAGTTCTCGCGCACCCCGAAATTGTTCTAGCTTCAGTCGGTCGATGTGCAATGAGATTGCTCCTATGGGCTCAGCCCTGGGATCTTCTTGAGGGCGGCCCCGAACAGCGGATAGTTGTGCTTGACGCCGTCGTCCAGATCGATCTCGATGCGTTGGGTGGCCAGGGGGTAGAGGACATCGCGCTCGTAGGTGTCCAGCTCGTCGAGGACCTTCTTGAGCTTCTCGATGTCCTTCAGGGCCAGGGTCTTCTCGCCGCGGGAGGCATCGACGCTGGCCTCGACGGTCTTCAGATGCTCCAGGCGGGCGGTGAGCTTGACGCGGTACTCGCGCAGGTAGCCGAGCACCGTGCCCACCGTCTCCGGGCGGTCGACATCGATCATGAGCCAGAGCGCGTCGTCGACGGCGAGCTGGAATTCCTCGCGGAACTCGATCAGGCGGGCAAGGACATGCTCGGGGGCGGATTGTCCGTCATCTCCGGTCGGCAACACCCGCAGTTGCACCCGGGTGCTCCGGAACATTTCGAAGTAGAGCTTTTCGGTCAGGGCGCCTTCCGCGGCAATGATTATCAGGCGCGTATCGCGTAGGTGCTTGACGCTGCGGTCCAGCGGACGCGCTTTTCGCGATGTCAGTGCCATTAGCAGGCTTTGCTCCGGCCCGCAGCCGGCGCCTGAATCAGTGGCACGGCGCCGAAGCGGCCCTGGAGGTAGCCCTTCTCGATCTTGAGGTCGGTACGGACCTTGATCTCGGTCATGGGATACAGGACCGATGCGCCCCATTGATCCTTTTCCAGGAACCAGATCTCATGGCGGCGCAACAGGTCCAGGTCCATCAGGTGGGTGTCGTGGGTGGTGAAGATAAGCTGTGTGCGGCTGGCGCCTGCATCGTTGGATGAAGGTCTCGACGAACAGGCGCGACAACGCGGGGTGCAGCTTGCGGTCGAGCTCGTCGACGACATAGACACGCTCTCGCGATTCCGCGTCGGCGAGGATCGGCATGATCTCCATCAATCGCTGTGTGCCGGAGGATTCGTCGCCGAACTGGAACTCGACGCTGCCGCCGTTCTTGCTGCGGTGTATCGTCTTCAAACAGCCAACGACGCGCTCGCCGTCGCTGTTCTTGTAGACGGTGATCACTTCGTTTTTGGTTTGGTCGACAAAGTTGAACACGTGCCCTTTGTCAACAGTTTCCGAAAGGGACTTGAGGAAGCTGGTTGGTGCTCCCCCGAAAAAGCCATCTCCATCGACCGGCGTTTCTTCGACCTTCACGCCATCCACTCCGGTACCGGCGCGGCTCAGAAAATCCGCCAAAAAATCAGTTAGGCTTTGGTCGCGACCGGCTCTGATTGCGACTGCTTGTGGTGCGTCGTCGGCGCTGACGATGACAAGCACGCGCCGAAACCACTCCAGCATTGGCTTCACTTGCCCGACGTTTCGGTCCAAGGCTTCCGTGAGGAACAACTGATCGGGCCGTGTACCTTCCGCGACGAACTCCAGCAACTGCCGCTCCTTCTTGGAGCCTCCGCCAAGCGCGGGGCCGAACTCGACGGTGACCTTGCCGTCGTCGTCCGTGATGCGTTCGAAGAAGCGACTCTCGCGAGAGGTCAGACGCGCGAAGAGCCATTCTTCGAGGACACGCTTCTCGTCGACGACGAAACCGTAGCTGTACTCCACGCCGTCGTAATCGATGACGATCTCGAAGCGAGACGCAGCTTCCGAGAGGTCGGAGTCGAGCCGAAAGGTTGGACACTCGATGGGGTCTCCTGCCTTGGTGCCATCCACCACCAGATCCCGAACAAAGCGAAGCGCCTCGACGATCTTGCTCTTACCGTGGCCGTTTGCACCGTAGAGTGCAGCGAGGCGGAGGATGCGCGGCTTGCGTCCGGCCTCGCTCTCGACGACATGTTGGGGGTGGGACGCGTCGCTCGACGCGACCATCGAGAACAGCGCTTCTTCCGCGAAGCAGGCGAAGTTCTGGACCGAGAACAGGAGAAGCATGGCGATTTCTCAGGACAGCGTTTCGAGTATTATTGCCCATATTGGAGAGTTTTTCTCGAAAACCAGAAGTTCGCTATCCAAGACTGAGGGTTCTGGCGAGTTTGTGGTGGTCTCCTTCGAGCGAGGCGCATGCCCGGCGTGGCGTCCGGATGACGCGCTCCAGTGGCTAGACCTGAACCTGCTTTCCTTCGCCGATCTCCTTCAGGAGCGCCTGGCGCAACGCTTCAACATACCGATCCACGTCGGCGGAATCCCTGAGCAGGGGCTTGTCGAACGGGATGCTGAGCTTCCGTGCTGACACGTACTCTGCCTTGGTCTCTTTGATTCCGGGCGACGTTTTTCCGCCGATGGAGGTGTCGGTGTGCGTCGGCTTGGGCTTCGCCATCTCAACCATTCGGCGAAGCAACGTCTGGTAGCCCTGCTCTTCGAAGCGGCGAAGCAAAGCGTTGATGACCGCGATGAGTCGCTGCTGGGCGAAATGACTGCGTAGCTCCTGGAACTTGGCGTTCAGTTCGTCGGTGCGGGCCTCCGGCAACGCCTTGTATTCATCCATGGTCTGCATGCGCTGCTGCATCTGGTCGAGCATGGCATTGGCCTGTTTGCGGGTCTTGTCCAACTCGCTGGTCACCGCCTGCTTCAAGGCATCCAGCTTGGTCTTGAGCTGCTGCATGCGGTCGCCCTTGAAGCACTGCGGGTCGTAGAGGGCGTTGCGCAGCTCTCCCGAGGTGTCGTCCTGGATGTAGGAGAAGTTCGCTTCTTGCGCGTCCAAGTAGCGCTTGGCGTCGTCGTAGATGCCGCGTTGCGGTCCGCTCATGAATTTACGGATCGGATCGATCAGACCTTCCTTCCGATCCAGCAGGGCGTCTACTTCTCGGGTGAGCTCGGTGAGGTACCAGGTGTAGGGCTTGGCGAGGATGTCGTCGAGCCGCTCCAATGCTGGTTTCAGCTGTTGCAGGAACGGGTAGCTCTGGGTCTGACCGGCCAGCTCGCCCAAACCTTCGCATGGCCTGCATCCGGCTTGCGGCCTCTTTGCCCAGGGCCTTGGCCTCGCTGGCGGAGGGGGCGGCGTCGAAGAAGTCCTCGTAGAAGACCTCGAGGGCGCGCACCTGGGATGCGGTGAACTCCACCTGAGGTTCGATGACGACGTTGCCGGTGCCATGGGCGTTGAGCAAGGCACGCTCGAGCTCGGTGTCTTCGAGCAGATTGCCGTCCGCGCGCACCTCCACCTTGGCACGCGCGCAGAGCAGCGCGAGGTTGCAGAGGATGGCGGCGTAGTACCACCCGTAGGGCTTGCGCTGGAACCGCTCCAGGATGCTCTTGAGGGTGGTGCGCACAAGCCTCGATTGTTGCCACGGCAGCCTTCTGATCGATATTGAACAGGATGCTCTGTGAGGGAATGCCGACGGCTCGGCGCAGGTCGCCGCGCAGGATCTCGTTGTCGCCGCACTTAGGGAGGAACATGTCCAGAGTCGCGGCGCCGTCGACCTCCCGGCGGTCGAGAAGCTTTTTAGCTTTTTGCGGTTGCTTGGCGAGTCAGGTAAGGCTGTGTCCTCACGGCACCGTACGCCGCTGTACCGGAAATCGAGGAACAGCTTCCCGGTTCGACTGTGTTTACGAACAGAAGACATGGTTGCCCCTTCTCATTCTCAGTCACTGAGTAGGCATCAATGGTTTATGCGTCGCATTGGGCTTGCAAGGCGCTACGGGGCGATTCTTCGCATCTTTCAGTCTTTGTTGCTGCCACGACTTAGTAGCGGTTCATGAATAACCTAATACAACGCTATCCAGCCATCGGCGGAGTGCAATCGGGGCGGGGTCGCTATCGGAATCGGAATCGGAATCGGAATCGGGATCGAGAGAGAAAACGCCCTATGCCATTCGGTCATGAGAAGCTCGACGTAGAGCCTGCGGCCATCGAGTCTGTCGGCTGGGTTTAGCGCGACTGCGAGCATGTGAAAGGACAGCGTAACGCGAAGGATCAACGCCTGTGCGCATCGCAGGCGCGCATCGCAGGCCATCGCGCTGAACAGTGCCGAGGGTAACGGCAAAGCGACGAGCGGGGATCGACGCCGGTCGTTTGAAAGCGCACGAGGCTTTGCGCTGGAGTGCGCTGCGATTCAGGACGTGCTCGCTGGTGTGCGAAGCGTTGTGCGCAGACGACAACAGCAAGCAAAAGGCACTGCTCGATCGTCGTGTGGCCATGCTGACGAAGCTCGGACAGCGTGGCGACGCGGTCAGCGAGGAACTTGGCGGATGGGTTGGTCGGTTCGATACCGACGCCGATAGCGGTACCGAATGAGTCGGCAGGCGACACCCAAGCCAAAAACCTGTTTAGCTTGTTTCTGCACCATCACTTATCGAGAAGCTACTATTTCTCGACCGAAATCGCCTTGGCCTGAATCGCCGAGACTGTACGCGCTTTATCGAGTAGAGCGAAGATAACCAACAAAATGGCGCGCCTGGCAGGATTCGAACCTGCGACCCCTGCCTTCGGAGGGCAGTACTCTATCCAACTGAGCTACAGGCGCTCGAGAAACTTCTGGTTCCGAACCTCAGAGCAGGATTTGCGCAGTATGAACCCTGATCGCACGCCCGTCAAAGGGGGCATTGTCAGAAAGCCATCATGAAAAACTATCATTTTAAGATTGCCGACAGCGAAGACGAATTCGAGGCAATCCATGCATTGAACTACCGCACCTTCGTGGAAGAGATTCCCCAGCATCCGCCCAATCCGGAGCACAGGCTGGTCGACGTTTTTCATGATGAAAATACCTATGCCATTTGCATTGCGGACGGCCATCTGGTCGGCATGATTGCCGCTAGGGCGCAACGTCCATTTTCGCTGGAGCGGAAGCTCGACAACCTGGACGGCTATCTCCCGCGGCACCGGAAACCGATCGAAATTCGACTGCTGGCGGTCGAGGCGGCCTATCGCAAGAGCAGCCTTTGCGCGCGTCTTGTGCAGATCTTGGCGAAGCATTTTGGCGAAAGGGGATATGACCTGGCTCTGATTTCCGGAACCCTGCGCCAGACACGGCTCTATCGACATATGGGCTTTACTGCCTTCGGCCCCCGCGTCGGCACAGAACAGGCGCCCTATCAGCCCATGTATCTGGATCTCAAATCCTTTGCAGGCCTGGAAAAGAGGCTCATGCGCATACAGCAGCGCAACCAGCCCATGGTCAATCTTCTGCCGGGTCCGGTTGCAGTCGCTCCGGCGGTCGAGGCGGCCATTGCCATTCCTGCTGTCTACCATCGGTCAAAACACTTCGCGGCCATGCTGGAACAAGTGAGGCATCGGCTTCTCAGGCTCGTGCATGCTGAGGAAGTGTTCCTGATGCAGGGTTCGGGAACTTCGGCGAACGATGCCATTGCGGCACAGCTCGGTGTTTTGCCTGGGCCGGGACTGGTCATCGGCAATGGCGAATTCGGCGACCGGTTGCTTGACCATGCGCGCAGATGGCGTCTCGACCACATCCAGTACCGGGCCGACTGGGGTCAAAGCCTGAACATCCAGGAGATCCTCGCGCTGCTTTCCGCAAATCCCGGGATGCGCTGGGTTTGGATGGTTGCCTGCGAGACATCGACCGGTATGATCAACCCGTGGCAAGACCTGGCCGCTTACTGCAGGTCGCATGATGTGCGCTTTTGCCTCGACGCAATCAGTTTGATCGGTGCAATGCCTGTCAATCTGAACGATGTGTATTTTGCCTCGGGCGTCAGCGGCAAGGCAATCGGTGCATTGCCGGGAATAGCCCTTGTATTTTATAACGGCCCGTCGCTGTCCAGCGCGCACCCTATTCCCCGGGCGCTCGATCTGGCGCAATATCAGCAGGCGTCTGTACCTTTTACCTTGTCCTCGAATCTCCTGGCCGCGCTGTTGGCGGCCCTGGAGCATACTGACTGGAGCATCAAACAGGCGCGTATCCTGCGTGCTTCCAGCACATTGCATGAACAGCTCCAGCAACAGGGCATCACAGTGCTGGTGTCAGGCAAGCATGCGGCGGCAGCGGTGATCACGATCGCTCTGCCGACGGGCATTGACAGCGTTGTGCTCTGTGCTTCCTTGCGTCGAAAAGGCTATCTGATCGGCGGAGACAGTACCTACCTAGCAGCGCGCAACTGGATACAAATTTGTCTCTTCGGTGAATTCAGTGAAACAGCAGTCGTTAGAGCGGCAGATGAAATTGCCGAACAGATGAAATGTCAGAGAACAAAGGCATGAACAGCTGCCCTAGTGGAGCGGTACAGAAATCCCGAGGCGGTTCGTTGTCGTTGTCGTTGTCGTAATCGTAGTCGTTATCGAGCATTCGGCTAAGACGATTATGACAACGACAACGATAACGACCGGAGACTGTCTTGGAACATCTGCACCGAGGCACTAGGAGGCTGCCTTAGGAGGCTGTTCGAGAATAGGTTCTACAATCGACCCTGAGCACGTCTTTCTCGCTCGATCACTCCCAGATTGTAAAGCTAACTTAAACACCTGCCTGATTCAGAGTAAAAGAATCGATATCTTCTCGGTAATCCGTTGGCGGGCGGCGTGCTGTGTCCGTTCGATGACATCGAGGTCCGGCGCGCGTTCGAACCATAAACGCCAGTACGTATTCCTTCGTCTTGACTACCCTTGGGCTGAACCTGAAGACTGCCGGCAGGCAGTGTTGCGACGCCGATACTCGCGGTGGGCCTTGATCGTAAGTCCGTCCATCGCTGTGGGAGCGCCGTCCTCGGCGCGACGGGCGCCCAGTCGCGGCGAGGACGCCGCTCCCACCGGGCTAGTGGAGCGGTACAGAAATCCCGAGACGGTTCGTTGTCGTTGTCGTTGTCGTAATCGTAGTCGTTATCGAGCATTCGGCTAAGACGATTATGACAACGACAACGACAACGACAACGACCGGAGACTGTCTTGGAACATCTGCACC
This sequence comes from Thiohalocapsa sp. PB-PSB1, assembly GCA_016745215.1. Lineage (GTDB taxonomy): Bacteria > Pseudomonadota > Gammaproteobacteria > Chromatiales > Chromatiaceae > Thiohalocapsa. The sequence continues at coordinate 95,473 of CP050890.1, forward strand.
GAGGCACTAGGGCTCTGGACGGGTTTATGATCAAGGCCCTCGCGGTGTAGCCAACGCAGGGCGATGGAAATAAGTAAACCGTACCCGGAATTGATTTTGTTCAAGTTATTCGCGGACGACTCCTAACGGGCGTTATATCGATCTGGCCTCGGTGCGATTGGCCAATGCCAACACCGCAACCAAGTTGTATGCCCAGGACGCCGACGGCCATCCCCTGGCCGCCGGTTACCAGGTCATCGGCGAAGCGATCGCGGCGCATTGCAACAACGACCGGCTGCTTGTCGCTCCCGGACGCTATGGCGTTGGAACATCCCCGACCGAGCTCTACCAGGTTCGCCTGGTCACTGAACAAAGATGGTGGCTGGTCGCCGGGGCCGAATCGGGCCTGCCGGAAGGCTGGCTTGCCCAGCAGATGTCTCTTTCGACCACTACCGCGGACGCTGTGTCGGGTCAGCTGCGATTCGCCCAGGATGGCGAATTTTCATCGATGGCTGATCTTGGCACCATTTCAGCCGAGGGGGAGCGCTCTCCTGTCGGCCATGGGTTGGATGGGATGCCGTTGTCCTCGCCTAAAGCACCGGGGGCGTTGCGTTGAGATTGTGCAAATAGTCGAGGCTTGGGTCTGAGTTGTCATGGTTGGGGGGTAAAGGGGGGGATTTGGGTTGGAAGTGGGATTAGTGTTGAAATCGGAGATGTTGGGTTGTTGATTTTGGGGTCGATCCCGATCCCGATCCCAACGAATACTAACCGTACAACCAACCAGCGGACAAACCAAATGAAGGGCGATACCGAAAAACAACAGCTGCTCGATCAAGCCCGCGCGTTGCTCGCGAGCCATCTGGCGCAGGTCAACAGTCTGATGTTGGCGACCCTGTGTGCCGATGGTTTGCCGCTTGCGTCCTATGCGCCCTGCATCCGCGATGCCGACGGCGCCTTTTGCGTTTTTATCAGCGATCTCAGCGAGCACACCAGGAATCTCGGGCGCACACCGAAGGCGTCGATCCTGCTCATCGAAGACGAGCGGGACGCCCGCGAGCCCTTTGCGCGGCGGCGCCTGACGCTCAGGGTCGATGCCGAATTCGTGCCCCCCGAGGATGACCGCTGGGTCGAATTGGCGAACAATTTCCAGCGAAAATTCGGCAAAATCATCGAGCTGTTCCAGGAATTCAGCGATTTTCGGCTGGTGCGCCTGGTGCCCAGCGCCGGCAGTTTTGTCATCGGCTTCGGTCAGGCCTTCGATCTTGCCGGCGAGCGGTTGGATGACCTGGTCCATATCGACGCGGACATGGTCAAGCGCCGGATCAGCGGTGGGACAGGAACCTGAGGAGACGCTGAAAGGCTTCGACGGAGGGCTTCGACAGAGGGCTTCGACAGAGTTGGGGCTGATCCGGATTTGTCCTCGAAACCGCCCATTTTGTCCACCGCTTGTCCTGTTGCTCCCCGCCCTGTGCTGCTAGTCTTGCTGTCAGCACACAATGAGGAGCAACACGATGGTTTGTACATGGCTCAGCAAACGACGCGACAAGATAGGCATGACCCAGGAGGCCTTGGCAACGGCAGTTGGGATCGACGAAAGCGCCATTGACAAGTTGGAGAGATGCGAACCCGGCGCATCGAAGCGCCCGCCTTATGACCGGCTTGCCAAGGCGCTGAACGTCGGTATGATCGCGCTGGTCGACGATCACGCCCGCGACCTGCGCGCATCCGGCCAGCAGGAACAAGCAGAACAGGCTTGCAAGGTCGCCGCGGACTGTTGGCGCAAACAGCGCTTCAAGCTGGTCGATGCCGACAAGCTCGAAGCCGCGCTGCAAGCCTGTGCCGAAACCGGCCTGATCGCCGGTATCGCCCAACGCAAGCCCAATCCAATAGATGCTGCCGCGCAGGCTAAGCACCTCGCCGAGCTATTGCTGCAAGGCCGCATGAATGACCTGTTCTCTCTGACCCGCATCCCATTGGAAAACGCCATTGCCGCGGCCTATCGGGTGCAACAGCTCGATGCATTGCATGGATTCCTGACCGAGGTCGCGCGCCAGAGCGCCGCCGAGGATAGCGACGGGCTGATGACCGGCGGCGAATGGCATCGATTACCGGATGGCACCCGCGCCTGGGCCATCCGGGCATTGATCGACCGTTCCTGCGAACTCGATGGCATGCGCCTGGTGCAGCCCGAACCGGATTCGCTCCGCTCGCGCTTCGACGATGGGCCGGACTCCACCCTTGCGGTCCGCTCCGGCTATGTCACCCAGGCCGATGCGGATGCCCGGCTGTACGAGCTGGTGCTCGGTATTGGCGAGCGCCTGCCGACGGTCAAATCTTCCAGGCCGGCACCGGACGACGCCGATGGATTCGCTGCCTATTGCGCAGACGTGAACCAGGAATTGCAGGTGTACAACCATAGCCACCAGCATGTCTTCGGCATCTGGGATCCGTCCACCATGGAAGCCGGCGAAGTCAAGGACCGGTTGCTGCTGTTATTGCCGAACCTGCGGTTGTTCGCTTGCGAGCCAGACCTCGGCGAGCGGCCATTATTGCGGATGGACCCGGACAGCCTGGAGGGCTGGTATGTCTTTTCCCTGCGCAAGATCCAGCAACGCCGCCGCGAACTGATGCGTAGCAGCCCCGGCGGCCCGAATCCCACACAACCCAAGGAGTCTCAACCCGTGTCCAACCAACCTATATATAACTTCGATAATAATAAGGGACCCATATCCATCGGCGATAACAGCACGACCACCCAGGCCAACGACCAATCGACGGTGAATCAGATCAATGCCGCCGACAATCAGCAACTGTTGCAAGCGCTGGAGCAATTGCTGGCCAATACCGACCGGAACAATGCCACCCATGTTCCTTTTCGAAATGCCACCCGCGATCTGTCGGGAGAATTGGAGGAGACCGGCAAGGTCTCGCCATCGACCGTTGCGCGCTTCGAGCGCGCCAAGGAAGGGCTGTCCTTGTCCGAGCAGGCGTTACGCATCCTCTCCAATGTCTCCAATCTGCTCGCCAAGTTGGGTATTGTATGATGAGCAAAGGTTCAGGCGATGCACCGGACGATCGAACCTCCGAGCAAATCGGCATCGGCGAATTGGCATCCCTCGGCACCGACATCGAGGCCAAGATCGACACCCGACTCGACCTGCCAGAGACCGGCGCCTGGCCCGCCGTGCGCCACCATCTGGACCGGAAATCGGCCTATGCGATCCTCGCCGCACGGGCCGCTGGCCGGCCGCTGCTGGTGCGCGGCGAACCCGGTGTCGGCAAAAGCCAGCTCGCCCGTGCCGCCGCTGCGTTGTTGGACCGCCCCTTTCTGGCGCAGGTGATCCAGCCGGACAGCACCCACCAGGATCTGCTCTGGTCGCTGGACCATACGGCCCGCCTTGCCGACGCCCAGCTTCGAGAGGACCCCGAGCGGGTGCGCAATCCGGCCAATTACATCGGCCCCGGCGCCCTGTGGTGGGCGCTCAACTGGAACACGGCGAGCGCACAGGCCAAGGACTGCCGGCACAATTACCGGCCTCCCGAAGATGTCATGAAGGATCGGGATCGGTTTCTGAAAAATGGCTGTGTCCTATTGATCGACGAGATCGACAAGGCCGACATCGCATTGGCCAACGGCCTGCTGGAGGTGCTCGGCAACCGCCGCTTTGCGGTGCCGCCGCTGGGGTGCACCGTGAGTTCGGATGTCCATCCATCGCCCTTGGTGGTCATGACCAGCAACGACAGCCGCAGCCTGCCGCCGGCCTTGTTGCGCCGCTGCGTGGTCCTGGTGATCAAATTGCCGGAGGACCTGCAAGCGCATCTGGTGGCCCTGGGCAAGACCCATTTCCAGGACCTGGACGATGAAGTGCTAAACCTCGCCGCCGAGCAGATTATCCAAGACCGCAAGGCCTGCGCCGAAACTGCCCACACCGGGCTTGCCGAATATCTGGACCTGCTCGGCGCCTTGTGCCAGGTGGCCGGGGAGCCATTGGAACAGCTCGACTGGCTGGACAGGCTCGGCAGGTATTTCCATAAAAGCCATGCCGACACCCATTGATCTGTCCAGACCCGACCTGACCAGCCCCGATCTGTCCAAAGCCGACCTATTACGGATACTGGCAAGGCTGCCGGCGGACACCGCTAGGCCGGCCGCGGCATCGCTCGGCTGGCAGACCAAGGAGCTGCCCCCCTCCGAGCCAATGGATAGCGCCAATCCGGAATCGACGGCAGCCGATACGCACCAGCAGACCAGCACGCCGGTGCATTATCTGACCCGCCCGGCCCCACGCTATTGGCGTGTCCTGAGCTGCCAGCCATTGGACAATGCCGACCCCGACCAACCATTGGCAAAGGACTCCGGATCAGCCGCGGAATCGGCTTCCGACCCCGATGCAACGGCGTATTACGACCCCCGCCTGCCGCCATTGCTCAGCGCCGGCGATTGGCAGAACCTTTGGGATCGACTGCCCCCGCTGCCGCGCCCGGGCCGCACATTGGATCTGCCGGCCTGCGTGCGCCTTCTGGCCCGCGCCGAGCCGGTGCAGCGGCTGCCTTGCCGGCCCCGGCGCGATTTTAATCGCAGCGTCGCCTTGCTGCTGGAGCGCACCGAGGCCTTGCGCCCGGCCTGGGACGAAATGGCCGCCGCCGAGCGCAATCTGCGCCGATTGCTCGGCGACAATCTGCACTGCTTTTACCTATTGAATGGCCCCCTCGGCCCCTGGCTGGCCCCAAATCAGCCAGCACCAGATCAGCCAGCCCCGAATCAGCCCGGAATGTCAGGGCCGGACGCCATCGCCGCCGATGCCCTGGTGGTACCGATCGGCAGCTTCGGCGCCCTAGAGACCGCCGAGATCGCCGCCGACTGGCGCGCCCTGTTCGGGCGGCTGCAAGACAACAAGCACAACCTGCTGTTGCTGCCGCTGTGCCCGCTGGTCCGCACCGGCTTGCCATCATCGGCGGTATTGCCATTGCCATTGGACCCGGCCCCCCCGGGCAATGACCGCAACCAACAGGACATGGCCCTGGACAGATTAGTGTCCGCCCTGTCCCAAACCTGGCTGCCGGACCGCCGCCGCCTGCGCGCAATGCGCCAGGCCATCCCGGCCGCCAGTCTGCATACCGAACTGTGCGCATTCAACCATCCCGAGGTGGCCCGCGACGCCTTTCGGCTGTGGCTGAAGCCCGAGCATCTGAAGCGCCGGCTGCGCCTTTTCCAGCGTCTGCCCGAGGCAATCCGCGCGGCCCTCGACCCGGCCATCGCGACCTCCAGCAAGGGCCTGGACGCCAATGCCCGCGAAGTCGAGCGGTTGCAGGCCAACTTGACCCAACCCGGCCCGCCGGAGCACTACCAACGCCTGGTCCAACAGGCGCACCAGGCCGCCGCCAGCCTCGAGGGCGAAACGGAGGGTGAACGCGGCATGCACTTGGCGCAGTTCAGCAGCATGGTGCCGGTGATCGAGGCACTGCGCGGCCGGCCCGACTGGCATCCGGTGGTGCGCCTTGCCGACCGGGTCAAGCGCGCCGGCGGCGGGGCACCGATCCAACCTCCCGGGGCCGATGCGCATACCCCGAGCCAGGGCCTGTATGCCGTCGGCTCAGGGCTCGAAGTGCGCGCGGGGGCCGGCGGCCTGCTCGCCATCGCCGCGGATGCCTACAGTCCGGAGCAGGGCCTGCTGAAAGACGGCCGGTCATTGACCGGATTGCATCAACTGGAGATCGACGACCGCGATCGCCGCTGGCAATTGGACGCCATTGTGCGTCCATCCTGGGCCGAACGTATCTGGAGCGATGGCAGCAATCTGTACGCCGCCCATGCCGACAATGCCATTGTCGCCTGGCGTGCCGCGAAGCCGGATCGGCCGTCAGGCACCTGGGAGCCGGAGCAGAATCCTTGGCCCTGGGCTGCCGAGATCGGTGTGGACTTCCATGGCCTCTGGGGGCTTCTGGAAGTCCAGGGGGAATATGGCAAGGCCGTCCAGCGGCTGCGTTGGATTCCCCCCGGGCGGTTTTTGATGGGCTCGCCGGAATCCGAGATCGATCATGAAGATACTGAACGTCTGCACCAGGTCACCCTGACCCGCGGCTTTTGGCTTGGCGACACCGCTGTCAGTCAGGCTCTGTGGCAGGCGGTGACCGGGCAGAATCCAAGCCATTTCAAAGGCGACGACCTGCCGGTGGAGCGGATTAGCTGGGAGGACTGCCAGACATTTATCGCCCGGCTTGCCAAGCTGGCGCCGGATCTCGGTCCGGCTTTGCCCAGCGAGGCGCAATGGGAATATGCTTGCCGCGCCGGTACCCGCACGCCCTTCAGTTTTGGCGAACACTTGCACCCGGAGTTGGCCAACTACAATGGCGATTATCCTTACGCGAATGCGCAGAAGGGCTTATATCGACAACAGACCTTGCCGGTGCAGCATTTCGATCCTAATGACTGGGGTTTATACCAGATGCACGGCAATGTCGATGAATGGTGTGCGGATTGGTATGCCGAGTACCCGGATGCCGAGGTAACTGATCCGGCAGGTCCCAGGCAAGGCCGCGAGCGCGTGCTGCGCGGCGGCGCGTGGCTCGACCGCGGGCGTCGCCTACGTTCTGCGAACCGCCTCGGCTCCTCGCCGGACGCCCGCTTCGGCAGCATCGGCTTGCGGCTCGCCGGAGGCTTCGACCCTCGAGCAGGTCAAGCAGGTCAAGCAGGTCGGGCTGGAGCCTCCGCCGGCGCCTTGACCGCCGACGACCGGGCGCCGGGCGACCGGGCGCTCGGCGGTCATGGCGTCGGTGGAGGCGGGCGAGCCGGGCAGGTTAAAAGTAGGCGGCGGCGTCCTGGCTAAGTTGCGCAATCGATTATTACCAAAAAGTTGGAGATAACCTGTATGCATTACCGCATCTTCCGTGTCCGCGCCATCGATCCGGATGCCGATATCGCCGCGCTGAATGCCTATCTCGCGTCCCATCCGGTGTTGTCCGTCGATCGCCAATTGATCGATGCGGGAGCCAACAGCTTTTGGTCCTTTTGCGTTGCCGTTGCCGATGCGGGCACGAGTGCGTCGGTCGACGACAAGACCGGCAAGCGTCCACGCATCGATTATCGCGAGGTGTTGAGCCCCGAGCATTTCACCATTTATGACCGGTTGCGCACCTTGCGCAATCGCCTGGCCGAACAGCAGGGCTGCGCGCCCTATGCCATTTTCACCAACGAGCAATTGGCCGCAATGGCCAAATTGCCAAAGCCATCCAAGGAGGCACTGGCAAGCATCGAAGGTATCGGCGACAAACGCCTGGCACAGTATGCGGACCAGTTTCTGGCTGAATTGAAGGCAGGCGACGATGCCGCGCACTAAGCCGATCAGCCTGGCGCGCATCGGCGATTGGCACAATGTTGCCTGGGCCTTGAACCGCGCCGCGCGCGGCAAGCGCCGCGGCATACCCGTGGCCAGAGCGCTGGCGCGGCCGGAGCGGACCATCGACCAAGTCAGCGAGGCGCTGCGTGCCGGGCAACTGCCGATCGGGCGTTTTCGCGCCTTTGCGATCCGCGACCCAAAGCGGCGGCTGATCCATGCCGCGGACTTCCTGGACCGCGTCGCCCATCATGCCCTGGTGCGCTTTTTGGAGCCGGTGCTGGAGAAGGCGCTGCTGCCCAGCGTCTACGCCTGCCGGGTCGGCAAAGGCGTGCACGCCGCGGTGCTCGATGCGCAGCGGCAGGCGCGGCGTTTCCGTTGGGTCATGCATCTGGATATCGCCGGCTACTTTCCGGCCATCGACCATCGGGTATTGCGCGGCCAGCTGCGCCGCCGCTTCCGCGGCGACGGTCTGCGGCTGGTGGATGCGGTCATCGCCGCCCATCAGGGCGATCTCGGCCGCGGCTTGCCGATCGGTGCATTGACCTCGCAACATTTCGCTAACCATTATCTGAACGATGCGGATCGCTGGTGCCTGGCCTGGCCGGGCATCGGCGCCCATCTGCGCTATATGGACGACCTGCTGCTGTTTGCCGCCGACAAGGCGAGCTTGCTCGAATTGCGTGCCGGCCTCGCCGACTATTTGGCCGAGCGGTTGCGCCTGAGGCTGAAGCCGGCGCTGATCCAGCGCACCGCCAATGGCTTTTTGTTTTGTGGCGTACGCATCCGTCCCTATGCGCTGCGCCCAAGCCTGCGCCGGCGCCGGCGCTACCGCGCTGCCCTGCGATACTGGGAGCAATGCTGGCAGGCCGGCGCGATCGGCGCATTGGAATTACAGCGTGCCCATGATGCCGCGCATGCGATCCTGCTGCCAGCCGATGATCCGGCCTGGCGACGCCATTGCCTGGCCCGGCGGGAGATGGTCGATGCCTGAGGTGACAATCGCCGCGATCCATGCGATCCTACTCGCGGGCAATGTGCAGCAAGGCCGCAAGCGCGTGCTGCGCGGCGGCGCGTGGAACAACAACGGGCGCAACCTGCGTTCTGCGAACCGCAACGGCAACCCGCCGGACAACCGCAACCACAACATCGGCTTGCGGCTCGCCGGAGCCTTCTCGATCGCCGGAGGGTCGAAAAGCCAGCACATTGTCCAGTTTCATCCGCGCCGCGCGGGTGGACAAAACCCAGGCCCGCGGCGCGGTAGTAGGCCAGATGCGCGATCGGATGCTCGACCAGATGCGCGATCGGATGCCCAACCCCTGCCGCAGGGCCGCCCCTTGTCTATCCCCTTGTGTATCAATGCCGCCAACCGGAGGCACTGATGCTGCTCGATCCCTATCCACCGTTGTTTCCGGCCCGCTGGGCGGTCGCCTGGGGCGAGGATGCCTATGGTCTGTGGCAGGCCTGCGAGATTGCCGGACTGCGCCAGGTATTGCGTTGGATCCCACCGGGCAGGTTCTTGATGGGCTCGCCGGAGGAAGAGCCGGAACGTTGGGATGGCGAGGTCCAGCACGCGGTGACGCTGACCCGTGGCTTCTGGCTTGCCGAGACCGCCTGCACCCAGGCGCTTTGGCAGAGCGTGATGGATGAGAATCCGTCTCGTTTTACCGATGATCCCGACAACCCGGTGGAAACTGTCTCCTGGCTGGATTGTCAGGCATGCTTGAACCGCATCAACGCCGCCCGCGACGATGGATTGCTATTGCGGCTGCCCACCGAGGCAGAATGGGAATATGCCTGCCGCGCTGGCACCGACAGGGTGTTCAGCTTTGGCGATAGCCTGACCACGGAGCTGGCCAATTACAATGGTAACTATCCCTACAACAAGGGTGCCGAGGGCGAATACCGCCAGCGCACATTGCCGGTGAAGCATTTCGCCCCGAATCCTTGGGGGCTGTACCAGATGCATGGCAATGTCTGGGAATGGTGTGCGGACTGGCTTGGGGACTATCCGAGCGGGTCGGTGATGGATCCGGTCGGTTCCAAGCAGGGCCGCAGGCGCGTGCTGCGCGGCGGCGCGTGGTACGACAACGGGCGCAGCCTGCGTTCTGCGTCCCGCGACGGCTACCCGCCGGCCTACCGCTTCCGCAGCATCGGCTTGCGGCTCGCCGGAGGCTTCGACCCTCGAGCAGGTCAGGCAGGTCGGGCTGGAGCCGGAGCCGGCGCCTTGACCGCCGACGACCGGGCGCTGGGCGACCGGGCGCTCGGCGGTCATGGCGTCGGCGGAGGCGGGGCGCGCCGGTGAGCGGGGTTTTCCTGACGACCAATCTGCTACCTGCTGGTTCCCAGGCTGCGAGACCGCGAGAGAATTCCCCCAACCCTCTGAAAACCGCTCCGCCGTAGGATGGGTAGAGCGAAGCGAAACCCATCGATCCGCGGCTTGGCGGCTCCTTCAAGCAGACCGCCCGCAAGGTCCGCCGCCGCACCGGCGAGGTGTCTACCTGGAGGCCGACACTCCAGGGTGAGTGCGCATTCTGCAGTGGCTCACCTCCAGAAGGACCGCCGGAGGGTCGCCCTCCAGGGCGACCCCAAAGCGCATGCTCAGCACGATCGACTATCCAACTGGGCAAGTCAACGTTGGACAATGCACGGCTAAACAAGAAGAGGCTGGTGCAGAGACTCCAACAAGAGGAAAGGTGGTGCAGGGACGCAAAGGCGCGAGAAAGAGAAAAGAAAACGCGCGCAGAGACGCAGAGACGCAAAAGGAAGACAGCGCATTGATCGGTTTTTTTCTGCGCTTCTGCGTCTTCACGCAAGCTATCCTTTAGCTTGACAGTACCCCTGCATCTCTACGCCAAATGATCGCTCTGGCATAAGACCATGAAGACCGACCAAGCCATCTACACTTACCTGAAAACCGGCACCGAGGCCTTCCGTATCCTCACCGGCGGCATGCAATTGATCGGCCCGTACCGATTCCGCTCGATAACCCTGAAAGCTCTGGAGCGCCGCTCCGACGGCGTTTGCGAGCCCGACCCCGGTCATCCCGGCCCGGTCTATGTGATCGAATTCCAGGCCCAGCCTACCCAAACCGCCTGGTATAACCTGCTGACCAAGCTCGGTCTGCTAGGCGAGGAGCTGGGAGGAGTCGAGATCGTCGGCATCCTGATCTTTCTGCACGAGCAGGACGATCCACGGCATCCGACAGGCATCACCGCACCCGGCGCACCATTCCGTGCGGTTTATCTGAACCGCTTCCTACCGGATCTGCTGGTGCAGCAGCCGGACAACCCCTATATTGCCGTCCTCGCCCCGCTGGTCATCGAGCGCGACGAGGAACTGAAGGCACAGGCACCAAGGCTATGGCAGGTGATACAATCGGCGCCGATCCCGGAACCGATTCGGCGCAATCTTGCCGAAATCCTTGAGTTTTGGTTCATGGAACGTTTTAGCGATCTGACTCCTGAGGAGGTCTTCAACATGCTGCGTCAATTAACACCGTTGGAAGAGACCCGCTCCTACAAGATCATCTTTGGCAGGGGCAAAGCCGATGGCAAAGCCGAGGGTAAAGCCGACTCTTTGGAGCGCCTGCTGCGGCGCCGCTTCGGACCTGTGCCCGACTGGGCGGTGAAGCGTATTGCCGCGGCCGAATCGACCCAACTCGACGCCTGGCTGGATAGGGTGCTCGACGTCGATGGAATCGAGGAACTGCTTGGCCCGGCGTCCTAGTCTGCACCGCGCTGGATCACCCCGGACTGCCGGCGGAGACGGTCTTCGAGCAAAACCACCCGCAAGGTCCGCCGCCGCACCGGCGAGGTGTCGGCCTGGAGGCCGACACTCCAGGATGATTGCGCATTTTGCACAATTCCGGGGACAGTTTACTTAATTACTCGAACGGCGCAGAATGTTTGCCGAGCAAGACCAACGGATCAGCCGGGCTCGAGGGTTGAGGCCTGCAGAATAGCATGGCAAGACTTCCCAGAGTGGTTGCGCCGAGGTTGCCCCACCATGTGACGCAACGGGGCAATCGCCGCCAGCAGACGTTCTTTTCGGACGAGTGAGGACTCCGGCGGACATCCACACACTTGCCAGCTAGCGCGTGCTTCATGTTGACTTCCAGGACGTTAACACTGTCGTCATCCGCTTACTTTGCTTTCTCGAAGCTGCCCTGATCCAAACAGGCGCACTTCAGGGAGCGCGATCTCCCCTACGGCCTACAGGATTCTCTGTGTACGCTTGCCCTGCACTTCACTTTGTTCGCGGGGCACAAAGCTCCGCAGCAGGACCAACACTCGATACGGGTGGGTGGCTAGCCCTTACCCGACCGGGACTTTCACCCGGCAAGAGGCGCCGGGCTTTGCTCGGCGCGATAACGTTCAGGCTGGCCCGCCGCTCGTTGCGGTGCCGCCCGCGTCAGCGGCGGCACCACAACGGGCGGTCGGGCCGAGCCATTTGTTGGGCGACATGGTTCTGCGGGACTCGTTCCAACGCCGCTTAGCTCATGTACACCCGACATGCGGACACCACGACAACCGTCCGGTGTATTAAGTTTATTTGGTAAACTGTTACTGCAATTCCCGTAGTAACCTGTCAGGGTAATTTCTGACACTGCTATTGCCATGCTCACAGTAAGCCGGCAGCAGTTCACCTGGATTCGCCAACCGCGGATAGGACTCGGAACACCAAGTTGTCGCTTAAACGGAAACCCGCATCGTCGCGAAGTTGTTGGATGATCGGCTTCACTGCCGGGACGAGACCCCTTCGTTTGGCCTCAACAAGTATGCTGAGTACGCCGATGATCCTGATACTCATCTTTTCGGCAACCTGCCTACCTTTGTACTCATCAATTATCAGAAGCCTTGCGTTGAGCTCTTGAGCCAAAGTGACAGCCTCAGACTCGCCAGCGTCCAATATCGTGCGCAATTGGCGCACCAAGGCTTGATTGCCAACGCCGCGCACTTCGAACCAAGTTTCTGTGGCTACCTCCTCTGCGCCCAGCGTTCCCATCCCATGTCGTGTCAGCTCATCCTTGACTGCTGTTGGTATGACAATACGACGGAACAGCGCTTTCAGTAGATCGAGACGCTTGATGGCTGCCAAGTTGGTGATCGCCGTAGTATCGCTTACGTAGATTTCGGCTGCTTGGTCCATGGGCTCACAGTCCCTTTGCAAGCGTCTCAAGATCGCGCTCGAACTCGGATTCAGGGTACCGCAGGTCGACGCCGCGCGCGTCTAGGAGCTTCTGGAATTCGATCTCCGGGAGCTTGGTCATACGGCATCCATGCCCTATGGTGATTTTTCCGGACCGGTACAACGCAACCGCCAGCTCCGCCAGCATCTCCTCGGCGGGGATGCCTTCGTCTGGCAGCGCTTCGTCTGGGACCTGTAGATTCATGCTCAGTCTCCGTTGTCAGGTTAGAAGGCGAGCCCACGTGCAACGAGCTTGGATTCCCTTGTTTGCGTGCGGCGGCTTCGTGCTCGGCAGTCCGAAGTTCGATAGACAGATCGCCGCTGTGCATGGTCGGCGAACCTGGAAGGGGATAAAGAACGAGGTGGGTGTCCCCGTAAGCTCCCGTAAGCTACCGCCCGTAAGCTACCGTAAGCTAGCTACGATCATCATGCGCTCGGCGGAAAGACCATCGTGGTCGCGCAGAAACTCCAACATGATGTGACTACATGTGTTGAGAGTGTGGATTGGTTGCACGAATAGTACGTCGGGGTGATCGCCTAACGTTTAGTTAACCTGCCGAGCCCGCGCCGGTCGGGCCGCGAGCGCGAAGCGCCGCGGTGCCCGACCGGCGCGGGCTCGGCAGGTTCAACGCCCTGTTAGATTAAAACATTTTTTTGGTTCGCTTCAGTGTCCGTCTCAGCGAACCGCTATGTGGATTCTACAACAGTCAAGCCTTGGGTGGGGCCTGGAAACTCCCGCTGATGTTGGCGCAGTTGCACGAGCAAGGCTCGGTTGCGCGCGCTCGGTCCCGCGGGCGCAGCGATTTCGCATGGAGCATAACGGTTTTTCGCTCCCCGCGGTCGCGTCGCAACACAGCAGCACTGTCCCGAGCCGATGCGGATCGAGTGGAGGAGATGTTCATCAGGCCGCCTCGCACGCAAGCGGCGGGTCTTGGCCGCGAGCGGGTCCAATGGTGGGCGCAAGGTCGCGCTGACGTCGTAGCCGTCCGCCGCAGCTCGGGCAGACGTGGATGTCTTTGCCGGTCAGGCGTTGCAGCAAGACGTCGTAGGGCTCGCGCACTTTGGTCGTCGTCACCGGCGCTAGGCCAAGCAGCGCTTTGGCACGATTGAGCTTGGTCGCGCGGTGTCCGCAGGCGAGCAGTCCGTAGTGGCGGATGCGGGTGAAGCGCGGCGGCAGGATGTGCAGCGTGAACCGCCGGATGAATTCGTTGGCGTCCAGCGTCATCACTTTGGTCTTGGCGCCGTCTTTATAGTCTTTCCAGGTGAAGGTGACTTTGCCGTCGGCAAGATTGAGGATGCGGTGGTTGCTGATGGCAATGCGGTGGGTGTATCGCCCGAGGTAGTCGATGATCTGTTGCGGTCGCCGAACGGGGGTTTGGCGTAGACCACCCAGTCGTGCTCGCGCAGTGCCTTGCGCAACGCGGCGAAGTGCGTGCCCGGCGGTGTCTTCAACTCGCCTGTGGTATGCGCGCGCTCCAGGCGTTCGAGGTAGTTTCCGCGGAAGACCTTGGACAGCGCTTTGACCGGGAATAACCAGTCGCGATGCGGACAGGGCTTGAACTGTTCGCCATCGAAGGTTAAGGCTCCGCCTGGGACGATGCAGTGCAGATGGATGTGGCGCTCCATCGTCTAGCCCCAGGTGTGCAGCACGGCGGTGATGCCGAGCGTTCCGTGCCAATGGCGCCCGGCAAAGGCTTGCAGGGTGTCCGTCGCGCTGGCGAACAGCAGGTCGTAAATCAGTTTGTCGTTCCACCCCACCCAGTCGTTGATCGCATGCGGCAGCGTGAAGACGGTATGAAAATAGGGCACCGGCAGCAGTTCGTCTTTGCGCGCTTCGATCCAGCGCGCTTTCTCCAGCCCTTGACATTTCGGGCAGTGGCGGTCGCGACAGGAGTTGTAGCTGTTGTAAAGGGTGCCGCAGTCAGTGCAGTAGTCGATGTGCCCGCCCAGTGCCGCGGTGCGGCAGTTTTGGATGACACTGAGTACCTTGTGCACGTGCAGCGGATGGGAGTGCTCGTGCAGGGAGTCGGGCAAATGCGCGCGCAGGATGTCGGCGACTTCGAACGTCGGTCTCTGCTTGGAGCCGGAGTGCGTGTGTCCCGCTCTGTGATGGGGAGTTGGAGAGGAAAGGAATGGCGATGCCATTGCGTGTGCTTATTCTTTTTCCTGATTATAACGGATTCTGTTGATGGCCTCTCAAGCCGTTCATGGAGCCTGAAGCAAGCAGGTTTTCCAACCAATTATCGGCGTAGCGTTTCCCGTTGAGCCGTTCGGCCGGGCACGCTTGGCCATGCTGTTTGCGAACCGTCATTGGCGAGGAAGGGCAAAAGTTCCAGAGCAACGCCAAAGCGCGTACCCGCAGTTCGGCCGAAGCCAGGGTGCCGTGGAAATAGTGCGCGTTGAAGCAGGCCCGATCAAGGAAGCGCATCAATCGATCCACCAGGTTGCTGGTGCGATGCGCTCGGGGATGCTCGTCACTCCTGCTGAAGCGTTTGCGCTTTTCGCATAGATCCAGGGTATGGGACTTCATGGGCGAATCCGGTAACGTTCGCTCGGCCCATTCGCGCAGTCGGCGCAGGCGTTGCGCAAAACTGGCCTTTCCCTCGGCGCGATAGGCTTCCCAAACACGTCGGCTGACCTCCTTGAAGTCTTCGCCCAACGCGTTGGTTGCCCGGTCGCGGATTTTCAGGAAGGCGTGTAGGAAACACAGGATGACGGCGATGTTGGGAAACAGGCGCTTCCAGGCGCCTTGGGTGGCGGCCCAACCGTCGGTATTAACCGTCTCGGGGGCATAGCCCGGGTCCACATCCCGCGCTTCTTCGGCAAACACGCCATCCGCGCGGTGCAATCCGGCCTCGGAGGCCGAGTCGACGACCGAAGCCCCGAGGATGCATCCGTCGGCGGCTGTCGTGGCGATGGAGATCTTGTCTCCCTGCAAACGGCTCTGCTTTTCGTCGGCGACCAACTCTTGCGCCAAGCGCTCCGCCGCCTTGACGGTCGTACCGACCACACTAAAGCGTCCAAGCCCTTGCTCGAGCCGATACCACTACATGGCATCGCGCCCGAACACATGGGCCAGTGCCCAGCAAGGCACATGAAAACGCCGCAAAAACAATGCCTTCTCAACCTCTTCCGTGCGCCATGTCATGTACGGCGTCACGCACGTCGGGGCAACGGTATACACCACCGCGCCGGCTACCAGCCGCACCCGCTGACAGCGTATCCCTTGTTTGCTCGAACTCGGCGTCTTGCCGCACAACAGGTACCCTTCCTCCCAACCCGCGGGAAACAGTTCCGGATGCTGCCGATACAGCTCATCGAGTTGCATTCGGCAATAGGCGTTATCGCTCAGGAAGCGTTCGTAGGCGTCCTTCACCAGCGGTAATCGGATGGTTCGATATCCTCTTTTGGGAGAACCAGGTACAGTATTCATGCTGTCTCCGGGTAGCGAGATGTCGAGTCCGTTATTGTAACCTTCAGCATCGCTTAGTCGGAAACAGTCTTCCAGGGCATTTCGCCAGCTCGTCAACAGAATCCGTTATAACCAGCCGATTTTTTTGAATCTTGAACTAACGCGTAGTAGGCAACATCAAAGGGCTCTGGAACACCAGTAGTGAACAACTCCTCTAAGCGAGCAGTCGGAATTTTCTCCGTGCGTCCGACCTTCAGGAGCCCGGCCATGGATAAATTTTCTGCTACGTATAGGAAACCCTTTGCCATTCAACCCACTTCCGCCATTAATGAAAACTGGATCATGAGTGCTAACGACAAGCGTAACCTGCCGCGTACTGGCTATAGCCCTCTCACGTGACATCAAAACTGTCCCTTTCGTTTAAGGCCTGCACTCACACACCAAAAACAAAAGGGCATATCTGGTTATCATGTTGAGTGACTATAGCAGGGAGCGCACAGCGACCGCTAGCCAGTACGCGGTCAGGATGACGCTATTGTTGGGCTTTGCTGCTTCCATGCTCAAGTTGTCTCAAAGGCGTGATCTTTGCCAGAGTCTCTGAAAGCGCGTCTTTGGCTATGGCCGCGTCATAGTCCAACTGCAAACCCGTCCAGAAGCCCTCGGACATACCGAAAAACCGCGAGAGGCGTAAGCCTGTATCGACAGTGATCGCACGTGATCCGGCAACGATCTCCCCAATGCGACGCTGGGAAACCCCGATCTCCTTAGCAAGACGATACTGTGTGATGCCTAGAGGTTTCAGGAACTCCTCCATGAGAATTTCACCTGGATGAGGGTAGGGAACCTGACGCATAACGATGCTCAATTAGTGATAGTCAACTATTTCAACGTCTTTCGGGCCCTCAACCGACCATACGAAACAGACTCGAAACTGCTTATTGATCCGAATGCTATGCTGTCCAGCACGATTTCCCGTAAGAGGTTCTAATCTGTTTCCTGGCGGAACTCGGAGATCCTGAAGTACGGCTGCTCGATTGAGCATTGCGAGTTTGCGCATTGCAACAGTCTGAATATTGAAAAATCGCTTAACCCGTTCTCCATTGAAGAGACGCTCAGTGTTAGCGCACGCAAAGGATACGATGGCCATGCATTATGCTAACGCGACCCAATAGTATTGTAAATCGTTATCATGGGTTCTATTGTCCAGAGGCCCAACGTCAAGCACAGCCCGGCGCATGCTGCCGAGCCGCCGCTGACGCGGGCGGCTCGGCAGCATGCGCTCGGGCTGGTGCGCTGGTTGGGCTTCTTCGTTGTTCAAACGATTCAAAATACAAGACCTGACCCCCTCTTCTCAGTGTTCGTTGAAGCTTCGACCATGTGCCTGTGTTCGTATTCTTGCTAGACCGCCCAACGTTGTCTATCGCGCCGATCAGATATCTTCTTCGCTCAAGCCAGCCGCTTTCAGTAGGCTAGACAGGGTCCCGTGTTTCAGATCACGATTACCATGGACGGGAACGGTCAAGATATTGGCGTTATCAGGATGGCTGTAGATGTGGTGACTGCCCTTTATGCGCTTCAGAGACCAACCGCGAGACTCGAGCACTTTACAAAGCCTTTTTCCAGAAATCGACTTCACAACTCGATTTCACTAACCTGCGCGTCCACGCCGGCAACTGCTCTTTCCGTAGCCACTTCAATCCATCCTTCCGCAGCCTCCCTTATGTTTGATAACGTTTCGGGGACATCGTCTCCTTCCGAGACGCATCCAGGCAAACCGGGTACTTCAGCCCAAAAGCCGCCTTCTTCCGCGGGGTGTAAAAGAACTTTAAGTTTCATGATCCACAGTGCCTATCGAAGATTTTGGTTATTCAAAGAAGTTCGTGCGTCTTCGTCAGCCCAACGTTAAGCATCAGCGGCGCGCGCCCTTGGCGCGTCCGCTGGATGCGCATGTTAGCCGAATTATGATAAGAGGTTTGTGCATTCTTTTTTTATGTTTTCTAATTCTTGTCTTGTCAAGCCATAAAGATTACATATACTGGCATCAGTCGCCGTACCGAACATCTTATTGACATCCGTGACAAAAGGTTTACAAAATCCACTTGCTGTATAGATTGGCAATTTGTATATTTCTTCTTCAGTTGAGTAGTAAAGTTTAAGATATGCTTTGCTACCAAAAACTTCCAGATGCCTAAGAACTTCTGTTCTTAAATTATCTGATAATGGCGTTTCTTTTGGTCTCAAAAATATCCACACTTCATTGCCTTCTTTCTTTGCGTCAAAAATAACCCAGGTATCCGGTATATTTAACATCTGGGTTAGAACATTTATTGGTAACGCCTGTGTCATTTCAAATATCCTCTCCCGATGTGGCTGTGTCAGTGAACTTGGTTTCTAGGCTAACGTTAGCGTTGAGTTGCAACCGGCATGACTGGCACGGCGGTACCCGCACCACCGAGGCTGGCCTGTGACACGGCGGTGCAGATGGTACGGACCGCCGGTTGTCAGCTCGAACGCGCTTGTTGGACCTGGGCCTTTCAGACGACGTGCCGGTCTATGGAATTTCAGCGGATCGGCTGGTGAGTGTCAAGGAGGGATGGGGCGGGATGCGTGCGGCAGTTTCGGGTGTACAGCACGCTTTTTGGGCGTTTTGCCGCGGGTCGGCGTGCAGAGAATCGGGTTTGTGCGGCTTTGACGGGGTGTTTTCAGTTAAAGGCAGTTAAACGGCAGTTAAAGCGGCAGTTAAAGGAAGTTAAAGGGACACCCATTTAGCTTGCTCATATAGCTCGACTCTCCCAGGAAGGTAAGACTCCTTTTCCTCCGTACTTGCTTCAAGCAGCTAATTGGGGCGCGAACAGACCGCGTGCAGCACGAATGCCCCGTAAGTATTTCGTCTGTCGCCGAGCACACAAACTGGTCATTGCTTCTGGCGCACCGATCGCGGTGCCGAATGCATCGAGAAGCCGGTCGGCGTGGCTGAGGAAGCGTTCGCTGTCGATATTCAGCCGATCAAGGATGCGTGGATGCTGCTCCGCAATATGACCGCGCTTGTCCGAGCGCAGCGCCCGGCCCGTCCAGTCGACCAGTTCCAGGTAGTCCTCGAACGCGAAGGGCACCGCCCAAGGCGTCCGGGCGGTTGCGTCGAACGGCATCAGCGGGATTTTCGGCAAGGCCCGTGTTTCTTCCTCTGAGCGCAAGGTTTCTCCTTCCAGGGCGGGAGGAGACAGGCTTACTGCCGGGCTCTCTGTTGCAGCGATCTCGGAATCGACCTTGTCCGGCACCGCTTCGATGCGCTCTTGGATGGAGCTGTAGTCCGAGTCCTCCAGCGTCTCGGCGATCCCGGCGCGCACCGGGTTGAGATCGACATAGGCCATCGCTGCCAGCAGCGCCTGCTCATCCAGCAACGCCTGGCTCTTGAAGCGACCTTCCCAGAAGCGGCCCTTCACGCCGTCCTCGGCATTCGCCTGCCGGGCAATGTGCTCGTTCAGCGTGCGCATGAACCAGGACAGGTCGTGCAGCCGCGCCCGGTAGGTCTCGGCCAGCTCTTCCACCTTGGCGATCTCCGCGTCGCACATCTCGGCGCGCGCCTCGGATAGGTAACGCGTCACCAACAGTGGGCCTGTGAACAGCTGTGTCCAGCGTGTCAGCACCTCCTCGACCGACCAATCCAGGGCTCGCTGCTGGTCGATGCGGACAACAACGTGATAGTGGTTGCTCATAACGGCATAGGCGGCTACGTCGATCGCGAAGATCGCGGCGAGTTGCATGATGCGCTCGGCGATCCACCCGCGACGGTGATCGTAGTTGTTGCCGGAGAAATGATCCTCCCCGCAGAGGAAGGCGCGCCGCACGCAGCGGCTTACGCAGTGATACCAGGGGGTGTCTTCAAGAGAGACGAGCGTTGCGCGGGGGCTGGTCATGGCGAGATTCCAGATGTTGAGTGGTTAAAAAAGGCCTAGCTCAGGTATGGAAGGAAAGTCAAGCTAAGTGGGAGTCAAGCTAAGTGGGTGTCCTATTATTATTTGATTTTGGTGGAAATGTGCAAGACGAGTCCGAGTGTCTCGTCGACAAATTTCACGGCTGTCCCGCGATAACCCGCATCGCCGGAAAACGCCTCGATGCTCGGGTATTTCTCCGCCGCACGCGCCATCACGGGACCACCCGCCACGGTATCGCTGCAATTGGCTGCGTGGACCGACACATGCAACAGGTTGCCGAGGATATCGAATACGCTATGGCGTTTATGCCCTTTGACCTTCTTGCCGCCGTCGATCCCGCGTTCTTCGCTCGCGTACTCGGTCTTGACGCTCTGCGAGTCGATCATCCCGTAACTCGGCGATGCCGAGCGACCGTTGTTTTGGCGATGGAGTGCATTCAGTTGATCCAGCGCGGTTTCCCATACACCGCGTTTGTTCCATCGGCTGAAGTGATCGTAAACCGTTTGCCAGGGGGGAAAATCGTTGGGTAGCATGCGCCATTGGCAACCGGACTTCACGACGTACAAAATGGCATCGACGATCCGTTTGCGCGGATGCAGGCTGGCACTGCCCCGTCGATCACGGGGTTGAAAATAGTGTTCGATCAGCGCCCATTCGGCGTCCGTCAGGTCACTCGGGTATCCCATAGCTTGTCCTCGAAGAAAAAGTATTTGACTTTGATAGACATTTTTTTGTCAGACAGGTTCTAAGACAATTTTTTTCTAAAGATGTCCCAAATGCATGTTTGAAGTCGAGTTTATGTGCGCTCGCCCTGCAGGGTTGCCCGAATCGCCAGGTTCCTTCGCCCTGTCTGCGCTACCATTGCTGTAGATTTGCCGGCGAATCCGCCAAGCCCCGGACCGCGACCTGCCGGCCAGGCCGCTTCGCGGTATCCGGGGGCAACCATAAACAGAGGCATGGCATGCAGAATGAAGAGGAATTGAAGCAGCAGATCCAACGTGCGCTGCCCGAATTGCTGCGCACCGATCCTGCGTTCCGCGCGTTCGTGCTCGGCCTCACGCGCGAGGTTTACGCCGACCGCGACCAAACCGAGAGCCGCTTCGACCGCGTTCTCGACGAGCTGCGCCGAGACCGCGAGGAGTCGGCGCGCAGATGGGACGAAGAGAAGGCCGAGTCGGCGCGCAAATGGGCTGAGGCAGAGCGCAGATGGGCCGAGAGCCAGCGAAGGTGGGAGGCGAACGAGCGCAAGTGGGAGGAGTCCAACGCGCACTTCGAGCGCGTCCACCAGGAGATCATGGCCCAGGCCAACAAGCACGACCGCGCCGTCGGTGCCCTGGGCGCACGCTGGGGCCTGCTATCCGAGCGTACCTTCCGCGATGCCTTGGCCGGCATCCTGGAGGACAGCTTCGGCGTAGAGGTGTTGCGCATCGAGGACTGGGACAACGAGGGCACGGTCTTCGGTCGGCCCGACCAGGTCGAGCTGGATGTCATCATCGCCAACGGCATGTTGCTGATTTGCGAGCTCAAATCCTCCATCGACAAGGGCGGGATGTACATCTTCGAGCGCAAGGTGCGCTTCTACGAGCGCCGCCACGACCGCAAGGCCGACCGGCTGATCGTCATCTCGCCGATGATCGACCCGCGCGCGGCCAAGGTCGCCGCCGCGCTGGGCATCGAGACCTACGGCGACTCCACAGAGGTCGAGCGGATTTGACTGGCCTAGGCTCAGGGAATGCAAAGCTGCGCCGATAGGAAGGTGCAAGATCGTCAGTCTTGACCACCGAAGTTTTTTCACGCCAAGCCAGAACAGGCCCGCGCACCTCATCGACTCCGGTCCCATCCGCTTGAAATCATCCGAGCGAGGTTCCCCAGGCTCGGCGAGCAGGGCATAGTAGATCGGTTTGAAGCGTTCGCGCAGCCGATAGTGCTTGAACGCATCAGCCTCGAACAGTCGACGAAGGCGAGTTAAAGGGACACCCGGCGAGTTAAAGGGACGAGTTAAAGGGACGAGTTAAAGGGAGGGACGAGTTAAAGGGACACCCATTTAGCTTGCTCATATAGCTCGACTTTCCCAGGGAAGGTAAGACTCCCTTTCCTCTATACCCGCTTCAAGCAGCTAATTGGGGCGCGAACAGGCCGCGTGCAGCACGAATGCCCCGTAAGTATTTCGTCTGTCGCCGAGCACACAAACTGGTCATTGCTTCTGGCGCACCGATCGCGGTGCCGAATGCATCGAGAAGCCGGTCGGCGTGGCTGAGGAAGCGTTCGCTGTCGATATTCAGCCGATCAAGGATGCGTGGATGCTGCTCCGCAATATGACCGCGCTTGTCCGAGCGCAGCGCCCGGCCCGTCCAGTCGACCAGTTCCAGGTAGTCCTCGAACGCGAAGGGCACCGCCCAAGGCGTCCGGGCGGTTGCGTCGAACGGCATCAGCGGGATTTTCGGCAATGCCTGTGTTTCTTCCTCTGAGCGCAAGGTTTCTCCTTCCAGGGCGGGAGGAGACAGGCTGACCGGCGGGCTCTCTGTTGCGGTGATCTCGGAATCAACCTTGTCCGGCACCGCTTCGATGCGCTCTTGGATGGAGCTGTAGTCCGAGTCCTCCAGCGTCTCGGCGATCCCGGCGCGCACCGGATTGAGATCGACATAGGCCATCGCTGCCAGCAGCGCCTGCTCATCCAGCAACGCCTGGCTCTTGAAGCGACCTTCCCAGAAGCGGCCCTTCACGCCGTCCTCGGCATTCGCCTGCCGGGCAATGTGCTCGTTCAGCGTACGCATGAACCAGGACAAGTCGTGCAGCCGCGCCCGGTAGGTCTCGGCCAGCTCTTCCACCTTGGCGATCTCCGCATCGCACATCTCGGCGCGCGCCTCGGACAGGTAACGCGTCACCAACAGCGGGCCTGTGAACAGCTTTGTCCAGCGTTGCAGCACCTCCTCGACCGACCAATCCAAGGTCCGCTGCTGGTCGATGCGGACAACAACGTGATAGTGGTTGCTCATGACGGCATAGGCGGCTACGTCGATCGCGAAGATCGCGGCGAGCTGCATGATGCGCTCAGCGATCCATCCGCGACGGTGATCGTAGTTGTTGCCGGAGAAATGGTCCTCCCCACAGAGGAAGGCGCGCCGCACGCAGCGACTGACGCAGTGATACCAAGGGGTGTCTTCAAGAGAGACGAGCGTTGCGCGGGGGCTGGTCATGGCGAGATTCCAGATGTTGAGTGGTTAAGGAAAGCCTAGCTCAGGTATGGAAGGAAAGTCAAGCTAAGTGGGTGTCCTATTAAACTGGCACGCAGCGGCTTACGCAGTGATACCAGGGGGTGTCTTCAAGAGAGACGAGCGTTGCGCGGGGGCTGGTCATGGCGAGATTCCAGATGTTGAGTGGTTAAGAAAAGCCTAGCTCAGGTATGGAAGGAAAGTCAAGCTAAGTGGGTGTCCTATTAAACTGTGTCATATAAAGCGTCTGTTTCAGCGCCTTTGGTTGGACCTGGAAGGATATTCGCTTTTCTTGAAGAATCAATAAGTTATGAATTCGAAACTCAGCCGCGTTTTAGACTGATACCACTGCTTAGGGGCGCACGCAACTCACTGATATATATTGCAAATCTTCATTAAATGAAATCCTAAAGAGCCAATTTTTTTCTAAAGATGTCCCAAATGCATGTTTGAAGTCGAGTTTATGTGCGCTCGCCCTGCAGGGTTGCCCGAATCGCCAGGTTCCTTCGCCCTGTCTGCGCTACCATTGCTGTAGATTTGCCGGCGAATCCGCCAAGCCCCGGACCGCGACCTGCCGGCCAGGCCGCTTCGCGGTATCCGGGGGCAACCATAAACAGAGGCATGGCATGCAGAATGAAGAGGAATTGAAGCAGCAGATCCAACGTGCGCTGCCCGAATTGCTGCGCACCGATCCTGCGTTCCGCGCGTTCGTGCTCGACCTCACGCGCGAGGTTTACGCCGACCGCGACCAAACCGAGAGCCGCTTCGACCGCGTTCTCGACGAGCTGCGCCGAGACCGCGAGGAGTCGGCGCGCAGATGGGACGAAGAGAAGGCCGAGTCGGCGCGCAAATGGGCTGAGGCAGAGCGCAGATGGGCCGAGAGCCAGCGAAGGTGGGAGGCGAACGAGCGCAAGTGGGAGGAGTCCAACGCGCACTTCGAGCGCGTCCACCAGGAGATCATGGCCCAGGCCAACAAGCACGACCGCGCCGTCGGTGCCCTGGGCGCACGCTGGGGCCTGCTATCCGAGCGTGCCTTCCGCGATGCCTTGGCCGGCATCCTGGAGGACAGCTTCGGCGTAGAGGTGTTGCGCATCGAGGACTGGGACAACGAGGGCACGGTCTTCGGTCGGCCCGACCAGGTCGAGCTGGATGTCATCATCGCCAACGGCATGTTGCTGATTTGCGAGCTCAAATCCTCCATCGACAAGGGCGGGATGTACATCTTCGAGCGCAAGGTGCGCTTCTACGAGCGCCGCCACGACCGCAAGGCCGACCGGCTGATCGTCATCTCGCCGATGATCGACCCGCGCGCGGCCAAGGTCGCCGCCGCGCTGGGCATCGAGACCTACGGCGACTCCACAGAGGTCGAGCGGATTTGACTGGCCTAGGCTCAGGGAATGCAAAGCTGCGCCGATAGGAAGGTGCAAGATCGTCAGTCTTGACCACCGAAGTTTTTTCACGCCAAGCCAGAACAGGCCCGCGCACCTCATCGACTCCGGTCCCATCCGCTTGAAATCATCCGAGCGAGGTTCCCCAGGCTCGGCGAGCAGGGCATAGTAGATCGGTTTGAAGCGTTCGCGCAGCCGATCGTGCTTGAACGCATCGGCCTCGAACAGTCGACGAAGGCGAGTTAAAGGGGCGAGTTAAAGGGACACCCATTTAGCTTGCTCATATAGCTCGACTTTCCCAGGGAAGGTAAGACTCCCTTTCCTCTATACCCGCTTCAAGCAGCTAATTGGGGCGCGAACAGGCCGCGTGCAGCACGAATGCCACGTAAGTATTTCGTCTGTCGCCGAGCACACAAACTGGTCATTGCTTCTGGCGCACCGATCGCGGTGCCGAATGCATCGAGAAGCCGGTCGGCGTGGCTGAGGAAGCGTTCGCTGTCGATATTCAGCCGATCAAGGATGCGTGGATGCTGCTCCGCAATATGACCGCGCTTGTCCGAGCGCAGCGCCCGGCCCGTCCAGTCGACCAGTTCCAGGTAGTCCTCGAACGCGAAGGGCACCGCCCAAGGCGTCCGGGCGGTTGCGTCGAACGGCATCAGCGGGATTTTCGGCAAGGCCCGTGTTTCTTCCTCTGAGCGCAAGGTTTCTCCTTCCAGGGCGGGAGGAGACAGGCTTACTGGCGAGCTCTCTGTTACAGCGATCTCGGAATCAACCTTGTCCGGCACCGCTTCGATGCGCTCTTGGATGGAGCTGTAGTCCGAGTCCTCCAGCGTCTCGGCGATCCCGGCGCGCACCGGGTTGAGATCGACATAGGCCATCGCCGCCAGCAGTGCCTGCTCATCCAGCAACGCCTGGCTCTTGAAGCGACCTTCCCAGAAGCGGCCCTTCACGCCGTCCTCGGCATTCGCCTGCCGGGCAATGTGCTCGTTCAGCGTGCGCATGAACCAGGATAAATCGTGCAGCCGCGCCCGGTAGGTCTCGGCCAGCTCTTCCACCTTGGCGATCTCCGCGTCGCACATCTCGGCGCGCGCTTCGGATAGGTAACGCGTCACCAACAGCGGGCCTGTGAACAGCTGGGTCCAGCGTTTCAGCACCTCCTCGACCGACCAATCCAAGGCCCGCTGCTGGTCGATGCGGACAACAACGTGATAGTGGTTGCTCATGACGGCATAGGCGGCTACGTCGATCGCGAAGATCGCGGCGAGCTGCATGATGCGCTCGGCGATCCACCCGCGACGGTGATCGTAGTTGTTGCCGGAGAAGTGGTCCTCGCCACAGAGGAAGGCGCGCCGCACGCAGCGGCTTACGCAGTGATACCAGGGGGTGTCTTCAAGAGAGACGAGCGTTGCGCGGGGGCTGGTCATGGCGAGATTCCAGATGTTGAGTGGTTAAGAAAAGCCTAGCTCAGGTATGGAAGGAAAGTCAAGCTAAGTGGGTGTCCTATTTAACTGGTGTCCTATTTAACTCTGGAAGACGACGCCGTCGGCATCGACGGCGAGGATGCGGTAGTTGGCGATGGCGATGCGATTCACATAGCGCCCGAGGTAGCGGATGAGGTGCTGGGGGCTGTCGAACGGGGCTTCGGCATACACGACCCAGGCGTGGCGGTGCAGGCGGATCAGCAGTTGCTTCCAGTCGGCCTCGTCGTGCAGTTCGGGCGGGCAGTGGCTGAGCTTGCCGGCGGCGCGCAGGGCTTCGAGTTCGCGTAGGAAGATGGCTCGGAAGACCGGCGAGAGGGCGCGGACCGGGAACAGGAAGTTGTTCGGCGCTTGCACAAAACCGCTGCCATCGCGTTTCAATGCGCCGCCGGTGACGAGGCAATGCACATGCGGGTGCAGCTGTAAGGTCTGGCCCCAGGTGTGCAGCACGCTGACAATGCCAAGGTCGGCGTCCCAGAGTTTGTGGGCAAAGGTCTGCAGGGTCTCGGCGGCACTGCGCATGAGGATGGCGTAGACCTCGGCATCGCAGTACTGCGCTAGGCGGTTGAGGTCTTCGGGCAGGGTGAAGACGAGGTGGAAGTACTGGATGGGCAACAGCTCCAGCTCGCGGTCATCGACCCAGGCGGCGCGTTGGGATGCGCGGCATTTGGGGCAGTGGCGGTTGCGGCAGGAGTTGTAGCTGATCTCCACATGCCCGCAGTGGTCGCATTGATCGACATGGCCGCCGAGCGCGGTGGTGCGGCAGGTCTCGATGGCGTGCAGGGCGCGGCCTTGCTCGAAGCTCGGATGGTACTCGGCGCGGTAGGCGGCGCCATGCATGCGCACCACATCGGCCAGTTCGAATGGCGGTGGAGCATATTCGACGGGGAACTCGCGGCGGATTTCGGCGGTGATGGCTGGACTGCACATGGTTACAGTATAGCCAGTTCCCGTGAGAGCGGGCGCGGAAGGGGGCGATCCCGCGTGCCCGTGGTGATGCATCCTTCAGTCGGTTGATGCGTTGGCGTGCTTTGATGGTGGGGGATTATTTATTTAGTCCAACGTTAAGCCTGGCCCGCCGCCCGTTGCCGTGCCGGAGCGCAGCGATGGCGCGGCAACGGGCGGTCGGGCCGAGGCGCTTGTTGGGCGTTTCATTGGTTCAGGGAAAAGAAACGTGGTCTGTCCCCTATTATTTCGTTAGTTGTTACCGGTTCAGCCTGAAGGAATGCCTTGTATTGCCCAAATGTGCGACCGTAGCAGGTGGTCCTCCTCCAAAAAATCGTACACCACAACCCTGCTACACCAAGCAGCAGTATGTTGATGGTCGCCGGTTCCGGGGCGTCAGAAAACGCGTTCGAAAAAGCAAAATCACCAAACCCATCGCCTGAATTTGCGGTCCCGATAACCAGGATATACTCATCGCGGGAATCGAGATGGGTAGTGAGGCCAAAAAATCCCTCCCCCGCATTTAGCGCGTAACTGGCTTCAGAGAAAATTAGACGCTCGTTTCGCAAAGTGTCGAAATCTTCAAGAGTGAAGTAGTCCAGTAAGCCGGTATTAACATAAACATTCACGGAGCCTGTTAAGAAGGCGCCGAAATCATTAACCAAATCGAAGGTCACATCGAATCCGCTCCCAGACGGAATGAACGCCACCGGCCTGCCTTTAAGGTCTTTGCTCTTTACAATCCCGCCAACCGGATTATTATTGATCGTGAATTGTCCCCGAGGGTTGGGGTTCGGTCCAGTGGATTTAAATTTGACGTTGTGCGATGACCCCGACGCTAAGTCGTTGCCAGAGAACTTCACCTTATTCGTCCTTGTGCTCGGTTTGCCCCCAGGATACGGAAAGTCATTATTTGGAAAAACACTAGATGACGGCGGCCCGACAAAGAAACCTCCTATCGTAATTGTAAAATCGTTCGCTGCGCGATTATTGCCTGTAGGATCAACGTAGGTGAACGAGTTAGCGTCGATCACCGTCGCCCCCGCATCAAGCGAGAAAGCGAACATCATTGCCAAAATCTGGATACACAAAAGTCTGGCACTTCTCCGACAATTCAGAAATGCCGCTATTTTACTCATAGCTCCGCTGGAACTTGACATGGCACGCGCCCCGTTTTGGTATTTCGGTTGAAAAGCGAATCGTCACACATTCTTCAGTCGCTAATCATAATCATGATGTTCCCCCCGTTGCCTAACGTTTTGGATAGCCTGCGCCCGCTGGCCGGCACCAACCTCGCAGAACCTGCCGAGCCGGCGTGTCCTACCGAGCGTGCCGACAGCGACGGTCCGCGGGCGTCAGGCTGATCCACTTGTTGGACTGATGGGATGCTCGGTTTGCGCCCGCGGCGGGTCGGCGCGGCGGTGCTATGCATTTTGCTGTTTGCGGGACGGCCCTTTCAACCGCTGCAAGGGGGATTCTGCGACGGAGTGCACGGTGCTGCGGGGCCGATCGGACGGGTGGCGGGGCGGTTCTCCGGGGCGGCAGGGGTGTTCCTGCGGGCTTGGACCGGCATTGCGGGGCGACTTCGGCCACGGCAGGCACGGCGGGACCGGCGCAGCGCATGGAGCGGGCGGTGGTGGAGCGGGCGGCCATCTCAGGCGGCCTCGGGCAGCGCGGCGGGGGCCGGCAGCGGCGGGGCGCGCGAGGGCGGCGGCGCATTGAACGGCGCCGGGGGCTCCTCGAAGGAGAGGACCTGCAGGATGTTGTGCAGATGGCCCTTGCCGCAGACGGGGCACAGGCTCGGGTCGCGGGCCTGCTTGGCGAGGAAGGCGTCCATGTCGGGGATGTACGGGGTCTCGGGGTCGGCGAGGCCGAGACATTCGCGGCAGCGGGTGAGGTTCTGCCGGCGGCGGCTGCCGCCGAGCAGGCCGTAGTAGCGGATGCGATGGAAGCTCGGCGGCAGGACGTGCTGGAGGAAGCGGTGGATGAAGTCGGCGCCGGACAGCGTCATGCGCTTCTCGGCCTCGGGGGCGTGCGGGTCCTTGATGCGGTTGTCGCGGTAGCGGAAGGTGACCCGGCCGCCGTCGATCGCCTCGATGCGGTGGTTGGCGATGGCGATGCGGTTGACGTAGCGGCCCAAGTAGCGGATCAGAGGCTCGGGGTCGGCGAAGGGGGCCTCGATGTGGACCACCCAGTCCTGTTGGTGGAGTTGCTGCATCAGGCTCTTCCAGGCGGCATCGTCGTCGAGGTCGGGCTCGTCGGGCGCCCGGTAGGCGTCGCGACCGAGGTCGAGCCGCCGGGCCTCGCGGGCGCTCGCCTCGTCGAGGTTGAAGGGACGGCCCTCGGGCGCGCGGCGCTCGGCGCGGAACGCCTTGAGGTGCTTGAGGAACACGGCGCGGAAGACCCGCCGCAGAGCGCGGTGGGGGAAGAGGAAGTTCTTCGGCGCCGGCACGAAGCCGCTGCCGTCGCGCTTGAGGCCGCCGCCGGTGACGATGCAGTGGACGTGCGGGTGCAGGTTCATGGTCTGGCCCCAGGTGTGCAGAACGGCGACGATGCCGAGGTCGGCGTCCCACTGCTTGCGGGCGAAGGTCTGGAGGGTCTCGGCGGCGGCGCGCATGAGGGCGGCATAGACCTCGGCGGAATGGTAGCGGGCCAGGGGATGGAGCAGGTCGGGCAGGGTGAAGACGACGTGGAAGTACTGGATGGGCAGCAGCTCCAGCTCGCGGGCGTCGACCCATGCGGCGCGCTGGGAGGCCCGACACTTGGGACAGTGGCGGTTGCGGCAACTGTTGTAGCTGATCTCGAAGTGCCCGCACTCGTCGCATTGATCGATGTGGGCACCGAGCGCGGTGGTGCGGCAGACCTCGATGGCGTGCAGGGCGCGGCCCTGCTCGAAGCTCGGGGTGTGGGCGGCGCGGTAGTCGTCGCCGTAGAGGCGGACGATGTCGGCCAGCTCGAATTCGGGCTCGGCGTATTCGAGGGGGAATTCCCGGCGGACCTCGGCGCTGACGGCGAAGTCGGGACGGGCGTTGGAGAAGGGGCTGGCCATGCGGACAGTATAGCCGGTCCGGTGCCGTCCCGGACAGTCCCGGCGTCTCGGCGGGGATGCCGCGGTATCCGTCCGGTGCTTCGGGCACCACCCCGGCCCTGCCCCAGGCACGCTGTTTATTTATTTAGTCCAACGTGTTATGGACAGAAGCGACAAATATCGAAAATTCCAGAATACAAAAATACGGGCATAGACAGATTCACGCTATCTGCTAAACTGCTGCTCCAACGCAATACCCGAAACCCCTGCACCGAAACCTCACCCTCGCCACAACCGCCTAGACTCTACGGCAATACGGTACCCACCCAGGCAGCCCATGTCAACCCGCGAAGCGCAAATCGCCCGTTTCTGGTCCAATTACCTGTCAGAGCTTGAGAAAGCGCGAGTCAGACAGGACTGCCGGCGCTGGTACGTGGTGCGGGCCGAGCGGTTTCTGGAGTGGATTCAGCCGCGGCGGCTGGCGCAGTTGACGGCGGATGACGTGTCCAAGTACCTGTCGGAGGTGGGTCGGGACACGTCGCTGGAGGGCTGGCAATTTGTGCAGGTGGTCGATGCTATACGGATTCTGGGGGTCACTGCATCGGCGCCTTGGGTGGAGAGGCTGGACTGGGGGTACTGGCAGGACTCGGCGCGGACGCTGGCGCCGGAGCATCCGACGGTGGCGCGGGACTATGGGCCGGAGGTGGACGGGCTGGAGCCGCAGGGGCCGATGACGAACCTGTCGGCGGTGCGGGAGGCGCATCGGGAGCTGGCGGATCGGATGGTGACGGAGATCCGGCGGCGGGGGTATGCGATCCGCACGGAGCAGAATTACCTGGACTGGGTGCTGCGCTTCATTGCGTTTCACGGCGGCCGGTCGCCGACGGAGCTGGGGGAGGCGGATGTGGGGCGCTTTCTGGATTGGCTGGCGGTGAAGCGGCGGGTGGCGGCGAGCACGCAGAATCAGGCGCTGAACGCGCTGCTGTTTCTGTTTCGCGAGGTGCTGAAACGCGATCAGGTGACGTTCGGCGACTTTGCCCGGGCGAAGCGGCCGAAGCGGTTGCCGACGGTGCTGACCAAGGGAGAGGTGGCGCGGTTGCTGGAGGCGCTGGAGGGGGAGTATCGGTTGATGGCGTCGCTGGCCTATGGGGCGGGGCTGCGCTTGATGGAGGTGTTGCGGCTGCGGGTGCAGGATCTGGACTTCGGCTATAAGCAGATCGAGGTGCGCAACGCCAAGGGCGGACGGGACCGGCTTGTGCCCTTGCCGGAGTTGCTGATTCCGCAGCTGCTGGTGCATCTGGAGGCGGTGCAGGCGCAGCACCAGGAGGATCTGGCGATCGGGTGCGGTGCGGTCTATTTGCCGGACGCGCTGGCGCGGCAGCGGCCGAACGCGAATCGGGAGTGGATCTGGCAGTATGTGTTTCCGGGTGAAGTTAAAGTGAAGTTAAAGGGACACCCATTTAGCTTGCTCCCCAGTGAAGTTAAAGAGTGAAGTTAAAGGGACACCCATTTAGCTTGCTCCCCAGTGAAGTTAAAGGGACACCCATTTAGCTTGCTCCCCAGTGAAGTTAAAGGGACACCCATTTAGCTTGCTCCCCCATTTAGCTTGCTCCCGCATCGTTACCCGCCCCGTCATCGCCAACAGCCCTTCCACAACGCAACCCAAACGGCCAAGGCTCGTCTTATCTACGCTCTGGCTTAAGCAGCTCAAGATCAGCATAATGTCTGGCATGGGCGATAGCCTCCTGTGGGAATAGGTCTTCGGATTAGTAACTGAATAATCAATCACCTCGGGCTGTCGCCCACCTAATTTTTGGCGCTAATTTTTGGCGAAGGTATTGATTGAATCAAAAGCGAATTTACCTTATCAAGCCTGG
Source organism: Thiohalocapsa sp. PB-PSB1 (assembly GCA_016745215.1). Lineage (GTDB taxonomy): Bacteria > Pseudomonadota > Gammaproteobacteria > Chromatiales > Chromatiaceae > Thiohalocapsa. The sequence continues at coordinate 127,251 of CP050890.1, forward strand.
GACTGCTGTCCTCATCCCGACCTACGGGCTCTTTGTGTCTCTACGGTGAATCCTCACATTCATTACAAGCAGCACCCACGAGAAGACAAGCCAGGTGGTCTGTTTCTCCACAGAAATCGGCCGATCTAAGGTTACTGAAGAAATCCGATGCTGAACTTGATCCGACATTGGCAGCAGCGTGAAGCGCGCTTCCTGGCGTTGCTGGCGCTGACCCTGCTGATCATCGGGTTGTATCTGCAACAAGGTTTGATGCTCGCCGCCCGCGAGGGCAGCGGCTATCGCGTCATCGACACCGAGGCTTTGCAGCGACGCATCGATATCGGAGAATTGCGCGATCATGAAGCGCAGTGGTATCACCCGACCCGGCCAGACGAGGAATAGCGGCCACCCAGCAAAGGTACAATGCCATGACTTCCGTCACCTGCGAACTCTGCCCAAGGGCCTGCGTCATTCCGCAAGGTGCAGCCGGAGATTGCCGGGTGCGCGTCAATCTGGGCGGCAAGCTTCGCGCGACCACTTATGGGCGTCCATCCGCGGTGCATGTAGATCCGATGGAAAAGAAGCCCTTGTTTCATTTCCATCCCGGTACGCCGGTGTTTTCCCTGGCCACCGCCGGCTGTAATCTGCATTGTCTCAACTGCCAGAACTGGCAGCTATCCCAGCGCGCTGGCGAGGAGATGGAGACAGTCTATCGCGCCGATCCGGCGGAAGTGATCCAGGCAGCCCGGGATGCGGGCTGCAACAGCCTGGCTTACACGTACTCGGACCCGATCGTATTCTACGAATATGTCTACGATACGAGCGAGCTGGCGCATCGCGCCGGACTCAACAACACCTATCACAGCGCCGGCTATATCAATCGCAAGCCGCTGGAGCAGCTCTGCCCGCTGCTGGATGCGGCCAATATCGATCTGAAGGCACTCGACGACGGCTTTTACCGGCGCATCAGCGGCGGTACCCTGAAGCCCGTGCTCGACACCCTGATCACTTTGCGCCGCGAGGGCGTTTGGCTGGAAGTGACCAACCTATTGATCCCGACGCTGAACGATGACCCGGCACTGATCCGCCGCATGGCGCGCTGGATGGTCGCGGAACTCGGCCCGGATACGCCGTTGCATCTAAGCCGTTTTCGCCCCCAGTATCGGATGCAAAATCTGCCGCCGACCCCAGCGAGTACCCTGGAGCGCGCCCGCCAGGAGGCATTGCAAGCAGGACTGCATTATGTCTATATCGGTAATCTGCTTGGCCATGATTGGGGCTCGACCTACTGCCCCCGGGATGGAACCTTATTGATCGGACGCAGCGGCTATGCCATCACCGCCTACACTCTGACCGCGGACGGGCGCTGCCCGACCTGCAACGACCGCATTCCCGGGATCTGGTCCTGAGCGCAGGATGCGATTCCGGGTTTGCATCCGTTAGAACCTGTCTGACAAAAAAATGTCTATCAAAGTCAAATACTTTTTCTTCGAGGACAAGCTATGGGATACCCGAGTGACCTGACGGACGCCGAATGGGCGCTGATCGAACACTATTTTCAACCCCGTGATCGACGAGGCAGTGCCAGCCTGCATCCGCGCAAACGGATCGTCGATGCCATTTTGTACGTCGTGAAGTCCGGTTGCCAATGGCGCATGCTACCCAACGATTTTCCCCCCTGGCAAACGGTTTACGATCACTTCAGCCGATGGAACAAACGCGGTGTATGGGAAACCGCGCTGGATCAACTGAATGCACTCCATCGCCAAAACAACGGTCGCTCGGCATCGCCGAGTTACGGGATTATCGACTCGCAGAGCGTCAAGACCGAGTACGCGAGCGAAGAACGCGGGATCGACGGCGGCAAGAAGGTCAAAGGGCATAAACGCCATATCGTAGTCGATATCCTCGGCAACCTGTTGCATGTGTCGGTCCACGCAGCCAATTGCAGCGATACCGTGGCGGGTGGTCCCGTGATGGCGCGTGCGGCGGAGAAATACCCGAGCATCGAGGCGTTTTCCGGCGATGCGGGTTATCGCGGGACAGCCGTGAAATTTGTCGACGAGACACTCGGACTCGTCTTGCACATTTCCACCAAAATCAAAGACGGATGGGCTGTCCTTCCGAAACGTTGGGTGGTTGAGCGCACTTTCGCTTGGCTCGGTCGATTTCGCAGGCTGAGCAAGGATTTCGAGATCCTGACTGGGACTGCCGAGAATATGATCCGTATCGCCATGCTCAAGAAAACGCTTGCAAATTGCGGCTGAAATTTTGCCAGACAGACTCTTATGATCGCTGGCATGATCACTGGAGAAACTCTAATGAGCGAGACACCCGAATGGTCCCATCGAGACTGGTTTTGCAGCCCGCCACGTCGGCGATTTCTGCGCCGTCTGGCATTGCTCGTCGGCGGCCCGGTCATACTGAGCATCCCGGGACCGGGTCGCAGGCCGACGCCGACCCGGGCTTGGGCCTGGAATCGGATCGCACGGCGGGTGCCCCGGGAATACCCGCTCGCGCAAGCGGATCTTTATCGCCCCCATGACCTCGCCGGTTGAGGAGGAACCGCGTGACGACTCCATTTCGCCGGGTCGCCCGGCCGCTGCTCGCATTGCTCCCCTGTATGGTTGGCGCCTAGGCCGCAAACGCATCGAATGCCGCGCTAGAGGTGCCGGGCACGCTAGAATCCGGTTCGCGATAGCGTCCTGGCCGGAGCCGGTTGATCCGGCCAGGCTGCTCGCCCGGTGGATCGCTTGCCCGCCCCGGCTGCGGGCCAGACATGCTCGATGCTGCGCGATTGCAGCACCTATCGCCGTGTCCTGATTCTGGCATCGGCTCTATTCCGCTCGCAACCCGTGGCGCATATCCGTGAGCACGGCATCGAAATTGAAATGCCCGTCGGCACCCTTGTCACATAAAAGCGCGATGATGAATCATGCGCGATCGGGTCGCTTCTGCATTGCTTTGCATCGTTGACAATTCACTCGTTCCCGCTCGCCGAGCGGCTTTCGGTCAACCAGATGCAGGCTCCCCCGCTCGCTTTGTCAATGGCCTGTAAACGCGCTCCATGGGCCTGTAATTCGCTTTCGTTCGCGCGCACCACGCGCAGCGGCGCACGCTGTTTGGATAGTCTTCGCACCGGGGCTGGACTGCGGCTTCTCCCGCTCCTGGCTTCGTTACGTTCGTCGCCCAAATGCAAAGCAACCTGCCCGCCGGTCATGGCCAGGTAAACCTCGGCGAGGATCTCTGCGTCGAGCAGGGCGCCGTGCAGATCGCGTCGGGAATGATCGATGTCGTAGCGCTTACATAGTGCATCCAGGCTGTTGCGTTGACCAGGATGCATCTGCCGCGCCATGCTCAGGGTATCGACGACGCTGCAAAGCGCATCAATGGTAGGAGCGTTATCAGCATGCCAGAGCCGGAGCTCGTGATTCAGGAAACCGATATCGAACGCGGCGTTGTGAATGATCAATTCGGCATTTCGACAATAGGCCAGAAAATCCTCGGCTATATCGCCGAAACGCGGTTTGTCAGCCAGAAATTCGTTGGATATTCCATGCACTTGCAATGCGCCGTCATCGATCTCGCGATCGGGCTGTAAATAACGATGGAAGTGGCTGCCGGTCAGCCGGCGCTCCACGACTTCCACGCATCCGATTTCGATGATGCGGTGACCCGCCGCGGGTTCTAAACCTGTGGTTTCGGTATCGAGAACGATCTGGCGCATGATATGAACGTCGACTTGTTGTCAGATTGAGTAATGAGCAGGTGTTGGGGAATCGAAAATATGATAAAAAATGGAATGTTGAGTTCGAGTGCGATGGGTTCTGCCTGCGTAGAATATTCGGCTATCCAACTAAAGTGAAGTTTGATTCGTATTCTTTAGAAAGCATCGCCCAGCATATATCTGCCCAGTAAACATCTGCCCAGCAAACATCTGCCCAGCAAACATCTGCCCAGCAAACATCTGCCCAGTAAACTTCAGGTTTATCACGCCCTAATGTCATGTCTTTTCGATCCCGATCCCAATCAAGTCGCGCTGGGCGGGTTGCACCCTAGGGTATCTTCAGTTCATTTGTCGAGAAGATAGTGGCCTACAGCCTTTCTCCCGGGAAAGGCGCGGCGCTCGCGTCCGCTCCGCTGGCATCCCTGCTGGGTCGCCCGCAAGCGGGCTCCTACGCCGAGCGGCTCCCATGGCTGGTCAAGGTTCGTTTGCGGGCGGGGCGTCTTAGGCGCTCTGTGCACTCTGCGTCTCTGCGGTGAATCCTCACATTCTTTCAAGGCAGCACTCAGCGCGATTCCCATTCCAATCCCGATACCAGCTTCGGTCCGAAGCGCATCCTATGCCCCGCGGGCATGGCAACTTGCTGTAACAGCTTTGAATACTTGCAGGGCGTCAGTCGGGAATGTTGCCTCGCTCCACTCGAGCTTGGTGCTCGTGGCAGAGCGACGGGCTTTGGAGTTAGATCAGCCGCGCGCCGGAATCCCCCGGTTGGCGAGCTGGTCGGCGCGTTCGTTTTCGGCATGACCGCTGTGGCCTTTCACCCAATGCCAGCGCACAGAGTGCGCCGCGAGCGCGGCATCAAGTCGTTGCCAGAGATCTTGATTCTTTACCGGTTCGCGCTTCCGGGTCATCCAGCCATTGCGTTTCCAGCGTGCCATCCAGCTCTCTACGCCATCGCGTACATAACGCGAATCCACGCTCAGGTCCACGACACAGGGACGGGTCAATGCCTCCAACCCCTGGATCACGGCCATCAATTCCATGCGATTGTTGGTGGTTTGTTGCTCGCCACCACAGAGTTCTTTTTCGTGTTTGCCAAAACGCAGCAGCGCACCCCAGCCGCCGGGACCGGGATTGCCTTTGCAGGCACCGTCGGTAAAGATTTCAACCGCGTCCGACATGGCCATTCTTGCGTGCTGTCGGCTCCATGGGGCGTCCTGGCAGTAAGCGCGTACGTCGAACCCAACTCGGCCGCAGCGGCGTCAACGCCTTGACGCGTTTGACTGCGCGCACCCCGAATACACCACCGAATATCGGCCAATAGTGGCTGCCGATGCGCTCCAGCCGGTCCAGCTGGGGCAGGCAGGCGCGTTGCAAGGGTGGACGAAAAACCAACATCTCGCGAGTCTCCTGCTGTAGACCCAGCAATTGCAGCCAATCGCCGATCCGAAACGGCGTCAACTGCCCACCGCACCAGGGCACTTGCGGACGCCGGCGGGGCATCCAGCGCATCAAACCCCAGAGGCTCAGGGGATTGAAGCAAAATAGAATGACACGGCCTTCCGGAATCAGAACCCGTTCCACCTCACGTAAAACCTCATGTGCGTGCAGGCAAAAATCCAACGTATGCGGTAACACAACAACATCGACACTGGCGGAAGCAAGGGGCAGCCGATCAGGTCGCGAGAGAATCCCGGCAAGTTTGGACGACTGAACGCATTGCGCATTATCGAGGGTCTCGCCAAGCACCACCTGGCGATGAATTCGGCAGGTCTTCACGGCCTGCTGAAACTGGTCGTGTGCGCCGACCTGGATTAAATAATGGCCAAAGGTGTCGATGAGGAGCCGCTCCAAACAGGCGCTCTCGGCTTGCGCAACCTGGCGACCGAGCGGTGTATCGTACCAGTTCGATAACCTGGCCAGCGGATCGGCATCAAGCGGATGGCAGGGCTTCATTCGACTCGCTCCATTACAGCCGGCCGGACTATAAAGATCATTGGATGGAACACTCGAGTATCGTCATTGATCAATCATCCACCAAGTTAGGCATGGTAAGAGATGGGGTTTTCCCGTATATTGAATCGCTACCGTCGGTGAAATACAACGACGGATAAAACAGTGACTAACCGGCTTTATCATCCAAACAACATCAACATCTGCTATGCAAACAGCGTCGCGCTCACCGATCCGCCGGCTGCCAGCCGCCTCAACTCCGCTGATCGCCCTGCTCATTGCCATCCCGGCAGTGGTCCTGATGTTCGGCTGTGCATCCAAGCCCTCCGCCGTTCGGGGCGGCTATGACCCGAGTCTGGATGTTCCGCGCAGCATCTCCGCGCGTGAGTATGGCTATGTTCGGCCAGCGACCGACATCCAGGTCATTGGGCAACGCGATCGGTCTGTCTATGGCGGTCGCAACAGTACCGACCTGTGGGATCGTGTACGCCGCGGGCCGCGTCTGAAGATTCCGCATCATGCGCGTATTGATAAAGCCATGCGCTCACTCAAGCGCAATCCCGCCTATCTTACCGACCTTGCCAAGCGGGCGCGTCCCTATCTGCACATGATCGTCGGCGAGCTGGAACGTGCCGGCATGCCCACTGAGTTGGCCCTGCTGCCGGAAGTCGAGAGCCGTTACAATCCCCGCGCGGTCTCCCCGGTCAGCGCATCCGGCATGTGGCAGTTCATGCCTTACACCGGCACCGAGATGGGCCTAGCACAAAATCACTGGTATGACGGTCGCAACGACATTCTCGCATCCACTCGCGGCGCCATCGCCTACCTGACCCAATTGCGTGATGAATTCGACGGCGATTGGGCGCTGGCATTGGCCTCCTATAACGCCGGCCCAGGGCGTGTACGCTCAGCGCAGCGGGTGAACCGGGCTCGGGGTAAGCCAACCGATTTTTGGTCGCTGAATCTGCCCAACGAAACGGAGCTTTATGTGCCAAAATTGCTGGCCATCGTCGATTTGGTGCGAGAGCCTTCCCGTTACGGCATGCAGATGCCAGCGGTTGCCAACCGCCCTACGCTGGAATTGGTGGAGGCGCGCGAGCAGATCAATCTGTCCCAGGCGGCGCATAAATGCGGGGTGCCGCTACGTACATTACAGGATTTGAACCCTGGCTTGAAACGCGGCGTGACGCCGCGAGCCGGTCCGCATCGCTTGCTCGTCCCGCTCGGCACCGGTCATAAGCTGCGTCGTGCTTTGGCCAAAGCCGGTAAGCTTGCACCACCAGAGGTGGCCGGTAACTCAGGCGCCAGGCGCGGCGAAAGCTAGGGCAATTTCCGGCCATCGCCCGATCCCCGTCGCCATGCCCAGATTGCCGATCGAGCCGGTACTGCCAAGGCTCAGCGCGGCGCTGGCCCAAGGGCACGCGGTGTTGACGGCGGCCACCGGCTCAGGTAAGACCACGCGGGTTCCGCTTGCATTGCTCGAGGAACCCTGGCTCGCCGACCAGCGCATCCTGATGCTGGAACCGCGCCGGCCCGCTGCGCGCATGGCTGCCTCACACATGGCGGCGGTGCTCGGCGAATCGGTTGGCGAACGGGTTGGCTATCAGGTGCGCTTCGACAGGCGCATCGGCGCCCATACCCGCATCCAGGTATTGACCGAAGGCATCTTGACCCGCCGCATCCAACAGGATCCAGAACTGCAAGGGGTTGGGCTGATCATCCTGGATGAATTTCATGAGCGCGGCCTGAATGCCGATCTCAGCCTTGCCCTCGCCCTGGACGCCACTGTCTTGCGTCCGCGGCTGCGCATCCTGGTCATGTCCGCAACCCTTGATAGCCTTGCGGTTTCTGAACTGCTGGACGGAGCACCGATCATCCAGGGTGAGGGGCGGGCTTATCCAGTGGAGATCCGCTACCCGGAACATGCGCCGGCAGATCCCGTCGATGCCGCCAGCGCTGCGGTGCTTGTGGCGCTGAGCGAGAACAACGGCGATGTTCTCGCGTTCTTGCCCGGTACCGCCGAAATCGAACAAGTCAGGCAACGACTTGCGGAGCAGCTCGCCAATGACCTTGATCTGTTACCGTTGCATGGCAATCTGTCGCTGGAGCAACAGGAGCGCGCCTTACGGCCCGATGGTAGCGGCCGACGCCGCGTTGTGCTCGCCACGGACATTGCCGAGACCTCGCTGACCATCGAGGGCATCGGCGTGGTGGTCGACACCGGCTTGACCCGCAAACCCCGCTTTGAACCAGGCCGCGGACTCACGAGACTGGTTACCGAACCCATCTCGCGGGCATCGGCACAACAGCGCACCGGGCGCGCCGGACGGCTCGGCCCAGGTGTTTGCTATCGACTCTGGACGCAAGCTCAGGAGCAACGTCGCCCAGCGCATCGCCCAGCGGAAATTCTGCAAGCCGATCTCGCCGCATTGGCGTTGGAACTCGCCCTGTGGGGCGTGACCGACCCGCACGCTCTGCGCTGGCTTAATCCGCCACCCGCGGCCGCCTGGTCGCAGGGGGTCGATCTGCTCGCGGCATTGGGAGCCTTGGATCGATCCGGTGCCATCACCGCCGTCGGGAGGCGCATGGCCGGCCTGCCGTTACATCCGCGCCTTGCCCATATGCTGACGGCTGCAGCGGCAACAACCAGCCCGCTGGCCGCGGATCTGGCCGCGCTGCTGGAAGAGCGCGATCCATGGATCTGGCGTCGCGGCAGTCCGCGACCGGTGGATCTGACGCCGCGGCTGGAGGCGCTGGAAAGCCTGCGGCACAAACGGCATCCGCGAAGCACAGAAAACATCGATGTACGCCGCCTGCGGGTTATTGCTCGGCTCAGCGACCAATATCGACGTTTGCTGCAAAAACAGGTCTGCGATCCCGGGTCAACACCGGTATTGGCCGACGAGGCCGGCGCAGAACTCAGCGCAGGTGCCTTGCTGGCCCTGGCCTACCCGGATCGTATCGCTCAGAATCGCGGTGGCAATGGCGAGCGCTTCCTGCTCACCAGCGGTATCGGCGCGGCATTGCCGGCCAACGACGCGCTTGCTGTCGAGCCCTATCTGGTGGTTGCCGACCTGGACGTCGCCCATGGCGACCATCGCATGCGCGCCGCGCTGCCGATCAGCGAGGCGGAATTGCGCACATTGATGAGCGCACAAATCAACAGCCGATCCGTGCTCACCTGGGATCAGCAGCGCGAAGCCGTCACGGCCCGTGGCGAGCAGCGCCTGGGTGCCTTGCTGCTCAGCGCGCAAGCCATTCCGATCACCAATGCGGATGCCGCGCTCCAGCTCCTGTTGCAGGCCATTTCCGACAACCTCGAGCATGCTCTGCACTGGACACCGGATGCGCGTCAACTCCAGGCGCGCGGGCAGCTCGCACGGCATCTGCAACCAGATGCAGATTGGCCGGATTTATCCGACGCCTGGCTCGCCGCCCACACGGAGTCCTGGCTTGGCCCCTGGCTGACGGGTAAGACCAGATTCGCGGACGCCCGTGCGCTGGATCTGATGGCAATACTCAAACAGACCCTCGGTTGGCAGCGGGCCAGCCGACTGGATGCATTGGCCCCGGAATCCCTGGTCACCCCCGCTGGCACCAACCGGCGTATCGACTACTGTGCCGACCCCGCCGGCAATGAGCCAACCCCGGTGCTCGCGGCACCGATGCAGGAATTCTTCGGCGCACCTCAGACTCCAACCATTTTCGAAGGCCGTCTACCATTGCTGTTGCATCTGCTCTCGCCAGCCCGACGCCCGCTTCAGGTAACAAGCGACCTGGCTGGCTTCTGGAACGGCGCCTATGCCGAGGTGCGCAAAGAAATGCGCGGTCGCTATCCCAAGCACCACTGGCCCGAAGACCCAGCCAATGCGCTGCCCATTGCCGGCGGTTTGCGGCGGCATGTTGGTCGCCGCAGCGCATAACAGACGCATGAGCGGCTGCATGCGCGCGGTTGGCTGCAAATGATCCCTGGTCCATGGATTCAGCCAAAATACCAATGCAATCACGCCAGATTGGTTCTGAGCTAAGTGATGGTGCAGAAACAAGCTCAACGGGTTGTTGGCTTGGGTGTCGCCTGCCGACTCATTCGCTACCGCTATCGGCGTCGGTATCGGTATCGGTATCGCCGCGGTATCGAACCGACCAACCCATCCGCCAAGCTCCTCGCTGACCGCCTAGCCACGCTGTCCGTGCTTCGTCAGCATGGCCACACGACGATCGAGCAGTGCCTTTTGCTTGCTGTTGTCGTCTGCGGACAACGCATCGCACACCAGCAAGCACGTCCTGAAGCGCAGCGCACTCCAGCGCCGAGCCTCGTGCGCTTTCAAACGACCGGCGTCGATCCGCGCTCGTCGCTTTGCCGTTCCTCGGCAATGTTCAGCGCGATGGCCTGCGATGCGTGCCTACGATGCGCACCTACCATGCGCACAGGCGTTGATCCTTCGCGTTACGCTGTCCTTTCACATGCTCGCAGTCGCGCTATGGCCCAGCCAACAGACTCGATGGCCGCACGCTAGACGTCGCGCTTCTCATGACCGAATGGCATAGGGCGTTTTCTCTCTCGATTCCGATTCCGATTCCGATAGCGAGCCCGATTGCACTCCGCCGATGTCTGGATAGCATTGTATTAGGTTATTCATGAACCGCTACTAAGGATTCACCGCAGAGACGCAGAATGCGCAGAGGGTCCAAGGCGCCTCACCCGCAAGCGGATCTTTACCAGCCGTGGGAGCCGGTCGGCGTAGGAGCCCGCTTGCGGGCGACCCGGAAAATGATGCCAGCGGATCGGACGCGAGCTCGATGGGCGGAGTCAGGACCAAAGCCCCTCTCGACAAGCCATGCTGCCCGGACCGGAACCAGCCCGACCAGTTGACAACCCGGGGTAGATTTGCGTTCATGCGCGCCCTGTTCATGCCACTGGAGGCTTTCCCATGTCTGATGTACTGAACCGTCTCGCCGATGTGCTCGAGCAGCGCAAGGGCGCTGATCCCGAGTCGTCTTATGTTGCCAAGCTGTATGCCAAGGGTTTGGATGCGATCTTGAAGAAGATCGGCGAGGAGGCGACCGAGACGGTGCTGGCGGCCAAAGACGGCGATGCGCAGCAGATTATTCACGAAGTTGCGGACCTTTGGTTCCATTGTTTGGTGCTATTGTCGCGGCAAGGACTGCACCCAGATGCGGTGCTGACGGAATTGGATCGTCGATTTGGTTTGTCTGGGCTTGTGGAGAAGGCTGGCCGTACCAAGTGATTTGTTTTCTGGAGATTTGGTCCGGAGAGATTGGTCTGGGAAGATGCGTCTGGGAAGATTAGGAGATTGGGCTGACGCGAGTCTCTGCATGCATCCGCGCGATTGCGGTATCATCGCCAACTTGCGCAGACTTTCGAACACAAAGACCCAGGCGGGCCGAGGACGCCCCGCGAACGCAAGGTTCAAGTCGCACTGCACACGAAACAATAGTTTACTGACTGCCTAACCGGGCGGTCGCGGAGGTCGATATGGGTATGGGTGGTATTAGTATCTGGCAGTTGCTGATCATTTTAATCATTGTGCTGCTCTTGTTTGGAACCAAGAAGTTAAAGAACATCGGGTCGGATCTTGGTGGCGCGGTGAAGGGCTTCCGCTCGGCCATGTCCGGCGACGGCTCCAACCAAGACGATGACATGAATCAAGGCAATGAAGATCAGGATGCGGCGCAGCTCAGCAGCGCCGATGATGCAGCCAACAGAGATCCTGGGGCTGCTGATCCCGCGGCCTTCAAGAAGACGCCCGAGCCTGCCACCAAGCGCAAGGTTTGATCGGGCGCTGCAACCGGTACCATCGCTATGTTCGATATCGGCGCTTTCGAGCTGATTCTGGTGGGTGTGATCGCGTTGCTGGTGGTCGGCCCGGAGCGATTGCCGAAGTTGGCGCGCACGGCCGGTCTTTGGTTGGGCCATGCACGACGCTCGCTGACAACGGTCAAGCAAGAGATCGATCGCGAAATCAAGGCCGAGGAGTTGAAGGAGATCTTGCGCAAACAGGCCGAAAGCAACCCGCTGAATGCAATCCTGGAAGAGGATGGTGAGATACGATCAAGATCCAATCAGTCATCCTCCGGTTCAGGCGCTCGGTCAGCCGCGGCGGTTCGTGACGCCAACGACAATGCGACAAACGCCGATCAACCTTGAGCTACAGCATGAGCCAGCCGGGTCAAGCGACAATCTGGACGCCAGACAGGCCGTCGGCTTGCCAGCTCCGGATTTCTCCATGAAACACCGACGAACAGCCCGCTGATGAGCCTGCCCGCATCCAACGGACCCTCCGACGACGAACTCGGCGGCGAACAGCCGTTTATCTCTCATCTGGTGGAATTGCGCGATCGTCTGTTACGGATGATCGTTGCCATCGTGTTGGTATTTCTAGTGCTGTTCCCGTTCGCCAACGATATTTATACTTTTGTTGCAGAGCCGATCCGTGCTCAATTGCCGTCAGGTGCGCAAATGATCGCGACGCAGGTGGCCTCGCCATTCCTGACGCCGTTCAAGCTGGCCTTGGTGGTTGCAGTATTCGTTGCAATGCCCTACTTACTCTATCAGTTTTGGGCATTTGTCGCTCCTGGTCTCTACACGCACGAAAAGCGGCTGGGCTTGCCGCTGCTGACATCAAGCATTGTGCTCTTCTACCTGGGCATGATGTTTGCATACTTTGCCGTGTTCCCGCTGGTGTTCGGCTTTTTCACGTCGGTGACGCCTGATGGCGTCACGCAAATGCCCGATATTGCCTTTTATCTGGAGTTCGTGCTAAAGCTATTTTTTGCCTTCGGCATCGCTTTCGAAATTCCGATAGCAACCATTTTATTGGTAGCCATCGGTGCCACGACTCCAGAATCATTGGCGCGTAAACGGCCTTATGTGATCGTAGGCGTGTTTGTTGCCGGCATGTTGTTGACACCACCGGATGTGGTAAGTCAGACCTTGCTGGCGATTCCGATGTGGCTATTATTCGAACTAGGCATCTTTTTTTCGCGTTTTTTCCAACGCCAGCGCGCGTCGATCGCCACCGAGCGAAATGATACCGATGACGTGAACGCACAATCCTCGACATCCGCGGCCTATGCTCGCGCCAATGCGGTGCAGACATCTGATGCGAGCGTCGTGGGTCGTGACATCGATGGCGGTAACCTGGATGAATCTGGGCGCTTTCGTCCGCTGACAGCCGAGGAGATGGAGGCAGAACTCGATGCCATCGAGGCGGAAGAGGCTGCCGAGGAAGACGGATTGGAGGCAAATGAACTCAGCACCGATCCAGTAGCAGTGCTGCTGACGCGCGCCAACGAACTGCGTGCGCAGGGCAATCTGGGCGCGGCAAGACACTTGCTCTATCGCGTATTGGAAGACGGCGACGACGATCAACGCCGGGTTGCGCGTAATATCCTCGCCGATTTGGATCGGGACTGACCCGGGCATGCCTAACTCAGTCTGCCGCTGTCTTTGCATGACCCAGCGAATGACCCGGCGTATGACCCAGCATATGACCCAGTGCGGGGCGCATCCCGCAAGCGCGCTGATTGGAATTCCAGCAAGATGCAGATCATATCGGATGATCTAGTATAGAAAGCGTCGGCAACGGCCTTGACCAAGCGAACCCTGGAGGAAGCGATCAATCGTATCGATTTGCCAACCATGCTGAATCGACATCCACTGCCGCCGCGGAAATACACTGACATGACCACGGGCCGCGACCAGTGCTGCCTCGTCGTCCCCTATGGTTTGCTTTTACACTGTCGGCTGATCGGCCAGTATGGCCGTTGCTGCCGCCGGCAAAGCGCCTCTATGGGCGTTATATGACACAACGAGCGAGAGGGCTGCGCCGATGGCCTCAGGCCAGCAGATCCATTACAAACAGAATCGATTAAAGCAGCTGCGTGCATTTTGTCACGCGGCCCGCACCGGCAGCGTCAGCGCTGCGGCGGAAAAGATCTTTTTAAGTCAACCCACCGTATCATTACAGATCCAGGCCCTGGAACGGGAATTGGATACGGTATTGTTCGAACGCCGCGGACCGAAGATCCGGCTGACGCCGGAGGGCGAGATGCTCTACGAGCTGGCCCAACCCCTGGTCGAAGGCATGGACAAATTGCACGAGACATTCTCGGTGCATTGCGGGCGCATTGATCAGGGTACCCTGGACATTGCCGCTGGCGAGTCGACAATCCTCTACATCCTACCCGAGCCGGTACGGCTTTTCGTCGAGCGTTTTCCAGGCATTGAACTGCGTTTACACAATGTCACCGGACGTGACGGATTGGCGATGTTGCGCGCCGATGAGGCGGATTTAGCGGTGGGATCGATGCTGGAAATCCCAGACGATGTCAACTATCGACCGGTTGTCACCTATCGACCGACGCTGATTACGCCGAAGGATCATCCCCTCGCGAACAAGCAGGACATCAGTCTGGCCGACATTGCCGAATTTGGATTGATCCTGCCACCGCGGCATTTGAGCACCTGGCGTTTGGTGGATCTGGTCTTCACTCAACACAACCTGAATTATCAGGTCACCCTGGAAGCCGGTGGTTGGGAAGTCATTAAGAAATACGTTGAGCTGGGCTTGGGCATCTCGATTGTCACCGATGTTTGCCTGACCGGGGACGAGACCCTGGCTCAGGTGCCCCTGGAAAAGTATTTCCCATTACGCAGCTATGGGATGGTGTTACGCAGAGGCAAATTTCTGTCGCCGCAGACGAAGAAGTTCCAAGAAATTCTGCAGGAGGTTTTCCCCCAGGACTCCGGTCGCCTGGCACGGCAAAAGCGCGGTGGCGATAGCGGTTGGGATGATGGCCTACTGAGTTAGGCAGGGCAAACGCATCTAAAAATATTTAGAAAACAATGTGTTATGATGGCGAAAATTGAAGATCATATGATTTAATAGAGGGTTATTAAAATGGGAATGATCAGACCTATAAATGAAGAGGAAAAAGATACGACAATCGCCGGTCATTTTTCCGATCTGAACGACCCCCGTATCGACAGGACAAAAAGGCATAAGCTGGCTGATATCATAACGATAGCGATTTGTTCGACGTTATGTATGGGAGAGAGCTGGGATGCGATGGAGGAGTTTGGTCAAACCCATGAACAGTGGTTACGGAAGTTTTTGGAATTGCCCAATGGGATTCCCTCGCATGATACGTTCAATCGTGTATTTGCCCGTATTGACCCCGATCAATTCCGAACCTGTTTCATCTCCTGGGTGAAGTCGATAGAGCCGAAGTTTGATGGGGATATTATACCGATCGATGGGAAAACGGTGCGCAGATCGCATGATAGAGCTAATGGAAATAAGGCAATTCACATGGTGAGTGCGTGGGCTTGTCACTCATCGCTCGTATTGGGTCAACTCAAGACCGAAGAAAAATCAAATGAAATTACAGCGATACCGAAATTGTTGGATTTACTGGAGATCAAAGGCTGTGTAGTCAGTATTGACGCGATGGGATGCCAAAAGAAGATTGCGGAGAAAATTGTTGAAAAACAAGCAGATTGGGTATTTTCTTTGGCTCTCCCGGATTTCATGGGAACCAATAAAAATTTGAAAAACAACTACTTAAGCTCATTTTTTCGTACACATCAAGGTTAAAATGTAGTCGAGCGCAAACTCTGTAACTCATTGATTTATAATGTGTCAACCCCGAACCGGTCATATCCGTTGAGATCCAAGCATATCCTTTGATAGAGGTGTCCAAGGTTGGTGATGCCATAGCAGCGGCGTTTGATGACTTTGATCTTATTATTTAACCCCTCGACAAAGCCGCTGGTGTGTCGACCAATAAAATAATTCGTCACTTCCTCAAAGTGAGTATTCAGTGTCCCGAGGAAGCTATCGAAGCAACTGAGCTTGCGGTTGGTGACACGTTCCATCCAGCCACGCAGTTTGCGCTTACCCTGACCTTTTGATAGGCGGCTTTCATAGATGGCAGTGAGTGATTCGCAAGCCTCATAAGCTTCTTGTAATTTTGGTGAATAGCGAAAGAGCCGATTCAGCATGCGTCGCTCATCTGCATTCAGATCGGCGCGACGCTGACGCAGCAGCCAATGCACGTTCTTGAATGACTTGCGCTCTTCTTCGGAGAGGATATGACACAGCCGTTTCCATTCGCTTTTGCGCAGGTTTTCCAGTCCATTTCGGTACAGCTTGGCAACATGGAACCGATCCGCGCAAATGTGTACGCGCTTGCCGAACACGGCTTTAGCGGCACCGATGAAACCTTGATAAAGATCCGAGCAAACACTCTGGACGGTGCGTCGCAAGCGCTTGGGAATGCTGAGAAAAAACTCCTGTACGCTGGCCTTGGTGCGGTCGCCGAGCAGACCGATGACATGCAATGTCTCGTTAATGTAAGCGCTGATCACAACGACAAAATCACGATGACCCTTTTTCAACGCAATCTCATCAATGCCAATGACCTCCAAGCGTTCAATTGCGTTCCAATCGACATCGCACGCCATGTTTCGATCCAAAATACCCTGCAGTGCGTCGACACCAATGGCATGCTTGCGACTGACATCCTCGAGCGTACTGTTGATCAACTCCAGCAGCATCTGCTGTTCGAATGCTTTTGTCACTCGGGAGCGCCGCGTGTACCATGACAGCGTTTGGCTCGTTGTCGGACGCCCTTCGCAGAAGTGGCATTGATAACGCTTCGGCCTCAAAATAAGAACAACTGTATACGCGAATAATGGCAAATGGCGTAACTCTATCTCTTGACCATGGCCATACTCATGATCGATTGGCCGACCACAGCGATGACAGTTCGTACCCTCCAGTGTGCTATGCACATAGACTTTAAGTGTCTTGCGCTCGCCGAGCACCACGCGATCAACGGCGATATCAGGAAGATTTAAAAGCGTCTGAAGGGTCTCTTTATCAAATGTCATTATCAACAGCGTCCAGATGGGGTTTCAGCGACAGGCGGTTCTCAAGTTGTTGATCTACATGATACAACAGTCCCAGGAGATCCGGGAGAGCCTTTTCTTTGAAAGGAAACCAGAGCACTTTTCATCAAGATGTCATCGCTTGGTTCGAATCGGTCGATCTCGACCAATGCTGCCGGGATGCGAGTGTTTTTCTTGAAACGAAAGAGAAAAAACATGGTCGCCTGGAGACGCGTCGGTATTATTATTTCACTGATCATTCCTTAGGGCATTACGCCGAACAATGGAAAGGTTTCCGGGGTATCGGGATGGTAGAGTCGATTCGAGATGATGGAAAAAAAGTAACCACGGACCGGCGCTATTTCATTGCCAGCCTGTCAGGCGATGTTAAACGATTTGCCCAAGCGGTTCGCTCTCATTGGGGAATTGAGAATTCACTGCATTGGGTTCTGGATGTGTCCTTTTCCGAAGATGCCAATCGAACGCGAAAAGGTCATGCACCTGAAAACTATTCCATCCTACGGCACATTGCACTCAATATTCTCAGGAAAGATACGACCTCAAAGAAAAGCATTAAATTAAAGCGACTCCGTGCCGGCTGGGATACGGATTATCTTGAGCAGTTACTTGATGTCCTACAGGCGGCCTAAAATGGGAAATTTAGATGCGTTTGCCCTGCTACTGAGTTAGGTGGTTCGCATCCATTGTTGCCAAGGCAATTTTTATCCAAGCCTGCTTGCCCTTCCACCGCTTTACGCATCGCGCTGACCCTTGCATATCACCCATGTCCATCAAGTCTGACCGTTGGATACGCCATATGGCCACCGAGTTTGGGATGATCGATCCGTTTGTCTCCGGTCAAGTACGCGAGTCCGAAAGTGGTGAGCGGATCATCTCCTACGGCACATCCAGTTATGGTTACGATATCCGCTGTGCCGATGAATTCAAAATCTTCACCAATATCAATTCTGCGGTAGTGGACCCAAAGAACTTCGATTCCTCGAGCTTCGTCAATCTGAAGTCGCAGGTTTGTATCATTCCGCCGAATTCTTTCGTCCTGGCGCGGACTGTCGAATACTTCCGCATACCGCGTAATGTGTTGACCATTTGTTTAGGCAAGTCGACCTATGCCCGTTGCGGAATCATCGTCAATGTGACGCCATTGGAGCCGGAATGGGAAGGGCACGTAACCCTGGAATTCTCTAACACCACCCCGCTGCCGGCCAAGGTCTATGCCAACGAGGGGGTTGCCCAGATTCTGTTTCTGGAATCCGATGAGGTTTGCGAGACCTCCTACAGGGATCGCGGCGGCAAGTACCAGGGCCAAACCGGGGTGACCTTGCCGAAGCCATGAGGATGACCGAAGTGCCGATCCGCTGGCCTCGGCAATGATTGGAAAAACCGGCAAGCGATTGGATTGCCTGGGTGCTGCCTTTAAAAAATGTAAGGATTCACCGCAGAGACGCAGCGTGCGCAGAGAGGCGAGGACGGATGCATCCCTCTTCTTTGCGTTTTCTGCGTCTCTGCGGTAAGTGATGGTGCAGAAACAAGCTAAACAGGTTTTTGGCTTGGGTGTCGCCTGCCGACTCATTCGCTACCGCTATCGGCGTCGGTATCGGCGTCGGTATCGAACTGACCAACCCGCTATCCGCCAAGCTCCTCGCTGACCGCGTCGCCACGCTGTCCGTGCTTCGTCAGCATGGCCACACGACGATCGAGCAGTGCCTTTTGCTTGCTGTTGTCGTCTGCGGACAACGCATCGCACACCAGCAAGCACGTCCTGAATCGCAGCGCACTCCAGCGCCGAGCCTCGTGCGATTTCAAACGACCGACGTCGATCCCCGCTCGTCGCTTTGCCGTTACCCGCGGCAATGTTCAGCGCGATGGCCTGCGATGCGCGCCTACGATGCGCACCTACGATGCGCACAGGAGTTGATTCTTCGCGTTACGCTGTCCTTTCACATGCTCGCAGTCGCGCTAGGCCCAGCCGACAGACTCGATGGCCGCACGCTAGACGTCGAGCTTCTCATGACCGCATGGCATAGGGCGTTTTCTCTCTCGATTCCGATTCCGATTCCGATTCCGATAGTGGCCCCGACCCCGATTGCACTCCGCCGATGTCTGGATAGCGTTGTATAGGTTATTCATGAACCGCTACATAGCGATAGATGCGCCAAATGTGATACGGCGCTTCGCAACCCGCGGCCTTCAAGCTGGCGGGTCCCTCGATGACATTCAGCGGCTGGCGCTTGCAATCAAACAGGCTCTGGGTATGGACTGACTCGAAGCCTGGGATTTCTGGCGGCGAGAATTTGTAAGCAAGCAGCCAGAATCCGTCGCGACGCAATGTCTCCAGGGATGGCAGCGGTACCAGCCGACCGCGCTCATACTCGGAAGGCCGGGCAATGCCGGGCCATTGCGCAACCGCGAGATCCGGACGATAGAAGTTGAGCATGGCAGCGAACTGATAGCGGTCGGCAAACAGGATTCCAGGCAGGCTGGCAATATGATCGGCCAGCGCGGCATAGCCGTGGGTCTCGCGCATATTGCGTTCGGCTGCATCCGGCAGTGGCAACAATGCGGTGGCCATGTGAAAGGCGTACAGACTGGCCGCCAGCAGATTGGCCATGGCAGCCAGCATCACCCATCTGCACAGGGGACCGAGCAGCATGGCGGCAAGCGGCGCGGCGCTACTGAGATACATGGCCGACCAGTTCGCCTCCACCTCGCTGAACCAAGTGAGGCTGCCAAAAAAACCAAGAGGAAACAGGGTTGCTGTCGCCAGCAATACTCGAGCCGGTCGCTGGATTGATGCAACCAGCTGCCGTCGTACATGCCTGAGGCCACCCTGCAGGAAAGGGATCATGATCAGCGGCAGCAGCAGAATGCCCCAGAATGCCAATTGACTGCCGAGGAACTCCGCCAGACTCGCCAGCCGATCGAACACTGTCATCGGCTCCACCGCGGGCGGTGAATAGGCCATGGAGCCAATTGCCGCGGGTAATCCATCTGTCGCGAGGGCAAAGCTGCCGGTATCGGCGGAAAATCCATGGCCGAACTGAAAGCGCAGGGTCAGCCAATCGTTGGCAGCGTTCCACAGGATGTTCGGCAAGAACAGCAGCAATGCCAGCAGGCCGCCGAGATAGGGCCAGGGTGTGCGCAATGCGCGGCGATCGACCAGCAAGATGGCCACCAGGAATATCGGACCGATGATCGCCATGGTGTATTTACCGAGCAGACCAAGGCCGGTGGCCATGCCGGCGCTCAGCCAGCGTCGCCGGTTGCCCTTTAGCGCGGCCAGCGCCTCGTGCAATGCCAGCGCCCAGCACAGGGCGAGCAGGCTGTCGGGCGTGCTGATCACCCCGGAGAGCAAGCCTGGCAAGTTGGCTGCCGCAAGCAGCATGGCCAACAGCAGATTGCGACCGGGAGTCAAACCCGCGGCCTGATAAAACCGCCAGAGCACGAGCAGCGTCAAAGCGCCAGCGGCCACCGTTCCGAGTCTTGCGGCGAACGCCGAACCAGCTTCGATCCGGGTACCGATGCCAAGCCATGCGACGCCTGGCGGGTGATCGAAATAGCCCCAGGCGAGGGAGCGCGCCCAGTTGAAATAATAGGCCTCGTCCAGTGTGACAGGTACCGCATCGGCGATCAGCAGGCGCCAGGCGGTGATGGCCAGAATCAGGACGAGAGGCCAGCGCCAATCGTCTTCGATGGCTGCTGCTGGGCCTTGAACCGAGCCCGAAGCCAAGGCCATCAGCGGCGTTTGATCGGCGGGCACTGATTTTGGCGAAGCTGCCGCTGGGCCAGCGAGCGGATACGTGCCTGCTCAGCGGCCAGTTCGCGCGGCGGCGGCGGCGAGCGTTGCATCATCGCCACTGCTTGGCGCAGGTCATTGCAGCGAGCGCGACCTCGTGGATGCAGGGTCGCGCGGTAGACATACGCCGACGCGCCATAGAGAAAACCCAAGGCACTGCCGGGAACCTCGCGGCGTGCATCCTGGGCCGCCATGAGCAATTTCTCGTTCTCCCGATCAAGCTTTTTGTCTTTGACCGCATCGTCGAGCCGATTGCGACGTTCACTCAATGTCAGCAGCAGGCCACCATGGTAGGAAATGCGGCTTGGTTCGGTTTTGGATGGCTGTTTTTGCAATGCCTTTCGATAGCCCTGCTCGGCGCAGTCGAGCAGATCGCGCGTGCGCGAGTCCTTTGCCGATGCACTTTGTGGCAGTTTGATCGCAAGTCGCAGACAGGCATCGCCCTTGGTGGCATGGGCTTTGGCGCAATGCTCGGTGCGTGCACCGCAGGCAATTTTAGTCACGGCGATGGAATTCCAATCGCTTGCCACTGCTGTATGCTCGAGGGGGCGGCCGAGGGGATCGTCTCCACCTGCCGCGCCGGAAGTCGGGGCGCCGCCGCAGCCCGCCACAAGAAATGTGACGAGCAGGCAGGCGGCAAAGGCATGGGTTCCTGTTGTCACGCGTTATGCTCCGTGGTGCTGCGGCTGTGCAGATGCGGCATGAGCCGCTGTACTCGAGGAATCGTCAGGCTGGAATCTTCGCACAGATGAGGCTTGGATGCCGCTTGATGATTTCCGGCTTCTTGCCGGGCCGAGTTGTACAAGCGCCGGCAAAGCGGGCGGCAGTTCAGGCGGGCCTGTTTGCATTTGGGTTTGCGCCTTGGTGTGCATCGGGGTTCGCATCGGGGCGGTTGCCGAAAAAGACTCGATGTAGGATCAGGTAGCCGAATAACACAAGGAACATGGACGTGACCACATCGCTGAGGTAATGGCCGCCAGCCGCGATGCGCAGTGCGCAGATCAGCGCCGCGTACAGCCCGGTGGCGATCACCCAGCGCGATCGCCAGCCGAACAACAACACGGCAACCGCGACCAGATAACAGGCGGCAGCGGCATGTCCGGAACTGAAGGATTTACCCTCCTGATCCGAAATCAGAAACGCCGGCGAGAAGCTGCGCTCGCCACCGAATTCAATCACATCCACTGGACGTGCTCGGCCCCAGTGTTGCTTCAAACCCAGATTCACGACCAAACCGGGCAGCAACGCCAGCAAACACAATAGAAATAATAACTTGCGCCCCGTGAACCGCAGCAATGCACGGCCCGTGATACGGTTGAACAGCCAGAGCCCAATCAAGGCGACATTCACCACCACCATCAGCACTCCGACCGAGTGATAGAGCAGCTGCTCCAAAGGTTTTCCATTGTTGCCGAAACCGATGCCGGGGGTATAAAAAAGTCCGGACACCAGCAGATCGATGTGCGGGAAGGCGAGCATCAGATTAGCAAAGGCGAAGAACAGAACGAGCGCGACGAATGGGAGACCAAGGATAGGCATAGCAGTGCGAGCACAGTAAGGAGAGGATGGCCAGAGCCGTGGGTGTTGAGCGAAATGCAGCCGCAGCCAGCAGCGCGCGAAAGAGCGGGGCTGGATGGAAGAAGCATCAAGGCCCCGCGGGCACGGGCGTGCTGACCACAGGCAACCCGACACCTGAGCTGCTTTATCTCCATGCAGCCGAGACCCGCATGCTGGATCGACGCCAGCAGCGGGTGGACCGTCCAATCGTTTGCCTGGATCGGACAGACGATCTGGCTATGCGGCTGCCTTGGCCGCCACCTCAGGTAGCCGTTGTGGGAACAGGTCGGTGCTGATGCGCGCAAGGAAGGTATCCACCGTCATCTCGCCGAGTTCACCGTCATCGCGGGAGCGGACATTGATGGTGCCGTTGTCCTCCTCCTTTTGCCCGACCACGATGGCGAACGGTAACCGTTGTAAACTGGCCTGGCGGATTTTGTATCCGACGCGCTCACCCGACAGATCGACTTCGGCCCGGATGCCGGCGTCGAGCAACAGCTGGAGCACGCTGCTGGCATAGGCGTCGAATTTTTCGCTGATGGGAACGACCAGCATCTGTACCGGGGCCAGCCAGAGCGGGAAGGCGCCGGCAAAATGCTCGATGATGATCCCGAGGAAGCGCTCGAGGCTACCGTAAACCGCGCGGTGAATCATCACCGGCCTGTGCTTGGCTCCATCGGCCCCGATATAGCTCAGACCGAAGCGCTCCGGCATCGAGAAATCGACCTGGATGGTGCCGCATTGCCACGAGCGCTTGAGGACATCGCGGATATGAAAGTCGATTTTCGGCCCATAAAAGGCGCCATCTCCGGGGTTGAGAGCGAACTCCATCCCGGCCCGATCAAGCGCGAGCTGCAACGCGGATTCCGACTTATCCCAAATTTCGTCGGAGCCGATCGATTTCTCGGGTCGCGTCGACAGTTCCACCCGCACGTCGGTCAGGCCAAAGGCGCCATAGACCTCTTTGAAGAAGTCGATGAGCATGGAGACTTCGTCTACCAACTGTTCCGGTGTGCAGAAGTGATGCGCATCGTCCTGAGTGAAGGCCTGTACGCGGAACAGTCCGTGCCGCACCCCGGAGAGCTCGCGCCGGTGCACAAGCCCCATCTCCGCTACCCGCAACGGAAACTCATTATGGCTGTGCTGCCTGGATTTATAGAGCACGCAGTGGCCGGGGCAGTTCATCGGTTTGACCGCCAGGGGGCGATCTTCGTCGATGTTGTCGCGGATGATTTGCGGCTGTTTTGGGTCACGCAGCTTCAGCTTGGTGAAAAACATGTTCTCGAGGTAATTATCGTAGTGTCCGCTGGTATGCCAGAGCTGCTCGCTCAGCACCAGTGGCGATTTCACCTCATGGTAACCCCGCTGACGCAGCAACTGGCGCATGTAGTCCACCAGGGTATTGAAGAGGACGGTGCCGCGAGGCAAGAAAAACGGAAAGCCGGGCGCGTCCTCGTCGAAAAAGAACAGCGAGAGTTGTTCGCCTAAAACGCGATGGTCACGCTTTTTCGCCTCTTCCAGGAGCTGTAGGTGAGCTTTCAGGTCTTTCTTGTCGAAAAAAGCGGTGCCATAGACACGGATGAGCTGCTCGCGGTTGGCATCGGCACGCCAGTAGGCGCCGGCCACCTTGGTCAGCTTCACATGACCGAGCCAGCCGGTATGCGGTACATGCGGTCCGCGGCACAGGTCGATGAAATCGCCATGTTTGTAAAAGCTGAGTTGATCGCCTCGCTCGGCGATGTCGCCGACGATTTCCATCTTGAACTTGTTGTGGCCGCCGTCGATTGCCTTGTAGCGGGCAAAGTGCTCGTTGGCATCGTCATAGCTGGCAACGCAGCGCTCGAAGGGCTGGGCGGATTTGGCAATACGTGCCATTTCCTGTTCGATTTCAGGGAAATCATCCGGGGTGATTTTTCCCTCCTCCAGATAGATATCGTAATAGAAGCCATCTTCGACCACCGGCCCGATGGTCAGCTGAGCCTTGGGGAAGAGCCGGAGGATGGCATCGGCCATCAGATGTGCGGCCGAGTGGCGTAATACCTCGAGCCCCTCGGGATCACGCTTGGTAATGAGCGCCACATGCGCTCCGTCCGGCAGAGGCCGCGATAGATCGACGATTTCGTCGTTCACCTTGGCGGCCAACGCCGCTTTTGCCAGACCCGGCCCAATGTCTGCTGCCAGATCCGCACCACTTGCGCCATCGGCGAGTGATCTCTGACTCCCGTCGGGAAGCAATACTGTCATCATTTCAATCATCTCCTGTCGGGGTGGATACCGACCACCCTCGGTTTAAGCGTATGACGAACACGAACCGTCATACCACGTACAATAGTTTTGTAGCGTCGGGGTGCAAAAGTCAACCGACTTTCACGCCCAATCAGCGGGCCCCTATGAGCGAGCCAAGGTCAAACAGGCGACCTGATGCCTGGCCAGATGGGGTGCTGCCTTAACAAAACGTAAGGATTCACCGCAGAGTGCGCAGAGGGGCTAAGGCTAGGCTGTCGAAATCTGCAGTCTGACTAAAACAAGCGCTTCCCGGTTTATGGATGCTTAGTCGGTGTCGGTGTCGAGGTCGGAATGAGGGATTGGTATCGAGCTGGCTGCTTTGATCGATGAGCGGATTCGATACCGATTCCGATAGCGACCCCGACACCGATGAGGCTTCCCCAGTGCGTTCGATGACGCAATCCAAGACCTGGAATCGGTTTGGCATCAAAACTCAGGACATTTCGACAGCCTAGGCTGAGGCCAATGCATCCCTGTTCTTTGCGTCTCCGCGGTGAAGCAAACTTCATTCTGGTTGAATAGCTGAACATTTTACCCGGGCAGCACTTGCCAGATGTTTGGCCAGATGCCTGATCTGAATGGAAGTGCCGATCAACCAAGCTCTGGAGTATGATTGAACTATGCCGTCAAATTGGCAAAGCAATCAATCGGATTTATATCGAATCCATATCGAGCTATTATCGAGTTATTAGCAAAATTTACGGCAATTTCGGAGCCAAACGGCGAATCGCCCCGGTGCCAGATCGCCGCACAGGTTCGCCGAACTGCCGCCATCGGGCCGGAGATCGCTTCATGAGCACTCGCTTCTTTTTCCGCTCCTGGTTTGCGCCGGGCAGCTTGCTGCTCTTGGCCGCGAGCTTTACCCATGCTGCCGAACAGCTGCTCGACCCCTATCCTCGGGCACAGTCGGCCTTTGCTGCCCAAGCCATCGTGATCGGGCTGGATTACACCACTGCCAACCCCTGCGATGCGACGCTGACAGGGCTCGGCTTGCGCATGCACTGGGATTCTAGCAAGCTCGCATTCGAGGGTTTATCCGGTCTCCTGCAAACGGGGCTGATTGGACAAGGGGAGCCCGTCAAGGACGAGGAGGACGCAGATGATGATCCGACCACCGATCGCTTCATTCTGGTGGCCTGGGCCGACATCGACGCTGCCTGGCCAGGCGGCATTTGCGCTGGAGTCCGCTTGTTCTCCGCCGGCTTTCGCACAGCCGCGAACTTCGTCGGACAAACCACCATCGGTTTCAGTGCCAGCTCCACTGCCGCCGGGCGCCAATTGGTCGCGACCCCCGCGCTGGTCAGCTCGGGGCCTGCGGACAGCGACGGCGATGCGGTGCCGGACGCACGCGATACGCATCCATGGGATGCGAGTCTTCCGGTCGGCGAACTCAGGCTCGGATTCGAGCCAGGTCTGAATCTGCTTGGCTACGGGGTTGGCGTTGCTCCGGTGCACATCAGCTGCGACAGACTGGCCGAGGATCTTGGCGGCATTCCGGCCCGGCAGATCATTCGTATCGAACCGGGCAGCGGTCGGATCGAAGCCTGCGATTTGAACGCCCCCTTTATTATCGCCCCCGGGGCTGGCTATGCGCTATATAGCGAGGTGCCGTTGGATCTGCTGCTCTACGACGACCAGGTCTGTGCCGAAATCGAACTGCACATCGGTACCAATCTGGTCGCCTATACAGACCCGCCGTCATCCATGACCTGCTATGACTGGCTCGCCGAGCTCGATGCTGGCAACGTCAGTTCCATTCGTCACCTGCATCCGATCCAATGGCGCTTCGAGAGTTGCGGCTTCGATCGCTCTGGCTTCATCCCGCGCCCTGCCGGCACCGACTTTCCAATCCAGGCCGGCGAGGGCTATCTGCTGGACATGCGCGAGCCGATGCTGCTGCGTCTGGGCAACTGCCCCTGAAGCAGGGCATGGCTGAAAGCGACCTGAGGAATACCTCGATGACGATCTCGCAACAACTCTCCATCGGCCTGCTCATGGCCTGTATGCTTGGCAATATACCGACCACCTGGGCCTGGCAGGTCGCGGACGGTCAGATCCGCGACGCCCAGGGCACGCCGATCCAACTGCGCGGGGTCAACTGGCCTGGATTCGAAGAGGGCTCGCCACAAAACCGTTATCTCGCGCCGCAGGGGCTCTGGGCGCGAAGCTTCAGCGACATGCTCGACCAGATGCAGGCCCTCGGCATCAACGCCGTGCGCCTGCCTTTTTGCCCGCAAGCATTGACTGCCACGGCTACCGGCTGGATTCATCCAGAGCTCAATCCGATGCTCTCTGGACGCACTGCATTGCAAGTGCTCGATGCCGTTGTCATGCAACTGGATCAACGCGGCATGTACATCCTGCTCGACCATCATCGCCCGGACTGCATTGCGATTTCCCCGCTTTGGTACACCGACGACTACAGCGAACAGGCATGGATCGACGATCTGGTGTTGGTCGCCCAGCGCTACCGCCATCTCCCTCATCTGCTCGGCATCGATCTGACCAATGAACCCTATGGCGCCACCTGGGGCAGCGGCAATCTTGCCACCGACTGGAATCTGGCCGCCGAGCGCGCGGCGGCGGCGGTGCTGGCGGTGGCGCCGGATCTGCTGATCTTTGTCGCGGGCATTGCCGAAAGCACCTATTGCAGCAGCACCACCGGCCACTTTTGGGGCGAAAACCTGGAGCCCCTGGCCTGTCGACCGCTGGCCATCCCTGCCGATCGCCTGGTGCTCAGCCCCCATGTCTACGGACCGGACGTCGCTCAGCAAGCCTATTTTTCCGCCCCGGACTTCCCGGCCAACCTGCCCGCTATTTGGGAACAACACTTTGGCCGCTTTACCGAGCAAGGCTACACCCTGGTCGTTGGCGAATTCGGCGGACGCTATGCCCCGGGCTCAGCGGATCGGCTGTGGCAGGATGCCTTTGTCGATTACCTGATCGACAAGGGACTCAGCAGCAGCTTCTACTGGGCCTGGAATCCCAACAGCAGCGACACCGGCGGCCTGCTGCAGGACGATTGGATCAGCCTGCGCGACGATAAGGTCGCCCTGCTGCAGCGGCTTTGGCACAGCACCCCACCCAGATTGCCCGATGTATCCCCCGACAGCACCCCGGACAGTCTCGATTGGTGCCTGGACATCGATGCCAACGGCCTGGCCGAAGCCAACCGCGACGGGCTGCTCCTGCTGCGTTGGCTGTTTGGCCTGCGCGATGCCCCGCTCACCGAAGGCGCCCTTGACCCGGCTGGCCGGCGTACCTCGGCAGACGCCATCGCCGCCTATCTGGGCCATGCGGCGGGTCCCATCGAGATCGACGCCAACGGCCAAGCCGACGCCCTGACCGATGGCCTGCTCGCGCTGCGCTGGCTTACCGGCATGCGTAATGACGCGCTGATCGCGGATGCGCTTGGTACTGGCGCCAAACGCACCGATGCCGATGCCATCGACGCCTTGCTCGCAACCCGCGCCGCGGCTGATTGCAGTGCCACCCGCTTTGCGCTCGCGTATGGTCCCTATCGGCAGAACCAGGCACCTGCTGGTTCGCCACCCTCCAGGGCGGAATTGAACCAGGATCTGGCGTTGATCGCCGCCCACACCGACCTGATCCGCACCTATGGCGCCTGCGCCCCGGAATTGGCGCAGATCCCGAGCCTGGCGGCGGCTCATGGCATCCGTCTGTGGCAAGGGGTGAACCTAGGATCGATGAATGTCGCCGACGCCAACGATCGCGAGATCGGCTGTCTGGTCCAACTCGCCGCCGAGCACGACAATCTGGCGGCGGCCATCGTCGGCGGCGAGTTGCTGTTGCGTGGCGATCTGAGCGAGCAGCAGATCATCGACTATCTTGGGCAAGCGCGCGCCGCCGGCTTGCCGGTTGCAACCTCCGACACCTGGTTCGAATGGTGCAACGCCGTGAACGGCATCTGCCGCCGACGCCCGGCATTGGCCGCTGCGGTGGATTTCATCGTCGCGCACGCACATCCATACTGGGAGGGCCTGCCGATCAGCCAGGCCGCGGCGGCGGTGATCGCCGAGGCGATTGCCCTACGTGCCCTGTATCCGGACAAAATCCTGGTCATCGGCGAGACCGGATGGCCATCGAACGGCAGCGCATTCGCCAACGCGATCCCCAGTTTGGCCAATCAACAGCGCTTTATCGAAGAGCTGTGGCGGCTGTCACGGCGCCATCAGGTGCCGGTGATGCTGTTCGAAGCCTTCGACGAGCCATGGAAAAGCGCGGTGGAGGGCGACGTGGGCGCGCACTGGGGGCTGTACAACGTCAACCGTGGCCAAAAGCACGGCGCGATTGACTGGACTCTGCCCGGCCCGCCGGCGGCGCCGACCGGCCCGATGATCAGCATCGAGCATCCGCGCCCGGGGCAGCCCCTGGAGACCAAGCCCGACTGCGGCATTCCCCTGTTCGGCCGCGCCTATCCCAGTGGCCCGGGATGGTCGGTCGCCGTTGAAGTGTTCACCGATCAGTGGTATCCACAGCCCCTCTGGTATGCGTCCGGCAAGGCGCCGACGATCGATGGCCTTTGGGCCATGCCCTCCATCACCTTGGCCGGTAGCGGTAGGTGGAACAACCATCGTATCCGCGTACGGCTGCTGAATGAACGAGGGGAACCCGTTGCCAGCCAGCAGATCCAAGGTTTGGTACGAGGTAATGACTGCGCGCCCTGAGCCGAAGAACGCTTTGAATGCAATCGGACTGTCATCTAGAGGCAAGGCAATCACAATCCAGAAACATGATGATTGCTGCATTCGAAAGTAGACACCTATGACATCGTTCCAATGGGGACAACACTTTGTAACCGGGTTGCTGGAAGTCGATCATCAGCATCGTCGACTTATCGCCATCATCAACCGGTTTGGCAATCTGCTGACAGACAATCAAGTGCATGCCGAAGATATGGAACATCTGCACGCTCAATTAATGGACTATGCGGCATACCACTTCCAAGAAGAGGAAGGCTTGATGCGCGAAGTAAAGGTAGATGCGCGTCACCTGGGCTGCCATGTCCAGGTACACGAACAGTTCCTGGAAGATGTATCTTCTCTCTCTTCCGGCATGTCCTCGGATGATCTTTACCGGGCAAAATCCTTTCTGAAGTTCCTAATCCATTGGCTTGCCTATCATATTCTTGGTCAAGACCAGGATATGGCAAATCAGATCAAGGCCATCGAGTCCGGATTCAGTCCGCATGACGCCTATGAAAAAATGGAACAGGACAGAATTGCCGCCACGGCGCCGTTGCTTGATGCGTTGAATGCTTTGTTCGAGCAGGTATCGATGAGGAACAGGGAGCTGAAAGAACTGAATGAATTGCTTGAAGAAAAAGTAGCAATACGCACCCAGGAACTGTCTAAAGCCAACCGCCATCTGGAAGAATTATCGTTGACAGATGTGTTGACCGGGCTTCCCAACCGCCGGCACGCTATACGACGTCTTGCCGATGATTGGCAAGGTGCGCTAGAAACGGATAAGCCACTGACCTGCATGATGATCGATGCAGATCACTTCAAACAAGTGAATGATGCCTATGGCCATGAGGCTGGAGACCGGGTTCTGAAACAGTTGGCTGATAAACTTCGGCATTCCTTTCGCAACGATGATGTCGTATGCCGACTCGGCGGTGACGAATTTTTCATTATCTGCCCGGATACCGGCAAACAAGGCGGCATGTACATTGCGGAAGTTGTCCGGCAGGCGGTATCGGAACTTCGAGTATCCACCGGGGGCAAACCCTGGTGCGGCAGTATCAGCATTGGCGTTGCGTCGCGTTCGCCTGATATGCAGAGATTCGATGAGCTGATCATGGAGGCAGATAGGAGATTGTATGCTGCCAAGGACGCCGGCAAGAATTGCGTCAGATGATGTCCAAACATGTTCAGCTATTCAGCCAGAATGAAATTTGATTCACCGCAGAGACGCAGAGAACGCGGAGAAGAGGCATGCATTCGCCTTGGCACCTCTGCGCACTCTGTGTCTCTGCGGTGAATTCTTACATTCTTTGAAGGCAGCACCCATTTCCTGGGAAAAGCGCGGCGCTTGCATCCGATCCGCCGGCATCGCCTGTCGGGTCGCCCGCAAGCGGGCTCCTACGGCTGTTCGAGGTCCGCTTGCGGGCGGGCGACCTGACCTCTCTGCGCACTCTGCGTCTCGGCGGTGAATCCTTGTATTTTTTCAAGGCAGCACCTGTCTTTTCGATCCCGCTCCCGATCAAATCGCCCTAGGTGGGTTGCCGCTTCGCGAAGGCGAACCAGAATCCGGCGCCAGTTGGTCTGTTTTCTGCGGCAATCGCCTGCGCGTGCATCCCATCACGCAAAGCAGGGCTTCCCGTATCCGGACCTAAGCAGTGCACGTTAACTGGGGCACTTTGACTAGGGCACTTTGCGCAGCGCGATGTACTGAACCTCGTTCGGGTAACTGAACGCCACATAGATGCCGTTTGCCCGCAATGCCTCGGCGGACTGGGGAGCGGGCCAGAGGTGAGCGTTCGGGTCGTCGGCGACCAGATTGACCGCCTGATAATTGCCGCTCAGGGGCAGGGCATCGGGGATCGAGAAGACCTCGGGGCCGATCGGGTTATTGCGCAGATTGACAAACACCAGCACGACATCGTCGCCGTCCCAGCGCGCCACCGAAAAGATGTTGTCGTTGAAGCCGCCGTCGCGCCGAGATAAAAACCAGCGGTTGCTGCTGCGCAGGGCCGCGTTCTGGGCGCGGGCGGCATTGATGCGGCCATAGAAGTTCAGCACGTTCTGATCGGCCTGGTCCCAGAATGTGCTGATACTCTGCCAGCTGTTCTGGAAATCGACCTTGTAGCCGACACCCAATGGCTGGCTCATATAGATCATGGGCACGCCGTAGATGGCGGCGGCCACCGCATAGCGGGCGATCATGGTCCAGGCGCGGTCGTTGCCCTGCTCGTCATGGCTGGTGCCGTTGTGCAATACCGCGGCGTTATAGCCAAACAGCCGGGCCTCGCTCTCCAGGCTCTCGAACAGCTGCGACATGGTCACCTCGTTGATGCGATACAGATAATGGTCCACCGAGGTGATCAGGTCGAAATGGCGATTGGCGCGGTAGAGCACCTGATCTGGGTCCAGCACCTCGGCGAGAAAGATGAAATCCCACTTTTGCTGCCGGGTGACATTAATAATGTACTCCCAGGCCCGCGGCGGCAGGCCCTGGGCGAAGTCGGCGCGGATGCCGTCGATGCCGTTACCGGTGCGCTGCAGCCAGTAGGGCAGGACATTGGCGAAATAGCGCCAGACGTTCTCGACTTCGAAATCATGGCCACCATCCGGGTCGAGATCGGTATAAAACAGATCGCGCTCGTCAATTGCGCCGCCGCGGGAGGTGTCGCCGCGTCCCGGCTTGGGTCCTAGGCTGGAATAGTCGCCGAAATACCAGTCGAAGCCTGCGTCATACCACTGATGCTCGCCGAGGCGGTCCGCCGGGGCGAACGGGGCAAGGTCGTTCGGCCCCGAGGCATGCGCGCGATAATTGCCGCGGCTGGTCGCCCAGGCCGGCCGATCGCTGCGAATAAAGGCGCTCGGGTTATTGGTAAAGCCTAGATCGACGCCGCCCTGGCCAAAACGGATATCTCGCCCGGAATGGTTAAAGGCCATATCGAGAAAGATATTCATCCCCAGATTATCCGCCCGCTGCACCAGGTACAGAAACTCCTGCTCGGCGGCCTGCTCCGTACCCTGCTCTGACAGCCGGTCACTGATGGCGTAATAGTTGCGCGTGGCATAGGGACTGCCGGGGGAATGGTTCGCCACCAGTTGGCCAGTGTTCGGGTCCAGGCGCTCGGTAGTGACCGGCATGACCGGCATCAGCCATAGGGTATTGAAACCCATCTGATTGCGCAGACCGGTCAGATTGAACGGGTCGTAGCCGTCGTTGTCATGATCGGTGAAATCCTCGAAGGTACTGCGGTTGGACTCCGTGCCGCCCTGAAACGCCTCGACCACCAACGGATTGGCTTCGTAGATGGTCAGGCCAAGCACCTTCTTCGGCGACACCACCACCGCCGCGTCGCGCTGACCATAGAACTGGTTATGCCATTGCCAGGGACCGCCGTTGATCCGGAAACGAGTGGTGACCCGATAGGCCCCAGCCTTGTCCACCGGAATCGTCGTTTGATAGACGCCGTTATTGCCGGAGGTACCCACCAGGTTCATCGGATGGGTGACCCAATAGCTGTCCGGCTGGTCGGCATCGGCGGCCGACTCGAACACCTTGGCGAAGTCGCGCCGGTTGAGATTGGTGAAGGTCTGCACCTCCACCGCGCTCGCCGGCGCGCCGTCGCTATAGACCTCCACGGTGACGCCGATGTTCAATGTCTCGTTGGCGTCCTCGTCGATAAAATACTTGGCTGTGCCATAGTTGCCGGCACGGCCCTGCGGCCAGACCTGGTTATCATGGATGCGCAGATTGCCCATCCAGACATTGGCCTGCGCCAGCAATGGCAACAACAAAACGACCAGGCCGAGCAACAGATAGCCTGGCAATCGGAGATTGACATGGAACATGGTAGTGAGGCTCCGGTGGTTGCGGTGACAATGGTATAGCGTCTCGATCGATCCGCCCCGTGACGGGCCGGCTGCAGCCGGCGGCGGCCTGGGATCGTGGATCATAAATGCGCCGGCCTTCGCGCATGCAATAGCGCGCTCATCCTAGTGGCGGAGCGACGCTCGGTCAACGCGTTATTGCTGGGGATGCTGTCTGCGCAGAATGTCGATCTGTTCAACCAGGAGCGAGGTTGATTCACGGGTACTGCCTTCAAAGCATGTTAAGGATTCACCGCAGAGACGCAGAGAACGCAGAGAGGTCAAGGCGCCTCGCTTGCAGGCGGACCTTGACTAGCCGTAGGAGCCCGCTTGCGGGCGACCCGGCAAATGATGCCGCCCGCAATGGAGATTCCGGCGCTGGTGCGGCTCGATGCAAGCCCGCCACCGGCGAGCATCGGCCATGCCTACGGCTTTCCCGAGCATGGTAGCGCCGGCGTCTGGGCCGAGGGCAAGCTGAGCGGGGTAATGCTTCAAACTTGGATATTATACCGGCAATCCAAATTATACCGACTAATAAACAGGCCAATCACGATATCATGCATTTTTTCGAGTTTAAAGAAACAAATTGTTTTTCGAGTCGGCCTTGTTCATAACTCCGACCAACTGACGAGCGGGTGCGTGGGGCTTTTCCGTAGAACGTTGATTTTAAATATAAAATACCGGGGAGCTCGAAGTCTTGGCCGAGCTTGTGAACAAGGCCTTCGAGTCAAACGTTTGATTCGCGTCCGTAGTGTCAGATGCTTGCGTTCTATTATTTGCGTAATGCGCTTACCAATAGTATGATTTCGGGCGGTAAATGGCGCCCTTAAGCCCTCCCTAATCATCCGTATAAAATTGCCTGATTCCAAACGGTTCAAGAAGGTCTTTCAACTCGAGAAAAACATTATCTTAGCGATCATCCAACACTTTTCCAGTATGGTGATCTATGGCATGCCACAACTATCTCTAAATTGGCTTTTTTGCCGATATAACTCCACATCTCATGCAGCTCGGTATCATCAGTAACTCGTCGAATATGGCCTTGTTCATAAGCTCGGCCAAGACTTAGGTTTAGCCTCGAACGCTCCAGTATTTTAACTTTAAAAACAACGTTTTACGGAAAAGCTCAACGCACCGGCTCGTCAGTTGGTTCGGAGTTATGAACAGGGCCTCGAATATCAACAACAACTTGGTCTGCGCTTACCTACTTCAACAAGGCTTCATTTCCCGGCTCCAATGACGATTCTTTTTTTAATTCGCTAATAACCGTATGTTGACTGATCCCGAGCACCCGCGCCGTGTCTCTGACTCCGCTTCCATTGACGCTCATATCAATGGTTTTTCTTTACCTCTGGCAAGGACCCGTTGTAGGAATAGTCGAGAATCGACGTCTTCTTACTACAGGCTTTATTCTGACAGAGATAATGCTGTTTACCGTTCTCCGTTTTTCCGCGTTTCACGACTTGATCGCTTTACACAGTGAGGGCAAAGAATCGGTATTAAAACCACAGCTGACTCCTTCAAGTAATTTGGCTGGAAATTATTCCTAAATTTTATACAATATTCAGCTTTAAAGCACGATCCTCGGCAGTCAAGTGACGATTCGACGGCAAGCGGCCCATCGTGATTGAACTACGAAAAACGCAAAAAGCGCGAGTGATCGATAGGCATACAAACCACCGATCTCTTTCGCGCGTTTCACGTGTTTCGTAGTTATTTCCGTCCGCGGCAACGTCCAGGTTGTTGCCGAACCGCCCCTCAGCGCCGCGGCATCAATACGGTGTAGTCGAAGTCGAGCAATACCGCGGGGTCATAGGCTCCGCCAGCGGAATCTTTGTAAGGAAAATCGGCACAGGAACGGTCCTTGGTCGCGACCGTGCGCAGGCGCAATGCGCCAAGATCGGTGCGACCGGGAATTTCCTGGCGCTCCTGCACCTGTGTCCAGGCATAAACGGTATCGCCGGCAAAGCAGGGGCTGACATGCCGACCGGCGTTGATGGCCGCGATGCTCTGGGCGTTGGCCAAGCCGTTGAAAGACAGGGCGCGTGCTAGGCTGATGATATAGCCGCCATAGATGATGCGGCGACCGAATCGACCATCTTTCTCGACATGCTGGTTAAAATGGACGCGCGCCGTGTTCTGGAACATGCGCGCCGCGATCATATGATCGGACTCCTCGATCGTGATCCCGTCCACATGGTCGATGCGCTCGCCTGGTCCATAGTCGTCCCAAAGATACGGACTTCCCGCGCGCTGGCAATCGTACTGGGAAACATCGACCTGGTAGGGCACGATCAAGTCTTCGGCCCCGACCGCTTCCGGCAAGGAGGGCACCACCGTTTCCGGCGCCGGGGCATCGGTGTTTCGCTTGCGCACCATCACCCAGCGCACGTAGTCGAGCACCATCTCGCCGTTTTGATTAACGCCGGTGGAGTGTACGTAGACGACCCCAGTGCGCCCATCCTTGTTCTGGCGCAATCCGATCACCGACGAATCGGTCGTTACCGTGTCTCCGGGATACAGCGGCACGCCAAAGCGACCATTGGCATAGCCAAGGTTGGCGATGGCATTCAGCGAGACATCGGCGACGGTCTTGCCGAACACCATGTGGAAGGCCAGCAGGCTATCCACCGGTGCCCGCGGCAGGCCCATCTGGCGCGCGAACGGATCCGATGAGTTCATGGCGAAACGCGTGCCGAACAATGCGACATACAGCGCCACCTCGCCTTCGGTCAGGGTGCGCGGTGTCGCATGCGCAATGCGTTGTCCAACGCTGAAATCCTCGAAAAAATTCCCCGGCTCTGTTTTGTTACTCATTGTCTGTGACACCAGATCAGAGGCCATAGGCAGCCGCACGTTCGGGATCCTTGCGCGCCACCAGTTGCGCCAGGTCGACCATCACCTTGGCCTGCTTCCAGGTGGCATCGTCCTGCATCTTGCCATCGATCATCGCCACACCGCTGCCGTCGGGCATTGCCTCCAGGATGCGCTTGGCGAACAGTACCTCCTTGACCTCGGGACTGAATACGCGCAACGCGATCGGGATCTGGTTCGGTGCCAGCGACCAGGCGCCGGTGCATCCCATCAGGAATGCGTTGCGGAACTGCGCCTCGCAGCCAGCCTCGTCTTTGATGTCGCCAAAGGGTCCGTAAAACGCACGCAATCCGTGCGCCACGCAGGCATCGACCATGCGCGCGAGCGTGTAGTGCCACAGATCCTGCTGCACAAAGGCGCGCTGGTCGCCCTCCGCCTCGGACGGATCGGCCAGCACACCATAGCGCGGATGTCCGCCTCCGACGCGGGTGGTTTTCATGCCGCGCGATGCGGCCAAATCCGCCGGACCCAGGCTCATGCCATGCATGCGCGGACTGGCTGCCGCGATCTGCTCGACATTCATCACGCCTTGGGCTGTCTCCAGCAATGCATGAATCAGGATCGGTTTTTGCACCCCGTGGCGTGCTTCCAATAACGCCAGGTATTGATCGACAAAGTGAATATCCCAGGGGCCTTCGACCTTCGGTATCATCACCACGTCGAGCCGGTTGCCGGCTTCACGGACGATCTGTTCGATGTCGTCCAGCACCCATGGACTGTTTAGGCAGTTCACACGCACCCAGATTGCCGTGTCTCCGGGCTCCAATGCGTTTACTCCCTCGATAAAACCGGCGCGCGCCGCTTCCTTGGCGTCGATCGGAATCGCATCCTCCAAATTGCCGCAAAGTACATCGACCTTGCGCGCGGTGTCCGGCAGACGGGCGCGGATCTTTTCCAGGTGCGGCGGGAAGAAATGCACCACTCGCTCAGCACGTAACGGCAACTCGCGCATCGGCATCGGCGCACCAATAGCCATGGGTTTGTAAAAATTCAGGGGCAGCTTCATATCGTCGACCTCCAACGGGAAAGGGGTGATTTTGACGAGTCAGCCCAACTGCTTAGGGTGCTGGCTCAGCACATCGGCCCAGGATGAAAACTTGGTGGTAAAAGTCAGGATAATGAATCAGGTTGACGGGCCAGCGATGATGCCGCTGTCGTGCAACTTGCCGACCTCGGCTTCCGGCAGTCCGAGTAGGTCGAGCAGGATTTCGTCGGTATGCTCGCCCAACCGTGGCGCGGGCTTCGCAGGCAGGCGTCCAGCTCGACTGAAAGCCAATGTCGACGCCGGTGCGATGTAGGTACCGATCCCAGGTTGCTCGACGTTCTGGAACATCGGATTGTCTGTCGACAGATCCGCGTCCTCGGCCATTGCCTCGCGCACGCTGCGATAGGGTCCCCAGGTGACGCGGTGTTCGTCGAACAGAGCGCGCACTTCGGCCAGGGTTCGCTCGGCAAACCAGGGCTCGAGCAGTGCGGCGATTTCCTCGCGCGCCCGGAAGCGATTGCCTTCTTCACGCAGATCGAGTTGGAGTCGCTCGCCGAGGGCCTTGATCGAATCGCTCAAGTCGGTCGCCTTGACCAGGCATTTCCATTGTAGTCCGGTGAGCCCGATGACCATCGCGCGAGCACCGTCGCGGGTCTCGAAATCGCGCCCGAACGCGCCATACAGATAATTGCCATAGCGCGGTCGGTCGACATCGTTAATGGCCACTTCGGCCAGCATGCCCAAATGGCCAAGCATTGCCGAGGCGACATCTTTCAATGCCAGGGTTACGAGTTGACCCTCGCCACTGCGATCGCGATGCCGCAGCGCGGCTAGCATTGCTAGCGCCAGCTGGTGGCCAGCGATGCCGTCCCAGGCGGGAAAGACATGATTGGTAGGCTCTTGGCGATCACTCGGGCCAGTCAGTTCCGGAAAGCCAATCTGCGGATTCACCGTATAGTCGACCTCCGAACCGCCGTCGCGCCGACCGATCAGATTGACCATGATGAGGTCGGCCCGGTGCTGTACGAGCCGATCATAGGCCAGCCAGCCACGCGCCGGGAAGTTGGTGCTGAACAGCCCCGCCTCGGCGCCCGGTGCGCAGATCAGTTCCGTTAATATTTCCTGGCCCCGTGGCTCTCGAATATCAACGGCAATGGAACGCTTGCCCTTGTTCAGCCCAGCCCAGAACAGACTGTGTTTGCCATCATTGGTCACCGGCCAGCGCCGGTGATCCAACCCGCCACCGATGGGGTCGAATCGGATCACGTCAGCGCCCAACTGCGCCAGTGTCATACCGCCCAACGGGGCTGCGACAAAGGCCGAGCCCTCGATAACGCGTATCCCATCTAGAATCCCGTCCATTAGATCACCTTGCTCGCGCGCAATTCTGCCAAGCGATCGGCATCCAGGCCAAGTACCTCTTGCAAGACCTCCTCGGTGTGCTCGCCCAACTTCGGCCCAAGGCTGCGAATGCTACCCGGCGTTTCCGACAATCTCGGCACCGGCGCCGGCGCGACGATGACCTCGTTGATGTCCTCCGCGTCGATCGAGACCAGATTGCGCCGCGAATGCACCTGCCGATCGCCGAAGATGTCGGCAATGTTGTTCAGCGGTCCGGCCGGCGTACCGGTTTCCTCGCAGCGTCTGAGGATCTCCGCACGATCCAGCGAGACGCACCAATCGCGCACGATCTCGTTGACTTCTACGGCTCGGGCCAAGCGCGTCGCCTGCACGCCATAGTTTTCCGGCAATGCCAGCTCAGGCTGGTGCATTGCATCTGCCAGGCGAGCAAACAATTGGTCGGTGGCGCAGGAAATGGCTACCCATTTGCCGTCGTGAGTGGAAAAATGGCCGTGCGGGCAGGCAAAATCGTTTTGCTGCGAGCCGGTCCGCTCGCGGACCGTCCGGTGCTGGCTATAGGCCGAGGACAGCTCCTCGGTGCAGCGAAATACCGATTCGTACAGGGCCGCGTCGATATATTGACCTTCGCCGGTGAGGTCGCGGTGACGCAACGCGATCAAAACACCGATACAGCCGTACAGGCCGGTCATGTAGTCGGCAAGCGTGGTCGACCCCGGGGTCATCGGTGTGCCGCGCGGCATGCCGGTCAGATGCGCCAAACCGCCCACCGCGTGCGCGATCCGCGCAAAACCGGGGCGATCGCGGTACGGACCTGTCTGACCGTAGCCGGTGATACGCAGCATCACCAGACCCGGATTGATTTCATGCAATACGTCCCAGCCCAGACCCCATTTCTCCAGGGTGCCGGTACGGAAGTTCTCGCACAAAACATCGGCCTGTGCGACCAGATCCTTGAACAGCTGTGCGCCCTCGGCGGCACGTAGATCGAGCGTAATGGAGCGTTTGTTGCGTGACTCGCTGAGCCAGGTCAAGGTGTCGCCACGCGAGGTTGGAGTGCCGAATTTGCGCAAAGTATCGCCGCCCTTGGGCTGCTCGATTTTGATCACGTCGGCACCGAACTCACCCATCACCGTGGCGCAGAATGGCGCCGCGACGACCGTGGCCACGTCCAGCACGCGCACGCCCGCGAGTGGCCCAAAAGATGCTGTGGTTGTTGCAGATTGCGGAGTTTCAGTCATGGTCTTCTCGCTGCCGGTCAGATGATTTGCTTCTTGCGCAATTGCTCGATCTCTTCGCTTGCCATCCCGAGCAATGTGCCCAGTACATCCTGGTTGGCATTACCGAGTTTCGGCCCAAGTCCGCTGATGCGGCCCGGGGTTTTTGACAGCGTTGGCACGACACCGGGCACAACGACCTCGCCGTAATCATCCTCGTTGAAACGGACCAGATTGCCGCGGGCAATAAAGTGCGGATCTTCGAAAATGTCAGCAATGCTGTTGACATTGCCCACCGGCACTTCCTCGGATAGACAGCTTTGCAGCACTTCGGTCCGCGGCATCGAACCGACCCAATCGATCACGTGCTGATTGACGATCTCGCGCGCGGCAAGCCTCTTGGATTGTTGTCCATACAAATCTTTAGAAGCCAAATCGGGACGCCCCATGGCCACTGACAGGCGTTCGAACATCTTGTCCGTGGTACAGGCGATCGCGACCCACTTGTTGTCCTGAGTGCGGAAATGTCCGTGCGGAACCGCGATAAAGCTGCCGGCACCTTCACGTTCGCGGATCTTGCCATACAGTGCATAGGCCGGTGCGATCTCCTCCAGCACCCGGAGTATGGCCTCGTAGGTGCCGACATCGACGAGCTGACCGTTGCCGGTCTGATCTTTGTGGCGCAGTGCGATCAGTACGCCGATGGCGCCAAACAGACTGGCAATGTAGTCTCCCATGGGCACTGTTCCCGGCAGCACCGGGGTCTCGCCGGGGAAACCAGCCAGGTAGTTGAGGCCACCAAACGCCTGTGCGATATGGCCTGACCCAGATCGACGCCGATAGGGGCCGGTTTGACCGTAGCCCGATACACGCAGCATCACGATGGATGGATTCATCGCATGGACCTCGGGCCAGCCAAGCCCCCAGGACTCCGCCGTTCCAGGTCGGAAGTTCTCCACCAGCACATCCGACTTGCCGATCAGGCGTTTGAAAATCTCCAGCCCTTGCGGTGTCAGCAGATTCAATGTGATCGACTTGCGGTTGCGCGCCTCGTTGAGCCAGTTGAGCGTGGTTTCAGGATCGCGGGAGGCCGTGCCGAAGCGACGCAGCGGATCGCCGCCGTTCGGATGTTCGACCTTGATGACCTCAGCGCCGAACTCGCCCATGATGGATGCGGCATAAGGGCCGGCCAGGAAGTTGCCGACGTCGATCACCCGCAATCCGGCTAACGGCAATGCTGTTTGATCTTCGGATGTGCTCGCGCCATCGACACCCGATTGTTCGGACATCGATTCCGACGCACTCGCAGAATGCACCATACTTGCTCCTCCTCGTTTACTGGGAAATACCTTGCGCCTTATTTAATTTGGCGCTTTGGCCTGTGTATATTAGCCTACCGCGGTTGCGGATGCTTATGCTAGTATCTTATCCGCAGCTAGGCGAGCGAAATAATAACCCGAGATGCGCAAGCATGCGAACCACCAAAATAAGAACTTGCAGCCAAGCCCTAAAACTCAAACCCACCTCAAAACCGATGAGAGCGAGATCCCGGTGAATGCCGAAAGCGACGATTTCAGTGCTTGGATCGGTCGGACAGAGCGCGTCGACGATCCCTTATGCCCGACCCAGGCGCGCGCTGCGGCCGCGCTGTTCGACGATGACAGCACCGACCTGAGCGAAAGCGCACCTTTGCCACCGCTATGGCACTGGTTCTACTTTCTGCCACGCGCGCCCCAGTCGATGCTCGACACCGACGGGCACCCACAGCGCGGCGGCTTCCTGCCGCCAATTCCGTATCCGCGGCGCATGTTCGCCGGCTCAAAGCTGCGCTTTCACCAGCCGCTACTGCTCGGACGCCCGGCCGAGCGCCATGCGACCATTGCCGGCGTCAGTCTCAAGAGTGGACGTACCGGCCCGCTTGCCTTCGTCACGGTCGCCATTCGCTTTGAGCAGGACGGCGTACTTTGTATCGAAGAAGAGCAGCAGATCGTTTATCGCGAGCCCGGCGCCAAGGTTCCGCCACCGGATAAGGTGGATTGGCCGGCTTTGCCGCCGGATGCCCAAGCGCGCCTGGTGACGCCGGACCCACGCATGCTGTTTCGCTTTTCCGCGCTGACCTTCAATGCACATCGAATCCACTATGATCGCGACTACGCCGCCCGTGAGGAGGGCTATCCCGGGCTGGTGGTACATGGCCCGCTGACCGCAATGCTACTGATGCATGCCGCGCGGGCAGCGGTGTCGCAGCCGGTGGTCGGATTCAGCTTTCGCGGCCAAGCGCCGCTATTCGATCTAGCGCCGTTCCGGCTGGTGATCACGCCGTCTGGGAACGAATTGCAATTGGAGGCGCAGCGCAGCGATGGCCAGGTGGCACTTGCGGCCCGCGCGGAATTTGACGCTCAGGTGGCTGGTTAGGGGTGCAAACCGCCGAGCGCGCGCCTGGAAGATAAGGATTTCAGGGCTGCGCCATGACCAGATGCTGACCAGATACTGAACAAACGGGCTCTATCCCGCCAAGAGAGACGAGCAGTTGAGGTGCAGGGAATACCCGTGGAGCCCACAATGCAGAGCATGAACGACAGCACCAATGAATCAACTGCCAAGAGATCCTCGCGAAGGGTGCTGCCTGCTGTGAATGTAATTTGATGAGGTCGGACGCCGATTTCATCGATCTTGCTGTGCAGGCCAGCTCACCCACGGCCCCTGGGTCATCCTGCATGGCTGATCTGATGAATATTCCCCGCAGAGACGCAGAATAGCAGAGGGGCCAAGGCGAATATACCTTCTTCTCTGCGTGCTCGGCATCTCTGCGGTGAATCAAACTTACATGCTGGGCAAATCCATTGCCATTTTACCAACGTCGCATCCAAACAGGGCCTCTTGGCTGAGGCTCTGTAAATAAAATCAATTTATTGCGATGGTGCGAGATCTTGGTCTGAAGTTCCTGGACGCACGTAACACTTTTCTCGAGTAAATCGAATTTGTGCAAAAATCCAATTTACGTGCCTACATTTTGACGGCGGGAATTTTGATATTTACTAACGATTACAAGTGGTTAGATACGTAATTGGTAACTACTCAATAAGTGAAGGTGGCTTTATGTATCAATGGCTTGCGGCCACAAATACCCGCCACGGAACAGTCATCGAATGCTTTAGGTGACCAGGAATCAATGATTTAGGCGTCGCATTGGGCTTGCAAGGCGCTACGGGGCGATTTTTCGCACCCTTAAGCCTTTGTTTTCATGGGTGCCCCGACTTATTGAGAAGCTACCGAAATTGGACCGATTCCAGCGGGAACTTCAGATTAATCGCAACACATTGATTTAAAATGATCATTTTGGATCAGCATGCCAGAGTCATTTTGTGAAGATCTACAGATCAGAACCTGAGCCAGCTACCCTTTTGATTCCGCCATGTAAAGATCTTCCGGTGAGGCGATTGCCGGAGAGAAATAGCCTGAGATGTCGCGGGGAACAAGACGACACCACGCAGCGCGCTAACCTTAGCATCATGCACCATCCTATCGACCCCAAGATCGACTGCGTCTTCAAGGCCCTGCTGGGCTCGGAGACCAACCGCAACTTGCTGATTCACTTTCTTAATGCCATGCTCAGCGAGGATCTGTCGTCGCTGATCGTCGAGGTGAAGATTCTCAATCCCTACAACGAACGAGAGTTCCTCGAGGACAAGCTCAGCATCGTCGATGTCAAGGCGCGGGATCAGAATGAGCGCCTTTATCAGATTGAGGTCCAGCTCCTGGTCCTGCCAGAGCTGCCGGCACGGATTCTATACGGCTGGGCCGATCTCTACAGCGCCCAGCTCGCCAGCGGCGAGGACTACACGGAACTTACACCCACCTATGCCATCTGGCTGGTCGGCGAAACCCTATTGCCGAAGGTGCCAGGCTACGCCCACCGCTACCAGTTCCGCGATAACCAGGGCCGCACATTGGTGGATCATGGCGCCATCGCCGTCTTCGAACTGACCAAATTCACCGCCGAGCAGGTCGATACCGAGGCCGAGCGCTGGCTCAAGTTCTTCATTGAAGGCGAGCATCTGGACCCGGACAACCTGCCGGACTGGATGCAGACCCCGGAGATGCAACAGGTCATGAGCATTATGAACGAGTTCTCCGAGAAGGAGCGCGCCTACCATGTTTATCAGGCGCGGCAGAACTATCTGCGTCAGCAAAAGAGCGTCACCAAGCGCATACAAGCGCTGACCGCCGAAGCGGCGCGTGAGCGCATGGAGAAGGAACGCGAGCGCGCGGAGAAAGAACGCGAGCGCGCGGAGAAAGAACGCGAGCGCGCGGAGAAAGAACGCGAGCGCGCGGAGAAGCAAGCCGCGCTTGCCGAGATCGCGCGTCTGAAGGCTCTGATCAAAGGCCGGCCCACGGATTGAAAAAGGAAAGAATGGGAAATTCAATTGCACCACAAGCAATGTGATTGCAACGATACCACCGGAGAACAGCTTTGGACAAAGGTGAAAAAGACCCGTCGGGGGCTCGTCTGGTCCGGGCGGGAATCATCGGGTAAACGCGCAAATAGCGCGCAAAAAAGAAGATTCGTGGATCGTCGGAAACGGGAAGGTGCAGGAATCGACGCCGTCGCCTGTTGCGCTCGTTGATGGGAAAGTTGGCTACCACTGGATACTGTGGGACCGGTACTCGTGGGCTTCGTCCAGGGCGCGGCCACAGACGGTACAGCTGTGCGGGGCATGGACCTCCTCAGCATCCACCGGAAGCTGTTGACTGCGGCTGTGCCCCGGGGCGCCTCGGTGCCGGCCCGGGCGGGCCGCCTCCCTCTCCTCCCGCTTCTCCTCGGATGCGCTCGCGGACGTCTTCTCCCCGCACTCCGACCCCGACTTCCCCGCCGGTTTCGCCCCCTCCCCGCGCTGCGCAGACACCGCCGGCGCCTTGTCCGACTC
Organism: Thiohalocapsa sp. PB-PSB1; assembly: GCA_016745215.1. GTDB lineage: Bacteria > Pseudomonadota > Gammaproteobacteria > Chromatiales > Chromatiaceae > Thiohalocapsa. The sequence goes on from CP050890.1 coordinate 171,412, forward strand.
CTCCTCCTTCCCATGCGCCTCGGTCTGCTCCTACGGCGCCCGGGGGCTCGGCGGTCGAGCTGTTCGTCGAATTCTCCGCCAACTTTTCGCGCGCCGCCTTCAGGTCCTCCAGCGCCTTGCACAGCAGCGCCGGCGCCCGCTCCGGCGTGAGCCTCGCCAAGGCCGCTTCGTCGAGCTGTCTGAGGTCGTGGTCGCTGAAGTGCATTACGGGGGCACCGAGCGGCACAAATCAACACTTGCGGACTCTCCTCGCACATCCGATCCGATTTGTCCCGCAGCTTGCTGATCTCTGCGCGCCAACGGATTCCCGCTCGATACTGGGTGGGCTAAACGGTTACCATCTAGAACATCGGCATCAAGACCAGCCTCAATCAAGCTCCTGGACGCCGCCGCCGGAGACGGTCAGGACTTGGCCGCTGATCCAGGCCGCGGCGGGGGAGCAGAGAAAGAGCGCAGCGTTGGCCATGTCCGCGGGCTCGCCGAGGCGCTTGATCGGCGTGCGCTCGAGCATGTGCGCCTCGATCTCGGGGGTGAGCACGGTGTTGAGTGCCTGGGTGCGGGTGGCGCCGGGGGCGATCGCGTTGACCCGGATGTTTTTCGGGCCGAGGTCGAATGCAATATTGCGCGTCAGATGGCTCTCGGCGGCCTTGGAGGAGGCGTAGGCGGCCATCCGCCGGTTGGTGTTCGCACCGGCCATGGAGGTGATGTTGAGGATCGCGCCGCCGCCGGAGTGCTCCATGTGCGGTGCGACGAGCTGGCAGAGCCGAAAGACCGAAAACAGGTTCAGCTCGAACGCCAGGCGCATGTCCGCCATCGGCATGTCGAACGGCTTCGGTCCGCCGCCGCCGGCGTTGTTCACCAGGATGCTCAAACCACCGAATGAATCCACGGCAAGCTCCACAGCGGCGGCCAGATCAGACTCCTGCGTCACATCGCAGGCGCCGCCTGCTGCCTTGCCGCCCGCTGCATTGATAGCATCCGCGACCTGCCGAGCCGAGGCGGCGTCGCGGTCCGTGACGGCAACCGCCGCACCAGCGGCGGCGAAGGTCTTGGCGATGGCGCGACCGATCCCGGCGCCGGCGCCGGTGATCAGAGCAACGGCGCCATCGAGCCGGAAGGCGCTTGGGTCATACATGAGGCTGCCTCTTGGTTGAGCATTATGCCTGGTATCGCTGCGCCTGTGCATGTTCCTAACCAGCTCTATCCTGAAGCGTTGTCGCTGTCGAATTCCAGGTCGAAGCCATTTTCGTCGCGAACGCGATTACGACGACGACATAAAGTAAGGATAATCGATCTAACTGCATCACAGGCAGTTCGACTTCGACGATACCACCAGAGCGAGGCTGTGGGCAAGGTCGCCAAGACAAACGTCTTGAGGCAATCATCGGGGAACGTGCGAACGGCGCTTTGGAGGGAAGAGTTGCGGGTCGTTGGGATGGAAGATGCAGGAACCGACGTCATCGAGACCGTGAAAGTGTTCCAGAAATACACAAAAGAAGATTAACCAAGAAGGACACGAAGGGTGCTGTCTTATGAAAATGTTCAACCATTCATTCAGGATGAAGTTTGATTCACCGCAGAGACGCAGAGAACGCAGAGAAGAGGATGCATCCGCCTTGGCCCCTCTGCGCACGCTGCGTCTCTGCGGTGAATACTGACATTACTTGAAGGCAAAATCTAACGAGAAGTCAAATAAAATATTGAAATTTAATATTTTTTCTTGCTCTTGGCGTGTCTGGCGGTAAAATTCATCTTCTGCACTTTGCCGCGAATACTTGCACAGTCTCCATCGCCTGTTACGCTTGTTGACGGCAAAGTTCGCTAGCATGGGATGCGCTGATCGAACTCGATCTCCGGTTCGGGTTGGGCAAGCTCGCACAGAGCGGAACACGATAGCGGTTCCGCCTCTTCGGTGTGGATGTTGATGCGGCTGATTCTGTCAGGCATGTATTAGCGATTGTCGCTCTGGGTTGAATGGCGCAATGGCGGATCGCCCTGGTGAGCGTCTGCTCTGCAGTGCTTAGACAATCAAAGTGGGTGTCCTTTTACATCAGGTGTCCTTTTACATCAGTCCTTTTACATCAGCACTTTTACATCAGCAGGGTGGCTGAACAATCATTTCCCCGTCTTCCCACCCGCTTTTCCATTGATGCGCTGCTTTGCATTTTGTATTTTATTTACAACATGCAGCATTTCTACTAACGTGATAGTATTTTTTTAGTCGCATAATTCAAGGTTCCAGATTACCTCGTGTCCTGCAGCGCTGCCCTGCCTATTGCTTGGCTCAGCCCGTCCCGGTTTCACTCCGGTTTCAAGACGTTCGGCTGCCTGCTTTTAGCCTGCATGTTGGTAGGAGCGCAGCTATTACTCACGCTCCACACCATGGAGCACATGGAGCACATGGAGCATCAGGACGATGATCGATGTGAAATCTGTTTGGCTGGGGCTCCGCTGGGCGTGGCGCATCTGACGTCAGCACTTGATCTCGGATATTCCGTCAACTCAACGCCCCGGCCACTGGTCGCAATCACCCGCCCTCCCCTGCAAGCGATTTTCAACGCGAATCGCGCACGCGCGCCGCCGCGTGCTTACCGGTACTGATCCAACAAAGGCAACTCGTGCTCCTCGTCATTCCCTCCGTGTAGCGAATTGACTTGGGCGTTCCTTTCCCGATCGATCGGAGTGCAGAAATGAAACAATCCCTGATGCAGGGTGCGCTGCTGAGCGCCCTGCTGACCCCGATCGCCGCGTCTGCCGCCGGCGATACCGATATCAGCAACCTACGCGCAGAGCTGGAGGCCATGCGTAACCAGTACGAGAACCGCATCCAGGCGCTGGAGTCGCGCCTGTCCGATGCGGAGCATGCCGCTGAAGTGGCGCGCCAGGCAGCCGGTGCTGACGCGCTGTCTCTGCCCATGACGGCACCAAGGGTGCTCCGCTCCCGGGGGCAGTCCACCCGGGCACCCGCGGGCAGCCGCAGCGCCGGAATGTTCGACGCCGTGACTTCCGGCAGCGCCTTCAACCCGCAGATCTCGGTGATCCTGGACGGCAATTATTACCAGGACGACACCGATGACGGGAACGGCGCCAGGCTGGTAAGCGAGGCCTTTCAGCCAAGCCGTGGCAATGCGCACGACCATGGCGTGGATGCGCACAGCCACAGCGATGGTGGCCACGCACATAACTTTGCTGAAAACGGCTTCAACTTCCGCGAGGCGGAGCTGTCCTTTTCCGCGACGGTGGACCCCTACTTCGACGCGGCGACCTACATCTCAATCGATGGCGACGGCAATGTCGAACTGGAGGAAGCCTACTTCGAGACCCGCGCCCTGCCTTATGGGCTCAAGGTCAAAGGCGGCAAATTCCTCAGCGATTTCGGCTACATCAACAACCAACATCCGCATCAGTGGGACTTTGTGGACCAGAACCTGCCCTACCTGAACCTGCTCGGCTTCCACGGATTGCAGGACACGGGACTGCAGCTCTCCTGGGTGCCGGAACTGCCCTTCTATGCGCGCATCGGCGGCGAGGCCCTGCAGGGCAACCAGGAAATTTTTGGCGCCACCGTCAGCGATCTGGAGCAGGAAGAGCTTAATCTGGGAAGCACCAACACGGGGCCACGGCTCTACACCTTGTTTGCTAAGGCGGCCCCGGAGCTGGGCAAGAAGCACGCGCTCCAGTTTGGCCTGTCCTATGCCCATGCCGAACAGCAGCAGGCGGTACAAACCCACACCCATGCTGTGGAGCACCAGCACCATGAGGCGCATGAGGAGCATACACACACGGAAGAACATACGGCAGAGCACGCCCATCAAGAGGAACATCAGCAGCATCAGCATGCGGAGGAAGGACACAGCATGCACGCCCACAGCGACGGTATCAGCGAAACGCTGCATGAGACGGGCCTCGCCGGCAATGCGGACCTCTGGGGCATTGACATCGTCTACAAGTACGATGCACCCAAGGCTTACGGACAAGGCGATATCACCTTCCAGACCGAGTACCTGCGCTCCATCAAAGACATGACTGTGCGCTCCAGCGCGCATCCGGAGCAGATCGGCAGTTCCCGGGACTATACCACCGATGGACTCTACGCCCAGGCCACCTACGGCTTTTTACCAAGATGGAAAGCCGGCTTGCGCTATGACGTGCTCGGGCTCACGAACGAAGTCAGTGGCGGACGCAGCGAGAGCTTCGGCAGCTCCGACCGCTGGACCCTGGATGCCACCTGGTACCTGTCGGAGTTCTCGCAGTTGCGAGCGCAATATGCGTACAACGACATCCTGGTGACCGAGAATGAGCGCGAGCGCTTCAACGCCTTTTATGTGCAATTCCTGATGAGCCTCGGGAGCCATGGCTCACATAAATTCTAAGGTAATGCTCGACTGGGCGGCGTCGTTCTTGACGCCGTCTGGACAACGCGTGGAATCTGACGGGAGTATTCAAATGAAACGATGGTCGATACTGCTCGCCGCCGTACTTGCGGCGGGCTTGGGACTCATGCCGGCGATCGCGCTGGCATTGAACGTGGTGGCAACCAGTCCGAGCATGGGTGCACTGGTGCGCACCCTGGCACCGAACGCTAAATTGACGGTGCTCGCCGAACCGGATCAGGATCTTCACATGCTGCAAGCCAAGCCGAGCATGATCCGCGCATTACGGAGCGCCGACTTGGTGGTCGCTATCGGCGCCGAACTGGAGGTAGGCTGGTTGCCTGCAGCAAGCAAAAGCGCCGTAAATCCGGTGATCCTACCTGGGCGCGAGGGCTATTTTGAAGCCGCCGCCCAGGTGCCGCTCCTCGAGGTCGGCGGCACCGCGGATCGAGCCCGTGGCGATGTGCATCCGGCGGGTAACCCTCACGTGGACCTGGACCCAGTGCGCATGGCGCAGATAGCAGAGGCCTTGGCGGAACGGATGGCCCGGCTGGACCCGGCCAATGCCGCTCGTTATCGCAGCAATGCGAAACGCTTTGCAACAGCCGTCGACCGGCAAATACCCGAATGGCAGGCGCGACTCGTGGATGCCCCGGGCGTCTTGCTCTACCACCGCGACGCGATCTACCTGCTGGAGCGCTTCAACCTGACGCTGCTCGGCACCATCGAGCCGGTACCTGGAGTGCCGCCGAGCGGACGGGATCTGAAGGCGCTGATAAGCAAGCTTCGCGGTAAGGATGGCGTCATCATTTACGCGCCCCACCATTCCCCAAAAGCGCCCCAGAAGGTCGGTCGGGATCTGGGCTGGCCCGTGGTGAGGCTGCCGCTGGATCCACCGATCGACGCCAACGGGGATGGCTACCTGCGCCACATGGATCGCTGGATCGATGCGATCGCATCTGCGGGCTGAGCCTCCTGAAGCACGGACGCTGCTGCTGCAAGTGGATGGTCTCATCGCCGGCTGGAACAAGCCGGTGGTGGGACCGGTCTCTTTCGCACTGTCCGCGGGAGAAGTCGTGGGTCTGTGGGGCGCGAATGGCAGCGGCAAATCAACATTGCTCGCCGCCCTTGCCGGGGGCGCGCATTGTTTCGCGGGAAGCCTATGCTATGCACCGGGGCTCAGGCTTGCGGTGCAACCCCAGGCACCGGTGCGCTTCACCCCGCTGCCCGTGACCGGCAGGGAGTTCCTTAGCATCGCGGGTGCAAACCCAGATGCCAACGCAGGTTCTATGCCGCAGAGCCTGGTACGATTACTGCCGCAGCGGCTCGATCTTCTGAGCGGCGGTCAACATCAGTTACTCGGTGTCTGGGCGGCCTTGGCTGGACCAGGCCAACTGGTCTTGCTGGACGAGCCCACCAACAACCTCGATCCAATCCATGCAGAACTACTGGCGCAGATGCTCATGGACCGCGCAACGAACCGGGCAGTGCTCATGGTGAGTCACGAACAGGCATTCCTCGATGCCAACTGCAGCCGCGTGCTGCAACTCGCCTCCGGCCCTGATCGCAACGGGGCGCTCGCAACCTTTCAGGTGACAGATGGACCTAACCACACTCACTGATCCAATCTTCCACCTGCCCCTCGTGGCGGGCCTGTTGCTGGCATGCGTATTGCCGCTGCTGGGCGCGTTGCTGACGCTGAGAGACGAATGGCTGGCAGCGCTTGGCTTCGCGCATCTGGCCGCGGCCGGGGCGCTGCTTGGAGTCGGCATTGGCCTGCCCGCGCTCCCAGGTGGAGTCGCCGCCGCCGCTGGCGGCGCGATCGCCAAGGGCATGGGCAGGATCAGCGGCAACGCGGCCTACGGATTCATGATTCTCGGTGGCTGGGCAGCGCTACTGCTTGCTGCCGCCAACCTCGGGCATGGCGAGCAGCTCGGACAAGCGCTGATCGAGGGACAGCTCTATTTCGCCGGCCCCATGGATCTTAGCGGAGCGATCCTTCTTGGGCTGATCTGCACCTTGGCATTGCCATGGCTAATGCCCCGGCTGCTTCGCGCACGCCTGTTGCCGCAGCATGAGGTGGCTAACCGATTACCGTCGCGACGTTGGCACCTGGGTTTCGATCTGCTCGCGGCAAGCGGCATGGCTGTCGCAACCGCCAGTATGGGGCTGATGGCCGCGTTCGCGCTTGTGCTCATACCAGCTTGGATGGCATTTCGCATCGCAAACAGCTGGCGCTGGACACTCGTCTGGTCGGTCGCCATTGGACTGCTGGGCTATCTGCTGAGCTTTGCCGCAGCATTGCTGTTGGATCAGCCTTTTGGCCCAATGTTTGTCGCGGTATTGCTCGGGTTTGCGCTTGCGAGTGCGAAGTTGGCAAAATATCGTATATAGCCCTGTGTTGGCCTCTCGGCGCGCGGTCAGGCGATTGCTGAAGAGAAACAGACCGATTGGCGCCGGATTCTCGTTCGCCTTGGCGAAGCGGCAAACCGTCCATAGTCGCTCCATGGGCGGGTTGCCGCGATGTCGAGGCCGAACGAGAATGGACAGGGAATTCAGTCGCACCACAAGCCATATGATCAACTGTAGTGGGTATTTTTATTTACCAAAGTGTTGTTTTTTTACGGTATCCAACCCGTGCGTCAACCCCCTGCTGCAGCACCGGCCGCGACAGGAACGGCCCGGACTGCTCGATGAGGCCGAGCAATACAGTGTGGTGGTAGTGGTCATAGCGGCCTGGTCGCTGGCAGGACTTGGTACGGCGGATTGCGCAACTCCCAGGCGCGGATGGCGTGGTCAAGTTGGCTGGCACGCAGTTTGCTTTGGTCGTGGGCTTGGCGTAGCAGAGCCCCGATATCGACGCTACCCTTGCTCGGCTTCAGGTCGCCGAGGACCTTGCGCAGCCCGAACTCGAGCAGGTCGATGAGATCGTGGACTTGATAGACAGACCAGGGATCGGACTGCGGAAGGTCGTCGAGCAGATCGCACAACGCCTCGGCGCTCCGGGCGCTTTTTCTCTTTTTTCTCTCTGGTGTCCTTTTCTCTCTGTTTTTCTCTCTTTCGAAGTAAAATGGGAAGTAAAATGGGTGCCCTTTTTTCCTTTTTTTCCTTTGAGACTTTGCCGGACGCCATTGGCACGGAACGCTCGGCCTCACCGCCGTGCTGCACACCTGGGGCCAGACGATGGAGCGCCACATCCATCTGCACTGCATCGTGCCAGGCGGAGCGTTCACGTTCGATGGCGAACAGTTCAAACCCTGCTCGCATCGTGACTGGTTATTCCCGGTCAAAGCGCTGTCCAAGGTCTTCCGCGGAAACTACCTCGAACGCCTGGAGTGCGCGCATGCCGCGGGCGAGCTGAAGAGCCCGCCGGGGGTGCACTTCGCCGCGTTGCGCAAGGCACTGCGGGAACACGACTGGGTGGTGTACGCCAAACCCCCATTCGGCGGACCGCAACAGATCATCGACTACCTTGGGCGTTACACCCACCGCATTGCCATCAGCAACCACCGCATCCTGACTGTTGCCGACGGCAAAGTCACCTTCACCTGGAAAGACTATAAAGACGGCGCCAAGAGTAAGGAAATGACGCTGGACGCCCACGAATTCATCCGGCGGTTCATCCTGCACATCCTGCCGCCGCGTTTCACCCGCTTCCGCCACGATGGACTGCTCGCCTGCGGACACCGCGCCAGCAAGCTCAACCGCGTCAAAGCGCTGCTCGGCCTAGCGCGCGTGACGACGAACAAAGAGCGCGAGCCCTACGACGTCTTACTGCAACGCCTGAGCGGAAAAGACATCCACGTCTGCCCATTCTGCGGCGGACGGCTGCGGCGTCATCAAGACCTTGCGCCCACCATCGGACCCTCGCGCGGCCAGGATCCGCCGCTCATGCACGAGGCGGCCTGATGAACACCTCAACCACTCGATCCGCAACGGCTCGGGAGAGTATCGCTGTGTTGCGATGTGGCCGAGAAGAGCGAAAACCCGTCGTGCTCTTTGCAACAGCGCTGCACTTACGGAGCCAGGCGCGCACAACGGACCCTTGTTCCATCGTCCCCTCCAATAAAAGAGCGTGTTTCCACGCCCCAGTCAGGGACTGAATGTTGTAGAATCCCCATAGTAGTTTGCTGAAACGGGAAGTGAAGCGAACCAAAAAAGGTTTAAATATAACAAGTCGTTAAACCTGCGAAGCCTGCGCCGGTCGGGACGCGAGCGCGAAGCGCCGCGATGCCCGACCGGCGCGGGCTTCGCAGGTTAACTAAACGTTGGGCCATTACGAACGAAACTCCTGAGACTCCCAGCTATCCATGGACTTCGAGATCGTAGGAAACATCCGAGACACTGAGCCAATTGCCTTCGGAACCGGAATCCGAGATTTGTCAAGGCTAACCAAGCAGTACGGACGTGGCAAATGGAGAAAGCTGAAAGGATTTGCATCCGTTCGGTTGCTGGGCGGGACAGTCCACACAGCAGAAATCCATTGGTACGAAGCCCACGGCATCGGAAAGAAGGAGTTCAAGCTCAAGCTACCGCTTCTCGACTAATATGAACACACCACACACAGAAGCTTCGGCGTTCGCTGTCTGCATCAACAACGAAGGGTATCCTGCGTCACTCGAAGTCGGAAAGATCTACGAAATTCTGGTCGACGAAAGCGCCGATTTCCACGGATACTTCCGCGTCATAGACGAAAGCGGCGAGGATTACGCGTATGCAAAGACTCGCTTCTACCCGTTGAGCATTCCTGACGCCCTAGAACGAGCGCTTTTCCGAGCAGCATGAGCGCAGCAAATCGATATTCAGCCCAACATACGCCCTGAGTCGGTCTGTCAAGGTCTCGGGCAAAATTTCTCCACTGGGCACCAACAGGTTGCCCACAGGATATCCACAGGCGCACGGAGCGCCTGCTCATAGCCCTCGTCCCTGATGGAAGGCGTCTTACTTCGCCGCTGCGGTTGCGCCGGCAATGGCCGCGAGCAACGGTGATCCGCTCTTTTGCAACGCTTTCAAGTAGACCGCCTCGTCATACGGCTTGCGATCCTTCCAGCAGCGATGCAGGATGCGCAGCCATTTGAACGCGAGCGCCCGGATTGCGGCGTGATGACCTTTGCCGCGCTCGCGCTGTTGTTGGTAGTGAGCGGCGGCCCGAACCGAATAGCGCACGCTCATACCCGCCCATTCGACGACGCTCTGGCGGAGAAACTTCGGACACGCCCAGCGCCAATGCACCCAGTGCTTGTTGCCGCTGCGCTCGGTGACCGGCGCGACACCGAGGTACTGCTGCAGGCTCGCGGCGTCCGGCCAGCGCTCGCGGTCGCTGCCGAATGCGGCCAGGAGACGGGGTGCGAAGGTGAGAAAATAGGGAAAACTGGGACGGGAAAACCGGGACAGACCACGTTTTTCCCGTTTTTCCGGGGGAACAGGGGATACCGGGACCGAAAGAAAACGAAGAAAACGGGGACAGACCACCTTTTTCAGCATGACCGCGATTCTGTAAAACATGGAAAACGTGGTCTGTCCCCGTTTTCCCCCCTTTTCCCCAATCGCTTTCGCGCGTCACTCATCTCTGGATTTCTTGAACAACCGCGCCAGCCGACTGTAACTGCTCTTGAATCCCATCTCGCCCCCTCTCGCTTGTTTACCCTATTTCTTTTACAAGACAGCGATTATGAAGTAAGTTCATGGTCAAAAAAAAGACCGATTTTCGACAGCCTGCTGAATGCCCCTATTTTGATTAGTCCCATTTGGAACGCTACCCAGGCTAAAACTGTCCTGGACATGGGAACTATTATTAGGTTAAAAATATCGTGGCGCTGAACTGAAGTTCCTGACCAGTACTTGCACTTTTCTTATGCAAATCAGCCAATTAGAAAATTTTATGGTTCGCCGTTCTGCCTACATCTAAGTGACTGATTTACTATTTAACTGTAAACCCACCTTGGGCAAAAATCAAATTTACATGCCTACATTTTTCGGCGTCAATTTCCCTTATTTATTATATTTTTCAGATGCTTAAATGCAAAATTGGGCAGAATCGGCCAGGAACTTCAGGCTAAACGTACCCAACACAAACGAGTTTTAAAATCACTTCAACAAGCACGCTAATGGCGAACAAGGGTATTTTTCGGGACTACCGGTGCCAGACAGTCTTCTTTACGCTGAAGCTCTGACGCTTCTCAGCAGATATTAGCAGAAAATTGATGGGTGAATCATGTTTACTAAAAATCCACGGTTTAAAGCGATGCTATGCACAGTTCCTTTTGCATTTGGCAGTGCTGAATTAATGGCGAATGAGGAAGACACAAACTGTGAAGACTGGACATTGCGCCAAAGCGGACAGTGGTTGAGTTGTACATTTCAGGATCAAAACATTGACAGAGATTTAGTCAATTTTTTTCTCGAACAATCGCAAGAAAAAACGCAGAAAAAAAGCGCAGAAAAAAAGCACCCAGAAAAAAAGGACACCCACTTTATTTCTACTTTGTTACTTTTCCCACTGGCCCAGCAAGCAGAGCAGCTACGCCGTTTTACGACTTTAATTTATTGATTTATATGAAAAGATTAGTTGGCCATCTTACTCATGGATCGTTGCATCGGGTCAACAATCGACTGCTGGTCATCGCCGCTGACAAGGCGATCGCTCAGGTCGCGACCAGGAAGAGTGCGGTTTCCACCGCACCGCCATATGACCCCATCTGAAACACGCATCCCACGGCATGCAGAGCCCATCTGCAAGCGGACTCCAGCGGACATCCACACACTTGCCAGCTAGCGCGTGCTTCATGTTGACTTCCAGGACGTTAACACTGTCGTCATCCGCTTACTTTGCTTTCTCGAAGCTGCCCTGATCCAAACAGGCGCACTTCAGGGAGCGCGATCTCCCCTACGGCCTACAGGATTCTCTGTGTACGCTTGCCCTGCAATTCACTTTGTTCGCGAGGCACAAAGCTCCGCAGCAGGACCAACACTCGATACGGGTGGGTGGCTAGCCCTTACCCGACCGGGACTTTCACCCGGCAAGAGGCGCCGAGCTTTGCTCGGCGCGATAACGTCAAGTCTGGCCAGCCGCCCGTTGCCGCACCGGAGCGCAGCGACGGCCCGGCAACGGGCGGTCGGGCCGAGGCGCTAGTTGGGCGGGATCATCCGCCAATCTCGGGGACGGCGAGAGTCTGGCAAATTTTCTTCGCAAGTCGGTTCGGAATCTCGGAGTGTCGAGGGACGGCTTCAACTGCGCCGTTATTCGGATTGCACCACAATGAATGAGACGATCCTTCCCTCTTGAGGTAGCACCCGTACCGGCGAAGGTGGCGTAGAAGCGCGCCTCTCTTCACCCAACTGTCACCGTTGCCTGTTCGGCATCTGCCGGCAAGCCTCTGAGAGCGTCGTCTCGCCTATCAGCCAAGATGAGTTCGATGGCGCTCGCCAAACTCTCTTGTGCCTCGATCTTTGTGCGACCCTGACCATTCGCTCCCGGGATTTCGGGGCAATAGGCAATGTACCAGCCCTCATCTCGCTCAATAATTGCCGAGTAGGTATTGCTCATTGTTGTGACTCACATATGCCGGGATGTTTAAAATGTCAGAGATTGCACATCTACAACTAATCTTAGCGCTTGCTGCGTCAGGCGCAGCCTCGCACTCGGCGCTTGGTAAGCAACCGCGGCTCTCCCGGATTTCATGGAAACCAATAAAAATTTGAAAAACAACTACTTAAGCTCATTTTTTCGTACACATCAAGGTTAAAATGTAGTCGAGCGCAAACTCTGTAACTCATTAATTTATAATGTGTCAACCCCGAACCGGTCATATCCGTTGAGATCCAAGCATATCCTTTGATAGAGGTGTCCAAGGTTGGTGATGCCATAGCAGCGGCGTTTGATGACTTTGATCTTATTATTTAACCCCTCGACAAAGCCGCTGGTGTGTCGACCAATAAAATAATTCGTCACTTCCTCAAAGTGAGTATTCAGTGTCCCGAGGAAGCTATCGAAGCAACTGAGCTTGCGGTTGGTGACACGTTCCATCCAGCCACGCAGTTTGCGCTTACCCTAACCTTTTGATAGGCGGCTTTCATAGATGGCAGTGAGTGATTCGCAAGCCTCATAAGCTTCTTGTAATTTTGGTGAATAGCGAAAGAGCCGATTCAGCATGCGTCGCTCATCTGCATTCAGATCGGCGCGACGCTGACGCAGCAGCCAATGCACGTTCTTGAACGACTTGCGCTCTTCTTTGGAGAGTATATGGCACAGCCGTTTCCATTCGCTTTTGCGCAGGTTTTCCAGTCCATTTCGGTACAGCTTAGCAACATGGAACCGATCCGCGCAAATGTGTACGCGCTTGCCGAACACGGCTTTAGCGGCACCGATGAAACCTTGATAAAGATCCGAGCAAACACTCTGGACGGTGCGTCGCAAGCGCTTGGGAATGCTGAGAAAAAACTCCTGTACGCTGGCCTTGGTGCGGTCGCCGAGCAGACCGATGACATGCAATGTCTCGTTAATGTAAGCGCTGATCACGACGACAAAATCACGATGACCCTTTTTCAACGCAATCTCATCAATGCCAATGACCTCCAAGCGTTCAATTACGTTCCAATCGACATCGCACGCCATGTTTCGATCCAAAATACCCTGCAGTGCGTCGACACCAATGGCATGCTTGCGACTGACATCCTCGAGCGTACTGTTGATCAACTCCAGCAGCATCTGCTGTTCGAATGCTTTTGTCACTCGGGAGCGCCGCGTGTACCATGACAGCGTTTGGCTCGTTGTCGGACGCCCTTCGCAGAAGCGGCATTGATAACGCTTCGGCCTCAAAATAAGAACAACTGTATACGCGAATAATGGCAAATGGCGTAACTCTATCTCTTGACCATGGCCATACTCATGATCGATTGGCCGACCACAGCGATGACAGTTCGTACCCTCCAGTGTGCTATGCACATAGACTTTAAGTGTCTTGCGCTCGCCGAGCACCACGTGATCAACGGCGATATCAGGAAGATTTAAAAGCGTCTGAAGGGTCTCTTTATCAAATGTCATTATCAACAGCGTCCAGATGGGGTTTCAGCGACAGGCGGTTCTCAAGTTGTTGATCTACATGACACAATAGTCCCAGGAGATCCGGGAGAGCCTCGGCAAATCAGTGCAGGCAAAAAGGAGGATGCTGTTTTCGGACTCTGAGCACGCGGAACAAATATGGGATCAATTTCTTGATGAGCTCTGAACCGAATTTCACCACCCCAGCGAACTGCTGGAAGTTCAGTGGGCCGTTGAACGCCTGATGGGAATAAGACCATGGATGCGCTTCAATCCCCCGCGTGCCGCGACCCGCTGCCTGCCGCGATTAATGCACGCCGCTGCCACAATAGGTACACCGCCGGAATCACAAACAAGCTCAGCAGCGGTGCGGTGATCATGCCGCCGACCATCGGCGCGGCGATACGGCGCATGAGTTCGCTGCCGACACCGCCGAGCAACATGATCGGCAACAAGCCAGCGAAGATGGTCGCGACGGTCATGGCCTTGGGCCGGATGCGCAATACAGCGCCCTCCTCGATTGCCGCCTCCAGATCCCGGACCTGATTCAGCCGGCCTTCCTCGCGCCACTGTCTTAATGCGCTGTCGAGATAAACCAGCATGACAACGCCAAACTCGGCGGCTACACCGGCCAGGGCGAGCAAGCCGACGGCGACAGCCACCGACAGATTGTAGTCGAGCAGATAGAGCAGCCAGAAGCCGCCGACCAGCGCAAACGGCAGAGACAGCATGACCAGCAAGGCCTCGCCAACGTGCCGGAAGGTCAGGTACAGCAACAGAAATATGATGGCCAAGGTCAATGGAACCACCTGCATCAGGCGCGCCCGCGCGCGCTGCATGTATTCATATTGGCCGGACCAGGCGATGGAGTAGCCGGCCGGTAGTTGGATCTGGTCGCGAACCCGTTGTTGTGCCTCGGCAATCCAACTGCCCAGGTCGCGCCCGCGGATATCGACGAAGGTCCAGCCGTTCAGCCGCGCGTTCTCGCTTTTCAGCATCGGCGCGTCGTCGCTGATGACGACCTCGGCCACCTGTGCCAATGGCACCTGGGCGCCGGTCGGCGTGACGATGGGCAATTCGCGTAATTTTTGCAGGTCGTCGCGCTGTTCGCGCGGGAAGCGAATGTTGACCGGATAGCGTTCCAGACCTTCGACCGTCTGAGTCAGATTAATACCGCCGATAGCGGCGGCGACCGTCTGGTTGATGTCGCTCACGTTCAGGCCTACGCGCGCGGCGGCTGATCGATCCGGACGGATTTCGACATAGCGACCGCCGGCGACCCGCTCGGAGAACGCCGAGGTGGTGCCTTCGACCTGCATCAGGATGCGTTCCAGCTGCTGGCCGATGCGCTCGATCTCGGTCAGATCCGGCCCGGCGATTTTCACGCCCACCGGGGTCTTGATGCCGGTGGCGAGCATGTCAATGCGGGTTTTGATGGGCATCACCCAGGCGTTGGTGACGCCGGGCAGGTCGAGGGTCGCATCCAGTTCGCCGATCAGGTCATCCAGGCTCAAGCCCGGGCGCCATTGATCTTGTGGCTTGAGCCGGATCAGGGTCTCGATCATGGTGAGCGGTGCAGGATCAGTGGCGGTGTCGGCGCGGCCGATTTTGCCAAATACGCGCTGCACCTCGGGCAGAGTCTTGATCAGGCGGTCGGTCTGTTGCAGCAGCTCTTGGGCCTTGCCGATGGACAGCCCCGGCAAGGTGGTCGGCATGTACATCAGGTCGCCTTCATCGAGGTCCGGCATGAACTCGGAGCCGAGGCCGCGGTGCCAGTCCCGCAGAACCGGAACATCGCGCAGGCCTTGGCGCCAGGCAGAGGCGAGGCGCTGTTGCCAACCTTCGATGACTGCGACCGGGCCGCTGCTGTCGGATGTGCCATGCGCTGGGGCACCCGTTGCCAGCGTCTGTTGATCAGCCTGTCCATCGACAGCGGCCATCACCACGGCAGTAGCTTGGAAAGGCCATTTCAGCGGTTCCAGTAGGCCGCCGATGCCGGACAACGGGATCAGCATGCTGAGCACCAGCAACAAGGCGATAAAGAGGGTGCCGCGCGGCCATCGCAATACCGCGCGCAGCATTGGACGATACAGCCAGATCAGACAGCGGTTCAATGGGTTACTGGTCTCCGCTGGAATCCGACCGCGGATCAGATAGCCCATCAGCACCGGCACCAGCGTGACGGCAAGCCCAGCAGCGGCGGCCATGGCATAGGTCTTGGTATAGGCCAGCGGTGCGAACAGGCGGCCCTCCTGCGCCTGCAATGTGAACACCGGGAGAAAGCTCAGGGTGACGATCAGCAGGCTGAAGAACAGCGCCGGCCCCACCTCGGCGGCAGCGGTGCCGATGACGGCCCAACGCTGTTCGCCGACCGGTCGCTGTCTTTGTTGCGCCTCGAAGCGCTCCAGATGTTTGTGCGCGTTTTCGATCATGACGATGGCGGCATCCACCATGGCGCCAATAGCAATAGCGATGCCGCCCAGGGACATGATGTTGGCATTGATGCCCTGCCATTGCATCAGGATAAAGGCGGCCAGAATACCAAGCGGCAGACTGACGATGGCCACCAGCGCCGAGCGCAGATGGAACAGGAACGCAAAGCAGACCAGTGCAACGACAATGAACTCTTCGGTCAATTTGTCGCGCAGATTTTCTACCGCGGACAGGATCAGCTCAGAGCGGTCATAAGTCTCGACGATTTCGACGCCGGCGGGCAAACCGGCACGCAGTTCGTCGATGCGCTGCTTGACCGCGGCAATGGTGGCCAACGCGTTCTCGCCATCGCGCATGACGACAATGCCTCCGGTGATCTCGCCCATGCCGTCCAGATCTGCGACCACGCGGCGCATTTCCGGACCGATCTGCACCCGCGCCAGATCGCGCAACAGGATCGGCGTGCCGTCCGCTCCGACCTGGATTGGGATCAATTCGATGTCCATTAACGAGGTCAGATAACCGCGGGTGCGGATCATGTATTCGGCCTCGGCCAATTCCAGCACCGAGCCACCGACCTCGCGATTGGCATTGCGCACCGCCTCCGAGATGCGTCCCAGCGGAATGCCATAGGCACGCAGTTTGTCGGGATCGACGACAATCTGGTACTGACGCACCATGCCGCCAACGGTCGCCAACTCGGACACGCCATGCACGCTGGACAATTCGAACTTTAAAAACCAATTCTGCAGACTGGTCAATTGCGCCAGGTCGTGTTGGCCGCTCCGATCGATCAGCGCATAGCTGTAGATCCAGCCGACGCCGGTGGCGTCCGGGCCGATGCGCGGCTGCACGCCATCCGGCAATTCAGCGGCAGCCTGATTCAAATACTCCAGTACCCGCGAGCGCGCCCAATAGAGATCGGTACCGTCCTCGAAGATGACATAAACGTAGGAATCGCCAAAGAAGCTGTAGCCGCGCACAGTCTTGGCCGCCGGCACCGACAGCATGGTGGTGGTGATGGGATAGGTGACTTGCTCTTCGACCACGCGCGGCGACTGCCCTGCATATTGGGTCTTGACGATCACCTGTACGTCCGACAGATCCGGAATCGCATCCATCGGCGTCTGCTTGACGGAGAGCATGCCCCAGACCAACAGAGTGGCCGCGGCAATCAGAACCAGAACCCGGTTGTTGATGGACCAGAGGATCAGATTGCGCATGGGCTTGGCTCCATTGCAGCGACGCTCACGACCGACCAGCGGGCAGCGGGTTACGTGCGGCGCGTTGGACAACAGGCCCTAGCTCTCGGCCCCGCCCATCCCGCTGTTTGTGCCTGCTGTACGCGATTATCGAGCTGTTCGGTGAGGGTTGACACATGCGTAATGCCGTTTGCCCGAGACGCGCGTCTTGCCCGAGCGGCTGGATTGCAGAGGATGCGCGGGTTGTTTCCGAATCCTCATTTAAGGCGATTTCTGTCGAGAAACCTACCACCTGGCTTGTCTTCTCGTCCGGCATCGACGTTGAGGCAACTCGCCCATGGAGCGACCATAGGTGGGTTTCCGCTTCGCGAAGGCGAACGAGATTCCGGCGCCAGTTGGGCTATTTCTCTGCAGCAATCGGCTAACTCATAATCAATGCATGTGCTTCCCAGGCATGGCATCCGCGCTTTGGACATCGGCACCCGATAGCCGCGTAAAACTCGCCTGCAGGTTCGACTCGGAGTCGATCAGGAACTGCCCGGAGGTGACAATCTGATCGCCCTGGTCAAGCCCGGACAGAATCTCCACCTCGCCGGCATACTGCATGCCGGTGAGCACGTCGACCGGCTGGAAGCGGCTACCGTTACCATCGTCAGCGAGCAATTTGACAACAGTCTCGCGTTCGCCCGTGACAATCAGCGCCTCGGCCGGGATCTTCAGCACATCGCGCTGTGCTCCGACGTTGATGACGACATTGGCGAACATATTGGGTTTCAGCACCAAACCCGGGTTTGCGAACACCAGCCGCACCTGGAGCGTACGCGTGTGTGGGTCCAGCTCCGGATACAGGTAGTCTACTTTGCCTTCCCAGCTTCGTCCTGGCCTTGCCGGCACGGTCATTCGCGCACTTTGCCCGACGGCCAGCCAGTCGATCCGATGCTCGTAGACATCCACCATCACCCAAACCTGACTCAGATCGGCAATGGTGAACATGGGGCTCGCTTTGGTCACGTACATGCCCTCGCGGGCGGTCATCTCGGTGACAATACCGTCGATTGGCGCGCGCACCGGGATGCGATTGCGCGGCTTGCCGCTTTGTTCGATCTCGCGGATGATGTCGTCTGGAACATCCAGTAGACGCAAGATGTTGCGCGCATTATCGGCATTGATTCGGCGCTGGCCGGGATGACCACCCTGGCGGGACAACAGAAAATCGACCTGGGCCGATAGGATATCCGGCGCATAGAGTTCTGCCAGGCTCTGGCCGCGCCGCGCCGGCTCGCCCTCGGCGCGTAGGCGAAGCGTCTCGATCCAGCCGTCCGCACGCGGATGCACATGGGCAAGCCTTGCCTCATCATATTCGATGCGCCCGACCGTATCGATCGATTTCTGCAATGTGCCGCGCTCTACTCGCGCGCTGCGTACGCCCAGGGTTTGGACGATGGCGGACGTCAGCGATACCGGCGGGCGACTGCTGCTGCCTGGGTCTAGATCTGCGGCTGGCTGCAAGACTGAATGCTGCTCGGACTTCTGCTCCATCAGGTGCATGCCACAAATTGGGCAATTTCCAGGTTCGCCCTTGACGATTTGTGGATGCATAGGGCAGATATAGGTTGGGTCGAGATGTTTAACAGCATGCTCCAAGGGACTGTCGTCAGCTGCCGTGGACAATGCCTCGGATGGCGTTTCCTGCTGTTCGCCACAGCCAGAAAGTAAAAGAATCGGCCCCAGCAGGATCAGGAACGAGACCAGCGGTCGGAAAACTTGGACGACGCATGGGAACACCAACCACAGGGAGCCGGTGGTTGGCTGCGTAAAGGAATGCCCGTGCTGTAAGCTATTCATCGTGATGTGCATGCAATTCCATGGTCAGCGACAAAGTATGCTGCATGGGCTTGATTGCTATGTCATGGTAACAGATAAGTCTCGCCGGGTTGGTGGGAAGTGAAACAGGGAGGTGGAGCAGGGTCCGCGCAAGAGACGGTCTCACGGGGAGGTCAGACGCCCTCGCGAAACCGACTTTGCTCTGACGGTTTACACGAACCTGACCATGACGCTTGACAGAAACCTAACAGGCTGGGAATGACTGACCGAACCTAAAAGGCTCGCGGCAGAGACGAACGATGCTTGCAATTCAAACCCAGGATCATATCCGGCGCCGGCATGGCAAGCCGGGTCGCCGATGGCGGGGTGAGTCGTAAGGTATACAGCGCCTTGCCATCGATCCCGCGCAAGCTGGCGGTCAATTCGCCGGTTTCTTCAATGGCGATCTCGCCGAATGTAAACCAATGACGTGCATCAGCGTAGTCGACCACTGCATCGCGAGACTCGGGCGCATGCAGAAACAATCGCTCGGTGATAAGCTCGCTGTTCAGCGCGAACTCGGTACTGCCCTCGATGCCAGCACTCAGAGGGCCACTGATGAACTCATGTACGACGAAATCCGGGCGTTGCGGAAATGGTCGGTAGCGAAATGCCGCAGCATGGTGCGCATCGGCGCTGATGAATACCAGGTTGTTGCGGCCATTGGCTGCCGCATGCTCGAGTATCGCAAGCAGTTCACGTGTGAAACCACCCTCCCCGTCAAGGCTCGCCCAGCCGTCGCGACCGGCTTCGGGTGGCCAGCCGGTCGGAATGGCCAAGGGCACACTGGATACGATCGCCAGCCAGGTGGCATCGGAGTGCGTCAATCTCTGCTGCAGCCAGGTAAGCTGTTCACGCCCGAGCATGGTTTTGGGCCGCTGCGGCAAGTCCGGAGCCGAGTTGGCATCGCGGTACTGACGTGTGTCGAGCAACAGCAGCTCCAGATGCTGGCCCCAACGCACTGCACGATACAGCCGTTTCGGTGTGCGCGGGTCTTCGCCGATGGGATTTTGCTCCAGCATCGCGGTCAGCCCCAGGGGCAGCAGATGCTCGCCGGCACGATAGGGCGGCCTGTCGCGCGTGTCATGCAACGGGCCAAAATCGTTGACCACTTCGTGATCGTCCCAGGTCGGGAAATAGGCGGTCTCTGCCAGTACACGGCGCAAGCCGGGATCAGCGCGGCTGTAGCGCCAATGGGCGCGGAATCCATCCAGATCGGTGGCCTTGCCAAAGCTGGCAGGAATCTGCGGATTGCCATAGCGTCCCGAGGCATCGCATAGACCGTCAGCATAGATCATGTCGCCGGCAGCAACGAACAGATCCGGCGCCAATGCGTCAATGGCGGCAAAGATTTCAAAACCCTGCTCGGAATCGCGACAAACATTCTGCCCGCCCAGATCGCCGCCCCAGATGAAACGTATCGCGGTGGCAACATAAGCATCGGGTGGTGTGCGAAAAGAGCCAATTGCCCATTCCCCGATAATCTCGTCTTCTTGCTCGGATTGTGCTTGTGCGCGGGTCGAATGGGTCTCCCCCCCAGCAGCGGAGATTCGGTGTGATGCCAGGGCCGATGCCTGGTTGGATAAAGTCGATCCTGGGGCCGATATCAGCGTCTGTTCGGTCATTGCTAACGCGGCATCCGATTGCAGCTCGCCAAGCGCCGGCTCTGGCGCTGCGATCAAGGCGGCACGCCAGCGCTGCTGGCTGCCTGGTATCAGCCCTTGAACCCGAATCTTGGCGGTAAAATCCGAATCCGAATCAACCTGGCGCTCGAATCTGCGCGGCATTTCATCGCTGTCATTCGGCGTTGCCAACTCCACGACGACGGTACCGACTCGCTCCGACTGCACCCAGAGTACGGCGGCGTTGGGTTCGACATCTCCGGCCGCAATGACAGGTGCCGGCGGGCGTGCGAGCGTTTGAACCGGCAATTGCGCGATTGCCGATGTGGTCAGGACTAGCATCAGTGTGGCAGCCAGCCAAGGCACCGGAATGAGGTTATGTGCGGTCAGCAACCCGGTGCGTGAGATCTCAGCTCGGATGGTGCAAAACATCATGTAACGAGTGACTGTTCATTGCTGTTGAAGTGAAGCGATAACATCAGATATGGCTTGGTCACCACGAATATACAGCGTAGCCATTGTTTGAGATGGGGTCTTTATTCCGCCTCCAGTATGGCATCCTACAGCCCACCTTTGATTTGTTCGTATAGCTGATGATCAATCCCAACGACGCTATCCTGGCCACCATGCTGGCTATCACGCTGTTGCTCGCCGGCTGCGAAACCGAAAAGAGCGGCCCCCAGGATGGGCCGGAGATGCCCAGCTTTGACAATCCAGCGCTGGCCGAAGGCCGCTCCATCTGGATGGGTACCTGCCGCGCTTGCCATCTACTCGGTAGCGCGGGTGCACCAGCCGTAACCGACTATGCCAACTGGGAGCCCCGATTGGCAAAGGGTATGCCAGCGCTCTACAAGGGGCCGATCAATGGCATCAAAGACGAGCAAGGCAAATATAAGATGCCACCGCGTGCGGGCAATAACCGGCTCGCGAACAGTCAAATCAGGCGCGCTGCGGATTATATGGTTGCCGCAGTGCGACATTTACATCGACCAGCCCAAAGTGACTAGTGCAGCGGTGCGGATGTCCTGCCACCATTTCTGCTGTTTGTCGTTGTCGTGATCGCTCATCGTGGGTTATCGATGACGACCACGATGACGACAACGACTGCAAGCGGTCTCGCGACTTCCGCAGCAGAGCATAGGATCCAAAGCGACTAGAGCCAAAAGCGATTTGGGAGCCGCCGAAGACGATTCTGCTGCCGACAATGACCGGCGATGACGGGGATCTGCAGCAGGATTACTCTTTCAGCTTTTTCGGGCGGACCACGGCGATGATGGATGCACAGCCCAACTCCAAACTGGACCAGTCGTTCGGCATCTCCAGCCGGGCCAAGGTCGCGGTGGGCAACAGCTTACCGTCCACGGGTTCGTCCAGGTCGTCACCGATCAAAAAGCGCACCAGGTCTTCCATCCCCGGGTTGTGACCGACTAGCAATACCGTTGCAGCCTTTGCAGGCACACGATGAAGTACGCCGAGGAGGGCGTCCAGATCCGCTTCATAAATGGTATCGTCCCAAAGGATATGCTTTTTTTTGAAGTCAAGCGCTTTGCAGACCTTGAGCGCCGTATCCCGCGCACGCCGCGCCGGCGAGCTGACAAAATGGTCCGGTACCAAACCCTCGCGGTACATCCAAGCCCCGATTGTGGGTGCATCTTTGATGCCGCGCTTGGCAAGCGGCCGATCAAAATCGTTTGCCGCACGGACGCCCCAGTCGGACTTGGCATGGCGCAAAATCAATAACTCGCGGGACATTCGGGGGAACAGCTCGGACTAGGTCAACACATACTTGGGTTCGATACGGCATTGCAGATGTTTTTAACACAACGGCAACAAAAATGATATCCAGACCAAGCAGAGCGGGCAGGTATTTTAGACTTGTACATGCATTGCCTGGCCTGGGGGAGACCAAGCGCTATGGATTGCAATCGGTTGACGCACCACCCGAATGCGGTATTTGCACTGACGATCAGCCGATTTCTGCCAGACGATCAGCCGATCTCTGCCAATAGCCGCTCGATCATGCTCTCCGCCTGGCCCAGATAGCCGCTGCCGAACAGGTTGAGATGGTTCAGAATATGATAAAGGTTATAGAGCGTCTTGCGCGTACCATATCCTTGAGCGAGGGGCCAGGCCGCCCGATAGGCCGAATAAAAATCGGCACCAAAGCCACCGAATAGTTCGGTCATGGCAAGATCCGCCTCGCGATCGCCTAAATAACAGGCAGGATCGAAGATTACCGGGCTGCCGTCCTCGGCCGTACTAAAATTGCCGCCCCACAGGTCGCCATGCAGTAAGGACGGCGTTGGATCATGGTCGATCAGCGCCGGGAACTCCTGCAACAGCCGCTCGCCGCGCCGTGCAAGCTGCCCTCCGTAGCCGTTGCGCCTGGCAAGGTCGAGTTGGAAACCAAGCCTTTCACTGCGCCAGAATGCAATCCAGGATGACTGCCAAGCATTGCGCTGTGGAGTCGAACCGATGGTATTGTCCCGATGCCAGCCAAAGCGCTCGGCGGTGGCCTGGTGCATGGCCGCAAGCTGCTCACCGGCCGCGGCAACGCTGCTGGAGCGCTGAGAACCCAGAGCGATATACTCCATTACGATAAAGGACTGCTCCCCGGCAATACCAGTGCACAAAGGGATCGGCACGCGAATGCTTTCGGTTTCGGCCATCGCTGCCAAGCCATCCAGTTCTGCATCGAACATGTCCAGGAGTTCAGCGCGATTGAGTTTGATGAACCAACGGGTCGTGCCATCGGATAGCAGCAGCGCGCTGTTGATACAGCCGCCACCGACGCTGCGGTTCGAATGCGGTTCAAACGGCTTGCCGGATACCTCGCTGATGCGCGCGGCAATCTGTTTCAGGTGTTTCAAGTCTCGCCTCGATTGCTGGTATCAGCCCTGTTTGATGCGTCGCAATAACGGGCTGGTACGTGGAAAATGCGCGCTTAAAAAGGCCATCTGATCTGCCAACACGTTGCGGCCCATTAAATAAATGTACTCGGCATGGGTGGGTGTGAACGGAACTGCCAGCAACAGCATGCCCGCTCTCTCCGGTGTCCGCCCGGCCTTGTAGTTGTTGCAACGCACGCAGGCAGTGACGACATTGTTCCAGCAATCAACGCCGCCTTGACTGATCGGGCGGACGTGATCGCGCGACAGATTGCGCGCGGAAAAATGCCCGCCGCAGTAGAGACAGAGATGATTATCACGCTGGAACAAGGTACGGTTGGATAACGGCGGGGCGTAGTCCTGACGTAGTTTGTTACGCGCGTGGTGCGTGCCATGGGTAGCGATGATAGAGTGAATTTCCATCACGCTTTGTTGACGCGTTAAGGCGTTGATGCCGCCGTGTAGACGAATCAGGGAACTGCCGCACGTATAGGCTACCTGCCCCAGGAAATACAGCCTGGCGGCTACTTTGTAGTTCACCCATTCCAGCGGCATGCCCGCTAGATCGGTGCGCAACACCTGTTGGTTCAAGGATACCATCACAGGACACCGGTCATGATTTATTGGCCATAATACACGCCTATCGGGCCTTGGCAAGGCATTTGCAGACTCAGCTAACGTATTCCCAAATCGACTTAGTTTAAAGTCTCAAGATGTACGATCAATGAAGACCACCGATGCCAACGGAACCTATATTCAGGTCGCGGTGGCAGCACCGGTCGCGGAATTATTCGACTATTTGCCCCCCTATCCAGCAGGCGATATTGCGATCTTACCCGGCATGCGCGTGCTGGTGCCATTCGGTCGCGGTCGTCGCATTGGCATGGTCACGGCCATCAGCACAACCACCAGCCTGGCTGTGGACCGGCTTAAGCGCATTGAGACCCTGCTGGATCCTTACCCATTGCTCAGCGCCGAAGACCTACGCTTCGTTCTTTGGGCAGCGAGTTATTATCGCAGCAGTCCGGCCGAAGCCCTATTCAGCGCCCTGCCCGCTCGCTTGCGACGCCCTGAGGCGTTGTTGCACAACGCGCCCCCCGGCTGGCGTGTTGCTGCAGTGCCGGCAGCCTACGAGCAGCGTCAGCACATTCAGCAACGCGCACCACGCCAGGCAGCGATACTCGCGTTGCTCGATGCGCATCCGAAAGGCATGAACGATGCCGCCTTGCGCCAGCATCTCGGCAACTGTGGCGCGGCCCTGCGAGCATTGGCCGAGAAGGGATTGATCGAACGTTGCCATATTGACAATCACAGCACCAATACCGCTGCTGAATCTAGCGCAGACAAATCGTATCCATCAATCCAATCCCTCGAGCTGAATCCGGATCAACAGGCCGCGGTGTGCGCGGTACGCGAGACGACCGGTTTTGGCTGCTTTCTGCTCGACGGCGTTACCGGCAGCGGCAAGACTGAAGTCTATCTACGCCTGATCGGCGACGCCCTCCGGCTCGGCCAACAAGTCCTGGTGCTGGTGCCTGAGATTGGCCTGACACCACAGCTCTACGATCGCTTTGCCCAACGCATTGACGTACCCATGGCTGTGCTGCATTCCTCCCTGAGTAAACGCGAGCGCGAGCTTGCTTGGCAACAAGCTTCCAGCGGGCGCGCACGGCTGGCCTTGGGAACACGCTCGGCAGTGTTCACCCCCCTACCGGATCTGGGCCTGATTATTGTCGATGAAGAACATGATCTATCATTGAAGCAACAGGAGGGTTTTCGCTACTCCGCTCGCGACCTGGCGGTGCGGCGCGCCCAGGTCACCGCCTGCCCAGTATTGCTCGGCTCCGCCACACCGTCTCTGGAGTCGCTGCACAACGCCCGGCTCGGGCGCTATCGGCCGCTGCGTTTGCCACAGCGCGCGGGCGCCGCGATTGCCCCGCGCATTCTGATCGCGGACATTCGCTCGCAACCATTGGAAACCGGACTGTGCCATGCATTGCTGACGCGCATGGAGCAGGAGATCAGCGCTGGCAATCAGGTGCTCCTGTTTCTGAACCGGCGCGGTTTCTCGCCGGTATTGACCTGCCATGACTGCGGCTGGATCAGCGAATGCCAACAGTGCGATGCGCGCATGACCTTGCATCTCGAGCGCGACCAGTTGCTCTGTCATCATTGCGGTTTGATGCTGGTGCGCCCAGCGCGCTGCCCTTATTGTGAATCGCCGGACCTACGCCCCCTGGGCCAAGGCACCGAGCGGGTCGAAGACAGTCTGCGACAACGCTTTCCGGGCATCCCGCTGGCGCGCATCGACCGTGACAGCACTCGGCGCAAGGGCGAACTGGAGCGTCTGCTGGCCGCTGCCGAACGCGCCGAGTTCCGCATCCTGCTAGGCACTCAGATGCTGGCGAAAGGGCATCATTTCCCAGGTATCACGCTGGTTGGTATCCTGGACTTGGATCAGGGGCTGTATGGCAGTGACTTCCGCGCCACCGAGAGGATGGCGCAATTATTGCTCCAAGTGGCCGGGCGTGCCGGGCGTGCCGAGCGAGCAGGCACGGTCCTGCTCCAGACCCGTCATCCTCGCCATCCGCTGCTGACGCGACTGCTGCACGACGGCTACGGCGCCTTTGCCGACGACGCCCTGGCCGAGCGCGCCGAGGCCAGATTGCCACCCTTCAGCCATCAGGCCCTGCTGCGCGCGGACAGCCCGAAGCCAGAGGAAGCCCTGAGCTTTTTGCGCCAAGCCCTCGCCACCGCGCAGCCGCTGGCGCCACCCAGTGTCGAGCTGTGGGGACCGGCGCCGGCGCAGATGGAGCGCCGTGCCGGGCGCATACGCGCCCAGCTGCTGCTGCAGGCACCTGATCGCGGCACATTGCAGCGGCTACTCGGCACTTTATTGCCACGACTGCGAACGCTGCCGACGCCGCGGCATTTGCGCTGGAGTATCGATGTAGATCCGCAGGAGAGCTTGTAGCGCGGCACAAACTTTTATCTCGACACTGGCCAGATCGACGTCGGCTTGGGCACTGCATGCCTATTCAAAGCCTGCATGCGCTATGCTAAGGTTTATTGATACGAATCATCCCGAACTTAATCCGTGGCCTATAGCGTTGCCCTCATTCGCCAGCTCGAGACCGTCGATCCAGCCCTGCGACAGGTGCTGTTAGCGATCCTGGACGAGATCGAGCAACAGCGCGCTGTCACCGTCACCCATGACGACTTCGCCGATCTGCGCGCGGTCGTCGCGTCTCTCGGCGAGGCCCAGCAGCGCACCGAGGCGCGCATGGGGCAGCTCGCCCAAGCCCAGCAGCGCACCGAGGCGCGCATGGGGCAGCTCGCCCAAGCCCAGCAGCGCACCGAGGCGCGCATGGAGCAGTTCGCCCAGGCCCAGCAGCGCACCGAGGCACGCATGGGGCAGCTCGCCGAGCGCATGGACGGACTCGCCCAGGCCCAGCAGCGCACCGAGGCAAGCATGGGGCAGCTCGCCAAGCGCATGGACGGCCTCGCCGAGGCCCAGCAGCGCACCGAGGCAAGCATGGGGCAGCTCGCCAAGCGCATGGACGGACTCGCCGAGGCCCAGCAGCGCACCGAGGCAAGCATGGGGCAGCTCGCCAAGCGCATGGACGGCCTCGCCCAGGCCCAACAGCGCACCGAGGCAAGCATGGGGCAGCTCGCCAAGCGCATGGACGGCCTCGCCCAGGCCCAACAGCGCACTGAGGCGAGCATGGGTCAGCTCGCCGAACGAACGAACGATCTCACCGCAGCCCAGCAGCGCACCGAGATGCATATGGAGCAGCTCGCCCTCGCTCAGGCCGAGACCCAACGCGAGCTCGGCGTTCTGGGTCGCTCTCTCGCCGACACCCGTCGTCAGATCGGCGGGGTAACCCGCAGCACCGCCTATGCCCTAGAAAACGAGGCCTATCGGCAATTACCGAAGTTGCTGGAGGAGCGTGGCATCCGCGTCACCGAACGGTTCGTGCGCACCACGTTGCAAGGCGAAGAAATCAATTTTCTAGCCCATGCCGAGCGTGACAAACAACCCGTGGTGATCGTCGGGGAGTCCGCACTGCGATTGCAGGACACCAACAAGCTCGTACAGCTGCGAGCACACGAGGAACTTGCGCGCGAGGCCTATGGGCTGACGACAGTGCCGCTGCTGGTCACGCACTACGCACGCGCGACTATCCGCGAGAAATTCGAGGCTCAGGGCGTGATCGTGGTTGAGAGCTTCGAATGGGGGTGATGCCCTCTCGAGGTTTATCCGGCATCAGTGCTTGCAGCCCGGAACTGTATAATTTCCTAACAACTCAGGGTAACTTGCTTGCGGCTGCGACCTGCTCACGGATGATAACCGGCATTCTCTAGCAGAGTTTGAACAAACCGAACAGGCATCGCATCTCGGCGTCAACACCAAATGTTCGTCTGGCAGATCCAGACACAGGGTCGCGAGGCAGGCCCGATGTACCGGTTTCCGGTATCCTTGGCGCCGATTGCGGAAATTTCTTCCAGCGTCCATCATTTCCGAACTCGAACACTGAGCAGTCCATGAAGTCTGAACTCATCAAGCTGGTTGGCAGCGCCCTCGATATCCTGCGCGACCAAGGCGTCCTTGACGACAATCAAAGCGCTCCGATCGCGCAAATCGAGCGCACCCGAGACCCCGCCCATGGCGACTTCGCAACCAATCTCGCGATGGTGCTGGCCAAGCGCGCGCGCTGTCAGCCGCGCGAGCTGGCCGAGCGACTGGTGGCGGCATTGCCGGCATCGCCACTGATCGATCGAGTGGAAATCGCGGGTCCTGGATTTATCAATTTTCGACTGAGCAACGATGCCTACCATGGTTTGGTGCCGGAGATTCTGCACCAGGGTGCCTGGTACGGACGCTCCAACATTGGCAAAGGCAAGCGCGTGCAGGTGGAATTCGTGTCTGCCAACCCAACGGGTCCGTTGCATGTCGGCCATGGTCGTGGCGCCGCCTACGGGGCAGTGGTGGCGGATCTGCTGGCGGCGATAGGTTTCGATGTCCACCGGGAGTATTACGTCAATGATGCCGGCCGGCAAATGGATATCCTAAGCACGTCGGTCTGGTTGCGCTATCTGGAATTATGCGGCGAGGAATTGGACTTTCCCAGCAATGGCTATCATGGCGACTATGTATGGGACATCGCTGCATCCTTGCATCGCGAGCATGGTGACAGCTATCGCATTAACGCCGCCAAGGTCTACAAGAGTCTGCCTCCAGACCAAATCGAAGGCCAAGCCAACGGCGACAAAGAGGCGCATATCGACGCACTGATCGCCAACACCAAGCGCCTGCTCGGCGACCACCGCTATCGCCTGGTTTTCGAACTCGGCCTGAACACCATTCTGGACGATATCCGCAACGACCTCGGCGAGTTCGGCATTCACTATCAGGAATGGTATTCAGAACGTTCGTTGACCGAAAGCGGCGCCGTCAACCTTGCGATACAGAGGCTGCGGGATGCCGATCAGATCTACGAGGACGCCGGCGCTCTTTGGTTTCGATCCACTGCTTTTGGTGACGAAAAGGATCGGGTCGTGATGCGCGACAACGGCCAGACGACCTATTTCGCATCCGACATCGCCTATCACATGGATAAGCTGGAACGCGGTTTCGAACGCGTGATCGATATTTGGGGTGCCGACCATCACGGCTACATTCCAAGGGTGAAGGCAGCGCTGACCGCACTCGGCGACGATGCCGATCGTCTGGATGTGTTACTGGTCCAATTCGCGGCACTCTACCGTGGTGGCGAGAAGGTGCAGATGTCCACCCGCTCGGGGGATTTTGTGACCCTGCGCCAGTTGCGCAACGAGGTCGGCCGCGACGCCGCGCGGTTCTTTTATGTCATGCGCCGCTGCGAGCAACACATGGATTTCGATCTGGATCTGGCCAAGAGCCAGTCCGCGGACAATCCGGTGTATTACGTTCAGTATGCCCATGCGCGGGTCGAAAGCGTGCTGCGCCAGGCCGCGGACCGCGGAATCGCGATCGACCCCACAGCCGGCACTGCGAACCTGGAGCGTTTGACTCAGGGCCATGAACAGGCCCTGCTGAAGGCCCTGTCCCGTTATTCGGACGTAGTCGAGAGCGCTGCGCTGAAAGAGGAGCCACATCAGTTGACGCATTATTTGCGGGAGTTGGCCAATGACTTCCATGCCTACTATAACGCGCACCAATTCTTGGTAGATGACCCGCAGTTGCGCGATGCGCGCATCAAGCTGATTTTGGCGGTACGCCAGGTGCTGCGCAACGGACTCGCTCTGATCGGAGTCTCCGCGCCCGAGCAGATGTGACCCGGCCCGATCCGCCGGTCAACACAAAGCCGATGTTCGAATGCGCCGCTGTCTATTGTTCGAACAATCAAGCGATCATCGCCCCAGATCTTTACCCCCAGATCATTGCCAAGCAATCGAATCGACTGGAGAAGCAACGACATGACTCTTGACTATCGCAAAGGTGCACCACCGCGACCACGTAAGAAGAGTCAGACGCGGCGCGGCACCTGCGCCTTTTGGTTCCTGCTCGGAGGCCTGTTTGGCGCCTTCGGTGTCGGCCTCGCCTGGATGACGGCGGAGCAGCCACCGGCATTGCAGACGCCCGGTGAGCTGACCGCGGCTGATGCCGCGGAGGGGCAGCCAGCGCAACCGCCCAAATTCGACTTCTACAGCCTGCTACCGCAAGAAGAGGTCGTGGTGCCCGCGGAGCGCGCACCAGAACCAGTGGCATTGCCACCTCCAGGCCAACAACCCGCCCCAGCATCTGCCCAAGCAGCCGTCCAGCCGCCAGTACAAACGGCAAAGGCAACGCCACCACCATCCATGCCAAAAACCAGCAGCGGACCGAATAGCTATGTGTTGCAAGTGGGCTCATTCCGTAAGAACAGCGATGCGGAACGGCTGAAGGCGCAGCTGGCAATGCTCGGTATTCAGACCAGTATCCAAACCGTTACCATAGAAAGCGGCCAAACCTACCACCGTGTACGCACCGGCAGCTACGCCAAGGCCGACGCCAACGCCCTCAAGTCGCGGCTGAAAAGCAACGGCCATGACCCGATGATGATGAAGACGCGCTGAGCCATGATTCAACCATCCGGCAAAGCGCACTTTGCTGTTATGCCGCAACAAACATCAAAGGCTTTATGATGTCCTGGAAAACTGCACACCGTTCTTTCTATTACCAAGGCGCCCCGGAGCCCGAGGATCTGGTTCTACCGCCAGAGGAGACCGCTCTGCTGTGCATCGACGTGCAAAATTATGGCATGGTCGTGCACGACGATGCTGCGGAAAAAGCCCGTTGGGCAGGATTTCATCAGCGCATGCACGAGATCGTAATCCCTAGGCTGCGCGGACTGCAAACCAGTTTCCGCGCCAAGGGCATGGATGTAATGCACGCACGCATCGCCTGCCTGCTGGAGGATGGGCGCGATCGCTCGTTAAGCCAGAAGATGCCTGGCTGGAACAATTTGCTCATGCCGCTGACCAGCGAGGCTTCGCAAATCATTCCGGAATTGGCCCCTGCCGCTGGCGAAATCCTAGTTACCAAGACCACCGACAGCGCGTTGACCGGCACCAATCTGCGCCTGGTGCTGAACAACATAGGCATTCGCAATGTCATCGTAACCGGCATTTATACCGACCAATGCATCAGCTCCACGGTACGCAGTCTGGCAGACGAGAGTTTCAATGTGATCCTGGTGGAGGATTGTTGCGCCGCGGGCACTGACGAGTTGCACCGCCAGGAGTTGGCAATCCTGAACATGATCTACTGTCATGTGATCAGCAGCGCCGAGTTGCGCGACATCATGGGCCTCGACTGATCGCAACTGGAGCAATGGCAATGCACCTATCTCACCGGCGCCAGGCTCAACCGGCCAAAGCCTTGAACTCATGGCCTGCATGCTTGCTTTGGTTTGTGTTGATGTCATCCATCTGCTCGGCCATGGCTGGGGATACAAGCCATCTGGAACTGACGGACGGCAGTATCGTCATCGGTGAGGTGCTGGGTATGCACGATGGCATCTATCGCATTCGTACCTCCAGCCTCGGAAATCTGGACATCGAAGCCTCCCGCATTCGTGCCATCCGATCCAATGACAGCACAACACCAGCAGACGTTGGCTCAATCAATCCAGCCGCCAATCCAACCATCAGTCCAATCAGCGATTACGGTGCCGAGATCGAATCGCTTAAGCGACAGATGCTCGGCAATGCCGACCTGATGCAGATGATCTTGGCGCTGCAAGATGATCCGGCGCTACAACAGGCCCTATCCGACCCACAATTGCAAGGGCTCATCGCATCCGGCAATCTCAATGCGATTAGCCAGCATCCGCGTTTTCGCGAACTGCTCGAACATCCAGGCATACGCGCTGTCATCAAGCAGATGCAGATCCGCTGAGCATTGATTTTGCTAGATCTTATCCGAGAACGATCCGACCATTACACGTGCCTTGATTGCTAAAACTTCAGCAATTCCCGCCGAAAATAATTCTGCTTTAAAAACCGCGTGTTGGCGAGTCTTCGAAAATAGTTCTTCGTAAACTTTCGTCTCTGAATCGGTATACTGTCGCGCAGACTTGAAGTTGCGAGGCAGATACTGATGAGTGCTCCGATTTCACGCAAACAACTCAGCGCCGCCGGGCTGCTGAACAAGGCGCGGCGGTTTTTTGCGAAGATTCCCGACCCGTGCGATGGCAAGATTACGCTGGTCGATTATCTGATGTCGGGACTGGCGTTGTTCGGGCTGAAGTATCCTTCGCTGCTGCAATTCGAGCACGACAGTCGGGAAGAGACCACGCGGGCGAATCTGCACGCGCTCTACGGGATCGAACGGGCACCAAGCGACACCCGCTTTCGCGAACGTCTCGATGCATTCGATCCGAGCCAGTTGCTCCCGCTGTACAAGGCGCTGTTTGCAGACCTGCAGCGCGGCAAGGGGCTGGAGGGGTTTGAATACCTTGATGGCCATTACCTGCTCTCACTCGACGGCACCGGGTATTTCTCCTCGACCAAGGTGCATTGCCCGCAGTGCGGGGAGAAGCACCACCGCAACGGCACCACGACCTACTATCACCAGATGCTCGGGGCGGTGCTGGTACACCCCGATCACAGCGAGGTGTTCCCGCTGGCGCCCGAGCCGATCCTCAAGCAAGACGGCGCGCGCAAGAATGACTGCGAGCGCAACGCCGCCAAGCGCCTGCTGGCGGATCTGCGCCGCGCGCATCCGCATCTGAAGCTGATCGTCGTCGAAGACGCCCTCGCCTCCAATGCCCCGCACATCCGCCAGTTGCAGGAACTGAATCTGCGCTTCATCCTCGGCGCCAAGCCGAGCGATCACACCCACTTGTTCGCTTGGGTGGCGGCCACGCCCGAGACGCGCGAGGTCGAGTTCACCGACGCCAAGGGGGTACGTCACCGTTTCCGCTATCTCAACGGCGCACCGCTGAACGAGTCCAACTTCGACCTCGAGGTCAATTTCCTCGAGTACTGGGAACACACCCCGGACGGCAAGGTCACCCACTTCTCCTGGGTCACCGATTTCACCATTGATGACAGCAACCTCATGACGCTGATGCGAGGAGCCCGCGCACGCTGGAAAGTCGAAAACGAAACCTTCAACACCCTCGAGAACCAAGGCTATCACTTCGAGCACAACTTCGGTCACGGCAACAACAACCTCAGCACCGTGCTCATGCATCTGATGATGCTGGCGTTTCTGATCGATCAGATCCAACAGCGCGGCTGCCGGCTGTTCCAGGCCGCCTTAACGGCGGCGCAGAGCAAGACGCGCTTGTGGCGCAAACTGCGTGCGCGCTTCGATCTCTGCCTGATTCCCGATTGGGACACGCTCTATCGCTCCATTATCCAGCCGCCACTGCTGCCCTTGCCGCCTGACACCTCCTAGTCGACGGCCGTGAACGAATGTGCTTGAAGAACGTCTTGAGGGTAACCAAACAGCCAGCCAGAACAACAGCGTCGTCTCGTGGCGAAGCCTGTGTTCGCCTGTGCGGTTTCCACACGCGCTCGCGCCGCGCTCGGGCGATCCCGCTCGTACACAGCGGGAATTGCTGTTTTCCCGTTAGCGTACTGGTCATAGCTATCGAGTGCGTACAGAATTGTCTTGTTCTTCTGCTTGTGGGTTTCATACCAAGCCCCAAACCCGGGAAGAAAGCTGCCGCTGTTCTCATCGATAGAGAGAGCGATCGTCAGGCTCATCTGCGCGTCAGCATCAACTACGAGAACTTTCTTGCCCTGCTGCGCAGCGTACTTCGCGACAAGCCAAGTAACGGTTGTCTTCCCTACTCCGCCTTTGAAGTTAATATTTGCTATAACTTTCATCGTCGCGCGCTTTCTGGTGGGGTTCCTCGTCTAACGTTAAGGCTGGCCCGCCGCTCATTGCGGTGCCGCCCGCGTCAGCGGCGGCACCGCAATGGGCGGTCGGGCCGAGCCTATTGTTGGGCGATTGCTTGAGGCCATTTTCACATCAATTCGGCTTGGCTACATTTCCGTTAGACGGACTCGCCATCGTTTCTCAACCTATCGATCAAGACGGACGCGAAGCCGCCTCGCTCGTTCGCGAAATGCGGGTTCGCCACCTTCCAGGATGTCACAGACCGCCTTGCGGATGGCTGCGTCCTCCAGCCCACCCGCGACATAGGTGATCAGAGGCAGACCGCCTGAGGGGTGCGGGCCAGCTTCGGCGACGATGATCTGATCTGCGTCGGTGTTGATCACGAGGTTGGCGTTGTGTGTGACCATAATCACCTGGCGCTTCGCTTTCGCCGCGACGAACAGCCCCACCAGCTCGTCGAAGACGGACTTGGGATCGAGGTTTTCCTCGGGCTGGTCGATGATCAACGGTCGGTCGTCGGAATCGTCAAGCGCGAGGTCAGGGCAAACGCATCTAAATTTCCCATTTTAGGCCGCTTGTAGGACATCTAGTAACTGCTCAAGATAATCTGTATCCCAGCCGGCACGGAGTCGCTTTAATTTAATGCTTTTCTTTGAGGTCGTATCTTTCCTGAGAATATTGAGTGCAATGTGCCGTAGGATGGAATAGTTTTCAGGTGCATGACCTTTTCGCGTTCGATTGGCATCTTCGGAAAAGGACACATCCAGAACCCAATGCAGTGAATTCTCAATTCCCCAATGAGAGCGAACCGCTTGGGCAAATCGTTTAACATCGCCTGACAGGCTGGCAATGAAATAGCGCCGGTCCGTGGTTACTTTTTTTCCATCATCTCGAATCGACTCTACCATCCCGATACCCCGGAAACCTTTCCATTGTTCGGCGTAATGCCCTAAGGAATGATCAGTGAAATAATAATACCGACGCGTCTCCAGGCGACCATGGTTTTTCTCTTTCTTTTCAAGAAAAACACTCGCATCCCGGCAGCATTGGTCGAGATCGACCGATTCGAACCAAGCGATGACATCTTGATGAAAAGTGCTCTGGTTGCCTTTCAATGAAAATACCCAATCTGCTTGTTTTTCAACAATTTTCTCCGCAATCTTCTTTTGGCATCCCATCGCGTCGATACTGACTACACAGCCTTTGATCTCCAGTAAATCCAACAATTTTGGTATCGCTGTAATTTCATTTGATTTTTCTTCGGTCTTGAGTTGACCCAATACGAGCGATGAGTGACAAGCCCACGCACTCACCATGTGAATTGCCTTATTTCCATTAGCTCTATCATGCGATCTGCGCACCGTTTTCCCATCGATCGGTATAATATCCCCATCAAACTTCGGCTCTATCGACTTCACCCAGGAGATGAAACAGGTTCGGAATTGATCGGGGTCAATACGGGCAAATACACGATTGAACGTGTCATGCGAGGGAATCCCATTGGGCAATTCCAAAAACTTCCGTAACCACTGTTCATGGGTTTGACCAAACTCCTCCATCGCATCCCAGCTCTCTCCCATACATAACGTCGAACAAATCGCTATCGTTATGATATCAGCCAGCTTATGCCTTTTTGTCCTGTCGATACGGGGGTCGTTCAGATCGGAAAAATGACCGGCGATTGTCGTATCTTTTTCCTCTTCATTTATAGGTCTGATCATTCCCATTTTAATAACCCTCTATTAAATCATATGATCTTCAATTTTCGCCATCATAACACATTGTTTTCTAAATATTTTTAGATGCGTTTGCCCTGAGCGCGAGGTAGAGCAGCAGTAGGACGATGCCGCGCGTGCCTGGCGATAGTTTGCGGATGTCGATTCCGTCGTAGGAAATCTCGTAGCGGACTGCGATATGTGCGGTGCCGAAGAGCCAGTGCGCGAACTGCTTCGACCAGGCCCGAAATTCAGCTTGCTGGGTTGGGGCATATGGCGCGTGCAACAGGAGGTCATTCAGGTATTTCCCCATGAAGGCCGTCATGGCGGCCTGAACCTCTACGGCCGAGCCCGTTTCCCATGCGGGTTTGAGCGCATCCGTCGCGGCTGCGATCAGCGAGCCGCGACCGTGGAAGGGGTCCGTCTTGCGCCGGTCGAGGAGTTCCTCTTCGGCAAACGAACCCCAGGTTTGGACGTCGGCAATCCTGCGGACCGAAAAGCTCAGCTTCTTGAGCGTTCCCGATGATGTGGAAAGGCGCGCCATCAGCGGTGCGTAAAGGCCAGCCAGCGCGTTTTGCTCGTTAATGATGGCTTCGAACACACGGCCATAGGTGTCGTCGCGTTCGGTTTGCAGGTTCTGACGTCGTGCTGCGGCGCCCTGGGCGTCAGTGAGCCGAGTTCCCAAGGTCTGAAGCGCCGAGTTCTCCTGCGCGATCCGCTTTGTGAGCGCCGTGTATTGCTCACGAACTAGCTTGTCCGCGCTGAACAGCGCCTCAAGTCGCGTCATCTCTGCAAGGATCAGCGCAAGCGGGAGCGTCGCGAGATCGGCGCCGTCGGCAAAAAGGGCGACATTGGGATCGCCGGGCAATGGCGCGACGCCATTGAGCTTGCGAACCTCGTCGTCGGCCCATGCGATATAGGCCGTGAGGCTCTTGTCCACGTCGCCCTTGTAGATCAGCAGGAACTCGTCCCATTGTGTGTCGTCTAGGCCGCTGTTGTTGTGTCGCGCCTGGGCCTGGCGGAGCATTTCCGGCGCGCCGGTGGCGCGCATGCTGCGAACCTCATCCTGCAGAGCGACGAAGGTGCGGCGCTGATTGCCGTAGGCTTGGATCTTGCTTTTGAGCTTCTGCGCCGCCTCGCTGAGCTGGGTGTGCTTGTCGACCTGCGCCTCGGTGCCTTTGACCACCAGCTTGGCTTGGTCAGCGGTATAGCCGTCAATCAGCTTCCTCTTTTGCTCGACCTGCTTGCTCAGGCTGGCCACGAGGCTCTCTTTCTCCAACTCGGCGGCGATGCGGTCGGAGATGTCGCCGATCGCCTCCGCCTCGCGCTCGCGGGCTTGTCGGAAGCGAGCGGTTTGTTGCTCGCGGAGCTCGGCGAAGTCGAGCGCCCACTCGCGTTCGTCCTGCGAGTGGGACTCGAAGATAACGCGCTCGATCTCATCGACGAGACCATCGGAGACACCTTTGGCTGAGCATAGCTCCTCAACGAACTGCTGTGAGAGATACCTCGCGCGCGGGAAGCACATATGGCCATTCGCGTCGCGTCCATCGAGCGCGCGCGTCACCATCGCGCCGCCGCCCCAGGTCAGTGTCGCAGTGGCTTGCCCGATCAGTTTGCGCGCGCGTGCAAGGAAAGATGGGCTGTTGTTTTCGTCGGCATCCCAACCAGCCGGAGTTATTGCGTCGCATCCAGCTGCGATCACATCCGCCAGCGCCGTCTTGCCCGATCCCCGCGCGCCAATGATGGCGACTAGGCCGGGATTGAGCGGAATATCCGGAGTGGTCACCCAATCCGCGTGCTCGATCTGCACATGCGAGATGACCTGCGACGGCAGGGCCGAGCTTGGCGGCTTCTCGCCGACATAGGCCCGGCCCTCCGGATCGATGCAGGCCTGCCGCAGGGCGTCAAACTCCAGCGCGCCTTTAATCCACGAGAAGCGATTGGCGACGGGCTGCCCCACGGACCTCTGGTCGTGCGAATCGCTGCCATGGAGACACGGCTTGCATCCGTCATAGCGCGAGCGCAGTTCTTCGGCACTAAGGCCTCGCCGGCCGATCCAGAATTCCCGCTGCGCTGGGCTGCTTGAGAAGATGATGTGGGCGAACTTCTCGATCTCCTGGCGCATGGTGGCGTCGGCGGCCTGACGGACGCCGGAAGTGCCGTCACTGGCGCCGCCAGCAACGGCGATCAGGATGTTCTTCTTCGCCCATTCGCTCTCCTCGATGACCTTTCGCAACTGATCAAAGTTGACCTTGAACTGAGTGGCGCCGTGTCGGAGCGCCGCGCCGTCGTCAGTAATGGTCGAGTCTGCGCGTTTGCCTAGCTTGATCAGCTCTTCGCGCGTGCAGTCGAAGCGGTCGTTGAAGGCGTGGAATTGCAGGCGCTTCAGGATACGCTTAACCTCCGAAAGGTGTTCGGGGTCTTCAGGGCTGACCAGCAAATGGACGTTCACGAAGCCGGTTTTCGCGGCCACGTCGAGGCGGAGCTCGATGTTCGGGAAGAGTAGGGACACCCCGGGCAGTCGGCCTGCAGCCTTATGCTTGAGGAATTCCTCGTAGGTGTCGGTGACGTAGTAGTCGGTGACCGCGACCGCTTCGACCTCCGGCGCCAGGCCTTCGAGCGTCGTGAGGTAGGAATTCCACGGGTCGGAAGCACCAAACTGATTATTAAGGATCGTGCCGGGCGCATGGATATGCGGCTCCCATCGGTGCCATTCGGAACCGCGACTGATCACTTCCATCTTGAGATTCTCACTGCTTCGGGGTCACCGCATGCCGACTAAATAGGCAATTTTCATAGGCCCAACGCCAAGCCTCAGCCGCTGCGAGCGAAGCGAGCAGTCGGTTGGAGGTGCATGTTAGGGATTTCCTACTATTTCACTGTATTGTTTTTGCAATTTCTGTTGCAATGCTTTTATACTTCCGTCATGGAACGGGGGTTCATTAATGTTACGTACCATTCCCGCACTGTAATCGATGGTTGATATATAGGGAATATCATCAATAGTTACCACCTTCTTCCCTGTAAACCAGCCAATACGCTTATATATAGTCAAGCGAACAGTGGATCCTGGCGTAATCGAACCTATGGTTAGAACCCCTTTTTCAAACTCAGGCTTCTCGTGTGTAAGAGGCTCCCAAAACAGGTATGCTTTACTGATTAATAATTGATTATTCCCTCTCTTTATGCTTACGTCATCCAAATTATTTATGCCCATTTTTAAGCTCTCAGAATCCTTATTACCAACATTGGTGATAGTGATTGTATATATGAGCCAAGTCTTTGCTTTTCTTAAGGTTTTCTCGAAAATCTCTTTGACAAGGCTCCCTGTTTCGCTAATGCTGATCTCTGAAGGAGTCGGGGGAGCATGAATATCCCAGCTCTCATAATATTTTAAGCTTGATTTCTTTTTTAGGTCTTTTATATACGTAGCATAAACAGAAAATAGTAATGCAAGTATTGAAACTACTATTGGCAACCAATCTTTCACTGGATATATTTACCCCTATACTTTTATCCCTAACGTTAGCGTTGAGTTGCAACCGGCATGACTGGCACGGCGGTACCCGCACCACCGAGGCTGGCCTGTGGCACGGCGGTGCAGATGGTACGGACCGCCGGTTGTCAGCTCGAACGCGCTTGTTGGACTTGGGCCTTTCAGACGACGTGCCGGTCTATGGAATTTCAGCGGATCGGCTGGTGAGTGTCAAGGAGGGATGGGGCGGGATGCGTGCGGCAGTTTCGGGTGTAAAGCACGCTTTTTGGGCGTTTTGCCGCGGGTCGGCGTGCGGAGAATCGGGTTTTTGCGGCTTTGACGGGGTGTTTTCCGGTGTCTGAGACAGGGGGATAGCTCCGCGGCTGTGCACGGATTGGCAAGCATTCATGTCACGCGGCCTCGAGGTAACAGGGCGGTGGGTCGTGAAACGACAGGAGGACGTAGACCTGGCGCAGCTTGCCTTCCCCGCACTTGGGACAGAGGCTGTAGTCGATGCCTTGTTTGGTAAGAAAGGCATCCATGTCGGCGATGAAGGGCAGATGGGGGGCGTCGAGACCGAGGCGGGCGCGGCAGGTGGTGAGCTTGTCCTTGCGGTGACCGTTGGCCAGGATGCCGTAATAGCGAATGCGACGGAATTGCGGCGGCGGGATATGGGCCAGGAAACGGCGGATGAATTCGTCGGCGGGCAGCGCCATGATCTTCTCGACCGGCGCGCCGGGTTCTCGGTTGTCGAGATACTTGAAGGTGATCGTCCCCTCGTCGATGCTGAGAATCCGGTGATTGGCGATGGCGATGCGGTTGACGTAGCGCCCCAGATAGCGAATCAGGTGGGCGGGGTCGTCGAAGGGTTGCTTGGCATAGACCACCCAGTCGTGGCTGCACAGCGCCTGAAGCAACGCCTCCCAGCCGGCTTTGGTGGCAAGCACCGGCTGTCCGCTCAAGCACAGCTTGCCTTGATCGTAGAGTGCTTGCAGGGCAGCGAGGAACTTGCCCCGGAAGACCTTGGACAGGGCTTCGACGCGAAACAGGAAGTGCTTGGGGGCGCGCACGAAGGCGCTGCCGTCGTTCTTGAGCGCTCCGCCGGTGACGATGCAGTGGACGTGCGGGTGGTCGTTCAGCGTCTGGCCCCAGGTATGCAGGACCATGATGATGCCCAGTTTGCCGTCCCACAGGTTCTGGGCAAAGGTTTGGAGGGTCTCGGCGGCGAGCGTGAACAACAGGCCGTAGACCCGCTCGGGGTTGTAGCGCGCCAGGGGGATCAGGTCATGCGGCAGGGTGAAGACGATGTGGAAGTATTGGATCGGCAACAGCTCAAGCTCGCGGGCGTCGACCCAGGCCGCTCGTTGACTCCCGCGGCACTTGGGGCAGTTGCGGTTGCGACAGCTGTTGTAGCTGATCTCGGTGTGTCCGCAATGGTCGCATTCATCGACGTGGCCACCGAGTGCCGTGGTCCGGCATTTCTCGATGTCCGACATGGCCTTGTGTTGTTGGGGGGTGAGGATGTGCGTCTGCCGATAGTCGTCGCCATAGGCGCGGAAGACATCGGCGACCTCGAACTGGATGTCCGGCGGCTCGGGTGGGAATTCCCGCTTGATTTCACGGCTCAAGCAAGTTTGGGCGTCCATGCCGAGAGATTATAGTCTAGCGACGTGAATGCTGTATACCCTTACAGGTATTGATGGGAGTGCCTTTTGGTTCGCTCCGGGCTTTCTATTTATTTAGTCCAACGTTTAGTTAACCTGCCGAGCCCGCGCCGGTCGGGCCGCGAGCGCGAAGCGCCGCGGTGCCCGACCGGCGCGGGCTCGGCAGGTTCAACGCCCTGTTAGATTAAAACATTTTTTTGGTTCGCTTCGGTGTCCGTCTCAGCGAACCGCTATGTGGATTCTACAACAGGCAAGCCCTGGGTGGGGCCTGGAAACTCCCGCTGATGTTGGCGCAGTTGCACGAGCAAGGCTCCGTTGCGCGCGCTCGGTCCCGCGGGCGCAGCGATTTCGCATGGAGCACAACGGTTTTTCGCTCACCGCGGTCGCGTCGCAACATAGCAGCACTGTCCCGAGCCGATGCGGATCGAGTGGAGGAGATGTGCATCAGGCCGCCTCGCACGCAAGCGGCGGGTCTTGGCCGCGAGCGGGTCCAATGGTGGGCGCAAGGTCGCGCTGACGTCGTAGCCGTCCGCCGCAGCTCGGGCAGACGTGGATGTCTTTGCCGGTCAGGCGTTGCAGCAAGACGTCGTGGGGCTCGCGCACTTTGGTCGTCGTCACCGGCGCTAGGCCAAGCAGCGCTTTGGCACGATTGAGCTTGGTCGCGCGGTGTCCGCAGGCGAGCAGTCCGTAGTGGCGGATGCGGGTGAAGCGCGGCGGCAGGATGTGCAGCGTGAACCGCCGGATGAATTCGTTGGCGTCCAGCGTCATCACTTTGGTCTTGGCGCCGTCTTTATAGTCTTTCCAGGTGAAGGTGACTTTGCCGTCGGCAAGATTGAGGATGCGGTGGTTGCTGATGGCAATGCGGTGGGTGTATCGCCCGAGGTAGTCGATGATCTGTTGCGGTCCGCCGAACGGGGGTTTGGCGTAGACCACCCAGTCGTGCTCGCGCAGTGCCTTGCGCAACGCGCCGAAGTGCGTGCCCGGCGGTGTCTTCAGCTCGCCTGTGGTATGCGCGTGCTCCAGGCGCTCGAGGTAGTTTCCGCGGAAGACCTTGGACAGCGCTTTGACCGGGAATAACCAGTCACGATGCGGGCAGGGTTTGAACTGTTCGCCATCGAACGTTAAAGCTCCGCCTGGGACGATGCAGTGCAGATGGATGTGGCGCTCCATCGTCTGGCCCCAGGTGTGCAGCACGGCGGTGATGCCGAGGGTTCCGTTCCAATGACGAGCGGCAAAGGCTTGCAGGGTGTCCGTTGCGCTGGCGAACAGCAGGTCGTAAATCAGTTTGTCGTTCCACCCCACCCAGTCGTTGATCGCATGCGGCAGCGTGAAGACGGTATGAAAATAGGGCACCGGCAGCAGTTCGTCTTTGCGCGCTTCGATCCAGCGCGCTTTCTCCAGCCCTTGACATTTCGGGCAGTGGCGGTCGCGACAGGAGTTGTAGCTGTTGTAAAGGGTGCCGCAGTCAGTGCAGTAGTCGATGTGCCCGCCCAGCGCCGCGGTGCGGCAGTTTTGGATGGCACTGAGTACCTTGTGCACGTGCAGCGGATGGGAGTGCTCGTGCAGGGAGTCGGGCAAATGCGCGCGCAGGATGTCGGCGACTTCGAACGTCGGTCTCTGCTTGGAGCCGGAGTGCGTGTGTCCCGCTCTGTGATGGGGAGTTGGAGAGGAAAGGAATGGCGATGCCATTGCGTGTGCTTATTCTTTTTCTTGTTGATTGTTTATTTCAGCGCCGGTGCTGCTTTGTCTCGGGTGTGGTCTCTTCCAACGCGATAGCGTTT
This sequence comes from Thiohalocapsa sp. PB-PSB1, assembly GCA_016745215.1. Classification (GTDB taxonomy): domain Bacteria; phylum Pseudomonadota; class Gammaproteobacteria; order Chromatiales; family Chromatiaceae; genus Thiohalocapsa. The sequence goes on from CP050890.1 coordinate 213,843, forward strand.
TAATCTAACGTCAAGGATCACCCGACCGCTCAAAGCGCGCCAGGGCTTTGAGCGGTCGGGTGTATCCGCTTGTTGGCGCATGGGTTCTGAGTGAACCGAAGCCCGAAGCGAAAGACAAGATCCCGCTACCCGCGGTCTGTAGTGCGAACATAAAGCGTCAAGAATTCGCCAAGGCGACTTTGGCTGTCGTCAACAATTCAAGCGCCTCCCGTAGCTTATCCGTGTACGCCGCACCTTCAGCCGGCGAGTAAGCGCCGTATGCGATCTTATCGGCTGCAAAGTTAACCTGATTAATGGCGCCATATGCCTTGGTCAAGGTAGCAGCGAGTTGATGCTCAAGGTTTACGATTTTTCCGGCGCTGACAATGGAATGCCAAGCATCAGAGGACAAAGGAGCGATCTCACACCAATCAAAACGTTCTGTGCCGCTTGCCATAAAGTCAATCTCGTTGTTGTTCTTGAGGACTTTCTCGGCAATATGGACATTGAACTCGACTTCAGCGGTTACGGAAGCAAACAGTCGCTTCTTTTCGGTTCGCCCCGCAGACCACTCCGACAATGCGAAAGAGAAGAGCGCACCAACCACAGCTCCGAGAAAAGCGGACAAGAGTTCCATGCTTAAAATCCCACGTTTTTTTGCGCGCCAACGCCTCACATCACCGGCAGCAAAAAGCAGAGCGAGGCACGAGCGGCGCTTTTTGCTGTCCGTGTGTATGTGATTGTTAGCTGCTGGATCGCAATCCTTACTCCACATGGAACCTGTCTTTACGATCGTGCTACACATTACTATTCAGGCCATTCTGGAGTATTTCCAGAATAGGTAATAACAAACAATATGTCGATTATTTCTTCATCTTTCAGTAGTTCTTCTGGTGCACGACCATCGGGAAGATTTTCATTTAACGAAAGCTCCCATGTGCCATAAGGTGACTTGCCTATCATGGAAGTCCAACTGCTGGCATTACCTCTGCGGGTACTTATTACACCATCAATTGATGTTGCGCCTCCACCGACGGTGCCGGTGCTGTCATTTTCAGTAAACCGCAGGTGGGTTACTGGAACTTCTATTTCCACACCATCTGCACGCACGAAATAAAGCACCACATGTTTTATCTTCAGGTTGTCGATATTGGGTGGAAAGTCTGCGACAAGGGTATCGAAGTTCACAATCATCGGTGTGCTAGTACGATCAGGATTGTTCAGGTCATACCATTGATCCGCAAACTGGTTACGGAAACTGAAGGGGCGTTCCGCGCTGATCTTGTTGTTCAGTTGCTGAATTACCTGCTGACGGTAGGTAAAGCTGCTAAGAGAAGTGTACTCAATCGTAACAATCACATCCGCAATGGAGTTGAAATCAAAACGGTTGGCTGCCTTGGGAATTTTGAATTGCCATTGAGTATCCACACCCATCCCTTCAAAAGGATTCAACTTGTCAGATATCTGGGGCTGCAACTCAAACAGGCCGGTAGCATCACGTGGGGAACTCAAAGCCACCAGTTCGGTTCCTCGATTTACATTTACAGTCTGGAATATATCCCCCCCAACGGTCACCCGTGAATTGCCGGTAGCAGTGAGAGTAGCTTTGATGCTATCAATAGCAGGAATCAAAGCGATGACAGAAACCCGGATGCGCTTGATCAAACGGAGGTAGTCACCGGGGAAATCCCAATCAAACAGCTCCATTGGCGTAGCAAAATTCATAACACCAGTTTCTTTAAGCTGCTGGAATTCTGCGGGCGCTAAACTCACCAGCGAAATACTTTTTGTCAGTTGATTTTTTCTCTCATCCGTTTCAAATGCAAACTGGTCAAGTTGATAGATGTCTTGCAGCAGCCGCGCTGATCCGGTAAGACCTCGCCGATCGGTGGGATTTTCTCCTGAGATTCCTCCTGATACCGCATCCTCTTTGACCTCCCAGTAGTCATCCTGAATAAAGGGTGGTGGCAACTCCTGGCGCTCGAAGGCAAGCTGGCTTGTTGCCAGTTGCGCCATCGATGTGGCTTGCTGGAGGAAGAATCCATAGACACCTTCCAGGATATCAGCCATCCAATCATATAATTCAACGTTAGTGAACTTTGTTGCCAGAAACTCTGCTGTTTGTTGAGCATGTTCTGCCTGCAAATTTGCTATATGGCGTTCCTGTCCAACCACTCTCAAACGGCTCTGAGATATCTTTACCTGTTGAGACCCGATTTTTACGTCTTGTAAAGCGACACTTCGCTGGAATTCCCATTCTTGTGCACGTCTTTCATAACTCGCTAATGTGGCCATAATAGATGCTGTAGTACTCGCTGCTGCAGCCAGAGATGATAGACCGCTTGCTACTGAGCTCACAGAACCAGAGGGGCTGTATGCCACAGAGACACCACCCGGAAAACCAGCTGATATCGATGATGGAAGGGCCGCTGCCACGAAACTGAGCACAGCAGATGAAGTCTGTAATGCTGCAGCTACTCCCAAAAGTGAAAGATTGGCGATCTCAAGTCCACTCACTCCCTCATCCAACAACTTCTTATAATGATCCGCCTGTAGCTGCGCACGATCTTTCTGCAACTCAGAGAGCTTCACTTCCCCCTCGGCAACCTTTATCCGTAGATCCTGCAATCTGATTCCTGCACGAGTGGTACGAATATCCTGTCTGGCCTTCATTAGGTTATAAAACTCGGCATCCCGTTTTTCTAACGCTGACAAGAATGCAGCTTCAACTTGTTGGGCCAGGCTGACCAATTGTTTGGTCCGCTCGATGATGACGGCATAGCGGTATGGAGTCGGGATAAAAGTCACCGCACCCGGCAGGTTCAGTTGCCCGCCGGCGCCGATAACCGGCAGACCGCTTACTGTATCGGTTGGAGCTGCATACAGATCCAGCTCACGCTCAACACCGGCGATATTTCGACATGTACGAATCTTGTATAGATTGAGTTCAGCCCGGAGTTGTAGTGCTTCTATGATGGGATTGGTTGGGATGCAAAAATTGAACGAAGGTGCAGGAACATACTGCCATATCCACCTTCCCACAGCTTTAACAGCGGATGATGGATTTGCCTTGGCATATTCGGCCACTTTAGATACGTAGGATTTTGAAACAGGATTTTTTGCGGTAACCTCAAGATAATCACCGCGCATAGCCCGGCTATGATCACCAGTAGCCTTTGCCTGATATTTGATTGGCTCTCGCATCCAGAGCAACTCTGTCTCCTTCTTCTCCAGGGTTTCGATGGGAAGGCCAGTGACCATGGATACCGTATTTCCATACGCTTGAGCGACAACCTGCCCTGTTCTTTCAATCGCTTGTGCAAACACAGGCGAAGACTGCACAACCGCTTGGCTTTGAACAAGGTATTGTGATTTTTCCGTAACGACAGTTCCCAATTCCTTTGTCGGTGGTTGCGTTGCTTTAGCTTTGGTAATTTCTCCACGGATTTTAGAAAATCGTTCTTCAATACTGCCATCCCCTACCCAGATAGCTTTGATTTTGTTCGTTGTCAGTTTTAGCTGTTCTGAGTTTTTAATGGTTGCCATTTCGGCTTTGATGGCAATCCACACCCTCTCCCACTTTGGGTCGCCAATTTCAATCGCCAGACTTCCAGCCAAATCGCTGCAAAAACCTAACTGCAGCTTCAAATCCTCACTTTCTAACAGTTCCAATGCGGTCATATACAGAATACGCGCCCGTGGAACTGATTCTGCGGTATCTCGTGTAAATTCGGCATCGGCATAGTCCAGGAAACAGCGCACGGTCGCCAACAGGGTAAAACGTGTATAGCTGTTTATACGTGTTGCAGCAATTGAGTGGGGATTAAGCGGGTCGAGCAGCCAATCTTCCGCACGTTCATAAGAGTTGTTTAAGCTCTTTTCTTTCGTTAATCCATAATAAATCCTGCGATCGGCCCTTGGCATACTGTAGTCATAAACCGTCCTAAACCAATCCAGCGCTTCCGTATAGTGGGATCGACGCTGCAACTGTAAGGCGACGTAAACGGGAATGAAATAATATGCCTCTTTGATGTATTCAAGGTTGGATGCCGGACTGCTTTCATTTTCCGTATAGACTGATTCAATTTGGGCTTTTCTAAGTTGAAGTTCCTCCTCACTAAAATGCTCAGAAATGTCATAGGGACCTGTGATACGAGGGGCAATGCGACTGGGTGCTGCTTCTGAAAGCTCATCATTAACTCGAGTGAAATTCGTACGGAAAACACCTACTTGCCCACTGCTGTTCCGGTAAGCGAACTGCTTTCTTGATGCTGCCGATTTTCCTTCGATTTCTCCAGAAGTTGGAGCAATGAGCCATAACCCGGCCATTCCCGAGTGAATTGCTCCATATTCACCTGAAGAATTCCGGGAATCAAAAGCAGTAGCTGTACCATTAAAGACACGCCTCAATACAGTTACTAAGTTACGATTTCCTGCAAATCTCCTGACCATACTATTTGCTATTCGCCATTCTGACCAAGCCTCATCACTTTCTATTTTCCCTTCTATAAGGTCAAAATAGAGATTGACCCTACCGACATAGAAATTTCTAATGATTGAATCTGCTAAATTCTGAAATCCAGGAATAAGAATTCGATGAGGATCGTCATCAATATCTAATCTGAAAAAATCATAAAGAGTCATTCCTGAATATTGCGTGCTATCGGCTACGACCCAATGCTTCAGACTGACCCCAGTCCTTGATTCCAACCAAGAATTAAAGCTGTAGATACTTGAGCGGTTATAACTCCCTACGGATGCGTTGGAACGTGTAATAGCTCTGTATGAAGTCGATGTCCCATTTCCATAAAATACATACATATATGCCGTACCGGGCCAGGAGAAAGCTCCTCTAAATTGGCCGTTACCGATATACCTCCAACGGGCATCGTCACGACTGCCAAATAATCGGTAATAAATATGTCCGCTTGGTTTCCGTACCACTAAGTGATATTCACCCGAGGAAACTTCGACCATCGCGCAAAGCTGGCTATATTTACGGCCCAGCAGGTAACTGATTGTGGGCATCCACTCATCACTTTCTGAGTCATCCTCATCGCCTGAGCCTATATCCTCCCAGTCCGAACCATCCCGATTGAGTTTGCGCTCATAAATAGCGCCGTTGGGTGTGCGGATAGCGAGATGAGGTGGTTGATTTTCATTAATGTTTTGCTTCACGACAGCAGTAAATGAAGTCGCCTCATCGGGCAGCTCAAGCTCCTGTGGTTCGTCATCCCATTTGCGCTGCTCCAGGTCGTATTTTGTGAAGATCAGTTGCTGTGCGCCGCTTTTGCTGCGACGGCCAAAGAGAAAAATAAACCTTTCTTCATCTTCAATTTCATAAGGGGCGGTGCCTATGAGGTCAATAACATCGTCCATACCCGGAATCGGGTCCCAGAACGATTGCGCGTACCCCGTGCCATTCTCCGGGTCATACACCGACCAATAGGCTGATTGCGTATGAGCGCCGCGCGAGAACATGTAAAACAGGCAACGCCAGCCTTGCTCCGCATGTCTACGGCAATCTTCTTCCATCAACCGTGTGCGCGTCTGGCAGGATGCTTCGACGCGCAAGGTGGCTACATCACGGAAATAATCTGTGTATTCCCGAACTGCTTTACAGGCCTGTTCTGGATTCAGACGCCGGTTGCGTCGTGTGTCGCTGACCAGCTTGCGGAATGCCGGTGTTTGCCAGCGACGCAATGAAGGAATAAGGATGTTTTCAGGGTAGAGATACGCAAACATAGCGGAACGCCATGTCGCATAGGAGCCGATCCATTCCCATTCTTCGTCAAAAGCATCGGCATCCAGTTCAAGGTTGGGATAAGTGTCATTAAGCTGTCTTGTTCTTACCGAAAACAGAAGTCCCTGAACCGTATTTATTGCCTGACTGATACGGGATGTCGTCTGACAACCATCTGCCTTGCAATCGATAAGCAGATTGTCCGTCAGCCATTTGGCTTTGTGTTCAAAAATGACGCCAGGTCTGGCCGCTGTGATCAAAGCATCCCGCAACACAGGCAGCACAATCGCTTCCGCCTCACTAACCGCCTCTTCCAGCGAGTTGATAGTGTTCTTCTCTTGTTCTATACGTGCTTCAAGGATATCTTGCCAATCGCGCTGGTCAGAAAAAATCGCCCGCCATTCGGGCAGAGGTTCGGGAGTGAGCGGCGGGAATTGAATAGGTGCAGGATCGGGAATCTGGAAAAAGTCAGGCCCAAGGGTAATATTTTGAGCCTTCTCTTCATCACGCCAGTCTGCGAATTGCCGGCGCTTTTCGACCTGTACCAGAATGGAATAAACAGCATCCCATTCGGAGTCGAGCACCGGCGCGCCGTCCTGAATCAATTTGCGGATGCGCAACAGATAGGTGAATGCGTCTCGATTGATGGTGAGCTGTGCCAGACGCGGATCGATAACAATTCCAGATTCCTGATCCGATACAATCGCGTCAATATCGGCCATGCTAATCCCGAGACTGTCTTCGACGATGTCAGTGAAACCGGTAAGTTCATCTGCTGCCGCTTCCCGAGTGGTCTTGCGATTATTCAAACGTGTCGTAATCCAATCCCGTCTGGTCTGCCACAAGTCGAATACAGAGTCACCGGCAGATGGATTTTTGATGTCAGCGGTATCGATCAGGTCCGGATCGATGATTGAGGCGCTGCTACGGCGTTTGAGCGTACTCACCCAGGATTGCCGTTGTTCCTGACTTGCAAGCCATTTGGGTAAGGCCGGTTCTTCCAGTGAGGGAACAAAGACCTTTGGGCCGAGTTTCAGTGTTGCTGTCTGCTCTGCGGCTATCCAGTTCGGATATTCAGCTTGCTTGCGCGCCTGGGCGAGAATCGCGTAGATTTCATCCCACTCTTCGTTCTCCACGTTTTGCGCCGGATCGCCATCTTTTGTTTTAATTTCCACAAGACACCTGAAGCTTTCCGTGGTCAGATGGAATCCTTCAATGGTATTTGCGGTATTTTCCAGATCCGTCCCATTATTCAAATTCTGGTAAAGGGTATTGATATCAGGCAGCGGGTCACCAAGCACCTGCTTGAGAATGTGATCAAGATCATTCGCTTCGAGGTCAGCTTTAAACGCTGCCAGTGTGTTATCCACCCAGGCACGACGCGTCTGCCACAAATCAAAGGCGGACTCACCCGCCTGGGGATTACGAAGGTTACCCTGGGTAATCACGTCAGGATCAATCAAGGGGAGGTCGTCGGTGGTGAAAGGATCTTCGGGCCAGTCCTGTTGCATCCAGAGATTGCGTAAGTGTTCAAATTTCCAGGTCTGTAAATCAGGCATGGGACCAACCGCCAGCGGGTCGCGGGTGGTATCGGCTAACCCAAATAGGCTTTCCAGTTTGGCTTCGGTGATGGCTCCTGAAGCAGGATCAAGGAAAAGCTCGTCCAAGTGATCCTGATCCGGCCTGGCGGCGTTCAGAGTAATGCCGATCCGGTCAGCGAGTGCCGTGCGGGAATCGGCCTCCGCTGTACGGGCAAGGCGGATTTCCTCAAATGAGACGCCTAATTTATCAAGGATCGTCGTGTAGGCAGCCAAACGATAGTCGGTTTCGTCCTTAGCCAGTTTGTTTTGTTGCGGAGCAGTGGGAGGATGCGCTTGCAGATACGAACGCAGCACCTCGATACAAATGCGCACCTGTCGAACCCGTGCATCCATCTCTTCACAAGAGGCCGGCAGTTTGGCAAAAGGCTGGTGGAAGTTATCGACCAGAAAATCGAGGTCAATATCCGAGCCACCATCATCCAGATGGGTAATGGCGTACTCTAGCAAATCAGCAAGATAGGCCAGGGGGCTGACGGATGATTCGCAATCCTCGCAGCCGCATTTCCGCTCAATCCATTCCGTGATTTTGAAATCATCCCAAATAATGCCGGGTTTAAAACCGTTAACAACATTGGCGGCAATACCTGTCATCATCTGGGTGGCCAGCTGCGTCTGGGCATAAGCTACGACTTGTGTCTGGGCAGCTTTGAAATCCCCGAAGGCGGGTTGGGCAGTGGTAACAAACTTTGAACGTGGGGCCATTGTCATGGCGTGAACATTGGTGTACCCCTTGTCGACCATCAGAGCGTTCGCTGCGATATCATTGGACACAGCGCTCAAGTTGGCATGCGCTTCGAGGGTGACGACAGCAGGATCGTCAGAGGCAACCGGCAAGTTTTCCATGCGGCTCAGGCCGCCAGTTCGCCGCAGGTCGGTCAGCGTGGTTATTTTATGCTCTTTAAAGAACCGACCCAGTTCAGCGGGAATTTGCAGTTCTAACTGTTCGCTCAATTCTCCAATGGTTGGTGAAGACGGTTCTACCTCCTCCGGCAAGGTGGCGACGATATCCACCACCTCTGTGCTATCGGTTTTAGCTGCGATCTCTTCTTCATGAACCTGATCGCCCTTCGGTGTACTGACGATCAGCTTCAACCTTCTGCTTTCTGGTGTTTGGTCTTTTTTAGGTATGGTAAAAACCAGGGAGAAAAGGCCTTGTTCATTGCTGAAGGCATAGCCCAAGGGTAAAGGCTCTTCTCCCGCTTCCAGGTCAAGCGCCTTTACCAAAAGTCCGGCTATCGGTTCTTTGGTCTCTTTATCAATCAGACGGCCGAAGAAATGGTGCTCGTTGACCTGTTCCGGTGCAGGCGGCTCTTCCTCCTCTTCTCCAGGTTCGATGGGGATATCCACAGGAATAACAATCTCGATCTCCGGTTTTGAAACATTCCAGCAAACCTCGTCGATGGTGTCCTTAACGAGGGTATTGCCGTCATACACCCGGAAATAGAGGTCCGGTTTTTTGTCAAAAATCCATTCGCGGGACTTCTCTGAGGTAAAACGAATGGTGAAACGGCCTTCGTCGTCGGTGTTTGCACCGCCTAAATAGTCATCCTTGGTGATGTAGTCTTTGTCGTAGGCTTCGACTCGCAAGCCGCCGAGACCCCTTTTTGTTTTTTCATGGAATACTTGGCCATTAATAAGGTAGTTTTTATTCATGTATCCTCCATACCACATTAACTTATTGCCTGCTTATCGCAAATTATTAATGCTCTTCAGGTATGGACATTTGCAGAGTCTCCTCTAACCAAGTTGTCTCAACACCCGATGTCTGCAGCTGATGTTCTGAAATTGTATTTGTAACAGTTACTCCAGCCGCTACTGAAGTTAATGTCGCAGTAACACTTGGCGATTGAGCTGCGACGGACAAGTAATTTACTGCCGGAGTTGTGACAGGTGGCGTTGCCACACCTGCTGCATTCAGTACGCTGCTGGCATAACTGGAGCAATCAGTACAAGCCAAACGATAAGGTCCAACGTCTCCCCTTGCAATTTGAGATTCCGCTCTTGATGCTGCGCGAGCCGCCTGTCCTGATGATACCGGGACTTTAGTAACTCGATATCCTGGGCCTGGCCCCCTAGGTGCTGACACAACAACCGCACGTCCTCCTGTTACTACACCTGATGTGGTTTGTGCTTCACCCACGACGAGATGTGACCATTGAGTTCTACTTCCGGTATTCACTCCTACCATATTGTGACCTGGTCTGGCCGGGCCAGGTTTGAAGGCTACACTGACCGAAGAACTACTCCCACCGCTTGCATAACCAAAACCCGCACCAATTGCAGTAGATGTTGCGGCCATAATCGCAACATTACGCGCTGTTCCACCATGTGTCTTTCCAAATATCGCATAACCAAAACTTTCTATTACAGCCAATGACCCATGACCCACTGCTTGAGCGTAATTGCCTTGTCTCCAGTGACTAGCGGCTGCCGAAGCCCGAACGGTCGCGTATTCCAAGGCACTTGGAGATGTCACAAGTTGTTGGCCGGTTCGACTACGCTCAGCCTCATATTGGGTTATCAATCTTTCGACCGAAAGGTCATCATAACCTGCACGCTCTGCTGCTTCCCAAGCGGCCCTGAGTTCAGGTGACATGCCGTTAGTTCCATACTCGTCAATCAGACGAGTTGGATTACCGCGTACATAAGCATAGATATTGACACCATCTGCTAACCATTTAGGATCACAACTAGTCCACCTCCCCAGCCAAGGCGCGTAATATCTTGCACCATGATAGTAAAGCCCGCTGTACTCATCCCGCTCTTTCCCTGTAAACCGATACCGCTTTTTAGCAAAGCCCCCATAACTGGTTTCACCAAACGGAGTAAACTCCTCACGATTTGTCCAAACGCCAGCCTCATTTACGACTAGATGATTGCTGCCCAGATGATCCCCCAGATGATATTGAACAGCCAGTCCAGTATCGCCAGGAAACGGATCGCCAATGCGTCTCATCGCAATCCGTTTCACGTTGTCCATAATGTGGAGGTGATTGTTGTTGCGGGTCGTAACTCCCGACCGTTCTCGGTGATACTCGAACAAATCATCGATATAAACCGTTCTGTTCATGCTCGCACCGGATTTGCGGGTAACTTTCTTAACTCGCTGGCCTGTGGCATCGTACAGATAGTGAGTGTAAACAGAAGGCTCCGAAATGCCGGCTTGAGTGCGGAAGCTGCGTAGGCGATCGCTGTGATCCCACTCAAAGAACCTTGAGGCGTTTTCCTGGATCAGGTTGCCGTTGCTGTCGTATTGATATTGGTAAGTCGTCCCTCCTATCTGCAATGTGTCGAGTTGATTGGTTCCGGCGGTTAAGGTGAAATTGCGGGTAAATCCAGCGCCATTGTTGTGATGGCGGAGTTGTTCCATATTGCCGACCACATCATATTGATAGCGCTCCGTGTAGGCCCGTGTTCTGGTCACATCCATGCAACGGGGCGCATCCTCCCAGGGCTGTGTGCTAGCTGTGCTAGCTGGCAGATCACATTCCCGGCCCGTGGCTGTCAACAGACGGTAGATCGGATCATAGGTGAATTCGCGATCAAGCTGGTCAGGCTGAAGAGCAATACCACTGCCAGGCGCCCTATCGTACAGAGACAACATATTGCCGTGCAGGTCGTACTCGTATCGCATATCCTGCAAGGCCTGACCTTGTGGATGATAGATCAGTGAATCGGGTTGGCTGAAACGCTCGGTTCGCATGCGCAGCAGGCGGAAGGTAAGCGGATCATAGGCATGGCGGGTCATAATGCCATTGCCGTAGGCGATCAGGATGCGTTGCCCTTTGGCGTTATAGGCGATGTGTTGGACGTAATCATCTCCGTCCATAATCACGCTTTCCAACGCTCCGGCCCGGTTATAGTCAGGCAGCAACTCTTTTCGCTCCCCGTCAACATCTTCGGGGTAGCTCATGCGCTTGACACGATTGAGGGCGTCGTATTGCAGGCTGGTCTGAAATGGCGCGGCATCCAGCAAAGTCGCAGCGTGGGTATCCAGATCTGACCCGGAAGAGTGTTGCCAGTCCACTCGAAAGGCGTTGACCTGCCAGTTGACAGGGGCCGGCGTAAAGACACTCAGAATAACACCATCACGAATGGTCCGGCGAGACTTTTCCAGGATATTGCCTTTAAAGTCGTAGCTGGATATCTCTAACAGCCCGGCTTCATCGTAATGCCGATAAAGATTTCCCAGTAAATTACTATCAGTTGCTTGCGCTATCGTGAGTCCTGAATCGGCGCTGTCGCCATAGATCAAACGCTCTCGCAGCGTGATGGGTTCACCGCAGCAATTCCCGCCGAAAATAATTCTGCTTTAAAAACCGCGTGTTGGCGAGTCTTCGAAAATAGTTCTTCGTAAACTTTCGTCTCTGAATCGGTATACTGTCGCGCAGACTTGAAGTTGCGAGGCAGATACTGATGAGTGCTCCGATTTCACGCAAACAACTCAGCGCCGCCGGGCTGCTGAACAAGGCGCGGCGGTTTTTTGCGAAGATTCCCGACCCGTGCGATGGCAAGATTACGCTGGTCGATTATCTGATGTCGGGACTGGCGTTGTTCGGGCTGAAGTATCCTTCGCTGCTGCAATTCGAGCACGACAGTCGGGAAGAGACCACGCGGGCGAATCTGCACGCGCTCTACGGGATCGAACGGGCACCAAGCGACACCCGCTTTCGCGAACGTCTCGATGCATTCGATCCGAGCCAGTTGCTCCCGCTGTACAAGGCGCTGTTTGCAGACCTGCAGCGCGGCAAGGGGCTGGAGGGGTTTGAATACCTTGATGGCCATTACCTGCTCTCACTCGACGGCACCGGGTATTTCTCCTCGACCAAGGTGCATTGCCCGCAGTGCGGGGAGAAGCACCACCGCAACGGCACCACGACCTACTATCACCAGATGCTCGGGGCGGTGCTGGTACACCCCGATCACAGCGAGGTGTTCCCGCTGGCGCCCGAGCCGATCCTCAAGCAAGACGGCGCGCGCAAGAATGACTGCGAGCGCAACGCCGCCAAGCGCCTGCTGGCGGATCTGCGCCGCGCGCATCCGCATCTGAAGCTGATCGTCGTCGAAGACGCCCTCGCCTCCAATGCCCCGCACATCCGCCAGTTGCAGGAACTGAATCTGCGCTTCATCCTCGGCGCCAAGCCGAGCGATCACACCCACTTGTTCGCTTGGGTGGCGGCCACGCCCGAGACGCGCGAGGTCGAGTTCACCGACGCCAAGGGGGTACGTCACCGTTTCCGCTATCTCAACGGCGCACCGCTGAACGAGTCCAACTTCGACCTCGAGGTCAATTTCCTCGAGTACTGGGAACACACCCCGGACGGCAAGGTCACCCACTTCTCCTGGGTCACCGATTTCACCATTGATGACAGCAACCTCATGACGCTGATGCGAGGAGCCCGCGCACGCTGGAAAGTCGAAAACGAAACCTTCAACACCCTCAAGAACCAAGGCGATCACTTCGAGCACAACTTCGGTCACGGCAACAACAACCTCAGCACCGTGCTCATGCATCTGATGATGCTGGCGTTTCTGATCGATCAGATCCAACAGCGCGGCTGCCGGCTGTTCCAGGCCGCCTTAACGGCGGCGCAGAGCAAGACGCGCTTGTGGCGCAAACTGCGTGCGCGCTTCGATCTCTGCCTGATTCCCGATTGGGACATGCTCTATCGCTCCATTATCCAGCCGCCACTGCTGCCCTTGCCGCCTGACACCTCCTAGTCGACGGCCGTGAACGAATGTGCTTGAAGAACGTCTTGAGGGTAACCAAACAGCCAGCCAGAACAACAGCGTCGTCTCGTGGCGAAGCCTGTGTTCGCCTGTGCGGTTTCCACACGCGCTCGCGCCGCGCTCGGGCGATCCCGCTCGTACACAGCGGGAATTGCTGCTAAAACTTCCTCTTGTGCCCTTGTGCCGGTTTCCTTGTGCTAGGATTGGTGGCTTGCCGCGCCAAAGCCCAGGTCTTGCTGCAGACCCGCGCCCGCTGTCGCGGAATTTCGTGTTTGGTTTATTGGAGTCCTTGGTGAAGCAACTGGTCATTTTCGTGCTGCTATCCATCGCCCTGGCCTTGACAGGCTGCGGCACCTTGCCATCGGGCGCGGTGCCGGTCGGTAACATTTCCAACTTGCCGCAGACCATGCTCAATGGCGCCAAACTCGACCATGCGCGTTCCATCGCCATGGGCATGGCGCGCAGCAAAGGCTGGACCATCAAGACCGCGGACGCCAACCGCCTGCTGCTGGAGCGAGAATGGTCTGCCTCGTCACCAGAAGCGACGATGCTCGAGTCCAACCTCACGCCGCCCATCATGGAAGTGGAAACCAACTTGGTCGAGCGCTCCGACGGGACCATCGTCGCGCTGAAAGCATTCGCCATCCGCAACCCAGGCACCGCGGAACAAGAGCGCATCGACTATACATCCCGAGCCGAAAACATGCTGCTGATTTCGCTGAGTTCACTGCAATCGGCATGGATTGAGAGCCGCGCTAAGATCGCCTCTACCATACCCATACCGTCCTCCGAGGATATCAGCGAACAGAGCGAATCCCAGGTAGATTCCCCATCAGATCCCCCAGCAGATTCCCAATTGGTTTCAGGCGCCGACGCTACCCAAGACGGAGCAACCACAGCCGGCGCCCCCGAACCAATGCAAACGACCACGGCCGCGATCGCGCAACAACAACTGGTGGCGCCAACCATCGATGAACCCGAACCGCCTGCTGCACTCAGCGCCGACACCACTGCGGCATTGCCAACAGCCAGTTCGCAGGGGCTACCGGAGAGCGCAACGCCGGCAGTTGCGCCAGCGGTTGAACAAGTAACGGAATCCCCCGGCGAAGCCGCTGTGCGCAACGACATGCTGGTGCTGAACAACAACACCCGCAAAGGTCTCTGGGCCTATTACGCTGAGGATTTCGCGCGTCTGCGTGGCTGCGCCATCGGTGAACGCGGCGCGCTGTTGATGCAGGAGACCACGGCGTTCGAATTGCACGAGGTCGAATGCATCGGTGGCCCGAATCTGCTGGTCAAATGTCAGGGAGGCGTCTGCGAAGGGATGCGTTAACCTGCATGGCGCGGCACCGCCGCGCAACAGACAGCTTTTGTTTCACTGTTAAACTATGCTCGACGACCACGGCAGCGAGCGCCACCTTACACCCCGGACCGCGCTCCAGTATGAGAACGGCAAGCCAGCCGAACGACGGCCTGAACAAGCTCACTGGCGGCGCTGGATCGAACCAATCTCGAACCCCCTGCCGACCTGCTTGCTGCTGGCGAGCGCATTGCTCAGCACCTGGATCATCGATACGGCCTCCGTCAGCGCGGCACAGCAGGACCGCCCAGGCATCTTTCTGCAGGGCGCTTCGGTACCTCGCGCCAAAGGCTTGGCGCTGGATGCGGCGCTGATCAGAGGCTGGAAGGTGGCCCTCAGCGAGCCAAGCTTCGTCGTTTTCGAGACCAAACTCGATCAACCCGCCAGCATCGGTCCACCGAATGCGCTCGTGCCGGACCAAACTCTGCTGCGTATCCGTGCCGATTTTGTCCAGACCCCGGCTGGCGTCAATGCTTACCTATATGCCGAGGAGGTCTGGTACGCGGGCTCGCCGAAAGAATGGATCGACAATGTCACGCCGCAATACCGGGAAAATCTGAACAATGCGTTGTCCTCGTTGCAATCGCAGTGGTCGGAGATTGCCAAAACCACAACTCGCGCCAACCCTGGAAGCAGTCGGCCAAGCAACCGCTCGGACAACCAGCCCGGAGCTGCATCGGCAAAAGTGCGTGTGGCACCGATGCTGCCAGCAAGAGCGACGGCCACCGATCGAGATCCGCCCAAACAACCGACGCCGTCTCTGCCCGCGCGTCCCAAGACGCCGGTCATGGTCGACATCGAAGTGGGCACCTGGGCTTATTACGCGGAACAGTTTGCCATCAGCCGTGGCTGCGAGCTCAGCGAGATCGGCGCCGAACTGATCTCCGGCAACAGCGCCGACGAATTGCATCTTGTGCATTGCCAGGATGGCAGCAGCCTGCGCGTGCGTTGCGATCGCGAAGGCTGTGCTGGCGGGCGATAATCAGGCTGAGCGGCGCCGGCGGCGAGGCCCAGCCCCATCTGCTAATTCCTATTGTTGCGCTTTGTCATTGGCTTCGGGCAGGCCGTTCATCGACCATAGCGGCATGAAGACGAATACAACAAACCAATATCGGCGCCCTGGCGCTCATCGACTATTGATCATCTTCGCGCTTGCCCTGGCTCAGGCCAGTTGCGGCGATTCGGCTCAGACTGTCCAGGAGCAAGGCTTGGCCCTGCTCGAGATCGCCGAGCGTGGCGATGTCTCCGCGCTGGATGCCCTGCTGAAGCGTCGAGCCGACGCCGATTATCGCGACAGTTGCCATTGGACACCCTTGATGAAAGCAGCGCTGAACGGCCATCTCGAGAGCGTCCAACGGCTGCTGAACGCCGGCGCCGAGGCCGATGCAGCAGACAAAGGAGGCTACACCAGTCTGATGCTCGCTGCATCTAATAACCATGCGGATGTCGTTGCGCTGCTGCTCGATCACGGAGCGATGATCGATGCCCGCGAAGACACCCAGGGCTTCACGCCGCTGATCTGGGCCGCCCAACGCGGACATCGGGCAACCGTGGAATTGCTGCTTGCCCGGGGCGCCGACCCAACTTTGCCGGACTTCGAGGGCAAGACTGCCGCGGAACGAGCCTCTGAGCAAAACCACGACGCGTTGCGCGCTCTGCTGGATGCGCCTGACAGCATCGCCCAAGCTGCCACCCATCGGTGATCGGCAAGCACCAGCGACAGAACCCCTCGGCGATACCCCCGCATATCGGCAGCAGATGCTGCCGAGGCAGCAATTGCGCTGTTATGCAGCTATCATCATGAAGATGAACAGCCTGCGCGAAAAAATGGCCAGCAACGGTTTCGAGTCGAATGATGACTACGAATTCCAGACACGCTGTCTGTTGACGGCCCCCACCGACAAGATTCGCACTCTGTGCATCGAGGGCGACTGCGAGCGACGCAAGACCGCTTTTGCCACCGCCTTGGCCCACTCACTGGACTTCACGCGAATCCTATACCATGACTTTTCCGATCGGACCCCACCGCAGCCGGAATTGGTTCTGCCCGACACCCAAGATGACTATGGTCGGAAGGAGCCCGCCATCGAACCTTTGGATGACATCGCCAGCCAGGCCTGCGCATTCAGCGAGGCGGAACCCACCATTCTGATCATGGATCAGCTGCAGATGGCCGATTTCCGTGAACACATCCGCATTCATCGCTTGATCCGCGACCGTCAATGGCTGATCCGTGATGCTCCCTACTATGCCAATGCGCATAACCTGGTGCTGTTTCTGATCAGCGAGGAGACCTTTTACCATTCGTTGCGGCGGGCCAGCTTCCGTGTCTGGGTCAGTCGCGTCTCGCAGCGGCGCATTGATTTTCGTCCTGCGGAGTTCGGTCTCGAGGACAGCGCAATACCCTTGTTCGACGCCCTCAGCGATCTGTTCCGCGCGCTGGAAGCCACACCGACCCGCGGCGAATTCGCATACCTGCTGCATGACCTCACCGAGCAGGTGCAAACCGAGATGCATCTGCGCCACGCGCTGTTCGGCCGTTTTGAAGGCATCGACCGCGAACGTCTTTACGGAGACACGGCCAACCCGCAACTCGATCGCGTTATCGACAGGCTGCGCGACTATCTTGGCAGCGAACCAATCATCATCGGCGGCGATGCAACAGAGCCGCCAACCTAAGTGATGGTGCAGAAACAAGCTAAACAGGTTTTTGACTTGGGTGTCGCCTGCCGACTCATTCGGTACTGCTATCGGCGTCGGTATCGGTATCAACGTCGGTATCGGCATCGGTATCGGCGTCGGTATCGAACTGACCAACCCGATATCCGCCAAGCTCCTCGCTGAGCGCCTAGTGGAGCGGTACAGAAATCCCGAGGCAGTTCGTTGTCGTTGTCGTAATCGTGGTCGTTATCGAGCATTCGGCTAGGGCGATTACGACAACGACAACGACAACGAGCGGAGACTGTCTCGGAACATCTGCACCGAGGCACTAGCCACGCTGTCCGCGCTTCGTGAGCGTGGCCACACGACGATCGAGCAGTGCCTTTTGCTTGCTGTTGTCGTCTGCGGACAACGCTTCGCACACCAGCGAGCACGTCCTGAATCGCAGCGCACTCCAGCGCCGAGCCTGGTGCGCTTTCAAACGACCGGCGTCGATCCCCGCTCGTCGCTTTGCCGTTACCCTCGGCACTGTTCAGCGCGATGGCCTACGATGCGCGCCTAAGATGCACACAGGAGCTGATCCTTCGCGTTACGCTGTCCTTTCACATGCTCGCAGTCGCGCTATGGCCCAGCCGACAGACTCGATGGCCGCACGCTAGACGTCGAGCTTCTCATGACCGCATAGCATAGGGCATTTTCTCTCTCGATTCCGATTCCGATAGCGACCCCGACCCCGATTGCACTCCGCCGATGTCTGGATAGCGCTGTATAGGTTATTCATGAACCGCTACTAAGCGCTTTCCAACAGGCTCCTGCGTCCCTTGGCAGCGGAAACATCGGCCCGACTCCAGCCTCCCTTGCCTGAAATCAGCACAACCCAATTTACCAGTGCATCCCATTCAAGCAGAGACTGGTTATGAACAGAAAAGAACGCATCGCACAGACCCTCACCGCAGCCCTCCGGCCAATGCATATCGACATCGCCGACGAAAGCCATATGCACAACGTTCCCGAGGGTGCTGAATCGCACTTCAAGGTGCTGATCGTCAGCGAGGCATTCGAAGGCGAGAAATTAGTGGCCCGACATCGCCGCATCAACGCGCTGCTCGGAGACGAACTCGCCGGCGGCATGCACGCATTAGCAATCCACGCCTGGACACCACAGGAATGGTTCGACAAGGGCGGCGGAGCGGCACCACAGTCGCCGCAATGCATGGGTGGATCGAAAGCGGCCGATCAGCCCGCATGATCCAAACTCGCGCATGATCCAATGAGCCCGTTGCCCTCGCCACATGCTGCTTCAGGATTGTATCGGCAAATCAATCAAGGCCAGCCAATGCTCGAATAAGCCCTGATTGGCAGCCGCCACGGCGACCCGTTTGTCCAGACTGACATCGGTCAGAGGCCGATTGCCATGCTGCGCAAACAGGGCCGAGACGGCTCCGGCCTGCTCTGCGATCAAACGCCCGGCGGCATAATCCCAAAGCTTCTGCCCGCCATGCAGATAAAGCTGAAAGCGACCGGCTGCGAGCCAACACCAATCCAGCGCCACCGAACCGAGGTTGCGCTGTGAACGAAACGAATCCGCGCTGAACAATCGAGCGATGCGCTCCGGGGGCAGCCGCTTGCAGTCAACCATGGCCAGACAGTCCGACAACCGCTCGCCTGGTGCAAATGGCGCGATGCGCTGGGCGTTCAAAAAGGCCCCCCCACCGCTGATGGCGGTAAAGCACTCGTCGCGGACCGGATCGAGGATAACCGCCATCTGCGCGCGACCACCGCGTATCAACGCCAACGAGATCGCGAAGCCAGGAAACCCACAGGTATAATTGCTGGTACCATCCAACGGGTCAAGACACCAGAAGACTTGGTTACCATCGCCGACCAATTGTTGTTGCCGGTCAGCGGTCATTTCCTCGCCGAGCAGCGGGATCTCCGGATAACTTTCATCGAGCAGCGCGAGCAGGCGCTTTTGTACGGCCAGGTCGGCGTCGGTGACCAAGCTGCCGTCGGCCTTGGCTGAGGCGCCGGTATGACGAAAGCGCGGCATGATTTCATCGCGGGCAACTTCGCGCAACAGTGCCGCCAATGAGTCGAGGTCGGCAACATTGGGTTTCGCATTCATTTTGCATACTCCTATTAGGGATTCGGAAGCGCGGGTTGGTTCCGATTCGGGATAATAGATCGAAAATGATCCGGCAACGCAACGCCGGCGGCAAATGATGACAGCGAACGCAAGCACAACAGCGAGTCGAAGCCCGATCCGCTCGCGCGAGTCAACCGCCACCGATTCTTCATCTCTGCCCGATCAACTCGACAATATGGATACTCTTATGCTCTTTTGGCTCGGTCTTCTGCTACTCATCCTGAGCATACTGCCGGCCACAGCCACCGATGCCGAGACCGCGCAGCGGCGCGCCTTCGCCGATGCCGAGCGCGCCCTTGACGCGGCCGACCGCGAGACCTTCGAGCGCCTCGCCGCCCAGCTCGAGGATTATGCGCTCTTGCCCTATCTGCGCGCTGCCGATCTGATGCAGCGGCTTGCAAACGCATCCGAGCAGGAGGTTCGTCGGTTCCTCCACCGCTATCGCGGTACCGCTCCCGGCGAGCGACTGCGCTTGCATTGGCTCAAACGCCTGGCGAAGGAAGGACGTTGGCCGGCCTATGTCGAGTTCTACCTCGACAATGGTTCCGAGACCCGCGAGTGCCTCTACCGGCGTGCTCTGCATGCGACCGGTCAAGTGCGAGCAGCGTTCGATGGCCTCGAGGCGTTGTATCTCACTCCCTCTTCGCTGCCCAACGCCTGCGATCCTCTGTTCAAGCTCTGGTTCGAGTCCGGCGGCCTGACCAGCGCATTCGTCTGGCGGCGCATCGACCTTGCCCTGGAGCGCGGCAACACCAGCGTCGCACGCTTCCAGCGGCGTTATCTCGACCAGGCACAACAGCTCTGGCTCAACCAACTGCTGCTGATCCATGCCAATCCAGGTAAACTGACCGAGATCCAGCTGCCGCGCGATGCAGATCGGCGAACTGCCAGCATTGTGCATGGTATCAAACGCCTCGCCCGCCGCGATCCGAGCGCTGCTGCCGCGCTTTGGCTGCAAATGCAAGACCGCGCAAGGCGATCGCAAATGGCGCTGGACCAGATTCACAGTGCCATCGGCGCCGGTTTGGCGCAACAGGGGGAACGTCGCGGCCTGGTCTATCTGCGCCGCATTCAACCCCGGCAAGACAATCTGGAAATTCAGCAGCAGCGCCTGCGCGCGGGCTTGCGTCTGCGTGCTTGGGCGGATGTCGCGCACTGGGCCAAGGCGCTGCCGGAAACCGCCGATGAGGATGGCGAATGGCGTTATTGGCTCGGCCGAGCCTTGGCCCGCCGGGGTGATCTGAAAGGCGCCGCGCATGCCTTTGCCGATGCCGCCGGCGCCCGCAGCCTGTGGGGCTTTCGCGCCGCCGAGTTGCTCGGCAGACCAGCGGCGCTGGATCACCAACCCGCACCGGTGGAC
Organism: Thiohalocapsa sp. PB-PSB1; assembly: GCA_016745215.1. Classification (GTDB taxonomy): domain Bacteria; phylum Pseudomonadota; class Gammaproteobacteria; order Chromatiales; family Chromatiaceae; genus Thiohalocapsa. Next base: position 234,423 of record CP050890.1, read on the forward strand.
GAGCAACAGCTCCAGGCCCTGCTTGCATCCGACACCAGCGCACGCATTCGCGAATTAAGCGCCTTGGGCCGCGACCTCGACGTCCGCCGCGAATGGCGCGAATTGACACGAGGCATGAACGCGACGGAGTTGGTGACGGCGGCGGCACTGGCCGCACGTCTGGGTCTCATCACCGAGTCGATCTTCACTCTCGCCCGCGCCAACTATTGGGACGACATGGATCTTCGCTTTCCGCTGCCGTACCGAGCGCTGATCGCCCAGGTGGCGGCCGAACGCGGGCTGCCCGCGGACTGGATCTATGCCGTGATACGCCAGGAAAGCGCTTTTGACGCGGACATCGCATCCCACGCCGGCGCCGTCGGCCTGATGCAGCTGATGCCGGCGACCGCGGCCGAGGTAGCACGCGCGGCGGGTCTGGATGCGCCATCCAGGCTGGAACTGACTGACCCGGTTTTGAACCTGGAACTTGGCAGCCGCTACCTGGCGGCTATGCAGCGACGCTTTGCCAACAATACGATACTGGCCACTGCCGCCTACAATGCCGGCCCAGGCGCCGTCCGCCGCTGGCTGCCCAAACAGCCTATGGCGGCCGATCTGTGGATGACCGAGATCCCCTATCGCGAGACTCGCGATTACGTGCGCCGCGTACTGACCTATCGCGTCATCTACGCGCACAAGCTCGGTCACCGGCAATTTCGCCTTGGCGCCTTGCTGCGACCAATCACGGCCCCAGCAAGCCCCACAACCAATCCAACCGCATCGCCAAGCCCGCGCAGGGCGACAAATAACCTGGCAGATGTGCCCGGGCCGGGCCAATGATGCGCTGGAATCCGCCTGCCGTTACTGCGGTGATCAGTAGACAACAAGCAACATGCCGACAGCAATCGACACGCATGGCACTGATTGTATTGATGGCAACCCTGATTTTGACTCCATCGTCGCTGCCCGCCGATGACAACGCCGTCAACAAGATGGCCGAAGCCATGCTGCGCATGATGGACGCAATGGGCTTTATCGATGACAACAAGTCCGGCGCACGCCTGCCACTGAACCCCGGCAATTTCGGCATGCCGAAGCAGATGCCCTGGTCGCTGCCGGACATGCAGCAAATGCCACAGATACCGGGGATGCCAACGGGATGGCAACGCACTGCACTGGAAGGCATCTGGGAGGGTCGCGAAGGCGGACTGCTGATCGTTCAAGCACAGCGCTTTCGTCTGTACTCGCCGACCGGTGGATATGTCGAGGGATTGATCCAGCAACGCGGCGATCGGGTTGCGCTCTATGTTCCGCGACAAGACAGCGTGCGTCCCTACGAGTTTGCTCAGCATCAGGGTCGATTGGTACTGCGCGATGCCGAGGGGCAGGTCTATTTGTATCGACGACTCTGGTTCGAACCAGAAGACGCCGGCGGCTCGCCGGTGCCGCGCTGAGTGCTATGCTTTGGTGCCGATGATCAGTCGACCAAGCCCGATCAATCTACCAACCGGGTGCGACCTGGAGACGGAACCGACGAAGAGCGGCTGGCATTCAGGCATAATAATGCGCCCGCGGCCTTGCGCTGCCGCCAATCGCGACGCGTCCAGGCCGTCAGCTTACACTGCGCTGACAGAAACCGCGGACTCGCCATGAATCATGGTCCATCCAATGTCAAAATCAATAAGGTGACCAAGCAATGAAGCAACAACAAGCCTGTCTTTTCGGCGGAACCGGCTTTGTCGGGCGGCATCTGGCCCGACGTCTCGGCGGCGCAGGGTATCGCTGTATTCTGCCCACGCGACGCGCCGAACGACACCGGGATTTGAAGCTGTATCCGGACGTCGAATTGCTCCCTGTCAGCGATCTGAGCAGTGCAACCCTGGACAACTGCCTGGCTGGCTGCGATCTGGCGGTGAATCTGATCGGCATCCTCAACGAGGGGTCCAATAACGGCTTTCAGCAGGTGCACGTGGACCTGGTGCAACGCATCAGCAGCGCTGCCGGGCGCGCCGGCGTGCGCCGATTATTGCACCTGAGCGCGCTGAATGCCGATGCCAGCAACGCCAACAGCGCCTATTTGCGCTCCAAGGGCGAAGGCGAGGACATCGCCCATCGCGTCGGCAGCGAGACCGGGCTGATTGTTACCAGCTTCCGCCCATCGGTGATTTTTGGCCGCGGCGACAGCTTCTTTAACCGCTTTGCCCAGCTGTTGGAATTGACCCCGGGCATCCTGCCTCTGGCCTGCCCGGACGCACGCTTTGCGCCGGTATGGGTAGACGATGTCACCGAGGCTATGCTGCGCGCAATCACCGACCAGCGTGCTTTTGGGCGTCGTTACGATCTCTGCGGTCCGCGCATTTTCACCCTTGCAGAATTGGTGGAATACACCGCCCGCCGGGTCGGCAAGCGGCTTTGGCTGGCGCATTTAAACGACCGCGCTTCGAGACTGCAGGCACGTCTGTTCGAATACATACCCGGCAAGCCATTCACACTGGACAACTACCACTCCATGCAGACCCCCAGCATCTGCGGCGAACACAATGGTCTGCTCGAATTCGGTGTGCATCCGACCGATATCGACGCCGTTGTGCCGACATACCTTGGGTGATCTCTTTGGTAGCCGATCTTGTCAGAACCTAGTGATGGTGCAGAAACAAGCTAAACAGGTTTTTGGCTTGGGTGTCGCCTGCCGACTCATTCGGTACCGCTATCGGCGTCGGTATCGGTATCGGCGTCGGTATCGAACCGACCAACCCATCCGCCAAGCTCCTCGCTGACCGCGTAGCCACGCTGTCCGAGCGTCGTGAGCATGGCCATACGACGATCGAGCAGTGCCTTTTGCTTGCTGTTGTCGTCTGCGCACAACGCATCGCACACCAGCGAGCACGTCCTCAATCGCAGCGCACTCCAGCGCCGAGCCTCGTGCGATTTCAAACGACCGGCGTCGATTCCCGCTCGTCGCTATGCCGTTACCCTCGGCAATGTTCAGCGCGATGGCCTGCGATGCGCGCCTAGGATGCGCACCTACCATGCGCACAGGCGTTGATCCTTCGCGTTACGCTGTCCTTTCACATGCTCGCAGTCGCGCTAGGCCCAGCCGACAGACTCGATGGCCGCACGCTAGACGTCGAGCTGCTCATGACCGAATGGCATAGGGCGTTTTCTCTCTCGATTCCGATTCCGATTCCGATAGCGACCCCGACCCCGATTGCGCTCCGCCGATGTCTGGATAGCCTTGTATAGGTTATTCATGAACCGCTACCTAGCAACGAACAGTACGGTTTTTTCCACAGCGAAGCCCAGGAAACATGCGAAAACGAATGCTCTGCACAGGAACGACGACTCTTTTTCGTGTGTTTAGCGTTTTTTGTCGTTCTTTCTTTGCGCCGCAACGTTCTTGCTGTTTCTGGATCTTTTTTGGCGACTAGGACACAAATAGTGCCCATAATAAAAGCTGAGGCATTTTCTGTAATCCACCCCTGGTTTGTGACTTTGTTCATAGCCAGCCACCGGGAAAAAGGGATAACCTATCTCTGACGTTAAGGAAGAGTCCAACTCGGGGATCGAAATTGTTGCGAAAGGTCGACGCAGGACGCGTCATTTCAATCGCTGATCACGGCGCATGGATGCGCCCACTTCCGGCCAGTACAGTAGCGCTTCAGTCCAGAGAGTCACTGAATCGGATTCCATGCGCGACGCGCTGGATCGCAAGCCTGCTTTCTCCGTCTCCCCCTTTATCCTCCTGGCCCGGGTGTTCTTGACACCCCAGCGATGACTGCGTGCCGCTTGCGGTTTCCCTTGCCTGCTTTGCTGGCGATGTGGCGGCGCAAATCTTCTATCTGTCAGGGTGTGGCCAGCACAGAATGTTCAGCTATTCAACCCGAATGAAGTTCCTCGTATTCTTTGAAGGCAGCGCCCAATAAACAGCTGCCCAGCAACAATACCTTCGCCAAAAATTAGCGCCAAAAATTAGGTGGGCGACAGCCCGAGGTGATAGGTTATCCAGTTACTAATCCGAAGACCTATTCCCTCAGGAGGCTATCGCCCATGCCCGACATTATGCTGATCTTGAGCTGCTTAAGCCAGAGCGTAGATAAGACGAGCCTTGGCCGTTTGGGTTGCGTTGTGGAAGGGCTGTTGGCGATGACGGGGCGGGTAACGATGCGGGGGCTATCGCGCTGGACCGAGCGCGGGGGAAGCTATCGGACGCTGCAGCGGTTGTTCAACACCACGCTCAGTTGGGGCCAAGTGCATTGGCTGGTAATTCGCCAGCACCTGCTGGGCGACGAAACGCAATGGTTGCTGGCGGGCGATGAAGTGGTGGTGAGCAAATCGGGCAAGAAGACCCACGGTCTGGATCGTTTTTTCTCCTCGGTGGTTGGCAAGACGATCCCGGGGTTGTGTTTTCTGAGCCTGTCGTTGATTAGCGTGCAACGGCGCTGTTCGTACCCATTGCGCCTGGAGCCGATTCTCAAAGAGACGGCCGCGAGCTGCCCGAAAGCGTCCAAAGCGGGTCGGGGTAAGGACCGAGGGCGGCCGAAAGGTAGCCGCAATGGCAATCGCCGGGAGGTGAGTCTGTCGCCCTATTTGCAGTTCGTTCAAGACCTTCTGCGCCAGGTGCTGGCACTGGTGTGCCAGACGCTGACGGTGCGTTATTTCGTCTTCGACGGGGCCTTCGGCCATAATCAAGCGCTGCAAATGGTCCGTCGCACGGGCTTAGAGTTGATCAGCAAATTGCGCCACAACAGCGCGCTGTATCTGCCCTATGACGGCCCCTACGCCGGGCGCGGCCCGCGGCGCAAGTACGGCAGCAAGCTCGATTATCAACACTTGCCGCCGTGCTTTCTCAAAGCCACTTCCGTGGAAGGACAGGTTCATACGGCCATCTACCAACTGCCCGTTTGGCACAAAAAATTCCCCGACCGGCTCAATGTCGTGATCCTCGTCAAGACCAACCAACGCACCGGTGCCCAGGCCCATGTCATCCTTTTCAGTAGTGATCTTGAGTTAGGCTACGAAGCGCTCATCGATTACTATCGCTTGCGCTTCCAAATCGAGTTCAACTTCCGAGACGCCAAACAGTACTGGGGCTTGGAAGACTTCATGGTGATCAAGCCAACGCCGGTCTACAACAGTGCCAACCTGGCGATGCTGATGATCAACCTGTCCCAGATCCTGATGCGACCGGTGCGCGAGCACTGTCCGAGCTTTAGCGTCAATGACCTCAAAGCCCACTTCCGCGGCCGGAAATACGTCCTGGAGGTGTTAAAAATGCTTCCGGAAATGCCCGAAGCAAATATTATTGACCAAGCCCTTGAGCAGGCTGCAAATCTGGGGCGGATTAATCAAGAACTTAGTGCAGCATGAGATCGGGTCATTTGGCGAAGGTATTGCAGCAAACATCCACCCAGTAAACATCCGTCCAGCAAACATCCGCCCAGTAACCATCAGGTTTCTCAGGCCCTGATGTCATGTCTTTTCGATCCCGATCCCGATCCCAATCCAGATCAAGTCGCGCTGGACGGGTTGCCCGCTGGGGTCTCTTCAGTTCATTTGTCGAGAGGAAAGCGGCCTACAGCCTTTCTCCCGGCAAAGGCGCAGCGCTCGCGTCCGCTCCGCTGGCATCACAAGCGCTACTAAAAAGGTGAATTGTTCGCTTCTTCCCTGTGACATCGTTCCACTCCGATGCGATGTGCACAGCGTACTCTTGTTCCAGTGCCTGAGCTTCTGATCCGCTGGCCTGTCAGCTCAGGCATCCCGAGAGTGAGAGTAATCCCGAGCATCTTGGTACAGCATCAGATTGGAGAGAAAACCCTATGTTGAAGCCCATATCCACCATCGCCCTGTCGCTCGCCGTTGTCAGCATGGCCGGCACCGCCGCACTGACCATGCAGCCGACGAATACCGAACGCTCAGCATCCAGCCAAATGGCAGCCGCGGTTGGTACGCCCAGCAGCCTTGCCAACACCGAATCCTGGAAACGCCGCGGAACCCGACATGGGCATGATCTCAGGCCCAGTCAGGCGTTTACGAGCAGCAACGCCATCCCAAGTCGGGGAACACGAGTTGGCTATGAACCCAAAGTACTTGACGACAGCGATGCATCCGTCGATTTATCCCAGCGTCGCGGCACAAGGGACGCAGGATAGCAGCGCGGTCGCATCCTCAGACAGCTGGTTTTTCCGCCGCCGCGCCTTCTGCCTGACGCCCCTTCAGCTTTTCGCGTAATCCCTGCACTAGGTAATAGCTGACAGGGATGAGCAATGTGCCAATCACCGTTGCCGCAAGCATACCGCCGAACACGGCGGTGCCAAGAGCAACCCGGGAACCGGCACCGGCACCGGTGGCGACCACCAGCGGGATGATGCCAAGCAAGAACGACAGTGCCGTCATCATCACGGCGCGAAAGCGCAATCGTGCCGCCTTGACCGCGGCATCGTAGATGCTCAGGCCCTCCTTTTCTCTTTGCTCCTTGGCAAATTCTACAATCAAAATAGCGTTTTTTGCTGCAAGCCCGATCAGCATGACCAATCCAATCTGAGTGTAGAGATTCACGTCCAGTCCAGCTCCCCCCACCGTCGCGAGCGCACCGAATACCGCGACCGGCACCGCCAACAGCACGGCCAGGGGCACCGACCAACTCTCGTATTGAGCCACCAGGAAGAGATACACGAACAATAGCGCTAGGCCAAAGATGATCGGTGCCTGACCGGCAGCCTGAATCTCCTGGTAGGACATGCTGGTCCACTCGTAGCCGAAGCCAGCCGGCAGATTATCCTCAGCAGCCTGCTCCATGGCCGCGATGGCTTGACCGGAACTGTAGCCGGGAGCTGGACCGCCGGAAATGTCTGCGGAGCGGAATAAGTTATAGCGCGACAACACCTGCGGACCGGTGCGCGATTCAACATCCGCCAGGGTGGCAATCGGTACCATATCACCATCTTTATTGCGTACAAACAGTCGCAGAATATCATTGGGATTGTTACGGAAGTCGCCCTCGGCTTGGGCCATGACGCGCCAGGTGCGACCGAATTTGTTGAAATCATTGATGTAGGTGGAGCCGAGCTGGGCTTGCAGAGTGGCAAACAGTTCGCTCATCGGCACCTGAAGAGTCTGTGCCTTGTCGCGATTCACGTCCAGATACAGCATCGGCACATCAGCGCGGAAGGTGCTGTAGGCGGAGCCGATCGCAGCCTGTTCATTGGCAGCAACAATGAACCCGCGCATCACCGAGGCAAATTCCTGGATTTCACCGCCGCTGTAATCCTGCAATACGAAGGAAAAGCCACCAGAATTACCAAGACCGGGAATGGCCGGGGGCACAAAGGGGATCAAGTTTGCCTCAATGGTCTGGGCAGCGATCTGTTCAGCCTGTCCGACAATCGAGCGCAATTGCAATGCTGGGTCGGTACGCTCGCTCCAGGGGGCAAGAATTGGAATCATCATCGCGCTGTTGGAGCCGAAGGCACTATTCAATAAGGAATAACCCGCCACTGAGATGACATTGGTCACGCCCGGGATTTGCAATAATTGTTGCTCGGCCCGGTCGAGCGTCGTCTCGGTGCGGGCCAATGAGGCGGCATCGGGCAGTTGCACCTCAATGAAAAAGTAGCCCTGGTCTTCTTCCGGCAGGAAGCCGGACGGCAGATTGCCAAACATCCAGACGGTGGCCGCAATCAATCCGCCATACAGCAGCACAACGAACAATGCGCCGCGCAATGTGGTCTGCACCGCCGCCGTATAGCCATTGGTGAGTTTGCCGAACAGAACATTGAACCAATGCAACCAACGCAACGGCTCCTGGCCACGCTGCAACAGCACCGAACAGAGTGCCGGGCTCAAGGTCAATGCGTTGACGGAACTGATCGCCACCGCCACCGAGATGGTCACGGCAAATTGCTGATAGAGCTGGCCGGTAATACCAGGCATGAATCCCACCGGCACAAACACCGCGAGCAAGACCAGGGTGGTCGCGATGACGGCGCCGCCGACCTGGTCCATCGCCTTGGCGGTGGCCTGTTTTGCGTCCAACCCCTCCTGGTCCATCAGTCGCTGCACATTTTCGACCACGATGATGGCGTCATCGACAACGATGCCAATGGCCAGAATCAGCGCAAACAGCACGATGGTATTCAGCGTAAAGCCAAACGCGGCCAGCAAGGCGAAGGTACCGATTAGAGAGACGGGAATCGCGATGCCGGGAATCAGCGTCGAACGCCAGTCGCCGAGGAAAATAAAGACCACCAGCACCACCAAGCCGATGGCGATGAACAGGGTCTCCTGCACCTCGGAAATGGATGCCTCAATGAAGTTGGTGGTGTCGTACAGAATGGCGTACGCCATATCCTCCGGAAAGCGCTCGGACAGATCCATCAGGGTTTCCTTGACCGCATCCGCCACGGACAACGCGTTGGCATCCGGGGTCTGGTAAACCGCAAGCACCACGGCCGGCCTGCCGTCGAGCCTGCCCGCCGCGGAATAGGCCTGGGCGCCGAGTTCGACGCGGGCGACATCCTTGACGCGGATCGCCGAGCCATCCGGCTCGATACGGATGATGATATCGGCAAACTCGTCCACCTCGGACAGTCGGCCCTTGGTGGTCACCGTGTATTGGAATTGTTGCTCGGTGGGCGCTGGCGGAGCACCGATCTGGCCCGCAGGTACCTGCACATTTTGCTCGGCAACCGCATTTTGCAAATCGGTGACGCTGATGCCCAGCGCGGTCATACGGTCCGGTTTAAGCCAGAAACGCATGCCATAGTTCATTACCCCGAGGATCTCGGCCTTACCGACGCCCTTGACCCGCCCGAGGGTATCCTTGACGTTGATGGTGGCATAGTTATTCAGATAGAGCGCATCGAATGTCTCCTCCGGCGAGAAAATATTGACGATCAGCAGCATGTTCGTAGACTGCTTTTCAGTCTTAACGCCCTGGCGCTGGACCTCCTGGGGTAATGACGGCATGGCCGTGGAGACACGATTCTGCATCTTGACCTGGGCCATATCCGCATCGGTACCGATATCGAAGGTCACGGTGAGGTTGTAGCGGCCGTCGTTATCGGACTTGCTGGACATGTAGATCATGCCCTCGACGCCATTGACTTCTTGCTCGATGGGCGCGGCCACGGTCTGCTCCACCACATCGGCGCTGGCGCCTGGGTATTGGGTGCTCACGCTGACCGTGGGCGGCGTGATTTCCGGGAACTGCGCCACCGGTAATCCCATCAGTGCCAATGCGCCCGCCAGCGAGATGACGATGGAAATCACAAAGGCGAACTTGGGCCGGGTGATAAAGAACTTGGACAGCGGCATCAGCGTGCTCCGTTGGTTGCCGGGCGACTACTTGGACTGCACTTCAACAGCATCGGTATCCGCAGTGCTGGTGTTGCCGTTGTCGGCGCCCTTGTCGGTTTTGGCACTGATCTCGGTATCTGCCATAGCATCGCCGTCGATGCCAGCGCTGTCTCCGGCCGTTGCCGAGACATCATCGGATTGCGCTGTTCCTTGCTGGGCGGCAACCGTTGTCCCGAATGCGTCTGGCGCCGGCGTATTCGCAGCCTTTCCTTCGACCGCCTGATCCGCACCGGGATTCTTCATTGGATCGCCGGGCAGCTCCGACAATTCGGGCTTGACCTTGATGCCGGGCCGCACCTTCTGCACGCCATAGAGGATGATCCGCTCGCCACTCTTCAGCCCCTGTCGAACCACCAGATTGGCTCCAAAACGCTGGCCGGTGACGATGCGGCGCGATGCGACCTTGTCTTCATCGTCCACCAGCAACAGGTAGCTGCCGCCCTGGTCCGTAAGCACCGCGGCCTGTGGGATCATCACCGCATCGATCGCCTCCTTGCGCTCGATGACGACGGTGACGAATTGGCCCGGAAGCAGAATCCGGTCTGGATTCGGAAACTCGGCCCGGATCAGCACCGTTCCGGTCTTTTCGTCTATCTTGTTATCGACGAAGTCGAACTGGCCCGGATGCTCGTAGATGCTGCCATCCGGCAGCCGGATCAGGGGCACATGGGTCCACTCTTCGATGTTCTCACCTTGACGCCGAGCTTCCAGATCGCTTCGAGCCAGTTCGTAATACCAGGTCTCTGAGATGGAGAAAGCGACCTTGATCGGGTCCATCAGGTTGATCGTCGCTAACACGCCGGAATCCGGACCGATCAGGTTGCCAACGTCCAGTGCGGCCAAATCGATGCGCCCGGCGATGGGCGCGGTCATCTGGGTGTAATTCATATTGAGCTGAGCCTTTTCGATATTCGCCTTGGCGGTCTGCACCATGGCCTCCTGCACCAGCACTTCCGCCTGCGCCTCGTCCACCTTCTGCTGACTGATGTTTTTCGCCTTGGCCAATTCCCGATAGCGCTTCAGATCCACCTGCGCCCGGTTCAGCGAAGCATCCGCGGCGGCCAGCTCCGCCTGTGCCTGCGCCAAGGTTGCCTGATACTGCTCCGGCTCGATCTTGAATAGCACTTGCCCTTGCTCGACGACACCACCTTCATCGAACCCACGTTCCTGCAAAAAACCGGTTACCCGTGCTCGCAATGCGACCGTCTCAGCAGCTCGCAGTTTGCCGACGAATTCGAAAAACGGGTTGACTTTCTGTTCGCCTACCTCGATGACACCGACCGCAGGCGGTTCGGCGGCTGATTGCGGCGACTCCGAAGATGGACAGCCGGCCAGCATGACAGCCATCAGGCCGCCCAAAATGGCGGGGGAAAACCAGAAACCCAGCCACCGGACAGCGGCAGTTTGCGGACCGCGAGATTGACAACCCCGACGATTGTAAATGCCACGGAACGAACTGGGCAGGCGGTTGTAAGCGGTCTGCATCATCATAGGCGCTCCGGGAGCAGAACAGGCAGAAATTTGGGGAAAGAACCAACCTCAGCAAGGCCGCGAGCATAACATCCGAATGGATCGCAACAGCAGCCAATCGGATTAAGCGACCATGCGTAGATCCTTGCTTGGATAACCAAGGGCGTGGATGACCAAGGCGCGACCCTGCTGCCTACCAAGGGCGATAAGTCAGGCCAGGGATCGTCTTTTCGTCAAAGCTCTGCGGCAGAGACCGCACCAGAGCTTCCAGCTCGGCGCGGTCTACGTAACATCCGTAGGATGCCTTTGCCGCATCGATCGGTACCTCTACGTAATAGCGTTGGTTGTCCGGCTCTGGCAATATCTGTAAGGTACTATCATCGCTGCCAATGATGCCAAGATAGTCGTCCTCGGACTGCAGGCGGTCGAGCATCTGTTCGCAAATGGCTTTTGCGCTCATGGGCACGGCGCTCGTGGAAGACACAGATTCGCCAGAACGGTTAATCAAATAGAATACATGGAAATGCATAGCGGCGCTGATTTCAACTCCTCGTTCGGAACACGAACCTCGGTGAGCCAGCCGAGTATAGGCACTGATTCCCGCTGAATATCGACCGATTGATCGAATATTCGGAAAACAATCAGCCAAAAACAATCAGCACGAATCCTAACCTGTGCATGATATCACCCCCATGCTTGAGATCCACATGAATCATTCACATCCCGGCAATTGCACCCTCGGTGCATTGTCTCCAAGCGTTTAATCGATCGAGCCGCAACCGCCTTGGACTCACAACGGCGCCCACCGGAAACAGACCGACCAAATCTGAAAACAATAGATCACAATAAGGTGTTTTACATGGGACTCCTGAAACTCAAGCTGCATTGGCAGATCCTCATCGCTCTCGGCCTTGCCATCATCATCGGTCTGCTGGTGGGCGAGACCGGCAGCCTGTTCGGCCTGCCGTTCGTCGCCATCTTCGACTTCTTCGGACAGATGTTTCTGAATGCGCTGAAGATGTTGATCGTGCCATTGATCGTATCGTCGATCATTATCGGCATCGCCGGCATCGGCTCCTCCAACAATGTCGGTCGTTTGGGCAGCAAAACCATCGGCTACTATGCGATGACCAGCGTTTTCGCCATCGTCACCGGATTGCTGGTGGTGAACCTGATCCAGCCCGGCGTGGTCGACGGCAGCCCGGAGGATGTATTCGGGCTCAGCGCGGACCCCACTGAACTTCAGGCCCAGTTCGCCGACAAGGGGGGAGACGACATCGTCGCCGTATTCCTGCGCATGATCCCGACCAATATCGTCGCCGCTGCCAGCGCCGGCCAGATGCTCGGTTTGATCTTCTTCAGTCTGCTGTACGGCTATTTTATGACGCGCATTGCCAACGAGTACGCCGAGGTGCAGTATCGCTTTTGGGACGGCATGTTCCACATCATGATGCAGATCACCGATTTGATCATGAAGTTCGCACCGATCGGCGTCTTCGCGCTGGTGGCCGAAACCGTTGCCAGCACCGGCCTCGAGGCGTTCGTGCCCCTGGCCAAGTTCTTTGCATCCGTAGTGGTTGCGCTGGGAGTTCACTTTTTCATCACATTGCCGTTATTGCTGCGTTTTCTAGGCAATGTCAACCCTCTGCGTCACTACCGCGCAGTCAGTCCGGCACTGCTGACCGCGTTCTCCACGGCATCCTCATCGGCAACCTTGCCAGTGACCATGGACTGTGTCGAAAATAAGGCCGGCGTCTCGAACCAGACCACCAGCTTTGTGCTGCCACTAGGCGCGACCATTAATATGGACGGGACCGCGCTGTACGAATGTGTCGCGGTGATGTTCATCGCTCAGGCCTATGGCGTGGAGATGACGCTGGCAACCCAGTTCACCGTGGTGCTGTTGGCGCTGCTGACATCCATCGGCGTCGCTGGAATCCCCGCCGCAAGCCTAGTCGCCATCGCCATTATCCTGTCCGCCGTCGGGCTGCCACTGGAAGGCATCGGGCTGATTTTAGCCGTGGATCGGTTGCTGGACATGATGCGCACCGCGGTGAATGTCACCAGCGATTCCTGCGGCGCGGTGATTATCGGGAAGTCGGAAGGAGAACAGGGCATCCTTGAAAACCCAGCCTGAGAGAGTGTTTGGATATAGGCAGAACAAGTATGGGTTCAGAAACAATCGATAGGCTGCCACGGATGGAGATAACTACGAAATACGCGAAAGAGAGTTTGCTTTCGTGTACCTATCGAGCGTTTTTGCGGGTGCTGCCTGCGGAGAATGTCCAGCTATTCAACCAGAATGAAGTATGAATCACCGCAGAGACGCACAAAAGAGGGGTGCATTGGCCTTAGCCTCTCCGCGCACTCTGCGTCTCTGCGGTGAATCCTTACATGCTTTGAAGGCAGCAACCGAGATAATCTTACTCCGACTCAAAGCCTCAAAGATGCTGATCGAGGCCATGTGCCTTGAGTCCCCACGCCAACAGGGAACCAAAGCGGCGATCCGCATGCCGCAATCGCGCATTCAGCACCGCAAAGAGACCTTTTAAGAAGAGATAGCCCTGTTCCGGATGATTATCGAGATACTCCGATAGCAGCACGGCATCGAACACCAGCACGTCGCAGGGTTCGATTGCAATGACCGAGGCACTGCGTGGTCCTGCTTCATACAGACTCAACTCGCCAACGATGGCGCCCTCGCCAAGGTCACATATCCCTGGCTGAATGTGCTTGGCACCGTCGATTTTTATTCGCTCCGAGACCCGTGCCAACCCGCTTAAGATCAGATAGACGTGGCGATCGTCCGCGCCCTTGACAATGATCGGCTCGCCGGCTTCGTAGTGACGTTGAGCGGCGATACCCAATTCGACTAATTCGGGGTTCGTTAATATGTCGTTGGCTGTAGACATTGTGCCTCCACGCTGATGGACTGCTCGCTTTTGTCCGATTGCATGATCGCACCAGACTCTGGCCATGACCGTGCTCGTACCAGTTACAAGCATCGGTGATCGATCGATGGCAGCAGAGCCGAACCCTTGATCAGAGATAGATGCGTGTGGTAACTGCCAAACTGAACTTTAGCTCAGACATTCACTTTGTACCAGCCCAGATGCCAGATGGCGACCGGTGCTAGGCGGCTTGGTTGCCTATATCCTGTTCTCCTACCGTTAAATAGTTCATGCTCAACGATAACGACGCAGCCCAGCAGCGCCTGGAACAGATCAAACAGCAGAGAAAGGCACATAAGCATGCACATGTGACCGCGTTCAAGCGCATGCCAGATCAAGTCGCGCTGGGCGGGTTGCACCCTGGGGTATCTTCAGTTCACTTGTCGAGATGACAGTGGCCTACAGCCTTTCTCCCGAGAAAGGCGCGGCGCTCGCGTCCGCTCCGCTGGCATCATTTGCCGGGTCGCCCGCAAGCGGGCTCCTACGCTGACTGCTTCCTACGGCTGGTCAAGGTCCGCTTGCGGGCGAGGCGCCTTTGGCCCCTCTGCGGTGAATCCTTACATTTTTTCAAGGTAGCGCCCATCGCCCAACCGCCCAGATCTGATTGTTGACTTGTTACTCGATATCCCGGCCCGGGAGACTGTGCAAGTATTCGTTAGCATCGAGATCAGTATTCGGTATTGGTATCGGTATCGAAATCAGCGTCTCGACTATAAGGCCCAGGAAGGTCTGGGAGACTGCTGGTTAATCTCCGGTCATAGCTTCAGATCGAAATCAAGAAGCTGTCCCGGTCGTATGGACAACACAACCTGTTCTCGGCTCTTTTCCGTGTTTACCGGAGCAATTTTTTCGCCGCTGAAAGCACGCAAATACGCGGAGGGCGCGGCCTCGAAATACTGTAAATCAGGAAGAGGCATGTTATGCAAGCGACAGAATCCCTTCAAGCAGCGCGTCCGACACAAAGGCGACTGCCGGAGAGAAACAGACCAACTGGCGCCGGATTCTCGTTCGCCTTCGCCAAGCGGTAACTCGCCCATAGTCGCTCTATGGGCGGGTTGCCGCAACGTCGATGCCGGACGAGCAGACAAGCCAGTTGGTCTATGTCTCGACAACAATCGCCTAAACAGCACATCCGATAGCAATCACCTTATTCTGAGACCGCACCCCAGTGCAGCGGTGCGGATGCCCCGCTACCGTTTCTGCTGTTTGTCGTTGTCGTCATCGTGATCGCTCATCTTGGGCTATCGATGACGACCACGATGACGACAATGGCTGCAAACGCTCTCGCGACTTCCGCAGCAGAGCACGAGTCTTCTTGCTCAGGCATGCACCACCAACCGCAACGCATCGAGCCGCAAATGGATGCGGGTCAGCGCCTCGCGCAGGGCTGCCCGTTGTAGGTGTAATTGCTCGATCTCCTCGGCACGGATGGCTGGGTTGACTCGCGCCAGGCTGGTCAATCGTTCGATTTCGGCATCGATCATATCCTCCATGCGCTTGATTGCCTGTCGTTGCAGGCGCCCTCGCCCTTTGACCGCCAGGGATTCGCCTGCCGCGAGCAGGCCGGCGATGGACTCGGCTTTGGCCTCGAGCAGGGCAGCTGCCAATTTGCGGTTGCCAGTGAGGCATTTGCCGGACAGGGCCTCGCTTAGGATATCCCTCGAGTGATCGCGACCGCGTTCGTCGAGTAACAACCGCAAGCCCAGCCTGGGCAGAAAACGCCCCACCGACAGTTCCGGTGGGGCGGGACATTCGGCCACATGCAGCATTTCCAACAGCAATGCACCTGCCTTGAAGCGCGGATCGCGGGTCAGCAGCACCGTCGTGGTGCCCAAATCGGAATTGGTCAGCAGATCCATCGCCGAGCGCGTCATCGGATGCTCCCAGGTCAGAAAGGTGCGATCCTCATGCGCTAGGGCATGCGGACGGTCGAAGCTCACGGTGAGGCCATCCTCCGGCAATCCGGGAAAATGCTCCTGGAGCATGTGGCGTCCCGGGTGCAGTACCGTGGAACCGCCAGGGCCGGGCTCATGTTCGACGCCAAACGCATCCCAAAAAGCGCAAAGATACTCGAACAGCGCCGGGTCGCGGTCCTGGCTGAGCAATGCATCCTCCAATGGCGATGCAATGTCCGGGCGATGCGAGCTGAGTTCCAGCAACCGATCGCGGCCAGCCGCGAGTTCGGCGTTCAAGGCTTCGCGCAATCTCGCCGTCTCGGAGACGAGCGCTTCGGTCATGCCAGGATTGCAGAGTGCCTGCTGCAATTGCGTGGCCAGACGCTCGTAGACGGTGGCAGCTGACGGGCAGTTGGTTGTGAAGGCATCGAGCCCATCTGCATACCAGCGATACAGGGTCTCGGTGGCCGTGCCTTCAAGATAAGGCACATGGATTTCAACCGTGCGCGTCTGGCCGATGCGGTCGAGTCTGCCGATGCGCTGTTCCAACAACTCCGGGTCAAGCGGCAGATCAAACAGCACCAGATGATGTGTAAACTGGAAGTTTCTTCCCTCGCTGCCGATTTCCGAGCACAGCAGAATCTGAGTACCCTCTTCCGGATCGGCAAAAAAGGCTGCCGCACGGTCACGCTCGACAATCTCCATGCCCTCATGGAACACCGCGCAGCGAATGCCGACATTTTTTTGCAAGTGTTGGCGCAGGTCCAGCACGGTGTCGGCATGCGCGGCAATTAGCAGCACCTTGGCCGGTTTCAGCCCGCGTAGGGTCTCGATTAACCAGGACACGCGCGGATCGCGCTCGGTCCAGTCGTCACCATGGTCGCGTTGCGGATGCAATGGATCGGCGGCGTCGGCCAGTACATAGCCCTCTGGCACGGGCAATGGATAGGCCTGTACGCGGCGTTCCGGAAAACCGGAAATCGCGGCGCGTGTGTTGCGGAACAGGATGCGACCAGTGCCGTGACGATCCAGCAGTCGGGCAATGATGTCCTGCGGCAGCAGTTGCGATGTGTCGCCGAGGAAGGCATCCAGATGCTCCTGCTGCGCGGCTTGCAACGGTTTGCCATCCATCAGCCGTGCTGCAATCTCCGCCACTTGCGCATAGTGGGGCTCTTCGTTTAGAAAGGCCTCGTAGTCGGCGAAGCGCCGCGGGTCGAGCAGACGCAGCCGGCCAAAGTGCCCGGCACGTCCAAACTGCTCCGGCGTCGCGGTCAATAGCAACACCGCCGGTGTCTGCTGCGCTAGGGCATCGACCAGATCGTACTCGAGTCCGCTGTCGTCGGGCGTCCAGCGCAAATGATGTGCCTCGTCAACGATCAGCAGATCCCAATCGGCGGAGAGCGCGGCAGCGGCATGCGCAGGCGCTTCCATCAGCGTTTTCATGCTGCATAATACGCGCTGGGTGGAATCGAATGGATTGCCTTCGGCGTCACTCGCTTTTGCAGCGGCGAGGCGCTCGCTGTCGAACAGCGCAAACGATAGGTTGAATCGTCGCAGCAGTTCCACCAACCATTGATGCAATAAGGTTTCCGGTACCAGCACCAATACACGCCGAACCCGGCCCTCGAGCAGCAGCCGATGCAGGATCAGCCCGGCCTCGATGGTCTTGCCGAGCCCCACCTCATCGGCCAGCAGCACCCGTGGTGCCCAGCGCCCGGCGACTTCGGAGGCAATATACAGTTGGTGCGGAATCGGGCTGATACGCGCACCCGCAAGGCCGCGCACCTCCGACACCGACCACTCGCCCTGCTGCTGCCAAGTACGCGCGCGCAGCCGGAACCAGATATCCTTATCCAAGCGCCCAGCAAGCAATTTCTGTTGTGGGCGATTCAGGTGCAAATGTGGATCGAGGGAGATTTCGGGTAGCTTGAACTCGGCGCCATGAATGTCCCGTACATGGTAGGTGATCAGGCCGCCCTTCTCATCCAGTGCGGTAATCTCCAATTCGGCACCTTGCATGTCGCGAATCCGATCGCCGACACCGAACACCGCTCGCCACAATGGCGCGTTGTGTCGGGCATAGGCGCGTTCCTCGCCAGTGGCCGGAAACAGCAACCGAGCCAACCGCTCGTCCACTTCGGCAACCAAGCCTAAACCGAGTTCGCTTTGCGTCTCCGACATCCAGCGTTGGCCGGGGGTGAAAGTCTGGATCGCCGTTTCCCTGGACTCTTGCAATGATTTCTTGGATGGCTTTTTCAACGGCCTGGAATACCCTCTGTACCGGTGTAGACACGCAAAATACGATATGGCGGCCGGCTGCTGTCGACACCACCATTCAAGGCTGGCGCAAGATGCAGCTGATTGACCGCAATGTAGAGCCAACCCGGTTCGCCGAAGCTCAACGCATCGGGCCACAGCAGGCGCTCATCCTGCACCAGTCTCTGTAGGCTGCCGTCGGTGCGCAATACGCTGATGGCGTTGTTACCCAGATCAGTGAAATAATGATTGCCGTCTCGATCCGTCGATGCGCCGTCTGAGACCGGCTTTGGTCCGACCTTGGCGATCGCCGCCGCGATGATTTCGTCGTTGGCGCCCTCGCGCAACAGCTTGCTGGGCAACTGATACCAGGTGGTCCCATTCATGGCGCCAAAATACAAGGTTTCTCCATCGGCAGACAATGTGATCGGGTTAACCGCGATGCGCGCTGGATTGAATTTGCCGGTCTCGTCTGGAGCACCAAGCACGCGCCCCTCCACCACCAGATCCACATCCTCCGCGGCAAGCGCCTCGGATGCGCTGAAACGACGCGCTTGGTTGTTGCTCAGGTCTACTATCACTAGTGCCGGCTCTTCAGTGCCTCCAACGTCGGCTATGTAGATAAAGCCGCGCTCCTCGTCGACGGCTAAATCGTTGAGGAAGCTACCCACCGGACCGATTTCCGGCGAAAAATCATGGCGGAAAACAGCCTCGCCGGTGTCCAACGAGAAAGCCACCAGTTTCGGCGCTTGGGGCTCGGCACCAAGTCCGTTGTCGATTACCCATAGCCTGCCTTTGCGATCGATCTGAATGCCCAGGGGCGCATTCAGTACATCGGACCCAGAGCCGAAGGCGGCGTTCCAATCTGCATCTGGCCAGGGATGATAGCGATTGCGGCCGGTGATTTCGATCAATTGTGCGTCCGCCGGCCGGAATTGGTGCACAGTCGCAAAAACTCGCCCGTCACCGGTGACTGACAAATTGCCCGGATTGATCGGCAATTCCGCAACGGTCTCGAGTGTGCCGACCGCCGGTGCCGGCACGCTTGCAGCAACAGTCGCTGCCTGCACAAGTGCCGAGAGCAGCACAACAGCAATGAGCGCAATGGGCAGAACTCTTGGCACTCGTGGCTGTTCACGGTCTGCCGTCAACGGCGCAGGCAGGCCGGCCATCATGAAACTCAGCCGCCGGCCATTTGTCGATGTTAATGAAGTCATATTCAAATCTGTCATTTCCCAGGTCGATTTAGATTGCACTCGCCGCCTCCGTGCTCTTGCGTTATCGTCTTTGCCCTGGTGGACCAAGCTGCACTGGTCGAGACGCGCAACTCGGCGTGCCTGCGCAATGCATGTTGACGGCAGCGATAGGTCGGACGATGGTGTGGATCGGTTTCTCGGTTCGCTTAAGCCATTATGAATCTGTTGGCAGCATGGATGCCGCTGGGTCTAGGGGTTGCGCTGCATGGTATCAGCGCAAGCAAAAGGCTTCACCAAAGACCTTCGCTTGACCATCGACAACGCGAATCAGCCGTGCACGTGTTTGAATGCGGCTTTGGCCTGTAAACGCATCCCAATCCGAGGCGCAAGACTTGAAACGCAGAACCCTGATTGTCATCGCAGCGCTGATCCCGCTAGTGTTGTTCGCAATTGCTGTCATGTCTTTAGAAGAACCCGAATACCGCGTACTGAAAACCACTGACGATTTTGAGCTGCGCGAATATCAGCCGTTTCTGGTAGCGGAAACCGTAGTCAACGGCCGCTTCGACCAAGTGGGTGATCGCGCCTTCCGTATCCTGGTGGATTATATCCAGGGCGGTAATCAAGGTGGTCGTAATCTGCCAATGACGGCCCCTGTCAATCAACAGCCGAAAATCGCAGACCTCTCTGTACTAGACGCACCTGGCAACACTTCATACCAAGCCGCCGAACGGGATTCCGACGCCTGGCTGTTCCAGTTTGTGATGCCAAAGGAGTATAGCCTGCCCATGCTCCCACAACCCATTGACGAGCGCGTCACATTGCGCCAAATGCCGGCGCGACTGATAGCCGCGCGCCGCTACAGCGGCGGCTGGGGAGAGTCGAAGTACCGCGCCAACGAACAAGCCTTGCTTGATGCATTGCAACGGGAGCGGCTGATAACGGTCGGCACGCCGATCTTTGCGCGGTACAATGCCCCATTTGTGCCGGGGTTTATGCGGCGCAATGAAATCCTGGTAGAAGTGCAACGACCTTAAGCGATTAGCACAACGCGGCAGGTCGGACACCAAATTACCATCGCCATGCCAAGCGTCGCGATAATCGAATCGTCCAGTTCAAACATCCGCCGGTCGCTTGGTCACCGCAGACCAGATCGGCAAGGCATCACTTCATGCCACCACGAATACCGATACCAAGAGAGTTTTTTGCCGCCATGTCCAACGCCGATTGCTATGCCAGCCCCATTGTCAGCCCAATCCAGGATATCGTCGATTTACAATCAAAGTCTTTGCAACAATACAAACAGATCGAACTTCCATCCGCCTTGGATGCCCCGCGCGACACCTTCTCGACCATACACCTAAAGGACATCAGCTACTATGCCGATGGCCCTGAAGGCAGCCGGCCAATGCTGCTGCTGCACAGCATCAACGCGGCCCCCAGCGCCTATGAGATGAAACCGCTGTTCGAGCATTACCGCCAAACCCGACGTGTCTATGCTCCGGACCTGCCGGGATTCGGCTTCTCCGACCGCAGCAGCCGCAAATACTCCCCGGAGTTGTATGCCAATGCAATCGCCGCTTTTTTGACCAACATCGTCAAAGAACCCGCTGATGTCATTGCCTTCTCGCTGAGCTGCGAATTTGCCGCGCGCGCCGCATTAGTCTCCGCGGAGCGCTTTAATACCCTGACACTGCTTTCGCCCACCGGCTTCGGCAACCGCAAGCTGCCGTCGCATAACACCTCTCGCCGACTGCACCGCATATTTACCTTGCCGGGACTCAGTGAAGGGCTATACCGATTGCTGACTAAGCGCGCGGGGGTTCGTTACTTCATGCGCAAGAGCTACGTCGGCGAACCGCCGCAAGAGCTGATCGATTATGCCTATGCCACCTCCCATCAACCCGGAGCGCGGCACGCACCCTATTACTTTCTGTCCGGCCAATTGTTTACCGCCAATGCGGTCGACGTTATCTACTCCAAGCTGAGACTCCCGGTGCTGGTGCTCTACGACCGCGATGCCAACGTCAGTTTCGAACGCTTGCCGGAGATGCTGAACCAATACCAAAACTGGCAAGCGGTACGCATCGAACCAACCTTGGGCATACCGCAATGGGAGAGGCCGACACTGAGCATACAGGCCATCGACAATTTTCTGCTGCAGGCGCAAGCCCAGGAATCCAATCCAAGCGCTGGCAATTGACCCAACAGTTCCGCCGATGCTAGCCGCTAACGCTATGCACGTTAACGGACGCTGGTAGATTTTGCCTTGGACCGTTTCCAAACTATTCACCCAAGCGATTACCTCAAGCTATTGATGAGTGACCTTGCTCCCGTGCTGAACGATCCAGTCCACCCAGGCCAGAATCCAATTCGTTGACGCATGCTGGCCCCAACCCAGATTTTGCAGCATCTACAAGCACGCCTGGCCATTGCGCTGAACCAACTGTGCTTGAACCATGCTGGGCATGATCAACGCAAGCTGCTGTCATTACTGCTGCGGCTGCCTCGGACACCAACCGGAGCACCGCAACTGGAAGGTCGGCAATTTCAGTTTCAACGCGAACAGGGCCGCATCATACAGGCCGGTTATGGCTGTGCGATGGAATGGGAAACCGAGGGTTCCGGACGCCTCGACCAGCTGGCAGATATTGCCACCGATCTGCGTCAGCGTTGGCAGCGGATAGATCCTGACGCGACCCGATTCGACGCCTTTGCGATGCTCGGCTTCGCCGCGGGCGCCGATCCGGCACCGCACATCGAAGACCACTTGCCCAACGCCATCCTGTGGGTGCCTGAGATCGGGCTGCGGGTGAACGACAGCGGTGCGGTACTGATACTCTCGGCCAGGCTGCCGAACACGCGTGAAAATCTGGAAATTTCCTGGAATGCAGCGCTGGAGCGGCTGGTACCGCATCTCTATGGTCCCATCGTCAGCCCAATGATGCCAGCAGTATTGCAACGCGATTTCGCTGAGCCGGACTTCGGTGGCTGGTCGGCACTGATCAGCGAAGCTCTGAGCGAAATCGGCGCTGGGCGCCTGGAGAAAGTCGTGCTGTCACGCCGACTCGATGTGGCTGGGCCACGCTGCTTCGACATCGGGCGGCTGATCGGCGCCCTAGGCTGCCTGTTCCCGTCCTGCCAGATCATTAATTTGCGCCGAAGCGGCAAGAGCTTTGTTGCCGCAACGCCGGAGCGATTGCTGAGCTACCAGGGGAAGAGACTAACGGTGGATGCCATCGCCGGCACCACGACACGTGCCGAGAGCGCGGAGCGCGACGCTGCACTTGGCGACGCGCTGCGCAACAGCGACAAGAATCTGCGCGAACATCGTTGCGTCGTTGAAGCCATTCGCACAGCACTGTCGGACTATTGCGACGACATTGCGGTGCCACCTTTGCCAAGCGTCATGCAATTGACCAATGCACAACACCTGTGGAGCCCCATCGAGGCGATACCCCGGGCCAGTGCCGATTTCTTCTGCCTCGCCGAATGCTTGCATCCGACTCCGGCCACCAACGGCCAGCCGCGGGATCTGGCACGCGAATGGCTGCGCATCAGCGAGCCCTTCGAGCGGGGCTGGTACACTGGCGCGGCCGGCATTGTCGAACCGGATCTCACCGGCGAACTTTGGGTGCTGTTACGCTGCGCCCGAGTCTGCGCCGAACGCGCCGAATTGTACGCTGGCGCCGGCATCGTAGCCGGCTCGAACGCGCTATCGGAATGGGACGAGACCGAGGCAAAACTCCAGGGTATGTTAACCGCACTGCAATACGCCTGAATCAAGCGTGAGCGACCCGCACCGACCAGACAGCGCCGCACAAAGCCGCGTCGACACCGGCTGCACCAATCTGCACTGGTGCGCGGCACTGCTCGACGGTCTGATGGCCTCCGGTCTGCGACTGCTGGTGTTGTCACCTGGCTCACGCTCGACACCGGTGGTGCTCGCCGCACAACAACGTTCGGACCTGGACATCGTTCCCATCCTCGACGAGCGCAGCGCCGCCTTTTTTGCTCTCGGCGCAGCATGCGCAAGCAATCGGCCGGTGGCTCTATTGGCCACCTCCGGCAGCGCGCCTGCGCACTGGTACCCAGCCGTGATCGAGGCGAGCGAGGCCGCCGTCCCGCTGGTTCTGCTCAGCGCCGATCGACCACCGAGGCTGCGCAATTGGGGCGCCAATCAGACCATTGACCAAACCCGCCTGTTCGGCGCCTTTGTGCGCGAGAACCACGACCCAGGGCTGCCATCCCCCTACCCCGCGGCGTTGAAATCAGTGCGCGCGCTCGGATTGCGAGCAGGCAAGATCAGCCTGGCGCCGCACCCGGGTCCGGTGCATATCAACCTGGCGTTCGAAGAACCGCTGGTGCCAACAAGCAACTGCTTCGGGACAGCCGAATCAACGGCGTCTCAAGCGGCCATCTCCCAATTACCAACAGCCCAATCAGCAACGATACCGCCCGCCGAATCCAATGCGGCGGCGTTCTCCGCCGGCGATCCGGCAAGCCTTGCGCTACCGGCCGGCCCTGGCTTGATTATCTGCGGCCCCGGTTCGTTCGACTCGGTCTTTGCATCCACTCTGAAATGCGCCGCCAGACGCCATTGTTTACCGGTGCTTGCCGATCCTTTGTCCGGACTGCGCTTCGGCCCGGAGTCCGATGACATCATTACCTGCTACGACGCCCTGCTGCGCAACCCCGAGAAGAAGGTCGCCCTGCGCCCAACCTGGGTATTGCGCTTCGGCCGTGCACCGGTCTCCAAGCGCCTGGGTGAATGGCTCAACGGCATCCCGACCATCCTGATCGATCCGGGCAGCGGTTGGTCCGATCCGAATCATGATGTTGAGCTCAGAATGCACTGTGACCCCAACAGAGTATGCGCCAACCTCGCCGCCAGCCCACGGGTTCGAGGGAATGCAGATGCGGATTGGACGATCGCCTGGCTCAACGCCGAGCGGCGCATGCGCGAGCAGGTGGACCGCTATCTGACGCAGGCCGATTGGTTTGAGGGTCACATTATCCGCACCTTGCTGGCTCGCATCCCGAGCGAAGAGGCGCTGCTGTGCGCCAATTCCATGCCCATCCGGCAACTCGACACCTGGTCCGGTCAGCGCATCGACCACCTGAGCCTGTTCGGCAACCGTGGTGTCAGCGGCATCGACGGCCAGCTCTCGACCCTGGCGGGCATCAACCACGCTGGACCGCCTTGTTGGGCATTGCTCGGCGATCTCTCGCTTTGTCATGACCTAAGCGGTCTGCTCCAGAGCAAGCGCAATAAACGCCCCATCATCGTGATCAATAACGGCGGCGGGCGCATCTTCGATTATCTGCCCCAACATGGTCTGCCTGGCTTTGAACTGCTGTGGCGTACCGCCGTCGACATCGACCTTGGCACACTAGCTGCCAGCGTTGGGCTGCATCACGCACGGATCGAAACCGCGCTTGCGTTCGACCTCGTATTGGATCAGGCACTGGACCAGGCGGCAGGTACTTCCAATGCGGCGATGATGATTGAAATCCTGCTCGACGGCGATCGCAGCCGCGATCTTCACCAGGAGTTTTGGGAGAGCATTGCTTCGGATTTGCCTGGCGAGGGGTGTCGATAAGTAGCGGTTCATGAATAACCTAGACAACGCTATCCAGACATCGGCGGAGTGCAATCGGGGTCGGGATCGCTATCGGAATCGGAATCGAATCCGCTCATCGATCAAAGCAGCCAGCTCGATACCAATTTCTCATTCCGACCTTGACACCGATCCCGACACCGACTCAGCATCCATAAACCGGGAAGCGCTTGTTGTAGCCAGACTGCAGATTTTCGACAGCCTAGCCTGTACCTGTGCACTTCATTTATGGTTAGACTACGGATGCTTCGCCAGCTTGACAGGTCCCCGACCGACTCGGCAGCATTCCATCCCTATCCTCTCCGATTGCCAATCCGACTCATGTTTCCAAAGTTGACACCATTGCAAGGAACCATCGCCCTCGCCTTTCTCGCCTTCTATGGCTTCGCCGTGTTCGCATTGACCCGCGACTATTTCCTGCGACATCCGCCGCAACCGCCTGCCATCACTGCCGCAAGGTCTGATCAGGCCCGTGCTGGTCTGACCCCGGCTGATCAGAACAGCGCCGCCCTCGGCGAACAATTGCGCGTCGCGGCTGAGGATGCCAGCACCAGGATCCCGGCAGAACTCTTGGCTTCCAATCCAGTGCTGTTGTCGCAGGAGGCGGACCGGTTATTCGCGGCCCAGCGCTTTGACGAGGCGGCGACGCTGTATCGCAAACTATTGGAACTCGAACCCGGTGATACCGGTGCATACAACGACCTCGGCTTGGCGCTGCACTATGCCGGCAATACCGCTGAGGGTCTGGACATATTGCGCACCAGCGCCGATGGCGCACCGGAATTCCAACGCATATGGCTCAGTCTTGGTTTCGTCGCAGCGCAGGCGGGCGAGACCGATCAAGCACGGCGGGCATTGACCAAGGCGCAAACGCTGGATCCGGACAGTGATGTGGGAGCCGAGGCGACTCGCCTACTGGGATTACTGGATTAGTGAGGATAATCGATCCACTTGTCACCAGCTGTCCTATTCCAACACCGCGGTCGTATCGATTTGCAGATAGGCGCGCAAACGGGCGGTCAAGAAATAAAATGGTAAGGTGTCGGCGAGCGCTACGGTCATTTTGAATAGGTAATTGCTGCCCATCAGCACCAGCAAGGCCGCGGTGGTCATCTCCCCAGCCCACCAGAGCACGCCAAAGGTGACGCTGATTACCATCACCGAGTCCACCAGTTGGCTAGTCAGCGTGGAAAAGTTATTTCGAACCCATAGATACTTGCCCTTGGTCAGGCGCTTGAAATAGTGGAACAGCTGAACGTCACAAAACTGTGCGGTGATGTAGGCGAGCATGGATGCAACCACGGCACCCGAGGTGCATGCGTAAATCAACCCGAATAGTTCCACATGACCGGAGATCTGTTCACCATTGGGAAGCGCGATGCTCTCCGCCAAATGAATAACCTGCCAGGGTGGTTGGTTGTCCGCCGCGACCGGGGGAATATGCTGACCGAGCCATAACACCCCAAGAATGAAAAAGTTCAGCACCAGGCCGATCCAAACCAGGAAACTGGCGCGGCTTCGACCGTAGAGTTCACTGATTAGGTCGGTCACCAGAAACGTCAGTGGATAGGGTAAGACCCCGACCGCCAGCGCCATGGGTCCAAGCTGAATAAAGCG
Source organism: Thiohalocapsa sp. PB-PSB1 (assembly GCA_016745215.1). Taxonomy (GTDB): domain Bacteria; phylum Pseudomonadota; class Gammaproteobacteria; order Chromatiales; family Chromatiaceae; genus Thiohalocapsa. Next base: position 260,762 of record CP050890.1, read on the forward strand.
TGTGATGCCGACCACGTTGAGCAGGGTCATCGCACAGATGAATAGGCCTGCGAGGATTAAAAACACACGCTCCCGGCGCTCCACGAGATCGGCTTCGGGCATCGGATCAGTAATGCGCCATTTGGCCAAGTCCGGCATGCAGTACGGCACCGTTCAAACAGGGTTCTCTGGCGGCCCAGAGCAGACACTCGGCAATTTCCCGCGGCTGAATCAAGCGTCCAAACGCGGACATTGCCGCAACGGCTTGCCTGGCTTCGACTGGGACGTGCACCTTCAGCATTTCCGTGTCGGTAAAGCCTGGGCATACGCATACCGTATGGATGCCCGTGCCAGCCAGATCCTGACAGGTGGCTCGCATCATGCCAATGATCGCGTGCTTGCTCAACACATAGGAGTAAGTCCCGGGTACTGCTTTGGTGGACAGGGTGGAGCCCAGATACGCAATGGCCGATCCTGGCGCCATGCTCGGAATCAACCTGCGATTTAGAGCATTCACGGCCACCAGGTTGACCTCCAGGATCTGTCGCAGCACATCGGCTTCAGTGCTGGATGCGTTATCCTTGTGCAACATGGCAGCGTTGTGGATTAACACCAGACGACAGGGTGCATCGAAGCGCCGTGCGAGCTGTTTCACGGCGATTTGGCGCGCACTCGGATCACTCAAATCGCAGCCGAGATGGTCAACATCGGCCAGCGGACATGGACGGCGGGACAGGTTGATTACGCGCCAATTCGCGGCGCAAAACAGGCGAGCCGTTGCTAACCCGATCCCGGCGCTCGCCCCGGTGATTACCAATACGTTTTCGCTCAACGCTCACGCTGCCCGAGATTGGCGTGAATCACGGCACCGTTCAACACCGGAGAGCGCGCGGCGAAAGCCAGGGTGTCGGCAATTTCATCAGGCTCGATCAACCGATCAAAAGCAGACATGGCGGCCAATGAGGCCAGCGTATCCGCGTCGTTTGCAGTCAATGCACGCAGTTGTTCGGTGTCGGTAAAACCCGGGCAGATCGCGCAGGTGTGGATACCCCGCCCGGCCAAATCTTGACAGGCAGCGCGCATCATACCAATCAGCCCATGCTTGGCGATCACATAGCTCGCCGCCCCGGGTACCGCTTTTTGCGCAAGCGTCGAGCCCACATAAATCAGGCTGGAGCCAGGCTTCATCAATGGCAGAACGATCTGGTTGAGCGCGGTCGGTGCCACCAGATTCAGTTCCAGCACCTGTCGCAGTGCAGCATCGGTGAGATCCGACACGGAATCGCGCCTCATCGCCGATGCATTATGTACCAGGCAAATTGCTTCGGCGTCTTGTAGTCGGGCGCGTAAGCGCTTCTTGATGCCATCCACGGCCCCAGGTTTGGAAAGATCGCAACACAGGGTATCGACCTCAGACTCCGGACAAACACGCCGCGAGAGGTTTACCACCGAAAAGCCATCACGCAGGAAACGCACCGCAATGGCGCGGCCAATTCCGGAACTTGCGCCAGTAATCACCAAACATCTCATCGTCTGTTTTCGTCCATCGTATGATAGGCGTAAGCCCACTGGCCATCGCCGGAGGAAACTCCAAGCTCCATGCCGCGGATGCCGCGCTCGCCCAGATCCGGGTGAATCGACAGTTGTTCCAGCAGGAATGCGGCTAGTTCTTCAATGGTGGTATTGCGTATCGGCAACAACAGCACATCGCGTTCCAGAAATGGGATGCGCTCATCTGCCAGCCGAGCGAACACCAACCCGGCATCACGTTCGATCTGCAGATGGGGAGAGGCCTCTGGCAACAACACCCGTTCGTCTAGTTCGTCGCACAGGCTCTTGAGTGTGCGCTTGAGAATGCCGTAGTCGAAAATCAGACCATCAGCACCGACCACAGCAGTTACCGCACAGCGTACTGCAAAATTATGCCCATGCAGGTTTTCCCGCCGCGTGGCGGAAAAGATGGTGAAGTGTCCGGCACTGAAGCCAAGATACTGTTTGCTGATTTCAATTCGAGTGATGCGCTCGGCTGGCACCTAGGGTCTCCGCATGGGCAGGCTTGCGACGCCTGCTCGGCGTCAAACTGTCAAAGATCTTGATGCTCCCGTGCTTGATTGGACTCGCGCACCCCTCGCATCAGAATCTACCGGTGTACGGTGGGTGCGCGAATCGCGTTACCAAGGCACTCGAGCATATTGGCCTTCGATCGGCATCAGTGGCGGCTCAACTGCTCGAAATAGCCGTTCAATACCAGCCCAGCCAGAATCAGGCCGAGCACAATCAGCCAACCGGTGATCTTGCGGCCGGAACGGGTGGAGCGCTCGGATGGCGGCTTGACCAGATACTTCGATAGCTCGCCTGATGCCTCCAGGCGTTCGTACTCCAGCCGATGTTCGTGTTTAAACTCCTCTAGCGGGACGGCGCCGGTGGCCATAACGATGTCCATCGGGAACTTATCCGGACGGAAGTGGACATTGAAATAGTGCACGGTGAACAGGAATACTGCCGCCAGAATTGCCTCCTCAGCATGTACGATGGTGGCGATATTGAACACCCAACCGGGTAACACAGACGCGGTCTGAATTGGGAACCAGAGCATCAGACCACTGAGTCCGATGACGAACATACCCCAGAACGGTGCCCAATAATCGAACTTCTCCCAGTAGCTCCAGCGATCGAAGTCCGGGCGTGGCGCCAAGCCGAAGAACCATTTGAACATACGACCGATGTCCTTGATGTCCTGCAAGTTCGGGATCATCGAAGTCGGGCCAAGCCATTCGAATTTGCCGCGTGCGCGCACGACATTCCATGCCACCACAAGCAGATGGCCGACAAAGATCGCGATGAAGGTCAGGGCAGCCGCACGGTGAATGCTGGCTGCTATCTGCGGTCCTCCAAGCACGCCAATGATATATTGCGCCCAGGGTTGCCCGGAGAACAATACCGCGGTACCGGTGAGCACCAGAATCATTACGGCAATGGCGAGTACCCCATGCGCCAGGCGCCAGCCGAGACTGAAGCGACGGAAATAAACTGTTGCAGGCTTGACGGGATCGGAGCGATATCCCTTCCCCTGACGCCGGTCACGCCATTCGCGGAAAATCCACAACAGCATGTGGGTCCAGAAAAATGCGAACACGCCGACGATCAATAAATCCATAAAGCGTTGTGCAATCCACATTTCTGGGTAATTTTCAAAATCGTTGGCGTCGCCGTGAGCATGAAAGCCGAGAAAGCCATCTGGGGCGTTTTCATGGCACTGTCGGCAAGTTCCCAGACGATTGTCCGGATGGACCTTCGATTCGGGATGATCGACATCCATGACGCCATGACTACCGTGGCAGTCATAGCATTTGGCGGTGTGCGTATAGCCGGCACGCACGACTTGCCCGTGGTACGAGGCCTCGTAGGTACGCACCTGTTTTGCGTGGCAGGTGCCGCAGTTCTCGGTGATCATCAACTTGACCGGATCCTTGTCCGGCGAGTCGATACTATGGGGTGTGTGGCAATCCGAGCACACCGCTGCAGTGATCTGATGGGAATCGTCACCCGCTGCCTGATGGACATTCTTGGCTGATGTGTCGCTGTCGTCGGTCGATGCATTCGCCGCTGCAATCAGCGCCAAGCCCTTCGGTTCTCTAGTGTTTAGAGCCTCCAGGTTGCCGCCCGAGTGCGCATTGGAGACTCGAGATCCGGCCGGGTCTGCTGGCGGATTGGTCAGGGAGCGACCATGCACCGAGGTAAGGTAGACCTCCTTCTGCTCCTCATGACAGCGACCACAAATTTGCGGGTTGTTTTTACGATATTGGGCGCGCGCAGCACTGCCGATGGTGCCGACATTGTGTGCATCGTGGCAATCGTAACAAGTCGCGTTGGTATTCGACTGATCCATCAGGTTCGGTCTGGCATGCACCGAATCCATGTAGCTGTCAATCTGCGCAACCACCACATCCAAGCGCTTGTATTGGGGGTCATCGCTCCCTTGTTGCTGCTCCCAAGTCTTCAGATGACACTCGACGCAGCCGATGCTCTTCGGCAGCGGCTTTTCGTGCTTGGCCTTCTTGATGCTGTTGTGGCAGCCCATGCAGGGTTGCTCCCCATGCACGCTGTGCGAAAAGCGCTCGGCATCGATATAGATGTTGACGATGGTGCCGTCATCACGCTCCGAGGTCATGTCGTCCTCGTCATTATGGCATTTGAGACAGCGCCGGTTCGGAATGATTTTCACTGGTTTTTCAGCGCGAGCACCTTGTGCTGCGTTCAGGCTCGGGCTATATAGGGAAATGATCGCCACAGCAAGGCATAACAACGCCAACATGACCACGAGCGGACGGTGGAACGGCGATAAGCAGGTGTTTGTGGGCGTCGTCAAGCTTCGACGGGACATTGGGCGTTGCATGGATCGGTGCATTGAACGTTCCGTTAGAGAGCGTGCATTAAAGCAGCCAGCCACACCACCACGAGCAGATGGGGAGAAGGTACCGGCCACATTCTCAGACGTCTAGAGCGATTGCCGGAGAAAAACAGACCAACCGGCGCCGGACTCTCGTTCGCCTTCGCGAAGCGGCAACCCGCCCATGATCGCTCTAGGGGCGGGTTGCCGCAACGTCAATGCCGGACGAGAAGACAAGCCAAGTGACAGGTTTCTCCACAAGAAATCGCCTAAAGTGGGACTGGGATACCGCACCGTCCCCCAGCCAGAGCCAAGGTCACACAGACTTGGCATGGCGTTCATGGGTTCGGTTTATATACCTCGATCATACCTGTGAACATTGACCCTGGTCAGTCAGTGACCGAAAGCCGGTGCTGAACGCATTGAAAACGCTCAACCGCATAGAAAGAATAGGCTGAAGACCTTCGTCGCTTAGGCTACTCTGTACGGTTGAAGAGGCGCTGATGCGCAGCCAAGAGCCGTTTTATCAAATGCTGCCCTTTTTCCTATCGCATCCATGTATCATGCACGCCATGGGGAGTCACGCCAATCCGCGTTAACCCACGTTCAACCCACGTCCAACCAGGTACGTACCATTTACCCCCTTCGAAGGAGTACCGATCATGCTGGTCAGTAACTACATGACCCAAAGCCCAGTCACCATACGCGAGGATGCCGATTACGGCACAGCCTCGGATATCATGCAGACAAAAAATCTGCATCACCTGCCAGTCGTTGACTCCGCGGGTGAAGTCATCGGTATCCTGACGCGTCGCGATTTGCAGCTGGCCGCACAGCACTTCATGGAGGCACCAGTCGAGGTATCCGACGTGATGCATACCCCGGTCATGACAGCGACGCCGGATATGAATCTAGTGAAGGCAGCCGAGGTGATGATGGAAAATCGCATTGGCTGTCTACCGGTGCTAGCAGACGATAAGCAGGTCATCGGCATGGTCACGGAAACCGATCTGTTCCGCGCCCTGATCGATGCCTTGGACAAATAGCCGCCGCGGGCGATTTCCACCAACATTCATACCATCTGGCTTGTTTTATCGCCCGCCTTCCGCGTCGGACCATCGCTGACGGTGCCTGCACCGCGCGCTCTGTCCTGACTTGGAAAGCGGCATTAACTCCGAGGCATCTGGTAAGAGCGTTACCGGCAATCGCCACGACCACCAGCCGCTCGGGTAGCTTGCTCGAAGATTGAAAAACCTAGGCTGACCAACCACTTGACACCAATGTCCTGGCATCATTGCAGTGCACGAATGCACTGATGTCAGGGCGATCCCAGGATCGCCATACGCTGATTCAGCTGGGCTTGGGATGATATCGACAGGCGATCAGTTCGGCGGCAATGGAGACGGCGATCTCGGCTGGTGTTTTACCCCCAAGATCGAGCCCCACGGGTCCATGCAGTCGACGGATGTCATGTGCGGATAATCCCAACTGCGCCAGGCGCGCGCGTCGCGCTTGCTGGCTACGGCGGGATCCCAACGCACCGACATAGAAGGCCCTGGATGTTAGCGCCTGCATCAACGCCATATCATCGAGCTTGGGATCATGAGTGAGCGCGACCACGGCGCTGCGCGGATCATCAGCCAGGGCGCGCACGCAGTCATCTGGCATACGCGAATCCAATTCGATGGCGGCCTCGACATCGGCAACAGGCCGCGCCACATCAGCCTCAGCGCCTGTCTGAACATCAGCAATGGCGAATTCCTGGAGCCGCTCAGAGCGCGGATCGCAGACAACGACCCGATAACCCAGGGATTGGGCGATGGGCACCAAATGTTTAGCGATGTGCACCGCGCCGATGATGATCAACTGCCAGCGCGGACCGAACAAGCGCTCGACCCGATGCTGGGTATAAACGAATTCGGGACCGCCGGACGCTGGATTTGGATGCAGACTGACCTCGGCCGTGTCGAGACAGAGCCGCCGCAGCACAGCGCCGCGGGCAGAGATCAGCTCAGACAACCGCTGCCAAGGCTGCGCGCTCTCGACCCGCTCAACGATCAGATCCAAGCGACCGCCACAGGGCAGACCGAAGCGGTTGGCATCGGCGGCATCGACGCCGTATGAGACCAGACTTGGGCGATCGCAATCGAATTCCCCTTTGCTACAGCGCTCTACCAGATCGGCCTCCACACAACCGCCGGATACCGAGCCAGTCTCACGACCATCGGCATCGATCGACAACAGGCAGCCCACTGGCCGCGGTGACGAGCCCCATGTGGCGGCCACCGTGATCAGCCAGGCGCCACGTTGGTCGATGGCGCTCAGGGCATTGAGGATGTCCTCGTCATCGCTGATCGCCGGTGGAGATTGAACGCTGGTGAGCACCATCCCAGGAACCGATCAGATCCGAATCGGCAAGGTTCGCACCGGTCTGCCGGTGGCTGCAAAAACAGCATTGCAGACCGCCGGTGCAATCGGTGGCAGGCCCGGCTCGCCAACGCCGCCTGGAGCCTCGTCGCTGGCGACAAGATGCACATCAATGGCCGGGGTCTCGCTCATTCGCAGCAATGGAAAGGTATCGAAATTGGATTGTTGCACACGACCATTGTCGATCGTGATTGCCCCCTTCAGCGTTGCGCTCAGACCATAGATGATGCCGCTTTCCATCTGCGCGACGACGGTATCCGGATTAACCACCTGACCGCAATCCACGGCACAGACCACGCGGTGCACCAGCACCCGGCCAGCATCGATCGAGATCTCGGCCACCTGCGCAACACAGCTGCCGAAGCTTTCCGCCACGGCAATGCCGCGATGCCGGCCAGCGCTGGCGGGGGTTTCCCATCCGGCCTTGTCCGCGGCAAGATCGAGCACGCGCAGATAACGCGGCTGCCTGGACAATAGCCGACGCCGCAGTGCGAGGGGTTCTTGGTAGCCAGCGGCTGCCAATTCATCGAGAAAGCACTCGGTAATCCAGGCATTCTGCGAACTGCCAACGGCGCGCCAGAAGCCCACTGGAACATGGGTGTTGTCGAGCCTGTAGTCGACCTGCAGGTTGGCGATGGCATAGGGCAGATTGGCGGCACCCTCGACGGAAGTGCGGTCTTTGCCATCGGCGACGGCGTCAGGTGCTACCCGCGACAGGATCGAATGACCGACGATGTGCTGATGCCAGGCGATCGGCAGACCCTCGGCATCAAGCCCGCCGCGCAGGCGATTCAGTCCGGCCGGCCGATAGAAATCGTGACGGATATCGTCTTCTCGAGTCCAGATCACCTGCACCGGGCGGCGGAGTTGTTTCGACAATTCTACCGCGTCGCGCACAAAATCCTGCTCACCGCGACGGCCGAAGCCACCGCCGAGAAACGTGGTATGCACCCGCACCTTGGATTCATCCAGACCAGTGATCTCCATACCGGTGCGCTGGCAACCTGTCTGTGCCTGGGTCGGAACGTAGATATCGCAGCCGTCAGCACGCACATCCGCAGTACAGTTCATCGGCTCCATGCAGGCATGCGCCTGAAAGGGCGTTTCATACACTGCCTCGATAACATGGGCCGCATCGGACAAGGCTGTCTTGATATCACCAGTGCTGCGTACCGCAACCGGGGTTGCATCCAGCTCACGCTCGAAGCGTGCAAGAATGGAGGCGCTGCTGACCGCGGCATTCGGCCCGAATTGCCAGTCGATCTGCAGCAACTCGCGCGCGCGCAATGCAGTCCAGGTATCCTCGGCAACAACGGCGATACCGGCGCTGATGGGAACCACCGCGAGCACGCCCGGCAGCGCCAGTGCCACATCGGCTTCGACGCTGCGCGGGCGACCGCCGAACACCGGGCAACGCTCGACGCAGGCCACGCTCATATTGGTCAAAAGTACATCAATTCCATAGCGGGCGGTGCCTGCAACTTTCTTCGGCGTATCCAGCCGGGGTGCCGGAGTGCCGATCAGGGTCCACTGACCCGCATCTTTCAGAAACACACCAGAGGGAATCGATATCGAAGCCGCCTGTTCGGCAAGCTCCCCAAAGCCAAATCGCAGTTTCCCATCGGGATGCAACACCTGGGCGCGCTCAACCCGACAATCGTCGGCAGCAACCTGCCAGCGCAACGCGGCGACCTCAACCAGCATAGTCCGGGCGATGGCGCCCGCCTCGCGCAGTTTGGTCCAGGCATCACGGATGGAAGTGCTGCCGCCGGTGAGCTGTTGGCCGATCAGCTGGTTTTTGTATTCCGGCGAGGCAGCAGCGAAACGAACACTGATTTGATCCAAACCGACGCCGAGTTCCTCGGCAATCAGCATTGGCAATGAGGTCATCACACCCTGCCCCATCTCGGACCGGGCAACCAGAAAATGAATACTGCCATCGCCAGTGATCCGAATCCAGGCATTGGGTGCAAAGACAGTGCTGTCACCAGTCGCCTGAGCTTCCTGCGCGGTTTTCCCCCGAGCCCTCAGGTGCAGTCCAAGCAGAAAACCGCCAGCAACCCCGATCTTTAAAAAGTCGCGCCGATCGATAGTGATGAAATCAGCCACATTAGGCCTCCTCGAGCGCGGGACTGGCCGCGCGATGGATGGCTCGGCGCACTCGATTGTAGGTGCCACAGCGGCAAAGTACGCGATCCATCGCCTTGTCGATCTGCTGATCGGTGGGACGCGGATGTTCAGCCAATAATGCCGCGGCTGCCATCAATTGGCCGGGCTGACAATAACCGCACTGGGGCACCTGCTCTGCAATCCATGCCTGTTGTAATGCTGCACCGATATCACCGGCTCCAGCCTTGCCGGCAAGGCCCTCGATGGTAACCACCGACTTGCCGGCAACCCGGCCGAGCGGCGTGACGCAAGCATTAACCGCACGCCCGTCCGCATGCACGATGCAGGCTCCGCATTGTGCAATACCACAGCCGTATTTGGTGCCGGTTAGGCGCAGTTGGTCCCTGAGCACCCACAGCAGCGGCATGTCCTCGTCAAGATCCAATTGATATGTCTTGCCATTTACGATTAAGGTAATCATCGCACCCCCGCTGGTACAATCAGATTCGGAAACGACATGGATCGCTCAACTCCGCGGAAGTGGCCGTCTGTCGTTGGTTGTTTGCACCAGGGAACGCACAACCTCCACCCAAGCGCGGGATGTGTATTCACGATCATATCCCCCCCCACCCATTGCAAGCAATCTGCCATTGGCATGGCGGTCGGCAATCCGACATAGGGACGCGGCTACCTGCTGATGGACCGCTGGCGTGAGCTGAAGGTGTGTAAGCGGGTCTCCGCTCAGGGCATCGGCGCCGCACTGTAATAGAATGAACTCGGGGGCAAAGTCATCCAAGAACCGTTCGGCAGCAGGCCAAAGCTCGAAAAACAGCTCATCGTTCGCATAGGGCGGTAGTGGAACATTCAGTTTGGTGCCTCTGGCGGGGCCGATGCCGACTTCCTTGGCATCTCCGGTGCCTGGATAGAGATAGCGCCCGTCCTCATGGAAGTCGACAATCGCCAGCTCAGGATCCTCCGCAAAGGCATAGTAGACGCCATCACCATGATGGGCATCGATATCCACATAGGCGACACGCCGCAAACCATGAACCTGGCGCAAAGTTTCAATGGCAATACCACAGTCGTTGAACACACAAAAGCCCGAAGCACCATCCCTGCGAGCATGATGCAGGCCGGCAATCGGCACCATGGCACGCGTCAAATCGCCCGCGACCAGTCTGGCCACGGCATCCAGCACGCTGCCGGTCACCCACAGGGATGCCTCGAACATGCCTGCAAAGGCTGGCGTATCGCCTGCATCCAGCAATCCCTCACCGGTTTGGGAGCGAGCGTGAACCAGTTCGACATAGTTGCTGGTGTGGAAACGCAATACATCCTCGGCATTGCCCTGAACAGCCGCCATCAAACGTGTCTTCATGTTGAGTCCTGCGGCATTGAAGGCATCGCAAAAAGCGGCGAGTCGGTCCGGGCCGAACGGATGCCCATGACCAAAACCGTAGCTGCCCAATTGTTTTCCAACATAAACGCCAACGCTGTTGCAGAACCTGTGTTCGCTACTCATGAAAATGGCTCTCCGCTATGGTTTGTTGAGATTTCCTCATCGCGACCAAATGGATCGAAATTGTCTTTGTTCATTTTATCGGAGCGATTGCTAATAGGAGCCTGATGTGTTCGATTTTTCCACACACTCTTTTGTTGTTACCGGGGGCACGAGCGGTATCGGACTGGCCACGGCGCAACTACTGCATCGTGCCGGTGCGCAGGTTCTGATTACTGGAACCAATGCAGATCGTCTGGCGCGGGCACGATCGGAATTGGACGGCGTGCTCGCGCTACCCAACGATGCTGCAGATCCGGCCGCGGCCGAGGTATTAGCCAACGCCGTGACCGATACCTTCGGTAGATTGGACGGCGCTTTCTTGAACGCCGGCATCGGCCCCTTTCAACCCTTATCAGAACTCACCTTATCTCAAATCGACGCAACTTTCGCGGTCAACGTGCACGGACCCATGCTCCAAGCCCAGGCATTGGCGCCATTGCTCAAGGATGGTGGCGCCCTGCTGTTCAACACTTCCGTGGCGCGTAATATGGGCCTGCCCGGCGCCGCGGCCTATGCATCGACCAAGGGCGCATTACGCACTTTGGTGCGCGTACTGGCCCAAGAACTCTCCAGCCGTAATATCCGCGTCAATGCGGTCAGCCCAGGACCGGTGGAGACCGATTTCTTCGTCCGCTCCGGCATGCCGGCGGAAATCATCGCCGGCTTCAGCGAAGCAATCAAGACGCGGGTGCCACTGGGTCGCTTTGGGCGTCCTGAAGAAGTAGCCAATGTTGCCGCCTTTCTACTGTCTGACCTGGCCTCGTTTGTGACCGGCTCGGAATATGTTGTCGACGGCGGCATGACTGAAGTTTAGGTCATTCAAATTAATGATGATGGCAACTAATACACAGGGCGATTCGCCATTCCAACATGATTATCCTTTCGATCCGAGCTACGGCTATGACCTTCAGGATCTGCTCGCCGTCAAACCACCCCCGGAACCCGAAGGATTTGCCGAGATTTGGCAACAGCGCTATCGCGCGGCACTCGCAATCGACCCCGCTCCACGGCTTGCGCGCGGTCGCGATCGACATGCTGACTATCACTGCCTGGACATCGAATACAGTTCCACCGACGGATTTCCGATCCGCGGCTGGCTGTTGATGCCTAAGCGGATCAAGCCAACCCGGGCGATTGTCTGCGGTCATGGCTATGGCGGCATCGAACCAGCCGACGTCGACTTTCCCCTCGAGGACGCGATTTATCTCATCCCCTGCTTTCGCGGACTCTGCCGCAGCACAAGGGCGCCAATCTCAGATGACCCCTGGTGGCATGTATTACACGACCTCGACAAACCGGATCGGTATATTCTGCGCGGCTGCGTGGAAGATCTCTGGACCGGAGTCAGCGTGCTGCTCGCTCTATTTCCCTGGTTGGAAGGCCACATCGGATACATGGGGATCAGCTTTGGCGGCGGCATTGGAGCCATGGCTCTGGCATGGGACCAGCGCATTGCCCGCGGCCACCTGAATATACCCACCTTTGGGCATCAGCAAATCAGACTCGATCTCGAAACCACCGGCAGCGGAGAGTCGGTGCGCCTGTTCGCACAGCAGCATCCGCAAGCTTCAGTAACCTTGAGCGGATATGATGCGGCGATCGCGGCGAAACATATCCAACAGCCGATGCATCTGGCCCTGGCGCTGTTCGATCCGGTGGTTCCACCCCCCGGCCAGTTCGCCATTCATAACGCGATCCCTGGAGAAAAGCGCCTGCTGGTGCTGCGCGCCGGTCATTTCGATTATCCGGAACAAGCGCAACAACAGAGCGAAGTGTTGAACGAGCTGGCCGATTTCTTTGGCGCGCTCGGAGATTGACAAGGCCTTTATCAGATCGACGGCATCGGGTCGACGGCGCGCCCGGCACCAGGCTCAATCCTCGGGGTCGATGATGGTGACCCGAAGCTCGGAGAACGGTAGGGCAATGAGGATAGCAGCAAGAATTAATCACGGCCCGGCCCATTCGAATCACGCCATCATGCCAGCGTGCACGAGCACGAACCAACCGCCGATTGCAGCAATGGCGGCGCCACCAACGCGCACTAAACGTGCACCGACGGGCCGATATAGCATGATGCCGATCAGGATTCCGGCAACATGCAACAAGCTGGTGGCGATGACAAAGCCAACAGCATAGGCCAACGCATTGACCGCCTGGGGCAACTCCGCGCCATGGGCATAGCCATGCAACAGGGCAAAGCAACCGACAAGGATCGCCGCGACCCCCATGGGTGGCCGCGTGCCGGTGGCAACCATGATGCCAAGCACAAGCGCGGACAAGGCGATGCCGAACTCGACAAATGGCATCGGCATCCCGGCAATTCCCAGCACCGCACCAAGCGCCATGACGACGGGGAAGGTGATTGGCAGCAGCCAGATAGCCGGGCGGCCAAGCTGTGCGCCCCAAAGCCCGACCGCCACCATCACCACCAGGTGATCGAGACCGAAGATCGGATGCGTAAAGCCGCTGGCAAAGCCACCGGTCAGGCCAGCTCCGGCATGCGCCATGGCAACCCCCGGTATGGCAGCAAGCAATGCGACAACGAGCGGCATGGATGCATCGACTGTACGTATGGACATGAGCGTACTCCTGGATCAATTGTTATTGAGAGAGGAAAAATGAAGGGATTAACAGTATTCGGATAGAGACCAGACCGCAAGGGCTTAAGCGATTGCCGGAGAGAAATAGACCAACTGGCGCCGGATTCTCGTTCGCCTTGGCGACGCCGAGGCCGGACGAGAAGACAAACCAGGTGGTGGGTTTCTTGACAGAAATCGCCTTAAACACGGCCGCAGAATCAAGGCGCCATCAGCACCAGAATCCGCACCAAAAACCAACGCCCCGATCTGTCAGAGTATCGCATTGACAGCGTAAACCAAGTGACATGGAGGCTTCATATTGATCCCAGCCAGGCGATTGCAAAGGCACTTTTCATATAATGATCATTGGAATGTAACAGCTTCTATCGAACCTGAGTATTAACCTTCCACGGCACTCCAGCTATAGGCCAATTTCTCAGCCATTCAGCAACCTACAGAGGCCGGTGCCGTGAACAAACATACAGGTCCGATGACCTGTCCAGCAAGATTACCCGCTCAGATCCGGGCTGCCCGCCCCAGATCGAAGGCATCCTGAGCGCTGACTTGGAGATCAGAGCAGACTTCTGGTTCTCGGCAAACCCGATCGACCCAACTATCGGTCCTGGAGCTGATTAGCGTATCGGCTGCAGCCCCGACACGATGGTAAGCCAGCAGGGTACACCGGCGTTTGTTCGGCATTGGATTCATGTCAATTTTCACCGGAGCCCGTTCCATGCAACAAACCTTTGGACTTTTCCCCATCCCGCTGACCCGGGTGCAGGGGGCGATCAATGCCTCGTTGATTCAGCGGCTCAAGGATGCCGCCCTGGCATCGAACAAATCCACTAATGTCGCCACCCATCTACTGTCGCATACACGCATGCTCGACCCCGGGCAGGATGCATTGTTCGCCGAACTCGCCGGGCGCATTCAGCCGGAATTGGTTCAATTCGGTAGATTGCTGTTCGGTGAAACCTTGAATTGGCGCATCAAGGAAATGTGGATGCACGTGTTGGAGCGCGGCGGCAGCCAATTCATGCACACCCATGCCAACAGCTTCATTTCTGCCATTCTCTACCTGACCCGACCAGACCCATCCGCACGTACGATATTCCACAAGTCTCTAGGCAGCGCCGAGTTCGTATTCAAGAATGACGGCCCCGGAGTGGAAATCGGCGAATTCAACGGCGACAAATGGTTTCTGCCCAACGCCGAGCCCGGCGATCTGATTCTCTACCCTAGCCATCTGTTGCACGGCGTCCCTCCCAATCAAGGCGGACGACGAATCAGCATCGCATTGAATGCCATTCCAGACCGACTCAACAGCCAGGGCTATCGCATCGCCTTTTCGTGTAACAAACACTAGGTGATGGTGCAGAAACAAGCGAAACAGGTTTTTGGCTTGGGTGTCGCCTGCCGATTCATTCGGTACCGCTATCGGCGTCGGTATCGCTATCGGCGTCGGTATCGGCGTCGGTATCGAACCGACCAACCCGCTATCCGCCAAGCTCCTCGCTGACCGCGTAGCCACGCTGTGCGAGCTTCGTCAGCATGGCCACAAGACGATCGAGCAGTGCCTTTTGCTTGCTGTTGTCGTCTGCGGACAACGCATCGCACACCAGCAAGCACGCCCTGAATCGCAGCGCACTCCAGCGCCGAGCCTCGTGCGATTTCAAACGACCGGCGTCGATCCCCGCTCGTCGCTTTGCCGTTACCCTCGGCAATGTTCAGCGCGATGGCCTACGATGCGCACCTACGATGTGCACAGGCGTTGATCCTTCGCGTTACGCTGTCCTTTCACATGCTCGCAGTCGCGCTATGGCCCAGCCGACAGACTCGATGGCCGTACGCTAGACGTCGCGCTGCTCATGACCGAATGGCATAGGGCGTTTTCTCTCTCGATTCCGATTCCGATAGCGACCCCGACCCCGATTGCACTCCGCCGATGTCTGGATAGCGTTGTATCGGTTATTCATGAACCGCTACTGGGTGAGCGTTGAAATCTCTTGGCGCCTTGGCGGTTGCAATAGGAACCGCCAAGGCGCTGAGGATGCCAACAGGAAACCCACAGAACTTACAAAGAACTTAGGCGATTGCCGGAGAAAAAATAGACCAACTGGCGCCGGATTCTCGTTCGTTTTCGCGACGCGGCAACCCGCCCATAGGCACTCTCTGGGCGGATTGCCGCGACAAAAAAGGCGGACGAGAAGACAAGTCAGGTGGTCTGTTTCTCGCCAGAGATCGCCTTATTGGAGCTTTACCCAGGCGGCTCTAGGGTATTTCTGCCGCCGCTTGTGGCTCGTCATTGCAGATCGATCGCCGCAAACAGGGCTTTGTCCGGCGGGCCGTCGGCATGCAAAAAAATCGGCGGCCGATGGAAACCGGGATAGGCCGGCAATGCAATCAGGCTTGACGCAACGGTACCGAAGGGCTGTGCGGCGAGTTGGATATCGTCGATGTTCAGCGCGGACTCCGGTCCTTGGCCCGGCTCGCCATCGCGGCGTTGCAACAGAGCGATCCATTCGGCCCAGTCGCCAATATCCGGGTCAGGCTCCGCGGCGGCGCGGAACAGCGGCAGAAAGCGGGCAACCCTAGGTTGTCCAAAATCGTCCAGTTCGCTCGAAGCGAGCATGTGCAGGCCGGCCGGGATGGGGTGGACGCGGATCTCGCCGTCGCCGCCGTGGCGCAGCCAGTATGCGGTGCGCGGATCGGCAAGCACAAGATTGAATGGGCGGTAGGCATCCGGCTGCAGGTCGGCCAGCGCGCCAGCGGCATCGCCGGCCTCGGCGTGATCCAGGGCTTCCAACACCAGCTCGCCGCGGCTGCGCTTATCGGATTGCGGTCCTAGGGTGCCCTCGCGATTCAGCACCGCGGCGATCAGGCCATGGTCGTTGATGCCAAGCCAACTGCCCCCGGCATCCACATCGAGCCCAGCGACCACCTCGGGCCGATCTGGCCAATGTCGCGCCGGTGGACGAGCGGGTCGCTGGCGCAACTCATCGCGGTTGGCAGCCAGCAACAAGGGCCAAGCATGCTCTGGACGGCGCAGCAGGATCAGCGTACACATAAACTACCGTGCAGCGCAGGGCAGCACTCTCTGGGCAAGCTGCGATCGCTCATGGCCGGTCGTCAAGCACCTCGCCTTCCTTGGACACCGGCGTAGGCAGCAAATCGGCACGGCTGATGCCGAGCCAGACGGCAATGGCGGTGGCAATATAGATGGTTGAATAGGTACCGATGACGACGCCGATGATCAGCGCCAACGAGAAGCCATTAATTGCCTCGCCCCCAAGAAAATACAGGGCTAGCAATACCATCAAGGTCGTACCGGATGTGATGATGGTGCGCGATAGGGTCTGATTGATGGAGCGGTTGACGATTTCCAGCACGCCATCCTTACGCATTTTACGAAAATTTTCGCGAATGCGGTCGAAAATAACAATGGTGTCGTTCAGCGAGTAGCCAATCACGGCGAGCACAGCCGCCAGTACAGTCAGATCGAACTCGATCGCAAAAACAGAAAACATGCCGACGGTAAACACTACGTCGTGGATCAATGCGGCCACGGCACCGACGGCAAACCGCCATTCGAAGCGCACTGCGACATAGATCAGGATACCAATCAATGCAAACAGTACGGCAAGTCCGCCTTGCTCTCGCAGTTCCTCACCCACCTGTGGTCCGACGAATTCCACCCGACGCAATTCTACATCGCCAAGATCGGCATTGGCCGCCGCATTGACCAGGGTCCGGAATACATTATCGCTGAGCTCCGCACTGCTCGCCTCGCCAGATTGCGGCGCGAGTCGAATCAGAATGTCCTGACGCGACCCGAAATACTGCACCACGGCGCCGTCGAAACCGGTATCAACCAGAGTCGCGCTGATGTCGGTGACTTCCACCGGAGTCTCGTAGCCGAGTTCGATAATGGTGCCGCCGGTAAAGTCGAGCCCGAGATTGAAACCGCGCAGCAGCATCGACACCAGGCAGATCAGGAGTACCAGGATCGAGCTAATCGCCGCCATGCGGCGCCTACTCATAAAGTCGATGTCGAGTTGTTTCAGGATTTGTTTGTGGGGCATGGTGGTGGCCGTTTTATGCGATGGCGAAGTGACTAGATGGCGAGGCTGCGAACCCTGCGGCCACCGTAGATCAGGTTGATCAGGGCGCGGGAACCGAGAATGGCCGTAAACATCGAGCTGAGGATGCCAATGAACAGGGTCACGGCAAAACCCTTGATTGGACCGGTACCAAAACTGAACAAGACGATGGCCGCAATCAGCGTGGTGATGTTGGCATCGACGATGGTGGATAAGGCTTTATCGTAGCCGGAATGGATGCTGGCCTGGGGCGAACTGCCGTTACGAATCTCCTCGCGAATGCGCTCGAAGATCAACACATTGGCATCCACGGCCATGCCCACCGTCAACACGATGCCGGCAATGCCGGGCATGGTCAGGGTTGCCTGCAATGCAGATAATATGGAGACGATCAGAACCAGATTGACGACTAAGACCAGATCGGCGACCAACCCGAAGATGCGGTAATACAAGGCCATGAAGATCACCACCAGCAGCAGACCAATCATCACCGAGCGGAAGCCCTGGTCAATGTTATCCTGCCCCAGACTTGGGCCTATGGTGCGCTCTTCGATGATATCGATGGGTGCGGCAAGCGCACCAGCACGCAGCAGCAGGGCGAGGTTATGGGCTTCGTCGGAGCTGTCCAGGCCGGTGGTCTGGAAGCGCCGGCCGAAGGGCTCGAGGATATTGGCGATGCTGATGACTTCTTCGCTGCGAACGCGTTCCTTGACCGGCTCGCCATCGACCATACGCGTGACGCTGCGGTTTTCGATAAAGACCACCGCCATGGGTTTGCCGACGTTCTCGGTGGTCATGTTGCGCATGCGCCTTGCCCCTTGGCCATCGAGGTTGACGAACACCGCGGGCGAGCCGGACTGCTGATCAAATCCGGCCGAGGCGTCGGTGATCTGATCGCCGGTGACGATAACCCGGCGTTTGAGCAAAACTGGACGGCCATCGCGCTCGCGATACAACGCCGATCCAATTGGTATGCGACCCTCTACCGCATCGCGCACGTCGTGCTCTGTGTCTACCAGACGATATTCCAGAGTTGCCGTGGCGCCTAATAATTCCTTCAGACGTGCCGGATCTTGGGCGCCGGGCAGCTGCACGATGATGCGCCGCTCGCCCTGACGCGCAATGATGGGTTCGGCGACACCAAGGGCATTAACCCGGTTACGCAACGTGGTGATGTTCTGCTGCAATGCGAAGGTTTTTATTTGCTGCTGCAATGTCGGCGGCAATTCGGCATACAGGTACCAGCTGCCACCCGACTCACCATCGAACACGTTCAGGTCGCGGAACGCGCGCCGGATGATGGTCTTGGCCTGGTCGCGAACCGCCTCGTCTTTAAAACGCACGGCAATACGGTTTTTCTCAGCCAGGACAGTCAGATAGCGGATTTTTTCGTTGCGCAATTCGGTGCGGATGTCGCCAGTGTAGCGCTCCAGGGCTTGATCCACCGCGGCATCCATGTCGACATCGATCAGTACATGGATGCCGCCGCGCAGATCCAGACCCAGGAACATCGGTTGCGCCCCAAGCGCTTCAAGCCAGCCGGGCAGATCGGGCGCGGTGGTCAGCGCGTGGTTATAGCGATCCGCCAGGGTCTGCGCCATCACTTCCTGACCGCGTAATTGTTCGCTCGGCGCCTTGAAGCGCACCAAGAGTTTGTCGCCCTCGCGCATTTCTACATCTTTTACCGGCACACCAGCGTTCTCCATGGCAACCTTGATCTCGCTGATACTGGCCTCCGTGATCTCGTTATTGCGAGTGCCGGTGACCTCGATCGAGGGGTCCTGCGGAAACAGATTGGGTAAAGCGAACAACAATCCGATCAGAAATACGATCAGGATCAGAAGATTCTTCCATAGCGGGTAATGATTCATCGCGGATATTCCTGCAATGCGGGACCAGTAAGCTGGATAGTGTTCAGGGGACGACGATGTTCAGGAGGTGCCGGCGTGAACGGCGAAAGATCAGGGGGATACCGAATCTAGACAATCGAGGGTAGGCAAGCTTCTGCGTTTGAATGGCGACGCTTAGAACGCAGAAGCGGCTTATGCGCTATGCCTCAGAGTTCCATAGAGTTCCTGAGAGTTCCTTAGAGCTCTTTCAGCGAGCCCTTGGGTAGAACCGCCTCGACCGCCTGGCGGCGCAGCTTGACCACCACCTTATCGGCAACCTCGACTTGGGCGAAGCTGTCGCCGAGATCCACCACACGACCGGCAATCCCGCCCATGGTGATGACCTCGTCGCCCTTCGATAATCCGTCCACCAAAGCCTTATGTTCCTTTTGGCGTTTGATCTGCGGGCGGATCATCAAGAAATAGAGAATCACAATCAAGCCGATTGGGAACAACAAGCCCCACAGCGAGTCGCCGGGGGCGCCTCCAGTCTGGGCCATGGCATCGGAAATGAAAAAGCTCATAACAAGTCCTCTGGCTATCGGGCCGGTCGCCGGCCGGACATCATGGTCAGATCCGGCAGCCGGTTATCTGTTTGTCATCAGCAATGGCTGAAATTCAGCCGTGCATTATGACACAATCCGGCGCGCGAAGAAGTCCGCAACGAACTGATGCAATGCACCGGCGGCAATGGCATCGCGCATGCCGCTCATCAGGGTTTGATAGTAAGTCAGGTTGTGGATGGTATTCAGCCTGGCTCCCAGAATCTCGTTGCATTTGTCCAGATGGTGCAGATAGGCCCGGCTGTAATTGCGGCAGGTGTAACAATTGCAATGCGGGTCCAGGGAATCGGTGCTGGTCTTGTGCTCGGCATTTCGGATGCGCACGGTGCCGGTATGGGTGAACAGATGACCATTACGGGCGTTACGTGTGGGCATCACGCAGTCGAACAGGTCGATACCGCGCTGTACGCCGGCGATCAGATCCTCCGGCGTGCCAACCCCCATCAAATAGTGCGGAAAGGCCGACGGCAGCCGATCGGCTAGAAAATCAAGCACCTCCAGGCGCTCCGCCTCGGGCTCGCCAACGGACAGTCCGCCGATCGCATAGCCATCGAAACCGATCTCCAGCAGACCAGCCAATGACTCCGCGCGCAGATCGGGATACATACCGCCTTGATTGATACCGAATAGCGCTGACGGGTTATCGCCATGAGCGGTCTTACAACGCGCCGCCCAGCGTAACGAACGCCGCATCGACGCATGCGCCTGCTCCCAGGATGCAGGATACGGAGTACAGTCGTCGAAGATCATGACGATATCCGAACCCAGTTCCCGCTGCACGGTCATGGACTCCTCCGGTCCCATGAACAGCGGGCGGCCGTCCACGGGCGAGCGGAAATGCACGCCAGGTTCGGTGATCTTGCGCAAATCGCCAAGACTGAACACCTGAAATCCGCCGGAATCGGTCAGAATCGGCCCATCCCAGCGCATGAAGTCATGCAGATCACCATGGGCGGCAATCACCGCCGTACCGGGACGCGCCATCAGATGAAATGTATTGCCCAAAATGATCTGAGCGCCAGTGGTGGCCGTTTCTTCGGGCGTCATCGCCTTGACGGTGCCATAGGTGCCGACCGGCATAAAGGCCGGCGTATCGACAATACCGCGCTCAAAGTGCAGCCGGGCGCGACGGGCGGCACCGTCGGTGGCAAGCAATTCAAAGCGCATTGATAGACCTGTCCCGCGCTCGATCGTCAAGCCAGCAGGGTAACTCGGATAGATCCGAGACCTCACACCACGGAGGCTCGAGATCGGGAGGCCAGTTCATACCGGCGCGGTTGACCCAGATCGCGCTCAGACCGACGCGGCGGGCCGCGTCCACATCGAGCAATGGATCATCGCCGACATGTACGGTTTGGTAGGCAGTAACACCAGCCCAATCCATGGCCAGTTCGAACAGCGCCGGATCAGGTTTACAGGCACCTGCATCGGCAGCGCTCAGGGAGCAATGGAAGAGACCGCGCAATGGCGTATGCTGCACCTCGGCATTGCCATTGGTCAGGGAGACCAGCCGGTAGCGCTGGCGCAGCTGCGCAAGCGCAGGGACAGCGTCGGGGTAGGGTTCGACGCGATTGCGCTGCCGCTGGAACAGCGCCATGGCCTGGTCCGCCAGTGCTGACGGATAATCGAACTGATGCATCAGTTCTCGCAATGCGATCTGGCGCACAGCGGTGACATCGTGCGCGATCTCCGGGCGCTGCAGCATCAGCTGGCGACGGTGTTCCCGTAGGCTAATCGGATCGTGCGCCTGCGTGAGTCGTGGCGCGCGTGCCGAAAGCCAGTCATACAGAACCTTTTCGGCGTCCTGGATCGCCGGTGCACAGGGCCAGAGCGTGTCGTCGAGATCGATGGTGATGAGGCGGATGCGCTGGCCCTGGTACATGGGGTTATCTCAGATGATGCTCAGGCTTCGGATGGGTGTATCAATCGGACTGGAAGCCAAAAGGCGGCCTCTTTGTTCGTATGCTCCCTGCCCAAATGTGCAGCAGTTGACAGACCGCGAAGTAATGGATTCAGTGACAAGCGGTATGTCCTATTTGAATCAGGCAAAATGCAACAAAGGGAAAATGCTCGATATGCAGAGCTAAAGCGGCTTTCTTGCGCAAATTTCGCCTGATTTCGTCGTTATTTCAATCTGCGGTAGCATTCGGATTATTTCTGAACCGCCCCGCACTAAACGAGGCTGACATCATGTTCATGTTCCGCAAAAAGCTCGAAATGCCCAGCGCCGCCGATGCACTGCCCGGCCGCAACACGCCGATGATTGTCAGCAACCGGCATTACGTCAACGGCAATCCGATCCAGCCGCCTTTTCCACAGGGGTATGAAAGGGCGATTTTTGGGCTGGGCTGCTTCTGGGGGGCAGAGCGGTCCTTCTGGCAACTGCCCGGCGTCCATACCACGGCGGTTGGGTATACCGGTGGATTGACGCCGAATCCCAACTATGAAGAAGTATGCACCGGACTCACCGGCCACAACGAGGTGGTGTTGGTCGTTTTCAATCCTGCCAGTATCAGCTACGAACATCTGCTGGCGACATTCTGGGAAAATCATGACCCAACGCAAGGCATGCGCCAGGGTAATGACGTCGGCACCCAATACCGCTCCGGAATCTATTGCGCGGACGAGACGCAGTTGCAGTCCGCCAAGACCAGCTGCCAGAGTTATCAGCAAGCACTCAGGACGGCTGGCAGGCAGGCCGCCATCACCACCGAGATTATCCCTGCAACGACTTTCTACTATGCGGAGGATTATCATCAACAGTATTTGGCCAAAAATCCTGGCGGCTATTGTGGCCATGGCGGTTGCGGCATCTCCTACCCGGGGTCGATCGTGGGGCCAACCTAACCGGTGGGTCGAGCATGATGACCAGCATGATAGGCGTGCATTCGCATAATAATTGCGCTAGAACCTGCTGGCAGAAGATGTAACTCCAACAGTTACAAATTTGCAACAATTTTCTATATTTCAGCTTTTACCTTATAAAACAATGTCTTATCATGTCGTAAGAGCTGATTGTAAAGCAAGAGGCACGGATTGGAGGAGCCGATAGGTTGACAATCGGAGCAGTAAATAAGAAACTGTTGATGTACTGAAGAGTCGCAGTCTTCAGTGCACTCCTCCATCCTCCTTTGGTGGTAATCTTATAGCGCGGCGCCCGCCGCGCTTTTTTTTATTCCGACGACTGCGGCCAAATCATCGGTTCTGACCATCAGGCTGGATTTTCCGTCCAAAGCGTTTTTTGGAATGTGCTGGACGGGTGTGGATACGACGCGTTGCTGTGGATCTCGTGAGACACTGAGTTAAAAGGCGCTGGGTTATGCTAGCGGGCTATGCTGATAGATCATGCTGGTAGATCATACTGGCTAGAAATGGCTAGGTTATACCGGCTGGATTATGAGGACATGTTATGCTGGTTGAGCCGAAGTTAGGCAATACCTGACGACATCAGGATAGCTGCTGCAAGAGACCGAAGCCTGGAAGATTTAAAATATACACCTGTATGCCTTTAAAAACCCACTGTTTTTTCATTTTTTTGCATCGGGAAAACCGCGGCAATCAAGTCAGATTGCATCCTTCATACCGAATACTCTCATATTCTCTTCAAATTGCAAATGCCAGTTTGCAAAAAATCGATTTTTCGTAGACCGTTTGCAAAGCTGGTGTTTTCGCGATCGCAGGATCGACATGGGTGCGGCCTCAAAATACTGTAAAACAGGAAGAGGCATGTTATGCAGGCGACAGAATCCCTTCAAGCAGCACGTCCGATACGAAGGCGATTGCCGGAGAGAAACAGACCAACTGGCGCCGAATTCACGTTCGCCTCCGCGCAGCGGCAACCCGCCAAGAGTCGCTCTATGTGCGCTGTGGGCGGGTTGCTGCGACGTCGATGCCGGACAAGAAGACAAGCCAGGTGGTCTATTTCTCGACAGAAATTGCGTTGTAAAAAAGGTAATGCGCTGGCTATGTCGGGATGCTGCCTAGGCTGTCGAAATCTGCCGTCTCACCAAAACAAGCGCTTCCCGGTTTTTGGATGCTCAACCGGTGTCGGGATCGGTGTCAAGGTCGGAATGAGGGATTGGTATCGAGCTGGCTGCTTTGATCGATGAGCGGATTCGATTCCGATAGCGACCCCGACACCGATTAGGCTTCCCCAGTGCGTTCGATGAAGCAATCCAAGACCCGGAATCGGTTTGGCATCAAAACTCAGGACATTTCGACAGCCTAGGTGCTGCCTGCAAAGAATGTCAGGATTCACCGCAGGGAAGCAGCGTGCGCAAAGGGGCCAAGGCGCCTCGCCTGCAAGCGGATCTGTACCAGCCGTGGGAGCCGGGCGGCGTAGGAGCCCGCTTGCGGGCGACCCGGCAAATGATGCCAGCGGAGCGGACGCAAGCGCCGCGCCTTTCCCGGGAGATAAGGCTGTAGGCCATTGTCTTCTCAACAACTGAACTGAAGATACCTCAGGGTGCAACCCGCCCAGCGTTACTTGATCGGGATCGGGATCGAAAAGACATGACATCAGGGCCTGAAAAACCTGATGTTTGCTGGGCGGATGTTTAGGGCGGATGTTTGCTGGGCGCTGCCTGCAAAGAATATGCATCAAACTTCATTCTGGTTGAATAGCTGAGCACTCTCCGCAGGCAGCACCCTGATGTCGACTACTTCTGTTTCTTTCTTCCCTTTGCGCCTCTGCGCTAGCTTCCTCTTCTCTTTCCCTCGCCTTTGCATCTGAGCGCAAGCTTTTTTCTTGGTGCCTCCGCGCGAGCCTGTTCTTGCCGCGTTGCAACAGAGTACGACCTCGACATCGCGTTGATCAGGAAGAGGGAAGAGCCATGGAACGCAGGCGACACAATCCATTCAAATAGCACATCCGCTAGCAATCACATGATTCCGAGGCCTGCCCCATGGAGCTTGCCGCCAACACGTGCGATTCGAGCCTCGCATCCTTCCCAATAAACGCCGGGCAAGATTGTGGCGGATCGGCCTAACTGCCTTTTGCAATCAGCTTTTTGATGGCCTGAAGCTGCAATGCCAGGATGAAAATGGGATGAAAATGGGATGAAAATGGGATGAAAATGGGATGAAAATGGGCCGAAGCCGGCCACCTGTTGGCTTGATGGAAGCTTTCCCCTGCTCTAGCGTTGCCTGGCGCAGTGGAGACGTGATCAGGGCATTGTGTCCCGAACGGGAAGCCATAAGCAAGTCTCAAATTTATATGAAGAAAACGCTAAAGAACGCTGACTTTATGCGATTTTTTTCTAAAATTTTCTTGTTTTTTCAATTTCCGCCGACTATGCTTACGATCACTGGCAATGTTTGGGGGACTCGGCTTGGTCGGGGGACACGGCGCCCTTCAGGGCGCCGAAGTCGGGTATTTTTGGCCGAGTACAGCACCTTATTCGTTGGGGGGAACTTCAAGTATGTACGGCGACAACACCTCTCCGCGAGCCCTTTCCCAAACCGAGGTTGACTCGGCTATGGATCGACGCTCCTTTATCCTCACAATGGGTCTTGCTGGCAGCGGCCTTTTGCTCGGCATGCCGGATTTGGCCGAGGCTAATAGCCGGCCCACCCTACAGAGGCAGGTAGCGAGTTTGGTCAAACGCATGCGCTCGCAGGGCAAAATTCGCTCGGACGAGGAAACCTCGTGGTCGGTCTACGACTTCACGGGCCGCAAAAAACTGGTATCCATCAATGAGGAGATACCGCGCCAAGCCGCCAGCATGATCAAGCCATTCGTCGCCCAGGCATTCTTCTACACTGCCGAGGAACAGGGCTCGCGGCTGCGTTACACCAGCGTTGTGCGCGACACCATGGAACGGATGATCCGCAAGAGCAGTAACAGCGCCACCAATGAAATCATGCAGATCGTCAGCCGCTACAACGGCAACGGCGGACCACGGGCCGTGGAAGCCGTACTCAAGCGCAATGCGCCGAATGTCTACCGTCAAACGTACATTGTCGAATACATTCCGTCGAACGGCCGCACGTACCGCAACAAGGCATCAGCACGTGACTACAGCCGGTTCCTCTACGCACTGTGGAACGGTCGCTCGCCCTACTCGCGTGAATTGCTGGACTTGATGGCATTGCCAAATCATGACCGTATCACCCGAGGCGTGAACAAGATCCCATCAACCGTGCGCGTCTACGACAAAACCGGCTCCACAGCCAGATTGTGCGGCAACATGGGGATCATCGAATGCCGCGACAGACGCGGTCGGCCACGCCCGTACACTTTCGTCGGCGTCATTCAAAAACGCAACCGTGCCAGCGCCTACGGCACCTGGATTACGAACCGTAGCAACAGGATGCGTGAGGTATCGAATCTGGTTTACAGCTATATGCGCGACCAGCACCGCTTGGCTTGATACAGCGGCACCAAATCGACTGATCAGTCGCGGACGTTGTCCAATGCGTTTCTGACTTGTCCGATGGCGATTCTTCCATGTCGACCGATCAAGGCGATTGCCGGAGAGAAACAGACCAGCTGGCGCCGGATTCTCGTTCGTCTTCGCGACAAGCCAGGTGGTCTGTTTCTCGACAGAAGTCGCCTAAGATCAAAAATCGGCGCCGAGGGCCATGGCGAGTTCCATTGGTTCCATCTCCAATCCGGCCAGATCCTCATCCCAGTCCGGCCCCACCAGCGCATCGTCCTGATGCATCCCCGGCAGCCAATAGGCCAAGAAATGCTCCAGTTCGATGGAAGTCGGCACGCAATCCGCCCAGACATCCGCACAATGGATATGCGCGGCCGACTCCTTTGACCAGAATGGATAAACGCTGGCGTCTTGATACTCGTTTGAAGGACAGATGGCCCAGCCTTGATCGGACTTGATGCCCCAAACAAGCCCAGAGCTGAAAACGCGGGCGACAAACTCTGCAAGATCGGCCTCGTGATGGGGCCTGGATTGCGCTCTGTGCTCGGTCATTGGTTGTTGCCTTGTGTCTGTTAATTGCGCTCGAGGATGACTTTGATACTGATCCTGTTAGAGCTCACGCAGACCGAGCACATCCTGCATGTCGAACTGGCCGCGCTCGCGCTCGGCAACCCAGCGCGCGGCACGTACGGCACCCCGGGCGAAGGTCATGCGGTTGCTAGCCTTGTGAGCGATTTCTACACGCTCACCTTCAGCGGCGAACCAGACCGTATGCTCGCCGACGGTATCGCCAGCGCGAATGGTTTCGAAGCCGATGGTGCGCCCTTCACGCGGGCCGGTGTGCCCATGGCGACCATACAGGGCGACTTTATCGAGGTCGCGCCCGAGGGCGGCGGCAACCACCTCCCCCATGCGTAACGCGGTTCCCGACGGTGCGTCCACTTTGTGCCGATGATGCGCTTCGATAATTTCGATGTCGACATCGTCCCCCATCACCCGTGCCGCCATGTCCAGAAGTTTGAAGCACAGGTTGACCCCAACACTCATGTTGGGAGCATAGACCAGGGCGGTGTCGATGGCCGTCTCGGTAATCGCCTCGCGCTGGCTCGGGCTCAGCCCAGTCGTGCCGATGACCATTCGACAGCGGGCATCGCGGCACAGGTTCAGATGATGCAGGGTGGCGGCTGGTGTCGTGAAGTCGATCAGCACATCGAAATCGCCCAATAACTCGTCCAGATCGGGTCGAATGAGCACCCCAACGCGACCGATTCCGGCCACCTCTCCGACATCGGTTCCCACCAGGCCACTCTCGGCCCGCTCGGTTGCTGCATTGACGATCAGCCCGTCGGTATGATGCACAGTATCTACCAGGGTGCGGCCCATACGGCCACCAGCCCCGGCGATTGCAACTCGGATTTGCTGCATTGAGATGACTCCAGTTTGATTGACAAGAATTGCCCGCTAAGATATCCGACTCCGTCATGAGACGAGAAGCACGTGATGGTACTGGACCATTTCCAGCCATCGGGCTTACTCTCGTGCCGATGTCACACAGGAACCAGGCTACCTTAAATGAGCGCTCATAACCGCATCACCCTGCAAAAAATCTCGCGCGGACTTCGCTCCCGCTATCCCATTTTCTACGTACTTGGCTGGGAGGAGGAACGTATTGAGCGGCTTCTGCGCTCGGTGGCCAAGTCTTACTACAGCGAGAACGATCGGCTGATCGTATGGACAGCCACCAACGGCTTCAGCCCGCGCATCGATTCCAGCGCCGAGAGCACTCCGGCAAACTCCGCAGAGATCTCAAACGAGCCGGTGACGGACCCACTGTTGGCATTGCAACGGATCAGCGAATCCGATCGGCAGGCCATGTACCTGATGAAGGATCTGCCGATCTGGTTCGACAACAACCCGGCCTTGGTGCGCGCGGTGCGCGATCTCTACTACCGGCTCAGACAGCGCAATATCCATGTCTTTTTATCCTATCCGCAATTGATTCTGCCGGAGATTCTAAAAAAGGAAATCTTCTTGATCGAGATGGATCTGCCGTCGGAAGAGGAGATTGTCGAAGTATTGAAGGCAGGCAACATCGCCGCCGACACGCCTTACGACCATTTGCATCGTTTCGCGGCTGCCATGCGTGGATTATCGTTGAATGAGGTGGGGCATCTGCAGGCGCGGCTGTTTCGCGGCGAACCCGTCGATCCCAGCGCATCGTTGGAGGAAATCCAGGAAGAAAAAGCACAATTGCTGCGCAAAGAGAGCTGCCTGCGCTTTTTTCCGCCGCAGCGCTCGCTGGACGATGTCGGCGGCCTGGAAAACCTGAAGGAATGGGTGCTCAAACGCAAGGATTTGTTTTCCGAAAAGGCCTACAAATCCGGTGTGCCATTGCCATCCGGCGTACTCTTCATGGGCGTATCCGGCTGTGGCAAGAGCATGGGCGCAAAAGCGATCGCCTCGGCCTGGGAATTGCCGCTGGTTCGCATGGATATGAGCTTGGTGCTGTCCGGCAGCTTCGGCACGCCGGAGTATGCCTTCGAGCACGCCACCCGCATGGCGGAGGAGGTTGCGCCGATCGTGCTGTGGGTAGACGAGATTGAAAACAGCTTTGGCTATGACGAACAAACCGGGGGCAGCGGCGGCAATGTCAATATTTTTTCCAGCTTTCTGACCTGGATGCAGGAAAAAAACCCGCGCGTGTTCGTCGCCGCCACGGCCAACCGCATCCAGACATTACCGGCAGAGTTAATGCGCAAAGGCCGTTTTGACCAGCTGTTCTTTCTGGATCTGCCGAACAAAGACGAACGCGTCGAGATCTTCCGCATCCATATCAGCGCCAACGGCGCCGATCCAGCAGAATTCAATCTCGGCTATTTGGCAGCAAGTACCAAGGATTGGAGCGGCGCGGAAATCGAACAGGCGGTCAAATCCGCCCGAATTGACGGATATCAGAAGGAGCGCATTTTCAATGAGCGCGACGTGGTCAACAACGTGGTTGCCACTATCCCGTTGTCACGCACCATGGTCGAGCAGATCAAGGCGATTAAGGATTGGTGTTATAAACGGGCCATCACGGCGTCGCGGCCTGCTGCAAGAGAGTGATCTGACCTGCAACTATTCAATGCGAAGGTGCGGCGTTCGATGGATGGGAGAGCCAAACCTATTTGCTCGTGGACTTGAATGCAGGGTTCTGGGATTGCCGGCTAAGGGTCTCCGGCAGCTACCCTAGAACCCCATCTTTTCGAAAAAATTCTTGACACCGTCGATCCAACTGCTCGAATGCGGGCTATGGTGCTTGCCACCGGCGCTGACACTCTCATCGAACTCCATCAGGAGTTCCTTTTGACGCTCAGTCAGGTTGACTGGAGTCTCCACTAGCACTCGACAAATCAGATCCCCGATCGGGCCGCCGCGGACAGGCTTTACGCCCTTGCCGCGCATGCGGAACATTTTGCCGGTTTGTGTGCCTGCAGGCACCTTGAGCATGACCTTGCCATTCAGCGTCGGCACCTGCATCTCGCCGCCTAAGGCGGCCGTTACGAAGCTGATGGGCACTTCACAAAATAGATGGCTGTCCTCGCGCGTGAAGATGGCATGTGATTGCACGTTGATTTGGACGTACAGATCGCCGGCAATTCCACCCTGCTGTCCCACCTCGCCTTCACCAGCAAGGCGGATGCGGTCTCCTGTGTCGACTCCTGCTGGCACTTTGACTGATAAGGTCTTCTCCTCGCGCAAGCGTCCAGTTCCTCGGCAGTGGCCGCATTTTTCCTCGATCACTTTGCCGGTGCCGTGGCATTGTGGGCAGGTCTGCTGAATAGAGAAAAAGCCCTGCTGCATGCGCACCTGGCCGACGCCGTTGCAGGTGGGACAGACCTTGGGCTGGGTGCCCGGCTTGGCGCCGGTTCCACCACAGTGATGGCACTCAACGGTGGTTGGGATGCGGATCTTGGCGTCCTTGCCAGCGACAGCCTCTTCGAGTGTCAAGGAGAGGTCATAGCGTAGATCGGCGCCACGCTGGTTTCTTCGTCCGCCCGCACGTCCGCCAAAGATGTCACCGAAGACATCCCCAAAGATGTCAGAAAAGCCGCCGGCACCGAAATCGCCAGGACCGCCGCCAAAGCCTCCCTGGCTGGCGACACCGGCATGTCCGAACTGGTCGTAGGCGGAGCGCTTGCGCGCATCCGATAAAATGTCATGCGCTTCTTTGGCTTCCTTGAATCTGGCCAGCGCATCACTGTCATCCGGATTGCGATCCGGGTGATATTTCATCGCCAGACGACGAAACGCCTTTTTGATGTCTTGCTCGCTGGCATTGCGGCTGAGACCGAGGATTTCGTAATAATCGCGTTGGGGCATAGCTCGTCTTCAGCTCTTGGTAAGACCTTCCCGGTATTCGGCACATCTCCACCTATCATCCCGCGCGACCGTCAGCGGCCCGTACTATTCGTATCGGGACGGTCGAGCGGGAACGGCGATGAGCTGCGCCGAAAGGAACTTCGGAGGCAGTGCGCAGGAGGGCGACACCGGTGTTTCTGCGTTGGCCCAGATTGCGCACGACAAACATGCGCTCTTCACCGGGTGTTCACCCGTTCCAGCATAGTCCTACTTCTTATCTTCCTTGACCTCTTCAAATTCGGCATCGACCACATCGTCGGCGGCGGCTTTTGCCGATTCTCCGCCGGCACCGTCGCCAGCACCAGCCCCGGACGGTCCACCTCCTTCACCACCAGCTTGGCTTTGCGCATAGAGTCGCTCGGCCATTTTACCGGATGTCTCGGCGAGCGCTTTGGTCAGGGACTCGATTTGCTCCTTGTCCTCGCCCTTCATGACTTCTTCGAGGTTCTTGATAGCAGTCTCGATGCTGTCTTTTTCGCCCGCTTCCAGTTTGTCATCCCCGAGCTGCTCCATGGACTTGCGGGTGGCATGAATCGTCGTGTCCGCCTGGTTGCGCGCGGCAACCAGTTCATGGAACCTGCGATCGTCTTCGGCGTGTGCCTCGGCATCCTTGACCATGCGTTCGACTTCTTCGTCCGACAAGCCCGAGCTGGCCTTGATGACGATCGACTGCTCTTTGCCAGTCGCCTTGTCTTTGGCCGAAACATGCAATATGCCATTGGCATCGATGTCGAACTTGACTTCGATCTGCGGCACCCCGCGCGGTGCCGGCGGGATATCTGACAGGTCGAAGCGACCCAAGGATTTATTGTCGTTGGCACGTTCACGCTCTCCTTGCAACACATGCACGGTAACCGCGGTCTGACTGTCGTCGGCGGTTGAGAATATTTGCTGTGCCGAAGTCGGGATGGTCGTATTCTTCTCGATCAGCTTGGTCATGACGCCACCAAGCGTTTCGATCCCCAACGACAGTGGAGTGACATCCAGCAGCAGCACATCCTTGACTTGGCCACCAAGAACGCCGCCTTGAATAGAGGCGCCGATCGCGACTGCTTCATCTGGATTCACATCCTTGCGCGGCGCCTTACCGAAGAAGGTCTCGGCTTTTTCCTGCACCTTGGGCATACGGGTCTGGCCGCCCACCAGAATGACTTCGTTGATGTCGCTCGAGGTGACGCCGGCATCCTTCATCGCGATGCGACAGGGCTCGATGGTGCGCTCGATCAGATCCTCCACCAACGACTCGAGCTTGGAGCGGGTCAACTTCACGTTGAGATGCTTTGGGCCGTTCTGATCTGCGGTGATGTAGGGCAGATTGATATCGGTCTGCTGGCTCGAGCTGAGTTCAATCTTGGCCTTCTCGGCAGCTTCTTTCAGTCGCTGCAACGCGAGCGGATCGTTATGGAGATCCACGCCTTGATCTTTTTTGAACGAGGCGGCCAGGAATTCGATAATACGCAGATCGAAGTCCTCACCCCCAAGGAATGTGTCGCCATTGGTCGAGAGTACCTCGAACTGATGCTCGCCCTCGATTTCGGCGATTTCGATAATCGAGATATCGAAGGTTCCACCACCCAGATCGTAGACCGCGATCTTCTGGTCACCGCGCCGCTTATCCATGCCATAAGCAAGGGCTGCCGCGGTGGGCTCGTTGATGATGCGTTTCACATCCAGGCCGGCGATGCGTCCAGCGTCCTTGGTGGCTTGGCGCTGGGAATCGTTAAAGTAAGCGGGCACCGTGATCACCGCCTCGGTCACGGTCTCGCTCAGGTAATCCTCGGCGGTTTTTTTCATCTTTTGCAGGATTTTCGCCGAGATCTCGGGCGGCGCCATTTTCTTTCCGTTGACTTCGACCCAGGCGTCGCCGTTATCCGCACGAACAATTGCATAGGGCACCATATCCTTGTCTTTTGCCACGACTTGATCATCGAAGCGGCGCCCGATCAGACGCTTAATGGCAAACAGGGTATTACTCGGGTTGGTCACGGACTGCCGCTTGGCGGACTGACCAACCAATACCTCGCCATCACTGCTGAAAGCGACGATGCTGGGTGTGGTTCGGTCGCCCTCGGCGTTCTCGATTACCTTGGGTTTATCACCCTCCATAATCGCAACGCAGGAGTTAGTGGTGCCAAGATCGATGCCAATGATCTTTCCCATGGT
Organism: Thiohalocapsa sp. PB-PSB1; assembly: GCA_016745215.1. Classification (GTDB taxonomy): domain Bacteria; phylum Pseudomonadota; class Gammaproteobacteria; order Chromatiales; family Chromatiaceae; genus Thiohalocapsa. The sequence goes on from CP050890.1 coordinate 293,303, forward strand.
ATTTCTCCGCTAAAATTCTTGACTTTATTCGTATGTTGACCCGGGTAGGTCCGCTTGACGACCAGTTGGGGCAAAACCCTGTGGTTCTCAAGCCTAATCCGACCCCGGTAGAGGTGTTCGGGCGATCAGTCCTGCTTCGAGACCATAACCAGTGCTGGGCGCATCAGTCGGCCGTTGAGCAAATAGCCGCTTTGGATCACCGCGGTCACCGTATTCGGCGGCATATCCGCCCGCGGCTGCACGGACATGGCCTGATGAAACTCCGGATTAAAGGGTTCATGCTCGGGATGCACGCGCTCGACACCGAACTTGCTCATGACATCGCCGAGTTGCTTAAGGGTCAATTCGGTACCCTCACGCAATTTGACGACATCCGCATCGTGCTCGATGGCCGCGGCATAGCCGAGTTCCAAGCTGTCACGCACCAACAGCAACTCCTTGACAAAATTATCCAGGGCGAATTTATGCGCATTTTCCAGTTCCTTTTCGTGGCGGCGTTTCATATTTTCCATTTCCGCGCGCACCCGCAACAACTGGTCTTGGGTCTGATCCGCCTTGGCGCGGGCATCTTCGAGCAGCATGTGCAACTGGGTCGGATCGGCGTCGGTCGATGAGGGTTCGCCGATTGCCTCCGCCAGGGTCTCATGATCACCCTGCTGCTGCGAAGAGACCGATTCTGCACCGCTCTCAGATTCGCCATCCGAGGTTTGATCGGTAAGTGGTTGTTCGTCTTGCTCCTTCATGTCGTTTACCTCGTTGGACGGCAGCGGCAACCACGGAACCCGATTTTGAGTCACCGTCCGCGCCGCCGCTCACTGCCAATGGAATTACTGTTGTCTAAGCGCCGCCGCCAACAGCCGTGCCGTGACGTCGACAACGGGAATAACCCGTTGATAATTCATACGCGTTGGGCCAATAACGCCGAGCACCCCGAGCACCTGGTTGTCAACGCGATACGTGGTGGTGACCAAGCTGCATTCGTCGAGCAGCTCATACCCGGATTCATGGCCAATGAAGATTTGTACGCCTTCGGCCGCAATACAGCGATCGAGCAGGTCGAGAATTTGGCGCTTCTCGCTGAACGCATCGAACAGCGATTTCAGCCGCTCGATGCTGGCCAATTCCTGAAACCCCATTAGATTGGTCTGACCGGCGATGAGGAGTTCGTCTTTATGTTCGGCGGACTCCATCACGCGCTGTGCCATTTGCACCGCACGCAGCATCAGCTCGTCCATGCTACGGTGCGTGCGTTTGAGATCCTCGACCAGTTTCCGACGCACATCGCTCATATCTTGGCCAGTGAACATTTTGGTCAGATAATTTCCGGCCTCGACCAGCTGAGCTGGAGAACACGAATCCTCGACCTGAATGACGCGGTTGTGTACTTCGCCTTCTCCGGTGACCAGGATGGCCAATACGCGGGTTCCAGACAGGGGCAGAAATTCGATCTGCCGAAAATGATCGCGCTCGTGGCGTGGCACCATGACCATGCCGGCCATTTGCGTGACGCCCGACAGCAGCCGCGAAGCGGCCTCTATCAGTGCCCGAGAGTCATCGCTTTGTGCTAAATCGAAGCGCATCGCTTCAAGTTCGTTTTGTTGTATCGGCAGCACGGTCAGCAGGCTATCCACGAACAGCCGATAGCCGGACACCGTGGGCACGCGCCCTGCCGAGGTGTGTGGCGAGGATACCAGCCCGAGCTCTTCAAGATCCGACATGACGTTGCGCACCGTCGCCGGGCTCAGATCAAGGCCGGTATCTTTAGCTAGAGTACGCGAGCCGACCGGTTGGCCGTCGCGGATATGTCGTTCAATGAGTGCTTTGAGAAAATGAAGCGCGCGCTCGCTAACCAAGCCCACGCCTTTGACGTCGACTTGTGTATCATTTGTGCGCGTGGTGGCGTTCACAGCTCTCCGAAATAACCGGCCTATCGATCAATGTAACAATGTCTGGACAACATCGTGCTAAAGTATTAGCACTCTCATCGAACGAGTGCTAAGCCTGAGTAAGGTAGAGTTTGTAGATCAAGCTGTCAAGCTCTTGCTCCGCAAACGGTAACATCCGCGCCCGAGCATCCCTATGTAGGGTTCCTGAGCCGCACTGATGTCCCGTTGTCAGAAGTTGCGATCCAACTCAGGCAGTAGAGAGGTTGGCGCCCCGCTGACCACGTGCTAACGTTTCATACTCAGTATTTCCCCTCACCCTATTCGCTCATTGCTCCATGTGCTCGTTTCATAAGGTAGGCATCATCGGCAAACAGGACAACGATCCGCGTGTCATAACCACCATCGGTCGACTCGCAGACTACCTGGGCCAGCTCGGAATAGAGATCCTATTCGAATCCATCACCGCCACGGCGATCTCTGCTGGCGATGGTCTCAGCATGTCTCGACTCGGCGAGCACTGCGACCTCATTATCATCGTTGGCGGAGATGGCACCTTTCTGCATGCGGCGCGCGAGGTCGCCGAACAGGACGTAGCCCTGGTCGGAATCAATCTTGGCCGGCTCGGTTTTCTGGTCGATCTATCCCCAGACGACATCGAATGGCGGCTGGAGAGAATACTCAACGGCGAGTACGACGAGGATACAAGGACGATCTTGAGCGCGCGCAGCAACGGCGTCAGCGGTCGCGCCCTGAATGACGTAGTCGTGCACAAATGGAACACGGCACGCATGATCGAACTAGAGACCTATGTGGATGGGCAACTTGTCAACGCCCAGCGTTCCGACGGCATCATTGTCTCGACCCCGACCGGTTCTACGGCCTACGCGCTGTCCGGCGGTGGTCCGCTGATCCATCCCAGCCTCGATGCCCTGCTGGTGGTGCCGATCTGCCCGCACACGCTCAGTAACCGCCCATTGGTTCTCGCGGGCTCCAGTCGCATTGAGATTCGCATCTGCGATTTCGAGCCAGGCCAGGTACATCTGACCTGTGACGGGCAGGTACAACTGCCGCTGGCCGAGGGCGCGCCGATCCTGGTCGAGCACAGTGCACACCAGGTGCGACTATTACACCCCCGCGGTCATGACCACTATAGTATATTGCGCGCCAAACTCGGCTGGGGAGAAAACACCAGGACAGATCGCTCATGCTGACCCATATCGCAATCAAAGATCTGGTGATCGTCAGCAGTCTCGAGTTAGACCTTACCCCGGGGATGACCGCGCTGACCGGTGAGACGGGCGCCGGCAAATCCATTCTGATCGACGCCCTGGGCCTGGCGCTGGGCGAAAAGGCGGATGCCAGCATGATTCGCACTGGCCGCGAGCGCGCCGAGGTCAGCGCGGGCTTTGATCTGACCCATTGCCCGGATGCGCGCGCCTGGCTCGAGCAACAAACGCTGGACGATGGCGACGAATGTCTGATTCGCCGCGTGCTGGTGCGCAAGGGCCGCGCCCGTGCTTTTATCAACGGCCAATCCGCCAGCGGTGCTCAACTACGCGCCCTGGGCGACCTGTTGGTGGATATCCACGGCCAGCACGCACACCAGTCGCTCTTGCGCCCGGCGGCTCAACGCAGCCTGTTGGATGCCTATGGCGGGCACCAGACCATGGCCACTCAGGTGGCGCAGGGCTACCGCCGCTACCGCGAACTCGACACCCGCTGGCGCGAACTGAGCGCGGCGCGTGACGAACGTGCCGAACGCATGGATTTGCTGCGCTACCAGTTACACGAGCTCGAAGACCTCGCCCTGACCGACGGCGAACTGGATGCACTCGACCAAGAACAGCGCCGACTCGCCAACCTGGGAAATCTGCAAAGTACCACCGCGGCATTGGTCGATCAGCTATTCGAAGGCGAAAACGCATTGCGGGATCAGCTCGGGCATGCCACGCGAGAGTTGGCCGGTCTTGTGGAAATCGACCCAGATCTGAGCGAGACCCGGGAACTGATCGAAGGTGCTACGGTGCAGGTGCAGGAGGCCGCGACCAACTTACGCCAATACCTCGACGAACTGGACATGGACCCGGCACGCCTGGCGGAGATTGAAGCCCGACTCGTTCAGATTCATGACCTGGCGCGCAAATACCGTATGCAACCCGAGCAATTGCCGCAGGCACTGGAGCAGCGCCGTGCCGAACTCGACACGCTGGAGCAAGCCGATCAATCCATCGACTCTCTGAGCAGAGAACGCGATGCCGCACGCTCCGCGCTGCTGTTACAAGCCCGCGCTCTGACAGATGCGCGACGCGCGGCAGCAGAGCGGCTCGGGGCCAAAGTCACCGAGTCCATGCAAACATTGGGCATGGCTGGCGGGCGTTTTGCGGTGACAGTCAAAAGCGCAGAACCGGACGCCATCGGCATTAGCGGGCTGGATACCATCGCGTTCCAGGTCAGCGCCAACCCTGGCCAGCCGCCGCGTGAATTGGCCAAAGTCGCCTCTGGCGGCGAGTTGTCACGTATCAGCCTTGCCATTCAAGTCGCCACCGCGCAGGTCGGCAGCATCCCGAGCCTGGTCTTCGACGAGGTCGACGTCGGCATCGGCGGCGGCGTTGCCGAAATCGTCGGCCGCTCATTACGGCGTCTCGGCGATGCCCGCCAGGTGCTTTGCGTCACCCACTTACCGCAGGTCGCGGCCCAGGCCCATCAGCAGCTCAAGGTACAAAAGCACTCGCTCGACGAACAGACCTACACCGAGATCCAACCCTTGAGCAGCGACCAGCGGGTAGACGAAATCGCGCGCATGCTCGGCGGCACTGAAATTACCGCCACTACCCGTGCGCATGCCGCCGAGATGCTCACAATTGCCGGCTGAAACTCTGACTTTTTCCTCATTACGCACCACTGATAGAGCTCCCCATGGGACACCTGCTGAGCACAAAATCTTCGCTGATCCCGCTGATTGACCGTCTGAACCGATTTCCGGTCGGCCTGAAAGACAGTCCGCGGCTGCGCCAGATCCTCTCTCTGCTGTTCGATGAGCGCGAGGCAGCAGTGGCCGCCCGCTTTCCGCTCACCGAGGCCACCCTCGACGAGTTGGTACAGTGCACCGGACTGCCGGCTGCGGAGTTAGATGGCATCCTGGAATCCATGGCCAATAAGGGTTTGGTCATGGACCTGCCCTATAACGGCCAAACCTTCTATCTATTGGTGCCTGGCCTGATCGGTTTTATGGAGTTTACCTTCATGCGCAGTCGCACCGATCTGCCACAGGCGGAACTGGCTCGGCTGATGTCCGAGTACCTGCGCGAACAGGGCAAGGACGGTCAGGCCGGTGAATTCTTTGGCGGTCGCTGGCCGCTGACCCGCGCCCTGGTCCATGGCGATCGCATACCGGTTCAGACCCGGATTACACCCTGGGAGGACGCATGCCAAATCATTCGCGATGCAGACTTCCACGCCGTCACCACCTGCTTTTGTCGACACAAGAAGGTACATCAAGGCCAAACCTGTCAACAGGGCGCGCCCATGGAGGAAATCTGCATGGTGCTGGGACAGGGCGCTCGCTTCCTGGTGCGCCGCGGGTTCGCCGAGCAGCGCACCAAGACCGAGATGCTGACTATCCTCGAACAAGCGCGCAACCTCGGGCTGACTCAGATTACTGATAACATCCGCGAGCGCCCGTCGTTTCTGTGCAATTGCTGCCGCTGCTGCTGCGAATTGCTCTCCGGCGTGCAGATGGGTTTTGATGAGGGTGTCGCCAAGACGCCCTTTCTGGCTACCATCGACGCACAGCGCTGCGACTACTGCGGCGCCTGCCTGCGCGCCTGCAACGCCAAGTGCATCGGTCTGGCGGAAGCTGCCCGCGCCCTGCCGCACGAGCAGCGCTGGGCGGAAGTCAACAGCACTGTCTGCCTGGGCTGCGGTGCCTGCCTCCCTGCCTGCGAGCACCAGGCATTAAGCCTGGTTCCCCGCCCTGGGCACCGAAACCCACCGCGCGATCGCAATCATCTGTTCGCCCGCATGCTCTGGGACAAGGGGCGACTCTGGCCCTATATCAGCGAAGGACTGCGCCGCGGTTTTGGACGCTTGCGGCGGCGGCCGTAAACCACCGAACCGACTCGTCATTTTTGGCTAACTTTCTTGGTTCGTTGCCTGGTCGCGGCGCCGCTTCGGCCGCAACGATTCGGCCACGGTGCGCCCCTCCTGACACTGCTGCTCGAAAAAATCCCGCACCACCTCCGGATCGAAGGTCAGAAAGGTGCCGCCGGCCGCGAAGTGCTGGATAAATACTTTACCCAGTGCATAGGTGGTCGCCCCATTGAGCAACACCAGGGAGCCGGTCGCTATCGTCTGCCCAAATCCAGGAATCAGTTTGCTGAGACTGGCCGCGAGGGATGGCGACGTGGTGGTCGGTACTATTCCGCCGATCAGGCTGGCGATGGCCGAACGTCCCAGATCGGCCTTGAAATCGATATCATAAAGGCCGGCCAGTCCATGCAGTAATTTCAATTGCACGCCCACCAGTGCCGCCAGATCCACCAATGGTATCGGCACCAGACCGATTGCCATGCTGCCCAAAACGTACTGCTTGACCATTCGATTCGCCGCGGCATGGCGTTCTTCGGGAGCCAAGGGCATCTTGTTATCGTCAGCAGCCTGATCCTGCTGCGTATCGCTTTCTGTCATCATGGAAACTCTCTCGTGCTCGAGGGCATGCGCGAAGCGCGGTTGTGCGGATTGTATCCGGTTTTGTCAGCAGCCTGCTGCAGAGTCGGGTTGCCGGGTTACTGCGACAATCCAACAAACTCATATGCGATCGAAATTGCAACCCTAGCCAGAACCCGCGGGCGGCGGCGAGTATGGGCTGCAGCAGATTCGGCGGCCCGGTCTGGATTCCCAGCTGCGTGCGCTCGAGGCGGACCGCGATCATCGCTCCAATACCTCGACACCTGGGTTGGTGCCGCCTTCCGGCACTATTGCCGGTGGTGATTTCGGGTTCTGCCCGCCGAGGAAGATCGGGAAAGCAATGTTGTCGGCGGCGCCGACAACGACTGTCTTCTCATTCTCCGAATTGGCAAGGTCGTAGGTCGCCTGGATACCCTGATAGCTGAGCAACTGACTGCTCAACGTGGAATCGACGATTTGGTTATAGTCACGCAGGCCACCGGCCATGATGCGCTTGCGCTCCGCCTCCTGGACCGCGGTCTGGCGACGAAACTGATACGACAGTAACAGCTGCTCCTGGACCAGCTTATGCTCAATGGCGGTGCGTACGATCTCGGGCAGACGGATGCTCCGGATAATGATGTCCTCCACCTCGACAAAGTTGCGACCGATCTCCTCCATGGCTTTTACCAGCGCTCGGGTCAGCAGACCGCCTTCATTGGTATAGATCTGCTCGGCGGTGGCGTTGCCGAGTTCTTTGCGCAACACCGATTCGGTCTGTGGGACGACCACTCGGGTCAGATATTCCGGGCCGATACGCTCTTGCAGCATACCGAGCAGGTCATATCGGGGTCGGAAGCGGATCGCCAACGACAGCTCCAGCCGCAGGCCCTCGATCGACAATACAGATAGGTCGTGAGAAACCACCTGCTTGCGGACTTCATAGATGTAAATTCGATCAAGCGGGCTGATAATGCTCAAACCCTCGCCGCGCACCCGATCGATCTGAGTGCCATAGAAGCGGTTCCAGAGCACCCCAGCCTGGCCGGCTTCGATAAAGATGAAGATCCGATTCCAGAACAGAATCAAGACCAATAACAGCAGCTGCAACCCGATTGAAGCAATTGGCAGTCGCTTCAGCAGGAAACGGCGAAACTGGCGGACGGCCTCACCGCGGCCGGAATCTGGGCTTTGCTCACTCAATGGGTTAACCCTAGGCTGTCGAAATCTGCAGTCTCACTAAAACAAGCGCTTCCCGGTTGATGGATGCTTAGTCGGTGTCGGTGTCGGTGTCGGTGTCGGGATCGGTGTCAAGGTCAACATTAGGGATTGGTATCGAGCTGGCTGCTTTGATTGATGAGCGGATTCGATACCGATTCCGATAGCGACCCCGACACCGATGAGGCTTCCCCAGTGCGTTCGATGAAGCAATCCAAGACCCGGAATCGGTTTGGCATCAAAACTCAGGACATTTCGACAGCCTAGGTTAACCCTGAAGATGGCGCATCCGCGATCCATTGGCCCAAGACACCTTGGTGCTGCGCATGGATAGGCGTTGCATTAGGCAACTTGTGCATGCCATGGCATCCCCCTCGGGGCATTGACAAAGCGCTGGCCACTGGACAGCTGAGCACGCAGGCGGCGGCGAAAAACGGCCGGGCTTAGGTTGTCGAGGGTACCGCCCGCCTCGAAGTGTTCTATCAAAACCTGACCATTGGCATAGGTCATGGCGGCCGCCAACGTGGAAAGGGTACCCGCACCACTGAGTGAACCGAACACCGGCACGACCTTGAGCATGGACAGGCCAAGGCCGGTTACGAGCACCGGCAGGGCGCCGGTGATGAGTGATGCGGCCATGCTGCGGTAGACGTTGTTGAACGCAACCCCATACTGGTCCGCCAGGCGCCCAATCAGGTTCATCTGCAGATTGACCAGCGCAACGCCATCGAGCGCTGGAAACGGCAGCAGCCCGATGGATAAAGCGACGATGGCGTAATGCTTGACAATCCCCTGTGCCTCGGCACGGCCGGCGACCGCATCCGCGATGGCCAGGCGCACTCCAGGGCTGAACGGGGCGGCTGCAATCGGATCTGTCTGTTCTGAGGACATGGGAGTTAATGAATTATCAATGGCTGGATCGTTGCATCAGAAAACCGTTGTCGCGTTCCGGCCGCTGCGATCTGAACATCCGCGCACCGTTGGAGATCAGCCCCCACCCAATCCGCGCAGGGTCTCGTAGGCCTTGCGGATGCGGTCGGTACGGGCTGCGGCCTCGGCCAGGCGCTCGGGCGGCAGGTTCTGGTGGTTCAGTTTATCCGGGTGGTGGCGGCTCATCTGACGGCGATAGGCCTGCTTGATCTCCTGTTGGCTCGCCCAGGCCGGAACCTCGAGCATGGCCAAGGCCTCGGCGATCTCCATGCTATAACCCGGCCCTGGTTGCCGAGACTGGCGTGCATGGCGCCCTTGGGCAAAAGCGCTCAGGCGCGCTTCCGATATATTGAGTCGTTGTGCGATATCGATCAGCAGCGCTCGCTGGGCCGGGTTTGGCTGGCCGCTCTGTTGAATAAAGCTCAGCAGGTATTCCAGCAGCAAGTAGCGCACGTCCACGCGGCGATGGAAAGTACGCCGAAAGTCGTTGACAACCGCGGTCAGCGGAAAGTCAGCGCGTAGGCCATCGTCAAACAAAGCGCGTGCCGTATCCTGCAGCCCATGCGGTAAACCCAATTGCCTGCACAGGGCGCCGAAGGCGTCCGCGCGCGCGCTCGGTGCCAGCTTTCCAGCCCGTGCCAAGGCCCCGGCCAGGGATAATTCGGTGGTGAGCAGGACCAGCTTCCGCCGGTGGCGCTCGCTGCGTGAACCCGGGTGCAGCCAGGCGCGCGCCAAGCCAGCGATCTCCCGATCCAGATTATGGCCCAGACCGACTCCCAGCAGGCCGACCAACGGCCCGCCCAACAGCCAGCCGATCAGTCCGGCGGAGAGCTTGCCCCACCAAGGGGTATTGAAACCCACCGTGGTGCTGTCGCTCATGATCCTGCTACCCGCAGCCAGGACAGAGAGCGCAAAAGCAGGGCCAGCAGCAAGCCCGCTCCCAGCGCCAACGCCAATGCCAACGCCAAACCGAAGGACTGCATCAGCACACCGCCAACGACCCCGGCCCCGAGCAATCCTTCCGGACCGAACACCCCTGGCGCCAATGATCCACAAGTACCGGCAACAGCGAACATCAGCGCCAAATCGGCGGCCTCGCCAAGCCGATTGCCCAGGATGCGCACAGCAGCCAGATACACCAGCCCGGTCGTGATCCCCAACAGCAGCATTTGTAGGACACTGGCAATGGCATAGGCGGCGGAGGCCGCGACGACCCCGACCAGCAAACCACCAGGCAAGCGGCGCCCCCAGCCACTGCTGCCTGGGAACAGAGAGCCGATCAGAACCACCGCCAGCGCGGCACCGGCCGCGGCAGCGGCGCTGGATAGAGCAAGCCAGGGCACCGCACCCATGTCCGGCGCGGTGGCCAGCACCGATACCAGCCAGGCGGCCCAGAGAATCAACGCCCCAGCCGCGGCCCAACTACCCGCCTGGGCTGGAGCGCAGGCTGTTTGGCCCGGCGCACAGTCTACCCGGGATGCCTCGGGCTCCAGCATTGGTTTCTGCGAGCGGTCGCGGCCGAGTCCGAAGGCCAAGGCCAAGGCCATGCTGCCGGCTAGAGCGGCCAGACCAGTGGCGGCTCCGGGGTCCTGGAAGCCAGCATCGGTCAACCAGCCGGCACCCTCTGGACCCGTACTGTCGGTTAGAGTCCAATGTCCGAACAAAGGATAGACCACCGCACCAGCGATCAGGGCCGCCAACAGACAACCCACGGCCGACAGCCGACCATAAACCGCCGAGCAAGCGATCAAACCGATGGCACCCGTCAGCGGTAGCTGCATGGACAACAGTCGCAGCGACTCGCTGAGATCGCTGCTGTTGCCGGCCTCCAACAAATCCGGGAGGGAATGCAGCGGCGCGCCAATCAGGCCACCGATACTGGGTCCAAACATGATCCCAAATCCGAGTGCGACAAAACCCAGACCAGCGCCCAGCCAGGCCAGCAAGCCATGGCTACCTGGGTCGAGTCCGCCCCCGGTAGCCGGACGACCGGCCTCGAACAGGATCACACCGACCGGAAAGGCCAGCCCCAGCACCAGCGCGAGCAGCAGACCGGATTCGGCGCTGTCACCGGCGTCAGTTGGCTCCATCTCGGCCTCGGCTTCGGCTTCGGCCGCTCCGCGTTGGGGTAGCGCCGAACCGCGTTGGACGATACGATCAAGGCGTTGGTTCAAAGCGTCCAGTACATCTTTGGAATCATTCATCCCCATCAGCGTTGCATAGATTTTGAGTCCGTTATCTTCGATTGCGTTATCCTGCTGCTGGTTCGCCGCATTCAGCTTCTGGGCCTGCTCGGTCAAACCCTGCACGCGCTGAGTCAGTGGGTCCAAGCGTGCAACGGTGTCGGCGAACAATGCGGACTGCCCGGCGATTGCCCGGCTGTTACCCTCGGCGGCATCCTGTAGGAGTGCGATCGCCTGATTCGAGGCCTTGAGGCGCTGTTCTATGCCGCCCACCAATTCTTCCAGTCCGGATACCCGGTCTTTCTGCGCCGATGCGCCGGTCGCGGACAACAGCGCGAGGGCGCGTTCCGCCTCGGCGGCAACCTCGACCGTCCTGGTGTATTGGCGCGATGCGATCAGCCCTGGTATCTCCTCGAGCATCGAGATGATCTCGTCGTCGATTTCCACGCCAGCGGCAATGGCCTGCTCGCGTGCCGTCTCGGCCGCGGCCGCGGCGGCCTTGGCCTCCTGCCTGTCCGTGGCCCATGCGCCAGGGCAGAACACCAGCGCGAACAGCAGCAGGAGCAAGGCGTTTCCCCAAGGCAGCAGACCCCGGGCATGCATTACCCTATGCTCGGCGCGTTCATCAGGCCCAGTCCGGGATCGAACGGCGCCAGTACCGCTACCAGTACCGCTACCAGTACCGCTCACTTGCCCTGATCTCCTGCCTTGCCTCCAGCGCTGGCGCGCGGTCGCTTCGGCGGCGCATCGGCTGCCAGCACGAACATGAACCCGAGTGCGGGCGTAAACAGCACGGAGGACCAAAGGTAGCCCCAATAGCCCCATTTGCGCCGGCGGCCAATAAAGGCCACCAACATACAAAGGGCGATGTAGACAGCACCCAGGATGAGATAGTGGATCATGGCACAGGTTGCTCTGTGGCTGTGGTTGGAGAGGGGTTGGGATTTGGCGACGGTGGCGACAGGATAGTTGGTTCAATCGCCCGTGCAATCACCGTCAGTTCCTCTAGGGGAGGACGGATGCCGAGTTCGGCAAGTGCGTCCAGATTGGCGCTGACCGTGGGTAGATTGACCAATTTGCGATGCAGATCGCTGACGCGCATGTCCTTCAGCACGCCCTGGAAGCGAAGCCCGATGGATGGATCATTGAGGTTCACACCAGAGCTGACCAAGGCCACGGTCAGCCCATAATCAGCCTCTAGGCTGTCGGATAGCGCAAAGGCCGGTACACCAAATTGGCGCAGGGTGCGATTGAGACGCTTTACATAGGCGGGTTCCAGCCCATTCTGCGGTATCACCAACATGGCGTCGGCCAAGCGTGCGAGCCGACTCCAGCAAGTCAACGCGGCTTTCTCCAACGGCGTTGCACCGGATATGGCCCAGGCGCGGCTTGGCTCTTCGCGTGCATCGGGGGAGCCCGCAGGCCGCGACGGATTTGGGTCAGCAGCGGTCATGTCCGGGGGCGAATCCGGTGGACCGCGCTCGGGTTCCGGTTGTGGCACGCCCCGCTGTGCGTCATCCATGACCGCTGGCAACGCGCAGGTCACCACATCGAAACCGCGCTGCGCGGCCACCTGACGCGCCAAAGCCAAGGTGGTATCGCCCTCCCCGGTGGATTGAACCACCAGGGCAAGACGCTTGAATTCCAGCAATTCTTGGGCCAGGGCGAGCCAGATTTGGTTGCGCATTGCGCGATCCATGCGACGATCGGATAACGCCGCGAGATCGAGCGCGGGCGCTGGCGGCTCGGCGGCCTCGATCGCGTCTTCGCCTGCACTCGGCATGGCCCGCACGCCGGGTGCGTCTGCATCGGCGCCAGCCACGACAGAGTTTTCCGCACCTGCCGGGGCATCCGACCTGGTCTGTTCCAGCTCTGCGGCAGGTGTCGGCGCACCCCGAGCACGTGGATCATCAATGGCTGCCTCCGTCACCGGCGCCGCCTCCTGCTCGAGGGCAACTTCCCGCTGATAGTCACCAAAGCGACTCAGTAGATACGGCAGCGTCACCTGGGGTAATGCCACCCAGCGTCCAAAACGCAGGATCTGGAAACTGTAGCTCTTACCATAGAGATTACCGTCCGTGTCAAAGGCATAAATGCCGGTCAGACCAGCCCATGGCGGAGCATGATGAGCGGTGGTTGCCAGCACCTGGGGATCGGTGCTGCGGGCACGCACAATGGTGGCCGCAAGCAATTGCATCGAGTCATAGCCCTGGGCCGCGTTCTGATTCGGTGGCTGCTGATAAGCCTGGATGAAAGCCGCAATGAACTGAGCATTCCGCGCTCCGGAAGACTGGATGCCATAGACAATCGGCACGATGGTGCGGTCTCCGGCCTGACCGACGGCCTGGATCAAGGAACCGAAGTTGAGGCGGTCCGACCCGATCACCGGCTGGTGCAGGCCAAGCTCGCGCATCTGCCGAAGCACGCGGGCGCCGCTCTCGGTTTCGGTTGACAGGTAAACGGCATCGAAATCCACGCCATTGAGTTGCCCGAGCAAACCGCGATAGTTTTCCTCGGCATTGAAGAAAGAACCGCGAAAGACGATCTCGATTTCCTCGCGTCGGGCCGCATCGTCGAACAGAAAAGCCAACTCGCGGGCATAATCGTCGCGGGAGTGCAATAGCACCATGCGCCGATAGCCGAACAGGCGCGCGAGGTTGGCCGACTGCGACGCCATCACAAGGTTATCGGGCAACATGCGCAATACGTACCGAAAGCCGTGAATGGTCAGTTGCTGTTCGGTGGCAAACGGCGGCAGAAACAGCACCCGAGCAGCATTGTAGACCACGGATGCGGGTACCGCGATGGTGGAATCGCGATGCCCAAGCACCGCGCTCACCCGTGCATCAGCGGCGATGCGGCGGATGGTCGGGCGCAGGTTGTCGATCTCGTCACCACCCGGCATCACCAACAGACTCAGCCTCCGCCCAAGCAGGCCACCGTCCTTGGCGTTGATCTCGTCCAGGGCCAGACGCACCCCATCGACGAAACCCGGTAGGTCAGGTTCATCGATCGCGGCAATGACAATGCTGCCCTCGCCCCGTAGAGCATAGGCGGTGCGCGCCTCGCCCATTTTATCGAACGAGCGCCCACAGCCGGCCAGCAAGACGAGACCGAATAGAATCGGCATACAGCGGCCGATCGGACCGCACGCAGAGCGCTGGCAGATCATTCGCCAGCGCCCGGCGTCTGACCGCTCGGGATCACGGGCAGACCGCCGCTCTCTCGCACTCCCAGGACGACCAGCCTGGCGCTGTGGGAGATGGCCAGCTCGCGGGTGGCGCGGATCGCCTCATGGCGCAGCAGCTGGCCGCTTAGGCTCGAGTCGACCTCTGTCTGATAATCCCGGATACCACGTGCCTCGTCGCGCAGGCGCTCGGCCTCTTCGGTGGCGATCTGCAGCCGGAATACATAAGACTCTAGCAATTCCTGCTGAGTCAGCTTATCCTCGATGGCCGCCTTGACCAGCGGCGGCAGGCTGATGGTGCGAATCACGATGTCGTCGGCATCCACGAAGTTACGCCCAACTTCGTCCCGGGCGAGCAGAATAGCCGCATTCAGCAGGCCACCCTCGTTGGTATAGATCTGCTCTGCGGTGTTCGCCGACAATTCCCGGCGCAGCACTGATTCGGTCTGCGGCAAGACCACGCGGGTCACATAGTCCGGGCCGATGCGCTGGTAGAGCAATGGCAGCTGCTCGTATTCGGGCCTATAGCGGATCGCCAGCGCCAAGTGCACTGGCAGACCTCGGTTGGAAAGCACGTCGAATTCATGCAGCACCACCTGCTTGCGCGTCTCGAAGCGGACGATGTGATCCCAGGGCGGAATGACATGCAGTCCTTCACCGTAGACGCGATCAAGCTTGGTGCCGGTGAACAGCCGAAACAGCACTCCGGCCTGGCCAGGTGGAATCGAGATGAAGACCCGCTTCCATAGGATCCCGGCCACCAGGGCAATCACCAGCAGCACGACCAGGACGATAGCCAGTCTGACCTTTAGCCAATGGCCCAGCCGCGACCCTGGGCTGGGCGCCGGTCCGGATCCGTCATCCGCATCCGGTTCAGACCCATCGACCGGGCGAGCCCCTGCGCTCATGCGCTATTCACACCATAGTGCGTAGCCGCAGCGGCGCTGTTCCCGGCCTGCTCGCGCCCGCCAGCTTGGTTAGGCTTGCTGGGATTCTGCTTGCTGGACTTGACCGCTGCCAGCGCCGCCTCGGCCACCTCCTTACCACGTTTGAGCTCAGACCTCAGGCGCGCGCGCAGCTGGTTCAGATCCAGATCGAACAAGTCCCTGCCGGAGTCGAAGTGGTCGGCGAAGGCGCGCCCCACGGCATAGGTAATTGCACCCCCGGACAAGGCCACGCCACCGCTGCCGAACAGCGTGCCGATGCCTGGAATCAGCTTGATCCCAGAGCTGAGTCCGACCACGCCAAGCACAGGTACAGTGCCTGCCAACAGCGAGACGACGATCGACTTGGCCCGATGTTCTTCGAAGGGCACATCGTAAATTTTCGCAAGAGCGGCGATCATCGCCACCTGATTGCCGCTCAACAGCGCCAGGTCAAACAGCGGTAACGGCACCAACCCCAGAGACATGGCGATGATGACGTGATTCTTGATCGCGTTGCCTGCCTCGAGCCCGGGCTCCCTGGCCATGGCATCGGTGATCTGTTGTTCGATAAATCCAACCGCGGAAGCGTCGTCCAATTTGAGTTCAACGTCATCGTCGTTGCTGCTGGGGGAATCGTTGGGAATGTTCATGGCCTGGATTGTCTGTGGGTGAAGAGAAAAGCGCTGGCATTCTTCTTGTGGTTCTATGCCTCGACGTTACTGGAGCGCAACGTTACTGGTATTGGGACGCTCGAAGCAAGCAACCGTCTTCGGCTGCCCTGGATCAGAAGCAAAGCCAATGGCCAATCGATGGCAGGGCGCATGCGCACGAGGCGCAAAGCGCCCGCTCCGGCAGATCGGCTGCCCTGATCGACAGTTCGGTTTCGATCCCGACCGGCAAGCTATCCTTCGCTTTCTGTGCGCGGCGTCCTGCTCACAGGGCCCGAATGCTTGCACGATCTCGATGATTCGGAGCTGCCCCCTAGGAATTACCCGTGGTCGTCGCCACAAGAGTAAATCCCCTTCAAACAGCAGTTGAACAGTCAACCAAGAGGTGCTTTCGTGCCATCGGTACCATCTATCCCCTGCGCATCTGCATCGCTCCGCTTCCGCCCGCCCGCCAGGCTCACTCTGTTGTTGGCCGCCGGTCTGCTGTCAACGACCGGCCAGCTGCTGGCTCAGCAGGAAGCAGAAGAACCCGTCATCTCCGGCAGCGACACTTTGAGCGCCGACCAAAGCGGCAGCGAGGCAGCGACGAAATTGTTCACGATTCACAAATTACCGGATCCTGATGCACCTCCGAACTGGGAAGGCCAGGCGCAGGCCGGTATCTCCTCTTCCACCGGCAACAGCGAAAGCAGCAACATCAATGCCAGCGCGCTTGTCTCTTACACCAGCTTTCCCTGGCGCCATTACTTTAGCGCCGACATCAATTTCGCCGAGAACGATGGCGATAGCACCACCGAACGTTATGCCGCCGCTTACAAATCTGAATATTTTCTCAGCCCACGCACCTTCGCATTCGGTTTCCTGAGTTACGACCGGGACCAATTCGCCGATATCGATTCGCGCTACTCCGTAGCCATCGGTCTTGGCCACGCCATCTTGAACTCCGAGCGCAACATCTTGTTGTTCGATATTGGTGGCGGCTACCGCCAGACCAACTACGTCGGTACGACTGAGGATTCCGGCGAGGCGGTCGGACAAATAGCACTCTATTATAGCGGTCGCATTACCAACAACACCAATTTCAACCAGAACCTGATGACCCTGATCGGCAGCAAGAACACCTATGTGGAATCAGTCACCTCACTGCAAGTGTCCATGACCGACACCCTGGCCCTCAGCCTGAACTACACAGTCATGTACAACAGCTTTACACCGCCCGATATCGAGAGCACCGACACCTTCACCAGCGTCAGTCTGGTAGCCGCCTTTTAGCGCACTGCCTGCTGGCGCCTGCTTGCTGCCGATTCAATGCATCCAATCAGGTCAGCATCAAAACCCGCGCGCCATGCCCGACTGGAATGCGAACCATGCCAACACTAGTCGAGAACCAGACGGTCGACCCGCTGGAAACCGCGGGGCAGCAGCACACCGCGGCGACCGCGCTCGGCCTGGTAACGGTCGAGGTCGGCGGGCTTCAGGGTGAAGGTGCGTTTGCCCGAGTGCAAAGTGAGCTGACCGGCATCCGGAATCAACGCGACCGCGGTCATGATCTCCTCGCGCGCCTTGGCCTTGGCGGCCGGAATACCGATGATCTTGTTGCCCTTGCCGCGATTCAGCTCGGGCAATTCGACGATCGGAAACACCAGCAGGCGCCCAGCACTGGTCACGGCGGCGACGCGGTCGAGCGGCGTGCCCGGGAACGGCAATGCAACCGGCGGCAGTACCCGTGCGCCGGCCGGCAGGGATAATATGGCCTTGCCGGTCTTGGGCTTGACCAGCAACGCATTGAACTGGCAGATGAAGCCGTAGCCGGCATCGCAAGCCAACAGCCAGCGGCGCGGCTGCTCGTCGCCGACCACGGCGACAAAGGAGGCGCCCTGGGGCAGTTCCAGTCTGCCGGTCAGCGGTTCGCCCTGACCGCGCGCCGAAGGCAGGGTATTTGCCTGTATCGAGTAACTGCGCCCGGTGCTGTCCAGGAACACCACGGGCTGGTTGCTGCGCAGCCGCGCCGCGGCCAGGAAACGATCGCCGGCCTTGTACGACAGCGCCTCGGGTTCGATGTCATGGCCTTTGGCAGCGCGTACCCAGCCCTTTTCGGACAACACCACGGTGATCGGCTCGCTGGGGGTGAGTTCGTTCTCTTCCAGCGCCAAGGCCAGCGGTCGCTCGGTCAGCGGCGAGCGGCGTGCATCGCCATGTTTGGCGCTGTCGCGCTTGATCTCGTCGATGATCAGATCGCGCAATTCAATCTCGTCGCCCAGGATCTGCTGCAATGTATCCCGCTCCGCAACCAGTTCCGCCTGTTCACCGCGGATCTTGAGTTCCTCCAGCCGCGCCAATTGTCGCAGTCGCGTGTTGAGCACGTACTCGGCCTGCGCATTGGACAGCTCGAAGCGGGCCATCAGCACCGCCTTGGGCTCATCCTCGCCGCGGATGATGCGGATCACCTCATCGATGTTCAGCAAGGCGATCAGCAGGCCTTCCAATAGGTGCAATCGCTGCAACACCTTGTCCAGCCGATATTGCAGACGGCGGCGTACCGTGCTGGCGCGATAACTGAGCCATTCGGTCAGGATTTCGCGCAGATTCATGACCCGCGGGCGACCATCCAGCGCGATGACATTCATGTTCACGCGGTAGCTCTTTTCCAGATCCGTGGTCGCGAACAGGTGCGACATCAGCCGCGTCACGTCGACTCGGTTGGAGCGCGGCACGATGACCAGCCGAGTCGGACATTCGTGATCCGACTCGTCGCGCAGGTCTTCGATCATCGGCAGTTTTTTGGCCTGCATCTGCGCCGCCACTTGCTCCATGATGCGATTGCCCGAAACCTGATAGGGCAACGCGGTGATGACGATGTCACCCTGCTCCATTTCATAGCAGGCGCGCTGGCGAACCGAGCCGTAGCCGGTCTGGTAAATACGCCGCAGATCGTCCGCCGAGGTGACGATCTCGCCGGCAGTCGGAAAGTCCGGTCCGGGTATGGAACGCATCAGCGTGTCGATGCTGGCGTTTGGGTGCTTCAACAGATGGATGCAGGCGCGGGCGACTTCCCGCAGATTATGCGACGGGATGTCCGTCGCCATGCCCACTGCAATACCGGTGGCACCATTCAGCAGCAGATTCGGCAGCCGCGCCGGCAATGATTTAGGCTCTTCCAACGTGCCATCGAAGTTCGGCTGCCAATCCACGGTGCCCTGCCCCAGTTCGGCCAGCAATACCTCGGCATAGGCTGCCAGCCGCGCCTCGGTATAGCGCATGGCGGCGAACGACTTGGGGTCGTCCGGTGCACCCCAGTTGCCCTGGCCATCGATCAGAGGATAACGGTAGCTGAAAGCCTGCGCCATGAGTACCATGGCCTCGTAGCAGGCCGAGTCGCCGTGGGGATGGAACTTACCCAATACATCACCAACGGTGCGCGCGGATTTTTTGAACTTGGCCGCCGCGGACAGGCCGAGTTCGGACATGGCATACAGAATGCGCCGCTGCACCGGCTTCAACCCATCGGCGACATGCGGCAACGCACGGTCCAGGATCACGTACATGGAGTAATCCAAATACGCCTTTTCACTGAACAGATGCAGCGGCAGTCGCTCCAAACCCTCTGGATTGTAGATGGGGGTATCGCTCATACGGATTTCCTAGTGCGCTCCACGCAATGACGCCTCCACCATCATCGCGAGAAACTGCAATACGGCAAAAGACATCAGGCCGGCGACGATGTCATCCAGCATGATACCCAGACCGCCGCGCAGTCGATCCTGAATCATGTCGATGGGCCAGGGCTTGAATGTATCGAAGGCGCGAAACAGCAGAAAGCCGGTAATAATCCAGATCCAGCCCGCCGGGGCGGCGATCATGGCCACCAGGAAGCCGACGATCTCGTCCCAGACAATGGCCGGGGGATCATCCGAGCCGATGTCGCGCGCGGTGGCACCACAAGCCCAGATGCCGGCGGCAATCATCGCTGCGAGCACAATCAGATAGATGCTCGACGGCAGTTGGGATAAAACCAGGTAGATCGGCACCGCGACCAGAGTGCCCAGGATGCCTGGCGCCCAGGGCGACAGACCGGCTCCAAAGCCGTAGGCGAGCAGATGGCGGGGATTACTGGCGTGGAAAGACGACCCGGCAGTTGATGCGGATGTGGCAGGATTGGTCATCGCGAACCCTCGGATTCAACATTGGAAAAAAGACATTCAGGTTATTTTCGAAGCGCCCTTGAAGTGATCATACCCGGTCTGCTGCGGTTGCCATGGCTGGCCATCGGCAAGCACAAAACGCAGACCGGGACGCCTGTCGATCTCGCCAATGCGCGTCAGCGGACAACCGGCGGCGGCAGCGATCACGGCAAGTTCGGGTGCATGTTCCGGCGGCATTGTAAAGCAAAGTTCGTAATCGTCGCCGGATGCCAACGGCAGATCCCAGTCGCCACCACGCGCCATGTTGGCCGTGATCACACCCGCTACCTGGTCCGCCAGCGGCAGGCGGTCGAGTTCGATGCGTGCACCACAACCACTGGCGACCAGGATGTGGCCGAGATCCGCTGCCAGCCCATCGGATACATCGATCGCCGCAGTCGCCACCCCGCGCAATAACTCACCGAGCGCCACGCGCGGGGTTGGACGCTGTAAACGGTCGAGTAGGTAGGCATCCACCGGCTCGCCGTTTTGCACATGCTGAAGCGCCAGACCGGCATCGCCGAGGGCGCCGCTGACACAGACCAAATCGCCTGGCCGCGCGCCGTCGCGTCGCAACGCATGCCCCGCGGGGACGAACCCGTGCACCTGCACCGTAATGCTCAATGGCCCGCGGGTCAGATCCCCTCCCACCAAACGCACACCCTGTGCTCTGGCCAACGCATCGAAACCGCGGGCGAAGGCCGCGAGCCAGTCGGCATCGGTGCTTGGCAAGCTCAGCGCCAAGGTCGCCCAGGCCGGTTCGGCACCCATGGCGGCGAGGTCGCTGAGGCCCACGGCCAGGGACTTATGGCCCAGCGCCTCGGGCGCGCAATCGGCGAGGAAATGCACGCCGGACACCAGCGTATCGATACTCACCGCCAATTCGCGATCAGCGGGCACGTGCAACAGCGCGCAATCGTCACCGACATCGATCGGCACATCGTCACGAAGCGCGCCAATACCGGTCAGGCAGGTACGGATCAGATCGAATTCAGACATGGAGAGATCGAAGCGAAAGAATAAGCTCAGTTCGACTGATGGGCGGCAAGTTCGTCGCGGCGCACCTGACGCGCGAGTTTGTCCAGCACGCCGTTGACAAAACGATGTCCCTTCTCGGCGCCAAATACCTTGGCCAGCTCCACCGCCTCGTTGATGATCACACCCACCGGCAATTGCGGGCTGTACAACAGTTCGAAGGCGCCAACGCTGAGGATCGCACGCTCCACCGGATCGATGCCGCGCAAGGGACGATTGACCAAGGGTCGCAATGCATCGTTGATTTCGTCGGCATGCTCGACGACGCCTTGTAACAGATCGTTGAACAAGCGCAGATCGTATTTGCCATCCGATACGATGGCGGCAACATCCAGGTCTTCGATCAGGCCCTCTGCCACGGCCTCGATCCAGGACGGATCATCGAAAAAATGGTCGGCGATTTCGCGCGGCGATAATCCGCCGAGCTGCCACTGATACAGGGCTAGCACGGCATAACGCCTTGCTTCGCTGCGGCGTCCGGTCATCGCTGATGACTACCGGCGGGATCGATGTCGAGGGGATCGAGGTGGACGGAATCGATACTGGAGATCAGTCGATCTGGCGTAGCAGATCAACCATCTCCAATGCCGATATGGCCGCCTCTGCACCCTTGTTGCCGGCCTTGGTGCCGGCGCGCTCGATGGCCTGTTCGATGGTATCGACCGTGAGCACGCCGAAGGCGACCGGAATGCCGTGGGTCAGGCTGACCTGGGCCATACCCTTGACGCATTCGCCGGCCACGTATTCGAAATGCGGTGTGCCGCCGCGGATCACCGCCCCCAGCGCGACGATGGCATCATAGCCACCCTTGGCCGCGATGCGTTGGATGGTGACCGGCATCTCGAAAGCGCCGGGTACGCGCACCACCGTCAGATCCTCTTCGGCGGCACCATGGCGCCTGAGCGCATCGATGGCGCCTTTCTCCAGGCTCTCGACGATGTAGCTGTTCCAGCGCGATACCACCAAACAGAAGCGGGCGTTGTCGGCGCGCAGCGCGCCCTCGATGGTCTTGATCATGATTGCCTACCTGATGATTGTCTACGGGCAATGGCCTGTTGGGTCGGCTAGCTGCTGACGTATTCGATTACTTCAAGGTCGAAGCCGGAAATGCCGTGCATCGCCTTTGGCGCGCTCATGACGCGCATTTTACGCACCCCGAGGTCAGCCAGGATCTGTGCGCCGATGCCATAGGTGCGCAATTCGTTGCGATTGGCACGCAATTGCGGTACGCGCTGTTCGCCCTGCTCATCGCCGAGTTCGGCGAGTTTGGCCAGCAGATCGTGGGCCTCGTCGCGGTTGCGCAAAATCACGATCACGCCCTCCCCGACCTCGGCAATCTTGCGCATCACATCCTTCAACGGCCAGCCGCAGGCCGGGTGCTGGGTGCCGAACAGATCGCACAGCGCATTTTGCAAATGCACCCGCACTAGGATTGGTGTGTCGGCGCTGATCTGCCCACGCACCAGAGCGAGATGCACACTATCGTCGATGGTATCGCGATAGGCGGTGAGCGCAAAGGTGCCGAACTCGGTCGGCAATTCGCACTGCTGCTCGCGCATCACGGCCCTTTCATTCGCCACTCGATAATGGATCAGATCGGCGATGGTGCCAATCTTGAGCCCGTGCTCGGCGGCAAACGCCTCCAGATCCGCGCGCCGGGCCATGGTGCCATCCTCGTTCAGGATCTCGACGATGACTGCGGCGGGTTCAAAACCGGCCAGGCGCGCCAGGTCGCAGCCGGCCTCGGTGTGTCCGGCACGCACCAGTACGCCACCAGGCTGGGCCATCAGCGGAAAGATATGGCCAGGCTGAACCAGATCGGTGGAGCGGGCATCGGATGCCACCGCCGCTCTGACGGTGCGCGCTCGATCCGCCGCTGAAATGCCGGTGGTCACGCCGGTGGCGGCCTCGATGGAGACGGTGAACGCGGTGGAGTGCGGAGCATTGTTGCCGTTGACCATCAGCGGCAGATGCAATCGCTCGCAACGGCTCTTGGTCAACGTCAGGCAGATCAAGCCGCGGCCGTACTTGGCCATGAAGTTAATGTCTTCCGACGTGACGCAATCGGCCGCCATCAGCAGATCGCCTTCGTTTTCTCGGTTCTCGTCGTCCATGATCACCACCATGCGTCCGGCACGCAGTTCGGCGATGATTTCTTGGGTGGAATTCAGGGTCATGGCAACAGTTGCGCCGGCCTCGGCTTTAAAACAGCCGTTCACGTTATCATATGCGCCGCGCGGCGTCACGGTGAGACTGCGCACTCCACGCCTGCGCGGTCACTACACCGCAGATCAGCCACAAAAGACGATCCTGGTGTGATAGGGGAGCTGACCGCGCAGTGCCTGTGGAATAAGATTATGCGGATTGAATAGTGGGATCGAAATGAAAAAGACAGGATATTAGAGCATGACGGTTCATCGCAGAGGCGCCAAGGCGAACGCATCTTTATTTTCTGCGTCTCTGCGGTGAATCAAACTATATTCTGAGTGAACAGGTGAATCTTGCTGTTGGCAAGGTGGAATCAAAGGAAATGCGAAAATGCGTAGGATAACAGGTCGAATTCTGAAGTACCCTCACATAATCCGCTGCTGTAACAACACCTGATACTGCCCTGCGGCAAGGCGCTATACCTCGCATCCGACCTGCTGGCATCGCGGCCTGTTCGCCCGCAAGCGGACTCCTACGTCGGCCGTACTCGTTAGTTTGTAGGAGCCCGCTTGCGGGCGATGTGCCGGCTACACGGCAAGGATCGACCTTCGCGCTTATTAGCATGTTTTATCGTGCTAGTGCAGCGGTGCGGATGTCCCGCTACCCTTTCCTGCTCTATCGGCAAGGCCCTGTACCTTGCATCCGACCTGCCGGCATCGCGGCCTGTTCGCCCGCAAGCGGGCTCCTACGTCGGCCGTACCCGTTAGCTTGTAGGAGCCCGCTTGCGGGCGATGTGCCGGCTACCCGACAAAGATCGAGCTTCGCGCTTAGTGGCATGTTTATTGTGTTAGTTCAGCGGTGCGGATGTCCCGTTACCCTTTCCTGCTCTATCGGCAAGGCCCTGTACCTCGCATCCGACCTGCCGGCATCGCGGCCTGTTCGCCCGCAAGCGGGCTCCTACGTCGGCCGTACCCGTTAGCTTGTAGGAGCCCGCTTGCGGGCGATGTGCCGGCTACCCGACAAAGATCGACCTTCGCGCTTAGTGGCATGTTTTATCGTGCTAGTGCGGCGGTGCGGATGTCCCGCTACCCTTTCCTGCTCTATCGGCAAGGCCCTGTACCTTGCGTCCGACCTGCCGGCATCGCGGCCTGTTCGCCCGCAAGCGGGCTCCTACGTCGGCCGTACCCGTTAGCTTGTAGGAGCCCGCTTGCGGGCGATGTGCCGGCTACACGGCAAGGATCGACCTTCGCACTTAGTGGCATGTTTTATTGGGTTAGTGCAGCGGTGCGGATGTCCCGCTACCCTTTCCTGCTCTATCGGCAAGGCACTGTACCTTGCGTCCGACCTGCCGGCATCGCGGCCTGTTCGCCCGCAAGCGGGCTCCTACGTCGGCCGTACCCGTTAGTTTGTAGGAGCCCGCTTGCGGGCGATGTGCCGGCTACCCGACAAAGATCGAGCTTCGCGCTTAGTGGCATGTTTTATTGGGTTAGTGCAGCGGTGCGGATGTCCCGCTACCCTTTCCTGCTCTATCGGCAAGGCCCTGTACCTTGCGTCCGATCTGCCGGCATCGCGGCTTGTTCGCCCGCAAGCGGGCTCCTACGTCGGCTGTACCCGTTAGCTTGTAGGAGCCCGCTTGCGGGCGATGTGCCGGCTACCCGACAAAGATCGAGCTTTGCGCTTAGTGGCATGTTTTATCGTGCTAGTGCAGCGGTGCGGATGTCCCGCTACCCTTTCCTGCTCTATCGGCAAGGCACTGTACCTTGCGTCCGATCTGCCGGCATCGCGGCCTGTTCGCCCGCAAGCGGGCTCCTACGTCGGCCGTACCCGTTAGCTTGTAGGAGCCCGCTTGCGGGCGATGTGCCGGCTACCCGACAAGGATCGAGCTTCGCGCTTAGTGGCATGTTTCATTGTATTCGTGCAGCGGTGCGGATGTCCCGCTACCCTTTCCTGCTCTATCGGCAAGGCACTGTACCTTGCATCCGACCTGCCGGCATCGCGGCCTGTTCGCCCGCAAGCGGACTCCTACGTCGGGCGTACACGTTAGCTTGTAGGAGCCCGCTTGCGGGCGATGTGCCGGCTACACGGCAAGGATCGAGCTTTGCGCTTAGTGGCATGTTTTATCGTGCTAGTTCCGATTCCGATAGCGACCCCGACACCGATGAGGCTTCCCCAGTGCGTTCGATGAAGCAATCCAAGACCCGGAATCGGTTTAGCATCAACACTCAGGACATTTCGACAGCCTACGCCTTGGCCCATCTGCGCACTCTGCGTCTCTGCGGTGAATCCTGAATTCTTTGCGGGTAGCGCGCCTTTCACAGTCTCGATGGATGGGCGGTCAGCGCAGATAGCCGTGCCGGCGCAGAAATTCTTCGGTGATTGCGCTCACCTCGTGATTGCCGGCCTGTTCGCCGAGCACTAGGCGCTCCAGATAGCGAGCGATTAGATCGACCTCCAGATTGACCCGGGTACCCGTCCGATAGCCGCCGATGATGGTTTCTTCCAGGGTATGCGGCACAATGTTCAAATCGAATACCGAGCCTTTGATTTCATTCACAGTCAGGCTGGCGCCGTCCACGCAGATCGATCCTTTGTGTGCGATGTAGCGAGCCAATTCTCCCGGCGCATGGATCTGCAGCCGCCAAGAGCGCCCGTCCTGGTGGATATCCAGCACTGTGCCGACGCCATCGATATGACCGCTGACCAAATGTCCGCCCAGCGGCGTGGATAAGGTCAATGCCGTTTCCAAATTGACGCGTGCGCCTGAGTTCAGATCGCCAAGCGTGGTCAATGACAGGGTCTCGCGGGACAGGTCGGCCATAAAGCGGTTGCCTTCAATGGCCACCGCGGTCAAACAGATGCCATTGACGGCGATGCTATCGCCGATGGACGCCTCGCTGAGCCGGAGTTTGCCGGCACGCACTGCGACGCGCACGTCGCCGTCACGCGGCTGGAGTTGTTCGATTTCGCCAATCGCCTGGATGATGCCAGTAAACATGGGAACTCCCGGGTGTTATTGCGGTGCCGGAATCCTATGATAGCCGATGGGGGAGATGGGGCTGGGCATCGGAATATCGAGTGGACCAGCGGTCGTTGCCGAAGGATTTGGGCCTGAACTGAAAGAATAGGCAACTTTAAAGAATAGGCCAGAACAGGCCAGTCAGCACCAAGTCAAATTTGCCATTCACTGTCGGTTTTTGACATTTTTTGCCGATCCGGTTCGCAAACCACAGCATCCATGTCTGCCGCAAAGCAACGGATCTTCGCTACCAACAGTTGAAAAAACAGCGACTTGGTGCAGGTATCATGAGATGCCCAGGACAATTGACCGGACTTGGCCTCTCGTTTGCTTCTTACAGGTTGCAAGGTATCTTCGGCCCATATGGCCTCGCCGGGGATCTAAGGACCACCTTCAGCAGGCCACAGCGTTATGAATAACATCGAAATCTGGAGAGCAAACATGAAACGCAATCAACAAGCCGGCTTCACACTCATCGAACTGATGATCGTGGTTGCCATCATCGGCATCCTGGCTGCCATCGCCATTCCTTCCTATATGGACTACACCAAGCGGGCGAAGGTGTCCGAGATGATTCTAGCAGCGGCGCCGTTAAAACTGTCGGCGTCCGAATATCGGGCATCTGAAAGCGAGTGGGCAGCTGCAGCAAAAGCGGAAGAACAACTCGGTTGGACAGGTGTTGCGTCCGATATCGTCGCCAGCATCACTTGGGATGGAGATGGAACGATCTCTATGACTGGAACGGGTGACATCGATAGCATGACCATGACCCTGCAAGGCACGGTCACGGGGAATCAAATCCGATGGGATTGCTGCGCCGGAAATCCAACCAAGCTGGCTCCGGCAAACTGCCGCGATGCCTGCGGCGGCGCGGAGATCGATTGATCGCTTGCTTGACCGCTTGCTTGATCGCTTGCTTGACCGCTTGCTTGACCTTAGGGCTTAACGCAAGCATAACCAAAACGCAACAGACAGGCTGATCCACGGTCAATCCGGGCAAGCCAAACCATCGGCCACTTCATCGGAATGACCAAACCCAGCCCAGCCTCGGCAAGCACCGCAGAACAGCGCTCCTCCTGGGGTGCTGTTCTGCTTTTTTTCTGCCTGTTGGCAATTTGCCATCAGGTGATTCGTCCCGGTCTGGACGGCCCCTTCCTGCTCGACGATGTGGCGCACATCCCGGCGACCGCAATCGACACTCTCTCCTACCCCGCGCTGAAACAGCAGTTCCTAAAGGGCGAGCGCTTGTTCGGCGCATCCCGCGGTATCCCGCGGCTGAGCTTCGCATTGACCGGCTACTTCAGCGGCGATACGGCGCATGCCTTCAAGTACCAGAACCTGCTATTGCATCTGATCAATGCGCTGTTGGTTTTCTGGTTGGTTTTGTTACTCCATGACCAGGTTCGAACAAGAACGTCGCGATGGCCTGTCATGCGCATCCCGGCGGCCTGGTTTGCCCTTGCCGTGGCCGGAATCTGGCTATTGCACCCATTGCAGCTCAGCACCGTCCTCTACAGCGTTCAACGCCTGGTTCTGTTGGCCAGCCTGTTCATGCTGTTGGCATTGCTCTGCTATGTGAAGGGCAGGATACTGGCCCGTCGCAATGTCGTCCTCGGCACCTTGACCATGTTGCTCGGCGTTGGGTTTTTCGGTGTCTTGGGCCTGCTCAGCAAAGAGATCGCGGCATTGCTGCCGTTATTGATTGCGGCGATCGAGTGGTTTTTCTTTGGCCTCGAAGCCGAGTCCCGTTCCGAGCGACGCGCCCTGCTCGGCGTATTGTTGGTGCTGGTCGTTGTGCCCTTGCTGGTCGGATTGCTGATGCTGATCCCAAAGTTGCCAGGGCTGTATGGCTGGCATCCGGGCAGAGGCTTCAGCGGTGCCGAACGGCTGCTGACCGAGTTCCATGTCCTCGCGCTGTATCTGAAATTGTTCTTCGTTCCCGTCGCCGGAACTATGTCGTTGTTCCACGACAATTTCCCCATCGTGCATGCGGCCGATGCCGCAACCATCGGGCTGGCCGGGATCTATGTCGCTCTGATCATTGCGGCCTTTCTGCTGCGCAAGCGCGCAGCCTGGATCGGATTCGGTCTGGTCTGGTTTTTTACCTGCCATTTATTGGAATCGACCATCTTTCCGCTGGAGCTCGTCTTCGAGCATCGCAATTACCTGGCGATCTTGGGATTATCGGCGACCCTGGTTGCCGCGCTTGGATGGCTGTTGTCAGGCTCCGGGCTCAGCCGCCTGCGCTTGCCGATACTCGCCTGCGTATTGCTGATTCTGGCCCTGAACACGGCATTGCGCGCCGGCGACTGGGGCGATATGGGTCGCCTGCTTGCGGCAGATTATCGGCGCGACCCCCAATCGCCGCGCGTGCTCTGGGAATTGGTCAGCTATGAAAAGGAGCGCGGAAACCGGCAACGGGCAACCCTGTATTTACAGCGGCTCATTGCGCTTGATCGACCCGAGGCGGGAGCCGAACTGGTCGGCATGCTGTTCACCTGCGGCGGCGATGAGTTCCCCGCCGGGCTGTATCCCCGAACATTGCATAAACTGGAAACCGGTTTGCTTTCGCCGTTCACCACCAATGCGCTGAGCCTGTTCGTCAATCAAACCCTGCTCGGGCGTTGCCCGGCGATTGACGACCTACAGCTCGGCGCCCTGGTCGATGCCGCCGTGAACAATCCCAGGCCGCGCACGGCGGATCAAGCCTGCATCGCCAACGAGATGCGCGTTCGGCTGCTGATCGAATATGCCAATTGGGATGCGTTGACCCCGGCGCTGGAACAAGGGCTTGATCGATGCGCCCGCGCCAGCCCTCAGACCATACAGTTTTTTGTCGAGAACATTCTTCGATTTGCCGTCTGCCGGGATAAGCTCAGGCCGACGGAAATCAGCTTCGAAACCGTTGCGGCACATGCGCGCCGAGCGGCGATCCTGGATCGGGCCTATCTGGGCTCCGGCGGTTTCGATCTTCAGGAGATGCTGCACGCAGATTGAAGCTTCTGTGCCCGCGCATCCGAGATCGTGCAACTATTCGAACCGCATGTGCAAAATGCCGCGTGCACAGAGCGAAGGATGAGTTGCCGGTCGGGATGCCAACGATGACATGCCGAGCCCCACAGGACGAGCCCGTTACGATGAGATCGCGTGAATGGCCGCATCTGCTGGCAGTCTTCATCCCGCTGCTCCTGTTGTATCTGATCACCGCACCTCGCACCGTGGTGTTGGAAGACGACGGTCTGTTCATCCTGTCGAGCTGGTTTGCCGGTATCGAGCATCCGCCTGGCTATCCGTTGTTCGTGCTGCTGGGCAAGCTCGCAACCTGGTTTCCGTTCGGCTCCATCGCCTGGCGGGTCCATGCGCTGAACGGCTTGTTCGCGGCACTCGCCTGCGTTCTGCTGTATGCCATCTCGCGCCGGCTGACGCCGGGGCGCGGCGCAGCCTATCTGGCTGCGTTTGGACTTGGGGTATCGGAAACCTTCTGGTCCCAGGCGTTGATCGCCGACGTCTATCCGCTGCATGCGCTGTTATTCTTTGCGCTGTTGTCTCTGGCCATCGAGCAGCGGCATGGGCCGCTCGCCGATGTGCGCAGGACCGATCGGCGCCTGCTGCTGAGCGCGCTGTTGCTCGGGTTGGGATTTGCCAATCATTGGCCCTTGCTCCTGCTGTCAGGCCCCGCGCTGTTGCTGCTCTGGCTGCCCGATCAGCGGCGCATCTGGGCGCGCTTGCCGGCATTGCTGGCGGCTTTTGCGCTTGGCCTGCTGCCCTATGCCTGGATGGTCTGGCGTTCGCAGCAATACCCCGAGATCAGCTTCCAGGGGCCAATCGACAGCTGGACGGAGTTCGTCGGCTATGTGCTGCGCAGCGGCTATGTCGGCGTCGACGATACGCCGAGCTCCGGTGCCGTCGATCGGCTGTTGTTTCTGCTCTATCTGGTCCGCCAGGCTGGGGCACAACTGCTGCTGCCGGGTGCATTGCTGGCGCTGATCGGCGTCTTCGCCCAATGGCGCCGCTGGGGCAAATTGACCTCGGCAGCACTGTCGGTGGGCTTTCTTGGGCCGACCCTGGTGCTGACATTGCTGCTGGGTTTTGATTTTCAGCCCCTGCAGCGCGAGGTGTTTCGCGTCTACCCGCAGGCCGCCTGGGGACTGCTCGCTGTCTGGGCTGGATTGGGAGCCTGGGTGGCAAGCCGTTGGGGAAGCGCGCTCATGGCGCGCCTGCTCGCCAAGCGGTGGCGGCCAGGCCAACACCGGCTGTTGATCGCGGCATTGACGCTGAGCCTGGTGTTGACGACACTGGTTGTCCATTGGGAGCAGAACGATCGCCATGACGACTGGCTTGCGCACACCTATGCGGCAACATTGCTGGGCAATCTCGAAGCGGACGCGCGGCTGTTATTGCGCGGCGATGTGCCGGTGCCGGCCACGGCTTATCTGCATCGGCTGCAAGGTCTGCGTCCGGATGCAAGCCTGGTCACTGAAGATGCCCGAGTCCTGGAGCCAAGGCTGTTCGATCCGCTGCACACCCCGGCGCCGGCTCGCCAGGCCATCGTCGATGCCTACATCGATTCTTCCGAGCGGCCATTGTACCGCCTGCACAACCGGGATATCCGCTCTGGAGAGGCCAGTTGGCTGCTGTTTCGGGTCGATCTGAACAGCGAGCCGGGCGCAGGCCGGGTGCGTTTCCGTCTCACCCCTGGAGAGCGACAATTCCTGATCCGGCTGGCTCGAGTGGAAGGCTTCCGGGATGGCTGGAACGAATTATTGCGTCGCACCTTGCTGGCCGAATTTACCTCTTTTCAGACCCGTGCCGAGTTGCACGGACAATGGCCCGCCGACGAGATCGAACTGGACAGTCTTCGTCAGCAGATCCTGAATCTGCCGGAGGCGAAGCTGATTCGCGCGGAACTGCTGCTGGCCGCCGATGGCGACGCCCATGCCGCGGAAATCGACCAGTTGGTCGCGGGCTTTGCCGGACAATCCACGGACCCAGGGCTGAGCAAACGGCACCTGGCGCGTTTCTATAATGTGATCGCGCAGATTGCGCAGAGGCGTGGGCAACTGAATATCTTTAAAACCGCGGTGCAGGCCTCGCTGGACTCCTGGCCCGGCGCGGACAACCCGGCATTCTCGGCGGCACGGCAATTGCCACACGGGGACAGTGTGGCAGTGGATGGGTCAGCACCGCTATCTGACTGAAGGTCATGATGCGCTCACTGCATGATTCAACTTGATTCGAAAAAGATAACGCCGGGCGGGTTGCGCCTGTCGTCTGCTTGCGAAAGGAATGCCCATGACCTCGAGAAAACAGATATAATCCGATGCCTCATTCCGTGACAATGCCAACCCGATGCATCCCTCAACCGAGACATTTCCCGACAGCATCGACGAGTATCCGGAGGATTTCTGGCCCGATGTCGATGACCTGGTCACTGAAGACGATATCCCCTTGGACAATATCTTCTCCGAAAAGCAGCAGCGCCTATTGACCGAGCCCCTCTACAGCTCGCAGCTTGATCGGCCCTTTGCGGCGATGGCCAACGTTGGACTCTTCTACCGAACGCATCACCCACCCCTGGTCCCCGACATGCTGTTGAGCCTCGGCGTGAAGATCCCCGCGGACGTCTGGAGCAAGTCGCATCGCGCCTACTTCGTCTGGGAGTTCGGCAAGCCGCCGGACGTCGTCATCGAGGTCGTCTCGAATCGGGAAGGCCACGAGTTGGACTCTAAGATCCTGGACTACGCGGCCATCGGCGTGAAGTTCTATGCCGTCTTCGACCCGGAACAACTGCTCGGCGAGCGGCTGCTGCGGTTACATGAGCTGCATGGAACCCACTACGTCGAGCGCGCCGGGCTCTGGATGCCCGATCTCGACCTCGGATTGTGTCTCTGGGATGGTGCTTACGAAGGCATGTCCGCCCGTTGGCTGCGCTGGTGCGATGCGCAAGGCAATCCGATCGCCACCGGCGCAGAGAGCGCTGGCCGAGAGCAGCAGCGTGCCGACCAGGAGCAGCAGCGCGCCGATCAGGAGCAGCAACGCGCCGACCAAGAGCAGCAGCGCGCTGATCAAGAGCAGCAACGCGCCGACCAGGAGCAGCAGCGCGCCGACCAGGAGCAGCAACGCGCCGACCAAGAGCAGGAGCGTGCCGAACGCATGGCCGAAAAACTAAGAGCACTCGGCATCGATCCGCATCAGCTGTCTGACTCGCGGCAGTAGCAGCACGGAACGCTGGCAGAGAAGCTGGACCGGATGGCGGAGCCATCAAGACCCGGTGCCGAGACAGAGCCTCGGCATCGGCAACGGTGTTTAACGCTCAGCCGCTCGCTTTCAGGGCGCGGCGACAACGGTGCAGGGCCGGCTCGGTGTAGCCATTCGGCTCGTCACGGCCATTGAAGATCAGATCGCAGGCGGCCTGGAAGGCGACGCCGTCAAAGCCGGGCGCCATGGGACGGTACAGGGGATCATTGGCGTTTTGGCGATCCACGACCTCTGCCATGCGCTTCAGCGTGGCCATGACCTGATCCTTATCGACCACGCCGTGGTGCAGCCAGTTGGCGATGTGCTGGCTGGAAATCCGCAATGTGGCGCGGTCTTCCATCAGGCCGATGTCGGTGATGTCCGGCACCTTGGAGCAGCCGACACCCTGATCGATCCAGCGCACCACATAGCCCAGGATGCCCTGGCAGTTGTTGTCGATCTCCTGCTGCACATCGTCGGCGGACCAGTCGCCCAGGTTGCCGACCGGAATGGTCAGAATGCTGTCCAACTCGGCGCGCCGCCCACCGGCGGCAAGCTCCGCCTGACGCGCGGCCACATCCACCTGGTGATAATGCATGGCATGCAATGTAGCACCGGTCGGGGATGGCACCCAGGCGCAGTTGGCGCCAGCTTTCGGGTGACCGATCTTGGTGTCGATCATCGCCCGCATTTCGTCCGGCATGGTCCACATGCCCTTGCCGATTTGGGCATGTCCGCGCAGACCGCAGACAAGACCCACGTCGACGTTCCAATCCTCGTAAGCCAGCAGCCAGGGCGAGGTCTTCATGGCGCCTTTGCGCAGCATGGGGCCGGCTTCCATGTCGGTGTGCATCTCGTCGCCGGTGCGGTCGAGGAAACCTGTGTTGATGAAGATGACCCGCTCCGAGGCGCGGCGGATGCATTCCTTGAGGTTCACCGTGGTCCGCCTCTCCTCGTCCATGATGCCGATTTTGAGGGTATTGCGTGCCAGACCCAGGGCATCTTCGATGCGCGCGAAGAGGTCGACACACAGCTGCACTTCGTCGGGACCGTGCATCTTGGGCTTGACGATGTAAACGCTGCCGGTGCGGCTGTTGCGGACCGAGGTCGCGTTCGGGCCGAGCCCCTTCAGATCATGCATTGCGGCAAATACGGTCACCATGCCGTCGAGGATGCCCTCCGGAATCTCGGCGCCGTCAGCGCTGAGCACCGCATCGGTGGTCATCAGATGGCCCACATTGCGCACCAGCATCAGACTGCGTCCGGGCAGGGTCAGTTCGCTGCCGTCCGCGGCGATGTAGCGGCGATCCGGATTCAGATGGCGCTCTGTCATCTTGCCAGCCTTGCTGAAATTGGCGGTCAGGTCGCCGCGCATCAGCCCCAGCCAGTTGCGATACACCTCTACTTTGTCCTCGGCATCGACGGCGGCGACCGAGTCTTCGCAATCCTGGATGGCGGTGACGGCGGATTCCAGCACGACATCTTTGACGCCCGCCGGGCTGGTGGCGCCAACCGGATGCGTGCGGTCGATCAGAATTTCGACATGCAAGCCATGGTGGCGCAGCAGGATCAGATCCGGCGCCTGCGCATCGCCCTGGTAGCCAGCGAACTGGCTCGGATCGGCGAGGCCGATGCTGGCGGCATCCGCCATGGTCGCTAACAAGGCGCCTTGTTCGACTCGATAACCATCGACTTTGGCATGCGAGGCGCCATCGGCAAGCGGCAGGTTCTGATCGAGGAACTCGTTGGCGGCGGCAACCACGCGCGCGCCGCGCACCGGGTTGAACGCGCTGCCGCGTTCGGCACCGTCGTCCTCGGCAATGGCATCGGTACCATAAAGAGCGTCGTACAGGCTGCCCCAGCGCGCATTGGCCGCATTCAACGCATAGCGGGCATTGTTCACCGGCACGACCAGTTGCGGGCCGGCAATGCTGGCAATCTCCGGATCGACGTTGTCGGTGGTCACGCTGAAGTCTGGCCCCTCGGGTTCCAGATAGCCGATTTCGCTGAGGAAACTCCGGTAGGCGGCGAGATCGATCGGCTGCTCCCGATGCGCCAGGTGCCATGCGTCGATCTGCGCCTGAAGCGCGTCGCGGTGTTGCAACAGAGCGCGGTTGCGGGGTGCAAGCTCGGTGACGATGTCGGCCAGGGAGGCCCAGAAGTCATCCGGAGTGATGCCGGTGCCTGGGGCGATCTCGTTTGCAATCAGGTCAAACAGGGGTTTTGCGACCTTTAGGCCGCCAACGTCGATGTACTCGCTCATGGTTCGATTGACTCTTCAGTAGTGATAAGGATGTAGTGATAGCAGGTCAGCCATGATACAGGCCAGCAGTGGTATGGGCCGGCGTTGGTATCGGCAGGGATTACCGCCAAACATTTCAGGATCGTCTGGACAGTAGCAGCAGACAACCCTCTATTGCTAAATTATTTAAATTCTATTAATGAATAAATTCAATAATAGGTATTACACACGTACGGCGTCCAGCGGAAGACGGGCGTAATCCACCCAGGGCGCCGTGGAGAAAGCTGCACAATCGAAGAAGTTTGATTCACCGCGGAGACGCAGACAAGAGGATCTATTCGCGTTGATCCCTCTGCGTCTCTGCGGGGAAGCGTGCCGTTCTTTGATGGCGGCCCCCCATGCAGGCATTGACGCCGCGTTCCCGGCATTCAGCCGAGCACGCGGCGAGCCGGCCGGTGCCGAGCCATGCGTGGGGATGACTCAGGGTTTGCAGCACTTGTTCGTGGAACGATCCCCTCGATGGCGCACTCGGCGGGTTGCACCCGAGGACAAAGACAATCACCGGAAATATGCATACTGGACGGTACGCAAGAGGACATCAAAGCGGGGAAAGTTGCTTTAAACCGCATGAAGATCCCGTCAGTCGCCGGTGGTAATGGAATCGACCTGATCGGCCTCGGCATTAAAATCGCGGATCAAAGCCCAGGCATCTTCGGCACGCTCGACGAATTGGATCAGATCCCGGTCTTCTGGGTCGATGGTCCCTTCCTCCACCATTGCATCCAAGTCGAGTACCCGCTGCCAGTAGGTATGCCCAAACAGAATGACCGGCACCCGCCGAACTTTGCCGGTTTGGATCAAGGTCAGGGTTTCGAACAGCTCGTCAAGGGTGCCAAAACCACCCGGAAAGGCAACCAGCGCCCGCGCGCGCAGCAAAAAGTGCATTTTGCGTACGGCAAAATAGCGGAACTGAAAGCACAGCTCCGGCGTGACATAGGGGTTAGGGCGCTCTTCACGGGTGAGCACGATGCTAAGCCCTATGCTTTTTCCCCCAGCGTCATAGGCGCCACGATTGGCCGCTTCCATCACTCCCGGCCCACCGCCGGTGACAACCACATAATGGCGATGGCCATTGCTCTGGCTGACACCTGTGATGATGGCCGCCAAACGCCGCGCTTCGTCATAATAGCGAGATTTGTCCAGAATGCGCTCCGCCACATTGGCCTGCCGAGCCAGCTCAGCATTGTCTGGGGCGGCAGCCGCGGCGGTCTGCGCCGCGCGCAGCCGCGCACGGGCGATCGCCGGCTCTGTGATTCGCGTACTGCCGAAAATCACAACGGTGGACTCGATACCTTGCTCCTGCTGCAACAGCTCTGCCTTCAGCAATTCCAATTGCAGCCTTACCGGGCGCAGCTCTGGACGCTCCAAAAAGCCCGCGTCGGCGTGGGCGAGACGATAGGATGGGGATGCTGTCTGCGAGCCATCGGCGGGGTCGATGCCGATCGCCAGGGGCTCTGATTGGTAAGCCGCCTGCGGCACGGCAGGTTGGTTAGGGGTGCCATTACTCATGCGCGGACCTCGCTCAGCAGAAAGCGGCAGATGTGCGATGCCTCGACAGACGAGATCGGGAACGCGGTCTTGGCTTGTTGTTGCATACGGAGGGTTTCGCAGCACATCGTGCGCGACGGGATTTGCGTTGTTTATCCATGATTTAGGCGGTTGCCGGAGTGAAACATACCAGCTGGCGCCGGATGCTCGTTCGCCTGCGCGTAGCGGCAATCCGCCCGAGTTGCTCCATGGGCGGGTTGCCGCGACGTCGAGGCCGGACGAGAAGACAGACCAGGTGGTCTGTTTCTCGACGGAAATCGCCTCGTTTTATATTCGTGGGGCGCATGGGTCCAATCCGCGCACCATGGATGCACGGGTCGCGGAATGCCCGCGATCAGCCGGCACGATCGGTGCCGGTCATCGAGGCGACCTTTTCCTTCAGTGCCTCGATCTCGCTCTGCAGTGCCTCAGGCAGGGAATCCTTGATGCTCTCCAGCTTGCCCATGACACCGCGCGCCGAGTCGAGGTCGTTTGCGGCCAGGAAGTCCTTCACCGAGGCGATCATCTGGCGTGCCTTATCGGTGGCTGCGTCTGCCATCTCGCTGCTCTTTTCATTTGCGGCCTCCATCATGGCGCTGCCCTGTTCGGCCATCGCCTGGGTTGTCGAGGCTACCGCCGCCTTCGCCTGATCACCGGCCTCCGCCAGGCTCTGCTTGGCAGCCTCGGCCTGTTCCTTCATCGCATCGACGGCGCTCTGCTCCTGCTCCGTCATGCTGGTCTCGGAGGTCTGTTCTTCAGGTTCGGCTTGATCGCCGTCACCACAGGCGCTGAGGCCGATGGCGATGGCGCTGAGCATGGCGATGGTCAATCTCGTTCTTGTCTTCATGTTGTCTCTGCTCCGCGTTTGTTATTAGGTGAATCAGTCCGCCCTCCACCGCCCCGGACCGGATCAGAAATCGGATCGGTAATTGGATCAGATGGAACGAACCGATGAGCCCGGCAAGAGGCTGGCCAGGCATGAACCTGTCGATAGACGACAGCTAAACGTTAACCGAAAGCGAGCTGACTTGCATGAACTTTCGGTGACAGCGCATTTTATAGGGTCTCGTCTATGCTAAGGGAGATGCGGCAATTGCGCTACGCCGTCAATGCAATACCGCGATAAAAATCACCATGGATGTCGGAGCGGTCCCGGACATCCTGAACCTGACCCAGAGGAGCCATCCGATGCAGACTGTAGCGCAAGTACTCCAACACAAGGGCAACGAGGTTTGGACCATTGATCCGGACGCCAGCGTGCTTGATGCCATCGGCGAGATGGCGCGCAAGGACAGCGGCGCGCTGGTCGTGGTAGAAGGCCCGCGTGTGCTCGGCATGATCTCAGAACGACAGTATGCACGCGGCGTCGCACTGATGGGCCGTTCGTCCCGCGACACCCGCGTGCGTGACATCATGCGCGCGGATGGCCCGAGCGTGACCCCAGGTACCGATGTCATCACCTGTATGCAATTAATCACCGAGCACCGCACTCGCCACCTGCCGGTGATGTCAGACAAGGAACTGGTTGGGCTGGTGTCCATCGGCGATCTGGTGGCGGCCATCATCGTGGACCAACAGCATACCATCGAACAGCTGCAAAGCTTCATCGCCATTGCCACCGGGTGACGACGCTGAAGGCCATGCCTGATGGTCATACCCCTGTGGTTGTACCCTTACTAAAAGCCTGTGAAAATCTGGATTATCCAGTTCGTGGTTGAAATTCAGTCGCGCTTTCGATAGTTTCGGCAAGATCCTGCTGGGGGTGCCCGTCGCACGGGCTGAGACAGTCCCTTGGAACCTGATCCGGATGATACCGGCGGAGGGAAGCATGGACGGGGCAAACCTGCCCTGCTCATGCTTGCTGCTCTCGGCTCTACCCAGCGCCCAAACGCCACAATCCCCGCTGACGATGACGGGGCCGCTACACAGAGGAGCCGACATGAGCGCCATTTCCCCGACTTCCATCCGGGCCGACTTTGTCCAGACCACCGCCCGTCTGTCCGATGAGGTCACCCAGCCCTTCTCGGCATCGCAAAAGCGCTATGTAGTCGGCTCCCGTACGGATATCCGCGTGCCGATGCGCGAGATTACACAGAGCGCGACTCACACCACCAGCGGTATCGAGGAAAACCCGCCAGTCTATCTCTACGATACATCGGGGCCTTATACCGATCCGGATGCCCGGATCGATCTGCTCGCTGGTCTGCCGGACCTGCGCGCGGCCTGGATCGACGAGCGTGGCGACACCGAGTTACTGGACGGCCCCAGCTCCGGCTTCGGCCGGCGGCGGCAAAACGACCCGACGCTGGCCTCGCTGCGCTTTGAGCACATCCGCACGCCACGCCGCGCCAAACCCGGCGCCAACGTCACTCAGATGCACTATGCGCGCAAAGGCATCATCACGCCCGAGATGGAATACGTGGCCATCCGCGAGAACATGCGTCTGGACGAACTGCGCGCCGATCCGCGCTATGAGAAATTGCTGCGTCAACACCGCGGCGAGTCGTTCGGCGCCAGCCTGCCGCATACGATCACGGCCGAATTCGTGCGCGACGAGGTTGCCCGCGGGCGCGCGATCATCCCCGCCAACATCAATCATCCGGAACTGGAGCCGATGATCATCGGCCGCAATTTTCGGGTCAAAATCAATACCAATATTGGCAACTCGGCGGTCAGCTCCAGTATCGTCGAGGAAGTCGAGAAAATGGTGTGGTCCACGCGCTGGGGCGGCGACACATTGATGGACCTGTCCACGGGCAGCAACATTCACGAAACCCGGGAGTGGATTCTACGCAACGCCCCGGTGCCAATTGGCACCGTGCCGATCTACCAGGCACTGGAAAAAGTCGAGGGCAGACCCGAAGAGCTGACCTGGGATATGTTCCGCGATACATTGATCGAGCAGGCGGAACAGGGCGTGGACTATTTCACCATCCATGCCGGCGTACTGCTGCGCTATGTGCCGCTGACCGCCGAGCGCATCACCGGTATTGTCTCGCGCGGCGGATCGATCTTAGCCAAATGGTGCCTAGCCCATCACCAGGAGAACTTTCTGTACAGCCACTTCGGCGAGATCTGCGAGATCATGCGGGCGTACGACGTGAGCTTCAGCCTGGGCGACGGTTTGCGTCCCGGCAGTATCGCCGACGCCAATGACCGCGCTCAGTTCGCCGAGCTGGAAACCCTGGGCGAATTGACCAAATTCGCCTGGGAGCAGGATGTCCAGGTCATGATCGAGGGACCCGGACATGTACCGCTGCACATGGTGCAGCAAAACGTCGCCAAGGAACTCAAAGACTGCTATGAGGCGCCGTTTTATACCTTGGGGCCGTTGATCACCGACATCGCCCCGGCCTATGACCACATCACCTCGGGCATCGGCGCCGCCAACATCGGCTGGTACGGAACAGCGATGCTCTGCTATGTCACCCCCAAAGAGCACCTCGGCCTGCCGAACAAACAGGATGTGCGCGACGGCATTGTCACGTACAAGATTGCCGCTCACGGCGCCGACCTGGCCAAGGGTCTGCCCGGTGCCCAGCTGCGCGACAACGCCCTGTCCAAGGCGCGTTTCGAATTTCGCTGGGATGATCAGTTCAACCTGTCGCTGGACCCAGAGCGCGCCCGCGAGTTCCATGATCAGACCATGCCCCACGAATCGCACAAGGTCGCGCACTTCTGCTCCATGTGCGGCCCCCACTTCTGCTCCATGAAAATTACCCAGGATGTGCGCGACTACGCCCAGGCGCAGCAGCTCGAGAATCCGGAAGCCGCTCTCGAGGTGGGCATGCAAGAGAAGTCCGCGGAATTTCTGAGCACCGGTGCGGAAATTTACCGGCAGGTGTGAAGGGTGCTGCCTACAAAGCATGTTAAGGATTCACCGCAGAGACGCAAAGTGCGCAGAGGGACCAAGTCGCCTCGCCCGCAAGCGGATCTTGACCAGCCGTGGGAGCCGCTCGGCGTAGGAGCCCGCTTGCGGGCGACCCGGCGATCGAAAAGACATGACATCAGGGCATCAGAAACCTGATATTGACTACGCTGCCTTCAAAGCATATGAATCAAACTGCATTCTGGTTGAATAACCGAACAATCTACGCAGGTAGCACCCGGCGTGCATGACGCTGCCCAGGCCCAGCAAAAACCGCTTGCTGGACACACCGGACGCGGAGCGAGCCGCTGCCCGCCTCTGCATGAGCTGCCGGCCCGCAGGCTCAGCGTTGCTCGGTTAGCCGAGACGCCCAAATGGCCAGACGATGGCGGATGGTCTCCTGCGATACCTGTTCTTCAGGCAGCGGCGCGATCAGCTTGTCGTGCACCAGCAATCGATAGATATACTCCAGCTTTTCGGCCGCGGAATCGGTGGGCTCGAACTCCGCCGCGCCACGCTTTTCGGCATAAGCAACGCCGATGGCAATCGCTTTTCTCACTAGCTCTTTTTCGTTTTTCAGCTTTTTCATCGCGCTTATACCTCAGGCATCAAGGTCCGGGCCAGAGAAGGATGGAAGCCACCGGGTCTGTCGGCTCGTCATGGCCCTATGTCCGGATTGCTGCTGGATTGCTGCCGGCAGCCATTCCCGGTACGACAGCACAGATCTTTCAATCCCCGGCACATCGCCATGAAACAAAGCCTCGATGCGCTCCAATTCGCGTGGCGGGATATGCTGCGGTTGCCCCGCCAGTATACCCGCCGCCAGTATACCCGATATGCCTACCGGACCCGTCGATGCTGAATTCCCGGATGTCTTTGTCATGAGGGGAGCCACGCATCTTCAACACCCTGAGCCCGCGTTTTATCTCACCGAGTATTTTCACATCGCGTAATCGAATAATCGAATCCGTGATGGTGGAGATATGCGCCTCGGTGACCGATTCGCCGCCAAGCAGGCGCTCGGTGGTCGCGGTGAACAGCCCGGCAATCTGGCTGTTTTTGATAAATGCAGTCAGACCGATGACGAACTGGCGAAAACATTTGAGGTTGGAGACGCGCTCCAGTGCGGACAGGCTGTCGACGGCAACCCGTTGCGCCGCACAACAGCACAATGGAATCGCGCAAGAAGCCGCGGCCACATAGGGCGTCCAACTCGATGTTGCCGAAGCTGATGCGCAGGTTCGACGAACGCTGCTCGAGTTTGATCGCCGACAGCGGGATCAGGACAATGCCCTCGTCCGGCATCACGGTGCAGGGGTATTCACCCATCTGGTGTGTGGTACCACGGAACTTCAGCGCTTCGGCGATACGTCGACGCTCCTCTCCGGGTCGGCCGACGTAGGAGCCCGCTTGCGGGCGAATAGGCGAGCACGCCGGCAGGTCGGACGCAAGCCACAGGGCCTTGCCGACAGGGCAGTATAAGACGTTGTTACAGCGGTGGATTATCTGGGAATACCTGAGGATCTGACCAAGCGCACCAATGGCTCGAGTCTCAGTGTGTTCGGACGCGCGCGACTCAACCACATGATCGGCAATCGCCTGAATTTCCGCGAACCACGATCGCTTTGAACTGGAGAATCACAACATGACCTTCCCCAACCTGCCGAACGGCAGCAAACGCAGGTGCCCAACCATGCACCGACCAGCCATGCACCGACCAGCCATGCACCGACCAACCATGCACCGACCAACCATGCACCGACCAACCATGCACCGACCAACCATGCACCGAATAGTTCTGGCGCTACTGATCGCAAGCTGCTTCGCATACAGGACACCGGCGCTGGCCGGCAATAGCGTATCCGGCGCCAATGCCATCACCGTTGCAGCAGGCGACACCGGCACCTGCGCGTTATCGCCATGTCTGATCTCGCTGAAGATGCCACCAGGAGATGGTCGCTACCAGGTCACTGGCAATCAGATCGACATCGGTACTTATCCAGCCGGCCAGACGGTGCGCCTGGGCAATTTCTTCGACTCTCAGGCGTTGGCCATCAAAGGCGCCGGCGTGCCGAAAGCCTATGTTTACATCCTCAAGAGCATGTGAGGGCCGACCGAGGTCAGGATCTTGCAAGCAGTCGCGGCTGTCAGTGCCAACTGGGCTTGTCCGGGGTGAAGCCGAAATGCTTTGATCGTCGTATCTCACAGCTTTGCCATGCGTGCTTTGCAAGCGTGGAAGATCAATGAACAGTTTTTCATCCAGGCTCAACCCCCCTCAGGATCAGCACCGAGAACTTGGCGCCGGTTATGGCATTATTTAGTATTTGCGAATAAGCTGCCGAGCCATGCCGCACCCGAACCCTAAAGTGCAGCGGTGCGGATGTCCCCGCTACCGTTTCTGCCATCTGTCGTTATCGTAATCGCTCATCGTGGGTTATCCATGACGACCACGACTGCAAACGGTCTCGCGGCTTCCGCAGCAGAGCACTCGTGCTGCATCATCAACCCAATCGATCCAGGAGCCATCATCTTGAACGCAACAAAATTGACAATTACAGCCGCTGCCCTGATGCCCTATTTACTCGTCACCCCCGCCGCATGGTCGACCAACTGGGAAGCGCTGCCCGAGCAACCGCCAATCCCGGCGGATAATCCACCAAACGCGGCCAAGATCGAACTCGGCAAGACGCTGTACTTCGACCCGCGCTTTTCCGAACATGGCACCCTGTCCTGCAAT
This sequence comes from Thiohalocapsa sp. PB-PSB1, assembly GCA_016745215.1. Taxonomy (GTDB): domain Bacteria; phylum Pseudomonadota; class Gammaproteobacteria; order Chromatiales; family Chromatiaceae; genus Thiohalocapsa. The sequence goes on from CP050890.1 coordinate 336,017, forward strand.
TCATGCCACAATCTGATGGCGGCTGGCGACGACAACCGCCCTAATTCCATCGGCATGCACGATGCCCGTGGCGAGCGTAGCGCACCCACGGTCTGGAACGCGGCGTTCCAATCCGTCCAGTTCTGGGATGGTCGTGCTGCCACCCTGGAGGAGCAGGCCAAAGGCCCAGTGGTCAATCCGATCGAAATGGGCATGGAGAGCCTGGATGAAGCCATGGGCCGTCTGATGAAGATCGAGGGCTACCTGGCGATGTTTCAAGCCGCCTATCCGGGCGAGGAAAACCCAGTCAACGCTGACAACGCCGCTAAGGCAGTTGCCGCTTTCGAACGCACGCTGATCACGCCGAATTCGCCTTACGACCGTTATGTGAATGGCGACGAGACAGCGCTGACAGAGCAGCAGGTACGCGGCATGGAGACTTTCTCCGACCTGGGCTGCACCGCATGTCATTCCGGTGCCAACTTCAGCGGCCCGGCACTACCGATGGGAACCGGGTTCTTTCAGAAGTTTCCGGTCTATACCGGCAGCGATTACGAAACGAAGTACGACCTGGTTGCAGACACCGGCCGCCATCAGGCTACCGGCAATGAAGCCGACAAGCATCTGTGGCGGGTACCGACGCTGCGCAACATCGCGCTGACCGCACCCTATTTCCATCATGGTGCCGTGCCGACGCTGGACGAGGCCGTCCGCGTGATGGCCAAGACACAGTTGAACAAGGAATTGAGCGACCAGCAAGCAGCCGATCTGGTGGCCTTTCTGAATGGCCTCAGCGGCGAATTTCCGCGGCTCGTCATGCCGCGCCTGCCCAGCACACCGAACATGAGCGTGATCCCACCGGTTGATCCACACCTGAATCTGAATCCGCACAACTAGTGCGGCGGTGCGGATGTTCCGCTACCATTTCTGCTGTTTGTCGTTGCCGTAATCGCTCATCGTGGGTTATCGATGACGACCACGATAAGGACAACGACAACGACTGCAAACAGTCTCGCGACTTCCGCAGCAGAGCACTAGGCATACAGCTGGGCATTCCAACTGGCCATTTCCCATAAAGCCGCGTTCAACGAAAGCATCAACGGCCAGGGAGTCGACCAATGAAACCCGCGGCAAACCGCGACGACCGACAACCGTACTCGCATCGCTGATGGAAGCCTATCTCGGACTGTTCGCCGCCGCATTCGTCGCCGCGACCCTGCTGCCCTTTTACTCCGAGATGGCATTGGCCGGACTGCAATCCGCCGGCTACGACAGCCTCGTGCTCTGGTGCTGGGCCACCGCCGGCAACACCCTAGGCGCCGCTGTCAACTGGACCCTCGGGCGCTGGTTGTTGCACTTTCAGCAGCGGCGCTGGTTCCCCTTCAAACCAGCGCAACTCGGTCTGGCGCAGCGCTGGTATCAGCGCTGGGGTGTTTGGTCTCTGCTGCTGGCCTGGTTGCCGGTGGGGGGCGATGCGCTGACCTTTATCGCTGGAATCATGCGTGTTCACTTTACATTATTCTTTATCCTGACCGCGACCGGTAAAGGTCTGCGCTATGCTGCCGTGTTGGGCATCACGGGATGGCTGCTGCCATGACGGTTTATGGCCAACCCGTTCTCCTTAACGCATTGCCTGAATTGGCAAGAACCAATACCGCAAACCAACACTAGACAGATTTGTGGCACTCCCAGGGGATCGAACTGACAACACGCGAAGACATCAACACCGCTGCCCTGATGCTGATCTTGTTGCTGCTGGCGGGATGCGCTACACAACCGACCATGGCACCCGCGCCAATCGCGGACAACCTGGTTCAAGATGCCGATATGGCCAGACAAGGTTGGTGGTACCTGCGCTTCCGTCTCGACTGGCCAGAAGGCGCCCAGCCCGCCTGGCATCGAGACGTGCTGATTGCAGATCAGGTAATACGCCCAATCCTAGCCGACAACCGTGAGGCCATCTCGCTATGGCGCTTTCATCGCCGGGCCGTGCGCGATGCTGCCGGCCATCAGTTCAGCTTTATTTTTCGTTCGCCAGCCAGCACCGCTGCCAAGGTGTACAAACAGGTTGGAGCCAGCCCGATTGCGGCGCGGCTGAAACGACGCGGGACCCTCGAATCGATCGGCTACGATGACCTGCGCCAACTTCAGCGACCTGACATCACCGACACATCCGACCAAGCCTGGTCGCGGCACATGCAGGCGGCCTGGCCGGCGTTCATCATGGGAGTCAGTCAGCTTTGGCTGAATTTGATCGAGCAGATTGGCCGCGACGGCGACTGGCCGCGGGGGCTCGATGCCCGCTATCGGGCGATTGACGCATCGCTGAACGCTATCTGGAGGCGCGAAGGCAGCCATGCCCTGCTGCATCACCTGAACGCGCTCTTCGCCTACCGCCCCGTGATCGTGACCACAAGGGCGCCGATGCGATTTTGACATAGACCGAACTGCATTGGACGATCACCCGAGATACGCGCAATCAAGGATTGCGCGTATGATGACCGCTCAGGCGCAACACGCAGACGACCAGGCGCCGGTAACTTCAACTCGGATGGATCTTCAGCGTGAAACTCTCAGTCATTTTACCAGCGAAAGACGAGGCAGATGCTCTGCAAGCATTGTTGCCCGAAATCCGAGCAGTAGTCGGCGATGCGGAGATCATCGTCGTTGACGACGGATCAACAGACGAGACCGCCAACATCGTCACGAACGCTAACGTACGCCTGATCTCTCACCCCTATGCCCTGGGCAACGGTGCCGCCGTCAAGGCCGGCGCCCGGGCCGCAAGCGGAGATGTGCTGGTGCTGATGGACGCCGATGGTCAACACGATCCGACCGACATTCCGCGCTTTCTCGAGCGCCTGGATCGAGGCTATGACATGGTGGTTGGCGCGCGTGACAGCGCATCGCAGGCGAACCTGTGGCGGCTGCTGGCGAATACTGCTTATAATTATTTCGCCTCCTGGATCACCGGACATCGAATCGCCGACCTCACCTCCGGCTTTCGCGTTGTGCGCGCCGACCTGTTCCGGCGCTTTCTGTACCTGCTGCCAAACGGGTTCTCCTATCCGAGCACCATCACGATGGCATTTTTTCGCTCTGGCTATCTTGTGGATTACATCCCCATCACCGCACACCCCCGCTTTGGCCGCAGTCACCTGCAACCGCTGCGTGACGGTGTGCGATTTGTTCTGATTTTGTTCAAGATCGCGACACTGTATTCGCCATTGAAGATTTTTTTCCCTGTCAGTGCCGGGTTCTTTATCACTGGCGTGGGCTACTACCTGTTTACCTATCTGAGCTGGGGTCGATTAACCAACATGAGCACCCTGCTCTTGTCCATCAGCGTCGTTCTGTTCATGATGGGACTGGTCTCAGAGCAAATTACGGCGCTGTATTATCGCGACAACGATCGCTGAGCATCGAACCCCATGCGCGCACCATCCGTACCAGCGTCGCGCCCCGGCCAGCAAGCGCCGCTACCGCCAACGGCAAGCACCCGCAAACCCCGATTGCTGGTGTTGACCTCCACCTTTCCACGCTGGCGTGATGACAACCAACCGCCCTTCGTCTTCGAATTGAGTCGTCGCCTGACCAACGACTTTGACATTACCGTGCTGGCACCGCGAGCACCCGGCAGCCTGGATCGGGAAGAGATGGATGGCCTGCATATCGTTCGCTTCGCTTACTTCATCCGGCGCTGGGAAAATCTTGCCACCCATGGTGGCGGCATCCTCAACCGCCTCCAGGTCAACCCGCTTAACTATCTGTTGCTGCCGCTGTTTCTGACAGGCCAATTGCGCGCCCTACTGGGCCTGTTGCGGCGCGGAAACTATGACTTGATCCACGCACATTGGCTGATTCCGCAAGGATTGCTGGCCGTTGTCGCGCGCCGCTTGGTCCGTTGTGACGCAGCACTGGTCTGCACCTCGCACGGCGGCGACCTCTTTGCATTGCGCGGCGCTCTGTTACGACGACTGAAAATCGGCGTTATGCGGAACAGCCGGATGATTACGGTTGTCAGCACCGTGATGCGCAAGCAGGTACTGCGTATGAACATTGCCCGCGATCAGGTAGAGGTCATTCCTATGGGTGTAGACCTGCAGCAGCGTTTCACCCCCGATCCAAATCAGCCGCGCAGCAACATGGACCTGCTCTTCGTGGGACGGCTAGTGGAAAAAAAGGGCGTACAAACCATGCTCCACGCGCTGCCAAGGGTGATCAGCCGCTATCCGGAGGTGCGCCTCACCATCGCCGGCAGCGGCCCGCTGGAACAGAGGCTGCGCCAGCTGGCCAGAGATCTTGGCATTGCCCATTGCGTCCGCTTTCTCGGACAGATCGCCCAAGCGGATTTGCCCCGATTGTATCGGCAGGCTGCGCTGTTCATCGCCCCATTCCAGATTGCCGACAGCGGCGATCAGGAGGGTTTGGGCCTGGTATTGGTAGAGGCGATGAGCTGTGGTTGCTGTGTGCTTTGCGGAGCCGTTCCCGCCACCGCGGACGCCATCACGGACGGTATCACCGGGGCCTGTTTTGCGCCCGGCGACCCCGAGGCACTCGCCGAGAAAATCATCGCCTTGCTTGCTGACCCGCACCTGCGCGCACGCCTTGCCGACAATGGCCGCGCGCATTGCCGCAAAGCATTTGACTGGGAGCACATCGCCACGCGCTATCGACGGGTGCTGATGCGATCACTCGCCCCCGTTACAGCAACACCCTAAGTGGCGGTTCATGAATAACCTATACAACGCTATCCAGACATCGGCGGAGTGCAATCGGGGTCGCTATCGGAATCGGAATCGAATCCGCTCATCGATCAAAGCAGCCGGCTCGATACCAATCCCTAATGTTGACCTTGACACCGATCCCGACACCGACTAAGCATCCATCAACCGGGAAGCGCTTGTTTTAGTGGGACTGCAGATTTCGACAGCCTACCCAACACCCCTGTGCTCTCTGTGGTGAATCACCCTTCGCCATAGATCAAGAATACTTTCGCAGTCTCATTTGCGACTGTGAAACTATTCCAGAAATACACAAAAAGAAGATTAACCAAAAAGGACATGAAGGGTGCTGCCGTATGAAAATGTTCAACCATTCATTCAGGATGCAGTTCGATTCACCGCAGAGACGCAGAGAAGAGGATGCATCCGCCTTGGCACCTCTGCGCACTCTGCGTCTCTGCGGTGAATACTGACACGACTTGAAGGCAAAACCTGACATGAAGTCAGATAAGATATTAAAATTTAAATTTTGTCTTCTTGCGCTTGGTGTACCTGGTGGTAAGAATCATCTTCTGCACCCTGCCGCGAATACTTGCACAGTCTCATTTGCGACGGCATCCAGAGCAGCCTTCAACGAGGATGCACACGCAGACTGACTTCGCCGGCATGGAAAGCACGCCGTTCACCGTCGCTGTCCAACAGCAATGCACCATCGCGATTAATGCCGGCATGCACCCCGGCAATGCGCCGATCGCCGAGAATGAGTTCCACTGGTTCACCGAGGTAGGCGTCGAGACGTTGCCATTCGGCCAGAAACGGCAGCAACCCGTCCTTGCCATAGCGTTGCAATGCTCCAGCAAGTTCGGCGATCAAGCCCGCCGCGATTGTATTTCGGCAATATGTGCCAGCACCCAGTACCGTTGTCAGATCAGTCCAAGGCTGTTCGATGGCAAGCGCGCGCGTCGGATTCAGGCGCAGATTGACCCCGACGCCAACCACCACATGGCTCGGCCCTTGGGACTCACCGGCCACTTCCAGCAATAGCCCAGCGAGTTTGCGCCGGCGCCAATGCAGATCATTGGGCCATTTAACCCCAATCTGTTGCGCCCCGGCAGCGGCGAGCGCGCGCGCCACCGCAACGCCGGCGGCCAGACTCAGTCCACCAAGCTGCGCAGGCGCCAGCGGATAGCGCCATAGGATAGACAAATAAATGTTTGCCCCGAAGGGCGATACCCAGCTCCGCCCATGGCGCCCGCGCCCGGCACGCTGTCGCTCTGCCAAACAGACGCTACCGCCGGGCGCACCATCGCCGGCGCATCGCATCAGCCAACTGTTGGTGGAATCGACATCGTCGAGCAGGTCAATGCGACCGATTTGCTGCTGCACTGACGATGGCAATGCATTGCGGATCAGACTGATATCAAGCAGCTGTAAAGGCTCGCGCAGGCGATATCCTTTCCCGCGCCAGGACTCCAGATCCAATCCGAACTGGTCCGCTGCCTTGCGCACTGCTTTCCAGACCGCGGTCCGACTGATCCCCAGCCGCGCGGCAATAGCCGCGCCGGAATGCAGTTCACCATCCGCCAGCAGCCGGACGATGTCGCGGTGCCGCTGCAACGCGGCCTGCCGCTCGACCTGGAAATCAGCCGGCATCGCCGAGCCAGACCGCGCGCCGCGCTAACACATCCGCCGATACATTCGGGTTCAAGCATAATTCACAGGTGTCTGCCGGCGCCAACTCCGGCGTCACGACAAAACGCATCAGCTCGTCACGGCGAAAGGCATGGATCTTCAGCGGTTGACCGATCTCGGCTTGACGCAGCAAATCGCCAGCCGTCGCCGGGCTTGCGCGCAGACCATTGATGGCGACCAGCACGTCACCTGGTGCCAGCCCCGCGTTACGGGCCGGGCGAGCATCGAGCACCGCCGCCACCTGGGCCTCGGCAACCCCGGGTTGCAGGCGCAGCCCGATGTCGGCGGCGGGCTCGACCGGCTCGAACACGTCGCTGACGTTACCAGTATCGTTGTCTCCGCGGGATGAGCGCAAGCGCATGCCGACACCAACACTGGCGAGCAGTTCGGCTAGGTTCAGATCATCGGTGGAATCCAATGCTTGAGCGAAGAAATCAGTTAGATCCAGGCCGCTGACCTCGCTTGCGATGGCCTCCACGCCACGCTCCGGCACGCCGTCTCGAGACTGGCCATAACGCTGCCAGAGCGCACGCATCAGGTCGTCCAGCGAGCATCGATCGCCTGTATCTCGACGCATGATCAGGTCCAGCGCCAGGGCCACCAGGGCGCCCTTGCCGTAGTAGCTGACGATAGCGTTCGGCGCATTGGCGTCTTGTTTATAGAATTTGGTCCAGGCGTCAAAGCTCGACTCTGCCAAGGTTTGTCGCAGCCGCCCCGGATTGCGCATGACGCGGGTGATCGTCTCGGCCAGTAATTCCAGATAACTCTTCGCGTCGATCCGGCCGCTGCGCACCAGGGCCAAGTCGTCGTAGTAGGACGTGATGCCTTCAAAGGCCCACAGCAAACGGGTGTGTACCTCGCGCTCCAGGCCCTGATCAGCAAACACCGCGGGGCGAATGCGCTTCACGTTCCACAGGTGGAAATACTCGTGGCTGCACAGCCCCAAAAAGCGCCGATAGCCTTCGCTGGGCAAGGTGTCCGAATCAGCCGCCGCGCCAGCGCGGGGCGGTCTCGGCAAGTCACCGCGGCTGCAAAGCAAACTGCTTGAAAAACGGTGTTCGAGCCCGCCGTAGCCATCTCCAACCACCATGGTCAAAAAGACATAGCGATCGATCGGCAATTCCCCGAACAAAGCGGCATGCTGCTCGCAGATGGGCCGCAAATCCCTGGCCAAGCGATCCAGATCGGCTTGTTGACGGCCGCTGATGGCCATCCGGTGCGGCACGCCCTGGACCTGAAAATCGACCAGATCGAACTTGCCCATCTCCACCGGATGATCGATCAGATCGTCGTAATCGTCGGCCAGATAACCGCCAAAGCCTTGGGAGTCGACGTCGGCAGGGCGCAAACTGGTGGCGACGCGCCAATGCGCATAGGCAGCGGCAGTCGGCGCAAGCAACTCCAGCCGGCAGGGACTTGCGTCGAAGCCGTGCACGCGCAACAGCAGACTCGGGCCGTTAAAGTAGCCATGGGTGATGTCCAGATGCGCAGAGCGCACGGTCAATTCCCAGGCATGGACCTGATAGCGAACGACGACATCGCCGTGAACGTCATCCAGTCGCCAGGTCTGTTTGTCGAGCTTGACGATGGCTAGCGTTCCCGAAGCTCCGCTCGCCCTGATGCCGGTGACATTACGCGCAAAATCGCGAATCATGTAGCTTCCCGGAATCCATGCAGGCATGCATAAGACCAAGGTCTTTCTGGCAGATGCAGGAATTAGCAATTCGACATCGAACTGGTGAGATTGCGGACGAGTGGGACAAACGCGATAGGTCAGAGAGTAATCATCTGGCATGAAGACGGCCTGTTCAGTGGTTCAAAATGGGTTTAGACGATATCCTGGCTTTGGGCGATTGCCGGAGACAAACAGACCAACTGGCGCCGGATTCTCATTCGCCTTCGCGCAGCGGCAACCCGCCCATCGTCGCTCTATGGGCGGGTTGCCGCAACGTCGATGTCGGACGAGAAGACAAGCCAGGTGGTCCGTTTCTGCACAGAGATCACCTAAAGAGTCACAAACGGCGGCATTTCCGTCTACAATCAAATGCATCGCGAGTGGTCGGCAGTTTCATTGCCGTGTATCGGCAATTTCATAAAGGAATTCATAAACAACTTGACGCTGCAAGGGCGCAACCCGGTATACCCGACCTTGGTAATATCCAGCCCTGTCTATCCAGACCCGACGTAGCCGACTGCCGGTATAACCGACCTCGGTACATCTGATCGGTAAAACTGATATGGCCCAGCAACCGCAAACGAAAACAGATCCCATAGATCTGCCCAAACCAAGCCCAGCATCGGCCGAGGTATCAGCCAACGGCTCAGCTACGGCACGAGGATTGTTCCAGCGCAAGGGTCCGAAATCAATCTGGCGCCGAATCGGACTGGCATTGGCCGTTCTGGTGCTGCTGGCGATCGGCACGGCACTGGGCATCGACCGGATGATCTCCGCCAGCGCCTCCAGCGCTATTGTGGACGAGATCAATCGGGTTACACCGACGCCGGTCGCGCTGCTGCTCGGCACGGCACGCACGCATCAGGGCCGCCCGAACCATTTCTACCGCGCCCGCATCGAAACCGCTGCCGCGTTGTACCACAGCGGTCGCGTGCGAGGCATCCTGGTCAGCGGCGACAATGCAACCCGTTACTATAACGAGCCCATCGCAATGCAAAAAGACCTGGTCGCACTCGGCGTGCCGCCGGAGTTCATTACGCTGGACTATGCTGGGTTCCGCACGCTGGATTCCGTGGTACGCGCTAAGAAAGTGTTTGGTATCGATCGTATGCTGATCGTAAGTCAGCGGTTTCACGCCGAGCGCGCGATTTTTTTGGCTCGTCGCTTCGGTATCGACGCCAGCGGTCTTGCCGCCGCGGATCCGGACGCTGCTGGATTGATGAAAGTGCGCGCACGCGAGGTGCTTGCCCGCGTAGTCGCCGTCCTGGACATCATGACTGGTCGCGAGCCCAAGTTCCTCGGTACACCAGAAACGGTGCGGCTGCGCAACGATACAGGACAACGCGGCTCTGCGTAGTGAGGACGCATCGCTGATGTGCATATCCTGTATGCGCCGCGTCAATCTCGGCTAGTGCTCTGCTGCGCAAGTCGCGACACCGTTTGCAGTCGTTGTCGTAATCATGGTCGTCATCGATAGCCTAGGATGAGCGATTACGACAACGATAAACGGCAGAAATGGTAGCCGGACATCCGCACCAGTGTCGTGCCAGGCTGTCGAAATCTGCAGTCTCACGAAAACAAGCGCTTCCCGGTTGATGGATGCTGAGTCGGTGTCGGTGTCGGGATCGGGATCGGTGTCAAGGTCAACATGAGGGATTGGTATCGAGCTGGCTGCTTTGATCGATGAGCGGATTCGATTCCGATTCCGATAGCGACCCCCGACACCGATGAGGCTTCCCCAGGGCGTTCGATGATGCAATCCAAGACCCGGAATCGGTTTGGCATCAAAACTCAGGACGTTTCGACAGCCGAGTGTCGTGCTGCCGTTTACGCCGCCGCAAGCATTAAACGATTCAAACGAAGAGTGTCAATACCCCGGTGTAGCCGTACAGCCGATCCTGGGAGATCTCGCCGTTGGCATAAAAACCCACCAGCGGAAAATCGCCTAGTTCATCGCGGATTTGTTTCAATTCTTCCGAGTCATCGCCAAACAAATTCATACCTCGGCCTAGGCATGACACATAGACACCACCCCGAGGCGGGCCGGACAATCGCGCCTTCAGGTGTGCCAGCATACGCGACAAATCCTCTCGCGCCGTATCGGCATCACGCCGGCAGAACATTAACTGCTGACCCTGCTCCACCAGATCGCCGATGGCAAGCAACTTTTGTTCTATATCAACGCCAATCAGATTGCGCACCAGATAGTCTCCGGTGTCGGAGCCGGGAATGGGAAGACCGGCAAAAATATAGCCGCCGATGCGAGACAGATCGCGCGCCAGGATCTCGCCGATATCCTCGTTGAATACCTTCAGTGCCGGTCGGCCATCCAAGGTTACCAAGATATTACGCTGCGACTCCGTGATGGTGTGATGCGGGCCGATCGGTGAGCAACCTTGACTTAGGCTGGTCTGCACCGAAACCGCCTCGGTAAACATGACGCCGCTGACGCCGCCCTCGCTGACGCCATCGGCAATCACTCGGGCATTATCGCCGGCGCTTGCCAATCCGCCGATCAAAAATCCTGTTGCGGTGCGCGCCGCGAGCTGTTTGACCAGGCTCTCGGTCAGGGGATTGATCGGGTCAGCATGCACCAAGCCGATGTAGGGCTGCGCATTGCCGAGCCAGGCGCTCTGGGCCTGATCGAAGTCGTCCAGATCCTTGATAATGGAAGGAAAAACGCGGAACGAATCTTCTGGAAAATCGGCCAGCATCGCTGCAATGGCGGGTTTCTCGTAGTACTCGATACCGGTAGCGCAGATACCAATACCGACAGCGCCGATCCAGTGCTCGACGCCGGTGGACTCACGCAAGCTGTCAAGGATTTCGTCCAGATGCGCATTGATCGCATCGGTAACGTAGACAAAGCCAAGCGTCGCTCCCCCGAATCCCAGTTGGTCGATTACTATGGAAAGAACATCGTTCCAGTCGTCTGCGGCGGCATGAGCATAGCGGAATGGGAGCATATTGGAACCTTAGAGTGACAAGTTTTGTGACCAGAAAGGCGCAGCTAGCATGGTCGCTGACTCTACTGATTTGGAAAGTTGAGCAAGTAACGCGCCAATTAAACCTGCGCTAAATCACCCTTTTCCTGTAACCAGGCACGACGGTCGGCGGCTCGTTTCTTAGCCAACAACATATCCATTAAGGTGCTACTGGTATCATCTGGTTCAATGGTCAGCTGGACCAGACGACGAGTATCTGGGTGAATCGTCGTCTCGCGCAGCTGCGCCGGGTTCATCTCACCTAAGCCTTTGAAGCGTTGCACACTGATTTTACCTTTGAGGTTTTCGGCAGCAATGCGATCCAGTACACCTTTGCGCTCAGCGTCATCCAGAGCATAAAACACCTGTTTGCCAACGTCGATCCGATACAACGGCGGCATCGCCACATATACATGGCCCTCCGCCACCAGACGCGGGAAATGCCTCAGGAAGAGGGCGCACAATAATGTGGCAATGTGCGCGCCATCGGAGTCGGCGTCGGCCAGTATACAAATCTTGCCAAAGCGCAGCCGCGACAGATCGTCACTACCAGGATCCACGCCGACCGCCACAGCGATATCGTGCACCTCCTGAGAACCTAACACCTCGGCCGGGTCGACTTCCCAGGTATTCAGGATCTTGCCGCGTAATGGCATGATGGCCTGAAACTCCCGATCACGAGCTTGTTTTGCCGAACCGCCGGCGGAATCGCCCTCCACCAAAAACAATTCACTGCGCTCCGGATCGGTGCTGGTGCAATCAGCCAGTTTGCCGGGCAGGGCCGGCCCCTGGGTGATCTTCTTGCGCGTGACCTTGCGCCCGGCTCGCAGCCTTGCCTGCGCGGCGCCAATCGCCAGTTCCGCGATGCGCTCGGCATCCCCCACGTGCTGGTTCAGCCATAGGCTGAACGCGTCTTTGGTAACACCGGACACAAAAGCAGCGCACTCCCGGGAGGATAGCCGCTCCTTGGTCTGTCCGGAAAATTGCGGATTGATGAGCTTGACCGACAAAATGTAGCAGACTCGCCCCCAAACGTCCTCCGGCGCCAGCTTGACCCCGCGCGGCAATAGATTGCGAAACTCGCAAAACTCGCGCACCGCCTCGGTAAGGCCAGTTCGCAAGCCGTTGACATGTGTACCTCCTTGCACCGTCGGGATCAAATTCACGTAACTTTCCGTGACCAGATCACCGCCCTCGGGAAGCCAAACCACGGCCCAGTTCGCGGCCTCGGCAGCTGCTTCCATATGACCGACAAAGGCTTGTTCGGGCAGGGTCGGCAAACCCTCCAAAGCACGATCCAGGTAATCCTTCAGCCCGTCCTCGTAATGCCATACCTGCTCATCCCCACTCGCCTCATCGCGAAAATGCACCCTTAGGCCCGGACAAAGTACGGCTTTTGCGCGCAGCAGATGGGTCAATTGCCGCAATGCGAATTTTGCACTGTCGAAATAACGTATATCCGGCCAAAAATGCAGCCGCGTGCCGGTATTGTCACGGCCAACACTGCCAACTTGGCGCAAGTCCGACACCTTGTCTCCACCGGCGAAGGCCATGTGATACTCCTTCCCGTTGCGCTTGACCCAGACCTCCAGGCGCTCGGAAAGTGCATTCACCACGGATACGCCAACGCCATGCAGACCGCCGGAAAAACGGTAACTACCGGCGGAAAATTTGCCCCCGGCATGCAGCTTGGTCAAGATGACCTCAACGCCGGGCAAACCTTGCTGCGGGTGCAGATCCACGGGCATACCCCTGCCATCGTCGGTGACCTCGCAGGAACCATCGGCGAACAGAGTCACTTCGATCTTGCGCGCGTGGCCTGCAAGAGCCTCGTCCACGCTATTGTCGATGACCTCTTGCGCCAGATGGTTCGGGCGCGTGGTGTCCGTATACATGCCCGGGCGCTTGCGCACGGGATCGAGACCGCTCAAAACCTCAATAGCAGAGGCGTCATAATTGCCTTTCATCGGCGCGATGGATACTCCTACAAAAAGTGAAGATCAGATTGCACGCGGGAATATCAGGTTCACCGCGGTGAAAATTGACCACAAAATCCGCGTACGTTACCGTAGCTGTAAACAATGGTTCAAATCAGTATGTCAAAAGCCGATACCAAACAATCGCCTCCCGATCCCGACAGCGCACCGATCTCCGACCCCCCGGGCTTTGAGCAATCCATGAAAGAACTCGAAGCCCTGGTCGATCGCCTCGAACAGGACGATCTAACGCTGGAGGAATCCCTAGCCGCCTTCGAGCGTGGCATCAAACTGACGCGCGTCTGCCAGCAAGCCCTGGACACCGCCGAGCAGCGCGTGCGTATTCTCACCGATCAATCCGAGCACGCCGAACCCGAGCAGTACCATCACGATGTCATCCCCAACACCGCCAGCGACCGCAGCATCGGTAAGAACCGCAACCGAGATGAATGAAACCACCCTGAATGCCTTTCTAAGCGAATGCCGGGCACGCATCGAGAAGACACTGGAGCGCTTGTTACCCGCCGCGGATGCACCGCCGCCGCGCTTGCACCAAGCTATGCGCTATGCGGTTCTTGGCGGCGGCAAGCGCGTGCGCCCGACACTCGCCTACGCCGCCGCGCGCGCGGTTGGCATGCAGCCGGAGAAGGTCGACACGGCAGCCGCAGCATTGGAGATGATCCACGTCTACTCGCTGATTCACGACGACCTGCCGGCCATGGATGACGACGACCTGCGCCGCGGCCGCCCAAGCTGCCACCGGGCATTTGATGAAGCCACCGCAATCCTGGCCGGCGACGCACTGCAAACGCACGCTTTTCAGGTACTCGCCACTGACCCGAAATTCCCTGGCGACGCTGCGATGCGCACGGCGATGATCGGTAATCTTGCACGCGCAGCGGGCTCCGTCGGTATGGCTGGTGGTCAAGCCCTGGATTTGGAATCCGAGGGTAAGGAACTGGATCTGGTGATGCTCGAGAACATCCACATTCACAAGACTGGGGCACTGATCCGCTCAGCGATCAACCTGGGCGCACTGACCTGTCCTGGACTGGCGGCGGAACGAACCGAAGCCCTGGATCACTATGCCAAATGTATCGGCCTAGCATTCCAGATCCAGGACGATCTGCTGGATGTCGAGGGAAACACCGCGGTGATCGGCAAACACAGCGGTGCCGATGCAAAGCATCACAAGGCGACCTATCCCTCTCTGATGGGTATAGGACCAGCCCATGAAGCTGCCGCAGATCTGGTCGAGGATGCGCTGAAAAGCCTGGAATCCTTCAGCGATGACGCCAATCCATTGCGTTGGATTGCCCGCTACATCATCAGCCGCGATCGCTGACAGCAGCGATCATTCGCCTAAGAACCACTCAGGCGATAGCCGGAGAGAAATTGCCTAAACTCATTCATCGGCATTTGCCCTGATCCGCGGAGTTTCCGATAATGGCAGATTGCATGCGGGCATGATTCCGCCCTATTCGCGGGGGAATAGTTGGTTTGTTCGTATGCCGGATGCCTTAACTTATATGGACGTATTGCAGCAGACACTCCTTGAGGACGAATCCATGGACCGAACGGTCTTGACCGCCACCGTACCCGCTACCACAACCATTGCCGACGTACAGTCACGCGCCGACACCCGGCGCATCCCTATCGATAAGGTTGGTATCAAGGATATTCGCCACCCGGTGCGCATCAAGGATCGCGGTGGGCAGGAGCAACACACCGTGGCAACTTTCAACATGTACGTATACCTGCCACATCATTTCAAGGGCACGCACATGTCGCGCTTTGTCGCCATCCTGAATGGCCACGAGCACGAAATCGGTGTTAGCACCTTTCGAGAAATGTTATCGGAAATGGCCGAGCGGCTGGAATCCGAGGCTGGCCACATCGAGATGCGCTTTCCATTTTTCATCGATAAGAAGGCGCCCATCTCCGGTGTCGCCAGCCTGCTCGACTATGATGTCACGCTGATCGGAGACATTCACGACGGCAAGCCGAAAATGTCCATCAAAGTCGTGGTACCGGTAACTAGCCTCTGCCCATGCTCCAAGCAGATCTCCGATTATGGAGCCCATAACCAGCGTTCTCACGTCACGGTCGAGGCACGTACCCGCGGCTTTTTGTGGATCGAGGAATTAATCGAAATGGTGGAAGCCGAAGCATCCTGCGAGCTGTATGGCCTACTCAAACGCCCAGATGAAAAATACGTCACCGAGCGCGCCTATGATAACCCCAAGTTTGTCGAAGACACGGTACGCGATGTCGCCCGCCGCTTGAACGACGACGAGCGCATCAGCGCCTACATCGTGGAAGCGGAAAACTTCGAGTCCATCCACAATCATTCTGCTTACGCGTTGATCGAATGCGACAAAGAGATCGAGGCACGGAAAGCCGGCAGCGCGCCTGATTGTGACTAAATCATGACTGCATCATGACTAAAGCCGTCCGCTCAAATCGCGCATCGAGAAACCGCACCAGCCTTCGCTCGGCGGCGGCAAATGTTTCGTCATCGCCATTACCTTAAAACGCTCGCCCATCGCGCTTGGCAACAACAGCTGTTTCGCCCCGGCACTGAGATCGAGCAGGGCGGCGGGATCGGCGGGCGACTCGGCGATGAGACGATCGAGACCACAGCCGAGCAGAAAATGCGCCTGGGTCGTGTAACCTGCTAATGCCAGCCGGACTCCGCTGCCGGCCTGCGCCAGCGCGCTGAAATCGACGTGGGCGGTAATGTCCTGCAATCCGAGATTAGCGAATGGCTGCACATGGGCTTGATGGCGGAAATGGCACATCAACGTACCGCCGTCGCGCTCTGGCAGATAATACTCGGTGCGCGGATAGCCATAGTCGATCAACAGCAGCATGCCAGCTTCGAGGCAGTCGTCAACCCCGCGCAACCAGGGTGCAAGGCGCGGGTTGATTTCAGAGGTAAAGCCGGGTTGCAATGATCGCCCTTCGGCCTCCATCTGCCGCTGAAGCAGCGCGACGGCTTCCACTAATCCGGCGGAGACCGGCGGCGCGGCGCGGATGCAGAAACCATCCGTGCCGAGCTCAACCAAACACTCCAAAATGCCGCCATCTTCCGCGATGCGGAATCGTTGCACCGGCATGGCATCCAGCACCTCGTTGGCCAGCATCACACCACGCCAACGCGCGGGCAGTTGCTTAATCCAACGTACCCGGTCGCAATGGGCCGGCGCACGCTGCGCGATCAACGCACGCTGACGCTCGACCAGATCGGGACTCAGTTCCAGAATCAGATAGTGTTCGGGCAAGCTCTCCGAGGCGGCCAGCGCATGCAGCAATTCCGCCGCCAGGGCACCAGAACCGGCGCCAAATTCCAACAAATCGCCGCCGCCAAGGCCCATCAACACTTGCCGGCATTGCTCGGCGATGCAGCGTCCGAATAAGGGAGAGATTTCCGGAGCCGTGACAAAATCACCAGCTGCCCCCAGTTTTGTACTGCCGGCGACATAATAGCCAAGCCCGGGAGCATATAATGCCAGTTCCATGAATCGGTCGAAGGGCAAGGCACCTCCCGCAGCTTCGATTTCGGTGCGGATCAGTGCCGCGAGGCGCTCCGAGTGCGCTTTTGCATCCGCCGTTATGGTCGCGTCATAGGTCATCATCATGGTCATCATTTCAGTGCGGGACTCAGCGGGCATCGGGTCCGTGGTCTCTATTCCAGAAAAAGTAGGGTAGCGAGCCTTGAGCCAATCCGAATCCAATCCAACCCAAAACCAATCTCTCCACAACCCGTTGGCTGGCAAGGTGGCGCTGATCACCGGCGCGGCGCAGCGAATTGGCGAGCAAATGGCACGGCTGCTGCACGTGCAGGGGGTGGATCTAGTTATCCATTATCGAAGCTCTGCCGGGGCCGCACGGCAGCTGGCGGATGAATTGTCCGCTGCACGACGAGGATCGGTCCACCTAGTGCAGGCAGAATTGCTAGACAGCGATGCGCCGGCATTGCTGATGGACGGCGTCCAGTCGTTCCGCGGCCGACTCGATATCCTCGTCAATAATGCCTCCAGCTTTTATCCAACTCCGATCGGACAGGCCACGGAGATGCAATGGCACGATCTGATGGGCTCGAATCTGAAGGCACCATTCTTCCTTAGCCAGGCCGCTGCACCGCTGTTGCGCAAGAGCCGGGGCTGCATTGTCAATCTGGTGGATGTCAACGCCGAACGCCCGCTGGCGGAACATACTATCTACTCGATGGCCAAGGCCGGCAATGCAATGATGGTCAAGTCGCTAGCCTGGGAACTAGGTCCCGAGGTGCGCGTCAACGGCATCGCTCCTGGCTCTGTGCTTTGGCCTAGTCAAGGACTGTCTGCCGAGGCCAAGCAGCAGCTTCTCGACCGCACCGCGTTGCGGCGCATAGGCGCACCGGCTGACATCGCCCAGGCGCTGCTATTTCTGGTTCGCGATGCGGATTACATCACCGGCCAGATCATCAACGTGGACGGCGGCCTGACAATTCAACAATGATCATGCATCGATCGGCTGCTTGCGGGGCCACCCCAGAGCGCCGTGCTCAGACGCCTTCCAGCGACGATCGGCAGTCCCACAATGAGGTTCTTGATGAGCGACGACGCAAAAAAGCCATTATTGCACTCGGGCGACACCCACAGCTCGCCCTATCCCACAAGCCGTCTCGCACCCGCCTTCGCGGCTACAGAGATCGGCGAGGAAATGGAGCGGGCCAAGTCCATGCTCGACGCTCGCACCTCGGCAAAACTGCATGTCATTGCGGATCAAATCAAATTCCTGCAAGAGCAGGCACGCAAGGTGCTCAACGAGGCGCGCCAGGAACAAGCCCTGACTCGTGCCCGATGCGCCTTTAAGCGCATACCCGGCAAACTCTACCATCTCTACACCAAGCCTGATGGCAGCGCCTACTTTTCGATGCTGTCGCCGCAAGATTGGGATGGGCAACCACCTGATCCGCATGCTGGCTCATTTCGCCTCGAGTCCGACTTTTCCTGGACTCCGGTGGAAAACCTGGCTCAGCCCGATGATACCCGTCGCAGTGTGCAGGAGTTATTGCGTATTGGCGGACTAACAGCGGACAGCGACGAGCGCTGAGGAAGGATTCAGCAGTCAGCGCTCTACTTGTCAATCTTCCGACAAACGCTTGGGCCGGAACAGATCGCCAGGCACCTCGAAGCTTGCCCACAGAAGAGCTCCCCCAGAGAAGCTAGCCTGGAAAGACTCCTGCAACCGCAAGCTCCTGGCCCAAGACCAATAGACCGCGACAGCTGGTTCCGCAGCCTCGGCATGGAGTGGGTAACCGGACTGGATCTCGGGTTGCTTCCAAGAACTGCACGCCCAATTTTCCGGCCTATGATCAAAATGATTCATTCGACTTTGCATAATCTGCTACCAGGCAGCATCAGTAAGCCTCGTGATCCGCCCGAAACCGTGGCACAGGTTGACTTGGATCGACTGCTGGGAACCTGGTTCGAAGTGGCAAGACTGCCGAATCTCGAGGCAGACGGTCCTAGGCAACACAGCGTGAATGTCACCGCGACCTATGCGAAGCGCCCCGACGGTCACATCAGGGTCCAAACCGCAGCTCACAACGCCAAGGCGCGCATGCGGCGTACCGAGGTGAACGGCATGGTTTATCCCGCCGACCCAAGTGGTTCGAAACTCATCTTGAAATTCTTCAAGCTGATTCGAGGCGATCTATGGGTAATCGGCCTGGACCCCGAGTACCGATGGGCGCTGATGGGCACGCCGAGCCGCAAGCGGCTTTGGCTCATCGCCCGCACCCCATTTATTCAACCTGATGACTATGAGCAAGCGATGGCAATCGCCACAGCGCAGGGCTTCAACACAGCACGGGTCAGACCAACTCAACAACAGGTTGCGGCGTGAATCGAGACCGGCAGAATCTGATCTCCCGACTCATATTACCCAATCTGTAACAGTGCGCCGGTCGACTTGAAAACGGACTTGGTTAAGGCGATTGCCTAAACTCGCCCACGGGCGAACGCTCAACACTCGACCGATGCAGTCATGTCAGCTGTTGATAAGCCGGAAACGCCATGAATCAACGCTATTTCGGCACTGCTTCTCGGCATAACGACGGCAGTCTCCATTCGATATTTGTAACACAAGGCCATGCCCGAAGGCCCTGAAATCCGTCGCGCCGCGGATCGCATCGCAGCCATCATCGATGGCCAAAAGCTCGCCGAGGTTCGTTTCGGCCTGCCAAGGCTGCGCCGGTTCGAAGATGAGCTGACCGGGGCTCGAGTGGCCGGCATCGAGACCCGTGGCAAAGCCCTGCTGATCGCATTTGACTTGGGTCTGACGCTGTATACCCACAACCAGCTCTACGGAATCTGGTACCTGCGCCGCCGCGGACAACTGCCGAACACCGCCCGCAGCCTGCGAGTAGCCCTGCACACCGAGACCGACAGCGCACTGCTCTACAGCGCCTCGAACATCGCCGTGCTTGACGCCGACGAACTGCTGCGCTTTCCTTATCTGACTCGCCTTGGTCCGGATTTGCTTGATCCGGCCCTGCACTGGCGCGATCTGGCCCGCCGGCTGAACGAGCCGGCCTTTCGCAAGCGTAGCCTTGGCGCCCTGTACTTGGACCAGCATTTTCTTGCCGGGCTTGGCAACTACCTACGCAGCGAGACCCTGTTCGCGGCCGGACTGCACCCGAAGTACCGTCCCTGCGAACTGGACCTGAAGACCCGTAACCGACTGGCCCGCGCGACGCTGGAGATCGGTTGGCGGGCTTACCACAGCGGCGGCATCACCAATCCTCCGGCCCGGGTCGCGGCACTCAAAGCGGCGGGGGAAACGCGTCGGGGCTACCGCTTCGCGGTGTTCGGCCGCGGTGGGCGGCCTTGCCCCCTCTGCGGAACGATCATTGAGCGGTTGGAGGTGAACGGGCGGCGGCTGTACCGGTGTCCGAACTGCCAGCCTTACGTCAGTCGCGCTCCCCGCGCTCAATGACAACGCCGACCCCGCGCACATCGTTTAGAACGTCGAGTTTATCGATCCGCAATCTGAGCCAGCTGACACCAAACTCATTGCGGACGATCGCGGCACAGCGGTCCGCGAGCGTCTCCAGTAAGTCAAAACGGGATGCCTCGACAAACTGCCTCAGCCGCCGATGAACAGCCTCGTAGTCAAGCGCATCTTCGATCCGATCATTGGCAGCAGCCCGGGCGATGTCAGCAGCCATTTCCAGGTCAATAACAATCTGCTGCTTGCTGTTCTTTTCCCAAGCGTGGACGCCGATCAGGGTCTCTACTCGCATGTGTCGGATAAAAACGATGTCCAATACCACCCCCTTCAGTGTCTGAGTGATGCCGAAAGCGGCTCCTAATTAGAGCGATTTCTGTAGAAAAATAGACCACCTGGCTTGTCTTCTCGTGCGGCCTCGACGTTGCGGCAACCCGCCCATGGAGCGATCATGGGCGGGTCGCCGCTGCGCGAAGGCGAACGAGAATCCTGCGCCAGTTGGTCTGTTTCTCTCCGGTAATCGACCAAGGATTGCGGCATGCACCAGCAATACAAGCCGATCGCCACCAATCGCCACCAATCGCCACATGGGCTTGACCGCGAACGCCGCGGGCAGTCCAATACCGGATTATGAATATGCTGATCCTGATCGACATCGCCCTAGTCATCGGCGCCTACGTACTCGGCTCCATCTCCAGTGCCATCCTGGTCTGCCGGCTGATGCGCCTGCCGGACCCGCGTACCCTGGGCTCAAACAATCCGGGCGCCACCAATGTGTTGCGCATCGGTGGCGCCAAGGCCAAAACAGCCGCCGCGATCACGCTGTTCGGAGACAGCGCCAAAGGCCTGCTGCCGATGCTTGTGGCCCATGCCCTGGATGTCGGACCCTGGACGCTGGCGGCGGTGGGCCTGGCTGCGTTCATCGGTCATTTATATCCAGTTTTTTTCGGCTTTCGCGGTGGCAAGGGCGTCGCTACCGCGCTTGGGGTGCAGTTCGGCCTGGCTTGGCCCATCGGCGCCTGTGTGGCAGCCGTTTGGTTGTTCGTGGCCAAAGTATTAAAGATTTCCTCGGCCTCGGCGCTGGTCTCCATGGCCCTGGCACCCGTGTTTGTTTGGCTGTTTTGGCCGGAACTCGCGCTTTTCTACATGCAATTGGCAATCACGTTGTTGCTCTTTTATCGACACCGCAGCAATATTCGCAACCTGCTTAGTGGCCGCGAAGGGAAGATCGGCGACGGCGATGTCCCGCCTTCGACCCCATCTTGAACACAAGAAGCAGCCGATCGGGAACCCGCTCCGGGCATTGGGCAATTGCCGGAGAGAAACAGACCAACTGGCGCCGGATTGACGTTCGCCTTCGCGATGTCGAGGCCGGACGAGAAGACAAGCCAGGTGGTCTATTTCTCGACAGAAATCGCCTTACACCTTCAGCGCCCTGCATCCAGCGACGGCAGGCTCTGCATCGGCCAGCGCGGACGCACCGAGAAGGCCAGCGGCTCGGCCTGACCGGCAGCTAAACGCTGATGGCCGGCAAAGGCGATCATGGCACCATTGTCGGTGCACAGGTGCGGACGCGGATAGAATGCGCGCCCGCCTTCGGCCTGCATCATCTCATCCATGCGCGCCCGTAATCGACGGTTGGCACTGACACCACCTGCCAGTACCAGTGTGCGCACACCCACCTGACGCACCGCACGCCGACACTTGATCAGCAACGTGTCAACCACGGCCTCCTCGAAGGCACGGGCGACATCCGCGCGGGTCTGCTCCGGGTCATCCCGCGCTTGCAATTCCTCGCGCAATGCATTCATCGTGTGTGTCTTGAGCCCGCTGAAGCTGAAATCCAGGCCCGGTCGATCGACCATCGGCCGCGGAAATCGATAGCGATCCGCGACCCCCTGCTCGGCCAATTTTGCCAGCGCCGGCCCGCCCGGGTAGGACAAACCGAGAATTTTGGCGGTCTTGTCGAAGGCCTCTCCGGCGGCGTCGTCGAGCGACTCGCCAAGCACTCGATACACACCGACAGCGGTCACTTCGACCAGCTGGGTATGGCCGCCGGAAACCAGCAATGCGACAAACGGAAAGGCCGGCGCCGGATCTTCCAACATCGGCGCCAACAGATGTCCTTCCATATGATGCACACCGATCGCCGGCACGCCCCAGGCCCAGGCCAGACTGCGACCGAAGCTGGCTCCAACCAGCAGTGCACCCGCCAATCCGGGACCAGCCGTATAGGCAACACCGCCGATACTGGTGGCTTCCAGCTCCGCCTCTGCCAACACCTGCCGGATCAGCGGTAACAATTTACGGATATGGTCACGGGAAGCCAATTCCGGCACCACTCCACCATAGCGTGCATGCAACTCCGTCTGGCTGTAGACCGCCTGAGCCAACAGACCCCGGCCACCTTCGAACACGGCGATACCAGTCTCATCGCAAGAGGTTTCGATGCCGAGTACGCGCATACGATCGATCCTCGTCGTAGAAAAAAGATTGATAATACCTTTATGAGGATATTTCATATGAACCTGTTCCACACGAACATACCTCACGACTGAAACTTCGTCCGCCATGAGCGTGACATGGCTTGCAACTCTGCTGCAAGCAACCGTACAATGCCGGATTACCCATAACTAAGCCGCCCAGCGGAGAACTTACTAAGGACTGTCCATGCCCACCGTTCGTGTAAAAGAGAACGAGCCATTCGAAGTCGCCTTACGCCGCTTCAAGCGCTCCTGCGAAAAAGCCGGCGTGCTCGCCGAAGTACGCCGTCGCGAGTTTTACGAAAAACCCACTGCCGAGCGCAAACGCAAAAAAGCGGCCGCAGTGAAGCGCCATCATAAAAAGATCTCGCGCGAGGCTCGTCGTTGGGAGCGCCCGTTTTAGGCGATTGTCGGAGAAAAATAGACCAACTGGCGTCGGATTCTCGTTCGCCTTCGCCAAGCGGCAACCCGCCCATAGTCGCTCTGGGCAGGTTGGCGCGAAAAAGATGACAAGCCAGATGGTATGTTTCTCAACAGAAATCGCCTTAGGCGCCTCCAAGGCCTGTTCCAATCCGTCCTTGCTAATCTGTATTGCCGGTTGCAGGATTGCCGATCGGCACGCCGCGATTGGCGCTCGGCAGCCAAGGTCTTCGCTCGATCCTGAAAAACCCTCAGCGAAATCCGAGGCTGTTTCCCACTGTAATGCTCGGTGAGAATATCCGCCGAAGTAGGTGCTAAAATCTGTAGCTCGACAAACCTTGAATTGGGTGGGCTCCACCAACACCCTAGTTGCACTGATTCTATACCACCTCGTGGTTTAGTCCTTCGAACCACGCCTTCCGGTGTGTAAATACTAACTGCCCCGTACTCACCATGCTGAAGCAACGCTTGCAAGACGACATGAAGGCCGCGATGAAATCGCACGACAAGGAACGTCTCGGCGTCATCCGACTGATCAACGCTGCCATCAAGCAACGCGAAGTCGACGAGCGCGTCGAGCTCGACGATACACAGGTACTGGCCGTACTCGATAAGATGCTGAAGCAACGCCGTGACTCCATCGCCCAATACGAGCAGGCAGGCCGCGACGATTTAGCGAATAAAGAGCGCTTCGAAGTCGAGATTTGCCAGCACTATATGCCTACTCCGCTCTCCGAGAGTGAAATCGATGCTCTGATCGCGGAAGCCATCAGCAACACAGGAGCTACGAGCATGAAAGACATGGGCACAGTCATGGGCCTACTGAAGCCTGCATTGCAGGGGCGTGCGGACATGGGTGCCGTCAGCAAGCTGATCAGGACACGCCTGGCAGGCTGAGCGCCAAGCCTCACCCAACGTCGCCGCGC
Organism: Thiohalocapsa sp. PB-PSB1; assembly: GCA_016745215.1. Taxonomy (GTDB): domain Bacteria; phylum Pseudomonadota; class Gammaproteobacteria; order Chromatiales; family Chromatiaceae; genus Thiohalocapsa. The sequence goes on from CP050890.1 coordinate 359,875, forward strand.
TGCGTATGGCTGGCCTCATCACCGCTGAATTCAAAGAACGCCTGCTGGCGCGCATCGACATCGTCGATCTGGTCTCCGCACGCGTGGAACTGAAAAAAGTCGGCACACAGTTCAAAGCGCGCTGCCCATTCCATACCGAGAAGACCCCCTCTTTCTTTGTCACGCCCGAACGCCAGACCTATCACTGCTTCGGCTGTGGCGTTCATGGCAACGCGATCGATTTTCTCATCGAATATGACCGCCTGGACTTCCGCGAGGCGATCGAAGAACTCGCGCATCAGGCCGGTATACCACTTCCCGAATCCAACCAGAGCCCAGACCAGGGTCCCGACCTCAAACCCCTGTATGCCATGCTGGAACGCGCGGCGCTGTTGTTTCAGCAGCAACTGCGCGAACACCCTGACGCAGCGCGCGCGCTGGACTATCTGAAACGCCGCGGTCTCAGCGGCGAGATCGCGCAACGCTTCAGCATCGGCTACGCACCACCAGGCTGGGACTTTCTGCTGCGCAGCCTCGGCGGCAGCAGCACGGAACAACAACAACTGCTGGATGTCGGTCTGCTCGCCGAGCGTGATGGCCGCCGCTATGACCGCTTCCGCGATCGTATTCTATTTCCAATTCACGACCGCCGCGGCCGCGTCATCGGATTCGGCGGTCGCGTGCTTGGTGACGCTGAGCCAAAGTACCTGAACTCGCCGGAAACACCGGTATTCCACAAGGGACGCGAGCTCTATGGCCTCTATCAGATGCAGCAGGCTCAGCGTCGTCCGTCCCGGGTACTTGTGGTGGAGGGCTATCTGGACGCCATCGCATTGGCCCAGTTCGACATCCCCTACGCCGTCGCCACACTTGGCACCGCAACGACCCCTGAACACATCAAACGTTTATTACGCGTCGCGCCGGAGCTGGTATTTTGTTTCGATGGTGACCGCGCTGGTCGCAAGGCGGCCTGGAAAGCCTTGCAAACCGCATTGCCGCTGGCATCCGGCAATCAGCCGATCCGCTTTCTCTTCCTGCCCGATGGTGAAGACCCCGACACCCTGGTGCGCAAGGAGGGCCGCAACGCCTTCGAGCAACGCCTCACCGCGGCCACTTTGCTGTCCGACTACCTATTTGAACATCTGAGCGCCGAGATCGACCTTGCCAGTGCCGAGGGTCGCGCCAAGCTCGACGCCGAGGCGCGTGGCTTGATACAGACCATGCCCGCCAATACCTTCCGCGGTCTGCTGGAGAAACGTCTGATCGAACAAGTTGGTTTCGGCACTCGGCCGCGGATGCAGCAAAGAGTATCGACAGCCGCAGGCGCAGGCGCACTCGTGCTCACGCCGATCCGCCTCGCCCTGGCTCTGCTGTTGGACCAACCCTCGCTGGCTCAGCATGTCGTCGACCAACCGGCTGATTGGAAGGATCTGGACAGTTCTGGCGTGACGGTGCTGTGCGAGCTGGTCGACAAAGCCCTTGCCGATCCGCACATCAGCTCAGCGGCCCTATGCGAGCACTGGCGCGATCATCAATATGGGGCGATCCTTCACCGCCTCTCGGATTCCAGGCTCATTGCCCATATTCCCGCACAAGGGCGAGAAGCGGAGTTTATCGACATCTTAACCAGAATGAACCACGAGGCTCGGCGTGAACAGCGCTCACGCATGCTCCAAAACATCAAGTTCACAAGCTCCACCGATACGCCCGCGGAACAGACGACGCCAAAGGCGCCGCAGCAAGGATTTCGTTAGGCGATTGCCGGAGAGAAACAGACTAACTGGCGCCGGGTTTTCGCTCGCCTTCGCGAAGCGGCAACCCGCCCATGCCCACTCTATAGGCGGGTTGCCGCAACGTCGATGCCGGACAAGAAGGCAAACCAGGTGGTCTGTTTTCCGACCGAAATCGCCCTAATCCAAGTTGGAGCCTCTCCGGATAGACAGACGGGGAACCTTCTGCTATTTTGGAAAGTTAACTTCCTCCCCCATATCTTTAAACTTTATACGCCGTTCTCTCAGCAGGTATCCGCATGGATCAAGACCAGCACCAGGCTTCGCAGCTCAAGCAACTGATCGCAAGGGGTAAAGAGCAGGGCTTTCTGACCTACATCGAGGTCAATGACCATCTCCCCGACGGCATCATCGAGCCCGAGCAGATCGAAGATATCGTGCGCATGATCAATGACATGGGCATCATGGTGCACGAGAGTGCCCCGGCCGAGATCGACCCCTTGAGCGATGACTCCGCGGTGGCTGACGACGAAGCCGCCGAAGCCGCCGCCGCGGCTCTGGCTTCAGTGGATAGCGAGTTTGGTCGCACCACCGATCCGGTCAGAATGTACATGCGCGAGATGGGTACCGTCGAATTGCTGACCCGGGAGGGAGAACTGCGTATTGCCAAACGCATCGAAGACGGTCTCAACCAGGTGCTCGCGGCATTATCCATCTATCCTCGCGCAATCGAAGGATTGCTGACGATTTTTGCGCAAGTCGAGAACGAACAGCGTCGCCTATCCGATGCCATTTCCGGATTCAATGATGACGATGAAGAACCGGCTTCAGCAACCCCGGCGGCCAGCACGGCGAGCAATACCACCGATAGTAACAGCGATGACGACGACGATACCGTGGTCGACACCGGCCCCGATCCGGTCGAAGTCGCTCAGCGGGTGGAGTCATTGCGCAAACACTTTAATGAATTCATTGAACTGCTCAGGGAGTACGGTCGCGATGACGAACGCTCTCGCGCCGCGATGGTCCGTGTCTCAGAGGAATTTCTGCAATTCAAGCTCGTGGCGAATGTATTCCATGTGCTAGTGGAATTACTGCGCGGCACCATCGAACGCATTCGCAGTCAGGAACGTCTGATCATGAGTCTGTGCATCGACAGCGCCAGCATGCCGCGCAAGGAATTCATCAATTCATTTCCCGACAATGAAACCAACCCTGAATGGGTTCGGAATCTGATTGATGCAGGTAAACCCTACTCCGCTCGCTTGGCAGCAGTGGAAGGCGAGGTGCGCCGCGCCCAACGCCGCCTGCAGGATCTGGAACGCGAGAACGTGCTCACCATCGGTGAAATCAAAGAAATCAACCGTAAAATGTCCATTGGCGAGGCCAAGGCTCGGCGCGCCAAAAAGGAAATGGTCGAAGCCAATCTACGGCTGGTGATCTCCATCGCAAAGAAATACACAAATCGGGGGCTTCAATTTCTGGATCTTATCCAAGAGGGCAATATCGGCCTGATGAAGGCAGTCGATAAGTTCGAATACCGCCGTGGCTATAAATTTTCGACCTATGCGACCTGGTGGATTCGACAAGCCATTACACGCTCCATTGCGGATCAGGCGCGCACCATCCGCATTCCAGTGCATATGATCGAAACCATCAATAAACTCAATCGCATTTCGCGCCAGATGATTCAGGAAATGGGGCGCGAGGCGACACCGGAAGAACTGGCGGAACGCATGGAAATGCCAGAGGAAAAGGTGCGCAAAGTACTGAAAATCGCCAAGGAACCCATTTCCATGGAGACTCCGATCGGCGACGACGAAGACTCGCATCTGGGCGATTTCATCGAAGATGCCGGCGTCATCTCACCGGTCGACTCGGCGACTGCCGAAGGCTTGCGCGAGGCCACCCAAAACATGCTCGCCAGCCTGACCTCGCGCGAGGCCAAAGTATTACGTATGCGCTTTGGCATCGACATGAACACTGACCACACCCTGGAAGAAGTCGGCAAGCAATTCGACGTCACCCGCGAACGCATCCGCCAGATCGAGGCCAAGGCACTACGCAAATTGCGCCATCCGACCCGGTCGGAAAAGCTGCGCAGCTTTCTCGATTCAGAATGACAGGTCATCGCCCGAGACGATGCTAAAGACAAAATGATCACCCAGCCCACCACCAAGCCCACCAACTAGTCTACAATCTGCGACCCCCCGGGCCGTTAGCTCAGCGGTTAGAGCAGGGGACTCATAATCCCTTGGTCCTAGGTTCGAATCCTAGACGGCCCACCAATTCCATCAATCAGTCCTGATCACTACCGGGTTGCTGAGCACTTGCATCCATGGACCCAGGTGCTGGACCGATGCGCAAGCGCGATTGCGGTTGCTTCTGGACAAGGCAGCTCCTGGAAAATAGGTTACCAGTTCCACGCAGCCGCCGATGGACTCACAACCGGATACTCGATTAAACCCGCATTGCGCTGAAAGCATTGCTCGATTGCCTCGCGAGCTTGCTTCGCCGGAGATACCCCTTTCTCATAGGCACGGCCCAAACAGGTGAATTGCTGGCGTGATTCCTTTCCCTGTCATGCTACCGGGCTTTCCGCTGCAAGACGAGGTGCAATCCCGGCAAAGCTTCACGACCCGGGGCAAATGCACTGCTGGAGCGCAAAGCTACCTGCGGGCGCGGCGACTACTTCGACCATGACATCCCCGACGATGCGCACCTCGCGGCCGTCCTAAGCTGCATCGGGCCACTGGGAGCGCCGGCTTTCCAGCCGGCCACTGGGAGCAAGTGCTCGATCAGCTCCGCACTCCGATCCAGTGGCTGCTGAACGCGCATGCACATTTCCACATCCTGAACGGCCCGCCGAACCAGAGCCTCAGCCGTTTACAGGTTTGCAGCGGTTCTTTGGGAGCAACATCCCCCCGAAGGTTGAGTATAATGACCGCCGCTGAAAGCCAGTCCTAGAAGCCCTTATGAACCGCGATGTCTTCTGAAGCCTCTCCCGATAAACCCCGCAGAACCCGCCGCCTCGATCTTTGGGGTCTCTATGGCGGCAGTGCCCTGCTGGTGCTGTTGGTCACGCTGGTCGCACTGCAATTCGTGCAGCCGGCGCCGCCGCGACAGATCAGCATCGCCGCCGGGGCGAAGGACGGGGCCTATTATCGCTACGCCCAGCGTTATGCGGCAATCCTGGCGCGCAGCGGGATCGAGCTCAGAGTGCTGGAAACCAACGGTTCGGTGGACAACCTGAAGCGCCTGCTGGCGCCAGAGGACGCGCCTGAACTGGCGCTGGTGCAGGGCGGGATCGCAACCGACGAGCAAAAAGACGCTCTGATGGGCCTCGGCAGTATGTTCTACGAACCGGTCTGGCTGCTGGCGCCGCAAGGCGAGCACCAAGGTCCGTTAAATCAGCTGCGCGGCAAGCGTATCGGCATCGGTCCACCGGACAGCGGCACCCAATTCCTGGCATTGCGGATGCTCTCGCGCAGCGGGATCAGCAAGAGTAACAACGATTTTTCCAGCACCGACATGACCGCCGCCGCGGATCAGCTGCAAGCCGGCGAGTTGGATTTGCTGTTTCTGGTCAGCGCAACGGACGCTCCGCTGCTGCGCAGGCTGACCGCCGATCAGCGCATCCGCGTGCGTGAGCTGCCCCACGCCGTTGCCTATGCTCGCATCGACCCCTCGCTGACCCCTCTGACGCTGCCCGCCGGGGTGCTGGATCTGGCGCGCGGGGTGCCGCGCGCTGATGTATCGATGGTGGCGGCCACCGCAAACCTGGTGGCGCATCCGGATATTCATCCAGCCCTGGTGGATCTGTTGCTCGCGGCAGCGGCGGAGGTGCATGGTCAGAGCGGCCTGTTCGCCGATCCAGGAACCTTTCCAAGCCCGCTGCACAGCGATTTTCCGCTCAGCAGCGACGCCGTCCGCCACTACAAGAACGGCCCGCCATTCCTGCAGCGCTATCTGCCATTCTGGGCGGCGACCTGGATCGATCGCACCAAGGTGATGATCGTGCCGCTGCTGGCGCTGTTGCTGCCGCTGATCAAAGTGCTGCCGCCGGCCTATGCCTGGCGTATCCGCCGGCGCATCATCCGCTGGTACGTGGCCCTGCGGCGAATTGATCTGGAGCTGGAGACCGGCGCGCGCGGCGCGCACGATCTGGCCAAACTCGGGGAGCGCCTGGAGCAGATCCAGCGCGAAGTCGCCCAGGTGGACGTGCCGCTGTCCTATACCGACCAGCTCTACAACCTGCGGCTGCATATCCAGGCCCTGGAGAATCGGTTGGCGAGTCTCGAAGGTGATTGAGCCGTACACGACCATACATTGGTAATAGCGATCATCACCGCCAGCTCAGCCCTATTCACCCTAATAAAGCATGCCGTCCGCGCGCATTGTCCTTGCAAGCCAGATCAGCTCATCTATGTCTAGCATGCCGGCTCGCTGCACGCGCTGATCCCCAGGCCGGTCTCGGAGCAAGCCATTGGCATCATTGAGCTATTGGATCGGCATGATGGGCATCACGGCGTTTGCCGTCACGGCAGTCCTGGTATTGGCGCCGCGCGGGATCGACCTGTTCAGCGCCGTTGTGTTGGGGATCATCACCGCCGTCGGCGGCGGCACCATCCGCGACCTGATCCTGGATGTGCCGGTGTTCTGGTCGCTGGATCTGAACTATCTTTGGGTCGCGATCGGCGCCAGCCTGATCACATTCTATGCCGATGCGCTGCTCACGCGCAGGGCGATCTTTCGCCTGATGCTGTATCTCGACGGGCTCGGTGCCGCTCTGTTCGCGATTCAAACCGTCGACAAGTGCTGGCGGCTGAACTTCGGTTTACCCCTGGTGCCGGTCATCCTCGGCATCGTCACTGCCATCGGAGGCGGACTGCTCCGAGACGTGCTTGCCGGCAGGCCGACGCTGTTCATGACGCGTGAATTGTACGCAACGCCGGTGCTGATCGGCTGTACTCTCTACGTGATGCTGTTGGCCTGGGTGCCGAACCAGGAATCCATCGGGGCACTCGCCTGCATCGCGCTGATCTTCGCGCTGCGTGCCGCCACCATTCACTGGAACCTGAGCGTGCCAAATTGGTTAATGACCAAGCCGAGGGCCGGCTGAGGCCGACGCCTTCGGCTCGACGCTCTGGTCTTGTCGAGATCCAGATGCAAGCTGCGCACGAGATCAACGCCTTCTCCCGAGGCGATTGCGGGAGAGAAACAGACCAACTGGCGCCGGATTCGCGCTCCCGAGAACAAATGCAACGCGAGCATCAAGCATCGGAATCGGTGAATTGCTGCGCCCGCCCCGGTGCTGCCCCGACGTTTGAGGACCGGAGCTGCTGCGCTCAGCGGTTACCTCACCAGCCCCGCTCGAGCAACGGCGCCAGGAACCGCCCGGTATGCGACTCGGCACAGCGCGCAATCTGCTCCGGCGTGCCGGTGGCGACGACCTGGCCGCCCTTGTCGCCGCCATCGGGGCCGAGATCGATAATCCAGTCGGCGGTCTTGACCACGTCGAGGTTGTGCTCGATCACGATGACGGTGTTGCCCTGATCGCGGAAGCGGTGCAGCACGGCGAGCAGGTGCTTGACATCGTGGAAATGCAGGCCGGTAGTGGGCTCATCCAGGATATAGAGGGTGCGGCCGGTGTCGCGCTTGGAAAGTTCGCGGCTGAGCTTGATGCGCTGGGCCTCGCCGCCGGACAGCGTGGTGGCGCTTTGGCCCAGCTTAACGTAGCCCAGGCCAACGTCAAGCAGGGTCTGGAGCTTGCGGCGCAGCACCGGGACCGGGGCAAAGAATTCGCGCGCCTCGTCGACAGTCAGCGCCAGCACCTGGTCGATGGTCTTGCCCTTGTAGCGGATCTCCAGGGTCTCGCGGTTGTAGCGGCGCCCCAGGCAGGCGTCGCACTGGACGTAGACATCGGGCAGAAAATGCATCTCCACGCGGATCAGCCCGTCGCCCTTGCAGGCTTCGCAGCGCCCGCCCTTGACGTTGAAGCTGAAGCGCCCGGGGCCATAGCCGCGCGAGCGCGCCTCCGGCACGTTGGCGAACAGCTCGCGGATGGGGTTGAACAATCCGGTGTAAGTTGCCGGGTTGGAGCGCGGGGTGCGGCCAATGGGGCTCTGGTCGATGTCGATGACCTTGTCGAAATGCTCCAGGCCGTCGATGGCGCGATGCATTGCGATCTGCCGTGCGGCACCATTCAGTCGGTTGGCAGCGGCGGGGTAAAGGGTGTCGTTGATCAGCGTGGACTTGCCGGAGCCGGAAACGCCAGTGATGACACAGAAGGCGCCGATGGGTATGGCAACATGGATGTCGCGCAGATTGTTGCCGCTGGCGCCCTGAATGTGCAGCAAGCGCCCGTTCGGATCGGCATGGCGTTTGCTCGGGATGTCGATGCGCTGCGCGCCGAGCAGATATTGCCCGGTCACTGAGGCAGGCTCGGCGGCGATCTGCTCGGCGCTGCCGGCAGCGACGATGGCCCCACCTTGGGCACCTGCGCCGGGACCCAGGTCGACGACATAGTCGGCGGCGCGGATCGCCTCCTCGTCGTGCTCGACGACGATCACGCTGTTGCCAAGATCCCGCAGCCGGGTCAGCGTGCTCAGCAGCCGGGCGTTGTCACGTTGGTGCAGGCCAATGGAGGGCTCGTCGAGGATGTACATGACGCCGACCAGGCCTGCGCCGATCTGACTGGCCAGGCGAATCCGCTGGGCTTCGCCGCCGGACAGGGTCTCGGCGCTGCGCGTCAGCGTCAGATAATCCAGGCCGACATCGACCAGAAAGCGCAGTCTGGCGGCGATCTCGCGGATAATCTTGGCACCGATCTCGGCGCGGTTGCCGGCCAGCTCGAGCGACTCGAACCAGCGCAACGACTCGCCCACTGGCAACTCCGAGACCGCTGCCAGGCCACGACCGCCCACCAGCACATGGCGGGCGGCCTGATTCAGCCGGGTGCCGCCACAGTCCGGACAGGGGTGGTTGGACAGATAGCGGGCCAGCTCCTCACGCACTGCCGTTGAGTCGGTCTCCCGGTAGCGGGTCTGGAGCATCGGCAGGATGCCCTCGAACGGGCGCTGCTTGCCGCTGCCGCGCTCGTGGGGCAGGAGCAGCTTGATCCGCTGGTCGCCGCTGCCGTACAGCACCAGCGTGCGGGCCGATTCCGGCAACTCGCGCCAGGGCTGCTCCAAGTCGAAGCCGGCGTGCGCGGCCAGGGCCTGCAGCATCCGATGGTAATAGCGATTGCGCTGGTCCCAGCCGCGGATGGCGCCGTCGGCCAGGCTCGCCTCGGGCTGAACAACGACCTTGGCCGGGTCGAAGTAGGGCTCGATGCCGAGCCCATCGCAGCTCGGGCAGGCCCCGGCCGGGTTGTTGAACGAGAACAGCCGCGGCTCCAGCTCGGCGATGCTCCAGCCGCAGACCGGACAGGCATAGTTGGCCGAGAAGGTCAGCGCCGGGCGCTGCGGGTGGTCCATCCAGGCGACCCGCAGAGTGCCGCCGGAGAGTCCCAGCGCCGTCTCGATGGACTCGGCCAGGCGCAATTGCAGGTCTGGGCGGACCCGAAACCGGTCGACCACCACCTCGATATCATGCTTCTTGTGCAGATCCAGCTTGGGCGCGTCATCCAGTTCATAGAGATCGCCGTCGATGCGCGCGCGGATGAAGCCCTGGGCGTTCAGCTCGGCAAGCATCTGCTGGTACTCGCCTTTGCGCTTGTCCACCACCGGTGCCAGCAGCATCAGACGCTCGCCCTCGGGCAAGGCCAGCACCTGATCGACCATCTGGGTGATCGTCTGCGCCTCCAGCGGCTCGCCATGCTCGGGGCAATGAGGCGTGCCGACGCGGGCGTAGAGCAGGCGCAGATAATCATGCACCTCGGTGATGGTGCCGACGGTGGAGCGCGGATTGTGTGAGGTGGTCTTCTGCTCGATGGCGATAGCCGGCGACAGCCCGGCAATCTCGTCCACATCGGGCTTGTCCATGACCGAAAGAAACTGGCGAGCATAGGCGGACAGCGACTCGACATAGCGACGCTGGCCCTCGGCATAGATGGTATCAAAGGCCAATGACGACTTGCCCGAACCGGACAATCCGGTGAGTACGATCAGCCGGTTGCGCGGCAGGTCGAGATCGATGTTCTTCAGGTTATGGGTGCGGGCGCCGCGAATGCGAATGCTGTTCATCGAGTTGGTGGTCCCCGGATTGATCGGTGCGGGAGATGGGATGCGGTTCGGCTTGGTGCATTAGAGTACAGCAGAACTGGCACCCTCGGCGGCGGGTCGACGGGTTTTGATCCGCATCCCTGGTTGCAGGGCGTAAGGCGATTGCCGGAGAGAAACCTACCAACTGGCGCCTTCCCGGCCGTGCTCGCAACCCGCGCCAGGGCGGCAAAATCACCCTCCTGCGCCATAAGCTCGGTACGAACTACCGCCATGTCAGCTTCGGCGATCCGCTGCAGCGCGACTTCGCCCGCACCGAGCCGAACGGCTTGCCGAGTGTTTTCATCCAGATCGGCGGGCGCCTGTACCCGGGCGAGCAAGCGCACCGCAACCGCTGCCCATTGTCAACCGCAGACACGCCTGCATGACCTGCTCGGCCAGGGCAATGTCGATGCGGGCTTGTTCGAACGACGAAAACAGTCTTGCTGCGCAGGCCAACTCGCCAGCTGCGCTCGGGTCGTCCTGCATGGCTGACCAAGGGGTATTCACCGCAGAGACGCAGAGTGCGCAGAGAGACCAAAGCACCTCGCCCGCAAGCGAACCTTTACCAACCGTGGCAGCCGCTCGACGTAGGAGCCCGCTTGCGGGCGACCCAGCAGGTAATGCTAGCGGATCGGACGCAAGCGCCACGCCTTTCCCGGGAGAAGGACGCTGTCTTCAAAGAAAGTAAGGATTCACCGCAGAGACGCAGAGTGCGCAGAGGGACCAAGGCACCTCGCCCGCAAGCGAACCTTTACCAGCCGTGGCAGCCGCTCGACGTAGGAGCCCGCTTGCGGGCGACCCAGCAGGTAATGCTAGCGGATCGGACGCAAGCGCCACGCCTTTCCCGGGAGAAGGACGCTGTCTTCAAAGAAAGTAAGGATTCACCGCAGAGACGCAGAGTGCGCAGAGGGATCAAGGCACCTCGCCCGCAAGTGAACCTTTACCAGCCGTGGCAGCCGCTCGACGTAGGAGCCCGCTTGCGGGCGACCCAGCAGGTAATGCTAGCGAATCGGACGCGAGCGCCACGCCTTTCCCGGGAGAAAGGCTGTAGGCCACTGTTTTCTCGATAAATGAACTGAAGATACCCCAGGGTGCAAACCGCCCAGCGCGACTTGATCGGGATCGGGATCGGGATCGAAAAGACATGACATCAGGGCGTGAGAAACCTGATGTTTCCTGGGCACCGCCTTCTAAGAAGCTGTTTGGAAACCCTTGAAAACCCCTGTCCCTGGGGTGTCATGGCCATCGTCAGTGGGCGAACGTCGCCGTTTCGGGCGACATTCAGCACTCGGACACCTGACCGGGGTCGCCTAAGTCATTGATACAGGAATTTCCAAACAGCTTCTAAGACGATGAATTAAACTTCGTTCTGGTCGAATAGCAGAACATTCTTTGCAGGCAGTACCCATCTGCGCCTTGCTCAAATCGCAATGCCTGCTAAACTGTTCATATATTCAGAACACAAGAGCACATCCGCCGTGCCCTCCGTTTTCAGTGGTCTCATCACCTCCAAGACCCGCGTCGCCATCATCATGCGTCTGTTCCTGAACGCCGAGCGCGGCGCTTACCTGCGCGAACTGGCCACGGAGCTCGGGGTCTCTACCGGCCAGGTGAGCAGTGAACTCAAACAATTGACAGAAGCCGGCTTTCTGCGCGTGGAGCCGAAGGGCCGCCAGCATCGCTATCGAGCCAACCCTGAGCACGCCTTGTTTCCGGAGTTGCGCTCGATGGTCCAGAAGTCGCTCGGTATGGACCGTATCCTCGACAGCATCGTCGAGCGCCTCGGCGACCTGGAGCTGGCATTGCTGCTGGATGACTATGCCGAGGGCAAGGACTCGGGCATTATCGACCTGCTGCTCGTCGGCGACATCGACGAGCGGCACCTGATCGATCTCGTACGCAAGACAGCCAAGTATATCGATCGGAAAATCAGAACGCTGTGCTTGACCCGCAGTGAATACGAGTCCCTGCGCCCAAAGCTGGAGCAGCGGCCCCAGTTGGTGCTTTGGCGCAATAATGGAGATGCGGCACCTGACCGTTTCAACCCCGATCGATTCAATCAGGTAAAGGGTCCGCACCCAATCCCGCACGAACATCGGTCAAGCGATGGTGCCGCCCCCGGCGCGCCTGAAATGCCATTAATGAGGCAAATCGATGGCTGATTCCAACGGCTTGCCGGTTACCCTATATACCCCGGATTCGTCGCTCGCCAGTCCGGCGACGCTGCTGCGGCAGATGCTCGGCGACCTCGCCGGGTCGCGGGAATTGGCCTGGCGGCTCGCCGTGCGCGATATCAGCGCCCAATACCGCCAAGCCATACTCGGCATCCTGTGGGCCTTCATCCTGCCTATCGCCAACACCCTGACGTGGATTTTCCTCAATGGCTCGGGGGTCGTGGCCGTCGGCGACACCGCGTTGCCCTACCCGATCTATGTCTTCACCGGCACCATGCTCTGGGCCATCTTCATGGATGCGCTGAACGCCCCGCTGCAGCAGACAACGGCCGCCAAGGCCATGCTGGCCAAGCTCAACTTTCCGCGCGAGGCGCTGATCCTCTCCGGAATCTATCAGACGCTCTTCAACGCCGGCATCAAGATCGCCCTGCTGCTCGCCGTCTTGCTCTGGCTTGGCGTCTATCCTGACTGGAGCCTGCTGTTGTTCCCGATCGGCATCCTGTCGCTGATCCTGGTCGGTACCGCCATCGGCTTGCTGCTCACCCCGGTCGGCATCCTCTACACCGACATCGGCCGCGGGCTACCTTTGGTGCTGCAGTTCCTGATGTACGTCACCCCGGTCGTCTTCCCGATGCCCAAGGAGGGCCTGGCCGCGACCTTATTCAACCTCAACCCGCTCACCTCGGTCATCGTCACCACGCGCGACTGGCTCACCGCCCAGCCGACGGGACTTCTTGGTGCTTTTCTGCTGGTCAACCTTGTCACGGTCGTGCTGCTGCTGGTCGTTTGGGTTGTCTATCGCTTGGCGATGCCGATCCTCATCGAGCGAATGAGCGCATGAGGCAGATTGGGGAACCAACAGTTACAATCGAGCACTGTTCGCGGAGCCCGATCTGCGGCGGCTAACGAGCTCACCCGACCGTCAATATGCCCGCTCCGGAGAGACCCTGATGGAAACCTGCATCGACAGAGACATCGCCCAAGGCAAAAAGCCTGGTGAGCAACGCGGCGAAGCCAAGATGCTTCTGCGCCGGATCGAGCGCAAGTGCGGCGATCCCCGCAGCGAGACGATTCATCAGCGCATGAGCAAAGCCGATTCCGCGACACCTTCGATAGGGTCCGAGCGGATTCTGGACGCACCCAGCCCTGATGAGGTACCGCGTTGATCCGGGCACGCAAGCAGCCTCATCCGGAACCCCTGAGCAATGCAAGTTGGGATGAGCCGGCACTGGTTGCCCACCATGAGCAAAGCGCGACGTTTGACTTACCGGCTTCTTCAAGACACGCACAGACCAGCTTCAGGCCCTTATCGGGCCGAACAAACTCACATGCAGAGCCATCGCTCTAAAGCCTCCTCCAATGTCCGAAACCCTCATCACCGTCGACAGCATCTCCAAGAAATTCTGCCGCAGTCTGAAGAAATCGCTGTGGTACGGAATGCAAGACCTTGGCAACGAGCTGATCGGCCGGCGTCACGGTGGCGATGGCGTGTTGCGTCCTGATGAGTTCTGGGCGGTCAAGGACATCGGCTTCGAGTTGAAACGAGGTGAATGCATGGGGCTGATCGGGCGAAACGGGGCGGGCAAGACGACCCTGCTGCGGATGCTCAATGGGCTCATCAAGCCGGATCAGGGGCGGATCGAGCTGTGCGGGCGGGTAGGGGCCTTGATCGCGCTGGGGGCGGGGTTCAATCCGATCCTTACAGGGCGAGAAAATATCTATGTCAACGCCGCTATCTTGGGGCTCAGCAAGGCGGATGTCGATCGCAAGCTCGATGAGATCATCGATTTCGCAGAAATCGACGAGTTTATCGACATGCCGGTCCAAAGCTACAGCTCGGGAATGAACGTTCGGCTTGGCTTCTCGGTCGCGGCGATCCTCATTGAGCCGGACATCCTCTTCCTCGATGAAGTGCTGGCAGTGGGCGACATCGGCTTCACCATCAAATGTCTCAACGTGATTCGTGGACTCACCCAGCGCTCGGCGGTTGTCTTCGTCTCGCACAACATGCAGTACATCTCGATCTTCTGTACGCGGGTCATGGTGCTGGACCACGGTGGCATGCTGCTCGATGCCACCAACCCTGCTGACGGGATAGACCGCTATTTCGGCCTGATGAAAAGCGAGCGTAAGGTTAGCGGCAGCGGTGAAGCCCAGATCGAGGAGATCGAATTCCTGGTAAATGATCGCTCCTTGGCCGCAGCCATGCCGGAACCATGTTCAGATTTGGTGATTCCAAGGGGCGCGTCAGCGAAAGTTCGCCTTGCAATCAACGTTGCGCGCATGAATGCGCGAGTAGTCGTCAGCCTATACGTCCTGGATGAAGCGATGACTCCCGTTCTTGGCGTGCCGATTTGCGAGGAGGACGGTTCGCATGCGCAGCTGGCCGGACCGAACATCCATCTTGTTGTACCGCTTGGAATCATCGAGTTGAATAGTGGCAAATATAGCCTGATGCTTGGCGTCATCGACGCGTACACCAAGGATATTCTGTTGAGAGTCGAAGGACTCAGCCCGTTTCGCGTTTTCGCAGAGAGGAGCTACTGGGCGAAGATCGTGCGGCCGGCCTATATCGACGCGCCAATAGGATCGAATTCCATCGAATTGCGCGAGACCCCAAGCTCGGTGGGGGATAGTGAGGGCGTGTGATGTCTGAAAAACCCATCTATGTCACCCAGCCCTATCTGCCTCCCATAGAGGAGTTCATCCCCCTGTTGCAGCAGATCTGGGACAGCAAGGTACTGACCAACAACGGGCCGTTCCACAAACAGCTTGAACAAGCATTATGCGACCACCTCGGCGTCAAGCACTTAGCGCTCTTCGCCAACGGCACTCTCGCGCTGGTCACTGCGCTCGAGGCCCTGCGCATCACCGGAGAAGTCATCACGACACCATACTCTTTTGTCGCCACCGCGCACTCTCTGCTCTGGAATAACATCACCCCGGTCTTTGTGGATATCGAGCCGCGCACTCTCAACCTGGACCCGGCCAGGATCGAAGCGGCTATCACCCCGCAGACCACGGCTATCTTGCCTGTACATTGCTACGGCAACCCCTGCGACGTCGATGCTATCCAGACCATTGCCGACAACTACAACCTCAAGGTAATCTACGACGCCGCTCATGCCTTCGGTGTTCAATGCCAGCAGGGCAATGTCCTCGCACATGGCGACCTCTCGGTACTGAGCTTCCACGCTACGAAGGTCTTCACCACATTCGAGGGGGGCGCCATCGTGTGCCCCGACGCCAAGCGCAAGCTGCATATCGATCACCTGAAGAACTTCGGCTTCGTCAACCAAACCACCGTCGTCGCCACCGGCATCAATGGCAAGATGAACGAATTGCAGGCCGCGATCGGGCTGCTGCAGCTGCAGCACATCGATCAAGCGCTCGCCCGTCGCGCCGAGATCGCCGCGCGCTATCGCGACGCTATCGATGCCATCCCGGGGTTGTCCTATGTGCCCGGAGCTGGCCAGCGCGTCGCCAACCATGCCTACTTTCCGATCCTGGTCGGCGACGATTATCCACTCAGCCGCGACGCCCTCTTCGCAAAGCTCATGGCCCAGGGCATCAACGGTCGTCGCTATTTTTACCCGCTGATTTCGGACTTTCCAATGTATCGCGGCTTGCCTTCCGCCCAAGCCAGCGACCTGCCAGTGGCGAGCGACGCAGCTGCGCGGGTGATCTGCTTGCCGATTTATCCGAATCTGCAAGCAAATGACCAAGATCGAGTTATAGAAATCATCAACGACTCTGGAGCGAGAAGCCTGTGAAGTTGGGTATCATGCAGCCCTATTTCTTTCCCTACATCGGGTATTTCCAGTTACTCGATACAGTCGATCTCTGGATAGCATTTGATGATACCCAATTCATTGACAAGGGTTGGATCAACCGCAATCGAATACTGCATCCTGAGCCAGCGAAGGAGTGGCAGTTCATCACGTTGCCGCTGGCAAAGCGGGGCCAGTTCGACAAGATCCGTGATATTCGCATCAAGTCAGACTTCGACTGGCACGCTCAAATTCTGGGGAAGCTGACTGCATACAAGAAGAAAGCGCCTTATTACAAGCAAACAATAGACTTCGTGCATAGCTGTTTTGACACGCATGAAAATAACCTCGCCAGATTCGTCATCAGATCTCTGAAAATGACGTCAGAGTGCATTGGCATTCAAACGCCAATTGAAATTCAATCCGACATGGATCTAAAGCTGGGAAAGATCGAGCACCCAGGGCAATGGGCGTTGAGAATTTCACAGGCAGTTGGCGCTGGAGAATACATCAATCCGCTCGGTGGAATAGATATTTTCAATCGGAAGGAGTTTGAAAGCGCAGGCGTGAAACTGACTTTTCTGCAGCCCATGCTTGCGCCTTATTCGCAGAGAAGAGATGGCTTTGTTTCAGGGTTATCGATTATCGATGTGATGATGTTCAACTCTCCCGAAGCCCTGCGCGAGTTACTGAATGGGTATTGTCTGCTGGGGGCAAGCACTTGATCCCCAAGAGTGCCACTGATCCCGAGAACGGCCTGCGCCAGGCGCGTTTCTTTCCCGCGGCCCGCAGAGCTTGGCGCGCCTGCTTACGAGGCCTAAATCCTCGACGCATCCTGCTACCTGCCTATATCGGCTACACTGACAGAGAAGGGTCAGGGGTGTTCGATCCGGTCATAGAGCTTCAGATACCCTTCTCGTTCTACCCGATCAGCCGTGAATTACTCGCAGATTCGGATGTCATCGAAAAATGCCTTGCCCGTGAGCGGGACATCGACGTGCTGCTGCTTATCCATTATTTCGGCTGGCCAGGCGGAAATGTCTCTACCATCCGCTCGGTATGTGACGCAGCTGGCTGCGTATTGATCGAGGACTGTGCCCATGCGTTTCAGTGGGGGCAGGCCGAACCCAGCCTAGGAATTACCGGTGATTTTGCCTTTTATTCGATCCACAAATATTTGGCATCCGGAACCGGCGGCCTGCTTCATGCTGTTAACCGGGATTATCCAGCCACCATGGAGCCCAGAGGAGAGCTAATCGACCCCATGGTTCTGGATCTGCTAGCGCGGGCAGACCTGAATGCCATCGCGAATAAGCGCCGGGAAAACCTTGCGCGGGCGCTTGATGGACTCGCCACGATCGAAGGGCTGCAACCCCTGCGTACCAAAATACCACTGGCGCCCCAGTCCCTACCTGTATGGGTGGAAGGGGAGAACATGCGGGAAAAGCTCTATTTTGGTCTTATAGAACGGGATGTGCCCACAACAGCCCTTTATTATCGCCTGCACCATGCATTGACGCGAGAACACTTCCCGCAATCCTTCCAGGTATCGGATCATATCCTGAATTTACCGATCCACCAGGACATGACCGCGGATAGGATCGACCGAATGCTGCTGGAGATCCGGATCGTCCTCGGGAAACTCCGCGCATGAAACCAATCGGTGGATTTTTCGATCTAGAACTCCCGCCACCGGGTTCGGGTCCGCATCCAGGGGCGGTGGCGTTGTCGACTGGGAGGGCCTGCATGGCATTGTGGATACGAGAGGTTCGTCCAGCGCGTTGCTATGTACCCTTCTACTGCTGCAACGCCCTGATTCAGCCACTCCTAGCGGCGAGAATTCCCTTTGAATTCTATGCGATCGATGATCAGTTACATCCGATCAGGCTACCGCAGAACCCTGAGAACGACGAGTGGCTGGTCTGGACGAACTTTTTTGGCCTGCTGGCAAATCGGCTGGAACCGTTGGCAGAGGTTTGGGGAGGGCGGATACTCGTTGACAACACCCACGCCTTCTTCGAGGCCCATGAACCCGGGCTCTGGTCCTTCACTTCCGCGCGCAAGTATTTCGGAGTGTCAGACGGTGCGTACTGTTACAGACCGGATGGAGACGCTACACCTCCGGAGGTCGAGCGTCTCCTGCCGGCCTCTGCGCACCATCTCGTTGCCCGATACACAAGGGCCGCGGAAGATGCCTTCGGCCTCTACCAGACTGCCGAGTCCGCCCTCGATTGCTCCCTGCAGCGGATCTCGGTGTTTACAGAAAGGGTGATGGCAGGAGTCGACATGGAATCGGTACAGGCAGCCAGAGCCTGCAACCTCGAGATCCTCGTCGAGCGGCTCGCTGAATACAACATCTTTGCACCCGCGAACTTCGTCCAGGCCGAATCCGCGTTCTGTTACCCCTTCCTCCCACCAGCATCGATTCCGCGCTCTAGCCTTTTTGCGCAAAAGCTCTTCATTCCAACTTTCTGGCCAGATATAGAGCGACGCGAAGAAGATGGTTTCCACCTCGAACGCAAGTTGAGCAAAGACCTCCTCCCATTACCGATCGATCATCGATATCAATCTGAAGACATGCTGCGCTTAGCTACGGCTTTACTGGAATACATCAGATGAAAGAGGACTACTGGACGACATTCTGGCGCGACCACGGCGCCAATAGCAGGGATGCCGATGCCCAGAGCCAGGTTCTACGCACCCTTGCCAAGCAACCGATCGATGAGGAACGATGGATCTCCACCCTCGGCACTGTTCGCGAGGAGATGAGGATGAAGGGGGGGCACCGGATGCTGGACCTTTGCTGCGGCAACGGATTGTTTACTCGCCATTTTGCCCGCGATTGCGACCGCATATTGGCGGTGGACATTTCTCCCGACCTATTGCGCAGCCTCGATGAACTCGAGCTCGATGGGGTAGATAGTTTGCAATCCGACATGCGTGTCGTGGATTTCCCAGAAGACACATTCGACCGTATTCTATTCTATGCGGCGGTGCAATACCTCACGCCCGCAGAGACAATACAGTTATTCGAGCGCATGGCGGTTTGGCTCGAACCAGGCGGGATCTTGTATGTGGGCGATGTCCCAGACCGCACGCGACTGTGGAATTTCTTCAACAACGACGAGCGTCATGCAACCTACTTTCGCAATGTGCGCAACGGTGAGGCCATCGTAGGTACTTGGTTTGAGCCTGAATGGCTGCGGAATCTCGGCCTCTACGCGGGATTTTCTCAGGTGCGGATCATCGAGCAACCTGACCACATGATTTATCACGACTTTCGGTACGAAGCGGTACTCACCCGATGAAATCGATTGAACGCATCCTTTTTTTAGCTGGGGTGGCTCGTTCGGGATCGAGCTGGGTGGGTCAGATTCTCGCATCCCATCCGCAGGTCTGCTTTCGCTTTCAACCTCTCTTCGCCTACGAATTCAAGGGGCGAGTCGACGAGGACTCTTCGAAGGAGGATTTCGGTCGGTTATTCAGGGATATGGGGATGTCTGCGGGAAGATTCTTGCGGCAGGAGGACAAAATGGCCTCAGGCGAATACCCGGCGCGTTACGAAAGCGGTGATGAGACAATACTCGCCTTCAAGGAGAATCGGTACCAGAGCCTAATTGCGCCCATGCTCCGCAAGGTGGCCGAACTGCGACTGATTGGTCTCGTCCGTCATCCCTGTGCCGTGCTCAATTCGTGGCGGAAGAACACGAAAGAGTTTCCGGCAGGAGCGGATTTCCAGAAAGAATGGCGTCATGGCATGTGCAAGAATTCTGGCCCCGAGGATTATTTCGGCTACTACCGATGGAAGGAAGTAAGCCACCTGTATCTTGACCTCGCAGATCAGTTTCCCGACCGGGTTCTCGTGCAGCGCTACGAGGACTTGGTCGAGAATCCCGCCGCTGGCAGCGAGGCCATGTTGCGGTTCTGCGGCCTCGACTATGCGCCTGAGGTGGCAGCATTTGTCGAGGAAAGCACGTCATCCCATCACGAGAGCTACTACGCAGTCTACAAGAATGCATCGGTGGCGGTGAAATGGCGAGAAGAAATGCCCGAAGAGATCGTAGAGGAGATCTACGCAGACCTACGAGGCACTCGACTGGAGCAGTTTCTCTACGAACCGTTGCTGGCGCCTAAGCTAACAGACCCTGAGCCGCGATCATCTTGAACGCCATCCTGTGTATAGTCGATGCGAGTCAGACCACTGATTGCCATGCAACTGCTTCGGGTCTGTTTTCATTAATGACAAGGGGCGAAAAAAGCGCACACAATAACCGAGTAATCAGTGTTTATTTCAGGTGATGCAATAGGCATCAGCAATGCGTATGTTCAGCAACCAGACGTTAAAAGCCTGAGCAATATTCCGGTTATCGATCTAGATTAGATAGATTTTCCATTATGCCAATAATTGGCAGGAACAGTCACTAAAAGTTGTTGTTATAAGAGCAAGAGTTGCGTCCATTTTGATTCCGGAACAGCACTGTCTTGATAATGAATGAAAAGCATGGCTTCCAGCAGTTACCGGCCCCTATGGCCATCGCTACCCAACGATGGCCAAAAGATACTTTGCCTGTGGTCAGCGTATGCTGTATCACATTCAATCATGAACGCTTCATTAGAGACTGTCTTGACGGCATACTAGCTCAACGAACGACTTTTCCCGTAGAGATCGTTGTTCACGACGACGCTTCAAATGATGGTACAAAAGAAATCGTACAGAGATACGCAGCGGAATACCCGCAACTTTTTCGCCTGATACTGCAAAGCGAAAACCAGTGGTCACAAGGCATCAAGCCGAGGACTTTTGTTTTCCCTGCTGCGCGCGGCCAGTACATTGCGATTTGTGACGGCGATGATTGCTGGATCGTCGAGGAGAAATTGCAAGAACAGGTCGAGGCTCTAGAACTGCATACAGAATGTGACATTTCCTTCCATCCGGCCGTTAAGAACATTGCCGGAGACCAATCGGAAACAATCTGTAACCATAGCTATGAAATTCGAATCATACCTCCGCAAGATGTCATTCGAGGTGGTGGGGGCTTTATGCCGACCTCATCGATCATGATTCGCTCTGATGCAATGACAAGGGTAATGCATTTCTTCGACGCCACACCGAACGCACCGATTGGCGACATCCCGATCCAGGTGATCGGGTCGTCACCGGGAGGAGCGCTTTTCTTACCTATGGTTGCCTGCACCTATCGCTTCAAGGCTCTCGGTTCTTGGACAGAGCGCATCGAGCGAGATGAAACATTGCTAAACACCTGGTTCGTCAATGTATTTATGATGTACGATTGTTTGAACAGGTTCTTGGACTATGGCTACGGCTCCGCCATTAAAGAGAAGATACAGTTTTACTATGGCTTAGAGCAATTATTGGATGCACGGTTTTTTCTGTCCAATAAAAGGTATATTATCAAGCGATTCCACTCCTATTTCTCGAGGACTCACCGGTTACTCTGGTCCATAGCAACGATGTCGCCGATATCATTCCAGCTAGTGTGTTCAGGTATTCGATGGTCTAGGAAATATGGTGTAATACATCGCACTTTATTATCTTGCCGATGGAGGAGCTGATGGGTAAGCACGTTGGCTTCGTCAACCCGGAAACATTTCATCCGCTCACGGAGAAAGACGACGCATTGATCGACAGCTTATTAAGCACTCCGGTGGCAGTCTTGAAGGCAGGAATCCCTCGATTTGTCTCTTGCCGCGAGAATTATGCTGAGTCCTTCGGTTGGCAATGGAAGCATTGGGCTGACAATCTGAGCGAATCTAGAGGCGCAAAGATCAGACATCGGCAAGTCGTCTTGGACAGAACGCATTTCTTGGACTATGACCTGACCGGCAAGACGATCCTAGAGTGCGGTATGGGGGGCGGTGATGATACGGAAGTCCTTCTCTCACTGCCCTTCCGCGAGATACACAGTTTTGACCTGAGCACAGCTGTTGAGCGCGCTGCGCGGCATTTACAGGACGAGCGTTTGGTGTTGTCACAGGCTTCGATCTATGCGATCCCTTACCCAGATCAATCGTTTGATTTCGTGTTCTGTCATCGGGTATTGCAGCACACGCCAGACCCGGAGAAGAGTTTACGGGCCATCTGCAAGAAGGTAAAACCGAATGGCATCCTTTTTATCCATTCCTACAAGAGATCGCCGGAGTATATGGCTGAATGGCGATACAAGTACCGCTGGCTGACGACAAGAGTCCCTAAGGTACTGGTCTATGGTTATGTGCGTCTACTAGGCTGGCCAATGCATCATCTCGTCGGTTGGTTGAATCGGCTTGGCCATAGACCACGACGTTTTGCGTATTGCTATATCCCCTTTTACCGCATCGAGCGCAGCGGCTATTGCAGCGATCTGGATAAGGGTGAAGCGATCGAGTTGGGACGCATGGTCACCTTTGATGCCCTAACACCCAAGTTCGATTATCCAATGGCAACTCAGGACATGACAAGAATTCTCGAATCGGAAGGATTTGTGATCGAGCACTTGGAAGACAGCTTGCCTTCGCCCGTCTACGCGACGGCTCGGCGCGTCCGTTAACTCGGAGATCTAGTAACGGGCATGTGCGGAATTGCCGGGATTTGGACGGACGCTGAGCCAGTCGAGGTCGATCGCTTCGCCGTGATGATCGACTCGTTAGCCGCGCGTGGGCCAGACGGATGTGGAATCCGCGTACTCGACAGAGGCCACCTGCTGTTGGGACATCGCAGACTGTCGATCATCGATCTTAGCGAGGCGGGAAGCCAGCCGATGACGAACGAAGATGGCACTATTTGGTTGACCTTCAATGGGGAGATTTATAACTACCGCAAACTGCGGGGTGAACTGGAGCGCCAAGGCCACTGTTTCCGTTCGCAGAGTGATTCCGAAGTCATTATCCACGCCTATGAAGAATGGGGTGTTGACTGTGTGCTCCGATTTCGCGGTATTTTTGCATTCGGAATCTACGATACCCGCCAGCGGGCACTCTTTCTTGCCCGTGATCATGTTGGGGTGAAGCCGCTTTATTATCTGGCTCAGCCAAGCCGGTTCGTTTTCGCATCGCTCGCGAGAGCCATACTGGCCGCGCCGGGATTTCATCGCAAGATAGATCCGGTCGCATTTAGACTCTATCTCGGTTATGGCAATGTTCCAGGCAACGCTTGTATTTTTGACGGCGTTCGGAAGCTACCGCCTGGACATTGGCTGTACCTGAAGGATGGGAAAGTCGAGATTCGGCGCTATTGGCAACTAGCTTACAATCCGGTGATCAAGAATCAGGTGGAAGCGGAGTCACTGGTTCGGTCCAAGGTCGAGGAAGCAGTTCGGAGCCAGTTGGTCAGTGATGTGCCGATTGGTGTCTTGCTCAGTGGCGGTATCGATTCAACTGTGATTACTGCACTTTCATTGCAGCATGTTCAGAATGAACTTTTCACCTTTAACCTTGGATTCGATGAAGAAGCAAGTGATGAAAGCCAATTTGCGCAATTGGTCGCGGATCATTTCCAGACGAAC
This sequence comes from Thiohalocapsa sp. PB-PSB1, assembly GCA_016745215.1. GTDB lineage: Bacteria > Pseudomonadota > Gammaproteobacteria > Chromatiales > Chromatiaceae > Thiohalocapsa. The sequence continues at coordinate 383,234 of CP050890.1, forward strand.
CATAGGTCACGGCGGCTAACCTATGAATCAGCCTGCGAGACGCTTGCTGGGCTCATCGACGCAGTTGATGAGCCTTTTGATCTGAATGGACTTTTCTCATATTACAGCCTCGCGAAACTCGTGCGCTCACATGATGTCAAGGTTGTTCTGGGAGGAGACGGAGCCGACGAGGTGTTTGGGGGATATCTTTGGTATGAAGCCTTTCAGGGCGATCTGAAAAGGAAACCGCGATCTCTTGGTGGCAGGTTGTTAGAGATTCTGACGTTTGGACTTGCTCGGAAACCCATCTCGGCTTCGCATCTGTTCTTCCGCTATAATGGCTTTTTCAATGATCGGCAACAATGTGACTGGCTTGGCCTCTGCCCTGCGGCTAAGGGGGAAGATTCCGTATATCGCGTGCTGGATACGTTGTGGGACGCCGATAAACCAGCGGTCTTGGCGGCTCAGTTCATGGACTTCAATTGCTTCTTGGTCGATCATTGCCTGACGAAAGTTGACCGAGCGAGTATGGCTCATGGCCTCGAGGTACGAGTTCCGTTTTTGGATGTCGATTTACTGGAGGCGGTATTCTCGATCGATCATTCCCTTGTTTTTCATGAGAGTCGGCTCAAAGCAATTTTGAAGCGAACGATGGCTGACTTCCTTCCCCCCGCAATGGATGTTGAGCGAAAGAAAGGATTTAGCAGTCCGATCACGGAATGGCTAGCAAAAGGTTTAAGCGCTGGCGGCAAATCATATCTGCTGGATGGGGCGCTAGTTGGTAATGGGCTGATCTGCGGTGGATGCCTTTCTGCTAACTATGAGGATCTGGCTGCTAGAATGCAGATGACATTGATCAGTGCCGAATTTTGGTATCGGCGGTGGGTGCTCGAAGAGCGCGCGTCAATTGCACAGTTTACCGGAGAATTATCAAAGGGACACTAGAATTACGAGGCGGGTCGGATGCGATATTTTCCTATGAGAACATATAAAGTCCTCTCACGTGACATCAAAACTATCCCTTTCGTTCAAGGCCAGCACTCACGCACCAAAAACAAAAGGGCATATCTGGTTATCATGTTGAGTGACTATTTAACGCGCACAAGATGCGCTATGAAATGAGTGATTTAGCGACCCTAGAACTCAAGCATCGATCCTGGTCGGCGCAACTAGTGCTGCGCGCGGCGGGTGAGCGTACTGCGTCCGTTTCTGAGGCATTGATCAAGGCGCAGTGCCCGTCCGATGTCGAGCTGACGTTGATCGATGAGCAGCCGTTTGAGAAGGCGCTGCAAGCCTGTTATCGGGCTGGTCTGGAGGCGGGCCGTGATTGGACGATTATGATCGACGCGGATCTCATGCTTCTTCGAGGGGCCATTGAAGGGTTGCTGCGGGCGGCAGCGGAGCAAACCTCGAGTCATGTGCAGCTACAAGGCCGGATCTTCGACAAGATCACCGGCGTTTATCGATCCGCCGGGCCTCGCATCTACCGCACTGATCTATTGGAGCAGGCGCTGCATTTGATTCCGGCCTCTGGGCAGGCGATACGTCCCGAATACGAGACACTTCAGGCTATGGAGCGCTTGGGACATCCGTCGCGGTTCGTACCGGATGTTTTCGCGCTGCACGATTTCGAGCAGTTTTATTGCGATCTGTATCGCAAGGCGTTCGTACATGCTCGCAAGCATGCTTGGCTCGTCGGCTCCATGTTGGAGCGTTGCCGGGATAACCTTGCCGATGATCCAGATTTTCTTGTCATGCTCAAGGGACTCTGGGACGGTTTGACCATGAGCGATGAGGTGTCGATCGACCGGAGGCTATTCATCGATAAGGGTGAGATGGCCCTTAGCGAGCTGGGTCTTACGGAAAAGGAGCCGCTGAACACGGAGATTTTCATGCGGAATTTTGAGTGCTTTGTTGCTGATGCAACGCAGAATTATGAACTTCCGCCGATGGCCATTTACGACAAGCCGCAAGAGCCGGTGCCTTCCGGCTTGCGTGGCTCCGTGGTTCACCGCGTACGCAAACGAGGCTTGTTAGGCGGGAGCGTTGCGTCATTCGGTGCGCTGTTATGCAAGATGGGGCGCGCACTGGATTCGTGATTGACAGGTTGTGATCCCATGCTATCACTATGATTCCCCAGGATTTACCAGATCAATGATTTACGCCGCTCGTTCTCGACTGATCAAGGATCTTCAAAGCATCGGAAAGACCGCTGGACAGACACTGACGAACGTGGGGACGCAGTGTTGCCAAAGATGTGGATAAAGACATGAGGTCCAGGAGAATGCGGGCAGGCTAATGCATCCTGAAGCAGAGAGATGAGCACCAAGCATGATCTATTGACCTGGCAGGACGTCCAAGCAACGCAACTGCGCCCGGTCATGCTGGACACCCTGACTACGCTGGTCGCACGCGGTCGTGAGCCGGGTCAGATTCGCATCCTGGATCTTGGCTGCGGGCGTGGTGCGACGGTGATCAAGTTGTTACAGCTCGGTTTCGATGCCTATGGCGTGGATATCGATGCCGAGCCGATTCGCAATGGATTGCCCCTTCTTGCAGGTTTCGGCGCGCCGATTGCGCCAATGGATCGACTGCGGATTCAGGCTACCACGGAGCCCTTGCCGTTTCCCGATGAGTTCTTCGATCTCATCCTATCGGACCAGGTGTTCGAGCATGTTGCCAATTTGCTCGATGTGGCGACGGAGATGGCCCGTGTAACGCGCGCAGACGCGCGAGGCATCCATACCTTTCCCGCAAAATGGCGCGTTGTGGAGCCACATGTGTTTGTCCCCTTCGTTCACTGGCTCCCTAAGACCAGGGTGCGCTATTGGTGGCTGAGATCTTTGAGCTGGCGCTTGCCGCTTTGGAAGGACCACGAGGCCCTGTCTCTGGGCGAACGCCTGAGGGTGTTCCATGCCTATCTCGACGCGAAGACCTTCTATCGCCCGGTGTCGGAGATCATCGGGACACTGCGCGCTGCCGGATTCGAAAGCCATGTGTCGTGTCAAACTGCTTCACGGTCCGTATCGCGGCGCAGAATTGACGGGCTGGTCCCAGCGCTACGGCAGTGGCTGCGCTGCTGGCGGCGAACGATGTTTCGCGAGGTGGTATTGATCGCGCGGAAACAGGATTCCCGTGCGAGCGGAGGTGGATATTCCCTGGGTTGTGCGCGAGTCAGTGCGGCACGAAAAAACGGGGCTGATGGTGAGTGACCGGGGCGCGTCTTTCGTCGCCGCGATCCAACGTCTGGCGGCAGACGTGGAAATACGTGAGCGCCTGGCATCTGCCGCGCGCGAGCATGCGCAACAGTGCAAACTCATTGACAGTCGTTACAGAGCCTGGGGAAAAAAGGAGTTTCTCTGGGAATCTGTCTGTTGAGGCAAGGTACAGTACGAAGATTGCCTTTCTCGAACTTGGTTCTCGAGCGCATTCACGTCGAGTCTGGTGTTGGCCAAGATGACCTGTTCGAATCAAGCAGTGTTTGTACTGACATCGAATGGAAGCGACATATACTGGGCGATGACCCGTATTGCAATAGCCTCCCTACGCCTTACGAATCCGGGTTTGCGTATCCTGGTCGCCTGTGATCACGTCACGCACCGAACGTTGAAGTCACAGGAAAACCAAATCATCAGCGAGGTGGACGAGTGGCGGCCGTTCATGACCTTGGAAGGCTCGCCGGTCGTACGGAATCGCTTCTTGAAGACCAGCCTCAGAGGCCGGCTGTCAGGAAATTTTTTATTTCTTGACAGCGACATCCTTGTGCGAGGGGATCTATCGACCGTTTTTGCAACGCAGGCAGATGTGGCTGGGGCAGTCAACCATTCCAGATCATCATTACAAGGTCAGATCGGAGCAGTAGATCGCGAGGTGCTGGATCAGCTTCAGTGGAGTCTGACTAGGGGATTCTATATCAATGGGGGTGTGCTTTTCTATAACGACACGAGGGGTGCCCATGAGTTTGGGCGGTGTTGGCACGAACTCTGGTTGGGCGCTTACAGAAAGCTTGGCAAATATCGGGACCAGACTGCGTTGAACTACGCTTTAGAACGTTCCGGCGCGAGGTTTCATCTCTTGGCAGACCGATTCAACGGGCAGTTCTGGGGCAATCCTTCTGTTGTCAAGGATGCGCTGATCTGGCATTTCTATCTGTCAAGCCCGAATGTTCCACAGACGCCATTTTTGATTGAAGCGCTGCATCTTATTGCGACCGGTGAGCTTCGTCTTGATAAAATATCAGCCATGATCAGGCAAATCCATCCGTGGAAAAGCCAGCACATCATCGACGATTGGGTGGCAAATAGATTAATCCAAAAACAACATTACGACGGATGGGAGGGGGATTCGATACGCATGGGCTACAGTCGAGCAATTTTGAGGACGTGTAGCAAGCCGTTGGATAGGTTTTCACAAAAGTTATCTTGGCTAGGGCGTGCTCGGAATCGGCAATGAGTTCTGCTGACGGCAATGCAGTAGGGGCAAACCATGCCGATCAAAGCACGGCATTCTGCACCATCATTACTTGGAACTATATGGAATATGCCGTTACCCTCTATCATTCTCTACGCGAGTACGAACCGGCGGTCGATTTTCACGTGTTGGTGGTGGACCGGGACTACGTAGAGTATCCGGGTCTGTGCGAGACCTATCCAAATCTAACGATTCATTTCTGCGAAACGATCTGCGGCCACGGACTCGGAGCCGCAATCTTGAAAAAGTATGGTGGAGCGAGTGCCGATTGTACTCGATGGTCATTGAAGCCCGTGTTCCTGAGCTACTTGATCAGTAGGGGATATGATCAGGCGTTTTTTCTCGATCCGGACCTGTATTTTTATTCTTCACCACGTATCTTACTGGAGGAACTCGGGAACCAAGGTATTTTGCTGACTCCTCACTGGCGGAGTTCTGATCCGGATCGCGATCGCGTTAATTTCGCTATTTTGCAGACCAGTGGCCTTTTCAATGCGGGTTGCGTTGGTGCCACCGAGGCCGGTTTGCGCGGGCTTGAATGGTGGGCCCGTGTTTGCTTACACGAATGTGTGAAAGCTCCGGAAAGAGGCTTGTTCGTCGACCAAGCGTATCTCGACTTGCTGCCGATTTACTTCGAGAGTGTAAAAATCCTGCGCCACCGGGGGTGCAATGTCGCCAACTGGAATCAAATCGAATGTCAGAGGGAAGAAAACCAACCAGGGGTCATCACTATCAATGGATTTCCTCTCGTCTTTATCCATTTTACCGCGAGTACTATCCGTGGCATCGAAGCAGGCGATGACCCTCTCCTTCGAGATCATCTCGCTCGCTACAGAGCAGCACTCGATGCCAACAAGAAGTGGGCGCTCCCGCTGCAAGAGGCCGAGACGGGAGGGGATGCTGGCGGAGCACCGCTCGGGCAGATAAAAAAGATTGTTCTTGCGGCACTGCACCGGCTGCCAGGATTCTCAGGCCTTGAACGCTCGTTTTTGCGCCGGTTCTCGAGCGGGGCTCGCTGGCAGCTGCCGTCACGTCGGATGATGCAAAAATCCCACCCGGCAACGGACCCAATGGCCAGCTTTCTTGCACCACGCTGTGATGTCCAGGGACTGGATCGCTATCTGATCCGTCGCGCGATCCTTTGCGCACTTCTCTCGCAGCGCGACCGCCTGCGGGGTACATTGCTCGATGTCGGTTGTGGCCAGATGCCCTACAGATCCATTCTGACGGGCCCGGATGGACAGGTTACAGGCTATCTTGGCCTGGACTTCGCCGTGAACCCGATCCACGACAACCAGCCGGACCTCTGCTGGGAAAACGGCCGCATCCCGCTGGCAGACGCCAGCGTCGACTCGGCGCTATGCACCGAGGTGCTGGAGCATTGCCCCGATCCCGATGCCGTGCTGTCTGAGGTGGCGCGGGTACTCCGCCCAGGCGGTTGCTTGCTCTTCAGCGTGCCTTTTCTTTGGCCTCTGCACGAGGTACCCTACGACCACTATCGTTACACGCCGTTCGCTTTGCGTCGTCACCTGACCAAGGCGGGCTTCGGGTCGATCCAGATCCAGGCGATGGGCGGCTGGGATGCCAGCCTGGCGCAGATGCTGGGGCTCTGGGTCAGGCGTCGGCCGATGGGCCGACTGCGACGGGCGTTGCTCTCGCTGCTGGTCTATCCGCTGTATCGCTGGCTGGTGCAGGCGGATGGTCGGGCGGCGGTGGAATTCACGGAAAGCCAGATGCTGACCGGACTGTGGGGAACGGCTGTCAAGCCAGGAAAGCAAAAGAGCGAGCCTCCCTCGATGCAGCAAGCGGCAGCGGAATGACGCTCAGGCATGAGTTTGCTCGCAGACGACATGCCTGGGCGCACAGCCTCGATCAGCGCGGCGGCCCCGTAACACGCCGTTCCGAACAACCCTTGGCCCTCTATCTTTCACTTCATCCTCAATGACCTATTCGCTGCGCAAACGCATTCTCGTCACCGGCGGCGCCGGCTTCCTTGGCAGCCACCTGTGCGAGCGTCTGCTTGCCGACGGTCATGACGTGCTCTGTGTCGACAATTTCTTTACCGGTACCAAGGACAACATCGCGCATCTGCTCGACAATCCTTATTTCGAGCTGATGCGTCACGACGTCACCTTTCCGCTCTATGTGGAAGTCGACGAGATCTACAATCTGGCCTGTCCGGCCTCGCCGATCCACTACCAGTTCGACCCGGTACAAACGACCAAGACCAGCGTGCATGGCGCCATCAATATGCTGGGGCTGGCCAAGCGGGTCAAGGCCAAAATCTTCCAGGCATCGACCAGCGAGGTGTATGGCGATCCGGCCATCCATCCGCAGCCCGAGGGCTACTGGGGCAATGTCAACCCCATAGGCCCGCGCGCCTGCTACGATGAGGGCAAGCGCTGCGCCGAGACGCTCTGCCTCGACTATCGCCGCCAGCACGGTCTGCGGGTCAAGGTGGCGCGCATCTTCAACACCTATGGCCCGCGCATGCACCCCAACGACGGGCGAGTGGTCTCGAACTTCATCGTCCAGGCGCTGCGCGGCGAGCCGATCACTCTCTATGGTAACGGCTTCCAGACGCGCTCTTTCTGCTATGTCGATGATCTGATCGAGGGCTTCACGCGGTTAATGGACAGCCCGGATGAAATCGCCGGCCCGATGAATCTGGGCAATCCGGGCGAATTCACCATGATCGAGCTGGCCGAGACCATCCGCGATCTGACCGGTTCGCGCTCGTCGCTGGTGCATGCGCCGCTGCCGGACGACGACCCTAGGAAGCGCCAGCCGGATATCAGCCTGGCGCGCTCCGCGCTCGACTGGGAGCCCAAGGTGCAGTTGCGGGAGGGTCTGAAGCTGACCATCGCCTACTTCGAACAGCTGCTGCGGCTTCAGCCGAGGGAAATTCGCGATGGATTCGAATAACAACATCCTGGTCACCGGCGGCGCTGGCTACATCGGCAGCCATACCTGCAAGGCACTGGCCCAGGCCGGCTTCACGCCGGTCAGCTACGACAATCTGGTCTATGGTCATCGCTGGGCGGTGCGTTGGGGACCGCTGGAGGAGGGCGATATCGGCGACCGCGCCCGGCTGGATGCCGTGCTCGAGCGCTACCGGCCTGCCGCCGTGATGCACTTTGCCGCCTACGCCTATGTCGGCGAATCGGTGCTCGATCCCGGCAAGTATTACCGCAACAACGTTGCCGGAACCCTGACGCTGCTGGAGGCAATGCGCGATCATGGCGTCGGTCATGTGGTCTTCTCCAGCACCTGCGCCACCTACGGCGAACCGGAGCGGGTTCCGATCGACGAGGACCACCCGCAGCGCCCGATCAACCCCTATGGCGCCTCCAAACAGATGATCGAGCGCATGCTCGGGGATTTCGCGGCTGCGCATGGGCTGGGCTGGATCGCGCTGCGCTACTTCAATGCCGCCGGTGCCGACCCGAACAGCGAGATCGGCGAGCAGCACGACCCCGAGACCCATCTGATCCCGCTGGCGCTGGATGTCGCCGCTAGCGCCCGCCCGTCGATCACCATCTACGGCGACGACTACGAGACACCGGACGGCACCTGCATCCGCGACTACATCCACGTCTCCGACCTGGCCGATGCCCATGTGCTGGCATTGCGCTCATTGCAGAAAGGCGCAGCCAGCGCTGCCTACAATCTGGGCAACGGGCAGGGTTTCTCCGTGCAGGAGGTCATTGCCCTCGCACGCCAAATCACCGGTCACGAGATCCCGGTCGTGCGCGGCCCGAGACGCGCCGGCGACCCGCCGCGGTTGGTCGCAGACGCGTCTCGGGCGCGGCAGGCGCTGGCATGGGAACCGCGTCATGCGTCGCTTCAGGCAATCTTGGAGTCGGCCTGGGGCTGGCATCGGCAGCGTCAGGGTCGCAGCAGCCTGCCTAGGCACGATTGGGCGACTTCGAAAGAGCAGTTGCCGCATGCGTGAGACTCTCAGCCGTCTTGGACGGACAGCCATCAAGCTGGAGGGGCAGTGGCTTTTCCCCGCTCTGCACCCGTTTGCGCCACGCTTCGAGTGTCCGCTCTGCGCCTATCGCAGTCCCCTTCGCAAGGTAACACCGAGTACTGGAACACCTCAGTATGCGCAGGTCGAACTCCTGCATTCCTCCCAGGCGCCGGATCTCTTGCATACCTCTATCTACCAAGATCGCACTGGCTGGCCCAACGAATTATCACCGCTGCACCCGCCGATGAGCGGCCAGTGGCAGCGGGACATCGTGCCCGTTTGTTCCACGCAACAGGGGAGCGAGAGCAATTAACAGGTGAAGAGTTCCCGGTTTCGACGTCCAAACAAGCCGTTGAAAGTTGTCGTTGTCGCGCCTGTTCAAGGTGTGTCTTCCGAGACTTTTATCCGGGCGCATATTGAGCGATTGCCGTTTCAAACGATCGCCTGGTATGGCATGCAAACCGACCTGACCGATTCCAATGGTCACAGGATTTGGTGGTGGGGATGGTGGTTTCGGGCAGCGACCCGCCGATTGGCGCCCAAGATGAACGCTGCCGTCTCGGCATTCTTCCTGGCATGGCATTTGAAATCGACTAAGGCGGACGCAGTGCTGGCCGAGTACGGTACGACGGGGGCCTGGCTGGCCCCTGCATGTGCCAGGGTGAATGTACCGCTGTTCGTGCACTTTCATGGCTACGATGCATGGAGGGCGGATGTTCTCGAAGCCCATCGCTCGTCTTACCGGCGCATGTTCGAGATCGCCGACGGAATAATCGTCGTCTCTGAGCCGATGCGCGACCAAGTAATTAGTCTTGGCGCCACGCCGGACCAGATCTCCTCGAGCCCCTGTGGTGTAAAGCCTGAGCTATTCGCGGGCGCTCAACCGGCGAGACAACCGCCGCGGTTTCTTGCGGTGGGCCGATTCGTTGAAAAGAAGGCACCCTATCTGACTTTGCTTGCGTTCGCGAAGATCTACGAATCCAACCCAGCAGTCACTCTGACGATGATCGGAACAGGCCCCCTGCTCGGTTCCTGCAAGCGCTTGTCGGCAGCGCTCGGGCTGGGGCAAGCCGTGTCCTTTCTCGGGAACCAGACTCCAGAACGGGTCGCACATGAAATGCAGGATGCCCGTGCTTTCGTCCAGCACTCATTGATGGCCGAAAACGGCGATTGCGAAGGTACGCCGGTAGCCGTGATCGAGGCTCAAATGACTGGACTCCCGGTCGTGAGTACCCGCCATGCTGGTATCCCGCAAGTGGTACTCGAAAACGAGACAGGCTTTCTTGTCGAAGAGGGGGATATCCAAGGCATGGCCGAGGCCATGCAGCGACTGGCGGAATCTCCAGAGCTGGCCGCTCGCTTAGGCGAGGCGGCACGATTGCGAGCGCTGCATTATTTTACCCTCGATCGACACATACGTGATCTAACACGCATGATCGAGACCAAGCTGATGCAATGATCGCAAAACAAGTCCTTTCCGACGTTGTGCTATTCAGCAAAGCCGCATTGCCGCACATTCAAGAAACAAGCTCGAGACACTGATGCTCGTCACGGTGTACATCCCGACCAAAAACCGCCTGCACTTGTTGCGGCGCGCGCTCACTTCCGTGTTGGAGCAGGATTATTCGGACATCGAGATTATCGTAGTCGACGACGGATCGAGCGATGGCAGCGTTGATTATCTGCGTGAGCTTGTCAGACAGGGCAGGATCCGGGCGATCTTTTATCCTCGCTCCCAGGGTGCAAGCCAAGCGCGAAATGCGGCGATAGAAGCAGCTCGCGGCGAATGTGTCACCGGATTGGATGACGATGACTATTTTGAACCTGGTCGGATCGCATCATTCGTAGCGATCTGGAAAGAGCAGAGGGGCAACCGGAACCTGGCAGGCTTGTTCGATAGCGTTCGTGCGCTGACAAGTCGTGGGGAGTTCGTCTTCAATACCAGGCCGTCAGTCTCGCATCTGGATTTGCGCAATTGCAACGCAGTGGGCTCTCAGGTTTTTGCTCCTGTGGCGCATTATCGTTGCGCTGGTCTCTTCGATCCACTCATGCCTGCGTGGCAGGATTGGGATCTCTGGCTGCGCATGACTCGCGCCTACGGCGATCTTCTGAACATCAACCGTACCAGCTATGTCATCGACGAACTCAGCGCCTGTGATCGCATTTCCAGTGGCAGGGAGGCGCGGCTTCGCCAAGCGCACGAGTATCTCACTGCCAAAATCGGGAAACTGGGTGTGCGTGAACGCGCGAATCTCATTGTCGTGCTTCATATGTATCCGCAAGTCGAGCCTCGCATCAGCGAGATCATTCAATTGCTCATTGCTCTGAGACTCAGAGCGTCCTTGCGTGCAACGCGCCGCTGGATGCGCAAACGAGGGTCTTGGTTATGTTGCAGGAATTCGCGCGAGTGACTACTGCCTAGGGATGGTGCAGAAACAAGCTAAGTAACAGTTCAAAAACAACGTGAACGGGCTGTTCGTGGAAGAGGTGGAACCGCTGTGCTTGTTCCACCCTACCTGTCCAGGTTGTTTTTGCACCGTGACTAAACAGGTTTTTGGCTTGGGTCTCGTCTGCTGACTCATTGGCTACCGCTATCGGCGTCGGTATCGGTATCAACGTCGGTATCGGCATCGGTATCGAACTCACCAACCCGATATCCGCCAAGCTCCTCGCTGGCCGCGTAGCCAGGCTGTCCGAGCTTCGTGAGCATGACCACACTCGTGCAGCGGTGCGAATGTCCCGCTACCGTTTCTGCTGTTTGTCGTTGTCTTGATCGTTGTCGTAATCGCTCGTCAGGGCAAACGCATCAATATCTATTTTTATAAATCAGTAGGATAATCAGAATCTATAGCTGTGATGGCCAGAAAAATGAGGCACTTTCAACGGCTTGTTTGAGTAAAATTCATGAAATTGAGTCGATCTTGCAGAAAGAACGCAGGATTTAGATGCGTTTGCCCTGAATCGCTCGTCGTGGGTTATCGATGACGATCACGACAACGACTGCAAACGGTCTCGCGACTTCCGCAGCAGAGCACCAGGCTGTCGAAATGTCCTGAGTTTTGATGCCAAACCGATTCCGGGTCTTGGATTGCAACATCGAACGCACTGGGGAAGCCTCATCGGTGTCGGGGTCGCTATCGGAATCGGAATCGAATCCGCTCATCGATCGAAGCAGCCAGCTCGATACGAATCCCTCATTCCGACCTTGACACCGATCCCGACAACGACCCCGACTAGTGCCTCGGTGCAGATGTTCCAAGACAGTCTCCGGTCGTTATCGTTGTCGTTGTCGTTGTCGTTGTCGTTGTCGTTGTTGTTGTCATAATCGTCTTGGCCGAATGCTCGATAACGACTACGATTACGACAACGACAACGACAACGACAACGAACCGCCTCGGGATTTCTGTACCGCTCCACTAGCATCCATAAACCGGGAAGCGCTTGTTTAAGTGAGACTGCAGATTTCGACAGCCTATCTACAAGCTAACGGCTACGGCCGACGTAGGAGCCCGCTTGCGGGCGAACAGGCCGCGATGCCAGCAGATCGGACGCAAGGTAAAGTGCCTTGCCGATAGAGCAAGAAAGGGTCGCGGGACATCCGCACCGCTGCACTAAGTAACAGTTCAAAAACAACGTGAACGGGCTGTTCGTGGAAGAGGTGGAACCGCTGCGCTTGTTCCACCCTACCTGTCCAGGTTGTTTTTGCACCGTGACTAACACAATAAAACACGCCACTCAGCGCGAAGCTCGATCCTTGCCGTGTAGCCGGCACATCGCCCGCAAGCGGGCTCCTACAAGCTAACGGCTACGGCCGACGTAGGAGCCCGCTTGCGGGCGAACAGGCCGTGATGCCGGCAGATCGGACGCAAGGTAAAGTGCCTTGCCGATAGAGCAAGAAAGGGTAACGGGACATCCGCACCGCTGCACTAACCCAATAAAGCATGCCACTCAGCGCGAAGCTCGATCCTTGCCGTGTAGCCGGCACATCGCCCGCAAGCGGGCTCCTACAAGCTAACGGCTACGGCCGACGTAGGAGCCCGCTTGCGGGCGAACAGGCCGTGATGCCGGCAGATCGGACGCAAGGTAAAGTGCCTTGCCGATAGAGCAAGAAAGGGTAACGGGACATCCGCACCGCTGCACTAACCCAATAAAACATGCCACTCAGCGCGAAGCTCGATCCTTGCCGTGTAGCCGGCACATCGCCCGCAAGCGGGCTCCTACAAGCTAACGGCTACGGCCGACGTAGGAGCCCGCTTGCGGGCGAACAGGCCGTGATGCCGGCAGATCGGACGCAAGGTAAAGTGCCTTGCCGATAGAGCAAGAAAGGGTAACGGGACATCCGCACCGCTGCACTAACCCAATAAAGCATGCCACTCAGCGCGAAGCTCGATCCTTGCCGTGTAGCCGGCACATCGCCCGCAAGCGGGCTCCTACAAGCTAACGGCTACGGCCGACGTAGGAGCCCGCTTGCGGGCGAACAGGCCGTGATGCCGGCAGATCGGACGCAAGGTAAAGTGCCTTGCCGATAGAGCAAGAAAGGGTAACGGGACATCCGCACCGCTGCACTAACCCAATAAAACATGCCACTCAGCGCGAAGCTCGATCCTTGCCGTGTAGCCGGCACATCGCCCGCAAGCGGGCTCCTACAAGCTAACGGCTACGGCCGACGTAGGAGCCCGCTTGCGGGCGAACAGGCCGTGATGCCGGCAGATCGGACGCAAGGTAAAGTGCCTTGCCGATAGAGCAAGAAAGGGTAACGGGACATCCGCACCGCTGCACTAACCCAATAAAGCATGCCACTCAGCGCGAAGCTCGATCCTTGCCGTGTAGCCGGCACATCGCCCGCAAGCGGGCTCCTACAAGCTAACGGCTACGGCCGACGTAGGAGCCCGCTTGCGGGCGAACAGGCCGTGATGCCGGCAGATCGGACGCAAGGTAAAGTGCCTTGCCGATAGAGCAAGAAAGGGTAACGGGACATCCGCACCGCTGCACTAACCCAATAAAACATGCCACTCAGCGCGAAGCTCGATCCTTGCCGTGTAGCCGGCACATCGCCCGCAAGCGGGCTCCTACAAGCTAACGGCTACGGCCGACGTAGGAGCCCGCTTGCGGGCGAACAGGCCGTGATGCCGGCAGATCGGACGCAAGGTAAAGTGCCTTGCCGATAGAGCAAGAAAGGGTAACGGGACATCCGCACCGCTGCACTAACCCAATAAAACATGCCACTCAGCGCGAAGCTCGATCCTTGCCGTGTAGCCGGCACATCGCCCGCAAGCGGGCTCCTACAAGCTAACGGCTACGGCCGACGTAGGAGCCCGCTTGCGGGCGAACAGGCCGTGATGCCGGCAGATCGGACGCAAGGTAAAGTGCCTTGCCGATAGAGCAAGAAAGGGTAACGGGACATCCGCACCGCTGCACTAACCCAATAAAACATGCCACTCAGCGCGAAGCTCGATCCTTGCCGTGTAGCCGGCACATCGCCCGCAAGCGGGCTCCTACAAGCTAACGGCTACGGCCGACGTAGGAGCCCGCTTGCGGGCGAACAGGCCGCGATGCCAGCAGATCGGACGCAAGGTATAGTGCCTTGCCGATAGAGCAGGAAAGATTTCCGGCCGAATCGTCGCATTCAACACTGCATAGTGTCAGGAGTTCTGCAACGGCTCGCGCACTCGAGGAAGACGGTATGAAGAGGCTGGATTCGGAACGCTCAGGCGCATGACCGAGTACAATGCGCAGCTGCGCGGCGTACAATTCGCTGTGATCGGGCGCTTTGAGCTCAGCAGCAAAACCAGTTCCGAATACGGTCAAACACAGTATGCCGCTCAGCAGGCGAACGATGGAGTGCGCTTACGGCAATGGGATGGATCGCGATCTGAAGCTTGTCAAGAACATCCTGGGTCTGGGTCTGGACAGGTTTCAGCCGGATCTTGCAACGCACGCACGAGGACTGCGAGACCGCTTGGGCGGCAGGTCTAGGACGACCTGAACAGGCGGCGTGAATAGGTCGAGATTGTCCTAAATCAGCTAGTTTCTCTGAGACTTTAACGTCACGGAGTGTGCAGGCTATCTTGCTGATGTCGGATTGCGACGGTCTGCCGACCTGAAGCGCCGATTGCTGCCACCGCCACTGCAAACACCGCAGCGTTTTTGATCATCAGGCGCAAAACAGGGTTTACGAGGTGTTTCGAAAATCATATGAGGAGGAAATTTCGGTTCTTTTTCATCAGCACCATGGAGGGCCTGCCCTGGGGTGGCTCAGAGGAGCTTTGGTCCAGATCCGCATTGCATCTCGTAGGCCGGGGCCATTATGTGCTCGCCTCGGTCCGCGGTTGGAAACGGACTCACGCACGCATCCTCGACTTGCAACAAGCAGGCATCGACGTTCAGGAGCGGCGTCTGGGTCTGCGCGATGGACTGAGCTTTGTCGCTGACCGGATTTCCGGGCGCCGGGGCCGGTTGCTTGGACATTGGGTCATGATGCGTAGAATCGTCGCAAAACGACCTGATCTGGCTTGTATCTCCGATGGTGGATTCGCCGGCAGTCCGCTGCTGATGAATGCGCTGGCCGCGGCAGGCATTCCGTACTTGTCTTTGGGGCAGGCCAACTGGGAGGGACTTTGGCCCACCGATACATTGGCGGAACAATACCGCATGGCGTTGCGCGGCGCCGAACGCTGCTGCTTCGTCTCTCGCGCCAATCAGGCCATGGCAGAAGCGCAGATCGGCTCGCGCCTGACGAACGCCGAGGTGGTATGGAACCCGTATCAGGTTTCTCGGAACGCGGATTCTGCCTGGCCGGAGTATCCGGATGGCCAGATCCTTATCGCCTGCGTTGCGAGGCTCGAAGCGCGCGCCAAAGGACAAGACCTGCTGCTGCGCCTGATGGCGGAAAAGAAATGGCGCCACAGGCCCATCCGGCTGACGTTCTACGGAGACGGCCCAAACGCCGATACATTGCAGGCGTTGGCTTCGGAATTGCAGCTTGGAGCGCATGTCCGTTTCGTGGGCTTCGAGCCAGATATCGAGAAGATCTGGCGCGACAATCATCTCTTGCTGCTTGCCTCGCGCTATGAAGGTATGCCTTTGGCATTGCTGGAGGCCCTGCTCTGCCGACGCGTCTGCGTGGTTACCGACGTTGGCGGCAATGCGGAAGTCATCGAGGACGGAATCACCGGCTTTGTCGCCGCTGCGCCCTGTGTACGCTGTTTGGACGACGCATTGGAGAGGGCTTGGCAGGTGCGCAACGAGTGGCCGCAGATAGGTAGCCGTGCAGGCGCAGCCATAAGGCGTCTATTGCCGCTCGACCCAGTGGCGGAGTTTGCCGACAGGCTCGAGAGCATTGCGCACGGCTCGAAAACCGGAGGCATCGATGAGTCGAGAGTTCGTCGCTGAAATGACCCACAGCACAACGAGATCAAGCCGTATCAAGCTCAGTGTCTTGGTGGCTACCAAGAACCGCAGCGAGTCCCTGAGCAACCTGTTGCAGGCATTGGCAGCGCAGCAGGATACACCGGACTTCGAGGTCATCGTCGCCAACAACGGCAGCACGGACGATACCGCACAAATTGCCCGAGGCTTCGATGACGCACTCTCGCTGCAGATCCTGTCGGTACCGCAACCAGGCAAATCTCGAGCACTCAATCAGGCCTTGCGGCTCGCTGTCGGCGAGCTGCTTGTGTTCACTGACGATGATGTCGTACCTGCGGCCGACTGGCTGGCGAAGCTATGGAAGGCCGCGCTTGATTGGCCGGAGGTACGTTTGTTTGGCGGCCCGATCCGGGTCGCGGAGGATCGACTACCGCGCTGGGTGGCTCGCTCGTTCAACCTCAGCGGTCTGTTGGCGGCCAGATATGATCTAGGCGATACCGACCGCGTCTATCCCCCCTGTCAATACCCGATCGGCCCGAATATGGCGGTACGAAAGGATGCACTTGCCGGATGTGCCAAGCCTTTTCCAGAGACGATTGGACCTGGTACCTCCTCGCCGGTCGGGGATGAATCCTGTTTCGGCATGACAGTCAGCGATCCAGTGGCCAAGGATAGACTGTATGTGGCATCCGCTCATGTCGAGCATCGACCACTTGCGTCGAATTTTGTGTTCGGGACCGCGGTTCGGCGGTCATTCATGGCAGGCCGAGCACGCGGACGTTCGGGCCTCCCATCGGTGGTCAGCGAGAAAGGGCAAGCCGTGCCTCACGCAACCCTCGTCGTCGCTAGGCTGCAAACACTGCGCAGCGCCCGGGAAATGGTCTGTTTAGCTAGCCGCTATCTCGGGTTCCTGATCGGCCGACGGCAATATCATCGTTAGTCACGCCACGGCAGTTCTCCGCCAACCCCAGCATACTGAGATACCGATTGGCAATCACCTCGACACTGAACGCTGTTGCTCGCTTGCGGAGCTTCTGCGGCTCGATCCAGCTCTCTCTGTTCAAGCAGCGGCGCATGGCCGTGGCGATGGCTTCGACCGATCCGACCGGTACCAGTTGGCCCCAGCGTCCCCCCTCCAAGATCTCGGCTGGGCCGCTGGGACAGTCGGTGGCGATGACTTGCGTTCCACAGGCCATCGCTTCGACCAGCACGTTGCCAAAGCCCTCATAGTCGGATGTGAGCACCAATGCGGTTGCCGATTGCAGCCAGGCCGCCGGATTCGAGACGAATCCCTCCCAATCGACCCGCGCCCTTATGCCGAGTCGATCGGCGAGAGAGCGAAGCTCAGGCTCCAGCGTCCCGCTCCCCAGGATCCTAAGACGAATGTTGGTCTCGGCGGTGGCGATGGCAAAGGCCCGCAGCAGCAGGTCGATGCGCTTCTGAGGATGGAGGCGGCCGACTGCGATGAAATATCGAGGGCTGGACGTCTGCTGCGGCATGATCGGTCTATCGGCCGCTTCTCTGAAGCGGTGGTCGAATACCGGATTCGGGATTACCCGGATCTGATTACGCGCTCGACCAAGGATCAGGGCAGCCTCGTCCGCAATGCCCGCCGACGGAGTTACGACCAGAACCTGCGGCGAGCAGAGCAGGCGAGCGGACCAGTGCGAGGTATAATCCCGTACTCGTCTCCACCCATTTGCAGAGGATTGCTTAGACAGGCTGGAGTTGTGAATGCCGATGGCAAGTGTCGAGCGCGGCTTAACAGCTAAACGTGCGAACATCGTCATGGCGTTGACGTCATCGAACGCACTCAAGACGTGTGATGGCCGCATATGCCGCCAATAGCGCAGCAGCCCGATCAAAAACAGCGCTGGGTGTCCCCGGGCGATCTCGATACATCGAATTGCCTTTGGCACTTTGTCGGCCAGTTCACCGGTGCGTTCTCCCACGATCAAGTCGACTGCTAATCCACGCCGGCAAAATTCGGTCGCAAGGTTGAGGAAAACCCGCTCGATGCCGCCTCCATCGAGGCGCGGCATAATCAGTGCAATCGATGGCTCTGACACGCAACGAGCTCCTCGAAGAGTTGGCGATATTCTGTAACCAACCGCGTCAACGCAAAGCGCTGTATCGCACGAACGCGGGCAGACCGACCCATCTGTCGTAATGCCTGCGGCCGCTCGGATAGGCGGACGATCGCTGCTGCAAAGGCATCGACATCGTCCACTGGACAAAGCGCTCCGACGCTGTCATCGACTGCCTCGCCATTGGAGCTGGCATCGGCTGCAACCACCGGCGTTCCGCAGGCAAGCGATTCCATCAACGCACGAGACAAACCCTCTCCGCGAGACGGGAACAGGAGCATGTCGGCCTGACGATAGGACTCGCGCATCCGCTCCGCATTCTGCGTAACCAGCGGGATCATATTCGGGGCGCTTTGCTTCAAGCGTGATTTGCGAATACCGCTGGTATAGGTCAGCTCGAATCCTGCCCCCAGCCGTTGCATGATCGGAGCGAGGAGATCAGCCCCCTTACGCATTGAAAGGTTACCGACAAACAGCAGCTTGAATGGTCGGTTGGCCAATGGGGGTTTGCCGACCACATCAGGTGTGTAGAACTCTGTGTCCACAGCGTTGAGGATGACCAAAGGTTTTGGAAGATCCAGCGCCTGAGCATAAGCCGCAGCTGTGTATTGGCTGACTGCTACGACACGGTCAGCACATCGCGCGCTGGCGATGATGTAGCGACGGATCAGGTGTTGGTGATAAAGCTGCTGCAACAGCCCTTTGTATTTGGACAAGCTGTGGTCGTTCGGGAAGTAGCGATCGACCGTGACCAGGCAAATACCGGGACGCGCAAATGCAAATCCGTTCCAGTTGTTGGTCAGGACGATCGAGCTTCCTCGGGGTGCCGGGACTCGCCGTAACAACCAGGGCGCGAATTGATAATTGCGAGCGAAGCGCTGCAAAACGATTTCATCGCCCGCCCGCCTGAATCCATCAGCCACTTCCAAGGTCGAACGGTCCGAGCCACTGCCACCGTCGATGTATGGAATCCAAATGCGCATGTCAGCGATAGTCTTCAGCAATTCTGTTCGCGCTCGCAGCAAGCTGTACCAATTCGTGGTCGGGGTATTTATTGGACGAGGGCGCGGACGGAAGTGGGAAACAGGTATCCTGTGGTATCGTGCCGTTACGTCAGCGCGGACTTACTCTGAAGAGAGAAGCGTAGGCAAGCTCTTCATGATCCTGCCCAGAGCATGCCTATTTCACCAAAAACGGGGTGTTTTGTACACGATTTCCTGAAGCTGCGCCATACCGGTAACATCGCCTACAGCCCAAGAAATGCAAGGGCTCCTAACTGCTCCTTTATTTCCTAGACGATATACATTAATCCACAGCGATGGAAAAGAGATTAGGTGATTGCCGGAAAGGAACATACCGACTGGCGTCGGATTCTCGTTCGCCTTCGCGAAGCGGCAACCCGTCCATGGTCGCTCTATGGGCGGGTTGCCGCGACGTCGAGGCCGGACGAGAAGACAAGCCAGGCTGTATGTTTCTTGACAGAAATCGCCTTAGCCAAGATTGGCGAAACCGCGAAGCGGCTAGTGCTTCGGTGCAGATGTTCCGAGACAGTTTCCGGTCGTTGTCGTTGTCGTTGTCGTAATCGTAATCCTAATTGTAATCGTCTTAGCCGGATGTTCGATAACGACCACGATTACGACAACGACAACGAACCGCCTCGGGATTTCTGTACCGCTCCACTAGGTTGCTCCATAGCAAAGCTACTTAAGCGGGAAGCCACGAGAGCGCTGCTTGCATGCCCGTGTCGGTAGCCACGACCTGGCTATGCCTCAGTATAATGTGATTGCTATCGGATGTGCTTGCTGTTTGAATGGATTGTGTCGCCTGCGTTATCTTCCTGATCAACGCGATGTCGAGGTCATAATCTGTCACGATGCGTCAAGAACAGGCCCACGCAGAGGCACCAAGAAAAAAGCTCGCGCGCAGATGCGTAGGCGAGGGGAAGAGGAAGCTCGCTCAAAGGCGCAAGGGGAAGAAAGCAAGAGAAGCAGTCGACGCAACCAGCGCAATGCCCCCTTCTCAGTCTCTGCTGCTTGTACTGTATTTGCCTCCTTTCTCCCTTCTTCTCTTGTTCTTTTTTCTCTGCGCCTTTGCGTCTCTGCGCGAGATCTCTTTCTCCCAGCTGTGCACGCGCCATTCTTCCAAGGCGTTGACGCAACGAACGACGCCATCCTTCATCAGCGCGGCGCTGAACTCGAGCAGTAGGCCGAGCTCGAGGCCGGTCAGGTCAGGCGCAGATCGGTCTGGATTTGTTTGCGCTGCAGCGTCTTTGAATTTCGAAAAACGAAACAAATGCAACAATGAAAGAATGCTACTTTTGCAAAGTCTCGAGAGGCGAAGCAGATCCGCTCATTTTCGAAAATCGGTCTTTTGTAGGGGTCTTCGATACCCATCCGGTGAATCCCGGGCATGCATTGGTGATTCCAAGACGGCACCTGCTGTCGATTTTCGATCTTAACGATGCAGAGCAGGCAGATTATTTTGCAGCAGTCGGTGGCGTTAAAAAAGTCATCGAGAACACGGATCTGATCATGCTGTACCAAAACATGCTTAACCGCGATGACCTGAAAGACAGACCCAAGGATCTCATCAAGACGGTTCTGAAGCTGAGTTTTTTGGGAAAGAAACCGGATGCATTCACCGTTGGGAATAATGATGGAAGAGCCGCAGGAAGAAGCATCGATCATTTACATGTGATTCTGCTGCCGCGCTATTATGGAGATGTGGATGATCCAAAAGGCGGGATTCGTAATATCATACCGAGTCGAGCCGATTATCCGCGGCAGTCTTGATTCCTTTCGCAACCATGCGCGCGCATCGCTGTGCTCCAGAAACGCATCTCCATAGGCTATGATCTAATCCAGAGTCGTTCTGCCTGGCTCCACGAATTATCTTTGAGTCTGGTGCGGATATGCTATGCAGTGTCGATATTCTGCCTCAGCGACCAGGGCGCAGCGGCGGTATGCCATGTCGATTCGGTCGCAAGATCTGCCTGGTTAGCTGATCTGGCACGATGACTTTGTCAGCGCCACGAGGGAATCACTCGACGGTTACGGTGATCTCCTCGGAGTAAACGGGTGGATCATGAGGCACATGCTTCATGTCGCCAAGGATCAGCCGAAGCTTGTGGGTGCCCGGGGCGAGTGTCACCTCGGTCTGGGTTTGGCCCCCGCCGAAGTGCTTGATATCGCCACCCATGGGCTGATCGAAGGGCGGCAGTTCCTGATCGATGAGCAGGTGGTGGTGACCGGTGGCCGGCAGGTCGGTTCCGGCCGGAGCAACGCCCATATTCTCGAGGCCGAATTTGACCGTGAAGGTCTGCGCTACCCTGGCGCCGTCGACGGGCTCGATGAAATAGACCTTGGCGCCCTCGGGAGCCGGCGTCCGCTCGATTTCGGCGGCGAAAACGGGCAAGACGGTGAGTATGATGCAGATCTCGACGAGCGCGGTCGTGGCAAAACGGAACATAGTGGTTTTCTCCTCAGTCTGTGTTGGCCTGGATCTGACTTGGGCTTCTGATGGGGCGCAGCCATGGGCAATTGATGAGGGTAATCGACATTCGAGCGCCCGATTGTGCGGTTTCAGGCGATTGCCGGAGAGAAACCTACCGACTGGCGCCGGATTCTCGTTCGCCTTCGCGAAGTGACGAATAACGCGGACGAAAAGACAGGCCAAGTGGTAGGTTTCTCGACAGAAATCGCCTTAATAGCGCCCCCCGGACTTCATCACATAGTTGCGCATCTCCGCGCTTTCATGATTAACGCGCATCAGGTTGGAGTGGGTGATGCGGAAAATGGCGCGCATGACCTTATAGACCAAACGCGGCTCTTTATCGATCAGCCCCTCGAAGGCCTCGGGCTCCAACGTCAGTACCTGGCTGTCGATGTCGCAACGCAGCGCCGCGTGTCGGGGCGAGCCATCGATAAAGGCGCGAGTGCCGGCGCATTCGCCCAGGCGCATCTGGTAGACCTTCTCCTCGCTGCCATCGATTTCCTTGCAGACATCGAGTTTTCCAGAGGCGAGCACGAAGAGAGTACGCCGAGGCTCTCCCTCGCGTACCAAAGTGCTCCCGCCAGGTATCGACTCTACGTCCATAACGGCGGCGAGCGCCTTGCATTCGTCGGGGTCGAGTTCGGGACCAAGGCTGGATTGGGCGATGGCCTCGATGATATTCAGGTCGTTCATGCTATAAAATCCTAACTCAGGAGGCACGCTGGTGCTCGATGCGCATTATCATCAAAACAGTCAGCTGAAGGCTTTAAACTTAACTTTCTTGGGGTGACGGACAGAAATTCCAATACGGCCGCTCCAACTTAGAAGGCTCAGACGATCAACCCGGAACAAGTCCCTTATGTCAACCCAGTATCGGCTCGCGTCGCTCGCCCTCGTTGGCGCCCCGGCATCGCCTGCTGTCCGTCTGCCAGCATGGCACAGGCTGTCCCCTGCCCCGCAGAATCGGTTCAGGTTCATAACCTCACGCTGTTTCCGGCATGTCGCTGCCGCGAGCACGACTATCCGGAGCTTGCCGGCATCCTGGAGCAACACCGGCTGCGCTTGGAACGCCCCGGCCGCAGCGCATGGAGCGAAGAGGTGGCTGGCAGGATCTGGTTCTATCGCTCAATCAACCTACGCTGGCAGGACGATGCCAAGCGTGTCGACCCCGCGTCCTGCGGCAAGCAGATTCAGATGGCGTCCTGACAGAGCAGGTCTTCGAGGTGGTATCCAAATAACCGATCGCCTGGGACTGCCGTCCAACTGATCCATTGCCACTGATTGTCAGCCAAGGTATTGAAAATGCACAACCTGTTGCAGATGTCGGCGGAGAACCGTACCGCATTCGAGCGTTTCCGGGAACGTCACGCGCACAGAGTCGCGAAGCGCTTCGAGCCACTCGATGCAGACGTTTTCTGGCTGCGGCTGGAGCGCTGGTTCGAGGATGCACGCTCGCCCTTGCTGGCGCTCTACGGAGAGCGCCTCGACGCCACGGAACAGGGGGATGCGATCTTCGACTGCGTCGTCGACGGCTACTTGTCGCGGCCCGCGCCGCTGCGGCTGCTGGATCTGGAACGGCAGATGACGCCGGACTGGTTCGAGCGGTCGAACATGATCGGCTACGTGCTCTATCCGCAGCGCTTTGCCGGAACCTTGAGCGACGTGCAGGACAGGCTGGACTATCTGGACGAGCTGCACATCAGCTACCTGCACATCATGTCACTGCTGAAGCCGCGCCCTGGCAAGAACGACGGCGGCTACGCCATCATGGACTACCGGGCCGTCGCCCCGGAGCTCGGCACGCTGGAAGATCTGCGGGCGCTGGCGACGGCGCTGCGCGAGCGCGGCATTTCGCTGTGTATCGATCTGGTGCTCAACCACACCGCACGCGAGCATGACTGGGCGCGGCGGGCGCGGGCAGGAGAGCCCGAGTATCTCGACTACTATCTGACCTTCCCCGACCGCGAGCTGCCGGACGCCTTCGAGCAGACCCTGCCCGAGATCTTCCCGGACGAGGCCCCCGGCAACTTTACCTTTGTACCAGACATGGCAGCCGGCGGACGCTGGGTCTGGACCACCTTTTATGAGTATCAGTGGGATCTCAATTACGCCAACCCGGCGGTGTTCCGCGAGATGCTCTCGATCATGTGTTTCCTGGCCAACCAGGGCGTGGACGTGCTGCGCCTGGACGCGGCGCCCTTCCTGTGGAAGCGTCAGGGCACCAATTGCCAGAACCAACCCGAGGTGCACCTGCTGATCCAGGCCTACCGCGCGCTGATGCGCATCATCGCCCCCGGCGTCATCTTCAAGGCCGAAGCCATCGTGCCGCCGGACGACCTGTTGCAATACATCGGCGTCAAGGCCAGCGTCGGCAAGCGCAGCGAGCTGGCCTACAATAACCAGTTCATGGTCAACATCTGGAGCGGACTGGCGACGCGCAAGGCGAGCCTCGCCACCGCCGCCATGCACATGGCGCCGCGCCTGCTGCTCGGCTCGTGCGCGCTGCACTACGTGCGCTGCCACGACGACATTGGCTGGGCGATGACCGACCAGATGCTCCTCCAAATCGGCGAAGACCCCCACGCCCACAGGCAGTTTCTCAACGACTTCTACACTGGCCGCTTTCCTGGCTCCTTTGCGCGCGGCGAGTTCTTCCAGTTCAACCCCCGCACTGGCGATGCCCGCATCAGCGGAACCACCGCCTCGCTGGCGGGGCTGGAGCAGGCGTTGGAGAACTCGATGCAGGGCGGGGACACGGCCGAGATCGACCTGGCCATCCGCCGCATTCTGCTGCTGTACGGCCTGATCCTGGGGCGAGCCGGCATTCCGTTGATCTACATGGGCGACGAGCTGGGCCTGCTGAACGACCCGAGCTATAAGGACCATCCGGAGTATGCGCAGGACAGCCGCTGGCTGCATCGCCCGGTCATGGACTGGCACAAGGCCAGTCGCCGCCACGACCCGAACACCATCGAAGGGCGGCTGTTCGGCGGCCTGGTCAAGCTCATCGAGACCCGCCGCACGCACCCGCACTTCCACAACTTCGGCCTATTTCAGGCCCTGTGGAGCGACAACCCCCATATCCTCGCTTTCGCCCGCCGCCGCCACGACGGCCACCTGCTGGTGCTCGGCAACTTCAGCGAGCACCCGCAGTCGGTCCAGCCCGATCTTCCCCACCACGCCGGCATCGACGGCCCGGTCGCCGACCTGCTAGCGCCGAACGACCCCATCCTGCACGCCGGCCGCATCCACCTGCAATCCTACGGCCTGAGATGGTTGGTGGGCGAAGGGAGTATCTGAACGATCCATAACGGACTCATGATCGCCGGTGTACCGGGTGCTGCCTTGGTAAACGGGTTAAACCTCATAACAATGTGATCGCTGTCGGATATGCTGTTTGACGCGATGTCGAGGTCTTACTCTGTTGCGACGCGGCAAGAAGAGGCGCGCGCAGAGCAGGCTTTCAGCCGCGGAATGACTCGTCAGCATGCATCTGCCGCATACGCCTACGCCATTCCACCAGCTCCGGTTTGGGCGCATGTTTGACCAGCAGTTTCCAGCCGAAGCCGAGCAGATTGTCACCATAGGAAATGGCCTTGCGTGGCAACACCAGCGGATGGTCTGCAGCAGTCGCGGCACCGCGCAGACAGGTGCTGGCGCTCAGGTAGCCGGTCTCGGCGGCCACATCCACCAGACCACGAGTAAAGCTGCCGAACGGATAACACAAATGGACAACGTCCGCTCCCAACACATCCTGCAATGCCGCGCGGCTGTCGCCGAGTTCGCGACGCTGGCGCTCGACCTCCAGCTCGCCGAGCTTCGCATGGCTCAGGCCGTGGGAACCGACTCTGATCCCCGCGGCATGGATCTCGCGCAGATGGGCCGCGCTCATCAATTGCGGTCGCGGGCGTTGCGGCGATGGATCGGCCCATTGCATGCGCCGACCAAGCCAGCCGCTGATGGCATAGACCACCGCCGGGAAGCCGTGCATCCGCAAGACCGGCAACGCATATTGCAAAAAATTCAGATAGGCATCGTCGAAGGTCAGCACCAGCGCCCGCGCTGGCATCGCCCGCTTCCCGCGCAGGCAAGCCAGAGCCTGATCCAGATCCAGCACATTGAAGCCGCCCCGGGCCAGAAACCTCATCTGACGACGAAAACGCCCGGCATCGCAATAATTCGCGCGGTGCGCACGCATGGGAGCAAAATGACCGATCTGATGGTACATCAGAATCGACAGCACGGATTGCTTCATCAAGCCTTGGTTCACGAGCGCAATACACTCCGATAGCAGTCCAGATAATGCGCCAAAATCACCTCCTTGCTGAATTCGGCTTCGACTCGCCGAGTGCCCTGTCGGACCAATTCCGCCCGCAATCCGTCATCCCGCAGCAGTTGCTGCATGCCCTCGGCCAGCGCCGAGGCATCATCGCAGGCAACGCACCAGGCATCTTCTCCGTGGCGCGCGATCTCGCGGGCACCTCGAAAACGCGTGGTCAGCAGCGCGCGCCGCCAGGCCCAGGCTTCCAGAATCACATTGCCCAGGGTTTCGGCATCGCGCGATGGAAACACCACCAGATCCGCCAGTTGGAGATACGGCCCCGGCTCCGGCTGCCAGCCGACCCAGACCAGCCGCTCCGCAATACCCAACGCCATCGCTTGGTGCTCCAGTGCCGCGCGCAGCGGACCCTCGCCCACCAGCACCAAACACCAAGGTCGGCCACCGATGTGCGCTGGCAGCCGCGCCAATGCATCCAGCAGGCAGCCATGGCCTTTTACCGCAATCAAGCGGCCCAGGGTCAGCATGACCCAGGTGTCCTCGCGCAAATGCAGACGCTGCCGCAATACTTCGATGTCGCCAGCCGGATAGGCCTCTGCCCGATCGACAAAGTTATAAATATGGTGCACCTGCGCGGCCGGCAGACCTTGGCCGATCATCCAATCGCACAGCCCGCGGGTGTTGCCGATCCAGGCATCGGCATGGCGATAGGGCGCCAGCTTGTAATAACCGCCCAGCCGCGCGATGTGCAATGGACGCCGGGCTCCGGATAGCCGCGTCAGCCGCGTGGCGCGCCCCATATAGGTCTGCACCAGGTCCGGGCGCATTGCACGCACCAAGCGCGTGATCGCCTGCCGGGAAATCGGATCCCAAACGCTCCAGAACGGCAACGGATGCACTGGCAGACCACCCATGTGGAGTTCGGCGACCGCGCTGCCCCGACGCACGCCGACCGCGGCAGAGGCACCGCATTCGGCAAGCGCCGCGGCAAACCGCTGCACCCAACGTTCGGCACCGCCGAGGGCCTTGCTGCCAACCAGATGCAGGCTCGATGGCCAATCGGCGCCGCTCATCCCGGCAACAGTTCCCGATAGACCGCGAGGTTACCCGCCACCATTGCATCCGGCGAAAACTCCTGTTGTATGCGTTCCCGGCCCGCCGCGCCCAAGCGACTGCGCCGGTCTGCATCGGCAAGCAGGCCGGAGATCGCCTGCGTCAATGCGGGCACATCTGCCGGCGGCACAAGCAGACCAGTGACGCCATCGCGCACCGCCTCCGGAATACCACCAACCGCGCTGGCAACAACCGGCACCCCGGCCGCCGCAGCCTGTAATAACGACACACCCAGCCCCTCCATCAGCGCCGGATGCACAAGCAGATCCAAACAGGGCAGCACGGAGGACAAATCATCGCGAAAGCCCGCCAGCCGAGCATGCCCGGCCAGACCCTCGGCGTCGATTCTCTCCTGCAATTGTCCCGCCAGCGGCCCCTTGCCGAACAGCACCAGCTGTACGCTTGGATGCTGCCGAATCAATGTTGGCAATGCATCGAGCACAAAGCGGTGCCCCTTGCGCTCAATCAACTGAGCAACCACCCCGATCAGCACCGCATCCGCAGGCAGGCCGAGCCCGGCGAACAGGCGCCGTCGGGAACAGGGACGTTGAAAATCATCGGCCACCACGGCGCTGCGCACCACGCGCAGTTTGTGCGCAGGCAGTCCCTCGCTCAGCAACACATCGCCAATCGCCTCGGAGATCGCGATCACGCGGTCATGCAGCCGATACTTGATCGCCACCATCCAGCGCGGCTCGGGATTATCCACGCGGCGGGTATGAATCACCGGCACACCGGCCCGGCGGGCGGCAATCGCGCCCATGACATCGGCTCCGATGCGGCTATGCAGATGCACCAGATCCGGCGCGCTGCTCCGGATCAAATCCCCCAGGCGTCGAATCATCGCAACATCCAGATCGCCGCTCATGGGCAGCGTATGCACCTCGGCAAAGCCGGCGGCGCGCTCGGCCAGTTCGCAACCAATGCGGCAGGCCAGCAGGTTATCCACGCCCTGCCCGACCAGCCCCTGCAACAGATACAACACCTGCTGCGCACCGCCGTACAGATTCGCGCCACCTTCTACATGCAGAATTCTCACCATTGGATTCCCGGCAATGCATACAGCGCCTGCAATACCTCATCGACGCCGATGTCGCGCATGCAAAAATACGCGCCGTCGCAGGTAGGCCGGCGCCGACAGGGGGAGCAATGCCGGCGATGATAGAGCACGCGCGCGTCGGGACGAGTGCTGTCCAAATACGGACAGGTGGAACCGAATAACAATATGCTCGGGCGCCGAAACGCGATCCCCATATGGCTGAGACCGGTATCGACCCCGATCAATGCACGGCTGCGCTCGATCAATGCCGCGGCGACCAGCAATGAGGTGGCACCGGTCAAATCGACCAAGGCATCGCCGGCGCCGGCGGCGATCTGCGCCGCCTTGTCGCGATCTTCAGAAGCGCCGAGCATCGCCACGGGCAAGCCGGTTTCCGCCTTCAGGCGCTGGACTAGCAGCACCCAGCGTTCCGCAAACCAGTGTTTTTGCGCTCGGGTGGTAAACGGACAAATCGCCACATAGCCGCCATCCAGCCCGCGCTCGGCAATCAATGCCGCCGCTGCCGCGGCATCCTCGGCCGCATAATGAACGGCCATGGCAAACGCGTCCCGCGGCAGATCCAAACAGCACGCCAGATGAAAATACTCCGAGCCGATGCGATTGCTGTCCGGGCCGCTGTCGACTACCCGAGTCATGAACAGCCAACTGCCCTCGCGGGAAGCGAGCCCGACGCGCACGGCCGCCCCGGACAACCGCACCGGCAAGGCACTCTTCAGCAACCCCTGCAGATCCAGCGCCAGATCGAAATGCCGCGCCTGCAACCCCGCGACCAGGGCACGCGTCTCGCGCAACAAGGTCAGCAAGCGACGCTCCCGCCAGTGCCGGCGCAAGCGTCCATAGGGCCATTCGATGACTTCGTCCAGGTCCGGATGATGGCGCAGTAAGGGCGCGCATTCCGGCTGCACAAGCCAACAGATATGCGCATCCGGCCAGGCGCGACGAAAACTCGAGACCAGTGGCGAAGCGAACAGGATATCGCCAATGGCGCTGAGCCTGACGACCAGAACGCGCGCATCTGCCGGCAAGGCCAGCGCAAGGCCAGGTTCCCCAGGCTGGCTCACCGGACGCGACCGAACAAGCCAAAACTCAAAGCCGATCCGGCCAGGACAGCCCAAAAGCCCCGCCAATCTTGATGCACCGCATGAAAATCAAACAACGACCATAACCCAAGATAAAGAATCGCCAACATCAGAAAACCCGCCACATCCGGGCTCAACCTGCCCATCTGCAATCCCCTGCGCAGGGAGGCCAGCAACGCAAACAAAATCGCCAACCACAACAGCAACCCGACCCAGCCCAGTTGCACCAGAATTTCGACATAGGTGTTGTGCACATGCACTAACGGCGCACCATCGGGCATGCGCAACGCGGGTTCGCCGCTGAGTTCGATCAAGCTCTTGCTGGAACCAGGCCCCCAGCCGAACCAAGGGCGCAGCAACCAGGCATCGATGCCAAACCTCAGCACGTGCCAGCGCTGACTGAACGATGACGCCTGCGAATAGGCGATCTCGCCCGACAGCATAGCGGCCACCAAGTCCCATTCCTCCCCCATACGGTCGACGACCGGCTTTGCGTTCAACGCCAGCAGGCCCAAGACCAGCACGGCGACAACCAGCAGCATCGGTCGCGAGCGCTCAACGACCAAGCCCGCCGGATGCACGCATCGATCACGAAACCGGCTGCCGATCGCCAATGTAACCAACAAAGCGATACTCGCCCCGCGCGCCAAGGTCAGGATAAAGCCCTGGGCCACCAAGGCGATGCTCAGCAACCAAAGCAAAAAGCGCCAAATACCAGGCCGACCTTCAACACAACGCCACCATCGACAGCGTAACGCGAGCAATCCAAGCAGGACGGTACCGCTGAACAAGCCAAACACAATGGTTGGAAATCCAAACCCGGGGCGCGATCGAACAAAACCGCTTGGGTCGGACAGCAGCAAAGCCCAATCCAAGCGCCAACACATGCCGGCCAGCAAACCGGCCAAGATGAGCAGAAACAAGTGCAACAATTTGGACTGATCGGCACGCAATGCGTAGGCAAAGGGCACGAACACACAAAGCTGAAGCCAATCCAACGTAGCCTCCGTCCGTTCGGCAAGCCCGTTGACGGGATCGGTCCAGGCCAAGCCATGCAGGACAATATAGACACCAAACGCCAAGCCGAGCCAAACTCCAGCGGACATCGGCAAGGATCGCGAGCCGGGTCTAAAGCAAGCCATCAACCAGCCGATCCATAACAGCGCGAGTCCGATCGCAACCCCGACAGGCGCCAGAAACAGCGACAGCGCAGTGATGCGCAGGCCCGCGTCCTGAACAGGATCGGTCCATACGCACAAGGCCGCCTTATTCACAAAATCCGCTCATTTTCGCGTTTTTCGTCGCTTTATCTTGCCAGTAGCAATATTCATGCCGTACTGCTCGTAAACCCAAGATCATGTCCGCCCTGATCGTCGACAAACTCGAATTGCGGCCGGATGACGCTGCGGCGAGAGCACGCTCGCGGGCGCTGACCCGGAATGAGACGCCGATCACGGCGGATACGGGCAATATACAGCTCTCTACCGTCAATTGCCCGTTATCTACACCCTGGTGCAACGGTGCGGATGCCCCGCTAGCGTTTCTGCTGTTTGTCGTTGTCCTAATCGTGGTCGTCATCGCTCATTGCGGGTGATCGATGACGACAACGACTGCAAACGGTCTCGCGACTTCCGCAGCAGAGCACTAACGGCGGACGTATGAGTGACGGCCTGGACATAGAGCTTCCAAGTCGTGACTCGTTATGAAAGGAATAAAATACTCTATCTGCGTTTATGTGGTGAAAACCGTTTTCCCCGCCAAACCTTCGATCGACTTGCACAGTCTGGCCGCGCAGGCCATCTCGCCCGCTGCGCCAGAGTCACGGTGAAGACGGTCGCGGTCTTAGCCGGAGAATGTAGCTATTCACCGCAGAGACGCAGAGACGCAGAGAGCGCAAAGGTGCCAAGACGAATGCAGCCTTTTCTCTGCGTGCTCCGCGTCTCTACAGTGAATCACACTTCATCCTGGACAAATAGATTGACCTATTACGCAAGCAGCATCCGACTATCTGGCTTCCTTGCGGTTGATCATCAACTCGAATCTCGTCTCGATCAGCTTGCTGATGCTCGCCATCATCTGTCAACCTTGAATTATTTTTTCATCGCGGACCTTGCAATAGATTGCCCGGGGCTTTAATACCACCAAGTCGAGTTTCAGAAGAGAGCGAATACCACGAGAGGTGAAGGATACACACTATGACCCACATCGCCCCAAGAGGAACCACATGATGAACCCAAGATTAATTCTCGTAGTTGGACTGTCCGTCGCCCTGATCTTTGCTTATTTCACGGCAAGCGCACAGCCCAGGCCAGGAGATCCATCCCGTTTTGACAACGTCGGCGAGCAGCATATCGAAGGGCTAGAGTTCATCGCGGATAACCTGGACTCTATCAGCGAGAATCCGGTGTTTAGCGCAGCAGGCATCCAACGTCTAACCATAGAGTTCCTATGCTATGACAAGCCGAACAGCAAGTGCGAAAGTAGTGCAAGCAGGGGCGCACTCGACGGTATACTCTCAGTGGAAATGACCGACGACGAGTTTCTGGCTGACCCGGCATTCACCAACAGACAGGCATTCTATCTTGCGCGACTCTTCGAGGTGTTTGATGCCATAGGCCTCGGGCAGCCTAACTTCGACCTGGCGGTGTTGAAGATCAATACCATTGAAGAAGAGGCGCTTGGCGAGCGGATGAATCAGCGCGAGCGTGCGGCTATCTTGGTCGCCACCTCCGTAGCACGCAGCAGCGCGGTTTACTGGGCCAGCGTTGCCAATGACCCCACGAATCGCTGGCTCGGCGGTCCAGGCAGTGGCAACGATCCAGTACCAGCGGGCAGAATCAATTGGGGCGATGTGGGTAAATCCGACCTCAAAGGAGCGATCGGCGGCTTTTTCGGCGGGCTTTTCGGTGGAGGTTTGGCCGGCGGTCTGGCTGGCGCCGCGGGCGGTGCAATCGGTGCGTCGGCGGTTGAGGTTGTCGACCAACTCCTTGACTGATTCAATCCTGATCATAACCAGTCAAGCCATTACTCGTCGCTGCTATCGAGATTCTCGGCGAAGGTTAGCCATCTTCGGCAAGTTCGGCTTATATTACCAATAGGACATCGTCCAAGTAGCCTACAACCTAGGCTGTCGAAATCTGCCGTGTCACTAAAACAAGCGCTTCCCGGTTCTTAGATGCTTAGTCGGTGTCGAGGTCGGAATTAGGAATTGGTATCGAGCTGGCTGCTTTGATCGATGAGCGGATTCGATTCCGATAGCGACCCCGACACCGATTCGGCTTCCCCAGTGCGTTCGATGAAGCAATCCAAGACCCGGAATCGGTTTGGCATCAAAACTCACGACATTTCGACAGCCTACCTACAACCTTTCACCCAGGAAAGGCGTGGCGTTCGCATCCGATCCGCCGGCATTTCCTGCCATGTCGCCCGCAAGCGGGCTCCTACGCCGACCGGCTGCCACAACTCGTCAAGGTCCGCTTGCGGGCAAGGCGCCTTGCCACCTCTACGCACCCTGCGTCTCTGCGGTGAATCCTTACTTTGAAGGTAGCAACCAGGGTAAGGTAGCGCATGACAAGGCTGTGATGACTTTTTCGACTGGGCGATGTACGGCAACGCATTACCGCTCGCACATTGCGCCAACGATCATGAAAGCTCGAGAATGATCATTGTCATGATGTGAAATCAGATCGTTCAATCAGATGTTGCCCTAGCGATTTTTACCTTACCGGTAAACCCGCAACGTCAGCGTATCCCCACGCTGAATCATCTCGAAACGTTTCAGGTAACTCATTCCTAACAATACCTCGTCGCCGGGCATGTTCGGCATGACTGCCGCACGCACGTTTGTTGCGCTGAGACCGCCCAGATCGACGTTGTCCAGTCGCGTGGACCAGGTTTGGACGAGACCATTGGCAGTCTTGCTGATGCCACCGGGACGCATGGGTAAATCCAACCGACGGGCGAGCTGTAACGGCAAGGCCACGGATGTGGCGCCGGTATCCAGCAAAAAAGTCACGGCTTTGCCGTTGATACTGCCGCGTGCCACATAATGGCCCATGCGGTTTTGTTGCAACACGACTTGCGGCAGACCAGCAGCATTGATTTCCAAAGCCGGATTTGGATTTGGATTACGCTGATGTTCCAACAAGTTGCTGAAGAACAGCACCAGCAATGCAAGACCTACGATCCAGGCTGCGATCAGCATTGCCTTGCCGAGCAGCGAAGGTAGGTCGTTGGTGCTTGGGAGGTCGCCATTCATATGGGTTATATGGGGTCGTGATCGGCGTTTCTTTACCAGCCGCTTGTCTTCAGCAGAAACGATCTTCGATTCAAAAGCTGGATACACCTAGCTGAATACGCCTATCGGATAAATGGCTTTTATCAGGTAAACTGTATGGCTTTTCACTCAGTCCAAACTCAAATTGCCAGAATCCGATGTACCCTGCGCTGTTAACTAACCTGTTTCCTTTTGTTCGCTGGTTCCCGATGAGCGGCGCCACGCTGCGGGCAGATCTGATCGCCGGTATCACCGTGGCATTGGTGCTCATCCCCCAGAGTATGGCCTATGCCCAGCTCGCTGGATTGCCGGTGGTGTATGGCCTATATGCATCTTTTCTGCCGGTGATCGTGGCCTCGCTCTGGGGCTCCCTGCCACAGTTGCACACCGGTCCGGTGGCGATGTTGTCATTGATGTCGGCGGCGGCGGTATTGCCGCTGGCTCCGTTGGGCAGCGAGGCCTTTATCAACCTGTCGGTCATGTTGGCATTGATGGTGGGTGTGTTGCGCCTGGTGCTTGGGCTGCTGCGCATGGGCATTTTGGTCAATTTCCTGTCCAGCCCGGTCATTATTGGTTTCACCAATGCCGCGGCCTTGATCATCGGACTGTCGCAGTTGAGCAAGATTTTGAATGTGCCGTTTCCACGCACCGATCATTTCGTCGCAGATCTATGGACTGTATTTGCACAGCTGCAACACGCACACATCCCGACTTTATTGTTTGCCCTTGCCACCTTCGCCATCATTTTTGGCACTAAACGCTTCGCACCGAAACTGCCTGGTGTATTGCTAGCGGTGGTAGTGACCACGGCCGTCAGCTGGGCGATCAGTTTCGAGCGCAATCAGACCGTCAATGTCGACAGCATCCAGGATGCCGAGGCGAGGGTCTTGGCGAAAGACTATGCCTCCACCGCACGCGCGATCGATTCGCTGGCCAACACAACGGCGCGCATCAATCAGGAAATCCGTGCCGTGGCTGCCGCCAAGGATGAGGCTCGCTTTTCCGAGCAGGCCTTGCTGGAGGCCGACCTGCGTGTGCTAAATCGCGAGATGGCGCAGCGCAAGTTGGCTAACAATGAGCGTCAGGTGTCATTGCATAATTTGCGTTTTGAGCATGTTGTCACCGCGGACGGTGAGGACTTGTTTTTCCGCAAGGGCGCAACGCCCGAGGAGTTGGCGACAGATGGCCGTAACTGGCGTATCGCCAAGGTGCAGGGCGAAACCCTGACCTTGATGGGCGGCGGAGCAGTGGTTGGCGAAATCCCCGCAGGCTTGCCGAGCCTGAACGTGCCGCACCTGGACATGGGCATGTTCTGGGTGATGCTGCCCTCGGCCCTGGTCATGGCACTGATCGGTTTCATGGAGGCAACGTCGATCTCCAAGGCGATCGCGGCGCAGACCCGCGAGCGGGTCGACACCAGCAAGGAATTGGTCGGCCAGGGACTTGCGAACATGGTCGGCAGCTTTTTCAGCTCCTACACGGTCAGCGGTTCGTTCTCGCGCTCTGCGGTGGCAGCCAAGAGTGGCGCCAAGACCGGATTGTTCGCGATCATCAGCGCGGTCGCGGTGGTATTGGTCTTGCTTTATCTCACCCCGCTGCTTTATCACCTGCCGCAGGCGGTGCTAGCGGTGATCGTGATGATGGCGGTGTTTGGGCTGATCAATGTGCGTGCTCTGATCCGCGCCTGGTATATCGAACGCCAGGAGGCCATCGTCGGCATCATCACCTTCATCGCAACCCTGGCGATGGCGCCACAACTGGCCAATGGCATTCTGCTCGGCGCCGGACTCGCTATCGTGCTGTTCCTGGTGCGCACCATGGCACCGCGCACGGACATTATCGGCCGCGAGCCCGATGGCACCTTGGTCGGCATCAGCAGCAGCGGATTGCAACCGCTTGGAAAGAACTTCATCGCCGTGCGCTTCGATGGCTCATTGAATTTTGTCAATGCCTCGCGTTTTGAAGACGTACTGCTGGAAGCGCGGGCACAGAATCCACAGGCCAAGGCGGTGTTGGTCATTGGCAGCGGCATCAACGACATCGACGTGACCGGCGAGGAGCGCCTGCGTGATGTGATCGATAACTTCCGCGAAAGCGGCGTCGAAATTTATTTCTCCAGCCTCAAGTCTCAGATCTATCAATCCCTGGCGCGCGGCAAGTTCTTTGATATGCTGAGCCGGGACAACTTCTTCAAGACCAAGGAAAAGGCTCTGACCTTTATGGAAAGTACCTATGGTTGACCTGTGACCAAGCCGATGAAGCCTTGCCAACATCTGGCGGGGAGATCCTGATGGATCTGCCCGTGCTGCTGCTGTCCGGCGCGATCGCGGGTACCATGGCGGGTCTGCTCGGAATTGGTGGCGGTGTGATCATCGTGCCGATCGTGCTCTGGCTATTCGAGGGGCAGGGCGTCGAACATGGCCTGGCGATCAAGATGGCCCTGGGCACCTCATTGGCAACCATCGTCGTCACCGCGATCGCCAGCATCTACACGCATCACCGCAAAGGCGCGGTGGACTGGATGCTGTTTTCGGTTATGGGGCCGGCGGCGTTCATCGGCTCCTTACTTGGCGCCTGGGCCGCGGCCACCATTCCCGGCAATGCGCTGTATGCCGCCTTTACGCTCTTTTTGTTCCTGGTGTCGATACAGATGGCCTTCGGGCGTCTATCGGCTCACCGTGAACTACCCGGAAATCCTGCCCTGGCGGCATTGTCGATCGGGGTTGGCATCATCTCGGCGCTGATGGGTATCGGCGGCGGCGCCTTGAATGTACCCTTGCTCAGCTATTGCGGGGTCGCGGTCAAGCGTGCGATTGCAACCGCGGCCGCGGTTGGCTTGCCGATCGCGGTGAGTGGGACAATCGGCTACATTCTCGGTGGCCAAGACAAAGCCGATTTGCCCTCGGGCAGCTTCGGCTATGTCAACCTGCCGGTGTTTGGCGGTGTGGTGGCGGCCAGCCTGGTATTTGCCCCGATCGGCGCAACCGTCGCGCATAAACTGCCTGATAAGCTTCTGCGCCGCCTGTTTGCGGTGTTTTTATGCTGCCTTGCTGGACGCATGGCTTACCAATTTCTTTAACGGGATGCTATCTCCCGAAAGTCGCTCACTGTATAACGAGGTCTCGACGAGCATGAGCAATGCCAATCTCTACGCGCTGTTTCGCGACCGTTTTCCCAATGATCCAAACGCACTGTTCCTGGACGCTGCCGACGCAGGTCGTTTGCATTATGCCGAAGTGTCCGAGCAGACCGCACAGATGGTGGCCTTGCTGCGGCAACTCGGAGTCCAGAAAGCTGATCGGGTGGTGGTGCAGGTGGACAAATCCATCCATGCGGTGATGCTGTATTTGGCCTGTCTGCGCGCTGGGGCGATTTTCATTCCACTGAATACCGCCTACACCGCCAGCGAGGTCGGCTATTTCCTGCGCGACTCCATGCCAAGGCTGTTTGTCTGCGCATCGGCGAAGCAGGCCGAACTGGCGGCGCTGGCGGCCGATTGTCAGGTGCCCAAGGTACTCAGCATGGATGCCGATGGCGGCGGCGAATGGCTCGATCAGGCGCGGGCACTCCCGGCATATGAACCGATCGCCGAGCTGGATGGCGATGACCTGGCCGCGATCCTGTATACCTCGGGTACCACCGGACGCTCGAAGGGTGCGATGCTCAGCCATGCCAATCTCGCGACCAATGCCCAGGTTCTGTTCGAACACTGGCACTGGCAGCAAGATGACGTGCTGTTGCATGCATTGCCGATCTTTCATGTGCATGGCCTGTTCGTCGCCCTGCACTGCGCATTGCTGGGTGGATCGCGGGTTCTGTTTATGCCGCGTTTCGATACCGATCAGGTCATCGCCAACCTGACCCGGGCAACGGTCATGATGGGCGTGCCGACCTTTTACACCAGATTGCTGGAACACAGCGACTTCCAGCCTGACCTCTGTGCCCATATGCGGCTGTTCATCTCCGGTTCGGCGCCATTGCCCGCGGCGATCCATGCTGAATTCGAGCGGCGATCCGGCCATCGCATTCTCGAGCGCTACGGCATGACCGAGGCCGGCATGATCACCTCGAACCCGGTTGACGGAAAGCGTATCGCCGGCACGGTGGGATTCCCCCTGCCCGGCATTAGCGCGCGGGTTGCCGACGAGCAAGGCAAGGTGCTGCCTGCCGGACAAACTGGGGTGCTTGAAATCACCGGCCCGAATGTATTCAAAGGCTACTGGCAGATGCCGGAAAAGACCATGCAGGAATTCCGACCCGATGGCTGGTTCATTACCGGAGACATCGTGACCATGGCAGAAGACGGTCGAGTGACCATCGTCGGTCGTGCCAAGGATCTGATCATCTCCGGCGGCTTTAATCTGTATCCGAAAGAAATCGAGACCGAAATCGATGCCTTGCCGGGGGTGAAGGAATCCGCGGTGATCGGCGTGCCGCATCCGGATCTTGGCGAGGCAGTGACCGCGGTGGTAGTCGCGGACAGTACCGCTGACATCAGCGAGGCATCGCTGATCGCCGGACTGCAAGATCGCCTTGCCCGCTTCAAGCAGCCCAAGCGGGTGATGATGGTCGACCAACTGCCACGCAACAGCATGGGCAAGGTACAAAAGAACATCCTGCGCGAAACTTACAGGGATACCTTTGCATGAGCCGACTCTTCCATTTTCTCAATCAGCCCACCGGGAGCACAGCATGAGCGATCTGCCATTGGAATATCACACCGCCTACACATGGAGCGGAAATGCCGAGGCAGGCGAGACCATCATCGAAGGACCACCACCGCTTGCGGTAGGCTCGCCGCACAGCCAGGAACGCTACAGCCCGGAACACCTGCTGGTGGTAGCCGCCGAGACCTGTCTGGCAAATTACGTGATGGTCATCTCTGGGCTGTCGAAGCTCGAGGTCAAGGCATACCGCTCCACCGCAGCGGGTGAATTGATGCAAGAAGACAAGGCCGGTTACCGCTTCAAGCGCATTCTGATCCGCCCCGAACTGACCGTGGAAGCCGGCAAGGAAACGCAAGCAGAACGGGTTTTGAACAAAGCCCACAAACTCTGTTTGATCGCGCGCTCGCTGAACTGTCCGGTGGAAATGCAGCCGACGGTGAAATCAGCTTGAGCGACCTGTTCGAGGCAGCAGCGCGGGAGCACCTGCAAGGCCCGCGCACCAAGGCATGTCAGCATGCGCCGAACCAGCACGGTATCGCTTGCCGCGCGCGTTCGAACCCGCTTCAGAACTTGGGTTTTTCCGGTGCATTCTCGAACATTGCAACGCTGTCCATGATCTCCTGTCGGGCATCTTCGCGACCGCCCCAACCGACCACCCGCACCCATTTGCCTTCGTCCAGATCCTTATAATGCTCGAAAAAGTGCGCGATCTGATCGAGCAGGTGGGCGGGCAGATCGCGGAAGCTCTCGATGTTGCGATAGCCCTTGAACAATTGATCGATGGGTAGAGCCAGGATCTTGGCATCGTCACCGGACTCGTCGGTCATCTTCAGCACGCCTACCGGCCGACACTTGATCACCGAGCCCGGAATCAACGGATAGGGCGTCACCACCATCACATCCACCGGATCGCCATCCTTCGATAACGTATGCGGCACATAGCCGTAATTGCACGGGTAATGCATGGCCGTGGACATGAAGCGATCGACGAACATGGCGCCGGTGTCCTTGTCCATCTCGTACTTGACCGGCTCAGCATGAGACGGGATCTCGATAATGACATTGATTTCGCCAGGGACATTATCGCCCCGGGGCATATTGCGCAAATCCATGGTGCGGTTCCTCGTATTGGAAGATTGAAAAGGCGGAGATCGCAAGGAAACGAAAAAGCCCGCTGCGCGGGCTTGGTGGCGTGATTCGTTGGCAGCAACCCCAGCCGCGGTGTTACCGCATCGCCGCCCGGCGATGCGGCTCAATGCCGCAACCGGGGTTGTCGATTACAGCCGGATCAGACTCTGATCACAAGGTTTTTATCATAGCGCCCTGATCACTGGTCTGATCACTGGCTCATCACAACAGAGGGACAATCAACAACGCAACGATGTTGATGATTTTGATGAGCGGGTTCACGGCCGGGCCAGCGGTGTCCTTGTAGGGATCGCCGACGGTATCGCCGGTAACCGCCGCCTTGTGTGCATCGGAACCCTTGCCGCCGAAATTGCCGTCCTCAATATACTTTTTGGCATTGTCCCAGGCGCCGCCGCCGGCGGTCATCGAGATGGCCACGAAGATGCCGGTGACGATGGTACCGATCAGCATGCCACCCAGCGCTAACGCGCCGGCATCGCCCCCCATCAGCCATTGCATGCCAAAGCCCACCGCGATGGGTGCCATGACCGGCAGTAATGATGGAATGATCATCTCCTTGATGGCGGCCTTGGTCAACATGTCCACGGCCTTGGAGTAATCCGGCTTGTCGGTGTAATCCATAATGCCGGGTTTTTCACGGAACTGGCGGCGAACCTCTTCAACAATACCGCCAGCGGCGCGCCCAACGGCCTCCATGGCCAAGGCTCCGAACAGATAGGGCACCAGGCCGCCGATAAACAGGCCGATCAATACCGCCGGGTCGTTGAGTTCGAACGACAGCATCCTGCCCTCGGCAGACAATGCATGGGTGAAATCGGCGAACAGAACCAAGGCCGCCAAACCGGCAGAACCGATGGCATAACCCTTGGTGACAGCCTTGGTGGTATTGCCTACCGCATCCAGCGGATCGGTGATATTGCGGATCTTCTCATCCAGCTCAGCCATCTCGGCAATACCGCCGGCATTATCGGTGATGGGTCCATAGGCATCCAGCGCAACGATGATACCGGTCATCGACAGCATGGAGGTAGCGGCAATGGCGATGCCGTACAGGCCAGCCAGTTCATAGGAACCAAAGATAGCGGCACAGATCGCCAACACCGGTGCGGCGGTCGCCTTCATCGATACGCCCAGCCCGGCAATGACATTGGTGCCGTCACCCGTGGTAGAGGCCTTGGCGATGGTTTTGACCGGCGCATAGTCGGTTCCGGTGTAATACTCGGTGATGATCACCATCAGGCCGGTCAGAATCAGCCCGATGCTGGCGGCACCCAGCAGGCCCGGGCGGGTTAGAACTTCGTCAGAGCCGGTGATCGGCATGGACTCCGGCAAGAATATCCAGGTCACTGGAATAAACAACACAAAGGCAATGCCGCCGGCTACGATCAGGCCCTTGTACAAAGCGCCCATAACACTGGTATCGCCTTCCTTCATCTTGACGAAGTAAGTACCGATAATCGATGCAATGATCGACACCCCGCCCAGCACCAGCGGATAGACGATGGCATTCCCGGCATTTTCGCCCAGTAACAGGCCACCAAGCAGCATCGTGGCCACCACGGTGACCGCATAGGTCTCGAACAGATCGGCAGCCATGCCGGCGCAATCGCCGACATTGTCGCCGACATTATCGGCGATAACCGCTGGATTGCGGGGATCATCTTCCGGGATACCGGCCTCGACCTTACCGACGATATCCGCCCCTACGTCGGCACCCTTGGTAAAGATACCGCCGCCGAGTCGGGCAAAAATCGAGATCAACGAACCGCCGAAAGCAAGACCCACCAGGGCATGCAGGGCATGCTGCTGCGCCTCGATATCGGATGGATCGGACGGCACCAACACGATGTAATAGCCGGCGACTCCCAGCAACGCCAAGCCAACCACCAGCAAGCCGGTGATCGCACCGCCGCGGAACGCCACTTGCAATGCCGCATTCATGCCCTGGTGAGCGGCTTCGGCAGTACGCAGATTGGAGCGCACCGAAATATTCATTCCGATGTAGCCGGCGGCGCCGGACAGCACGGCCCCGATCAGGAAACCGATACCGGTAGCCAAATCGAGGGTGTAGATGAGCACGACCATCAACACCAGGCCGACGGCGGTGATGGTCAGATACTGGCGGTTCAGATACGCGGTTGCGCCTTCCTGAATCGCACCAGCGATTTCCTTCATACGTTCATTGCCTTCGGCTTGGCCAAGTATCCACTTGATGGACACAAAGCCATAGCCGATTGCAGCGAGGCCGCAAAGTACGGCGAAGATCAAACCAAGGAACATCAGATAGTACTCCTGACAAATGGCGTTAGGGTGGTAGGGTGGTAATCGATGAACGCCGACATCGCGCCCTCCAAGGCGACGCTTGCCGACCCTGCGCCGAAGAGCGCAGGCCCTATAGCCTACGCTGTCCGAACACTTACGAAAACCCAACTGTTGTTATAAGGAGAAAAAGACCGGTGAATAAGCACAGTATCAGCAAGGCCAAGACGCACTATTGGCCACTATCCGCGCTAATATGCGCAGCTAAAGCCCATGCTAACGGCAAAACCATACGAATGATCTGGAACCTTGGCAGAATCCGTTAAACCAGGGTTTCGGCCTCGCGCAGGGCCAATTTGCGCCCAGCCAGCCACACCAAAAACACCACCGGCACTCCGATCAGGGTGGTGAAGACAAAAAAACCAGGATAACCAAGATGATTGACAATACTGCCGGAATAACCTCCAAGCACCTTTGGCAGCAAGGTCATCAGCGAGCTGAAGATGGCATATTGTACGGCCGTGAACGACACATTAGTCAAGCTGGACAAAAATGCCACAAAAGCCGCGCTGGCAAGCCCGGCGGCCAGATTGTCAGCCGCCACCGTCAAATACATCAGCGGCAGGCTAAGCCCGACATTGGCCAGAACAACGAATAATAGATTAGTCGCCGCGGACAAAACGGCACCCAACATCAGAATGCGCATCACCCCGAAGCGGGTTGCCAATAACCCCCCGAGGAAACCGCCGGCGATGCTAACCACCACGCCGAAGGTATTCACCGCTTGAGCAATCTGCGGCTTGGAGAAGCCCAGATCCTGATAAAACACATTGGCGATCACGCCAAGCACGATATCCGATATCCGATACAATCCGATCAGCGCCAACAGCAGCCATGCCGTCGAGAGACCGTAACGGCGAAAAAAATCCAGCACCGGCGCCACCCAGGTCTCGCGTGCCATATCCTTGTTCACTAGGCCGGCCAGCACCAGCGCCCAACCGACAGCGACAGCGCAGGCGATGGCTAATGCAAAATGCACCGCCTCCAGCAAAAAGCTTGTCAACGCACCGCCTCCGATCGCCTCGCCGGCAGCACTGAAGGTAACGCTGCTGAAAAAGAAGCTGCCGGCAAAGGCCGCCGCCGCACAGGCGAATACCGCTACCAGCCGCGCATAGTCGGCACCCGCGTAGCGATAGGCAAGATCACGCTTCACATCGGGCTCTGGCACGATCAGCGTTGTGATCACGCCCACCAGCATGGTGCCCGCCATCAGAGTGTAGGTCAGGCTCCAGGCGGTATACGAATACTGCTCCGGCGACGACAGGAACAGAGAGGCCAAAAACAAGGCCCCGGCGCCGCTGGTGACCATGCCGATGCGATAACCCGCGATATAGGCTGACGACAGCATCGCCTGCATGCGCGGTGGA
Organism: Thiohalocapsa sp. PB-PSB1; assembly: GCA_016745215.1. Lineage (GTDB taxonomy): Bacteria > Pseudomonadota > Gammaproteobacteria > Chromatiales > Chromatiaceae > Thiohalocapsa. Next base: position 425,912 of record CP050890.1, read on the forward strand.
GCGGACTCGATGCGATAGGCATCGATGCAGATATCCTGAGTTGCCGCTGAGAAACCGAGCATCGCCGCCGCCAGCGCCATGCGCAACAGGCTGTCCGATCCCGATGCCGGGTCCACCGATGCCATCAGCACGATGGCGGTGATGATACTGATCTGCGCCAGCAATAACCAACTACGACGGCGCCCATAGCGTTTCGTCAGCCATGGCAACGGCAATCGGTCCACAAGCGGTGCCCAGACGAACTTGAACGAATAGCCAAGCGCGGCCCAGCTGAAAAAAGTCACCGCGTTGCGCTCGATGCCAGCCTCGCGCAGCCACAATGACAAAGACGAAAAAATCAGCAACAGCGGAATACCGGCAGAAAAGCCGAGAAATAACATGGTCACCACGCGCCGATCGCGCAATGCGATCCAGGCGCGACTCCAACGCCCGCCGGTCTCGTCGGGCGCGGAATCGGCCATGCGGCGACTGGCATCGATCGGGGCGGTGGCGGGTCCGTCGGCGGGTTTAGTCATGGGTTTCGGAATCCTGCTGGGTGATGTCGGCTGATGCCGGTTACAATCTGCCGATGGCGCTGGCGCGCGAATCGGGTTGCATCCTAGCGCGTTCAGGTTGCAGGGAGCCAGCCAAGTTATGCTTCAATCGACACGGCAGCACCAGGTAACAACAGCCACCAATGATAAAATCAACCTTTGACACCCCGGTTTTCTCCCCATCCGTTGCGAATGTTCCGATGTCCATATCGAGAACTCGCGCCATGTGCCGACCAAAGACCGCGCGGGCGATCTGCACAACGCGCTCGACCCCGGCATGAGCGACCCGGATCGCCTGATCAGCCCAGCCCCAGCGGATGAAGAAAACGCGCTGGACCGCGCCATCCGCCCGCGCCGGCTCGCCGACTATGTGGGCCAGCCGACGGTGCGCGAACAAATGGAAATCTTCATCAACGCCGCCCGCGGTCGCAGTGAACCGCTGGACCATACCCTGGTATTCGGCCCGCCCGGTCTGGGCAAGACGACGCTGTCGCACATCATCGCCCACGAAATGCAGGTCAATCTGCGCCAGACCTCGGGTCCGGTGCTGGAAAAACCCGGCGACCTGGCGGCATTGCTGACTAATCTGGAATCCGGCGATGTGCTGTTCGTCGACGAGATCCATCGCCTGAGCCCAGTGGTAGAAGAAGTACTGTATCCGGCATTGGAAGATTTTCAACTCGACATCATGATCGGCGACGGCCCGGCGGCGCGTTCCATCAAGCTGGACTTACCGCCATTCACTCTGGTCGGCGCAACCACCAGGGCAGGACTGCTGACTTCGCCATTGCGCGACCGTTTCGGCATCGTACAACGGCTGGAGTATTATTCGGCCGAGGATCTGGCCACCATCGTGCGGCGTTCCGCGCGTATCCTTGCCATCGAGACCGACGCGGACGGCGCCGCGGAGATCGCGCGCCGCTCTCGCGGCACGCCACGCATCGCCAACCGCTTGCTGCGCCGGGTACGCGACTATGCGCAGGTCAGAGCGGACGGCAAGATCACCTGCGACGTCGCCGACCAGGCCCTCGGCATGCTGAAGGTGGACGGCCTCGGCTTCGATCACATGGACCGGCGCCTGCTGCAAGCCGTGATGCAGAAATTCGATGGCGGCCCGGTCGGTGTCGAGAGCCTGGCCGCGGCCATTGGCGAGGAGCGCGGCACTATCGAAGATGTACTCGAACCCTTTCTGATTCAGCAGGGCTTCCTGATGCGCACGCCGCGCGGACGAGTTGCAACCACGCTTGCCTACGAACACTTCGGGCTGCGCCCGCCGCGATCCGCGGAGGATGCGCGGATGCCGGATCTGTTCGATGCGCCGCCTTCCTGAAACCCTCATTGCTCCTGATCGTTCGCAGGGCCGATTCGTGCTCCAGCGCTTTTCCCAATGAATCAAGCGCAACACCGCGCGGCCAATACTGGAGCAGTTGCGCATCGTTACAGAAACCGATGGATTGCCGCTGGCCTACCTTCAACACCAAGCCATTGGGACCTGACATAGCGAGCAGCGCCTGTTGCATGCCACTCGGTTGCCCTGCCATGTGCAGTTGATCGGCGCGGAAGGGACCGCACGGATGCTTCGTGGCTTTGTTTGTGGTGACCGCGTTGTTAACTCCGCGGACAAAGCTGTGGTCAGCATTGGTTTAATTAACATTGCGAATTGAAATTCTCGTCTATCGTTGGATGCAACCCGCCCAACACGCCCTGGAGAAAGTTTCAAATGCACACTTGCGCACCTTGTGAAAAGCCATAGCGGACCTACTGCGCCCGATGCCGCAGTAGCCGCTCGAGCAACAACAGCCAGAGCCCGAACACCGCGATCGTCATCAATGCCAGCAGGGCCGGTGACCCGATACGCAGATCGCGCCCAATCAGATCGTCCAGGGTCAATGCCAATACCATCAGCACCAGACCGGCCGCCCAACGACCGAGGCCGCTGGCGCGCGCATCCAGCACCGCATCGCGGAGCAGCACCAGAGCCGCCGGCAACAACATCACCAAATGATGTGTCCAGCTCGCCGGCGCGGCGAGGAAGACCCACAGCGACAATAACGACAATTCCAAATCGACGGCTATGGGGTCCGGACCCAGGCCGGCAGCGCAGCGACGCGCGCGCGTCCGCAGCGAGCCCAACAGAGCCCAGCCCGTGGTAACGGTCAACAGCAGCACTGCTGCCGTAGTCAATAAGGCCGCCAGCTCCGGATTCGGCGCCAGGGGTTTGGTGAACTTGTTCGGCACCAGCCAGCGCGCCACCTCGCCGGCGATGCTGCGGTTCCAGGGCGCAGCGATGCTGCTGTGTCCGGGAGGCAAGGCCGTATAGCTGGTGCTGCCTGGCACCTGGGCCAGCCATTCGGACCAACTCCCGGAAGGTACTAGAGCCAGGCTGAGGATCAGCAACAGGGCACCGCCGACGACCGCACCGATCAGCAGATTGACGCTCGGGCCGAGCCTACTGGGCCGACGCAGACAACCAAAAGCGCCCAATAACAACAATCCATAATGCGGTTTGGCAACGCTACCGAATGCCAACGCCGCACCGGCACCGAGCTGGCCAAGCCAATGGGACGCGGACAGCGCTCCTGGCATTGCATTAGCACGTCGCAAAACCCGCCAGTACATCCACAGGCATAGCAACAGCAGCAGATTCAACTGATGAAAATGCAGTGTCAAGTACAGCCCGCCGAAGCTGGCCACATACAAAGGCCCCCAACGTCGAAGCCGATCCCCAGCCATCCGCGACGACGGATCGGCAGTGCCGGTCCAGGCCAGATCCCTCGGCAACCAAAACAACACAACCAGAGCCAGCGCCAGATTCAATGTCCACAGCAACTGGCCGGCTTGTTCTAATGACAGTTCATGCAGCGGCCAGAACAAAAACAACGCCGTCGGCGGATAAGTGAATGGCAAGCCCTCGCCATCAGGGCGGGTGTAGGGCTCCACCCCATGGATGAATACTTGCTGCGCCCCCTGCCAGTACACCACCAGATCGAGTTCACGTGATACCAGTTGCGAGGCAACTACGGCAAACAACGCCAACGCCATCAAGATCGGCAATCGCTCCAACAAACCGTGGATGAGCCGTACAACCTTAGAGTAGTTAAATTCATTCACAGATCAACCATGTGGCAAGGCGTCTAGATCCATCCTCTGGAATTTTGGCAAAATATTGAATATAAAGGTAAAAATTTGCTTTTTTTGCATTGTGCACAGGAGCTGAAGCAATCCCACGAACCGGCCCTGGCACTTGGACGGTTTTCCCGTGGTCGATCCTTGTCGTGTAGCCGGCATGTCGCCCGCAAGCGGGCTCCTACAAGCAGATGGGTACGACCAACGTGGAAGCCCGCTTCGGGCGACTAGTGGATCGGTACAGAAATCCCGGGGCAGTTCGTTGTCGTTGTCGTTGTCGTGGTCGTTATCGAACATCCGGCTAAGACGATTACAATTAGGATTACGATTACGACAACGACAACGACCGGAAACTGTCTCGGAACATCTGCACCGAAGCACTAGGCCGACGCCGCCGACAGTCGAACGCAAGGAACAGAGCCTTACCGATAGGGCATTACAAGGTGTTGTTACAACAGCAGATTATCTGGGCATACCTCAGGTAAAGGGGGGCATTTCAGTAGTGGTTGAAAATGTTGAGCTCGCAATAGTACATCACTGTGGATGACCAAAGACCCAGTCATCCAGAGTGCAATCGGGGTCGGGGTCGCTATCGGAATCGGAATCGGAATCGCAATCGAGAGAGAAAACGCCCTATGCCATTCGGTCATGAGAAGCTCGACGTTTCGCGTGCGGCCATCGAGTCTGTCGGCTGGGCCATAGCGCGACTGCGAGCATATGAGAGGACAGCGTAACGCGAAGGATCGACTTCTGTGCACATCGTAGGTGCGCATCCTAGGCCATCGCGCTGAACATGGCCAAGGGTAACGGCAAAGCGACCAGCGGGGATCGACACCGGTCGTTTGAAATCGCATGAGGCTCGGCGCTGGAGTGCGCTGTGATTCAGGACCTGCTTGCTGGTGTGCGATGCGTTGTGCGCAGACGACAACAGCAAGCAAAAGGCACTGCTCGATGGTCGCGTGGTCATGCTCACGAAGCTCGCACAGCCTGGCGACGCGCTCAGCGAGGAGCTCGAGGATATTGGGTTAGTCAATTCGATATCGACGTCGATAGCGGTACCGAATGAGTCGGCAGGCGACACCCAAGCCAAAAACCTGTTTAGCTTGTTTCTGCACCATCACCAAGAGAGCTGCATTAGCCTTGACCCCTCTGCGCACGCTGCATCTGTGTGGTGAATCCTTACATCTTTGGAAGGCGGCACCCAGTAAACGTCAAGTTTCTCATGCCCCGATGTCATGTCTTTTCCATCCCGATCCCGGTCAAGTAGCGCTGGGCGGGTTGCAACCCTGGCAAAAAGCGGGGTTGACAACTACCCCCGAGCACTGTGGACAAGCTGTGCAACGTTCGATGATCCAAATGTATCCACAGATTACCCACACAACCGAGGCTTCCAGACCCACAGCTTAAAAAGCTCGCAACATCCTGAATAAATTTGAAAAAAACTCCTTTGAGCGATTTTGCACAGGAGTTATTGTTACTACTAGTTAGAACAATTAAATTCGTAATGATGCATCTTTGTGAATAACCATGACCAACTGGCCAAATAGAGACGCGGAGAGCACAAAGATGCCAGAACAACAGTGCCCGCTTCTCGGCGTTCTCCGCGGATAATCAAACCTATGCCGGCTGGTTCAGCAGATCCTCCATGTTCAATTGCTCGATTACGCAGCGATGATGGGCATTTCGATGCTGCTGCCGTTCTGCCCGGAAGGCCTGCAATTCCGCATTGGTCAGCAAACCATTGCTATCCGTATCGATCTGCGCAAAGCGCTTCTCGGCCCGCAACAGTCCGGCGGTCTGAAATTCATCCAGATCCACCGATGCGTTCAGATCGCTGTCGGTGCTGGCGAAGGCAGCTTCCGAGTTTGGGCGAACGGGTAATTCGTAGCCCAGGATTTCCTCCATGCAGGCCTGCAGGACTTGCTGGTCCAACTCGTCCATATCCGGACCACGACCATAGCGGCGTCCGCTGGTAGTGAACTCTTCCAGCGACAATAGGCCGTTGTCATCGCGGTCCTTGCGATCGAAATGACGCTCGGCTTTATCCGTATGGCCGTCGATGAATTCCTGCATATTCATAACACCGTCGCCATCGGTGTCCAGACGCTCCAGCAGGGTCATGCGCTCGGTCCGAGGTGGTCCGCCTCGGCCCTGCTGGCAGCCGCCATACCCGCCGGGTCCGCGGGCAATGCTGTCCGTGCCGATCAGGGTGGCGCCGATCAGAGTCAGAGAAAAAGCGGTGGTGATCAGGGCGGTGTTGTTCATCATGGTTCAATACTCCAGGTTAATCGCGAAATGGACTCGGTTTGGTACCGGCCTTGTCTTTCGGCAAACATGCTCGGTACAAACACAGTCTGCGCGAGCAACATGGAGAAACTGGACAGAGAGCGTGAAGAAACCATGAAGTTGTTGGTTTAGAACCTGCGCTTCAGGATGGACTGCTAGGATAGGTGGCGGTCAAAAAAACCCGAACCTTGCCGCAGATGGAAATCACCAGCAAACCGGAGTCCCGTGATGAACGCCGAACGATCGAAACCAAATTACCCCTGGCTGATTTTGCCACCCATTGCCATCGGCATTGCCATTCTGGCTTGGATGGTCCTGAGCCGGCAGCCGCCGGTGCAGACGGATCTGGGCGAGACGGCGCGGCCGGTGCGGGTGGTCGAGGCGCAGGCGGTGGAATTGGCGCCCATTGCCGAGGGCTATGGTCCCGTGCGCCCGGCGCGGGTCTGGAAGGCGGTCGCCCAGGTGGCGGGGCGTATCGTTGAGATACATCCGCGCTTGCGCGACGGGGAAATTCTGGCCGCCGGTACCGAATTGCTCAGAATCGACCCGATCGACTATGAGCTGGCGCTGGCCCAGGCGCAGGCCGAGCTGGCGGAGCTGGATGTGCAGGAACAGAACGCGCGCGCATCATTGAAGATCGAGGAGCGCAATCGGGATCTGGCCAAACAGGAGTTGGAGCGGCTGCGAAAGCTGGCGGACAAGGGCACTGCGTCCGCCAGCGATGTGGATAAGGCCGAGCGTACCGAATTGACCAGCAACAGCTCGGTGCAAAATCTGCGCAATACCTTGACCTTGATCCCGACCCAGCGGCGACTATTGGAGAGCCGGGTGGCGCGCGCCGAGCGCGATCTGGAGCGCACCCGAGTGCGCGCCCCGTTCGAACTGCGCATCGCCAATCTGGCCGTGGAGGCAGATCAATATGTCGGCGTCGGCCAGGTTCTGTTCGAGGGCGATTCGGTGGACCGGGTGGAGATGGATGTCCAGGTGCCATTGCATAGCCTGCGGCGCCTGTTCCTGGATCGTCCGCCAACGGTGTTGGACCCGACCCGGCTCAGCGAGATGTTGCCGGAATTGGCCGGATTGGATCCGCTGGTGCGGCTCGACCTGGGCGATGCGGTGGCCGAATGGGATGCGCAATTCGTGCGCATGGCCGATCAGGTGGACCCACGCACCCGCACCATGGGCGTGGTCGTGGCGGTGGACCGGCCCTTCGAGAAAATCATCCCCGGCCTGCGTCCGCCGTTGTCCAAGGGAATGTTCGTGCAGGTCTTGTTGCGCGGGTACAGTCATGGTCCGCGGGTGGTGGTGCCGCGCTCCGCGGTACGCGATGGGGCCCTGTATCTGGTGGATGATGACCGGCGTTTGCGCCGTCAACCGGTGCAGGTCTTGTTCGATCAGGGCGATTACAGCGTCATCGGCGCCGGGCTGGAGGCGGGCCAGCTAGTGGTGTTGTCAGATCTGGTGCCCGCGGTGGACGGCATGCTGCTCGACCCGCAACCGGATATCGAGCTTGCGGCACAACTGCAAGCCCTGAAGGACGCGCCATGATTGCCTGGTTCGCCCGTCATCAAACCGCGGCCAACCTGCTGATGGCCGCCATCATGATTCTCGGCCTCACCGCCCTGCCTGGCTTGCAACGCGAAACCTTGCCGGAGATCCAGAACGACCAGGTCCAGGTGCAGTTGATCTATCGCGGCGCCACCGCCGAGGAGGTAGAAGACGCGGTTTGCCGCCGGCTGGAAGACGCCATCGAGGGCATCACCGATCTGGACGAGCTGCGCTGCGAGTCGCGCGAGGGCATCGGCACCGCCACCGCGGTGATGCGCGAGGGGGCTGACATGATGCGCTTCCTCGACGATGTCAAGTCCGAGGTGGACGCCATCGACGACTTCCCGGACCAGATCGAGCCGCCGGTAATCACCGAACTCGGCCGCACCGAGCCCGTGATCTCGCTGGCCGTCACCGGGGTCGAGGACGTCGTCGATCTGAAGGCCTATGCCGAAGATCTGAAGGATCGGCTGTTGGCCGGCACCGATGTGGCCGAGGTGACGGTGGTGGGCTTTTCCGACCATCACATCCGGATCGAGATCCCGGCCTGGCGGCTGCGCGAATATGGCCTGTCCGCTCAGGATATTGCCGATGCGGTGGGCCGGCAAAGCCTGAGCAGTCCGGCCGGCCGATTGCAGGGCGATGCCGAGGATCTATTGCTGCGCTTTGACGACCAGCGCAAGCGCGCCGGAGACTTTCGCGATCTGGTGGTCATTTCCGGGGAAAGCGGTGCCAATATCCGTCTCGGCGAGATCGCCGTCATCAGCGATCGCTTCGACCTTGACGAGGAGAAAATCCTGATCGATGGCCGACGCGCCGCGGTGCTGGACATCGCCAAGACCCGCGATCAGGACGTGCTGGACCTACTTGCGCAGGTAAAGGATTTTGTCCAAGGAGAGCAGGATGCCACTCCGTCCGGCATCGGCTTGTATCTGACCCAGGATCGCGCCTCCGTCGTGCAGGATCGGCTCGATATGCTGGTACGCAACGGTGCCCAGGGGCTGATATTGGTGTTTCTGGTACTCTGGCTGTTCTTCGGGTTGCGCTACAGCTTTTGGGTTGCGATGGGCTTGCCGGTGTCCTTTCTCGGCGCTTTGTTTCTGCTGCCCCTGTTCGATATCACCATCAATATGATCTCGATGGTCGGATTGTTGATCGGCGTCGGACTGCTGATGGACGATGCCATCGTCATTGCCGAGAACGTCGCCACCCATATGTCCCGTGGCGACAGCCCGGCCCAGGCCGCCATCGAGGGCTCGCGCGAGGTATTGCCTGGCATCCTATCGTCATTTGCGACCACGTTGTTGGTGTTCGGCTCGTTGGCGTTCATTTCCGGGGAGATTGGCCAGATCCTGCGTATCATGCCCATTGTGTTGATTTTGGTGATTTCGGTGAGTCTGCTGGAGGCCTTCCTGATTCTGCCGCATCATCTGAATCATTCTCTGGCGCATCAGCGGGGCGAGCGTTCGTCGCGTTTTCGCCAGGGCTTCGAAGGTCGCTTCGACGCATTGCGCGACGGCCACTTCGGCCGGCTGCTGGACCGCGCGCTGGACTATCGTTATCTGACCGTCGGTCTGGTACTCATGTTGTTCATTCTCGCCATCGCCATGCCGGCGGGCGGCAAGCTCAAGTTCGTCGGATTCCCGGATCTGGACGGTGATGTGCTGGAGGCACGCATCCTGCTGCCCCAGGGTACTGCGCTTGCGCGTACCGAAGCGATCGTGGCACGGGTCGCAGGAGCGCTGGATCAGGTCAATGCCGACTTTCGCGAGCAACAGCCCGATCAGCAAGACCTGGTGCAATCGGTGACCCTGATCTATGGCGAAAACCCGGATGCCTACGAGACCGGCCCGCATGTGGCGCGGGTGATCGTGGACCTGCTCGGGGCCGAACAGCGCAATGCGGCGCTGGATGCGGTGCGCAACAGTTGGCGCGCCGCGGTCGGTGAATTGCCGGATGTGATCGCTATCAAATACACCGAGCCCGCCTTCGGTCCTGGCGGACGCCCGATCGATCTGCGCCTGGTGGGTCCGGATCTGGACCGGCTCAAGGCCGCCTCCGGGGAATTGCAGGCCTACCTGAACAGCTTTGCCGGGGTACAGGATCTCAGTGACGATCTACGCCCCGGCAAGCGCGAATACCGCCTGCGCCTAAAGCCCGATGCCGGCGTGTTGGGGCTGGACGCGCGCCTGGTCTCCGAGCAACTGCGCGCTGCCTACCAAGGGGTAAAGGTCGATGAATTTCCGCTGGGTGCAGAAACTTACGAAGTCAACCTGCGCCTTGCCGCCGGCGATCGCAGCGGCCCGGCGGATCTGGAAACCTTCACCGTCACCGGCCCTGATGGTGTCCTGATCCCGCTTGCCGCGGTGGTCGACATCGAGCCGGTGCGCGGCTGGGCGCGGATCAACCGGGTGGACGGTCAGCGCGCGGTAACGGTGCAGGGGGATGTGGATCGGGCAGTTGCCAACGCCCAGGAACTGCTTGGCCTCGCGCGCCAGGAGTTCATCCCCGAATTATTGCAGCGCTTCCCGGGTGTGCAATTGGACGTGGAGGGCGAAAGCAAGGAATCCGCCGAGACCGGCCAATCCATTGGTCGCAATGTGCTGCTCGGGCTGATTGGCGTCTACATGTTACTGGCGTTGCAATTCCGTGGCTATCTGGTGCCGATCACGGTCATGCTGGTGATCCCCACCGCGTTGATCGGCGTTGTGTTCGGCCATTTGGCCCTGGGTTTGGATATGACCATGCCGAGCATCGTCGGCATGGCCTCGCTGTTCGGCGTGGTCGTCAACGACAGCATTTTGCTGGTGGTGTTCATCCGCCAGGCGCGCTTGCGCGGCTTGCCGACTCTGGATGCGGCCAAGCAGGCCGGGCGCGCCCGCTTTCGTCCGATCCTGCTGACCTCCATCACCACCGTTGCAGGCCTGACGCCGTTGCTGCTGGAAAAGAGCCTGCAAGCGCAGATTCTGATTCCGCTGGCGGCCAGCATCGCCTTCGGATTGACCACCGCGACCATTGCGGCCCTGTTTCTGGTGCCGGCGGTCTATGCGATTTTGGACGATTTTGGCGCGATTGGGGCGCTGCAAGGGGAAGCGGATGAACCAGCGAAGGACGCGGCCGCATAGTCCGGCCCATCCTGACCGATTTCTGGTGCCTTCCAGCTCCCGCGCTCCGAGATGATGCAAGCATTCATCGGGATCGCTATCGGGATTGCTGTTGGTATGGGTATCGAAATTGGCGTGTCGGGCTTTCGGTGATGAAGAAAATGATTCTCATCTCGGTGCCGCAATGCGGACAGGAGATCTCGAACAGGCGGGCGATCAGCGTCGCCCATAGATAATCCGCCGGGGAACGCGCCAGAGCGTCCGGACCATCGGTCTAGTGGAGCGGTACAGAAATCCCGAGGCGGTTCGTTGTCGTTGTCGTTGTCGTTGTCGTTGTCGTAATCGTAGTCGTTATCGAGCATTCGGCTAAGACGATTATGACAACGACAACGACAACGATAACGACAACGACCGGAAACTGTCTCGGAACATCTGCACCGAAGCACTAGAAGGCTGTCCGAGAACTCAGAGCACGCACAATATGTGGCGCCTACAATCGAGTTTTGCACTCTATATCTTGTGTCTTATTTTGATTCTCGGACAGCCTCTAAGGAACAATTCAGAAATAACGTGAACATGTCAACTCGTTCTTGTTATCGTTATCGTTGTCGTTGTCGTAATCGAATACAAAATGCAATTCGGACATGAGCAACTCGGTGTTCTTAGGGTGTCGATCCAGTACGTGGCTTGGGCGTACAAGGTGGCCAAGCGTCTGAACGGCATCGATCGCCATGCTCGGGACCAGTTGGCTGCGCGCCTCGCAGTCGATTCCTCTGACTATCGCCGAAGGCAACGGCAAGGGAACCAATGCTGATCGGCGCCGCTATGTCGAGATTGCGCGTGGTTCGGCGTTGGCATGCGCATCGATTCTGGACTGCCTGAAAGCCTGTGAAGTGCTGACTGTTGCTCAAGACAAGCAAGGCAAGACGATGTTGATTCGGATCGTCTCCATGCGCACACAACTCGGGCTGAGAGAGCACGAGATTCGAGAGACTTCTGTGTTCGATGGCGATGACGATTACGACAACGACAACGACAACGAAAGCAACGACAGCGGCAGCGAATCCTAGTCACGCTATGGCGTTGTTTAACTTGTTAGTGAACCGTTACTAAGCATGTCATTGCAGCGCGCCGAGTTTGCACTCCAGAATATCGAGACGTCTTTCCGGTTTTTTGCGCAACGCTATGGTGTTGCTAAGCAGGGCAGTATGCATGTTGAAAGGAACGTTCCTGAAATAGACCGTATCTTGGAAGAGGGGGCGCAGTACATCGTAGCGGGACACAGGCTGCGGGATGCGGAGACTGCTGAAACCTACTCGCTGCTGCTGCTCGCATTTCTCGATGCCATGGGATATTCGCAACGCTCGCGGCGTCGACCGCCCATGGAGCAATTCCGAGGCATATTGGGACGGTATTTGCACAGTTGCGGGAAATTTCAGCACGTTCGCGCGGCACAGGGTTTCGCGCTCGGCGACGTGGATGCGAGGCAAGGTGATGCGCGCCGAATGGATATTGCCGACGCATCGATAGATGCGATTCTATTCTCGCCACCCTACAGCTTTGCCATTGACTACGTGGAAAATGACGCCTTTCATCTCTCAGCCTTGAACGTCGACCGAGCTGAACTGGAGAACGCGATGATCGGGCTACGCGGAGGGCGAAAGCAGGCGGACAAGTATGCCTGCTACCTGGAAGACATGGAGACTGTGCTACAGGAGTGCATGCGCGTGTTACGAGCTGGGCGGTACTGCGTCGTTGTGATCGGAACCAATATCAATCAGTTGAGCAAGATCCTTGGAGTTTCCGCGACAGAGGTTATGGGTCTGCATCAGACACTCCGCGAGCAAGCCGAGGCCATTGGCTTTTCATACGCCACACACATCCCGCGATCGATAAAAGGCATTGCCAATACCATGCGCGACGAATACATCCTATTTCTGCGTAAAGGGTGAGCTGGCCCATGATCGACGCAGGGATCACGAGAGCGCTAGCGCCGGTCGAACGGCGGCGATTACCGCAATGCCCGACCATCGGTGCCTTTGGGGATCTTCGGCACGTCGAAACTCTCGGCATCATGCTCGACGACAAGGATGCGCAACGCACCGTCGATTCCGGTCAAGTCGCGCCACAGGCTGAAATAGGGCTCAAGCTCACCGATGTTGCCGATACGATCGGTCAGAAACAGCTTCAGGCGATTGCTCGGCACGACCAGAAAACTCCCGATCGTGTTGGTCTCCTTCATGGTCAGAAACAGCTTGTTAAGGGCGCGGTGACTCGACGAGATATTGCCCGTCTCCCCCTCGAAGGCGATCCACCCATCAGGCGTGGATTTCAGCGCGTCAAGGTCTTCGGTGCGCAGGACGCTGGAGCCGACATCGGGAAGACGCTCGGTCATCCAGCCTCGCGCATGCAAGGCCCGGATGCAGGGCACCTTGATCAGTTTGACCCCGTTGCCCTCTCTACTCTTCTTACCGCTCTCCGGATAAATGGAGAAGCTACCCGTCCCGTGCGGCCAGTCTGTGGCAGCTACGGCCTGTTGCACATCGACCCAGGCTTGCTGTAGGGCCGGGGAGCGGCTGAACAGGACTGGGTTAAGGATGTCGTGATACTCGAGAAGCTTCACGATCATCCCCTTGTTGGCCCAGCACCTCGACAACGGCGGCCACCAATTGCCCCGCCGGGATGCCGAGCGGACCGGCGAGCTGCAGGATCGTCGATAGCGAAGGCTGACGCAGACCGCGTTCCAACAGCGAGATAAAGGTCCGGTCAAGCTCGCTCTCCAACGCCAGTCGCTCCTGCGATAGGCCCGTTGTTTGCCGTATGTCGCGCAGCACGATTCCAAAGGCTTGTTCAGGACGCATGCTTAGCTCCGCAGGTATCGAAGGCACAAGGCTAGCCCCTACTCGGACAATGGTCGACGGACTATAGTCGTCAATCCGTCCCGATGCGTGCTAACATGCGGCGGTGAATCTCAGAGGATCATCCATGAGCGTTTCTGACCTGTTCTTTCGTGCCCTCGGCATCGATCCCGGCGACCGCCGTCAGCTTACCGCCGCCGCCAAACGCAGTGGCATCCCGGTCGCCCGACTGCGCTATTACAACGATGCCAACATCTTGCCCTCTGGCGAGGACTTGGCGCCTGTACTTGACTTGGCGGGCTCGAGCGAGCTCGAGTTGATGCTTGCCATGGGCAGGTTGGATCGGGAGACCTTGGGTGCAATCCAAGCCCATGCGGGCCGCATTGCCGATCTCCTAGAAGGCCGCAAATCCTCGCAAGCGACGGCACAAGAGCAGGCGCAAGCTCCTCAGCTAGTGCTCGAGACCGACCTGGGTCGGCTCTACCGCGGTGACTGCATAGACCTCATGCGCGTGCAGAACAGCGATTCAGTCGACACCATCTTTGCCGATCCACCCTTCAATTTGAACAAGCTGTACCCGTCCAGCATCAACGACAATCTAAAGACCGAACGCTACTTGGATTGGTGCGAGGCCTGGCTGTCGGAGTGCATCCGCATCCTCAAGCCGGGAGGGGCGCTATTCTTATGGAACCTCCCGCGCTGGAACGCTGAAATCGCCGCTTTCCTCAGCGGACGCCTCACTTTTGTCCACTGGATTGCCGTCGATATCAAGTACAGCTTGCCTATACAGGGTCGCCTCTATCCCTCCCATTACTCGCTGCTCTATTTCGTCAAAGGACCCCAGGCACGCGTTTTCCACCCGGACCGCCTCCCGATGCAAGTCTGCCCCCACTGCGCTGGGGACTTGCGCGACTACGGCGGCTACAAGGCGAAGATGAATCCCAAGGGCGTCAACCTGACCGACGTTTGGTGGGACATCGCGCCGGTCCGCCACGCCAAATACAAGCGGCGCAACGGCGCCAATGAGCTTCCACTCAAGGTCTTGGATCGAGTCATCGAGCTCTCTACCGACGAGGGCGATCTCGTCTTTGACCCGTTCGGAGGGGCTGGCACGACCTACATGGCCGCCGAGTTGAAGCGGCGGCATTGGCTCGGGGTCGAGATCGGCCCGATGGACGACATCGTCCGACGCTTTGCTGACATCGAGCAGGATCGGAAGGTATTGAACGCTCAACGCGGGCTTCTCAACGCACTATTCCCTGAATCCGTCCGCCGCATTCGAGAAAGAAACGGATGGTGGACATGCGAATCCGTACGGGAAAAAGACCCTACCGAAAAACAGCAGAGCTTTACGTTCCTTGAAGGTCTAGAGCGTCGCTAATTTGGCCATAGAGCAGCATTCAAGCAGCGCTGGTCTATCCTAACCGCGCTTCGCGTCCGTATCATGAGAGTGCTTCTAGTCAATGCTGATCTTTAAGTGTAACGCGGCACGGTCAAGTCCCTATCATTCAAGTCCCCGATAGAGTTGCCCAGGTGGCCGATTCGCAATCGCGCTTGCTCGATCCTAACCGCCGAGGTTATCCTACTCAAAATCACTGAGTTTTTGAATTGGATTGCCCGAACTCGTCATGAAAATGTCACAACTCAACCGGATCGGGTTGTCTATTGCACTGCTTGCCCATTGTGCGATAACGCATGCAGCCTCACTGTCCATCACCGAATTTGCCGCCTTTCTGACAGCAGCGGAGCTGGACCCGGACCCGCGCGACTCGAGCTACAACAGCCTCCAGGAGACCGGCATCGGTTCCGGCTATAACGAATTCGAGTCCGCGAACCTCGAGGTCGAATTCCAAAACGGACTCGATGCCGACGGATTCGGGGAAGTCTCCTACAGCTTAACCAACCGCAACACCTTCGCGCTCGAGACCTTCTGGTTCTTCGGCTATCTGGACGCCGATGTCGGTGTGCCCTTCTTCAACGAATATGGTGAGCTGATCGCCGTCGACGGCTCCGGTGCCAATGATCCACGTCCGGACAGCTGGGAAATCGCCGAGCCCTACGGTGCTGGAGGCCTGCTGGACAAACTGCTGATCGGCACCCTGAGCGATAACAATGCTGTACCCTTGGGTAGCGAGGACGATGTGGGTCTCGCGCTCGGCTTCGAGATCGCTGGGCTTGGCGTCGGCGACAAGCTCAACGCCAGTTTCGTAATCAGCGAGAACGACATCGGCGGCCTGCGTCAGGTTTCGGCCAGCAACGGCGACGGCTTCTCTATGAACGGCTCCGTTAGCGTCGTGCCGGCAAATGCCAGGCCAATTCCAACTCCTTCCCCTTGGGGTCTGATTCTATTGAGTCTTGCGCTGGCGGCGATGGCAAACGTTAAGTTCGCAACCCTCGCAAGGCTCTTCGGTCATCGAATGCTGCCGGCAGAGCGGCACTGAGTGGGATCCCATACAGCGGATCACGATTTTTACTTTTTTGATTTCACAGGGTCGGCAAACGCCTGTTGATGCGCCGCGCCGGCTTGATATTTGACACACAACCACGGCCGGAGGGCTGCTATGCGCTGGACAGCATCGCGTTGGTGTAAGGGTCTGGTCGGCACGCTGGTGCTGACCTTCATTCTGCAAGGCATCTGGTCCGCGGCCCTCGGTGTCGCCCAGGCCTTCCCACGGTGGGCATCGGCACCGCCGCCGCTCATTCATCCCGCTCTGCTGCCGCAACCCGCTTGGAGCCCGCTCGATCTGCTGGCACCGCCGGTGCTGGCGCAGGGGGCCGATCCGCTGATCTTCTCGACGCCCGAGGCGGACCTGAACGACCCCTTCCTGATGGAGCAGGCCGCGGCGCTGGGCTACGACGCGGAGGCCATCTTCGCCTTCGTCCGCGACGAGATCGGCTTCGAGACCTACGACGGCTCGCTGCGGGGTGCCCGTGGCACGCTGTGGAGCCGCGCCGGCAACGCCCTGGACCGCGCCAGCCTGCTGGTGGGGCTGTTGCGTATCTCGGGCATCCCGGCGCGCTATGTCGGCGGCACCCTGGGCACCCCGGACGCCCAGCGGCTCATCGCGTCCATGTTCCCGAACCCCACCGTCATCCTCGGCTGCCCGCCGGACGATGCCGAGCGCGCCGACCCGGTGAACGACCCGGAGCTGATCGCCGAGGCCAGCCAACACTACTGGGTGGAGTACGGCGACGCCCTGACCCCCCTCGACCCGTCCTTCCCGGAGGCCCTGCCCGGCGACACCTTCGCCACTGCCGCCGAGACCTTCGCCGAGGTGCCGGACGCGCTGCGCCACAAGGTCACGGTGCGCCTGAAGGCCGAGCTGCGCGGGCAGCTTTCCAGCCTGTTCGCCTTCGGCGGGGCCTATGAGATCGAGCCGGAGACGGTGCTGGAGCATACCTTTGCGGCCGTCGAGCTGGTGGGTAAGCCGGTCAGCATCGGGCATTTCGTCGATACCTGGAACCACCAGGCCACGGCTTTCACGCTCACCCGCTACACCTACTCGCCCTACCTGCTGATCGGCCAGAACGACACCGACCTCAGCGACGACCCGATCATCCGCGGCGACGACTACTTCGAGCAGTTCACCAACTTCCCGTTCGGCAGTCAGGTGCTGACCGGGGTGCTGTTGGAGATGGATGTGATTGCGCCGGGTGGGGGGTCTGAAGCATATGAGCGGTGGTTGGTAGACCAGATTGGGCACAGCGTTCGACTGCACGGCGGGTCAATCAGCGTTTCTACCGATTCGCGGAATCCTACACTTTCCGAGCACGCAGTGACAACTCTATATATTTACGGCAACCTGCAAGGCGAAAGCGCGTTGCCTGGGCAAATTCAGATCGCTCGTCGGATTGAGGCCGAACGCGCAGGTTTACTAGCGGAATTCGCGTCTATAGATACCCAGAGTAAGCCTTATCAAGCTGAGTTGATATCTAAAGCAGAGCGGCTTACAAGCAGATATCTAGCCGCTTCAGGCCGCGCGCAAGCTTATGCATTTGCTCTGCGCTCCGAACAAGAATTGATACCTATGGCTGAATCTTATAATCTCAGAGCGTATTATCGGAGCCCGCAGATTGTTTCCGTTACAGCAAAGCTTGATCACAATGTTTTGGAATCAAACAACATCCCCCCGAAACTGCATTTTTCTATTGACGGAGTACTGATGCAACTCGCCCCGCTTCTTTCGCCGGAGCAGACAGCGAGGGTTCTTTTCGATTTCAACTTGATGCGGGGCCTTGTCATTAAGGTAGCAGAACATGAGATATTGAGCAGCATTATCAGTCGCGCCGAGAACCCAGAAGCGCTGAAAATTGTCAGTCCGGTGACGGTTTTTCAGCTAGCTGAAGAGCAAAATGTCGCTATATCCCTTTGGCATTCTGGAAATACAGCCCTGCTTTCCGAAGCAAATTACTCGTCGGAGATTATCACCAGAATTTTCTCGTCGATCATGAGCGGCAAAGTTGTTATCGCTCCTTCAGCCTATGTGTCCGTCGGTGGCGTGTCGGAATTTGCTTGGTTTGAGGTCGATCCGCAAACTGGAGAAACCCAGGGATTCTCCCCAAGCGGGCAGCACTTTGGGATGATCGAATATATGCTGATCAATAAGCTGGGGAACAAGATTTCCGCCGCAAATTTGGGCTGGATAGCCGGGGCTTTAACGGCATCCATGGCTTTCGTTCGAGTCAGCCTCGCCGAACCGATAGTGTGCTTCATTAAAAGCGAATGCGCAGCGACGATTAAGTTTCTGGCGTTATCTTTGATGAGCGCAATGGCCTATGGGGTGACGATGGAAGCAAAGGCAGTTCTCCTCATTCCCGACGATTTTCTAACGTTCACATTTTCGTTCGTCGCCTCGCAAGGGGTTTTTTATGGGCTCATAGCCGCGCTGTTGGATCCTCCTGCTCCTGAGTTCATCGTACTATCCACGGCTTCAGATCCACCTCTAAACGGTGCAATCGGCGAGCATCCTGAAATTGATATTCGAATCAATGCTGACAGACTCGTGAGCGTTAAGGTTCGCGATTTGCTATTTCCATTCGCCTTCCGCACCCAAATCAAGAACCTCGGCCCCGACACCGACACCTTCACCCTCGCCCTAGACAACATCCCCGACGGCTTCACCGCCCGCACCAGCGTCCCGTCGATCACGCTGGAGTCCGGCCAGACCGGCGAGGTCGGGGTCTGCCTGGAGCCCATCGACGCGGTGCCGCCGGTGGGCACGGATCTGGCCTTCGATGTCACCGCCACCAGCAGCGCGGACCCGTCGGTCTCGCTGACCACCACCGGCGGCATCACGGTCACGGCGGTGGAGGGCCTAGCGCTGGCGTTCGGCCCGCAGGTGCTGGCCACCGAGCCCGGCGTGCCGGTGCAGACGACGCTGACGCTGCGCTCCGTCGGCA
The DNA here is from genome assembly GCA_016745215.1 of Thiohalocapsa sp. PB-PSB1. GTDB lineage: Bacteria > Pseudomonadota > Gammaproteobacteria > Chromatiales > Chromatiaceae > Thiohalocapsa. Next base: position 444,767 of record CP050890.1, read on the forward strand.
GCGGCCCCATCGACGATGCCGAGATCATCGTGGACCCGTCCGCTGGCCTGACCGTCGAGGGCATCACGAGCCCGGTCTCGCTGGCCATCGGCGAGACCCTAACCTCGCCCCTGACCCTGACCCCGACCGTCGACACCCCGGTCAACACCAGCCTCAGCGCGCTCGTCACCGCCCGCTTTGGCGAGGACCTGGCCGGCGACCCGCTGGAGGTGAATGCGGCGGTGTCCGTGATTGCGTCCACGGAGGCGGCCAAGTCGGCCTATGAAGCCGCGGTCGCGGCGGCCGACGTCGGGCGCCCGAATCTGACCGGCAGCTTGTCGGACCTAGGCGATGCGGTGAACTCGCTCGCCGGCGAGCCGGAGAACAGCCAGCACCGGGATCGATTGCTGGCACTGCTGGATCGGCTGCTGGCGCAGTTGAACGGCCCTGCCGTGGTCGATCTGGAGACCGCGTTGATCGCGACGCGAGATGCCCTGGAGGGCGCGGAAATCGCCGATATCCCGGATGTACTGGCGCAGTTGCAGACGGATGTCGGCGCGCTGGGCAGCTTCCTGCGGAACGATCCGTCGGCGGTTCCTTTCGAGTTGGACATGTGGCCGACGTCGGTGACGGCGCAGCCGGGCAATGCGGCGCGGTTTTCCGTGCAACTTGCCAACACCGGCACCGAGACGCTGACCTATGACCTGAGTCTGTCCGACGTGCCCGACGGCGTGAGCGCTGGTCTCAGCATGGAGGCCGTGACATTGGCGCCGGGTGAGGCGACCTCGGTGGAGGGCGGCACGCCGCTGGTGCTGACGGTGACGCCGGCACCGGACCGGATCGAGACCTTCGAGCTGACGGTCACGGCGAAGCCGAGCGGCTCCGCGCAGGAGAAGACGGCGCGGGGGCAGGTGCTCGCGCGGTCGGAGACGCTGCAGGTCTTGAACGTCAAGGCGACGCCGGGCTTCACGGACCCGGGCGGGTCGGTGCAGGTGTCCGCGGACGTGCTGAGTGCCGTCAATCATGAGCAGACCCTGCAGGCCGGCTACAGCGTGACGGACGCCGAGGGCAATGCCGTACTCAGGTCGACGCCTGTTACCGTAACGACCTCGGTGACGGATACCTTAACGCCGATCGATCTCGGGCGGTTGGACACTACCGGCTTCGCCGAGGGGCAATACCGTCTTCTGGTCTCGCTCTCCGACGCCGACGGGACTCCGGTGCCGGGTGCAACCGAGGAGGGCAGCCTGTTCGTCGGCTTGCCGCTGCTCGCCGAGCTGACGCTGGACCCGGCGCTGGTGCCGCCGGGCGATGCGGTGACCGAAGCGACCCTGAGCGTCAGCAATCAGACCGTCATCGACGACGCGGAGATCACCCTGCTGGGGCAGATCGATACGACCTCGACGGCCCGTAGCCTCGTGGTTCGAGGTGACTATGCTTACGTCTGCGGTACCGAGGACGTCACCGTTGTCGATGTCAGTGATCCGCGCAATGCGGTTGTCGCGGCGGTGGTGGCGGAAGACTTGATCGAGAACTTCAGTGTTTCCTACTGCCGAATCGTCGATGATCAACTGGTCATCAACGCGCAGGAACGTGAGAACGCGAGCTCGCTGCGCAGCTTTGTGTTCAGCCTCGACGACCCGTTGTCACCCAGGTTGCTCGGGAGCCAAACACTGCCCTACCGCTTCTTGCAGAGCTGGTACGGGGAGGGTGATACGGTGTTCATGGCGTTCGGGACCCTCAGGCGCAGCTTCTTTTTCTCGATCAGCCAGCAAGGGAACTTCGCCGCGTTCGACTTCAGCGACCCCACGAATCCGACATTGATCAGCTCGTTCTGGGGATTCTCGGGGCTGGACGGGGCGGGGCCGGACTTGGTTTGGGATGCGATCGCTGGACCAAACGATCACGCCCTCTTGGCACTGGGGGCCTCAGGTGGTGATGATACGTCGGTCGCAGGCCGGATCGGTATCCTGGATACCAGCGATCCAACCGCGATGGAGGCCGTTGGCGTAGCTCTCGTGCCTGATACCAAGTACGTCACAGAGCTACTGTTGGTCGGTGACACGCTCTGGGTCGTTGGAACCAACCATCCCGATCTCGAGTGGCCACCATTCGACTATCCGAATGTCTCCATCAGCGCCTACGACGCGTCCGATCCGAGCGCGTTGCAGTGGATCAGCTCGACACCGATTGAAGGCGCCACGCTTTCCACCGCGACCCTGGTCGATCTGGGCAATGGCTTCGCTGCCCTCGGTGGGCTGAAGTTCGAAGGCCAACCGGCCCTGACAGTTGTGGACATCAACGACCCGCTTCAGCCGAACATCAGCCATTTCGATGTGACAGCCGGTGTTGCCGAGATGCGTCGACGCGGAAACATTATGTTTACGCCGAGCAGCGACGGCCTCGGCTTTTATGACATCGGTGAGGTCTTGGGCCTGACCTACTCTGCACAGGTCCGGGTGCCGAACGACGGCAGTGTCGCCGTCGTGAGCGATTCCTTCGACATCCCGCCGACGCGGATCGAGTCCGGTGGCGACTTCGATACGCTGATCTGGGAACGGGCTTTGAACACGGACCGGCCCGAGGAGACCATCACCTGGTCCATGGCCGCTGCCGATCTGGCGCCCGCGGAAGTAAGGGCGGTGACGCTGGCATCGCAGATCGACTTCACGACCTCACAGGACGACACCGGTGTCGTGACCTTGCCGGCTACCAAGTTGGCAAGCGAGCAGACCGTCGGGCTGACGCCGGCCACGCGGACTGTCGTTCCAGGCGGGCAGGCCGACTACATGCTGCGCATCGACAACCCGTCGGACCAGGCCGTCGATTACACCTTGTTGCTCCAAGGCGTGCCTGCTGGCTGGGTGAGCATGTCTCCGCAGGTCAGTATCCCCGCGCAGTCGTCGCTGGACGTGCCGCTTTCCATCACCGTTGCCGGAGATGCCGAGTCCAACGGCTACGGCTTTGTGATTGCCGCCGTCACGGGGGGTGGCGCGACCAGCGAAGTGGCAGGTGAGGTGTTGCTCCAGCGCGGGACCATGGAGCCGGCGGGCGCAGACCCGGCGGTCGGCGTCAATCTGGCGCTGACGCCGGCGAGCGCGACGGCCGGACAGGGGACGACTGCTGTGTTCAGCATCCAGTTGACCAATGTCGGCGATGACACAGACACCTTCGACCTGTCCGTGGACGTGCCGGCGGGCATCACCGCCACGCTGGGCATGGACTCGGTCAGCGTCCCGCCCGGCACCAGCAACGGCCGTTACGTGCAACTGGAGCTGACGCCAGCACCGGGTACCGCGGCGGGTGACGTACCCTTCACCGTAACGGCCACCTCGACCGGGGACCCGGACACGACAGATCAGGTCGGCGGCACCCTTTCGGTGTCCGCCATCGGCGTCGATGCGGAGCTTACACCGGCGCTGCTGGCGCCCGGCGAGGCGGTCGCGCTGACCGTGACCAACACCGGCGCTGTCGAGGAGACCTTCGACCTGGCCATGGCCGGCATGCTCGGGCCGTTCGCGGTACCGGCGGCGGAGTCGGTGACGCTGGCGCCGGGGGCCTCGACGACGGTGGCCATCGATCTGCCCGATGTGGGCGCAGCGCTGCCGGGCCGGCTGGAGCTCTATGCCATCGCGACGGCGCGGAGCGACTCGGCGATATCCGACCGCGCCTTGGCCGAGGTGGCGGTGCCCGAGACCAGCGGCATCATGGCGGCCTTCGAGCCGGCGACCGTGGTGCTCGATGCGCCGGGCTCGGGCTCGTCGATCTTGGCGGTGGAGAACACCGGGAATATCGAGGATGGGTTCACCGCCACAATTACATCCGTCGGCGGCCTGGACGGCGCGACCATGACCGGGCTGCGCGGCGAGGCGACGCAGTCCATCGAGGGCTTCCGACTGCCGGGCCTGGCGACGGGCGGCATCTTGACGACGGGCGACATGAGCGCCTTCGGCAGCGGCACGGTGACGGTGCGGATCACCTCCGACACCGACCCGTCGGTGAACACCGAGGCGACGCTGAACCTGATCACCGCGAACCAGACGCCGATCGCCGATGCCGGCGGGGATCGACAGGCGAACCTCGGTCAGGCGGTGCAGCTGGATGGCAGCGGCAGCGCCGATCCGGACGGGCTGCCATCGCCGCTCGGCTACGCCTGGGCCTTTGTCTCGGTGCCCGGCGATAGCGCGCTGCTGGCCGCGGACCTGTACCAGGCGGATCAGATGAACGCCTTCTTCACGCCGGACGTGGAGGGTGAGTATCGGCTGTCGCTGACCGTTAGCGACGGTGATTCGGCGGCCACCGACGAGATCACCATCACGGTGGTGGACGACACGCCGGTTGCCAGCGCCGGCGACGACCGGAACGTCGAGACCGGGACCACGGTGACGCTGGACGGCAGCGCGTCCTTCGATCCGCAGGGCGAGCTGTTGAGCTACGCCTGGGGCCTGGTGTCGGTGCCCGCCGCGAGCCTGCTGACGCAGAGCGATATCACGGGCCTGGATACCGTGCAGCCGAGCTTCGTGCCGGATGCGGACGGGGACTATGTCTTCGCGCTGATCGTCAGTTCCGGCGGGCGCGACAGCCTGCCGGACGAGGTGACCGTGACGGCGGCGACGCTCAACGTCGCGCCGAATGCCGACGCTGGCGAGGACCGGCAGGTGCATGTCGGAGATCTGGTCCCGCTAGACGGCACTGGTAGCACGGACCCGGATGACGGGCCGGCGCTGCTCGATTATTTGTGGTCGTTCGTGCGGGTGCCGGCGGACAGTGCTCTGACCGAGGCCAACATCGGCACGCCGGATCAGGCCGAGGCGGACTTCGTGCCGGACGCCGAGGGTGAGTACGAGGTGAACCTGCGCGTGGATGACGGCGCGGCGACGGATGACGACCAGGTGGTCATCATCGCGCTGATCCCGAACGTGCCGCCGGTTGCCGAGGCCGGTGCGGATCAGAGCGTCGCGCTGGGGCAGACCGTCACGGTGGACGCCGGCGCCAGCCATGACCCGGACGGCGGCGGTGCGGAGACCTTGGCGCTCTCCTGGTACTTCGTGTCGGTGCCGCTCGGCAGTGCGTTGGCCAACGACGATCTCTCGAACGCGAACGCCATACTGGCGAGCTTCACGCCGGATGTGGAAGGGCAGTATGTGCTGCGTCTGGATGTGTCGGACGGAGAGGACACCGCATCTGACAACGTGCTGATCGAGGTACAGCAGAGCCTGAGCCCCATCGGCGATCTGTACGGTCGCGCCAAGCCAGGCCGTGTTGATTTGGTATGGTCACCGATGCCGAATGCGGTCAGCTACAACCTGTATCGGCGAACCAACGGAGACTATGTGCTTTACGGCATTGATCGTCCGGCCGGCTTGACCGCGTTCGCGGACCGCTCGGTGTCGCATAATTTGACGCACTGCTACGTGGTACGGTGGCGGGATGCGGATGGCGCCATGTCCGGAGATTCCAACGAAGTCTGTGTGGTGCCGTGGTTGCGGCGGCGGCGGTAGGCCGCGTCTGGTATCGCTGGAATATCATCGACCTTTCTTTTATGCACACAGGTCGGGTTCAAGTACCCGTCGCTGCTAGAGGGCTTCCATGGCAAAAGATAGCAATACCAAAGAGGATCTGCTCGCGCACGCTCATCGCGAGGTCGATGGTTTGGAAGAAGAGGACCGCGAGCAGCTCGAGCGCTGGCTGCACGCGTTGGACTTGGACGATCTCTACGTGGAGCTCGCTCGTCAAGCCCTAGGTGCTGGGGCACTGGGTGAGGATGCGAGCGGCAATGGCCGGCAGCTCTTCGAGCGCCTGCTGCCGCGTATTCGCGGTCCGCTTTGCGGAAACGCAGCGCTCCGTGCACTTGTGGATGACGATAAGGCGGACGGCATCGCGCTAGCAGCGATCGTCGCGTCGCTGGTCGCGGGTGTCATCGGCGCGGCGGTGAACGCTTTCCTGGTGGGCGCCTTGGTCGTACGTCTCGGGCTTCGCAAGCTCTGTGCCGAAGCGTGGAAAGATTGACCGCCGAGCGCATTGTCAGCGTTTGGGAGTCGCTGCGGTTTCCTGCCGATGCCTACGGATCGGCCCCGGGCGTCCTCGAGCGCATCTACGATCAAGCCGCCGAGGCGCCCAAGATCCAGTCGGCCATCGACTGGCTGTATGAGCACATCGAAGAATTTCGGGAATTTCTGTCGGACCACGATTATCGTTGGGTCTTCGAGCCGAGGGCGTACGGGGCGGGCAACGAGGCATACCTTCAAATGCGCGTCCTTCAGCAGCTCTCTGCGCTGTATCGGATCTACAAGGGTGTGGGGATGCGACTGCCGCCGATGGGCGATGTGGTGGTTCGGGGCTCCTTGACGAGCCGCTACGACATGATGAGCCCGCGTTATCTGCCGCGCCAGGGTATCCACTTTATCGTCGTGCCGATCGGCTTTGCGGATTGGTCTCAGCTCGCGTGGTGGGCCGTCTACTGTTGGTGTGCCGGTGGGGATGCCACCGATGTCGATCCATGGCTTGCGGTGACCTCTCGCCGACACTCTTCTGGCGTGCCCGCGCCCGAAGCAGAACCGAGCCCGGCGTTGCTGGAGCTGATCGCGCGTCACTTCGCCGATCCTGCGAAGGATCTGGAAGTGGATCGCACGGACGCTGCGGCGGTGATCGCTGCCAAACTGCCGAGCTTCCGGCGCGCGGCGGGTCTGCGTCCCCCGGAGGAACTCACAGCTTTCGACGAGGACATCGGTTATGTGCTCTTCGACTGGTCTCTGAGTCACGAGCTTGGCCATCGTCTCGCCGGTCATGCCGAGCACGCGCAGCCGGGCGATCCAGGCTATCTGGATGCGGAGCAGGAGGCGGACCGGCTGGGCTTCGATCTCTTCCGCGCGAGCTGGGGCTGGCGCTCGAGCCTGCTGGAGCGCGCGCCCATCGACGAGGCCGGACGGATCTTTTTTGGTTCTCTGGTGTTCTTCCATACCGCAAGACTCCAGTCGATCCTGAAAGCTGCCGTCGAATCCAAGCTCGGTAGCGAAGTGCCAGGCGCTTGCGATGCCAGGGATGGCGAGCAGGAGCAACGGGCTCGGCGCTGGCTGGAGACCGCCGTTGCTTGGATTCAATCGCTGGAGGGGACGAGTGCGGCCATGTCCACCGAGACACGGGGGCGTATCGAGGCATTCGCTGGCAACCTGACTGGGTTCGGCGAGCATGTGGTCGCTGTCGTCCAAAAGATTCCGGATGACGAGATTGCGCGCATCTCTTCGATTGTAGGTGGGCTGACCAAGTGACCAAGTAGGTGCGGGTCCTGCTTGTAGTCGCGAGGCTTCGAAATGGATGCAGCACCTTCTGCCCTTCTAGGGACGACGCTAAACGACAAAAATGACGCATCAGCGGGGCGAGCGTTCGTCGCGTTTTCGCCAGGGCTTCGAAGGTCGCTTCGACGCATTGCGCGACGGCCACTTCGGCCGGCTGCTGGACCGCGCGCTGGACTATCGTTATCTGACCGTCGGTCTGGTACTCATGTTGTTCATTCTCGCCATCGCCATGCCGGCGGGCGGCAAGCTCAAGTTCGTCGGATTCCCGGATCTGGACGGTGATGTGCTGGAGGCACGCATCCTGCTGCCCCAGGGTACTGCGCTTGCGCGTACCGAAGCGATCGTGGCACGGGTCGCAGGAGCGCTGGATCAGGTCAATGCCGACTTTCGCGAGCAACAGCCCGATCAGCAAGACCTGGTGCAATCGGTGACCCTGATCTATGGCGAAAACCCGGATGCCTACGAGACCGGCCCGCATGTGGCGCGGGTGATCGTGGACCTGCTCGGGGCCGAACAGCGCAATGCGGCGCTGGATGCGGTGCGCAACAGTTGGCGCGCCGCGGTCGGTGAATTGCCGGATGTGATCGCTATCAAATACACCGAGCCCGCCTTCGGTCCTGGCGGACGCCCGATCGATCTGCGCCTGGTGGGTCCGGATCTGGACCGGCTCAAGGCCGCCTCCGGGGAATTGCAGGCCTACCTGAACAGCTTTGCCGGGGTACAGGATCTCAGTGACGATCTACGCCCCGGCAAGCGCGAATACCGCCTGCGCCTAAAGCCCGATGCCGGCGTGTTGGGGCTGGACGCGCGCCTGGTCTCCGAGCAACTGCGCGCTGCCTACCAAGGGGTAAAGGTCGATGAATTTCCGCTGGGTGCAGAAACTTACGAAGTCAACCTGCGCCTTGCCGCCGGCGATCGCAGCGGCCCGGCGGATCTGGAAACCTTCACCGTCACCGGCCCTGATGGTGTCCTGATCCCGCTTGCCGCGGTGGTCGACATCGAGCCGGTGCGCGGCTGGGCGCGGATCAACCGGGTGGACGGTCAGCGCGCGGTAACGGTGCAGGGGGATGTGGATCGGGCAGTTGCCAACGCCCAGGAACTGCTTGGCCTCGCGCGCCAGGAGTTCATCCCCGAATTATTGCAGCGCTTCCCGGGTGTGCAATTGGACGTGGAGGGCGAAAGCAAGGAATCCGCCGAGACCGGCCAATCCATTGGTCGCAATGTGCTGCTCGGGCTGATTGGCGTCTACATGTTACTGGCGTTGCAATTCCGTGGCTATCTGGTGCCGATCACGGTCATGCTGGTGATCCCCACCGCGTTGATCGGCGTTGTGTTCGGCCATTTGGCCCTGGGTTTGGATATGACCATGCCGAGCATCGTCGGCATGGCCTCGCTGTTCGGCGTGGTCGTCAACGACAGCATTTTGCTGGTGGTGTTCATCCGCCAGGCGCGCTTGCGCGGCTTGCCGACTCTGGATGCGGCCAAGCAGGCCGGGCGCGCCCGCTTTCGTCCGATCCTGCTGACCTCCATCACCACCGTTGCAGGCCTGACGCCGTTGCTGCTGGAAAAGAGCCTGCAAGCGCAGATTCTGATTCCGCTGGCGGCCAGCATCGCCTTCGGATTGACCACCGCGACCATTGCGGCCCTGTTTCTGGTGCCGGCGGTCTATGCGATTTTGGACGATTTTGGCGCGATTGGGGCGCTGCAAGGGGAAGCGGATGAACCAGCGAAGGACGCGGCCGCATAGTCCGGCCCATCCTGACCGATTTCTGGTGCCTTCCAGCTCCCGCGCTCCGAGATGATGCAAGCATTCATCGGGATCGCTATCGGGATTGCTGTTGGTATGGGTATCGAAATTGGCGTGTCGGGCTTTCGGTGATGAAGAAAATGATTCTCACTTCGGTGCCGCAATGCGGACAGGAGATCTCGAACAGGCGGGCGATCAGCGTCGCCCATAGATAGTCCGCCGGGGAACGCACCAGCGCGTTCGGACCATCGTTCTAGTCTGCCTCCGATGTGCCGTCTCCTCGATGGTCTCTTGGTCAAGGGCGGTGAGTTGGGTGCGCAACGGCGAGTTGAACCAAAATGGGTGTTCTGTTAGTTCGGATACGGCGGATCGCAGTAGAGCAGTTCACGACCGTGGAAGTCGAACTCCCGGAGAAACCGATGCGCGCAGCCATGCACCTTCTCGACCGGATAGTGGCACTCGAACCGGGCCAGTGGGGCAAGATCAACATCGATGGCAAGAGTCCGCCGCGCTGATGGCTTGCGCTGCATGATCGCCCCACCCCCGAGATGGGTCTTGATGTAGGTGTCATGCGGCGGCATCAGGGCGATGATCGCCTGGCACAGACCGGACGTCGCTTTGGAACCGAAGTCGTTGCTCATGGACCGCATCCCGTTCTTTCACTGAAGGTGGCCCATAGCATAGGCCGATCGTCCTATGCTGTTAAGAGCGAACGTAGTCAAGGTTCCTGATTCGGCGGATGTGTTGATGGCTTGGTTCCAGAGTACGCGCTAGCGAAGTACCCCTGAATCGTTACAAGCATTTTTATTTTCTTTGTACTCTTCGTGGTGAATTCGCATTCCAGCGAGAACGAATTCGCCTTGCGAGTGCTCAAGTGGCGCATTGACCGGTCGTTGACACGGGACTACGATTGCTCAATAGGCATTGCTGGATGCATGGGGACGATTGGATGCCCTATCCGACGATGCATCCAAGGTGCCCGAGCGCCATCGGCCCCTGCTCCGCCGGCTGCAGCAGATGATTGCCGAGCTTGAGCTGGTCGAGGCCACCGCGGTCGAGGATGAGGCTCTTGAGGATCTATCGTCTTCCAGAAAAAGCTCTTGGAACTGCATAATCGCAACTCATTAATTTCAAATGATCATTTTGGGTCGACATGCCAGAGTCATTTTCTGAAGCTCTCTATCGGCACCTCGAGCGTTCGGTCGAATATGAATGCGTAGAGAAGGAACAAGAGCGCGCGGAGAAGGAGCGCCTCCGCGAAGCCGGACTTGAACCTTAGCGGTGTGTGCGAGCACCTGAGACGTTCCAATGCGCATTGCCAATCCGATCTACGACACCGTCTTTAAATACCTGATGGAAGACAACCAGCTCGCCAAGCTGCTGTTGTCGACCATCCTCGGGGAGGAGATCGTGGAGCTGGACTTCAAGCCCCAGGAGCATACCACCACCGTTGCACTCCGCTCCCTGACGGTTTATCGGCTCGATTTCGCCGCCACTGTGGAGAATGCCCAGGGCGAGCGCCGCCAGGTTCTGATCGAGATCCAGAAGGCGAAGCTCGCATCCGATATCATGCGATTCCGGCGTTACCTGGGGGATCAGTATCGCAATCCGCGTAATGTCCAGGAGCTGGTCGATGCGGCGCGCGGATACAGCAAGCGCCGGGCGCTACCGCTGCTGACGATCGACTTTCTCGGTCACGGCCTGGAATATACCAAGGCACCGGTGATCCGCGTGCGCCGGGAATGCATCGACGCCACCACGGGCGAGCGGCTGAGCAGAAAGGAGCCTTTCATCGAGGGTCTGACCCACGACAGCACGATCATCCAGATCCCGCACCTGGGCCGCGAGCGTCGCACGGAGATCGAGGCAATGCTGCAGATTTTCGATCAGGGGCTGGTTGTCGACGATCGGCATGTGCTGGAGATCGACGAATCCGAGGTACCCGAGCGCTATCGGCCGTTGTTGCGCCGCTTGCAACGGGCGATCGCCGAGCCTGAGCTGGCCGAGGCGATGGCAGTCGAGGACGAGGTTCTCGAGGATCTGCAGGATCTCGAACGCTGGGTCGAGTACGAGCGCGCGGAGAAGGAGCGTGAACGCGCAGAGAAGGAACAAGAGCGCGCGGAGAAGGAACGCCTGCTGGAGCGCCTCCGCGAAGCCGGACTTGAACCTTAGAAGCCGTTTGGAAATTCCTGTATCAATGACTTAAGCGACTCCGGTCAGGTGTCCGAATGCTGAATGTCGCCCGAAACGGCGACATTCGCCTACTGACGACAGCGTGACACCCCAGGGATAGGCGTTTTCAAGAGTTTCCAAACAGCTTCTTAGCGGTGTGTGCAAGCACCTGAGCCGTCCCAATGCCCATTGCCAATCCGATCTACGATACGACCCCGAACAAGGTCAGAGCCTTGCTGCACCCCTTCGCAAACCGCCGAGCATACCCCTGATAGAGAGGATGTTCCGAGCTGTGCCCTGATTGGAGGTTGAGAATGTCCGGTGTCAATTCTTTTATCCGATCAGCGACAATCATCTTGGCCGGTTGGGTGATTGTCGGAGAGCAACAGACCAACTGGCGCCGGATTCTGGTTCGCCTTCGCGAAGCGGCAACCTGCCCAAAGTCGCTGTATGGGCAGGTTGCCGAAACGTCGATGCCGGACGAGCAGTGTCCTCTCGCCGATTACTTCTGATGATTCAATGCGGTCTTGGCTCGCTTGCGAGTTGTCGTCGTCTTCCTGGTCGCCTTTGCAGGCGATCGCCGTGCGGAAGTTTTTCCCCGAATTGGCTTCGGCTCGCCATCAGAGATAGCCATCACCAAACCCAAGCTCAGAAAGGCGGTCACCAGGCTGCTGCCTCCTTGGCTGATAAAGGGCAATGTGATGCCGGTGAGCGGAATGAATTTCGTCACACCACCAACATTGAGAAAGGTCTGGATCGCAAATACGGTGGCGATGCCGGTAGCGGTGAGCATGCCGAAGCCACCGCGAGCACGGGCTGCGATATTGAACAGGCGCGCGATCAGCAGCAGAAAAAAGCCGAGCAGCAAGACACTGCCGGCAAATCCGAGTTCCTCGGCGATAACGGCGTAGATGAAGTCGGACTCGGCAATGGGAGCATAACGCGGTCGTGCCTGGCCAAAGCCCTCGCCCCAGAGTCCACCAGCGTACATGCCCGACAGCCCCTGCAAGATCTGCCAGCCGCTGCCGGTGGGGTCCTGAAACGGATCGAGCCAGGCGGCGATACGCCGCTGACCATGGCTGAACAATGCCAACAATGCATAGCCACCGATGCCGGCGATCAGCGCGCTGTAAATCAAATAGCCGCTCTGGCGAGTACCAGCCAGCAACAGCGCCAGTAACGCCATGCCGAGAATGACGATCATGCCCAAATCCCGCTGCCATAACAGCAGGGTCAACAATAGGCCGGCGAAGGCGAGCAGCGGCCAAAGTGTCGGTAACGGCGGATATGGGATCAGCCCTGGCCAGTTGGAAAGCGCCTTGACATGGCGGTCGACAAAGGCCGCCGCAAACAAAACCACGGTCAATTTGAGCGGCTCGGTGGGTGTCATAAAGCCAACAGCGTAGACGCCGCCACGAAAACGTTGACCGATGACCAGCAACAAGCCAACCAAAACCAGCGACAGCAGCGCCCAAAACCAGATCATGGACGCCAGCATGCGATAGCGACCGTTCATCGTTAAAGCCATGGCCGCGGTCATCAGCGCGACACCGGCGGGCAGGATCAGAAAGGTGATTGGCTTGACCTGCTCGCCAGTGAACGCACCCATGCGATACTGGGCGAGCAGGCCGATTCCACATAGCAAGGCAACGACCGCTAGAATCAGCTGATCGCCGCGAAAACCCAAAGCGGCAAAGATCAAATGCGCCGTGCCAAAGCTGGCCATCAGCACCAACAACGGTAATAGGTCCAACCAACGCACCAGATGACCATCCTTGGGTCCAGCGCCGAGCAACATCAAAAAGCCCAGCGCGATCGCCACCAGCGCCCAGGCCAGCAATTGCCGCTCCGGCGCGCGCTGCTGCCAACGTTCAGACAGGGTTTCGGGGCGGGAGAGTCGGGCGGGCATCGGATGCAGGCTGTTGATCCTAAAATACTTGGCACTGGACAGCGTTCAGCATACAAAAGGAACCGGGCGTCGGCTGACGACCGTATCGCTTCGGCTATGGCGTGTTGGATGCCAATCAGAATGGAGGACAGGACAAGGGCGAGCGTGAGTTTGGCGTCGAGATCAGCGATTAATCCATCGATTCCGTATGCTGCGGAGACCCCGACAGCTGAGTGTCGATTCAATCCTGGATTCCGCGCGCTCAGTGAAACCATGCGCGAAATACTATCGACCGATTTCTCTCCAGTCCAGCGATTTTACTCCAGCGCAAACCGCTGCTAGCCATTATTTCGGCCATCGCCCAGGCCATCGAGTCTGTCGGCTGGGCCTACTGCTACTGCGAGCATGTGAAAGGACAGCGTAACGCGAAGGATCAACGCCTGTGCGCATCTTAGGTGCGCATCTTAGGTGCGCATCGTAGGCGCGCATCGCAGGCCATCGCGCTGAACAGTGCCGAGGGTAACGACAAAGCGACGAGCGCGGATCGCCGCCGGTCGTTTGAAATCGCACGAGGCTCGGCGCTGGAGTACGCTGCGATTCAGGACGTGCTTGCTGGTGTGCGATGCGTTGTCCGCAGACGACAACGGCAAGCAAAAGGCACTGCTCGATCGTCGTGTGGCCATGCTCACGAAGCTCGGACAGCCTGGCTACGCGGTCAGCGAGGAGCTTGGCGGATAGCGGGTTGGTCAGTTCGATACCGACGCCGATACCGACGCCGATAGCGGCACCGAATGAGTCGGCAGGCGACACCCAAGCCAAAAACCTGTTTAGACACCATCGAATCGTTGTTCGGCGTTGCCAAAACCCACGGCACAGGAGAGATCAAGGATGCCAATCGGATTGCACCACGCATCCCGGTTCTGTGTGGTCCGCTCACCCGGCAAGATGCCGAAAACAGTCTTCAGATCAGCGTCGATGAGCAACGCGAGTGGAGTGATTGCTCGTCGTCTCTGACCAAGCAACGCCGTGACGTATTGACGAATGGTGGTGATCTCGAAGAACTCGCCAACCAGGGTGAACCTAGGCTGTCGAAATCTGCCGTCTCAGTAAAACAAGCGCTTCCCGGTTTTTGGATGCTGAGTCGGTGTCGGTGCCGAGGTCGGAATGAGGGATTGGTATCGAGCTGGCTGTTTTGATCGATGAGCAGATTCGATTCCGATTCCGATAGCGACCCCGACATTGATTAGGCTTCCCCAGTGCGTTCGATGAAGCAATCCAAGACCCGGAATCGGTTTGGCATCAAAACTCAGGACATTTCGACAGCCTAGGCTAAAGCCAATGCATTCCTCTTCTCTGCGTTCTCTGCGTCTCTGCGGTGAATCGAACTTCCTGCTGGTGCTCCGCAGGCAGCACCTGGATGCGCCGCACAGACGCACAGGACGCAGAGGCATCTTGCGGTGGATTCAAGAACGGTTTGCGCGCGCACCTTCCGAGCGCGGTCTGGGTTATCCTATACCGGATTGCGCGGCGGTCGGCCGACAACAGGGCCTCGAGGTTCGACCCACACCAGCCCCAAATCAGCCCCAGCTCAGACCCGTCTCAGCCCAAGGAGCACCCCAACAATGCCATCCAACCCCGGTTCAGCCCCGTTTCAGCCCGACAATACCTTCTGGGTCGACATCCAGCGCCGGAGCCTTCCGGCCAAGCCAAAGGCAATGGCAGACGCACAGCATCCATGCCGGATATCGGAAGACCCGGCTGCGCAGGATCGACCCCGAGCCGGCTGAACAGCATGTCCATCACCGCCACCCAAGCGCGCGCCGAGCGCGCGATTGCGCGCCTGCTGGTCACCACATCGCAACCGCCTCTGCCCTGCGGCGCGGCCATCCTGATCGCGCCGGGACTCGCGTTGACCTGCGCCCATGCGGTGAACGCCAGCCTGGACCGTGATCGCGATACAGGCGACTGGCCGCAGGAATCCATTGCCTGGGATCTGCCGCCGCTTGGCATCGGCCGCAGCCAAGCCAGGGTTCTGCACTGGTGCCCGCCGGCCGCCGCCGATGCCGCCGGCGGTCCGGCCGATATCGCCGTGCTCGCCCTCGACCCGCCCCTGCCGCCCGACATGGAGATTCCGGCGCTGGTGCGACCCGCTGCGAGCCCGCCACCGGCGAGCATCGGCCATGCCTACGGCTTTCCCGAGCATGGCAGCACCGGCGTCTGGGCCGAGGGCAAGCTGAGCGGTCATCAAGCCAAAGGCTGGCGCCAGATCCAGGATCAAGGCGAACCCTTCATCCGGCCCGGCTTCAGCGGCGGACCCTTCCTGGATGCCAGCCAGCAATGCGTGATCGGCATGGTCGTCGCCCGCCATCAATGGTATCCGCTGTCCTACGTCATCCCGGTGGAGATCCTGCGGCAGGCTTGGCCCGGGCTCGATGCCAATGCCCGCTGGACCGAATTGCCGCGCAGCGACAGCCAGGCAGCGGGCCAGCACTGGCAGCATCGCTCGGAGCAGCATGTCAATGTCGTGGTGCAGGTGCAGGGCCAACCCGAACGCAACCCGTCCGAGCTTGCAACCAACGTTCCCGAGCCGGCCGACGCCCCGGTGCCCAACCCGCCAGATCCTAAACCAGCACGACAAGACGGCCCGCCCATCCTGAGCCTTAGACTCGATCGCAATGGCGACGCAATGCAGATCGGCACCTGGCCCAGCCCGCACCAAGAGCCAAGCAATGCGAGCCTCAGCGAGCTGCGCCAACGCCTGGAGCAGCAGGGTCCGGATGCCTTGTTTTCGGTCCTGTTCGACACCCCGGCGGCCTTGGCAGCGCGTCTCGGCCCGGCGGCCGCGGCCACTGATCCGAGCGCCGCGGACCCCACCCAAAGCGCCCTGCGGCTGCGGCTCATCTGCCACGACGCGGAACTCAACGACCTGCCCTGGCATTGCCTGAGCCAGAGCGGGCGCCGACTCGGCGCGCAGGGATGGATCATCGAGCAGGTGGTCGAGTCCGACGGCGTCGAGCGCAGCATCGCGCTGGACAATCCGCTGGTCATCGTCCCGGAAGACGAGAAGGCAACCCTCGGCGCCCGCATGCACGCGGCCGATGTGCGCATCCATCTGCGCCGACTGCTCGCCGACCAGCGCACCCTGGTTCCCTGGGTCAGCCGCCGGCGCGAGATCCAGGCCGAACTGGCCCGCAGGCCGACACCAGACCTGATCTACTGCTTCGCCGAGGTCAGTGCCGACGGTCAGCTCGACCTCGGCCGCGACCAGATCGCCGTCGACGAACTGCTGGCGTCGAGCGCGGGGCCAGATCCAGACCCGAGCAACCGACCGATCCTGTGGCTGCACCTACTCGAACGCCCTGGGCACAAGCTCGATCGCGCCTTATTGCTCCAGCTGCGGACACGCACCCAGCTTTTGATCGTCCAAAGCGCCAGCCCGGCCAACCGGGAGCGCAGCGCCAAGAACACCGGCGATCTGATACAGGCCATCGCCGAGCAGGGCGGCGAGCCGGCCGCGGCCATCGCCCGCACGGGCGACCGGCATCTGCGCTGCTGGCTGAATCGCGACAGCATTCGCCTGCGCCCGGAACCGGACGCGCCGATCCGCGTGCGGATCAGGCAGGCGCTGGTGCGCATCCTGCTCGGCCGGACCGACGAAAAATTGCGCCTGCATCACGAACTGACCCAGCGACCGGCTGGCACATTGCTGCTCTACGCCGCCTGCGGCGATCGCGACGCCTGTGTGCACGACTTTCCGGAGCAGTTGCGCCAATTCATCGACGACCACGACAACGCCTTGCAGCTCGTCAACCGGCCCTTGCCCTGCTCGATGCGCCCCAGCGACAGCGCCGACAATCTGCTGGATCGCCTGAAAAGGGATCTCAGCATCGGCCCCGGCCGGACGGTGGAGCAGGCCCTGCTCGGGCTGCCCGTGGTGCGCCCGGCGCACGAGGACGCGCCGGTGATCGCGCTTTGCTGGCTGCTGCGCGCGGACCCCGAGCCGGAATTGGACCCGGAACTGAACCCGGCGATCGAACCAACGCAGCTTGCCGACTGGATGCGCCGCTGGAAGGAA
This sequence comes from Thiohalocapsa sp. PB-PSB1, assembly GCA_016745215.1. Lineage (GTDB taxonomy): Bacteria > Pseudomonadota > Gammaproteobacteria > Chromatiales > Chromatiaceae > Thiohalocapsa. Next base: position 461,923 of record CP050890.1, read on the forward strand.
GCCCTGACCGAACTGTTCCAGCCCGAGGAGATCCCGCACGGCTATCGGCTGCTGGCCGGGGCCTGCATCGAATGGCCCGCGGCATGGTTCGAAGGCGCGCATGCCCCCACGGCCAAACAGCTGTACGGCAATATCTCCAGCGTGCTGCGGCGCGGCAATTCCGGCCATGTCCAGCATATCAGTCTGCGCGACCCGTTCGGGGTATTGTCCGCGGACGATCTGCTCGAATTCTATGCCACCCCGGATAACGATTTGCGCCAGCTTTTGACCAAAGCTCTTTATCAGCACAATGGCAACGAGGACGACCTGGTGGACTATATCGTGCGCAAAACCGACGGGCGTTTCGAACCCGCCGCCAACCTGATCTACAGCGAATGGAAGAACGGCTATGCCGATTTCAGAGCCGACCAGCAGACCCCTCAGCAGGCGCAAAAGCCATGAACAGCAAAGCCGATTTCATCCGCAGCAACTCAGATGGCGGCTTTGGCAAGATCGACTGGTCGCGTCATGATCCGAAAGCCGCCCAAGCCCGGCTGGCCGCCAGCGCAAAGGTCGCGAGCCATCGTCGGCTGCAGACCGGTGCGGCGCGCTTCGTGCCGTCCGAGCATCTGATCAATGCCATCAATGCCGCCATCGCCGCCCGCGCTCCCTTATTGCTGACCGGCGACCCCGGCACCGGCAAAACCCAGGTGGCCTATTTCCTCAGCCGCTATTTCGGCATCGAGCTATTCCATTACCAGGTCCACTCCGACAGCAGCGCCCGCGATCTGCGCTACGACTTCGACGCGGTCGCCTATTTGCGCGATGCCTATCTCGCGTCGGTGCAAAAGCGCGCGGACGACACCCCGGTCATTCCGTTGCGCACCGACCCGCGCTACTTGCAGCCCGGCAAGCTCTGGCAGGCCTATGAGCACAAGAACGAATGCGTATTGCTGATCGACGAGATCGACAAGGCCCCGCGCGACTTCCCGAATGACCTGCTGCTGGAATTGGCCGACTACCGCTTCGATCATCCCTTCCCGCCGGCCGAGCCCATTGCCCGCCTCGAGCATCTGCCGCCGCCGATCGTCATCATCACTAGCAACGGCGAGCGGCGTTTGCCCGATCCCTTTCTGCGCCGCTGTATCGTCCATCACATCGAGCTGGACGACCAACTGCTCGAGCGCATCCTCGACGCCTGGGCCGACGAATTCGCCGAGGGCCTGAGCGCCGACGCCCGCCGTGCCGCCCTGGTTCGATTCAATGAGATCCGCCGGCGGCTGGAGACGCGCTCGCGCCCCCCTGGTGCCGCCGAGCTGTTGATCTGGCTCACCGTGCTCGCCGCCCGCGGCACCTCGGAAAAACGGATTGCTGAGGCTCCATTGCAGGCCTTGCCCAGTCTGGAATGTTTGATCAAGGACCATGAAGACCAGCAGCATCTGCGCTGACGAGACTAGGCATGTGGACGGTTTTCCCGCGGTCGATCCTTGCCCTGTAGCCCGCGTGTCGCCCGCAAGCGGGCTCCTACAAGCCGACGGGGCGGCCGACGTAGGAGCCCGCTTGCGGGCGAACAGCTGGGCAGGCTGTGGCGAGGCACGCCCCTGAATCTCCCTCGCATCAGCCATGCACGACGACCCGGACGCAGCGGGCGAGCTGAATCCGGAGCTGCGTAGGCATGCGGACGGTTTTCCCGCGGTCGATCCTTGCCCTGTAGCCCGCGCGTCGCCCGCAAGCGGGCTCCTACAAGCCGACGGGACGGCCGACGTAGGAGCCCGCTTGCGGGCGAACAGCTGGGCAGGTTGTGGCGAGGCACGCCCCTGAATCTCCCTCGCATCAGCCATGCACGACGACCCGGACGCAGCGGGCGAGCTGAATCCGGAGCTGCGTAGGCATGCGGACGGTTTTCCCGCGGTCGATCCTTGCCCTGTAGCCCGCGCGTCGCCCGCAAGCGGGCTCCTACAAGCCGACGGGACGGCCGACGTAGGAGCCCGCTTGCGGGCGAACAGCTGGGCAGGCTGTGGCGAGGCATGACCCTGAATCTTCCTCGGATCAGCCATGCACGACGACCGGACGCAGCGGGCGAGCTGAATCCTGAGCTGCGTAGGCATGCGGACGGTTTTCCCGCGGTCGATCCTTATCGAGTAGCCCGCGCGTCGCCCGCAAGCGGGCTCCTACAAGCCGACGGGACGGCCGACGTAGGAGCCCGCTTGCGGGCGAACAGCTGGGCAGGTTGTGGCGAGGCACGACCCTGAATCTCCCTGGATCAGCCATGCACGACGACCCGGACGCAGCGGGCGAGCTGAATCCTGAGCTGCGCAGGCATGCGGACGGTTTTCCCGCGGTCGATCCTTGCCCTGTAGCCCGCGCGTCGCCCGCAAGCGGGCTCCTACAAGCCGATGGGACGGCCGACGTAGGAGCCCGCTTGCGGGCGAACAGCTGGGCAGGTTGTGGCGAGGCACGACCCTGAATCTCCCTCGCATCAGCCATGCACGACGACCGGACGCAGCGGGCGAGCTGAATCCTGAGCTGCGCAGGCATGCGGACGGTTTACCCGCGGTCGATCCTTGCCCTGTAGTCCGCGCGTCGCCCGCAAGCGGGCTCCTACAAGCCGACGGGACGGCCGACGTAGGAGCCCGCTTGCGGGCGAACAGCTGGGCAGGTTGTGGCGAGGCATGACCCTGAATCTCCCTGGATCAGCCATGCACGACGACCCGGACGCAGCGGGCGAGCTGAATCCTGAGCTGCGCAGGCATGCGGACGGTTTACCCGCGGTCGATCCTTGCCCTGTAGTCCGCGCGTCGCCCGCAAGCGGGCTCCTACAAGCCGACGGGACGGCCGACGTAGGAGCCCGCTTGCGGGCGAACAGCTGAGCAGGTTGTGGCGAGGCACGCCCCTGAATCTCCCTCGCATCAGCCATGCACGACGACCCGGACGCAGCGGGCGAGCTGAACCCCGAATTTGATGCCAACCAACGCTTGCATTATCTTTGCCATTCCTCGCCGGCGGCAGCTTCCCTCGCATCATGATCACTCCACCCCAGACCCAGACACCCAGCCTGATTCCCGGCGAAGACCCGCGCTTGGCCCGGCTGTTGCGGCGCCTGCCGGATGTCGGCGTCCCGGTGTTGCCGCTGGATTATCAGCGCATCGCGCTGGCAATGCCGGCCGGCCATCGGTTGTCCTGGGAGGCGACCCGGGAACTGCTGGTCAGCCTGCTGGCCAAGGACCAGACCCAACGTCGTCTGGTGCGCCGCTTGTTTCGGGACTACTTCCCGCCTGAGCCCGAAACCGATGCTGGCTCCGATCAGAGTCTTGTACCGCCATCGCCCAACAACGCCGCAGGCTCCCGCCAGACTTCGGAACGCCCGCGCTCCGGCAGCCGCCAGACCGAGGCGGTGCGCGGCAAAGCCAAGCCGATCCGCACCCGGCCCGGCCAGCGCCTGTCCATCTGGTGGCTGGCGCTGCTGCTTTCCGCGCTCATCGTCGCGGTTGCCTGGTGGATGCTGAGCCCCCCGCCGGAAACGCTGGACCAGCCGATCATCCTCGACGACAAGACCGGGCAGCCGATGGCAAATGCCCCGGACGCTCTGCCGGCCATCCCGATCCCGCGCTTCCACGACTGGGTCGCGGTGATGGAGCCGGTCGCACCGGCCGAGCTGATCCAGGCCTGGCTGCCGCCCATCGCCTTGTTGGTCGCGGCCTTGCTCGGCCTCGGCTGGCTGATCGAGCGCAACCACGCATTGCGCCATCCGCGCTTTCGGCGGACCGAGCTCGACCCCGACGCCGAACCATTGTTGACCTGGACCGAGAACGCATTGCGCCTGCCGTCCCAGCTCGATGGCGCCGCCCGGCGCGAATTGATCTGGGGCGTGCAGCGCTTCGACAGCGAGCAGACCACGACCAGCCTGGATGTCCCAGGCACGGTGCAGGCCAGCGCCGCCGGCGGCCTGCCGAGCCTGCGCTTCGAGCCACTGCGCTACGAGCGCGAGGTCTGGCTCTGGCTCGATCAGCGCCTGACGGACCCCGCCGCCCAGGCCCTGGCCGAGGAGATCGCCCGGCGCCTGGAACGCGCCGGGCTCAGGGTGCGATTGGGCAATTTCCGCGGATTGCCGGAACGCATCCGCTACCATAACCGCGAGCGCGCCGAGGTGCGCGACCTCGGCGATGCCGCGCGTCAGGCCCTGGTCGCGATCTTCACCGACGGCATCTCCATCGGCCGCGCCCTCGGCCGACCGGACAGGGAGCCGGGATTGCGCCGCGCCCTGCGCGAATTGGCCGGCTGGCCGCGCCTCTGCCTGGTGGACTATGGCACCGAGGAAGACGACCTGCCGAGCCTCGCGCGCCAGTTCCACCTGACCTGCATCCGGCCCGCATGGCTGCCGGCCTGGCTCGCCGAGCGCCAACTACCCTTGCTCTCCCGCTCTCTGCCCGGTGTCGACAATGGCCCATCCAGGGCGCCATCCAGCGCATGGCTGTCGCGCTGCTGGGCCGCCGTCTGCGCCTTGCCGGGTCTGCCGCCGACCCTGCCGCAGGTGCGCGCGCTCGCCGACCGGCTTGCAATCGACCCGAGCGCATTGCCGATCGCGCTTGCCGCCGAAACCGACCCCGGCAGGGCCGCGCCGAGTGAGGCCGAGCGCCGCGCCTTGTTGGCCGATCTCGCCGACTGGGTCTGGGATGACCGCCGCAGACAGCGCAACGACCAGGCCGAGCGCTGGCTTCGGCTTGCCATCGACTTCTGGCATCGGCAGTTCGCCGCGGCGGCCGAGGCACACGGTGAACTGGCCGAGCATGCCCCCGAGGTCAAGGCCTGGAAGCAGGGCCGCGGGGATTACGAACAGACCATTGAACGCCTGCTGCTGGATCTCTGGTGGGGCGATCTGCGCACCGCCGGCGCGGTGCAGGGGCTTTGGGATCTGTACCAGCAGACGGACCAACTGGCTCCGCTGATTCGCGCGCGGCTGAACGAGCTGAGCAGCCATTGGTCAGGTGCGCAAACAGCGCCCGGCAAGGATGCGCGCATCCGTCTGCCCTGGCTTTGGCCGTCCCTGCCCGAGGCGCCGCGCCGACCCACTGGCCTGCATCTGCCCGGCTGGGCGATCCAGCGCCGGCCCGCCAATGCGCCCGAGCCCGAGCCAGCTCGGGCAGCCGCAAGCATCGCAACCGCCACCCGCGGCCGTCCGGAGCCTCGGGGCACTGCCCGCCAGCGCCTGTTGCGGATGGGCTTTGCCGGCGCCAAGCCGGGCGCGAAGCCGCGATCCGCGGCCGAGACCCGCTGGGGCATCGGCCTGATGCTCGGCCTGGCATTGGCCGCAGCGGTCGGCATCGGCGAGCGGATCATGCACCTTTCCGAGGGCCCGATCCTGTATGACGCCAAGCTCTACCAAGGCGAATTGTTTCAGCAAATGGCCCAGGTGCAGACCGCCGGCAATCTGCTGTATGCCGCGTCGCATAAGCAGGTTGCGACCCGCGAGCGGTTGCCCGGCATCGGTCTGCATGTGCATTGGTGCTGGACCGGGCAGGCCGACCAGACGCTGTTCGCGCCCTGCACCGAGCATGCAAGCGGCAAGTGCCTGATCCACCAGCGCGCCCGGCGCGCCTGCGAGCCCCTGTTGCGCGATCGCGATGACCCGCGCCGCATCAACCCGGTGCGCCTCGGCGACAGCCTGTTATTGCGCGCCGGCACCCTGGCCGAGCCGATCCGCGCCTGCACCCCGCCGCCGGAGGCACCCTGGCCGGCAGCGTCGATCGCGGTGATTGCCGGCGACCCCTGGGACTGGCCTGAAGCAGATGACAGGCAAGCCGGCGAGGGCGCCACACCAGCCCCGCTGGCACAACCCTGGCATCGCCGCCCGGAGCGCAACCGCGCCGCTTTGCAGCTTGCGATCCGCTTGCTGGACAGCGGCGCGGTGGATCTGGCGCTGATCGGCCCGGTCAAGCTTCCGGAAGCGGATCGGACCCTGGCACAGCTGGCCCAGCGCTGGGCCTTCCGCAGCCAGAGCCAATGGTTGTTTTTCTCGCCGCCGGGCAGATCCGGGCACGCATCCATCCCATCCCTGGGCAAACACCGCGCCCATATCACCGCCGACTATGCCGCATTGGCGCGTCATCTGCGCCGCGCTCGGGTGCAGGGCGCATTGCAGCTCGCCGAGCCGACCGCATTGCCTGCCCGGCTGGCCCAGGTCGAGGTGCTGGCCGGCCAGCCGCGACTCTGGGCCGGTCCGGCGTATCAGGCCGATGACCAGGGAATCGACTGGGTTCGTATCTGCCCCGGTACCTTTACCATGGGCTCGGCACCGGCCGACAGCGGGACGCCCGAGCATGTGCGGCCCTTTGATGACGAACTGCCGGCCCACCCGGTGCTGATCCATGGCTTTGACATCGCCCGCACCGAGCTGACCCGCGGCCAGGTCGCGCGGATGCTGGGCCAACCGATTCCCGCGGCGAATCAGCGGCAAATGCCGGCTGACGACATCGACTGGAAAAGCGCGCGGAAACTCTGCCAAGCCTTGGGAGCCGATCTGCCGACCGAGAGCCAATGGGAATATGCCGCCCGGGGGGGCGATCAGAACCCCTATCCCTTTGCGTCGAAGCTGGAAACGCTGTGTCGTTATGCGAATGGTGCGGACTCCGACTATAACTCAGCATTCGATTCATCTTTGGGAAACAGCGCATGCTCCGATGGCTATGCCCGGAGTGCGCCGGTGGGCAGGTTTCCGGCGAATCCCGCGGGGCTGTACGACATGCATGGCAATCTTTGGGAATGGACGCTCGACTGCTGGGATGCCGAACGCTACGGCAAGCGAGGCCGCGACCCAGTGGCAGATCCGTCCGGCCAGGGGGGAGATTGCGGGAGGCGGGTGCTCCGCGGCGGTTCGTTCGTCAACCAGCCCGGTTTCCTGCGCTCTGCGGTCCGGGACTGGATCCAGCCCGGGCTCCGGCACGTGCGCGTCGGGTTCCGTTGCGTTCGCGGTTCGGTCCGCCAGCGAACATTGATGCGTTGATTTATTGACATTTTGTTATTGATGAGTAAACAATCACCGCATTGATCCGCAATAAGAAAGAAGAATTAGCTGATTCTTGGCGAAAAAATGTTGAACAATTGTGATAAAAATCAGACAATATAATAATATAAAACACAAATTAATCGACAACGACACATGAATTAACCAAGATTGTTAAACTTGTTGTCGGATTTGCCCCCAAGCCACCCCAATGGAACTCTCGTTGACCCAAGCCGCCGCCTTGCTCGGCAAGACCCGTCGCCAGGTCGAGTATCTGATCAAGACCGGCCGTCTGACCGCCCGCAAGGTCGGCACGCGCTGGGTCATTGACGACGCCGAATTGCCTCTGAGCCCCGGCCAACGCCAGGCGCGCGAACGCAAGGCGTCCGCATTGCATGGCGTGGCCGACGAGGTATTGCAACAGGTGGCACCGCGCACGCGCTATTCGCTGCGCGACCTGAACGCCTTCCGCGAAGCCCTCGCGATCTTTGAATCGGGCCGCAACAGCCTGCCGCAAGACCATGCCGCGCTTGCATTGATCCGCGAATGCCTCGACGATCTCGCCGTCGGCTGTCATCGCTTCGGCTATCGCACCAAGGCCGATGCCTATTCCCGTGCTCGCGATCGCGCCAGCCTCGCGGTTTGCGCGTTGATGGTGGAGCCGCACAATGCCGCCGAGCCGCTGATCGAGCGTCTGGAGCAGACCCTGATCCCCTCCATCGCCGGGCTGTTGCGGCGCACCGAGCGGAGTACACGAGAATGAAGCTACCGGCACCGATCTATGTACGCTCGTTCGATCTTGCCGCCTGGATACTGCAACGCTTCGACGAACCCGGCGACGCATTGGGCCATAGCCTGTGCACCCAGGCGATGCAGTTGCTCGATCTCATTGCGCTGGCATTGCAGAACCGCGACTACGGACAACGCCTTGACGAAGCCGACGAACTATTGGTCGGATTGCGCAACCGATTGCGGCTGGCCGCACAGATCGGCCGCATTGACGATCGCGCGATGCTCCATGGGCTTGGCCTGGCGAATGACATCGGCAGGCAAATTGGGGCTTTGCTAAAAGCCATGCATAAGGAACAATGAGAGACAGGCGGGCATTAAGACGGGAGGCGGGTGCTCCGCGGCGGTTCGTTCGACAACCAGCCCAGGAACCTGCGCTCTGCGGACCGGAACAGGAACCAGCCCGAGAACCGGAACGAGAACATCGGGTTCCGTTGCGTTCGCGGTTCGGTCCGCCAACATGGCCTTCGCAACCAGCCAGTATTGGCCATGCAGTCCCGCTGGGGCGCTCCGCGCTCCTTCCCCGGCCCGCCCGTTCCGGTAGGTCATTGCGCCGAACGTCCGGGCGGGCCACCTATCCGCCATTGTCCCGATGCGTTCTATCCGTCGCGGCGCCTACGCGCGTCTGAGTTCACCAGAGGCGCTGTGGCACGCCTATCTGGCGGTGCGCAGCGGCAAACGGCGCGGACCCGTGATGGCTGACTTCGAGCTGAATGCCGACCGCAGCGTGCTGATACTGGCGCATGAGCTTGCCACCGGCAGTTACCGGCCGCGCCCTTGGCAACTGCGCCTGGTGCATGATTCCAAACCGCGGCTGATCGCCGCCCCGGCAGTCCGCGATCGTATTGTTCATCGCGCCCTGCTCGATGAGATCGGTCCACACTTCGAGCGCCGCTTTATCCATCGCCATTTCACCCGCGGACCCGGCACCGGCGTGCACCAGGCGGTGCTGGCCTTTCTCGCCGACAATCGGCGCTGGGGCTGGCGGATGCATCTTGACATTCGGCATTATTTCCCGAGCGTTTCGCATCAACGGCTCGAGGCCCTGCTGTTTCCACAAATCCGCGACCGGCGCGTGCGCTGGTTGATCCGGCGCGTGCTGGAATCCGGCGAGCGCGTCTATCGCAGCGCCTTGGCGCGCAAGACGCTGGCGCCCTCGCTGCTGCCGCGCCCGCCGCGCACCGGACTGCCCCTCGGTTCCTGGTTCAGCCAATGGGCCGGGGCCTATTATCTCGACGGGCTGGATCATTATGTGACCAGACAACTCAAACCCGGCGGCTATCTGCGCTATATGGACGATTTTGTGTTGTTCGCCGAGCAGGCCGCGGTGCTGGAAGACGCTCGCGGTGCGATTCGGCAGTGGCTCGCCGAGCACCGCGGTCTGACATTGAACCCGAAACATTGGCAGATCGAGCCGGCTTCAACCCCGGCGGTCTTTCTCGGCTATCGCATCAGCAGCAGTGGGCTGGGGCCGAGCCGGCGGCTGCGCCGAAGAATGCGCGAACGCATCCGCAACGCCGCCGGCCGCGGGCCGGCGGCGTTGCGGCAGACATTGGTGTCCTATCGCGGGATGCTGCGGTTCTGATCCGAGGGGAGGAGAAGCTTGCAATGCAGACGGGGATGAACGTTATTTCCTGCTTCCCATCAAGGCCATTGGATATGTCAGGTTGGGAGTAATAATCAATGGTTCAATGATTCAATGGTCATGCTGGCGGACCGAACCGCGAACGCAACGGAACCCGATGAGCGCGAGCCGGCCCTCGGGCAGGTCCCAGAGCCGGGCCGCAGAGCGCAGGTACCTGGGCTGGAGGACGAACGAACCGCCGCGGAGCACCCGCCTCCCGACACCCAACAGCGGCCCATGCGGATTGCGACGGCCCGCGAGCAAGTAGTGTCCCTGCCACCGATCCCAACACCATTCCCAGACGTTGCCCGACATGTCGAACAATCCCCAGGGATTGGGCGCTTTCTCGCCAACCGGGTGGGGCTTGCCATCTGAATTGGCGTTAAACCAGGCAAACGTGTCGGCCTTCGATGCATAGTCCCCCCAAAACCAACGCGATTCGGTGCCGGCGCGGCAGGCATATTCCCATTCCGCCTCGGTCGGCAATCGATAGCCGGATGCCCGCCAGTTGCAGACCCATCTCCAGAGGCGCCGTCGATAGCATGGTTGCAATCCGGCCTGGACCGACAGCGCATTGCAACAGAGCAATGCCTGTTCCCAGTCCAGAGCGTTCGCGGGCAGGTCGTCATCCGAATCGTCTGTTGACCAAGACGATGGCGCATCCGACATCACCTGACGATAGAGCCCCCGGGTGACCGGCCTACGAGCGATCGCAAACGCACTGAGCCGGACCCGATGTCGCGGTCGCTCGTCTGCATAGGAATCGGGATCAAGCCGTTGATCCGAGCCCATCCAGAACCGTCCAGCCGGCAAGGCCATCAGCTCGATCATCTGGTCTTGGATGGGATAAGGCGGTGTCGGCGACTCGGGCAGAGATTGCCCGCCATCGCTGTCTGGCTGCAACCCGACCGGCAAGCTATGTTCGTCCCAAACCAGGCGCGGGCGCCACCCGGCGCGCCCGGCCGCTGGGATCAGCAGCAGAATCAGCAGGCCGGTGGCGATGGTGCTTTGTATTGCCAGCCAACCGAGCGCAAGGCCGGGAAGCAGTCCGAGCAGTAGCAGCAGCCATCCGGGCCAGCGGTCGAAATCGGATGGCCGCCGCGGCCATCGGGAAACCTGGCGAATCGCGGTAGAGCGCCTCGAGGCCATGTCAGTATGCGGAAAACCCATGGGAAATTCTAAAATTACCGCAGAGTTGCGGAAGTGCCGAGATGCATTGCGCTCGTTGTCGTTGTGGTTCTCGATGATAACATCGATCATCCCGCAGGAATGGCCCCGGGACGCGGAGCGTTCGGCAGCAGCAGCGGGGGTAACGCGCGGTATCTCGGCATCAATCAGCAAAACAAAAGATTTGCCGCAGAGAACGCAGAGAAGAGGGTGCGTGCGCCTGGCACCTCTGCGCAACTGTTCGCCCGCAAGCGGGCTCCTACGTCGTCCACCCGGTCGGCTCGCAGGAGCCCGCTTGCGGGCGACGCGCCGGCTTGCACGATTTCTCTGCTTCGGCACCCAGTCTTGCTGGTTCTACCATCCGCCGCGATGCCGGCTGCGACCGCGGCCGTCTTCACCGACCGATCTTGCGGATACGGATGGCGAAACCCCGCCTCGGCTTCAGCAAGAAAAACAAATGATGCACCGCAGAGACGCAGAGAAGAGGGTGCATCCGATTGGGCCTCTCTGCGCACGCCGCGTCTCTGCGGTGAAAAGTGACATTCATGGAAGGTGGCATTCAGTAAAGGTAGCGCTCAGGAAACATCAAGTTTCTCATACTTGATGTCATGTCTTTTCAATCCCGATTCCGATTCCCCGATCGATCCGGTCACGATGGGCAGGTTGCACCCATCGGCGGCTGCCGGTATACAACGTATTCAAAATGTTAAAGAGGAAAAATCAAATAACAAGCTAAACAAGATTGGTTTGTATCTGTTAGAGTTAAAAAATAATTAAAATATAGGATAATATATTTTCAGCTAGATTTTTTGCATCTGCTGTCTATACTTATTTATACCGGGTTCGGTTTTCCATACAGCATTCAATGCGTGCCATCAAGGTATGTTTGCGTCGTATGCTGTGCGTATCGAATGATTTGGATACTGAACTATGATAAAGCGACATGCTCAATTCGTTTTATCGCCTATTATAAGATTGAAAACACCACAAGGTTCGATATGAATACTCAAGATAGAATAAGGCCCCAAGCACAAATTATCAGTAAGGCATCTGTTGCCGTTGCCGGTTTAGCATTGGCCTTGGGGGCGGCATTCCCTGCCCACGGAGATGTGGACTGTGATGCTTACCGTTGCGAATACCAGACTAATCTCTGCATGGAAGGCTACAGCAACGAAGCTCCAAGTTTTCTCAAGTTCACTTTGACGCGAAGCGGCAGGGTAAAAAAGATCTACGATCAATCCAGTCGCGACAATTGCTCGAGCGTTGGCGTGATCTGTGGTGATGTGATGTTTCGTAATGTCGGTGTGAATGCTCCCTACAGGATTAAGCAAAAGTGGAGCAAATACAATGGCGAAGTGATTTGTGAAGGCGTAAACTAGCGAGTACGAACCGGCATCGACCAGGGGCAATAGCAGCAAGGGGTTAGGTCTAATAACGAACATCTGCGCCCATGGTGCACGTGAGGTCTGCTCCCTGCGTTTGAACCCCTGCGTTACCCTTCATCCCGTCTCGACATCAGCAAGTAAAACAATCGATTTGCCGCAGAGATGCAGAGAAGAGGGTGCATCCGCTTGGGCCACTCTGCGCACTTTGCGTCTCTGCGGTGAAAAGTCACAGTCTTCTGCTGATGGCGAGGCTCTGTAATCGTGAAAAAGCTGTTCGCCCGCAAGCGGGCTCCTACGTTGGCCGACCCAGGCGGCTTGTAGCTTGCGGGCGACGCGCCGGCTTGCACGATTTCTCTGCCTCGGCATCGAGTCTCGACATCAGCAAGTAAAACAATCGATTCACCGCAGAGAAGAGGGTGCATCCGCTTGGGCTCTCTGCGCACGCTGCGTCTCTGCAGTGAAAAGTGACAGTCTTCTGCTGATGCCGAGGCGCTGAGATCGTGAAAGCAGCTGTTCGCCCGCAAGCGGGCTCCTACGTCGTCCACCCGGTCAGCTCGTAGGAGCCCGCTTGCGGGCGACGCGCCGGCTTGCACGATTTCTCTGCCTCGGCACCCAGTCTTGCTGGTTCTACCATCCGCCGCGATGCCGGCTGCGGCCGCGGCCGTCTTCACCGACCGATCTTGTGGATACGGATGGCGAAACCCCGCCTCGGCATCAGCAAGAAAAACAAATGATGCACCGCAGAGACGCAGAGAACGCAGAGAAGAGGGTGCATCCGCTTGGGCCTCTCTGCGCACGCTGCGTTTCTGCGGTGAAAAGTCATAGTCTTCTGCTGATACTGAGGCGCTGAGATCGTGAAAGCAGCTGTTCGCCCGCAGGCGGGCTCCTACGTCGTCCACCCGGTCGGCTCGTAGGAGCCCGCTTGCGGGCGACGCGCCGGCTTGCACGATTTCTCTGCTTCGGCACCCAGTCTTGCTGGTTCTACCATTCGCCGCGATGCCGGCTGCGACCGCGGCCGTCTTCACCGACCGATCTTGTGGATGCGGATGGCGAAACCCCGCCTCGGCTTCAGCAGGAAAAACCAATGATTCACCGCAGAGACGCAGAGAACGCCGAGAAGAGGGTGCATGCGCTTGGGCCTCTCTGCGCACGCTGCGTCTCTGCGGTGAAAAGTGACAGTCTTCTGCCGATGCCGAGGCGCTGAGATCGAGAAAGCAACTGTTCGCCCGCAAGCGGACTCCTACGTCGTCCACCCGGTCAGCTCGTAGGAGCCCGCTTGCGGGCGACGCGCCGGCTATACGGCAAGCATCGACCATGGAAAAACCGTCCAAATGCCAGTTGGGGTTCGTGAACGCAGCGGGTCAGGTCCAGGTTGCAGTCGCCCTTATGCGCCGCCAGAATTCGCAACTAGTGGTCTCGTGCCTCGGCGAGCAACCTGTTCGAACAGCCGCTGGTCGCCGTCGGATTGCAGCATTCCGAGGCGGTAGCGAATGCGATGACGCAGGCGTTGATCTATGCGGTGGTACTCCGTTGTGCCTACCACCGCGCCATGCGAAACAGACGCCCGCTGTCGTCCTGGTCGTGCAGTACCAGCACGATCTCGTCGTCGTGGAACGCGAAGCGCTCGCCGTCGTCTTCGATGGGCAGGTCCGAGTCGATCAAGGTGACGATTTGCTGAATGCCAAGGGCGGCGAAGCCGCGGATGCTGTTGATCAGGTTGCGCTTCTTGCGGTTGTCCAGGCCTTCCAGCAGGCCGTCGTGGTAGAGGAAGCGGATGTAGGGCCGGTCGAGCATGGCGCGGGCGACGGCGAGGTCAAATGCGGCGCACAGCAGTTGGCGGTAGGTCTTGCCTTGATCTTCGCTGCTCGGGCGGCCGTCGGCGCCGAGGTATTCGGCGGCGAATTCGATGTTGCCTTCCTTGTTGATGCGGGTGCTGAGCAATGCGTTGCGGTCGAGCACGTCGCGCGTGAACTCGTTGAGGTAACGGCGGATGCTCTGGTAGCGGCTCTGCTCGTCGCTCGCCGCAGCCTCGATGTTGTCTTCGAGCCGTTGTTGGACCTGGGTACGCTGCTCCTGCAGTTGGGCCTGCTCGCGCCGGCGGTCGCGCAGTCTCAGGAAGGCGCTGCGCTGGTCTTTGAGCTGCGCGACCTCGGCGCGAAGCTCGACCAGGCGGTTGTTGAGGGCGCGATATTTGTCCATGGCGCTGGCGTCGGTGAGGAAGGCGAGCTCGGCGGCGCGCTTCCGGTTGAGCTCCTCCAGGGTCTGCTCGATTCGGCGCATCTCGGTATCGAGCCCCTTCAGCTCCGCGGTCAGGTAGCCCTTGCGCTCATCGGTGATGGCCTGGTTGAACCGAATCAGGTCGTCGAACCCTTTGTGCAGCTGGCCCGGGAAGACTTGACCTGCCTCTTCGAACAGGCGCTTCGCCAGCTCCGGGTCGAAGGAGATCCGGTGCTCCTCCAACGAGCCCAAAATCTTCTTGCGGTTGACGGAGAGGTAATAGCGTTGTTGGTTGGCCTCGGCGATCCGGGTGTCCCATTCTTCGATCAACGCCTTGTTGACGCCCGCGTCCGCCAGGCGAAAATCGAATGCGCTGATCTGACTTTCGAGCGCGTCCACCTCTTGTTGCCGAAGGCTGAGGAGACCTTCGACGGTGTCCAGGTCGGTATCCACCCCAAGCAATTCCGTGTGCAGCAGGGTGACCGATTGTTTGCTGTCCTCGATCTGTTGCGCGAGGGCGAAGCTGTCTTTGACCAGCTCGGCGTCGAAGCCGACCATATGCGCGATGTAGGGTTTCCACTCGGCATGTTTGCCGCGAAACTTGCCGAGCTGAAAGACGTCGTTGAAGTCCGACTGCGTGCGCAAGGCATAGCTGATTGGCATCCGATAGGACCAAGGCTTGACTGCCCGCAGGTCGAGCAGCCCGTCCAAGACCTGTCGGGCCGCTTCGATGGGAAGGTCCCAATGATCCCATGGCTCAGGAGGCAGGTCGCTGAGGGTGCGAAGGGGTGCTGAATGCCGCTTGATGGCGATACGTGTATTCTTGGCGACGGACCGGCGCACCGTCAGGTAACCACCGGCGATGGTCTCGATCTCCAGGAAAAAGACAAAGTGGGAGAAGACCTGCTCGTGCTTGAATAGAAAGAACGTCTTGCTGCGGCCTTTGAGCAGACAGAAATCGAGCAGGTGTGCGAGCGTGGTCTTGCCGAGGCAGTGGGTGTCCTTGTTTCTGTTCTCCGGTACACGAATCTGCGCAAGCACGACGTTGAAGCCGTTGCTGAAGCGAATCGGTCCGAACGCCTCCCGCCGGTTGCTGTAGAGCTGGGACAGGCGCATGGTCAGCGTCCCAGGTACTCGAAGGCGTCCGTCTTCGGGTGATATTCCACCAGACCGAGCAGGAACAGCAGATCGAGCGCCGGCAGGTACAGGGTGTCGCCACCGTTGCCGGTGCTTGCGAGGTGGCGGCGAAGATCATCGAACCCTTGCGTTCGCCGCTGTCGCAGGCGCTCGAGCAAAATCGTGGCAACTGCAACAACGGTCTTGTCGGGGTGAGCGTGCTTGGATGGACTAAGCATGGCTGTCGCGGCCTAAATCGCAATTCCAATACATGTAGTAAAGCAGGGTTCGGGTCAGGCGTTTGCGGTTCCTGAGATCGTAGTCGCGATCGAACAGCTTGCGCAAGGTTCGATCCAAGATCTCATCGAACGGCTGGCCGGGCCGGCGCTGGGACTGAATCAGGCCGTTGAGGTCATCGACGGTATCCGTGTACCAGCCAAGATGCTCCGCGTTTTCCGGTGCAGCAAGAAATCCCTGTACGGGCGCGAAGTCCTTGAGGTAGGTCTTGACGAGCGCCGCATAGTCTGCGCTGAGCCCGTTGATCAGGTTCTTCTCAGCGAAGCCGACACGCTGCTCCGGGGGTGGGATGTCGCTGCCGGGGACCGCTGCGAGGCATCCGCGGGCTTCGGCAAGACCCTGAATCACACGGGCAAGATCGCCGGGGTCGATGAATGGGTCGATGTCGAAGAGGCGGTCGATCCCGGCGCGGCGCCTTAGGTCTGGCTCCAAGTCCAGATACTTGTCGATATCCTCCGTGCCGGCCAGATAGACGGCCGTGTCGTCTATCCCTGCGGCGATGGCGATGCGCTTGCGCAGGCGCTCCTCCGCGACGCCGGCAAGGCGGCGATTGGAGAACAGCATGTAGTAGTCAAGCTCGCCGGCAGCGCGAAGCCGTTTAATGCGTGGCAGCTCCTCGGACAAGATCGAGCTGTTCGCATCGCTGGCAAAGTCCGGCTCGGAGAACTTGCGGTTGATCAGGTCCGTGTGCTTCGCCTGGATCACAATGCGGCCGTCCCAAGGCCCGGTGGTGCTCGGGAACCGCTCCGCTCGACCGCAGAATCGGGCATCTTTGCCGCCGTCCGGTCCCTTGCTGAACCCCTGAACGGCTGGGCCGAGCAGCCAGGTGCAGATGACGAGCACCAGACGTTCGAATTGGTCTTCGCTCAGATCGTGGTACAGGATCTTCATGTCGGCATTTGGACCATTGTTTAGGCGATTTCTATCGAGAAACCTATCACCTGGCTTGTCTTTTCGTCCGGCATCGACGTTGCGGCAACCCGTCCATAAAGTGACTATAGGCGGGTTGCCGCTTCGCGAAGGCAAACCCGAAGAGATCAGCAGCAGAATCAGCAGGCTGGTGGCGATGGTGCTTTGTATTGCCAGCCAACCGAGCGCAAGGCCGGGAAGCAGTCCGAGCAGTAGCAGCCATCCCAGCCAGCGGTCGAAATCGGATGGCCGCCGAGGCCATCGGGAAACCTGGCGAATCGCGGTAGGGCGCCTCGAGGCCATGTCAGTATGCGGAAAACCCATGGGAAATTCTAAAATTACCGCAGAGTTGCGGAAGTGCCGAGATGCATTGCGCTCGTTGTCGTTGCGGTTCTCGATGATAACATCGATCATCCCGCAGGAATGGCCCCGGGATATGTAGCGTTCGGTAGCGGCAGCGGGGGTAAAGCGCGTTATCTCGGCATCGATCGGCAAAACAAAAGATTCGCCGCAGAGAACGCAGAGAAGAGGGTGCATGCGCCTGGCACCTCTGCGCAACTGTTCGCCCGCAAGCGGGCTCCTACGTCGTCCACCCGGTCGGCTCGTAGGAGCCCGCTTGCGGGCGACGCGCCGGCTTGCACGATTTCTCTGCTTCGGCACCCAGTCTTGCTGGTTCTACCATCCGCCGCGATGCCGGCTGCGACCGCGGCCGTCTTCACCGACCGATCTTGCGGATACGGATGGCGAAACCCCGCCTCGGCTTCAGCAAGAAAAACAAATGATGCACCGCAGAGACGCAGAGAACGCAGAGAAGAGGGTGCATCCGATTGGGCCTCTCTGCGCACGCCGCATCTCTGCGGTGAAAAGTGACAGTCTTCTGCTGATGCCGAGGCGCTGAGATCGAGAAAGCAGCTGTTCGCCCGCAAGCGGGCTCCTACGTCGTCCACCCGGTCAGCTCGTAGGAGCCCGCTTGCGGGCGACGCGCCGGCTTGCACGATTTCTCTGCTTCGGCACCCAGTCTTGCTGGTTCTACCATCCGCCGCAATGCCGGCTGCGACCGCGGCCGTCTTCACCGACCGATCTTGTGGATGCGGATGGCGAAACCCCGCCTCGGCTTCAGCAAGAAAAACAATCGGTTCACCGCAGAGACGCAGAGAAGAGGGTGCATCCGATTGGGCCTCTCTGCGCACGCCGCATCTCTGCGGTGAAAAGTGACAGTCTTCTGCTGATGCCGAGGCGCTGAGATCGTGAAAGCAGCTGTTCGCCCGCAAGCGGGCTCCTACGTCGGCCGACCCGGTCGGCTCGCAGGAGCCCGCTTGCGGGCGACGCGCCGGCTTGCACGATTTCTCTGCTTCGGCACCCAGTCTTGCTGGTTCTACCATCCGCCGCGATGCCGGCTGCGACCGCGGCCGTCTTCACCGACCGATCTTGTGGATGCGGATGGCGAAACCCCGCCTCGGCTTCAGCAAGAAAAACAAATGATGCACCGCAGAGACGCAGAGAACGCCGAGAAGAGGGTGCATCCGCTTGGGCTCTCTGCGCACGCTGCGTCTCTGCAGTGAAAAGTGACAGTCTTCTGCTGATGCCGAGGCGCTGAGATCGTGAAAGCAGCTGTTCGCCCGCAAGCGGGCTCCTACGTCGGCCGACCGGGTCGGCTCGTAGGAGCCCGCTTGCGGGCGACGTGCCGGCTATACGGCAAGCATCGACCATGGAAAAACCGTCCAAATGCCAGTCCGCTGCGCTCGGGTCTTCTTGCATGGCTGATTCGAGGGGGATTCACCGCAGAGACGCAGAGAGCGCAGAGGGGGCAACGCGAATCCACCCTCTGCGCTCTCCGCGGTGAAAAGTGACAATAGGGACGCCGGACGAGAAGATGGGCCAGGTGGTCTATTTCTCGATAGAAATCGCTTTAATTCAGGCCGCAAACGCCGGTGGGGCAGCAGCCGCCGGTGCCGCATGCTGGTGCTGTGCCGCTGCCAAGGTTGTTGCTGGAGACTAAATTGCCACCGTTGGCCATGCGTTGCACTGGGGTGTCGAGGGCGGTGTCGCCGCTGGATAGATTGGCGCGCTCGCAAAGTTCGCCCCAGGTGTCGATTTTCTCGCTCATGCGGTGGCTGACCTCGACCACGCGGCCGTTGGCTTCGCAACGATAATCGTAAGTAGGCATTGTACTTGGCTCCTGATATCGAGCAAATTCGAAGATGCATGAATTATAGCCAGTCGCGATGACAACGCAATATGCAAAGTGGGCTGCATGGGCGCTGACCGACTGGCATCCTGCCGGCGGAGGACCTAGCTCGTTATTCGCTGCCGCACCGCCCCGGAACTTGGGCGTGGCCTGGAATTCGCGGTGCTGTTGAATCGGTCCTCAGTGCAATTGCTCGGCCGCCCAGAGCTTTCCGCGCAGACCTATGCCGGTGCTGTAGCCGATCTCTGCAAAGCGGATGCGCCCGGCGCCATCCAACACAAAGCTGGCGGGCACGCCGCGCACGCCCCATTCCGTCGCAATTTCGCCGTAGGGATCGGCAATGTTGTCGAACGACAGACCCTGCTGTTGCAGGTACCGATGAATCGCCAGGTCGTCGCCGGACTGCATGGCGATGGTGATGACCCGGTGGTCGGCACTCAATGCCTCGATGCTGTTCTGCTCCAATGTGCAGATCCTGCACCAAATGGCCCAGAAATGGACCAGAACCGGCTGGCCGCGCCAGTCGGACAAGTCGAACGAGCGTGCGCCCGTGGTCTGTGCCCGCAGCTCGGGCGCATTGCCGCTGGCCAATGGGCGAGCCTGGTACCACTGAACCGCGAAGTAGATGCATACAATGATGAGCAGGTTCAGCAGTAAGCCCCGCGTTCGATGGCGACCTGGCTGTTTGGATTCAGGGTTGTTTCGGCGCATGGGCAGGGGCGATCTCTAAGTGATGGTGCAGAAACAAGCTAAACCGGTTTTTGGCTCGGGTGTTGCCTGCCGACTCATTCGGTACCGCTATCGGCGTCGCTATCGGTATCGGCGTCGGTATCGAACTGACCAACTCCGATTCCGATAGCGACCCCGATTGCACTCCCCGCCGATGTCTGGATAGCGTTGCATCAGTTATTCATGAACCGCTACTAAGCTGTCTGCGCAGCTCAGCGCAGCGTTGGTTGTCGTTCGGGCCTGGAGATGTGCAAGGATGCGAACGGGATTCTGAATACCAACCCAGTTTCCAGGGTCGGGATCGGGAACAGCCGGCGCAAGCCATGCTTGCCTTGGTACGGCACGCGGTGTAGCGTTCGCCGCGTTCGATCATGGGGCGGCGAGTGCGGCGTGGCCGTGCGCAGCCGGCTCTCTCCCTCATCCGCGCTCGGTACAGAAACCGTGCGCAACATGGCCGCGGGATCCGTCACCGGCATCATGCTGTTCAATTCCTATCAGTTTATCTTGTTGTTTCTGCCGATCGCATTGATCGGCTTTTTCTGGATCGGCCGGTTCGGGCGCGAAGCGGCAATCGGTTGGCTGGTGTTGGCATCGCTGTTTTTCTATGGCTGGTGGAATCCAGTCTATGTCTGGCTCATCGTTGCTTCAATGCTGGTGAATTTCGGCATTGGCCGACGCTTGGGTCAGGATCATCAGCGTCGGCGCACTGTCAGCGCGTGTTTGTGGCTGGTGCTCGGTGTGGCCGCCAACCTCGGGCTGCTCGGTTGGTATAAATACGCAAACTTCGGGGTCGATACTTTCAACGCGTTGGTCGGTACCGAGTTGCAGCTGCATGCGATTCTGTTGCCATTGGCAATCTCGTTTTTTACCTTTCAACAGATCGCTTATCTGGCGGATGCCTATCAGGGCATTACGCGAGAGTATCGTTTTACGCACTATTTGCTGTTTGTGACTTTCTTCCCGCAGCTGATCGCCGGGCCGATTGTGCATCATCAGGAAATGTTGCCTCAGTTCATGCGTCCGAATGCATTGCGGCCGCGCCTGCGAGACCTCGCCATCGGATCGACCATCTTTGCCATCGGCTTGTTCAAAAAGACGGTGCTCGCCGATGGGGTCGCCGTGTACGCGACCCCGGTGTTCGCTGCTGCCGATGCCGGCAGCCATCTGACTTTGTTGCAGGCTTGGGGCGGAGCCCTGGCCTATACCTGGCAGCTGTATTTCGATTTTTCCGGCTATTCGGACATGGCCATCGGTGCTGCTCGGCTGTTCGGCATCCGCCTGCCGCAGAACTTTCACTCGCCGTACAAGGCGGTCAATATCGTCGAGTTCTGGCGCCGCTGGCATATGACATTATCCCGCTTTTTACGCGATTATCTGTACATTCCGCTTGGCGGTAATCGACACGGGTCGATCAATCGCTACCGTAATCTGCTGCTCACCATGCTGCTTGGCGGGCTTTGGCACGGTGCCGGCTGGACTTTTATACTCTGGGGGGCATTGCACGGTGCCTATCTTGCGATCAATCATGCCTGGGAGCAGGCTTGGCGCCGGCTTGCGCCGGAAACGTTGAATCTGCCAGGCCCAGCGCGTTTTTTCGCCCATTGCCTCGCTTGGCTGCTGACCTTTATTGCGGTGGTGATCGGCTGGGTGTTTTTCCGCGCCGCGGATGTGGATGCGGCGCTGGCGATGTTGACGGCTATGTTTGGTTTCAATGGCGTGGCCTTGCCAAATGCCGTCGCGGTCCGCCTGGGCGATTTCTGGGGCCTGCTGTCTGCCTGGGGTGTGACCAGCTATCTTGGCGGCGGCCAGACTTTCACGATGACCTGGATCTGGGTGATCGCGCTGTCGCCATTGGTACTGATGGCACCGAATTCGCAGCAGATCATGGCCCGCTTTCGGCCGGTGCTGACGCTCTATTCGGGCCGCCCCGAGCATGAGTTGCGGCTGCTGCCCCGGCGCTGGCGGCCGATCCTGTGGCGGCCGAGTCGTGGTTTTGCGATCGCCACCGCCGGTGTCGCTGCGCTTGGGTTTCTCGCCCTCAGCAGTCTGTCTGAATTCTTGTACTTTCAATTCTGAGCGGACCGTTGAAATGGATATGCGCACTGTTTTTCGTCGCTTTCTCGGTACCGCTGCGTTCAGCCTGGCCGCTATGCTCGCATTGGCGGCGGCGTTCAATTGGCTGCTGGATCCTTATGGAATGTTTGCTAGCCCGCGCATCGCCGGTATCAATGCGGTCAAGCCAGCGGCGGCTGATCGCATTCGCTTCACCAAGCCCTATTTTGCCGAGCGGCTACGTCCGCGCACGGTCATCAGCGGCAACTCGCGCCCGGAGTTGGGTTTGGACCCGTCCAGTCCCTGCTGGCTACAGGCGCAACGGCCGGTGTTCAATGCCGCGGTGCCGGGAGCCAGTGTTGCATTGCAGATCGCAAATGCCGAACATGCGGCGGCCGGCGGCGACCTGGAGCGCATTCTGCTGGGGCTCGACCTGTTGGATTTTCTGGTTCATCCGGACGCTGATCCGACCCATGTGTACATCGGACCTTTCAACCAGGTCAACCTGCGGGTGTTGGGCAATGGCTTGCCGAATCCCGCTTATGCCGGCCGCAAGTTTCAGGATCGACTGCAAGCCTTATTCTCATTGAGCACCTTGTCGGATTCGGTGATGACCTTGTTGCAACAGCAGGCTAAGCAGGCGCCGACCCGCCGCGCCGACGGCTTCAATCCGGCGCGCGACTATCTACGCATCATCCGTACCGAGGGACAAGCGGTTTTATTTCAGCAAAAGAACCGGGAACTGGTCCAGCGGCTGGCCCGATCGAGCGCTACCATCTATCAGCGCGGTCTGGCCTGGTCGGCGACATTCGAGACCCTGGACCGATTTCTCGAACGTGCCAAAGCGCGCGGAATTCAGGTGGTTTTGTTCATCAACCCTTATCATTTGGATTATCTGACGGCGATGCGCGAGACCGGTCATTGGTCTGATCTGGAGAACTGGAAGCGCACCCTGCTGCGTCTTGCCGATAGGCACTCGGTTGCCTTATGGGATTTCAATGTCATCAGTCCGGATACCACCGAGCCGCCGCCATTGCCTGGGGATCGTCGCTCCATGCTGCGTTGGTTCTGGGAGCCGGCCCATTATCGCGCGGCTTATGGCGAGCGTATGCTGGCAGGTCTGCTCGGGCGCGATTGCGCCTCCAATCCTATGCAGGGCGGCGGAGCGGTCGGTGTCCGGTTGCAGGCAAGCACCCTGGACGGACAGCTCGCCAGATTACGGCGCGATCTGGATGCCTATTTGCGCTCGCATCCGGCGGCATTGCAGCGTATCCGCAAACCCTGATGCCCTGGCTGGCGCCAGCGCTGCGATCGGAACCGACTGTGTCAGGTTCCAAATCGGCGTGCTTCGAATCGAACGCGGTGCAGCTGATTGGAAATCCGATGTACTCGCCGTCACTCTCTGACCATATCCGCGCATTCTGGAGCCTCTGCGATGACCAAGACGACTGTTAAGGAGCAGGACGCCACCGTTCGAGCCAATCATGATTCCAGCCAATCTGCAGGCCACAGGGCGAATCGACTGGCTGACACCACGAGCCCCTATTTACAACAGCATGCCTCTAATCCAGTCGACTGGTGGCCCTGGTGCGAGGAAGCCTTAGCCCTCGCGCGCGAGCAGGACAAACCGATTTTGCTGTCCGTGGGCTACTCGGCCTGCCACTGGTGTCATGTCATGGCTCACGAATCTTTCGAGGATGCCGCCACCGCCGAGGTCATGAATCGGCTGTTCGTCAACATCAAGGTTGACCGGGAAGAGCGCCCGGATATCGATAAGATCTACCAAACCGCTCACCAATTGCTGGCCCAGCGTCCCGGCGGCTGGCCGCTGACGGTTTTTTTGACTCCGGACGATCAGAAACCCTTTTTCGCTGGCACCTATTTTCCAAACCAACCCCGCCATGGGCTGCCCGCATTTGCTCAGCTGATCGCCAGTGTCGAACTCGCCTACCGTGAGCAGCGCGACTCCATCCGTAGGCAAAACACGGCGCTGATGGACGCGCTCGAGCAACTGGAACCCATTCCTGACGACAGGATTCCAGATGCGGCACCGCTGGAGGGCGCGCGGCGCCAGCTCGCCGGCAGCTTCGATGCAACCAACGGCGGCTTTGGACGGGCGCCGAAGTTCCCGCATCCGACCAATCTGGAGTTTCTGTTCCGGCACTGGGCGGCGACCCTAGTGGATGATCCTGAAGACAACCCGGCTGCTGACCAATCCAGCGTCTATGCGCCGAATCCTGGCGATGTCAAGGCATTGCACATGGCGCGCTTCACGCTGGAGCGTATGATCCGCGGCGGCATTAATGACCAGCTGCGCGGCGGCTTCTGTCGCTACTCGGTGGACGATTACTGGATGATCCCGCATTTCGAAAAGATGCTCTATGACAACGGCCCCTTGCTTTGCCTGTGCTGTGACGCCTGGCAAATCAGTCAACCGGCAGACGATGCTCGACTCTTCCGTGACGCCGCCGAGGCCACCGCGGATTGGGTCATGGCCGAGATGCAATCGCCGGAAGGTGGCTATTACAGCACCCTGGATGCCGACAGCGAAGGCGAGGAAGGACGTTTCTACGTCTGGGATCGGGCCGAGGTTGCAGCACTGCTGGAACCGGCCGAGTACGACTTGATTGCGCCATTGTACGGCTTGGATCAAACGCCGAACTTCGAGGGTAAATGGCATCTGCACGGCTACCGTCGTCTGGAGGAGAGCGCAGCCGAACAGCAGCTGCCCCTGGAGCAGGCGTATACGCTGCTTGCCAGCGCCAAGGCGAAATTATTGCTCGCGCGCGAGCAGCGCGTGCGCCCAGCGCGCGACGACAAGATACTGACCTCGTGGAATGCGCTGATGATCAAGGCGATGGCTCGCAGCGCGCGGGTGCTGGGCCGGGATGACTGTCTTGCTTCCGCCGAGCAGGCGCTCGAGTTTATCCGCACCCGGCTATGGCAGTCCGACAAGCTGGCCGACGGCCGCTTGCTGGCCACATACAAAGACCATAAGGCGCATCTGAACGCCTATCTGGACGACTATGCTCTGCTGCTCGATGCTCTGCTGGAGTTATTGCAGACACGCTGGAAGAGGGCGGATCTGGATCTGGCCATTGCGTTGGCCGAGCGCTTGCTGGCGCAATTCTCGGATGTCGAACAGGGCGGCTTTTTCTTCACCTCCGCCGATCATGAGACCCTGATCCAGCGCCCGAAACCCTTGGGTGACGAGGCCATGCCTTCTGGCAACGGCGTTGCCGCTCGGGCATTGCAACGGCTGGGTCATTTGCTCGGTGAAAGCCGCTATCTGGATGCGGTGCATGCAACCCTGAGATTCGCCGCGGTACCGATACGACGCATCCCCGATGCCCATGCCAGCCTGCTGATGGCGCTGGATGAATATCTGAATCCCCCTGAGATCATCATCATTCGTGGCAACGACGAATCCCTGCGCACCTGGCAGACGACGGCTCAGCAAGGCTACCGACCGCGTCGGCTGGTGTTGGCCATTCCCGCCGATGAGCCGGACTTGCCTGGCACATTGTCGGCGATGCACGCGGGCGATGGCGTATGTGCTTATCATTGCCGCGGCCTGCACTGCGAGGCGCCGCTCAGGTCACTCGACGAGTTGGCAAAAATCTGAGCATTTGGCTCTGATGCGAACGCGAGATGGCGTGTTCAGCGATGCGGCCGGAGACGTTGATATCGTCTCCTCGCTGTATGCAAATGCCATCGGCAACGGGAATGCCCTAGGCCGACGCCGTGGATTTGACAGGCGGTTGCGGACAGCGCTGAAATGAACAGCCGAAAGCCTGCAGGCGCTCCGGGGTATTGGCTGATCAGTCCAGCCGCCAGCGAACTACAGGTCGTTGCGGAGCGACTGTTATGAGCTGCATCGGCCATCGGTCTCAACCGAGGTCGCAACGAATCCAGCGCATCAGATTCGCTCCGTCGCTAACGGCGACGCCAATCTGATGTCGCATGGCCAGCTCGTCAGCATAGCCGCCTGGTGTTTCGTTAGCCCCGACATAATAAAGGCGCCAGCTGCCGTCCGACATGGGAACTGCACAGGGAGTGCCGACCGCGAATGCATCCCACCGACCGGAGCCGCGGGGGGCGTGGGCAAATACCGAACCGTCGCTCTCATGGCCCGGTATCCGCGTCCAGCGCAGGCCATCCTCGGACTCGGCAAGACCGATGGAACGATAGCCATCGGCGCGCACGCCTTCGTAGAACATCAACCAGCGCCCTTGGTGACGCAGGACATGGCGAGTGCCGACGCCGAGGGCGTCGAAGGCGCCGGCTTCCCCTGGTCCGAAGACCTCGCCGCGCCGGGTCCATTCCAGCTGGTCGGCAGATTCGGCAACGCCGACCACGAACAGCATGCGCTTTGCATCCAGACTGTGGTAATACATCCGCCAGCGCCCATCGTCCAGCGCAAGCACCTGTGGCCAGGCGCAGGTTGCCGAGTCGAAGGTTCCAGGAGCGCCGAGATCCAACAGCGCGCCTCGATGGGCGCCATCCTGGCGCTGCCAGTGCACGCCATCGGTCGACAGGGCGCAGCCGATGCGTAATTGTAGGCCCTTGGCCTCGAAGCGGCCGAAGCGCTGCCGCGTATGATCGCCGCCGAAGTACCAAAGCCGATAGGTTCCGTCCGTCAAGGTTACATCACCGACGCCGACGTGCGCCGAGTCAAAGCGCGCCGGATCGGCATGCGGCTCGAACACGGCACCGCCGGTGAGCGGTCCCAACACGCGCTGCCAATGCAGACCGTCATTGGAGCGGGCCAGCCCGACACGGCCAGTGGGTAAATTAATCTCCCGATCAAAACTGCGATCGCGCCCGTAGTACCACATCCGCCAGGTGCCGTCGGGCAGCGACCTGACCCGAGGTCCCGACACCCGCTCGTCATCCCAGGCGCCAGGGGGGCCAGGCGGAAACATCAGGCCGAGGTGGTGGTAAGTGGACATCATCGTCTCCAGCGGGTGATTTGTACTTCGACCTGGTGCTGCCTGCGTAGAATGTGCGGCTATTCAGCCAGAATCAATCATGACCGAATGGCATAGGGCGTTTTCTCTCTCGATTCCGATTCCGATTCCGATAGCGATCCCGACCCCGATTGCACTGTGCCGATGTCTGGATAGCGTTGTACAGGTTATGAGAGAAACATACCGGAATTCGCCTGAGCTTGTTGCCACAGCAGATGTCGATTGGTCGGCATTTGCGATAGATCTAGCATAGCTTGAATGCATGAGCCTATGTACCCGGCATCGTATAAGGGCATAATCGGACATGGCCTTTGGCCGAAAACCTGACCTTGCGCTCATAGCGCTGTATGATTAGCCGATGATTGATCCACGCCCAATGGTTACCCAAACAGCAGCAGAAACAGATGTCGATGCCATCGCTGAATTGCAGATGCGAATCACCTACCTGGAGGACGAGATCCAGCATTTGAACCAGGTACTGGAGAAGCAGCGCGTGCTGCTCGATCAGCACAGAACACAGATGGATGCGCTACAGGGGCTGCTGGCCTCGCTGCTCCGAAGCCAGGGCGAACCAGCCCCGGAGAGTCTGCCGCCGCATTATTGATCTGCCGCCTGTCGATGCGCCGGCAGATGTTCTACGCTCAAACAAGCAAGCTCGAGCAATCCTCGAGCAATCAATGCCTCAACTAACACTTGGATGTATTGATGCGCCACGCATTGTTACCTGTTTTCGCTTCGTCAGGAAGTCGACACTCATGACCCCTCCGCAATCCGAAAATCCGCTTTATCCGGCCATTGAGCCCTTTTCCACGCATCGCCTGCCGGTACCTGGTGGCCATGAACTCTATATTGAAGAATCCGGCCATGCTGCCGGCATCCCGGCGCTGTTTCTGCATGGTGGCCCGGGGGCGGGCTGCGGATCATCGCACCGGCGCTTTTTCGACCCCGCGCGCTATCGGATCGTACTGTTCGACCAGCGCGGCAGCGGTCGTTCTCGACCACATGCGGGTTTGCAGCACAACAGGACCCAGGATCTGGTGGAAGACATCGAGCGCGTGCGCGAGTTGCTTGGTATCGACCGCTGGTTGGTGTTCGGCGGTTCCTGGGGCTCAACCCTTGGCCTCGCCTATGCCGAGACCTATCCGCAGCGGGTAACCGCGTTGGTTCTGCGCGGCATCTTTTTGTGCCGACCGTGGGAGATCGACTGGTTTTACCAACAAGGTGCGAGCTGGATCTTTCCGGACCATTGGCAGGCATTTCTGGCGCCCATCCCAAAAGCCGAGCATGGCGATCTGCTGCATGCCTACCATCAGCGCCTGACCGGTGACCAGAAGGCGGTGAAGCTCGAAGCCGCTATCGCTTGGTCCATCTGGGAAGCGCGCTGTGCGACGCTGCTGCCAAATGCCGAAATCCGCGCCAATTTTGCCGATGCGCACACGGCTCTCAGTTTGGCCCGCATCGAATGCCATTATTTTGTCAACCAAGCCTTCCTGGAACCTGATCAATTGCTGCGTGACGCGGCTCGACTGCAGGACATTCCCGGGGTCATCGTGCACGGCCGCTATGATCTGATTTGCCCGCTGCAATCAGCCTGGGAACTACATCAGGCCTGGCCGCAGGCGGATTTTCAGATTATCCCGGATGCTGGGCATGCTGCCTTCGAACCAGGCATCGCCAAGGCGCTGGTGGCGGCAACGGATCGTTTTGCCGATGCACTGTAAACCATTGTGCTTGCTGGGCCGGCTTGGTCGCAACCCGCTCGGCAGCATTGACCTGGCATGATCGGCCTATTGCAACGTGTCAGCGCGGCGCATGTGGAGGTCGACGGCGTCACCATCGGCGCCATTGGCCAGGGACTGCTTGTGTTGGTCGGAGTGCAGAAGGGCGATGACGAGACCCGGGCCGAACGCCTATTGCAACGCTTGCTGAGCTATCGTGTGTTTGCCGACGATAATGGCCGAATGAACCTGAGCCTGCGCAACATTCGCGACGGCGGGCTACTGCTGGTACCGCAGTTCACATTGGCGGCGGACACCCGCAAGGGCACCCGTGCCAGCTTCACCTCCGCGGCCCCGCCAGCGCAAGGCGAGCATCTATACGATCTGCTGGTGCAACGCGCCCGCGCCGAGCACTGCGAGGTGGCGAGCGGACGCTTCGGTGCGGATATGCAGGTGCATCTGATCAACGACGGACCGGTCACTTTTTGGATCGAGACCTGATCTTATAGGGTGCTGCCTGCGCAAAACGTTCAGTTATTCAACCAGCATGAAGTTTGATTCATATTCTTTGAAGGTTGCGTCCAGCAAATAGTCGTCCAGCAAACATCCGGCCAGTCAACATCAGGTTTCTCACGTCCTGATGAACAGTGGCCTACAGCCTTTCTACCGGGAAAGGCGCGGCGCTTGCGTGCGCTACGCTGGCATCACTTGCCGGGTCGCCCGCAAGCGGGCTCCTACGCCGAGCGGCTTCCACGGCTGGTTAAGGTCCGTTTGCGGGCGAGGCGCCTTGGCCTAGGCTGTCGAAATCTGCAGTCTCACGAAAACAAGCGCTTCCCGGTTTATGGATGCTTAGTCGGTGTCAAGGTCGGAACGAGGGATTGGTATCGAGCTGGCTGTTTTGATCGATGAGCGGATTCGATTCCGATAGCGACCCCGACACCGATTAGGCTTCCCCAGTGCGTTCGATGATGCAATCCAAGACCCGGAATCGGTTTGGCATCAAAATTCAGGACATTTCCACAGCCTCGCCTTGGCCCCTCTGCGTACTCTGCGTCTCTGCGGTGAATCTTTACATGCTTTGAAGGCAGCACTCTGCTTCCGGGAAAGGTGCGGCGGTTGCCTGCGCTCTGCTGGCATCACTTGCCGGGTCGCCCGCAAGCGGGCTCCTACGCCGAGCGGCTCCCATGGCTGGTTAAGGTCCGTGTGCGGGCGAGGCGCCTTGGCACCTCTGCGTACTCTGCGTCTCTGCGGTGAATCTTTACATGCTTTGAAGGCAGCACTCTGCTTCCGGGAAAGGCGCGGCGGTTGCCTGCGCTCTGCTGGCATCACTTGCCGGGTCGCCCGCAAGCGGGCTCCTACGCCGAGCGGCTCCCATGGCTGGTTAAGGTCCGTTTGCGGGCGAGGCGCCTTGGCACCTCTGCGTACTCTGCGTCTCTGCGGTGAATCTTTACATGCTTTGAAGGCAGCACTCTGCTTCCGGGAAAGGTGCGGCGGTTGCCTGCGCTCTGCTGGCATCACTTGCCGGGTCGCCCGCAAGCGGGCTCCTACGCCGAGCGGCTCCCATGGCTGGTTAAGGTCCGTGTGCGGGCGAGGCGCCTTGGCACCTCTGCGTACTCTGCGTCTCTGCGGTGAATCTTTACATGCTTTGAAGGCAGCACTCTGCTTCCGGGAAAGGTGCGGCGGTTGCCTGCGCTCTGCTGGCATCACTTGCCGGGTCGCCCGCAAGCGGGCTCCTACGCCGAGCGGCTCCCATGGCTGGTTAAGGTCCGTTTGCGGGCGAGGCGCCTTGGCCCTTCTGCGCTGAATCCGTACATTTTTTGAAGGCAGCACCCGTCTTATAAAAGCCGATCCCAATAAAAAATAAAATAGGATTACGACGTTTCTGAAGCCTTTTGCGCGGCGTATTGGAGATAGCGTCGGTGCAGTTGTTCTACCAGAGGCTTTAGGTCTGCAACGGACCCACGGTTGTCGATGATATCGTCGGCGCCGGCGAGTCGGGTCGCGCGTGTAACCTGGCTGGCCATGATGTCACGGATCTGTGCATCGTCTAAGCCGCTGCGTCTTTTGACCCGTTCGATTTGGTGTGACTCCGGAATGTCGATGACCAATATGCGGTCGGCGAGGTGCACTTGGCCGGTCTCGAACAACAATGGAATAGCAAGGATGGCGTAGGCGCCCTGACTCTGCTCTAGCTGCCGTTGCATTTCAGTGCGGATGCGTGGATGCAGGATATTCTCGAGACGCTTGCGTGCATCCGGATCGTCGAATACCAGACTGCGGAGTGCGCGGCGGTCAAGAGCGCCTTGGCTGTCGATCAGGTGGGCACCGAACAGCGCCGCAATATCAGCCAGCGCGGTTGCATTGGGCGCGGTCAGGGCGTGAGAGATCTGATCGGCATCAATGATTGGAATCCCGAGTTGGCCAAACAGCGCCGAGACCGTGCTTTTGCCGCTGCCGATTCCTCCGGTCAGGGCGACGGTGAACGCAGTCAAGCGATGCCACTCCAGCGCAAGTAAGTCGTAGTAATCACATCGCCCCAGACCAGGCTGATCCAGCCGGCAAT
The DNA here is from genome assembly GCA_016745215.1 of Thiohalocapsa sp. PB-PSB1. Lineage (GTDB taxonomy): Bacteria > Pseudomonadota > Gammaproteobacteria > Chromatiales > Chromatiaceae > Thiohalocapsa. The sequence continues at coordinate 492,626 of CP050890.1, forward strand.
GGCTAAGAAGGGACCAAAGGCAATGGGCGTTTGGCGTTGATTACGGCCACTGACGATCAATGCGATGCCGAACAAGGCTCCCGGGATCGTGGACAGCAACAGGATTTGGGGCAGCGATTGCCAGCCGATCCAGGCGCCAAACAGGGCCAGTAATTTGAAATCACCATGGCCCATGCCTTCCTTGCCTGTCAGCAGTCGGAACAGGTGAAAGATCAGCCACAGCGACAGATAGCCGGAAACAGCGCCAATAATCGCGGTTTGGCTGTCGACGAAGACATTCCAGAGACTCAGTAGCAGGCCGAACCAAAGCAGAGGCAACGTGATGTTATCCGGTAAAAGCTGGGTATCGGCGTCGATTACAGCCAGCGCAATCAGTCCCCAGGTTAGTAGTAAGGCGCAGGCACCCGGCAGGGTTGGGCCAAATTGCCAGATTACGATCAGCGACAGGAGCGCAGTCAGGGCTTCGATCGTGGGGTAGCGCCAGGAGATCGGCTTTGCACATTGGCTGCAACGACCGCGCAGCAACAGAAAACTGAGCACTGGAATGTTTTCCCAGGGCCGGATGTGATGCCCACAATCCGGGCAGTGCGAGCCGGGTCGCGACAGCGTCATTACCGCGGTATCATCCGAACCCGTCGCCTCTGTATCATCGGCATGCGCCAGCAGTTGTCTGCACTCTTGTTGCCATTCACGTTCCATGATGTGCGGTAGCCGTAGAATGACGACGTTGAGGAAGCTGCCGATGACCAGGCCCAGCGCCATGGTTCCGCCATACAACAGTGCTGGCATCTGTGCCAGGATCTGGGTCAACATCTCGACATTATTCATCGTTATTGCCGATCGGTGAAGATATCGCCAAGGGTTGAGGCGGGTTCAAACCACCGCGGCCAATTTGAAGATCGGTAGATACATCGCGATTACCAGACTACCCACCAGGCCGCCGATAACCACCATGATCAGGGGTTCCAACAGGCTGCTCAGCGCGTCCACGGCATTGTCCACCTCCTCCTCGTAGAAGTCGGCAACCTTACCCAGCATGTCGTCCAGAGCCCCGGATTCCTCGCCGATAGCAGTCATCTGAACCACCATATGTGGAAATAGGCGTGCTTGAAGCATTGTGAATTGCAGGGTTTGACCGGTTGCAACCTCTTCGCGCATGCCTTGTACTGCATCGGAATAGACGATGTTGCCGGTAGCCCCGGAAACCGAATCCAGCGCATCCACCAACGGCACGCCGGCAGCGAACATGGTGGACAGGGTGCGGGCGAATCGGGCCACAGAAGCCTTATGCAGGATGCTGCCGATAATTGGCATATTGAGTGCTGCACGGTCGATCAGTTCTCTGAATTTTCGCGACTTTTGGTGTAGCTTCCCGATTCCGTACACGACACCGATCACACCTACGCCTATGGCCCACCACCATTTGCGCACAAAGTCTGACAGTCCGATGACCAACAACGTGAAGGCGGGCAGATCCGCGCCAAAGCTGTTGAACAGGACCTTAAACTGTGGAATAACGAACAGCAGGATCACCACGGTGACAAGGATGGCGACGATGATGACAGCGGCTGGATAGAACAGGGCCTTTTTGATTTTTCCCTTGATCGATTCGGTCTTTTCCTTGTAGGTCGCGATCTTATCCAGCAAGATATCGAGGACACCGGCTGCCTCGCCGGCGGCAACCAGACTGCAGACCAGGTCGTCGAAATAGTCGGGGAATTTGCCGAGCGCATCGGCCATGGCGGTGCCGTTTTCGATGTCCTGCTTGATCGCCAGCAAGAGTTCTTGCATCGAGGGGTTTTCGTGGCCACGGCCGACGATGTCGAAGGACTGTACCAGTGGTACGCCAGCGGACATCATGGTTGCCAACTGGCGGGTGAAAATCGAGATATCGAGCGGTGTGATCTTTTTTTTGCCGCCGCCGAACAGTGGCTGTGACTTCTTGCGCACCTTCTTTGGGTTGACACCCTGCCGACGCAGATCGGCACGAGCCAGCGCGATGCTGCTTGCGCGCAATTCGCCCTTGACCCGATTCCCGCGTCGGTCAATACCCTCCCAGGTGAATTCGTAGGCTTTGCCTGCCTTGGGTTTGACTTTCTGAGCTGCTGCTATGGCCATAATCAGTCCTTAGTGATACGGTTGAGTTCCTGCAGGCTGGTCAAGCCAAGCTTGACTTTTTGCAGGCCCGATCTGCGCAAATCGGTGTAGCCCTCGCTTTCGGCTCGATCCGCCAGTTGCAGGGAATTACCACCCTCCATGATCAAGCGTCCCATCTCCTCCGAGACCTTGATCACCTGATAAACGCCGACGCGGCCTTTGTAACCGTTCACGCAACGCTCACAGCCGACCGGTTTGTAGATGGTCACGCCCTCGGCGATCTCGTCTTCGCCGAAGCCTTCTTCCAACAGCGCTTCTCGGGGCACATTGTCCACCTCCCGACAATGCAGACAGAGTCGGCGCGCCAAACGCTGGGCCATGATCAAAAGTACCGATGAGGCAATGTTGAAAGGCGGTATGCCCATATTGGCCAGACGGGTCAGCGCCTGCGGAGCGTCGTTGGTGTGCAGGGTCGACAGCACCAAATGGCCGGTTTGTGCGGCCTTGACCGCAATCTCGGCCGTTTCAAGATCCCGGATCTCGCCAACCATGACGATGTCTGGATCCTGCCGCAGGAAGGCGCGGAGAGCGGCTGCGAAGGTCAGGCCGGTCTTTTGATTCATGTTGACCTGATTGATGCCGGGAACCTGAATCTCCACCGGATCCTCGACCGTGGAGATATTGATATCCGGTTTGTTCAGGATGTTCAACGCCGAGTACAGTGTCACGGTCTTGCCGGAGCCCGTCGGGCCGGTCACGAGGACCATGCCATAAGGCCTGCCGATGCATTCGAGAAAATCCTCTTTCTGCTTTTGATTCATGCCGAGCATATCGATGCCCACATTCGCCGCATTCGCATCGAGGATACGCAATACGACCTTCTCGCCATGCAATGTGGGCAACGTGTTTACGCGAAAATCAATGTCGCGAGAGCGTGATAACTTCAGTTTGATGCGCCCATCCTGGGGTACCCGCCTTTCTGCGATATTCATGCGTGACATGACTTTGAGCCGGGCCACCAGTCGTGCAGCAATGCCCAGCGGTGGATTCGCGATTTCCCGCAGTATGCCGTCCTGCCGGAAGCGAACGCGAAAGGACTTTTCGTAGGGTTCGAAGTGAACGTCCGAAGCCGAGGCGGTGATGGCATCGACCAGTACCTTGTTCACGTATTTCACCACTGGGGCATCATCGATGTTCAAGTCTGATCCGTCGCCCGCTTGATCCATATCGTCATCGGATGAAATATCGATGTTGTCGAGATCGGAGTCCATGATCTCGCTCATGGTGGTGTCCTGAGCCTCTAATACCTTGTCAATCGCGATGCTGAGCTTGGACTCTTCCACCAGGATCGCATCCGTCGCGTTTCCGGTATTGAAGCGGATTTCGTCCAGCGCCTGATCGTTGGTCGGATCCGAGACGGCAATGAATAGCCGATTGCCACGCCGGTGGAGGGGGAGTACGCGATGCTTGCGGATCAGCTTTTCATCGACCAGGTTAGACGGCAAGCTCATCAAGTCCACGGCATCCAGATCCAGCAGCGGGATGCCGAATTCCAGCGCAGCCGATACGGCGATGTTGTGGCTGTCGACCAGCTTCTCCTGAACCAGGTATTGAACGAATGGTTGCCGCTTGCGTGCAGCCTCCATGGAGGCACTTTGTGCCTGTTGCTCGCTGAGCAGCTTGTCGACGACTAATCTGCGTGCAAGCCCAGTCGGTTGGATCTGTCGTGTTTCGCTTGCCATCGCGTTTTACCTGAGGTTGTCCTTGAGGGGCTGTCCTCGAGGGGTGGTCTTCGCGTCATGCTGTTCCGGCCATGAATGGTATTTCAACTGATCCCTCAACGATTCACGCCGAAGGCAAGTCGAACGTTATTTGCGACCAGTCCATTATCCTTTTGTTCACTTTCGCTGAGGTAGAATTCCAGGATCGTCTCGCGGTTCAACAGCACCTCTTCGGTGACCTCTTCGGCCAGTTCATTGGCGTGACAGAACACGCTGACGTAGGGTGAATCCGGCTCACGAGGATCGGTAATCCAAAGGTCCGGCGACAGCTTGTCGATGAATCGAAGGAAACCATAGCCCTTATCTGGGAACCATTTCGTACAAACGCCACGAACGCAGGAGCCTGCCTTACCCCATTCGTTGCGCGGCTCGTAGGAGACCGGCAGTAAATCCGGAATCAAATAGCCAGACCAGAACTCGTCCACTTCCTGTTGCAGTTGACGCGAGATATTTTTGAATGCGATTAGCTCGACGCGACAGCCGCGGTTCTGTAACGCATTAACGACCTGAAGGAAATCGCCATCGCCGGTGACCAGAATCACCAAATCCAGTTTTTCGGACTGAAGCATTGCGTCCACCGCCATGTCCAAGTCTGCATTGGCCTTGGTGGAGATATTACCGATTTCGTCAGTGTAGCGGCGAACGATTTTCATCGTTACCTTCCAGCCGAAATCACGCACCATTTGTTGGTAGGTTTTGGATTTCTTGGCGTACTCGAAATCATCACGTGCACGCTCGGAATCATAGGCGATGTAGGTGTTCAGTCGTTGTAGGATTCCATTCTCGCGGGCCGCGAAGCGCCTCAGTACATCGTAGCGCATCTGATAACCGCCGTTGTAACGAATATTCTCGGCGTCGACATACACGCCGACTCTCTGCATGGATGGCAAAACTAAAGCCTCTCGAATGCTGGGGAATGATAGTTGTATCCTGATGATGCGCCTGTAAAAACGTTCCAGACAACAGGTGCGTTATATTCAGAGCCGCGTCTGCCATAGTCACGTGCTTCAACGCCGGTAGTATGAACCAAGGTAGGGGTGTCGACGATTTGGCACAAAACCGATGAGTAGAGCGTGGGTAACAATGGAAGGCGGCTGACCTGAAATGAGGTCCACCGCCTGTTGGATGTCTACCAACTTAATTTACCGGCTTGATTTACCGGCTTGATTTGCTGGCCTAACCTACCGGATGGCACGGTTGCGGATCAAATCTTCCACTACGGTAGGATCTGCCAACGTGGAGGTATCGCCGAGGGCGTCTACCTCGTTGACAGCAATCTTACGCAAAATACGACGCATAATCTTACCGGAGCGAGTCTTGGGCAGCCCGGGGGCCCATTGAATGATATCAATGCTTGCGATCGGGCCGATTTCGGTGCGCACCAGATTGATAAGTTCCTTTTTCAACTCATCGCTCGGCTCGACACCAGCCATCGGTGTGACATAGGCATAGATGCCTTGGCCTTTGATGTCGTGTGCATAACCAACTACCGCGGCTTCAGCGACCGCCGCATGCAATACCAATGCGGATTCGATTTCGGCCGTTCCCAAGCGGTGGCCGGAAACGTTGAGCACGTCATCGATGCGACCCGTGATCCAGTAATATCCATCGGCATCGCGGCGCGCGCCATCACCGGAAAAATAATAGCCTGGATACTGTTTGAAGTAGGTGTCGATGAAGCGCTGGTGATCGCCATACACGGTGCGCATCTGCGCTGGCCAAGGTCGCGTGATCACCAGTGCTCCCTCGTTTTCACCTTCCAACAGGGTGCCCTCGGCAGCATCCACCAGTGCCGGTACGACACCGAAAAATGGCCTTGTCGCCGAGCCTGGCTTGAGTGGAATTGCACCTGGCAGCGGTGTGATCAGATGCCCGCCGGTCTCAGTTTGCCACCAGGTATCGACGATTGGACAGCGGCCATCACCGACGACATTGTAATACCATTCCCAGGCTTCTGGATTAATCGGCTCGCCAACTGAACCCAGTATGCGCAGCGAACTGCGCGAGGTTTGCTTGACCGGCTCATCTCCAGCACGCATCAGTGAGCGGATTGCCGTGGGTGCCGTATAAAAGATCGACACATTGTGTTTGTCAACCACCTGCCAGAAACGCGACATATCCGGGTAGTTTGGAATGCCCTCGAACATCAGCGAGATGGCGCCGTTTGCCAAAGGCCCATAGACGATGTAGGTATGGCCGGTGACCCAGCCTACGTCGGCAGTACACCAGTATACTTCGCCTTCCTGATAGTCGAAGGTGTATTTATGCGTCATCGCGGCGAATACCAGATAGCCTCCGGTAGTGTGCAATACGCCTTTCGGGGTGCCGGTGGAACCGGATGTGTAGAGGATGAACAGAGGATCTTCGGCATCCATTGGCTCCGGCTCACACTCGGCGGCTGCACCGGCCATAGCCTCGTGATACCAGACATCACGACCTTCGGTCCAGGCCACGTCACCACCGGTGCGACGTATCACGATACAGGTCTCGACGCTTGGACATTCTTGCAATGCTTTATCGGCATTTTTCTTCAACGGCACATGGCGGCCACCGCGCACGCTCTCGTCAGCGGTGATCAGCATCTTGCAGTCAGAATCGTTCACCCGGTCGCGCAGCGAGTCCGGCGAGAAACCACCGAAGACGATGGAGTGAACCGCGCCGATGCGGGTGCAGGCAAGCATCGCCACACTGGCCTCCAAAATCATCGGCATGTAGATGCAGACGCGGTCACCTTTCTCGATTCCCCGCGCTTTCATCACATTCGCCAGCTTACATACCTCGGTGTGCAGTTCGCGATAGGTGATTTTTCGATCTTCGTTAGGATCATCGCCTTCCCAGATCAGCGCGATTTGGTCGCCGCGTGTGTTCAGGTGTCGGTCTAGACAATTATAGGAGACGTTGAGTTTACCGCCCTCGAACCAGCGGATGTGAAGATCGTCCGCATCGTAGCTATAGTCAGCCACCTTGTCCCATTTCTTGAACCAGGTAACGAATTCATCGGCATACTCACCCCAGAATCCCTCCGGATCATCGACCGACCGCTGATACATGCGCAGATAAGTTTCCTCGTCGATGTGCGCTTTGGCGGCGATGTTGGCAGGGATAGGATAGATTTTCGAATCGGACACGTTTTGTCTCCTAAGATGGTGGTGGTTAGTATTGTCGGCGGCGGCTTCCTTGCCGACTTAGGGACTATAGATTGCAAGCGCTGAAATCTAAACCCTTTGAAGCACGCTTACCAGTCTCCGCAGCAACCGATTCACACATCGATAGAGCACTTTATAAGAGCTTGATATGTCTCCCGACTCCACATGCAAACAAGATTCCAGGCCAACCGACACGCAGGATATCGATCACATCATGGATGCCTTTTTAGAGCATTTAGCTTGCGAACGACGCGTATCGCCTCATACTATCAGCAATTATCGGCGGGACTTGTCGCGAATGGTCGACTTTTTGCGCAATCATGGCCTAACACATTGGGCAGACTTGCGCGAGGCCGATGTGCGTCGCCATCTCGCCGAGCGGCACCAAGCCGGTTTGGCTGGCCGCAGCCTAAGTCGTGAGTTATCTTCTCTACGCAGCCTATTCGAGTATTTACTGCGCGAGGGCCTAGCCAAACAAAATCCCGCCCGCGACGTGCGCGCGCCGAAGAGTAGTCGTACTCTGCCTGATACCTTCGACGCCGACCAAATCAACGCATTGATTGATGCCGGTCCGGACCAGGGCGGCGATCGCAATCCGCTGAGTTTGCGCGATACGGCCATGGTGGAACTGTTCTATTCTTCTGGATTGCGCTTGGCGGAGCTGATTGCGGTGAATCTGGGCGACATCGATCCTGCCGATGCTATGTTGACAGTCATCGGCAAAGGGGCAAAGACTCGCCGCGTACCGGTGGGTTCGGCGGCCCTGCAGGCAATCCATGCCTGGCTCGCAGTGCGCGGTTTGCTCGCCAACGACGATGAAACAGCTCTGTTCGTAAGTTCTCGCGGCAACCGTATTCATCCTCGTACCGTACAAATGCGCCTCCAGCAATGGGCGCAGGTGCGCGGCGCCAGTCGCGATCTGCATCCACACTTATTGCGCCATTCCTTTGCCAGTCATTTGCTGGAATCGTCCGGGGATTTACGCGCGGTGCAAGAATTGCTCGGCCATGCCGACATCGGTACAACCCAGATCTACACCCATCTGGACTTCCAACATCTGGCCCAGGTCTATGACCAGGCGCATCCGAGGGCGCGTCGTAAACGTTCTAGCGACTGACAGATATCGTCTGATTCGCTGGAGAGCGGAGACGGGTGGTAAGGATAGAATTAGGGATCAAAATCGGCTGTAGCGCGTCTGCGAAATCTCTGATCTGGGTATCTAGAAGATGGTGATTTCGATGACAAGCCTTCGATGACGACCCATGGTTGTCCAGTCTCTGCTGTCCAGTCTCCGCTCCACAGTCTCTGATCCAGTCTCTGATCCAGTCTCTGAAAATGAGCGTCATGCGCGATTCTGCTCGTCACGCGCAAGTGATACAGAGATGCCCTGGACCAAAACATTGACCTGGAACCTATTCACTTCGTGGCACTTCAGGGTTCATCCTGCTGCTGCGAGGCTTTTGAATACCACGTATAAAATAAAGTTTCCATTGTTAATTTTTGTCTTGCCTTGATCTAGGTCAGCGTGTGAATCTGTGGTTGGTGTTGACAAGCTATACATCCTACCAGCCTCGGATAGTCCTGCTGACAATTTCCTAAACTAGCGAGGAAAGACCAATGTCCGATCCAGTGAAGCGTACAAACTATGGTCCTATTGCCTTCTTCGGGCTCGCAATGGCTTTGGGCCCCCTGGCTGCTCTCAGCTTTGGTACGCGCTATGCGGATGAAGAGACCTGGGAGCGCGCCAATGCAGGTCTGGAGAGCTACGAACCGGCAAAACCCTTAGCCGAATATGGTCCGTCCGGTGAGAACCTAGCAATTCCTGAATATGCAAAAAATAAGAATGTAATGGATCTACTGGCCAGCGCCGGCGTATTCCAAACCTTCGAACAAGCGGTGAGAGCAGCAGGTCTAGATTCCAAGCTCGCGGACTCTAGCGGATACACCTTATTCGTACCGAGTGATGAAGCATTTGCTCATATGCCCGAAGAAGAGCGAAATGCAATATTGACAGATCCGAAGGCGCTGGCAACATTTCTTGACAGTCACGTCATCCCAGGTCGCTACACAGCTACCGACCTTATCAATATGCGAGAAGCACAGACCCTGGCAGGAGCTTCAATCGATGTTGGCCCTTCCACTCGCTACAATGGACATGTAGGAATTGGCGGTGCAGAAGTCATCAAGACTGATCTGCTTGCATCAAATGGTATCGTGCACGTCGTGGATCGCGTCATCCGGTAACGATTCATACGGTGGTATAGGTCTAATTAGCCTCACAATCGATACTCAACTCGTACAAGAGTAAAATTCTCAAGGCCTAGGTGTAATAACACCTGGGCCTTTTATTTGCCCTGGACAGGCCTTGTTCATAAGCTCGGCCAAGACTCAGGGTTAACCTCCAGAGCAACCGTATTTTAAATTTAAAAACCAAGTCTTACGGACAATCCCCAAGCACATGCCGGTCAGTTGGTCGGAGTTACGAACAAGGCCCTTAGGCGTGATAAAGCGAATTTCTTAACCATCATCTTACGAATACGTTTGACAGGCTTTTGCAGATCACTTCGAATTGCCGTGCCAAATGCCATGCCTCTAGCCGCGAAGACGCAGAAGGCTGTCACTTCGCCTGACATATTTTCTCGGAAAGTTTTTACGCCGTTCTTAGTCCTGAGGCGGTTTGCAGTCGCGCTCGTCATCGATAACCCACGATGAGCGATCAGGATTTCGAAGACGACAATGACAAACAGCAGAAACGGTGGCGGAACATCCGCGCCTCCTCACTCGCTCGTCAATCTGGCGCCATTTGGTATATTTCTCTCTGGCAATCGCCTAAATCTAAGAGATAAAGCACAAAATACGGGATGGTAAATGTCGATGTACACTCTCAAAAGCTGGGTGTAACCCGCCCAGCACTACCTGATAGAGAACTGGGATGGAGAACTGGGATAGAGAACTGGGATCGGGAGGCGGAATCGGGATGATAAAGACATGACGTCAGAGCACAAAAAATTTGACGTTCACTATGCGCTGTCCTTAACTACATGCTGCCTTTAAAGAATGATGCCGCCTAGCGCAGAGACGTAGAGTGCGCGAAAGCGAGTGCATCGATTTTTCCGGGTTCTCTGCCTCTCTGCGGTGAATCAAACTTCTTTCAGTAAGCATTTGGACGAGTAAAGTGAACAGTCTATGAAGGCAGCACCCGAGCAGTAGGCTGTCGAATTGTGCTGAGTTTTGATGCCAAACCGATTCCGGGTCTTAGATTGCTTCATCGAACGCCCTGGGGAAGCCTCATCGGTGTCGGGGTCGCTATCGGAATCGGAATCGAATCCGCTCATCAATCAAAGCAGCCAGCTCGATACTAGGGTGTCCAATTTGGCCTTCTTCACGCACTTTTCGCTCCTGCAGATCTGTGTGCAGCGCATGGATAGACGGAGGGCGTAAGGCGTTGATATATAGCTGAATACAGTTCAGTCGGTGATGCAGGGAAACTGTGTGAGTCGGGCCAAGCCAGGACCGGCCAAATTGAACTACCTAGCTCGATACCAATCCCTAATGTTGACCTTGACACCGATCCCGACACCGACTAAGCATCCATAAACCGGGAAGCGCTTGTTTTAGTGAGACGGCAGATTTCGACAGCCTACCCGAGCAGCATGAACAATGCTGTTGGCAAAATAGAATTAGGCAAAACGCGAAGATGAGCTCTGTCAAACCAGAGCCCGTCTTTGCACTTCTCGCGCATTTCATCATTCTTAAGCGATTTCTATTGAGAAATAGACCGTTTGAGACCACCCGAGACCACTTGGCTTGTCTTCTGATCCGCCTCGACGTCGCGGAGGCTCGCCCACAGAGTAGGGCAGCTTACCGCTTCGCGGAGTTGAACCAAGAACCGCGGCGCCAGTTGGTACATTTCTCTGCGGCAATCGCCTTATATTTCAGTGTCCTTTGAAGATGCTTTGTTTGATTGTGCAAGGTTTTCCAGGTCAGGCCCTGGGGCCGCAGAAGCCGGGGCAGGCTCAGGAAGGGGCTGGGTAGTTTACATCCTACTGTGGTAGAGGGATGTAATGATGAAGAATTCTACTGTGTAGTCATAGTTGTCAGAATTAATTTTCAGGCCTTGTTCATAACTCCGACTAACTGACCAGCATGTGCCTGGGGCTTTTCCGTAGGACTCTGTTTTTAAATTTAAATACTGTGGGGTTAGAGGTTGACTCTAAGTCTTGGCCGAGCTTGCAAACATGGCCAATTTTCATCAACCAAAGCGTTTTCAATCTGACGTCGGCGAAGGGGTTATGAACCCCATCGCGCGGAGAGATGTCCGCATGAACATCAGTCTGTATCAGTTATTCTGAATGACGATGCGCGGGAATTTTGCAGCATAGTCCTTGGCTTGTAATGAAAGCTTCGCCGCTGTCTTACGCGCAATCTCGCGATAAATTTGACTGATACGGGAATCCGGATCGGCAACCACGCTCGGTTTTCCGCTGTCAGTCTCCTGACGGATGGTGATGTCGAGCGGCAATGCACCAAGTAAATCGATACCGAACTGATCCGACATGGCAGAGCCGCCACCCTCGCCGAAGATGTGTTCCTCATGGCCACATTTGGAACAGATATGGATGCTCATATTCTCGACAACCCCCAGTACTGGGACCTCGACCTTCTGGAACATCTTTAGGCCTTTACGGGCGTCGAGTAGGGCAATGTCTTGCGGTGTGGTGACGATTACCGCACCGGATACCGGCACCTTCTGTGCTAGTGTCAGCTGGGTGTCGCCGGTGCCAGGGGGAAGGTCGATTACTAGATAATCGAGGTTAGACCAGTTGGTATCGTTGAGTAGCTGTTCCAATGCCTGGGTGACCATCGGACCGCGCCAGATCATCGGGGTTTCTTCATCAATCAAGAAGCCAATCGACATGGCTTGCAGATGATAACTATTCATCGGCTCCAGGCTTTTGCCGTCCTTGGATTCGGGCTTACCGGTGATGCCAAGCATGCGCGGTTGCGATGGACCGTAAATATCGGCATCCAGTACACCTACTTTGGCGCCCTCAGCGGACAAGGCGAGTGCTAAATTGACCGCAGTGGTGGATTTTCCGACACCGCCTTTGCCAGATGCGACTGCGATGATATTTTTAATATTGTCGATGGGTTTGAGCGACTTCTGTACCGAATGTGCTTTGATCTCCCAGGAGATATCGACTTGTGCCATGGCCACTCCAGGCATGGCTTCGATTTTCTCTTTTAGTGCCGCGCTGATGGTTTCTAGGATGCCGTTGGCCGGAAAGCCGAGCGTCACCTTTACTCGAACCTGATCGCCTTCGATATTGATTTCTTTGACCAGTTTGGTCGAAATCAAATCCCGGTTCAGGTGTGGCTCGATGTATTCTTTAATGGTAGCCTCGACGGCTTCTTTCGTTAACTCGGACATGGTTGTACTCCGTTGTCTATGATCGCCGCGGTTTTCGGTACGGACGCTGGCGGCATTGGCGATGAAATCGGAACTGGTATCAGCAAACCCTAATTCAAGGTTGGTATGCGCTGGCGCGCAGGTGTTTCCGCGTAACATGCGGCCGAATCCACAATGACCTTGCAGTACTGCCTGGCAGCAACGATGGGCAATGATCGACTCACACGACAACCCCGTAATCCAGGATAATGGCAGGCTCAGCAGGGGGTGGGCTGTTTGATCCGATGAATCGGACCTGGATACCAGCGCGGACATCCCGAGGCAGCGTGCCAGGGCTCGAGCAAGGGGTTTAGAATTCGTCTTCGTGATACATAATCAGTGCGTCGGACGCGGACACCGAGCGGGTATCTGCTCATATTCACCCATAACTGCTTGCGCTGCTCTTGTGCCGGGCCATTTGCCGATTCAATCGCGTCTTGGCGATTGCCCGCTCAACGAGACCGTAACACCATCCGTCGGCATCGAAATCGCGAAAAATCACGCACATCGACGCGCCTTCACCATATACCGATCAACCGAATAACTCGCGGCTGCACACGGAGCTGCTGGAACCTAAAACTGGAGCAAGTCGCCAAAGGCGCCTCATCCTCATGATTAAACTCAGAACCTACGTCTTTATCGACTCATTGCAGCCACAGCTTGCGGAATACATGGCAACCGTATCGCAGGGTTTCCTGCCGATTCCTGGCGATGCCTGCCTGTGGGTCGAGGTGTCTCCCGGCATGGCGGTACACCGACTTACCGATATGGCGCTGAAAGCGACCCGGGTACATTTAGCGCAACAGGTAGTTGAGCGCGCGTTTGGTTCCATGGTGATTCATCAGCGCGATCAGAGTGATGTGCTTGAGGCTGGGCGGATGTTGCTGGAGAATTTGGGGGCAAAGCAGGATGACCGACAAAGATGCCGGGTGGCCTGGAAAGAGATCATTCGCGCTCTTACCCCAGACCATAGTGTGTTGATCAACCGCCAAAATCGGCGCGGCTCGATGATCCTACCTGGTCAAAGCATGTTTATTCTGGAAACCGATCCGGCGGGTTACATCGTCTATGCCGCCAATCAGGCCGAAAAAGCCGCCAATATCACGCTAATTGATGTGCGCGCAGTTGGCGCGTTCGGGCGCTTGACGTTGTCCGGCAGTGAGGCGGACGTGGATGAGGCGGGTGCCGCAGCCGTCGCGGCGGTGGAACATCTGAGTGGGGCGGAACGCCCTGTGATTACGCATCATGGCTGATCGGGACCGATGCGAGCCTGCGCTTGGGATAGCTTGCAACATCGACTGAAATCATTGAAGGCGCGAACCACAGTGATGAATAAACTCTTGCTTCGGTTGTCGCTTTGGCTGCAGACCCTCTGGTCGCGTCTGAAGGTACGCGGCGCTGAACAACGTTTGCACCAGCGCGAGCTTGATCTGGCCATCGAGCGTATCGTCGACCAGGCCAACCCGGCTTTGCGCGGATTTGGCGGTTATCGGCATAAATTGTCCAGGGTCGTGGAATACTTGCTGCATTACAGCGACGAGTTGGTCATGCAAATACCCGGGCCGACCATGATCGATCCCGATAGCTGGTCGTCAGATCCGCTGGTAAATGCGCTGTTTGGCGATGTGCAGCGCATCCGCCATACGGTTTCCGGAAGGGTTGTACGCAACTGGCTCAAGCAACATCCAGTGTCAAGTGGTGACAACCTGTACGCACTGCTTGCCGTCCATCCAGTGGAGCGGAGTCAACTCGGAATGGAGCTGATCCGCGACCAGGTACAGCGCGATGTCAAGCAAACTACGCTGAGTTTCAAAGATCACGAGCTGCATGCCGTCACCGACACCCTGGACGCGACACGCCAAGCATTGCGTGCACAGGTGGTCGATCTGATCGCTTCCCTCGCCATCGCCGATATCGTTGCCCAGGAGGAGCGCATTGCGGCGCTGGAGCAAGCGGTGCGCATGCTGCGACTGAAGCTGAAAGTGATCAACCCGCGTGCTGGTGCCGTCGATCTGACGCTTAGTAATAGCGGCGAACATTTGGCGGAACGCGATCGCCTGCGTAAACGGCTGCGGGAAAGCGAACGTGATTTGGCCGATGCCAGCCGCGGTCTAGGTGATATTGAAGAGTACCTGCAGCGCTTGATCGCGCTGTTGGATCATCCGGAACGACATATCGGCCTGCAGCGCATGCATCTGTGGCTGGACCATATGAATATCGTTCGTGACCGATATCACGCTGACGCGAATGAAATCGAGCTGGTGCGCGGTCGGCGGCTGGATCAGCCTGGCCGTGTGGTGCAGTTCATTTGCTTCCCGCGCAGCCTAGTCCTGTCCGCCGATGAGCGCTTAGCTGAGGTGGAGCGCCATTTCGGTCTGTAACCCATTTCGGTCTGCAGCCCATTTTTGGGCTGCAGCTTAAGCACAGCCAGTTCGCAGAAACCCCCGCTTGCGTTATGCTTGTTGATCGACCCTTGGCTATCCGACCAGGTTTCCGATGTCTGAAATTATCCGTAATGGCAAATTGGTGTCTTTAATCTACAGTATCCGCGACAATGCGGATAACATACTGGAACAGAGTGACCTGCCAGTATCCTACATCCATGGTGGCAACAACGAACTCATTGGCGGTATGGACCAAGCCGTGCAAGGCAAGCAGGCCGGTGACGAGGTGGAATTAGAACTGACCCCGGAAAACAGCGGTTTTGGTACGCATGATTCGCTTCTGACCTTCACCGACGATATCGACAATGTGCCGCCCGAGTTTCGCCACGTTGGCGCCGAGGTAACCATGCAAAGTGAGAGCGGCGATACACGCATCTTTTACGTCACAAGGATCAGCAATGGTCTCTTGACCCTAGACGGCAACCATCCGCTGGCGGGCAAACGCTTGTTTGTCCGTATTCGTATTCGCGATGTGCGCGATCCAACGCCGCAAGAGCGCCTGCAGGACCGCGGAGCACAGCAAGGCCCAACCCTGCACTGAAAGCCGCAAATACGTTCGATGATGCACATCGGCCATCGTCATTCAGCAATCGCAATCCATCGGACCCTCAAACAATAGAACCTACGATATGAAACTTGGTGTCGTTATCCTTGCGGCGGGCAAGGGCACGCGCATGCGCTCGGCATTGCCGAAAGTGCTGCACCCGCTCGCCGGACGTCCGCTGTTGCGCCATGTGCTTGATGCCGCGGAGGCGATCGGCGCGGCGGAAATCTGTGTCGTTTACGGCCATGGCGGTGAACAGGTGCCAACAGCGCTGGCAGATGTTCAGTGCAGTTGGGTGGAGCAACGCGAGCGTCTTGGCACTGGACATGCCGTGCAGCAGGCAATGCCGGCCATGCAAGGGATGGATCGCGTACTAGTATTATACGGCGATGTACCGCTGATCGAACCCGAGACGCTGAGTCGTCTGGTCACCGACAGCACAGATACGGGGCTTGGCGTGCTGACCATGACACTCCCTGATCCGACCGGCTACGGCCGTATTGTCCGCTGCAAACAGGGTCATGTGCTGCGGGTTGTCGAACACAAAGATGCTAGCGAGGCGGAACTTGGCATTACCGAGATCAATACTGGGATCATCGTTGCCGATCGCGCTCAACTTCAGCACTGGCTTGAACGAATCGACAACAATAATATACAGAACGAGTATTACCTTACCGACGTGATCGGGCTTGCCACCGATGACGGGGTCGAGGTCAGAACCGCCCAGCCGGAACACATCGAGGAAGTGGCTGGTATCAACGACCGTATTCAGCTTGCCCAACTTGAACGCTACCAACAGCTTCGCATTGCGGAGAATCTGATGCGCAGCGGCGTTACTCTGATGGACCCTGCCCGGCTTGATGTGCGCGGCAGTCTCGAGTGCGAGCGTGACGTGCTGATCGACGTGAATCTGATCTGCGAGGGTCGGGTGCGCATTGGCGCCGAGGCTCGCATTGGGCCGAATTGCCTGCTGATCGACTGCGAGATCGGCGCAGGCGCGGAGATTTTTGCCAACAGCGTCGTGGAGCGGGCCAAGGTCGGTGCTGGAGCACGAATCGGACCCTTTGCGCGGCTGCGCCCCGGAGCGCAGGTCGGTGCTGGCTGCCATATCGGTAACTTTGTCGAGATAAAAAAATCCCTGGTGGCCGATGGCAGCAAGGTGAATCATTTGAGTTATATCGGTGATTGCGATATCGACTCCGGCGTCAATATCGGAGCCGGCACCATTACTTGCAACTACGATGGTGTCAACAAGCATCGTACTCGGATCGGAGCCAATGCGTTCATCGGCTCGAATACCTCGCTGGTGGCCCCGGTCGAGATCGCGCCTGGCGCCACAATCGGCGCCGGTTCGGTCATTGCTCGCGATGCCCCAGCGGAAAAATTGACGCTGACGCGCGCCGAACAAGTGACCGTTGAGCACTGGCAACGCCCAGTCAAACGGCCCCAGTCGAAGCAGGAGGTTTAATGCTATGTGCGGAATTGTCGGCGCCATCGCCCAGAGACCAGTCTCTGCGATCCTGCTGGAGGGCCTGAAGCGGCTCGAATATCGAGGCTATGATTCCGCTGGTATTGCGTTACTCGACCCCAATGGCCAACTGCATCGCTTGCGCGCCCTGGGTAAGGTATCGCGGCTCGAAAAGGCGATTCAAACGAAGCCCATCGACGGCTTTATCGGCATCGCACACACACGTTGGGCGACCCATGGGGAGCCCTCCACCGAGAACGCGCATCCACACATTTGTGGCGAGCGCTGCGCGATTGTCCACAACGGTATTATCGAAAACCATGAGACCCTGCGCCGCGAACAAATGGCTGCGGGGCACCGATTCACATCGCAGACCGATACCGAAGTCGTGGTGCATGCCATTCACGACGAGTTGGCCGCTGGACATTCGCTGACCGAGGCGGTGCGCTCCACGACCGCGCGCCTCGACGGCGCCTATGCCCTGGGGGTCATTGACAGTCAGGATCCACGGCGCCTGCTCGCAGCCCGTCAGGGCAGCCCGTTGGTGATTGGCGTCGGCTTCCAAGAGTATTTCATCGCCTCCGATGTGTTCGCGCTGCTGCCGGTGACCAACCGCTTTATCTTCCTCGAGGAAGGTGACCTTGCCGAACTGCGTTGCGATGGCTTACAGATCTGGAATCTGCATGGTGAGCCGGTCGAGCGCGGTATTCGGCAGTCTTCAGTTGCCGCTAATGCGGCCGAGCGCGGCGAATATCGGCATTTTATGCAAAAGGAAATCTTCGAGCAGCCGCGCGCAGTCGCCGACACCCTCGAAGGTCGTCTTGGTGTCAGCCGCGTACTGCCCGAGGCATTCGGCATTGATGCCGAGGCAGTGATGTCGGCAACCAAGGCCGTCACCATTGTCGCTTGCGGAACCAGCTATCACGCCGGCCTGGTGGCCAAGTATTGGATCGAATCTCTGGTCGGACTACATTGCGACATTGAGGTTGCCAGCGAATACCGTTATCGCAAACACGTGGTGCTCCCAGACTCGCTTTTTGTGACCGTGTCTCAGTCGGGCGAGACTGCCGATACTCTTGCCGCGCTGCGTATCGCCAAAGAACTCGGCTACATGACGACTCTGGCCATTTGCAACGTGCCCGAAAGTTCGCTTGTGCGTGAATCCGAGCTGGTGTTGCTGACCCATGCCGGTCCCGAGATCGGCGTCGCATCAACCAAGGCATTTACCACCCAACTCGTGGCATTGCTGTTACTCACCATCAATTTGGCCCGCTACCATGGTATGGATGCGGACGCCGAGGCCAGCGCGGTGGCACTATTGCGCTCGTTGCCCAAACAAATGGAAAAAGCGCTCGCGCTGGATGATCGCATATCCGAATTGGCCGAAGGTTTTGTTGAAAAACACCATACCCTGTTTCTCGGCCGTGGCGAGCAGTATCCGATTGCGATGGAAGGCGCATTGAAGCTCAAAGAGATTTCCTATATCCATGCCGAAGCCTACCCCGCCGGCGAACTCAAGCACGGACCGCTCGCATTGATCGACGAAGACATGCCGGTAGTCGCCGTCGCCCCCAACAACGCGCTGTTGGAAAAGCTCAAGTCTAACCTCGAAGAAGTCCGTGCCCGTGGCGGCCAGCTGGTCGTCTTTGCCGACGATCAGGTCGCAATGCAGGAAGAGCCAGACATCAGTGTCATTCGACTACCCCAGACCGATGACTTGATCGATCCGCTGATCTTCACATTACCGTTGCAATTGCTCGCTTACCATGTCGCCGTGCTGAAAGGCACCGATGTCGATCAGCCACGCAATCTAGCCAAGTCGGTGACCGTCGAATAACAGAGCGGCCGCGGTCTTGCTCATACTGGGCTTGAACCCAGTGCAGCGGTGCGGATGTCTCGTTACCGTTTCTGCTGTTTGCCGTTGTCGTGATCGCTCATGCTGGGTTATCGATGACGACCACGATGATGACCACGACTGCAAACGGTCTCGCGACTTCTGCTGCAGAGCACTAGCATGAGCGGAGATTGCCAAAGCAATGGTGCGATAACGTCGAGAGGGGTTGCGGAGCTGTCATCGGGATGCATCTAAAAGGCCTTGTTGAAGCCATTGCATTATTTGAGCTCGAGGTCTGCGCAAACACCGCAGGGTAGAGTGACTTTGTTACACCCCAGATCCTTTGCTGTCGTTGCGCTAAGTCAATATGCAACCGATGGTCCAGCACCTGTGAATACAGTTGGGCAACGACACGCGCACCACTTCGCCAAAGATATCCGAATCTTTGTCTTCGATGATTATGGGGAATGTCAATATGAAAAATCTGGGTCGAATGATGAAGATTTCCCCGTTCGTGGCGCTTTTGCTGACTGTTGCTGCATGTTCGTCCCCTCAGGAACGCTGCGCGAACTCCGGTGGCCAGTACTCTTGCAAGACAGTTCCAGGCCAAAAGCTGACTTACAGCCAAATTGTCGATCACTGCGCTTATGCGGCAAGCGTAGGAAGCCCTGGGGGGTATGCTTCAAGGCGCGACGACTGCGTTCACGAGATGAAAAGGAAAACCGCACCGCAAGAAAAATGCACATGCTCTACGAATCGCCTTCCACGTGCTTACACGGACCCTAGAGGGCTTATAGTTCCGGCGCGAGCGCTAGACAAGCGAAACCCGAATTGCAGGAAATACCACGCGATGCTTATGCGCTGCATCGATGAAGAAGGCCTCTCGAGAACAGATTATGCAGATGTGAAATCTTTTATGTCGAGCAGCTTTCCCCGAAAGAGGTTTCAGAGTATAAGTTCGGTTTGCGGTCTTGAAGGCCAAAAGTACCTAGGCCGAAATCTCGAACGTATGACTAACCTCTGTTCCTGTCTTTCTACACAACCTGACTATTTCTGTTGTCACAACAAACCGTATATGTATCATCCAAAGGTCGCAGCGGCGTGCGGTCAACAAACAGCAGAAAAGGGCCAGGCTCAATAACTGACACTCTCAACCAATGGAAAGACGCCCAACTAGAGCACCAGCCCGAGCGCATGCTGCCGAGCCGCCGCTGACGCGGGCGGCTCGGCAGCCTGCGCCGGGCTGTGCTTGACGTTAGCTCATCCCAACCTCAGAGTATCCCATGGACGATCAACCCGACCTCCACTGGTACACATCGAGATCACGAGAAAGAGGGTTAGCGACGCCTCGCTGCCCATTCGCGACCGCACATAAGTGCCCCAGATACTACCAATCGCTATGGTGCCTCTCTAAACAAAACGCTGGGAAAATGATGGACAAATCTCTTGACGACGCATTGGCACAAAAATGGGAGGCTAGTGACCTATGGCCGACGAATTACGACGAATTCACTTCCGTGTCCGGAGGAAGCATCCCTAACTGTTACTTCAATTTCTGCCCAGAAGTCTCATTCGGAACATTCGGAGTCTTTGCAGGCGTTGTTATCCGGTTTTTCGACTCGATCGATCAAGAATCCCGATTCAAGCAACTGAGCAAAGAAGGAGTGAAGAAAGAAAAAGATTGGCGATGGAAATATCAGTGGATCGAGCCCTTGCACTACTCAGAATGCGAATACTACTCCATCCTTTCTTCGGAGCAAGCATTGTCTCAAGTAAACTTCAACGCCCCCGTCTCCGGCCAAGTCAATGTAGCAGGCAAGACCATTTCCTCGCCGGTTGCTAACATCTCACTTCGAGACCTGGAGCAAAGGATCGATCAATCCGATGCTAGCGATGAGCAAAAGGCGGAAGCGAAGAGCAGGCTGAAACAGTTTCTAGAATATCCCGTCGTCGCAGCGATTATCGGCGGGCTTTCAAGCGGAACCGTAACCTAATCCTGATATGAGACGGCGAGAGCTAACAATTGCAATAGCCCGACTGCTTGCTGGCCAGTCGTCGCTATCGCTCCGCCTGTCCAGCAAGCGGCCGGCTTTGAAGGAATAATAGGGAAGGAATAATAGGGGACAGACCACGTTTCTTTTCCCTGAGCCAATGAAACGCCCAACAAGCGCCTCGGCCCGCCGCCCGTTGCCGCGCCGTCGCTGCGCTCCGGCGCGGCAACGGGCGGCGGGCCAGGCTAAACGTTAGCCGCTGAAAAGGCATGAGTGACATCAACGCGGAACACGTCAGCATGGAGGAACTCAGTCTCGTCCGAACTGAGATGCTCACGGCTTTGGGGATGTTCCTCGAACATCTTAAATACACCGTAACGCTGATGACCTCGATCATTGCCGTAGCCTTGGCACTTGCAAGCTTCGGTCTAAGAGAAGGCGAATACGCCAATCTTGCCGTCGTAGTATCGTCAGTTCTTTTGTTCGCAGTACTGCCAATCTCTATTGTCTCCACAAAGATCGTCCGGCGCTATTACAAGATATACGCATCAAACTACATTTACTCTGCAAGATTACACAAAGCAGCGGGCGCTGTGCCTGAACATCCTTGGAATCAAGACTTAATAAATTGCGGGTTTCTTGAAGACATTGATTCCGAAGATGCTGTCGATAAGTTTATCGACGACGAATGCAACGACGAAAAGCATAGCTGGTATTTCTACAAAAGGTTGCTCGCAGCGTTTGGCATCTGTTGCACTATTGCGGCAATTGTTTTTCCAATGTACTGGTTTGGTTTTGTGGCAAATAGCGGCTAACTAGCGCGCCAGCCCGACGCCTTGGAGCAGCCCTCGCTATCGCTCGGCCTGCTCCAAGGCGCGGGCTGCGCTTGACGTTACGAGGCGGTTCACACTTTTCCCTATTGACAACCATTGCATGTCGCTTCCATCACACCTGCTGCTGCGATTGGGCAAACTGCAATCCGAGCCTGTCGGCAACCATGCGCGCCAGTTGTACCGCGATTTTTTCCCGTTCCAGATCTGGCATCAAATGTGGCAACAGATCGATCAGCCGGGTCACTTGCAGACCCGGGTAACCGCAGGGATTGATGCGTTGGAATGGCTCCAGGTCTAGATCGACGTTGAGTGCGATGCCGTGGTAGCAACAGCCGCGTCGTACACGCAAGCCGATCGAGGCAATCTTGGCAGAGTTTACATAGACACCAGGTGCACCAAGACGCGTGCTGGCATCAATGCCTTGTTCTGCAAGCAGGGTAATCACCGATTCTTCCAACAGGTGTACCAATCGCTTGACACCAATCCCAGCACGCCGCAGGTCGAGTAACAAATAGGCAACCAGTTGACCGGGACCATGATAGGTTACCTGCCCTCCGCGATCGGTTTGCAGCACCGGTATGTCGCCGGGTGATCGCACATGCTCGAGGCGGCCGGCCTGGCCCAAGGTGAACACCGGAGGATGCTCCAGCAGCCAAAGTTGGTCGTCGCTCCTGGAATCTCGCTGATCGGTGAATCGGCGCATTGCGCGCCATGTCTTGTGGTAATCGGCTAAACCGAGAAAGCGAACTCGTAGCGACCCGACCGTCCCCGAGCCTTCGTTAGAGGGTATAAACCACGAGTTCATGCGCGCTCAGCTCATAATAGATGGCGTCGAGCTGTGACTTGCTGGTGGCTTCAATACGCGCCGTCACCGAGAGCCACTTGCCACCGCTGCTCAGACGGGATTCGAGATTGTTGCCAGCGAATCCTGGGGCATGGCGTTGCAGGATCTCCATGACCACAGCCTCGAGACAGCTGTCGGCCCGGCCCATGGCTTTGATCGGAAAGATACAGGGAAACTCGAGACAGGATTCCCGCGCTGAAGTAGGATCTACCTGATCCTGTTTTGGTTGGCCGTCATTATGCGGATTGAAGTCGGGCATCTTATTCTCGAAAGCGGGGTCTTGATAAAGAAAATGATAAAACAAGTGGTGTGGACCCTGCTGCAAACGGCTCAGCTTTGCGGCCGTGCGCTCGAGTTCCATCTTGCGTTTGTGGCTCTGTGTTTTCGCGGGCGGGACATCGGACCTCAGGCGATTTCTGTCGCGAAATAGACCGCCTGGCTTGTCTTCTCGTCCGGCCCCTTTGTTGCGGCAACCCGCCCATAGAGCGGCTATGGGCGGATTGCCGCTGCGCGAAGGCGAGCAAGAATCCGGCAATTGGTCTATTTTTCTCCGACAATCGCCAAGGTCGAGGCTCGCAACCTGCTCCTAATCAGAACAGCTGCAGCACGGAGTCCAGGGCGCGACGCAAGATGCCACCCCTGCCGACATCCGCGAGGGCTACCGCTGGCTCACGCTTGATCTCGGTGTCACCGAGCTTGAATACGATTTCACCGACCATGTCCCCCCAGGCTACTGGTGCATTGATCGTACCGGCTGGTTGCAGTTCAGCGGTCAGTTCTGCGTATTTTCCGCGGGGAATGGTGATAAAGAGATCCCGCAATGGCCCAACTGGAAGTTCAGTGGTATCACCAGACCAGATGCGCAGTTGCTCCAGCGGCAGGCCGCCCGGGTAGGGGTTATGGGTTTCAAAAAAACGATATCCGTAGTTGAGCAATGCCAGGCTGTCGCGGGCGCGGGAAGATTCGCTGTTGGTGCCCATCACCACAGATGTCAGTCTTTGGCCTTCGCGCAGCGCGGAGGCTACCAGGCAGTAACCGGCCGCTTGGGTGTGTCCGGTCTTAACGCCGTCTACGCTGGGATCTTGCCCAAGCAATCGGTTGCGATTGGCTTGTTTGATGTTGTTGTAGGTGAAATCTGGGAGCGCATACCAGGCATAGTATTCTGGAAACTCGCGAATGGTGGCGGTGGTGACTTTAACGATATCGCGCGGGGTAATGTAATGCTCGGGGTCCGGAAGACCGGTGGCATTGACGAAATGGGTGTCGTTCATGCCAAGTCGTTCAGCATGACTGTTCATTAATTCGGCAAAGGTCGCCTCGGTTCCGGCAATATGCTCGGCCAATGCGACGCTCGCATCATTACCAGATTGTACGATCATGCCGTGCAGTAGGTCGCTGATCGTGACGCGCTTGCCAACCTCGATGAACATTTTCGAACCGCCAGTGCGCCAGGCTTTTTCGCTGATCAATACCTCATCATCGAGGGACAATTTACCCTTGGCCAGCTCACGAAACACCACGTAGGCAGTCATGATCTTGGTTAAGCTGGCTGGCTCGAGGCGCTCATCTGCGTTACTCTCGGCGAGAATCGCACCACTGTTATGATCGACCAGCAGATATCCGCGAGCATCAAGCTGCGGTGCTGCCGGTACCGGCACTTCTTGCGCATGAGCAGTAAATGATGGGATCTGTAGGCAGACTGTCAGCAAGTAAGCCGGCAACAGCTTGAAGATGGAGGGCATGCGTGGAATCATGAGTAGGCGTCAGATTGCGAAGGATAGCCGCCCAGAAATCGAGCATACGTTGGATTCTAACTCTTGTCCGACGCATTGAGGTCTGCAACGGATCTTAGTGGGCAGTTCATACGATTGGAGGTGGGAACCAGACATGATTGTGGTTGGTGGGATCCTGTAGTTCATACATGATCTATGGAGATCGGTTGCCTTGGGGCCTTGCACTTGCCGAACTGTCTATGTGGTATGTCTGCAGGCTGTTAGGCCCGCAGGTCGGGTGCCAGATCAGGCATCGCCCCTTTTTGCGAACAGACAAAGGCGGCAACTCGATTTGCACGTTCATTGATGATTGACAAGCGCTCTCCCCGCAGCAATCCCAGTGCGGTTGTGGCGGTGAAAGAGTCGCCAGCGCCGATTGTATTCACAATTTCTGCCTGATAACCAGGGTGATCGGAAATTTCCGTACGCGAGACAAGAAGGCTGCCTTTTCCACCTCGGGTGAGCACTACCAATTGCAGCCTGTAGTCGCCTATCATCTTTGTCAGCATTTGCTGTTCATTTCCCTGCAGATTGTCCATTTCTTGCAATACCTTAAGTTCATCGTCATTTAACTTTAATACGTCGGCAAGTTGTAATGAGTTCCTTATGGTTTCGTGTGTGTAGAAATGTTGTCTGAGATTGAGATCGAGAATTTTTAACGCCGAGGGCCGGGTGGCCTGAAGAAAAGCCTGAATTGCCGCGCGCGATTCGGCTGAACGTTGTGCGAGACTACCGAAACAAACTGCATCCACTTTGCTCGCCAAAGCAAGATTCTTTTCATTCATACTGAGGTGATCCCAGGCGACATCGTCTGGAAATGAGTAAGAGGCAACTCCTTGGTCGTCCACATTCGCAAGGACGTAACCGGTGGTTGCTCCTGCGCGGACATCGATATAAGAAACCGACATATTCCGTTGTTCAAGAGCCTTCAGTGCGGCGCGCCCACGCGGGTCGTCTCCGACGACTGAAATTGCATAGCCGGTTGCACCTAAGCTGTTTGTATGATAAGCAAAATTCACGGGCGCACCGCCCAGTTCCTCGACTGAACCCAACACATCCCAAAGAAGCTCGCCAATGCCTGCAATTATGTATTCTTTCATTACGAATAGTACGCTCTACTATCTAATTGGAAGATCTGCGGGAGATCATCACAGCAAGTGGAAGATTCCTCGGATCTGTTGCACACTCCGTGAGGTGACGAAATGCCGGGGCGACTGACTAAAGAATGACTGTTGTGCCGCAAAACCTGCTTGACTGTTCCTCGAAGTTAGGACAGCTGATCTGACAGCCAATAAAAAGTATGCGAGGGGATGATCAGATCTTCCTTGTGCATAATCGGGCTCTCCCCAGAATAAAGATCGCGCAATGTGCCCGTACGGAAATAAGCTTCACGACCCAGATCCTCCAGCCCGAGATACTGTGGCGCATGATCGAAATTCGCGATTACAAGCACTCTGTTTGCGGGCTGGTCATACTGAAATCGAGAAAAAACAAACAAATGAGGGTTTGATACCTGTAACAGCTTTCGGTTATTGAAGTCTGCGAAAGCCGGTATTTCCTTACGCACCGCGATCATTTTCTTCAGTGCAGAAAATAGTTGATGCTCGATTGTACCTGGCGTATTGCGCAGTTCGACATTCTCCCATTTGATCCGCGGTCGGTGTGTCCATCGGCTGTCATTGGCTTTGGCCGGATCTTCGATATAGCTTCTGTCGTTCAGTGTGCCGATCTCATCTCCGTAATAGAGAAGAGGCATGCCGCCGAATGACATGGTAATTCCATGCAGCAATAAGATAATCTTCACCGCATCATCGATCTCTTTCTGGTCTCCGGATTCTAATGCTGCCTCCAACCCAACGAGTGACGCAAGTGATCCGGAAATGCGGGAGTCGCCAGTTTTGTCATTGTATCCAAATGGCAAACCTCGTGACGAGGAACCCTTATATTTTCCGGTGTAGTAATCGATCAAGAATTGCCGATGAGCGTAGGGTTCGTAATTGACTGCCCGGATATCGTTATCGTCATATCCGAGGCCGATATCGTCGTGACAACGTATGTAATTGAGCCAAGTCGCACGCTCGAGTTTATCTGGCAGATTCTGTATGCCTTGATTGAGGAGCTTCGCATTCTTAGTCGCAATTGCATCCCAAAGCAGCGCCATTAGGCTGGCATTGTATGCAATTTCGCACTCCTTAGCATTAATTGCGTCTTCACCAAAATATTTGATGATCTCAACCGGGGCAACGATGGCCTCGGCAATGAATAAGACTCCCGGAGCTGTCACCTGGCAGCAATCTTTCAGTAATTGCAGTAATAAATGGGCTTCGCGCTCGTTCTGACAGAGACTACCAATCTTTTTCCACAGGAAGGCTACTGCATCCAAGCGCAGAATGTCTGCCCCTTGATTTGCCCAGTATAGGATAATGTCCAGCATTTCAATGAATACCGCAGGGTTTCCATAATTTAGATCCCACTGATAGTCATTGAATACGGTCATCACCCACTTGCCCATGCTCTCATCCCAGGTGAAATTTCCGGGGGCAGTTTCCGGGAAGACTTCCGGCATGGTTGCTTCGAACATTTCGGGCACTTCCCGATTGTCGAAAATATAGTAATAGTCTTGGAACTTGGGATCCCCGCTCCGCGCTTTTTGCGCCCATTCATGCTCGTTCGATGTATGGTTGAGTACCACATCCAAGGTCAGTAAGATGCCATATTTGTGGAATTCTTCCGCCAGCTGCTGTAAATCCTCCAGGCTTCCGAAGCGTTTATTGATTTGACGAAAATCGCTTACCGCATAGCCGCCGTCACTCGCTCCGCTTGGGCATTGCATCATGGGCATCAGATGCACCATGTTTACACCAAGCTCCAGGAAGTAGTGCATGCGCTGCCGCAGCTCAGACAAATTTTGTGCGTAGCCATCGGCGTATTGCGCCATGCCGACCCATTCTTGGCTCAGGAACCAGTTGTGGTCTTTCTCTCTCGCAATATCACTTTCTCGCAGAGGTTCTGGGCGGCCTATATATTGCCGCGCCATGGTTTCCACGAGTTTCTGCATCTGCTGATCGACGTCATCGCGTTTACCGTAGAGGGTAAAAAATAGCGAATAAATGGAGTAGAAATTTGCGCCCAGGCGCGTATAGAAGTGACGCAGATCCTGTTTGTGAATTTCTGGCTTTAGATCCGTAAGTATGTCGTTTAGCAGTGAATGTGATACTTGTTCGTACATCGGCTATTTATCTAACAGCGAACGAATTTCCGGATGATAATGACACACACCTTCCATAATCCCTGATGCATAATTCCCATTCGTGCCCTCGAAACCACCCTGCGCTATGTACAATGATTGCTCCGTGCCAAGCTTTTTCGCCATCTGAAGCGCTTCTTGTTGCACATCAGTGCTGGAATTGCGTACCAGGATTGACGATATCGGGCTGACCAATACCGGAAGATCGTTACCACTGTCTCCGGAGAAGACGGTGTTATCAAGTGTAAAACCCTGATTCTGAATTAAGAATTCTATCGCATGGCGTTTGCTGGCTCGGGAGGGCAGGATATCCAACAATCCCACGTTTTCAGCTTCGTCCAGGCTCCAAATGAGACTGACCGCGATACCTTTGTCATCAAAACGCTTGCGCAGCATGCTGAGAAATTGCTCATCGCCCAGATCCATCGGAGCATAGTAGCTGAGCTTAAAGTGCTTTTGTTTTTCAGGCTCTTGCAATCGAAGCATGGCGAGGTCGTCAAGCAGCAATGTGAGATCCTCGCGCTTCGCACCATGCCAGTCTTCGGCAATGTGGGCTTCCCAATCAGAGCTGGCGGTCCAGGATTCGCCATTGCAGAGGTAGATCGATACGCCCACATCCGCCAAAACAAAATCTGGTATTGGCAGCTGGTATTTTTGGATCGCTTCGCGCACCAAGCCTTGGTCCCGACCGGTAACATAGGCCAACTGAACTTCCGGTAACCCCACCAGTCGTTGGAACCAGGTGCGAGCCTGTGGGGATTCCGGTTGCTCACCATTGGGTAACAGTGTCCGGTCTAAATCAGTGCAGATGAGTAAGCGCATGTTCAGGTTTCCTGGGCGTCAGCAGTTTCGAAGAAATCAAAATGATCAATGGCTTCCAGAATACCCTCAGCGTGCGGGCGGGAAGCAAAGAAAATATCGTCTATTTCGATCAGCTCGGATAACTCTTCGTTATGCCTGTTGGCAACGACGACGGCAAGCATGTTACCGCGTATCATGTCCTCGTCGGAGCCGGAGCCTCCAGCAGCCAATATTCTGTCTAGAGGAATATCGAACCGTTCTGCCACCCAACGCATGGCGAGGCCTTTAGATGCACGGACTGGGATAATGTCAAGGAATTGTCCAAAAGACAGTATCACATTTGCTGCTTGGCCTTCCTGATGCAGAAGTTTATTGATGTACTGGGTGTCTGGGGCAATTTGTGGATCGATGTAATATCCGATTTTAAATCGCGTCTGCTCCGAGCGTGGCTGGAGTTTCATACCTGGGAGATCCCGCAGGACGCGGCGAATGATTGGAGGATTCCATAGGTGATCGATATGTAACTTCCAGGCCGTGTCTTCCACCAGATTCGGATTATAGTAAATCTCGGTGCCTACGCTGGTGATCAGCAGATTCGGCATCGGAATGTTGTGTTTCTTCAGCGCCTGCATGGCGGAATCGCGCCTTCTGCCGGTGGCGATAGCAAAGAGTACGCTCTTGCGGTTTTGCTTCAGGGTAGCGACGAACGGCTGCAGAGCGTCCGGATTACCAAGTAAGTTTTGATCCAGATCAGAAAACAATGCCCGGTCGTGGTGCAGGTATTTGCGGGGTTTCGCTTGAAATGGCGGTGTGATTTGTTTCCTTGAAACAAGAGGCTGTATCACGTCAATGAATTTTTTCGCATGTGCCTGCCAGGAGTAGTATTTTTCAACACCCGACAGGCCTTTGCTGGAAAATTCCTCCCAGCGCTCGCGATCGGATAATACAGAGATCAGCTTATTGATGATATCTTCACGGTCGAGTGGATCGATCAAATAGCCATTCTGACAGTTGCCAATAATATCAATCGGGCCACCATCTTCGGTCGCAACCACCGGCACGCCGCAGGCCGCAGCTTCAATCAAGGTTAGGCCAAATGGCTCTGTCAATGCCGGGTTGATAAAGACCCCACCGCTGAGGGCAGCCATACGATAAATAATTGGCACATCGGTGGATGTGTGATGTTTGGGATAGGCGACCCGACCATATAAGTCATACAGATCGACATGTAGTAATATTTCTTGTAAGACTTCCCTGGCATCGTCGTTCATCTCGCCGATATCGTCACGATTACCGACTACCACAACCAAATTGGCAAGCTCTTGCAACTGCTCTGATTCGCCATAGGCGGAGATCAGTTGCAGTATATTCTTTCGTGGGTCTGGTCGAGATAACGCTAGGATGATGGGTTTATCCGGCTCCCTCAGAAAGCGGTTGATTTCATCCGCAATACTGGAATTGCTTTTGGAATCTCCTCGGGTATTGAATTGTTTCAGATCGGTGCCGGGGGGAACCACGTGCATACGTTCGGGTTGAT
Organism: Thiohalocapsa sp. PB-PSB1; assembly: GCA_016745215.1. Lineage (GTDB taxonomy): Bacteria > Pseudomonadota > Gammaproteobacteria > Chromatiales > Chromatiaceae > Thiohalocapsa. Next base: position 522,414 of record CP050890.1, read on the forward strand.
AGTGATCGTAGGCGGCATATTGCTCCTCGACTTCTTGCCGGGTACTCGAGATGACGCATTCGGCCACACCCAATGTCGTTTCTTCCGCTTCGATGCGTGTGGTGATGTTATAGCGATCCTCCAGAGTTTCTCTACTAAAGCCAGCGGCAAGAAGCTGGCGTCGTTTACTGCGGCCGAGCGAGTGACCAGTGAAGACCAGCGGAATACCTAAAAGAAGGGATAATCTCGTACCGACATAACCAGCATCGGCGTAGTGGCCATGAATTATTGAAGGTAATTCAGGCTGCGCCCTGATGTATTCCATCGCGGAGTCGGCAAAATTATCCAGGCTGTCCCATAACTGCTCTTTTGCGATGTAGCCTTCCTCGCCGCAATCGATTCGCACAATTTGTGCATTATCAGATAGTTGCTCGAAGGGTTCAGCGTAGTCTTCGCTCACCGAGGGATCCACGACACGTCGGGTTAGCAGGTCGACACGGCCCACTTCGGGTTGCTCTCCGAGAGCTCGGGCTAACTCCACGACATACTTGGTTTGCCCACCTGTATCGGCGTCACGGCCCAGTTCCAGATTGGTTCCACGAATAAGGCCATGGATGCTGATGAGTAAGATATAGGCACTCTGACCGTTGGTTGTCATAGCTGAGTAGAACCAGAAGTTACAATAAGAGTGGGAAGATCAAGAAGCTTAACTCCTCCCCGAAGCAATCGTAAGATCGAAAGTACCTGAGATCCGGAGATGAATCAAGGTCGGTCGTAGACAGGTTGTACTGAGCCTCGAGCCTGACAGATGGGCGGATGTATGCCTTGGAGGAGCTAGGGGCATACCTTATGGCACACAGGTGACGACTTGGGATCTGAAATCTGCTGATACCAACATATTCGAAGATGATCAAGTCTCGCGATACCATGCTCGATTCAGCGGATAGTCTACGAGCTTCAGTTATCGATCATCAATGGGCGGGCGATACCGAGGGATGTAAGTTTGTGAGCAATCGCATCGGCATCAGCACGCGAGGCGACTGGCCCGACCCGAACCCTATACAGGCTGGGCATCGCGGATTTTGAGTCCTTGTCTGGCTTGCGAATCGAGATTGGACTCTGCAAAAGGCTCTTGAGACGACGGCGCAGTTGTTCTGCATTATTTCGCGTGCCGAAAGCCCCAACCTGCAAATAGAGCGGCGATTCCGCGCTAGAGGTCGTGGCGGATGCCTGCGCGATTGCTGGTTTTGGTGCTGGCTTAAACGGCTGTGCGCTGGTGATTGCTGGCCGGTTTTCGAGATGCGAGCGGCCGCCGGCAGAATCAGCGATGCGTGCATCGCTGGCGAGATTGACGGATCGCGAGGTAGGCCACGACGGCCGAGATCGAGACCCCTGCCGTTGTGCCGCGACGCGATGCAGTTTTGGCACCTTACCATCATGATCGCGCGGATCGATGGAGATCACCTCCACTCGCCCCGTTCCCTGTTTGTCGAGGCCGAGCTTTTTGGCCGCGGCATAGGACAGGTCGATGATGCGATTGCCGATGAATGGCCCACGATCGTTTACCTTGACAACCACGCTGCGGCCATTTTCCAAGTTGTTTACCAACGCATAGGTGGGCAGCGGCAGCGTTTTGTGGGCGGCTGTCATCTGGTACATATCATAGCGCTCGCCGCTGGACGTCTTGCGGCCATGAAATTTTTTTCCATACCAGGATGCAACGCCACGCTCCACATGACCTCGGCTGCTCTGTTTGGGGTAGTAGGTCTTTCCATACACCACGTAGGATTTCATATTGCCGAATCGCGCCTTGGGTTCGACTCGCGGCACGGCATTCGGCGGACCGTCAATGCTGCCGGTTTCTATCTGCTTTGGCGCATTGCCACAGCCGCAAAGCAATAGGATCAGGATTGCCAGCAAAGCCCCTGGAAGGGGGGCAAGTCCGAGAGATGGCAGGGGCTGTTGCATATCAGTGGCCCTCGGCCTCGCGATAACGCCGTGCAATCTCCTGGCTTAGTTGGAACACGGCCATAGCGTATAGATTGCTGTGGTTATAGCGCGTGATGGCGTAGAAATTATCGAACCCGAGCCAATGCTCGGTGGAAGCTCCGTCGAACTCCATCAGCGTTGCTCGAGTTTGGCCACTGATGTCTGGTTCGGGGAAGTCCGCGACTGGTGCGACGCCGGCGGCAGCAAAGCTCGCAAGCGTTGTATCAGGCCTGACCGGGCGTTTCTCAGTGATGGCGACATTCGCTGGATAGCTGTTATTCAGCACCGCGGTTGCCGCGATCGGCTGGCCTCGTTGCCACCCATGCATGGCAAGATAGTTGCTGACACTGCCGATGACGTCGGCATTGCTGGCCCATAGGTCGCGGCGGCCGTCGTCGTCGAAATCCACCGCATAGGCGCGATAACTGGATGCAATGAACTGCGGCTTGCCCATGGCACCGGCATACGACCCCTTGACAGTCAGTGGATCTAGATCCTCTTCGCGGGCAAGCAGCAAGAATGCCTCCAGTTCTCCACGGAAGAAGTCTGCCCGAGATGGAAAGGAAAAACCCAGGGTGCTCAACGCATCAATGACGCGATGGGTGCCAAGATTGTTACCGTAGTTGGTCTCGATGCCGATGATCGCGACCACGATCTGTGGGGGTACGCCGAAGGCGGCTTGCGCGCGTGCCAGCAATGCGGCGTTATCGCGCCAAAAAGCGACGCCGCGTTGGGCACGCTCTGCGGTAACGAAAATCGGCCGATAGTCGCGCCAGGGTTTGGCCTCGTAGGGACGGCTAATTGCGTCAATGATGCTTTGCCGATAGCGTGCGCTAGACATCAATGTGGCCACCTGCGCGCGAGTGAAGTCATGGTTGCGCGCCATTTCTTCAATAAAGGCGCGACTGCCGGCTTGATAAGAGATCGGCGCGGGTGCGGCAACCGGACTTTGACTCAACACCAGCAGCGGCAAGAGGATCAAAATAAAGTGGGATAGATGCATGCGGCGATTCGTTTCGGCGTTGGTGGCGAACGCGGGGGTGCCTGATTCAGGTCGCTTGGTGGCCTGCATAAATAAAAAGATGCATAAAGTATAAGCACAAAATGCTTAAACTTAAAGTATTTTCTTATTTGTATGCAGTGACATGATCATGCCGAATCCAGCCATAATGGTCACCAGCGAGGTGCCACCGTAGCTGATCAGCGGCAGTGGTACGCCCACTACCGGCAGTAACCCCACCACCATTGCGGTATTGACAAACAGGTAAACAAAGAACACCATCGTCAACGATCCGGCCAGCAGCCGGCTGTAGCTGTCCGGCAATTGACAGGCGATGTACAGGCCGCGCAGGATGATGAACAGGTAAAGTACCATCAGCAACAGGATACCCATCAGGCCGAATTCCTCGCCGATAACGGCAAAGATGAAATCGGTGGAGCGCTCTGGCAAGAACTCCAGATGCGATTGGGTACCATTCAGCCAGCCCTTGCCGTACATCCCACCCGAACCAATTGCGATCTGTGACTGAATCGTATGATAGCCGGCACCGAGCGGGTCTGAGCTGGGGTCAAGCAGGGTCAGCACCCGCTGGCGTTGATAAGGGCGCATCAAGGTCCAAAGCGCCGGTGCAGCCGCTGCCGCCAGCAGCACGAGAGTGATGATGAGGCGCCATCCCATGCCGCCCAGAAAGAGCACTGTCAGGCCCGCGCTGGCCACCAATAATGCCGTTCCCAGGTCTGGTTGCTTAGCAATCAGCAACACCGGTATGGCAATTAAAAGCATTGCTGCCAGTACCCTGAGGGTTCCCGGCGGCAAAGGTCGCAGCGACAGAAACCAGGCCAGCGCCATGGGTACCGCCAATTTGAGCAGTTCCGATGGCTGAAAGCGCATGAAACCAAGATCAAGCCAACGTTGCGCGCCTTTGCCGATATCGCCGATCAGCAGCACCGCCAGCAATAGCATCACACCCAGACCGAATAAGGGCAAAGACCAACGCCGCAGGAGTGCCGGCGGTATCTGGGCTACCGCAATCATGACAATAAAAGCAAGCCCGAGCCGAAGCATCTGCCGTTCGAACTGGCCGGATGACGCATCCGTCGCGCTAAACAGCATCGTCAACCCAAATCCGGACAGCACCATCAGGCTCAACAGCAGAGGCAGGTCCAGGTGAAAGCGCGTCAGTGTGCCCGCGACTTTGGTGTTCGGGTGTTGGCTCAGTTCTGAGTCCAGCATGCTTACCGACCCGTGTTCGTTGCTGAGCCTGCTTGCCCAAGTCCGCGTACCGCGGGATGGATGGATGCCTGCACACGCTCGCCAAGCAAATAACTGTCCATTACCGCGCGCGCGATCGGTGCGGCCACCGATCCGCCGTGACCGCCGTTTTCGACGATCACCGCCAGCGCGATGCGCGGCTGTTCCACCGGGGCGAAAGCGACGAACAACGCGTGATCACGCATTCGTTCAGCGACCTCGGCCTCATTGTAGAACTCGTTCTGCCCCACCGTGAATACCTGGGCAGTGCCGGTTTTGCCGGCGATACGGTAACTGTCGTTGCGGATGCGTCGGGCAGTGCCGCGGCTCCCCTCGACAACCTCGCTCATGGCATCAATTACATCCTGCCATTTGCGCGGGCCATTGACCGGTATTTGATGCACCTCGGGCTCGGTGAGTTGGAGTGGCTTGCCGACACGCGTACCGGTCGCCTTGACCATACGCGGCTTAAGGTAGCGACCACGGTTGGCCATGGCCGCGGTGGCTGCTGCCAACTGCAATGGCGTTGCCAGGAATGAGCCTTGGCCAATGCCGACGATCAGGGTTTCACCAGGATACCAGATCTGATGACGCACACGTTGCTTCCACTCAGGTGATGGCAGCAAACCGCCCAGCTCGCCGGCAATGTCGATACCGCTGCGCCGTCCAAAACCAAACTCCTGCAAAAAGCCGGTCATCCGCTGAATGCCAAGATCGTTCGCGAGGCGATAAAAATACACGTCACAGGATTGCACAATGGCATCTTCCAAGGCGAGGGAGCCATGCCCGCCGCGCCGCCAGCAGCGGTAGCGATGGCTTTGTCCTGGCAGTTGGAAGTAACCGCCACAGTATTTGTGGTCAAATGTGCTGACCGCGCCTAGGGCGAGGCCGGCAAGGGCAACAAACGGTTTGATCGTGGAACCCGGTGGATACTGGCCGCGCACAGCGCGGTTATATAACGGATGGTCGATGTCATCGCGCAACGCCGCATATTCGGCGTGGCCGATCCCGCTGACGAATGGATTGGGATCGTAGGTCGGTGTGCTTGCCAGCGCGAGCACGCCACCGGTCTCCGGCTCAATCGCCACCAGAGCCCCGCGGTGTTTGCCGAGCGCCGCGATGGCATCCTGTTGCAAGGCAGCATCCAGGAACAAGTGTAGATCACGCCCAGGCACTGGAGGCTTCTCCTCACGCCGCTCCAGCACACGCCCGCGGGCATTGACCACGGCTTGCTCGTGACCGACGTGGCCATGCAGCCATTCCTCATGCGCTTTCTCGACACCGAGCTTGCCAATATGGCTGGTGCCTGCATAATCAGAGACATCGATGCTCTCCATTTCCTGTTCGTTTATGCGCCCGACATAGCCCAGCACATGGGCTGTGACTGCTCCCAGCGGGTAGTATCTAAGCAATTCCGCGCGGATGTCGACCCCTGGAAAACGATGGCCATGCACGGCAATCCGGGCTCGCTCGCGCTCGTTCAGATCGAGCCGGATCGGCACGCCCTCGAAGCGCCTGCGCCTGGACAGCAGGCGCGCGAAGCGCTCACGGTCGGCATCGCTGATGCGGACGATTTGCGCCAACGCGTCGATGGTTGCGTCCAAGTTCTGGATATTCTCCGGCGTGATCTCCAACGCATAGGACGGCAGGTTGTCCGCCAACAACAGGCCATTGGTATCGTAGATGAGTCCTCGGCTTGGCGGTAATGGCTGAATTTTGATGCGGTTGTCCTCGGACAACGTGGAAAAATGATCGTGCTCGACCACCTGCAACTTGAACAAGCGCACCCCGACCAATGTCAGGCAGAGCAGAGCCAACAAGGCAGCCAACAGCGCCCTGCGTGCGAACAATTCACGTTCACCGAGACGATCCTTAAAACTTGCTTCGATCATGGTCTGGTTTTGTGCCTTGTGGCTTTATTAAACGAAGTCGGACTTTGCAGCGGGCGAATTGGATGCACGAATTGTGCAAGCCTTGACATGTTGCCCTCATCCTTCCGGCCGCTCACGCACCCATTGCATGACAACCGATAGCCATGGCCATATGGCCATACCGACAAAAGTGGGCATCCAATAGAGCGGGGAGGGTGTCGGCTGGCCGATGGCGCCCATTGTCCAGAGCGACAGCAAGCGCTCCACAAGCAGCAGCAGCCAAACTGAGAACGCCTGCTGCAGGGGAGGAAATGGCAGAATACGCTGATGCAGGACCAAGGCCAGGAAACAGACCACGGACAACCCAAGGGCATTTTTCCCCAGCACTGAACCCGAGATGACATCCAGCATGATGCCAACACCGAATCCCCAAAACACGCCCACGCGTTGCGGTACGTTCATGGCCCAGAAGATCAGCACCAATGCCACCCATTGTGGGCGATAATGAATAGCCCAGTGCGGAAGCGGCAAGACGGTAAGAAACAGAGCCAGCAGCAGCGAGGCGATGATGGCGACGGAGTCGCTGCGCGTTCGGCTGCTCATCGTAAGGACCTGCCATCCTCGCTCGCGGGCCTGGTCGCGAACGCGTCCTCTGCATCACGCGCCCTGAGAGCCGCGGCAGCAGGCGAATCCAAGCTCCACACCAACAACACCTCGTGACTGCGATCAAGTCGGGCGGTGGGCTCGGCGACCACGGTCGCAAAGTGGCTGCCAGGGTCATCATCGACAGCGACGATGCGGGCTACCGGATATCCGGGGGGGAACACGCCACCTAGGCCCGAGGTGACCAGCAGATCGCCGGCACGCACATCGGCGTTCTTCGGCAAATGTAATAGATTGAGACGATTGATCAGGCCGCTGCCGATGGCGACGCTGCGCAGACCGTTACGATTGATCTGAACTGGCAACGAGTGCGAAGCATCGGTAATCAGCAGCACCGTAGCCGTCAACGGGCTGGTGCGTATAACCTGGCCCATGACCGCGTCGGCATCCAGCACCGGTTGGCCAACGAAGATGCCGGATGACGAGCCCTTGTCCACCAGCACCTGTTGACGGTAAGGGTCCAGATCCACTTCCAGCAACTTCGCCACCAGCACCCGGTCGCGCAAGGTGATCGACGAACCAAGTAGATCCCGCAACCGGCGATTTTCAGCAAACAGAGCTTCGAATGTCTGCATGCGGCCCTTCAACTCCAAATTCTCGCGCTCTAGCAGCCTATTTTGCTCGCGCAGCTGCGCTTCTGCGGCAAGCCGGGCATTGACGGTGCGGTTCAGGCGGCTCGGCAGCGCTGCCAGATAGTGGATCGGATAGAGCGCGGTGGATAATGTTGCGCGCAGCGCTTCCAGATGTGGGAAATGGCTGTCAGCAACGATCAGCGCCAACGACAAGGCAACGGCGATGGTCAATCGCACCGCAGGGGAAGGGCCGGTGACGAACAGTGGCTTGATAGCGCGTTACCTGTTGATTGCGCCTCGTCCAACGCTCACCGGCGCTCGACGACCACGGTGGCTACTCGCTGGAGAACAGTTCCAAGCTGCGCTCATCGAGCATCTCCAGCGCCCGACCGCCACCGCGGGCGACGCAGGTAAGCGGATCATCGGCGATGACCACCGGGAGGCCGGTCTCTTCCGCGACCAGGCGATCGATATCGCGCAGCAAGGCGCCACCGCCAGTCAGCACGATGCCGCGCTCGGCAACATCTGCACCCAGTTCCGGTGGGGTCTGCTCCAAAGCCTGCCTGACCGCGCTCAAAATACCCGCCAGCGGCTCCTGCATCGCTTCCAAGATTTCGTTGCTGTTCAACGTAAAACCGCGGGGCATGCCCTCGGCGAGGTTACGGCCCTTGACCTCGATTTCCAATACCTCGTTGCCGGGGAAGGCAGAACCGATGGCATGTTTAATGCGCTCAGCGGTTGCCTCGCCGATAAAGGTGCCATAGTTGCGCCGCACATAGCTGACGATGGCATCATCGAAGGTATCGCCGCCAATGCGAACCGAGTTGGAGAAAACGATGCCATTCAATGAGATCACTGCCACCTCCGAGGTGCCACCACCGATATCCAGCACCATCGAACCGCGTGCCTCGTGTACCGGCAGGCCAGCGCCGATGGCTGCGGCCATGGGCTCGTCGATCAGATACACATCACGCGCGCCGGCACCCGCGGCGGAGTCTTTGATCGCGCGTCGCTCCACCTGGGTGGAACCGCAGGGCACACACACCAAAATACGCGGACTCGGACGAATGATGCGCGTCTCGTGTACCTTATGCAGGAAGTACTGGAGCATTTTCTCGGTGACCGTGAAATCAGCGATGACGCCGTCTTTCATCGGCCGAATGGCGGTGATGCTCTGCGGCGTGCGCCCAAGCATCATCTTTGCCTCATCGCCAACGGCTACCACTGTTTTGCGGCCACCGTCACCTTCCTGGCGAATCGCCACGACCGACGGCTCGTTGAGCACGATTCCTTGCCCGCGCGTGTAGATCAGCGTATTCGCGGTGCCGAGATCGATCGACAGGTCATTCGAAAACATCCCCCGGATGCGTCTGAAGAACATCGGTGTTTCACCTAATTTAGTGACTTCGTTAGCCCGCTCCGAAGGCCGTCTTTGCGGCAGTCTTAGGGGCGCGCCCTGTAGCGAGGAGGCATGCAGGGGTGGTGGCGTGTTCGTCGTGGGCAGCCTGTGCCATCGCTACAGGCAATCCGCCCAGGCACTCGAGTTCAGCACCGCGACCGGCAGCGCGGATGCCATCTCCGCACACACGCGGGCTCGCACTCAACCAGTCGGACAGTTTCTCCGAACGAAAAAACCAGCCCGCGAATATCTCCTTAAAAAACCAGCCCACTACTGTAGCAATGCAACGGGTTGTCGGCAAGGCACCATGACGAGCGGAAGGCTGATGTGGTAGTTTTCGCGCTTTAGTTCATAGAGCAGGAGGGGCCACCATTATGGTATTGGACAAAGGCGATGTCGCCAAGATCGCACATCTCGCGCGGCTTGCGGTTGGCGATGACGAGCTAGAGCATTATGCCAGCGAGCTCAGCAGCATTCTTGATTTGGTCGCGCAAATGAACGGCATCGATACCGCAGGTGTCGAGCCCATGGCGCATCCGCTGCACATGGCTCAGCGGCTGCGTGCGGATCAGGTCAGCGAGCCGGACCAACGCCAACACTTCCAGCGCATCGCGCCGGTTGTCCAAGATGGATTGTACCTGGTGCCGAGGGTGATTGAATGAACAGCCAAGCCAGCGACGCAGCAACCTGGCCTCAGCGCCATCCGATCTTGAGGAATGATCCAGGTCATCACCTCATCGTTTTGACCAAGAATTCTGCTGCGAGCGAGTAGCGTCTCCATGCACGAACAAACCATTGCTGAACTCGCGATCGGGCTGCGCGCAAAGGATTTCTCTAGCCGCGAATTAACCCAGCACTACCTGGAGCGTATCGCGCGCCTTGACCCACGGCTGAACAGCTATATCACGGTTGCCGCCGAAAGCGCCTTGGCTGCTGCAGATGCTGCCGATCTTCGCATTGCTGCTGGCAATGTTGGCCCACTTACCGGTATCCCGATCGCCCACAAAGACATTTTCTGTACAAACGGGATCAAAACAAGTTGCGGCTCGCGCATGCTGGATAAGTTTACTGCACCCTACGATGCTACCGTGGTTGAGAAATTGAGCTGTGCCGGTGCCGTCATGCTGGGTAAGACCAACATGGATGAATTCGCCATGGGCTCGTCCAACGAGACCAGTTTTTACGGCCCGGTCCGTAACCCCTGGGACGACACCCGGGTCCCGGGCGGGTCGTCAGGCGGCTCGGCAGCAGCGGTCGCGGCACGGCTCTGTGCCGCGGCCACCGGCACCGACACCGGCGGCTCGATTCGCCAGCCCGCGGCCTTTTGCGGCATTACCGGCATCAAGCCTACCTACGGACGCTGCTCGCGCTGGGGCATGATTGCGTTCGCGTCCAGTCTCGATCAGGCCGGCGCTCTGGCTCGCTCGGCCGAGGATGCTGCTGCGCTGCTTGCCGCAATGGCCGGCTTCGACCCGCGCGACTCCACCAGTGCCGACGTATCGGTGCCGGATTACAGCGCCATGCTCAATGCCGATATTGCGGGTGTTAAGATTGGCCTGCCGCGTGAATACTTCGGCGATGGGCTCGATGCCGGCGTCGCCGCATCAATCCAAGCCGCTCTCGAAGAGTACGAACGACTCGGTGCCCGCATCGTCGATATCAGCCTACCCAATTCTCCACTCTCGGTGCCAGTTTATTATGTGGTCGCACCAGCCGAATGTTCATCCAACCTAGCCCGTTTCGACGGCGTCCGCTATGGCCATCGTTGCGATGATCCCCGCGATCTGGAGGATCTCTACAAGCGCAGCCGCGCCGAGGGTTTTGGCGCGGAGGTAAAGCGCCGCATCATGATCGGCGCCTATGCGCTGTCCGCTGGCTATTACGATGCTTACTATCTCAAGGCGCAGCAAATACGGCATCTGATCTCGGATGATTTCCGTAATGCCTTTGAGCAAGTAGACGTGATCATGGGGCCGACGACACCGAGCACTGCATTCGAGCTTGGCGCCAACAGCAACGATCCGATAGCAATGTATTTAAATGACATCTACACCATCGCGACCAACCTCGCCGGCTTGCCGGGATTATCCATTCCGGTTGCGCCCACCGGGGCGGGACTGCCGGCCGGTTTGCAAATCATTGGAAATTACTTCGAGGAAGGGCGATTGCTAAACCTGGCGCATCGATTTCAGCGTGAAACGGACTGGCACAGGCGCGTTGCGGCCACATACGCTTGAGCCATGGGCACCGAATACAGTATCGTTACATGCCCTTAATCGATTCTCCCATGTGGCTAAAGAGCTTTATCAAGGGTTTAGCGCAACTGTCAGATTATACCGCCATACTCGGTCGCACAAATCGGACAGACAAGGTCGCAAGCTTGGGTTAGGATTCAACCATCAGCAGTCCATCCCTAACAAGCTCATTCGAGCTGGAGGCACATCGTCATGACACGCGGCATCCATCTTAAGACCCTCGGTGCCAATGATCTCAACGCTCTCGGACTCTCGCCGGATCTCCTGCAGGGAGCCATGGATCTGATTGATCAAGAGCTGGTCGCCCACGGCGATCTACCTGAAACCGGCGCGATCGATGCGCTCGCAATCACTCGCGAGGTACGTCGTACGATGGAGCAGGTATTGCAATTATTGACCGATGCCTTGCCGGCCGAGCATCGCTGATCCGGCTGCCGATTTTGCCCGCATTCCAGCCCTTGTTCGAGGTGCGCGCGGGCTGATGCCCGAACATCAGGGTCGAGCATCGGAGTTCGGCTCCTGTGCCGCGTGCGAAATCGACAGGTCAGATCATTATTTCATCGGTCGGCTCGCTGAGCCGGCTTTCCGCTCGGCAATCAGCTTGCCCGGGATTTGGGCATGCTGCTACCGTGCAGCGTTGCATACTTGTGCCCCTCGCTGTTCCTAACTTGTTCGAACCTGCCCATAGGGGATAAGAGTACCTGTTCTGTCTATGGGGTGCTTTCAGCAACGATTCCCTGAGCGGATTTCTCCCAGGCCGATCAAGAACTACAACGCCAGTGACGATTGCCGGCAACAGGCTAGATGAAACGACGCCATGCACCCTTCTACAGCAGATGAGCGGACCCGTGTGCTGGTCGTCGACGATGACGCCTCCCTGCGCGAGCTATTAATAGGCTATCTCCGCCGCGAGGGGTTTGAAGTGAACGGAGTCGAGGATGGCAGCGCAATGTTTGAATGGCTGGCGAGTCACCAAGCAGACCTGCTCATCCTGGATCTCATGCTGCCCGGCGAGGATGGTCTGACGTTGGCACGACGCCTGCGTACACACACGGATATTCCCATTATCATGTTGTCTGCCCGTGGCGAGGATATCGATCGTATTGTTGGCCTCGAGGTAGGCGCCGATGACTACCTTGTCAAGCCGTTCAATCCGCGTGAACTGCTGGCGCGTATGCGCGCGGTGCTGCGTCGGCATGCCCCTGCTGCAACCGAGCGACAGGGCAACGATATTGCCGAGTTCGGCCCCTATCGGCTCGACCTCGCGGCGCGACAGCTGCAACGTGACGGAACGCCTGTGACTCTAACCGGCAGCGAATTTGATTTGCTACGCATCTTCATTGAACATCCAAATCGGACACTCGACCGCGATCGGCTGTTGGATCTGCTCAAGGGTTATGAACGCAACCCATTCGATCGCAGTATTGACGTGCAAGTTGCGAGGCTTCGGGCCAAAATCGAACCAAATACGAAAAAGCCCCGCTATATTCGGACCGTTTGGGGCCGCGGTTATATGTTCACACCCAGCACAGAGGTCTGACGCGCTTGCTTTCACTGCTGCCGGCGTCGCTGTTCGGCAGGGCGCTGCTGACGCTAGTTCTCACCTTCGGTAGCTTCGCCCTGATCAGCTTTGCTGCCGTCATTCACTATGCTTTGTTTCCGGTCGTACAGCGTTCCACCACCGACCTGGCAGCCTTCATGGAAGTCTCCGCCCTTACGCTAGTGCAACTACCCGAAGAGCAGCGCATCAAGTATCGCGAAAAGCTGCGCAACGAGTATCAACTCTGGCTGTTAACGGGGGATGAATCACCGCGTCGATTGCAGCCCTATTTCTTTCCTTACGTGCTGCGTATGAGTCAGGCCCTGAGCCAGAGGCTGGGCCAGAAGGTGCAGATGCGGAGCAACGTCATCGACGGCGAACGCTGGTTTTGGATCGATCTGAACACTCCGCGGGGCATCGTTTGGGTGGGCTTTCCGCGCAATCGCATTCATACACGCCCCTTGGAAGGCATGTTCGTCGTCTTCAGTCTCGCGCTATTGTTAACGGTGGTTACGGCGGCAATCCTCGCTCGCAGGGTGACATCGCCACTGACCCTATTGTCGCGGGCTGCCGAAGAGGTGGCAAAGGGTCGTTCCCCGCAACCGCTGCCAGAAATCGGCCCGCGCGAGTTGGCCAGCCTGGCGCGACAGTTCAATGCCATCAGCCAGCAGGTGCATGAATTATTGGCCGATCGGACTGCACTGCTGGCTGGTATTTCCCACGATTTAAGAACTCCGCTGACCCGGCTGCGGCTGGCAATTGAAATGCTCCCGGACGACACGGATTGCACGCTTCGAACACGCATGGAGCGTGACATCGCCGAAATGAATGTGCAGATTAGCCAGGCTGTCGAAATGGGTCGTTCACTGGGTTCCGGAGAACGGCAGAGAACGGATCTCGTTGTGCTCATCAGCGAGGTCGTTGGCAATCGCCCGCGCATCATTTGGCTGCCGATTGGTCGCTGTATACAATCCATTAATGCGTTTGCACTCCGCCGTATTCTTGGCAATCTGATCGAAAACGCTCTACGTTACAGCGCGGCGGCCGTGGAGATACGCATCGATTGTCAGCACCAACAGGCCATCATCCTGGTGCTTGACCGTGGTAACGGCATTCCGGAGGCAGAGCGCGAGGCGGTTTTTCGGCCCTTCTATCGGTTGGAACATTCCCGTAATCGTGGTACAGGCGGTGCCGGCCTTGGGCTGGCGGTCGCGCGCCAATTGGCAATTTCAAACAACATCGAGCTCGACCTCAGCGACCGTATCGGTGGTGGCACCGTGGTCAGCGTGCGACTGCTGCCGCCTGAAGACGAAGATTCAACTGGAGTGTTCGGCGGTTTAAACACATAAGGCGATTGCCGGAGAGAAATAGACCAACTGGCGCCGGATTTGCGTCCGCCTTCGCGAAGCGGCAACCCGACCATCGTCGCTCTATGCGGAGCCGCAACGTCGATGCCGGACGAGAAGACAAGCCAGGTGGTCTATTTCTCGACAGAAATCGCCTAAGTCACGACTGCATCGGCGCCCCACTGTCCGGTACCAACCGAAGCAACCGCCCCATGCAACCATCGCCATGACAACAACTCTGGTTGACGCCCGCCGGCTTGCAACCTAAATTGCAGCCTAGAAAAATAAAACTGCCCCGAAATGCAAGATCATGCCCTTGCTGACGATAATGCGAGTGATGTTGACCGTCCGCCCTGGGGAAATCAATGCCATCACCATCGAGAGGATCATCTCATGCTACAAGCCGGCGACATGGCACCTGCTTTTTCACTACCTGACTCGGATATGGAGCGAGTCGATCTGGAGCAACTCATTCAGGATCGCAACCTAGTGATCTGTTTCTATCCTAAGGACGATACGCCTGGATGCACCATGGAGGCGCTGGAATTCACCGACCTGCAATCGGAATTCGAGGCCGCGGGTACGGACATCGTGGGTATCAGCCGCGACACCTGCGCCAGCCACGGGGCATTTCGCGACAAATATGGTCTGAGCGTCCGGTTGCTCGCCGATACGGATGGCGAAGTCTGCGATGCCTACGGGGTGTGGCAAGAAAAGGAAAAAAACGGCGAAAAACGCATGGGCATCGTTCGTTCCACCTTTGTCATTACTGATGATGGCATCATTCGCCATGCCATCTACGACGTGAAACCCAAGGGGCACGCGGGGCGCGTCCTAGATCTTGTGTACAACCTGTAGCCCTTTGTTGCGAATATGCAACTAGCCTGAAAAGTCCGCATCTACACCACAGATTTCTGCTGGCAATGGAACAATGTGGCGCCAAGTATCATTTTTTTGTTTCATTTTCCCGACAACGCGCTATCATATGTCAATGGCAGTCGTCGAGAACCGCGCAGGTGCGTTGGTTCCGAACACAAAACCGCCACTGAAACCCAGTCCGACTTTCAGTTTTCTCAGCAGACAGGAGCCACCCATGAGCACTATCTCATCTTCCCGCACCGCCGCGCTGGCCCTCGCCGCCGCACTTGGCCTTGGCCTAAGCGCCCACAGTAGCTTCGCCGACGAGTTTGGTGAGTCTTACTGGTATGCCGCCGGCGATCCGACCGTGCCGAATGGCCAGCTTTGGGTCAACAGCGCCGGCGAGTGCTGGCAAAGTTCCTATCCCGATGGCCCAACCAACCTGCCGCCTTGTCAGGTTGAGGTACCCGCCGAAATCACCGTGAATCTGAACTTTGAATTCGACGAATTTATCGTTCCGGATACCGTGGTGAATCCCGAAGAACTGGTCAAAATCGACGAGTATATCGATCAGGTCAAGGCGACTCCGGTTGAAGAGTATGTCACCATCGTCGGTCATACGGACGCCAAGGGCTCCGACGAATACAACATGCAGCTCGGTTTGCGGCGCGCGGACGCCGTACGTAATTACTTTATCGCCCAAGGCTATCCAGAGCGTAATCTCGCCCCTGCTGAGACCGAGGGCAAGCGCGACCTGCTGCCGGATGTCGATCCGTTCTCCGTGCTCCAGCGTCGCGTGGTCATTACCAAGACCGATAGCTGATCGCTTGCGCCGTTTTGTCTCGGCATTAAGCCGTACCTGAAAGACCGGCCGGGTCGATCCCGACCGGTTTTTTTATTTTGTCGTGAAGCTACGCTACTACATTCTGATTCTGCTGCTGCTGTTTGGCCTTACGCCATTGCTTCTGGCGGTGTTAATTAACCTGCCATTGGTACTTGATCGCACCGCAATGTTCTACCAGAAAGCCTACCTGCAGAACTTGCGCGCGGATTTTCGCGACCTGGACCAACACCTGGCCAGTCGCGACGAGATGATCCGCATGCTTGCAAAGTTGCCGGAGCCCGGCGTCATCCTTGGCGAGGGCGGCAGCGAGGACGAGGTGGACATGGCGCGTGCCCGCTACACCGGCTGGATCAATCAAATGCTTGCCGATCAGGCCGACGTGATCCAAATTCTTTTTTTGGATGACATTGGTAACGAGCGCTTCTGGCTGCGCCGTGATCGCGACAGCAAGGAATGGCGCCCTACCGAACTGCCGCCGGAGCCTCCAAATCGTGGCTTCGTCAACGCCGGCATGAAATTGCAAGCGGGCGAGGTCATAGTCAGCCGTATCCGCATCAATCCCTACGCGGCCAGCGAAGATCCGCGCCAACTCATGACCTTGCAGTTGGCGAGCCCGATTGGCGAAATAACGCGTGCAGGAGGTCGACGACGGGGACTGTTGCTGATGAGCATCGACGTTGGTGGCCTAGCGCAGTTCTATCGCGATACGCTCTGGGTTAACAACAATGGCAGTTATCTGCGACCCGGGAAACCATTCGGCGAAGAACCGGGGGCGTTTCAGGATTTCCCGGGATTGGAGCAGATCTTCGCCGACGCCAAGCTGGCGCTGTGGAAGGGCAACGATGGTCAGCAACTGTTGTGGGTGCCAATGTTCTTGACTGAAGATGCGGAACCTCTATGGGTAGGACGACAGGTGGATCCGTCGCCGCTGGAAGAATTCCGCAATGCACTCATTGCACGCGTGTTGACGATCGTCTTACTGTTGGTCGTGGTGGTGCTACTGATCGCGCGCTGGCTGGCCAGCCGCGCCGAGCGTTTCGGCCATGAACTCATCAGCGGTATTGCAACCATCCTTGGCGATGGCGAGCCGAAACGCTTCGCTTGGAGCGGCCCACGCGAGGTACACGAACTGGGCAATCAACTCAACGCTTTGGCACGCACGCATGCTGAGCATATTGCCACCGATCGCCAGCACACCCGCCAATTGGAACAATCCAACCGGTACAAGTCCGAGTTCCTGGCCAATGTCAGTCATGAACTCCGCACTCCGCTGAACTCCATCCTGCTGCTTTCGAAGATGCTGGCCGCACGGGAATCGAAGCTGGATGCCGAGCAGCGACGACAGGCTCAAATCATTCACGAAGCCGGGCGCGATCTGCGAGCAATGATCGATAACGTGCTCGACATTTCTCGCCTCGAAGCAGGTCCAGTCACTGTTTGCCTGGAATGGGTGGAACTGCGGCCCATGCTGGCCGAACTGGTTGCCATGGTCGGCCCTATTTTTAATGACAAAGGGCTGAATCTACGTGTCGAGACCGACCCAATGGCTCCCCCGCGCATTTATAGCGATCGTGATAAGCTGCGACAGATTGTAAAAAACTTTTTGTCGAACGCGGCTAAGTTCACCGAGACCGGCGGCGTGGTGGTCTCGCTTGCCCCGGGCGACTCCACGTGCCCTCTGGCAATCGCGGTCGCCGATACTGGAATCGGCATTGCCCCGGGAAAAGAGGATGTCATTTTCAACGCCTTTCAGCAGGCAGACGGCTCCACTCGCCGACGTTACGGTGGCACTGGCCTTGGCCTATCCATCAGCCGCGAACTCGCGCATCTGCTTGGTGGTCGCATCGAGGTTGAGAGCATGTTTGGGCAAGGTTCGCGCTTCACGTTGTATTTGCCATTGTCACTTGACCCGGAGGAGCTGGACGCGGTCGAGATCATACAGGAACGGGATCAGGGGGGTGAATCCGCGCCCACATCGGTACTGCCCGTCCAAAGCCTGGATCCAGGTAAGACTTGCGCTGACAATCCAACAGGGCGTGGGCGCGGAGAACACTGGGTACTGCTGCTGGAGAGGGATGTGCATAGTTTAGTCACCATCGCTGCGCAATTGGAGGCATTAGGGGTTCGGGTACAAACCGCTGCCGATGGCGAGGAGGCGCTGGAGACTCTTCAAGATGAACGCGATTGCGCCCTGCTACTGTTGGCGACGCCGGTTTCGCAGCAACAAAGCTGTGATACGATCACAGCCGTGCGGACCCAGTTGGGCTTGGGGAATCTGCCCATCGTCATGCTTGGTGATATGGATCAAGCGCAGCGTCAACAGTGCTTGGAAGCAGGCGCCAGTGGCTTCCTCGAGAAACCCATTGTCATCGAATCGCTGGAAGCGATGCTCGATGCGGCGCTGGCCGGTCGTCGTGAGCCTTCCGCGTGTGCAATGGACGACACGACTTTGCAGGTCGCACGCTCCTGAGGCGATCAACCAAAGATCCTGGGGCGAACAATCAAAGCAACACCATGGCCAGGGTATGCATGGGTTCCCCATCACACGGCATTTCCAAACCAGTAGAGCGATTGATCGAATGACCGGCGCACCCGAGTACAAGATCCTTATCGTCGACGATCACGCGCACAATTTGTATACTCTGCGCACCTTGATCCATAGGCACCTGGACGCCCTGGTGCTCGAGGCATCCTCAGGCCGGGCAGCCATCGACTTAACCCTCGAGCAACGCGCTATCGATCTGATCATTCTTGATGTACAGATGCCAGAAATGGATGGTTTTCAGACAGCCTCCCTATTGAAGCTGCGCAAGCGCACGCGCGATGTGCCCATCATTTTTCTCACCGCCGCCTTTAAGTCCGAGGAGTTCCAACAGCGAGGGTTCGCAGTCGGTGCGGTTGACTATCTGCTAAAACCCATTGACGATAATCTTCTGATCAACAAGATCAGCACTTATTTTCGATTAATCGAAAAGGAGCGTATGCTGAACCGTTCGCTGGAGCAAAAGGTCGCCGAGCGCACGGCGGCGCTGGAGCAGGCTCGGGGATATCTTGCAAATATCATCAGTCATATGGGTGAGGCACTGTTGGTGCTCGATCCTCGTGGCTTGATCAAAACGACCAATCCAGCCGCCTGCCGCATGCTCGGCTACGCTGAGCAGGAGCTGGTCGGACTGCCGATTGGCGATGTATTCGAGGAAGAGGCTGACGAAGAGGCCGGCGCCTTCATGGGCACCTGGCTCGAAGCTCTGATCCGCACCGGCGCCTTGGCCAAGATCGAGGCACGCTTCATCACTCAGGATGGAGTGCGGGTACCGATCCTATTTTCGCGAACCGCACTCAAGGATGCCGACGGCGCGATCACCGATATCATCTGCATCGCCAAAGACATGAGCGGCTATGTGCGGGTCGAGACCGCGGCTTATCGACTCTCTGACAGATCGAAATGACAGATCGAAATAAGACCGAACCAAATCGGCCGTTTTCCAAGACCATGCGAGCAGATCGATCATGAGCGAACAGACCCCCAGTCATCTCCCCGAGCCCCCCGAAAAACAGGAGGAAGATACCGCGCTGACAGCAATGGCTTTAAAAGCGATGGCCCATCCATTGCGCTGGAAGATCCTGTGCTCCCTGGGCAATCATGAACTCTCCGTTGGTGAAATTGTCGAGCGAACCGGCACATCGCAAAGTAATATTTCACAGCATTTGGAGCAATTGCGGAACAAAAATATCGTCGTTGCGCGTAAAGAGGCGAACCGAATCTACTACCGCATCCGGAACCATCAATTATTGGAATTAATCGGCATCATGCGCGAAGTACTCTGTCCGGCCAATCTTGACGATCGCTATCCACGTTGAAGAATGCGCTTCGCTTGCCCTTCAAGGGCAATCAGCAGTGCTGAGCAAGGCAGCCAAGCAAGGCAAGCGGGTGCGGATCGAGCGCAATCGCGCTTTTTCGAATTTTTGCGATTCTGCACCATAACCGCCGCATATGAAGGCCGAGGTGAGCCTGCGAACGCCAGCAACCAGCCGTTTACTGCGGCGCTGATGTCAGGGTTCACATCTCACCCTGACCAACAGCCAATTCCTTTACTATCCAAAGTGTGCAGCTTGAACCCGGATGCCGTCGCCGGTCGCGCTTCGGCGCATTCATACTAGGCTGCCGCCGCATCCTTATCCTGTACCTTGCGCATCAGCGGGTAGAGATGTTCGGTTTCCCGCTGGATGCGGTCGAGCACCAACGCAAACATCTGCTCGGTCTCTGTCAAAAACGCCTCGTGATTGCGGATTGTCAGCTGACGACGAGATTCGTTGCACCAATCCCGCAGATATTGATTAAAGATGCGTTTAATCTCGTTGGAGCCGGATAGAAAACGGTCTGCCGTATTCTTGACAGATTGATCCGGATAAGAAATCAGCTTGCTGCAAAGCTCGCGATCGACCAGTTCAATATGCTCTTTGACCTTGGCGCTATACTCGAAAAACACATCGCAAGCCGTTTGGGTATCGCAGATCTCGCGGTTTTGTACCAGATACAAAAAGACGTTGGATAGTTCAGTAATTTTGTGATTTTGAGCGTGAAGTTTCGAGAAGGCAGTCATTTCGCGGCATGCTCCTAAGGCATTCGTTTGTCGTCAGGATGACGAAGGCTTCTGCGAAGTTGTCGAACCCGGCATCTTTCGACTGTTGAGACCAGCTTGTCAGGGAGAGCTGAGCCTCACCTGTTCATTGCTCCGCCCATCGCAGAGTGAAAAGATAGGATTACCACAACAGCCGCACTGTCTCAAGCAAGCGCCAGCTTTTTGCTCTGTCTGTGCGCTGCCAAACTGTCGAGCAATCCCGGGGAGTTCATAGGGCGATTGCCGAAAATTATTCGACCAGATGATGCAGCAAGCGGGCGTCAAGACAAATCCGTAGCATCAAAGTCGACAGCAATCGCCTAAATTCTTCCTGGTAATGCAGCATTCAGGTTGGGTGCGGAAAAATCTGGCATGGCACCTCCTTGCAACCAAGATCACGACTCGATCATGGCCTCCAGTCGCTGCCCGGGCGGCACCATCGGTAACACATTTTCGGCCTTATCCACCCAGACATCCGTTAAGACTGGGCCTTCGCTTGCCAGTGCCTCGGTCAGTGCCGAGCGCAGATCGCCGGGCTGGCGGACCCGAATAGTTTTCAAACGTGGATAAACCAGTCGCAGACCGGTCAGGTTTGGCAACTGGCGCCGACAGGATTGGTCGAGCTCGATACAGTCAGGGTCGCAGTCGTACTGACGTGCGAGGCAGGTCTCGTAGTGATGGCCTGCATCCATCATATCTTCCCACTGCCGCACCATGCCGAGGAAGCTGTTGTTCAGCACGAACATCTTAAGCGGAATCCGGTTCGCAACCACGGTCGCCAACTCCTGGATGTTCATCTGGAAGCTACCGTCTCCGTCCACCAGCAGCAGCGGATGGTTCGGGTTTGCATACCAGGCACCCAATGCGGCGGGCAGGCCAAAGCCCATGGTACCCAACCCGCCGGAACTGATCCACTGACGTGAACGCCGGAATCGGTAATATTGGGCGGCCCACATCTGGTGCTGGCCAACGCCGGTGACCAGGGTCGCAACCCCGCCGGTCAGTTCCGACAGCAGTTCAATCACCGCCTGGGGCTTGATATAGCTGCCATTACTGTAGGGCAATGGCATCTGCGCCCGCCAGCCCTCGACGCGGTTGTTCCAGTCCGCGTGATGTGCACCGGAGGCATGCTCTAACGCATAGTCCAGGAATTGATCCATAGGCGCGACCAGTGCCAGATCGGCCTTTACCGATTTGTCGATCTCGCTTGCATCGATGTCGACATGGGCGATCCGCTTGCCGGCAGCAAAGCCGTTGACTGCGACACGATCGTCGAAGCGTCCACCCAAGGTCAGAATCAAGTCTGCCTCGCGCAGAGCGTAATTGGCTGGAATGGTACCATGCATGCCGGGCATGCCTAAATTGTATGGAAAGTCGAATGGAACTGCCCCGAGGGCGTTAAACGTGGTGGTCACCGGCACATCCATACGCTCGGCAAAACGACACAGCGCAGTGCCGGCATCCGCATGGATCACCCCACCGCCGGCCTTGATCACCGGCCGCTGAGCCGCGGCGATCGCGCTGAGGATCGCATCCGCGCGCGCTGGGTCAAAGGCTGGTGATGTATGATGGCGCGCAGGCGGTTGATGAGTTTCTGCAAGCACCGCCATTTGCACATCTTTGCAGATATCCACCACCACAGGACCCGGTCTGCCACCGATGGCGAGAGCGAAAGCCTCGCGCAAAGTCCACTCCAGGTCGGCCACATCCTTGACCAAATAGTTGTGCTTGGAGATCGGGCGTGTGATGCCGACGGTATCGACTTCCTGAAAAGCATCGCTGCCGATGGCAAAACTCGGCACCTGACCGGTGATAAACACCGTCGGTACCGAATCCTTATAAGCATCGGCGATGGGGGTGACCAAATTGGTGGAACCCGGTCCGGATGTGGCCAGCGCCAGGCCGACACGCCCGCTGGCCCGCGCATAACCTTCCGCCGCATGCCCTGCGCCCCCTTCCTGTCGACACATGATGAAGCGCGGCACCGGCTCGCCG
This sequence comes from Thiohalocapsa sp. PB-PSB1, assembly GCA_016745215.1. Taxonomy (GTDB): domain Bacteria; phylum Pseudomonadota; class Gammaproteobacteria; order Chromatiales; family Chromatiaceae; genus Thiohalocapsa. The sequence continues at coordinate 544,598 of CP050890.1, forward strand.
CGACGCATGCGCTTGTTCAGCTCCACATGCAGCGGGATCACGGCACCACCGGTATGGCCAAAAATCACCTCCACACCGAGATCGCGCAGCACATCGAACAGAACGGCGGCACCGGTTCTCGGGGAGGTAGCAGGAACTGACATGGCGAAGGCTCAAGACGAATCGATGAATATCTCCATCATACTGCCGTGCGATAATTCGGCGTTGATCCGCGCCAATCGCACGCGCCATTGCGCCAGGTTATTTGCAGAGGTCAGTATTGAAAAGCCCGACATTAGATAGCCTGACAGATAATCTGATCGCCCGCTGGTGGCATCGGCGCGCGCTGCGTCGGGCGCATGCCAATATCGACCCGGAACTCTGGCCCGCAGCCATTCGGGCGTTGCCATTGCTTGAAGGGCTTGACGAATCGGCCTTGCTGCGGCTGCTGGACCTATCTGCCCTGTTCCTGCAAGACAAGGCGTTGGAGCTGGCACAGGGCGCTGAACTCAGTGCAAGCGCAGGCCTGGAGTTGGCACTTCAGGCCTGTCTGCCGATTCTGAATCTGGGCCTTTCCTGGTACCGAGGCTGGCATGCGCTGATCCTCTATCCGGATGTATTCGTTCCAGCGCGGGAGGTTGTCGGGGAAGACGGCGTCGTGTGGGTCGACCATAAGCCAAGAAGCGGAGAAGCATGGCAGCATGGACCGGTGATCCTGTCATTGGCCGATGTTGCGGCAGGCCACAAACGTGATGGCTACAATATCGTCATCCACGAACTGGCACACAAACTCGATATGCGCAGCGGATATGCCAACGGCCATCCGCCACTGCATGCCGGTATCAGCGACGCGGGTTGGGCTGAAGATCTGGGCAGCGCTTACGCCGACCTGTGTCGGCGCACGCAGGCTGGCCGCTGGCCTAAAGACGAGTTTTCAATCGACCCCTACGGCAGCGAGTCGCCGGCGGAGTTTTTTGCCGTTTGCAGCGAGATGTTTTTCGAACTGCCGCATCAGTTGCGCTGTGAATATCCACGGGTTTATCGACGCTTGAGCGCGTTCTATCGGCAAGAGCCGGCCACCAGATTAACGCCTGTCCAGTGATCGGACAGACCACAGAAGCATCGTCTCATCAGCGCCGGATCAAGGTCAGCTTGTCATGCTCATCGTCGATGGTCATCTGATATCGGCTGAGCACATTCATACCCAACAAGCCGCTCGAGCCGAGTTTGTCGTCCTCAAGGAAAGCCACCTCCACATCCGCGACCTTCTGATCCCCCAGCCATAGGCCGGGCAATTTGCCGATACGTGCCTGTACTTGGCCGTTGGCCGTCTGTACCCGGCGCTTGCGCAGTCCGCTTTCTGCAATGCCCAAGGCCGCGATCATCGACCCCGGCAGCACCAGGGTATCGGCGCCGGTATCAATCAGCAGAGCGCGTTCCACGCGCTTCCCGTTGCTGGTCTCCAGCGAAACCCGTACCGAATGTTGATTACCGTTTCGCACCGTGGGCAACTCGATCTGACCTGGTATAGGCTCGGCTTCGGCCTGTTCTTCATCGGTTGGTTCATCGACATGAATCACGGTCTTGGGCGGGGCCTGCCCGGGCATCGCCATACCGAGTACGATGACGCGTTCAATTTCGCCTTGCGGCCCCTGTAAGATAATATGATCAAAATTCTCCAGCAGCAGCCGAACCTGCTGATAGGGAGTATCGCCCTCGGCACGCCCGATGGCATCCTGCACGTGTTCCTCGCCCCTCACCTCAAACCCATGCACCGACGCGAGCCGCTCCAACTCCTCCGCCACATCCACTTGCGCCGCCTCGGCGGTCGTGGCCAATCCGCTACCGCAGCCCCATACAAATAGCACAGGAAGTATCCGTTGCAGCAACGGGACAGCGATTGAAGGGCATATGCGTATTGGATTTGGTGCCATGATGTTATGTTCTCTTGGAAATTGGCGGCAATTGGCCGACACCATGCCAGCCTATGGAAAGCTTAGGCGATTGGCGGAAATTTTCATACTGGGTGCTGTCTGAAAATTTCAGCAAGAAATCTCCCTGGACGCATTGCCACAGGATTGCCATAAGAGGGCGCAACCGGCCCAGCGCGCCCTGGAGAAAGTTTTATAATCAAACAGCACATTTTCCAGAACGATGAAACATGCGAAAAGCGCGAAAAAAGGCTTTGGTTTGACGTATTAATCCACCCATTTTCGCATTTTTCGCGCTTTCCCTGATGCTACCTTGCCAACAGCGGTGTTCATGCTGCTTGGGTGCCGCCTGCTGTAGAGTGTTCATCTGTTGACTCCGGACGGAGTTTGGCTCATCGCAGAGAACGCGGAGAAGAGGATGCATTCGCTTTGGCCCCTCCGCGCACCCTGCGTCTTTGCGGTGAATCCTTAGTGATGGTGCAGAAACAAGCTAAACAGGTTTTTGGCTTGGGTGTCGCCTGCCGACTCATTCGCTACCGCTATCGGCGTCGGTATCGGTATCGGCATCGGCGTCGGTATCGAACTGACCAACCCGCTATCCGCCAAGCTCCTCGCTGACCGCCTAGCCACGCTGTCCGAGCTTCGTGAGCATGGCCACAAGACGATCGAGCAGTGCCTTTTGCTTGCTGTTGTCGTTTGCGGACAACGCATCGCACACCAGCGAGCACGTCCTGAATCGCAGCGCACTCCAGCGCCGAACCTCGTGCGCTTTCAAACGACCGGCGTCGATCCGCGCTCGTCGCTTTGCTGTTACCCTCGGCAATGTTCAGCGCGATGGCCTGCGATGCGCGCCTTTGATGCGCGCCTACGATGCGCACAGGAGTTGTTCCTTCGCGTTACGCGGTCCTTTCACATGCTCGCAGTCGTGCTAGGCCCAGCCGACATACTTCTCATGACCGAATGGCATAGGGCGTTTTCTCTCTCGATTCCGATTCCGATTCCGATAGCGACCCCGACCCCGATCGATCCCGACCCCGATTGCATTCCGCCGATGTCTGGATAGCGTTGTATAGGTTATTCATGAACCGCTACTGACATTCTTAGAAGGCAGTACCCAGTAAAGGCAGCACCAGTAAGCGTCAAATTTCTCGTGCCCTGATACCCTGTCTTTTTCATTTCGATCCCGATTACGATCAGGATGCAATGGCTGGGGAAACGTCAAAGACCGGCAAAAACAAGCAAATTGGTCTGAAATCTAGTCAAAAATGCAGCCAGGGTCTCTGCTGGGAAGCATAATACGGCCGATAGAGCAGCGAATGCGTGCTCCGGCCTTTCGCCGCGGGCTACAATACAATCTTCAACCAGCAATCATTGCCCCCTCGGAGCAAACTCTCACCATGCGCATCCTCGCACCGATTGGACTCTCGCTGTTGCTGCTTGGCGGGTGTGCCAGCAGCCCGAACGATTGCCGCAAGCCGATCGGCGAACCTGGTTTGACGCCGATCGCCGCCGCGCGCCGCGCCGGTGTTGTCGGCCAGGCTGTCACATGGGGCGGTACACTGGTTGGTAGCCGCAACCTGTCAGACTTCACCGAACTGGAAGTGCTGGCCTATCCGCTGGATCGTTGCGGCCGGCCGCGTACCGGTCATGATCCGCTTGGTCGCTTCATCGTACGCCGTCCGGGTTATCTGGAAACCGCAGACCTGAAACCTGGCCGCGAACTCACCGCTAGTGGCCGCATCATCGCCACCAGCGACGGCCTTATCGGCGCAGCCGACTACCGTTTTCCGGTGCTGGAAGACGCTAACCCCAGGGTGTGGAGCAAGCGCGATGCTGCTGGCCGCCGCGCAGCGCGCCCGTGGGTCAGCATTGGAGTTGGTGGCGGCCGCGGCTGGGGCGGCGGTGGCGTCGGCGTGGCATTTTGACGTATCCAGCTGCTGTTTTCCCGGCGATCATCTGTTCCGAACCTTGACGTTGAAATTCATTACGCTGTTGGTTGACCTCGTCTTGTTCGGCGCGATCGCTGCGGTCGGCGGGCTATTGCTGGCCAGTGATCAGGCGCCGCAGATCGACAGAGGGCTCGAGCCGAACAACAGCGAGGTCCGCTGGCTCGAGAACCAGCTGGATGGCAAACAGCCTGCACTGGCCGAATCGGTTTCTTCCGGACAACTCGCATTATCGTCGCGACAGATCGATCTGTTAGTGGATCGAGCTGCGCGGCGTATTGGCGGCGGCCGTGCTCGGGTACTTCTCCAGGACGGTACCGCTGAATTGCTGGCGTCATTCCCGCTCAGATGGCGGCGCGGAGGCTACGCCAATGTTCGCCTGCGTTGGCATCAGACCCCAGCCATGCCGGTGTTGACGGCGGTCCAGGTCGGTGGAGTGGCGCTACCGGCGGTGCTGGTGCAGCGGTTTCTGCGCCGCGGCTTCGACTCGCTGGTCTGGTCGAGATCGCTGCAGCGGATCGAGCTGTCGCCGGATGGTGCGCGGCTTTATGGCCGGCGCGCGTTGCTTGGATTCGACAGCCTGTCCACCAGTAGGCTGTCTGATGTGGAGCGGCGTCGGCTGTGGCTGCGCCAAGCGCAATTGGCAGAAATCATTGCCATGCAGGCGCGCGCCGACCGCCTGGAGCTGGCCTTGCTGCTGTCCGAATTGTTGGCCCGTGGTGCGGATGCATCAGCACCGGGGGTAGACGCTGCCGGCGAAAATCGCGCCGCATTGCTCGTGTTGGCTGCCTATGTCAACGGCAATGGATTAACACCGGCGAACCAAGCTCGCTTCGCCCATCCAAGACCCGTGTATCTGCGCGCAAGACGCGATCTGGCCCAACATTTCATGGCATCTGCCGCGTTGGCAGCAGAAGGTGGCTCGGCGCTATCGCATCTGCTGGGATTAACCAAGGAATTAAGCGATGCGCAAGGCGGCAGCGGTTTCAGTTTTGCAGACCTTACCGCAAACCGCGCCGGTATCCGCTTTGCTGAACTTGCCACCAACTCCGCGGTCGGCGCGCGTCATGTGCAACTTCTGGCTCGGGTCGGTTTTCATGAAGATGCCATCATGCCCAGGATCGATGGCCTGCCGGAGGGCATGCAACGCGGCGCATTGGAACGCGCGCTCGGCGCTGTCGGCAGCCAGGATTATGCGCGGCTGCTGGAGTATATTGATCGTCGCATCGAGCATAGCGCGTTGCACCGCACGGCGCCGCGGCGTTAACGGATAACGGATAGTTGATTCAGACGCGTCTGCGCGTCGAACAGCCCCAGAGTGGTAAGGCCCGCTGCATGGGAACCGTTGCCGCTCCCGTACGCGCGCCCGCTCGTTGACAGCGGCGACGGCACTTGGTGTCAGTTGAGCGGCGGCGCGAAAGTGCACCGATTGCGGAACATCATCGGCATCTTCGACTGGCTTGAAGACCCCGTCGATGATGCAGCAATGGTAATGAACATGGCGGCTGAGGCAGGCACCGAAGCGGTGGATGAGGCTCACCGCTTCGATGCGGACATGCGAGCCTACTGCCGCTGCTCCAGCGCAGATGGGCCTCGATGATGCGCAGTAAAATGTGCAGGGCAGCGCTGACGGCCTGCGGCTCTCGCTCCAGGTACTGGCGCAGGCGTTTAGGCATGGAAAGGACCCACTAGCGCACCAGCAACGGTGGAATGGCGTGATCGATCAGGTGCGCCGTGATCTTACACACCTTAGGCCGGGCGTTGCGCGACGCCTGCGCCCCTTGCGCGAGAAGGCGAATAAGTAAGGACAAATACCTTCCAAAATCCGTGGCTGGCATGCACAGGGGATAAAAAAGAGTCTTTTATTATCTCCGGAGAATAATAATGTACATATCGAGATTGAAACTGCGAAATTGGCGGAACTTTACTAATGTCGATGTCAACCTCAATGAAATAGTCTATGTTATCGGTCCTAACGCCTCGGGAAAATCCAACCTGTTGGATGTCTTCCGATTTATGAGAGAAATCGTTAATCCCAAAGGTGGCGGTCTTTGGCAGGCAATCGACACACGTGGTGGGCTAAAAAAGATTCGAAGTTTAGCAGCCCGTAAAACACCGTGGGTAGAGTTAGAGTTCGAATTTCGAGAGGATTTACAGACCATCGAAGGGCCGCCAGAATGGCGCTATTTGCTAAGGATCAACCACGAAGACAGAGGAAAGCATCGACCAATAGTTTTTAAAGAAGAGGTGTGGAAAAAGCATAGTAAATTATTAGAGCGTCCTGATAAAGATGATGAGTCTGATCCTGAAAGAAAAATACAAACACATTTAGAACAGATTAACATGAATAGCGAGTTTCGTGAGGTATTTAACTTTTTTTCTGATGTCCTCTATCTGCATCTTGTACCTCAGCTCTTAAAATTCAGTGACCAGCTTTCTTTACGACATTTGGAATCAGATCCCTTTGGCCAAGGACTTCTGGATGAAATTGCACAAACACAAAAGCGGACACGTAACTTTCGTCTTCGCTCAATTGAGAATATCCTTCTGAAGGTAATTCCAAATTTTGAACAGTTGCGTTTTATAAAGGACGAGGCAACAGGTAGGCCTCATCTCGAAATGCTATATAATCATTGGCGGCCTAATGCCGGATGGCAACGAGAAGACCAGTTTTCAGACGGAACACTACGGCTGCTCGCGATGCTGTGGACGCTTCTTGCTTCTAATCGCATGATTCTCTTGGAAGAGCCTGAGTTATCCCTGCACAAGGCTATTGTCGAACAAATACCGGACTTACTTTACAAGACGAGACAGAGAAGAAAAAAGTCAGGCGGTCAGATTCTTGTGAGTACCCACAGTGAAATTATGCTATCGAGCAAGAGCCTTGAAGGCAATTTCCTGATGCTCCAACCTGGACAAGGCGGCGAAGCTACAACGATTGTCCCACCTTCAGATGCTGATATACAGGCAATGCAGGCCGGACTCTCAGCCGCCGACATTCTTCTTCCACAGACAGGGACAACAGTACAGAGGATTTGAAATGGAGGATGTATTCTGTTTCTCATACGTTGAAGATGCTCCCAGCGCCGCCGTGGCCCACAAGCTAGTTGCTACTCGGAATGCCCGAATGGAGCATTCTCTCGTCTTTCGAAACGGTTTCCCAACAGTAATGGGTGGATGTGATGCTATCAAAAACAAATGTGAAGCATTTTTGAACTTGGCGAAAAGTGGTATTCATTCGTTCATATTGACTGATCTTGATGCTACCGAATGCGCTTGTTCACTGATAAGGAGTTGGTTTTCTATCCCGAAAAATGATGAAGTCCTACTTCCGCCTCAATGTATATTCAGAGTAGCTGTTAGAGAGATAGAATCCTGGATTATTGCAGATCATGAAGCATGGGCTGCATTCATTGGAATTCCTGCGGTAAACTTTTCGATGCAACCAGATCAACTGGACAATCCAAAGCAACACCTTTTAAATGTGATCCGCAGAAAAGGCAAGAAAAAGATACATCGCGAGATGTTACCTAAAGGTACAGCTCACATTGGCCCAAGATATAATGAAATCCTGTGTAACTTGGTTACCAGCTCATGGGAGCCGGAACGCGCAGCGATGAGGTCTCCTAGTCTGGAACGGGCGCTTAAGGCTCTAATGACGATCTGAATGAAGATGAAGTTGCAACATGACTCAAAGAGATTAAATAAATAGAGTCGTTTTTCATGTAAAACCATGTAAAACAACCATGTAAAACAGAACCATGTAAAACAGGACATCCACTTTGATGGCGAAGTAAAGTGTGGCGAAGTAAAGTGGGTGTCCTTTTCTCTATTAAAAACAAAATTTTACGGAAAAGCTCAACGCACCGGCTCGTCAGTTGGTTCGGAGTTATGAACAAAGCCCTACGAATCATATACCCGCGTTTGCGTGTGCACATCTTTGGTTTTCCGCGTTTGCAGCCGCACTGTCAGGAAGCCTAAAGAGCTACTGCAAGTAGGCTATGTGAATTCGCCCGATGGATGTGCACCGATGGATGTGTACTTATGGACCTGTACTAGGCGCTCGATCGCAATCAGAGCCGCCGCACTAGGGCTTAACCTAGATCCAACCATAGAACAACCATAGAACAACCATAGAACAACCATGATACTGCAACGTTTCGCTTTCATTGTGCTCTGCGCTCTCTTGCCCGCCGCAATCGTACTCGCCGAGAGCGCTCCTGACTATCGGTTGCAAGCAGCAAGTCGCGACGGCATCGGCAAGATTTACATGGGTAGGGAAATCTCGCATGTCATGGGTCATCGCGGAGCAGGCTGGCTCGAGCGCAGCCGCCGCCTGTATGAGGAGCAGCCCAATCGCGTGGTACAGGAAATGGCCCTGGCGCCAGACGCCGAAGTGGCCGACATCGGTGCCGGCACCGGCTACTTCAGCTTCCGCCTCGCCGCTCAGGTGCCGGACGGCCAAGTCTTCGCCGTCGACATCCAGCCGGAGATGCTGGAGCGCATGCGCCAACGCATGCGCCGCGAGGGCATCGCCAACCTAACCCTGGTTCTGGGCAATGAGAATGATCCGCGCCTGGCACCGACGAGCATCGACGCGGTGCTGCTGGTGGACGCATATCACGAATTCGCCTACCCATGGGAAATGATGCAGGCGATCGTGACGGCCCTGCGGCCCGGCGGTAAGGTCTTTTTAGTGGAATACCGGGGTGAGGATGCGAGGGTGCCGATCAAGCCGCTGCATAAGATGACCGAGGCACAAGCACGGCGAGAAATGGCAGCGGTGGGGCTGGTGCACCTGGAAACCAGGGACTTCCTGCCCTCGCAGCACTTTATGATATTCAAGAAGCCGGCGGAGGGTTGAGCAGAATTTTGTCGTTCTGCGCACGGGCGCTGCCTGCGTAGAATGTTCAGCTATTCAACCAGAATGAAGTTTGATTCATATTCTTTGAAGGCGGCGCCTAGTGCCTCGGTGCAGATGTTCCAAGACAGTCTCCGGTCGTTATCGTTGTCGTTGTCGTTGTCATAATCGTCTTAGCCGAATGCTCGATAACGACTACGATTACGACAACGACAACGACAACGAACCGCCTCGGGATTTCTGTACCGCTCCACTAGCAAACATCCGCCCAGTCAACATCCGCCCAGTCAACATTAGGTTTCTCACGCCCTGATGTCATGTCTTTTCGATCCCGATCCCGATCCCGATCCCGATCAAGTCGCGCTGGGCGGTTTGCACCCTGGGGTATCTTCGGTTAATTTGTCGATAAGGCAGTGGCCTACAGCCTTTCTCCCGGGAAAGGTGCGGCACTCGCGCCCGCTCTGCTGGCATCATGTGCCGGGTCGCCCTAAGCGGACTCCTACGCCGAGCGGCTCCCACGGCTGGTCAAGATCCGCTTGCGGGCAAGGCGTCTTGGCCCCACTGCGCACTCTGCGGTGAATCCTTACATTCTTTGAAGGCAGTACCCCTGCGTCTCTGCGCTGAATCTCCCTTCGGAAAAACGGATCGGTTTTGAGGCCGCACCCCGCCGCTAGGCAACAATCCGTGTCGCGCTCTGGTGAGCGGCACGGGTACTACCCCGGGTTCTAGGCCCTGTCTAACCTGACATCGAGAATACGCGGTAACCAGGGAGATGCCCATCGGTCCGCTGGAGGCGGGCACCCGCGAACAAGTGCAAAAAAGCAAGGACGCGGGCGGTGGTGTATGGCAGTCGGAGCCACCCAGACGAGCTGTGACGCCCGGTAATGCGCGGTCAGCATTGCCGGTGGCGGCCCGAGATAACGCACCCAAGATAACGCAAGAGTGAAACAAGGCCCTACATCGAGAGGACTGAAGTCCGTGACAACGACGTTCGCGCGTTTCACGCCCTCGGCCTGTCCGAGCTTGTGGCGGCGGTGCGCGGAATACTCTGTGCCGCGGCGGAAGCCGTGCGTATTCCCAATCCTATCGCTTTCAGGTCATTCGGCAAACAGATTAGAATATCCAATCCTTGTCCCAAACCTCGTTGGCGATGAGGTGAATGCATCGCTGAGTTTGCTCGGGAATACCCCTTATGTCTAGCATCGAGATCATTGTCGACGATATTACCCGTCTGCCCATTGATGCCATCGTCAACGCCGCCAATCAGAAGCTCCTTGGCGGTGGCGGCGTAGATGGCGCGATCCATCGCGCGGCTGGCGGGGAATTGTTGGAAGCCTGCCGTGCCATCGGCGGCTGTCCTACAGGTGAAGCGCGCATCACGCCGGGCTTTCGTCTACCAGCCCGCTATGTGATCCATACTGTCGGGCCGGTCTGGCATGGCGGACGCGATCATGAAGAGGCTCTGCTGCGCGCCTGCTACGACGCGAGTTTTGCACTGGCCGTCGAACATGGGCTCCAGAGCATCGCTTTCCCGGCCATCAGCACCGGTGTCTACGGCTTTCCGAAGGATCGAGCCGCCGGCATTGCATTGCAGGCGATGCGCGACCACCAAAACCATTGCCGTCGCATCATCGCTTGCTGTTTCAGCGATGACGATGCCGCCATCTACCGTGACCTTGCCGCCGCAGGTCATTGACATGCCCTTACCGTTCACCCCGCTCCCGCGCGCGACTCCTTGACGCGAAACAAAATCGCGTACAGCGTCGGCACGATGATGAGGGTGAGCACGGTGGCAAAGCCAAGGCCCGCCATCATGGTGATGGCCATGTTGACGAAGAATACGTCCGGCAACAGCGGGATCAGGCCAAGGATGGTGGTGCTGGCGGCGAGCACCACCGGGCGCATGCGGCTGACGCCGGAGTCGAGGATAGCTCGGTATGGAACCTTGCCGCTGTCGATCTGCTGGTCGATCTCTTCGATCAGCACAATGGCATTTTTGATCAACAGGCCGACTAGGGCTAGGGCGCCGAGCAGGGACATGAAGTCGAAGGCGGCGTCGGCGCCGAGTAGACCGGCGGTGATGCCGATGACGGCCAGCGGGACGGTGAGCCAGATGATCAACGGCTGGCGAATCTTGCCGAACAGCAGAATGCTGACCAAGATCATGGCCAGAAAGCTCGGCGGCAGGACGCCGAACAGTGCACTTTGGGCCTTTTGCTGGTCTTCGTATTCGCCGCCCCAGGACAGACTGTAGCCGGGCGGCAGTTCAATCGCCTCGATCTGCGGGCGCAAACGCTCGAACAGCGGCGATGCAAGCGGGCCACGTGGGTTGCAGGAGGCGATGATGGTAAGCTGGCGGTCGCGTCCGCCAATCACCTGATTCTCCCAGACGGTCTCGAACCCGGTCACGACCTGAGCGACCGGCACGGCGCGCTGCAGCACCGGGCTCCAGACTTGCACGTCGCGGATGTTGTCGACATCGGCGCGCTCCCCGAGCGGCGCGCGGACCAGGATGGGCAGCAGGCGCTCGCCATCGCGGTAGAGGCCGACCTGAACGCCGTCGAAGGCGTATTGCATCGCCGCGGCTAGTTGTTCGCGGCTGATGCCGAGCTGGCGCCCGACCTGTTCATTGAACACCGGGCGGACCACCTTGACCGGCTCGCGCCAATCGTCGCGGATCTCCTTGGCATCGGCGTCGGCACGCATCAGCGCCTTGGCCTCCTCGGCCAGTTCCCGCAGCACCGCAGCATCCGGCCCATGGAAGCGCGCTTCGATCTTGCTGTCGCGCCCTGGACCGATCAGCATGCTTTTGATGATCGGATCGGTCCAGTACAGCTCTTCGCGCATGTAGGCCTCGACCTTTTCCCAGACCTCTTGGATGCGTTCGCGCGTATCGGTCTGGACGATGATCTGGGCATAGGCGGCGCTGAGATCTTTCGAGTCATACACCAGGGTGAAGCGCTGGTGCGGACCGCCGACCGCGCTGCTGGTCTGGACCACGCCCTCGAGCGTGCGCAGATAGGCGGAGACGGCAAGCGTGTCGTCCCGGGTCTTGCGCACATCGGTGCCCTGCGGCTCCCAGATGTCGACGAAAAAGAGCGGCGTGTTGGCGTTTGGAAAGAATGCCTGCTTGACGAATCCGAAGCCCCAAAGCGCAATCACGAACAGGACGACCACGCTGCCGACGGTCAGCCAGCGCAGGCGCAGCGCCTGGGTCAATAGTCCGCGATAGATGCGAAACGGCGCCGCCCTGTAGGCATCGCTCTGCTCCTCATCGCCCGTGCCGGTCTCGAGCAGCAGGGCGCAGAGCACCGGCGTGGTGCTGATGGCGGTGATCCAGGAGAGCGTCAGCGAGATCAGGATCACGTAGAACAAGGAGTTGGTGAATTCGCCGGTGCTGTCCTGGGAAAAGCCGATGCCGGCAAAGGCGAGGATGCCGATGATGGTCCCGCCGAGCAGCGCCCAGATGGTGTTGCCGACGGTCTCGCTGGCGGCTTTGTCGGCCGGCATGCCGCCATTCATGCGCACCAGCATGCCTTCGGCGACAACGATGGCATTGTCCACCAGCATGCCCAGCGCGATGACCAGCGCGCCCAGGGAGATGCGCTGCAGCTCGATGCCGGCGATGGCCATGATGAATAGCGTGCCGGCGACGGTGATCAACAGCACGGCTCCGATGATGAAGCCGACCCGCAGCCCCATGAACAACAGCAGCACGGCAATGACGATGGCAACTGCCTGGCCAACGCTGACGATGAAGCCGTTCACCGATTTGTCGACCTCCTTCGGCTGGTCGTAGATGGCGCCGAGCTCCATGCCGAGCGGGATGTTCCCTTGCAGCTCAGCGATGCGGGCGTCCAGCGCGCGGCCGACCTCGACGACGTTCTCGCCCGCCATCGCTGACACGCCCAGCGTCAGCGCCGGCTTGCCGTCCTGATAGTTGTAGATCTGCGGCACCTCGATATAGGCACGGCGGATCTCGGCGATGTCGCTCAGGCGCAACAGGCGCTTATCGTCGGAGCTGAGCAATACATCGCCGATGGACTGCACCGATTTCGATTCGCCGGTCGGCCAGATGCGCAGATACTGTTCGCCAACGGCGACATTGCCGGCGTCCGAGACCAGGTTCTGCGACTGCAATACATCGGCGATGCGCTGAACCGGGATACCGAGTTCGCTGAGCCGGGCGCGGGAAATTTCCAGATAGGCCACTTCCTGCTGCTCGCCGCCGATGACGATCTTGCGGATACCCGGCACCAGGACCAGCTCGCGCTTCAGATAGTCCGCCGTATCCCAGAGATCGCGCCAGCTGTAGCCTTCGCCGGTCAATGTCAGATAGATACCGTAGACATCGGCGAAGCTGTCGACGACAATCGGCGGCTGGGCGCCGGGCGGCAATTTTTGCTGCATGTCGGCGATCTTGCGGCGCAGCTCGTCGTAGATATTCGGGAAGTCGTCGCCGCGGTAGCTGTCCTTGAACTCGATGGTCACGTCGGACATGCCGGGGCGGGAAATCGAGCGCTTGATCCATTTGACCTGCTCCATCAGCTGGATCGCCTCCTCGACGTGATAGGTGACTTCGTCCTGGACCTGCTGCGCCGAGGCGCCGGGGTAGTAGGTGATGACCTTGGCGAGCTTGACAGTGAAGGCCGGATCCTCGAGCTTGCCCATGCTCTGGAAGCCCCAGATGCCGCCGCCCACCAGGATGATGACCAACAGCCAGGAGATAACCGGCGTCTTGACCGAATATTCGGCAATGTTCACGATTCAGCCGCTCCTGCTCGGCGTGCGGCATCGCTGCTGCTGGTATCGATCCCGTCGGAGACGCCGGGGATGTCGGCCGGATTCGGCGCCTCGTCGCGCCGCGGTTCCGCCTCTTCGCGCTGCGGCAGCAGGCGCACCTGCATGCCCTCGGCCAGATAGCCGACGCCAGCCACGACCACGCGCTCGCCCGCTTCCAAGCCGCCCTCGATCTCGAGTGAGCTGCCGCTCAGGCGTCCGACCTCGACCGGTACCTTGCGCACGGTCATCGCCGGCTCGTCGATGGCCCAGACGAAGGGCTTCAGATTCTCATCGGCAGTCACCGCGGATGCGGGCAGGACGATCAAGGTCTCGGCCTCCTCGAGCTTACCCAGGTCCGCCGTCACCGTTGCGGTCATGCCCGGGAAGACAATGAAGTCCTCCGGAGCCTGCATGGTGTAGGTCACTTCGAAGGTCTGAGTGGCTGGATCGGCGCGGGTGGAAACCTCGCGCATGCGCAGCGCAAAGGTCTTGCCCGACTGGCCGTCGAACGAGGCCCAGGTGGGGATGCGATCCGGGTCCGGTCGGTCCTTGTCGCTCGGCCGAATGCCGATGAGGATGCTCTCCGGCACATCCACCTTGACCTGAAGCGTGTTGTTGTCCTGCATCGCCAGCACCTCCTGTTTGGCCTGCACCTCTTCGAAGGGTTCGACATAGCGCTTGCTGATGGTGCCGTCGAAAGACGCGCGCAGGGTCGTGTACTTCAGATCCTGCTCGGCACGCTCCAGCGCCGCCCGCGCGTTTTTGAACTCGGCCTCCTTGGTGTCGAAGTCCGAGCGCGAGATGAATCCTTTATCGACCAGCTCTTGAGCACGCTGGAAGTCGTTCTGGGTGCGCTCGAAGGTCGCCTTGGCGTCGCGCATGGCGATTTCGTAGTCGGTTGGATCGAGCCTGATCAGCACTTGGTCCTGGGTGACGGGATCGCCCTCTTTGACCAGGATCTCCTGGACGGTTCCGGGCACGCGGAAGGCCAGTTCGGCCTTCTTTTCGGCATCCACTCGACCCGGAAACTTGCGCTCCCCGGCCAGCTCGGGTGGCTTGACGATCATGCTCTTGACCGGCCGGATCGGAGGCTCGGCCGGCGGCCCGTCGTTGCGCGAACAGCCGGGGGACGCGGCGGCAATCAGCAGAGTTGCGAGCAGCAGGCCAAGTCGGCCAATGAATGCGTTCACGGTAAAGTTCCTCGTTGGGATGACGAATCGGGCGGGATGATCGTACCGGCAGACGACAATAGACAGAGCGGGAAAAGCAGCTGCTTCTACGTTTCGAGCAAGAATGGAGCGCCAAGGCTAGCTGCCGCTCAAGATCGAGTCAAGGCGCCATTCAGGCTTCATATCCACATTCATTCACAACGAATGCATCAGCCGAGCTGGCTCTCAGTGACTGCATACTTAAACCCGAGTGCTTGCATGCTTGACTTCGGGTGCAATCTGCCCGACACGACCAGGAGAAAGCTGCACCAGCAAGCAGCGCATCTTCATAGAACGATGAAACACGCGAAGAGAGTGAAATAAGACCTTGGTTTGATCTGTTATCCCGCGCATTTTCGCGCTTTTCCTAATGCTACCTTGCCAACAGCGATGTGCATGCTGCACAGGTGCTGCCCTCGCAGAAGGTTCATCCACTTCACCCAGGCTGATGTTTGAATCACCGCAGAGACGCAAAAAATGCAGAGAAGGCACTTGGCGATCGATCTGCGCTCGACCGCCCGTCCCGATGGCCCATCTTGCCGTGCGAGATTCGATTATTAGTCTGTTCCTAATGAGGAAAGAGACGTCTCGGCCAGGCACGAATTAGATTTGCCAAGAATGCGGTCGGCCGGAGGACCGGGGTGGGCTGGGGGTGCGGCGCTGGCATTGCACGCTGGCAGCTGGCGCCGATCATCGTGGCCACAGCTGCTTTGCGAGCTGAAATGATCCTTGTCAAACCCCTCGTTCCAGCCGCGAAACACCGAAGCGCTGTGCGATTGCCCGGCAGATGGAACAATGCTCGCAAAGGCCATTCGCCGGATGTCAACAACTGCACGCACGCGATTGCCATCAACCGAGCGAGGGTATTTCAGCAGAGGAACATGATACCGCTAGGAAGGATTCATAACGACGAGAAGACAGCTCCGCTACGGGAAACGGCTGGAAATAGGGACCATGCGCCCTAGCCAAGCCGGAGAAAAATAGGCGGAAAAAGAGGGAAAGGTCAGGTTTCCGCAGGATGCCTCGAGAAATGCAAGAAATGTGGTCTGTCCCCGAATTACCCCCCGAATTACCCCTGACCTCGGGTCGCCACGTCACTCCCGCTGTCTCAGTTGAACAGGCGGCGCCTCAAGTTCTGCGCCTCCGCCCTTTCTGGAGCGACCCGCTCCAGGCGCTGCAACAGATCCCAAGCTAGATTGGGCTCGCTCTTGCGCAGGCGCGCGGCAACGCCGAGCAACGGACGGTAGGCCGGCGAGAAGTCGGGACTTGTCCGGAGTATGGCGAGCAAGGACCCTTCCACCTGGTCGAGCAGCAGGCGTGGGTCGCGTGTCGGGCGCGTTGTCGTTCCGACCACGATGAATCGGTCGCGGGCGGACCAGTAGGCGCCCAAGCGCTCAGATGCCAGCGCCGCTTGCTCTTCTGGCATCCGGGGCAGGACGTCACTGGGCTCGGCCGCTATGCCGTCAATCACCTCCAGCAGCAAGTCGGCCGCCCTGTGCTGCTTGCCATAGGCAAAGGCTGGGGCCTGAAAACGCACGACCGGATGATCGTCGGTATTGATGACACCCGGGCCAGCGAAGGCGGCGAGCGCTGCGCCCCGGCCCAGAAATCCGCCCGGCAGTGCCAGGGGCTCATGCAGGTGTACGTGGCGTAGGGCTTGGTGGAGCGAGTTGGTTTGCACGCGGTCTGCTAACCAATGCGGTGCCAGTTGGATCTTACCTCTGCTGCCAATCAGTCCGAGGATCGGCGCGTCGATGCTGTAGTGGGCAAGCCACGCGCTCGCATTGGGAAAGGCCTCTAAAAAGGTGCGCACGATGGTAGTCAGCGTCGCTCGATCCATTTGATAGAGCGGCAGCCACTGACAGAAGAGGCCATTTTCGGTCAATCGTGCCCGTATTGTCCGGAAATGCTCGCGGGTGTAGAGACTTGCAGCCCCGTCTCTGGCGGGATGAAACAGGTCGGCGATGACGACATCGTACGGGGCCCTTGCCGCGGCGACGAACCTCCTGGCATCGGCCACCTGAATCCTCAGGCGCTCACTCGACTCAATGGGTCCGGTCACCTCGGCGAAGTACGGCAGTAGCTCGACCACCTCCGGTACCAGCTCAACGGCCTCGGCCTCCAGCCCTGGGTGGTCCAAGGCGGCGGCGAAGGTCACGCCGGCCCCGAGGCCGAGGAACAGGGCCCGCCTTGGCGCGGGGTGCAGCAACAGCGGGATATGCCCCTCCCGGCGGTCTGAGTAGACCGAGGATGTCCCGCCCATTTGAAAGCGATCGTTGACCTTCAGGTGGCGATGGCCGCTGCGGTCACTGACCACGGAGACCGACGCCATCACCCCTTCGCGGTGGGCCAACAGCTCACCGCCGCTTGGAATCGTCACGACACGCAGGGACAGTGGCGCGAGCAGCAGGACTGCCGCGGCTCCAGCCGGTACGGCGGCGATCCTCGGAAGCCTCGAATTCAAAGGCAGGATAAGGGCCAGGTATCCAATTGCGATGAGCACGATCGTCACTTTCGCCCCCAACCAGGGCAGGAGCATGACCCCAAAGATCAGTGGCGCAAGGGCACCGCCCAAGGTGTTGGCGGCCACCGCGGCCCCGATACCGTTCCGCGGCCCCCTGAGGACCTGCGAAAAATGGCTGAACAGGGCGCCCATCGCCAGGGTTGGCAGGAGGAAGACGGTGGCCGCCAAGAAGAATTCGGCCGTGAACCTACCCTCTGGGCCGAGCCCCTCGGCAAGTCGTATCCCTTGGTAGATCGATGGGGCGACGAGGAGGACGCCGGCCGATGCCAATGTACCAACCGCGGCCAGCGTCAGGAGAAGGCCGGCAGTGGAGGCGAAATCCCTGCCGCGGGCGAAGCGGTGGTAGAGCCCGGCGCCGATCGAAGTCCCGGCTAAGAAGACGAGCAATAGCAGGGCAAAGGTAAAGACGGTGTTCTCCAGCACCTGGCTTAGGACCCGGATCACGAGCACCTCGAGGCCAATCCCGAGCAGCCCGGTGGCGAACAACACAAACAGTAGGGCTCGACGATACGCTGCTCCGGGTGAGGGCCTGTCGATGTGAAGGGGTGCTGGGGCGCGTAACGGCGATTCGGCCAGCGGCGTCGATACCACCCGCCCCAGGTACAAGGCCGCTGCCGCGCAGGCGAGATTCAGCAGCGCCATCAGCATCGCCGTCTTGGCGTAGCCGATTGCCGGGGCAAGCAGGAAGGTCGTCAACAAGACGCCGAGCGCGGCCCCGAGGGTGTTCGCCCCATAGACGCCTCCAACGACCCATCCGTCCTCGCGGAGCCGGGACATCCATCGCTCCAAGGCAGGAAGGGTCGCGCCCATGGCGAAGGTGGCGGGCAGCAGACACAACAGCGGCCAGCCGAAGGCGAAGAGCCAATGCGCCAGCGGTGCAGGCGATGGCCCGAGGCGCAGGGCAACCCAATTCCCGGCACTCGGCAGCAAAAAGGCCAGTGCCAGGGCCCAGAGGCCGATCAGCACTTCGAGGCCCGCATACCAGGCGGCGGGGCGCTGCGTTCGACTCAGCTGGGGGTGCAGGACCCATGCGCCGAGCGCCATACCGCAGAAGAAGGCGGCCAAGACCCCGAGCACGGAGACGATCTCGTGCCCCAGCGTCCCGACCAACGCCTGCGTCCAGACGATCTCGTAGCCCAGCCCGGCAAGGCCCGAGCCGACAGCGACCATGAGGAGGAGGACTGGAGCTGAGGGTGGGTCAAATCGGCGAGAGGATCGGGTCATGGGACGGAACTCAGCTCGGGGAGGCAAGGGCCCCGACGCGGTATCTGGTCGCGATCGGAGTGCGGCGGGCAAGTGCGAGCAGTGGACGCCGTCGCAAGCGCCCCCATCCCTGGGGGCCGTGCTTCGTGCTTGATAACGAAGCGGCGGGATGTCCTATTTCACTTTGATGAAGATCGGGTTCGAGTAGAACCACAGATCGGCATAGGCCTCGAGAACATCATCAAGCTTGTCGATGGTGCTGATCCTGAGATCGTCCATCAAATGCAGGTTGAGAAGCTTGTTGGTGAGGCCGTTATAGCCCTCCGCCTCTGTCTCCATCAGCTGGTAAATATTGTCGTTGGCTTCGCTATCGGCCAGCGGGTTACCGGCTGCATCGGTCTCGTAAGGGACATTGGCCGGGAGGTTGGTGCCGCGCAGACGAATGAACATGTCTTCCTTCGGCCAGATCTTCATCACGAAGACCAGATAGCCTTTCTTGTCTTTTCCGTATTCGCGATAGAAGGTTTGAATCACCTGGGCATTTGTCCCGTAGTCCGTCGCGTCAGGGTCCGGCCGTCCGTTTGCATCAAAGCTGGTCTCAGGCACGTTACCCGTGATGCTGCCGGCGATCACGTCGATATGGTCGAGCTCCGGCATGTTCAGGGGCTGCTTAATGCCGATCTGCTCCAGGGAGGGGTTGTTGAGCTCGAAGGGGCAGTTGTTGGGCGTCTCGGGATCGCGAACCTTGATCTTGATTCTGACCGGCTTACCCTTCTGGACCTTCAGGGTCTGGCCCATCATTGCGGTTTCGCCCTTGCTCGAGGCGGTAAACTCCAGCGAATCGATCAGGTCGCCCTGGACATTCCAAGAGTTGCCCGAGCGGATGCCTTTGAACACGGCTTTGATCTTGTCCTTGGCCTTGGTGTTGATATAGGTGTAGGTCTTCTGGTATTCGCCAGGCCAGAAGTCGCTGCCGCCATCGCCCCAGTGCCAGTGATAGTCGGAACTGACGAAGTTGTAGAATTTTCGGCCTTCAGCCAGGAGGCCGTCCCAGAGGCCGCCGACCGTGGCGGCGTAGAAGCCGGTGCCGCCGTAGGTGCCTCCGCCTAGGGAGGTACGGCCGAACCCGCGGTCGCTGGAGGTCTGATGTCCGGGCGCGAACTCGGCGCCGAGGACCACGTCGGGGCCGGCGTCCTGCCAGTTGCGGAAGTCCTCGATCGTGTAGGACCAGGCACGCTCGACATGGGCGGGAACCACCCACGCATCACCGATGCCAGCGTCCTTCATGGCCTGCATCCACTTCACGCCCAGGATCGCGTCATCCTCGTCGTCGTTGGTCTTGCTCAGAACGTTGCCCAACTCAGGCGTATTCAGCAAGCTAGGCTCGCCATTGCGGCTTGTGTCATCATCGGAGCGGTCGAAACGGAATTCGAACTCGCTGATGGCGGTCGCGGTGTTGTTGTACTGGTAGATGGCGGTGGAGCAGTGTTCGTGCCCGGGCACGTTCCACTCGAGGCCGCTGATGACGGTGTTGTCCGGGAAGGTCGCACGGACGATTTCAATATCGGGATAGACATAGTCGCGCAGGCTCTGCCAGCGCCACATTTCCTGGCAACGGTTGCCGCCGTCAAGGTCAACGCAAGAGCCACTGGAGCCACTGTACTCCACGTCGCCCTGAATCGGGTTGTCTGGGTACCATTTAGGGTCACTCCAGTAATGGCCCACGCCGTCACGGTTGCGCTCCCCGCCGTGCTCCGAGTTGGCCCACCAATCCAAACCGTAATTGAAGTTTTGACGGTTCAATTCGAAGAACGGCCTTCCGCCGTCGGTGTACAGCGAGTGCTGATGAAAGTCGCCAGGCAGATAGGCGAACTTGTCGTCCTTGTCGTTATTCGCGATGGCCGAAGTGATTCCGGTCAAACCGATTGAAACCGACAGCAACGCTGAAAACGCGGTTATATTCATGCACCTTTTCTTCACTTTATCACCTTGTTAGGTCATTGTGCGGAGGCTGAGATACGCATCCTGCGTCTGCCCAGGTTTTTGAGTCAGTCGAACCGACCGCTATGCGCAATGTTCGTGGTGTGCGGAGTTCGGCCGAACGCGATTTAACATCCCGCAGATGAGGGTTTTGTTGAGCGCATGTGACATTCGTGCGACATTCGAAGGTCCGTTGATCTCGCGCAACGAACCGGGCTCAGCATCGAGAATCCTTAGTGATGGTGCAGAAACAAGCTGAACAGGTTTTTGGCTTGGGTGTCGCCTGCCGACTCATTCGGTACCGCTATCGGTATCGGTATCGGCATCGGTATCGAACTGACCAACCCGCTATCCGCCAAGCTCCTCGCTGACCGCGTCGCCACGCTGTCCGAGCTTCGTCAGCATGGCCACACGACGATCGAGCAGTGCCTTTTGCTTGCTGTTGTCGTTTGCGGACAACGCATCGCACACCAGCGAGCACGTCCTGAATCGCAGCGCACTCCAGCGCCGAGCCTCGTGCGCTTTCCAACGACCGGCGTCGATCCCCGCTCGTCGCTTTGCCGTTACCCGCGGCAATGTGCAGCGCGATGGCCTGCGATGCGCGCCTAAGATGCGCACAGGCGTTGATCCTTCGCGTTACGCTGTCCTTTCACATGCTCGCAGTCGCGCTATGGCCCAGCCGACAGACTCGATGGCCGCACGCTAGACGTCGAGCTTCTCATGATCGAATGGCATAGGGCGTTTTCTCTCTCGATTCCGATTCCGATAGCGACCCCGACCCCGATTGCACTCCGCCGATGTCTGGATAGCGTTGTATCGGTTATTCATGTACCGCTACTTATGGTGTAATCTGCTCGGTACGCCCGGGGGAAAGTTGCACCAGCAAGCAGCGCATCTTCTCAGAACGCTGAAACACGCGAAGAGAGTGAAATAAGACCTTGGTTTGATCTGTTATCCCGCGCATTTTCGTGCTTTTCCTAATGCTACCTTGGCAACAGCGATGTGCATGCTGAACAGGCGCTGCCTTCGCAGAAGGTTTACCCACTTCACCCAGGCTGAAGTTTGAATCACCCCAGAGAAGAGAATGCATGCGCCTTGGCCCCTCTGCGCACTCTGCGTCTCTGCGGTGATAAAGTTACATTATTTTGAGGTGGCACTCAGCAAATGCCCAGTTGCTCATGTCCTAATGTCATGAATTTACGATCCTGATCCTGATCCCGATCCCGATCCCGATCCCGGTCCCGATCCCGATCCCGATCAAGTAGCGCTGGACGGGTTGCACCCCTTGACCTACAGTGCGGCTGCACAGGGGTGATGTCTGCGCCAGCCACCGGATCATGACGCAACCCGCAACAATCGCTTGTCTGTACCGGTTGTCCGTGGCGCGCAGAGGGCCACCACGGGTGCCGCAAGAGGCTCGGGTACGGCAACCCTGGAATCGAAGCATACTACAGATGGCAGCGTCTCGGCCGCGTGGCGTTCCGCCGGGGTGAGATAGTCATCAGGGTCCAGGATGGTTGCCGGCACCGGCGCCGCGGTCGTGGCGATGCGCGTGCCGCTTTGTGTGCGAGAGAGATCCCAATAGCCGAAGCGTACGCGCACATGCCCACCGGTAAGCAGCTTCACGCTGAAAAAGACCGGGGTCCAAAGCAAACTGGCTAGCGGCACCAGGCGGTTCATCAGATCGCGGGTGGCAGCCGCGGCGCTGTGAAATACCACATAGGAGCCGAGCAGACGCTCAAAAGAGGCAAAGCGCGACTCCTGCAAGGCCAGCGCCAAGTCGGACCAGTCCCCACGCAACACCCAGGGCAGCGCCTCGGCATCGCGCGCGCACAGCCCGAGCTGGATAAAGCGATCCACCTTGCAGGCCGATGCCGGATTGTGACCGATGCCGAACACCAATGCGCCGGTGCCCATGCTCTGCACGCCACGCGCCTGGTTGGATGTCATACAGATGGCCGCCTCGGCGCGCTCACGATCGGGCCAGCGCCCATCGGGCATACCTAAATAGAACAGCAGACCGCGGGTGATACGATGACCATAGGTATGCAGCATCTCGCCGGAACGCGTATTTGCCGCATGAATGCCGGCAAAGCCGGCGAACTCATAGGCCAGAGAAAAAAGCTTGCTGACGTATTGCGACAACAGATCCTTGACGTAGGGCTCATCGCCGATCACTAGGGCTCGGCCGACAAACACCCGATCCCACAGTGGCCGCTGCTGCAGCCAGCGCAATATCAGCATAAAGGCGACGCCAGCAAACAAAAAATAGGCCGTCTTGAACAATACCCGCAGAAACAGCCCCACGCTGGTCGCGGCATCGAATGCTGCCCAACCGGTGGCCGAGTGCGCCAGCTCCTGGATGCCGATGACTGGGTTCCATCCCAACCAGAGCATGATGAACAGGTGCAATGCCGTGGCAATAAAGGCCAGTGCCGGCTCGGTGATCAGCCGCGCAATGGCGTGTCCCTGACGCAGCAGTCCGGCACGTTCGTGGGTTTCGGTCTGCCAACCCTCGGCGGTAACTCCAAGCATTGCCTCAGCGCGCGATACCGACAAGCGAGCCAGGGAGTCGAGCTTGGCCAGATCGTCATCGGTTGCAGCCAGACCGAATGGCCGCATTTCGGTACCAGCGCCCGCAGCGGGAATTGATCCGGTCTGCGCACGCAGATCCTGCGCCAATCGCAGCAACAGTTGCGTCAGCGAAGCATGCATCGCTGCGCTGCTGACCGTGGCCGGCTCCGCCGTGCGCCAGCCGCCACAGGTCCAAAAGACGCGCTCACCCCAGGGCGCATGCATGTTGATCCTCTGCCCCACGGCGACACCCATCAGGCTGTCGATTGCACCGGTCATCACGAACACTGGCCCCGCTTTGCTCCGCTCATGCAGGGCCTGGATGAACTTGACCGCGTCCAGGGTGTTGAAGGTCTGGCCGGAGTGACTCAGCGCCAGAGTGATGGTCTCCGGACCCAATGCGAACCGACCGGGATCTTCGCAATAGGCGACTGCATCCACGGCGCGGACGTGCACATAGGGCAACAGCCGCTGCAGATCCTCGCAGAAGCGTTGTCCGACATACAGGCTGTTTTCCACCCCCAATACCAGTAAGTCCAGCGTGGAGTTCAACCAGGCGTCGGAGTGCACCCGTTGCTGCTCCATCCAGCGTCTGGCGCTGGACAGGAAAAAGCCGTTGAAGGCGTGCGCCGTGCGCCGATTCAGCGAGGCCGGATAATCCCATTCGCATTGCACGCGGTCGAGTACGATCGGTATCGAGGTCATCTCCGCCAGGACGCGATCCTTGTAGTGGTCCACGGATGATGACCACAGTGTCGGGCGCAGGTAGGGATTGTTGCCTAATGCGATCCAGCCTTGCTGCTGATCGGTGCGCGCCGAGGCGGCCAACCGCTCCAACGTGATCTCTTGTGGCACCGGTGCATTACCGGTCTGTCGATTCATCAACGTCAGGCTGTTGTCCGCGGTGCCTTCACGCACCTGTAACAGCGCAACATCGCCGTCTTGCAGATCGAACCGGTACACCGCTGGGGCGCGAGTCTCCTTGCTCGCAACCTCGGAATTCTCCCCTAAGGCCGCAGTCAATGCTGCGGCCTCAGACGCATAGGCCAGCAGACCGGCGTGTGGATCGGCAGCGATGAACATGGGCTGACGATCCGCCGCCAAGGCGACCGCGCCGGGTTGCAGGCTGGACGTCATCACCAGGCCGAAGGTGCCCTCCGCACCCGCCATGAACAGCTGTGCCGCCCGGTATAGATCGTTATAAAAAAAGGCATGCACGGCCTGGCCAACGATCTGCCGACCACGCCGTTTGACCGCGCTCGGCCAGGTGCGCATCACCGACAGGGAAGCCTGCCATAGATCATCCACTAGAGTCTGCAACAGGGGTCGATTGCGCGCCGCCAGCTCCGCCAGCGACGTGCAGCCGACAATGGATAGGTGCTCGCTGGCAGCGTTGGCCTGATCTTCTCCCGGCAGGCTCGCCGCACGAACCCAACGTTCGAACACCTGTTCGAAGACGCGTGTCAGCTCTTTCAATCCCCAGGCCGGCAGTGCTTCGCCGGCCTGCATCGCATAGGCGAGTCGGATGCAGGCCGCCCAGCAGCCCTGGGTGTGGAGCAGATCGAGCATGCCGGCGATCTTGGGCGAATCGCCCTTCGCCCGATTGCTCTCACCCATTACCGCGGCCAGCCAGTCGCCTAGCGTGGCCTGCTCAATCCGGCCCCAAGGCGCGTTCCAGGCATCGAAATCGCCATTGTGCGTAATCAGGTTTTCGACCATACGGCGACTGCGCACCAGCTCCCTTCCCGCCACCGACCAGATCGCGACCCGTCGCGGGCGGCACCAGCGATGCCAATGTGTCTCCAACACCGACGGTCCGCTGGAGGTACCGTACCGATAATGCGCCACCAGATGAAACAGGCTGGGCATCGGTTTCGCCCCGCTGAGCCGACGCAGCAGGACACGGCGACCGAAGGAAGCCAACAGATCCCGCGTGAGATCGCCGCGTTTGTCGTTGACGATTTTGTGTCCGACGAATCGCCCACCCGCGCCCATGATGGCGAGTCCACCGGCCTGCTGGCCGCGAATGTCCGTCTCGCGTCCAAGTTGCTTGGTCAGCGCGCGAAACCGACGCGGGAAGAAGCCTCGCTCGTGGGGATTGCGCTTTGCCAGAATACCGAAATTGCCGCAGTAAAGAGCATCTGCCGGAGCACCCAGCAACACCGCATAGTCGCTCCAGCAAGTCGCCAGCATCCAGAGGTTGATCAGACAGAGCGATCCCCATACGAAAAGATCCAACTCGACTGCGGTGGAAAACCAGTGCAATGTCAGCGATGGGGATGTCAGCAGCATCGGCAGCGAAACCAGCACCAGCGCGGCATTCGCCGCCGGCCCGGCTAAGCCCGCCCAGCGTCGCCTAAGCGGGTCGAGGCCGACGATGTCAACCCGCGGCATGGTGGCAGTATTGCTGAGCCCGGGTAAATGAATCGCCTGGAGCGGCAGCACGCTGAACGCCGGCAGCGCTCGCGCTTGCAGCAGAGGCCAGTTGTCAACAAAGCGGCCCGCAATCAGCGCGTGCGCCGATTCGTGTAGCACAATGGAGCCAAGCAACAGGGCGCGCATCAGAACCGATAACAAGGCGATTAGCACCAGGTCCGGAGGACCAGCGGTCACGAAACAGCCGAAGAACATGGCGACTATCTCCGGCACAATGTGTTCGCACCAGCCAACACGGCGAATCCAAGGCCGGAATCGGTACCCATCAGCTACCAATTCAGCATCCATATCAATACAAATAAAATGGGAAAGCCGATTGAATTGAATCATATTGCCAGCCGTCCATTATGAGAACCGGAATTCGTCAGCGACTTGAACCCTACGAATCAAGGGCAATAGGCCAGACCCGGAAAGTGTGCGGCATTAGAGCAATAAAAACAGTTACTGGATAGTGAAGAATTCCACAGATCAGCGAGCCAACGGCCGAGCCTGTATCGCTGATGGGCGCTGGAGAACAGCAGCCGGAACCCGTGCATCATGGTCTGCGAGCTCGAGAAAATTCCGGATCGCAACTCCGTAAGTGTGCAGCCCGCCCAGCATGCCCTGGAGACCGCTTCACAAGCAAACAGCACCTCTTCTTGGAACTCGAGAGGTTAGAGACTGTATGGGAACTAAACCACTGATTTGGCCTCTAAAAAATCTGAAAAACTAAACGATTTAATACGATTTTCCCTTTTTTATTCGGAGAAATCAAGATGACTTCAGATAATGTTCATACACCTGTACGCTATCCAAGTGACCTGTCAGACGAAGAATGGGCAATCATCGAGCAAGTCTTGAACGAACTTGACCCGTATAAGACAGGGCGCCGCCGTGATTCGAATCTACGCGAGATTCTGAATGCCATTTTCTATTTGAATAAGACAGGCTGCCCTTGGCGTTATTTGCCGAAAGATTTTCCTCCTTACACCCTTGTCAATTACTACTATAACAAGTGGACACACAGTGGTTTGCTGGAGCAGATCAATGCAGAGCTACGGGCGCGTTTGCGCCAAATGAAAGGCCGAAATCCCGATCCAAGTGGCGCCATCATTGATAGCCAAAGTGTCAAAGGGACACCGGAGTCATCGGTCGAATCCGGCTTCGATGGTGGTAAGCTTGTCAAGGGCCGGAAGCGACATATCGTCGTTGATACAATAGGTTGCCTGCTTGTCGTCGGCTCTCCTGGATTTTGTGGGAACCAATAAATATTTTAAAAACAACCACTTAGTCTCATTTTTTCGTACACATTAAGATTAAAATGTGGTTGAGCACAAAGTCTGTAACTCATTGATTTATAATGTATCGACCCCGAACCGGTCATATCCGTTGAGATCCAGGAATACCCTTTGATAGAGGTGCCCGAGGTTGGTGATGCCATCGCAGCGGCGTTTGATGACTTTGATCTTATTATTTAACCCCTCGACAAAGCCGCTGGTATGTCGACCAATAAAATAATTCGTCACTTCCTCAAAGTGAGTATTCAGTGTCCCGAGGAAGCTATCGAAGCAACTGAGCTTGCGGTTGGTGACACGTTCCATCCAGCCACGCAGTTTGCGCTTACCCTGACCTTTTGATAGGCGGCTTTCATAGATGGCAGTGAGTGATTCGCAAGCCTCATAAGCTTCTTGTAATTTTGGTGAATAGCGAAAGAGCCGATTCAGCATGCGTCGCTCATCTGCATTCAGATCGGCGCGACGCTGACGCAGCAGCCAATGCACGTTCTTGAATGACTTGCGCTCTTCTTCGGAGAGGATATGACACAGCCGTTTCCATTCGCTTTTGCGCAGGTTTTCCAGTCCATTTCGGTACAGCTTGGCAACATGGAACCGATCCGCGCAAATGTGTACGCGCTTGCCGAACACGGCTTTAGCGGCACCGATGAAACCTTGATAAAGATCCGAGCAAACACTCTGGACGGTGCGTCGCAAGCGCTTGGGAATGCTGAGAAAAAACTCCTGTACGCTGGCCTTGGTGCGGTCGCCGAGCAGGCCTTGTTCACAACTCCGAACCAACTGTCGAACCGGTGCGTTGAGCTTTTCCGTAAAACGTTGGTTTTAAGGTTAAATACTGGAGCGTTCGAGGCTAACTCTAGGTCTTGGATGAGCTTGTGAACAAGGCCCGCCGAGCAGACCGATGACATGCAATGTCTCGTTAATGTAAGCGCTGATCACGACGACAAAATCACGATGACCCTTTTTCAACGCAATCTCATCAATGCCAATGACCTCCAAGCGTTCAATTGCGTTCCAATCGACATCGCACGCCATGTTTCGATCCAAAATACCCTGCAGTGCGTCGACACCAATGGCATGCTTGCGACTGACATCCTCGAGCGTACTGTTGATCAACTCCAGCAGCATCTGCTGTTCGAATGCTTTTGTCACTCGGGAGCGCCGCGTGTACCATGACAGCGTTTGGCTCGTTGTCGGACGCCCTTCGCAGAAGTGGCATTGATAACGCTTCGGCCTCAAAATAAGAACAACTGTATACGCGAATAATGGCAAATGGCGTAACTCTATCTCTTGACCATGGCCATACTCATGATCGATTGGCCGACCACAGCGATGACAGTTCGTACCCTCCAGTGTGCTATGCACATAGACTTTAAGTGTCTTGCGCTCGCCGAGCACCACGCGATCAACGGCGATATCAGGAAGATTTAAAAGTGTCTGAAGGGTCTCTTTATCAAATGTCATTATCAACAACGTCCAGATGGGGTTTCAGTGACAGGCGGTTCTCAAGTTGTTGATTTACATGATACAACAGTCCCACGAGATCCGGAAGAGCCTTGTCGTCTACGTGCATGCAGCTAATGTGTATGACGGAAAAGCAGCTCGTGAAATTCTCACGCGTCTATTCGTGCTCCTGCAGAGTGTAAAGCATATTTGGGCTGATTGCGGCTATATGGGCAAAGAGCTTTTTAATTGGGTATTATCTGAATTTAATTGCACCCTCGAGATTGTAAAGAGGCAGAAAAGAAAGAAAGGTTTTCATGTATTGCCGCGTCGCTGGGTCGTGGAGCGCACATTTGCTTGGCTTGGCCGGTCTCGTCGACTGAGTAAAGATTATGAAAGAGAACCGAGATCAAGTGAGTCACAGGTCTATCTTGCATCGTCACGTTTATTGCTTCGTCAAATTTGTAATAATCAAATAGCTTATGAGTAGACTATTCGAATTTATTGCGTTGTTTAGGTCGAACATTAAAGAAAATAGTTTTCATACAGCGTCTTAGCGCCATGCAACAGGGGAAAGGCGCGAAAAGGACTCTGGTTTGACCCTGGGTATCCCCAGATAATCCGCTGCTTTAACAATGCCTCATACTGCCCTGTCGGAGGTACTGCCTGGGTAGAACGTTCAGCTATTCAACAAGAATAGAGTTTGATTCACCGCAGAGACGCAGAGAGCGCAGAGAAGAGGGATGCATTGCAGAACTCCTGACGCATCGAGCTTAACTATATATTTAATATATGTATTTAAACTAGTGCGGCGGTGCGGATGTCCCGCTACCCTCGGATGTCCCGCTACCCTTTCTGCTGTTTGTCTTTGTCATAATCGTTGTCGTAATCGCTCTTCGTGGGTTATCGATGACGACCACGATGACGACAACGACTGCAAACGATCTTGCGACTTCCGCAGCAGAGCACTAGAGGATCGATATTTCTGTTCGAGACGCAGCAGGCCGATTTTTTGCCTCGAAGCCAACGGCTTAGTGGGTGGGTGCAGGGTTGCTCCGGCATATTTCCGGCCGAATCGTCGCATGCAAAACTTCGCGGTGTCAGGCGTTCTGCATTGGCCTTAGCTTCTCTGCGCACTCTGCGCCTCTGCGGTGAATCCTCATATTCTTTGAAGGCAGCGCCCAGTCAACATCCGCCCAGTCAACATCCGCCCAGTCAACATCCACCCAGTCAACATCCACCCAGTCAACATCCACCCAGTCAACATCCGCCCAGTCAACGTCAGGTTTCTCACGCCCTGATGTCATGTCTTTTCGATCCCGATCCTGATTCCAATCCTAATCCCGATCAAGTCGCGCTGGGCAGGTTGCACCCTGGGGTATCTGTCCGTTCACTTGTCGAGAAGACAGTGGCCGACAGCTTTTCTCCCGGAGAAAGGCGCGGCGCTCGCGTCCGCTCCGCTGGCATCATTTGCCGGGTCGCCCCAGCCCTTTCAAGGTGTTGATACGTGTACGACAACAACCGCATGATTTTGCGGTGTTTACTTTCCGACAAGCTGGCAAGCGGCTGCGGATGCCTGCGATCCCTTGACGCTAAGAGACTGATTCATAATGTTGTTTTTGCGCACCTTGAAAGGGCTGCGGGTCGCCCTGATCGAACTCCTACGCCGAGCGGCTCCCTCGGCTGGTCAAGGTCCGCTCGCGTGCGAGGCGCCTTGGTCCCTCTGCGTCCTCTGCGCCCTCTGCGTCTCTGCGGTGAATCCTCACATTACTTTGAAGACAGCACCCTTTTCGATGCCGTCGTTATCCTTGATTTCATGCACTTTGTCGATCGCCTTGGTTTCGTCTTTGGTGTTGCCCGCAGACCTCCACACCAACCGGAAAACCCTGCTCTGTGCAGATGAGCGCGACGGGGTCAATGCCATGACGGTGAATTGGTGTGAACTGACCACTACCCAAGAAGATGGCAAGGTGGTTTACGAAAACGCTTTTGCCACCAATCACGAGATCGCGCTGGCAACGTTACCGAAATAATTCGAGGCGGCCGTACCCACTGGAAGATCGAGAAAGAGAATAACAATACCCTGGAGACCAAGGACCACAACCTCACCCACAATGTTGGCCACGGCAAGCAGCACCTTTAAGAACCTGTCTGACAAAAAAATGTCTATCAAAGTCAAATACTTTTTCTTCGAGGACAAGCTATGGGATACCCGAGTGACCTGACGGACGCCGAATGGGCGCTGATCGAACACTATTTTCAACCCCGTGATCGACGAGGCAGTGCCAGCCTGCATCCGCGCAAACGGATCGTCGATGCCATTTTGTACGTCGTGAAGTCCGGTTGCCAATGGCGCATGCTACCCAACGATTTTCCCCCCTGGCAAACGGTTTACGATCACTTCAGCCGATGGAACAAACGCAGTGTATGGGAAACCGCGCTGGATCAACTGAATGCACTCCATCGCCAAAACAACGGTCGCTCGGCATCGCCGAGTTACGGGATTATCGACTCGCAGAGCGTCAAGACCGAGTACGCGAGCGAAGAACGCGGGATCGATGGCGGCAAGAAGGTCAAAGGGCATAAACGCCATAGCGTAGTCGATATCCTCGGCAACCTGTTGCATGTGTCGGTCCACGCAGCCAATTGCAGCGATACCGTGGCGGGTGGTCCCGTGATGGCGCGTGCGGCGGAGAAATACCCGAGCATCGAGGCGTTTTCCGGCGATGCGGGTTATCGCGGGACAGCCGTGAAATTTGTCGACGAGACACTCGGACTCGTCTTGCACATTTCCACCAAAATCAAAGACGGATGGGCTGTCCTTCCGAAACGTTGGGTGGTTGAGCGCACTTTCGCTTGGCTCGGTCGATTTCGCAGGCTGAGCAAGGATTTCGAGATCCTGACTGGGACTGCCGAGAATATGATCCGTATCGCCATGCTCAAGAAAACGCTTGCAAATTGCGGCTGAAATTTTGCCAGACAGACTCTAAGCCTTCTTGGCGATGTTCAACCGGCTCACCATGCTGTTTCACAGGCTGCTCGAACTCTACGATTTCAGCTACAGCCCTGTCCGCCAGTTCCTGCCGCGCAAGACCTTTTTCGATGATTTGCGCGCGTTGACCCGTTACTTCTACTTCGATTGCTGGGATCACTTGCTGGCTTTCATGATCCCAGGTCTCGAGCTTGATGCGCCCGATACCAGCTGGTTTGCCTGCCTTCTGTCAGGGCTCTCTCAACAACTGGATGCTCCTCGTCCTGCGGTCTTCCCTCGACACGGCGGGCACGCTCATCTTTGCTCGTCCTCGATGCTGCGGACATGGTATCTTGCCTAATTCGCTTGCCGCAGTGAATCATAAGCCTTTATATTATTCCCCATTGGTCATGTAGACGACAACCATTGGCGTTGAGTACTTGTTCATCCGCGTGCCGCCCTCGATTGACCTGCTTACCGCCCCTCAGTAACCATCCCCCGGCAAAGCCGGGGGCTTTGAATTCGTGAGCCGCTCAAAGCGGCAGAGGGGACGCTAACGCGGCCCCAGTTCATGAGCCGCCTAAAGGCGTCAGATCAGCTCCACAGTCTCAGTTGATCGAGTCTTTGATTTTCACGTTACTGGTGCTGGATGTAGGCTCGGATCGTGTGGCCTCGTCTCGCCCAACCGTCGACACGAAGCAGCCACGCGCCCGGCAATGCTGGCCAGCGAAGTTGCGCTTGCGCTCGCTGTACACGCGGGCCAGGTGGATGGCGCTCTTACCCCTGATGTAGCCCACCACCTGAGACACCGCATCTTTCGGCGGGATCGAGATCGGCATATGCACATGATCTGGCATCAGGTGCCTTTCCTCAATCCGGCCGTCCTTGTGCCGGGCCAGTTCGCGAAACACACCACCAAGATGCCTGCGGAGCTGGCTATACAGCGCGCGACGCCAGCATTTCTTAATGAAAACAACGCGATAGTTGCACTCCCATTTGGAGTGACTTAGGCTTGCGGCCTTGTCCATCGGGACTCTCCACAGTCGTTTGCTTGGCGGCTCACGAACGGAGTGTCTCCGATGGACTCCCGCAGCTGTCAAACTGCTACTGTCACCCCGGCAAAGCCGGAGGATTACCTTTTTCGCTCATGTGGGCTCTAAGGTGAGGACGTGATACAGCACGTTGATTTCCAACGAAACTATTATCTGTTTCACCTTGTGTTCCACATGAGCCACCTTTTTTATTTAAAGTTCCCGATCTTTCACAGTCTTGCTGCCTGGGATCTAGATTCCAAGAAGTAGACCGAAGGTTAACTATGCACCTGCCCGATGGTAGTGATCGTCAGGTCGATGTCCGCCTGCAGGTCCGCAGTGCCTTGCACTTTCAGTTCGAACAACTGCTGCGCAATGTCTTCGAGCCCGAGGTCGTATTCTGCGATCTTGTATTTGGAAAGATCCGCAAATTTGATGGTAACGTCTGTTCGCCCCGGTGTTTGCAGCACCACGAAGGCGGGCTCGCTGGGCGGATTGGGCGACGCCGCAGGCTGCCAGCGCTCGTCCTTCCCATTCTCCCGAATCCTGTCCATTAAACTTGTCATAGTGTACCGGAAGGAGCGTTGCTCGACGAGCCGCACCCGCATTTCGATGCGATATTCCGAATTCCTCGCGGCAACCGCAAGCATGCTCGGCGCCAGTACCAGCTCCGTGCGATCTACGAGGATGTCGTGCAAGAGTGCGTTTTTGATGCGGAACGCTTGCTCAAGTCGCTGTTTGTCTAGCTTCTGCTGCTCGCTCTTCTGCTGCTCATCCGTAAGCGTCCCCTTGTCGGCCATCTCGCGGCCGAAAAAGATCAGCAAATCGCCCCAGCCATCGGTCAGGAGCAGGCAATCATCGGGGCAAAAGTCCCTGGCGACATCGTCGATCGTCGGTACACGCGCGCCGCTGTCGCTGGTGTGGGTCGCCGCGACGTCGCTATGTTCTTCGTGATACTTGGTTACCGCGCTGACCAGGCGATAGATCATATCGAGACGTGCCTGCCGATGCGTCAGCGATACCGCCAGCACACCGATGATGGGGCGCGGGTTGTCATTATCTCCATTGTCCAGGTCCGAATCCTTGTTCAAATCGAGCCGCACCGGGATGGCCAGCTCACGGCGTACGAAAAAACTTGGAAAACACTCATCGTCTGCCGTCGGGACCTGGACCCCGTTGCTGCCGTTATTCTCTGCGCGACCGAACACTGGCAGATCATACCGGCACATGGGCTTCGCAAACAACAGCGACACGATGTCGTAGCGACCGAGAATACCATGCAGCAACTTGTACCGCGTCCGCAACTCGCCGCTCTGCGGGGGATCGCTTACGGGCTCCTTCGACGACACGGGGGCTCGACGCTGCCTGCAGATCGTCGGCCGTATGTTCCAGGGGCCTTGCCCGTGCGGTAACGCCCACAGGCGCGAGAGACTCGGTTCTTGTTCCTGTTGGGATAGAGCGCGCAAATGGTACGAACCCGACGCCGAGATACGGCCCACCACCATCAGCTCGTGGTTGACGAGGTCATTCTCCTGACTACGCGAAGGCGTCAAGGCTCCGGTCAGCGTGCGCATTATTGGCTCATGCAGCGGCCGGGTTCTCAAGAAGCCGCAGATGATCCGCAAGGTGGCAACCAGATCCTGTTCCCTAGAACAGAGTCCCCGGCAACTCGGCAGCTGCTTGTCGAGCAGATCTTGCAGCTGCTTCAGCTTGTAGCCCTGCAGCTTCTCGACGACACGAGTTCGATTGGCCCGCCATCTGTCCTCTATCATCTTGCCGCTGCTCGCATGCTTGGCGAGCCAGGCCTCCGCCGAGAATTGATGGACGCATTCCCATGACAGCTCGTAAAACTCCGCGCGAATCGCATTGTCCGCTTCGACGTAGCGCTTCGTCAGCGTAGCGACCGCCTCGTCCATCACCTCGGTGTTCTGCCCGGGACTCCCCCTCAGCCACCGATCTATCGCCGACACCAGGTCTTCCAGATCGTGCGTTTTCGGCTGTCTAAAGTTATCAATCGCTTCGGATAGGAAGCGAATCGCCAGTTCCATCCGCCAGAGTGCGGATCGGCTGTTATGGAAGTACAGCTCGATCGCAATGTGGTAGAGTTCGCGGCCCAGCGCGGTGTCGCAACACAGGTGCTCGAGCAGATCGTGGGCTTTCGGCTGCTCGTTCCAGCCCTCCCTAGGAAGCTGCTCCCGGAACTCCTGCATCCGCATCAGCGCACATTGCCAAGGGATGTCGTAGTAGTGATAGAATAATGGACGTCTTCCGAGCCATGGCGTGTCATTACATGCTGGCGTCGAGAATCCTTTCCCATGGTCGGAAGGGCCGAGATACAGATGATCGAAAGCCTCAATCAGATCGGTGCGCGTCGCAGTGCTTCGCAGCGTGGGGACTCGCAACTTCTTGCCGGCCAGCATCTTGCGAAACAGGAAGTCGCGCGCCTGCTCATCCAGCCGCCGGGTGTGACGCGGCAGCAGCCGCGGACCGCCCGGTTGCGCGTCGTCGGCGCGCGCCTTGCGCCACCTCTTAGTGGCACCCGCGGCCTTCGAGTCGCGCACGATATCGCACATGCGGCGGGTCAGAACGCGGTAGAGGTCGTGTTCCCTGCCGTCATACGGATCCTGGTACTGAAGCGATTCCAGGTAGTCCATGAACCCATCCAGCACGCTGCGCACCCCCTTCACCACAGCCGTGTCCAGGGCCGAGTGCGGGTCATGGTGATGCACCTGTTCGACCCAGGTGCACAGCAGGTGCAGACGCAGGTACCAGGACTGTTCGAGATCCACAAGCCCAACCCGCCCCTGCAGCAGTTCGGCGCGGCCGAGATTGATTTCCTCGGTGTCCGCCTTGAACAGGTGTTCCAGACCCTGACCGAAGAGTTCAAGGAACAGCGCGGTCAGGTACTCATGCCCTTGGACGGCAGCCGCAAGAAGGTCCGCACCGATCTCGGGCAGCAGGTGGGAAGGGCGGTTTTGCTGGCTTAGGGGGCGTTTCCTGTGCTCGACGCCGAATATATGTAACGCCGTTCCCAGATCGCTCATCATCAGCGCAAACGCATCTCCTCTCTCAAGCAGGCTGTCGGGGCGAAACTCCGCGTACACGCTCTCCATCGCGCCGTGGGCAACCTCATGGCTGATCACGCTCTGCAGATCGGGTCGGTCGGTCATCCAGTAGGAGGTGTTGATAAAAGTGACAGACCTGCTGCGCTCGGTATGGGCAGCATCGGCGCTGGGGGAATCGTGGAACACACGCACGCGGGAGCTGAAGTCGTGGCTCCAGCGGTGCATCGTTAACTGCTGGCGGACCGTCTCGACGTCCTTGGGCGCCACCTGATAGCCGTCGACCAGCAAGCGCGCGATCTCGTCGTTGAGGTCTCGGCAGCGGTCGGCCAGAAACGAGGTGTAGAGCCCCTGTTCCCGGCGCCGCTCCAGCTGAGGTCTCGGACCGTCCTGAAGGGCGATGTCCATGCTCCGGCCGAACTGCGCCTGCAGGTCGCCGACGAATTCGACATACTCCGTTGCTCGGGCCAAGACCGCTCCGCGCACCAGCAGGAATCGGCTCCACGTGCTGACAGCACCTTGGTCACCGCCGAACTTGTACGGAGGTACGAACGCCTTCAGCGCATGCTTGGTCAGAAAGAGCTTGTCCCGCAGTATGCTGCCCTTGATCCGCTGGAGCGCTGTAAGCCCATGAAAGTAACGCTTTTGGTCCAGGTTCCAGATGCGCCAGGCGTCGCGGACCGCCTCTGCGCACTGGTCGTCGATTTTTTCACGGCATTCCTGGGTGCATGTGGCCTTGCCGGTACTGGGGCGATCGGAATCCGGGCGCGGATAGGGGATGATGGCGGCATCCGCAAGCACAGACGGTCCGTCCATGTCTTGCATCAGGGTGTTTTCCCAGCAATTCCCGCTGTGTACGAGCGGGATCGCCCGAGCGCGGCGCGAGCGTGTGTGGAAACCGCACAGGCGAACACAGGCTTCGCCACGAGACGACGCTGTTGTTCTGGCTGGCTGTTTGGTTACCCTCAAGACGTTCTTCAAGCACATTCGTTCACGGCCGTCGACTAGGAGGTGTCAGGCGGCAAGGGCAGCAGTGGCGGCTGGATAATGGAGCGATAGAGCGTGTCCCAATCGGGAATCAGGCAGAGATCGAAGCGCGCACGCAGTTTGCGCCACAAGCGCGTCTTGCTCTGCGCCGCCGTTAAGGCGGCCTGGAACAGCCGGCAGCCGCGCTGTTGGATCTGATCGATCAGAAACGCCAGCATCATCAGATGCATGAGCACGGTGCTGAGGTTGTTGTTGCCGTGACCGAAGTTGTGCTCGAAGTGATAGCCTTGGTTCTTGAGGGTGTTGAAGGTTTCGTTTTCGACTTTCCAGCGTGCGCGGGCTCCTCGCATCAGCGTCATGAGGTTGCTGTCATCAATGGTGAAATCGGTGACCCAGGAGAAGTGGGTGACCTTGCCGTCCGGGGTGTGTTCCCAGTACTCGAGGAAATTGACCTCGAGGTCGAAGTTGGACTCGTTCAGCGGTGCGCCGTTGAGATAGCGGAAACGGTGACGTACCCCCTCGGCGTCGGTGAACTCGACCTCGCGCGTCTCGGGCGTGGCGGCTACCCAATCGAACAAGTAGGTGTGATCGTTCTGCTTGGCGCCGAGGATGAAGCGCAGATCGAGTGCCTGCAACTGGCGGATGTGCGGGGCATTGGAAGCGAGGCCGTCTTCGACGACGATCAGCTTCAGATGCGGATGCGCGCGGCGCAGGTCCGCCAGCAGGCGCTTGGCGGCGTTGCGCTCGCAGTCATTCTTGCGCGCGCCGTCTTGCTTGAGGATCGGCTCGGGCGCCAGCGGGAACACCTCGCTGTGATCGGGGTGTACCAGCACCGCCCCGAGCATCTGGTGGTAGTAGGTGGTGGTGCCATTGCGGTGGTGCTTCTCCCCGCACTGCGGGCAATGCACGTTGGAGGAGGAGAAATACTCGGTGCCATCGAGTGAGAGCAGGTAATGGCCGTCAAGGTATTCAAACCCCTCCAGCCCCTTGCCGCGTTGCAGGTCTGCAAACAGCGCCTTGTACAGCGGGAGCAACTGGCTCGGATCGAATGCATCGAGACGTTCGCGAAAGCGCGTGTCGCTTGGTGCCCGTTCGATCCCGTAGAGCGCGTGCAGATTCGCCCGCGTGGTCTCTTCCCGACTGTCCTGCTCGAATTGCAGCAGCGAAGGATACTTCAGCCCGAACAACGCCAGTCCCGACATCAGATAATCGACCAGCGTAATCTTGCCATCGCACGGGTCGGGAATCTTCGCAAAAAACCGCCGCGCCTTGTTCAGCAGCCCGGCGGCGCTGAGTTGTTTGCGTGAAATCGGAGCACTCATCAACATCTGCCTCTCAGCCTCGAGTATGTGCGACATTATACCGATTCAGCCACGAAGTTTACGAAGAACTATTTTCGAAGCTTCGCCAACACGATGTTTTCAAAGCAGAATTTTTTTCATCGGGAATTGCTGGTGTTTTCCCAATCGGCGTGCACACCGCCCATGTCCTTGTCGCTGAACCAGATACACCTTTCCTCGAAGCGCAGCGGCCGATAGAGCACCGGTACGCGCAATGCGTGGACGAGATTGGTTTGGATATGGCGGATCTCGAGGATCAGGATGTCGAGGCGGTCATGGGCATCGACCCAGGCCAGCAGCGAAAGTAGCTCGTGTGGGTCTTGATAAGGCTTGAAGTCTTGGTAAGGCTTGGAATTGTTCACCGCTGTCGAGCATCTGTGGGTTGTGCTTGCTGTTCCGCCTGAACCGGCCGCTTAGCCGCCGAGATCGTCTGCGGCCTGCATCTGGTGCGAGACCAGGTATTGCTGGCAGGGATCGCAGGGTGTTTCGTCCGTCTTCGATTTGCCGGATGACAGCGTGGCAAGCAGCGTCAGGATCGCGATCACCACAGCAGGGAGAAGATTCGCACCCTGCACCACGAGTGGGTCCAGCTTGGGAAAGTGCAGCCGCATACCACAGTCATCGAATTGGACTCGGACCCGCGACAATAACCCGTTGGTTTCTTCACGCCAGTATTCAGCTTGTTCGAGTTGCCCCAGATGTAACCAGATGCAGGCTTGCCGATAGATAAAGAAGGTGGACAGCACAGACCATAGGATGGCGAAGCCGAGCACCGTGTTCCTGTCGTTGGGTAGCAAGAAGTAGTCGATCAGAAACAGAAGATACCCAGTCCAGGAAAACCCGATCCAATAGATCCACCAACGACTGACGCTTCTTTGACAATGCCTGTCCCCCCCGCTCTTGTCGCTGAAAAAGTCGGCGATACCCAGCACGACTAAGCGCGAGCGGGCACTGAGGCGGGGGTCCGCGAGACGCGTATCTCGTGGCTTGAAGAGGCGAGGCACGAACAGGCGCAGGTTCAACAAGCCGCTCATGCGCGCATTAGGCTGGCTGCCGAAGCAGCGCGACGGATCGAATAGCGTTGCCATTGGTATCCCGCCGACTTGCTCGGGAAGCTCCCGCAGGCAGCTCAGTACACGCTGGTGGTCGGAAAACCGACAGCAGGGGTGATAGAGAAGCCAAGGGATGAAGAAAACAGCGATGAACAATAAGAAGAAGCAGCACCAAAAACCTCCTTCAGGGCTGAAAAAGCATGGCAGCGCACCCAAGACGCCCGCGATGACAAAATACAGTCGCAGGTCGTCCGGCCATAGGAAATAGCGGACGACCTTGCCACCGCCGGCGCATGATGGATGAGCAAGCCGTGGTCGCTGCGCGGAAGGATCGAGCTCCTCGTAGCGGATTAGGGTGAAGGGATGGGAAGGCCTCAGGGGCCGGTCTTTGATACGAAGGTGAAGTCGCCATCGCCATCGCCGGGCAGCGGCAAGAATTCGCTTCAGAGGGATTGATCGCTTTCTTTTAAGCCCCTCGCCTTGCCTGGAATTGAACAGTTTCAAAGGGTATGAAAGAAAGTTAGCGCGCAACACAGCAACTCCTGACCGGGCGAAGCACCCGAACTAGCAGCCTGCCGATGCGTGACCGCTGATTGCACCAACTCTGGTTATACGACACTGCCGACTTCTCAATGGACCCTAACGATTGATAAAACCTATGTATCGCAACCACTACGGTGGCGACGCGCATCCGATTGGTCTGTATTGATCGCAGCCAAGCTAGTCACGTCCACGCACCAGCTTCCGCCACCGACGCTGCGGGGCATGTAGCTCCTTGCCATTCGGAACGAATTCGGGCGTATGTAAGCTCGACCTACAGAACGCTGTGTAGCGGTGGAATGTGGATTCGGTCTCCAGGCTGGTGATTCGGTGCTCGACGCGGTCCATGGATTGCAGAATGTCCTCAAGGCACTGTCTTTGTTTACTACTAGAGCGCTCAAGAACATCGATCGATTTTTGGAGTTGATCGAACTTCTGGTTATACGACTCTAGTGCGTTTGTGAGTTTGTCAATGTTTTCTTGGAGTTTACTGAGCTTCAAGGAATTCTGTTGTTCGGACTGAAACCACACGACATACTCCCGCCCAAATCCAAGGTCAGGCTATCTTTAGTAAAAAAATGCGGGCGAACGCACGATACTTGCCGAACCTGCCGCACCCTAGCGCTGCGTAATGGCACGCAATATCCTATATTGCAAAGTTAGAACACATTGCGGTTTGCAGCAAACGCTAATAATAGCGCGGCGGTCGGCCAATTGCAACAGGTCGCTACCTGGAGACATGTGCGCTGTCGCTGATTTCGTCTGCCTGTGGTCTGCGCCGCATGAGCTCGCTGGCTAGCGGGGCCTCGCACCTGAGCGTGCAAAGCGCTCGAGAGCAACAATGGGGCGACGATGGTGCACCATAATCGAGAACTATTCTTACTGCTAGAAGGTGACATGCCAAGGAGTGACAGGCAAGCGCTGCCCTCGGGCGATGCGAGCCCCAGCAAACATCCGCCCAGTAAACATCAGGTTTCTCACGCCCTGATGTCATGTCTTTTCGATCCCGATCCTGATTCCAATCCTAATCCCGATCAAGTCGCGCTGGGCAGGTTGCACCCTGGGGTATCTGTCCGTTCATTTGTCGAGAAGACAGTGGCCGACAGCTTTTCTCCCGGAGAAAGGCGCGGCGCTCGCGTCCGCTCCGCTGGCATCATTTGCCGGGTCGCCCTAAGCGAGCTCCTACGCCGAGCGGCTCCCTCGGCTGGTCAAGGTCCGCTCGCGGGCGAGGCGCCTTGGCCCCTCTGCGCACGCTGCGTCTCTGCGGTGACCTTGCATTTTTTGCAGGCGGCGCCCCTGTCGGCAAGGCCCTGAGGCTTGCGTCCGTCCTGCCGGCGTCGTCGGCCTATTCGCCCGCAAGCGGTCTCCTACGTCGGCCGTCCCGGTCGGCTTGTAGGAGCCCGCTTGCGGGCGACGTGCCGGCTACATAACGAGGATCGACCGCGGGAAAACCCTCCAAATGTCAGGGTCGGTTTGTTGGGTTACCTCAGGCTCCAACCATCTTTAAAACATGGACAAAGGAGGTGTCAGCAGTGGCGCCAGTGAACGACTGGAGCGCCTACTGATGTAGCCCAGGCGAACAGGCTGACGCCCTCCGCATTCAGGCATAAGCCGCTCGAATGAGCGGCCCTGGGGTTCGCTTCGGCGCTCGGAGTATCCATTTAGGGGCTATCCACAACCACTGACTAGAGCTCTGTAATGATGAATCTTATCCCAGCTTTTACTCTGTTGGCGGGCCTTGCGCTCGCTCTGACCTGGGGCGGCATGACCTTTTTTTCCGCGGTCATGGCCCCGCTTGTGTTTACCAAGCTGCCAATCAAGACGGCTGGTGCGTTCATCCGTGAAATATTCCCCTGGTACTACCTTGCCATGGGGCTGACGACGCTGCTGGCGGTGCTGTTTTTGCTGCCTGGAATCGGGGCAGGCGTCGGCTGGCCCGCTGCCCTGAGTATGCTCGCATTGATCGGCTTCGTGATGGCAAGACAGGTGTTGATGCCAAGGATCAACCAGGCGCGGGACGCCGAGCTGGCCGGCGATGCGGGCGCCGGGAAACGCTTTAAGCGCCTCCATAGCATGAGCGTTTTGATCAATGCAGCGCAATGGTTTGCGATCTTGGTCGCGCTCTGGATGCTGATCGGCCTGCAACCGACCGCGAGCTGATGCTGATCTATCCAGACAGCCAACCACGCGGCCGATCAGTCGCCGCCGACGGCTGTGAACATAAAGGCGCGGGCGTCGCGATCACCTGAGTGCGCATCGCGCGTCTCGACAATGAAGCCCTTGTTGCCATTCAGCTGATAGACCTGAAACACCGGCGCCTCTCGGCTGCTGCTGACGCAACTTCCGGTGATGGCGGGCTGAGAGCTGAAGGTACCCGGGTTGAAGAAGATATCGTAGAAGCCGGGCTCCGACTCTTCCGACACGGTGAAGTCACCGGAGCCAGACTGCACATTGCCGTCCTCGTCGACATAGCCCCAGACGATCTTTGTTGCCATAGCGATTTACCTCATTTGCTTGGTTTGGCGTAGGAGAAGAATCTAAACTATTTTTGGTCATGCTGTATAGTTTTGCGTTCATCAGGTTGAGATCATGCCCGAACGCGAAGATGATCATGCCCGAATGCGAAGGTGAAATGCGGCTGCGGGTGTGTCGAGAAACCGCTCTGACCAAGTACCAGCCGACGCCGCTTTGAACAGCGGATAATAGACGCAACATCGAAGGCATATGCCAACACCTAGCGCCAAGGTTTTCCGCCAACAGATTCTCCGACCCGCCGAGGGCATTTTTTTATTCCACGCCCGCGCTGTCGAGCGGCTTATCGAGGAGCAACTCGGCGTCGCCGCACGCGGTGTACCTATCCCTGACCTACCCTATTATTTGATGTCGCGGGATGACTTTCTGGAGGGCCTCGAG
The DNA here is from genome assembly GCA_016745215.1 of Thiohalocapsa sp. PB-PSB1. Lineage (GTDB taxonomy): Bacteria > Pseudomonadota > Gammaproteobacteria > Chromatiales > Chromatiaceae > Thiohalocapsa. The sequence goes on from CP050890.1 coordinate 586,635, forward strand.
ACCGAGAATGCTGAAGCGCTGTCGGTCATCGAGGGTCTACGGCTGCCCAACTATGTGATTCTACTGCCGAGCCCGTCGTCGCCGATCGTTGATGAGCGCAGTTTCGTTCGGGCGCGGCTCGACTATTGGTCGCGCAGCTTCGAGGCGGAGGTGGCCCGGGCCTGGCAAAATGCCCGTGACGCTCAGGGCGATCTGCATCGCTTCGGCGCCGCGGCGCTGCATGCACTTATTGGCACCCATGCCTTTGCCGAGGTGCGCGATGTGCTGCATCGCGACGACATCGCGCTGTCGGTCTGGGACGATGATCTGGTGACGCGCAGCTTTGCCGCCATGGTGGTTCGGTTGCGCTACTTCTCACCCGGTGCCCGCGGCTTCTTTTTCCCGGCCATCGATGTTTGGCCAGAGTTGGACAGTTGGCTGGAGGCCAGCGGTTTGGATCTGCCGGAGCCATGCCGTCAAAATCGCATGCCGCCGCTGCTGCTGAAGAGCCGGCCCGGCAGCGGTGCATTGCCGACGTCGCCGCCGCCGCTACCGACAGGCTTGCCTTTCGGCCGCTCCGATCCGGACCTGCCGCGGGTGCGCGCCGATGCCGCCCGTGCTTGGTCTACGCAACATGCAACGATGTATGCCGAGGACACGGCTGCCAAGTCGGTCTCGCGCTCGCGGTTTCCGAAGAGGGAAGTGCCAGCGTCCCTGGAGCAGCTATATCAGGATGCTCTGCAGCGGGGTTCGCGGATTCGCCGCAGCAAGGGCTGGCTGCGGCGGATACGGGACGACCTGGTTGGTGGTGCGCAACGGCTGGTGGCGCGCTTTATCATGTTACCCGGCTTCGACGATCTCGGCCTTGCCCCCGTGCCGGGCTGGGTCCGCCATGGGCGCAGCCTGGGGCTATTATTATTCGAGCATGCCATCGGCTGTGCTCAGCGCGCGGAGTTCGAGGGTCGCTTTGCCGCGGCGCTGCGTCACCTGGGGGATGCGCGCTGGCTCGCGCAGCGCTTGAGCCAGCCGGTCGGCCGCGCGCCTGCCACTGTCGAAGACGCCATTGCCGAACGCGAGGCTGCCGCGGAGCTACATTTGGCCAGTCTGCTCGCGGCCAAATGGAAGCTGACGCCTGACACCAGGGTAGGGTTGGAGGAGCTGATCCATCAACTTGCCGCCGAGGATCGTCGCCGAGGCGGTTTGCCACCGGCGCGCATGCTGCTCAGTAATTTGGAGCAGGTTTTGTCCGAGGCGCGCAACGACTACTACCAATTGCACTTCGGGCGTTGGTTGATTAGCCTCGGGCGCCAACGGCTGGTGCAACCGCTGCCGTTTCAGATGCTGCTGAAGGCGCTACGGGGCATCGATACCGCGCGTACCCGATTAGATGAGATGCCCTGGTCGATTGCTGACCTGGAGCGTTTCGGCGAGATCCTCGATCGGTTGCAGGCGCAGGTGACCAGGCGGCTGGAGGAACAAATCCTACCCTGTCTGGGGCAAGCCATGCGCGAGGCTGATTTTTTGCCTCGAAATCACCGCGAGCGGGTCGCCGCACACAAGATGAAACTAGAGTTGCTAGATATTATCGAGCAGCGCCGGAATCTCAAGTTCACCGATGTGCGCGATATCGTCGCGCGCAATATTCTCCGACTACCCGATCCGACTCTGGCAGAGTTCTTCCGCGGCGATCGGTTGGCACGCTTCGACCACACCGCGGCGCGCGCGCTGCCCGGCGTCTACCAGCGCGGCGAGATCTACATCAAGGGTTTGCAACAGGCGAGCGCACCGCTGTTTGGCACACCGCTCGGGCGCATTATTTCGCGCTATCTACTAGTGCCCTTCGGGGGCGCCTATTTGGTACTGAAAAGCCTGGATTTGCTGTTGGCTATGCTGCCGGGCTTCAACCAGGCGTTGGAGCTGGCCACTTTCACCGACGTGCTGCTGTTGGGAGGGTTGATCAGCCTGGTCATGCACACTGGCATTGGCCGCTATCTGGCGCTGGTGCTGTGGCACGGAACGGTTTCCGTGCTGCGCTTTGTGTTTTTCGATGGCCTGAATCGATTGCTGCGCTGGCGGCCCATGGCGGAGCTGCTCAGCACCGGGCTGGTGCGGGCTCTTGGCCGCAATCTGGTGCAACCGCTGCTGATAGGCGTTTTGCCGCTGATTCCGATCGTTTTGTTGGCGGTATTCGTGGAGGAGGTTCCCATCGAGCCCGGGCTGTGGCTGGGGATGCTCGCCTTTGCGCTCGGTACCCTGGCCCGCAACACACCGGCCGGGCGGCGTTTTCTGGATAATCTCAGTACTCGCATCGGCGTCTATCTCAGGCGCATTAATCAGACCCTGGTGATTGGCCTGATTCAGTGGCTGCTGACTTTCTTCAAGGAGATCACCCGTGGCTTTTCGCAGTTGCTGCATCGGGTGGATGAGGCTTTGGTTCACCATTTGGGCGAGCGTTTCGAGTCCACGCTGTTCAAAGCCCTGGTGACGCCGGTATGGCGCCTTGCCGAGGAATTGATCCAGTTTTACGTGACCGTGCTGGTGGAGCCCCAGGTCAATCCCGTCAAGCACTTTCCCATTGTCAGCATCGGCCACAAACTGTTGCTGCCTTTCTTACCCGCCATTACCACCGCCTTTATCGATATCAGCGCATCGGTATTGCCGAAGGTGGTCGCCTATCCATTGGTCACCCTGACCATCGTGCTGCTGCCGGGTCTGTTCGGCTTTCTCGTTTGGGAACTGAAGGAGAACTGGAAGCTCTATCAGGCCAACCACCACGAGAGAATCGCAGCCGCTAAACAGGAGGCCGAGGCCTTGCCGGTTCCAGATGGCAGCGTGGCACCGCCGGTGGAACCAGCCGTGGTCGGCCACCATGGCGAGCGCGTGCGCGCCTTGATGGCGCGGGGCTTTCATGCCGGCGCTTTGCCCAAGAGCTTCGACCGGCTGCGCCGTATTCTGAATCGTGAAATGCGCGAGCATGAGCCGAACCCGCGCCGACTGCTGCAGGTGCAGCGCCAGCTCAATGAGCTGGAGCATGTCTTCCACGTCTTTTTCGAACGCGAGTTCGCCTATGCCTTGCGCGAGCGCTGTCGGGATCCCAGGTGCACTCTGCAATGGATCGAGACCGGTACCCCGCGCATCGCCACCAATCTGGTGGAGCTGAGCGTGACACTCTACCCCGAGTTGCAGACCAATGCTGATGCGACTGCGTCAGCAAGCCATCGGCTGATCATCCGCGTGCCGGAGCCCTGGCAGACTGCAACCGTGACCCTCTGCATCCGTCTCTTCCTGCGCAATACACACATCTGTGTGGAAACCGAGATCAACGGTCATGTAGAGCGTATCGATGCCGACTGCTGGTCACTGATCGCCGCCGACCTGGAGCTGTTTGCCGGTCGCGCCGGCGCCGACCTCGAGGCGCTACATCTTGGCTTGCCAGCCGCTCCGGCGCATCAGGGTACGCCTTATTCCATCGCCCAGTAATGGTCGGTCGAGGGGGCTGGGGGCTGTCCGAGAATAGGTTCTACAGCCGACTCGAGCACCCACCCAATTCAGGGTAACGGCCAGCGGTACGGAACACCCACATTATATTTCGCACATTACATTTCGGCGGGGCGGAGCGGAGGTACGCGGAGGTACGGCGGAGGTACGGCGGAGGTACGGCGGAGGTACGGGAGGTACTACGGGAGGTAGAGGTACGGTAGAGGTACGGGACACCCGGTAGAGGTACAGAGGTACGCGAGGTACGGGACACCCAGCCAGAGGTACGGGAAGAGCAGAGGTACGGCAGCAGAGGTACGGCAGGGCGAGGTACGGGAGGGCGAGGTACGGGACACCCACATTTCAGGAAGGTACGGCAGGAAGGTACGGAAGGTACGGCGGTAGGCGCGGAAGGTACGGAAGGTACGGAAGGTACGGGGCACCCACATTTCGGGCGCGGAAGGTACGCGCGGAAGGTACGGCGGAAGGTACCGGAAGGTACGGGACACCCGGAAGGTACGGGAAGGTACGGGACACCCACATTTCGCGGGAAGGTACGGGACACCCACATTTCGGGATGGAGGTACGGGGAGGGAGGTACGGGGGAGGTACGTACGCGGAGGTACGGGACACCCGGAGGTACGCACCCGGAGGTACGGGATACGCACCCGGAGGTACGGCACCCGGAGGTACGGCACCCGGAGGTACGGGACACCCGGAGGTACGGGACACCCACATTTCGGCGTTTTCTTGTCGTCCACATTTCGGCGGGGCGGAGAGTGGGTGTCCTTTTCTTGTCCGGGTGTCCTTTTCTTGTCCGGTACGGGGCAGGTCCGCATCCCGGTGACGCGGCGGCCATGTCGGCATCCGTTTGGCGGCGAAATCATGGGCTATTTTTATATACAGTATAGTCAGGATTCCGTCGTCTGCCTCTCGATGCAGGCTCTCATCCGCCAGGGCTGCAACCGGCGCGATCGGCGGGCTCGATCAGGCCGCTGCGGGCAAACCACCGCAGCACCCGCACGCGCACCTGCTCGGCGATGGCGGCGAGGGCCTGCGGTGTCAGCTCGGCGGCGGGGCGAAAGCGCACGGATTGCGGGACATCATCGGCCTCCTCGTCCGGCTCGAAGACCCCGTCGATGACGCAGCAGTGGTAATGGACGTGGCGGTTGAGGGAGGCACCGAAGCGGTGGATGAGGCTCACCGCCCCGAAGCGGGCCTGCGCGCTGGCGTCGCTGCTCCGGCGCAGATGGGCCTCGATGACGCGCAGCAGGATATGCAGCACGGCGCTGACGGCCTGAGGCTCTCGCTCAAGGTACCAGCGCAGGCGTTTGGGCACCGAGAGGACCCACTGGCGCACCGGCAGCGGCGGGATGACGTGGTCGACCAGGTGCGCCGCGGCCTTAGCTCTTCGAGCACAGCGGCCACGAATCCTACCTATCCAAAGACGCCGCGCTGTGGCGACATGCAGTCAACGAGTTCATGGCGCATCGGCGCGGAGGTGCTTCTGCTCGGTCAGCATCGTCGGACGGGTTCGAAAACGCGATGCCGTAGGCGTTCTCGATGCTGTCTGTTCCCACGTTGCGTCACGTGGTGTGGAATGCCGGGTACCATGATGCGTGGGAGCCGAGACATGACTCTAGGACAATGAAACTATACGGCGGAATCGATCTACATTCCAGCAACAATGTGGTAGTGCTGTCAGACGAGGAAGACAAGGTTGTGTATCGGCGGCGGCTGCCGAACGACACTGGGGTGGTGCTGGCGGAGCTGGGGGCCTTTCGTCAAGACATTGAGGGGCTCGTGGTCGAGTCGACCTACAACTGGTACTGGCTGGTGGACGGTCTGATGGACGTCGGCTTCAGCGTCCACCTGGCGAACACGGCGGCGATCGTCCAGTACGAAGGGCTCAAGTATGCAGACGACGAGTCTGACGCCCGCTGGCTGGCAAAGCTGCTTCGCTTAGGGTTGCTTCCGGAGGGGTACATCTACCCCAGGCAAGAGCGCGCGGTGCGCGATCTGCTGCGGCGTCGGAGCAAGTTGGTGCAGCAGCACAGTGCCAACCTGCAGTCGATCCAGAACCTATTGACGCGCAGCCGTGGCTGCTCGCTGAGCGCCAATCAGGTCAAGCGGCTCACAGACGACGAAGTAGACCGGCTGTTGCCGGATGCGGACGTAGCGTTGGCGGTCAAGGGCAACCTGGCGGTCATGCGGACACAGGCGGGCGTGATCGAGCTGTTGGAGAAAAGGGTCAAAGGGCGGACCAAGCTGCATCCGACGCTTTGCGGACGAAAATCGTGGCGCGGACACGAAGGGAAAGGCCGTCCCATTGATCGGGGTCAGCTAAATGGTGACCCCTTCTTGAACGGATGCTGGATTGCAAGACCTGACCCCTTCTTGTTGCTCTTCGTGAACCAAGCCCATTGGAGACCCCTTTGGTTTTAAAAAATCGGTTCTACCAAAGGACTAACTGAAGAGATGAGAAAAGGCAAGAAGGGGGATGCAATTCCCCCCGAAGCGCTGAATGCTCTCGCGCGTGAACTAGAGCGTCTCGGGGATCCGTATCTGGAGATCTGGAAAGCGGGCAAGTTCTGTTACGTACGTCATGGAGGAAGCCCCCTCTGCCGATTGGGGTATCGTGGAGATACCGAGATTTGGGACTTTGCGATTTACAAGTATTCGACGCAACGCTATTCGGCCCAGGAATTCTTCCCTCGCACCGGAACTGTTGCTGAGCTTGTTCGTATGGCGATGAGTGCTTACAACTTACGGCCTTGATCATCGTTCGGCCCACCTGGTGCATGCCTCGTCGACGTGGTCTGCCCCCGGAACGTCCCCAACCGAGAAAGCGCCTGCTTTCTCGGTCGGGCCGGGTGCGGGCCAATCGACGAGGCACGCACCAGGTGGGCCGAACGATGATCAAGGCCCAACTTACGGTAAACGATGAGAGAATGATGCCGATACTATACGCGGGTCTCGTCTTGTAGCGATCAACTTGTCACTTGTTACGTGTTGTTTGTCATCCACTTGGCGACACGCAAAATTACAATTGCAGGCGCGACGGTTAATCCCAACGGTGAGTTCATGATGCAGATCGCACGCAATCTCACCGGTGAGTTCGACGGCTTTCTCAGGAACCACCATTATCTCATCATGGACCGAGACACAAAGTTCACCGAGGCCTTCAGAAACATCCTCGATCGAGAAGGCGTTGAGCCGGTGCGATGTCCGCCACGGGCGCCGAAGTGTAATGCCTACGCGGAAAGGTTTGTTCGTTCCATAAAAGAAGAGTGTCTTGAGCGCATGATACTTCTCGGTGAACGATCACTGCGTCGTGCCCTTCGAGAATACAGTGCGCATTATCTGCGGGAGCGAAACCATCAGGGTGTCGACAATCAGCTGCTCGAACCGTCCAATGTGGTCGCCTTCCCAACGAATCCGGTTCAGCGCAGAGAACGACTGGGTGGCATGCTAAGTTATTATCATCGCGAAGCTGCCTGAGGTATCGCGCTGCGATTTATGGACCAAACACCACCTCATTTTTACATGAATGTTCTTAAAACCCGCTTATCGCATCAACTTTGCCAACGCGCTATCGAAGATGAAAAACCAAATCATTCGACTGTTTCTTCATATTTCCCCGACAGTGCTGTGTTGGCGAATACTGGAAAACATGGTGTTCGCCGTTGAGCCGGTGCGACCTGACCGTTCTTTTCCCAGAGACATGAAGAAGGTCAGAGTTCCTGCGTTCCAAGAAAATTATAAGCGCACTCGGTGAGTTACGGCTTAACTTAATGACATTGGGCTTAACTTAATGCTATTGCATTGCAACTGGCCTCCACCCCTGTGGGGTGGGGTCCATTGAACTTAGGTCTTGATACACAACAATGGAAATATCATGATCATAACCACCTTATTTACGATTACATTTATACTTTTTGTTGACTTCTCATATGCTAGTGATCTTTTTCCTTTTGTCGGTAAATGGTCAGTAAATCCAGAATTGACGCTGGAAAACTCAAAGAATAGTTTTAAATACAAGCCTGGAGATGAAGAAGAAATGAGGGGTTTTGTCGAGCTGATGAAGATGATGACTGTCGAAATAGATACAAATAAGATGGTTTATCGTTGGGGGAGTGGGTCATCTGCAATTTCTTTCAACACTAAAGAAGCAACCTCAACATCAGCCATAGTTGTTGGGAATAGGAAGGGTAAAGATTTTACGTTAACGTTCGCTTTAATTAATGGACAATATATGAATTTTAAGTCGTCTGGTTCGGATGATATGAATTACTATATTTGGCAAAGATCTTCATCTACCACAGAAAGGACGAGTGATATGGAAGAAACCAAAGAGATTACCGAAGGATATTTTGAAAGCGTGAACGCCCCTAGAGAACCAAAAACCATGTCTACCGAAATTCCGGGCGATATTTGGCAGCGCGTCGTTAGTGATTTTGGCCCGCAGCGTGCTGATGACATTTACCGTTACTTGCTGGAAAGAATTCCAAATGGCCTGGCAAATGGCACGCGCCCACGCCATCTGCGATCCATCCTTTACTTGGCGAAAGGAGATGAGGAACGGCTGGATCGATACATTAAAATGTGCTTAAGCGATACCCGCGATGTTATGCTTTACGCCGAGTACGAAAAGGCAAAAGACTCTAAGCTTGTTCGGAGAAGAGATTTTAACAACCCTTTCGACCAGGCTCAGATTGAAACAGACTAGAAGGTGTCGGGTAGAAGTACGACGCGCGCAATATGCGGCAATTGTGTATTTTGTGCAATTTAGAACGGTCAAAATTGGGCTTCAGAGTTAATGAGTGGCTTGGCACTTCAGGAAGTGTTCAACACCTGGGGGTCATGCCACGAGTGGCGGTGCAGAAGCCTCATCATAGTGACTTCCGTGCGGCCTTGTTGGTGGTCATACCAGTGTTTCGAATTCGCCGTTGAAGCACCGCGAGATGGGTCGGCACTCCCCGTCACTTTTAAGTAGTATGACGGGTTACGGATAGGAAATCCAAGCCACCCTGAGCGTCCAGGTTGGCCCAAGGTAAGGAGGTTAGCAGGGGTGGGGTGCGGGGTCAATGCCCAACTGCGGGGCTGACGGGCGTCGGGGCGTTGCAGGCGCGCGCGTTCTGGGGTGCTGGCGCGCGCATCTGCGGGGCAGCGTGCCTCCGGCAGACGAGCGGGGCTGCACCGTTCCCTGCGAGAGAGACGGCGGCTACCAGGAGACGCGCTGATCGAACTCGAAGTCGGGCTCGGGCTGCTGGAGGAGGTCCCAGTCCGGCATCGGCTCGGGTGCCTCGTCCCAGGCGGGCGGTCCGCGGGCGGGCGAGATCGGGGGTGGACGCGGTGGCTCACCGATGTGGGTGAGGATCTGCTCGACGGGCACGGCCTCGGTGATGAAGGCAATGATGCGCATGTCCGCGCCGCAGTTGGGGCAGACCAGCGGCAGCGACTCGAACAGCCGGGCCAGCAACATGGCCCAGAGGTAGCGCGCCGGCGAACGCGTCCTGGAGACCGGCGTTGCAGGCGGTGAACCGACCTCGGTCGGTGCGCCGGTCGCGTCCGCCACCTCGCGCCCGAAGGCGATGGCAGCCGCCCGCAGCGGCGCGTTTGGCGCGAGCACGCCGTGGTAGCGATGGCGGTGGCGCCTGGGCGGCGGGATCAGTGCCGCGAGATGGTCGATCAACTCCAGCGGGGTGAGCGTCAGCGCCGTGGTGCCGTCACGCTGTGGTTTGGGCAACCGGTAGACGACCCGTTCGGCGTCGAGCAGTTCCAGACGCTCCAGCGCGAACGGCGGGCGGGCACAATAGCGCAGCAGCCGCTCCAGACCGGCGCGATCATGCGCGCCCACGCGCACCGCGGCATCCAGCGAGAACCCGCTGTTCTCCCACGCGAGCATCTCGTGCACGTCGTCCGCCTCGATCAGCCCGCTGCGGGCAAACCACCGCAGCACCCGGACGCGTACCTGCTCGGCGATGGCGGCGAGGGCCTCCGGTGTCAGCTCGGCGGCGGGGCGAAAGCGCACGGATTGCGGGACATCATCGGCCTCCTCGACCGGTTCGAAGACCCCGTCGATAACGCAGCAGTGGTAATGGACGTGCCGGTTGAGGGTCGCCGGAACGATGATCAAGGCCCCTCAACCCTTAACCCCCCATACCGCACCGATGACCAGCCTGGGCACCCTAAAAGAGACCGTCCGACGTGAGCTGCCCGCATGGATGGAATCCGACCCGTCGTTCCGCGAGGCCATCCTCGGCATCACCGCCAAGCTCTATGCCCGCCGGGAAGAGACCAACGACCGGTTTCAGCAAACTCTTGACGAGATGCGCCGCGAGCGCGAGCGCCAAGACGCGCTGTGGCAAAAGAACGAAGAGCGCCTCGAGCGCGAGCGGCGCGAATCCCAACAGCGCTGGGAAGAACAGGACCGCAAGTGGGAAGCCAATCAAGCCGAGCTGAAGGCCCTGCACCAGGAAAGCCTGTCCCTCGGCAAACGCCTGGACCGCAGCATCGGTGCACTGGGAGCGCGTTGGGGACTGCGCTCGGAGAAGGCCTTCCGCGACGCCCTGGCGGCCATCCTCGAGAAGACCTTCGGCGTGCAGGTGCTCAAGGTCAACGAATTCGACGACGACGGCGAGGTGTTCGGCCGCCCGGACCAGATCGAGCTCGACGTCATCATCAAGAACGGCCTGCTGATCCTCTGCGAGCTGAAGTCATCCATCGAGAAGCCCGCGATGTACAGCTTCGAGCGCAAGGCCCGCTTCTACGAGCGGCGCCACCAACGCAAGGCCGACCGGCTCATCGCCATCTCCCCGATGATCGACTCCCGTGCCCTCGCAGTCGCCGAGCGCCTGGGCATCGAGACCTACGGCGAGCCCGAAGAGGTCCGCGACGAACTGAGCGATTGAGCCCCTCGCATCGCGACACCGCCCTCAAGATCCTGGAATCCCTGCGGCGCTACTCTGTCGAAGGCACTTAGTCGGCGGTCACCTCTGCGGGACCCGCAAGAAGCGGACTCAGACAGGCTGCGCCGACCCGATTGCAGCGCCTAGCGACGCCCTGGCGGACGTCCCCGGGGCAGCCAACCCCCCAGCATGGTCAAAGCCGCTCCGAACCGGCAACACCCCAAATTCGCAAACGTCCACGTTCGCACTTCCAACTTTCAACTTCTCCCAGCAATTCCCGCCGAAAATAATTCTGCTTTAAAAACCGCGTGTTGGCGAGTCTTCGAAAATAGTTCTTCGTAAACTTTCGTCTCTGAATCGGTATACTGTCGCGCAGACTTGAAGTTGCGAGGCAGATACTGATGAGTGCTCCGATTTCACGCAAACAACTCAGCGCCGCCGGGCTGCTGAACAAGGCGCGGCGGTTTTTTGCGAAGATTCCCGACCCGTGCGATGGCAAGATTACGCTGGTCGATTATCTGATGTCGGGACTGGCGTTGTTCGGGCTGAAGTATCCTTCGCTGCTGCAATTCGAGCACGACAGTCGGGAAGAGACCACGCGGGCGAATCTGCACGCGCTCTACGGGATCGAACGGGCACCAAGCGACACCCGCTTTCGCGAACGTCCCAAGCGACACCCGCTTTCGCGAACGTCTCGATGCATTCGATCCGAGCCAGTTGCTCCCGCTGTACAAGGCGCTGTTTGCAGACCTGCAGCGCGGCAAGGGGCTGGAGGGGTTTGAATACCTTGATGGCCATTACCTGCTCTCACTCGACGGCACCGGGTATTTCTCCTCGACCAAGGTGCATTGCCCGCAGTGCGGGGAGAAGCACCACCGCAACGGCACCACGACCTACTATCACCAGATGCTCGGGGCGGTGCTGGTACACCCCGATCACAGCGAGGTGTTCCCGCTGGCGCCCGAGCCGATCCTCAAGCAAGACGGCGCGCGCAAGAATGACTGCGAGCGCAACGCCGCCAAGCGCCTGCTGGCGGATCTGCGCCGCGCGCATCCGCATCTGAAGCTGATCGTCGTCGAAGACGCCCTCGCCTCCAATGCCCCGCACATCCGCCAGTTGCAGGAACTGAATCTGCGCTTCATCCTCGGCGCCAAGCCGAGCGATCACACCCACTTGTTCGCTTGGGTGGCGGCCACGCCCGAGACGCGCGAGGTCGAGTTCACCGACGCCAAGGGGGTACGTCACCGTTTCCGCTATCTCAACGGCGCACCGCTGAACGAGTCCAACTTCGACCTCGAGGTCAATTTCCTCGAGTACTGGGAACACACCCCGGACGGCAAGGTCACCCACTTCTCCTGGGTCACCGATTTCACCATTGATGACAGCAACCTCATGACGCTGATGCGAGGAGCCCGCGCACGCTGGAAAGTCGAAAACGAAACCTTCAACACCCTCGAGAACCAAGGCTATCACTTCGAGCACAACTTCGGTCACGGCAACAACAACCTCAGCACCGTGCTCATGCATCTGATGATGCTGGCGTTTCTGATCGATCAGATCCAACAGCGCGGCTGCCGGCTGTTCCAGGCCGCCTTAACGGCGGCGCAGAGCAAGACGCGCTTGTGGCGCAAACTGCGTGCGCGCTTCGATCTCTGCCTGATTCCCGATTGGGACACGCTCTATCGCTCCATTATCCAGCCGCCACTGCTGCCCTTGCCGCCTGACACCTCCTAGTCGACGGCCGTGAACGAATGTGCTTGAAGAACGTCTTGAGGGTAACCAAACAGCCAGCCAGAACAACAGCGTCGTCTCGTGGCGAAGCCTGTGTTCGCCTGTGCGGTTTCCACACGCGCTCGCGCCGCGCTCGGGCGATCCCGCTCGTACACAGCGGGAATTGCTGAACTTCTCCTCCTCCCCTTGACGAACGCGGTGAAACTGCGCTTCAATTCCCGGATGTGTCGTTCAACCTTGGAACGCACCCGGCACGATCACAACAACAGACAAGACGCTTCCCCTGCCAATGCCCTCCAATGACCGGGTAGGGTGGTAGCGTGCCGGCGTGAATCTCCGGCACTCCGGCCTCAGCGGGCAACCCACATGCCCGGGCGGGCGCGCAGCCGCTGACCCCAGACGCACCCCATGACAAGCACCACGGGCGCCATCGGCCGATGCCGTCAAGCCCGCACCGCGCGTTGAACGACGAACTCCACTACCGCGTCCTCAAGCACCTGCAAGCCAACCCCAAGGCCAGTCAGCGCGAGCTCGCCCACGCGCTCGGCATCAGCCTCGGGCGGACCAACTACTGCGTACGCGCCTTCATCGAGCGCGGCTGGGTCAGAGCGCAGAGCTTCCGCCGCAGCAACAACAAACGCGCCTACGCCTACCTGCTCACGCCCGAAGGCATCGAGCAGAAGGCACGCCTCCTGGCGCGCTTTATCACACGCAAGGAGGCAAAGTACGACGCGTTGCAAGTTGAGCTCGAGCAGCTCACAGCCGAGGCCGAAGCGGAAGGGTTGATCCTGCAATCGAAAGCAAGAGGACGTTAGGCGCTTGCCGGAAACGGCCTTGATCATCGTTCCGGTCACGGGTCACGGGATTCCGCGTAGTCGGGGCGTCCAGCCCCGAATCACCCGGGCCAAGATGGCCCGGCTATGCATTCGGTCGCACATTTGGCCGGAACGATGATCAAGGCCCAATCCTGCAAGGCCACGGTAGGTCGGGTTAGCAAAGCGTAATCCGACCATCAACCAGCGGGACCTCGACAGACAAAGCCAATACCGCGGACGTCCGTGGGTGCGGCTTCAGCCGCATCCGTGTCGCCGTTTGATGCGACTAAAGTCGCAACTACAGCACCGTCGTTGGCGACGGAGGGTGAACAAGCGAAGCGCAGTCCACCCGCCGCCCGTCCGCCTGATGAAGACCGACCACCCCATCTACCTCTTCCTCTCCGCCGGCGCGGAGGCATTCCGGGTGCTCACCGGCGGGCAAGAGTTCAACGGCGACTACCGCTTCTGCTCGCTCACGCTCAAAGCCCTGGAACGGCGGATCGACGGCCTCCTGGAGCCGGACGGGCACGACGGACCGGCCTACATCATCGAATTTCAAGGCCAGCATGCGGACAAGGCATGGTACAACCTGCTCACCAAGATCGGGCTCTACGGCGAGGAGCATCCCCAGCGCAATGTCATCGGCGTCGGGGTCTTTCTTCGCGAGCAGGATATCCCCAGCGTTCCGACCTTGGTCCAACGAGCCCGCGGCCCCCTTCTCAGCATCGCGCCGCGCGACGTACTGCCGGACTGGCTGGCGCGCGAGCCGGACAACCCGTACGTGGCAGTATTCGCGCCTCTGCTGATCGAAGACGACGAGCAACTGCGCGACCAAGCGCCGGCCCTCTGGCGCACCGTGCAAACGGCACCGCTGGTCGACGACGTGCGCGACATCCTCGCGCAGGTGCTCGAATACTGGTTTTTCGACCGATTTCGCGGCCTCACCGCGAAGGAGATCTGGGCAATGCGCAACCCGGTCACCCCTATCCAGGAGACGAAGGCGTATCAATCGATCTTTGCCGAAGGCAAAGCTGAAGACGAAGCCGAAGGTGAGGCCGAAGGCGAAGCCAAGGACAAGGCCGCCAGTCTCAAGCGCCTGCTCAGCCGTCGCTTCGGCACACCACACGCATGGGCAGCGCAGCGGATCGACTCAGCCTCCATCGAACAACTCGACACCTGGCTCGATGGCGTCTTCGATACCCAAAGCCTCGATGCCCTGATCGGCACCGAGCCCGACACGCACAACCGCGACCGACCCTGAGCCCAATTCTCCAAGGCCGCCGCAGGTCGGGTTAGCAAGGCGCAACCCGACCAACAACCAGCGAGCCCTCGGCAGACAAAGCCAATACCCCGGATGTCCGTAGGTGCGGCTTCAGCCGCATCCGTTTCGCCGTTTCATGCAACTAAAGTCGCACCCACACCACTCTCGCGGGCGCGGCAGTCCTTTCCCAAGAAATTTTGAACAAATCGTACGTGACCTCAAAATGCACACCTCACCAGGCTTGGCTGCACGAACAACTCGCGCAGGACAAGGGCGGTGAAAAGCACGCGGCGCCCGAGCTTGGTGAGGTAATACTTGCCCTCTCCAAGCCGCGGTTTGTCTACGAGATCGAGCCGCGGGAACGCATGAACACACATTCATGCGCTGGTCGTTCGGGATCACCATCGGCGTCGGCGTGAGCGTGGTGAGTGTGCTAGAGTGCTTCCCTCAGCGGTGGTCGGAAGTGCAGCCGTGGCGATCGATATGGCAGGCTGACACCGAATTGGCATTGATCGCGAGCGATCGACTTGAACGATCAGTGCATTTGGTAAACTGTCACCGTAATATAAGCGTACGACATTGACCGCCCGTATAGTCTCGAGCAAGGTTAGCCAAAAGAATTAGGAGCAACAGCATGTCAAAACCAAAATATTTTGACTACACGAAGAATCAGCCAATCAATATAGAACAAGATGGTTGTGATTTAGCTGAGTGGGGTCGACTATACGAAGACTTTCGATTTGCCCGACATCCCAAAGGCTTTAACATTTTCTTGCCTCCAGATAAACTTGATGCAAGCGATGAATATTCGGAATCCGACCCGTATACATTAGAAAGTGACATAGAAAGTGATTTTCATAGACGGAGGGTAGAACTTACACTCGATCTTGTAACTGAGGCAGTTTCTTCGATAAAGGATTCGCCACAGATTCTCGATTTAGGGTGTGGACAAGGTCACATTACCGAAAGAATCCGCCAAGCAGTGAATGCTGCCCAGATATCTGGTCTTGATTACTCTGTTTCCGCAGTTGAATATGCCCATAAGAATTTTCCTCAAATCGATTTCGCGGTTGGTGACGCATATGATAGCCCGTATGCAAGGCAGTTTTTTGACGTAGTCGTCTGCAATAATCTTTGGGAGCACGTTCCTGATCCACTATTTCTTCTAAATAGGGTTAAACAAGTCATCAAACCTGGTGGCTATTTAATTGTGTCGACTCCAAGCCGGTACCGACTGGGTAATATGGTGAACGTAATTATGGGGAAGCCTGTAAAATTCCTGTCAAAGTTTCACGTTACTGAATATACGGTAGGCCAAGTTGAGGAACAGCTTACCTATGGAGGCTTTAAAGTAAAAAGAATAATAAGCAGGCCAATCTCGGCGAGGAGCATTAAGGGGAAGGTTGCGAAATGGGTATTATCACAATTGATTTCTATGGTCGGGTCTCACCACCAAATAGAAGCAACTGTATTCTACCTCGCGCAGGAATCGACCAGAACTGCCGAACCAAGCTCTTAATTAGAGTGAAAGCCTGCGGTATTCGGTGTTTCTGGTCCTGTTAGTAATCTTCTAGTTGTGCGTCCGGACCGAGCTTCGTACCGGTGAGGTTAACTCCTTCCGCGCGGCAGAGTTCGACCGCGTCGCAAAACGCGACTTTAGACCCAAAAGCCATCGCCCATCAGCGTTGGGCTTGCCTTCTTCCATGGCATTACAACTATCCTACATTTCAAAGAGTTGAGCGTCGACATGCCCATCAGGTTGAAGCCAAAACGACGAAAGTTCACTTACGAATTTTTTCCAATAGATTTCTCCTGGCCTTCGCAAGCTGTGGCGGCCTCCTCCGCTTGAATTTCTCGCTTCCACTTAGCCCGAGAAACTTCGTCCGCCGAGTAGAAAAGTGGCACTGACGCTTACATCATTTGCGAAAGCTCTGCTGCCGTCATTTGTCTATCAGCGTTTAGTTGCTTCTGATATTGGAAAGCGGCTAGCCCGTGGCTCTTTTTGGTCTCTAATCAATGCGCTGTCGATCAAGTCGTTAGCCCTCATCCAGGCAATAATACTGGCGCGGATTTTGGGCGTCACTGGTTTCGGTGAGTGGGGCGTTCTTCTCAGCACTAGCGCGACGGTTTCAATGTTCGCTTCTTTCGGTCTTGGCCCCACAATCACTACACACGTGGCGCGGCTAAAAGATACAGAGAAGAAGCGTCTCGGTCGATTGTTGGGATTATTACAATCGGCGGCTTTTGTCCTTGGGTTGGCGGCCGGATGTAGCTTAGTCTTGGCCGCAAAGCCGATAGCGGAGAAGTTGCTTGACGCACCACAGTTAGCAGCGCCGTTGGTGGTGATTGGCATCATAGTTTTCTTGACGCCCGTATCCGGAGTAAGTACTCCAATAGAATAGATTGTATTAATAAGAATGATTTAAAATGATAATATCAATAAATCAAGTCAATAGTATCAAATTGAGAACTAATTCTTTCTTTTAATCGGTCCCTATTTTTCTGTTTCGATATAGCAAAATAGGGTAAAATGCAGTTTCCTTGAAAAACAAAAGTTCACTTCAGCACAATAGAAATCCGAATCAATCCGATGGAATACGCAAACATCGAGAATCGCACATTGTCTCAAAACGATATCGATCAACTCACCAACATGATGAAAAGCGAAGCGCTTCCTCATGTGCGCAATCGCGCCCATGCGATTCTGCTTCTGTTCGAAGATCGCAAAAGGTTCGATGAAGTTGCAAAGATTTTAAGAGTACATACGAATACGGTTCGCAACTGGGCCGAGCGTTGGGTCGCCGAAGGAATCGACGGGCTATACGATCTCGAAGGACGCGGAGCCAAACCGCTCTTTTCCCGGGAAGAAGAAAACATCATATTGGAATGCCTCGAAAAGGAACCGCGTTCGCTACGCAAATTGGCCGAAGAGGTGGAAAAACGAACCGGTAAGAAGGCGCATGTCGAAACATTGCGAAAGATTCTGAAGAAACACGGTAAAGTATGGAAAAGACAAAGAAAAATACCGAAAGGGAAGCCCGATGAAGAGGAGCGCGAGCGGACGAAATCGGACCTGGAGGAGTTACGGAGCATGGCTTGCGAAGGCGAGTTCGACTTGTATTACTTCGACGAGTCCGGATTGAGCTTGGATCCGTATGTGCCATACGCTTGGCAAGATATCGGAAGAGACGGCACCTTGGGTATTCCCGCCTCCCGTTCGAAACGGATCAACATCTTGGGTTTCATGAATTCTACGGGTGATAAACTCGCAGCTTTCGAACAGGAAGGATCTGTGAATAGCGATGTCGTGATCGACATCATGGACAGGGCAAACGCATCTAAAAATATTTAGAAAACAATGTGTTATGATGGCGAAAATTGAAGATCATATGATTTAATAGAGGGTTATTAAAATGGGAATGATCAGACCTATAAATGAAGAGGAAAAAGATACGACAATCGCCGGTCATTTTTCCGATCTGAACGACCCCCGTATCGACAGGACAAAAAGGCATAAGCTGGCTGATATCATAACGATAGCGATTTGTTCGACGTTATGTATGGGAGAGAGCTGGGATGCGATGGAGGAGTTTGGTCAAACCCATGAACAGTGGTTACGGAAGTTTTTGGAATTGCCCAATGGGATTCCCTCGCATGACACGTTCAATCGTGTATTTGCCCGTATTGACCCCGATCAATTCCGAACCTGTTTCATCTCCTGGGTGAAGTCGATAGAGCCGAAGTTTGATGGGGATATTATACCGATCGATGGGAAAACGGTGCGCAGATCGCATGATAGAGCTAATGGAAATAAGGCAATTCACATGGTGAGTGCGTGGGCTTGTCACTCATCGCTCGTATTGGGTCAACTCAAGACCGAAGAAAAATCAAATGAAATTACAGCGATACCGAAATTGTTGGATTTACTGGAGATCAAAGGCTGTGTAGTCAGTATCGACGCGATGGGATGCCAAAAGAAGATTGCGGAGAAAATTGTTGAAAAACAAGCAGATTGGGTATTTTCATTGAAAGGCAACCAGAGCACTTTTCATCAAGATGTCATCGCTTGGTTCGAATCGGTCGATCTCGACCAATGCTGCCGGGATGCGAGTGTTTTTCTTGAAACGAAAGAGAAAAACCATGGTCGCCTGGAGACGCGTCGGTATTATTATTTCACTGATCATTCCTTAGGGCATTACGCCGAACAATGGAAAGGTTTCCGGGGTATCGGGATGGTAGAGTCGATTCGAGATGATGGAAAAAAAGTAACCACGGACCGGCGCTATTTCATTGCCAGCCTGTCAGGCGATGTTAAACGATTTGCCCAAGCGGTTCGCTCTCATTGGGGAATTGAGAATTCACTGCATTGGGTTCTGGATGTGTCCTTTTCCGAAGATGCCAATCGAACGCGAAAAGGTCATGCACCTGAAAACTATTCCATCCTACGGCACATTGCACTCAATATTCTCAGGAAAGATACGACCTCAAAGAAAAGCATTAAATTAAAGCGACTCCGTGCCGGCTGGGATACAGATTATCTTGAGCAGTTACTAGATGTCCTACAGGCGGCCTAAAATGGGAAATTTAGATGCGTTTGCCCTGACATCATGGACGAATTCTGCGAGAGCCTCGAACGTCCCGCAGTTGTGGTTTTGGATAACGCTTCAATTCATAGAAGCAAGGCTGTAGCAGCTAAAATGGAGGAATGGGATCGCCGGGGCATGACGCTCTACTTTCTGTGCACATATTCACCGGAACTGAATTTGATCGAAATTTTGTGGAGAAAAATCAAATACGAATGGATACCCATTTCGGCTTATGAAAGCATATCCAATCTCAGGGCGGCCCTGAGAAATATCATTGATTCATTTGGACCGAATGAATATAGAATTGATTTTTCTAATTGAATTTTACAAATAATTCAATTGAGGTACTTATATGCTGCACTTTTATCCGGTTTTGAACTTTTCAAAGAGGCCGCGGCTATCCGAGGATTATCCACTGCGGGTGGACTAGCCTTTGTGGTTCCAGCTGCGTTCCGTTGGGGGGTTGATGGAGCGGTCCTCGGGCTGCTGGCGACGCAAATACTTATGAGTGGCGCATTTGCTTGGCGAGCGCATAGGCAGATACACCGAGCTGGAATTTCTGTAACATTTGTAAACTGTTGGGAAGAATGGAAATGTATTAGAGACTTTGCTCTTCCTTTGGGTGTAGCCGGCGGAATAGTGATGGCGTCTACTTGGTTTGCGCAGATTCTGTTGGTACAGCAACCGGGCGGATATGATCACATGGGCGCCTATCAGGCTTCGAATCAGTGGAGAACGATGGTGGCGTTTTTGCCGACTCTACTTATTGCCGCTTACTTACCCATTCTGTCTACATTGCTTAACTCCGACCGGCTGGGTTTGCGTCAGTTGCAAAATCGGATTTTCGCCTCCCTGACAATACTGACGTTGGTACTTGCGTTACCCATAATCTTTTTTGCGCCATGGCTTATGCGATTATACGGTGAAGCGTTCACGGCTTTCTGGCCAATTTTGGTGGTGGTTGCAGTCATTCCGGTGTTCGACATAGGAAATCTCGTACTTCGGAATACTGCGATAGCACATGGCTATGCATGGACCTTGATTGTAGCGCATCTTGCTATGGCGACCTCAGTCATCCTATGTGGAGTCTGGTTAATACCGAAGTATCTTGGCGTTGGGCTGGCGTTAAGTTTGTTGGCAGGCTATGCATCGCTCCTGTTCGTGCAGTACTGCTTTTATCGCGGTCGCAGCTGAGTTGCGCCGCGTTGATAATTCATGATGCAAGAATCAGCAGTTGTTCTCGTGAGGAATGGCAAATGTACGTGATTGCGATTTACCAAGAGAAAACTTTTGACGTTCGGAGAAAAGTCGAGAGTTTTTGGAAGGCGAGGGGTTCTGGAGTTGCCGAGAATCATTTTCGAGTGGGCGTTTACCACTTAGCTCTTGTTTGCGATGAATCACTGCGGTTTAACCCACGAGTTTATTCTCAGGGCGATCTAGAGCTGATCCTCGGCGCTCAGGTTCGTGATGCGACCGGTCTTGCGTCTGGCGCTTGGATTCAGACTCAACTTGTGTCAGCCAAGGATTTTATAGCGGTTACGCGTGATCCGGCTGGCTTGATGGCGGCTTTCTTTGTTAAGTTACCGAATGGCTACCTCATTAGTGACAGTGTGCCATTACTCTTGCAATTTGAACAAGTATCACGGGCCGTCGACATCAACGCGCTCAACGAGTACTGGTTTACCGATTACTGTTTTCCACCGAGAACGGTGTGGCGTGATATCCGCGCCGTGCCGAACGGGCATCGCGCGGAGCTGAGCCTGCGGGCGGCAGATGCCCCTCGCTACGCGCAGTTGTACGTGCCGGGAAGCCGAAGCGCTGGGGTCTATGAGAAGCGTTGGCCTCGGTCCACGTTCTTGCGACGACAGGTGCTCGAAGTGACCGAGGCGTGTTTGGCATTGCACGAACAGCCGCCCATGAACTTGCTCAGCGCAGGCGTTGATTCTTCGGTAGTGTTCGCGGCGTGCAACATCCTGGGACGAAAGCCGGAGCTCGCGATCACGTTTAAGAGTGCAGGGGATTCGGACGAGTCAGAGTTGGCGGGTCGCACGGCCGCGCACTTCGGCGTCCCCTTGCACGTGGCGACGGGAGATGACGCAGATCTCATTGCCGCAGCGCGAAGGATCGCGGAGGTATGGGGTCAGCCCTATGGTCACTCGTCGGTCACTTCGATGATGGATTTGCTCTGTGCGGTTCCGACGAACGCGGTCCTGTATACCGGAGATGGCGGTGGTGAGGCGTTTGGTCATGCCTACCATCGACCTGCGACACCTGCTCGACAGCTCGGCCGCGTTTTGGAGTTGTTTGGGCGTAAAATCCCTTTTGGGGCAATCGAATCACTCTACTATGCGTTCGCAATGCGGAATGATTTCGGGCGAAAGGTCTTCTACTGGAAAGAGCTTTCGAGTTGGCAGACGGCGGCAGAATTGGTCGCACGGAAAAGTCCCATAACGGAGACGGAGTCGGCGCTTGTCTGGCGCCCCGAATTCCTGCGATACTTTTCCAAACACCTTATTGGTGAACGTATTTCGCATTTTGCGCAGATGACTCGAATCGAAGGAGAGTCTGTGTTCACGACTTCGTTGCTATTCTGGTGGGGACCGGAAGGCGTATACGCTAAAACCTGGAGGTTGCTGGACCAGATCGGTGCGCTGGGCTTTGCGCCGCTAACAGCGCCCGCGTTCATCGAAGCAGTCAAGAGTATTCCTATGGCCGAGCGAGGTATGCGCAAGCAAGCCTTGCGTGACGCGTTTGCGGCGGAACTGCCAAAGCAGATTGTCGAAGCTCCGGCTCGCGGGCTGTCGACGTTCAATCGGGAGCTGTTGGTCAATGCCCATGCAGAGGGTATAGAATGGTTGAAATCTGGGCGGAACGGTGAATGGGGCGAGTGGTTTAATTTTGAGGGCGTAGAGGCTATGTGGAATGCTCACGCTCAGCGAAAGGTGTATCGAACTAATCTACTTTTTAAGGTGATCGTTTTCAGCGCATGGATGGAACTGTGGAAGCCGGCAGCTTATGATTAACTCTGCGCGAGGGTAGGCTGCTCAATTTCCGCTCGCAAAGCCGCGAAGCGTTCATCCAGTGTTCATGTCTGACCTTAGGGCTCTGCGGCGGCGTGCAAGTATTGAGGGCGCGAGATGCGTGTCGACCCAATGCTGCACGTCAATATTCCGCACCTAGGCCATCGCCTTGCGGATGACCGGGGCGGTCAAGTCCGAGATGTAGGCCGTAATCCGCAGCACCAGCCTGCCGATTTCCTTGAGCGGGCTGCGGGCAGTGAAGGCCGTATGTTGACCGAAAACCGATTCGATGATGTCGGAGGACGCCAGCCAGGTGGCACCGGTTGGAAGCTTGGCTGCCTCGTGCTCGACCTGCTGCAGTACCCGCGTTTTTAAGTCGGCCACCGAGGCCACGAGCTACAGGCCAAGGTGCGCGCCCGCGTTGGACATCCCTTCCATGTCAGCAAGAACCTGTTCGGCTTGAAGAAGGTGCGCTACAAGGGAATGAAGAAGAACCATGCCCAGTGCCAAGTGCTGTTTGCCTTGGCGAATGTCCTTCTGGTCAGAAATCGGTTGCTGGTACGAATTGAGGGGTTGTGGCATGCCCGAATATTGGACAAACCGGCCAAATTCATCGAAACGACAGTAGCGATCACGCTAATAGGTGCTGTCATTTGGATGTTTAGGAATTGTGATGCCATGCTTTTCAAGAAACCACACGATGTGTTTCTCGGGGCTAGATGCGTTTAGATCAAGAGTTCACTAACCGGCTACATTGATGCAAGTGAAATGCCTTGAACTATGACTTCTCGTTATTTATGTTGTGGTGAATGCAAATTGCATCTAGCGGGACCGCGTTGGAGCAGGTCGCCGGGACGAGGCCTTTGCTGTGATTGAGTTGCTCAATCTCGCTCTGCTGATGACCGCTGTCGGCGGCGTGCTATGGGGTGTATCCAAAGGCGCGCTGCAGTTCTACCAACTTCCCGCGCTTAGCTCAGCGCTGGTGCTGGTATTTATCGTGCCGTCGTTCAACGGCAGCCTCATGAATGGGCTGCCTGAAGACGCCATCGCCAAGACAATCTTGATGACACTTCTGTGTTTGGTGGCGCTGTGGAAGGGATACGGTCTCGGTCTGACAGGCCGTGTATCGATCGGTCGGCCGGGACATACGGACCGCATGCTCGTCGTCGGAGTCGCGTTGTCGCTGATCAGCGCGGCGTCCTACGCCAAGCTGGGACAGCTGACCGCAGGATCAGCGGTAGGCTTCTTCACCACAGAAGGTGCCTATTCCCAACTCATGGAAGGCCCGCTCGTCTTGTTCAAGGCGCTTGCGAGCTTCGGCCAGATCGGATTGATGCTGTGCCTGATCGCCTGGCTACGCGGGCGAAGCACACCAGCGCTCTTGGCTGTCATCGGCGCGCTGGTTATCCCGATTGCGGTGGCGGTGTTGCTGGGACGTCGTTCGGAAACGATTTCGTTGCTGTTGACGATCGCTTTGACTCTCTTCTTCGAGCGGAGGATGCTTGTTCCGAGGCTTGCGTTGATTCTCGCGATTCCGGTGATTCTGGTAATTGTTCTTGTGGCACCCGAGTATCGCAAGCATAGTCAGATCGGGGGCGACTTTTCGAAAGCGATCGACGTTGACGTTGCGGAACAGTTTTCCCATTTCACATCCGAGGGAGCGACGGAGGTGCGTAACGGGGTCTACATTATCGGGGCAACCGACCGGGAGATGGTGCTGCAATGGGGGGCGAGCTACTACAACGGCGTTGTACGAAACTTTGTGCCCCGGTTCATCGTTGGAGCTGACGTTAAGGAACGGAAATTAGATAACTTGTGCAGCTCATCAGAAGGGAGAAGGTATAGTATCATTTTAGCCTCTGCAACCAAGCCAAACTTCTGGAGACCTAAATGGAGCGTTATTCCCCCCAAGTAGAGGAATCGATGCGTCGTTTCTATATGGGCCTGAATGAGAAAGATCGCCGTCTGTATGCAGGCTTAGAAGCCTTGAAGTATGGTCGCGGTGGTCGCGTGTATATTGCGGAGGTACTGGGTTGCAGCCGAAACACCGTAAGCAAAGGCGCGCGCGAGATGAGCGGTTTATCTGAGCGCGAGGTACACGAGCAGCTTCGCGGGGACAAAGTCGGGACCAAGCCCCGGGTGCGCAAACCTGGTGGTGGTCGTCGCCCCTATGAGCAGACGTGGGAGCCATCGTTGGACGAGAAGTTCCTGGCGGTTCTACGCCATCATACCGCGGGCGATCCGATGGATGAAAAGGTTCGCTGGACGAACCTCACCCTGGGTGAGATTGTCGCGGCATTGCGAGAAGATCATCAGATCCAGATCAGCCAATGGGTCGTGCGCAAGCTGTTAAAAAAACATGGCTACCGTCGCCGCAAAGCGCAGAAGAAAACGACCATGAAGGACGAGATCAAACACCGCGATGCCCAATTTGAGAAGATCACGCAACTCAAAGCCGCCGATCAGGCCGCGGGCAATCCGATCGTCAGCATGGATACCAAGAAGAAAGAAAATCTTGGCAATTTTTACCGTGACGGGCAGTTGTATACCTTAGAAGCCCTGCACACCTACGACCATGATTTCAACAGCTTTGCTGAAGGGGTCATCATTCCGCATAGCTTCTATGACATCAAGCATAATGTCGGCTACATCCAACTCGGGAATAGCCACGATACCAGTGAATTTGCCTGCGACAGTTTTCGGCATTGGTGGTATAACCACGGTCGCCTACACTATCCCAGCGCTACCTCCATCCTGGTGCTGTGCGATGGGGGCGGGAGTAACAGTTCCCGTCACGACCTCTTTAAACAGGACTTGCAGAGCCTCGCCGATGAGCTTGGGATCGAAATTCGCATTGCGCATTATCCGCCCTACTGTTCTAAGTACAATCCCATCGAACACCGTCTCTTTCCCCATGTGACCCGTGCCTGCCAAGGCGTGATTTTCACCAGTACCGAGTTGGTCAAGGAACTCATGGAAAACACCCACACTTCAACGGGACTCAAGGCGTTCGTTCATGTCATCGATAAGGTCTATGAAACGGGGCGAAAAGTGGCGGCAGATTTCAAGCAAAACATGCGCATCCTCTTTGATACGTTTTTGCCAGCATGGAATTATCGCGCCGTTCCTGCTGCTTCTCAGGAGTGCACAAGTTAATAAATTTCTATTCCTAAACGCAGCCTAATGATTGCAGCTGACCAGCGCGATGAAACAACGGAGCGCGTTTACGGCTGGAAGCGCGCCTTCTACTCCTTTCCTTATGGACCTGCCGTCGTGTTCGAGCAATTTTGGTATTTCGGACTTTTCGTGTTTGGCGCAATTGGTTATTTCATGGCAATGGTATGGAAGAAGGCGGTCGCAGGGGATTTGTGGAGTCAAGTGCTTTACGCGGCGACGGTTGTGCCGGCCCTGTACTCTTTTTTGACGGACCAGAGTGGTTTGCTCGTTCGCTTTCTCTATATGTTGGTGTTGGTCGGGCCGCTGATTTGGTGGGTGAACGCGGGCCTAAGAGTCTCGGATGCCTCCGACCGGATTGGCGGCAGAGGCCGGCGCGCCGCTTCCCGCTGAAGCGGCGGGGCCGCTGCTAATGTTCGTGTATGCTGCTTAGAGACTACTTGCGTAATGGGTATCTTGCTCGCGCATCCGACGACCGGCCACTCTCCCTATACAGCAAATGTGCTACATGGCGCCGGCCTGCTTCAGCTCTATGTGACAAGTTTTCATTATCGGTCGGGGGGAGGGGTAGAAAAATTTGTCCACATGATGCCGGCGAAGGTAGCTACTGCGCTGCATCGCAAACTCCTCCGGCGCCGACGGGCCGCGATACCCGAAGATCTCATTAAAGAGTTTCCGCTCATCGAACTCGCGAACCGGCTCTATCTGAAATTCTCGAATCGACCGGATCGCCACTGGGGGTTCCGCACGTTTGACCGCTTCGTGTCAGGAGTGCTTTCGTCGTCATATTCGGGGTATTACGGCTATCTAACCAGTAGTCTTTACAGCATGCGGCGCGCAAAGGAGCTGGGCCTCCCGCGATTCCTGACGATGCCTATCTGCCACTGGTGTTTGGGGCGGCGGCTAATGCATGATGAATACGCGCGTTGGGGGATGGAGCGCGACTACGCTGAGCCATATCCTTGGGATGCCGACCGGTTCGATGTTGAGATGACAGAGGAGCTCGATCTGGCGAATTTGATCGTTGCAGGGTCAGAGTTCGTTATCGATTCTCTTGTCCAGAATGGTATTGCTAAGAATATGGTTCTGTTGAATCCGTCGGGCGTCGACCTGAGTCTCTACACTCAGAAAGACGCGAGAAGCGGGTTTCATTTCGAGAGGCGCCATCGCCGCCAGAGACCATTCAGGATTATCTCCGTCGGCAAGCTGGGGCTCAGGAAGGGAACCCTCGACTTACTGGCGGCGGCGCAGCAACTTGGGAACTCTGTCGAGGTGCGACTCTTGGGCGGCAACGAGCTCCCGGAGCGGTTACAGAAGCAGTACTGGGGTGGGAATATCGAACATGTTGGGCACCTGCCCTATCGAGAGGTGCCGTCAATGCTCCGCTGGGCCGACGCATTTGTGTTTCCTACCATCTTTGAAGGGTCTAGTTTGGCGAGCTACGAGGCTTTGGCGGCGGGGCTACCGGTCATCACCACTCCCAACTGCGGCTCTGTGGTGAGAGATGGAATCGACGGCTGGTTGATTCCAATCCGGTCCCCTGATGCCATTTGCTCGGCGGTGACTCGCTTGATGGAGGACGAAGACATGTGGCTGCGTATGTCAAATAGCGCCAGTCAACGAGCCCGTGAGTTCACATGGGAACGATATGGTGAGACGCTGGTCTCGGCGTTGACGCCGCATCTCTCACTCGAATCATGAGCGGGTCGGCTAGGCATGTCACCGAACGTGTCGGCGGGACCTATGCTGCTCGTCTTCAGCGATTCGGAACCTGCATGCCCCTCGCTCTCCTTTGGTACGTCGGCAGATTCCTTCGGCAAAAGGCCCTGCTCCTGTACTTTAGAACACTGGGTCGTTACGGGTTTCGCCGAATGGGCAGCGGCGTTGTGCTGGATGGCTGGGTTCAGTTTGTGTGGCCCTGTGCGGATATTCGTCTCGGCAACCGGGTCCGCGTAGGTCGGCGCTGCGTATTTCAGGGCTTCCCCGGAGCCGTGATCGATATCGGCGATGGCGTCACATTGAACGACGGGGCCTATGTCACCTCCCTTTTCGGTATCTCCATTGGGGCGAGGACGTCGATTGCTGAGTACGTCAGTCTCCGTGACTACGACCATGGCTGGCAAGACCCCGATGTGCCAATCCAAGAGCAGGGATACGTCGGCGCCCCTATTCGCATCGGGTGTGATTGCTGGTTGGGGCGCGGGGTCTTTGTGAAGGGCGGTGTGTCCATCGGCGACGGCTCGGTGATCGGTGCGAATGCCGTAGTCACGAAGGATATCCCCCCTATGAGTGTCGCCGCAGGTAATCCTGCGAGGGTGCTCAGGAAGCGGGATGGGGCAGGTGTACCATCCACTCAACGCTCTGGCTCGCGTGATTGAATTGATGCGGACGTTGCGCTCTTGGGCGCATCACTAGTATGGATGATCCTAAAGAACAGTCGCTGATCAGCTCCGGCGGTTTGCGCTTACGGATAGGAAATCCAAGCCACCCTGAGCGTCCAGGTTGGCCCAAGGTAAGGAGGTTAGCAGGGGTGGGGTGCGGGGTCAATGCCCAACTGCGGGGCTGACGGGCGTCGGGGCGTTGCAGGCGCGCGCGTTCTGGGGTGCTGGCGCGCGCATCTGCGGGGCAGCGTGCCTCCGGCAGACGAGCGGGGCTGCACCGTTCCCTGCGAGAGAGACGGCGGCTACCAGGAGACGCGCTGATCGAACTCGAAGTCGGGCTCGGGCTGCTGGAGGAGGTCCCAGTCCGGCATCGGCTCGGGTGCCTCGTCCCAGGCGGGCGGTCCGCGGGCGGGCGAGATCGGGGGTGGACGCGGTGGCTCACCGATGTGGGTGAGGATCTGCTCGACGGGCACGGCCTCGGTGATGAAGGCAATGATGCGCATGTCCGCGCCGCAGTTGGGGCAGACCAGCGGCAGCGACTCGAACAGCCGGGCCAGCAACATGGCCCAGAGGTAGCGCGCCGGCGAACGCGTCCTGGAGACCGGCGTTGCAGGCGGTGAACCGACCTCGGTCGGTGCGCCAGGGCAAACGCATCTAAAAATATTTAGAAAACAATGTGTTATGATGGCGAAAATTGAAGATCATATGATTTAATAGAGGGTTATTAAAATGGGAATGATCAGACCTATAAATGAAGAGGAAAAAGACACGACAATCGCCGGTCATTTTTCCGATCTGAACGACCCCCGTATCGACAGGACAAAAAGGCATAAGCTGGCTGATATCATAACGATAGCGATTTGTTCGACGTTATGTATGGGAGAGAGCTGGGATGCGATGGAGGAGTTTGGTCAAACCCATGAACAGTGGTTGCGGAAGTTTTTGGAATTGCCCAATGGGATTCCCTCGCATGACACGTTCAATCGTGTATTTGCCCGTATTGACCCCGATCAATTCCGAACCTGTTTCATCTCCTGGGTGAAGTCGATAGAGCCGAAGTTTGATGGGGATATTATACCGATCGATGGGAAAACGGTGCGCAGATCTCATGATAGAGCTAATGGAAATAAGGCAATTCACATGGTGAGTGCGTGGGCTTGTCACTCATCGCTCGTATTGGGTCAACTCAAGACCGAAGAAAAATCAAATGAAATTACAGCGATACCGAAATTGTTGGATTTACTGGAGATCAAAGGCTGTGTAGTCAGTATCGACGCGATGGGATGCCAAAAGAAGATTGCGGAGAAAATTGTTGAAAAACAAGCAGATTGGGTATTTTCATTGAAAGGCAACCAGAGCACTTTTCATCAAGATGTCATCGCTTGGTTCGAATCGGTCGATCTCGACCAATGCTGCCGGGATGCGAGTGTTTTTCTTGAAACGAAAGAGAAAAACCATGGTCGCCTGGAGACGCGTCGGTATTATTATTTCACTGATCATTCCTTAGGGCATTACGCCGAACAATGGAAAGGTTTCCGGGGTATCGGGATGGTAGAGTCGATTCGAGATGATGGAAAAAAAGTGACCACGGACCGGCGCTATTTTATTGCTAGCCTGTCAGGCGATGTTAAACGATTTGCCCAAGCGGTTCGCTCTCATTGGGGAATTGAGAATTCACTGCATTGGGTTCTGGATGTGTCCTTTTCCGAAGATGCCAATCGAACGCGAAAAGGTCATGCACCTGAAAACTATGCCATCCTACGACATATTGCACTCAATATTCTCAGGAAAGATACGACCTCAAAGAAAAGCATTAAATTAAAGCGACTCCGTGCCGGCTGGGATACGGATTATCTTGAGCAGTTACTTGATGTCCTACAAGCGGCCTAAAATGGGAAATTTAGATGCGTTTGCCCTGGTCGGTGCGCCGGTCGCGTCCGCCACCTCGCGCCCGAAGGCGATGGCAGCCGCCCGCAGCGGCGCGTTTGGCGCGAGCACGCCGTGGTAGCGATGGCGGTGGCGCCTGGGCGGCGGGATCAGTGCCGCGAGATGGTCGATCAACTCCAGCGGGGTGAGCGTCAGCGCCGTGGTGCCGTCACGCTGTGGTTTGGGCAACCGGTAGACGACCCGTTCGGCGTCGAGCAGTTCCAGACGCTCCAGCGCGAACGGCGGGCGGGCACAATAGCGCAGCAGCCGCTCCAGACCGGCGCGATCATGCGCGCCCACGCGCACCGCGGCATCCAGCGAGAACCCGCTGTTCTCCCACGCGAGCATCTCGTGCACGTCGTCCGCCTCGATCAGCCCGCTGCGGGCAAACCACCGCAGCACCCGGACGCGTACCTGCTCGGCGATGGCGGCGAGGGCCTCCGGTGTCAGCTCGGCGGCGGGGCGAAAGCGCACGGATTGCGGGACATCATCGGCCTCCTCGACCGGTTCGAAGACCCCGTCGATAACGCAGCAGTGGTAATGGACGTGCCGGTTGAGGGAGGCACCGAAGCGGTGGATGAAGCTCACCGCCCCGAAGCGGGCCTGCGCGCCGGCGCCACTGCCCTGGCGCAGATGGGCCTCGATGACGCGCAGCAGGATATGCAGTACGGCGCTGATCGCCCGCGGCTCGCGCTCCACCTGATCTCAACTAGGCCAGCGCAGCCGTTTGGGCACGGAGAGGACCCACTGACGCACCGGCAGCGGCGGGATGACGTGGTCGACCAGGTGCGCCGCGGTCTCCGCCATCCGCCGGGCGTTGCACGACGGACACAGTCCGCGCCCCTTGCAAGAGAAGGCGACCAGGAAGTCATGCCCGCAGTCCGGGCAGCGGGCGCGGGCGAAACCGTAGGCGAGGATGCCGCATTCGAGGTAGTGGCGGAACTCGCGCTCCACGTAGGCCGGCACGCGCTGCCCGTCCCAGTCGTCTTCCCCCGCGAGCGCCAGATAGGTTTCCAGGTGCTGCTGGACGACTTGGTAGAGGACGGTTTGCTCGGGATGGCGGCGGCAGTACGGGGCAGGTCCGCATCCCGGTGACGCGGCGGCCATGTCGGCATCCGTTTGGCGGCGAAATCATGGGCTATTTTTATATACAGTATAGTCAGAACCTAGGCTGTTGAATATCCCTCAGCCTTCCTATTTAAAGTGCACCCAGTTCCCCTGTCACTCGGCATACCGAATCCCCTTTAAAATCAATAATATGAAGACCTCATGTGCGACACAAATGCGAGGGGATGAAAACGGCAGGAAACAGGCGATTTTCGACAGCCTAGTCAGAACCTGTCTGCCAAAAAAATGTCTAGCGGGCGGCGATGCCAAGCGGCGGTACCTCGAGTTCTTCGCGGCGCAGATCCGGAACCGCAACACGCGCGAGGCGTATCTGCGCGCCGTCCGTGACTTCCTCGACTGGGCCGAGACCGAGGCCGGGATCGAGAACCTGCTCGACATCGAGCCGTTGCATGTCGCGGCCTGGGTCGAGATCAAGACCCAGACCTACGAGGCCCAGAGCGTCAAGCAGCAGCTCGCGGCGCTGCGCCATCTGTTCGACTGGCTTGTCACGGGCCATGTCCTGCATACAAACCCGGCATCCTTCGTCCGTGGGCCGAAGTTCTCCTACACCAAGGGCAAGACGCCGATCCTGACGCCGACCGAGGCCCGGAAACTGATCCGGTCGATCCCGACCGATACCCTGGTCGGCCTGCGGGACCGGGCGCTGATCGGGCTCATGATCTACACCTTCGCGCGAGTCTCGGCCGCGGTGACCATGAACGTCAAGGACGTGTACCGCAAGCAGGAGAACCTGTGGGTGCGTCTGCACGAGAAAGGCGGCAAGCACCACGAGATGCCCTGCCAACATAATCTAAAGGAGTGGCTCCAGGAGTACATCGAGGCCGCAGGGCTCGCCGAGGACCCGAACGGGCCGCTGTTCCGGTCCGTGGACCGCAAGACCAAGCAGTTCGGCGCCAACCGCCTCGACCGACAGCGCGCCTGGGCCATGGTCAAGCGCCGGGCGAAGAAGGCCGGCATCGACACGCCCGGCATCTGCAACCACACCTTCCGGGGTACCGGCATCACGGCCTACCTGGAGAACCCCGAGGCCAAGCTGGAGCACGCCCAGCAGATGGCTGCACACTCGGACCCGAAGACCACACGGCTCTACGACCGTCGCAGCGACCAGGTGTCGCTCGATGAGGTCGAGCGGATCGGGATTTAGCCACCGTACGCGATCACGCCGATACCGTGTATTCCTTCCAGGGAAGGCGCCGAAAATCGATATTGGCGAGGAACCGAACGATATCTCTACGCCCACGGTAGGTCGGAACGCCCCGGCTGTCCTGCGCCATGAGGATGACCGGCACTCCCGGAAACACCCTCGAAAATGACTGCGCGACCTCCTGCGCTTTGGATCTCACGCTTAGAACGTACTTCTTGACGACAACGACGGCAAAGGTTACGCCCTGCTCTTTGACGACAGCACCTTGAAACTTCATCGGCATATCTCCCCGCCAGCCTAGGCCAGACGCCGTTTGACTGTGTTGATGACTTCCTCCGAACCCTGAACCTCGATCGATAGGTTGTTCAGGCTTCTGCCCTTCACGGTGATCTTCGGCGGACGTCCCGTCTCCGGATCTCGCACCGCACCAACCTTTCTCCTGATGTCTGCAACGATCTTCTCGTAGACGACCTGCTCCAACGCATTGCCGATGCGCTTCGGGTCCACGCGGCGGCCGTTAATCTCGAACCGGACATCGAGCATGATGTTTTCTCCTTTGGAGGCGCCCTTCCCGAAGGAAGGGCTGGATTGACGCCAGCTATCGGCGCTTTCCGCCGTGCTTTGTCGGATCGACCAGCGTGTAGGACTGTCCACGCCCAGGCGTCGGCGGCATCGGCTCCCCGCGAGTCACTGTGCGCTCGTTCCCCGTATGTCCACCGCGCGGGCCACGGATTTCATACTGTCCGGAACGAGGAGCGGTTTGCCCTGGTTTCAGGTTCTTCGCCATGGATGGTTCCTCCTGTGTGCCGAGGTTGAACGTCAGGCCAAACTCGGCCTGTCACGAGGATAGGCGCACCGCAACCCGGTCTGCGGACACTTGCCAGAGGAAATTTTCGCGGGAAAATACGACATGTTGTGCAACGGCCCGCCAAATATGGTATATATTGTGTTCCATGACATGGGGCTGGCGGCAGCAGGCTTCTTCGGCTTCCGGGGATGTCCGTTGACAGGCTTCCTGACCGCCTAAGAACATGAGACAAGAGACGAGGAACGTGGACGAGACTCCCGCGACCGACAATCTGTCGCCCGAAGAAGTGCGTGAGAGGATCTCTCAGCTGCAAGAGCCGGACATCCTCAAGTTGCTCGAACTTGCGCATGCACGACTCTACAAATCTGGAACTCTCGCGCCGATGGAGGAGCTGCTATCGGAATCCGTATCGCGAATCCTGAGTGGCCGGCGTAACTGGCGACGAGATATGGACACGGTGCCCTTCATCTTCGGTGTCATGAAAAGCATCTCTGACGAGCTTCTAAAACGGCGAGCGGCATCTCTCGTCATCCCGGAAAGCGATATACCTGGAGCTGATCCTTCAGATGAGGGGCTCCTAGAGCGCAGCACGCAGGACGATCCCGAGCTATCCGCTCAGGAGCGAGCTATCTCGGCCCAGGAAAAACTCCTGAGAGTCGAAGACCTCTTCAACGACGACGAACTTGCCCAGCAAGTGGTACTTGGCAGGGCAGAGGGATGGAGTCCAGAAGAAATACAGAAAGAATTCAACATGACAAAAACCGAGTACGCCAGTGCATCAAAGAAGATACGGCGACGGTTTTTGAAAGAAGGGCTTACAGGTCCGCAGTCATGACAGGTCCAAAAAATGACGAAGAGCGTTTGGAGTACCTCATCGAGTCGATAGACGACTCGATCCTCTCAGCATCCGACGAGGAGATTGTTGAAGATTTCCGTAGCAACGGCCAAGACCCTGCCCAGATAGCGTCGAGCGCTATGGCACTGATCCGGAGACAGCTGAATGCCGAGCGGAAACAACGCCTCGCGACTGCCCGACAAGGATATCTGCGCGCCGTAGGTCAGCGGTCCGCGGTCCGCTCGTTGCCGGCCGACCCGCGGGAGCGCAGAGGGCTACTCGAACGGATCATGTCCGCAGAAACACAACTACCGGCAGAGCTAACTCTGGCCTTCCGCGAAGGCAAAGAGATCACCGACAGAGATGTCACCAGCCTGTTGGAAGACCTAGCAGATCTGGGCTTTTTGGACCCGGAAGATTCACAGTGAGCTATGCGTCTCCGGAAACCCTACTGGACACGCTTAGTGTCGAAGAGCCTGAGGAAATCGACCTTGAGGCGATCGCCTTTCACTGTGGCGCCGTCGTACGATACCGGACGCTCGATGGTTGTGCGGCGCGTATCGTAGGAAGCGGAAACCGTGCAGTGATCACGGTCGACGAGTTTGCGAGCCCCGGACGCAAGCGGTTTTCCATCGGGCATGAGCTGGGCCACTGGATGCGGGATCGAGGCAAATCAGGCCACCTATGCCAGAAAAGTGACTTGAAGGCCAGGTGGGACCGGTCTGACTCCGAGTCACTCGCAAATGCCTACGCTGCCGATCTCTTGATGCCGGTTTCGATGTTCAAGCCCAGGGCTCACAACCAGCAACCATCTTTCGATACCGTTCGCGGGTTGGCAAAAACGTTCAAGACCAGCCGACCCGCAACAGCTATCCGGCTTGTGCAGTACAGTTCTTTTCCAGTCGTCTTGGTAGCTTATGGACGCGATGGAAGACGGAAGTGGTTCAAGCCATCTCCGCAACTCGAAGGCATGATCTGGCCTCGTACTGAGCTAAGTCACGAAACACAGGCATTCGAACTCCTCTACGGCGGAACGGCCTTTAACCGACCTTTGCAAACTCGTGCATCCGAGTGGTTGGACCACCGAAGCGCCTACAGGCACGATGTCTGGGAAGATTCGATCAAAACCGATGACGAGGTGCTCTGCATGATCTGGTGGAAACGGCAACAGGATCTCGACGCACTGCTCTCATAGAGCCAAGAAGCGCGAAGCTGACGCCATGGACCCGTTGAGCATCCAGCAAGCTTTGGTGCCGCTCAGGCCAGACCAGCGTTTCGAGAAGGACCTCGCCATCCTCGTCCAGAATCCCGATCCCAACGAAATCGCTGATCCGATCCGCCGCCCTGTTGGCGTTACAGTCTCTAAAGGTGGAGGCGACAACTATCCTGACACAGCGGGCAGGCACGGCGACGGAGTTGATCGCAAAACGCGGCCCGCAACCAGGCACCTCAACGCAGGCCCGGTCAGCCCGGCCCGGCAGTTAGCACCATCCCCGTCTGCACCCACACCCGTTCTGCGAAGGTCGCCCACTGCGCCGCATCCAGCGCGACCACCATGCCGCGCCGCGCCCGGTTGGCCTGGAGATCCACGGATACGGATACGGATAGGAAATCCAAGCCACCCTGAGCGTCCAGGTTGGCCCGAGGAAGGAGGTTAGCGGGGGTGGGGTGGGCTGTCAAAGCCCAACTGCGGGGCTGACGGACGTCGGGGCGGTGCAG
Organism: Thiohalocapsa sp. PB-PSB1; assembly: GCA_016745215.1. Lineage (GTDB taxonomy): Bacteria > Pseudomonadota > Gammaproteobacteria > Chromatiales > Chromatiaceae > Thiohalocapsa. Next base: position 621,530 of record CP050890.1, read on the forward strand.
GCGCGCGCGTTCCGGGGTGCTGGGGCGTGCATCTGCGGGGCAGCGTGCCTCCGGCAGACGAGCGGGGCTGCACCGTTCCCTGCGAGAGAGACGGCGGCTACCAGGAGACGCGCTGATCGAACTCGAAGTCGGGCTCGGGCTGCTGGAGGAGGTCCCAGTCCGGCATCGGCTCGGGTGCCTCGTCCCAGGCGGGCGGTCCGCGGGCGGGCGAGATCGGGGGTGGACGCGGTGGCTCACCGATGTGGGTGAGGATCTGCTCGACGGGCACGGCCTCGGTGATGAAGGCAATGATGCGCATGTCCGCGCCGCAGTTGGGGCAGACCAGCGGCAGCGACTCGAACAGCCGGGCCAGCAACATGGCCCAGAGGTAGCGCGCCGGCGAACGCGTCCTGGAGACCGGCGTTGCAGGCGGTGAACCGACCTCGGTCGGTGCGCCGGTCGCGTCCGCCACCTCGCGCCCGAAGGCGATGGCAGCCGCCCGCAGCGGCGCGTTTGGCGCGAGCACGCCGTGGTAGCGATGGCGGTGGCGCCTGGGCGGCGGGATCAGTGCCGCGAGATGGTCGATCAACTCCAGCGGGGTGAGCGTCAGCGCCGTGGTGCCGTCACGCTGTGGTTTGGGCAACCGGTAGACGACCCGTTCGGCGTCGAGCAGTTCCAGACGCTCCAGCGCGAACGGCGGGCGGGCACAATAGCGCAGCAGCCGCTCCAGACCGGCGCGATCATGCGCGCCCACGCGCACCGCGGCATCCAGCGAGAACCCGCTGTTCTCCCACGCGAGCATCTCGTGCACGTCGTCCGCCTCGATCAGCCCGCTGCGGGCAAACCACCGCAGCACCCGGACGCGTACCTGCTCGGCGATGGCGGCGAGGGCCTCCGGTGTCAGCTCGGCGGCGGGGCGAAAGCGCACGGATTGCGGGACATCATCGGCCTCCTCGACCGGTTCGAAGACCCCGTCGATAACGCAGCAGTGGTAATGGACGTGCCGGTTGAGGGAGGCACCGAAGCGGTGGATGAAGCTCACCGCCCCGAAGCGGGCCTGCGCGCCGGCGCCGCTGCCCTGGCGCAGATGGGCCTCGATGACGCGCAGCAGGATATGCAGTACGGCGCTGATCGCCCGCGGCTCGCGCTCCACCTGATCTCAACTAGGCCAGCGCAGCCGTTTGGGCACGGAGAGGACCCACTGACGCACCGGCAGCGGCGGGATGACGTGGTCGACCAGGTGCGCCGCGGTCTCCGCCATCCGCCGGGCGTTGCACGACGGACACAGTCCGCGCCCCTTGCAAGAGAAGGCGACCAGGAAGTCATGCCCGCAGTCCGGGCAGCGGGCGCGGGCGAAACCGTAGGCGAGGATGCCGCATTCGAGGTAGTGGCGGAACTCGCGCTCCACGTAGACCGGCACGCGCTGCCCGTCCCAGTCGTCTTCCCCCGCGAGCGCCAGATAGGTTTCCAGGTGCTGCTGGACGACTTGGTAGAGGACGGTTTGCTCGGGATGGCGGCGGCAGTACGGGGCAGGTCCGCATCCCGGTGACGCGGCGGCCATGTCGGCATCCGTTTGGCGGCGAAATCATGGGCTATTTTTATATACAGTATAGTCAGAACCTGTCTGCCAAAAAAATGTCTATCAAAGTCAACTACTTTTTCTTCGAGGACAAATTATGGGATACCCGAGTGACCTGACGGACGCCGAATGGGCGCTGATCGAACACTATTTTCAACCCCGTGATCGACGAGGCAGTGCCAGCCTGCATCCGCGCAAACGGATCGTCGATGCCATTTTTTACGTCGTGAAGTCCGGTTGCCAATGGCGCATGCTACCCAACGATTTTCCCCCCTGGCAAACGGTTTACGATCACTTCAGCCGATGGAACAAACGCGGTGTATGGGAAGCCGCGCTGAATCAACTGAATGCACTCCATCGCCAAAACAACGGTCGCTCGGCATCGCCGAGTTACGGGATTATCGACTCGCAAAGCGTCAAGACCGAGTACGCGAGCGAAGAACGCGGGATCGATGGCGGCAAGAAGGTCAAAGGGCATAAACGCCATAGCGTAGTCGATATCCTCGGCAACCTGTTGCATGTGTCGGTCCACGCAGCCAATTGCAGCGATACCGTGGCGGGCGGTCCCGTGATGGCGCGTGCGACGGAGAAATAGGCCGTCGATGGCGCTGGTGCCGCCTTCGGTGCCGACGCCTGCCGCTGCCAGCAGTGTGTCCGCGTCATAGTCGGTGAGCGCCGCCGCGTCGATGCCGTCACCGCGCTCGTGGCGCTTGAGCGCCGGGTCGAAGGTCCAGAGCGTGCCGTCGATTTCGGCTTCGACCCAGACATGGGCGATGTCGACGTAGGCCAGCGAGTCGTCGGCTTAGACCCACGACTGCGCAGGTATGCCACCCGAGCCGAGCGCCCAGCCGACGGCAGCGCTGGTGGGCGCGACGCCGAGGAGATCGGCGGCGGGTTGCGGCTCGAGGCGCAGCTCGCCGTGCACGAAGGTCGCGGCGATGTCGCTCGCCCGCAGCAGCGCCACCAGCAGCGCCGCCTGATCGAAGGCGTTGCCGCGCCGGTCGAGCAGGGTGCCGAGCGCGCCCTTCTGCAGCCCGTAGGTGGGCTCGAAGGCGATGCGGTCGTGGACGTATTGGTAGATGCGGTCCGGGTCGTGGCCGAGGGCGCGGGCGAGCGCGGTGATCTCCGGGTCCGGGGGGTCGGCGTCGGCACTCGCCGCGGTGGCCCGGGTCGAGACGGTCGCGGACAGGTCTGCGCGTGCCCGGCGCGGCCCCGGCGACCGTTCTCCCAAAATCCGCGCGGCCTCGACCGGCGCCACCGGCGCGGCGATCTGCATCTGCGCCGCCGGCAGCCGTTGCTGTGCGGTCGCGTCCGTCGCGCCGATCACGCAGGCCAGCGGGGCGAGTGCCGCCAGCAGCAGCGCGCCAAGGCGGCGGACCATCCCGGGTCGCGCGGGGATGCCGTCCACTAGGGGCAACCCGGCAGCACCAGCGGGCCGGCCGCGTTGGCGTGGAAGAGGTAGCCTTGGCCGGCGCGGATCGGGTAGTCGATGCCGGCGGCGCCGGGCGTGCCGCCTCCCGGCTCGGCCATGGCGCAGGACTCGAAGCGGCCTGTGCGGGTGTCGAGGCGTTGGATGGCGCTGACCAGACCGGGGGCCTGGGCCTCGATCCAGGCGAAGCAGGTCAGGTCCCGCGGTGTGGCCGGGTGGCCGACGAGCTGCTGCCCCAGGCTCAGGGTGCGCTGCGGGCAGGTCGGGGTCCAGGGCCAGACCTGACTCGGTGCCGCGCCGGATTCGATCAGGACGCCCTCCCCGGCGACGATGGCGAAGTCGCCGCCGTCGGCGTCGCACAGATCGAAGGCGCCGGTGGCCGGGTTCAGGCGGGAGATGCTGCGGATGGCGCCGTCGAAACCGCCGAGCGCGGCGGCGAGGCCCCGACAGTCGCCGTGATCGGCGGGCACCGCCGACGGGTAGGCGAACAGGTTGAAGCCGGGCCGGAAGGCGATGAACGCCTCCGGCGCCGTCGGCGAGGACTCGTCGGCATCCACCAGGCCGTTGTTGTTGCAGTCCTCGCAGGGGTCGGTGCCGTTGAAACCATCCAGCGCGCCGTCGCCGTCGCTGTCCGGGTCGAGCGGGTCGGTGGTGGTGCTCGGGTCCGCGTCGAGGTCGGCGAGGCCGAGCTCGATGCCGTCGCCCAGCCCGTCGCCGTCGGTGTCGTAGCGCCTCGGGTCGGTGCCGTGGCGGTGGGTCTCGTCGTGGTCGCTCAGGCCGTCGCCGTCGCTGTCCAGCGGGCTGGTGCGCAACGTGGTGAGGATGTTGCCGGCGGGGTCGTAGGTATAGCTGATGCGCGCGCCGTCGGCGTACTCGACCGAGGTCAGCCGGTGCAGGGCGTCGTATTGGTAGGTGACGGTGTCGGCGGGTGTGGTTGGGGCGCACAGGAGCAGTGATGCAGGCCGTTGCCGTGATTGTCAGCTTCACTCTATCCCCCGCGGTGTACCACCGAGGTGCCGCGAGCCTGTTATCGCGCCCTGCCCTACCCGCGTTGATCGACCGGGCTGCGAATGGCGTTGAAGGCATCGCACTGCACGACGACGACTGGTCGGCGATAGCCCGGCTCGGAGCCGATGGGATCACCGAGATCCGCCCACCAGACCTTGCCCTGCCGCAACATATCGTGCGTTACCACTCGATGGCGCTGGCAGCCTTGCCGGCAGCGCGACGCAGGAATCTCTTTTCGTCGTCAGAGTGGTCCGCCTCGCCGCAGACCGCATCGAGCCCCGCGGGGATCGACTCGTCCTCCGGCGCCAAGAAATGCTCCGCCAACACCTGGACCAAGAGCTCATCGGTCGGCAAACCTTGTCGCTGAGCCTCGCGGTCAGCCCGCGCAAAGATCTCGTCGCGGATGGAGATGGTCAGGTTCATGTCGTATCGCATCTTCCTGGCCAAGATTCACGTAACCCATTGATCTAACTGGCTTAAGCCCCGGTCCAGAATTTCACGTGAATGGCTACAGCGAGCACTGGTGTCTAAGTAATCTAAGTAATTTATTGATTTTAAAGTGCAAAGCAGTGCTGAACCGGTGCATGGCTAATTATCGCCTTGTTCAGCATGATGTTGCAAGCGTCGAAGTGCATTTGCATGGCTACAAAATGAAAAATTAAAAACCAATAAAAGTCTTTTATATCATTGTTTTATAGCAAAAAATGGGCAAAATTGCCAGGGAAAACCGGTCGTATACAGCCGCAGCTTCGCCGCTCTTTCAGGACTCGAACCGCAGTATATCCGAGGTTCATTCCACCGCATGGCCGCTGCAACGCGAGGTTATGGGCACACCCCAAGCGACAGATCGGTCGGCTGCCGCAGATCCAGCAGATAGCCTTCTCCCACCTGGATCGGGAAGTCCACGCCGGCAGGTGCGGGCGCCTGCACCGAGTGATGGAGCGCACAGGTCTCTTAGCGGTGGATGTCGGCGTCGGGCCGACGGATCACCGGCAACATGCCCTCGCGCTTCGCATACGCGCCCAACATCAGGCCGGTAGCTATGGGCACTGCGAGCCCTGTATACCGCCCGCAGGCGAACTCAGCCAGTAACCCGCACTCGGTTGAATCGGGAAATCGATCCCTGCGGGCTGGCCGTCCGAGCCCCATACGCAACTCTGCATGCGCGCGGTAGGTCGGTCGAGCCGGCGGATCGATTCGACCAGCTCCGGACCGAGCTGCCGCAACCAGCTAAAGCAGGTCATCCCATCCGTTGGACCTTGGTGGCCCCGAAGATTGATGCCGGCGCTCAGGGTCAAATCGGTGCAAGGCGGTTCAGTCGTCAGCGTTAGGTACACGTCCCTATGCGCACGCACGACGTAGGCTTCTGCGGCGACAATCTGGAAATCGTCACCACCGGTGGCGGTGCAGGACTGCAGCTGTGCAGTCGCCGGATCGATCCTTGCCAGCTCCGCTACAGCATCCGCACCCCCCAACGCAGCGAGCAGGCCTGAGCAACTGGCATGGGCCTCCGGAACTTCCATCATGTAGCCGAACAGATTGAGGCCGGGTGCGAGTAGGATACGCGCTGCGTCGCTCACCGGGTTGACCGTCAGCGAGACCATCGCCGTATGCGCACGGATGCCATCAGACACCGTGTAGGAGAAGCTGTCGTTACCAGCCCAAAGAGGGGTAGGCGCGTACTGAAATGCTCCGTCCGTACGCAGCGTCAGCGTACCGTGACTGACATCGCTAGCCAGAACTGCTGTAAGCAAGTCTCCATCCGGGTCCGTGTCGTTCGCGAGCACGCCGGATGCGGAATCAACGGTTAGTTCCGTGCCTTCCGCGAGGGTGTAACTATCCACTGACGCCTGCGGCGAGAAGTTCACTGGGTCGAGGGTGAAGCTGAAGTCGATCGTCGAGCCGTCCGATGCTTGAATGGCGTGACGGTCTACCGCGGCGACATCCGATGTCCGCTCGTCGCGGTCGGCAAGGTAGGTCCAGGTGCCATCGCCGAAAACCTCCAGGGTTCCAAGCGTCGTCTCCGAGGTTCCGGAGGGAAGGATGGGGTTCGGGTCGTCGGCGTCGGGGTCCACCAGTCGGAGGCTGCCGTTTACACGGTCGATCTTGCGGGCCAGGGTGCGCTCCGTTGTGCCGATGGCGTTGGGCGAATCGTCCACTCCCTGCACCTCAATGTTGATCTCCTGGACCAGTCCGTTGCTGGCGACCAGGAACAAGCTGTCGACCACGATATCCCCGGAGTCTAGGGCTTGGGCCGTGTCGTTCAAGGTATAGGTCCACTGGGTGCCGCTGGCATCGACCACGATGTCGCCGAGGGCGCCGGACGCCTCGGCTCCGGCGAAGGTGGGTGGCGGCGCGCCGGCGCCTGCGATCGCGAGGTCTCCATACACGGCAGCATCATCCTCCGACAGGGTTGCCAAGAAGGTTCCGGTGACGGTCGCCTCGGCCTCCCTGCCGTAGACAGCCAAGCGGGGCCGCAACGAAGGATTGTCGCTGTAGTCTGATGAGTAGAAGGTCAAACGACGCGAGCCGAACTCGACGTCGCCGATGACGATGCCGTTATTCTCAAGCTCACCGGACTGCCACTGGTTGTACAGAGTGGTCACGTCGATACTGATCCATTCGCCGACGACTGGCGAAGAAATCGCCGTATGGAATCGGAGATCTCCCAAGTCTGCGAACGTCGAGCTCTCGTTCCAGGCGGACGCTGGGACATCGATAACCAGATCCGCCGTCGTGCCGTTGCTGCTGGCCGTTGCCGAGAGAAATACCTCGATGTCCGCGTGGGTCGCGGTTGCGGGGAGACCGCTCAGGTCAAAGCGCAACGCAAATTCCGCACCGCCGTTGGCGCGCAAAAAATCGTCATCAACGCCTGTTTGATCTGGCACGCGTCCATTGGTGAAACTGATGTCAACACCGTCTGCCGGGCCTGGCTGGAGTATCACCGGGACGCCGTCCGGCGCGTCGGTGATCTCTTGGAACAGGGCGTAGTACCGGTACATTTGGCCCCGTTCGCCCGCATCGACCGAAAAGTAGTGTGTACCGTCCGCAGTTGCTGTGAAGGTGAGTAGGTTCGAGCTGGGTGCTTGAACGTCCGGATCGGTGGATACGAGTTCTTGCCCTTCCGCGTCATGGATACTCAGGATAGGGTTATCCCAACCGAAGAAGTATCGACCGGAATCGTAGAGATCGGACCCACGCAACTCCAGCCGGTCCTTGTAAAATGCCATGAAACGGTAGGTCCGGCCTTGCTCCAACTCGACCGCAAACCAGTCGTCATCAAGCTCACGCTCGTGAAACGCGAGAAATGGCTCGTCCAGAGAAAGCCGCGCGTGTGTCGCGGTATCGCCCGGCAGATCGTCCGGCTCTGTGCGGACCTGGGCTTGTACGAAATACTGACCAACGTCGTTATCGCCCATCTTTCGAACAGACAGATAAACGGTCTGATCGGGTTGCCCTTCAAGTTCTAGTTCAAACTTGCTTCTGGCCGAGCTAGTAATCACCGAGCCGGTATCGTTGTCCAGTTGGGCAATCAAACTCCCATTCGCGCGATAGAGATAAGCCTTCGCCTCTCCCAGCGCGGGTGCATTGTAGTCCCTGTTGCCATCTAAGAAGGAGGTATCGTTATCACCGTAGACTTTGATCAGGTAGCGCCCGCCACCGCGCAGGTCGAATTCGAACCAGTCAATGTCGCCGAGGCGCTCGATGAAGCCTTGCGCCCAGGATTCTCCCTCGACGAAGGTGGCGTCGCTGCGGTTGTCCGCGTGGTCGTCGCTGTTCGTATCCCAGGGTAAGACCTCGTCGTCGTTCACGATGGTCGCGGTCTCGTCGTCGTCCGAGAAGACGGCGTTGCCGCTGACGATGTCGAAGTCGATCTTGAACTCCTCGTCGGGCTCGTATAGGGAGTCGTCGTTGAAGATGATGGTGATCCGCTCATGGTCATCGCCGTCGCGGATGGTTACGCGCCCACTGTCTCTCTCAAAGTCGAGCGACGAGGCCGGATCGTTGCCGATACCGAACACCCGCCAGGAGAGCACCACGTCGCCGATGAGGTCGCCCCTGCGCTCGATGTAGAACTCGGCAAAATCACTCTCCAAAGGCTCATCGCCGTCGTCGCCGTTGTCGATATCGATGGTGTCGGCGTAGACCGGCGGCTCCGTCGGCGGATCGGGGTCGTTCGCGGAGACTGTGGTCACCCTAGCACCCGGTGAAAGCGCCGGGCTGAAGTCGCCGTCGGCCTGGATGATGTTGAAGCCGATCTCGTCCACCGCCGACCCGTCGGCGGCGACAAATCGCCAGCTCGTCAGCTCCGAGAGCGGCTGCTCATAGATGGTCTGCTCCAGTGCCCGAGCGCCCGCGTATTCAAGGTAGCCGCCGCCAACACTGCGATCCTGAATCGCGAAGGACGTAAGATCGAACGCCCCGTCCGAGTCCGTCCATAGATAGATCGGGAACAGCGAAGGCACCGCGACCGACTCGCCGGGCTGCACCGTCTTGTTTCTCGGCGTCACGGAGAGTCTTGGGTTACTGGCACCGGATGTGCCGCCGCCGTCCTCCGGCGGTATGCCGTCGATCAAGTTTTGCAGCGAAAGACTCCCGGCGTCTCCGAAGTCGATGCTTTCTGTATTCGTTTGGATGCCGATGGAGCGAGTGCCGCCGTCGCGGAGCATGAACACGGCGAAGTCCAACCCTTCCGCCGCGTGAACTACATCCACACTCCACAACGCCGTGAATGCGTCCCACAACGACCTAGCGGCACTGTGCGCGCCGAGCGTTTGGATAGGGATTGCCGCGCCGACGTTTTCCGCCATCCATGACCCCGAGTAGCTCGGCGTAATGCTGAGTTCTAAGGTTTGGATATCCAAATCTGCGGGTGTAGTTATCATCGCAGGTGTGGAGTTAGCATTCGTGTACCAAACATTTCCTAATCCGTCGTGATAGGTGTTGTTCGTCGCAGAAAGATCCTGCAACACTACATCGTCGTACGGATCGAGGACCGTGGTACTGAATAGTAGATCGAATACACCTGACGGTCGATGGAACAGGAGCCACTCTATTCTTCCCCAGAAATCGACTCCCTCCGGCCCTTCAACCAGAATTACTGAGCCTAGCTTCCAAATGCGTTGATACTCCAGAAAAGGGAACTTGTACAAAACCGTATCATCGCCGTCCCGAGCGTCAACCGAATCGTCGCCGTCAGTTCCGATTACCGTGTTGTCCTCATTGGGGCGAGCAACCAGCTCTCCTCTTGCGATCGCCTCGTAGTACTCGTTGTCCGTTCTGCTGCGACCACCTGCAAGCGCCTGATTCTTCATCAGCATCAGGTCGGCATCAGAAAGTGTCCCCGCTGTTAGGCCGTTAGCTATCGCGTTACTGATATGCTCTACGAGCAGATACCCTTCACCGTTTTCGACCTTTGCATAGTAGTCAATGGGACTCCCTCCCTCTGGAGGAAAATCCCTGGTGGCATCCCCACCCATAAATAGCTCATACTCATCACTGCGCCGAGAAAGAACGCCAGGATAGGATTGCTTTCCGTAATCTCTCCACTGTGATATTTCATATATAGCAAGCCAAACGTCACCATCATTGAGTGCATCCCAAACCAAGGAATCCCCTCCGCCCGTTTGAAATGACCAGGAGACAAGCGCATCGAATTGATGTTGCGTAATCGTGATCGCTTTCTCATCCCATTTCGAATGCACATGGTCCACAAAGTATTGTATATCACCTAGCCAGAGTTCTCGCGCTTGCTCACAATTGATGCGGGTACCGATAGGGAATCGTCTCTCTCCATCAAGATCCTTCGGGTCCTCTAGGTGCCCCCATCCAATTGTCGTTTTGCCATCTTCCTTTTCCTCACACGTTGCGTAATACGCGGTCAAGCACAGACTTTCGTAGTCAGCGATGAATCCTGCCCCGCGCGATGATATTGTTGTAAGGGGCATATGGTCTTGACTCGAGTCCGGGAAGGCGCAAAAATCGCTCGTCGGGCATCCGTGATCACAATCATCAGCGCTGGCGGGAATCCCGAAATCATTGAAGGGTTCGCTCACCTCTATCTCCAGAACGCTCTTTCCGCTGGAAGCAATTCCTTTCAACACTTGCGATTCCACCGTAGGGCTGTCTTCGATAGCGATGCATTCTGCCGCCCAAGCGATGCTCAAGGCGATGCCGAATGCCAAAAACGTGCCTCTTCGCCTTGTGAACGTCTCAGCAAAGTTGAACGGAGCGGTGCGCTGATGGCCCAGGCGTTCCCCATCGAAAATAGAATTACTGGCTCGAAAACCATGTGCGTCGACCGTCATGGACACCTCGCCTCCAGAAGCGACGGAGATAATGCGTGAAGAAGGAAGCCATCCCTAGAACTTACGCCGATCTGATCGGGACCGCTTTTGACGATATTGCCGCCTGGGCTCAATCCACACCCAGCAAACCTCCCCATGGTCGGATCAAACCGCTGAATGATCTCCACCCGCTCCGGGCTCAGCGCCTACGGATAGGAAATCCAAGCCACCCTGAGCGTCCAGGTTGGCCCAAGGTTACGGATAGGAAATCCAAGCCACCCTGAGCGTCCAGGTTGGCCCAAGGTAAGGAGGTTAGCAGGGGTGGGGTGCGGGGTCAATGCCCAACTGCGGGGCTGACGGGCGTCGGGGCGTTGCAGGCGCGCGCGTTCTGGGGTGCTGGCGCGCGCATCTGCGGGGCAGCGTGCCTCCGGCAGACGAGCGGGGCTGCACCGTTCCCTGCGAGAGAGACGGCGGCTACCAGGAGACGCGCTGATCGAACTCGAAGTCGGGCTCGGGCTGCTGGAGGAGGTCCCAGTCCGGCATCGGCTCGGGTGCCTCGTCCCAGGCGGGCGGTCCGCGGGCGGGCGAGATCGGGGGTGGACGCGGTGGCTCACCGATGTGGGTGAGGATCTGCTCGACGGGCACGGCCTCGGTGATGAAGGCAATGATGCGCATGTCCGCGCCGCAGTTGGGGCAGACCAGCGGCAGCGACTCGAACAGCCGGGCCAGCAACATGGCCCAGAGGTAGCGCGCCGGCGAACGCGTCCTGGAGACCGGCGTTGCAGGCGGTGAACCGACCTCGGTCGGTGCGCCGGTCGCGTCCGCCACCTCGCGCCCGAAGGCGATGGCAGCCGCCCGCAGCGGCGCGTTTGGCGCGAGCACGCCGTGGTAGCGATGGCGGTGGCGCCTGGGCGGCGGGATCAGTGCCGCGAGATGGTCGATCAACTCCAGCGGGGTGAGCGTCAGCGCCGTGGTGCCGTCACGCTGTGGTTTGGGCAACCGGTAGACGACCCGTTCGGCGTCGAGCAGTTCCAGACGCTCCAGCGCGAACGGCGGGCGGGCACAATAGCGCAGCAGCCGCTCCAGACCGGCGCGATCATGCGCGCCCACGCGCACCGCGGCATCCAGCGAGAACCCGCTGTTCTCCCACGCGAGCATCTCGTGCACGTCGTCCGCCTCGATCAGCCCGCTGCGGGCAAACCACCGCAGCACCCGGACGCGTACCTGCTCGGCGATGGCGGCGAGGGCCTCCGGTGTCAGCTCGGCGGCGGGGCGAAAGCGCACGGATTGCGGGACATCATCGGCCTCCTCGACCGGTTCGAAGACCCCGTCGATAACGCAGCAGTGGTAATGGACGTGCCGGTTGAGGGAGGCACCGAAGCGGTGGATGAAGCTCACCGCCCCGAAGCGGGCCTGCGCGCCGGCGCCGCTGCCCTGGCGCAGATGGGCCTCGATGACGCGCAGCAGGATATGCAGTACGGCGCTGATCGCCCGCGGCTCGCGCTCCACCTGATCTCAACTAGGCCAGCGCAGCCGTTTGGGCACGGAGAGGACCCACTGACGCACCGGCAGCGGCGGGATGACGTGGTCGACCAGGTGCGCCGCGGTCTCCGCCATCCGCCGGGCGTTGCACGACGGACACAGTCCGCGCCCCTTGCAAGAGAAGGCGACCAGGAAGTCATGCCCGCAGTCCGGGCAGCGGGCGCGGGCGAAACCGTAGGCGAGGATGCCGCATTCGAGGTAGTGGCGGAACTCGCGCTCCACGTAGGCCGGCACGCGCTGCCCGTCCCAGTCGTCTTCCCCCGCGAGCGCCAGATAGGTTTCCAGGTGCTGCTGGACGACTTGGTAGAGGACGGTTTGCTCGGGATGGCGGCGGCAGTACGGGGCAGGTCCGCATCCCGGTGACGCGGCGGCCATGTCGGCATCCGTTTGGCGGCGAAATCATGGGCTATTTTTATATACAGTATAGTCAGGATTCCGTCGTCTGCCTCTCGATGCAGGCTCTCATCCGCCAGGGCTGCAACCGGCGCGATCGGCGGGCTCGATCAGGCCGCTGCGGGCAAACCACCGCAGCACCCGCACGCGCACCTGCTCGGCGATGGCGGCGAGGGCCTGCGGTGTCAGCTCGGCGGCGGGGCGAGCCTCGAACCACTCGTCGAGCTTGTTCGCCACCTGATCTTGGAGGCTGCCGCCGCGGGTCCAGGCCTTCAGCATCGCCTCGAAATCGCCGAGCTTGAAGAAGTAGTGATCGGACTCGCGGTTCTCCGGCACCGCGCCGGAGACCGCCGAGCGCGGGTTCTTCAGCTCCGCCGGCGAGTAGCTGGCACCGCAGGCCTCGCAGTTGTCGCCGTACTGATCCGGCGCGCCGCACTTCGGGCACTCGCCCTTGATGAAGCGGTCGGGCAGGAACATCTGCTCGACCGGGTCATAGGCCTGATCGATGGTGCGCCGCGCGATGTGGCCGGCATCGCGGTTGCGCTCATAGATCAGCGTCGCGCACTGCTCGTTCTCCGGCGAATGGGTCGAGTGGTAGTTGTCGAAGCCGACCCGGAACGCGGCGAAGTCGGCCTTGTGCTCCTCGGCGACCCGCGCGATCAGCTGCTCCGGGGTGATCCCCTCGGCGCGGGCCTTGAGCATGATCGGCGTGCCGTGGGCGTCGTCGGCACAGACATACCAACAGTTGTGGCCGCGCATCTTCTGGAAGCGCGACCAGATGTCGGTCTGGATATACTCCACCAGATGGCCGATGTGGATGGGCCCGTTCGCGTAGGGCAGGGCGCTGGTGATCAGGATGTCGCGTTTGGGGGTGTCGGTCATCGGTCGGGCTTGCCTGAAGGGGGGGCGGGCATTATCAGCCAGTATACGCAGACTGCCCAAGTCCCGGATATCATGTCGACGCGGGACGTGGTCGAGGGTGCGTTATCAGGCCGGGTGCCGAGGCTGCCGCCGGGCCGGACCGCGCCGCGCGCAGGGCGCGGGCACCCGCCCGCGGACCTGCGTCGGACGGCGGGCTGATGCTGCTGCCGTTGGCACGTTCCCTTGGCGTGTCCCCGAACCGATCGTCGGGTATGGCCCGCAAGCTCTCCGAGTCGCCGGTGAGCACGTGCTGCGAAGCTTGTTTGTCCAAATCATGAGGTCCTTACCGTGATGAAGAATAGCTGGGTTATCTGTGGTCCCGAGAGCAGCGGCAGTGTTTTTCTGGCCAAGACGATCTCTTATGCGACCGGGCATTGGCGGGCTGATGGAGGAGGTCATTGAAGCTGCATCGCAGCGCCTGCGGCTGGATGAGGACCGGGGCAACGCCTAGCGTCCCTGGCGTGTCATCAATCTGAATGCCGGCATCGCGGCCACCCGTTCGCTGGATGCTGAGCTGATGGAACATACCTTCGAATTGATGGGCCGTCGACTGCCCTACGACATGCCCGGTTTTCTTGCCGATGGCATGCGCCAGGCCGCGGTATCGAGCGTGCCCGAGGCCGTGACCGAGGTATTGCGCCGCCAGATCGCCAAGTGGCCGGCCCCGGCACTGCACTAGTGCCGCGGTGCAGGAACTCCGATACCGTTCATCACCTTAACGTTAAGACCTGTCGGCCTGGAGGCCGACACTCCCGGCTGGAGCGGCCCGCGCCCGGGAGTGTCGGCCTCCAGGCCGACACGGAATCGGCAAGGCAAACCATCCTGGAATGGGTCTCGGCATTTTCGCAGCGGAGCACTGGATAGCGATGGTCAGGCCCGTATGAGCTGCACAGAGCGGCCTTGCGGGCTGCGGCAATGTTCGGTTGCAAGCCGCTCGGCCAGCGGCGGCTGTGCATCGCGGCGGTCGAAAATCACCAGCCAACCGCTGTCGACACCGAGGCCTGCCAGATAGTTGTCGAGTTGTGTCAGGCCCTGGGCCAGCGGATCGGACATGCCGTTACGCCAGACCTTCAGTTCCAATCCCAAAGTCAGGTCGCGGTAACGCAGGCACAGATCCATGCGGCCGCGGCCGATGGCATATTCGCACTCGATGGTCCCCTCGGCATTGACAACCCGCTGCAAAAAGGCCATCAGCACCAGGTGCGGAGAACCCCGTGGGCGATATCATCATCGTCGCATTCGACCTGCTGGCCGAGTGCGCCGCCGGCCTCGGCCTGCGCGCCGTCCTGTCCGGCGAAGGCCCGGACGAATGGTTCTGCGGTTACAGCTTTCACCGCGCCCACCTGTGGGCCGGACGCCTCAGCGCCGTGCCTTGGGGCTTGCCCCTGTTGGCGGCCGCTATGGGACGCGCCGGGCCCTTGGCCTCGCGCTGCGCCGGGCTCGGGCAGGCCCTCGGCCGGGAAGAGCTGCGGCGCATCGCCGCTTGGCTGCGCGGTTGGCAGGCGTCCAGCCCGCGAGAGCGCGCCGATGGACTGCGCCGGCTGTTCACGCCTGCTGAGATGACCGGTCTGGTGCATCCCGATCTCCGCGCCGAGTGGCATCGGGATCTGGCCGATCTGGAGCCATTGACATCAGACCGACTCCCTGAAATCCTCAATGCCCAATGCCAGGGCTGGCTGCCGGGATGGGTCATCGGACGCCACGAAAAGATCGCCATGGCCCGAGCTGTCGAGGTACGCATGCCGCTGTTGGACAGATCGCTCAGAGACTACGCAGGGGGCCTGCCCATGACCCGGCGCTGCAACGGCTGGCGCGACAAGATCGCCTGGCGCGAGATGGCGCGCAAACAGGGCCTGCGCGCCTCGGCACGGCCGAAACAGGCGTTCTCGCCCCCGGCCGTCGCGACCGTCCGCGACCCCACCTTCGGCGCGCTGGATGCCGGTTATTTGAGCCCCGACAGCCTGCGCCGTCGAGGCTGGTTCCTACCGGCGGGGATTGCGTCCCTGCGCCGTCGCGCCCGCGCCGGCTCGCTGATCGCTGCCAAGCAATGGGCGGCGCTGCTGATCCTGGAGATCTGGGCGCGCCACTATATGGATGCGCCGCAATGATCGAGCGGCTGCGCCGACGCGAGGGGGAGGGGAGCCGCATCCGGGTCGGCATCAATGGTGCTGGGGCCATGGGCCTCGGCATCGCCGCCGCGGTGCGCCGAACGCCGGGCATGGCCCTGTGCTGGGCGGCCGACCTATTGCCCGAGCGGGCAGAGCGGGCGGCCGGCGTTGGCGCCGCCGGGCATTGGGGCGCGGACGCGCTGGCGTTGCTCGACTCGCACCCGGTGGATGTGCTCGTCGAGGCGAGCACGGCCATTGTCGCCGCCACAGAGGTCGCCCTCGGGGCTGTCGAGTGCGGGGCGCACGTCGTCTGGATGAATGCCGAGGCCGATCTGCTGTTCGGTCGCCTGGTAGACGCCGCGGCGCAATCCGCCGGTCTGATCGCGACCAGCGACGCCGGCGACCAGCACGGCGTCCTCGCGCGCCTGCTGGACGAGATCGAGCTTTGGGGCTGGCGCATCGTGCAGGCCGGCAACATCAAGGGCTTTCTGGATCGGCATGCGACGCCGTCCGGCTTGGCGCAGGAGGCCGCCAAGCGCCGGTTGGACCCAGGGTCCTGCTGCGCCTACACCGACGGCACCAAGCTCGCCATCGAGATGGCGCTCATCGGCGATGCCAGGGGCCTGCGGGCGCCGCCCGGCGGCATGCGCGGGCCCGCGGCCGGCAATGTGAAGGACGCCCTGCGCCTGTTCGATCTGGATGCCGCCCTGGCGCGCCCGCAGGTAGACTATCTGCTCGGCGCCGAGCCCGGCGGCGGGGTGTATGCCATTGGCCATATGGATGATCCGGACGAGCGCTTCCTGCTCGACTACTACAAGCTCGGCCCCGGACCCTACTACCTCCACTACCGCCCCTGCCACCTTTGTCACGTCGAAACGCCGCTGGCCATCGCCTCCGCGGCGTTGAACGGGCGCGCCGTGCTGCGCCGGGGAGCGCCCCTCAACCAGGTGGTCGCGGTGGCGAAGCGCGACCTCCCCGCCGGGCACCGCCTCGTCCACGCCATCGGCAGTGCCGACGTGCGTGGGGAGTTGCTGTGTGCGGAGGACGCGGTCGATGCCCTGCCCATCGGCTGCATCCACGACGAGCCGGGCGGCGTGCTGCGCCGGCCCGTGCGCCGTGGCGAGGTCATCAGGCGCGACAATCCAACCCTGTTGAGTGAGGGTCTGCTGGCGCTGCTCGCGCGCCAGGCCGGCGCATGAGCGAGGCGCCGACGCATCTGGTTCTCGGCGCCGGCGTCTGCGGGCTCTATGCCGCGCTGACCCTGGCGCGCGAGGGCCGGCCCGTGCTGCTGCTGGAGCGCAGACCCCGGGTCGGGGGTTTGGCCGCCAGCGTCGAGCACAACGGCAACCCCCACGACTTCGGCGTGCACATGCTGCACGGCTTCGATACCGCGCTGCGCGATGACCTGCTGACCCTGATGGGGGGGGAAGCCATCGAGGTGGCCCTGGATGCGCGCATCCGCTGGCGCGGGCACGACTTCCGCTACCCCCTGCGCTTCGCGGACCTGCTCCGCGCCATGCCGCCGGCGGAGCTGGCCTCGGGCATGCTGGGGCTGCTGTGGGTCGGCATGCGCAACGCCTTCGGCGGTCCCCGCAACCCGGCGAACGCCGAGGAGGCGTTGATCGCGCTCTACGGGGCGCCGCTCTATCGCTCCTTTTTCGAAGACTTCACCGGGCGCTACTGGGGCAAGCCTCCCCGGCTCCTGTCGGCGGATTTCGTCGCCCGCAAGATGCCGCGGCTCACGGCGCTGGACGCCGTGCGGCAGTTGCTCGGCAACCTCGGCATCAAGCTGCCGGCGCCGCGCGTCGAGAGCGCCCTGGCGGAGGAGACCCTCTACTACTCCCGCCGCGGCGCCGGCACCCTGGCGCGGGCATTGGCCGGAGAGCTCATCCGCCTGGGCGCAAAGGTGCTGACCGCTGTGGAGGTCGAGGCCATCGACCTCGCCGCGCAGGGCCAGCCCCGGGTCACCTACAATCTAGCCGGCGGCGAGCGGCGGCAACGGCCCTTCGCGGTCGCGGTATCCACCATCCCGCTGACGAGCCTGGTCGAGCTCTTGGGCGATCAGGCGCCGGCGGCGGTCCAGGCCGCTGCCGCCTGCCTAGAGTATCGGCCCATGGCCGTGTACGGCCTGCTGGTGAAACGCGAGCGCTGCATGCAACCGCTCTACACCTACTACCGCGAGCGCTGTTTCCATCGCATCTCGGAGCCGAAGAACGCCGGTGTGATCATCGAGCCCGAAGGTCATACATTGCTGCTCGTGGAACGCATGTGTGCGTTCGGCGACGCCGTCTGGCAGGGCAGTCCCGAGGCCATCGCGGAGACGCTCCGAGCGGTGGCCGCCGAGGGCTTGTGTACGCCGAGCGAGGTGGTATCGACCTACATCCAGACCGATCGCCACGCCTACCCGATGTTCTCCCTCGGCTTCGAGGCGCATCTGGAGCAGGTGCTGTCCTGGCTGCATCGGACAACCCCCATCGTAAGCACCGGGCGGCAGGGCGGTTTCTCCTATCCCAAAATGCACCAAAGCATGCGCGCGGGCGCGCGCGCCGCGCAAGCCCTGCAGCCGACCCGAAGCAAGCCATGGCTCGCCGCGACCCCTCCCGAGAACGGGATCTCGTAAGACGATGGCCTCTTTGTAACGGAAAGCGCGACACAAACCGAGCGGCATGGTCAGATTTCATGCTGCCATCCGCGCCGGTTGAGGTTATACTTGTCAGAAATCAGGCAAGGGTCTAAACTATCGAAAGGTGAGCCGCAGGGCTCCCCTCGTCGGCGTGCGCAGACTTCAACAGACCGCACACGAGCGACCATAAACAATGCGAAGAAGGGTGTGGGCGCGCAGCCGTGATCGGCCAAAAAAACTCGGTCGATCAGAGACTTACTCACCCACCCCCACGGCGCCGTGTCCGACGGCTGCCGACTCAGACAAAGTAGAAGGACCCAAAGGCATCGGGACGTTCCGGACCTGATAACGGTCGCGGCCACGCTGTCGCCGCGGCGTCATTGCTGGCACATCCCGACCAGTGACCGGCGTCGCGCACCTGAAGCGCCCCCGGAGAAGAACTCGTTCATCGGACGCCTCGGCGCCCGAACCGACTTGGGCCGTGGGCCATGCTTTCGCACAGCGCCTACGATCGACGACACAGCAAGCTAGACACACGGGCGCTCGACACCGCCCGCCACCGCCGGAACCCAGAGATAAAGAAAATCCGCGACAAGCAAGGTCTTAGCTCCCGAGGGCACCTGATCAGCCTCTCGGCGGTCAGCCTCACGGCGCTGATCGTCTCAGGGCTGTTTGCCTCGGACGTGCACGCGAAGGCGGACATGTGCGGCGTCGACAACGGCATGCCCGGCGCTGGCTGTACGGTCGATAGTTTCTGTGATTTGGACCCGCCATCGCAGGTGCCAGGTCCGGTAAGTGGCGGCGGCTGCGGCCTCTCCGGTTTTACCCATCTTTCATCGAGCTGCTTCGACGCGATCATCGACGGCGACAGCCGCACGGTGCAGCCCTGCGACGAGAACTTCAGCCTGACCGGGACGTCCGGCTGGGGCTTCAAGATGGGTAATTTGGTCGGCTCTGCCTGCTCCATGCCCCATGGCGCGACTTGCGAGCTCGGCGCCATCGCTACCGGTGCCAGCCGAATCGACACTGTGATCGCGACCAGCGACCGGGACGGGCAAATATGACATACCCTAGCGAAACCGGCGCCGTCGTCCACGGCCATTGCGTGCAATTCGTCGATGGTTTGCCTAGGAGGCTGTCCGAGAATAGGTTCTACAGCCGACTTAAACACCTACCCAATTCAGGGTAAAAGAATCGATATCTTGTCAGTCATCCGTTGGCGGTTGGTATTTGAGTAATATCATGGTCGATATTCCTCGTTTTTCGTCTCTTCAAGCAAAATGATCGTCCATCAGATCGGATTCGCAACCAGTTTCCCTGATTCCGGGCGCACAAACCCCTTGATGATCGCCTTGCTGATTTTCTTGATGTTATGCGCCGCGCAAACCAGCGAGAATTCCCCGGCCGCTTTTTCTTTCCCGCGCACACCGAAACCGCGAAAACCCGTATTCTTTATCTGACCGAAAACCGATTCGACGATGCTCTTGCGTTTTTTATCAACGTCCTTGGCTTCCTGTTGTTCCATTTTGACATGCATTCGTTGGCGTAGAGGTTCTTTGTCGTCCGTATTGATCGTACGGGCTTCTCCCTTTTTCGATTGACAGCAACGCGATCGGTATGGGCAGGCGGCACAGGTTTCAGCGCGACCTTGGTCGGTTTTTTCTCCGTTTTTCGTTTCTCCTACCACAACCAAGATTTGTCCGCCCGGGCAAGTGAAACAGTCTTCCTTCGGATCGTATTCGAAATCGGCTTTCACCAGCTTTCGCGCTGATTCGTCCAGTGGCGTTTCGTCCTTTTTTTCACCTTTACTCGTCGCGATGTAACAATCCACTCCACTGTCTTCCAATGCCTCGAGGTTGTCTCCCGATAGATAGCCGTTATCGGCGCTCATTTTCTCCGGCAACCGTCCGTCCGTGGCAGCTCGGACGTTTTCCAATGCCGGCGCAACTTCCTGTTTATCGTTGGCATGTTGGCTCAGGTGTTGCCCGACGCTGATTTGATGGTCGCTGTCCACACTGATCTGAGCGTTGTAACGGTAGTCGAAGTTGCCTTGCTTGCCCATGATCCTGGCGTCTTTGTCGGCAAAGCTGATTTGTTTTTTCTCTTCGATCGTCTTGCCGGGATTCAGCGCTTCCTCGCGTTCCTCCAGCGCTTGCTTGGCCGCTTGGACAGTCTCCAGTCTTTTTTCCTTATGTTTTAAGTCCTCAGGTATCTCGTAGCCGGTTCGCTCCTGGTAAGCTGCGTCTTCTTCTCGATCGCACCGTGCCGCCTGCTCGACCAGCTCCTCGATCTCCGCCGTCAACTCCGCTTCTTTCTCTTTCAAACGTTTGTAGCTCATCGCCTTGTGTTTGGAGCTGTTCGCTTTGAATTTCGAACCGTCGAGACTGATATGCCCCAACGAGGCGAGCTTCAGCTCGATCGCCAATCGCACCGTTTGTTTGAAACAATCATGAAAAAACTCCGAATTGTCTTTCCTGAAATCGCTTAATACGCGAAAATTCGGGCAATGCATCTCGCAGATAGACATGAAGGCGAGGTCTTGGCCGCAGCGTCTTTCAATCTCCCGAGCGCTGAATACTCCGTGGCTGTACGCATAGATCAGGATGGAGACAAGCAGTTTCGGATGCTAAGCATGCTGTCCTTCAGGACTGTACTTGCGTTCGACCTCGGTCATGTCGAGTTGCCGTAAGATCTCTTTAGAGATAGAGCAGTCATGATCCTTCGGGAGCAGATCGAATAGATTGCTCGGGGACAAGATGTCCGGATCATGTTCGATCGGGCTTTTTTTGAATGGGATGGTCTGCTTGCTCATGATCACCCTAGTTATCAATTCATATCAGCCGTGCACGGAATGGGAAACGGAGTATCCGAGCGCCCCGTTTGCCTTGGCACAGGGCAATAATCGTTGTGCGCCGCTCCACTCTGCGATCTTGGCAGAGCGCTAAACGCCCACCTGTCCGGGAGGGATGGCGATTGTACCCGTTCGCTCCGTTTTCGGACAGCCTCCTAGAGGTCGATATCAGACAGGCTCAACCCACGCGCCGCGGGCTGCGGCAGACGTTCCCATGAGGCACGCTATGGACTCTCTCCGGCCACAAGACGCAGCCCCGAACGCGAAAGCGCATGCCGGTCGCCGAGGCATCGCCGTCTCCATGTCTCGCGCGATGTTTGCGTTGGCAGTGATCTTGGCCGTGGCCGCACCCTTGGCGCCGAGACAGGCCGCGGCCGGTGTCGCCAAATGCTTTGCGATGACGGATACCAGCCCCGGCCGCCTGATCTATGTGGTCCCGAACTCCGGTATCTCGCCGTTGCCAAGCTACTTGGATGTGACCTTGACAGGCGCCCGCACGAGCTTCAACGGCGAGGGCTCGGCCTATCGTCCGTCCAATCAGAAGATGTATCTGTTCCAGTGCGCCGCAGACAACGCCGCACCCTGTGATCTCTACGAGGCGACGGTCGATTTCAGCACCAGCCCGAACCCGACCGCCACTACGGTTCTGGTCCAGGCCGATATCGTGCCGTCGGGCGCTGTTGGTGCGGTCGAGGGCGCTATCTTCGAGACCCAGGCCGACGGCACCGAATTTCTCTATGCCGCGGTCGGCGAGTCCGATGGCGGTAGCATCCAGGGACAGATCTACAAGTGGGATCCGAACAACAGCTGGGCTGTGGAGACGGGCTATCCGATCAATATCACCGGTGCCGCATCCTTCCTCACCGGCCTCGCCTACGAGTCTGCCAGCGACAGCTTCTACGGCGCGATCAACCTGACCGGTGGCATTAATCCGCGCATCTACAGCATCAACCTGACCACCGGAGCGACTGTCCTGCTCGGGAGTGTCGAGGACGAGATCGACGGCGAGGGCTACGCGTTCGGCGCCGACGGTAAGCAGTACATGGAGGACGAGGCCGACTTCTCTGACTTTGGCATTCCCTACATCCACGAGATCGATCAGGTTTCGCCGCCCTTCGGCACCACTCCGTCTGCGATCATCACCGACTACAATGTCACCGCGCGGGACTACGAGTCCATCGCCTGTAACGACCCGGAGCGCAGCGACTTCGGCGACGCCCCGACGAGCTACGGCGTCGCGGTGCATTCGATCCCGGTGTTCGATGCGACCCCCAGCCCGGTCCACCTCGGCCCCCTGCGCCCGGATAACGACGCCGATCCCGTCAGCCAATCGGGCGCCGGTGCCGATGGCGATGACAATACCGCCACCGAGCCGAACGGCTCCGGCAACGACGAGGACGGCGTCACTCTGACAGGCACCAGTTTGCAGGACCAAAACCTCAACCTCGGTAGCAGCTACACTCTGGTGGTCGCGACCAACGGCACCGACAGCGGTTACCTGAACGCCTGGTTCGACCTCAACGCCGACGGCGATTTCGACGACGCCGGGGAGCAGATCGCGGCCAACCTGGCCGGTACCTCGGGGGGAACCATCAACGTCCCGGTGACCATCCCGCCGACGACCGCCGCGGGTCCGACCTATGCGCGTTTCCGCTACAGTACCGAGCAGAACCTGCCGTCGGAAGACGATTTCCTGACCGGGGCCGAGGCCGGCGACGGCGAGGTCGAAGACTATCGCGTCGTGCTCAACGCTGGCAGCGACCTACAGGTGACCAAGTCCGGGAGTCCCGATCCGGTCAGGATCGGCGAGAACCTGACCTATACCATAACGGTCACCAACAACGGCCCGGGCGCGGCGACCGGTGTCACCATCAATGACAGTCTGCCGGCCGGCGTCACCCATGTCTCGACGACACCGAGCCAGGGCAGCTGCTCCGACCCCGATGGCGTCGTCTGCGAGCTCGGGACCCTCGGTTTCCCGGGTAGCGCCACCGTCACCGTCGTCGTGACGGTCAACTGAGGAGCGGAGCGACATGAAGAACACGCATTGGCTCCCGCCCGAGAGCAAGATCATGAATCGAACGCACCAAGTCGCCGGCACTGCCATGACGGACGCCGGCCGCAGCACCGGGACCCTGCTCGCGGGGCTCTTCGTGTTCTTCTGCCTCGCACTGTTCCAGGTCCAGGCGTCTGCCGCCCCGCCGGCCTTCGGCTCGGTGGCGACCGCCGTCGAGACCGATAAGGATGTCGACAGCCTCACCATCAGTCGGCCGAGCAGTACAGCCTCCGGCGATTTCCTCCTCGCGACCATCGCGTCCAAGACGGACGCGCGCAGCATCCAGGCGCCGACGGGCTGGACCCTGATCGACGAGGGCGAGCAGGCGGGCAATGTCACGCTCACGGCCTATTACAAGATCGCCGGCGGCTCGGAGCCCGCTGGCTACACCTTCACGCAAAATGCGGATGGCGAGGAGATGGCCGGGTCCATCGCGCGTTATACGGGGGTCGACGCAACCAACCCCGTCGATACCTCGGGCGCCCAGAACGGCAAGGGCAAGACGGCCGGCGACGACGGGCCGACCGCCCCGTGCGTCACCACGAGCTACGACGACACCCTCGTCGTTCGGACCTTCGGCCAGGCCGATGGAGAGCTGAGCACCTCGAGCCTCGGTGGCGTGACCGGGCGGGTCGATATTACGTCCGATGACAACGTGCTCCTGTTCGTCGGTGACAGTACGCAAGCGCTTCTCGGGGCCACAGGGGCCGAGGAGTTCACGGTCTCGCAGGACAAGGACTGGCGCGGACTCACCATCGCCCTGGTGCCTCAGGGCGGCATCGCCAACAATGGCGAATCGACCGTATCCTTCGGCTCTCTGCAGGAAGCGACCGAGCTGGATAAAGACGTCGATAGTGTCTCTCTGGGCAAGCCGATCGACACGGCCGAGGGCGATCTGCTGCTGGCCAGCATTGCTGTCGTCAACGACGCCAGGAACATCTCTGCGCCGAGCGGTTGGACCGAAGTCAATCAGGGCCAACGCGATGGCGCCGTGACCCTAGCGGTTTTCTACAAGCTCGCCGGGGCCAACGAGGAAGGACCGTACGTCTTCACGACGGGTTTAGCAGGCGACGAGATCGCCGGCTCCATCGAGCGTTACACCGGGGTCGATCAGAACACGCCAATCGCCGACAGCGCTGGCGCGGGGAACAAGAGCGAGACCCCGACCGCTCCAGCCGCAGACGCCGCCACTTACACCAACACCAGAGTCGTTCGCATCTTCGCCCAGGAGAATAGCGACTTCGACACCTACGCCGTCGTGCCCTGCACGGTCGGGCGGGTCGCCCTCAGCGCCGACAACGCGGTGATCCTCGGTGTGTCCGATGCGACCCAATCGGCCAGCGGCAGCACCGGCACCGGCGCCTTCTCTACCGGCGCGGATAAGGATTGGCGCGCCGTCACCGTCGTCCTGCTGCCCCAGCAGGTCGAACTCGAGATCGACAAGACCACCTCGACGCCCACCGTCGATGCCGGCGACCAGGCCAGCTACAGCGTGACCGTTACTAACGTCGGCGGCGCCACCGCCACCGACGTCGAAGTCAGCGACCAGCTGCCCACCGGCTTCACCTACGCCAGCAGCAGCATCAGCAGCAGCGGCACCGTGACGCGCACCAGCACCGTCGACCCGACGGTTGGAACCGCGACCCCGGCCTGGGGCCTGTGGAACATCGATGCCGGCGCGTCCCTCACCATCGACTACAGCGCCGATGTCGCGGCGGGCACGGTCGGCGGCGTCTATGCCAACTCGGCGGCAACTGTCTCCAACGAGACCTCCGAGGTCCTCGACACGGTCGACGTCACCGTCCAGGACGCCGATCTCGCTGTCACCAAGACGGTGGACACCCCCTATCCCAACGAAGGCGACACCGTCGTCTTCACCGTGGTCGCCACCAACAATGGCGACGCGGCCGCAACCAATGTCTCGGTCGTCGATACGTTGCCGGCCGGACTGACGCTGGTGGATGCGGAGTCCACCCAGGGCACCTGCTCGGGCTCCGGCACCATCACATGCGCCATCGGTACCCTCGCCGACAACGCCGACGCCACGGTCACCATCACCGCCACCGTCGATGCGGAGCTGGGCGACAGCGCGCTCCTCGAGAACACGGCGAGCGTGTCGGCCGACCAGAACGATCCGGACTCGGGCAACGATAGCGCCACCGCGAGTGCCATCTCCTGCCCGGTCGACAACATCCATAACGTGGTGATCTTGACCCAGAACGAGGTCGATAACGACCCGTCGAATAACTTCGACCACCTCTGTACCGCGACCGAGCCTGCCATCGATGCGGATCTCCAGGTCACCAAGACGGCCGACCCGGCCTCACCGGTCGTCGGCGAGACCCTCACCTACACCCTGGCGGTGGTCAACAACGGCCCCGACGACGCCACCGGCGTGGTCGTCACCGACACCCTGCCGGCGGAGGTCAGCTTCGTGTCCGCGAACGCGACACCAGGCTCCTGCGGCCAGACCGGCGGCGTGGTGACCTGCAGCCTGGGCAACGTCCCAGCCTTGGGCACGGCCACCATCACCATCGTCACCACCGTCGTGACGGCGCCTTAGGGACGGGGCTGGACATGAACAAGACCAATATGATCGATCGCAAGCCCGGCGTCCTGCGCACGCTGACAGGCATCTTCTCGGGGCGCACAGGCCCCAGTGAGGAACCACACATGAGCACGACGGGCAAGCGTCCGACGCGACGCGGCCGCGGCATCGGCCGACTGCTGCTGGGCGGCATCCTCGCGGCCGTGCTGCCGCTGCATGGGGCGCAGGCGGCGGTGATCGGCGGCGTCGATCTCGGCAGCCTCACCGATTACCACATCTTCATCGCCGACGGTCGCGGCGACGCCAATCTCCAAGGCGCCACCAAGGGCTATGTCGGCGACATCGCGATCGACGGCATTCAGGCCGACGAGCGCACCTCCGGCGGCGTCCCCTTCGCCGGGACGATGTACACGAACGACTCCACGCTGGACGCGTGGCAAGACATCGTCGACCAGAACACGGGGCAGGCCTCCGCGGTCTACAACGACACCGCCCGCATCAGCGGCCTCGAGGCGGACCTCACCGCCGCCCTGGCCCAGATCAGCAGCCTGCCCGACGGATACGGATAACGGAACGGATAACGGATACGGATACGGATACGGATAGGAAATCCAAGCCACGCTGAGCGTCAGCTTGGCATGCAGTGCTTCTCCGTGCGCAAGCTCCGCGAAATAGGTCTCCTGGGCCTGTGAAAGCGCGTCGGGACGCCTGCGCAGATCGAGTCGGATGGTCCGTGCCTGAGCACCGATCTTGAGCATGAGCGGGGCCTCGTCGGGCCTCATCGCCGTGATGCCCAGCTTGCGTAGATGCTTGAACGCCACGTTCAACAGCAGCGTCCCCGGGGCGGCGAAGAGGGCATGGGCATGGAGTTGTCCGCCCTGCATCCGCGCCTTGTCCACCAGGTCGCCGGCAAACGCGGGAAGGCCGTCGCCGCCGAGCCTGCGCAACGACGCTTCGCTGCCCGTGGTCGGTGCCTCCTCGGCAGGTCGGGGTGCCTCCCGGCGCTCCAGCTCGATGACGATCGGCGCCGCGCCGTCGAGAAAGGCGAAGTGGGCAAGCCAATTGGGTAGCATGCCGCCGCTGCCGAGCGGTCGCGGAAGGCCGAGGAGACGCTCCAATGCGGTCGGGGTCAAGAACCCGCTGAAGGCCGCCTCGATCTCGCCGTCGCCGATCGCGATAGCCACACGGTCGCCGAGCCCAAGCCCGAGCGCTTCGGTCTGCGCAGGGTCGCAGCGCAGCAGTAGTGCGGTGGTGCTGGCTGCGCTTCGGACCGTCTCGGTCGTCAAGACATCGCCGACAATGATCGGCGCAGCCGCTTCGGTGACAGTTGCATCGGGCAGCCGCAGCAGCGGGTCCAGGTCAGGGCTCGCCGCATCGGCAAGGCGCACCAGCCGGATGAAGTCCGATGGCAGCTCGCCTTCGATGCCATCCAGGTCGGCATCGCCATGGTTGAGGGTCTCGACGCACACGCGGTAGCGCCCCGGCTCGACGACGATCTCGGCCCCCCGATCCGTGGTCTGCTCGCCTTGAATCGCCAGGCTGTTCAAAGATTCGAGCCGTAGTCGCCCGCTCGGCAGATCGAGCCAGCCCTCGCGGATCGGCAGAAACGGCTGGCCGGCCTTTTCCTTCTTGGTCAGTCCACGCCCGGCGACGGCCACCTCGACCTCGATCGGATCATCCTGGAACAGCTCCCAGGCCAGCAGCAGACCGCCGGACCTTAGGGTTGCGACCGCAGCGGCGTTGGCAGCCCCCCCCGATCAAATGGTCCGCGGCGCGCATGCCGGCCAGCTCCGCGGCATACACGGCATCGTACAAGAAGCCCCAAGGACCGTCGTTGTAGACCGACAGCCGCCGAGTACCCCGGCGCCACGACCTTGACTTTGCCATCATGCAGACCCTCGGTGTTGCGGAGGCGGTGCCCAAAACGTGCTCAGCCGCGCGCTCGGTGCGCTCCGAGCCATCGAAACTCCCGGCCCTTTCATCGGATCAAGGCTGAGACATACTACGGCATGCTCAGCTTTGCAACGCGGTCACTTCTTCCCTAAACCGCTCCCTGGGAACGTGCAAACTCATCAAGGTATGGAACGGCGTATGCTGTGATCTGGGAGATCGCTTCATCAACCGGACCCCGGACGGCCGCTTTCGCCTCTTCAGGCGAAACCGACCGCACTCGGGCCATCAGCGCCTTGACTTGGTCTTCAGGATTCAGAAGATCGAGCTTTGCGGCGCTCCCAACCCGCCACCAAACGTCTTCCCGGCCCCAAAGATGACTCAGCCGGCAGATGTACTCAGGCTGCTCGAATTCAGCCCTCGCCGAGGTGGGTGGCTCCAAGCACGGACGCATACACTCGGGAAATCGGCCCAGCTTCGACCAGCCGATCTCGATCGTGAATTCGTCCGTGTCCGTTCGGCTGGGTACCAAGATGATGATGCAATTGATCGGTTCCCTTGGCATTCGATAGTACACCTGTTCACCAGGAAAAATGTACATTGACTCGGTCTTGAGTGGCCGAAACGCGGGCAGTTTCGCTTTCATTTGTCGATCGAACGCATCGCGCAGCGCCTTCCCATACTCTTTTCGCATGATGTTGTCCCAGCCTGAACTACGGTGACACTCTACCATTTGAATTACCGAGACTTGATCATGGTTCCGGCCAGCGAGCGCATCGCAGGCTTGTAGGGTGGACAAGCGAAGCGCAGTCCACCCGCGGCGGCGCGAAGACCGGTGGACTTCGCTATCGCTCGTCCACCCTACTGGCCGGAACGATGATCAAGGCCAATTACCTTGACACTTTGCCCTTAATCAACCGTGCCCGAAGAAGCAAAACGAATGGCAACGCAATGATGGGCGAAAACAGAAAAGCCAAACCAGAGCTGTGCTGTTCGGTCAGCATCATTAAGACAATCAGAATCAAGCTGACTGCGAAGCCGAAGGCATGCTGCCTGAGCCGAAGCTGGGCTTCTTTGGCCTCGGTTAGAATGACTGGCGACGACCTCGGGTTCGCGATCGCATTCCCAATCCCTATGGCAACGAGCATGCCGAAAAGCAGTAACGTGACCTCCGAGGGAACGGTTTCAGCATGCACCGAATTAGCAACAACAAAAACAG
This sequence comes from Thiohalocapsa sp. PB-PSB1, assembly GCA_016745215.1. Taxonomy (GTDB): domain Bacteria; phylum Pseudomonadota; class Gammaproteobacteria; order Chromatiales; family Chromatiaceae; genus Thiohalocapsa. The sequence goes on from CP050890.1 coordinate 649,963, forward strand.
ATAGGAGCAATCCGAGCATCGACGCGACCGCGCGCCAGAATCTTCGTTCTCTAATTGTAGGTTCCATTTAGCACCCCACATTGAGGTGAAAAGTGGCCAGGCTCGAATGGCGCTAGCTTAAGCGATATTCCCAGCAGGACCATCGACTTGGCGGCAGTGCGTCGAGCAACGCCCCGCTGGCCAGACACAACAGTGCCACCAAGCGCATCTGCGGGAAGCCCAAGCTTGGGCGCTGGCTGCCCGGCTGCGGATACGCCTCCTGATTCTCCGCGGTATCGGGCAAGGTCTCGGTGGGCGGAAACAGCCGCTCGCGGTGCTCGGGGAGTTCCGATTCCACCTCGTCCAGCAGCTGCGGTCCGGTCAACAGGTTGAATAAACCGTAGGCGTCGGCGTTGTCGATGCGCATCTGCACGCGACGGCGTTGCCGCGCGACGGTGGCGGAGTTAGCCTGCATGGCAGGTCGGCTCCGGGGTGGCTGGTTTAGGCACCGCCACGATATGGCATCCCGGCCGGCCTATCTCCCCGATATTTTCAGGCAGTTGCGCTTAAGTTAGCGCCATTCGAGCCTGGCCCCTTTTTCCCCTTTTTCCGCCCAAGTCCGGTCCCGGACCATCCCAATCCCGAAGAGGGTACGCCGTCAACCTCTCCGGCGTTGCGCGCGGGACAGGGGGATCGACGGCTAAGGCGCAAACCGAGCAGCCCGAGACCGAGGAGAGCCAGGGATGTTGGTAAGGGAATTGCCGTGGTCGCGGCGCCAATATTAACGGTCGGCCGAAGGTCCAACTCATACCCGGCGGCATTCTGCTGCACACGGGGAAAAGAGTTGGCCGAATTAACGGAAAACGTCACCGTACCCAGCACCGCCGGCAGGTTTGGATCGGTAATCGAAAAGGAACCGATCGGAGTAAATCCGCCGGTAAGCGTAACGTCCACCAAACCAAGGAACGACGCCACCCCGTCCGACTGCTGGACATAGTAGTCCGTCCCTGGGTCCGTCACGAAGGTGCCGAAAAGGCCGAAGTCATAGGTCGTGGTTGCGGCGAAAAGGCCGGCTTCGGGATCAGAGGGTAAAAGATCCGTGTCGTTCTCCACCCTGCCGCTTGCCGTGAACTCGGCCCCGCCGACATCGACTGGGCCGCCGCCCAAGTCGAGTGTGCTGTTGGTGCCCGCGGTCCCCGAAAAGCTGTAGACGAACGCACCTTGCGCACCGCCGGCGAAGGCCATGCCGACGATTAAGCAGGCCGACACGAAGAGAGAGTTGCGCGGCGATTTGGGTCGTATTTGCATAGCTGGTTCTCCTGTGTTACGTGTAAATGATTTCGGTGCTGAAACCTAGCAGATTACGGTTACGGTTTACTACATAGTGCCCGGCAGACGGATAGGAAATCCAAGCCACCCCAAGCGTCCAAGTAGGCTCGGAAGAGGACGTTAGCGGGGGCGTGATCTGTGGTCAACACCGAACAGCGAGGCTGACGGGTGTCGGGGCGGTGCAGGCGCTGTGGGATATTGGGGCTCTCAGCTGCGGTGCAGCGTGGCGCCGGAACACAAGCGGGGCTTCACCGTCTCCTGAGAGAGCCGGCGGCTACCACGCCATGCGCTGATCGAACGCGAAGTCCGGGGCGGGCTGTTGCAGGAGCTCCCAGTCCGGCATCGGCTCGGGAGCATCGTCCCAGGCAGGGGGATGAGCTGCGCTGAAGCAGCGAACGACCGAACCAGGATGGTTCGGGCTGGTACCCAAGCGAAGCAGGATCGCGCGGCGCAGGGGCGCGCGGGCGTAATCGGGGGTGGACGAGGTGGCCGGCCAGGGCAGGGTGTTCGGGCGCATCGGCGAATGGTTGGACCGGTTGCGGCTGCCCGCGGTGACCCTGCGCCAATTGAGCATCTACCGCCTTATCTTAGCGCTCGCTTGGCTTTGGGCCGCGCTTTTGCGGTTTTAGTACCCTGCCGGTCAACTTTTCACCTTGCGCAATCCAATGTTCGCTGCCCAATGGTCTGCCCGTTGTTTCTGATTGGCGGAGGCTCTTGAATGCCGTTTCGTCCTCGGGCGAACCGAGCAGGGCAGCAAAGTCACCAAGGCGTTCCAGAATCGGTGCGACCTTGACCAGGCTATCGTCCGTGCCCGAATCGAGTTGATCGAGCTTCCGCGTGGCGATTCTCCAGAGCTTTCCGGACAGGATTTTCTAGTGGCTGTCGAATTGACGCCGTTGAAAATGTCGTCACTAGCACGACCATGAATCGATTCAATCACGGCGACGTGATAGCATGGCTTCCTTCTTCACTACCACCGGAGCAGCATCGATGAGAGAGCGAAACACCGCGCCGCCGGCGCACCGCAGCCTCGCCAAGGCGGCGCTGCTGGCCCTCGCCACGGCGACTGCGGGCCTCGGCGCATCGGGCGCAGCGGCGCAGGACGGTCCCTGGCAAAACCCCTTCATGGCGCCGAACCCGTACAACAACATCCACAACAACGCCTGGTTCACCGATACCTACGAGGACGCGGGGCCTGAGAACGCAAGCGCGGTGCAGAGGCTGCTGATCTCCAAGTTGAGTTTTCTCGATCCGGACAGCGGCGCCGAAACCGACATCACGCTCGGCAACTGCGCCGCCCAGACCTACGACAGCTCGGGCAACCTGATCGCGGTCTGTTCCGGCTACCCGAACCCGGCCTTGTTCATAAGCTCGGCCAAGACTTAGGGTTAACCTCGAACGCCATAGTATTTTAAATTTAAAAACAAAGTCTTACTGAAAATTCCACGCACCCGCTCGTCAGTTGGTTGGAGTTATGAACAAGGCCCCCGAACCAGTCAGCCGGGGCCTTCATTCGACACATCGTCGCCCTGAGCCCGGATGGCGACCTGCTGGCCTATCGCAGCTATGAGGCCCCCTACAGCGGCTCCCTCGCCGACGCGATCAAGTCCTTCGGCGGCATCGGATACTTCTATTTGGACGCCGACGAGAACATGGTGCTGGGCATGCCGGACGGCTTCATCCGCGTCTTCGCCCGGGAGGACTCCGACGTCAGCGATGTCGACCTGTGGCGGGATGTCCGGGCGATCAACATTACCGGCACGGGCGGACCGCTGAACCCGCTCCTGGTCGGAGACCTCTACGCGCTGGTGCCGGCGGAGAACGGATACATCTGGTTTACCACCACGGGCGGTGGCGTCGGAACCGTCGCCCCCACAACCTGCTTCTCGGACTGCGTACGCTGGCTGGACGTGAATGACCCGGACGGCGACGGCAACCGCGCCCCGCAACCGGACGGCGGGTTCCAGAAGATCTCCGAATCCCACTCGGTCAACCTGAACGCCATGTATCAGCAGACCGACTACAAGATGTATCGATTCGACATGGAGGCGGACGGTACGCCCTCTATCACCTGGGAGATCGACTATGACCGCGGCACCGAGGTCAAGCCGGGGCAGACCAGCCGGGGCTCCGGTACTTCGCCCAGCTTCTTCAAGATCGGCGAGCGGGAGTTCGTCGCCATCATGGACAACGCGACCCTGCCGAAGATCAACATCTATCGCGCCGAGGATCGGTTGGAAGACGACGAGGCGCGGCTCTTTGCCCAAGGCGCCCCATTCGGCCAAGATACCCGGGTCAGCAATGAGAACTCCCTGATCGCCTTCACCGACGACGGCAACGGCACCGCCCGGATCTACGCCGAGAACAACTGGGGAAACAACCGGCTCATCTCCACCGCGGGGCCATTGGTGACGCGCCCCGGCTTCGGCGGCGTCGAGGTCGACGGCAACGGCGATCTGACCGTGCTGACCCCGAATGTCCAACTGCGCATCCCCTCCGTTGTCTCCAAGGGCAGCATCGTGTCGAACGCGCTCTACACCTACAACAAGCAACGCGACGGCTGGTACCTGACCGCGGTGGATGCCGATGATCCGACAAATCAGCGCTGGAGCCTGCTCGCCGGCAGCACCTCGCCGAGCTACAACAACTGGTATGCCCAGTTGTCGTTGTCGCCGGACAACGAGACCTTCTTCATCGGCGTCGCGGCGGGTGTTCTCAAGGCCAAGCCGGTTGTGGGTACGCCGGCGCCGCGGCATTGCTTCGCCCTGCCGGAGATTGCGGACTTCCTGGACGTGATGGAGGAACTGGCGAGCTACACATCCGGCCCCGTCGTCTACGACGAGTATCTGGAGGCGGCGTTCCGCGCTTGGCGGCACGAGTTCGGCCTGTTGACCCGATTGCCCGACCTGTCGCGGTCCGAGCTGCGCTCTCTGCGTCGGGATCTGACCAGCGCGCAGCGGTTGCTGGACGGCAAGGATTACCTCGCCGCCGACCTGACGCCGTTGGAGAAGGTGGTCTTGGGCGACATCGCCGGGCGGCATGACTCCTTGCTCGCGGAGGCCGAGCAAGTGCTTGCGGACGACTGCGCCGTATCGCCGTAGCGGGCGGCCGGACAAACAATTCAGGCGGCGCTCGCGACCCGGCCATGTGCCAGGGTGCGGACCCTCAGGCGCTCGCGCTTCGGCATCGCCCGCGGCGGGCATGGCCGGCCCCGCTGCCGGCGCAATGCCGGCAGCTGGTCGCGTGCCGACGCCCGGCTATCGCCGTCAACCGACCACATCAATCCATAGATTTCGGAAGCAACCATGAACACATTCTTCGCTCGTCGCCCTTTTGCGGCCGCTACTCGGGGTGCAGTGCTGCTCGCCCCCCTGTTGCTCGCCACCGACCTCCTTCACAACCAGGCCCAGGCCGCGCTCGCCACATTCGACGTCCAGCTCGATGCGGATGTGAGTCTGCTCAGTGGCCCGATCCCGCCCACCGTGTTCGTTACCTATGTCGCGGAGGTGACGTCCTCGGGCGGCACGACAACCGGCAGCCAGTCGAGCTTCTTCAGTGACCCGTTGGCGCTGCCCGACCAGCCAGAACCGATGCAGCCCGGTGATCTCACTACCCAGGGCCACTCCGACTCCGGCGAAGCGGGCGCCGACAGCGGTAGTGCGAGCAGTGGCGCAAACGCCGCTTCCGAGAGCCTCGGAACCATCGTTATCAACAATCAGAGCAATACCGAGGAGGCGTTCGAATTCGACTACAGCCTGTCCGGCGCGGCCACATTGAGCTTGACCGGGCTGAACGACTCGGCGAGCGGTTTTGCTCAAGCCGCAGTCGAAATCCTGATCGATGTCACCGGCGATCTCGTTGCGGAGACGATCATCGCCCTTGACGAGTCCTTGCTCATCACCACCGCGACCGGAGGCTTCGATATCGATGAGTTCGATTTCTTCGGGGTGACTGTCCCCGCCGGAGAAGAGCGGACCATCAATATCTCGGTGGCGACCAGCGGCGGCGCGTTCGCCGCCCGCGCCGCGCCGGTGCCGGCACCGGCATCCGCGGCACTGCTGGCGGTCGGGCTGCTCGGTGTGGCGGGGCTCCGCCGGCATCGACACCGGGTCGCCTGCTTGTCCGAGCGTACCTGACACCCCAAGCTGATCCAACGCCCGTGTGGCGGCGGGGACGCCGAGTGCTTCCTCAGCCGCCTCACCGCGCTCTCGCGACAATTGAGCCTGGCTCCTTTGTGCTGAATCCGTCCCCGTCCAGGTGATCGATCACCAGCGGCTCGTGCACCGGTGCCGCGGCAACGTCCTCCGGACAGGTCGAAAAGCAGGTGATCGGCCAGGTACTCGGGCCAGTCGTCGCCGCCGGATGCCTCGACCATCAGCAGCAAGCGGTCGTCGCTCTGGTTTCTTAAGCAGACGGCGAATCTTGCTTAGCTGCGCATCGTGGTCCAGCAGTTTGGCCAGGGGCTCGCCGGGCTCGCCCTCGCCCATGGCGGCTACAGATTCCGACGATTGGCGTATCGACTGTTCCATCTCGTCCTCGGCGGAGCCGGTCTTGTGCGCTTGCCCGATCTCGCCTCGCCTGGTCCGCAGGGTTCGAAAGATCAGGATGGGAGCGGCCAGGACGGAGAGGCCGATGCCCGAGAAGATTCACCCCTTTTGGCTGGAGACCCAGCGCAACGCCGAATCTACAACGCCCCAGATTGCTTCCACGTCACGACTCCCGGATCATCGTTGCAGATAGCTTACGTGCAGATCGTCTTCGACCTCGTCGCGTCGGCGGCCAGTCGCCCCGGACGGCGGGAGCCAGACCCGCCGCCCGCAGCTTGGCCGCGCGCCGCTCGGCGCGGTGGTCTCGGCTCGGAAAAACGGGGACCGGAAAAACGGGGGAAAACGGGGGCAGACCACGTTTTCCACGTTTTACAGAATCGCGGAATCGCGCTCATGCTGAAAAAGATGGTCTGTCCCCGTTTTCGCTGCTCCAGCTCGCAGTAGGGTGTCCAAAAGCCTAGAGAAATCAGCAGAGAAATCAGGGACAGACCACGTTTTCTCTTATTCTGGTTCAGAAAACGTGGTCTGTCCCTGTTTTTTTGTCCCTGTTTTTTCTGTTTTTTTCTTCTTGCGTCGGCGTTCGCAAACCCGCTCGCGGCTGGGTACTCGATGCGAGAAATTCGCTTCGATCAGGCGCCAACGCATCGGATAATCGCTGTCTCTTTCTGCAAGCGCCCACATCGCATGCAGATGCTGCGGCAACAGGATCCAAGCGACGATCTCGAACAGATGCACCTGGCGAACATCACGCACGACCTCCCGCAGATCATCGACCCCACCATCGACCCGGTCCAGCAGCAGGCGACTCGACCGTTCCGCCAGGTCGACCATGAAGAAAGAGGTTGCGCCTTTGATCAGAGCCCGACGGTAACGCATGTCCTGCAATGCCGTTTTATGTTCGTGGTGGTTGGGTGGTGGAACGAAGCACAGAGAGACGTACATCGAGTGACTGTGTTGGGATTCGTTCCTCATCCCAACCAGCCCTTTTTAGGTGTCGTTACGTGTACGATCGCAACCGCATGATTTTGCCATGTTTGCCATCCGACAAGCTGGCAAGCGGCTGCGGACGCCTGCGAGCTCTTGACGCCAAAAGACTGATTCATAATGTTGTTTTTGCGCACCTTGAAAGGACTGCTCATCCCGACCTACGCGGGCTAGTGCTTCGCCGCGGAAATGCCGAGACGGGTTTGACTCATGAGTCGTTGTCGTTATCGAATTTCCGTACGACGACCACGATTACGATTACGACCAGGGCAACGACACCGAGTAGGGACTGTCTCGGAGCATCTGCACCAATGCACTAAGTTTGATGGCAATGGGGCTCAAAGAGCAGGTTCTGGAACGGCTCATGCCGCTTCCAGCGATAGGCGCGGATGGGGTCAGTTCTCGCATCGTTGTATCGAGGCGCGGACCCTCCGCCTGGGGTGTTCAATTTGGCCTTGTTCACGCACTTTTTGCTCCTGCAGATCTGTTTGCAGCGCCTGGATAGACGGAGGGCGTAAGGCGTTGATATATAGCTGAATAAAGTTCAGTTGGTGATGCAAGGAAACTGTGTGAGTCGGGCCAAGCCAGGACCGTCCAGATTGAACTACCTATCCTCCGCCCGACCGTTGAGACATGGGCGCCGAAATGCGCGGTGATGGTTGCGTAGCTGTAGGCGCCGGTCGCATAAGCTGTTGCAATGGCGGCGTTGCGGTCAGCTGTCCTGGAAAGACGGGATTAGGTCTTGCGGAAAGATGGGGTCACTCGGAAAGACGGGGGTCACAACGGAAAGACTGGAAAGACGGGGGCAGAACCTTTGTACATCTTTCCGAATCCTCCGTGAATTTGCACCTCCAAGGGTACGAGATGATGAGGGTTCTGCCAAATACCTGCACATCGATTACCAAGCTTTAGGCTCGGACTTGGCCGGAATTACGAGCAAGGCCTCCGATTCCGATAGCGACCCCGACACCGATGAGGCTTCCCCAGTGCGTTCGATGATGCAATCCAAGACCCGGAATCGGTTTGGCATCAAAACTCAGGACATTTCGACAGCCTAGGTTCATCCTGCACATCCTACCACCGCGCTTTACCCGCATCCGCCACTACGGGCTGCTGGCCTGCGGCCAGCGCGCCACCAAGCTCAACTCGGACCCTCGCGCGGGTAGGATCCGCCGTTTGCGCGCGAGGCGGCCTGATGACCACCGCAACCACTCGATGCGCATCGGCTCGGGACAGCATTGCTGTGTTGCGATGCGAGCGAGGGAAGCGAAAACCCGCGGTACCCTGGGCAACATCGCTGTGCCCGCGGGGCCAAGCGCGAACAACGAACCCTTATTGCATCGTCTCCTCCGACAGAAGCACGTGTTTCCACGCTTCACTCAGAGATCGAATGTTGTAGAATCCATAGAGCGGTTGGCTGAGACGGAAACTGAAGCGAACCAAATAATGTTCCATAACAAGCAGGTTAACTAAACGATGGGTTGCGCTACGCTCTGTCCATCCCAACTGACTTGTTTCTGACTGGAGTGAAACGGGTATGCATCCAGCACTGCAAGGTCTGATCACCGTCGTTCTCGGTGTCGGGGGCTGCCTGGCCTACTTCTACCTGGCGAACCTGGTTCTGGACAAGGTGCTGGTCCCTGCGCAAGGCGCTAATGCCGGGCGCAACATCAATCGCGCTAATCTGGTGCGGCCCTGGCTGTTTCTGTTCCCGGCCTTGTTTGCGCTCGGGCTCTATCTCGCCTATCCGGTGTTCGAGACCCTGCGTCTATCATTGACCGATCGCTCCCTCGGCGGGGCCTTCGTCGGGCTGGCCAACTACCAGCAGATGCTGAGCGAGCCCAAATTCTGGGAAGCGATGCGCAACAACCTGCTGTGGCTGATCGTGGTGCCGGCGGTCTCCACCGCCTTCGGTCTGCTGGCGGCGCAGCTGACCGATCGTATCCCCTGGGGCAACCTCGCCAAGTCGCTGATCTTCATGCCGATGGCCATCTCCTTCGTCGGCGCATCGGTGATCTTCAAATTGATCTACGATGCACGTCCCGCGAGCCAGCCGCAGATCGGCGTGCTGAATGCCGTCTGGATGCAATTCGACGGCGGCCTGGGCTCGTTCCTGGTTCTGCGATTGCTGCCTGGGCTGGTGCTGCTCGGCTGTGCCGGCATGCTGTTGTATGCCGTCTGGCTGGTGTTGCGGCCCATCCTCGGCGGTGGGTCACCACGAGCCTGGCTGGCGAAATTAGTGCAATTGGCGTTGTCCGGCCTGGGGCTGTACCTTGGTGCCATGGCGCTGTGGAGCCTTGTGCGCGTGTTCAGCGCCGAGATCCCCTATGGCCAGCCGCAGACCTGGCTGACATTGCCGTTCTGGAATAACTTCTTCCTGATGGCGGTGCTGGTCTGGATTCAGACCGGCTTCGCAATGGTGATCCTATCGGCGGCCTTGCGCGGTATTCCCGAGGAGACGGTGGAGGCGGCCATTGTCGATGGGGCCAATCCATTGCAGGTCTTTTTCCGCATCAAGGTACCGCAGATCATGGGCACCATCCTGGTCGTCTGGACCACCATCACGCTGACCGTGCTCAAGGTGTTCGATATCATCTATGCCATGACCAATGGCCAGTGGCAGACGCAGGTGCTGGCCAACTACATGTATGACAAATTATTCCGCGCCAACGACTGGGGCATCGGCTCGGCCAGCGCCATGGTCCTGATGCTGTTGGTATTGCCGATCCTGGTCTGGAACGTCGCCAACGCGCGCAAAGAGATGCGCTAGGAGCCCCTCCATGCAAGCGATTGCCGGAACTCGATCCGCTCTCACCTGGACGGTCCATCTGTCGGTGCTGCGGCAGAGGTACGGGACACCCACATTTCGGCGGAGCGGAGAGTGGGGGGCGGAGAATGGGCGGAGAATGGGTGTCCTTTTCTTGGTCCCTTTTCTTGGTCCTCGGCGGCGCACTGCGCTGAAGCGGGGCGGAGAGTGTTTTCTTGTTCTGGAGAGTGGGTGTCCTTTTCTTGTTCGAGGCTGGATCTGGTTGCGGAGGCGCATCGGCGTGTCCTGCGCGAGTCTTTCCGGCGATACGTGGACGCCCGGCTTGCAACTTATCGCCTGGCCACCCAGGATTTGGAAGCGTATCGCGGTACGCTCGCAGGCGTAAACGCATTGCAGCTCGAGATCTGGAATCAAGCGCTGTCTGCGACGCAGGAGAGCAGCGCCGCCAGCGGCGCACCCATGCTGCTCCCTCCGGCGCTGAACGACATGATCGACATCACCACCACCCGGACCTTGGCAACGGAGATGCACCCACCGGTCGCGATCTTCGGCATGCTGGTCTTCCTCGCGCTGGCGAGCGCGTTGCTCGCCGGATACGGCATGTCGGGCAGCCGCTCGACAAGCTGGCTGCATGTGACCGCGGGAGAGGTACGGGACACCAGCCCTTTCAAGGTGCGTAAAGACACCGAGGTACGGGACACCGAGGTACGGGGACACCGAGGTACGGGACACCGAGGTACCGAGGTACGGGACACCCACATTTCGGGGAGCACCGAGGTACGGGACACCGAGGTACGCGAGGTACGCGAGGTACGGGACACCCACATTTCGGCGGAGCGGAGAGTGGGGGGCGGAGAATGGGTGTCCTTTTCTTGGTCCCTTTTCTTGGTCCCGGTGTCCTTTTCTTGGTCCCTTCCTTTTCTTGGTCCCTTTTCTTGGTCCTCGGCGGCGCACTGCGCTGAAGCGGGGCGGAGAGTGTTTTCTTGTTCTGGAGAGTGGGTGTCCTTTTCTTTCGTTTTCTTTCTCTTTTCTTTCCTTTAGAGTGGGTGTCCTTTTCTTTCCTTTTCTTTAGAGTGGGTGTCCTTTTCTTTCCTTTTCTTGTTCGGAGAGTGGGTGTCCTTTTCTTGACTGAAGCGGGGCGGAGAGTGTTTTCTTGTTCTGGAGAGTGGGTGTCCTTTTCTTTCGTTCTTTTCTTTCGTTTTCGGAGAGTGGGTGTCCTTTTCTTTCGTTTTCTTTCTCTTTTCTTTCCTTTAGAGTGGGTGTCCTTTTCTTTCCTTTCTTTCCTTTAGAGTGGGTGTCCTTTTCTTTCCTTTTCTTGTTCGGAGAGTGGGTGTCCTTTTCTTGATCCTTTCTTGATCCGGTGTCCTTTTCTTGATCCCAAGTCACCGGGCGGTCGCGGCGAAAACCACAACAGTTGACTGGTCTTGACGTCCGACTTCTTTGGCGCGGTCAAGCGCACTGACTGCGATCTACTCGAAGGAGACATCCAGCGCCGGTGGCTACACTGGCCGCTTCCCACCCACAACAGACATCGGTCGTCGCCGGCCGGACTGGCCGGTTCCGACCCAGAGCAGACATCGTCCCTTCTTGGTTTGGCTGGCTGACGAATTGCAACTTGATGCGCTTGGCTGTTGCGCTTGGGAGCATGAGGCGGCGCTCGAGCCGCCAAATCCCTTGCGTCTCCGCACGCAACGATGCGAGAATCCTCCCCGCCTTTGGGGCAACGGTAAGGGAGCTGGCGTGCGGTTTGCCGACCCTGGGTTCCCTTGGTTTACTCCAGCCTTCCGCTGATCCTAGGCTCCGAAATACCAGACTACGCTTCCGATATCTGGTGATGCCATCCGGCCAGCTAACGCGCGTTTCAGGTGCGCGCTACCAGCCGAGGCCGATCCGTAAAGGAACCTATCCCTCTGTCCTGACCAGGAATCGATGCCCTTTTCGCCATAATCCGCGTGCCAGATCACTGATGGAAGAAACAGACGAACTCCCGGAGATCCACGCGGCCCTGTACGCCCCGCCTGCGACCATCGAGGCATCGCCGCCGATCACCCCGCGCCAACCGGCCTTGCCCCTGGGTCAACTCAGTTGGGAGACCTTCGAACGGCTCTGTCTTCGCGTCGCGGCCCAAGATGTGGATGCCCGCTACGCCAGACTCTATGGTCGCGCCGGGCAGAAACAGGACGGCATCGACGTCTACGTGCGCCTACGCTCCGGCAAGTACGCCGTGTGGCAGTCCAAGCGCTACGAAAAGTACAGCGCCGACAAGGTCAAGAAGGCCGTCAACACGTTCCTAGATGGCAAATGGGTGAAGACAACGGAAACCTTCACCCTATGTGTCAAGGCGTCCCTGCAGGATACCGAAGTACAAGACGAGATCGAGCGCCAGGCGCAGATACTCGCCGGTCGCAACATCGCGTTGATTGCCTTGGATGGCGAAGGGCTCTCTGCGCGTCTCAAGGCCTTACCGGAGATCATCGACGATTTCTTCGGACGGGTTTGGGTCAAGGAGTTCTGCGGCGAGGACATCGCTGAAGCACTCGCCGAGCGGCTTCCGGCGGAAGAGGCTCAGGAACTGCGGCAAGCCCTCCGCACCCTTTATCTCACCCACTTTCATATCTGGGACTCGGGTGCCCAGCTTCCCGCCGCATCCCACGACGGGCTGCCCCGTCAGTTGCCGTTGATAGAGCGGTTCATCGAGCCGGATATCTACGACAAGAGGGCGATCTCCCACGGCTACGGCGAAGCCGAGCGACCCGAGACGCCAGCTAAACCCAGCTCGGATGAGCGGACTGCCGAGCGTCGCCATCGGAGTTCAACCTCGGCACAAACGGAGGTTCTGAAGAGCCGTGCGCCCGCGTTCGGCTGGATCGCGAAGCAAGACTGGTGCGTCGTGCTCGGCGATGCCGGCTCCGGCAAGTCGACCTTGCTTCGGGTGCTGGCCATGGAGATCCTCGCCGAGGCCCCCCGCTGTCGGGCCATCCAGGCCCGCTGGGCCGGCTACCTGCCGATCTGGCTACCGTTCTCGTTCTGGACCGAATCCATCGCCTCGACACAGCAGCAACGCGGCCCAGGCGCAACGCTGGCTCGCTACCTTCGAGAACTGGAAGCCCCCGAACGGCTCCAGATACTGGTGGAGCGGGCCTTGCGGGATGGACGGCTCCTGCTGTTGATCGATGGTCTGGACGAGTGGACCGACGAAACGGCGGGGCGCACGGCCGTGGGCCTGCTGCGGGCATTCGTCGATCAACATCCCGTCGCCGCCATCGTCACCAGTCGACCCCTCGGGTTCCAGCGGCTCGCGGCCTTCGACGACCGCTGGCAACGGGTCGAGCTTGCGCCACTCTCCCAGCCTCAGCAGCAGCAGCTCGCGTATCGGTGGTTCGCCCATCTGGAACAGGGGACCTCCGCCGCGCCCGAACCGCAGGCCGAGTCTGCCGCAAAGTCGCAGTCGTGCGCGCTGGTGGCCGACCTGAATCGCCACCCAGCACTCAGCGCACTCGCTGGCATCCCGCTCCTGCTGTGGGGACTGATCGCCCTGCGGGCTTCCCACGCCCAATTGCCGCGCAATCGATTCGCGGCCTATGAGCTGCTGACCGAGCTGCTGCTGCATCAGCACCCTAACAAGCGCCGCGAGGCCGCCCTCGCCCGCACGCGCCGTGCGGGGCTATCGCCGGGGACTCAGGACGATGCCCTGGCCCGCCTCGCCCATAGCGCGCTGGAAGATGGCGAGGAGGCCGCCCTCGATGAGTCCCGGGCCAAGGACACGCTGGTTGCGTTCCTGCGCGAGCACCTGGACCTGCCGAGACATGATGCGTTGGCCCGGACCGAAGAACTGCTCGACGTCGGCGCCGAGGCGGCTGGCGTCCTGATCCGCAAGGCCTCTCGGCATCTCGGCTTTCTGCATCGCGCCTTTCTGGAGTTTCTCGCCGCGCGCCACGTCGTCCAGCTTGATCTCGCCGAACAGTCGACGGTGTTCTCCGGTCACTGCGGGGACCCGCAATGGTTCGATACGCTTCTTTCGGTGCTCTATTTGACCCGCAGACCAAGCGACGCCGCCGCCTTGGTGGAGGCCATCGAGCGTACCGAAGCCGACGACGTCGGGGCACCGCTGCGTCAACGGCTGCTTGCCGAGATCGCGTTCGGCGACTTCCGGCTGCCGCCCAAGCTCGCGAAGCGCCTCGCACGGGACGCCTTCACGGAGATCGAGACCGGCACCTGGATGCCGCTGCGACGCTCCTTGTTGTCGCTGGCCGTGGATGGTCTGCAATCCGACGCCTTGCGCACCGTCGTCGAGAGCAGGATTCAACGCTGGTTCCCGGATCGCCATCGCTATCGGTCCGGTGTCTATGAGGCGGTGGGCGGTTGGCCGTCGGCACCGGAGACGCTGGAGCTGCTGTGGGATGGAATCCTGAACGGCAGCGATTCGGACCGGATCGCGGCAGCCAGCTCACTTGCCACGGTCTTCGGCGAACAAGAGCAAGTGGGGAAACGACTCGACCGGTTGCTGCGATGTCCGGCGGACTCGGACATCCACGCCGCCGCACTTCAGGCACTCACCCTGGGATGGCCAAGCTGGCCGGGGATTGAGGGACTGATTGCCGACGCCAGGGAATCGATCATTCCGGACCTGCGGTTGGTCGCGATTCGGGCGCTCATTGCCGCCGGGCGTCACAGCTTGGAAGATCGCGATGAATTGCTTGCACTCGCAACCCTTCGAAGCGACCTTTCATACCATCGCAAGGATGCACTCGCAGATGCCTTGGTGGTGGGTTGGCCGGGGGATACGCGGATTAAGGAGCAATGCCTGAAATCCTGGGGAATCTATCGGCGGGACATCGATCACAGCATCGCTACGGCGGTCTTACTGCGGGGCTACCCCAAGAGCACTGATGTGATCGACAGGTTGGCTTTCATCTTCAAGAAGGAGGAGCACCTCACCACGCTTTCACTTGCGACGCACCTCCTCCCCAACATCTTCCCGAACGCCAGCGACGTCTTGGAACAGGCCATCGAGCAATGGATCGCCGACAAGACATTCAGGGAGAACGATATCGCTTACGCCAGCCTTGCCATTCGAACGCCGGCCACCAAGGCCCGGTTGCTCGCCGGCCTGGCGGAGCGCACCAGATCCAGCTCCTGGTTTGTTGGCGCCCTGCTGGATGGCTGGGGCATGGAAGACGCGGAGGTCGCGGCGGCCTTGACGCAGATTGCGAGGGCATCAGGTATCGCGGCCCTACCCGCAGTGCCGCGGATGGCCGACATCCTGCCTGATCGGGACGAGTGTCGGCAGCGTCTGTTGGACCTTGTCCGACACCCAGAGTGCCGCAGGGGGTTTCACCTCGTCGCAACGGGCCTGAAGCGGCTCGAAATCCCGGAAACGGACGGGGAACTGCTGGACGCACTGCTCGATCTCGATCTCGACGGACCTGTGCGGTGGTTCGAATCGCCATTGCCCACATTGATGCGCCTCTTCCCGGACGATCCCCGAGTCAGGGTGCTGGCCAAGAAGGAGCTGGCACATTGGGGCGACCATGATTTCATCGCTTCTGTCGCGTCTGCGTATGCCTGCGATGCATCGATGCGGCAGGACATCTGCGAGGCCCTAAGCCCCTTGCCGCCCGAGCTTCGCCAACTCCTGGCGGAGCGGCTTGCGGCGACGGCCCACGAGGATGAATTCGCGCTTGCTGCGCTTTCGTCGTACGAAGAAGACGGAGATGACGGGGCCAAGACCACGGCGGCAATCGGTTACTTCGACGTGATCGCCGCACGCCAAGGTGCCACAGAGGCGATGGTCGAAAAGTTGCGCGACGGGCTGCATGGCGTCGGGTCGGACTACGAGGGAGGTCGCCAAGCGACCTTTGCCGCGCTGTTGAGCTTGCGCCGGCTCGACGTTTTCCTTGGAGAGAAGGCGAGATACGGGGACGGGCTCGTGAAGCTGCTGGTACGGCAAGGGTGGCGGGACAATTCGGTTTTCCTGCGCCGGTTGGCGGCACGGTTCGAGCAGCTCGCAGAAGCGTTTGGCGATGAAGACTGGGCTCGGCTGGGCATCCAAGGGGGCGGGTTTACTCGGTTCGGTGGTCTGGCAACCTATGCTGCAGAGGGATCTGCCCTCGAACGCGAGACGATCCGTGCCATTGAAGCTGCGGAGGACAAGCCGCTGCCGGGCGGCATACTCGCCATGTTGGCGCGGGCGCGACCGGGATCGGCGAAGCTCAGGCAACTGTGCCTGTTCGCTATTACATCTTTTCATGACCGCATGGCCTTGCCGGACCTGGATGACAGGTTCGGCGCCGCAAGCTTGCTCGGCGCTCAATTCGCCGGGAACGACGATTTGCTGGAACGATTGGCTTCGATGCTGCGGGAGTCCGATTACGCCAACGAGGCCGCGCTCATCGCCCTCTGCACGGGATGGCCGCACGCGGAGTCCACCAGCGAGGCCATCGCGCGTTATCGCCAGGAGCAGCCTCACCTTCACACGCCGACGTACTTCCACGTCGCCGCCGATCAGCTTCCCACCGACCGATTCGTTGAGGTCTCGCTTCAAACCCTGTCGCGGCTCACCGGCAGCGTTTGGGATCTCCCGCGCCACTGCGCGCCGCCGATCGTGCGCCGACTGCGTGAGAACAAGGAGGCAAGGGACGGCTACCTGGATCACTTGCTTGATAAGCCCCAGGCCAACGCCAAGGCAAGCATCCCCGGCCTGCTGGTTGCCGCTGCGGGCTTGAGCGAAGATCTGCGTGACTGGTCGATCGCAGAGTTGAAGGGGCAATTCGGCACCGGCGGGCTCGCGGAGCACGGCGTCGATCTCGTCACGGGGACGGTACGACCGGTGGCCCATGCGCTGCTCGACCTGTTCTGGCTCGGTGATCGGTGACATACCGCTCGCACGAGGGGACAACGCTATGAGCGCACCGTCGCCAAGGGCAAGAACAGCTTCGTCGGCGAATCCGGCAACGGGATGAATCCGTGATGGGGGGAAACGGGGACAGACCACGTTTTCCACGTTTTACAGAATCGCGGAATCGCGCTCATGCTGAAAAAGATGGTCTGTCCCCGTTTTCGCTGCTCCAGCTCGCAGTAGGGTGTCCAAAAGCCTAGAGAAATCAGCAGAGAAATCAGGGACAGACCACGTTTTCTCTTATTCTGGTTCAGAAAACGTGGTCTGTCCCTGTTTTTTTGTCCCTGTTTTTTCTGTTTTTTTCTTCTTGCGTCGGCGTTCGCAAACCCGCTCGCGGCTGGGTACTCGATGCGAGAAATTCGCTTCGATCAGGCGCCAACGCATCGGATAATCGCTGTCTCTTTCTGCAAGCGCCCACATCGCATGCAGATGCTGCGGCAACAGGATCCAAGCGACGATCTCGAACAGATGCACCTGGCGAACATCACGCACGACCTCCCGCAGATCATCGACCCCACCATCGACCCGGTCCAGCAGCAGGCGACTCGACCGTTCCGCCAGGTCGACCATGAAGAAAGAGGTTGCGCCTTTGATCAGAGCCCGACGGTAACGCATGTCCTGCAATGCCGTTTTATGTTCGTGGTGGTTGGGTGGTGGAACGAAGCACAGAGAGACGTACATCGAGTGACTGTGTTGGGATTCGTTCCTCATCCCAACCAGCCCTTTTTAGGTGTCGTTACGTGTGCGATCGCAACCGCATGATTTTGCCATGTTTGCCATCCGACAAGCTGGCAAGCGGCTGCGGACGCCTGCGAGCTCTTGACGCCAAAAGACTGATTCATAATGTTGTTTTTGCGCACCTTGAAAGGACTGCTCATCCCGACCTACGCGGGCTAGTGCTTCGTCGCGGAAATGCCGAGACGGGTTTGACTCATGAGTCGTTGTCGTTATCGAATTTCCGTACGACGACCACGATTACGATTACGACCAGGGCAACGACACCGAGCAGGGACTGTCTCGGAGCATCTGCACCAATGCACTAAGTTTGATGGCAATGGGGCTCAAAGAGCAGGTTCTGGAACGGCTCATGCCGCTTCCAGCGATAGGCGCGGATGGGGTCAGTTCTCGCATCGTTGTATCGAGGCGCGGACCCTCCGCCTGGGGTGTTCAATTTGGCCTTGTTCACGCACTTTTTGCTCCTGCAGATCTGTTTGCAGCGCCTGGATAGACGGAGGGCGTAAGGCGTTGATATATAGCTGAATAAAGTTCAGTTGGTGATGCAAGGAAACTGTGTGAGTCGGGCCAAGCCAGGACCGTCCAGATTGAACTACCTATCCTCCGCCCGACCGTTGAGACATGGGCGCCGAAATGCGCGGTGATGGTTGCGTAGCTGTAGGCGCCGGTCGCATAAGCTGTTGCAATGGCGGCGTTGCGGTCAGCTGTCCTGGAAAGACGGGATTAGGTCTTGCGGAAAGATGGGGTCACTCGGAAAGACGGGGGTCACAACGGAAAGACTGGAAAGACGGGGGCAGAACCTTTGTACATCTTTCCGAATCCTCCGTGAATTTGCACCTCCAAGGGTACGAGATGATGAGGGTTCTGCCAAATACCTGCACATCGATTACCAAGCTTTAGGCTCGGACTTGGCCGGAATTACGAGCAAGGCCTCCGATTCCGATAGCGACCCCGACACCGATGAGGCTTCCCCAGTGCGTTCGATGATGCAATCCAAGACCCGGAATCGGTTTGGCATCAAAACTCAGGACATTTCGACAGCCTAGGTTCATCCTGCACATCCTACCACCGCGCTTTACCCGCATCCGCCACTACGGGCTGCTGGCCTGCGGCCAGCGCGCCACCAAGCTCAACTCGGACCCTCGCGCGGGTAGGATCCGCCGTTTGCGCGCGAGGCGGCCTGATGACCACCGCAACCACTCGATGCGCATCGGCTCGGGACAGCATTGCTGTGTTGCGATGCGAGCGAGGGAAGCGAAAACCCGCGGTACCCTGGGCAACATCGCTGTGCCCGCGGGGCCAAGCGCGAACAACGAACCCTTATTGCATCGTCTCCTCCGACAGAAGCACGTGTTTCCACGCTTCACTCAGAGATCGAATGTTGTAGAATCCATAGAGCGGTTGGCTGAGACGGAAACTGAAGCGAACCAAATAATGTTCCATAACAAGCAGGTTAACTAAACGATGGGTTGCGCTACGCTCTGTCCATCCCAACTGACTTGTTTCTGACTGGAGTGAAACGGGTATGCATCCAGCACTGCAAGGTCTGATCACCGTCGTTCTCGGTGTCGGGGGCTGCCTGGCCTACTTCTACCTGGCGAACCTGGTTCTGGACAAGGTGCTGGTCCCTGCGCAAGGCGCTAATGCCGGGCGCAACATCAATCGCGCTAATCTGGTGCGGCCCTGGCTGTTTCTGTTCCCGGCCTTGTTTGCGCTCGGGCTCTATCTCGCCTATCCGGTGTTCGAGACCCTGCGTCTATCATTGACCGATCGCTCCCTCGGCGGGGCCTTCGTCGGGCTGGCCAACTACCAGCAGATGCTGAGCGAGCCCAAATTCTGGGAAGCGATGCGCAACAACCTGCTGTGGCTGATCGTGGTGCCGGCGGTCTCCACCGCCTTCGGTCTGCTGGCGGCGCAGCTGACCGATCGTATCCCCTGGGGCAACCTCGCCAAGTCGCTGATCTTCATGCCGATGGCCATCTCCTTCGTCGGCGCATCGGTGATCTTCAAATTGATCTACGATGCACGTCCCGCGAGCCAGCCGCAGATCGGCGTGCTGAATGCCGTCTGGATGCAATTCGACGGCGGCCTGGGCTCGTTCCTGGTTCTGCGATTGCTGCCTGGGCTGGTGCTGCTCGGCTGTGCCGGCATGCTGTTGTATGCCGTCTGGCTGGTGTTGCGGCCCATCCTCGGCGGTGGGTCACCACGAGCCTGGCTGGCGAAATTAGTGCAATTGGCGTTGTCCGGCCTGGGGCTGTACCTTGGTGCCATGGCGCTGTGGAGCCTTGTGCGCGTGTTCAGCGCCGAGATCCCCTATGGCCAGCCGCAGACCTGGCTGACATTGCCGTTCTGGAATAACTTCTTCCTGATGGCGGTGCTGGTCTGGATTCAGACCGGCTTCGCAATGGTGATCCTATCGGCGGCCTTGCGCGGTATTCCCGAGGAGACGGTGGAGGCGGCCATTGTCGATGGGGCCAATCCATTGCAGGTCTTTTTCCGCATCAAGGTACCGCAGATCATGGGCACCATCCTGGTCGTCTGGACCACCATCACGCTGACCGTGCTCAAGGTGTTCGATATCATCTATGCCATGACCAATGGCCAGTGGCAGACGCAGGTGCTGGCCAACTACATGTATGACAAATTATTCCGCGCCAACGACTGGGGCATCGGCTCGGCCAGCGCCATGGTCCTGATGCTGTTGGTATTGCCGATCCTGGTCTGGAACGTCGCCAACGCGCGCAAAGAGATGCGCTAGGAGCCCCTCCATGCAAGCGATTGCCGGAACTCGATCCGCTCTCACCTGGACGGTCCATCTGTCGGTGCTGCTATTGGTTTTGCTGTGGCTGTTCCCGACCGTCGGGCTGTTTGTGTCATCGATGCGCAGTGCCGATCAGATCGCCACCAGCGGCTGGTGGCAAGCTCTGGGTCCAGTGGAACAGAACCTGATCCGGCGCGCCGCCGATCCGGACCGGTTCGGCGTCGAGCGCGACGGGCGTCTGGTGGTCGAGGGCCGGCTGCTGGACACCGAAGAACAGGCCGAGATTCGCGTCTGGGGCACCTCGTCGCGAGCGATCGATCGCTATCTGCCCGGCGACATTGCCGAGCTTGGCAACAACGAGACCATCAGCGTCGATGCGGCAGGCAATTACCTGTGGTCAGGACCGCCGGCGCGCATGACCGGCCCAGGGCAACGGGTGTTCGTGACCGCGACCATGCCGCCCCGACTCAGCGTCGCCAACTACCAGCACATGCTGCTCGACCCGAGCAATGTCGAGGGCATGGCCCGGGCGTTTATCAATACATTGACGGTGACCATCCCGGCCACCATCATTCCCATCGTCATCGCCGCATTTGCGGCCTATGCCCTGGCCTGGATGGCATTTCCGGGCCGGACGCTGTTGATCGCCGCGGTCGTCGGGCTGTTGGTGGTGCCCTTGCATCTGGCCCTGATCCCGTTGTTGAAACTGCATCTGGCCATCGGCATCGGCAAGGGCTACCTCGGCATTTGGCTCGCGCACACGGCCTTCGGCCTGCCGTTGGCCATCTACCTGCTGCGCGGCTACATGGTTGGTCTGCCCCGCGATATCATCGAGAACGCCCGCGTCGACGGCGCGACGGAATTTCAGATCTTCACCAAGATCATTCTGCCGCTGTCCTATCCAGCATTGGCCTCCTTTGCCATCTTCCAGTTCCTGTGGACCTGGAATGATCTGCTCATCGCCAAGGTGTTCCTGATCGACGCCACCAGCGAGACCACGGTGATGACCAACCAAATCGTCGAACTGCTCGGCACCCGCGGCGGCAACTGGGAGATCCTGGCAACGGCCGCCTTCGTATCCATTGCCGTGCCGCTTGGGGTGTTTTTCCTGATGCAGCGGTATCTGGTGCGAGGGCTGCTGGCGGGGTCGGTGAAATAATCCAACGGGAGTCCTCTTCGTGGCAGACCTGAAGCTCAGCAACATCGACAAGACCTACCCCGGTGGCATCAGCGTGCTCAAGGGCATCAATCTCGATATCCAGCGTGGCGAGCTGGTCGTCTTCGTCGGCCCGTCCGGCTGTGGTAAATCGACCCTGCTGCGCATGATCGCCGGGCTGGAGCAGATCTCGGGCGGGACGCTGGAGATCGACGGCACGCGGGTAAACGACGTGCCCCCGGCACAGCGCGGGATCGCGATGGTGTTCCAGTCCTATGCGCTGTATCCGCACATGACGGTACGCAAAAACATGTCCTTTGCGCTCGAGCTCGCAAAGAAGCCAAGGGCCGACATCGATGCCGCGGTGGCCAAGGCGGCGGCGATCCTGCAGCTCGATCCCTATCTCGATCGCCTGCCCAAGGCCCTGTCCGGCGGCCAGCGCCAGCGTGTCGCCATCGGTCGGGCCATCGTCCGCGATCCGAAGGTCTTTTTGTTCGACGAGCCGCTATCGAACCTGGACGCTGCCTTGCGCGTCGCCACCCGCATCGAGATCGCCCGACTCAAGGAGGCCATGCCCGAGCGCACCATGATCTATGTCACCCATGATCAGGTCGAGGCGATGACCCTGGCCAGCCGTATTGTCGTGCTGGCCAACCGGGGCATCGCCCAGGTCGGCGCGCCGCTGGAGCTCTATGAGCGACCGCGCAACGAGTTTGTCGCCCAGTTCATCGGCTCGCCGGCAATGAATCTGTTGCCGGGCAGGATCACCGCCACCGGGGCGTCGACCCGCATCGCCTTGGATGGCGGCGGCGAGGCCGAAAGCGCGGTATCGACACCTGCAGATGCGCTCGATCGCCGGGTCAACGTCGGCGTGCGTCCTGAAGATCTGCGCCTGAGCGAAGGGACAGCGCGGTATCTTCATGCCGGTCGCGTTGACATCACCGAAGCCCTCGGCGAGGTCACATTGCTGTACTTCGCCGCGACGCCGGAGGAGCAGAGCGGGGTCGTCGCCAAGCTGCCAGGCATCCATGCCGACCTGCGCAATCGCAACTGCCGACTGACGGCCGATCCGCAGAAGGTGCACTTGTTTGCAGACGGAGAATCGTTGCGGAGGTGATCTCGATGCGGGATTCCCTGCTCGACACCGCACAAGGTGGAAAGTCCTGGGAAAAGGCGGACGCGAGCGACGGCCGGCGGGCTTCGGCACCCTCTACCGATTTGGAGCTCCGGCTCGGCCAAACCGCTTTGCGCGCTAACGCTCGCTCTTGGGCATAGCGGAATTCCCTGGGTCGACCGCGTGCTGCAGCTGTACCTGCAGCGGCCCCTTCATATCCAGGTGAAGATCCCGCTGCGGGAAGGCAATCACGATGCCGGCCTCGGCAAACTTGCGGTTGATCGCCTTGTGCAGATCGGTGATGGTGGCGATGCGGTATTCAATCGAGCTCAGGTAGGCGCGGAGAATCAACGTGAGGGAGTTGTCGCCGAAACCTTCGAAGCTGAGGATCGGGGCCGGATCATCGAGGACATACTCGTGCTCCTGGGCCGCCTCGCGCATCAGCGATAAGGCCCGGTCGACATCGCTGCCATAGGCGACTCCGGCGACCACCACCACCCGGGTCATCTTGTCGGAGAGCGACCAGTTGAGCAGGCGCCCGGTGACGAATTCTTTATTTGGTACCAGCAGTTCTTTACGATCCCAATTGCGGATCGTGGTTGCGCGAATCTGAATCCTGGTCACGACGCCATCGGTATCGCCGACGGTGACGATGTCTCCCACTCGGATAGGACGCTCGAACAAGATGATCAGGCCGCTAATGAAGTTGGCGACGATTTCCTGCAGGCCGAAGCCGATACCCACGCCGAGAGCCGCCACCAGCCATTGCAATTGCGACCACTGGACACCGATGGTGCCGAAGACGAGCAGAAGTCCAAACGTGACGATGGCATAGGTCGTCAGAGTGATGATGGTATAGCGACCACCGGCGCTGATATCGGCGCGGCGCAGCAAGAGCATTTCCAACACGGCAGGCAGTTGTTTTGCCAGCACGAAGGTGGCAACGGCAAAGACAAGTGTCAGCCCGAGATCGGCCAGGGTAACCGGGTCGATCCGGTCTTCGCCGTCGACTGTGACGATATGACGCCAGAGTGTGATGTTGTCGAGGATGCGCAATGCGGGAATCACATCGGACCAGATGATCCAAACCCCAATCAGACCAGCGACGATGACGCCAGTCTTGATCAGGTCATCGCTGGTATCGCTCAGCGATTCCAGATCGACCTCCGGCTCGTCCACCTCGATCAATCCGGATAGGTCATCCGCACCGTCCTGTACCGCCGCCTGCTCCCGGGCTGCACGCAGCGCCTGGCGCCGCTCCATCGCCTTTTGATAAGCGATACGCCGACGCGTGACCCTGACCCAGCGTTGTGCCAGTGCTGCCAGGAGTGTCAGAATCACGATCAACCAGATACTGTTGACATAACGACCGATAAGGGTCGCCGCCGTATAGATGAAGCCCAGCACGGCCAGCATTCCAAACGCCAGCGGAGCGCTGATGCACAGTGGATACCAAATCGCGTGTAGGAACGGAAGCCTTCGCTCGGACCCGTGGCTTGGCATGAACGCCAGCACGCCGGACCTCGGGTGAAATAAGCGGTAGAGCGCGATTGCTAGCGATACCACGAGGATAACCAACGCGATGCGCCCGACCGCCCAGCCGGCGTTCAGCGGGTCGAGGGCAACGATGACCGCTGTCACCCCGGCGGCCGGCAAATAGGTCCAGGATAATCGGTCCAATTCGCGCCGCAGCAGCTGGACAGAAAACAGGGAGAGACCACGTTTTTCTGCTAGACTTGGTTCGGTGCGATAGTCCTCTCACGTGACATCAAAGCTGCCCCTTTTCTTTTAGGGCCAGCACTCACGCACCAAAAACAAAAGGGCATATCTGGTTATCATGTTGAGTGACTATATGTTGCTATTGTCTTCGAGATCCTGTGATCCATGCCTAGATGCGCACGTATCATCGCCGCCGGCTACCCAATGCATGTGATCCTGCGCGGGATCGACCGGGCTGCGGTGTTTTTCGAGGATGATGATCGCCAGTTTTTCCTGGATCATCTGGTCGCGGTGGCTGCGGAGGAATCGGTTGCTGTGCACGCGTATGTGCTGATGACCAACCACCTTCATCTGCTGATGACCGCCGCACGCGATGATGGCGTGTCGGCGGTGATGAAGCGCGTTGGGCAGCGGTCTGTCCAGCACGTCAACCGGACCTCTCGTCGCACGGGCGGCTTGTTCGAGGGCCGGTTCCGCTCATCGCTGATTGAGGCCGACACCTATCTGCTGGCCTGCCAGCGTTACATCGAGCTCAATCCGGTTCGTGCCTCAATGGTCAGTGTGCCTGGTGATTATCGCTGGTCGAGCCATCGGGCCAATGCGCTTGGCTGCCAGGATTCCGTGGTCACACCGTACCCGCTTTACCAAGGCTTGGCAGACTCTAATCAGGCTCGTTTTGCTGCGTGTCGCAGGTTGTTCGAGGATATGTTCAGCGCCGAGTTGCTTCAACGTTTCCGCGAGTCCACCAACGGCGGCTTCGTGCTCGGCAGCCCAAAGTTCGAAGCGGCAGATCGCCGCTATGCTCGGTAGACGAACCTGGAAGGGGCACCGGGACGGCCGCTAAACTGAAGTTCCTGGCCGATTCTGCCGAATTTTTCAGTTAAACATCTGAAAAATATAATAAATAAGAGAAATTGACGCCGACAAATGTAGGCATGTAAATTCGGTTTTTGCCCA
This sequence comes from Thiohalocapsa sp. PB-PSB1, assembly GCA_016745215.1. Taxonomy (GTDB): domain Bacteria; phylum Pseudomonadota; class Gammaproteobacteria; order Chromatiales; family Chromatiaceae; genus Thiohalocapsa. Next base: position 674,909 of record CP050890.1, read on the forward strand.
AGGTGGGTTTATAATTCAAAGAACAAATCAGTAACTTAGATGTAGGCAAAACGGCGAACCATAAAATTTCCTAATTGACTGATTTGCATAAGAAAAGTGCAAGTGCTGGTCAGGAACTTCAGGCTAAAGGAAATCGATGCGGATGAGCAAGGTGAGGTTGCATTGTAGAAAACGTGGTCTGTCCCCTTTTTCCCTCCGGTGAACTCGGGCATCCGGGTGGTGGTGGCGTCGAACTGCCACAGGGTGTAGGGGGTCTTGATGCGGTCCTCCGGGTGGATGCGCAGCCAGATGCCGGCACCGATGGGGAAGGCCTTGTTCGCCTCGGCGACCTTGAGGAACTCGGTCTTCATCGCGGCGAGGCGCTCCGGTTCCCGGTCGGCCAGGTTCTCCGCCTGGTAGAAGTCGCCGCGCAGGTCGTAGAGCTCCCAGACGTCCTCGCTCGAATCCCAGGTCGCAAGCCCCGGGCTCACGGTCAGCCAGGGGGTCAGGGGGCCGAAGGTGCTGGCGAACCAGCCGTCCTTGAACAGGCCGCGGCTGTCGTTGTTGTCGAAGAAAGGAAAAGGGGCCAGGCTCAATTCATCGGAAATTGAGCCTGGCCCGAATGGCGCTAACTTAAGCGGAAAGCACTACGAATCATTGGCTTATCATCCGCCTTGCCGACTCAGCGCTGCTTCTTCGGGTGGCCGTTGAGTCGCACCTCCTCACGCGCCTCGGCCCGCGGCTTTGTCATCAACGGGAACGACTTGGGCCGGCGCTTTCGCCGACGCGGCTCGATTCGCCCGGGCCTGAGCCCGACCCGCGGCTCGGCGATGAGCAGCAGCAGGCCGTGGATCGCCGCTCCGTCATGGCTGGCGCCGCCGCGCGCATGCCAACTGATCCAGACCTGCACCGTCTGCTTGAAGCTAAGTTGGCGGGGCACCTGGTCGGCGAGCAGGGCGGCTTGGGCCATGAGCAGCCGGATCAGGTTGTAGGCCAACAGGTAGGCCCAAAGCTCCTTGCGCGCCATCTCGGGCGTCCGGCAGCGCAGCGTCTCCATGCCGAGAGTCGTTTTGATGTTGCGCACGTCGAGCTCGACGTTCCAACGACGCCAATACAGGGCCTTGAGCACGCGCTTCGGGGTGTCCTTCGGGCAAAGGAAGGTGGTGACCAGGGTCTTGCCGCCGACGTTGAGCTCGCGCACCGTCAAGGTATCGGGCACCTCGGCGTACTGTTGCGGGCTCATCCAGTCCGGGCGCTTCGGTTTGGTCCAGACGATCAGATGATCCTTGCTGCCGAGTCGCTTGCCGAGACGGAAGTCGGTGCTGCGCCGACGCGCACCGTACTGCTCGAACACGCCGTCAACGCCCAAGCCCGCCAGCGCGCAGAGCAGGAAATAGGTCGGAAAGTAGGCGTCGCCGAGCAGCACATCCCCGTGCCTCAGGGTGCCGAGCAAACCGCGGAACAGCGTCTGCTCGTCGCCGCCCTTGCCCTTGCAGGCCCCCTCGGCCGCATCGAGCAACGCGCCGCTGGCCAGACACAGCAGGACCACCAGGCGCATGATCGGGAAACCCAAGCCCTCGCGTTGGCTCGCCGGCTGCGGATAGACGGCTTGGTTCTCCTCGATGTCGGGCAGGGTCGTCGTCGTGCCATCGGCCAACAAGACCCGCCGGCCTCGCCACAGCCAGGCATCGCAGACGCCATCGGCCACCAGCCCGCCCGCGCGCAGCGCCAAGGTGCTGATCATGGTCTGCGGCAACCGTGCACGGGCCTTACAGTAGCCCGCCGTGTTGCTGCTGCATTCAGGCAGGCCTGCGATCAAGCGCTTGACCCTGGCGTCATTGACCACCGCTCTACAACTGCCGTCCGACGAGAGTGCCTGCGCCATGAACAGCGAGAGCGTCTCGGTCGGCGGCCCCGTTTGCGACCAGGGGCCGTTCGCGATGCTCGGGCAGCAACTCCTCCATCGGTCGCCTCCTGCACCTCTGCCAAGCGCGCCTTCAGCACGGCCGCGGTGACCAGCGGCGACGGCGGTACCTCGCTGCCGGTCTCAGCCCCCGCGTCCAGCGGCAGCGCCGCCAGCGCCCACAGGAGGATCGCCGCCGCTGTTCGCCGGACTCGACCGGGCGGCATCGTCAGAAGTCGTAGCGTAGTGTCCCGCCCAGTATCGCAAGCATGTTGGTGTCGTAGTCGCCGCGCACCGTCACGCCCTGGGCGGTCTGTTCGAGCGCCGCGTTGCCGACGAACGCAAGGGTGGCGCCGAGCGAGAAGGCCAGGTTGTCGTTGTGCCTCCAGGCATAAGAGGCCGAGAGCTTCCACTGCTCGTCCACCGGGAAGTCGAGGGTCCGGTACTGGTCCTTGACTGGGGAGCTCTCGTAGGAAACGCCAACGGACACAAAGGCCTTGGGGCTCAACGCCCGCACGGCGGCGACGCCGGCATGCCAGGTATCGTCCCAGTTCCTGTCCGAGACGACGACCCGGTCGTTGCGGAAGCCGAGCTCGTTCTTGCTGAACTTGGACCATTCCTGCCAGCCGGCGTTGGCATAGAGCTGGGTCTTGTCGTCCAAACGATACCGCAGGCCCGCCTCGATCCACTGCGGGTTGGTCCAGCTGATCTTGACCTTCCGGGGCAGGAATGCCGCCAGCTGCGGGTTGCGCAGCCCCTCGTACTTGACCTTGCCTTCCAGGTTGGTGTCCATCTCGCTGCGGTAGACGATGCCCAGCAGCAGGTCGTCGGAAAACGCATAGGTCAGGCCCAGGACGGCCTGCACCCCCCAGTCGTCCAGGTCCTCGAACTTGATGCGACCGTCGGATGCTGGGCTCGGGGCCCCCTGGCGAATGGCGATGCTTTGGTCGAGGGTCGTGTAGATCACCGAGGCGCCGGCACCGATGGAGAGACGGTCGGTCACCCGATAGGCGAGCGACGGGGTCAAGGCCAGCCCCGCCAGCGTCACGTCCTGGATCGCGTAGCGGCCGACGAAGTCTTTGCCATAGTCCACGCCGCCGCCAAGGGGGGCGGTCGAGGCGATTCCGAAGCGAAGGCGATCGGACAGCGGTCGCACGTAGAAGAAGCTCGGCACCGGCGCGACCTCAGCCGCGTTGCCGCCGTTGTCGCCCACGACCGGTCCTTGGCGCCTGGGCAGGATGGCGTCGTTCTCGGCGCTCTTCGTCTTGAACTTGACGCTGGGAACGATGAACTGCAGCCCGGACAGGATATGTTGGCCGTCGATCCCGGTCATGCCCGCGGGGTTCGTCCAGGATGCGTCCGCGCCCCGGGTGTTCGTCGGGTTGGCAACACCGGCGGTGCCCAGGCTCCCCGGGCTGCCGACCGACGGGCTGTAGAAGCCCGCGCCATACGCCGCGTTTGTGGCCGCCAGCAGCGCCACCAAGGCGCAAACAGACCGGACTTCGAGCATTCGGTTGATCATCGGCAGGGACTCCTCATGTCGGACGGGCTGACCGAGGTCAGGGGTGGAGGAAAAGGGGCCCCTTTTCGTGTTTTCGTGTGGAGCCTGACCCCTTTTCGTGTGGTTTTCGTGGGCCCCTTTTCGAGTTTTTCAGTCGTGAGAACACGGGATTGCCTCCGAGGGGCGTGCCTGGTCTACGTGACTTCACCGGACGGCGCCCGAGCGACGCCGTCGATGGTCACGTGCAACGGCCCGTTGGTATCCAGATGCAGGTCCCGCTGCGGGAAGGCGATGACGATGCCCGCCTCGTTGAATTTCTGGTTGATCGCCTTGTGCAGTGCCGTGATGGTCGGGACGCGCAGGTCGAGGTCGTCGATGTAGGCGCGCAGCAGGAGTGTGAGGGAATTGTCGCCGAAGCCCTCGAAGCTCACGACCGGCTTGGGATCGTCCAGCACGTGCTCGTTCTCCACCGCCGCCTCCCGCATGAGCTCATGTGCCTTGTCCACGTCGGACCCGTAGGCCGCACCGACGACGATCACGATCCGCGTCACCTGGTCGGACAGGGACCAGTTGAGCAATCGACCGGTGACGAACTCCTTATTCGGCACCAGGAGCTCCTTGCGGTCCCAGTTGCGGATGGTGGTGGCGCGGATGCGGATCTTGGTCACCACGCCATCCGTATCGCCGACGGTGACGATGTCGCCGACCCGGACCGGGCGCTCGAACAGGATGATCAGGCCGCTGATGAAGTTGGCCACGATCTCCTGCAGCCCGAAGCCGATGCCCACGCCCAGCGCCGCCACCAGCCATTGGAGCTGGGACCACTGGGCGCCGATGGTATTGAACACGAGCAGGACGCCGCCGATGACCACAGCGTAGGTGGTCAGGGTCGTGATCGTGTAGCGGCTGGCCGACGGCATATCGAAGCTCTTCAGGAGGATCATCTCCAGCACCGCCGGCAGCTGTTTCGCGAGCACGACGGTGATGATGCCGTAGAACAGGGCCAGGACGAGGTCGGCCAGGGTGATGGGGCGGACCTGCTCCTCCCCCTCCGCCGTGACTGTTTGATGCCAGAGCGTGAAGTCCCCGAAGATGCGAAAGGCCGGGAACACCTCGGACCAGATCATCCACAGGCCGACCAGACCGGCGACGACGATGGCGGTGTTGAACAGGTCGCTGCTGGTGTCGGTCAACTCCTCCAGGTCGACCTCCTCCTCGACGTCGAGGGCGCCGGACTCTTCGGTCCCCTGTCCGTCTCCCTGTTGCTGTTTGCTCTCCAACAGGGTCTGTCGCCGCTCCATCGCCGCCTCGTAGGCCAGGCGCCGGCGCGTGACGCGCAGCCAGCGTTGGGCCAGTGCTGCGAGGATGAGCAGACCAGCGACGAGCCAAAGCGTCTCGACCAGGAGCGCGAGCAAGGTGCCCGCGGTGTAGAGGTAGCCCATGACCGACAACACCCCGAGCGCCAGCGGGGCGATGACGAGTGCCGGATACCAGAGCCGGTGTAGACGCCTGAATATTCGGTTGTCGGGTCGGCCGAGGTACGCGGCGAGCACGCCGGATTTCGCGTGCAGCAGTCGGTACAGGGCGAATGCCAGGGAGGCAACCATGATCACGAAGGACGTCCGTCCGACCGCCCAGCCGGCGTTGAGCGGGTCCAACAGGAAGGCAACGATGGCGACCGCCGACGCAGGCAGAAAGACCCAGCTGAGCTGATTCAATGCGCTCCGCAGGGGTCCCAGGCTGGATTCGGTCCATCGGAAGTGCACCGCCGCGAGCCCCCGGGGCATGCAGATCAGAAAAAATGCCCGCAGGAAATAGAAGTTCGCCGCCACGGTGAGCAGTGCCTCACCGACGGCGTTCGAGAAGTCCGTGGCCTCCGGTGAGGTTCTGAGCTGCCAACCGGTGACAGCCACCACCAGCGGCCAAGCGGCGGCGGCGATCAGGGTCAGGATGAGAACCTGCAGGCTGTAGCCGAATCGATCGGTGGTGGGCTTGCCGAGCTTGTCGCTGATGGCCGCGATGCCGCCGATCAGGTCTCTGCGCCGCCACAGCAGGACGCCGAGCGCCAGGGCGAGCAGCACGAATACGGGCGAGTGCGTGGCCTGATGAACCAGCACCGCGACGACCTCCAGCCAACCGGCGGGGGAGAGAATCCGCCACACCTGCTCGGGCAGGGCCCCCAGCTCCTGGAGCTGGGTGCGCGAGGCGCTGCGCACCCACAGCAGGTGTTCGTCCAGGAAGGCATCGAAGCGTTCGATCGCGTCCAGGAGCTTTTTCTGGGCCGATTCCAGCTCCGCGAGCTTGCGCAGATAGAACTCGTCGGACTCGACGGCCTTCTCGAGCAACGCCTTGCGCTCGGTGGCCAGATCGAGAAGCCGCTTACGCATCGCGGGCGTCTCTTCGGCCGCCGCCTCGGACAGCATCTCGGCCACGTAGGCATCCGGATCGCGCAGCCGTTTGTGCTCGCGCCGGTGGAGCAGGCGCCGCGCGCCCACCGCCCCGGCCTTCTCGTCCCGTTCCTCGGCCTGCCGCTGGAAGGCTCTCACGTCCGGCATGGACTGGCGCTGCTCCCGCAGCATGTGTCCCATCTCCTCGCTCAGGCCGTGAACCCCGATGGCGACGGTTTCTTGCGCGATCTTGAAGTCCGCATCGAGTTGGCGCGCCAATCTGTCCGCCGTTTCCGTCCGCTCCGCGAGCTCGCCCAGCTCGGATGCGGTGTCGGCGATGTTCTGTGTAAGCGCTGCGTTCTGCTCGGCGAGGCGCACGACCAGCGGGTGCCCGCCCTCGGCCTCCCGGCGGGTCGCCTCCGCCGTAGTCTTGGCCTCTTCCGCCTCCGCCTGACGCTCTTGGGTGACCAGTTCCTCAAGAAGCTTGATCCGCTTGCCCGCCCACTCGATGCTTGCGAGCGCCTTGTCACGCTTGGCCTCAAGTAGCTCGACCCGAGCCGGCTGGCTCAGCAGCTCCTGGTCGAGCATCTTGATCTCGGCGCTCAGGGCCTCGTAGCGGGTTTCCAGCTCCCAGCGCCTCGCCTCCGTTTGTTCCGGACCCGCGTCGGCCGGGGCTGGCGGCTTGAGCTGGGTCGGGACTTCGTCCCGCTCGGTCTTTGCCTCGGCGAGACGCTGCCGGACCTGCGCCGGTCGGTTCGCCTCGTCGTCGAGCCGCTTGGCGAAATCCGCGCGACGTGCATCCGCGGCGGCGAGATCCGCCTTTTCTTTCTGCAGCAGCGACTCGAGCTCGGGCAACGGCGTCGATCGATCTGCTGCGAGGGCGTCTACGGGTGCGGCGATCGTCGATTCGTCCTTTGCCTCACGGATTGCTCGCGTCTCGACGGGTGCGCTCTGCGCCGCCTCTTGGAAGGCCTGGGCGGCGTACCTGTTGGAGCTCGCTGCTTGCAGATTGCTCAGCGCCTTGCGGTAGAGCTCGACCAACCCGCTCTTGAGCTTCTCGTCAATCCCTGCCGTGGCCTCGACCTCGGCGATCTTGGACTCGAGTGTCTCCGCGGTAACCAATGCCGGCGAGTGCGTGCCGGGTGCGGCTTCCTCGGCTGCCGGGAGCGATCCGGCCAAGGTCACCAGCAAGAGGCCGATGGCTGAAGATACGCGGAGAAGGGGCTGCCTGTTGCGCCTGATCATGCGCAGTTCACCGCCCGTCGCTCGACTTCGATGAGACCAAGTCGCTCCCCGGAAAAGTCCAGGCCACCGGTCCTATCCTCTCAAGTCCGCGCCTCGGATCTCCGGGACTTGCGCCGTAGCGGATGAGTTGTATCAGATCGGAGCTGACCCGCGGATTGGTGGCGAAGTAGGCGTGCCCGAACAGATCGGTGCGCTCGCCTTGGTAGACGATGATGTCCATCTTGCCCCACTTCGCATATGGCCTCGTGGACTCATCCGTCAGCTCGGCGAGACTCAGCTGCCCGACCCGCCTTCGGCTGCGAAACAGAAACCGCGAAACGAGCAAGGCCCGATCCTGCGGCGAGGCGTAGATGCTCCAGCGGCCACGCATGAATCGCGGGATCTGCTGGCCGGACCAGCGGGTGATCATGTCCGGATTGGACACGAAGAGTTGCATCTGCTGTTCGGCGATATCCAGATCGATGTCCGGCGCCAGGAGAACGACGTTGTCGATCTTGAATGCCTTCAGCGGCTCGACGCCGGCGGCGATGGACTCGATCCCCAGCTCACGCAGGGCGTTGAGCAGTACCGCCGAGCCCCTGCTGTGAGCCATCAGGTGCACAGCATCCACGCCCGGCGTCTGAGCGATCATCCGGATGGTTTTCGCCAGGTGAGCGACGGCATAGGTCGCGGACTCCGTTGTCGTGGTATACGACGTCAGGAAACCCCCGGACGCCGAAGCGGGCCAGGTAAAGATGGCGCAGACGTGCTCGCGGCCAAAGAAATGGCAAAGCTCCCCCATGGTGAAGGCGGCGCTGGCGAAGGTCTCGTTGAAGCCATGCACGTAGAGGACGACCTCTTTGCGCGGGGACTGGCGCAGCTGCTCGCCCATGAGGTCCTGGAACTGGGTCTTGACCCTGCGGTGCTCCTTGAGCACGGTGGGAGATCGCACCGCGCCGGAGGCGGTCGCCTCGAAATCATAGGGCTCCTGCGGAAAGCGTCCGACCTCGGTTACCCTGCCCAGTTCCAAGAGGACGTCCATCGTGCGCTCGGGGACACGGCTCTGGTATTCCAGGTCAGACCAACCGAGGCCCGGAACCATCTCGACCACCGCCGTCCCGAAGGTCAGGGAGCGCGAACGCCCCTCGCCGTAGGGCTGATTGCTTTCCGGGTTGGTTTCCGGGGAGCGGTCGGTGAGGAAGAGCAGCTCAACGCCGGGTGTTCGACGCTCGGGCACCGTATCGGCAAACAGCGCGCTCGCCCCTGGCTCCTGCTGATACAGCGCGGGGGTGGGCATCAGCAGCCGTCCCTTGCTGGCACAGCCTGCGACCAGCGCGACGCCGAGGACAAACACCAGTCCTAGCATGGATTTGGGCCACGGAGACCCCGTCAGTAAGGGATATTGCATCTTTGGTTCTCCATTTTTTCGCTGAAAGAAATGTGCACACCGAGCCCCGCTCGTAGGCGAGATCGACGAGGTAGCCGTTCGCGAGCAGCCGCCAGTCCAACGGGGCACCGGACCCAACCGCCTTCTGGTGATGCCAGATGGTCGTGGTGCAGTTGTGGGTCAGCGCGTTGCACCAGCGCGGCTTCTCGGCCAGCGTGGTCATCTCGCACGCATGGTCGAACAGCAGCGCGGGATCTGCTGGCGAGGCTGCCGTGCGGTATAGCTCGACCCGTTCGCCGCGGTGGTTCCCGCGTAGTGTGATCAGGTCGCGCTCGTCGGCGACGACATAGTAGGCCTCGAACTGGCGGAAGAAGCCGCGCGGGCGCAGCGCTCGCTCGGGCTCAATAAGGTTGACAAGCCGACGCCACGCCAGTATAAATTGACGGCATGTCAGATAACAAGAAATCGTTGTCGCCGCTGCGGGTGAGCCCGCAGCCGGTGCTCAAGGTCCCGAAATCCGAGCGCACGCGCGCCGCGATTCTGAACGCAGCACTGGATTTTCTCTGGTCGCAGCCGTTTCGCGACATGACCGTCAACGCGGTGATGGCCTCGGCGGGCGCAAGCCGCGCGGCGTTCTACCAGTACTTCAGCGACCTGCACACGTTGATGGAGACCCTGCTGGACATGGTGCAGGAGGAGATCTTCGACGCTTGCTCACCCTGGGTCACAGGCGTCGGAGATCCGGTCGCCCTGATGGAAGAGGCACTGGCCGGACTGGTCCAGGTTGGCTACGAGCGAGGTCCGTTCCTGCGGGCCATCACCGATGCCGCTGCCACCGAGAGACGCTTCGAGGAGGCCTGGAGGCAGTTCCTCGGTCGCTTCGACGATGCGGCCAGCGCCAGGATCCAGGCCGACCAGGAGCAGGGCCTGATTGCGCACTTCGATGCGCGCCCGATTGCGATCGCGCTCAACCGTCTCGATGCCTGTACGCTCATCGACTCGTTCGGGCAGCACCCGAGGAGTCGACCCGAACCGGTCCGGGAAGCGTTGGCCCGGATTTGGATCTCCACACTCTACGGCGCCGAGTGGCTCGGGAAGGGATCCTCGGATCTGGTCCGACAATGAATCACCGGGAAGAACGAATATGAAAATTTCTTCGAAACTCTATGCGCGGTTATTGCCGAGTCTTCTACTCCTTGGCGTCAGCACGACAGGTCTTGCGCAAGACACCCCCGGTTACAACAACAAGATACCGGACAGCATTCTGACGCCGGCTAGGGTCGAGACCCGGATTGGCACGCTGAAGTTCTTTGACGGCAGTCCAACCAGCGATACGGTCGACCTCGTCTACGACAATCTTGATTTCATGAGAGGCGTGGAGACATTCCTCAATGGCATGCCGGCGGCGTCGATCGAGGGTCTGCGGCGCGGTCAGGCCGAACTGGGCGCGACCGATTCCAACCATGTGGTCATCTTCGACGACTTGATGGATTCCGACCCGATTTTTCTGACTGGAAATACCGACACGGTCTATGCGCTGGCCTTTTTCGACCTGAACAAGGATGGACCGATCGTGGTCGAGGTCCCCGAAGGTTCCGGACCCGGCACCGTGAATGACGCCTTCTTTCGCTTTGTCATCGATATGGGTGCGCCCGGCCCCGACAAAGGCATGGGGGGAAAATACCTGATCCTTCCGCCCGAATATGACGGGCCGCTCCAAGCGCCGATCAGCGGCAAAGAGCAGGACGTTGAGGTCAATGGATCGAGCGAAAAGCTGTTTGTCACCCGATCGCCCAGCTATGTGAACTGGCTGATCCTCCGTGGCTTCCTGGTCGATGGAAAGCCCGATGCCGCGGCCGCCATGTTTCGCAATGGCCTCAGGATCTATCCATTGGCCGAAGCAACCAATCCGCCGGCGATGCAGTTTCTCAACGGTTCCAAGCACGCGTTCAACACCGTCCATGCCAACAATTTCGAGTTCTATCACGAGCTGGCCCAGGTCATCGCTAGAGAACCGATAGGCTTCATCGATCCTGAATTGCGCGGCCTGTTTGCCTCGATCGGTATCGAGAAGGGCAGGAAATTCGCGCCCGATGATCGCATGCGCAAGATCCTGGAGGACGCGGTTGCTGTCGGCAACGCCACGGCCAGGGCGATCTGGATCCACTCCCGTGACGAAGAAGCCTATTTCTTCGATGATTCCCGCTGGTACACCGGTTTTGTCGGCGGCAACCACGAGTTCCTCAAGAACGGCGGTGCCGGTGGGCGCAATCTCGATGCACGCGTCCTATTTCACTACATGGCCACGGTGATCACCCCGGCCATGGTCAACAAGATGGTGGGCGCTGGTTCGCAATATGCACTGCTCAACGTCGACAAGAACGACGACTACATGGACGGCTCGAAAACCTACAAGCTGAACATCCCGGCTGATGTACCCGCAAAGGATTTCTGGTCCATCGTCGCCTATGACCCGCAAACACGATCGCAGTTGCAGACCAGCCAGCCCTTTCCCGGGAAAAACAACCAGCGGCACGAACTGGACGTCAACGAGGATGGTTCGGTGGATCTGTATTTTGCGCCGAAGGCGCCCAGCGGCAGGGAGGCCAACTGGATCCAGACGGTGCCCGGCAAAGGCTGGTTTGTTGGCCTGCGTCTTTATGGGCCGTTGGATCCCTGGTTCGACAAGGAATGGCAGCCTGGCGAAATAGAACTGGTTGATTGAGTACGAGATCTTTTCTAGCAGGAGAATCGAGCATGAACACACCATCCGCTTTAGAGCGAACCCTGCAAGCCTTGTTGATCTCGGGGATTTCCGTGTTTGCCGTCTTGCCTTCCCACGCTGCGGAACCCGCCCGGGTCACTGCGGACAACTACGTCCGTGCCGAGTCTGACTTTCAGATGCGGGGCTACGTCGAGAAGCTCGACTGCTTTGGCAAGTTGTACCATAGCCGCAAGCCTTACGACGTAAACAGCCAGGTCACCGTGCGCGGCAACCGGGACACCCTTTACTCCTTCGGTGTGTTCGACCTGACGTCTCCGCTCACGATCACGCTGCCGGAGACCGGGGGGCGTTATCAGTCACTGATGGTCGTAAACCAGGATCATTCGCTGGCGGCCGCCTACAGTCCCGCGACGGTCACGCTGACAGAAGACAAGGTGGGCACGCGCTATGCCCTCCTGACCGTTCGAACCTTCATGGATCCGAACGATGAGCAAGATGTGAAGGAGGCGCACAAGCTCCAGGATGCGGTGAAAGTCGAGCAGGCCGATAGCGGACAGTTCGAGGTGCCGGACTGGAAGACGGAAGAGGTGGAGCAAATGCGCGACACGATCAATGTGGTCGCCGCCACGGTCACGGACTCGACAAAGATGTTCGGCAGGAAAGAGGAACTGGACCCGGTCTACTGGATGCTGGGCGCCGCACTCGGCTGGGGCGGACTGCCGGCAGAGGCCGCCACATACATGAACGTGGTCCCCGAGAAGAACGACGGCAAGACGGCGTACACGCTCACCGTGGGGGATGTGCCGGTGGACGCATTCTGGTCAGTGACCCTCTACGACGACAAGGGCTGGATGCCGGTCAACGAATACAACGCCTACTCCTTCAACAACATCACGGCAAAGAAAAACGAAGACGGCAGTATCACCATCCACTTCGGGGGTGACACCAAGCAGCCCAACTTCCTGCCGATCGTACCGGGATGGAATTACATCGTGAGGCTGTATCAGCCCAGGAAGGAGATTATGGATGGAAGCTGGACGTTCCCGAATCCGCAAGCCGTTGAGTAGCGTGCGCGTGCGTGGCCTGGCTCCAACAACGGCTCCGCTTGAGGGTTGGCTCGAAAAGACCCGGAACCCAATGCTTCTCGTGCTGGTTTTTCAATTTGCACCGAGTCAATTGGCTATGGCCCGCCATTTACGGCGGTTGACAAGCAGACTCACCCTCGTATGGTGTTGCCTCCTGGCGACGACGTTGCCTGTTAAGGCCGATAGCGGTTCTGGCGACGACGGCTGGAAATTTTCCGGTTCGGCATATCTTTGGGCTGCGGGGGTTGAAGGGACGTCGGCAGCAGGCGATGAAATCGATATTTCGTTTACTGACCTCCTGGACGGTCTTGACGGCGGGATCATGGGCATACTGGCAGCCCGAAAAGGCAGGTGGACACTGATCGGGGACATTCTCTACCTGAGTATCCATCAAGAAACCGGTTCCACTGCGAATCTCATCGGTCTCCCGGTAAAGCTTGATGTCGACGTGAAGCTGAGAGGCTTCGTTTCTACTCTCGGGGTTGCCTATCGTGTCATCGACGATGACATAACCAGCCTCGATCTGCTGGCTGGCGCGCGCTACATCAACTTGGATGTCGATTTCGATGCGGATTTTGGGGCGGGAAGAATCAAGTATTCCGATTCCGGGGACGCCCTGGACGGCATCATTGGTGGCCAGGCGCTGATATCGCTTACTGATCGGTGGTATCTGTTCTTCTATGGAGATGTGGGGGCTGGAGACAGCAAGTTGACCTGGCAGGCATGGCCCGGAGTCGGCTACCGGTTTGAAAAGGTTGATGCGGTTGCGGGTTACCGCCACCTCGCGTGGGAGACTGACGACGGCGACACGTTCGAAAACCTGAACTTCAGCGGACCGATGATCGGGGTCAAGTTCCGTTTTTGAAAAGTAGGATGTTATCTACTTGGCTGACGGGGGATTGGTGTGGGTCCCGAAGATCCCCGCAGCACGCAGGTAACCGGTTCGCCACGCCAACGGCAATGCTTGGTCGATCGTATTCCGTGCCTCTATAAGGCAACCCCGGAGGGTAAGCAGCGGCATTGCACGCGGCTCACAACGGACGATCAGGGCCTGATTGTCACAGGGAGACCCACCGCGCTAAGGACGGGATAGTGGACGTGGCCGCACTGCTTGTCAGTCAGGCGGCGCGCCGCTCGTGGTGTCGCTAGAGGCTGCCGACGTCAGGAAACTCGACGACCTCCCCGCACGTGTGCGGTTGCACGGAGCGATGCTCTGGCGCGTCCATCTCCTGGGACTGATGGACTCGCCACCGATGGTCGAAATCGATGTAGGAACCGAGAACGCTGCGCAGGTGCCGCTCGTGAAGGACAATGACGTTGTCCAAGTACTCTCGACGGAGGGTCCCGATCACCCGTTTGGTGCCGATCGTACCGGGATGGAATTACATCGTAAGGCTATATCAGCCGAGGGAAGAGATCCTAGATGGAAGCTGGACGTTCCCGCGTGCCCAATCTGTCAAATAGAGGAGAGCAGGCGATGAGGTGCGGCGAACGAGCGCGCGCAGGGTGGGGCAGGATTGAGCCGGATAGGGCGTGTCGACCGAAATGCCGCCCTCGTGCAACGACCAGGGTTGGTTGCCTGCGCCGAGCGACCGTCTCTCCGGGTGCGCGATGAGGCATTCCCGGTCTCGAGATCGGACGCCCGCATTGCAGTCGAGGGCGGCTGCCATGGCCGGCGACGCGAAAAGGCGGCATACCCTGAGCCGTCATTCGCTCCGCGTGCCAGCACGGGCTCTGTGGCCGCTTTGGCGTGCGCCGACAATGCCACTCTCTTTATCGGGGATGGTCGCGCAGGTGCCTGTTTGCCAGACCGACAAAATTCCCTCCGGCCATCCTGCGGATCAACTCCTATTCGAAATAGGAACAAGCCGAGGACGTCACCGGACTAACCTGAGGGTCCTCACGATAAGAACGGGTCCTCAGGTCAAACCACCCCTAAAATCAGCTCACCATCGGAGGCCAATGTGCACCCAATCCTCGCCGCCCTGCTTCTCGCTCTCGGCCTATTCTTCGGCATGCTGCTTCTGTTAGCGGTTGGACGGCGCATCGGCGCCCGGCGCCTTGCGCGGGAGGGAGAGGGCAGCAAAGCCGGCACGGGGCCCGTCGAAGGTGCCGTCTTCGCCCTGCTGGGCCTGCTCATCGCCTTCACGTTTTCCAACGCCGCATCCAAGTTCGACGAGCGCCGGGACCTGATCGTGACGGAAGCGAACGCCATCGGTACCGCCTACCTGAGGCTTGATCTGGTTGCGGAGGCGCATCGGCGTGTCCTGCGCGAGTCTTTCCGGCGATACGTGGACGCCCGGCTTGCAACTTATCGCCTGGCCACCCAGGATTTGGAATCGTATCGCGGTACGCTCGCGGGCGTAAACGCATTGCAGCTCGAGATCTGGAATCAGGCGCTGTCTGCGACGCAGGAGAACAGCGCCGCCAGCGGGGCACCCATGCTGCTCCTTCCGGCGCTGAACGACATGATCGACATCACCACCACCCGGACCTTGGCGACGGAGATGCACCCACCGGTCGCGATCTTCGGCATGCTGGTCTTCCTCGCGCTGGCGAGCGCGTTGCTCGCCGGATACGGCATGTCGGGCAGCCGCTCGACAAGCTGGCTGCATGTGACCGGGTTCGCGGCGGTGATGGCGCTGACCGTGTACATCATCGTCGATCTCGAGTACCCCCGGCTCGGCATGATCCGGGTGGACGCCTTCGACCAAGCTTTGGTCGAGGTCCGGAAAAGCATGGAATGAAGCAACAGACCCACATCCGACGCGAGACCAACGACTCGTGGACGTCCGTGATCAGCGGGCGGTTACTTGGAATCTCCGGAGCGCGAGTTGGTGATACGGACTCTCTGGATCTCGTGTGAAATCCGGAAGATGTGCCCGTTCCGCAACAACACGTGATCCCGGATCGATCCGCTAGGTCCGCTCATGGCCGACAGCTGACGTGAGTGGGTCTGGGGCGAACAAGCGGACACCCGATCTATCGCGGCGAGCGGGCGCTGTATCCCAGGTGCGGCCCTCGAAGCGGTAGGCGCGAGCGCCCGGTGTACGCCAGAGAGCCGACGCTCAGTGGGTCCCCTCCCCGCTGGTACGCGAACGCCAAGACAAGCTCGTTGGCTTCACAAAACTTTACACGCCGGAGAAATCCAAGAAACGCGCAGGTTGGACAATCATTTCCGAGCCGGATGACTGGCTCTCAACCCAACGCTCGGAGAAACGACATGACAGGCAATCAAGCCAAACACATGCAATCGATCAAGACTGACTACGCCAAGACCCGCACGCGGAGCCGGTGGTGGCGTAACCCCATCGCTGCCGGGATGCTCGGCGTGGTCCTGGGCGCATCCGGCGTGGGGGCCCTTAGCCACGCGGGTTACGGACCGGGCTTGGGCCACCTCGGCCATGGTCCCTGGTCCGCTGGCGGACCGGAGGCCGCCGAGGTGCAGCGGGCATGGGTGGGCTTCGCCGTCGAGCGCATGCTTACCAAGATCGAGGCCTCCGACGCGCAGAAGGCCGAGGTTAAGGCTATCCTCGAGCCGCTCGCCGACGAGTTGCAGCCCCTGCGCGAGGCCTTCGTCGCGAACCGCGAGTCGATGGCGCGATTGCTCCTGGCGCCCGAGACCGATCGCGCCGCAATGGAGGTGCTGCGCACAGAGCAGATCGATCAGGTCGACGCAATCTCCCGTGCGCTCGTGACCACGCTCGCCGATGTGGCGGATGTGCTGACGCCGGAGCAGCGCTCGGCGCTGGCGTCCCGGATCGCCGAACTCCGCCGATAGCCGCAGGCCGGCCGCGGCCCCTGAGGAGGGGCAGCGGCCGGCACAATCGGCTCTTCATGGCTCCAAACGCTGGGAGACATCAGGACATGACGCAAATGGCCCACTCTATCATCGGTTCCTTGCTCGGCTTCACCCTGCTGGCTCCGACGCAGGTCCTCGCACAAAGCGCAGATCTCGCTCGGGAAAACTACCGACAAGCGGACGCGAATGGCGACGGCGTGTTGGTTGAGGCCGAGTTCGTAAACTTCATCGATCTGAACGCGGCGGACGGTCTGGGCAGAGCGGCTCGGATCAGCGCGAGTGGCATGCATGGCCTAGCCTTCAAACGGGTTGACGGCGATGGCGACGGGCGCGTGACGCCCATCGAACTGCAGGCGATGTCTCGGTGATGACCCAGCGCCAACGCATGGGTGCGTCGGGATTGCCGGCCCCGCGCCTCGCACCCAACCGGCGCTGCTCCGCGGCGACGACACGCGCATGACCGAACGCATCCTGATGATCGAGGACGACCGGCGCCTGGCGGCGATGGTATCGGATTACCTGCTTCGGTCAGGGTTCACCGTCAGCGCTGAGCACGACGCCGCGAGCGGGCTCGCAACGCTGCGGCGCAGTGCGTTCGACGCCCTCATCCTGGATCTGATGCTGCCCGACCTCGATGGCCTGGAGGTCTGCCGGCTGGTACGAATGGAGTCCCGCATCCCCATCCTGATGCTGACTGCCAAGGGCGATGCCATGGATCGCGTCGTCGGCCTGGAGCTAGGGGCCGACGACTATCTCCCGAAACCCTTCGAGCCCCGAGAACTGCTGGCCCGACTGCGGGCCGTTCTGCGCCGCGCGAATTCGGCGGGCAGTGGCGATGCGTTGCGCTTTGGCCGGTTGGAGATCGACGCCGATGCGCGGGCGGTACGGATCGATGGCCATCGGCGCTCCCTGACCGGCTACCAGTTCGATCTGCTCCTGGCCTTGGCCCGCCATGCCGGACGCGTCATGTCGAGGGACCAGTTGATGGATGCGCTGAAGGGTGAGGAACTGGAGGCGTTCGACCGGAGTATCGACGTGCACATCTCGCGCATCCGCAATGCGATCGAGGACGACCCGCGCCATCCCCGGCGAATCATCACGGTCCGCGGCGTCGGCTACGTGTTCGCCCGCCTGCAGGACGAGGCGTCCGGGCCCTAATGCGCCGACTTTACCTCCAGATCTACCTGACGGTGGCGGCGAGCCTGCTCGTGTTCGGCGCGTTGGTCTCGGTCCTCTGGATGCTGGTCTCCGAGCGAGCGGACACTCGCGATCTGCTCGACGGCGTCGGTGCGATCGCGCTGGAGCTGCTCCCCGGCCCCGAGCAACCGCTCCCGACACTGCGAGGTGCCTTAGAGGAAGTTCAGGCGAAGCTGCCCTTGGTGCTCGCCGTGGACGACGCATCGGGACGCCGCCTGGCTGTCGCCGGTGGCGAGATGCCCGCGCTTCTCGCCGACCGAACGTCGAGCGGGCGTTTCCACGTGCGGGGCTTCGGACCGGTCTGGTCGATCGCGTTGGCAGATGGCCGTCGGCTGCACGTGCGCCCGTCGCATCCCGGGGCGCCGCCCCTGGTCCGGGCGCTCGTTCTGATCGGACTGCTGGGGATCGCCGTGGCCTTGGCCTCGTATCCGCTGGTGCGGAGAACGACCCGCAGATTGGAACGTCTTCAGCGGCGGGTGGAAGACCTGGGCGGCGGCGATCTGACCGCCCGGGTCCAGGTCGAAGGGCGGGACGAGGTCGCGGCCCTGGCACTGAGCTTCAATGACGCGGCGGCACGCATCGAGACCTTGGTCAGCGCGCACAAGACGCTGCTGGCGAATACCTCTCACGAACTGCGCACACCGCTGGCGCGCCTGCGCATGCACGTGGATCTGCTCGCGGAAGCGGTAAGCCCTGTCCAACGCGCAGAGGCGGCCCGGGACATTGCCGAGGTGGATCAGCTCGTGAGCGAAATCCTGCTGGCCAGCCGGCTCGATGCGGGCGTCGGGACAAGACAGCGGGAGAGCGTGGACCTGCTCGCGCTGTTGGCGGAGGAATGTGCCCGCGCGGGGGCCGAGCTCACGGGCGAACCGGCTCATCTGAGGGGTGATCCGGACCTGCTGCGACGACTGTTCCGCAATCTGCTGGAGAACGCCCGGCGCCACGGTGGCGGCGAGGTCGAGGTGGGTTTAGGCGAACGGGATGGACGGATAGAAGTCCGGATCTGTGATCGTGGGCCAGGCGTATCCGAGGATGAACGCGAACGCATCTTCGAGGCCTTCTACCGGCCAGCGAGAACCCGAGAGTACCGGACCGGGGGCACCGGGCTTGGGCTCGCAATAGCGCGCCAGATCGCCGAGCAGCACGAGGGCCAAGTCAGCTGCCAGCCGCGCGCCGGTGGCGGTAGTTGCTTCGTCGTCAGTTTAGCCTTGACGCGCGGGGACGCCGGCTAGCTCGGTGTTTCGCATTGCGCTCAGATCTGTCACGCGCCTGAGCTGATGTTCGGATCGGGCTCCTGATTCTGCCGACACGAACAAAGCGTTGGGGAGGACCAAGCTCGCTTCCTCTGTGTCAGCGCTATCCCATGAGCTGCCTGTCGTCCAGCGGCGGCTCCGCGGCAGGTGTCCACCCGTCGCTTGAGAACTCGATCCCCGCTGACCGGTACCAGCGTCGAGCTGTCGGTGAGCATCGGTCAGTGTTGGGGTAGGTTGGACGGACTCTGCAGCCGATGATCCACACGGAAGTGCGTAGCCTTCTTGCCACAACATGGGTTACGGACCGGCTCCGTCCATGTCCGTTCATGGCCGCATCCTGCCGCCCTGGACTGGTGGCGTCAATGTCCGCTTGTGGCCGTCTGCTGCCGAACGCCGCCCTGCCCGTGAGGGTCCGCTTGCTGACCCTCTGCTGACGTCCCCCGGCTGGCGTCTCGCGGGAGGTCCCGACCCATAGCAGTCGCCCAAGCTGTCGTAGAGGAATTTCTGCTCCTGTCGCAATGCGGACCTCGTGTATCGGCATTGCTGAATCGCTCATAGCGCTCAGCCCATCTGCCCAATCCCCAAGCCGAATGTCCGGACTGGGTCGGTAAGCTGAACAATCTCAAGTCCGTGACATTCTTGCGACGAGAGATCTCTACGAAACGCGTTGCCCCCGCCCGCCAGCCCGGGCGCGGGCTTCAGGACTGGCAAGCCCGACAAAAGGCTCAACACCTTTTCTTGCTCCCGGCGAGTCCAACAGCCGTGGCGGCTCCCTGGTCCGGCACCCGCTGTTCTGCAGGTGACCCGTCAACGAATGGTCGTCTCCATGTCGAAGATGACGGCTTTCAAGGGGGTCTGATCGATAACAATCAGACCCTCGGTCGCGCGCTGGGTGTCGACGATCGTAATCATGACGACGAACAAGAAGCCCGAGAAGAAGAACGTTCGCCAGGTCAGCTTACGACCCACCATTCCAGCGCGATTGCCAAGCAGAAAAACGGCGGCGAGCGCCGAGACAAACATCATGGCATTCGCATACTTGGAAACCGGAAGCGATAGCTTGGCGATCCTGACCGTGTGCGCGTCGAGAACGTCGTTGATCGCCGCGAGAACAAATGATCTGGTTGCGGGGGGCATGGGCTCTGCGGTGGCTTCCAACGCCAACGGCCAGAGCTGTGCCTGTAGCTGGAGGCTACGATCAAGCTTCCTCAGCGCCGATTCCTGACCGGGCATTGTTCCTGAACCCGATGAAACGCGCGTCCTTGCGTAATCCAGCAACGCATCCTTCAACTCCAGTTGCTGGGGCTCGGCCAAGAGATCTGCGCGCAAGAATGCCGTGCCAATCGCATTGGCCTCGGTCGTCATTGCGACTTTGCGATCGTTGAAGTAGTTCAGGGAGTTGCCGAACGTGAACGCAAGCAACAACCCTAGCAAAGCCAGAAAGGCACCGAGGGTCGTCTCTGCAACCATCACATCGATATCTCTCCGTGCCCGAAGCAGTCGTTTTCTGACGCGGTGACCGATCGCGAAGCCGAGGACCGCGCAAACCGGTAGCGACACGAAGAGGATCATCGCCGTAACGGCGATACTGATGGAGGGCAGGTTCAAATCGGTGTAAACCCCTGCGGCAGTGGCTGTATCCATGTTCTCTCCCTCCTCTGCTATTCTGGCTCAGTTCGGTTGTTCTTGAGTGGCGCTCTCTGTTTTGGCAACGGCCTCTTCGTCGTCTATCTCGACCCACCGCATAAAGACCTGATATCCGGCTGCCAGAAACGTCGCGCCGATGAACATCCCGAGTATCCCGCCGGACATCATCCCGCCGAGAGCCCCGATCAGAACCACCGGCATCGGTACGTCGAGTCCACGGCCCAGGACGAGTGGCTTGAGGATGTTGTCGGTCAGACTGGCCGCGATGAGCAGGACCGTGAAGATGCTGTTGTGTAGTACGGAC
This sequence comes from Thiohalocapsa sp. PB-PSB1, assembly GCA_016745215.1. Taxonomy (GTDB): domain Bacteria; phylum Pseudomonadota; class Gammaproteobacteria; order Chromatiales; family Chromatiaceae; genus Thiohalocapsa. The sequence goes on from CP050890.1 coordinate 695,303, forward strand.
GTATCTTCCCCCGTCCAGAGAAGGACAGCGGCGAGGATCGCCACCAACGTGACGGGAACTTGCATGATGGCCAGGATCAGAGCGACGACCGTCAGTAACGCGGCTGCCGGTACACCACCCAAGGTCATGACGGCGCCAAGTGCCATGGCCGTGACGAAGGCAATGCCGATAATCCCGACGGCCACCTGCCGAATGGTCTTGGTCGCAAGGTCATGCAACTCGGGTCCACGTTCGTTATCGGAAAAACGGGAGAAGATACGGCGCATGGATCGGCCGCCCGGTTCCGCCCATGCCAGCATGATCCCGGCGATGATGAGCGCGCCGATCAACAGGAACACGCTGCCCGCCGCACCCCTCGCCCTGTCGATGAACCAGGTCGCCAGACGCTTCAATTCCGGCTGGCGGGTCTCGAGAAACGCCGGCAGATCCGCGGCTGCCGCGCTCCAATCGTCGTGCAGATCGGCGCCGATGATCGGCCAGTCGGCAACCTCGGCGGATGGCTCGGGAACCACGAGCGTTCCGGCCTCAAACGCTTCGTAGGTTCCTAGAACGTTGGTCGTGAACGAATAGCCAATGATGGCGGTCGGGGCGCCGATCAGTGCGATCCCAGCAAGGGCAATGAGGGTTGCGCCCCGTCCGGGCCGCCAGCGAAACTTGCCGACCAGGAACTGATGAACGGGGTAGAGCGCCACCGCGAGCACCAGCGACCACAACATGATGGGCAGGAACGGGAAGAACGCCCAAGCACAGACAAAGACCACGAATGCGACCAGGGCGAAGCGAATCAACGACGCAGAAAAGGCGTCCGAGAGTGCTCGGGTCAAGTCGTCTCTTACAGGGTTCACGGTGACTCCGTTGTTTGAGGCAGTTCGGGTGAGATGGATGTCTCGATCAACGCGCTGTGGCGTGTCAGAGCCTCCGTCGGCGAGATACAACCATGCTGGGCTGGATGCGCCCTGCGCTATTCAGATTCGGACAAAATGACGCGCGCGTGGTCACGCGACCCGCTGGTGTCTAGCACCATCGAGTCCCGCCGCCTGCCGATCGGAATCGGCGGGTCTCGTGCGCTTGCCGGCGTTGATCGCGCCTGCGGCAATCGTTTTCGACGATTCCGAGCGGCGGAGACTAGCGCGTGGATCGGAACACGAAACGCTCCAGCACGTAGAAGGCAGACACGATGTAAATGACGGCGGTGCTGATCAACAGAAATCTGGTCATCAGTTTCTCGACAATGTCCTTGCCCTCGCCCGTGCTGCCGCCGACGAGGACCAAGACCACGATCAGTGCCGACGCCAGGTACCGCGCCAGCGGGTGCTCGGAGAAGATCCCCTGCCCGAATATCAAGGCGACGAAGAGCATCAAGGCCAGGAAGAAATGGAACTCCGGAACCGCGACCAGCAGCCAGTAGACGACAAGCGCGGCAATTCCCCCCAAGAGCGTGGACTTCAGGGAGTTCAAACCCTCACTGAGCCCATGTTCGAGGCGGGGTGAAAGCGCAAATACCGCGACAAATGTCATCACCAGCACTTCGCTGGTCCACTCCAACGCAATCATGAAGACCGCAAGCGGCACGACCACCAGCGCTGTCTTCAAGGCGGCGACCGCCGCCGTCGGTACATACCCCGTCGTCGCTGGTGGTCGTCGTGGCGCATCGGCCTGCCGTGGCGGGTCCGGGAACAGGGCGTACGCGACCATGACAAACAAGATCGCGAGTATCCCGCTGACGGCAAAGTTGGCCGCGAATCCGATCGACATGCCCTCGTGCATTTGGCCGAGCATCGGCAGGATTAGGACCGCGAGCAGGTGCATCAGAACCCGCCAGAATGACTCGCCGCGATTTAGCCGATAGAAGATGTGAAACAGCACCAGACCGAGCGCGAGGATATAGAGGCCCGGGAACGGGATGAGAAACAAGGTGAAGACCAGGCCCAGTGCGAAGCCCTCGATGACGTACCAACTATTCAGCAGCGCGTCTTTGAACGTCGATGCTGGATTGGGCAGGGCCTGGGCGAGGAAGACGGCGGTGAAGATCGGGCAGAGAAAGTAGAGGGGCCACTCGAAGGCAAAGGAGATGCCTGCCGCCAAGGTGACACCGAGCGCGAAGCGGAGCACGCGAATCGCGCGCAGGTCCAATAGTTGGCCCCGTCGGCGGGCCGAAGCAGGGATTTGGCCCACGGTCTCAGTAGACAAAAGAAAAGCCGCTCATCAGGCGAATCCAGATCCAACCCAGAGCGTTCAGGACGCTGTGATCGCCAGTGTAGACCTGGACGTCGGCTTGTCCGCCGACCAGTCTCAACCCCCGAGCGCTGTCGTCATCGAAGTTGATGATGACCGGGAAGCGTTGCGCGTCGCGCAGCCAGCCACTCTCGCTCTTGACAGTCGCTGTCTGTCCGGCTGCCGCGTCGTTGCCAACCGCGACCGCGAATCCCCGGCTGAAGACCCTTCCTTTGAAGATGCGTCCCGGCGCCATGTCCAGCGCGATCTCCACCGGATCTCCAGGGTCGATGTGGGCGAGGCTGTTCTCTCTGAAGTTGGCCTGTATCCAAACGTCCTGATCTGACACGAAGGTCATGATCGGCGTACCCGCGTTGGCGTAGTAGCCTTTTTGGATCTTCAGGTTGGTGATCCCACCGCCTGTTGGCGCAACAATGCGCGTTTCCGCGAGATCGATGCGAGCCCGCTCCAGGGCCGCAAGCGCGGAGCGCACCGCGGCATTGTCGTTGCCCCGTGCACCGAGCTGCTCCTTCGCCTGCTCGAGCTCCGCGATGGCGCTTGCGACACGCGATTCTGCCTTGGCCACCTCGGCACGCGCGCTATCCGCTTCGGCCCTGGATACGGTTCCTTTTTCCGCGAGCGTCAGAAAACGCGCTGCCTGGGCCTCGACGAGCGCGAGCTGTGTTCTCGCCTCGGACAGGCTCGCCTCGGCAACCGCCACCTGCTCCGTGCTGGCGCCCACGTTCTGGCCGGCGACCTCGAGGTCTGCTTCCGCCTGCGCGACCGCGAGCTCGTACTCGCGGGGATCGATCTCGACAAGCAGGGCCCCGGCCCCGACCGCCTGATCCTGGACCACGTCGACCTTTACTACCTTGCCGGAGACCTTCGGGGCGATGGGGACGACCCAGGCCTGAACGCGCGCTTGATCGGTCCAGGGTGCATAACGGTCGGCGAAAAAGTACCAGAGGGCGAGCAGCATAATGATCCCGAAGACAAGCCAGGTGAGCGACTTGACCGGGTCTCGCTGCCGGCTCGTTGTCGACTCGGCGTTGGTCACGGCATCGTCAGGCTTGGTGTCGCCGTCGGGGGCCTTCGAAGACTCACTGGTCACGTTCGACTCCTACTCGCGTCCCGGTTTTCACCCGTGTTGGGTCGGAACGAAGCTGCGCAGCTGTCGTCCCTTGAACCACGAACCCCCGAACCGATCGGCCATCATCTTGAGGGTTTTCGCATCGACGTCGATCTCGACCTTGAATGCGAGATTATCCGGATCGCCGCCTTCGATTGGCTCGATGCTGAGAATGGGTGCCCCGGTCTTCGCCCAATGGGCGAGCAATTCGTCAGGTGTCGTTTCCGCCGGGACATTGCTGACGACGAATGTTGATGACATGGGGAGGGTCTCCGATGTTGATGTGGGAAGATGCTTGGCGTTATCCGTGGCAGTTCGCAGCGGCTCAAGCGCAGATTGGGATCGATTCGTCCACTGAAGCGTTTACGCTCTCGTCGAGCGAGCGCATCCTGTGGAAAAGCGCTGGAGTTTCGCTACGAAAGAACGTCAAATCGGATGCCAGTGATCGTGGAAGAGGCCTGTTTCTCCGACGGATTTCGTCTTGCGCGCATTCTCGGCAACGAACACGCTGGGGGACACGCCGAAAAGACCGCGAAAGTCCCTTGAGAATCGCCCCAGTTGCTCGAATCCGGCGTCGAGCGCAGCCTCCGTGATGGTTCCATTGATCGTCGATCCGTTCGCAAGCATGCGGCGCGCGCAATTCAGGCGTCGCGCGCGGTCATACTGCAATGGAGACAGGTCAAAATGCTCGCGGAAATAGCGTCTCAGCGTTCGCTCAGTTAGTCCGGCGATGCTTGCCATCTCCGGAACCGAGACAAGCCGATGATGCTGTGCGTTCAGGTGATCGATTACTTGCAATAGGCGTTTGTGACACCGATGCTGCCGATTGGATTCCAGTCCAGACGTGTCGTTCCGTTGACGTAAAAGCTCACGAAGCGTGTCGATCAAGACTTGCTCAAGAATGGCGAGCATTGATTCGTCGGATGGTACGGCGAGGCATGCGCCAATGCGAGACATCAGGTTTGCCCTGTCCTGACGGGACAAAGGCAAGGGCCGTGGCGCTGATTGCCGAACGATGGTTCGCTCCGAATCTTCCTGTGTTTGGTTCGACGTCAAGGCAACGAGAGGAATGGAGATCGTCCAGATATCGACAACATCCCCACTGATCATTGACAAGTCGTACCCTGGCGGGATGAACCAAAGATCGGCGGTGCCTGGATCGGTGCCCGCTATGCGTGCCCCTTGATGCTGAGAGACGAGCATAAACGCGACAAGGCTTGAGCTTGGCGCTCCGCGGAACTGGACGCTGTGAGACACCTGCTCACGGAGCAGAAAGCTCTGGCCCACCTGACGAAATGTGCTGCGAGCGGCAAGGCGACCGGGGCGCATCTGCTGGTACAAACAGTCCCACCCCGACGTGGCGGCCATCTCGTTCAGGCTGTCAATGTCACAAGAAACGGTCATTTGGGTGTTCAGAAAACAACAACAACAGCGGGTTTTGGCGAAGTATGTGCCCAGGCGGCATCCTGTGGATAACATTCAAGAATCAACCGCATTGATCTCTCGGATGCTGGTGCCTTGATTCGGATTACCTTACCCACGCCAGTATTGGCGCCGCTTCCAGTCGTTGGGTATGTGTGCTCTTGCTCGCGAGACTCGATCAGCAGAATCCCTGGCACCATACATTCTTGCGGTTTAGACGACTATGCAGTTTCGGACAAACTGGGGGCGGGATGTCAGCATTTCCCGCGGTCCACAGGCATCACCGAAAACTGGGCAACGAAGATCACCGCACCTGCGGAAATTGGCCTGTGGGCCGTCTTGAGGCTCGCGGGACCGCGACAGGATCAAACCGCCGTCGCTCATATCGAACGTCGCCTTTGGGTCGTCGTGCGGACCATGCAGCTGCGGCACAAGAGCTTCGACACCGAGAGTTTCAGCCGTCCGCTGCAGCTGGCCTCGGACGACCGGTTCCGGCGTCTTGCGGTCGCCGATCATCGTAACCGGCCAGGACCGCTTCTGGCCGAATCCTGCCCTCGCACAAGTCGCGGGTCAATGTACGGTTGTGGCCGAATCCTGCCGTCCTGGGCCGGATGCGTCAATGTCCGGAATTGGCCGTCTGCTGCCGAACGCCGCCCTGCCCGTGAGGGTCCGCTTGCTGACCCTCTGCTGACGTCCCCCGGCTGGCGTCTCGCGGGAGGTCCCGACTCGTTGCGGACATCACCGTCTTCCCCGAGAGGTGTATCAGATCGGCCACACCCGACCGGAAGAGGTGGCTCGTCGCGACGGGCTCTCCCCATCCACGGTTGATCATCGACTCGCCATGTAGACCGACTCCTGAGTCCCAGGATCTGCAGGTCAACTAGCAGCGCTGCAGCGGCAGGTGAACGCCGAGACCCCCACACCAACGAGCAGGAGTCCAAGCAAGCTGGCGAAGATGGACGCTGACACTCGTTCTCTTTGTCTAGGTCACAAGTCTGTCCCAAGCGCTGTCTATTCGCTAACCCAGGCAGCGACCCAGACCATGGGGACAATTTTTCGTCTCGCGATGGAGTCAGTTCCGGGTGTCGCGTGACGCACGGGTTGCTCCGGGAGGGGCCACGTTGAGGAGCGCTTGACAATCTGACTTTGCGCGAGTGTAATCTGACGCCATGTCAGATCGTCAGAAGTCGTTGTCGCCGCTGCGGGTGAGTCCGCAGCCGGTGCTCAAGATCCCGAAATCCGAGCGCACGCGCGCCGCGATTCTGAACGCAGCACTGGATTTTCTCTGGTCGCAGCCGTTTCGCGACATGACCGTCAACGCGGTGATGGCCTCGGCGGGCGCAAGCCGCGCGGCGTTCTACCAGTACTTCAGCGACCTGCACACGTTGATGGAGACCCTGCTGGACATGGTGCAGGAGGAGATCTTCGACGCTTGCTCACCCTGGGTCACAGGCGTCGGAGATCCGGTCGCCCTGATGGAAGAGGCACTGGCCGGACTGGTCCAGGTTGGCTACGAGCGAGGTCCGTTCCTGCGGGCCATCACCGATGCCGCTGCCACCGAGAGACGCTTCGAGGAGGCCTGGAGGCAGTTCCTCGGTCGCTTCGACGATGCGGCCAGCGCCAGGATCCAGGCCGACCAGGAGCAGGGCCTGATTGCGCACTTCGATGCGCGCCCGATTGCGATCGCGCTCAACCGTCTCGATGCCTGTACGCTCATCGACTCGTTCGGGCAGCACCCGAGGAGTCGACCCGAACCGGTCCGGGAAGCGTTGGCCCGGATTTGGATCTCCACACTCTACGGCGCCGAGTGGCTCGGGAAGGGATCCTCGGATCTGGTCCGACAATGAATCACCGGGAAGAACGAATATGAAAATTTCTTCGAAACTCTATGCGCGGTTATTGCCGAGTCTTCTACTCCTTGGCGTCAGCACGACAGGTCTTGCGCAAGACACCCCCGGTTACAACAACAAGATACCGGACAGCATTCTGACGCCGGCTAGGGTCGAGACCCGGATTGGCACGCTGAAGTTCTTTGACGGCAGTCCAACCAGCGATACGGTCGACCTCGTCTACGACAATCTTGATTTCATGAGAGGCGTGGAGACATTCCTCAATGGCATGCCGGCGGCGTCGATCGAGGGTCTGCGGCGCGGTCAGGCCGAACTGGGCGCGACCGATTCCAACCATGTGGTCATCTTCGACGACTTGATGGATTCCGACCCGATTTTTCTGACTGGAAATACCGACACGGTCTATGCGCTGGCCTTTTTCGACCTGAACAAGGATGGACCGATCGTGGTCGAGGTCCCCGAAGGTTCCGGACCCGGCACCGTGAATGACGCCTTCTTTCGCTTTGTCATCGATATGGGTGCGCCCGGCCCCGACAAAGGCATGGGGGGAAAATACCTGATCCTTCCGCCCGAATATGACGGGCCGCTCCAAGCGCCGATCAGCGGCAAAGAGCAGGACGTTGAGGTCAATGGATCGAGCGAAAAGCTGTTTGTCACCCGATCGCCCAGCTATGTGAACTGGCTGATCCTCCGTGGCTTCCTGGTCGATGGAAAGCCCGATGCCGCGGCCGCCATGTTTCGCAATGGCCTCAGGATCTATCCATTGGCCGAAGCAACCAATCCGCCGGCGATGCAGTTTCTCAACGGTTCCAAGCACGCGTTCAACACCGTCCATGCCAACAATTTCGAGTTCTATCACGAGCTGGCCCAGGTCATCGCTAGAGAACCGATAGGCTTCATCGATCCTGAATTGCGCGGCCTGTTTGCCTCGATCGGTATCGAGAAGGGCAGGAAATTCGCGCCCGATGATCGCATGCGCAAGATCCTGGAGGACGCGGTTGCTGTCGGCAACGCCACGGCCAGGGCGATCTGGATCCACTCCCGTGACGAAGAAGCCTATTTCTTCGATGATTCCCGCTGGTACACCGGTTTTGTCGGCGGCAACCACGAGTTCCTCAAGAACGGCGGTGCCGGTGGGCGCAATCTCGATGCACGCGTCCTATTTCACTACATGGCCACGGTGATCACCCCGGCCATGGTCAACAAGATGGTGGGCGCTGGTTCGCAATATGCACTGCTCAACGTCGACAAGAACGACGACTACATGGACGGCTCGAAAACCTACAAGCTGAACATCCCGGCTGATGTACCCGCAAAGGATTTCTGGTCCATCGTCGCCTATGACCCGCAAACACGATCGCAGTTGCAGACCAGCCAGCCCTTTCCCGGGAAAAACAACCAGCGGCACGAACTGGACGTCAACGAGGATGGTTCGGTGGATCTGTATTTTGCGCCGAAGGCGCCCAGCGGCAGGGAGGCCAACTGGATCCAGACGGTGCCCGGCAAAGGCTGGTTTGTTGGCCTGCGTCTTTATGGGCCGTTGGATCCCTGGTTCGACAAGGAATGGCAGCCTGGCGAAATAGAACTGGTTGATTGAGTACGAGATCTTTTCTAGCAGGAGAATCGAGCATGAACACACCATCCGCTTTAGAGCGAACCCTGCAAGCCTTGTTGATCTCGGGGATTTCCGTGTTTGCCGTCTTGCCTTCCCACGCTGCGGAACCCGCCAGGGTCACTGCGGACAACTACGTCCGTGCCGAGTCGGACTTTCAGATGAAGGGCTACATCGAGAAGCTCGACTGTTTTGGCAAGTTTCACCATAATCGCGCGCCTTACGACGTAAACAACCAAGTTACCGTGCGCGGCAACCGGGACACCCTTTACTCGTTTGGCGTGTTCGACCTGACGTCTCCTCTCACAATCACGTTGCCGGAGACCAAAGGGCGCTATCAGTCACTGATGGTCGTGAATCAGGATCATTCGCTTGCGGCTGCCTATAGTCCCACGACGGTCACGCTGACAGAAGACAAGGTGGGCACGCGCTATGCCCTCCTGACCATTCGAACCTTCATGGATCCGAACGATGAGCAAGATGTGAAGGAGGCGCACAAGCTCCAGGATGCGGTGAAAGTCGAGCAGGCTGATAGCGGACAGTTCGAGGTGCCGCACTGGAAGACGGAAGAGGTGGAGCAAATGCGCGACACGATCAATGTGGTCGCCGCCACGGTCACGGACTCGACAAAGATGTTCGGCAGGAAAGAGGAACTGGACCCGGTCTACTGGATGCTGGGCGCCGCACTCGGCTGGGGCGGACTGCCGGCAGAGGCCGCCACATACGTGAACGTGGTCCCCGAGAAGAACGACGGCAAGACGGCGTACACGCTCACCGTGAGGGAGGTGCCGGTGGACGCATTCTGGTCAGTGACCCTCTACGACGACAAGGGCTGGATGCCGGTCAACGAATACAACGCCTACTCCTTCAACAACATCACGGCAAAGAAAAACGAAGACGGCAGTATCACCATTCACTTCGGTGGTGACCCCAAGCAGCCCAACTTCCTGCCGATCGTACCGGGATGGAATTACATCGTAAGGCTGTATCAGCCGAGGGAAGAGATCGTGGATGGAAGCTGGACGTTCCCGAGTGCCCAAGCCGTCGAATAGATGAGAGCAGGCGATGAGGTGCAGCGAACGAGCGCGCGCAGGGTCGGACAGGTGGCTGTTTGCCAGACCGGAAAAATTCCCTCCGGCCATCCTGGGGACCAAGTCCCGTTCGAAACTTGATCAAGCCGAGGACGATACCGGTCTAACCTGAGGGTCCTCACGATAAGAACGGGTCCTCAGGTCAAACCACCCCTAGAATCAGCTCACCATCGGAGGCCAATGTGCACCCAATCCTCGCCGCCCTGCTTCTCGCTCTCGGCCTATTCTTCGGCATGCTGCTTCTGTTAGCGGTTGGACGGCGCATCGGCGCCCGGCGCCTTGCGCGGGAGGGAGAGGCCGGCAAAGCTGGCACAGGGGCCGTCGAAGGTGCCGTCTTCGCCCTGCTGGGCCTGCTCGTCGCCTTCACGTTTTCCAACGCCGCATCCAAGTTCGACGAGCGCCGGGACCTGATCGTGACGGAAGCGAACGCCATCGGTACCGCCTACCTGAGGCTTGATCTGGTTGCGGAGGCGCATCGGCGTGTCCTGCGCGAGTCTTTCCGGCGATACGTGGACGCCCGGCTTGCAACTTATCGCCTGGCCACCCAGGATTTGGAATCGTATCGCGGTACGCTCGCGGGCGTAAACGCATTGCAGCTCGAGATCTGGAATCAGGCGCTGTCTGCGACGCAGGAGAACAGCGCCGCCAGCGGGGCACCCATGCTGCTCCTTCCGGCGCTGAACGACATGATCGACATCACCACCACCCGGACCTTGGCGACGGAGATGCACCCACCCGTCGCGATCTTCGGCATGCTGGTCTTCCTCGCGCTGGCGAGCGCGTTGCTCGCCGGATACGGCATGTCGGGCAGCCGCTCGACAAGCTGGCTGCATGTGAGCGGGTTCGCGGCGGTGATGGCGCTGACCGTGTACATCATCGTCGATCTCGAGTACCCCCGGCTCGGCATGATCAGGGTGGACGCCTTCGACCAAGCTTTGGTCGAGGTCCGGAAAAGCATGGAATGAAGCAACAGACCCACACGTATGACCGTGCAGGACCCCCGCGAAAGTGCGTCTGATTTCGAGCCGCTCCTGCCAAAGGTGGCCTCGCCAACCCTCCCGAAAGTTGATCATGCGCGTATAGCGGCGGTGCGCTTCCCCTAAGGCGTTCCGTAGGCCGGCTCCGGGTACAGGCCGCGCTTACGGATAGGGAATCCAAGCCACCCTGAGCGTCCAGGTTGACCCGCGGAAGGAAGTTTGCGGGGGTGGGGTGGGCTGTCAACGCCCAACTGCGGGGCTGATGGACGTCGGAGCGGTGCAGGCGCGCGCGGTCCGAGGTGCTGGCGCGTGCATCTTCGGGGTAGGGTGACACCGGCAGACGAGAGGGGCTGCACCGTTCCCTGCGAGAGACGGCGGCTACCACACAATGCGCTGATCGAACTCGAAGTCCGGGTCGGGCTGTTGGAGGAGATCCCAGTCCGGCATCGGCTCGGGTGCCTCGTCCCAGGCGGGCGGGCCGCGCGCGGGCGTGATCGGCGGCGTCAGTGACGTCTCCAAGCCCAGCGCAGATCCGGTGATCTTGTCCGCATCCCGTGACGCCCGCAGGATCTCCTTGGGGCCCTCCTTGATGACCTGGACCCAGCGCCTGACGTAGGCGGCGTGCTGGCCGAGGTCGTGGCCGATGCCGAGCTGGTCGCCGATCGTCAGGGACGCGATCTCGGCGCGAAGCTCCTCCTTGGCGTAGCCGACGCTGCCGAAGGGGTGGGCCAGGTCCCGGTCCAGGCGGCCGGGGTGGCCTGTCGAGTGGGCAAGCCCGTGAAGCGCGGTCGCCAGATAGTTGGCGGCGGTATTGACCTGTCCCCTTGGCTAGCAGCTGAGGGGTTCCGCACGACCGAGCTGCTTCATCGGTGACCGGGAAAGCGTCTTAGACGGCTCACGGCGCGGAGACGGCGACAGGCATCGCCGCGCCGCAGGACCGCAGGCGGCACCGGTGCCGTCAAGCGCTGAGCTGCCGCAGCGAGGCAGAACATGGAATCCTGGATATACTGTATATAAAAGCAGTCCCCGATCTCGCCGCCACATGGATGCCCACATGGCCGCCGCGTCACCGGGATGTCGGCCGGTCCCGCACTGCCGTCGCCACCCCTCGCGATCCGCCCTCTACCAAGTCGTCCAGCAGCACCTGGAGACCTAGCTCGCACTCGCGGGCGAGGACGACTGGGACGGGCAGCGCGTCCCGGCCTATGTGGAACGGGAATTTCGGCGCTATCTGCAATGCGGCATCCTCGCCTATGGCTTCGCCCGGGCCAGATGCCCGGACTGCGGGCATGACTTCCTGGTCGCCTTCTCGGTGCTTGCGGGCGCGGGCTGTGCCCGTCGTGCAACGCCCGGCCTAAGGCGTAAGACTGCGGCGCACCTGGTCGATCACGTCATTCCACCGCTACCGGTGCGCCAGTGGGGTGAGGAGCGACCGATTGTCCAGTGGACAATCGCAGCGCTCCGAACGGCCGGACAGGATGTCCGGACTGGGCTCCCGCACCAGGGAAGGTTTCCACCGCAGAACTCAATCGGCAGCGCCAATCCCTGGAGCGCGAGCCGCAGGCCCTCAGCGCCGTCCTGCGAATCCTCCTGCGCGTCATCGAGGCCCATCTGCGCCGGAGCAGTGGCGCCAGCGCACGTGCCCGATTCGGGGCGGTGAGCTTCATCCACCGCTTCGGTGCGTCCCTCAACCGCCATGTGCATTACCACTGCTGTGTCATCGACGGGGTCTTCGAGCCGGTCGAGGAGACCGATGATGTCCCGCAATCCGTGCGCTTTCGCCCCGCCGCCGAGCTGACACCGGAGGCCCTCGCCGCCATCGCCGATCAGGTACGCGTGCGGGGGCGGCAACGGTTTGCCCGCAGCGGCCTGATCGAGCCGGAGGATGTCCGCGAGATGCGAGCCTTTCGAGCCCCACCCAACCGAACAGCGGCTTCTCGCTGGATGCCGCGGTGCGCATGGGCGCACAGGATCGCGCCGGCCTGGAGCGGCTGCTGCGCTATTGTGCTCGCCCGCCGTTCGCGCTTAAGCGGCTGGAACTGCTCGACGCCGAACGCGTAGTCTATCGGTTGCCAAAGCAACAGCGTGACGGCACCACGGCGCTGACGTTCACCCCACTGGAGCTGATCGACTATCTCGCAGCGCAGCTTGTTCACAGATTGGCCCCCGCCCAGGCGGCATCGCCATCGCTACCATGGCGTGCTTGCGCCAAACGCGCCGCTGCGTGCGGCTGCCATCACCTTCGGGCGTGAGGTGGCGGACGCAACCGGCGCAGCAACCGCGGTCGGTTCGCCGCCCCGGGCGCCGGCCTCCAATGCCCGCTCCCCGGCGCGCTATCTCTGGGCCATGCTGCCCTGATCGGATCAAGCCACGGCTGTTCGAATCGCTGCCCCTGGTCTGTCCCAACTGCGGCGCGGCTAAGCGCCGCATCGCCTTCATCACCGAGGCCGCGCCTGTCGAGCGCATCCTCACCCACATCGGTGAGCCGCCGCGTCCGCCGCCGATCACACCGGCACGCGGACCGCCCGCCTGGGACGATACTCCCGAGTCGGTGCCCGACTGGGACCTCCTCCAACAGCCCGAGTCCGACTTCGAGTTTGATCAGCGCATTGCTTGGTAACCGCCGTCTCTCTCCTGCGGGAAAGGGTGCAGCCCCGCTCGTCTGCCGGCGGCGCGTTGCGGCGCAGGTGCTCACCCCAGCACCCGGAAACGCGCGCGCCCACACCGCGCGCGACGTCCGTCAACCCCGCGGTCGGGCGTTGACGGCGCGTCCCGTCCCCGCTAGCCTTCTTCCCTCGGCCAACCTGGACGCTCAGGGTGGCTTGGATTTCCTATCCGTATCCGTAGCGGTGCGTCCAGCTCTACAAAGGTGTGCCGGCCTTCCTGCGCATCAGTCGGTGGCGGTGACGTGAGCTGGCGTCGACGTTTATTCAGGTCGCTGCCACTCAGGCGCAATGTGCGGGTGATTTGCGAGATGCGATAGGTATTCACTAATGCAATGGCTTCTCGCCATAACCTCTCGGGTATCCGTGCCCCTGTGGTTTTATTGTCGCGCCATTGGGCGAAATGCTCGGCCACGGCTTCGAGCGTCAATGCGGATCGGTTGGGTACGGTCATCATGCCTCCAGTGATTGATTCTCACCGCAGGCATCGTAATCAAGCCGGTGTCAATGGATCACGCACGGCTGCCGGAACCACACGAATGGAAGGCGCTGTGCGCCTACCATGACAAGACCCTGAACCCACCGGAAGAACCACCGCCGCTGGGAGTAGCCATGCGCATGGTCGCCAAGATCGGCGGCTTCCTCGGGCGTAAGTCCGACGGACACCCAGGGGCCGACGTTCTGTGGCGTGGGCTCGATAAATTGTCTGTCATCACCGAAGCCTTCCAGGTCTTCCACCCCGCTTTCTAACGGGCCTTAGTTGCTGTGTCCCGTATGGGTAATAGTCAGCGGCAAGGGAAACGGGTCATACCATTACGGTGAAACCCTACCATCAAGATAGCCGTCAAAATCATTTCTGCCGATATACCCAGTAATCGGAGTGGCCGCCGAGGCGGTAGACCGGAGTCATGATGCTACGATTTCGATCAAGAAAATCGTCGTAAACAAAATGATGAACTAGTTCGTAAGCTGCTTTGAACTCGCTCCGGTCTTTTTCATTGAAGCCATCTACAACCGTGGCGTCCGGACGTCCCGTTCGGTGAATAGGGCTACGCTCCACGATCCACGTCGGACGCTTGTCCCGCACGAAATCAATCCACCAAGCAGAATCACCGCGGCCTCGGTAGTCGAGAATCTCGGGACTAACGAGGCCGACCGTGTCCCAGGTCTTTAGACCCGCATAGTAAGGGATGTAGCCTGCTGGCTCAAGGAAAAGCGTGTCTCCCGGTTCGGCAACTGACGCAATGAAGCGGCCTACTGCAGCGCGATACTGCGCTTCCTGGTAGCCGTAGTTGATCAGGAGAACCAGATTCATTAGTGAAAGCAAAGTTACAAGCGCCGCTATACCCCATAAAACAAAGATTCGCGCCGCTAAAGCCGTCGCCAGTATTCGGGCGAAAAGATAGTAGGCAAAGACGCTCGACGGCCACAAATACCATGAGAAGATAACGCCACCGTAGACGTAGCCGAGAGGAAAAGTGACGATGATTCCAACGGAAAGAACCGCCGTTGCGTACTCATTGGTCATTTCCTTTCGCCCGGTCAAAAGCGCCGAAATGTAACGGACGGTGACCAACGTGCAAACCGCGAGAGCAGACGCACCAACCAAATAGTACACGGGTAAAGGGACGAATTTTGAATTTATCCCTAAGAAGAAGCTGCTTTCGAAGAATATCTGCCATGCACGTCCCAGGAGTGCCTCGATAGAACGCAATGGCTGATAAGCCGCATTCTTTGCGGTTATCGTCTGTGGTATGGCCTCTCCAGTGAGCAAAATGTTTGTAACAAGGACCGCGAGCACACCGGTGCCTATGCCGACTACGGTCCACATTACAATACGCCAGTCCCTTTGGAAAGCAGCGAGTATGGCTACTAGCACGGCAGCGATCGTCGCCTCAACCCGCATCAACGGCAGCAGCAACGCAGCGACCACAATTAAGGGCGCGGCTCGCGTATGAAATCCATTCACGAGTGTGGCCAGAGATAGAAAGAGGAGCGCCGTTTCCATCCCTGAGGTCGCTAGGGTAACGAGCGGCGGTGAGACCGCGACTACCCAGAATACGAAGGGGATACATGCCCCTCCCTCATCGGTGCTGCGCGGCAACGTGCATGCAAGGAGCCATGTGCCAAGCGCCGCTGCAAAGATGTTCATGACTTGCGCAGTAAGTGCGAAGAAATCCCCAAAAAGTACTTTGTGCGCCGCCAGCAGAAAAGCATATAGCGTACTCGTAGCGGCGGGGTAGTTTTCACCGATGTTAAAGGAATACTCACCATATAGCGCGAGGTTAGAAGCAGTGCGAAAATAGATGAAGGCATCTTCCTGGATGTACTGCGTTAGGACTGCAGCTAGGAAAACGAAGCCTAAGGGAAGCGCTGGCGCAATCAATACAGCCCGCCTCCTTCCGGGGCAGTCTGCAAAAAGTATGGCGTTGGTGCGTTTCTCGTTAATTGTCATTGTCCTTTAGCTCTTACTAGACTTTTTTGATCACAAAAGTAGCTTTCTGGAGAAGTAAATCGGATGAGATCGTTTGGTTGATACGCTCGATCATTTTTTCCGCTGTATTTGCCAATCAAGATACTCAATTCGCCTTGGGAGCCTCGCAAGAATATAAAAAATACAGGCATCATCAATACCTTCGCCAAAAATTAGCGCCAAAAATTAGGTGGGCGACAGCCCGAGGTGATAGGTTATCCAGTTACTAATCCGAAGACCTATTCCCTCAGGAGGCTATCGCCCATGCCCGACATTATGCTGATCTTGAGCTGCTTAAGCCAGAGCGTAGATAAGACGAGCCTTGGCCGTTTGGGTTGCGTTGTGGAAGGGCTGTTGGCGATGACGGGGCGGGTAACGATGCGGGGGCTATCGCGCTGGACCGAGCGCGGGGGAAGCTATCGGACGCTGCAGCGGTTGTTCAACACCACGCTCAGTTGGGGCCAAGTGCATTGGCTGGTAATTCGCCAGCACCTGCTGGGCGACGAAACGCAATGGTTGCTGGCGGGCGATGAAGTGGTGGTGAGCAAATCGGGCAAGAAGACCCACGGTCTGGATCGTTTTTTCTCCTCGGTGGTTGGCAAGACGATCCCGGGGTTGTGTTTTCTGAGCCTGTCGTTGATTAGCGTGCAACGGCGCTGTTCGTACCCATTGCGCCTGGAGCCGATTCTCAAAGAGACGGCCGCGAGCTGCCCGAAAGCGTCCAAAGCGGGTCGGGGTAAGGACCGAGGGCGGCCGAAAGGTAGCCGCAATGGCAATCGCCGGGAGGTGAGTCTGTCGCCCTATTTGCAGTTCGTTCAAGACCTTCTGCGCCAGGTGCTGGCACTGGTGTGCCAGACGCTGACGGTGCGTTATTTCGTCTTCGACGGGGCCTTCGGCCATAATCAAGCGCTGCAAATGGTCCGTCGCACGGGCTTAGAGTTGATCAGCAAATTGCGCCACAACAGCGCGCTGTATCTGCCCTATGACGGCCCCTACGCCGGGCGCGGCCCGCGGCGCAAGTACGGCAGCAAGCTCGATTATCAACACTTGCCGCCGTGCTTTCTCAAAGCCACTTCCGTGGAAGGACAGGTTCATACGGCCATCTACCAACTGCCCGTTTGGCACAAAAAATTCCCCGACCGGCTCAATGTCGTGATCCTCGTCAAGACCAACCAACGCACCGGTGCCCAGGCCCATGTCATCCTTTTCAGTAGTGATCTTGAGTTAGGCTACGAAGCGCTCATCGATTACTATCGCTTGCGCTTCCAAATCGAGTTCAACTTCCGAGACGCCAAACAGTACTGGGGCTTGGAAGACTTCATGGTGATCAAGCCAACGCCGGTCTACAACAGTGCCAACCTGGCGATGCTGATGATCAACCTGTCCCAGATCCTGATGCGACCGGTGCGCGAGCACTGTCCGAGCTTTAGCGTCAATGACCTCAAAGCCCACTTCCGCGGCCGGAAATACGTCCTGGAGGTGTTAAAAATGCTTCCGGAAATGCCCGAAGCAAATATTATTGACCAAGCCCTTGAGCAGGCTGCAAATCTGGGGCGGATTAATCAAGAACTTAGTGCAGCATGAGATCGGGTCATTTGGCGAAGGTATTGATCATGTGTCATGAATATCGCTGTCATTGCAGCGAGACGCCGTTGATGTCCGCTTCTGGCGCCTATATAGTGCCTGAACGAAAAGCCGGTTATTGGCGTATCCGGCCTTTCCGCTGGAGCGACTGCTCAACGGCTCGTGTTCTGGAATTTTGGTAATTGGTCAGAGCCCGCGAGCCAATGTCGAGTACGGATAGGAAATCCAAGCCACCCTGAGCGTCCAGGTTGGCCCGAGGAAGGAGGTTAGCGGGGGTGGAGTGCCCGGTCAACGCCCAACTGAGGGGCTGACGGGCGTCGGGGCGGTGCGGGCGCGCGCGTTCCGGGGGGCAGGCAGCGGCATCTGCGGGGCAGCGTGCCACCGAGAGACGAGAGGGGCTGCACCGTTCCCTGCGAGAGAGACGCCGGCTACCAGGAGACGCGCTGATCGAACTCGACGTCGGGCTCGGGCTGCTGCAGGAGATCCCAGTCCGGCATCGGCTCGGGTGCCTCGTCCCAGGCGGGCGGGCCGCGGGCGGGCGAGATCAGCGGTGGACGCGGCGGCTCACCGATGTGGGTAAGAATCCGCTCGACGGGCGCGGCCTCGGTGATGAATGCAATCAGGCGCATGTCTGCGCCGCAGTTGGGACAGGTTCGGGGCTGCGACTCGAACAACCGGAGCTTGATCCCATCAGGCAGCATGACCCAGAGATAACGCGCCGGGGAGCGGGCATTGGAGGCCGGCGTTGGAGGCGGCGGACTGGCCGCGCTCGGTGAGTCTGTTGCCTCCGCCACCTCACGGCCGAAGGCGATGGCAACGGCACGCAGCGGCGCGTTGGGCGCGAGCACGCCGTGGTAACGATGGCGGTGGCGCCGGGGCGGCGGGATGAGTGCCGCGAGATGGTCGATCAGCTCCAGTGGGGTGAGCGTCAGCGCCGTGGTGCCGTCACGTTGTGGTTTGGGCAAGCGGTAGACGACATGGTCGGCGTCAAGCAGTTCCAGACGCTCCAGCGCGAACGGCGGGCGGGCACAATAGCGCAGCAGCCGCTCCAGACCGGCGCGATCGTGGGCGCCCACGCGCACCGCGGCATCCAGCGAGAAGCCGCTGTTCTCCCAGGTGAGCATCTCGCGGACGTCATCACGCTCGATCAGCCCGCTGCGGGCAAACCAGCGCAGCACCCGGACGCGGACCTGCTCTGCGATGGCGGCGACGGCCTCCGGTGTCAGCTCGGCGGCGGCGCGAAAGCGCACGGATTGCGGGCCATCACCAGCCTCCTCGACCGGCTCGAAGACCCCGTCGATGATGCAGCAATGGTAGTGAACATGGCGGTTGAGCGAGGCACCGAAGCGGTGGATGAAGCTCACCGCTTTGAGGCGGGCCTGTGAGCTGGCAGCGCTGCTCCGGCGCAGATGAGCCTCGATGACGCGCAGCAGGATGTGCAGCACGGCGCTGATCGCCCGCGGCTCGCGCTCCGCCTGATCTCAACTCGGCCAGCGCAGCCGTTTGGGCACCGAGAGGACCCACTGGCGCACCGGCAGCGGCGGGATGACGTGATCGACCAGGTGCGCCGCGGTCTCCGCCATGCGCCGGGCGTTGCACGACGGACACAGGCCGCGACCTTTGCACGAGAAGGCGACCATGAAGTCATGCCCGCAGCCCGGGCATCTGGCCCTCGCAAAACCGTAGGCGAGGATGCCGCATTCGAGGTAGTGGCGGAACTCACGCTCCACGTAGGCCGGCACGCGCTGCCCGCCCCAGTCGTCTTCCCCCGCGAGCGTCAGATAGGTCTCCAGGTGCTGCTGGACAACTTGGTAGAGGACGGTTTGCTCGGGATGGCGGCGGCAGTACCGGACCGGCCGACATCCCGGTGACGCGGCGGCCATGTCGGCATCCGTTTGGCGACGAGATCGGTAGCTGTATTGATATGCAGTATAGCCATGATTCCGTGGTCCGAGTTTCTCCGACAGGAATGTCGGTGAGCATCGTGACGCCTGCCGTCAGTAAGCTCGACTATCCCCGCCTGCTGCCGCAGCAGGCGACGCGCTACCTGCTCCGCGCCGGGGACCGCCGGCCGGCCCAGTTGCCGGCGGTCCAGTGAGGCCGGCGAGTCAGTAGGTGAGGTGCTTCGGCAGCAGTTTGGCCTGTTCCACCCAGTCCTGCAGATAGGTCTCCAGGTGCTGGCTCGCCAACGCCGGTGGGCGCATCGCCGCTCTCGAGGATGCGCACCTGGATCTCCGGACATTGCGCCAGCCGCAGCGCGCCGTAGTTGTGAAAATTGGACTGCTCGACGCGGCCGCCCCGGAAGCTGATCTCCCCCATCACCGCGGCGGACAGACCATAGAGGATGCCGGATTGCATCTGCGCCGTGACGATGCCTGGGTCCCGCGCCAGACCGACATCGGCGACACAATACACCTGCTCGATACGGATGCCGTCTCGGTCCGGATCATCGCCAGCGCTGACTTCGATCACCTGCGCCACGGTGCTGCCGAAGGAGTGGCTCATCGCCAGTCCGCGACCGCGGCGGCGGCCATCGTCCGCGGATAGCGGCGTACCCCAGCGGCTCAGCTCGCCGACGGCCTCCAGCACGGCTTGAGCGAATGGGTAGTCGGCGGTCAGCGCCAGGCGTATGGCCAGCGGGTCCAGGCCGCCGGCGACGGCCAGTTCGTCCAGAAAGCACTCATGCATCCGAACGCGCCGCTGCGCGTGGCCTATCTGCTGCCGATCCTGGAGGCCCTGGAGCGGCGCGACCCGGAGCACCCGCTGTTGGCGGTGTTTCTGCCCTATCGGGTGGCCGACCGCCAGCGGCTGCGCCGGGAAGGCCCCGAGGCGCTGGCGCGGATCGAAGCCGCGCCGCTGCCGCCGCGGGTGCGAGAGTGCCTGAGCGATGTCTTTTTTTCGTGGCTGACGCTGCGCTTCAGCGACCAACCCTTTCAAGGTGACTACTCACGCGGTGTCTTCCCCTTGAGCAATTTCGCTGTCGAAACCTGAGGGTGGTTGGACTATCGATTTCGCTTCGGCGGTGGTTTTTTCGGTCCCCGACGGCTCTTTTTGAACTTTGCCAGATTGACGTTGGAGGCCAATTGCAAGTACATCTGCGCGAATTCGGCGAGCGACATGGTTCGAAAGACGGTCCATTCCTGTTCCGGAATGGCAACCGTCATGCCGTCATAGGTTCGAGCGATATTCCCGGCTAAATAGTAGCCGGAAAGGTCGTTGGCGATGGTTTCTTCACCGTGTATCGTGCGTAACGCGGCTTTGACCACGGCCAATGCGTTGTAGGCGACCAGCGCAACGCAAAAACCGAACAGTGCGGCTTTCGGGTAGCCCAGCGTATTGATCTCGGAATGCAGATGCGCCTCGAGCTCTTGGAACATGGTTTCGATACGCCAGCGCTTGCGGTACATGTCGGCGACGAGCTTGGCATCGGCCGCCGATTTCGGCAGATTCGTCAGCAGCAAGCGTTCGGTTTCCCCGTCGCGCGTGGCCTGTTTCAGGCAGACTTTGATGCGAGGATAGCGCTGGACTTCGCCTTCGTCGTCGACGAGCTCGATGCGCTGCTCGTAGACCTTTCCGGACTCGGTACTGCCGATCTTTCGCCACGGACTCTGCATGCTAAAGGCCAGTCCCTTATGTTCGCGACAAACGAAATAACCTTTCCGGTCGGCAATCCCGAGCAGAAAGCTGCGCACGCAGAAGTTGCGATCCATGATCCAGACGTCATGTTCCCGCACCGTCGGCAACACATCTGCGAACAGCGAGCGCGCTTGGGCGTGACCGTCTTCGCAAGGAAACACATCCGTGGCCATCTCCAACAACGGATCGTAAACGACCAGCGATTTTCCCGGCAAGGCTCCGGCCTTGGTCTCTCTGAGCACCTCCAAGCGATGCTCCGTGGCCTCGATGCAGTTGCCGTCGAGGACTTTGATCCGATAGCCGGGCAGCCAAGGTGCGCACTGTCCGCCCATCTGTTCGACGATCGCGGCCTGTTCCCGCCCCGTGTCTCGAACCAACGCCGCCGAGGTCGTACTTTCCAGGCCGTTGAGTTTGTTGTACACCGAGGTGATCGAAACCCCGATCGACTCGCCTTGCTCTTTGTAGGCGGCGTTTATGGATGGGTGGGTTTTGAAGACCACTGCGCTCATCAAATTGAAAATCGTTGAGAACAACAACTCCCGGGTATATTGATCCACCGCCGTGCGCGCAAACCAGGCATCGAGCTTGCTGGGGCTGAGTACCCGTTCCAATAGGGCCTGAACCATCACCGGCACGGGCCTTTGTTCCATGAACCGCTGGAAGATCTGGCTGAACATCATGACCTCTACCCCAAGAATACGATAAATGGGGTCGATGATCTCGGTTCGGCGGGTCTATGTCCAGTCCGCTCCGTTTCTCCACTGAAATTCGATGCGTTACGATGCGGTCCACCGCCACGCATATTATCTGCTGATTGTGTGGATAATTTCTGACCTTGAAAGGGTTGCGACAAGGGACTCAACACCGCGCTGAGCGGCTCCGCCCGCTGGATCGCCTAGTTGACTCAGCTAATTTCGCCGATGTTTGTATCTCGCGACCACATTCAGCGGTGTGTCTGAATGTTGCCAATCTAGTCAACTGTGTTGCTCTAGTCAAGCTTTTCGATGTCGCCAGCGGTCTCGATGTCGCCAGCGGTCTCGGTGTCGCCAGCAGTTTCGATGTGGCCCAGCAGTTTCGGTGTTACACCGCCGCCAACACCAACCATGTTCACGGCGAGGTAAGTCAACGTTCGCCGCAGCCCGCGCCCAACTGCGGCGACGCGCGAAGCGCCCGCCGCAGTTTGGCGTCGGGCTGGCGGACTTATTGGGCAATTTCATTGTTGGGCAATTTCATTCATTCCCGCCGACGATAATTGAGCCTGGCCCCTACTCCCATACGATGATCGACGCCTCATAAATGAGCGTTTCCTTCAGAAGAAGCGGACGAAGTTGCTGATCAAGACCACCACTGCGGCGAGCACGGCCAACAGCAGTGCGCCGCTCAGGTAGGACAGACCCAGCCCGTGCAGAAAGACGAGGACCGCGAACACCAGGCCCCCCAGGATCGCCGCGCCGAGCACGGGCAACAGGACAGCCGCTTGCATGCGGAATTTCTGCCAGCCCGTGCGGACCTTGGGGCGCTTAGAACCTGTCTGACAAAAAAATGTCTATCAAAGTCAAATACTTTTTCTTCGAGGACAAGCTATGGGATACCCGAGTGACCTGACGGACGCCGAATGGGCGCTGATCGAACACTATTTTCAACCCCGTGATCGACGAGGCAGTGCCAGCCTGCATCCGCGCAAACGGATCGTCGATGCCATTTTGTACGTCGTGAAGTCCGGTTGCCAATGGCGCATGCTACCCAACGATTTTCCCCCCTGGCAAACGGTTTACGATCACTTCAGCCGATGGAACAAACGCGGTGTATGGGAAACCGCGCTGGATCAACTAAATGCACTCCATCGCCAAAACAACGGTCGCTCGGCATCGCCGAGTTACGGGATTATCGACTCGCAGAGCGTCAAGACCGAGTACGCGAGCGAAGAACGCGGGATCGACGGCGGCAAGAAGGTCAAAGGGCATAAACGCCATATCGTAGTCGATATCCTCGGCAACCTGTTGCATGTGTCGGTCCACGCAGCCAATTGCAGCGATACCGTGGCGGGTGGTCCCGTGATGGCGCGTGCGGCGGAGAAATACCCGAGCATCGAGGCGTTTTCCGGCGATGCGGGTTATCGCGGGACAGCCGTGAAATTTGTCGACGAGACACTCGGACTCGTCTTGCACATTTCCACCAAAATCAAAGACGGATGGGCTGTCCTTCCGAAACGTTGGGTGGTTGAGCGCACTTTCGCTTGGCTCGGTCGATTTCGCAGGCTGAGCAAGGATTTCGAGATCCTGACTGGGACTGCCGAGAATATGATCCGTATCGCCATGCTCAAGAAAACGCTTGCAAATTGCGGCTGAAATTTTGCCAGACAGACTCTTAGTGTTCTGCTCGTGTTGAGCGGGTCTCGTCCCGTCCACAACGTATCGCGCCAGATCCTGCCACATGGGCTCCTCTATAGCCGCGCCGTGCCCGCCGGCGACGAACTTGAAATTGTCGACACGGGTGCCTTGGTCTCCAGGGTGAAGATCGCTGAAGCCCTCGACACCGGCACCGCCGACATTGAGCCTGCGCAGGCCGAGCCGCTCGAAGGCCCCTGGCAATGCGGCCACGACCATATCCGCCGTCGCAATCAGGTTCAGCACCTTGCCGACGCGCTCGCCCCGGTCCGACCAAGCATAGTCCGTGCGCACAACGCTGCCGGCGAACACCACCCGCTCGAAGGCCACCATGGAGCAGATCTCCAGGGCGTTCGCCGCCAGATAGGTGCCATTGCTGTGGCCGATATAGCTGACCTGCGCCTCCGGCCAAAGCCGCTTGACCTCCGCGTAGCGCTCCAGGAACCAATAGGTCGCGTCACGCCGACCCCAAGGATTGACGAAGTCCCACATGGAAAAGAACCCGTAGCTCGGCGAAGGCGCACGGATTACCAGGGTCCGCTGATGACCGAGTTGCTTGATCTCTCTTGCGATCCGCTTGGTCCAGAACCCACTGTCGCGGATACCGTGGATGACGAACACCACTTGGTCGATGTCCCTGCGGCTGCCGAGCGGCGCGCTGAATCCGGATTGGCCCAAGCGATCCATCGGATCGCTGTAGTCGTCTATATCGTCAGCGTGCATCGCGACATCCGCGAGGTCATCAGGGTCGTCGATCAATGCACGGCGGATGAGGCTCGCGCGACGCCGAGCAGCATCGGCGCGAGCATTCGCGGACAACTTGCTATCGCTGCCGCTGAGCATGTTTGCACAGATATCGAAGATGCTCATGTGGCTGCTCTGCGGCACTTCAATGTAGCTGCAATCATCCCGCGGCCCGAGGTCCATGGCGTCCGCCGGTGAGACGAACTCGTCTTGGGAGCCCAGCAGGAGGACGGTGTGCGGCAACGATGCCCAGGTTCCCGCCGCCACCGCCAATTCCACCTGCAGTAGTTTCAACCGGGTCTCGACGACGAACGGGGCGCCGCGTTTGATCTGCTCGATAAAGGAGGCACGACCATGCCGCAAACGCGCCCAACGGTTCAGCCACAGCAGCCCCAACTTCGCGATGAACCGCAGACCGGCGGGCGTGGCCGAGGACAGCTCCCAACCCCGCGTCACGCCGGCCAGCAGTACCATCCGACTGACCTTTGATGCCCAGGGAGCTGCCGCCTCGGGGTTCAGCGTATCGTTCGCTTTCGCTACTGCACCGCAGGCGGTGGCATATACACTCCGCGCCAAAATCGTACCTGCGCTGAAACCGATTATGATCAGCTCGTCGAAGGGTTTCGCCGCGAACCGGGCCGTCACATCGGTGATGATGAGGTCTACCAGGTCGTTGGGTTCGGCCGTGGAGAAGACCCCTAGTGGCAAGCGCGGGTGGATGATCTCGGCTGCGGGGAAAAGTTCGCGAACGAACTTGAGAAAGGCCGCGGGGAAGCCGTCAACCATTTGCGCTCGAACGCGCTTCTTTCTCGAATTGGACCAGCCGCGGATCAGAACGATGGCTGCCCGCTTCGGGTTGCCCGAATTCGACTCGGGTTCGCTGCTGTGCTGCTCCGTCTTCATGACTGCTCTCGAATGGAAAAAAAAGGCCGTTGTGAAAGGGAAACGCTGACTCATTAGCGTTCTCCGTCCGGGCCAGGGATGGGCCGGCGCCGGTTGCACATTAGAGCCCCGAAAAATCAGCGGTGTCCCGCTCAGGTTCACGTACTACATGACGGTGCTCAATGCCCGGCGTTGCGTTCACGGGGCCTTGAGCATCAGTCCGACCAGCCCGTCGGGTACGCACGATTCATCCGGTCCCCAGGGCAGCGGACTTCAGTCTCCAGTGCCAGCGCGTAAGGGCAACTGAAGTCGCCCGGCAAAAAGTTCAGAGTGAAGTCGGCTTGCCTCTGCGATCCTGTTGGCCGAAAAGATGACCAAGGCCGAGTGAGTCGAACCCATGTACGCTTCGTGGGTACCTCTGACATTAAGGTGACTACGTGCTCCTTTTTGTCGCCCAACGTTTAGTTAACCTGCCGAGCCCGCGCCGGTCGGGCCGCGAGCGCGAAGCGCCGCGGTGCCCGACCGGCGCGGGCTCGGCAGGTTCAACGCCCTGTTAGATTAAAACATTTTTTTGTTCGCTTCAGTGTCCGTCTCAGCGAACCGCTATGTGGATTCTACAACAGTCAAGCCCTGGGTGGGGCCTGGAAACTCCCGCTGATGTTGGCGCAGTTGCACGAGCAAGGCTCCGTTGCGCGCGCTCGGTCCCGCGGGCGCAGCGATTTCGCATGGAGCACAACGGTTTTTCGCTCACCGCGGTCGCGTCGCAACATAGCAGCACTGTCCCGAGCCGATGCGGATCGAGTGGAGGAGATGTGCATCAGGCCGCCTCGCACGCAAGCGGCGGGTCTTGGCCGCGAGCGGGTCCAATGGTGGGCGCAAGGTCGCGCTGACGTCGTAGCCGTCCGCCGCAGCTCGGGCAGACGTGGATGTCTTTGCCGGTCAGGTGTTGCAGCAAGACGTCGTAGGGCTCGCGCACTTTGGTCGTCGTCACCGGCGCTAGGCCAAGCAGCGCTTTGGCACGATTGAGCTTGGTCGCGCGGTGTCCGCAGGCGAGCAGTCCGTAGTGGCGGATGCGGGTGAAGCGCGGCGGCAGGATGTGCAGCGTGAACCGCCGGATGAATTCGTTGGCGTCCAGCGTCATCACTTTGGTCTTGGCGCCGTCTTTATAGTCTTTCCAGGTGAAGGTGACTTTGCCGTCGGCAAGATTGAGGATGCGGTGGTTGCTGATGGCAATGCGGTGGGTGTATCGCCCGAGGTAGTCGATGATCTGTTGCGGTCCGCCGAACGGGGGTTTGGCGTAGACCACCCAGTCGTGCTCGCGCAGTGCCTTGCGCAACGCGGCGAAGTGCGCGCCCGGCGGTGTCTTCAGCTCGCCTATGGTATGCGCGTGCTCCAGGCGCTCGAGGTAGTTTCCGCGGAAGACCTTGGACAGCGCTTTGACCGGGAATAACCAGTCACGATGCGGGCAGGGTTTGAACTGTTCGCCATCGAACGTTAAAGCTCCGCCTGGGACGATGCAGTGCAGATGGATGTGGCGCTCCATCGTCTGGCCCCAGGTGTGCAGCACGGCGGTGATGCCGAGGGTTCCGTTCCAATGACGAGCGGCAAAGGCTTGCAGGGTGTCCGTTGCGCTGGCGAACAGCAGGTCGTAAATCAGTTTGTCGTTCCACCCCACCCAGTCGTTGATCGCATGCGGCAGCGTGAAGACGGTATGAAAATAGGGCACCGGCAGCAGTTCGTCTTTGCGCGCTTCGATCCAGCGCGCTTTCTCCAGCCCTTGACATTTCGGGCAGTGGCGGTCGCGACAGGCGTTGTAGCTGTTGTAAAGGGTGCCGCAGTCAGTGCAGTAGTCGATGTGCCCGCCCAGCGCCGCGGTGCGGCAGTTTTGGATGGCACTGAGTACCTTGTGCACGTGCAGCGGATGGGAGTGCTCGTGCAGGGAGTCGGGCAAATGCGCGCGCAGGATGTCGGCGACTTCGAACGTCGGTCTCTGCTTGGAGCCGGAGTGCGTGTGTCCCGCTCTGTGATGGGGAGTTGGAGAGGAAAGGAATGGCGATGCCATTGCGTGTGCTTATTCTTTTTCTTGTTGATTGTTTATTTCAGCGCCGGTGCTGCTTTGTCTCGGGTGTGGTCTCTTCCAACGCGATAGCGTTTTAATCTAACGTCAACCGCAGCCCGCGCCAAACTGCGGCCGCGCGCGAAGCGCCGGCCGCAGTTTGGCGTCGGGCTGGCGGGTTTGTTAGCGGTTCACTATTTCACTATTGGGTCGCAGCGGGCAGCCAGAATTACGGACGCCGAACAATCCCAACTAAGCGCCATATGATCCGCCAATCGTCATCGAAAGCAAATCTGGCTTGCTGAAAGCTGGAGAAACCTTCGCCTGGGTTTGTCCGAGAGACTCTTGCACCGGTAGCATCGACGATGTAGTACTGCCACGCATAGGCAATCTTCCCGTCTTCTGAGGAGGTCTCTTGCAGCGAGTAAAGGCCCGCGACCCGTCGATTGCCAGACCGCGTTACTCCGCCTGGGTAATTGTGCTGAATCATAAACATTGGATTCGAACTAGGGCTGGTCATGTAGTCGAACCCGCCAACTTGGTTGGACGTACCAACAATATCGATGAACTCGTTCATCACCTCTGCCACAGTGGGCGGATTTGCTGGATCGATAGCAATGTTCTGAGTAGACGAGAAGTAAATTCCAACAATCTCAAGTGTGATTCTTGCCATGATTAGCACCAGTTGTGCAGGTAGCTGCTGAGCCAGCTATTCGATTTACGGAAAAGGAAAATCGCAGTTGAGCGTTCTCAGGTCAACAGCTCTTGCGAGGGACGGAGAAGCGGACTTCAGTGCGTCACGCGTGCTAAAACGTTTTGGATAGCCTGCGCCCGCTGGCCGGCACCAACCTCGCAGAACCTGCCGAGCCGGCGTGTCCTACCGAGCGTGCCGACAGCGACGGTCCGCGGGCGTCAGGCTGATCCACTTGTTGGACTGATGGGATGCTCGGTTTGCGCCCGCGGCGGGTCGGCGCGGCGGTGCTATGCATTTTGCTGTTTGCGGGGCGGCCCTGTCAACCGCTGCAAGGGGGATTCTGCGACGGAGTGCACGGTGCTGCGGGGCCGATCGGACGGGTGGCGGGGCGGTTCTCCGGGGCGGCAGGGGTGTTCCTGCGGGCTTGGACCGGCATTGCGGGGCGACTTCGGCCACGGCAGGCACGGCGGGACCGGCGCAGCGCATGGAGCGGGCGGTGGTGGAGCGGGCGGCCATCTCAGGCGGCCTCGGGCAGCGCGGCGGGGGCCGGCAGCGGCGGGGCGCGCGAGGGCGGCGGCGCATTGAACGGCGCCGGGGGCGCCTGGAAGGAGAAGACGTGCAGGAATTACGGTGACACTTTACCATTTACACCAATTTTCGTTGTTTCGGGTCATTCTTTTGCGAAGCGGGCCGACCTCGCTTGCCTTGACGTAGCGCTCGGCCAAGTTGCTTTTCAAGCTCGCCAAGCTTTTGATCGTCCATCCGTGGACGTCCGATGGTTTGGCCCTTGGTGAGAGCTGCCAAGTGTTCAGGATCTTCCGGCATCTCCAAGAATTCCGCTAAATTATCGACGCGATCCAGCAGGGGTCGAACAGTGACTAATCCATCGTCTTCGCGCCGGAAATGTGCTGGCGTGCTGGACCAGGGCCAGTCGGCAGGCGTCGCAGCTCGTTTGGCCTTCACGGGATTCAAAGCCACGTAGCGGCAGGCTGCCATCAAGTGAGCTTCATCCATTGCCACGCAGCCAAACCGCCCTTGAAACAGGTGGCCGGTTACCCGCAATCGCGCGTTGATGTAGCCGCTATATCGACGATGCGTCTCCCCGACGGCGCGGGACAGGCCGGTCTCGTTGGAGGGTGCGAGAATCAAGTGCACATGGTTCGGCATCAGGCAGTAGGACCAGACGTCCACGCCGTTTGATCGACACTCGTTCGCTAGCCAATCTCTATAGCGCATAGTCGTCTTCCTTCATGAAAACTTGTTGGCGTCTGTTCCCACGCTGCGTCACATGGTGGGGGATGCCGGGAACGATGATGCGTGGGAGCCGAGACATACGCTTAGCATAAGCCCAGAACAAAATAGTGTAAATGGTAAAGTGTCACCGTAATTCCTAAATGGTAAAGTGTCACCGTAATTCGCAGCGGAATTGCCGTCCGAGTGCAGCGCCTTGTTAGCGGATTCAGTCAAGGCGTGCTGCTTCTGCCGCTATATGCCCGGCGAATGCTGTCACAAATGATTTGATTCCAGTCATGGGCGAAAGTTGGGAATAATTGCCAGAGTCCACTGCACTCCGTTCTGCCGCAATAACCGTGGCCGCTGTATATAGTTGCTCTTGCACCAATCGCTGACATAGCAAGTCGTACCGCTTGAGGTAGGACGCGCCTTTGAACTCCTCGAACACAGCAAAGTGTGGCGATGAGTCGCGGACGAGCCTGCGCGACTCCGGCGCATCCTCGACCATCATCAGCCACCCGACAAAGGGGCGCGGCTGCTTGCCGAAAGCCTCTTCGCGGAAGGCCGTCCAAAGATCATGGGCCGTTCCGATGGCTTCCTCAGTTCGATTATTGAAGTTGTTTCCGAACGACGGGCCTACTTGGCTTTTCAGCTCGATGGCAGCGATCAGCTCCCCTTTGTAGAGCACCAAGAGATCCCACAACTTCGTTGGGCGGAAGTAGCCGGGCAAGGTCAGCATTGCCCTGTTCTGGTGTATCTCGGCATGAGCAAGCCCATTGGCCTTGATAAGGTCAAGCACTAAGGCCAAGAACCCATCCATGTTCTTGCCGGCAGTTACGCCTGCACGTTCACCTTGGTCGGCCTTGCCCGACTCAATCTGCTTCTGCCTTGCCGCTTCGCGGTTGCCCCAAAATGCCTTCACGGCTTCACGGGCTTTCTGTTCGTAATCGACGAGATCGAGCGCCATCTATTCTCTATTGCCTCCAAGGGACGATCGTTCTTCGTGGCTCAGGCCGTAGAGCTTGAACGCAGCCCGGTTGCAGGCGTGTATGTCTCGCTTGATGGCTGCCTCAGCCAACTCACAGCGCACCGGTTCAGGAACGTCCGCCCAGCGCGGAATGCGAATTCGGCGTAGGTACTGCGCTTGGAAGCGCAGAAAACCACCTCGCATTTTCGTTGAATAGGTCGCCACGAACAGACGAGTAACAGCGGAGAGCAGCACAGCTTGCAAGGCTCGTAAATCCCAGTCGTAGGATATGACATAGTAGAGATTGTGGTGGGGATACAGCTCGCCACCTTCGAAAACTATATGAGCTTCTCCCTTGATGTCCGGGATCAGTAGCTTCGGCCTCTTGGCCAGAGCCGGGGTGATGCGATCAATTGTCCGATACCAGGTGGCCGGAGCCTTCTGCGCACAGTGACGCCCCGCGATCACGTCTCGGCGAACCTCTAGGTAGTGTCGCAGGCGCGGATACTCGTTTAGATCAACCAACCCGCCCGAGTCAACAAAAGGATTGATGACACCTTGTCCGCGCCACCTTACCTCACCCGACAGGATATCCTTTGTCGTCACCAGTGGAAGTTTTCGGTCTGGTTCGACATCGAGTCCATCCAAGTCACCAATGAAAGCCTTGTCCGCGCCGGTAGCTACACCAATTCCGACCTTACATCCCACCTCTTCGAGCGAGGGGAAGCACGCCTCCAGACGACGAATGAGCGCCATCTGATCGAACGACTCTAATAGCCAGGGTTCGGCGCCATTCGTGACTCTTGCAAGTTCGCGCACTGCGTCGGTTTCTTTTGGTAACACCGGGCTGCGGAGTAAATCCGCAAGTGTAGACAGCGTCTCTCGGTCAATGGCCGGACGACACGCAATACGAGTTGCTGCCGGCGCTTCACGGCTGATTATTGTGATCGCGGGGTAGGCAATCACGTCAGAGTGGAAGGCTGGCGTGTCGACCATATCGACGTAGACTTTCAGGTGAAACACCTCAGCAACAAGACTCCGAAGTGGCCCGCCATAGCGGTTCTTCATCCAACGATCCGCGCAGATGAATCCCAGAATCCCGCCGCCTGACAAGACCGAAAGCGACCGCTCGATGAAAGGAATATAGATGTCAGCTCGGTCGTACATCGCTTGGTAGCGACTGCGATACTCGGCAAGCAAAGGGGCCGGTATCAGTTCCTGACGGATATAGGGCGGGTTGCCGACAACGAAGTCGAACTTACCTTCCAGCGGTTCTAACAAGAAATCTCCTTGCGACAGCCAACAGCTTGCCAACGCCGTCGCGGTAGTCCCTGCTATCCCCTCTCGATCGAGAAGAGAAATGACCGCTTTGTAGGTACTACCAAAAGTATCGTGGTGCAGTTCGAATGCTTTGATCGCGCTGCTCAGATCGTCCAGCGCGGAACCGTTTGGCCTCGTGACTCGCCATGCATCCAACAACCGTTTGACAATCGGGAGCAAGAAGTCACCGCCACCAAACGATGGCTCTAATAGGCTCTTTTCATGGAGCGGTTGATCTTTCGTGTAGCCAACCAGATCAAGAATAAAATCTACCACTTCGGGCCGCGTGAAGATTGCCCCCCGAGTATTGGCCTCAGCATTCAAAGCCAAATGATCTACCGCTGCCCGCACTTTCTTGGGAGTGCTGTCTGGGTTTGGCAGCTCTAGACTCATCTGTACTGATCGCAAGAATAGCCTCTACTTTTAAACGTTTTGGATAGCCTGCAACGTTTTGGATAGCCTGCGCCCGCTGGCCGGCACCAACCTCGCAGAACCTGCCGAGCCGGCGTGTCCTACCGAGCGTGCCGACAGCGACGGTCCGCGGGCGTCAGGCTGATCCACTTGTTGGACTGATGGGATGCTCGGTTTGCGCCCGCGGCGGGTCGGCGCGGCGGTGCTATGCATTTTGCTGTTTGCGGGGCGGCCCTGTCAACCGCTGCAAGGGGGATTCTGCGACGGAGTGCACGGTGCTGCGGGGCCGATCGGACGGGTGGCGGGGCGGTTCTCCGGGGCGGCAGGGGTGTTCCTGCGGGCTTGAAAAGCGAGAAAAGGACACCCAAAAAGAAACGAGAAAACGAGAAAAGGACACCCAAAAGACGAGAAAAGAAAAGACGAGAAAAGGACACCCAAAAAGAAGACGAAAAAAGAGACGAGAAAAGAGAGACGAGAAAAGGACACCCGAGAGAAAGAGACGAGAAAAGGAGAGACGAGAAAAGGACACCCAAAAAGAACAAGAAAAGGAAAGACGCCCACTCTCTGCCCCGCCGAAAAGTGGGCGCCGAAAAGTGGGTCGCCGAAAAGTGGGTGTCTTGTATCGCTGGGTGTCCTGTATCGCTGGGTGCTGTATCGCTGGGTGTCCTGTATCGCTGGGTGTCCTGTATCGCTGCTGTATCGCTGCTGTATCGCTGTATCGCTTGAAAAGTGGGTGTCCTATATCGCTGCCATATCGCTCCGTGGGTGTCCTATATCGCTTCGTGGTATCGCTTGAAAGGTGGGTGTCCTGTATCGCTATATCGCTTTCTTGAAAAGTGGGTGTCCTATATCGCTCTCTGTATCGCTGGCCTTGTTCATAACTCCGACCAAGTGACGAGCAGGTGCGTGGGGCTTTTCCGTAAGGTTTTGGTTTTAAGGTTAAAATACTGCGCCGTTCGAGGTTAACTCTCAAGGCTTGGCCGAGCTTATGAACAAGGCCGTATCGCTGCTGTATCGCTGTATCGCTTGAAAAGTGGGTGTCCTATATCGGTTCCTTGCCCCCGGCACAGCGCGGGATCGCGATGGTGTTCCAGTCCTATGCGCTGTATCCGCACATGACGGTACGCAAAAACATGTCCTTTGCGCTCGAGCTCGCAAAGAAGCCAAGGGCCGACATCGATGCCGCGGTGGCCAAGGCGGCGGCGATCCTGCAGCTCGATCCCTATCTCGATCGCCTGCCCAAGGCCCTGTCCGGCGGCCAGCGCCAGCGTGTCGCCATCGGTCGGGCCATCGTCCGCGATCCGAAGGTCTTTTTGTTCGACGAGCCGCTATCGAACCTGGACGCTGCCTTGCGCGTCGCCACCCGCATCGAGATCGCCCGACTCAAGGAGGCCATGCCCGAGCGCACCATGATCTATGTCACCCATGATCAGGTCGAGGCGATGACCCTGGCCAGCCGTATTGTCGTGCTGGCCAACCGGGGCATCGCCCAGGTCGGCGCGCCGCTGGAGCTCTATGAGCGACCGCGCAACGAGTTTGTCGCCCAGTTCATCGGCTCGCCGGCAATGAATCTGTTGCCGGGCAGGATCACCGCCACCGGGGCGTCGACCCGCATCGCCTTGGATGGCGGCGGCGAGGCCGAAAGCGCGGTATCGACACCTGCAGATGCGCTCGATCGCCGGGTCAACGTCGGCGTGCGTCCTGAAGATCTGCGCCTGAGCGAAGGGACAGCGCGGTATCTTCATGCCGGTCGCGTTGACATCACCGAAGCCCTCGGCGAGGTCACATTGCTGTACTTCGCCGCGACGCCGGAGGAGCAGAGCGGGGTCGTCGCCAAGCTGCCAGGCATCCATGCCGACCTGCGCAATCGCAACTGCCGACTGACGGCCGATCCGCAGAAGGTGCACTTGTTTGCAGACGGAGAATCGTTGCGGAGGTGATCTCGATGCGGGATTCCCTGCTCGACACCGCACAAGGTGGAAAGTCCTGGGAAAAGGCGGACGCGAGCGACGGCCGGCGGGCTTCGGCACCCTCTACCGATTTGGAGCTCCGGCTCGGCCAAACCGCTTTGCGCGCTAACGCTCGCTCTTGGGCATAGCGGAATTCCCTGGGTCGACCGCGTGCTGCAGCTGTACCTGCAGCGGCCCCTTCATATCCAGGTGAAGATCCCGCTGCGGGAAGGCAATCACGATGCCGGCCTCGGCAAACTTGCGGTTGATCGCCTTGTGCAGATCGGTGATGGTGGCGATGCGGTATTCAATCGAGCTCAGGTAGGCGCGGAGAATCAACGTGAGGGAGTTGTCGCCGAAACCTTCGAAGCTGAGGATCGGGGCCGGATCATCGAGGACATACTCGTGCTCCTGGGCCGCCTCGCGCATCAGCGATAAGGCCCGGTCGACATCGCTGCCATAGGCGACTCCGGCGACCACCACCACCCGGGTCATCTTGTCGGAGAGCGACCAGTTGAGCAGGCGCCCGGTGACGAATTCTTTATTTGGTACCAGCAGTTCTTTACGATCCCAATTGCGGATCGTGGTTGCGCGAATCTGAATCCTGGTCACGACGCCATCGGTATCGCCGACGGTGACGATGTCTCCCACTCGGATAGGACGCTCGAACAAGATGATCAGGCCGCTAATGAAGTTGGCGACGATTTCCTGCAGGCCGAAGCCGATACCCACGCCGAGAGCCGCCACCAGCCATTGCAATTGCGACCACTGGACACCGATGGTGCCGAAGACGAGCAGAAGTCCAAACGTGATGATGGCATAGGTCGTCAGAGTGATGATGGTATAGCGACCACCGGCGCTGATATCGGCGCGGCGCAGCAAGAGCATTTCCAACACGGCAGGCAGTTGTTTTGCCAGCACGAAGGTGGCAACGGCAAAGACAAGTGTCAGCCCGAGATCGGCCAGGGTAACCGGGTCGATCCGGTCTTCGCCGTCGACTGTGACGATATGACGCCAGAGTGTGATGTTGTCGAGGATGCGCAATGCGGGAATCACATCGGACCAGATGATCCAAACCCCAATCAGACCAGCGACGATGACGCCAGTCTTGATCAGGTCATCGCTGGTATCGCTCAGCGATTCCAGATCGACCTCCGGCTCGTCCACCTCGATCAATCCGGATAGGTCATCCGCACCGTCCTGTACCGCCGCCTGCTCCCGGGCTGCACGCAGCGCCTGGCGCCGCTCCATCGCCTTTTGATAAGCGATACGCCGACGCGTGACCCTGACCCAGCGTTGTGCCAGTGCTGCCAGGAGTGTCAGAATCACGATCAACCAGATACTGTTGACATAACGACCGATAAGGGTCGCCGCCGTATAGATGAAGCCCAGCACGGCCAGCATTCCAAACGCCAGCGGAGCGCTGATGCACAGTGGATACCAAATCGCGTGTAGGAACGGAAGCCTTCGCTCGGACCCGTGGCTTGGCATGAACGCCAGCACGCCGGACCTCGGGTGA
This sequence comes from Thiohalocapsa sp. PB-PSB1, assembly GCA_016745215.1. Lineage (GTDB taxonomy): Bacteria > Pseudomonadota > Gammaproteobacteria > Chromatiales > Chromatiaceae > Thiohalocapsa. Next base: position 730,116 of record CP050890.1, read on the forward strand.
AATAAGCGGTAGAGCGCGATTGCTAGCGATACCACGAGGATAACCAACGCGATGCGCCCGACCGCCCAGCCGGCGTTCAGCGGGTCGAGGGCAACGATGACCGCTGTCACCCCGGCGGCCGGCAAATAGGTCCAGGATAATCGGTCCAATTCGCGCCGCAGCAGCTGAAGGCTGGGCTCCGGCCAGCGGAAATGTGCCGCCGCGAGCCCGCGCGGAATACAGATGAAGCGGAAAGCGCGCAGCAGGTAGAATTGCATTGCCAGCAAGACCAGCGCGATGCCCACGGCCGCCGAGAATTCGGTCGCCGCCTCGGAGACCTGCAGCTGCCAGCCCACGACCGCGGCCAGTAAGGGCCAGGCGGCAGCGGCGACGAGACTAACGATCAGTACCTGGAGGGTGTATGCGAATCGATCGGTGATGGGCTTGCCGAGCTTGTTGCTGGTCTCCTCGACGAAGCGGACCAGGTACTTTCGGCCCCACAGAAACGCAATGAGCGCAGAGCCGAGCAGGATGAAAACGGCGGAGTGCGTGGCCTGGTGGGCGAGAACGCTGGCAGCACCATACCAGCCGCTCGGCGAGATGATCCGCCAAATCTGCTCGGGTAAGGCTCCCAATTCCGCAAGCTCATTGCGCGAGGCGCTGCGCACCCACAATAGGTTCACATCGAGCAGTTCGTCGAACCGCTTGATGGTCTTCAGCAGGTCGGTTTGGCTGGCTTCGAGTTCGCCGAGCTCGAGCAGCAGCAGGTCTTCGGATTCGATGGCCTGCTGCAATAGTGCCCGGCGCTCGTCGACGAGTTCGACGAGTCGTGTCCGCATGGACTCGCTCGCCTCATCGACCCCGGCTTCGGCAAGCAACCTCGAGACATGGGCTTCGGTATCCATCAGTCGCTGCTGCTCGCGTCGATGCAGCACGCGCTTGATCCCGGTCTGACTCGCCAGCGCCTCGCGTTCCCGTGCCTTGCGTTCGAATAGGCGCAGTTCAGGCAAGTTCTGCCGCTGCTGTCTCAGCAGGTTTCCGAGTTCACCGCTTAGGTTGGACCCGCCGATGGCGATGATTTCCCGCGCGCTGTTGAAATCGCCGTCGAGCTGTCTTTCCAGTAGTTCGGTCGCTTCTTTTCGCCTGGCGATGTCGTCGAGTTGTGCGACAGTTTGTGCGATCTGATTCGACAGGCTGGCATTGCCCCCCGCCAGACGCACCACCAGCGGGTGTTGGCCTTCAGCCTCCAGGCGACGTGTCTCCGCTGCCAGCATGGCGCGCTCCGCATCTGCTTGGCGCCGGGTTCTGATCAGTTCCTCCAGCAAAGCGATGCGTCGCCCGATCGCTGCTGAGCGTTGCCCTGCCGCTTCTCGCTTCGCCTCCAGCAGGTCCACTCGGGCCGAATGGCTCGACAACTCTTGATCGAGCATCTCGTTTTCGGTGCGCAGCGCCTGCGCTTGGGCCTCGAGCAACCATCTTCTTGCCTGGGTATCCATGGATTCGTCCTCGGCAGCGCTCAACAGCTGCTGCTGGGCTTGGTTCTCGGTCAGTTCCTCTTCGACTGACTGTAATCGCTGTCGGATCAGCGCGGGGCGGGCGGCTTCCTCTTCCAGCCGCCGCGACAGGTCTGCCAACAGGTTGTTAGCGAGCGCGAGATCGCCCTTGTCCTGAAGCAGAAATGTCTCGAGGTCTTGCAGCGACGAGGAACGATCCAAGGGCAAGGTGATTTCCGCCTCCGCGGCGCTCGACGCGGCAGTCTTTTCCCTGATCGCCAACGCTTCGCCAGGCGCTGTTTGCAAGGCCTCGCGAAAAGCCTGCGCGGCCGCCTCGTTCGCAGCGGTTTCTTGCAAATAGCTCAGTGCCTGTTGGTAGAGGGACAGCAGCTGATTCTTGTGTTCGTCCGATGGATCGGCGGCCGACTCGGCCTCGGCGATCTTGGCTTCGAGGATCTCCGCGTTCGGCACAGGGGCTGCGTTGACCGGCGCGGTTTGGGCAACCGCGATCTGGGAGGCGAACGCGAGCAGCCACAGGCAGATCGCCAGAAGACCCCGACAAAAGGAATTTGTCATGGTTTGCTGACGCACGAGTTCACCATTCATAGCCCAACTTGAGGCGCACTGTCGTATCCGTGGTCTTGGCTTGGATCGCCGGGTTGCTGTCATAGTCGTATTCGAATTCAACGCTTCCGGAGAAACCGCCGGCCAAGGGTAGCCGGAGCCCTGTCCACGATTGCCACAGAAATTTGTTCTCGCCATCGAGGGCAACATAACCGAACTGCCGATGGTAGGGCTGCAGTCGGTTCTGCCAAACGAGTTGATCGTAGCGCAGCAGCCAACTCATACCCCAATAGTTCTGATCGGGCTGATCGTAGTAATCTTCGTACAACGGTGCGGGACCGGCCTGCATGCTCAGATTCAGGGCGTCGCTCTCGAAGGCAAGATAACCAAGGACTGGTCCACCAAGCGTCCGCAAGCGGATCTGCGCAAAGCGGTCGTGCTCTAGCACGAACCATGCAGCACCGTACCAGCGAGACGGCAACAGGCGACTGTATTGGTTGAAAGTCGACCATTTATCGGTGGTCTTTTCCGAATGATTGGTATCGAACTCGAGCGCACCGAAGCTGTGAGCACGATGCCAGCCTTGGCGATAGTCTAGCCGGTAGTCGAAGTCGATTTCGCTTTTGTCGGTATTGCCCTTTTCGTCGCTGAGGGCAAAATTGACGCGTCCGCTGAACTCGGGCTTTGGCGTGACAGGGGGAGGTCCGGCGAGTGCAGTGCGCGCAGATTGGGAGGCTTTGTTCTCGGGTTCTGACGCGATGTCTTGTTGGTCGCTCGACTGTGGCACGTTCGTGACTGCATCCGGCTCGGCATGGGGCGGCTCTTCGATCCTGTTACCGGCCTGCATGGGCCTGCGTGAGTGCGATTGCACCCCGCTGCGATCGATTTCAACAATGCCGAGGTAGGCCGTCTTCAGCAGGATGGTTTGTTTGGTTTCCCGAACGATCGTGCCGGTCAGACGGTCGCCGTTGCTCATGACGACCTCGTCGCCGAGTGCCGCTTGCAGGTACAAGGAGCCGATGGGAGACAGGATGAAAACTAAAACCCCGGCTCGACAGCGGTTATCCATCACTGCACTTCCTTCTTCCGATTCAGATAACGGCGGACGATCTCCGCATCGTCGAGCATGCCCACATGATTCTCGAGATAGAGATTGATCCAACGCAGCAGATTGGGGGAATCCGCGCGCACGGCGATGCGAATATCATCCGGCTGGCGAATGTCCTGGTCTATGGCGACGTAGATCGCGGTCGCAGGATGGCTGCGCATATAGTAATCGACCTGTAGCCCGCCGCTGATCGCGGCAAAGATATCGCCTGCCCTGACGGCTTTGACCATCTCATCCAGCGTGTCGAACTGCCTCAGTAGCGACTCCGGGAAATCCCGTTTGCGCTTGGTTTCGTAAACGCTGCCACCGATCACGCCGACATAGAGCTCGGGCGCATTGGCAATCTCCTCGATGGCGCGTACGTTCTCAACTCCATAGTCGTGCCTGATTCTTGCAAACTGAGCGCGGTTATAAAAGAAGTACCCGCTCTGCTGGATATAAGGTCGCGAGAAAAAGACGTAGCGCGCACGCTGCATCCCACCTGACAAGTAGGAAACAGCAATGTCCGCCTGTTTGCGAGCAACCAGCTCGACAACGCCGTCATAGGTTTCGGCGGTACGCACGAACTCCGCCGCAACGCCCAGTTTCTTGGCAAGATCGCGCGCCAGATCGGGTTCGGAGCCCGTCAAGGAGCCGTCCGCATTGGTCATGATCATCGGCGCTGCGTCCTTAGCGCGAATTGCGACCCGGATCAGACCCGCATCGAGGATGCGTTGGATGTCCGGGAAGATCGCGGGTTCGGCTGCCGCAGCAGGATGAACCAGTGACGTCAGGCTGAGCATGAGCCCGAGTCCTATGGCGAGAAGTCGTGAATGCATGGAGTTCATGGCGTTTGCGGTTGATGATGTTCTGTCGAGAGCGCGGGCTGCTCGGGAATCTCCAGACCGCGCCTTGCTGTCATGACCGTCAACGTGACGTTGGCTTGCAAGGTCAACACCGTACGCATTGGGCCGATGATGTTATCCGTGGTGGCGAGCACGACCAATGCCAATGAGGTTGGGATACCCACCGACCCGAGGATCGGTGCGACGGTTGGGATCAGCACAGCACCTCCGCCGACGGCGGTGGCACCCGCGATGATCGAGCCGATCGCGATAACGACGTAATCCTGGGCACCCAGGTCGATGACGTAAATCTGCGCCAGAAACACGGTCAGAAAGGATAATAAAAATACCGCGCCATGCTGGTTAGCGAAAATTCCGAAGGGGATGACTAGGTCTGGAACCCGACGATCGACGCCATAATCCTGCTCCAGCATGTCCAGTGTTGCCGGCAGTGCGACGATCGGGTTATTCGTCATGAAGGCCAGGATATTCGGGTTGTTGAGCTTGGATAAGGTCGCAACGATAGGGCCGCGCACGGCGATCCAGAAGAACAGCAAATAGACGATCATCAAAGTCACGCCACCGACATAGAAGATGACGACGAACTTGGTCAGCGCTAACAACACCTTGGCGTCGATCTGCGCTACCACGCCCGAGATGAAGAGCAGCAGCCCTGGCGCCAGCAAAAGGATTGCCCAGCGGAACAGCTGCATGAAGGCGTCGTAGATCGATTTGAAAAAACCGAGCGCCGGTGCGGCCGAATCACCCTCGATGAGACCCAGCGCCAGGCCGAGGCAAACGCTGAGGAATACGATGCTCATAACCTGGTTGGCGCTCAATGCTTCGAATGGGTTGGTTGGAATGATCTGAGCCAAAAAACCGAGGATACCGCCATCAGCCCTTGCTACCGCTGGCGATTCGAGAATCAGCGAGCCAATACTTGCTTCGGCATCGGAACCCAGCCCGCTGCCAGGAGCGAGAAGGACAGCAGCGCCAATCCCGATCACACAGGGCAGGATCAGGCCAACGAGGTACAGACCCACCATGGGCTTGAACAGTGGTCGGGTATTATCGTCTTTGAGCAGTCCGGCGATGCCGATCACGATCGCTGTGATCAAAATCGGGATTAGGCACATAGATAGAAAAGCGATGTAGATGCTGCCGATCGGATACAGGGCATTGCCGACCGGCTTGGCCAACAGCCCAATCGCAAAACCGCCCGCCACGGCTGCGAGAACTGACTTTGGATTAGTCAATATACGATTGATATTCATGGCATTTTTTCATCAGGATGGTTTGCGACTGGGATAGCAACAGCACGAGGATGAATGTTGAGCCATGGGCAGATGCGAGATGGTTCGATGATGGTGCAGCGAGCTATCCCGGGTCGATGCTCGTTTGGATCTTGCGCAATGGAGTTTCGCGAAAGGGTTTGATGGAGCCCATGCCGAACCACCATGAGGATAAGGCCGCAAACCTGAAAAAAAATCGTCCAGTCGCTCAAAATGGGCGACAACCGCAAACACCAAGTCTAGGTTGGAATGTCAGGCTGAGCAGGGCCGATGGACCAGACTGTCCTGGCAATTGCGGCCAACAGCGCGCCGGCCATGGTTCGCCTGTTGGTCGTGGAAGGCTCGCCGTGTTGATCACTGCGGCGGCTGGAGAAATGAACGACTGGGATGAACTGCTAAGATCCAGGCTCTTGGTCGGATATGGCCTCTCTCCAGGCGTTGATGACCGTGAGCAGATAATGCATGGTCGCCTGAGTGGCGGGCTCGAGATCCTCCGCGGCCTTGGCGGTGGCGACCAGATAGCCCCTGTCGCGGCGCGTGATCCAGCCCAGCCGCTCCAGGTCATGGAGCTTGCGACGAACGGTCTCCCTGGGAATGCCGCTGTAGTCCGAAATGGACTGGAGATTGATCGGAGCAGGCTCGTCGGTTCGTTCCTCATGCATGAAGCGGTCGTAGCACATGTCGTCGATGCGGCCCCGGGAGAGAGTCCGCGAGCCGATGATGGCGAGCACCAGCATGCGATCCAGGTCGCCACCGAACTGCCGACGCAACCTGACCAGCAACTCGCTGAAGGCGTCGTTGTGAGCGGGCCAGATGCGGCCGAACACCTGATGCAGGCTTGCTTGGTCGAATTTCTTCATAGGATGCAACCTCTCTCACCCATATTGGGCGGTTTGAGTATTGCATTATCGGCATCATCCGGTCAGCCTGCAACGAATTGCGCCGTCGGAATCGGACGGGTTGTCCTTATCACGCTTGTCAACATCTTCATCCCGACCGCGCACGCCAACCAACTGTAGCGTCCGGCAGATGTCGATCGCTGGTGCGGAAAGGAAAGAAAAAAAAGAAAAAGGAAGAAAAAAAAGAAAAAGGAAAAGAAAAAGGACACCCACTTTACTTCGCCAAAGAAAAACGCTAAGAAAAAGGATAAGAAAAAGGACACCCACTTTACTTCGCCCACTTTACTTCGCCCACTTTACTTCGCCCACTTTACTTCGCCCACTTTACTTCGCAATCAAAGTGGGTGTCCTTTTTTATGTTCTGCTTTTTTATGTTCTGGTGCGGAAAGGAAAGAAAAAAAAGAAAAAGGAAGAAAAAAAAGAAAAAGGACACCCACTTTACTTCGCCCACTTTACTTCGCCCACTTTACTTCGCAATCAAAGTGGGTGTCCTTTTTTATGTTTTAGGTGTCCTTTTTTATGTTTTAGGTGTCCTTTTTTATGTTTTAGGTGTCCTTTTTTATGTTTTAGGTGTCCTTTTTTATGTTTTAGGTGTCCTTTTTTATGTTTTAGGTGTCCTTTTTTATGTTTTAGGTGTCCTTTTTTATGTTTTAGGTGTCCTTTTTTATGTTTTAGGTGTCCTTTTTTATGTTTTAGGTGTCCTTTTTTATGTTTTAGGTGTCCTTTTTTATGTTTTAGGTGTCCTTTTTTATGTTTTAGGTGTCCTTTTTTATGTTTTAACCAACAGTAGCGTCCGGCAGATGTCGATCGCCGGTGCGGCGTGCGGAAAGTCAAGTCACTGTTATCGGCTGTCAGCCGTCCGAGCCGCATAGATGATCCTACATCGATCGAGATTTCCATCCGCTGTCCAACCGAGCGTCGATCCAGTCTGTTGCCCCTGGTCAGCACACCAGGGCGGGCAATTCATAAAAAAGAAAAAGGACACCTACTTAAAGAAAAAGGATACTTAAAGAAAAACAAGAAAAAGGACACCAAAACAAGAAAAAAGAAAAAGGACACCAAAGAAAAAGGACACCCACTTTACTTCGCCCACTTTACTTCGCAATCAAAGTGGGTGTCCTTTTTTATGAAGTGCTTTTTTATGAAGTGATATATCAACGCCTTACACCCTCCGTCTATCCAGGCGCTGCACATCGATCTGCGGGAGCGAAAAGTGCGTGAAGAAGGCCAAATTGAACATCCTAGCTCTGCTCTGTAGTCGAGGATGTCATCAATCACTTCGCTGAAGAGGGTCGTCCTCTGCCCTCACCGCGAGTTCGACCTATGAGCGAAGTCGCGTGACTGGCCCACCAAGAGAGAGGCTCGGCACGACCGCCCGTTGCGCTGCCCCCGCTGACGCTGGCTGCACCGCAACGGGCGGCGGGCCAGCCTTGAAGTTAGGAAAGAAAAAGGACACCCACTTTACTTCGCCCAGGAAAGAAAAAGGACACCCACTTTACTTCGCCCACTTTACTTCGCAATCAAAGTGGGTGTCCTTTTTTATGTTTTTATCAAAGTGGGTGTCCTTTTTTATGTTTTTATGTTTTTTCTTTTTTATGTTTTTTATGTTTTTAAGTGGGTGTCCTTTTTTATGAATTGAACACCCTAGCTCTGCTCTGTAGTCGAGGATGTCATCAATCACTTCGCTGAAGAGGGTCGTCCTCTGCCCTCACCGCGAGTTCGTCCTATGAGCGAAGTCGCGTGACTAGCCCACCCAGAGAGAGGCTCGGCACGACCGCCCGTTGCGCTGCCCCCGCTGACGCTGGCTGCACCGCAACGGGCGGCGGGCCGGCCTTGAAGTTAGGTGCGCAACCTACAAAGGCCGCCAGGAGGAGCCCACGTAGGGCGGAACGCGATAGCGGTTCCGCTACCTGCGGATGACCTCGACGCTGACCGCGCATGCCGATGCACCCTTTGAGTTGGCGACAACGCTTTGATGGGTGGGGCTGGCGGATCGCCCTATCGGGCATCCGCCCCAGCGCGCTGCGGGCTGCGGGCCGCAGCGAGATGGGCGCCGAAGCCCGCCCGCGCCGGGAAATTGGCCCGTTCAAAGGCCGCAGGCCAAGCCGCGCGGGTTGTCGAACAGCAGCACCACCGCCCGGGCGTCGGCGTAGCTGACGATGCCGTCGGCGTTCAGGTCATGCAGGTCCAAGTCCCCGTTGCCGGCGCGGATCGTCGTGAGCAGCAAGGCAAAGTCCGTACGATCGACGCAGCCGTCCTCGTTCAGGTCGCCGGGGGTCGGGGTGTCGACGTCGCCGAGCGTCAGGCCGACGATCAGCGGATCGTGGTCGGAGGAGCGGTAGGCCTCGGGGCTGAACAGCAGCGCGATCTGACTCTCGCTCTTGAAGGCGGTGCTGTAGCCGAGCACCGATGGCTCGTCGGCGTTGTTGTGCCATTCCACCGCATCGCTGACCTGGCCAATTGCGGCGGCGTTGGCCAGCGCGTAGTCCAGGTAGCCCCACTGGCCATTGAAGACAAAGGAGTAGGCGCCCGGGTCATCGGCGAACAGGTCCGTGTAGTCGGCAGCGGTCAACGCGGTGATCGGGTCTTCCTTGGCGTAGGCGTTCAGATCGCCCAGGATCAGGACGTCCGGGTCTGCGGTCCCGGTGGGCCGCCGCTGAATCCACTCCGCGACGGCGTGGGCGGCATCGGTACGCCGCGCGTTCCAGTAGCCCTGGCCATCGGCCTGATCGCAGTTGGCGTTGGCCGATGGCGTCGTTTGGCAGACGGCGTCGTCGGCCAGGTCCGAGTCACCTTTGGACTTGAAGTGATTGGCGACCACGGTAAAGACCTCGCCGGTGGCGATGACCTCGAAGCTCGCGGCCATAGACGCCCGATTCGTGGCGAACCCGTCGAAGATTGGGAAGTCCAGCATGTCGGCGTCGGGCAACACCTCGGTCGCAGCGTCATCGAGCACCGCAACCTGGGTGCCGGGCGCCGGGCGCACGCTGCTAGGCTGGTAGATGATGCCAACGCTGATGGCGTCTCCGGTGTCCACATAGCCCATGTCACTGACGCCCGAGACACGCCCCGCCGGTAGCTGAACGCTGGCGAAGCGGGTTTCGCCGGCGGCGCTGTTCAGCGCATCCACCAGCGCGGCGGCGGCGCTGCCCGGGCCGGTACCGTTGTTCTCCAGTTCGGAGAGGGCATAGACGTCGGCGTCGATCGCAAGGATGGCATTGACGGTCTTCGCGGTCTGGCGGTCGAGCTCTTGCTGATCCCAGGCGCCGCGGGGCTGCAGATCGAGGTTGGGGCCGGTCAGCGCGCCGGTGCTGCGCAGCGTGACGAAGTAGTTCTGGACGTTGAAGCTCGCAACCTTGATCTCCCCGTTGACCGCCGGCGGATCGAGCGGCCGCGGGTTGGCGGCGCGGTCGAACACCGGCAGGTCTACCTCGGCGGTGGAGATCGGGCGCAGCCGCCAGGCGTTGCCGCTGGCGCTGTTGCCGCTCCAGGTCCAGGTGAGCACCCCGGTGAGTCCGGTGACGGTCATGCCGCCGCGCAGGGCGTCCTCGGGCGCCGCCGTCAGCTGCGGGAACGGGTAGATGATCGCATCCGGGTTCTGCGTCTGCAGCAGGTCGTCGAGGATGATGCTGTTGAGCGCCACCGCCTCCTGGTGGGCCGCGAAGCTCGCGGCATCCGGGGTGCTGTCATGGGTGAACTGGTACAGCCGCCCACCCGCGGACAGGCTCAGTTGGCCGAAGCGCCCGAGCTGGAAGAGCTCGGTCACATGGAGTTGTTGCGGGAACTGGACGTACATGCCCTCGTAGCGCTCCAGGTAGTCCACGCCGCCGACGGCCGCCGGGAACGGCATCTGCGCAATCTGGACCAGCGGCAGAGGTTGGTCGGTCGCGCAGATCTGGACTGAGCCAAGGCTGCCGATCTGGGTCTGGCCGAAGTACTCCTGAACCTGACCATCGACCCGCACGCGATCGCCGATGGTCACCTCGAAGCTGCCGCCCGTGAAGACGAAGAGCCCGTCTGAAGTGGTCGCATCGCCATCCCCGAAGGAGTCCTGCAGGTAGAAGCCGCCGAGCTCATCGGCGCCGGCATAGTCAGCGACCACCACGCCCTCAGTGGCGACGCTGTCGCCGACCATCGGCGACGCGGCGCCGCTGCCCTGGATGCTTGGGATGGCCGTGAAGGACTCGCCGCAGGCGACGAAGATCTCCTCGGTGGTAAAGACGACGGTCAGATCGGCGCTGTTTGCCTCGCCGAGGTCACTGCCGGTCACGCTGCCGGCGGGAATGGTCGCGGTGCAGACCTCGCCGGCCGGCAGGGTGTCCAGGGGCAGTTCTGCCGTGCCGGCGGCATAGTCGATCGTGGGCAGTCCCGACAGTACGCCACTGCCGCCGCAGACCAGGGTCCAGAGTGTCGGGTCAGAGAGGTCCCTGTCGAGTGCCTGATCGAAGGTCAGGGCCATGCTGCCGAGGCCGATGGCCACATCGGTGCTGTTGTTCGCCGGGCTGCTGCCGGCAAGGGTCGGGCCGGTGGCAGCGGCGGTTGGCAGGTAGCTGCCGAACGGGACCGCGGCGCCCTGCTCGGCCGCGCTCAGGCCGTCCAGGACGCTGTTACCGGGGATGGTCCAGTTGGCCGCGACCCAGCCGCCATCCGGGCCGGTGCCGTTGTTGCGATAGAGATAGCTGTCGCGGTAGGCGTCGCTGGTGTCCTCGGTCCAGACCTGGTCAACCACCGTGCCGTTGTCGAGCAACCTGAAGCCGTCGTCGCCGTTGCCGGAGATGATGCTGGAGACCAGCGCCACGTTGGCAAAGTCCCCGGCGCTGCCGAACAGTGCCTCGAAGTCCGCCTGCCCATTGCCGGCGGTGCCGACCAGATAGACGAAGGCGTCGGTGTACTCCGCGTCCGGCAAGGTTCCAAGTGATGCGAAGGCGCCGCCGTTCGCCGATCGCTGCAGCTCATAGAAGGCCAGGTTCTCGGTGCCCGAGACATAGAGCTCGATCGCCTTCGGCGCACCGCCGGAGAGGTCGCCGTCGATGATGCCGGTAATGGTCACATCGGCCTCGGCAGCGAGCGGGGCACAAGCGAGCGCGGCTGTCGTCAGCAGCATGCAGGCCGCCGACGCGGTGCGGCCATGGAGGGTATTGGGCATCGGGCACCTCGTGTGTTCGAATCGGAATCTGGCGCGGGGTTTGGGTACGGGCCGGCGCGCGACGACGCGCGTCATCGCACTGCCAGGGGCAAGCCGCCAAGGACTGCTTCAGGATGGATCAGGCGCTCGCCCGCGCCTTGCGGCGTCGCCGGAGCCAGCCCATCAGTCCGAGCCCCGGGACCATCAGGCTCGCGGTCGCCGGGATCGGGACGAAGCCGTTGTTCAGCTTCGGGTCCGCGATGACATTGCCGAACGCGTTGGTCAGTTCCACGGCGCCGAAGGACAGGGTGGTGCTGCCCAGGCTTGCAACATCGAATGCCAGCGTGGCCAGGACGAAGCTGTCGGATTGCAGGGCGTCCAATTCCGCGGGTAAGAGATAGGAGGTCTCCAGCAGGGCTACGTCACCTGTACCTGGCGTGACCTCGCCGTAGGCGTCGGCGGTGAAATCGAAGGGGTCATCGGAGACGATGGCGCCCAGACTGCCGCCGAAGCTGGCCGAGTTGAAGCCGAGTACAGCCTCGTCGAACAGGATCTCGACCGAGAAGCCGCCCAGTGATGGGGCGCCCGTCTCGCCGAGATCGGACACCACCAGGTCGGCGGTGACCCTACCGCCAACCTCGAGGCCGCGCTGCGCCGACGGCGCGAACGACAGGCTGGCGGCATCGGCCGTGCCGGAGAAGGCCGCCAAGATGCCGAGCGGCGCCAGCAGCGAGAGATGGGACTTGTTCATGTCGGTGCTCCTGAGCCCTTGGGGCTAGCGTGATGCATGGCCGTGAGGTAAGTAGGGCCATGGATGCGAGGAAGACAGGTCGGGCCTCCTTGCCCATTGCGGGATGGATGCGATCAAGGCCCGCAAGGCGCTCCACGGGGGTTGTCGAACAGCAGGACTAGCGATCGGGCATCGGCGAAGCTGACGGCGCCGTCGCCGTTGCTGTCGTGCAGGTTCGGGTCCGTGCCGCCGTCGCGGATGGCCATCAGCAGCAGTCGGTAGTCGATGCGGTCCACGCAGCCGTCGTTATTCAGATCGCCGGCGGGGGCCGGAAAGATCCTGTCGGCTTGGAACACCAGGTTCTGGATGCGCGCGTCGGCGTCCCGGCCGGTGTCCGACATGGCGTACGGCGTGGCCTGGAAGTTGTCGAACAGGTACTCCGCCAGGGCGTCCTGCTCGGTGCCGTCATCGGCGAAGGTCGCTTCTCCACTGCGCGTGCCCTCCTGCTCTAGGAAGACCTTGTTGACGCGGGCAATCACAGCGGCGTCGCCGACCTCGCCCACTTGAGGGTCGGTATTGGTGTTCGGGAACGGGTAGCCGTCGCCCGCGCCGATGAAGTTGCCGTTGTCGTCGAAGCGAGGCGCGGAGAGGAAGTCCAGGGTGACGATGCGGAAGGTTTCCGCCGGGTTGCCCGCGATGGCGCCGCCCTCGACCAGCGTGGACAGGACCGCGCCCGCGTCATCGACGATGGCCGCATTGATGATGCGGCCGCCCGGAGGCAGCGTCGGGTTGTAGGAAAACTTCAGGCCGCCGATCTGCGGGAAGCGGCCATCGACGCTCGGAATGGCGCTGACGCCATGCTCCAACAGCGCGACGATCTCGGACTTGGTCAGGGTCATCAGCACCAGGCCGTTGTTGAAGGCCAGGGTCGTCTGGATGTCGTTCTGGCTGATGCCGCCCTCGGGCTTGATCACGGCCCCGGTCTCGCTGTCGATCACCGTCTCGGTCGGCACGCGGGAGTAGCCGCTGCCGCCGGGCAGCACCAGGGTGCGGCCGATGGAGGCGCGGATGCCGCCGCCGTTCTTGAGCGAAATCACCACGTCGGCATCGGCGGCCCGGGCCGCGACCAGGTTGGCATCGGCGGTCAGGTTGCCCAGGTTGGTCTCCTGGGTGCGCACGCCGTCCGGATCGCTCGCGCTGTCGACCCCGGACCGGTTAGCGTTCAGGAAGACGTCCGCGATGCCGAACCAGTTGCCCTCGGTGGCCTGAATTTGGGCCTCGATGGCATCGGCGATGGCCTGGATCTCGGGGTCGATCAGGCCGGTCGCGCCCAGGTCTTCAACCCCCTGCTGGTCGGTCGCATAGGCGCCGGAGACGGCGGGGTCGTAGCTGCTTGGGTCGATGTCGCCGGCGGCGTCGAAGTCGATGACCAGGCGCCCGACGTACTTGTAGGAGCCGTCGGTGTTGACCAGCAGGGTGCTGCTGCCGCCCGCGTTGGTGTAGACCTCCGGATAGGTGCCCTGGACGCTGTCGCCGGCGCGGGGGCGGTCGTCGGCATCGAACAGCCGGGTGTTGGAGCCGCCGCCGACGATGATGTCCACATGACGCAGGCGCTGGGCCAATGCCCGCTCGATGTCGAGCTGCTGCATGTGGGTGAGCAGGATGACTTTGTTCATGGCAGGGTTGTCGGCCAGCAGGGCATCTACCTCCGCCTGGATCTCGGCCGCCAAGGCGTCTAACTGCGCCGGCGTCGGATTCGCGTCGAACGGCGACGGCGAGACGGTGACACCGCCCGGGCTGGAGATGCTGCCCAGCCTCGGCGTCGTCGCGCCGACGACCCCGATCGGCTCCAACGCCCCGCCGTCCACTGGCAGATCGATGACCGTCGATGCCGTGACCACCGCGGGCATCGGGGCCAGCCCGCCGACGACCTCCAGCGGCGCCAGGTTGGTGTCCGTCGAGAAGTCCAGGTTGGTCGACAGGTACGGGAATGCGGCACCCTCGAAGTCAAGGCCTTCCAGAGACGATCCGACCAGCGCGGAGAAATCGCCGGGGGCGGAGCCGTCCAGCAGCGCCGCAAGGTCCGCGGTACCGAAATCGAACTCGTGGTTGCCGAAGGCGATCGCCTGGAACCCCAGCTCGTTCTGGATCTGGATGTCCGCGATGCCGGCGCTGCCGAGTACCGGTTCTGATGCGTCGTAGAACAGCCCGGGGATGAAGGCATCACCCGAGGACAGGACCAGCGTGTTGTCGGACACGCCGTCGCCGCCGAGATCCTGGTCCTTGAGCGCGTTCAGTACGCCTGAGAAATTGGGTGCGTCCACCACGGCAGCGGCGGCAGCTTCCTGGTCGGCCGCGTGCAGGAGTTCGAGGGTGTAGGCGCTCGGCGAGACCTGCGCCAAGCCAATGGATGGAGCGTACAGCGCCGCTGCCAGAGCAGCAGTCAAAAGCAACGCGCCTCGCCTTTGGGTGTGCATGGGGTTCTCCGCTATGGATGAATCCGTTGACGGCAGTGCTAGCTATCGAAGGTCCGCGCATGATAGCAAGCGCAGTTTGCCCGGCGATTTCGGGAAGACTGCCGTTGCGTGGTCATTTCATGGCGGATGCGTTACGGGTGCTGGGATAATCAAGCAAATGAACATTTGTAAGCCTTGCGTCGGTGCCCAAACCGACGAAGCCGTAACCAAACAGGGGCTGATCGACCATTGTTCAGGGCAACCCGCCCGCCACCGGAGCCGAACGACGAACCTCGCAGCTGACCGCAGAGATTCGCGCCAACGTAGAGGGACTGGCCAGCTCGAGCAGCGACTGCCAATCGGCCAGTCGCGAGGAGCGGAGGGCATCCTGAACGTGGGTCGGGCTGCCGGCCCAGTAGATGCCGACCCGGTGCGGCCAGTCGGTCGGCGGCAGCACGGTCCGATTGCCCGCCGGGAGCCGCAGGTAGGCGCCGGCGGTGGCAGAAAACAGTGGCAGAAAACAGGGATAGACCACGTTTTTCTGCTAGACTTGGTTCGGTGCTATAGTCCTCTTACGTGACATTAAAACTGTCCCTTTCGTTTAGGGCCAGCACTCACGCACCAAAAACAAAAGGGCATATCTGGTTATCATGTTGAGTGACTATATGTTGCTATTGTCTTTGAGATCCTGTGATCCATGCCTAGACGCGCACGTATCATCACCGCCGGCTACCCAATGCATGTGATCCTGCGCGGGATCGACCGGGCTGCGGTGTTTTTCGAGGATGCTGATCGCCAGTTTTTCCTGGATCATCTGGCCGCGGTGGCTGCGGAGGAATCGGTTGCTGTGCACGCGTATGTGCTGATGACCAACCACCTTCATCTGCTGATGACCGCCGCACGCGATGATGGCGTGTCGGCGGTAATGAAGCGCGTTGGGCAGCGGTATGTCCAGCACGTCAACCGGACCTCTCGTCGCACGGGCGGCTTGTTCGAGGGCCGGTTCCGCTCATCGCTGATTGAGGCCGACACCTATCTGCTGGCCTGCCAGCGTTACATCGAGCTCAATCCGGTTCGTGCCTCGATGGTCAGTGTGCCTGGTGATTATCGCTGGTCGAGCCATCGGGCCAATGCGCTTGGCCGCCGGGATTCCGTGGTCACACCGCACCCGCTGTACCAAGACTTGGCAGACTCTGATCAGGCTCGTTTTGCTGCGTATCGCAGGTTGTTCGAGGATATGCTCAGCGCCGAGTTGCTTCAACGTTTCCGCGAGTGCACCAACGGCGGCTTCGTGCTTGGCAGCCCAAAGTTCGAGCGGCAGATCGCCGCTATGCTCGGTAGACGAACCTGGAAGGGGGCACCGGGACGGCCGCTAAAGGAAATCGATGCGGATGAGCAAGGTGAGCTTGCATTGTAGAAAACGTGGCCTGTCCCCTTTTTCCTCTTTCCTCACCCGCTAGAACACGCGGCCTTGCCAGGCCGCACTAACCCCTTTTCTCAGACCCCTTTCTCAGAACTGCCGACGCAGCCTGACCAGCAACTCGCTGAAGGCGTCGTTGTGAGCGGGCCAGATGCGGCCGAACACCTGATGCAGGCTTGCTTGGTCGAATTTCTTCATAGGATGCAACCTCTCTCACCCATATTGGGCGGTTTGAGTATTGCATTATCGGCATCATCCGGTCAGCCTGCAACGAATTGCGCCGTCGGAATCGGACGGGTTGTCCTTATCATGCTAGTCAACATCTTCATCCCGACCGCGCACGCCAACCAACTGTAGCGTCCGGCAGATGTCGATCGCTGGTGCGGCGTGCGGGAAGTCAAATCACTGTTATCGGCTGTCAGCCGTCCGAGCCGCATAGATGATCCTACATCAATCGAGATTTCCATCCGCTATCCAACTGAGCGTCGATCCAGTCTGTTGCCCCTGGTCAGCACACCAGGGCGGGCAATTCATCGCTTCATTCGCCGCCCTCGGATTCGTGCTGTTGAGCCTTTTCTTGGTGGCCGGTTGCACCGCTGTTCCCGAGCGCCATCACCCATTGCCAGCAGCGCTAGCGACCAAGGTGCGCATCCCCGGCATTTCTGGCGGTCGCTACTGGGGCGACGAGCGCCCAGCAGAACTGCAAGCCTGGCTATCCTTGCCCGAGGCAACGCTGCGTGAGCGCTATGGCGGCATCATGGGCCGTGGTCACAACTATCTGATCATTTCCGGCGGCGGCAGCAATGGGGCCTTCGGCGCTGGTCTGATCACGGGTTGGACCGAGGCGGGCAACCGGCCCGAGTTTCAGATCGTAACCGGCATCAGCACCGGCGCTCTCATCGCACCCTTTGCCTTCCTGGGGCCCGACTACGACCCGGTGTTGAGGGAGGTCTATACCAAGTTCTCGACCAGGGATCTCGCGGAGCCGCGCGGGCCATACCAGATCATCCGTGGCGACGCCGTCACCAGCGCCCGCCCGCTGCGGCAGAAGATCGCCGATTATCTGAACGATGACTTGCTTGCGGAGATTGCCGCCGAGGGTCGCAAGGGCCGTAGCCTGCTGGTGGGCACCACCAACCTGGACGCCGGTCGCCCGGTGATCTGGGATATCACCCGCATAGCGGCGAGCGACGCACCGAACGCGCGGGAGTTGATTCACGACGTGATCCTTGCCTCGGCGTCCATCCCCGGCGTCTTTCCACCGGTGCTGATCGAGGTGGAGGCCGATGGCCGCCGCTACGAGGAGTTGCATGTGGATGGCGGCGTCACCGCACAACTCTTCTTCTCACCTGCCAGCGCGGACTGGGGGCGCATCTCCCGGCGGCTGCAAATCCAGGGCAAGCCAAGGCTTTATGTCATCCGCAACGCCAAACTACGCTCGAATTGGCAGCATGTGGAACGACGGATACTCCCCATCATGAGCCGCTCCATCGACACGCTGATTGCCACGCAGAGCATCGGCAACCTCGCTGAACTGTATATCATTACCCGTGAACAGGGCCTGGAATATCGGCTCGCATACATTCCCCAAAGCTTCAACGCAGTCTCCAGCGAACCCTTCGACAAGGTCTACATGAACAAGCTATTCCGTTTGGGCCGACAACGGGTACTTGCGGGAGATCCCTGGTTTGTGCCCGGAGAAAACGATTGAATGCCCTTGTGTACTCGGCAGTTCGATCGCTTTGGGAATCGTTGAAAAATCAGTGTCTCAGCAAGCGCATGATCAGAACTTTTTTATGTTGCGAGACCTGTGGCGGTGGTGTTTTCCGGGATAACGACATCATTTCTGTCAGCTTCCGCGGTTGCCCGTTAGATGGCGCCGCTGTTGGACAACTCTCAGCTTCAGCCGTGGGCTTGCGTTGCTTGGCGGCGTCTGTCTATCAACGGCCGACGTTTAGTTAACTTGCGAAGTCGGCGGCGGTCGGGCCGCGATGCTCGACTGGCGCGGGCTTGGCAGGTTTAATGGCTTGTTCGATTTAAACCTTTTTTGGCTCTTTCGGATTTCATTTCGAAGTATAGTACAATAAAAACAACACGTTATCGACTCCAACATTGACACGAGGATACACGAATATGGGAATCAGCCCCGAATTACTACTTACTATCCTGGGATTATCGAATATTAAGTAGAATCCGTTTCGCTCAACTCTGCGGGCGAACTGGAAATCCGAGTGAAAAGTATTACCAAAGGAGCAGTCTGTCACAACTGTGGTCGACGGATTAACAAGCCGTATTATCCCGGTAAGGAAGTCAGATTGCGGCATTTACCTGTCTGTGGATATCCGACCTACATCCTGATCGCACCCCTTCGATATCAATGTGAACATTGTGATGGAAACCCGACGACCACGCAGAAGTTGGATTGGTATGAATTGCGGCACAGCGGGACCAACGCGTATGAAGACCACATTCTCTTGTCGTTGATAAACAGTACGATTCGAGATGTGAGCATCCGGGAAGGGATTGGTTATGATGTGATCGAGGGGATATTGGATCGAAACATCCGTACCGCTGCGGATTGGGAGAAGATTGAAAAACTGGATATTATAGGTATCGATGAAATATCGAATAGGAAAGGGCACAAAGACTTCTTGGCGATTGTTACCGCTTATATCGATGGGAAGCTCCGGGTAATCGCAGTGCTTAAGGACCGCGAGAAGGCGACGGTCAAAGAATTTTTCATGAGTATTCCGAAGAGGTTACGCAAAACCGTCAAAGCAGTTTGTTCGGATCTATACAAAGGTTATATTAATGCTGCAAAGGAGGTCTTCGGAAAGAAAGTACCGATTGTTGCAGATCGATTTCATGTTGCGAAACTATACCGGAAAGGTCTGGACGGACTGCGTAAAAAGGAAATGAAGAGATTGAAGGAAGAATTGTCCGAGAAGGACTATGAGAAACTGAAAAATGCGATGTGGATTTTGCGGAAGCCGATCGTGGAAATGACCGAGGAGGAACTGAAAACGATGAAGTTGATCTTCAAGCATTCTCCTCGATTGAAGGAGGCTTACGATTTGTGTTTCGATTTGACGAAGATATTCGATAGCGACATCAATCCTAGTCAAGCGAAAAGAAAAATCAAGGGTTGGATGAGGCGTGTCAAGAACAGCGGATTAACTTGCTTCGACGCTTTTCTGAAGACGCTTAGCAATTGGATGGAGGAAATCACAAACTATTTTATCGATCAGAACAATAGCGGGTTTGTCGAGGGACTGAATAACAAAATAAAAGTAATCAAGCGACGTTGCTACGGCCTGACCAATATAAAGCGTCTGTTTCAGCGCCTTTGGTTGGGCCTGAAAAGATATTCGCTTTTGCTCCTAATAAGCTGCGTCTTCTTCTCGATCGCACCGTGCCGCCTGCTCGACCAGCTCCTCGATCTCCGCCGTCAACTCCGCTTCTTTCTCTTTCAAGCGTTTGTAGCTCATCGCCTTGTGTTCGGAGCTGTTCGCTTTGAATTTCGAGCCGTCGAGACTGATATGCCCCAACCAGGCGAGCTTCATCTCGATCGCCAATTGCACCGTTTGTTTGAAACAATCATGAAAAAACTCCGAATTGTCTTTCCTGAAATCGCTTAATACGCGAAAATTCGGGCAATTCATCTCAGAGATATACATGAAGGCGAGGTCTTGGCCGCAGCGTCTTTCAATCTCCCGAGCGCTGAATACTCCGTGGCTGTACGCATAGATCAGGATGGAGACAAGCAGTTTCGGATGGTAAGCATGCTGTCCTTTAGGACTGTACTTGCGTTCGACCTCGGTCGTGTCGAGTTGCTGTAAGATCTCTTTATAGATGTAGCAGTCATGATCCTTCGGGAGCAGATCGAATAGATTGCTCGGGGACAAGGTGTCCGGATCATGTTCGATCGGGCTTTTTTTGAATGGGATGGTCTGCTTGCTCATGATCACCCTAGTTATCGGTTCATCTCAGCCGTGCGTCGCCGTGCCCGGGATGGGAAACGGGATATCCGAACTCCCCGTTTGCCTTGGCACAGGGCGATAATCGTTGTGCGACGCTCCACTCTGCGATCTTGGCAGAGCGCTAAACGCCCACCTGTCCGGGAGGGATGGCGATTGTACCTGTTCGCTCCGTTCTCGGACAGCCTCCTCGTACCATTCCCGAATGCCCTCCAAGTCACCGAGAGCTGATTCGGAAAGCGTGACTCGAATGTCAGTCATCCGCTTGGGACAAGCCGAGCCGGAACTTGGCCTCGGCAAGCGATACTTCCCGACCGGCATCTAGGTCGGCGAGACCGGCGACGACCGCCCGCATAAAGCCCGTAGGTTGGGACGGCTTCCCCAGGTACTCTTCATAAAATCCATTTATCTTCCTCCCTGTCAACTCCTTACGAAAAAGAATATACAAGATTGGCTCCCCGCCCTCTTCGCCCATACCGAAGAGTATCCAACGCCTTGGGCGGCTGCCCGTGAGCCTGCATTCGCAAGGTCGGTAGGCGAGGGTCCAGGGTCGGGAAACCAGGTCATATTCTAACCGCCTCACTTTAGGAAGGAAAAGAAGATGAAAGTCGCCGGTATCGATGTCGATAGCAAGAAGACCGTCGTTGCGTGCCACCTTGATGACAAAAAGAAGAAACCGCAGAAGTTCGACAACACGCCGGATGGACATCTGTCGATCATCAAGGCGTTGCAAAAGGCAGGCGTCACCCGCGTCTGCTTGGAGGCCACCGGAACCTATCACTTGGACCTGGCCGTCGCGCTGCACGACGCAGGCTTTGAGGTGATGGTCATCAACCCCAAAGCAGCCAGACGCTTCTTCGATGCCTTGCAGAACCGCAGCAAGACCGACTCGGTGGATGCCACCATGTTGGCCGAGTTTGCACAGCGTATGCCTTTTGAGCCCTGGCAACGCCCGGAGGATGACGCCCTGAGACTGCGCGCCTACGCACGGCGTATCGCTGCCCTGAAAGCGACTCGCACCCAAGCCAAAAACCAGCTCCACGCAGCGACACAGACCGCCTTGACGCCGCCGGCGCTGATCGACGACATCAAGCTCAGGATTGCGCAGCTCGATGCGCAGATCGCCACCCTGCAAGCGCACGCCAAGGCATTGATCGACGCCGCGCAGGAGCTGCGCGAGGCGTTCGAACTGCTGGTGAGCGTTACCGGGATCGCTACGGCCAGCGCCCTCCAGATTCTGGCCGAACTCTGTGTTCTGCCACCCGAGCTCAGCGCCAAGCAGTGGGTGGCAATGGCCGGCTTGGATCCGCGCCATTTCCAGTCCGGTACCAGCGTTAACAAAAAACCACGCCTAGCCAAGGCCGGTAACCGCTATCTGCGCATGGCGCTGTTCATGCCTGCTTTGAGCGCCTCGCGTCACGATCCGAACATGCGTGCCTATTTCCTGCACCTGGTCGAGGACCGAGGGCTGAAGAAAATCCAGGCTATTTGTGCCGTGATGCGTCAGCTCCTACACGCCATCCACGGCATGCTCAAGACTCGTACACCATTCGACAGCGCGCGCTTCTACGGCGCTGCCGAAACAGTATCCTGATAGAAAAGTTTTATGGACCAGGAGGCAAATCGGCCTTGCATCGGAACAGAGTATCTAAGCGGGCTGTTGCGGTGTTTTGTGCTGACGAACCAACGCCTGCAGTTGCGTCCGTTCTCGATCGGTGAGGGAGACAGGTTCTGGAGTACAAAGTGGCATCGTCGGGGATTCGCATCATCATGAAACATAAACTAGTGGATAATGATATCCTTAGATCGCTCACAAACTGTATCAGGATTTTCATACCAGACCACGAGGTAGTTTAATCTGGACAGTCCTGGCTTGGCCCGACTCACACAGTTTCCTTGCATCACCAACTGAACTGTATTCAGCTATATATCAACGCCTTACGCCCTCCGTCTATCCAGGCGCTGCAAACAGATCTGCAGGAGCAAAAAGTGCGTGAAGAAGGCCAAATTGAACACCCTAGCGCAAGCCCGACCGCCAACTGGCTAGCCGCCGCTGACGCGGGCGGCTGGCCAGTTGGCGGCGGGCTGCGCACAACATTAGCGCGAGCAGAAACTTAACAGTAATCATGGCGAAATTTACTCTTACCAGCCTGAAGAAAGAACTAACTCAAAAGACAAAAGAAGAACTTATTCAAGAGATTTCCAGTTTATGCCAAACATTTCCCCAAGTAAAAGAATACTACAAGGCACAAAGCAGCGATGTTCAGGAGCTTGTCAAAAAATATAAAGCAGTTATTGAAAATGAATTTATTGAGGGAAAAACACGCGGACTTCCGAAGGCACGATTTTCAGTCGCCCGAAAGGCGCTAACCGATTTCAAGAGATTGACAAGTGATCCCTCCCTTATTGCTGACATGATGCTGACATACGTGGAAAGCATTTCATGGTTTAATTCAGAATATGCTCCTGATGCTGAAGAATTTTATACAAAGCCAGAAGATATGTTTGAACAGGCATTGGCTTTAATAAAAAAACATCATTTAGAAAACAGGTTTAAGCTGAGAGCCCATACCATTGTTGAAAATTCCTGTGAAGGTTGGGGACATCAGGATTCCCTTCGGATGCAATATGAAGCCGTATACGGTAAATTTGTCACATAAGAGAGATGAAATACTACGTATCCACAAATTGTGTGAAGTGCAGATACGGAGCTCGAAGTTTATACGATGACAATGCGATAACAAAATGCTCCAGCGGACGCGCCAAAGGGGCGCGCCGCTGAGCATAGTCGTTAGCCGAAGAAATCGATCGTGAGGCCTTGTTCATAACTCCAACCAACTGACGAGCGGGTGCGTGGAATTTTCAGTAAGACTTTGTTTTTAAATTTAAAATACTATGGCGTTCGAGGTTAACCCTAAGTCTTGGCCGAGCTTATGAACAAGGCCGATCGGGAAAAGTCAAGATATTGATTACCTGAATTCAGCAGAAATGACAGATGACGATCTGCAACTGACGCTCATCGAAAAAGGGATGACATCGACACCAGACAGTGAAGTTCCTGTCTACAAGTTTCGAATGATCAACACCGATTCAGGAAAGGAAATGGGCGGGATCAATCTTCGGGCTGGTTTCACTGAAAATATCCAGCAATACAGGGGCAACATTGGATTCACGGTGTACGAGCTATACAGGGGTCACCATTTCGCCGGAAGAAGTTGCTTGCTCCTTAGGCCGTTCTTGAACTTTTTGTGCCTAAAGATAGTTTGGCTGACCGGTAACACCGGCAATATTGCCTCAAAGAAGACTTTGGAACAGATAGGATCAACATGTGTTGGAACCACTGAGATTGGAGAGCACTCGCCTTATGTGGAATTCTACCCTCCGAAGGCGCGTATAAAGTTGCGATATAGATGGGTCTTGAATAGTTGTGGCCCTACGAAGGAAACAGCTAACCATGCCATGCACTCGGACGCAGACAATCCGCGCCGTTGATGGCTGACGTTCCATCGATAAACCACTGATAATACTAAAGAAAAATTGAAAAAGGAGCAGAAATGTGCTACGAGGCGTAGTCGCTGTCGCGAACACGCACAACCTGCGTTGATGCGGATTTACGGCAGCGAGTATGCAGCTCGATGCGATCTATTTCTGCGCCTTTGTCAATTTGGCTATTGCAATCAGTGGGATTGCGATAGAACCCGAAGATCCACGCGGACTCTGCTTCGCTCCGCCGGTGAGCTCCCTGTTAGCGAATTCGGGCACCATCGTGAATTCAATTGTCACAATTACAAATTGGCTTGCGTTGATATACGCGGCGATTCCGCTTGCCGCCTTGCTCGTTGCTTTTCTCTTTTATGTCTCTGGCAAGCGCATATCAGAAGCTAACTTTGCGAAAGTCGTTGAGATTAGTAAGTGGTATTTGGTAACCGTGTCTATAGTCTTCGCGGCGAAGATTATCGAGTCCGGATTTACCGAACGTGAAACCGGGATCAAGGAGATGCAGCTCTATGATAAATATGTTGCGAAGATTCTGGAGGCAGACAATATCGAATCTAGATGGAAGCTCGCAGAGTATTTTTCTGCGGTGACACCAACTGAACGTCTGCGGGAAAGATGGACCGAATACAAAACGCTCTTGAAGCCGGATTACGATAAATTTAAGTCACTTGAGGCACGTGAGAACGAACTGCTGAGTGAGGAGAAAGATCGGGAACTAGCACCAGAAGACCAACAAGAACTCAACAAGATACAACAACAGAAGGCTTCATTAGATAGAAGTTTGGTGGAAACGTCTGCAGGTAGACACGCAGTTGTCTTCACGAGCGACAGGGAAATTGGCCCTGCCAAGTCCGAGCTAGAAAAGCTATCTCGAGCAGGGATTAAGGACGCGCAGTTGTATTTCCGAAAGAGTAGATACAGAACGGTGTCTTTACCTTTCGAGACCAGAGCACTTGCAGCCCAATACCTCCAAGTGCATAAAGAAAAATTGCGGCCGGATGTGTATGTTGTCGACCTCGATAAGTGGTGCCCAAATGCGTCTTACAACAAAGAGCTCCGGTACTTTTCATGCGACTGAGGAACAGAGTCGAGTGTCTGCTATTTCGCTAACAAGCACGCTACCCCGACGCCAAACTGCGGCCTTCGCTAGCGCTCGGGCCGCAGTTTGGCGCGGGCTACGGTTGTTAGGCTTTTACAGAAATGTTGCAATCAGAGTTTTGTGAGGGTATGTCATGAAATGGCAGGAAGTTTGTGAACATCCAAGCCTTAAGGATTTACCATTTAAAATTGAGCTTAATCGAGATGGAAAAATACTTATGACTCCTGTTAAGGTATGTCATTCAGCATTGCAGGGAGAGCTGGAGTTCCTTTTACGCTCTCTTTTGAACTCAGGAAAAACACTTCCTGAGTGTGCAATTTTTACAAGAGAAGGAACAAAAGTTGTTGATGTTGCATGGGCTTCAGATAAGATTTTTGAAAAAATAAAAGATGAAGTAGAGTGTTCAATTTGCCCAGAAATATGTGTGGAGGTTTTTTCCTCAAGTAATACAAAAAGGGAAATGGAGGAAAAAAGAAAGCTCTACTTCGAGCAAGGTGCGAAAGAATTTTGGATATGCACAGAAAAAGGTAGCATGAAATTTTTCAATGCAGATCGAGAACTTGAAGATTCAACTTTGGTCCCTGGTTTTCCAAAGCGTATTGAGATATAAAACCTAACGAATAAGGATAAATCGTGAAAGTGAGCGAAGCCGTGCTTTCAACGATTCATCCTTATTGTTGGACAAGCCCGTCGGGGAGCCCGGGCCCGGTCTGTAGAAAATATGTCTCAGTCATCTGCGGTCGGGGGAGGGCCACCCAGATCCTGATCATCGACGCATGCCGGATGGTGGTTCGGGCGGCGTCGAACCGGAGCGCCTTTCGGACCGGAAGTGGAGGAGAATCATAGAAATTTTCGTTTTTTGGGGCAAGCAATCCCCTCGGTCGTTATTCACCGATGTCCAACATGGAAATCCAAGGGGCAGCGACTGCGTCAAACATTACCCTCCATAGGCCATCGCAGACCTCATGTCGGTTGTGCTGTGGGTAATGCACGACATCGGGTGGCGGTAATCACTATCACCCCACCACACGCCGGGCACCGGATCAGCGGACGTTGCGGTTTTTTCGTACGGTCGTTCGCCAATGATAGGAAAGATCTAGCGCAGCAGCTGAATCAACGGCTTGCTGTTGGAGTGCAACAAACCAGAGTCACGCACGCGGCGAAACCCCTTGGGCAGAACATGCCGGAGCAACGGCTACGGGAAGTCCCCTCCGGGCAGGGTGCGCCTGCGGACGTTTTTCTTGTTGTCGATGTAGCGGAAGGGCACCTGCCCGTTCTCGCAGCGAAGAATAGCCTTCTCGCGCAGGACCTCCGGGTAGAGGTATTGCCGAGATACGTAAGCGCCTTCTCGCCGTGCCCGACGTGCCGGCAATCGACGATCCAGTCTTTCAGTAAAGTCGGGCGGAGCACGAGCCCTTCCTCGACCATGGCCGCAAGCCACTTTCCACGAAATATCCTGGCCAGGTTCTTTGCGCAGGCCTTGTTCATAAGCTCGGCCAAGACTTAAGAGTTAACCTCCAACGCCACAGTATTTTAACCTTAAAAACAAAACCTTACGGAAAAGTCCTATGCACCCACTCGTCACTTGGTTGGAGTGATGGAACAAGGCCTGGCCGTAACCAAAGTGAGTGTCCTTTATAGTACAGAGTGTCCTTTATATATGTACGGTAGGCGGCATTATTTGAAAGTATTATTGTAGATCATATTCCGTCGGAGTATAACCATTCAGCTTGGTGTAATAAAAAATGAAAGCTAAGTATTGACCTTGCTTCGCGTATGCTTCTCAATAGGTTGACTTTTACGGGTGGTCGTTCTTCGTTTTGGAAAATTAATTGACGAGGCATCGTAATTTTCCATAATGTCACTAAATTTGTCTCCTATCTTGTCAACAACATCTATTTGTTTTGCATCATTGATCGTAAACTCTGCGATCAGTATATTACCCTTTCTTTTAGGTTCGGATACAACAATGCTTTTGATATCGTTCGTCAAGTTTTCAGCAGCCTCATACATCTGTTCTTTATCTTTTTTCCCTGGATGATCGCACAGTTCTACCTCAACTTTAACGTTCATAACTTTATCAATCAGCAACTGAATTGGTCTTCTGGAGTGCCATGCTAGACGATTCACGGCATAAAGTGTGGTTCCTCAACAATCAATTTTAAACATTCGGGCATAGTCAGTTCCTGATATATTTCCCACCATTTTTCGGTATGTCTCATATATGCAAGATTAAATTTTTCATTCCCCATATACTCCATCCTTGCAAACTTCGTTTCAAAGGAAGGAGCAATTGCATGTGGACTGGGACAATGATACTTGGCACAGAAGTAAAAATAATTTCGATACCATTTCGAGTATATATCAACGAGATAATTGAAATCTTTATCAGTAGGTGGTGGTTTTATATGCTCTGGTTTAAGAACATTTTCGATGAGCTCATCAGCTTTTTCTTTAAGAATACGCTTTGTAGAATCCGGCACCTGAGGTTTTGCCCGCCTCGGGGAAGCGGGCATCCAGGTTTTTCTCTTACTTGCCATTTTGTTTAAGGGATCTCGTACAGTTTTACGTCGCTGTCGTCTAACAGGAAGCTCACCGGAGGAGCGAAGTGGAGTCAGCGTGGAGCCTCATATTCTATCGCAATCCTACTGATTGCAATAGCCAAATTGACAAAGGCGCAGAAATAGATCGAATCGAGCTGCGTACCCGCTGTCGCGAATCCGCATTAACGCAGGTTGTGCGTGTTCGCGACAGCGGGTACGCTCTTCAGCATATTTCTGCGCCTTTGTCAATTTTTCCTTAACATGGTCAGTGGGTTGTCGATGGAACCAGTGATTGTATGATGTCCGGATAACTCCCTGACGAGAGTTCGTTGCACCAGCAGTCGGTCCGAAACTGCGTAGGCTACGCGGCTCACACCAAACGACCCCTAGTCTGAAGTCCCCCCTGGAATCGCCCCAATTTCACATCTAATCATTCGAAATCGTTAATAAAGAACCACATTTGGACGGTCAAAATGTAGGCATGTAAATTGGATTTTTGCACAAACTAGATTTATGCTGTCGTAAAGAAATCGGACAGTTAGATGTAGGCATAGCGATGAACCATAAAATTTTTTAATTTATTGATTTAAATAAGAAAAGTGTAACATGCGCCCAAGAACTTCAGGCGAGTGTAGCGCAGACGTCACGCCCACACCGAGAGACCGAACAGTATCATTGATCATCGCACTGGGTGTGCCCCCTGAGCGCCGTATCCGGCTCGGCAAACTCATCCAAACCCATCCGCTCCGGCCGACTCACCGAGCCGCTAGAGGACAGGCCCGGCCGAGAGATTCGCGATCTGGGCATCGGCCGTCACCGATCTTGGATGCTTCGGCGTCATGGTCCAGTGGTTCAGAACGATCTAGGAGCTGGAAAGCGTTTAGAGGTCGTCCTGTGCGATCCCAGCATCCTAGCAGTCGATTGGGCAGCGTCGGGTGGTCTGGAGGGCAGCCGCATACGCCAAGCCGCACACGCTAGCAGATGCGCCGAGGCGCTCTTCTGCGCTCTTCTCAGTGCCGCCCTTGTTGGCGCAGAAGGCGATGTTGCTCATTTGGATGCCTCCCGTGCCTGGTCGATCAGCTCGCGGATGATGCGTGAAGCATTGTCCCGATTGCCGTTGCGCACCATCCAGGCGAATGCTGACCGGCTGCGCATCAGGGGTTCTTGGTCCAAACCGCCGAAACTATGCGGTAAGCGTCGGCGTGACGGTTTGCGGGCTCGCAGCTGGAGTAGGCTATGGGCATTTGTCATTGTGAAGCGGTGGAGACTGCCATGCAGAAGATCACCATAGCGGTGGATGAAGATGTGTATTGCAGGGCGTGCATCGATGCGGCCAAGCGTAGCACGAGCGTCAGCGCCCTGGTCAGAGGCTATCTGCAGTCGCTGGCTGCTGGGGAGGTTCACCTGGCCAATACCAGGCTGTTTGCGGCCATGAACAAGGCCAGGGGGTTGCGGGCCGCGGAGCGATTGAGCCGTGACGCCGCCCGCCGTTGATGCCCTCATCGATGCCAGTGTGCTCGTCGATTTACGATACGCGCACGACGCTGCCCAGGTAACGTTCTCCATCAGCGGCTGCCATCCGCGCTCGACCAAGAGGACGAATGCATCGAGCAATCTCCGGCTCGCCAGCTCTGCGTGCTCTACCGAGGTGTGCCGGCAGCTGTTACAGCCGTCCACGCAGAGGCTGGTGCCGAGACGGTAGACCTGATCGGCGAGTTTGGCCTGCGGGCTCAGGGAGCCTTCTACTTCCGCGTTATCGATCCGCTCATATTTCGCCCTCAGCCGCGGGCGCCCCGGCTCAGTGATGATGGATGAAATCCACCTGTTCCATGCAGTGGGTTTCTCTCAATCCCGGGCGAGTCGGTCAATGCTGCTGAAGATCGTCGAGGGTAACGGCAAGACGGCCGAGGCGAACTACCGACGGCATATCGAGCTTGTATGGGAGTAAACGTCTGCGCATCACGCAGACGCGTTTAGGGATAGCCAGCGACCGCGCCACTGCACCTTTTTCATCGTCACGGCCAGGACCAAATTGGGTAGCAGGAAGAGCTGTTGCAGCAGTGCCACCCAGAGGAATTTCCACAGCTTGGCATCCCGTGCAAGCCGCAGATTGATGACGGCAGCCGAAACGACATCCATTAACAAGACGAGAATGACCAGACTCAATCCGATGACTTGGTGGTTGCTGTTGGCGACTGCCAGGCCGACAAATGCGAGTGCCCACCAAAGGGGTAGGCCCAGCATGAGGATGGCAATCCATATCCCAGGCACTGCCAGGTTGATTGTTGCCAGCCAGCGATGGGATTGCCACCAGAAGCGCATGAATCGATCCCGAGCGTGATGGATTCGAGCAGGTTGAGGGAGGAGTTCGATTTTGTATCCGGCTTCAACCACTGCCCGTCCCAGGGCGACATCCAGCCCGACCACGCGATTCGCCAGGCGCTCCAGCCCGCCAATGGCAGCAATGACATCTCGCCTGGTCAGGATGCAAGAACCCACTGCCGCGTTCAAATTCCCGCGCATCGCCGCGCTGCCGTACGTGAGGATCGAATTGCACACGGATAGATTGTGCAGCGCTGCTACCCAGTCTTCACTGCCGGTAGGGCAGGGCGCCGCGTAGGCTAAACCAACCCCCTTTTCGCTCAGTAGGCGTATTGCTTGGGTATGCAGGAAATCGGGCGGCAGGCGCACGTCAGAATCCACCAGTATCCAGAGATCGTGTCGACATTGACGTGCGGCTGCGATCTGATTCCTGATCTTGCCGATACCTTCGGCGTCTCGGCTGATGATGAGCCTCACGGATTCGGGCGGATAAGACGCCGCCAAAGCCTCAATCACTGCCGCGGCAGGATCATCTTCTTCTTCCAAGGCAAAAATGACCTCATGGGTAGCACCATATTCCTGCTCACAATAGCTCCGATAGTTTGCTTCTGCTTGCTGGTCGAGGCCACGCACCGGCACCAAAATAGAAACCGGTTCGCACCCGGCCGACGGCAGATGCGTAGGTCTGGAGAAGAACTGCCAAGTCAACCGGTGCGTCCAGATACGCAGCATCACGGCTGCAATGATGGGAATGATCAGGATGAAGATCAGGTAATGCATGTGGCTATAATCCAAGCTCGTGTCGCTTCGCGGTTGCAATTGTTGTCGTAATCGAAAATTTACAGGATAAATACTTTAAAGATAACGACGTCGAAGCGGGCTCACGAATTCTAACGGGCTTTACTGGAGCATTTAGAAAATGATGAGGTATAACCAGCAGCAGCATGTTTCAGTAGTAAAAACACAGTAGTAAAAACTAGTAAAAACTAGTAAAAACGAACTAGTAAAAAGTAAAAACGGACACCCACTTTGGTTGCAAAGTAAAGTGGGTGTCCTCTTTCTTCTTAGGTGTCCTCTTTCTTCTTCTTTCTTCTTCTTTCTTCTTGCTCTTTCTTCTTGTTGGCCTTGTTCATAACTCCGACCAACTGACGAGCGGGTGCATTGGCTTTTCCGTAAAGCATTGGTTTTAAAGTAAAAATACTGGAGCGTTCGAGGCTAACCTTAGGTCTTGGCCGAGCTTATGAACAAGGCCTTCTTGTTGGTGTCCTCTTTTTTCTTGTTTCCTCTTTCTTCTTGTTTTTCTTGTTGACCATCGGCTATGGCGACATCGTGCCCATCTCGCACCTGGCACAGACCCTTTCTGTCCTCGAAGGCGTCATCGGCCAGCTTTACCTGGTAGTTTATGTCGCAGTTTTGGTCGGAATGTACCTGTACGGCCGGATGGCAAAGGATACGGCGGCCGGCAGCAGCTCCTGATCGCGCGGTCGACGAGCACAGCCATGGCAGGTGTATTGCCATGCCACCAAGCTGTTTTTGCTCAGCGCCGGCCGCCCGCTGAAGGCTGCCGAAGACCTGCTGAAGTTCAAACCGTGGAAAAAAACGGATACCCACTTTGATTGTGAAGTAAAGTGGGTGAAGTGGGTGTCCCTTTTTCTTGCCTAAGTGGGTGAAGTGGGTGTCCCTTTTTCTTGCCTGTCCCTTTTTCTTGCCTTTTTCTTTGCCTTTTTCTTTTTCCTTTTTTTTGACGAGATTTCATTTGAAACAGCCGAAACCGAGTGAGCGGTGTGGCGCCAGCGTCGATCAATCGACGGCGGCGAGGCTGGCGCCTTCTCGTTTGCGGACTCAGTATCCGGCTTCTCGTTTCGCCTGTTCTATCTTGTCGAAGGTCTTGATCGTCCATTCGCTAAGGTGGCACTGCATTTGGCTATCAGGCTGCGTTCGGCATTGCTGATGACGAACTTGCCGAAATGCACCCGGTCGGTTTGCGCCTGCTCGCCGGACAAGGTCAACAATCCGTCGAATCGACCGCACATCAATCGCTCTTCGCCAGACTGGTTGGCAATTCACCTAGGGCATGAACCGGGGTGGGCGGAGCCATCGCCGAGGTATTGCCGAACACTTCCGGGAGATTTGCCATGGCATTGCTGTTCAACCGCAGCGCCTCCGCGCGCGCGGTCGCGATTTCTTCCGGGCTCAAGGTTTCAACGCTGATCAGGTCCATCCGCTCGCGACTAGCGTCGTCTCCGGAGTAATCGATCTTTACCTCGCCGACACCTTGGGCATAGTATTTGTATTGGCGTGCGTTTGGCTCTTCGCGGTCATACTCGGCAAAGACAATCACGTCATTGAATGTGCCAAAGGGTACCTCGACGGTCTGTCCGACCTGATGCACCATCGCCCGATCCGTCCAAGGGACATCCGGGGCATAGCCTTGTGAAAATTCCGGATCGCCGAGTTTCGGGTCCGCCGGCATGATGATTCCCGCGTAGCCATTGATGCCATGCAGCCAACCGGGCGTTGCAACGACCTGCCCATCTTCATATTCCTCGGGGTATTGGCCGAAATGCCAAACATAGCCATTATCGTCCTGCGCAAAGAATACGATCTCGGCCTCCTCCAATTGTTCGTCCTTATAGTCTCTGTCCAAGCAGACTCTGGTCGGAACGCCATCCATGATGACCTTGGTGAGATCGGTGACAACCAATACGACGGTATGCGGCTCAACCACGCCTTCCTCATCTTGGGTCGTACCCTTCCAGGTATAGCGGGTTCCGGGCGTCAATGGAAACCAAGGATTATCGATTTGCGTCGGCTTGGAAAAGCTGGCTTTGCCGATGTCTTCATATAACGATTGCTCGCCAGCGATGGAAACGGCGATAGGTGTCGCCGTTAAGCATGTGGCGATCCAGTAAACTGCAGGATGGATTGACATAGGGTTTCTCCTCGGACATAAATCTAACAACGATGATGATTTGCCACGCCCCATCGGCATGGGGCTTGCTCATAAGCCGAGAGGTTTATACACGATAAGCCGATATGACGCTACAGGATGCAGCAATTCAGCGATAAGCGGTAGGTTTTGCCATGTCGAGACTGTGTAAGACGCCCAGCATGAGTAACAGATACATTGCTGTTCAATGTCTTAGAAACTGCCCATCAATTGCTTTCCGACTTTAATCGCAAAGCAGTCGGTGTCAGACCTTGCCTTTTTCCTCTTCGGCTGCGCGAACGTTACGTCTGATTCGCGCATAATGCAGGTCAAAGTGGTTCCCGATTTCTTTCAGAGTGTACCCGCCGCTGGCGTAGGCTGCTGCAATGGCCCGATCTCGAACGGGGTAAAGGCTGACGTACTCGATCGGCGGCTTGGCGGGTAAGCGACGCTGTGCGAGGGGGGGGGCTTCGCTTAAGTCCCGGTCCTTCGGCACTCAGCGGCTGAGCTCGCCAACGAACGCGTCTGACCCGAAAAAGACCTGTGTTGCTTCAACTGACCCCAAGAGCCAGGCTGGCCGATGCCCTCGGGAAAAAGCGGGAAAGAGGGGACAGACCAGGTTTTCTACAATGCAAGCTCACCTTGCGCATCCGCATCGATTTCCTTTAGCGGCCGTCCCGGTGCCCCCTTCCAGGTTCGTCTACCGAGCATAGCGGCGATCTGCCGCTCGAACTTTGGGCTGCCAAGCACGAAGCCGCCGTTGGTGCACTCGCGGAAACGATGAAGCAACTCGGCGCTGAGCATATCCTCGAACAACTTGCGATACGCAGCAAAACGAGCCTGATCAGAGTCTGCCAAGCCTTGGTACAGCGGGTGCGGTGTGACCACGGAATCCTGGCGGCCAAGCGCATTGGCCCGATGGCTCGACCAGCGATAATCACCAGGCACACTGACCATTGAGGCACGAACCGGATTGAGCTCGATGTAGCGCTGGCAGGCCAGCAGATAGGTGTTGGTCTCAATCAGCGATGAGCGGAACCGGCCCTCGAACAAGCCGCCCGTGCGACGAGAGGTCCGGTTGACGTGCTGGACATACCGCTGCCCAACGCGCTTCATCACCGCCGATACGCCATCATCGCGTGCGGCGGTCATAGCAGATGAAGGTGGTTGGTCATCAGCACGTACGCGTGCACAGCAACCGATTCCTCCGCAGCCACCGCAGCCAGATGATCCAGGAAAAACTGGCGATCATCCTCCTCGAAAAACACCGCAGCCCGGTCGATCCCGCGCAGGATCACATGCATTGGGTAGCCGGCGGCGATGATACGTGCGCGTCTAGGCATGGATCACAGGATCTCAAAGACAATAGCAACATAGCACCGAACCAAATCTAGCAGAAAAACGTGGTCTGTCCCTGTTTTCTCTGTATTTCCGCTCCTCTACTAAGCTGGCCTCATCCGCTTGCTGATCCGGTGCCGAACCGGCTTGTTTTTTCCCTTCCGGTGGCGAATTGGCTTCGCTCAGTGCCTGCTCGGCTGCTAACGCCCGCTCCTTCCAACGCCTCCGGCTTTCTTCCAAATCACGGATCTTCACCTACGAGGCGCGTAAACGCTCCTGCCTTGCAATCGCTTTCTCTTTCCAGGCGTCGCGCGATTTCTTGAACAGCCGGGCCAGACGGCTTACGGGGCTTTTGAAACTCGACTTCATCACTTGCGGATCTCGGCATAAGAGAGAGTACAATCCATACTGTGCGAGTTCGATCGACTCGGGCATCCTTGGACACCTACTTGGGAGGGGATAGTTAGACACGCCCAACCAGAGCCTAGTTTAGACGACAGGCTTTTTGTGTGACCAAATTTAGCCCATTTTTGCCCTATTTTGTGGCAGACTGAACATCCTAGGAGGCTGTCCGAGAATGAAATTAAGACACAAGATATAGCGTGCACAACTCGATTGTAGGCGCTATATGTTGTGCGTGCTCTGAGTTCTCGGACAGCCTGCTAGTGTACGTCTCTCTGTGCTTCGTTCCACCACCCAACCACCACGAACATAAAACGGCATTGTAGGACATGCGTTAGCGTCGGGCTCTGATCAAAGGCGCAACCTATTTTTTCACGGTCGACCTGGCGGAACGGTCGAGTCGCCTGCTGGTGGACCGGGTCGATGGTGGGGTCGATGATCTGCGGGAGGTCGTGCGTAGGCTGTCGAAATCTGCAGTCTCACTAAAACAAGAGCTTCCCGGTTTATGGATGCCTAGTCGGTGTCGGGGTCGGTGTCGGGGTCAAGGTCGGAATTAGGGATTGGTATCGAGCTGGCTGCTTTGATCGATGAGCGGATTCGATTCCGATTCCGATAGCGACCCCGACCCCGATTGCACTCCGCCGATGTCTGGATAGCGTTGTATGGGTTATTCATGAACCGCTACTTGGGATCTCGATGGACACCCTCGGCGATTCAAACATACAGTGGAGCCATACGGCGCCAGGCAGAGCCGCTGTGAGCCCTGCCATCCCACTCATGGCGCGCGTGCCAAATACCCTTGTCCCAAAGCACTTGACTCAGCCAGCGGTTATTGTCCAGGAATGGGTCTTCCTTACCAATGACGAAGACCATATCCATGCGTCGGAGATGGTCGAGACGCCAGGGACAGCCTAGATTCGGAAGGTAGAGAGCCGGTGTGTGATAGTAGATATTCTCGTCGCGCCAGCCGTCGAACAAATCCCTGAAATACTCGACGTTCAGGGTCAAATCATAGCGACCGGAGAAAGCGACCAGTTTCTGGAACAGATGCGGATGCCGAAATGCGATGTTGGCGGCATGGAAAGCCCCCAGGCTGAGTCCATGGGAAATCGTGCAAGGATGCGGGTTCTTCTGCCGCATCAGCGGCATCACCTCGTTGAGGACATACTCCTCGAAGGCAACGTGTCGACGGATGCGGTCTGCTGGATGGCACCAGAAGCAATAGAAACTCTCCCAGTCGATACTGTCGATGCACCAAAGTTGCAAGTGGCCGGCGTCGAGCTTGGGTCGAAGAGAATCGACCATCCGCAGGTTTTCGTACTCGTGAAAACGGCCGTCGCGCGTGGGAAAGACCAGCACTTTAGCGCCGGCATGGCCGAAGATCAGAAGCTCCATGTCGCGGCCGAGCCGGTCGCTGTGCCAACGATGATATTCGCGATGCATCACAGACCTCGCAGTGTGATTGACGGGCAGGGGATACCCATGGCGGATTGCGGCTGCATCGATCCGATCGGGCCGAGATTCGGCAACACCGCAGTCGGGCCGCGGGCATAAACTGGTTCCGGCTCGGGGCCAGGGCGACCGACCGGTGCGATCGCCTGGCTGCCCGTACAACTTGGTTCGATCGAAACGACGCAACCTGACCTGGCCGCGACGAGGCACTGCCAATCCGTCGCAATCTCAGGCTGTTTGAACAGTCACATCAGTGGTGTCGCATCGCGGGTCATACTCGGATTCTGTCAAAGCCAACGGCTCGCTCTCCAACACCAATGCCAAGCGCGTCATCATCGCAATGGATTCGCTGGTCATCTCTTCCCGCGGCCCGGCGATCTCGAGGCACAGATCCAGCGCGCGTCGCCGATCTTCGTCATGACGCAGCAGACGCGGCAGGGCGGCCATCGCCTCTTCCGGTTCGAAGCCAACGATCAGGGACTCCCGATGAATCAATCGGGTTCGATGCTTCGGCTTCATGCTGGCAAAGGGTTCGGTGGACACCAGCATCTGGTTGGCACGCTCTAGCCGCGAGCGGCGCACCTCTTTGCGGGACTGTGCCAGGATGATCAGCATGCGGACCAGACCTTCTGCAAAACCGCCCTGATCGATGCGGTCCAGGGCATCCTGCACACTCACCAGGGAGCGCAGATCCTCCTGCGGCGCTTCGCTGACGCGTCGCGCTGTCGGCTGACCCAGCGCCGCGACCGGCGGCGCGGTCCAGAGCAGGTGAAAGCCGGTTTCGATCATCGCGCTCTGCAGATCCCGGAGGCCATCCAGCCATTGGGCCACCAGTCCAGCATTGAATTGTTCCAGTTGGCGGAATGGATTGTCGGCGGGTGCCGGTTGCCGTGCCGCACGCACCTGCTCGGCCAAGCCCGCGACAGGCTGCATCAAGGGATTACGATCGCTTTGAAATAAACGCTGAAGGCGTAATGGATTGGTTGCTGCCATCAATTCAGCACTGGCCTGATTGCTCATGGCCCTGACCATTGGGCGGACGGTCAGTTCATAGGCTTCGGTGCAGTCTTCGGAATAGCGAGCCACGGCCGCAAACGGCAGGTCGGAGTCATCGCCCCCGCACTGGGCGGTCACGTCCGGGATGCCACGCTCCCGGAAAGCGACATGAAAGCGTTTGTCCACGCCTTCACCGATCGCATCCTCGATCACCATTTCGTAGAGCCCGGGAGACAATGCTTCAATCGCCTTCAACGTGGAGACGATCTCCTGGTGTTCCTTGTTGGCGATGGACGAGGAGACGAAGATGCCCAAATGCCCGACATTCTCATGCAAAGTATAGAGGATGCGCTGGCCACGCGCCCTGATCTCCTCGACATCCTTGTAATTGTCTGCGATCCAGCCCAGAGCCTGCTGTGGCGGAGTGATGTTGTCCCCGTGGGAGGCAAAGATGATGATCGGGGAATTGATATTGCGCAGGTCGACATGGGTGCGCTCGTCCAAATTACAGCGACCGCGAGCCAGTCGGTTGCCGACGAACAGGTTCTCGACGATCCAGGAGATCTCCTGCTCGGTCATATAGTAAAGGCTGGTCCACCAGCGCTCGAAGCCGACAAAACGCGGCACTTCCGTATCCACTTCCCGCCAAAGGTCGTAATACTTGCTCCACCAGGTGGTGCTTGGGCTCAAACGCTCGAAGTTGGCTACCAGGTTGGCGCCATCGAACAGCCCGTTGCCCAGGTCGCTCATCAGCTTGATGCTCATCGCACCGCCACCGACCAGGCCACCGAGATAG
This sequence comes from Thiohalocapsa sp. PB-PSB1, assembly GCA_016745215.1. Lineage (GTDB taxonomy): Bacteria > Pseudomonadota > Gammaproteobacteria > Chromatiales > Chromatiaceae > Thiohalocapsa. The sequence goes on from CP050890.1 coordinate 767,358, forward strand.
CGCATCGGGTTCTTCCCTTTTTGCCCAGCCCAATACGACAGAGGCGCCCCGTTAGCAACGATCGGACCGGTGATATCTGGATTGGTTGCTGCCAGCAGCATGGCAGCCCAGCCACCCTGACAGTTGCCGATGATGATCGGCTTGGGTGAATCCGGATGACGGCGCCGCACCTCGCGCACGAACTCTGCCTCCGCGGCAGTGACATCGACCACGGTCTGATTTGGTTGAGGTAATCTGGTGAAGGTGACGAAATAGACCGGATGACCCTCGTGAATGGCGGCACCGACCTCGCTTTCGTGTTTGAAGCCGCCGATTCCGGAACCATGGCCGGCGCGCGGGTCGATAATGATGTAGGGGCGGCCGTCCTCGCGTACTCTGATGTCTTCCGACGCGATGATCCGCACCAATGAGTAGTTCACCGGTCGATCGAGTTTGCTGCCATCCACGACAACCTCGTGATCCCAACTCAGCACGGTCTTGTTGGCGTTATTCTCATGCTCGACAAAGTAGTTACCGCACTGGCGCATGGCGTCCGTGAACAGCACCGCGCGCTGACCGGCATCGCTAAGGTATTCCAGCCATTGCGGATAGAGTACGGGTGACATGAAAGCCGACGAGAGCTTGCCCAAGCCTTTCTGATTGTGCTCCAGGTGATGCCCGAGCGCCTGCTGCGCGCTCGAGACATGCGCCTGCACAATGGTACCCAGTCCTTGGGCAAAACCCGTGTAGGCGTCGCCTTGATTGTCGAATGCATGCTTGAACGCGGCGATGGGATCGGCCATGCCGTTTTTTGTCGAGAATTTGGAAAGCTCGCGCATCGGATAAACTCCGGGTAAAGGCCATCGTGGCAATGTTGAACTCCCGGACTGCCCGGCCACTGATTCGGGCGGCTCAGGTAGTCTCCGTGGATTCAGTCTCCGTGTACTAGGCGCAAGGTATGCCTGGCAATCATCGCCTCCTCGTCGGTGGGGATGACCCAAGCCGACGGGGCCGAACCCTCCAGACTGATGCGAGGGCCGCCGGTACGATTGGCTTCGGCATCCAGTTCGACGCCGAGCCAGGCGGCATCCTGACAGATGCGCTCGCGCACCTCGATGTCGTTTTCGCCGACCCCGGCGGTGAATACCAGCGCATCGAGCCCGCCAAGGGATGCACAAAGAGAACCCAGGGTCTGGGTGATGCGGTAGCAAAAATAGTCGATCGCTTCATCCGCATGCGGATCGTCGCTGGCATGCAGATCGCGCAGGTCGTTGCTGACTCCGGAAAGACCCAGCAGCCCAGAGCGCTTATAGAGCAGGTTCTCCAATTCCTCGACGTTCAAGCCATCTTCGCGTAACAGGAATAGGATCACGCCAGCATCCAGGACTCCGCAACGCGTACCCATGGGCAGACCATCGAGGGCGGAAAAGCTCATGGTGGTGTCGACGCAACGTCCATTGCGGATCGCCGCCATGCTGCAGCCGCTGCCGAGATGGGCAATCACGACCCGGCCATTCGCCACCTCTGGAGCCAGCTCCCCGAGACGGCCACTGACATACTCGTATGACAATCCATGGAATCCGTAGCGCTTGACGCCACGCTCCAGTAATGATCGGGGCAATCCGAACTGCTCGGTGACCCGCGCTCGCCCATGATGAAAGCCGGTATCGAAGCAGGCCACCTGAGGCAGACTCGGATGGTCCGCCGCCACCGCCCGGATCGCGGCCAGATTGTGTGGCTGGTGCAATGGCACCAATGGCACCAGGCGTTGTAGCTGAGCCAGCACTTCGTCATCGATCAATACCGGCTCGCCGTAGCGATCGCCGCCATGACCAACCCGGTGCCCGACGGCCAGAATCTTGCGCCCTTCGGCAGCCTCTGTCAGCCAACTCCAGATCTGCTGAAAGGCGCGCGCATGCCCCTGGCCGGATTGGACTGGCTCCCAGTAGCTCTCCGCCAGCAACTGCCCGGCAGGTTCCTTGGCAATAAAACGCGGGCTGGTGCCGATGCCTTCGACCTGGCCTTTGACACTTGGGCGTGGCACATTTCCATCGACCTCGTACAATGCAAATTTGATACTGGAAGAGCCGGCATTCAGGGTTAGGATCAGCTCGTTCATGGTTCCTGCCTCAGGCATCTCCCGACGGGTTACTGGCAGGGATCTTGTCGTCCGGCAATTCCTTGGGCAAGTCTTTCGGGGTCAGGCCCTGGCGCAATCTGTGCGCATGCAATACCGCAACCGCAGCACTGGCATGGCGGGTGCGAATGCTGTCGGCACGGCTGGTGAGCACGAGCGGTACGCGCGCGCCGAGCAACATCCCCGCGGCCTCCGCGTTGGCCAGGAAGATCAGCTGCTTGGTGAGAATATTGCCAGACTCGAGGTCCGGTACGATCAGGATGTCCGCTACCCCCGCCACGTCGGACTCGATCTTTTTGATGCGAGCCGCTTCCGGATTGATGGCATTGTCCATCGCCAGGGGACCATCGAGCAGACCGCCCTGGATCTGGCCGCGATCGGCCATCTTGCACAATGCGGCGGCATCCAACGTGGATTGAATCTTCGGACGGATGGTCTCGACAGCGGACAGAATGGCCACCTTGGGACAGGCGATACCCAGGGTATGGGCCACATCGATGGCGTTCTGGCAGATATCCGCCTTGGCGTCCAGGTCCGGGGCGATGTTGACCGCGGCATCGGACACCAGCAGCAGCTTCGGATAGGTGGGAACATCCATCACGAACACATGGCTGATACGCCTGGCCGTGCGGATGCCATGCACCTTGTCGAGCACCGCCGACAACAGCTCGTCGGTATGCAGGCTGCCCTTCATCAGGATCTCGGCGCCGCCCTCGCGGATCAAGGCCACCGCACGCTCGGCCGCGGCATGGCTGTGCTCCACATCGACGACTTCGGTGCCGCTCAGATCGACGTTGAACTGTTCGGCGGTGGCGCGAATACGCTTTTCCGGGCCGATCAGGACTGGCCGAACGAATCCGTCGCGCGCCGCCTCCATGGCGCCCTGCAATGAAACCTGATCCACCGGATGCACAACCGCGGTGGTGACCGGCTCCAGACGCGCCACCGCGTCGAACAGGGCAGCAAAACTGTCATGATGGTGCACCGAGACATTCGGCGTCTCGATCCGGCGCACACGGACATGTTCGGAGGGAGCGATGACCTCGGCGACCCCATCCATGACCGGCTCGTCGCGTTGATTGCGCACCCTGCAATCGAACACCACCAGCCCTCCGTCGCGTCGATCGGACACGCGGATCAGTGCTGTCAGGGTGTCGCCCAGATCCACCTGCCGGTGAAAATTGGAAATCTGGCTGACATAGCGGGTACCCGGACCGGGCAGCACATTCGCCAGCAGACTGGAGATCAGACTGGTCGCCCAAAGACTGTGCCCGACGATGCCTTTGGCACCGATACTACGGGCGTATTCCTCGTCCATATGGGTCGGATTCAAATCCCCCGAGACCTTGCCGAACATGGCAACGTCGTCCCGGGTCAGGGTGCGCTGCAATTCCGCGGTCTGTCCGGGCAGAATCTCTGCAAAGATCCGATTTTCAATGAATTCAGAGGCCATTGAGGTTCTCACTTCGAGTCGTTTGACCAGTGCGCAGGTCGACTGGATGCCAACATGCTGCACTGCAACATAGTGTATCTTCGACGCATGACGAAATCATGATCGGTGGATGACCTTTTCATAGCGCCGTCGCGACGCCTTGTTCCTGATTGATTTTCTCCAGCCCAGCGTTTTACTCGAGCGCGAACCCTACTATCCATCACACAGGTCGGCGTGGGTCGTGTTCGGGGCTTGCACGAATGCAGCGGTGCTGGCATTCCGATAGCGTTTTTCGCCTGACGCGAAGGTGTGTCGGCCTGGAGGCCGACACTCCCGGCCGGAGCGGCCATCGCCTGGGAGTGTCGGCCTCCAGGCTGACACCTTATCATCGAAGGAGAATACATGAAGTCGGCGGGGAACTTGCCGGGCGCAGTGGCATACAGGATCAATGTGCCGCTAGCCCGGTTCCTGTCGCCCAGGCCCTGGCTTATGTTGCGAAAACGACGGCTGTAGAGGTTGATCAGAGACAGTCCCGGAACGTCTGCACCGATGCACTGGAGAGTTTGTTACCGTACTCCGCAAGACGATATAAGGGCACCTTGAAAAATTCCTGGTTATAACGGATTCTGTTGACGAGCTGGCGAAATGCCCTGGAAGACTGTCTCCGACTAAGCGATGCTGAAGGTTACAATAACGAACTCGACATCTCGCTACCCGGAGACAGCATGACGACTGTACCTGGTTCTCTCGAGAGAGGATACCGAACCATCCGCTTACCGCTGGCGAAGGACGCCTACGAACGCTTCCTGAGCGATAACGCCTATTGCCGAATGCAACTCGATGAGCTGTGTCGGCAGCATTCGGAACTGTTTCCCGCGGGTTGGGAGGAAGGGTACGTGTTGTGCGGCAAGACGCCGAGTTCGAGCAAGCAAGGGATATAGTCACTCAACATGATAACCAGATATGCCCTTTTGTTTTTGGTGTGTGAGTGCAGGCCTTAAACGAAAGGGACAGTTTTGATGTCACGTGAGAGGACTATACGCTGTCAGCGGGTGCGGCTGGTAGCCGACGCGGTGGTAACTTCTCATTCTCCCCCGGCAAAATTCTGTTGCTATCTGGAGAAATGCGGATAGACTCAGCGCCATGAGCAAGCCGACGATCAAGCTGCCGGAGATCCCCGAAGCGGAGCAGACACCGCTGGTGCAGGCATTGCTGCGGCTGATTGTGGAGCAACAGGAGCGGATTGAGGAGTTGGAAGCCGAGGTCAAGCGGCTAAAGGAGCTCAAGGGCAAGCCCAAACTGAAGCCGAGCCGGATGGATGCGGAGACCGACAAGGCCGGGGAAGGCGGCACGGAAAAGAAGCCCAAACCCGGCCCGAAACGCGCAAAAACCGGGGAATTGGAGGTCCTCAAGAGTGCCGAGTTTCTTCTATTAAAATCAAAAGGGCAAGAGTCATCCTGGAATCGCTTCCAAACCAACTGTCGGCGCGATCGAAACGCGCCGTTAAGGCCGAGTCAGAGCTAAGCGGCGGCGCCAAGTAGCTTAGATCGATCCGGATCGAGCCTTTCGATGATGAATTTCGCCAGAATAGACCTCTGGCTCCAATCCAGGAGAAATTCCGGTAGGCTGTGGCGTAACGCCAGGGTGACCACGCGTTCGGATGGTGCCAGACCAGGGCGGATTGTGCGCAACCAGGAGGCATAAGGATTGCCAAACCAGCCGCGGATGGCATGCTGCCAGATACTGAGCCAACCCTTGGGCAATGCATCCAGCTTGGACGAAGACATGGTAGGCATGCAGCTTGCGCTTCACGGCTTGACGGTAAGCCGCCGTTTCTCGGTGCAGGTATTGATCCCCATTACGCCGTTTCAGCGGCTTCATCGCCTTCATCCAGAAATGGTAGTGGAATGTCCCAAACACGTGGATCGCCTGCTTGAAGGTGACCTCGATCTTGAAACGCAGCCCATAGAGACGAATGATGTCGATGGCATCCAATGTGAGGTCTGTCGACATGAGGATGAAACGTCCTCGGTGCGGGTGAATCACAATGACGAAACGCACCAGCTGTCCGGCCGGTCGCCACAGCAGATCATGCACGGCATAGCGGAGTATGACCCCTTGTTCGTTATACACGGGGCTCGCTGCTTGCTCGTTCACCAGGCCCTCTTCGAACAACGAGCGCAGCTTGATCTTGCGGCCATACTTCCGCGGGCGCCCACGCCTACGAGGTTCTGTTGCGTCCTGAACGTAGGGCGTCCAAGCCACGGCATTCGAGCGCACGCGAACCACCAGATGATTGCCTTGCGCGAGCAGGCCCTTGACCATCTTCCGACACATGTCATAGCGATCGGCCACGAAGTAGTAGGATTGCTCCATGCCGAGCAGCCCGAGCAGAGCGATCATCTTGTCCATCAGCGTGCGCTTGTCTCGGTTCGTCTCCACAACGCCCTCATGAATCCGGGCAGTCAGTGGGAGCGCAAAGACGCTCTGTGCCGCCTGGATCAGAACCGCGACTGCCTGGAACGAATGGCCCATGATGTACTCGGGTTTGGTGTTCGACTCCGACTCCTGATGTAACGACTTCACTGCCGGCATCTTTCGGCCCTGCTTGCCGACCTTGATCCCATCGCCCACGAGCACCAACCGACCATTGACCTGAATCACCCCTGGGAACAGCTTCAGGACCACCTTGGTCCAGATTGCCAATCAGCGGTCCAGCTTCACTGCGCTGCTGTGAAAGCTGTCAAGCAGAGAATCGTAGCACTGCTCCTGCAGGCCAAGGGCGCGCACGATGCTCGTGACCCCAAGGTTATCCGTGCGCACTGACAGACCGGCGACGCTGACAACGAACCAAAAGAACGTCTGATCGCGGGAAAACGCTGGCCGTAGCAACGAAATGATCTCCCACCAATAGAACCACAATTGCATGACAAACACCTCGAGTAGAGTCTACACAGGTGCTATAACTAGAGTCACTCAACGCGATAACCAGATATGCCCTTTTGTTTTTGGTGTGTGAGTGCTGGCTCTAAACGAAAGGGACAGCTTTGATGTCACGTGAGAGGACTATAGATCCTTCCAGGATATCTACCCATTGGTTTATCGATATGACGGACATCGGCAGCAGCAACCCCGCCACGACCGTATTTTCACTTGCACGGATGGGGCTGCTTCAAGGAACAGATTGCTGCCAGATTGCTGGAGAACTCGGTACTCTCAAGTTATTGAGAAACACATGAAATACAAAGTCGCTCTTCGAAGGACAGATGAAGGTTTCAGCGTCTCATGCCCGGGGTTACCTGGCTGTTGGTCACAGAGGCCTTGTTCATAACTCCGACCAACTGATGAGCGGGTGCTTGTGGCGTTTCCGTAAGACCTTGGTTATAAAGATAAAATACTGGGGCGTTCGAGGCTAACCCCAAGCCTTGGCCGAGCTTATGAACAAGGCCGTCACAGGGCAACATGGAGCAAGAAGCTCTGGAGAATAGTGCCATCGCGTATTTTCCGCTTTTCGTAGTTAATTCTGTTCGCTGCAACGTTCAGATTGTTTCTGAACCCGTCCTCAGCCAAGATTCCGCGCAGGGCTTGAAACAGCCCCATGACGGTCTAATATTTTTACCCGACTTTAAAACTCATACTCTGGTATTTAATACTGGCTTTTTCGGAAGTTAATCTGACATCCTGATAAATCTGACTAAAACTTACAGGTTCCTACTATGAAAGCAATTCGACTCATCACTTGGTTCATTATTCTATTAAGTATTGGGTTACTCTCCCAGACCGCAGCCGCGGCGAATGTCAGAATCGGCTCACCCGAGGACTCCAACTGCGGAGATGTGAAAAACTTTCTTGCCGCCATACCCTTTACTCAGGCAGGTTCGTCGCCTCAAGAGGTAATCGAGAGATTAGCGACAGTCGTCGATCCGATTCATTTCTCGAGATACTGCACTCAGGGAGCCTGTCGTTATGAGGACAGCTTTGCTGAATTCGCCTCTCAACTATCTCTGGAATCTCTCCTCATCTCCTCGTGGAGCTTCTCCAATGTTAGGGAGTTTTATGGCGCCAACTGGGCCAAAGCGACCTTTAGATTGCGAATCACCAACGTTTGCGGTGATGACTCGGGTAATTTCGCGGCCGATTTCCTGTTTTACTGTAATGGTGAAGGGGACAAGTTCACCGAAGTACATACCATTCGGGATGAATCGCGCTTCAACGACTTCCTGATGGCCACCGAAATCTGCGCGATGGATGTTCTGTACTGAGATGCAACGGGCTTAAAGCCAGTGACCCTTTAAGCGGTATAGGACACCAGCGGTATAGGACACCCACATTTCAGCGGGGCGGAGCAGCGGTATAGGACACCCACATTTCAGCGGGGCGGAGAGTGGGTGTCCTTTTCTGTGTCCTTTTCTATGGGTGGGTGTCCTTTTCTGTGGGTGCTTTTCTGTGGGTGCTTTTCTGTGGGTGTTTCTGTGCATTTCTGTGCACTTTCTCCAACTTGCTCAACCGCCCCTTGGGTGTCCCGACGAGGTAGCGCACCGGTGTGTCAGCGCCACGCATCGCGGCGAGACTGTCCTCGGTCGGGATACCGCGGTCCATGATCCAAATGCGCTCGGCCTTGCCGTACTGCTGTTCGATCTTGGCGAGGAAGTCCTCCAACGTGGTCTTGTCGCTGGTGTTACCCGGCAGGACCTCGTAGGCCAGGGGAAAGCCCTCCGGGGTCACGATCAGGGCGATGACAACCTGGACGCAATCGGGGCGCTTGTCACGACTGTAGCCGTACTTGCGTTTGCCGTACTCCGGAGGCTCGCTTTCGAAATAGGTGCTGGTCAGATCGTAGAGCAGCACATCGAAGCGGACATCGAACAGCATCCGCCAGCGCTCCTGCAGAGAGGAGAATAGCGCCTTGTTGTGCGCCAGCAGCTTGTCCAGACAGCGATAAAGGGTCTGGCTTTGGGCGATGGCGAAGTCCTCGCCGAGCAGATCTCCCATGGCGCTGCGATCGAACCAATCGCGGTGCAATCGCCACTCGCTGCCCGGATCAATGAGCCGATAGGCGACCAGGGTTTTCAGCACGTTCAGCCAGCGCGTCCCCTTGCGACTCGGGGGCAGATGAGGCTGCCAGAAAGCATCCAAACGAAGCTGACCCCAAAGCTCGCAAGCGAGCCAGTACGCACTCCATTGACGCGGCCGGTGCAATTGCAACCCGCTCAACCTGACCTGCACCACATCGCAATCCAGCGTGGGTGCTGTGCGATCTTCCGGAAACAACGCCACTTGCGTTGGTGCCCCCTCGTCCTCGTCGAGCACCTCGATCGCCTTGCACCACGACGCCTTCTGCGAATCGTTGATCTCCCCGAGGTAGAGCACTTGGTGTTGCACTACACGCCCGTCGGCGACGCGGCGGTTCTCAACGATACTCCAGTACCGGTGTTGCTTGCCGTCTTTGAAGCGGTTTTTCGAGCGCAGAAACATGCCGATAGTATCGGCAAATAAGGGACGTGGTAGTCGTTAATCTACACCACCTCCCGCCAATGAAAGCATCACTTACCACCCAAGAAATATTCTAAAATTCAATCCGATAGACCGCTTGGATTTTGGTGGTCCTGGGCGGACCTGCGTAGATCAAGTGTTTCCACATCCCTAACTGCTTCGAAACAACGACCTAGGTCGGCACTACACGCGACTGCGCACACCTCGGCTCAGCAAAATCAGGGATTTGCAGGACGAAACGGCTTGGATTTCGCCGAAATCCCGACCGAATAGTCGAAGTCGGGCTAACGACCCACTGATTCTCGCCCCAACACACCTCTTGGCGCGTAGAAACCATGTGCGTCTATAGGTTGCGTTAAGCCCGCTCAGTCGTGCATACTCCGTGCCGTTCGGTTGGATTTCCTATCCTTATTATCCTTCTCAAGGGCGACTGCGCAGGGAGATTGAGGAGGCGCCCGTGGAGACCCGCTCGATCGAGACACGGCTGCTTATCGCGATCCATCGCCAGAGCATCTAAATCATCAGCACCGTCGGCGCCGTTTTCGGGCTGTTCTGGCTTGCTGACGACCTGTTCAAATAGTCGCCCCCGCGAGCGTTTGCCGCATCCGACGCGCTGCCTGCCTGTTTCGGGTATCCTTCGGGCGCATGGTCAGGCCATCAATCTACGCCCAAGCATGCTCGCATTTCGCAAATACGTCAGAGACCTAGAAGCACTGGCGCGGGCCGATAGCCTGAGTCCCGGCGCGGCGAGCGTCTTGGCTGCGCTGAACGGACAGCCGGCGATCGAGCTTCGAAGGGCGGTCTCATTGGCCAAGCGGCGGGAGGCAGGTGCCTTCTTCACGCCTCCCCACGTCGTTGCGACCGTACGTTCGCGCCTCAGGGGGACGTTGAGCCATACTTCGGTCATCCTCGACCCGGCCTGCGGCGCAGGCGATCTACTGCTTGCGGCGGCGCTTGAGCTGCCGCCGGAGTCGAGTCTGGATGCCCGCATCCGGTCGTGGGGGCGGCGGCTTCAGGGCCTTGATCTGCATAGCGAGTTCATCGATGCCGCCCGTGCCCGAATCCTGATTCTCGCGAGGTCCCTCTCCAGCGACTCTCCGTCGCCGGCGGATTCCCCCGCTTCCTTGCTGAACGGTCTGCGCGTCGGCTCCGGCTTGGAGGAGGGGCACTATCCTGCCGCTACCCACATCGTCATGAACCCGCCGTTCGGCCAGGTGCCGGCGCCGCTTGATCTGCCATGGGCAACCGGCATGATCAATCGCGCGGCGCTCTTTATCTGGACGGCGATCACCGGCATGCGGCCGTCCGCGCGCCTCGTCGCCGTCATCCCCGATGTCCTGCGAAGCGGCACCAGATATCGGCGCTTTCGCAGCGCGATCCGTGCATGCGGGGACTTGTCCTTCCCCGTTGTCCACGACCGGTTCGACGAGGCGACCGACGTTCACACCGCGCTGCTGGATTTCGTCCGCCGGTCGCAGCCTGCCGTCGGCCTGTCCTCCGAAGTCGCATCCCAGCGAGCGATCGTTGGCGATCTGTTTGCGGTCAAAGTCGGGCCGCTGGTGCCGTTCCGGCATACGGACGGCGATGTTCCACGTCTCCCCTATCTTCACCCGGGAAACTGTCCTCGTTGGGGTACCTTGGATAGTGTCTCCGAAACGCGGGCGTTTTCAGGTACGACATTCGCAGCCCCCTTCGTCGTCGTGAGACGGACGTCGAGACCCGAGGATCGGTACCGAGCGGTTCCAACACTGATCGTCAACGGCCCGCAAACGTTTGCGATCGAGAACCATCTGCTCGTGGCGATCCCAAGGGACAAGAGCCTTTCCCGCTGCAAGCAGCTCGTCGCCCTCCTTCGTCGTCCGGCCAGCAGTCTATGGCTCAATGAGACCATCCGATGCCGACATCTGACGGTTGCTGCCGTTGCTGGAATCCCCTGGGAATAGCCCATGACGCAAGAAGAACGCACAGCCCATCTGGAGTTTTCGCCCAGCATCCTCGCCCGCCTCGGCGAGGAGCTGAATGCCAATCCCGAGCATGGGCTCATCGAGCTGATCAAGAACAGCTACGACGCCGATGCGCTCCATTGCACGGTGACCTTGGATGCTACGGATTCGCCCGGCGGAACCATCACCGTTGTCGATGACGGTGACGGCATGGACCACGAAGGGATCACCCAAGGCTGGCTGTTGCTGGGCCGTTCACGCAAAGACCCAAGCAAGAAGACCAGGCGCGGTAGGACGCCCGCGGGAGATAAGGGGCTCGGGCGACTGGCTGCCCTGCGCCTCGGGGAGATCGCCGAGTTGAAGACCCGGCACATCGGTTCACCGGAGATTACGCGCTCGGTCGAGCTACGATGGCGCGATTTCGCAACTGCGGATAGCGTCGGCACCGTCCCACTCCCCATCAATATCCAAGAGACGCCGGACCGATCACCCGGCACCCGCGTCCGCCTCTGCAAGCTGCATGAAAAGCTCGGACGCGTTGTCGTGAAGCGGCTGGCGCGCATGATGCTGTTGCTTGCCGACCCATTCGGAGACGATCCCTCCGGGTTTCAGCCGCAACTGGAGGTCCCGGCCTTCCGGGACCTGGAGCGACTGGTCAAGTCCCGCTATTTCGAGGATGCCGAATTCCAATTGACCGCCAGACTCGACGACGCCGGGCAAATCTCCGCGGAGCTGAAGGACTGGCGGGGCCAAACCCTGTTCCTGGGCAATCACGAGGAGGTGGCAAGGCCCGACCACAAGACGCGCGGGTATCGCGCACCCAAGGCGAGGTTCGACCTCTGGGTATACCTCCTCTCCGCGACCGAATTCTCGACGCGGCGTACGAGTCTGGGTGCGGTGAAGGAATGGCTCTCGCACTTCGGCGGCGTGCACCTTTACCAAGACGTACTGCGCGTAACACCCTATGGGGACCCGGGGAACGATTGGCTCGATATGAACCTCAAGCGTTCGCGAGACCCCGAGCTGCGTCCCTCTACAAACACCTCGATCGGCCGGGTTCGCATCGTCGGCGATCAGCAAGTCTTGGTACAGAAGACCGATCGTACCGGCTTCATAGAGACCGATGCCTTCCGGGAGCTACGGGAGTTTGCCCAAGACGCACTCGACTGGATGCATGATCGCCGTCTTGAAATGCGAGAGCGCAAGCGATCAAGGGATCGGCAGCAGACACCTATAGTCTCGGAGAAGCGGAAACAAAAGCTTCGAGATGCGATTGAAGGGCTTCCCGCAAACGAGAAGGCGAATGTAAGCCAGGCGTTTGATCGATACGAAAGGGCTCACCTACAGCAGGTCAAACGGCTCACCGAGGAGGTGCAGCTCTATCGCACTCTTGCAACCGCCGGGATCAGCGCAGCGACCTTGGCGCACGAATCCGAGGGTGGCAGCCTCAAGCGGATCGCCATGACTGCCAACCTGCTTGATCGTCGCCTGCAGGAAGACCTGCAGCCGGCGACTTATACGCAACGATATGAGGCGCACTTGGCGCGCCTTAAGGAGTCTCTGCAAGGGCTTGGCGTCTTAGGTACGGCGACCTTGCGACTATTGGAGCATCAGAAGCGACGCCAAGGAAAGGTTTACCCCTATGCGGTGATTCGCGAGGTGTTTGCCACCTACCAGCCCTTTCTCGAGAACAGAGGGATCGACTACGACCTCCAGTTTGCCAACGGCGAACCATTCCTCTTCGGAAGCGAGGCGGCCTTGGAGTCGATCGTCACCAATCTGCTTAACAATAGTACGGTAGCCTTCGATCAGGTCCAGCGAGATCGCAGGCGTATCTTGGTTCGCACCGCGATTGATGACAAACTGTTGATGCGCATGGTGTTCGCAGACAATGGCTCAGGAATTCAGGATATTCCGCTCAAGGATATCTGGCTGCCCGGCAAGACGACGAAGCGGGCGGGCACCGGGTTGGGATTGACCATCGTTCGCGATGCGGTTTCGGACCTTTCCGGTCGGGTGACGGCAGAGGTAAATGGGGAGCTCGGAGGCGCATCGTTTACCATTGAAGTGACATTGGAGGGCGTCGAACATGCTTAGCTTAGAGGGTAGAGATATTGACCGTGTCCTCATCGTTGATGATGATCCTGAAGCGCGGGAGCTGTATGCGGCATACGTTGAAGACGCACGACTGGAGCCCGTGCTTGCAGAAGAACGCTATAACTCGGTTGAACAGCTCTTGAAAACGGCCGATGATGCAAGTGCCCAGGCCATTGTCTGTGATTTCCACCTTAGCGTTCGCAACTACGCCTCGTTCGACGGGGCATCAGCCGTGGCGCGATGGTACGAGCGATCGACTCCAGCACTTTTGTGTACCAATTTCGAAAAGGCCCAGGTCGACGAGATGAGACGTTGGCGACACCAGATTCCGGTTTTGATGCGGCCGGACGAGTTTGATTCCGATGCCTTCATCGACGGGATTCGTGCTTGCCTGAAAGAGTTTCGTGGTGAGTATCGGCTTACCCGCGAGCCGTTTCGGACATTGGTCAGGGTGATCGATCGGGATGAGCGCGCGATGTATGTGCAAGTGCCGGGATGGTACGAGCCGTCAACTGCGATCGATCTGCTCAAGGTTGCCGTACCGTCAGCTGTATGGGCGGCTGCGGCACCGGATCGGCGATTCCATGCCAAAGTCAACATTGGGGCAACACGGATGGAAGAACTGTATTTCAAGGACTGGGAGCTTGGTTGATGAGAGACCGGCTCCCAACGCGTGCGCTGGTGGTGCTGGATATCGGTCATGGCAACGCTGCTGTGCTGCTTACCCCGGAAGGCGTCGGAATTATTGACGCCGGCCCAGGACCTGCGCTTATCAAGCTGCTGAATGAGCTGGAAGTCCGCGAGATCGACTGGTTACTGTTGTCGCATGCCGATCAAGATCACATCGGCGGAGCCGTTGCGTTGTTGGCCGATGGCAGATTTCGGGTGCATCGATTACGCGCCAACCCGGACTCTACGAAGAGGACAGTTGCCTGGGACGATCTAATCTATGAAGCGGACGCGAATGAAGGCGTTGACTTTCAACCAGGTTTGACTCCAGGCTCCGCCCATGACTACCGCCTCGGGGACATTTCGGTGGAGGTGTTGAGTCCAAGCGCGTACTTGGTGAGCAAGGGTGCTGGGGGACGCGACCGCGAAAACCGGCGGATCGTCACCAACTCGTTGAGCGCCGTGGTTCGCGTCATCGGGGCTGGAAATCGGGTTTTGCTGCCGGGTGACTTGGATCGAGTAGGCTTGGACGATGCGTTGCGCCATCAAGTGGACCTTTCCTGCGACACCTTGGTGTGGCCTCACCATGGAAGCAATCCAGGAAGCAAGGGAGATTCCTTCGTATCAGACTTGTGCAGCGCTGTCAGGCCTGCATTTGTCGTCTTCTCCATCGGGCGCAACAAATTTGAGAATCCAAGGCCGGAACTGGTCAGAGACCTGCGAAGGCAACTTGGATCGCAGGTACGCATTGCCTGTACTCAGCTATCGCGCAACTGCGCTCAGACCTTGGGCACTTCGGATCTAGGACACCTCAGCGCTGTCTTCAGCCTGGGCCGAATATCTGGTGAGGCTTGCGCGGGCAGCATTGTTGTGGATCTCGACTCCGGGTGTATTTTTCCCGACTCAGCAGCTCATCGGTCGTTCATCGAAAGGAGTGTTCCAATGGCCCTGTGCTTTAAGAAATGGGGAACAGATTCGTGAGCATCCAGGCCATAAAGCTGGAGGAATTTTGACTTCACGCCGAGCGCTGTTTAGCGACAATTAACTTGACGCATCGACGACAACTATCTTGGCGGGTTGTCGAGGCTAAAGTAGCCGGCATTTTCGCAACGAGAAGGCGAGGAAATGTCGGGCAAGCGGATCAATCTACAACAGGTCAAGTTATACATGAGCAGCAGAAACTAAGGCCGAACGCAGGCCCAAGCCAGCGCTAAGAAATAGAAATTTATTAACTTGTGCACTCCTGAGAAGCAGCAGGAACGGCGCGATAATTCCATGCTGGCAAAAACGTATCAAAGAGGATGCGCATGTTTTGCTTGAAATCTGCCGCCACTTTTCGTCCCGTTTCATAGACCTTATCGATGACATGAACGAACGCCTTGAGTCCCGTTGAAGTGTGGGTGTTTTCCATGAGTTCCTTGACCAACTCGGTACTGGTGAAAATCACGCCTTGGCAGGCACGGGTCACATGGGGAAAGAGACGGTGTTCGATGGGATTGTACTTAGAACAGTAGGGCGGATAATGAGCAATGCGAATTTCGATCCCAAGCTCATCGGCGAGGCTCTGCAAGTCCTGTTTAAAGAGGTCGTGACGGAAACTGTTACTCCCGCCCCCATCGCACAGCACCAGGATGGAGGTAGCGCTGGGATAGTGTAGGCGACCGTGGTTATACCACCAATGCCGAAAACTGTCGCAGGCAAATTCACTGGTATCGTGGCTATTCCCGAGTTGGATGTAGCCGACATTATGCTTGATGTCATAGAAGCTATGCGGAATGATGACCCCTTCAGCAAAGCTGTTGAAATCATGGTCGTAGGTGTGCAGGGCTTCTAAGGTATACAACTGCCCGTCACGGTAAAAATTGCCAAGATTTTCTTTCTTCTTGGTATCCATGCTGACGATCGGATTACCCGCGGCCTGATCGGCGGCTTTGAGTTGCGTGATCTTCTCAAATTGGGCATCGCGGTGTTTGATCTCGTCCTTCATGGTCGTTTTCTTCTGCGCTTTGCGGCGACGGTAGCCATGTTTTTTTAACAGCTTGCGCACGACCCATTGGCTGATCTGGATCTGATGATCTTCTCGCAATGCCGCGACAATCTCACCCAGGGTGAGGTTCGTCCAGCGGACCTTTTCATCCATCGGATCGCCCGCGGTATGATGGCGTAGAACCGCCAGGAACTTCTCGTCCAACGACGGCCCCCACGTCTGCTCATAGGGGCAACGACCACCACCAGGTTTGCGCACTCGGGGCTTGGTCCCGACTTTGTCCCCGCGAAGCTGCTCGTGTACCTCGTGCTCAGATAAACCGCTCATCTCGCGCGCGCCTTTGCTTACGGTGTTTCGGCTGCAACCCAGTACCTCCGCAATATACACGCGACCACCGCGACCATACTTCAAGGCTTCTAAGCCTGCATACAGACGGCGATCTTTCTCATTCAGGCCCATATAGAAACGACGCATCGATTCCTCTACTTGGGGGGAATAACGCTCCATTTAGGTCTCCAGAAGTTTGGCTTGGTTGCAGAGGCTAAAATGATACTATACCTTCTCCCTTCTGATGAGCTGCACAAGTTATCTAATTTCCGTTCCTAAGCATCCAAAAACCGGGAAGCGCTTGTTTTAGTGAGACGGCAGATTTCGACAGCCTAGGGCTAGCCTCATACGCCCCATTATTTTAACTTTAAAACCAACGTATTACGAAAAAGCCCCGCGCACCCGCTCGTCAGTTGGTCGGAGTTATGAACAAGTCCCTGATGCCGAACCATGTTTACTTGATTCTCGTACCCGCGGACGAGACCGGGCTGTCGCGCGCCGTCGGCGAAACATATGACTTGGCCGAACGCTACGTCTAAGCAAGCGTGGCCGACTCCCTTGACAAAAGAACGACCGAAGACAACTAGAATTGGTGTAAATGGTAAAGTGTCACCGTAATACGCTAGGTGTTTTGGTGCCTTTGCGCCGGAAGTGGTCGTTCATGCACGCTAGCGAGCAGGAGCGTTGCGCTCATCACGATGCCGTCGCATGTGCACTAAATAGGCGACAACCCCCACCAACACTACGACGGAAACCAGCCAACCGAGGCCAATGCTCAGCGCATAGGCCGTATCTGGATCGGAAGCGATGGACAAAATCGGTTTGGTAACCTGCGCATGGGTGCTTTCGATACGGCCAACACGCCAGTAGCTCGAGTGCAGATAGAGCTCATAGCCGATGAAGGGTAAGGCAATCAGCAGCCCAGGCTTGGTGATCTTGGGCCAGGCACACAGCAGCTCGTCGAGGCCCTTCATGACCAGGATCAGAGCCAGGACCAGAGGCATGACGATAAACCGCGTCGGCACGCGCTCGACGTCGGCGAACGGCACGGGCAATTGCTGGATCAGGGTGTAAACATGGCCCAGGGAGAACAATAACAGAACTGCTGCCGCGGCGAAGATGGGCAACAGATCGCTCGGTGCCTTGCGTCTCGATACGGCGATGAGGGCGATAATGGAGATGGTGGTGCCGGTGAATCCCAGATAAAGATCCAATTCCCACCAGGTGGACGGCGTGTAGAGCTCGTCAGGCACCATAAGTTCATGTCCACGCAGCATGGTCATCGCGTCGATGAGCGTGCCGAAGCTTGGATAGCCGGCATAAAGCAGATCGCGGCTCGGTATCCAGAGTAGCGCAGGCAGTAGACGGCCGAAACCGAGAAGGCCACCGATCAGTATTGCGATCGCGACGCCCGGGGCCATGGTCATTCGCCAGCACAATGCGATCAGCATGAACATCGTACAAAAAATGGCAAAGTGGAAGGAACCATTCAGAAACAGCAGACCGAGTAAGAGACCCATGGTTAGCGGGTAGATGCCCGCCTTGCTGCGCGGTCCTCGTTGCGCCTGTATGAGCCCGCTGAGCACGAGGAAGAACACCGGAAGCAAGAAATAGCCAGCCCACTGCAGATGGCCAACACCGAGGTGTGCGGTCAGGTGGCCATTGAAATTGAATAACAGCCAAAACGCGCTAAAGGGAGCCAGGCTGATGTTGAGCCGGTTGGCGATTAGCATACAGGCAAGGAATCCGATCGAGTAGAACAGCAGGACATGCAGCAGAATGAACAGGCCGTTCGGGAGCCAGCGCAGCAACAGGATATCTGGGGTGAGAATCGTCTCGGGGTTGGCGAGGAAGTCGCGCGTATCGTGGTAAAAGGCAGTATTCCAGCGCCAGGGGATCTCGGCATTGACTTGGGCAGCACGCAGGGTATCGAGATAGGCGTCTTCTTTGATCCAGTCATAAGCCGTCAGCGCCAGCTCGCCGCCATTGAAGAAGCCCACCCAATGCGCGATCCCGGTCAAAAACAGCAGCAGCAACAGCGCGCTATGTATCCGCCGTTGGATGTTGGTTGCCGGATCGTGGAATAAGATCGCGTCGAGCGCTTCTCGTGTCTGGGCGATGACAGTCATGATCATGCTGAGTAGGTTAGGACGATCTGGAATTGCCACAGCCAGGCGTCGAGCCTAGCTGTTGCGCTGGCCCATGATGCACAGGCTGGTGCGCGTTCGCAGCGGATGGCCGCAAGCCCACTGTGCATGATTGTTGGGCGTTGATGGCGCTTGCGCTATTGCGGTTTCCGTATCAGCAGCAGCGGCATCGGAATGTCCGCTTGCGGGCTTGGAAAGTAGGCCGGATTGTAGTCGGTCTCGAGCAGCCTTGCGACACAGGGTGCGTAGTCCTGCAACCGATAGATGCCGTGGATGGGATAGTCGTGCAGCAGCACGACCTCAACGCGTCGTTCAGCCAGGTTGACACACAGGTTCATCCGCTCGCGCTCATGGCCCCACATCGGCGCACGCTCATAGTCGGCCTGTGCCGGCAGATAATAATACTGTCCTGCGGCAGGGAGCCGGTTGGCGAGCAAATACCAGCGCGGCAGGAAGGTCAAGACCTGGATCGGCTCGCCGGGGTCGAGCCGGGCGTCGATGTGCTCGATCAGCGGCCGCGCGGCGGCCTGCTCTGCTTGGGCGAGTTGCCGACGTTGCAGCAGAGAGCTCTCCGACAAAGGGCCGGCAAAAGGGGTAAAGCCGACAACGCTGATTGACAAAATCATTGCCAACAGCACACCGATGAGCCCCGCGCGCTCGCGCTGCCCAGGCTTCGATCCGCCCATCGGCGCGAGCCAGCGCGCCAGCATGATGGCCAGCAGCGCCGCCGCCGGCACCTGCAATGAGGCAACCTTGAATCCCTCATCGCCACGCGGGTTGAGGTAGAGCATTCCTACGATCAACAGCAACATTCCACAGGTGGTCGCGATCCTGCGCCTTCGACTCGATTGTTTGCCCAGGGGGCGATGGGCCGCACGCCGCAGCCAAAACGGTAGCAGCAGAACCGCGAGTAAGGCCCAACCCAGGCGCGGGTCCATCAGATGCGTCAGTTGACCCAGCCCATGCAGGGCATTGAAGCGCGTGATCGCGGCATAATGAACCTGGTTCAGGTAGAGATGGTAGGCGACATAGCCCAGCAGATCGGCAAATGCCAGCAGCCACCCGAGCAGCAGCAGGGCCGCGCCAGCGATGCCGATCAGGATAGGTCGTGCCATGCTCGCCAACTGCGCGCGCAATTGACCGCGCCCATACAGCACCAAGATGACGCCGGCGATGAACAACGCCAACGGCACGGCAAAGGGGTACCCTAGGGCGACCATGCAGGGCAACATCGCAGCGCCGATCGCCACCGCACTGGCCGAGTTTGGCCGGCCCAGCAACAACGGCAACAGCCAAAGGCTGAGCGCGATGCTAAAGAACAGGCCGGCGTTGATGCTGTAGAGCGGCTCATGCGCCTTCCATGTCGGGTAGAGCGTGGCGATAATGAAGGTCAGCAAGGCCATCGCCAATAGCCGCTGGCGCCGGCTTCCAAGTGCATGACTGGCGCCCAGGGCGGCCACTGTGAGGATGATTAACGCCCATTGCGCGAGCCGATACGGGGCCATCTCGGTTGCTCCGCTCAGCATATACACAGTATGTGCAAGCAGATAGCTCAACGGACCATGATTAGCATAGATGTCGGCGTACAGCCGGCCCCCGGTCGACAGCATCCAGGCGGCAACGACTTTTTCCGCGGCATCGCCAAACAACGGCAGCTGCAGGCTGCCGGTGATACGCAACAGCAGCCAGCTACCGGCGAGCAACGCCAACAGCAGCGGTGCCGCTGCCGCGACCGCAGTGATGCCTGTGCCGATCCGTGCGCGAGCGCGCTCGAAGCTCGAGCTGCCGATCAGCAGCCCTGCCGGCACGGCGACCAGCGTGGCCAAAATCAGCAGGAGCCGCAACTGCTCGGCATAGAATTCCAGCGGGTGAATGTCGCGCCCGCCGATCAGCCCGCTCAGCAGCGGGCCGGCCGTGCCTGCGTAGGCCGCCTCCAGTAGCCTTGGCATCAGCCACCAGGCCAGTGCGGTCCCGGCCAGGATGACCAGAGATAAAATGCGAAGCCCCAGGTTCGTCCGGTTGTCGTACTGGATCGGCGCGTTCGGCCGGTCATGGTGCTTAATCATTGTTGTTCTCCCGGTGATCACTGGAATGGGTTGCCATCGGCGGGGCATCGACGGCGGAATCGATATCGCAGGCGTCCAGCATAGCGCCGACGGCATCGACGTGCGCCTGGTCGGTCTGTCCGGCCAGCGCTACAGGCAGCCGCCCGAGCAGCACGCACCATGCTCGCAGATCGCCGGGGAACTCGATTCGGAATTCCGGAATTCGGCCAGCCATTTACCCTGCCCAGCAGGGTGAAGCAGCCAGCGGGATTGCAAGCCCTACACACCTGCGGCTTGGATTCGGCCTACTTGTTGGCAAGAGGTTATCCCGGCCGATCTCGACCGTAGTATCATGCACTGGAATGTTTTGGTCCGATCCGGCCGGGAACGGCTGATTTCGGTTGCTGCTGTTGTGCAGGACGATCCTTTTGCAGTGACATCAAAACACCGCCAAACCTCTTTCTAGCCGGCAGCGGCTCTTACCGAAAACGGAGAAACCATGTACAAAGCAATGTCGAATATGCTGACCGATCTACCCGACATCGGCACCAGTTGGTGGCGATATTACGTGGCGATGATGCGCGCGACCAATCGGGAGATCATGGAGTTTGCTGACAGCAACCTGATTGCGGCACAGATTGCATTACAGGCCGCGAAGGACAACCCCATGAGCGCGATCGAGGCGCTCGAGGTATTGGAGCACAACGCGGCTTTACTGCGTAAGGGAACCCTGGGCGCGCAGGAAAAGCTGGTCGACTTTATCAAAGATACAAGCCGCGAGGGAATGGAAGCTTACTTCAATACCCTGCTCTCGCGTGAGGGTGAAACCGTAACCGGCTTTGTTAAACGCGAAGCCGAGATCATGGAGTCAGTGGCTAATTTTAATGAGCAGATAGAGAAGATCAAAGACGAGTTCGGTTTTCATTTCAACACCCCGCACTATAAGCTGGTGCATGAAACCGATGCGTTCGAACTCTATCAGGTGTTACCGGTCAAGTCTGGCGTCAAAGTGCGCGACGACCTGCAGCCGGTATTGTTGATACCGCCCTATATGCTTGGCGTCCACATTCTTTCGTTCTTGCCCTACGAGGGGAAGAGCTATTCGCATGCATTCGCCAACGAAGGGATTCCAACCTACGTGCGGGTGGTAAAGGACATTATGACCAACGAGGCGGTGCAGAATGCAACCCCGGAAGATGATTGCGACCAGACCCTGGAACTCTGCACCAAGATCAAGGACATTCATGGTAAAAAAGTCACTCTGAACGGAACCTGCCAAGGCGGTTACATCGCGCTAATGAACATCCTGTCGGAAAAATTGACGGATGTATGCGACAGCCTGATCACGAATGTGGCACCGATCGATGGCACCTTCAGTGAGGCAATCAGCGGTATGCCCAACATGCATCACGATTTCGTGACGACGACCTTGCCAAGCGGCAACAAGGTGGCGAATGGCTACCTGCTGAGTCTGGGCATGCGGTTTGTGGCGATTGACCGGGAAACGCCGCTGGTCAAGGTGCTCGATCAGGTCTCGCTGCACCGGGCGACGGAAATGAATCCGGGCAAGACTCCCGCGGCACTGTTTCGCTGGTTGTTGAAGGAGCGGGTGCATCTGCCGCTCGCCATCGCCAACGCAAGTTCCAAGACCTTCCACGAGCCGATCGGCGATGATGGCACCTTGCCCGTCACCCTGTATGGCAAACCTCTGAATGTGAAAACCCTGGCCGATCTCAAGGTGCCTTGGTACCAGGACTATGCAATCAAGGACGATCTGGTCACGCCGCGCTGTGCGACCGCCGCCAATCGGCATCTCGAAGGCACTGGTATCGTCGAATCGGTCGCATTTCACGGCGGGCATGTGGCAATCCTGACCAGTCCGCACAGCAAGCGTGCTCCAGTCAACGGCGAGTTCAAGGACGCGAATGGCGCGATGGTTCGCGGACCGGTGAAATTCCAACTGGACAGGAGTGTTGCCGGCAGTGCCTGACGCCAGTTCGCATTGGCGCTTGATCCCGGTTCGGAGACAAGCTCTGCATGTTCTGTGATCAGGGGCAGACTTGGCGTGAATCGGGCTGCTTGCTGGCTCGGGTCAGCGTAGGTTTCAGCGGGTCCGGCAGGTCTGCCGGCCCGAGCAGCCTGGCGACGCTGTCGGTGCCGAAAGACGGATTAGGGCAAGAAAG
The DNA here is from genome assembly GCA_016745215.1 of Thiohalocapsa sp. PB-PSB1. Lineage (GTDB taxonomy): Bacteria > Pseudomonadota > Gammaproteobacteria > Chromatiales > Chromatiaceae > Thiohalocapsa. The sequence continues at coordinate 789,797 of CP050890.1, forward strand.
TTGCGTTCATGCCGTTCTGCTTGTAAACCCAGGAGATAGCGCAGGCCGAGAGATGCGGACGGAGAGATGCTAAACGTCAGGTTCCTTGTGCTTTGGATGTTGCCCTGATGTCACGTCTTTTCGATTTCGATCCTGATCGGGCGATGCCAGGCCGGTTGCATCCATAGCCTAGAATGTGCGGCTTGGCAAAAGACTGCAACAGCACAAAGCTTGGGTTACAAATCATGACTTGCGCTCGATGCGCTCTGCGGCGGTTGCCCCCTGCAACGATTGCGGGGTGACTGCACGATTGTGATGAACCTACAGCATCGCCTATACTGGCGCGGCATTGAACAACTCCATTGAACTCTCACTTTCGCTTTCGCCGTTTCCCCAGGATGTTCGAAAACATGACTAAACCGTTGCCGGCAATCCTGATCGCCACCTGTGTTCTACTGCTCTCGGCGCAGATGCTTGCGTTCCCCAGGGTATCGCAAGCGGAGGACCTGCTCGGTATTTACGACCTTGCCGTCAAAAGCGATCCAACCTTGCGCAGGGCGGAGCAGACGCTATATGCCACGCGTGAGGTCAAACCCCAGGCCCGTGCTTTGTTATTGCCACAGTTCGGGGTTACCGCAGATGCCGATTATAATAATGTCAAGTCGCGCGGAACAAGCGTTGCCGGCAATGTGAACCGCAATGATACGTTCCAGACATCGGGCGTCGCGGCACGGCTTTCCCAATCTGTATACAATCGTGAAGATTGGGTCCGATTGAGTCAGTCGAACAACACCATTGCTCAGGCCGAGGCCGAGTACCGCAACTCCGAAATTGATCTGATGGTGCGCACCACGCAAGCCTACTTCGGCGTGCTGGAAGCGGCCGATCGTGTGCGCGTGAGGCAGGCGTTGGTGGCTGCCGAGGAGCGCCAACTGGAGCAGTCGAAGCAGCGCTTCGAGGTCGGGCTGGTGGCGATCACCGATGTCAACGACAGTCAGGCCGCATTCGACAGCTCGCGGGCAGAGTTGATCACCGCGGAGAACGATCTCGACAATCAATGGGAGGCCCTGCGGCGTATCATCGGCCCCGTATCCGTACCCCTGGCGCGTCTTGGCGATCGTCTGCCCTTGGCGCCGCCGGAACCGAACGATATCAATATCTGGGCGGAGACCGCGTTGGCGAACAACTTCGGTATCGTTGCCTTTAAGCAAGCCGCCGAGGCGGCGCGCAAGAACATCGAGATTGCACGTTCAGGCTATTTCCCATCGTTGGACATGGAAGCAGGCTATGACCTCAGCCGCACGGGGGCAGAATTTGGCAGCGATACGGACAGTGCCTTTATCGGGCTGAATGTCAATGTGCCTATCTATCAAGGTGGCGCGGTGGCCTCCCGCACGCGTGAAGCGGGACATCAATTCCGCGCCGCTCAGGATCGGCTCGACCAGGAGCGCCGAGGTGTCATAAATCAGGTCAAAGATGCCTTCCGCGGTATTCTTTCCAGTATCAGCGATGTTCAGGCGCGCCAGGCAGCCATTGTTTCCGCGCGCAGTTCGCTGGAATCCACCCAGGCGGGACTTGAAGTCGGCACCCGGACCCAGGTGGACGTGCTTGATGCCCAACGCGCGTTGTTCGAGGCCGAGTTCCAATATCTGGCCGCACGTTACAACTATATTATCAACGGCGTTCTGTTGCACCAGGCCACCAGCACCCTGACCCGCGATGTGCTGGCCAGGGGCAACGCCTGGCTCACGCAGTCCGATATGGTGCCGCCGCCATCCTATTAGTCAGTCAACCCAAACCGCGGCCAGTTGTGCAATCTCCACTGCATCGCCGTGGTCGACAGCCATGCATGGCATTGCTGAGCCAAGGATCAGCCCAACTGCATTTGCGTCACGATCATGTCAGGTAACAGCTTCGGCAAATCCTTTGTTGTCACGACCTTTGGCGAAAGCCACGGACCCGCCATCGGCGGCATCGTCGATGGCTGTCCGCCGGGTCTGCCGTTAAACGAAGCAGACCTGCAACGGGATCTGGACCGGCGCGCGCCGGGCAAGTCCCGCCATACGACGCAGCGCCGTGAGCCCGATCAGGTGCAGATCCTCTCCGGCGTCTTCGACGGGCTGACCACCGGCGTTCCGATTGGACTACTGATCCACAACCAGGATCAACGATCAAAAGATTATTCCGAAATCGCCGTCAAGTTCCGCCCTGGACATGCCGATTACAGCTATACAATGAAGTATGGACGGCGCGATTACCGCGGCGGCGGTCGTTCCTCAGCGCGCGAGACCGCGATCCGGGTCGCCGCCGGCGCTGTAGCCAAGGTGGTTCTCGCTGCACAGGCTGGGGTTTGTATCCGTGGCTATCTGTCGCGGCTGGGTCCGATCCGAACCTGCAATCCCGGTGCTCCCGGCTTCGCTTGGGAGGTGGTGGAGCAGAATCCGTTCTTCTGCCCGGAGCGGGCAAAGGTTGCGGAATTGGAGGCCTACATGGACGCATTGCGCAAGGAGGGCAATTCCATTGGCGCCGAAGTTACCGTCATCGCCGAGGGGCTGCCGCCAGGCTTGGGCGAGCCCATCTTTGACCGTCTGGACGCCGATATCGCCCATGCGCTGATGAGCATCAATGCCGTCAAGGGCGTCGAGATTGGCGTCGGTTTCGCTTGTGTCGAACAAAAGGGCACCGAGCATCGCGATGAGATCAGCCCCGAGGGCTTCCTTGGCAACCATGCCGGAGGCGTGCTCGGCGGCATCTCCACCGGCCAGCATATCGTCGCGCGCCTGGCATTGAAGCCCACGTCCAGTATCCGCCTGCCGGGACGCAGCCTGGATCTGCACGGCAATCCCGTCGAGGTCGTCACCGAGGGACGCCACGATCCCTGCGTTGGCATCCGCGCGACGCCCATTGCCGAGGCCATGCTCGCCATGGTATTGGCCGACCACCTGCTGCGCCATCGCGGCCAGAACGCCGACGTACAGCCGCCGCTAGCGCCAATTCCGCCCTTTGTCAGTTGATCTGTCGGCGGTCGCGGAGCGCGCAACAATGCCCTTGGATCGCATCGAAGCGCAGTGGCGCACAGGGCTCTGTCGTCGATCGGCTTTGGTTCATCAGGCCTGTTGAAGTCCGCTCTCTTCAGCCGAGTCCTCAGCAGCACGCGCTTCCCGCATACTCTGCCCCCCTATCTGGCGTCCTCTTGGATGGCGCGCAAAGAGTGCTCCCGATGATGCGCACTGGTTATTCCAACAGCCGAGCCCGGCGCCAAGCTCGGGTCTGATCTCGGAATCGATCAAGCGCCATGTCTTCAACCCAACCAGTCTCCATGCCATACGCTCGGCTCTCCAGCTACTATTTCTTTTACTTCGCCGCCCTCGGTGCGCTGCTGCCGTTTTGGGGGCCGTATCTATTGGAGCGTGGCTTTCAGCCGGCTGCCATCGGCGTATTGATGGCGATTCTGGTGGGCACCAAGATCGTCTCGCCGAACCTCTGGGGCCTGCTCGCGGACCGGGTCGGGCAACGGATGCCCATTGTGCGCCTGGGTGCCGGATTAGCCGCAATGGGCTTTGTCGGCGTGTTCTGGGCTGGGGACTTCTGGTCCATGGCCATGGTCATGATTGTGTTCAGCTTTTTTTGGAATGCTCCATTGCCTTTGATGGAATCGGTCACCTTCAATCATCTGGGCGCGCGCGTGAACCGCTATGCCAGCGTTCGCGTTTGGGGCAGTATCGGCTTCATCCTGATTGTCGGCCTGCTCGGCTGGTGGCAGGAGCATGCCGGCAGCGCCATCATCCCGATCGTGGTGCTGATGCTGCTGATCGGCGTCTGGCTGAGTTGTCTGGTCATACCCGATCGCGGCCATGCCGGTGGGCAGCAGACGCAGCTGTCATTGCGCAGCCTGATACGCCGCCCGGAGATACTGTACTTTTTCGTCACTTGCCTGCTGATGCAGGCAAGCCATGGCGCCTACTATGCCTTCTACTCGATCTATCTCGAATCCCATGACTACAGCAGCAGCGTCATCGGCGCTCTATGGGCACTCGGTGTCAGCGTCGAGGTTATCGTCTTTCTGATCATGCATCGGTTTCTGGAGCGTTTTGGTGCCCGGCGCATGCTGTTGGCGAGCCTGCTGCTGGCGATTCTTCGATGGCTGCTGATCGGATTCTTCGTAGATGTTCTTGTATTGCAGCTCCTGGCGCAATCATTACATGCATTCAGCTTTGCCACCTTCCATGCCGCCGCCATTCATCTGACTCATCATTATTTCCCTGGCCCAACCCAGGGGCGCGGACAGGCCCTTTATAACAGCATCGGCTTCGGCGTTGGCGGCGCCCTAGGCAGCCTGATCAGCGGCGGACTCTGGTCCTCTGCCGGACCGACGATGACCTTTGTTGCCGCATCCTTGATGGCGGCATTGGGCTGGCTTGCAGCCTATGGTTTTGTCGATCGGGCAGAGCGTTATTGACTGCGGATCGATTGATTGTCGGCCAATACCAGCCGGATATTTCTGAACTGACGTTTTCTGATTCTTAGATGGGTGGCAGGCTAGGTAGGGGCACTATTATTGGGGTTTGCTCAAGCCTGTGCAAACCAACCTAAATATGCCACCCCCAAGTAACTGCCCTCCTTGCGATTATCAGAAATCAGGAAACTTCAGTTTCTGGATGGAGGTGCAAACCGAGCAAATGCCAACCGATCACGCTGCATGAGGAGGTCGATGCGTTCTTCACCACGGCGGCCGAGGATGACTTCGCCGCTGTCGTGCACGACGACACCGAGGAGACCGACAAGGGTCACGGGCGCCTAGAAGTGCGCCGCTACTGAATCACCGAAGCACTGTGCACCTTGTCCGAAACCGAGCGCTGGAAGCGATTGTGCAGCATCGGTCTGGTCGAGCGTGAGTGCTGGATCGAGGATCGCCACAGCGCGGAGCGGCGCTTGTTCATCAACTCGATCCCGGCCGACGCCAGTCGCTTCGCTCACGCCGTACGCGATCACTAGGACGTGGAGAACCCTTTGTACTGGCGTTTAGATATCGTCTTCACCGAAGACGCCAGCCGCATCCGCAAAGGCAACACGCCGGCGATCCTGACCGCGATGCGCCCCTGTGCATGAATCTATTCGAACGGGAACCTTCCAACCTGCGCATGTCACAGAAGCGCCGCAAGGCTGCTTAGGATGATGACGACCGCGCTAAGGTCATCTTCGGCTAAGGCTTTATACGTGCTCGCCCTGGTGGGTGTCCTTTTTCTCTTCGTTTTTCTCTCCGGGTGTCCTTTTTCTCTCCGTCCTGGTGGGCGTCCTGGTGGGGGCGTCCTGGTGGGTGTCCTTTTTCTCTCCGTTGGTGTCCTTTTTCTCTCCGCTTTTTCTCTCCGTCCTGCTGTGCTCGCCCTGGTGGGTGTCCTTTTTCTCTTCGTTAAAAGTTAGTGCGGCCGCCCGTCTGCTGTTAAATAGTTCACATACAGCTTCGCCAATCACTCCTTATACTTTAAACCGTAGTTGCAATGGGGAGTCTGATTCATAGGCCTAGCCAAGACCGAGGGTTAGCCCTGGGCGACCCGGTGTTTAGGCAGCGGATCGAAAGTTTCGATGCACATGACCTAAAGACCTCCGGCTGTTGCGTTTGTTCGTGATACCGCGAAGCTGGAACTCCAAAGCCCTGGAGCGGTAGAAGTGCTTGCATGCGGCACAGGTTTGATTCGCGAATTTAAGCGCAGTCGGTCTTTGATCATTATTTATGAAGCCTTCAAAACCCTTGGTACGCGCTAAGAAGGTAGTCAAGCTGGTCTTGCTGATCCCGGCTTTCCTCTAGGAGTTAAGCGCCCAGGTCATCCGCGAGGCGATGGAATCAGTGCATGCGATTGATGTTGAGCAGTGGGTCGATACGCATCTCCGGATATCCATGCTCGCACGCCATTCGCGCGCCCTGAAAACCGTCACAAAAACTAACCGTCACAAAAACTACATGAGCGGCTTGCGGCTTTTCGATAGAAGATTTAATAGCCTAGCTTGGAAATAATCATGATAATACAAAGTATGCGTATTGACTGCGAAGTTTACGATAGCACCGAGGAAATCGATCCAACAAAATGGGATAGTTTAGTACCTAGTGCCACTGGACTTCGACATAATGTATTAAAGATTTTCGAATACTCCGGAATCAATAACCTAACCTGCCAGTATCTCCTATTTACAGACGCAATTGGCCGACCACAAGCGAAGGCCAATCTCTACCAGGTTGGAATGGATTTTACGACACTTGATCCAACTCTGAGCGCCACCGCTCGTCATACCCTCAGGCAATGGCACCCTGATTTCCTCAACCTTTCCATGATCGAGTGTGGCTTATTTGCCATGAATGGTGATGGTCTGGTCTGCCCAAACTCCGAATTGCTCGCCGATGTCATCCATGAAACGACCAAGCAAATGCAATTAATCGCGGATAGAAATCTCTTGGATTTGCTGATCGTTCGAGATGTCCCGCTTGATCGTTTCGAATATTACTACAACACACTCTCACCTAAAGGATTCTATCCCGTTCCTGGCTTTACCAATTCCGTCATCGATCTGCACTGGGAGAGCTTGGATGAATTCTTCTCCGAACTGAACAGCAAAAACCGGTATAAGCTGAAAACGAGTCTGCACCTAGAAGAAAAATTCAATATCAGCGTCGAAATTATCCAGGACTATGAACATCTAGCGCCGGAGATGGCCCGATTATGGAAAAATGTTAATGAATCAGCAAAAGAATATAGTCGTGAGCAACTGGATGAAGCGTTCTTCCGCACAGCCGCTCAGCTGAACCGCGGCGACAGCGAAATTGTCGCCTTCTTCCACGCTGGAAAGCTGGTAGCGTTTATGTGGAATTTGATTGGAACCGAAGACTATCACATGGCGGATTGGGGAGTAGATTATGGCTTCCCTCAGTATCGAGAAGCTAATTTATATCGCGCAGCTTCTGTCTTTTCTATGCGCCGTGCATTGGAATTGAATAAGGATCGGATGCAGTTGGGGATGACCAACTACACACCCAAGAAGTTATTAGGTGCACAATTTCAACCGCTGATCTACTTTGTCAAGCACCGAGAGGATGCCAGCTTTTCTCGTGCGCTCGCGCGGATGATGACCGATGCCATTCAACAGCCAGAACCATTGAACTACTTCAACGTGTCTGATGTCTGGTCTCAACCGTCCCTGACCCAGTCCGAATATAAATTGAAGTTGCGTCAGTTGCAGTCTGAATATCAGGAAAATGATTGTCTTCATCCATTAGAGCAATTCTACGATGTCGATATCCTGCGGCTGGGCGGTCTATATACCTTTCATCCGCCCCTGCACGAGCATGAAGATCAGCTTCAGCTTAGCGGAAACAACGATCTGGGCTTGCTCGGGCAATTGCATGCTTCACAGGCTTCCAACAATGCTTTTACGCTGCATCATGCGGCAGTACAGCCCGCGGCATTTTTCTCTGGTGTCAGCAAGGAAGAAGCCGTTTTGGCGGAAAGCGTTGCGGCACATCTACAACAGCACGCATCGATCATCTTTGCAAACGGTTATCTTGCTCATCTGGGTGCTTTGAGCATAATCGCCCATGATAAGGTTACAGTTTTCATGGATGAACAGAATAGCCCAGTATTATGGGACGCTGTCAAACTGGGAGGCGCGCAAGTCGTTGCCTATTCACATGGTGACTATGCTCAATTGAAGAAAGCGTTGGAGAATCATACAGGGCGTCCAGCGCTCATTGTTTCTCAGGCCATATTTTCGTTATTTGGCGATCGCGCCGATATCGATGTTCTCTGTGAGATCAAGAATTCCGCCAAAGCACGGCTTTACATCGATGAATCATTGAGTTATGGGATTTGTGGGCCGCAGGGCGCAGGGCTTTGCATTGCTGAAGGCAGGCAAGACGATGTGGATATCATCGCGGGAACGTTTAGCCATGCTATCGGTTTGGAGGGAGGCTTTGTGGCCGGGGGGGCACGGATCATGGACTACATCAAGCATAATAGCTCGCCCTTGCTATTTTCGAATAGACTGCCGACAGCGACCGTAGTCATGATTACAGCAGCGCTGGATCTATGCAGGGGACGAGCGGATAGTGGCTCCGAGCTATGCGAAAAAGCCCGCTATCTAGCCATGCAATTGCAGACCCTGGGTTACGAAGTTGTCTTCCATCACTATCCGGTCATAAGCCTGGTTCTCGGTGATCCAATGTTAGCTCTCAGTGTCAAGAAATACTGTTTTGATCAAAATTTAATGGTGACATCCCTAACTCCACCTATTGTACCGGAAGATTTTTCTGGGATTCGTCTTAGTCTCCATGCTTATCTGACTGGGGATGATCTGCAACGAATTATTTCCGTATTCAAATCGGTCCGCGAGGTCATCGCTTCCAGCACTCGCGAGGACTCGGATTCATGTCGCGACGTTCCTGCGGTATAGGGTCTCGATAATAGATAGTGTTTTCTACCAAATGTACTCTAGGAGCTTGTGATTATGCCAAACACATCTGAACAATTTGGACGGACGCCGGAGATAATGCGACGGGCTCGTGATCCAATCGCAATCGTTGGTGTAGGCTGCCGGTTCCCTGGCGACGTTTTCGATACGGAAAGCTATTGGAATATGCTGGTGGCTGGCCAGGACTGTATCGTGGACGTGCCGCAAGATCGATGGAGCACAGATCGCTTTTTCGATCCCGATCCAGATAAGACTGGCAAAATCTACATTAAGCATGGCGGCTTTCTCAAACACCGCCTGGAGGCATTCGATGCCGCCTTTTTCGGCATCCCGCCGCGTCAAGCCGACACGATTGATCCGCAGCAGAGGCTCCTGCTGGAGACCACCTGGGAAGCGTTTGAAGATGCCGGCATCGTGCCGGAGGCGCTGGCGGGCAGTGCCACCGGCGTCTATGTCGGCGGATTTAATTTGGATAGCTTGCTCACTCAGTTGAGCCCGCTCAACCGGCGGCTGGTCAATAGCCATACCGCAACCGGGATGACTATGACCGTCCTGTCGAACCGCATCTCCTATCTGTTCGACTTGCGCGGTCCGAGTGTGACCATGGATACGGCCTGCTCGTCGTCGCTTGTTGCGTTTCATCATGCCTGCCAGGCGATCTGGAACGGCGAGTGCTCGTTGGCGCTTACCGGTGGTGTCAACGTCATGTTTCGGCCTGAATACTCCCTGACCATGTGCAAGGGACAATTCTTGGCGCCAGATGGCCACTGCAAGAGCTTCGACGAGCGTGCCGACGGCTATGCGCGAGCGGAAGGCGCGGCGATAGTCGTACTCAAGCCCTTGGAAGCAGCCCGCAAGGACGGTGACAGGATCTATGCCATCGTGCGCGGCACGGGGGTGAATCAGGACGGTCGAACTAACGGCATCTCGTTACCCAATGGTGAGTCTCAGGCGGCCCTGATCCGTTCTGTTCTCGATCAGGCCAACATCGCTGCACAGCAGATCGGCTATGTCGAGGCGCACGGTACCGGCACCGCGGTCGGTGATCCCATCGAGGCTACAGCAATCGGGACTGTCCTCGGCAAGAACCGGCCCGACGACATGCTGCCGCTTGTCATCGGTTCAGTCAAAGCCAATTTCGGTCATCTCGAGGCTGCAGCAGGAATCGCTGGGGTGATCAAGGCCGCGCTCTGTCTTGAGCACGGTCAAATCCCGCCTCAGGCCAATCTGCAAGCGCTCAATCCAGCGATTCCGTTCGCTGATCTGCGCCTCAAAGTTCCGCAGCAGCTTGAAACGCTGCCGGAGGGGGAAGGTTCAGTGTGTGCCGCCATCAACTCGTTTGGCTATGGCGGAACGAATGCACATGTCATCCTGGAGCGCATGCCAGCGCGTCCTAGCGAAATGCAGGCGCACCCAGATCAAACGGCAGCCCCTGCAATCGAACGCCCATTGATACTTGCGCTTTCCACGCGCGATCAGGCCGCATTGGTCCCGCTTGCCCGCGGCTATCGGCAACTTCTACGCAAGGAATCGGCGCCAGCGCTAGCTGATGTCTGTCATAGCGCCGCAGTGCGTCGCAGCCATCTTGAGCATCGCGTGGCGTTCGTGGCGGCGACCGCCGGCGCCATGGTTGAACAACTCGATGCATTCATTGAACAGGGCGTCGGCCCGTCGTTCATCACCAACCGCGCCAGCAGCAGCCAAAGCCATTCTCCTGTCTTCGTATTTACCGGAATGGGTCCGCAATGGTGGGCAATGGGGCGCCAGCTGTTAGTGCGTGAGCCGGTATTTCGCGCGACTGCGGAAGCCTGCGACGCGGCCTTTCAAGGCGTGGCCGGCTGGTCGATCTTGGCCGAAATGACGGCGGAAGAGCATGCATCGAACATTGCCGATACCCGCATTGCACAACCGGCGAATGTCCTCTTGCAGATCGCCCTCACTGCCTTGTGGCGCTCCTGGGGCGTCGAGCCCGCGGCCATTATCGGCCATAGTGTCGGTGAAGTGGGAGCCGCCTATGCTTCAGGCATGCTGACTCAAGAACAGTGTATGACCGTCGCTTACCACCGCAGCCAGGTGCAAAAAATGGCGGCTGGCAAGGGCAAGATGCTTGCCCTTGGCATGTCGGCGGCAGAAGCCGAAGAGCTGCTCGTCGGACTGGAGCACAGCGTCTCCCTTGCCGCCATTAACGGTCCCTCCACGGTGACGCTCGCCGGCGACCCCGCGCCCCTGGAGTCGATCGCCGCCCGCGCGGAGGAACAGGGTGTGTTCTACCGCTTCTTGCAGGTGGAGGTGGCCTACCACAGTCCGCATATGGCCCCGCTCTGGGACAACCTGGCCACTGCCTTGGATGGACTCTCTCCCGCCCTGCCGACAACGCCCTTGTACTCGACAGTCACTGGAGCGCGGTTCATGGAGTCGGGTTATGACGCTGAATACTGGTGCCGTAACATGTGCCAAACGGTCCATTTCTCCCAGGCTATGAACTGCCTGATTGCCGATGGCTACCGTCTGTTCCTAGAGGTCGGGCCGCATCCCGTATTAGCGGCCTCCATCAAGGAGCATCTCGGCCAACACGGGGTCGCGGGGGAGGTTCACCCATCGCTTTATCGGGGCAATCCGGAACAGCAAACGCTGCTCGAGACCGCTGCCAAGCTGCATGTCGCCGGTTGCAACCTCGATTGGCGCAGCCTGATACCTCAGGGCGGACAGTTCGTGCGATTGCCTAACTACCCGTGGCAACGCCAGGATTTCTGGATCGAGTCCGAGGAGAGCCTCTTGGATCGTCGCGGTTGGGATACCCATCCGCTGCTGGGTAGACCCCTCAACGGACCCGGCAAGGGCTGGGAAGATGATCTATGCCGCGGCCGGATACCCTATCTTGACGATCATCAAGTCGATGGCGCGACGGTGTTTCCGGGCGCGGGATATGCCGAGATCGGCCTTGCTATTCACCGCGCATTAGGGCAAACCGATATCTGTCTCGTGGAGGATCTTGAGTTCCTTAAGGGCTTGGTGATCGATCCCTCCAATGATCCGCATGTGCGCGTCGACTATGATGCACAGAGTAGAGACTACCTGATCTACAGCCGTTCCGCCGATGAGCGCAACGCCTGGCAATGCCATGCCCGGGGACGTCTATCGTTCGGCAAGATCAGGCAGCCGGCGGCTATTGATCTCGCCGCGCTTCAGCAGCGTTCCCAGCACGAGGTCGCAGGACAAGACCTGTATCGCGAGCTCCAGGAACGGGGCTTGCAATATGGCCCGATGTTCCAGACCATCCGCTGTCTGCGGCGTTGGCCGGGTGAGGTTCTAGCGCAGATTACCGTGCAGGCTGGTCGGACCACAGATCAGGATCGCCATTATCAACTGCACCCCACCCTTCTTGACGGCTGCTTCCAATCAATGCTTGCGGCGCTCAACAGCGATCGCGGCGATTGGGATGACCAACTCTATGTGCCCGTTCGAATCCGCCAGATCCGGCTCTATGTTCCGCCCTCCGGGATGGTCTGGGCCTATGGCCGAGTAACTGAGCGTACTGCCGATGAGTTCCATGGAGACATCGCGCTGTGCGATGGAGCTGGAATCGTGCTGGCCGAGGTGCGTGGGCTCGAGTGTCGAGCGTTGGCTCGCGGCAAGGCGCAGACGCAGAGCGATGCCAAGCGCTGGAGCTATATCCTTGATTGGGAACAGATGCCGGTGTCAGAAGCGGGCAGCGCAGCAGGCAAATGGCTGGTGCTGCATGACGCCGGCGGTGTGGGCGACAGCCTCAGCAGTGCGCTTTTGGCGCGTGGCGTCGAGGTTACAGGATTAGGACCTGGTGCCGGCCGCGACGCGCTGGGGCCAGGCGCTTGTCAGGTCCGTCCTGATGCGGCCTGTGACCTCGATACCATCTTGGCGCAGGCCGGGGAAACCTATCGCGCCATCGTCGATCTGCGGGCTCTCGATACCCAGTGCACAGATGCCGACCCCATCGGCAGCCAAGCCGCAACCGCCGTGTTGCATCTGGTTCAGACCTTGGCACGACGCCTTCAGCCCTCTGCGCCACGGCTGTACCTGATCACCCGCGGAGCCCAGCAGATCCACCCTGACGAGCCGCTGGACGCGCCAGCCCAAGCGACCGTTATTGGAATGGGCCGCGTCATCGCCTCCGAGCATGCGCAGCTACGTTGTACCCGCATCGATCTTGGACCGCTGGAATCCGAGCCAGACTCACTGCAAGTTCAGACCTTGACAACAGAGCTCCTTGCCGATGGCCCAGCCACGGAAGTCGCCCTGCGCGGTACGCAACGCTTCATTCCGCGTTTGACCCCGGAGTCTTTGGAGGACACCGATAGCCATCAGAAACCTGTGGCCAAAGTGCCAGGGAAGACGCCAATGACCTTAGAGCGGGATAGAAACGGCTCGTTAGAAGGCCTGCACTTCCGTGAGGTGCAACGACGCGCGCCTGGGCTGGGTGAAGTCGAGCTGGAAATCCAAGCGGTGGCGCTCAATTTCAAAGATGTCCTGAAGACCATGGACATGATCGCGGACGAGGCATTGGAAAATACCTATTACGGTGACACGATAGGTATGGAAGTCGCGGCGATCGTCGCGCGCGTCGGCGCTGATGTTACAACGTTACAACCTGGCATGGAAATTGTTGCTCTGTTGCGTAATAGCTTCAGCAGCTATGTCACGGAGTCGGTCGATGCCTTCTACTGGATGCCTAGGCCATCCGGGATGAGTCACGCACAGACGGCTAGCCTGCCCATAACGTTTGTGACTGCTTGGTACGGCTTGCACGAGCTGGCAAAGCTGCAGCCTTGCGAGAGGGTCTTGATTCATGCTGGTGCTGGCGGGGTCGGGCAAGCCGCCATTCAGATTGCCCGCTGGCTTGGCGCCGAAATTTTCGCCACTGCGGGCAACGATGAGAAGCGAGCCTTGCTGCGCGAGCAGGGAGTCCAACACGTAATGGACTCGCGCTCTCTCGAATTTGCAGATGAGGTCCAGACGCTAACCGATGGTGTCGGAGTTGACGTGGTGCTCAATTCGTTGGCTGGTGAAACGGCACTGAAGAGCATGGATTTGCTCGCGCCATGGGGTAGGTTCATCGAGATCGGTAAGCGCGATTTCATCAATAACCAGCGCTTGGAGATGCGGCCTTTCAATCGGGGCCTCTCCTATTTCGCCCTGGACATCGATCGTATGATGGGCGAGCGTCCCGAGACCTTTCGGCGCTCGCTCTGCGAACTCTCCGAGCTGTTCCGGGCTAATGTCCTGGTGGCACCGCCGATTACCGTTTTCCCGGCTGACCAGACGGTGGATGCATTCCGTCACATGGCCGAATCGAAGAATATCGGGAAGATTGTCGTGTCCATGCGGACCCCCAACCCCGTGCAGGTTCTGCCAGTACGTGACAGCAAACCCCTGTGCTCGCCGCAGTACTCTTACCTGATTACTGGCGGCCTTCGCGGTTTCGGCCTGGAAGTAAGCAAGTGGTTGATCAAACAGGGGGCACGGCACCTGGTCCTGGTTGGCCGGCGCGCGGCAACGACCCAAGAAGCTATCCAAGCGATTGACGAGATGCAGGTCTCTGGAGCGCATGTGCGGGCAATCGCGGCGGATGTTGCTAATGCGGACGACGTGCAGCGAATATTCGCCGAGATCGACGGTTCGATGCCGCCTCTCAGGGGCATCATGCATGCGGCAGGTGTGCTCGATGATGCCCCGCTCATGGAACAAAGCGAGGTGCGGATGAACCGCGTCATGCATCCCAAAGCGCTGGGAGCGTGGCATCTGCATCAGGCGAGCCGTCACCGGGAGCTCGACTTCTTCGTCCTGTTTTCATCGATTTCAGCACTGGTTGGCAATCCTGGACAGGCGAATTATGTGGCGGCCAATAGCTTCCTCGATGCCTTGGCACGACATCGCCGGGTCCAAGGCCTCTCGGGAACCAGCATCAACTGGGGTGCAATTAACCGCGTCGGCATGGCAGCACGCGATCAGAACCTGCTCCAACACTTGGCGCGTCAAGGGATTCGGGCCATGGAGCCCGAGCTGGCTGCTGGAGTCATCGCGCCAGTTCTGCAAATCGGCCTGGCGCAGATCGGCGTGATGGACGTCGATTGGACGCAATGGGCGGCGGTCAATCCTACCGCCATGACAGATCCACGCTTTGAACGTCTCCTGGCAGCCCAGGCTCAGGGCGACGATGCGGATGACGAATATGATCTGGTGCAGGCGCTGCGAGAGCTTGAGCCGCAAGAGCGTGGTGAGATGGTCAATTTCCTGCTTGCCGATCTGCTGGCCGAAACCTTGCGCTTGCCCGTCGACAAGATTGTCTTTGAGCAATCGCTTACAAGCATGGGGCTCGATTCCCTCATGACTGCCGAGCTGCAGATGAAGATCAAAGACGGATTCGGCGTTGACTATTCGACCATGGAGCTTCTGCAGGGCGGTGATATCGAGCAGATCGGCAAGACACTCCTGACCAGGCTCGGTCTTGATGGCGATCGCGCAAAGGCTCCTCGGGAAGCAGATCAGCCGCATCAGGTCGACCTGATGACCGAGGTTGAAATTGATGCATTAACCGAGGTTGAGATTGATGCATTACTTGATGAGTTGATGGTGGAGGAAGACTGAGATGAAGATTGATCGAACACGCTTGACAGAGATGACACCGGCAGAAAAGCGGGAGATTGCCAAGCGCTTGTTGCAGAAGCGCGTCGTCGGGACGATGGTGTCCGAGGTAGAAGCAGACGCGCTTGATGTCGGAACCAAGCCCTCGATACATATTTCGGCAGAATTCCAAAGCCTGGACAATTTGTCCGACGCAGTTCAAATGCGCCGACACTTGGACGAAATGCTTCACCTGACGCACGCCAATCCGTACTTCAGGCCGCACGAGTCTCTCAGCGCCGCGACCACATCAATCGACGGACGCGAGTACATCAACTTCTCCGGCTACAATTACCTCGGCTTGTCTGGACATCCCCAGGTCTCGGCGGACGCCAAGGCAGCGATCGACCGTTTCGGAACCTCGTCTTCGGCCAGCCGCATTGTCTCAGGCGAAATACCACTACATGGTGCGCTCGAGCGTGAGGTTGCCGATATGCTCGGCGTGGAAGATGCAATTATCTTCAACAGCGGCTATAGCACGAACATCAGCACCTTGGGTCATCTGCTCAGCCCTAAGGATCTGGCTATCTGTGACAGCTTGGTTCACAACAGTGTCCTGATGGGCTGTCAGCTGTCCGGCGCTCCGCGCTTAGCGTATCCCCACAACGACCTGCAGCAACTCGACCAGATACTGAGCGAGCATCGCCACGATCATGAGCGCGTTCTCATTTTGATTGAGGGCGTATACAGCATGGATGGCGATATTCCCAATTTGCCGCAGTTGATTGAGATCAAGCGCCGGCACAAGGCGCTGCTCATGGTCGATGAGGCGCATTCCATCGGCGTGCTTGGACCACGCGGTTTCGGTATCGGCGAACATTTCGGAATCGATCCTACCGCCGTGGATCTCTGGATGGGAACCTTGAGCAAGGCATTTGCCAGTTGCGGAGGATACATCGCCGGCTCGAAGGCCATCATCGACTATCTCAAATATAGCGCTCCCGGCTTCGTCTACTCCGTTGGTCTCTCACCACCCGACGCCGCCTCAGCGCTAAGCGCGATTCGCGTCTTAAGGCGTGAGCCAGCCCGGGTCGCACGCTTGCAGGAACGTGCGCGACTGTTCCTCGAACTTGCTACACAGCGGGGTCTCGATACTGGACTCAGCCGCGGTTCCGCAGTAATACCAGTGATTATCGGTGATTCGGCGCTGAGCCTGCGCTTGGCCGATAGGCTATTTGAGCAGGGTATCAATGTCCATGCGATCTCGTATCCAGCCGTCGAGGAGCATAAAGCGCGTCTGCGCTTTTTCATCACAACCCTGCATAGCCCGGATCAAATCCGATTCACGGTGGATGCGCTAGCCACAACCCTTAGCGAGTTGCGCCAAGAGGCTTTGTACATCACTCCGACCAACTGACGAGCAGGTGCTGGGGCTTTTCTGTAAAACGTTGGTTTTAAATTAAAATATTGGGGCGTTCGAGACTTAAATTTCCTGATTCCTGAAAATCGCAAGGAGGGCGGCTACTTTGGGGTGGCATATTGATGCTGGTTTACGCAGGCTTAAGCAAACCCAAATAATTATGCCCTTGCCTGGCCCGCCATCCACCTAAGAATCAGGAAACTTCAATTCGCGGCTAACTCTAAGTCTTGGCCGAGCTTATGAACAAGGCCCGCCGAGAAACCACCGACCAAGTGCAATGAAAATTATCCTAGCGCAGAGACAATAGATATGGACTTTAGCGAAGAACAGACTCTAACGATACAAGCGTTGGCGGCTGGAATTTTCCCCAGCGACGAAAACATCCCGAGTGCAGGCGATTTACCAGTAACAGAAATGTTTCTTGAGGTCGCCAGTACTTGGCCCGAGGAGACACGAATGATTTTTGGTAACTCATTAGATCTCATAAACAACATTTCCTGGTCAATTTATGGGGTCACAGTGCAGAATCTCGATGATCAGTCACTCGCGGAGTTTATCGAGATGATCGCTCGAGACGAGAATTTCATTCCTTTTTGGGGGCCGTTTAGATCGCTTATCGCTCTCAATTATTACGGCCTCCCGTCTGCTTACGAGGCTATTGGACTTCCGGGACCGAACCTAGATACCGGTGGATTTGATGCAGATGGTATGCCTGCTGGAGAGTCGAACAGATGAGCACAGATCAAGTATACGATGCTATCGTCGTAGGTGCCGGTGCGGCAGGCGCTGTCTTTGGTTATGAACTGACAAAAGTGGGCATGCGAGTCTTAATGATCGAGAAGGGAAGATTCTTGCAAGACCATGAACAGGACTTGACTGAAAACGAGTTAGGGCTGTTTCCTCTAGTCTGGGACTACAATGATACAGAAGTCAGCGGAGATGCATTCGATGGTGGACCAAACCTGGGAGCCAATGTCGGAGGCGGTACCCTGCCGTGGACAGCAACCGCATTACGATTTTTCGAGCGGGATTTTCGCTTCGAATCTACTTGGGGACGCCCAGGGGGGTCATCTGTCAGAGACTGGCCTTTGTCGAAACATACGCTGAATCGGTACTATGCAGCAGCCGAGTCTCAGATGGGCGTATCAGGAGCGGCAACACCTTGGGATGAAAATGGCGCGACCTTGCCGCCGAACCCGAGCCTACCTCTATATCGAGCGTCAAGGTTGCTACAGCAGGCGTTTGAAAGCGTCGGATTGCAGCACAGCGCTGGCCGTGTTGCTACGAATTCGGCAGTTTACCAAGGCCGCAGGGAATGTTTGAACTGCGGCTTCTGCCGTTCCGGCTGCCGCATTGATGCAAAATATCAAGCAGACGAGGCGTTGATCAAGCCTGCTTTGGCAACTGGTAACTTGACACTCGTGACAGGCTCTGTTGTCACCCGCGTGACAACGAGTCGCGGTGGAACGAGAGCCGATTACATTGACTATAAAGATATCAATACAGGTGAAGAGCGGTCGGCAAGAGGGCAGTTTATCGTATTATGCAATAACCCCATTGAAATACCGCGCTTACTATTGGCTTCCGCGAATACGGATCATCCGAATGGTATTGGAAATCAATATGATCAAATAGGGCGAAACTTCTTCTCTCATGCGACTTGCATCGGCTTGGGATTCACCAATGAAGATCTGCGCACATCAATTGGTCACAATATGTGCAACATCATGTCATTGGATACATGCCGTAATACCGAGCGCGCTGATTACGCAGGCGGTTTCTCTTTATTGTCGTTGCATGGCGCTGGGGCTGGTGCGATCGCGGCTTTTCCGTTGAGCAAACTGAATGGCTTGGAGTTGCATCAAAGGATGAAGCGTTACAACAGTGCTGTGGTGCTTATTTCGTTTATCGAGGCGCTGCCGGTCGAAAGCAATCGCATCAGCATCAACGAGACTCTGTTGGATAAATATGGTGTGCCAATACCCAGTGTGCATTACGACTGGCATCCAAACGATTTACTGGCCTACCAACATGCCAAGGAGAAGATGACCGAGGTGCTCGACGCTGTCGGTTCTGATGAGGTACATATATCAGATATCTTCGAAAGCCATCCGATGGGCTCGATGCGTATGGGAAATCATGCCCAAACATCTGCTACAGATCGTTATGGACGCGTCCATGGTGTGCCTAATCTATTGATTGGTGGTGGCTGTTTATTCGTCACAGGTAGCTCCGTTAATCCCACGTTGACAATCCATGCATTAGCGTTACGTTCGGCAAAAATCATTTCGCTGATGTGGCGGCGAAGCAATAATGGGTCACCCTAATGAGATGCCGTCATGGTTCAATCATCGCTTCTCCTAAGTCCCAATATCTACGGTGATTATGCATCGCAGCGAATACGATGACTAGGACATCCTTCCTAGTTGCTAGTTTCGCGGAAAAAGTAAGTCATAGATGCAGCATTAATATGCGCCACTCACCAACAGAAATTAAATATTCCGAAGAGAATCATAGATGAACAATTCACTAAATGTGAAGCAATGTGATGTGCTGATTATAGGAGCTGGCCTAGCTGGGCTGACAGCGGGTCTCAAGCTGCAACGCATGGGGCGGCAAGTGATGATTGTGGACAAACGGCGGCAAGTTGGTGGATTATGTGGAACGTTTCAGCTTGATGATTATGAATTTGTCATTGCTTGTAATGATTTTGGATCTGGGTTAATCGATTTACTGCGGTCGCTGGGCGTGGGGGTGGAGTTCATACACAAAAAAACGCTTATCTACTACAAAAACCAGTTTTACGATGCAGCACCCAGTTTAGCTACGGTTTGGCATCTTCGTCACCATTGGCGCGATCTCCTTTCTCTAGCAACAGCTATTGCTCGACGCATATTTTCAAGCAGCGAGCCCGTAACAATAGAAGATTTTATCGATCTACACACTCAGCAAGGGCCAGTCAACGACTTGGCCAAGGTCTTTTGCTATTTTATGGGAGCGCCTCCCTATGACATGATGACGAGCTTTTTCGGGCTAGACAAAGAATATGGCTACGGGTACAACCGGATGGCATGTCCTGTCGGCGGACCGCAGAAACTTGTTGATGCCATTGCTGAGGAGCTCACACGGCAAGGTGGTATTATCCTACTTGATAGCGCGTATCTAGGTCATCGAAAAGACCAAGGCTTTGTTGTCGACGTGTCGCACAATGGGCAACAACAATGCATTCTTGCAGATAATCTAGTGAATACTGCTGAACAGAGCGAGGCTTACCCTGACGATACCAAAAGAGGGCTGCCCTTATCAATGATGTGCGTCGTTGTAGACAGCGACTTCTCCTATCCTGAAAATGTCCATACCCTATGCTATTATGAATCGAATATCTCTGAGTGGTTCCGTGATTTAGATCAGGGGAAAAAACCAAGAGAATTTGGTTTTCATGTATTTTCTAGTGACTTAAATCAAGCTGTCGATTACTATACTTTAAATGTATACTTCTATCTGCCTAGAGGCCAGAATTCTCTGACATCTCAGGACTCGGAGTCTTATAAAGAATACTTATTGAATCGCGTCGAGTACATGTTGCCAGGCATTAACAAAGCAATTAGATACACAGAGATTATTACGCCAGAGCGATTCAAAGAAATCCATGATTTATCCAGTCGGGTCATGCCATATATCTCGTATCCTTATAAGCCGTCGAATATTGGGCAAGAACAGGGCCTGTATTTTGCCGGCCATACAGTTTACCCACCTGGTGAACATGCTGGAGCGGCAGCCTTGTCAGGATACCTGGTAGCAGACAAGATTTTGGAGTCGCATACAAAGCAGTAGCTTAGATGCCATGTAGGTAAGTAGGTAGGTAGGTAGTTCAATCTGGAGGGTCCTGGCTTGGCCCGACTCACACAGTTTCCTTGCATCACCGACTGAAGTTGTATTGAGCTATATATCAACGCTTTACGCCCTCCATCTATCCAGGCGCTGCACACAGATCTGCGGGAGCCAATAGTGCGCGACGAAGGCCAAATTGAACACCCTAGCCCCGGGCGGTCTCTTTTGAACCTCAGGCTCCAAGCAGGTAGTTCAATCTGGACGGTCCTGGCTTAGCCCGACTGACGCAGTTTTCTTGCGTCACCGACTGAACTGTATTGGGCTATATATCAACGCCTTACACCCTCCATCTATCCAGGCGCTGCACATAGATCTGCGGGAGCGAAAAGTGCGTGAAGAAGGCAAAATTGAACACCCCAGGCTCCAAGCGGGCCATCTTTACGAAACCGCTCCTCAGGGGGCATCTTCATACCACTCGCCATGCGGAGTGGTGCTTGATAAACGAGGTTGTAAGGAGGAAAAGAGCGTCTCGTAAACACTCGTGGCGCGTATCTTAAACAAGCCACCCGCCACTATCTTTTGGTCTGTATTGAGATGAAGTGACTATGAAGCTTACACGTAGAGGTTTTCTTGAAACGGCTGCGATGAGTATCGCTTGTGGTGTATTTGCAACTTCCAGCGCTTTTGCTGGACGCGATCATTGTACGCGTTCTTCCCTTACCCTGGGTTGCGGGAAGATTTCCAACGTTGATTTAAGTCGATTCTACAAGCAGGTACCCCTGAAAATAGAGAAGGAACGGCGTAGCCGACAGCAAGCACAAAAATGTTAGACACATGAATATGTCGATCTCTTCGAAATTTGATCTGCTGGCTGTACGATTGGTTTTGAACCAGACTGGTTAAGTCAGGATTTAACTGACTTATTTCCTACATTTCGCGCCTAATTGATCGCGACTTCGAAATTCTATATTGTCAACACATAATCAATAGACTACGTGCGAAGACAGATAGCTTCAAGTCAATATCAAAAAAATCACTGAATTACAGCGCATCAATCAGCTGGAGAGAAGCTTAATTGATTGATTTCAAAGTTGCGGAATGTAGGTTCTTCTATTATTTCCTGGGAACAGGCGCTGTACTTTACTTGGGCCTTCTTCATTACTTTGACCAACCGACGAGCGGGTGCGTTAGATTTCTCCGTAAGACGTTGGTATTAAAGTTAAAATACTGGGGCATTCGAGGCTAACCCTAAGTCCCGGCCGAGCTTATGAGCAAGGCCCTGTACTTGTATGTAGCTGCAATGGCGAAGTAGTTTCCGGTCGAAAAGCCGAGAGTGGAGCTGCATACAATCCCTTATACCGCGTCGTTTAATCTGACAATCGAAATAGGTTAAAGGCTTTTTGATGTTAACACAACCGCGAACTATATTGCTGACCGGCGGCACATCTGGCATCGGGCTCGCCATGGTCGAACAGTTGCTGGAACAGGGGCACCAATTGATCGTCGTTTCACGTAGCAGTGACACACTATCGCGCTTGAAGGAAAATAGTGAGCAGGTCGCAACATATGCTTGCGATCTTTCTTCAAGACAGCAAACGGAATCGTTGATAGAAACGATTAAAAAAAGTCATCCAGAACTGAGTGTTGTGATTAATAATGCTGGTGTTCAGTACACACCCATGCTGCTCGACCAAGACTTCGATCTCGACTCTGTTGAATTCGAGATCAAGGTCAATTTCGTGGCTCCAGTGTGGATTTCATATTTGCTCTTACCGACCTTGATCAAGCAGACAGCTCCGGCTGCAATCGTGAACATATCATCTGGTCTTGCGTTTGCACCTAAGACAGGATCTGCCGTTTATTGTGCTACGAAAGCCGCAATACATAGCATATCCCAGAGCCTTCGATACCAACTGGCCGGAACCAATGTCCAGATCTGCGAAGCAATTTTGCCTTTGGTTGATACTCCAATGACAGCAGGGAGAGGCGGCGATAAATTATCGGCTCATGAAGCTGCTCGGCAGATTATTAGAGGAGTCAAACATGGAAAACCAGAAATTTATGTCGGAAAGGCTCGGCTTTTGAAGCCGCTAATGAGGCTTTCGCCTACATTGGTCAAGAGGATAATGAGGAGATATTGAGCGCCGGTGTTTTGGGCAGGAGACGGAAAGGAACGTACCAGATTTGCTTGCCGTGGTCGGAAGTCGCGCTTCTCCTCACGGGCCTTGATCATCGTTCCAGCCTTCCGTCACGCTGCCATCGGTTAGAGCTAAGCGAAATGGAGGATAGAGGATAGGAAATTCAACCGCACCACAGCGTGTATGGCGATGACGCTACTACCGCAAGTCTAGATATCGAACACCTGCCAGCACTCGCCACCGATGCGCTGAAAGGTGCCATCGGTGGGCAGCGTGGCACGATCCACCTCGAGCGGCTCTCTGGTCCGGATCATCGACTAGCTCCAGGTGGTTGCCGGTATGCCCTGTCTGAGCGCCGGGCTTGTTGTTGGCGGTGTTGCGCCTGGTCTTGCGCATGCGGTTGGGGTCGCTGGACGGGGGCTTGCTACTGTTGCGGCTATTCAGTCCCAAGCGGTTCAACAGCAAGGTGACCAGGGTCAGCAACAGTTCCAACGCTGTACGCAGTGTCCCAGAGAGGTTGCGCTCCTGCTCGATCTGCTGCCCGACCTGTTCGAGGATCTGTTCGAGGATCTGTTCGAGGGTCTGTTCGACCTCGATGTGCCCGATCTTCACGGGCCGGGCCTAAGCGAGGTGCTCGCCCGCCTCTACGGCCATGATCGCGGCGGGCACGGCCAGGCGAATTGAACCACAGCTTCTCAGTTCTGACCCCGGCCTGGTTCATCACCTGCAGCTGCGCGCTACGCCACCCCTCCAGCAGCTCGTCCCAGCCGCTCTTCTTAGAGCGCCGAAGGGTAACCCTGAATAGTTAAAAATGTGATTATTCAAGAATAAATTTTCTTTATAGCCGAGCATTGAGACGGATAGTATACTAATATCAGAAAGTTACAGCTCGTATTAATCTAACAAAGTCGAATTCATAGTTGGCACCCAGAATTATAAGCAAAAGAGCACACTCTGATCACCCATTATCTTATTGATTTAAATAAATTATTGGCTATTTGTACGTGATGCTGCCACTACTTGGCATGATAAATGCGGAATTATTCCTTGCAGGCCCAATAAGAAATACCAATAAGAAATACCAATAGGAGTGGTATTAGCCACCTATTCATTAGGGACATATAGAAATTTTCAGGAAACTTCAGTATCGGTACAACGCAGATGTCACCAAATATTGTAAAGATTTGCGAACGACAGCGAGGCACGCACGAAATGATGATACAAGGCATAACAGGCATTAGAATAGTGGCAGCGGCAGGGCTTCTCTTGCTCACCGTCGGCGCCCACGCTGGGCTGATGGCCTATCAGGCGAACGGCGTTGACCTGGTCTACGATGATGACTATACCCCAACGGGGGCTAGTGCTCCCGGGCTGACCTGGACAGCGGATGCGAACCTAGCGGCGAGCGAAACCTTCGGAGTGACTGGCATCGACGCCAACGGCATCATGACCTGGGACAAGGCGTTGGAGTGGATCGACGCCATGAACATGGCCAACTACGCCGGCGTCAACGATTGGCGGTTATGGTCGGCGCTGAACCGCAACGGCAGTGGCCCATGCTCTGAATTCGACTGCACCGACAGCGAGCTGGGGCACCTATTTTACATCGAGGGCGGGCTAAGCGCGTCCGATATGATCACCAGCAGCACCGTCCTGACCGACGTCTTCACGAATATGCAGGATAACGTTTACTGGTCCGATACGGAGTTCTCTGTGAGCGACGCGTGGTACTTCGGCACTGACGTTGGCGACCAGTCCAACTTTAGTAAGGGTAACCAGGTTTACGTTTGGGCAGTTCGCCCCGGACAAGTCGCCGCCGCCCCGCTGCCAGGCACGGCGATGCTGATGGCACTGGGCTTGCTGGGGCTCGGGGCTGGCCGGATGGGGCGGCTGTGGCCTTGATCATTTGGGTGATACGAAGTTGCGGAACAAGAGCCGCGGCATTTTCACTCAACTCATCCGCGCCAACGTGGAGAGCTACAACGCACTTAAGCTGATCGAGCTGCGCGGGCAGCTCGACTAACTGCTCATCCTGATTCGCCCTCTGCTGTTGACCTTATACTTTGTTGTCGGTGCGGTGATTCGCAGCCGACACGTCAGACTCCAGCTCTCTGCTCAGGGACGAAATGGCAATGTTTGCAGGTCGCTACAGATAACCAAGGGCTGGCATACAGGTTGGGCATCTCTGTCCGATGAGGGGAAAAACGAAATGTTGTGTCCCTGGCCCTGACCTGGATGCTGTCGTGATAGGCATCGACGATGTTGTGGCAGGCCGCTAAGCCCGACTTGGTGCTGCCCTAACGCGCGAGCGCGAGGCCTCGAGGCGGTAGAAGCGGTCGAAAAACTTCTCCCTCGACTTTACGATTTTCACCGTCATGCAGCGTGGGATTGATCGGTCACTGAGCCAAGAGATAAGCACTGCCATGGGCTCTTGTTGGATCTTCTAACTCAGATTTCACTCATTTTCGCCGCCAGCCCGTTTGGTTACTGGCTTTCTTGCTTATTGCATTTTATGGCCCAACAAACATCCGCCCAGCAAACATCAGGTTTCTCGCGCCCTGATGTCATGTCTTTTCGATCTCGATCCCAAACCCAATCCCGCTCAAGTCGCGCTGTGCGGGTTGCACCCTGGGGTATCTTCAGTTCCGCTGGCATCATTTGCCGGGTCGCCGCAAGCGGGCTCCTACGCCGACCGGCTCCCACGGCTGGTCAAGGTCCGCTTACGGGCGAGGCGCCTTGGCCCCTGCGCGCGCTCTGCATCTCTGCGGTGAGTCCCTACATTTTTTGAAGGCAGCATCCAAATTAGGACGATTCCAGAAGGAACTTCAGTCTAGGCGGCGGCGTTCAGGGCGCAGGATCGGTTTGCATGCCAATCATTTGGACTGTTCCGCCAATCTGTCCGACAGCAGGCCCCGCGCTGGAGTCCGGATCTGGTCCCTCGCGTTTAGGCTGAGAACGCCAAAGCAGTGCATAGGGCTCAATCGGCAGGCAACGTGCGCAAAAAAAAGGTCTTCAGATAGGCCGTTTCGGCAATCGCCGGATGCACCGGGTGATCCAATCCCTGCGCGCCAGTCAACAGCAATTGCAGTTCCTGCCCGGTGCGCCTGGCGGCAGCTTGCACAGTGAGCAGAAAGGCCTCCCGGCTCATATGAAAGGAACAGGACGAGGTCACCAAATATCCGCCAGGTTGCAGCAGCTCCAAACCGAGACGGTTCAGACGCTCATAGGCACGGGTGCCCTCGCGTTGATCCTTGCGGCGTTTGATAAAGGCTGGCGGGTCCAGCACCACGAGATCAAAGCGCGCTTGCTCCGCACGCAGCGCCCGCAGCACGTCAAAGGCATCGCCATGGCAAATGCGCACATGGCGGTCCAATGCATTGCGCGCCGCGTTCTGTGCGACCTGCTCCAATGCCGAATTGGAGCTGTCCACAAAGGTCACGGATTCGGCACCGGCAGCGGCTGCCTGCAGGCCCCAGGCGCCAAGGTAACAACAGCAGTCCAACACTCTGCCAGGCTGGCCAAAACGTGCCAGTGCGAGCCGATTGTCCGCCTGGTCGAAAAACCAACCGGTCTTTTGCCCGCTGGCCGGCAGGATACCGAAGCGCAGCTTGCCCTCGGTTAATTCGATTTCACCGGGGTTTTCGCCAAGCACCCACTCAATCTGTTGGGACAGTCCTTCTTGTTCTCGTACCGCGGTGTCGTTGCGTAGCACGATAGAGGTTGGTCGCAGCACCTGCTCTAGCGCCACGATCACGTCCGCGCGCGCGCGTTCCATCCCGGCGGTGGTCAATTGCACCGCCAGCAGATCGCCGTATCGGTCGACGATCAAGCCCGGCAGAGCGTCGCTCTCACCATGCACCAAACGATAAAATGGCAGAGCATACAGCCGTTTGCGCAATGCCAAGGCGGTACGAATGCGATGCACCAGCAATGCTATGCCAAAAGGGCGGTTGCGCTGCCGACTGACCAATCGGGCGCAGATCAGCGAATTCGGATTGGCATAGCCATGCCCGATCCAGCGTCCATGTTGGGCGAACAATTCCACCGGCTGGCCTGGTTCCAGACCCTTCAGCGGTGTCGCGCCAATATCCACCTCGTTGCTGTAAACCCAGCAATGCCCGGCCAGCAGGCGGCGATCCTGATCTTTTTTGAGACGCAACGGGACAGGCTTCATCGGCATTCTCCGTTTGGTGGATGATAGCCCACCAGCCTAACCTATTGTGTCAAGATTCTCGATGTCAAAGCTCCCCTGTCCAGAACTGGTGATGCGCTCCAAACAACGTTTGATTCTGCACCTCGCTGCCTCGTTTGCACTTGTTATCCTGCTCTCGGCGCTGGCGTTTTCATGGCTGCCGTGGCGTCCAGAGGCGATGAGTGCCTGCTCAACCAGCTGTGTCACCCCGTTTGGCACAAGGCTTGGGGCGACGACGGGGGGTGTCGTGGCCTTCTCCAATTGCAGCCCAGGCTGCGTCGTGCTTCAGTCACACCGCATTGGCGGAAGCTTTATGGGCCTGAAATGGCAATGTGTGGAATTCGCCCGTCGCTGGCTCGTCGAGCGACGCGGGCTGGACTTCGCAAGTGTCGCCACCGCTGCGGACATTTGGGACGAGGTGCAGGTGTATCGCGACCTTGAAGACGGTCGCGAATGGTTGGTGACGAGTCACCCGAATGGTTCGCCGTTACCACCAAAGCCAGGCGATCTGTTCGTATACGGGCGCGGCTATCGGGGCACTGGCCATGTGGCCGTGGTCGTCGAGGTGGCTAAAGACCGCGGTTGGCTGGCCATTGCGGAGCAGAATTTCGATAATCGGCCCTGGCCTGGAACCTATGCTCGCCGGCTGCCGCTTGTGCGGCACACTGGTGTGTCTGGCGTGGGCTGGTGGGTGCTGGATGCCTATCTGATCGGGTGGAAGCGGGCTGTTGATCCGGGGTTGGCAGAATGATCGCAGGCCGGCCTTTCTGACCCTACGATCGATGCCGCTTGGCCGGACAAGACAAGAGATCAGGGTGAAGCACCAGGCATACCTTCAGAGGGTGCTGTCTGCGTAGAATGTTCAGCTATTCAACCAGAATGCAGTTCTTCTTATTCTTTGAAGGCAGCGCCCAGTCAACATCAGTTTCTCACGCCCTGATGTCATGCCTGTGTATTCCGATCCTGATCCCAATCAAGTCGCGCTGGGCGGGTTGCACCCTGGGGTATCCTCAGTTCATTTGTCGAGAAGACAGCGGCCTACAGCCTTTCTCCCGGGAAACGCGCGGCGCTCGCGTCCGCTCCGCTGGCATCATTTGCCGGGTCGCCCGCAAGCGGGCTCCTACGCCGACTGGCTCCCACGGCTGGTCAAGGTCTGCTTGCGGGCGAGGCGCCTTGGCTCCTCTGCGCACTCTGCGACTCTGCGGTAAATCCTTACATTCCTTTGAAGGCAGCACCCCTTGCAGAGAGCGTTAATTCAGCGTCATCGCTGCCGTTATCAAGTAGCTGGGCTTCAGGCAGCCTCCACCTATGGGAGCACCTGGTCGATGCTGATGGACACCGGCTCCGCGCTGTTGCTGGGGATTGGTCCGGTCTCGCCCTGTAGGTCCCCGGATTGCGGCAAAGCCTGGCCACTGGAGGAGACGCGGGCGCCGACAATCACCTGCGGAAAGCTCGACAGTTTCAGCGTCGGCATCATCGCCATGCTGTCATCAAGCCTTACGGTTGCGGGCAACGCGGCAACGCCGATCCGCTGCACTGCCAATGGCATCGGCGGACCTTCGGCGGCCTTGGCATAGATAAAGACGGTGCTTTCCGGAGCGGCGTTGTCGGCAATGGAAGGCGACAAGGAGACGGTCACTTGAATGCCGGCAGCGGCCTGGTCTGTCGTATTGGGTTCTGCGGTTGGCGTGTCTGTTGCGACCTCGGTTGGCTGATCGCTGATCAGCTCGGCGGTCTGTTGGGAGTTGGGCCTGGGGTCCGCTGGATTCCGGGCATTGTCATTCTGCGTCTGGGCCGCCCTGGGCGCGGCCTGGCGCGCCTCTGGCGGCACTCCGGCGCGTTGCTCGGCATTGGCGATGGAGCTGCGCAGTTGGTTGGCGTCTTCGCTGTTCGGGTCGAGCTCGGCAAGCACGTTCTTCCATGTGACCACGGCAGCGTTGTATTGCCCGCGCTGAAATGCGGACATGCCAGATAACCAGCGCGCGGTCACGTCTTCCGGATTCAGTTTCAACGCCTGGGCAATCAACTCCGATGGGCGACCTTGCAGATTATTATCCTGATTGGCGGCGATTGCCTCGGCATAGGTCAATAGCACTTGGCTGTCTGTCGGCATTAACTCGTGCGCTTTTGCCAACGCGGCTTCGGCTTTTGTCGTATCGCGCATAGTGAAGTAGGTGCGCCCGAGCATAACCCAGCCTTCAACGTCGTTCGGGGTCTGCTGCATTCGCTCCTCGAGCCGCTTGACCAGTACGTCCAGCGCTGGCATGCCTTCTGCCGTACCGCTATGGCCTCGAGCAGCGAGGCTCTGGTCTGCTGCACTGGTCGCAAGCATAGGTATGATGTCCCGATTGCCGAGCAGCAAATACAGTCCTACGGTGAGTAGAGGCAGTATCACGAGCAGCAGCCGTGCCGTGAGTTTTGCATTGGATTCGGCTGCGGTTGCAGTGGCTTGTGCGGGCTTGGGCTGGTCGCCGCGGATGTTGTTCAGCGCTTCCCGCTCCAGATCCTGCCTGGCTGCGTCGTATTGGCTCTGATCCAGCTTGCCGGTCGTTAGATCGGCATCTAATTCGGCGACCTTCTGTTTGAATAACTGGAGGTTGATCTCGTCCAGATTGATCTCGTTTTGGTCCTCGGCGGCTGCCGAGGTGCCCAGCAGGGGGGCAAGCGCAAACAGCAATGCCAGGCCCGCAAGACCGGCAACCAAAATCCAGAAAACAATCATGTATGTGGTCCCGTTTTATTCCCTCGTTCGGCGAGCATGGCTGCCAGGCGCTCGCGTTCCTCTGTGCTGAGCCCTTGTTCCGGGGTTGCCTTGTTACGCGCCAATGTGAGCAGGTAGACCAGCAAGCCGATGCCAATCAGTATGAAAGGGCCAAACCAGAGTATGTAGGTCGAGGGCTTCAGCGGCGGATCATAGAGTACAAAATCGCCATAGCGGGAGACCAGGAAGTCAAGCACCTCGTCCTGAGACTGACCCGCGCGCAGCATGCTATAGACTTCATTACGGAGATCCTGCGCAAGTTCCGCCTGGGAACCCGCCAGCGACTCGTTTTGACAGACCAGGCAGCGCAGCTTGCCGATCAATTCGCGGAACTGCGCCTGCTGCTCTGGACTGTCAAAGGTGAATTCCTCCAATGTGTAGGAGCCAACCAGGGAGCCGGTCAATAGGAGGACGGATAGGAGAAGGATGCGAATTACCGAGGGCATGCCAAGTAGATTAATCTTCCGCTTTCAATTGGGCTACAAGTGGCTGTAGGGTCTTTTCCCATACGGTTCGGTCAATTGGTCCGATATGCTTGTAGCGAATCATGCCGTTTTTGTCGACGACGAAAGTTTCTGGAGCGCCGTAGACGCCCCAGTCGATACCGACCTCGTTGTCCGGGTCGTAACCATTCATATCATAGGGGTTTCCAGTTAAACGCAGCACTTGCATTGCATTGGTTACGTCGTCTTTCCAGTTCAGCCCGACGATCTGAAAATCCGGTATGTCCGATAAGGCCATCAGGGCTTGATGCTCGGCACGGCAGGAGCTGCACCAGGAAGCCCAAACATTGACCAGCGAAATCTTGCCCTTGAGATCGGCGTCACTGACATTGCGGCCCGGATCGGTCAGTTCAGGCAGGGTGAATTGTGGTACCGGCTTACCCACTAGCGGCGAGGGTACCTTGCGCGGGTCGGTTTGCAATCCGAAAATCAACAGTGCGACCAAGGCGGCAAACAAGATCAGCGGAACCAATGCAATAATGATCCGGCGGGAATGGGGTGTGGAAGCGGTGGTTGTCGATGTGTCCATGGCTCAGGCCCTCGCCGTGGCGCTGCCGATCGGTGTCATGGAGCGGACACGGGCAGTGCGGTAGCGTGGATCGGTCACCGCGAGCAGACCGCCAATGGCCATGAAGATGGCGCCGAGCCAAATCCAACGCACATAGGGCTTGTAATACAGTCGCAATGCCCAGTCGCCGCCGCCGACCGGCTCACCAAGGGAGACGTAGATGTCGCGGAACAGGCCGGCATCGATAGCCGCCTCGGTCATGGGCATGCCGCCGCCCAGATAGCTGCGTTTTTCCGGGAACAGTTCGGCAATTTGCCGATCGTCTTTATACACCAGAAAACGACCGCGGTTTGCGCGATAATTCGGACCCGAGGCCATTACGGCGCCAAGGAACTCGAACCGATAACCGGCTATTGTGTGACTGTCCCCCGGGGACATACGTACATCCTGCTCAGTCTGAAAGTTGGATACCATGGTGACGCCGACGATGAAGATTGCGACTCCCAGATGGGCCGTGACCATGCCGTAAAAGCTGCGTCCACTGCCGCGCAGATCGGCAATCAACGCAGCTAAGCCTTGCTTGTTCTTCAGACGTTCGCTGACGATGCGTAGATGGGAAAACAACAGCCAGGCGGCTAGCGCCAGGCCGATGGGCACCCAGAGATGCCCGCCGCTGAAGATCGGTAGTGCCGAAAGCGCTAAAACCAGCATGCTCAGGGCGAAGGCAATCCACAGCATTTTCACGATGCGCGCCGGCTCGTCATGTTTCCAGCGCAGGGCTGGACCAAGGCCGAGCAGCAAGGCTAGAAAGGGTGCCAGGGCGATGAACATTTTATTGAACCAGGGAAAACCAACCGAGATCTTTCCCCAGTCGAAGGCTTCATAGATCAGTGGTGCCAGGGTGCCGAATAAGACCAACACAGTAAAGGCAACAAATAGCAGGTTGTTACCCAGTAATGCGCTTTCACGGGAAATCATGTCAAAGCGTCCGCCACCGGAAACCTCGGGGGCGCGCCAGGCATAGAGTGCCAGGGAGCCACCGATCACAATGCATAAGAAGATCAGAATAAAGAGACCACGCTCGGGATCGGTGGCGAAGGCATGCACTGAAGTGAGCACGCCAGAGCGCACTAGGAAGGTTCCGAGCAGGCTGAGAGAGAAAGCAAAAATGGCCAATAGCACGGTCCAGCTCTTGAATGCGCCGCGCTTTTCGGTCACCGCCAGGGAATGGATCAGTGCGGTGCCCACTAGCCAGGGCATCAATGAGGCGTTTTCGACCGGATCCCAAAACCACCAGCCGCCCCAGCCGAGCTCATAGTAGGCCCACCAGGAGCCAAGTGCGATACCGATGGTCAAGAATACCCAGGCGACCGTGGTCCAGGGTCGCGACCAGCGCGCCCAAGCGGCATCCAGACGGCCACCGATCAGCGCGGCGATGGCGAAGGCGAAGGCAACCGAAAATCCAACATAGCCCATGTAGAGCATGGGCGGGTGAATGGCGAGCCCGAAGTCCTGCAGCAGTGGGTTCAAATCCCGGCCTTCTGGAGGAACCGGAAACAGGCGTTCGAACGGACCGGATGTGAGCAGCATGAAGAGCAGGAAACCGATGGCGATCATTCCCTGCACCGAGAGCACTTGTGCAATTACCTTGAGCGGCAGGTTTTTACTGAATAGGGCAAGCGCGGCGCCCCAGGCCGCCATAAACAGCACC
This sequence comes from Thiohalocapsa sp. PB-PSB1, assembly GCA_016745215.1. Classification (GTDB taxonomy): domain Bacteria; phylum Pseudomonadota; class Gammaproteobacteria; order Chromatiales; family Chromatiaceae; genus Thiohalocapsa. The sequence continues at coordinate 821,894 of CP050890.1, forward strand.
CACAGCAGTAGAGAACCCTCGTGCCCTCCCCATACCGCCGAGATCTTATATATGACCGGCAACAGGGTGTTGGACTGTTGGGCGACATAGAGCACAGAAAAGTCGCTGGTCAGGAAAGCCTGTACCAGACAGGCAAAGGCGAGAATCAGAAAGGTGAATTGTCCGTAGGCCAGCGGTCGCGCCATATGCATCCAGGGCCGGTTGCCGGATAATGAGCCAGCCAGGGGGAGAGACGCCTGAGCGATTGCCAGAAGCAACGCCAGGATGAGCGCGACCTGTCCGAGTTCGGGGATCATTGGCTGATTTTCTCCCCTTGCAGGGATGAGGCAGTCGCCTCGACCGCGCCATCCACATGGGCGGTTTTCAGCGTATCAGCTACCTCTGGCGGCATGTACGATTCGTCATGTTTGGCTAGCACTTCGTCAGCGCGGAAGGTGCCGTTCTCACCGATACGCCCCTTAGCGACCACACCCTGGCCCTCGCTGAACAGGTCGGGCAAGATGCCGGTGTAGACGATGGGTACGATGGCCGCATTATCGGTGACATCGAAGCGTACGGTCAAACCATCCGGCTGGCGCTGTAATGAATCCTTGACTACTAGTCCGCCCACTCGAAATACTGCGTCCTGAGGATGTTCACTGGCCATTACCTGGCTCGGACTGAAAAAGTATGCGATGTTACTCTGCAATGCGTTAAGCGCTAGGGCCGCGGCAATACCGACACCGACTATGGCAGTGCCAACGAACAGCATACGTTTTTGTCTTGCTCTCATGTTCAAGCTCTCGGAGATTGTTTTCCAGATCGGTTCGCGGAATCGGCCGCGGGCTGCCTCGCGGCTGAATCATCGCTGGCATTGACTCTGGTAGATGGGATGTCAGCCATCCCGGTGTGTGAGTTACGCAACTGCACTAATCGACCGATGCGAGACAAAATGGTTCTACGATTTTGGCGTAATTGCAGAGTCTCGGCGATCAACAGCACAAAGGTCAGCCCGAACGCACTCCAGACGTAAAAAGCATAGCCGCCCTGGCGGAAGAATTCGATGCCGGACTCGATCATGCTGGCCATTATACGGGTTCCTCCCGGGCAGGTGCCTCCTGGGCGATGATGTCCCGTACCCAGGTGCTGTCCGCCTCGCGCATCAAAATGATGCCGCGCAATCGCGAAAATGCTGTTGCAAAGGAGTACAGCCAGAACCCCAGGGTCATGGTCAGCATTGCGGCCAGGATATTGCTCTCGATCTTCGACAATGACGAGCGTTGGTGCAATGCCGCGCACTGGTTCGGATCTGGGCAATTGATGGACCAGAAAATGACCGGCAGCATCACCAGGCCGACGATGGCCAACAATGCCGCGGCACGGTCCGCGCGGCGGGTGTCGTCAATGGCCGAGTGCAACGCGATGTAGCCGATGTAAAGAAAGAATAGAATCAATTCTGAAGTGAGGCGCGGATCCCAATCCCAGTAGGTGCCCCAGCTCGGCCGCCCCCAGAAAGCGCCGGTCCACAAGGCGATGAAGGTAAAAATTGCGCCGGTGGGGGCGATTGCGTTAGCCATCATGAAACTGAGTCGGGTATTGAACACCAGACCGATGGCGGACCAGGCCGCAAGTACCAGATATAACCACATGGACATCCAGGCCGCCGGCACATGGATAACGATAATGCGGTAATACTCCTTTTGCGGGTTGCTGCCGCCGAGGCGCTCCGGCGTTTCGAAAAAGCCCCAGTAGAGCGAGAACAGGATCAACAGCAATGCCGCACCGGCAAGCCAAGGCAGGAGGCGACCGGCAAGCGGGTAGAAGGTGTTAGGAGAGGCGAATTTGAACCAGTGCATCTTAATGATCTTGATCGAGCCAAACAGTATAGCGCGTCTTATCGCGTTTGAATCGGCTGTATCTCAAGCCCGATGGAATAGATTCTATGTTGTTCTGAAAGGCGAATAAAAACAGCCTAGGGTGAACCAGGATGGTTGTCGTCACTCAATCGAAATATGCAATGCTGCTGCCGAGGCAAGCGGTGCAAAAATCAATGCGACAAGCAGAAAGGCTCCAAGCAACGAAAAGTAGGGCTGGATATCGGCAATTTCGATCATGCTGACGCTCACGGCGCCCGATCCATAAACCAACACGGGAATGTACAGCGGAAGAATCAACAATGACAGCAGGATACCTCCGCCGCGCAAGCCTAGCGTCAGCGCGGCGCCAATGGCTCCGAGCAAGCTCAGAATGGGGGTGCCGATCGCTAGCGATGCCATCATGACCCAAACAGCGGCGTCAGTCAGGTGATATTGCATCGCCACCAAGGGCGCGACGATCACCAGCGGCAGACCGGTCAGCAGCCAGTGGGCCAGCACCTTGGCAAGCACTAACAGCGACAATGGCTGGCCGGTGAGCAGCATCTGCTCCAAGGTGCCATCGTCGAAGTCTGCCGCAAACAAGCGTTCCAGCGCCAGCATCGAGGCGAGCAATGCTGCCACCCAGACCACGCCAGGGCCAAGCTGGCGCAAGGTCTCGCGCTCGCTGCCGACGCCGAGAGGGAATAGGCTGACAACGATAATGAAAAAGAATAATGTCGTGAGCACGTCGGTGCGTCGACGTAGCGCGAGCGTCAGATCGCGATAGAGAATGCAGGCAAATACTCTCAACATGTCAGCAGCTCAAGCACAGGACGCGGTGTCATCAAGGCCCAGTGTCAGGCGCTGGATTGCACCACGCGTCAAGGCAACCTGCTGGTGGGTGGTCAGTACGACCGCCCCTCCGGCCGCGACCCGATCCGCGATCAATTGCTGCAGTAATTCCACGGCATCGGTGTCCAACGCGGTGAAGGGCTCATCCAAGATCCACAGTGGCGCCTTGCTCAGCATCAGGCGCGCCAGGGCAACCCGCTTTTTTTGTCCCTGAGACAGCATGCGAGTGGGCAGGTCTTCGAAACCATCGAGCCCAATGCGGTGCAGCGCCTGGAAGATCTCCCGGTTGTCGACCGGATCCTGATCGAGAACAGCCGCGATGCGCAGATTCTCCAAGCCGGTCAGATCCCCTTTAATGCCATTCAGATGCCCGAAGTAGAGCAGATCGCGCCGATAGTCTTCGGCCAATTGATCAATATCCTGCCCACGCCAGCGAATGGTACCCAAATCTGGTCGTAACAGTCCGCACAATACACGCAGTAGCGTCGTCTTACCGCTACCGTTGCGCCCGCGCACGTGGAGTAAGGTCTGCGGCTCGAGCGTAAAGCTAAGATCCACGAACAGACGCCGGTCGCCACGTCGACAAGCTAAGGCCGCAACCTCGAGCATGGAGTAAAAGAAACCTGGGGCAGTGAAACAATGGGTGAAAAGCAGGTCGCATTGACGCTCGCTGCACGATACGCTGTTGTTGCTGCTTCTACAACAGGTCGGTGGATCACGGCGGACGAACCACGCAAGCCAGCCAAACGCGCATTAGGCAAGGCGCCACCAGATGGGGCAAATAGGGCGACCGCCGTCAATGGGCAGCAATTCTAAATCCTAAATACTATACTCATGTATTCAGTTGTTTAGAAATTTTTAGCGCACAAAATCGCCGGCGTATTATTTGGAACTGCCGATCAACATAGAGGGCAGGAGTCGGCGCAGCAAGACAATACAAGCACTCGCGGAGACCGGAACCGCCGTTGATGTTGGCGTTTCGAGCCAAAAACCATGGGTTTGTAAATGCGGAATTGTCGATCCCGATCCCGACCAAGAATATAGACCTCTCCTTGGGCGCGGCACCCTGAGCATAAGGCTCGACTATTTGCACAGTCTTAGCACTCAAGCCCATTTGCGGCTAAAATTGGAAGCCATCTGCCCTACTCTCCCTACTGTCGGAGCCGCCCATTGCAACCTTTCTATTTGCTTGTTTTTATGGCCGGTTTAATGATTGCGCATTTGCTGTTAAGCGGCCTACGTGCGCTTCAGATCGGTGCCGCGACGCTTCCATTCGAACGCCGCGAGATCTTCCTATCTGTTGAAGAGCGGCTGTGTCTTGCAACCATCGAAGAGGCCGTAGGCGACAACTTTCGCGTATTGGTCAAGGTGAATTTGTCGCAGGTAGTACAGCCTGAGCCGGACCTGGGATGGCGCCAGGAGCGCAAAGCCATGGGTCAATTGCTGGGTAAAGTGCTGGACTTTCTGATCTGCTCAGCAGTGGATGGTTATCCCTTGTGCGCGGTATTGGCGAGCAGGGAGCCGCATGCAAAGGCCAGGCGGAAGAACCTAGCTGGAATCAAGACTATCTGTGCAACCGCCGGATTGCCACTGATCGAGCTGGAGCTTAAAGATCACTATGAACTCACCGAGATTCGCCAAGGCTTGCTCAAAGCGATCAATGCCGCCGAGGTGCAGATTACCCGGATTGCAAAGCAGGAACATCCCGCCGCTGATGAAGAGGCTCTCTTGGCTTCATTGGCTGCATCAATGCAGGAGCCGGATGCGGTTGACGACCGGCATATACCCATTCACCGCTGAGCGAGTTATTGCGCTAACTCGTTAACGGCCTGCTCGGGTCAAGCCAGATTTTGCCATCGGCAACTTGTACCCGATAGGTGGCAATGGGTTGATCTGCCGGTTCGTCCTCCGGAATACCGGTTTCAAGGCTGAAACGGCTGCCGTGTAACGAACATTTAATGCGCTTGCCGTCCAGGCAACCGTAGGACAGCGGATAGTCCTCGTGGCTGCAGTTGTCTTCAACCGCATAATAATTATCATCAACGCGGGCAATGATGAAGTCGCGTCGGTCGACTTCGACTTTGACGAATTTGCCGGTCGCGATTTCATCGACAGTGGCCACCGCAACAAAAGGTTTGTCCATTGTTGCATTACCTCATTGCAGTCGCTGGGCTGCGGCACCCGAGTCCAATGCCGCGCGAATGCGGTCGGCGCCAGCCTGCAATGTGCTCTCCCGGCCCAGATGCCAAAGCACCAGCGCACCAGCAAACACCAGGCTGTCGTAGCTCGGCCCACGGGTACCCTTGAGCGCGGCCATGCCGGCCTGCGCAGCAGCCGCGGCAGTGGCCTGAACGTCAACGGCGACGGCGATGTCATCTCCCGGCCGATTGGTCGTGGGTAGATCATCCGGCAGCGGAACCGCACGTATATTCTGCTCGATGCCGATAGCGACGGGATCGATGTCGAAGGATTGTTCCTCGCTCAGGTGTTGGTAATTGAAGCAAACTCCGGTTTGACGCAAGGATGGCACCACGCCCCCCTCGACGCCACGCACCAGCAATGCCGAGTCGAACCCCGCGTGCCGGGCCAGTAGGGCGTAGATCCGCGGATAGGGCTTGTGCACATAGCCGGTCACGAGATGCGTTTTCTTGCGACCGTGGATCGGGCGTAACAGCACTTCCACCGTGGTCAGAACCTGGCGCTTGACGACGGTGCCGCGCAACGGCACAAGATTGTGCAGTTTGGGCGCGAAGGCGCGCTGATCGACATAGGTCCAGCCAATGTCCGGGTTCGACAGGCGCGCCGCGGCATCCTCTGGCGACAGATCCACATTGATGCCAGCCGCCTGCAGCACGTGTCGATGGGTGACGCCGAACTTCGGCCCCACTTCATTCAGGCCATGGCTTACGGCTGGTACGCCACATTCGGCCAACACCAATGGCAAAAATGGGGATGCCGGCAGACAACGATTGTATCCATCGTAGGGATCGGCGATGTCCACTACGTCGTCCACCTCGGCGACTACGTGCTGGGTGGCTGCGCGTGCTGCATCCAACACACCGCGCTGCTCGTCATCGGTCTCGCGCTTCATGCGCAATGCAATCATAAAGATGCCGGCCTGCACCGGATCGACCTCCGCGTCGAGGATGGCTTGCATACCGATCCGCGCCTCTTCCAGCGAGATATCTTTTGATAGTTCCGGGCCGGTGGCGATGCGCTGGATGATGGAGCGCATCGTGCGTTGAATCTCGTTCATGATGGTACCGCTGAAGTTTCTGCGAATTCGGGAAAGCTTGGCGAAGAGTATTACTCTATCCTTATATAGCCTTGGGTTGCAAGGGATGGCTTGACCTGCGATCCCATGCTTATCGATCCGCACCGAAGCGTGCGGAGCTTGCATGCAACCGCTCGACCGCCGGCTGGACTGCTGGTTCAATGATTGGCCTGCCGTCGATACCGAGGCTGAAGCATGAATATCAAACAGCAGGGGCTTCGGAAATGGTCGCATAGATGCACCAAATCACCAACAATTGATCGGCGCATCCGCGGGCGGATCGCTGTCATAGCCCGCATAGTTGACGACTCGAGTACGACCATCGGAATCGATGGTGAAATCGCCGCAAGCAGTGTCATAAAGTTGCTTGCCGATCCGGGTTGCGGTGGCCAGAAAACTGGTGGCAATTGAGTTGGTCGTTCCCGCCACCGCGTCGATGGCATAATTTCCGTTCTCGCTGATCACCGGATCGGCCGCATAGCCGAGCTGCGTCATGTCCTCGGTAAAAGTTCTGTTGTCGCCGTAATACTGCTCCTGGCGTGCGGCGACGTCCAATAATAGCGATTGTCCTTCATTGCGGCGAGCCTTCAACATATGGCTTTGATAGCTGGGCAGCGCCACCGCGATCAAAATGCTCAGGATCGCCACGGCAATCAGTAGTTCCGTGATTGTGAAGCCGGCAGCCAAGCTGGGCTTTAGGAGTCCTCGAACCGGGGATTGCCGAGAGAACGCCATGGAGCGCTTCAGCGTAACCTGGATACAGATCCGCCGCAACGGTCGGGACAAGGCCATCGTTGGGCCGTCATGCCAATAGCTGAGCCTGCGCTGGGATTCGTTCACTGCAATGTTATTGCTGGTCATTGTGGCAACATCGCTTCAAGCTCGCCAGCGGCCGGATCGGAGAACTCCAATTGCCGCAGCACGCATTCATGCACCATGACCAACTGTTTGCGCATGGAATCCGGGATGTCCGCTCGAGCAATGTTTGCCTGGTCGGAGAAGCGCTCCGGGAGGTTGCCTTGTTGGTAGAAAAATAACACGGTGCGTGTGTTATCCATCATGCTGGCGTAACATTTGTACTCCGGTGTCGCGGTGGATAGTTGTGCAAATAATGGGCTGGCGGCAACGATCATCAGCGCCGCTGCCATCGGGGCGAACAAGGATGCCATGATGATGATTGTCTTGCATTGGTTTGAATCTGGTTATCGGGTGTCAAACTGTCGATTGCTGCGAGATCCTGTGTGGCGATGGCAAAGGACGGGAGAAGGCACAAACCGATCCATTAGTCTTCCTCCTCCATCCAGTAGACCGGCTTCGGGGAAAGCGACAATTCGGTACGCTCAATGCCCGAGCCATCGGTACCGGCACCGACGCCAACCAGACCGATCTCGGCATCGCCAAAGTAGGCTACCGGGTAGTCGGGGATATGATCCTTGATCGCTTTGCTGCGGTCGGTCTTGTTCAAGGCGTTATCAAAGGGTGCCGACCAATCATACATTGCAATCGCATCGTGCAATCCAACAGCGTAGAGGAAGCCTGTGCCCTCCCGCGGTCGGCATACATACTCGAATTCCGGGTCGAGAGGATCGGACGGCACAAAAGTGGTAAAAAACACACGGCCTTGCAATGTGATCGCACGTGAGAGGTTCTTCTCTCCCGTTTTTTCTAACGTGATGAACCAACCCTTGGTCTGCGATGAGGCCAATTGCGCGCGCGCCGCGGTTTTTTGATCGTCGCTGCCATCCTGAATCAGATTTGCGGTGGCATCGAACAGTTCGTTCTCGGTGATCACCGGCGGTATCTCCGTGCAGGGCAGTAAATCTGGATTGAGATCCGGGTTATTGCAAGCATTGGTATCAGGGTCGCCATCGTCCGGCACATGCAGCAAACTCTGGGTATCGAAATCGCGCAGCATGTAAAAACGGTCATTCACATTCCGCTCCAGTGGGTGTGCGCGATTCCCGCTGCCAAGCAGCAGGGCGTCATAAGATAGGCCGCTGTATCTGGTGATGACAACATCGATCCGATCCGTAAAACGCCGGTCATTGGCCTGCGTGTTGCCACCCAGGGAAGCGAATTTGAAAATCGACCAGTTATTCGGATTATCATCGATGAGATCGACACGCCAAACGTTCCCCCCGGTGTCGGCAAAATAGATGCGATCGGTCACATGATCGCCATTGCTGTCGAGCGTCGTCACCGGCATTGGAACAGAGTCCTGCAGACCGGTTTCCTCCAGGTTCGTGTCGCTGCTGGCACCCGGCGTTATACCCCACACCAAGCTTCCATTAAGAGCGTCTAATACATAGATGCCCCGGCCGGCCAGGTCGCTGGTGCCAACACCCAGGTCATCCTTGTTGGTATCGTAGCCGGCGCCGATGATAACCACTGGGTTGGCATATCCAGGCACACGCGTCGGCGCTGGTTTGGACCAGCTCTGGCCAAGCTCCGGCAAGTCGGTTTGATCGATCTGCCACAAACTGGCTGGCTGATCCGGATCGCTGATGTCAAGCGCGAAATAGGCGCCCCCAAGCCGCTCGGCATCCACACTTCCACGACGCAAGCCAAAGTAGAGATAGACACGATCGCCGTCGTCGGCAACGATATCGCCGTCGCCGTTTTGATCTTCTATCCAAACCGCTGGCGCTCCGTCGACGCCGTAGGGATGCACATCCGCGGGATCGTTGTCGTAAAGGATGCGCACGATCGGGGCCAATTCCTTGGGGAAAAAGGCCCAGCTTTCATCCCCGGTATCGCTTTCGATCATATGCAGGAAGCCGGCGTTGGTGCCAAAGACGACGCGAACATCAGGAGAATTCGGATCATCGGGATTGCCGAAATTAATTGCCTCGGGGGTCGAATGCATCACATCGCCGATGATCCAGGGACGCGTATCGGTGCGATCGTCATCACTGTCCTCATCCTGTACATCAATCCCTCGCATCCAGTCGATGTAGCGATCGCGGGTGCTGGAGTCCGCGGCACCGAACATAGCTTCAGTCAATGCGTCGTTGTTGGTATCAAAGGTTTCCAGGGTATTCAGGTCGCCGGTGTTGGTCAGTAATGTTCGGGTTCTTGGGTCGCGCAGGATCAAGCGTTCGCCCGCCCCGCCCTCGTCGACCTCCATGCCGTCTACGCCCAGTGTGGTCCAGAATGTGGTTGCGGTATCCTTTATATTTCCGGTTACCGGGTCGACCGCCCGCACACCCAGCTTATCCACCACCACCTCGAAGCCGTCGCCAATATTGCGCATTTCCAGTTTTTTCAGATTTCCCGGCCAGCGCGGGCGCGACATGGGCCGAAACATCGCGATGTACTCGGCCTTCAAGCTCTTGGTTCGGTTATAGGCATCCACGGCCACCGCGGGTGCGGCAAACGAGGTGTTGCTGGACAGGATTTCCGTCAATGTGGCCTGAAAGGCATCGGCCAGCTCGTGGGCATTGTAGGCAGTATAATAGGTTCCGCCACCAAACTCCGCGGTATCGCTCAACAGTGCCTGGTCCGTCAAAAAGCCGATCGTGTAGGTAACCGCGCGTTGATTTCCATTTTCCCACTGTCCATCGAGATCGGTCTCGAACATGTATTTGGCCAGCATCGGCATGCAGTTTTCCAAGGTGCCCTGATTGCTGTCGAATTCGTATCGGCCACAGCTGGAGATACCGGGTAAGCTTCGAGCCAAATAATTGGCATCGGTATCATAGGTGGGCCTGCCATCCGTCATGACGATGGTGTAGATGTTTTCGCAATCTCCCATCGGCGAATTATAGGTTCCGTCCAGGGTGCAACTTGTACCGTTATCCCACTCCGCGCACGCGTCCCGATATGGCACACGGCTGCTGTCATCGTTGCCAAAATAGACCGTTTGCGAATTATTTCCAGGTTTAGCAATGTAACGATAGGCTTCATAGAAGGTTTCGCAGAGCGGAGTCCAGGTCTCAGGTGTCAGAGAATCGATCAGTTGGACGAGGCTGTTGCGATCGTCTTCGTCCATCCGCGACAGATGTCGTACGACGCGACCGCCGTTCCTATTATTTCCGTCATTATAATTAAACAGCATCAATCCAAAATCGATCTGCGGATTGTTTGTGACCAATTCGGTGACAACATCCTGGGCAATCTCCATTTTGCTCCGATTCTCGACAAGATCATCGTTGTAGTACCAGGCAAGATAATTGCCGGTAAACAGGGTGCGCAGAAGTTCGCTATCATGTCGCTTTTCCCAGGTATCCCAGGGGTCGCCTGCACGATTGTCCTGGAATGGCCCATTTCGGTCGACTGCCCAACCGTCGTCGGTATTCGGATTGGATGGGTCTTCATTATCGATGTCTGCGGCACATTCCAAATGCGTTGTATTGCGGGTGTCATTGTTATCCTCGACAGTTCGCCAAATATCGATTTCGCCATACACATCTTTTTCGGTGATGGTGCACTGCCATCTGTAGCTGACCTTCCAATAATCGCGACTTTGACAGTCGTTTTCACCGATTTGCCAATATGACCGACGCCAACTATTATCGTAATAATAACGATACTGACATTCGCATTCCGACACCGATTCCGTTTCAATTATACCGATCCCTTCACGCCAAACCCGGAGGAAATCGGTATATCGGCCGGTCACCCCCAGGGGTGTGATTGATGTCTGGCATCGGTTGGACGTGGTCGGTACGTATCGATCCGTATCGATAATGGGTGGTGTGCCATCGAACGACCAATAGATTCTGTCCTGTCGGAAGTTGATCGGAGCTCCTGGATAGACGTTACGGTCGCTCCAATCGATATTCGGGTCGTAATCCGGTTTGGATTGCGGCACCCCGTTGCGCATGCTGCCGGAATTATCAAACACAATTAAAACTTTGGGTCGACCGCTGCTGGCTCCAGTACCGCTGAATTGAGTCAGAAAGATCTCTGTGTCGTCGGCAACTGCAACCGGGAACAGCATGGCCAGTGCGAGACCTAGGGTAAGGAGACAGGGCAAACGCATCTAAAAATATTTAGAAAACAATGTGTTATGATGGCGAAAATTGAAGATCATATGATTTAATAGAGGGTTATTAAAATGGGAATGATCAGACCTATAAATGAAGAGGAAAAAGATACGACAATCGCCGGTCATTTTTCCGATCTGAACGACCCCCGTATCGACAGGACAAAAAGGCATAAGCTGGCTGATATCATAACGATAGCGATTTGTTCGACGTTATGTATGGGAGAGAGCTGGGATGCGATGGAGGAGTTTGGTCAAACCCATGAACAGTGGTTACGGAAGTTTTTGGAATTGCCCAATGGGATTCCCTCGCATGACACGTTCAATCGTGTATTTGCCCGTATTGACCCCGATCAATTCCGAACCTGTTTCATCTCCTGGGTGAAGTCGATAGAGCCGAAGTTTGATGGGGATATTATACCGATCGATGGGAAAACGGTGCGCAGATCGCATGATAGAGCTAATGGAAATAAGGCAATTCACATGGTGAGTGCGTGGGCTTGTCACTCATCGCTCGTATTGGGTCAACTCAAGACCGAAGAAAAATCAAATGAAATTACAGCGATACCGAAATTGTTGGATTTACTGGAGATCAAAGGCTGTGTAGTCAGTATCGACGCGATGGGATGCCAAAAGAAGATTGCGGAGAAAATTGTTGAAAAACAAGCAGATTGGGTATTTTCATTGAAAGGCAACCAGAGCACTTTTCATCAAGATGTCATCGCTTGGTTCGAATCGGTCGATCTCGACCAATGCTGCCGGGATGCGAGTGTTTTTCTTGAAACGAAAGAGAAAAACCATGGTCGCCTGGAGACGCGTCGGTATTATTATTTCACTGATCATTCCTTAGGGCATTACGCCGAACAATGGAAAGGTTTCCGGGGTATCGGGATGGTAGAGTCGATTCGAGATGATGGAAAAAAAGTAACCACGGACCGGCGCTATTTCATTGCCAGCCTGTCAGGCGATGTTAAACGATTTGCCCAAGCGGTTCGCTCTCATTGGGGAATTGAGAATTCACTGCATTGGGTTCTGGATGTGTCCTTTTCCGAAGATGCCAATCGAACGCGAAAAGGTCATGCACCTGAAAACTATTCCATCCTACGGCACATTGCACTCAATATTCTCAGGAAAGATACGACCTCAAAGAAAAGCATTAAATTAAAGCGACTCCGTGCCGGCTGGGATACAGATTATCTTGAGCAGTTACTAGATGTCCTACAGGCGGCCTAAAATGGGAAATTTAGATGCGTTTGCCCTGGGTAAGGAGAAGAGAGACAGGTTTTGTCATCGGGGCATACCTCGGTCAACAATGCCGAGCGGGAAGCCAACAAGCGCGGTGGTCGACGCACGTGGACCCTTGTGCTGGTCTACCCATGGGGCAGCGTAGAACAGACAAGCGCCGGGTGACCGAACTGCGCTTGAAATACAAATTGATCAGGCAACGGTCATTTCAATTCTCGGCGATAATCTGTTGTGAGATGCCGAGGCGCAGCGTGGTTGTCGCCGCATTCCGGGCGACATCGGCGCCTCCGGATGCATGGGTGCTGACAAGATCGAACGCACTACAGCCGATGATATCGCTGCTGGATGCCCGCTCGGAGCGTTCGCAGCTGCCTACCCGGTCACCGGACACAACCACGGTAACCGCCGGGATATCCTGCCCCATGTGACTCAATGGATTCGGATCCATAGCGGCAAAATTCACCACCGCGCTGTCGTCTTCGAAGATCAGCATGCCGGGGTCGTCAAAAGCCAGGGTCATCGCGGCAGCCACACCGGCTTCCGCCGCTTGGAACGATCGTGCCTGCATTTCCGTATCGCTTGCAATGCGCAGTTGCATGGTTGTCGTGCTCATTGTCGATACGCCGAGGAGCGCCAGCACAAACAGGATGATCAGGCTGATCACCAAGGCGACTCCCCGCAAGCGCGTCCTCGGCGCCCCATGTACAGCATGTGGCTGGATGTTCATCGTCGATGCTCAGGAATCGCCCATGGGTTGGTTGCGTAACATGACGGTTGTGGTCAGAAGAATACGGCGATAATGCGACCCTCGCGTCGAGGTGACGGTCGTATCTCCCATCGTATAGCTGTTTTCATCTCTATAGCTGGCGTCTGGTTCTAATGTGCTTAGCAATAGGTAAAGCCTGACCGCAACCACATCGGCCCAATTTGTCACATTATCCGCAGTCTGAAATGTCAGCACCCCATTGTCGCCTTCGATGCCATACAGGAAGCGCATGCCTTCAACGCCTTCGATCAGGTCTTGGGTGACCACCTTCATACCCTGGCCATCGTCCCATTGCATGATCTTACGCGCAAGCATGAATGGAGCATTACCACCGGGATCACGTACATAATAGGCAGCAAAGTGATAGGGCCAATACGAGCCATAGGGCAAGCATTCTTCTGCTCGGCCGGTACAACTTTCGGAGTTCGATGGCATGACCGTGCCAGCGGTATACAGTCGCATTACGCCGCTGGAACGATTGGACGCAATGTAGACGGTGCCATAGGTCAAATCTTCGATACGATCAAGAGGTCTGCTTTTGACCGATTTGAGTATCAGGATATCGGATGGAATATCAGGCTTGGTCGCCGCGTCGCTGATGCAGCCAATCGCTTCCGATGTCGTATTGTTATACGCTAGGGGCAACCTTGCGACACCACGCACCGGCGCCGAGACTGGAGCCGACTTATCATTGAAGATGTAGATCGCGTCCGGTCCGTCGCAGTTATGATAATCCGCATCTTCATAGACATCCGCGTTTTTCGGGGCGCTTGGATCAGCGTCGGTTTCGATGGTGTCGTAATGCTTTTCGCCAAAAAAATAAGCGTGACGCAAGTCCTGCAACAGGTACTCTATTGCGAACCGTCCGTTTTCTTGTAACTCGGAAGTTTGCACCGTATTGGAATAAACTCGCTTATTGGTAACAAACAGGCCGACAATGCCAACCAGTACGAGCAATCCAAGCGCCACCGCAACCAGTATCTCAGCGATCGAGAAGCCTCGCGTTGGTGGGCGTTCTTTCACGCGCCGGGAATAAAACGGACGATGTCGGTTTGCGAGCTTCATTGTGATAGGTAGGTACGCAGATATAACACTCGGCGATATTCATCTTGATTGCCATAACGATCCGCTACCGTGCAGCTCGTGGCTAAGATTGCATTCGACATGCTGCGTCGGCCAAACCATGCGATTGCCAGTTCGACCTGACCGTCGCCGAGGTAACGAATGCAGCCTGTCGGGCTGGGTAGCCCGCCCGTGGCGCTTACGCCTTCGCGGTATACGTCTTTGCCGTCAAGCACTTGCTCCCATGCCCAGAGGTCGTGTGTCGCGAGTTGCTGCGGTGTACAAGAGGTGCTGACGCAATCCGGTTCCGGCTCCTTGCTGATGCTGTGGCTGCCAACGATCCGCCAAAGGTTGTCCGCGGAGCTGTCGTAGGTCTCCAGTCCCTCCGGATTGTCGCGCAGCCTTTCAATCAGGTCGGTGGCGAGATAGACGGCCCGGGTGCGATACATGGCCTCATGGTTTGCCTCAGTGGCCAGAATCTGCATGCCGGTCGCGCCGATGGCGCCGAATGCGAACACCATCGCAGCCACCATGGTTTCAAGCATCGAAAAGCCAGTTACTCGATAGCCGGTCATGATATTGAATGCATCTTGGACTTGGCGCGGATCTGGCCTGCTCTGGGATCCGGGCCGCTAGTTTTGCGGACAGGTGCCAATCGCATCCGGGTCAGCCCGCGCACGGCCGATCGGCGAAATCTCAACCACGCGCGCATGCTCGGCACCACGCGAATCGCACAGCGTGAAACGTCCCTGGGTTGGCGGCTCCGTGCTGCCGTTGCCAATGCTGCGTCCATCCGCCACAAAGGCGATGTAGTTCGAAAAGACAGCATCCGGACGCAAGGTATTTTCGCCATGCAGTCCGCTGGATCTGCGTAAGATGATCTCGTTGTCTTGTTTGGTTCTATTGTTGTTTTGGTCGACAAAGACGATCCAGCCATCTTCCCACTCGACTACCTGGTTGGTGCTGCAGTTCTCCTGGTCACTGCTCTTACAGACGACAACATTGCAGCGGCGGCTGTAGGCCTGGCTGCGGGCCAGGGCCAGCGCTGCCACCAGGTCGTTAGCCTGCACGGCCAGCCTATTATCGTTAATAATGGGCACAAAGTTCGGCACGGCCATTGTCATCAACACCATGGCTATCGCCATGGTCGCCATCATTTCGATCAACGTAAAACCGCGGCATTGGTCTCTCCAGGCAACAGCCGGAGCGCCCAGCCGTTCAGGAACTAACGCCACGTCTGAGCTTGCGTTATATGCCTGAAGTGGCCGGGCGAGGCACGGGGAGCGATGCGGAAACCTCTCTAGTTCCGTGCTTACAGTTTCAGCGCCCACACTTGTGCTGGTGCACACGAACGGAAAAGCTGATGTATGCTGCTGCGCCATGTCGAGTCTCGTTGTCATGGGACGGGCGCCGGGCAGTAGATACTGATGCGTCAATGCCAGCTAGCCCGCCGCTTGGGATCATGATTAAAGAGTAATCTCTTAGCCCCCCGGCTGTTGTGATCGGAGTCTCATCGGCCTCCAATGAAACAACGACTGGTCGGGTAATTGTACGTTTCGTCAGTTCCCGACCTTGGCCCGACCTTGGATAAGCAACGTGCGCCGAATGGGTAACCGTGCGATATTGGTGTTCTGCGAGTCGATGTGCCTGGTTTGTGGCACATGCCGAGGGGCGAGTATTGATTGCCAAAACCTACTGTACTGATCTGTTTCAGCCATTGGAACGATGACGGCAGCATGGACTAGGCTCTTGAAGGTGCAAAAGTACCAGCAATTCCCGATGAAAAAAATTCTGCTTTGAAAACATCGTGTTGGCGAAGCTTCGAAAATAGTTCTTCGTAAACTTCGTGGCTGAATCGGTATAATGTCGCACATACTCGAGGCTGAGAGGCAGATGTTGATGAGTGCTCCGATTTCACGCAAACAACTCAGCGCCGCCGGGCTGCTGAACAAGGCGCGGCGGTTTTTTGCGAAGATTCCCGACCCGTGCGATGGCAAGATTACGCTGGTCGATTATCTGATGTCGGGACTGGCGTTGTTCGGGCTGAAGTATCCTTCGCTGCTGCAATTCGAGCAGGACAGTCGGGAAGAGACCACGCGGGCGAATCTGCACGCGCTCTACGGGATCGAACGGGCACCAAGCGACACGCGCTTTCGCGAACGTCTCGATGCATTCGATCCGAGCCAGTTGCTCCCGCTGTACAAGGCGCTGTTTGCAGACCTGCAACGCGGCAAGGGGCTGGAGGGGTTTGAATACCTTGACGGCCATTACCTGCTCTCACTCGATGGCACCGAGTATTTCTCCTCCTCCAACGTGCATTGCCCGCAGTGCGGGGAGAAGCACCACCGCAATGGCACCACCACCTACTACCACCAGATGCTCGGGGCGGTGCTGGTACACCCCGATCACAGCGAGGTGTTCCCGCTGGCGCCCGAGCCGATCCTCAAGCAAGACGGCGCGCGCAAGAATGACTGCGAGCGCAACGCCGCCAAGCGCCTGCTGGCGGACCTGCGCCGCGCGCATCCGCATCTGAAGCTGATCGTCGTCGAAGACGGCCTCGCTTCCAATGCCCCGCACATCCGCCAGTTGCAGGCACTCGATCTGCGCTTCATCCTCGGCGCCAAGCAGAACGATCACACCTACTTGTTCGATTGGGTAGCCGCCACGCCCGAGACGCGCGAGGTCGAGTTCACCGACGCCGAGGGGGTACGTCACCGTTTCCGCTATCTCAACGGCGCACCGCTGAACGAGTCCAACTTCGACCTCGAGGTCAATTTCCTCGAGTACTGGGAACACACCCCGGACGGCAAGGTCACCCACTTCTCCTGGGTCACCGATTTCACCATTGATGACAGCAACCTCATGACGCTGATGCGAGGAGCCCGCGCACGCTGGAAAGTCGAAAACGAAACCTTCAACACCCTCAAGAACCAAGGCTATCACTTCGAGCACAACTTCGGTCACGGCAACAACAACCTCAGCACCGTGCTCATGCATCTGATGATGCTGGCGTTTCTGATCGATCAGATCCAACAGCGCGGCTGCCGGCTGTTCCAGGCCGCCTTAACGGCGGCGCAGAGCAAGACGCGCTTGTGGCGCAAACTGCGTGCGCGCTTCGATCTCTGCCTGATTCCCGATTGGGACACGCTCTATCGCTCCATTATCCAGCCGCCACTGCTGCCCTTGCCGCCTGACACCTCCTAGTCGACGGCCGTGAACGAATGTGCTTGAAGAACGTCTTGAGGGTAACCAAACAGCCAGCCAGAACAACAGCGTCGTCTCGTGGCGAAGCCTGTGTTCGCCTGTGCGGTTTCCACACACGCTCGCGCCGCGCTCGGGCGATCCCGCTCGTACACAGCGGGAATTGCTGCAAAAGTACTGTTGTTCTTGACTTCTTTACCTTGCTGAGTAGAACCCGAGCCATGGCCGGCGGGGCTCACGAATCCTCGAGCCAAAAAGCCTTGGCTTCAGGCTGCTGAACGCAGCGCCAGCACACGACAAGATCCGTTACACAACACAACCCAGTACGACAAGGCGTAAACATGTCCAGCATTCCTCGCGAAGGCAGTCTCGAAGCACCCATAAGGTATCCCCTGGATTGGCGCAGCACTGAATTCTACGACCAAGATGCATTGAATCGGGAGTTAGAGCGCGTCTTTGATATCTGCCATGGTTGCAGGCGCTGCGTGAGCCTGTGTCAGGCGTTTCCAACCCTGTTCGATTTGGTGGACGAATCGGAGAGCATGGAAATCGACAGCGTCGATAAGAAGGATTTTTTCAAGGTTGTCGACCACTGCTATCTCTGCGATCTATGTTATATGACCAAATGCCCCTATGTTCCGCCACACGAGTGGGGTCTGGACTTCCCGCATCTGATGCTGCGGGCCAAGGCAGTGAACTATCGCTCCAGGAACGTCAAAACCCGTGACAAACTCCTCACCAGCACCGATTTGGTCGGCTCGTTAGCGAGCATTCCGGTAATCAGCGGTCTGGTCAATACCACGCTGAGTGCGCGTGCCGGTCGCAAGCTGTTGCAGGCGACTCTGGGGGTGGAGCATGGGGCGCGATTGCCCGTATATCATAGCGATACGTTGCGCAGGCGCCGCAAAGGCTCGTGCAAGTCTGGCCTTCACGCCGAGGCCGCCGGTCCCACGACCGGGAAAGTCGCGCTGTTTGCCACGTGTTACGGTAATTACAACGAACCCGACATCAGCGAGGACCTGATTGCCGTGTTCGAGCATAACCGGATCCCGGTGACGCTGGCGCTCAAGGAGCGATGTTGCGGCATGCCCAAGTTGGAACTGGGCGATCTGAATGCGGTGGAGAAGGCGAAACAGGCGAATATCCCGTTGCTCAAGGCGCTGGTTGACGAGGGTTGGGATCTGGTGGCACCGGTGCCCTCCTGTGTGCTGATGTTCAAACAGGAATTACCGCTGATGTTTCCAGACGATGCCGACGTACAAGCAGTTAGAGAACACTTTTTCGATCCATTCGAATACCTGATGCTCAGGCACAAACATGCCAAGCTGAATACCGCTTTCAAGCAGTCATTGGGTAAAGTCATCTATCAGGCATCCTGTCATCAACGGGTGCAAAACATCGGGCAGAAGACCCGGGAACTGTTGGCCCTGGTGCCAAACACGACAGTGGAGATCATTGAGCGTTGCTCGGGCCACGATGGAACCTATGCGGTCAAAACGGAATTCCACGCGGCATCGATGAAAATCGTAGGGCCCGTCGCAAAACGTGTGCAGCAAGCCGACGCAGATCACTTCGGCAGCGATTGCCCCATGGCTGGCGCGCACATCGCGCACGCATTGAATCAGGATGGTAAGCAGGAGCATCCGCTGTCTCTGATTCGAGCTGCTTATGGCATCTGATCCCTTCACCCAACAAATACCGGAGACATATCATGTTATTACTGACCCGCAACGATTTATTCAGTCTGGAGAAGTATGCCGAGCAACGCAGCGAGTTTCGCGCTCGCGTGATGGCGCACAAGAAGGATCGTCAGGTGCCCATTGGCGCACATGCAACGCTCTACTTCGAAGATCGCCTGACCATGCACTATCAGATTCAGGAGATGCTGCGTGCCGAGCGCATTTTTGACGCGGCCGGCATTCAGGACGAACTCGATGCCTATAATCCGTTGATCCCGGATGGCAGTAACTGGAAGGCGACTTTTATGATCGAGTTCGATGACGCCGATGAACGTCGCGACGCCTTAGTACGACTGGTCGGCATTGAGCATAAGATCTGGGTGCAGGTCGCGGATCATCGAAAAGTCTATGCCATTGCCGACGAGGATCTGACACGCAGCACTGGGGATAAGACCTCCGCAGTTCATTTCGTTCGCTTCGAACTGACTGCAGCCATGGTCGATGCGGTCAAGGCAGGAAGCCCGGTACAGATGGGAAGCGATCATAAAGAATATGGCTATCAGAGCGAACTCACTCCCGCAACATGTCAATCCCTGGCGAACGATCTGGATTGATGCAATGTCCGGCCGGCCGTTCCAGCAGCCGGGACTGCTTGCGCCGGCCAGTGCCGAGGATGAAGCGATTTCTCCCCGGCAATCGCCTGAGCAGCGATTCGACAACCAATGATTTCTTTAGGCGATTGCTGTCGAGAAATAGACCACTTGGCTTGTCTTCTTTGTTGCGGCAACCCGCCCATAGAGAGACTATGGGCAAGTTTCCGCTTCGAAGGCGAACGAGAATCCGACGCCAGTTGGTCTATTTCTCTCCGGCAATCGCCTTACTAGCGCTCGTGCGTCGACAGCAGTTGGTCGTAGAGACATTCGTACTGATCGGCGACCTTCTCGATGTCGTACTTTGCCACCGCAATCTGTCGGCTGCGTGCTCCGAGTACGGATTCTTCGCCAATCACCTTGCCCAGGGCCTGGGCAAGGTCATCCGCATCATCCACAGCGAACAATGCTCCATTGACGCCATCTTCGACGAGCTGCCGAGAACCTGGCGCCCGGGCAACGACGCACGGCAAGCCACAGGCCATGGCCTCCAACACCGTGTTAGGCAGGCCCTCCTTGCTCGATGGGAAAACCAATAACGTAGCCGCCTGATAATACAGTTTGATTCGTGGCGTAAAGTCTCGGATCGTTACCAGATCGGGGTGTCCCCGGGCATATGCATGTAGTTCATCGCTAAGTGCCTTACCATAGCTATCGCGGCTCACGGGTCCGACCGCGACCAGATGTGCCCCGGTGCCAAATCCTTGGTTCGCGATCCACTGCTGCACCAGCCAGGCGATGCGCTTGCGCTGATCGAATACGCCGACAAAAAGCGCCATCGGTCGATCGACAGGCAGTCCCAATTCTGCGCCGATTTGGCGCTGCTGTTCCCGGTCGACCGGATGGAAGCGTTCGCTATCAACGCCATTGGGGATCTGCCAGATCCGCTCTGGGGCGAGCCCCACTTCGAGAAATTCCCGGTTCAGATCGTCGCTAATGGCGACATAGGCATCCACAAGCTTTAGAAAGCGTCGATGCACTGGTGCAATGGTGGAGCAAGTGAGACTGAGCAGGTCGTTCTGCGACATGCTGGCCTTGACCAGCGACGGTTTGCCCAGGAGCTGGCCAAAAGGACCAAGAATCCCTTGGATATAGTAGGCGCCATGACCATGCAGGATGTCGACATGCCGGCGACGTTGCCAGAGATGTTTGAACAGATTGTGCCAAATGCTGAATTCCTGGTGGCGCGCGGCAACGCGCATCGGCAACGCGGTGACCGCAAAGCCCTCGATTACATAATCGCGGCGCTGGCCGCTCCAAGAATGAGTGGTGAACTCAATATGATGTCCGCGTGCACGCAAACGCTCTGCCAGTAAAAAGGCTTGCGCGGCTGCGCCACTGTACTCCGGCGGGAGGTAGCGCGCGAACATCAAAACACGGACGGGTTTCAACAGCAGACTCGCGGGTCAGTCCAATAGAGCGATCGGCGGATATGCGATACTACAGGATTCTGCAAGCCAACAACATTGGCCAGGGCTCGATCAATCTTGCAATCAGGCCGACAAGTCATGCCGCACCAGCCAGGCAGTTAGTACCGCCAGCGCCCAAACACGAAAACGTTGGCTGCGATCTCCGTGAATAAAGTTGCGCACGACTCGCTCCAATTCGCCGTTGTTCGCGCAACCAAGCCGGCGCAGGTAATCGGCGCGCAAGTACTCGTGCACCAGCGCGTGGTCCCTGTGCTCGAGCAAGGCGTCAAAGGGAAAATTAAAGCCATGCTTTGGAACATTCCAGAGATGTTTGGGAACATACCAAGACAAGCCCAGCTTGAGTATTCGCTTGTGCTCACCCTCAGCGTAGCACAGCGTTTGATCAAGTGCGCGGACCAGTTGCCCAACGCCAGGATCGAAGAAGGGGTAGCGCACGGTCAATCCGGTCAACTGAGACGCCACATGCAGACGATCATCCGGCAGATTGCCGAGCAGGGCGCTATAGCGCTGGTAATGGGCGGCGCGCGTATAGGTGCGAAAGAGACGATAGAAGCGGGTTTGATCCAGCCGCACCTGGCATCCGCAGAGAGCCATGAGTTCGCGGCGAGACCAGCCGCCCCAGCGGATCAATACCTCCTCGGGATCGCCGAATTCGAAAAGCGCTCGATACTCGCGAATGCCTGGCAGCATGGCCATCAGGGCGGTTAGGAGCCGGCGCAACCGATATGGCAGCCTTGCAGCATACTGAACGGCGAAGCGTTGATGACGTGCCGGCATGATACCGAACAAGGTATCCGCACCGGTTCCGTCCAGGGCTAGGTCGGCGTGGTCTCGGGCATGTTGGAAAGCGAGCAGGGATGCGCCAGCGGCCGGGTCTGCGAATGGATACTCGGCGCTTGCTGCCAATTCCTCAAAGGCATTACGGTAGGCGGCCATGGAAAAGCGCAACACTCGGTGCTGCACACCGAGCCCTGCGGCCACCGCTTCGGCCACGCTGGATTCATCGAGTTGTGGCTCGACAAAACCGACAGTCAAAGCCTGCACACGCAGAGGATCTCCGTGTGCGGCCCTTTGTGCAGCAAGCGCACAAAGATAAGCCGAATCGACGCCACCGCTGAGGAAAACGACCAGGCGGTCGGCGCTGTGGATGCGCGCTGCCACCGCGTCGGCAAGCCGTTGATCGAACTCCCGCGCAGCCGTTTCCAGAGTCTGCGGCATGGGTTCTGCGGAGTCCGGACATGGCGGCGGATAGGCATGCAAACCATGGCGTCCGTGCACATGGAGCTGGCCGGGCTCGGTCGAGAAGATGCCGTCGTAGATCGTGTTTGGCGTAGAGATGTCCAGAAAGCGTAAATATTCGTGCAAACCTGTCTGCGACAGCCGGCGCGGCAACAGCGGGCAGGGCGCGAGTAGGTCCAGCCGATCGGAAAAGATCAAACCGCCACCAGGCAACTGGTGATAGTACAGGGTGCGGGCGGATGTATCGTCACGGTACAGCGCCAATTCCTGCCGTTGTTTGTCCCATAAGACGAGTGCGAATTGACCGCTCGCATCCCAGACCCAGCCATGGCCTTTGCCATGATACGCCTTTAGGATGGCGCGACCGCGTGCTTTCAACTGTTGCGGCCAGGGTACAAACAGATCACCCAGCAGCCAGCATGAGAGGGTGTCGTCGCTGACTCGGGTCAAGCCGCCAATCGGCGTACCGAACACCCAAATCTGCAATGCATCGTCACTGCATTGCACTTGCCCCGCGCTTTGCCCGAGCCAGTGCTGTAGTCGCGCTGATGCGCTGGAACTTAAATCCTTACAGCCAAGCAATCCGTCGGCCGTCGTAAAGCTGTAGTTCATTGGCCGGCTGCAGGCTTGCGTATCGGCGCTAGGCTGCGCAGCCAATGATAGAGCGCTCGTGGTGAAGGCCAGGTGATCAGTGCGCGCAAATACCACCGGCGCGCTTGGTCAATGCGACCTCGCCGCCGGCAATGATCTCCCAGCAGGCAATATTCGTAGGCTGCATAGGGTCGAAAGCGCACTGCCTTGCTCAGCAGTTCGCGTTTGTGGCGGGACCAGTGCCAGCTAAGCACATCGAGATTGGCCAACGCCATGGCCTCTCGGTCGGCGGATAGACCGTCGCCGCGCTCGCGCTTAAGTTGACAGATCGCCGGGATATGGGCAAAACGGCAATTCCGGGCAAGCCGCAGCCAGAGATCCAGGTCTTCCACCAGGCGTCTGTTCTCATTGAATCCACCCGCCGAGCGTAGGCATGCCGGGCGCATCAGAACTGCGCCGGTGGGGATATAGTTGAGCCGAAACAGCTTCGGGTAAGGATCGCGGACCAACAATGCATCGCCCCAAAAGGCATCATCCAGCTTGGCTTCGGCAAAGAAGGATGCAATGCGGCTCCCGGTATGGTCAAACACCGCGCAGTCACCAAAAACCAGATCGATTTTAGAATGTTTTTCAAGCACTTCAACCCGATGCCGCAGGCTTCCCGGCGGCCAGAGGTCGTCGCTATCCAGAAAGCTGATATAGTCCCCGCGTGCGGATTCAACACCCCGATTGCGCGCCGCCGACGGACCTGCATTGCGCTGGTGTAACACGCGTACACCGGCTTTGGCGGCGGCAATCGCCGCGCTGTCGTCATCGGAGCCATCATCGACCACGACCACCTCCAGCTGAAACGGCCCACGCTGCGCCAAGATACTATCCAAACAGGCGCCGATGTACGGTGCCGTGTTATGGGCAGGGACGATTATGCTGATCAGTGGAGCCAAAAAACCTGCTCGGTTAAAGCATGCTAAATTCGGGACCGTTCAGTTCATGACTGCTCAGTCGTTGTCTTTTGGCGCACGTACCGCGGGCATCGGGCGGGTATCGTTGCGCTCGTTGAACAGCAGCCAACGCGAACTGGATCGGGACCATTTGACCTTGAGATAAGTACTTAACAACAGCCAGGCCGAAATGATTTGGCCAGGGCGAAACCGCTTGATTTTGTCCAACAGGTTACCGTCTTGCCACCAGGACAACAACGGTGCCGAAACCCTGCGTTCGATGACGCTGTGCTCCCAGTAGGCATTGAGATTCCGAGTGTTGCGGATCTGTTCCGTGCGCTCGGCGATCAGGGTTAGAATTTTCGCTGCCCGATCGCCGCAGGCCAGTGTCGGTCGCCCATCCGCGGCGAGCCATAACGGCACTGGCTCCAGAGTTTCCACCCGCTCTCTGAAAAAACGTAAACGCAGCAGCAAAGATTCGCGGTCCACGTCGGTCAGCGGCGCTTGATAGTGACGTGTGGTACCCTGCCAGTCTACCGCGTCGTCGGTCAGGTTGGCGAGGCTGTACGCAATAATCGCGCCGTTGTAGTGCTCAATGCCTTGAATGCAATGACTGTGGTGACCGAGGATCACCGAAACGCCTCGGTCGCAGGCGGCATGGGCAAATGCAACCTGTTCGGGCGTCGGCATCGGGCTGTATTCCAGCCCCCAATGCAATAACAAGACAACATGATCAACGTCTGGCTCGAGTGCATCGATTGCCGGCAACAGCAGATCCGTATCCAACGGCATGACACCGGGTCTGCTGGCGGTAGCGGCTGGCGCCGGCTTGGTCAGCGGATCGCAGGCGGCCAGAAAACCCAGCCGCAGACCGTTCGACTCGAGTACCACGGGAGCGCCGGCTTGCCGAAGATCGGCACCCGCGCCGATCGAATGGACTCCGGCATGACGCAAATGCCGAATCGTGTCGTCAAGCCCCTCGGCCCCAAAGTCCATACAGTGATTATTGGCAAGATTGAGTAGACTCACGCGCGCATCGGCCAGGGCGCGCGCATAAACCGGGTCGCCGCGCAGGCACAATTTGTCGTCGCGCGGCTGGCAATGTGCCGTCACGGGTGTTTCGAGGTTGCCGACGATCAGATCAGCATCCGCGCTCAGAGCGGCGAAAGCGTCGAACACGGATGCGGCCAGACCAGAATCGGCGAGATCCTGGTAACGACCATGTAACATGATATCGCCGCAGGCGGTCAGCAGCAGAGAGTCGGATGCAGTCATGATGAGCGGATCGGTGTTATGTTATCAGTGGTCGACCAGTTACTCGCCGCGGCTGTTAGCAGCGACATGCTGACGGGGCATTTCCAGCGTCCATTCGCGTCGGTCCGCCACAACAGCAGATCCGCCTCCCAATGCGTCTATTATCGACCAGCATAACCTATTCCTGGAAGCCCGGTCCGTCCCGCGGCCAACCGCGCCAAACTGTCAGTTGATGCACTCGCGCCCGGTTTTCTCTATGATTCTACTTGTACCTGATTCGCCCAGGGATTTGCCCCGGGGATGCGCCCAGGTGTCAGCCAGAGGCGCCGCCCCATCTTTCGCGTTTGAGAATAACCGCGGTCGCAAGGCACCGCCAATATCGAATCGTGTATCCTAACTACTTTGGTCTTAAAGAAGCGAGCTTTTCCATTACTCCGGACCCTCAGTATCTGTTCCTGAGCGAACAGCATCGTGAGGCGTTGGCGCACCTACTTTATGGCGCCGGCGACAGCGGCGGTTTCGTGCTGCTGACGGGGGAGGTGGGCACCGGCAAAACGACCGTGTGCCGCGCCTTCCTGGAGCAGTTACCACAGGGCGTAGACGTTGCCTTGGTGTTGAATCCGGCGATGACCGCGGTGGAACTGTTGCATGCCATTTGCGATGAATTCCGCGTCCAGGTGCCGAGTGCGGAACAATCCGCAAAGGCCCTGGTGGACCGACTCAATCAATTTCTGCTCGATGCCCATGCGCGCGGTCGTCGCCCGGTACTGATCATCGACGAGGCACAGAATTTACGCCCGAAGGTCATGGAACAGATCCGTCTGCTGACCAACCTCGAAACTCCCAAGCAGAAGCTGCTGCAAATCTTTTTGATCGGCCAACCAGAACTGCGCACGACTCTGAACTCACCAGATCTGCGCCAGCTGAATCAGCGTATCACGGCTCGCTTTCATCTAAAGCCACTCAATGCACGCGAGACAGCCGGTTATGTCGATCATCGCATTGCCGTCGCCGGGGTCGACCGACCGTTGTTTACGGCTGCTGCCCTGCGTCGCGTGCATCGCTGCTCAGGTGGCGTGCCAAGACTGATCAATCTCCTCTGCGATCGCTCTCTACTCGGTGCCGCTGTTTCGCGCCGCATGCAGGTAACGCCGGCCATTGTCAACCAGGCAGCCCGCGAGGTGCATGGTAGCCAGGATGGCATCCAGCCACGCCGGGGTTGGGGGCTTGCATTCGCGGCATCGGTACTGATTGCTGCTGCGATTGGGGTCTGGATTGGCTCGTCCGGTATGCTGCCCACCTGGTCCGAGCATCTGATAGCATGGGTGGAACGGGAACGGCAAGCTGAGGGACCACAGCTGCCAGAGGAAACCTTGCCTACACCGGCAGCGGATAAAGAGCCGGAGATCGCGTTTGCGCCAGAGCCTCGAGCGCCTGCCGAGCTGCAGCACCCCATACCAGCACAGGAAGCGCCAATACAGGAAGCTCCGGTGCGGGGAGCAGAAATGGCACTGTTGCCGCCAGTGCCGGCGGCGGAGGATTCCAGAGTTCCGCCGAATGCATCAGAGTCTATGCTGGAGTCCACGCTGGCATCAGCGCCAACGCCGGCAATCCCCCGCATCTCAATGGCACGCTCTGCGCCCGTGGCGGTGCAGGCGGATGCCGATCAATTGCCCGAACTGTTATTGTCGGACACCGGCGCCGTCGACGAATTGTTGCGACTCTGGGGCGTTACCACCGACGCGGTTGTCAGCGGTCTTGATTGTCGAGCCGTCGCAGCCTTCGGCCTGGATTGCGAATTTGGACAAGGACGGTGGAGCGATCTGCGACTCTTCGATCGTCCGGTGGCATTGGAGCTGACCCTCGAGGATGATCGCAGTGGGTATGCCGTCATCAGCGATCTGGATGAAGAACACGCAACGATCGAGCAAGATGGTCTGCTGTTCAAGCTGCCCATCGCGGTGCTTGACGAACGTTGGTCAGGTGAGTATTTCATGCTTTGGCGCTTGCCACCGCTCGCGGCAAAGGTGATTGGCCGTGGCTCCGGTCCCGAGGTCGTGAGCTGGTTGCGGGAGCGGCTGGCCTCATTACCCGGCGCCGAAATCAGCGCTGAGCCAGCGCGCTATGACGACGCTCTTCTTGCCGAGGTCAAGCGCTTTCAAGCACGGTCTGGACTTTCAGTCGATGGAGTGGCTGGCCCTCAAACATTGATCTTGCTGAATAACGCATTGGCCATGGCGGATGTGCCAAGGCTCACGCAGTCGCCATGATCATAAGCAGGATTCGAATGCAGACATTCTATAGCCACCATCCATGTCGTACATCTTAGAGGCCCTGAAGAAATCGCAGCAAGAGCGCGAGCTGGGAAGCGTACCCCGGATACAAGCGGTCAGCTTCGATGAAACGCCGCCGCACCCAACATCTCAGCTTTGGCTGTATGCCGCGTTATTGTTGGCTCTCTGCGCGGTGGCAATCGCCGTATACGCGGTGCTGCGCGGTACACAGCAGGTGCCACCAGCTACGCAGCTTGCCCTGCCAGCGGAAAGTCCAAGTCAGGCGGCTGCAAGCTCGCCGGAGCCAATTCCAGCGTATCCTCAGGCATCGACCGCCACTTCAGCCAGCTCGACTGCAGACGCACAAGAGATCGAGCCGATCTCTAACCAACAAGGCGCCGCTGTCAGCGCAGGGTCCAAGCTCGAATCCACTGATGATTCCTCGCTTGCGAACTTCGACAGGGCAGCACCGCTGGCGGCGCCGGAAAGCCTGAGCGTGCAACCGGAAATATTGATCGTGCCAGCCCCACCGAAACCAGGACAAGAGCTTCCCCGCGGCGCCGCTGAATTGCGACGAGCGGCCCTGGGCACAGGCAGTTCTGTGTCCGTGGACATCCCGACAATCGCCACCGACATCCCCACCCCGACCACCGAGTCTGCTGAACCGGCATCACCGCCACGCGACACGGCGCCTGTTCCGCCAGACCTGATTGCGGATATTGAAGCCTTTAAAAAAACGGTTGCGGCAACTGCGCCAAAGCCACAACCCTCACCGCTGCCAACAGCCGCAGCCGCGGTGGCACAGTCACTGGCTACACCCGAACCGCAGGACAGAACCGCAGTGCCGCCGGAACCATCGTTGACCTTGCGCTCAAAACTGCCGGATTTCCATATGGCCGTACACATATACGACCAAAACCCAGCGCGTCGGTTCGTTTATATCAATGGCCAAAAGCTGACGGAAAAGCAGCAGAGCAAAGAGGGACTGCGGCTAGAGAAGGTGCTTGCAGAGGGCGCCATCCTGAGCTGGCAAGGGGAGGAATTTTTTCAAGCCAGGTAGCGCTCGGTCAGCTCCTTAGCGGACTCGCCATAAATGAACATGCGTCCCCAGAACTCCAGTCCGTAAAGTACATGGGTAAAGTTTGCCGCATCCTTGTCAAGCAGTGCCGCAGTTTGTGCCGGGCTGAGACCGCCCTCCCGGGCGAGGAATCCATTATGAAAACAGCGCGCCCCCAATGACAGGACGTACTCGCTGGCAGGACTCGCAAATCCAATCTTGGTTCGATTGACGATGTCCTTGGGTAGATAGCGCAGGGCAAGATCCTTGATCAACAATTTGGAATGACGGCGGTCGATCTTGTCGGACAAAGGCAGATTCGCCGCAAAGCGTGCGACTTCATAATCCAGAAAGGGTACCCGCGATTCGATCCCGGCCTGCATGCTGGCGCGATCCTGCTGGTGCAGGATGGCGCCGATGTAGTCGCGCAGATCCGCTGTCATCGCGGCAGCCACCTCGCGCTCGCTGCTGTCCTCGAGGTGGGCATATGCAGCGCGGCAGTCCTGCTCCAATCTGGAACGAAAGCCCCGGTCAGCCACCACATCAAGCACATCGGTCGGGTTGGACCAAGCGCGAAACACAAAGTCGTGCCGTGGACGTTGTAACCACAAACCGGTCGTGCTGAAAACGAATTTGCGGTACAAGCGCCTCAGCAGCCCAGTCATGCGCTCCAAGCGCAGCCAGTTCCAACGCATGCGATAGCGCCAATCATAGCCGCCAAAGCCCTCGTCGGCGCCCTCACCGGTAATCAGTACTTTGCAGCCGTTGCGCCGTGCCAACTCGCTGACATGATAGATCGGTACATTCTGTGGATGTGTCAATGGAGCATCGTTGTACCAGATACACTCGATGTAGTTGGCAAGATAGTTGTCTCTATCCAATGGGGAATACTGGATGTCAATGTCCAGATGCCGAGCAACAAGTTCCGCCCAGCGTGCCTCGGAGCAGTCTTTGACGTCCACGTGGAAGACGGTCACATCTGGCCTTAAACGACAGGCCATGGCCGTGATCAGGGAGCTGTCAACGCCACCGGAACATAGGCTACCCACCGGCACATCGCTGATGAGATGACGTTCGACCGCTTGATTCAGCAGCCGATCCAGCGCGTTCAGGCGCTCAGCGCGTTTTTGCTTGCGCAACCAGCCGCCGTGCTCGCGCTCTGGCAGTTCCGAGACATGGAACCAGCGTCGGATATGCAGGCCACTTGCATCCTGGCGATGCAGTTCAATGGCGTGCCCGGGCTCCAGGCAATGGATTCCTGTCAGCAGATCTTGTTCGATTGCCTCGCGATACAGCAGGAGTTCGGCCAACTTGCAGGCGTTGAAGCGCGGGCGATGCGGTAACGCTGCGATCAGGGATTTGATCTCGGAGGCGAATAAAAAGTGCCGGTCGGTGAGGACATAATGGAACGGCTTGATACCAAAACGATCACGGGCGGCAAACAGCGAATGGCGCTCGAAATCATAGATGGCGAACGCAAACATCCCATTCAAACGATGCAGGGCATCCCAGCCCCAATGAAGATGGGCCTGCAACAGCACCTCCGTGTCACCATGGGTATGGAACTTGACTCCGGCTGTTTGGAGTTCCTCGCGCAACAGTGGAAAGTTATATATCTCGCCGTTGTAGACGATGGCATAACGTCCATCAGGGCTGATCATCGGCTGATCGGCTGCCTGATCGACATCAATGATACTGAGCCTTGTATGGCCTAGGGCGACCCCGGCGCGAAGGATACGCCCGGTATTGTCAGGACCCCGGTGTTGCAATAGCGCAAGCATGGCATCCATCTGCTCATCCAGCTGCTGCTCTGCGGAAGCCGGCTCTACCGGGTCGAATCTTGACGGGAGGAATTCAGCCGGCTGCAGCTGGCGCAGAGTCAAAATGCCGGCTATACCACACATCGTTATATGTTGAACTGGTTGGAAGTTAGGCCATTGCCGGCTGAGTAGGGCACCAGGTAGATCAGCGTACCAGCATCACCAGCAGGACGACGACGCCCACCACAGCGACGAGAGGCAGAATCGCCGCCTGCCAGTCGCCCTTTTCAGCCTTGGGACCATGCTCTTGCCAGTTCTTGAATGCGGGCCAAAGGTAGACGAGCATCATGATTAGAAATGCCGCGGCGGCGATCTGCAGAAAAAGATTCATAACGGAAAACCGTGTCTCCGGTTAGTTAGGGGATGGCAGGCCAATGTGACATCATGGGGCTCGTTAGCTGAACACTGAGGTGATCGCTGGAGAGAAGCGTACCAACGGGTGTCGGATTCTCGTTCGCCTTCGCGCAGTGGCAACCTGCCCATAGTCGCTGGATGGGCGGGTTGCCGCAACGTCGATGCTGGACGAGAAGATAAGTCAGGTGATCTGATTCTCGACAGCAATCGCCCAAGTCTTATCTTGGCTTGTCTTCGAGATGTCTCCGTCTGAAATGCAAAAGGCCCCGGGTGGTAGTTTACCGAACCTCGGGGCCAATCCCCTTGCGGGGTTGTAGACCGCTCTACTGCCGGTTAAACCGGCGGATTTCTGCTATGAGAAAACCGGGCGATCGAAGATTATTCATCCATGATGCCGAGAATCACCAATAGATTGACAAAGATATTGAAGATGCTCAGGTAGATGCCGAAGGTAGCCATGATGTAGTTGGTTTCCTCACCATTTTTGATGCGGCTGGTATCGAATAGAATGAAGCCGCTCATGATCAGGATGATGGCACCGGAAATAGCCAGGGACAATGCCGGAATATTCAGGAAGATGTTCGCAAGCATTGCCGCAATGACAACTAGCATACCAGCGAACAAAAATCCTCCCATGAAACTGAAATCAGTCTTCGATACGAGCGCATAGCCAGACAGGCCCAAGAAGATCAGCGCAGTACCTGCAAAAGCGGTTGCTATGATCTGTGGACCATTCGCGAGGGCTAGGTACATCGATAGGATCGAGCCTAAGCCGAAGCCAAGCAGTCCTGTGATCAGAAAGATTATGCCGATTCCGCTAGCGGATTGGGCTGCTTTGGGCAATACAAACATACCTAGGATCATTGCGCCGATTATCGACACCAGATAGACCCAGGGCGGCATAGCGAGAGCCATGGACAGCATGGCCGTCAGGGCGCTGAAGCCGAGAGTTGCGGCTAGTAGCAGATAAGTATTTTTGAGAACCTTATTGGTTTCAAGTGCGCGATCGAAACCGCGGCTCACGGAATATTGGTTTGCCATGGTAGACAGTACCTCCGAAGAAAAATGATTGTTGGTCGGTATGTACAAGGATATCGACCTGCCTAAAGCATACCGTAGTCGGGGAACAGTGCATAGATAAAGCGGATCTTCGGTATGTAGATCTCGCTGGCAAGCACGACTTGGCGGTATTTTAGAAAATTAGATTGGTCCAAGCCGTGTCAGTTCAATGTATAATCAGTCGAAAGGCTGAGCTTTGGGAGAGGTGGCAGAGCGGTTGAATGCACCGGTCTTGAAAACCGGCGTGGGTTAGTAGCCCACCGTGGGTTCGAATCCCACCCTCTCCGCCAACCATCCACGCGCGATTCCTTAGATATCACTATACTGATCCCACGATAGAACCGTGCAAGGAATCCCGCGTCAGGTGGAGTTAAGAACGAACCTTTGACCTCCAGCGCATCCTGGGCGGTCGATTATCAGGGCTTGCAAGTTCACTCCAACAAGAGGTCACTATGCCAACCTCGCCTGTAAATAACCCATTTTTCGATTTGATGAGGCCTGCTATCCAGGCACGCAATGCGCTGGCCGACCAGTTATTCTACAACGTCGGCGGGCTGACTGAGGCCGAGACAAGTGCTGATGGCCCAGACCAATATCGAAGGGGCGATCCTAGTCGTCGAACCCTGTGCCGATAAAGCCTCGATTCGAGTGCAGAAATTCGATACCTTCGATGCGTTTCGCAGCGAGCCTGGCGATCTGTTGCGCCATTTCACGGTGGCGGGTGTAGGTAGTTCCGATCTCGGGGCGGCAGCCCTGGCAAGGACCCTGGCAAATCACCTGGATGCTCCGGTGGGAGCGATCGTGGCGGGTTACGGCTTGTCCGACCTGCTCAGCGAGGCATTGGGAGGCTGGTTTTTTTTCGGTAGCATCAACCGGGCGATCGGAAGATTCAATCAATTGCAAAGCCAGTCCAAGTTGCCCGCGCAAGACCGTGAACGCAAGCACCAAGAATCAGTCGGGACGGTGCTAGAAGGCGTGCGAAGTCCAGATACGCAAACCCTGATCCGGCTGCTCGGCGAGAAGGAGCGTCAAATCGAAACCATGCTCGGGCATTCCAAGGGCTGCTTGAGCATCGCTTATGCACTAGGCGCCCTCGCGTTGCGCGCGGACAAGGCTGACTTCCAGCGCGCCGTTGATATCGATGTCATCACTACTGGCGCAGTAGTGGAATTTCCGGCTGGTCTGAACCGGCTGCGCCAATACCTGGGTGAACTGGACTGGTTTGGCGGCATGAACTCGAGCCTCCATCTGGCACACATCTCGGTTCCGGGTGCCTGGCACCATATGAATATCGAGATCAATTTTCATATGGACTTGGCGGCGGTGCTGAGCGGGCGCTACGATCAGCCATGATGCTGGCCAATGCATGTGGTTGAACTGTTACTAACGGCTGCGGCCTCGAACACCGTACATCAGTCAAGGGCGCGTTACGCAAGCGACAGAATTCCTTAAAAGAAGCAGGTCCGACACGAAGGCAATCGGTGGAGAGAAACAGACCAACTGGTGCCGGATTCTCGTTCGCCTTTGCAAAGCGCCAACCCGCTCACAGCCGCTCCATGGTCGGGTTGCCGCGACAATGAAGGCGCACGAGAAGATAAGCCCGGTGGTAGGTTTCTCGACAGAAATCGCCTTGATTCCCTTCCACGATCCGCTCCAACGCTATATGCCAGGATTGCTTGGATAATTTGCACCAACCTAGTACAGTTGCCGTAGTATTCGGTATAAGTGATGGTGCAGAAACAAGCTAAACAGGTTTTTGGCTTGGGTGTCGCCTGCCGACTCATTCGGCGTCGGTATCGGCATCGGCATCGGCGTCGGTATCGAACTGACCAACCCGATATCCGCCAAGCTCCTCGCTGACCGCGTAGCCACGCCGTCCTTTCACATGCTCGCAGTCGCGCTAGGCCCAGCCGACAGACTCGATGGCCGCACGCAAGACGTCGAGCTTCTCATGACCGAATGGCATAGGGCGTTTTCTCTCTCGATTCCGATTCCGATAGCGACCCCGACCCCGATTGCACTCCGCCAATGTCTGGATAGCGTTGTATAGGTTATCCATGAACAGCTCCTAAGCCTCAGGCCGGCCCGGGTACCGTTTTGCATTCTTGGAAGATACGCTTGTCGCAGTTGGCGCAGACACTTTTGTCCAATTTTTGGAAAATCGCCCTAATCGCTGCTTGCTTGGATTGAAAAACATTACGTGCACCCGTGGTCTCCATGCAATGGCAGCGTTCCAGTGCTTCCCATAGGCCTTGTTTGACGTTGATCAGATAAAATCCGCCGCCGTCGGCCTTACGCCGCTCGGCCTCCCGGACCAGACACTCACCGCCCTGTAGATCGACAAAATTAATGCCGTCGGCCAGGATAGCCAGGTGTTTTTGCTTTGGAGTTTGTTCGTGCATGTGATCGAAAGCTTGCTCCACATGCGCGACGGAGCCGAAAAAGAGCGAGCCGTCGATGCGCAAAAAGTGCAATTGCGGGCATTGCTGCACGAGCGGATCGCTGGAAAAGGCATGCTGCGGCAGGCGTGGATCAGGGCTCAGGGTGACCAAACGCGGCTTGGACGTGCGCTCCAAGTACAATACCAGCGAGAGCAATACGCCAGCGAAAATTGCGAACTCCAGGTCCAAAAATAAAGCTGACAGGAAAGTCACTATTAACACCGAGGTCTCGCGCCGAGAGGCGGTGACAATATGGTGAATTTCTTTCATTCCGATCAAACCGTAGGCGACCAGAAACAGCACCCCTGCCATCGCAGCCTTGGGCAGATAGCTGGCCAGCGGCGCGACCAGCAAAACAACTGCCATCAACAGCAGGCCGGCAAGCACGGCTGCTAGTGGCGTGCGCGCACCCGCTTCGAAATTAACCCCGCTGCGATTAAAAGAACCAGTCGCCACATAGCCGGAGAAAAAGGCGCCTGCAATATTCGATAAACCTTGGCCAATGAACTCTTGATTACCATCGATACGATAACCGCCGCGGACTGCCAGCGAACGACCGATGGACACCGCCTCGGTCAGCGCGAACAATGTCACCGCCAACGCCGATGGCGCCAAGTGGCGAATGTTATCCAGTGTCAGCGTCGGCGCCGATAAGGGTGGCAGATTGGCCGGCAATGCGCCAACCGTAGCAATGTGCGTGACCTCCGGCCCAAACAGCCAGTCCAGCAGCAGCGCAAACAGACTGCCGCCAACCATGGCTGCGATCATGTAGGGAAAACGCGGTAACCAGAGCTTGACGCCGATACCAATGGCTAAAGTCATAAGCGCCACTGCGGTGGCGAAGGGATTGATATCCACGATATGTCGACCGAATTCGATCAAGATGTCGTGGAGATGCCCGCCGCTGTCGATTTCGACGCCGAAAAAGTGCTTCAGCTGCTTGGCCGCGATCAGCAATGCGGCACCGGCCGTGAAACCGACCACCACCGAGTGCGAAATAAAGTTGACTAGCGCGCCCATGCGCGCCAGACCAAGCGCTAATTCCATCACCCCGACCATAAAAGTCAGCGTCAGCGCCAACGCAACATAGTCCGGCGTGCCTGGCACAGCCAACAGCGACAGCGAGGAGAACAGCACCACTGACGCCGCGGTTGTCGGCCCGGAGACCAAGTGCCTAGAAGAGCCGAACAGCGCCGCTACAATGGCCGGTACCATGCCCGCATACAGCCCATACTGCGGCGGCATGCCAGCGATGGTGGCAAAGGCAACCCCCTGAGGCAGAACAATAATGGCGCCGGTCAACGCGGCGATCAGATCGGCCTTGACGTCACCACGGCGCACACCGGGCAGCCAAGCCATAAAGGGTATCAGCCAGGAAAGGCGGTTGGAGAGCGGAACAACTGGCACAGGTAATGGTCCAGATCGGGCATTTAGGATGAAGCGTCTTAAGGGGATCTCTAATAGGAAATCAGCATTAGCGGAAATTCAGCTCTTGCTCAGTGCTGGCTAGGGTTTGATGTCCTTATTGTTAGTGCTCTGCTGCACAAGTCGCGCGACTGTTTGCAGTCGTTGTCGTCATCGATAACCCACGATGAGCGATCACGATCTCGACAATGACAACGACAAGGATAAACAGCAGAAGCGGTAGCGGGACATCCGCACCGCTGCGCGAATCAAAAAAGCAAAAATGGGGCCTAATGGCCCCGGTGAATGCGAGACAGATCGTTCAGGTTGAACGATCAGCCTCCGCCACGTGAGCCGACAAACTCGGGATAGGCCTCCATGCCGCATTCGCCGACATCGCAGCCCTCGTATTCCTCTTCTTCGCTGACGCGAATACCGATGATGAGCTTGATCAGCAGCCAGGCGAGCAGGGCCGTAATAAACACCCAGGCGAAAATAGTACCCAAGCCGATGGCCTGATACACGAAGCTCGTCTCGGAGTTAGTGATAGGCACCGCCATCAGTCCCCACATACCCACCACCCCATGCACCGAGATTGCTCCAACCGGATCATCAATGCGCAATTTATCGATGGAAAGGATTGAAAATACCACGATCACTCCACCAACGCCGCCGATCAGCGTCGCGGCTAACGGAGTTGGAGTCAAAGGTTCCGCGGTGATGGCCACCAGGCCCGCCAATGCACCATTCAAGGCCATGGTTAGGTCGGCTTTGCCGAACAAAAGTCGGGCGGTGATCAGTGCCAGCACTAAACCGCCGGCCGCGGCCATGTTGGTATTGACAAACACGGCAGCAACGGCATTTGCTTCGCCGATGTCGGAAACCTTCAACTCGGAGCCACCGTTGAAACCGAACCATCCAAGCCAAAGGATGAATGTACCCAGGGTCGCGAGGGGCAAATTGGCACCAGGGATGGCATTAATCGAACCGTCCTTGCTGTATTTGCCCTTGCGGGCGCCGAGCAGTAGTACGCCGGCCAAGGCCGCGGAGGCACCACATAAATGCACGACGCCAGAGCCGGCGAAATCACTAAAGCCGAGTTGGTCCAGAAATCCACCGCCCCATTTCCAGTAACCCTGCACTGGATAGATCAAGCCGGTCATGATCACGGCGAATAGCAAAAAGGCCCAGAGTTTCATGCGCTCGGCAACCGCGCCTGAGACAATGGACATGGCAGTTGCAACGAATACCACCTGAAAGAAAAAATCGGCCATTTTCGAATAGGTGGTATCGCCGTTGCTGTCGAGTACCTGTTCGACGCTGTGGTCGCCGCCAAACATGAAATTCCAGCTGATGTCTGGTATGACGTTCGGAAGGATGGTGCTGCTGCCAGTTGGATACATGATGCCATAGCCGATGAGCATGTACATAATGCATGCAACCGCATAGAGAGCAACATTCTTGGTCAGAATCTCGGCGGTATTCTTGGCGCGGACCAAGCCTGCCTCGAGCATCGCAAATCCGGCGGCCATCCACATGACCAGGGCGCCGGAAATGAGCAAATAGAATGTATCCAGTGCGTATGCGAGTTGAGCGATCGGTTCTGCCACTGTTAAGGTACCTCTATTTTTAGGAATGCGTCAGAGGGCGTCAGGACCAGTTTCGCCGGTACGGATTCGAATCACCTGCTCAACATCGAAGACAAAAATTTTGCCATCACCGATCTTGCCGGTGCGGGCCGCATTCGTGATTGACTCGATGACCTGTTCCACCAATGTATCGTCGACCGCGATCTCAACCTTAATCTTGGGCAGAAAATCGACCACATACTCGGCGCCGCGATAGAGTTCGGTATGACCTTTTTGGCGGCCAAAACCCTTGACCTCGATAACGGTTATGCCGGACACGCCGATTTCGCTCAGCGCTTCGCGGACGTCATCGAGCTTAAAGGGTTTGATGATGGCTGCGATCAGTTTCATGATGATTTCTCCGGGTTTTGGATATTAATCTTTAAAGGCATGAAGGGTCACCTTGTGTTAGCTGCCGGACGTTAACCTGTGCCATCTACCCACACTGGGGATTAATGTTCAGAATTAGCCGTTAGAAGGCTTTAGATAGAGTGAACACCGCGGTGTCGCCACACTGGAATGGGGCAGAGCATAAATCGGTTTTGTTCCGGCTAATCCACGACAAATCGAAGTCGAAACCACCGTAGCTGTAAGCCAAACCCGCGCTGTAGTCGTCGTAGCTGTCGCCGCCGCCATTGTTGGGGCTATTGTTATAGCGGGTTAAGCCATAGTGTCCATGCAATGTCAGGTCGTAAGGCAGAGGAACTTCCACTCCAAAATTGTGATACCAAGCCGCATCAAGGCCAAAAAAATCCTCACTGTAATTTGCGGTGTAGGAGGGCGTAACATAGCCAAACACGTCGTAACTCAGCCCGATATACCATTCATTCGTATTATTGTCGTTGGTATCGGTTCCCGGATATTGATAGCGTAAATAGCCGATGTCGACTGTCAACGCATCCAGTCCGTTGATGCCCATGGCCTGCCAGTTCGGTACCCAGCCGGCGTATAGATCCAGTTCCATACTGGCGCCATCATAGCCCGCGGGCTCCAGGACAATTTCTTCAGCATTCGGCGCGCCAGCAGGCACGATCATGTTCCGGTTGTTTACATCAACGTAAATACTAGAACCGGAGGAACTATCCACGTTCGATGCCCAGACTCCCGCGTACAAACCCCAGGGGCTGTACTCGTAGTCAAAGCCGCCTTGAACTGCCGGGCCATTATTGGTTTGACTTACCCCGCGAAACATGTAATTCGTGGTAAGTGCAACATTGGCGCTGAAAACATGGTCCGGCTCAGAATCTGCCATGGCCCGGCCTGCTCCAAACAGGGGTAATGCGACCAGGGTAGCGACCAGGGTGGTCGTGGAAGCCACGGAGCGAAAAATATTGTGATTCATCGTTATAGCCATATTTCTGGGGCAGGTTTGGAAGTAGTTGGCGGCCGTATCGCCGAGAATTCATCCCGCTTGAATTCACAATGAAAAGAAGTTCAGCACGACTCATGCCAAGAGCCGCTCACGCTGCCAAATCAACGAAAGTCGCTAAAAAAAAGGCAAAAATGCCACTGCGATTCGCACCAGCACAACGCATATCCCCGCCTTTGATGCGGGAAGAATGCACTAAAACCGTGCATTCTTCCGGTGCACGATAAGGACTCGCAGCCTTTATACTATCTAAGCCACGCAATCAGCTCAGTTGGGGAATTGCTTCATGTTGGACCCAAAACAAATCGACGATCTCGCACGCCGCATGGCGGCTAATCTACCCAAGGGTATACAAGCGTTACAGGAAGACTGGAATCGAACGTTCAGGGCCTCGGTCGAAGCCGGTCTAGGCAAACTCGACTTGGTGACCCGGGAGGAGTTCGATGTCCAGACCGCAGTGTTGGCGCGCACGCGGGCAAAGCTAGAAGCCCTGCAGCAGCGTGTCGCCGAATTGGAAACCAGCTCTGATCCGGCTGATCCGTCTGGCACCGGGACCGACCTGTCCGGTTGACGCACTGGAACGCCGAGCGTGGGTCTTTGCGTCCTGCATAGCCGAGCCCGCGTTGGCATTCATGCCCCGGAGGTGGTCGTCGAAGTGCACACCGCCAGCGGCTTGCCTGCGCTATCCATCGTCGGCTTACCCGAAATGGCCGTCAAGGAGAGTAAAGACCGGGTGCGTGGTGCCTTGCTCAACGCCCATTTCCACTTTCCAGCCGGGCGCGTCACCATCAACCTGGCGCCGGCGGACCTACCCAAGGAGGGAGGACGCTTTGACTTACCGATCGCGCTCGGTATCCTCGGGGCCTCCGGGCAGATACGGGCGGAGCCGCTAGCGCGCCACGAATTCATCGGCGAACTGGCGCTAACCGGTGCGTTGCGGCCAGTATCCGCGGTGCTGCCCGCGGCTCTGGCAGCTCGAGAAGCGGGGCGAGCTTTGGTCTTACCTCGGCTGAATGCGGAGGAAGCCGCATTGGTTGGCGGGCTGGAGATTCTGCCGGCGGAGCACCTGCTGGAGGTCTGCGATCATCTGAATGGCCAAACGCCATTGCGACCATTTTCAGCACCAAATCTGCGCAGACAGCGCCCGGAGTATGCCGACCTTGCTGACGTGCGCGGCCAAGAGCAGGCGAAGCGCGCGCTGGAGATCGCCGCCGCTGGCGGCCATAGCCTGCTGTTCATCGGCCCACCGGGCACCGGCAAGTCCATGCTGGCCACTCGACTGCCGGGTATTCTGCCGGAACTATCCGAGGGCGAGGCTCTGGAGACCGCTGCCATCCGCTCAGTCAGCGGTCGGGAGCCGCTGGACCCGGCGCGTTGGCGAGAACGTCCATTCCGTTCTCCACATCATACCGCCTCCGGTGTTGCCCTGGTGGGGGGTGGCAGCAATCCACGACCCGGCGAGATTTCGCTGGCACATTTGGGCGTATTGTTCTTGGACGAACTACCGGAATTCGACCGGCGTGTGCTGGAGGTGTTACGCGAGCCCCTGGAATCCGGTCATATCCATATCTCCCGCGCGGCGCGCCAAGCCGAGTTTCCCGCCCGCTTTCAGTTGGTCGCGGCGATGAACCCCTGTCCGTGCGGCTACCTCGGCGATGAGAACGGGCGTTGTCGGTGTACGGCGGAGCAGGTGCTGCGCTATCGCGCGCGCATCTCCGGCCCATTGCTGGACCGCATCGATCTCCAGGTGGAAGTACCGCGGTTGGCGCCGGAACGACTCGCCGCCGCGGCTGATCATGCTGGCGAACCAAGCGTGTGCGTACGCGACCGAGTGGCCGCCGCTCGCGCGCGTCAGCAGACACGTGCCAACAAGCCCAATGCCGCCCTCGGCGTTCCGGAGATCGAGCGCGATTGCCTTCTGGATGACGCCGGGCGTGCGCTATTGACCCAGGCATTGCAGCGTTTAGCCCTGTCTGCCCGGGCATACCATCGGATACTCAAGGTGGCTCGCACCATCGCCGACCTCGCCGACAGCGATACGCTTGACACGCAGCACCTGAGCGAAGCGGTGGGTTACCGCAGGCTGGACCGCGCCTTGCCTGGTGCCAGTTCCGGTTTGGGCACCATCGGGTCCGGTCGCAACTCGGCTGCTGGTAGGGCCGGTTAAGCATGCTCCAGCTAACCGGGCTGGCCCTGCGCCGCGGCAGCAAGCTGCTGATCGATCATGCCGATCTGCGTGTACATCCGGGGCAGAAAGTCGGTCTGGTCGGCGCCAACGGCTGCGGCAAATCGAGTCTGTTTGCATTGCTGCGGGGCGAATTGACGCCGGATGCCGGCGAGATCTCTATTCCATCCGGCTGGGAGATTGCCCATGTCGCTCAGCACACGCCATCCGGTAAGCGCCCGGCCATCGAATTCGTGATCGACGGAGACAGAGAGCTGCGACAAACCCAACAGGCATTGCAGCAGGCCGAGCATGCAGAGGATGGCGTACAGCAGGCGCAATTGCACGGTCGTCTCGACGCCATCGGCGGCTACCAGGCTGAGAGCCGGGCGGCACGCCTATTGCACGGACTGGGTTTTGCAGTTGGCGACGAACGCCGGTCGATCGCCGAGTACTCCGGCGGCTGGCGCATGCGCCTGGCCCTGGCCCAGGCTCTGATGTGCCGCTCTGACCTGCTACTGTTGGACGAGCCGACCAACCATTTGGATCTGGACGCGGTGATCTGGCTCGAGTCCTGGCTGCGAGATTACGCCGGCACACTGCTGCTAATCTCGCACGACCGCGACTTCCTCGACGCCGTGGTCGCGCACATTTGTCATCTCGACCAGGCGCGGCTGCGACTCTATACCGGCACCTATTCCGCCTTCGAGCGTCAGCGCGCCGAACAACTCGCCCAACAGCAGGCCGCCTTCCAGCGCCAACAGCGTGAAATAGCCCACGTTAAAGGGTTTATCGACCGCTTTCGGGCCAAGGCAACCAAGGCGCGCCAGGCGCAGAGCCGTCTCAAGGCGCTGGAACGCATGCAACTGATTGCGCCAGCGCATGTGGACTCGCCGTTTCGGTTCCGCTTTGCGCCACCCGAGAGCCAGCCGCATCCGTTATTGCGACTGGAAGAGGTCTCGGCAGGTTACCAGGGCAAGCCGATCCTGAGTGACCTCACGTTGAGCCTGACACGCGGCGAGCGCATTGCATTGCTCGGACCCAACGGCGCCGGCAAATCCACGCTGATCAAATTATTCGCTGGCGCGTTGCCGCCGCTTTCTGGGGTTCACGCGCCGTCCCCAGGTCTGAAAATCGGCTATTTCGCCCAGCACCAGATGGATCAGCTCAGCGCGCACGATTCGCCTCTGGCACATCTGATACGCTTAGACCCGGGGCGCCCCGAACAGCAACTGCGCGACTATCTGGGCGGCTTCGACTTCGGTGGTGATCGTGCCAGCGCGCCGGTGGCACCGTTCTCCGGTGGCGAAAAGGCGCGGCTCGCGTTGGCTTTGATCATCTACCAGCGCCCGAATCTATTATTACTCGACGAACCCACCAATCACCTGGATCTCGAAATGCGCCATGCGCTCAGCGAGGCCCTGCAGGAATTCGACGGTGCGCTCGTGCTGGTATCTCACGATCGCCACTTACTGCGCATCACCTGCGATTCTTTGTTGTTGGTGCATCGTGGGGGTCTCGAACCCTTTGACGGCAGCCTGGACGACTATCCGACCTGGCTTGCGGCGCAGGCGCAGCAACGAGGCGCGGCGCGCGCTAATGCCGATGCTGGAGACCAAGCCGCCGACGGCGCGGCCAACGCGAACTCGCGTAAGCAGCAGCGCCGCCGCGAGGCGGAGCAGCGCGCCCGGCTGCAACCGCTGCGCGAACGCTTGCATCACCTCGAACAACATCTGGAGCGGCTGACAGCCAGCCAGCGCGAGTTGGAACAGACGCTGGCCGATCCGACGCTCTATGCCACCGACACCAAACCCAGATTGCTGCATTTGCTTGCCGACAAACAGCGCGTAGATACTGAACTCGAGGCGGTCGAGCTCGAATGGCTCAGCGTTGGAGAAGAATTGGAACGCCGTCAACAGCAGTCTACGCCATGACTCGATTGCAATCGTTACCGCTGCTGCATCGACTGCGCCGCACCTCGCCGGCGCTGCGCCGGCTTGCGCTATTGCTGATATTCGCCTGCGCGCTGTTTCTGCTTTGGCCCTACGTCACGCTTTGGCGCTTGAATGAACTGATACGCGACCAGCCACCGTCGGCGCTTGGTCCTCTGGTGGACATCGACAGCATCCGCGACCAGGTGCTGCGACGTCTGAATAAGGACGCACACAGCAACATCGGCGTGGTCTCCGACCACTTTATCGGATGGATCGAGCAGAGTATACGCACACCCGGCAACGAGACCCTGCAGCAGAGCGTATCGCTGGAGTGGCTGCATGGGTTGCTGTCCAATCAAGCCGTGGGTGAGCGCGGCTTTCTATCCGCAGTCGATTATGCTTTTTTTGATTCCCTAAACGGCTTT
This sequence comes from Thiohalocapsa sp. PB-PSB1, assembly GCA_016745215.1. Classification (GTDB taxonomy): domain Bacteria; phylum Pseudomonadota; class Gammaproteobacteria; order Chromatiales; family Chromatiaceae; genus Thiohalocapsa. Next base: position 864,828 of record CP050890.1, read on the forward strand.
CTGGTTCGAGTCGACAAGCCTGATTACACGTCGCTGTATTTGCGAATGGAGTTAGGCTTACTCGGCTGGCGGGTTGTGGCCGTCCACTATTGACCAATCTAAGCACCGGAGGGCAACAGGGTCCGACGCAACCCAGTTTGTTCGAAGTGAAAAAATCGCCCCCGTGGCCTATGCATAGTTCATCCAGAAACCCTTGCACATCAGCAAGAGCTTGCTTGCCAGGCATGTGCTGGTGCGAAAGACCAGGTGCGTCATCGGGTCGCTCGGGTTATCTTAGCGGCCCTAAAACCATCAAATACCGGGGCGCGGTTAAGTCGTCGGTTACGACCTGTTCCGGGGCCGGGTTATCAACTACATCCAATCCCAGAGTAATTTTATGTCTCCATTCAAAGACCTGAGCCAAAGCCACCCGAACGAGAACCTGTTCAGGTTGACACCATTACCAATGGACAGGGAAGGGATCGCACGGGACTTTCAACACTACTACGCCTACACCCTCGGCCGCGATCGCAGCTGTCGGTCCGCGTATTATCCGTACAAGGCGTTGGCAATTACATTGCGCGATCGCCTGACAGAGCGCTGGAAACGCAGTCGGCACGCCCAAGAAAAGGCCGACTGCAAACGCGCCTACTATCTATCGCTGGAGTTCTTGATGGGGCGCGCAATGAGCAATGCCTTGCTGAACCTCGGCATCGACCAGGAGGCGCGTGAAAGCCTGTACAACATGGGGCTGCTGTATGAGGAGATCGAAGAAGCGGAGATGGACGCCGGGCTCGGCAATGGCGGACTAGGCCGGCTCGCGGCTTGTTTTCTGGATAGCTGCGCGACGCTGCAATTGCCGGTCAAAGGCTATGGTCTGCGCTATGAATTCGGCATGTTCCGTCAATTGCTCGATAATGGCCGCCAGGTAGAAGAACCCGATCACTGGCTGCGTGATGGCAACCCCTGGGAATTGGAGCGCCCGGAGTACACCCAGCGCATACAATTCTTTGGTCATACCGAGGAATTCAAGGACCAGGAAGGACGGCCGCGCCGACGCTGGGTGAATACACATGATGTTCTCGCCGTGCCCTACGACATTCCAATCCCCGGCTATCGCAACGATACGATCAATACCCTGCGCCTGTGGTCCGCGCAGGCCACTGACGAATTCGACCTTGACGAGTTCAACGCCGGCAGCTACCCAGAGTCGGTTGCGGCGAAGAACGATGCTGAGCACATCACCATGGTGCTCTACCCGAACGATGCCAACGAATGCGGCAAGGAACTGCGCTTGCGCCAGCAATATTTCCTCGCCAGCGCCAGCATCAAGGATGTGATGCGCGACTGGATCAGGATGCATGGGCACGACTTTTCCAAGTTCGCAGACCGCAATTGTTTTCAGCTCAACGACACGCACCCGGCAGTGTCCGTTGCTGAATTGATGCGCCAGCTGATCGACGATCATGACCTGAACTGGGATCAGGCCTGGGATATCACTACCCGCACCATGGCCTACACCAACCATACCCTGCTGCCCGAGGCATTGGAGCGATGGCCGGTGCGGCTGTTTCGTCTGCTGTTGCCTCGGATTCTGGAAGTCATCTTCGAAATCAACGCCCGCTTCCTGTCCGAGGTCGCCACGCGTTGGCCTGGCGATATGGACCGTCAGCGGCGCATGTCGCTGATCGAGGAAGGCGACGACCCGCAGGTGCGTATGGCCTATCTGGCCATTGTTGGTAGTTATTCGGTCAATGGCGTCGCGGCTCTGCACTCGGATCTGCTTACGCAGGGCCTGTTCCGCGACTGGTACGAACTCTGGCCGGAAAAATTCAACAACAAAACCAATGGCGTCACACCCCGTCGTTGGCTCGCCATGTGCAATCGCGGCCTGCGCGAACTGCTCGACGAGAGCATCGGTAACGACTGGGTGAACGACCTGTCGCAACTGGAGCGTTTGGCTCCCTTTGCCGACGATGCCGATTTCCGCAAGCGCTGGGATGGCATCAAGACAGCCAACAAGGAGCGCCTGGCCGATCTGGTGTTAAAGACCTGCCAGGTGGAGTTCCCGCTGGAGTTCATGTTCGATGTGCAGGTCAAGCGCATCCATGAGTATAAGCGCCAGTTATTGAACATTCTGCATGTGATTCATCTCTATTACCGCATCAAGAATGGCGATGGCGACATAGGCGCACCACGCTGTGTGCTGATCGGCGGCAAAGCCGCGCCCGGCTACGAGATGGCCAAACTGATTATCAAGCTGATCAATAACGTGGCGAAGGTGGTGAATGCCGATGAGATGGTCAGTCAGAAAGTGCGGGTCGCCTTTATTCCAGATTATCGCGTGTCCGTAATGGAAATTCTTGCTCCCGGTGCGGATCTGTCCGAACAGATCTCCACCGCCGGTAAGGAAGCCTCCGGCACCGGCAATATGAAATTCATGATGAACGGTGCGGTCACCATCGGTACCCTTGATGGTGCCAACATCGAAATCCGCGAGCAGGTCGGCGACGAGAACTTTTTCCTGTTCGGATGCACGGCGGAAGAGGTTGAACGAACGCGTGGCCAGTATGATCCCAACGCCATCATCGAGAATGATCAAGCGCTGCGCGACGTCATGCATCTGCTCGAGTCCGGGCACTTCAACCAGTTCGAGGCGGGTATCTTCGATCCCATCATCCATGGCATCCGCAGCCCCTGGGATCCCTGGCTCACGGCCGCGGATTTCGACAGCTATCGGCGCGCTCAGCAGTTGGCCGCCGAGACCTATCAGAATCGCGATCGCTGGTTGCGCATGAGTATTCTGAACACCGCCCACAGCGGCTATTTTTCGTCCGATCGCACCATCGCCGAATATAATCGGGACATCTGGAAGCTGGATTCGATAGAGCCGGCCCCGCTTAGCGCACTGTAGCGGTTTGCGCGGTCCGGACCAAGCTGCCGGTGTTGTCCGGGAGCGGAAAATCGGGCAGGCTCTCCTCCAGGAGGCCTGCCTGATCATCCTGTCATCGGTGTCGCGGCGGTGCTGCATTCATGCTGACTGCCGCCCCGAATAAATCCTGCCTGAGCCGAAGCATACGCCGGCGAGCCCTTGCGCGATGTCCGGCAACCAACGAACGGGATGCACCCGAAATACCCTAGTGAAGCGGTGCGGATGTCCCGCCACCGCCTCTGCTGTTTGTCATTGTCGTTGTCGTAATCGTGCTCGCTCATCGCGCGTTATCGATGACGACCACGACTGCAAACGGTTTCGCGACCTCCGCAGCAGAGCACTAGGCTATCGAAATCTGCAGTCTCACGAAAACAAGCGCTTCCCGGTTGATGGATGCTTAGTCGGTGTCGGGATCGGTGTCAAGGTCAACATTAGGGATTGGTATCGAGCTGGCTGCTTTGATCGATGAGCGGATTCGATTCCGATTCCGATAGCGACCCCGACACCGATTAGGCTTCCCCAGTACGTTCGATGAAGCAACTCTTATTCAAGCAAACAAGAGACTGGCGGAAGTTCTGGCGCAGAATCCGATTGATGGTATTCTGGCTGGCAAGCTCCAAGCCGAAGCACAAGCGGTGTCATCTCAAATTGCAACAGCGGGATGGATCATAGCCATACTTTTTCTCGGGCTTGGCGCAACGTCAGCGGTGGTGCGCAGATGGGGCTGGCAATCGGAAACGAAACTCAAACCAGTGGTCGGAATAGCAATTCCGCTCCTATATGGCATGTTGGCAGTGATCGGGGTAATGGCGAGCGCCGTTCGATGAACATTCCTGTAAAAACAAAGTTTTCTGATGTGCTAGCCATCCTTGGAGCAGTGGCATCGACAACCGGTCTAGTACTCGCCATCGTTTCCTGGCTCGACATTTCGCGCGACCTACTGATTTCCGTGATTTCTGCTCTTGTCGCGTTCCTTGCAGGTGTCTTTAGCGCTCGCCTTGCGACGAGGGTGAAGACCCTGATGGGTTCCCCTCGCGTGTTTTTGTTTTATCCAGCAGCGCTGACGCTTGAAGTAAAAGCTATCGCTGAGTTACTTCGAAGGCGCGGAGCGCAAGTCTGGCTGGATCAGGAACGGTTGAAACCAGGTCAAGACTGGCGCTCGGAGATTGCACACGCGCGATGGAAGACGCCGATACTGTTCTGGTCTTCATCGGCGATGAGCCGTCTCCGAATGTTGCGTTCGAACTGGGGCTGGCGGAGGGACGTGGCAAGCGCATCATTCCTGTGAGGGCCGGGGGAGCGGAGTTGCCTTCCGACATTCAGGGGCTGAGATATTTGACTTGCGCGCGGATCGAGACGTCGGACTTGAGCAGCTAATTGAATCGGCGACGCATTGACCAGCCCCAACAAGTCCGCCAGCCCGAAGCCAAAGACTGTTGAATGCGTGGACTAACGCCGGATATTGAAGATCAGTGAACGCAGAGAATCAAAGAGATCAAGCGCTTGGAATTCTTGATTCCAAACTTCCAGAACTTTCGAAATTATTCAAAGAATGCTATTTATCGTCAGGAAAAGGCGCTGTAATGGTATATGCTAGCGACGTAATTAATAGAAACGGACCAAAAAAACATCACTACAGAACATATGAAGAAATGCTTGAGGTATTCGATGCTCCGCCAACTCAAGCGAAACTGAAGTACATGATTAATAATTATAATCAAAAAAGGGAAGGCATAGTGGCGTTAATTACTGATTATTCGAACGCGACGTATTTTATTACTGTCAAGTTCTAATTGGGCCTTTGATTTATAAACCGGCATCACATATTGCAGTTAAAAATGTATAAGTTTGACGTTTCAACTGGTTTGTCTGCAAAAGAAATTGACACGATAAAATACAACATCAAAAAGAAGGTAACCGGTTTATTACCCGAGTTGCCAGATGTTGTGGAAACTAAATTGTTCCTTCAAGGGCGTAACCCATGGAATTTTTATTGGAAATTACTAAACAGCAATGTTCCCCTTGCGTCAAACGAAGACATTGCCATAGAAGCTACGGCTAAGCTAAAACGAGAATTCCATCGGTACGGCACCAAAACACAACATACGTTCTTGTGTAATGTACGAACAACAGAAGACGAATATCATCCAAGTGTATCAATAAAGCAAATCGCGTAAGTCGGGTAGCCGCCCCGCTTCACAGCCGGGAGGCCCCCTAAGAACCGGACGTGCGAGTTTCCCCGCATCCGGCTCAAGCCTTTCAAAGCCCCGTTAGCCAGGGCCGGCTGTCGAATGAGCGAACACGAACTGCATGTTCGCACCGAGTTTCATCAGGTGATGAACCTGACGATGACAGTTAGGATGGAGCAGGACCAGGTTATCCAGGTTATCATCTCCCCCTTTGCAGCGTTCGATGATGTGATGCGTATGAATACTTGTATCACCATTGAAGCCTTGGCTACACATCGGACAAAAACCACCCTGTTGCTTCCAGATGCTCCGTAGCTTGGTTTTCCCCCATTTTCGGCATTTCCACTTTTGTAGATACCTCTGTTCGAAGTAGTTTTCCCAATCGGGGTCATAAGGGTTGGCTTCACCTTGGATTTTCACGTGCCTTGTGACGGGCACAAGATCGGCCTTGAACAGACGTATCGGATCTCCTTGATCGTCAACACCTGTAAACACCCAGTGATTGCCTCCCACCGTTTTGAAGTATTGATCTTTAACCCAGTGGGAAGGTTTTCTCGGGTGTCGTCTTTTTGCCCAGTGCCATAACTGTTTGAAGATGAACGTATCCACTCGTTGAAACACCAGCTTTGCCACCGCGTGTTTGTGATAATTCGCCCAGCCCCGAATGATTGGATTGAGCTGTTTCAACAGATTCGTGGTCTTGGCTTGCCGGTTATTTCGGAGGATTTCCCCTGTTTTCTCTGCCAGCGTCTTGATGCTCGACTCTGACGGTTTGATCAGAAGTTTTCCGTTTGGATACTTTCTGATATTCCACCCAAGGAAATCAAAGCCTTTCGTGACATGCGTGATATGGGTCTTCTCCTCGGAGAGTCGCAATCCACGTTCTACGAGAAAGCGAATCACCCGTGGCTTTGCAACTTGCTCCAGCCATTCCTTGGAATCGCCAGTGATGATAAAATCATCAGCGTATCGAACCACATTCACCTTGTGTTGGCGCTTTTCCGTTATATTGTTCACAACACAAGCCTCGAGTCCGTCGAGACACATATTCGCCAAGAGTGGCGAAGCTATGCCACCTTGTGGCGTTCCTTTCTCCGTGTCATGAAAGACGTTTTTCTCCATGTATCCCGCTTTCAGCCATTTCCTCAACGTCCGTTTTTGCGTTGGTATATTCTTCAACATCCAGTTGTGACTGATTTCATCGAAACAGGCTTTAATATCTCCTTCGAGTATCCATTGCGCTGACGATTTGAGTCTTAACGCGTTGAATACCTGTTCCGCGGCGTCATGCGCGGAGCGTTCCGGGCGAAAGCCGTAAGAATTGGTATCACCTGTACATTCCGCAACCGGTTCCAAACCCAATTTACATAAGGCTTGTTGTGCTCGGTCGAACAGTGTTGGAATGCCAAGTGGCCGTTTCTTTCCATTCTTTTTCGGGATATAAATCCGGCGCAATGGTGCAGCTCGATATCTCCTTTGCAGCAACCGTTGTACCGCGTTCATCTTCTTTTCCGGCGTGTCCCATACAATGCCGTCCACACCCGGAGTCTTCTTCCCTCGGTTTTCAGTCACTCGCCTGACAGCGAGCAGGCGACCGCTTACGGAGTGACTGAGCAAACGTTGCAAGGCTTTTACCAAGCGCCATTTGCCCTCTTTGACAGCCTTCACGATACGCACTTGAAGCCTGCGCACATAACGTATCGCACGACGCCAATCGACGCCGTGCCAATCTGTTACGCGGGAATCCGCGTCAGTAGCCAAGGCTAAAGTCACTTGCTGAATTCCTCTTGCATTCTGACAAATTCTCTCGTGATTCAAGACCTGCCGGATCAGGCAGCGATCTTGCCTGTTCCCCGGAAGTCAGCAACCCTTTCGGGCGAGATCCTGTTGGATCTGCTTCGCCTTTCCGTGTATACACCAGCTAAACAGACCTTTAACCTCTATCCGCACCATTACGGTGCGGCATTCGCTTCTTCCTGCATCCTCTACCCGCTGCCCCGTCGAAGGCGCCTCACGGCGGTACTACTTCTCTCCTTGAAGAGGACAACGGGCTTACCCCGTTCCGCACATTGACCAAGCACGCGACTTAGATGCCGTCTTTCCACCGGGGGGACGTCGTCCGCGCGGGCAACCACTGAGTCTCCCGTCCTGCCCCCGTGCCGTTTGGCCCAAGCCTGACAGCCCCTTTGGCTTGTCCTGTATGACGATGGTTACAACGATTCACCTAAGTTCATCATATCGCGTATCCCGCATCCCTCCGCCTGAGGCTGGCAGACTTGAACTCCCCTCGCGGTTCGTTCTTGTGGCATACTTCACCAAGGACTACGTTTCTCCCAGAGGCTCCGCACAAAGGGGTTACTCCCAATGCACGCTCCGGTAGGATTCCGTGGCGAAACACGGGCTGCTATCGTTTGTCGCTCCTTGACCACGCAGCAGAGATCAAATGTGCGACTTCGGGTCGCACCAAAAGCCTACAGCCGACCGCCAAAAGTGCCGCTCGCTTCGCTTGCGCCACTTTTGGCGGCGGCTGAGGCTTACGTTATCGCGCCGAGCAAAGCTCGGCGCCTCTTGCCGGGTGAAAGTCCCGGTCGGGTAAGGGCTAGGAAGACTACCTAGAACTGGTCGACTGGGCGGGCCGGGCGGTGCGCTCGGACAAACGCGGCCATATCGAGGCACGGTTGCCGCGCATCCTCGATCGGCTGAACATCGACGGCGAGCGCTTCCTCGGTTACGCCAACCGGCTTCTGGAGGCGTTTGGCACGGCGATCGGTGCACCGCAAGCCATGACCAGTCTGTGCGCTCGGCGCCGGACCAAATACCTGCGTGGCATACGTGCCGCACGCGAGTTGTTTGCGCCCAAACTAGCTGCGTGAAGCGGGTAGATAGCATAAGAAGCAAGAGGCTCGGGAGGAAAGTTAGCCAGTGCTGCCTAGCAAGGCCGCGTGCTCTAACGGGTGCGAGTCGCGCCTGCGAAATCGTACGCCGCGAGCCTAGTATCAAACCTTGATGTGAAGCCGGTCGCTCACGCCGTCAGGTGCTTTGGGGTAAGTAAAGTGGGTGTCCTTTTTTCTTGTCCTTTTTCTTGTCCTTTTTTCTGCATGGCGATCTGTTACGGCGTCTTGTGCTGACGAACTAACGTCTGGAGCCGCGTACGGTCTCGATCACTGAGGAAGATAGGATCTGAAGTACAAAGCGGCATCGTCGCTGACCTGTATCATCATAAAACTCCAGCCAGCTTAGCGTCATGCAGAAAATTTCTCAAAAACTGTACTAGGATTTCCATACCAGACCACTGGGTAATTGTCGGAGAGAAATCGCCCTGATTCGGCGCTAGGCAACCGGCAACGCCGTGCGCTCCACCACCTGTCGTAACACAAAGCTGGAATGGACGCCGCTCACCCCTTCGATGCGAGTCAGCTTGTTCAGCAACAGGTGCTGATAGGCATCCATGTCGCGCACCACCACTTTCAGCTGATAGTCGGCATCGCGGCCGGTGATCAGCGAGCATTCCAGCACCTCGGGCAGGTCTGTGACGATCGCATCGAAATTGGCAAAGCGCTCCGGCGTATGGCGATCCAGCGAAATGCTCAGGAACGCCATCAGATTCAAGCCTAGCTTCTTCGCGTCCAGCAGCGCACAGTAGCCTTCAATGATGCCGCTGTCCTCCAACGCTCGTACCCGGCGCAGGCAAGGAGAAGGAGACAGGCCGATGCGATCGGCCAGTTCCTGATTGCTGATACGGCCTTCGTGCTGGAGGATCTCCAGGATGCGCTTATCGTATTTGTCGATCATGGGCGTGTATCGATGCGTCTGTTATTCGAACTGAACAAGTCAAACCGAAGCAGCTGTTTGCAGCAGAAAATAAAAATTGCTGATTTTTTCTCATATTCGCAAGAATATTGCCATTAATAGCCAAATGCCCAGTATCTTTGCAATCATATACCCCGCTCCTGAGCGCATTCTATAGCTGTCGATCACAAGCCGACAGCCGGGGAACGTTCACAAGGCCAAACCCCGACTTTTGTGGCCCGACGGGCCGGTACGCGCAACCCGATGCCGGTCCCGGGCCGCCCTCCAGCAATTCATTCACCAGCATGCACGACTCGCAGCCATGTCTTTTGATCACCGCAAATACCGCCCCGCCCCGACAGTGCATCTGCCGGACCGTCAATGGCCCAACCGCAGTATCAAGCAGGCCCCGCGCTGGGCCAGCGTTGACCTGCGCGACGGCAACCAGGCGCTGCGCTCGCCGATGAGCGTTCAACAAAAGCGTCAGCTATGGACCTTGCTGGTGGAACTTGGCGTCAAAGAAATCGAGGTTGGCTTCCCGTCCGCAAGTCAACCGGACTACGACTTTGTGCGTTGGCTCATCGAGGAGCGACAAATTCCCGCCGACGTGACGGTACAGGTTCTGGTGCAGGCCCGAGAGGATCTGATTCAGCGCACCTTCGCGTCCTTGGATGGCGTACCACGGGCCATTGTGCACGTTTATAATTCAACTTCACCTATACAGCGGGAATGGGTATTCGGCGCCGATCGCGAAGTGATCAAGACCATCGCCGTGCGCGGTGCAGAACTACTCGCCGCCGAGGCGGCGCGCTATCCGGGCACGGACTGGACCTTTCAGTATTCGCCGGAAAGTTTCTCCCAAACCGAGCCGGATTACGCCATCGAAGTCTGCAATGCCGTGCTGGATGTCTGGCAGCCGACGCCGAACCATCCGTGCATTCTGAATCTGCCGGCGACGGTGGAATCCGCGAGCCCGAATGTATTCGCCGATCAGGTGGAGTGGTTTTGCCGAGCGCTTGTACAAAACCGGCACGCTCGCGACGCGGTCATCGTTTCATTGCACACCCACAATGATCGCGGAGGCGCGGTCGCCGCGGCTGAGTTGGGTTTGCTGGCCGGCGCCGACCGAGTCGAGGGCACTCTGCTTGGCAACGGTGAGCGCACCGGCAACATGGATCTGGTCACGCTGGCCATGAATCTATACAGCCAAGGCGTCGACCCGCGTCTGGACCTGAGCAACCCGGATCGGATCATCGATGTGGTCGAGACCTGCACCGGAATGGCCTGCCATCCGCGCCACCCCTGGGTTGGGGAATTGGTCTATACCGCATTCTCCGGTAGTCATCAGGACGCGATCAACAAATCGTTGAAGCAACAGCGATCCGCGGCCCAACAAGGCAAACCCTGGCAAGTGGCTTACCTCCCCATCGATCCAAGCGATTTGGGCCGCAGCTACGAGGCGGTCATCCGCGTGAACAGTCAATCCGGCAAGGGCGGCATCGCCTTTGTGTTGGAACGCGAATTCGGCTTGAACCTGCCGCGCTGGTTACAACAGGATCTGGCGCCCATTGTGCAACGGGTCAGCGAGGAGCGCGGCGGTATCATTGACGCCGACAGCATCCACGATCTGCTTAAGCAACACTTTATTCGCGACAACGCCCCGGTACAGCTGCTCGGTTACCGGCTCAATCGTAACGGTCGCGACCAGATCCAGGCGCGAGTGCAGGTCGAAGGGGTCGAGCAGCGCATCGAGGGTACCGGAGATGGCGCAATCGCCGCGTTTGCGGATGCCTGGAGGCGCTTTAGCGGCCAACCGGTAAATGTGCTCGACTACCAGGAGCACGCCATCGGAGCCGGCACCGACGCCGAGGCCGTTGCCTATGTGCAGCTCGACATCGATAACCAGCAGATCGCTGGTGCGGCCATTGATCGGGATACCGTCGGCGCCTCGCTGAAAGCGGTATTGTCGGCGCTGAACCGCGCCGCGGATGTCACTGGAAGCTGGCGTGTCAAGGCAGCCTGAGGTTGAGCGCATGGGCTGCCGAACAATAAACGGCAAGCGGGGGGCGCACAGCAGCCGCCCCCGGGTTCAGCGTCAGCCCTGACTCAGATCAAGCCAAGCCCAGTTTGCCTATCCACAACCAATGTCTGGTATGGTTTTCGGCCCCGGCTTCGTCGATCATGCTGCGGTGTGGCCAGGCGCTCGTCCGTTCGCCTGCTACCTCAGACCATCGACAATAGGACCAACATATGCAGCTGCTCAAGCACCTTGGGCTCACCCGCATCCTCGCCGTTGCGGCACTCCTGGTTACCGCGGCCCCGCTCGGTGCCTCTCCGCTTCTACAGCTCGTCGTCATTGGCGACAGCGTATCCGATACCGGCAATCTCTATGCCCGGACCAACGGCGCGTTTCCCAATATCCCCAACTGGCAAGGGCGCTACTCGAACGGTCCGGTTTGGGTCGAGGTGCTGGCATCGGAATTGGGCATGCCGAATCCAGCGGCCTATTTCGGCCCGTCCACCAGCGGCCAAACCAACTTTGCCCAGGGGGGTGCGACAACCTACGCGCAATCTTCGGCACCTCTGCGCACCGACATGCCATGGCAGATCGATCAGCTCGAGGCCGATGCTGAATTGACTGGCGGGCTCTCCGATTCGCTGGTGGTCGTCTTTGGTGGCGCCAACGATTTCTTCAACGCCATCCAGGCGAATCCGCCGCAGCCTATAAACCCGATGGATTCAGTCAATAATCTGGTGGCACTGATCGAAAGGCTCATCGGACTCGGCGCCGAATCATTGCTGTTACCGAATTTGCCGCCAATCGATCAGACACCTGAATTCATCGCCCGGGGCTCCACCGCGCAAGCTGCCGCAGACCAATTTTCCACCGGCTTTGATGCGACATACCAGTCCGCGGTCAGCGAGCTGCAAGCAACGCATGCCGGTGTTGATTTTTACTATTTCGATGTCTACTCGATCATTCAGGACATGCTCGCCGATCCGGCAGGCTTCGGCTTCGACAACGTCACCCAAAGCTATCTCAGCACATCGATGACGGACAATCCGGACAGCTACCTTTATTGGGACGGCGTGCATGTCACCCGAGCCGGCCATCGCGAGTTCGGACTGTTCGCCGCCCAGCTCGTTCCGATACCGCCGGTATTGCTGCTGTTGTTGCCCGGGCTGCTGATCTTGATTGGGAGCAGGTCGAAGGGGGGGTTGAGATGTTGCTGTCTGCAACGGCAGACAGAAACCAAAAGACTAAAGCGAGCCATGTGAGAACGTGGCAGTCTTGGCGAAGCCTAGGTGACTTCTGTCGAGAAACAGACCACCTGGCTTATCTTCTCGCGCGGCCTCGAGGTCGCGAAGGCGAACGAGAATCCGGCGTCAGTCAGCATTGAAACTCGGCGAGGAGAGCGTGACTGCGTTACAGCATTTATTGATCAGGCGGTTCTTACCCCATCGATCCGGGCAACTCTTTGTTGCGATTCTGCTGGCGGCTCTCGCCATGCTTGCAGAGGGCAACGAGAATCCAGCAATCACAGCGCGTTCGAACTGCGACCAAACCGGCATTGCCGATCCACTTTCCAAGCCCGCTGAGGGTCTTCATGGTGCGCTTGGGCGGTCGCCGCAATCGCATTCTGCGACACGCTATGTCTCGGCTCACGAAGCCCTGATGCGCCAAGCTGAGATGGACAGCGTCGTTGTGGATCTGCGCCGACCGGCGGAGGTCGCCGCATTGCGCATCGCCGGCGCGCTGAATATCCCGCCACATCAAGTCAAGACAAAGGCGTTTCTGCGTGGCAAGCGGCTGTTACTGGCGGATGCCGGGTATCGTCATGGGCCGGCAGAACGTACCGCGGCGGAGCTGGACAAGGCAGGATTTGACGAGGTGCAGATCATCGAAGGCGGACTGCATGCCTGGCATGCCGCCGGCGGTCCGCTGCTGGGGCCGATGGCGGAGAGCCCTTCCCGGCAATTGTCGCCGGCGGATGTGCTGGCGGAGGCGGCGTTTCCGCATTGGAAGCTACTGTGGGTGGCTGCGAAGCCTTCCGAGACCGCCACGACAGAGATCGCCGGAGAGGCATCGGGCGTTCGATTGCCGCCTTGGCCCGCGGTCGATGGGTCGAGTTTGCCGATGCAGCTCCCTATACCTGCGGCGCAGCTCTCGGCGACGGAGCTGGAACGGCTGCCTGCAACGATCGACAGCTTGTCACAGCCAGCGGAGGATGGTCTGACACCGCTGGTGCTGATCGTGGATGCGGACGGCAGGATCGGACGGGAATTATTGCACTCGTTTGCTGAGGAGGCACCCTGGAATCTGTTCGTGCTCGACGGCGGGCTGATGGCCTGGGGGCGCGAACAGCGCCGCTTGGCGGCCATGTGGGCGCAACGAGCCAAGCCGCCGGAGCGCTCAGGTGCCTGCGGGCTTTGACCTGATTGGCCGGCTCCGGCTTGCTGCCTTGGGAATGGGTATCCTGCTGGGCTCCGGCTCACATACCGCCCTTTGTGCCGAGTTGGCGACTGATCTGGCAACCGAGCCGGCGTCAGCAGGGACTGCAAACGCGCGGATCGCAGCCACTGATGGCGTGGCAGCGACTGCGCCGCTCGCCACCGCCGGCATGCAGCGTCGGGTGCCGATGGTACTGGAGGTGCGCAACCAAAGCGCTGAGCTGGCAACGGCGATTGCGGTTGGGGTCTTTCTACCGGTTGCGGCGGCGGTGCGTCAGCAATGCTGTCAGCAGATCGAGGCATCCATGGCCTATGAGCTTCTGACCGATGCCCTCGGCAACCAGGCGATGCGGTTTCGGCTGCCTCCGCTGCCGCCCCACGCCGCGCGGATGATTCGCTTGACCGCGACCCTGCAGCACCAAAGCAACGCGCAGGCGAATCCGGGGTATCGCGCACGGGCGTCGATCAAGTCGATGCGGTTGCTGTTGGCTGCCGAGCCCTTGATCGAGGTCGATTCGGAACAGATTCAACACATCGCCATGCTTCTGAAAGAAGCAAATCCCATGGCAACCGCAAGCGCTATCAATGACTGGGTCTCCAACCATCTACAATACAGCGGTTACCGGCGCAATGCGATCGGTGCGCTGGCCGCATTGAACCATCGCCAGGGCGACTGTACCGAGTTCGCGCATCTCTTTATCGCGTTGGCCCGCGCTGCCGATCTGCCCGCCCGCACAATGGCAGGCTACGTCCTTGGCCCGACGCAGCGACCCAGCGCCGCCGGTCTGCATAATTGGGCCGAGGTGCTGGTACATGCGCGCTGGCTGATTGCAGACCCACAGCACCGCTTGCTCGGCGACGGTGATGGGCGTTACCTGGCCACGCGCAGGCTCGGCGTGGTGCCGGAGGCTCCCTGGCCATCAGAGGCAGTCCGCTTCTGGGTCGAGGGAGATGGCGTCAGCGTGCGTATGCGGTGAGGATTCAGGTCTTACGCTGATTGGATATTCTCGACCAATAAGGCGATTCCTCTCCGGCAATCGCCTCAAATGACAGACTCGATAAAATGACAGATAGAGGGGAAAAACGCATTGCACTCGTCACCGGCGCAACCGGAGTGATCGGCAAAGCGATCGCTGAGCGCATTGCCACGACACCCGGTTTCGAGGTCGTCTTGCTGTGCCGCGATGCGACCAAGGCCGAGGCTGCGGTGACCGAAATCCGCGAGCGCACCGGCAATGCCGGGGTCAGCCACGAGATCGTCGATCTTTCACGCCGGGCATCCATCGCCGAGCTGGCCATGCGCTGGCAAGGTCCGGTCCATGTGCTGGTCAATAACGCTGCCATTACAGCGCGCCAACGCAGCGAGACGCCGGAGGGCATCGAGCTGCAATTTGCCACCAATGTGCTCGGCTACTTCCGGATGATCCAAGCCTTTCGCGATCGGCTTGCCGCGGCAGCGCCGTCGCGGGTGGTGAATGTCGCCAGCTACTGGGCGGGTGGGCTCCACCTGCGCGATCTGGAGTTTCGGCTTCGCCACTACGACAACGACAGCGCTTATCGCCAGTCGAAGCAGGCTGATCGAATGTTGACGGTCGCCTTCGCCGAGCGACTGCGGGGCGACGGTATCGACGTAAACGCCTGCCACCCCGGCGATCTGTCCTCGACGCTCAGCCGCAACCTGGGCTTTGGTGGTCACGAGACCCCAGAGCAGGCAGCCGACACTCCGGCATGGCTTGCCACCGATCCCGGGCTGACTGGAGAAACCGGCCGTTATTATGAGCGTCGTAGGGTTACGACCTGCCGCTTCGGCTCTGACGCTGACGCCGTCGATGCATTGTTCCAGGCCTGCGAAGGCTACGATTAAGGCGATTGCGGAAGAGACTGTGCGAGTTCGGGTCGAGCAGTCAAGCCGCCTCGTCGACCTGTATCGGCGGCGGGAACCAGGTGTCGGCCACCTCGGTGTGCAATTCCGCGATGCCAAGCTGCAGATCATCAACAAATTCGTGCAGTTCCACCTGGCTCAGAATCGCCAGCTCGGCCGCGTCAAGCCCGCGTGCCAGACGGCCAATGACGCGTAATGAGGATTCGTTGCGCGGCAGGCGCTCCAAACACATGCGTGCATGCTCGATGCAATAGCGCACCGAGCGCGGAAACAGCGCATTTTGAAAAATAAAGCGCAGTACCGGCCCGCGCTGCACGCTGATCTGCTCGCTGCGCCGGTACATTTGGTAGGCGGTCATGGACTTGAGTACGCTAACCCATTGAATATTATCGTAAGGGCGTAGTTCATCGGCATTCGGCAGCAGCGTCGCGGAGCGCACGTCGGCGATGCGCGTGGTCATGTCGGCGCGTTCCAGGTAGCGGCCCAGGCGCATAAAATCGTAGCCCTGGTCATGCAGCATGGTGCCATCGATCAGGCCGGTGATGGCCTGGCAACTATTGATCAGCGCGCGCAGATAGGCGTGGCGTCCGGTCTTGGTCAGACCCTTTTGCAGTTGCTCGCCGGCAAACAGGTACAGGCCGTTGATCTGCTCCCAGGCCTCGCGCGGTACGATGTCGCGGATGGTGCGGCAGTTCTCGCGTGCGGCCGCCAGCGCGGACATGGTGGAGCCGGAATGGCGCTCGTCGCCGAGCAGGAAGCGCACCACCTGACGCTCGCCATAGTCTCGAAAGTGTTCTTCGAACAGGTTGTTGGCGCCGGTGATGTCGACCAACGGTCGCCAACCCGGCGCGATTCCTTTGGGTAGATCCATCAGCAGGTTGGCGTTCACCGACACGATGCGCGCGGTGTTTTCGGCACGCTCGATGTAGCGGGCGAGCCAATAGGTGTTCTCTGCAACACGGGAAAGCATGGATATACTCCTGATCGAGCTTGTTACTGCGATTGCGTCTGACTCTCACCGACACTCTGGGGTACGATCCAAGTATCTTTGCTGCCACCACCCTGCGACGAGTTGACCACTAGGGATCCCTTACGTAGGGCGACGCGAGTCAGTCCGCCCATGGTGACCTGCTGGCGGTCGGCGGAAAGGATGAACGGGCGCAGGTCGACATGGCGCGGTTCGACGCTGTGCTTGATGACCGTCGGCACGGTGGATAATTTCAGAGTCGGCTGCGCAATGTAATTACGTGGGTCTTTTTTCACCAGGGACACAAATTTATCGCGCTCGGCCTGACTTGACGCTGGCCCCACCAGCATGCCGTAACCGCCGGATTCGTTGGCCGGTTTCACCACCAGTTCGGCGATGTTTTCGATCACGTATTGCAATGCATCGGGCTCCATGCAGCGGAAGGTGGGCACATTTGGAATGATCGGTTCTTGATCCAGGTAGTATTGAATAATTTCTGGTACAAAGGCGTAGACTACCTTGTCGTCTGCGACCCCGGCTCCCGGGGCGTTGGCCAGTGCCACATTGCCTGCTTTCCAGGCGCGCATCAAACCGGGCACGCCCAGTGCCGATTCTGGATTGAACGCCTCCGGATCGAGAAACAGGTCATCGACGCGACGATAGATCACGTCCACCCGCTCCGGGCCATCGACAGTGCGCATATAGCAGCAGTCGTCATCGTCGACAAACAGATCGCGTCCTTCCACCAATTCCGCGCCCATCTGTTGCGCCAGGTAGGAGTGCTCGAAATAGGCCGAGTTGTAGATGCCGGGTGTCAGCACCGCCACCTCCGGATATTCGGCCGGGCGTGGCGACAGCGCTGCTAGGGTGTCGAACAACTGGCTAGGGTAGTCATCCACCGGCAGCGGCGCATAATGCTCGAACAATTCCGGGAAGACGCGTTTGGTCACGAGCCGGTTTTCGAGCATATAAGAGACGCCCGAGGGTACGCGCAGATTGTCCTCCAGCACATAAAGAGTGCCGTCGGAGTCGCGCACCAGGTCGGAACCGCAGATGTGCGCCCAAATACCTAGAGGCGGATCGACGTCCACGCATTGTGGCCGAAAATTCACTGATTTATCCAGGATCTGCTGTGGCAAGATCTTGTCCTTGATGATTTTTTGGTCGTGATAGAGATCGTCGATGAACAGATTCAGGGCCTGTACCCGCTGTTTCAGCCCGGCCTCGACCCGGCGCCATTCCGGCTCCGAAATCAAGCGTGGGATCACATCGAATGGCCAGGTGCGGTCGATGGTGCCGCCTTCTTCCGAATACACCGTGAAGGTGATGCCCATTTCTTTAATCGAGACATTGGCGGCCTCCTGACGAGCGGTCAGTTCTTCGATGCCAAGTTCGGCGAGGTCGGTGGCCATCACCTCGCCGACCTCGCGTGCCTGTGCTGGAGCTTGCAATAACTCGTCGTAGAATGCCTCGCAAGGGTAGCTCGTCCAGTCGATACTCATGAATGAATGCTCGTCAGTAGATGCAGCACGTTGACTGCAAGGGGTTAATCGCAACAAGGTTGGATACAGCAGAATGAATGCATGGAGACTAAGTCCAAACCATGTTACGACCAATTGTAATCAGAAGCGAAATCAACCGTTTTCAGGAAGAGTTGCCGGGCGCGCAAACGGCAGCTGCAAGGTGATACGGATCGGGTGATGATCCGAAGGCGCTGGATCGAGATCGTAGTCCAACGCCCGATAGCTGCCGGCGATAAGCCAAGGCGCCGCATTACCACTCAACACGAAATAATCGACGGCATAGGGATATTTCGGATTGTAGGCGTAGGGGAAAGGGATGCCGGCATTAGCAAGGGTCAGATCCGCATTCGCATTTGCAATCCCGCTGCCGGGCAGGCAAGTGCGTCCCAGCAGCCGGTCGCGGCGCCAGGTGCAAACCTCGCCATCGTTGATCGCATTCCAGAAATCATCCTGTGGCTGGTCCAATTGGCGGTTGAAGTCGCCGATCACAATAAATGGCTGGTCGATGGTAGCAAGCCTATCCAACCATTCCTCCAGAATGCCTCGCTGGCGGCGTAAGACCAAACATTGCTCACGTTGGACATCGCGCACATCCAGGCGGCCCCAGGCGCAGCCGGATTTGAGATGCAGGGACATCAGCTCGAGCCCGTCGGTATCGTCTCCAGTGGTGACCAGCGGCTCGATGCGAATGCGCGTGCCCCAGCGGCGGCCCTCGATTCCGACGTCTTCGAACGCTGGCAATTCGCGCCAGCGCAGTCCCGATGCGGCCAGCCGTTCACGGTGGATTGCAAAGCCGGTGCGCTGCGCGGTGATCCGCTGTCCCGGCTTTTCGCGGCAGTCACCGCGTGCACGCTCATCGCGTGGAGAAACAAGGATTGCATAGATGGCCGGATCGAAAACGCGTGCCACCGCCGCCGAATTCTCGACTTCCTGCAATGCGATGATATCGGCACCCAGGCGCTCGGCTACGTCGCGCAATGCCGCATAATCTGCCTCGGTACGCGCTCGGCAGCCGGCACCGTTGGCGGCGGCCAGGTGTTCGATATTCCAACTGGCGAGCACTAACCCCGTCGGCTTTGGGGCGCCAGTGCAGCCATGCAGCGGCATGCCGCCAGCAAGCAATAAAGCGGGTAGTATAGTGCGCAGGGTGGAATAAGCGACCATTTGATTTTCTGTGGTGATTTTCTGTGGTGATTTGCTGTGGTGATTTTCTGTGGGAATCGTCAATTTTCGCGGGTTTCGGCGTTCTGCTCAGGACACAAAGTAGACCTGATTGAGACGATTAGCGGATACTTTACGTACCAGGTGACGCAGCACTGTCGTTCCCGCTTTTCGGGGCCTGTCCCTGAGGTATCCCAGGCTGTCGAAATCTGCCGTCTCGCTAAAACAAGCGCTTCCCGGTTTATGGATGCTTAATCGGTGTCGGGGTCGGTGTCAAGGGCGGAATTAGGGATTGGTATCGAGCTAGCTGCTTTGATCGATGAGCGGATTCGATTCCGATTCCGATAGCGAGCCCGACACCGATTCGGCTTCCTCAGTGCGTTCGATGATGCAATCCAAGACCCGGAATCGGTTTGGCATCAAAACTCAGGACATTTCGACAGCCTAGAGGTATCCCCACAAACCGGCCCTGGCATTTGGACGGTTTTCCCATGGTCGATCCTTGTCGTGTAGCCGGCGCATGGGTCGACGACGCCGGCAGGTCGGACGCAAGGCATCGGGCCTGGGCCTTGCCGACAGGACAGTATAAGGCGTTGTTACAGCAGTGGATTATCTGGGGGTACCTCAGCGCCTGTCCAACTTAGAGGTCCATCGCGAGGAACAGCGAGGCGGAGACCAAGTTTTCCCCCGATTGAGGGAAATAGCCACCTCTATTTGACGAGATCTTGACGAGATCGCAAAAAACTGGGCCGGCAAATGTTGTTCCGCGGAAGGATAACCTAAGTCAAGCGAGCTCCTAGATGGGACTGACGCCAGTATAGCAGGTGATAATGTGTGCTGACCCGATGCGGAAGGCGGGACAAGACAAGCCATAGGGTATAAAAATCGACCGGAATCGCCCAACACTGTTGTGATCTGAGCCTGATGATTGAACTTCAGCCGCCGAGCGGGCGCTCCCGCGTTGCTTTTCGCTCCCCTCACTAGGCGATTGCCGGAGAGAAATCGCCTTGAGGGAGTGGCCACCTATGACGATCATTAAGCGGCATCGGTCGCGATGCCAGGACTAGGTAGTTAAACTGAACTCCGAGATTAAGCATGCAAACACACACAGAATATGTTTCTTCAGCATTGGCGTTGCCCTTTATTGTTGCAATCTGCTGTGCCCTCTGCGCGGCAAATGCATTGAGTGCGCAGCCACCACGCCCTGGGCCGATGACCTTCAGTGTCTTGGATCAAAACGGCGACGGCGCAGTTACCGAGCAGGAGTTTGCCGCTGCCCGCGCCGAGCGTATGGCAACCCGCGCCGCCCAGAACGCGCCGATGCGCGGCGCGGCCAAGGCTCCGGCGTTTTCCGATTTCGACACCGATGGCGACGGTCGCATGAGCGCGGATGAGTTCGCCGCTGGACGGGAGGCACGCATGCAGAGTCGCTCGGGCATACGCGCACGCCCTGGGCCGGGCATGGGAGCGGGTGGCGCGGCGGGTAGGCGTGCGCCAACTTTTGCGGAATTCGACCTAAATGGCGATGGCGGTCTGACCAAGCAGGAATTTTACGATGTGCGCGCCCAACGCATGCGCGAACGCGCCCAGCTGGGTTTTCCGATGTCCAACGCGGCAAATGCACCAACCTTTGAGGCTGTGGACAGCAATGCTGATGGTGTCATCAGCCCGCCGGAGTTTGCCCAATCGCGGGCGGCGCACCGCCAGCAAATGATCGACCGACCCTGATTGGAAGCGACAGCAACAGGGAAACGACAGAGCTTAGGCGTACAACCCGACGTACTACTCCCGCTGGAGCGGCGCCGACGCCAACAGCCCAAGGCAGCACCGGTTCGGTCATTCGAAGGCCGAGCCGGTAGACTGAGTGCTTAGGGCAGGGTGATGCGTTGCATAATACCGTCCTTAAGCCACCAATGCTTGATTGCCGCGGCAATATGCACCACCACCAAGGCCAGTACGATTAGGCCGGCGATGCCGTGAAGCTTGAATAGCTGCTCGCCGAGGGCCTTGTTCTCGCCGACCAGTGCCGGCAGATTCCAGTTAAAGAATTCTACTGGATAGCCGCTGAGAGCGGTGGCCAGCGCGCCGCCAATAGGTAAACCGAGCAGCAGCACGTACAACAGTAGGTGCGTACCGCCGCCGATAACTCGTTCCGCTCCCGTCAACGCTTGCTCATAGGCCGGCGGCGGACTCTTGAAGCGCAATCCTACGCGCAGAATCATTAATAAAAACAAAATTATACCGAAGGTCTTGTGATATTTATACAGGTCGTTAGTTATCGCATCGCCAAACATCTCTTTGGTGCCGTCGTAGCCGAGGGTCATGAAAATCAAGCCGATGGCCAGTAGGCCAAATACCAGCAATGCGATCAGCCAGTGCAGCGAGCGCTGTGTGAGCGTGTAGCGGGTCGTTGTCATCATCTTCTCCGTGTGGATTGAAACGGGGCAGGTTGAAATCGGTGCCGACCGGTAGGGTGGGCATCACTTATGCTCTAGCCGGTCGGTACTCACGCATTTGTGGTCAAACCATGCCGGGACGCAAGTGCCTGCTTAGGCTTTCTGCCCGGAAACAACAGATTCTTGAATGTTATATGACCCTGCTCATGTGACATTGCCGTCAATTTCCGCAATCCGAATAACGGAGTCAATCATGCCCGAACAAACCGCTGATAAGCGATCGTTACGTCGATCCCTGAACTATCTTAACTGGCTCTACAACCCATTCCAGACCCTGGATGTGCCTGCCATCTACGATATGCTATCCACTAGCTCGCCGACTGAGCATGCGCTCTATCTAAACCTGGGCTATTGGCCGGAAGCCACCGACCTCGATCAAGCGAGCGTGGCGCTCGCGACCTTGGTCGGCGAGCAGGCAGACATGCAGCCCGGTGACCAGGTGCTCGATTGCGGCTTCGGTTTTGCCGACCAGGATATCCTATGGGCGCAAACACTCAAGCCAGAGCGCATTATTGGGCTAAATATCACCCGCTCCCAGGTCAATGTGGCGCGTCGCCGAGTAGCCGAACTGGGCCTCGACCAGCAGATTGACCTGCGCTATGGCTCCGCCACCGACATGCCCTTGGCAAACGAGTCAGTGGATAAGGTGGTCGCGATGGAATGTGCCTTTCACTTTAACACTCGGGAGCAGTTCTTTCGCGAGGCCTGGCGTGTGCTACGCCCCGGCGGTCGTCTGGTAACCGCCGACATCATCCCGATGCCAACCGTCAGCGGCCTGTCGGGAAGGCTCAAACAGCGCCTGTCTTGGGGGCTGGTTGCAGGCAAGTTTGCGGTCCCGTCCGAGAATGCGTATACCCGACCAACCTACCACGCCAAGCTTGCGATGGTCGGTTTTACAAGCATCCGCGTCGATTCGATTCGCGATCAGGTGTATGCTCCGCTGCACCAATTTTTGGCGCAACACCTGCCGATACTGCGGCGCCTGCATCCCTTGGTTCGGTTGCCGGCGCGCTTCACATTGTTATTCGATGCCGCCAGCGTCTATGGCGGTCTAGATTATGTGTTGGCGACTGCGGTGAAGCCGAAAATTTCGTCATCTTCATAGTGAAGCTCTTCGCCAATGCAGGTTCGCCCTAGGCTGTCGAAATGTCCTGAGTTTTGATGCCAAACCGATTCCGGGTCTTGGATTGCTTCATCGAACGCACTGGGGAAGCCTCATCGGTGTCGGGGTCGCTATCGGAATCGGAATCGGAATCGAATCCGCTCATCGATCAAAGCAACCAGCTCGATACCAATCCCTAATTCCGACTTTGACACCGATCCCGACACCGACTAAGCATCCATAAACCGGGAAGCGCTTGTTTGAGTGAGACTGCAGATTTCGACAGCCTAGGTTCGCCCCCCCCGAAAACGAGCAAAATTGTCTCTGGCACCCGCCTAATCTGTTTCCTGGTAACCGCAGACGACATCACGGTAGAATTGGCCGAAGCGCTGATCCTGAGAGATGACGTGGTTGAAAAACCAGTGACGAATAGACTGCCGATCGACCGCGTTGAGCACGGCCACCTGGCTGCGTCTGATGCTGCGCTGCAGATCGACGAACTCTGCCATCTGCATGCTGTGCTCCCGGCAATGGGATTCCACATCTGGATAGTCGATTTCTCGCAGAAAAGCTTCTTCGGCATGGAAATGCTGGCGCAAGTGATCAATCAGCGCGTCGAGTCGCTCGATCAATGGGTTGGTGGCGGCTTCGTCGAATAGGCAATTGATCAGTCGTACCATTTCGCGGTGTTCGTCATCGAGCAAATCGATCTTTAGTTGCCAGTCGTCACGCCAGATTAGAGGCTCGGACATTATTTCCTCTAGTATTCGATGGTTTGGGTTCGCGTCCGGCCGATGCCGGAACAGCGATTCTCCTATAGATGAGCGTACGGTGCAGGAAAAGCCAGCAGCCGGCAAGCATCAGCGGGCAGACCATGAGCATACGCGAATTAGTCTTATTGCCCAGCAGAAAAACGCAGAGGCGTTGATCGATCCTGTTCCGATATTCGTTTGAATTCCCATCTCGATTTCGAAGTATATGCTGAAACTCCGGTGAGCCTAATGCAGAATCCTGGTTTAATCGGGCTTTGGCTGGCGGTGGCGCTGCTGAGCGTCAGTGCGATCGGCGTGGTGGCATATAAGGCCTGGCCGTTGTTGGATTCGCCGATCGCCGAACGCGCGCCACTGAATCCGCACTGCGATATCAGCCACAGCAGCTGCAGCGTCCATTTTTCCTCCGGCGGCTCTGTGCAGCTCGACATTCGCCCGCGCGCGATTACCGTGCTGCGTCCTTTGCAGATCCGGGTGCAATTGAAGTCCCTACCCAAAGCACGTCGCGTGCAAGTCGATTTTGCTGGCCTGGACATGGACATGGGTTACAACCGCGTGACCCTGTCCGCGGCGGATCAGGCTGGTAACTATGCCGGCAGCGGCATGTTGCCAATATGTGTTCGTAGTCGAATGGACTGGGAGGCGCGTGTTCTGATTGAACTGCCGGACGTCGTGCTGGCTGCACCGTTTCGGTTCGAGACCAGGCGCTAGTGCAGCGGCGCGGATGTCCCGCTGCCGTTTCTGCTGTTTGTCGTTGTCGTAATCGCTCATCGTGGGTTATCGATGACGACAAAGACAACGACTGCAAACGGTCTCGCGACTGCCGCAGCAGAGCGCTAGTCCGATAAGGAACGGAAATTAGATAACTTGTGCAGCTCATCAGAAGGGAGAAGGTATAGTATCATTTTAGCCTCTGCAACCAAGCCAAACTTCTGGAGACCTAAATGGAGCGTTATTCCCCCCAAGTAGAGGAATCGATGCGTCGTTTCTATATGGGCCTGAATGAGAAAGATCGCCGTCTGTATGCAGGCTTAGAAGCCTTGAAGTATGGTCGCGGTGGTCGCGTGTATATTGCGGAGGTACTGGGTTGCAGCCGAAACACCGTAAGCAAAGGCGCGCGCGAGATGAGCGGTTTATCTGAGCGCGAGGTACACGAGCAGCTTCGCGGGGACAAAGTCGGGACCAAGCCCCGGGTGCGC
Organism: Thiohalocapsa sp. PB-PSB1; assembly: GCA_016745215.1. Classification (GTDB taxonomy): domain Bacteria; phylum Pseudomonadota; class Gammaproteobacteria; order Chromatiales; family Chromatiaceae; genus Thiohalocapsa. Next base: position 889,229 of record CP050890.1, read on the forward strand.
AAACCTGGTGGTGGTCGTCGCCCCTATGAGCAGACGTGGGGGCCGTCGTTGGACGAGAAGTTCCTGGCGGTTCTACGCCATCATACCGCGGGCGATCCGATGGATGAAAAGGTCCGCTGGACGAACCTCACCCTGGGTGAGATTGTCGCGGCATTGCGAGAAGATCATCAGATCCAGATCAGCCAATGGGTCGTGCGCAAGCTGTTAAAAAAACATGGCTACCGTCGCCGCAAAGCGCAGAAGAAAACGACCATGAAGGACGAGATCAAACACCGCGATGCCCAATTTGAGAAGATCACGCAACTCAAAGCCGCCGATCAGGCCGCGGGCAATCCGATCGTCAGCATGGATACCAAGAAGAAAGAAAATCTTGGCAATTTTTACCGTGACGGGCAGTTGTATACCTTAGAAGCCCTGCACACCTACGACCATGATTTCAACAGCTTTGCTGAAGGGGTCATCATTCCGCATAGCTTCTATGACATCAAGCATAATGTCGGCTACATCCAACTCGGGAATAGCCACGATACCAGTGAATTTGCCTGCGACAGTTTTCGGCATTGGTGGTATAACCACGGTCGCCTACACTATCCCAGCGCTACCTCCATCCTGGTGCTGTGCGATGGGGGCGGGAGTAACAGTTTCCGTCACTACCTCTTTAAACAGGACTTGCAGAGCCTCGCCGATGAGCTTGGGATCGAAATTCGCATTGCGCATTATCCGCCCTACTGTTCTAAGTACAATCCCATCGAACACCGTCTCTTTCCCCATGTGACCCGTGCCTGCCAAGGCGTGATTTTCACCAGTACCGAGTTGGTCAAGGAACTCATGGAAAACACCCACACTTCAACGGGACTCAAGGCGTTCGTTCATGTCATCGATAAGGTCTATGAAACGGGGCGAAAAGTGGCGGCAGATTTCAAGCAAAACATGCGCATCCTCTTTGATGCGTTTTTGCCAGCATGGAATTATCGCGCCGTTCCTGCTGCTTCTCAGGAGTGCACAAGTTAATAAATTTCTATTCCTAAGCAAGATCGAAGCCCATATTCGGCGACGCTTGTGGTCTCGCTTGGTGGACCAACAAAAGAACCAGCGCAATCTCTATCGCAAACTGATTAAGCGTGGCGTGCCACGCCGTCAGAGGCATCGGCTCGTACTCCCACCGTGCTGGCGCGATGGTTAGGCGATTGGCTTCGGCAAGACTCGGTACGACTGACCGTTAACTGGCTTGCCATCTGGCGCGAGCATACCATGGAAACGACTGACCGTTAACTGGCTTGCCATCTGGCGCGAGCATACCATGGAAACTGCCGGATGAATTAAGTAAATTTAGTAAACTGTCACCGTAATTCGGTTTATGGATGCTTAGTCGGGGAGAAATCAGGGAGAAATCAAGGATAGACCACGTTTTCTCTTATTCTGGTTCAGAAAACGTGGTCTGTCCCTATTTTTTCTTTGCTGCCCTGCTCGGTTCGCCGGAGGACGAAACGGCGTTCAAGAGCCTGCGCCAATCAGAAACAACGGGCAGACCATTGGGCAGCGAACAATGGATTGAGCAACTTGAGAAAGTGACGGGCAGGGCACTCAAACCTCAAAAGCGCGGACCAAAGAAAAGCGAGCAAGAAGACAAATAAGTGCATTTAGTAAACTGTCACCGTAATTCCGTAATTCCGTAATTCTCGTAATTCTGTCACCGTAATTCTAGTAAACTGTCACCGTAATTCCCGTAATTGCACCGTAATTGCATCTGTCACCGTAATTGCACCGTAATTGCCGGCCTCGGCTCGTCCAGCGCCAACAGCTGCCCTATGGCTCGAGGCCCGCTTGCCTGAGGCGCTCAAGCAGTCGCTCCTTCTCAGCCCGCTCGCGCTCCGCGAGATCCGCGGCTTGCCCGGCGCGCGTCTCGGCGGCCAGACGTTCGGTCCGCTCGCGCTCCGCGAGATCCGCGGCTTGTCCGGCGCGCGTCTCGGCGGCCAAACGCTCGGCGCGCTCTCGCTCCTTCTCAGCCCGCTCTCGCTCCTTCTCAGCCCGCTCTCGCTCCTTCTCAGCCCGCTCGTGCTCGATCCTGCGCTCGAGGTCTTGCAGATCCAGCAGCACCTCGTCTTCCACCGCCATCGCCTCGGCGACCTCGGGCTCGGCCATGGCCCGCTGCAGGCGCTGCAGGAAGGGGCGATAGCGCGCCGGGACCTCCGATTCGTCGATCTCCAGAACGTGACGGTCCTCGGCGACGACCAGACGCTGGTCGAAGATCTGCAGGAGCTGCTCGATCTCGGTCTGGTGCTCGGTGCGCAGGTGCGGGATCTGGATCACGTAGCTGTCGTGGGTCAGGCTCTCGATGAAGGGCTCCTTCTTCGCGAGCCGCTCGCCGGTGGTGACGTCGGTGCTCTCGCGGCGCACCCGGATGACCGGCGCGCGCGTGTGATCCAGGGCGTGACCGAGGAAGTAGATGGTCAGGATCGGCAGCGCGATCCGCACCCGGTCTCCGCTAACGCCTGCGACCTCGTGCACATTCGCCGGATCGCGATACTGCTCGCCGAGATAGCGGCGAAAGCGCATGATGTCCGAGGCGAGCTTGGCCTTCTGGATCTCGATCAAAACCTGGCGCCGCTCCCCGGCGGCGTTCTTGATGGTGGCGGCGAAGTCGAGCCGGTAGATGGTGAGGAAGCGCGCGCCGATCTCGGTGGTGCGCTCCTGCGGCTTGAGCGCGACCTCGACGACCTCCTCGTCGAGGATGGTCGAGAGCAGCAGCCGGGCGAGCGGCTCGTCGTCCATGAGGTACTTGAAGACCGTGTCGTAGATGGGGTTGGCGATGCGCATGATGCCGCGGCGACGTGGTTGGCGGAAGCTGTCGTGAAGTATGCATCCAATTGGAGCAGCTTGCAGATCGACTGCCGTAGGCGGGACAGCTTAGCGCATCCCGCGTGTGACCGGCATGTTAGTCGGCTAGCTGGTGAAAGTCCAGCCATGGCCCTGGGAGCGGGGAACATGTAGGCGAAGGCAAGGGTACCCGAAGAAACTCCCGTGCGCACTTCAAGGAAGAGGAGAACGGCAAGGTGGCTGCCGTGCGGGAGCCAATGAGGGATCTGAAAGAAGCCGGAGTCCAAATTCGCCACCTAAGCGAAAGCGAACCTTTGCTGAGGCAGACAGGAGCGGGTGAGGTGCCGTGGACCACCGAAGCCCAAAACGCTCCACGTAAAGCTCCTGTAGGTAGAGAAGGTAGGTGGGCGAAGAAATAGGCGATTGACTTACCCGGTGAATGGCCGCCGATCCTGGGTCGGTGTAACCAACCCTTTCAAGGTGACTACTCACGCGGTGTCTTCCCCTTGAGCAATTTCGCTGTCGAAACCTGAGGGTGGTTGGACTATCGATTTCGCTTCGGCGGTGGTTTTTTCGGTCCCCGACGGCTCTTTTTGAACTTTGCCAGATTGACGTTGGAGGCCAATTGCAAGTACATCTGCGCGAATTCGGCGAGCGACATGGTTCGAAAGACGGTCCATTCCTGTTCCGGAATGGCAACCGTCATGCCGTCATAGGTTCGAGCGATATTCCCGGCTAAATAGTAGCCGGAAAGGTCGTTGGCGATGGTTTCTTCACCGTGTATCGTGCGTAACGCGGCTTTGACCACGGCCAATGCGTTGTAGGCGACCAGCGCAACGCAAAAACCGAACAGTGCGGCTTTCGGGTAGCCCAGCGTATTGATCTCGGAATGCAGATGCGCCTCGAGCTCTTGGAACATGGTTTCGATACGCCAGCGCTTGCGGTACATGTCGGCGACGAGCTTGGCATCGGCCGCCGATTTCGGCAGATTCGTCAGCAGCAAGCGTTCGGTTTCCCCGTCGCGCGTGGCCTGTTTCAGGCAGACTTTGATGCGAGGATAGCGCTGGACTTCGCCTTCGTCGTCGACGAGCTCGATGCGCTGCTCGTAGACCTTTCCGGACTCGGTACTGCCGATCTTTCGCCACGGACTCTGCATGCTAAAGGCCAGTCCCTTATGTTCGCGACAAACGAAATAACCTTTCCGGTCGGCAATCCCGAGCAGAAAGCTGCGCACGCAGAAGTTGCGATCCATGATCCAGACGTCATGTTCCCGCACCGTCGGCAACACATCTGCGAACAGCGAGCGCGCTTGGGCGTGACCGTCTTCGCAAGGAAACACATCCGTGGCCATCTCCAACAACGGATCGTAAACGACCAGCGATTTTCCCGGCAAGGCTCCGGCCTTGGTCTCTCTGAGCACCTCCAAGCGATGCTCCGTGGCCTCGATGCAGTTGCCGTCGAGGACTTTGATCCGATAGCCGGGCAGCCAAGGTGCGCACTGTCCGCCCATCTGTTCGACGATCGCGGCCTGTTCCCGCGCCGTGTCTCGAACCAACGCCGCCGAGGTCGTACTTTCCAGGCCGTTGAGTTTGTTGTACACCGAGGTGATCGAAACCCCGATCGACTCGCCTTGCTCTTTGTAGGCGGCGTTTATGGATGGGTGGGTTTTGAAGACCACTGCGCTCATCAAATTGAAAATCGTTGAGAACAACAACTCCCGGGTATATTGATCCACCGCCGTGCGCGCAAACCAGGCATCGAGCTTGCTGGGGCTGAGTACCCGTTCCAATAGGGCCTGAACCATCACCGGCACGGGCCTTTGTTCCATGAACCGCTGGAAGATCTGGCTGAACATCATGACCTCTACCCCAAGAATACGATAAATGGGGTCGATGATCTCGGTTCGGCGGGTCTATGTCCAGTCCGCTCCGTTTCTCCACTGAAATTCGATGCGTTACGATGCGGTCAACCGCCACGCATATTATCTGCTGATTGTGTGGATAATTTCTGACCTTGAAAGGGTTGGTCGGTGTAACTACGACACTTTAAGCCCTAAACGGCGCGGAGACGTGACACGTTATGGGACGGGGGATAAGCAGATGAAGCCGTAGTAATCGTAAAGCCCGGTGCCTGTGATCCGGCGGTGACGTCGGTGAGGGTAAAACATCGGGTCAGTGGCAGGAAGGCCGGAGGTGAAGGGCGGAACACGTAAGCGGTTCTGGAGAAACATGAAAGACCGTGAGGTCGAGATCAGCCCGAAGAGGAGCCGTACGCTAGGCCGAGACGTAGACACCGGCCGAACAGCGGCCGCGCAGATCGAAGAAGACCTCGTGCAAAGAGAGTGACATGTATCAACTAGACCTATTGACTGACGAGCAAAGACTCTTCGAGGAGCTGTGCGCAATCGAATGGTTGCGTAAGGGCTTTCTCAGCGTGAAGAAGAACGACGGAAGCCCGGGTGTTGACGGGGTGACCATCGCGGAGTTTGAATCACGCCTGGATGAAGAGCTAGGCCGGCTACAAGCGGAGCTAATGAGCTGGACCTACAAACCCTCACCGGTGCGGCGGGTTGAAATCCCCAAACCCGGTGGGCGCGGCACCCGCAAGCTTGGGGTGCCAACGGTGCGCGACCGGGTCGTGCAAGCGACCCTTAAGCAATTACTGGAGCCGATCTTCGAGCCGACGTTCTCCGACAACAGCTATGGCTTCCGCCCCGGGCGGAGTCAGCAACAGGCGGTGGAAGCGGCACGTGGGATCGTGGCCGGAGGCAAGCCCTATGTGGTCGATTTGGATCTGGAGCAATTCTTCGATCGAATTCACCACGACCGGCTCATCGCCCGCATGGGCAATCAGATTCCGGACAAGCGCATCTTGCGCGTGATCGGGATCACCCTGCGTAGCGGAGTGATGGCTGACGGCCTGAAGAGCGTAACGACAGAAGGAACCGTGCAAGGCAGCCCACTAAATCCTCTACTCAGCAACATCGTCCTCGACGAGCTGGATAGGGAGCTGGAACGGCGCGGTCTAGCATTTTGCCGATTTGCTGATGATTGCAATATCTTCGTGAAGACGCCGAAGGCGGCCGAGCGGGTGATGGCGAGCATAAGTAAATACATCGAGACGAGACTCAAATTGGTGATCAACCGGGAAAAGAGCCAGGTGGCCCGCTCCGAGCGGGTCAAATTTCTCGGCAATACCTACGTGGGCGAGACGATTGCAATCGCCCACTTTGCCCTGCAAAGGGCGATGGCCAAGGTCAAGGAGCTGACCCCGCGCGGCACCCATTTGAGGCTGGAAGATAGCATCGAGCAGATCAACCGCTGGTATGTCGGCTGGGCGGGTTACTTCGCCCTGACCAACTATCCCGCGCAACTACGCAAGATCGAAGCCCATATACGGCGACGCTTGCGGTCTCGCTTGGTGGACCAACAAAAGAACCAGCGCAATCTCTATCGCAAACTGACTAAGCGGGGCGTGCCACGCGGTCAGGCGGCATCGGCGGTGTACTCCCACCGTGGTCGATGGGCTTTGTCTAACACCCGCGCGGTGAATAAGGCATATTCCAACGACTGGTTCATCGCAGTGATGGGTCAAGCAATTCGTTCCGACCGGAAGCTAGGGCATTGGTTTGATGTCAATCAGTGGATACGCCTTGCGTGAGGAGCCGTGTACGGACCCGTACGCACGGTTCTGTGGGCAGACGGGGCTTCGGTCCCTCTGACCCGATGTGTGACCGGCATGTTAGTCGGCTAGCTGGTGAAAGTCCAGCCATGGCCCTGGGAGCGGGGAACATGTAGGCGAAGGCAAGGGTGCCCGAAGAAACTCCCGTGCGCACTTCAAGGAAGAGGAGAACGGCAAGGTGGCTGCCGTGCGCGAGCCAATGAGGGATCTGAATATGGGACGGGGGATAAGCAGATGAAGCCGTAGTAATCGTAAAGCCCGGTGCCTGTGATCCGGCGGTGACGTCTTGAGGGTAAAACATCGGGCCAGTGGCAGGAAGGCCGGAGGTGAAGGGCGGAACACGTAAGCGGTTCTGGAGAAATAGGAAAGACCGCGGGGTCGAGATCAGCCCGAAGAGGAGCCGTACGCTAGGCCGAGACGTAGACACCGGCCGAACAGCGGCCGTGCAGATCGAAGAAGAGTTTGAATCACGCCTGGATGAAGAGCTAGGCCGGCTACAAGCGGAGCTCATGCGCTGGAACCCTCAACCCCATTGGCAAACCCTCACCGGTGCGGCGGGTTGAAATCCCCAAACCCGGTGGGCGCGGCACCCGCAAGCTTGGGCTGCCTTCGGTGCGTGACCGGGTCGTGCAAGCGACCCTTAAGCAATTACTGGACTCCTGATCGATCTCATCGAGGGAGCCGACGTTTTCCGACAACAGCTATGGCTTCCGCCCCGTAGGGCCCAGCAACAGGCAGTGGAAGCGGCACCTGGGATCGTGGCCGGAGGCAAGCCCTATGTGGTCGATTTGGATCTGGAACAATTATTTCGACCGAATCCACCACGACCGGCTCATCGCCCGCATGGGCAATCAGATTCCGGACAAACGCATCTTGCGCGTGATCGGGATCACCCTGCGTAGCGGAGTGATGGCTGACGGCCTGAAGAGCGTAACGACAGAAGGAACCGTGCAAGGCAGCCCACTAAGCCCTCTACTCAGCAATAGCGTCCTCGACGAGCTGGATAGGGAGCTGGAACGGCGCGGTCTAGCATTTTGCCGATTTGCTGATGATTGCAATATCTTCGTGAAGACGCCGAAGGCGGCCGAGCGGGTGATGGCGAGCATAAGTAAATACATCGAGACGAGACTCAAATTGGTGATCAACCGGGAAAAGAGCCAGGTGGCCCGCTCCGAGCGGGTCAAATTTCTCGGCAATACCTACGTGGGCGAGACGATTGCAATCGCCCACTTTGCCCTGCAAAGGGCGATGGCCAAGGTCAAGGAGCTGACCCCGCGCGGCACCCATTTGAGGCCGGAAGACAGCATCAAGCAGATCAACCGCTGGTCTATCGGCTGGGCGGGTTACTTCGCCCTGACCAACTATCCCGCGCAACTACGCAAGATCGAAGCCCATATACGGCGACGCTTGTGGTCTCGCTTGGCGGTCTCGCTTGGTGGACCAACAAAAGAACCAGCGCAATCTCTATCGCAAACTGATTAAGCGTGGCGTGCCACGCGGTCAGAGGCATCGGCTCGTACTCCCACCGTGGTCGATGGGCCTTGTCTAACACCCGCGCGGTGAATAAGGCATATTCCAACGACTGGTTCATCGCAGTGATGGGTCAAGCAATGCGTTCCGACCGGAAGCTAGGGCATTGGTTTGATGTCAATCAGTGGATACGCCTTGCGTGAGGAGCCGTGTACGGACCCGTACGCACGGTTCTGTGGGCAGACGGGGCTTCGGCCCCTCTGACCCGATCAGCATGCGCTCTGGCTGGCGCGATGGTTCGGCGATTGGCTTCGGCAAGACTCGGTACGACTGACCGTTAACTGGCTTACCATCTGGCGCGAGCATACCATGGAAACTGCCGGATGAATTAAGTGAATTTAGTAAACTGTCACCGTAATTCCCTTTCCTTTGTCTCGGGGTTGCGTATATACTCGCGAGATCGACCGAGCCAACAGGATACGACAGATGGCAGACCCGACAGACAACCTGGTGCTGGAGTTGCTTCGGCAAATGCGCAACGACATGAACGACTTCCGCACGGAAGTCCGCGACAGTCTTCACCGCGTCGAGATCCGTCTGGGGGTCCTTGAACAAGGCATAGCCAGCATGCTCGCGCTCTCTGCCTCCGATCGCGACGAGCTCACCGGCCTGAAGCGTCGCGTCGAGCGCATTGAGCGCCGGTTGGAATTGACCGATGGCTAGCCAGCGTTGCAACGCCATTGTTGAGGTCGCCGGCAGCGCCTGTTTGCGTCGCTGCCGCTGACCTGCCCGTCGTGTGGGGCACCGATGCGGATCATCGCGTTCATCACCGATGCCCCGGCGATCCGCCGGAACCTGGACCACATCGGTGAACCTTCCACTCCGCCACCGCTCGGCAGCGCCCGCAGTCCCCCGGCTGTGACAGCGAGGAGACGACCCAAGAGGATCTGAGCTTCGCATTTCCTCCGGTCGATCCGGCGCCCGATGACGACCACGATCAAAGCGTTTCATGGTGACCGCGGCTTCTTGCGCCTGCACACCGTGACGGTACCGGCTGCGCCGCCGGTCGCGGCAGCCGTGCGGTATTTTTCCTCCGATCGAAGCGCTGTTTGATGGCGGATTTCACCCTCTGGCGCCGATCTCGACGGCGGCGAAGGGCCTTGACGCGCCGGCGAGCGAGGCCGCTACCTCAACTCATGCGGTTGGATTTCCTATCCGTCGCTTACCGTATCTTAAGTCTCTTTGCCAGCCACAGGGGGTTTGTTGAGTCATGGCCGAAGCGGACCAATTCGTCGTCAACCAAGTGGAGCCGTTGCTGCAGGCCGGCGAATCGATACGGCATTTCGCTTATCTCACCGAGACAGTAGATTTGAGCGATCGAAGGATTTCCAACGCAATCGTGGCCGTCCTGGAAGGCGTCTCGGCATTCCGGACAGCCGCACGGCAGCGTGCTTGCTTTATCGCACTGAGCGAAGCGCGCGCGTTTTTCCTTTGGGGCAAACCGGGCCGGGTAGGCGCTTTCCGACCGCTTCTCGAGCACGAGCACATTGAATGCTGGGAGCGCAATCAGATCGATGCACGCGTTGAGCGTCTCAAACCCGGCGAGTACTTCAAGAAGAAGCTTGTGCTTTCCTTCTCCAGCGGCGAGCGGGTTGCGTTTGAGCTGAAGAAGCGGGTTGCCGGCATGCCCGGGCAGGTGGCGTGTATCAACGCCTTGTTGGGGCGACCGACATTCTGGTGAAAAAGCCCACGGATCTGCCTCCCTGCGGGGGTGCGGCCTCCGCACGATGTGGAATAGCGTGTGCACATCCGCGAAAAGGAAGATCTCGCGCAGAGACGCAAAGGCGCAGAGAAGTAACCGGCAACTTGCGATGAAAGATCCGCTGGCCAATCCAACGGATTACCGTTTTCGCTGGGCAGAAAGCAAACGGGATGTTCAGGTCATGCAATACAACATTCTGACATGCTTGATTGCAAGACCTGACCCCATTCTTTTTTGATGCTCGGGCATGTCATTTCCCCTTTGGAGAGTGCATAGGACAGTGAATAAACTGCTGTATTTTCGGGCTTTTGAGTGGCCGGGCGTGTTGACGACAGTATCCGGGCGCCCGAGCCCTGTCAATGCCGGCCATAAGCGAGTCTTGGCTTGCATTGGCTTGGTGCTGTCGATTGGGCGTTGACGATCCCAAGAGCGGCAGTTGGACCGCGCGGTGCGGGGTCAAGTCCAGCCAGGGTGTTTGGGGGCAGGTCTGGGCTCGGGGTCAGGCTCGGGGATAGGTCAGGGTCAGAACCCTTTTCCTCACGGCTAGATCTGAACACCCCAGCCCTTTCTGGCTCGTGTGGAGCTTGCGGCTTGCTGCCCCGGCGCTTCGTTGCCGCTTCGGACTTGGATTCCAGCCCCGGCCCCGTGCATTTTGCCTTGGCACTGCGCTTTGGGTCGCTGCGGCCAAAGTCTTCCGCAGCCTGCGCCAAACTGCAGCCTGAGCGATCGCGAAAGACGCACTGCGGCGTCGGGTTGGAGGACTCGTTGGGCATCTGATGAGTTCAACGCAAAACTGCGGAACTTGCCCGGCGAGAAGCCGGTGTTACATGTGAGAACCCAGTCCTTCATGACCCCAGTCCTTCACATTCCTCTTGCCATTCCTCTTGCTACCAATAGCGACCCGAGAACCTTCTCTGCCCGGCCGATCCTCATCGGGCTGACTCAACGCTTGCTCGACTTCGTCCTCAGAGACATGAGACATTGTGCCTATAGATGTGCGGCAGCCAGTTTTTAGGATCGATGTGGTCGCGGACGTTCAAGGCTCGATATCGGCTGCATCGTTGGGGCTGACGTCTACCGGACCCCGCGCTCTGCTGGCTGCGGGCGCTACTGCGCCCGCAGCCAGCAGAGCGTCGGAGGTTCCGCAATTGTTGGCATTTTCATTCATCGACGGTCATTGAATCGGTGACTTTCTTACTTCGGCCTCATCGAAAAGGGATCTGACCCCTTTTCCTCGACGCTGCGAAGGCTAACGTCAACCGCAGCCCGCGCCAAACTGCGGCCACGCGCGAAGCGCCGGTCGCAGTTTGGCGTCGGGCTGGCGAACTGGTTGAGCAGCTAATGACGTTAAGCGAAAACGGTGCATGCTGGAATGTCCGGGCGTGGTGTTACGTGTGAGACCTGACCCTCTTCCTTTTTGTGGACATGTGGACATGGTTTCAAGAATAGTCCGGTGAAGACGAGACTACAAGTCTAGACCTGACCCCTTGCCTTGGCGCGCCGGGCTCCCCCAGGTGGTCGCACTGGCGAATTGAACGCCGTTTTCTGTCACGTACTACTCTTTTCACTAAATGTCGATGTCTTCCATTGGTTCTTTTTCTCATAAAACCCCCCTCCTAGAGTTAATGCTAATCGGGGCGAGAACGCAGAAGCTAGCCAAGTTGACCATGAAATTTCAAATCCTGCTAGTTTGATTATTTTGTACACTTTAGTAAAGCAGTTGTCTGCTCCAGCAAACCGGCTTGCACCCACTGATCCGCCTGCTAGGGAAAAGTTACCTTCGCCCCTATACGCTTCGCAAATAGCCTTTACCCTTTCTACCTTATCATTGCGCACTTTTAGCTCGTGAAACAACATGGGCCTGTTTTTCACAAAATCTTCCGGACTTTTTCCAACGCCGTTTGTCTCCATAATCTCCTCAAACACCCCTTTCCATGCTATTATTTTGGCCAATTTCTCACTAGCACCTTTTGCTTCCGCCCGGAAGTGATACATCCATACGCCGGAACTCGACTCTCCTATGATATATGTATGTCCAAAATTACGTGAGTCTACGGCTATTGTTATGTAACCACTCCTCCCTCTAATTTTCCTCCACTCAATTTTTCCATTCTTCGCGCCGACTCTTTGTGTAATCTCCGGATGGTTCTTCGTTGTTGCTGCTATCTTCCTTACTCTTTCCGAAAAGTCGTTGCTGTTTACTGCCAGTCGACTATATTTCGCATCTTGTAGCACCAAATTCCATGCCTTGAGCCCCATCACATCCGCCTCCCGCTCCAACCCCCAATCATCATTCATCGCCACACCCTTGGCCTGCATCGTCGGCCTCACCCGCCCCTGCTTCTGCTGAACCACATGCCAGGCTTCATGCGCCAGATGCCTCTCCTGCCCAGGCCCGATATGAATGTCACTCCCCTGGGTATAAGCCAACGCGTTCACAGCGGCCGGCCTCGGCGACCGATAATGCACCCGCACATCATGCATCGACAGCCCCGAGAGCCGCTCCACGCCGCCTCTGAGACCCTCCGGCAAACCATTAGGATTCGCATTGGGCCGAAACACGCTGGTCACCCGCGGAGCAGCTTTCCCAGTTTCCTTCTGTTGCACAACCGAGCCGGCAGGCTGAGCCAATTGCTCTCCAGTCTGCTTCTGCTCAGTCTCCCCCTCGTGCGCTTTGCGCTCCATCTTGTCAGCATAAACATCGCTCATCACATCAACTCCTCGGCTTGCGTAACCTCAGTGCTCGTCTCCACCCAATCGGCGACGAGTTGAGGTAACAATGTCTTTTCGGTCTTGGCGAATTCTTCGCGGGTGGCTTGGGCCAGGTGCTGCATCTCCACCACGCCCCCGTCACGGGCCGCGTGAAAGGCGGCGTTCAGCGCAATGCTGCGGATCACGCCGCCGGAGATCTCCGGTCGCGCCAGCTTGGCGTAATCCAGGGTACCGGTGGGCGTCTGTTTGGGAAACACGCCCTGCCAGATGCTCGCGCGCTGCTGGTGCTGGGGAAAGGGGAATTGCACGATGAAGCGCAACCGCCGGGTAAAGGCCTCGTCCATGCTGCTCTGCAGGTTAGTGGTCAAAATGGAGAGACCGGTATAGGCTTCCATACGCTGCAGCAGGTAGCTGATCTCCATGTTGGCCCAGCGATCTTTGCTCTCTTGGACCTTGGTGCGCTTGCCAAACAACGCGTCGGCTTCGTCGAACAGCAAGATGGCGCCGCTGGTTTCCGCGGTGCGAAAGATGGCTTCCAGGTTTTTCTCGGTCTCCCCGATGTATTTGCTGACGATGGCGCTGAGATCGACATGATACACGTCGAGCTGCAATGCGCTGCCGATGATGCGCGCGGCCAGGGTCTTGCCGGTGCCGCTTGTTCCGGCAAACAGGGCGCTGATGCCGAGCCCGGCCGCGCCCTGCTCGGCAAAACCCCACTCGCGGTAGACCTGGCGTCGATGGCGAACCTGCTCGACGATGGTGTGCAGAATCCGTTTTTCCCGATCGGGAAGAATCAGCACGTCCCATTCGATGGGGGTCGGTTCGAGAACACGCGCCAGACCCGACACGGGCGTGCGCGACTGGGTTCGACACTGACGCCATAATCGCTCGAAGGGCGTGGCGCTGGTCTCGGCGCTGCCGCCATGCGCCTGGGAGGTCGCGCGCCAGTTGCGGCAGACGGTGCGGATTTGGGTTTCATTCATATCGAACTGATCCAAGAGGCGGTGCAGGTCGCGATCGGCAATCGGCTTTGGCGCATGCCGCGCCAGGGCGTCGGTCCACACCGTGCGTTGCTCTTCGTCGGTCGGCCGTTTGACCTCGACTTTCACCACCTGCCGGTCCGGCACGTGCAAGGCGAGATCGCCGGTTACGATGCAGGGGCAGGACAGGCGCTGTAACAGGTAACGCAGGGCGCGCTCGGCGGCCACCCGTTCGCTCTCGTGAACGTCGGCCTGGAAGACGTAGGCGCAGGGCGCCAGGATGGCCTGACGTTCGAGTCGGCGGTAGAGCGTTTGCAGGCTCTGAATCTCCTGGGGCAGCACGCGCGTATCGATGCACGACACACTGAGCCCCAGGGGGCGGACCGCGTGCTGGCATACGGCCAGCTTGGCATCGTCTTCCGGGCCGGTGAGCTGGACGATGGGTGGCGGGGTTCCATCTTGATCCTCCAACAACAGCGCGCGAATTTCCTGCGCGCAGGCGTCGTGCGACGGCACCAGCGCGCCACTGTCGGGTGCGAGGATGAGCAGGGCGTCCAGATTCGGGTCGTGACAGGGATAGTCGGTCAGATATTGCAGGACCGGCGCATTGATGCGCAGCGGGCTGAGGTTGGGCGGCTTCGGGTCGTCGAGCTCGATGAGCTCCCAATAGCGCAGGGTGGAATGGGCATGGAAGGGCATCCAGTGTCCACCATTGAAGAGGGTCAGCGCGAGGTCGAAGGTGGGCGTATGGCGGTCCGGGTCGCCGCTGATCTGCCCGCAGAGGGTCGCAAACTCGGCATCCATGGCATGTCCGGCGCAGAGGAGTAGCAGCCGGCGTTCGAATGGCGTCAGCTGAAAACACGCACACAATCGCTCCAACGCAGGTACAACCTCCGGGTCACCGAAGGACGCCTCCACATCGGCCCGATCCGTGCGCGCAGGGCCTGCCGTTCGTGCACCCGCGTCATCGCCCTGAAGGTCGACGCGGGCGCGCAGCGCATCGCGCACTTCGTCCAAGGCCAGACGACAATAGATCTGATTCCACGACGGCGCGTTGTTCATGGCCAACCTCGATTTAAGACGGTCTATAAGCGGACAGGCTGCACTGATAGCCGCCGCTGCTGTAGGTATGCGTAACACTCGCGGGTATCCATTCTCCATCCACGCCATCGCGCAGACCTTGCACCGATATTCTGCCTTCGGCGGTCAATTCGGGATTGCCGATCGCGGTCAGGGACAGCGTGCCGGTATCGCGTGTCAATTCCTTGAACTTGGCGTCTGCCGCGGCCTGTGCTTCCGCTTCACTGATAAACAGGTGCGCCATGCGATAGACCCCGTCTGAGCGCGGGCTGCCGCGACTGCGCACCTCGCGTTGCAGGCCATGCTCCAAGTCGTGCCAGAGCGCGACCACAGCCGCGTATTCGGTTTGTTCAGATGTCTGATAGGACCAGCTCGAGATATCCAGCGGGCCGAGCACCACCGGGCCTACCGGCCGGCCCGAGGCCGTGAGCGCCTCGCCCTTTTCGAGAAACAGCAGGGACTCGCCCGCCGGCTTCGCCACCGCATCATATTTCTCCGCCAGGCGGGTGAGGAAGCTGAGATCGGATTCGCGGACCTGGTTCTCCACTGCGATCTCGGTGCTGCCCAGTCCCCGACTGACTCTCGGGCTCAGACCGTTTTCATCTGCGATCGTGGTGACGATGTCCGCGAGGGTGGTGTTGGCCCAGGTGCGGGTGGATTCGTCCAGCAATAGGCGCGGAACGCCGCTGACCGAGAGGGTACGCCCCCCGCCGGAGCCGCTGAGACTCACCTGGGTGACCTCGAAGGTCCCCATCTTGACCAAGCGGAACTGGTAGCCCATCCACACGGTGATCGCCTTGCCCCGGGGTGGAATGCGCATCGAGCCCCCGGTCGGCGACGGTCGATCATCGAATGTCAGGGATAGCTGGTCGCTCTCCAGACCGCCGCGATAGGTGACACTCAGCGAGATTAGGCGATCGCGCAAGACCACGCTGGGGAGCAGGCCATCGACGGTCAGGTCATAGCTCGGCGCACCATAGGGGGCGAGTAGCGCAACCATTCACTCATCCCACAGGCGTACGATCCGGGTATCCTTGACTTCCGGGGTGATGTCCGGCAAATAGACACGGGTGCCGGCGCTGAGCACCAGCCCGCGGTTGGCCAGGCCGGGATTGGCGTCCAGCACCTGTTCGACCACAAGTTCCAGGCGTGAGCTCCCGAATTGTGCCAGCGACAACAGCTGCTCGGTCAGGCCGCTGCTCGCCTCCGCCAGGCGCGGGTCCAAGGCATAGGCGGCTTGCATGAGCTTTGCGCCCTGGCCGTAATGCTGCCAGCAGATCGCATCCAGCATGTCGCCGTCTTTGGCCGTGTAATGGGTTGCCATCGCGAAGTCCTACAGGGTCGGTATGAGGTCTTCCAAGTAGCGTTTCAGACTCAGGGTGAACTCGATCTTGCGGGCCGCGCCGTCTGAGAAAAACACGCTCTTGGTGTCACTGATGCTCTCGATGATCCATCGCCCCCACACCATGCCCGATCCATCGATGAGGGGCAAGGCCACGCCCAAGCCTCCCGAGAGGCGCATGAGGGTGAGGTGGAGTGAGCCGCCGTGCGATGGCGGATACATGGTTCCATTGAGCGTCAGGCTATCCCCCCCAGGTCCGATGAATTGCAGGGCCGGTCCCCCGACGCCGAGGTATTTGAGGGCAGGATCGCCCAAGCGTTGCTGCGTGGCCCAGGTGTACTGAGTGCTGCGTTGCAGTTGTTCGTAGGCCGGTCCGCCGATGTAGAAGCGGATCGGACCGAGCATCATCATGAATGGCGCTGGCATCAGGCGTCTCCCTTGTCATAGGGTTTCGGTTCGGTGGTGCCCGTGGTCTTGGTGTTGGCCGTTGACTGAGCCTCCGCCTCGAACTGCTAGGTGGCGGTTAGCTCTTGTTCAACCTTGGCGCGCAGAGGCCGATAGCGTTCTTTGACGGTGTTGATATGCGTTTGCATCTCGAGATAGCGCCGTTCCCATGTCTCGTCCGCTACAGTTTCATGATGTAGCACAAGGCATAATAGGGCGGCCGGTTTTCATGGGGCTGACCTCCACCCGTATTATCAATAGAAAGTGAATGCTTGTGGGCACCTTGATAGTCTGTGTTGACTTTGCCTCGCCGCCTTCTATCTTTTGGATCAGCATTATCGCCTCCACCCCAAGCCATATCCACAGTTGTATCCTCTTCAATTGTTCGATATCCGAAAGATAAACCAGGTGCATCTGTCCCTTCTATCCAGTGCCTGTGGTTTTCTGAGCTAGAAGTCGAACCTGTATGAGAGTGTGGTGGTATTTGATTTACACTTAGGTTCACTGTTTCAGCACCACCCTTTTCTCCCGGTGTTCCATAAGAGCTATCGCCCTGTTTAAACCCAACTATGAACCTACCTGACAAATTAGGTGTATCATTGCTTCCATCACAAAGCGCCCAGCCATCGGGAATGGTATCCACAGCCCTGTGCCACATCATTATCACTCCCCGAGGAATCGGACTGCCGTTGGTCGACGAACTATTCTTGCCAAGAGTAACGCCGGTTCCCAGTTTCACCGTCTGATCATCTTTGTTAACCACGGCCACAAGGATCCAATTGCTGGGGGCATAGAAGTCACTGTGGTAGCGCACTATCTGAAATTCTACTGCGTCATAACTCCCACCAACCCTGTGCACCGCATATAACGCTTCCCAGTCTTTCAGCAGAACACCATCATCACTCGTGGCGGCGCGATCCTTTCCGTCATACACGTTTGCCGCGGGGATATCGCTGGTCGGCTGCACTATGTTTACATGTCCCTCAGAAAACGATGCGCCCCGCTCCATTGATATCGCGATAAATCGCCGCGTCCATTTGAGCCGTCCGCCGGGACCGCCCCAGGTCACGGTTCCTCCGCCGCTGAGCGTGAACTGGGCTTTGATGTAGTCATTGGCGGCCCCGCTGAGTACGCCTGTCCCTGTATCTAATTCAGTGCGAAGGGGCTCCGACGTCCCGATGCCGACCTTGCCCGCCGCATCCACGATCACGGCCGATTCATTGGTGCCATCAGCCGATGCCAAGGAGTGGGCGCGCCTGAGGGTCGCGGGGGTAATCGCTTTCTCGCCATTGCTGCCATCGGTCACCTCCTGAGAGGTTGCCAGGCACAATACCCCCGGCTGGGTCTCGGTAGCCAACGGAAAATCGAAATAGGTGTCTGCGGCTATGTCGATGGTGTGGTCCTCGGGGAGATCGGGGAGCAGCAGATCAAAGGCTAATAGAAGATCCGTGGTCGGCGTTTTGGACAAGAGCGGCCCTTCGTCGGGCTCGCGCGCATAAATGGCAAACAATACCGGCTCACCGTTGGCTACACCACCCGTCACATCCGTGACTAAGAATCCGATTTCGTAGATCTCGTACACGTCTTGGGTGACGCCGGGCGTGTCTAGCTCTTCCTCGGCCGTGGGCGGACCCACGACGGCGGCCACATGCACGCGTTTGCCATCTTGCGTGACCTCCCCGGTGGCGTTGGCACTTTGCACGCGCGCCTTCAGAACGGTCATCTCGGCGGTGGGCACATAACCATTGTTGTCGTCCCCGCTTCCGACTTGAACATGAGTGATGCGGAAGTTCTTGGCCGAGCCGATGCCCTCGAGAAGGCGTCGGCGGCCCTCATCGGTAAAGATCGGTGTCAATACGGTATCCAAAGTGCATTCCTCATGATGGGTATTGCGTGTCTTTTGCGGTCACCAACGAGCTCATTGCTTCTATCGTCTGGCCATGGCCAATCCTAGGCTTTTGCAAGTGGCAGGGAGGGCGTGTCGAGATTGACCGTGAATCTGGCCAGGTGCACGGCACGGGCCATGCTCCCGATGCTCATTTTATTTTCCAACTGCAGCCCCCCGACCGTCAGCGTGTAGCGGCTCGTCACCGGCTTGACGGCATCAACGGCGCGCCGAAGATTCCGATAGAGCTTTGCCCCCAATACGCCCGCCGTGGACGACAGGGCCCCCGTAAGGAGCCGGACCTCAAACGAAAACGGCGTCCTTTTCGGGTCACCTTCCGGTTGCTCCCACCACTCGCGAATGACAAAGGTGCCATCCAACCGGTCGATGCCGTCCAGGTTCTCCCGCTTCGGATCAATGGTCAATGCCAGGGCTCGGCGCACGGCTTCTTTGATCGCCTCTCTCGTGCCCTTGCCCTTTTGCATCTGCACAGCTTGGGACAGTAAAGTGCGCCTGACCCCTTCGGGCCACTGTTCTTGCCAGATAACCAACGACATGGCCCATGCCAACCATGGCAGAAAGTCCCGCGGACATCGATCAAGGTGCCAGATGTCGAGCATCTTCAATGGAATCTCCCCGATGCGGGCGGTGCTTATCGAAAGCCCACGCTCGAGTGAGGTTGCGTTGGGCGGGAGCAGATCCTGTTCCGGCTCTGATGCCAGGCTGTTGTCGGTATGGCTCATTTCATGACTCTACAATCGAAATCTGCAACAGGGTGATGTCTTTGTCCTCAGCATCTGCCTCAGCATCTGCCTCGGGATCGGCGGCGTTGAAGGGTGCGGTATCCAAATCCAGGGTACGATCCGTTGCTGGCTCTTCGAGAATGACCTCGGCGACACCAGCCTGGTAGATGGCGGCAAAGAGCTCGTCGCGGAGCAATTCTTTGCCGAGCCGGTGATTGTCGTGAATCAATTGTGTGAGGGCCGCAAGCACCTCGAGGCGGACCTGTTCCGGCACCGCGCCTGGCTTCAGCGTCAGATTGGCCTTGACGTGATAGGGATAGATCTTGGCCCAGTCGACCTCTACGTTGTCAGTGATCGACTGAACGGATTGCAGCGCCTCCTGGACAGCCTGGAGAACACCTTCATCGCTTTTCTCCGTACCGTCCCCGCGTCCGTTTCGCGACAACACATGCACGTGAACCTTTCCCAATTCCTGGTCAGAGGCAAAGACGCTCACATCCTTGATCTGTGCACTCGCCGACAGGGCATGGAAGCGATACTCGCCTTCCGTTCCAGACTGGCTCAAGGCATCCATGGCCAGTCGGGCGCGGCCGCGGAGCCGCTCGTCATCTTCCAACTCCATCTCTGAGCTTACCTCGTCGCTGGGACCTATCACGAGCCGCTTCACCCCGTGTAAAGCGGCAACCTGATCCAAGTCCGAGCCATTGGCGGTGGCCAGCATCACAGCTCGAGCAGCGGTATTGATTCTGGCCTGTATCTGCTGTTCACGCCGGGCCATGGTCTTGAACAATGCCTGTATCAACGGCTTTCCCAGGTCAGTGGGCGGTGTTCCTGCTGGTAGGCGGGCAGTCATTGCTGTACGACAGCGTTGCTCCAGGTCCGCCATGATCTGCTCCAGAGGCTCGCCCTTCGCGAGCTCGGGAAATGGAATTTGCGAGATATTGATCATTGAGCAGAATCGCCAGGCCCGGGAATCTCCATGGCGATGCCTTTCGCCATCTCGCCGTTTTCATTGCCGCTGTACACCACGATCTTTCTAGCCTCTTTGGGTATTGAAACATTCTGAAATGTGTAACCGCGCTTGCCGCCGGCTCGCAGCGCGGTAATCGATGGGTGGCCCTGAAGGCGATTGCCGTCATCATCGGCCCAGTACACGCCATAGTATTCGAGCCGAACCTCGTGCTCGGGTGGCTCAAACACCAGCTCCCCGGACAACAGGCGTCGATTGGAATCTGTCTTGGTCACGGTGACGTCTTGAAGGGTGACGCCTTTCACCAGCTCCTCTGGCACGTCTTTGTTGATGGTCACCTGGACATCGTCGCAAAAGGCCGCTTCATCGGTAGCAACTGGAGGGTCTGTCTTTGGCTCATCGAGAATGGCGTATCTGACACCAGGCCTGAAAACCGCCGCCAGTAGCGCGGATATCAAGACGGGTCTGCCCAGCCTATATTGCTCTTTCACATAGCGCGTCACGGCCTCCTGGCCTGCACTGGCGACTTCACCAACGCCCGGCATATCGCGCACCCCGATCCGGGCTTTGACCGCATAGCGATGGATCGTCGCCATTTTGACAATGACCCGGTGGCCGATCGGCCGAATCGTATCCTCGTCAAGCCTGGCTTGGACCTCTGCCACCAACTGCCGAGACTCCTCCGCGCGCTCCGGCTGATCAGCAAGACCGGCGTGATCGGGCCAGGGCAACAGGCTGATGTTGACCTCGGCCTCTTGCCGAGGACTTGCCACATGCACGTCTTTGATTTGGTGCGGCGCCACGGCCTTGGCAAAGTGGATATAGGCCGCGGCTGTGCCGGCGGTCTGGTAGGCGTCAAACTCCTTGAGGACTCGGCGGCGCATTTCCTCGGGCGCTTCATCCTGCCAACCAATGAGCCAAGATGCGAGGTTTCGCAATCCGCCGCCGGTCGCCGATGCCAACAAGCAATTTCGTATGGCTTCGTTGATGCGTTGCCGAATATACAGTTCTCGATACGCCAAAATCTCCAGGACCTTGTTGATGGAATCGCTCTCTGGCAGCGCATGCACCTTGACGCTTAGTGTGGGATATTCTTTGTCCAGCTCAGCCTGCAGATCATCCTTACAGCTCGAAAGTATCTGCTCGAAGTCCAAACGCTCGACGATGTCGGGCGCAGGGAGTTTGGCCAAGTCAGCCGCCGTGAGTCGCCCTTCGATCATCGTATAGTCATCTCCCATACTAACCTTTCCCCGCCAGGGCGGAAGGGACACGAGCTCGATCCCATCGCTATGGATTTACAACGGCCCATAAAACGACCATCGTTTCATTCGCGGGACCGGCTGTATCCGTGGTTGCCGGTCGAGCTTTTCAGCAAGCGTCTGCACCATATGGCGTAGCATCTGCAGGTCAGACCTGTTCAGGTCTTGCATGCCCTCTATCTTGGTTTCCAGGTCTTTCAGCGCTTGGTGATGCTTTTGGTTGGTTTGGGCTTCCGTTGTCTCATTAGCCATAGAGAGCAGCCGCGTTATGGTTTTCTGGGTTTCGCTGATTTCCGTGCTCCGCCCACCCGTGTGACGCCCATATTGGATCTGGGGCGGTTGCAGGATACCCCGCCGTGTCGAAACGCCGTCCGACTTTGCTGTTGTTCCCCACCCCGGGGTTTCCGTTGCGACCAACCGCTCAATGGTCTTGCCGAAGAGGCGATAAGAAAAGATGGCATCACGCGCGTGTTCCGGCGTTTCATCGATGCGATCAAGCCCTTGCCCGACCCGGCTCTTTTCCCGGGGGGATGGGAACTCAACAGAGCGATTCCCTTTCTCCTCGAGATGGTTGGGCACGGGCAGAACCGGGACATTCACGGAGGTTTCGATGAGTCTTCCCAAAACCGGAAAAGACAGACGATCACGCGACACTGCTGCCAGCGCATGCTCGTTCGACCTCTCGTCGGGGGCGATCTCGGCTTGGCGGTCCGATGCATCGCGAACATGGCGGCCGACTCCGTTGAACAGGTTCCGGATGGTCCAGCTCAACCGCCACAGGTTGCGCTGCATTGATTGCCGGATGTGCTGATCGGTTCGGGTCAGGAGAAAGCCCAGAGGAATCATGAGGGAGGTGGACGCGCTTGACGCCGTGGAGATCCATCTTTTTTCTCTTCCATCCGGCTCTTCGTTATCAGCCGACTGGCCGATGAATTCCTGATGTCGTTCACCGGCAAAGAGTTCCCACTTCGGCAACAGTCCGCGGCCAAACAGGGGCTCGAGGCAGACAAACGCGGGTAGTTTTACCCAGGGACTGTCCGGCGCCAAGCTCAGCCGTTTCAGGCTGAGTGCCAGAGGATCTTGATGTGAATGGTCGCGGACTTTGCCCCTGGGTGTCATAAGTTCTGTATCTCTTGACCAGCTCTCTGTGCTCAGATGCGGCGGCGCGTCATGCTGCCGATTAGGTTCGTCGACGGCGAATGCGTTCGCTCACGTCGAGCCAGGTGATGACCTCGGCTTCCTCGAGATCGAGTAGATCGTTCAATCCCCACCCACTCTGTTGAGCGAGGACGAAAACCGCCTCGCGCAGCGTGGGAGGGTCTAGGATAAAAAACCGGTAACGGTCTCCTGAATCTTGGTGTAGTCGGCCATATCCAACTCCTCGATCTCATCGGGAGCCATCTCACACAAATTCGCAATAAACCGCACTTCTTTTTCGGCCTGGCTCGCGGACATCTTCTCTACGGCCAAGCGATCGCGAACTTTCGGACGCCGAAGCTGGATCTCGGTCACCTCCTGGCCATTCACGCGAAGAGGATATCGAAGCTTGATGGTTGTCTTCTCCATCGGGTGTCAGTCTCCTCGCAGCAGATTAGAGTCCGATGGCCCCGCGCATCTCCGCCAACTGATCCACCCCAGCGATCTTGCGCACCATATTCTCGGCGTCGACCTCGATGATATCGTCACCACCGATGTTGAGGCGGTAGTAGCGCAAGGCCACCATGACCTTGAGTGGGGCGCGCTCGCCGGCCTTCCAGTTGCCGAAGTCGAGCTCTCGCCATGCACCTCTCAGGGTTACCGTGACAGGCGTCACCCCGGCTTCGCCGTCGAGGGCTCCGCGCATACTCAGCCCCACTTGCGCCCCATTACTCAAGCCGAACATTTTCAGAATCTCCGGATCGTACTCGGAGAGGGTGAAATCGCACTCGAGCTTGTTCATGCCCAATTCAAACTCGATGGGCGTGTCCATGCCGCCGGCACGATGCTCTTCAGTCTTCAGCCCTAGCTTGGGTACAGTCACTTCGTCTACGCGGCCGGCATAACCGCGGCCATCGACAAACAGATTGAAGTTCTTTAGGACTTTCGGAATCATGCGAAGACCTCCTCCAGATAGTCGTTGACCAAGGTGCTGCGGAAAATGATGTGCTCAGCCGGATAGGGGGGGGTAAAGTCAAAATCGAAGGTCACCTTGCCTTGCTGAACCTGGTCCCAGGTGTTCAGTTCCGGATCGGCCCAACAGGTGCCGTTGATGATCGCGCCTTGCGATTTTAGATGGCGCAGATAGGCGTTGACCCCCTCAGTCACCTCCTCCACGTAGGTTTTGGTGATATTGCGATCGATTGCCCACAGGTGGGCCCGCTGCAGCGCGTCATTGATCAAGTCAGCCGTGCGCCTGACGTTGACGAATACCCATTTGGGGTCGCCTGACAGGCTGCGATTGCCCCATAGCCGGTACCCCCCTTGATGGATGATCGTTGCTACCTTGGCTTCGTTCAGCCGGTTGGCACTCGAGAGCCTGTCGCCCAGGGAAAAGTCGATCGGCCGTGCGGTGCCGACAATACCCACAATTGGTCGATTCGACGGGCTCCACCAGAATCCGCGCTCGTCATCGGATTTGGCGATTACGCCGGCGACTCGGGCCGACGCCGGCTCGAGTCGGAATGAATCGCCCCCTAGACCGACTTTGACGAACGGATATACCGCGTAGAGGCGGGAACTTGGCGTGAGTATATTCCCGTTCGTAATCGCCGCGGCAATTGGGTCGGTGACTGTGGGTGGGTCTTCGACGGTCGACGGCACATCAACCACGGCCACCCCGCGCAGGCGTTCGGCGGCACTGTTCAGTTTATCGACCACCCCTGCTTCGTCGCTGAAGCCCGGCGCGATCAGAATCCGTGGCGTCTGATGGACCACGCTTTCCGCCCCCAACAATGCTTGCACCCCGGATTTGACATTTTCAAGGGAACCATCCGCCACCTTGACCACGATCACCCGGGCCGCGGTCTGATCGAGAATGGCGTTCAAGGCATACGGCAGGGTGTTGTCCTCCGGGACCTCCGGGATCTCCGGGACCGTCTTGTCTGTCCCAACCGCCCCAAACCGTTCTTCCGCATCTTTGCGTGACCCGGAGATCAGCACTGGCTCGTTCGTTGGCGCACTGCCGGAAGTGGCGGTGCCCACCAGACCGATCACCGAGGCCTTGACCCCGCCGATCGGCTGCGGTCCCTTATCGACTTCCTGAATTTCGACCCCGTGTAGAAAAGCCATTACTTTACCCTTGCTCTAATTAATGGAATGATCGCCATACCTGCTAGGGCAGTGTTATATTCCCCAGCGTTAGCAGGCTATTGCTCGTTGCGGAATAGCCTTCGATCCGGACCGCAATCTTCCCTTGGCCGGCATCGTCAATATTGCTGCCCAGGTCATCGTTGCTGAGATCGACCTGTATCTTGGTGAGTCGGATGCGCGGCTCTTGGGTCGTGAGGGCCATGGCTATCGCCGCCTGGATCTCGGCGATCGTGGATGCATTGAGCGGCCGATCGACCAGACCGATCACCCGCGAGCCATAGTCGCGCCGCATGACTCGCGATCCGATCGGCGTCGTCAAGATATCGCGAATCGATTGTTCCAAATGCGCCACGCCTTCGATTGGCTCCCCGGTTTGTGCGTTCATGCCGATCATGATGGGTATCCTGTGCTCTGCTCTCTAGGCGGTCTTTAATATGTTCGTGGTTTGCGCTGCCAGCTTATTGCCCCAGTGGTCTTCGGCGTAGTCCTCGGCGAGCAGCATCCCCCTGCCACTTTCCTTAAGCTTGGTTGACCCGGCTACCAATTCTACCGTGCTGCTCGCTGTGACCAGTGCGCCCACCGCTTGCGAGTTTGTGCCAAAAAAGCTAAACGTACACTCCGCTTTCTCTATTGCCAGCTCCCCGTCGACCTTCAGTTTGGCGTGGGTTTCATACACCACCAGCCCGGCTTTCCATTCGCCTGCGTCTGCCGGTGGGTGGGGTATCGTGCCTGGGGTCGCTTCGACCTGGCCGTCTACGGCTACCGATTTCGTCACTCTCAGCCCCCATTTATCGTCTAAGAAATCCCCTGCGCACAGCTGTCAGGTCACGTCGGCGCCATTGTCATCCACCGTCACGGTCGTTGTTCCGCCCATCAGTACGATTTTGGGCGATGTGAGCGTGATTCCATCATCGCTGATTTCAAGAGTGCTTTTCTTTGTACCGGTGATCTTAACGAACTTGTCCGCCACCTGAATCACGGTCTCGTCGATGGTGATATCAACACTTCCTCCGTTGTCCGTGAGTGCCGCGCGAACCGAGACGCTCGGTTCCTTATCATCGTGTGTCCGCTTAATGCGGCAGGTAACGCTGTGGCTGTTCGAGTCGTATTCCATAGTCGTCCCATCACGGTAGATTTGCCTGTGGACATGTTCGGCAGATTCCGCGGGCAGATGCTCAGGCGCGGACGTATCAGTGAGCGATTGGGTCAAATCCGCTTCCTCTGGGAAATACACACGGGAGCCTCGATAAATCGATCCCGCGACGACTCCGAGTGCTAGATTTCCCGATGGCGCCAAGACAAGTACCTGCTCATGCAGATCTGGCTTCCACCATTCGGCATCGCGCCCAGCGCGACGTGTCAGCCATGGCATCCAACTGCGTGTATAGGTTTTGGGCTTCTCCCCGCCAATGTGAACCAACACGCAGGCACCGGCTGCCGGTTTGGGAGGGTCGCCTTTCTCCGGCGCGACGATTTTCCCAATTTGCACGGTGTTGCTCAGCATGAAGTCATGCTTTGCAATATGGCCAGCGACGGCATCGTCAGGTCGGATGTCTTCGATGGGTTGCTCGAGTTGGTCTTCTCGCTCTTCAGGCATGCTTATCCTTCGGTGGTTGCTTGTGTAATGACCAGACTGGTCTTACCGTGCATCGTCGAAAACACTTCCGTCGGCGTGGGCACAGCCGGCTCGGCCGCAAACGCGTCCGTACCGATTCTGAGCTTCTGCTCCCACGTGACCGCCCAGATGGCTAAATTCTTTATAAGGCTATCACCACCATACAAGTCGGCGGCTCTCGCGAGAACTGACACGCCGGTCCGCCAGCTCGAGGTGTCCGACTTGAATCCCTGGGCCAAGCCATGCAGATCCTGGGATTCTATCGCCGAAGCTGGATGCGCATAGCTCAAGCCCCATTGTTGCCCGGCGATATGTACGAGCAAGCGGGGAATAAGCTCCTGTGCAGCGAACTCTCGTTCTCGGGCGTTGGAATTCACGACCAGCAAGTACGCGACCATCCGTACGACGGTATCTTGCTCTTCGGTTTCCACGTAGGTCATTTCACCCGTTCCGGCCATGGCGACGAAGACGGCTGGGGTTTGCTGATGCAACGCCGACAGTTCGGTGGTTTCCAACAGGCCGGCGAGCGCCTTACACGCTTTGAGACGTTCGGCCAACTTGTTACCGATACTGGCGACAACTGTGTCTGTATAATCGGAAAAGTGGCTCATCGCATATACCAACCCCAGTCTGTCGTAAATATTCGACTACCCTATTACCCATAAAGATCAGCGAACTGGCAACGGCCTGAGGTGTTGGTCCAATGGACAAACCCATAAGTCCTCAATGGGGCAATCGGTTTTCCGGTCGGCCTCAGTTTTCCACGGGCTTTGGCTTGGCCCAGATAAAGCAGCATGGTTCAAGTCAGGGTAACACTTCCTGCTGACTTTGGACTATAACCTATCGAAATAAAATCATAATAGTCTCGTCACACCGTCCCGGAGCGTTGCCCTGCTGCCTTGACGAACCCTTGCTTCGTCAGAAAGGTGTCCATGTCGGCGGTATACGGCCAGTCGTGGCCGCGCAGTGCCTTGCTAAAGGACTCCCAACCGGCCGCGGTAGCAAGCGCCGGTTTTCTGCTCAGGGTGAGCTTGCCTTGGTCCTGGAGCCGCTGCAGCGCGGCGATGAACGCCCCGGAAGATCTTGGACAGGGCCGCACGTGGCACAGGAAGCTCTTGGGTGCGCGCACGAAGGCACTGCAGTCGTTCGTGAGCGCCCCACCGGCGATGATGCAATGGACGTGCGGGTGGTCGTTGAGGATCTGTCCCCGGGTATGCAGGACCATGATGATGCCGAGCTTGCCGTCCCACCAATTCTGGAAGAAGGTCTGGAGGATCTCGGCGGCGAGCGTGAACAACAGGCCGTAGGCCAACTCGCGGTTGTAGCGCGCCAGGGGTATCAGGGCAGGGCAAACGCATCTAAATTTCCCATTTTAGGCCGCCTGTAGGACATCTAGTAACTGCTCAAGATAATCTGTATCCCAGCCGGCACGGAGTCGCTTTAATTTAATGCTTTTCTTTGAGCAATACCTTCGCCAAAAATTAGCGCCAAAAATTAGGTGGGCGACAGCCCGAGGTGATAGGTTATCCAGTTACTAATCCGAAGACCTATTCCCTCAGGAGGCTATCGCCCATGCCCGACATTATGCTGATCTTGAGCTGCTTAAGCCAGAGCGTAGATAAGACGAGCCTTGGCCGTTTGGGTTGCGTTGTGGAAGGGCTGTTGGCGATGACGGGGCGGGTAACGATGCGGGGGCTATCGCGCTGGACCGAGCGCGGGGGAAGCGATCGGACGCTGCAGCGGTTGTTCAACACCACGCTCAGTTGGGGCCAAGTGCATTGGCTGGTGATTCGCCAGCACCTGCTGGGCGACGAAACGCACTGGTTGCTGGCGGGCGATGAAGTGGTGGTGAGCAAATCGGGCAAGAAGACCCACGGTCTGGATCGTTTTTTCTCCTCGGTGGTTGGCAAGACGATCCCGGGGTTGTGTTTTCTGAGCCTGTCGTTGATTAGCGTGCAACGGCGCTGTTCGTACCCATTGCGCCTGGAGCCGATTCTCAAAGAGACGGCCGCGAGCTGCCCGAAAGCGTCCAAAGCGGGTCGGGGTAAGGACCGAGGGCGGCCGAAAGGTAGCCGCAATGGCAATCGCCGGGAGGTGAGTCTGTCGCCCTATTTGCAGTTCGTTCAAAACCTTCTGCGCCAGGTGCTGGCACTGGTGTGCCAGACGCTGACGGTGCGTTATTTCGTCTTCGACGGGGCCTTCGGCCATCATCAAGCGCTGCAAATGGTCCGTCGCACGGGCTTAGAGTTGATCAGCAAATTGCGCCACAACAGCGCGCTGTATCTGCCCTATGACGGCCCCTACGCCGGGCGCGGCCCGCGGCGCAAGTACGGCAGCAAGCTCGATTATCAACACTTGCCGCCGTGCTTTCTCAAAGCCACTTCCGTGGAAGGACAGGTTCATACGGCCATCTACCAACTGCCCGTTTGGCACAAAAAATTCCCCGACCGGCTCAATGTCGTGATCCTTGTCAAGACCAACCAACGCACCGGTGCCCAGGCCCATGTCATCCTTTTCAGTAGTGATCTCGAGTTAGGCTACGAAGCGCTCATCGATTACTATCGCTTGCGCTTCCAAATCGAGTTCAACTTCCGAGACGCCAAACAGTACTGGGGCTTGGAAGACTTCATGGTGACCAAGCCAACGCCGGTCTACAACAGTGCCAACCTGGCGATGCTGATGATCAACCTGTCCCAGATCCTGATGCGAACGGTGCGCGAGCACTGTCCGAGCTTTAGCGTCAATGACCTCAAAGCCCACTTCCGCGGCCGGAAATACGTCCTGGAGGTGTTAAAAATGCTTCCGGAAATGCCCGAAGCAAATAGTATTGACCAAGCCCTTGAGCAGGCTGCAAATCTGGGGCGGATTAATCAAGAACTTAGTGCAGCATGAGATCGGGTCATTTGGCGAAGGTATTGTTTGAGGTCGTATCTTTCCTGAGAATATTGAGTGCAATGTGCCGTAGGATGGAATAGTTTTCAGGTGCATGACCTTTTCGCGTTCGATTGGCATCTTCGGAAAAGGACACATCCAGAACCCAATGCAGTGAATTCTCAATTCCCCAATGAGAGCGAACCGCTTGGGCAAATCGTTTAACATCGCCTGACAGGCTAGCAATAAAATAGCGCCGGTCCGTGGTCACTTTTTTTCCATCATCTCGAATCGACTCTACCATCCCGATCCCCCGGAAACCTTTCCATTGTTCGGCGTAATGCCCTAAGGAATGATCAGTGAAATAATAATACCGACGCGTCTCCAGGCGACCATGTTTTTTCTCTTTCGTTTCAAGAAAAACACTCGCATCCCGGCAGCATTGGTCGAGATCGACCGATTCGAACCAAGCGATGACATCTTGATGAAAAGTGCTCTGGTTGCCTTTCAATGAAAATACCCAATCTGCTTGTTTTTCAACAATTTTCTCCGCAATCTTCTTTTGGCATCCCATCGCGTCAATACTGACTACACAGCCTTTGATCTCCAGTAAATCCAACAATTTCGGTATCGCTGTAATTTCATTTGATTTTTCTTCGGTCTTGAGTTGACCCAATACGAGCGATGAGTGACAAGCCCACGCACTCACCATGTGAATTGCCTTATTTCCATTAGCTCTATCATGCGATCTGCGCACCGTTTTCCCATCGATCGGTATAATATCCCCATCAAACTTCGGCTCTATCGACTTCACCCAGGAGATGAAACAGGTTCGGAATTGATCGGGGTCAATACGGGCAAATACACGATTGAACGTATCATGCGAGGGAATCCCATTGGGCAATTCCAAAAACTTCCGTAACCACTGTTCATGGGTTTGACCAAACTCCTCCATCGCATCCCAGCTCTCTCCCATACATAACGTCGAACAAATCGCTATCGTTATGATATCAGCCAGCTTATGCCTTTTTGTCCTGTCGATACGGGGGTCGTTCAGATCGGAAAAATGACCGGCGATTGTCGTATCTTTTTCCTCTTCATTTATAGGTCTGATCATTCCCATTTTAATAACCCTCTATTAAATCATATGATCTTCAATTTTCGCCATCATAACACATTGTTTTCTAAATATTTTTAGATGCGTTTGCCCTGGGTATCAGGGCACGCGGCAGGGCGAAGACGAGGTGGAAGCACTGCATCGGCAACAGCTCCAGATAGAATAAAAGGATACCAGAAAGAATAAATAAAAGGATACCAGAAAGAATAAATAAAAGGATACCAGAAAGAATAAAAGAATAAAAGAATAAAAGCAGCAATTCCCGCTGTGTACGAGCACGATCGCCCGAGCGCGGCGCGAGCGCGTGTGGAAACCGCACAGGCAAACACGGGCTTCGCCACGAGACGACGCTGTTGTTCTGACTGGCTTTTTGGTTACCCTCGTGATGTTCTTCAAGTACATTCGTTCACGGCCGTCAACTAGGAGGTGTCAGGCGGCAAGGGCAGCAGAGGCGGCTGGATAATGGAGCGATAGAGCGTGTCCCAATCGGGAATCAGGCAGAGATCGAAGCGAGCGCGCAGTTTGCGCCACAAGCGCGTCTTGCTCTGCGCCGCCGTTAAGGAACGGAAATTAGATAACTTGCGCAGTTCATCAGAAGGGAGAAGGTATAGTATCATTTTTGCCTCTGCAACCAAGCCAAACTTCTGGAGACCTAAATGGAGCGTTATTCCCCCCAAGTAGAAGAATCGATGCGTCGTTTCTATATGGGCCTGAATGAGAAAGATCGCCGTCTGTATGCAGGCTTAGAAGCCTTGAAGTATGGTCGCGGTGGTCGCGTGTATATTGCGAAGGTGCTGGGTTGCAGCCGAAACACCGTAAGCAAAGGCGCGCGCGAGATGAGCGGTTTATCTGAGCACGAGGTACACGAGCAGCTTCGCGGGGACAAAGTCGGGACCAAGCCCCGGGTGCGCAAACGTGGTGGTGGTCGTCGCCCCTATGAGCAGACGTGGGGGCCGTCGTTGGACGAGAAGTTCCTGGCGGTTCTACGCCATCATACCGCGGGCGATCCGATGGATGAAAAGGTCCGCTGGACGAACCTCACCCTGGGTGAGATTGTCGCGGCATTGCGAGAAGATCATCAGATCCAGATCAGCCAATGGGTCGTGCGCAAGCTGTTAAAAAAACATGGCTACCGTCGCCGCAAAGCGCAGAAGAAAACGACCATGAAGGACGAGATCAAACACCGCGATGCCCAATTTGAGAAGATCACGCAACTCAAAGCCGCCGATCAGGCCGCGGGCAATCCGATCGTCAGCATGGATACCAAGAAGAAAGAAAATCTTGGCAATTTTTACCGTGACGGGCAGTTGTATACCTTAGAAGCCCTGCACACCTACGACCATGATTTCAACAGCTTTGCTGAAGGGGTCATCATTCCGCATAGCTTCTATGACATCAAGCATAATGTCGGCTACATCCAACTCGGGAATAGCCACGATACCAGTGAATTTGCCTGCGACAGTTTTCGGCATTGGTGGTGTAACCACGGTCGCCTACACTATCCCAGCGCTACCTCCATCCTGGTGCTGTGCGATGGGGGCGGGAGTAACAGTTCCCGTCACTACCTCTTTAAACAGGACTTGCAGAGCCTCGCCGATGAGCTTGGGATCGAAATTCGCATTGCTCATTATCCGCCCTACTGTTCTAAGTACAATCCCATCGAACACCGTCTCTTTCCCCATGTGACCCGTGCCTGCCAAGGCGTGATTTTCACCAGTACCGAGTTGGTCAAGGAACTCATGGAAAACACCCACACTTCAACGGGACTCAAGGCGTTCGTTCATGTCATCGATAAGGTCTATGAAACGGGGCGAAAAGTGGCGGCAGATTTCAAGCAAAACATGCGCATCCTCTTTGATGCGTTTTTGCCAGCATGGAATTATCGCGCCGTTCCTGCTGCAGGGCAAACGCATCTAAAAATATATAGAAAACAATGTGTTATGATGGCAAAAATTGAAGATCATATGATTTAATAGAGGGTTATTAAAATGGGAATGATCAGACCTATAAATGAAGAGGAAAAAGATACGACAATCGCCGGTCATTTTTCCGATCTGAACGACCCCCGTATCGACAGGACAAAAAGGCATAAGCTGGCTGATATCATAACGATAGCGATTTGTTCGACGTTATGTATGGGAGAGAGCTGGGATGCGATGGAGGAGTTTGGTCAAACCCATGAACAGTGGTTACGGAAGTTTTTGGAATTGCCCAATGGGATTCCCTCGCATGACACGTTCAATCGTGTATTTGCCCGTATTGACCCCGATCAATTCCGAACCTGTTTCATCTCCTGGGTGAAGTCGATAGAGCCGAAGTTTGATGGGGATATTATACCGATCGATGGGAAAACGGTGCGCAGATCGCATGATAGAGCTAATGGAAATAAGGCAATTCACATGGTGAGTGCGTGGGCTTGTCACTCATCGCTCGTATTGGGTCAACTCAAGACCGAAGAAAAATCAAATGAAATTACAGCGATACCGAAATTGTTGGATTTACTGGAGATCAAAGGCTGTGTAGTCAGTATTGACGCGATGGGATGCCAAAAGAAGATTGCGGGGAAAATTGTTGAAAAACAAGCAGATTGGGTATTTTCTTTGGCTCTCCTGGATTTTGTGGGAACCAATAAATATTTTAAAAACAACCACTTAGTCTCATTTTTTCGTACACATTAAGATTAAAATGTGGTTGAGCACAAAGTCTGTAACTCATTGATTTATAATGTATCGACCCCGAACCGGTCATATCCGTTGAGATCCAGGAATACCCTTTGATAGAGGTGCCCGAGGTTGGTGATGCCATAGCAGCGGCGTTTGATGACTTTGATCTTATTATTTAATCCCTCGACAAAGCCGCTGGTATGTCGACCAATAAAATAATTGGTCACTTCCTCAAAATGCGTATTCAGCGTACCGAGGAAGCTATCAAAGCAACTGAGCTTGCGGTTGGTGACACGTTCCATCCAGCCACGCAGTTTGCGCTTACCCTGACCTTTTGATAGGCGGCTTTCATAGATGGCAGTGAGTGATTCGCAAGCCTCATAGGCTTCTTGTAATTTTGGTGAATAGCGAAAGAGCCGATTCAGCATGCGTCGCTCATCGGCATTCAGATCGGCGCGACGCTGACGCAGCAGCCAATGCACGTTCTTGAACGACTTGCGCTCTTCTTTGGAGAGTATATGGCACAGCCGTTTCCATTCGCTTTTGCGCAGGTTTTCCAGTCCATTTCGGTACAGCTTGGCAACATGGAATCGATCCGCGCAAATGTGTATGCGCTTGCCGAACACGGCTTTAGCGGCACCGATGAAGCCTTGATAAAGATCTGAGCACACACTCTGGACGGTATTTCGCAAGCGCTTGGGAATGCTGAGAAAAAACTCCTGTACGCTGGCCTTGGTGCGGTCGCCGAGCAGGCCGATGACATGCAATGTCTCGTGAATGTAAGCGCTGACAACGACGACAAAATCACGATGACCTTTTTTCAACGCAATCTCATCAATGCCAATGACCTCCAAGCGTTCAATTGCGTTCCAATCGACATCACAGGCTATGTTTCGATCCAAAATACCCTGCAGTGCGTCGACACCAATGGCATGCTTACGACTAACATCCTCGAGCGTACTGTTGATCAACTCCAGTAGCATCTGCTGTTCGAACGCTTTTGTCACCCGGGAGCGCTGCGTGTACCATGACAGCGTTTGGCTCGTTGTTGGACGCCCTTCGCAGAAAGGGCATTGATAACGTTTCGGCCTCAAAACAAGAACAACTCTATAATCCCCGAATGGCAAATGGCGTAACTCAAGTTCTCGACCATGGCCATACTCATGATCGATTGGCCGACCACAGCAATGACAGTTCGTACCCTCCAGTGTGCTATGCACATAGACTTTAAGTGTCTTGCGCTCGCCGAGCACCACGCGATCAACGGCGATATCAGGTAGATTTAAAAGCGTCTGAAGGGTCTCTTTATCAAATGTCATTATCAACAGCGTCCAGATGGGGTTTCAGCGACAGGCGGTTCTCAAGTTGTTGATTTACATGATACAACAGTCCCACGAGATCCGGAAGAGCCTTTTCTTTGAAAGGAAACCAGAGCACTTTTCATCAAGATGTCATCGCTTGGTTCGAATCGGTCGATCTCGACCAATGCTGCCGGGATGCGAGTGTTTTTCTTGAAACGAAAGAGAAAAAACATGGTCGCCTGGAGACGCGTCGGTATTATTATTTCACTGATCATTCCTTATGGCATTACGCCGAACAATGGAAAGGTTTCCGGGGGATCGGGATGGTAGAGTCGATTCGAGATGATGGAAAAAAAGTAACCACGGACCGGCGCTATTTCATTGCCAGCCTGTCAGGCGATGTTAAACGATTTGCCCAAGCGGTTCGCTCTCATTGGGGAATTGAGAATTCACTGCATTGGGTTCTGGATGTGTCCTTTTCCGAAGATGCCAATCGAACGCGAAAAGGTCATGCACCTGAAAACTATTCCATCCTACGGCACATTGCACTCAATATTCTCAGGAAAGATACGACCTCAAAGAAAAGCATTAAATTAAAGCGACTCCGTGCCGGCTGGGATACAGATTATCTTGAGCAGTTACTAGATGTCCTACAGGCGGCCTAAAATGGGAAATTTAGATGCGTTTGCCCTGGTTCCTGCTGCTTCTCAGGAGTGCACAAGTTAATAAATTTCTATTCCTAAGCCAGATGCGGTTCCGTTCAGATCATCCAGCGGATCGCCGGCATCCCTCTCGGGTGTGGGCAGGATTTGCCGTAGGTGGTCCGCGATCCCCCAGCCGCGCATCCGCTGGCGGACACGCCACTGGCGAGGATATCCAAGGGAGACCTCTTCGAAGCGTACCCCATCAAGGTACCTTGTGCTCGGTATGTGCAGGTGTCCTGAAACCACGACGCGGGCGCGATAGTGCAGGTGCCAATCCTCGGTGCGGCGCGAGCCGCACCAGATGGAGAAACGCGGAATGAGAGGAAGCCTTGCGAGTTGCCGCTTCAGCGGGTAGTGCGCAATCAGGATGACCGGCAATGCATGAGCAGACACAGCGGCATCAAGTCGTTTCTCGCTGATCTCGCAGCGAGCGTGGCACCAATCGGAGCGGGTGGCGTACGGATCGGGGTGAAGCAGCGCCTCGTCGACGCACGACACGCCGGATTCGGCCGCCCAGCCGATCGCTTGCTCAAACGGTACATCGTCGGGGCGAAAGCTGTAGTCGTACAACAAGAAGAGAGGAGCCAGCAGATGCGGCCCGCCGTCGCCCTGCCAGATTGGGAATGCATCTTCTGGGGTAATCACGCCATGTCGGCGGCACAAGTCGACTAGGCTTGCATAACGGGCGCAGCCAGCCAGTTTCCGCTCTGGCGAAATCGACCACAACTCGTGGTTTCCTGGTACCCAAATCAATTGCGCGAACTTTTTCTCGAGGATAAGCAGCGCCGATTCCAGGCCCTCCGGCGTGTTCGCGATGTCGCCGACCAGGGCCAACCAGTCGTTCGGGCAATCGGGAAGCTGGAACAGCGCGGCCCGATTGTCGGCGTAGTCCAGGTGCAGATCGCTGATTGCGTAGAGTCTCATTAGGACGCGGCGGATACAAAGGCCGTAAGATGCTCGCGTGCCTGGCCATGGCAACTAGCTCATGAATCAACTAGTGCTCTGCTGCGGAAGTCGCGAAACCGTTTGCAGTCGTGGTCGTCATCGATAACCCACGATGAGCGATTACGACAACGACAAACTGATGCCACTCCTTGGTCACGATAGCGTTGGTATAGACAAGCATGGTAGCGCGAAACGAACACAGCCACAAACGACGTATTGATGTCGTCTTCGGCCAAGGCGATTGCCGGAGAGAAATCCTCTGAGACCCCAGTTATCCATCAAGGCGAGGTATCAGCAATCTGTTAAGCGGTTCGCTGGTATGATTCGTTGAGTCAATCGCTGAACTAAAAACGACGAGGAGATGCAGCATGTCCATATTGGTAGGCGACATCGGAGGCACCAAAACCGGCCTGGCGGTGGCAGAAGCAGATGCTGACCGGGTTCTATTGCAATCTGAACGGCGTTATCCAAGTGCCGAGTTTGCATCCCTTGGCGACCTTGTTGAGAATTTTATTCAGGAGACCGGGGCAAACTGCGAATGCGGCAGCTTCGCCATCGCCGGACCGGTGCTGGATGAACGCAGTAAGGCGACCAACCTGCCCTGGCTTGTGGATGCCCGAGAGCTGACGAAGCGTTTCGGTTGGCGTCGGGTGCGCTTGTTGAACGATCTGGAAGCGGTGGCCTGGGGGGTGGCAGCGCTTGCCCCGGATGACCTGGCGACCCTGCAACCCGCTCAAGCCGATGCATCCGCGGCTGCTGCCGGCAGCCGGAATGCCTGTGTGGTGGCCGCGGGTACCGGGCTCGGCGAGGCCGGCCTGTATTGGGATGGCGATCGGCATCGCGCCTTTGCCACCGAGGGTGGACATACCGATTTTGCTGCCACCGACGAGCGCGAATTTGCGCTGCTGCGTTACCTGCAACAGCGCTATGGGCGTGTTAGCTGGGAGCGAGTCGTCTCCGGCATGGGCATCGGCAATCTGTATGGCTTTTTGGCGCAAGCAGGGCAGGTCGAGCATCCGCCCCTGGTTGCCAACGCGTTGGAGTCCGATGGCGATCTGGCTGCCGCGGTGGCAGCATCCGCCGCGGCCGGTTGCCCAGTTTGCACCGAGACCATGGAATGGTTTGCGCTGCTTTATGGGCGCGAAGCTGGCAACATGGCGCTCAAGCATCTAGCCCTAGGCGGCGTGTATCTTGCCGGCGGCATCGCGCCGAAGAATCTGCAACTCCTCCAGCGCGGCGGCTTCCTGCAGGGCTTTCTCGACAAGGGCCGCATGCGTCCGTTGCTGCAGCGGATGCCGGTGCAAGTGATCTTAAACCAGCATGCACCGCTGTTGGGGGCAGCTCGATTCCTGCTGTACTGATTCCTTTGAGGGGTTTCCTAGGCTGTCGAAATTTGCCGTCTCACTAAAACAAGCGCTTCCCGGTTTTTGGATGCTTAGTCGGTGTCGAGGTCGGAATGAGGGATTGGTATCGAGCTGGCTGTTTTGATCGATGAGCGGATTCGATTCCGATTCCGATAGCGACCCCGACACCGATTAGGCTTCCCCAGTGCGTTCGATGATGCAATCCAAGACCTGGAATCGGTTTGGCATCAAAACTCAGGACATTTCGACGGCCTAGGGGTTTCCTCCGGAGTCATTTTCGCTTGCAGAGAGCATCCAATGCTGAATCCTAGTCAAGTTGGTACATGGGTCGAATCGATGCCTGTGCAGCGCTTCATCATTGTGCTGATCATCGCCAATGCGGTGACCCTGGGGCTGGAAACATCGCCAGCGGTGATGGCGCATTTCGCAGCCGAGCTCAGAGCGTTCGACACGTTGGTGCTGGCGGTGTTCGTGCTGGAGATTGGCGCCAAGTTGTTTGCCTTTCGGCTGAGCTTTTTCCGCAATGCTTGGAATCTGTTCGACTTCGTCATCGTTGCAGTCGCGCTGATTCCGACCAGCGGTCCGCTGACAGTATTGCGCGCCCTGCGCGTATTGCGAGTGCTGCGGCTGATCTCGAGCGTACCGAGGTTGCGTTTTGTGGTGGAAGCATTACTGCACGCGGTGCCGGGCATCTCGTCCATTGCCGCGCTGATGTTGCTGCTTTTCTACGTGTTTGCGGTCATGGCGACCAACCTATTCGGAGCTGGCTTTCCGGACTGGTTCGGCAGCGTCGGCGCGTCCATGTACACCCTGTTTCAGATCATGACCCTGGAAAGCTGGTCCATGGGCATCGTGCGTCCGGTAATGGATACCTACCCCTGGGCCTGGGCGTTTTTTATCCCCTTCATCCTGATCGCCACCTTCACCATGCTGAATTTGTTCATTGGTATCATCGTGGATACCATGCAGGCGATGCATGGGGCCGAGCATGAGGCCGACCGGGAACAGATCGAGGGCACCGTGCATGGCGATACCAAGCGTGTTCTTGCCGAACTCGATAGCCTGCGTTCCGAGATTGCATTGTTGCGCGCATGTTTGGAGCAACAACAGCGACCGGACTGACCGGGCGTCCATCTGTACATGGCTAACGCCGCCATAGCGGGAAAGCCTAGCCAGACAAATGATCCAGAGTCCTGATTGTCCTTGCGCAACCCGCCCGGTTGAAATTTCAGGTAGTTTATTCACCAATTTAGATTAAAGTGGTCTATTATATAATAGCGCTATAGCTATGAATTATTTATATCTAGTGTTGATATGTGTGTATTGATTAGGAAACGGATCTCGTGATGTGCGTTCCCGCACAGTGTGTGGATACCCGCCGTCGGGTCATCCAAGGTTGGCGGCAGCTGGCCGGCCAGTTGCTGCCTAGCTTGTGGCTGTTGCTTGCGCTGCTGCCAGGGTCCGCCTCGGCCCTGAAGCTCGAGGTCGAGGTAGAGGGGGTTGAAGGTGAGGAGCAAAAGAATGTGCTCGCGATGCTCGGCATCTATCAGGAACAAGAAGATCAGGAACTGTCGATCGCCCGCTTGCTTGCATTGCACCGGCGGGCGCCGGACCAGATCCGCGATGCGCTGGCACCCTTCGGTTTGTATCGGGTCGAGATCCAGGAGACCCTGACCGAGCCGACCGCGGAGGGCGGCACATGGATTGCGAACTACAAGATCGACCCGGGCGAACCAGTCAAGATTGCCAGCATCGACTATCAGATCACTGGGGCAGGCGCGTCGAATCCAGCCCTTCCCAAGCAGTTTCCGATGCAGGTCGGTGATGTATTGCTGCATTCGGCCTATGAGAAGGCGAAGAACCAGATCACATCGATCGCCTCCGCGGAGGGGTATCTGAATGCGGAATTATTGCGCCATCAGGTGCTGATCGATCCGGTGGCTTACCAGGCAATGGTCGACTTTCATCTGGATACAGGGCCGCGGTATTACCTGGGGAAGGTACAATTTAAGCAGGATCTGCTCGACGAGCGTTATTTGAGCAAATTCGTTCGCTTCAAGCCCGGCGATGTCTACGATCCAGACCTTTTGTTAGCATTGCAGGGTAGATTGCTTGGCATGGAGTATTACGACAAAGTCGAGGTCGTACCATTGATCGACCAGGCGAGTAGCGACAATGTGGTTCCGATCGAGGTGGTGGCCAGTCGCAACAAGGCGAATAAATATCGGCTCGGGCTCGGTTTTGGTACCGACGTGGGGCCGCGGCTATTGCTGGAATATCGGCGCCGCTACATCGGTCGCCATGGGCACAAACTGAAGTCCGAGATCGAGGTCTCGCAGGCATTACAATCGGTTGTCGCCGAGTACCGCATGCCGTTTCGCAACCCGGTGCAGGATTATTTCTTGATCCGCCCGGAGTACTTCGCTTACGACACCGCGAGCCGGCAGGGCACGTCCTTCAGGTTGACCGCGGCGCAATCGATGGTGACACCGGGCGGCTGGCGGCGCAACATCGGCGTTGATTACCGCTATGAGGACTACGAGGTCGGGCAAGGTGACGACGGCGTCTTCAATGGCCTGGTGCCGAATATTTCCTGGTCCAAGACCGACGCGGATGATCCTCTCAATCCGCGCAACGGCTACCGGCTCAAGTATCTGTTGCAGGGTACTGCCGCTGGCCTGTTGGCCGAGACGAGCTGGCTCAGCGGGTCTGTCAGCTATAAGCAGGTGAAGAGCTTCGGCGAGCGCTTTCGCTTCATCGGCCGTGCCGACCTCGGGGCAATCTGGGCCAGCAGCCTGGAAGATGTGCCCGGCAGTCAACGTTTTTTTGCCGGTGGCGATCAAAGCATCCGCGGCTGGGCGCTGGATGCCCTTGGTCCGGATGATCCGGTCACCGGTGAGACCCTCGGTGGGCGCTATCTGGCGGTCGGCAGCCTGGAACTGGAGCGTAAGATCAAGGGCAATTGGAGCGCTGCCCTTTATACCGATTTTGGCAATGCCTTCGATCCTTCTTACACCAGTGAATGGGAGCAGAGCCTTGGCGCCGGCCTTCGATATGGTACGCCGATCGGGCCTGTTCGGGTTGGCGTAGCCTATGCAATCACCAAAGACCCAGCCGGCTTTCGACTGATCATCGGGTTGGGGCCGGACCTTTAGCTGAGCATGATGAATGATTCGTCACGCTCGCGCGACTCATCTTTCGATACCGACCTGGTGACGAAAACCCAGCGCAATCTTAAATCGGTTGGCGATATGAACGAGCCGAACATGTCCGCATCAAACACAGGCACCCAGGATACCAAGTCTGCCGCACCCCCAGTCCCGCCGGCTGACGGGAAAGTCGGCGGAGAAACGAGTGAACAACCGACACCGCCACCGCGCCGACAACGTTTCCGCCTATTGCGTCTGCTGTGGCGTTTTCTGGTCACTCTGCTATTCCTGATTCTGTTGCTGCTCGGTTTTGTGCTCGGTACT
Organism: Thiohalocapsa sp. PB-PSB1; assembly: GCA_016745215.1. GTDB lineage: Bacteria > Pseudomonadota > Gammaproteobacteria > Chromatiales > Chromatiaceae > Thiohalocapsa. The sequence continues at coordinate 929,715 of CP050890.1, forward strand.
CAAACCGGCTTACGCATGACCATCGCGCTGGCGGAGAAACTGGCACCTGACAGGATTCAGGTCGAGCAGGTCGAGGGCCGCATCTTGGGAAAACTGTATCTGCAGGGTCTGCATCTGAACCTGCCCGGCCTGGCCTTGAATCTCGGGCAATTGCATCTGGATTGGAGTCCAGGCTCGCTGCTCGGTGGCACCCTGGAAATCGCTGAACTCAGAGCGAGCGATATCGACATCGTCAGTGAGCCCGGTGCCGAGCCTGAGAAGACGCCACCGGAGCAGCCGTTCGAACTGCCGCAGATCGAATTGCCCATAAGCATCGACATTGGTCGCGTGCTGATCGAACGGCTCAGTTTCAATCAGAGCGATGCACCGCCGGCAGCTGCGATCCGCTTGCAACGTGCCGAGCTTTCCGCCAGCGTCCTTGGTGACCGGGTCGATTTGCGCCGGCTCGATGTTCGTATGGCGCAGCCGGAGGCTATCTTGGATGCGACCGGTAGCGCCCGCCTGACTGCTCACTATCCACTCGATCTGAATCTAAGCTGGCAATTCAAGCAGGCGCCTGCCCTGGAATTGCGCGGCCAGGGCAGGATCGGCGGCGATCTCGCGGCGCTCCAGATCAATCACCGCCTCTCCGGTTCCATCGATGCCGAGTTGCAGGCCCAGGTCCGCGAACTCGTGCAAGCGCCAGCCTGGGATGGCAACATCCGCATCGATCAGGTGAGTCTGCCGGAAATTGTCGCCGATGCACCAGCCGTTGAATTGACCGCGGAACTCGATACCCAAGGCAATCTGGATGATGCCCGTGTCACCGGTAGCCTTGCTGGCCGTGCACCGGATCTGCCGGACTTTGGCGCGCTGCACGCGGAGCTGGATCTAGGTTGGGCTGCAAAGATCCTCGCCATTCGTGCCTTACAGCTCGCGCAGAGCGAGTCGGATGCCCTGATCGACCTGAACGGTAGGCTTGATCTCAACGGCCAGCAGCCAGCTTTCGAGCTGAATGGCGTGTGGCAAAGCCTGCGCTGGCCTTTGGTCGGTGTGCCGTTGGTCGAAATGCCGCGCGGTACGCTCGATCTGAACGGCGATCTCGACGCTTTTAGCTATCAGATGAACTTTGACGCGCGCGGCGAGCAAATTCCAGAAACCAGCCTGACGCTGACTGGCAGTGGCGACCATGCTGGCACAGAGCTGCAAAGCCTGCTGATCGAGACCCTGGGCGGGCGTATTGAGGCCAAAGGTCGCGCCCTATGGGCGCCGGCGGTGACATGGGATCTGGCGCTGAATGCAAACGCGATCGACCCGGGCCTGCAATACCCCGGTCTGGATGGCAAGCTTGCATTGAAGGCAGAGAGCCGGGGCGGGCTTGACGCTGGTTTTCGCTACCAACTCAAGCTCAATGGCGAGCTCACGGCTTATCCGCCGGCGGTCGTTACCCTGTCCGGCCAGGGCAGTATGGAGAGCGCCGAGCTGGAATCCCTCACCATTGAGACCCTCAATGGCCTGATCCAGGGTAAGGGGCAGGTCTCCTGGACACCGGATCTCAGCTGGAAGGTCCAACTACAAGCCAACGATCTCAACCCGGGTAGCTGGAATCAGGATCTGGAAGGCCGCATCGTTTTCGCTCTCGACAGTGACGGCGGATTGCAGCAAGGTTTCGCCTATTCCGCCAAGGGCAGCGCTGCGCTCACCGCCTATCCGCCGGTGGTATTGGACATCGCCGGCACCGGCACTGCCGATGCCACGCGCATCGAAACTCTGTTAGTCGAGCTGCTGGGCGGCCGCATTAATGGCACGGCTCAGATCGGCTGGGCGCCGGAGTTGAACTGGAATACGACCCTGACATTGACGGAGATCGATCCCGGCAAATTGGCAGCCGATTGGCCTGGGCGCATCGGCGGCCGAATCGAAAGCAGTGGCAAGCTCACCGATAGCGGGCCAGATCTGAACGCACGCATCAGCGACTTGGGCGGTGAACTGCGTGGCTATCCTGTGCGTGTCAACGCAGACAGCACGATGCGCGAGGGCAGCCTGGAACTCCGGCGACTGCAAGCCAATTCCGGCGCAACGCGTTTGAGTGCTGACGGGCGCATCGAGGGTCTGGGGCCAGCCGATGGCCAATCGCCAAGCGCGCAACCGCCACGACCGCTGGATTTCCGATTCGATTTCAACTCACCCGATCTCGGCAGCCTGCTGCCGAATGCCAAGGGCCGGCTTTCCGCGAACGGCAGTATCGGTGGCAATCTCGAGGCTCCGGCGCTGAGGTTGAACCTAGATGGCCGCGATGTGGGATTGGCGGCGCAGGGCATCGAACAGATTTCTGGAAGCGCTTCCATCGGGCTTGGCGAAAGCGCTGCCTTTATGATCGACATCGATGGAGCCAATCTGATCGCCGCAGGCCAGCGCTTTGAAGCACTGCGAGTAGATGGGCGTGGCAGCATGGCCTCGCACCAGCTCGATGCGAGGATTGATGGCAATCTGGTTTCTGCGCAATTCAGCGCCGATGGTGGCCTGAGCGATACCGGTGCCTACCGCGGGGGGCTCGACAAGCTGGCGCTGAGCAGCACCGAGTTCGGTAACTGGAGCCTACAGCGGCCAGCTCGCTACAGCATCGATCAGGGCCGCATCTCGGCCGGGCCGTTGTGCATCGGTAATAACAAAGAATCCGGCGGTTGTATTGAATTTCAACAACAGCGGCCGGGTACTTTCGATGCAACGCTGGATATTCCTCGCATCGGCCTGGAGATCCTAAACCCTTTATTGCCGGAATTGACAGTGCTGAACGGCTTTGTACGGGCTGATGCCAGATTCCGTGGCCAGGCCAATGTCATTACCGGCAGCGCGCGGGTGCAATTGCCCACCGGCGAACTCCAGGTCGCGCTTGAAGATGCCAAAGACAAATTGGTCTTTTCGGGCAGCGGCGCTGAACTGCGCCTGCAGCCATCCAGCCTGGAGGCTGCGTTGAGATTGCCGTTGCAAGGCGTCGGTCGGGTTGACGGCAAAGTTTCCGTTCCAGGCTTCGGTGTACCAGGTGGCGCTGATCCCAGTTTGCGCGGTGGGCTCGACATCCGGCTGACAAACCTTGCGCGCATCTCCAATCTGATGCCTGATATCACTAACGTGACCGGTGGCATCGACGGCGACATCGACCTCGCCGGCAGTCTAGGCAAACCGGAAATCCGTGCTAGCCTGGTGTTGCGGCAGATCGGTTTGCAGATGCCGCTGATCGGACTCAAGGTATCCGAGACCAACGTGACCATCGAGTCGCGTGCCGCAGACGCGCTGACGATTAGCGGCAGCAGCCTGATCGGTGGCGGCCGGCTCAATCTCAATGGCAATGCCAACCTGACCGACTCGGGTATCAATGCCAAGGTCGGCGTCTCCGGCACGCGCCTGAAAGTGGCGGACACAAAGGAATATTTTGCGCTGGTTTCGTTGGATATTCAGGCTGGCGTCGGGCCTGGCGGAGGTGCTGTCAAGGGTGAAATTTCGATACCCGAAGCGCGTATCATACCGAGTACCATCAGCGCTGGTGCGATTCAGCCGTCACCGGATGTAGTCACCGAATCGGTCGAGCAAAAAGACGCTCTGCCGTTGCATATCGACCTGTTGGCCAAGCTAGGAGACGCGGTCAGTATCGATGCCTTCGGCCTGCGCACAAAGCTGCGCGGCAGTGTGCGCGTGCTGAAATTACCAAACAGAGAACTGGTCGGTGACGGCCAACTCGAGGTCGTCGATGGCAGCTATCGTGTCTCCATACCTGGCATGGGATTGGTCGCGTCGATCGGTAAGCCGCTGACCATTGAGCAGGGCATCATCGTCTTTGCCAAGACACCCCTCGACAATCCGGGCATGATTCTGAATGCGCAGCGCGAGGGTGGCGATGTGACCGCGGGCGTACGCGTACTCGGTACCCTGCAGAATCCGAAACTGGCCTTTTTCTCGGAGTCTGACCCGAATTTGACCCAAGCGGAAATCACCAAATATCTAGTCACCGGAATACCACCCAAGCGCAATGCCGCGGATGACGATCGTGCATTGTCGGTGGGTACCTATGTGGCGCCAAAATTGTTCATGGAATATGAAAGCAGCATTGGCGACCAGGCCGACAAGGTCAAAATGCGTTATGAACTGACCAAACGCATCGAACTACAGACCGAATCCAGTAGTGAAGGCCAGGGAGCGGATATCTTCTTCAAGTTCGAGAACTAGTGTTGACAAAGATTCCCAATTGCCCGCGAGGTGCGTACCGTGCAATTTTCAAAGTCGGACATCCATTCGCTTCCGTACGCGCTGTATAGCGCCGAACAGGTGCGCGCCCTTGACCGCAATGCCATCGAACAGCACGCAATTCCCGGCTATGAATTGATGCAACGCGCCGGGCTCGCTGCGTTCCGGCATCTGTGCACCTGCTGGCCCAAGGCGCGGCGTCTGCTGGTGTTGGCCGGCGCCGGTAACAACGGCGGCGACGGCTATGTCATGGCCCGATTGGCCCAGGAGCAGGGCTGGCCAGTGCGTTTGCAGAGCCTTGGCGATCATTCGGCATTACATGGCGAGGCGGCCGAAGCGGCGGCGGCTTTTGTCGCGGCTGGCGGCGCCGTGGAGCCGTTTCGGCGGTTGCCGCCGGATGTCGATCTGATTGTCGATGCCTTACTGGGTACTGGGCTGGAACGACCGGTGACCGGTATTTGGGATCAGGCGATTGCCCAGATCAATGCTTCGCCAGCGCCGGTGCTAGCCGTTGACATCCCCTCCGGCCTGCATGCGGATACCGGTCGCGTGCTTGGCAATGCGGTGCGGGCGGATCTAACCGTGAGTTTTATCGGCTTGAAGCAAGGTATGTTTACCGCGCGTGGGCCGGATCATTGTGGTCTGATCCGCTTCGAATCCCTGCGTGTACCAGGCGCCGTGTATGCTAGCCAGATTCTGTCCGCCCGGCGGCTGGATTGGGCCAAGGAGCGCGAGCTGTTACCGCCCCGTTGGCGTTCTGCCCACAAGGGCGACTGCGGTCATGTGATGGTGATTGGCGGTGCCCCGGGAATGTCTGGCGCGGCACGTCTGGCTGGTGAGGCGGCATTGCGCGCCGGTGCCGGACTGGTGACCGTCGTCACCCATCCGGACCATGCGGCATGGCTGAATCTGAATTGTCCAGAACTCATGGTGCGGGCGCTTGCCGATGCCTCCGCGCTGCATACCGATGCCGTATTAGCCCAGGTCGCTAGCCGCGCAGACGTGATTGCTCTTGGTCCAGGTCTAGGGCAGAGCGCCTGGTCGCGGGAATGCTTTGAGCAGGCAATGGCGCTGAATAAGCCCATGGTAGTGGATGCCGACGCGTTGAATCTGCTGGCTGCCGCGCCGCGCCAGTCAGCAGACTGGGTGCTGACCCCACATCCTGGCGAGGCGGCGCGGCTGCTGGCTTGTACCATCGAGCAGATCGAGCAAGATCGCTTTGCCGCGGTGCAGGCATTACAACGGCGCTTTGACGGGGTTGCGGTACTCAAGGGCGCAGGCACACTGATTCGTGGTCCCGGGCATCGCCCCATCGGACTATGTAGCGATGGCAATCCCGGCATGGCCAGTGCCGGCATGGGGGATACGCTGACGGGTATCATCGCTGCGTTGCTGGCGCAAGGGCAGCGGATGGGGCTAGCGCCGGAGCAGGCCGCTAGCGCCGCTGTCTGCCTGCATGCTGCTGCTGGCGATCAAGCGGCTTTGCACGGCCAGCGCGGGCTGCTGGCCAGCGATCTGATCGCGGCATTGCGCGCCACGCTGGCACAGGCTGAGGAGGGCGCTTGATGCACGGCTTCTACCTGGCATCGGAAGCGGCACAGCTCGATTGCGGTCGGACCCTCGCGGAGCGCTTGCGCGGACAAAGCGGCCTGGTCTTTTTGCGTGGCGATCTGGGCGTCGGCAAGACCACCTTGGTGCGTGGATTGTTGCGTGGTCTCGGCTACCCGGGTGCGGTGCGCAGCCCCAGCTATACGTTGATCGAACCCTACGAAATCGGTGGTCAACAGATTTATCATCTGGACTTGTATCGCCTCGGCGATGCGGAGGAGCTGGAGTACCTAGGGCTGCGCGATTTGCTCGATGGCGAGGCATTATTGCTGGTGGAATGGCCGGAACGCGGTGCCGGTGTGCTGCCATGCCCGGATCTGATTATCGATCTGGAGCATGCGCCACCCGGGCGTCAGTTGCGCTGGTTGGCGCAGGGTGATTGGGCGTCGCTGTTACGGAATCCGCCCCTGTGGTCAGGAAAATTCGCAACCAGCATTGGGTAAACCGATCTATAGCTAGTGTCGGTGACTCTATCGACGATCCGCACAGGCCGGTGGCGTCGTTGTTCAGTTGCGATTGATACCAGTGCAGCGGTGCGGATGTTCCGTACCGTTTCTGCTGTTTGTCGTAATCGTGATCGCTCATCGTGGATTATCAATGACCACCACGATTACAACCATGACAACGACTGCAAACGGTGTCGCGACTTGTGCAGCAGAGCACTAGCCTTTGTGCTTTCCCGCGGTCGGGCTTTACAGGCTCCATGGATGCGGATCTGGGGCCTGGGAAGGCCGCACTATCTGACTGATCATCGCGGCCTACCCTTCTCCTCTGGATCTCAATGCAGCATGAACACGGGTATTTCAGCCGAGGTCAGCACATGTTCGGTGACGCCGCCGAAAATCATCTCGCGCAGGCGGCTGCGGCTGTAAGCGCCCACCACCAAGAGATTGACTTTATCCTCGGCAGCCGCCGCGAGCAGCGCTTCGCCAACATGCGGATCCTGTGCTTCCATGGTCTTCACCTGCGCATTGACGCCATGCCAACCGAGATACTTTACCAGATCCTCCGGTGTTGGCTCGGTGTGCTGGTGGCGCTGGCAACTATAGACGTAGACAGCTTTGGCGCCCTGCAGATAGGCCATAGCGGTGGCAACAGCGTGTGCTGCTTCGGCGCTGCCGTTCCAGCCGATGCCGACCCGGGTGCCAATGGTTGGCTGCGGGCTTGGTGGCGCGATCAGCACCGGGCGCCCGGTGGATTTCAGCGCTGCCTCGGCAACCGCCGAGGGCGGCGCGACCGGGATCGGCCCCGGCAGCACGATCAGGTCTGACAGCCGTCCGCGCACTGCCAGAATGCTGTCCTCCTGGCCGGCAATTTCTTGCCAGGCGGCGGATACACCGCCGCCAACCCGACTTTCAACGACAGGTATGTTGGCGCTTGCGCATGCGTGAGAGAAGAGCTGGTGCGCTTGTTCAGCTCGGATACTGCTGTTTTGCTCTGCTACCCTCAGGATTTCCTCGCGCATGTGTTTCGATAGTCCAAGGTTGGCCATGGACAGATGGTGGCGCGGATTGCGCAGCACGTAAAGGATGTCCAGGTGGGCTTCGAAACGTCGCGCGAGACCCAGTGCTGTCTCCAACACCGGACCCGGCGTATCGTTCTCGCATAAAGGCAGTAGGATGGTCTTTACCGGCATCGATCATAGTCCTCTAACAGACCTCATCTCCAAGCTGAGGTCGAACATCACAACCAGCCTCTATTCTACAAGATTGCAGCATCCTTGCTGACCGGTGAAAAGCGCGCGGTTACTGCATTCGGTTGAATGGCTACTGACCGGCGGCTACGCCAAAAGTCATACCTGGCTTACCCATGTTCCAGCGCTCCAGCTCGGTCATCAGCATACCGATATGAGCATGTTCCTCGGCGCGCAGCATTTTCAGCACCTTACGCTCTTCTGATCCATGCTCCGTGGTGGCAAGGCGTTCGTCGACCTTCTCCAACGCGCGCTGTTCGAAGGCGATGGCGAGCCGCAGCAGGTTGAGGGGATCTTCTGGGTGCTGCTCGAAGTGCGCAAATTGCGCTGCTCGGGTGAGCTTGATCTCGGCCGAGTCGTCCGGCGGGGTGGTGTGAAAGCGCTTTGCCAACGTGGTCATCTGCGCATGTTCCAACTCGGCGAAATGGGTGAACATGGCGCGCAGGATCGGATCCTCGGCCTTGCTTGCCGCTCGGGAATAGAAGGCATGTGCACCGAGTTGGATCTCGAACGCGGCGCGCACCGTCGCGATTGCCGCGGCATTTTCCAGGGTTTCCGGTTCGACCATCGAGAGCTTGCCGCCACAAAGCGCGCATCGGCCATAGGGCATCGCGATGCCTTCGCTGACCTTGCCGCAATCGTTGCATTCCCAGTGCACGGTCTGATCGCCAAGATGAACTGGGGATTGTGTTTCTCCGAATCGATGCTCGGCTTCCAGCACCCGAGCGACTGCCTCCTCTGGCGGCTCTGGAAGATTGGGCAATGGATGCGGAGGCACATACGCATCCACCTCCTCCCGCGTCGGAGGCCAGGCAGCGCAATTGCCTGACAGCCAACAGGCGATGGAGCGCGCCGCGCGGCGTCCCGCCCCCATGGCGAGGATGACTGTGGCACCTCCGGTGACAATGTCACCACCGGCGAATACCGCTCGCTTGGTGGTGGTCTGCAGTTTGTCGTCGGCGACCACATAGCCCCATTTATTGCATCCCAGATCTGGCGTGGTTTCCGGAATAATCGGGTTAGCCTGGGTACCTAGCGCGATAATGACGGTATTACAGTCGATTTCGCTGATTTCCCCGGTACCCACCGGCCGACGACGTCCGCGCTCATCAGGTTCTCCGAGCTCCATCCGCTCGACCTTTAGGCCCGTGACATCGCCTGGTTCGTCGGTCAGCACCGCCACTGGCGAATGCAGGAAGAAAAATTCGATGCCCTCTTCTTTGGCATGGCGTAATTCTTCGTCCCGCGCCGTGGCTTCGGCCTCGGTTCTACGATAGACGCAGCGCACCCGCGGCACCCCCAAACGCTTGGCTACCCGTAGGCAGTCCATTGCAGTATTGCCAGCCCCGATCACAACCACGCTGTCGCCGAGCGCTACTGGCGTATCGCGGTAGGGGAACTGGTTGCCGCCCATCAAGTTGACCCGGGTCAGGAACTCGTTGGCGGAATAGACCTGGCCGGCGGATTCACCTGGAATGCCGAGAAAGCTCGGTGCGCCAGCACCGACGCCGAGAAAGACTGCATCGAAGCCGCGCTCGGCGAGAAGTTGGTCAACGGTGAATGTCTTGCCGACCACCTTATTGGTTTCGAAGCGTACGCCCATGTCTCGCAAGGTTTTGACTTCGCGAGAGATGATCTCGCGTGGCAATCGGAACGACGGGATACCGTATTGCAATACGCCGCCGATCACATGCAATGCCTCGAATACCGTCACCTCGGCGCCGCAGCGCACCAGATCTGCAGCCGCGGCCAGCCCAGCTGGTCCAGAGCCGACGATGGCCACGCGGCCGAGGCTCAGTTCGAATCGTGGTCGTTGCAGGACTTTTGGCTTGGCGTTGTCGCCAACAAAGCGCTCCAGGCGGCCGATGGCGACCGGTTCCATTTTTTTAATCAGCACGCACTGGCTTTCGCACTGGCTTTCCTGCGGACAAACGCGGCCGCAAATGGATGGGAATAGATTATTTTCGTTAATAACATCGCGGGCGCCATTGATATCGCGAACCAGTAGGTAGCGAATGAAGCGGGGGATATCGATCTGCACCGGGCAGCCGGCGATGCAGGTCGGATTCTTACATTGAATGCAGCGCTCGGCTTCTTCGATGGCGTCTTCGATAGAATAGCCCAGATTGACTTCCTTGAAGTTTGTCATGCGACTCTTTGCGGAGCGCTCCGGCATAGGCACCTGTTCTGGCAGCAGGGTTTTTAGTTTTTTATAGCTTCGCTTTTCTTCTTCGAACAAGATACGCTCGATGTCACATACATGCGAATAGTCCTCGTTAGCCTTGGCTTCCTGTGCTTTGAAGCGCCTTTGACGAGCGATTAGTTCAGGAAAATCAACCAGATGGCCGTCGAAATCCGGTCCTTCGACACACGCAAAGCGCACTTTGCCATCGACTGTGACGCGGCAGGAGCCGCACATGCCAGTTCCGTCGACCATAATCGCGTTCAGCGAAACCATGGTTTTGACTTTGAACGGTCGCGTGGTATTGGTACAGGCATGCATCATTGGCAATGGGCCGATGGCCACCACCAGGTCGGGCTTATCATTCTCTAACAGTTCCTGCAGCGCCTCGGTGACAAAACCTGGACGGCCATAGCTTCCATCGTCGGTGCAGACGATGAGATCATCGGCATAGCGTTCGAAACGCTCGAGCCAGAACATCAGGTCGCGATTGCGGAAGCCAACAATCGCGGTCACGCGGTTGCCAGCCTCTTTAAAAGCACGTAGCTGCGGATAAATCGGTGCGATGCCTAACCCGCCACCTACTAATACCACATGACCCAGGTTAGAAATGTGTTGTGGACGACCCACCGGACCGACAAAATCCTTGAACGTATCGCCAGTCGAGTAGTGTGTCATCATTTCCTTGGTGGTCTTGCCTAATGCCTGGATGACCATCGTGATGGTGCCCGCCTCCCGGTCATAATCGGCGACCGTGAGAGGGATGCGCTCGCTTCCCTCGTGCAAGCGCAGCATGACGAACTGGCCGGGCTGTGCGGCATTGGCGACATCCGGCGCGTGTACGTCCCATTGGAACACGACGTCGGAGAGTTTCTCTTGATGAGTGATACGATACATTATATAGCCTTCTCCAGTAGATTCCGCCAATCCCAGCGGAGTCTGGCGATCTTGAGTAGTGGTTGAGTATTGGGCTTTTGCAAGATGAGTATAGCGGTGCAATGACTCGGAATGTGCAACAAATACCGCGGACATCAAGCGGTGAATGCAGACCCTGCTGATTCTATTTGGATTTATGCCGAGATTGTTGCAAATTCCCAACGCCGACTGCGGAAAATGCTCAAGAAACCGTTGCAAGCGTCGATTATAGTTTGAGAATTTTCACCTGCAAGTGCTATCCTTATTAGCAATGATCGGTGCCAATCCTGGACTCGAAGCGGAGGAGGATTCCCGCGATGAGGACAAAAATCGCAACAGTTTCCAAACTTTTTGCCAGCTTATCAGGCGTTATCCCGCAAGTGATCTGGCTCGTCTTCATATTTGCCCTCTCTCCCGACTTGGTTCAAGCCGGGCAAACGGTTGTGCATGGCGCTCGGATTTGGAATGCGCCGGACCATACGCGTGTCGTTCTCGATACCGCCGCACCTATTCGCCATCGGATCTTTGCCCTGGATAAGCCTGATCGCCTTGTCGTCGATCTATCCGACGCCAGCTTGAAAGGCAAGCTACCAGATGCCAATCCCGGCGACCTGCTCGTCTCTGATCTGCGTAGCGGCGTTCGCGATGGCGACGATCTGCGAGTGGTCGTGGATCTGAAACAGCCGGTCAAAGTCAAGAGTTTCGAATTGGAACCAAGCGACGCCTATGGGCATCGATTGGTGATTGACCTCAGTCCTAAGCATCGGCGGCGTGGAAGAGCAGCCGATAAAATGCCCAAACCCAGCGGCGATGCTGTGCTCGCCGCGGCAGAGTCCTCGGCGGCGGCGACCTCCAGGCACGATCGTTCTGCTCCATCGTTTTTGTCCGTGCAGCCCAAGAGGGGTGGGCAACGCGATGTGATCATCGCCGTGGATGCCGGACATGGTGGAGAAGATCCGGGCGCGATCGGGCGCAACGGTACGCGTGAAAAGGATGTCACCCTGGCCATTTCACGCAAGCTCGCGGCCCTGATCGACAAGCAACAGGGCATGCGCGCGGTAATGATTCGCGACGGCGACTATTTTGTGCCGCTGCGCCAGCGCATTGCCAAGGCACGTAAGCGGAAGGCAGATTTATTTGTATCGATTCATGCCGATGCCTTTACTGACCCGAATGTGCGTGGCTCATCAGTGTACACTTTGTCTAATGGTGGCGCCACCAGCGAGGCCGCGAAGTGGTTGGCTGCACGGGAGAATCGCGCTGATCTCATCGGTGGTGTGAAACTGGCGGAGCGCAACGAGGTGCTTGCAAGCGTCTTGCTGGACATGACCCAAAATGCAACCATTGAGCATAGTAGTATTGCCGCCACTCACGTGTTGGAGAAATTGCGCTCCCTCGGACATGTGCATCAGACCCGCATTCAGCAGGCCGGCTTTGCCGTGCTCAAATCGCCGGACATCCCATCCATGCTGGTAGAGACGGCCTTCATCTCCAATCCCAGCGAAGAACGACGACTGCGCAGCGAGCACTATCAAAAAAAGTTGGCCCATTCGCTGCTGCAGGGGATTTTGGACTATTTTCGCGATTACCCGCCACCGGGAACCCGTTTTGCCCGCCAACGAGGTGGGGTAGGCGACGATACCACCTCGGATTCTCGTGTGCATCAAGATGAGAGCACGCAGAGCTTGCTTGCGCTGGGCCTGGATTTCTGAACGTTATCCTTCTCTCTTTAAGGTATGCCGATCATCCGTACGCTGCCGCCTCGACTGATCAATCAGATCGCCGCTGGCGAAGTGGTGGAACGACCCGCATCGGTCGTCAAAGAACTGGTGGAAAACAGTCTCGATGCCGGCGCCCGTCGCATCGATATTGACGTGGAGCGCGGCGGATCGAAGCTGATCCGCATCCGGGATGATGGCCTGGGAATCAGCTGTGATCAGCTTGCGCTGGCATTATCCCGCCATGCAACCAGCAAGATCGCAAGCCTGGACGATCTAGAAGAAGTGGCTACACTGGGATTTCGGGGAGAGGCATTGCCCAGCATTGCCGCGGTGTCGCGGTTGCAAATTGTCTCGCGTACGGCAGACGAGCCCCACGGCTGGCGCGTATCAGCCGACGGCAGTGACCGAGTCGATCCGCCGCAGCCCGCGCCCCATGCCATCGGTACCACAGTGGAAGTTCATGACCTATTCTATAACGTGCCGGCCCGGCGTAAGTTTTTGCGCACCGACAAAACCGAATTCAATCATGTTGAGCAATTGCTGCGGCGTATGGCCTTGGCGCATGCTAAGGTCACGCTGCGTCTGCGACACAACGGTCGCACCCTGATGGAACTGCCGGCAGGTGCGCAGGGAGCATGTGCGCCGCGTCTGCGCTCGCTGCTCGGCGAGTCCTTCATGGATGCCAGTCTGAAACTTGATCAATCTGCAACGGGGCTGCGCCTATGGGGCTGGATTGCACGCCCGGCATTCGCTCGTGGCCAAAGCGATATGCAGTTTTTCTATGTCAACGGTCGCCTGGTGCGGGACAAGTTAGTCGCACATGCGGTGCGGCAATCCTACCAGGATGTGCTGCATCACAGCCGGCATCCAGCCTTTGTGTTGTTTCTCGAGCTAGTACCGCGGCAGGTGGATGTGAACGTGCATCCGAGCAAGCAGGAGGTGCGCTTTCGGGATGGGCGGCAGGTGCATGATTTTATTTTTCGTGCATTGCATCGCTGTCTTGCGGAAGGTGTCAGAGGATCAACAACGGTGCAGGATGCCGAGTCTGAGCCAGAGGCAGCAGCCAGCTTGGCAGGTGTGGATGCGGCAACCGGGCAAGCCGTTCCGCCATCCGGCTCGAAGCCGTTTACCGTATCCGGTCGGCCGCCGGGCATCAATGACGGTCGTGCGACTTATAACGCGGGGCTCGAGTTTCAGCGTCCGCCGCTGCGAGATGAGGATGGCGATGGGGCGGGGAAAGTTTCGCCGATGGAATGGGAGTTTGCCGGCCAAGGTCGGGAGAAACTGACGAATCCGGCATCCGGCAGGATTGACGAGATGCCGCCCCTAGGCTTCGCCCTTGGTCAGCTCGGCGGCGTCTATGTGCTGTCCCAGGCTGCGGATGGACTGATTATCGTCGATATGCATGCGGCCCATGAGCGCATCGGCTACGAGCGGCTGAAAGACCTGGCCGCGTCTGGCAAGCTCCGCGGCCAGCCGCTGTTGGTGCCGGTCATGGTGCATGTAAGCCCGGCGGAGGCTGATCTGGCTGAAGAGCATGCCCAGATGTTGGCTCGCTTCAGCCTGGTGGTCAACCGGCTTGGCGAGAGCAAGCTGGCGGTTCGCGAGATTCCGGCCCTGCTACAGGGTGCGGATGCGGAACGGCTGTTGCGGGACGTGCTCGCGGATCTGAACGCCGGTGCTTCCAGCGAGCGGGTGCATGGTGAAATCAATCAAGTACTGGCTACGATGGCTTGCCACGGCGCGGTACGCGCCAATCGGCGCCTGACGATTGCGGAAATGAACGCGCTGTTGCGAGATATGGAACGCACCGAACGTTCAGATCAGTGTAATCACGGCCGCCCTACCTGGGTCAAACTCTCGCAACGGGAGTTGGACGCTCTTTTTCTGCGCGGGCGCTGAGTGTTCGAATTCTCCACCCCGACCGGCCTGTACCCTTCCGACTCCAGCTTGCCGCCGGCACTGCTGCTGCTGGGGCCGACGGCTGCTGGCAAGACCGCTCTCGCACTGTCGCTGGCGGATGCATTACCCTTGGATATCGTCAGCGTCGATTCGGCGCTGGTGTATCGGGGTATGGATATAGGTACCTCGAAGCCGTCGCCAGACATACTGGCGCGCTGTCCACACCGGCTGGTGGATATCTGCGATCCCGCCGAGAGCTATTCGGCGGCTCGTTTTCGCAACGATGCACTCACCGCCATGGCCGAGATTACTGCTGAAGGCCGTATTCCATTGTTGGTTGGCGGCACTATGCTCTATTTTCGTGTCTTGCAGCAGGGGCTCTCGCCATTGCCGGAAACCGATCCGGACCTGCGCACCGCGCTGACCGAGTATGCACGGCAGCGTGGTGCTCAGACCATGCACCGTTGGCTTGCCCAGGTCGATCGGGAAGCCGCGGCGCGAATTCATCCAAACGATCCGCAACGAGTGCAGCGTGCACTTGAGGTATATTTGCTCAGTGGTCAATGCATAACTGATCTTTGGCATGCGCAGCCGAAGTCGGCATTCGGTTATCGCAGCCTGAAGTTGGTGCGTGCACCGTCGCGTCGGGACGAATTGCACCGGCGTATCGCCCGACGCTTCGAGGAGATGCTGAGCGCCGGATTCGAGGACGAGGTGCGTAGGTTATGGCAGCGTACTGATTTGCATCCGGAGCTGCCTTCAATGCGTTGCGTTGGCTATCGACAGATGTTGTACTATCTGAATGGACAATGCAGCTTCGATGAAATGAAGGAGCGGGCGATCATCGCAACACGCCAACTGGCGAAACGCCAATACACCTGGTTGCGAGCGGAACCGGATTGTCTCTGGATACAGGATGACGAGCCGGTCCTAGGGCGCGCATTGTCTGCTGTTGTGAACTGGTTGTAATGGGGCGTAGACATCTCACCTTGCCAGCGATTGGCCGTCGACTCTGCGGGTCAAGGCTTCTTGAAACCCGCTCGCAGGTCGCGCGAGCAGGCCAACTCTGTGCTATTTTGTTGCTCTTCGTCCATATGGTATTCCGAGACTGCCGGTCGCGGAAAAACCGACCGCAAAAAAAGATCAACAAGGAGCGCAATCCATGTCCAAGGGCCAGAGCCTGCAAGACCCTTTTCTCAATGCGCTTCGTAAGGAGCGCATCCCTGTTTCGATCTTCCTAGTGAACGGAATCAAACTCCAGGGGCAGATCGAGTCTTTCGATCAGTTTGTGGTGTTGCTCAAGAACAATGTCAGCCAGATGATCTACAAACATGCGATCTCCACCGTCGTGCCGGCGCGTAATGTCAAATTGCCGCCGAGCCAGGAATTAGACTCTGAACACCAGGGTAATGCCTGAATTTATGCACCATCCTGTACTTATGTGCCAATATGTTCCGTATGCCATCGTGCTCTGTTCTGTCCGTGCCCGAAGTGTCATAACTAATCGCTGGCATGTTTGAGCGTCCAGGTTCCGGTGAACGGGCCATTTTGGTCCAGCTTGCCATCGGGCATGCAGCAGACGATGATGCGATGCTCGAATTCAGGCTCCTCGCGAAAGCGGCCGGTGCGCTTGAAGTCGGTTACTTGACAGGTAACCGGGACAGGCCCGATCCGCGGTTGTTCATCGGCAGCGGCAAGGCCGACGAACTGAGGTCGCTGATCGAGGCAACGCGGGCCGAGCTCGCCATCTTCGATCATGCCTTGAGTCCGGCTCAGGAACGTAACCTGGAACGCTTATTGCAGTGTCGGGTCGTGGAACGCAGCGGACTGATCCTGGATATCTTTGCGCAGCGGGCACGTTCGTTCGAGGGCAAACTACAAGTAGAGCTGGCGCAATTGCGTCATCTGTCCACCAGGCTGGTACGCGGCTGGACTCATCTTGAACGGCAAAAAGGTGGTATCGGCCTGCGCGGACCCGGCGAGACTCAGCTCGAGACTGACCGCCGTCTGCTAGGGCAGCGGATTACGCAGCTGAAGGCGCGCCTGAGCCGGATCGAGACGCGTCAAGCCCAAGCACGTAGAGCGCGCGAGCGAGCAGACGTATCGACAGTCGCGCTGGTTGGCTACACCAATGCAGGTAAATCAACCCTGTTCAATCAGCTGACCGAGGCTGGCGTGTTTCAGGCCGACCAACTGTTTGCTACCTTGGATCCGACATTGCGTCGGTTGGCACTGCCAAATGCGCCGGCTATCGTGCTTGCCGATACCGTTGGTTTTGTTAATCAGCTACCCCATGAACTGGTTGCGGCATTTCGCTCAACGCTGCAAGAAACGCGTTCGGCAGATTTGCTGCTGCATGTAGTAGATGCAAGCAATGACCAACGTGATCGGCGTATTGCGGATGTCGATACGGTGCTCGAGGAGATCGGAGCGCGAGACATACCGGTGATTTCCGTGTTCAATAAAATCGATATGTTGCCGGTGAGCGAGCCTCGTATTGACCGTGGCGAAGATGGCCTTGTGAATCGGGTCTGGCTGTCGGCGGCAACCGGCGCAGGCGTCGAGCTGTTGCCGCAGGTCTTGGCAGATTATTTTTGCGGAGAGAGCCTGCGCCAGCAGCTGCGGCTTGGTCCAGCGGATGGCAGCTTACGTGCGTGGTTGTTCGACCACGCCATCGTTGTATCCGAATCGCCCACGGAGCAGGGCGGTTGGGATATCGAGGTACAGATTTCGCGCGCCCAGCACGACCGTTATCTACTCGATCCCGAGCGCTGGGCAGGCCGGCTGGTGAGCCAATGTCCTGCGCCAGCCGGTGCGAATCGGGACTCTGAAAACTCCGCTTGACCCGAGTTGGCGGAATTCGCGATGGTCGGCTTGCGATCTTGTCGAGTCGACTTGTCGCGCTGAACCTTAGCGGATGGCACTGACTTGAGCTTCTTGATATCGGGGCGCCATGGCGGCACTTCCAAACTAATAGCGCTCGTGTCACAAAACGAGCTGATTTTGAGTATTAACCAACACCAGTTGCGGAGTAACTATGGCCTGGAACGAGCCGGGAGGCGGCAACAAAGACCCCTGGGGTGGAAATTCGGGCAATCAAGGACCACCCGACCTCGATGAAATCGTGCGTAAACTACAGGAACGCGCAAGCGGCTTGCTTGGTGGTAAAGGCTCCGGGGGGAACAGTGGCGGTGGTCCAGACTTAAGCAAACGCAGTATCGGGATCATCGTCAGTGTACTATTGATAGGCTGGCTCGCTACCGGAATCTACATCGTCGCTCCCGCTGAACGCGGTGTCGTTACCCGCTTCGGTGCTTACATCAAAATGACCGATCCCGGGCCGCATTGGCGTATTCCCTGGCCAATCGATGCGGTGGAGATTGTCAATGTCGACGAAATCAAGTCATTCAGCCATAAGGCGCTCATGCTGACAAAAGATGAGAATATCGTTGATGTTGAACTAACGGTACAGTCCAAGATTCAGGACGCGGCGAACTTCCTGTATCAGGACCAAGCGCCGATGAAAACGCTTCGCGATGCAACAGAAACCGTGGTTCGCAAAACCATCGGCGGAGAAGAGTTGGATTTTATCCTCACCGAAGGCCGTAGCGAAGTATCTGCGATGATCCGCGGGCGCGTCCAGAACCTAATGGATATCTATAAAACCGGCTTAGAAGTCACTTCGGTCAATATGCAACCAGCTAAGCCTCCAGAGCAAGTTAAAGAAGCCTTCGACGACGCCATCAAAGCGCGAGAGGATAAGGAACGGCTGGAAAATAAAGCCGAGGCCTATGCGAACGAAATTCTGCCGCAAGCACGTGGCGAGGCAGCACGTACTATTGCTGATGCGAAGGCTTATCGCGACCGAGTGATTGCCGAGGCGCAAGGCGAAACATCACGCTTCACCGCTGTGCTTGGCGAATATCAGAAGGCACCCATCGTTACCCGGGAAAGAATCTATCTGGAGACAATGGAAGAAGTGCTGGGAGAGAGCAATAAGGTATTACTCGATATCCCAAGTGGTAATAGCCTAATGTATCTGCCCCTAGATCAACTGATGAAGAAAAAGCCGTCACAACCTCCTCGAACTTCCATGCTGGACGCCGCGGACACTGCTAGTGACGTTACGCCGAAGTCGACCGCCCGATCCCGTGACACGCTGAGAGAGCGCAGGAGCCGTTAAGATGGATGATACTAAAAAGGTTTTGATACCAATTGCTATTGCCCTTCTGGTTTTGTTGGTCTATATGTCCACATTCACCGTGCAGCAATACGAAACAGCAATCAAACTGCGTCTTGGTGAAATCGTTGGCAGCGACTACAAACCGGGACTGCACTTCAAGGTGCCAATTTTAAATAGCATCATTAAGTTCGACGCGCGTATTCAGACTCTGGACTCACGACCAGAGCGCTTCCTGACCATCGAAAAGAAGGATGTTATCGTCGACTCGTACGCAAAATGGCGTATTAACAATGCAGCCCAATTCTTCCGTTCTACCGGTGGTGACAGCGCGCGAACTGCCCGCTTACTGTCAGAGCGCATCGATACCAGTTTGCGGGACGAGTTCGGCCGGCGCACAATCAAGGAGGTCGTATCCGAAGATCGCTTAGAGCTTATGCAGGTATTAACTAAACTAGTAGATACGCAAGCAGCGGAACTTGGCGTTGAGGTCGTCGATGTTCGGGTAAAGAAGATCGATCTCCCCCCTGAGGTCAGTGAGTCAGTCTACAATCGCATGCGCGCTGAACGTGAACGCGTAGCCCGTGATCTACGAGCCAAGGGTTCGGAGGCCGCAGAGCGCATCCGTGCCGACGCCGACCGCCAACGAACTGTTACGCTTGCCGACGCCTATCGTGAAGCTGAAGAAACCCGCGGTATGGGTGATGCGAAGGCATCAGAAATTTTTGCTAAGGCATTCCAAGCAGACCCCGAATTCTATGCATTCTATCGCAGCTTAAATGCTTATCGGCGCTCGTTTTTAGAATCAGGTAGCACCTTAGTGTTGGCACCAGACTCAGACTTCTTCAAATTTTTCAACCAACAGTTCGCGAGTTATCCTCCTCAGCTCTCCTCGTCCGACGCGCAGAGTCAAATACCAGCACAATCCTCGGTGACTATCCTGGAAGAGCCAGTGCAAATACAAACACCGGTAAAGGAAGAAGTGCAGGCGCTGGTAAAGCCGCCAGCACCACAAGTGCAAGCAGTTAAGCAGGCGCAGACGCCAGTAGAGTCTTCACCAACACCAGCGCCATTACCAGTAGATGCGAAAGCGCAGTCACCGGTAGAGCCTTAGTGATGGTACAAAAACAAGCTAAACAGGTTTTTGGCTTGGGTGCCGCCTGCCGGCTCATTCGCTACCGCTATCGGCGTCGGCATCGGTATCGAACTGACCAACCCGATATCCGCCAAGCTCCTCGCTGACCGCATCGCCACCCTGTCCGAGCTCCGTGAGCATGGCCACAAGACGATCGAGCAGTGCCTTTTGCTGGCTGTTGTCGTCTGCGGACAACGCTTCGCACACCAGCGTGAGCACGTCCTGAATCGCAGCGCACTCCAGCGCCGAGCCTCGTGCGCTTTCAAACGACCGGCGTCGATCCCCACTCGTCGCTGTGCCGTTACCCTCGGCAATGTTCAGCGCGATGGCCTGCAATGCGCGCCTAAGATGCGCACAGGCGTTGATCCTTCGCGTTACGCTGTCCTTTCACATGCTCGCAGTAGCGCTAGGCCCACAACCGACAGACTCGATGGCCGCACGCTCGACGTCGAGCTGCTCATGACCGAATGGCATAGGGCGTTTTCTCTCTCGATTCCGATTCCGATTCCGATAGCGACCCCGACCCCGATTGCACTCCGCCGATGGCTGGATAGCGTTGTATCGGTTATTCATGAACCGCTACTTAGCAGGCCAGCTCACAATTACCTGCACTAGCCCCAGCCTCCGGGCAAAACTCAGCATCCGATCAAGTACAATCGAGTTGAAACCCTGTAGTTAAGTCACCTGTACACGAATAATGAGCGAAGCGGAACGCGCCGGTGATCCCGTCGTACCGATCCAAGTCGACAATCCGAGGCGATTTCCATCGAGAAACAGACTACTGGCCTGCCTTCTTATCCGGCATCGAGGTTGCGATAACCCGCACGTAGAGCGACCATGGTTGAGCTGCCGCTTCGCGAAGGTGCCGCACACCCTGGGCCACCCACCTGCTTCATCAGCTCAATGCTGATCAGCGGTCTATCCTATCTGCCTGTCATCAGTCGCTACCGTATAGCGTTCCGTGATAGACAATCCGTCCGCCTTCTGCAATCATTTGTCACTTTGTGATCGCCTTATCCGAGTGGGCGGTGAACATGCATTCCGGGAATTCGCACCATGTGGCATGATTTTCTGGTGGCACTAGCGCTGCTCTTCGTTATTGAAGGCATCGTGCCATTTCTGGCGCCGGACAAGATGCGGCGAATTCTGATTGAGATGGCACGCCAGGATAACCGCAGTTTGCGAATCGCTGGACTCGTGAGTATGGCCTGCGGAGTGGGTCTGCTTCATCTGATCAACTAAATGGCTGGCAAACTCATGTTTAGGCAGCCGAATACGAACGATCCAACATAGGTATGAATGACGAGCGCTGGCTATTGCCCGCTGGAATCGAAGAGGTTCTTCCCGCCGAAGCTGCTGAACTGGAGCGGCTGCGGCGGGCATTGCTGGATCTGTATGCGAGCTGGGGCTATGATCTGGTCATTCCCCCGATTATTGATTTCCTCGAAAGCCTGCTGACGGGAACTGGCCATGATCTGGATTTGCAGACCTTCAAGCTGACTGATCAACTCAGCGGCCGCATGCTCGGTGTGCGCGCGGACATGACACCGCAGGTCGCAAGAATTGACGCCCATCATTTGCGACGCGACCTACCGACCCGGCTTTGCTATCTAGGCACCATACTGCATACTCGTACAGATGGTTTTGCTGGCAGTCGCTGCCCCATGCAGATCGGCGCGGAGATTTACGGGCACGACGGTTTGCAAAGCGATGTCGAGATCTTGCGCCTGATGGTCGCAACGTTGCAGACCGCTGGAATCAACTCAGCCTACCTGGATCTTGGCCATGTCGGAATCTATCGTGGGCTTGCCCGCCAGGCTGGTCTGGATCATACCCGCGAAATGGCGCTGTTCGACGCACTGCAACGCAAGGCGGTTGCAGAGATTGCCGATCTGGTAGGTCAGTTCGGCTTGCGCCAAGAAATTGGTAACATGTTGCTGGCGTTGCCGAATCTGGATGGCGCCGATGCCTTGGAGCGTGCGGAGTCCGTGCTGTCTGCGGCCGATGCTTCAGTGAAGGCAGCCGTGGCACGCTTGCGTCATGTTGCAGAAGAAGTCCGGCGCTGGCTACCCGAATTGCCCGTGCATTTCGATTTGGCAGAATTGCGCGGCTACACCTACAAGACAGGTATTGTTTTCGCTGCCTTTGCTCCCGGCTGGGGCTTGGAGATCGCACGCGGTGGACGTTACGATGATATCGGTCGCGTATTCGGTCGTGCGCGACCAGCAGTTGGCTTCAGCAGTGATTTGAAGGGTTTGATCGCCCTAAGCGGCAGTCCCGCGCCATATGATCCGGACGCAGATGCGATCTCGGCACCTTGGAATCCAGACCCAGCGTTGCAAGCAGAAGTTGATCGCCTGCGGGCCTCCGGGCGGCGAGTAGTGCAACAATTACCGGATGATGTAGGCAGCGATCTGGTGCCGGGTTGTTCACGGTACTTGGCTCTAATGGATGGCGCTTGGCAAGTGCTGGATACGAAGCGATGAACGGTAAGGCGATCGTCGGAGAGAAATAGGCTAACTGGCGCCGGATTCTCGTTCGCCTTCGCGAAGCGGCAGCCCGCCCACAGCCGCTCTATGGGCGGGTTATCGCAACCGATGCCTGACGAGAAGACAAGCCAGGTAGTTTATTTCTCGACAGAAATCGCCTAAGCAAGCGTCGAGGGCGCCCATTGTGGACGGCGCCTTACGAAACTCTGATAGTTGCATTGTGAGGGCTGAATGGGTACTAACCTAGTCGTTATCGGCGCCCAGTGGGGCGACGAGGGTAAGGGTAAGGTCGTTGATCTGCTGACGGAACAAGCCGATGCAGTGGTGCGTTTTCAGGGTGGCCACAATGCCGGCCATACGTTGGTCATTGATGGGAAGCAGACGATTCTGCATCTAATACCTTCCGGCATCCTGCACGACGATGTGCGCTGCATGATCGGTAACGGAGTGGTGTTGTCGATGCCTGCGCTGTTGTCGGAATTGGAGTCGCTAGAGGGGACAGGTTTGCCAGTGCGTGAGCGACTGTTCATCAGTCCTGCTTGTGCATTGATTCTTCCCCTTCACATCGCACTGGATCAAGCGCGGGAGCGCGCGCGCGGTGGTCAGGCCATCGGCACCACCGGCCGCGGCATCGGGCCGGCATACGAAGACAAGATTGCCCGGCGCGGTATCCGTGTCGGCGAGCTGCTGGACGCTGACCGCTTCGAACAGCGGTTGCGTGAGATAGCGGATTATCACAATTTCGCACTGCAGCATTACTTTCACGCTGCGCCGCTGGATGTCTCCGCGATGCTTGATGAGGCGCTACGGCAGGGTGAGCGGATTGCACCCATGCTGGCTGACGTCGCCGGTCTGCTGCATGAATGCCTACAGAATGGCGACAACATTTTATTCGAAGGCGCGCAGGGTGCGCTGCTCGACATTGACCATGGTACTTATCCCTATGTGACGTCGTCTACCACCACCGCCGGTGGAGCCGCCAGCGGAAGTGGCGTTGGGCCGCTTGATATCGATTACATTCTCGGCATTGTGAAGGCTTATACCACACGCGTTGGCAGCGGGCCGTTTCCTACCGAATTGTTCGATGCTGACGGTGACCGTCTTGGTAAGAAAGGCCATGAGTTTGGCGCTACCACCGGCCGTAAGCGTCGTTGTGGCTGGCTGGACATGGTCGCATTGCGGCGCTCGTTCTCGATAAACAGCTTGTCGGGTCTCTGTATTACCAAGCTCGATGTGCTTGACGGCATGCAAAATTTGCGCATCTGCACGGCATATGAGTTGGACGGTCAAGTGCTCGATGTGCCACCAATCGATGTCGAGGAGTTGGCACGCTGTAAACCCCGGTTCATTGATATGCCTGGTTGGAGCGAGTCAACACTTGGTGCGGAGTCTCTCGACGCGCTGCCGAAACGTGCGCGGGATTATTTGAATAAAATCGAAGAATTAGGTGGTGTGCCGATTGATATCGTTTCCACCGGGCCAGATCGAGCGCAGACACTGATCGTTCGGCATCCGTTCAGCACTTGATCGCGCCATGCATCGGATCTCCCGAGTCCGTCTGGTCATGATCACCGCTGGTAGCTTGCTGATCTCCAGCGGTCGATCTGTCAGACGACGTGGAATTGACGCTCGCCTCGCCGAGATGACCATGTGAGCATAGCAGATTGTGTGCATACCGGTCCGACGCACAAGGCGCATCGGCATGCTGACTTGCAGCAATCTGCTGCGTGGGCGGTGTTGTCGAGCGTCTGAGCCGGACGGCGCAAAATGAAATGATCAATGTTACTACTACCATGCTCGGCTTGGCTGTTGGCTCCAAGTTATCCGCGGATACCTTTCTGATACTTTCTGGTATTGGAGACCCGGGGCGTTCTGGTACTGGGTGCGTTGGCGTTTTATATCGGTACCGCGGCTGGCGTGGTAATGGTAAGGCGATTGCCGGAGAGAAACAGACCAACTGGCGCCGGATTCTCGTTCGCCATCGCGAAACGAGGCCTTGTTCATAACTCCGACCAAGTGACGAGCGGATGCGTGGGGCTTTTCCGTAAGGTTTTGGTTTTAAGGTTAAAATACTGCGCCGTTCGAGGTTAACTCTCAAGGCTTGGCCGAGCTTATGAACAAGGCCCGAAACGACAACCCTCCCATAGCCGCTCTATGGGTGGGTTACCGCCACGTCGAGGCCGGATGAGAAGACAAGCCAGGTGGTCTGTTTCTCCACAGAAATCACCAAAAACCATGCATCGCCTGAGTCCGGGTAAGAGCGTCGGGGTAAGATCCATCCCTTGATTGGTGCCGCGGACATGTCTGCTATGCCCATGGCAGCCAGGGTTGTCAATAAAGTTGGACTCGAGGCGGACAAGTATCATTTTTTGCTGATGCATGCCATGGGGCTGAAAGTTGCCGGGGTGATAGGGGGTAATAGGATCAGCTGTCGCTGCCGGTATTCTTTTGGCTCCAACCGGAAATGCTTAAACGGAACCAGCGCCTAATCAGGCCCCATCGGTGTTTTCAGGCGATACTCTTTAGGTTTTGGCTTAACTGCAATCCATTGACAGTACTGCTGACTTTGCTCTAGACTAGGCGGCTTATGTGCAACCCACTGCCAGAACTGCTAGACCCATTTCAATCGGTTGCGCTGCATTCATGCTTCGAGGGCAGTATTCCGCTCGCCCATTTCGAGCGGCTCGGCCCGATGCTATTGAATACTGATGGATTGGTGAGTTATAGGCTTCATTTCTGTCGTGATGCGGCTGGTTTGTCGGTAATATCCGGTACCATCAATACAGAACTGATACTTTGCTGTCAAC
This sequence comes from Thiohalocapsa sp. PB-PSB1, assembly GCA_016745215.1. Lineage (GTDB taxonomy): Bacteria > Pseudomonadota > Gammaproteobacteria > Chromatiales > Chromatiaceae > Thiohalocapsa. Next base: position 954,568 of record CP050890.1, read on the forward strand.
GCTGTAACGGTAAATTATCGCAGCCCGTTCATACAAATTTGAGTTTGGCCCTAATTGAAAGTATTGACCAGTGCTCATTGCTGCCGGAGCATTATGATCCGGTCTTAATCGATGATCGGCTACTGCATCCTGGGGACCTGATCGAAGACGAGCTAATCCTATCTGTGCCGCTGATTCCTCGACACACTGAAGGCAGTTGCGAGATCTCCCGACCTGAATTGCTATTGCATACCGAACTTCGCTCAGATCACTTAGGGTCGCATGGCGATTGCATCGATACGAAGGTATTGAATGCTGCAAGTCAAAGGGAGCCTGACCGACAGAAGCCCAATCGACACAAACCCGACCAGAATCGCAAACAAGTAACAGACTCTACTCAGATACAACACCCATTCGCCAAGCTGATCGACCTTAAACGGCGTACATAGTCGACATCGGCGCAGTCTTGGCAGCGGAGAACTTCCTACCACCTGTGGACTTAACCGAGAGAGCAATCCAGAGAATATCATGGCCGTTCAACAGAATAGAAAAACGCCATCGAAGCGTGGTATGCGCCGCTCTCATGATGCGCTGTCCTCCCCCACTCTATCGGAGGATCAGACGACGGGCGAAATCCATCGACGGCATCACCTGACACCGGATGGTTTTTATCGAGGCCGAAAAATTCTCGACAAAGCCGCCGAGTGAAATCCTCGACAAGGCCGAGTGAAATCATGCCGGCTTGGCTTGATTTTACAGCATGGGCTTATAAGTATCTGACCTGCAACCAAACTCCCACTCAAACTCTGGCCTGAATCTCGCTAGAATCTGCCAAAATTTAATGGATAATGTTCCCGATTGTCGAGCGGTCCATGCGAACTGGCAAAACCTTGGTATTTGCGCAACTCGCGTCGATGAACATCGCTGCACGATGCCTTTTCATCGCTTTTTTTTGGCGCATGCTAGAAATCCAACCCGCTGCTCGGGTTCCGCTTCGCGGCAGCCGTTGGTGTCCAAGGGCACTGCCACGAGCTTTACCAGGCTTTTGGCAATCTACCTCACGCCTGGCAAAGCACTCAGATGGCTCGGTTAATCATGGAACTTGAAAGTCGGCAACTCGCGTTGAAACAAAGGTGCCAGGGTGTTGACATAACCACTTTTCGAGTAGGAGCGCGGTAATGGGTCAACGTCTGACCATTGCGCTGGATGCCATGGGCGGAGATCATGGTGTGCACACTGTCATTCCCGCGGCCCTGGCATTTGCCAACCGTTCTCCCGATGTAGACTTGATCTTAGTGGGCAGGCAAGATGTTATCGAGTCACGGCTTGCCGCCCTCTCTTCAATAGTAGCGGATCGCTCCAGGTTACGGGTGCAGCATGCGTCCCAGGTGGTCGAAATGGACGAACTACCGTCCAAAGCATTGCGCACCAAGAAAGACTCATCAATGCGCGTCGCAATAGACTTGGTCAAATCCGGCCAAGCGCACGCTTGCGTCAGCGCCGGCAACACCGGCGCCCTGATGGCAACAGCGCGCTTTGTACTCAAGACCCTACCCCAAGTCGACCGGCCCGCGATCATTTCCTCCATGCCATCTTTAAATGGCATGACGCATATGCTGGACTTGGGCGCCAACGTAGACTGCAGCGCGGAGCAATTGTTTCAGTTTGCAGTCATGGGTAGTGAATTGGTTCGTGCTGTTCAGGGTATCGAACAGCCCAGAGTTGGGCTGCTCAACATCGGCGCCGAAGAGATCAAAGGCAATGATCAGGTGCGCAAAGCGCATGAACTGATCGCTGCCAGCTCGCTGAACTATGTCGGCTATGTCGAAGGTGACGATATCTATATGGGCGGAATTGACGTGATCGTTGCCGACGGCTTTGTCGGCAATGTCGCATTAAAGAGCAGCGAAGGCGTGGCCAAACTCGTATCGCATATGTTAGGGCAACACTTTCGTAAGAATTTGGCCACGCGTTTGGCCGGGATTGTCGCGATGCCTGTATTGCGGGCTTTTAAACGCCAGGTAGACCCACGCGCTTACAATGGTGCCAGTCTTGTTGGACTACGTGGTATTGTCATAAAAAGTCACGGCAGTGCCGATCAGATTGCTTTCGAACATGCGATTCATATCGCTGAACAAGAGATACATGCCCGCGTGATTAAACGTATAGAGCATGAGGTAAGCGCTCATCTGGAAGAGCAGCACGTAAAGGTTATGGCGTGAGCATTTATTCGCGCATTCTCGGTACTGGCGGATTTTTGCCGAAAAAGGTTGTGACCAACCGCGATCTCGAGCGCATGCTGGATACGACCGATACCTGGATACAGGAACGCACCGGAATCAAGCAGCGCCACGTAGTCAGCGACGGGGAGACCTGCGTCGATCTCGCGGAGCCAGCTGCTCGTCGCGCCATTGATGCGGCCGGCATCACGCCTGGGGAGATAGATCTGATTGTTATGGCGACAACTACGCCCGATCAGATCTTTCCAAGCAGTGCCTGTGCTCTGCAAAATCGGCTCGACATCCATGGCTGTCCGGCCTTTGATATTCAGGCGGTCTGCACCGGATTTGTCTACGCGCTTGGCGTAGCGGACAAATTCATCCGTACCGGTAGTGCATCCAAAGCCCTAGTAGTTGGCGCCGAAGCCTTTTCGCGGATCATTGATTGGACCGATCGCGGCACCTGTATCATCTTTGGTGACGGAGCCGGTGCAGTCGTGATTGGAGCGGATCATGAGCCCGGCATCATCACTTCATGCCTGCATGCCGATGGCGCTTATCGTGAATTGTTGCATGTACCAGCTGGAGTGGGCAACGGCTACAACGGTGCCCTTTTTGTAGAGATGAAGGGTAATGAGGTATTTCGTGTGGCCGTAACCACGCTTGGACGCATCGTCGATGAAGTGCTGACAGCCAATGGGATGGAGCGCTCGGATATCGATTGGTTGGTACCGCATCAAGCGAATATGCGCATCATTCAGGCTACTGCACGCAAGCTTGATTTGCCGATGGAGCAGGTGGTGGTCACGGTAGATACGCATGGAAATACGTCCGCGGCTTCGGTGCCGCTTGCCTTTGATCAAGCCGTGCGTGACGGTCGCATTCAGCGTGGCCAGGTTGTTTTAATGGAAGCATTTGGCGGTGGTTTCACCTGGGGTTCAGTGTTACTACGCTATTAATGACTCTGAGCTGGTAACAGTTCAAAGCGAGTGATTGATGCTTTCTCGGGGCGGTCTATTGCCCAAGCTTCCGGCTGGTAAAAAATGCGCAAGTTGTTTCTGAATCGTTACTATTGAAGTTTCCACACAATGAAAGTCACTAACCTTGCTATTGTCTTTCCAGGTCAGGGTTCGCAATCGGTCGGCATGTTGGACGACCTGGCAGACGGCTTCGCGGTCGTCCGCGATACTTTTGCCGAAGCCTCGGATGTGCTTGAAAGAGATCTTTGGTCATTGGTCACGGAGGGTCCAAAATCCACACTTGACCAGACCCAGGTCACGCAGCCGGTAATGCTCGCGGCGGGTGTCGCTATTTGGCGTTGTTGGCAAGAACTTGGTGGTCCACTGCCGGCGATGATGGCAGGCCATAGCCTCGGCGAATACTCTGCTTTGGTTTGTGCGGACGCGGTGACCTTTGCCGACGCAGTCAGACTTATTGAGGTGCGTTCGCGGCTGATGCAGCGCGCGGTCCCAGAGGGCGAAGGTGCCATGGCGGCTGTGCTTGGACTGGACAACCAGCAAGTAGTTGATTTGTGTCGTGAGCAAGCGCAAGGGCAAGTGCTGGAGGCGGTCAACTTCAATGCTCCCATGCAGGTGGTGATTGCTGGCGATCGGGATGCGATCAAGCGCGGAATTGCGGCGGCCAAGGAGGCTGGGGCCAAACGAGCTATTCAGCTGCCAATCAGCGTACCCTGTCATTCGTCATTACTGCGCGCTGCTGCCGACGAACTTGCGCAGAGTCTTGCCGATACGCATTTCTCGATGCCATCCGCGGAAATACTGCTCAACGTAACAGTCACCTCACCAAGCGACCCAGACGATTTACGTATGTTGCTCACACGTCAACTTCATAGCCCGGTACGTTGGGTCGAGACTGTTCAGGCCATGGCCGCGCGCGGAATTTCCACGATGATCGAATCTGGTCCCGGCAAGGTATTGACGGGGCTGGGCAAACGGATTAATAGACAAATCAACGCTTTGCCGGTATTCGACCGGGCTGGGATGGAGAAGGCAATGGAGGCAATCGCAAATGCAGAATGATGAAATTGCCCTTGTGACGGGAGCGAGCCGAGGCATTGGCCGCGCTATCGCAAAGGCGCTGCTTGCCGAGGGAATAGCCGTTGCTGGAACCGCGACTACCGCCGCTGGTGCGGAGCGTATTTCGGAGGAACTTGCCGGTGAAGGCCTCCCTGTGATCGGTATCCAACTCGATGTCCAGGATACTAATTCCATCGCAGCAACGCTGAAGACGATCGTGCAGGAGTTCGGTAGAGCACCCAGTATCCTGGTCAATAATGCGGGTATTACGCGCGACAATCTGTTACCGCGTATGAAGGACAGCGAATGGGATGAAGTTATTGATACGAATTTGAACTCGATCTATCGCCTATGTAAGGCGTGCATACGACCAATGTCCAAGGCGCGCAAGGGGCGCATCATCAACATCACTTCCGTGATTGCCGCATCTGGGAATGCCGGACAGGTCAACTATGCCGCAAGCAAGGCCGGAATGATCGGCTTCTCCAAGTCCCTTGCCCGGGAAGTAGGTTCACGTGGCATCACGGTCAATTGTATTGCGCCTGGCTTTATTGATACGGACATGACCAAGGAATTGTCTAAAGAACAACGTGACACATTGTTAGGCAATATACCGCTTGGTCGAATGGGGAAGCCCGAGGAAATCTCCGCTGCCGTTATCTTTTTGGCCTCATCTGCGGCTGGCTACATTACCGGTGAGACACTCCATGTCAATGGTGGCATGCACATGGTGTGAGTTGTGCGCAAGCAGTGTATTTAAATACAAAGGCGTCAGCTTGATGTTTGGTTATTATTCGAGCTTTCACCAAGCGAGCTTTGTCTCTAAAATACGGCGGTTACTACAGCTCCTGCGATCCGCCCATAACCAGAGGGTTACAACATAATGAGCAGCATTGAAGATCGAGTCCGCAAAATCGTCGTCGAACAATTGGGCGTTAAGGAAAAAGAAGTGAGCCTAGAGTCGTCATTCGTCGACGATCTCGGTGCTGATTCGCTGGATACTGTCGAACTCGTCATGGCGTTGGAGGAAGAGTTCGATACCGAGATTCCGGATGAAGATGCTGAGAAGATCACGACAGTAAAGCAGGCAATCGATTATATCAACGAGCATATCAATAATTGACGCTATTCAGCGGAAACAACGGCCTGAACTCCGCTTGGTTGCCGATAGCTCGGCGCTGGCGGAGTCGCTAACGCGTTCGACCTCCGCAGAATTGCATCTAGACTCAATTGAGAGGTTAAGTCATGTCAGCTAGAAGAGTCGTCGTCACCGGTATAGGAATCGTCGCGCCGGTTGGGCTCGACATAAAGTCCGCGTGGGACAGTATTCTCGCTGGCCGCAGTGGGATTCAGCGCATTACACACTTCGATGTTGAGCGCTTCAGTACGCGCTTTGGCGGACCAATATATGGCTTCGATCCTAGTCTTTACGTGTCGAAAAAAGAAGTTAAAAAGATGGATGCTTTTATCCATTATGGAGTAGCGGCAGGTACTCAGGCCATCGAAGATTCTGGTCTTCCGATTAACGATGAAACACGTAAGCGTATTGGGGTAGCTATTGGCTCAGGTATCGGTGGTATTACCGGGATTGAAAATAACTATGCGATTTATCGAGACAGCGGGCCACGAAGGATATCTCCATTCTTTGTTCCAGCTAATATCGTCAATATGGTCGCAGGGGATCTTTCTATCAAGTATGGACTCAAGGGGCCAAATTTCTCGATCGTTTCTGCTTGCGCCACGGGAACACATAATATCGGCGAAGCTGTCCACATGATTCGTCACGGCATTGTGGATGCGATGGTAGCTGGCGGCTCTGAAATGGCCACCTCCCCAGTGGGCTTGGGTGGTTTTTCCGCAGCACGTGCGCTGTCTACTCGTAATGATGATCCGGAAGGCGCCAGTCGACCATTCGATAAGGATCGGGACGGTTTCGTCCTCAGTGATGGAGCAGGTGTCGTGGTGTTGGAAGAATACGAGTTGGCGAAGGCTCGCAATGCAACGATTTACGCCGAAGTGGTTGGTGTTGGCATGAACTCTGATGCCTATCATATGACAGCCCCGTTGGAGGACGGTGAAGGGGCCTGTGACTGTATGCAGATAGCGCTGCAAGATGCGGGTCTGAATCCTGAGTCGATCGACTACATCAATACTCACGGAACATCGACTCCAGCTGGCGACATTGCCGAGGTCAGGGCCATCAAACTCGCGTTTGGTGAGCATGCATATAAATTAGCCGTCAGTTCCACCAAATCCATGACCGGACACATGCTGGGTGCTGCTGGTAGTGCCGAGGCAATCTTCAGCCTGTTGGCGATTCGCGATCAGGTCGCGCCGCCCACCATCAATTATCAGACCCCAGACCCGGAATGCGATCTTGATTGTGTGCCCAATACAGCTCGGAACATGAAAATCGACTATGCCCTCACCAATTCCTTCGGTTTCGGCGGTACCAACGGCACTTTGATCTTTAAGAAGCTTTAGTCGAGGGGTCGGCAACTCTTGGCGACTCAGCAGTCGATCATTGTTTTATTATTGTGAAGGTTGCTTTGGTCAATGGCCAAGAACGCGCGGTGGTCAGCATCGAAGACCGAGGTTTATTGTATGGTGACGGGCTGTTCGAGACAATCGCCGTGCGCGGCGGCGCTCCCTGTCGCTGGTCGGCACATTTTGCGCGCATGGCCCGCGGTGCCGAACGGCTAGGGATTCCTTGTCCGGATGCCCAGTTAATTCGCAGCGAAGTGGATGCCTTGGTGGACGGCATTGAGCATGCTGTCCTGAGACTAACGCTGACACGAGGTGGGGGCGGGCGAGGTTACCGAGCGCCTGATGTGCAGTTACCTACCCGGATTTTGGCGCTGTATCCGAGTCCCGCACCTGAAGTCGGTCCGAATAACAGTGCCGTTCAGCTCCGGCTTTGTCACACACGGCTTGGCGAGAACCCTCTGCTAGCCGGAATTAAGCACCTCAATCGGCTGGAGCAAGTGTTGGCACGTTCGGAATGGCAGCGCCCTGAGATCACAGATGGTTTGATGACTGATTACCAGGGACATCTGATTTGTGGAACCATGACAAATGTATTTCTGGTATTCGACGACGGCATCGTGACACCGGCTCTGGATCGCTGCGGGGTTGTCGGTACCACTCGTTCTCTGGTGTTTGAATGCGCGGCGGTACTTGGTATTCCGCTGGCCGAGCGCGAGGTTCCCAGCGCCGAACTGTGGCGAGCCCAGGCCTTGTTCGTCACCAACTCGCTGCTTGGTATGCTTCCGGTAGCGCGGCTGGAATCCTGGGAATATGATGACCGTGCAGTACCAGCCCCATTGCTGGCGCGGGTGAACCAAGGCGTATTTCAGCCGGAGATGCCAACATGAAGAATATCTTGGTAACTCTGATGATTCTGGGCTTGGTTGCCACGGCCATGCTCAGCGCGGGTTTATCTTGGTATCAACGGTTTCTGGAAGAGCCCGTTGTGCTGGAGAAAGAGCAAATGCTGTTCACCGTGTCACCTGGTGCCACAGTGCGCAGCGTTGCACATAAGTTAGCGGACCGGGGTTTGATATCGAGTCGCTTCCTCTTTACGATGCTGGCCTACCAAACCAATCAAGAGGAGGCACTTAAAGCTGGCGAATATGCGATCACCGCTGGTATGCATCCGCCGCAGTTGCTGGATCTATTCACCAGTGGTAAATCAGTTCAGTTTCCAGTTACATTAATTCCAGGTATTACCTTCGGAGAGGCGGTTCAGCGCGTCTCCGATTCAGATGTTTTTAAGATCGAACTGGCTGGTCTTCCGGACGCGGAGATCATGCAACGCATCGGACTCGATGCGGAGCACCCAGAAGGCTGGTTGTTTCCGGATACCTACCTATTTGACCGCGGCACCACCGACACCGAGATCTTAAAACGCGCTTACCAGCGGATGCGCTCGGTGTTGGAACAGGAGTGGACAAAACGCGAGGATGGCTTACCGATTAATACGCCCTACCAGGCGTTGATTCTGGCGTCTATTGTCGAAAAAGAAACCGGTCTGGCTGCCGAGCGTCCTCGTATCGCTGGGGTATTTACACGGCGGTTGCAGCAAGGTATGAAATTACAGACTGACCCCACCGTGATCTATGGCATGGGCGAAGAGTATGATGGCAACATCCGTCGCGATGACCTAACCAAACCCACCCCTTATAATACTTATGTGATCAAAGGATTGCCGCCGACACCTATCGCGTTGCCCGGTCGCGAAGCGATCAATGCGGTGCTGCATCCAGCTGCTGGTGATTCGCTTTATTTTGTGGCCCGTGGCGATGGCAGTCATCACTTCTCGGCAACCCTGGATGAGCACAATTGTGCTGTGCGCCAGTACCAACTGAACATCCCATGCCCAAAATTGACAGAGCAATAACACCTTGAGGACTTCGCGCGGACGCTTTATCACACTGGAAGGTATTGAGGGAGCTGGGAAATCGACCCAACGCGATGTCGTCCGGGAGGTGTTGATTCAGGCTGGCCTAGACCCGTTGTTGACGCGCGAACCGGGGGGGTCTGAGATCGCTGAGCGCATGCGCGCATTATTACTCGACAAAAGTAATCAGGGGATGCACGCCGATGCCGAGTTGTTGCTGCTGTTCGCGGCTCGCGCGGAGCATTTGCACAAGCGTATCCTGCCCGCATTGGAGGTTGGACAATGGGTACTGTGCGATCGTTTTACCGATGCTACCTACGCCTATCAAGGTGCTGGCAGGGGGCTAGACCGGGCACGCATTGCGATGCTTGAAACCTTTGTACAAGGATCGTTGCGCCCAGATCTAACGTTGCTTTTTGATTTAGCGCCTGCTGCTGGGTTGGCCCGGGTCCACAGCAGGTCCGATCCGGACCGCTTTGAGAGCGAGGCTCTGGTATTCTTCGAGCGCGTTCGCTCGGATTACTTGCGCATTGCGCATTGCGAGCCTGAGCGGGTGCGGCAGATTGATGCTGGGCGTGACAGTATGACCGTCGCCGCGGATGTACGTCGCATTGTAGGTGACTATGTTGCAGCGCTCGGCTCGTCCTAGGCGATTGCCGGAAACCTGCTTAACAGATAACACAGCGTTAGGCGATTGCTCGAGAGAAACAGACCAACTAGCGCCGGATCCTCGTTTGCCCTCGCGAAGCAGCGACCCGCCCATAATCACTCTACAGGCGGTTTGCCGTGACAAAAAAGGCGGACGAGAAGACAAGCCAGGTGGTCTATTTCTCGACAGAGATCGCCTTAACATTCGCCTTTCAAGGAAGGCTGAAGCGAACAGTATAAATCCTCTGAGGCCGGGCCGACTTAAAAGACGGGAAGTTCAAGGTAAGCCATGCGCTGTAACGGTTGACAGATATCGCCCCAGCTGCCTATTTCAATCGCCGTTTATGAGAACTCCATGAGCCCGGTTGCTGCTGCAACACCCTTACGACCATTTGAGCCGCTCCCTTGGCTGCAGTCACACTGGCAGCGGCTATGGGATGCACATTGCAATGACCGACTTCCCCATGCGTTGATTCTGATTGGCCCAGCGGGCATCGGCAAGCGCCACTTTGCCGACCGGTTTGCCGCCGCGTTAATGTGCACAAATACGGGTGCAGAAGGCCAACCCTGTGGTGTCTGTGCCGATTGTGTACTGTTGAGTGCTGGCACCCATCCAGATCTGATCCATCTTGATCCGGATCCCGAGTCGAAGAGCAACGAGATAAAAATCGACGCGGTGCGCGAGTTGTGCAACCGCCAGTCACTGACCGCGAATCGTGGCCCGCGCACGGTGCTGCGGATTGCACCGGCCGAGGCAATGAACAGGTTTGCGGCCAACAGCCTATTGAAGACTCTCGAAGAACCTGCCGATTCGACCTTATTGATACTGATTTCCGAGAATCCGGGTGGCTTACCCTCCACGGTGATCAGTCGTTGTCAGCCTTTGACCATGCTGCCGCCCGATGCTGAAAACGCCGAACGCTGGTTATCAGCCAAACTGAACAACCCTGAGATCGAAACTCGACTCTTGTTGCGACTGGCACAGGATGCTCCGCTGCGAGCGCTGGTCATTTCCAACGATCACTGGCTGACGCTTCGGGATGACTGCTTCCGCCGGTTTCAGGCCATCGCGATGGGCGACCAAGATCCGCTTGCCGCAGCAAGCGCTTGGCAGCAATTGGATGTGGAGTTACTATTGGAGTGGCTGGCAGGTTGGGTCAGCGACTTGCTTCGCATTGGTCAAAACGGCGACTGCGCCTATCTGAATAATCCTGATCGACGTACCGAACTGACTATTTTGGCCTTACGGCTGGTGCCGCTGGATGTCCATCTCTATTTACAGCAAGTACTCAAAGCGAAAGCGCTATCCGCGTTACCAATCAATAAACTCTTATTGTTCGAATCATTGCTCGTGCGTTGGGCGCGGCTTTCGGCGGGGATTGATTTAAATGGAAACTGAACGTAAGGGCGGTGGACGCCAGCGTATTCTCAGCTTTGTCATCAAAGACAAACCAGCGCTGTATGCCGCCTACATGTCTTTTGTCAAGAATGGTGGTTTGTTCATTCCCACCAACAAGCGCTACAACCTTGGGGATGAGCTTTTCCTGCTGTTGCAATTGATGGGCGAGACAGAGCGCATCCCGGTAGCCGGCAAGGTAGTCTGGATCACGCCGGAGGGGGCAGAAGGGAACCGTCAGGTCGGTGTCGGCATCCAATTCGCCGATCAAGACAAGGGAGCAGCAAGGCGTAGGATCGAGGAATACCTCGCCGGCGGCATTGAGGCGGATCGTCCCACGAATACGATATAGTTATCAGTTGTCGTCCAGATAGTCTATAGCCTGTCCAATCATATCCTGTGGCAGGTTTTATGTTCATGCCACCAACTTCGGACAGGCCTATGCTTGTGGATTCACACTGTCATCTGGATCGCGTCGACCTTGCGCCATATGACAACTGTTTTGATTTGCTGATGCGACAAACCCGATCCGACGGAATCGGGCACATACTATGTGTTTGCATAAATCTTGAATGCTACCCCGCAATGCGCGCCCTGGTTGCCGACTACGATGATGTGTCGGTGTCGGTCGGTGTTCATCCCAACGAGGGTACGAATGAGACCCATGTCCGTGAACCAGATGTGGAAGACTTGCTGCGGATCGCCGATGATCCGCAGGTAGTTGCGATTGGCGAAACGGGGCTTGACTACCACTATGGCGAAAATAACCAACAACAGCAGCGTGCACGCTTTCGCGTTCACATCGAAGCCGCGCGCCGCTGCCGAAAACCTTTGATCGTGCATACCCGAGATGCCCGGGAAGACACCATCGCGATCTTGCGCGATGCTGGTGCAGAGGACGCTGGCGGCGTGATGCACTGCTTCACCGAAACTTGGGAGATGGCAAAACAGGCTCTGGATCTGGGATTTTACATCTCTTTTTCTGGCATCCTCACTTTCAGGAATGCCGAAGCATTGCGCGACGTGGCGCGTCAAGTGCCGCTGGACCGCCTATTGATCGAGACCGATTCGCCCTATCTTGCGCCAACTCCACATCGCGGCAAGAAAAACCAGCCACGCTATGTCACGTATGTGGCGGACAAGATCGCCGAGGTGCGCGGTATGCAGCCTGAGGCCGTTGCAGAGGTCACTACGGATAACTTTTTTCGGCTGTTCGCGGGCGCGAGCACGTTGGCGACGGAATGAGTCGTAAGGCGGTTGCCGGAAGTCGGGGTCGGGGGATGAAGCGACCGGCATCTTTCAGTCCCCAGTGCAGTGGCCGTCGCCGCCGCTGGCCACGGCGCTGAGCTTCTGAACGCTACCGGCGCGGATCTTGGTGGCGGACTGGACGACCACCACCAGAGGCTGCTGCTGGGTGGCGTCGGCACCATAGAAATCGCTGCCGTCGTTGAGGTCGATCTGTACGTCCTCGTCTGGTGGGGCTTGCTCGCCGACGAGCTACCAGGCGAAGCGCAGCAGCAGCTCGAAGCCGGGGCTGACAGTGGTCGGCAGGTCCAGGACCAGGGCGTTGGAGAACTGCACCTGATCCTGCGGCGTGCTGGCGATGCCGCGGGGTTGGGCCAGTAGTCGGCCTTCAGGCGGCCTTGGTAGCTGCCGGTGAAGCCGACGTCGGCGGCGATCTGCTTGATCTGCAGGTCGGTGGTGGGTAGCGCTGTTGCAGGTGTGCGCTAACGCCGGCGAGAACCTCGCGCGAATCGAAGGGCTTGGTGATGCAGTTCACGCAGCCGGCCTCGAACCCCCTGAGCTTTTGGTCCATATCGCCAAGCACGCTGTGGAACAGCATCGGAAGGGCGGTTGACTGCTCTGTGCGTAAGGCAAGTCCTGGATGTGCCTTGAATTTCTACCATCGATCAAGGTCGCCAGCTGGGTGAGGACCGCTACGATTTCCACGGCACATCCCGCGCGGTTCCTAACAACTCGTTGAAATGAGTCGACCATTCCGCCTCGTTGTGCCTAGCTACGGACCCTGCTGGAGGCAACTTGGAGGCTGTTCAGCCACTCCTTCTAGGATCAATCGGTGCTTCAGTGGCGCCGCGGATGAGTTTTGCTGCGCTCTACCCATCCTACGGGCTGAAGTCCACGGCCTCGGAGTTGCCGACGGGGTTCGGTGCACCCGAGGGGAGCAATGCTATTGATCGCCGTCACAGTCCTCGTGAGATGAACCCCAAGGCGTTGTCGTAGTCCCTCGGGATGAAGTAGCGCCCCTGCCGGCATTGCCGTCCTTGTGGCCGCCGGGCACGTAGTCGACCGATGCCTGCACGCCGGCATCTGAGCAGATGCTTTGTTTTTTGCTTTTTTTGCTTTCTCCGAGCGCGCGGAATGTGGGTTTATTTTTTCTTTTTTTGTTTTTTTAGCCGCATGAACTCGACTGTCACTTCAGGAGTGAAAAAAGTCCAGGTCTGTAGAGCAATACCTTCGCCAAAAATTAGCGCCAAAAATTAGGTGGGCGACAGCCCGAGGTGATAAGTTATTCAGGTAACAATCCGAAGACCTATTCCCACAGGAGGCTATCGCTCATGCCAGACATTATGCTGATCTTGAGCTGCTTAAGCCAGAGCGTAGATAAGACGAGCCTTGGCCGTTTGGGTTGCGTTGTGGAAGGGCTGTTGGCGATGACGGGGCGGGTAACGATGCGGGGGCTATCGCGCTGGACCGAGCGCGGGGGAAGCGATCGGACGCTGCAGCGGTTGTTCAACACCACGCTCAGTTGGGGCCAAGTGCATTGGCTGGTGATTCGCCAGCACCTGCTGGGCGATGAAACGCACTGGTTGCTGGCGGGCGATGAAGTGGTGGTGAGCAAATCGGGCAAGAAGACCCAGGGTCTGGATCGTTTTTTCTCCTCGGTGGTTGGCAAGACGATCCCGGGGTTGTGTTTTCTGAGCCTGTCGTTGATTAGCGTGCAACGGCGCCGTTCGTACCCATTGCGCCTGGAGCCGATTCTCAAAGAGACGGCGGCGAGCTGCCCGAAAGCGTCCAAAGCGGGTCGGGTAAGGACCGAGGGCGGCCGAAAGGTAGCCGCAATGGTAATCGCCGGGAGGTGAGTCTGTCGCCCTATTTGCAGTTCGTTCAAGACCTTCTGCGCCAGGTGCTGGCACTGGTGTGCCAGACGCTGAGGGTGCGTTATTTCGTCTTCGACGGGGCCTTCGGCCATCATCAAGCGCTGCAAATGGTCCGTCGCACGGGCTTGGAGTTGATCAGCAAATTGCGCCACAACAGCGCGCTGTATCTGCCCTATGACGGCCCCTACGCCGGGCGCGGCCCGCGGCGCAAGTACGGCAGCAAGCTCGATTATCAACACTTGCCGCCGTGCTTTCTCAAAGCCACTTCCGTGGAAGGACAGGTTCATACGGCCATCTACCAACTGCCCGTTTGGCACAAAAAATTCCCCGACCGGCTCAATGTCGTGATCCTCGTCAAGACCAACCAACGCACCGGCGCCCAGGCCCATGTCATCCTTTTCAGTAGTGATCTTGAGTTAGGCTACGAAGCGCTCATCGATTACTATCGCTTGCGCTTCCAAATCGAGTTCAACTTCCGAGATGCCAAACAGTACTGGGGCTTGGAAGACTTCATGGTGATCAAGCCAACGCCGGTCTACAACAGTGCCAACCTGGCGATGCTGATGATCAACCTGTCCCAGATCCTGATGCGACCGGTGCGCGAGCACTGTCCGAGCTTTAGCGTCAATGACCTCAAAGCCCACTTCCGCGGTCGGAAATACGTCCTGGAGGTGTTAAAAATGCTTCCGGAAATGCCCGAAGCGAATAGTATTGACCAAGCCCTTGAGCAGGCTGCAAATCTGGGGCGGATTAATCAAGAACTTAGTGCAGCATGAGATCGGGCTATTTGGCGAAGGTATTGGTAGAGATAAGCGCAGATCTGAATGAGGTGTTCATCGATTCATGCCTTGTCCACATTAACGCGTCGCCGCGGAAACCGCTGCTGCTGCTCCGGCTCGAATCTGCCTGATCTCGCCGTCCATTGCTCGACCTCGATGAAGTGTCGGTCGGCATTGATCAGATTGAAGCCATTGGGGGCGCCGACCAGGCGGTCGGAGATACCGGTACCTGCGTGTGCGATGACCACGCCGGCCTCGCTCGCAGCATATGGCAGGTGGACATGCCCCCCCAGCGCGAGATCGAGTCCGACCGCTGCGAGCCGCTGCAGGGCCTGGGCCGCGCTGCCGACCAAGCCACGATGCCGCGCCGCTTCGGTCAGCAAAAGCGGGTGATGCATGACCAACACCCGCAAGTCGTCTGCAGACGCGGCCGAGAACTTCGCCGCAAGGGCGTCTATCTGCGCCGGTTTCAGTTTGCCGCGTGACCAGTCCAGGTAAGGGCCGCCGATGCGCACGCTGTTTGCACCGAGCACGGTCATACCGGCACCGCGGAATGTAGGCTCGGTTTCCGCAAAGAAGTCACTGCGCCAACGCCGCCATGGGTCGAGGAGACGGCGGATCGAGATACCGGGGATGTCGTGGTTACCCGGAACCACCAGCACCGGCGCGGGCAGTGCATCGACGAAGGCGCGGGCAGCGGCGAGCTGATGGCGACGAGCCCTTTGCGTCAGGTCGCCGCTGATGGCGATCAGGTCGGGAACCATCTCTGCGGCTTGCGCCAACAGGTGACGGGCCAGCGCCGGGCGCTCGCGGCCGAAATGTATGTCCGATAGGTGCAGGATGCGTGGCATGGGTTGGCATCAGTGGCTGTTCGGCAATAATACCGGTAAAGCCTTCGGCAAGATATCGAAGCGCAAGGGAGTCTGCAATAGCTCCCGCTCGCCGTCCAATAGCGCTGTCGTCCGCATGGGCTTCTTGGTGAAGATGCGGGCGTGCTCGCAGATGTCGTAGAACATCCGAGGCTCCTGCTGCCAGGTGCCGTTGAGCAGAGTCAGGGCCAGTCGCGGCAGCTCGTACAAGGGGCCTTCGCGCACGCCGTAGACACCGAGGCGACCATCGGTGAGTGACGGGCGCACGGGGTTGATGCCGTAGCTGTGAGGGTCGACGGCATTGTTCGAAACGATCATCACCCGGGTGGACAGGCTTTCCGCCCGATCATCGAGCTGCAAGCGGATGGGGTAGAAGGGGTAGCGTTTCAGCAGCCAGACCAGCTTGCGGATCATCCGCGGCAGCATGCGCCAGGCGCCGATGCTGCGGGCCGCCTCGCGGGCACGCCCCAAGTCCGTCGGCATGCCGAACATGGCTGCGCACAGGAACGGCAGTTCGTTGCAGCGGGCCACATCGATGCGCTCCACCCGTCCCGGCGCCAGCGCGTCGATGGCTGCTTCGAGTTTCAGCGGGATGCCCAGGTCGCGCGCCAGCAGGTTCGCCGTGCCAAGCGGTATAATGCCGAGCGGCACATTCCGGCCCAGCATTTCCCGCGCCATCGCGAGCACGGTGCCATCACCGCCCAGCGCATAGACCGCGCGGACCTCCTCATCCAGCGCCGCGTGGAGGCGCTGGGGCCAAGCAGAATCCTGATGGGACGTCGGGAACTGAACCTGAGTGCTGTCATGCCCTAAAGCCCTGAGCTGGTTGGCGAGGTCTTGCCCCAGCCGCGGGCTGTGATGCCCGGCACCACCGGAGCGCGGATTGACGACGATGACGTTGTTCTTGCTCATGAATAAATACTTCGCTGGCTCCATTGCAGCTGGTTATTCCAGCTAATCAGCTGGATTTCTTAGCAGATAGATTTACATTTTACGAAGGCAGAACTCAATGCGGAACATAAAGCAGGCGATGTGGGGTGGGCTTGCGAACCCTTGTACAAGTGCTTCATGCAAGCGTCCGCATTGGGGTTTGTTATCCAAGGTTTGCGGCGTATCTCCTTTTGCATAGGAGCTGTGCGGAATGGCCCAGGGGTTAGCAAGCCGTTACGATGCGCGCACAGACCATCGACAGTCGGTCCGTCAGGAATTGAATATCATCTCGAACGGCAGAGCAACCATCAGATGAAGCGAAACGATACGCAACAAGCGCGACTGAAGCTTTGGCGGGAGCGCGTAATTGCACATACGCAGACATTGGTCGCCAAGGCGGGCCATCTCACCGGTAGGAAACTTCCGCTGCCTGCCGTGCATTTCGACCTGCGCGGCCAAACCGCGGGCCAACTGCGCATCGAGCCTGGTGGCCAAGCCAGAATCCGCTACAATGCGGCGCTGTTATTGCGATATGAAGAGAATTTTGTTGCTCGCACCGTACCCCACGAGGTTGCGCATTACGCGGCCTTTCTCTGTTATGGACGGAGGATCAAACCGCATGGACCCGAATGGCAACAACTGGTACAGGCGCTAGGGGGCGACCGAGCGCGCTGCCACGAGTACGATACGGAGGGTTTGCGTGCGCGCCGCACACGTTGGTTTGCCTATCATTGTCGCTGCGGTGAGCATGCCTTATCCAGCATTCGACACAACCGGATTTGCCGCGGTACCCGCTACCTGTGCCGACGCTGCGGCGAACCTCTGAGGGCAGGGCCGGCACTCCATTGCAGCACACCTGATCCGTGATTGAGATCTTGATTCCGAGCGAGGGTTATGACCATGCTGGATAGCATCCGAGACTTCTTTCATGAGCATGTATTGACGACGCCAGAGGCCGGGAAGGAAGATGTCGAACGGGCTCTGCGCAGGGCGGCTGCTGCACTCTTGCTGGAGATGACTCATATGGACAATGAAGCCCAGCCGCTGGAGCGGGACATGGTCAGCAATTTAATGCGGGAGTGTTTCCATCTGGACTCGGTGGAGGCAGAACGTCTGCTGGCTTGCGCCGAGGCTGAACGTGAGGAGTCGACTGATTATTTTCAGTTCACATACCTGATCAACGAGCATTTTGACTTGGTGCAAAAGGAGCGCCTGATCGAGGCGATGTGGCGGGTGGCCTATGCCGATCACCGGCTCAGCAAATACGAAGAGTATCTCGTGCGTAAGATATCGGATCTATTGTACGTCCCGCATGCTTTCTTGCTGGAGGCAAAGTATCGCGTGCAATTGGAGATGGGCCTGAGCCAGGGCTGATATGCCGGCCGCCAGCGCGGCAGTATTTGTCATTGGGCGCTGTTTCGAACGGCAGGAACAGTGCTGCGGCGACGCGTCCTGCATGCCTGGCAGCGCGTTTAGGCGATTGCCGGAGAGAAGCCTACCAACTGGCGCCGGATTCTCGTTCGCCTTCGTGATGTCGAGGCCGGACTAGAAGGGGTGCTGCCTTGGAAGAATATAAGGATTCTCCGCAGAGACGCAGAGTGCAAAGAGAGACCGAGGCCAATGCATTCCTCTTCTCTGCGGTGAATCAAATTTCATTCTAGTTGACTAGCTGAATATTTTACCCGGGCAGCACCTACTCGAGGGCAAGCCAGTTGGTCTGTTCCTCGACAGAAATCGCCTTAGGATCAGCCTATCATTCAGCCGCAGCAGGAGCTTGCGGCGCCACTGGCCTTTGGTAGCTGCCGGGATATCCTTGGTAGCTGCCGGGATATCCGTAGTAGGGCGGCACCGGCATAGGCGGGCGCATTCGATAAGCTTGTTCCCAGCGCCGACGCGCATCTTCCATCGCCTGGCGGCGCATGGTTTCATACCGACTTCTCGCTGTCATAGCATTGGCAGCCGCAGGTGTTCGCGCAGTCGAGGTAGAGGCCGGAGCCGTTTCTGACGGTTGAGTCGGGCTTGAACCAGCTTGGGTATTCATCGGCATGCTGGCGCCAGCTTCAGCCTCCGATGGTGCAGTATTGTCCGCGGCTTGCTGCAATTCCTGCGATATCGGCTTTTTGCTTTGCACCACCGCACGCGCAAATGCCTGTGCTTCCGCCTGGCTCATCGGTTGCTTCGCAGTGGGGGGCGTTACTGCAGTGACCGTTGCAGCCGCATTTTCTGATGCGGGACGTGCAGTGGTTGGCATCGACGGCTTGACAGCTGCTATAGGGCTTGGTTTGGAAACCGGGGGGGTAACGGGCTGAGATTCAGTCGAAGTAACGGCTGGCTGCGCGCTTGCGGTGGCAGGAGCTTCGCTCGAGTCGGATTCAGATTCTGAGCCTGCGGCCGCGGCAGTCGTTTCCTGCGGAGCAATCCGCACCTTTGGACCAGCCAATGCCGCTTTAGCGGCCGCCGACATGTTGCCTGCAGCGCCTGGCTCCAAGGGCTGAAGTTCGGCTGGTCGAGCTTGCTTGGGTGCGGCAGGGTCGGCATCGGCGAGCGTGGCCGTATCGCTGGATGTCGCGGTGGCTTCGCCGATGGAAGCGCCATACCGATTGTCAGCGCCTATATAGAGATAGACAAACAGCGCTGCCAGGCTCGCCAGTAACAGGGTGGGTATGAATCCGAGCCCGCGGGCCGCGGTTTTTGTCTGTGTATCGGCCATCATCATTACCTCTCCGGATGCCGTGAAATGAATAAGGGTTTATCTGCTCACCGCGGGTTTTGGCCCGCGGCATTGACGGCGTCAGCTGGACGGAAGCCTTGACGCCAGGCTGACCAACAGGCGCTGAATATCAGCGCTGCAATGATCGACATTGGCATTGATCTGGTCCATTCCGATCAGATCCTCGGACTTGCCGGCAGCCCAGTTAACCACAAACGCCAGTGTTGCATAGTGTATTCCGCGTTCGCGTGCCAGGGCCGCTTCCGGCATCGCGGTCATACCCACTAGGTCGCAGCCGTCGCGCTGCATACGCGAGATTTCGGCAATGGTTTCAAGCCGCGGCCCCTGCGTGACGCCATAGGTACCACCATCGCGAATCGCCAGACTCACACCCTGTGCCGCCTCCAACAGCTGAATACGCAGCGATGCGCTGTATGGAAAGCTGAAATCAATGTGTGTCACCGCGGCACCGTCCAGGTCGTGGAAGCTGTTGTCGCGTCCGTGGGTATAATCAATAAGCTGATCCGGTACACAGAGTGTCAGTGGTGCGCAGTCCTCTGCAATGCCACCGACCGCAGCGAGCGCAACGATCTGTTCTACGCCGGCGTTGTGCAATGCCTGAATGTTGGCCCTGTAGTTGATCTGATGCGGCGCAATTCCGTGCTCGGTCCCGTGCCGAGGCAAAAACACCAGTTCGCGCCCGGCCAGACGGCCTTGGATCAGTTGTGCGGACGGGCGCCCGTAGTCGGTTTCAACCGCATACGAAGCATTGATTTCAAGGCCCGCCATGTTGGCGAAACCTGAACCTCCGATAATTGCCAGATGGCCCATGCATGATCCTAAGATAAACAAGCGAGGCGATCATTTTACTGAATAAAGGCAAGGGAATAAACGAAAAAAACCGGCGCCATGAGACGCCGGCCAAAATCGATGTCGGTATTGACCCGAAGGAGCGACTAGATGCGCTGACTCGCAAGCATGCCGATCTCGACCAGTTTGGGGAGCAGTACCTGTTCCTCGCGGTCGATTCGGTAGATCAGCATGTCGAAGATCTCGTCGGTTTCCTGCAGGAAGTCGTCCGAGAAATCGAAATTACAGTCCTTAAGCCATTTTTTGTGATATTCGTCAAAGGTACGACGCAGTGGCTTTTCGCCACTGATAAAGCCCCAAGCGATGGATTTGACCTTGGGATCCTCATGTATCAGCAAGCTCGGATACAGCTGGCGGTCTTCCTCCGCCAAATGCTCCTTTACTTTCTGTGATAGGTCGCACATCAGCTTTCGGGCGACTTTTGCGTTCGGTCGAATCTTGAGCAGATCAACCGTCATGATCGAGCGCAGCTGGTCGATCATCTGGCGCAGTTCAGTGTGGCTATTACGGTAGCCATCGAGTGTTTGCATTACCATCCTCCCCGTCAAGGGCTTTTGGCCACGCTAATTCGCCGAAGTTGGGCGGCGTTGCAGCACAGGGGCAGAAAACGTGACCAGGCAAGGCGAGGGCAAAATGAGAAAACCCTCTGCTTTGCATAAACTCTATTCTTGCCTAACCTCACCAGTATGTCAAAGATTGATTAATACAATACCTTCGCCAAAAATTAGCGCCAAAAATTAGGTGGGCGACAGCCCGAGGTGATAGGTTATCCAGTTACTAATCCGAAGACCTATTCCCACAGGAGGCTATCGCCCATGCCCGACATTATGCTGATCTTGAGCTGCTTAAGCCAGAGCGTAGATAAGACGAGCCTTGGCCGTTTGGGTTGCGTTGTGGAAGGGCTGTTGGCGATGACGGGGCGGGTAACGATGCGGGGGCTATCGCGCTGGACCGAGCGCGGGGGAAGCTATCGGACGCTGCAGCGGTTGTTCAACACCACGCTCAGTTGGGGCCAAGTGCATTGGCTGGTGATTCGCCAGCACCTGCTGGGCGACGAAACGCAATGGTTGCTGGCGGGCGATGAAGTGGTGGTGAGCAAATCGGGCAAGAAGACCCACGGTCTGGATCGTTTTTTCTCCTCGGTGGTTGGCAAGACGATCCCGGGGTTGTGTTTTCTGAGCCTGTCGTTGATTAGCGTGCAACGGCGCTGTTCGTACCCATTGCGCCTGGAGCCGATTCTCAAAGAGACGGCCGCGAGCTGCCCGAAAGCGTCCAAAGCGGGTCGGGGTAAGGGCCGAGGGCGGCCGAAAGGTAGCCGCAATGGCAATCGCCGGGAGGTGAGTCTGTCGCCCTATTTGCAGTTCGTTCAAGACCTTCTGCGCCAGGTGCTGGCACTGGTGTGCCAGACGCTGACGGTGCGTTATTTCGTCTTCGACGGGGCCTTCGGCCATAATCAAGCGCTGCAAATGGTCCGTCGCACGGGCTTAGAGTTGATCAGCAAATTGCGCCACAACAGCGCGCTGTATCTGCCCTATGACGGCCCCTACGCCGGGCGCGGCCCGCGGCGCAAGTACGGCAGCAAGCTCGATTATCAACACTTGCCGCCGTGCTTTCTCAAAGCCACTTCCGTGGAAGGACAGGTTCATACGGCCATCTACCAACTGCCCGTTTGGCACAAAAAATTCCCCGACCGGCTCAATGTCGTGATCCTCGTCAAGACCAACCAACGCACCGGTGCCCAGGCCCATGTCATCCTTTTCAGTAGTGATCTCGAGTTAGGCTACGAAGCGCTCATCGATTACTATCGCTTGCGCTTCCAAATCGAGTTCAACTTCCGAGACGCCAAACAGTACTGGGGCTTGGAAGACTTCATGGTGACCAAGCCAACGCCGGTCTACAACAGTGCCAACCTGGCGATGCTGATGATCAACCTGTCCCAGATCCTGATGCGAACGGTGCGCGAGCACTGTCCGAGCTTTAGCGTCAATGACCTCAAAGCCCACTTCCGCGGCCGGAAATACGTCCTGGAGGTGTTAAAAATGCTTCCGGAAATGCCCGAAGCAAATATTATTGACCAAGCCCTTGAGCAGGCTGCAAATCTGGGGCGGATTAATCAAGAACTTAGTGCAGCATGAGATCGGGTCATTTGGCGAAGGTATTGTTAATAATATTAGTTTTTTCTGCATTACCGGAAGAACAGAGCCAAATCAATAGGGTCATATATCTTTGCCGGACGCCGCAAAAATGCCGGATGCATTGCGGAAGTAGCCCTTGTAGTCGAGACCATAGCCCATCACGTAGCGATCCGGTAAGGTCAAGCCGACGACGTCTGGCCGATATTCAGTCGCGCGATCGCGGTCTTTTGCTGTCAAGACAGCGCTGTACAGGCTTGCGGCACCGTCTTCCTTGCAGGCGTCAACGATGGCGGTCATGGTGATTCCTTCGTCGAAGATGTCGTCAACAACAATCACGTGCTCGCCTCGAATGGACTCGCTTGGCCGGTAATTCCAGCGCAATTCGCCGCCGCTGGTGTCACCGCGGTAGCGGCTTGCGTGAATGTAGTCCAGCCGCAACGCAAAGTCGAGTCTGGGTAGTAACAGACCTGTGGTCACGATGCCGCCGGTCATAACGCAGAGAATCAATGGATCTTTGTCGGCAAAATGCGCTGTGATCTGAGCCGCCATGCGGTCAAGGGCGGCCTCGACATCGGCCGGCTGAATGAGCAGATCGGCGCGATCGCGAACGCCCTGGTACTGCTGTGGGGTCATTTTGTTCATTCGCATCTCCTTACAGTGTTGCGCGGCATACCGGATGCCTTGGCTGGCCAGCCAGGGTACATAATATGCCATGCAGAATCACCTAGCGTGCAAGCCTATGGTCGCTGCATTTGCAGGCCTTTTTAACATAGCTTGCCTATGCTGTCTTGCTTGGCAAGCTGGCTTGACAATCTGGCTTGGACAGTTAGGCCAACGGCATCAATTCCTTTGATGACGCACATCCAGCCGGTCGCGCAGGCGATCGCCAAGCAGATTGATTGCAAGCACCACGAGCATTATCGCCAATCCGGGTGCGATGACCAGGTGCGGAGAGACCAACATATAGGCAACACCATCGCGGATCATGCTGCCCCAGGAAGCAGCCGGAGGCTGCACGCCAAGCCCAAGGAACGAGAGTCCGGCCTCAGCAAGAATGGCGCCGGCAATGCCGAACGTGGCCTCGACAATCAACGGCGCTATAGCCAGCGGCAACAAATGGCGTAACAGCATTCGCGCGGGTCGTACACCAAGTGCGTGCGCGGCGATGACATGCTCGCGCGTGGCCAGCGAGAGGATCTGGGCGCGCATCAGACGTGCATAACCGACCCAACCAACTACCGACAGAGCGATGATAACGTTGCCGATGCCCGGTCCGAGCACACCAGCCAGTGCGATTGCCAGTAGAATGCCTGGGAAAGCAAGAAACACGTCGATGATGCGCACGATGACCAAGTCCAGCCAGCCACCGGCATAACCGGCGATACCGCCGATCAGGGCGCCAATCGAGGCAGACAGGACGACCACTCCGACAGCAACAACAAAGGATGTACGAGCGCCGACTAACAGGCGATCCAGCACCGGCCTGCCCAGATCGTCGGCGCCGAGCGGGAGGCTCCAGGACGGCGCTGCCAGTATCTGCGGCAGATCGACCCGATTTGGTGACAGCCCGAGCATCGGCGCGAGCAATGCCGCCAGAGCCCAAAGCAAAACCAGGGCTGATGGCAATGTTCGGAACAGCCCAATGCAAGACTCAACAATGCCGCGAGCCATGGGCATCAGCGCAATGCAATGCGCGGATCGATCCAGGTATAAGCCAGGTCGGTCAGCATATTGACAAAAACGTAGACCAGACTGATCAGCAGCACGCAGCCCTGAACCAGCGGGAAATCCCGGGCCTGAATCGACTCCACCAGCAGGCTGCCGACCCCGGGCCAGGCAAATACCGTCTCGGTGATGACAGCGCCGCCGAGCAAACCGCCGAGTTGCAGGCCCACCAGCGTTAGAACTGGCAGCCAGGCATTGCGCAGCGCATGCCGGCGCAGCACGGCGAACTCTGACAGACCCTTGGCGCGAGCCGTACGCACATAGTCCTCACCGAGCACTTCCAGTACACTGGCGCGCACCATGCGCGCAAGAACGGCAGACAACGCGGTGCCCAGCGTAACCGCCGGTAACAGCAGACTCAGCGGCTGGTCATTGCCGCTGACCGGGGTCCAGCCCAACCACAAGGAGAACACCATGATCAATAAGGGTCCAAGCCAGAAATTCGGTATGGAGATGCCGAGCAGCGAGAAGGTCATTGCACCGGCATCCCATGGGCTGCCGTTTCGATAGGCCGCGAGTAATCCGAGGGGCACCGCCAACATCAGCGCCAACAGCAGCGAAGCGCCTGCCAATTGCAAGGTTGCCGGCAGACGCTCGCCAAGAATCCCGGCCACAGGGCGTTGGTCCTGGAACGAATATCCGAGATCCAATTGCAGCAAGCCGGTGAGGTAGCTTGCGTACTGCTCGGCAAGCGGCCGATCCAGCCCCAGGGCGAGGCGCAATGCCTGCTGGTCTGCCGGTCGCGCACTCTCGCCCAACATGGCTGTGACCGGATCTCCAGGAATTAGATGAATCAACAGGAACACGAGGGTACAGACGCCGAGCATGACCAGCAAAGCTGAACCCAGGCGAGAGGCAATTGATTGAAGCACGAAACGGCGCCTCAGCGGATTTGTATGCGGGCACCCACGGGAACGCAATCGAACAGCTCGATCAGGTCTGTGTTGCGCATGCGGATGCAGCCATGGGAGCGGGGTACTCCCATCGGTTCGTGGTCGGGGCAGCCGTGGATGTAGATGTATCGGCGCAATGTATCGACTTCGCCACCACGATTGCAGCCAGGCTCGAGCCCAGTCAGCCAAAGGATACGGGTCAGAATCCAGTCGCGGTCCGGTTGGGCGAGGGCCAACTCTTCACAGTAGATTTCTCCAGTCCAGCGGCGAGCGCGGAATACCGCCCCAATGGGGCAGCCGGCGCCGATTTTGATCCGCACACGGTGCAGCCCACGTGGCGTGCAACCGCTGTCGTTGCCCTCTCCAGCACCATTGGCAGCGGTTGAAACCGAATAGCAGTGCTGTGTTCCCGATTCGTCGGTAAGGTACAGACGCTGGCTGTTGAGATCAACGATGACTCCAGGATCGGACATAGGATGGTTCGCCCGCGGCGCTGTTTGATGCGTTTGTCGATACACTCGACGACCATACTGTATTTCGACGCTTCTTTGGTGAACCTCGGCCTGATACTGCGGTACCATATCCGATGTCGTCCACATTCGTGATTAAAATACGTTATACCAAATAGATGCGAAAGCTTCTCATTCTGTCTGTCATTCTGTCTGTCGCTCTGGGAATCGCAACGACAGCCGGCTGCGCGCGCGATAAGAAGGATGACGAATACCGCAGCTCGGTACTATCGGACCTTCCGTTTGTGTATAAGATGACGGTGCAACAGGGAAATCTAATTACCGAAGAGATGGTGGATCAATTGCAATTCGGTATGACCAAAAGCCAAGTGCGTTACTTGCTTGGGACGCCGCTGTTGGCGGATATGTTCCATACCAATCGCTGGGATTACACCTACACTATCGAGCGTGGCCATGAACCGATGGTGATCAAGCGCCTGACAGTCTATTTCCAGGATGACGCGCTGAGCCGCATTGATGGCGCGATGCAGCCAAACCCGGAACGGGCGCTAGCGGCACAGGATGAACCTGAAGTAGTGATCAAGGTTCCTGATTGGCGCGATAATCGTGGTTTGATCAATCGCACTTTGACAACGATCGGTCTGGAGCCCCAAGACTAAGGCGATTTCTGTCGAGAAACAGACTACTGGATTGTCTTCTCGTCCGCCTTCTTTGTCGCCGGTTGTTGCTTCGCGAAGGCGAACGAGAATTTGGCGCCAGTTGGTCTGTTTCTCTCCGGTAACCGCCTTAGTGATGGTGCAGAAACAAGCTAAACAGGTTTTTGGCTTGGGTGTCGCCTGACGACTCATTCGGTACCGCTATCGGCGTCGGTATCGAACTGACCAACCCGCTATCCGCCAAGCTCCTCGCTGACCGCGTCGCCACGCTGTCCGAGCTGCGTGAGCATGGCAACACGACGATCGAGCAGTGCCTTTTGCTTGCTGTTGTCGTCTGCGGACAACGCATCGCACACCAGCAAGCACGTCCTGAATCGCAGCGCACTCCAGCGCCGAGCCTCGTGCGCTTTCAAACGACCGGCGTCGATCCCCGCTCGTCGCTTTGCCGTTACCCTCGGCAATCTTCAGCGCGATGGCCTAAGATGCGCACCTACGATGTGCGCAGGCGTTGATCCTTCGCGTTACGCTGTCCTTTCACATGCTCGCAGTCGCGCTAGGCCCAGCCGACAGACTCGATGGCCGCACGCTCGACGTCGCGCTGCTCATGACCGAATGGCATAGGGCGTTTTCTCTCTCGATTCCGATTCCGATTCCGATTCCGATAGTGGCCCCGACCCCGATTGCACTCCGCCGATGTCTGGATAGCGTTGTATAGGTTATTCATGAACCGCTACTTAGGTCGATCCCGCCTCGGCTGATTCTTTTGCGCGGCCGGACTTTGCTGCCCCGCCCGCGCGTTCCTTGCGTGCTTGCTTGGGGTCTGCGATCAGCGGCGTATAGATCTCGACCCGATCGCCACTTTGCAAGACGTGCTCCAGGCGCACCAATTTGCCAAAGATACCTAGCTTATTTACCTTCAAGTCGATCTCAGGGAATCGATCCAGAATGCCGGAACGTTCAACCGCCTCGGCCACTGATAATCCGCTTGGTCCCTTTACTGTCAGCAGCGCCTGTGCATGTTCGCGCGCATAGGCTACCTCTACATGAATTTGCTCGTCAGTCACCGTACACCTCGTCAGCACGTTTACAAAAGGCGTCGACCAAAGAGTTGGCGATCTGGCCAAAGACACCGCCAAACGCCTTGTCGATCATCCGGCCGGAGAATTCGAAGTCGAGTTCCAGTTCTACTTTGCAAGCATCCTCTCGCAGCGCCTTGAAGGTCCAGGCTCCGGTGAGTTTGCGGAATGGGCCGTCCATCAGATCGATCTGCATCCGGTGCGGCGGGTCGATCCGGTTGCAGGTGGAGAAAACCTGTCGAACGCCCATGCGTGCGACCTCGATTTGTCCACACAATTGGTCTTCGGTGCGTGACAGCAGTTCGGTGGCATGACACCAGGGCAGAAATCTTGGATAGCCTTCTACATCCGCAACGAGCTGAAACATCTGCTCGGCAGAGTGACGGACCAGGGCGCTCTTCTTGACAACAGCCACGTTAGATCCACTCGATGATGATGTCGAGAAAGCCGACCGCATCCAGAAATACCAGGATGACGCTGATTGGAGCCAGATAGCGGATCAGCAAACGCCAGAGTAGGTAAAACGGAGAGCCGGGCTTCAGGTTGAATTCTTGTTCAGACGACTGGCGATGCATGACCCAACCCGCAAACAGGGCGATCGCGACACCTCCAAGCGGCAGCAGCACATTTGCCGTAATGTAGTCGAACAGATCGAGGATGCCCATACCCCAAACAGTGAACTCGGACCAGAGGTTCAGCGACAATAGACAGGCAATGCCGAGCAACCAAACCGCGATACCGGCCAGAATCGCGGCAAGCGGGCGACCGAACTCGCGACTTTCGACCAGCCATGCAACCATCGGTTCGAGCAGCGAGATGCCGGATGTCCAGGCAGCAAACACCAGCAACACAAAGAAAAGAGTGCCGAATAAACTACCTCCGGGCATCTGTCCGAAGGCGATGGGAAGAGTCTGAAAAATGAGCCCCGGACCGCTGCCAGGCTCCAAGCCGTTGGCAAACACGATCGGGAAAATCGCCATGCCGGCAAGCAACGCCACCAAGGTATCCATCCCCGCTATGATCACCACATTCCGACCGATCGACGCCTGACTGCTCAGGTAGGAACCGTAGATCATAATCGCGCCCATGCCGAGACTGAGACTGAAAAATGCTTGTCCCATCGCGCTTAGCATTGCCTCTCCCGCGTGTGCTTCCAGCTTGGCAAAGTCAGGCTGGAACATGTAAACCCAGGCAGCCCCAAAATCGCCAGCCTGCCAAGCATAAATGACCATGATAAGGAGCAGCAGGAACAGCGCCGGCATTAGGAACTGAACCGCCTTTTCCAATCCGCTGGCGACGCCTCGGGCCACAACCAATACCGTCATGATCATAAAAAGAGTATGCCAAGTCAGCAGCCGTGCCGGGTCGCCCACCAGGTCGCCAAAGAACGCCGCAGAAGCATCGGCATTGATGCCACTGAAATCGCCGGAGCCGGCTTGAACGACATACGCCAGTGTCCAACCAGCAATAACGCTGTAGAACGACAGAATCAAAAAACCGGCAAGAATACCCACCCAGCCCAAGAGCTGCCAGGCCGGAGTTGCACCCTCGCGCTTGGCCAGCGTGCACATGGTATTGATCGGACTTTGGCGTCCGCGTCGCCCCAACATGATTTCCGCCATCATAATGGGTATCCCGATGGCAGCGACGCAGAGCAGATAGACCAGTACAAAAGCGCCACCTCCGAACTCCCCCGCAGTGTAGGGAAACCGCCAAATATTGCCAAGACCGACGGCGGAACCGGTTGCGGCCAGGATAAACGCCAGGCGAGATGACCACATACCGTGTATCGAGGTCGTCGATGACATTAATGGCTCCTACTGAGACTGGGGTTTCGTGCTGATTGCCATTTTCGGACAACCGCGATGAGCGCGGAAACGCCGCGGTGTTATCAAGCAAATTGTCGGCATCGCCCGCTCAGGCGCCGACCTCGGATCGAACGCTTTCGGCTAATGCCTCCGCGAGTCGCTGCACCTGTGCTGGATGCATGCCTTCCACCATCACGCGAACTACCGGCTCTGTTCCGGATGGTCGTAATAGTACCCTTCCCTGCTCGCCAAGTTCACTCTCGGCGGTGCGCACCGCGTCCTGCACTGCCGGCAGCGACAGCACGTCGATGCGCCGCTGCAACCGAACATTGACCAGGACTTGCGGGTAACGCTCGACGGCACCCGCTGCGTCGGCCAGGCTGGAGCCGAGTTCCGAGAGCGCTGCTAGAACCTGCAATGCAGCGATAATGCCATCCCCGGTAGAGGTCCGGTCGCGACAGATGATGTGTCCCGAGGGCTCTCCACCAAGTATGCCATCGTTGCGTTTTAACTCCTCCATGATGTAGCGGTCACCGACCTGGGTTCGTTGGAAGGGGACATTAATCTGACGCAAGGCGAGCTCCAGCCCGAGGTTGGTCATTAAAGTGCCGACCACAGGCCCCTGTAAGACACCCGCCATGAGGCGTGCCTTAGCGATGATGTAAATCAGCGCATCGCCATCGACAACCCGTCCGAGAGCATCCACCATCATCAGGCGGTCGCCGTCACCGTCAAAGGCAATGCCGAGGTCGGCCTGTTCAGCCAAAACCCGTTGCGCCAACGCATCTGGCTTGGTAGAGCCGACCTCGCGATTGATATTAAAGCCATCTGGTGCCGTTCCGATGGTCACAACCTGCGCGCCCAGCTCTTCGAATACGTACGGAGCGATGTTATACGTCGCGCCATGCGCGCAGTCGATGACGATTTTCAAATCGGACAAGGACATGGATGCAGGAATGCTGCCTTTGCAGAACTCGATGTAACGCCCGGCGGCATCCTCGATGCGGCGCACCTTGCCAAGCTGTGCTGCCTCCACCGTAACCAGTGGCCGATCGATTTCGGCTTCTATTTCCAGTTCGATTGCGTCAGGCAGTTTATCGCCATCGGCGGAAAAGAATTTGATCCCATTGTCATCATAGGGATTATGCGAGGCGGTAATTACGATGCCTGCGACAGCCCGGAAGGTGCGTGTCAAGTAGGCAACCCCGGGGGTTGGCATCGGGCCAAGCAGGCGAATGTCCACCCCAGCGGCCACCAGACCCGCTTGCAGGGCTGACTCGAACATATAGCCGGAGATTCTTGTATCTTTTCCGATCAAGACTTTACCTCCGCGTTCCCCGCCGAGCACTCGCCCTGCGGCCCAGCCCAGCTTGACAACGAAATCAGGGCTGATGGCCGGTTCTCCGACTCGCCCTCGGATTCCATCTGTGCCGAAATATTTACGCTTCACCTACTACTCCGTACATCACAAACTCTTCGCGGTGTATTCACATCGGGGTCGAATGCTGTTCAACATGTTGGGCCTGTGCAATGCCAGCATCCGAGTCGGCTATGGCGCGCAACACGGAGAGGACATCAACAGTTGGCGCCACGTCGTGTACCCGAACAATGGCCGCGCCGCGCTGAACAGCCAACAGGGCGGCACCTAAACTTGCGGCAAGGCGATCGCCGGGTGCTCGCCCCGTGAGTGCTCCAAGCATCGATTTGCGCGAAAAGCCGACAACTATCGGTGCGCATAGATCGACGAAACGGTGCAGGTTACCAAGGATCTGTAGATTATGCGCCAAGGTCTTGCCAAAACCAAACCCAGGATCGATGAGAAGCCGGTTTTGCTGAATACCTGCCTCGGCACAGGCTGATATCCGCTGATGAAAAAACCGTTTTATATCGGTCATGACGTCATCGTAGCGGGGATCATGTTGCATGGTCCGCGGCTGCCCTTGCATGTGCATCAGACAAATAGGGACCTCGGCATAGCGAGCCGCGTCAAGCGCCCCATCAGCCTGAAGCGCGCGTACGTCATTGATCATTCCAGCGCCGACGTCGGCAGCCGCACGCATTACTTCAGGCTTCGAGGTGTCTACCGACACTAGGGCACCGAAGCGCCGCACGATAGCGTCAATTACTGGAATCACGCGGCGCAATTCTTCGTCGGTTGGTACGCTGGCAGAACCAGGCCTTGTGGATTCACCGCCCACATCAATGATGTCGGCGCCTTCAGCAAGCATTTGCTCGGCATGTCGCAGAGCCGCATCGAATAGAAAAAAATCACCCCCGTCCGAAAACGAATCGGGGGTGACATTTAGGATACCCATGATGCGAGGGACGCTCAGATCCAAGGATTGAGTCCTGCTATTGAGCAGCATGGGTTGCGCTTGCTGTGCTAACGAGGGTGTTTATTGATGGCCGATGCAGGCGACGAAGGTGGGCTAAGATGATTTTTTCTTAGCCCACCGAAGGTACCTGATTTTCTATTACTCCGAGCCAGTCAATGCTTGGATTCAATGCTCGCTGGCAGGGCCACCGATTGGGCCACCGGCTGATTTGCCGCCAGCGGTTTTGCCATCGCCTCCAGGTGTTGGCGTTTCACCTCCTGCACCTGGTGGGGAGATATCGCTGGTCCACTGTTTCGGTGGGCGCGGCTCTTTACCTTCCATAATGTCTTGGATCTGGTCTGCGTCGATGGTTTCGTACTTTATGAGTGCATTGGCCATCGCGTGCAGTTCGTCCATATGTTCTGTGAGGATAGTCTTGGCACGTTCGAAATTGCGATCGATGACGTTGCGTACTTCCTTATCGATTAGGTGCGAGGTCTCGTCAGACACCGATTTGTGCTGAGTTACCGAATGACCAAGGAAGACTTCTTGTTCGTCTTCACTGTAGGTCAGCGGACCTAGCTTGTCAGATAGACCCCAGCGCGTAACCATGTTTCGAGCGATTTCCGTTGCTCGCTGTATGTCATTGGATGCACCAGTCGTCACCATGTCGAGGCCGAAGATCAGTTCTTCGGCAATACGCCCACCGAATAGACTGGAGATTGAACTTTCCAGTCGTTGCTTACTGTAGCTAAAGCGGTCGTCCTCTGGAAGAAACAGCGTAACACCCAGCGCTCTACCGCGCGGAATAATACTCACCTTGTGCACTGGATCGTGTTGCGGAACTAGCCGACCGACAATAGCGTGACCTGACTCATGGTAAGCAGTTAACTTTTTCTCGTCGTCGGACATGACCATGGAGCGTCGCTCGGTACCCATCATGATCTTATCCTTGGCCTTTTCCAGATCTTCCATGTCGACCAGTCTCTTGTTCGACCGAGCGGCAAAAAGTGCTGCCTCGTTCACCAGATTAGCTAGATCGGCACCCGAGAAGCCTGGGGTGCCACGAGCGATGACTGAAGCGATGACATCTTCTGCCGTAGGTACCTTACGCATGTGAACTTTCAGGATTTGCTCACGACCGCGCACGTCTGGTAACGGCACGACGACTTGACGATCAAAACGCCCCGGCCGCAGAAGCGCAGGATCGAGTACGTCAGGTCGATTGGTTGCAGCAATGACGATGACGCCTTCATTACCTTCAAAGCCGTCCATCTCCACTAGCAGTTGGTTTAGAGTCTGCTCACGCTCATCGTGACCACCGCCCAGGCCAGCACCACGGTGTCGTCCTACGGCGTCGATTTCGTCGATGAATATGATGCACGGAGCATGTTTTTTCGCTTGCTCGAACATGTCTCGTACGCGCGATGCACCTACTCCGACAAACATTTCAACGAAATCAGAGCCGGAAATCGTGAAAAAGGGAACCTTGGCCTCTCCAGCAATTGCGCGGGCAAGCAGGGTCTTACCAGTACCTGGTGGCCCCACCATCAAAACTCCCTTGGGAATTTTACCGCCGAGCTTCTGAAATTTCGAAGGATCGCGCAGGAAGTCGACGACTTCAACAACCTCTTCCTTAGCCTCTTCAGCCCCAGCCATATCGGCAAAGGTAACCTTGACCTGATCTTCGCTCAGCATTCGCGCCCGACTCTTAGCGAAGGACATGGCACCTCTACCTCCAGCACCACCTTGCATCTGGCGCATAAAGAAGATCCATAGGCCAATTAAGATAAATAGCGGGAACCAGTTGATGAGAATTTGCATCAGCATCGAGGGCTTCTCTGGCGGTGCCGCCTTGATTTCGACATTATTGTTGAGTAAATCCCCAACCATGCCGTCGTCGCCAGGACTATAGGTAGTGAATCGTTGGCCGTTTTCGCCGACACCTTCGATCGTTTTACCTTGCACTGTGACTTCCTTCACCTGGCCTTCGCGGACTTGGTCGATGAAGTCAGAATAGGCGAGGGTGCGAGGTGCAGTTTGCGTTGCGGTGAAATTGTTGAAGATAGACATCAAGACAATTGCGATGACTATCCAAAGGATTAGATTTTTCGCCATGTCACTCACGGCATTAGCCTCATAAGATTAGGACCGTACCCGGCGTTCCCGCCGAAGCGTGATCATTATTATCCGAGCGGTAGAGTAAAATCGCCTCAGGATGGATGACGGCGATGAACATGGTTAATAACATGGCATCGACATATGATTTCACCAGCATACTATATTATCTGTTTTCGTCTGATGAAGGATGGCCTAGATTCCAGATAACCCACGCCCGTTATGTCGGTTCTACGCGAAGTCCCTTTGCTACCAAGTAAAGCTCACGGCTTTGTGATCGCGATGCTTCCGGCTTCCGGCTGACAACTTGGCGAAAGGATCGCCTCGTTGCAGCGAGATATTCATCGAATCCTTCGCCGTGAAAGACTTTGACTACCATGGAGCCGCCAGGTTTCAGCATCGATTGAGTAAATTCTAGAACCAGCTCGGCAAGGAGGATCAGACGTGGCTGATCTATTGCTTTCATACCAGTAACGTTTGGGGCCATGTCGGAAAGCACAAGGTCCAAGGACTCACCGTTCAGCATGTCAATGAGATGTGATAACACTTCATCGGTGTGAAAATCGCCTTGGATGATTTCCACGCCAGGAATCGGATCTAGCGCCAGTCGATCCAGCGCGATCACTCGCCCCCTCCGGCCCACCAAGGGCAGGATGACTTGTGACCAGCTACCCGGGGCTGCGCCGAGATCGACTACCCGCATATCAGGGCGGATCAATTTGTCACGCCGCTGCAATTCGAGCAGTTTGTAGGCAGCCCGGGACCGATAGCCTTCCCGTTGGGCTCGCTGAACGTAAGGATCTTTCGTGTGGCGGTCAAGCCATCGGCGGCTACTCGACTTAGGTTTAGGCATATGCGTTCGTTGATAGCACTTGACAACGACCGAGACCAAGGTGATTTCTGTCGAGGAATAGACCACCTAGTTTGTCTTCTCTGCGACCTCGACATTGCGGCAACCCGCCGGCCTTGTTCATAACTTCGACCAACTGACGAGCGGGTGCTTGTGGCGTTTCCGTAAGACGTTGGTTATAAAGTTAAAATACTGGGGCGTTCGAGGCTAACCCCAAGCCTTGGCCGAGCTTATGAACAAGGCCAACCCGCCTGTAGAGCGATCATGGGCGGGTTGCCACTTCGCGAAGGCGAACGAGAATTCGGCGCCAGTTAGTCTATTTCTTTCCGGCAATCGCCAAAGTCCTAAGGAAAATGATGTCGCCGCTGATCTATGTATTAATCTAAGCTGAGATTGAAACAATTGCTAGATGAAGCAATGTCTTTCGAGTGCTCTACGCGGGCATGGTAAGCGGTAGAGACTCGGATTGAGCTGGGGTGGTAGAGAAACGGGTTGTTCGGACGATCGAGCGTTACATAGGTAGAACCCAATCGCGACGATTTGCCTCACCGATGTACATCAGGGGTAGTCATTTGAATGATAGATTTTTTCTGGACCCAACTCTGGATCCAGCTTTGGACTCAGCTTGCCGAAGGCTACTTTTCTCCCGGATGGAGGCATGGCGCGGGGCAGAATTGCCCCGCAGCATCGAGGCAGCTTCCGTGTACCTTAGGCGATTTCTCCGGAGAATTAGACTACCAGGCTTGTCCTCTCGTCCGGCATCGATGTTGTGGCAACCCGCCTATAGAATAACTATCAGCAGGTTGCCGCTTCGCATAGGCGAACGAGAATCTGGCGCCAGTTGGTAGATTACCCTCCGGCATGTTCCTTAGCCGGCTTTGAGCGTCCAGGAGGCGCACCAACCATTCTCATTGACGGCCTTGCCCGGGAATAGGCTGCATGGACGCCACTCGCCTGCATCGGCGAGCACGAACTGACAGTTGGCGCAATGCTGCTCTTCTGGCGCCAAGCCTGGCCGTGCCGCGGCAGCGCGGTCCGCCTTGGTTGCATCCTCAGAATATTTCAGCGCCTTTGCAGTTGGATCAGTTGCGGCGTCGACACGCGGCAGCTCCTCGGCTTGGGCAGCGGCCATACCTACGAGGTTCATCAGCGGCACGGTTGCCAACCCGCCCAGCATCACCTTCATCGCCTCTCGACGGCTCTTATTCATCGGCTTATTTTCAGACATTCTGACGTCTCCTTCTGACGTGGAATAGTGATCGAGTTGGAGGTACCGCAGGGTAACTTCACCCTCCGGACCGCCGCACATTGTGCACGATGGCCGTGAAAAACGCGAGCACCAAGGACTGGCTTTGTCGCCGCATTCCAGCGTACCATCTGCGAGCAATGAGACAGCAGCCGATCGACAACGTTTCAACAAGGGGCGAAATTGCTAATGCAGATAAGTGCCGGCGCCAAGATAGCGCTGTTGCCAATAGTGTTGCTCGAGATGCGACAACCGAACTCGTTTTTTCGACGTTGATGCGTGCACGAAGCGATCGTGATCAACCATCATGCCCACATGATACTGATTAGGGCCAGTCTTGAAGAACACCAAATCGCCGGGTTCGGGCTGTTGCTCCACTGGCCTTGCGGAAGCTTTCTGCGCGGTGGATACGCGCGGAATGCTGATCCCGGCCGCGCTGTATGCGTATTGAGTGAGCGCGCTGCAATCAAGCGCTTGCCCCGGAGTCGCGCCACTGTAAACATAAGGAGTACCCACCTGCGACAATGCGGCCATGACCACGTTCGCCCGCTGTTTGCCAAGTTTGCTGAGGTCGAACTGCTCGCCGGCTACCCTGTAGGTCCGCGATGTAGAGCTGGCACAGCCATAGCAGGTCATGGCGAGAATCAAAGTGTAGAGCAGACCGCGGAAAAACATTAAAGTGAATTATTCCAAAAGTTCTTTAAGATATTATAAGTAATAGTTTTAGTTCCTGATTTAATCTTTGTCAAGCTGGGCGGGCAACCATCAGCATATGAGTTACGCGCCAGTGCAGACCAACGCCCACGCAGCGGCTCGCCTTTAAGATCGGCATAATCGGCAGCTGGCTTGATCATCGACACATGGCGTCATCTTCACCGAACATCCGCCGCAAAGGAGCATCAAATCTCATGCAACTGACCGACATTATTGCGATTTTGATCAGCTTGTCGGCCCTGTTCAGTTGGTTCAACGTGCGTTTTCTGAAGATGCCGACGGCAATCGGCCTGATGCTGATCGCCCTGCTGTTATCGCTGTTCCTGCTACTGCCGCTGCCCTTTAGCGACGGACTCGAGTCGGATGCCCAACAGATGCTGAACGACATCGATTTTGATGCAACCGTCCTGCACGGCATGTTGAGCTTTCTGCTGTTTGCTGGAGCTTTGCATGTCAAATTGTCGGATCTGGCGTCGCAAAAATGGGCCATCGCCTTACTGGCTAGCCTTGGCGTACTCTGTTCGACAGTCTTAGTGGGCGTTGGCGCCTATGCGATTTTTCTCCTGCTAGGGCTTGATGTTCCATTCATCTATTGCCTATTGTTCGGTGCATTGATCGCCCCGACCGATCCAATCGCCGTACTTGGCATTTTGAAAAGCGCTGGCGCTCCCAAGAGCCTCGAGACCAAGATTACCGGAGAATCTTTGTTCAACGACGGCGTCGCGGTCGTTGTTTTCCTGGTGCTATTCGAGATCGCCAGCGGTGGCGAGCAAGTCACCATTATGGATGTATTCGAGCTATTCGCGTTCGAGGCCATTGGTGGTCTTCTGTTTGGACTGGCTATCGGCGGACTTGCCTATCTGATG
Organism: Thiohalocapsa sp. PB-PSB1; assembly: GCA_016745215.1. GTDB lineage: Bacteria > Pseudomonadota > Gammaproteobacteria > Chromatiales > Chromatiaceae > Thiohalocapsa. The sequence continues at coordinate 991,394 of CP050890.1, forward strand.
CTGCGTCATGTGGATCATTATCAAGTCGAGGTCTTGGTGACCCTGGCTCTTGCCACGGGCAGCTATGCGTTGGCGGAGCATTTTCATCTCTCGGCGCCCATTACCGTGGTCGTCGCCGGTCTGCTGATCGGCAACCAGGGCCGCAAAGGAGCCATGTCCGACACCACCCGTCAACACCTGGATACTTTTTGGGAACTGGTCGATGAGATATTGAATGCCGTGTTGTTCGTACTCATTGGGCTGGAGGTTCTGGTGTTGACGTTCAATGCTCAGTATCTGACGGCCGGTCTGCTGGCGATTGCACTCGTGCTGATCGCCCGTGCCATCAGCACCGGCATCCCGATTGCTCTGCTGCATCGCTTTCGCAATTTTTCGCCCGCGGTGATTACCATCCTCACTTGGGGCGGGTTGCGCGGCGGTATCTCGGTGGCGCTCGCTCTATCGTTGCCGGAAGGCGAAGTTCGCGACCTGTTGGTCACGGTTACCTATATCGTCGTGGTGTTTTCCATCCTGGCTCAAGGGCTGACCCTGGCTCCGGTCGTCCGCGCCAATGCCCAGCGCGCGGAAATCGAGATGAAGCGCGCCGATTCGTCTGTTTTTCTGCTTGGTTCAGAACCTGATTCGCAATCCGAAGTCAATGCGGATACTGGACTTCGACCTGAGCCCGGACGCGGGTCGACGGCATCGCGATGAGCTTCTCCGATACCTGGTACGACGTCTACGCGCAGGCGCTGTTCGGCCGCTCGATTCGCTCCGCTCTAATCTATGACCTGGTATACAAGGCTCTGGGAGCTGCAATGCTGGTGCCGCTCATGGCCTTCGTGCTAAGTCGGCTGATTCTGAGCAGCGGCAGCCTTAGCATCGCCAACGAGGCAATCGTGGAATTCGCCCTGTCAATACCAGGGCTGCTGTTCGCGCTGTTGGCCTTGACCTTTACGCTCACCAGTATTTACGCCGAACAGGCCGGTCTGATGCATATTGCCTCCGGCGCCAGCGGTGGGCGCTCGACCAGATGGATGGACGCCCTTGCCACAGTGCTGTCGGCATTGCCGCGGCTGTTGCTTCTGGCGCTGTGGCAGGCCGGCATTCTGCTCGCCTGGCTGCTGCCGCTCGCGGCCATTGCCGCATTCACCTATCTGACGTTGCTCAATGATCATGACATCAGCTGGTATCTGACCAATCGTCCGCCGGAATTGCGGTATGCTCTGCTCATCGGGGGGCTACTTGGCTGCATCGCGGCTGGCGTGATATGTCGCTATCTGGTGGAATGGGCGTTGACGATTCCAGTCTGCCTGTACGAGGGCGAAACTGGCCGGTCTGCCTTGCGCCGTGCCCAGGAATTGATACGCGGACATCGTTTGCGTGCATTGGCCTTGTTGGTCATCAATCTCATGCTGGCCCTGGTGATATCGGCAGCAGTGCTCTGGCTTTCCGACCAGCTGGTCGAGAAATTACTCGGCGCTATACAGGGTATCCGAGCCCTGATCTTCGCCAGTGCGCTGTCCCTCGCTTTGCTGTTGGCATTGACCGCATTGATGTCCTTCCTGGTGCTGACCGTCTACGCCGTGCTGATCGTTCATCTTTATCTTAAAATTCTCGGCGTCGATGGCCTGCCAGCGGAGCGCTGGGAGCGTGCGGCAAAGGCCGCGCGCATGCCGCGTTGGACGATCATCGTACTGCTTGCCGTTCTGCTGGGAGGAGCCTTGTTGATTGCGCAAAACAAACTCCAGGATCTGCGCATCGGCCAAGATGTCAAGGTGACCGCACACCGCGGCAGTTCCAGGTATGCTCCTGAAAATTCATTGTCGGCGATACACCGGGCAATCACCGATGGCGCGGACTATGCCGAGATCGATGTGCAGGAGACCGCCGACGGAGTGGTCGTGTTGCTGCACGACACCGATCTGATGCGCGTCGCCGGATTGCCGACCAAGATTTGGAATGCCAAATACCAAGACCTACGCCGTGTCGATGTTGGACGCTGGTTTTCAGAGGACTTTTTCGGTGAGCGGATTCTAACCCTCGAGGAAGCGCTGATCGCCGCCGGACGTAGAATTGATCTTAACATTGAACTCAAGTTCAACGGCCATGACCAACAGCTTGCAGAGCGTGTCGTCGATTTGGTGCAGCAGGCGGATTTTGCCGAACGCTGCATCATCACATCGCTCAGTCAACAAGGTCTGGCGCGAGTACGCGAACTGGCGCCGGAGCTGCGCATCGGACAGATCGTATCGGTGGCGGTGGGCGACACAAGGAAACTCGATGTCGACCTGTTGAGCATGAATCTCCACCAGGTCACGGCGAAACGGGTGCGAGCAAATCGCCGGGCAGGATTGCAGACCCATGTTTGGACCGTCAATGATCCGGCCGACATGGCGCGTATGCTCGACTACGGTGTCGATAACCTGATCACCGACGAACCAGCCCAGCTGCGCGCAATGATCACCGAACGCGCCAAGCTTTCGGATGCCGAATTGCTGTTGCTTTCCCTTGGCCGAGCGCTGCGCGACTAAGGCATGTCCACTCTTGACACACAAGACGCCAGCGAAACGCCTTATGCTGGCCTGACCCCGGACCGAGTGCTGGATGCCGTCGAGTCAGTGGGATATCGGGTGGACGGTCGCTTACTGGCCTTGAACAGCTATGAGAACCGCGTCTATCAGGTCGGTATCGAAGAGAGCGCACCGCTGATCGCCAAGTTCTACCGCGCCGGGCGCTGGAGCGATGCGGCGATTCTCGAAGAGCATGACTTCACGTTGGAACTTGCCGCACAGGAGATCCCAGCCGTCCCGCCTTTGGTGTTGGACGGACAGACCTTGCTGCGCTGTGCCGGATATCGCTTCTCGCTTACCCAGCGCCGAGGCGGACGCACCCCGGAACTCGATGACCCGAGCGTGCTGCGACGAATCGGGCTCCTGCTGGGTCGCATGCACCTGATCGGCGAGACCAAGCCATTCCACTGTCGCCCAACTCTGGACATCCAGAGCTTTGGTGAGGAGCCCGGCGCCTATTTGCTCGATGCGGGCTGGATCCCAAGCGACTTGGAACTGCCTTACCGTGGCGTTCTCGCACATGCGTTGGACGAAATCCGTGCCTGCTTCCAACGTGCTGGTCGCTGCTGCCCGATCCGCTTGCATGGCGACTGCCACCGCGGCAATCTGCTTTGGACCGACGACGGAGCTCACTTCGTCGACCTGGACGACGCTTGCACTGGCCCCGCGGTGCAAGACCTATGGATGCTGTTGTCCGGTGATCGCGATGACATGACACAGCAACTGAACCACGTACTGGAAGGCTACTGCCAGTTCCGCGATTTCGATCTGCGCGAATTGCATCTGCTCGAGGCACTGCGTACCTTGCGCCAAATCCACTACGCCGCCTGGATAGCACGCCGCTGGGCTGACCCGGCATTTCCGGCCGCGTTCCCCTGGTTTGACGAACAGCGCTATTGGCAAGACCACCTGCTGGCCCTGCGCGAACAGATTGCGGCCATGCAGGAAGGGCCTCTTGCTGTACGTTTCGATCATTGACGCGATCATCTTATCTAAACGCAATGGATCCCAAATCTTTCGTCTATTCCGCCACCCTCCTGCTGGTCGTCTCCGCGATCGCCGTCGCGCTGTTCCGGCACTTCGGGCTTGGCTCGATTCTTGGCCTGCTGGTTGCTGGCATACTGATCAACGCCATTGGACCTTCGATCACCAGTCACGTCGAGGATCTGCGCCACTTCACCGAATTAGGTGTTGTACTGCTATTGTTCGTGATCGGTCTGGAGATGTATCCACGTCGCCTCTGGGAAATGCGCCGTGCCCTGTTCGGGCTTGGAACATTACAAATTCTGACCGCAGGCCTAGCCCTGGCGTTTTATTTTCGCCTGTTCGTCGATGATTGGCCGATTGCGATCCTGATTGGGCTGAGCCTTGCGCTATCATCCACGGCCTTGGTGCTGCAACTCCTCCATGACCAAGGAGAGATTGCGACCCATCATGGTCAAACATCTTTTGCGGTCTTGTTGATGCAGGATCTGGCGGTGGTTCCCATGATCGCGCTGATGCCTGTGCTTGTCGAGCATGGTCCGCTGCCATCCGGTCCATCATTCTGGGAACAGCTGGGCGTCATTGGTCTGATGCTTGGCCTGGTGCTGCTTTGCGGTCGCTATCTGGTCCCCTATGTGCTCGACCTGATGGCACGAAAACATAACCAGGAGGCATTTTTCCTGGTGGTCATGTCGTCGGTTTTCATCGCCGCCTGGGCTATGGATATGGCTGGTATGTCCATGGCGCTGGGCGCATTCTTAATGGGGATCATGCTGTCTGGTTCACGCTACAGTGTGCAGATCGGGGCCAGCGTCGAGCCTCACAAAGGTTTGTTGATGAGCCTGTTTTTCGTTGCCGTCGGCATGTCCGTAGATCTTACCGTGCTCGCCGATCATCCATGGCTGTTTACGCAACATGTGCTGGCATTGTTGGCCATCAAGCTGATATTGCTTTATCTGCTGTGTCTTGGGTTTGGCAAATCACAGGCGACGGCGTTGCGCGTTGCCTTTTTGCTGTCCCAGGCAGGAGAATTCGGCTTTGTGCTGTTTGGGGCTGCCAAGGCATTGCAGATCATTGATGATCGGGTGTTTTTGATGGCCGTATCGGTGATTTCGCTGAGCATGCTGCTAACACCGCTGTTGGTCAAACTCGGCAATTTACTGGCCAGCCGCCTGCCGCAAAACGATGTTGGCGTACAGGATGAGTTCAAATACCAGGCCGACCCGGCCTCATCCCCACGCGTGATCATCTCTGGTTACGGACGCGTTGGGCATACGATCGGCGCCATTCTGTCCACATACGGCATTCGTTACATCGCCTTCGACGCGAATGCCGAACTGGTTGCGAGTTGGCGCAACGATGGCTATCCAGTTTATTTCGGCAATATTTGCGACCCACATTTATTGGATGTGGCGGATGTAGAGCGTGCTGAACTGGTGGTGATCACCATCGATGACGCCCAAGCTGCTGTCAATGCGACTGCTCTGATCCGCGCCCGCACACCGAACGCCAAGATCATTGCGCGCGCCCGCGATCTGACCATCTGCGATGCGCTGTATCGTGCCGGTGCCAGCAAGGCGCTGCCGGAGGCGGTGGAAGCCAGCTTGCGTCTTGCAGCCGAGACGCTGAATGGACTCGGAATCTCAGAGCAACAGACCGCAACCACCCTCAGCGGCGCCCGCGACGAAGATTACGCGCTGGTGCGCTCGGAGCTGTCGGTACTTCCCGTGACCCGGAGCAGCAACAAATCCGACTAGGAATGGCCTGGGGATGAATTGTGAGTTCCGCGATTTCGACCATCGCCCGATGATGATCAAGGCCCGTTTTTCCTGATGCGAAGGTCTTGCTTACACCAGTGGGCATAAGCCGATTTCTGTCGAGAAACCTACCACTTGGCTTGTCTTCTCGTGGGTGCTGCCTGCGTAGGATGTTCAGCTATTCAACCATGATGAAGTTTGATTCACCGCGGAGACGCAGAAAACGCAGAGTAAAGGGATGCATTCGCCTTAGCCTTTCTGCGCACTCTGCGGTGAATCCTTACATTCTTTGAAGGCAGTACCCCTTCTCGTCCGGCATCGAGGTTGCGGCAACCCGCCCATAGAGCGACTATGGGCGGGTTGCCGCGTCGAAGAAGGCGAACGAGAATCCGGCGCCAGCTGGTCTGTTTCTCTCCGGCAATCGCCCAAGAAGCTGTTTGGAAACTCTTGGAAACGCCTGCCCCTAGGGTGTCACGGCCGTCGTCAGTAGGCGAACGGCGCAGTTTCGGGCGACATTCGGCATTCGGACACCTGACCGGGTCGCGTAAGTCATTGATACAGCAATTTCCAAACAGCTTCTAAGGCCCGCGGCTGTTCGCAGGTCAATGCAACGTACCGGTGGGGCCTGCACCATCTGCACAGATCGGCAGTAAATCGGCAAAGCGGCCTTCAGCGGAACTGAAATGGTGAAAATCGGGCTCCCCGAACGTTCTTCCGCTCTTCGAGGGCAGTTTTTCGATCGGAATCTGAGCAGCCCAAAGCCCATGCCTTGTCTGCAAGGTCAGCGACACCACGTCGAGCCGGAAAGGGGTAGCCGCAATGGAGCCAAACTGCTTGATGATCTGATTGAAATGGTCGGCGTGCTCCGGTGGCAGCAACCAGGCCTCCATGATTGTGAAGATGAAATCCGCCTGATGCAACTCGGCCAACTGCTTGACGGCGCGTGCCGATTTGTCCTTCTCCAGCGTGCTGCCGGTAGCCAAGATGACAGGAAAGGTACCGCCTCCAGACAGGTTGCCGATGAACGCAAAGGGCGCTAGGTGATCGCCGCTTTCAACAAAGCCACGGGCAGCTTCGATGAGCGGATTGATCAGATTCAGATAGCTGCTCGGTATTGCGTTCATGTGCATCACCTCCGCTTAGGTTGCGCAATCATCGCTTCCAAAAGGCCGGCGCTAACAGCACCAACAACGTAAAGATCTCCAGGCGGCCGAGTAACATAGCAAAGCACAAAATCCAGATGCCGGCATCATGCATATCGTGATAGTCGGCACCAACGGTGGACAGCCCGGGACCCAGGTTATTGATGCAAGCAGCAACCGCCGAGAATGCGGTTAATAGATCCAGCCCGGTGGCGGCTAATGCAAGATACATAAACGTAAATGCCGCAACGTACAGGGAGAAAAAACCCCAGACCGCGTCGACGATGCGATGGTTGACAACCTTGCCACCGACGCGAACTGGCAATTGTGCGTTGGGATGAATTAGGCGTTCGATCTCGCGCATGCCCTGCTTGATCAATAGCAGGAAACGGATCACCTTGATTCCGCCACCTGTGGAGCCTGCACAGCCGCCGACGAAAGCAAGGAATAGCAGCAGGATCCCGGTGAAAGGCGGCCAATAATAGAACTCGGCGGTGGTGAAACCAGTGGTGGTGCCGATGGAGACGACTTGAAACAGCCCTTTGATGAAGGAATCTCCCCAGCTGATATACGTATCGGTCCGGAATAACGCAACGGTGACGATTGCGGTCGCCAACACCATCATGAAGAGATAGAAGCGAAATTCGCTGTCGCGAACATAAACCAGAGGGTTTTTGTCGCGAACAACGATGAAATGTAACGCAAAGTTCACCCCAGAGAGGAGCATGAACACCACCGCGATCATCTCGATCAGCCTGCTCTCGTAGTAGCCGATACTGGCATCATGGGTGGAGAAGCCGCCGATGGCAACAGTGGAGAAGGCGTGGCCGATGGCGTCGAAGGCGTTCATACCGGCGGCCCAATAGGCTAAGCCGCAGGCGATGGTAAGACCGAGGTAAATGTACCACAGGGCCTTAGCCGTTTCGGTGATGCGAGGGGTCAGTTTGGTATCTTTGATTGGCCCTGGGGTTTCTGCACGATATAACTGCATGCCGCCGACACCGAGCATCGGCAGCACTGCTACCGCCAACACGATGATACCCATGCCGCCGAACCATTGCAGTTGCTGGCGATACCAGAGCATCGAATGCGGCAATTCATCAATGCCGAGGATCACCGTCGCTCCGGTGGTCGTCAGGCCGGATAAGGACTCGAATATGGAATCCGTCAGGGACAAATCCGGTTCCGGTGAAATCCAGAATGGCAGCGCGCCAGATAAGCCGAGCGCAACCCAAAACAGCACCACCACTAAGAAGCCATCGCGTATACGCAATTCCTGGCGTCTATGCGCCACCGGCAGCCAGATCAGCATACCTATACCAAGAATGACCAAAAAGGCGTAGACGAATGGCATGCCAGAACCGTCGCCATAGGCTAAAGCCACCAATGCCGGCGGTAACATGGTGATGCTGAAGACCATCAGCAACAGGCCCAGCACGGTCTGGACGGCGATGAATCGTTTCATGGCTTGGCGCTGGGTGCCGCGGGAGGAAGACTTTGGTTGATGCGACCGGCAATGCTCGGCAACGGGATCGATTGCCGTCTTCTGTCCATCAGAAGAATGTGACTCCGACTTGGAACAGTTTCTCCACCTGGGGTACCTTGAGTTTATCTTGCAGGAACAAGATTACATGATCCTCTGACTCGATGATGACGTCGTGGTGGGCAATAATGACCTCATCGCCGCGCACGATGGCGCCGATGTCAGTCCCTTTGGGTAGGCTGATGGCCTCAATCGGGCGCCCGACCACCTTGCTCGAGCTTTGATCGCCGTGGGCGATGGCCTCGATGGCCTCGGCAGCGCCACGACGCAATGAGTGTACTACCACCACATCGCCGCGACGGATGTGCTTGAGTAAGCTGCCAATCGTGGCCTGCTGCGGCGAGATGGCAATATCGATAGGACCGCTCTGAACCAAATCCACGTATGCCGTACGATTGATCAATGCCATTACCTTGCGCGCACCAAGGCGCTTGGCCAGCATGGCCGATAAGATGTTCGCCTCATCATCGTTGGTCACGGCACAGAATACATCCGTATCCTCGATATTTTCCTCCAATAACAGCTCCTCATCGGCGGCATCGCCGTGTAATACGATACTGCGCTCCAGCACCTCGGCGATTTGCTTACAGCGTCCTAAATTGTGCTCGATGACCTTGACTCGGTAGTCGCGCTCAGTGGCGCGCGCCAGCCTTGTACCAATATTGCCGCCGCCAGCAAAAGTCAATCGCTTGTAGGGCTTTTCCAAACGCCTGAGCTCGCCCATGACCGAGCGGATGTGCTGCGGGGCGGCGATGAAAAAAACCTCGTCATCGGCCTCGATAACCGTGTCGCCATCCGGTTGAATGGCGCGATCGTGACGATAGATGGCAGCCACCCGCACATCCACCTGAGGCATGTGCTCATACAGCGTACGCAGTTCGTGACCCACTAGCAGACCGCCATAGTAGGCGCGTACCGCTACCAGCCGCACGCGATCGTTCGCAAAGTCAGTAACCTGTAGGGTGCCGGGGTTCTCGATCAAGCGCAGGATATAATCAGTAACCAGCTGCTCTGGGCTGATACGCACATCAATGGGTAAGGCATCGGGGCCAAACAGGTTTTGTTGTTCCAAAAAGCTCGGTGCGCGGACCCGAGCGATCTTGGTTGGAGTATGGAACAGCGTGTAAGCCACCTGGCATGCGACCATGTTGGTTTCATCACTGTTGGTCACCGCGATGATCATGTCGGCATCCTCGGCGCCAGCGCGCTGGAGAACATCAGGATGGGCACCGTGACCCTGAACAGTGCGCAGATCGAAACGATCGGCAAGCTCGCGCAGGCGTTCGTTTTGGACGTCCACAACCGTGATGTCGTTGGACTCGCTGACCAGGTTCTCTGCCACTGAATGGCCGACCTGTCCAGCACCAAGAATAAGAATTTTCATGCGCCGGCCGTGTCGCAGAACATAGGATCGAGGCTGGGTCGCGCCTGTTGCTCGAGCTTGGATACAGGGTTGGTAATCAACGGCGTTCCTTGATTTCGATGCCTAGCGAGCGGAGCTTGCGATAAAGATGAGTGCGCTCCATACCGGCTTCCTTTGCCATCTTACTAACATTGCCAACGTGTTTTGCGAGCTGGTACTCCAGATAAGCTTTTTCGAACTGCTCGCGAGCCTGCCGCAGCGGTTGGTCGAAGGAAACCAGACCCTCCGGGGGCTGTGTCGGCACCGGCAGCGTCGAGCCTAATGCAGACTCGACCTCGCTCTGCGTCACCTCGTCGCCAGCACCAAGGATGAGCACCCGCTGTACCAGATTTTTCAGCTCACGGATGTTGCCGGGCCAGTTGTAGTTACGCAGATAATTTTGTGCACCGACGCTGAAGCGCCGATATGGCAGCTTATCGTGGGTGGCAAAGTAATCAACATAATAGGTCAGGAGTTCCGGAATATCCTCGGCATGCTCTCGTAACGGGGGGATATGTAATGGCACCACGTTGAGATGATAGAAAAGATCCTCTCGAAAGCTGCCAGCGCGAACTTCCTCCTTCAGGTCGCGCTGGGTGATTGCGACGATGCGCACATCAATGGCGACCGGATTGCTGCCGCCTACGCGCAGAAATGAGCCGGTATCCAGTGCGCCAAGCAGTTGGCCTTGGGCTTCAAGATCCATATCGGCGACCTCGTCGAGCAATAAAGTGCCGCCAGCGGCCTGTTCCAGGCTGCCGTAGTGGACATGGCCGTCTTGCTCGCTGCCCAGGAGTTCACGGGCGGCGTTGCCACGGGCGATGGCGGAAACACCGAGATCTACGAACGGCCGATCCTTGCGGGCACTCTGCGAGTGTAAAAAACGCGCGAAAGTCTCGCGACCGGCACCGGCCTCACCGGTGATCAAGACCCAGGTATCATGTTGAGCGATGCGCTTGACCTGCTCGCGTAGCCTTTGCATTGCCGCAGAACGCCCAGCAGGCTCCTGCACCAGCGGCGTGCGCCGGCGCAGACCGATGTTCTCGCGCTCCAGTTTGTCCGCCTCCAGCGCACGCTCCACAGTGAGAAGCAGCTTGGCCATGGACAGCGGTTTTTCGAGGAAGTCGTAGGCTCCCAAGCGCGTTGCCTCTACCGCCGTTTCCACGCTCCCGTGGCCGGACATCATGATCACCGGGCATGGTAGGCCTTCTTCTTCCGCCCATTCTTTGAGCAGGCTGATGCCGTCGAGGTCGGGCATCCAGATATCGAGCAGCATTAGATTGGGCCGGCGCTCGCGCAGGGCGTGCCGGGCTGCTCCGCCGTTCTCGGCGTTGCTTACGATGTAGCCTTCATCCTCGAGGATATCCTGCACCGTTTCACGAATGTCTGGCTCGTCGTCCACAACGAGAATATGGGTCGCGCTCATGATGCTCCTATTTGCCGGGGCGGCGGTTCAGATACGGGCGGATCTGCGCGCCAAACTGGCAATCGTGCCGTAAAGCGCGCGCCATGTTCCGCATTGTCCGCGACGATGATACCGCCGTGCTCTTCAATAATCTTCTTGACGATGGACAATCCTAGGCCGGTGCCTTTGTCCTTCGAGGTTACATAGGGTTCAAACAGCCGATCGATCAACTCGTTAGGAATGCCGCCGCCATTATCTTCCAGACTGAGTTCGATTGCCGGTGCATCATCGCCTTGGATCAGCCTCGTACTCACCTGTATGCAGCCGTTGCGCCGTCCCTCCAACGCCTCGCTCGCATTCTTGATCAAATTGTGTACCACCTGACGCAGGCGCTTTGAATCACCGCGCACCAAGGCGCCAGGTGCATTGAGATTCAGCCTGATTTGATGGGCGCTGGCGCGGTACAGTTCGATGACCTCGCCGACCAGTGTATCCAGCGTGAAAGGTTCGTCTTGCATCTGCGGTGTGCGCGCATAATCGGCGAAGTCATTGACCATCGCCTTCATCGCTTCCACCTGCTGCACGATGGTGTGAGTCGCGCGATCGACCAGACGCGCATCCATGTCCTGAAGCTTGGGCAAGAGTTTATGGCGCAACCGCTCTGCGGACAATTGGATAGGCGTTAGCGGATTCTTGATCTCATGTGCCAGGCGGCGTGCAACCTCTCCCCAAGCCGCGTCTCGCTGGGCACGGATGAGCTTGGTGATGTCGTCGAACACTACCACATGGCCGACCGATTGAGCACCGGTGCTGGGCAGTGGACTCCCTCGGCACATCAGCACCTGGCGACCTTCATTGCCGATCAGTGTCACCTCCTCTCGCCATTCCTGACCGGCCTTGATTCGTCGACGCACCGTCTCGCCCCAGTGAGTGAGTCTTGGATGGGCCGCCTCCAGCGCCTCCAGCGAGAGTTGCGCGTCGCCAATGTCGGGCAGGCGCAGGATCTGGCGTGATGCGTGGTTAAGGGTACCCAGATTAAGTGCATCATCGAAGGCGATCACACCGCTGGAGAGTCGGCCCAGCACGGTTTCCAGGTAACTGCGCTGTTCCTCTACCACCCGCTGGCTGCTTGCAGCATGATCTCGCGCCTGGGCAATGCGACGAGTCATAGCGTTGAACGAGGCGACCAGAAATGCCAGCTCGTCGTCATACGCCGGCAGCGGGAGTTGCTGCTCGTAATTTCCGGCGGCCACTTCTCGGGTACCGCGTGCAATATCCGCCACTGGCGCAGCCAGACGGCGTGCGGTGGCGAATGCTGCGAGCAGTGCCGCCATGAGTCCGAACACCAGTACCAGCGACAATGTCAGCGAGAAGCTGAATTTCAAGGATCGGCGCAGGAAAGAAAGCTCCCTGTAGCGGTTGTAGGCGTCCTCGAGCTTTGCGGCGAGTTCGCTGATACGTGTCGAAGTTGGGAAAATCGCCTGCAGCAGCAAAGGTCGCGAACGCGGGTCGTTTACCAATACGCGCACGATCAGTTCACCATCCTCGCTGGTTTCCAGGCCCACATAGTCAGCACCCAGGCGCAGCCCCTGCATGACTTTGCGCTCGGGATGATTGGGCACCAGTTGCGTCGGATCATCAATGGCGGTGCCGATGACTTGGCCGTTGGGCTCGAACACGGTCAGCTCCAATGCGCCAGCCTGGCGGCGTAAGTCGTCGAGGGCCAGTGTCAGCGCGGTGGCGGAGCGATCCTCAACGCCAGCCAGCAGCTGCGCACTGTATTTCATCAACACGCGTTGGTTCAGGTCGAGCGAAGCCCGGTTCAGTTTTAGGGCATCTTCCATGGCGCTGTCGATTTCCACGTCGAACCAGCTGTCGATGCCGCGCAGCAGAAAGCCCAGCGAGTAGTAATAAACCACCCCCAGCGGCAGCAGTGCGATCAGCGCAAACAACAGCACCACCCGTGCCGTGAGTCGCGAGCCGACTGTTTGATGCCGATAGTTCAAGACCAGCCGGATCACATTTACGCCCACCATCAGCGCCAACGCAAATAGGCCAAACAATACCACCGTCAGCAGCGGAACAAAGGCGCGGCTCAGGAACTCCGAGTTCTGTACTGCATTGCTCATCAGGTGCAATGCAACCATCAGGGCAATCAGCAGTAGTCCAACGCCGATGGCGCCGGGATGGGCGAGCCAGCGGCGTAATGGTTTCAGGGGATGAGCGGCCATTTAGTCCATGCGCTGGATTGTTTCCAGGACGGGTAGAGATAAGCCATGGGCCGCAGAGGCAGTGGTAATTCCTCGATGTCAAGGGCTGCTCGGATATGAATCTGGTAGACCCGATCGGGATCGAGGCGCGGCCACTTGATAATCTGTAAGTCTTTAATTTCGCTTAGCGCCTCAATCGCCGCCTCGCGCGTAACATAGGTGCGTCCGCTCTCGCCGGGCAAACGCGAAACGAGATAGCGCTCGGACAGTGGTTTATAGCGAATCCGGTAACGCAGGCGCTGATCCACCAGACTGGCTTCCCAAAGCCAGGCGTCTTCTGGACGTACTTGTATATGCACCTCGAGCGTCAGCGGCACGCCGTTATCAAGGGCCTCGAGGGCGCGCTCGCTGAATTCGTAGTCGATCTGGGCGTCCATCAGAAAAGCGTCGTCCACCAGGCGGGTACTGACGTCGATAACGTCGAATTCCTTTGCGGCAAACGCGACCAGGGTGCAGAGCAACAGGCTGATGGCCACGATCGCTCGCCAGGTTCGATGTGCATCTGGGGAAATCATGACGATTTCTCCAGCACGGCATAGTAGAAACCGTCGCCGCTGCCGGATTCAGGCAGTAATTGCCAGCCCGGATTCCGCGCTAGCCCCCGGGCAGCGACGATCGGACGTTCGCTAGCATCCGCATGGCGTTGCAGAAAACCGCGCACCTGAACGTCATTTTCTTCCGGTAATAGGGAGCAGGTCGCATAGACCAGCCGCCCGCCTGTCGCCAACAATGGCCAAAGGGCATCGAGCATTGCGCGCTGCGTCGAGACCAATACGGCGATGTCGGCGTCGCGTCTGAGCCATTTGATATCCGGATGTCGCCGGATGACACCGGTAGCCGAGCAGGGCGCATCCAGCAGAATGCGTTGGTAAGGCGCCCCGCGCCAATCCGCGTTTGCCCTGGATGCATCGGCGACCTGCACGCGTGCGCTCAAGCCAAGCCGATCGAGATTCTGCTGCAAGGTCTTTAAGCGCTCGGGGTCGATGTCGATGGCGGTGACATTGATCCCAGCCGCACCGCGTTCGAGAAGGTGGGCGGTTTTGCCGCCAGGCGCCGCGCAGGCGTCAAGAACCTGGTCTCCGACACGGGCATCCAGCAAAGCCGCGGCCCATTGGGCGGATGCATCCTGCACCGACACGAGTCCGTCCATATACCCCGGCAATGCATGCGTCGGCAACGCCTGATCAAGGATCAGCGCATGCTCCAATTCTAACTCCGGGGCCAGCATGAACGTCGGCATTGTGCCGCGCTCATCAAGCCTCCCCGGTTCAGGTTTCGCCACTGGCAACGGCCGTGCGGACAAGCCCTGGGCTGCAAGCAGAGCGGCATATTCGCGACGGCTGGTGCGGAGTCGATTGACACGCAATGCCATCGGCGCCTGCTTATTGCAGGCGTCGACAATGGTCTGCCAAGAGTCGGGCCAGGCGGCCTGCAAGCGTGTCAGCAGCCAGTGCGGGAACAGCCAGCGCGCATCAGGGTCATCCGCAATACATGCCAGCAGTGCCGGGCGCTCGCGTTGAAAGCGACGTAAGGTGGCATTCACCAACCCGGTCGCTCGCGCTTTGCCCAAAGTACGGCTTGCGGCGACTGTGCTCGCTACAACCGCATGTTCCGGTATGCGCATGCTGGTTAATTGGTACAAGCCCACGGCGATTAAATCCTTCAGGATGAGGTCGCCGGGCTGCAGGGAACGGCTCAGCAAGAGCGCTGTGAGCGCATCAAGACGCGGCAGCAGGCGCAGGGTTCCAAAGCAGAGCGCTTGGTAAAGCGCGGCATCGCGTTGGTCGAATTCCGCCGCGTTTTGGGCGATCAGGTCTGTTAGGGAGCGCCCCTCAGCGCGCACTGCATGCACCGAGCGGGCAGCCGCGGCGCGCACCTGAACACCGGCCGGACTGATCTTGGGTGGTCGCTTTGCGTCAGCCAAGCAAGACACCGTCCAGGTCATGGGCATTGACAAAGTCGAACGCCGATATCGGCCGTTTGCCCGCGGCCTGCAGCCGGGTGATACGCAGCAATCCTGCTCCGGTGACCACATCGATCCCGTCTCGGCCCGTAGCAAACACTTGGCCAGGCCGGCCAGGCGCGGTCTGTTCCAGGGCTCGAGCTGCCCATAGACGCAGCAAATCGCCGTTCAGCCTGGTCTCTGCGACCGGCCATGGGTTGAATGCGCGCACCTGGCGTTCGATCTCGATGGCTGTGTTGCTCCAGTCGATCCGGGCTTCCTGCTTGCTGAGTTTTGTTGCATAAGTGCTCAGCGTCTCGTTCTGCGGCTTCGGCATCAGACTCCCGTCTAGGATGCCTGGCAGCGCGCTTATCAGTGCTTCGGCACCGAGCAATGCGAGGCGGTCATGCAGGCTCCCACCGGTCTCGTCATCGGCGATCATCAGGGCTGTCGAGGTGTACACTGGGCCGGTATCCAGGCCGGCTTCCATCTGCATGATGCAAATGCCGGTTTGCGTATCTCCCGCGAGAATGGCGCGCTGGATTGGCGCTGCACCGCGCCAACGCGGCAGTAATGAGGCATGGATGTTGATACATCCGAGACGCGTGGCATCGAGTGCTGCTGGTGGCAGCAACAAACCGTAGGCTGCAACCACCATTAGGTCGGCATTCAATGCCCGCATTCTTGCCAATTCCTGCGGTTCGTTCAACGAGGTTGGCTGCCTAACGGTAATTCCAGCCTGCATTGCCATCTGCTTGACCGGCGAGGGCATCAGCTTGCGCCCACGTCCGGCAGGCCGATCCGGCTGAGTATAAATATCGACGATATTGTACTCCGCGGCAATCAGCGCTTGCAGCGGAGGGACCGCAAACTCAGGCGTGCCAGCATAGATGATGCGGGGTTTGGTCGTGTGCATGGCAGTTTGCAGAGCGCAGGCGGCGAAAAGACTTCGGAGGATTGCATCGGCGCATCCATTGTCGTCGCCGATGCGTTAAGCCAACACTGTGGGGTAAAGAATTGCGATCTCGGTAGGTTCGGATGATCAAATCGCTCTTCTGCGCCCTCCGGAGATTCTATCCGGCTGCGTCTGACGCTGGTCTTTTTCCAGCTTTTTGCGAATGCGTTGACGTTTTAACGATGATATATGATCAACAAACAAGCGACCATCGAGATGATCGATCTCGTGCTGTATGCAGACCGCAAGCAGGCCATCGGTTTCAAGCTCGATAGAATTGCCCTCGCGATCGAGCGCGTGCACCATGACTCGCTCGGCTCGGGTCACGCTCTCGAAGAATCCGGGCACCGACAGGCAGCCCTCATCTGTTTGCTCTTCGCCACTGCTGGTCAGAATGCGCGGGTTGATCAGGCAAAGCGGCTGGTCTCTGCTCTGCGAGATATCGATGACGACGGCGCGCTTATCGACATTGACCTGGGTCGCGGCGAGGCCGATACCGGGGGCCGCGTACATGGTTTCGAATAGATCGTCTACTAATTGTCGTATGCTGTTGTCCACCTGCTCGATCGGTCTGGCGTTTTGTCGTAGGCGTGGGTCGGGAAAGGTGAGGATGTCTCGAATGGCCATGGGAATGCACAGAATTCAGGTAACGAAGATCGCGCTGGATCTGGCTCGTCTTAAGAATCGAAGCTGCTTGCTCGTCTTAAGAATTGAAGCTGCTTTATCGTCTGATGCCGGCGCTTTGCGTTAATATCGTGATGATACACTATCACGCAAGGCCGCTCCGAAGTTACGCGCCCGGGTTGATCCATGCGGCGGCACCAGTTGTTTGCGCTCGAGGACCTGCAGATTACCCGGGCCAAACTCCAGCTCGCATAATGAGGAGTAATGAATAGCAATCATGATGATCTATCCCGATAGCCGCGCGAGCGGCCTGCGCAGAACTTCGACCAGGCTTCGGATTGTATTGTACAACCTAGTGCAGCGGTGCCGATGTTCCGCTACGGTTTTTGCTGTTTGTCGTTGTCGTCATCATTTTCGTAATCCTGATCACTCATCCTGGGTTATCGATAACGACCACGATTACGGCAACGACAACGACTGCAAACGGTCTCGCGACTTCCGCAGCAGAGCACTGGCTACAGCGACGGCCCTGTTGGCGTCAACACCGATGTCGATACGGTTGCTGGTATTCACCCTGTTGGCGTCCAGCATGCCGCTGGCGGCCCAGGTGCAGCTGGCCCCGGATGCGCCGCGCACCTATGTGGTGCAGCCCGGCGACACCCTATGGAATATCGCGGGCCGTTTCCTGCGCGATCCCTGGCTATGGCCGGAAGTTTGGCAAGAAAATCCCAGTGTCGCGAATCCTAACCTTATCTACCCGGGCGATGTGTTGGAGCTCATCTCCGATGATGGACGTCCACGCATCCGAACCGCTCGCGGCGGCGGCGGTATGCGCACCGTCAAGCTCTCCCCGCGGATACGCGTGACTGAACTCGATCGGGCCATACCGGCCATTCCGATCAACACCGTGGCTCCGTTTCTGTCGCGTCCCATCGTCACTGCGGCTCGGAAAATCGATCAGGCACCCTATGTGGTCGGCTTTCCCGAGCGGCGTATCTTGGCTGGCACCGGCGGCCTGTTCTTTGTTCGCAGCATTCTTACCGCCGACAATGACCTCTACGACGTATTACGGCCTGGGCAAGAATACAAAGATCCAGACACCGATGAGGTGCTCGGCTACGAGGCAGCCTATGTCGCATCGGCGCGGCTAGACCGACTCGGCGATCCAGCGACATTGATGGTGACCCGCGCACACAAGGAGGTCGCAGTTGGTGATCGCGTGCGCCCGGCGCGCGAGGAGAAACCAATCCGCAGCTTTTTTCCGGAGCCGGCGCCAGCCGGTTTAGAAGGTAAAATCATCGCCGTGCTGAACGGCGTGTCGCAAATTGGCCAATTCGACACCGTGGTGCTGAATCGCGGCTCACGCCAAGGCGTAAAATTAGGCCAGGTATTCGCGGTTTATCGCGGAGGCGACCTGCGGCGGGATCAGGTTCGCTCCAACCGGACCGCCTGGAACTGGCGTAACGAGACGCCGTTGGATACCTCGTTCTGGTATGGCGACTGGGAACTCGACGGCTGGGAGCGCGACAGGCCCGATCCGAATGCGCCATTGCCACTGCATCGCAGGGCCTCACGCAAGTCCGATCAGTACATCGTGCCGGACTCTCGCTCCGGTATCATCATGGTGTTTCGGGTCTTTCCCAAGGTAAGCTTCGCTTTGGTGATGTATGCAACCCAGGCGATGCATATCGGTGAGATCGTGGCGGCACCGCGCGATCTGTAAGAGAAATGCCTTTGCCTGACAGGATGCCTGCTCCATGACGCCGGCCGAACGCGATCGGCTCACGCACTGGTTGGCGCTGACCTTAGCCCCCGGTGTCGGCCCACGCACTATCTTGCGTTTGATAGAACGCTTCGGCAGTGCCGCATCGGCGCGTTCGGCCGAGCATAAATCACTGCTGGATGTGGGGCTGTCCAACAGCGCAATTGCAGCTATACAGGCTCCGGATCAGACTACGATCGATACCGCACTCGCCTGGACCGAGCAAGACGCAACCTGCATCCTGACGTTCGACGATCGCCGCTATCCGCCATTGCTTGCGACCCTGGACGCACCACCTCCAGTGTTGTTCTTACGCGGCGATCCGGACCTGCTGTGCGAACCTCAGCTGGCCATCGTCGGCAGCCGCAATCCAACCCGAGGCGGTATCGACGCCAGCCGCGAGTTTGCCAGTTATCTGGCTGGACTCGGCCTGACCATCACCAGCGGTTTGGCCATTGGTATCGACGGGGCTGCGCATACCGGCGCTTTGCAAAGCGGTCGTACCATCGCAGTGCTCGGCACTGGACCGGATCGCGTCTACCCGGCATCACACCGTGATCTCGCATGGCGGATCGGTGCATCTGGAGCATTGGTCACCGAGTTCCCACCGGGAACCGGCCCAAAAGCCAGCCATTTTCCGCGCCGCAATCGCGTCATCAGCGGCCTGAGCTTGGGCACCCTGGTGGTCGAAGCCGCGCCGCGCAGCGGCTCGCTGATCACTGCCCGCTATGCCGCCGAGCAGGGACGTGAGGTATTCGCAATTCCGGGCTCGATCCACAATCCGCTTGCCCGCGGCTGCCATGAATTGATCCGTCAGGGTGCGAAACTGGTGGACAGCGCCGAGCAGATACTCGAAGAACTCGATCCGCAACTACGACGGTTGATCGCGGAGTCACCCGCACCAGCCGAACAAGGCGCCACAGCAGTGCAGCCCGGACCGGCACAATCGGACGATGCCTTCGATCCCGATTATCGCCTGTTACTCGATTGTATGGGGCATGATCCGATTGCACCAGACGAACTGATCGGTCGTTCCGGACTCTCGGCGCAAGTGGTTTCCTCCATGCTCCTGTTGCTGGAGCTACAGGGACATGTATCATCCCACCCAGGTGGCCGCTTCAGCCGGTGCGTGCAGGGTAGAGGCAATGGCAAGCAATAGGCAACTCTCGGAAAAAATGATGAAGCAGGAACCAAGTCCCTGGTTCTTGCAATTTTCCTTTTTGCATTTTTTACGCGCCCCGCTAACCGCCGATACCAGCGAATTCTAATGCTTGGCTGGGGTTATGAATGCTCTGTGAATGAAGAGGGCGAAAAGAAAGCCTCACGGGTACAAAAATGGACTAAAATAATGTCTCGACGGAAATTTCCTT
The DNA here is from genome assembly GCA_016745215.1 of Thiohalocapsa sp. PB-PSB1. Classification (GTDB taxonomy): domain Bacteria; phylum Pseudomonadota; class Gammaproteobacteria; order Chromatiales; family Chromatiaceae; genus Thiohalocapsa. Next base: position 1,011,102 of record CP050890.1, read on the forward strand.
AATCCTGGCTGTTTTGTTTCACGTCCAACGGTCGCGGACCAAGAACAGTCGATGCTAAACCCGGCTCATGGCCGCCCCGAGGTTGGTGCATGTACGAAAACATGGTCGACGTTCTCATTTACCTGTACGAAAACTACATGGACAACGAGTCCCGTCCGTCAATCGGCCAAGACGAACTTGAAAACGAGCTGTCCGAAGCCGGTTTCTCCAGTAGCGAGATCGCACAGGCGCTGACCTGGCTCGACGATCTTGCCAAGCGCATGGCGAATACGGGACATGCGCCCCGTGGCGTCGACGCAATGCGCATCTACACCGAGTCGGAGTGCCAACGGCTCGATCTTGACGCCCGTGGTCTGCTGCTCTTCCTGGAGCAAAGTGGCATCCTTGACCCACTGAGCCGCGAATTGGTGATCGATCGCGCGGTGGCCATCGAGCAACACCTGGTCTCCGTCGACGAACTCAAATGGATCGTGCTGCTGGTTCTACTGAACCGCCCGGGGCGCGAGGCCGCTCTAAGCCGGATGGAAGACCTGATCTACGACGAACAACCGGTTTATCTGCATTGAGCGTTTATCCACATGCCAGGTTCCGAGCTGTTCGCCGAGGAGATTCGCCGCACAGCTTCTCTGGCAGATTCGCTGGTGGAGTGGTATCGGCTCTGGCTAAATCCCTAGTGCAGCGGTGCGGATGTCCCGCTACCGTTTCTGCTGTTTATCGTTGTCTTGATCGCTCATCGTGGGTTATCGATGACGACTGCAAACGGTCTCGCGACTTCCGCAGCAGAGCACGAGGCTAGGCTGTCGAAATCCGCAGTCTCACTAAAACAAGCGCTTCCCGGTTTATGGATGCTTAGTCGGTGTCGGGATCGGTGTCAAGGTCGGAATTCGGGATTGGTATCGAGCTGGCTGCTTTGATCGATGAGCGGATTCGATTCCGATTCCGATTCCGATAGCGACCCCGACCCCGATTAGGCTTCCCCAGGGCGTTCGATGAAGCAATCCAAGACCCGGAATCGGTTTGGCATCAAAACTCAGGACATTTCGACAGCCTAGCACGAGGCTCTTGCTAAACCCTACTGGAATAGCTGCGAATCGCCCCTCGCCGTCCAGGTGGATGCGCCGGATAGCCAGGGGATCGGCATTCCGATAGCGGAGCGTCGTGATCGATGCCTTCAAATAGCCGATGATCATCTCCTCCAGCCGATCAATCGACTCGACCAGCTCGGCAAGCCGCTCGTTTGTCCTGTCGAATGCCTGATTGGAATAATTGCAGCAAGTTGGGAGCCAGAGTGACGGTCTTTAAAAGGGCGGTCATGGCCGAGAGCCGGGTCTCGGTTTTATCGCGGTTCTTGTCCGGGTTCTTGTCCGGGTTCTTATCTGGGTTTAGGCGCACCTGATCACATTTGCGCTCTCGGTCGACGATCTCGTCGTCCAGATCTTCGAATACTTTCAAGGTCAGAAATTCGCACTCTTCGAATGCGTTGACGGGCGTCAGCAGCTGCTAAGCCCCTGCGTCGACAGCGCGCTTCAGCCAATATACCTGGTGCGCTCTGGGCGAATTTTTGAACCGAGCCAGCAATCCCCGGGCGTCCTCGGTGGGCAGATGGGCCTTGGGTCATGCAGACGCGATCCAATCCCTCCGTCAGCGTAACAGCGTACTGCATTCCGCGACAGTTGCGGCCGTTATCAGCATCTCGGCTTATGCAGGGATTGCGCGCAAGGCGTGCACCCAGATGCTCGGCAACAGCGTCTGAGCCTACCAAGTCAGTCCGTGCAAGCATGGCGATACGATTAATCCGCAACCTGAATCTGCGGCGGGATCAGACCAGCCCTGCGCCACAGGGATGCTCTCACGGCGAAAGTTCGACGGTCCATTTGCACAGCCTTATCGCCCAGGCGCCAGCATTGCATCGCTCATACATAGATAATAAACGATGAAAAAGTTCGAAAACTTAGATTTTATCTAGGAGATGGCTGCCAATACTTAGTAGCGGTTCATGAATAACCCATACAACGCTATCCAGACATCGGCGGGGAGTGCAATCGGGGTAGGGGTCGGGGTCGCTATCGGAATCGGGGTTGGTCAGTTCGATACCGACGCCGATACCGATACCGACGCCGATAGCGGTACCGAATGAGTCGGCAGGCGACACCCAAGCCAAAAACCTGTTTAGCTTGTTTCTGCACCATCACTTAGTGCCGATCCCCGTCAATGGGATTTTTGAGAGGAGAAGATCATGTCCGCAAACGTCTTGACCCTAGGCACCGCTGCCGCCCTGGCGGTACCAACTCTCTTTTGGCTCGCCGGCGCCCTGCCGCGGGCCGTTACCGAGCGCAACGCCGCCATGGCGAAGCTCGCCACCATGGTCGCCTGGAGCGCCTTCGCGCTGTCGCTGATGGCCTTTGCCGGCTACGCCATGGGGCCAGGCTTCGGCAACGGCGATACCCTGCGACTGTTTGCCTTGCCGCTACCGTTCGGCATCGGTGATTTCGCCATCGGTGTGTTCGTCAATGCCGTCACGGTAATCATGTTGACCCTAGTCTCGCTGGTCGGAGCCGTGGTCACCACCTATGCACGTAACTACATGGCCGGCGAGGACCGCGAGGGCTATTTCCACAAATGGCTGATGCTGACCCTAGCGGCGATCATGACCCTGATCGTCTCTAGTAATCTGTTGATGTTCGCGCTGGCCTGGATGATCACCAGTCTTAATCTGCACCGGCTGCTGCTGTTCTATCCTCAGCGACCGGCCGCACAGCTCGCCGCGCACAAAAAATTCGTCTTCAGCCGCATTGGTGACGCCAGTTTGTTCGCCGCCGTGTTGCTGATCGGCGCATCTGGGCAGACCTTGGACTTCGAGACGCTATTCACGGCTATGCAAAGCATTCAGGGGCCGCTGCCGCTGGGATTGCAGATCGCCGCCTGGCTGATCGTGCTGGCGACCGTCATCAAATGCGCCCAATTCCCGTTTCACGGCTGGCTGATGCAGGTGATGGAAGCGCCGACGCCGGTCTCCGCCTTGTTGCACGCAGGTATTGTCAACGCCGGTGCCTTCCTAGTGATCCGTATGAGCCCGGTAATGTCCGTGGCCGGCCCGGCGATGGACGCACTGGTTGTTATTGGGCTTGGAACCCTAGCTGTAGCTTCGCTGGTCATGCTGACTCAAACCAGTATTAAGGTGTCGCTTGCCTGGTCCACGTCGGCACAAATGGGCTTTATGCTGTTGGAGGCAGGTCTCGGGCTCTACAGTCTGGCGCTGCTGCATCTGGTCGCACACTCGCTGTATAAGGCCCATGCCTTTCTCGCATCTGGCAGCAGCGTGGATGCCTTCCGCGCCCCGATGCTACATTTCAATGGCGGTGCACCGGAGCCCTGGCACTGGCTGGTGGCTTTCCAAGGCGCGATCCTAATGGCGCTAATTGCCGGCTTTGTGTTTGGCATCAACCCAAGCGAGCAACCGGCGCTGATCGTCACCGGCGCCATCGTCGCCATTGCCACCGCCCAGCTGCTACTACAGGCGTTGATTCTGGAGAATAATGCCCGGCTGTTGCTGCGCGCCACCGCCCTAGGCGCATTCGTCTGCTTTGGCTATTTCGGGCTGCATGCGGCCTTCGAGCATGCCCTGGTCGGCAGCGTACGACCAGTGCAGGGCGGCGGCGTGCTCGACCTTGGGTTGAGTGTCGCCATCGTTGCCGTGTTCCTTGGCCTAATCACCCTACAACACCTGTTCACCCGCATCCGCGGCCCGCTGCGCCAAGCGATTCAGGTGCACCTCTACAATGAACTCTATGTCGACGTGCTAGTGACTCGGCTGATCGTGCGCCTGTGGCCGATACGTCGTCCTGTCGCACCTAACCGAACGGCTCATGCCGTGGTCTGATCCTATGCTTCAAACCGAACAACTGAGGATAGCAACCATGAATCCTAATGACCTGCACTTCGACGAGCATAATCTGGAACAACACCTCCAGGCTGCCGCCGCAGAAGGCTATGCAACTCTGACTCCGGTCGATGCAGACCCGGTAACTCCTGAACTAGCGCAACAGATCGATGCTGCCTGCAACCGCATTGCACCGGTCTGGCCGCTGGATCGCTTTGTTGCCGTGAACCCCTTTCACGGCCTGGTAAGCCAGCGTTTCGAGGAAGCCGCGGCCACCCTGCGGCGCATCGCCGATGCACGCATGTATATGACCCGTGGCTGGTATCATGAGCAAATACAGAGTGGGCGAATCACTAATGCCGACCTGCGCGAGGCCGCCGACCTGTGCGCCAGCGCGCTGACGCCGGAGCAATTGCGCGCGGCAGCAGCCAGCGAGCACCGGGCGCCAGCCGGCGGCGTGCCGCTGCTCACCGCGCTGGTGGACGAGCTGGATGCAGACGATTGGTCGAGCTTTGTCGTCGAGCGCATCAGCCATCACTGCGCGGCCTACTTCGATATGGGGCAAGCGACCTGGAAGCGCCCTTGGGAAGGCCTTTCGCTGTACGCCTCTTGGCGACGCTTCGCGGCGCTGGACTACAGCCTGACCATGATGGGGCAGGACGCCATGCGCGCGCGGGTCAAGGCGCTGCCCGACTCACCGCGGGCCTGCATCGCCTCAGCCCTCGGCCGGCTCGGTATCCCGGACAGCGCCGCGCTGGACTACATGCATGCGGCGCTGATGGATATCGGCGGCTGGGCGGCCTGGACCCGGCTATTGCGCTGGGAGCAGGAGCTCGGCGGCGGCAGCGACGATACCATCGTCGAGCTGCTGGCAATTCGTCTCGCCTGGGACGTGCTGCTCTACGAGCATAAGTCAACGCCGACGCTGCGCCCGCGCTGGCGTGAGATCTGCGCGCGCCTGGGTCGCGGCGAGAACAATGCTGGCGTTAGCGCGAATGCCGACGGCGGCAACGCCGATGCAGAGGTTGAGCAGGTGCTGCTCACCGCGCTGGAGCAGGGCTACCAACGCCGGCTCATCGCCGACCTCTCCCGCACTGGCGATAACCAGGCCGTCGACGACCGCCCGGCAGTGCAGGCAGCCTTTTGTATCGACGTGCGCTCGGAGATCATCCGCCGCGCCTTCGAGACCGTCTGCCCGCGCTCGCAAACCATCGGCTTCGCCGGTTTCTTCGGCGTGCCGTTGGAGCACGTACCCCTGGGCGCCGTCGAGCCCCGCGCCCATCTACCGGTGCTGCTGACACCTAAGTATAAGGTCTGCTCGACGCTCCAAGGCGCCGACCAACAGCAGGCCGAGATGGCGCTGGCCACACAGCGTCGCCGCACTGGGCTGGCCAAGTCTTGGAAGGCGTTTAAAATGGGCGCCTCGTCCTGCTTCAGCTTCGTCGAAGCCGCCGGCATCCTGCTCTACGCGCCAAAGATTATCACTGACAGTTTCGGCTGGAGCCGTCCGGTGGCGGCGCCGGACAACCTGCACCTGGACGCGTCCACCGAGCGTCGCGTCGCGCCGAGTCTGGATGCACCGCAGCATGGCGCCTGCGCGCACCACCACGACCATACCAACATCGGCATCCCCGAGGCCGAGCGCTTGCCGCTGGCCGAGGGCATCCTGCGCGCTATGTCCATGACCGACAACTTTGCGCGCCTGGTGTTGCTGGTGGGCCATGGCAGTACCGTTGTCAATAACCCCCATGCCACCGGGCTCGACTGCGGCGCTTGCGGCGGCATGAGCGGTGAGGCCAGCGCGCGTGTCACCGCGGCATTGCTCAATGATTCGGCGGTGCGCAAAGGACTTGTCGAGCGCGGCATCGCCATTCCGGCGGACACCTGGTTCATCGGCGCCCTGCACGACACCTGCGTCGATGAAGTCCGGCTCTATGATACTGACCGGCTGCCGGCGCGCTACGCTGAAGAGCTCGCCGAGCTCAAAAGTTGGCTGGAGCAGGCCGGCGAGGTGACTCGGTTGCAGCGGGCCGCCCGGCTGGGGCTAGAAGGGCGCTCATTGCAGGCCATTAACACCAACCTACGCCAACGCAGCCGCGACTGGGCGCAGGTGCGCCCCGAGTGGGCGCTAGCCGGCTGTGCTGCTTTCATCGCTGCGCCGCGCAAGCGCACCCGCGGGCTTGACCTGGGCGGGCGCACCTTCTTGCACGACTACCAGTGGCAGCAAGACGATGGCTTCGGCGTGCTGGAGCTAATCATGACCGCGCCCATGGTGGTGGCTGGATGGATCAATCTACAATACTACGGCTCAACCACCGACAATCGGCGCTTCGGCAGCGGCAACAAGGTGTTGCACAACGTTGTCGGCGGCGCCATCGGCGTGCTCGAAGGCAATGCCGGGGATCTGCGCGTCGGCCTGCCGATGCAGTCACTGCACGACGGCAAGCGCTGGATGCACGAGCCCATGCGCCTGTCGGTCTTCCTGGCGGCCCCGCAGGCGCCCATAGACGACATCATCGCCCGCCACGAGCTGGTGCGGCAGATGCTCGACAATGGCTGGATGCATTTGCTGCGCATGGACGATGATGGCGGTATGCACCGGCGCGTACCGGGCAGCGGTTGGCAGCCGGTCGGCTCGGAGGTGCTCGACGAAGCCGCTTGAGGCGGTTTCCTGCTTGGGCTGACCGCATTGACCGGCTGCCCGGGCGGGCGATTGAGGGGCCAAAGGCTAACCTTCCACCCCCTAACCAGGAATCCTACACTAAGCATCAGCTCGCAATCATCATCGAGCATTTTCGTCCACAACACAAACCATAAGGCCATTGTTGCCCACCACATCGAGGTAACTGTCATGAGCGAAGCACTGCAAACCGCCATCGCCCGCCAGCGCATGCTCCTCCAGGGCCGGCTCGCCGGGCAGCTGGATCGTCTGGTCACCCCCTGCTGCGACGCCTGGGGCAATCGGGCCGCGCTGGAGGATTTGCTCGACGCGGCGTTGGCCGAGTTGCCCGGCTGTAAATACCTCTACCTGCTCGACGATCAGGCACGGCAAGTCACTGCCAACATCTCACCTAAGGGTCCGCTGATCGAGCACTTTGGCCGCGACCGCAGCCAACGGCCCTATCTGGCCGAGGCGCTTTCCGGAGCCGATTTTTCATTATCCCATGCCTATCTCAGCTGCAACCGTCAGCGGCCGTCGCTGACCGCCATCCAGCGCATCATAGGCGCAGACGCGGGCCTGGTCGGCTTCCTCGGCGCGGACTTCGACCTGCGCGAGCTGCCGGTGACCCGCGAGCTTTACCGCCAATCCGACGACTGGTTACAGCTCAAAGGTGATCCGGCCATCCGTGGCGGGCTGTTTTATCAGCAGCGGGTCGAGAGCCTGATGGACAGCCGTATCGACACCGTGCTGGCGTTGGTCACCGAACTGCTGGCCGAGCACGGCATCTTCCACGGCAAGCTGCACTTCTCCAGCTCGCGGGCGACCATCTGGTCGCTGGAAGACCCATTTCGCTACCGCGTGCTCGACTTCGAGGATTTGAGCGGCCCCGACACCCTGCTCGCCTACCCGCGGCGAGGCTACCCGGCCGAGGCCGAGATCCCGGCGCAGCGCGTCACCGAAGTTTTCCAGGCGTTCAAGGCGCTGCGCTTTATGGACGAGAACATCTACCTGCGCTCCGGCTCGCTGAATATCTTTAACGGTATTGTCGCCCTCAACTTCAGCTGCGACGGCTCGCACTACATGCGCTGGGACGAATTACTGGAAAAAGACCTGGATTTTTGGCTGGGCACCGGCATGTCATGCGCAACTACATCCGAACAGACGCCACCGGCTGTACAAGCCAGCCCAGGGATCGAGCAGGCAACCGCTATAGGAACCCTCGGCAGCATGCCGCTTGGGCTCTGAATAGGCGGTCGGCGGCGGATCGCTCCACTTGTATCCTAAGTAGCGGTTCATGAATAACCCATACAACGCTACCCAGACATCGGCGGAGTGCAATCGGGGTAGCTATCGGAATCGGAATCGGAATCGAGAGAGAAAACGCCCTATGCCATTCGGTCATGAGAAGCTCGACCTATAGCGTGCGGGCATCGAGTCTGTCGGCTGGCCTAGCGCGACTGCGAGCATGTGAAAGGACAGCGTAACGCGAAGGATCAACGCCTGTGTGCATCTTAGGCGCGCATCGTAGGCGCGCATCGTAGGCGCGCATCGCAGGCCATCGCGCTGAACATTGCCGAGGGTAACGGCAAAGTGACGAGCGGAGATCGACGCCGGTCGTTTGAAAGCGCACGAGGCTCGGCGCTGGAGTGCGCTGCGATTCAGGACGTGCTCGCTGGTGTGCGATGCGTTGTCCGCAGACGACAACAGCAAACAAAAGGCACTGCTCGATCGTCGTGTGGCTATGCTCACGAAGCTCGGACAGCGTGGCTATGCGGTCAGCGAGGAGCTTGGCGGATAGCGGGTTGGTCAGTTCGATACCGACGCCGATGCCGATACCGTCGTTGATACCGATACCGAATGAGTCGGCAGGCGACACCCAAGCCAAAAACCTGTTTAGCTTGTTTCTGCACCATCACTAAGTAAGGTGATTGCCGGAGAGAAACCTACCAACGAGCGCCAGATTCTCGTTCGTCTCGGCAAAGCGGCAACCCGCCCATGATCGCTCTATAGGCGGGTTGTCGCAACGTCGATGCCGGGCCAGAAGACAAGCCAGGTGGTCTGTTGCTCGACGGAAATCGCTAAGTTCGACCCGACAGCCGCTGGACGCGGGCGGCCGCAAACCAGTTTGCTCATTACCGATTGAGGACAATGCAATGCAATCGCTCGACCATATACTCTATTTCGCCGACGGCGACTTCAGTCCCACAAGGGCATTGCAGCGCGCAGTCGCCCTGGCACAGAAGCATCAGGCGCAGCTCACGCTGATGGATATCACCGTGGAGTCGAATCTCAGCGCTGACCTGATCAAGCGTTTCGGGCTCGCCGACGACGTCCAGCAATGCGAGCAACGCCTCGCCGCCCTGACCCATCTGGCCGAGACATGCGTGTCCGGCCAGCAGCCGATGTTTCGTGTCTCCATTGGTACGCCCTTCATTGAGGTGATTCGCACCGTCCAGCACAATGGGCACGATCTGCTGCTGAAACCCGTGCGCAATCGCCCCGATGCGCAAAGCATCTTCACCAGCACCGACATGCATTTGCTGCGCAAATGTCCCTGCCCGGTCTGGATGGAACAGGAGCCAACGAAGGGCGAGGCCGTCGCTGGGGCGACGGTGGAAGCTCAGCAAATGCCAGTGCTCGGCAAACGCGTACTCGCCGCAGTGGATGCGGCGCTTCCCGGCGGCGAGTCGATCAATCGGCGTATCCTTGACGCTGCCACGGCGGCCGCTATCGAGCGCGGTGGCGCGCTGGATATCGTGCATGTCTGGCAGACGCCCTTCGAGCCCGTCCTATCGGGTACTGCCCCTCAACCAGCCCAAGACACCAACATGACCGAGGCACTGGCAGCCATCGAGCAACACCACGCCTCAGCCCTGGAGACACTCGGCGCCGAGTACAGCGCGCGCGCCAACGACGTCTGCACCCATCTGCTGCGCGGAGAACCCGCCAAGAAAGTGCTCGAATGCGCCCGCACCCTGGCCAGCGACCTGCTCGTGCTCGCCACGCTCAGCCGACCCCGCGAGCCTGGGCTGTTCATCGGCACCACGGCCGAGGACCTACTCTACGGCGCGCAGACTTCTGTCTTGGCTCTGAAGCCCTCTGGATTCGTCTCGCCGGTGCAGTGAGCCCATACGGCTCTTGGGGGGACTCAGAGCAAGGCTTGTTACATCAATATAATCATTTCGATGCCAGTGCCAGTGCCAGTGCCAATGCCAGAGCCAGTGCCAGAGCCGATCAACCGCAGAGTTGCAGAGAGCACGCAGACGAACGGGCAATCCAACCGCTGTGCCGGCCTGGCAATACCCGAGAGCAGTGAAGCCTCCTGGTCTGATCCGGCTCTGAGACCAATATCCCCCGCTACGGATTAGAACTTGTCAGCTACTGCGTACGACAGAGCCACAGCAAAGCGTTTCGGTGGCCGCCAGCATTGATCGCCGAAGTTTTTATCACTATCTGGCTAAATACTTGTTTTATCAGATTTATCGCTGTACCTCACAGGAATAGTCAACAGCTTGAGCGCAAGTGTCCTGGACGGTAAAGCAAGGTGGGTGGCGTATGAATAAGGCGATTGCCGGAGAGAAACCTACCAACTGGCGCCGGATTCTCGTTCGCCTTTGCGAAGCGGCAATCCGCCCATCGTCGCTCTATGGGCAGTTTGCCGCAACGTCGATGCTGGAAGAGAAGAGAAGACAAGCCAGGTGGTTTGTTTCACAACAGAAATCGCCTAAGGCCACGGCTGAGTCAGAATCGTTGCGCGACTGCGGTCAGCATTCGGATTCACAGCATCGATGCTGTGTCAGGTAAGGATACGCCAGACACCGCGGCAGGGCGTCTAGGTTGACCTGCTGCACTTGCTGACACATAGGATCGGGCATCCTGCCACACTTTTTCTCTGGTCGAAGACACTGGTTGCGCTCGTTATCGTTGCGCACTTCATCATTCAGAATGATCGGAACGTTAACTGAGAGTATTTGGTAAATTGTTACCGTAATCCATCCTAATCGATTCAGACAATGCCTCACCTGAAAGCGACTGAGGTGCAAATTGATGAACAGCGTGGGGAACTTGCTCCCTGAAAATTCGCGGGCCATCCGGGCAAGCATTGCACGACGGCCTGGTTCAGGTAGTCCAAGCCGAAATAAACGAAGTCGGACAAATGGACGACAATCGGGGTAAATGGCTACGATTAACCTTACTGGGCTTGCTCAGCGGAGTGCTCGCGGGCTGTATAGTGCTGGCCTTTCGCGACGCTATCAGTTGGGGCCAATACTTGTTGCTACCGGGCAACGGTGACTACGAAGACCTGCCGCTGCTGCCTCGTATTCTATTGCCAGTCGGTGTAGGTTTGCTGCTGGGGCTCGTATTCGACACATTGCCGCGGGAACTCCGCGAGGTAGGAATCACCCATGTGCTGAGGCGCTTGCAGGCACCAGGCCAAGAGCGCTTGCCGCCAGCCAATATGTTGACCCAATTCGCTGGCGCCGTGCTCGCCATTGTTGGCGGTCATTCCGTGGATCGCGAGGGTCCAGCAGCACACATCGGCGCTGCCAGCGCCAGCTTTGTTGGCCAACGGCTGCATCTGACTGCCGAAGAGGAGATCACGCTTGCAGCCTGCGGTGCAGCTGCCGCCATTGCCGCAGCCTTTGACACTCCGTTGGCGGGTGTGATCTTTGTCATCGAGGTGCTGCGTATCCGCTACCAGGTGAGTCGATATTTGCCCGTGATTGTTGCAGCGGTGATCGGTGCGATGGTAAGCAGAGCCTTGTCGCTGACCCAGCCAGGATTCGCCATTTCGCCGGAGTATTTGAGTCCGAACTGGGAATACACGACACTGATCATTTTGGGTACTGTTACTGGCCTACTGGCCATAAGCTTCATTAGTCTAACCGGAATAGTGGCATCCCGCACCATACATTGGCGATGCGTGCTGAGTTTTCCGCTTGCTGGGCTCATCACCGGAATGATTGCGCTGTGGGTGCCCCAGATCATGGGTACCAGTTACGATACACTCGAGCATTTATTGCGAGGAGAGGGTGATTTGCTGCTCGTCGTTACGTTATTGTTGGCAAAGCTCATTGCAACCAGTTGTGCCATCGGGCTGCGCATTCCTGGCGGTCTGATTGGTCCGTCTTTGTTCATCGGCGGCGCCGCAGGAGCGGCTGTGGGGCTTGCCATGGCGCAATATTCACTCATCAATACCGACTCATCAGGCTTTTACGCAATCATTGGCATGGTTGCGATGATGGGCGCGACTCTGCGTGCACCACTCGCCGCTCTTACCGCTCTATTGGAACTCACTGCTAATTCCAACATTATCTTGCCCGGCATGGTAGCCGTGGCCTGTGCCGAACTCATCACCCGCCTGATTCGAGGCCAAAAATCCATTTTCGACGTACTGCTGGACATACAAACTCGAAGTGCCCGATTCGTGCAACAAGAAAAGCGCTCTCGCCCTTGAAACCAGAGTGGAATTAAGGCTATGGTCGGATTGCGGTTGTCGGGTCCAGTCCCTATCCCCGGCCGTTTACTCAATAAATCGTTTTAGGAGATCGTTACTATGAAGATACAGCGCTCAACCCGACAGTGGGTCGTCGTCGCTGCCACCGCAGCCGCGCTGGCGATCCTTCAAGCCCCAGCCTCCGCAACCGATTGCAAGGGCATGGAGAAGAAACAGTGCGAGAGCAATGCAAATTGCACCTGGGTGGACAGCTATCAACGTAAGGATGGAATAAAAGTAGATGGCTATTGCCGCGGCAAAGGCGGAAAGAAGTCCAGCAGCAGCAAGCAGTCTGAAAGCCAACAATCCGAGAGTCAAAAACCGAAGAGCAAGAGCTCCAGCGAGGAATCCGGAACCTGAAACCGAGTCATCTGACTCGAACCAGCAACTCTGGTATCGAATCGGAAATGAGGCTGCTGAGTCAGCGGGCGGCATGTTGCCTCCTTAGTGATGGTGCAGAAACAAGCTAAACAGGTTTTTGGCTTGGGTGTCGCCTGCTGACTCATTCGGTACCGCTATCGGCGTCGGTATCGGCATCGGTATCGGCGTCGGTATCGGCGTCGGTATCGAACCGACCAACCCACCCGCCAAGCTCCTCGCTGACCGCGTCGCCACGCTGTCCGTGCTTCGCTAGCATGGCCACAAGACGATCGAGCAGTGCCTTTTGCTTGCTGTTGTCGTCTGCGGACAACCCTTCGCACACCTACAGCACGTCCTGAATCGCAGCGCACTCCAGCGCCGAGCCCCGTGCGATTTCAAACGACCGGCGGCGATCCCCGCTCGTCGCTTTGCCGTTACCCTCGGCAATGTTCAGCGCGATGGCCTGCGATGTGCGCCTGCGATGCGCACCTACGATGCGCACCTACGATGTGCGCAGGCGTTGATCCTTCGCGTTACGCTGTCCTTTCACATGCTTGCAGTCGCGCTAGGCCCAGCCGACAGACTCGATGGCCGCACGCGATACGTCGAGCTTCTCAAGACCGAATGGCATAGGGCGTTTTCTCTCTCGATTCCGATTCCGATAGCGATCCCGACCCCGACCCCGACCCCGATTGTACTCCGCCGATGTCTGGATAGCGTTGTATAGGTTATTCATGAACCGCTACTTAGAATGTCAATCTGTTGCCCCAGGATTCAGATTAGGCGATTGCCGGAGAGAAACGTACCAACTGGCACCGGATTCTCCTTCGCCTTCGCGAAGCGGCAACCCGCCCAAAGTCCCACAATGGGCGGGTTGCCGCAACGTCGAGGCCAGACGAGAAGACAAGTCCGGTGGCAAATTTCTCGACAGAAATCGCCTTATTTCACCGCAGAGGCATGCAACACCCAGGGAAGAGGGCGCATTCGTCCCGACTCCATTGCGCGCTCAGCGTCTCTGCGGTAAATGGCCCCCTCAGATCAACGATAAAAGACGACCCCAGCGCTGCGGGCGAACTGGTCTAGGCTGAAGTTCCTGGATGCATTTCAGACTCTTATTATTAAAATCAATAAACTAATTAAAAATTTTTATGATTTATTGCTTTTGCTGCGTCTAACTGTTTGATTTTAAAATGGAAGCATAAATCACATTTTGCCCAAAAATCCAATTGACATGCCTGCATTCTAACGGCCAAAATTTCAATTTTTACTGATTATTATAAGTGGTTAGATTCGAAATACAGGGGTGCTGCCCGAGTAGAATGTTCAGCTATTCAACCAGAATGAGGTTTGATTCACCGCAGAGACGCAGGGAATGCAGAGAAGAGGAATGCTTTGGCCTTAGCCTAGGCTGTCGAAATGTCCTGAGTTTTGATGCCAAACCGATTCCGGGTCTTGGATTGCATCATCGAACGCACTGGGGAAACCTAATCGGTGTCGGGGTCGCTATCGGAATCGGAATCGAATCCGCTCATCGATCAAAGCAGCCAGCTCGATACCAATCCCTAATTCCGACCTCGACACCGACACCGACTAAGCATCCAAAAACCGGGAAGCGCTTGTTTTAGTGAGACGGCAGATTTCGACAGCCTAGCTTTAGCCTCTCTGCGCACTCTACGTCTTTGCGGTGAATCCTCCCATTCTTTGAAGGCAGCGCCCAGCAAGCATCCGCCCAGCAAGCATCAGGTTTCTCACGCCCTGATGTCATATCTTTTCGATTCCGAACCCAATTCTAATCAAGTCGCGCTAGGTGGGTTGCACCCTGGGGTTTCTTCAGTTCATTTGTCGAGAAGACGGTGGCCTAAAGCCTTTCTCCCGGGAAAGGCGTGGCGCTCGTGTCCGCTGCTCCGCCGACATCGTCTGACGGCTCACCTAAGCGGGCTCCTACGCCGACCGGCTTCTGCAGCTCTTAAAGGTTTGCTTGCGGGCGAGGCGCCTCGGCCCCTCTGCGCACCCTGCGTCTCTGCGGTGAATCCTGACATTCTTTGAAGGCAGTACCCCCTCGGGCTGGAACATCGGACGAGTGCAGCGGTGCAGATGTCCCGCTACCGTTTCTGCTGTTTGTCGTTGTCATAATCACTCATCGTGGGTTATCGATGACGACCACGATGACGACAACGACTGCAAACGGTCTCCCGACTTCCGCAGCAGAGCACTAGGAGCAAGAATGTGCAAGTAGCTCAAATAGCTGGACGGGTTGGCGGGGATAGAGAAAAAAATTCAAGGGATAAGGGAGACTTTGAGGAGGAGACAGAAAGAACTGTCCGAGGAGATGGTCTTAGGCTCGAGGCATCTGGGAGAAACCTTTGGAAGAAACAATCGCTAAGAGCAGCAATCGCCGGTAGAAATCCTTAGTAGAAATCGCTGTTAGAAACCTCTGGGTCAGCTGAAGTTGATCGAGTTTAAGATTGCAGGGATATTCAGGTACAGGATAGCTGAAATCGAGATGAGAGCTTATCTCTTACTCATCTCGATCGTGACTCGTGGCCGCCGAAATCGCAGGCCGAGCAATCCTGCTAGGAGGAGCAGAGCAGTAGCAGGGGCCGGAGCAGCCGATGTCATAGCAGAGTCTGCGCTGGCAGGAAGTGCATCGAGTTCTGCGGCAAGACTCGCCATCGACCCGTTCCCATAGCTTTCAACCCAAGTCTGCAGATTTATACCAGCGACTACTGTGTAGACACCTGTACCTTGGAGTTCTAGTCCTTCAGATCCAGTTACGTTTTTGTCATCGAACAAGAAGCCCAGCGTGTTTCCATCTGCTTCCGCTTGCATTGCTTCCAGCGTTTCCTTGACTATCTCCTGAGTGCTGACTTTATTCAACATCGGAAGACTGCCGTAAGCGAGAAACTGTTGACGATTAGAGGCGTAAGCGCGTCTGCTTGCTCTCGCTTCATTCGGATTTACTCTCACATTTGCCGGGGAAACTCGGGATTTCAACTCACTGACAGTCTGCTGGATTTCGAGCTTATTGTCTGATGACAACGACATACTTGCATTACCGAGTGTCGGCAAGTCATAAGCAATACTGTCGCCGTAAATTCGAAAATTCCTGACTGCCTCTTCAGTTTTCCCCATTCTCGCTTCAGCAGATCCTGCGCACACCAGTATGAGCAAGGCTATCAGCCCTAATGCATGCTGTCGTAGTAGTAGTAAAGAGTGGCTTGACATGTGTGGAATCCTCAAAAACCTAAATCCAGTATTCTTACAAATTTCGCTTATCTGGGGCTTGATTGTAATTAGCAAGCACTGTTCATGCCAAACAGGGTTTGCGCGAGTGTGGAGATTGAGTAACCTATTTGATTTTGATGGTATTTTCTTAACCCTATCTCTCTCCACATCGCCTGCATGATCAACATCGGAAGTTTAGTAAACGATGCACGTCACGCAGATTGTAAAAAAAACTGACAACAGATCCGGATATCAGCAGGATGAACTTTAACACGATTCGCGTTGTCGTGAGTGCCCTAGTGCAGCGATGCGGATGTCCCGCTACCGTTTCTGCTGTTTGTCGTTTTCGTAATCGTGATCACTCATCGTGGGTTATCGATGATGACCGTGATTAGGACAACGACAACGATTGCAAACAGTCCCGCAACTTCCGCAGCAGGGCACCAGCTTGAATCCAGCCACGGAGTCAGGCTCGTACCCAGACGATTTCTGTGAAGAAACAGACCATCTGGCTTGTCTTCTCGTCCGGCATCGACCCTGTGGCAATCCGCCTACAGAGCGACTTTGGGCAAATTGCCGCTTCGCGAAGGGAAACGAAAACCCAGCGCCAGTTGATCGGTTTCTCTCCGGCAATCGCCCAAATGAAATTATTGTTGAATGCATCAGAGATATCTACTGTGGGATCTCGTCATCCCAGAAAAAATCCTCTTCGTCGGCCTGTGGGGGATTGCCGTCGTAAACTTGGTTACGCCGCCGCTGTAGGTAGGCATCTCGTATGAAAGCATAGGGGTCGATTGCTGCACTGTCCAGGATATCGCCCACCGCCAGCAGATCTGCGCGCCGGTCGATGACTCTCAGCGCGATAAAGCCCCAATAAATTTCGTTTCTATTGATACTGAAAAACGGATCTATTACCACGTCTCCAGCAAACCCGAAGGCATCGCGCAGACTGCTCGGCCCCAAAATCGGCATGACGAAGTAGGGACCAGATTCAAAGCCCCAGTAACCCAGCGTCTGGCCGAAGTCTTCTTTATAACTGGCGAGGCCCATATTAGAGGCTACGTCAAATAGCCCGCCAATACCGACGGTACTATTTACTACAACTCGTCCGACATCGCTGCCAGCTCGCATGAGCTTGAATTGCATCACATTATTGACGGCAGATGTGGCGTCGGCAACATTATTGAAAAAGTTGGTAACGCCTCGATTCACCGGTTCTGGTGTAATGTACTGGTAACCTATTGCAGCGGGCTTGATGAAGGCGTTGTCGAAATCTGTGTTGAACTTGAATACAGCGCGGTTAAAGCCTTGCCAGGGATCGCGTTTATCGCGACTTTCTGGTGGCACGGACACACATCCACTGACAAGTATCACGATTGCCAGTAGGATCGCTAGTTTTTTGGACGACTCAACTGCCGTTCCTGCCGCTAGAGAGGGCACTGATAAGCCCATAACACGGCTGCGCTTGCTCTGCATTGACTCGCTCCCCTGGTCCCCTCTCTTGCCGAAGCTTAACCACTGCGCATGGTAACACAACCGCGGCAATCGTCCATGAGTATCATCGTAATTGTTCACAATGGTAGAAATGTCAAAGGTACGAGAAGTCAGCAACGCGATTGTTTGTAGGTCTGTGGACTTAGTTTACTGTATCGATGGCATTGGGCCTTGGTCATCATTTTGGCCACCTGACCGGAAGGTTTGTCGGAATCTTCGCTAACCCTATGTTTATTCAAGGAAGCCGCAGGCTATCCAAACACTCGAACGGGGTTTTGGCCGGACTCATGATCAAGGTCTGGCATTGATGGATGGCATTGGGAGTGGAGTCAGCGAAATGATTTGGCATTTTTCGACGAGGCTTTTATGCTACACCAATGTTTGACAAATTAAATCAGCCATCGCGCATTGCTGACCGTTTCCGAGGTTTCCTTCCCGTAGTAGTGGATGTAGAGACTGCGGGCTTTGACTGCCAGCGTCACGCACTACTCGAGATTGCAGCGATTATCATTTATATGGACACTGACGGCTGGCTCTATCCCGGTACAACGCTCGCTTGTCACATATCACCATTCCCCGGCGCAGAGCTCGATCCGCGTGCCTTGGCATTCAATAAGATTGACCCCGATCATCCTTTTCGGGACGCAGTCTCGGAGCAGGAAGCATTGAGACGGATTTTGTCACCGATTCAAAAAGCCGTGACTCATAATCTGTGTAACCGTGCAATTTTAGTTGGGCATAATGCGCATTTCGATCTCGGGTTTATGAAAGCCGCTGTAGACCGAAACGACTACAAGCGAAATCCATTTCACTCATTCAGCGTCTTCGATACAGTATCGCTTGCAGGTCTGATCTATGGTCAAACCGTGCTGGCCAAGGCGGTAAGAGCTGCTGGATTGGAATGGGACGATAGTCAGGCGCATTCGGCTATCTATGATGCTGAAAAGACTGCCGAACTGTTTTGTAACCTAGTGAATAAGTGGCGCGTACTCGAGGCCGGCAGCAGTTCATCAACTTAGAGATTGAAAGCGAGAAACGTACCGATTAGTGCCAAATGCTCGTTCGTCTTCGCGAGGCAGCATCCCGCCTATAGTTGCTCTACGGGCGGGTTGCCGCAGTCTCGAGACCGCACGATAAGATAAGTCAGGTGATATGTTTCTCGACAAAGATCACTTTAGTCTTTCCAGAATTTACTCTTGGAATACATGCCAGGACGATATGTGTGGATGATGGAAATTCATCCTCATATCGCAGGCCCAGCGGGAAACAGTCTCCTCACTACTGACCGGAAAAAAGGCTCGACTTGGACTGAGGATGAATTGCTACGTTACTGAATCAGCCCGCTTTACTGGGTCGCTTTACCGGGTCGCTTTACTGGGTCGCTTTACTGGGTCGGATTCTGTTCGGCAGCCTTGGCAGCGGCTGCTGCCATCATGGTCTTCAGTTCCCCACTGGCGCTAAGCTCGAGGGTGATGTCGCATCCACCGACGAGTTCACCGTCAATATAGATTTGTGGGAAGGTCGGCCAATCAGCATAGCGAGGAAGATGCTCGAAAATTTCTGGATCTTGGAGAACATTGACGTAGGCAAATGGTACGGCGGTTTCGCTGAGCGCTTGGGCTGCCCGCATGGAGAATCCGCACTGGGGGAGTTTGGGTGTACCCTTCATGTAGATGACAACCGGGTTACCTTTTACCTGCTGGTCTATACGTTCGATGACGTCCATTACGACTCCTCAATTACATTTAGGCGATTGGGCTGGATAGTTGGACCGCACAATTTTGCTGGTCAATTGGGCAAGCGGATAAAGTCAGGATGATTGCCCTATTTAGAAGAAGAAATCGGGGTATCTGCTGTGCTTCTCAAGTCGCTGCTGGGTCACTGGGTCATTGGGTCATTGGGTCAACCTGTCGCTGCAGCCAGAATTCCAACAATGCCAAGTGCCAAAGCTTGCTGCCCTGAATGCGAGTGTGGTGCATGTCCGGTGCCGCCAACAGTTGATCGACATAGTGACGGGAAAACACACCACGTTTACAGCATGCGGAAGAGGTGAGGATATCACGCATGAACTCCAGGAACTCTCCACGCACAAACTTCAGCGCCGGCATCGGAAAATAGCCCTTGGGTCGGTCAATGACCGCATCCGGCAATCGTCCACGCGCGATCATTTTCAATGGGTACTTGCCGCCGTCGCGCAGTTTCAGCGATGGCGGACAACGAGCCGCGATCTCGACCAAGTGATGATCGAGAAATGGCACTCGTGCTTCCAGACCCCAAGCCATGGTCATGTTGTCCACACGCTTGACCGGATCATCGACGATCAGCGTGGTCACATCCAGACGCATGACCGCATCAATCAATTCTGTCGCCAACGGCTCGGCGAGGCGAGCCGCAACATACTCAGCTGTATGGTCGGCTCCAGCATAGTCAGCCGAGATCATGCGTAGATATTCGTCGTGATCGCGATCGAAATAATGCTTGCGCAAGCGATCCACAGGTGTCCCAGTGGTCTCGGCCGCTATCCGCGGGTACCAAAAATAGCCGCCAAACACCTCGTCCGCACCTTGGCCCGACTGCACCACTTTGATTTCTTGGGAGACACGCTCGGCGAGCAGATAAAAAGCGACGGCGTCCTGGCCAAACATGGGTTCGGCCATGGCATCAATTGCCTCTGGAAGGCGTGCGAGCACATCGCTATTGGGTACACGCAGTCGATGGTGGAGAGTTTGATAACGTTCGGCCACAGGCGTTGAATACTCAAACTCGCTGCCGGCTTCCTCCGGCGTATCCTCGAAGCCCACCGAGAAAGTATGCAGGTCACTGACGCCGTTTTCAGCCAGTAATGCCACCAGTAAACTAGAGTCGAGCCCGCCGGAGAGTAACACACCAACCGGAACGTCGGCGATTTCGCGGCGCTTGCGCACGGCGGTCTGCAATGCATCATGGATGGCTTCGATCCATTCGCCGTCTGTCATCGGCCGGGTGGGACGGGTGGCATCCAGTTGCCAGTAGGAGCGCTCGGTACGTTGACCGTCAGCATCGATGCGTAGCCAATGCGCAGGAGGAAGCTTGCGAACGCCTTGTAGAATGGTGCGTGGTGCTGGCACTACCGCGTGCAATGTAAACAAATGATGTAACGCCACCGGATCGATTCCGGTATCGACGCCACCGGCCGCGAGCAAAGCCTGGGGGCTGGAAGCGAAGCGCAATCTCAGGCCATCGTCAGTCCAGTAGAGCGGCTTGATACCAAAACGGTCGCGAGCCAGAAACAGCAGATGTTTGTTCGCATCCCAAATGGCAAAAGCGAACATCCCATGCAGCCGTCCAACGCAGTCTTCGCCCCAGGCATGCCAGGCCTTCAAAATGACCTCGGTGTCTCCATCGGAAAAGAAATGGTAGCCTAGTCCTTGCAGTTCCCGGCGAAGTTCAGGGTAATTATAAATCGTGCCATTGAACACCAAGGCGAGGCCCAATTGCTGATCCACCATGGGTTGGTTGGAGCGCGTCGATAAATCGATGATCGACAGGCGCCGATGGCCGAAGCCCAACGGCCCATCGCTATAACTGCCGCCGTGATCCGGCCCACGCCTTACCAGTCGCGACATCATGCGCGCTATCGCGTCCAGGTCAGCCGGAGCGCCGTCCAAGCGAAGTTCGCCACAAATTCCACACATTGCTATGGTCTCTTTGAAGGATTGGCATCGGTGCGCGGTGCCGATGCGTGATCAGCAGTTGTGCCGCCACTGTCTGTTTCGCCCCAGCCGCCACCGCCCGGCGTTTCGATACGCAGTTGGTCGCCCACGGCCAGCTCCAGTGATATCTTGCCTGGCAACCGTTTCTCATTGAGCCATGCCACACCGCAGCTGCCCTGGCTGCCACCGGCAAGACCCCAGGGGGCATGCAGCCGACGTTCACCGATCAGCGTGACCTTGGCCGGCGCGAGACATTCGAACTCGCGTATCAATCCGTCGCCGCCGCTTCGATGGCCGGAGCCGCCGGAATTGCGCCGTAATGCATAGCGGACCACCCGCAGCGGAAAACGCGATTCAATGACTTCAACTGGTGTGTTCAAGGTATTGGTCATATGAGTCTGAACTCCCGAGAGGCCGCCCCCGCTCGCGCCAGCCCCCATACCGCCACCGATGGTTTCGTAATAATCCCAGGCGTGCTGTTCCCCAGCAACGCTCAGCAAGCCGCCAATGGCCAGATTGTTCATACTGCCCTGGCTGGCGGCAGGAATGCGCATCGGAAGGACCGAAGCCAGCGCACCAAGCACAACATCTACGATACGTGTGCTGGTCTCGACATTGCCGGCAGCCACTGCGGATGGGCGCCGTGCATTGACCAGACAGCCCTCGGGTGCGTGCAGCTTGATGGGTCTCAAACTCCCGGCGCAAGCCGGAGTGTGCGGCGGCATCAGGCAGCGAAAGCAGTAAAAGGTCGCAGCGGCTGCCACCGCAAGCGGGCAGTTGATGTTGCCGTCCACCGCCGCAGCAGTACCGGAAAAATCACATTCCACGTTGCCGTCACACACCCGTAATGTTACGCAAATGGCAAGATCGAAATTGCCCTGGCCATCATCGTCCATCAGATCAGTGAAACTATAGGTGCCATCCGGAATCTCGGCCAAGGCAGCCCGTGCCAGGCGCTCACCATAATCGTTGAGGGCAATCAGACCATCGCGGAATGCCTCCACGCCCATGCGCCGAACGAATTCCGAGAGTCGTGTGCGGCCGGTTCGATTAGCGCTGATCTGAGCGAAAAAATCGCCGCGAGTATGATCCGGGTTGCGCGTTCCGTCGATAATCCTTGTCAGTTGGTTCTGCTGTATTTGGTCGCCACGCAGCAGATGACAGGGCTCAATGACCAGCCCCTCCTCCGCCAGAGTTTGCGAGATGGGCATCGATCCCGGAGAACTGGCCCCGATGTCGGCATGATGCGCTCGATTGGCAACGAAAGCGACCAGTTCGCCCGCAGCATATACCGGCGCGATGATCGTCACATCAGGTAAATGCGTACCGCCGAGGTAAGGATCGTTGACGATGATCATATCGCCATCGACCCAATCGATATTGCCTACCAGGTCAGCCATCGCGAAGGCCATACTACCTAGATGCACCGGGATATGCGCCGCCTGTGCGCACAACGCCCCCGTATTGTCGAACACCGCACAGGAGAAGTCGAGGCGATCCCGAATGTTCGTGGACAACGCAGCATTGCGAAGTACCACGCCCATTTCATCACAAACCGCCTCCAAGCGGCTCACAAACAGACTGAGCGCAATGGCGTCAAAACCCTCTTGAACCTGCATGATTCATGTACCGACTTTGGTGAAGCAGATGATACCCGGGATGCCGCGCACAGTCCCGCGCGAATGGCCCGACTGCAAAGTAACAGCCCGGGTAATATGTATCCAAGCCGTACCGGAACAGCCTTGAGTTCTCGCGGCTTGGGCACAAACTTGCGGCAGGAATCAAAGCATTTCATCAACGACCAGGAGGCTCATCCAATGACTCATGAACTACCCGCGCTGCCCTATGATAAAAATGCCCTCGCGCCGGTCATTTCCGCAGAGACCATCGACTATCACTATGGTAAGCATCATCAGACCTATGTGACAAACCTGAACAATCTGATTCCAGGCACCGAGTTCGAGAACATGTCGCTGGAGGAGATCGTTCAAAAGGCATCCGGTGGCATCTTCAACAATGCTGCCCAGGTCTGGAACCATACCTTCTACTGGAACTGCCTCAGCCCGAACGGCGGTGGTCAGCCCAGCGGCGCGTTGGCCAAAGCCATTGATGCAAAATTCGGTTCTTTTGACGAGTTCAAGAAAGCCTTTAGCCAATCCGCCGCCACCAATTTCGGCTCCGGCTGGACCTGGCTGATCAAAAACGCCGACGGAAGCGTCGATCTGATGAACACATCCAATGCCGGAACGCCATTATCCGAGGGTAAGACTGCGCTACTCACCGTCGATGTCTGGGAGCATGCCTATTATGTCGATTACCGCAACGCTCGGCCAAAATATCTAGAAGCGATCTGGGATAAGATCAATTGGGACTTCGTCGCAGCCAATTACGGCTAATTCGATGCGCCTGTATTGCTTCCCGAAATGGCTCCGAAACGGACATTAAGAGTCCGAACAATCCGGCTCTCGGGAGAAACATAATTCCAGAGTGGCCCAGTGATTTGCTGGGCCAACCTCGTTCTTCACCCAAGAAGATGCTTCTACACCAGTGCCAATAAAGCCGGCACATTTCTTGCCCAGAATCTTCTTGCCCAGAATCCTTGAGTCCTTAAGCTCCGTTCAATGACGCCATCCACCGTTCGCCCGCCAACCATGGGCGCTCGAGACTGCGTAGGCCAGCAACCGTACCCTGCGCCTAGATACCATTGGCAGGCTACCCGGAGAGCTTAGCCGAACCCGATTTGCATTCTCCATCGCCGAACAGATTCGGCGTCAGGTCAGCCGCCTCGTTGGACATTCTTCGCCGACTGTGATGATTCGCCGCCGAGCGCCACAAGAGTTCAGCGAACGCGAGTGCTTGAAACGGCATTGCTTGGCGATGATCGCCGAGCCGACTTCATGGACGGTTCATACCAGGCCAGATTACACACCGATCGAAGGAAGCGAAAGCACGAGATCCCTGATCCACGTCATCTCTCTCACTTTCCGCGTGCATGACGAAGATGTATACATTCCACTAAAGCGCAAAGGACAGGTCGCGCCCTGACACCAACCACATTACGAAATTTCAGCCACCAAGACCGTGAGTCTAGCCCTACGCCTGTCGCCGGAGGTCAAGGCGAGGCCGCAGCGCGGCAACATCGCAGCCTCGCCGATATGCTGGCGATGACAATTCGCTGCTGGGTCGAGACCGCCGACGTCGCCGCGCCAAGTCCAAGGCGCGAGCGCGTTCAGACATCCAGGTCGGCCGACTGACACCAACACAGACAGGTCTCGGAACACAGCGCCAAAACGGCGGCTCACCTGAGGAAGAGTGACGCACGTTGACGTAACAAGCTGCCGCACCTGCTGATGAAAAAAGGGGATCGCCGTGCTCGCAACCGTTCGTGACGCCTGCCGGATTCATCCGATGGTCAACGACTACCGGATGACCGAGGCCATCGAAAACCTCTCGGATCTCATCACCGACGAAGGCGACGGGCGCGCCTTCTTCGCCCGCAACTACATCACCGCCGGCATGGAGGCGCTGTTCCGCGAGGGCCTGCTGCGTCTCGCCGGCAAGTCCGATCAGGCCGCCTTCGAACTCGCCCAGGCGATGGGCGGCGGCAAGACGCACATGATGATCGCCTTCGGCCTGCTGGCGAAATATCCGCATCTGCGCGCCGAGGTGCTGCCGGCGGAGCTGGCCGCGCGGCTCGACTTCGGCCCGACGCGCATCGCCGCCTTCAATGGCCGCAACGACCCAGACCACTACCTATGGGGCGAGATCGCCGAGCAGCTGGGTCAAGCGGAACGGATTCGCCCGCACTGGGTCGACGGCCCGCGCGGGGTCGACCAGGCCAAGTGGATCGAGCTCATTGGCGAGACACCGACCCTGATCCTGCTCGACGAACTGCCGCCCTACCTGCTTCACGCCAGCACCCGCAGCGTCGGCAAAGGCTCGCTGGCCGATGTCGTCACCTACAGCCTGAGCAACCTGCTCACCGCGGCGATCAAATTGCCGCGCTGCTGCGTGGTCATCGGCAATCTTGCCGGCAGCTACGACGCACAGACCAGGGATCTCGCGCGGGTCATGTCCAACCTGCAACAGGAGTCCCGCCGTCAGGCGCAGACCATCACGCCGGTACAGCTGGCCGGCAACGAGATCTACCAGATCCTGAAGAAACGCCTGTTCACCGACCTGCCGGATGCGTCCGTCGTCGACTCGGTGGCCGAAGCCTTCGCCGAGCAGGTCAAGGCAGCCGAAGACGGCGGCTATATCACCGCGCGCGCCATGGAAGAGGTGGCCGAGGAGGTTCGCGAGACCTATCCGTTTCATCCGTCCTTCAAGAACCTGGTGGCCTTGTTCAAGGAAAACGAAGGCTTTCGCCAAACCCGCGGCCTGATGCAGTTCACCGCCCGGCTGCTGCGCAGCGTCTGGAACCGCGACATTAACGACGTCTTCCTCATCGGCACCCAGCACCTGGATCTCAACGACGTCGAGGTGCGCGACGAGGTTCAGCGCGTCAATTCGGCCCTGCTGCCGGCGGTGGTCAACGACATCGCCGACCATGGCAACGCCCGCGCCGAGGAGATCGACGCCGATCTCGGCAGCGATGCCGTCAGTCAGGTCGCCAAACTGATCCTTTCCGCCTCGTTGTCGCGTGCGGTCGGCGCCCACAGCGGCCTGACCCAGGCCGAGATCATCGAATACTTGGCCGCCCCCAACCGCAAGGCCGACGAATTCCTGGCCGGACTGGCGCGCCTGCGCGATCGCGCCTGGTACCTGCACCGCGAGGGCGAGCAATTCTATTTCAAGGAAACCGAGAACCTCGGCCGGCGCATCGAGCGCGATGCCCGGCAGGTGCCGGCGCCCAAGCTCGAACAGGCCCTGATCAACCGCCTGAGCGGTCTGTTCAGGGCGCAAAGCAAATCCCGAGCCGCCTATCAAGAAGTCCAGATCATGCCGCGGCTGGACGACCTGAAATTGTCCGGCAGCCGCATCCTGCTGGTGGTGCAACCCGACGGGCGCACGCCACCGGAGGCGATCCGCAACTTCTACGAGTTCCAGCAGGAAAAGAACAACGTCCTGATCCTGTCCGGCAACGACAGCCATCTGGCCAACGAAGTCGAGGCGCGACTGCGCGAGCTCTACGCCATCGAAAAGATCCATGCCGGCCTCAAGCCCGGCGATACCCTTTACGATGAGGCCCGCGACAAGCTCGAAGAGCTGGAAGAACGTTTCACCAAAGCCGTCTCCGGCGCCTACAACCGGCTGTTCCTTCCGGGCTCGGGCGCATTCGGGGAAGGCGAGCTGATCATGGCCACCATCGACAACGGTCTCAGTTTCGGTGACGGCGAGTACGCCGCCGAGACGCAGATCGAGAAACTGCTCGCCAGCGGACGCTGCGACAACAAGCTCGCCCTCGACATGCTAGACCAGCTGCCGAACTACTGGTCCATGGCCGAGACCTACCTCTGGCCCGCCTCGGAGCGGCGCGTGCCCTGGCGCGATCTGCTCATGCGCGCCAAAACCGATCCCACCTGGCCCTGGCTGCCCGGCGCCCGCGGTCTGGAAGTCCTGCGCGACGAGGCGCTCAAGCAAGGCCGCTGGCGGCAGCACGCCGACGGCCAGATCGAGAAGGGACCCTTCCCGGCGGAGAAGACCTCGGTCAACGTCATCGCCCTCGGCACCGACCGCGAGAGCGGCGAGACCAGGCTCTCGCTGACCCCGCGCAATGCCGGCGACAGCCCACGCGTCTACGTGCTCGAGACCAATGCGGTCGGTGAGCAGGACGAGCAGGTGCAGGATCTGGAGAACTATCGCACCACCAAGGCGACGCTGTACTTCATCGCCGTCGACAGCAGCGGCAAATACCAGACTGGCGAGCCGACCCGCTGGAGCGCGGACCTCAGCATCCGTCACGAACTGCACAAGGTCGCCGACGGCCGCAAGCTGGAACTGCGCTGCACGCCCGCGGCCGAGTTGCGCTACAGCCTGGATGGGACCAATCCCAAGCAAGGGACGCTCTACAGCGCACCCTTTACAGTGCCGGCCACGGCCTGCACCCTGCTGGTCGCCGCCAAGGCGGGCGAGGTGGAGAAGCTGGCCAAGATTCAGATCCCGGCCGACGGCGACGATCGCGTTATCATCAACGACGACACGCCGGCCTCGATCCCTGGCCACAAGAAGATTTCCATCGACACCACCGACCGGGTCTTCGGCGTCATCGATGATTTTCGCGAGCGTGCCGATATCTTGCTGCGCGGCGTGCAGATCATCATTGGCGAGGGCGAGCACGCGGTGCAGATCCGCTTCAACGAACGCGCGCTGACCGCCGCCGCCATCGAGACCGCCATCCGCGGCGTACGCAGTGCCATTGGCGATGAGCAGGCCGGCGTGCAGGTGACCGTGCGCGGCGGCATCGACTTCGGCGACGGCTTCGCCCTCAAACAATTTGCCGAACGGGCGCGTATCGGGCTCGCGGCCGGTGATGTGGTTCAGGACCCATGACAACCTCTGCTGGCACCAGCGCCAAACGACCACCCAGGGCTTCCCGGCCCGCTGCCTATGCCCATCCCACGCTGGGCTTTGGCAAGCCGGCCACCTCCGACCCGCACCACTTCCTCGTCACCATCCCGCGCGGCAACACCGCGGCCGTGCTGATCAGCGAGCACTTGGGCATGAGCGCCGGCGCCGCGCCGGAGCAAATCCTCGATCGCGTGATGCTTGCGCGCCCCCGCTGGACTGCCATCCGCGCCCAGGTGCAGCGCGCCTTCAACGCCCGCCTGAAGGAGCGCAACCTCGCCACCGGCACCTGGAAGGTCGGCGACAACCCGGTGGATCGCCTGCTCGGCAAGGAACTCTGCGTGTTGGCCTGGGCGGTGGAGAAGCTCGAACCCGAGAAGATCCGCATCGCCGTGCGCAACTGGCTGGCGCTGCGCCCAGAAGAACGCTGGTGGCTGTTCGGTATGACGGCGATCGCCACCGGTGGCGTTCAAGACAGCGATCGCGGCTGGCGGGTCGCGCTGAGATATGCCCTCGGCGATGTGGCGCAGAACGAACTGCTCAAGGCGCGCGAGCTGCGTCGCCCTCCTCGCGGCGACGACGGCCCTCAGGGTAAACTTGGGCTATTCGATTGATTCGTTGTCTAGGTGCTGTCGGGCGGCAAGTTGCAGCGCCGCAGCCAGGTGCAGGCTACCCTTACCGGGCAAATACGGATGGCCTGTGTTCCGTCAACAACCCGCCCGCGAGGGCGCAAGACCGATGACGAGTTGAAAGTGCTGCTCGAAGACCTGCAAGCACAACGTGAAGCGATCAGCAGTTGTCGAGCTCGCAATCCGCCGTAGAATCGATGCTGAGAACCGCAGTGCGGTAGGGCGGGAAAGCGAAGCGCATCCCGCCGAAAGCAAAGCGCATCCCGCCGAAAGCGAAGCGCATCCCGCCGAAAGCGAAGCGCATCCCGCCGAAAGCAAAGCGCATCCCGCCGAAAGCGAAGCGCATCCCGCCGAAAGCGAAGCGCATCCCGCCGAAAGCGAAGCGCATCCCGCCGAAAGCGAAGCGCATCCCGCCGAAAGCGAAGCGCATCCCGCCATGAGCGCCAACCCGGACCGCGCGCGCCGAGTTGACCTCCGCGACGCTTGCAACCAAAATGGTTGCAGGCACCGAGACGAGGTTTTCGCTCATGACATCCTTGACCCTGAAGAACATGCCCGATGATCTGCTGGAGAGTCTCCGCCAGCGTGCCCGGGAGCAGCGCCGCAGCCTGAACAGCGAGGCCATCATCCTGCTGGAAAAGGCACTGGCCGCGGACGCCCTCGCAGCGCCTGCGAGCGTTGTCGAAACCGAACGCAACGCGCAGCTTGCCGCCTGGGAGCGATTGGGGGGCCTCTGGCCCGGCGGCGACGCGGCGTTGGATACCCTTGTTTCGGACATCTACGAGGCTCGCACCGAAGGCCGCGAGGTCGATTGGTGAAGGTGCTGGACACGGACGTCTGTATCGAGATCCTGCGTGGCAACCCGCGGGTGCTGCAATGGCGCCGGCACACGCACGCCCCTGTCGTGACAACCTGGATCACCGCCTGCGAGTTGGAATATGGCGCCGCCAAGTCCGAGCACCCCGAGCGAGCCCGCGCGTTGGTCGCGGACCTCTTGAGCGCCGTAGGGCGGGAAAGCGAAGCGCATCCCGCCACCAGCGCGGCCCACAGCCGCGCGCGCCGAATTGACGCCCGCGACATTGGCAACCAAAATGGTTGCACGCACCCAGATGAGGTTTTCGCCCCGAGGTTTTCGCCCATGTCATCATTGACCCTGAAGAACATGCCCGATGATCTGCTGGAGAGTCTCCGCCAGCGTGCACGGGAGCAGCGCCGCAGCCTGAACAACGAGGCCATCATGCTGCTGGAAAAGGCATTGGCCGCGGACGCCCTGGCGCCGCCCGCAAGCGTCGTCGAAACCGAACGCAACGCGCAGCTTGCCGCCTGGGAACGATTGGGGGGCCGCTGGCCCGGCGGCGACGCGGCGCTGAATACCCTGATTTCGGACATCGTCGAGGCTCGCACCGAAGGCCGCGAGGTCGATCTGTGAAGGTGCTGGACACGGACGTCTGCATCGAGATCCTGCGTGGCAACCCGCGGGTGTTGCAGTGGCGCCGGCACACCCAAGTGCGGGTTGTCACCACCTGGGTCACGGCCTGCGAGCTAGAATATGGCGCCGCCAAGTCGGCGCACCCCCAGCAGGCCCGCGCACTGGTCTCGGACCTCCTCAGCACGCTCGACATCCTGGGGCTGGACCGAGCCGCCGCACGGCAGTTCGGCCAGCACAAGGCGGCCTTGCGCCGCGACGGCGAGACCCTGGCCGACGCGGATCTGATGATCGCGGCCATCGCCCTTATCCATGGCGCCGAGCTGGCCACCGGCAACCTCCGACACTTCCGCCGCTTTCCCGATCTGCCCCTGGAGGACTGGATTCGCCAGCCGCCGCCCGACCCCGCCGCCCGAAGCGATACCTCGGCATGAACCACCCAACCGCCGTACCAACCCATCCCGGGCTCGAGCCCTTCGCGCTGCGAGACGCCCCGGCGCTGATCGAGGCGGTGTTCCCGGCCCAGAAGGTCTCGTTCGAGGCGCAGCGCGAGCGCAAGGCCGGTGCCGGGCAGACGCTGACCGCATTGGGCTCCTACTGGAAGGGCCGCAAACCGCTGATCCTGGTCCGGGCCATCCTGTTGGGCAGCCTGCTGCCGCAAACCGATGATCCGCAGCAGGACCTGGAAATTTTCGAGCAACTGATGGCCTTCGACGAAGGCGGACTGGCGCGGCGCGAGCCCAAGCTCAAGCCCGCCGACATCGCC
The DNA here is from genome assembly GCA_016745215.1 of Thiohalocapsa sp. PB-PSB1. Taxonomy (GTDB): domain Bacteria; phylum Pseudomonadota; class Gammaproteobacteria; order Chromatiales; family Chromatiaceae; genus Thiohalocapsa. Next base: position 1,041,240 of record CP050890.1, read on the forward strand.
GAGCGGGTCGCACTGGCGCAGCCCTGGCGCTGGTTCAGCTACAGCCTCAAAGGGCCGGCGCACAGCGCCGAGGAAATCGATCAGCTGCAGTTTCCGATCGAGCTTGCTGACTATCCGGGGCTCAATCTACGCTGGCGCCGCGACATCGACCCGACGGACAAGCTGGACCTGCTGGCCAAGGCCCTGGCGACCTTCCCCACCTACGAGGCACGCGCCGGCCGCTGCAAACGCCCCGAGGAACTGGACCAGACCGCACTCTATGCCCCGATCTGGCCCGCGGTGAACGCCCATCTGCGCCGCTTCGGCATCGACGCGCATTCGCATCAGGAGCTGGTCGAACAGCTCGGCATCCTGCGCTACGGCCAGCGGCCCAAGGTCGGCGACACCTTCTGCGGCGGCGGTTCGATCCCGTTCGAGGCCGCGCGCCTAGGCTGCGATGTCTACGCCTCGGACCTCAATCCCATCGCCTGCATGCTGACCTGGGGGGCGCTGAACATCATCGGCGCGCCGCCCGAAAAGCGCGCCGAGATCGAGCGGGCGCAGCGCGCGGTGGCCGAGGCGGTGGATCGGGAGATCACTGAACTCGGCATCGAACACGACAGCCAGGGTAATCGCGCCAAGGCCTATCTCTATTGTCTGGAGACGCGCTGCCCGGAGACCGGCTGGATGGTGCCGATGGCGCCGAGTTGGGTGATCTCGAAGAACCGCAACGTCGTCGCAAAGCTATTGCCGGATCATGCGAACAAGCGCTTTGACATCGACATACTGAGCGGTGTTTCGGCGGCCGAGATGCAGGCCGCGCAGCGGGGCACGGTACGCGACGGCAATCTGGTCTACGCGCTGGACGGCAAGACCTATCTGACGCCCATCAAGACCATCCGCGGCGATTATCGCGACGCCGACGGCAATACCGCGAACCGGCTGCGCCGCTGGGAACAGCACGACTTCAAGCCTCGGCCGGACGACATCTTTCAGGAACGGCTCTACTGCATCCAGTGGATGACGCGCGAGACTCTGGATTCACATCGGCCCGCAACCTTCTTCGCCGGCGTGACCGAAGCGGACCTGGGGCAGGAGCGCAAGATCGAGAGTATCGTCGCGAAGAACCTTGCCGCCTGGCAAGAAGCTGGATTGGTGCCGGATATGGCGATCGAGCCTGGCTATAACACGGATCAGCCGATTCGTGAACGCGGCTGGATGTATTGGCATCAGTTGTTCGATCCCAGGACGCTATTGTCGGCAGCGCTACTCAATCGAGTGGGACATCGCGCCGCAGACAAATTCAATGTCAACACGCTGCTCGATAATTCAGGAAGACTTGTACAGTGGCACTCCACGTCGCCTCACAATACAGGCGGCGGCAGAGACATCCCGGCGCATGTCTTTCAAAACCAAGCGCTGAACACGCTCTACACTTTCTCGGTACGGTCATGGTGGTCTGCCATGAACGTGCTGCGATACGACTATCCCGGTGCTGTCGCCCTGATCGGAGATAGTCAGGTTGCGCCCCACGCTGCAACAGGGCGACTCGATGGGAACCATATCTTTGTTACCGACCCGCCATACGCCGACGCTGTCCACTACCACGAAATCACCGAATTCTTCATCGCCTGGCTCCGCAAAAACCCACCCCCACCCTTCGACCAATGGACCTGGGATTCCCGCCGCGACCTCGCCATCAAGGGCTCCGGCGACGACTTCCGCCGCGGCATGGTGGACGCCTACAAGGCCATGACCGAGCACATGCCGGACAACGGCATCCAATGCGTGATGTTCACCCACCAGGACACCGGCGTCTGGTCCGACATGGTCAGCATCTTCTGGGCCGCGGGCCTGCAGGTGGTGAGCGCCTGGTACATCGCCACCGAGACCACCTCGGAGCTGAAAAAGGGCGGCTATGTGCAGGGCACCGTGATCCTGATGCTGCGCAAACGCCCGCCCGGCGACCGCCCCGGCTTCAAGCAGCGCATCCTGCCGGCGGTCAAGCGCGAGGTGGACGCCCAGATCCAGCAGATGCTGCACCTCAACAGCGAGACCGAGGCGAAGATGGGCGCGCCGGTGTTCAACGACTCGGACCTGCAGATGGCCGGCTACGCGGCGGCGCTGAAGGTGCTGACCGGCTTCACCAGCATCGGCGGCGAGGACGTGACCAGCTTCGCGCTGCGCCCGCGCCGCAAGGGCGAGACCACCGTCGTCGACGAGATCGTCGAGCAGGCCGCCGAGACCGCCAACGGCCTGCTGGTGCCGGACGGCCTGGAGCCCGAGACCTGGGCCGCCATCAGCGGCATCCAACGCTTCTATCTGCGCATGCTCGACATGGAGACCACGGGCGCCGCCAAGCTCGACAACTACCAGAACTTCGCCAAGGCCTTTCGCGTGCAGGACTACGCCGCCATCATGGCCAGCATCAAGCCCAACGCCGCGCGCCTGAAGTCCGTCACCGAGTTCAAACCGCGCGACCTCACCGACCGCACCGAGCTCGGCCCAACCCCCCTCGGCGCCCTGATCGTCGCCATCCAGGAGTTTCTGGCGGACAAGGAGCCGGAGGTGGTCATGGCCAACCTCCGCGACGCCGTCGCCGACTATCTCGGTCTGCGCCCGAAACTGGTGGACATAACCAGCTTCATCGCCTTCAAGGCCCGCCAACTGGACACGCGCCGCGCCGCCGAGGCGATCGCCAGCCGCATGCGCAATCAGCGGTTGCAGTAGGGACCGTTACATGTCCCAGGAGACCATATGAATCCGATTCAGTATAAGTGGCAGAGAGTCGTATACAATTACCGGTGGTCAGACTATGTCGGTTACATCGATGACTGGATACCCAAAATCGCGCTTTCCGTTCCGATAGTCGGCTATCTCATTCTTTTCAACGATCGCGTCAGTGATATGTTGGTATTCAAAGATCTGACTAATGAGCAGGCACAGCGCGACCGGCGCCCCTTTACAATCGATGCGGTCGTCGTCTTACCCGACCATCTTCATTGCAAACATGGGCATGTTCTACGGTGCCAGGATAGTCCAGCGGGTTTTGGTTGAGGGCGAATTGTCATGATCGCAGCGCAGACCTTGCCTCGTTTGTCGGCCGAGGCCTATCTGGCTTACGAGCAGGAGAGTGAGTGTCGGCATGAGCTGGTCGACGGCTATCTCTACGCCATGACCGGCGCCAGCGACCGGCACGAGGAGATTGCGGCCAATCTGCTGGCGCTGATCCATGCGCATCTCGTTGGCAGTGGCTGCAGGGTCTACGGCGCCAATCTCAAGATTCGCGTCGGCGACGATTTTTTCTATCCCGATCTCTTCGTGCGTTGCGCCAAGGAGCGTGGCGACCCCTATTTCAAGACCGATCCGGTGCTGGTCGTTGAAGTGCTCTCGCCGAATACGCAGCGCTACGACCGAGGAGACAAATGGTTGGCCTATCAGAGCCTGGCCTATCAGAGCCTGGAAAGCCTGCAACAATACGTTTTGGTCTCCCAGGACAGCCCCCGGATCGAGCTGCTGACACGTATGGAGACGGGTTGGAAACGCAGCCTTTGTGACGCTTTGGATGCCTCGTTGGGGCTCTCTTCGATCGGTCTCGAACTACCGCTCACCGCCATCTATGCCTGATCCGCCGTACCCACGAGCAGCCCGGGCGCCTGGTTAGCTGATGGCGATCAGGCGATTATCTTCCCGCACCCACCCGCTCGACCGTAGCTTTCTGGCCGAGCAGCTCGAAGGCGCGCGCAGCTATCGGCGCATCGCCGGCTACTTCACCAGCTCCCTGTTCGAGATCGCCCACGAGTGGCTGGAGCCGATCCCGGACGTGCGCATCGTCTGCAACGTAGACCTGGCACCGGAAGACCTGAAGGTCGCCCAGCTGCGTGAGGCGCGCATGCTCGGGCGCTGGAACGAGCGCTCCATCGAGGCGGAATCCCTGCTCAACCGCGACCGCTACCAGCGCCTGGATGCCTTCCTGGCCAAGCGCGGGCAGGTGATTCGCGTCGCGCCGGACAGCGTCTGCGGCTTCGTGCACGGCAAGGCCGGCGTCATCGAGCGCGCCGACGGGCGCAAGCTCGGCTTCATCGGCTCGATGAACGAGACCCGCCACGGCTGGCAACGCCACTACGAGATCCTCTGGCAGGACGACTCGCCGGAAGGCGTGGCCTGGATCGAGGCCGAGTTTGAGTACCTGTGGAACGCCGCGCGACCGCTGCCGGAGGCAGTCTGCCGCGAGGTCGCCCGCCGCGGTCGGCGCGTCGAGGTGCAGCTCCCAGACCTCGACAAAGAGGAGACGCTGACTCCGGCGGCGCTGATCGAATCCCCGCTGTATCGCGAGGGCATGGCCCTGCAATCCTGGCAGCAGGGCTTCGTCACCGAGTGCCTGCGCCATTACAACGACCACGGGCAGGTGCGCCTGCTGCTGGCCGATGAGGTCGGGCTCGGCAAGACCTTGTCGCTCGGCAGCGCGGCGCTGACCCTATGCCTGCTTGCGGAAAAGACGCGGAAGCGGCGCAAGCCCATCGTCATCTTCGCCCCGGCGACCCTGTGCGAGCAATGGCAGACCGAGATGCTGGACAAGCTCGGCATCCCCTGCGCGCGCTGGCACTCCAGCCGCAAGGTCTGGCTCGACCCGGAGGAGCGGGCAATCTCCCCGAGCGGACCGCAGCACATTGCCCGCTGCCCGCTGCGTATCGGTATCGTCTCCACCGGGCTGATGGTACAGCCGTCGCGGGAGAAACAGATGTTGGCCGGCATCAGCTTCATGCTGGTCATTCTCGACGAGGCGCACAAGGCCCGCTCGCGGCAGGGCTTCGGTCCGGACGCCGGGGAGCCGAACGCCCTGCTGGCCTTTATGCTTGCCGTCGCGGAGCGGGCCGAGCATGTCTTGCTGGGGACCGCGACACCGATCCAGACCAAGCCCGAGGACCTATGGGACCTGGTGCGCGTGCTGCATCGCGGCAGCACCGGGTTCGTGCTCGGCAACGACCTCTCGCCCTGGCATAACCCCGAGCGCGTGTTGCCGATCCTGTGCGGCGAGGAGCGGGTCGACGGGCTCGATTGCGGCTGGCGGCTGTTGCGCTCGCCATTGCCGACCATGGACTCCAGCAATGAACCGAATGCCCGGCGGCTGTTCCGCAACCTGCGCGAGGAACTGGCTATGGCGCCTGCGGCGTACCTGGCCGGCGCGTTGAGCGATCTGCCGCTCGACCTGCGCGACGACCTGGAGACCGAACTGGAGCGCGACATTGACGGCGCGACCTTCTTCCAGCGCGAGAACCCCATCGTGCGCCATGTGGTGTTGCGCAAGCGCACGACCTTGGAGGAGCGCGGCCTGCTGGAATGCATCGCCGTTCATGTCCATCCGGACCGGGGCTTGGTGCAGGCGCCACACCGGTTCAACGCATTGTTCCAGGACGATGCGCTGCGTACCATGCCGGACTTCGACCGCGCCTACCAGGAAGCGCGCGCCTTCGGCCGCGTACTGGCTAAGCGCGGCAAAGGCGGCGGATTCATGCGCAATTTGATGGAGCAGCGCGTCTGCTCCAGCAGCGTCGCCGGTCTCAGTACCGCGCAGACCCTGCTGGCCGGGCGTGAGGTGCAGGAACAGATTGAAGACCTGGAGCTGGAATTGGCCGTACAAACCGATGCCGAACGCGCGGCGCTGGCGAGCCTGATCACCGCGCTGGAAGGCATGAACGATGATCCGAAACTCGCCGCAATCCGCTTCTACCTCAAAGACGAGGGCTGGCTGGCACTCGGCTGCATCATCTTCAGCCAGTATTACGACACCGCGCGCTGGGTGGCGGATGCGCTGGCTGGCGAGTTTCCGGAGCAGACCATCGGCCTCTACGCCGGCGCCGATCGCAGCCGCCTCCATCGCAATGGGCAGGTGGTCGGTATCCAGCGTGGGGCACTCAAACGCATGGTTGCCGATCGCGAGGTCCGCCTGATGGTGGCCACCGATGCCGCCTGCGAGGGGCTGAATCTGCAAATGCTCGGCACGCTGATCAACGTCGATCTGCCCTGGAATCCGACCCGGCTGGAGCAGCGTATCGGGCGCATCAAGCGCTTCGGCCAGGCGCGCCCGGCCGTGGATATGCTGAATCTGGTGCATCAGGGCACGGTGGACGAGAAGGTCTATGCGCGCCTATCCGAGCGCATGCGCAACCGCTACGACCTGTTCGGCGGCCTGCCAGATACCATCCGCGACGACTGGATCGACGACCTGGAAACCCTGGGCGAGAAAATGGACCAATACATCGAGGAGCGCCGCCAGGCGACCGGCTTCGACCTGCGCTACAACGACAGCATCAAGCCCAGCGACGACGCCTGGCGCGATTGTGCGACCGTACTGTCACGCCGGGATGTGGAGCATCTGATGCGGCAGGAATGGAGCGGTTGATGTGAACAGAGAAAAAAGGACACCAGAAAAAGAAAATCAAGAAAATAGGACACCCATTTTCAAAAGAAAATAGAAGAAAATAGAAGAAGAAAATAGGATGAGAAGAAAATTGAGAAGAAAATAGGACACCCATTTTGGTTGCACCACAACCCGTTCAAGGAAGTAAAGTGGGTGTCCATTTGTTTTTTTGCATTTGTTTTTTTGAAGTGGGTGTCCATTTGTTTTTTGGAGAAGAAAATAGGACACCCATTTTGGTTGCACCACAACCCGTTCAAGGAAGTAAAGTGGGTGTCCATTTGTTTTTCATTTGTTTTACGTTCAAGGAAGTAAAGTGGGTGTCCATTTGTTTTACCGTAATTTCAACGGCGCAAATCAGCTGAGCCGCTTTATGGCGTCGGCTGAATTTACCTTGTTGTGTCTTGGCTATTTTATGTACTCTCCAATTTCCATTGAACCGTGGAAAATACCTAAAATTTCAACATCATCTTGTTTGATGAGATAGGCAATTCTGTAGTGACCGTAAAGAAGAATTCTGACCTGTCCATCTGTTTCATCACGGTATTTGTAGCCAATTTCTGGGAAGTTTGCTAGAAGTTGCGTTTTTTCATATATTCCTTCTATTACCTTCTGAGCGGCAATAGAATTGTCTTCCGATATGTAGTCGTAGATATTTCGAAACCATTTCAAGGCTTCTTCTGTCCATCTTATTTCTGCCATGCGCCAAGCCTGCGCTTCATTTCATCATTTGAAATTGTTTTCCCCTCTCTTGAGTCTTTTAATCCCGACGCAATCATTTTCTCAAAGGCGAGTTCTCTGAGGATTTCTTCATACGTTGCATCTTCAGGCTGATTCTGGATTACATCAACCATTCTTTCTTTGACGGCAGACATGGCTCACCTCTGTGTTTCTGGCATAACGGTTATAATCGGAATTACGGTGACAGGAATTACGGTGACAGTTTACTAAATACGAATTACGGCGACAATTTGCTAAATGCGCTTACTTGTCGTCGCGCTCGCTTGTCTCAGGTCCGCGCTTTTGAGGTTTTAGTGCCTTGCCTGTCAATTTCTCGAGTTGCTCGAATCACGACCGATCCAAAGCGCCCCTGCCACAAGTGTCCCATCGCTGTTGAGCGCGCATTGATATAACCAGTATAGCGGCGGTGAGCATCGGCAAAGGTCTCAGGTAGACCGTCTTTCTCGGAAGGCACAGCGACGAGGTGGACATGATTGTGCATCAGGCAGTAGCACCAGATTTCGGTCGCCGACCCTACCGCCGCCTCGCCGAGAAGATCGAGGTATTGCTCATCATCTCCTTCCTCGAAAAAGACTGGGCTGCGCCGGTTTCCTCGTTGGGTTACATAGTGAGAGAGTCCGGGGATAACGATCCTGGGTCGTCGTGCCATGCCGGGAAGATGCCATATTTAGTGGATTTAGTAAACTGTTACCGTAATTGCCAGGCGAAGTGGTGCGAGCAGCCCCGTCCAAGCTACCCGAAAGCCCTTGCCGGACTGCCTCGGCGACCGCCAGAAGCCATCACCGATGTTTCTTGCCGTTTGCCAGATCGCCGCCGCAGCGGGCTGAACCAACTTCGACTCCAGCACGACCCGCTAGCTAATCAGCATGCGGCGGTTGGCGTCATCCCACCGTAACATCCAGGCGCCTTGCGGTCTGTCATCATGTCAGCCCAATGCTCGCCGCTGGCGGCTCAAGCCCAAGGGAGACATCCACCGTGCTCGAATCCGTTATCCTTTCTGCCCTGCTGTTCGGTCTGCTCAGCGCCGTGACCCTGCCAATCGGGGCCGGGATTGGGGTCGTCTGGCGTCCGCCCGATCGGATCATCGCTCTACTGCTGGCCTTCGGCGGCGGTGCATTGCTCGCGGCCTTGACCATTGATCTGGTGGCACCGGGGGTGGATCATGGACATTTCGAGGAGTTGGCGCTGGGGGCCATTGTTGGTGGCGTCGCGTTCAAGCTCCTGGACTGGCTGGTCAACCGCCAGGGCGGCTACCTGCGCAAGCCATCCACGGCCCTGACCTATTGGCGAAATCAGGCACGGCAGCGGCTGAGGAAGGTGCTCGGTCAGATGCGCCGGGCTAATCCGTTGGGCGGACTCAGCGATGCGGCGCTGGACCTGTTGCTGTCGATCGCGAAGGTTCGCGACGTGCCCGCCGGAACCTGCCTGTATCGCGCCCAAGATCCGGCCAAAAATGTCTACATCATCCTCGATGGCCAGGTGGAGCTGACCGATCCGATGGAGCGTGGCCGTGTGTTCGAGCGGCTGACCACCCACGATGCCTTCGGTCGCATGAGCTTTATCACTGGCATGCCACGCGCTACCGAGGCGCATACCGCGAGCCAGGTCCGGCTGCTGACCATTCCCCGGGATGCCTTCATGGCTCTGCTGCCGGCATCCGTCGAGCTACGCGGGGCGGTCCAGGCATTGCTGGCAAGTCCGGAGACGGCCCGTTATCTGATCGAGCGTTATGGCGTCGCCGCCGCCGCCGCGACGCGCTGGTGCGACGAGGCGCACCAAACGCTGGCCGAGACCGGAAATTACGCCTCCCCGCCTCGCCAACGACCGGAGGTCGCGGACCCCATCGAACTGTTGCGCGGCGATGAACGCCTGGGCTTCTTCCACGAGCTCCCGGAGTCGTTGCTGGCGCAGATTGCCGGGCGGTTGGTACACAAGTCTCATCCGGCGGGCTGGAGCTATTATCACCAGGGCAGGGAGGCGGACCGGCTGTTCCTGTTGCGCCACGGGTCGGTCAATCTGCTGGATCCGGACGCGCGGGCCGCGGAGCCGATCCGCATCGAGCGCGGTGCCGTCTTCGGCGGCTTTTCATTCCTGACTGCTGGTACGCATGCGGTCACTGCCGTCGGTCAAGGGCCGACCGAGGTCTCGGAATTGCGGCGCGAGGACTTCGATGACCTGCTCGAAGAGTGCCCTGAACTGCGCGACCGGCTCGCCCGCTATTTGCGCCGGCGCCAAGTCAATGCTTATCTGATCAAGCATCAGCACCTGGACGCCCGCCGCGCCGCCGGCTGGGCCGAGCGGGCCGCCCGCCAGCTCGCCGATGGCCGGGTGTTCCCATCCCTGGCGGAAATGACGCGCCAGGTAGCGAGCCACAAGGGTGCCGCGGTGGCCATGTTTCTCGGCATGGCATTGGACAGTATCCCGGAGTCGCTTGTGATCGGCGCCAATGTGTTGGAAACAGGAACCATCAGTTTATCCCTGCTGGCTGGCCTGCTCCTTGCCAACCTGCCCGAGGCCCTGTCCAGCGCCGCCGGCATGAAGGATCAGGGGATGAAAGTGGCGCGCATCCTGTTCATGTGGACCACATTGATGCTGATGACCGGCGTCGGCGCCGCCATCGGCGCATTATTGCTCGAGGATGCTCCCGATCTGCTGTTTGCGCTGATCGAGGGCGTCGCCGCCGGCGCCATGCTGACCATGGTGGCCGAGACCATGCTGCCGGAGGCGTTCCACAAGGGCGGCGGCGTGGTGGGATTATCGACACTGGCAGGGTTTTTGTTAGCGATTTATTTCAATACGCTGTACAGCTGAAAACGAATTACGGTGAATTACGGTGACAGTTTACTAAATACACTTACTTATCATCGTGCGCGCTTGTCTCAGGTCCGCGCTTTTGCGGTTTTCGTGCCTTGCCCGTCAATTTCTCGAGTTGCTCGATCCAATGTTCGCTGCCCAATGGTCGCCCCGTTGTCTTTGATTGGCGCAGGCTCTTGTTCTCTCTCGATTCCGATTCCGATTCCGATAGCGACCCCGACCCCGATTGCACTCCGCCGATGTCTGGATAGCGTGGTATAGGTTATTCATGAACCGCTACTTATCGGAAGGCACAGCGACGAGGTGGACATGATTGGGCATCAGGCAGTAGCACCAGATTTCAGTCGCCGACCCTACCGCCGCCTCCCCGAGAAGATCGAGGTATAGCTCATGATCTCTTTCCTCGAAAAAGACTTGGCTGCGCCTGTTTCCTCGTTGGGTTACATGCTGAGGGAGTCCGGGGATAACGATCCTTTGGGTAGCCGTGCCATGCCGGGAGGATGCCATTTAGTGGATTTTGTAAACTGTCACCATAATTTAGCCGTCGGGAGCCGGTGCTACCGGGTCTGGTGTCGGCAGGTCGAGGATCTCCCACAGCGGAATCGCGAGCTCATCCAGGGTGGCGAAGGTCAGCGGCTCGTCCGCGGCGATCACCGTGCCGCGATCGAAGCCGTCCGCGCCGAGCAGGAAGCGCAGCGCATAGTGCTCGAGCGGGTCGATGAGCAGGTATTCGCGCACGTCGGCGCGTTCGTACAGGGCTTTCTTTTGGCGCAGATCCCGGGCGGCGCTGCCGGGGGAGAGGACCTCGACGATCAGATCCGGTGCACCGTCGATGTGGGTTTCGGTGATCATGCCGGCGTTGCAGACGACGAGAATATCGGGCTGCACCACGTCTTGCTCCGAGAGCTTGACGTCGGTGGGTGCGACGAAGGGCCGGCAGGGTTGCCCGCGCAGGTGTTGCTCAATGCGCGCGAACAGGTTGCCGACGACGGTCTGATGCCGAATGCTCGGCGCCGGCGACATGGCATGGGCGGCACCGTCGATAAGCTCCCATCGCTCGTCTCCGCGCCAGGCGCGGTAGTCCGCCCAGGTGAATGCCGTTGCTTTCTCGACTGCGGCTTGGGATGGCATGTCAGGACCTCGGTATTGTCGCTGGCAACAGGCGTCACTGTAGCCCGTCGCTAGCGCGACGGAAATGCGGAATTACGGTGCAGAATCACGGTGACAGTTTACTAAATAAACTTACTTATCGTCGCGCTCGTTTGTCTCAGGCCCGCGCTTTTGCGGTTTTCGCGCCTTGCCCGTCGATTTCTCGAGTTGCTCGATCCAATGGTCGCCCCGTTGTTTCTGATTGGCACAGGCTCTCGAACGCCGCCTCGTCCTCCGGCGAACCAAGCAGGGCGGCAAAGTTACCAAAGCGTTCCAGAATCGGTGCAACCTTTACCAGTTTCTCGTCCTTGCCCGAGAGATGGGCGGCGACACTCCACCAGCGCCAGTCCTGTGCCTTCAGCACAAGCTTGGCTCTTAGCGATGGTGCAGAAATAAGCTAAACAGGTTTTGGCTCGGGTGTCGCCTGCCAACTCATTCGGTACCGCTATCGGCGTCGGTATCGGTATCGGCGTCGGTATCGCACTGACCAACCCGCTATCCGCCAAGCTCCTCGCTGACCGCTTAGCCACGCTGTCCGAGCTTCGTGAGCACGGCCACACGACCATCGAGCAGTGCCTTTTGCTTGCTGTTGTCGTCTGCGCACAACGCTTCGCACACCAGCGAGCACGTCCTGAATCGCAGCGCACTCCAGCGCAAAGCCTTGTGCGATTTCAAACGACCGGCGTCGATCCGCGCTCGTCGCTTTGCCGTTACCCTCGGCAATGTTCAGCGCGATGGCCTGCGATGCGCGCCTGCGATGCGCACCTACGATGCGCACCTGCGATGCTCACAGGCGTTGATCCTTCGCGTTACGCTGTCCTTTCACATGCTCGCAGTCGCGCTAGGCCCAGCCGACAGACTCGATGGCCGCACGCTAGACGTCGAGCTTCTCATGACCGAATGGCATAGGGCGTTTTTTCTCTCGATTCCGATTCCGATTCCGATAGCGACCCCGACCCCGATTGCACTCCGCCGATGTCTGGATAGCGTGGTATAGGTTATTCATGAACCGCTACTAAGTCCGTCTGCGCACTCTGCGGTGAATTCCTTGCATTTATTGAAGGCAGCACCCGGTGGAGATGCACCCGGTGAGGATGCGCCCAGTAAATATCAGGTTTCTCGCCTTCTGATGTTTTGTCGTTCCGATCCCGATCCCAATCAAGTAGCGCTGGGCGGGTTGCACCCAACCGCGTGCATCACTTCAGCGCATCCCATGCCTGTTGAATGGCGCGCGCTACGTCATCTGCCGGCTTACCGGCAGCGTAGTCCACCATCCCGGTCCAAAAGGCCCCGGAGCCAACGCCACCTGGCATCAGGTCCGAGCCGTCGAAGCGAAAGGTGGTCGCGTTGCGCAGGATATCGTTCATCTTGCGCAATGTCGCATCGCTGAACTTGTTCGGATCGACGCCCTTGTGCGGCGTCAGAAAGCCCTTGCGCGCCATCCAGATCTCATGCGCCCGTGGGTCGCGCAAAAAGCGAATCAGATCATGTGCGCCCTGGCTGGGCTTGGTGATCGCCCAGAGCGCGCCGGCCCCGAGCACCGGCTTGCCCAGATCCTTGTTGGCGTAGGCCGGGAAGTAGAAAACATCCGCATCCAGGCCGACCTTCGCCCAGTTCGGAAAGAACGACGGAATGAAGCTGCCCTGATGGTGCATATAGCACTGGGGCGGCGAGCTGAACAGGGCCTTGGGGCTGTCGCGGAAGTCGGTGGAGGCAACGGCACCTGCGCCGCCGGTGACCCAGGCGTCGTTGCGGGCAAAGGTGCCGAATTTCTCGATGGCGCCGACGATGCGCGGATCATCGAACGGAATGCTGTTGTCGACCCAGCCATCGTAGACCTCCGGCGGCTGAGTGCGCAGCAGCAGATCCTCGACCCAGTCGGTCGCCGGCCAGCCCGTGGCGCTGCCCGAGCCAAGCCCGATGCACCAGGGGGTATAGCCTTCGCGGACGATGCGCTCCGACAGGGCCTCGAGCTCTTCCATGGTGCGCGGCACCGCATAGCCGGCGTCGGCGAAGTTCTCCGGAGAGTACCAGACCAGGGATTTTACATCGACCTTGAAGAAGAAACCGAACAGCCGCTCGACGCCGTCGGGATCCGGGAAGCTGCCCAGGTCGACCCAGGAGTCACCGGCGGCATAGTGCTCGCGAATCCAGTCCGCGCTGCTGGTGGCCAGCGGCGTCAGAAAGCCGCGCGCGGCCATGCCGGCGGCGAGTCCGGGCTGCGGGAACACGGCAACACTGGGTCCGGAGCCGGCCTCCATGTCGACCATGATCTGCTGCTCGAAGGCATCGGAGCCCACATAGCGCACGTCATGCCCGGAACGCTGCGCAAAGGCTTCCAACACCGCCTCGACGTGCTCTTGGTCTTCGCCCAGCCAAGGGCCGAACACAGTCACCTGCTCGGCTCGGACAGCGCCGACGGCAAGCGCCAGTAAGCCGAACACTGCAAGACTGCATCGCTTCATCAATTCATTTCTCCCCAACCCCGAGCCGCGCGATTTCCAGACGGGCCTTAGACTATCTAGTAATAGTGCTTGAGCATAGTGCTTGTCATCCCCGCTACCCACTAGCCGCCTCTTCGAAGATCAACTCGGCGATACTCGCCGGCGATTCCTCATGGGCCAGATGTCCATAGCCGCCGACGATGCGCAGGCGGGCGTTCGGCAGCAGCGCGGTGACACGCTCGGCCTCTTCCGGTGGCACGGTCTTGTCGTTGGCGAAGGCCACCAGCAACAGGTCGGGCTGTAATTTCGGCAGTTCGCGCTGCAATGGCTCCAGATCCCAGTTGGCCATCATGTTCAATGCGGCCGCAAGGTGGCCGGGGCTTGCAATCAGCAGGCGGTAGAGATCGATCCCGGCTCGGGACAGCACTGACCCGGTGCTGTCGATCAGGCGCTGCACGCCCTTGGGATCTTTTTTAGCACCATTGGAAACAAAGCGCGGCACCAGAGAGTTGCGGGCCATCAATTTGGCCGCCGGCGAGAACCATTTTCCGGCAAAACCGCGCAATGGCAGCAAGGCGCCGCTAAGGCTGATCAGTAGGCGGGGATCGATACGGTGATCCAAACACATGCGCGCCAGGATCGCGGCGCCGGCGGAGTGGCCAATGACGATGCCGGGCTGTACAGCGAGTGTCGACAGCAAGGCGCCGAGACCATCCGCCATGCCTTGCAGGCAGATCTGTTTGGGGTCTGGTGTGGAAGTAAAGCCGTGCCCCGGAAGATCCGGGGCGACGACGTGGTAACGCTGTGCCAACAGTGGCAGCAGTCCGCCCCAGGAATGTGTTGCCGCCGAGGTGCCGTGAACCAACAGCATGGTCGGGCCGCTGCCGGCAATTTGCACATGCCAGCGTAATCCACCAGCGTCGATGAATCGGCTCTTGTCCCGATTCGGCCAGTTCTGGCCGTCACGATCCCAGACCAGCTTGTCTTCGAGCACGCGGGCGGAGGTCATGGTCGGTTGGTTGCTCCCGGGTTCATCTGATGTCAAGAAACAGCCTGTACGGCATTCGACAGTGCTGCCGCGTCTGCACGCGGCAATGGCAGATAGACTGCGCCCATCTCCTGGGCGAGCTTCTCGGCGTCGGGGCGCGGGCGCGGTGACACGTCCACCACCAGCGCCTTGAGTTCGGCAACCCGAAAGGCGCGCGCCGAGGCAATCGCATCCTCGGTGGCTTGGGCACGTCCGCCGATGCCCTCGCGGGTGACATTGGCGCGCCCATCGGTGAGCAACACTACCACCGGTGTGCCACCGCGGCGCTGCACTCCATCGGCAAGGTCCACCGCAGCATCGATGCCGCAGGCCAACGGGGTGCCGCCACCACCGGGCAAGCCGGCCAGACCGCGCTTGGCGCGCACCAAAGATCGGGTGGGCGGCAACAACAATTCGGCGCGCGGACCGCGAAAGGCGATCATCGCGACCCGATCGCGCCGCACGTAGCAATCCGCCAATAACAATTCCACCGCGCCCTTGGCCTCCGCCAGTCGATGCAATGCGGCGGAGCCGGAGGCATCGACGACAAAGATGGTGGTGGTTTCGGAGCGCTGCTTGTAGCGGGTTACGCGGAAGTCATCGTGGCGGACTTCGACCAGAACATCGGTACCCTTGCCGGCAGATTCGCGCTCGCTGCGCCGCAGCCGCTGCCAGGGGGCGGCGGCGCGCAGGGTCTCGATGATGCTGAGCCGGGCACCGGCGCCGGGCGCGCCGCGCCGGGTGCCGGCGGGCCGACCGCGCAATGAACCGCTTTGGCTGGCGCCTGACTTGCCGCTGGTGCGGCTGCGGCTGCGCAAGGCGCCCATCTGCAGCATGGCGAGCAGATTGGCCGGTATCGCCGCCTCGGCAGATTCCAGCACGACATCTTCCAGCGGTTTGTCGATCTCTTGCTCCGGGCTCTGATTGTCCTGATTGTCGTCCTGATTTTCCTCCGGGGGCGGCGGTTCCTCCGGGGGTTGTTCGTCGGGTTGATCGGGCATCGGCAGACGCGTGGCGCGCGGTGCCAACACCAGGCGCGCGGCGGCGCTGACGTCCTCTACCTCCACCTGGTCGCGTTGCGCCAGCGCGGCAGCGGCACGCGCCACCCGCAACGCGGCCAGCGATGCGCGCAGGGAGTCCACGCCCAGCGCCAGTGCGGTGCCACAAATGGCTTCGAGCATCGTTTCTGGAACCTGCACTTCGGCCAGACGCTTGCCGGCGGCGAGGATGTCTTCCGGCACATAGTCGGGGGGCAGCGCGTCGCGCCAGGCGATGGCGTTGAGGTCCAACAGCATCGCAAAACGGTCGACCAGAGTGTGGGGCAGTTGTTCCTCGTCGTTGGCGCCCTCGTCCAGCGCGATGACGCCGAAGCGGGTCGGCGTGCGTGCCGTGATGCCGTCACGCTCCACCAGCACCTCATGGTTGTCCAACGCGGCGCTCAGATGCGCCGCGGTGGAGGCCGCGACACGCTCGGCCATGGCCAGCAAAACGACCCCACCATCGGCCTCCGCCAGCAAGCCGCGCTCGGCGATCGGCCGCCCGGCGCGCAAGGTGGCGGATAAGTCCAGACCGCCGAGCAGGCGGCCATCGGCGATATGCAACGGGATGCGCCGGAAGGGTTTGTCCGCGGGCAGCAGTTCGCGCAACAGGTCCAGCCACAGATCCCGTACCGGTCCCGGCAGAGCACGCACCGAGATGCCGGCACTGCCGATGGGATCGACGGCGAACAGGGCAGCCGCCTGACAGGCATGCTCCCAAGGCGAGATGCGCGGCGCCGAGGACTCGGTCTGGGTTTGCCCGGCATCTGCCATTGGGCTGGAATCGACGGCAGGCTTGGATTTCGCGCCAGTTGTGCTGCTGGCCGGGGCCTCGCTGGATGTGGCGCCGTCAGCGTCGCTCATGCGTCGGCCGACTCCTGGTCAAACAACTCTTCGATCGCCCGCTGGACGCGCGTGGTGGAGCCGGCATCGTCGAGCACATTGCGCCGCAATCGATGCCGCAACGCTGGCGGCGCGACCCGTTTCAGGTGTTTGTCGCCGACGCTTGGGTCGCCCTCCAATGCGGCAAACGCGCGGGCGGCGCGGATCAATGTCAGCTCGCCGCGCAGACCGTCGGTGCCTAGTTTCATGCAGAGTTCGGTTGCGCGCTGCAATGTCGCGTCCGGCACCTCGACCTGCGCCAGCTTGTCCTTGGCGTTCAGGATCTTACGACGGATCTTGGCGTCCTTACGCTTCCACTTGCCGATAAACGCGGACGGATCGCGCTCGAACTCGTCGCGCAGCCGTACCACCTTCATACGGCTTTCGAGATCCTGCGGGGTGCTGACTTCGACGGACAGCCCAAAACGGTCCAGCAGCTGCGGGCGCAATTCGCCCTCCTCCGGATTGCCGCTGCCCACCAGCACGAAACGCGCCGGGTGACGCACGCTGAGACCCTCGCGTTCGACCACGTTCTCGCCGGATGCGGCCACATCCAGCAAGGCGTCGACCAGATGATCTTCCAGCAGATTGGCCTCGTCGATGTACAGGAAACCGCGGTGCGCACGAGCCAGCAGGCCGGGTTCGAAGCGTTTTTCGCCCCGGGTCAGTGCGCTTTCCAGATCCAGCGCACCGATGACGCGGTCTTCGGTGGCGCCAAGCGGCAGGTCCACGACCGGCACATTGCCCTTGCGTACCTTGAGCTTGCCATTGGACGCCTTGCACTCGCGACAGGCATCGCAGAGCGCGGTTTCGAGGGCGTCCGGATCGCAATTGTAGACACAGTTTTCCACCACGCGCATGGTCGGCAATAATGCCGCCAGCGCACGGATGGCGGTGGACTTTCCAGTGCCGCGGTCACCAAATACCAGCACGCCGCCGATACTCTGATCGATCGCCGCGATCAGGATCGCGAGCTTCATCTCGTCTTGGGCGACAATGGCGGAGAACGGGAATGCGACCGGCATATGCAGAAATTCCTATCAGGCTATCAGGGTGCGATGATGTGATGACAGGCCAGTTTGGAGACGACGCTCTGTTGCGCGTTCCGCTGCCTGCCGGACTTATGCATCCTGCCCGCGGGCTGGATGTTCGATCGATCCTTTGCCGACCTGCGGCGCCCGGGATCAGTTGGCGCGCGCGACCGAGACCGACTGTAAGGATAACCGCGGAAACTATCGCCCTTGTGTTTACAAGGTCAAGCCAAACCGCGGTTTTCATTGCGCCAGCGCAGAAGTAAGGACATCGGCAGGTGGCCAAAGCGGCCAGCCGGAACGGGAACGACCAACCGACCTTGCCCAGCATGAATATCTGTTCCAACCCAATGCTTGATGAGCTGCCAGGACATGCAGCAACCCTCACCAACGAGAAGCCATGCCGACTAAAACCGCCGAGCCCGATTTTGCCGATGCCCCTTGGTCTGTCGATACTGCACCAGCACTCTGCATCGGCGAGTCTTGCTGGAGCTACGCCGAACTTCAACAGTTGGTCGCAGAACGGGTACAGACCTTGCGCCGGCTGGGTCTCGGCGACGATACAAAGCAAATTGTCAACCTTAACCCAGTGGTGGTGTGCAACGCCAGACCTGGGCTGGATCTGCTGCTGATGCAACACGCGCTGGCGCGCATGGGCGCGGCGCTGCTGCCGGTGCGACCGGATTTGGACGCGGCAGCAGTACAGGCACTGATCCGGCAAACCGGCGCCGAATGGCGTTGGCTGCCAGGAACTGGCGTCGATGGTTTGCTGCCGACTAGCCAGGCAGCACTGGACAATGCGGCCAGCGGCATGCTGACCAATGCAACATCGGATCGACTAGCGGTCTTGATCCAGACCAGCGGCAGCAGCGGCGCGGCCAAAGCCGTGATGCTGACAACCCGGGCAGTGCTCGCTTCCTGTGCTCTGATCAACTCGGTTCTAACACTTGGGTCAAACGACGAATGGCTCTGCTGTCTGCCGTTGCAGCATGTCAGCGGTCTGGCAATCGGCTATCGCTGCGCATTGGCCGGTGCGACAATGCGCCTGCAGACTGGGCTGGCCGGCGGCTTCGACCTGGCAGCGGTGGCGACGGATCTGGCGCGGGGCAGGGTCACGCATCTCTCCTTGGTACCGCCGATGCTGGAACGGCTGCTGCACGCCGGGATCGAGCCGCCGCCATCGCTGCGCGTTCTGTTACTCGGCGGGCAAGCATTGCACTCGTCGCTGGCCCGCGGCGCCGTCGAGGCCGGCTGGCCGCTGTATATCACCTACGGCATGTCCGAGACCTTTTCTCAGGTCGCCACCGCAGCCTACACGCTGACCCATGAGCCGTCGACCCGAATTGGGCCACCGCTTCCCGGTGTCGAACTGGACTGCCCTCGGTGCACATCCAGCCCGCGCGCGCTGCGCCTGCGCGGACCCATGCTGATGGCTGGCTATGCAAATCCGGCGCGGCGGCCTGGGGATGGTTTGTGCGATGGCTGGCTGGAAACCGCCGACCTGGCCTGTCTCGATGTCGACGGCGCATTGCATGTGCAAGGCCGCGCCGACGATGTGCTGGTCATCGGCGGCATGAATATTCTACCGGCCTTGGTGGAGGAACGCCTCGCCCGGGCACCTGGCGTGCACAGCGTGGCGGTGGTCGGCCTGTCGCATCCGATCTGGGGGCAGACTCTGGCCGCCTGCTACACCGGTGACAGTGCCCGATCCGATATTGACGCCTGGTGTCGAAGGCATCTGCCAAGCGCCGAGCGACCGCGCATCTTCGTCCACTGTGCCGATTTGCCATTGCTTGCCTCGGGCAAGTTGGACCGGGGTGCATTGCTGGAACTGGCATCCAGACACGCATCCTGATAATGGTTCTGTTGCGCTGCGGAAGATAGCAGCGCTTGCAAGCCGCGCTTTGCTCCAGGTGTCGAGGGCGAGTGTCAAGCGACGTTGACTGTTGCCGATCATGACCGCAATGAATATCCCGTCGATTTGGTGATTTAGGGCCTGCTATTGCTGTGCGCAGCGGTCACGGACAGGGCGCATACCTTCAGGTGGACCGCCAATAGATTCGGCGTTCGGTTACCACGGCGTTCAATGGCAGGTCCCAGGGCTTTGGTTCGATCCGATCCAGGCGTTGACATTCGTGGGCCAGACCGACCAGCAGCGGTCGCCGCCAGCATCGCCGCTGTCGCAGAAATGCGAAGCTGCGATCGTAGAATCCTCCCCCCATACCGATCCGATTGCAATGCTCGTCGAAGCCCACCAGGGGTAAGAAGACCAGGTTCAGATTTTTTGCCGGACACAAATGACGACCACGACACATTGGCTCGAGTATGCCGAACCGATTCGGCCGCATCTGTCGATCCGGCTGGTAGCCGACGAACCACAGGCGTCCCGCCAGATACGGATGCAGCACAGGTAGATACCAGCGTCGGCCGGCAGGCCATGTCTGATGCAGTAGAAGACTGGGATCAAGCTCGCCGTCGCTCGCGCGGTAGAGCGCGACATGGGGGGCGCCTCGCAACAGCGGCTCGCGCATCAGCAGTGCGACGGCGCGGGCGGCATGTGTACGCTGCTGCGATGCGCTCAGAGCGCGCCGGGCGGCACGCAGGCGTCGCCTTGGACTCACTTGACGATCGGGGATTGAATCAGGGTGATCAATTGAAAGCCCCTGCAAGGCAGGCAAGCATAGGGAAGGGACATCCCCCGCCTGTGCCGATGCGATCCTTCGTTCTTGAACCAAGCGGTTCAAGTGGGGACTCTCGATGGGGCTTCAGGCTTCCCGCTCGGGGCGGACATGCACAACGGCCCAGTTTGAGTGTCCCCGGGGTATGCATTAGGCTCAAGAAAATACCCAGGCCGCTGTCGCACACTGCAGGGGATGTCTTAGGATCGAGACTATACCGATTTTCCCGCGGAGTCTACCCCAGCTGTCGGCGCATGCCCCTTGTCCTCTTCGGCCTCGCTGACCAGCGCGGCGGAAACGCGCTCCTGCAATGCCTGCAATCGGTTAACGTCGATGCCGCCCTGTCCGCCCTGCTGCATGGTTTCATACAGCAGGTTCAGCGCCGCCATCACGGCGATCCGGTCGGCGCCGATCACACGCCCGTTTTGACGCACTTCGCGCATGCGCTGGTCAAGCATGCGGGCGCAATCCATCAGGCCAGCCTGCTCTTCGCGGGAGCAGATGATTCGATAGTCCTTGTCGAGGATCTGGACCGTCACCGGCATTTGTTGCTCGTTCATAGTTCTTCCTCCATCGATTTGAGACGTGCCACCATGGCCTCGACCTTGCTGCGCGCCAGCTCGGTCTTTTCGATCAGTTCGGCACGCTCGCTCACCAGATGCTCCCGGCTGGCACGCAGTGACATGTTTTCGTCCCTCAAACGCTCGCAGATACGGATCAAATTGTCCACCTTGCTCTCTAAGGTGTCGAGATTAAACTCAGCCATGATGAAGGCCCCACCAACCAATTTAACTCTGCACTATAGATTCGCGCTGTTTTTGGGTCAATCGCACCTTGATCAATTGATCCTTGGGCACGCCCGATCGTATGCGCGAATCCTGGTCATCGACATGCTATGATCATGGGCAATTGCCGGAGCTACAATCCAATGCCATCTGCCGCCCCCGATTACGACGAACTGGGCCATGCGCTGGCGGTCAGCGAGCTGTCGCCGAGCGCCGCGGAGGCGCACGGCATCTACTGCGGCCTGCTTGCCGCGGCCGCTCCAGAACCCCTTCAGCGCTGGCTTGCCGAACTCTTGCCCACCGACGTTGCCGATGATGCAGCCAGCGCCCATTGCCGTGCTCTGCTGGAGATCCTCGCCGAGCACACCCGCGGACAATTTGCCGACCCGGTCTCGGGCTTGGATTTGTTGCTGCCGGACGACGAGCGCAGCCTGCGCGAACGCGCTGTGGCATTGCATGATTGGACGCGCGGCTTCCTGTTCGGGCTCGCGCTGAGCGGTCTTGATACCGCACGCATGCCAGCTCAAGCGCGCGAGGCATTCGATGATTTGTTGGAAGTCACGCGCATGGATTTGAACGATCTCGACGACGATGAAAGCAACGAACAAGCGTTCAGCGACGTGGTTGAGTTCATCCGTATCGCGTCCATACTGCTGTACGAGGAGGCGGTGATGATAACAGACCAGCCACCAGCAGAACCAGGTGATAGGAAATGCTGTCAATGAGTCATGGCCCATCCGCAAACGAACTCAAACGTCGGCGTCGCACGGCCGCGAAGGCAGTCGGTGCCGACGGCGTATTGATCCTGCCAGCCGCGACGGAAGTCATTCGTAATCGTGATGTGCACTATCCTTTCCGTCAGCATAGCGATTTCTACTATATGACTGGCTTTCCCGAGCCGGATGCGGTGGCGGTGATTGCGCCCAAGCATAAGGACGGCGAATTCGTATTGTTCTGTCGTCCGCGCGATCCAGAACGCGAGCAATGGGATGGTCAGCGCCAAGGCGTCGACGGTGCCATCGCCAACTTTGCCGCCAACCAGGCTTATCCCCTCGAACAACTCGATGAAAAGCTTACCGAACTGCTCGCAGATCGCAGTCGCATCTATTACCCCGTCGGCAATGATGCAAAGTTCGATCTGGCGGTAATGAATTGGCTGCGCGCCCTGCGCGCCAAGGCGCGTGCCGGGGTGAGCGCACCTTCGGAGCTGATTCTGTCCGATCGCGTCGTGCATGAACAACGCTTGATCAAAAGCAAATCGGAGCAGCAGATCATGCGCCAGGCCGCTGCCATTTCCGCGGCGGGTCACCGACGGCTGCTGCAAAAATGCCGGCCCGGTATGAACGAACAGCAGCTCGAAGCCCTATTTTTGCATGCCTGCACTGAGCGAGGCGCTCGCTTCCAGGCTTACTCGCCGATCGTTGGCAGTGGGCATAACGCCTGCGTGTTACATTATGTGGACAATAACGCCGTGCTGCATGACGGCGACCTGGTGTTGGTGGATGCCGGCTGCGAGCTGAACGGATACGCCTCTGATATCACCCGTACCTTTCCGGTCAACGGTCGCTTCAGCCCCGCGCAACGTGCACTTTACGAGTTGGTACTGGTTGCACAAAAATCCGCCATCAACGCAGTGCGGCCCGGCAATCGCTGGAATGCTCCCCACGAGACCGCATTACGGGTGTTGACCCGTGGCCTGCTGGATCTTGGTTTTTTGCAGGGGGACGGCAGAGATTTGCCGACATTACTGAAGGAAGAAAAATATAAACCCTATTATATGCACCGTACCGGCCATTGGCTGGGCATGGACGTGCATGACGTCGGTGATTATAAAGTCGACGGCAAGTGGCGCACATTCGAACCCGGCATGGTACTGACCGTCGAACCTGGGCTGTATGTTGCGCCGGACGCAGATGTTCCGCAGCATTATCGCGGCATCGGCATCCGTATTGAAGACGATGTGCTGGTCACCAATGACGGCAACCAGGTGTTATCCCGCGATGCGCCCAAGGAAATCGACCAGATCGAGCGGCTGATGGCCAGGACGCACCCGCAACCGGAGGAGACCTAATCAGTGCTTGAATACGACGTTGTCATCGTCGGCGGCGGCCTGGTCGGCGGCAGCCTGGCGTGCGCCCTGCGCGACACTGGGCTCGCTATCCTGGTGGTGGACGCAGCGCCCGCGAGTGCGCCGGACCATCCCAACCCGGACCATCCCAGCTACGACGAGCGCGTGATTGCGTTATCCCTTGGCAGTCAGCGCATTTTCGACGGCATTGGCATCTGGCCGCAGATGGCCGCAGATGCCGAACCAATCCGTCATGTCCATGTCTCCGACCGCGGCCATTTCGGGTTTGCCCATTTGGACGCTGAGGACGAGGGCGTAGACGCCCTCGGCTACGTGACTCCAGCACGCGCCATTGGCCGTGGCATCGAGGCGGGATTGGCCGGCGCTGACAACATCGAACTGTTACGCCCGGCTCGGCTCGTGGGTCTGCACGCAGGCGCGCGCGGTTGGCAGCTGGAGGTGGCCATGAACGGCGATTCCCGGCTACTCGAGGCGCGGCTGCTGTTGGCCGCCGACGGCGGTGATTCGGCCGTGCGCCGCCGGCTTGGCCTCGGCGTGCACGAACGCACCTATGGCTATGACGCCATTATTTCCACGGTCACCGCCGAACGGCCTGATGTCGGCACCGCTTTTGAGCGTTTCACCGATAGCGGACCCTTGGCAATGCTGCCGATGACCGGTGGTCGCTACTCAGTGGTCTGGACCGCCCGCGACAGCGACACTGCGGACATTCTAGCCATGGACGACAAAGGCTTCGTCCATCGGCTGCAACAGCGCTTCGGCTACCGGCTGGGTCGCCTCGGCCGACCTGGCCGGCGTATTGCCTATCCGCTACGGCTGGTTTTGGCCAAGCAGCTCACCCAGCCGCGCTTGGCATTGCTCGGCAATGCCGCGCATACATTGCATCCGGTTGCCGGCCAGGGCTTCAACCTGGGCCTGCGCGATGTCGCACTACTTGCCGAATTGCTCGCCGAGGCCCAGCGCACCGGACAAGACCCAGGCGGCAACAGCGTAGTCAATGCCTACCATAAACGCCGTAGGCCGGACCAGTACAGCGCCGCCCTGTTTACCGATTGCCTGGCGCGACTCTTTGTCAATCCATTCGCGCCGGTGCGCATCGCGCGCAATCTGGGCATGCTCGGAATCGACCTGTTGCCTACGGCTCGGCATTTGCTTGCTCGGCGCTTTATGGGCACCAGCGGGCGCTTGACGCGCTTGCAGCGTGGATTGCCCCTCGGCTGATGTTCATAGCGCAGTGCTACCCCTAGTACGTGCCACCTGTACTGCCCCTAACCCTGACGAATTAAGCGAAAACAAGATGCCCAGCCAATCAACCTCCTTTGATGTCGTCATCGTCGGCGGCGGCATGGTCGGTGCCGCCATGGCCGCTGCCTGCCACGGCCAGGGCTACTCTGTTGCCGTCATCGACGGCCAGCCACCGCAGCGTGAATGGCCTGCTGGCGAGGTGGATCTGCGCGTCTCAGCGCTAAGCCGTGCCAGCCAGCGCATCCTCGAGCGGCTCGGCGCCTGGCAGCGTATCGAACAGCTTGGTGCCAGCCCCTACCGCGAGATGCAGGTCTGGGACGCGCTCGGCGGTGCCGGTATCCATTTCGACAGTGCCGACCTCGGTCAACCCGATCTTGGCCACATTGTCGAAAACCGCGTCATGCGTCTGGCCTTGTGGGAACAATTGGAACAGTCAGCCAACGTGGAATTGCTCTGTCCAGCAGCGATCGAGGCCCTATCCATCGATCAGCATGTTGCTAGGGCAAGCCTCGCCGATGGCCGCGAGCTGACCGCCAAATTGCTGATCGGCGCCGATGGCAGTCGCTCGTTCGTGCGCGAGACCCTGGGTATCGAGACCGGCGGCTGGGCCTACGACCAGCGTGCAATCGTCGCCAACGTAGAAGTTGGCCATTGGCACCGGGAAACTGCCTGGCAGCGTTTCTTGCCCACCGGGCCGCTCGCCTTTCTGCCGTTGGCGGATGGTCGTTGTTCTATAGTCTGGTCCGCCGAGAACCAGCGTGCCGACGAGCTGATGGCCATGGACGACGCTGCTTTCATGCTGGCGCTCGAAGAAGCTTTCCAGCAGCGCCTTGGGCCGATCCTATCCGTTGGGCCACGGGCGGAATTCCCCTTGCAAATGCAACATGCGCTGCGCTATGTCCAGCCGCGTGCGGCATTGATTGGCGATGCCGCCCATGCCATTCATCCGCTGGCAGGTCAGGGCGTCAACCTCGGTCTGTTGGATGTCGCGGCGCTCACCGACGTACTGGCGCAGGTCCGCGCTAAGGGACGCGACATTGGCAATCTCGCGGCATTGCGTCGTTACGAGCGTGCCCGGCGCGGTGAAAATCTGATCATGCTCAATGCCATGGACCTGTTCAAACGTCTGTTCAGCAATCGCACCCTACCTTTGGTGGCAGCCCGTAATCTGGGTCTTGCGGTCACCGAGCATATTGGGCCGCTGAAGCGTTTGTTCATATCCCAGGCTCTGGGGCTGGACAACAGCTTGCCGCCTTTGGCGCGCTGACTCGGTTTCGATTCGTTGCCAAGCCGTTTGTAGCGGTTCATGAATAACCAATACAATGCTATCCAGACATCGGCGGAGTGCAATCGGGGTCGCTATCGGAATCGAGAGAGAAAATGCCCTATGCTAGGCTGTCGAAAATCACTCCTCTAGTTCAGGACGTGCTTGCTGGTGTGCGATGCGTTGTCCGCAGACGACAACAGCAAGCAAAAGGCACTGCGCTATCGTATCGTGGCCATGCTCACGAAGCTCGGACAGCGTGGCTAGTGCAGCAGTGCGGATGTCCCGTTACCCTTTCCTGCTCTATCGGCAAGGCCCTGTCTTGCATCCGATCTGCCGGCATCGCGGCCTGTTCGCCCGCAAGCGGGCTCCTACGTCGGCCGTACCCGTTAGCTTGTAGGAGCCCGCTTGCGGGCGATGTGCCGGCTACACGGCAAGGATCGAGCTTCGCGCTTAGTGGCATGTTTTATTGTATTCGTGCAGCGGTGCGGATGTCCCGCTACCCTCTCCTGCTCTATCGGCAAGGCTCTGTACCTTGCGTCCGACCTGCCGGCATCGCGGCCTGTTCGCCCGCAAGCGGGCTCCTACGTCGGCCGTAGCCGTTAGTTTGTAGGAGCCCGCTTGCGGGCGATGTGCCGGCTACACGGCAAGGATCGAGCTTCGCGCTTAGTGGCATGTTTCATTGTATTCGTGCAGCGGTGCGGATGTCCCGCTACCCTTTCCTGCTCTATCGGCAAGGCACTGTACCTTGCGTCCGACCTGCCGGCATCGCGGCCTGTTCGCCCGCAAGCGGGCTCCTACGTTGGCCGTAGCCGTTAGTTTGTAGGAGCCCGCTTGCGGGCGATGTGCCGGCTACACGGCAAGGATCGAGCTTCGCGCTTAGTGGCATGTTTCATTGTATTCGTGCAGCGGTGCGGATGTCCCGCTACCCTTTCCTGCTCTATCGGCAAGGCACTGTACCTTGCGTCCGATCTGCCGGCATCGCGGCCTGTTCGCCCGCAAGCGGGCTCCTACGTCGGCCGTACCCATTAGTTTGTAGGAGCCCGCTTGCGGGCGATGTGCCGGCTACCCGGCAAGGATCGAGCTTCGCGCTTAGTGGCATGTTTCATTGTATTCGTGCAGCGGTGCGGATGTCCCGCTACCCTCTCCTGCTCTATCGGCAAGGCCCTGTACCTTGCGTCCGACCTGCCGGCATCGCGGCCTGTTCGCCCGCAAGCGGGCTCCTACGTCGGCTGTACCCGTTAGCTTGTAGGAGCCCGCTTGCGGGCGATGTGCCGGCTACACGGCAAGGATCGAGCTTCGCGCTTAGTGGCATGTATTCGTGCAGCGGTGCGGATGTCCCGCTACCCTCTCCTGCTCTATCGGCAAGGCCCTGTACCTTGCGTCCGACCTGCCGGCATCGCGGCCTGTTCGCCCGCAAGCGGGCTCCTACGTCGGCCGTACCCGTTAGCTTGTAGGAGCCAGCCCTTTCAAGGTGTTGATACGTGTACGACAGCAACCGCACGATTTTGCGGTGTTTGCTTTCCGACAAGCTGGCAAGCGGCTGCGGATGCCTGCGAGCCCTTGACGCTAAAAGACTGATTCATAATGTTGTTTTTGCGCACCTTGAAAGGGCTGCTTGTAGGAGCCCGCTTGCGGGCGATGTGCCGTCTACCCGGCAAGGATCGAGCTTCGCGCTTAGTGGCATGTTTTATTGTGTTAGTGCAGCAGTGCGGATGTCCCGTTACCCTTTCCTGCTCTATCGGCAAGGCCCTGTACCTTGCGTCCGACCTGCCGGCATCGCGGCCTGTTCGCCCGCAAGCGGGCTCCTACGTCGGCTGTACCCGTTAGCTTGTAGGAGCCCGCTTGCGGGCGATGTACCGGCTACCCGACAAAGATCGAGCTTCGCGCTTAGTGGCATGTTTTATCGTGCTAGTGCAGCGGTGCGGATGTCCCGCTACCCTTTCCTGCTCTATCGGCAAGGCCCTGTACCTTGCGTCCGATCTGCCGGCATCGCGGCTTGTTCGCCCGCAAGCGGGCTCCTACGTCGGCCGTAGCCGTTAGCTTGTAGGAGCCCGCTTGCGGGCGATGTGCCGGCTACCCGGCAAGGATCGAGCTTCGCGCTTAGTGGCATGTTTCATTGTATTCGTGCGGCGGTGCGGATGTCCCGCTACCCTCTCCTGCTCTATCGGCAAGGCACTGTACCTTGCGTCCGACCTGCCGGCATCGCGGCTTGTTCGCCCGCAAGCGGGCTCCTACGTCGGCCGTACCCGTTAGCTTGTAGGAGCCCGCTTGCGGGCGATGTGCCGGCTACCCGACAAGGATCGAGCTTCGCGCTTAGTGGCATGTTTTATCGTGCTAGTGCAGCGGTGCGGATGTCCCGCTACCCTTTCCTGCTCTATCGGCAAGGCGCTATACCTTGCGTCCGATCTGCCGGCATCGCGGCTTGTTCGCCCGCAAGCGGGCTCCTACGTCGGCCGTACCCGTTAGCTTGTAGGAGCCCGCTTGCGGGCGATGTGCCGGCTACCCGACAAGGATCGAGCTTCGCGCTTAGTGGCATGTTTTATCGTGCTAGTGCAGCGGTGCGGATGTCCCGCTACCCTTTCCTGCTCTATCGGCAAGGCGCTATACCTTGCGTCCGATCTGCCGGCATCGCGGCTTGTTCGCCCGCAAGCGGGCTCCTACGTCGGCCGTAGCCGTTAGTTTGTAGGAGCCCGCTTGCGGGCGATGTGCCGGCTACCCGGCAAGGATCGAGCTTCGCGCTTAGTGGCATGTTTCATTGTATTCGTGCAGCGGTGCGGATGTCCCGCTACCCTTTCCTGCTCTATCGGCAAGGCCCTGTACCTTGCGTCCGACCTGCCGGCATTGCGGCCTGTTCGCCCGCAAGCGGGCTCCTACGTCGGCCGTAGCCGTTAGCTTGTAGATAGGCTGTCGAAATCTGCAGTCTCACTAAAACAAGCGCTTCCCGGTTCATGGATGCTTAGTCGGGGTCGGGGTCGGTGTCAAGGTCAACATTAGGGATTGGTATCGAGCTGGCTGTTTTGGTCGATGAGCGGATTCGATTCCGATTCCGATAGCGACCCCGACACCGATGAGGCTTCCCCAGTGCGTTCGATGAAGCAATCCAAGACCCGGAATCGGTTTGGCATCAAAACTCAGGACATTCCGACAGCCCAGTGCTCTGCTCGGAAGTCGCGAGACCGTTTGCAGTCGTTGTCGTGGTCGTCATCGATAACACACGACGAGCGATTCAGGGCAAATGTATCTAAATCCTGCATGTTTTCTGCGTGATCGACTCATTTCATGAACTTTACTTAAACGAGCCGTTGAAAGTGCCTCTTTTTTCTGGCTATCTCAGCTATAGATTCTGATCATCCTAGTAATTCATAAAAATAGATTTTGATGCGTTTGCCCTGACGAGCGATTAAGACAACGATCAAGACAACAACAAACAGCAGAAACGGTAGCGGGACATTCGCACCGCTGCACAAGGCGCTCAGCGAGGAGCGTGGCGGATATCGGGTTGGTCAGTTCGATACCGAATGAGTCGGCAGGCGACACCCAAGCCAAAAACCTGTTTAGCTTGTTTCTGCACCATCACCTAGATCATCGTTGGGCCGTCCTCCCGCTCGCGCTGCTGCAACTCCCACATGGCCGCATAAGCACCGCCGTCGGCGAGCAGCTTGCGGTGCTCCCCTTGTTCGATGATGCGCCCGGCATCCATGACCAGGATACGATTGGCATCCACGACCGTGGATAGACGGTGGGCGATCACCAGCGTTGTATGGTCCTCCGCCACCTCTGCCAGGGTCTGCTGAATGGCCTGCTCGGTATGACTGTCCAGCGACGAGGTTGCCTCGTCGAACACCAGCAGGCGCGGACGCTTGAGGATAGTGCGGGCAATTGCCACACGCTGCTTCTCGCCGCCAGACAACTTGAGCCCGCGCTCGCCGACCACCGTGTCCCAACCGTCAGGCAGCGATTCGATGAAGCCGCGGATGTGTGCCAGCTCGGCGGCCCGCTCGATTTCCTCGCGGCTGGCATCGGGACGGCCATAGGCCAGGTTATAGTAGATGCTGTCGTTGAATAGCACCGTATCCTGGGGCACGATGCCGATGGTCGCTCGCAGACTCTGCTGGGTCACAGTGCGGATGTCCTGATCGTCGATCAGAATGCGACCAGCGTGCACGTCATAGGAGCGAAACAGCAATCTGGCCAGTGTCGACTTGCCGGCACCGCTGTGGCCGACCACCGCCAGCTTCTCGCCGGGGCCGATGTGAAAATTCACGTCACGCAGGATCGGACGCTCCGGTTGATAATGAAAGTCCACATGCTCGAAGCGCAACGCGCCTTGGCGTAATCGCAACGCGGGGGCAGCGGGCGCATCTTCGATCTCCGGCTCCCGCTCGAGCAATTTGAATACCAGATCCATGTCCGCCAGGGCGTACTTGATCTGTCGATACACAATGCCGAGAAAGCTGAGCGGAATGAACAGCTGCAGCATGAAGGTGTTCACCAGCACCAGGTCGCCGACACTCATGTTGCCGGCCACCACGCCGCGCGCCGCAAAGAACATGATCAGCGTCACCCCCAGCGCAATGATGCTGCCCTGACCCAGGTTGAGCAACGACATGGAACTTTGGCTTTTGACCGCGACATTTTCCCAGTCGGTCAATGTGTTGTCATAGCGCTGCAACTCCATGCGCTCGTTGCCGAAGTATTTGACTGTCTCATAGTTCAGCAGACTGTCAAAGGCCTGCGAGTTACCACGCGAATCAAGCACATTCATCTGTCGACGATAGTCCATACGCCACTCGGTGATCGCAAAGGTGAAGCCAACATAGATGGCAACCGTACCAAAAGTGATCAGCGAGAATACCAGTTGATACTTGGTCAGCAGCACCAAAGCTACCAACGTGAATTCCACCACCACTGGGATGACGCTGAAGACCATGTAATTCAGGATGGTTGATACCGAGCGTGTGCCACGTTCCAGATCGCGGCTGACTGCGCCGCTTTGGCGCTCCAGGTGATAACGCAGTGACAGCCGATGCAGGTGTTCCAGTACGCGTGTGGACAGGCGCCGCATGGCACGGAAGCGTACGCGGGCGAACACGATATCGCGCAGTTCGTTGAACAACGAGCCGGACAGTTTGAGCAACCCATAGGCTAAAAGCAGGCTCACCGGCAAGACCAGCACTTGCGTATCAGTACGCTCGAAGGTATCGACAATGTCCTTGAGTACCAGCGGCACACCGACATTCGCCATCTTGGCCAACACCAGGCAACCGAGCGCGAGCAATGCCCGGCCGCGGAATTCCCACAGAAAGGGCAACATACCGCGCAGGTTATGCCAGTCGCGACGGTCTTTATGGATATGCTCAGTGGCTTTGATTGGAATCATAATTTTGTTGACTGCTGAACAGGAGGTCCCAACCTCCCTGGGCATCAAAATCCATGCGTCGTGCGGCCGCGGCTGGACGATGCCCCTCTCTTAACGATGGAGCCCCATCATGATAGAACCCATGCTCGAAGGCACCGGCTGTGCAATGCAAGAACCCTTCGCCCTGCAGGTGCTTGGTCCGGACATGCAGCCGGAGTTTCCGGATAAGTGTATTGTCATCATCGAACCAACCAACTTTTGCCGCGACGGCATGTACGTGTTCGCCGAGGTGGAGGGTGTGCGCTGGTTTCGTCAATATCGCCGCGATGCCGATAACCGCGAATGGCTAATTGCGCTCGACCCGACATTTCCACAGATTGAGGTGACACAGCTGGAGTGGAAGGTGCTCGGGGTGATTATCCAGCGCAATATCCGGCGCAACATCAAACACTATGACTATGCTGGGGTCGAGGATTCCAGCTTTTCCGCCCAGCCCGCGATCAATGCGCTGGACATCACCGGCACATGACCAGCCCGCGGGAACTCGCGCGCCTATTCCTACTGCTGAGCATCGTGCTCTGGTTTGGCGGCTGTGGTGAGAACACAGAACCGAACCAGATTAGCGCCACCGCTGCATCCGCTGGCGGCGAGCGTCGCCCCAAGTCGCATCTGGTCACCAGTATCACGACCGAACGCGCCCTGGTTTCCGCCCGTTATGAGCGTCCGGGCACATTACGGCTACGCAGGTTGGTACGCATTTACAGCCTGGAGGAGGGCCGCATCACCAAGTTTGATCTGTTCGAAGGCGATCGCGTCGCGCGTGACCAGACCTTGATGCGACTGGAGGACGATCTGCTGCGGGCGGAGCTGGACAAGGCGCGCGCCAGCCGTGACCAAGCGGATTTGGAATTAGAGCGGTTGATGAGTCTGATCGAGCGCCGCGCCGCATCCAACGCCGAGCTGGCCCAGGCGCGCACCGCTCTTGCCATCGCCGATGCCGAACTGCGTCTGCTGCAAACCCGTCTCACCTACACGCGCATTCAGGCACCGTTCGCCGGCATCATTATCGAGCGCCTGGTGGAGCCGGGCGACTTTGTCACTAAGAACACCCATCTGTTGACATTAGCCGACCCGGCATCGATGCTCGCCGAGGTCTCCGTCTCCGAGCTGGTCTTGCCGCATGTGGCGGTCGGCGATCCGGTTCGGATTCGCATCGACGCCCTTGGTGATCGAGATTTTGACGGCAACATCCTGCGCATCCACCCGACGTTGTCGGAAGTCAACCGCCAGGCCAAGGTCGAGATGCGCTTCAAGCAGATCCCGGACGGAGCCCGCGCCGGCCAGTTCATCCGCGCAACCCTGGTCACCGCCGCGGTGCCGCGGTTGCTGATTCCGTTCAGTGCATTGCGCCAGGATCGCGAAGGTCAGTTCGTATGGCTGATCGACAGCGACGACACGGCCGCCAAATGCCGCGTGCAGAGCGGCCTGCGCATTGCTGATCGGATCGAAATCCTGCAGGGTTTGGAACCCGGTGACAAAGTCATTACGCGTGGTTTCCTTGGTCTTGACTCAGGTACGAAAGTCACCTTGATCGACAGCGATGGGATCGACAGCGATGGGATCGACAGCGATGGGATCGACAATGGTGGGATCGGCCGCGATAGGATCGACGACGATGGCCATCGGAAGATCGAGTAGGGCAGCTATAGGCTGTCGAAATGTCCTGAGTTTTGATGCCAAACCGATTCCGGGTCTTGGATTGCATCATCCAACGCACTGGTGAAGCCGAATCGGTGTCGGCGTCGCTATCGAAATCGGAATCGAATCCGCTCATCGATCAAAGCAGCTAGCTCGATACCAATCCCTAATTCCGACCTTGACACCGACACCGACCCCGATACCGTAAGCATCCACAAACCGGGAAGCACTTGTTTGAGTAAGACGGCAGATTTCGACAGCCTAGGAGGCTGTCCCAGAACCGAGCGAACGGGTACGATCGCCATCCTCCCGGACAGGTGGGCGTTTAGCGCTCTGCCAAGATCGCAGAGTGGAGCGGCGCACAACGATTATCGCCCTGTACCAAAGCAAACGGGGAGTTCGGATACCCCGCGTTTCCCATTCCGGGCACGGCGATGCACGGCTGAGATGAACCGATAGCTAGTGGTCCGGAGTGAAAGTTCTGAGACAGTTGTTCATGCAGGCTGCGAGTGGCTTGCCTTCATAGGTCCTGCGAAACGGCTTGGCCAGCGTACGATTGAAGAAGTCGATGAAATCGTTGATGCGTTTTTCGAGACCCTCAACGGAGGTAAAGTTGCCGCGGCGTAGGACTTTGCGTGCCAGGATGGAGAACCACATCTCGATCTGGTTGAGCCAAGAGGCATGCTTGGGGGTGAAGTGGAAGATGATGCGGTGACTTGGGTCGCTGAGGAACGCGGTGCGCGTGGCCATCGATTTGAGGATGCCGCTGCGGCCCTTGACGCCGAGATCGCCAGTAAAGCCGATCGCCTCTGCGACGAGGCGCACGACTTCCTCGGCGCAATGGATGTTGAGGTTGTCCATGACCAAGTGTCGCGGTGTTGCGGCCGAGCGCTGGGCGAACAGAGCGGCGAGGTAGGCAGCGAAATCCTCCGCCGTGCGGGTCGGGCCGATGTGGTGGAAGACCTGTCCGGTGACCACGCAGAAGGTGGCGATCAGCGTCAGCGTACCCTGGCGGATGTACTCGAATTCCTGGCGTTCGGGGTATCCGCAACGCACGGGCTTGGTTGGCGCTGCCCGCTCCAGGGCCTGCACGCCGGTCATCTCGTCGATGCTGCACGTCTCGATGCCCTCGGCGGCGCGCTCCGGGGCGAGCCGGTAGGTCTCGCAGACATCGTGACAGCGCTCGGTGAAGTCGCCGTCGCGCGGGGTATTGATTCACCCTTCCACACGATGGGGCTTGAGATCGGCCTCGCGTAGGACGCGCCCGATGGAGTGTGGAGAGATACGCTCAACGATCCCGCGTGCGATCGCCTCGGCGGCCAAGTCCGGATAGGTCCAGCGCGTCAGTGTCACCCCCTCGCGAACCGGCATCTCGCAGGCGAGGGCGATGAGGGCGCAGATCTGCTCGGGGGTGAAGGTCGCTGGCGTGCCTGGGCGCGGCGCATCGCTGAGCCGCTGCTCCAGCGGTTGATCGGCACGCTCGCGCCAACGTCGGCGCCAGCGTTGAACCAGTGAGCGACTCACCTGCAATGCCGCAGCCGTCTCGCTCACGCCACGACCGGCGTCGGCTTCAAGAATAATCCGCGCCCGGGCGGCGAGCTGTTGCGGCGTTTTGTGCTGACGAACCAAAGCCTGTAGCCGTATGCGTTCTCGATCGGTGAGGAGGATAGGGTCTGGGGTGCAGAGTGGCATCGTCGTTGACTTGCATCATCATGAAATAAAATCATATATAACGATACCGTTGATAGCTTCCAAACTGTATCAGGATTTTCATACCAGCCCACCAGGTGCGTTTCGCGTTGCCTCGCCTGGTGATTTCTCGCACAATCGACTCCAAAGAGTGGCTCGGCAGCGACCGCGCATTCCCGCGACGTCGGATGGCTTCCGGGCCGGCAACCTGTGGCGCGCCAGCGTTACCCTGATGCCAACAAATTTACGATATTCTTGGGAGAATACTGTGGGTCTGATTAGTGCGCAGATTGAGCTGTCGAATCCGAGAGATAAAAACATCAAGCCACTTCAAGTTAGGGCTTTGGTGGATACTGGCTCGTTGCATTTGTGTATTCCGGAGCATGTTGCCATTCAGCTTGACCTTGAAGAACTATACAAGCGCGAAGTGACAACAGCGGACGGCAAGAAGCGCCTTGTGCTTTACATGGGACCGGTATCGATTAAGTTCGAGAACCGTGGCTGCTTTACTGGTGCTTTGGTGTTGGGGGATGAAGTGCTCTTGGGTGCAGTTCCCATGGAAGATATGGATGTGTTGATATCACCTGCCAAACAAGCGCTCATCGTCAATCCAGAAAGCCCGAATGTTGCGATGTCCATAGCCAAGTGAGTTTCCTGCATCGTCTTCTTTGAAGGAAGAACGGGGTCAGGGACAACAGGCCTCGTCACCGGTGAGGCCGGGTCCGGTAAGACGACGGTCTGCCGCAAGGTCGCCGCCTCCCTACATCCGGGGCTCTACCGAGTGTTCTACCTGCCGCTGTCGACCGGTAACGTGATGGATATGTACAAATCCATCGGCTGAGAGAGGAAGGACGGGGTCTACCATCAGGTCTCACATGTAACATCGGCGTTTCGCCGGGTATGTTCGGCAGTTTTCCGTTAACCTCATCACATGCCCAACAAGTCCGCCAGCCCGACGCCAAACTGCGGCCTGAGCGACAGCGAAGGCCGCAGTTTGGCGTCGGGCTGCGGTTGACGTTAGGCCGTATCCCAAACCTCCCACGGCAACCTAAGGAGTTTAGAAGTGGGCAAGTTCACTGTCGATGAAAAAGATGGGCTGAAGCAAGAGCTGGATGGGCGAATCCCCGAATGGGAAGGGATATCCAAATATAATCAAAATTGGGACATCGCTTTTAAAGTGCTGATCCTACTCATAAGCATCGGTACCGCGATCTGCTCCGGGCTCGCCGCCACTGAATTAATCGAGAATACTCAACCCTGGAATTTGGCAGCTACGCACAATTCCGGGGACAGTTTACTTAATTGCGCCCTTCCTCCCCGAATAGGCCGCCTGTAAAGGGATCTCGCTCTTGGCGTTTCGGACCTGGCTTCTTCCGCTTCAAGGTCCGGGCCAATTGCCGCTCCAACGACTCTACGAAGGTGTCGGAACCGAGCGGCCGACCGGTACTGGCGTGGGCACGCAGCAATTCGTTGAAGCCTTCGTCCTCGCCCTCGCCGATAAAAGCCTCCCAGTCGGGGATCAACGCCAACAGAGGTCGCACGGTGACCAAGGCATCGTCGCGTCCCGCAAAGTGGGCTGCGGCGCTCGTCCGCGGCCAATCCTGCGCACGGGCGCAGAGGCGCGCTCTCACAGGGTTCCGTTCAACGTACCTGGCAACCGCAAGCAAGTGTCGCTCATCCGTGACGAACGAGTGGAAGCGCTCCTGCCAAAGATGCCCTTTCCAGCCCCCGCGGAAGTTGACCATTCGCGTGACCCGGCGATGGGCTTCGCCCAGCGCGTCCCGTAAACCCAATTCGTCCGCCGGAACCAGGATGAGATGTACATGATTCGGCGTGAGGCAATAGGCCAGCACGTCCGTTGCGCAACTGCGGCAGGATTCGGCGAGCAGCTCGCGGTACTCCGTAGTCCTCGTCCGCAAAGAACGTCTGCTGGCGGCGATTGCCCCGTTGCGTCACATGTTGGGGCAACCCCGGCGCAACCACTCTGGGAAGTCTTGCCATGCCATTCTGCAGGCCTCAACCCTCAAGCCCGGCTGATCCGTTGGTCTTGCTCGGCAAACATTCTGCGCCGTTCGAGTAATTAAGTAAACTGTCCTGGTAATTGTGCTGACATGCTTTATCGAGGGCGAGCATCTCGACCCGGCGAACCCGCCGGAGCGGATACAAACCCCGGAGATGCAACAGGTTATGAGCATCGTTGAACAGTTTTCCGAAAAGGACCGTGCCTATCATACCTACCAGGCGCGCCAAAACTATCTCCGCCAGCAGAAGAGCAGCGCACGGCATATCCAAGTCATTGAGGCCGAGCGAATGCGCGAGCGCGCGGAGAAGAAGCGTGAGCGTGCGGAGAAAGAGCAGGCGCTTGTGTCCGAACAGCGCGAACGCACCGAAAAGGAACGTGAACGCGCAGAGAAGGAGCAAGCGCTTGCATCCAAACAACGCGAAGGCGACGAGACAGAGCGCGAACGAGCAGAAAAAGAAGCAGCCCTTGCAGAGATTGAGCGTCTTAAAGTCTTATTGAACGATGCCAGATCCCGTTGAGAATCTTCAGCGACGGGATAACGCGAGCGACGCAATCAGGTCTAACAAAACAAGTCAAGTTTTTTCAAGCCCCTGCTGCTGGCTCAGCACGCGTATCCGTCAATCCCCAAGCTCATCCACCGGACTGTTGACCGGCAGCACACCCGGCCGGTTCATCACATGGGTATAGATCATCGTGGTCGACACATCCGCATGACCCAGAAGCTAGGTAGTTCAATCTGGACGGTCCTGGCTTGGCCCGACTCACACAGTTTCCTTGCATCACCAACTGAACTGTATTCAGCTATATATCAACACCTTACGCTCTCCGTCTTTCCAGGCGCTGCAAACAGATCTGCAGGAGCAAAAAGTGCGTGAAGAAGGCCAAATTGAACACCCTACCCAGAAGCTCTTGCACGGTGCGGATGTCGTAACCCGCCTCCAACGTTTGCTCGGTGCGAATCGAGTACTGCTTCGTGCGCAGCGTCCGCGCCAGACTCGTCAAGACCGGGAACACCTCGGCGGACGCGGCAAACTTCGGTTCCGCCAGCCGCGCCTCCGGTACCTGCTCCCGCGCAATGGTCGGGTGATCCGCCGGCAGCACCGCCCCAGCTTCACGCCAGTAGTCCCAATCGACCAACTGGGCCGCTTTCACGCCGGCGAGGTCCACGAGCAGCAGCTGCAGCGCATCCACCACCTGGCGGAACTGCCAGTCTTGCCACTTGCCCTGGCTCGACGTCTGCTGGAGATATCCAGTCATCTCCTCTCGGGAAAGATCTTTGAGAGAGTTTGGCTGCACCGCATCCAAGAAGTCCTGCACATGTGTCACGTACCAGCGCTGTGCCTGTTGAGGTATCCGCTTGGCCACCAGCAGCGCCCAATACTGATCCCAGCGTGACGGAGTGCCATGCTCGCGCCGGGGCGAGCCGGACGGGGTATTTCTTCTTGACATGATTGCGCGCTCTTGATGACAATGGGCGCAATACTACTAGTTTTTGCATGCTTTGCACATCGAGCCATTTTGCATGCACGCATGTTGAATGGTTCTTTTTGAAAGCAAATCGATGTGTTTGTCTAGCAAGTCAGGCGAACTGTTCGATTTGCATGCAAACGAATACACTGTTGGACTAAATAAATAGAAAGCCCGGAGCGAACCAAAAGGCACTCCCATCAATACCTGTAGGGGTATACAGCATTCACGTCGCTAGACTATAATCTCTCGGCATGGACGCCCAAACTTGTTTGAGCCGTGAAATCAAGCGGGAATTCCCACCCGAGCCGCCGGACATCCAGTTCGAGGTCGCCGATGTCTTCCGCGCCTATGGCGACGACTATCGGCAGACGCACATCCTCACCCCCCAACAACACAAGGCCATGTCGGACATCGAGAAATGCCGGACCACGGCACTCGGTGGTCACGTCGATGAATGCGACCATTGCGGACACACCGAGATCAGCTACAACAGCTGTCGCAACCGCAACTGCCCCAAGTGCCGCGGGAGTCAACGAGCGGCCTGGGTCGACGCCCGCGAGCTTGAGCTGTTGCCGATCCAATACTTCCACATCGTCTTCACCCTGCCGCATGACCTGATCCCCCTGGCGCGCTACAACCCCGAGCGGGTCTACGGCCTGTTGTTCACGCTCGCCGCCGAGACCCTCCAAACCTTTGCCCAGAACCTGTGGGACGGCAAACTGGGCATCATCATGGTCCTGCATACCTGGGGCCAGACGCTGAACGACCACCCGCACGTCCACTGCATCGTCACCGGCGGAGCGCTCAAGAACGACGGCAGCGCCTTCGTGCGCGCCCCCAAGCACTTCCTGTTTCGCGTCGAAGCGCTGTCCAAGGTCTTCCGGGGCAAGTTCCTCGCTGCCCTGCAAGCACTCTACGATCAAGGCAAGCTGTGCTTGAGCGGACAGCCGGTGCTTGCCACCAAAGCCGGCTGGGAGGCGTTGCTTCAGGCGCTGTGCAGCCACGACTGGGTGGTCTATGCCAAGCAACCCTTTGACGACCCCGCCCACCTGATTCGCTATCTGGGGCGCTACGTCAACCGCATCGCCATCGCCAATCACCGGATTCTCAGCATCGACGAGGGGACGATCACCTTCAAGTATCTTGACAACCGAGAACCCGGCGCGCCGGTCGAGAAGATCATGGCGCTGCCCGCCGACGAATTCATCCGCCGTTTCCTGGCCCATATCCCGCCGCCGCAATTCCGTCGCATTCGCTATTACGGCATCCTGGCCAACGGTCACCGCAAGGACAAGCTCACCACCTGCCGCGCCCGCCTCGGTCTCGACGCCCCCCATCTGCCCTTCATCGCCGACATGGATGCCTTTCTTACCAAACAAGGCATCGACTACAGCCTCTGTCCCAAGTGCGGGGAAGGCAAGCTGCGCCAGGTCTACGTCCTCCTGTCGTTTCACGACCCACCGCCCTGTTACCTCGAGGCCGCGTGACATGAATGCTTGCCAATCCGTGCACAGCCGCGGAGCTATCCCCCTGTCTCAGACACCGGAAAACACCCCGTCAAAGCCGCAAAAACCCGATTCTCCGCACGCCGACCCGCGACAAAACGCCCAAAAAGCGTGCTGTACACCCGAAACTGCCGCACGCATCCCGCCCCATCCCTCCTTGACACTCACCAGCCGATCCGCTGAAATTCCATAGACCGGCACGTCGTCTGAAAGGCCCAGGTCCAACAAGCGCGTTCGAGCTGACAACCGGCGGTCCGTACCATCTGCACCGCCGTGCCACAGGCCAGCCTCGGTGGTGCGGGTACCGCCGTGCCAGTCATGCCGGTTGCAACTCAACGCTAACGTTAGCCCTCAGGAGGAACGATGAACATGAACGATCAACACGAAAAACCTCAGAAATACACTAAGCTAATCGTGGTCCCGGGGCACGCGATCTACGTTGGTTCCGAGTGCAGCCATGCACGCCATGCTGCTCATTGGGAAGGAACATTTCCTGGATATTAGAACGACGACGAGGTCGACCTTTACTACGAGCACGTTCGTACAGCGGTCTCCATCACAGCTAGGGACTACAATCAAGACTCACTCCTAGTATTTTCAGGGGGAGAAACTCGACACGAGGCCGGACCATACTCAGAGGCTCAAGGTTATTGGGTCCTGGCTAGGCAGTGTAATTGGTTTGGTTACAGCGACACCGTGGCACCAAGAACCGCCACCGAAGAATTTGCCAGAGATTCGTTCGAGAACTTGCTCTTTTCCGTACACCGTTATTATCAAGTGGCTCGCGCTCTACCAGAACGGGTCGTAGTTTGCGGCTTTGGTTTTAAGAGAAACAGATACGAATTCCACTGGGAAACGCTCTTTAAACGAGAATATCAAAGCCAACTCCGGGGTAGCCTTCCTATAGATCTCTGCGTTATGATCAACAAGAAGCACCTTGAGTACGTCTCAGTAAACGAGCCACCAGCATACATTCTTGAAGGCCCAGGAGGATCCGGCGAAGGAGAGGAGATTACTTTGTCTCAATTCAAAGATGACCCAACGGCAGTAAAGGAACCTCTAATAAAGAAAGAAGAGAAGCGAGACGAGTATCGCCGGTTTAACCCGTATGGTCTAGATCGCTAAATTAAATGGGCTGGTCCAAGGACAAAATATTTAATTCTGAATGGATCGCCAGACTTTTCGCGTAATCTGATGCATCCTAAGGACTAACATGGCACTCCAGCAGACCAACTGCCGCGGAGCCGTTTTGGTAGATTCAAATTTAGTGCAGGCGGCACTTGGCCGCTGAGTTTGGCGTTATGCAAAAAAAGACAAACCACTTAATCTAGGAGGATACCAATGGGGAAGCAAGAAAAGTTAATATTTAAAATTCTCCGCGGAACCTCTGATACTAATATTAAATTTGAAGAGTTACGAGTTATTGCAGGCTCTTGGTTTTGAAGAAAGAATAAGAGGCAGCCATCATACATATAGAAAGAAAGGGATAGAAGAAAAGATAAATATTCAAAAAGACGGCTCAAAAGCAAAACCATATCAAGTTCGCCAGATTCGGTCTATACTTCTAAGATATAAGATTGTTGGAGAAGAATGATGTTTAAATATGAAACAATTATTTTTTGGAGTGAAGAAGACAACGCATATCTTGCTGAAGTACCAGAGCTTCCTGGGTGTATGGCTCACGGCGATTCCTATGAATCAGCACTAGCTAATGCAAAGGAAGCAATTCAGCTTTGGATAGACACAGCCCAAGAGTTTGGTGATCCTATTCCTGAGCCAAAAGGGCGTAGGTTAATGTATGCGTAATCTTTCGCATAACATTTCGCTGCAGCCGACCTTCGGGTCGCTACCGCTCCCCTCGTCGGCTGAGCTTTGCGTTAGAGCCACGTAGATACATAACTTCGGTGAACGAATATGAAGCTCACAGAGATTGAGCGTGAAGCTCTGCACCTGTCCGAGGAAGAGAGAGCAGCACTTGCTCAAAAACTTCTGCTAAGTCTCGATTCTCCGTCTGAAAGTGAAATTTCCGAGGACTGGCTAACGGAAGCAAGCCGGAGGGCACGCGAGTTGGATGAAGGTCTTGTACAGCCGGTCTCTTCGGAAGAGGTCAGGCGAAAAGCGATGTCTCTCCTGAGATGAGCTATTTCTTTCATCCCGCTGCTGAAGCAGAGTATTTGGAATCTATCGCCTATTATGAGTCAAAACGCCCAGGGCTTGGGGCTACGTATCTGGGTGAGTTCGAAAGAGTAATGGATGCGATCTGTGAAGCTCCGCACAGAAACCCTGTCGAAAGACGCCCTGACGTAAGGCGCATGAGAATGAAACGATTTCCGTTTACAGTTCTGTACCGAGAGAACGCGAATACCGTACAGGTACTGGCAGTAGCGCACAACCGTCGTCGCCCCCAGTACTGGTTAGGTCGGCTCTAACACACGGGTAAACTCTGAAGCCGGCCAAACAGCGACCGGCTCGGGTTACCCGAAACGTTAGATTAAAACGCTATCGCGTTGGAAGAGACCACACCCGAGACAAAGCAGCACCGGCGCTGAAATAAACAATAAATAAGAAAAAGAATAAGCACACGCAATGGCATCGCCATTCCTTCCCTCTCCAACTCCCCATCACAGAGCGGGACACACGCACTCCGGCTCCAAGCAGAGACCGACGTTCGAAGTCGCCGACATCCTGCGCGCGCATTTGCCCGACTCCCTGCACGAGCACTCCCATCCGCTGCACGTGCACAAGGTACTCAGTGCCATCCAAAACTGCCGCACCGCGGCGCTGGGCGGGCACATCGACTACTGCACTGACTGCGGCACCCTTTACAACAGCTACAACTCCTGTCGCGACCGCCACTGCCCGAAATGTCAAGGGCTGGAGAAAGCGCGCTGGATCGAAGCGCGCAAAGACGAACTGCTGCCGGTGCCCTATTTTCATACCGTCTTCACGC
Source organism: Thiohalocapsa sp. PB-PSB1 (assembly GCA_016745215.1). Taxonomy (GTDB): domain Bacteria; phylum Pseudomonadota; class Gammaproteobacteria; order Chromatiales; family Chromatiaceae; genus Thiohalocapsa. Next base: position 1,083,520 of record CP050890.1, read on the forward strand.
TGCCGCATGCGATCAACGACTGGGTGGGGTGGAACGACAAACTGATTTACGACCTGCTGTTCGCCAGCGCAACGGACACCCTGCAAGCCTTTGCCGCTCGTCATTGGAACGGAACCCTCGGCATCACCGCCGTGCTGCACACCTGGGGCCAGACGATGGAGCGCCACATCCATCTGCACTGCATCGTCCCAGGCGGAGCTTTAACGTTCGATGGCGAACAGTTCAAACCCTGCCCGCATCGTGACTGGTTATTCCCGGTCAAAGCGCTGTCCAAGGTCTTCCGCGGAAACTACCTCGAACGCCTGGAGCGCGCGCAAGCCGCGGGCGAGCTGAAGAGCCCGCCGGGGGTGCACTTCGCCGCGTTGCGCAAGGCACTGCGGGAACACGACTGGGTGGTCTACGCCAAACCCCCATTCGGCGGACCGCAACAGCTCATCGACTACCTCGGGCGATACACCCACCGCATTGCCATCAGCAACCACCGCATCCTGACTGTTGCCGACGGCAAAGTCACCTTCACCTGGAAAGACGACAAAGACGGCGCCAAGAGCAAGGACATGACGCTGGACGCCCACGAATTCATCCGGCGGTTCATCCTGCACATCCTACCGCCGCGTTTCACCCGCATCCGCCACGATGGACTGCTCGCCTGCGGACACCGCGCCAGCAAGCTCAACCGCGTCAAAGCGCTGCTCGGCCTAGCGCGCGTGACGACGAACAAAGAGCGCGAGCCCTACGACGTCTTACTGCAACGCCTGAGCGGAAAAGACATCCACGTCTGCCCATTCTGCGGCGGACGGCTGCGGCGTCATCAAGACCTTGCGCCCACCATCGGACCCTCGCGCGGCCAAGATCCGCCGCTCATGCACGAGGCGGCCTGATGAACACCTCAACCACTCGATCCGCAACGGCTCGGGACAGTGCTGCTGTGTTGCGACGCGACCGCGGTGAGCGAAAAACCGTTGTGCTCCATGCGAAATCGCTGCGCCCGCGGGACCGAGCGCGCGCAACCGACCCTTGTTCGTGCAACTGCGCCAACATCAGCGGGAGTTTCCAGGCCCCACCCAGGGCTTGACTGTTGTAGAATCCACATAGCGGTTCGCTGAGACGGACACTGAAGCGAACCAAAAAAATGTTTTAATCTAACAGGGCGTTGAACCTGCCGAGCCCGCGCCGGTCGGGCACCGCGGCGCTTCGCGCTCGCGGCCCGACCGGCGCGGGCTCGGCAGGTTAACTAAACGTTATGTCTCAAAGACAGCCACGAAAATGTTGCCTTAGCGAACATCGCGACATAGAAGCGGTGAGGCTAGAGAACGGGGTTTGAAGATAGAACGATTTTCGATAGATGAAAGCGGTTACACGGGATTCGATTTATTGAACCCAGATCAACGTTTCCAAGGGGCGTCTTCTATTTCAATAACAGACGAAGACGCATCGACTTTTATAAAAGAATATTTCCCTAAGTTACAGGCGCCGGAGCTAAAGTATAAAACCCTCGCACGTCGCAGCTCGAACCGTGAACGTCTTGTCGATCTTCAAAGGGATGTCCTATCTCAAAATAAGTGCGTTACATACGTATGTGACAAACGTTACTTGTTGACACTGTTTTTCCTAGATATTGCCGTGGAGCCTTTTTATTATGAGAGAGGTTTTGATTTTTATAAAGATGGTCAGAATTACGCTTTAGCCTCTTTACTCTATCGTGTTGGTCCAACGTTATTTGGTCAGAACGCGTTTCATGAACTAATGAGTCGTTTTCAGCGGGCAGTCAGAGAAAAAACTCAGAATGCTACAAATTCTCTCGTTCAGATGTTACAAGGACTTCATTGGAAAGAGTTGCCAGAGGCTCTTGGTCCATTGGCATACGAAGCGCCAGAGTGCTTGGCAGAAATAACTCGGCCGGGTGTTAACACAGATGCAGCAATTGTGGTCTTGCAGTCGTTGATAAGCAGAATGGAAGTAATGGCGGACGGTGTCTACCAAGTCGAACATGATAGGTCGGAGAACCTGAAACAATACCATTCACTACTTCAGCAACTCATAAGCCATGATCAGAACATAGTGTTTAAGCAAACTGAAATTACAAGCATAAAGTTCCCGTTAAAACTTTCGAGTGTTAGTCAGGTAGATTCGAAAGATAGCCCTTCCGTACAAATTGCCGATATACTCATTGGCGCCGCCATCGAGGCAGCAAATTCCCTGGCTGGTTTGAGTTCGTCGCACGGCGACGCTGAAGAGTTACTGGGCCTATACTCCGACGAGCAGTTCATTCATATGGTCCCTTCCCTTAACTTTGAAGAGGATAAGGAATTCCGCCGTGGCACTCAGGCAGGGGAGTTGATTGAATACTTCGCGAAGCATTTCAATTAAGACATAACAATTGAATCAACGCGAAGTCAAAAGCGCGCGCCGAGCTAAGGCGTTTGATTCGAGCCATGGCGCAACCGCGCTTTTGCGTCGCGTTATTCATAACGTTAGCCGCGAAAAGATGGAAAAAGAATGACTACAAAGAACATAGAAAAGAACGGTTTGCCGCATCGGGCCAAGATTATTGAAACCGTTCAAACTCCTCTTGGGTTTTTCGTTCTTGTTGTATTGGTCGTTGAGGCCATCCTTGGGATAGTTGCGAGTTCAAGTGATCAATCTACGCAGGCGATTGCAGTTTATGGAATGCTTGCATTAATCACTTCATTGGTGGCTATAGTATCGTTCATGGCTTATAAACGCCCGGAAGCCTTGCAGGGAAGAAGACCAACACAACGTAGGCAAAACGACACACAATCTAGGGTTGAGCCATTTAGTATAGAGAACATAATTTGCGTCTCTACTCCAGAGTACGACCATTTAGGAATAGATCAAGATGCGGAAATATTAATAAAAGCATTCGGTGATGTGACGTTACACAGAAAAATGGATCTGAATGAATTCCGTAAAAAATTATCAACAAATAAGTTTGAGATTGTTCATGTCTTAGGGTTTGTTGATTCGCAAACTGGTTACCTAAGATTCGCAGAAGATGAATTACTTTCTCCAGAAGGTTTATTAAAGCTCTTGAAACTCTGCGGAGCAAAGTTGGCATTTTTGGCTACATGCGACTCTCTTTTTCTTGCGGCAAAGCTGGCACCTTTTGTTAATGTTGTGGCAGCTTCAGGCACAGTCGAAACAAAAAGAATGGTTGTTTGGCAAGATTCCTTTTATGATCTGTTGGCTCGCGGAAATCCGCTGTCGGAAGCATATGAGGTGGCGCAAGCAACTACAGATGTGCCCATGGTGTTGCTTATGAAGAGAGATATGATTGTCAAGCCATAAAAGCTGCTAACAATGCCGCTTCAGCCGACGCGCCAAAGGCGCGCGCGGCTCAGCGGCAACATTAGCACCGTTATTAACCCTACAGCCTATTTTGAGAAAAGGGGTCATGAGAAAAGGGGTCAGATCCCTTTTTCGTTTATTTCGACCGAAGCTAATCAATAAGATCGCCTAACATTCAGATCCAGCCGACGCCAAGAAGCACCGCTTCGCTCTGCTTCTTGGCGTCGGCTGATCTGATCGCTGAGAGGCATTTTATTGTTCATGTGCATCATGACCCGAGTTGATGTTCGGGTTGCCGCGGCACTTGATCCTCCAGCTTTGCACAGGGATGCGCGCAGACCCTTAACAGAGTGTTGCTGGTTGGGGTTTTTGAGAGATAGCAGGGTTAGCTTTACTTGAAAAAGGGGTCTGAAAAAGGGGTCTGAAAAAGGGAGGAAAAGGGGCCAGAGGAAAAGGGGCCAGGCTCAATAAGCGCATCATCGGACAAATGAGAAGACGCCCAACCAGAGCACCAGCCCGAGCGCATGCTGCCGAGCCGCCGCTGACGCGGGCGGCTCGGCAGTGGGGAAAAATGGGGACAGACCACGATTGGGGAAAAATGGGAAAAATGGGGACAGACCACGATGGGAAAAATGGGGACAGACCACGATTAATTCGCCAGGCAAACAAATCGCCCAACTAGCGCCTCGGCCCGGCGCCCGTTGCCGCGCCGTCGCTGCGCTCCGGCGCGGCAACGGGCGGCGGGCCAGGCGTGACGTTAGGCTGTGACGGCAAACTACTTACCGACAACTTGATTAAAAAGCAGAGGCGCTACTGATGGCAAAACGTTCATTTCCGCGTTTTCAGAAATTGCTAGACAGTTACCCAGACGAAACGGCACCTTGTGATCAGGGATGGGGAAACCAGTGCGCCATTCGTATGAGTATTGCTTTAGTAGACACAGGCTTCAAATTAATCGATTACAAAGATCCGTTGTGCAAACATGGGCACGCCCGTGGTGCAAAATCGTTAGCAAACTACTTGTGGAAACAAGCTGGTCCTCCATTTGTTTCTGATACTGCTGCCAAAGGCAAATCGCGCACAAAGTCCAAGACGGGAATCATATCATTTAAGAATATTGCTGGATTTCGAGGCGGGCTTGGCGATCACATTGATTTGTGGGACAAGAATGCGACGATGACAGGAGAGTATTTCGATGATTGCAAGGAAACGTGGTTTTGGTCAATTGGTTGAGCACAGCGATATGTATTCTCGCAGATCCTATAAGGTCATATTCCACAAATTGCGGTGCTACATGTTGGTCTTAGTCGCAACTACAAGCATCAGTTGCGCAGGAGATGCAAGCAATGTCAAGCCAATGGCGATGGATCAAGAACACGCGATCCGTCAGGGAGATAAAGTTGCGACTGTTGGTAATTCAACCCTCCGTCTTAAGGAATGCGATCTAAGTGTAGAAACAGGCAGTTCCGTTTCTACGCATAGGGTTAAACTTCCAGTTAGTTGTCGTTTCATCGTTGATAGAGACGGGCAACCGCAAACGGTAAATACTGACCTTGGTCCAACTCTGCTTATTGCATCATCTTATCCTCTGCCAACCAGTCGTTTCTGTGACACGCGCGTTCGAGCCGTAACTGTCCGAGAAAACGGGATTTTGGTTTCAGATAAAGAGCAGCGGATAAGAACATGCTCGAAGGGTCCTTTCGACAATAAGATGTTTCATGTGTTGGCGCAGCAATAGATCAAATAGAAATCATAGGACTTTAGCCTAACGAGCGCATTCAGCCGACCGCAAAAAGCGCCGCTCGTTCCTCGCTCTGCTTTTTGCGGCGGCTGATGCTTGACGTTAGATTAAAACGCTATCGCGTTGGAAGAGACCACACCCGAGACAAAGCAGCACCGGCGCTGAAATAAACAATCAACAAGAAAAGGAATGAGCACACGCAATGGCATCGCCATTCCTTTCCTCTCCAACTCCCCATCACAGAGCGGGACACACGCACTCCGGCTCCAAGCAGAGACCGACGTTCGAAGTCGCCGACATCCTGCGCGCGCATTTGCCCGACTCCCTGCACGAGCACTCCCATCCGCTGCACGTGCACAAGGTACTCAGTGCCATCCAAAACTGCCGCACCGCGGCGCTGGGCGGGCACATCGACTACTGCACTGACTGCGGCACCCTTTACAACAGCTACAACTCCTGTCGCGACCGCCACTGCCCGAAATGTCAAGGGCTGGAGAAAGCGCGCTGGATCGAAGCGCGCAAAGACGAACTGCTGCCGGTGCCCTATTTTCATACCGTCTTCACGCTGCCGCATGCGATCAACGACTGGGTGGGGTGGAACGACAAACTGATTTACGACCTGCTGTTCGCCAGCGCAACGGACACCCTGCAAGCCTTTGCCGCTCGTCATTGGAACGGAACCCTCGGCATCACCGCCGTGCTGCACACCTGGGGCCAGACGATGGAGCGCCACATCCATCTGCACTGCATCGTCCCAGGCGGAGCTTTAACGTTCGATGGCGAACAGTTCAAGCCCTGCCCGCATCGTGACTGGTTATTCCCGGTCAAAGCGCTGTCCAAGGTCTTCCGCGGAAACTACCTCGAGCGCCTGGAGCACGCGCATACCACAGGCGAGCTGAAGACACCGCCGGGCACGCACTTCGCCGCGTTGCGCAAGGCACTGCGCGAGCACGACTGGGTGGTCTACGCCAAACCCCCGTTCGGCGGACCGCAACAGATCATCGACTACCTCGGGCGATACACCCACCGCATTGCCATCAGCAACCACCGCATCCTCAATCTTGCCGACGGCAAAGTCACCTTCACCTGGAAAGACTATAAAGACGGCGCCAAGACCAAAGTGATGACGCTGGACGCCAACGAATTCATCCGGCGGTTCACGCTGCACATCCTGCCGCCGCGCTTCACCCGCATCCGCCACTACGGACTGCTCGCCTGCGGACACCGCGCGACCAAGCTCAATCGTGCCAAAGCGCTGCTTGGCCTAGCGCCGGTGACGACGACCAAAGTGCGCGAGCCCTACGACGTCTTGCTGCAACGCCTGACCGGCAAAGACATCCACGTCTGCCCGAGCTGCGGCGGACGGCTACGACGTCAGCGCGACCTTGCGCCCACCATTGGACCCGCTCGCGGCCAAGACCCGCCGCTTGCGTGCGAGGCGGCCTGATGCACATCTCCTCCACTCGATCCGCATCGGCTCGGGACAGTGCTGCTATGTTGCGACGCGACCGCGGTGAGCGAAAAACCGTTGTGCTCCATGCGAAATCGCTGCGCCCGCGGGACCGAGCGCGCGCAACGGAGCCTTGCTCGTGCAACTGCGCCAACATCAGCGGGAGTTTCCAGGCCCCACCCAGGGCTTGACTGTTGTAGAATCCACATAGCGGTTCGCTGAGACGGACACTGAAGCGAACAAAAAAATGTTTTAATCTAACAGGGCGTTGAACCTGCCGAGCCCGCGCCGGTCGGGCACCGCGGCGCTTCGCGCTCGCGGCCCGACCGGCGCGGGCTCGGCAGGTTAACTAAACGTTTTAACTAAACGTTGGGCGCATTTTCGCCGCACTTGCATGCCCATGCTGAACATCTAGCGGTGGTCGGAGAATTCTATGAACGACTTTCAACTGGGAAGGGACACCGAAGCTCCTTTACAAATTCCGCACTCACCACGATCGGGGCAGCAAGGGCGGCGATCATCGTCAAACACAATTCCACAGTTGTTTCCATATTTGGGATGAAAATTATGAAAGCGATCCCTTCAGTCAATACCTTCGCCAAAAATTAGCGCCAAAAATTAGGTGGGCGACAGCCCGAGGTGATAGGTTATCCAGGTAACAATCCGAAGACCTATTCCCTCAGGAGGCTATCGCCCATGCCCGACATTATGCTGATCTTGAGCTGCTTAAGCCAGAGCGTAGATAAGACGAGCCTTGGCCGTTTGGGTTGCGTTGTGGAAGGGCTGTTGGCGATGACGGGGCGGGTAACGATGCGGGGGCTATCGCGCTGGACCGAGCGCGGGGGAAGCTATCGGACGCTACAGCGGTTGTTCAACACCACGCTCAGTTGGGGCCAAGTGCATTGGCTGGTGATTCGCCAGCACCTGCTGGGCGACGAAACGCAATGGTTGCTGGCGGGCGATGAAGTGGTGGTGAGCAAATCGGGCAAGAAGACCCACGGTCTGGATCGTTTTTTCTCCTCGGTGGTTGGCAAGACGATCCCGGGGTTGTGTTTTCTGAGCCTGTCGTTGATTAGCGTGCAACGGCGCTGTTCGTACCCATTGCGCCTGGAGCCGATTCTCAAAGAGACGGCCGCGAGCTGCCCGAAAGCGTCCAAAGCGGGTCGGGGTAAGGACCGAGGGCGGCCGAAAGGTAGCCGCAATGGCAATCGCCGGGAGGTGAGTCTGTCGCCCTATTTGCAGTTCGTTCAAGACCTTCTGCGCCAGGTGCTGGCACTGGTGTGCCAGACGCTGACGGTGCGTTATTTCGTCTTCGACGGGGCCTTCGGCCATAATCAAGCGCTGCAAATGGTCCGTCGCACGGGCTTAGAGTTGATCAGCAAATTGCGCCACAACAGCGCGCTGTATCTGCCCTATGACGGCCCCTACGCCGGGCGCGGCCCGCGGCGCAAGTACGGCAGCAAGCTCGATTATCAACACTTGCCGCCGTGCTTTCTCAAAGCCACTTCCGTGGAAGGACAGGTTCATACGGCCATCTACCAACTGCCCGTTTGGCACAAAAAATTCCCCGACCGGCTCAATGTCGTGATCCTCGTCAAGACCAACCAACGCACCGGTGCCCAGGCCCATGTCATCCTTTTCAGTAGTGATCTTGAGTTAGGCTACGAAGCGCTCATCGATTACTATCGCTTGCGCTTCCAAATCGAGTTCAACTTCCGAGACGCCAAACAGTACTGGGGCTTGGAAGACTTCATGGTGATCAAGCCAACGCCGGTCTACAACAGTGCCAACCTGGCGATGCTGATGATCAACCTGTCCCAGATCCTGATGCGACCGGTGCGCGAGCACTGTCCGAGCTTTAGCGTCAATGACCTCAAAGCCCACTTCCGCGGCCGGAAATACGTCCTGGAGGTGTTAAAAATGCTTCCGGAAATGCCCGAAGCAAATATTATTGACCAAGCCCTTGAGCAGGCTGCAAATCTGGGGCGGATTAATCAAGAACTTAGTGCAGCATGAGATCGGGCTATTTGGCGAAGGTATTGTTCAGTAGGATTGGCGTTTAGCGTCTTCTTGCTCGCTTCATCGCTGGCGCGGGCCTCGGTGATTAGCAACTTTGAGGTGGGCAGCGAGGGCTGGACGCTCGCCGACATCTTCCAACCAATCGCCAACCCTCCGACGATTATTGGTGGTGGCAGCGTCATCTATGAGACCGCAGAGGGGAACCCCGCAGGCTCGATCGCGACCGCAGACGTCTCTCCCAACGCCACCTTTTTCATGGCTCCTGCCAAGTTCCTCGGTGACGCGTCGAGTGCCTTCGGGACGACCTTTTCTTATGACATGAGACTGCAGACGGGCGTCGGCCAGGTAGGGGCGGCGGTCATGATGGTCGGTGGCGGCCTAACGCTTCTTGGGGGTGCAGGGAACGTACCGACTGAAGCTTGGGAGACCTTCGGCGTTGACCTGATAGGTGCTTCGTTCAACGTGAACGCGAGGACCGGGCCGACCGCGACGGACGCACAGCTTCAGCAGGTGTTGGGAAGCCTGACGGCTCTCTACATTCAGCCCGACGTGAATAATGGCCCCGAATTCGCCTACCTTGACAACGTCGTTCTGAAAACCACGGTCGTACCGCTGCCTGCGACGCTGCCGCTGTTTGGCACCGCCTTGGCTGGCCTCGGACTCGCGCGTTGGCGCAATCGTACGAAAATGAAAAGGGCCAAGATTAAAGAGATTAAAGGGGCAGGCCCGATTTAGAGAAATAGGGGTCAGTGAATGAGAAGAATGCCCAACTAGCCCGCCAACCCGACGCCAAACTGCGGCCGACGCTTCGCGCGTCGCCGCAGTTTGGCGCGGGCTGCGGGTGACGTTGGGCCGCAAGACAGCGTCATCTCAATCCTCCGGCAGACGCTCGAACAAAGCCCGCATTCGTCAGCTTCTCAACCTGAGAAATCGCAAGAGGAAAGATGTACTCATGGCAAACAAGCTCTCTTTGACATTATCGCCGGCACTCATCGCCTTCACCTTCGCGTTCGCAACAGCACACGCCTACGAGTGTGATCCGGCTCTCGGCAGTTTTCCGGACGGCAAGTGTTACCCACTTTCAAAAGCCGGGAACCCGGTCCCCGCTGAGATTAGCCTTCGCATCTGGGCATCCTGCATGCGCGGCCACGACCCGTACAACGCTCCAAACTGCTGCTGGCACCTGACGCCGCAGCTAGCCCAACAGCTAGAAACCTGTGGGGCTGGCGGGAAGTCTTGGACGGACAAGCTCAAGGACGTGCCTTGGGCTGAGGTCATCACGATTATCGGTGCCGCCGCTGGCGGATAACGGTCGCTTAGTAGCCATAGATAAAGAGGCAAGATTGATAGAGAATTGGGGCCAGGCTCAATTATGATCGGCCACAGGCTTCATCATTCGCCCAACTAGCGCCTCGGCCCGACCGCCCGTTGCCGCGCCGTCGCTTCGCTACGGCGCGGCAACGGGCGGCGGGCCAGGCTTAACGTTAGCCGAACAAAAACCGGGGACAGACCACAGTTTTTTTATTTCCACGTTAGATTGGCAACTTGAGCTGATCGTCGTCGGGTGCCTCTTTCCTCGGTCGTCCGGACTTGCCGGGCCAGGTACGGCGGCCGACCATCGAGGCGATTTGCCGCTGGAAACGCTCGCTGCCGAGCGCGAACCCGCCGTTGGTCGCATCCCGAATGGCTGTAAGATCGCCCTCCGGGATCTCATCGGCGAAGAGGCTCAGGTAGCGAGCGCGGCGCGCTTCCTCGCCCTCGGCGAGGGCGCAATAAATAGAGTGCGGAACGACGACCGGATCGCCGACGCCCAAAGCGTTGCAACGGTAGCTCGACCAAGGATAATCGCCCGGGGCTTGTACCATGTGCGCGCGAACCGGGTTCAGCTCGATGTACCGTTGGCAGGCGAGCAGATAGCTGTCCGCCTCGATGACAGACGAGCGAAAGCGCCCTTCGAAAAGCGTGCCGGTCCGACGGTAGGTCCGGTTGATGTATTGCACGTAGCGTTGTCCCAGTCCCTTCATAAGCAGCGACGGTCCCCGATCGGTTGCCGGTGTCATGAGCAAGTGCAGATGATTGGTCATGAGCACGTAGGCATGGACCCACACCGACTCCGCTGCCGCTCGCTCGACCAGCATGCCGAGGAGCGCCCGATAATCGGCGTCGTCGAAGAAGATCGCGGACCGGTCGATACCGCGCAGAATGGCGTGCAACGGAAAGCCGGCTGCGACGATGCGTGCGTGTCGGGGCATAAGAATCCGCTTGCGTGAACGTTCGTTCTTGGCTAGTCTAACGCAAAACCGTGGTCTGTCCCCGGTTTTTATCGTGTCCCCGGTTTTTATCGATAGAGCACACCGAGCTCACGGATCAGCTCGCGCGCCTCGCTCTGGCGCGCTTGCGCCTGGGCGAGCTCGGCTTCGGCTGCGACCAGCGCATTCAGGGCCGCGTCAATGCGCGCCTTGAAGTCCGGCGGACGCCCGAGTGGGCGTGGCACACGCGCTTCGAACTGCTGCTGCGCGGCGCGCTCGGCCTCCCATTGCGCCTGTGCGGCCAGCACTCGTTCCTCGGCCTGTCGAACGTCGCGCGCCAACGCCAAGGAGGTGGCTTTCGACACCTCGTGTTGGCCGTGAAAGAGATCCGGAGAATGATGCGCACCGAGATCCGTTTCGGCATGCCGGCGCAGGGCCTTGGCTTCGTCGGCGGTGCTCTGGATCACCTCCACGGCGAGGCCCGTGCAGGCCTCTTCCAGCGCCGCCGTCCAGGTCGCCGCAGAGCGATCCGCGGCGTACCCCTCCAACAGAATGAAGTTCGACACCGGCTCGATGGCCACCAAGCAGGCCCCCGGATGGAACGTTTCGTCCTCGCACACCGTCACTTGCCGAGGCGCCATGCCCTCGCCAAGTGTCGTGCGCTGCGCCTCAGCCTCCGTGACCAAGGCCGCTTCCAGGGCCGCATTGAGCTTGTGTTGCGCGCCGTCGCTCACCCCGACAAAGGCTGAAAGCCCACTCAGCTCTAGAAATTCACTCACCAGCCGGGTGCCGCCCGCCGCCCGCAACGTGATACTGAAGTGCGCCGCTATCACCATCCGGTGCAACCACGACATCCCCTCCGGGGTGCGTACGAACGCCACCAGACCGGCTGGCGCATCCCCAAGCGGTTGCTCATGGCACCACTCCAGCAGGGTGCTGCGCGCCACGCCCAAAGCGGCATGTTAGGTGACAATTAACTTGGCCGGTCGACGACAACTAACTTGGCCGATTTTAGAGGCTAAGGTAGCTGGCATTTTCGCAACCAAACGGCGCGTGAATGTCAGGCAAGCGGATCACCATTGAGCAGGTCAAGTTCTACATGAGCAACAGAAAGCAAAGTCGCACGCAGGCGCAGGCGAGTGCCAAGACGGGCGTATCCGAGCGCAGTGCACGGCGGATCGAACACGGGGAGGTCGGCGTATTACAGCGCAAGGAGCGGCACTGGCGAACGCGCGCGGACCCGTTTGCAGGGGTCTGGGAGGAGGAGATCGTCAGTCGTCTGGAGCGCCAGCCGCGCCTGGATGCGACGACCCTGTTTGAAGACTTGCAGGAACGCCATCCGGGAGAGTACGGCAACGGCAAGAAGCGCACCTTCCAGCGTCGGGTGAAGGCGTGGAAGGCGCTGCACGGAGCGGACAAGGAGGTGATGTTCCGCCAGGTGCAGGAACCAGGTCGGCAGGGGTTATCGGATTTCACCGAACTCAAAGGGCTGGTCGTGACGATCGCTGGCGAGGAGCTGGACCACCGGCTGTACCACTTTCGCCTCGCCTACAGCGGCTGGAGCCACGTCAAGGTCGTGCTTGGAGGGGAATCCTACAGTGCGCTGGCCGAAGGGCTACAGGAGGCGCTGTGGCGGCTTGGTGGGGCACCGTTGGAGCACCGCACCGACAGCCTCTCGGCGGCCTACAAGAACCTCAGCAGCGAAGCACAAGCGGACCTCACCGAGCGCTACACGCAGCTCTGCGCGCATTACGGCATGACGGCCACGCGCAACAACCGTGGCGTCAGTCACGAGAACGGCGCCGTGGAATCGCCGCACGGGCACATCAAGCGGCGCATTGGGCAGGCGTTGTTGCTGCGTGACTCGGCCGATTTCGCCAGCTTGCAGGACTACCGAGAGTGGCTCGACGCGCTGCTGGTGCGTTTCAACCGGCGTTGCAGCGAGGCGCTCGCCATTGAGCGCGCGCAGCTGCAAGCCCTACCACGGCGGCGCACCGGCGACTACAGCGAGCAGGTGGTCGTGGTCACCACCTTCGCCACCATTGATGTCAAGCGCGTGCTCTACAGCGTGCCCGCACGCCTGGTCGGCGAGCGGCTACGCCTGCATCTCTTCGACGACCGCATCGAGGCGTACGTCGGCGCCACCTTGGCGCTCACGCTGCCGCGGGTGTACAGCGTCAACCACGAGCGGGCACGGCGCATCGACTACCGCCACCTCATCGGCGTGCTGGCACGCAAGCCGCAGGCCTTTCGCTACTCGCAGCTGCGCGACGACCTGCTGCCCAACGCCACCTACCGCGCGATCTGGCAGCATCTGGACAGCCACCTAGAAGCACGCGCGGCATGCAAACGCATCGTCGGCATCCTCGCCCTGGCCGCGCGCGCCGACTGTGAGCAGGCGCTGGGCGCGTATCTGCTCGAGCGCATCGCCGCGGGTAGCGTGCCCACGCTGACGGCGCTGGAAAGCCGTTTCGACGCCCGCGACGCAGCCACACAGCAGGCTGAGCTGCGCGACCGGCCCAGTACCCAGCACGCGCTTGCGAGCTACGACCACCTGTTGCCCGCGCAGGGCCAATCCATGGAGCTGCACTGACATGGTCCAGACCGCCACATTAGCGCTGATGCTCAAGCAACTGAACCTCACCAGCATCGCCCGCCACTGGCAGACGCAGCTCGAGACAGCCGAGCGCAACGGCTGGGACGGCGCGCGCTACCTCAGTGCGCGATGCGAGCAAGAGCTGGCCGATCGTCACAGCCGACGCATTTCGCGTTACAGCAAGGAATCCCAGTTGCCCCCGGGCAAAAGCCTGGCCAGCTTCGATTTCGCCGAACTGCCAGAGGCGACCCGCGCGCAGATCCAGGCCCTGGCCGGCTCCAGCGACTGGACCCGCCAAGCGCGCAACCTGCTGCTGTTCGGTGCCAGCGGCGTCGGCAAGACCCACCTGGCCGCCGCCATCGGCCATGCGCTCACCGAGCGCAACGTGCGCGTGCGCTACGCCAACACCACCGCGTTGGTGCAGCAGTTGCAACTCGCCCGCGAGCAACTGCGCCTGGAAGACGCGTTGCACAAGCTCGACAAGTACCCGCTACTGATCTTGGACGATTTCGGCTACGTCAAGAAAAGCCAACAGGAAACACAGGTGCTGTTCGAACTCATCGCCCATCGCTACGAGCGCGCCAGCCTGATCATCACCTCCAACCAGGCGTTCGCCGACTGGGATCAGATCTTCCCCGACCAGATGATGACGGTGGCCGCCGTCGACCGCCTGGTCCATCACGCGAGCATCATCGAGATCGTAAGCGATAGCTACCGGCGCAAGCACGCCCTCGGCCAGCGCGGCAGCGAGCCGGCGAGCGCACGTCCGGCACCAGCCACCAGGTCGATGACAAGCAGCGCTGACAGCGCGCGGCGTAACGAACCGCGCGCGTCGGCCATCAACCCCGAGGCCGAGTAATCGTCGTCGCGAGCGCGCCCGCACGGCGCGCGACGACAACCCCACGGCGCGGCGCCGCGCCCCTGGCGGGTCCGAGCACGTCCAGTCGCCCTTCGGGCTCCTTCCCGTGCTCGGACCCGCCAGGGGCGCCCCAAACCACCCCACAACACAGGAGGCTCCCACCCCAAAGAACAGCGACAACTAACCGGCCAAGATAGTTGTCGCTGACCGGACAAGATAATTGACATCGGATAGCGGCAGCCACCTCGCGTTGCGTCTCGCCGGCTGCCAACCGTGACTCGGCAGCAGCGATGTGTTCGGCTTGCTCCAAGCGCGTGCGTCGCGTCACGACCCGATTCCTCGCCCGGGTAGCGCAGCGCCGATGTATGGTCTATAGTCAAGCCTGGCAGAACCTTCGTACATTTTTCCGAATCCTCGGTGAATTTGCACCTCCAAGGGTACGAGATTATGAGGGTTCTGCCAAATACCTTCACACCGATTACCAAGCTTTAGGCTCGGACTTGGCCGGAATTACGAGCAAGGCCGTTATTGCCTAACACGACGCTCCAGGGGACGCTCCTTACGTCGCGCCCCTGAGCTTGGTCGTTAGGCATTGCACAATGAGGTTATGAGTGCACCAGATACCGTTAAATCGTGCTGATATTGAGAGCTTAAATCGCCAATGCAGGCATTTAAACGTATTCCCAATTTACCTGCCAAATTATTTCCATAATACGGATGGAAATCCCGTATCAGAAGTATTAAGAAAATTAGTTGCCGAGTGCTTAGAATATCTTTCTTGTATGAGGGTGGAGGAAATAAAGGAATTGATAAATGGACTCCCTCAAGGGGTCTCAATGTTTATTGATTTTGACGACTTAACGGACGTTACAGAAAAGAGCTTCCTTGAAAGACTATCTATTTATGTAAATGAATCAACCAAGTCTTATCTGAGTTTCAAGGAGATTATAAGAAAAAATAATATTGGCGCAAAAGCCTTTGAATATTATCCTGAGTTGCAAATTAAAATTGATAAGAAAGGGCTGCTTTCTCTGGATGATGATTTCGAATTACACGACGGAGGAATAATATATAAAGATCATGTGTTGCATTACCATCAATTCTTACGGAGAGGTTTTACGTCTAATCCAAACTTCGATTTCTTAGGGCGGTTTATCAATTATTACAGAGAAACAAACGGTGGCAATACCTTTCGTATCGCGATTGACCCGCTTCGTCTGATGCCGAAAGAGTATTTTCAGCATATAGCTGAATTTGACGCATGGTTTGGCCCAGATTTCGATAGAAGAAAACTCGAAGATATAAATGAAGTGGGTTTGACTGTAAAGAAGAGGATCAAGCCATCTATTTTTGATTTAACGAATAATCTAGATAGAACTGAACTTTATTGGAGTTATAGAGACTCAATAAAAACACTATTGAGGAGGTATCTAATTCTGACTTTACCTATGAAGGCTACAATATTAACAGATACGCACATTGCGAGAGAGATATAGAGAAGGGCGTCTTACGTCATTTGGATGGCGCAGTAAAAGTATACACAAATAACTATGCTGATCGATTCTCCACTCAACTACCGACCGAAGCGCGCTGCAATAACTATATTAAATTATTTCGAATTGATGGTGATATTGATATAGAGCGATGGCTTGACTTGACTGCTCATTTTTTCAAAGGTAATGAAATGATATTAGAGTATTTCGATCCGGCAGGTTTTGAAAACAAATTCGGAGCTAGAATAAAGCAATATCGGGATGCGAAACAAAGGTGAAAAATTGCCTAACATGCGCCTACAGCGGACGCGCCAAAGGCGCGCGCCGCTGAGGCTTGGCGTTGGACGCGGCAATCCATCCACAGCCATCCGCGGAGCAAGAAGGAAGAAGGCCGGGCCACCCAGCGAAAGCACCGGCCAGCCCGCAACGGACACGCTATTGGCAAAGCCGCAGAGCAATGCAAAGGCGCCGCCATCCGCGGCAAAGCAACCTCCGCGGCTCCGGCAAGGCCAGACGCCGCCCGCAGGCTTGGCGTCGCACGGTCAAGCGCGGCACAATGCCGAAGCGCCGCCGGCAACAGCCTCCAGGCGTGGTCCTCGGCAGCCGGCACAAGTTCGGGCGCCCGCACGCAGCAGGCGTCCAACGTCAAGCACAGCCCGGCGCATGCTGCCGAGCCGCCCGCGTCAGCGGCGGCTCGGCAGCATGCGCTCGGGCTGGTGCGCTTGTTAGCCATTGTTTTGAGGTGCTGTGGGAATATTCGCTACCGACCACATGACGAGGCGAAAATTTAGCTCAGATATCTTGCAAGCTATAGTTTCCGCGCGTTCTGCAGTGATGGGCCTAGTTCGTGATCGAAACGAAGGGTATTGGCGAATGAGATCAACTCCCGTTCCGACCTGGGGTATTCCGTTCTTTTCACGGTTCGTCTCGACGTAACGCCAGCAACCGTGCACAATTTCGTCCCGGAGACCCCTGAGCGACGAAGCTTCGTTTGCAATCTGCTCAATTTCGACCCGTACTGGTTCGTGGTCCCTCAGGGCGATTGATGCGGCTTTTCTCAAGTTCGCCATTCGCTTCTTAAATGACTGTTCTTGACGCAGCCCGCTCTCAAGGACCGACGGTTGGTTGCACAGGATTTGCGTAATCGCATCAATCTGTACTTCGAGATGAGCCCATTGCGCTGCGACATGCCCGATAGCCCGCAATTCTTGGTCGCCGATCATAAGAGGGAATGTGGGTGTCGGCATGGCTGAATCAGTTGTTGGCTAACAAGAGGCTTGGCCCGCCGCCCGTTGCGTTGCCGCCGCTGACGCGGGCGGCAACGCAACGGGCGGCGGGCCAGCCTTAACGTTAGGCCTTTAATACGTGAGGAGATCATCGATGAAAGAGCATTTAGTAAGACTTACCCCTAATTTCTCAAAACCGATAATAAGAAAGATCTACTATTTTACACTTGATGTTATTGATAGATTAAAGCCTAGGAATAGTATGATTCCACCGAGATCGATGATTTTCGTTGGCGATGGTGATTTCGAGAAAATTGGGGAAGAATTCAAGAAGTATTTCATCGAATTAGCAAATTTACAATCAAGTGATCGGGTTTTGGATGTTGGTTGCGGAATCGGACGCATGGCAATTCCTTTAACAAATTATTTGTCTAGAGACGGAGAGTACTGTGGCTTTGATATAGGCAAGAATGGGATTAAGTGGTGTCAAAGTCGTATTTCTCCAAAATTCAGCAATTTTTACTTTCAGCACAGTGATGTTTACAACAAGCACTACAATCCAAACGGAAAGATCCAAGCTCAGAATTACCGATTTCCTTTTGACGATGAATCCTTTGATTTTGTTTTTCTAACATCAGTGTTTACACACATGCTTCCATCAGATTTGGAAAACTACCTAAGTGAGATTTCACGAGTGCTCAAACATGAAGGTAAGTGCCTAATTACCTTTTTTATTCTAAATGAAGAGTCAGAAAATCTTGTCCGCTCAGGTAGTAGTAGTCTTAATTTCAATCACAAGATGCAGGGTTGTATGACGATTAGTGAAAATGATCCAGAGAGAGCTATCGCTTACAGTGAAGAATTCATTTTTAGACTGTTCAAAAAATATGGACTGCAAATTTCTCTACCAATTCACTATGGATCTTGGTGTAAACGAGATACCTTCTTGACTTATCAGGATTTGGTAATAGCAGCAAAAAGGCCGTCTTAGTTGAGCATTTTTGGCTCTTCCGGATCTCGTGGGGCTCTTCCGGATCTCGTGGGACTGTTGTATCATGTAAATCAACAACTTGAGAACCGCCTGTCACTGAAACCCCATCTGGACGTTGTTGATAATGACATTTGATAAAGAGACCCTTCAGACACTTTTAAATCTTCCTGATATCGCCGTTGATCGCGTGGTGCTCGGCGAGCGCAAGACACTTAGAGACTGTATGGGAACTAAACCACTGATTTGGCGTCTAAAAAATCTGAAAAACTAAAGGATTTAATACGATTTTCCCTTTTTTATTCGGAGAAATCAAGATGACTTCAGATAATGTTCATACACCTGTACGCTATCCAAGTGACCTGTCAGACGAAGAATGGGCAATCATCGAGCAAGTCTTGAACGAACTTGACCCGTATAAGACAGGGCGCCGCCGTGATTCGAATCTACGCGAGATTCTGAATGCCATTTTCTATTTGAATAAGACAGGCTGCCCTTGGCGTTATTTACCGAAAGATTTTCCTCCTTACACCCTTGTCAATTACTACTATAACAAGTGGACACACAGTGGTTTGCTGGAGCAGATCAATGCAGAGCTACGGGCGCGTTTGCGCCAAATGAAAGGCCGAAATCCCGATCCAAGTGGCGCCATCATTGATAGCCAAAGTGTCAAAGGGACACCGGAGTCATCGGTCGAATCCGGCTTCGATGGTGGTAAGCTTGTCAAGGGCCGGAAGCGACATATCGTCGTTGATACAATAGGTTGCCTGCTTGTCGTCTACGTGCATGCAGCTAATGTGTATGACGGAAAAGCAGCTCGTGAAATTCTCACGCGTCTATTCGTGCTCCTGCAGAGTGTAAAGCATATTTGGGCTGATTGCGGCTATATGGGCAAAGAGCTTTTTAATTGGGTATTATCTGAATTTAATTGCACCCTCGAGATTGTAAAGAGGCAGAAAAGAAAGAAAGGTTTTCATGTATTGCCGCGTCGCTGGGTCGTGGAGCGCACATTTGCTTGGCTTGGCCGGTCTCGTCGACTGAGTAAAGATTATGAAAGAGAACCGAGATGGCCTTGCTCGTAATTCCGGCCAAGTCCGAGCCTAAAGCTTGGTAATCGGTGTGAAGGTATTTGGCAGAACCCTCATAATCTCGTACCCTTGGAGGTGCAAATTCACCGAGGATTCGGAAAAATGTACGAAGGTTCTGCCAGGCTTGACTATAGACCATACATCGGCGCTGCGCTACCCGGGCGAGGAATCGGGTCGTGACGCGACGCACGCGCTTGGAGCAAGCCGAACACATCGCTGCTGCCGAGTCACGGTTGGCAGCCGGCGAGACGCAACGCGAGGTGGCTGCCGCTTTGGGCGTGGCGCGCAGCACCCTGCTGGAGTGGTGCCATGAGCAACCGCTTGGGGATGCGCCAGCCGGTCTGGTGGCGTTCGTACGCACCCCGGAGGGGATGTCGTGGTTGCACCGGATGGTGATAGCGGCGCACTTCAGTATCACGTTGCGGGCGGCGGGCGGCACCCGGCTGGTGAGTGAATTTCTAGAGCTGAGTGGGCTTTCAGCCTTTGTCGGGGTGAGCGACGGCGCGCAACACAAGCTCAATGCGGCCCTGGAAGCGGCCTTGGTCACGGAGGCTGAGGCGCAGCGCACGACACTTGGCGAGGGCATGGCGCCTCGGCAAGTGACGGTGTGCGAGGACGAAACGTTCCATCCGGGGGCCTGCTTGGTGGCCATCGAGCCGGTGTCGAACTTCATTCTGTTGGAGGGGTACGCCGCGGATCGCTCTGCGGCGACCTGGACGGCGGCGCTGGAAGAGGCCTGCACGGGCCTCGCCGTGGAGGTGATCCAGAGCACCGCCGACGAAGCCAAGGCCCTGCGCCGGCATGCCGAAACGGATCTCGGTGCGCATCATTCTCCGGATCTCTTTCACGGCCAACACGAGGTGTCGAAAGCCACCTCCTTGGCGTTGGCGCGCGACGTTCGACAGGCCGAGGGCCGAGTGCTGGCCGCACAGGCGCAATGGCAGGCCGAGCGCGCCGCGCAGCAGCAGTTCGAAGCGCGCGTGCCACGCCCACTCGGGCGTCCGCCGGACTTCAAGGCGCGCATTGACGCGGCCCTGAATGTACTGGTCGCAGCTGAAGCCGAGCTCGCCCAGGCGCAAGCGCGCCAGAGCGAGGCGCGCGAGCTAATCCGTGAACTCGGTGTGCTCTATCACCCCTATGATTTGCAGCAGGGACAGACGCAGCCGGTAGAGCGCGTAGCTGAACGCTTCCAGGCCGTCTGGTCGCGCTTGAAGGCGCTGGCCGAAGCGGCTGATCTACTTCAGCGCGCCTGCGAACGCCTGGCCAAAGCCGAACGCCTGACCGTGCAATGGCTGGCCACCATCGCGTTCTTCTTCGCCACCGTGACTGCCAGGGTCGAGGCCCTTGAACTTCCCACGGAACAGGAAGCGGCGGTCCTCGAGCAGCTCATCCCCGCCCTGTACCTCGAGCGCGTCGCTGCACGCAGCACGACGGCCGAGACCCGACAACGCGTGCACGCATCGAGTAACGCATTGCTCGACGCGCTGCGTCAACCCGATCATCCGCTGCAAAGTCTGGCGCCCGAGACGCGTGCACAGGTCGAACAGGTTGCCGGCGCCTGCGCCGATGTGTTCCAACGCAGCAGTTCCTGTGTGGAAGGACGCAACGGCCAACTGTCGTTGCATCATCACGGCCGTCATCGTCTGAGTGACCGCAAGCTCGCCGCGCTCACGGCCGTGCACAACTTCCACATCTGCCGCGCCGACGGCACGACGGCCGCCGAGCGTTTCTTTGGGCGAGCGCACCCCGCCCTGTTCGAGCGACTCCTACTACGCGTGCCTTTGCCGCCGCGACCGCGACGACGCCGAACGCGCCCGCCGAAACCGGCCTACCTAACGCCGGCCGCGGCTTGACAGCGGTGGCCGGAATTATGAACAAGGCCACCGAGATCAAGTGAGTCACAGGTCTATCTTGCATCGTCACGTTTATTGCTTCGTCAAATTTGTAATAATCAAATAGCTTATGAGTAGACTATTCGAATTTATTGCGTTGTTTAGGTCGAACATTAAAGAAAATAGTTTTCATACAGCGTCTTAAAGTCTATGTGCATAGCACCCTGGAGGGTACGAACTGTCATCGCTGTGGTCGGCCAATCGATCATGAGTATGGCCATGGTCGAGAACTTGAGTTACGCCATTTGCCATTCGGGGATTATAGAGTTGTTCTTGTTTTGAGGCCGAAACGTTATCAATGCCCTTTCTGCGAAGGGCGTCCAACAACGAGCCAAACGCTGTCATGGTACACGCAGCGCTCCCGGGTGACAAAAGCGTTCGAACAGCAGATGCTACTGGAGTTGATCAACAGTACGCTCGAGGATGTCAGTCGTAAGCATGCCATTGGTGTCGACGCACTGCAGGGTATTTTGGATCGAAACATGGCGTGCGATGTCGATTGGAACGCAATTGAACGCTTGGAGGTCATTGGCATTGATGAGATTGCGTTGAAAAAAGGTCATCGTGATTTTGTCGTCGTTGTCAGCGCTTACATTAACGAGACATTGCATGTCATCGGCCTGCTCGGCGACCGCACCAAGGCCAGCGTACAGGAGTTTTTTCTCAGCATTCCCAAGCGCTTGCGAAATACCGTCCAGAGTGTGTGCTCAGATCTTTATCAAGGCTTCATCGGTGCCGCTAAAGCCGTGTTCGGCAAGCGCATACACATTTGCGCGGATCGATTCCATGTTGCCAAGCTGTACCGAAATGGACTGGAAAACCTGCGCAAAAGCGAATGGAAACGGCTGTGCCATATCCTCTCCAAAGAAGAGCGCAAGTCGTTCAAGAACGTGCATTGGCTGCTGCGTCAGCGTCGCGCCGATCTGAATGCAGATGAGCGACGCATGCTGAATCGGCTCTTTCGCTATTCACCAAAATTGGCCTTGTTCATAAGCTCGGCCAAGGCTTGGGGTTAGCCTCGAACGCCCCAGTATTTTAACTTTATAACCAACGTCTTACGGAAACGCCACAAGCACCCGCTCGTCAGTTGGTCGAAGTTATGAACAAGGCCCCAAAATTACAAGAAGCCTATGAGGCTTGCGAATCACTCACTGCCATCTATGAAAGCCGCCTATCAAAAGGTCAGGGTAAGCGCAAACTGCGTGGCTGGATGGAACGTGTCACCAACCGCAAGCTCAGTTGCTTTGATAGCTTCCTCGGTACGCTGAATACGCATTTTGAGGAAGTGACCAATTATTTTATTGGTCGACATACCAGCGGCTTTGTCGAGGGATTAAATAATAAGATCAAAGTCATCAAACGCCGCTGCTATGGCATCACCAACCTCGGGCACCTCTATCAAAAGGTATTCCTGGATCTCAACGGATATGACCGGTTCGGGGTCGATACATTATAAATCAATGAGTTACAGACTTTGTGCTCAACCACATTTTAATCTTAATGTGTACGAAAAAATGAGACTAAGTGGTTGTTTTTAAAATATTTATTGGTTCCCACAAAATCCAGGAGAGCCTTATCAAGGCTTCATCGGTGCCGCTAAAGCCGTGTTCGGCAAGCGCATACACATTTGCGCGGATCGATTCCATGTTGCCAAGCTGTACCGAAATGGACTGGAAAACCTGCGCAAAAGCGAATGGAAACGGCTGTGCCATATACTCTCCAAAGAAGAGCGCAAGTCGTTCAAGAACGTGCATTGGCTGCTGCGTCAGCGTCGCGCCGATCTGAATGCAGATGAGCGACGCATGCTGAATCGGCTCTTTCGCTATTCACCAAAATTACAAGAAGCTTATGAGGCTTGCGAATCACTCACTGCCATCTATGAAAGCCGCCTATCAAAAGGTCAGGGTAAGCGCAAACTGCGTGGCTGGATGGAACGTGTCACCAACCGCAAGCTCAGTTGCTTCGATAG
Organism: Thiohalocapsa sp. PB-PSB1; assembly: GCA_016745215.1. Taxonomy (GTDB): domain Bacteria; phylum Pseudomonadota; class Gammaproteobacteria; order Chromatiales; family Chromatiaceae; genus Thiohalocapsa. The sequence continues at coordinate 1,106,399 of CP050890.1, forward strand.
CTTCCTCGGGACACTGAATACTCACTTTGAGGAAGTGACGAATTATTTTATTGGTCGACACACCAGCGGCTTTGTCGAGGGGTTAAATAATAAGATCAAAGTCATCAAACGCCGCTGCTATGGCATCACCAACCTTGGACACCTCTATCAAAGGATATGCTTGGATCTCAACGGATATGACCGGTTCGGGGTTGACACATTATAAATCAATGAGTTACAGAGTTTGCGCTCGACTACATTTTAACCTTGATGTGTACGAAAAAATGAGCTTAAGTAGTTGTTTTTCAAATTTTTATTGGTTCCCATGAAATCCGGGAGAGCCTTATTGGGACTATGCTGTCTTGCATGCCATTGAAAAAGCTGAAGGTTTTTTTCTTTTACGCGTGAAATCCAATGCTGTGATTAAAATCAAAAAAGTTATTCAAGGGCTCAGCAAAGAGGCTATCGGGCAATCGCTGCTCTCGCTGGATTTGAGCCGTAAAAAAGGCAACATCATTGAAGTGATTATCGAAAAAATTCATCAAGGTAGTACCTTAAGCTACCGGGCGATCGGGTTTTGGAACCCGGTCGAAAAGGATTATCATTGGTATATTACGAATTTAACCGCAGCCGCCTATTTGATTTATCCTTTGTATCGGCTGAGATGGCAAATAGAACTTATTTTCAAAGCGTGTAAGAATTCCCTGAATGCGAACCAAATTACCTCTTACAACGCCAATATAATTGAAAACTTACTACTGGCCTCTATCGTGGCTCATCTGAGTACGCACACTGTATTTCAGATCGGTAGGGAACAGTTGGATGATGAGCAAAATTTAGCTATTTCGTTTCAAAGAATCGCTAAAGTAGCGGTTGTACTGGCGCGCGATTTCATCATGTTTTTGTTACATTCATCACAAGAATATTTTAAAATCCTAGTGAATAAGATAAAGTTGTTTGCGAACGAAATTTTTGATCCAAATTATAATCAAAGAGAGACATCATTGGCGCGCATACACAGATTATTATTAGAAGGTGGATAAAAAAATCCCGAACACCTATGATTGGTTATGAAGGACACTTTAGAACCTATTTGGAAAGTCTCTTGGTACTCAAGCCGAAGGCCGCGCCTGCGAAGTGGGCCATGACACAGGGCAAACGCATCTAAAAATATTTAGAAAACAATGTGTTATGATGGCGAAAATTGAAGATCATATGATTTAATAGAGGGTTATTAAAATGGGAATGATCAGACCTATAAATGAAGAGGAAAAAGATACGACAATCGCCGGTCATTTTTCCGATCTGAACGACCCCCGTATCGACAGGACAAAAAGGCATAAGCTGGCTGATATCATAACGATAGCGATTTGTTCGACGTTATGTATGGGAGAGAGCTGGGATGCGATGGAGGAGTTTGGTCAAACCCATGAACAGTGGTTACGGAAGTTTTTGGAATTGCCCAATGGGATTCCCTCGCATGACACGTTCAATCGTGTATTTGCCCGTATTGACCCCGATCAATTCCGAACCTGTTTCATCTCCTGGGTGAAGTCGATAGAGCCGAAGTTTGATGGGGATATTATACCGATCGATGGGAAAACGGTGCGCAGATCGCATGATAGAGCTAATGGAAATAAGGCAATTCACATGGTGAGTGCGTGGGCTTGTCACTCATCGCTCGTATTGGGTCAACTCAAGACCGAAGAAAAATCAAATGAAATTACAGCGATACCGAAATTGTTGGATTTACTGGAGATCAAAGGCTGTGTAGTCAGTATCGACGCGATGGGATGCCAAAAGAAGATTGCGGAGAAAATTGTTGAAAAACAAGCAGATTGGGTATTTTCATTGAAAGGCAACCAGAGCACTTTTCATCAAGATGTCATCGCTTGGTTCGAATCGGTCGATCTCGACCAATGCTGCCGGGATGCGAGTGTTTTTCTTGAAACGAAAGAGAAAAACCATGGTCGCCTGGAGACGCGTCGGTATTATTATTTCACTGATCATTCCTTAGGGCATTACGCCGAACAATGGAAAGGTTTCCGGGGTATCGGGATGGTAGAGTCGATTCGAGATGATGGAAAAAAAGTAACCACGGACCGGCGCTATTTCATTGCCAGCCTGTCAGGCGATGTTAAACGATTTGCCCAAGCGGTTCGCTCTCATTGGGGAATTGAGAATTCACTGCATTGGGTTCTGGATGTGTCCTTTTCCGAAGATGCCAATCGAACGCGAAAAGGTCATGCACCTGAAAACTATTCCATCCTACGGCACATTGCACTCAATATTCTCAGGAAAGATACGACCTCAAAGAAAAGCATTAAATTAAAGCGACTCCGTGCCGGCTGGGATACAGATTATCTTGAGCAGTTACTAGATGTCCTACAGGCGGCCTAAAATGGGAAATTTAGATGCGTTTGCCCTGGGCCATGACACCGCTGGTTGCCAGGATTCGCGAGGCGCTTTGCGCCCTGCTGGATGCGCGCAAGGGCGGCAACAACCAGCGCTACACGATGGGCGATGCTGGAGTGTGTGCGTTCTCGGGGGAAAACAGGGACGGACCATGTTTTTCTGCTAGACTTGGTCCGGTGCTATTGTCTTTGAGGTCCTGTTATCCATTCCTAGAAGGCTGTCCGAGAACTCAGAGCACGCACAACATATAGCGCCTACAATCGAGTTGTGCACTCTATATCTTGTGTCTTATTTTCATTCTCGGACAGCCTCCTAGACGCGCACGTATCATCGCCGCCGGCTACCCAATGCATGTGATCCGAAGAAAACGGGGACAGACCGCTTTTTTCAGCATGGCCGCGATTCTGTAAAACGTGGAAAACGTGGTCTGTCCCCGTTTTCCCGTGTCCCCGTTTTCCGCGCTGTTGCGACGCGGCAAGAAGAGGGTCGCGCAGAGACGCAGAGGCGCAAAGGGAAGAAAGAAAGAGAAGTCGTTGACGTATCCAGCGCAATGCCCTCTTCTCAGTCTCTGCTGTTTGTATTTCATTCGCCTCCTTTCTGTCTTTTTTCTCTTGTTCTTTTTTCTCTGCGCCTTGGCGTCTCTGCGCGAGATCTCTTGCTCCCAGCTGTGCATGCGTCATTCTTACAAGGCGTTGACGCAGCCAACGCTGCCGTCCTGCATCCGCGCGGCGCCGAAGTTGAGCAGTAGGCTGGGCCGGGTTTAGGGCGATTTCTGTCGAGAAACAAACCATCTGGCTTGTATCCGGCGCCAGTTGGTCTGTTTCTCTCCGACAATCGCCTTCCTGTCGGACGTGCTGCTTGAAGGGATTCTGTCGCTTACGTAACATGCCGCTTCCTGATGCACAGTATTTTGAGGTCGTACCCTTTTTGCATTGCTATTTGGAGCGTGCAATACGATCCGACGAGTTCAGCAGCAATCGCTGGAGGAACGAAACCCGATGGTATGATGTGCCGGAACGGCGTAGATTGAAACAGCTGACGCATTCCGGAGAAAATGCATCTGATAAGTATTTGCAATACCTTGAATACTAGTCTTCCGGCAACTGGTGTCGCTATTGCTGCGCATTGCGGAACATCGTCTCACCGAAGATACCGAGTATGTCCACTAATTCATACGATCTTTGCGCAAGTTCTGATTTGCGCTGACCCCTCATGAAAGCACTTTGGCTGAATCAACAACCAGGTTTGCGCATGGATGTGCCACTGCCGATACCTTCGACAGGCGAAGCTCTGGTGCGTGTGCGCCTGGCCGGCGTTTGTGCAACGGATCTTGCGCTGCTGCGCGGTTATCAGCCTTTTCGGGGCATACTGGGGCATGAATTCGTTGGTGAAATCGTCGCGGCAGCGGATGCGCCGGAGCGTGTCGGCAAGCGTGTGGTGGGGGAGATCAATATCGCCTGTGGTCAGTGTCACGAATGCCGCGCCGGGCGCTCCAGCCACTGTGAACAGCGGCGGGTGGCCGGTATCCGAGACCATGATGGTGTTTTCGCGGAGTTTGTTTGCTTGCCGTTGCGGAATCTGCACCAGGTACCAGAGACGGTCGCAGACCGGATGGCCGTGTTTGTGGAGCCGCTGGCAGCGGCATTGGAGATCATGCAACAGATACCGATTGCCCCAAGGCAATCGGTACTCCTGGTCGGCGCGGGCCGTCTGGGCCAGTTGATCGCGCGGGTATTGCACCTGAGCGGTTGCGAGCTTGCCGTGGTCGCCCGCCACCGCGCACAGCGGGCGCTGCTGGAGACAGTCGGAATTCCCTGGATCAGCGAGGATGCAGTGCCGGCAGCCCGCGCAGAGCTGGTGGTGGAAGCAACAGGCTCGCCAGATGCTTTTGCATTGGCAAGGCGCGCGGTACGCCCAGGCGGAACGATCCTATTGAAAAGCACTTACCCTGGGCTGCTGCAAGTCGACTTTTCTTCGCTGGTGGTGGATGAAATCAGTTTGGTCGGCTCGCGCTGCGGTCCATTCCCGGCTGCCCTGCGTCTGTTGGCCGCCGGACTGGTGGACCCGACTCCGCTGATTGCTGCAAGCTTCCCGCTGGCACAGGCCGAGCTTGCGTTGGAGCGGGCCGCCGAGCCCGGCGTGATGAAGGTCTTGATCGATTGCCGAATGTGACCTTCGTACTCGACCTCAGGCGATTGCCGCAGAGAAACGTACCAACTGGCGCCGGATTCTCGTTCGCCTTCGCGAAGTGGCAACCCGCCCATAGAGCGACTATGGGCGGGTTGCCGCGACAAACAAGGCGGACAATGCAGACAAGCCAGGTGGTCTATTGCTCGACAGAAATTGCCTCAGTACTCGAGTTCCTTTAGATAGGCACGGAAGGACTCGCCCAACTCCGGGTGCAATAGGGCGTATTCGACGGTAGCTTCGAGGTAGCCCTCTTTGCTGCCGCAATCATAACGCTTGCCTTCGAATGGATGGGCGATGACCGTTTCCTCCTTCAGCAGTGCGGCGATCGCGTCGGTAAGTTGGATTTCGCCTCCAGCGCCCGGGGCGGTCTGTTCGATCTTGTCGAAGATCGTCGACGTGAGCAGATAGCGACCGACCACGGCAAGGTTGGACGGCGCTACCTCGGGTGCTGGCTTTTCGACAATGGAGACCACCCGCAGCATGCCGTCTGATTGCTTTTCCGTCTCGACGATGCCGTATTTAGCGGTCTCGTTGTGCGGCACCTCTTGCACGCTCAGCACGCTGGAGCCGGTACGCTCGTGTACCTCCGCCATTTGCTCGACCACGCCCTTGTGATCGTTACGGATCAGATCGTCTGCCAGCAGGATGGCGAAGGGTTCGTTGCCGACCACCGGCTTCGCGCAAAGAACCGCGTGCCCGAGCCCCAAAGCCTCGGGTTGGCGCAGATAAATACAGCTGACCCGGGGCGGCAGAATGGTTTGCACGATTTCGAGCAGCTTGGTCTTACCGTCATTCTCGAGTTCCGCCTCTAACTCGTAGGCTTTATCGAAGTGGTCCTCGATGGAACGTTTGTGGCGCCCGGTGATGAACACCAATTCCGTGGCACCGCCTGCCTCCGCCTCCTCGGCGGCATACTGGATCAGCGGTTTGTCCACCACTGGCAACATCTCTTTGGGGCTAGCCTTGGTGGCCGGCAGGAAACGCGTTCCAAGGCCCGCGACTGGGAATACGGCTTTGCGAATCTTCGCCATTTGAACTCGGTTGTCTTGGTTATGGTTGGCCCGCCAATAGACGGGGTTTTTGAAGCGCGCAACAGCGAATTCTGCCGCGCTATTATCGAATGTTTTTTCAGCAGGTCATACAGGCCATGTCAGGAAATTCTGCGCTGTTTTAATACCGCCGGATTCGCGATTGGATAGGGCTCGACCGCTTTGATGCTACCCCAGCGCTTACAACTCGGGCACTGCCAGTGCAATGCTCGAGCCTCGAACCCACAGTGTTCGCATTGATGAACCGGCTGCAATGCGAGCAGCTGGCGGAGCACCTGCAGAAGTATCGCATCGCCCTGTCCGGCACTGTTGCGCAGGCGCATGCGCAGCTCCAGCAGACGTTCGGCACCAGCCAGATCCGCATGCTCACATAAATAATCCTCCAGGAAAACCAAGGCCGCATCAATGCCCTGTTCACGCTCGATCGCCTCGGACAATTCCAACATCAGTGGCGGCGATGGATGCATATCAAAAAACGATTGCAATTCCCCCGCCACCTGCTTTCGGCCGAGACGCCGCCAGCACTCGAGCAGGCCAGGCAGCATGGCTGGCAGATAGCGAGGCCCGCGCTCAACAACTCGACGGTACAGCAGCGCGGCGGTTTCGGCATCGCCAGCGGTCATTTCCATCTGCGCTTGCAGCATGCTGGCGCGGATGCAGTCCGCGTCCACCGACTGGGCGTCCAGCAGATGAGCCCGCGCGCTGTCGGTCTCGCCCGTGCGCAGACATTCTTCCGCCATTTCACAGTGATACTGGGCGATCTCGGTGGACAGCGGTTCGTCGGAAATCCGCTGCAGACGCTCCGCCATCTCCAAACAGCGCGGCCATTCCTTTTCAGCCTGGTAGATTTCGATCAGGCCACGCAATGCGCGTTGTTGTTGCAACTCCATCTCGACCAGCTCATTGAATAAGCTCTCCGCGCGGTCGAACAATCCGGCAAGCATGTAGTCGCGGCCGAGCTCATATAACGCAAAGCCACGCTGACTCAAACTCAACGACTGGCGTGCAACTAAATTCTGGTGGATGCGGATGGCACGGTCAACCTCGCCCCGTCGCCGGAACAACGAGCCCAGCGCCAGATGGGTCTCGACCGTCTCACTGTCCATCTCCGCCAGCTTCAGAAAAACATCTATGGCCTTGTCCGGCTGTTCGTTCAGGAGATAGTTCAGACCACGAAAAAATGTCGGCGCTCGTTCACAGCGTTCACTCGAGCTCCATTTAGCCGAGCGGCGGGCAATCCACCAGCCGGATGCGGCAGCTACCGGCAATAACAAAAACAACAGCTCCATCATCTGTGCCTCGGCGCAATAGGGTAGGGCGCGCGCGATAGGACGAGCACGTTTGCAAACCCAAACCAGCTGTTCCGGTCGCGTATCATAACCAGCATGGCTCGCGTGCGTAACTGCGACGATGGCAAGCAGCTGTCGGCGAGTGAAGTGTAGCCGCGGTACATGGAAGGTATGATACAGCTTCAAGCGATCGGCCGCATCGCGCTGCCCGCTTGCTTTGGGCTCGAGGAGCCATTAACAGTAAATGATATCGGCCTGCTGTCTTGCATGAGCCGTTTATTGCAAGTATCACCGCCCTCAAGTTCGTATAAGCTGAAACCCCATGGGAGAATTCTGCAAATGAGTGAATTTCAGGATCAAGTTGCCATTGTCACGGGCGCCGCCGGCAATCTCGGAGCGGTGCTGTGTCAAGCACTTGCAGATCGAGGCGCCCGCGTCGCTCTGCTGGATATGAACCAAAGCGCGCTCACGGAACAGCGTAAACGCTTGCCTCCAGGTACGCACAGCGAGGCTTTCCCAACCGATCTCATCGATCCGGTCTCCGTGCAGCGGACAGTGCGCGCGGTACGCGAGCGGTTTGGTCGCATTGATCTGCTGGCCAACATCGCTGGCGGCTTCCGCATGGGACCTCCGCTGCAACAAACGGATGACGACACCTGGAATTTGATGATGGATCTCAACGCACGCAGCCTGTTCAATATGTGCCGCGCCGTACTACCCATCATGCACGAGGCGGGTGCCGGACGCATTGTCAACGTCTCGGCCCGGGCAGCACGAAATGGCCAAGGTAATATGGGCCCCTATTGCGCATCCAAAGCCGCGGTGATCGCCCTCACCGAGTCCTTGGCCGAGGAAAACAAGCACCAGGGTATCAACGTCAATTGTATATTGCCCGGCACCGTCGACACACCACAAAATCGCGAGGCCATGCCTGACCAGGATCATGACACCTGGGTTCCACCGGCAGCGCTTGCTGATGTCATTCTGTTCCTGGCCTCGGACGCGGCGCGCTGCGTTACTGGCGCTGCCATACCTGTCTACGGGCGTAGCTGAATATCGTGCACTATTTATTACCGCAACAACCGGCCCGATCCGCCGGCATTTTTCTCTGCATCCTGCTCAGCACGGCCAACATCCGGGCCGCTGAACTGCTCGACGAGCAGACTCAGCAGCAACTCGTCAATGCGGTTGAGGCGGCTTTTGAGCTGGATCTTTACAATAATCGCTGCCGCAGTGACCAGTCAGGTCGTCGCACCGAGAACGTCAACAAGGAACTGGTCAGCCGCTACCGTATGACCGTGCTGGACGTGCAGGACGACTTTTTTCCCGAAGGTTATTATCGAGATGCTCAAGCACGTATGCGACAAGATTTTCTGCAGCGCCTGCGTGATATCGGAGGCTGTGCCGCTGCCAAACAGGAACGGCTGCCGGAGAGCCTGCGCGAGCGCTATGATAACGCCATGGTAGAAATCTCCGGGCAGCGCTAGTGGAGGGCAGTTTCTGTTGTTCGCCTGAAGCGAGTGGTCACTCAACCTGCTCAATCGCCGATCATGTCGATCGCCTGCTGATCGGCATGATATGAAGAACGCACCATCGGACCACTGGCCAGATTGGCAAAGCCCATGGATTCACCGACGCGGCGTAGGGCATCGAACTCATCCGGCGTCCAGAAGCGACGCACCGGAAGGTGATCACGGCTTGGCTGCAGGTACTGGCCCAGGGTCAGCATGTCACAGCCGTGTTGGCGCAGTTCACTCATCACGGCAATGACTTCCTGTTGCGTTTCGCCAAGCCCAAGCATCAGGCCGGATTTCGTCGGCACCGAGGGGTTTAGGCGCTTGAATTCATGCAGCAGACGCAGCGAACCTGCGAAGTCGGCACCGGGGCGAGCCTCGGGATAGAGTCGCGGCACGGTTTCTACATTGTGATTGAAGACGTCCGGCACTGAGGTTCCAACGAAACAAGCCAGCGCAATCTGTTCGCGACCACGAAAGTCCGGTACCAGCACTTCCAGTCGAGTCTTGGGACAACGTGCTCGCACGGCGCTCAAACATGCGGCAAAGTGGCCGGCACCGCCATCGCGTAGATCGTCACGATCCACCGATGTGATGACGACGTAACGCAGGCGTAAGCGCTGAATAGACTTGGCTAATTGCTCTGGTTCCGCCGCATTTACTGCTTGCGGACGGCCGTGTGCGACATCGCAGAATGGGCAGCGCCTTGTGCAGACATCACCTAAAATCATGAAGGTTGCGCTGCCTTGGTCAAAGCATTCGCCCAGGTTAGGGCACTGCGCTTCCTCGCACACCGTGCTCAAGCCGGTCTCGCGCAAGAGGCGCTTGATGCGGGCAACGCCCGGGCCAGTTGGCGCTTTGGCGCGAATCCATGCAGGTTTGTGCGGCATTTGTGCCGAACGCTCCACCTTGATTGGAATTCGCGACACTTTATCCAAACCACGCTGATGGCTATCAGGTGTTCGGCGCGACGGTGCATTGAGTGGATTTAGTTCGTTCATGGCGTGGTTTCATGTTTTCCGGGAAAGCAATCCGGTCGGTTGCCAGCTGTGCCGTGACATTGCTTACCAGCGCGCACGGGGGTTTGCAACTGCCAAGATCTGTGCTTGGATAGCTTTTTTTCCGTCAAGAGGCAATTGTCCTCGAGGTGGCTTATGCGGCGTTTGCTAAATCTCGTCGTGCTGTTGCTCGTTCTATTCGCTGTTGAAACTGTTGGTGCTCGTGAATTCGAAGGCCACGCCATTGTTCAGGATGATGGCTCGCTGCTGATCAAAAATCGTGTTGTGCATCTTCATGGAATCTATATGCCATCTACGAATCGACAATGCCGGTCTCGAATCAGCCCGCTTCGCTGCGGCGAACGCGGCATATTGGCGCTGGACTTTCTAGTCAAGGGCTTTATTACCTGTTTCGAGCAGAATCGGAATACGGACGGCAGCATTAGCGCGGTGTGTTATCAGGGCCGCAACAGTTTCGATCCCGGCATCGATTTGGCCGCATACCTGCTTGAACGCGGTTGGGCGCTGGCACTTCCCAATGCCCCTTTCGAATATCATGCACTCGAGCGCATCGCCCGTACGCGTGAAATAGGCGTCTGGGGCTGGCAGGTGGATTCAGTCACCCCACCATTTCGCTGAAGCTACTGGCGGGTAGCGGCTTAGGCGGTTTCTGTCGAGAGACATGCCACCTGGCTTTTCTTCTCGTCCGGCCTCGGCGTCGCGGCATCCCGCCTATGGAAAGCAAGTGGGCGGGTTGCCATTGCGCGAAGTCGAACGAGCATCCGGCGCCAGTTGGTCTATTTCTCTCCGGCAATCGCTTTAATCATCCGTGGTTGGTTCCAGCCGCAATGATATGGAGTTGATGCAATAGCGTTGCCCAGTGGGTTTCGGTCCATCTGGAAACACATGGCCAAGATGTGAACCACAGCGACTGCAATGTACTTCGACACGCAGCATGCCGAAACTTCTATCTTCTTGGGTTTCGATGTTTTCCAGTCGTGCTGGCTGCCAGAAGCTCGGCCAGCCGCTGCCTGAGTCGTATTTATGCTCCGAATCGAATAGTTCCGCACCACAGCCTACACAGAGGTAGCGACCTGGTGTTTTGGTGTCAAAATAGGCTCCGGTGAAGGCCGGCTCGGTACCGTGCTGACGACAGACGCGGTACTGCTCCGGTGTCAGCTGCTGGCGCCACTCGGCGTCAGATTTTTCGTTATTTTCATGCTTGTCCTGCATCGTTGTCACCTGTATCTTTAGTTCGATATACGAGCCTACAGCTCAGTACCAGTCTTAAGCTCTCTACCAGCAGTTATGGGGCTTGCCTCCAGCGATGTCCAGATGCGCTTGCTTGTGGTATTGCATCAATCATCCCTCAGCCACCTCATCATCGGCAGCCGACTACGCAACTGAACATTTTTCCCACCAGAGCCCGACAGCGCGACCGTAACCTGTTGCCACGATTGGTCATTGCCCTGGCCACGGTCGGACTATTTCTAATCAGTTATCAATGGGGCAGCCAATACAGGCATGGCGATGCTCGCACGCCGGTGTTGTCAGGTATTTTGATTCACCCGCCACAAACGCTACCGGACCTGGTGCTGAAGGATAGCCAAGGCAACCCATTCGGACGAACCGAGCTGTCTGATCGCTGGAGCCTGATAGTTTTCACCAACCTCGGGGATGAGAGCGCGCGGCGCGACATCGCGCGCTTGGTCGAGATTCATAACCGCTTGGCGGATCGGCCTCGACTGCAACGCCTTTTACGGCTGCTGCTGGTCAGTAACGACAACATGCCAAAACTGGCAGCAGAGCTTGAAGGATTGCTCCCAATCATCGATTTACTCGCTGCGGATGCCTCCACATTGTCCAACTTACGGGCCGCTTTGGGTACTCAATCGGAGCGCGAGCATGAAGCCTTGCCGCCCTTGTTTCTCATTGACCCCAAATCCCGGCTCCTTGCCTTTTTCCCCGCATCGCAATCCGCTGAGCAAATCGCCACTGACATCAAAGCGCTATCCGATTGGCCTGATCCAAGAACCGGCGGCGAGCATGACAGATAATCACCGCGTCACGATCAGCCAGCGACTCTTTGTTGTACTGCAATATTCGCTGCCACAACATCTGCTGTCCAAGTTGATGTTTCGTCTAACCCGCTTGCGTTTGGGGCCGATAACAAGGCTGCTGGTCCGTGGCTTCATCCGTGCCTTTCGCGTTGATATGGATGACGCAATGCAACCAGACCTAGCCGCTTACCCGAATTTCAATACATTCTTCACGCGGGCATTACGTCCGGAAGCGAGACCGCTGGAGCCGAACACCGATGCCATCGTCTCACCGGTGGATGGGTGTATCAGCCAACTCGGTAAGATTCAGTCTGGACGGATAGTCCAAGCCAAAAACAGAGATTTTGCCTGCGAGGAGCTCTTGGGCGGCGACAGCAATCTTGCCGCATGCTTCGATGATGGCTTGTTTGCAACCCTGTATCTGTCTCCCAAGGACTACCATCGCGTGCACATGCCGCTGGATGGCAGCTTAGTGTCAATTCTGTATATCCCCGGACGTTTGTTCAGTGTAAATCAAACCACTGCCGCGATGGTTCCGCGGTTGTTCGCGCGCAATGAGCGCGTGGTCTGCCTGTTCGAGACAAAGCTCGGTCCGATGGCTTTGGTGCTGATTGGAGCCATTTTTGTCGGTAGCATCGAAACCATTTGGACAGGACAAATCACACCGCGTCCGGGACGTTCGATTGCCCAGATCCCGCCAACCCAAGGCAAACCGGAGTTACATCGCGGTACTGAATTCGGACGCTTCAATATGGGTTCAACGGTGATTTTATTGCTGCCACAAGGCAATGCACGATGGCTTTCGCGGCTGGGTCCGAGTTGCCTAGTGCGCTATGGCGAAGCGCTTGGGTTCAGCTTGGCATCAACCTGAGGTTTTTTCTCAGGCCGCAGCCCGGAATGCAGTGGAATATAACGCACAGGAATGCTTTAGGAGGATTCAGAAATGACTCGAGCGTTGCCGCGAGAGGAAATGATGGCGAAAAACGCGAAAGATAGCTGCACATCCAGCAGATATTGAAGATTTTCGCGTTTTCGTAGTTCAAATACTGTAAACCCCTCGCTATTGAATCGTTCTTTATCGAGTCGGTGGCATCGGTGAAAACTGGGGACCCCAAGTTGGGATTGGACGACTTGGTGCCAGGCTCCGAGGTGCTATGGGTACACTATATGTATTGCTCGGCGACGAAAGCTTGGACGGCGGCAGGCTAGATGGCTGCTGCTGTTGCGCAGCGGCCGTTGGCCCACTGGCTTCGGCCGCGGGCATCGTGGAGGGCTTGGCCTGCCCTGCAGTAACAGGCTCTATCTCGGCATTGGTGGATGTTGGATCGGGCGAGCTTACAGGTGCCGCGATCTGGTCCCTGTTGGAGTCGGCTGCTTGCTCGGGCGCCATGGTATTCGCGTCAGATGTGTCTTCACTGGCAACGGGTTGAGCATCGCCACTGTTCGGATCAGCGACAAGCTTTGGCTCAATGGCAGGCTCCGGCTCAGCGTCGGTGGCGGCAGGCTCTGGCTCAGTGGCAGGCTCCGGCTTAGCGGCAGTAGCGGCGGGCTCTGGTTCAGTGGCAGGTTCCGGCTTAGCGGCAGTAGCGGCGGGCTCTGGTTCAGTGGCAGGTTCCGGCTCCGCGGAGTTCGGCGGCGGCACCACCGCGATACTCCCTATTGGCTCCAAATTCGCGGCCACATCATCTGGAGTTACTGGCGCTGCCGTGCCGCCGCGATCTCCCAGTAAAACGTACAACGTGCCGATGATTAAAAGTATGGCTACTCCTTTGACAATCAAACTACCAATGTCTGCGGAGGCAAGTGGGCCGAGCCAGGATGTTGCTTTACTCAAGGTTAATTCCTCTTATCTGCTGAGATTCTGATTCATGTCGCCTAAGGTCATCGCGCGGCGCCCAAACGCATCAATGCCAGCGAGAAGCGTTCTGGAGATGGTGGATGATGATTTTGCGACAGGCTTGGATACAAACCGAACAAAGACGGAAATCAGGTAACCTTACCTTAATCTCCATGGTTGAATTTGCGGTCACCGGAGTAGGGAATCCACCTGTGTAGCGCGCAACATTCATCATAAACCACCGCTGTTAACATGCACACCATGATCAGCGAGCCATTGTACGTCCAACCGCCAATCTACGCGCTTGACATCCGGTAACGCCAGCACCAGACCTTGAGCGCGCTTTTGGTGATCAATCAGATCCTGCTGTGCCTGGATCATCGCTGGATCATCCTGTGTTTTGCCGGCAAGGTCAGGCTGCACGATCTCGAGAAAGCGCATCGCCGGCACATCGAAGGAGCGGGGACTCGAGAGCGTCGCAACGTTGTCCTGCAGGTCCAACAGGCGAAACTGGTAGGCATAATTGCTGAGCATCGGATCGGATTCGAGCTGTTCATTGATTTCCCAAATCCGCGGCTGCCAGGCTGAGGAAATCCACCAGGCAAACAGGCCGAAGAGAATGAAGCCGAGTATGATTGTGTAGTTGCGGGTAAAACTATCCATCGGTATGCACTTTGGTAAAGATGACTCAAGCGGCGAATCAGCCGCAATAATCGCTTTAGCTTTGCTCACGACCCGGGCTTGGCGCCATGAAAAAGCGCAACTCTGCGAATCGACCAAAGCTCGGCCCGGCTCATGAAGCCAGATCAAGCCATCATTCGAGCTAAAATTAGCTCTATTGGATATACCTTATGGACAGTAAAAAAGTAGACCGCGGCACCACCGCGTCATGATTCTAAGCATGCACAACTGAGGCACCGCGGCAAGTTCCCCCGTTATATCAGTTCTTTTGGTTCTTGATGAATTTCGTGCGCGCGTCTTCGAAGGCCGTAAGCCAAGTACTCCAAGTTTGCTCGGTCGCCTTGGCAAGGCTTTCCCAGGCATCGACCGCAGCGCCTTGCATCTCGCTGTAGCGAGCCATGGCCTCGTTACGCATCTCGCGCATGGTCTCGAGCTGCTTGTGGTACTGGTCGCCGACTTCTGCCTGTGCGTCCCGCGCCTTGGCCTCGAAACGGTCGATGTCTTTGTCCCATTCGTCGAGCTTGGATTTGAGTTTTTCCAGATACTCGTCGCGGCTGTTCATAGTCAAATCTCCTCATTTGGATGGTTGGAGTTAGATTTACTCGGATCGGTACTTCAAGGCAGCAGCAACGGCGACCCGATCCGACCTGTGCACCGTGCCGTCATCATTGTAGGCTATTACATCTGGCCTACTGCATCCACTCTGCGGTCCGCCCCATATCATCGCCAAGGTCTTTCACGCATATGTCTAGCTTCACCAATGCACTGCGACGCACAAACCAACGGAGCAATGGAGTCCAACCATGACGACGGGGATCATCAACAAGTCCGTACTGCTGATCTTAGTGGCGGCAATCTCACTGCTGTTTCTGATCATGATCAGGCATTTTCTACTCGCTATCTTCATGGCAGCCCTGTTTGCGGCCATGGTTTATCCTTTGTATCACCGTCTGAGCAATGCCTTTGGTGGCAATCGCTATCTTGCATCCTTCGTTACCCTGATGCTGTCGCTGTTTATGGTGTTAATTCCGCTGTTGCTGCTGACCAGTGTCTTTGTCGGTCAGGCAATAGACGTTGGTCAGTCTCTGGTGCCATCGGTTGTGCAGTTCGTCAAGCAACCGAACACCCTTGCCGATTGGCTGCATAGTCTACCGCACTGGGATAAGGTGATGCCCTATGAGGCGCAACTGCGCGACAAGGCAGCTCAGTCCTTTGAGGCCGTGGGTTCTCTCTTGGTGGGTGGATTGTCCTCGGTTGCGATCGGCACTGCCAACTTTCTGTTCATGTCGCTGGTATTTTGTTACACCCTGTTTTTCTTTCTGTTGGATGGCCATAAGGTGGTCTATGCCATCCTCTACTATTCGCCACTCGAGAATCGCGACGAACGCCTGATTCTGGATAAGTTTACGTCAGTCACCCGAGCGATGGTGAAAGGTACATTGCTGATTGGCTTGTTGCAGGGCTGTCTTGCCGGCATTGCCTTCGCCATTGCTGGGGTTAGCAATGCGGTCTTTTGGGGAACAGTCATGGCCGTTCTTTCCATCATACCCGGGATTGGTTCAGCGGTAGTCTGGATACCGGCAGCGCTGATGCTTATGTTCCAGGGTAATATCGGCGCTGGCATCGGTTTGTTTGCATTCTGCGCCCTGGTGGTGGGTAGCGTCGATAATCTGCTGCGACCTGTGTTGGTGGGAAAAGACACTAACATGCATGAACTGATGATTTTCTTTGGAACCCTTGGCGGTCTGTTCATGTTCGGTATGAGCGGGTTGTTGATAGGTCCGCTCATCGCCTCCCTGTTTTTGACTATGTGGGAGATTTACGGTGTCGCTTTCAGAGACATATTGCCAGCCGTAGGTTCCATCAGCGGCCCTGACGACGATCAACGGACTGGTGTCGAAACAGAAGTGCTGACGGCACAGGATGCCGATGCAGTTGAAACCGGGGAAGGCAGGCAACAGGGTCAGGATAACGATATTGACATGCAGGAAGATGAAATCAAGGGTGAGGCAAATCCTGAATCATGATCAGTGATTACCTCACCAGGGAGTGGCACTGTCCAAGGAGATGGCATCGATAAGCGTCGATTGTCCAGTTATGATCGGTGTCATATCTTGTCGGCCTTAGAGCATTCCTAGGCTCAGTAAGGCTTCCTCTGACATCTTCTCCTGGGTCCAAGGTGGATCCCAGACAAGTTCGACCTTGATCTCGCCAACTCCTTCGACCTTTTGTACGGCATCTTTGACCATGACCGGCATCATGCCGGCTACTGGGCAAGCGGGGGCAGTTAAGGTCATATCGATATTGACGTTCCCATTGTCAGCAATGTCAATGGTATAAATGAGACCCAGGTCGTAGATATTGACCGGAATCTCTGGATCGTGCACTTGACGCAATGCGGCAATGATCGGCTCTCGCAGTTCCTCGGCGGACATTTTTTCCACCACTGCATCGCCATTGCCGACTGATGGGTTTGGGTCGTCCCGATCGACGATCTGTTCCTCTCCGCTGCCGAAACCGGCGAATCGCGCTAGTCTATTCATGGCATGACTACCCTTACAGCTGCCGGACTCGATGGGCCTGGCAGAATGATTTAAAGCAATGGATGGTATCTAAGGACGCGCCAACTACAACGGCGAGCGCTCCAGCCGTGAGCCCACGTGTTCTGCCGCATGGTCTTGTAGCGCTTCGTTACCAAGCGCATCGATGATCTCGCCGGCAAAACCGAGGCATAGCATGCGCCGAGCCAGTAAGGCGGAGATGCCGCGCGAGCGCAGGTAAAACAGCATCTCAGGCTCTATTTGGCCAACTGTCGTGCCATGACTGCACTTGACATCATCCGCGTAGATTTCCAGTTGGGGCTTGGTATCGACCTCTGCGTTCTGCGACAGAATCAGATTTCGATTCGACATATCCGCATCAGTTTTCTGCGCATTCCGGGCAACGTACACCAGGCCGTCGAAGACAGCTTTACCCTTGCCGTGGACAATGCCTTTGAAGTTCTCACGACTCGTGCAATTCGGTAAGTTGTGACGTACATCCAGGTGGAAATCCACCAGTTGCTTGTCGCCAGCCAGGTATAGGCCGTTTAGATCGCATTCGGCATGCTCGCCGCTGAAACGCACCACCAAATCGTTGCGTGCCCAAGCCCCACCTAGGCTGACATTGACGCCTGCGTAGTGGCTACCCTGCCCCTGTAGCAGGTGGAGACCGCAAATGTGGAAGGCATTCTCAGATTCCATTTGAATACGTCGGTGCTTCAATCTTGCATCCCGTCCTAAGCTGATTTCCAGCAGAGAATTGGAGCAATATGTGGACTCATTGAGACCGATACTGCGCTCAATCAGCTCGGCCTGTGCCCCATCATTAAGATGTACCAGGTGCCTAGGCTGCGCCACATGAGGCTTGTCTGTACCGACGGAAAGGTGTATCAGCTCGATTGGTCGGTCCAACAGGACACCACGATCGACCAGCAGCACAAGACCATCATCCATGCCAGCAGTGTTCAGTGAGGCAAACACATGACTGCCCTCACCGGCAATTCGAGTGAGCAAGCCGTCAAGGGCATCCGGATCCTGTGTCAGAGTGTCCCTTAGGCTGGCTATGCGCACACCAGAAGGTAGTTCGCTGAGGTTCGAGAGTGTTACTGCAAAGCGGCCATTTACCATTATGATGCGGTGCGCATCGAGGCCGGGGATCAATAGGTGGTTGATTTCTTCCTGCGGCAATGGGATTGCGGTCAGCTCGCCCACTGGCTGGAAGTTTTGCTGCATTAATGTGCGTAAACCGGTGTAGCGCCAGGCCTCGGACTTAGCATCTGGAATACCCTGTTCTGCAATTCGTTGTAATGCGCGGTCGCGTTCGGTTTGCAACCAGGACGGCGCGCCGTTGAAGTTTTCGTCGGAGGTGCGCAGCCAGCTCGCAAGGGCATCGCCGATTGCAGATTTCCCCGGTGGATGGCTGGTTTGGCCACCTGACAGGGAGGCTGATGGAGCGGATGCGGACGAACTGGATTCAGGCAAGCTGGCGGTCATGCTCATGCAGCCTCCTCATCAGTGATCCAGCCATAGCCTTTTTGCTCGAGTTCCAGTGCCAGTTCTTTACCACCAGAGCGAATGATGCGGCCCTTGGCCAGCACATGAACATGATCTGGTTGGATGTAATCGAGTAAGCGCTGGTAGTGCGTAACTACGACCACAGAGCGTTCTGGGCTGCGCAGTGCGTTAACGCCATCAGCAACAATGCGCAAGGCGTCGATATCGAGACCGGAGTCGGTTTCGTCCAGAATGGCAAGCTTCGGCTCTAACATAGCCATCTGGAAGATTTCGTTGCGTTTCTTTTCTCCCCCCGAGAAACCCACGTTAACCGGTCGTTTTAATAGACTGTCGTCAAGATGAAGCACCTTTAATCGCTCCTTGATCAGACGCATGAAGGAAACGGCATCCAGCTCTGGCTCGCCGCGGTATTTACGGATCGCGTTTACGGCGGATTTAAGGAAATAGGTATTATTGACCCCAGGCAGTTCCACTGGATATTGAAAGGCTAGGAACAGGCCGACGCGGGCACGTTCTTCGGGTTCCAGATCTAATAAGTCTATGCCATCGAAGTCGACCTCGCCGCCGGTAACTGTATAGCCCTCACGGCCGGACAGTACGTGAGCAAAGGTGCTCTTACCAGAACCGTTTGGACCCATAATGGCGTGCACTTCGCCGGCTTTTACTTCCAAATCAAGGCCATTGAGGATTTCTCTCTCTCCAACGTTGGCCCTGAGATTTTTTACAGATAACATAGTATGACTCCAAAATGCCTTGTATAGACCGCCGCCGACGGCTGGTTTATTTGTTGTAAATCGGGCTCTGCATCAATATGGTGAATGGAGGCCAGCAGGGAGGGGTCTGTCAACGGCATCCGTCTAGGTTTTAGCGGTTGCTGGAAGATGAGATCGCAGCTGCTGGCCTGGTCGTACCTTGGAATAGGCCGGCTGAAGACCTAACCGACGGCACCCTCGAGACTGATACTGAGCAGTTTTTGTGCCTCTACGGCAAATTCCATTGGTAACTCGTTGAATACCTCTTTACAAAAGCCGTTGACGATCATTGATACCGCATCTTCCTCCGATAGCCCACGGGAGCGACAATAGAAGAGTTGATCGTCGCTGATCTTCGAAGTCGTTGCCTCATGTTCCATCTTTGCGGTCGGGTTCTTGACCTCGATGTAAGGAAAGGTATTCGCAGTACATTGATCACCGATTAGTAGGCTGTCACACTGGGTATGGTTACGGGCTCCTTCGGCTTTACCGGCGATGCGGACCAAACCACGGTAAGACTGCTGGCCGTTCTGTGCTGAAATACCTTTGCTGACGATGGTGGAGCGGGTATTGCGGCCTAGGTGGATCATTTTTGTGCCGGTATCCGCCTGCTGACGGCCTTTAGTCACGGCAACCGAGTAGAATTCACCGACCGAATCGTCTCCGCGCAGAATGCAGCTCGGATACTTCCAGGTAATGGCTGAACCGGTTTCGACCTGAGTCCAGGATATCTTGGAGCGTGCGCCGCGGCAGTCGCCTCGCTTCGTTACGAAGTTGTAGATTCCACCAACGCCGTTTTCATCACCTGGATACCAGTTCTGTACCGTGGAGTATTTGATCTCTGCATCTTCCATTGCGATCAACTCTACAACTGCTGCGTGGAGCTGATTTTCATCGCGCTGAGGAGCTGTACATCCTTCTAGATAGCTAACATAGCTACCCTCATCAGCAATGATCAGAGTACGCTCAAACTGACCAGTATTTGCCGTATTAATACGGAAATAGGTACTGAGCTCCATCGGACAACGGGTATTCTTGGGTACATAAACAAAAGTACCATCGGTAAATACGGCACAGTTCAACCCGGCGTAGAAATTGTCGGTAGGCGGAACTACGGTGCCGAGGTATTTCTTCACCAATTCTGGGTAATCTTGTAGTGCTTCGGATATCGAACAGAAGATGACGCCAGCTTCTGCTAATGTCTCGCGAAATGTAGTCGCCACAGAGACACTATCGAAGACCGCGTCTACTGCAACTCCAGCTAGCGCTTTTTGTTCTTCGATTGGGATGCCGAGTTTTTGATAGGTTTCAAGAAGGATGGGATCGACTTCATCCAGGCTTTCGAGCTGCTTTTTCTTGGGCGCCGAGAAATACGAGATCGCCTGATAATCAATGGCTGGATAATGTACTGATGCCCATTTTGGCGTTGGCATCTCCAGCCACTTACGATAGGCACTCAGGCGCCACTCACGCATGAAATCCGGCTCGCCTTTGCGTTCGGATATAGCCTGGATGATGTTTTCGTCGAGACCTGGCGGTAGAGTGTCGGATTCGATTTCAGTTACGAAACCGTGTTCATACTCAGACGCGACGATGTCGTCGTATTCTTTCGACGTATCTTCGTGGACGACATTTTCAGGGGTTGCGCTCATCGTAGGCTCCTATCTGGCTGTCTCCGATTTAACAGAGTATTTTACTTGGTTATTGTACGACAGCTTTACTGAGAAACAAGCCCTACCCTGGTGGGATTGTTAATCAGCAAATCTGTCTTGATCGTCACTAGATCATTTCGGCCACGGATGGTTTCAAGGGTTCGACCGAACCGATATTGTCTTGATTTAGGGTAACTGCTCATGCAGGCGTAGACTGCGCGCGGGTTCCACTAAGGTTTTGCGGCGCAATGCCCTTGATCTGTCTGCGAATCAGACGACCGCTCGAAGACGCCCCAGCAACAGATTCAGCTCGCTGACTCACGCCCTAGTGCTCTGCTGCGGAAGTCGCGAGACCGTTTACAGTCGTTGTCGTGGTCGTCATCGATAACCCACGATGAGCGATTATGACAAACGGAAGAAACGGTAGCGGGACATCCGCACCGTTGCACTAGTCTGACTGATTCCCGAGGAAGTTTCCCTGGTGCCACTCGCGATCCAATGTGTAGCCTCAGTAATTCGGGCGAAAGCAGCAGACTGCTGTTGAGCGTTTGACAGGACTGCCTGGGTGTTTTTTCAACCCTGGTGGCATTCATGGATAATTCGTCGAACAATGCCGCAACCTTGTCGAACGTGTCTATTTTACCTTAGTCGATGCTCTACAGGCCTGCCTGCGTTGTTCCAACCGCGTTATTGGCTGCTTTTGTACATTGACAATCACGACCGCAGCCTGTTTTGCAGCTTGCCGGCTTTCAACAGCTAACTTCCGGATTTCGGCTGCCACCACCGCGAGCCCTTAACCATTCTAACCCGCGCGAACCGCCTCGAGGGTGGCATTCAGAGCGAGTATATTGATTTGCTGAAGTTTCCTGATTTCTGAAAATCGCAAGCAGGGCGGTTACTTGGGGGTGGCATATTGACGCTGGTTTGCGCAGGCTTAAGCAAACCTAAATAATAATTTCCCTACCTAGTGCTTCGGTGCAGATGTTCCGAGACAGTTTCCGATCGTTGTCGTTGTCGTTGTCGTATTCGTAATCGTAATCGTCTTAGCCGGATGCTCGATAGCGACCACGATTACGACAACGACAACGAACTGCCTCGGGATTTCTGTACCGCTCCACTAGCCCGCCACCCACGAGTAATCCATAAGCCACCCACGAGTTCTGCGACATGGATCGGCGCCGGTTTTGCAGCAAGACAAGGATGATCGCAGTTATGATTGCCGCATAAGAACCAATAATCTCAACCGCTGAGTGCAACGGGATGTTGACATGGATCATATTGTTCAGCAGGCGCCAGCTTGTTCAGACTCTGATCTCGTATCTTACCTTGTCTCATCGGTTGTTCAGTCGTTCAAAATTGGAACGGCAAAATCACCGTGTATTCAATGCGCCAAGACCTTTCGCGGATTGTATTGAGAATTCTGAACAACTGAATAGATTTAAGGCGATTGTCCAAAGGCGCCTGCTGCAATTGCGGATGTTGATCGCTCACCGCGCAAGAATCCAAATCGCTCCCAAGGATGGCCTTCCCAAATAACGCCAGCCAAACGTCCATCGCAGAGCGACAAACCAGCCACGGCTGCGAGTTCCCCATCGATCATGACCAGCGGCACATACGGCCTGATCCAGGCCGGTACACCCGCCTGCTGGAACAGATATTTTAGGCTGCGTGCATGAGCTGAACCCGCACCGGAAAGGATGCGGCAGCTTAGGCTTGGCTGGCGAAAGCAGACGCTGAGCGCCCCCTCGGCATCGAACCCATGCGGCAGATAGAGCCGACCAAGCGATCCAGGTAAAACCAACGGCAGATTCGGGTTTAAAGGAAGATTGGCGTCCGGCGGTGGTGGCAACGGCGCCAGGGCATAAAGGTCGTCTCGATAGCGGCGCACTTCGCAGCCACGCCAGGCGACCAGCGGTACGCGATCCGCGGCCGCGAACATCAACGTATCAACGATACTGCGCAGTCGGTCGCTGTTCGGAAGCTGAAAGCCTTCTCGAGCTAACCATCGGCGCAAAACCAGCCGGCGACGCGCATCCGGCAAACCGGTCAGGGCTTGGATGGACAGGGTGCCGGCACGCGTCCCATTGCATGCCACCAACAGCTCATCGGCAAACCCATCAAGCAACCAAGCGGCCTCGGCGCAGTGCGCTGCAGAGCGCGCAAAGGTAACATCCAACGCTGGCCAGCGCGATCGCATGGGGGAAAGAATTTGATGTCGCAATCGGTTGCGGTCAAAACGAAGATCGGCATTGCTGGAATCCTCGAGCCAGCACAAGCCGACGCGCTGGGCATAGGCTTCAAGCTCGGCGCGGCCAAACTGAAGCAGTGGGCGCAGTAGCCAGCCGGCGCCGAGACTTGCGCGTGCAGGCATCGATGCCAGACCGTGCACCCCGCTGCCGCGCAGTAAGGCCAACAGTAGGGTCTCGGCTTGATCATCGCGATGTTGGGCGGTCGCCAGGGCATCGCCAGTTTGGAGCAGTTCAGCGAAGACCTCATAACGCGCGTTGCGAGCAACTGCCTCCAGACTCTCACCTGATTGCCGGCGCAACCGCAGATGGCGCACACTACAGGGTATACCTAACTGATTGCACTGATTACGGCAATGCGTGGCCCAACGAGCGGATTGAGCTTGCAGCCCATGGTCGATGTGGATTGCTCGCAATTCGCTCGCCACCGGCGAATAAGCCTTTGTCTTCAACAGGCTCGCAGCGGCGTGCAGTAAGGCGCTGGAATCGAGACCGCCGCTGTAGGCGATCCAGAGTCGCCTGCTGTCTGGCCGCGGCGAATCGAGCAGTCTAGTTAGGCTGCAATGCAGGGCCTTTGCCGAGAAGCTCGTGAATCGCTGCGTCACCTGGTTCTGTTCCAGCTCGACTCAGCCGAGTTTAAACGCATGCGCGCGCGCTGCTGCTGGGCATTCAACCCTTAAAACAGCCAATCCCACGAATACGCTCATAACGGGCATCAAGCAGTTCCTCGATCGATTGGGATTGAAGCTGCTCGAAGCTCTCCAGCAATGTGCTTTTCAGTACATCGGACATGCTGTCGACATCGCGATGCGCACCACCCAGGGGCTCCGGAACCACGGCATCCACTAGGCCAAAATCGTGCAATTTATCAGAGGTGATCGCCATGGTGTCCGCCGCCAGCTGGGCCTTATCAGCACTCTTCCACAAAATCGACGCGCAACCCTCCGGAGAAATCACCGAATAGGTGCTGTACTGCAACATGATCAGGCGATCGCCGACACCGATGGCAAGGGCGCCGCCAGAACCGCCCTCTCCGGTAACGGTGACGATGATGGGCACCCGCAACCCGGCCATGACTTGCAAATTGCGTGCGATGGCCTCGCTCTGACCGCGTTCTTCGGCGCCTACGCCAGGATAAGCCCCAGGGGTATCGATAAAAGTATAGATCGGCAACCCGAAGCGTTCCGCCATCTGCATCAAACGCAGCGCCTTGCGATAACCTTCCGGTCTCGGCATGCCGAAATTACGCTGTATCTTTTCCTTGGTATCACGACCTTTCTGATGGCCCATGACGATAACTGGACGATCATCGAGACGGGCCAAGCCGCCGACAATCGCCAGATCGTCAGCATAGGCCCGATCACCGTGCAACTCCTGAAAATCATCAAATACACGGCACACGTAATCAAGGAAATAAGGCCGCAGCGGATGACGAGACAGCTGCGATACCTGCCAGGGCGTCAGCGCTGAGAAGATATTTTGCGTCAGCGCGCGGCTTTTGGTCTTGAGTCGCTCGATTTCTTCGGCAATGTTGAGCTCGTTGTCGTCGCCGACATGACGCAGCTCTTCGATCTTCGCCTCGAGTTCAGCGACCGGTTGTTCGAAAGGGAGGAAGTTGAGATCCATAGCGGTGCGATTCTAACCGAGCAGAACACGCAGCGGTAGTGCAGTTTCTCGGCTCTTTCCTTATAGACCGAAATCATCGAGTGCCCGAATGCGCGGGTGCCACGTAGCTGAGATCAGGTAGCAGTATCGGTTCAAGTATGATCGGATTGGTCGAGTTTCCGGTCAATGGAAGTTTCCGAATCAAAATCATTAACAACGACTCTGACTTGAGGTTGGGCATCAGCCTGCGCTGGGCCGTCTTTTTTTGCGTCCGCGATGCTGCTCACTGGCGTCGGACCAACGCCTTCTCCATCTTTAAATAACCAGATTGCGAGACCCACCATTGCGATGAGGGCTAGGAGAAGGATTAAGTTGGTTGCAAACATCAGTGAGCTCCGGCTGAGGTAAATGGTATTCGGTCGCGTCGTATCGGTCGGTGTCGTCGGCTGGGTTGATTGATCAGCGTCATCGACAGAGGCGGCAGCGGTCTTGAATACACGAAATCAACGTCGATTCTTCAGGTTTTGCTGCTGTAACCCAAGTGATTATAGCGGGTTTTATCCGCTGAGGGCTGCTTCAAGGCGTGAGAAGAGCAGAAGATCGGCTAAGCCAGTATGAAATCGTATATGACTTTGCTCAGCGATTTCTGTCGAGAAATAGACCAACCTGCATTGGCTTCTCGTCCGGCCTCAATCTCGCGGCAATCCACCCACAGAGCGATTATGGGCGGATTGCCGCTTTGCGAAGACGAACGAGAATTTGGCGCCAGTTGTTATATTTTTCTCCGGCTATCGCCTGAACTGATCTGAGTCGGCTAATGCGCTACTGCGGAAGTCGCGAGACCGTTTGCAGTCGTCATCGATAACCCACGATGAGCGATTACGACAACGTCAAACAGCAGAAATGGTAGCGGGACATCCGCACCGTCGCACTCTTCAGATCCGATCGATCTGTATCGGCTGATCTGGTTGAGGGGCCTAGGCAAATTAGCGTAAGTCGATTTTTCGCTGCCGGCCAGCGCTGAATTGACATTTTGGACAAAAATGGATCAATGACTAACGTTGATGGGGTCGCCCACACGGATGCGGGAGTACACGAACTTCGCATCCTCGTAGCGCAGGCGAACACAGCCGTGGGAAGCCGGCTCGTTAGGTACGTAACCCTCATGTACCCAGTAAGGCCCTAAGAATTGCAGCGCATAAGGCATTGGTGTAGGCATGTTAAAAGAGTTAGTGTAGCTGCCAGAGCGCTTATTCTTATTCTTCGCCCGTACGCGAAAATTACCGGTTGGCGTCGGATGCTCAGCAGTACCGGCACTGATGCGTCCGGACCAGAGCAGTTCACCGTCTTCGTAGTAGTTGAATGTTTGCGAGTCGAGCAAGATATCCAGCTGCCTTGTTTGCGCCGATGGCAGCGTCTCCGGGTTCGGTGGTGGTGGAATCACTTTCTGCGAAACCGTCGTTTTGGCGACATCATGCCGAGCCACAGTTGCTATGTTCGTACCCGAATCAGCTGCATTGGCCGCATCCGTGGCGACCTCAGGATTGACTTGTAACTTGGAGTTTGCGGTCGTTACCGTGCCCGGAATCGGTGCTGCATAGGTAGAGCGAGTGTTCAGGGCCAGATCTTCCGCTAGTGGCGGGTAAGGTTGGTGAGCGCAACCAGAGAGCAATAGAAGGCAGGCACTGGCTATACCAGCACTGAACAGTGGATTTATCGTCATTACGCAATGCCTATGCATATTGAATAGTATGGTGAACCGTTAATTTGTCCGATGGAATCCGGAAAAACCTGATTTTATCCAAACCTGCACCCCGCACACCAAAGTAAAGTGCTTTTATAGGCGATATGGAGATGTCGGGGAAAGGCAAAAACCCGTAGGTATGTAATCGTGTCAATGCAGTCTGATGTCAATTTTTATTGACGAATGTCAACCCGCTCATCCCAAGGACTCGCATAATAGCGCCCATGCAAATACGTACCGAACAAAATCAGGTATACCGGCTGCGGCCGGCCAACAAGGGTAGGCGCATTCAGCGTGAGAAAAGAACTATCAAAGTGATGCTCAGTCTATATTGCTGGAATCACCATCGGCACGGTGCCAATCATCAAAGCGAGCGTCAAGGTGGGCATTTGAGTAATGATCTGTGCGCTGAATGTCAGAATTTTCTACGCTATGCTCATCAGCGGTTGGATAACTGCGCTTTTGGCGAACTCAAGTCGCCGTGCGATCAGTGCGCCACGAATTGTTACAGCTCTAAAATGCGAGCGCAGAGTATGCGGGTCATGCATCGCGTTAGCTCGCACATGATGATGCGTTACCCTATACTTAGTCTGCTATATATGCTGGATAAGTTTCGCGCTCGCCGTCTATCTCGCCCTGTATCATAAAGTTGTCGTTGGGAGTGGTTCAAAAATTTCTTTGAATTGCAACATGTGGGAATAACTCTATCTAGATCACGTGAATGAAATCAGCTGCTGACGGCCATCTACAGTTTTTTTGCATTCTTCGTAGTCGAGCGTAGCAATTGTCTCAGTACTGAGTCGAAGCTAAGCCCTTGTTAGTAAGCTCGGTCAAGACCTGGAGTCAACCTCTAACCCGACAGTATTTGAATTTAAAAACAGAGTCTTATGGAAAAGCCTCAGGCACATGCTGGTCAGTTGGTCGGAGTTGTGAATAAGGCCCCCCGGGCGGATGGTCGGCGTTATGACAAAGGCTCAAGGTGATTGTTGTCAAGAAATAGACTCCCTGGTTTGTCTTTTCGTCCGGCCTCAACGTCGCGGTAATCCTCTCATCAAGTGTCCATGGGCGGTTTGCCGCTTCGCTGAGGCGAACGAGGACTCGGCGCCAGTCGGTCTATTTCTCTCCGGCTATTGCCTAAGTGATTACCGGTACGCCTATCAAAGCACGGTGCAGCCATAGCACAAAGGCTGTGTAGATTACGAGCCCGGCAATGATTGCAATGAGGTCGTTCCAGGGTGAATACGGCGCCCCTGGAACGACTGGCACTTGACGCCAACTTAGGGAAATCAGGTCAGCAAGCGCCCAGATTAAAAAACTACCGAATAATAGAATGTCTGCCGAGGTTCCGTTGGCCAGCAGGTGTGTTATGGCCCACAGAATGACTGCAAGCAACATTGGATGCCTAACCACGCGCTGAATTCGACCTGGTAGGTAGGCTGCTGATAAAAGTATGAATACTGGTACCATTAGCAGCAGGGCCAGATGTCTCGTCCAGATCGGCGCAGCATACAGTAATGTCAAATCCGGGCTTTGCCGAGCAGCTCCATAACCGAATATGATGAGTATGAGTCCGAGTAAAGATATAAGGCTGTATAAGAGTTTCCAGAGGGGCTCACCGATGCGGCTTATCACGCGCTGGCGCCAGCCAGCGGCGGCAAAAACCGTAGAATGTGCGCTGAGAAATAGGATAAGGCCAGTAATCAGTAATAACATTAGGATGGCTCCAGTAAGATAATTAACTATAACTCTTGGACTTCCTTTAGGCCGACCGGGGCTGATGTTCGATTCAGTTTGTCACAATGTTGAGCTATCATTGGTTATTTATACGTTGAATGGATGCAAATTTCCGCTTGCGCACGACAGCCGTGGCTGGGGTTAGGTGCCCCGTAGTTTATTTTTTAGATATAAGCACGATGAGGGTTCTCAACTTTGCGGATCTCATGGAGATGGTCTCATGCACGTCTAATGAGATAAAGATGATGAGTTTCTCTTTGAAATTTCCGTTGGCACTTCCTAGGTTGACGTAAAGTTTACCTCCTCACGAGGCCAAGCAGTTAAAATTGCCTTTACCAGGGTAGCGAGCGGAATTGCGAAGAATACTCCCCAGAAGCCCCACATACCGCCGAAAAATAGGATCGCAACAATAATCGCGACTGGATGTAAATTTACAACCTCAGAGAATAGCAGTGGTACGAGTACATTGCCATCCAACGCCTGGATGATCAGGTAGGCGGCGGTCAACCAAATAAATTCTGAACCCCATCCCCACTGAAACCAGGCAATCAGCATAACTGGAATCGTTACTACCGAAGCTCCGATGTAAGGTACGATCACGGATAGACCAACCAGAACTGCCAGCAGCATGGCATAGTTCAGACCAAAGGCAACGAAGGTTACATAGCTGACCGCCCATATAATAAGAATCTCCCAAAACTTTCCCCGCACATAATTGGAGATCTGACGATCCATATCGTGCCATACGGTGCTGGCAATCGCCCTATGGCGTGGCAGATAATGCCGAAACCAGGCCATGATCAGCTCTTTATCCTTAAGGAAGAAGAATACGAGCATGGGCATTAAAATCAGATAGATCAGGATGGTGATCATGCCAACGACCGAGGATAACGACAGTGACAGGATCTGCTGGCCAAAGTTGCCGATCTCGCTGCGGATCGCGCCAATCATTTCTTCGATTTGAGCGATCGTGATCAACTCCGGATAACGTTCAGGAAGCCGCATGAGTGCTTGCTGACCCTGCGTCAGCATGGTAGGTAGTTGCTGCACTAGATCCGACACCTGGCGCGAAAGCAGAGGCAGTACGACAAGCAACACGGAAGCAACAAACAATAAGAATAGAATAAAGACGAATAGCACGCTGAATAAACGCGGTAGGCCGCGGCGCTCGAGCGTGGCAACAATACCTTCCAGCAAATAAGCGATGACAATACTTGCTAGCACTGGTGTCAGCATTTGTCCCCAAATCAAGACAATGGCAAACAGCGTCAATAGGAAAACTGACAAAAAGACAATCTGAGGATCCGAGAAATAGCGCTGGAACCACTGGGCCAGAAACTGCATAGGGGTGGCTTTTCTTGTGACGGTTGATGAAGGACTCACTGAGCATTAGGTAACGCTGGCTTGGAGCGCGTCAGCTTCATTGCAGGTTACCGCGGTATTTATCGAAATGCGCAGCAAACAAAGCTTCGAGATCATCAATAACAGCCTTGGCGGCACGCCCTTTCAGTACGTGCGCGGCCATGAGCGATGACGTATGATTCAACAAACTGCTTGCATCAAGCATGGGATAGGTACGCCGCAAGCGTTTGATCGCGGCAATAACACTTTCTTGTGCCGGACGCGGTTCGCGGACAGATTGCTCTAAAATGGATGGCTTTGGGATACCGAGATCCTGCGAGGTGAGCTCTGTCGGCGTTTCAGTTGTCGTTTCGATATCGCCAGAGCGCGCGGCCAAGAACTCGGCAAAATCTAGTAAAGTCTGCCGCGACTGACCATCGAGCGCCCGAAACAATCGACTTAGCTTACGTTCATCGGCCGATCGCGAGCTAGGCGGCGTCAGTGGTGCAATGGGCGGTTGCATTGTTGATAAGCTCTCAAAATAATCATGGTTGGACACTAACAAAGAAATGCCTTGCTGCGAGGACTCAGTCCGGCTGGCTCTTGCAGTAAGCACGCGCAAACTCCAACAACTCTTCCATTACGCGCAGCCGAAATTTCTGCTTTTGGTGAACAAAGGAGAAAGGCCGAAATAACGGTGGTTCCAGCGTCAAGGTAACGAGCGTCGCCAAGCGCAATTCCTTCTGTATCGTGGCCTTCGATACCACCGAAACGCCCATGCCCGCCTCCACTGCACCCTTGACCGCCTCCGGACTGCCTAATTCCATGGCAACCTTGAGTCCGGCGGCGCAGCCTGGAAGGCCGCTAAGATAGTCGTTGATGACCTCGCGAGTACCGGAACCCTCCTCGCGACAAATGAACGGATAATCCAGCAGATCACGGAATGCCACCGATTTACCCTTCGCTAAGGGATGATTTGGCGGAACGATCGCCACCAGTTGATCCTGTCTGCAAATCTCCACAACCAGATTCTTGTTAACCAATGGCGATTCGACGACACCAAGATCTATGGTATTACCCTCTACCATAGAGACAATGCCCTCGCTGTTGGAAACCTTGAGGTGAATCGAGACTTCAGGATAGCGAGCATTGAAGTCGCCGAGCAGGGTTGGCAGCATGTACTCCGCAATGGTGGTGCTGGCACCGATGGTCAGGGCGCCACTGATCTCGCCTGTGATCTCGCGTACGCCGTTCTCCATCTCGGCGTACAGTTCAAAAATGCGGTCGGCATACTCGAATACACGACTACCTGCCTCAGTCAAGTTGATGCGATTATGGGCACGGTCAAACAACCGTGTGTTGAACTGCTCCTCGAGCTGCCTGATCTGAAAGGTCACCGCGGGCTGCGTCATGTGCAGCATTTCTGCCGCTTTGGTGAAGCTCAATAATCGTGCCACCGTGTGAAAAACCTGCAATCGTCGGTCAGCCATGGGCCAAACCTCGCTCGGCTATCAATAAGTCAAATTTATAGCATATGCCGACCGAACAGTAAGGAGTAATACCCCCTATTCCCTGAAGTCTAGAGTGAAATTCAGCCAAGGCATCGCGAGGAGATGCTTGTTGTAAATTGGCTATTTTTTGCTCTTTCGCCAATCAGCACTACCAAAGAGCAACAAACTGGCGTATTATTACCACGGACAATGCAATTGGCGACGCTACTAAAACCACACGAAGTCGACCGAAGAGGCCCGCTTGATGAAGATAAAGTCGTTCATCCCGATCGTGCTTACAGCTGCCGCATGCTCACTGCTTAGTGCTCGCATCGCCTTGGCGGAGGGCTTCGCGGTGCCGGAATTGTCGGTGGCCGGCCTCGGTACCGCTAATGCGATGGTTGCGAACCCCGAGGAGCGTGGCGCCTTCGCCTATAATCCGGCGGCAATGGCCTTCCACCAGCAAAGTTCGTTGGCCGTCGGATCTCTATTCATTAACCCAAACTTTTCGGTGCGAACAACCACCGGTAAGCATGACAGCAGCGGCGTGGACTGGATTGCGGCGCCATTATTTCAGGCCGCAATCCGCATCAACGAACGCTGGTCCGGTGGGCTCAGCATCAACGCCCCGTTTGGCTTGGAAACTCGATGGAAAACGGGTACGTTCCAGCCACTCACCGGCATCGCAATACTACCCAGCCCGCCCTTCGCAGCAGGCACGACCATCCCGCTGAGCCCACAGCCAACCCGCAGCAAGCTGGAAATCCTGAACTTCACGCCAACCGCAACCTATCGCATCGGCGAACACCTGGCGTTTTCCGCGGGTGCCGACTTTTATTGGGCGAAGTCAGCACAGCTTGACTCATCAATCACACAATTGAAGGGCGATGGGAGCGGGTGGGGATTTAACCTCAGCGCGCTCTATACCAAGGACGCCTTGAGCCTGGGTCTCAATTTTCACTCGCGCGCAACAGTTCAGATCGACGGCACCTACAGGGCGTTGAATAACACGCTGGTCGCGATCTACGCAGCCAGTAACGGCTTACGCGGTACCCCCCCGACGCAATCCGCGCAGCTGGATCTTGATCTTCCTTGGCGCCTCACGCTTGGCGCACGCTATCAGGTGAATCCAAAGCTGGCGGTGGAGTTCGATTGGGCGCGCAACGGTTGGAGCGAGTTTACCAATACCGAGGTGACCAGTGAGCGGACCGGCGCCGTTCTGGCCAATGACGTGCTCAACTGGAAGGATGCGAATGCCTATCGGCTCGGTGTAACTTACCAATTATTAGATCGTACGCAACTGCGTTTCGGCTATTCCTATGACGAAACTGCACAAGATGATGAATATTTCAGCGCCCGTGTGCCCAGTAACGATCGCAACTTATTCAGCATCGGTATCAGTCATGCACTCGACCATGGCTGGCAATTCGAGGCTGGATACATGTATGTGATGTTCAAAGACCGTGACTACAGTGGCGCACGTCCTTATACGGGTGGAGCGGAAATCAACGGTACCACCGCCATTGCAGGAAATTACGAAGCCAACGCCAACTTACTTGGCATCGAAATCAGCAAGACCTTCAACGCCCTCTGAAACCGACTCGACGATTCCCCCAACTGCGCGGCGCCGTCGCGCACCCCAAGGCCGCCCGGATTGGGACGGCCTTTTTTTTATAAGCGCCTTATGTCATAAGTAAGAAATCAGCAACAGTCGGTGCATGATCTCTGTGCTACAAAGGATGCGGTAAAACGCGGAAATACTCAATCTATGCAGAAGAGACTACTCTCTTCCGCGTGTTGCTATATTTCCTAGCTGGTCTCGTGCGCGGGCCTCATTTACAACTCCGACCAACTGACCGGCATGTGCTTGAGACCTTTACGTAAAACTTTGTTTTTAAGTGTAAAATACTGTTGCGCTGGAGGTTAACCCTAGGTTGTCGAAATGTCCTGAGTTTTGATGCCAAACCGATTCCGGGTCTTGGGTTGCTTCATCGAACGCACTGGGGAAGCCTCATCGGTGTCGGGGTCGCTATCGGAATCGGAATCGAATCCGCTCATCGATCAAAGCAGCCAGCTCGATACCAATCCCTCATGTTGACCTTGACACCGATCCCGACACCGACTCAGCATCCATCAACCGGGAAGCGCTTGTGTTAGTGGGACTGCAGATTTCGACAGCCTAGGTTAATCCTAAGTCTTATCCGAGCTTATGAACAAGGCCCGTGCGCGACAATGGGTTTGTCTTCGAGCTGCCCAAGCGATTGCCGGAGAAAACATACCAACTGGCGCCGGATTCTCGTTTGCCTTCGCGAAGCAGCAATTCGCCCATAGTCGCTCTGGGCGAGTTGCCACGACGCCGAGGCCGGGCGAGGAGACAAGCCAGATGGTGGGTTTCTTGACAGCAATCGCCTCAGAGAAGGGTTTTGACGCTCAGGGAAGACGTCGGGGGGATAGCTTCTTCCCCGCCGCGCCCCCGCTGGCCGATATCAGATGTAGAGACAGATATCGCTTTCCCCGGCAAATTCGAAGAATGCCGCAGCCCCGGCATATTCGATACCGTCGATGAAATCGCTGCGTTCCATATCGAATAGATCAACGGTCATCTGGCAGGCAATTAATTTGACTTCCGCTTCTTCGCATAATTCGCGCAGTTCGTCGATGCTGGCCACACCCTTCGACTTCATCTTTTGCTTCATCATCGAAGTCATCACACCTTGCATACCGGGTAGGGCCATGCCGAGCACCGGAAACCACTTGTCCATACCCATAGGCATGGGCATGCCCGGATTACCGAGCGGCGTAACCTGGAGCGAAAGCTTTTTCTTCAGTAGCTGTAAACCATAGAAGGTGAAAAAGATTTGCGTTTCGTAGCCGAGTGCGGCTGCTGTGGACGCGAGGATGAAGGGTGGATAGGCCCAGTCGAGTGAGCCCTTGGTCGCAATGATCGCCAGCTTTTTTTCGTCCATCGTTTCCTCCTATCGAACATCATTCGGATGAAGTTCGGTTTGGTTGTGAGTGTTGAGCGCGCGCAGAATTTTCGCACTATCCAAGTGACAACAAGCTGCATGGTTATCAATGCCCCAGGTATCGATACCTCAGGTATGGATGGCCTAGTGATTGATATCTGAGGCATTCAGCCTGATTAGGCACGAGGCAAAAACGGGAAGCAAGTGCCGGGTTGTTGGTTCAGGTGTCATTATCGGCCATGTATGATCAGCTGGCCACCGGCAACGCTTGGTTGGCCTTTTTGGGCTGGCCTTTCTGGGCCGACGTTTCTGGGCCGATGTTTCTGGGCCGATGTTTCTGGGCCGACATCCTGAGTAGTCGAAGGTCAGGCCTTTTTAACTAGAAAATGGAACTTGCCGCCATCTTCCCTGGACTCCATCAATTCGTTGCCAGTCTGCTTGGCAAACGCATCGAAGTCTTTGACCGAACCAGGATCTGTAGCAATGATGTGTAACACCTGCCCCGACTGCATACCGTTCAGGGTTTTCTTTGCACGTAAGATCGGTAGTGGACAATTCAGGCCGCTGGCGTCCAATTCTGTATCAAAATCTGCCATTGTGTATAACCTCCGGAAATTTATGACTGGTTTGCTGCCGATGCTGCGTTAGTATTTCAGCATCCACGAAGATTCTGATTTATAGGCTAAACTGACGCTGAACGCAAGGTCGATCCCGCCGTAAAGCCCCAAGCGCGGCCGAGGCGGGAATACATGGGTACTTAATATCGCTGCAACCGGTCGATTTCGTAACCATGGCGGACCCAGGCGATAATGCCTCCGCGCAGGTTCAGCATATTGTCGAAGCCATTTTGAGCAAGGAACTGACAGGCATGATAGGAGCGTGCGCCGCTTCGGCAGTACAGCACCAGCGCCTTATCCCTGGGCAATTCCGAAGCGCGCAGCGGTAACAAGTGCATCGGCATATGCGTGGCATTCGGTATCGCACCCTGGGCTACCTCCGAGGGCGTGCGAATATCCAACAGCAATAGTTCCTCATTGTCACCCAGTCGCGACTGTAAGGTTTCGGAATCGATCTCGTTCACCACGTTGGCCTCTACCCCCAATCTAAGTATTTAAGTATATTAATGACTGATGACGCATCCGACAAGCCAGTAGGTCACTCGGCAGCATCCATCGACAGACCACCGCGAGAGCAAAACCTTGATCTGTCTCTATGCCGGAGTCTGCATCGAGCGGCTACTTGGCCACTTGCTCGGACCGCGCAAGGAATACCCAATGTTCCGATTCCATCCTATGTACGTGCGCTGACCTTGATAATCTAGCCATGGAATATCTTCCGATTTTTGTCGACATCAAACAGCAGACCTGCCTGGTCGCAGGCGGCGGGCCGATCGCGCTCCGCAAACTGGAAAATTTGCTCCGTGCCGGGGCCATGGTGCGAATCGTCTCGCCAACATTGGTTCCAGAGCTTGCTGCGCGCATTGATGCCCCTAACATCATCTGGCATCAACGCCGATTTCAGGACGCAGACCTTCAAGGCGCCCGATTGGTTATTGCCGCCACTGATGATCGTGGAGTCAACCGCCAGATTGCCGATTTGGCCAAGGCCGCAGGCATCCCGGTCAATGTCGCCGATCAGCCCGAGGACTGCAGTTTCATCATGCCCTCCATTATTGACCGCTCACCGGTGGTTGTAGCAGTCTCGACCGGCAGTGCCTCGCCGGTCCTTGCGCGCATGATTCGCGCACGACTCGAATCTCTGGTACCTGCGGGCTATGGGCGCCTCGCCGAACTCTGCGCCCGCTATCGAAACCGCGTCAAAGAGCGCTTCGACCAACAGCGCGATCGGCGCCGGTTTTGGGATCGGGTATTACAGGGCGGCGTCGCCGAGCGTATCTTCTCCGGGCACGACGATGAGGCCGATGCTGCCATGGAGCGAGAGTTGGCCGCCGGCGGCAGTCCTTCGGACGTGGGCGAGGTCTATCTGGTTGGCGCCGGACCGGGCGATCCTGATCTTCTCACCTTTCGCGCACTGCGTTTGATGCAACAGGCGGATGTCGTGGTATATGACCGCCTGGTCGCCAAGCCCATCATCGATATGGTACGACGTGACGCTGAGCATATTTACGTCGGTAAGCAGCGTAATCAGCACACCATGCGCCAGGAACAAATCAACGCGCTGCTTGCTCGACTCGCCAAACAAGGACACCGGGTGCTCCGTTTAAAAGGCGGCGACCCGTTCATTTTTGGTCGTGGTGGCGAGGAGATCGACACGCTGGCAGCAGAAGGCGTGCCATTTCAGGTCGTGCCCGGCATTACCGCGGCCAATGGTTGTGCTTGTTATGGCGGCATACCGCTGACCCATCGCGACTATGCACAATCCGTTACCTTCGTAACCGGCCATCTAAAGGACGGCAGCATGAACTTGAACTGGGAACAGCTTGCTCAGCCGCAGCAGACACTGGTCTTTTACATGGGATTGGTGGGCTTACCGATCATCATCTCCAACCTGATCGAGCATGGCGTCCCGGCAGACATGCCCATCGCGCTGGTGCAGCAAGGTACAACCCACATGCAGAAGGTCTATGCTGGTACATTGCGCAGCATTTTAGGTCAAGTCCAGGCAGATCCGCCTGCGCCGCCAACTCTTGTCATTGTTGGCAAAGTTGTCCAACTGCGCGATAAATTGGCCTGGTTCAGCACGATACCAGACCCGAATCAAGGAGCGACGACCCCTCTGCTGCCCGGGGACTGAGGCGATTTCTGTCGAGCAACAGACCACCTGGCTTGTCTTCTCGTCCGGCATCGACGTTGCGCCAACCGGCTCATAGAGCGACCATGGACAGGTTGCTGCTTCGCGAAGGCGAATGCGAATCCGGCGCCAGTTGGTCTATTGTTCTCCGGCAATCGCCCGAGACGCTTTCCGTCTGTCAGCCACTGGCTTCTGTCGCAAATGCCGCCACACAACGTGCATGGGCAAGATCGAACAGTTGTTCCAAATCAGCATGCGTGCCGCGCAGCTGATCAATTACCTGGCGCGCCCAGTGACAGTAGGCGAGGCGGCGCTCAGCGTCCCAGCCATGCGGGGGATGCTCCAACAGATCCCGCAGGTTTGCGATCTTATCTGCCAGCTTGACCAAACGCGCCTCGTGACAAGCAGACGCGGCATGCAAGATCTGGCGGCGCTTGCGCTCGACTTTGGGCAGGGTCTTGTCGTCGGTTACCGCCAGCACAACGTCACAAACATCACCGCCGAAATGAGTCCGCAATTCTTCGACGCTGGTTTCGGTATCCTCAATCGTGTCATGAAGCAAGGCCGCGCAGAGCACCACCGGGCAGTCGATGCCAGCCTCTTCGCTCAAGATTGACAGCAAATCGATTGGATGATTGATATAAGGTGAAGCATCGGCATCCTTGCGCCGCTGCAGGCGATGCTTGGTTGCCGCAAAACGCAACGCCCGCGCAAGCATTGGCAGCAGGGTGGCACTGTCCGGTAGATCGGCAGCCTGCATATCGATCACCTCAAGGTCAGAATCCGGCATCTGTTTCCTCAGCATTATTGGCAGTTAAATTACCGCAATACTCTATGGCAGTTACGCTGCCCTACCTACGCATGGCGCGTTTCCCAAATCCTCTGTTGATGATGGTTACGCTGTTATTTATCGGCGTCAGCGGCATCTGTGCCGGCGCAAATCCGCTCGATGACGATGCGCCGACACTAGGCGTCGGTGTCTATGTCGGAGGTGCTCCCATGGCCTTTTTTGAACATGGTGTGCTGCGCGGGCTGGACATCGACCTAGCACAGGCATTAGCTGACGCAATGGACATGCAATTGCAACTGCACGAGATGCCGCAACCGCGGCTGATCGACGCCGTGCGCGGCGGTCGTATCGATCTGATGCTATCGACCTTGCCTGAGACGGATCTGGACACGCTTGGGCTGATCGCCAGCGAACCTTTGCTGAATACCGGCCAGATGGCACTGATCCGTGCCGATGACGTGACCACCTACGCGCGCCCGCTGGACATCATCACCACCAGCAGCCGGGTTGGTTACCAACGCGGATCAGCTGGAGCACGCTTTGTGCAGGCTAATCTTCCAAAGGCCCAGAGGATACCAGTGATCGGCCCGGTCTGGGGTATCGCGGCGTTGCGTGCCGGCGACATTGACCTCTTTATTCATGATGCGACCACGGTTTGGATGATCGCCACCGATCCAAGGGAAACGCAATTGATCGGTCTCTTTCATCCGCTTACCAAAGAGCGCCTGGCATGGATAATGCGCACTGAGGACCAACTGCTGCAACGCAACGCCAATACGATTATCCGCGCCTGGCGCCGCTCCGGGAAGCTTGCCGGCTTGCTTAACCGCTGGATTCCTATTCAGATTCTCATACCTGATTAATGCATGTTCTGGCCTCGATCTCAGGCCCACCAAAACCTTGCTTATTTCCAGCAAGAAAGTTGCGATCTCAGGGATAGCCGCCGGCCGAGACGGGAGGATGCGCCAAGTCCTCGGCAATCCTTGTCAACAGCATCCAAGGGTTCGCTTGCATATGGCCTTTGATCGCTAGGTCGGCCTCGGCGCAGCGTTCCAGCAACGACCAAAGAAATGGCAGAGAATAACGTTTGGCGGCTGTCAGCACCGAATTGCGCCGCGATTCCGATACCTGGTGTGCTTGCAGCACCGCGGCGACATTCTGACTCTGGTTAAGAGCGAATGAGACAGCGCAAAGCTTGCGAATCTCACGCGCCAGTACCCATAGTACCAATGGTTCCGCGGCACCCTCCGCGGCGAGCCCTCGCGCGATCTTACTGACCCGCGCGCGATCACCGGCAAGCGCGGCGTCGGTGAGGTCGAATAGGTCATAGCGGGCGCTGTCGTGCACCGCGGACAGGAGGGCTTTGGCGCCCAGTGGACCGGACTCGCATAGCAGCCCGAGCTTGGCGATTTCCTGGTCTGCGGCCAATAGGTTGCCCTCAACCCGCTCAGCGAGCAATGCGAGGGCCTCTGCTGTCGGCTGAAAGCCGCGATCCACCAGTCGCTGTCGCAGCCAATACAACAGGTGGCGGCCCTGCAATTGGCGGCTTTGCAGGATCATCCCCCGGCTGTCAATTAATTGCACCCATTTCAATTTCAAGCTCTTCCAGTCCATCTTCGGAGCCAGGATCAACAGCAGCAGGTCGTCACTGATGCGCTTGCAATAGTCGCGTATGGCGTCGGCTCCCTCGCGTCCAATGCCATCGCTGCTGATACGCAGTTCGATCAGGCGGCGCTCGGCGAACAATGATAGGGAACCCGCCTCGCCAGCCAGGCTCGACCAGTCGAACTGGGCTGTTTGCTCTAGACAAATACGCTCGTTGAAACCGCGCTCCCGTGCGCTGCGGCGGATCAGATCGGCGGCTTCTCCAAGCTGAAATGGCTCATCTCCAAATAACAGGTAGATCGGCGCGAGCCCATCCTGCAGCAGCCGTGGAAGTTGTTGTGGTGCGCAGCGCATGAATCAACCGGAGCTGGGCTTTGTTAACGCCGCGCGCAAACGCAGCAACACCTGATCGGCCGCATCGCTGGCAAGATCTTGATAGATGATGTCCGATTCCAGCTGTTTGCCAAGAACGGCAACATCCGGGTTGTCATCGAATAGGCGCACCAGGGTCAGTGACTGCGACGGCACCAGTTGCTTGCCGGCGCTGTCTTGCGCATCGAAGCGGATGCGGTAGCTGAGCTGGTAGGCCAGCGCTTTGCCGTTGACATCCACGGCAACAACCCGCGATGTGCGGCTCTGGGACAGAATCCTCAGCAGCATGCCGGCTTCAGCCGGATTCGATGTCAGCGCCACCCTGCTGCCGGCGAGGCGCGCCTGGATGGCATCACCGACGAGGCCGCCAGACTGAATGAACAAAGGGCTGAGTTCCGGGGGAATATCGACGGCACCGCGCAGATGAAATCCGCAGCCCGCGATCAACAGACAGACCAGCAGGCTGGTACGGCATAGGATACCCAAGACAGGCGCAAGCCTGCCACGCCAGCGGCAATGGGTGGTCATTTCGCTACCAGGTTCACAAGCTTGTTTGGAACGACAATGATCTTATGCGGGGTTTTTCCCAGCAGAAAACGCTGTACGTTATCGTTGGCCAGAGCTGCCGCTTCGATCGCGGCCCGATCTGCATCGGCGGGTAACTGTACTTTGGCGCGTACCTTACCGTTGACCTGTACCACATAGGCCACGCTGTCCTGCTGCAACGCGGTCTGGTCGACCTGCGGCCAGTTCGACGCCAGGATATCGGCACCAAAACCAAGCTCGCGCCACAGATGGTGGGTGATATGCGGTGCGATCGGCGCCAATAATCGCAGCACGATGCCAAGCCCTTCGCGCAACGCTGCATTTGCGCCGGCAGCTGAGTCATCCAGCTTATACAGCGCATTGACCATGGTCATGCAACCTGATACTACGGTATTGAACTGATTCCGCCGATAGTCGAACAGCGCCTTATTCAGTGCCGCGTGGATATCGCGGCGAGCAATGCTCACGCTCTCATCACGAGCAGCGCTCGAGTCGACAGCGTCCGGTCCAACGCGCGCGGCCAATGCCCACAGGCGCTTGAGGAAGCGTGAGGCACCCTCGACGCCCTCATCATTCCACTCCAGAGATTGATCCGGCGGCGACGTGAACATGGTGTAGAGGCGCACGGTATCGGCACCATAGCGTTCGATCAGCGCCTCCGGATCGACACCATTGTTCTTGGACTTGGACATTTTTTCAACGCCACCAAAGTGCACCGGCTGGCCATCAGACTGCAGAACCGCGCTCAGCAATTTGCCCTTATCATCGCGAACCGCTTCCACCTCGGAGGGATTGAACCAGCGCTTACGTCCGTCCGCATCCTCGCGGTACCAGGTTTCGGCAACCACCATGCCCTGGGTGAGGAGATTGGCAAAAGGCTCGTCACAATTCAGCAGGCCCTCATCGCGCATCAAGCGATGAAAAAAGCGCGCATACAGCAGGTGCAATACCGCATGTTCGATACCGCCGATGTATTGGTCTACGGGCAGCCAGTAATTGGCGCGTTGATCAAGCATTGCGTCGTTGCAATCGGTACAGCAAAAGCGGGCGTAATACCAACTGGACTCGAAAAACGTGTCGAAGGTATCTGTTTCTCGAACCGCGCCTCCAGGGAGTTGCGAAAAGGCAGATATCTTGCTCAGCGGCGAGCCGGAACCATCCACCACAACATCTTCCGGCAGGCGCACCGGGAGCTCGGTTTCCGCATATAATTCACCGTCGGCAGTGTGCACAACCGGTATCGGACACCCCCAATAGCGCTGGCGCGATACGCCCCAATCACGCAGCCTGAAGTTCACGCGCTTCTCGCCCTTGTCGTGCCGTGACAGCCAATCGGCAATCGCGGTAAACGCCTGTTCGCTGGACAAACCGGTAAATGGGCCGGACTCGACCAGGACGCCTTTGTCGATGTAGGCGCCGGCATCGATACCGCAGGCGCCGCCATCGGCAGCCACGATGACCTGCTTCTTTGGGATGTCATAACGCTCGGCGAACTCCCAGTCGCGCTGATCGTGTGCCGGCACCGCCATAATCGCACCTGTGCCATAACCCATCAGGACGAAATTTGCCGCGAACATCGGCACTGGCTCGCCGGTGACGGGATGCAGCGCATCAAGACCCAAACGGTAGCCTTTCTTTTCCATCGTCTCCAATTCCGCCTCGGAGGTGCCGCCCATGCGACATTCATCAATGAACGCGGCGAGCGCCGGATCATGCTTCGCGGTATCTCTTGCAAGCGGATGTTCGGCGGCCACCGCCACATAGGTGACACCCATCAGGGTATCCGGGCGCGTGGTATAAATGCCCAGTACATCGTCACGGCCCTGAATACCGAACTTCATGTAGACACCTTCGGAGCGGCCGATCCAGTTGCGCTGCATGGTGCGCACCTGCTCTGGCCAGCCATCGAGGCCCTCGGTGGCGTCGAGCAGTTCCTGGGCATAATCAGTAATGCGTAGGAACCATTGCTCGATCTCGCGCTTTTCGACTGGCGCACCGGAGCGCCAACCCTTGCCATCAATGACCTGCTCGTTGGCGAGCACGGTTTGATCGATCGGATCCCAGTTGACGGTGGCGCTGGCGCGATACGCCAGCCCTTTTTGCATCAGTCGGGTAAACAACCATTGTTCCCAACGATAGTAGTCCGGATCGCAGGTAGCCAGTTCACGCTCCCAATCGTAGCCGAACCCGAGTTGTTTCAGCTGACCTTTCATATAAGCGACGTTAGCCCGCGTCCAACGCGACGGCGGAATACCCTGTTTAATCGCGGCGTTTTCGGCTGGCAGACCAAACGCGTCCCATCCCATGGGCTGAAGCACGTTCTTGCCCTGCATGCGTTGATAGCGGGCAATGACGTCGCCGATGGTGTAGTTGCGCACGTGCCCCATGTGTAAACGCCCGGATGGGTAGGGAAACATCGACAGGCAATAGAATTTTTCCCGCGTCGGATCCTCGACCGCTCTGAAGCTATGGTTTTCTTCCCAATCCCGTTGGGCTGCGGCCTCGACAGCGCGTGGGTCATACTCGGTCTGCATTGGATCGGTCTCTGGACTGCTGAAGGGAGCCTGTTGGCGAAGATTCAACGCATAAGGATACCGTACCCTAGCAAGTCCTGGCGACCACAGGATGGTGCATGGTCAAGATGCAACGGGCCTAAAGATCGCGGACGACGCGAAAGCCGATATCTTGGCTGGATTCGTCGGTCTCCGACCACAGACGTGCTGCCGAGCGCAGATAGCCGGGCTTGAAACGCCAGCTACCACCCCGGATCACGCGTCGTTCGCACTGGCCGCCCTGGCCCTGGGTCCAGGCAGCCGCGCTTGCTACGGCCTGCTGATAGTTCGTATGCCAACAGTCCTCGACCCATTCCCAGACATTGCCATGCACATGATAAAGACCCCAGGGGTTAGCTGGCAGAGCGGACGTCGGCAGCGTTTGCCCTCGCTGGACGCCGGTACGCGCACCACATCGAGCATAATCGAATTTGCCGTTGTAGTTCGCTAGATCGGTATGAATACAACTGCCAGTTGAAAACGGCGTGGTCGAGCCGGCCCGAGCCAGATATTCCCATTCCACCTCGGAAGGTAAACGATAGCGCTGCCCAGTCTGAGCACTCAGCCAGCGCGTGTAATTGACCGCATCGTGCCAACTCACGTGGATCACTGGTCGCTCACCGCGACCCCAACCCTCGTCTTCAGGTAACCTGCGTCCGGTCGCCGACACGAAGCGGCCATAGTCGTCGAAGCTGATTTCACCAATGCTCACGGCAAATCGCTCCAACTGGATTTTCCGTTGAGGTGCCTCCGAGGGAAATCGCTCTGCCTCACTATCCGAGGAGCCCATGAGCAAATTGCCCGGCGGCAACGCGATCATCACAGGTCCATGTCCGCCCGTCAGCAGCAGATCATGAAAAGGTCGGCTTGCGGGATCGGTCTGCACAACGGCGGTGACGAAATTCAAAATACCTTGGCTATTGTTCCAAACCATGACCTGGACCGGCCGCAGGGACCAACCACTTACGGCCAGCAGCGCCAGAAAGGTAAACAGCACCACGCCCAGACCGACCGCGTACTTGAACCATTCGGTTCGGGGTTGTCGGCCGCATGCCTGCCCATGATCGGCGCGAGCGGTATTTTTATTAGACGTTTCGCCCCGGGATAGTTGCCGCGCACACGCCCTGGACAACGAGACATAGGCTCGATTGTGCGCGACTGGCTGGTCCTGCAGCGATGGGTCAGCGTGGTAAACCGATAGAGATGGCATGGTTTGGCCCGGCGCCGCTTCGACGTTGCCACGACCAAGCAATTCGCACAGCCGACTCAAACTTAAATAGCGCCTGGAGCCGGATGGATCGCCCTTTTCCAGCAGATCAATCAGTGAATCAGCCAGGGGAAACGAAACCTTGCCGGCCGGTTCGCCTGCATCGCCCTTGTCCATCCTGATGGGGTTAATGGCTGGCAGAGGCAGAAAGGGCGCCCGGGCTGTGACTACGGATCGGAAGGGCGCCCCTAGATCAGCTGT
Source organism: Thiohalocapsa sp. PB-PSB1 (assembly GCA_016745215.1). Classification (GTDB taxonomy): domain Bacteria; phylum Pseudomonadota; class Gammaproteobacteria; order Chromatiales; family Chromatiaceae; genus Thiohalocapsa. Next base: position 1,150,080 of record CP050890.1, read on the forward strand.
GGGCAAAGTCTGGGAGCCCTGAACTCCGACTGGCCTCGTATTCTCATGGGCGCAATCCAGCAATAATACCTGCTGCTGGGAAGCACTCAGATTCATCATTAGAGCCAGCGAGGCAAGCGGCAGAGTATCGGTCAATACAGCGGGGTTGTCGGCATCGGCAGTCGCCAGACAGAGGCTTCCGCGGTCATCGGTAACGCAAAAACCGGCGACATACACGAGAATCAGATCGTGCCTTTGAAGCGCGACACAAGCGGATTCCAAAGTATCGATCAGAGCTTGACGATTTGGATTGCGGACCAGATCCACTCGGTCAAAAGCGCCGACATGCCGCGCCGCCAATAACTGCGCTAAGCGATCTAAACGGTCACCTGGAATTTGCACCGAGTCTGCTGGCTCAGCTGGGCGGTGATTTGCGCCGATCAATACAGCTTGTTTCTTCAATGAACTGATATACTACTTTGATTTACTGGTACTTAATCAGTTACTTTACGTAAGGTTGCGTGACATGCAATCTAGACCAAATAGAAAACCAAAGGCTCATATGGGACACAAGGTGAAACAGATAATAGTCCCGTTGGAAATCAACGTGCTGTATCACGTCCTCACCTTAGAGCCCACATGAGCGAAACCAAAAGCTAATGAACGAAGAAAATCGAATGCTCCGTCAACAGATTTCTCCCCTAATCATCCGGCTGATCATCACAGCTGCAGCACTGGCAGGGCTCAGTGCATGTGCACAATTTGATCTATCTTCACTGAATCTAAGCCATCTAAGCCAAAACGCGCAAACCAACGCAGAGGGTGCCGAGATCGGCGCGGAGAGTGCTGATGCGCAGTCCGACCAGGAACTAGCCGGCAGAGACCCAAATCAACAATCGACTCTGTCCGGGCAGCAGGCAGATGCTCCGGTCAGCCTGCCCGAGCCTCAGGAAGAGAAACCAACGCCGGGTAAGTTATACGACTGGAGCGGAGATGGGCGTAATGTCACACGTGTCATTATCGATACCAATGAACAGAAAGCACGTTTCTACGACGGCAACGAACAAATCGGCTGGACTACGATTGCTTCCGGGGTCGCGAAACATCCTACTCCCCGCGGCGAATTCACGATTCTCGAAAAAGTGAAGGATAAGCGCTCGAACCTCTACGGTAAAATCGTCAACAGGCAAGGTAAAGTCATCAAAGGCAGCGCTACCAGCAAGGATTCCATACCTTCTGGAGCACGCTTTGTCGGAGCCAGCATGCCTCATTTTATGCGTATGACCTATGATGGCATCGGCATGCACGCCGGTCCAATCCCGCGCCCGGGAAGTCCAGCATCACATGGCTGTATCCGCATGCCTAAAACCATCGCGGCAATCGCATTCGATCACATCGAGAATGGTACCGCGGTTACCGTGATTGGTAATGGACCAGACTATGGTAACTACGGAGAACGTATCGCCCGGCAACAAGCCGAACAGCGCGCTCGTCGTGCTGCCGCAGCAGCCGCCGCTGATGGCTCAGCGTTGGACGCACTTGACGCCGAAATTGCGGTTATCAAAGAAGCCCAGGGTAAGGCTCAAAACGCCGCCCAAAGCAAAAACGGTGACGATGTAGAGGGGCGGGCAACTACTCGCATGACGACGTCACAACCAGAAGAAAGAGATCTATCATCCATACCGTCGGTATCGGAACCCCAAGCGTCAGCAAGTCAGACAACAGCTAGCGAAGTCAATCCAACTGACGCTGCGATGGACAACACAAGCCAGCCAAAAACCAACGCCAGCGCACCGGCTGGGCAGGATATTCCGTTGGAATCACCCGCGGCTTCGCCATCCACCCGGGTGCCCGACAATGATAAATCAAGACCGGTGCCCGTATACTCTACTCCATCACCGTCCCTGCGCTCGGCGCAACAGCTACCTAATGCCAATCAGCCTTCTGCATGATGAAATTCACTCGGTTCAAGGAACCATCTTCGGGATGCGAATCTTTTGTCCAACAAAGATGAGATCAGGATTCTTGATTACCTCTCGGTTAGCTTCAAAGATCGCCGAGTAATGATTGGCATCGCCATAGAACTCCTTAGCAATCTTCGATAACGTGTCACCAGGTGCAATCTCGTAATACTCAACGTCGGTTGCCAGCGGCGGCGACTGCAACTCATTGATCCGCACTTCGTTGACACCGGCAATGTTGCCGGTCATCAGCACCGCTTTTTCCACTGCAATTGGATCATCCGCTTTGCCGGAAAGCTCCACGACGCCGTCGCTGTAGTTGACGTCGAGATCCTGAATCCCCGGATTGTCGCTCTCGAGAAACTCACGCACTTTCTGACTGGCCTCGGATTCCTTACCGATGACCTTACGGCCGATTTCTTTCGCAAAACCAAAGAGACTCATGATGCAGTCCTACCTGATATTTTCTGTTACTGAAATAACCCTAGGCGATTGCTGTCTTACTGGCAGCCTATTCCGGAATCCAGCGACCAATGCCTAAACTCTCAATCGTTATCCCGACCCGCCGATTCGAGCAAACCCTGGTGGAACGTATCCGGGCAAGCACACACCAATGGCCGGATCGGGAAATCATCATTGTCGAACCCGAGGATCACTCGGCCGTTGAGGTTGCCGAATCTACATCGACCGGCTTCATCGACACTCCAACTGTACTCCCAGAACAGTTTCGCCTGCTACGTGCCGCAAGGGGACGCGGAACCCAATGCAACGTCGGTGCCCGTGCCGCCACAGGCGAACTATTGCTATTCCTGCATGATGATACAGAACTGCCGGTGGATGCCATGCAGCATATTGGTCAAGTCTTCAGCGATCCCAAGGTCGAAGCAGCTTGTTTTCGGCTGCGCTTTGACCGTGACCATTGGTTACTACGCGTCTATGCCGCATTTTCACATTATGAATCCATATTCACCACCTTTGGCGATCAGGGCCTAGTAATCCGTCGGAAGCTATTCGATACGCTGGGAGGCTTTCCGGATTGGCCTTTGTTCGAAGATGTCGAACTGGCCCGCCGCATTCGACGGTGCTCCCGCATCGTCAAGCTGCGCTCAACGGTTACAACCTCAGCAGTACGTTTCGAGCGCAACGGTATGATTGGCCAACAAATGCTCAATGCCAATCTGATGCTGCGATATCTTTTGGGTGCGAAGGCAGAAACCCTGGTGGAACGCTACGAACATAAACCTGTCGGAAATGACTGACTGACCACACTTCAGACCTACTGCTCCAGACCAAATTCAGAAACCATACAGAACGCGACATGACGATCGACACCCTCATCGGCCTCATTGTACTGACCGCCCTATTCGCGCTAGAAGGTGCCCTACCGTTCTACCATAATGACGGCAACCGCTACCGTCATGCGCTACGTAATTTGGTTCTCGCCGGGGCGGCCGGTGCCCTTGGGGCATTGATGGCGCCTTTGTTACTCTTTTCCATAAGATTCGCTGCAGAACATAATATCGGGCTTTGCCACCGCATCGACAGCCAACCGATCTTCTGTGCCGTCCTCGCCTTTATACTGTTTGACCTTTGGATGTACGCATGGCATCGCGCCAATCATGAGGTCGGATTTTTGTGGCGTTTCCATCGCGTGCACCACTCGGACCCGGCCATGGATAGCACCACTGCATTGCGCTTTCACCCTGGCGAAATCCTGTTTTCCACATTGCTGAACTGCCTGATCCTCATCCTGCTCGGCATGAGCCTGAGCATGCTGATCTTCTATAAGTCAGCTATGATCGCGGTCATTCTGTTCCATCACAGCAATCTGCGAGTGGCCGACGGCCTGGACCGAAGACTACGCCGGATTATCGTACCGCCATCCTTGCACCGCGTGCACCATTCGCACCTAACCGATGAGACCAACTCCAATTACGGAACCCTTTTTTCATTCTGGGACCGTCTGTTTGGCACCTATCGTACGCGTAGACGCTATGATGACATCCAATTCGGCATCGGAGCCTACCAAGGACCCGACTCGCAAGGCCCAATGAAACTTCTGACGCTCCCGCTACGACCGCTATAACTTCGCGCCGTACCTCTGGTGCGCCAAGAGACCCGGACCGGATCATCAGCGTAAATGCCACAGCGTCTAACCTGAGCGTCGATGTCAACGACTAGCTATTGCCTATCAGCGCGCTAGGCGTCCAATACGTAATACGAGCGGGATCTGACGCAATCGGCGCATGATCAACGCCAAATGCCGGCGGCCCTTGACATTGATGGTGAAATCCAATGTGGTGGTTATACCGTCTTTCTCGCGGGACTGGACATTCTCGATATTGGACCCCTGCTCCGCAATGGCCGCGGCAATCGTCGCGAGCGCACCAGGGCGGTTGCCGGCCTCGACGCGGATCTCAGTGGCAAATTCAGCCTTGAGATCCTCAGCCCACTCCACCTCTAGCCATTTGTCGCGCTTGGTCTGAAACTCGCCGAGATTACGGCACTCGCAGCGATGCACCACAATGCCTTTGCCAGAACTGAACAGACCGGTAATCTGATCCCCCGGGATGGGTCGGCAGCAACGGGCGAAATGCACCACCATGCCCTCGGTACCGCGAATCGCCAAGCGCCGCGAACCTCCATGCTCAGTGGTCTGCAATGAGGTCTGCTCGCTGGTATCTGCGTCAGCGCCAGCCAAAGACCGCGCCACCAGAAGCGGCAGACGGTTGCCCAACCCAATGTCAGCAAACAACTGCCCTGCGTTGGAAAATCCGACCTTCTTGGCCTGCGCTTCAATGGCAACCTCGCCAATGCTGTCGATATTGAGCCCGAAACCCGCCAGTTCGGCATTGAGCATGCGCCGACCAAGCGCCTCAGCCTCTTGATGCTGTAGATTCTTCAAATAGCCGCGAATATTGGCGCGAGCCTTGCCCGTCACGACGAAATTAAGCCAAGCGGCATTCGGCTTTGCGCCCGGAACATTAATGATTTCCACCGTCTGGCCGCTGCGCAATGCACTGCGCAATGGCGCCAACCGCCGATCAATGCGTGCCGCAACGCAGGTATTGCCAACATCGGAATGAATCGCATAGGCAAAATCCACCACCGTGGCTTCCTTGGGCAAAACCATAATGCGTCCCTTGGGCGTGAACACATAGACCTCGTCTGGAAACAAGTCGATTTTGACATGCTCCAGGAACTCCTGTGAGTCACCGGAATCGCGCTGCATTTCCAGTAGATCCTGCAGCCAAGCATTGGCCAGGGCAGTAGCACCGCCGCTGGCACCGCGCTGGCCGAAATCCTTATACAGCCAATGAGCAGCAATACCGGATTCCGCGATGCGTTGCATATCGCGAGTTCGAATTTGCACCTCGATGGGTGCGCCCTGAGGACCGAACAATACCGTGTGCAAGGACTGGTAGCCATTGGACTTGGGAATGGCGATATAGTCCTTGAAGCGCCCTGGCACGGGTTTATACAGGTTATGCACTTGCCCCAGAACGCGGTAACAGGTATCGACCCGATCGACCACTACACGGAAAGCAAATACGTCGACTACATCATCGAAAGCGCGCGTTTTCTGCTGCATCTTGAGATAGATGCTGTAGAGATGCTTCTCGCGACCGGAGACTTCTCCATCAATCGCCTCCTCGCGAAGCCGCTGGCGAATGACGACTTCGACATTGGCGACCAATTCGCGCTGATTCTGGCGCGCCCGACAGACGGCACGCTCCAGAACCAAATACCGCCAGGGCCATTGATGACGAAACCCCAGCTCCTCCAATTCCAGTCGCACGCTGTTGATACCGAGGCGATTGGCGATGGGCGCATAGATCTCGAGCGTTTCACGGGAAATGCGGCGGCGCTTATCCGGAGCCATGACACCAAGGGTGCGCATATTGTGCAAGCGATCGGCAAGCTTGATCAGAATCACGCGAATGTCGCGCGTCATGGCCAGCATCATCTTGCGGAAGCTGGCGGCCTGGGCCTCTGCGCGAGATTTGAAGTCGATCTGCGTGAGCTTACTGACGCCATCGACCAATTCGGCGATCTCATCGTCGAACTGGCGCGCCAGTTCGTCCTTGGGCATGTCGGTATCTTCGAGAACATCGTGCAAAATGGCCGCCATCAGGCACTTATAGTCCATGCGCATCTCGGCAAGGATACGCGCTACAGCAATCGGATGATAAATGTAGGGCTCGCCGGATTTGCGCTGTTGACCATGATGCGCCTCAGCACTGAACAGATAAGCGCGATACACCTCGCTGATCTGTGATGGCGGGAGATAACTTTCGAGTGAAGCACAAAGATCACTGATCAAAAAGCGTGGTCGCATCAAGTCGGTGGAGTCATCTGGTGTCGGCTCCTGAAGAAAATGATCGGATGTCAGACCGCTCGAGGGATGAGGGTTCAGATCGGTTTGCGACCGATCCTCTGGGTCAACGGTTACGACCGCCGCGGTCATGATGATCACCTAAATAAAGCACGGGCTGATAAGCGCAGCCGATGAGTCGACCCGGCCAGCGAGAGTGTGCGCCACGGGTATTCAGCACCCGGTGTAGTGCAGAAGCATCGCCACTGGATGGACGTTTGGTTCATCCCCTATTCGCGCTTGGCTTAAGGCCATCGTCATCCAGATCGTTCATACCAAACTCGGCTGCAAGCGCCTTCTCCAATGCCTCGGCAGCATCTTCGGCTGCTCGATCCGCCTCCGCCAGCATCTCGGGTTTAATCAGCCCACCGGCGATCTCGCGCAATGCCATAACGGTTGGTTTATCGTTCTCCCAAGGCAATAGCGGCTCGACGCCATTCGCAAGCTGGCGTGCGCGTTTAGCCCCAATCAATACGAGTTCGAAGCGGTTGTCGACATGATCAAGACAATCCTCGACAGTGATACGAGCCATTGAATACTCCAGAAATAAACGCTGGCCCAGCGCGCAGGCCGGCACCATCAATACATGAAAGAAAAACGCTGACAACGGCGCGCAGCATCAATGACAGCGGACGCTGTCGCCGGCAACGCGTTGGTCGAAGAATAACCTCGGGGCTAATTTCTAAAGATACCAGAAAATCAGCGAACGAACACCCAACATGATTGGGCACCCGAGGTAATTGTTCCAGATCAAGACTTTCTGCCAGTCACGCTTTCTTCCAGTGACAGGCTGTGGGCTTGACCACGCGCTCAACCCACAGATCCAGCGCATCGTGTAGGTAGACGTTCGCCAACACGGGCGAGACGATCCCGCCCTACGGTGTCCCTTCGCCGGGATACCGAACCGCTCCGTCGGTGTCGAGTCTACCGGCTCTGAGCCATTTGCGGATCAGCCCGAGAAAGGCCCGATCATCGATCCTACGCCTCAGCATCTTGATCACCCAGTCGTGGTCCATGTGGTCGAAGAAGCCCCGGATGTCGGCCTCCACCACATGCTGGTAGCCGCCGTACTGAAGCTCATGCGCAAGCCCGATCACTGCCTCCATGGCGCTGCGGCCCGGCCGCTAGCCGTGGCTGCATTCGCAGAAGTCCTGTTCCCCGATCGGACAGGGGGATCGCGCTCAGCAGCTTGGCGCAGGCCAGCTGCACGAGCTTGTCATCCAGGGCCGGCAAGACCGGCGGTCGCTGTTTTCCGTTCTCTTTGGGAATGTCGATGCGCCGCACCAGCTTGGCCCGGTAGCGCCCGGCCTTCACGCGCTCGGCCAGGTCGGTGATGTTGGCGTAGAGGTCAACGGCGTACTCCTTCGCCGTCACCCCGTCGACGCCGCTGGCCGCGCCCTTGTTCAGGCCGTACCAGGGTCAAGTAAAATGGTTGTTCCTTTTTATTCTTCCGTTGCCACGCCGCCCGCGCCAGCGGCGGCGCGGCAACGGGCGGTCGGGCCGAGCCTCTCGTTAGGCGGCGACTTCAACGTACTCGACCTGGCTTTGGGGGACGGGCGGGGAAAGGCCATCCTCCCGCATGCCTTCCAAGTGGAAGGCGATTGCTTCTTGAATATCTGATTTGACTTCGGCGATTGTACCGCCTGTTGCGATACATCCGGGCAAATCAGGCACGTAGGCCGAAACGTTGTTTTCTGATTTCTCGATGACGACTGCGTAGCGCATGGTGTCATTTCCAACCGGCTTGTTTGAAGATGCTGTTCTTGGTGCCCGGCGCGTTCTCATCGCTTGGTTTGCCTGGCACGGTAACGCGTCCGGGTTTACTGGGGTGCTTGAACTGCCTGTGACTTCCTCTCGTGGCTACCAAGTATCAACCGTCTTCTTTGAGTAAGCTGAGTATTTCTGAGATCTTCACGGAGTTCCGCGATACTCGGTTGGTTTGGTTTCAGTGCCCGACGTCAACCGCAGCCCGCGCCAAACTGCGGCCACGCGCGAAGCGCCGGTCGCAGTTTGGCGTCGGGCTGGCGGACTCGTTGGGCATCAACTCAGTTTGCGGATGATATTTCTCGCTAGATGCTCCTTGATCTCGCGATGTCTTGGAACTGGTTGAGACTCTTTGGTTTCAGGATTGTGATACCAGTCATGCCGGTTCCCATGTCTAAGTAATACGCAACCCATGCTCTCGAGCTTTTTGATCAAGTCTCTGCGCTTCATGCGACGGCAAGTTCGCCGACGCGACGGACGATGGGTAGTTCGCCACTTATTAGTGTGGCATAAATGTCCTTAAGGTTTTCCTTCAGATCTTCTAAATCTTCGCCTTGTGTCATGTAATCGGGGAACTCTTCGAAATAGCCCAGCCACATCTCTTCATCTTTCCAATAAACGTACCGAACAGTTGTCATGCGCAACCTCATAACTGAATCTTGCGATGAACTCGGAGCTGAGAAAGACCTAGTTCACCATTTTGACCGTGAGCCCAACGTCGGGCTTGCGCGCTTGTTGGGCGATGGCTGGCAATGCGGATTGCATGCGCGCTTGAATTGTGTCCGCTGAGAGATCGGCACCGCATGGCCACTCTACGAAGTACCCGCCGTTGTGAACGGAGGAAAATTCTTCGTTATCCTGGAGAGGGAGGAACGCTTCGCTCTTCAGGTAGGGCTTGACGTCAAAGACGCCTTCGATGCCATCCTGAATCTGCACAAAGAGCAAATGGTCATGTAGGGGGATAACTTCGTTCAGGATCATTGGTCTAGTCCTCGAATCTGGAACGGTTTCTTGCCGTTTACTGCGAGTTCCCAATCTGCCATCAGCTCATCTTCATGGATTGCGATCCAGGCGACGACCATTTCGTGTTTCTTGGCCGGTAGCTTGCCTGCGAGCAGCTCTCCCTCTGGAATGGAATAAACTGCAACATTGCCCTGGAATTCAGCATGGACCTGTGGCGCCTTATGCTTGTCCGTGTCAAAGAAGAACATCCGAACCAGGATGCCGTAGAACATTGAAATTGTCCGCAACTACGGACTCCTCTTATCGGGCGCCTCCGGCGTAGGGACTCCGGTTACCCGGAGCCCCCGCCACAGACCCGGACGCGCGGTTTTCTCGCATCCGGTTCCTCGGTTGCACTCGCTTATCAAGCGGACCGTCACAGTTGCCCATTCCACGGTCCAGTTGTTTAGTCCCCGCAGTGAGGTTTGCTCGTGTATACCCGATCCTGCATGTCCGGCACGAGTTTCCTTTGCGAGCTGCGTGCTTCCGTCAGGTCCTTACGCCTGCTGGCCGGCTTTCCCGACCTCCGACTACGATGCCCGATAAGACACCTCGTTGGCATACGGCGGTCTCCCGCCTGCCTGCACGCTCCCTGTTCGACAACTCTACCCGCGCCCACGCCGCCAGCCTGTGAACAAGTGGGCTCTTCACCCGTTCGTGTCCCAACGCTGTCGGTTTCATGGTTTCGCATCAAACAGGAGCCTTCGGGGCTTCCCGAGTTCTCTGACGCCTCTCTTCCTGCATACATAAGCCTGAGGACTCCGGCGGACATCCACACACTTGCCTCGTAGCGCGTGCTTCATGTTGACTTCCAGGACGTTAACACTGTCGTCATCCGCTTACTTTGCTTTCTCGAAGCTGCCCTGATCCAAACAGGCGCACTTCAGGGAGCGCGATCTCCCCTACGGCCTACAGGATTCTCTGTGTACGCTTGCCCTGCACTTCACTTTGTTCGCGAGGCACAAAGCTCCGCAGTAGGACCAACACTCGATACGGGTGGGTGGCTAGCCCTTACCCGACCGGGACTTTCACCCGGCAAGAGGCGCCGAGCTTTGCTCGGCGCGATAACGTCAACCGCAGCCCGCGCCAAACTGCGGCCTGAGCGACTGCGAAGGTCGCAGTTTGGCGTCGGGCTAGCGGATTGGTTAGGCGGATTGTCTGAGTTCGTCGGGTTGGTGAACGATACCAAGTAAGCCATCGACTGAAATGTCTTCGTCAACGAGTGGCCAATGTATGCCATAGCCAGACGGAGACACCTCGAAAACTTCGAGGTGCACGTCAGGAGCAGCCTTCAGTAATGGCGACAACTCGCGCAGATTAGCCGTGAGGGCTTGGCCATCGACGACGGCGGAAAGCACTCCCCGCAAAACGATTACCTGTTCGACCTCGTGATACCTACTCATGACTTGCGCCTCACCTGAAATTCTTCCCATTGCTCGACGATGTAGTCGAAATGCTGGAAGATGATTCTTCTAATCTCTCGCATAGCACGCGGCGACATATTGAAAGCGTATGCGAGCGATATGTCAAATTTCTTAGGATTGAGCCAAAACTTGCACTCCATGTCGCCCTCTTTGCAATGAATGTGGACCGGCTCGCTGCCTTCGTTTGCATAGAAGAAAAGTCGCCATCCGAGGAAAAGTAGAATGGTGGGCATTCTGTTACCGTTCGAAGTGCCGCATGAATGGCCGACGCCTAACGTGAAGGCTGCCCGGCCCAAAACTGCGGCCTATACCATTGAAACTGACTCGCCTTGAATAGGGCTACAGGAGTATAACGGACAGAGACCGCTGTGTTGTAAGCATCGAACGAGGGTAGAGCCATGGCCAAGAACCTGAAGTTGCGGATCAAGGTGGAGTTCGTCGAAACCGAGGAGGACGTGTCGTCGGACCGTCACCCGGAAGAACAGGCCGATGGCTCGTTCAGTCTGGTGTTACCGGAAGCCGATGAGCTGACTATCTCGGCGCTGGATCGAGCGGCGCTGGATGTGTCGTTCCCGGCGTTACGCGAGGCGCTGTCGGGGCATTTGGCGGAGGCAGGAAAAAAAAACTCCAGCGGGAAACCGCGCGCCTGAGCGCGGAGCTCGACCTGCGGGAGCGTCAGTCCGACGACCGAGTGGAAGGTGAGGTCGGTCGGTTCAGGTTCACGCTGTACGAGGCGGGAAAAGAAGGGAGACAGACCACGTTTTCTACAACGGGAAAACGGGGACAGACCACCTTTTCCAGTTAGTCGTTCTCACATATTGAACCCAGAGAATATGGACATGGGAGGAGCCCCCACTAATCGTCTTTCGTTGGCACTGGAATGACGATATTTCCTTGATAGGTCCTATGCATGTCGGTTATTGCATCGGTGATTCCGAGGTCCCAAAAAATTACACTAGCGGCGAACTTGCCACCCTCCATCTCACTTCTAACGGAACCGCTAACTTCTCTGCCATCCTTCGTCTCGCAATCGTAGATGAGTGCATCATCGGACCGTCGAATGTAAACACCGCTAGTTGGTATATATGATTCCCATTGACCGCGCTTGTTCTTGAACTTGCAATGCCCGGCAGAGCCATCAGAAAAGGTAACTACGAACGGTATGTTTGGATCATTGACGATGGTTGCGCAGCCATAGATCAATCCTAGCGCTGCAGCAGTGAAGACAGCTCGACAGGTTCTATTTATGTTCACAAATAATGACTTGCTGGATTTGCGAAAAATGGGAAAAAGGGGACAGACCACATTTTCTACAATGCAAGCTCACCTTGCGCATCCGCATCGATTTTCTTTAGCGGCCGTCCCGGTGCCCCCTTCCAGGTTCGTCTACCGAGCATAGCGGCGATCTGCCGCTCGAACTCTGCGCTGCTAAGCACGAAGCCGCCGTTGGTGCACTCGCGGAAACGTTGAAGCAACTCGGCGCTGAGTATATCCTCGAACAACCTGCGACACGCAGCAAAACGAGCCTGATTAGAGTCTGCCAAGCCTTGGTACAGCGGGTGCGGTGTGACTACGGAATCCTGGCGGCCAAGCGCATTGGCCCGATGGCTCGACCAGCGATAATCACCAGGCACACTGACCATTGAGGCACGAACCGGATTGAGCTCGATGTAGCGCTGGCAGGCCAGCAGATTAGGTGTCGGCTTCAATCAGCGATGAGCGGAACCGGCCCTCGAACAAGCCGCCCGTGCGACGAGAGGTCCGGTTGACATGCTGGACATACCGCTGCCCAACGCGCTTCATCACCGCCGTCACGCCATCATCGCGTGCGGCGGTCATCGGCAGATGAAGGTGGTTGGTCATCAGCACGTATGCGTGCACAGCAACCGATTCCTCCGCAGCCACCGCGACCAGATGATCCAGGAAAAACTGGCGATCGTCATCCTCGAAAAACACCGCAGCCCGGTCGATCCCGCGCAGGATCACATGCATTGGGTAGCCGGCGGCGATGATCCGTGCGCGTCTAGGCATGGATAACAGGATCTCAAAGACAATAGCAACATAGCACCGAACCAAGCCTAGCAGAAAAACGTGGTCTGTCCCTGTTTTCCCTGTGTCCCTGTTTTCCCTGCTGTTTTTACCCCTGTTTCCCCCCAATCCGGCATCGCCCATGGTATAGCGCCCAGTTGCCGCCCTTGCGCACATCCGGCAAGGCGCACAGCATTTGGCGAATCGCGGCAACCAATAACGTCATGGTCTACTTCACAGGCTTGGACTTTGGCTCCAGGACCAAGAGAATCTCCTGTACGCTCTGAAAAGTCCTACATGATATTGTGGTCTTGAATTTGGATCTGCTGTCCAGCGGGTGGGATCTGTGGCGTGGTGATTCTGCCGGTTTGTCGCGCACAATGCGCTGGACTGCCGACTTCGCTGTTACTCAGCCCGTCGTTTGGCGCGGGCTAATAAGTTTAGCTTCAACGGATCTTTGCGTATGTCCAACTCCACACTTCGCATACAGCGCCTTCGCGATCTGCTGCAGGGTGATGCTTGCTTGATCATGCCGTGCTGCTTCGATGCATTGTCCGCGCGTCTGATCGAGCAGGCCGGTTTTCCGCTGACTTTCATGAGTGGCTTTGCGGTGTCGGCAGCGCGCGCCGCAATGCCGGACGCGGGTCTGTTGTCCGTGACCGAGATGGTCGATCAAGGACGCTACATTTGCGACTCGGTGTCGATACCGGTGATTGGCGACGGAGATACCGGTCACGGCAATCCGGCCAATGTGCATCGAACTGTCGAGCAGTATGCGAATGCCGGGTTTGCCGGCATTATGATCGAGGATCAACTGGCGCCCAAACGTTGTGGTCATACCGGTGTCAAAGAGGTGGTCGATCGCGGCGAGGCCATGCGCCGCATGCGCGCAGCGATCGCCGCCCGGAATGCCGGCTGCGGCCTGGTGGTGGTTGCCCGCACCGATGCGCGCAGTGCGCTGGAATCGGGTTTGGGTGCGGATGCCGCGCTGGATGAGGCGATCTGGCGTATGCAGGCGTTTGCTGATCTGGGCGCAGACTTGCTGTTCCTCGAGGCTCCCCGGGACGAAAAGGAGATGGAGCGGTTTTGCCGCGAAGTGCCCGGTGTGCACATGGCGAATATGCTGGAGGACGGTATTACTCCGATGGTTTCGCCGCAGCGTCTCGGGCAAATCGGCTATCGCGTGGCAGCCTATCCATTGACGCTGATTTCCTGCGCTGTGCAAGCGATGAATACGGCGTTGGACGCATTGAAGGCCGGCGAAACCCCATCTCGGCGCGTGGACTTTGCTACCCTCCGCAATCTTGTTGGTTTCGACGCTTACGACGATTTGTTGAGGCAGTACGAGCAAGAAGTGCAATGATCCGCTGCTTGGCCCTCTGTTGATCTAACCCGATCGTACGCATCTTTTCATCACTAGTCATGCAACGGGATTCGACCAATGTCCAGCGGTAATTATCTCAAAGACCTGATTCTGCTACGCAATGATCCGAGTAAGGTTGAAGTCGTGCGCGAAGCCGCGTTGCGCGGCGAGGTCGACGCACAGTATGCGCTGGGGCTAATTTATGCCGAGGGGCGAGGGGTGGAGATCGATCTGGCCCAAGCGCACTTCTGGCTGTCTCTTGCCATCGATCAGGGAGATCAGGATGCTGACTTACTGCGTAATATCGTTGGTAGTCAGATGACCGACGAAGAATATGAGTCGGCGAAACGCCTGCGAGCCGGAGCCGCACTGTCGATGCTCAGTTCAGATAAGTCGCACTGACCAGGATAGGATTGTCATCAAGCCCAGCATTGTCCCATGATCACTCGCAGAGTGGACTGTGCCGATGCGGCAACAGATCCTATTGGCAAGCGCGGTGCGGCTGACCGGCAGCCTGATCAGCTTCGAAATAGCAAATGCCAATCAACCCTGCTCCAGCGCGCTGGCCACGCGATCGAGGCGCGCACGCACTTGTGCCGCCAATTCCGGTATATCGGTGTTATCGACCAGTTCCAGCACTGCCGCAGGGTCCATGAACAGCACACTGATGCCACCATCCTGGTCTTCGCGTACGACGACATTGCAGGGTAGCAGTAAACCGATGTCCGGTTCGGCATTCAGGGCCTGATAGGCAAACTGCGGATTGCAGGCGCCGAGGATGCGATAGGGCCGATGGCTAATACCGAGCTTGGTCTTCAGGGTTGCACTGACGTCGATGTCGCTGAGCACGCCAAAGCCTTCTGCTTTGAGTTCTTCGGTTACGCGTGCGATCGTCTCATCGAAGCCGGTACTGACCTTGGTGGAAAATCCATACATAGCAAAAACCTCTTAGTGGATGTTCAAGGAGCTTATCGATGTTCGATATACGTTGTGAAAACACAATTGCGCCCAGTGCCGGCAATAACAATCCCGATGGCGTGACAGCGGCTGTGGGTTTCCGGCACACTGTGCGGATGCCAATTACTTTTCTTGCACTGTTTGCCCTAATGACATCCACTGTTGCTTTTACTGGCCAGAACGATGGTCTGATTGACGATTTCTCTTCCGCTAGTGATTACTCGCGTCTTGGCACAGCCTGGCGGTTGGTCACCGATCGCGTCATGGGTGGCGTCTCCAGTGCCAGTCTTTCTCGGCGTGAGATCGATGGACATCCCGCCCTGTGCATGCAAGGGGATGTGAGTCTCGACAACAACGGAGGTTTTGTTCAGGTCAATATTGATCTGGCCCGCGGCGGCCTGTTCGATGCCAGTGGTTTCGACGGAGTACGGCTGCTGGTGCGCGGCAACGGAGAAACCTACAACTTACATCTGAAGACTTCCGCCACCAGCATGCCCTGGCAGTCCTACCGGGCCGAGTTTATTGCCGATGGCCAATGGCGAGAGGTGTATTTACCGTTCTCGCAGTTCGAACCCCATCGGCTGGTGCCGGCCCTGGACCGCAGCCGACTGAAGCGCCTGGGGGTGGTTGCCATCGGTCGTGTGATGCGCGCGGATCTTTGTATCGGTGAGATCGGTTTCTACCAGAGAACCTGAACAGGCTGGGGAATGCCTGCTCGGCATGGGCTGGGATTGTTGCAATACCCGGCATTCGCGGGCGATGTAGCGCCAGCTTCAGCCCTGCCGAAGCTTGAAATGTTTAAACGGCTGGTGTGCCCAGTCGGCCACCTGCAGTTCACGCGCGTCGGGCAATTGCCGATCCAGCGCATAGGCTGTCCGGCATTGCTGCAATGCGTAATCACCGACGCCCTCCCCAGCAAGACGCTGTAACAGCCGATTGAGATAATCGGTGTCATCCAGGCCCGGCATCGGTGTGGTGCGAACTTCCAATGCGATATCGGCGTCAAGCAGCAGGCGCAGGCTGTGCCAAGCCTTGTTGCCGGAATCCGATGCGCCAGTGACCAGTGGGTAATCCTCCGGCAGAGCCTTGATGTCAAGGCCGACCCAATCGACCAAGGGCAGCAAGGGATGTAGGCGCTCGGGGTAGGCCCCGCTGGTGTGCAGACCGATCTTATAGCCCAGCGCGCGAATCTCGCGCATGGCTGCCGGCAAAGCCCGTTGTGCGGTAGGTTCGCCGCCGCTGAAGACAACGCCGTCGAGCAGTCCCTGGCGACGTTCGAGCAAGCCCCGCAACTGGTCCCAGGCAATCGGGGCGTCTGCCTCTGCCGTCAACAGATGCCCGTTGTGACAATATCGGCAGCGCCAAGGGCAGCCCTGGCAATAGACCACCGCGGCCAGCTCTCCGGGATAGTCAATGGTGCTCAGGGCGGTAACACCGCCGATACGCAGCCGCTTCGCTTCGGTTTGTAGGGTAGTCAGCATCGCATCATCGAGGGTGGTCTGGCCCAGATTGCCTGGCTGGAATCGCAGCTGGACTGGATCAGGCGGCTGCCAATGGGTGTGTACAATCCGCGGCCGCCCTGGGATGCTCGCAGAAATAGGCTCTGTCCGCATGCTCGGAGCGTTTGCCGGCATTGAAAGCGGATACCGGACGGTGATAGCCCATGACTCGAGTCCAAATCTCGCAGCGAGTGCGTTCTTCGTCTTTCAGTTCCGGTTGGTCGATTGTCTTGGTGATGTTCATCCGTTTTGTTCCTGTGGTTGGGTTTAGTTCACATTCGGCAAAGACCAGGGCAGAGATTCGGAACACAGAGCCTGTCCGAATCTGCTCGCCAGTGGTTTATGCCGCGTCCGCCGGCGCGATGTCGACATCGGGATTCCGACTCTCGGCAATCCGCTGCACGCGCTTTCTTGCAATCAATTCCTGATCGCATTTGGGGCAGAATTCATGCTCGCCGGCAATATAGCCATGCTGAGGGCAGATGGAGAAAATCGGGGTCACGGTGATGTAGGGCAGTCGGAAGTTGGTCAACGAGCGGCGCACCAGGCGTTTGCAGGCTTCGCTGGAACTGATCTGCTCATTCATATACAAATGCAGCACGGTGCCGCCGGTGTATTTGGACTGCAATTCATGCTGCATGCTCAAGGCCTGGAATGGGTCATCGGTATAGCCCACCGGCAATTGCGAGGAGTTGGTGTAGTAGGGCGCCGCGTCGCTGCCGGCTTGCAGAATGTCGGGGAAGCGCTTTTTGTCCTCGCGGGCGAAGCGGTAGGTGGTGCCCTCGGCCGGAGTCGCCTCCAGGTTGTACATATGCCCGGTTTCTTCCTGGAACTGCAGCATGCGCGCTCGGACATGGTCCAGCAGATCGCTGGCAAAGGCCAGGCCTGATTCGCTGGTGATATCCTCGGCATCCTGGGTGAAATTGCGGATCAGCTCGTTGATCCCGTTGATGCCGATGGTGCTGAAGTGGTTGCGCAATGTGCCCAGATAGCGCTTGGTGTACGGGAAAAGCCCGGCATCCATATGTCGCTGGATCACCTTGCGCTTCAGCTCCAGACTCTTTTTGGCTAAATCCATCAATTCGTCGAGGCGTGCGAACAAACCCCGTTCATCGCCGCGGTGGGTGTAGCCCAGGCGCGCGCAGTTGATGGTGACAACCCCCAAGGAGCCGGTTTGCTCCGCGGAGCCGAACAGTCCATTACCGCGTTTGAGCAGCTCGCGCAGGTCGAGCTGTAAGCGGCAACACATGCTGCGCACCATGTTTGGGCTGAGTTCTGAGTTGATGAAGTTTTGGAAATAGGGCAAGCCATACTTGGCCGTCATTTCGAACAGCCGTTCGGCATTGTCACTGTCCCAAGGGAAATCTTCGGTGATGTTGTAAGTCGGTATGGGGAAGGTAAAAATACGGCCCTTGGCATCACCCTCGGTCATTACCTCGATGTAGGCGCGATTGATCAGGTCCATCTCGGCTTGCAGATCACCATAACAAAAAGGCTGTTCTTGACCGCCGATGATCGGCACCTGGGTGCGCAAATCCTCGGGGCAAATCCAATCGAAGGTGAGATTGGTAAAAGGTGTCTGACAACCCCAACGGCTTGGCACGTTCAGGTTGTAAATCAGCTCCTGGATGTATTGTTTGACTCGGGCATAGTCGAGCCCATCGATGCGCACGTACGGCGCCATGTATGTATCGAAGCTGGAGAATGCCTGGGCGCCGGCCCATTCGTTCTGTAACGTGCCGAGGAAGTTCACGATTTGGCCAATGGCGCTGGACATATGCCGCGGCGGACCGGCCTCCACCTTGCCCGGCACCCCATTCAGACCTTCCGTCAGTAAGGTACGCAATGACCAACCTGCACAATAGCCAGCCAACATGTCAAGATCGTGAATATGGATGTCGCCAGCGCGATGCGCCTGGCCAATTTCCGGTGAATAGACATGACTCAGCCAGTAGTTGGCGATCATCTTTCCGGATGTGTTCAGGATCAGCCCACCCAGGGAATAGCCCTGATTGGCATTGGCAGCGACGCGCCAGTCAGAACGATCCAGATATTCGTTGATGGAGCTGGCCACATCCACCAGAGTGTGGCGGTCCTTACGCAATCGCGCACGCTGCTCGCGATAGACAATATAGGAGCGAGCGGTCTCGAAGTGGTTGGCGCTGATCAGTGTCTGCTCCACCACATCCTGAATGCCCTCGATGTCCGGGATGCTGTCCCGATCTGCATTCCTGCCGAAGCGATGGGCCAATACCTTGACCACCTGGGCTGTCAGCAATGCTGCCTCCGCGGCGCCGAACTCACCGGTGGCGCGGCCTGCCTTGTGGATGGCGGTCTCGATTTTTGTCGCGTCGAAAGGCACCTGTTGACCATCGCGCTTGAGCACGCGGTGAGGCAGGGTGAGAAGTGTCGACAAGGGCTTGTCCATCAGGCTGACCTCAGTTAAGTGCAGGATTGGTATAGGCACTAGATATTGTGGTTGTCATTATATAAGACGCTACATTTAGTGTAGTTCATGGATTGCGGCCCCTTGACTCAGGTCAGCAAAAAAATTGGATCACAAGCAAAATCAATGGCTCGCAGAGGCGCGTTTCAGGGCGCGCTGTCGGCCCGCATCGGCGGTTATCCGCCGGCTTGCAGCAGCAGCTTCAGAGAGATCAGAAGGGAAACCGCGACCAGCACCGGCCGCACCAGCCGGGTGCCGTGGCGAATGACTAGATGCGCTCCCAGCCAGCCGCCCAGGAACTGCCCCGCGGCCATAATGATGGCAATGCCCCAGAGTACATGACCGGCGGTAATAAAGAACAAGCAGGCCGCCAAATTGCTGGTGAAATTGAGCAGCTTCGCATGGGCGGTGGCGCTGCGCAGGTTGTACCCCAATAGCGCGACATAGCCGATCGCAAAAAACGTTCCGGTACCGGGGCCGAAAAAACCATCATAAAAGCCAACGCCGGTGCCGATCAGCAGGCCGAACGCCCTGTGCCCGATGCGCTGGCGTGCGTCGATATCCGCAACCCGTGGCGAGAACAGAAAATATAGCGCAAAACCAATCAGCAGCAGCGGTACAAGCCTGGAGAGCACATCCGTGGCCAGAAAGTGCACGGCGATGGCGCCTGCGCTGGCGCCTGCGAAGGTACAGGCAACTGCGGATGCGACCGTAGACAAGTCGATTGCGCCTTGGCGAACAAAATGCAGAGTGGATGCCAGCGTGCCAAATACACCCTGTGCTTTATTGGTTGCCAGCGCCGCCACCGGCGCAAGCCCGACCCATAACAGGGCGGGCACCGTGATCAGCCCGCCGCCGCCAGCGACTGCATCCACCAGCCCTGCCAACAGCGCTAGGATGAACAGCAGCGGGGCGATTTCGATGATTTCCAATGACCATGCTCCCATGTTGAACCCAGTGTTGCCCCAGGCAAATTGCCTGCCGGCAAGCCATGATCTGGCCGCAAAATCCCGCTGTTCGAGGCTCGATCCCTGTTGTTAAGCCATATGACATAGCCTGATGATGCAACCACAACTGGTGATTTTCGACTTTGACGGCACCCTGGCAGACAGCCTGCCCTGGGTTCGTTCCGTGTTTGACGACGTTGCCCGGCGTTGGGGCTTTCGCCCGCTGTCCGCTGGCGATGATCAGGCGCTGCGCCAGATGAGGACGGACGCCCTGTTGCGCTATCTCGGCGTGCCTGGCTGGAAGATCCCGCTCATTGCCGCCGATATGCGCCGGCGTATGTCGAGGGATATCCATGTCATCCAGCTCTTCCCCGGCGTCGCCTCCATGTTGGAGCAACTTGCCGCTGCCGGTCCACGCCTCGGCATCGTCAGCTCCAACGCAACAGGCAATATCAAACAGGTGTTGGGCGCGCGGCTATGGGGATTACTGCACTACACCGAATGTGGAGCGGGCATCGCCGGTAAGCATCGGCGGCTGACTCGCCTGTTGCGACGGGCGCGTGTACAACCGCAGCATGCCATCTACATTGGCGACGAAATCCGCGATATCGATGCGGCACGTCGAGCCGGCACCGCGGCAGGCGCGGTCGCTTGGGGCTGCAATCCGGCCCAGACGCTGGCTCATCAACGCCCGGACCTGCTGTTTTTGCGAGTGCATGACATCGCCAGCCGTCTGCTCGCAGTTCCAGCCTAACTGTTGATTACCTTGTAGCGTGCCAAGCAAAGCACCGACCACAATGCTACTCTTGCCCGACCCAGGTGATCGCTGATGCTGGATGAAGTTGCCTCGGAAGACCAGATAATCGTCGTCGAAGACGAGCCCACCCAGCGCTTGTTCATCGACCGCGTGCTGTCACGGGCCGGCTATCCGGTGCATACTGCCGCCAATGCGCGCGATGGCTACCGGCTGGCGCTGGCGGTTGCACCGACGCTGATTCTGCTCGACATTGGCCTGCCGGATATGGACGGACTCAGCCTGTGCCGGCGGCTTAGAACGCAAACCGCGCTACAGGCGGTTCCGATTCTGATTCTGACCGCCCAAAGCGACAGTGAAACCATCGTCGATGCCTTTGATGCCGGCGCAGTCGATTATGTCGTCAAACCATTCAAGTCCGCAGTTTTGCTGGCCCGTGTCGCCACACATTGTCGACTAGGCCATTTGTCCCGACAAATGCGTCGGGGGCTGGACGCGAGCAGCGTCGAGCGTGACCGATTGTTGCGACGCATGCGCGAACTGAATGCACGCATGGCGCTGGCCGAGCAACGCCATCAGCGCGAACTCGCGCAGGCGCTGCACGACAGCCCGTTACAAAAACTGAGTCTGGTGAAAACGCTGCTCGACACCACGCAAGCACGCCTGAAGGCGACTGAGCCGGCAGACTGCCAAGCGATGTCTTCCTCCCTGATACCGCCATTGGATCGTTCTTTACAGCTCCTCGCTGAAACCTTGAGTGAGCTGCGCACTCTGTGCTTTGATCTCGGAAGGCCATTGCTGCACCAGGCCGGGCTTACCGTCGCGGTACAGGCATTGGCGCTGCGCACCGCGGAGCAGTGGGGGTTCGCATGTGCGATCAAGACCCAGGGCGATGACACAGGACTCGACGAACAAATCCTGGAGACCATGTATCAGGCGGTTCGCGAATTGCTGAATAACATCGGCAAGCATGCAGCCGCAGCACACGGCGAGCTGCACTTGACCATCGAGCCGGATCTCCTGTCGTTGATTGTTCGCGATGACGGTGTTGGAATCAGCCCGGCCAACCATGCACGAGCCGGCATGGATGCCGAAGGTGGTTTTGGTCTGCTCAGTCTGCGTTCACGCGTCGAACTCCTTGGCGGATCTTTGATATTACGGCGATGCGATCCGTGCGGCACCGAGGCGCGGCTACTGTTGCCGCTTGGCATCCGTTAGCATAGGCCGCAGGCGTCCAGCGCCTGGATCAGCCCTGTGGCGTTGTCGCAGGATCTGACCTGGTTGTGCACCGCATGGGAAGCGATCGCAAACCAATGCCTATGGATTAACTCAATGCGGCCATTTGCTCGCGATGGCAAACCGGATCGCGATGCGCAGCGACGGTCGCCATCGATAGCACAAGCAACAGACTCGAGCCCATGGCCGATGCAAAAAAAATTCTACTGATCGACGACCTACAGCTCACCTACGAAGGCGTTGCCGCGGTCTTGGCTCAAGCACCGGAATTCAAGCTGCTCGAGCACCTCGCGGACCCGTCGAAGGCGGTCCAGGTCGCGTCGCTGCACAAGCCCGACCTGGCGCTGGTAGACATTTGTATGCCGAAGGTAAACGGCTTGGAGGTGACGGCAAAATTGACCCAGGCCGTGCCCAGCTGCCGGATCATCGCCTTGTCGGCCTACGATGACAATTATCTGGTCGACAAAATGATCGAAGCCGGCGCTCGCGGCTACGTATTGAAAAGCCAGGCTGGAGCGGAACTGCTGATTGCAATCCGCACCGTGCTGGACGGCGGCAGCTATCTGCAAGCGGTATCTGCTGGCCGTTCCGGGGGCGATAAGGGACCGCTGTCGCCACGCGAACAGGAGCTGCTGCGTTTGATTGCGGCTGCTAAGGGAACCGCCGAGATCGCGACCTTGTTGGGCATCAGCGTCAAGACCGTGGAAACGTATCGGCGCCGCATCATGCACAAGCTCGGCGTCGACAATTCCATCGACCTGGTCCGCGCCGCGATGGTGCTTGGCAGAGGCGGCTGAGGCCGGCAATTCCTGCTGTGTGTTTTTGTGATCGATCGAGGCTGAATATGCGTGGTGACCGCCAGGCGCATGCACCGGCATGCGCGATTACCAGGGCCTGAGCATCAGCGAGCCCTTGACGCTGATTTCCCGCGACTCGCGCTCATCGACGTTTTCCTGATCTGGAGCCGCAGCGCCCCAGGAATTTCTCCAGCTCGACGATGAACAGCACCGAGGAGGCAACCAGAATGATCCGCAGCCAGACGCCGGCGCCGATGGCCGCGGTGCCAAACAGGGTCTGGATCGGCGGCAGGTATGTGAACGCGAGCTGGAACAGAAGCAGCAAGCCGGCAGCATAGAGTACGTACCGATTGCCAAAAAACCCCTTGTAGTTCAGCACCGAGGCGGTCATAAAGCGGGAATTGAACAAATAGAAGATCTCGAACATGACCAGCGTGTTCACGGCCACGGTACGCGCCTGCTCGATTGACGTGCCTCGCTGCTGCTCCCATAGAAACAGGCCGAAGGTGCCGACCATCAGGATCAGCGATACATAGCCGATGCGCCACAAAAACAGCGGTGTCAGCACCGGCTCGCGGGCATTGCGCGGCGGCCGCTTCATGACGCCGGGCTCCGGCGGCTCGAAGGCCAGGGCCAGGGCCAGCGTCACGGCGGTGATCATATTGACCCACAGGATCTGCACCGGCGTCAGCGGGAACTGGCGGAAGCCGAACAGGATTGCGCCGAGCACCACCAGAGCCTCGCCGCCGTTGGTCGGCAGGATGAACAGGATCGCCTTCTTCAGGTTGTCGTAGACGGTGCGGCCTTCCTCGACGGCATTGGCAATGGAGGCGAAGTTGTCGTCGGCCAGAACCATCTCGGCCGCCTCTTTGGCCGCCTCGGTGCCATTGATGCCCATCGCGATGCCGACATCGGCACGTTTCAGCGCCGGCGCGTCATTAACGCCGTCGCCAGTCATCGCGACGATCGCCCCGTCGCGCTGGAGCAACTGCACCAGGCGCAGCTTGTGCTCAGGGGTGACCCGTGCATAGAGATCGCAGCTGCCGACGCGCTGCCGCAGCGCCTCATCGTCGAGGGCATCCAGATCGCGGCCGGTCAGGGCTTCGTCCGGATTCGCGAGGCCGACGCGGGCGGCGATGGCCCGCGCCGTTGCGGCATGGTCGCCGGTGATCATCTTGACGCGGATGCCGGCTTCTTGGCAGACGCGCACGGCCGTGATCGCCTCTTCCCGCGGCGGGTCCATCAGCCCGAACAGACCGAGCAGCGTCAGGTTGCTTTCCACATCGACGAAGTCTAGCTCGGCTCGGTGCGGCTCGGCCGGCTTCATGGCGATGGCCAATACGCGCTGACCGTCCGCGGCCATCGCCTCCATGCGCTCGAGCCACTGGCCGGTATCGATCGGCACATCGCCGTCCGGTCCGCGTTCGCTTGCGCACATGTCGAGCACCGCCTCCAGCGCCCCCTTGACGACGATAAACGACTCGCCTTGACCCTGGTGCAACGTCGCCATGAACTTATGCGCAGACTCGAATGGGATCAGGTCTGTGCGCGGCCATTGCCTGATTGTCGCGTCCAGATCCAGCCCAGCCTTGACTGCGGCGACCAGCAGCGCGCTCTCCATGGGATCGCCATGCGCCTGCCAGCCGCTGTCTGCGTCCTGTACCAATGTTGCATCGTTGCAGAGCGCGGCAGCACGCAACGCCTGATTCAGCAACACATCGTCCTCTGGCAGCAGGGTATCGCCGTCGAGCATGAAGGCACCATCGGGAGCATAGCCGGTGCCGGTCACCGTCAACAGCCGGCTAGCGGTGTGCACAACGGCCACCGTCATCGCGTTGCGCGTCAATGTACCGGTCTTGTCCGAGCAGATGACGCCTACGGTGCCCAGCGTCTCGACGGCCGGCAAGCGGCGGATGATCGCATTGCGCCCGGCCATGCGCTGCACGCCGATGGCCAGCGTAATGGTCATGATCGCCGGCAGGCCCTCCGGAATCGCGGCCACCGCCAGGCCGACGGAGGCAAGGAACATCTCGGAGGCCGTGTAGTCGCGCACCAGCACGCCGAACGCAAAGCTGATCGCAGCCAATACCAGGATCGCCGCGGTCAGCCAGCGTCCGAATTGAGCCATCTGCCGCAGCAGCGGCGTCGTGAGTTGCTGCACGCTTGCGACCATCGCGCTGATGCGGCCGATCTCTGTCGCGGGACCGGTGGCGACGACGATGCCGGTGCTCTGCCCGTGGGTTACCAGGGTGCCGGAATAAGCCATTGAGCGGCGCTCGGCCAGCGGCGTCTCCAGGTCTGCCGGTGCGACCTGCTTCTCCACCGGCACTGACTCGCCTGTCAGCGGCGCCTCCTCGATTTGCAGCCCCTTAGCGCGCAGCAGCCGCAGGTCCGCCGGCACCTTGTCGCCAGACTGCAATTGCACCAGATCGCCGGGCACCAGATCCGCGGCATCGACGGTCACCAGCCGGCTGTCGCGCCAGACCATCGCGTGGGGCGAGAGCATGTCGCGGATCGCCCGCAGCGCATCCTCGGCCTTGCCCTCCTGAATAAAGCCGATGGCGGCATTCACCAGCACGACGCCGAGTATGACGCCGGCGTCGAGCCAGTGCTGGAGCAGCGCGGTCACCAGGCCGGCGGCGAGCAGCACATAGATTAGAACATTATGAAATTGGGCCAGAAAGCGCAGCAGCGGGCTGCGCGGCTTGGCCTCCGGAAGCCGGTTCGGGCCATGGCTCTGGAGGCGTTGGTGCGCCTCCTCGGAACTCAGGCCTTGGTGGCCGCCGCCGACCTGTTCCAGTACCTCCTCGGCGGGCAGATTGTGCCATGCAGGTTCGCCGCTGGGCTTGTCCTGCTCCACCAGGGTGCGCCTGTCGCGGCGGCTGTTGCGAGCAACAAAGCCGCCGACAAGCACGAGGAGCGCGATCGCCAGCAGCGCGATCAGCCACTCCAGCGCAATGATGTCGAAGATAAGGACGTCGCTCTTGGGCATAGAGTGCTCCTGCGGGAATAACCCTAAAAATAGATCGGATAAAACGCCGTTTGCCGTTCTGCCTGAGCGGCCCCTGCGCTGAGACTGTTTGACGGCAAGGTCGCGCTTCTTTCGTCTGTCGGTGGTTTCTCGCAGGAAGCTGGAGCTTCGGTAAGGTGTTGCGGCGCGGGATGCAACCCATCAACCGAGTGCTTCACCAGCCAAGCGCAGACCGCCAAGTGTTTCCTATGATGTTGGACAGGCATCAGTAAGCCCGACAGCTAGGGCTGAACCGGATGCTCCCGTGCACGCTCGACCAGATTGCGTAGTTCGCGCTCGGACAGCAGATGGCCGTCGGTCTGTTTGGGGACGACGAAATTGCAGCCCTCGCGCCAGCGGTTGCAGCCAAAGGCGCGGCGACCTTCAATCAAAAAACCGATATGGCACTGCGGACATTGCAGCGGATTATCGCGCAGGGATTGGGCGGTTGCTGGCGGATCGGTATTAGGCATTGGATCGCCAGGGAGCGCGTCAGGTTGCGCGGCCTTGGCTCCCGTGTTCGCGGCTTGGGCAGATCTGGATGCACGCCGCCCCGCGCCCGGGCGTGGCGCTTGCGAGGCGGAAGCCTTGGCCTCTGTTTCCGTTTTCTGTTCAAAGTCGAAGCCGACCCTACCATTGGCATCCAGCCGCAGTCTTGCCTTGAACCGGTTCCCGGACTTGGACAGAAAACCTTCGATCAGGTCGGTTTTGCCTTTATCGATCAGTTGCTTGACCTGAGTTTTGGTCAGACGCTGTCCGCATACGGTCTTCCAGATGGTGAATCCGCAGCCGTCGCGCCAATGCTCGCAGCCGTAGGCTTTCGGATTCTCGACGATCGCGCCCTGTTTGCAGATCGGGCAGATGCCGAGACCGGCAGATGCGGCCGGGTTGACGGGTTGATCGGCTGCCTCGTTGTGAGCCTGTTGCTGGTCGATGTTGCTTGCGTTGCCCGTGCCGCCGAGCTTGGAGCCACTGCTGCCCGAGCGCCTGGCGCCCTTGGACTTGCCGCGGCCAGCTCCCCGACCAGCACTGGCCGCATGCTTCGAGCTGACGGCGCGCGCGGCGGCAATCTGCTCGGCGGTCATGGCCGGCCCCTGTTCCACCTGCGGAATCAGTTCGCCGATCAGCTTGCAGATGTCGCGATAAAAGGCATCGGCATCGGCGCTGCCCTGCTCGACATCCTGCAGCCGCTGTTCCCAGGCCGCGGTGGTCTCGACGCTGCGCAATGGCGCGGCCACCATGCCGATCAACGCCTTGCCCTTGTCGGTAGCGCGCAATTGCTTGCGCTGGCGTTCGATGTAGCCGGTGCGCAGCAGTTTTTCGATAATCTCGGCGCGCGTCGCCGAGGTGCCGAGACCGCAGGATTTTATCGCCGCGGCCAGCGCGTCGTCGTCGATGTTGCGGCCAGCCTGTTTCATCGCATTCAGCAAGGTGGCATCGTCGAACGGCCGCGGTGGCTGAGTCTCCTTTTCCACCACCTCCAGACCGTCGACATGCACAATTTGGCCCTTCTGTAACGGCGGCAATGCCCGATGCTCGGCGCTTGGGTCAGGTTTGGCCGCTCCGGGGTCGGCGCCAACCCGGCCCGGGATTGGTTGCGCCTCGGCTTTGCGCCGCCGCGGATCGACCCGTTTCCAGCCCGGCTCTAACTCCACCGAGCCTCTGGCGATGAAGGTCTCGCCACCGATGTCGAGTCGCACCAGCGTCTCTTCGACCTTTTGATCCGGCAGGAACACACCGACGAAACGTTCGACCACCAGATCGTAGATCCTGCGCAGGGGCTCCGACAGATGGGCTGGCACGGTCTTGGCGGTGGGCAGAATCGCGTGGTGATCGGTAAGCTTGGTCTTGTCGACATAGGCCTTGCCCAGGCGGTGACCAGCGGCCAGCCGGGCGCTGGCCTCGGCTGCCAGCGGATGCTCGAGGTTGCTCAGGATGCGCGGCAATTGCGGCAACATGTCCTCTCCGATATGGCGGCTTTCGGTGCGCGGATAGCTGATCAGTTTGTGCGTCTCATACAGGCTCTGGGCAAGTTCCAACACCTTGGCGGCGGTCAAGCCAAAACGCCGGTTTGCGTCGCGTTGCAGATTGGTCAGGTCGTACAATGGTGGCGGGCGATTGTTGCGGATCTTTTTCTCCACCGCGGTGACCTTGCCAGTGCGATGTGGCTCGATTGCCTGAGCGATGCTGCGCTGCAACCGTTCGGCCTGTTCCTTGCGATCGATGCGGATCTCGCCTTGCAGGCTGTAACGGGCATCGAAGCCCTCCGCCAGATGGGCAACCAACTCGTAGAAATAGACCTTGGTGAAATTGGCGATCAGCGCATCGCGTTCGACGATCATCGCCAAGGTCGGGGTCTGCACCCGGCCAATGGTGCACAACAGCCGGTTGTGCACGCTGTAGGCGCGGGTCAGGTTCATTCCCACCAGCCAATCGGCCTGTGCACGGGCGCGGGCGGCGGCGGCCAGGGGATCATAGTCGCTGCCTGGGCGCAGATGTTGCAATCCGGCGCGGATTGCCTCCTCGGTCAGGCTCGAAATCCACAGCCGTTGCACCGGTTTGCGACAGCGGGCATGTTCCAAAATTAGGCGAAAGATCAGCTCGCCCTCGCGCCCGGCGTCAGTGGCGCAGACCACCCGCTCGGTGTCCGCGTGCTTGAGCAATGCTTTGACGATATTGAATTGCTTGACAGTCCGTCGGTCAGTGCGCAGTTTCCAGTGCTCTGGGATCATCGGCAATTGAGCCATCGACCAGCGTCCGGCCCAGCGGGTATCGTAGTCGTCCGGCTCGGCAAAATGCACCAAATGTCCCAGCGCCCAGGTAACCTGGTAGCCATTGCCGTGCAAGAATCCTTCGGCCTTCTTGCGCGCACCGAGCACGGCGGCGATGTCCCGAGCGACACTGGGTTTTTCGGCGACGATCACGGTGGTCATGGCGCGATCTCAGCGATGCTCATTAGAGTCCTGGTACTGGTTCGAGGTTAAGGATGGGTCGAGATGTACATGCGATGTACATGCGATGTACATACTAAGGTTAGACCAGCAGACTTCCAGTTTGGCTTGCGCGCTGCGGTTTAGCCCCAATTTGTATCTGGCTAAAGTAGCCTTCAATTAGTATGGCTGAATTACTCGTGCGGCGGAACCATGATCA
Source organism: Thiohalocapsa sp. PB-PSB1 (assembly GCA_016745215.1). Taxonomy (GTDB): domain Bacteria; phylum Pseudomonadota; class Gammaproteobacteria; order Chromatiales; family Chromatiaceae; genus Thiohalocapsa. The sequence goes on from CP050890.1 coordinate 1,178,772, forward strand.
GTTTTTACCTCGTGCTCGCTTGACAACCTATCGGTCAAACTCAAGCGCCGCTGCACTCTTTCGAGGCCAGTACAGAATGCTGATACCGAGCGGACCAGAGCAACCTCAGCGTATCGTCTGAAGGTAGGCTCTAGTGCGGCGGTGCGGATGTCTCGCTACCGTTTCGGAGATGCGCAGACGCTCCATAGTTAATCCCGACCCAGAGCGCATTGCTCGCCCCCAGATGCGGTAATTCATACACGAGCCTGGAATATCTCCACAGCCTCAGACAACCCATGTAGAGAGCTGGTATCAATCATGAATGTGAAAGAACAAAATCGCCCCGGTTTTGGCAGCCGCGGAGAGTATCTGGTGGCCATTCAGTTTGCCCTGATGATCGGCTTTGCACTGTTACCGGTCTGGCACCCCGGCATCAGCCCCGGGATTATGGATGCAAGCTGGGCCTGGCGCAGCGCCGCGGCCCTGGCGTTCGCTTTACTCAGCCTGGCATTCGGCGCTCTGGGCTCACACCATATCCGCGATTATTTAACGCCCCTACCCTATCCGGTGGATCATAGCCAACTTGTGCAGCGCGGCGTTTATGCCATCGTGCGCCACCCGCTCTATGCCAGCCTGCTGCTGGCCGGGTTAGCCTGGACGCTTTATAACCTGAGTCTGTCGCATTTGCTGGCCCTCGGGGTTTGTTTTTTGTTTTTCGACTTCAAGGCAAACAGAGAAGAAGCCTGGCTGACCCAGCGTCATCCGGAATATGCCGACTATGCACGACGCGTGCACAAATTTGTCCCCTGGGTATACTGATCCGATATCGACTCAGGGCGCATGGGGGCTGCTTGCGTAGCATGTTCAGCTATTCAATCAGAATAAAGTTTAATTCATATTCTTCGGAGGCGGCGCCCAACAAACATCCGTCCAGCCAACATCCGTCCAGCAAACATCCGGTTTGTCACGCCTTGATGTCGTGTCTTTTCGATCCCGATCCCGATCCCGATCAGGTCGCGCTGGGTGGGTTACACCCTGGGGTATCTTCAGTTCATTTGTCGAGAAGACAGCGGCCTAGAGCCTTTCTCCCGGGGAAGGCGCGGCGCTTGCCTCCGCTCCGCTGGCATCATTTGCCGGGTCGCCCACAAGCGGGTTCCTAGGTCGACCGGCTCCCACGGCTGGTCAAGGTCCGCTTGCGGGCGAGGCGCCTTGGCCTAGGCCGTCGAAATGCCCTGAGTTTTGATGCCAAACCGATTCCGGGTCTTGGATTGCATCATCGAACGCACTGGGGAAGCCTCATCGGTGTCGGGGTCGCTACTGGAATCGGAATCGAATCCGCTCATCGATCAAAGCAGCCAGCTCGATACCAATCCCAAATTTCGACCTCGACACCGATCCCGACACCGACTAAGCATCCAACAACCGGGAAGCGCTTGTTTTAGCGAGACTGCAGATTTCGACAGCCTAGCCTTGGCCCCTCTGCGCACTCTGCGCACTCTGCGTCTCTGCGGTGAATCCTTACCTTCTTTGAAGGCAGCACCCGGCCGCATTCTTTGCTTCCCCTTTCGCTTTCGCTTACTCGCCGCGGCAATTCGTGCCCGAGCCCCAAACCTTTCGCAGTCTCTGCGTCTGACTTCAAGGTGATTTTTATCAATTACCTTAGTGTCTGATCGCTTAAGCGTTCGCCTGGCGCACGAAATTGGCGCGCAAGCTGTCTGCGCCGCAGGACCGCTCCTGTTTGAGAGCAGATGTCAACCCCGGGTGATCTATTGGATTAAATTTCCGATAATCGCATGAAACCGCTGGATGGCCTTGCGGTCCGGTCCAGGTGCGTGTGTAATCATGGATCAGTTCGTCTCCCCCGGATACCAGTCTACATGTCCGCCTCCACCCAGGTCGCTCCACTCGACGACCCGCGCCTTGAAGATGCCTATTTGCCGCCGCCCGGCGGCTTCGACGAAATGCGCGCGGCCGATGGCTCGCTGCGACCGCATTGGCAATACCTCCTCGATACCTTGCGCCAACTCGGTCCCACTGGCATTGACAGCCGCTGGCGCGAGGCGCGCAGGCTGATGCGCGACAACGGCGTCACCTATAATCTCTATGGCGATCCACGCAATATGTCCCGCGCCTGGGAGCTGGACCCGCTGCCATTGCTGATCCGTGGCGAGGAATGGACCAGTCTCGAACGCGGCCTGATTCAGCGCGCGGAGCTTCTCAACGCGGTGCTGCTGGATCTGTATGGTCCGCGCCAATTGATCGAAAAAGGTCTGCTGCCAGTGGAGCTGGTGGACGGTTGCGGCGGCTATTTGCTGCCCTGCCAGGGCGTCGAGGTCGCCGGCCAGCGTCCGCTGGTGCATTATGGCGTCGATCTGACCCGCGACTCCGATGGGCACTGGCGCGTCATTGGCGATCGCACCCAGACTCCATCCGGTTCCGGCTATGCGCTGGAGAACCGCGTGGTTCTCTCGCGCGTGGTGCCGAGTTTGTTTCGCGATTCCCATGTGCATCGGCTGGCCGGTTTTTATCGTTCTGTGCGCCGCGCCATGACCCGGCTGTCACCACGGACGGACGCCCAGGCCAGGGTCGCTCTGATGACGCCAGGCCCAATCAACGCGGCCTATTTCGAACATTCGTATTTGGCCAATTATCTTGGTTTCACGCTGGTACAAGGCGCTGATCTATCCGTTCGTGACGGCGCCTTGTGGCTGCGCACCTTGGGCCGGCTGGAACGCATCGATGCGGTCTTGCGGCGCGTCGACGATTGCTTGTGCGATCCGCTGGAATTGCGCGAGGACTCGCTGCTCGGTGTGCCGGGGCTGGTGCAGGCGGTGCGCGCCGGCAATGTCACCATTGCCAACGCCCTGGGCAGCGGGATTTTAGAGCACCCGGGAATGATGACCTTTTTGCCGCAATTGTGCCAGCATCTGCTCGGCGAGGAGCTGTTGGTGCCGCATCTGCACACCTGGTGGTGCGGTCGGCGCGAAGACCGCGACTTTGTCATCGCCAACCTCGACAGCCTGGTGATTAAACCTGCCCGCACCCGCGCCGGCATGGCGGCCGGTCCGCGGGTCTTGTTTGGGCGCAAACTCAGCGCTGAAGAGCGCGATCGCCTGGTCGCCGCGATCCGCGACGAACCCTTCGGCTATGTGGCACAGGAGGAGGTCACGCCGTCCACGGCGCCGGTTTATATGGACGGTCGGATCGCACCGCGAGCCTTCGTGCTGCGCAGCTTCCTGGTCGCCGAGGAAGAAGGCTACGCGGTCATGCCGGGCGGCTTGAGTCGGGTTGCGCTGGATCAGGAGACGCCGATGGTGTCAAGCCAGCTTGGCGGTCTGGGCAAGGATACCTGGGTGCTGGCCAGCGAACCGGAACGCCAGGAAAGCTTGCTGGTGACCGGCGATCACCTGGCACCTGCGGTCATCCGCGAAAGCGAGGTTTCCTCGCGGGTGGCAGATAATTTATTCTGGATCGGCCGTTATGCCGAGCGTGCGGAGGGCCTGGTGCGACTCTTGCGTGTAGCCGTCATCAAGCTCACCGAGCGGGCCAGTTTTGCCGCCGCCGAGGACACCGGAGCCTGTATGCATTCGCTGCTGAAAGCGCTCACGCATCAGAGCCAGACCTATCCGGGATTTATCGGCGAAGGGGCCGCGGCATTGCTGGCGGCACCGCAGCCGGAGATGTTGTCATTGATCACCGACCTCGAGCGCATCGGCGGCTTGCCACAGACACTGCAAGCCTTGGGCCAAGCGGCCTGGTCGGTACGCGACCGCCTGTCCAACGACACTTGGCGCGTGGTCAACGACATCGACCGGCACCTGAATGCATTGACACGCCGGCCGCCACGCGCCCTGGGCGGGGCGCTGGATGTGCTGGATCCACTGATCACTTCGCTGGTGGCCTTCTCGGCGTTGACCCACGAGAACATGACCCATAACGAGGGCTGGCACTTTCTGGAGGCCGGGCGGCGACTGGAGCGCGGCATCAATCTTGCCACATTGCTCCGCTCGACGCTGGTCTCTACAGGGCCGGACCATGAGGAAGGTACGATCGTCGAGGCAGTGCTCGGCGTCACCGACAGCCTGATCACCTATCGCCGACGCTATCAGGCAGGCACACGGGTCGGCGCCTTGCTGGATCTGGTGTTTCAGGACGAACTCAACCCGCGCTCGCTGGCCTATCAGGTGGTGCAACTGGAGCATCTGATCGAGGACATGCCGCGCGACACCATGGCGCCGGTCCGCAGCGTCGCGCAAAAGCGCGTCCTGCGGCTGTTGACCGAGCTGCGGCTGGCCGAACTCGACCAGCTTGCCAAGATCGATGGCGACAGCCTGACCCGGCATGCTCTGGACGACCTGCTAAACTCGCTGGAAGCCGGCATGGCGGCGCTTTCCGACGCTTTGACCGCTCAGTATTTTCGCCATGAGGAGCAGCCGCATCATATGATCGAACACACATTGCCGCCATTGCGTCGAGCCGGGTGAGTTCAGCATGCGCTATCGTATTAGTCATGTTACGCGCTACACCTATGGCGATCCGGTGTCGCTATGTCACAGCATTGCGCACCTAAAACCCCGCGAGACCCCATTCCAGCAGTGCAATAGCAGCCAGGTGCGCGTTCTACCCTGGCCCTCGGTGTCGCGTGAGCACCGCGACATCTTCGGCAATCAGGTCAACTACTTCTCCATTCAGCAGTCGCATTCGGCATTGGAGGTCAGCGCCGTCAGCGAAGTCAAGGTCCACCACCCCTGGCAGCCGGATCTGGCACAGACCCCGGCTTGGGAGCAAGTGCGCGACCAGCTGACCGAAAAGCGCGACCGGGCCAACATCGCTGCACGGATTTTCACCATGCCGTCCCCGGCAATTCCCCAGGATGCTTCGGCGCTGGACTATGCCAAGCTATCGTTCACCCCCGGGCGGCCCATTCTGGAGGCGGCCTACGATCTGATGAACCGTATCTTTGCCGAGTTTGAATACGACCCGAACTTCACGACGGTGGCAACGCCGTTGGCCGATGCCTTAGCGCATCGGCGCGGGGTTTGCCAGGACTTCGCCCATGTCGGCATTGCCTGTCTGCGCGGGCTGGGCTTGCCGGCTCGCTACGTGAGCGGCTACCTTGAAACCCTGCCGCCGCCGGGGCAGCCCAAATTGCGCGGTGCCGATGCATCCCACGCCTGGTTCTCGGTATTCGTACCGGGTCTGACGCAGACCGGCGGCTGGGTCGATTTCGACCCCACCAACGATTGCCTGATCCACGAACAGCATGTCACCACCGCGGTGGGACGTGACTATCAGGACGTAACCCCGGTGCGCGGCGTATTTTATGGTGGCGGGGAACATCAACTGGCGGTGTCGGTGGACGTGGACCGGCTGGACTGAGCGCTGCGCAGCATGCCCGCAGATGTGAGCCATTGGAGCAGAATCATGAGCCTGACATTGATCATCATTGCGACAACGCTGGTGGTACTGGCGTTGTATGCAACAGCCATGTACAACAATCTGGTGCGCCTGAAACACGCGGTGGCCAAGGCCTGGGCCAATATCGATGTGGCGTTGAAACAACGCCATGACGAGTTGCCCAAACTGGTCGCCGTGTGCAAGCAATACATGCACTACGAACAGGAAACGCTGGAACGCGTTGTGCACGCGCGCGCCCAGGTATCCAATGCCCAGGCGCGCGGCGATCTGCGCGGTCTGGGGAATGCCGAAAGCGCGCTGCGCGACGGGCTTGGCCGGTTATTCGCTTTGGCCGAGAATTATCCGGAATTGAAGGCGAATCAGGGCTTTCAGCAGCTCTCCCGGCGCATCTCCCAGCTGGAAGAAACCATTGCCGACCGGCGCGAGCTGTACAATGAGAGCGCCAATCTGAACAACATGCGCTTACAGCAAATCCCGGATCTGTTCATTGCTCGCCTGTTCGCATTCAAGCCCTTCGAGCTGCTGGAGTTCAAGGACGCGCGCAAGGATGTCGACATTGCCGGACTGTTCGCTTGAGTAGCGCGACAACAAGCCCGGATCGGGAGCAGTGACTGCCGCCGTGTAGCGAGCCATCCATCCCATGTTGGACCTTCTCGCCGAAACCGCCCGCCACGCCGATCCGGTCGGCTTCTGGATCGCCAGCCTGTTCGCCGCTGGGATGACTTTTTTCCTGCTGCGGCTGAGTCTTGGCGCATTTTGGAAACTCCGGCTGGTCGTAGACACCCCGACCGCACGCATCCGCTCGGCGTCCCAGGGATACCTGGAATTACAGGGCCTGGCGCATCCGCAGCGCGAACCCATTGCCGCCAAATTGACAGGCATTGCCTGCGTTTGGTATCGCTACCGCATTCAGGAGCGCCGCCGCTCGGGCCGCAACGAGAACTGGGTGACCATCGAGCGGGGCGATGCCGAGCGTCCGTTCATCCTCGACGACGGCACCGGCCGCTGCTTGGTGGACCCGGCTAGAGCCGCGCTCAAATGCCGTTACATGGATGTGTGGTACGACTCCGGGGTGCGCAGGCGCAGCGGCCTCGGCGCGCTGTTTAGTCAGCGTCGACGCTACCGCAAAACCGAGGAGCGTATTGTCGAGGGCGAGCCTGTCTATGTGCTCGGCCACTTCGAAACCCCGCGTCGCGGCGTGTGTGAACGACAACAGCTCACCCGGCAGTTGCTGGCGCAATGGAAACGCGATCCTGAACGCATGCGCTCCTTCGACCTCGACCAGGATGGCGAAGTGGATCAGGCCGAATGGGATCGGGTCCGCGCCCAGGCCGAGCAGTTGGCAGAGCGCGCCGAACAACGGATCAATTCCGAACCGACCCTGTCACGCGTCGCCAAAGGCGGTGATGCTCGCCAGCCATTTATCGTTTCCACCGAGGACGAGCAGGCACTCATCGCTCGATTGCGCCTGCATGCGTTTGGCGCGGCGCTTTTGGGCATGCTGGTTGGCATCGGGCTGACCTATGCCTTGCTGGCGCGTATGACCGCATGAGCTACCGCTGGGCATTGGACCCAGTAGGACTGGGGTTGGATGACAATGCACCCAGCAAACTTCTCCTAAGAAAAATTGCTGTGGTGGAATCTCAATTTTCAACACCAAATTTCGACATTAAGGAGCCCTCTGGAGACGATGCGTAAGGAATTCCTGTTGCTTGTGTTCAGCAGCCTGTTGACGCTGGCTCTCGGCATTGGCCTGATCCGCTGGCTGGCTCCTGGTCTGCTCGGCGTGCCTGCTGATCTGCAATTGGTTCAGAGCGACCAGCGTGTCCCGCCCTTCTATCAAAATGTGTTTCGTGTCCAAGACCTGAACTCGCGCGATTTCATCCTGAAAGACCCGCATGTCAAGCGCGCAAAGCCGCTGGTTGCGGACCTCGGTGTCATGGGTCCCAATGATCTGCTTGGCTTTCGCAACCGCGCCATTGCGGTACGCCCCAAGATCATTACCATCGGCGACAGTCAAACCTATGGCAACAATGCCGCATTGGAACAGAACTGGCCCAGCGTGTTGGCAAGGCGTCTCGGTTTGCCACCGGCGGCTGTTTACAATATGTCCACTGGCGGCTGGTCGGCACTCGATTATTTGTATATCGCGGACAAAGCCCGCGCATTGCAGCCAAAAACGCTGATCATTGCCTTTTATGCTGGCAATGACCCACTGGAGGCCTTTATGCAGGCCTACGGTAATCCGATCTGGGCAGATTATCGAGTCGATCCTGATCTCAACCCGGGCGATGCACCGAAAGTTAACTTTCCGGCACCGCCAAATGAAATTTGGCAAGCAACGCTGGCGGATGACAGCAGCATGGCACTCACACCTGCTCTGCGCCATGCCAACAGCATGTCTCACCCGGCCGTGGATGCTGGTTGGGAGATCATGGTGCGCGCCGCGGAGCGTTTGGCGACCCTATACGAGCAGTCCGATACAGATCTCATGATCACATTGATACCGACCAAAGAGTACGCGATGTCCAACGCGCTGGCCACGGATGGCATGATGCCTCCTTCTGAATACCTCGCACTGGTGCAAGATGAGGCTGCCCGCATCCAAGCCTTTGCAGAACGGCTTTCCAGGCTCCGTTATGGGCGTTACGTCGATGTGACCACTGCATTATTGGCCAATGCCAGGATGGCGACCAACCTGTACGCTAAGGACACCGACGGCCATCCACTCGCCGCCGGTTACCAAGCCATTGGCGATGCTGTCGCGGCACATTGCGCCGAGGATCGACTAACCATTGCGCCCGGCCTGTATGGCGTCGGCACATCCCCGACCGAGCTGTACCAGATCCGCCTGGTTACCGAGCAGGGATGGTGGCTGGTCACCGGAGCCGAAGCAGGCCTGCCAAAAGACTGGCTATCGCACCAGCTCTCCTTGTCGGCCAATGCGTCCACCCATACAGCGGACAACAAATTAGGCCAACTGAAGTTCGCGCGGGACGGCGAATTTTCATTTCTGACTTTCCTCGGTACCATCACTGCCGAGGGCAAACGACATCCGATCGACCAGGAACCGAGCGATGGTCAACGCGCCCTGAATGAAATCGGAAGACAACAGATAGCTTGTTGCGGCCGCGCCGCCTCATGACGCAAAGCGCCGGGCTCTGCTGATGCTTTAGGCGATTGCCGGAGAGAAACAGACCAGCTGGCGGCGGATTCTCGTTCGCCTTCGCAAACGCCGGCCCGCCCATAGCCGTTCTATGGGCAGGTTGCTACAACGTCGATGCCGGACGAAAAGACAAGCCAGGTGGCCTGTTTCTCCACAGCAATCGCCTTAACCCATTCTGGACGATCTGCTGGCTGCTGACGGACAGCCGCGGCGCCGGCAACAGTTAGTGATGGTGCAGAAACAAGCTAAACAGGTTGTTGGCTTGGGTGTCGCCTGCCGACTCATTCGCTACCGCTATCGGCGTCGGTATCGGTATCGGTATCGGCGAAGGTATCAGCGAAGGTATCGAACTGACCAACCCGCTATCCGCCAAGCTCCTCGCTGACCGCCTAGCCACGCTGTCCGAGCTTCGTGAGCATGACCACAAGACGATCGAGCAGTGCCTTTTGCTTGCTGTTGTCGTCTGCGCACAACGCATCGCACACCAGCGAGCACGTCCTGAATCGCAGCGCACTCCAGCGCCGAGCCTGGTGCGATTTCAAACGACCGGCGTCGATCCCCGCTCGTCGCTTTGCCGTTACCCTCGGCAATCTTCAGCGCGATGGCCTGCGATGCGCGCCTAAGATGAGCGCAGGCGTTGATCCTTCGCGTTACGCTGTCCTTTCACATGCTCTCATTAGCGCTAGGCCCAGCCGACAGACTCGATGGCCGCACGCTAGACGTCGAGCTTCTCATGACCGCATGGCATAGGGCGTTTTCTCTCTCGATTCCGATTCCGATAGCGACCCCGACCCCGATTGCACTCCGCCGATGGCTGGATAGCGTGGTATAGGTTATTCATGAACCGCTACTTAGGAAACCCAAGATGCGGCATAGGCTCCCGCTTTCAGGCGTCTTATTCCAGTCCGGCCACAATAGAGTCGATCAGAATAGGATGACTGACAGCGGTCTTCGCCCTTGGATGTCGCGGATCGATCAAGTCATGATCCAGTTCGAGTACTGCCTCGAATTGGAATCTGGTGATGGATTCATAGCCCTGGCTATGCCACGCGTCGATCAACTCGTTTATCGGGTCCGGGTCGACGGCATCATCGGCCGCATTGGTGATAAACACGACCCTATCTGGTGCTGGTGCATTCTGCTTTGCTGCTTTGCGCAGCGCAAACCCCAGCCGCATGAACTCGCTGATCGGGCGCGTTGCGTTGCGCGGATAGACATGGGTTGGGTTCGGCACATTCTCCTTGAGATCTGCATCCTGCCATACATAGAGGTTGGGCATGACACGCAAGAGATTGGCCGCAGGCCGGGCGATGGCGTCCGGTAGAAATTCTGGTTCCAGGAAAGGTGAGATCATCACGGCGCGATCCAGGTCGTCACGATATTGCGCGGCCCAGGCGGCCAACAGCCCTCCAGCCGAGAAGCCGACCACCGTTACCTGGCCGCCCAATCCCTGGGCAATATCCAGTGTTTCTGTGCTGTACTGGAGCAATTCATCAATGCCAAGTGTGCCGTGGTTGTCGTTTGGCCGGGATTCGAAGCCCATCTGCGGCATGCGTGGCAGCAGCACAGTGTAGCCCATCTTGTGCAGCTGTTCGCCCAGCATCCGAAACTGGAGCGGACAACTGCGGTAACCATGAAAGAGCACGGCAACCCGCTCGGTCGCCGCGCCATTTGTCAGCAGTTGTGATTCGCAGCCGGGATGTAGCGGCAGCCCGGACTCCGCCGCCTTGACTGCCTCGAAGCGCAGGATGGCCTCTTGATAGCTTGCTGCTGGTTGAGCGGGTATCCTAGCGTCCATGGGATAGGCTAGGAAAAGCAGCACGACAAAGGCGACGCCGAGCAGCATGAACACAAGCAGTGCTTTGCCAATCGTTTGCAACATTCCAGGCCTCTCGGTTTTCGTTCGTTCCGACCAGTACCTGGCCGGGTTGACGGGCTTGTTTGACGCAAGGCGTCAGGTTGGATAGTTCAATTCGCTCTAAACTTGTCCTCCGTCCTTTCAGAGTCTGTCTGGCAAAAGTTCAGCCGCAATTTGCAGGCGTTTTCTCGAGCATGGCGATATGGATCATATTCTCAGCAGTACCCGTCAGGATCTCGAAATCCTTGTTGAGCCTGCGAAATCGACCGAGCCAAGCGAAACCGCGCTCAACCATCCAAGGTTTCGGAAGGATAGCCTATACGTGTTTGACTTTGGTGGAAATGTGCAAGACGAGTCCGCGTGTCTCGTCGACGAATTGCGAGTCGATCATCCCATGACTCGGCGATGCCGAGCGACTGTTAGCGCGCATGCAGGCTGGCACTGCCACGTCGATCACGGGGTTGAAAATGCTGTTCGATCCGTGCCCTTTCGGCGTCCGTCAGGTCAATCGGATATCCCATGGCTTGTCCTCGAAGAAAAAGTACTTGACGTTGATAGACATTTTTTGCCAGACAGGTTCTTAGTCCATCTGGGCTCACGCGGGCAAAGGATGCATGATGGTTAATCGGTTCAACCGGGTGGTATTCGAGCAGGTAGGCGATGGGCATCGCTGCCACGCGCCGTTGCCAACCCAGCTTCAGGCGTCTGCTGTGAGCAAGGCATCGATAATACGCATCTGATCCTGCGCCGCGAGATCGGCATGCATCGGCAGGCTGACGACCTGATCTGCAAGTCGTTGCGCAATCGGTGTGCAATGCGGGCAGCATAGATGGGCGTAGGCAGGTTGTTGGTTCAGCGCCACCGGGTAGTGCACCGCCGTTGGGATGCCGGCGGCTTTAAGCTTGTCTTGGATGGCCGGTCGATCGTCCACGAGCAACGTGTACTGGGCGAAGACACTGGTGCGTTCCTCGGCGGGCCAGGGCAGCAGCCGGATCTGTTGGGTTACGGGTGTCGCCGTCGCGACCCGTTGTTGCCTTGCACTGAGCAATTCGTGGTAGCGCCAGGCGACCGCCTGACGCTGGACGACCTCGTGCTGGAAACGATCGAGTTTGGCCAAGACAACAGCGCATTGTAGGGTATCCATGCGTCCGCCGACGCCAACGCGGGTGTGCACATAGCGCTGACTCTGGCCATGTACGCGGATCTCCCGGCAGGCTTGGGCGAGGGCGTCGTCGCTGGTGAAGATGGCACCGCCGTCGCCGTAGCAGCCGAGCGGCTTGCTGGGGAAGAAGCTGGTGCAGCCGATGGTGCTGAGATTGCAGCTCTTGTTGCCCTTGTAGGTGGCGCCGAAGCTCTGGGCGGCGTCTTCAATGACCGGGATTTGGTCATGGCGGGCGGCGATGGCGTTGATGGCGTCCATGTCCGCCGGCTGCCCGTAGAGACTGACCGGCATGATCGCCTTGGTCTTGTCGGTGATCTTGGTCTCGATCAGCCGTGCGTCGATGTTGCAGGTGTCGGGCTCGATGTCGACGAACACCGGCGTTGCGCCGAGCAGGGCGATGACCTCGACGGTGGCAACGAACGTGAACGGCGTGGTGATGACTTCGTCGCCGGGGCCGATGCCGAGCGCCATCAGGCTGATTAGCAGGGCCTCGGTGCCGCTGGCGACGGTGATGCAGTGCTTGGCGCCGGTGTAGGCAGCGAGGCGTGTTTCGAGTTCCCGCACCTCGGGGCCGAGGATGTATTGGCCGTGGCGAAGCACGGTTTCGAGGTTTCGCTCCAGCCGGGAGCGAATCAGGGTTTGCTGAAGGGGAAGGTTAACGAATGGGATGGCGGCTGTGATGACAGGCTCCACCGGGCTCTCTATCCAGTCGATTGCTTCTGCGGGTGTGAGCACTTGGATCTCTCCCAAGGCGTCGAAGCTCTGATCTACGGAGACGATACGGACTTGACAGCCGTGCAAACACCTTGCGCTCGCGACGATCTGTGCGTCTTCGAAATCGCTGGCCGCGTGATACAGATCTTTCTGTTCGAACCCGTAGCAGGTCAGTATCTCGACCTGCTCGAACAGCGCTGCTATAAGCCGCTTAACGATAAGGCGCGCATCGACTGCTGGAATTCCGGCCTGCTTGAAGCGGCTGACCGCGATACAGTCGAGCGTGTTCAGCGTGGACGCACTAATCCAAATTCGGATCGCACTGCCACGGGTCATGTCCAACAGTTTTCCGGTGGCGTTGGTCGCGATGTCTTTGTCCAGCCAAAGATCGAGAATGGCGCTGCTATCGAGGACGAGGTGTTTGTCAGTACTTTGCACGATGGCGCTCTTCCCATTCTTTTGCTGCCAGTTCGCGGTGGTTGTCCTTTTCGATCTTCTTTTCATGAATAACCTATATAACGCCATCCAGACATCGGCGGAGTGCAATCGGGGTCGGGTCGCTATCGGAATCGGAATCGGAATCGAGAGAGAAAACGCCCTATGCCATTCGGTCATGAGAAGCTCGATGTCTAGCGTGCGGCCATCCCCAAGCTGCTGGAACTGCTGGAACTCAAGGGCTGCATCGTAACCAGTGATGCGATGGGCTGTCAGACCAAGATCGCCGCGCAGATCATCGATCAGGGCGGCGACTACGTCCTCGGACTCAAAGGCAATCAGAGCACGCTGCACGAGGAGGTCGATGAGTTCTTCACTACGGCGGCCGAGGCTGATTTCGCCGATGTCCTGCACGACGACACCGAGGAGACCAACAAGCATCACGAGCGTCTAGAAGTGCGCCGCTACTGGATCACCGAAGAACTGGGCACCTTGTCCGAAACCGAGCGCTGGAAGCGATTGTACAGCATCGGTCTGGTCAAGCGTGAGTGCTGGATCGAGGATCGCCACAGCGTGGAGCGGCGCTTGTTCATCAACTCGATCCCCGCCGACGCCAAGCGCTTCGCTCACGCCGTACGCGATCACTGGGGCGTGGAGAACCGTTTGCACTGGCGTCTAGATGTCGTCTTCGCCGAAAACGCCAGCCGCGTCCACAAAGGCAACGCGCCGGCGATCCTAACCGCGATGCGCCACCTGTGCATGAATCTGTTCGAACGGGAGCCTTCCAAACTGCGCATGTCACAGAAGCGCCGCAAGGCCGCTTGGGATGATGACTACCGCGCTAAGGTCATCTTCGGCTGAGGATTTATACGTGCTCGCCCTGAGGCGTCATTCGGGCGCTGGGCAGCCTTCTGGGCAGCCTTCGGATGCAGGTGTAATACCCTGTTGTTGCCAAGAGACTGAGAAAGCGTTTGCCGTTGGGCGATTGCCGGAGAGAAACAGACCAACTGGCGCCGGATGCGCGTTCGCCTTCGTGAAGCGGCAACCCGCCTCTAGTCGCTCTATTGGGCCGGTTGCCGCAACGTCGATGCCGGATAAGAAGACAAGCCAGGTGGTCTATTTCTCGACAGAAATCGCCTTAGAAGAGGGCATTGCGTTGGTTACGTCGACGACTTCTCTTGCTTTCCTCTGCGCCTCTGCGCGAGCTTCCTCTTCTCTTCCCCTCGTCTTTGCATCTGCGTGCGAGCTTTTTTCTAGGTGCCTCTGTGCGAGCCTTTTCTTGCCGCGTCGCAACAGAGTACAGACTCAACATCGCGCTGATCAGGAAGAGCCGGATAACGCAGACAATACAATCCAGTCAAATAGCACATCCGATAGCAATCAGAATATTCTGAGGCCTAACCCGTCGCAATTACCGCAATAGCAAGCAACATCGACCAGCCTATGTTAACGCTGGATAGAAACTCGCAATGCCGCCTTGCCGCTCTCGGTCTGGCCACGGAAGGCGCGGTGCGCATGGCGGTGCTGCTCGACTTGCCGGACCTGCTATCAGACCATGACTTGCATCCGGATGCCGTCATCCGCGCAATGGGATGTGATCCAGCGCTGTTCCAGGATGCGGACAACACCATCGCGTTCAGCGCGGTCGGCCGCCTGCTGGAGCACGCGGCGGTGGCAACCGGCTGTCGCTGCCCCGGAATCGAACTCGGGCGGTCCAAGGGCCTGAATGTTATAGGTGCGGTCGGCCGAGCCGCGCGCCTGGCGCCCAACATTGGCAGCGCGCTTCGTGTAGTGACGTTGAACCTGCATCTGCACGATCGGGGGGCGATTCCTTATCTTTGGACCAGCGGCGACCAGGCCTTGTTCGGCTATGCCTTGTATTGTTCGGATATTGTGGGCGCCGGTCATATTTATGATGGAGCCTTGGCGATCTCTAACAACATCATCCGCGAGCTTGCCGGTCCAGATTGGTGCGCAACCGAGATTCGCCTATTCCGGGAAGCGCCCGAGGATATCACGCCCTATCGAGCGCATTTTCGTACCCAACTCCGATTCGCGGCGCCGCAGGCCGCGATCGTTTTTCCCAAGGCAGATCTCAGCCGGCCGTGCGTTGATGCTGATGCAGATCGTTTTGTCCTTGCTCTTCGCGATCTGGAATCGCTCGATGCTGCCTTCGGCGGCGGGCTCACGCACAAGGTCCGTCGGCTCTTGATGCGCTTGATGGTGGCGGGTGCCTTCCTGTCCGATTTGGCTCCCGATCGGGCAGCAATAGCCCGGCTGATGGGTCTTCACCCAAGAAGTTTGAACCGTCGACTGCGTGCAGAGGGGTCGACCTTTGCGGGGCGCTTGGCCGAGAGCCGTTATGCCATCGCTCGCGAGTTGCTCCGCGATACCAGGCTCCCCATCGACGCCATCGCGGCGCTTCTGGGCTATGCGGAAACCGCGTCCTTCGGCCACGCCTTTCGTCGCTGGTCCAGCAGCACGGCGACCGCCTGGCGCTCGCGGTTCGGGCAATGAGACTGTGCAAGTATTCAAGGCTCGCGTACAGGTTGCCGTGCCTGGAGAGCAAACGATGCGCTCTGAATCGAAATCGGGATCGGTATTGAGATCGAAGGCGACTGTATCCCATCTGCGCATTTTCGATCTGACGCTAAGATGCCGATCCCGATTTTGTCGCGAATTATCAAGCAGGCTCCGTCCAGACAGTGTAAAGTGCCCGGCCAATCGACAAGGTTTTATCGCCCTTTCCGAGTTTGCCAGTAGGTGCTGGCATGATTGCCCCCGCGGCGCCTCCATCGACCACAAGAGCGCTGTGGTTTGGCCAAGTTGATTTCCCGCACAACAGTGCCTTGATCAGCCATAACTTAGCTTGAAGTTGTCGACAAACCGATGCCCGAGTTCAAGTCCCGAATTCCTTTTGCCACATTCTTGGCCGCGCTCGGCCTTTGCTTCGGACCCATGGTGGCGACGGCGGCGACCGACGAAGACCGTTGGCACTTCCGCGCCGTTCCCTATCTTTGGCTGCCTGCCCTCGACGCCAGCGCGGATCTGACTGTCATCAGTCCGCGCGGCATCGAACGAGGCCCGCTGAGTGTCAGCGCGGAGACATCGCCAGATGACTATTTAAGCAACTTGGACATAGCCTTCATGCTCATGGGCGAGGCACGCAAGGGATCATGGTCTCTCTACACCGACCTGGTGTATGCCGACTTCGGCAACAAAGCCACGAAGATACGCGGTGTGGCCGGTCCCCTGAGCCTTGACACGAGCGCAACGCCCGAACAGACCTCAGCACGACAGTCTGGACGCTGACCGCAGGCTATCGGGCCATCGATCGCTCCAACTTCCGCCCGCGCCCCCTTTCAGCGGTGTCATCAAAGATGACGCTTTGGAATCCACCCCCTGGTGGCCGCCGACCGTGGTCCCGCCAAAGGACGCCCCGAACATCCTGCTGATCCTCACCGACGACGCCGGCTTCGCCGTACCCAGCACCTTCGGCGGCGTCATCCCGACGCCGAGCATGGACCGCATCGCCAATGCGGGCCTGCGCTACAACCGCATCATGTCCACCTCGTTGTGCTCGCCGACCCGCGCCGCGCTCATCACCGGGCGCAACCACCACTCGGTGGGCTTCGGCGTCATCGCCGAGCAGGCCACCGGCTTCCCCGGCTACGACAGCGTCATCGGCGTCGACAACGCCACCATCGGCCGCATCCTGCGCGATAACGGTTACGCCACGAGCTGGTTCGGCAAGGACCACAACACGCCCACCTACCAGGCCAGTCAGGCCGGACCCTTCTACCAGTGGCCCACCGGTCTGGGCTTCGACTATTTCTACGGTTTCGTCGGCGGCGATGCCAACCAGTGGCAGCCGAATCTGTTCCGCAACACCACCCAGATCTACCCCTGGGTCGGGCAAGAGGGCACACTGAAGATGGACCGCTCGGACCCGAAGGCCGAGATCTGGCCGGTGACCGGCGAAGAACCTTCTTAGAACCTGATCACCGCCATGGCGGATGACGCCATCGACTGGATGACTCGCATCCATCAGACCAATCCCGACCAGCCCATCTTTCTGCACTACGTTCCGGGCTCGTCGCACGCCCCGCATCACCCGACCAAGGAGTGGGTGGACAAGATCCATGCCATGCACCTGTTCGACGACGGCTACGAGAAGCTGCGCGAGCGCATCTTCGAGAACCAGAAGAAGCTCGGCGTCATCCCAGAGGACGAGGAGCTGACGCCCTGGCCCGCGGACATCCTCACGCCCTGGGACAAGCTCAGCGACGCGGCCAAGAAGCTCTACATCCGCCAGGTCGAGGTCTTCGCCGCCTATGTGGCCTACAACGACCACGAGATCGGCCGCGTGATCCAGGCCTTCGAGGATCTCGGCAAGCTCGACAACACGCTGGTCATCTACATCAATGGCGACAACGGCACCAGCGCCGAGGGCGGGCCGGAAGGCACCTTCAGCGAGGTCGCCTTCTTCAACGACGTGCGCCCGCCGGTGGACGTGCAGATGAAGTACTACGAGGCCTGGGGCACCGAGTACGCCTACAACCACATGTCCGCCGGCTGGTCCTGGGCCTTCGACACCCCGTTCGACTGGTTCAAGCAAAACGCCTCGCGGCTTGGCGGCGTCAACCAGAACATGGTCATCTCCTGGCCCAAGCGCATCAAGGACAAGGGCGGCCTGCGCGAGCAGTTCATGCACGTGATCGACGTCACGCCGACGCTGCTGGAGGTCACCGGCATCCCGGCACCGGAGTACGTCGACGGCATCGAGCAGAAGCCCATCGAGGGCACCAGCTTCGCCTACACCTTCGACGCCGAAAACGCCGACGCCCCGTCGCGCCATACGACCCAGTACTTCGAAATGATGGGCCAATGGGTCCTGTACCACGACGGCTGGCTGTTGAGCACCAAGGTCAACCGCGCGCCCTGGCAGGCCTTCCAGGCCGCCAACGAGAACCCGCTCGACAACCAGATATTCCAGCTCTACAACCTGGAAGAGAACTTCAACCAGTCAGAGGACATCGCCGCCGAGCATCCGGAGAAGGTCAAGGAGATGCGCGCGATGTTCCTGGAGGAGGCCAAGAAGTACCAGGTGCTGCCGCTCAATGCCTCGGTGGCCGCCAGGGTCGCCGCGCCGCGCCCGAGCCTCACCGCGGGCCTCAACGAGCTGGTCTACACCCGGCCCATGACCGGTGTGCCCCAGGGCGACGCCCCCTACCTGCTCAACACCTCCTACACCATCACCGCGGACATCAGGGTGCCGGAGGGCGGCGCCGAGGGCATGATCGCCACCTCCGGCGGGCGCTTCGCCGGCTGGGGCTTCTATCTGCTCGACGGCAAGCCGGTGTTCAACTGGAACCTGCTGAACCTGGAATGGGTGAGGTGGGAAGGCCCGGACGCCCTGACGCCTGGCCAGCACACTGTCGAATTCAACTTCGAGTACGACGGTCTGGGCCTCGGCACCATCGCCTACAACAGCTTCGCCGGCGTCGGCAAGGGCGGCAAGGGCAGGCTCGAGGTGGATGGCAAGGTGGTCGCCGAACAGCGCATGGAGAAGACCATCCCGATCATCCTGCAATGGGATGAGAGCTTCGACATCGGCTCCGACACCCTCACCGGTATCGACGACGCCGACTACCTGCCGCCGTTTCCGCTGACGGCCGAGCTGAACAAGCTGACCATCAAGATCGACCGTCCGCAGCTCTCGCCGGAGGACATCGAGAAGCTGGAGAAGGCGCAAGCGGCGGCGCTGGATGGGACCCCGGTCCATAGTCTGCAGGCCGGGCCGAACTGATCTAGCCGGCAAACGGGCGAAGTGGTGTTCGCCCTGAACCGGCGCGGATCGCTCCCGTGAGGGAGCGGGCCGCTCTCGGACCTCGATACAGGCCGCGAGACAACTCCACAAGGGGAAGATTGAATGCAACGCACGCTGTCCTGCGGGGCGTTCGCCGCCGCCACGCTGATGATGTCGTCCGGCTATGCGAAGACCCCGGTCGGCAGGCTGCCGGGGCTGGCGCCCGGCGCCAGCCTCGGCCTCGCGCTCGGCATGCAGACCGTGCCCAACCTGCGCGACGTCGGCGGCTACCAGACCGCAGACGGCAAGACCGTGGCACGCGGCATCGCCTATCGCTCCGACACCTTCAACCCGATGAGCGACGCCGAGATCGACAAGCTCGAGCTGCTCGCATTGAAGAACGACTACGACCTGCGCACCACCGCAGAGGTCAAGGCGCGGCCCGACCAAATCCCGTCGGGGGTCAAGTACCACTTGCTGAACGTGCTGGCGAACGACAAGGGCGCCGCCGCCGCACGGATCGAGGCGCTGCTGCAGCAACCGAAGAAGGCCAACAAGGCCCTCGGCGACGGCAGGATCGATGCGATGTTCAAGGAGGTCTACCGCGCGTTCGTCACCCTGCCGAGCGCGAAACAGTCCTATCGCAGGCTGTTCCGGGACCTGGCCGATCCGAACATGACGCCGGCTGTCTTTCACTGCACCACCGGCAAGGACCGCACCGGTTGGGCCGCGGCCGCGCTGCTGACCCTGCTCGGGGTTCCAAAGGAGACGGTGATAGCCGACTACCTGCGCAGCAACGACTACAGGCTGCCTCGGTTCAAGCACGTGATCGATGCCTTCGTTGCTGGCGGCGGCGAGCGCTCGCTCGCCGTCGCCGTGCTCGGTGTCAAGCAGGAATACCTGGAGGAATCACTCGATGAGATGCAGAAGCGATATGGCTTGGTTGAACGGTATTTCTCCGAGGGATTGGGAATCGACGGCGCGGGGCAGCAGGCGCTGCGCGCGCATTTCCATGGCGTCTGAGATGCCGAACCCGGATTGGGCCGGCTCGCTGAAGTCGAAACGATCTGACCCGAGCGGCTGGCCGGGTCATCTTCAGATAGAGCAGTTGGACCGCCTCAGCGACCCTCACCCAGCCCGGAGCTTGCGAACGGCACGAAGCGGTCAGCTGCTCTACCTGGGAGCATCGCTTTGTCGGCCGCGCAAGTGCAAAGACCGACGCCCAAGACGACGCGCTCACCTCGATCGGGCCGGCGCGCTCTCCCAATTTACTTGCCCGAAGGGTGCTGCCATGAAATTCCTCGTCCTAGCCTGCTTGTTTCTGCTGCCGCTTGGAGCCTTCGCCGACGATGATCCTACTGAGCTGCAGGTGCTTGGTCTGACCGGAGAAAACACCGGTCCGGACTGCTCGACGAGGTGCGAGACGACGCGCTTGGCATGCAAACAGCGCTGCCGGGATGCGACGGCGCGCGGGGATGTTCGGCACTTCGACGAAGCGGACGTCTCGGTACCGAAGTGCATCGGCGACTGCGAGACCGAGGCATCGATTTGCCAGGAAGATTGCTGACCGATGGATCGACGCCCGTGGTCGCTGATCGCGGCTGCGGCATCGCCAGGATATTGCCCGCTTGCTAACCAACATCGATCGGAGCGCGCAATGAAACTGAAACAGATGATCCTTGCATCTGCCCTGATCTTGCTGATGGGCGCGACACAGGCACAGAACCTGGCGCGGGAGGACGATGAGAGCAAGCCTTTGCTTGGTACCACGGGACGTCGAGACGATGCCGAAAATTGGTCGTCTGCATCGGCGCATCACCCGCAGTAGCCGGTGGGAAGCGCTGAACCGCGATGCCAAAGGCGTATACAGCGACTATGCTCGGTTCAAGCACAAGATCAAGAAGGAGATCGGACTGTCTTGGAGCATGCCGGTCAGTTATCTGCAGCAATGGGGACTGCCAGACGGTGGTTGGTCTGCCGGGCAATTCTTGGCAACCCCGGGGCTCGATTGGGAGCTGTTCCATAGCGAGCGCCTCGGAACGGGCTCCCTACAGGTGTCCTACACCCTGGTGGACTACCCGTGGCGACAAACAGCCGCCGATATCGCCGAAAACCTCGGGGTCATCGCGCCGATCAACGACTTACCGGGCAATGGGGAGGATTCCTTTGCTCAGCTGACCTATACTCATGCCTTGCCTGGTAACAAGCTTCTGCTCGCCATCGGGTAATATCCGTTCTACGACTTCGACGACAACCAGTATTTGGCAGACCAACAGCAGAATTTCATTAATCTGGTCTTGGCCCAGAACGGCAGCTCGACCTACCCGATCGCCGGACTCGGCACGTATGCGCAAGCCAACCTCACCAGTACCGTGCAACTTGCCGCGGGCCTACAGAACGCCACCGACATCGGCGGCACGAATCTCTCCAGCGATGACTTCAGCGAAGAGAGCATCGCCTGGTTCGGGTATGCGCAATGGACGCCGAAGTTTCTTGGTCTCGGTGACGCGCGATACGGGTTCACCTGTTACGCTGTGGCCGCGGTACCGGAGCAGCCGAGCCGCAGCACCGGCTGGTCGGTGAACGCCGTCCAGAATCTGAACCACAGGTGGGCGGTGTTCGCCCGCGCAAACGGCGCCTGGGGTTACCAGACGCCGACAGAGCGTTCCTATGTGGTGGGCGGGGCAATGAACAATCCCCTCGGTCGAAGCAAGGCGGACCAGATCGGATTGGCGATTGGGTACGCGGCGGCGGCGGACCAGCCGACCAACCCACCGGGCACGGGAGACCAGACCATCGTGGAGGCTTACTGGAATGGGGAGATCTTCGGCGGATTGCTGCTCACGCCGGACGTGCAGTACATCAGCAATCCGAAGAAGGACAGCGGCAATGACAGCGCATGGATTCTGTCCCTGCGTGCCACGGCCTTGTTCTGACAGGGCAGCCTGCGATGTTCCGTTGGCGATGATTTTTCAGCGCCGCATGCGCCAAGTTCAGTGCCATGGGTTCGCTCTTCGCGGATCATTGCCGACAAATGCGCCATTTCGGCGGCCTGAACCTTCCGATCACAACTCAGAGGAGAATCCAATGATGTCCAACCGAGACCGCGCCCAGCAAACGGGCGCAAGCACCCAAGAGAACCCGATCGATGAGACCTACGGCGCGGGCGAGCTCGCTGCAGCTCTGCCGCAGTCGGGCTTTCCCGATGCCGAGAAGCATCCCCGGCGGGTATTTGCCGCGGTCCGGGATGAACTGATGCTCGACGGCAACGCCCGTCAGAACCTGGCGACCTTCTGCCAGACCTGGGAGGAAGACGAGATCCATCAGCTGATGGATACCTGCATCGACAAGAACATGGTCGATAAGGACGAATATCCACAAACGGCGGAGATCGAAGCCCGCTGTGTGCGCATGCTCGGCGACCTCTGGCATGCACCGACCCCCGAGCACACCGCCGGCTGCTCCACCACCGGCTCCAGCGAGGCAGCGATGCTGGCGGGACTGGCGATGAAGCGTCGCTGGGAGGCCCGTCGCAAGGCCGAGGGCAAGCCCATCGACAGGCCCAACCTGATCACCGGTCCGGTGCAGATCTGCTGGCACAAGCTGACCCGCTATTGGGACATCGAGCATCGCGAGATCCCGATGGAACAGGCGCGGCTGTTGATGACCCCTGACCAGGTGCTCAGCCGTTGCGACGAGAACACCATCGGCGTGGTGCCGACGTTGGGCGTGACCTTCACCGGCGAGTACGAGCCGGTCAAGGCCGTCAGCGATGCGCTGGACAAGCTGGAAGCCGACACGGGGCTCGATATTCCGATCCATGTGGACGGTGCCAGCGGCGGTTTCCTCGCGCCGTTTTGCGCCCCGGAACTGGAGTGGGATTTTCTGCTTCCGCGGGTGCGCTCCATCAACGCCTCTGGCCACAAGTTCGGCCTCGCCCCGCTGGGTGTCGGCTGGGTGCTGTGGCGCGAGGAGCAAGACCTGCCGGAGAACATGGTGTTCTGGGTGAACTATCTGGGCGGCAACATGCGCGACATCGCACTGAATTTCTCCCGGCCAGGCGGGCAGATCGTCTGCCAGTACTACAACTTCCTGAGGCTCGGGCGGGAGGGTTACCGCAAGGTGCACACCGCCTGCTACGAGACCGCCCAATACCTCGCCGACGAGATCGCGGCGATGGGCCCATTCGAGATCGTCTACGCCGGCGACATGGCGCGCGGCATCCCGGCGGTCTCGTGGAAGCTCGAGGACGGCACCGAACCCGGCTTCAGCCTGTTCGATCTCGCCGATCGGCTGCGGGTACGCGGGTGGCAGGTGCCGGCCTATACGCTGCCGGCGAACTGCGAAAAGCAGGCGATCCAGCGCATCCTGGTGCGCAATGGCGTCAGTCGCGACCTGGCCACGCTGCTCATCGACAATATCAAGGCCGCCCTCGCGCATATCGAGGCGCATCCCATCCAACAATCGCTGAGCGAAGAGGAGGCATCCGGCTTCCACCACTAGATCAGAGGGAACTCGGAACGTTCTCATGGTCGCGCAGCATCGATGCTGTTCATCGGCGACGGTCTTCGCCACACACATCTTGAAAACCGAGGCGAACAGCGTCGCCCTGAACTCGTTTTCAAGCCACGACTTGCCTGAAGGAGTATCGTTATGGTCAGTTACCTTTTCCATCATGTCGATCGGTATCGGCGGAATGGTGGGCGGCGGCATCTTCGCCGTGACCGGACTCACGGTGGAGGTGACCAAGGGCGCAGCTCAGGTTGCCTTTCTGATCGCCGGGATCCTGGCGTTGCTCACCAGCTACTCGTATCTCGAGCTGACCCTGAAATTGCCCGGCGAGGGCGGCACGGTTGCGTTCCTGAATCAGGCGTTCGGCGACGGTGTTGCCGCCGGGGCTGCCAGCATCCTGCTCCTGCTCATCTACGTCGTTCTGGTGGCCGTCTACGCCTATGCATTCGTAAGCTAGGGCACGGCATTCCTACCCGCGGAGGACCGAAGTCTGTGGCTCCATGTGCTGAGCAGCGCGGTGATCCTGGGCTTGGCCGTCGTCAACATCTTCGGCACCCGACTCGTTATCCGCTCGGAGAACCCCGCTACGCGCAACCACCTCTATATCCTTGCGGGCATGATTTCGGCCTCTCTCGTCATCGAGGTGGTCTATCGCGGTATTAGCGGACGGACGCTTCGTCTGTTCCGCAAGACGGGTATGGAAAAAACGCCGCCAACAGCATGACGGCATTCGTCGGAAACAGGATGGTTCTCAGCGTCCTGATAGGCTGCTGTCTGCCTACTTGCGGACGCGTCGCCTGCCGGGAACTCCAAGGGTCGGCCGGGCAGGGTGCTTGGCAGTCCGCGTCTTCCGCGTGCCGCCGGCAGATTTCCAACAAACATCATTTGAGAGACTTCGCGCTATGCTCGGATTCCAGCTCGACATCTGGGACTACCTGACCTTCGCAACCCCACCACGGTAGAGGCCATCCAGGAGGAGAATGACCTCGACGGCACCGAGATCATCGCGGGTAATACGTTGCTGATTCCCGGCGCCGACTAGCAACCATATCCCAACCACGGGGAACCGATCCATGAACATTCGAAACATCCTGACCTCCGGCGCGATGTGCGCCTCCCTTGCACTGTGCGGCGGCGCGGTCTATGCGCAGTCGGCGGAAACGCTCGAGGACGCCACGACCATGGCCGACGAAGCCGCGGAGGCCGAGGCAAGGGCGGCAGAGGCCGTTGCCGAGGAGCAGGCCGAGAAGCTGCAGGAGGAAGCGGATATCAAAAAGGCCGACGTCCGCGGCGAGCCGATGCAGCAGGAAGAGATCTACGGCGAGGACTGATGCCTGTTTGACCCCCATGGGCCGACCGGCGCCGGACCTGTGCCGGCGGCCGGTCGGCCCGCCTGTCCAGCGGCAACAGAGAACCTATGCACATCCCCATCGGAAACAGAGAAACGTATGAACATCCAACGCCCACGGCGGTACAAACACTTGTGCGCGCTCACCGTCGCATTGAGCCTCTGCGTTGCCGTCGGCAGCGTCATGGCCTCCGACCAGGGGCCGCGCCGGCATGCTGAAGGCCAGTACGACCCGGCGAGCGCCGGCTACGTGGTCGCCCCGGGCGACGATCTGCTGGGAATCGGCGAGCGCTTCGGCGTCTCGGTGACCGAGCTGAAGGCCTGGAACGGACTCTCGTCCGACGCGATCAAGGCGGGTCAAACCTTGCAGGTGGCCGCCGATACGCCTGCGCCCGACGCGGCATCCAAAGCCCGATACACAATGACGACCGACATCGCGCCGGGCGTCGCCATCGCCGACAGACTCGACACCTCCATCGGCACCCTGGAGCTGCGCGACGGGGTGCCGACGGCCGAGAGCATCGAGACCCTCTATGACAACCTGGATCGCTCGCGTGCGCTGCAGGCCTATCTGCTCGGCATCCCCATCGTCAACCAGGCCAGCATGCGGGCGTCCCTGAAGTCCTTCGGCCCGGTCAACCAGACCGACGTGATCTGGGAGGACCTGGTCGACTCCAAGACCGTGGAGCTGACCCCCAACGACAACACCATCTACAGCTTCATCTGGCTCGATACCAAAGACGGCCCGCTGGTGGTCGAGGTGCCGCCGAAGGTGCTCGGGCTGATCGACGACTTCTGGTACAAGTGGGTGGCCGACGTCGGCATCACCGGCCCGGACAAGGGCAAGGGAGGCAAGTACCTGATTCTGCCGCCCAGCTACGAGGGGGAGGTACCGGATGGCTACTTCGTCGTGCGACCGAGCACCTACGGGATCTGGATGCCGTTTCGGTCCTTCCTGGTGGACGGTTCACCAAAGCCCGGCGTCGAGCTGGTCAAGCAGCACCTGAAGATCTACCGCCTCGGCGCCGAGGCCGACGCCCAGCCGGTGAAGTTTGCCAATGCCTCGGGCATGCCGTCGAATTTCGTCTTTCCCGGCGACTACCGCTTCTGGGAGATGCTCAACGAGGTCGTGCAGGAGGAGCCGGCCGCGGGCTCGGACCCCACCACGCTGGGGCTGTTCGCGTCCATCGGCATCCAGAAAGGCAAGCCTTTCGAGCCTGATGCGCGGATGAAAGCAATCCTTACGGATACCGCCAAGATCGGCGCCGCCACGGCGCGGGCCATCGCTTACCAGATCCGCGATACGGATGCCTTCGTCTACCCGGACAGCACCTGGCGCAAGCCCTTCTTCGGCGGCTACAAGTTCGAGCTCGCGCCCGGTGTGAGCAACCTGGACGGGGCCATTTTCTTCTATTACATCGCCACCGGCGTGACCCCGGCGATGGCCGAGAAGATGGTCGGCAAGGGCTCGCAGTATCCCTGGACGCCGCTCGATGCCGACGGCAATCCCTTCGACGGTGCCAAGACCTACAAGCTGCATCTGCCGCCGAACATCCCCGTCAAGGATTTCTGGTCGGTGATCGTCTACGATACCCAGACCCGCTCCATGCTGCAGACCGACCAGCGCTTCCCGAGCGTCAGCAGCCAGGACGAGAACCTGCAGACCAACGCCGACGGCTCGGTGGACGTCTGGTTTGCGCCCGAAGCGCCCAAGGGTAAGGAAAACAACTGGATACAGACCATCCCCGGCAAGGGCTGGTTCATGATCCTGCGCCTCTACGGCCCATTGGAACCTTGGTTCGATCAGACCTGGCGGCCGGGCGAGATCGAGCTGCAACGCTAACCGAATGATCCGTTCTCATTCGCCCACCGACGTCCACACGAGCTGATCGCCCCCAGGCGCTCTGGGGGCAGGTCTAGCCCCACTCCTGGAGCTGACGGGCGCGAAGGTCACGGACCCGTTTGGCAGTCGTTAAACGACACGTGCCTCAGCTCCGCCGCTAAGACTCGAACCTGACCATCAGTGGAGGTTTCTGCATATGGAGGCTAGCCGGAGTCGGCAGCCACTTTTTGCTCTCGTTTTTCGCCCGACTTCAAATCCAGTTATCGGAGAGCACAATAGCAACGGCCCCGAGGCCGACGCAATCACTGTGGTCACTGCCATCTACATCCCGCCGACACATGCGACCGGTATTTCAACCCAGAAACCGGCGTTCATACCATCGCGCCGGGCGACGACCTGCTGGAGATCAGCCGCCGATTCGGCACCGCGGTTCAGGCTATTCAGGAAGAGAATGAGATCACCGGCACGGAGATCATCGCAGGCCAGACGTTTCTGATACCCGCTGCTGAATAGTCCGTTGCACAACCCGGCTTGTTATCGCGCGCGCACTGGCTGTGGAGAGCTTCAGCGACGGCGGCAACATCTGTCATCAGGAGAGGCGACCGTATCGGCAATGCCGGGTGCCTGCTTCCTTCCGCCTTGCCAGCAGCCACCCGGAGCAGGCATGCTTGGGCTTTGCCTATGAGATTGCCTTTTCCCATCCGCATGCTGGGTACCTGAACCATGAGCACCGCTTTTACACGTTTCCTCGAGATCACCATCCCCGATCGACTCAACTGCGAGTCAAACAACAAAAACCCTGGATTCTCGGTAGAACTGCTTGCCGACGGGGCCGTTCCTTTTCCGCAGATCGTCTTCCGCGACCATGGTCGCGAGCACCTGGTCAATCGAGAGCAGATCCTGTTGGTCGCCACCGAGGCCGATGGCACGCATCGATATCGAGCCGATATCCCGCCAGGGCTGTTCGGCGCGGGCCAGATCGAGGTGCAGATCGAGGGCTGCCGCAAGGCCGACATTCAGCAGGCCGGCGGCGGCGATTGGATCAAAAGCATGCGTGCATTGGAGCTGAAGCGCGCGCCCCGCGTCATGGTTCAGCAAAAGCAGGGCGCGGATCAGCCAAAATTGTACTTCGGCATCCACAAGCACATGCATCAGCCCTATTACGATGCCGCCGATCCCAACTATTGGGATGGCGAAAAGGAAGAGATTTTTGGCTCGCGCGGCGGTCCCTATACCGATTTTGTTGCCGCTGCCATCAGCCAATACGAAGAAGCCGGGCTGCCGCATGGCGGGCTGACTTGCAGTTGGAGCGGCTCGCTGATCGAGCAGCTCGATCTGTGCGCAGAACAGGGCCGCTGTGATGGACGGTTTCATGATTGGACTCGGCAATTACGACAAGTGGCGGAGCTGAAAACGACTTTGGGCAATCCGCGCCTGGATCTCAGCGCCTTCGGTTTCTATCACCCGCTGATGCCACTGATTCCGGCACGTGATATCGTGCGCCAGATCCAATGGCATCGCGAACTCATTCCACGCACTTTCGGCGCCCCCGCATCCACTATCCTCTTTCCGCCCGAAACCGCCTTCCATCCGCGCATCATCCCGGCGTTGAACGAGGCGGGGATCGAGGCGGTGCTGTACGATTCCATTCATCGCTATCGTGCCTGCCGCGACTACCCCTACGGCGGTACCAGCGAAGGCATGCTGCCGCCGAACCAGGCCGATCAGGTCAACCCTGCGGTCAGCGACTGGCTGCGTTTGCACAATGTTTGGACGGGATCGGAAATCGCCCCGAGCCTGTTGCGTCCCGAGTACTTAGCCTACACCGATCCGGATGGAGAGACGCACAAGATCATCGGCGTGCCGGCTGAGCGCTATATCGGCAATGAGGACGCGCGCGGCGGTTTCGGGGCATTGCAATACCCTGACGTATTCGATCAACTCTATCAGCATTTGCTGGACCATGGGGGCTTCGATCCTAAGCATCCGCCCTTTTTGCTGTTGCATTCAGATGGCGATAATCACGGCGGTGGGGCCGAAAGCTATTATCGTCACAATACGGCTGCCATGATCGATTGGTTGTACGATGATCCGCGCTTCGAGCTGATAGGTATCGCCGATTATCTACAGCGCTTCCCTCCCGATCCGAACCAGGCCGTGCATCTGGAGGCGGGCTCCTGGAGTGGCGCTGACAACGGCGACCCGCAATTCATGAAGTGGTTCAGCCGCTACCGCGAGCCGTATTCTCCAGACTTGAATTCCTGGGCCGTTTTGACCGCGTTGCAGAATGCCGTGCATACGCTGGAGGATGCCGAACCCGCACATCCACTTCTGGCCGATGTGATGCGCTTACTGCTCACTGCCGAGGCCAGTGACTACTGGTATTGGACCGGACAATCGGTCTGGGATCAGCAGGTAACCAAGGCCGCAAACCACGCCTGGTCGCTTGCAGGAGCTGAATTCGAACGACTCGCCGCCGACCGCTCCCATGGTACCGGCCCGACTATTTTTCCGCCCTGGGTCACCCCCGAGAACCCCGGCGGGAAACAGTGGGGACAAGGAGGCTTGATGGATGCGCCGCGCACAGCCTGCGTACACAGCTTCATTTATGACCTGTCCGGCCTGGCGAGCGTGACTCTGCAATTGCGCGGCGAACATCATCAACAGACCTTGACGATGACTGACCATGGTCCCTATCCCTGTCAGACCGGCGCCCGCACCACCGCCAACTATTTCACCGTCGAGCTTCCCGAGGGCCTCGGCGATGTTCGCTATTTCATCCAGGCCGAGGATCGGTTCGGCAATGTCAGCCGTGGTGCCCTAGAGAGGGTGTTTCTCGCCTGAGTCAATACAGCGGGTCAATCCGGCCGTTGCGCTTTATTCGATGGAATTATCGTTTTTGTGCCGCGACCTGTCGTGTCGCGGCCTATTCGGAGCAGAACTGGCTTAAGATCAAAGTTGGCGTTGATTCTAGTCGCTCAAAGGGGTTGCATCGGGCTTTGCATCGATCGGCTCGGCTGGAGCCTGATCAGCACTCGATTTTTTGGCTCCCAGCTTGTTGGTCAAGAGGTAGGTTGCAAAGGCACCGGCAGCGGCACCAACGAGTAATGGAACGAGTGGGAAGGGCATGGGAATTTCCTCTTGTTTTGAAAGATACTCTGTTTTCGGAAGATACTCTGTGAAACGTGTAATTTCCTTGGCGTCGGCCGTTACGGCTGGCAGTCCGGGCATATCCCATAAATCGTCAAGGAATGGTGTACCAATGTGAACCCATGCTCTAGAGCAACGGACTTCTGGCGTTCTTCGATGATCTCCTCGACGAACTCCACGATCTTGCCGCATTCGACGCATACCAGGTGGTCATGGTGACCGCCGCGATTGAGCTCGAACAGGGATTGGCCACCGTCAAAATGGTGGCGATTTACTATACCAGCTGCTTCGAACTGGGTCAGCACCCGATAGACGGTGGCGAGACCGATTTGCTCCGAATTCAGCAATAAGGATTTGTAAATATCTTCGGCACTCAGGTGGTTTTCATCGCTGGCTTCAAGTATGTTGAGAATTTTGATCCGCGGCAAGGTGACCTTGAGTCCCGCCTTTTTGAGCTGTGCTTTATCCAACCCGTTTTCTCCGGCCCGTTTTCTCCGGCCCGTTTTCTTTGGCCTTTATGGTCGATCCTACTTGACAAGATGACTCATCTGTGAATGAGCAATTTCTGTCTATTGCCAGCCGCAACCGCAACCGCAAATAAATATGATTGATGTCGATCCCGGGAGGAATCTACTCTGAAGATATCCGGGCATACTACCGGAAGGGGATGCCCGATGAAAAGCGCGCATCCGCATCGATCGGGAAATGCCTCCTGCGTCGAATGGCGCTCAGGTAAACGCACGCTCTATGTAAACAATGGCTTAGGGGTTTACTGACAGGGTGCTGCCTGCAAAGAATGTAAAGATTCATCGCAGAGACGCAGAGCGCGCAGAGGGGCCAAGGCGCCTCGCCCGCAAGCGGACCTTTACCAGCCATGGGGCCGGTCGGCGTAGGAGCCCGCTTGCGGGCGACCTGGCAGGTGATGCCAGCGGATCGGATGCGAGCGCCGCGCCTTTCCCGGGAGAAAGGCTGTAGGCCGCTGTCTTCTCGACAAATGGACTGAAGATACCCTAGGGTGCAACCCGCTCAGCGCTACCTAATCGGGATCGAGATCGGGATCGGAATCGAAAAGACATGACATCAGGGCGTGAGAAGCCTGACGTTGGCTGGGCGGATGTTTGCTGGGCGGATGTTTGCTGGGCGCTGCCTTCAAGGCATATGAAGCAAACTGCATTCTAGTTGAATAGCTGAACTTTCTACGCAGGCAGCACCCTGCTGACGCTCGAAGCTAACCCATCAGAAGATCCAGCATCTCGGTTTATTCGAGATCATGGCGGCGACGAGATCCTATGGCGCCTGGCTTTCGGGGCGTAAATATTTGTTTTTCATCGCTTAAATTCTTATCTAAGTGGCATCCCACCTGCGCTGATTGTTCATCTTGTCTACGCCTGGCGTCGCCTGGATCATCATGAACCCAGGCTGAAATCAGAGCCCCAAGGATAGAAAGATATAACTTGTATAAATGGTTTTTTTTCCGTAAGGCTTCGATAATAGCTGGCCCAGATGCGAGCACAACAGCTCGGGCTTCAGGAGCAATCTGCCCAGGCTCGGCGACAAGCTGCTCGGCCTCATGCGCCAATTCCGGATTCCCGCCGGGAATCCTTTCGACGATACGGGTCTGTTGATGGGCTGCATCGCTAAGACGTCATGCGCACCATCAACATTGCCCACAGGTGGAAAGACCAATGCAGGACATCATTCAACAACTCGCAGCAACACGTGATGCCGCACTCCTCGGCGGAGGCAGCAAGCGCATCGAGAGCCACCACAGCAAAGGCAAATTGACCGCCCGCGAGCGGATCGAACTGCTGCTCGACCAGGGAAGCTTCGAAGAGTGGGACATGTTCGTGGAGCATCGCTGCGTTGACTTTGGCATGGCTGACAACAAGATTCCCGGCGACGGCGTCGTGACGGGATATGGAATGATCAATGGTCGGGTCGTATTCGTTTTCAGCCAGGACTTCACCGTGTTCGGCGGATCGCTATCCGAGGCCCATGCGGAAAAGATCTGCAAGATCATGGACCACGCCATCCGCGTGGGAGCCCCGGTGATCGGGCTCAATGATTCCGGTGGCGCGCGGATTCAGGAGGGAGTGGCCTCGCTTGGCGGATATGCCGAAGTGTTCCAGCGCAACGTGATGGCATCCGGAGTCATACCGCAGATTTCTGTCATTATGGGGCCCTGCGCTGGTGGCGCGGTGTATTCACCGGCAATGACCGATTTCAACTTCATGGTGAAAGACACCTCCTACATGTTCGTGACCGGTCCCGATGTCGTCAAGTCCGTGACGCATGAAACCGTGACCGCTGAACAACTCGGTGGTGCGATCACCCACTCGACTGTCTCTGGTGTCTGCGATCGCGCATTCGAGAATGATGTCGAGACCCTGTTGATGGTCCGTTCCCTGATCAATTACCTGCCAGCGAACAACAAGAAAAAAGCGCCATTTCGACCCACGCCTGACCGCGCGGATCGCATCGAGATGTCGTTGGATACCTTGATTCCGGACAACCCGAATGTCCCCTACGACATGAAGGAGTTGATTTACAAAGTCGTGGATGACAACGACTTTTTTGAATTGCAACCGGAGCACGCGCAGAACATCATTGTCGGCTTTGCACGCATGGAGGGTCATGTGGTCGGTATGGTCGCCAACCAGCCCCTGGTTCTTGCCGGCTGCCTGGATATCAAGTCGTCGATCAAGGCCGGCAGATTTGTGCGATTTTGCGATTCGTTCAACATTCCGATCATCACCTTCGTCGACGTACCCGGCTTTATGCCCGGCACTGCTCAGGAGTACGGTGGCATCATCAAACACGGCGCCAAGCTTCTTTTCGCTTATGCCGAGGCCACCATTCCCAAGATCACGGTCATCACCCGCAAAGCCTATGGCGGGGCCTATGATGTCATGAGTTCAAAGCATCTGCGGGGAGACGTCAATTTCGCCTGGCCCACCGCCGAAATTGCGGTTATGGGGCCAGCCGGGGCCGTGAAAATTATCTTCCGCGATGAATCGAATGATGAACAAAAGGTCGTGGAGCGTACTGAAGAATACCGGCAAAAGTTTGCCAATCCGTTCGTTGCCGGACACCGCGGCTACATTGACGATGTCATTGCCCCGCACAAGACGCGCAAGCGAATCTGTCGTTCGCTGAATATGTTACGAGATAAGAAACTGGAAAATCCGTGGCGCAAACACGGTAACATTCCCTTGTAACAACTGAAGCTATCCAACCGAAGCCATCCCCAGCAGTGCCATCCGCTGTAACAGCATATGCAACAAACGCTCTGGCAGCATGGCTTGGCCTGCGACCACTTTTCGTTAAGATGACCACTTGAAACGGTTTCGCAGTCCTGAACAAGGTGCTCGCCCATTTCAGTGCCCCTTCGCAACGACCAACTTCAGTTAAGAGTTCAACATGTTTGATAAAATACTGGTCGCGAACCGAGGTGAAATCGCCTGTCGGGTGTTCAAGACCGCGGCTCGCATGGGCATCAAAACGGTCGCCGTCTATTCCGAGGCGGATCGGCGTGCACTGCATGTGCAGATGGCGGATGAAGCCGTATGCGTCGGTCCTCCACCAAGCACAGAAAGTTATCTTGTCATTGAGCGCATCCTGCAAGCCTGCAAAGACACCGGTGTGCAGGCTGTGCATCCGGGTTATGGATTTCTGTCGGAGAATCGTCAATTTGCCAGCGCGTTGGAAGACGCCGGCATCGTCTTCATCGGACCCGGATCGCATGCCATCGAAGCGATGGGGGATAAGATCACATCCAAGCGCCTCGCCGACGATGCCGGCGTCAACACCATTCCTGGCTTTGATGGAATTATCGAAGACACGGAACATGCGTTGAAGATCGCCAATGAAGTCGGCTATCCCGTCATGCTCAAGGCGAGTGCCGGCGGTGGCGGCAAAGGCATGCGTGTGGCCCATAACGATGCCGAATGCCGCGACGGTTTCGAGCGTGCCACCAATGAAGCGCGCTCAAGCTTCGGAGACGATCGGGTCTTTATCGAAAAGTTCATTGAACAGCCGCGACACATCGAAATTCAACTCATCGCGGATCGCCACGGTAACCGTGTTTACCTCAGTGAGCGTGAATGTTCAATCCAGCGACGCCATCAAAAAGTGATCGAGGAGGCACCTGCGCCTCTCGTCGACCAGGAGATGCGCAAGGCGATGGGTCAACAAGCGGTAGCCTTGGCAAACGCTGTCGAGTATCACTCCGCGGGAACGGTCGAATTCATCGTCGATGCAAACAAGCATTTTTACTTCCTGGAGATGAACACGCGTCTACAGGTCGAACATCCGGTGACTGAATTCGTTACCGGGTTGGATCTGGTCGAACTGATGATTCGCGTGGCTGATGGCGAGAAATTGCCGTTTACACAGGACGACGTCAGATTATCCGGCTGGGCGATTGAAAGCCGAATCTATGCTGAAGATCCGTTGCGCAACTTTCTCCCCTCCACCGGGCGGCTGGTACGTTACATTCCGCCAGATGTCAGCGACCAGGTTCGAGTCGATACCGGTGTATTCGAAGGCGGCGAGGTATCGATGCATTACGATCCGATGATCGCCAAGTTGATCACCCATGGTGCAACCCGGGAGGAAGCAATCCAGCAGATGCGCACCGCGTTGGACAGATTCTACATCCGGGGTGTTGCCAACAATATCGCCTTTGTGGCGGCACTGATGGATCATCCCCGTTTCAGAGCAGGGCGCATCACCACCAACATGATCGCCGAGGAATACCCCGATGGCTTCAGCGCCGCAGATGTGATTCATGATGATCCGGCGATGATCATTTCCGTGGCCTCGGCGATCAACTATCGCTATCGCCAACGTGCCGCGCAAATTTCTGACCAGTTGCCAGGTCATGAATACAACGTGCCCTCGGACTGGGTGGTGCTGTTGGACGGTGAATTCTATCCGGTCAAAGTCGCGGTGACAGATCGTGGTCACGATGTTGAATTCCAAGGGCAACTCAATGCGGTGCGCAGTGATTGGCAATTTGGTCAACCCTTGTTCCGCGGCACTTTCAATGGCGCTCCGTTGTGTATCCAGGTGGAACGTCGCGATCTGTATTACCACCTTTATCACAGCGGATCGGAGTCCAAGGTTGCCGTCGTTATCCCGCGGATTGCCGAGCTGTGGAAATACATGCCGATCAAACAGCCCCCGGACATGACCAAGTTCATGCTCTCGCCAATGCCTGGCCTGCTGACCTCATTGGCGGTGAAGCCCGAGCAGGAAGTGAAGACAGGCGAGGAAATCGCGGTGGTTGAAGCCATGAAGATGCAGAATACATTGCGTGCTGTTCGCGACGGCAAGGTTCTGACTATTCATGCCTGGCCAGGTGAAACCCTTGCCGTCGACCAGCCGATTGTGGAGTTTGAATAGTCGAGGACGATAAAATCGTCCTGTGAGCGATGGAGATTTCACCGGCCGCATCGGGCTGCCATGCGTTCCCATGACTTTGCCCAGCCCAAGAAGACAAAGCATGCCAACACGCAAGCTCAATCGGCTCGAACAAGCACGATGAGCTTGCGTTCGATCCCAACCAGCGCAGGATAGTTTCGGGTTGGACTGCGTCCTATGAGCTATTGCCGGAGTTTTTCTCAGTCAAAAAGCTCAGATTGCTGCCGGCCGTGGGTGCCCCTATGCTCACGGGCAACACGGTCTGCACCTGCATGGCTGCTTAGTAGCGGTTCATGAATAACCTATACCACGCTATCCAGACATCGGCGGAGTGCAATTGGGGTCGGGGCCGCTATCGGAATCGGAATCGGAATCGAGAGAGAAAACGCCCTATGCCATTCGCTCATGAGAAGCTCGACGTCTAGCGTGCGGCCATCGAGTCTGTCGGCTGGGCCATAGCGCGACTGCGAGCATGTGAAAGGACAGCGTAACGCGAAGGATCAACGCCTGTGCGCATCCTAGGTGCGCATGGTAGGCGCGCATCGCAGGCCATCGCGCTGAACATTGCCGAGGGTAACGGCAAAGCGACGAGCGGGGATCGACGCCGGTCGTTTGAAATCGCACGAGGCTCGGCGCTGGAGTACGCTGCGATTCAGGACGTGCTCGCTGGTGTGCGAAGCGTTGTCCGCAGACGACAACAGCAAGCAAAAGGCACTGCTCGATCGTCTTGTGGCCATGCTCACGAAGCTCAGAAAGCGTGGCGACGCGGTCAGCGAGGAGCTTGGCGGATAGCGGGTTGGTCAGTTCGATACCGATACCGACGCCGATAGCGGTAGCGAATGAGTCGGCAGGCGACACCCAAGCCAAAAACCTGTTTAGCTTGTTTCTGCACCATCACTTATCACCATCGTCTCGGCAAGTTCAAGGTGTCTGAGGAAGGGCCTGGGGAGCGCACTTGTGATCGTCCTCGGCATAAAGGCCGACGGCGTTTCCCTAGGAGCACATCGCCCGGCATGCCGGTCTCGACCCGGATGAAATTGCCGACGCGTAACCCGTATTGAAGACTCAGGCGATTACCTTACTCCGCGACAGGCCCGACACCCGATGCATCATCTATTCCTCTGTAGGCATCCAGGATTCTTTTCACCGCAAGACTCACTGTCAATCGCCCCTCGGCCACGTCGTGCTCGACGCCAGGGGTGATCTGCAAGACCTTCGGGTGGGTCATCAATGAATCCAGGAGCTGATTTTCCAGCATGCTCCACATCCAACGCACCCGCTGTTGGCGACGCTTTTCTTGAAATTCTCCGGTGGCCGTCAGGATGTCGCGATGGTCGCGCAACTTCTGCCACACCTCGTCGATGCCGACCGCCTTCAGCGAGCTGCACATCAACACTGGGGGCGTCCAGTTCGGGCTTGCCGGCTTCATAATGTGTAAAGCGTTTTGGTACTGCACGGCCGCCTGACGCGCCTTGATTTCGTTATCACCATCCGCCTTGTTAATCACGAGCATGTCGGCGATTTCCAGCACGCCTTTCTTGATGCCCTGCAATTCGTCCCCGGCACCTGGCAACATCAGCACCAGAAAAAAATCGGTCATGGCCGCGACAGCCACCTCGTTCTGACCGGCGCCGACGGTTTCCACCAGAATGACGTCAAAACCTGCGGCCTCGCAAACCACCATCGTGGCCCGGGTTGCACGCGCCACGCCCCCCAGCGTGCCCGAAGAGGGGGACGGGCGAATAAATGAATTGGGATGATGCGCCAATTCGGTCATGCGCGTCTTATCGCCGAGGATGCTGCCACCGCTGACCGTGCTGGACGGGTCGACCGCAAGCACGGCAACCTTTTGCCCCGCTTCAACCAGCCGCATGCCGAAGCTCTCGATGAAGGTGCTTTTGCCGACGCCGGGCACACCGGTGATACCGATTCGGTGCGCCCAGTCCGACTCGCTGCGCTCACCGAGATGCGCCAGTAATTTCAGCAGAATCTGTTGCGCCAGTTCCTGATGCCTCGGGCTTCGGCTTTCGATGATCGTGATCGTGCGCCCGACCATCGTGCGGTTGCCGGATAACACGCCATCCACGTAGTCATCGACGGTCAGCCCCACTGCCCGCGCCGGTGCGCGGGCATTTGCTGCTGCCTCTGGGCTAGACATCGATTACGCTGCCTCGCTTGGAGCGTAACCCAAGGTCAGGTTCAGCTTGTCGATCAGAGAGGAGGCTGCTTTGCCGAGCACAGTTCCCGGAGGGAAGATCGCCTCAGCACCTGCCTTGTACAGCGCGTCATAGTCTTGCGGCGGGATTACCCCGCCGACGACAACCAGAATATCCGGGCGATCCAGCTTGGCCAATTCGGACTTGAGTTCCGGAACCAAGGTCAGATGCCCGGCAGCCAGCGAGCTGGCGCCGACAATGTGTACATCGTTCTCGACCGCTTGCCGGGCGACTTCTGCCGGCGTTTGGAAAAGAGGGCCAATATCGACGTCGAATCCGAGATCGGCGAAGGCACTGGCGATCACTTTTTGTCCGCGGTCATGTCCATCTTGGCCCATCTTAGCGATCAGAATACGCGGGCGCCGCCCGTCGTTTTGCTCAAAGGCTTCGACTTTTTTCTTCAGTGTGTCGATCATATCGGACGTTTCCCCGACTTCACTGCGATAGACTCCAGAAATCTTGCGAATTTCGGCCTTGTGCCGACCGACGACTTTCTCGACCGCATCTGAGATTTCACCAACCGAGCATTTTGCGCGCGCGGCCTCCACGGCCAGTTCTAATAGATTTCCCTGGTTGGTTTCTGCCGCTTTGGTCAGCGCCTGCAATTTCTCCTCGGCCTCCTTGGCGTTGCGCTCACGACGCAATTGTTCGAGCTGAGCGATTTGTTGACGGCGGACCTGCGCATTCTCGACCTTCAGAACATCAATGTTTTCGGCCTGATCGAGGATGAACTTGTTGACGCCAACCACGGTTTGGCGACCGGAATCGATGCGCGCTTGGGTGCGAGCAGCCGCTTCCTCGATGCGCAACTTCGGGATGCCGGCTTCAATGGCTTTCGCCATGCCGCCGGTTTCTTCCACTTCCTGGATGTGTGACCAGGCTTTCTCTGCCAGCATGCGGGTCAAGCGCTCCACGTAGTAGCTCCCGCCCCAAGGATCGATCACTTGGTTCGTATTGCTTTCCTGTTGCAGGAAAAGCTGCGTGTTGCGGGCGATACGCGCCGAGAAGTCCGTTGGCAGGGCCAAGGCTTCGTCGAACGAGTTGGTATGCAGAGACTGCGTGTGGCCCTGCGTTGAAGCCATCGCTTCGATACAGGTGCGCACCACGTTGTTGTAGACATCCTGTGCCGTCAGACTCCATCCGGATGTCTGCGAGTGGGTTCTCAACGCAAGGGACTTATTGCTCTGCGGATTGAATTGCTTGATCAGCTTTGCCCAAAGCATGCGGGCGGCACGCATTTTGGCAATTTCCATATAGAAATTCATGCCGATTGCCCAGAAGAACGACAATCTAGGGGCAAACTGATCGATGGTGAGACCAGCCTTCAATCCCGCGCGTGCGTACTCCACGCCATCGGCTAATGTGTAGGCCATTTCCAAGTCCGCTGTTGCCCCGGCTTCCTGCATGTGGTAACCCGAGATGGAGATCGAGTTGAACTTGGGCATATTCTTCGATGTGTAGGCGAAGATGTCGGAGATGATCCGCATCGACGGCTCTGGGGGGTAGATGTAGGTGTTGCGGACCATGAATTCCTTGAGGATATCGTTCTGAATGGTCCCAGCGAGCTGTTCGGGCTTGACCCCCTGCTCTTCCGCCGCGACGATGTAATTAGCCATGATCGGCAGCACGGCTCCGTTCATCGTCATCGAAACAGTCATCTCATCGAGCGGAATCTTATCGAAGAGCACCCGCATGTCCATGATCGAATCAATGGCGACGCCAGCCATGCCAACGTCGCCAGCAACCCGCGGGTTGTCGGAATCGTAACCGCGGTGGGTCGCCAGGTCGAACGCCACCGACAGACCTTTTTGCCCTGCCGCCAGATTCCGACGGTAAAACGCATTCGAGTCCTTTGCCGTCGAAAACCCGGCATATTGCCGGATCGTCCATGGCCGAGTCACATACATGGTTGAATACGGACCGCGGACATAGGGTGGAATCCCTGCCATGGTATCGAGGTGATCAAGACCCTCCAGATCCTCAGCTGAATACAGCGGCTTCACCTCCAGCTGTTCTGGCGTCGTCCACGAGAACTCCTCCGGTTTCTTGCCCGTCTCTGCTTGGAAGCGTTGCGCCCAGGTTGCACTGCCGTTGCCACCGCTTGGCGACGAATCCTGGGTTTCCAGGTCGATCTCGGAAAAATTGGGAATGATGCTCATGACTTAGATTACCCCCAGTTGGCGAAGGGTGGTTTGCGTGGCCGCCAACACATCGGCGCCGAGGAAAATGAAGTCGTCGACCCCTGCGCTAGTGTACAGGTCGCGCTTGTCTCCGGGGTGACCAGCAAGGAAAAGGTACTTGCAGCCTGCTTGCTTCAGTGCCGGTGCCAAACTCGGGACCATTTCTGAATAAATGGCATCGGCAGAACAGATGACCGCTGTTGTGGTGCCGCTCTCCTTATAGGCTTGAACGCACTCGTCGACGTCGGCGAAGCCGGTATTGGTGAGCCCCTCGATGCCACCGACTTCGAAAAAGTTCTTGGCAAAGGAGGCGCGCGCGGTGTGCTGGGCAATCGGGCCGAGGTTGGCTAGGAAGATCGACGGGCGCTTGCCGGTCTGGGCTAGATGGCCATCGCTGTCATCCCGCAACGCTTCGAACTGTTCCGAAAATCGATGGGTCGGTAACGCATCGACCGAAGCACTGGTGCTGCCTGATGCCTTGGCCAGCTGGGTGGCCAGTTGCCCGATGCTCGCTCCCGCTGCTGCAGCATCGACCAATGCCGCGATATTGCCTGAGGCGCTCAAAGCACTGACCAAGGGTTCCGCGTTTCCGGCCGCACGGGTGGTTGACAGCCGTTCTGTTGCGATACTGGCAATCGCGGCCGGGTCGGGCTGTTCATGATCGGGCAGGGTCTCGGCGATATTCGGAAACTCGGTTACGCCGGTGAGCGGATCTTTGCGCTTGGCCAGGTTCTTCTCTCGCTCCGCGTAGGAAGCAGCAATGGTTGCGGCGACCGAACCATCCGCCAGTGACGCGGCGATTCCACCCGCCCGCTCGATGCCTTGAAATGCGGTCCAAGCCACCCGCGCTAACTCGTCCGTGCGACTTTCCACGTACCAGGAACCTCCGCCCGGATCGATGACCTTGGCCAGATTGGATTCTTCAGCGAGAATAATCTGAGTATTGCGGGCAATGCGGCGGCCGAGTTCGTCCGTCTCCCCGAACGCCACGTCGTAGGGTAACACCGTCACGCTGTCGGCGCCGCCAACCGCACCGGCAAAGCAGGCAACGGTTGTTCTCAGGATATTCACCCAAGGGTCGCGGCGGGTCATCATGCGCATTGCCGATACGACATTCAGACGCATGGCGCGGGCTTCTTCGGATGCGCCACAGGCCTCGGCTACTCGAGCCCACAGCTTGCGTGCCGCTCGCACTTTGGCGATCGACAGGAACTGATCGCAGCCGACCGGGAAGGTGAAGTAAATCTGCCGGCAAGCCGCGTCGATGCCGAGCCCCGCGTCCGTCATCGCCCGCAGGTAGGCGACCGCGGTTGCCATGCCGGCTGCCAGATCGTAAGCATCGTCACTGCCGGCATTATGATAAGGAGAAGTATCCACACCAACGGCTGCCACATGCGGGTAGGTCGCTGCTGTATGAACCGCAAGTTCGCCCACCGCAGCCAGCGCTTGGTCCACCGATACCGGGAGCTGACCGGTAGCCGCCAGAGCCCCCAGGGGATCAGCGTTAAAAGAGCCCAGAGCCTGATCGTTCGCGACACCCCGCCGGTTCCACAAGGCCATCAGACAGGCCGACGCCGGAAGGAACTGGGCGCCCGCCTGCAAAGTAATTGGTACTAGATTCAGGTGTACTTCGGTCAGTAACAGGTCTAAATCATCCACCGAGTACGCCGCGATTCCGTCCATGGCGACAGCCCCCTCTGCCGCGCTGTTGTCTGCATCCAAGCCGTTGCGCGCCGCTTGATCGAAGCGTAAGGTCAGTGCGCTGACGCCTCGCTGTAGGTCTCGGAGGATGATTTCGTTGGCATCTTTCGGTTCCGGATAGGTGACCACCTGCCGAACCTGCCAATCCGCAACCCGATTCCCGGATGCGCTCTGGCCGCGTGTAAACGGCATTGCGCCGGGGAAGCCGGACGGGTCGCCCTGCTGCTGCCAGTCCCGGCGCGTATAGACCGGTTGAAGGGTAATCCCCTCGTAGGTCTTGTTGGTCATTTTCTTGTCGAAGGGGGCGCCCTTCAGCGCCTTGTCCACCTCGCCACGCCACTCTTCGTAACTCGGCGGCGAGAATTCTTCGGTAAAATTCACGTGATTGGTCATAAAGGTCCCGTTTGGTTACTTGGCTCTGAGCAGGTTATAGGTTGCCGCCAACCTCCTCAAAGGGACGACGGCGCAAGGCTAAGGCGCATTCGCGCATCCTTAAGGTTACGCGAGCGAATTACGGCACCGGCTAAAAGCTAGGGTACTGGCAATAACGCGTCAAGGGGTTGCACCTGACCTGATTGCATGGAGATGTGGTCATTCAAGCCTCCGGCGAATCGCGATTGGGCTGAAAAAAGCCCATAGCCAGGCCCATAACTAAACCCAGTGTCAGGTCCGATATCAGGCATCAGTGCATCGGTATCAGCTCTTGCGAGCAGATAAGGCTTGCTGCGATTGCCTTGGAGTTTGTGCGCTGTTGGACTCGCGAAGCGCTCCGGATCGACATCCAGGGCATCAACGAGGGTTCATACTGCCCACCTTTGCCGCTCACCGGGTGATGCGGCCAAGCCGCGATCACCCACTGAGTGGCAGGTGTCAAATTTAGAATCCCATGGCGGGCAGGCAGGTCAGACTCGAGCTGTTATGACGACAGCTATGAACGCTCGCATAATTCGACCAAGATTCCACCCGTTGCTTTGGGATGAAGGAACGCGATGCGTGCACCGCCCGCGCCAATACGTGGTTGTTCGTCGATCAGGCGAATGTTCTTTGCTTTTAATTCGGCCAGCGCCTCGTCGATGTTTGGCACTCGAAAGGCAACGTGCTGGAAGCCTTGACCTTTCTTTTCGATAAACTTCGCGACCGGCCCGTCCGGTGCGGTGGACTCCAGAAGTTCGACCTCGCTTTCGCCAACGGGGAAGAAGGCAGTCGTGACTTTTTGCTCATCAACCGTTTCATCACCGGCAAATTCAAGGCCCAGTACATCAGTCCAGAAATTCTTGCCCTGGTCGATACTGTCAACTGCAATACCAAGATGGTCAATCTTGAGAACCTGCATGTTTCTCCTCCAATTTTTGGTTAGGTAAGTGGGTTAAGCGAATCAGGTGGTACGCGCATTTGGAGCGCAGCGGGTCGCATTTGGTTCGGCCCGCTTCCTACGACCCGATCAACTACCAAACATGGATAAGAATACCCCAGCGGTGACTGCCGAACCGATCACCCCGGCAACATTCGGACCCATCGCGTGCATCAGAAGGAAGTTGGTTGGATCTTCCTTGCTGCCGACCACTTGAGATACCCGTGCGGCCATCGGTACCGCGGATACTCCGGCAGAGCCGATCAAAGGGTTGATCCCGGTACCCAGGGTTATATTCATCAGCTTAGCCAGCAATACGCCCGAGGCAGTACCAATCGCAAACGCAACGATTCCGAGCCCCAGGATCGACAGCGTTTCAACTTGCAGAAAATTCTCAGCCGTTGCGGTGGCACCGACGGTAACCCCGAGGAAGATCGTGATGATGTTGATCAGCGCGTTCTTTGCGGTGTCCTCCAGTCGGGCGACAACTCCACACTCCCTGAACAGATTTCCCAACATCAACATACCGACCAATGTGGCGGCGGGTGGAACGATCAAAGACACGACAATGGTAACGATGATCGGGAAGAAGATTTTCTCGCGCTGCGTCACGGTACGAAGTTGACTCATCTTGATCCCACGTTCCTTCTTGGTGGTCAACAGTTTCATGATCGGAGGCTGAATGATGGGTACCAATGCCATGTAGGAATAAGCTGCAACGGCGATGGCGCCCATCAGCTCCGGCGCAAGCTTCGATGATAGAAAAATGGCGGTAGGCCCATCCGCTCCACCGATAATACCAATGGCAGCGGCCTGTTGCGCATTGAACAGACCGGACGCGATCGCCCCGATAAAGGTGATGAAAATGCCAAATTGTGCGGCGGCACCCAATAATAATGCTCTTGGGTTAGCAATCAGTGGGCCGAAATCCGTCATCGCGCCGACGCCGAGGAAAATCAGCGGTGGAAAGATGCCGAGCTCATCCCCCAGAAACAAGTAATACAGCAGACCGCCAGGTTCCTGTGTATGGAAAGTATGCTCGGTAATTTCCAGCACGGGTGGACTCATCAGACCGGCGCTGGGAAGATTGGTCAGGATCACGCCAAAGGCGATTGGTACCAGCAACAGGGGTTCGAACTGGTGAACGATCGCAAGGTACAGCAAGACGAAAGCGATCGCCATCATGGTAAATACGCGCCAGTCCAGGCCGGGAAACCCGGTGGAGTACGCAAAATCCAAGAGCGCTTCCAACATGGAAGGAATCTCCTCGTTTAAACCAACGGCGTTAGGACAAGACGACCAAGACGTCACCGGCATTGACTAAATCGCCGGGACCCACCGCGATCTCAGCTACCGTGCCGTCTTGGTGCGCGACGATCTGATTAGCCATTTTCATCGCTTCCAGTACCAGCAGGCTTTGCCCCCGTGTCACGTTTTCGCCTTCCTTGACTAGGATATCTACAATTGTTCCAGGCATCTGCGCGGTAATGGTTTCCCCACCGCCTCCACTGCTCGGCGGCGGCGATGGCTTGCTGGCCGCTGGTGCGGCCTGTGGCGCCGGTGCAGCCTGTGGCGCTGGTGCTTGAGAAGTTGGCGCAACGGCTGGAGCTTGGGTGACTGGAGCTTGGGCGACAGCCGATCCGCCTCTCAGCTCTTCGACACCAACTTCGTACTCGTTGCCATTGACAATGACTTTAAAGGTTCTCATTTGCTTCTGCCCCCTTGAGATTTAGAATTTTCTTTGCAATTGATCGGCAAGCCCGGCTCGGCTCCAGGATGTAGATGAGTCTTCGACTCTTCTTATGCTCTTTACCACGAAGTTGCTTGTTGAAGTTTCCAACATGATTGCAAGAGCCGTTGTGATGGCTGCCGCGATCTCCTCGTCATCCGACGCTTGCTGACTAACTTCTGCTTTCTTCTTACTGGATCGTGCCTTCTTGGACGCGCGCGGAGCGGTTGTCGGAGTTTTTTCTTTTCCTCCGACCTTATCCATCAGGCTCGTTAAAAACATCAGCACGATCAGGGC
Organism: Thiohalocapsa sp. PB-PSB1; assembly: GCA_016745215.1. Classification (GTDB taxonomy): domain Bacteria; phylum Pseudomonadota; class Gammaproteobacteria; order Chromatiales; family Chromatiaceae; genus Thiohalocapsa. Next base: position 1,223,064 of record CP050890.1, read on the forward strand.
CAGAAATGTAATCCCCATTCCCAGCAACGTGGTATACAAACCGGCCATCAAACGCTGGTTTAAGCTGAGGCTCTTGATCGTTTCGGGATCTGACATCAAGGCGAGTAATTCTACGATCTGCATTTGAACCTCATCGAATCAAAGCGGGATATTGCCGTTTTTCTTGGCCGGGCGGGTTTCGCGTTTGCTTTCCAGCATATTGAACGCGTCGATGACTCTTTGCCTTGTGGTATAAGGCTCGATCACGTCATCGACGAATCCGCGTTCCGCGGCTTTGTATGGCGTTGCAAATTCAGCCTCATACTCCGCGACGAACTTCGCTTTCGTCTCCGCGCTGTTTTCCGCTGCGGCAATGGCTTGTCTAAAAATAATATTGACAGCGCCTTCTGACCCCATTACCGCAATCTCTGCGGATGGCCAGGCGAATACCATATCGGCGCCAAGCGATTTAGAACACATCGCAACATAGGCGCCGCCATAGGCCTTGCGCGTGATCAAGGTCACTTTGGGTACGGTTGCTTCGCTGTAAGCGTAGAGAATCTTGGCGCCGTGGCGAATGATTCCGCCATATTCCTGGGTTGTCCCCGGGAGAAATCCGGGAACGTCCACCAGGGTCAGCAACGGAATATTGAATGCATTGCAGGTGCGGATGAAACGAGCGGCCTTGTCGCCGGCGTTGATGTCAAGACAACCGGCCATCACCAATGGTTGGTTGGCAATGATGCCAATGGATTGTCCATTGATCCTTGCGTATCCGGTAATTAGATTTTTTGCAAAATACGGCTGACATTCCATGAACTCGCCATGATCGACCATGGGTAGAATCACCTCACGTATGTCATATGGCTTGTTTGCTTCGTCTGGTATCAGCGTATTGAAATCTTCGATATACCGGTTCGGGTCGTCGTTGACCGGATAGGTAGGCGCCTTTTCCAGATTATTGGATGGCAGATAACCGAGTAAGCGTCTGATTTCCTTGATGCAGGCTTGATCTGTATCGGCGATGAAGTGTGCATTACCGCTGACGCTGTTATGCGTCATAGCGCCACCGAGAGCTTCGGCCGATACTTGCTCCCCGGTAACCGTTTTGATGACCTGCGGGCCGGTGATGAACATCTGTGATGTTTGATCGACCATGAACACGAAATCGGTTAGAGCCGGAGAATAAACCGCACCGCCCGCACAAGGCCCCATGATAGCGGAAATCTGCGGTATGACGCCTGAGAAAATCGAATTGCGATAGAATAGATCGCCATATCCGGAAAGTGCGTCGACTGCTTCTTGTATGCGTGCTCCACCGGAATCATTCAGCCCAACGACTGGGGCGCCTACCTTGACCGCCGCATCCATGGCCTTGGCGATCTTTTTTGAATGCATTTCTCCGAGCGCGCCGCCGGTCACGGTGAAGTCCTGCGAAAAAGCGTAAACAATGCGGCCGTCGACCTTGCCATAACCCGTGACCACGGATTCGCCGTCCATATCGAGCTCGCCGAGACCAAAGTCGGTGCATCGGCATTTAATGAATGCGTCTAACTCGACGAAGGTTTGATCGTCGAATAGGAGCAGAAGCCGTTCGCGAGCGGACAGCTTGCCTTTCGCATGCTGTTTCTCGATCTTGTCGAGACCACCTCCAACAGAAAGTTTTTGTTTCTTAGAGCGAAGGAGCTCGAGTTTTTCGAAAGGCATGTTGCGCGGTCTCCTGGCAAAGCATCATGATGGTTTAAAAAGACAACAGCGCGCACCGGGAGAATGGGTGCGGCCGATGATTGTTTGCGAACGTATCACATCTTGGATCATGCCGGCTCGCATGCTGTCCGGCTTGGATCAAGGCTCGGATCACGGCTCGAATCATTTGGGCATGGCGCAGCTGGGCTCGAGTCATCCAAGCTCTGTATCATTAAATTGGAATATTCTAAACATGCTCATACACGGCATATTCGGTTTCTTCGCCAAGCAATAGATCGATTTCCTGCTGTACCTCCGCTCGTTGTGGATTGTTCATCCAGTTGTTCCAATCCTCGATCGAGCGCCAAGTGCTGATCACCAGATATTCTTCAGGTTGATCGTGCCGCGCAAGGGTTTCGCCATAAACGTAGCCCGGCTGAGCCAACGAGAAGCTGCGCATCCGTTTTAATAATTCGGTTAGCTTCGGGGCCTCGTTCCTGGGTACGTGGCGCTTGATAAAAACTCTTACTGACATTGGAACTCTCCGTTTGTGGTTACGCTGTTGTTGATCGTTCGAGGTCTCGCGCCTGATACTTGGCTAACGCATAATCCATAATGCCAACCTGGGCAATGGAAACGCGTTTTCCGGTTGCTGACCTATCGGAAGATGGGCATCTTACTTTGGGAACAGGTTGCCGGCCCGGCAGAGGGCAGATATGCACGTATGCCTTGGCTAGGATACCAGCCTGGACCCTTCCAGTGCTGGTCGCTATTGTTTGATCCGAATCATCGGTGAGACGGGCGCCAAAGTCAACGATTTGCGTTAGGCCAAAAAAACATGAAAAAATGCGCATACACAGGTGCGCCACGCTCGAAGCGATGCATGATACAGGTAAATTGCTCCATCGTCCTTTTGCACGAAATTTGTGCATGCAAGATTCAACAACAGGCCCTGTCTAACTGTTCGGAATGAAAACCGGTTTTCGAAAACGGAACTCTGTGCAGCGGGTTGGGGTCCGTGGCACAGGAATCGTCGATGCATGCGACAAGATGAGTTGGTCAGCGAAATGCGTAAGATCCAGGATCGAGCCGGATGAGTTCTCAATGCCCAAATACTCCTCGAAAAAATCTACGGTGGAAAGCTAAAAATCAGCAACTTAGGTTGGATTGGCCCGGCGCTGCTCGTGTAGATTGTTCAGCTATTCAACCAGAGTGGAGTTTGATTCACCGCAGAGACGCAGAGAGGCCGAGGCGAATGCATCCCTCTTCTCTGGTCACTACGGTGAATCCGAACTGCATCCTGAGTAGCTTCATCACGGACGAATGAGGTGAATATTCTACGAGGGTGCGGCCTCAGAATACTGTACATCAGGAAGAAGTGTGTTATGCAAGCAACAGAATCCCTTCAAGCAAGATGTTCGGTACGAAGGCGATCTCCGGAGAGAAACAGATCGGCTGGCGCCGGATTTTGGTTCGTCTTCGCGGAGCGGCAACCCGCCTATAATCGTTCTATGGGGCGGGTTGTCGCAGCAAAGAGGCCGCACAATAAGGCATACCGGGCGACAGAATTCTCGGCAGAAATCGCCTTATTGCTGCACCCATGTGATTGATCAGGAGTCTCTCAGCGCTTGTTCATATTCGTCCATGAAATGATAAAGGGAACTATCCAGCACCTTGACGGCACCGTTGACCAGAGCGCAGCGACCGGAACCCGGTAAGATTTTGCAAAGATTGATCAGACTGTCAAGATCTGATCGACGACCTTCCCCAGTACCGATGCGGTTCAACAGTTGTGACATGTTGTAGGTACCAGTCTTGCAAGACGGGCATTGACCACAGGAGGATTCGGCAAAGAAGCCGACGTATTCTGCGACTTTTCTTACGATGCCGGTACCCTGTGACACAGCGATCATCGCTCCTGTACCAAGCGCGGATCGGCGAGCTGCCACCGATTCAAAATCCATTGGCACGTCGATATCCTTGGGAGTAAGAATCGTGTTTGAAGGCCCTCCGGTAAAGATCGCCTTTAATTCCTTACCAACCAACATGCCTTCGCCATAGCCGTACAAAAGTTCTGAAAGTGGCGTACCCATTGGTAGCTCGTAAACACCGGGTTTCAGCACATCACCGCTTAGGCAATATATTTTTGTGCCGGTGGCCTTGCCCAGCCCTCGATTTCTGAACCATTCAACGCCATTACTGACGATGTGAGGAACATTGGAAAGGGTTTCGACATTATTAATTAGCGTTGGATGGCCGAACACGCCATAGCTAGATGGGTAGGGTGGTTTTTTTCGGGGAAAGGGAAATTTACCTTCCACGGATTCGATTGCCGCGGTTTCCTCTCCACCGATGTAATGTCCGGAACTTGGATGAACTTTATAGTCGATTCGTAACCCGTGCTTTTCCCGAATGCGACCGGGCCATTCTGATGTCTGCCATTGTTCCAATGCACGACTCAGAGCGGTGATGCCGGCGGTGAAATCTGGGTTTAAATAAAAGATAATATGACTGATGCCGCAGGCAAGCGCCGTGATGGTCGCCCCTTCAATAAGTTGGTGCGGGCATCGCTCCATTAGCATCCGATCTTTAAACGTACCCGGTTCATCTTCATTACCGTTGCAGATCAGATACTTTTCGCCGGATTCCTTGGCAATTGCATCCCATTTGAACCAGGTTGGAAAACCGCTTCCCCCGAGTCCCCGCAGGTCAGCAGCTTTCACCATATCGATTAGGACCTCGGGGTTTTCCAATGCCCGCTCTAGTCCCTTGCCTCCGACATCCCACATCCAAGCATCATAGTCAGTACCGACTTTACAAGCCGGTTGAAGCAGCACTTGATTCAATACGTGTTTATTCATTGCGTAACCGCCCCCGAATTCTTGCGTAGACCGCTGTAATCCGAGTCATTTTCGAATTTGGCATATTCGGGGAATAAGATCGGCCCCTTCTGGTTCAGCGGCATTTCGGCCAACATGAGTTCGCGCCTGAAGGTACTGAGATGATCAATGGATACTTTCGTCTGGCTCCGCGCAAAGGTACGCGCGCGCTTCGCTGCTGCTATCCCAGCCCTGCGTCCGAAGCTGATGATATCCAGCAGAGAATTCCCCATCAGTCGGTTGCGGCCGTGTACGCCACCACAGGCTTCGCCGACGCAAAACAGCCCCGGGACTGTGCTGGCACCTTCTTTGTTGATGACGACCCCGCCATTTTGATAATGCAGGGTTGGGTGAATGAGCATGGGCTGTGTGCGGGGGTCAATACCACACTTTGTTCCCAGGTGGAGTAATTTGGGGAATTTCGCTTCGATCATTCCCGGATTGCGTAATTCCAAACCAGGGGTATCTAGCCAGACTCCGCAGGTGCCGTCTCCGGCATCGATGCCACGACCCTCTCTGCATTCGCGAATGATGGCCGCCGCGACATGATCGCGCGGCTTTAATTCATCGATAAAGCGTTCGCTTTGTGCATTCAACAAGTAGCCGCCAGCCGAGCGGATTCCTTCGGTAATCAGTGTGCCGGCGAGGTGCAGGGGATAGGCTAAACCGGACGGGTGGTACTGGAAGGTGTCCAGGTCTCGCAATTTGGCGCCTAGACGATAGGCAAGAACAAGTCCGTCACCCACGGCCCCAAAGTGGTTCGAAGTCGGAAATCCATTTAGGTGCAGCCGGCCGATGCCGCCGGTTGCGATAATGACCGACTTGGCCTTCACAAGGCTATATTGGTAAAACTTCAAAGACGATAGGACTGCTCCGGCGCAGTGCCCGGATTGATCGGACAGGAGTTCAACGGCCGGGCAATAATCCCGGACCTTGACCGCGCTGTTGAAGACAGCCTCGCGTAACACGCGCATCATCTCCAGGCCTGTATAGTCGCGAAAATGCAATACCCTGGGGGCTGTCGACCCACCTGCCCGCCGGCTGATCAAGTCTCCGTTCTGGTCCAGATCGAAGTGCATGCCCTGTTGGATCAGCCAGCGAATTACGTCTGGTCCGTCCATTGCCATCTGTGCAGCCAGACCCCGATCAAGCTGGCCATGCGCAGACCTTACGGTATCGTCATAATGCATCTGCGGAGTATCGTTCCGATCCACGGATGCCTGGATACCACCCTCGGCCATAACGGTATTGCTGTCGCCAAGACGCAGCTTGGTTGCAAGGATGACACGTGCTCCCGCGCGCGAAGCCTCAATAGCTGCGGCGCAGCCGGCCCCACCGCCGCCGATCACCAGAACATCGGTTTCTTTTTCCGAGCAAGCAGCTAAGTCAGCCTCGTCAATACGAGAGTCACTTTGTAGTAGGTCGGCAAGCTGATGGTGGCAAGGGTCGCCAGCGTTGGCGCCAACCGTCAGCGGGATGCAGCGATCTTTGATGTAATCTGGATGATAAGTTTGCAGGATCTCGTCGCCGGCATCTGCTGATGCCGGAAGAGGCCGCTCCGTGACCGCACGATAGTGCTTTATAGCTTCGACATACGGAATTTTTGTAGACATGGTGCGCTTGATTCTAGTGATATTAGCCCAGGGCGATTATCGACTCATGCCGGACAGCCTCTGATTCCGCATCTGCGTTGCAGAGGCGACTGCACAGCCAGAGGAGCATAAGGCGCGAGTCGGTTTCGTCCAGAAGATAGAGGTCAATGTAGGTCGGACGGCATGAATTTTGGCAGAAGTCACCCGATAGCCTAGTTATTCGACAATCTGCAGTTCGCCCTTTCGCATTTTTTCCAGGCGATGGATCAAGTTAGGCGGCCTAATACCAAAGTGTGCGGTGACCCGTCGGGAAAATTGCGCCACATGGTTTGGTGTGATCTTCTCCGGACAAGCCGTTTGACAGAGATTGCACATTACGCACTCGACGAATTGTTCACCCGCTTCTTCGAAACGGCCTTGCACGGCCAGTTCTACGCCCTTCTGAACGTCAAGTCCCTTGGGGCAAGTGGAATCGCAGCCACCGCAATGACGACACTCTGACGCCTCGGGGAAGATATCGTGGAATTTTGCCTGCACCTCCCAAGAGCTCGGGATATCGTCGAGCTGATAGCGATGATGGGCAGGGATGGGGAAATTCAAGAAATGAACATCCATGCCCTCTTCGATCAGAAGTTCGCATGCCAATTCGGTGGAAACTTCATTGCTGTCTCCTCGGCGTACGAGTATCCGGCAAGAGCCGCAAACACCTTGCATGCAGCCGACACCTTTGACACGTGGATATCCGGCATACCATAGTGCCTGTATGACAGATAGGGACTCCGGAGCTGAAATGTCTCTACCGTTGATACTCAGCGTAATCAGCGGCTTGGTCGGTTCGGTCATAGGTTCCACCAACAAGGAGCGTCTTGAGTTAGTTCAATGTCCTGGCAAAAGTCGCCAGAAAACTGGAAATGACGGGAATTTACTTCTCGCAAGCGAACCCTCGGATAAGGGATCGAGGGTTTACGTATGGTGTTCAACGGTTTCTTTTGGTTTGCTCGACAGATGAGGCTCGGACCCAGGTTAGGCAATGGCGGCCATATCTTTTTCGTGGTTGTGGGGGTAATGAGGATTGTGGGGTCCGATCCAAGGCCCTGAGACTTTCCGAACCATCGCGCGGCAGAGCCAATGATTCAAGGCAATTGCCGGAGAGAAATAGACCTACTAGTGCTTTGCTGCAGAAGTCGCGAGAGCGTTTGCAGTCGTTGTCGTAATCGTGAGCGTCATCGATAACCCAAGATGTGCGATTCCGACAACGATAAAGATAAACAGCAGAAACGGTGGCGGAACATCCGCACCGCTGCACTCGCGCCGGGTTCTCGCTCGCCTTCGCGATGTCAAGGCCAGACGAGAAGATAAGCCAGATGATCTATTTCTCGACAGAAATCGCCTAATATCGATCTATCATTATTGCGTGTTTCAAGTGTTATCTTGTTTCTTGACATGCCGAGGCATATCGTTCGAACACGACTTGTACCGTGTAAAGACAGCACCCGGTTGATAAAGCCCCAGACTAGGCTGTCGAAATCTGCAGTCTCACTAAAAAAAGCGCTTCCCGGTTGTTGGATGCTTAGTCGGTGTCGGGATCGGTGTCGAGGTCAACATTAGGGATTAGAATCGAGCTGGCTGCTTTAATCGATGAGCGGATTCGATTCCGATTCCGATAGCGACCCCGACACCGATGAGGCTTCCCCAGTGCGTTCGATCAAGCAATCCAAGACCCGGAATCGGTTTGGCATCAAAACTCAGGACATTTCGACAGCCTAGCCCTAGACCCAACTACCTTCGCCAGCACCGGAGCCAGCAACTGAACCAGTACCTGAGCCAGTACCTGAGCCAGTACCTGAACCAGTACCTGAGCCAGTCTCTCAGGTGAAGATGAGGCTCGCTTACCCTTGGTCATGCGGCTGAAGCTGCATTATCATAGTGGACCTCGAGAGCTTACATTCCTGACCTCCTCTCGGCCTTGTGCAGCCGCACACGGACCCCGGCGGAAGAAGGATTGCGAATCCAATCGCATGTATGAGCGTGGTTTGCCCAACACAGAACAACATCGCTCGATGCATATCCCCCAGGCCAATTGCATAGCCTCGCCGTTTATTTCGACCAACTTAGGTGGCAACCAAGATGCAGTGGGAACCCGTGATTGGGCTGGAAATTCACACCCAGCTCGCTACTAAATCAAAGATCTTCTCCGGCGCTTCGACCGCCTTCGGCGCCGAGCCCAACACTCAGGCCTGTGCCATCGATTTGGGTTTGCCTGGCGTGTTGCCGGTGCTGAATCTGGGCGCGGTGCAACGCGCGGTGCGCTTCGGCCGTGCCATTGGTGCCGAGATCGCGCCGCGTTCGGTCTTTGCTCGTAAGAATTATTTTTATCCAGATCTTCCCAAAGGATATCAAATCAGCCAATACGAATTGCCGGTGGTGGGCCGAGGAAAGGTGGAAATCGTGCTCGACGACGGTCGCGTAAAATGTGTCGGAGTGACCCGGGCGCATTTAGAAGAAGACGCCGGCAAATCACTGCATGAAGATCTTTCCTCAGGGCAAAGCGGCATGACTGGTATCGATCTGAACCGGGCTGGTACCCCGCTATTGGAAATCGTCTCCGAGCCGGACATGCGCTCGCCCGAGGAAGCAGTCGCCTACGCGCGCAAGATTCATCAGTTAGTACGCTGGATCGGCATCAGCGACGGCAACATGCAGGAGGGTTCATTCCGCGTCGATGCAAATATCTCATTACGGCCGAGCGGAGCCGAGGCCTTCGGTACCCGCGCCGAGATCAAAAACATCAACTCCTTTCGGTTTTTGCAAAAAGCCATTGAGTTCGAGATCGAACGCCAAGCCGACATCCTCGAAGATGGCGGCAAGGTGCGGCAGGAGACGCGCCTATATGACGCCAACAAAGACGAGACCCGCTCCATGCGCGGCAAGGAGGAGGCAAACGACTACCGCTACTTCCCAGACCCGGATCTGTTACCGCTGGAGATCGATGATGCATTCATCGACGCGGCCACCGTCGATCTACCCGAATTACCGGACGCAATGCGCCGTCGTTTCAGCGCGCAATATGGCCTGACCGACTACGATGCAGCGCTGCTGACCGCGAGCCTTCCCATGGCAATCTATTTCGAGCGCGTTGCAGCGCAATGTGAAGATGCCAAGCTGGCTGCCAACTGGGTCAATGGAACACTTGCCGCGGCGCTGAATAGGGATGACCGAGACATCGCTGACAGCCCGGTGACCGCAGATCAGCTCGCCGGGCTGCTTGCTCGCATCCAGGATGACACACTTTCCGGCAAGATTGCCAAACAGGTATTCGACGCTCTGTGGGCCGGCGAAGGCGGGGGTAACGCCGACGCGGTGATCGAGGCTAGGGGCCTGAAACAGATCACCGACAGCAGCGCAATCGAGCAGATGATCGACGCCATCATCTTGGCCAATCCTACACAGGTGGAACAGTATCGAGCCGGTAAAGACAAATTGTTCGGCTTTTTCGTGGGCCAGGTCATGCAGCAGAGTCAGGGCAAGGCCAATCCGCAGCAGGTCAACCAGCTTCTGAAACAAAAGCTGACGAGCGGCTGATGGCCTAAGCCGATGCTCAGGCAGTGATGATTTGCGGCCCCTGCTCTGACCCCAGGATCAACACATCTGCCGGGCGTAATGCAAAGATACCGACCGTGACCACGCCCGCAAGATTATTGATCTGCTGCTCCAGCTTGGCGGGCTCGCGGATTTGCATACCCTGTACGTCGAGGATCAGGTTGCCATTGTCGGTGATGAAGCCCTCGCGCCAAATCGGCGTGCCGCCGAGCTTGACCAGCTCGCGCGCCACATAGCTGCGCGCCATCGGGATGACTTCCACCGGAAGCGGGAAATTGCCGAGCAGATCAACCAGCTTGCTTTGGTCGGCAATGCAGACGAATTTTGCGCTGGCTGCGGCGATGATCTTCTCGCGTGTCAGCGCGCCGCCACCACCCTTAATCAGTTGTAGATCTTGGTTGGACTCATCCGCGCCGTCCACATACAACGCCAGATCACCGGCCGCATTGAGATCCATTATTGGGATGCCATGTTGGCGCATGCGTTCGGTGGAAACCTCGGAACTCGACACAGCGCCTTCGACTTTCCCCTTGATGGTGGCAAGATAGTCGATAAAGTGATTCACCGTGGAGCCGGTACCAACACCAACAATGCCACCTTCGACGTAGTCAAGCGCGGCCTCCGCAGCCTGTTTCTTCAATGCGTCCTGATCCATATTCGGGCCTCTTCTGGGATAGTTGCAAAGATCGCAATGATAGCAAAGCCCGGCCATCCTCATCCGGCACATGCTGTAACTTTTGTTTGCCAACGAATACCATTTTCATGTTGCAGTCCTACATCGAGCGCATCCTCCGGGCCCGGGTTTATGACGTGGCCTCCGAATCTCCCTTAACCCTGGCCAAAAGCCTGTCGCATCGACTTGACAACCAGGTCTTCCTGAAACGCGAGGATCTGCAGCCGGTATTCTCGTTCAAGCTACGCGGGGCCTACAACAAACTGCGGCATTTAAGTCAAGTGGCTCTATCGCGCGGTGTCATTGCAGCCTCCGCCGGTAACCACGCCCAAGGGGTATCGATGGGGGCCTCGCGGCTCGGCATCGAAGCGTTAATCGTTATGCCGCGGACCACCCCTGGGATCAAAGTGGATGCGGTGCGCGGCTGGGGTGCCAAAGCAATCCTGCATGGCGATTCTTTTGACGAAGCCTATAGCCATGCTCTGGAATTGTCCGAGACGCGCGGGCTGACCTTCATCCATCCGTTTGACGATCCGGATGTGATCGCGGGCCAGGGCACCATCGGTATGGAAATCCTGCGTCAGCATCCAGAGCCGCCCACCGCCATCTTCGTGCCGGTGGGCGGCGGCGGGCTCATTGCTGGGATCGCGGCCTATGTCAAGTACGTTCGCCCCGAGATCAAGATCATCGGCGTCGAGCCAGAAGAGGCGCCCACCCTGCATGCGGCGCTGGCTGCCGGCAGGCGCGTGACGCTGAAGGAGGTGGGTTTATTCGCCGACGGAGTCGCGGTCAAACAGATTGGCAAGGAGACCTTCCGTATTGCCCGCGACATGGTCGATGAAGTGGTGCTTGTGGGCACCGACGAAATCTGCGCCGCCATTAAAGACATTTTCGACGACACCCGCGGCATCGCCGAGCCCGCTGGCGCCCTAGCAGTGGCTGGGCTCAAGCGTTGGGTAGAGCGCGAGGGCGTCGTGAACCAAGCCCTGATCGCCATCGAGAGCGGAGCCAACATCAACTTCGACCGGCTACGCCATGTGGCCGAGCGCGCCGAACTCGGTGAGCGGCGGGAAGCCTTGTTCGCGGTTGGCGTGCCGGAGCGACCAGGCAGTTTCCTCGCCTTCTGTCGGGCATTGGGCAAGCGCCAGATCACCGAGTTCAACTATCGCTATTCCGATCCGGAGCAGGCGCAGGTCTTTGTTGGTGTGCAAACTAGCGGCGGCACGGCGGAGCGCGAAGAACTCGCCGAGCGGTTACGCGGCAAGGGATTCTCGGTTATCGATATGAGCGACAACGAAACGGCAAAACTGCATATCCGCTTCATGGTCGGCGGGCGTGCCCTCGGGGTCAACGACGAGCGCCTGATTCGCTTCGAGTTTCCCGAGCGGCCAGGTGCATTGTTGAATTTCCTCAGCGGCCTGGGTCGGCGTTGGAACATCTCCTTGTTTCATTATCGCAACCATGGCGCTGCCTACGGTCGCGTGCTGATCGGCATCCAGGTAGCCGACAAGGATCATGCGGAGCTGAACCACATGCTGGTCGGTCTCGGCTATCCGTTTTGGGACGAGAGCGATAATCCGGCCTATCAATTGTTTGCGCATGCAGAAGCTATGAGCCCAGAGGGTTATGACGGCCGTTGATGCGGAGTTTCGAGTAGGTCGAGCACTCTCAGTACGGTGGGGCAACGACCTGGACTCGGACTGAGCCTTGTTCACCCTTATCTGCAATAGCCGACCCTTGCGGTGCCGGACCGGTACCTTTTCGGGGTGCTGCCGTCAAAGAATGTAAGGGTTCACCGCAGAGTGCGCAGAGGGGCGCCAAGGCGTCTCGCCCGCAAGCGGACTTTTACGCGCCATGGGAGCCGGTCGGCGTAGGAGCCCGCTTGCGGGCGACCCTTCAGGCGATGCCAGCGGAGCGGACGCGAGCGCCGCGCCTTTCCCGGGAGCAAGGCTGTAGGCCACTGTCTTCTCGACACATTAACTGAAGATACCCCAGGGTGCGGCCGGCTACTGGGAGCGCCGGCTTTCCAGCCGGCCTCGCCTGATGCGGGCTCGATGCCCGCATCAGGCGATCTTGCGGCCAGAGCGACTTGGCACGTCTCCTTGCGCATGTTCAGCTCGTATGGATTTGGCTCGGGTTTGAAGGATTTTCGCGATTGCCTAGGTCTCTGGCGCAGCATTGAGCCGCGCCAAATTCTCCTGACTGGCCACGCGCCGGCCGCAAAGCCGGCGGTCCCAGATTGAGTCAACCGCGTGCGGCGCGCTTGCGCTCGTGCTCCTTCAGGTAACGCTTGCGGATGCGGATCGCGCTGGGTGTGATCTCCACCAATTCGTCATCCTCGATGAATTCCAGCGCCTGCTCCAGCGAGAAACGCACGGGCGGCGTCAGCAGGATGTTCTCGTCTGAGCCAGCAGCGCGGATATTGGTTAATTGCTTGGCCTTGAGCGGATTCACGACCAGATCGTTGTCGCGGGAATGGATGCCGACAATCTGACCTTCATAGACCTCTTCCCCCGGCGACACCAGCATACGGCCACGCTCTTGCAGATTGAACAGGGCATACCCCAGAACCTTGCCCTGGGAATTGGAAATCATCGCGCCGTTGCGCCGAGGCGCGATGCCGCTCTGGTTGGCCGGACCATAGTGGTCAAAGACATGGTACTTCAGACCGGTACCGGAAGTTAGCGTCATGAACTCGGTCTGAAAGCCAATCAGGCCGCGGGATGGGATCTGATAGTCGAGCCGCACCCGGCCTCGACCGTCGGGCAACATGTCTTTGAGTTCGCCGCGGCGCTCGCCGAGAGCCTGCATGATAGCGCCCTGGTTGGTTTCGTCGAGATCCACGGTGAGCTGTTCGTAGGGTTCACAGATCCTACCGTCGATCTCGCGGAAAATGACCTCCGGCCTGGAAACGGCCATCTCGTAGCCCTCGCGGCGCATGTTTTCGAGCAGGATCGATAGATGCAATTCGCCGCGCCCGGACACGCGGAATTTTTCCGGATCGTTCCCACCCTCCACGCGCAACGCGACATTGTGGATCAATTCGCGTTCCAGCCGTTCTTTGAGCTGACGCGATGTCAGGTACTTACCGTCCTTGCCGGCGAACGGAGAGGTGTTGACCTGAAACGTCATGGTCACGGTGGGCTCGTCGACGGTCAGCGCGGGCAGCGCTTCGACCATATCTGGATCGCATAGGGTGTCGGAGACATTCGGAGCCTCGATACCGGTCAATGCCACAATGTCGCCAGCACGCGCCGATGGCACTTCGGTACGCTCCAACCCCATGTAGCCATAGACAAGGCCAATCTTGGCCCGATGTGTCACGCCGTCGCGCTTGACCAGCACCACCTGCTGGTTCGAGCGCACGCTGCCGCGCTGGATACGCCCCACCGCGATGGCGCCGACAAAAGAGCTGTAATCGAGCGTCGAAATCTGCATCTGAAACGGCCCTTCCGGATCCACATCCGGCGCTGGGCAATGTTCGACGATGGCCTCGAACAACGGGGTCATGTCGCCTTCGCTTACGCTGTCCTCCAGGCCCGCATAACCATGGATGGCGGAAGCATAGATGATTGGAAAATCCAGCTGCTCATCGTTGGCCCCAAGGCGATCGAACAAATCGAACACCTGGTCGATCACCCAGTTTGGCCGTGCGCCGGGCTTGTCGATTTTGTTGACGACAACGATCGGCCGCAGCCCATGCTCGAAGGCTTTGCTGGTTACGAAGCGCGTCTGCGGCATCGGACCTTCTTGGGCATCTACCAGCAACAATACCGAATCTACCATGGACAGCACGCGCTCCACCTCGCCGCCGAAGTCCGCATGTCCGGGAGTATCGACGATGTTGATACGGTATTCCTGTCCACTCAGTCCAATGCGCAGGGCTGTATTCTTGGACAGGATGGTGATGCCACGCTCCTTCTCCAGGTCATTGGAATCCATCACCCGTTCCACCGGCCCGAAGCGCTCGCCCAGGGTGCCGGACTGCTGCAGCAATTTGTCGACCAGAGTCGTCTTACCATGGTCCACATGGGCGATAATCGCAATGTTGCGCAGGGTCTCGATCACAAAAACAGCTCCTCGCGCGTCATCGGACGCGGGCAGACAATAAAATAAAGTGTGGAAAATCAGAAGGTGGCCAGCGAGCGCGGCCCGGGCAACGCGATGCAGTATAGCCCAGCTTGCAATGCTCTACATCATCGATCAGCCATTCAACGGGCGTATGCGCTCGGCATTGAAATATTCGATGCTCGCACCGTGCTGTCCGTGGCGAATGCGAGCAAGCCCGGCATAATCGACCCGCATTCGCCACCACCCGAGCGCATCGGCATTCAACAAATGGCCCATCAGGGCGCGGGTAACCCCGGCGTGACAGACAATCAGCAGATGACGGCCCGGCCAGGCCGCCAACTGGCGGTCGTAGGCATTACCGATACGCGCACGCAGATGTTCCAGGCGCTCGCCTTCGGGGGGGCGGTGCATGAGCGGATCGCGCAGAAAATCGGCAAACGCATCCGGCTCGGCAGCGGCGACCTCGGTTGGACGACGGCCTTCCCAGCGCCCCATGCCAACCTCGCACAGCTGGGGTTCCACCGCCAGCGGCAAATGATGGCGCACGGCCAATTCCAACGCAAATTCGCGACAACGCGCCATCGGCGAGGTCAGGATCTGATCCCAGGGCGCCGCATCGCCGAGCGCCGCGCGCATCTGTTGCCAACCATGCGCGTTCAACGGATGGTCGCAGCCGCTGCCGCGAAACATGCGCCCGCCCACCGGTTCTCCATGACGGATCAGATCAACGATGGTTTCTTGCATCTGGATAGCCGCTCCTGACGGTTGCTGCTGGCGCTGATGCCGGCCTGATCATGATTTGGAACCCTGGCGGGCGGCTGGGCCAAACGAGGGGATGCGAGCCGCGGCCTGTTGGCGCCGGCAGCAACACCGGACCGATTTCGATCTTGATACAGGGCAGGGAAAGCACCCAAGTTGTGTTTTGAGCACATTGTGCAGGACAATGCCAATTGACGATCCTCAGCATCATAAACTAATAGCATGTCCAATCAGAAAACCTATGTTGGTCTGGATCAGGACGCCTATGGCGGAATGACACCAACCGGCAATATTGTCCGCGATGCGCAGGTATTCGGCTTGATTCCCGAAGAACAGACCTGCGCCGGCTGGAGCGTCGCAGCGATTCAGCATCTATATGATCAAGTCACCGACGCCTGGCGTCCTTATGGCCACATGGCGTCGAAATTACCGGATACATTGCGCGAGCGGCACCGGCGCATCTACGACAATGCGATTGTACGCGCGAAGGAACTCGGATGGGGACCGCAGCTGTACGATGATTAATCTGCTCTCCTCGGGGGGACTGTTTCCAGCGCACAGGGCTCATCATGGCCAATTTCAAGACGCATTTAATCGGCGGTGCAGTCATTTCCAGCGTCGGCGCCTTTGCCAGCTTCGGTCAAGGCCTGAGCAATGCCGAGGAGACCCAGGCGCTGTTTATGGTGGGCGTGGCGGCAAGCCTGCTGCCGGACATCGACGCCGACGATTCCAAGCCAACGCGCGCTGTGTTCGAATTGGGCGGCATTTTTGCTGGTTTTCTTGTCGCATTCAGATTTGCCGATCGGCTCAAGATCGTCGAATTGATGCTCATCTGGGGTGCCGTATGGCTTGCGGTGCGCTTTCCGGTGCGTATGCTGTTCGCTCATTTCACCGTGCACCGGGGCATCTGGCATAGCCTGCTCATGGCGCTGGTGCTATCGCTGTGCAGCACGGTGGCTGCGAGTCGATGGCTGCAGCTGGAACCGCTCTCCGCCTGGCTGGTGGGCGGCTTTACGCTGTTGGGCTATGTCACGCACCTAGTACTGGACGAAGCCGCCAGCGTGGATTTGCTCGATCGCCGCCTGAAACGCTCGTTTGGCACCGCGATGAAGCCCCTAAGTCTGAATGCCTGGCCCGCTTCGTTATGTCTGCTCGGTCTATTTTATGTGCTGATCAGTCTCTCGCCCGACCCGACGCCGGTGCTAATGGCCGTGGAACACCTCGGGATCGAGACGCAGCCATTGGCCGCCGTATGGCCACGTTGGTAACCCAGCACGAACTCAAACAAGCAAACAAGTATATAAATCACACTAATCGCCCGAGCGCCACATGCGGCAAAGCGGCGCTGAATTATGGCGCATCAGCGCGAGCTGACCCCAGCTGAGCCACCCATACCATGCAGCTAGTGCTCTGCTGCGGAAGTCGCGAGAGCGTTTGCAGTCGTTGTCGTAATCGTGGTCCTCATCGATAATCGATAACCCACGATGAGCGATTACGACAACGGCAATGATAATGACAAACAGCAGAAACGGTAGCAGGACATCCGCACCGCTGCACGAGTTCTTGGAGCATGCATCACCATGAAAGGCAACTCCCGCGTCACGGCTCATCTTCAGCGCCTGATCAAGACTCTGCTTGGCGTTGTAGACATCACATTATTGCACGCGCGCATCTATGAGGATCGCGGTTTGGCGAAACTCTCTGAGCATGCCGATGGGACATTGCAAGCCGCGCGCGACGGGCTCAACCGATTATTACGACGCGTACTCTTTCTCGGCACTACACCGGACATAAGCCAGCGTCACTCGTTCAGCACGGCGAGCAACGTGCCCGATATGTTGCGCAAAGAGCTCGATGCTCAGTATCGCTTGAATGAGCAGCTGCGCACGGCCATCGCCTGCTGCCACGAAGAGAACGACTATCAAACCGGCGCGCTGCTGGGTACGATCCTGGCGGAAGTAGAAGAAAAGCACATCTACTGGTATGAGCAGCAGCTGGGACTGTTGGAAGCAACCGGCATCGAGCGCTACATAGCGGCGCAATGCTGAGGCGCACTTCATATCGTGAAGCCATGCTCAATTCGATCTTCAACGGGTTAGACCTCAAAATAATGTGATTGCTATCGGATGTGCTGTTTGAATGGATTGTGTCGCCTGCGTTGCCTGGCTCTTCCTGATTAACGCGATGTCGAGGTCGTACTCTGTTGCGACGCGGCAGGAATAGGCTCGCACAGAGGCACCAAGAAAAAAGCTCGCGCGCAGATGCAAAAGCGAGGGGAAGAGGAAGCACGCGCAGAGACGCAAAGGGAAGGAAGCAATAGAAGTCTTCGACGTAACCAGCGCAATGTCTTTGTTTAGGGCGATTTTCTGTCAAGAAACAGATCACCTGGCTTATCTTCTCGTCCGGTATCGACGTTGCGGTAACCTGCCCATGGAGCGACGAGTGCAGCGGTACGGATGTCCCGCCGCCGTTTCTGCTGTTTGTCATTGTCGTAATCGCTCGTCGTGGGTTATCGATGAGGACCACGATTACGACAACGACTGCAAACGCTCTCGCGACTTCCGCAGCAGAGCATGCGTAAGCGGGTTGCTGCTGCGCGAAGGCGAACGAGAATCCGGCGCCAGATTTGCTGCTTAGTAGCGGTTCATGAATAACCTATACAACACTATCCAGCCATCGGCGGAGTGCAATCGGGGTCGGGGTCGCTATCGGAATCGGAATCGAGAGAGAAAACGCCCTATGCCATGCGGTCATGAGAAGCTCGACGTCGACCGTGCGGCCATCGAGTCTGTCGGCTGGGCCATAGCGCGACTGCGAGCATGTGAAAGGACAGCGTAACGCGAAGGATCAACGCCCATGCGCATCTTAGGCGCGCATCGCAGGCCATCGCGCTGAAGATTGCCGAGGGTAACGGCAAAGCGACGAGCGCGGATCGACGCCGGTCGTTTGAAAGCGCACGAGGCTCGGCGCTGGAGTGCACTGCGATTCAGGACGTGCTTGCTGGTGTGCGAAGCGTTGTCCGCAGACGACAACAGCAAGCAAAAGGCACTGCTCGATCGTCTTGTGACCATGCTCACGAAGCTCGGACAGCGTGGCTAGGCGGTCAGCGAGGAGCTTGGCGGATAGCGGGTTGGTCGGTTCGATACCGATGCCGATAACGGTACCGAATGAGTCGGCAGGCGACACCTAAGCCAAAAACCTGTTTAGCTTGTTTCTGTACGATCACCTAAAGGAATTCTGTCGCTTGCATGACGTGCCTCTTCCTGATGCACGGTATTTTGCGGCCGTGCCCTCGTCAACAGTCGCAATTCGGCATCACGAGCCGGGCCATAACGAAAATGACCAAGGCTCTCCGACCAGCGATGCGCTGTTGCTCAGCCCCCGGCCTGCTCCGGCTGAGGATTCATGCCGATATCCTGAACGTCGACGAAATAGTAGCCACAAGTCTCCTGGGTCAGATTCTCGGAGGCCACCCGCGGGTATTTACGACAGCTTGGCGGACGCGCATAGTATACTGCGCAAGTGCTCAAACCTTGCTCGTCATAACGCAGAAACGGGCATGGAAACGGTAGTTTGCAGCATTCGCCACAGCGATTGCACTCACCGCGCCGACCGGAGTCCACGGGTAGCAAGGAGGTCGTAAAGCGCTTCAGCTTGTGCAGCAGGGCTTGGGGAATCTGTGGCTGATCTGCCATGGATTGGAACTCCGAAGGGATCAATAAGCGTTCGAGGAACGACTCTATGTTAATAGGACCGGGCGTTTAGATCTATTTCAGGCGTTTTGGTCAGCCAGTTTCCGGGAATCGCCCCGGTCATCCTCATTACACGCGATGCCGGCAAGGCAGTGTCCAGGCCTGTAAAAAGCCGGTAATGATACGCGTTCCAACGCAAAGTCTCCACCCTAATTCCTGCAATTTTCAAATGGATATGAAAGCTTGCCGTCAATTTGGTCATGCTGGCATAGGGGTTTGACCAAGCAAGTTATCAGCCCTGATGGACAGGTAGATCCATCCTAAAGATATTGCGAAAGCGCGTCGAATCCACACCTTGATGTCCTTATATTCTTCGTGGCGGAAAATTTTTCAACTTGTTTGCCTTTTCGCGCATTCATCGCCGAATACAAGGTCGGATGCGCTTACTTCAACGAGGATCTTCCATGCAACACGGCACCACAATCACCCAATTTTTTAGTGAAGAGCAGCGTCACGCACCAGGCGCAACTGGCGAATTCACCGCATTGCTCAACGATATCGTCACCGCATGCAAGATGATTTCGAATCAAGTCAACCATGGCGCGCTGGTGGGGGCGCTGGGAAGTGCCGGCAGCGAAAATGTGCAGGGAGAAACGCAAAAAAAGCTCGACATCCTGTCCAACGAAATGTTCATCCAATGTAACGAGTGGGCCGGCCACCTGGCAGCCATGGCCTCCGAGGAGATGGATGATGTTTACCAGATACCGAGCGAGTATCCGCGCGGTAAGTATCTGATTACATTCGATCCACTGGATGGTTCGTCAAACATCGACGTGAACGTATCGGTCGGCACGATCTTCTCCATCCTGCGTTGCCCAGGCGGCACGGAGGCTCCCGCGGTGCGCGATTTTTTGCAGGCCGGAACACAACAGGTAGCAGCGGGCTATGCGCTTTATGGGCCATCGACCATGATGGTACTGACCACTGGTAAAGGCGTAAACGGCTTCACTCTGGATCAGAACATAGGTGAGTTCATCCTGACCCATCCGAACATGACCATCCCGGCGGACACCGAGGAATTCGCCATCAATTCTTCCAACATGCGCTTTTGGGAGCCACCGGTTCAGCGTTATGTAGAAGAATGCCTTGCCGGCAAGGAAGGCCCGCGCGGTAAGGACTTCAACATGCGCTGGATTGCCTCCATGGTTGCCGAGGTTCACCGCATTCTGACACGCGGAGGCGTATTCATGTATCCGATGGATACGAAAATAAAGGACAAGGGCCTGGGCGGTAAACTGCGCCTGCTGTACGAGGCCAATCCGATGTCGTTCATCGTCGAACAGGCCGGCGGCGGCTCAATCACCGGCAACCAGCGCATCATGGATTTGCAGCCGGAATCCCTGCATCAGCGGGTGCCGGTCATCCTCGGCTCACGCAATGAGGTGGAGCGCATTCAGGGTTATCACGCTGAATAAAGCGTAACGCCATCAATCCGCAACATCCTGATTGATTAGGCGCTTGCCGTTAACCTACTTGCTGGGCGACGCGGCATAGGCGCCCGCTCTCGAGCAGGGACGGCGTAAGCAGTGCAAACATCGCGGGCGTCGGCCCGAGCAAAGGAAGGCGGGCGTGCAGATCGAGTCATGGGTCTGTAAAGTTGACCTGAATCGCCCATTCGTCCGGTTGACCGATAATGATCGAACCCACTCGAACCTGATTCAACCAAGCCATGAACCCTGTTGTGACAGATTCTGATTTCAGCACAACAATCGATTCGCATCCTGCCATGCCGGCCGATGCCCGCGACCTATCCATCGTGATTCCGATGTATCAGGAAATCGACAATGTGGAGCCCTTATTGGCCCGCATACACGAGGGCCTGGCTGGCTTTCAGCATCCCTGGGAGCTGATCCTGATCGACGACGGCAGCCGCGACGGCACCGGCCAGCGACTGACACAACAGGCACAAGACTACGGGCCGCATGTGCGCGTGATCCGGTTCCGCCGTAACTTCGGCCAGACCGCCGCCATGCAAGCCGGATTCGATGCCGCGCGCGGCCACTTGATCGCAACCCTGGATGGTGACCTGCAAAACGATCCCGCTGACCTCCCGCGCATGGTCGATGAATTGGTCGAACGCGATCTAGACCTGCTGCAGGGTTGGCGCCGCGATCGCCAGGATGCTCTGCTCATGCGCAAGATTCCGTCGCGCATCGCCAATCGATTGATTGGCCGGGTGACTGGTGTCCGTTTACACGACTATGGATGCAGTCTGAAGGTGTATCGTGCCGATGTCATCAAAGAGATTCGCCTGTTCGGCGAAATGCATCGATTCATCCCGATCTGGGTAGCTGGCGTAACCGCCGCCGAGCGCATGGGCGAGACCGTCGTCGCGCACCGCGCACGGCAATTCGGTAAGTCGAAATATGGTATATCACGCACCTTTCGCGTGCTGCTGGATCTGCTTGCGGCATTCTTTTTCCTGCGCTTCGGCGCACGTCCGGGACATTTCTTCGGCTCCATCGGCTTGCTGGTCGGCAGTGCCGGTGGCCTGATGATGAGCTGGCTCTTGGTGGTCAAGTTTGTGCTCGGTGAGGACATCGGCCAACGACCGCTCTTGTTCATCGCGATTTTGTGCATGCTCGCCGGATTGCAATTGTTGACAACCGGGATTCTGGCAGAGGTGATGACGCGCACCCTGTTCGCCTCCGGCGAGCGCACCCATCACCGTATCGGCTGGCAATCCGAGCCTGCTTCGGCGAGTTGGAAACGGCCGGTTTGAACCGCTCCCTGGGTCTGCTAGGCGCGCCTAGCCCAGGTCAAGCCCGCGGGTCGGATTGGCAGGCGATCATCGGCTCGCCCTGGTTCCTGATCGCTACAGTCTGGCTGGCATTTTATTGGCAGCTCGGGGCCGTGCCCTTGTACGATCTTGACGAGGGCGCTTTCACCGAGGCCACCCGCGAGATGCTCGCAAGCGGCAACTACATTACTCCGCACAAAGACGGCGAGCCCCGCTACGATAAACCGATCCTAATCTACTGGCTACAAGCAATCTCGGTCAAAGCGCTTGGTTTAAACGAATTCGCCCTACGCCTACCATCCGCCATTGCCGCCACGCTGTGGCTGCTGGCGCTCTGGCTGTTCGTGCGCCGGCAGGTCGATACCAGCACCGCCACGCTGGCTGGATTGACCATGGCCTTGGGCCTGCAAGTCGCTATCATCGGCAAGGCCGCGGTTGCCGATGCCGTGTTGAATCTGTTCATCGCGCTGGCATTTTTCGATATTTACCGCTGGCGGCTGAAACCGACAAGTGCCACCTTGTTGCGGATTTATGCCTGGTTGGGGCTGGGTTTCCTTACCAAAGGCCCCGTGGCCGTGTTCTTTCCGCTTCTGGGCAGCTTTCTCTATTTTGCCTCCCTGCGTGACCTGCGGCGCTGGGCGCGGGCAGTGTTTGCGCCGCTTGGTTGGTTGGTCTTTATCGCTGTTGCCGGGCCCTGGTATCTGGCCATCTTTCTCCAAGACGGCCTCGGTTTTTTTAACGCCTTTTTTCTGGATCATAATGTCGGGCGTTTTGGTGGCATCAAACATGGCCACGACGGCTTTCCAGGCTATTACTTCGTGATGTTGCCGCTGGTGCTGTTACCCTTCAGCGGCTGGTTCCTGAGCCTGCTGCCTGCCGTGAAGGCGCTCTGGAATGAACCGCTGGATCGCTTCCTGGTGCTCTGGTTTGTCACCGTATTTGCATTTTTCTCATTTTCTGAAACCAAACTGCCGCATTATCTGGTCTATGGTATTACGCCCCTGTTCATCCTGATGGCACGCCATCGCGAGCGGCTGCGCAACCGCTGGCTGGCGTTTCTGCCGCCGATCCTGTTCATGCTGCTGCTGGCGGCATTACCCCATCTGCTGGAGCCGATTGCGGCCCAGGCGCACCGGTTGCATGAGCAGGCGATGTTTGCCTCCGCCGACCATGTGCTGGACTGGACTTACCAGCTCGCTGCCCTTGGCGGTCTGCTCGCATTGCTCGGGCTGCTGTGGATGCCGACTCCAGCGCTTTGGCAACGCCTGGTAGCGGCCGGTGTGATTCAAACCCTGGTGGTGTTCGGCGCGCTGGTGCCGCGGGTGTTCGAGGTGATGCAGGCACCGGTGAAGGAGGCCGCATACATCGCCCGTGAACTGGCATTGCCCACCGTCGTATATCAGACCAACATGCCCAGCTTCAGCGTTTACCGCCAGGCGATTACGCCGGAGGTCGCGCTGCCGGCCCCAGGGCAGCTGGTATTTCTGCGCCTGGACAAGTTGCAAACCTTGATTCAACAGGCTGGGATCGAACAGACCGGCAATCAGCTTGCCAAAGGTCCATTCATCAAGGGTCCGCTCGTTGAACTGTATCGACGCGGGCCTGTGGTCTTGCTTAAACTCGAATAGGTTCACCGCTGATATGAACCGGAATCTCATTGCCTCGCTGCATCAGGAGCTGCGCGCGGCACTCGAGGCGAACGCCGAGCGCGATCCGAACTACTCCCGGATCGGTGTAATCTGGCTGTCGCGCTGGGCGCTGTGCGCGATGCTGGTCGGAATCCTGCTTTACCTGGTGGGCGGTTACCAGGCCGGATTTTTGTATTTCAATGGCCTTGCCGCCCAGGGGCCAGATTGGCCCTGGGAATGGCTGACCCTGCTTGGCGACGAGCGCGTTGCTTTCGCATTGACCCTCTTGTTCGCGCGCCAGCATCCACGGGTATTCTGGACACTGATCTGCGCGGCACTGTTGGCCATCGCCTATTCCAGGGGCTTAAAGCCATTGCTCGATCAGCCCAGACCCCCAGCCGTGCTGGCGCCGGAAAGTTTTCATCTAATCGGCCCCGGACATCATAATCAGAGCTTTCCATCCGGTCACAGTGTCACCGCGGCGGTATTCTTTGCCGTACTCGTCTACTACGCCAAATGGCTGTCCTGGCGCCTGCTCTTCGTGTCGCTGGCCGTGCTCGCTGGCCTGAGCCGCATCGCGGTCGGCGTGCATTGGCCAGTCGACGTTGCCGCCGGGCTGGCTGGCGGTGTACTCGCCGCCCTGATCGGGGTTTGGCTCGCCGGGCGCAGTACATGGGGTATCCACAATAGCAGCTTACATCTTATCCTGATTGCCATTGCTGCGAGCATGGCAGTGTCGCTATGGTTCGACAACGGCGGCTATGCTGCCGCCACGCTGCCGTTGCGATTACTCTCCATCTTCGCGTTAAGCTATGCGGCACTTGTCTATCTGGTGTTGCCTTATCGGCGCACTCTGCGGCACCAAGCGCAACGCGAATGAACCTGATGGGTGTTATCGATAAGCTGCATTCACTGCCGCTGGGCGCTGCCTTCAAAGAATGTCAGGATTCACCGCAGAGAGGTAGAGTGCGCAGAGGGGCCAAGGCGCCTCGCCCGCAAGCGGACCTTTCCGTGCCGTGGGAGCCGGTCGGCGTAGGAGCCCGCTTGCGGGCGACAAAGACATGACATCAGGGCGTGAGAAACCCAATGTTTAACGGACGCTGCCTTCAAACAATATGCATCAAACTTCATTCTGGTTGAATAGCTGAACATGCTACGCAGGCAGCACCCCTTCCGCTGAAAGAACCCAGGCGCAGCGGTATCTGAAAACAGTTCGTTGGTGAATCTACGATGCAATATCACCCTTGTTCGATTCTTGGCCGCAAGCAGCTCCGGATTATTCCACTGATCGGATTATTGCTGCTTTCCATCCTCTGTGGCGACGCCACCGCCGATGACGCCACGTCCACCGAGGTTGCCATCTCGGGCGCAGCCGCTGCCTCGACCCAGGAAAAGGCTCCGGATCTGGAGCTGAATGAAGCAGCGGAGCAGAAGCCAGCCCAAGCCCAAGCCCCAGCCCCAGCCCCAGCCCCAGCCCCAGCCCAAGCCCCAGCCCAAGCCCCAGCCCAAGCCCCAGCCCCAGCCCCAGCCAAAGGCGCCGGGACCACTCATGTAGAGCTGGCCGATGTTCTCGTCGATGGGCAGCTGGTCATGCAGGTACGCGGAACAGTATCCTTCCCCGCCGCGCGCCGCGCCGACGAGATCGAGCAGCGCATCATCGCGGTTGCTGGCGACCGGAGCATTCGGGATACGACTGTCGTCATCAAGGATCAGGACGAGCGCACGGAGCTGTTCATCGACGATCAGCTCATGCTCGACCTGTTCGATACCGATGCGGCGCTCGAGGAGATCAGCCGACAGCTGCTCGCGGAAACGATCAAAGCACGCGTTGAAGAGGTGATCGCCGCCTACCGGAACGACCGCAGCCCGGAGGTGCTGTTGGAGAAAGGCGCCTACGCCCTTGGGGCCGTCGGCTTGGCGATGGCCCTGATCCTGCTGTCATGGTGGGGCTCGAACCGCCTGACCGAGCTGCTGGACCGGCGCCTGCAGCGCCAGATCAAGCAGCTGGAGGCAAAGTCCGCACGTCTGGTGCGTGCGCGCAGCCTCACCCGGCTGCTGCATGGTCTGAGCCGGTTGGTCTACCTCGGCCTTGTTGTGCTGACCCTCTACATCGCCATCAACTTTATCCTGGGCCTGTTCCCTTGGACAAGGGGCACCGCCGACCAGCTCTTTGGCTTAGTCCTGGATCCGCTCACCGAGATGGGTGTGGGCGCGTTGGCCTCGATTCCGAACCTGATTCGGCTGGTCATCCTGTACCTGGTCACCCGCTATATCCTGGACATGATCCGCGGTTTCTTTGCCGGAATCGACAGCGGCAACATCAAGCTGGCGACGTTCGAGCGAGAGCTGGCCTGGCCGACCTACCGCATTGTGCGCTTCGTGGTAGTGATCTTTGCGCTGGTCATGGCCTATCCCTACATCCCGGGCTCCGACTCAGATGCCTTCAAGGGCATCTCGGTGCTGCTCGGCCTGGTCATCTCCCTTGGTTCCTCGTCCATCATCGGCAACATCATCGCCGGCTACAGTCTGATCTATCGGCGCCCGTTCAAAGTTGGAGACCGGGTCAAGATCAACCAGATCGTCGGCGAAGTCACCGACATCCGCGTCCTGACCACAAGGCTGCGCTCGCTGAAGAACGAAGAGGTCGTCATCCCCAACACCACCGTGCTCAACGGCGAGGTCGTCAACTACAGCACCCGGGCACAGGAACAGGGGCTTATTCTGCACACCAGCGTCGGCATCGGCTACGAGACCCCGTGGCGCCAAGTCGAGGCGATGCTCAAGCAGGCAGCCGAGCGGACCGGCGGGCTGATGCGCACGCCCAAGCCGTTCGTGCTACAGCAGGCCCTCGGCGACTATGCGGTGACCTACGAAATCAACGCCTACTGCAATGACGCCAACAACATGGCGCAGATCTACTCCGCGCTGCATCGCAACATCCTCGACGTCTTTAACGAATACGGAGTGGCGATCATGACCCCGTCCTACGTGGCCGACCCGGACCAGCCCAAGCTAGTGCCGAAGGAACAATGGTATACACCCCCGGCGACACCTCCGGCGGATTAGGCGTTGGCACGCTGACTCGACTGACTGACACCGCCGGAGTTATTCGGCATCCTACCGGTGGATGACTGCAACAAGGACGAAGACTGAATGCGGAGTCGATTCAGGCAGAGATCGATATGGCGCTTGCCGGAGAGATACGTGCCAACCGGCGCCGGATTCTCGTGCGCGCAGCGGCAACCCGCCCATAGTTGCTCCATGGGCGGGTTGCCGCAACGTCGAGGCCGGACGAGAAGGCAAGCCAGGTGGTCTGTTTCTCGACAGAAATCGCCTAATTTCTGCTGCGAGCAGCGAATCGCGGCTGGATCTCGATACCGACAGGGCAATCTCGCAGCTGAACTGGTGCTGAACTGGTGCTAATCTGGCGCCCTATCCGCGGCCGAACACGCCCAAGACCCCAGCGTAGCGGTGTCGCATTCTTTGCCCCCAACCAGGAGCCGCCTTCGTGGACAGCCTACAGATTGCCCTGCTCGCCTGCGTCCAGGGCCTGGCCGAATTCTTGCCGATCTCCAGCTCGGCCCATCTGATCCTCATCCCTCTGCTGTTCGGCCTCGAGCCGCAGGATCTGGCCTTCGATGTCGCGGTGCGCCTGGGCACGCTGGCGGCGGTGATCTTCTACTTCCGCCGCGAGCTGCTTGCCATCACCGGCTCCATGCTGCGCGCCGTCGCCGGCAAGGGCATGGACCGCCACGCCCGGCTCGGCTGGATGATCGTCATCGCGACATTGCCACTGCTGGTGCTGGGCCTGCCATTGAAGCTGCTGTTGGAGCTGCTGCGCCAAGACCCGCAGATCCTCGCGGTGATGATCGCCGGACCTACCATCGGCTTTGGGCTGCTGCTGTGGTTCGCCGACCTCATCGGCACGCGCCGGCGCGACGAATATGCGCTGAACTGGCGCGCGGCGCTGATCATCGGCTGCTTTCAGGCCTTCGCCATGATTCCCGGCACTTCTCGCTCCGGTGCCAGCATGACCGCAGGGCTGTTCCTGGGCCTGACCCGCCAGGCGACCTCGCGCTTCGCGTTCCTGCTGGCGATCCCCAGCATCCTGTTGGCCGCGCTGATCGCGATCAGACACCTGCTGGAAACCGCCGAGCCGGTGAATTGGCTTTCGCTCGGTCTGGGTGCGTTGCTGTCGTTCGTCCTGGCCTATATCAGCATCCACCTCTTCCTGCGCTTTATCGAGCGCATCGGCATGCTACCCTTCGTCATCTATCGGCTGCTGCTGGGCGGGCTGATTCTGATGCTGGCGCTGATGCTCTAAGCAGGGCATGAACAAGGTGCAGCGAGCAAACGAGCAGATCATGAAAGCATGCCGTTTGGGTTGCCATGCCAAAGGTAGATCCCGTCTTCTGTCCGCTTCCCACCTCTGTGACCCCGTCCTCATTCCTCCGACTGCTTGATTGAACTGAAGTATTCCGCCTCGGCACTCGCCAGGGATCCCTGCACGATGGTCACCAGATCTCCTACCCGGGTGGATGTGAACAGTCGCCGGGCAGTGCCCTGCGGCACACGAATGCAGCCGTGAGATGCGGGGCGATTCGGCACGGCGCCTTGGTGCAGGCCAATAGCGCCCGCGTTGAGCCGCAGGAAATAGGGCATCTGTGCGTCATAAATGGTGGATGTCCACTGGCGATGTTTGTTTGTGATCACGTACTTGCCGGGCGGTGTCTCATAGCCCGAGCGCCCGGTGGAGACGCGGGTAGTCAAGGTCGCTTTGCCATCGACATACAGGCCTGCCTTCTGGTCCGCCAAAGAGACCAATACCCGTCTGCGCTGTTTCGCAGGGTCCGGGTCTCGGCCGAGGAGGAGCTGCATCATTTCCACGTCTTCTTGCCATGCTGCGAGGCCGATCGGCCAGGTACCGTGCTCGCCGGTGGGTGTGTCGAGCCGGGCCTCGCGCTCGAGCAGCACGCGCACCGTATCCTGGCGTCCCCTGAGCACGGCCAGCATCAGCGGCGTTAGGCCGCGGTCCTTGGTCAAATAGAAGCGTGCATAGCGTGTCGGGAAGAGCTTGGTGAACGCTTCGGACGCGGGCGAGGCGACCCGTGCGTCGATATCGGCACCATGGTCGGCGAGGGTGGCGACTACCTCGGGTCGGTCGAGGGCGACTGCCAGAGCAAGCAGTGGCTGTCCTTCGCCTGCGACCAGGTCGGGGTCGGCGCCGTGATCGAGTAGGGTGCTCACCAGTGCAGGAGAGGCGCTGCGCACGGCCCACTCGATGAGTGGCTGGTTATCGATCTGGGCGTCGATCGATGCACCGAGTTCGAGCAGATCGGCCAGGATGCCGGCATTACCCTGTCGGAGCGCGCGGCCCAAAACGTCTTCGGCCTGGGCGCCATGAGCAATGAGCAGACGCAAGAGGCCCGCTCGATCGGTATCGACCGCGTACTCGATCAGGCGCTGGCCGTTGGATAGGGGGGCCTCGATGTCGCCGCCATGTTCGAGCAACAGTTGCGCGATGGCGAGGTCGTTCTGCTCGGCGGCGCGCTGCAGCAGGCTAGGTTCCCCCTGGGGCGTCGCGGGCAGCGATGCGCCCTGTTGCAACAACAGCCGAACGACGTCTGCATGTCCGCCCTCGACCGCCCAGGCGAGCGCCGTCTTCTCAGCGTTGTCGGCGGCGTTCAGGTCGGCGCCGTGCTCGAGAAGAAGCTCGGCAAGCTCGACATCGCCCGCCGCTGCCGCTTGCGTCAGCACATGGATTCCCGACGCAGTCCGCGGATCGGCACTCGCCCCATGCTCGAGCAGTACCCGGGCCAGATCTTGATCTTGGGCTTGCACCGCATGCGCCAACAGTGCAACAGCATCCGAATCGGTCAGGTCGGCGTCCAGACCGAAGTCCAACAGCAGGCTGAGCAGCTCCTGATTCCCCGTTGCGACGGCCTCGAACGGAGCCGGCCGGCGGTCTGTGCCGAGCGGCACAAGCGGGTCTGCACCACCCGCCAGCAGTAGTCTGGCGATCGAGAGGTCGTCACGACGCAACGCCAGACTGAGTGGCGGGTAACCATCGGCATTGGTGCTACTGACGTCGGCACCGGATTGCAGCAATATCGCGACCGCTGCAGCAGCGCCGGCATCGACCGCGGTATGTAGCGGTGTGGCGCCCGCGGCGTTGCGCTGCTCGAGCCCGACGCGAGCTGTGTGCAGCAATGCCAAGGTCTGCACATCGTTGCTAGCGCTGGCGGCGTGCAGAACCCGTGGCATATCCGCAGACGAAATGCCTCGCAGGGCAAGCTCGAAGCGCGCCTGCAGCAAAGGACCATACAAGATGGCGATAACGCCGGCTGCAAACGCAACGACAATCGTCATCCCGATCCAGAGTGGCTTGCGGGTAGAGAACGCGTTGGGGGAACTTGTCTCCAAGGGGTAGGTACTCCTGGTCAGATCTTCGATTAAAGCGGACTCTGGATTTGGGGATGGCAGCTTAGCTTTCCCACAAGCTCGCCGCTGCGCCGGGTCTACGCATCCGAGTCAGGCGTTATGTTGCGCATCGAGCCCGTTTCCGGCAATGCGACTAATCTATGAATTTGCATGCTGCTCGGGTGCTGCCTGCGTAGATATTCTCCTATTCTCCTATTCTCCTATTCACCACAGAGACGCAGAGACGCAGAGAAGAGGGATATATTTCGCATTGGTCCATCTGCGCACTCTGTGGTGCATCCTTGCATTTATCGAGGCCAGCGCCCGGCCCGCGTAGGTTAGGATGAGGAACGAATCCCAACACGGTCACTCGGTGT
Source organism: Thiohalocapsa sp. PB-PSB1 (assembly GCA_016745215.1). GTDB lineage: Bacteria > Pseudomonadota > Gammaproteobacteria > Chromatiales > Chromatiaceae > Thiohalocapsa. The sequence goes on from CP050890.1 coordinate 1,253,220, forward strand.
ACGGCTCTCCGTGCTTCGTTCCACCACCCAACCACCACGAACATAAAACGGCATTGCAGGACATGCGTTAGCGTCGGGCTCTGATCAAAGGCGCAACCAATTTTTTCACGGTCGACCTGGCGGAACGGTCGAGTCGCATGCTGGTGGACCGGGTCGATGGTGGGGTCGATGATCTGCGGGAGGTCGTGCGCAGGCTGTCGAAACCTGCAGTTTTACTAAAACAAGCGCTTCCCGGTTTATGGATGCATAGTCGGTGTCAAGATCGGTGTCAAGGTCGGAATGAGGGATTGGTATCGAGCTGGCTGCTTTGATCGATGAGCGGATTCGATTCCGATTCCGATAGCGCGGAAAACGGGGAAGCGCGGAAAACGGGGACAGACCACGTTTTCCATGTTTTACAGAATCGCGGTCATGCTGAAAAAGGTGGTCTGTCCCCGTTCTCTCCCGTCCCCGTTTTCTTCCCACCCGGCAAGAAGCGACGAGCTTTGCTCGGCGCGATAACGTCAATCGCAGCCCGCGCCAAACTGCAGCGACGCGCGAAGCGCCCGCCGCAGTTTGGCGTCGGGCTGGCGGGCTAGTTGGGCGATTTCATTTATCAGCAGTGATGTTATTGAGCCTGGCCCCTTTTCTCTCTGTGCACCATTTTGCGCATCCGCCGGGCGATATTGTTACGAATAACGCGCCCAAAAGCCGCGCGGCAGGACGCTAGAATTCGGCACAAAGCTGGCCGCGGCTTTTGGGTCGCTGTTATTTCGCTTGTTGGGCCAGTGCCTGCGCCATGTTGACGACCTCTACATTCAATCGCGCACGCACGGGATGCTGCCTTTTCAGCAATGCATCGAGGTTGTCCAAAGTCGTTGCGTGAAAATACCTTTCACCGCATTCTGTGCACACTTCGGCTTCTACGTCCTCAACGATGTACAGTTGTTGCTGAAACCAGTGAGACCGTTTGACCTTTTTGGATCGGGTTTCCCCGCCGCAGAATTCACACTGCATAAATACACCTAGATTGCGTATACGGTGATGATGATTAGGCTAGCTTCCTCTCGGAACCGGCAAACGACGTGCATGCTTCGACCTGAAAGCGATGAACCTGCAATACGATACCGAGTTCCCCTTGTGTCGTGCGTCATTTTCTTTTCGAGGAACCCTTTCAGAATGGCGTTCTCGACATCAGCGCGCTCGAACCCGTCATCCATCATCTCTTCTTCTGCATGCGAGGATAGGTAATAGTCGCGGTCTACGATTCGTTGCTGAATTGTGCTGAGAACGCTCACGATGCTTCGAGATTGGAATCAAGTTGCCGCGATTGCTGCACTTTGTGGCCTCCGGCGTAGGGACTCCGGTTACCCGGAGCCCCCGCCACAGACCCGGACGTGCGGTTTTCTCGCATCCGGTTCCTCGGTTGCACTCGCTTATCAAGCGGACCGTCGCAGTTGCCCATTCCACGGTCCAGTTGTTTAGTCCCCGCAGTGAGGTTTGCTCGTGTATACCCGATCCTGCATGTCCGGCACGAGTTTCCTTTGCGAGCTGCGTGCTTCCGTCAGGTCCTTACGCCCGCTGGCCGGCTTTCCCGACCTCCGACTACTCTGCCCGATAAGACACCCCGTTGGCATACGGCGGTCTCCCGCCTGCCTGCACGCTCCCTGTTCGACAACTCTACCCGCGCCCACGCCGCCAGCCTGTGAACAAGTGGGCTCTTCACCCGTTCGTGTCCCAACGCTGTCGGTTTCATGGTTTCGCATCAAACAGGAGCCTTCGGGGCTTCCCGAGTTTTCTGACGCCTCTCTTCCTGCATACATAAGCCTGATGACTCCGGCGGACATCAGGACTCCGGCGGACATCCACACACTTGCCAAATAGCGCGTGCTTCACAGGACTCCGGCGGACATCCACACACTTGCCAAATAGCGCGTGCTTCATGTTGACTTCCAGGACGTTAACATGTCGTCATCCGCTTACTTTGCTTTCTCGAAGCTGCCCTGATCCAAACAGGCGCACTTCAGGGAGCGCGATCTCCCCTACGGCCTACAGGATTCTCTGTGTACGCTTGCCCTGCAATTCACTTTGTTCGCGGGGCACAAAGCTCCGCAGCAGGACCAACACTCGATACGGGTGGGTGGCTAGCCCTTACCCGACCGGGACTTTCACCCGGCAAGAGGCGCCGAGCTTTGCGCGGCGCGATATCGCCGCAAATCAGCCGCGCGAGGTACGAGCGTCGGCTGGATTTGCCTTGTTAGCCGTTTTTTCTTCGCCGCCGCTCCATCGCCATCCTGCTGATCTCTTCAACACTCTTGTCGTTCCATAGAGTTTTTTGCCATTCAGTATAATCAAATGGTTCGCGCATCATGAGCGTAATGAATCTCTCGGCGTGCACTTCTCCCAGTGCAGTGATGAGCGCCTCCATGCCCTTTATCCGGACTTCAGTATCAGTTATGGTTGTCATCGATATCTCCTACGATATCTATTGGATTCGCGGCTTGGATCTTTGCGATTTCGGCCAGCTTCTTTAGCAGTCTGTCATCAGTCGTGATAAAGAAGTCTGCATTTCCTTCGATTGCCGCTGCCACATGGAGAGCATCCTTGGCCTTGATACCATACGCTACAAACGAGTTTGCCCTTTCCTTCAGTGTCTCGGTTTCCTCAATGTCAACGACTGCGAGCTTTTTCCATCTTTCTATCGCGCTTCTCTTTTCTTCAAATGGATTTTGGTCGTTCTCGATATCTAGGATATAAGACCACACGAGATCCACTTTTCCTTCCTTAATTCGCTCCTGGATATAAAGTTTCGCTTCGGTTTCCAAGCGAATGCGAATGTGACTTTGGTCGTCGAAGGGTCGATTAAATGCGCAGTTGTCAAGATAAAGTCGCATTATCGTTTCACGCTTTGGTGCATTGTCTGCCCGTTGTTCGGCCTTCACCGGCTAACGTTAGCGTTGAGTTGCAACCGGCATGACTGGCACGGCGGTACCCGCACCACCGAGGCTGGCCTGTGGCACGGCGGTGCAGATGGTACGGACCGCCGGTTGTCAGCTCGAACGCTCTTGTTGGACCTGGGCCTTTCAGACGACGTGCCGGTCTATGGAATTTCAGTGGATCGGCTGGTGAGTGTCAAGGAGGGATGGGGCGGGATGCGTGCGGCAGTTTCGGGTGTACAGCACGCTTTTTGGGCGTTTTGCCGCGGGTCGGCGTGCGGAGAATCGGGTTTGTGCGGCTTTGACGGGGTGTTTTCCGGTGTCTGAGACAGGGGGATAGCTCCGCGGCTGTGCACGGATTGGCAAGCATTCATGTCACGCGGCCTCGAGGTAACAGGGCGGTGGGTCGTGAAACGACAGGAGGACGTAGACCTGGCGCAGCTTGCCTTCCCCGCACTTGGGACAGAGGCTGTAGTCGATGCCTTGTTTGGTGAGAAAGGCATCCATGTCGGCGATGAAGGGCAGATGGGGGTCGTCGAGACCGAGGCGGGCGCGGCAGGTGGTGAGCTTGTCCTTGCGGTGACCGTTGGCCAGGATGCCATAATCGAGTTAAAGGTAATCGAGTTAAAGGCGAGTTAAGGAATAGAAATTTATTAACTTGTGCACTCCTGAGAAGCAGCAGGAACGGCGCGATAATTCCATGCTGGCAAAAACGTATCAAAGAGGATGCGCATGTTTTGCTTGAAATCTGCCGCCACTTTTCGCCCCGTTTCATAGACCTTATCGATGACATGAACGAACGCCTTGAGTCCCGTTGAAGTGTGGGTGTTTTCCATGAGTTCCTTGACCAACTCGGTACTGGTGAAAATCACGCCTTGGCAGGCACGGGTCACATGGGGAAAGAGACGGTGTTCGATGGGATTGTACTTAGAACAGTAGGGCGGATAATGCGCAATGCGAATTTCGATCCCAAGCTCATCGGCGAGGCTCTGCAAGTCCTGTTTAAAGAGGTCGTGACGGGAACTGTTACTCCCGCCCCCATCGCACAGCACCAGGATGGAGGTAGCGCTGGGATAGTGTAGGCGACCGTGGTTATACCACCAATGCCGAAAACTGTCGCAGGCAAATTCACTGGTATCGTGGCTATTCCCGAGTTGGATGTAGCCGACATTATGCTTGATGTCATAGAAGCTATGCGGAATGATGACCCCTTCAGCAAAGCTGTTGAAATCATGGTCGTAGGTGTGCAGGGCTTCTAAGGTATACAACTGCCCGTCACGGTAAAAATTGCCAAGATTTTCTTTCTTCTTGGTATCCATGCTGACGATCGGATTGCCCGCGGCCTGATCGGCGGCTTTGAGTTGCGTGATCTTCTCAAATTGGGCATCGCGGTGTTTGATCTCGTCCTTCATGGTCGTTTTCTTCTGCGCTTTGCGGCGACGGTAGCCATGTTTTTTTAACAGCTTGCGCACGACCCATTGGCTGATCTGGATCTGATGATCTTCTCGCAATGCCGCGACAATCTCACCCAGGGTGAGGTTCGTCCAGCGGACCTTTTCATCCATCGGATCGCCCGCGGTATGATGGCGTAGAACCGCCAGGAACTTCTCGTCCAACGATGGCCCCCACGTCTGCTCATAGGGGCGACGACCACCACCAGGTTTGCGCACCCGGGGCTTGGTCCCGACTTTGTCCCCGCGAAGCTGCTCGTGTACCTCGCGCTCAGATAAACCGCTCATCTCGCGCGCGCCTTTGCTTACGGTGTTTCGGCTGCAACCCAGTACCTCCGCAATATACACGCGACCACCGCGACCATACTTCAAGGCTTCTAAGCCTGCATACAGACGGCGATCTTTCTCATTCAGGCCCATATAGAAACGACGCATCGATTCCTCTACTTGGGGGGAATAACGCTCCATTTAGGTCTCCAGAAGTTTGGCTTGGTTGCAGAGGCTAAAATGATACTATACCTTCTCCCTTCTGATGAGCTGCACAAGTTATCTAATTTCCGTTCCTAAAGGGAAGGCGAGTTAAAGAGGCGAGTTAAAGGGACACCCATTTAGCTTGCTCCCCATTTAGCTTGCTCATATAGCTCGACGTTCCCAGGGAAGGTAAGATTCCCTTTCCTCTATACCCGCTTCAAGCAGCTAATTGGGGCGCGAACAGGCCGCGTGCAGCACGAATGCCCCGTAAGTATTTCGTCTGTCGCCGAGCACACAAACTGGTCATTGCTTCTGGCGCACCGATCGCGGTACCGAATGCATCGAGAAGCCGGTCGGCGTGGCTGAGGAAGCGTTCGCTGTCGATGTTCAGCCGATCAAGGATGCGTGGATGCTGCCCCGCAATATGACCGCGCTTGTCCGAGCGCAACGCCCGGCCCGTCCAGTCGACCAGTTCCAGGTAGTCCTCGAACGCGAAGGGCACCGCCCAAGGCGTCCGGGCGGTCGCGTCGAACGGCATCAGCGGGATTTTCGGCAAGGCCTGTGTCTCTTCCTCTGAGCGCAAGGTTTCGCCCTCCAGCGCGGGAGGAGACAGGCTGACCGGCGGGCTCTCTGTTGCGGTGATCTCGGAATCAACCTTGTCCGGCACCGCTTCGATGCGCTCTTGGATGGAGCTGTAGTCCGAGTCCTCCAGCGTCTCGGCGATCCCGGCGCGCACCGGGTTGAGATCGACATAGGCCATCGCTGCCAGCAGTGCCTGCTCATCCAGCAACGCCTGGCTCTTGAAGCGACCTTCCCAGAAGCGGCCCTTCACGCCGTCCTCGGCATTCGCCTGCCGGGCAATGTGCTCGTTCAGCGTGCGCATGAACCAGGACAGGTCGTGCAGCCGCGCCCGGTAGGTCTCGGCCAGCGCCTCCACCTTGGCGATCTCCGCGTCGCACATCTCGGCGCGCGCCTCGGACAGGTAACGCGTCACCAACAGCGGGCCTGTGAACAGCTTTGTCCAGCGTTGCAGCACCTCCTCGACCGACCAATCCAGGGCCCGCTGCTGGTCGATGCGGACAACAACGTGATAGTGGTTGCTCATGACGGCATAGGCGGCTACGTCGATCGCGAAGATCGCGGCGAGCTGCATGATGCGCTCGGCGATCCACCCGCGACGGTGATCGTAGTTGTTGCCGGAGAAGTGGTCCTCGCCACAGAGGAAGGCGCGCCGCACGCAGCGACTGACGCAGTGATACCAGGGGGTGTCTTCAAGAGAGACGAGCGTTGCGCGGGGGCTGGTCATGGCGAGGTTCCAGATGTTGCGTGGTTTAAGGAAAGCCTAGCCCAGGTATGGAAGGAAAGTCAAGCTAAGTGGGTGTCCTATTAAAGTCCTGTCCTATTAAAGTCCTCCTATTAAAGTCCATTAAAGTCAAGCTAAGTGGGTGTCCTATTAAAGGTGTCTCTATTAAAGGTGTCCTCCTATTAAAGGTGTCCTATTAAAGTCCATTAAAGTCACTCTATTAAAGTCACTATTAAAGTCATGCTCATTCAGCCCGGCGGCAGGGCGCTGCCTTTTTGAGGCTTGTTCATTCAGCCCGGCGGCAGGACGCTGCCTTTTGAGACTTGATCATTCAGCCCGGCGGCTGGCCATTGCCTGCTGAGGCTGGTTCACTCAGTCGGGCGGATTCGGCGGTGCCTTGCGGAGGCCAACGTCAAGCACAGCCCGCCGCTTGCTGGCCAGCCGCCCGCGTCAGCGGCGGCTGGCCAGCAAGCGGTCGGGCTTGTGCGTTTGTTGGGCCGCAACAGTGCTGGCTGCCGGTTTGCGTGGCGGGAGGGAGATAACGCGCTCGGGGTGTGCGGCTTGCTTCGTCATCAAGTCCTCAAATATGTCGTCAATGCTGTAATTGAACTGGCGGGCGTACTCGTCTCGAAGAGCTCGTGTTTCCGCGACGATTGGGTCTTGCCACATAGTTAAGGCTCCATGAGTTCAATAGGAGTGCAGATAACCGGCGGTTCGTACCCATTAGATCTGCAGGTGGTATCAATCTTGGGCCGGGTGTGCGCATTTGCGATATGCGTACAGTTCCAAGTAAGCAAATACGCGACGCCGTTCGCCGCCGCTATCGCTACGTGATACGCATCCGCTTCGGCCATCTTTGGGAGAGCATGGTTGTCGATTAGGGCTTGCGCTAACGCCCTTACATGGTCAGAGACTTGAAGCAAAGGAAGATCCGCGATAGCAACCAAGCGACGTTGCGCGGCCTCCGGATGGCCTTTGCTGGCTTCTAATATGACGAGATCAGACACGAAGACTCTGTAGTTCGGTCTCCGTGCTTCCCACCACTCAGCAGTCGTATTTTGATTCGCCGTCGCACGCAAGTCATTGCTCGGCCGAGCTGTCAAATAGCTGATAACCGAAGTTTCAACGTAAACAGTTTCGTTCACAGGAAACCTCAATCTTTTTGCCGCCCAACGTCAACCGCAGCCCGCGCCAAACTGCGGCGACGCGCGAAGCGCCCGCCGCAGTTTGGCGTCGGGCTGGCGGACTCGTTAGGCATACATTAGCTTCCCGCGAGGCTCGGGAATGGGGCGCCCAAGTTCCTGCGCGGTCTCGATCCATTCGCGGATGATTAACTCGGCGTTCTTGAGCGCTTCCTGATAGGAAGCCCCGTCGGCCATGCACCCCGGCAATTCCGGTACCTCAGCGAGGTACGCGGTATCCTCTGTGCTCCAATAGATCAAGATCTCGTATTTCGGCTGCATCGCTTCTCTCAGAGTTTGTACTTAAGGATGACGGTTCGAACCTGCTTGACCTGATACGCTTTCGCCTTAGCACCGACTGGTTGCAAGTTCAGGATCTCTTCGACACCTTCTCTTGAGTAGATGTAGTGATCGCCTCGGACGCGCTCCGCAAACCCGAGCTTCAGCATAAGCGAGCAAAGGTCCTTGAACGGGATGTTGGCGTCCGAAGTTCCGCGAAGGACAATGCTCAGCGTCTTCTCGGCTTTACCCATGAGTGCGTGATGGCGAATCGGTGCCTAACGTTAGGCATAGCCGGCGCCCGCGCTGTCTCGCATAAGACGAGCCGCCACGACTGTGCTCGCGTCATACACTGAAATTGCAAATTACGACGGACCGCGGGCGTCCGGCTGATGCATTTGTTGGACGGCTGACGCTGGCGACGCGTTGGCTATGGATTTTTCTCCAGCATCGGAGGTGTTGTCAATACCTTGCATCGGGTTTTCATAGACGGCGCGGGCGGCATTTGGGGGGATTCGAGCGTGCGACGATCGAATTACGGAATTACGGTGACACTTTACCGGAATTACGGTGACACTTTACCATTTACACCAATTTTCGTTGTTTCGGGTCATTCTTTTGCGAAGCGGGCCGACCTCGCTTGCCTTGACGTAGCGCTCGGCCAAGTTGCTTTTCAAGCTCGCCAAGCTTTTGATCGTCCATCAGTGGACGTCCGATGGTTTGGCCCTTGGTGAGAGCTGCCAAGTGTTCAGGATCTTCCGGCATCTCCAAGAATTCCGCTAAATTATCGACGCGATCCAGCAGGGGTCGAACAGTGACTAATCCATCGTCTTCGCGCCGGAAATGTGCTGGCGTGCTGGACCAGGGCCAGTCGGCAGGCGTCGCAGCTCGTTTGGCCTTCACGGGATTCAAAGCCAGGTAGCGGCAGGCTGCCATCAAGTGAGCTTCATCCATTGCCACGCAGCCAAACCGCCCTTGAAACAGGTGGCCGGTTACCCGCAATCGCGCGTTGATGTAGCCGCTATATCGACGATGCGTCTCCCCGACGGCGCGGGACAGGCCGGTCTCGTTGGAGGGTGCGAGAATCAAGTGCACATGGTTCGGCATCAGGCAGTAGGACCAGACTTCCACGCCGTTTGATCGACACTCGTTCGCTAGCCAATCTCTATAAAGCGCATAGTCGTCTTCCTTCATGAAAACTTGTTGGCGTCTGTTCCCACGCTGCGTCACATGGTGGGGATGCCGGGAACGATGATGCGTGGAAGCCGAGACATACGCTTAGCATAAGCCCAGAACAAAATAGTGTAAATGGTAAAGTGTCACCGTAATTCTCCGCTCGCGCAGCGGCGGCACGCGGATCGGGAAGACGTTGAGCCGGTAGTAGAGGTCTTCGCGAAAGCGGCCCTCGGCCACGGCGCGGTCCAGGTCGCGGTTGGTGGCGGCGATCAGGCGCACGTCCACGTGTTGGGTGCGCGTGCTGCCCAGGCGCTCGAAGCCGCCGTCCTGAAGTACCCGCAGCAGCTTGCCCTGCAGCGCCGGCGGCAGCTCGCCGATCTCGTCGAGGAACAGGGTGGCGCCGTCGGCGACCTCGAAGCGGCCGATCTGGCGGGTCAGCGCGCCGGTGTAGGCGCCCTTCTCGCGGCCGAACAGCTCGGCCTCGATCAGGGTCTCGGGCAGGGCGGCGCAGTTGACCTTGATCAGCGGTCGGTCGCGGCGACCGCTGAGCCGGTGCAGGGCATTGGCCACCAGCTCCTTGCCGCTGCCGGTCTCGCCGAGGATGAGCACGGTGGAGCCGGTGGGCGCCACGCGCTCGATGCGCGACTTGAGCTGGCGCATGGCCTGGCCGTCGCCGGTGAGCGCTTCGTGGGACTGATGCAGCTCGATCTCCTCGCGCAGCAGCAGGTTCTCCGCCTCCAGCCGTTCCTTGAGCTGGCGCACCTGGGCAAGGGCGCGGGTCAGGTCCTGCTCGGCGGCCTGGCGCGCGGCCATGTCCTGCTTGCGCTGCAGTGCGCTGGCGATGATCTCGCCGAGCACGCGCAGGCGCTGGGCCAGCAGCCGGTCCCAGCGCCGATGGCGGTCGAAGGAGTCGAGGATCACCGCCCCGCCGACGATACCGCCCACCGTCAGCGGCAGCAGGATGGATGAGGCGATACCGGCCTTGCGCACATAGTTGCGCTCCGCGACCGCCTGCGCCGGGAATTCATCCATGGGCAGCACGAACACCCGGCCCTCGCGCAGGCGTGCCGTGATCCACGGGAAGCTCTCATCGAACAAGCGCCCGTTGAGGTGCGGGTCGGTCCGAGGCACGCCGGGGGCGGCCCAGCCCAGGGTCAGCGCGCCCTCGGTGCCGGTCGGCGCCCGGGAGAAGCGCACGATGAAGACCCTGTCGGCCGCGAACAGGGTGCCGATCTTGGCCAGCGCGCCGTCGATCTCGGCGTCGATGTCTTCCGGCGACGGGTTGACGAAGCCCGCCGAGACCTCCGCGAGCAGGGTCTCGAATCGCAGCTGCGCCTGCAGCCTGGTCTCGGCCCGTCGTCGGGCCAAAGCGTTGCCGAAGATGGACGCGACCTGGGGCAACTGCGCGAGCAACTCCGGCGGCCAGCGGGTCTCGCGAAAACAGTGGATGAACAGCACTGCAATCAGCCTGCCATCGACCATGATCGGCTGGGCGATGGCCGCGAGCAGGCCGATGTCGGCCAGATAGTCCCGCTCCGCCTGCGCCTCCGGCGGCAGCTCGTGCAGACCTGCGTAGACCATCGGCCGGCCCGCGCGCAGCATCCGCGCCGCCACCGGAAACCGCTCGAAGAAGTCCGGCGTGGAGCAGGCCAGGTCCCCGCGCGCACCCTCGCCCAACCAGGCATAGGCCAGCTCATGTCCAAGGCTGCCGCCCTCGACGGTCAGCAGCCGGACCTCGTCGGCACCCGCGAATCTGCCGGTCAGCCGCAGTCCCTCCTCGATGGCCGCCTGCACCTCCTCGGCCCCCAGGTTGATCAGCCGCACCGCGAGCCCCGAGAGCAGCGTCTCGAACGGGACCGGTCGGCCGGGGGCGTTCGTCGGCGTCGATCGGGCTCGGGTGGCTTCGGGCATCGCACGCTTGAAGACTGGGGTTGGGGGTTTTGGGGCAGCGACTTCCCGATGCAGTATACCGCCGGGGGTCGGGGTTTCTCCGCGGTCCTGTCGGTGCTGCCCCCAATGAGCGCGAGCATCGTCGGTGCTGCGCCGGCTATTCGTCAACGAAATGGCAGTGGTCCATCAGGTTTTCGCTAACTGCATAGCGACGGGTCGGGCGCTTTGTCACACTTGCGAATCGCGTATGTCGACCGGGCTTCGTCAATCCACTCGCGCGACGTCAGCACCCAAACATCTGCTGACCGGCTCGTTCGCCAGCCTGCAGGCGCCAGCGCCTTCGCACCTTCGGCCTTCGATGAGGGGACGCAAAAAAAGCAAAAAAAGGACACCCGCTAGCAAAAAAAGGACAAAAAAAGGAAGGACAAAAAAAGGAGGACAAAAAAAGGGACAAAAAAAGAGGCAAAAAAAGGACACCCACTTTCTGCTCCGCTTACTTTTCGCTCCGCTGAAATATGGGTGTCCTGTATCGCTCTGAAATATGGGTGTCCTGTATCGCTCTCCTGTATCGCTCGGGTGTCCTGTATCGCTCGCGTATCGCTCCGCCGTATCGCTCCGTCGAAATATGGGTGTCCCGTACTGCTCTTCCCGTACTGCTCGCGTACTGCTCGGTGCCGTACTGCTCCGCCGTCGAAATATGGGCGCCGTCGAAATATGGGTGTCCCGTACCGCTGTACCGCTGTAGGTGTCCCGTACCGCTCGTACCGCTCCCGCGTACCGCTCCCGTACCGCTCGCCCGTACCGCTCGCCAAATATGGGTGTCCCGTACCGCTCGTACCGCTCGTACCGCTCGGCTCCGTACCGCTCGGCTCCGTACCGCTCGGCTCCGTACCGCTCGCCGTACCGCTCGGCTTGAACCGACCTTATCGCGCTGGATGTCCTGAAATGGTCTTGATCCTCATCGGTGTCACTGCTCTGGTTGTCCTCGCCGCCCTGCTCCACCGCCGCCGAGCGCCTCTTCGGCCGCGCACCCCGCCGCCGCTGTTCGAGCAGATCGTCCAGCGCGTCCCGCTGCCGCCGTCGCCGCGCCGACGACGCCCGCGGATGCCCAAGGCGCCCTACTGACGCCCGTGCCTGCGCTGGCTGCGTGACGGGGGTGGACGGAGTTATGATCAAGGCCAGCGTGCAGGAATTTTCGGGGTATTGGGCTTACACCCCCAAGCTGCCCGCGAGGCGCACTGTTACCGCCACCGTGACCTCCTTACCCGACCTGCTAATCACCTTTGCCATGGCCTCGCCTTACCGAGCCGCTACAGGAGGTTAAAGCATACTCCTCGAAACGACATCATGTCGAGGCTGCACCCCGTCGCCCAACCGAAGATTGACGCCGTAGCAATTTGTGCTACGTTTTTTATGATTGTACAGAAGTATTGAGCCGAATCCAGAAAAGGCGGGTAAGGGGTTGTCCACGGGTGACTCGGCCTTAGAGCATGGTGAGGTGTCGAGCTTCGGTAGGATCAAGGAGGTATGTTCGGCTATGGCCGGGCGGCAATTGAGTCAACAAGCAACCGGGTAGGTTTAGGCCCCGCGTCGCAGTCGCAACAGACTCCTCCGCTCTAGATGTTGAGTTCTCAGGAATCTTAGGGGTCTGACGATCATCCGAACGAAAACATACGATAAGCACGCTGGGGGCTTCTCAGGAACCGTGCCGCGACATGGGTTTCCGGGATTTTGATTGTCGAGACGGGTTTTTGAGGCAAGAGAAAGTGGATTTTCGGGTCTTTTGCGGTATCAACGGGCTGGCTAAAAATAAGCCAGCAAGACAGAGGGTTGCGCCTTAGCGTAAGTTTCCGTTCCATTGATTGTCAGACCCCTCTTATGACCGTGGAGTTAATGCAGAGAGGTAATAATCCAATGAAAAATCTTCCAATTTACCGCGTTGCGACAGTCGAGCCCAGTATCGACCGAATGAACGATCTAGCGGCGCAGATGTTCGACCTTGACGATTTTTCGCTGCAGGAGACAGACGACGGCCGTGTTCTGCAGTCGGCCAACAAGGTCATCGAGATCGGCCGCGAAACCGGCACCATGTGGGCTGTCGACTATGACCGCTTTTTGCAACCCGACGCTGAAGTGGAGTTGCCCGATCGGAATGAAGCGCCGATCATCGCCCAGAAGTTCGTGTCGCGCCATGAACTCTTGCCGAGAACCGAGCGAGACGATCGTATAACCGTACAGCCACTGGGAGCCGCCAGCAGCTTCGTTGCCACCTATGACCAGGAGACGGGCAAACGCACCGACCGGAATTTGGATTATAACGTGGCCTACAGCGTGCGCATGATGGTGAAGGACCCTGAGGCAGACGCCATTCGTCCAGTGCCTGTTGTCGATGGCAGCGGCAAGATCAACGTTGTGGTCGGACATCGCGGACAAGTGATCGCCTACAATGGCGGTTGGCGACCGATTGAAACCGCTGACATTGAGGCTCCGTACATGCCGCGCGAGGTCGTCGACGACAGCTTCAAGCAGATGACTTCTTGGCTTGATGTTCAGTCATTTGATGCCGACCTAGCCTATGCAGTGGGGCAGGATTGGACCGGACAGCGATACCTTTATCCTGTTTGGGCTTACCGGGCCACGGCCAATGTCAGGGGGCGCGCCATGCCGCTCCGCATCATCACTCTGCCGGCAACGGAGTTCGGGCCTCAGCCGCAACCGATGGAATACCATCTGCCTCGGGTCAAGCACGTAAAGCCAGAAGGGTCGAAGATTCCGATGCTCGGACGCGGCCCTCGGGCTTCTAGTGGTTACGAAGCTGGTACGCATTGGATAGGCACCTCGGGCGGTCTTTCGGGGAGCAAGAAGAATGCCCAAGGCTTTGTCGACGGCCTGAAGAACGCCGGCTGGAACATTCGCTTCAATTGGGGTGATTACAACGCCTGGGAGGATGATTGGCACGAGAACGATGACCAGTACGTCGATGACGCCGATTTCGTGTTCTATACCGGACATGCCGACGGCAACGGTTGGATGCTGTACGATCCCGGGACCACAAATGCCGATTCATTGCACTGGACAGAAGTCAATGAGCCCAACGATCGGTGGGGTCGACAGGATTTGGAGTGGGTGGTGGTAGCGGCGTGCGGTCCGCTACAGGACGACCTCCTGTCACCAGGTGGTGGCAACGTCCTCAATCGCTGGGGAGGTGCATTTGACGGACTGCATCTGCTCATGGGCTACGGCGCCGTTACTTTCGATAATCAAAGCGAGGGCAAGACGCTGATCAAATATGCACGGCAGGGAAAGACCCTTGCCGAGGCGTGGCGTCGAACGGCGCAGGAAATCCAGCCGGCGGAGAACGGCTATGGAGCACCGAACGGACCGCGCATCTACGTCGGCGTGATGTGGGCAAGCAAGAGCGGGCAGACGAGTCCCTTCAATGATCACCTTTGGGGATACGGCTCGGTTGCACCCGATCCGACAAGGCCCCACAACCTTTCGTGCATGTGGTGGCCGACCTAGCTGGCAGAGTCCAACACTTGGCGGTGGGTGACACCCGACACCGCACTTGCTTGTGCATAGAAGACGGCGATTTGCCTCAATTCGGAGCGCTCTAGGAAGAAAGTGAATGGGATGGCGGGAGCGACGCTCCCGCCATCCGCACAGCAATTCCCGGCGAACGCAGCCTAACCGCCTGATTCATCGATAATCAGCTCTGTGCTCTCAACAAAGTTGACAGAAAAGAAACCATTATTTTCAATGGGTTAGAGTTCGCCGGGAATTGCTGCCATCCGCACTTCGCGCGGAGGGTGTAGCTGTCGGGTCGGCAACCGGCATGGCAGAAGGAAGAGGAACCATGACGGTTGGCCAGATTTGTCTCGAAACCGGAGGCTTGGATCGGACGGACGGTCGAGCGCCGATGTCGATTCCGAAATTCGCAGGCGTCTCACCTCCGTTTTTCTGAAGCCGTTTGGACGCGCTCCATCACTTGCAGCGACCGATTGATGTTACGTCCCACGCTATCTCCGGGAACGCGTCCCGACCTATCTGAGATGAGACGCTGAGGGGTGTCTCACACGGATCAAGGAGGATAGCGATCCTAGGAAAGGGGTTTTTGGCCCAAACCGTCAAAAATCTGCACTAGCGCGGAAGGCGTGGCCTGCCAGGAATCGGGCGGCGGCGGCGCAGCATAATGCCTTTATAGTCAGCGATATAGCGTTGCGTTCGGCGTTTCTTCGGGGACCGCCGCTGCCCACCTGGTCGATCACGTCTTTCCTCCTCTTCCGGTACGGCAGTGGGTGTTGTCTGTCCCTAAACGCCTGCGGTATTTCCTCAAGAACGACCCACGGGTGGTCAGCGTCGTGTTGCGGATTTTCATGCGCATCGTGCAGGAGGAATTGCTTAAGCGCTGCCCTGATGTGCCGCCGACTGCGCGCGCATGCATCGGTCAGTTTCATCCATCGCTTTGGCGATGCCCTGAACGAACACATCCATGTTCACTGCTGCGTCATCGATGCGCTGTTCTATCTCGACGAAGACACCTTGCGCATCAGCGAGTTACCCGGGTTATCCGAGGCCGATATCGCCTCGATTCAAACACGCATCGCGCAACGGGTCGTGCGTTGGTTTATGCGTCGCGGCTATCTTGACGGTGACGATGGTCGCGCCATGCTCGAGTGGCAACAAGACGGTGGGTTTTCGCTCGACGCCAACGTGCGCATCGCGGCCGACGACCGCGCCGGGCTGGAACACCTGATACGCTACTGTGCCCGACCACCCTTCGCGCTCGAGCGTCTTGAAGCCATCGACGAAGCGCACCTGATCTATCACCTCTCCAAGCCTCAGCCCGATGGGGTCTGGGATCTGCGACTCACCCCACTCGAGCTGATTGATCGGATCGCCGCACTGATCCCTCCACCACGCATCCATCGTCACCGCTACCACGGGGTGTTGGCACCCAATTCGCCTCTGCGGGCATCGGTCGTCGCATTGGCGCAGGCGACAGCGTCGACACCGCAACCAGCGACGGCGAGCGAACCGCCACCCAGCCAACCCCTACCGGTAGAACCGCCACCTGCCGAACCAAAACGTTCACCGGCTCACTCCATCTGGGCCATGTTGCTCGCGCGCATCTTCGAAACCCTTCCACTGACCTGCCCGCACTGCGGTGCCGAGGTCCGGATCATCGCCTTTATCACCGAAGCCCCGACGGTGCGAGCGATCCTCGACTGTGTCGGCGAGCCCGTCAAGCCACCACCGATCACGCTAAGCCCGTGGGCCTCCATCCTGGGACGATACGGCTGCGCAAAGCGGCGATACGCAAGAACTCGTTCAACCAGAACCCGAGTACGAGTTCGACCAGGAAGTCAGCTGGTAGACAACCTGAGCGTCTTTCTTCCTCTATGATCGACTGGTTTCTCAGTCGATCCGTCTTTCTCTGTGTCTCATCGTGCATTCAGCCGCTTTCCGTTCGCACCAATAGACCGATCACCCTCTGATAGTCGACCAAAAAGGCTTTTCAGCGCTCTTCAACCACGCGTGTTGATGGGGTGCATTGCTGGCGGTCAGCCCTGCATACTCAGGTTCGTGCGGTTGAACTTCCTATCCTTCTGGCGGTCAGCCCTGCATACTCAGGTTCGTGCGGTTGAACTTCCTATCCTTCGGGATATGCCGCCGACGACCACGATTTCAGCCAACCACTCGCCGCGTAGCGGGCGCGGGCGGGGGGTTGCAACCTTTCGGCGCCGCTTCTGCCTGCGCCGCCGACCTGACGACGCGCTATCGCGACACAGAAGACAATGGGAGGGTTAACGGTTACAGTCAGGCAGCACGACGATGCCCTCGCCTCTCCTGCCTACCAGGTAGCCCTCGCCGGAGACGATCGGGAAATCTACCCCCACAACGCTCCATGACCCGTCCGCCCTCGTGTATGCTGCGCAACTCTCAAAACGGCAACTCTCGCGATTGTATCGCTGAATAACGCCGACATCGTTTGCGGAGAGCTGTTCCGACAGCGCTAAACAACCCAACCCTTCGGACGGCGCCGGGAACCCGATGAGATTCATCCCTGCAGACAACGCCTCGGCTTCACAGGATGGCTCTCCCGTCAAAACGACCGTCTTTCGGGAAGTCATTTGAGCAGCATAGGCGCCACCAGCCGTGATGGCAAAATCTACGCCGCCGTTATGGTCGCAGCTTTCCCATCGCTGTGCAACGCTGTTGAGTCGAGAAATGCTTGAGATCTCGTCGCTTGTGCCTATACTGCTCAGCAATGCGCTGCAAGTGCCATGTTCCGGCGCTACCTGAACCGGATAGGCAAAAAGATTCAGACCCTTCTTGAGAATAAGAGAAAAGGGTTGCTGACTAGTTGTTGTAAACGTCCATGCCGGGGACCACGTACTCGCCCCGAATTCATTCTGAGCCCTCATGCGCCAATAGAATACCGCGTTATCCGCAAAAGCATCGGCGACCTCGAAAAACGTATCGGCAATCTCCGGCTCATCAACGACCAACGCGGAGAAGTCGGGTGTTCGTGAAACTTGCAGACCGTACCCAGTGACGTTCGGTGAGGCCCCCCAGTTAAAGGATGCGTCAAGCGGGATCGCTTCCGCCTCGTTCTCGGGGGCAATTCTCAATGGCCAATACGGCGCCGGGGAATAATCCCAGTCATGCAGGCTAGCTTGTCCAAGATCGTTCCACCACGACACGCTATCCTCATTCGTCGCGGGCACACCATTACCCTGCAGGCCGACCAAATTTTTCGACATTTGAACGACGTTCTGCAAGTCGGAAAAATCGTCGGAGCTGCGGGTGCTCAGGACCGTGCCGTCCTTTTTGATCCCGATGGTCCGATCCTGCAGTGCCTCGACCCATACAATATCTGTCCACGAGTCAACATTACACTGGCCAACCGAATTGTCGCCGACCGCAAGCACAGTCCCATCCGTTTTGAGCCCAACCGAGTGACTATTGCCGGCGGAAACTCGCGATATGCTGCTCCATGTCTGGACATCGCATTGACCGTCCCAGTTGTACCCGACCGCCAGCACAGTACCATCGCTTTGCAATCCCACGGAGTGCATGTATCCCGTATCAACCTGGACAATACTCGTCCAGGAGGATACATCGCACTCATTTTGGTAGCACCATCCCGTCGCAACCACCGTTCCGTCTTTTTTCACACCGAGGGAGTGACTGGTACCCGCCGCGACATAGGCAATGTTCGTCCAAGAGGAAACATCTGTAATCCCCCCGCTCGGATTGCCGACAGCGACGACGGTTCCATCGCTCTTAAGCCCAAGTGCGTGAAACGGCCCCACTGCCACCTGGATGATATCTTGCCAGGATTCGGCATCGCATAGACCATAGCTGTTGTCACCCTGTGCTAGGACAGTTCCATCCGCCAGGAGCGCGATCGTTACCGACTCTGTCGATGCACCGTATCCCGCAATCTGTACGATGTCGCGCCACGACTTGAAATTTCGCTGCCAGTAGGAATTGCTGCCGGCCCCGAACAGCGAGCCGTCCGACCTCAACCCGGCGGTATGCAGGTCCCCAGCAGCCAGTTGCACAACCTCTGTCCAACTGCCGACATCGCACTGACCCTCGCTGTTGTCTCCTATGGCAATTGTAGTCCCATCCGACCGAAGGGCTACGGTATGCCGGCCCCCTGCCGCAATTTGCACAATGCCCGAAAGGGCCGCGGTATCGCATTGTCCGTAGGTATTTGGCCCAGCAGCGACAACGGTCCCGTCCTTTCTCAGGCCAACGACATGGCCATCGCTTCCCACAGCGACATGCTCGATGTCCGTCCATGTGGAAACCTCCTGTGCGATCGCCGTCAAATCGGAAGAAAATGTATCGCCAGTGACCTGAACCGTGCCGTCGTATTTCAGGCCGGCAACGATAGTGTAGCCGGCCGCAATCTGCCGTATGCCCCACCATGTGGAAACGTCGTAGCGGGTCGCCACCACCATGCCGTCCGACTTCAACCCGACGGACCCGTCTCGGCCGGCTGCAAGCCGAATAATATCGTCCCAGGTTCCCACATTACATTGCCCGATACTATTGTCACCTGCCGCCAGCACGGTGCCATCGGGTCTAAGACCAAGAGTGTGCTGGTATCCAGCTGCAACGTGCACGACATCCCGCCAGGTTTCGACATGACACTGAGATTTATCGTTCTTGCCGATCGCAATCGTCGCTCCATCGAGTCTCGCCAATACCGTGTGAAAGCTTCCTGCAGCAAGATTTGGCTTGAACGAAGGAACGGAATCGGGATTTAAGGGATCGGAGAATTCGGCCAGTTCGTAACCGTCGCTGTAACCGTCATCATCGGTGTCGTCATCACGCGCATCCGTTTCTCCGGGGTCGAAGACACCGTTGTGATTCCGATCCTCCTGTCCATCCAGCAACCCGTCGGCGTCGGTATCCGGATTGTGTGGGTCTGTGCCGTACCGAGCCTCGACAGAGTCCGATAAACCGTCCTCGTCCGTGTCGACTACCGGAACGATATCGATTGCCCACGGGATATCAGCGGGAGTATCCCGATACGGATCGTCGTGATGTATAAATATGATCCCCGTCCTTGGCCCTGGTTCGAGCTCAGTGGCGTTGAAACAGGCATTAACGGCAACGGTATCCCGAGGCGGGACGCTCCCCGATGGTGGGTTCAGCGTCAACAGGGTGCGGGGGCGGTCAATATGAATAAGCAGTTGGTCATGAAGCTCGACGCCGCGGTAATTGAACGCGATTTCAAGTCCATCAGAGCCTAGCGCATTCTCGATTCCAACGGCCGCGTATGGAGTGGCGGGACCAATGTTGTAGTAGTTGAGCTCGATGTTGCCGTTTGCGTAGAGTGTCGTCTGAAATATCAGTTCATGGGAAAACAAATTCGGCACATTAGAAAACTGCACGGTAAACTTGCTGCCGTCGTCGTACCAACAAACACTACCTCCGGCGCTTGGGTCGAACCAGTCGTCGGAGTAGGCGGAGATGTAATTATTCGGCTCGGCCCAGTGCGGGATCGGATGCTGCACCAAGTAGCCGTCAATGCCTTTGTTGAAAGAGATTCTGCCGTTGGCGTTGATAAATAGTGCCGAATACGTATTCTCGTAGTAGGGAAAAGCAAAGCTCAAGGGAACTTGCTCGTAATCGTGTCGGGCTAACGCGACACAGGTCCCGGTCGATCGAATGTCTTCCCAAGTATAGTCTGGGCCTTCCGGGTCGTCGGAACTGGTCCAGGTGTATCCGAACAAATCCGAGGTCGTTTGCGCTGTGTTTCCCGTCTGGGAAATGGTCCCGCTGAAGGTAAGTTCTAAATCGCCTTGGTTTCGAACGGATATTTCCCGGCAAAGCGTGCTACCGGTTTCAACCGTCTCAGCGATTTCAACGGGGCTTAGATTCAGAATGGGCGGAAGCTTTAATGCGAAGTCGATATTGGATACTTCAGGCGGAACAGTAACGGACTGCGCCGCGGACGCCATATAGCCATCAGCACTCGCCTGCAGTTCGTAAGTTCCGCGGACCACGTTGGTGGTGAAGGTACCCGCGGAATCGGTGTAGGCTTCGCCGGACATGGGGCCGGAATATACGATAGTGGCGTCTTGGATTGGTGCCGAACCGGTTAACGCGCTTACGTTCCCGCTGATGTGCTGGGTGTCGTCAACGACCGCGGAAAACCGGTGAATCCAAGAATTATCCTGCGCGTCGCTGATTGCGAGATCAAAGTCGACCGTATGCGGTACGGGACAGTCCGCGGAGATGGTTACCTGATAATTGTCCAAGCCCTGTGCGGTGCCGCCGTAGCTTGGTATGGTGCCGTAGTCAGCCGTGCTGTCGGTGATTGTGATATACGGATCGTCGGAAGAGATTGCGGCCGTGACGGCTACTGACTCTTCGGTGCCGATATTTGTAAGTGAGCAGTTGATTTCGACGTTCTCGCCGGGATTCAAGATTCGGTCGCCGTTGCCGGTGCCGTCGTCGACGGCGGTCGAGGAGTCGAAGGTAATTTCCGGCCCGTCGATCAAGCCGCGGAGATTGACTGCGGGATCTCCGAGCAGATTGGTTTCATAATAGCACCAGCGAATACAAGGGTCGTTGATGGCCCAGAGATTATCCTCATGGCTATCGGCGTTGATCGCTCCGAGCGAGGCCAGCCGTTCTTCGATAAACGCATCCCAAAACTGGCGGTTGAAACGCTGGCTCGGGCCATCGGTGCTGTTTTGCATGCCCCACCCGTAGCGTGAGTTGAAGACCACGGCGAACATCCCGCTGCGATTCGATGTCGTGAGATGCTCGGCAATGCAATCGGCCTCGAAATTGCCGGGCAGACAGCCCTGCGAGTAGGCAAATAGCGGGTCCCTGTTGTGCAGGGCATCGCCATCCGGATTGCGAAATTTCATCACGTAATCGATGTTCGCGTGACCGAGATGATTGATGATACCGAGTTGATCATTATTTAAGGCACTGGTAATCGCGTCCTTTTGCCATTCTCCCTCCTGGTCATACAGGGTGCTGACGGCAAACAGGGGCGCCTGGGCAAAACCTGAGGTGACGTAACCGTGAAGGTCGGAGCCAAGCCGGATTTCTTCCATCGACGACTTGGCGTAATCTGCTATGCCGCCGAAGCCCAGATATTCGCCGACCATCAATGCATTGCGAAGGAAGCGGGCAGAAGAGGGTGCAGTTTCGTAATAGAGCGTCTTGTAGATGAAATTCGACATCTCCTCGGCATCCTCGGCCGAGGCCCTGCCGATCACAACCTCAGAGAGGAGATCAACATCCTCCCCGTCGGGCCCATCAGTTGGCTCGCCCCATAGATCGTCGCCGTCGAAATTGTAGTTTCCATCGAGGCATTGATAATAGAGATCACTGGGCACCTGCTCGATATATTGGCTGCCGGGCCATGCCTGGACCCAGAGCTTGCGCATCGGTACGACATTGGTATCGCCGCCGAGCAATACGTGCGTCGTGCCCCAATTGGTGTAGGCGTCGATGATGAAGTTTCGCAGCTTTTCTGCATCGTCGGCTCCCGGGTAGGTGGTGAAGATATCCTCCACGAGCACAATGGTGGCCGTTAGACCCTTTGCTTGTCGATGGGCGATAAGGTCGTGGATGGTGAGGTCCGTGGCGGCGTTCGCCATCTCTTGGCTCGTGACGATGACATATTGATAATCTGCGTCGGGATCGCATAGACCGGAGGCCATAGGCCGTTCGGAGCGCAGACTGGCGGAAAGGTGCGCTTCATGCTCAATGAGCTGCGGATTTTCAATTTGCAGGTCCTGCACCCAGGCAAGTGATGCACGCTTGGGCACTACGTAGGGTAGTGGTTTTTGCTCCGGCTCGGTGGGGATATGGACTGTCATTCGGTCGGCCCAAGAGACGGTGCCCGTCTTCGGAGAATAGGAAACCGGGTAGAGGTTCGCATAGACGATCAAATGGCCGTGTTTGTACTGCTTTCCGACGACCTCAATCCGTGACGCTGGATAAGGCTGGGATGCCGTGTATATAGACTGGTCCGGTTCTGCGGGTGTAGGCGACTGGGGTTGGCTCAGAGGGTAAAATCCTTCGGAGAATTCGACGAAATGCGAACCGTTGAATGAGTGATGTCCGGAGGACAGAACCGAGATTTTGGCGAGGTCTACGGTTCTGCCTGCCGGGATCGCGGCCCTAACGGGAATTACCGGCATTCTGGGATGTCCCGAACGTGCAGTCTTGGGTGCACTGCTTAGGTCGATGCGGTCGACTTTTTTCGCTCGGTAGGTATTGCCCGTCGGAGATATGGTGGGGCTTGGCAAAGAGTAGTCTAGAATAATTTCTTGAGAGTCTGTTTGCGTGCTCCTGACGAGCACCGGGGCGGCGCCGCCTCGGAGAGTAAACGAGTTCGTAGCCGTCCAAGAAGAAGAACGCTCTTGGCCGAAGCAAGGATTGACTTGAGGCAGGGTCAAGCAGCACGCCAAAAGAGGGATCAGGCATGCTTGGAGCGAGCGTTTATTGCCGCTGTCGCCGTGCGCGGGGCAGATCAAGCGTCGGATTGTGAACTTGATAATCATATCTCTGATTGTGTGCTCGTTTGAAGGGGAATCTCCTATTGCGGCAGAGTTAATTGAGAGGTTAGCAAGGATTTCGACCGCGTCAAGGCGATGGGGCAAACGTACGGGAAGCAGGCAGAACAGCAAAAAAAGGACACCAACAGCAAAAAAAGGACAGCAAAAAAAGAGCAAAAAACAGAGCAAAAAAAGGACACCCACTTTCCGCTCCGCTCACTTTTCGCTCCACTGAAATATGGGTGTCCCGTACCGCTCCGCTCCGTACCGCTCCGCTGAAATATGGGCGCTGAAATATGGGTGTCCCGTACCGCTCCCGTACCGCTCTCGTCCCGTACCGCTCTCGTACCGCTCAAATACTCGTCAGTGCTGAAATATGGGTGTCCCGTACCGCTCCCCTCCCGTACCGCTCCGCCGTACCGCCGTACCGCTCCGAAATATGGGTGTCTCGTACCGCTTCCCGTACCGCTGCTGCCGTACCGCTGCTCCGAAATATGGGTGTCCCGTACCGCTCCGAAATATGGGTGTCCCGTACCGCTGTCCGGTCTCCCGTACCGCTGTCCGTACCGCTGTCCCGTACCGCTGCTGGGTGTCCCGTACCGCTGCTGTACCGCTGCGTATCCCGTACCGCTGCGTACCGCTGCCGCGTACCGCTGTACCCCGTACCGCTCCCGTACCGCTCCGCCGTACCGCTCCGCCCGTACCGCTCCGGTACCGCTCCGGTACCGCTCCGTCCCGTACCGCTCGCGTACCGCTCTGGTGTCCCGTACCGCTCTGCAAACGCCGCTCGCTGGGAGATCCCGACGGAGGCAACTTCCAGTCCAGAGCCCCGTATGGCATCAGCCGCTTGATCCGCAAGATGTCCTCGCGGAGGCGCGGCGTTGATGACAGCGAGCGCGGGGCTCTTGGCCAGATCCGCGATGTCCTTGGTCGAGAGAATGGCACGCAAGTCCAAAATCGCCGGGCGACACGGAAGATGGCATGTTTGCATCTCGAAGCAACACTCTCTTGCCGGACCAGATTACCGAGCTGCTTGCTCCGGAAACAGTCCCGGCATCCAACGACTGGCGAGCCGAGCAGGGAAGGCCAGTTGCAGCGGCGCTCGGGTCGTCTCGGCGGTGATGACGCCTTCGCTCGTCAGGGCGGACAGGACGCGCCTGGCCTGACGCTCGCTGACACCGAGGATGGCCGGGACTTCTCGGCGGGGAAGGGTGCCGCGATAGAGCAGGGCTCCGAGTAGCGCATCGGCCCGTGCGGGCAAGGTGCCTTGTCGGATCGCGTCCTCGGTCCAGCTTTGGATGCGCGTGCGCAGCTGTTCGGGCTGGATCAGTCCTTCCATGAAGTCAACCTGGTCGATGCAGACGTCGAGGAAGAAGGCGGTGAAGTCGGCCAAGGCCTCCTGGCTCAGGTGGCCGCGACCGTCAAGGTCATTGCGCCGTGGCTGGTCGCAGGCGGCGAGGTGGCGCTTGTAGGTCTCGGCATTGCGCGCGAGTCCGCGTGCGACTGACCAGACGGCACCGGTGTCGAGGGTCTCCAGCAGGGTCGCGTGGGACATGAGCCGTGCGACCCGGCCGTTGCCATCGGTGAAGGGGTGGACCCAGAGGAGACGGTGATGGGCGCAGGCCGCGGCGAGGATGGCGTTAGTTGGGCCGAGGTTGCCATAGGCGCTCTCGAAGCGGTTCAGGAAGCGCGGGATGGCACCGGCGCTGATGGCGACGTGTCGGCCTACCTCGACGTCTCGGGTCCGCCAGGCGCCGGGGATCACGCGCTCGGGGGCGCCGCCTTTGCGGGTTTTGACCCACAGCAGGTCGTCGGGGAGCTGCTCGCAGAAGCGACGGTGGATCTCGCGCAGGCCCTCGATGGTCAGGGCGCGTCCCTGGAGTCCGCCTTGGTCGATCCAGCGCTGTACTGCGATATGGGCCTGGGCTTCAAGTTGTAGATCGCGCTGGTGTGGATCGGCGCTGTAGTCCTGCTGTAGGGCGCGCTCGATGTCGATGGGATGGGTGTCGTGGCCCTCGATGAGGTTGCTGTAGTAGCAGTTCATGGACCGGACCAGGGTCGCCAGGGCTGCGAGCAGGCTGGCGGGTAGGGCACTGCGGAGGCTTGCGGCTTTCTGAGCCAGGGTCAGGGCGCGGTCGACGAGCGCTCCGCGTTGGCGGGCACCCTCGGGGATGAGGAGCGGTTCCATCAGGGTGATGGGTTCGCCTCGGTCTGGTCGATCGGCGTCCGCTTGTGTGTCCGCTTTCTTTTCTGCCATGAGTCTCATTATATCATGGTGTTACTGATCTTTATGAAGCGTTCGTGGCCGCTTTCTTGGCCGTGATTATCCGGAGTGCTCGTGAATCGCCGCGTTATGCCAGATCAGCGTTCCCATCCCTCGCTGGCGCGGCGCTCTTTCGGCGCCTTGGGCAGCTGATGCTGGTCGTAGTGGTCAGCGACGTAGTCGCGGATGGTCTGGGCGGCTTCATGGTCGCCGGCGGCGGCGTAGTGCTCGGCGATGCGGGTCCAGGCGTCGGCGCGTTTTTGGATGGCATTGTGTTCGATCTCGGCGTCGTAGGTCGGTGAGCCGTCGGGCCGTTGTCGGGTGCTGCGGCGGGTCAGCTCGTCGAGGTCGCGGCGATAGCCCTGCTTGCCCTGACCACGGCTGTAGCTGGGGGTGGCGGAGGCTTCGATGCCGTGGCGTTCGAGCGCCTGGGCGAAGTGCTGTCGCCAGGCGCGCAGGTGCTCGCAGCGGGGGTTGAGCCAGTGATCCGCTCGGCTCTGGAGGCCGACGACGACGTGAGCGTGGTAGTGGGCGGTGTCGTCGTGGAAAGCAAAGAGGTGGTCACGGTCGCCGAACTCATGCTGGAGAAAGTCGCGCACGGCAAGCTCGAAGGCGCCGGTGTCGGTGCCGGGTAGACTTCGTTCGCCCTACTCAAAGCCGTCGTCAGAGCAGATCGAACCCGCTCATCGCGCAGCACCTCTTCGGGCAACCGGAGCTTGCGCAGCAGTGTCTCCGTGACCGCTTCCTTCTTACGTGGCAGATAGGTTCGATCTGAGTACCGCGAGGCGAGGGACGCCAGTGAGTTGTACAGTTTCCGGTTGATATCCCGGATGTGGAACATGTAGAGGGAGCCGTACGTCGGGGAGAAGCGCTGCGGGTTTGGCTTTTCTTGCTCAGTCAGCTCGAAGTACTGTACAGTACGGAGTTCGCCGAAGACTCGCGCTACATCTCGTGGTAGGTCGCCGACATCCGGCGATACAAGAAAAAGAACCCGGATGTACAGGACCGGCTGAACGATATGATCAACCACCATCTGGTGACACAGGTCGACAAGCTGGCGCGTGACCTCGCGGGGAGCTCAGGCCCGGAGGGTTAGGGCATCGGAAAGCCGGCGGCAATCGAGCCGAGCTTCCCGCGCGAGCGTCGTCGACGGGGATTCGTCGAAAAGCTGCCGGTACTCGACGGCGGTGCGACCGAGCTCCACGAAACCCCAACGGCCAGCAGCTTCCGTGACGGTCTCCCGCCCCGGCATCGCGCGCCGCAGATCCCGATGCAGACCATTCATGCGAATGCGGTGCAAGTATCGCTGCGGCGAGATGTCGAATGCCTCCCGGAAGCCGAGCTCCAACCCGCGTCGGCTGATGCCGACGGCCGCGGCCAGTTCATCAATGCGAGTGGGTTGACGGAGCGTCTCCGCAATGTGGAGTGCGCGTCGGCATGCCGCGTACTGCGTGCGTGTTGTGGCGAGTCTTCCTGTCTCGTCAGCACAGGCTAGCAGCGCGGTGACGGCGGCCAGCAGTTGTAACTGGAAAGCGTCCAGCAGAAGGCGGTTGCTGCGATATGAGCTGTTGCTACGTAACAGCGTAATGATATGCAAAACCAAAGAGCCAAGCTGACGAACCAACTGCGGCGGGCTGGTCAAGGATCTTTCCTTGGGTAGCAGGTCCGCGGTCAGCTCCGCGCCGAGGTAGCCTGTGAGCATACCCGTCGGAACGAGTATCACCCAATGGTTCGCATTGTCCGGCGTTCCAAACTCGATGGCGGTGCCGTCGAGTCCGCAAGAAACAACGCCCTGGCAAACACTCGCACCACACCATGTGAATTCGCGATCGGCGCAGAGACCGGCCAGTGCGAGATAGCCTCGAGGCGTCGCACCCGTCGCAAAAACACGCTTGGACCAACGTTCGTGAGTCAGGAGAATGCCGTTGACCTGGGCGAAGTCCAGGTTGGCGAGCATGCGTCCCGACGAGAGCTGTCGCATGCGCAGGTCCCAGGGCCAGACCGCGTAGTTGAGCTCTTCAATGTCTTGTACTTCGATCTTGCCGGCATCGGCTTTCGTCGTCATCGCAGTGTCACCTGGTAAGGTCGGTTTGTCCCCTATCCGACTGCTGAACGTGGCTCCTCGTAATGTTACACAATCTTGCGCAAACCGCATAGGCGCCCGGGCGGTTCCCCTCTAGGATTTCGGCTCCGAACCTGGCCGCTCTGGCGCGAAGGCACCGGCCGTCACGCTCGCTCAGCGACGCATCGGCGGCACGGCTGGCGGCGGGGCGTGACCTCCCGTCCGGCGCGTCTGTCGAGGGCATCGCATCGACGGCCCAGGTGGGCATCCGGCGCTTCGCGCTACCCCAGAAGAGCCTAGCAACTCAAACGGAGATCGACCGATGATAACGACGTCCCTAAGCCGCGCTGCGATCGCTGCGCTTGCGCTGCTGACCATTCCCATTCCCGTGGCCCTGGCCCTGGCGCAAACCGAGAAGCCGAACATCCTCGTCATCATGGGCGATGACATCGGCATCACCAACATCAGTGCCTACGGCCACGGCATGATGGGGCAAACGCCCAACATCGACCAGCTCGCCGAGCAGGGCGCCATGTTCACCGACTACTACGGCGAGCAGAGCTGCACGGCCGGGCGTGCAGCCTTCATCACCGGCCAGAGCCCCTTCCGCGTCGGCCTGACCAAGGTCGGCATGCCCGGCGCCAAGCAGGGCATCAGCGACAAGGACCCGACGCTCGCGCAGTTGCTGAAGCCCCACGGTTATGTCTCCGGCCAGTTCGGCAAGAACCACCTCGGCGACCGCAACGAGTACCTGCCCACGGTGCATGGCTTCGACGAGTACGCCGGCGTGCTCTACCACCTCAACGCACTGGAGGAGCCGGAGAACGTCGACTACCCGCAGGATCCCGAGTTCTTGGAGAAATTCGGACCCCGCAACGTCATCTATACCCGGGCCAGCGACACGTTTGACAACACCGAGGATCCGCGCTTCGGCGTCGTCGGCAAGCAGACGATCGAAGACCTCGACAAGATGACCATCGAGCGCATGAAGACCTATGATGACGAGACGCTCGCGCAATCGATCGATTTCATGGAGCGGGCCGTCAAGGATGGCAAGCCCTTCTTTGTCTGGCACAACACCACCCGTACGCACTCTTTTACCCACCTGCGGAAAGAGTACGCCGACATGATCCCCGAGAAAGGACTCTATGGCGCCGCCTTGACCGAGCTGGATGATACGGTGGGCGCGTTGTTGAAGGAGCTCGAGGACCTGGGCGTTGCCGACAACACGATCGTCGTGTTCTTGTCAGACAACGGCGCTATGAAGTTCAGCTGGCCTGACGGCGGCACCTCGCCTTTCCACAACGAGAAGGCCACCACCTGGGAAGGGGGCGTTCGTGTGCCGGCCATGGTGCGCTGGCCGGGCGTCGTCAAGCCCGGCACCGTCATCAATGACCTCTTCGCCCACAACGACTGGCTACCGACCCTCATGGCCGCGGCCGGCGAGCCCGGGATCAAGGAAAAACTGCTCAAGGGCCATGAGGCCGGCGGCAAGAGCTACAAGGTCCACCTGGACGGTTATGACCAGACGGGGCTTCTCAAGGGCGAAGGCCCGGGCGCACGCAAAGAGTTTTTCTATGTGTCGGATGATGGTGACCTTGGCGCATTCCGCTACGAGGATTGGAAGATCTCGTTCCTGACCCAGGAGTGCAACGGTATGGACGTGTGGGACTGCACCTACAAGCAACATCGCTTCCCGCGCATTGCGAACCTGCGGAGAGATCCCTTCGAAAACGCCCAGCAGGCCGGCGCAACCATGGGATGGCAGGATTGGTCGTTCCGGCGCATTTACGTGCTCGTTCCCGCGCAGGGCATCGTCGGAAAATTCGTCCAGTCCTTCAAGGACTTCCCCCCGCGTGGCGCTCCCGCCAGCTTCAGTGTCGGCGATGCTTTGAAGATGATGCAAACGCCCCAGCATAACTGACCGCGCGTGACCTAAGGAGATGCCGATTATTGGCGATGCCGATTATTGGCCATCCATGGCCAAACTCGGCACGGAGCACGAAAACGCGGTTTCCGTGCTCCTGCATTTTCAAGCACTTGCGTGCTTGAAAAGTAACTTCTCACTTTCCTCCGGCAGCCGCCGCACGAACGACCTCGGCCAAAGGCGGAATAGCGTTCACCCGCGCCAGCCTGTCGTGCAGGTAGTGCCAGAACGAGATGCCCAGTTTGCGCAGGTTTTCTTCAGGCTGGTGAAGGTATCCCGACAGCGTCGCCCGTCTTCGCTGCGGGTCGAACCGCTGGTTTTGCGTCGACTGACATATTCGCGGATATCGCTTTCGCTGAGGTTGTTGTGTAACGGCAGGTCGGGGTCGTCGAGCACTCCAAGCAACTCTTCTTTGTTGCGCGCCAAACGTTTGAGGTGCCCGTTGAGCGTCTCGTAATTCGTGCGGGTCCGGCACAGTTCGTCGAACCGGCTGCGGATTTCTTCGCGGAATTGCGGCGTTTGGAAAGCTTCCTCGATCTTGTACGCTTTCAGGTCGGCATACAGATCCCAAATCTGGCAACGCACCCAATCGATGTGCTTGGCGTGGGTTGGATTGAGCGGCACGAGCTTGTTGATGTTGCGCTCGGCGTGCATCCAGCACAGCGCATGACGGAACCGGCAGCCCTTCCGGGACGATTTTCTGCTCTTCGTGGACCTCCAATTCCCCGGTTTTTGCGCGTTTCGGGCCGGGTTTGGGCTTCTTTTCCGTGCCGCCTTCCCCGGCCTTGTCGGTCTCCGCATCCATCCGGCTCGGCTTCAGTTTGGGCTTGCCCTTGAGCTCCTTTAGCCGCTTGACCTCGGCTTCCAACTCCTCAATCCGCTCCTGTTGCTCCACAATCAGCCGCAGCAATGCCTGCACCAGCGGTGTCTGCTCCGCTTCGGGGATCTCCGGCAGCTTGATCGTCGGCTTGCTCATAGCGCTGAGTCTATCCGCATTTCTCCAGATAGCAACAGAATTTTGCCGGGGGAGAATGAGAAGTTACCTTGAAAATGGCGGGGCTCCTGCCCCGTGTGGGATCAAGGTTCCGCACTCAGCCGGGGCGGCGCTGTCGCTTCCAGGGTTCCGGAACGCCGTGCTAAAAACACGTGGGGCTAGATTATACAAACACGTGGGGTCAAACATATGGGGTCAGGTCATACACGCAAACACGTGGGGTCAGATTTCACAATGCACATTGCTTTGTTCGATGTTACATGTGAGACCTGACCTCGTAGTTTGTGACCCCGTGGTTTGACCCCGTGGTTTGTGGTTGCGGTTTCACCGTTTGCTCCGCCAAGGACAGAGAAATTTGCGCAAATTGCATAGGCAAGGACCGCGCGGACTGCAATGCTAGTGACGGCACACCTAGAGGCGCAACTGCCGTCAGATCTCAACGACGTTCCTTAGTTCTTACGGAAAGGTAACTATTCAGGGGTACTTCGCTAGCGCGTACTCCGGCACCAAGCCATTAACACATCCGCCGAACCAGGAACCTTGCCTATATTCGCTCTTGACATCATATAGTCACTCAACATGATAACCAGATATGCCCTTTTGTTTTTGGTGCGTGAGTGCTGGCCCTAAACGAAAGGGGCAGATTTGATGTCACGTGAGAGGACTATAGGACGGTCGGCCTATGCTACGGGCTACCTTCGGTGAAAGAACGGGATGCGGTCATGGGTCATGAGCAACGACTTCGGTTCCAAAGCGACGTCCGGTCTATGTCAGGCGATCATCGCTTTGATGCCGCCGCATGACACCTACATCGAGACCCATCTCGGGGGTGGGGCGATCATGCAGCGCAAGCCACCAGCGCGGCGGACTATTGCCATCGATATTGATCTTGCCCCACTGGTCCGGTTCGAGTGCCACTATCCAGTCGAGAAGGTACATGGCTGCGCGCATCGGTTTCTCCGGGAGTTCGACTTCCACGGTCGTGAACTGCTCTACTGCGATCCGCCGTATCTGCACCAGACCCGCCGCTCCACGCGTCGTTACCGGTTCGACTATGAGGAACAGGATCACGTCGCGCTGCTGGATCTGCTCGAGTCATTGCCCTATTCTGTCATCCTCTCCGGTTACCCTTCGGCGCGCTAAGAAGAGCGGCTGGGACGAGTTGCTGGAGGGGTGGCGTAGCACGGAGCTGCAGGTGATGAACCAGGCCGGGGTCAGAACCGAGAAGCTGTGGTTCAATTTTACCCCGGATCGAGTGCACTGGCCCGCCTATGCGGGGCGCAACTTCACCCATCGTTAAAGCATCGAGCGCAAGGCCGCGAGTTGGGGGCGACGCTATCAGGCCATGCCCCCTGCCGAACGCCTGGCTGTGCTCGCCGCGATCATGGCCGTAGAGGCGGGCGAGCACCTCGCTTAGGCCCGGCCCATGAAGATCGGACACATCGAGGTCGAACAGACCCTCGAACAGATCCTTGAACAGGTCGGGCAGCAGATCGAGCAGGAGCGCAACCTCTCTGCGACACTGCGAACAGCGTTGGAACTGTTGCTGACCCTGGTCACCTTGCTGTTGAACCGCTTGAGACTGAATAGCCGCAACAGTAGCAAACCCCCGTCCAGCGACCCCAACCGCATGCGCAAGACCAGGCGCAACACCACCAACAACAAACCCGGCGCTCAGACAGGACATACCGGCAACCACCTGGAGCTGGTCGATGATCCGGACCAGAGAGCCACTCGAGGTGGATCGTGCCACGCTGCCCACCGATGGCACCTTTCAGCGCATCGGTGTCGAGCGCCGGCAGGTGTTCGATATCCAGATCTCCAGCGTGGTGACGGAGTATCAGGCCGAGATCCTGGAAGATGAACACGGGCGCCGAGTCGTCGCCCCTTTCCCGGAGCATGTGACGGTCAAGGCCCAATACGCCTCCGGAGTGAAGATCCACTCGGTCTACATGTCCAACTTCCAACTGCTCCCCTACAAGCGGATCGAAGAACACTTCGCCGATCAGTTCGCCATTGCGTTGAGTACCGGCAGCCTCGACAACTTCAACAAACAAGCCTATGAAAAGCTGGCCCCCTTCGAGGATTGGGTCAAGCAGCAGCTCGCCAAGGCGCCCCTCCTGCGCGCCGACGAGACTGGGATCAACATCGGCGGACACCGCAAGTGGCTGCATGTGGCCTGCAGCCCCACGCTGACACTGCTGATGCCCCATGACAAGCGCGGCGGTGAAGCCATCGCGGCGATGGGTGTCCTTCCCGAGTGCCGCTTCCCGAGTGCCGGCGATGCTATGCCGGCTCGCCCCAAGCTGCGTTTGTAACCGCCCGATGAAGAAGCGCTGAATGAGCGCCGGCAGTGGCGTTGCACTCATGGCCGCGCACCTCCTCGAGGAGCCAGCAAACGCTCGGAGGCGAGTGCGAGCAGCTCTGGAACAGCTTGCAGATACCAAGAGGTTTCGCTCGGGCTGCCATGCCCGAGCTCGGTCGTTAACTGCGGCATAAGCCGGTTCACATCCTTTCCGGCGCGGTACCAAGCGATCAGCTGGCGCGTGGCGAAGGTGTGCCTAAACTCTTGGAGCCGAGGACCCCGTCCGCTGCGCCCAGGCTGACACGGGCGCAAACCAAGTGGCTGGCACAGCCGTGCAAAGGTCTTCCGCGCCCGATCACCGGGGATGCGCAAACCCTTGGGAGTGAGCAGAACAGCGGATGTCTTGCGATGCGCCAGGAGGCGATCACGTTGCTCGGCATACTGCGCTAAGCCGGCAGCCGCCGATGGCGTGATCGGAACCAGCCGCGATTTGCCGCCTTTCGAACCTTGAATCATCAGCACCTGCGCGTGCAGATCAACGTCATCCACATTGAGCTCGAGTGCCTCGCCAGGACGTAGTCCAGTGGCGGCGAGCAATCCGATCAGGGTCTCGAAGGTGGCGCCTTGCACAACACGCCGCCGTCGAGTTGGCGCGCTGCGCCCATCAGAGCCAAGACCTCCTCGTGGCGGTAGATGTCGGGTGTTGGCCGCCGGTGCAATGTCGGCAGTAGATGCAGTGGCGGAACCTCAGTGCGCGGCTCGCTCGCCTGCAGCCAGCCGGCAAACCCGCGCACGAGCCCCAGTCGACGCGCATCGGTGGCGGGTTGCAGCCCGACAGGCAGGCATGCCCAGCGCAGAGCCAAGGCGATCGTCACCACCTCGGCGTGCTGTGCGATGAGGAAATCGACAAACTGGCGCAACGCCAATTCTGGCCATTTCAATTGCGTCCCCAACGCCCGACGCATGTGCAGATACTCACCAAGAGCGACGTGCAGATCGGTCATTAGACCACCTCCTGCGTGCCCGGCCAGGCTTGGGCGACGTCACGCAAGCGCTCCAGATCGACTTTGGCATCTCCTTGGGTGGTCTTGATGCAGCGGTGGCGTAAGACTTCAGCGATCTCGCTCAATGAGGCACCATGGCGCAGCATCCGTGTCGCCAGGCTGTCGCGAAAGATGGGCGCGCCAACACGACCACTTGGAAGCAGTCCGGCACGCTCGAGCGCGCGATGGGCCATCGCGCTGACAGTCGAGGGGGCTTGCAGACCGATCCGCGCTGCCTTGCGGCGCAAAAAGACGTGGCGCGAGTCACTCGTGCCTCGGGCAACACGCAGGTACTGCACGAGCGCTTCGCCGACGTCTTGAAGCAACGGCAGGCGATCGAACTGGGCACCTTTGCCGCGTACCAGAATTTCGCCTTGCTCCCAGTGCAGATCCTCTAAGCGCAGCGCGAGGACCTCGCTGGCTCGTAGGCGCAAACCTGCCAAGAGTTGCAAGATGGCAAACTCCCGACAGCCACGCACAGAAGAGCGATCGACCATCGCCAGCACGCGCGCAATCGCCTCGTCTGTCAGGACCGGCGGCATGGGCTTGGGCTGCCAGCGTCCGATGCAGGGCACGGTCGTCGAGAGATCCCGGTTGATGAGGCATTTCAGGAGGCAGAAACGCAGGAACGAGCGCAGCCCAGCGGCGTACACTTTCACGGTCGCAACGGCATGCTGCTGGCTCACATCCAGGATGTAGCGGCGGATCGCCAGCGCGTCCACGCCGACCGCCTCTTCCGCTAGCTGCATGGCTTCGATGCAGTCGCGTGCGCTAACCGCGTAAGCCGCTATCGAGTGGTCGCTGAGACCTTGCTGGCTGTGCAGGTTCTCAAGGACACTTGGGTAGAGGATGGCGGCGGCCGAGGGCTGCACCGGGCGCTGCGGCAAGACCTTGGCCTCGCACAGGTAGACCACGAACGCTTGCAGCGCGCAGCGATGCTTGTAAAGACGGCGACTGGGACAAGCCAAGAAGGCCTCGATACAGGCATCGAGGTCGTCAACCTCGCACAGGCGAATCCCCTCTGTGCGGGTCCATTGGACAAACGGCGCAATCCGACGCGCCTTGCCGCGCAAGGTGTTCTCGGCATATCCGGCTTGGGCGAGGGAGGCGAGGAATGCCTCAAGATGGTGATCAAGATCGGGCTCACAGAAAGGCCCGGAGGATGCGTGCTGCTCGAACATGACGTCTCTCCACTGATCTGGCGGTGTTGCCAGACCTGATAGCCGACGGCATTATGCCGAACAGGTAAAGCCCAAATGATGTAAGGGACGCGGGATTGAGCGCGTCACGCGGCATAACTGAGGATGCGGCATAATCAGAACGAACGGGATCTGCGCATGAGCAAAGTTCAGCAGAAGATCTCCGGTTGCTTGCGTTCGAAGTTGGGGGCAAAGTTCTTCTCCCGCATCCGCAGCTATCTCCCGACCTGCGCGAAGAATGGGGTCTCTTCTGCAGAGGCCCTGCGCCTCCTGTTCGAGGGCCGATGGACCGCGTTTATGGGCATGGCACCTGAATAGTTACAACCTGTTTAGCTTGTTTCTGCACCATCACTATGAGCGGGTTGCCGCTTCGGTATGTTTCTCTCCGGTAATCGCCTTAACGCAACGCATCCGCATCCGCCGGCATCACCTGCCGGGTCGCCCGCAAGCGGGCTCCTACGCTGAGCGGCTCCCACGGCTCGTAGGCGCCCGCTTGCGGGCGACCGGCCGGCTTTGCATACCCAGTTGGCAACAGCGACAGCACTCCGAAGCCAATGCAAATTCGTGGGGACACCTGAGCACCCTAGGGCGGCTGCCCGCCAAGGCAATCCACCATTGCGCCATTCAACCCAGAACGACACCAAGAAACGCCTGGCAGAGCGAGCACAATGGCCCAGGCGTGGATTGCGACTTCAGTCGAGCCAGTCGGCCCGGATATGGAGCCGCGAGAAGCCGTGGGGAACCGGGGCATTCACCGTGGCCACCGGGATGCCCTGAGCGTTGCGGTTTTCCAGCATGACGCTGAAGGTCGTGGTCTCGCCGACCTCGCTGACCAGCTCCAGATCGACGACCGTGCCCAGGGGGACATTCGGGGCCTCGATCTCGAACGGCACCGGGTCGGTGGCGTCGATCTCGAGGTCCGCCGGGTCGAAGTAGCCGCGCGGGTTGGCCGGCACCAGGACGCCGTCGACGCTGACGACGCGCAGGATCGGGGCGCTCTCCGGCATGTCGATGATGCCCGGTGTCGAGAGAACCATGTCGCCGGAGCCGGTCTGAGTGCCGTTGAACCGGTAGTCGAAGGCCTCCAGGCGGATGCGGCCGCCGGAGCCGGTGGCGCAGTAGCTGCAGAAGCCGTTGGCGCTGCCGCCCACGGAGAGCTCCCCATCGCCGTCGATAACCGGCGCAACAATCCGGATCGCTCCGCCGCTACCGCCCCCTCCAATCCCGTAGAGCGAGTTGCGAAAATCCGTGGAACCGCCGACACCACCCTTTGCGGTAACGGCACCCGTTATAGCAACCCTGGTCTCGCTGACGATCAAGAGTGCACCTCCACCCGCACCGCCCCCTGCGCCGCCGACTCCATAGTTACTGCTATTGGTCCAGCCGCCGCCACCACCCGAGCCCCCAATGAGCGGCAACAAGTAGCGATTGCCATACGCAGGAGCATCGGTCCCGTTAGCGGCATGCGCTGCGGCACCTCCACCGATTACCCCGCCAGAATTCACAGTCGCATAACCACCGGCGCCGGGTCCGCTGCCAGCCGTTCCGGGTGCGCTGAGACGGCCTCCCTTGCCGCCGCCGTAGCCGCCGGCCCCGGCGAAGGACGGCAGCGATGGCGCGCCGTAATCGTGGCCCGGCTCGCCGTCCAGATCGATCGTCCCCTCGATCAGCACATCTCCGCTGACCCGCCAGACCACCGGCGTGCTACCGAGCCAGCGCGAGCTGAGCTCGAGGGTGATATTCGGGCCGATGTGCACGCTGGTGAAGTGGTACTGGTTGTCGCCATCCGCGTCGAGTGCGCCCCCGAGCTCGCCGGTCGGGTCGCGCGGGTCGAGTTCGATGGTCTTCGGCTGGAAGTGGGTCAGCTCCAAGGCGCCGTCGGAGCCGTCGGACCCGCTGTCGACAGTGCCGGCGGCCAGCGGCGCGCAGGCCAGGACAAGGATGAGGGTCGTGATCGAATGTCCCGTGCCCGCCGGCGAGGCGTTGCAGGGACGCTGATGGGTTGATTTGGTCAGGCAATGGAACATGGCTGGCTCCCTGAGGATCGTCGATGCGTTGAGGCGTTGGATTGGGGACGTTGTGCCGGCGGTCGGCCCGCACGGCGCCCGAGCGCCCAGGCCGCCGGCAGACCGCTGAGGTTGTCCGGGCTCATGGATCTGGCCCGTCCATGGGGCAGGGCTCGGCCAAACCGGCTGAATTGCAGAGCGAGAAGTTCGGCCCAACGGCAAAGCCGGTATCGATGGCCGCGTTGAACAGACCGACGGCGGTAGCGAAGATCGGGCGGTCGACCTGGCCGAGGCTCTGACGATCAACGCCCAGGTTCTGAAGCGAGGACCCTTGGCCGCGCAGAACCTGCTCATCCGGCGGTGTACCGATCGGCCAGGGCAGCGGCGGTCCGAGGTTCATTAGCGAGAACGATTGGCCGAGCATGATCCGTGCCTCAGGTGGCGCACCGTACGGCCATGGCTCCGGCGGCGCGCTGTTGTGAATCGAGAACGGCTGACCGCCCACAATCCCGCCCGCCGGGGGCGGCGGCGCGCTGTTGTGGACTGCGACCACCGGCCCGGAGATCGGTCCGCCCGGCATCCCGAGGTTCTCATCCCCAGCGGCCAGATTATACAGCGAGAAGACCGGCCCGACGGCTGGCGCGGCCGTGATCGACGGCGGGATCGATGCCGGGTCGCAAGGCAGGGAGTCGTCGGCATGCTCGTCGCCGTCGCTGAAGCCGTCGCCGTCGCTGTCGTGATGCAGCGCGTCGAGGCAGAACCAGTCCGGTCGCACCTCGGGGTCATCCGGGTGCTCCTTCTTCAGCACCTCTTGGCCGTCGCCGAGGCCGTCGCGGTCACTGTCGGGATGCAGCGGGTCGGTGCCGTGGACGAACAGCTCAGCGCCATCGCGCAGCCCGTCGTCATCGCTATCGGCGTCCTCGGGGTCTAGATCGCGGGCCAGCTCGGCGCCGTCGGAGAGCCCGTCGCCATCCTGGTCGGGGTTGTCGGGATCGAGGCCGATGGCCTGCTCGTTGGCATCGGGGATGCCGTCGCCGTCGCTGTCGACCAGCTCTTCGGCCGCGTACATCACGACCCGATAGCCGCGCTCGGGGCGGATCGGGAAGTCGTTGCCGATGACGCGGCCGTTGCGGTGGGCGACGCTGCGCCAGCGCCCGGTAGCCGGGTCATAGCCGCTGACGCTGGCGCCGTTGGCGCTGAAGCCGAGATCATTGCCGGGCACGCCGATCCCGATCAGCAGGGCGCGGGCGCTCAAATCCGCAACCGCGCAGGGCAGGCCGATCAGGTTGGGGCCGGCGCTCAGGGGCTGGCTGGGGCAGGGCGACGGCACGGCGAATTCCCGCGGCGCCGACGCGTCCGGGCTGTGCACGGCCCAGGCCTGGCCGGGCGACGCCGGCGCTGCGCAGCCGTCGTCGCTGCCGGGTGGGTCAGGGAGCAGCGAGCAGCTGCGCATGCCACCCGCAGCGGGATCGAGCCAGCGGATGATCAGCCCCTGGCTTGGGGCATCGGGAAGCGGCAGGAAGCCGGCGAACAGGGCGCCGACACTGGCGGGCGGAGTCGCCGCCGGGATCGGCGCGACCAGGTTCAGACCGGGCTCGAGCGTGATGGACAGGGGCGCGGGCTCGGCCCGGACCTGCGGCATGGCTGCGACGAGCAGGAGTCCCAGAATCGACACCGTGCATGCCGCGACGACTGGATAGGAGCTGACGGGCCTGGAGAGGATCGGGATCGCGCGCTCTGTCGTCGGCCTGCTGCGCAGCAGGCCGTCGTGCCCGAACGAGACGGAACGGAACGGGCGCTCGAGGTTCTTGCCGAGCGGCAACCCGAAGGCGCGGTGGCTCGGTGCCGATTGGTTCATCCGGGCGATTCTCCTGCAGGCATGGGGGCCTGGCATCACAGGCTGTCGATTTGACCTTAGCGCCTAGGCTGCCGAAATGTCCTGAGTTTTGATATCAAACCGATTCCGGGTCTTGGATTGCTTCATCGAACGTACTGGGGAAGCCTCATCGGTGTCGGGGTCGCTATCGGAATCGGAATCGGAATCGAATCCGCTCATCGATCAAAGCAGCCAGCTCGGATAGCAATCCCTCATTCCGACCTTGCCACCGATCCCGACCCCGACACCGACTCAGCATCCATAAACCGGGAAGCGCTTGTTTTAGTGAGACTGCAGATTTCGACAGCCTACCTTGCGCCCTCGGTGGATAACGCTTGACGCGGGTGTACGCTAGCACAGCGATCCCGGCGCTTCCAAAGAATAGGCGATTCAACCGCATTACAATCTGTACGGTAATCACAATACCACCGGCGCAAGGCTTCCGACAAGCCCGTAGGTTGGGATGAGGAACGAATCCCAACGTCACCGCCGTTCCCCAACGTCTCCTGCGACCTCATCCACACAGCCCCATTCGGCCGTCACCCATGCTGAAGATCCCGGTGAAAGGATGCAAACCTCCCATCGATGGCGCGTTGGACATCACCCTGCTCGAGCGGATTGTCATGCACAGAGTCGACATGCCGCTGTCGATCCAAATCATCCCGGATCGGATGCTCCCAAAATCGCCTTTGCCAGATGCCCCGCTCGCCCTTCTTGCGTCGGCTTCCGCGAATCCGCTCGCCGCTGGATATCCGACGCGAGCAATTCGCTTTGATCAGGCGCCAACGCATCGGATAATCGCTGTCGCCTTCTGCAAGCGCCTTATCCAGGCAATCGAATCGCTTCCGATTTGCGTGCCCCTCTGCGCTCGCTCAACAATGGCAACATCGCTTGGGTGATGCTGAATCCCATACCCGCCAGGTAGAGCATGACGGCCGAGGCCAAGCTGAGCTGGAAGAAATACACACCGCCGATGATTCCGAGGGTTGGGATCGCGCTGAACAGCACGGATGTCTTGAAGTTCCTGTCGAGCCTTTTGGCGATTGCGATCAGATCCAACAGCTGGTTCAGATCCTGTTTCATCAGCACGATCTGTGCGGTATCGGTGGCGATGGTCGATGCCCCGCGCAAGGACACCGAGACCTCGGCCTGCTTGAGCGCGATGGCATCGTTGATACCATCGCCGACATAACAGACGACCCGACCCGCCTGCTGCATCGCGGTAATCAGCTTGCCCTTGTCCTGCGGCAATGTCTCGGCGAAGCAGCACTCGACCTCGAGTTGCCGGGCAAGATGTCGAGTCGGTCTCTCGTTGTCTCCAGAGATGATGCAGACCTGGTATCCTTGCTCGCGGAGCCTGCCGATGGTCTGCGCGGCCTCGGGTCTCAGGCTGGCGTGAAGCTCGATTGCCCCGACGATCGCATGATCGATGGCGACATAGATCATTGAATAGCCAAACTCTTGCGATCGCTCCTGGATGGATTGCAACGCCTCCGGGATATTCAGCGACAACAGGTCCATGAAGCGTGCGCTGCCGATATTGACGGTCTCCTCCGCGATTGTCACAGTGACGCCAAAGCCCCTCTTGTAAGCATCTCCCTTGACCACCGGTAGCTCGATCCCATCAGCGGATGCAGCGGCGAGGATCGCCAATGCGATCGGATGGACCTGCTTCTGCTCGGCACCGGCGGCGTAACGCAGGATGTCGGTTCGGCGGAAATTGGCGCATGCATGGATATCGACGACCCGTGGTGTATCCGTGGTCAGCGTGCCTGTCTTGTCGAAGACGAAGGTGTCGACGTGCCTAAGGGTCTCGAGCGCTCGGCCATCCTTGACGAGAATATTACGGCGCAGCGAGATGTTCAGGAAATTGAGCACGTTCAGGGGTCCTGCCACATAGAGCGCGTCATCGAGCGGGCACCAGGTAATCGCCAGGCCTCGACCGGACCCGAGGAAGAACGCGGTTGCCGAGCCGATCAGAAAGAATGGCAGCGCCAAACGGTCGGATGCGTCTGTGCCACGAAGCTCGAGGTCATCGGTGTAGCGGGTCATCTGGTGCAAGATCTGCATGCTCTGATTGGCAAGCGTCTCCCTGCCGGTCCGCTCCACTCGAATCCTGATCCGACCCTCGAGCAACATGGTGGCCGCCAAGACGGGATCGTTCTGCTGCCTTTCCACCGGCTGCGATTCGCCCGTTAGCATGTGCTGATCGATGATGGCATTGCCTTGGATGATGGTGCCGTCGACAGGGATGATCTGCCCTGCATCCATGACCAGGATATCCCCGACCTGAAGATCTTTGAGCGTCGATTCCAGCTCCACCCCCTCGCACAGCACGTAGACCACTTGGCTCGAGGGCATCACGAACAGGTTGGCGAGGTTTTCGTTCGCCTTCCACTTGGCCTTGGCGACATTATCGAGGGCGAAGAACATAACCCAGAACGCAAAGGCGACGGCGAGAACATGTCCGGAAAGGACGGTCCCCGGCAGGATGA
This sequence comes from Thiohalocapsa sp. PB-PSB1, assembly GCA_016745215.1. Taxonomy (GTDB): domain Bacteria; phylum Pseudomonadota; class Gammaproteobacteria; order Chromatiales; family Chromatiaceae; genus Thiohalocapsa. Next base: position 1,294,103 of record CP050890.1, read on the forward strand.
TCGCCTCGAGGACGATGCTGGTGAAACGTCGCCTGCGGGCCAGATCGTGGTAGGCGAGCAAGAAGGTCGGCCACAGCAGGTAGAGCATGCCGGCAACACCGACGAGGGTCAGCGGCGCATAGAGAACCCGTCCGGCGATCGTCAATCCCAGGGTTGCCGTGGCAATCGGGTAGTACTTATCGCCCGGGTTCCCATCGGGGCCGCCGTTGGGTGACTTCTTCTGTTTCAGTCTCGCAATCCTGTTCTTTGTAACCAGCCTGCGTACCCGGACACCGGAATAGAGCAGACCGCCCGTCATCAACCCGCCGAGAATGATCATGCGGTCCTCCAACGGACGATTGGATAGGCCGACGGTTCGCGAATCATCATGGCTATACTGGCAACGTGAGTGTCAACGAATGGATTGTGGAGGTCTCCCCACCGGCAAGCCCTGGCATCGGGCGGATCGGTGCTTACCCCAAGCGCCCTGCGAAGTCCTGATAGCCGAAGCTGCGCTCGAGGCGGAGGCCACCGGCACGGTCGATGCGCTAGATGGAGGGTAAAGGCACGCCGTTGAAGGTGTTGGTCCTGGCCACCGAATATTGGGCCATATCGCTGAATACCAGCCGCTGGCCGGGCTGCAGCGGGGCATCGAAAGAGTATTGGCCGATCACGTCGCCGGCGAGACAGGTCAAACCACCAAGCTCATAGTCGCAGCCACGCTCTCCGATCGGACCGGCCCCGAGGACGTCGGGCCGGCAAGGCATCTCCAACACGTCCGGCATATGACAGGTCGCCGAAGTGTCCAGGATGGCGGTCGGCACTGCATCCCCGGGGACGATGTCGAGCACGCTTGCGACCAGAAAGCCGGCATCGAAGACCACCGCCTCGCCCGGTTCCAGATAAACCCTCAGATGACGATGCCAATCGACGAAGCCATTGAATCAGGTCGCAGAGTCGGGCACGATCGTAGTCCGGGCGTGTGATGTCGTGTCCGCCGCCGAAGCTGACCCATTGCATGCGGTCGAGAAACTCGCCAAAGCCTTCTTCAAAGGCTTCGAGCACCTGCTCGAGATCGGCGGCATCCTGCTGACAGAGCGCATGAAAGTGTAACCCATCGATGCCGTCGAGCAGGTCCGGGCGAAACTGGGCGCGCGCTACCCCAAGCCGTGACCCGGGGCGCAACGGGTCATAGATCGGGGTCTTGCCGGGATTCACTCGGATGCCGCAGCTGATCGGTCGCGGTGCCGCTGCCACAGTGAGAATGAGTTGAAGACGATGTGAGCGCAGTCCTCGACCAGCAGATCCATGTCTTCATCGCTGAACGCGACGACCCCGGCATGGACCTCGCCGCCAAGGTACTGGCAGCCGTGGTGGGCCTCGTCCGGGGTCGTCGCGCAGCAGCCGTCCAGGTGCGCGGCGATCGCCGTAAAGGTCGAGCGCATCGCGAAGGCCTTCAACGCCATCAAAACACGACAGCCCGTTGCTGCCTTGATCTTGGCGAGCACGGCGAGGTTGTCCACGAGACGGCGCTCATGTTGAACGTCTACGGCAGTCGTCCTGTCAGCTATGGATTTTTCTCCATTTGCGGAGGGGTTGTCAACGCTGCGCATCGGGTCGCCGTGGAAGGCGCTGGTGGCTTCGTGGCGACATCGGGGGCGTCGGCAGGTGGGTTTAGGGTGCGCATCCGGGGCTTGGAGGCTAAGGGCAGGCGCTGCGAGACCGCTTTGGCAGTGGTGCACGCAGGGCGGAGATCCCTGCGTGGGCGGGGCGTCGGCAAGGCGATGGTGCGGGCGTCTGCCATTCAGGCTGCGGCGGCGTATTCGACCGGCGGGTCGTGGAGGGGCGGATTTCGGCGGTGAGGCTGTCCATGCCGATAGTATACTGATTTCTGCGCGGTTGCTCGTCCTATACAACTCCGATCTGTCCGCTTGCAATCTGTCTCTTGATCGGTCAGCAGTTTCAAATTTAAGACCATGATGTTATGAACTTGAGAGTACCGAGTTCTCCAGCAATCTGGCAGCAATCTGTTCCTTGAAGCAGCCCCATCCGTGCAAGTGAAAATTCGGTCGTGGCGGGGTTGCTGCTGCCGAGGTCCGTTGTGTCGATGAACTAATGGGTAGACATCCTGGAAGGATCTATAGTCATCTCACGTGACATCAAAGCTGTCCCTTTCGTTTAGAGCCAGCACTCACACACCAAAAACAAAAGGGCATATCTGGTTATCGTGTTGAGTGACTCTAGTTATAGCACCTGTGTAGACTCTACTCGAGGTGTTTGTCATGCAATTGTGGTTCTATTGGTGGGAGATCATTTCGTTGCTACGGCCAGCGTTTTCCCGCGATCAGACGTTCTTTTGGTTCGTTGTCAGCGTCGCCGGTCTGTCAGTGCGCACGGACAACCTTGGGGTCACGAGCATCGTGCGCGCCCTTGGCCTGCAGGAGCAGTGCTACGATTCTCTGCTTGACAGCTTTCACAGCAGCGCAGTGAAGCTGGACCGCTGATTGGCAATCTGGACCAAGGTGGTCCTGAAGCTGTTCCCAGGGGTGATTCAGGTCAATGGTCGGTTGGTGCTCGTGGGCGATGGGATCAAGGTCGGCAAGCAGGGCCGAAAGATGCCGGCAGTGAAGTCGTTACATCAGAAGTCGGAGTCGAACACCAAACCCGAGTACATCATGGGCCATTCGTTCCAGGCAGTCGCGGTTCTGATCCAGGCGGCACAGAGCGTCTTTGCGCTCCCACTGACTGCCCGGATTCATGAGGGCGTTGTGGAGACGAACCGAGACAAGCGCACGCTGATGGACAAGATGATCGCTCTGCTCGGGCTGCTCGGCATGGAGCAATCCTACTACTTCGTGGCCGATCGCTATGACATGTGTCGGAAGATGGTCAAGGGACTGCTCGCGCAAGGCAATCATCTGGTGGTTCGCGTGCGCTCGAATGCCGTGGCTTGGACGCCCTACGTTCAGGACGCAACAGAACCTCGTGGGCGTGGGCGCCCGCGGAAGTATGGCCGCAAGATCAAGCTGCGCTCGTTGTTCGAAGAGGGCCTGGTGAACGAGCAAGCAGCGAGCCCCGTGTATAACGAACAAGGGGTCATACTCCGCTATGCCGTGCATGATCTGCTGTGGCGACCGGCCGGACAGCTGGTGCGTTTCGTCATTGTGATTCACCCGCACCGAGGACGTTTCATCCTCATGTCGACAGACCTCACATTGGATGCCATCGACATCATTCGTCTCTATGGGCTGCGTTTCAAGATCGAGGTCACCTTCAAGCAGGCGATCCACGTGTTTGGGACATTCCACTACCATTTCTGGATGAAGGCGATGAAGCCGCTGAAACGGCGTAATGGGGATCAATACCTGCACCGGGAAACGGCGGCTTACCGTCAAGCCGTGAAGCGCAAGCTGCATGCCTACCATGTCTTCGTCCAAGCTGGGTGCATTGCCCAAGGGTTGGCTCAGTACCTGGCAGCATGCCATCCGCGGCTGGTTTGGCAATCCTTATGCCTCCTGGTTGCGCACAATCCGCCCTGGTCTGGCACCATCCGAACGCGTGGTCACCCTGGCGTTACGCCACAGCCTACCGGAATTTCTCCTGGATTGGAGCCAGAGGTCTATTCTGGCGAAATTCATCATCGAAAGGCTCGATCCGGATCGATCTAAGCTACTTGGCGCCGCCGCTTAGCTCTGACCCCGCCTTAACGGCGCGTTTCGATCGCGCCGACAGTTGGTTTGGAAGCGATTCCAGGATGACTCCTGCCCTTTTGATTTTAATAGAAGAAACTCGGCACTCTTAAGTCAAGAACTTAGTGCAGCATGAGATCGGGTCATTTGGCGAAGGTATTGCCTTTTTTTAGCTTTTTTTAGGCACCTCGCTGGACCACATGGACGGGGACGTCCGGCACGAAGCAACGGAGCTTGCGGGGCATTGTCGAGCCTGTCAATCAACATCTAATTGGCTCAAGTCTAGCAGAAAAGGGATCTGACCCCTTTTTCGTTCTTTTTCGTTTTTCGGACCCCTTTTCGAGCAGAAAAGGGATCTGACCCCTTTTTCGCTGGACCCCTTTTTCGCGGGAAATGCGGCCGCTGGATCAGTAATCCTGTCCAGTGCCGTGAGACCCCATCCTCAGCCTTTCGACGGACTCAATGTGATCTTTCAATTGCCTTCGGCTCAAGCGCATCTCTTTATAAGCAAAATTGTTGAAGAGCTCGAGCTGATCGGCGAAATGGGGTGAACGCATGTCACCACTTTGTCCCGGTGGCAGCACGTTCGCGCCTTTCACCTGCCCTCGGCGTTTACCGAGCTCGGTGAGCTGGGTATAAATCGCACGATTGGCATAAGGCGAGTTGGTTAGGGTCCCGAGACCCTGTTTATTCCACACGATCTCGACAGCTGGCTGCAACCAATCGCCGAGATCTTGCGATCCAAAGGTTTGTGACAGCTCATCCAAGCTATCGATCAGGGCTTCTGTCATCGCCTGCTCTGGGGTTTTGCCGTCCAAGTAGTCGCCTGACAGGGGCACTGCCGGTGTCTTCACGAGTAATCGGTACAGCACTTGGGCCTCGACAGCCAGGCCACCACGCAGGTCCGCAAAGATAGGGCCCAACTCATCACGCAGGATCTGTTCGACCGCGGTGGCATACCAGGTGTTGAAAATAGCCACCCCAGGGCTGTCGAAAAAGCCATCGTTATCGGCATCCTGCTGTGCATAGTCGGATGCCCAATGTCGTAGGAAATCGACCACCGCAGGCAGCCTCGAATCGGCGTCTTCGTTCACCCGGGCAAGCATGATATCCAGCAAGCCGGGTGCGAAGACATATAGGCTCTCACCGCTCGGGGTATCGACCACGCGCCCTAGCACCGCCGTCAATGTCTTGAGCGGACGCAGATCAAAAACTTGGTTCTTCTCTTCTTCAACCAGCTGCATCAAGCGCTGTACGCGCTGCACCGGACCCCAATCGAAAAAGCCGCCCGTGCTGTTGGGCCAATTCGCCTGCGGTTTATTGTTCCAATTCGCCAACCAGCCCTGGTTGGGATTCAACGCATGCGGCATGGCTTCAACGGGCAAAAAGCCGAGCCAGTCAGACTCGCCCGTGCCCGACATGGGTAACCAAGGATTAACGTCGGATGGCCGGATCGGAATCAACCCTCGTTGCCAAAAGGCAATGTTGCCATTCACATCGGCATAGAGAAAGTTAACATTGTAGGTAATCCCGGCCACGTAGTCGGCAAACTCTTGGTAAGAATTGGCCAAACCGAACCGGGACCAGCCACTAAACGAGCTTAAGCCCCGACCGCGCACCGTGTTGGCCGAGGCAAAGGCTACCTTCTCGTCTTGAAACAGTACAGGGCCGTGTACCGACTCGCAGAGTTCTACAGGCGCAGTGCCTTGACTCGCGACCTCGATAATCTCGGTGCGGCAGTTAAAGTCCAACCAATCCCCCCGATACAGGTACTGGTCAGCATTATCCGGATTGACGACTTCGACGAAGGTATCCCAATGATCTGTGCCCGCCGTGGTCAAGGTCCAGGACGCAAAGTCACTGGTACCTACCGCCAAAAAAGGCGAACCTGGAGGGACCACGCCCACGGCCTTGTAGCCCACGCCGTGCAAACCCACTTCGAGGGAAAGCTGGGGCACCGTGAAATCGGCCTGCGGACCACCGAGTAACAAGGCCTTGTCATCTCCCGTAAGCCCAGGGCCGATGGCCAACGCAAAGGACCCAGGCGGTCTAGGCAGGTTAAGGGTTTTGCGACCGGTCTTGACCCGCGCGAAAAACTCTGCCAACGAGGCTAGCCCCTCGCCCCAAGCGCGGATTTTCCGCATTCGTTCCAGTGTCAGATCAGAGCGCAACCTAGCGGTCCGTATCCCCGCCGGGCTGTCAGCTTCGCTCGGTACCGTCGTGGGTGCACTCGGGTCATCGAGCCAGTGGGTATCTTGGAACACAGCCAGCCCCTCTTCGTCCCCCAAGGTGTCTATGAGATAGAACAAGGCCTGTGCATGCTCGGGCTCGTCCGAGCCAACCCAACTCAACATGGCATTCTGGGCTATGAAGCTCGCTGCCACGTCATCCACGGTCCAGGTGGGCACTGGAACGTTGAAAGCTTCGAACTCGAGAGGCAAATCACCCTCTCGCTCGGCTTCCTCGATCCAGGCGTTCATGCCTGCGGCGAAGGCCTCAAAAGCCACCCGGGTCCAGCTATCCGCAGCGGCCAACATTTCTGCCCGATGCGTGGCCGGACCAAACATGGCGCGGGCAAAAACGTCGTTGGCAAACGCTTGGTTACCGAAGATTTCAGACAGCTGCCCCAATGCCATGCGCCGATTCAGTTCCGCCTGCCACAGGCGATCATGCGCAGTCACATAACCGAAGCCGTAAAAAATGCCTCGCTGCGATCGGGCATAGATGTGCGGTACTCCAAAGTCATCGCACACAATGCGAACGGAGGTCGACTTGTGCGCGAGCGGGTTAGGCTGATACGCCTGCGACGCCATAAGATCGCTGTGCGCCATCCCTAGACCTATGAGAAGAACTGCTACCATGGTTTTGCGCGCTGCTGGCTGCATGCCGACCCTCCGAGATTCGCTATCAGTGATGAGTATGCGTACCCTTTTAAAACATCGTATGAAGTCTTGTGGATGTATTCTCGCTCATCTCCCTGTCTTGCGTCGACAACTAACTGATAGCGAGGTCCTGGGATGTGGACCCTGCTAAGCAAGCGGAAAGATGGTTGGGGTCAGCCGAATTGGTCGGCGTGATCGTTCTGCTTGGCGCCGAGGATGAAGCGCAGATCGAGTGCCTGCAACTGGCGGATGTGCGGGGCATTGGAGGCGAGGCCGTCTTCGACGACGATCGGCTTCAAATGCGGATGCGCGCGGCGCAAGTCCGCCAGCAGGCGCTTGGCGGCGTTGCGCTCGCAGTCGTTCTTGCACGCGCCGTGTCGCTCGGCGCGCGTTCGATCCCGTAGAGGGCGTGCAGATTCGCTCGCGTTGTCTTTTCCCGACGGTCGTGCTCGAACTGCAGAAGCGAAGGATACTTCAGCCCAAACAACGCCAGCCCCGACATCAGATGATTGACCAGCGCAATCTCGCCACCGCACGGGTCGGGGATCTTCGCAAAAAACCGCCGCGCCTTGTTCAGCAGCCTTGCGGCACTGAGTTTTGCGTGAAATCGGAGCACTCATTCAACACTTGCTTCGCAGCTTGAGTCTGCGCAACAGTCTACTGATTCGGCCACGAAGTTTACGAAGAACTATTTTCGAAGTCTCGCCAACGCGCTGTTTTCAAAGCAGAATTATTTTTGGCGGGAATTGCTGAAATAAGGAAGTTTTGTGACAGAACGATGACAAACGCAACAGAGAAGTCGCCGGAAGTTACTTGGCTGATGAGGCTTTGGCACGTGGTGGAGGGCCGTCAAGGAGACTGCGAAAGCATTCGGAAAACAGCCTCAAGAGATGCCTTCCGATGCTAAGATCATGAAAAAATAAAGAAAAAGCACATTTACTTTAGCATTTTCTCTTTTTTCGCGCTCTTCGTGCGATTCGTGGTTTAATCTCATTTCGCTGATTCGGACAATCACTTTACTTTACTTAAGGCTCGGGGGCTGTTGAATGAACACGTAGGGCTAGCGCAGCATCCTATTCGCGTCCAAGACCGCGTTGCCTCGCGTCAATTGCCTTCGCCCTAGTCATTATCAAGGCGGAGCCAGCGGGACGCCGTTGGAGAACGATCAACGACTGCTGACCGCTATTTTGTGTATTGCGCCGAGGCGAATCCATGCGCTACCAACCTCTAGCAAACATAATTGATCTACACCTGAACGCGAGGCTATGCTACGGTTCCGAAAGCCGGCAGCGAGATTGCGCTTGCATGCCAGGATGGCTTGTCCCGGCCAGACATTCAGTATCGGTTGGCGCGCGCGATGACGAGTCAAGGCTGCCGGTAACAAAAACTCACCCACCAAAGCGAGCCAGCAACGCTGGCCACCAAAATTAGGAGGTTCACTGAAATGGCAAAATCCCCTGTCAGAATCGCAGTCACCGGCGCCGCTGGTCAGATCGGCTATGCATTATTGTTTCGTATTGCTTCCGGCGAAATGCTGGGCAAGGATCAGCCGGTCATCCTACAAATGCTGGAATTGCCGATGGAGAAACCACAGAGCGCCCTGAAGGGCGTCATGATGGAACTCGACGATTGTGCGTTCCCACTGCTCGCCGATATGGTCGGCACCGGTAATCCCGATGTCGCCTTCAAGGACGCCGACTATGCAATGCTGGTCGGCGCTAAGCCGCGCGGTCCTGGAATGGAGCGCAAGGATCTGCTGATGGACAACGCCAAGATCTTCATCGAACAGGGCAAATCACTCAACGCGGTTGCATCGCGCGACGTACGCGTCCTCGTGGTCGGCAATCCGGCCAACACCAATGCCTACATCGCGATGAATTCGGCACCGGACCTGCCGGCAGGCAACTTCACGTCAATGATGCGGCTGGATCACAACCGGGCAGTATCACAATTGGCCACGCGCACCGGCAAGACAGTCTCGGACATCGAAAAGATGGTGGTCTGGGGTAACCACTCGCCAACGATGTACCCGGATCTGCGCTTCGCAACCGTGGCTGGCCAGAATGCCAAGGCATTGGTCGCAGATGAGACCTGGTATCAGGACACCTATATCCCCACCGTCGGCAAGCGCGGCGCGGCCATCATTGCCGCTCGTGGTGCCTCGTCTGCCGCCAGTGCGGCCAATGCGGCAATTGACCATATGCACGACTGGGCGTTGGGCAGCGACGGCAAGTGGGTGACCATGGGCGTCGTCTCTGACGGTTCCTATGGTATCCCCGAAGGCTTCATCTATGGTGTTCCATGCACCTGTACTCCAGGCAAGTACGAAGTCATCAAAGATCTCGAGATCGACGCATTCTCGAGAGAGCGCATGGACTTCACGTTGAATGAACTGAAAGAAGAGCGCGAAGGAGTGCAGGGCCTGCTGGGCTGATCAGGTCCGATTCGATCTGATCTTCATTCTACGGACTCACATCTGACTTCGACGCCTGATCCTCCAATCAAATGTTGGTCAGATGTTGGGTCCTCCGCCTGCCCCTTGGCTTTGCATCGATATTCTTCGGCAAGCGCGGGGAATGTCCTTGGTTGAGCCAAGTCTATATCGAGCTGCGGCTGCGGCTGAAGAATGCAAAAGTTGGAATGGAAGCTGAAAATACGAACGCTCGAAAGCTTCAGGCCGCGCGATGTGCAGTTCGCGCGCATTCCGAGTCAAGGTGCTCGTTGATCCAGGCACGTAATTGATGACTGGAGCGGGAGCCGCTGAAACGGCCACGTTCCTCGCCGCCGTTAAATAGGATAACCGTCGGGAAACCGCGTACCCGGTAGCGGCCCGCAAGCTTCATGTTGTCGCCCTCATCCACCTCAACCTTAGCAAGTAAGACTGCGCCTGCATGCTCATCGACGACGCGGTTCAGGTGTGGAGTAAACTGGCGGCAGGGTGCACACCATTCGGCCCAGAAATCGACCAAAATCGGATGTTGGTGAGAAGCATCGATGACATCGGCGACGAAATTCTCGTGACAGACATCAAAGGCGTATGAACTATTCTCTCTGAGAGATTCGAAATGCATCGGCAGTATCGCTGCTGGGGATATTAATAATCTCCAAGTTTAACAGTGGCCAGGCTGGAATCGCTAGTGGCAGTCCATCTTCGGAGAATTATGTGGGCATACTGTCGGCATTCTCCCGACAAAAGCGCCCGGACAATAAGCCGACGTTAGAACTGGAGACCGCGCCGGCCTTGGGTTAATCTTAGCGGTTTATTCTGGCGACAAGAGTTAACCGGATTTCACCATGTCCGACGTTTTGCCCAACCGCACCCCTTACCCAACCACCCGCATGCGCCGGATGCGCCGCGATGCATTCTCGCGTCGAATGATGCGTGAAACCCTGCTTACCCCGAACGATTTCATCTATCCCGTGTTCGTGTTGGAAGGTCGTGGCGAACGCGAGCCAGTGCCATCAATGCCAGGCATAGAGCGCATGAGTATTGATTTGCTGGTAGAAGAAGCACAGACCATCGCCGCTCTGGGCGTGCCAGCGATGGCTCTCTTTCCAGTGACACCGATCAGCGCAAAGTCGCTGGATGCGCGTGAGGCATTCAACCCGGACGGCCTTGCCCAACGCGCAGTACGAAGCTTGAAGGATGCGGTGCCCGAACTTGGTATTATGACCGATGTTGCGCTGGATCCGTTCACGACTCACGGCCAGGATGGACTGATCGACGACTCCGGTTATGTGATGAACGACGAAACCGTAGAGGTTCTGGTCAAACAGGCTGTTTCCCATGCTGAAGCCGGAGCGGATATCGTCGCCCCATCGGACATGATGGATGGGCGAATTGGCGCTGTGCGTACAGCATTGGAACAGGCAGGCCACATCCATACCCGTATCATGGCATACTCTGCTAAGTACGCCTCCAGCTTCTACGGCCCATTCCGGGATGCCGTGGGTTCTGCGGCTCATCTCGGCGGTGGCGACAAATACAGCTATCAAATGGACCCGGCCAACTCCGACGAGGCCCTGCATGAGGTGGCGCTGGATTTGCAGGAAGGCGCGGACATGGTCATGGTCAAGCCCGGCATGCCTTATTTGGACGTAGTACGTCGGGTCAAGGACCGTTTCGGCGCGCCCACATTTGTTTATCAAGTCAGCGGCGAGTATGCCATGCTCAAAGCTGCCAGTCAGAATGGCTGGCTGGATGAACCTGCGGTGGTGCTAGAAGCCCTGACCAGCATTAAACGCGCTGGTGCCGATGGCATCTTGACTTACTATGCCAAGGATGCCGCGCGCTGGCTTTGAAACCTGACGCTCGCAGACAAGACAGTGACTGACCACTACGCCGTCATCGGCAATCCCATCGCCCATAGTAAATCACCGGCCATCCACGCCGCATTTGCCCATCAGACCGGACAGCATATGGACTACGGTCGCATTCTCGGTAGCCTGGACGACTTCTCCGGCGATGTGCGCCGGTTTGTCGCAGCCGGCGGTCGCGGCCTCAACGTGACAGTGCCATTCAAAGAGCAGGCCTGGAGATTATTGGCTAATCGCAGCGCGCGCGCAGAGCGTGCGGGTGCCGTGAACACCCTCATCGTGCAGGACGGCGGACTGCTGCGTGGCGATAATACCGACGGCATTGGGCTGGTCCATGACCTTGCCGATAATCATGGTTTCAACTTCAGCAACAAGCGGGTGTTGTTGCTGGGCGCCGGGGGCGCGGCCCGCGGCGTGCTTGGTGCATTGCTGGAATCCGGCCCGGCAGAACTGCTGATCGCCAACCGCACCGCGACCAAGGCTCTGGACCTGGCACGCAACACAGCAGACAATCGGGTCACCGGCCATGGACTTGATAAACTGGCCGGGCGGCAATTCGACTTGATCGTGAACGCCACCTCCAGCGGTCTCGGCGGCCATGTGCCACCCCTTCCAAGCGACTGTCTCGCCGATGGCGCCTGGGCCTATGATCTGCTCTACGCCGACCACCTCACGCCATTTTGCTGCTGGGCCAAAGCCCGCGGCGCAAAGCGCGTACTGGACGGACTCGGCATGTTGGTGGAGCAGGCAGCAGAATCCTTCGCTCTCTGGCGTGGCGTACGCCCGGATACGGCACCAGTCATCAAGCAGCTGCGCGGCGGCGCGCAGCGCTGATCAATTCGCAAACGAAACGGAGGCAACAATGCAGTTGGCAGTGCTCGGCATCGGCCTGCTCGGCCGTGAAATCGCGATGCGTCTCGTTGCGCACGGCTTTCAGGTGCTGGCCTGGAACCGCAGCCCTGAAAAGGCCGCATCCCTGGCTGAAGCTGGCATTGCGCAAGCACAGGATGCGGGCACGGCGATCGCAGCGTCGGACTGCACGCTGCTGCTGCTGAGCGATGCAGCAGCCATTCGCGAAACCCTGCTCACCACCGCCTGCAAACCGAACCTTGCCGGGCGCATGATCGTGCAAATGGGCACCATCGCCCCAGAAGAGAGTCGCGATATTGCTGCCAGCATCGAGCGGGCTGGTGGTTCCTATCTGGAGGCGCCGGTCCTCGGCAGCCTGCCGGAGGCGCGCGAGGGCCGACTGATCGTTATGGCTGGTGGTGATGAATCGCTCTACCAACGCTGCCTGCCGGTTTTCCAGGCCCTGTCCGAGGCGCCTCAGCGCATCGGTGAGATCGGCCAGGGGGCAGCTGTAAAGCTTGCGATGAATCAACTCATCGCTGGCCTGACCACAAGCTTCGCCTACAGTCTTGGACTGGTGCGCGATGCGAACGTCAATGTGGAACAATTCATGAGTCTGCTGCGGCGCAGCGCCTTGTATGCCCCTACCTTCGATAAAAAGCTCGACAAATACCTGAACCACGACTACCGCGGTGCAAACTTTCCTCTCAAGCACTTGCAGAAGGATCTGTCTCTATTCTGCAGGGTTGCGCAAGGCATGAGTTTTAACAGCACACCGCTTCTGGCGCTGGAAGAAGTATTCTCGGGTGCCATCGCGGATGGCCTGGCCGACGCGGATTATTCGGCAATCTACGAGGCCCTGGTGCATGCCCGGGGTCCAAAGACCAGTCCGCAACGGCCACTGAAAGACGACCAAGATTCGGATAATTGACGACGCAATCGGTTACTGCCGCGCCGGATAGACTGCATCGGCTTGTTCATATGATCTCGATCGTTTCGGCATGAATCACGGCCTAACCTCGGCTCGCCGCATGCGATATTGAATCGATCTATGCGATCCTTTATCCAATACTCCAGTTCTGTGACCCATGAAAAACCAGCCTATCATCAAATTCACGGACCAGCCTGGCCGCCGCGAACGGCATCTGCGCCGCCGTCATAACAACCCATTATTTGCTTGGCCGGCGAAACAGATAACGCCCAAAGCATTACAGTGGGCGCAACAGGCCGATCAGGAAGAAATGGAATCGTTTCATGCATCCTTTACTGATCTGGTGAGCAACATCGCGGAGATGCCCAAGGCGACCGACAGTGAAACCCTATTGGAATTGAAGCAGCGATTGGAGCAGCATTACGAGATTTCCGCCGGGCTGGCAGAAGACCACAGTCAGGAGCAGACAGACATCCGGCGATTGCTTGATGTGATCATGCGTACAATCCATCGCCACGCTGGCGACGACCCCTTGGCGTCTCGCGAACTCGCCGATGAGGAGACAGCACGGCAAATCCACTTCCGACTGCTGCAACAGCCGTTAATCGCAGACTTGCTGTACCCGGAATCGCCAATTCTGCCCGACGAATTGACGCCGACTCTGCTCAGCTCGACCCCGGAAGAAATCGATGCAGTATGCGAGATCTTCGACCCCGAACACCTCGCCAGGCTTGTTGATGAAGCCGAAACTTTGCGAACCCGCTTGGCGGAAGCCCCCGTGGACATTTCAGCCATTGATCGGCCGCTGGCGCAATTGCGCACCAACCTGGCGCAGTTACATATGTTGGGTAACACGAATTGAGGACATCTACAACAGCACTTTTTTGGCTCAACCCATCAATGTTCTGGCGGTTTCCAACCCTTTTCCCATCGATTTGCTGTTGTTCTCTTCTGCCTTCGGCATTATACCGACCGTTGCGCCAAATAAAGACGCGCCTATTGGCCCCGGGATTGGTTTTTCTGTTCATCTCAGCGAGCGTACTGGCCGAGCCACCGCGCATCAACGATTGGGTACCCCTCGTATGGTGGTCACCGGTACAGTTTGCCAGCGGACTGCTCAACGATGACTCCCTCGAAGATCTCGCCGTCGTGCTTGAACGCAAGTACGATGCTCCCGAAGATCCGGCTTTCGAACGTGGTTCATTGGCACTTCTGGTCTTGTTCCGCACCGAAGCAGAAAACGAAACAGATGAAGAAACAAAAACTTGGCGACGCGGCTATCTGATACCCGGAATGCTACCCTGTGTCAGCTGTTCCGGCAAGTTGAGCCATGGACGGGAATCGGCCCTGTTCGACCTGTCGATTTCCGCTGATGGCATCCTCGAAATCGGTTGGATTCAAAAGCGCGAAGCCATCAAGGCAGTGCGTCTTTATATTACCTGGCACGCTGAACAGCAAGGTTTGGTTCTGCTCTCCGACGATGTGGTACAGATCAAACCCGGCACATCTGAGCAGACACGATTGCGCCGCCACTACCTGAACGGCACCCAATGGATCGACGGCGAGTTGCGCAACATACCACCACGCGTGATTCCGATCGAGGATCTCTCCGCCGAGCAATATTGAGGCGATTGCTAGGCTGTCGAAATGTCCTGAGTTTTGATGCCAAACCGATTCCGGGTCTTGGATTGCATCATCGAACGCACTGGGGAAGCCTCATCGGTGTCGGGGTCGCTATCGGAATCGGAATCGAGAGAGAAAACGCCCTATGCCATGCGGTCATGAGCAGCTCGACGTCTAGCGTGCGGCCATCGAGTCTGTCGGCTGGGCCTAGCGCGACTGCGAGCATGTGAAAGGACAGCGTAACGCGAAGGATCAACGCCTGCGCACATCTTAGGTGCGCATCTTAGGCGCGCATCGCAGGCCATCGCGCTGAACATTGCCGAGGGTAACGGCAAAGCGACGAGCGGGGATCGACGCCGGTCGTTTGAAAGCGCACGAGGCTCGGCGCTGGAGTGCGCTGCGATTCAGGGCGTGCTCGCTGGTGTGCGATGCGTTGTGCGCAGACGACAACAACAAGCAAAAGGCACTGCTCGATCGTCGTGTGGCCATGCTCACGAAGCTCGGACAGCGTGGCTACGCGGTCAGCGAGGAGCTTGGCGGATGAGTTGGTCAGTTCGATACCGATGCCGATAGGGGTACCGAATGAGTCGGCAGGCGATACCTAAGCCAAAAACCTGTTTCGCTTGTTTCTGCACCATCACTAGACGATTGCTGTCGATAAACCTACCACCTGGCTTGTCTTCTTGTCCGCCTTCATTGTCGCGAAGGCGAACGAGCATCCGGCGCCAGTTGCTCTGTTTCTCTCCGGCAATCGCCTATCCCAACCCAAACAGCTGCGACCAAGGCAGGATTCCAAGTCTATCTGCATGAGCTACAAGGCCAATCTGCTGGCTGGACGGTCCTGCGCAAGTAAAATCTGTTCACTTCCGGACTTGACGTATTAGGACATTCCCTAATATCGTACGATGGCGAACAACGTTTGCCCAATGTTGCTCGCCATAGTTCAACTAAAATCCACCCCTTAAATTTCGTGGCGACCGCCACTTGATCGCCACCATGGAAGCATCACGATGACTGAGCTGTTCACCAAACCCGTCGCCATGCCCAAGGCGGATGCCATCGTGCTTCGTCTGCCGGTTTTCCTGCGTCGATCATTGTTTGCAATACTGGTCGTGTCCACCATACTGGCGGGCGCAGCCTTGATGACCTTAGCGTTTTCAGTCGATGGCCTTGATACCGTCGACCTCATCTTGACCCTGATGTTCACAATGACTTTGCCATGGACCGCAATCGGCTTTTGGAACGCCGTTATTGGCCTGATCCTCATGCGCACCACGACGGACCCGGCAACCGCCGTGTGCCCTCCACTGGTTGCCGCGAGCGATCAAACGCCGATCACCAGCCACACCGCATTACTGAGCTGTATCCGTAATGAAGATGCAGACAGAGTATGTCGCAATTTAGACCTGATGATCGATGGTCTAGCAGACGCGGGAGTTGCCGATCAGTTCGAGCTATTTGTACTCAGCGACTCGAGCTGGCCGGAGGCGATCCTTGTCGAAGAGCAGCGGGTTGCCGAGCTGGTAGAACGCTGGCATGGCCGGATGAACATTACCTATCGGCGCCGGAAAGACAATCCCGGCTTCAAGGCTGGAAATATCCGCGATTTCTGCGATCGCTGGGGTGCCAGCTTCGACTTCATGCTGGTGCTCGACGCGGATAGTCTAATGGCACCCGAGACGATTCTGCGCATGTTACGCACCATGCAGACAACACCTAGTCTGGGTATCCTGCAGACCCTGGTGGTCGGGTTGCCAACCACCAGTGCCTTCGCACGGCCGTTTCAGTTCGGTATGCGCCTGGGTATGAAAAGCTACAGCATCGGCAGCGCTTGGTGGCAAGCAGATGCCGGACCTTACTGGGGTCATAACGCGCTGATCCGCACGGCGCCCTTCATCGAGCACTGCGAGTTGCCAATCCTGCCCGGTGATGGCCCACTCGGCGGATGGATATTGAGCCACGACCAAGCCGAGGCGGTGTTGATGCGCCGCGCCGGCTATGAGGTGCGCGTGATGCCCATCGAGTGTGGCAGCTGGGAAGAGAATCCGACGACGCTGCCGGAATTCGTGCGCCGCGACCTTCGCTGGTGCCAGGGCAATCTGCAATATCTGAAATTGCTGCGATTGCCGGGTCTGTTGCCGATCAGCCGCGTGCAACTGTTGCTTGCGATCCTGATGTTCATATCGTCGCCGGCATGGATGACGTTGATGGTGATCGGCGCACTACGCATGATGTACTCGACCACTCCGATCTATGATCCGCTCCTGATTCAGATCTTATTCTGGTCCATCATGAGCATGGTCTTCGCACCCAAGCTGGCCAGCATCGTAGATGCTTTAGCCACATCAACCGGCCGCCAAGGCTTCGGCGGAACCCCGCGCCTATTACTGAGCAGTTTTGTGGAATTGCTGTACTCCATGTTGCTCGCGCCAGTGATGGCCATTGCGCACAGCGTCTTCATCAGTGGACTGTTCTTCGGGCGTGCGGTGGTTTGGGGAGCGCAGCGGCGCGTGGTGCACTGGATCGGCCCATTCGCTGCATTGCGCCGTTTTTGGCCGCAAACCCTAGTGGGAATCACCGCCTTTACCTGGTTTGCAAGCTATACACCGAACGACGCGCTTTGGTTCTCGCCGTTCTTCGCCGGTGCGTTACTGGCGGTGCCCATCGCGGTGACCACATCACTGCCGGCTCTAGGTCTGCTGCTTGCGCGAATTGGCCTATGGCGCATACCGGACGAGGTGGAACCACATCCGTTGCTGCGCAGGCTGCAGCTGCCAGCGCTGCAATCGCGCAGACAACTGCTCGAATCACGCCCCGCGCTACTCAGCGAGGCCGCCGCCGAAGCGGTGGAGTGAGCTGCCATGAGACGGCATCCCGCCCTGTCGGTAAAAGCCATCAAGCCATGCGGTCGCACCCGTTGCAGAGCAATATGAAACCCTGAATGGATGCAACAGATGCAATCCGGTGCGACCCGTTCCCAGGCCAAGCAACCGGGTGCTGCCTGCGTAGAATATTCCGCTATTCAACCAGCTTGAAGTTTGACTCGTATTCTTTGAAGGCAGCGCCCAGCAAATATCCGCCCAGCAAACATCAGGTTTCTCACGCCCTGATGTCATGTCTTTTCGATCCCGATCCCGATCCCGATCAAATAGCCCTGTGCGGGCAGGTTACAGCCTGGGGTATTTTCAGTTCACTTGTCGAGAAGACAGTGGCCTACAGCCTTTCTCCCGGGAAAGGCGCGGCGCTCGCGTCCGCTCCGCTGGCATCATTTGCCGGGTCGCCCAAAGCGGGCTCCTACGCCGACCGACCCCCACCGCTGGTAAAGGCCCGCTTGCGGGCGAGGCGTCTTGGCCCATCTGCACACTCTACGTCTCTGCGGTGAATCCTTACATTCCTTGAGGGCAGCACCCAAGCAACCTATCCCTAGACCCAGGTCACGGCCATTCATGTCGCCACCGGTGCGCTCGCTGGTTTGCGCTGCTCGGGTCGCAATTTGGGTGTGAAATAGATATCTGCATCATCCAGATCCACGTCACTGCCTGCGGCATCCACCAAGGGCTGTTCATAGTCCTTCCAGCCGCGCAGGCCGGTCTGAAGCGATGCAACCTGCCGATAGCCAAGCACCTGCATGGAACTCGCCGCCAGTACACTGCGGTAGCCGGAGCGGCAGACCAGCACGACTTCACGCTCACGTGCCCGCACCAATTCCGGAATAGTCTCCTCGTAATCCCATTCGCAGGCGGATTCGAGGATACCGCGGGGTACATTCAAAGAGCCGGCAATGTGCATGGCCGCATACTCATCTGGCTCGCGCACGTCGACGATCAACAGATCGGGATTTTCAGTCAGTCGCTGCTCCAAATCCCAAGGCATGATCTCTGTTACGTTGGTCAGACAACCACGAATCAGCTCTAAAAAATTCTTCATCTTTTCACCTCTCAGGGGCATACCGGATTCCCTAGTTATATACTGGGAGATGAATCCGATGCCAAGAGGATTATCAATACCGGGATTGTTGGGCGCCCATGCTGAAGATCTGCCGAAGTGCCGGAAGTTGAAATCACCCACAGCCGGGCCTCAGTCCAGCTGGAGGCGCTATTCGCGTACGCACAGGCCACGCTCAACGGCCATTACGGCAGCCTCCACGCGGGAATGCACCTCGAGCTTGCGCAGGATAGCCTTGACATGCAGCTTAACGGTGCCGTCAGAAATACCGAGGTCACGAGCAATCGCCTTGTTGCTCTTGCCGGCTGCCAAGTGGCCGAGGATCTCCATCTCGCGCGGGGTGAGATCGGAGAAAGACTTCTGTTGCCGGGGCTCGCTCGGCTCCTGACGCAGGGCGCGGGCAAGGACATCGGTCAGCTCGCTGGCAACCACCGTTTTGCCGGCAACAATCTCCTCCAACGCCTGCACCAAATCGTCCGGCTCCATGTCTTTGAGCAAATAACCGTTGGCGCCGGCTTGCACCGAAGCAATCACATCCGGCTCGTCAATGCTGGTGGTGAGCATGGCCACACGTCGCTCATTGCCATCGGCACGCATACGCTTGAGCACATCAAGGCCGCCCATGCCCGGCATGCGCAGATCCAGCAAAACCACATCCGGTGCACAATCGCGCGCCAGGCGCAAACCGACATCACAGTCTCCAACCGCATCGATCACTTCGATACCGCGCCGCTCCAGCAATTCCAGCAGCCCGATCCGGAACAGGGCGTGATCATCGATCAGTAGTACACGCATCATGCCGCTTGTTCCGTCATGGGGATGCGGCCCGCTCGCGCAGGCTCGAAACGCAATTCCACCCGAGTGCCCTCGCCAGGCTCGCTGTCGACTTCAAGCCGCGCACCAATCCGGCGTGCTCGTTCCTGCAAAATCGACAATCCGATGTGCTCGCCTGGCCGCCCGCTACAACGCGGTTCACTGAAGCCGACGCCGTCATCCTCTATCAACAGCACATACTCACCTTTGGGTTCACGTGTGAGAAGCACGCGCACGGTCTGGGCACAAGCATGTTTGCGGATATTCGTCAGCGTCTCCTGCACGATCCGCACAAGCTGCATTTCCTCCACTGGTGCCACATCGAACGGTCGGCAGTTCATCTGGAACACGCAATGAGTTCCCGTCTGTTTGCCGAAACGCCGGGCCATATCCTCGAGCGCCGGCACCAGGCCACGCCGATCCATCGGCGCTCGGAAACTCGACATCAACTCGCGCAGCTCGCCATGCGCCTCGTCGATCCCAGTGCGAATACGGTTCAGGTCCACTTGCGCCCGCGGCTGAATCTCGGCGCCACGCAAGGCTTCATCCAGCATGCGCACTTGCAGGCGCAGGCTGGCCAGAGTTTGTGCCAATGAGTCGTGCAATTCATGCGCCAGGGATGCGCGTTCTTCAACAATGGATAAGCGCCGCGCCTCGTTATCAGAGCGGTACTTCGCTACTGCCACACCGATATGCCGGCCGATCGTGGAGAGCAATTCCATGATGTCCTCGCGCGCGGTCACGCCGGGACGTTCGACAAAGATACTGTAGCTGCCAAGCAGTTCGTCATGATGCAACAGCGGCACGGTGACAACCTCGAGTTGCTCGTTATCGAACATGCGCCGACCGTAAATTTTGGAGCAATAGCGCAGATCATTGCCGCAGACGATCTCGCCAGGACAGAGCACGGTGCCGCACAGACAAAGATCCACTGCTGCCATGTCCGGCTCGCGAATCAAGTCATCATTAAGGCCGATGGAGCCGATCAGCCGCGCACTTCCGTCCGAGGCCAGCAGCCGTACCGTCGCGGCACGCCCGTTGACCATTTCCTTTAACACACGCAGAAAGTGCAACAGCAAATCTTCGAGGGTATCGGCGCGGGTAATCTCCGCGGCAACATCGTAGAGGATCTTGAGCGATGCGGTTTTTTGCGCCAAACGCATGGTTTGCCGCGCGACGCGGCTATCCATGTCTTCGTACAAGTCGGTCAACTCGGTATTCAATGTACCGATTCCCTGGGCCATGATCTCCAGCACACCGACATTGTGCAGCGCGCGGCTGGCGCCGGGCTCGCCTTGACAGACGCGGGCCACCGAATCCTCCAAATTCACCAGCGGTTGCAACAGTTGCGTCTTGAGCCGGATCGTCACCAATACTGCGGCACCGATGCCCAACAGCAAAAAGCCCAGACAAACCAGTTTGGGCCAAATCAGGCCCGGCAAGCGCAGATTCAGCAGCAGCAATGCCAGCGCTGCGATCAAAGTCAGCGCGACGGCCAAACAAGGCCCCAGCAAGCGTGCAGCATGCAGGATTTCCAGAATACGCCGGTTGCTGTTGATCGCGTTCGGCAATGGGTTCTGTATCATAACGATCTGCCGATGAAGGTGCTGTGCACCAGTCGGCGTCGGTGGCGAAGCAGTGTTGGATTATAGCAAACCCAATCCGCTCCTGTGTTGCGTCCGGGCTCCCGAGACTGTGCACGCATGCGTGGGGGTGGCTCCTGATATCGATATCGGGAGCGTTGTCCGTGAGGCTCTGGCCAAGACGAGCTGTTGCGCTCGCTAACAGGAATCCGTGCGGTGGCCATAGATGTGCGCCCGCTCGATGGTACGCACCGCCCAGCGTCGATGTGTCGCCGGCTCGGCCATCGCGCCATTGAAGCGAAAAACGGCGGCAGCATTGGGATCCATAATTGCCCGAGCCATCGACGCATCTTCTTCATGTACGGCATAGGCAGCCTCGATGATTGGAATCTGCTTGGGGTGGATGGCGGTTTTTGCGAGCAGTCCATGCTCCACATCCAACTCGACCTCGCGCCTTAGAGTCTCGGTACTGTCGATGTGCTCGAAAACCGGCGAGGAGAGATCGTAGCCGGCAGTTCGAAACGCCATGATCATGTTGTCAATCACGCTGCGCAACGGGGTGTCGTAGGCGGTCCATCGGCGCGGTCTACGCATCCCCAACAGCTGCATCAGATCGTTGCCGCCGATGCGGATGCAGATGATCCGCTCGCTGACGCAGTCGAGTCGATGACGCAACGAATGCAACGCATCCACCGAAAAGGCAACCTCGGTCTCGATGATTGGCATCAGCGCCAACGATGGCGCCGCGTGCAGCAGTTGGAGGTAATCGCCAACATTGGCTTGGTCGAGCTTTGGCAGGCAGACGCCATCGAGCCATGCGGCCGCATCGCGCGCGAGGATTTCTGCCAACACGCTCGGATCCCGGGGGCGGACAAAGCGCAGCGGTCCCTTGGTTCCGAGCCCGCTCAGAGCATCGCCCAGGTTGGCCAATGCCTGCTTGATGCTATTGGCGTGGATTGCGTCCTCGGTGCAAGCAACGACGGAGCGCAACCGCGGGTATTTCTCGCCTGCGAACAACGCTCGCAGATCCGTGCGGCTGGCTGGCGTATACAAGGATGCGCCAAGCGCAAGATAGCCCGCTCGCGGCCCTTTCACAGTCAGGGATCGCGGCTTGCGGTCATTCCCAGCCGCCTCCTCGATCAAGATTTGGCCTGGTATCGGGTCGGCAGTGCTCACCGAGATCCTCGCGGCGCTGGTGTGGTGTCGGAACTGCGCAGCGAGCGGATCAACGACACCGCGCGAAACGGCATCCCCGGGTCTTGGGTGACAGGGATATGACTCGATTCCGCCAGATTCAGCAGATGTTGCACATCGGCGTCGGCCGGATCGCGCACAATCAGCCGGTCCGGGACGCGGCGTAACAGCACGCGCGTCGCCTCGGCAACGCCGGGCTTGATCAAATTGATGTCGGTAAGACCATGCATGATCATGCAGTCTTTGACCCAAGCCGCGGTCTCTTCGGCACGCTCGGCCTTGTCCGCCGACGGCAGCCGCTGCTCGCTCACCTCACTGAAACAACGGCTTATCCGGTCGAGGAACCAGTTGGAGCGATCTTCGACAATGAACTCAGGATAGAATACGCAACCGTGAAAGTCCGTGGATAAGATCTGGTCATTGAGAATAGATCGGGACACCAGTCCGGAGACCGTCGCGTTGAGCACACCGGAGGGGATTGCATAGTCGTCGCGGCTTGCGGCCACCTCGGCAACGCCGCCGATATCGCAAAGCACATGCAGCGCGCCATCGAGCGGCATGTCAGGGTGGCGGGCATTCCAGCCTCCAATGGCTTGATCGAGCTCGCGCTTGATGACCCCCTTGGCGGTCCACCCATCGACGAACACGACCCCGGCGGCAGGGCAGTGGGCATCCCTCAGAATGTAGTGCAGCGCATTCTCGTCGATCCCCCGATCGCGAATGATCGAGATGGAGTAATGCCTTGCCTCGCGCTGACAGCACATGCGCAATGCGCGCGTCAACAGCGCGCCGACCGGGGTACCTGCACGCGCCAGCGATACGATCGTCAGCGGCCCCGAACGTGCCCCGGCAATCCGACGCGCCAGCGTCAGCACATCCGCAGCCATGCGCATGGCATATTTCTCCGTAAGCTGCAAAAACAGCTCCATATAGCGCGCCGAGGGGAGGCGCTCGGGGGTCAACAGCTCGGAGTAATGGCGGGCGCCCGACTGGATCAGCGACTCTTTGTCGCCGATTTCTATTGACTGCATGCGCAGTGGCTTGAGCAAAAACTGGCAATCCTCTCGGAGGTAGCTGCCGCAGAAAGGCGGTTGCCGTCGCGCCCGCATCGGATCAGGCGTTCTCGACCTGGTCTGAGGGCGTTGCAGGCAGGTCGGGCTCAATGGTTGTGCAGGCATCTGACCATTCCGATTGGATCTGGCTGTTGCTGGGGATCACTGCAAAGTGACAGAGCTGGAGAAAAGCGGTATCACTTGTACTGTCGCCAACGCCGATGAATGTCGTATCCGGATGCTCACGGCGCTTGATTTCCATGACGCACCGGACTGCTTCCGCCTTGTTGGCATATTCAGGCAGGACAGCGACGTTACCGCCATTGTGGTGCACACGCCAGGACGCGCCTAGATCAAGAGAACGCATCGCTGCGCCGAGCACGGCAACGGCAGGAACCTGCGAAACGTCCTCCCACTTCAACGAAACGTACACGGGCAGGCCCGCATCCATAATCACGCGGGTACGCAAGCCATCGCTGCTGTCGAGGCGGCGGGGAAGCTCGATTGCCATCTCCTGCATGGCTGCGTTCAGTTGATTAGCGCGCTGACTGACGCGTGCATGCCAAGCGGGCAGCGGCGTATCGTCTGGACGGTAGATCATACTGCCATGCGCGGTAATTTTGTAGTCGGGAAACGTCGGGCGATGCACCCGTCGCAAGGCTTGGTGATTGCGTCCTGTCACCGGGATCAGTAGCGTGTCGCGCAGCAGATGCAGGAGCGCGAGTTGGTCAAGCGCTTGAAACGACAGCGCCGAGCCGTTGCGGTCGTCGGCTGCGGGCACCAGCAGGCCGGCGGCATGTCGGGCAAGCGCCTTGGTGCGCGTCTGCAGCAGCGAATCGTCCAGGTCGGTAAAAACCACCAATGGATAAGCGCTGGTCACCGGCGCTGCGCCCAAATGTATCGTCATGGTTGCTTTACCATCGGCTCGCGCTATTGTACATCGATATCGGTTCGCGCAATGCTAGTGCCTCGGTGCAGATGTTCCAAGACAGTCTCCGGTCGTTATCGTTGTCGTTGTCATAATCGTCTTAGCCGAATGCTCGATAACGACTACGATTACGACAACGACAACGAACCGCCTCGGGATTTCTGTACCGCTCCACTAGGATCAGGGGCTGACAATCGTCGCCTCGCCCGCTTTGGCCGGCGTCGGAATCATCAAATGGAGCCACTGCCTAGCGGCGCTAGCAACCGGCCCGTCAAGTGGGTGCTCGAGTACGACAATGCAGGCATGGCCCGCAGGTGGTGGATTATGCAGATAGTAGCCGACACCTTCTCCATAGGGATCTTGGCACTCGAGAGTAGCCTGAATTGCGCCACCGAGTCTAACGGGGGAGCGCGAAACGCACTGAAAGTAGACATCGTAACCCAATCTCTCAAGCGCTTCTGCTAGCAGAAACGGCGCGAAAGCGCATTCTCCGGTCCCGATCACCCGCACCGGTGTATCGGCGGCGGGAAGCTGGTCAGCGAGGCTTGGCGCTTCGGGATTGATGTGTGCGACCGTGGGCATCCACAGACCGGTGCGGCCAAGATCGCCACGCACGCCGCTGGCGTGTACGCGCGGCTCGACATTATCCGGCAATGTGCGCGGGTCAACCGGCGTCTGCTCGTCGATGAACGAGAAGGCACCCTCGAGCAGGCTGTGCCAGCGTATCTCGGGCCTGCGGCCCAACATGCGCGAGGTCAGTTCGCGACTGATCTGCTCGCGTCGTTCCGGCTCCAGCCAGTCGACCAGATTGACGAATGCGACGACCTCCACGCTGGGCATTTGGGCCATGATGGAGTTCGCCAGGGCCGCCACGGAGCGTCCGGTGGAGACCTCATCATCGACGATCACTAGCGAGCGCGCGGCATCGAAAGCGCCCCTGAGCCGGGGCCTTGGTTGTTGCACGAGATGCATGGGCGCATGCGAGTGGCTCTCGCGGAAGCGCAGCATCGGCGGGCTGTCACCATCGAAGCGTGTGGTGTGCTGCGCATACACGTCGTCGCGAAGGCCGATCTCGGCCAGGCTGTCGGCAACGCCCAAGCCGAGACCGGTGGCGGTCTCCGCCATGCCGATCACCCAGATCGGTCCAGGCAGATCGCACAGCGATTTTGCCAGCATGCGGTAGGTTTGGCGCATCGTCGCTGGTCGTACTGGTATGTGGCGCCCAAGCACGCGCGAGACGAACAGGAAAGGGCGCTTTGGGTTCGCACGCGCGGCGAATCCAATCAGCGTCTCCAGCGGCATCAGCTCGCGACTGACAGTCACGCGCAGACAGCCGCCGGGAAAATGGAACTCGCGCTCCACTATGATAAGTCCTCCATCGAGCAGTCCTCCATCTGAGAAGTTCTGCGTTTACAAGGGCGCTGTCGCCTGAGTCTAGGGTGGTCTTGGTCGGACACCAAGGCTTAGGCGATTTCTGTCGAGAAATAGACCACATGGCTTGCCTTCTCGTCCGGCTTCGATGTCGCAGCAACCCGTGCATAGAGCGACCACAGGCGGTTACCGCTTCGCGAAGGCGAACGAGCATCCGGCGCCAGTTGGTCTGTTTCTCCCTGGCAATCGCCTTAGTCGATATCGAAATCTCGATGTCGGTCTGCCATCAAGCTGCCATCAGGGCCGACCTGTGAGCTGATACCAGCTCAACCCAGGCTCGATTGCGTTCCGAGTTGGTCAACACATTGGCGCTCGCGTTGGTCTTTAGATTGCAGATCATTCATCATTCACTACCAGTTGACAGCGACAGAAAAGTAAAAAAATCGTAATGATGGACCAATACCTTCGCCAAAAATTAGCGCCAAAAATTAGGTGGGCGACAGCCCGAGGTGATAGGTTATCCAGTTACTAATCCGAAGACCTATTCCCACAGGAGGCTATCGCCCATGCCCGACATTATGCTGATCTTGAGCTGCTTAAGCCAGAGCGTAGATAAGACGAGCCTTGGCCGTTTGGGTTGCGTTGTGGAAGGGCTGTTGGCGATGACGGGGCGGGTAACGATGCGGGGGCTATCGCGCTGGACCGAGCGCGGGGGAAGCTATCGGACGCTGCAGCGGTTGTTCAACACCACGCTCAGTTGGGGCCAAGTGCATTGGCTGGTGATTCGCCAGCACCTGCTGGGCGACGAAACGCAATGGTTGCTGGCGGGCGATGAAGTGGTGGTGAGCAAATCGGGCAAGAAGACCCACGGTCTGGATCGTTTTTTCTCCTCGGTGGTTGGCAAGACGATCCCGGGGTTGTGTTTTCTGAGCCTGTCGTTGATTAGCGTGCAACGGCGCTGTTCGTACCCATTGCGCCTGGAGCCGATTCTCAAAGAGACGGCCGCGAGCTGCCCGAAAGCGTCCAAAGCGGGTCGGGGTAAGGGCCGAGGGCGGCCGAAAGGTAGCCGCAATGGCAATCGCCGGGAGGTGAGTCTGTCGCCCTATTTGCAGTTCGTTCAAGACCTTCTGCGCCAGGTGCTGGCACTGGTGTGCCAGACGCTGACGGTGCGTTATTTCGTCTTCGACGGGGCCTTCGGCCATAATCAAGCGCTGCAAATGGTCCGTCGCACGGGCTTAGAGTTGATCAGCAAATTGCGCCACAACAGCGCGCTGTATCTGCCCTATGACGGCCCCTACGCCGGGCGCGGCCCGCGGCGCAAGTACGGCAGCAAGCTCGATTATCAACACTTGCCGCCGTGCTTTCTCAAAGCCACTTCCGTGGAAGGACAGGTTCATACGGCCATCTACCAACTGCCCGTTTGGCACAAAAAATTCCCCGACCGGCTCAATGTCGTGATCCTCGTCAAGACCAACCAACGCACCGGTGCCCAGGCCCATGTCATCCTTTTCAGTAGTGATCTCGAGTTAGGCTACGAAGCGCTCATCGATTACTATCGCTTGCGCTTCCAAATCGAGTTCAACTTCCGAGACGCCAAACAGTACTGGGGCTTGGAAGACTTCATGGTGACCAAGCCAACGCCGGTCTACAACAGTGCCAACCTGGCGATGCTGATGATCAACCTGTCCCAGATCCTGATGCGAACGGTGCGCGAGCACTGTCCGAGCTTTAGCGTCAATGACCTCAAAGCCCACTTCCGCGGCCGGAAATACGTCCTGGAGGTGTTAAAAATGCTTCCGGAAATGCCCGAAGCAAATATTATTGACCAAGCCCTTGAGCAGGCTGCAAATCTGGGGCGGATTAATCAAGAACTTAGTGCAGCATGAGATCGGGTCATTTGGCGAAGGTATTGATGGACAAGCCAACAAAGCTAGTTAGAGAGGCAATTGATACAAACAATGGATAGGCTTGAAATGTCCGCCTGAACTATATACCATCCAGAAGCTACGCCGACATTTCGTCGGCACTCGATAACTCGTGCCAATGGTTATTGCCAGACCTCACGACCAATCTCATACAATGACCTTAAGGTTCGAGTCCCACCCGTGTCAAGAAGACTACTGACGGAGGTAATAACGTGCTAGCTGGAATGATGGACAAGCTGAAGACCATGAGCGAAGGTATGCGTGACGAGGCGAAGCGTGCAATGAACCGCAAGTTCATGGACGCGTGTACAGCTGGCTGCGCCATCATCGCCAATGCCGACGGAGTTGTCACCGCGGACGAAAAGCGTAAGATGATGGGCTTCATGAAAACCTCGGATGTGCTCTCTCTCTACGATACCGGGGATGTCATCAAGGCGTTCGAGGCGCACTGCGCCAAGTACGAGTTCGACGCGCAAATCGGCGAAGCCGAGGCACTGAAGGTGGTATCCGGCATCAAGAACAAAACGGCGGATGCGCGGCTGCTGATCCGTGCATGCTGCGTCATTGCCGCCGCCGATGGCAACTTCGACGAAGATGAGCGCGCCGCCGTAACGCGGATGTGCCAGGAGCTGAGTCTAGATCCGGCAGAGTTCCTGCCGTCCTGAATCGAATCAACCTCAGATCGAATCAGCGCGATAGGTCACCCACCAGCCGTCCGGCAAACGCCGGCCACGGCCGCCGCGACCATCATCGGCACCACAGGGAACTCGACCAATGTCCAGAAGACTGCCCGTTTACCTCTTGCTCGACATTTCGACCTCAATGAAAGGGGAGCCCATAGAGTCCGTGCAGGCCGGTCTGCAATTGTTGCTCTCCGCACTGCGTCGAGATCCACATGCGCTAGAGACAGCCTATCTGTCGGTCATCACCTTTGGTTCCAAGGCGCAGGAAGTCTCGCCGCTCATGGAGGTATCCGCGTTCAAGGCGCCGGCACTCTCGGCATCCGGCACCACCAGTCTTGGTGCGGCACTGACGCTGCTGGCAAATGCGATCAAGCGCGATGTCGTCAAAGGCAGCGCAGAGCGCCGCGGTGACTGGAAACCATTGATTTTTCTGATGACCGATGGTGCACCGACCGACGATTGGCGCCGCGGCAAGGCGGATCTCGATCAGCAGCCCGTGGCGACATTGGTCGCCTGCGCCGCCGGACAACATGCCGACACCAGCGTGCTGCGCGAACTAACCGATGCGGTGGTCACTCTGGACACGGCGGATGCCGACACCATACAGCGATTTTTCGCCTGGGTGTCCGCGTCAATTGCCATGAGCAGCCAAAAAGTGGATTTGACCAAGCGCAACCTGAGCGGCCTCGGAGATCTCCCGCCACCACCACCGGAAGTCAACGTCGCCGGAGTCTAACATTGACAACCAGGCGATTACCGGTGTACATCCTTGTGGATACTTCCGGGTCGATGCGCGGCGAGCCGGTGCAGGCGCTCAATGTCGGCTTGAAGACAATGGAACAGGCCCTGCGCCGGGATCCTTTCGCGCTGGACACCGTGCATCTGTCACTGATCACCTTCGACATCCAGGCTAAAGAGCTGTTCGCGCTGACGCCTATCGACCAAGTCCGTATCCCCAACATTGAAGTACCGTCCTCCGGAGCGACCTTCCTTGGCGCAGCGCTGAAAATGCTTGCCGAATGCGTCGACCGAGATCTGAAACAGGGCGACTCGAGTCGCCGCGGTGACTGGCGACCCTTGGCATTCGTGATGACCGATGGCAGCCCCTCCGATATCCAGGCCTACAAGGAAGGCATTGCCGAGATCAAGCGCCGCGATTTCGCCCGCATCATCGCCTGCGCCGCCGGGCCACGCGCCAAACGCGATGCATTGCTGGAGCTTACCAATACCGTTGTTGCGCTCGATACCCTCGATGGCGCGGGTTTTGCCCAGTTCTTCCAATGGGTCTCGAGCACGATCGCCGAGGGTGGTCGAAGCGGCGGCATCCAGGAGTCGGACACCCTTCCAGACCTCCCTGGAGAGGTCAAAATCGCATTCTGAATCGCATTCTAAAAAGGAGCTAAGCCAGATGCGCCGCCTTCCGATCTTCCTGGTTCTCGACGTTTCAGAGTCGATGGCCGGGACCAACCGCGACCAGCTCGAAGAGGGTATTGGCACCATCGTCGCCACGCTACGCACGGATGCCCAGGCGCTCGATACCGTGTATCTCTCCGTGATCGCATTCGCGGGCATCGCGCGCACCCTGGTTGATCTCTGCGAGCTGCCTGCCTTTCGGGCGCCCCCTCTGCCGATCGGGGGCGGCACCGCACTCGGTGCAGCGCTGGACCTGGTAATGGATGAAATCGATAGACAAGTGATCATCGGCGATCGTTCGCGCAAGGGTGATTGGCGCCCTATTGTTTACCTGTTTACCGACGGCAAACCCACCGATGATATTTCTGCTGCCCGTGAGCGCTGGCTGTCGCATTACCGTGCACGGGTTGACCTGGTGGCGATCGCATTGGGGGACTATGCCGACCAAGCGGTGCTGGCCACCCTGACCGACCACATCCTCGCCTTCGATCCGAGCGTACCTGGTGGCTTCGAGGTGTTTATGCGCTGGCTGACGGAGTCGGTCTCGTTGCAGAGCCAGCGCCTGGGCGAGACCGAAGGTGGGCGAAAGCTGTCTCTGGCGAAGGTGGATGAGCGGATCATCGTACAGGCCGATCCAGACGACCTACATGCGCCGCATGCGGATGCCGACTGCGTCGTTATGATTGGCCGCTGCCAACGCAATGCCCAGCCCTACCTGCTCAAATACGACCGTCACAAAGGAGACTCGATCAACACCGAGTATCTCAAGATCCCCGTTGAAGGCTACCGTATCTCCGGCGCCTACCCGCTCAACGAAACGTATTTCGAGTGGAGCCAACCGGGTGCCAGCGGCGGTCAGGCGAACACTGCTGATCTCGAGGGCGCTGCTGCATGCCCTTGTTGCGGCAACCCGATCACCATCGCCCTATGCCGGTGCGGCCACCTGTTCTGCATCACCGGACCAGGCCGGGCCGATTGTCCTTGGTGTGGTTCCGAGGTCGAATTCCAAGGCGGCGGTGTGGAGGATTTCAGCGTCGAGCGCGGGCAGGGGTAGCTGGCCATGCGCGAGCAAATGATCAGATGAGCGCATCCGACGAATGAGCACATCCAACGAATGAGCACATCCAACGAAGACCAGCTCGTTCAGGAAATTCTGCTGGAGATCTACAAACGTCTGCCAGACGCGCAGGCATGCTCCGATGCGGGCATCCAGACGCGGCTCCGGTCGCAAACGCAGGATCTGATCGCATTGGCGCGGAGCGCGGCATCCTGTCATGCCAGACAGAACGACATTGCCGAGGGGGAATGCACCGAAGACAATACAGAGCAGCCCGCACAGTCTGCGCATGGACAAACCGACCAGAGCGACCAGGCCGTGACCGAAGCCAGAGCAGGCATTCAGGCCGAGCCAGGCGTCGCAGACTCCAGCGAGCATCGGCAGGAACAGATCCGGCCAAGCACCGTTGCGAACGCCAGCGAGGAACCAGCCGAGTCGTTGATACCGGACCGCGCCGCGCACCCCGACAATCACCAACTGAAACAAGCCGCATCGAGCACTCCCCAGGATTCTGGCGAGCATCCTCCGGAGCTATCAGAGCCCACCATTGCCCCATCGGACCGTAACGCGGCACCTGAGCGTTCCGCCACCATCGATCCGCACCGCAAGCCCGGCGCGATCCCCACCGCCAGTCTGCCAAGTGCCGAGCCAGCGCTACCGCGCCTAATCGTAACCATTGCGGCCAACGCCAACGCCGGGAAGCCCTACCAAGCAGCAATCGAAGCGCGAACGGACAGCGGACATCCGGTGCGCATCCTGCATTGTGATATCCCAACGCAATCCGGAGTGCGCTACGAGGACGGCGCACTGGTCGGCTCCACGCCGGAGGCAGGTGAGTATCGCATCCAGGTAACCGGGGCCTGCGAAGACATTGAATATCCGCTCACGGCAAGCGCTGATCTGATCGTGAATCATGACCCCAAAACGCTGTGGAAAGACATTCCATCGGATCCTTGCGCGCCGGGCTGGAAACTGGACGAGCGCGCCTTCGCCACCTCGGGAGCTGGTGGTCGTCGACTCATTGGGGCGAGCATTCGCGGTCGTTCACACGCCCACACCGGAGGCTTTCGCGAAGATGATTTCCTTCTGCAAGCCAGTACCGACGGACGTTGGAACATCATCGCCGTGGCCGACGGAGCGGGCAGCGCCAGCCGGTCGCGGATCGGCTCGCGGATTGCCACCGAGGTGGCCGTGCAGCAGGCGCAGGCCCAGCTTCTCTCACTTGGCCCGGCCGCCATAGATGAATGGCGTGTCTCTGGTGATAAAGAGCCAACGCGGGCGTTGCGGGTGATGTTCTATCAGGCCCTTGGTACAGCGGCGCTGGAGGCGTTAAAGGCGATCGAGGAGCAGGCGCGCTACCATGATGCCGATATCCGCGAGTATGCCACAACACTGCTGCTCGCCACGCACACGCACACCGAGATCGGTGATCTAGTCGGCACATTCTGGGTTGGCGACGGCGCAATCGCCCTGTGTGATCAAGCGGGCGGCGCCAGGCTGCTCGGACAGCCCGACAGCGGTGCATTCTCCGGCCAAACCCGGTTCCTCGACCGCAGCGCCGTGGACAGCGGTCAGGAGATCATGTCGCGCATCCATTGTGCGATCACGCCGGCGCTGGACAGCCTGCTGCTGATGACCGATGGAGTCAGTGATCCGCTGTTCGAATCCGACAATGAACTGCATTCCCCAGCCCGGTGGCGAGAACTTCAGGATCAACTTATGCCATTGATCCAGACCGATACAGCAACCGAGAAGCTGGTCTCCTGGCTCAAATTCTGGCGCAAAGGCCACCACGACGATCGAACGATCGTGGTGCTCTACTAGGCCAAGCTGGCATGAACGCCCAGATCATCCGACTGAAAACACTCGACGGCGAACCGGTGGAATTTACCGACGAGATCATCGGCTCCGGGGCCATGAAGGATGTCTTTTTTTCACCAGACCGTTCCTACGTCGTCGGCTTCTATCGCGACCGGCAATCCCCCGCCACCCTCGAGCGCCTGCAAGCCATCTGCGGCGAGCACCGCCGGGGGATCTTTTCTCACCCCGGGGGCGACTATTGGCAAGATCTGTTTTGTTGGCCCACCGGCGTCGTTGAGCTAGACGGACGGGTGGGCGTGGTGGCGCCCGCTTACCCGCGTCAGTTCTTCTTTGAATATGGCTCCACCAACGACGATGCCCTCGGCATCAAGGGCCGGGAGAAGGAAGGCAAATGGTTTGCCTCGGCGAGTAATCAAAACCGATTTCTTGATCCGCGCGAGCGAGGCCATTGGTTGAACTATCTGCGCATCTGTATCCGTCTTGCCCGTGCCGTACGACGCATGCACGCGGCCGGTCTGGCGCATAGCGATTTATCGTACAAGAATGCGCTGGTCGACCCGACCACCGGGGCCGCCTGCATCATCGATATCGACGGTCTGGTGGTGCCCGACAAATACCCGCCGGAGGTCGTGGGTACGCCCGATTTCATTGCACCGGAAGTGGTCGCGACCTCGCATCTGCCACGCGACAGTGCACAACGTCATCTACCCTGCATCGCTACGGATCGCCATGCGTTGGCCGTTCTCATCTACATGTACCTGCTGTTCCGTCATCCGCTGCGCGGCGGCAAGATTCATGCTGCTGACCCCAGTCGAGATGAGACCTTGGCCATGGGGCAGAATGCCTTGTTCATCGAAGACAAGCACGACGCCAGCAACCGTATCCGGGTAGCCGAGGCGCGCCCGAGCGACCTGCCCTGGGCCGACACCGACAAGTTGCCCTACACCCTCACCGGCCCGCATCTGTCACGCCTGTTCGAGCAGGCGTTCGGTGAGGGTCTGCACGATCCCGCGGCGCGCCCCACGGCCGAGGAATGGGAATTCGCCCTGGTGCAAACCGCCGACCTGTTGCAGCCTTGCGTGAACCCCGACTGTCAGCAGGGCTGGTATGTTTTCGACAACTCGCGCGCTCCCGCCTGCCCATTTTGCCAAACTCCTTATCGGGGGCTCCTGCCGGTATTGAATTTCTACTCATCACGGCAGGGCGGTTCCTATCGTTCGGACGGCCAGCGTCTGATGGTCTACACCGGACAATCCCTGTTCCCATGGCATGTTGATCGACAGATCACCCCGAACGAACGCTTGAGCGATGCACAGAAGCGACGGGTGGGCTACTTCGTCCTGCATCAGGATATGTGGTGGCTGGTGAATGAAGCGATGCCGCAATGCCTTGATGCGACCACCGGTAAACCAATTCCGATCAACGCCCGTGTACAATTGCGCGATGGATTGCAATTGCTCTTCTCCAAACAGGCGGGAGGGCGTCTGGTGGTCGTACAGATGGCTGGTAAATGATTCTAACCATCCCCATACAGGGGCAATTCGTGCGCCGATAAGCGCGCAGGGTATGTAATGACCCAGGAGAGAAAACAATGAGTATCAACCTAACCAAAGGACAACGGATTTCACTGGAGAAAGATTGCGCACCAGGTCTGTCACAAGTCGCTCTCGGCTTGGGATGGGGTCAGCGGGAGAAAAAGGGGCTATTCGGAGGAACCAAACAGGTTGACGTGGATCTCGATGCCTCATGCCTATTGTTCGCGAATCGCAACCTGATCGACGTGGTCTGGTTTCAGCAACTGCGAAGCAAAGATGGCGCCGTTGTGCATACCGGAGACGATCGTTCCGGAGGCGGCAGTGCCGACAATGAAATCATTCGCGTCGATCTCACCCGCTTGCCTAAAGAGGTCGATGCACTGATCTTTACTGTAAACTCATTTCTCAACGACAGCTTCGAGGGCATCCCGAATGCGCGTTGTCGACTGCTGGATGCGAAGTCCGATCAGGAGCTCGCGCGCTTCGACCTCACCCTGGACGGCGGAGGACACACCGGTATGGTAATGGCGAAACTCTATCGCAAGGATGGTGCCTGGAATCTGCATGCCATCGGCGACAAAGGCCATGGCCGCACCTTTCAGGAGATGGAGGACATCATCACCAGAACGCTCTGAGCTGGCACCCGGATGGCCCGCGCACAGGCCAGTCGGGATTGATGCGTACAGATAACTGGAGATTCCGATGGACATGCAATCAGGTCAAAACGCGCCGGTCTCTGCGGCTGTCCTCAGCCTGAATATCACCGCGCAACCGGCTGCCAAAGCCACCAGCCTGGACCTCAGTTTCTTCATATTGGATACAGCCGGGCGAGTTATCGGTGACCAAGGGTTCGTCTTCTACGGCAACGAAAATGCCCCCGGCGGCGCAATTCGACTTCGCGCCCTGGAGCACAGCGCACAATGTGAGCTCGGTCGCTTGGGTGAACAGGCCCAGCGCGTCGTCATCGCGTTGAGCATCGACACCGACATTGCCGGTGTGCAGACCTTCGCCGAATACTCGCAGATCGGCTTGCAGGTCGTCGGCGACGATACCCACCTGCGCTTTCCAATTCAGACATCCGGCATGAGCGAACGGGCGCTGATTCTGGGAGAGTTCTACCTGCGCAATGGCATCTGGAAACTGCGCGCTCTCGGCCAGGGCTTTGCGGGCGGACTCGAACCCCTCGCACGCAACTATGGCGTGGACGTTTCCGACGCCCCGCCGACGCCGACGCAACCGCGGCCAGCGCCGGTAGCCGCGCCGCCTAAACCGCCGTCCACCCCGGCGCGGATCAACCTGGAGAAGCGTAAGCCAATCTCGCTGGAAAAGCCAACCGAGGGTTTTGGTGAGATCAGCGTCAATCTAAACTGGCACAGTGGCCCTGCCAAGCAGGGATTCTTCGGTATCAAAAAGGCCGGCATTGACCTGGACCTGGGCTGTATGCTGGAACTGGTCAACGGCGACAAAGGCGTGATCCAGGCGCTCGGCGGGAATTTCGGCACTCTTGATCGCCCGCCGTTCGTCAAACTGCTTGGGGATGATCGCACGGGTGCCGTGGCGGCAGGAGAGACCCTACTGATCAATGGTAAGCACTGGAGTCAGATACGCCGCGTGCTCATCTTCGCCTTCATCTACGAGGGGGTTGCCAACTGGGCACAGGCAGATGCTGTCGTGACACTGAAGACACCTGGTCAGCCGGAGCTTGTGGTCGCGCTCGACGAACATTCCAGCAGCAAGCCGATGTGCGCGATCGCGATGCTCGATAACGACGGTGGGCGCATCCAAGTCACCAAGCACGTGGAATATTTCCCGAGCCACAAAGAAGTGGATAGCGCCTTCGGGTTCGGATTCAAGTGGGTTGCCGGGCGAAAGTAGCGACCGGCGCGTGCGCAGCGCCATGCCGGCTGGCGCCGCATGCTGACAACAGAGGCCGGACGCGGCTGGCGATCGTCAGCGCGGACACATTGATTAGGGGAGCGACACTATGGCTGTTTCGTTACAAAAAGGTGGGCGCGTTTCACTAGATAAAGCAGCGCCTGGATTAAAGAACATCCACGTGGGTCTAGGATGGGATGCGCGTGTCACCGATGGTGCAGACTTCGATTTGGATGCCTCTGCCTTCATGTTAGGGGAGGGAGGGCGCGTTCGCTCCGATGCTGACTTCATCTTTTACAATCAGCTCCAATCTGCCGATGAGAGCGTTCAACACACCGGCGACAACCTGGACGGCTCCGGCGAGGGCGACGACGAGGTCATCGATGTCTTTCTCGACAAGGTCGGCGCGGACGTCAGCAAGATCGTCTTTACCGTCACCATTCACGAGGCGGAAGCGCGCGGGCAAAATTTCGGCCAGGTCGCCAATGCCTTTATTCGATTCGTGAACAAGGACGATGGTCAGGAGGTGCTGCGCTTCGACCTCGGCGAGGACTATTCCACCGAGACAGCGATGGTGTTCGGCGAGATCTATCGGCATGGCAGCGAATGGAAGTTCAACGCCATCGGGCAGGGCTACTCCGGCGGCCTGGCAGCGATGGCAAAGCAGTACGGCATCAACGTCTAGGTGCGATGCCCTGTTAACAATCAGTATTTCCACCCAATGAGTGGAAACAGTCTTTCACAGCAAGCGCCGAGCATTTCGCCCGGCGCTTCTTCATCACAGAGGCAGGAGATCAAAAAATGGCAGTGAATCTAACAAAAGGCGGCAACGTCTCCCTGACCAAAGAGGCCCCGGGCATGACAAAGGTCGCCTTCGGTCTGGGTTGGGACGCGCGAACCACCGATGGTGCGGACTTCGATCTGGACGCCTGTGCGCTGGTGGTCGGCGGCGACAACAAGGTTCTCTCCAAAGAGCACTTTATCTACTACAACAACCTCAAGAGCCCGGATGCGTCCATCGTGCATTCAGGGGACAACCTGACGGGTGCCGGTGAAGGCGATGACGAAGTGATCAACGTGGACCTGACCAAACTACCGGCAAACGCCGAAAAGGTTGTGTTCGCGGTCACGATCTATGAGGGACAGGCGCGCGGTCAAAATTTCGGCCAGGTCAATAATGCCTTCATCCGGGCGGTCGACAGCGGCAACGACCAAGAAGTCATGCGCTTCGACCTGAGCGAAGACTACAGCACGGAAACAACCGTTATCTTCGGCGAACTCTATCGGCGCAACGAGGAGTGGAAGTTCAAGGCGATCGGTGCTGGCTACTCCGCCGGACTCGAAGGCTTGGTCAAAGACTATGGTCTATAGATCGCGCCCGTGACATCTCCATCCGCGTCCACTGCCGGCGCACTCGCGCGAGGGGTGCTGTTCATTGCCGAGGGATTCGGCACCGGCAGAGCGCGCGTCGCCCCTGGTACGGTTGGAACGCTCCCCGGGGTGGCGCTGGTATTGGCTCTGTTCGCAGTGCCGCTACCTGTCTATATCGGTATCACGGCAATCCTGCTGGTGCTCGGCATACCCCTGTGCGGGCAGGCGGCCAAGCTGCTCGGGCGCAAGGATCCGCCCTCGGTGGTTTGGGATGAGATCGTCGGCATGCTGGTCACCATGACGGCCGTACCGCTCGGCTTGACAAGCATTTTGGCAGGATTCGCCCTGTTCCGCCTGTTCGATATCTGGAAGCCCTGGCCGATCGGCTGGGTGGACCAGCATGTAGGTGGCGGCCTCGGCATCATGCTCGACGACGTCATCGCCGGACTCATGGCCTGTCTTCTCCTACATGGCGCGCTCTTGTTTGGAATCCCCCTATAGTCACTTGCCGCAGCAAGGCAAATCCGGATTCAATGCATGCAACAGGATCCGGTGACCGCCTTGCAGAGGATCTGATCTCTGACAACACTCCTATTTTACGCGCTGCCTTCGATGGTAACCTCGGTTGCTGCGCTGCCGATGGCCTTGTTCGTTCCGGCATTCTATGCCGACGAGCTTGGACTGCCGCTGGCGGCGGTGGGCGCCGCAATCGCCGCCTCCCGATTGCTCGACGTTGTCACCGATCCATTGATCGGCGGCTTAAGCGATCGACTCCGAACGCGCTGGGGACGACGCAAGCCCCTGATCGTTCTCGGCGTGCCGGTATTCTGCGTCGCTTTATGGCAGGTATTCGTGCCGAGTGATCAAGCAAGCGTGGCGGACCTGCTGCTCTGGTCGGCGCTGCTGTATCTAGGCTTCACGATGATCGACCTGCCGCATCGCGCCTGGGGCGCCGAATTGTCCACGGATTACGACCAGCGCTCGCGCATCACCGGGCTGCGCGAGGCCCTTTCCACGGCTGGTCAAGCCGGGCTGCTTGGACTCCTGCTGTTGCTCGGAACACGGGGTGTCGAGACTGGCGCGGAGCAACTGCATGTGCTCGCCTGGCTGGCCATCGTCGCGTTACCGCTGCTGGTAGCTATCGCTACGCTCAGGGTGCCGGAAGGCAGGCCCGAGACCTTCCCGCACGATGCCCGCAGCATGCTGTCCGGGCTGCGTATCATGGCCCGCAACCCGGCATTCGGGCGCATGATCGGCTGCGTCGTGCTGTTCGTCTCCGGCATCGCGATTCAGGGCACGCTGCATCGCCTTGTGCTGACTGACGTCATCGGCGAACCATCGCAGTTCGTACCCATGCTCCTGATCGAGAACATCGCGACCCTGGCTGCTGTTCCATTGTGGCTTTGGTTATCGGTGCGCATCGGCAAGCACCGCGCGTTGATCACGGCGGGGCTCTGGCTCGCGCTGCTGAGTCTACCGCTGATCCTGTTGCGAGAAGGCGACACATTCGCACTAATGGCCCTGATTGCGATGCGTGGGGCGAGCTTTGCATCCATGTTGTTTCTGTCCAATTCGATGGCGGCGGACGTAATCGATGTCGATACGCTGGAGACGGGTGAGCAGCGCTCGGGCCTGTTCTTCGCCGTTTGGGGCATGGCGATCAAACTCTCGCTCGCGCTCGGCGTGGTACTCGGAACCGCACTTCCGTCAGCCCTCGGCTATAACCCATCGGCCGATCTGATCTCACCGGAGGTGCAAACATCGCTGATGCTGATCTATGGCCTGGTCCCAGCCCTCATGATGGCCGCTGGTATGCTGTTTTTGATCGGATTTCCGATCACGCGCCAGCGCCACGACGAGGTACGCCGGAGCCTAGAGGCGCGCATCGGAAGGCACTGTTCTGCGCCCGGCGATAAAGACTGACGGCACTCACTCAATGCTCGAGAACTCAGCGCTTATATCAGTGCCATGCTGGTCTATCCCTGAGGCATTCCCGATAAAAGTATTTATTATTCGATATCTTGAGACGCATTATCCAGCGCCGAACGGAACATATCGAAGATTTGTTGGTGCACCAGGGGGGAAGCAACCCGCGGAGTCGTCCGCCTATGCATGCCCGAACGATTCTACAGCGTTGTGTCGCGCCGCTGCCGGCTGGTATCCACCGGCACCGTCTGGCTGGGCTGCTTGATGCTGTTGCGTGCAGAGCAAGGCAGCGGGGGCGGGAAATCCGCCCCCTCACACCAACCTAGAAGCAATTATTGTGGGTCCAGCCCGACCGCCAGCCCCTCGCGGTAGACGACCTTGACCTTATCGCCTTTTTTGAAGTCGTCCATGCGTCCCTCCAGATGCGGGGCCTTCATCGAGACTTCGCGGTAATGGCCGCGAGCGTCGCGAAATGCGATGGACTTCTTGTAGGGGTCAACATCGAGGATCTCGATCGTCTCTGCCACCTCGCGACCATAAACACCTGCTGGATAGTCCACGGCAACGGCTGCTCCTTCGGCAAGGACAGTCTCTTTGCGCTTCGCGTCGTCACCGACCTTGACCGCGCTGACAACGATCGCCAGATAGCGCCGCACGACAATCTCATCGCCGACTTTGATCTGGTCCAAGTTCCGAACTTCCGGGCCAGCCTCAACGACGACCGTGCCACCCTTCGGTCCCTTCAGCGTCACGAGGCGATCGGCAAGATCGACGTCTTCGACAGTTGCCCTCAGCTCAGTGACCTGTACCTCGCCGACCGGTGCCGGCGCCTCCATCATCTGGGACATGGCGGGCAGCGCAAGGATCAGGCCCAGCGCGGCAAGTAACGAATAGAATTTTGTCATCCTCTTCTTCCTCATCGTGGTTGTGGAGCGGCGACGCCAAGTCGATCGGCGCGCCGGGGGCGATTTTAACCACATTTGATTGGGTTTGGGAGGAATTCTGAACAGGCCCTCGCCGGACACGCGGAACTGATGGATCAAATTCACAGTCCATGGTCTTGTGATGCACTGCTGCTTTGCGACGACCTGCAAGGAAAGTGTCGGCTATCGAGATTGCGAACAGGATGCAAGGGGCTAAGGCGATTCTTGTCGAGAAACCTCCCTCCTAGTGCCTCGGTGCAGATGTTCCAAGACAGTCTCCGGTCGTTATCGTTGTCGTTGTCATTGTCGTTGTCATAATCGTCTTAGCCGAATGCTCGATAACGACTACGATTACGACAACGACAACGACAACGAACCGCCTCGGGATTTCTGTACCGCTCCACTAGTGCTCTGCTACGCCAATGTTGTACCCCTCACCGTACCCTTGGTCTTCAACGCATGTGCTCGAGAGTGGCAGCTATGGTTAGCGGCCGAATACCGCGAGGCTGGTGGAACTGGATCGCCTGTTCGGATTGCCCCTCAGGCATACGCAAAAGAGCCAGCGTGCGCGCAAAGCGCCTTGACCGAGCAGGAGGTCCAAGTCAGTAGAGGGTGCTGAATCCCGCCGGCTGTGTCTGGCGAGGGTCTTTTTTCAAGTATTTTCGACCTTGCGCGCTGTCGAGCAGGGAATCCCGCATCACGATCACCTCGGCGCCCTCGCCGACTCGGCGATACAGATCGATCACATCGCGTATCCCCATACGGATGCAGCCGTAGGAGGCCGGGCTGCCGAGACGCCACTCCTCAGCGGTGCCGTGGATGTAGATCAGCCGCTGGAAGGTATTGTTGTTGTGTCGTTCCCTACCGTCCAGCCAAAGGATGCGGCTGACGATGGGATCGCGCAGCGGCGCATTCGCCTTGACGATCTCGCCGGTCGGCTGGCGACCCTTGAACACCATGCCCGGCGGATAGCCATCGCCGATCTTCTTGGCGATCTGCATGCGGCCCAGTGGCGTTCGATAGCTCCCGGGCTGTGAGCCGAGGCCGAACTTGGACGTGGAGACCACATAGCTCTTTACCGGCTTATTGTCGCGCAGCAGCAGCAAGCGTTGATCGCGGACGCTCACCAGTAATTTGTTGCGGGTGTCTCTGCCGACGGTGTCCGCCGCATTGATGTTCTTGCCGGCGCCGCAGCCGCTGAGCGCCATGGCAGCAATGACCAGAAGAAGACAGTAGAGCCATTTCTTGACAGTAATCGAATGCATGAAGCATGGGCACGCGCATTGGCATGCAGTGTTTCTGGTGAAGACCACGAAAGGGATTGAAAACCACAAAACGGATAGAAGTCCGAGCGCGTCTGCGCGTTGCCGACTTTGCCAGAGCAAGGAGCTTAGAGGAGGGCAGAGAATCGGTCAAGCAGCCATGCGGGCGCTCGGCCATTTCAACTTTACATGCTGTTTTCCGAGACCGAAGTTTCCACCCACGGGGTACGCCACGCTCGGGCAGCTGCCGACCGAACGGAATGGCAATCATAGCGGGACGGTCATGCTTCGTAACACGGGCCTTGAATACCTCCAAATTCTCCGTATTGGAATCCTCGAAAAAGTGTATGTAACCAACATTCGGCGCGAGCCCTGCCGCGACTTCGCAATTAACCAAGAGTACCAGTTCAAAAGCCGGCACAGCATCCGAGAGCGAGGCCATTGAGGCCATCGGGTACTGGAATTGAAAACCATGATGCGGGCATAGACGAATCCAGCGAGACAATCCCATCAAACGTAGGCAGATTACGAACCTCTCTCCGTCAGAGAGGTTTGAACATACGATGGACACCAACATCAAGGTTGATGGCGTGAGTGAGGGACGCGTGGAAGCGGGGAAGTATAACAATGACCGTTTGGGGCGGACGCTGGACCGCTTGCTCGCCGCCGAGCGGAACAACCTGCTGGCGGAGCTGAGCGCCCAGACCATCGTTGTGCACCAGCTGGAAACGCAGAGCATACATAACGACTCCACCAGCATCAGGTTTCTCGGTGCCTACGAGTGCGCTGATCCGAAGGCGGTGAAGATGACCCATGGGTATCACAAGGACCATCGTCCGGACTGCAAGCAGATCCTGTTTGGCTTGAACGTCACCGCGGACGGGCATGTGCCGCTGAGTTACCAGACAGACGATGGCAACCAGGCCGATGTGACACCCCCTATTCCGAACTGGCAGCTGTCGACATAGGCGGCAATGGCGCGCACCGGGTTGTCCTGATCGACAAAGTCCGCGACGCGCTGCGGCAGCAGCATCTCCTGGCGTGGGTCGAATGCGCCACGCTGGTAGCGGCGACTGCCGCTCATCGCCTTGCCAACCGCGGCTGCGCACGCCGACGGCTTGCTCGCCGGTGGCGGCTCGGGCGACGGCGGCAGTTCCAGCAGCGGGATCTGTCATAGCTCGGTGCTCGGCATGGTCATCGCGGGTGGTGCTCGGCGGCTGTTGGCGGCTGTTGGCGGTATACCATCTGTGTCTGATTTGGGGCTTGAATATTTTCACAATCGCGTCGGCGCCGCCGCTCTACAAAGGCGTGCGGTTGCGTTATGTGCGCTCGTCCGATATCGTCGGCCTGCATTCGATATGGGCCGATCGAGTGACGCTTCTGGTCTGCCCCGGTTGCGATCATAGCTGTATGCGCGGCTACCAGGCCTCCTTCACCTGCGTACCTAAAATGGGTATTGGTTACGCACCCAGGATGTCCATAACACCGAGATTGCAGAGCGCACCATTGGACCAGTATTGGCGAAATCAGACCCTGGTCTGCCTATGCCGCCCAACAGGGCGCCGCAGCCGAGGCAGCAAAGCTGTGCGGCTGAGCTTGTTGGTTGCCGAGGATGAGGAAGGGTGGCTATCCGCTGCCGGCGGATCGGCGCATTATGAATCAGACCGCGCCGAACGGCAGCGCCGAAGATTGCCTGGCATTGATTGGTTACGCAAGACAGAGCGACAGCATACCAT
Organism: Thiohalocapsa sp. PB-PSB1; assembly: GCA_016745215.1. GTDB lineage: Bacteria > Pseudomonadota > Gammaproteobacteria > Chromatiales > Chromatiaceae > Thiohalocapsa. The sequence continues at coordinate 1,336,786 of CP050890.1, forward strand.
GGGCGGAGATGAGCAAAATGCTTTCAATCCCGCTCCTGATCCCAGTATCGATCCCAGTATCGATTTGGCAAGCCTTGGCTGCACCTGTGGGCGCGGGTTTTGGAGCAGGGTCTGCACCACTTCTTCTATTCCTTGCACTATACGGCTTATGAACTCTTCCATCATCCCCGCCGCAAATCCCCTTCTGGTGTGGTTAGCGCTGTCCCTGATCGCCATTGTCGGATTGTTGATCGATCGCACGCCGGTGGCTCGCATGCTGCCCGGCGTGGTCGTCAGTATCCTGCTCGCCATGGTCCTGGCAACCCTTGATGTGCTGCCGGCGCCGGCCGAGGTGGCCGGCTTCAAAACGCTGATGTCCCTGTTGCTTGCGCTGGCGGTACCGCTGTTGCTGCTGAAGGTGCACGTTGGCCGTGTCATCATCGAGGCCGGTCGCATGGCGCTGGTGTTTGCCACCGCAATCGTCGGCAGCGTTCTCGGCGGCCTGGTCGCTTTTTTTACCCTGCCGCTGGGCGACAACGCAAGCGGGCTGAGCAGCGGCATGACGGCGGCCACCATCGGCGGCAGCCCCAACTTCCTGGCAGTGGCCCAGGTGACCGGGATCCTCTCCGACCCGCGGCTTGCCGCGATCGGCGGGGCGGCATTGCTGAGTGCTGTGTTGTACATGATGCTGCTCGCCATCCTGCCGGAGATCAAACCGCTGCGCCGGCTCTATCCGATTCACCACAGCGCGTCCGATCAGGATGCCGCAATCACCGCGATGCCCAAATTGCGCGCCATCACCTGGGGACCGCTGCTGGTCGCGGTGACCTTGGCTGCGCTTCTCGGCGGCATCAGTATTGCCACCACGAAGGCCATCGGCCAGCCACAGTGGGCATTGCTGCTGGTCACCGCCTTGTCGCTGGTGCTCGCCTGGCTTGGCCACGACCGGTTCATCCAGATGCGCGGCGAATTCACACTGGGTCTGTTCGCGATGTATCTGGTCTTCTGCGCGAATGGCATGGGCGCCGACCTCGGCCTGCTCGCCAATGCCTCGTGGGGGATTTTTGGCCTAGGCCTGGTGGTGATCGCCGTGCATTTCGTGGTGGTGATGGTGCTCGGGTGGCTGTTCCGCTTTGACCTCGCCGAGATCGTCACCGCCTCCAACGCCGCGGTGCTAGCGCCGCCCACGGCCGCTGCTTTGGCGGCCGCCAAGGGCTGGACGGGGCTCATCGCGCCGGCCACCATGGTCGGGATGCTGGGCTATGCGGCGGGAACCTTTATCGGCGCCGCATTGGCGGGGCTGCTGGCTGGGTTGTGACGAAAAGGGCGGGGCGGCGGCTTCTGCTCTTTCTCGCTCGATAAAGAAGACGATGAAAACTTGCTGGTCTGTTCTTGCCTGATTTTCCTGTTCGAGAAACACGTAACTCATTGACTGAATTGATTTAAACGCCAATTCAGGATTTCACGCGGGTGGCTACATCGCGATCTGCAAAAGACCCAGTATCTCTTCCTGCTCTGGTGTCAGCATGCTGTTCTGATCGAACTCCACACCATTGACCGCGACTCTGTTACGGGTGATCTGAGCTAAACACTCGATCACACCATGGAAGGTCCAACGCCTTTCCGAACCCTGCCCATCCGCTGCGAACAATGGTGCCAGGCGCTGTTCCATATGCCATTGCAGGTAATACGACAGCATGCAGAGAAAGACATGGCTACGGATGCGTTCATCCGTCTTATGGTAAACAGGGCGGATCTCCAATTGTACGGTCTTGAGACTGCGAAAGGCGCGCTCGACAAACGTCAAACTCTTGTACGCGTTGACAACCTCAAGGGTATTCATCGCGTCCTGGTCGACATCGCTGGCGATAATGTAACAGCCGTCGAATTGTTGTTCCTCGGCCACCTTGTCCATATCGATTGACCAGACCAATCGATGCTGAGAGGATTTCGCACGGTCGGGGTCAGCATCAATCGACCATTGGATGAACTTGCCCACCTTATATTTCGCCAGGATCTTTCCGACACGTGCGCCGAGGGTCTCAACAGTTGCTGCGCGTTTGTAGGCTGCGATATCGGCTAAGGCGTCCGTGGTTAATTTCAGAAGACGTTTACGCGTGTCGTGCTCGTTGTGCGCGGTCTGTGGGTTGCGACAGAGACAGTAACGTCGCATCGGCTCTGCGGGGTCAGTCACCTCACAGATACTGCGCTCATCGAATAGGTCCATGGCAATGACTTGTTTGTTGAGCAAGTTTCTCATCTCACCATGCGTCAAGGCGCTGATCGTCTGCAAGTCTTTCTCGTCCTTGAGAGATGCGATGTTACTGTGCGTCAGCATTCCACGATCGCCGACAAAGACGATCTTCTCGATACCATAGTCAACTTTGATTTCATGCACTTTGTCGATCACCGTGGTCTCATCTTTGGTATTGCCCGCAAAGACTTCCACGCCAACCGGACAGCCCTGCGCTGTACAGATGAGCCCGACCACGATTTGCTCGTGCCCCTTTTTGCCATCACGATTGTAACCAAACCTCACCAGCTCGCTGTCCTTGTATTCGCCTTCGAAATAGATACTGGTGATATCGTAGAGCACCAGATGGCCGTCTTTGAGATGACGGCGCGTCAGATTCCTTTGAATCGCTTTCTGACGTTGCAGCAGTCGATCCATCGGCTCATAGCAATGGGTATCGACATCGGGCGGCTCGGCGATGCCGCAGAGCTCCCATAGGCAGGTATTGGGATGGTGGTTGCACAAGGCGAGCTTGCTTCCGGCATGGATCAGACGACCAACGATCATTGCTAAGGCGCCATTTACCCAAGGCTCTGGATGCGAATAGAGCACCCGATGCAACCCCAGTTGTCTGGCGATGGTCAGGATCGCATAACTGGCACCGTATTCCTTGCTGTTGAGGATATGGAACGCCTGCGGGTCATCGATGGGGACAACTTGCTCGCGGAAGGCGAGCTGGAGGAGCTTGAGTTGCTCCAGTGAGCAGCCAGTGATGCGTCCGTGCTGGGTATGGCGCATTTTGCCGTTCTCGCGAAACGTGGTGCGCACGATCCCAACTGGACTCTTGCGAGAGGTCTGGATCTCAAGGTGCAAATTGCCATGTGCTGTATGCATGGCTAAATAATAGCTCAAATAAACGATAAATCAAGTGCAAAATAATTGCATTTGCATGGCTACAAAATGAAAAAAGTCAGGAGCAAGAAAGCGAGCAATCACGCGGGCTAGAGGCGAAAATCGGTCGATTTTGAGCCGGAAGATCGGTCTTGCGTTGCTCTACCTGCTTGCGGCATCTGGCCAAGCATCCTCGGCGGGTGAACTCGAACGGGTCACCCTGCAGCTCAAATGGTCCCATCAGTTTCAGTTTGCCGGCTGCTATGCGGCCATTGAGAAAGGTTTTTTTGCCGAACAAGGTCTTTCGGTGGAGCTGCGCGAGCGCGACCCAGAGCACAACCCGGTGGACGACGTACTCGCCGGGCGCGCGCAATACGGTATTACCGACGCGAGCCTGGTACTTGCCGCCCTGCAAGGTGCCCCCGTGGTGCTGGTTTCGCAGCTCTTTCAACATTCGCCCCTGGTGCTGTTCACGCGCGGCGGCTCCCAGCTGCGTACGGCTTACGACCTAGTCGGCAAACGCGTGACGGCCGACGGCAGCGGTATCACCGACAGCTCCGTGATGACGATGCTCGACAAGACGCTCGGCGATCGCAACAAGGCCCAGCTCATACCCTACGGCTTTCGCTACCGAGACTTGATCGAGGGCAAGACCGATGCCCTCGCGGGCCACCTGACCGATCAAGCGTTCTGGTTCAAACAGCGCGGATTTGCTGTTCATGTCATCGACCCGCGCGACCACGGGATCGACTTCTACGGCGATAACCTGTTTACCTCTCGGGAGGAACTCAAAGCGCATCCGCAACGCGTCGAGCGCATGCGCAGGGCAACCCTGAAGGGCTGGCGCTACGCAATAGATCACCCGCAAGAGATTGCCGCACTGATCCTCGAGAAATACAACGACCAGGGGCTAAGCCGAGAGCACCTGGAGTACCAGGCGCGCACGACCCGCAAATTCGTGGCACCCGCGGGCATCGAGATCGGCAGCTACGAGCCGTCACGCTGGCAAGAGATCGCGGAGACCTACGTCGGGCTTGGGCTTGCGAACAGTGCCCGCATTCCACGAGAATTCTTCTACGCGCGCGCTCGATCCAGACTGACGGTCGAGGAACGAGCTTACCTCGACTCCCTTGCGGTGCTGCGTGTTCCGCTGATGCAAGGCCAGCCGCCGCTGTCGTTCATCGAATCCGAGCAGCCCGCGGGCTACCTCAACGAGCTGTTCACCGAGATCGCCGGCTCCCTTGGCATGCGCTTCGAGTGGATGCGTGGGATGAGCTATGCCGATTCGCTCGTGGCACTGCAACGTGGTGCAGTCGACATCATCATCAACGACTACTCACCTTCGGACGATGCACGGGCGTTCAGCCTCGAGTCCAAGTCGCTGCTAACGGTGCCTTTCGTGGCGGTCGGGCGTAGCACGGCTGCGCCTGTGCGCCAAGTTGCAGATCTGGTGGGCAAACCTGTCGCCGTGGTCAACGGTTACCGGCAAACTCGGGTGCTCCAGCAGCGCTACCCGGCGCTAACGCTCATCCCGGTAGAGGCCATCGACGAAGGCTACCGGGCATTGCGCTCCGGCGATGCGGATTACTATATCGATAATGCAAGCCACGCCGGTTTCAAGCTGCGCGAGCAGATGATCAGCGACCTGAAGATCGCCGGCGAGCTGCCGGCGGCTGAAGTCGGGTTCCTAGAGCTGCGTTTTGCTGTGGCCAGAGACAAGCCGCTGCTGCATTCGGCGCTGGTCAAGGCGCTCAACGCCTACGGCAGCGACGGGCTCAGCAGTCTGCGAGCAAAGTGGCTCGATGGATCTGCTCAGGTCTCGAAATCCTCGCCGTCGCGGCTGGACCTAACCATCCGCGAGCGTGAATGGCTGGCGCGCCATCCGCGTATTGAGATCGGCGTGATCGATGCCTGGCCTCCGTTCGGTTTCGTCGATGGCGATAACGGCCTGGTGGGATTCAGCGTGGATCTGATAGAGGCGCTGAACCAGCGCCTGGATGGGGTGCTGGTGCCTGTCGGTGGAGCATGGCAGGCGATCTACAATGCGGTGGCAGAGCGACGCTTGCCGGCCGTGCTTGACATCACGGCCAAACCCAGCCGGGAGTCACTGTTCAACTTCACCAGGCCGTATCTGGAGATTCCGCACATCATCGTAGCGCGCAAGGATGGCCCCTTCCTTGCCAGCGAAGGTGATCTGATTGGTAAAACGCTCGCTTTGGAGCAGGGCTTCGGTAACATCGAGTACTTCCGCACCCGGTATCCGGGTGTCCAGCGACAGCTCTACCCGAACACTGCGTTGGCGCTGGATGCGGTGGTGCGCGGTCGGGCGGATGCGTATGTCGGCAACCGTACCGTCGCCAGCTATCTGCTCAAGGAGGAGCTAATGCTGGACCTGGAGATCCAGGGCCGGCTGCGTAAACAGGGTTCGGTACTCAGTATCGGCACCCGCAAAGACTGGCCGATCCTTCGGGATATCCTGGACAAGGCCCTTGACCATATCTCCGCGGGGGAACGCCAGCGCCTGCTCGCCAAGTGGGTTGACCTGCCCGTTCCAAGTTCCGCCAGCGAGCTGAGATTGAGCAGCAAGGAGACGGCCTGGCTAGCACAACATCCGGTGCTGCGTATCGCACCGGACCCAAACTTCCCTCCACTGGAGTTTTTTGACAACGACGGCCGTTACCAGGGGCTGGTCGCCGATTACATGAGGCTGATCGCCGAGCGGCTTGGCGTGGAGTTGGAGGTCGTCCGTCGCGAGACCTGGTCCGATGCGATCGATGCGCTGCGCACCGGCGAGGCCGATCTCATCGGCGCCAACGTGCCCACGGACGCGTTCCGGAAAGAGTTTCTGTTCACCGAGAGCTACCTCGGCTTTTACGACGTCATCGTCACCCATCAGGGCATCGCCGGTTCCGTGAGACTGGATGACCTCGCCGGAAACAAGGTCTTGGTGGTCAAAGATTGGCCCGAAGCGGAGATTCTGGCGCAGCACTATCCTGAGATTCAGGCGGTAGAGGTGGTCAGCACGCTGGATGGTCTGACCAAGGTTGCTTGCGGCGAACACGACTATCTTTTCACCTATTTACCGATCGCCGAATACCTCATCCAGGAGCAAGGACTCAAGGACCTGCGTATCGCCGGATTCGGTCCGGAGCCTATACTGGACGCCGTCATGGTGCGCAAGGACGCAACGATTCTGCGCTCGATCCTGGATAAGACGTTAGCCACCTTGACCCCTGAGGAGAAATGGACGATCGAGTCCCGCTGGATCGAGAGCACTCGGGACATCGGCACGCTCAGCGGGCTCGGACTGACGATAGCAGAACAGCGCTGGCTGAGAGAACATCCGACCATCGATCTGCACACCACCGATCAATCTGCGCCCTACCAGTTCAAGACCGAGGCAGGTCAGGCCAGCGGCATCGTACCCGAGATCATGGCCATCGTCGCTCGGCGCCTTGGGATTCGAATTCGCGTTATTGCCAACGGCCGTGCGGAGGCCATCTCAGGTTTGCAGAGCGGCCGGTTTCAGCTGTTCGGTGCGATGACTGCAAATACACTGGACCCGGATATGCCCTACCTCCAGACGCGCGGCTTTCTGCAGGGCCACCTGGTGCTGTTCGGCAGGTCATCGAAGCCGGCAATCGCGGCGATTACAGAGGTTCGGGACAGTACCATCGTGGTTCCAAAGGGCTTGGACGGGGGTCTGCTGACCGACCTGTCCGAGGGCAATAGGATCATCCGCGTCGATTCGCTGGACGAGGCAATCGAGATACTGATCGCCGGAGGCGCCGATTATCTTGTCGGGATCAGTGAAATTGTTCATCGCTTGCTGCATCAACGCCAATATCGGGGCATTCGCGAACTCTACACTCATCCTAAGCCGGTGCACGGCGTGATGCTGGTACACAATGACCAGCCATTGCTGCGATCGATACTCGACAAGGCTCTGAAGAGCCTGGAGACGCGCGAGCTGCCGCGCATCCTGCGCAAATGGTACGACAACTATCCGGTTGCGCTAGTGCTCACGGAAGAGGAAACAGCCTGGCTGAGCGCACACCCGGTGGTGCGCGTGGCACTCCACCCGCAATGGGCGCCGATCGAATATCGAGACGAAACGGGCAGGTACACCGGGATTTCCCTGGATTACCTCGAGCGCCTGGAGGCCATGCTTGACATCGAGCTGGAGGTCGTCCCGGATCTCAGCTGGAAACAGGCCCTGACCGCCGTGCAGAGCCGCACCGCGGACATGTTCGCTTCGGTCGCACGAACCCCCGAGCGAGACGCCTATGCTCTTTTTACGCAACCCTACATCGATCTGCCGATCCGCATCTTCGCCCGCGAGGACAGCGGCTATTTTGGCGATCTCGGCAACCTGTCCGGACAGCGTGTTGCCGTGGCAGCGGGCTATGCGATCGAGGATTGGCTGGCAGCTGATCACCCGGATCTGACCCTGGTGCCGGTGGAGTCCATCGCGGAAGGGTTGCGACGGCTCTCCGACGGCCAGGTCGACGCTGTTGTCGGTAATCTATTGGCCGTCAATTACTATCGGAAAAAGCTCGATCTCCAGAATGTGCAGGAAGCTGGCGAAACGCCCTATAGGAATAATCAGTCCATGGCGGTGCGCTCCGACTGGCCATTATTCGCCGGCATCTTGCAAAAGGCGCTGGACACCCTGTCGGAACAGGAGCATCAGAGCATCTACAACCGCTGGATGGGCATCGAATTCGAACGCTCGGTGGACTATCAGCTGCTGTGGCAGGTGGTGAGCGCCGCATTGCTCGTGCTGGCGCTGGTTATGATCTGGAACCGTCGCCTCGCCCACGAGCAACAGACCCTGGAGCGGCGCGTGGCCGAGCGCACGGCCGAGCTTGCGGCCAGCGAGCAGCGATATCGGGGTATCGTCGAGGATACCCCGAGCATGATCTGCCGCTTTCGTGCGGATGGTACGATCGACTATGTCAACCGTGCCTATTGCGATTATTTCCGCGTCGCCCGCGAGAACCTGGTCGGGCGCAATTTCCTGGGTTTGCTGCCAAAATCGGAGCGTAGACAAGTCATGGCCAACATCCGGACGCTGAGCGTCGAACAGCCGATGCAGACCCACGAGCATCAGGTCGCCATGCCGGACAAAGGGGTTGGATGGCATCGCTGGACCAACCGTGGGATCTTCGATACATCAGGCGGCTTGATCGCCTATCAAGCGATTGGCGAAGACATCACGGAGCGTCGCAAGGCAGAGGACAAGCTCCGCCAGTCCGCCGCGGTATTCAGCAGCACCGCCGAGGGTGTCCTGATCACGGACCTCGACGGCACCGTCATCGACATCAACAAGGCCTTCTCGAACATCACCGGATATGCGCCTGACGAGATCATCGGCGAAAACCCCCGAAAACTGAAGTCCGGCCAACACGACCTTTCCTTCTACCAGGCCATGTGGCAATCGCTGATCGAGACCGGCAACTGGAGCGGCGAGATCTGGAACCGTCGTAAGGACGGATCGGTCTACCCCGGGCTGTTCAACATCAGTACCGTGCGTGACCCCAACGGCCAAGCCGAAGGCTACGTCGGCGTGTTTGCAGACATCACCGCGCTAAAGCAGACCGAGCAGCGTCTCGAGCGCCTCGCGCATTACGACCCGCTCACGGATCTACCAAACCGGTTGCTCCTGACCGCCCGACTGGAGCGGGCCATCAAGCATGCCGCCCGACAAGCGGGAAAGATCGCTGTCGTCTTCGTCGACCTGGATCGCTTCAAGACCATCAATGACAGCCTCGGTCATCCAGCGGGCGATCGGCTGCTGGCCGAACTCGCGCAGCGTTTGGCTGCGGTGGTTCGAAGCGACGACACCGTCGCGCGCCTGGGCGGCGACGAATTCATCGTACTACTGGAAGACATCGACGGCACTGCAGACCATGTACGCGTCGTGGAGAAGCTCATGGGGGTCTTCAAAGACCCGTTCGATCTCGATGGTAACGAGGTGCATGTTACCGCAAGCCTGGGGCTGAGTTTGTATCCGCAAGACGGCACAGAGACCGCGACTCTGCTGCGCAACGCTGACTCCGCCATGTACCGCGCCAAGGAAGACGGTCGCAACACATACAAGTTCTACACCGAGGAGCTGACCAACGCGGCCTTTCAGCACATGTTCATCGAGAACGCGCTTCGCGGAGCATTGCAGAACGAGGAGTTCCGGCTTGTGTTCCAGCCTCAGGTGGATCTGGCCACCGGTCACCTAACTGGCATAGAGACCCTGCTGCGCTGGCAGCATCCCATGCAGGGTGACATACCGCCGGGACTCTTCATCCCCATCGCGGAGCACAGCGGTCTGATACAGGAGATCGGAGACTGGGTCTTGGTCGCGGCATGCCGACAGGGACGCGAATGGCTTGATCGCGGTCTGCACATTGGGCGCATCGCGGTCAATGTGGCCGGCCCCCAGATCCAGCAGACGGATTTTGTCATGCGCGTCATCAGTACCATCAAGGAAATAGGTTTCCCGCCGGAGTACCTCGAATTGGAGGTCACGGAGAGCTTTGTCATGCGACGCAGAGAAGACAGCGTTGGCCAGCTCCAGGCAATTCGGGATCTTGGCATCGCGATCGCCATCGATGACTTCGGAACCGGGTACTCGTCGCTGAGCTATCTGAAGCAACTGCCGATCGATAAGCTCAAGATCGACCAGTCTTTTGTTCGCGATATCCCTGCGGATGCCAACGACCAGGCCATCGCCGAGGCAGTCATTGCGTTGGGCAAAGCGCTGGACAAAGAAGTGATCGCCGAAGGCGTCGAGACTGCTGAGCAGGCAGAATTTCTGAAGAGCAAAGGATGCGCGCAAGCTCAGGGCTATTTTTTCGGTCGCCCGGTGCCGGCTGAGGATATGGAGTCCATGCTGCGCGCGTATGCCGGGCATTGAGCCAGATACGGCGAGCCGACTGCAAGCCGGCGCGCTCAATAGGTCGCGGTGCTGGCGAGCTGACCGATGCGATAGATCGCGGGGATACTGGGGTCCGCACCAGCTGTTGTTGGAACTTTCTTAGTGATGGTGCAGAAACAAGCGAAACAGGTTTTTGGCTTGGGTGTCGCCTGCCGACTCATTCGGTACCGCTATCGGCGTCGGCGTCGGTATCGAACAGACCAACTCATCCGCCAAGCTCCTCGCTGACCGCCTAGCCACGCTGTCCGCGCTTCGTGAGCATGGCCACACGACGATCGAGCAGTGCCTTTTGCTTGCTGTTGTCGTCTGCGGACAACGCTTCGCACACCAGCGAGCACGTCCTGAATCGCAGCGCACTCCAGCGCCGAGCCTCGTGCGCTTTCAAACGACCGGCGTCGATCCGCGCTCGTCGCTTTGCCGTTACCCTCGGCACTGTTCAGCGCGATGGCCTGCGATGCGCGCCTACGATGCGCACCTAGGATGCGCACAGGCGTTGATCTTTCGCGTTACGCTGTCCTTTCACATGCTCGCAGTCGCGCTAGGCCCAGCCGACCTACTCGATGGCCGCACGCTAGACGTCGAGCTTCTCATGACCGAATGGCATAGGGCGTTTTCTCTCTCGATTCCGATTCCGACCCCGACCCCGACCCCGACCCCGATTGCACTCCGCCGATGTCTGGATAGCGTTGTATAGGTTATTCATGAGCCGCTACTTAGGAGGGCGTTGGGGGCGCTGGGTGGGGTGGGGGGGTGCATTAGGCGGGTTGCAACCCTGGGCTGATAGGGCCGGCAGCGGGGGCGAAAATCCGCCCCCTGGCATCGAAACGCGGGCAACTACTGCGGGTCCAGCCCGATAGCCAGCCCCTCGCGATAGACGATCTCGACCATGTCTCCCTTCTTGAAGTCGTCCATGCGCTCTTCCAAATGCGGGGCCTTCATCGAGACTTCACGGTAGTGACCGCGAGCATCACGGAATGCGATCGACTTCTTGTAGGGATCGATATCGAGGATCTCGATTGTCTCTGTCACCTCGCGACCATAAACGCCTGCTGGATAGTCCATGGCTGCGGCGGCCCCACCGACAACAATGCTCTCTTTGCGCTTCGCGTCTTCATCGACCTTAACCGCGCTGACCACGATCGCAAGATAGCGCCGTACGACAACCTCGTCACCGACTTTGATTTGGTCCAGATTCTTGACTTCAGGGCCGGCCTCGACAATAACCGTACCACCCCTCGGTCCTTTCAGCGTGACTAGGCGATCGGCGATGTTAACACTCTGGACTGTCGCCGTCAGCTCAGTAACCTGAACTTCGCCGACCGGTGCCGGCGCCTCCATCATCTGGGACATAGCGGGTAACGCAAGGATCAAGCCGAGCGCCCCGATCAATAAATAAAATCGAGTCATCTTCTTCCTCATCAAGTCGTTTTGTGGCGGCGACACCAAGCAGATAAACTAGCGCGCCATAGGCGACTCTCACTGTACTTGACGAAACGATAGACAGCAATCTCAAATTGCACTAATACCAGGTGTGCAAGCCTGCTGAGAAGCCTGAGTCTAGGCTGTCGAAATCTGCAGTCTCACTAAAACAAGCGCTTCCCGGTTTATGGATGCTTAGTCGGGATCGGTGTCAAGGTCAACATTAGGGGTTGGTATCGAGCTGACTGCTTTGATCGATGAGCGGATTCGATTCCGATTTCGATAGCGACCCCGACACCGATTAGACTTCCCCAGTGCGTTCGATGATGCAGTCCAAGACCCGGAATCGGTTTGGCATCAAAACTCAGGACATTTCGACAGCCTAGTGCTTCGGTGCAGATGTTCCGAGACAGTTTCCGGTCGTTGTTGTTGTCGTTGTCGTTGTCGTTGTCGTTGTCGTTGTCGTAATCGTAATCCTAATTGTAATCGTCTTAGCCGGATGTTCGATAACGACCACGATTACGACAACGACAACGAACCGCCTCGGGATTTCTGTACCGCTCCACTAGCCTGAGTCTCATCCAGGCTTTTTTTGATCATCACCTGAGCCGTACCGACGAGCGCAGGGCAGTCCAATATCCTATCAGCGTACCGCTGCAGTCGATCGCGACAGTCATGATCGAATAGATTCAATCAAGTCTTGGCCGCAGGACAGGCTGCCGCGCCGGGTCCAGCGCCATCCGATCGTTCAGGTCGGAGGCGATCTCGGTGGCAAAGAGAACATCCCGCCATGGCCGACGAGCCTGGAATCAAATCCTGCTACACTTCAATGGCATCAGCCAGAACACCGACGACTGCGCCCGGCCGCCGATGCAGCCCGCGGACCTGGCTCGATTCATCCAGGGCGAGGCGAGCAATCTATTGAACTGCACCAGCGAGGTCACTGAATCAATGGAGCTTAGGCGATTTCTGTCAAGAAACCTACCAGCTGGCTTGTCTTCTCGTCCAGCATCGACGTTGCGGCAACCCGCCCATACAGCGACGATGGGCGGGTTGCCGCTTTGCGAAGGCGAAAGAGAATCCGGCGCCAGTTGGCATGTTTCTCTTCGGCAATCGCCTTACCTGAGGTTCGCGATCGAAATCGGCATCTTGCCCGTCAAATCGAGAATGCGCAGACGCAGTACCGTCGACCTCGCTCCCGATTTCGATCCGAAGCGCGTCCTTTGCTCCCTGGGCGCTGCAGTTTTACAGAAACTCCGACCACATGCACTATCTCCCAGCTTGGGAACCGGGTACGGGTACGGGTACGGGAAGCTCTTCTTCCAGTTTGCCAATGAAATGTCATTCAGGGTCTATGTTAGCGATATAGCTTTATTCAATACCTTCGCCAAATGACCCGATCTCATGCTGCACTAAGTTCTTGATTAATCCGCCCCAGATTTGCAGCCTGCTCAAGGGCTTGGTCAATAATATTTGCTTCGGGCATTTCCGGAAGCATTTTTAACACCTCCAGGACGTATTTCCGGCCGCGGAAGTGGGCTTTGAGGTCATTGACGCTAAAGCTCGGACAGTGCTCGCGCACCGGTCGCATCAGGATCTGGGACAGGTTGATCATCAGCATCGCCAGGTTGGCACTGTTGTAGACCGGCGTTGGCTTGATCACCATGAAGTCTTCCAAGCCCCAGTACTGTTTGGCGTCTCGGAAGTTGAACTCGATTTGGAAGCGCAAGCGATAGTAATCGATGAGCGCTTCGTAGCCTAACTCAAGATCACTACTGAAAAGGATGACATGGGCCTGGGCACCGGTGCGTTGGTTGGTCTTGACGAGGATCACGACATTGAGCCGGTCGGGGAATTTTTTGTGCCAAACGGGCAGTTGGTAGATGGCCGTATGAACCTGTCCTTCCACGGAAGTGGCTTTGAGAAAGCACGGCGGCAAGTGTTGATAATCGAGCTTGCTGCCGTACTTGCGCCGCGGGCCGCGCCCGGCGTAGGGGCCGTCATAGGGCAGATACAGCGCGCTGTTGTGGCGCAATTTGCTGATCAACTCTAAGCCCGTGCGACGGACCATTTGCAGCGCTTGATTATGGCCGAAGGCCCCGTCGAAGACGAAATAACGCACCGTCAGCGTCTGGCACACCAGTGCCAGCACCTGGCGCAGAAGGTCTTGAACGAACTGCAAATAGGGCGACAGACTCACCTCCCGGCGATTGCCATTGCGGCTACCTTTCGGCCGCCCTCGGTCCTTACCCCGACCCGCTTTGGACGCTTTCGGGCAGCTCGCGGCCGTCTCTTTGAGAATCGGCTCCAGGCGCAATGGGTACGAACAGCGCCGTTGCACGCTAATCAACGACAGGCTCAGAAAACACAACCCCGGGATCGTCTTGCCAACCACCGAGGAGAAAAAACGATCCAGACCGTGGGTCTTCTTGCCCGATTTGCTCACCACCACTTCATCGCCCGCCAGCAACCATTGCGTTTCGTCGCCCAGCAGGTGCTGGCGAATCACCAGCCAATGCACTTGGCCCCAACTGAGCGTGGTGTTGAACAACCGCTGCAGCGTCCGATAGCTTCCCCCGCGCTCGGTCCAGCGCGATAGCCCCCGCATCGTTACCCGCCCCGTCATCGCCAACAGCCCTTCCACAACGCAACCCAAACGGCCAAGGCTCGTCTTATCTACGCTCTGGCTTAAGCAGCTCAAGATCAGCATAATGTCGGGCATGGGCGATAGCCTCCTGAGGGAATAGGTCTTCGGATTAGTAACTGGATAACCTATCACCTCGGGCTGTCGCCCACCTAATTTTTGGCGCTAATTTTTGGCGAAGGTATTGATATTTTGGTCCGCAGTGCTTTGAGCTCGGACAGCCTGAACCGGGACGCAACATCTGCCTGATCATGGGCCAAAACGGATTCGGTAAGACCAGCTTCCTGAACGCATTGAAGCTCTTGTTCACCGGGTCGCGCAATGAACCCCTGCGGCGAGCGGTCCAGCGCAGGCGCATGCCCACCGTTCAGCAGTACGTGCTCGGCGCAGGCGACGACTGGTGGGGAATCATGAACCGACGCGCTCGCACAGACGGAGAGACGCGTTGCGCCGTGGAACTGCGCTGGACGGAGAACGGGCAGGCGGTCACTGCGGAGCGCAGTTGGACCATCGAAGGCGATACCTGGCAGGAGCAGTTAGAGGTGCAGGCAGGCGTGACTCGCTTCGGTGACGAGGCCGCGCAGGAGTTTCTGGACCGCCGATTGCCCCCCGATTATGTCGACTTCTTCTTCTTCGACGGTGAGCAGATCCAGGCCCTGGCCGAGGCCAACCGGGACACTCAACAACGCGAGATGGAGCGCATTCTTGGTATCGGCGCGATAGACGCCCTGCGGGAGGCCCTGAAACAGGCTGACAATGGCTGGCAACGCAATGAGCTGAAGCCCGAGGCCAAGGCCGAGCTGCAACGTCTGGAGGGCAGCGCGCGAGCTATCTTCGAGGAACTGCGGACCTTGGAGGACAACCAGGCCAACTTGGAGCAAGAGATCGAGGACGATCAGGAGGCGCTGCGTCGCGTCCGACGGCGTATCGAGGGCGTTAGCGCCTACGTGCACCGTCATAACGAGGGCGAGCTGAAGGAGGCCCTCAGACGTGTTCAGGCCGAGTTTGCCGATGGGCGCGAGCGGCTCTCCGCGGAACTGCCCCGCGATGTCGTGCTCTTGGCCAACCCCAGCCTGGTGCGCCGAGCGATCGACCGCCTGGATCAGGTACTGCGCAGCGACGCCGGTGCCCGCGGTCGGGTGCTTGAGACGCTGACGCGGACCCTGCCTAAGCGTCTGTTTGACGGTCCAGACCGGCCCGATCCCGACATCCGCGAGGGGCAGCGCGCCTTCTACAAATACAAGCTTGTCCGCTTGCTGGAACAGGACATGACCGATGCCGGTTCGGCAATGGGTGCAAACTTCGCACCGGACCCTCAAGCCGGCGCGCGTGCACGCGACCAGCTCGCCCCCTACGCGGAGGCGGAAGGCCTGCGCTCGTTGCGCGCCGAAGCCTTGCGGAGTCTGCAGCAGCAGGCGGCCGAGTTGCGGAAACTGGAGGCGGACCTGCTGAATGTCGGCTCGCTCTCGGAAGAGGATCGCAAGCAGTTTGAGCGTTACGTTGAAGAACGCGAGCAGTTGGAGCGGGCATTGACCGACAAGCAACAACGCATCGGCGCGCTGCAGAGCGAGCTCGGCCAACAGCAGCGGAAGCTCGATGAAACGAAGAAAAGGATCATCGAGATTCAAAATGTTGTCCAAGCGGGCGGAATTGCAAGAGACAAGATTGAGTTGGCGCGACGACTCAGGAACCTGTTCAGCAAGCTAAAGGATCACCGCAAGAAAGAGCAACGGGAGACACTGGAGAGTGCCATCAACCGCCACTTCAAGCTCTTGATGACATCGCATCATCTGATCGACAGGATTCAAGTCGATGACGAGTTCGGCCTTCATTACCTTGATCGCGATGGCCACCCAATCGCGATGGGCGCCCTTTCCGCTGGCATGAAGCAGCTGATGGCCACAGCCCTCCTCTGGGCGCTAAGCGAGGCATCTGGCAAGCAGGTTCCTGTCATCATCGATACCCCCTTGGCGCGCATTGATGCCCGGAATCAGAAGGCGATACTCACGCAGTACTATCCGAATGCCGCCGCCCAGGTCATCGTCTTGCCGACCGACTCGGAGTTGGATGCCCGCAAGCTTGGGCTCGTAGCAGAGAATGTGTACACCGCTTTCCGCCTGATCAATCCCGATGGCGAGCACACGATTCCCATGCCTGTTGACGTCGCCGAACTGGCAGCCGGCCTATAAACCATGCCAGACATCTATACCGACGCGGCCGACGAACAGACCATCAATGAGGTGCTGTCCCATGGCCTCGGCACGCCAAGTGCCCCAAAGCTGCGTGTGCTGCGCATCGCGCTGGCGCGTTCTCTGCAGATACCGACGCCGCCGCCGGAGGAATTGGACGGCAGCGCCCTCGGTCCGGGGGGCGGCGAATACTGGCTGACGCGCGTGACCGGCAGCGGTCTTGCGGCGGACGAGCGCGGTCGACAGGACTACGATCTCGCCATCCGTGCTCTGCTGAGCATTTACCACGGCGAGGACATGTTCCAGGACGACGAGGCCGAACCGCGCTACAAGCGCTATCTACAGCGTCATGTGCGCCGGGGTCTACGCGAGATCAGAACCAGCTGGCGACCGGGACACGACTTCGCCAGCTATTTGTATCAAGACCTGTTCGTGGCCGCGTCACCGGCCCCAGCCCGAGTGGATCGAGCACAGGAGATCCTTGCCGGACTGCGCGAGATCGGTGTCATCGCCCAGATTCGTGGTGTCGAGGAAGGACCGCGCATCAGTCGTTACCGGGTCTATCTGGACGACGTCAATCATTATGATCGGGTCAAACGTGGGCTCGATAAACTCGGGCTTTACCTTGGCCTGTCGACGCGTCAGGGGATCTTGCTGCAAGAGGACGAGGAGCGCGAACGCGAGGCTCGCGTGCTGGCCCTGGATGTGCCCAGACCGCGCGAGACCTGGCAAAGCGTACCCGGCGCGCGACTGCGTGACTGGGCGCGCGCGGCAGAGGATTTACCGCTGCTCACGGTTTGGCCAGGGGTAGACGTGCTCGGCGCCCCGGTGGCATTCGATTTGGCCGAGGCGCCGCATCTGCTGCTGGGCGGGACCACCGGCAGCGGCAAGAGTGTGTGCTTGCATGCACTGCTGTTGTCGCTGCTATGGCGTCTGGAACCCAAAGACCTGCATTTGGTCATGATCGATCCAAAGCGCGTCGAACTCGGCCAGTACACCGGGCTCCCGCACCTGCGCGACGGGCATGTGCTCGAGGATATGGGTGAGGCATTGGACACCCTCGATGAGCTGGTCGCAGAGATGGAGCGGCGTACCAGTCTGCTGCGTGAGCAAGGTGTCTCGAACTTGGCCCAAGGCCGGGCTCAAGGCCGAATGGACTTGCCCTATATCGTCGTCGTGGTCGAGGAGTTGGCGGACTTGCTGTTCCAATCCCGCGAGGCCGAGACGCCACTGGTGCGCTTGGCACAGAAGGCCCGCGCGGTCGGCATTCATCTGCTGCTCGCGACGCAACGCCCGGACGCGGAGACCTTCACCGGTCTGCTCCGCAGCAACGTCCCGGCACGCATTGCGCTGTCCGTGCGCACCGCAGCCGAATCCAAGATCATCCTTGATGAGGTTGGTGCCGAGAAGCTGCTTGGGGCCGGCGACATGCTGTTGCGGCCGCGCGCCGGCGCACCGCTGCGCCGTGCCCATGGGGTGCTTGTCACCGGCGACGACATCAAACAGTGCCTGAGGCACCTGCGCGGTGAGCAGCGATGAGCGACATAACCGTCTACGAGTTCCAACCCCTTTGGCTGACGCTGGACCGCGTCGGTCCGTTTCAGGGTTCGCCGTACGAGATCGATTTCACCGACGATCAAGACCGCCCATGTAACGTCTTTCTGCTGATGTCCGAGAACGGGCAGGGCAAGACGACGGTGCTGGAGTGTCTCGCCTTGCTGATGCGGCAGCTTGGAACGCTGAGTCCCCAGCACTTTGGCCACGAGGACCTGGACGATGGGAAGGGCCGAGTCCAACTCGACGTGCTGACTCGGCTGTTCTGGCAGGGTCGAGACCACAGAATCGTGCTGTCCATGGTGGCCGGCAATCTCGGAGAAGGCACCTTTTTGAAAGTATGGGACGACGAGTCACTGACGCAATACGCAGCGGAAGCATGGCATCGGACCGGCTTTCGCCAGCGGGCTCCTGGGCGACTGGTGGAAATCGATCGTCAAGACGACTTGGTGCAGGATCTCCGGCGCACGCTCGACGATTCCATGGGCCTGACGCCTGGTGCCTTCGCCAACGCTACGCTGAGCCTGCCGACCTCTCTGTATTTCTCGGCCTATCGCGACATTCCACGTCTGCAAGATGCCACCGAGAGGTCGATCGTCCAGCCGGAGCATTGGGCCTATCACACGGCACATGAGTTTGCCCCGCATGGCACGCACTGGACCGCGTCTCTGGATAACCTGCTCGTCTGGCTCGCCTGGTTAAGCGATGGCAGCTTTGAGGCCGCGGTCAAGACCGTCAACGAGACCGTCTTCGACAAATCCCCCGACAGGTATCTCGACACCCAGATCCGGCGGGTGCCGCCCGAGGCCATCGTCCACAGTGCGGGGCAGACCCATCGATTGGATCGGCTTTCCAGCGGAGAGAAGAACCTCGCCCAGCTGTTCTTGCGCATTGGTGCTCACAGCACCCGCAACACCTGGGTACTCGTGGACGAACTCGATGTCCATCTGCATGTCCGCTGGCAGCACAAGGCGCTGAACCTGATGAAGGCGCAGGTGCGTCGTCAACCGGGTACGACGGTCATCGCCGCAACCCATTCGGTGGAGATCCTGGAAGCCTTTCCGGTCGACATCGCCGAGCCGGATCTCGTCAAGGGTGGCTGGATCATCGAGCCTGGCCTGCGTTAGAAAGAGATAGGAAGATGAGTGCATTCAAGAAGGTCAAGGCGCCGGAGCGCCTATTGTGGAAGCAACGCGGCGGCGCGGTGGTCTTTCTTGAATCGGAAGACGACTACGAAATCATCGCCAAACGCTGGTTCTTCGATGAAGGAGCCGATGTGCTGTTCGAGCCAGCCGACCGTCACGAGCCCGACACCGGGGGCGGAGGCTGCGAGGCCGTGATCGCTTTGGTCGAGGGGGCGCGGGCTGATGGGGTCGCGGCATTCGGCCTGGTCGATCGAGACCTGCTGCTTGGCAGGCACAACTGGGTGCTCTGGTGGCAGGAAGCTGACGACGAGTTTCTGGCAGCGCGGCCTCATGGAGACAACATTAGGGTGCTGTTACGCTGGGAGTTGGAAAACTACCTGCTTGATCCCGAAGCGATGGCGGAAGTGGCGAACGACGATGCACTGACATCAAGCCAAACTGGCGACAGCATGGTCGATACCTGTCTCGCCTGTGCCGACGAACTGAAGGATAAGTCTGCGGCAACAGTCGTTGCCAAGACGGCAAACCAGCGTTCGCCGAATCCCGGATTTGGCTGTAACCCGTTGAAGCGTAGCAGCCAACTTAAGGCCGATCTCGTTGGTCACCTAACGAATCTCAGGATACCGAATCCAGGACCAGCATTGGATAAGGAACGGGCAAAGATCGAGCCATTTGATCGACCAAGTGCATCACCCCGACAACGGTGGGAACGCCTGACCAGAATGCTGGATGGAAAGGCTGCGCTGAAATATCTCTCCCATGCCGGCCCGGTGCGCTTCGACGAACATCGCGGCTTTCTTGCGCGACGAATCCGCGAAGCAGGGAAGGTGCCCTCGGATATCCGCAAACAAATCGAGGACTTCAAGCTGGCGGCAAGGTAACAGTTCAGATCCCCCTCCCAATTTTGGCCCATTCCGTAAACATTCGGTCTACCCATTCCTCGAAGAATCAACGAGTCAGCGTCTCGCGGAAGCGTTGATCCAAGGGGTACACCCATAAGTCCTTGATTGGCACACTGGGTTTCCCGGCAGGGCCGAGCTTGCCGCGACCTTTGGTCTGGCCGAGGCGGAGCCAGTTGGCGGCGTGCTAGCAGGTGCCGCGGAAACGCGATCTTTCGACGCAGGTCTCGAGCAGCACCGGGCGGTATGCGTAGACGTCCTGCCAGTGCTGGGGAAGCAGCTTGGCCGCCTTGGCCAGCAGCATGGAGGCCAGGTTGTGCACCTGTATCCAGGGCAGGATGAGGAACCTGGCATTGTTGACGACCAGGTGCAGATGTCGGCGACGTTGTTCATGCGACCAGCCGATGTAGCGATCGCGCGGTGCGCACATCCAGGCCGCGGCGCCGAAGCCGAGCAGGGCGATGGGTTGCCCTGCCGAGTAGACCGTGTAGCGCAACTGCGCGCCGGGCAGAGGCGTGTAGCCAAAGTAATGGTAGCGTTGGATGGTTTCGTTCCAGAGGCGCGAGTCGCCTGATGTGCACACGCGTTGGAACATCGGCGGCGCAAGCGCACCGACGGGCATGTCGAGCGGTTCTCCCGGATCGCTGAGCGCGCTGATGGACAGCGTTGGATCGGGTCGCTTGCCACGCGGCGGGGGCAGTGTGATGAGCCCGTCGTCGTGCATGCGCAGCATGGCCACCCGAGCGGACATGTCCTTCAGTCCGCCGTCGGGCTTGTGCCAGTGCAGTGCTCGGCAGGTCAATCGCGAGCGTTCGGCACGGGTGCGCGCCGGGTCTTCGGCGATGAGCCGGCGGATCAGCGCGATGTCGTCGGCGTGGAACTCGCGCCCACAGTAGCGATGGCTCACGTGTCCTCGCCGATGGGAAGCAGCTCGGCGGGCGGTGCTCGGCAGGCATAGGGACGCGTGAGGTCGGCGCGGCGCGCGTCATCCATCGCCCAGGGGAGAAACGCATCGATCTGCGCTGGTGGGCTGGCGCCGTTTTCCGCGCAGGCCGTGAGATACTCGAGCAGCCAGTGACGGGGATTGATGCCCCACAGTACCAGGGTTTGCAGGATGGCAAACAGCGTGGCGGCAAGCTCTGCACTCCAGATGCTGCCCGATCCGTAGTCATTCTTGCGCCCGGTGACCGGCGTGCGGATGCTGTTCTCACCGCGCTTGTGGTCCATCGGAACTTCGGGATGGTCGACGAATACCCTGAGCCCGGACCAGTGCTCGAGCAGACTAGAGTGCTCGAGCAGACTAGAGAGCACCTTGTTCTGTTGCGTGCGTGCACCCTTGGACAAACCGGCGCCAGGCGCACCCGTCTGCGCCAAGACCCGAGTTGCCTCCTCGTGCATGTCCTGCATCCGCCCCACTGCATCCACCCCAGCAGCGCCGCATGGTGTTGATGAAAGCCAGCGCATTGCTCACCAATCGGGCGCTCGGGAGCCCACTGCTCGAGGCGCAGTTGATTGAGATGGTAGAGCGTACCAATGCGCTCCTTCCATTCGAGCGCCCGCTCCTGAAGCTCGGCGAAGGCGCGACCGGCATCCAGAAAGTCGCGGCGCATAGGTGCCCAGCAGAACGCCAGCAGGATGTTCAGCGCCAGCCGGGCCAGCTTCTTGTAGGCACTGTAGCGATCGCAGACGATGATGGCCTGCTGCGCCTGCAACCCGGCAAAATGCGCGCCGGGGACGGCGGCACTGCGGCTGGGGTCGATGCAGTAGAAGACCACCGACGGTGAGCGCGTCACCCACAGAGTCCAGCGCGTACCGACCTTGCCCGGCAGCTCCACGAAGACTTCCCAGCGCGTCTCGTCATTCTGGAAGAGCTGCTCGCTCATTTGCTTGCAGTACAGCTCCTCGACGATGGGCTCGAACAGTGGCGCGATGGCCTGCAAGCCACCGGCGACCGTGCCGGGCGAGACCGCCAGCCCCTGGTCGCTCAGGTCCTGCAGAGTGCGGTGGACAGGTTGGCCGTAGCGGTATTGGCGCAGGATGATCTCGACCCAAAAGCTAACATCATAGTCGCTGCGCGGAATCAATCGCGCCGGCGGCGCGGCGCTGAGGATGGCCGGGGTGTCCTCGCAGGTGCAGCCGGGGTTGCGGGTATAGGCCGGGCGTCGGATGCGGCGCACGTGCGCCTTGACCTCGACCTCGACCTCGACCTCGATGACGTCGCTGTACTCGTCCAGTGCCGGGTTGGGGCGACGCGGCAAGCCACAGGTCGAGCAGCGCTTTTGATCGTCATCCAGATCATGCTCATCGGCAACGATGGGGAGATCCGGGCGCTTGGTGCGACCGTGCCCTGAACTGCCGGGCTGCTGGCCGCGCTTGCGCTTGGACGGGCGGTTGCCTTGGTCGCTCCGTTGCGATCTCGGCGCGCGCTGCTTCTCGCTCTTCTTCCCGAACAACCGGTTCTGAAGGTCTTTGATCTTGGCATCCTCGAGCGCCACCTCTTCACGCAGCTTGTCGATCTCGGCTTTTGCCCTTGCATGCTGCGCTTCCCAGTCGCTTGCCCGGGCGGTGAGATCAATGTGCTCCTGTTTCGTGATCCTGACCCATTGCTGCGAGAACGGGCACGGTGGTTCCGCCTCGGAGCAAGTGTCCGCACGCTGCACCTTGCACGCCGTCGGCTTGGGTTGTATCGTGGTTTGCACGGTCCAGCTCATACACGGAATCTTCTCTTGTGTCCCGTATTTTCTGGCTGAACGGATGACTTGGCCGAATATTTACCCCATTCCTCTCATAACTCTTTGATTGTTCCTCTTGAGAATGTGGCATCTCAGGGGGGTGAACGGTTACGCGGCAAGCACCCCTTCATTGTTTATACGAGAGACGGGCACTCCGGCACATCGATTGGATAGCATTCAAGACTGCCGCATGCGATGGCGGCCGTCGATCGGCGCCCAAATCCGTTCATGCGAGGTGAGAGGCGTCAGTTGCTACTTTACACGTTGAGCGACCAGATTCGTGCAACTCCCGCTAGATAATCCCGCTCGGACCGTCCTCGGCAAAACCGTCGGGCGCAAGCGCTATATCCATGTTGACAGCCTCCACACCGGTTCGGGCGCGGACGCCGACCGCGGGCTCGCAGAGCAGCTCGCCACGGCGGAGCAACTCGCTGGCGTCCGCCGAGGCGAGCACTTCAACCTGGTGCGGATCGACGCGGATGGCGCGGAGCTGGCACTGCTTCACTATCCAGGCTTCGTCGATGAGCCCTTCCCGGCGCTCGCGCAGAGTTGGCGGGTGGACCTGGCCGCCGGTACCCTGAGCCATCGCACCTATGCCGATTCGTTGAACCCGCCCATCCTGCACCGCAAGGAGCTGTTGCTGCCGGTGGATGATCCGCGGCGGGAGGCCTGGGCGGCGTTGACAGCGGCCTGCGAGTCCATCGGGCTGTTCGATGATCCGCGGCGCATCGGCTACAAACGCCAGTGGGAGCAACTGGTGCGCGAGCGGGGGTATCGCATCGTCGACCACGCGCTGGTGCCGATCGGGAACGACGAGGGCACGGATAGCGTCCCGGACCCAGCAGGTGCTGATGCGCCAGAGTGCAGCGCTTGGGAGACGGCGCGACACCTGACGGCGCTGACGCGCTATGGCTTCTCCGCGCCCGTCCAATCCCTGGCTCGCCATGGCTTCCTCGACGGCAGCCATACCCTGTTCGACTACGGCTGTGGTCGTGGCGACGATGTGCGCGGCCTGCTGGAGAACGGGCTCGACGCGGCCGGCTGGGACCCCTTCTACGCGCCAGATAACCCCGTTCAAGCGGCCGATCTGGTCAATCTCGGCTTTGTGATCAACGTCATCGAGGATTTCGACGAGCGCCTGGAGGCCTTGACGCGGGCCTGGTCGCTGGCGCGGACGCTGTTGGTGGTGTCGGTGATGTTGGCCAACCAGAACGATCCCCGCGGCCAGCGCTTTCGCGACGGGGTGATGACCAAGCGCGGAACCTTCCAGAAGTATTTCAGCCAAGGCGAGATCAAGGCCTTCGTCCAGCAGGTGCTGGACGAGGAGCCGATTGCCGTGGCACCTGGGGTGCTCTATGTGTTCCGGGACAAGGACGCGGAGCAGCGTTTTCTAGTGGATCGATATCGCAGCCGACGCACGCGGTTGCGGGAGCCGTCGGTCAGGGTGCGCGAACGCCCCAAGCGCGAACGCCGCAACAGGGCCGAGGAACAGTACCTGGCCCATCGCGATGCGCTGGAGCGGCTGTGGGCGCAATGGCTGGACCTGGGGCGCAAGCCGGACAGGTCAGAGAGCGCGGACGAGCTGGTGCTGTCCGAGGCGTTCGGATCGGTGGCGAAGGCGCTGCGCTTCATCGAGGCGCGCAAGGCGGCCGAGACGGACGCGGAGTCCGTCAGCCGCACGCTGGCGGCGGCGGAGCAGGCGCGGCGGGCGGATCTGACGGTGTATTTCGCGCTGGATCAGTTCGAGCGCCGCAAGCCCTATCAGCACCTGGAGCCGACCTTGCGCCTGGATATCAAGCACTTCTTCGGCGATTACGGTGCAGCGCGGACGGCAGGACTGGGCTTGCTGATGCAGATCGCAGACACCGAGGCCATCGCGCAGGCGTGCCAGGACGCAGCCGAGCGCGGCTTGGGCTGGCTGGAACTCGCGCCGCCTGAGTGCGCACCCCAGCAGGGCGAACCGGATGCCGAAGACCCGGGCTCGACGGCGACGGCGATACCCAAATCCCTGCAACTCGATGCGCGGCTGGTGGAGCAACTCCCGGCGCTGCTGCGGGCATACGTGGGCGCTGCCGCCGCGGCCTATGGCGACTATCACAACGCCGATCTGCTGAAGATCCACATTGGTTCCGGCAAGCTCACCCTGATGCGTTTCGACGATTTCGACGCGCTGGCGCTGCCGCGGATGATGGAGCGGGTGAAAATCAAGCTGCGCGAACAGGATGTCGAGTATTTCGCCTACGGCGACCCGTACGAGCCGCCGTACCTGTACCTGAAATCGCGGTTCATCAACGAGGAGCACCCGCACTATCCGGAGCAGCAGGCCTTCGATGAGGAGCTGGCGGCGCTGGGGCTGTTCGATCTCTCGGGGTTCGGCCCTGCTCCGGAGACTTTGCAGCAGGCCCTGGCGCGGCATCGCTTGCGCATCGACGGCTTTCGCTTGCGCCGCAGCCGGCGGGTGCCGAGCCTGGATGAGCCCTGCGGACGCTTCCTGCGCTTTCGCGACTTGATCGAGTGCGGCGAGACGCTGGCCGAGCTGCGGGCGCAGTCAGAGGACGAGACGGGGCTGGCGAACCTGCCGGCGCAGGTGGACAGCTACAACGCCCTGTTCGAGCTGGCCGAGCAGGTGCTGAACCCGGTGATCGATTGGTTCGGCATGGTGCGGCTGACCTATGGCTTCTGTTCCCCGGCGCTGGCGCGCGCCATCCGCGCTCGCGGCGGCGGTCACATCGACCCGAAACGCGACCAGCACGCGGCACACGAGCTGAACCGGCGTGGCAACCCGGTCTGCCCTCGCCTCGGCGCCGCGGTAGACTTTATTGTCGACAACGAGGACATGCTGGAGGTGGCTCGCTGGGTGGTGGCAAATACGCCCTTCGACCGGCTGTATTTCTACGGCGCGGATCGGCCGATCCATGTGAGTCATGGGCCGGAGCACAAGCGCCAGGTGGTGCGGATGCTGGCAGGCAAGGACGGTCGGTTGCTGCCACGGGTGGTGTCTGAGGCGGGGTTCTTGTTGGACGATCAGGAACGCGGGGTGCTACCTGAGTAGATGCCCCGCAGCCAAGCAGACAGCTTCAATCACTCATCAAGCAAAACAAATAAAATTGTCCTTGACCAATCGCCAGGGCTTGCTTAGGAGCGGTTCATGAATAACCTATACAACGTTATCCAGACATCGGCGGAGTGCAATCGGGGTCGGGGTCGCTATCGGAATCGAAATCGAGAGAGAAAACGCCCTATGCCATTCGGTCATGAGCAGCTCGACGTCTAGCGTGCGGCCATCGAGTCTGTCGGCTGGGCCATAGCGCGACTGCGAGCATGTGAAAGGACAGCGTAACGCGAAGGACCAACTCCTGTGCGCATCGTAGCTCGTCTTTGGCACAGCGCACTGGGAGCGCCGGCTTTCTAGCCGGCTCGTGTTTGGCACGGCGCACTGGGAGCGCCGGCTTTCTAGCCGGCTCGGCTTTGGCACGGCTCAATGCCGTGCCAAAGACGTAGGATATGGCGAAACTCTTCAAACCTGGGCCACTTCCATCCGAGATGAACATGCGGGAGAGGACGCGCCAAGTGGTGCCGACCGCAAGATCGCCTGATGCGGGCATCGAGCCCGCATCAGGCGAGGCCGGCTGGAAAGCCGGCGCTCCCAGTAGGCCGGCACTCCCAGTAGGCTGGCGCTCCCAGTAGGCCGACGCTCCCAGTAGGCCGGCGCTCCCGGTGAATGGGCAACGAGGGGCACGTCGTCCGATCAGGAACGCGGGGTGCCGCCTGAGTCGATGCCCCGCAACCAAGCAGTTAGCCTCAATCAATCGCTCATCAAGCAAAACAAACAAAATTGTCCTTGACCAATCGCTAGGGCTTGCTTAACCTGTCGTCATCTCCGAAACGGCCACAGGTTTTCCGATCATGCAACCCCTCGAGCCCTACTTCGCAGAGCAAGCCCTGAAACGGGTCCGGCTCAAAGACAGCCTGAAGCGGCGTATCCCCGAGCTGTTGGGGCTGATGGACGCCGATGGGCGCATCAACGTCGCCGCCGTGCACGATGCGATCTACCCCGACAGCACCACCGCCAGCGCTAACGCCGCGCTGAATCGGCTGCTGCGGGAGATCAACCAGGCAGCTTCCAAGCAGGGCATCACACTGCGCGCCGAGATCACCCGCGATAAAAAGGCCGGCGCCAAGCTGCGCTGGATCTGGTTCGCGGGGCCGACTCCAACGCCACCGCTGGCCCGCACCGACGAGCTGGACGCCATCCCGCCAGGCCGGCTGGTCACGGACACCCGCGGCATCCCGGCCGGCGATCTGCCGGTGGTCGTGCTGCTGACCTTCAACGAGCACGAGACCCACGCCGTCATCCGCCGCTTTCATCCAAGCGGTCGGCCCGACACCAAGACCCGCAACGACATCACCTACAACCGCTGAATAAACAATTCCCAAGCAGCAAGCAAACCGGTGCGGCCACGCCCGCAGCCCCAACGTCATCCTGCGCAGGGTCGTTTCCGACACACAGCAAAACGAATACACTATCAGCATTTGCAAAACCCACCCGCAAGCAAACACGCCACCAAAGGAATCCGAGATGTTCGTTTTGAATCCAGGCCAACACAGCCCCGATGTCATAGCGGCAGCCATGGAGCATTCTGCCAACTCGGCGCCGGCGGTTTCCAAGGCATGCATCCTACGGCACAGTCAGTGGCGCTCGGGCCGTTGCCTGTTGCGTACCCTGTCGTTCTCTATCTTCGCTTTGGCCTTGGGAGTCGTTGGCATTGCCAGCGCTGTCGATCATGGCCAGCCGGAAGCACAAGCGGTTCAACAGGCGATGCCCGCCGAACTCACCCCAGCACCAGCCCTAGCACCAGCGCATCCTGCCTCCGATACGGCGCCGGTCGCAACCGAGCCAGCAGCCTTCTGGTCAGAGCCGGAGCAACCAGCGGCGCCCGCTATTGCTGACCGGCAACCGCCCTCCGACGCTGAACCGGAAGCAGTGGAATCGGAAGCAGCCGAATCCAAGCCGCTGCAACGCGCCGAGGAAGCACCATCCGTGCAGCCTTCTGCTGAGTCTGTGCCGACTGCATCCGAGCCCGAGTCGCTGTCGCTTCGCGATACCTTGCGCGATTGGTTGCTCTCGAACTGGGAAAAATTGGCTGCTGCCTTCGGCGTGATCGGGACGATCTTCACGATCGTCGGCTATATCGAACAAAAGCGCAGAGTCGGCCCGATCACCATTCCCAAATTGCAAGCCCAGCTGCTGGATTCGATCAAGGCAACCTATCGGCGCCAGAAGGAAGCCGCCGAGGCGATTGTCGGCGATTGGCAGGAGCGCGAGCGCCAGCTCGAGGCGGCCCTGAAACAGCGCGATGCGCAGCTCCAGCGCATGCATGCGCTGGCTGAGGAGTTTCAGCGCATTGCCAGCGGTGCCGATGCCGATACGATCGCCAGCAAGCTCACCCGCATCCTGCAAGAGCAAGGTCCGTTCCAGGCCCTCGACTACATCGAGACCCAGCGCGAGGACATCGTCGCGCGCTATCTTGCAGACCGCGCCGCCAACCTCGCCAAGCTGGAGCCGCTGCTCGCCAGTGCCGGACTCTATGCCTCCGAGGGCGAGGCTGAGCAGGCGCGTGGTCTCTACGCCCAGATCGTCGAGCTTGCGCCGGACTGGCCCGAGGCCCTTGATGCCCACCGCTGGTTCCTGATCGATCAGGGCGATCTTGCGATGATCCGCGGCACCCTTGATGCGGCCGAGCGGGACTTTGCCCTGGCCCGTCAGCGTGTGGAGACATTGATCGCGCTCCAACCCGAGGAGCCGCGTTGGCAGCGCAATCTTGGGCTTTGTTTTGATCGCACCGGCGATGTCAAAGTCGCCCGCGGTGATCTGGACGGAGCGCAGCAGGACTACGAGGGCGATCTGGCTATCGCTGAGCGCCTGGCTGCTGATGAGCCCGGCAATGCCGGGTGGCAGCGGGATCTGTCGGTGAGCCTGAACAAGCTCGGTGATGTCAAAGTCGCCCGCGGTGATCTGGATGGGGCGCAGCAGGACTTCGAGGGCTCGCTGGCTATCCGCAAGCGCCTGGCTGCTGATGAGCCCGGCAATGCCGGGTGGCAGCGGGATCTGTCGGTGAGCCTGGACAGGCTCGGCGATGTCAAAGTCGCCCGCGGTGATCTGGATGGGGCGCAGCAGGACTACGAGGGCTCACTGGCTATCGCTAAGCGCCTGGCTGCTGATGAGCCCGGCAATGCCGGGTGGCAGCGGGATCTGTCGGTGAGCCTGGAGAAGCTCGGCGATGTCAAAGTCGCCCGCGGTGATCTGGATGGGGCGCAGCAGGACTATGAGGGTACGCACGCCATCCTCGAGCGCCTGGCTGCTGATGAGCCCGGCAATGCCGGGTGGCAGCGGGATCTGTCGGTGAGCCTGAACAAGCTCGGTGATGTCAAAGTCGCCCGCGGTGATCTGGATGGGGCGCAGCAGGACTTCGAGGGCTCGCTGGCTATCCGTGAGCGCCTGGCTGCTGATGAGCCCGGCAATGCCGGGTGGCAGCGGGATCTGTCGGTGAGCCTGAATAAGCTCGGCGATGTCAAAGTCGCCCGCGGTGATCTAGATGGGGCGCAGCAGGACTATGAGGGTACGCACGCCATCCTCGAGCGCCTGGCTGCTGATGAGCCCGGCAATGCCGGGTGGCAGCGGGATCTGTCGGTGAGCTTGGACAGGCTCGGTGATGTCAAAGTCGCCCGCGGTGATCTGGATGGGGCGCAGCAGGACTACGAGGGCTCGCTGGCTATCCGTGAGCGCCTGGCTGCTGATGAGCCCGGCAATGCCGGGTGGCAGCGGGATCTGTCGGTGAGCCTGGACAGGCTCGGCGATGTCAAAGTTGCCCGCGGTGATCTGGATGGGGCGCAGCAGGACTATGAGGGCTCGCTGGCTATCCGTGAGCGCCTGGCTGCTGATGAGCCCGGCAATGCCGGGTGGCAGCGGGATCTGTCGGTGAGCCTGAATAAGCTCGGCGATGTCAAAGTCGCCCGCGGTGATCTGGATGGGGCGCAGCAGGACTTCGAGGGCTCGCTGGCTATCCGTGAGCGCCTGGCTGCTGATGAGCCCGGCAATGCCGGGTGGCAGCGGGATCTGTCGGTGAGCCTGGAGAAGCTCGGCAATGTCAAAGTCGCCCGCGGTGATCTGGACGGGGCGCAGCAGGACTTTGAGCGCGATCTGGCCATCGCTGAGCGCCTGGCTGCTGATGAGCCCGGCAATGCCGGGTGGCAGCGGGATCTGTCGGTGAGCTTGGAGAAGCTCGGTGATGTCAAAGTCGCCCGCGGTGATCTGGATGGGGCGCAGCAGGACTACGAGGGCTCGCTGGCTATCGCTAAGCGCCTGGCTGCTGATGAGCCCGGCAATGCCGGGTGGCAGCGGGATCTGTCGGTGAGCCTGGAGAAGCTCGGCGATGTCAAAGTCGCCCGCGGTGATCTGGATGGGGCGCAGCAGGACTATGAGCGCGATCTGGCTATCGCTGAGCGCCTGGCTGCTGATGAGCCCGGCAATGCCGAGTGGCAGCGGGATCTGTCGGTGAGCTTGGACAGGCTCGGCAATGTCAAGGTTAGGCGCGGTGATCTGGATGGGGCGCAGCAGGACTACGAGGGCTCCCTGGCTATCCGCGAGCGCCTGGCTGCTGATGAGCCCGGCAATGCCGAGTGGCAGCGGGATCTGTCGGTGAGCCTGGAGAAGCTCGGCGATGTCAAAGTCGCCCGCGGTGATCTGGATGGGGCGCAGCAGGACTTCGAGGGCTCGCTAGGTATCATCGAGCGCCTGGTCGCCGCCGAGCCCCGCAATGCCGGGTGGCAACGGCATCTGTCGGTGAGCTTGGAGAAGCTCGGTGATGTCAAAGTCGCCCGCGGTGATCTGGATGGGGCGCAGCAGGACTACGAGGGCTCGCTGGCTATCGCTAAGCGCCTGGCTGCTGATGAGCCCGGCAATGCCGGGTGGCAGCGGGATCTGTCGGTGAGCCTGGAGAAGCTCGGCGATGTCAAAGTCGCCCGCGGTGATCTGGATGGGGCGCAGCAGGACTTCGAGGGCTCGCTAGGTATCATCGAGCGCCTGGTCGCCGCCGAGCCCCGCAATGCCGGGTGGCAACGGCATCTGTCGGTGAGCTTGGAGAAGCTCGGTGATGTCAAAGTCGCCCGCGGTGATCTGGATGGGGCGCAGCAGGACTACGAGGGCTCGCTGGCTATCCGCAAGCGCCTGGCTGCTGATGAGCCCGGCAATGCCGGGTGGCAGCGGGATCTGGCTGTATCCCATTACAAGCTCGGAACCGTCGCCGATGCCCGCGGCGATCAACACGCTCTGGCCCAGCATTGGAGCGCCATGCTGGCAATCTTCGATGCTCTCGATCAGGCAGGAATGCACATCAGCCCATCGGATCGGGCGGGGTTGCCTGCTATCCGTGCGCGGGTCGAGGCGCTTTCGACCGCAACGCCGGCACGGAACACTCCTGCAATGTCACCAGGGGCCGATTGAGTGAAGCACCTGGGAGCACGTCAGGGCGAAAGGTTAGGCTGGCAACCTCGATTTGCCTAGTCGTTCCTTCACCTGGTCATACAGCTCGCGTGGCACTAACTTATCGCTCAACAGATAGGCTACGGCAATAGGCGACAACGGTTTCCGTTGCTGGTCATTTACCATCATCATTGGTCTCTTGCTGTACTTCGATATGTCCGAGGGGTAACCGGGGTCTTCGTGTGCGCGGCGGATCGGCTGGGCGCATGTCGCATGCAGCGCCAGTCAAGTCGGGCAGCCGCGCGAGATCCCTGGGACGTACGGCCCGGTGGTTGTTCTGCAGTTCACTCAGACTATCCTGCACGCGGGCGTCGATTACTGATGTACCGCCAGACTGCTCTCGTGGCTGCACAGTCGTGGATCGCACGATGACTGGAGCCGGGCCATTCGAAGCCAACGTGGGCGGCGGCGACGTAAAGTCGTTGCCAACGCCAGTCTTCGTAGTAGGGGTTCCACTCGCCATAGACCTCGGCGAACGCCAGCATCGCGTATTCGATTTCCGCGGCAGTCCGTAACTCCGAGGCAAGGAATGCGCTGTCGAAAGCGGCGTTGTAGATAACGACCCTTGTGCCGGTGACGGCCTCGATGATCTGGGATCGGAGATCGGATAGGACTGGCGCTGAAGCCACATCTTCGGGGCTGATGCCGTTGATGTATTCTGCTTCGGGCCAGCTGGTATGCCGGATCGGCCGCACCAGGGTGTCCAGCAGGGGCTGACCCTGGTCGTCGAGGATGCCGATCTCGACGATCTCATCTTCAGATGGATGCAGGTCCGTGGTTTCCAGGTCGAGGTAGACGGTTTGCATTTCTCAGCCCTCCCCCTCTGCCGGCGCGGCCTGCTGGAGGCCTGCGAGCAGTTGGCGTAGATCATCGGTATGGCTGGCTCGCTCGGTGGCGGCGGCCAGTTGGACGCGTAGGTCTGCCAAGGCCTTGTCGGCTGCCTCCCGTTTCTGCCGTTCTTCATCGATGGTGTCTTCCAGCTTCTCTATCTTTTGTCTGCTGGCTTCGATTGCGGTCTTGGCCTGCCGCGTTGTTTCCTGGGCGGTTTTCAATTCTCTCGATAGAAAGGATTCACCGCGGAGATGCGGAGGGGCCAAGGCGCCCGCAAGCGGATCTTGACCAGCGGTGGGTGCCGCTCGGCGTAGGAGCCCGCTTTCAGGCGACCCGGCACAAGATGCCAGCGGAGCAGACGCGCTGTTCGGGTTGGAATTTCCCCGGGCGGCGAACGAGAGAGCAGGGTTTGGGCGAGCAGGACGTCGAGCATTTCAGGTCGAAGGGATAGGTAACCCGGTGGAAACTGCCGGATGGCTTGGCGAATATCGGCATTGCCGCGGATCGGACCGCACTGGGATCGCCGGCTTTCTAGCCGGCTCTTCTTTGGCACGGCGCACTGGGAGCGCCGGCTTTCTAGCCGGCTCGTGTTTGGCACCGCGCACTGGGAGCGCCGGCTTTCTAGCCGGCTCGTGTTTGGCACGGCGCACTGGGATCGCCGGCTTTCTAGCCGGCTCGGCTTTGGCACGGCGCACTGGGAGCGCCGGCTTTCTAGCCGGCTCGTGTTTGGCACGGCTCAATGCCGCGCCAAAGACGTAGGATATGGCGAAACTCTTCAAACCTGGGCCACTTCGATCCGAGATGAACATTCGGGAGAGGACGCGCCAAGTGGTGCCGACCGCAAGATCGCCTGATGCGGGCATCGAGCCCGCATCAGGCGAGGCCGGCTGGAAAGCCGGCGCTCCCAGTAGGCCGGCGCTCCCAGTAGGCCGGCGCTCCCAGTAGGCCGGCGCTCCCGGTGAATGGGCAACGAGGGGGCACGTCGTCCGATCAGGAACGCGGGGTGCCGCCTGAGTCGATGCCCCGCAACCAAGCAGTTAGCCTCAATCAATCGTTCATCAAGCAAAACAAACAAAATTGTCCTTGACCAATCGCCAGGGCTTGCTTAACCTGTCGTCACCTCCGAAACGGCCACAGGTTTTCCGATCATGCAACCCCTCGAGCCCTACTTCGCAGAGCAAGCCCTGAAACGGGTCCGGCTCAAAGACAGCCTGAAGCGGCGTATCCCCGAGCTGTTGGGGCTGATGGACGCCGATGGGCGCATCAACGTCGCCGCCGTGCACGATGCGATCTACCCCGACAGCACCACCGCCAGCGCTAACGCCGCGCTGAATCGGCTGCTGCGGGAGATCAACCAGGCAGCTTCCAAGCAGGGCTTCACACTGCGCGTCGAGATCACCCGCGATAAAAAGGCCGGCGCCAAGCTGCGCTGGATCTGGTTCGAGGGGCCGCCTCCAACGCCACCGCTGGCCCGCACCGACGAGCTGGACGCCATCCCGCCGGGCCGGCTGGTCACGGACACCCGCGGCATCCCGGCCGGCGATCTGCCGGTGGTCGTGCTGCTGACCTTCAACGAGCACGAGACCCACGCCGTCATCCGCCGCTTTCATCCAAGCGGTCGGCCCGACACCGCGACCCGCAACGACATCACCTATAACCACCTGGGCGTGCACGGCGGCCTGCGCGTGCTGCATCGCGTCAGCCGCCAGGGCGAGGGCGAGGCGCAGAACGCCGCCCATGATGCCATCGCCGCCTGGCGCCCGCGGGCGCTGATCGGCGTCGGCATCGCCTTCGGAGTCAACCCCAGCAAACAGCGCATCGGCGACGTGTTGGTGTCCGAAACCGTCCGCGGCTACGAGTTGACTCGGGTCAACGCGGACGGCAGCATAACCCCGCGCGGCGACAAGCCGCCGGCCTCCCAGGTGCTGCTCAATCGGTTCGATACCCTTAAGCAGAATCTCAGCGCGCACCCGGATGCCTGCATGAGCTGGCCGATGATCCGTATCGGCTGCCTGCTGTCCGGCAACAAACTGGTGGACAACATCGACTACCGGGGCTCTCTGCTCTCCATCGAGCAGGAGGCCATCGGCGGCGAAATGGAGGCCATCGGCATCCAGCTCGCCGCCCAGCGCCACGACGTGCACTGGATCATCGTCAAGGCCATCTGCGACTGGGGCGACGGCAACAAGCACAGCACGAGCAAGGATCAGGACCAGCAGCTCGCCGCCAAGCACGCGGCCATGGTGGTGCATGCGGCCCTGAACATGGGCGGGCTCTACCGCGATACCGGCCCCCATGCAAACCAGAACGCAAACCAGAATGCCAATCGGCCCCGGAGCTCAGACTGGAGCCCAGACTCGACCCCGGACTGGACCCCAGACTGCCCGCAGGCCGCCATGATGGGCCTGGGCGCGATGGCGGACCTGCCGGTGCTGATCGAAGACCAGCGCGGCCAGCGGGCGACCCTCGCCAAGGATGCCGATCTGGCACAGGCCCGGCAAGCCGGCGCGGCCCAATCCGACGACGCGGTGGACACCCTCGATTATCTGATGCACTGGCTCGACGACGCCGACGCGCCCGCCCTGTTCGCGCTGCTCGGCGAATACGGCATGGGCAAGACCGTCACCTGCCAGCGCTTCGCCAAAGCCCTGGACGACGCCCGCCGCGGCGATCCGACCCGGCCGCTGCCGCTGTATCTGGATCTGCGCCATGTCACCGGCCTGGACAAGCGCGTGCCGACCCTGCCCGAGATCGTCAGCGAATGCATCGCCCGCGGCTGGGACCAGGCCAGCCTGGAGCTGCCGGCGGGGGACGACGGCGGCCGACCTGGGTTTTCGACCTTCCTGGACTGGGTGCGACTCGGCGCCGTCGTCATTTTCGACGGCCTGGACGAGGTGCTGGTGAAATTGCGCGAGGCCGACGGCCAGGTGTTCACCGCCGAGCTATTGCGCCTGCCGGAGCTGGTCCGCGCCGCCGCCACCAAGGCCGACTCTCGAAGCGACTCCAGCTCCGACCGAAGCGCCTCGCCGGCAAGGCTGCTGATCTCCTGCCGCACCCATTACTTCCGCACCCTGCGCGACCAGCAGAACCACTTCACCGGCCAGGAGCGCGGCGGCCTGCACGCCGACGCCTACCGCGCCCTGATCTTGCTGCCGCTGACCGACGAGCAGGTGCGCCGCTATCTGACCGAGTTCCTGCCCGGCACCGATGCCGACGCTCTGCTGGAGACGATCGCCCAGGTGCACAACCTCGGCGAACTGACCCAGCGGCCCTACACCCTGCGGCTGGTGGCGGAGTTCATCCCGGACATCGAGCAGGACCGCATCGACGGCCGCCCCGTCTACGGCGTGACGCTGTACCGGCGCATGGTCCGGCGCTGGCTGGAGCGCGACGGCGGCAAGCATCACATCCGCCCGCAACATAAATTGCGCCTGGCCGCCCACCTGGCTCTGCACCTGTGGCGACGCGGTGCCGGCCTGCTGCCGGCGCAGGACATCGAGGACTGGTTCCACGCCTGGCTGGAGTCCGAGCCCAGCTTGCACCGCCGTTACCGCGACCTGCACCCGGACCAACTGGAAGAAGACCTGCGCACCGCCACCTTTCTGACCCGCCTGGATCGCAACGGGGACGGCGATGACGGCAGTTTTCGCTTCGCCCACACCTCATTGCTGGAGTTTTTCCTCGCCGACGCGCTGCTCGGCGCCATCCGCGACAATGCGCCGCAGCGCTGGGCCATACCCCGGCCGAGCCCGGAGACGCTGGACTTTCTCGGCCAGATGCTCGCCGAGCAGCGCCTGCAGGACGGCGCCGATGGGCTTCCAGCCCTGCTCCAAACCCTGCAAGACTGGCGCACCAGCTACCGCCCCGAGACCAGCGAGCTGTTGCTTGCCTACGCCCTGCGCGCCCAGGCCGAGGACTGGCCGATGCCGGAATTGCGCGGCATCGTGCTGACCGGCGCCCGGCTGGACGAATGGCAATTCCGCTGCGAATCGGCCGCGCAGGGCGCCCTGGATCTCTCCCAGGCGGATTTCAGCGGCTGCAATCTGCGCCGGGCGCTGTTCAACGGCGTACGGCTGCGCGGCGCCCGGTTCAACGCGGCAATCCTGGAGCAGACGGAATTCCTCGGCTGCGATGCCCGCGGCGCCGACTGGTCCCAGACGCGCTGCTCGGCGGCCCTGTTTCGCGATACCCGGCTCGAGGCCTGTCGCTGGAACGGGGCCACCGGTGCCGGGCCGAGCTTTCTTCGCTGCGACGCGGCGCGGCTCGCAAACCAGGCCGACCGACAAGCTCAGCCCGCCGAGCCCGAGTTGCCGGACTTCGCGGGCCTGCGCATCGCACCATTGGCAAGGGCCTCGGAAAGCGTGCCGGGCTGTACCCATCCACCTCTGAGGCTGCTCTCGGGTCACCAGGGCTGGGTCCGGGCCTGCGCCTTCTCGCCGGATGGCCGCCGGCTGCTGTCCGCGGGCGTGGACGGCACAGTGCGGCTCTGGGATGCCGAGTCCGGCCAGGCACTGCGCATGCTCTTGGGTCACCAGGGCTGGGTCTGGTCCTGCGCCTTCTCGCCGGATGGCCGCCGGCTGCTGTCCGCGGGCGAGGACGGCACAGTGCGGCTCTGGGATGCCGAGTCCGGCCAGGCACTGCGCATGCTCTTGGGTCACCAGGGCTTGGTCTGGTCCTGCGCCTTCTCGCCGGATGGCCGCCGGCTGCTGTCCGCGGGCGATGACGGCACAGTGCGGCTCTGGGATGCCGAGTCCGGCCAGGCACTGCGCATGCTCTCGGGTCACCGGGGCTCGGTCCGGTCCTGCGCCTTCTCGCCGGATGGCCGCCGGCTGCTGTCCGCGGGCGTGGACGGCACAGTGCGGCTCTGGGATGCCGAGTCCGGCGAGGCACTGCGCATGCTCTCGGGTCACCAGGGCTGGGTCTGGTCCTGCGCCTTCTCCCCGGATGGCCGCCGGCTGCTGTCCGCGGGCGATGACGGCACAGTGCGGCTCTGGGATGCCGAGTCCGGCCAGGCACTGCGCATGCTCTCGGGTCACCAGGGCTCGGTCCAGTCCTGCGCCTTCTCGCCGGATGGCCGCCGGCTGCTGTCCGCGGGCGATGACGGCACAGTGCGGCTCTGGGATGCCGAGTCCGGCCAGGCACTGCGCATGCTCTCGGGTCACCAGGGCTGGGTCTGGTCCTGCGCCTTCTCGCCGGATGGCCGCCGGCTGCTGTCCGCGGGCGAGGACGGCACAGTGCGGCTCTGGGATGCCGAGTCCGGCCAGGCACTGCGCATGCTCTCGGGTCACCAGGGCTTGGTCCGGTCCTGCGCCTTCTCCCCGGATGGCCGCCGGCTGCTGTCCGCGGGCGATGACGGCACAGTGCGGCTCTGGGATGCCGAGTCCGGCCAGGCACTGCGCATGCTCTCGGGTCACCAGGGCTTGGTCTGGTCCTGCGCCTTCTCGCCGGATGGCCGCCGGCTGCTGTCCGCGGGCGTGGACGGCACAGTGCGGCTCTGGGATGCCGAGTCCGGCCAGGCACTGCGCATGCTCTTGGGTCACCAGGGCTTGGTCTGGTCCTGCGCCTTCTCGCCGGATGGCCGCCGGCTGCTGTCCGCGGGCGAGGACGGCACAGTGCGGCTCTGGGATGCCGGGTCCAGCCAGGCACTGCGCATGCTCTCGGATCACCAGGGCGAGGTCCTGTCCTGCGCCTTCTCGCCGGATGGCCGCCGGCTGCTGTCGGCAGGCTTAGACGGCACAGTGCGGCTCTGGGATGCCGAGTCCGGCCAGGCACTGCGCATGCTCTCGGGTCACCAGGGCTTGGTCCGGTCCTGCGCCTTCTCCCCGGATGGCCGCCGGCTGCTGTCCGCGGGCGATGACGGCACAGTGCGGCTCTGGGATGCCGAGTCCGGCGAGGCACTGCGCATGCTCTCGGGTCACCAGGGCTGGGTCTGGTCCTGCGCCTTCTCGCCGGATGGCCGCCGGCTGCTGTCCGCGGGCGTGGACGGCACAGTGCGGCTCTGGGATGCCGAGTCCGGCCAGGCACTGCGCCTGCTCTCGGGTCACCAGGGCTGGGTCGAGTCCTGCGCCTTCTCGACGGATGGCCGCCGGCTGCTGTCCGCGGGCGATGACGGCACAATGCGGCTCTGGGATGCCGAGTCCGGCATGTGCCTGCGCATCCACGCCAGCTTCGGCCGCCGCCTCGCCGGTCAACCGCAGCGTCGTCTCGAAGGCGGCCACGCCGTCTGGGAGCCCGCCGACAACCGGCTCATCGAGGCCACCGGCGACGCCTGGCGCTGGCTCGCATGGGTAGACACCGGCGCCGACGGCTGGCCGCAGCCGCTGCCGCTGGAGACCTTCGGACCGATGCCGGAACCGAAGCGATTGCAGGTTTAGCAGGCGCAATGACGCACCAGAGACCGCTTAGGGCGGACAAAGGCTGCCATTCAGGCGATTTCTGTCGAGAAATAGACCGCTTGGCCCCTTCCCCCGGAGGCTGCTGCTTGCAAAGAATGCAAGGATTCACCGTAGAGACGCAGAGTGCGCAGAGGAGCCAACGCGCCTCGCCCACCAGCGGACCTTAGGACGCGTAGGAGCCCGCTTGCGGGCGACCCGCCAGGCAATGCCAGCGGAGCGCACGCGAGCACCCCGCCTTCCCCAGGAGAAAGGTGCTGCTTGCAAAGAATAGAAAGTTTCACCCCAGAGACGCAGAGTGCGCAGAGAGGCCAAGACGCGACCGCAAACGGACCTTTACGAGCCGTAGGAGCCCGCTTGCGGGCGACCCGCCAGGCAATGCCAGCGGAGCAGACGCGAGCACCCCGCCTTCCCCAGGAGAAAGATGCTGCTTGCAAAGAATGTAAAGTTACACCGCAGAGACGCAGAGTGCGCAGAGGGGCCAACGCGCCTCGCCCACCAGCGGACCTTAGGACGCGTAGGAGCCCGCTTG
The DNA here is from genome assembly GCA_016745215.1 of Thiohalocapsa sp. PB-PSB1. Classification (GTDB taxonomy): domain Bacteria; phylum Pseudomonadota; class Gammaproteobacteria; order Chromatiales; family Chromatiaceae; genus Thiohalocapsa. The sequence continues at coordinate 1,375,702 of CP050890.1, forward strand.
CGGGCGACCCGCCAGGCAATGCCAGCGGAGCGCACGCGAGCACCCCGCCTTCCCCAGGAGAAAGATGCTGCTTGCAAAGAATAGAAAGTTTCACCGCAGAGGCGCAGAGTGCGCAGAGAGGCCAAGACGCGACCGCAAACGGACCTTTAGCACCGTAGGAGCCCGCTTGCGGGCGACCCGCCAGGCAATGCCGGCGGAGCAGACGCGAGCACCCCGCCTTCCCCAGGAGAAAGGTGCTGCTTGCAAAGAATAGAAAGTTTCACCCCAGAGACGCAGAGTGCGCAGAGGGGCCAACGCGCCTCGCCCACCAGCGGACCTTAGGACGCGTAGGAGCCCGCTTGCGGGCGACCCGCCAGGCAATGCCGGCGGAGCAGACGCGAGCACCCCGCCTTCCCCAGGAGAAAGGCTGTAGGCCACTGTCGCCCAGCGCTTACTCACAATGATCAGTGATCACAAATTGGATCATTCCATTCAGTAGTAACAATAACTCCTGTGCATAACAAACCACGGATGTCTTTTATGCGTTTATTCAATCTCTTACGAATTTTCCAAACTGTGGGTCTGAACACCTCGGTTATGTGAATAAGCTGTGGATGAATGCAGGCGATCGAACAATGCACAGGTTATTCACAGTTCTTGGGGGCGATTGTCAACTCGCAGCTCGATCAAGTTCCATCGATCCGGCATGCGCCAGTTGTCAGGATGCGGAATCGATGGATCAACCCAGGCAGCGGTTCTGGGTAGGCTGTCGACATCTGCCGTCTTACTACAACAAGCGCTTCCCGGTTGATGGATGCTTAGTCGGGATCGGTGTCAAGGTCGGAATGAGGGATTGGTATCGAGCTGGCTGCTTTGATCGATGAGCGGATTCGATACCGATTCCGATAGCGACCCCGACACCGATTAGATTTCCCCAGTGCGTTCGATGATGCAATCCAAGACCCGGAATCGGTTTGGCATCAAAACTCAGGACATTTCGACAGCCTAGGTACGGCCTTCGAAGAAGGTCAGGATTCACCGCAGAGACGCAGAGTGCGCAGAGGGGCCGTGGCGGATGCAGCCTTCTTCTCTGTGTTCTCTGCGTCTCTGCGGTGAAACGAAAGTCGCTCGGGGGAGGTGCCACGCTCGCGTGCAGTCCGCTGAGTCGCCCGCAAGCGGGCTCCTACGTCGTTAGTGGCGGTTCATGAATAACCTATACAAGGCTATCCAGACATCGGCGGAGTGCAATCGGGGTCGGGGTCGGAATCGGAATCGAGAAAGAAAACGCCCTATGCCATTCGGTCATCAGAAGCTCGACGTCTAGCGTGCGGCCATCGAGTAGGTCGGCTGGGCTTAGCGCTACTGCGAGCATGTGAAAGGACAGCGTAACGCGAAGGATCAACGCCTGGCGGATATCGGGTCGGTTAGTTCGATACCGATACCGATAGCGGTACCGAATGACTCGGCAGGCGACACCCAAGCCAAAAACCTGTTTAGCTTGTTTCTGCACCATCTCTTGCAGTCTTTGCGGGCAGCACCCCTTTATCCAATGCTTGAACCGCGCAATGCATCCACCAAGCGCTTGGGAGGTCGCTTGCCGCAGTTCCTCAGGGTCGTGGAGGGGGACTCGCCGAACATGCGACCATAATCGACTGCGAAACGGCCGGGGTCTGAAAAACCCCAGCAGGCGCAAATTTCCTTGACCCGCGCGGAGTCTGAATCCGCCGCCGCGAGTTTTCGGCGCACGCCGTGCATGCGGCTGAGCCTCAGATAGGTTACCGGTGTCACGCCGAGTGTCTCCCGGAAAGCGAGCTCGAGGACGCGCCGGCTTACGCCGGCTGCCGACGCGAACTCCGACACGCCGATGGGAAGTTGCAACTGCTCCGCGTATTCGATCGCCCGCAGAAAAGCCAGGTGACGCTTGCGGGCGGAGATGGAACCCACGCCGCTGTCCATGCTGTCGACCGCCTGAACGAAGGTCTCCATCAGCTTGGATTCGCTGGCTTTACAGATCTCCCGATCCGCCAGTAACTCACGCCGTTCGAAGTAGTTGCGGACCAGACGATGGACCAGCTGGATGAGCGATTCGCTAACGCTTGGGTGACAGATCAAGTGGCGGTCTTCCCTGGACCATAGCTTGCATCCCAACGCTTCTCCCAGATAGGCCCGCGCCCGGTCTTCGGACACAAGCGCGACCACGTGCTGGCTGCCGGCGGGAACGACGCAGTCGATCTCGGTCCGGTGATGCGCGTTGTCTAAACGCCCTGGTTTTTCTATATGTTTTTGGGATGCGGATGGCCGAGCAACCCCTTCCCACAGGGTAGGCGCAGCAGTTTCTACCATCTGTTAGCAAAATCTTGCAGCTGGGGGGTAGGCTGTCGAAATGTCCTGAGTTTTGATGCCAAACCGATTCCGGGTCTTGGATTGCATCATCGAACGCACTGGGGAAGCCTCATCGGTGTCGGGGTCGCTATCGGAATCGGAATCGAATCCGCTCATCGATCAAAACAGCCAGCTAGCGCTAGGCCCAGCCGATAGACTCGATGGCCGCACGCTAGACGTCGAGCTTCTCATAACCGAATGGCAGATGGCGTTTTCTCTCTCGATTCCGATTCCGATAGCGACCCCAACCCCGACCCCGATTGCACTCCGCCGATGTCTGGATAGCGTTGTATAGGTTATTCATGAACCGCTACTGAGCAAAATCTTGCAGTTGGGGGGTGCTGACTGCATCCCCGATCGAGTCGGGTTGGGCGGGTTGCACCCTGGGGCATCCTCGGTTCATTTGTCGACGAGACAGTGGCCGACAGCCTGTTTTCCGCAAAAGGCGCGGCGCTCGCGTGCGCTCCGCTGGCATCATGTGTCGGGTCGCCCGCAAGCGGGCTCCTACGTCGAGCGGCTCCCACGGCTGGTCAAGGTCCGCTTGCGGGCGAGGCGCCTTGGTCCCTGTGCGCACTCTGCGCTGAGTCCTTGGGTTATTTGTAAGGTTAAATCGGAGCTGGATAATCAGGACTCGTTGATATCGAAGGATTATTTTGGGTCGATATGCCAGAGTCATTTGCTCGGGATCAATAGCGCTTGGCGCTTGCCTTTGCGCTGATCAGTGAATCATGTTTTCGCAAATTGCATAGCGAGTGATTACGCGCTTTGTCGCACTGACCGCAACTTCATATCAAAACAGGCTGCGTCGAGTCACTGGCGCGACTCCGCGACCTGGGCACATGGTCGCCGGCTGGTTCATCGATCGGCACGCACCTGCGCCTTTGCACCTTACGGATTTCGAGGATGACGCTGTGAGCAAGAGAAACCGCACCCTGGCATTCCCCGTAATTTGCGCGGCCATGCTCGCCATCGGTGCCGTTTTCGCAGCGGATGCCATGGGCGAGCCGGAGCGCAGCGCGGACGGCAAGAACCCGCTGAAGAATGTCTACTTCGGCGAGCAGCATCTGCACACATCGGCCTCGCCCGACGCCTTCGCCTTCGGCACCCGCAACGATGCCAACGACGCCTATCGCTACGCCAAGGGCGAGGCGATCAAGAACGCCCAGACCGGGGAGATGATTCAGAAGCGCACGCCCTACGACTGGGCCGCGGTCACCGACCACGCCGAGTATCTGGGCATGATGCCGCTGCTGCTGGACCCGGACAGCCCGCTGCAGCAGACCGAGATCGGCAAGCTGATCGCCAGCGGCGACCCCGCGAATGCGAAAAGGCGTAGAACCCTGCAACAGTTAGCCGCTAAAGTGAACCTTGCCAAGTTTCGAAAAAACAAGCGCGGGCCGAAAAAAGCCAAAGCCCAAACCCGTCTATGACCCCAAGCATCCACATGTCTCAACAGCCAAATTGCTTGGTGGGGCCACTACACCTTGAAAGGGCTGCACCAAGCCCCTGCTGCCGGACATCATCCGCGAGATCACCGAGGGCGACTGCAACTACCGGACTTCCAGCGCGGCTGGGTCTGGGACGACGAGCATGTGCGCTCGCTGCTGTGTAGCGGTCGTCCGGGATCGCCGAGTTGTACTCGGCATCCGCGGATGGGCCGAGTGCAACTCGGCGGTCCCGGGGCGGCGAAAGCCGCGCCATACCAGCAGGCGACTTGATCGCCGACACCTCCGCGCCCCCATCGGCCCCGCCCCGAAGATAAGGACCACGCCCAGCATGAGCACCTTCGACACCACCAAGCCCCCGCTGCCGGGACGCCCGGGACCGCCGAGTTGCACTCGGCATCGGCGGATGGGCCGAGTGCAACTGGGCAGGTTCTCTGGTGGGAAGGGCCGAGTGCAACTCGGCGATCCTGACGGAAGGAGCCGAGTGCAACTCGGCGGTCCGGGCGGAGCGTGCCATGGCTGATCGGCGGAAACATCGGGGTTGGTACTCGCGCGGGTATCTTCCGCATTTGGATGTGGCGGGGCTGGTGCAGCATGTCACGTTCCACTTGGCGGATTCACTGCCCCGCTCCGCGCTGGAGCAGATGCAGGCGTCTGTCGCCGAGATTCCCGAGGACCGGCAGGCGCTTGAGCGTCGGGAGCGCTGAGTTGCGGCCCGAGAGGCGGGCTTGCGCGGCTTGTGGTTCGATGCAGTTTGGTCTAATTTAACTGAATTGGACCAATCCCTCGAGAAGCTTCATGCAAAACATCTCCGCACACGACGCCAAAGCCCGCTTTGGCCAACTGCTGGACACCGCCCGGCGCGAGCCGGTGGTCATTGAGCGCCACGGTCGCGCCGTCGCTGTCGTGCTCTCCAAGGAGGAGTATGACGAGCTGAACGACATAAAGCTTCGGCAGCTCCGCGCGGAGATCAACGTGGGGCTCGCGGACCTCGAGCGCGGTGCCTACAACGATTACGAGGCTGACGAGTTGCCGAAGCTCGCGGAGCGGATCAAGGCCGCTGGCCGCGAGCGACTCGCGAAGAAGTGATCTTTCGGCTTTCCGTCCGGGCGGAGGCGGATCTCGCCGAGATCTGGGTCTACTCCGCCGAACAATGGAACCTCGAGCAGGCCGATCGGTACATCGATGCCCTGTTGAGCCGCTTCGACTGGCTGTGCGATAACCCTCAGCTGTGGAAATCTCGTCCGGATATCACCGAGGGGCTCTACAGCTACCCGCAGCAGAGCCACGTGATCTACTTTCGAGCCCTGGGCGATCCGCCAGGCTTGATCGAGATCGTGCGAGTGCTCCATGGGCGGATGGAACCTGCGCGGCATGTCTGATGACTGCAGGAACGGACCTTCGAGGAAGCATCCCTTGGCAGGCCACTGTAAAATTTCCCGACACGGCTGAAGCCGGGTCGGCTAACGGCAGGTCCCGGCCACAAGCGGACTAGTGAAGGAAGTTCTGTAGCCTTCGAGTATCCAGAGTCACACGCTCGCCCCGTACAAGCCCGACCCCAGGAGATCGATACGCCCCGGTCCCAACTCTCTGTCGTTGGACACACAAGCGCTGATGCACGATGATGGCAGCGCGAGCCTCTATCCTCCGACAACAAGTGCAGAACGCGGCAGTTTTTGCATAGTCCGATCAAATTGTGCCGCCATGGAATTGGTGGCTGGTTCATTGCCTGAGTGTGTCCATTATGAAGTCCATTTACATGATTGCTTGCGTCGTCGCGGTCGCCCTATTGATTGGCTGCGACCAGCAGCCGGTCGACGAGGCCGCCGATACGGTCTACACCAATGGCAGAATCTATACGGTCAACCAAGCCCAACTCTGGGCCGAAGCCGTGGCGATCAAAGACGGTAAGTTCATTGCCGTCGGCTCCAGCGTCGACATCAACGCGATGGCGGGAAATGGCACGAAATTGATCGATTTGAACGGTCGCTTTGTTATGCCGGGGCTGCATGACATCCACCTGCACATACAAAACGCCTACACGGCCGATGCACTAAAAGGTGAGCTTCTGTTCATACCATCGGGCATCACATCCGTCGACGAACTGGAAAAGGTGCTCAGGCGATACGTGGACGCGAATCCTGACGCCGAACTTTTGTTTGCCGAGAATCTCCCTTATACGCTGTTTCCGGACAATCACCCCAAAAAAGAGTTTCTCGACGCCATCGTCGAGGACCGGCCATTCTACATTCTGTCGGAAACCCAACATGAGGGGCTGATGAATTCCAAGGCGTTGGAGGCTGAGGGTATCACCGCCGACACGCCGGACCCGGAGCTGGGCGAGATCATGAAGGACCCTGAAACCGGGGAGCCGACCGGCTTTCTCAAGGAGGAGGCAACAAAGCCCGTCTGGAGCCACTACCCGATTCCGGCACCGGAAGAAGTGGAGCAGGGACTGAAGGCGACGCTGGTCTACGGCAACTCCGTAGGCCTGACTTCCGTCATGCAGGTGCACGCCAAACCGGACGTCGCCAACGGCGTGAAGGGTCTGGACGACAAAGGCGAGTTGACGATGCGGTTCGAGGCGTCGAACGATCCGGTCGGTGAGGCTGCGATCGAATCGAGCTTCGACGTCGATCTCGACTTCGGCAGCGAAGGCGGCGGGACCCAACACGGTCGTTGGCACGCTTTCTGTACCTGCTCGAAGTCTCACGGCTGGGTGGGAAATACCCCGCCATTTGGAAGAATCTCATCATTTGTAGCATCCACGCCGCAACTGAGGGTGGCTCAGCAACTTCCGCTAGCCGCTGAGGCATCGGCAGGAGTGGAATGAACGCTGTGTGTTGGTGGCCGCCGATAGGGAGCGATTGGCCCTCGAGTCTCCTGATACCATCACCCTCGGTGAGCATTTCGGATCCTTTGTCCATACCCGCGTCCAGGCCGGTCGCTACGCCTCGGCGAGGGAGGTCGTGCGCGCCGGTCTTCGATTGCTCGAATCCGAAGCTGAAGTGAGGCAAACTCACGCAAATCCCGACCTATCCCATCAACGCCGCTTTACCCCAGCAGTTCAAAATCACGCGGGACGCGGACGGCCTGCGATCTCCGGCCCAGCTGGGTCACACGCGATGCTTCCAGTAGTCCGGCACACGGTGGAGGTTCATCACTGCCAGGATGAAGATGCCGTCGGGTTCTTCGCTGTACAGCACGCCGTACGGAAAACGCTTGAGGGTGACCGGCGAACGTCATTCTCGACGATCGTCCAGGCCTTGGGGAATCCACGATGCGTTGAATGGTGTCGTACAGCTCGACCGCGAAGTCGTAGCCCAAGCCCGCGATGGACTCGTAGTAGTCGATCGAGAGAGTCAGTTCCACCTCTGACTCGGAATGGAAGCGATAGCTCAGCGCTTGAAGCGGTCCCAGATCCGCTCGAACACGGCCTCGCCGGGTATGGCCTCGACCTTCCCGGAACGCAGTTCCGCCAAGCGGCGCTTGGCTTCGACTACCCACTGAGCGTCGATCTCCGACTGGGGCGGATTCAAGCTCCGGAGTAAAGAGTCCACCACCAGGGCGCGCTCCTCCACGGGCAACGCGATCGCTTGTTGAATCAGCTCTTTGGTGTTCATCGGTCGTCATTTTGGGTTTGGATGGCGGTAAGGGATCGAATCTGTCTACGGTATCGGTCTGGGCTTGCTGGATCGACGTAACGGTCTCGGGTAGGACACCGATCTCATTCAGGCTTGCCAACGCGTCCTGGTCCTTTGGCAACTCCCGGAAAATAACGTGCCAGGATTACGCAGGCGTCGGCTGAATCAGCACATGGTACTTGGGTAGAGATGCATGGCGCTGAAGACGCTTCTCGACGGCCTTGAATGCCTGTTTAGTCAGGCGAACACCTGTCTCGTAGACCTGATCCAACACGCGAATCGCCGGTTCGAGGCACTTCCATGTCATGCTGCGAGCCCACTCGCAGACCGTATCGATGGAATCGAGCAAGGCGCCGTTCCAATGCATCTCCAGGATTCCCCAACACCGCTCGATCGGATTGTATTTGCTGTGATAGGGCGGGTAGTAGACCAGAACGATCTCCAAGCCTGTCTGTTCGGCAAACGCGACCATGCGCGCCATGAACTGCGTGCGCCGACTCTGTAGCTCGGGACCATTGTCGAGGTTGATGACCAATTGGGTGATGTGAGCCTAGCGCTCGTGGTTGTCGTGCCACCAGTGTTGCAAACAGTCGACGATGAAATCGCTGGTCTCGCGCGAGGTTCCGAAGAGGATCGTCAGCCAACCGCCCATGACATCGAGGATGCCGAAGGGAACGCGCTTGTGCTCTGGCTTGAAGTCATGATCGGCGGCCGCCGCTGCGCAGGCACCGCGCGATTGTCCGCGCCGGGAGAATGGTCCCACATTGACTTTCGCCTTCGTGCCGATGGAAATGCGCAGCGAATCCGGGCGTTGATCGGACTGTGCGTTCTCCTGGCGAACGGTCTCGAAGATGGCGTCCGTCTCCTCGACAGGCTTGATCGGCTTCTTCTTCTGCACCCGCCTCGAGCGATAGCCGTGTCGGTTGAGGATCACGCCAATGGTGTTCGCATGGGGGAGTTGCTCATCCGTCCAACCCTTCTCCTCAATCAAGGCTTGACGCACCGCCTTGGCGGTCATGCGGGTGTATTGAAAAGGGACTCTGAAACTTCGGATCGCTCTGGCTGTGAGGCTGCACCAGCGCGAGAATATCCTCCAACAGGTGCGGTTGGGTCTCCTCGCATGGGCGCCGACCGTGCTGCGAATAGTTGTCGACGCACGTGATTCCGGTGCGCAGCTCGTTCAACCCCAGCGCCACCGTCTTGCTCGACCAACCAAACACTGTTTGCGCCTTTCTCGCACTCCCACCGAGGTAGTCCAAGGCCACTTGCGCCTCGAACTGCCGTCGTTTCGGTCCAGTCAGCTTGCTCGCGGCGTCACGGATCGTTTCAATCACCGCAGCGCTCAGGCGTGTCTTGGGTTCTTTCGTCGTTCTTGGCTTGGTTGGGTAGCATGGTTCAACTATATCGACAACGGGACTCTCAAGTCAGGACTTCTGCCGCGCTATTTCTCGGGAGTTGCCTGAGCGAAGTCGCGTGACTAGCCCGCCCAGAGAGAGGCTCGGCCCGACCGCCCGTTGCGCTGCCCCCGCTGACGCTGGCTGCACCGCAACGGGCGGCGGGCCAGCTACAGGAGCTTTACGTGGAGCGTTTTGGGCTTCAGTGGTCCACGGCACCTCACCCGCTCCTGTCTGCCTCAGCAAAGGTTCGCTTTCGCTTAAGCTGCGAATTTGGACTCCGGCTTCTTTCAGATCCCTCATTGGCTCCCGCACGGCAGCCACCTTGCCGTTCTCCTCTTCCTTGAAGTGCGCACGGGAGTTTCTTCGGACACCCTTGCCTTCGCCTACATGTTCCCCTCTTCCAAGGGTCATGGCTGGACTTGCACCAGCTAGCCGACTAACCCGACTTCGACTGTTCGACCCGGAATTTCTTGATTCTGGGCCTCATGAGACGCTCAACGCGTTGTTTTTATTGGCGGGCGAGTGCCGAAACCCGCTGTAGTGCCGACCTTACCCGTTGCACCAAGCGTCTCGAACCGCGAAACTGGCGGAATAAAGAGCACCGCAGCAACGATCCTGGCGAGTTGGCGAGACGACCTGTAGTGCCGACCTTTCGGGTCCGGAGACGACGGATCAATGGATTACGCTGCAATTTCGGCTGAATAGGCGAAGACGGGCTAACATGCCGGTCACACGCGGATCGCCCTATCGGGCATGCGCCCTAAGCGGACCGGGAGCCGAGACCGAATGCCCGGTAACGACATTCGAGGTAAACTCAAGGTTTGCATCCGGCCACTTGGGAGATACAAAAAATGCCGTCCAGGCATTTTTCGGCTCGCAAGGCAGAAAATGCGATTGCGGCTTTGCTCTATTTTTGAAATGCTTAAGCAGTTGAAAACTGTCCAGGCATCCTGCCTCGGGGAAACGCCGAATATCTCAGCGTTTCCCTGAGGCATGTCACCTGTCCGGGAAAATCTGCCTGGCCGAACTTTTTCCTCATCGCGAGAGAGTCTTATCGATGGCGCAGCCCGACCGCCTTGAAAGTATCCGTTTTGAAGGCGCCTTGTCCGTTCGTCGAATGGGGCTCGGACTGCGCCCTTTGAATATATTGATCGGGGCGAATGGCGCAGGCAAATCCAACCTGCTCAAGTTGTTCAGATTCGTCGGCAAGCTTGTGCACCAGGACCTTCAGCTCCATGTCCGTCAGATTGGCGGAGCAGACGCAGTGCTGCACTTTGGCCGCAAGGTATCGAATTGCTTATCTTTCACGCTGCGCTATTCAAAAGCCAGCTATATTTGCAAGCTTGTGCCTACGCAGAAGGGCGAGCTCGTGTTCGAGGGGGAACGCATCGATATCGGCAGTATCGGAAGCCCTGTCGGTGTCAGAAGACTCGCGACAGCGGGTAGCAACGAATCAGAGCTGAGATGGAGCTGGAGATCACATCGAGATTGGCGTTACCGCATCTACAATCACATTGATTCATGGCGGCAATATCATTTCGACGACACCTCCGAGGCTGCCCCTGTGAAGCAGACACATAGAGGGTCCGCTGCTGCGCCTCTGGAGTCCGATGCAGCGAATCTCGCAGCCGTTCTATACCACCTTCAACATCATCGTCTGGATGATTATCGGCGGATCGTCGATACCGTGCGTCGTGTCTTCCCGCCTTTTCACGACTTCGAGCTGAAGCCCGAGCTGGGTACGACCGATCTGATCCGCCTGCGGTGGAGGCATCGCGGCCTTGATGCGCCATTCGATGTCTCCCAGCTCTCCGATGGCACGTTGCGCTTCATCTCTCTGGCAACGCTGCTGCTGCATCCCGTCCTGCCGGCCCTCATCATCCTCGACGAGCCAGAGCTTGGGCTGCATCCCTATGCAATCCAGCTACTCGCAGGCATGATGCGTAGCGCGGCGGCGCGGTCACAGATTGTTGTGGCAACGCAGTCGGCGACGCTCGCAAGTCAGTTCCAGCCCGAGGACTTGATAATTGTCGAGACGAAGGACGATGCGACCCAGTTCAGGCGGCTGGCCGCGGCGAACCTGGAAGGTTGGCTCGAGGACTATCGCCTGGGCGATCTCTGGGAGAAGAACGTCTTGGGAGGGGCTCCGGTTTGATTCGTCTGGCCGTGAGCGTGGAAGGCTCGACCGAGCGAGAATTCGTCAACACGACACTAGCTCCGCACTTGCGGCAGTTTGCAATCTTCACAACGCCGATCGATCTTCGAGGGCCTGCGAATCTTGATCGCATCGCGAATGAGTTGAAGCGTCTGCTGCCCAATTTCGACCGGGTCACTACGCTTTACGACTACTACGCCTTTCAGCGGCGGGCGGGGTTGACGCCGGACGAATTGGCAACGGCGATCGGCGAGCGGGCACCGGAAGGCACCAGGGCTCGCGTCATAGGTTATATCCAGCAATACGAGCTGGAGGCGTTGATGTTCGCCGATCCGGACAAGACGGCGGAAATTCTTGCCGTGCCCGAGATCGCTAAACGCTTGGCGGATGTTGTCGCCCAATGCGGCCCCCCGGAGCAGATCGACGACGGTTATGAATCCTGTCCATCGCGACGTCTCGCAGGCATCTATCCGGGCTGGGATAAGGTCTTGCACGGCCCGCGCGTGACGCAGGCAATAGGCATTGCCGGCATCGCGGCAAAATGCCCACGCTTCGCAGCATGGATCGCCCGTCTTGAATCGCTCAACGATCCGGGAAATTCGCAACCCGCGTAGCGCATACGAGTGCGGCAGGCGGGGTCATGCGGCAGCCGTGCGGCAGCCGGGGTCAGGCCATCTGGGGCCGCAGGGCAGCCGGGGTCACAGGTCAGGGGGTCACCATTTAGCTGACCCCTATCAATGGCGGACAAATAACTCTCAAGTTACGGTGACAGTTAAGTTACGGTGACAAAGTTACGGTGACAGTTTACTAAATACACTAAATATGGCACTCTCCTAGCATGGCACGACTTCCCAGGATCGTTATCCCCGGACTCCCGCACTATGTCACCCAACGGGGGAACCGGCGCAGCCAAGTCTTTTTTGAGGAAGGAGACTATGAGCTGTACCTCGATCTCCTCGGCGAGGCGGCGGTACGGTCAGGGACGGAAATCTGGTGCTACTGCCTTATGCCCAATCATGTCCACCTCGTCGCTGTGCCTTCCGACAAAGACGGTCTGCGCCAGACCTTTGCCGATGCTCACCGCCGGTACACCGGGTATATCAATGCGCGCTCGAGAGCGACGGGACATTTGTGGCAGGGGCGCTTCGGATCGGTCGTGATGGATGAAGCGCATCTGTTCTACGCGGGGAGCGGGGAAAACGGGGACACGGGGAAAACGGGGACAGACCACCTTTTTCAACTCGTTGGTATACCGACTTCAGCAGGCCCGCACCCAGCGCGAGATGTACCTCAGCGCGCCACCGATGTGGACTCTTGAGCATTCGTTTTCGTGTATCGAACCTGATTGGTCGCAGATTTCGCGTGGACAGGGTGCGGTATCCAAAGCATGTGCTTGGTGTCGGACGTGCTGCTCGAGGGGACTCTGTCGCTTGCGTAACGTGCCTCTTCATGATGCGCACTGTGTTGAGGCCATACCCGGCGGAGAAACGCCATCTCGCCGGTTTGCGCAGATGAAGAGTCGCAAACATCACGGCCGCGGCTCTGACCAACTGCTCGACATCAGCTTCGAAGGGTGCGATTTCTTTCCATGCAGCTCGTCCTACCAGGATGTTTTCGCAATCTGCATAGGAAATGGGTAACAACATCGCTTAAGGTACGATCCGTCGTCCGAGCGCTCGATCCATGCCTCGCATTCATGCCCGAGCCGTTTGCATTGAAATCGCAAGCCATGAGTTCTGCGTTTCTTGTCGACCCTGAATCATGCGCAGGCGGCAATGTCGTTAACAGGATACACGAGCCAACGCTTTCTGCGCTGAAGCTTCAGTCAGATCGGTCGAGCCGGGGTTGCATCCGGACCCGAGGGGAGAGGAACGCAGCAGCTGGGCACAGTTGGCCCGGACGACGCTCGATCCCTCGTGTGCGTCTTCAGCTAAACGCTGATTCCAATGAACTTTGCCGAGAGTGAGAAACGAACCATGAAAATTGTCATCCTTCCTAGCTTGATCCTGCTTCTCGCGACTCTGTCTAGCGGAAGTCTAGGACAGGAAGCTTCGGTCGACTGCGACACGGCGAAGGAGGAGATCGCCAAGCTCGAGGCCGAGAAGAAGAGCTCGCTCGAACAGATGGAAAAGGGAGTGACGTCGATCATACCTTCTACCGCTGTGCTCCACCTGCTAACCGGCACGCAGCAAAAGAGCAAGGAGATCGCGAGCGGTGAGTACAACGAGCGCATCGATGCGCGCATCGAGCAGATCAAGTCGACGTGCGGTATCGAGTGAATAATCAGGTTGGGCTACGATCTAGGCTGTCGAAATCTGCAGTCTCACTAAAACAAGGGCTTCCCGGTTAATGGATGCTTAGTCGGTGTTGGTGTCGGGGTCGGAATTAGGGATTGGTATCGAGCTGGCTGCTTTGATCGATGAGCGGATTCGATTCCGATTCCGATTCCGATTCCGATAGCGACCCCGACACCGATTAGGCTTCCTCGGTGCGTTCGATGTTGCAATGCAAGACCCGGAATCGGTTTGGCATCAAAACTCAGGTCATTTCGACAGCCTAGCAAGGGGCTTGTCGGCGCGTCCGACAAATGCAATCCCCTGACATCAGGTGCGGGGTGCCGACTCGAATGATCGGTGTGCAAAACAAGGTTGCGCAAAACGTTCGCGCGGACGGCGAGCAGCGGACCTCGGAGATTCTGAGTACACATGCGGAAGGCGGCTCGCTGGTGCTGCTCGGCGTCGACCAGGGGACGGGCTGGAGCACGACCATCGGCAAGAGCAACGGCAGGCTGACCCTGCCGGTGTCCGGCGAAGGGATCGGTTCCTGCATACCTCAGTAAGCACAAAGGCCATTGACTCTAACGTACCGAGGTAGATAGAGTTGCAAAGAGCTCGAGATCCGAAGGACTCTCCAAGGAACAAACGGGCCATCTTTTCAGGCGTTCTGGCGGCGGTACTGATCGCGCCACTCGCTTCGCCGGCGCGGGACGTCGGCGGCGATACCTTACGCGGCGCTGCGAAAGGCGCCGTCATCGGCGGTATCGCCGGCGATGCGGGCAAGGGTGCCGCCGCCGGCGCCATCGGGAGCACGCTGATTGGCGGTGTTCGGCGCAATCGCTGATCGCGCTCATGATCGGCTTGGACATGAGTCTGGATATCGGTGGCGACGACACCGGGGTGGATGCATTCCATTCTCCCAGGAGGGCGATGGATTTCTCCACGACGCGAAGCTGCACGGGGTATTCGCGGGACCGACCTTATTCTCGAACGCAACCGGCGGGCCGTCTCCAGGATGCCTCGGGCCTCCTCGAGGTCGAGCCCCTCATTCACGATCGAAGACAGAGAAACAGAAAGCGATGCTGGGAATGTTATCGATGCTGGGAATGTTATTGACCACGGTCGTTGTGGTCGCTGCAACCGTCTCGATTCACGCCCTCGGGACGGTCTACTGGGCTCGCCACCTGGTGCAGCGCTATGCCGATCCGAGCGGTAACTTCAGGGTTGGCGCGGCCCTGCCCGCGCTGGCCTGGACCGCGGTCGTTCTACTGATACTGCATCTGGTCGAGGTCGTTATCTGGGCGCTGGCGTATGTCCTGGTCCTGCCCGGGGACCAACTGGCCTCGTTTGAGCAGGCGGTCTACTTCTCCGTGGTCACCTTCACCACCCTGGGCTATGGAGACATTACCCTGATCGACCACGAATGGCGCATTCTCAGCGGGATCGAGGCCTTGAACGGCATCCTCCTGGTCGGCTGGACGACGGCACTGCTGTTCTCGGTGTTCCAGCGCTGCTGGAAGGGATTGGGCCACGGTCGTCGCGGACAATAAGTAGCGGTTCATGAATAACCTATACAACGCTATCCAGACATCGGCGGAGTGCAATCGGGGTCGGGGTCGCTATCGGAATCGGAATCGAGAGAGAACACGCCATATGCCATTCGGTCATGATAAGCTGGACGTATACCCTGCGGCCATCGAAACGGCAAAGCGACGAGCGGGGATCGACGCCGGTCGTTTGAAATCGCACGTGGCTCGGCGCTGGAGTGCGCTGCGATTCAGGACGTGCTCGCTGGTGTGCGATGCGTTGTCCGCAGACGACAACGGCAAGCAAAAGGCACTGCTCGATGGTATTGTGGCCATGCCAACGAAGCTCGGACAGCGTGGCTACGCGGTCAGCGAGGAGCTTGGCGGTATCGGGTTGGTCAGTTCGATACCGACGCCGATACCGATTACCGATACCGACGCCGATAGCGGTAGCGAATGAGTCGGCAGGCGACACCCAAGCCAAAAACCTGTTTAGCTTAAGGAAAGCGACAGTAACGAATGCGTGCGATCCTCCGCCCGATCTTGCCCACTGCCCCACTGCCAGGGGAAGAATCGACCGGATATCGCTCGCAGTTGCGCAAGAGAAGACCTTCAACAATCGGTGCACACGTAAGGAGCAGCCTATGCAAGTCTTTTTGACCGTCGCGGCAAGCCTCGGACTGACCGCTCTGTTCAGTTACATCAACGAGCGGTTTCTGCACCTGCAGCAGATGATCGGTCTCATGCTGCTGGCGCTCGGCCTCATGCTGGTGTTGATGCTCCTGAACGCCCTCGGCATTAGCGACGGCTTCGCGCAGGAGCAGGCCTTCGTGACCCGCCTCTCGCTAGACGCAACTCTTTTGAATGGCGTGCTTTGCTTCATGTTGTTCGCGGGCAGCATCAACGTGAATATTCGTACCCTGGGCGAGGAGAAGTGGGTCATTCTTACCCTGGCGCTCGGTGCCACGCTGATCGCCGCGGTCCTGATTGGATTCGCGCTGTGGTGGCTACTCGGTCTGGTTGGCATCACTCTCGGCTTGATGTTCGCTCTGGTCTTCGGCGCCCTGATCTCGCCGACGGATCCCATCGCCGCCCTGGCAATTCTAGGCAAAGTCGGGCTGCCCCCGCGTCTCGAAGCCATCATCAACGGCGAATCTCTGTTCAACGATGGCGTTGGCGTAGTCATCTTCACCATCTTCCTTGCCGTTGCCGTCGGCACCCAGCAGCCCACTCTGGCGGATGCCCTGGTCATGTTCCTGCGCGAGGTCCTCGGCGGTGTCGGTCTCGGAGTCGTCGCCGCCGCGGTCATGCATCATATGATGACGAGAACCAGCGACTATGGAACCCACTTGCTGATCTCGCTGGCCGTGGTCTCCCTGGGCTATGGTCTCGCGGAGCATCTGGAGGTGTCGGGACTGATCGCCATGGTCGTGACCGGTCTGGTGGTGGGCAACTTCAGCCTGCCGCGGCTGTTGGACACTCAGCGCGCACCTTTCGGCACCTTCTGGCAGGCCGTCGACGAGGTGCTCAACGCCGTGCTGTTCGTGGTCATCGGCCTGCATATCGTGCTGGTGCCGAGCGAAGGTCTGCTGCCGACCGCGACCATCGCCGTGCTCGTCTGCCTGGCAGCGCGCTGGCTCAGCGTCACCATCTCGCTGAGCGGCCTGACCGCGGCCGGTGCGCTCGAGGCGGATCGCTTGGGCCTGACCAACCTGCTCACCTGGGGTGGTCTACGCGGCGGGCTCGCCATCGCCATGGCCATGTCGCTGCCCGACAGTCCGGACAAGGCGGTGATCCTGCACATGACCTACGGCGTCGTCGCCTTCTCGATCATCGTGCAGGGCCTGACCGTCGGCCGACTGTTCAGCGCCGATCAGCTCGAGCGGCTACTGGCCGATCGCTGATCCCGCGGGCCTTCGGGAAACGACCATGCCGTTGTCCAAGCGCGTCAAAGAGGCGATCAAGACCGCATTGGCGATGACCATCGCCTACTACCTGGCCCTGTCGATGAACTGGCCCAACCCCCACTGGGCCGGCTTTGCGGTGGCCGTCATCAGCCTCTCCACCATCGGGCAGTCCCTGAACAAGGGCATCATGCGCATGGCCGGCACGCTGCTGGCGGCGGTCTTCTCGTTGACCCTGATCGCGCTGTTTCCGCAGGAGCGCTGGTGGTTCTTCACCGTACTGACCGTCTTCATCGGCTACTGCACCTATCGTATGGCGGCGAGCGAGCATCAGTACTTCTGGAACGCCGCCGGATTCGTCGCCGCCGTCATTTGCCTAGGCTCGCTCCCGCCCACCGAGAACGTCTTCAACACCGCCATCCTGCGCATCCTGGAGACCGGGGTCGGCATCCTCTCCTACACCCTGGTCACGGTCCTGCTCTGGCCGAGCAATACCCAAGGCGAGATGATCCAGGCGGCCCGCGAGCTGACAGCCACCCAGCATGGGCTGTTCCGTCACTTTCTGCGCCGACTGCGGGGGGAGAATGATGCCGAGGATGTCCATGCCCAGCGCATTCAGCAGTTGCAACAGTTCAACCGCTTTAAGTCCGCGCTGGCCGCGGCGCGCACCGACAGCTACGAGGTCTGGGAGGTGCGCCGGCAGTGGCAGCAGGTCCAAGCCTGGGTGGCGGAGGTCATGGACCAGATGGAGAAGTGGCGGGAGAGCTTTGCCGAGGTCGAGACGCTGAAGCTCACGCACCTGTTGCCGAACATCGACGATCTGGCCGATGAGCTGGATGCGCGCATGGCGCAGACCGAGCGCATGCTCGAAGGCGAGGCCCCCGAGCGCACCCCCCGCGCCATCGCGCTGCCCTGGGACCGGGAGGCCGTCGGCGCCCTGACCCAGTTCCAGAAGGCCGCCCTGGCGGTGATCCGCAACCGCTCCTTGAAGCTGGAGGAGGCCACGCGGGCCCTGTTCGAGACCATCGCCGACATCAAAGGATTCGGCCCCGAACAGGCGCCGCCGGCCCCCGCGGCGGTCGCCGGGCCGCGCCTGCTCATCGATCGCGACCGGCTGATGGCGGGGCTTAGGGTCATGCTCGGCCTGTGGCTGGCCTATCTGCTCTGGGTCTACACCGAGATCCCCGGCAACAGCGCCTTCGTCATCATGCTGGCCCCGTTCGGGATGGCGGTGGCGACCATGCCCATGCTGCCGCTGATGGCCGTGTTGATCCCGGCCATCGTCAGCATCGGCTTCGCGGGCGTCCTCTACATCTTCGTCATGCCCCATCTGGCCGGGTTCGCCGCGTTGGGGGCGCTGCTGTTCGCGGTGACCTTCACCGTCTGCTACCTCTTCCACGCCCCGAAGCAGGCCCTGGGGCGCGCCTTTGGCCTGATGATGTTCGTCCTCGTGGCCGGCATCTCCAACGAGCAGACCTACAGCTTCCTCTCGGTGGCCAACACGGCGCTGATGTTCCCGCTGGTCTTCATCATCCTCGCGATCACGGCCAATGTCCCGGCGCCCGCGTCGGCCGAGAAGGTCTTCCTGCGCCTGCAAAGGCGCTTCTTCCGCAGCATCGCCTTTCTGCTCACCACCATGCCCTGGGGCATCACCGAGACGCCGGGCCCCATCGCGCGCTGGCGCCGGGCCTACCATCTTCGCGAGATCGCGAGCCTGCCCGATAAGCTCGCCGCCTGGGGCGCGGCCGTGGATACCCGGGCGCTGCCGGGGACCACGCCGGAGCAGATCCAGGCCCTGACCACCAGTCTCCAGGCGCTGTCCTACCGCATGCTGGAGCTGCTCGACGCCCGCGAGGCGCCCCAAGCGGCGCTGGTCAAGCGCGAGTTGCTTGCGGACGTGCGTGCCTGGCGGCTGCGCGTGCTGGAGGTCGTCGATGCCTGGTCCAAGCAGACCGCAAGCGAGCCCGCCGAGCGCCTGCGCGCCGGGCTGGATACCCGTCTCGCGCGGCTGGAGCAGCGGGTGGCGGAGACCATGAACCGGGCCCCGGAGGGCGCGCTCGACGACGGCGACCGGGAACGGCTGTACCGGCTGCTCGGGGCCTATCGGGGCCTGTCGGAGGCGGGCCTGAACTATGCGACCGTCGCCGAGGGCATCCCTTGGGGGGCCTGGCGCGAGTCGCGTTTTTGAGCACGCCTGCTATCGCATCGATGTCTGAGGAGAACGCTATGAACCTGATCCCCAGTGAATTCGTCATCGGCGGCGTCTACTTCCCGCCGATGCTGATCGCCGCAACCCTCGGCACCGCTGCCGCTTGGTTGAGCGCTCACCTGCTCAACCGCTACCGGCTCTCGCGCTTCTTCGCCTACCCGCCGCTGGTGCTGCTGGCCCTGGCCGTGACCTACACCGTCCTTCTCGCAACCTTCGTCATACCGGGCTGAACATCATGGGCGCAACCGTCAAAGTCCTCCTCACCGGCGCCGTGGTCCTGGTCGCGGCGGCGGCCGTCGCCTACAAATACTGGGACTACATCGAGAACCCCTGGACCCGCGACGGCCAGGTGCGGGCCAACGTCATCCAGGTCGCCCCGCGGGTCTCCGGCCCCATCGTCAAGCTCGCGGTGGTGGACAACCAGTTCGTCAACGCCGGCGATCTGCTGTTCGAGATCGACCCGCGCACCTACAAGGCGGCCCTCGACCAGGCCCACGCCAAGCTCGACGAGACCCGTGACGACCTGAAAGACCTCGAGCAGCAGGTCAACGTCGCCCAGGCCGCCCTGGAGCAGAGCGGCTCCCAGATCGAGCAAGCCCAATCCGCCGTCGAGAGCGCCCAGGCCGAGGCGGTACGGGCGCAGGCGGACTTCGATCGCGCCACCAAGCTGGTTAAGAAGGGCGACATCGCCAAGCGCCAATTCGACCAGACCGAGGCGTCCAACAAGGTCGCCAAGGCCGATCTGGACAAGGCCGAGTCCCGGCTGATGCAGGCCCAGTCCGCCAAGCTGCAGGCGCAGGCCGAGCTGGCGCGGGCCAAGGCGGACCTGGGTGCGCCTGGCGAGGAAAACGCCCAGCTGCGCGGCGCCAAGGCCGCGCTGGAAACCGCGCAGCTGAATCTGCAGTTCACCCAAGTAAAGGCGTCGGTGGACGGCTATGTGACCAACCTGAACCTGCGCCTGGGCAGCCAAGCGGTGGCCAACCAGCCGGCGCTGGCCCTGGTCGACGCCAACAGCTACTGGGTGCACGGCTTCTTCCGCGAGACCGAGGTCGGGCGAATCAAGCCCGGCGATCAGGCCGTCATCACGCTGATGAGCTACCCGGACGCCCCGCTCACCGGCGTCGTCGACAGCATCGGCTGGGGCATCGCCCAGCAGGACGGCAGCACCGGCCAGGACCTGCTGCCGAACGTCAACCCCACCTTCGAGTGGATCAGACTGGCGCAACGGGTGCCGGTGCGCGTACATCTCGAACAGGTGCCGGACCAGGTCAAGCTGCGCGTCGGCACCACCGCCTCTGTTCTGGTCAGAACCAGGACCGAAAGTGGTAGACAATCCGCACCTGTCCCCGCTCCGGCTGCCCTGCAATAGCTCGGAGACTCATGCGCTGTCCTCGACTACAGAGCGATATGCGCCAGGTACACATGCATAGGTAATCACTGATGATCATGGCCTCGCGAGAAAACACCCGGTCTTGGCGCGCTATCGCCATACTGCTGATTTTGGCCGGTACGATCGTTCTTGGCGGCTGCGCCACTAAGCTCAGGGAACTGATGCCGACACCGAAGATCTACCCTCTCCCGGCGGCACAGACCATCTTCGACGAGGTTCCGCCCGAGCGCCGCAAGAGCAATGTCGACCTGCTCTACATCACCGATCGCGCCCCGGAGGAAGACCCGGAGGCCGAGCTGCCCTATGGGCAACAGCGCTCGCGATTCTTGGTGTTCGGGTCGGTGGACGTGGCGTTGCTGCCACGGATGGACTGGAAGGACTTGCAGCGCTACAGTCTCTCCGATCCCCGAGACGAGCAGATCGTGCTGGAGGTCGGCGCTGTCAAGGAGCTGGGCCGCTACCCGATGGAGCCCTATCCGCTGCAAGCGGATGCAACTGGCCTCAGACGCGACCCGGACACGCTGGCCGCACATCGGCGCGCGAACAAGGCGCTGCAAGCGGAGGTGCAGCGGCGTCTGGAATCGGCGCCCTCCAAGCAGGTCATGCTCTACGTGCACGGATTCAACGAGACCTTTGCGACGGCGGCCTATACCGCCGCCGAACTGTGCCACTTCTTCGGCCGAGTGCACGTCTGCAGCTTCTTCACCTGGCCGGCCTCGAGCACGGGCAATCCGCTAACGTCTTACGTCAGCACCACGGAGTCGGGGCAGTACTCGGTGGGCCACCTGAAGAAGGTCATTCGGACGCTGGCGCAAACGTCCGGTGTGGAGGGGATTCAACTGTTGGCCCATAGCCGCGGGACGGCGGTTCTCCTGAATGCCATCCGGGAGCTCTCGATCGAGGCCATCGCCGCCGGTCAGAGTCCGGCCGAGGCGCTGAAGTTCGAGAACTGGGTGTTGATGTCACCAGACATCGACAAGGACGTGGCCTCGCAGCAGTTGGAGATCTTTGCCTCGGACCCGGACATGATCACCGACTGGACCTCGCCGCACCTACCGAAGTTCTTCCGCGGGCGCTTCACCATCTACGCCTCGTCGGAGGATAAGGCGTTGCGCTTATCCCAGTTTCTGTTCCGCAGCGCGGACCGCGTCGGCCAACTCACGGCCGACGACATCCCGGAGCACGCTCAGGACTACTACGACAGCGTCGGCTCCATCGATATCATCGACAATGATGAAAAGCGGACCGACCGCTGGGGGCACGCCTATTTCACGAGCAATCCACGGGTGAGCGCCGACCTGATCGAGCTGGTTCGAAATGGCACTCCGCCCGGGGCGCCTGGGCGACGGCTGATTCGGACCGGGAAGATTACCTGGAAGTTTCCCAAAGACTGAGCGTTTCGAGTAAGACTTACGCGGACTGAAGGAACGATTTGGCATGCACATCAACAGATCCTCGAGCGGTCCGGCCAGCTGCCAGCCAAGTGTTCGGTGCTCTTGCTGCGAGAGCTCGGGCTGGCGGCTGGCGCTGCTTCTTTCACTGGCCGCTGCGCTCTTGTTGGGCGGCTGTGCCGCAAGGCGTCTGTTGGTCGAGATGCCGCAGGAACTGAAAGACGTAGCCGATCTCGGCCCCTCGCTGCAGCAAGTGGCAGAACTTCGGGTCCCGATGGAGGCCGTCGCAGATTTGCGCGAACCAATGCAGCAGCTGACCGGCCTGGAGCAACCCATGGTCACCGTCGCCGGGCTGCAGGCACCGCTGACCGCGGCCGGGGAGTTGCGCAACCCGCTGCAGCGGGTGGCCGGAATGGAACCCACGCTGGAGCGCGTGGCGGAGATGACACCGACGCTCGGACGCGTGGCCGAGATGACGCCGGCGCTGATACGGATCGCCGACTTGCAACGGCCGCTGGCCGACGTTGCCGCACTCGATGTGCAACTCACCGCTGTCGCCGGCCTCGGCCCGACGCTTGGCAACGTCGCTGCACTGCGTGCGTCTCTGGAAGGTGCGGCGGCACTGGACCCTGCGTTGCACAAGGTTGCGGCGCTCGACCCGACCCTGCAAGAGGTTGCCGCGCTTGACGCAGCACTCAAGAACGTGGCCAGGCTGGAGGCGCCGCTGGTAGCGCTCGGTGCGATGGCGAACCTGACCCAGCCGAGCACCTATGTCCCGATGTTCGGCTATATCGGGTTTGTGCTGTTTCTCGCCGTCTGGGGCGGCATCAAACTGGGCCGACGCGGATGACGATCCAGATCATCGGACTGGCGCTGAGCGATCGCTGGCTGACGCGAGCGCTTGGCAGATTGCAGGCCGCGCTTTACCGACAACTCGGCAAGGATCTAGCCGAGGGCGCAGGCGCCGCTCACCAGCTAACGCAACGCGTTGGGAAAGGAATCAGGCCATGCCCTTGCGGCTCTCGGATGGAGGGGCGACAGGAGTGAAGCGCTATTCCCAAGAGGTTCGTCCATGCAGTTCGCCAAGGTTCCCGACCTGCCGTCCGAGTGAACCGCGGCCGATGTCGCGCGGGACTCGGGCGTCCCGGATCTCGATTGCCGGCGTGGCGGACTACGGATCTCGAAGGTCAACAGCCCTGCACGATCATTTGCCGAGACCGTCCTGCCGGATCATGTGTCGCTCCAGCGCAACCTGTTGCTGGCGCCCGCGTATAGCACGCATTCTCCTGTTGGCCGGTTTCCTCGTCTTTTCCTGCAGCGTCGCCGACGAGGTGATCATGAGCAACGGCGACCGCCTGACCGGCTCGGTCGTGCGGATCGATCCGATCTCCCTGCAATTGCAGACCGACTATGCCGGCACGCTGAACATCAATCTTTCCAAGGTGCAGAATGTGCGCTTCGATGCGCCGCGCCTGGCGCTGCTGGACGACGAAACGAAAGGCAGTATCAGCGAGTTCTCGCCCATGGCAGAAAGGATCAGCGTGCGCAGATCCGCCTCGTCCGAGCCCATCCGCGTCGTCCCCGACCGGGTTCGGGTGATCGATCCCGAGCCCTGGGAGTCCGGCGAGGGCGGCAAACTGAGCGGTGGCGTGAATCTGGCCGGCAAGAGCCAGGCAGGCAACACCGACCAGAACGAGCTCGATTTCGACTATCACCTCGACTATCGTTGGCGCTGGCATCGCATCGAAAGCGCCGGAATCCTCGAGTACGACACCAGCAGCGGCGTCAAGACCAGCCAAAATTGGTCGCTGGACGTCAAGTACAGCCGCCTCTTCGAAAGCCCCTGGTATGCCGCCGGCTGGGTGCTGGCAGGCCACGACCGCTTTGCCGATAAGCGCCTTCGTGTCGGCGTCGCCTCGACGCTGGGCTACCGCTTTTCTGACAGTGCGCAGCGAAATCTACGCACTGAGCTTGGACCGGGTTACATCAGCGAAGATTTCTACGATACCCAGGATCGCCGGTTTTGGGGTCCCTTCTGGTACCTCGACTACGATCAGGTTGTCTGGAAGGACCAACTACAGCTCTATCACACCCAGCGCGCATTCTGGGCAACCAACGACACGAGCAAGCAGCTCTGGCGCTCTTGGACAGGCTTGCGGGTGCCTCTGATTTCCGGCATCGTCGGTGGCATCGAGTACGATATCGAGTACGACAGCGATCCGGCGGTGGAGGCCAAGACCACCGACACGACAGTGCGGCTCAAACTGGGGTATGCGTGGTGAAGGATTGCGCCAAGCCGTTCACCGCCTTCCCATGCGCATCGTCCAGTGGTTTGCGGATGACGCGGTCCGCGCTCTCGCTCATTGCAGCCCTTGTTCTCGCGACGCTTTGGCTACCCTGGCTGCCCGCCGCTGCCCAGACCATGGACGGCGTCCGTGCCGGATCGACGGTCACGCCGGCGGTGCTCGAGTCGAAGATCGCGGAGGTGGAGGCAGCGATCGACCTCGCCGACGAGGCGAAGCTCCAACTTATCGAGCTGTATCGCAAGGCGTTGAACCAGATCGAGACGACCCGTGCGAACGAAAATGCGATCGAAGAGTATCGACTGGCGGGCGAAACCGCCCCCGCGCAGCTCGAGACGCTGCGTGAGGCGACCGACCCCGAAAACATCCCACCGCCGCTGGCGAACCTGTTGCTGTCGCAGCAGCAGCCGTTGGAGGAACTGGTGGCGTTGCTGCAAAAGGAGCAGGCGGACCTGGGTGCGGTGACGGCCCGAAAGGCCGATTTTGAGGCGCGCCTGGGGTACAACGAGGGCCGACCGACAGTCATCAATCAGCGCCTCGCCGAGGCGACGGAACAGCGCGAAGCGGTCGCGGCGCAGCTCCAGCTGCCGCCGGCGGAGGGGGCCAGCCTGGTATCGATCCAGGCGAAGCGTTGGGCCCTGGAAACGGAGTACCAGGCGCTCAGCACCGAGATCAAGCTGCTCGATCAGGAGCTGCTGACCCGCCCGATACGGATGAAGCTGCTGCAGGCAAAGCGGGACCGCGAAGAGGCCAGCATCGCCTGGATAACCACCCGCGT
Source organism: Thiohalocapsa sp. PB-PSB1 (assembly GCA_016745215.1). Taxonomy (GTDB): domain Bacteria; phylum Pseudomonadota; class Gammaproteobacteria; order Chromatiales; family Chromatiaceae; genus Thiohalocapsa. The sequence goes on from CP050890.1 coordinate 1,400,481, forward strand.
GGAGGCCATCAACGAGGTCGTCAATCGCAAGCGCCAGCAGGTGGCAGACGAGGCCCGTATCGAAGCGGAGCGAGCACAGCGCGCGACCGCGGGTATGGACCCCCTGTTGGGACGTCTGTCGGAGCGCAACGCCGCCCTGTCGAAGGAAATCAACGCCATCACCGATCAGCTGCAGGGGCTTGATTCGGCACAGGCGGGCGTCTCGCAGCTCATCGAGCGCATCGATGCCGACTACGCCGACGCCCGCGAGACCATCGAGTCGGGCGAACTCTCCGGCGAGCTGGGCACCGTGCTTCTCGAGCAGCGGCGGGCCTTGCCGGATCTCTTGTCCATCAAGCAACGACGCAAGCAGCGCCGCGCCCAGATATCCGGGAGCAACGTGCACCTACTGCGCTATCGGGCGGAAGAGCGACGCACCGCCGACCTGGACGAGCAAGTGGCGGCGCTGGAGGACGCGCTGCAACAGCCGCTGACGCCGTATCTGCGCGAAGCGCTACGGAACCTGGTGCAGCAGCGCCGAAAACTCATCGGCGAGGCCCTACAGGCCCATGAGTTGTACCTGACCAAGCAGCGCGAACTCGCCGCCTCCGAGGACCAGCTGATCGCCGCCACCGTCGAGTACGAGGACTTCCTGGTGGAGAACGTGCTGTGGTTGCGCAGCGAGGCGCCGACTGGCATCAACGATCTGCGCCGCTTACCTGCCGAGGTGGGCACGATGCTGGCCGCGGCGGACCTGTCCGGATTGGCCGACACCGCATTCCAGGAGCTCGCGCCGAGTCCCGCCTTCTGGCTCGCCTTGGTGCTCGCCGTGGCGCTGACCTGGCTCCGCCGCAGGTTGCTCGAGCAGATCCACGCCATTGCCAATCGGGTCGGTAAGCCAACGACGGATGGTTTCGGGCTCACCTTGCGCACCCTGGGACTGACGCTGCTGATTGCGGCGCCGCTGCCGCTGTTGATGGCGGTGATCGGCCTGCACCTCATGCTGCTCGACGCGAGCACGGAGCTGCCGCGGGCGGTCGGTGACAGCCTGCTGCGCATCGCCATGATCTTGTACACACTCTTGGCTCTGGCCGCGATCTGCCTGCCGCGGGGCCTTGCCCGGGTCCACTTCCTCTGGCCCGAGTCCAACGTTGTTCCCCTGCGCCGCGACCTGACCTGGCTAATCTGGCTATTCCCGACGGCGGGGCTCGCATTCCATTTGGCAATCGACTTCAGTCCGGTCACGACCGGTGGAACCCCGGCGCGGCTCTTTGCGCTGCCGCTCTATGCAGTGCTGGTCTGGTTCTTGTTCCGACTTTTCCATCCGCGCAGAGGTGTGCTGGCGCAGGCGCGCCACAGCAACACCTACCCGCTGCTGATGCGGACCTATTGGCTCTGGTACCCATTGTTGTTGCTCATCCCGATGGCGTTCGCCCTCCTCGGACTCGCCGGCTACATTCACACGGTGGTCACCGAGGCGATTATGTACCTCAACACCCTGTGGCTCATGCTCGGCATGGTGCTGACGAACGCGCTGGCGTTGCGTTGGCTGATGGTGACGCGGCGGAGGCTCGCCTACGAGGCGGCGCTGGAGCGTCGGCGGGCGATGCAGGAGGCGGCGCGGGCGGAAGCGGATGCACCCGACGGCCACGATGTCGAGCTCCCGTTTGAAGAGCCGCAGGTCGACCTGATGACCCTGAGCGCCGAGACCCGGGAGCTCATCCGCACGGTTGTGAGCGTCGCCGGTCTGATCGGCCTGTATCTGATCTGGGAGGACGCGCTGCCTGCACTCCGGATCCTCGACGATTTCGTGCTCTGGCACTCCAGCGTCACTGTGGACGGCACCGAGCAGGCACAACCGGTGACGTTGGCAGCGGCAGCGCTGGCCCTGATCTATGGGATCGCTGCCTGGCTGCTCGCAACGCGCATGCCGGCGCTGATCGAGCTCGCCCTGCTGCGCCGGTTCGATATGGCCCCGTCCAGCCGCTACACGGTCACGGCACTGACCACCTATGTCATCGTCGCCATCGGCATCCTACTGGTGCTGAGTACTCTCGGCGCACGCTGGTCGCAGCTGCAATGGCTGGTTGCCGCGCTTACGGTGGGCATTGGCTTCGGGCTGCAGGAGATCGTTGCCAACTTCGTCAGTGGTTTGATCATCCTGTTCGAGCGGCCGATCCGTTTGGGCGATGCCGTCACGGTCGGCGACACGGACGGCATCGTGACCAAGATAAAGATCCGCGCGACGACCGTCCGCAACTGGGATGGAAAGGAGCTGCTGGTGCCGAACAAGGAGTTCATCACCGGGCGGCTGCTCAACTGGTCGTTGTCCGATCCGACGACCCGCCTGGTCCTGTCCGTCGGCGTCGCCTACGGCTCCCCGATACGCAAGGCAATGGAACTCATGGAACAGGCCGCGCAAGAGAACCACAACGTGCTCGATGATCCGGGCCCGACGGTGACCTTCGATTCTTTCGGCGACAACGCCCTCGGCCTGGTACTGCGCTGCTTCGTCGGCTCGGTGGACCTGCGCTTCAAGACAGCCAGCGCGCTGAACGAGGCGATCAACGAAAAATTCACCGCCGCCGGCATCACCATCGCCTTCCCGCAACGAGACGTACACGTCGACAGCCAAGCCCCGCTGCGGGTACGAATCGAGCATGCGGGTGAGAACGGATGAGCCCGCAAAGGGCAGTTGAAGCGCAGATTCCGCAGATTTGCGCAGATGACTGGCAGTCCCTGCACCCCTGCACCGCGAATTCCTCGCCGAAATAGCGCAACATCATGAATAATGAAATTTTATCTACCGATACCTCTACCCAATCAACTCGATAACATTGCCGAGCGCTTTACCCGTTTCAGTCTGCGCTTTGTGCTAGTCAACGGTTTTTCGCGTTTTCGGGCAAAATTAGCTTTCCTACAGCACAACAATCTTCGTTGTCAAATTGTCGCGTAACCCATTGTATTTTTCGCCGTTATGAGTTTCCGTCTAGATACTATGTAGTGCCATAACGACATATCAAGATATCTCAAAATAGTGATTCACAAAGACATTTTGAGTATAGGTGTCAAATCCGGGTTGAGCCGAGCACCGAAGCGGCGTTTCGCTCCGGACAATACCACCAAAATACGCCTTCGCCGACATGCGGCGATTACTCGCTAAGCTCATTGCCGACGGGGATTTCGACATCGATTGCCGGGAGCCGGGCAAATCCGCCCGAAATCCACTCATCACGATCATCATGCGGCTGGTGGCGTGACGAAAACACGAAACTTCAGATAGAGAGGGGGAGGGCTTAAATGAAAAAGAACTTGTTTGTAGTAATAGTATTGGTGTTAGTGGTCATACTTGAACAGACCGGGCCCAGCATCAAAGCAGCCACCGCTAACGAACTATTCGAGAGTAATGTACAGACTAGTCGCGATCCGGCCACTCGCCTGGCGCGAAGAATCGTAAGAGAACTGCGTGACGAGTTAGCGCCGGTTGAAGACCAGATTCGCAATGTTCCCTTTTTGACGGCGCTAGAGGCAGGTGAAGTATCAAATGCGCAACTGGAGGCATTCGCCTGCGAGGAATTCAATATCGTTAATCGTGATTTACGTAGCAATGCCCTGTTGGTGAGTCGCTTCGGCGCAAGTCCGAGCGGTACTTTCTTTAAGGGCATATTGGATGGCGAAATCATTGCATTACAATTCATTATCGACTTTAGCGCAGCTTTAGGACTCAGCAAATGGAACCTTGATCAGTGTGAGCCACGTGCGGGTGCACAGGCTTTTCCCGCTTATGTGGCCTCACTTGCAGCTTTCAGCAATCAAGCCGATGTCGCTGCCGCATTTCTGCTGAACTTTCCGATCTTCGGGGAGAATACCGGACGCATGGCAGAGGCACTACAGAAACCTCCCTATAATTTTTCGGCCGAGGATGTTGCATTCTTTACCTTTTTTGCGACCCCGGTACCTACTTTCGATGAAGAAGCCATCGCCGTGATCGCCGAAGGTCTCAGAAACGGAGCCAAACCTCGTTTGATCAAGCGCTCTGCACGACTATTGCAAGCCTATGAGTTACTTTTCTGGGAAACGGTGGGGGAACAAGCAGAACAAGCACAATAATCCCTATTGAGCACACCAGAATCTACGATGGAACAAGTAACGGTTCATTAACAACCAAAGCATCTTGACCTAATGTGGCTTGGGAAGAAGCTGACTTGTCCGCTTGCAAGTTTTGCAACTTGGTGGGAGCATCATAGTTGGTTGTCGCTACTCGAGGGTGATCCGCCATGAACGAGTTCCGGGCTACGATGCGATCCACGAGGAGGCGATGCGCCTGTACTGTAGCCCGCTGCTGGAGGATCGTCGTCGCTGTGCGGCGGACCTCGCCACGGGCCTCGCCGCGGCGTTCGACAAAACTGACATAAGGCATCTTTAGGCGCTCCTCGATTTGGAAGATTGTATCGGTGTATTTCAGCTCCAGCGGCTCGGGTAGCTTCAGCACCCAGTCGATGAAGCGATAGCCCGTAGGTTGGGCCGAGGAGCGCATCCCAACGTCACCGCCATTCCCCAAAGTCTCCTGCGACATCATCCACACAGCCCCATTCGGCCGTCACCCATGCTGAAGATCCCGGTGAAAGGATGAAAACCTGCAATCGATGGCGCGTTGGACATCACCCTGCTCGAGCGGATTGTCATGCACAGAGTCGATATGCCGCTGTCGATCCAAATCATCCCGGATCAGATGCTCCGGCAACACGACCCAAGCGACGATCTCGAACGGATGCACCTCGCGAACATCACGCACGATCTCCCGCAGATTATCGACTCGGTCCACCAGCAGGCGACTCGACCGTTCCGCCAGGTCGACCGTGAAGAAAGAGGTCGCGCCTTTGATCAGGGTCCGACGCTAACACATGTCCTGCAATGCCGTTTTATGTTCGTGGTGGTTGGGTGATGGAACGAAGCACAGAGATATGTACATCGAGTGACGGTTGAGTTGGGATTCTCGTTCGCCTTCGCGAAGCGGCAACCTGCCCATAGCCGCTTTATGGACGGGGTTGCCGCGACATCGAGCCCGTCCATGGTTCCGCTCAACGCAGGTTGCGCGACCCGACTATCATCAAACCGTCTTATTGGTCGTTTACCCTGTCGATGGTTTCCCTACACTCCCGCTCCAGTAGATAAGGAACTTTGATGCCAAACTTCTCTCGTCGTCTGTTGTCCATCACCGTTGCCGCCGCCGCGGCTGTCGCATCGCCGGTCCTGACCGCCTCGCCCTTCGTGAGTTTCGATCGAGAATGGCGGAACTTCGCTTCGCAGGCGCCGGATGGTGGCGATCAAGCAAATTTTTTTGACGAGAGCGCCGCGGAGATCGTCACCCTGGATGCAGGCTCTCAGCGTGTCTTTGTCGTCAATGGCTTCAAGAACCGGGTGGACGTGCTCGATGCGGCCAGCGGCGACTGGATCGGCTATCTCGACGTATCCGCCGTCGGCGATCCGAACAGTGTCGCGGTAAGCAACGGTCGCGTCGCCGTTGCTGTCGCAGCGCCCATCATCACCGATCTCGGCTCCGTCGTCTTCTTCGACGCGGCCGACGTGGAGATCGACAATGGCGGATCGATGACCGGTTCGGCAACGGTTGGCGCACTGCCGGACATGGTTACCTTCACCCCCGATGGAACCAAGGCGGTGGTTGCGAACGAGGGCGAACCGGACGCCGGTGTGAACCCGGTCGGCAGCCTGTCGATTGTCCCGGTCGATGCCTTTGGGGTACCTGGCACCGTTACCACGGCTGACTTTTCGGACTTTAGCCGCGATGTGCTGCTCGCAAGCGGTGTCCGCCTCCCGGACAATGGGGCAACCCCGCAGCAGGACATCGAGCCGGAGTACATCAGCGTCTCGCCGGATGGCAGCAAAGCCTATGTCTCGCTGCAGGAAAACAACGCCATCGCGGAGGTTGACCTTCAGTCCGGAGAAGTCACCGCGGTACGCGGCCTGGGCACGAAGGACCACAACGCCGCCGGCAATGGATTCGACGCCAGCGACCGCGACGATGAGATCCGGATCAAGAACTGGCAGACCCAGGGCATGCCGATGCCGGATTCCATCGGCGCTTATGCAGCGAACGGACAAACCTACATCGTGACGGCGAATGAGGGCGACGCGCGCAACGAGGATAATCGAGTCCAAAACCTAGAGCTTTCCGATGCCTTCGGCGACGCTGAGCAGCGCACGGAGCTGAAGCAGCAAAACAACCTCGGTCGGCTCGAGGTCAGCACCGTCGATTTCAGTGGCACCGAGATCGGCACTGCCGACAACCCTGCGGACACCCTCTACAGCTACGGCACGCGTTCGTTCTCGATCTTCGATGAGGCCGGCAATCTGGTTTGGGACAGCGGCGACGCCTTCGAGCAGATCACCGCCAATCTCTATCCGGACGACTTCAACTCCAACAACGATGATAACAACAGCTTCGATAGCCGCTCGGACGCCAAGGGACCGGAGCCCGAGGCACTGGTGCTGGGTCGCATCAACGCGAATACTCTAGCCTTCGTTGGTCTGGAGCGCATCGGCGGCATCATGGTATACGACATCACCAACCCTGCGAGCCCGATCTTCCTGGACTACTTGCTGGATCGGGATTTCGGCGTGCCCGCCGACACCATCGTCGCCGGCGATCTAGGTCCGGAAGGTCTGTACTTCGTGCGCCCCGAGGACAGCCCTTTCGGCATGCACGGGCTCTTGGTCGCCAACGAGGTGAGCGGGAGCACTACCTGGTACAGCATCCAGGTGCCCATACCGGCACCTCTCGCGCTGTTCGTTGCCGGTCTGCCGCTGTTGCTGCTGTATCAGCGGTGGAAGTAGCCTCTAAGGATAGGCAATCCCACTGCGATTACGGTGACGCTTTACCATTTACAACATTTCCCTGTCGGTCTCTTCTGAATACATGTCTCGGCTTCCACGAATCAACGTACCGGGTATCTCTCACCATGTGCCCCAGCGCGGAAAAAGGCGCCAACGGATATTGTTGGAGGACGACGACTCTGCGCTTTACAGAGATTGGCTCGCCCAGGCATGTCGGTCAAACGACGTCGAAGTAAGTGCTGCCTTCAAAGAATGTAAGGATTCACCGTAGAGACGCAGAGACGCAGAGGGGCCAAGATGCCTCGCTCGTAAGCAGACCTTTACGCGCCGCGGGAGCCGTACGGCGTAGGAGCCCGCTTGCGGGCGACCCGGCAAAGATGCCAGCGGATTGGACGCGAGCCCCGCGCCTTTACCGAGAGAAGGGCTATAGGCTGGCTAGGCTGTCGAAATCTGCAGTCTCACTAAAACAAGCGCTTCCCGGTTTATGGATGCATAGTCGGTGTCGGGGTCGGTGTCAAGGTCGGAATCAGGGATTGGTATCGAGCTGGCTGTTTTGATCGATGAGCGGATTCGATGCCGATTCCGATAGCGACCCGGACACCGATGAGGCTTCCCCAGTGCGTTCGATGAAGCAATCCAAGACCCGGAATCGGTTTGGCATCAAAACTCAGGACATTTCGACAGCCTAGGCCACAGCCTTCTCGACAAATGAACTGAAGATATCCCAGGGAGCAACCTGCTCAGCGCGACTTGATCGGGATCGGGATCAAAAAAACATGACATCAGGGCGTGAAAAACCTGATGTTTGTTGGGCGGACGTTTGCTGGGCGGATCTTTGCTGGGCGGATCTTTGCTGGGCGGACGTTTATTGGGCACTGCTTTCAAACAATATGAATCGAGCTTCATTCTGGTTGAGAGACTGTATGGGAACTAAACCACTGATTTGGCGTCTAAAAAATCTGAAAAACTAAACGATTTAATACGATTTTCCCTTTTTTATTCGGAGAAATCAAGATGACTTCAGATAATGTTCATACACCTGTACGCTATCCAAGTGACCTGTCAGACGAAGAATGGGCAATCATCGAGCAAGTCTTGAACGAACTTGACCCGTATAAGACAGGGCGCCGCCGTGATTCGAATCTACGCGAGATTCTGAATGCCATTTTCTATTTGAATAAGACAGGCTGCCCTTGGCGTTATTTACCGAAAGATTTTCCTCCTTACACCCTTGTCAATTACTACTATAACAAGTGGACACACAGTGGTTTGCTGGAGCAGATCAATGCAGAGCTACGGGCGCGTTTGCGCCAAATGAAAGGCCGAAATCCCGATCCAAGTGGCGCCATCATTGATAGCCAAAGTGTCAAAGGGACACCGGAGTCATCGGTCGAATCCGGCTTCGATGGTGGTAAGCTTGTCAAGGGCCGGAAGCGACATATCGTCGCTGATACAGTAGGTTGCCTGCTTGTCGTCTACGTGCATGCAGCTAATGTGTATGACGGTAAAGCAGCTCGTGAAATTCTCACGCGTCTATTCGTGCTCCTGCAGAGTGTAAAGCATATTTGGGCTGATTGCGGCTATATGGGCAAAGAGCTTTTTAATTGGGTATTATCTGAATTTAATTGCACCCTCGAGATTGTAAAGAGGCAGAAAAGAAAGAAAGGTTTTCATGTATTGCCGCGTCGCTGGGTCGCGGAGCGCACATTTGCTTGGCTTGGCCGGTCTCGTCGACTGAGTAAAGATTATGAAAGAGAACCGAGATCAAGTGAGTCACAGGTCTATCTTGCATCGTCACGTTTATTGCTTCGTCAAATTTGTAATAATCAAATAGCTTATGAGTAGACTATTCGAATTTATTGCGTTGTTTAGGTCGAACATTAAAGAAAATAGTTTTCATACAGCGTCTGAATAGCCGAACATTCTGCGCAGGCAACACCCCTTCGTACTTCGTGGTGAATCTTCTTCATGATGGATTTCCGGAATACTGTCCCGGTCTCAGCGCTTGAGTTGTATCCCGCCCAGCGCTTCCCGATCCCGACCAGAAACGCATCCTTCGCCCTCTGCGCGTGGCATCCTGTGCACAAGGCCTGAATACTGTCACGATTTCTCCAGCGTGGGAGCAAGGGCGGAACGACTGGCTCAGCCGTCGTCGCCAAAGACCTCCTCGAGGCTTGCGGCATCGAGCACGCGCCGCCCCCAGGTCAGTAGCCGCTCGGCGTCGGCTTGCTCCAGCCGGCGCACGACGGACTGCGGCAATGGTCCGAACCGCTCCTCGAGCTGGCCGCGGACAATCATGCTGGCGCCGCGGACCTCGCCACGCGCCTCGCCGCGGCGTTCGACAAAACTGACATAAGGCATCTTTAGGCGCTCCTCGATTTGGAAGATTGTATCGGTGTATTTCAGCTCCAGCGGCTCGGGTAGCTTCAGCACCCAGTCGATGAAGCGATAGCCCGTAGATACTCTGTTTCGATGCAAGGCCGATTTGCCTTCTGGTCCATAAAACTTTTCTATCAGGATACTGTTTCGGCAGCGCCGTAGAAGCGCGCGCCGTCGAATGGTGTACGAGTCTTGAGCATGCCGTGGATGGCGTGTAGGAGCTGACGCATCACGGCACAAATAGCCTGGATTTTCTTCAGCCCTCGGTCCTCGACCAGGTGCAGGAAATAGGCACGCATGTTCGGATCGTGACGCGAGGCGCTCAAAGCAGGCATGAACAGCGCCATGCGCAGATAGCGGTTACCGGCCTTGGCTAGGCGTGGTTTTTTGTTAACGCTGGTACCGGACTGGAAGTGGCGCGGATCCAAGCCGGCCATTGCCACCCACTGCTTGGCGCTGAGCTCGGGTGGCAGAACACAGAGTTCGGCCAGAATCTGGAGGGCGCTGGCCGTAGCGATCCCGGTAACGCTCACCAGCAGTTCGAACGCCTCGCGCAGCTCCTGCGCGGCGTCGATCAATGCCTTGGCGTGCGCTTGCAGGGTGGCGATCTGCGCATCGAGCTGCGCAATCCTGAGCTTGATGTCGTCGATCAGCGCCGGCGGCGTCAAGGCGGTCTGTGTCGCTGCGTGGAGCTGGTTTTTGGCTTGGGTGCGAGTCGCTTTCAGGGCAGCGATACGCCGTGCGTAGGCGCGCAGTCTCAGGGCGTCATCCTCCGGGCGTTGCCAGGGCTCAAAAGGCATACGCTGTGCAAACTCGGCCAACATGGTGGCATCCACCGAGTCGGTCTTGCTGCGGTTCTGCAAGGCATCGAAGAAGCGTCTGGCTGCTTTGGGGTTGATGACCATCACCTCAAAGCCTGCGTCGTGCAGCGCGACGGCCAGGTCCAAGTGATAGGTTCCGGTGGCCTCCAAGCAGACGCGGGTGACGCCTGCCTTTTGCAACGCCTTGATGATCGACAGATGTCCATCCGGCGTGTTGTCGAACTTCTGCGGTTTCTTCTTTTTGTCATCAAGGTGGCACGCAACGACGGTCTTCTTGCTATCGACATCGATACCGGCGACTTTCATCTTCTTTTCCTTCCTAAAGTGAGGCGGTTAGAATACGACCTGGTTTCCCGACCCTGGACCCTCGCCTACCGACCTTGCGAATGCAGGCTCACGGGCAGCCGCCCAAGGCCTTGGATACTCTTCGGTATGGGCGAAGAGGGCGGGGAGCCAATCTACGTACAAGCTCGAAGCTTCAGGTTGGGACGGCTTCCCCAGGTACTCTTCATAAAATCCATTTATCTTCCTCCCTGTCAACTCCTTACGAAAAAGAATAGACAAGGTTGGGATGAGAGTCTGTCTGGCAAAAGTTCAGCCGCAATTTGCAAGCGTTTTCTTGAGCATGGCGATACGGATCATATTCTCGGCAGTCCCAGTCAGGATCTCGAAATCCTTGCTGAGCCGTAACTATTCAGGTGCCATGCCCAAAAACGCGGGCCATTGGCCCTCGAACAGGAGGCGCAGGGCCTCTGCTGAAGAGACCCCATTCTTCGCGCAGGTCGAGAGATAGCTGCGGATGCGGGAGAAGAATTTTGCCCCCAACTTTGAACGGAAGCAACCGGAGATCTTCTGCTGAACTTTGCTCATGCGCAGATCCCGTTCGCTCTGATTGTTGGTAAAGGGCACGTCCAGTTCCACCATGAAGCGCAGCACATCGTCCTCGAACTGAATCAACCGATCCAGCAAGTTTCTGGATTTGGAGCGTTTCAGTCGACCGCGCTGGCCTTTTTTCCGTTGTGACTCGTGCGGTGGGGGGCAGGCGATCTCGGCCTCTTTCAGGAGTTGTCGATAGCGCGTTCTGAAGGCGTCGGCTTGCGGGGTGTCGAGCATACCGCCTGCGGCTTCAACGGCCGTGTTGATCTCCAACAACAGCGCTTGCATGTGTTGAGCCCACTGCTGTTGGTCCTGCTCCCAAGTCCGCTGCAGCTCGCGCAGGTGGTGAGCGTTGCACAGGGCGTGGCGACAGCGCAGCTGGTAGTCGGGTTTCCAATGATCATGTACTCAGGTGCCAGTGTACTCGGGAAGGACACCCATCGCCGCGATGGCTTCACCGCCGCGCTTGTCATGGGGCATCAGCAGTGTCAGCGTGGGGCTGCAGGCCACATGCAGCCACTTGCGGTGTCCGCCGATGTTGATCCCAGTCTCGTCGGCATGCAGGAGGGGCGCCTTGGCGAGCTGCTGCTTGACCCAATCCTCAAAGGGGGCCAGCTTTTCATAGGCTTCTTTGTTGAAGTTGTCGATGCTGCCGGTACTCAACGCAATGGCGAACTGATCGGCGAAGTGTTCTTCGATCCGCTTGTAGGGGAGCAGTTGGAAGTTGGACATGTAGACCGAGTGGATCTTCACTCCGGAGGCGTATTGGGCCTTGACCGTCACATGCTCCGGGAAAGGGGCGACGACTCGGCGCCCGTGTTCATCTTCCAGGATCTCGGCCTGATACTCCGTCACCACGCTGGAGATCTGGATATCGAACACCTGCCGGCGCTCGACACCGATGCGCTGAAAGGTGCCATCGGTGGGCAGCGTGGCACGATCCACCTCGAGTGGCTCTCTGGTCCGGATCATCGACCAGCTCCAGGTGGTTGCCGGTATGTCCTGTCTGAGCGCCGGGCTTGTTGGTGGTGTTGCGCCTGGTCTTGCGCATGCGGTTGGGGTCGCTGGACGGGGGTTTGCTACTGTTGCGGCTATTCAGTCTCAAGCGGTTCAACAGCAAGGTGACCAGGGTCAGCAACAGTTCCAACGCTGTTCGCAGTGTCGCAGAGAGGTTGCGCTCCTGCTCGATCTGCTGCCCGACCTGTTCGAGGATCTGTTCGAGGGTCTGTTTGACCTCGATGTGTCCGATCTTCATGGGCCGGGCCTAAGCGAGGTGCTCGCCCGCCTCTACGGCCATGATCGCGGAGAGCACAGCCAGGCGTTCGGCAGGGGGCATGGCCTGATAGCGTCGCCCCCAACTCGCGGCCTTGCGCTTGATGCTTTGACGATGGGTGAAGTTGCGCCCCGCATAGGCGGGCCAGTGCACTCGATCCGGGGTAAAATTGAACCACAGCTTCTCAGTTCTGACCCCGGCGGTTCATCACCTGCAGCTGCGCGCTACGCCACCCCTCCAGCAACTCGTCCCAGCCGCTCTTCTTAGCGCGCCGAAGGGTAACCGGAGAGGATGACAGAATAGGGCAATGACTCGAGCAGATCCAGCAGCGCGACGTGATCCTGTTCCTCATAGTCGAACCGGTAACGACGCGTGGAGCGGCGGGTCTGGTGCAGATACGGCGGATCGCAGTAGAGCAGTTCACGACCGTGGAAGTCGAACTCCCGGAGAAACCGATGCGCGCAGCCATGCACCTTCTCGACTGGATAGTGGCACTCGAACCGGGCCAGTGGGGCAAGATCAATATCGATGGCAATAGTCCGCCGCGCTGGTGGCTTGCGCTGCATGATCGCCCCACCCCCGAGATGGGTCTCGATGTAGGTGTCATGCGGCGGCATCAAAGCGATGATCGCCTGACATAGACCGGACGTCGCTTTGGAACCGAAGTCGTTGCTCATGACCCATGACCGCATCCCGTTCTTTCACCGAAGGTAGCCCATGGCATAGGCCGACCGTCCTATGCTGTCAAGAGCGAATATAGGCAAGGTTCCTGATTCGGGGGATGCGTTGATGGCTTGGTTCCAGAGTACGCGCTAGCTAGGGTGTTCAATTTGGCCTTCTTCACGCACTTTTCGCTCCTGCAGATCTGTGTGCAACGCCTGGATAGACGGAGGGCGTAAGGCGTTGATATAGAGCTGAATACGGTTCAGTCGGTGATGCAAGGAAACTGTGTGAGTCGGGCCAAGCCAGGACCGTCCAGATTGAACTACCTACGCGCTAGCGAAGTACCCCTAAATAGTTGCGTTTGAGATTTTTGATTTGCGTACTCAATTGCATTCGTTTACAGTCATTCAATGGTTAGGCTCCAGTGATGGAAATGTTTGCCAACATGATTCTATCGTTTTTTTGCTGGAGCTTAACCTTAATAATTAAGGCGGTCCTGTAAATCGATGATAAGAATGAGCTTTCGATGGAATGTGTCGCGTGATTGGTGTATTCCAAATTTTCATAGCCGCAAAGATTGTTATAACTAATTTTATTAATTGAGTTTTTAATTGATCGCTAGCGCTATTACCATCCATGTCAATATTGAAAAATTCAGATGCATGGCTACATCATGAAAATGCCTCGGGGCGGAAAAGCCAGCAGCCACGCGGCCTAGCGAGCAAAAATGAGCCTAATCCAGGCGGAAGATGCGCTAAGGACTCCCTCCGGTCAACCCAACCCCGGTTTACAACAGTGTCGATCTGGCTATGTTGATGGTGAATCTATCTCAGGTTCTCATCCGTGAATTTCGAAATCACTGCCCGCAGTTCGGCGTCAATGATTTGAAAGCCTGCTACCGCGGCAAGAAAATACGTCATCGAAGCAGAAGCATTTAAACTGCTTCCGAATAAGCCAGAGCCTAGGGTGTTCAATTTGGCCTTCTTCACGCACTTTTCGCTCCTGCAGATCTGTGTGCAGCGCCTGGATAGACGGAGGGCGTAAGGCGTTGATATATAGCTGAATACAGTTCAGTCGGTGATGCAGGGAAACTGTGTGAGTCGGGCCAAGCCAGGACCGTCCAAGTTGAACTACCTAGCCAGAGCCCATGTTTATTGAACAGGCCATCGCGAAAGTAACCGAATTGCGTCGAATAAACCCTACCCTGAGCACAGCCTAAGTGGCGATGGTATCGAATAACCAATGCCCCATGTCCCGTCGAAATTGCGCTACGATAACTGTCATATGGTTGGCAACATGCAAAGTTAGGTTGCTTTAATGGCGCAATTTTATCGGGACACGGGGATGTCAATAATTATGAAGTGACACTAATATGCAACGTCAATCACTGTCCAAGTCTGGACTTGTTTTTACCGCCCTCATCTTTCTGATCGTTCTGATCGCTGTTGACGTGATGCGGGAAAACCCGTCAGGCACAACGGGTCTCATACAGCCGGTTAGCGCCCAAACCCAGGCCGATGAAGGTAGTCCGACTGCCAGAGGTATCGATGAAAGCCTGAAGACTAGTGGCTATATCGCGGTAGACAGTAGCGCCGACAAGTCGGATGTGGAAGATGCGATTAATCAAGCACTCGCAAACGATCGACCTACCGTAGTCGATTTGCGTGCGCTGAATGGCAGGAGCATTTCGATTTCCCATTCCTCTCTTATGGGTGGCGCTTTGAGTGGTGTGCAGGATAACGTCTGGATTGTGGGCGATCCGGCGAATGGGGTAACATTTCGTGGTAGTGACCAGCAGATTCTGAGTATTAACAGCGACGATGACGGCACCTTATCTTTATTCGGCCTGAAGTTTGAGGATGGATATGCGAAAGGTCAAGACGGCAGTGATGGCGGCGGCGGTGGCCTTGGGGCCGGAGGTGCGATTTTCGTTAATCAGGGACAGGTAATTATTGAACAGTCCTATTTTGATGGAAACCGCGCTATTGGAGGATCATCCAGTGGTCAGGCTGGTCACGGTGGGCACGAGGGGGCGAATTACACAGGTCATCGGGGTGGATCGGGTGGAAGGTTTAATCATTCCGCGTCATATTCTCCATTTGATCCAGGAAGCGGTGGCTCAGATCAGTCCAATTCCGAAAGCGATGGCCATCCTGGTAAGGCTGGTGAGTGGGGATCTGGCGGTGGCGGCGGAGGCGGAGGCTCTGCTCCCCATCATTCTCGTTCTTCCGGGAAGTCAGGAGATCATGGCGGCAATGGAGGAAGTGGCGGAACCGGCGGCTGGGGAGCCGGTGGCGGTGGCGGTGGCGGCGCCGGTGGGGACGATGACGACCCAGGTGACGGGGATCCGGGTAGATACGGAGATGGTGGATCAGCAGGCGCTCTTGGAGGAGCAGGTGGTGGTGGAGGTGGTTGGTCGAACACTGATAATAATACCATTGACCACGCTAGCGGCTGGTCAGGCGGTGGCGGCGGTGGCGGCGCTGGTCTGGGGGGAGCAATTTTTGTCAGACTCGCTGCCAATGTGGCCATCGTAAACACGGATTTTACTGGTGGAAATTCTGCCAAAGCCGGATCAGGTGGGACTGCAAGTAAGTCGGCAGGCCACGGTTCAGAAACCATTTCGGCAAAAGGAAAGGATGGTTCGGCAAAAGGTGGGAATTTCTTCTACGAAAGCTATTACCATTCAGAAGGAGATGTCAGAGAGCCAGAAACGGCAAATGGTAATCGGACCGATGTAAATATTGGCACCAATGGATTCGAGCCGTCCAGTTGGCCCACGCTTAATTTGCAGTTGGTAAACCTGGCTGGCAAACCCATCGACCGTGTTTTCGAGGGGGAGCGCGCCTATTTAAAAATAACCAGTGATCAGGTGCTGGACAGCAACGACCGAATTTTCTTCTACTTGGATCCAGTCAATACCACAGCGACCCGTGGCGTTAACCCAGATAATGTCGGACAAAACAAAGGAACGGATTTTGCTTGGCCTGATCAACTTTACTACTCCCTGCCCGGAAAAGGCAGCAAGGAGCTCTTTATTAGTGTCCCTTCAAGTGATGTCAATCATCCAGGGGAAGATTCAGGTATCGTTACCTATATCGATGAAATCATAGAGGGACAGGAAAAGTTTACCGTGCAATTGCTGTCCGGGAACGGATATCGCCTGGGTGATAATTACTCTCAAACCGTGATTATCGAAGACGCCAACTATCAGGCAAAAGTACTCCTCGGGGATAGCAAGCTGGTGATCAATGATGCCGCCGATGCCTTGGGCGGTGAACCTGATCCCGCGGTGGAAATCGATGTCGGTGATTTGGAAGCATTGGGGTATGTCACCATTCAGCTGGAGCGGGCGACCGATGCGTTCGATGCAGGGTGGTCGACCAGCGGCGGCACGAAAATCCCCGATCAATATTACAGCAGCGGTAAAACCATCGATACCAAGGTCTATGGACAGCTGTTTAATGGTGCTCCCGGCGCCGGGATAGCAGTACACTATACCATCACCAGGGCAGCAGACCATGGGGTTGAGTATTTTTCGAGTCGATACAACTACAATCAGCCAGAGAAGTATACCGATGGTATTGACGATGATGATGTTTATCATGCGGTGGTGGTTCCTATTAGCGATGCCGCAGACAACGATGAACAGGCATTATCGCCGCCAGGCCAGGCGCGAATTTATTTCTCCGCCTTGCCCGATGCGGTACAGAAGGACCCCGGCGACTATACGCTTACCCTTGAAAATTTTACGGATAAGTCCTGTGATAAGGGAGATACCAACCAGCTTTGTGGCGGCAACACCCCCGCGGATACTTATCAGTTTTATCAGGTAAGGGACGGGGAAAACACGGCAACGATTACGCTTAACGACAGTGGAGAGTTTCCCGAAAAGCTGGTTGTCGTCGATACCCTTAGTGAAGAGGAAGTCGATGTTGTCGGTAGTGGGGGTAACGCTCTGGTGCCGGATGAGAATGGCGAGATCCATTTCCGGGTGAAACTGAACAGCCAGCCGCAAGCAGCAGTGACTGTTAACATAAGCGGTGGTGGCGGTACACCATTGGTCACGGCTCTCAACTTCGACGCCACTGACTGGTTCCGATATCAGGATGTTCTGAACCTGGCTGTCCCCGGTGATGGCGTGATTAAAGTGACCTCCGGGGGGAGCTATGGTGACGAACTGAGTCTCGCTTTAGCCGATCGGTATGGCAAATTAAAAATACACGAAGGCCACATCCCCGACTTGACTCAACGTTCGGTTAGCCTGAAGGCTACTCCGGTAATGGACCCCTACCCCGAAGCATCACCGGAAGAGCCCGGATTTATCCTTGTTCTGGGACAAGCCCTGCCGCGCGATATTTCGCTGAATTACGTATTGGACAGCAGTGATAGTGTCGCCGATTGCGCCGACACGCCACAAAGCCTGACGATTCCCGCCTACTCACAAACGCTTCGTGTGGCCTACCCTTATGAAGATGATGCATCGGCATCCGGTAATCGCGATGCCTTGCTGGCTATCTGTTCGGACTCCGTTCCCGTCGGCGTGGAGTTGATCAATGATGGTAATGCTCAGTTCGAGATTGTCGATGACGATCGCGCCACGATCAAAATCAAGCAGAACCTTCCCTCCGCTCCCATTCCCGGAGATATGACGAATTTTGTCTCTGAAATTGAGGTCTTGGGCTTTGATGCCAATCAGGTGCCCATCGTCCAAAGTGGCGATCCCCGAGTCGGTGAAGTGATATTGGCCTCTGTTGAGGACGGGGTTAATGTGCAGACCGAAGTGCATGGGCTGTTACTTGAAACGGCGGCGGCGGATGGGCTTACTGATACTCCCCTCATTCAATTTCCCGGGTTGTCTGAGGAGGCGCAAACTGTTATCAGCGGCTTTAATCTGAGTGGATTGGGTGAATCCAGATATTATCGATATCGGGGACTTTTATCCTTACCCGCGGGTTCGGGCTTGGGTAAAGCAGTCGAATTTGCTCTGGCCGCGACCGCAGGGGATGCAGAGCTTTGGATTAATCCCGCCGGTAGTAACTCCCAAAATGCCGGTCTGTTGATCAAACCAGGGACAACGGAACGAGAGGAGGTGGCTGAGCCACCAAGTCCTGCCATTCCTCCCTACCTGTTGACGCTAAGTGAAGGGCAGTTTTACTTTATTGAGGCACTGTTTGAAGGTGCGGAAGGAAACGATGGTCTTGGTAGTTTGCAAGTGCAATGGGACTTAGGGGCCGGAATGGTGGATATTCCGTTGGAGAGCTTGACACCCTGGCCGATTGATAAGGGCTTTGTAGTGGAAAGCTGGAACAACAATGAGGGTGATCTTGATACCTCGTCCATTGATGACTTTGTGAACAGTGCGGCCTATGCTAGGGCGCCAGATGATACCCGCGTGCTGACCAGTGCCTTGCACCTGTCAGACGACAGCGGCGAGGCATCCGCTCGACGGGTGAGCACGATGCTGGTGGCGCCGGAAAGCGGGTACTACCGCTTTGCGCTCAGTTCCGATGGGGATTCGGAATTACGTATTGTTGAGGGTAATTCACTCAACCAGCGTCTGGCCTGGATTGATGGCGATGAGGTTTATGGAGAAGTGATTCCTTCATATAGAAAACACCCTGGTTTCGAGTACACTGATGTTGATATGACGTTAATACGTTATGAGTCGAGCGGAGCTGATCAGTCCTGGGAACTTCAATACTCGGATAATGTTGAGGGTACTTTGCCTTGGGGATACAGCGGCAAAATAAATCTGTTTACCGATTCCACCTTTATCCCTCAAGTATGTGATCAGTACAGGTTCATCAGTACCAATGTAGTCGGTTCCGCAGGCGTGGATGATCCTCAGCCAACAAATACGCTTCGGCTTCAAAATGTACCCACCATAGATGATGCTCGTTGCTCGGGAACCCCTCCCGGAGGAGTCTACCCATCTCCACCCTACGATGGAACCAAGATTCAGTTTTATTTTCAGGATCAAGCCGGTGGTGACGTGAGCTATGACCCCGATAGTTTCATGCTGGATGGCAACGATTTGCGCCTTCACTATCCCGAAGATCAGCAGTGGAACTGGCAGGATAAGACCGCGAACTGTGGGGACGACACCGCTGCCGGGTGTTCCCGCCCTCGGTCGGAACCGATCTACCTGGAGGCCGGAAAGCAGTATCTGTTGCAAACGCTGCAAGTGAACACCCGGCAAACGAGTCACCTGTCAGTGGCCTGGCAGCCGCCCTCACGCGACAGTCTGGAATTGCTGACGGCGGATAATCTGAGCTTTCCTCACATCAATTTGCCTTTGCGTTTGGAAGTACAGGAAGCCCTTGCGCCTATTGATCCCGCCGCCACCCCGATGATGCTGGACGATTCAGTCATTCCGCTATTTGGGCGTAAATATCGCGTCGTCAGTGCCACAATGAAGGCCTCCGGGACAACTGCGGAAGGAGTCGATACCGGTTCGGGCGACCTTACGACCAATGCATTGACCTTTTCTTCTGGATTCATGGGCAAGATTACCGGACAGGATGTCACCCTCACCTATGACCCTGAGTTAGAGACACAGAATGCGGCGACGGTAGAGCTTTCACCGCTCAACATTTCCGCGGATATCGCCGATATGGTGCTCACCGTGGAAGAAGAAGCGGTCTTAAGTGTCTCTCTGGATGCGCCTCCCGCCGGGGGATCGGCTACCGTCACATTGACCCCGACAGGGGCAAATGCCGATTTCATCGACTTTGTCTCCGGAAATACTCTGGACTTTACTGACGGCGACCCCGAGACGGATTCGACACATTGGAGCAAGCCACAAACGGTGACCGTCAAAGCCGTGGAGGTTGCCTATCAATCCGGTAGCGACAGTTACGATCCCCTGGCGTCGACCGTGGAAATAAGTGCGGAAGCGTCCGGGTACGAAACCGACGGCATCAGCATTGTGACTTTTCCGCAGAAACTCAAAAGCAATACGCTCTATGTGGTCAGGCCCAATGGCCTGGAGGTAAGTACAATTGCATTCGCCGATGAGCCTTCGGAGACCGGGATCCAGGTATTGCAGTTGCACGATGACGGTGTGCCCGTGGAGGTTGACGGCTGGTCATGGCAAGACGAGGCGGGAGACTTGGTCGGTTCCGTAGATGGGACGGAAGTTATCCGGGTTTCTCCTTATGCGGACGGCAGCTTTGTTGGGCCAATTGTCGCCGTTGCGGAGCCTCTGCCCTTATTTGCCAGCGTCGAGGTGAGTAAGGACTTTTTCACGCAAGTCATGCCGTGGAAAACAAGCTATCAAATTAGGGGCTTTGATTTGGTCGCTAATGGTGAGGATAAAGCGGCAGTGACCATTACCGTTCGCAATGGTCGGCCCTCCATCGTGCTTCGAAATGCCCTGGGAGAAGAGCTGGTTACTGCAGAGACACCGAACGTGGTCGCTTATACCCCGTCGGGTGCCGCTAACGAAATACTTGGGCGCATTGACGAGCCCATGGTCACGGAATTTGGTGTCTTGCGTATCGAAGATAAAGGCAGTGATACCTACGCATGGAGCTACGAACCCAATCCCCGGGTTCAGCCGGGTACGCAGGATTTTGTGATCAAAACAGAAGAAGACAATTCTTTACCGCTGTCGGTTTCACTGACCAACTACAACACACAGCCCCGTTTAATCACCGCCCAGATGGCGTTGGCTGATTTGGATGCGTCTGCTGTATCGGTGGCCGCGCCTGCGTCAATCGGCGAAGACGGCGGTAGCGTCGATATCACCTTTTCGAGAACGGATGACTCAGACGATCTCGAGGTCTTCTATCATATCGATACCTTCAATAGGGCCGATCCCGGTAATCGCGGTTTAAGCCTGAGTACTATCACCAGCCCCCCGGGATTGGATCAGGCGCGCTCGCTGGAAATCGAAGGGGGATTGCCTTTAAACACAAGCGATGAAACCCTGACGGTCGAAATGGTCATTCGCGCTACGGAGTTCGATGGCCACCAGGGTTTACTGATGGGTAGGGTGGACGGCAGCAAGAAAAACCTCCTGCGACTGATTGATCGCGAGCTGGCTGCTCAGGGTGGGGCTCTCACCTATACCTTCCCCACAAGTATCGGCCTCGACCAATGGGTACACGTGGCCTATACCGTGGACGGAGGCAATCACGCCTTGTATGTGAACGGCAACAAAGTGGCCGCGGATACGACGAGTGAGCCTTTCCCGACGCATCTGCTGGCTATCGGGCGTGATAATGGTGGGTACTTTGCCAAGGGTATCATCGACGATGTGCGGGTATGGAGCCATATTCGAAGTGATAACGAAATCCGCGACGCACACGCCAGCGCCCTGGCCATCAATGAGGCGGATATTGAGGGCCGCCTGATTGGCTATTGGGACTTCAATGACCTTAATGTGGATAACCGGGTGGACAGCACAACGGTGGTGGCCTTGACTGATGAGAGTAATGCCGTCATTGATGTTAGCGATCCGGCTATCAGTGCCGCGTTGTGGTTTGCCCGCGGTCAGGCAACCTGGGATGACCAGGCAGACGGTACCGGGGATTTCACTCTCTCCAATACGACGAGTACATTGTCCACCCAACAGCGAAATATCATGGGCGGAGCAATTGACGCTCATCGCCCAACGTTTGCCGTAGCGGATTTTGATGGCAATGGTGTTCCAGACCTTGTGACCTTGGAGGATAGCGGCTCATTGCGCTTGTTGCATAACAAAGGCGCGAATAAATCGAGACAGCTTGACTTCTCGGAGTCCCGTCTACGACAGAAATTGCCCGAAAGACTGTCTCCCAGAAAACTATCTATGGCGGCAGGGGATGTCGACGGCGATGGTTACCCCGATTTGATTTTTGCGAGTCGGGAAGGGGAATTTTTCCTCATGAGCAATCGGGGAGACGGCAATGGATTTACCAAAGCAAGACGACTGAAAAGTGAAGCCGCGTCGAGCGCAGCCTCTGCCAGAGTGTCCCCCGTGTTAGTGGATCTCGATGGCGATGGGCGGGCCGAGTTGGTGACCATTAACGAGATGGGCGTGGTCAGACATCATAGGCTTGACGGCGACAATCTGCGGGCGCTTGAAAAACCGCTACTGCCAGCGTTACCGCAATCGGACAAGGGGTATTTTGTGACCTTTGCGGATCTGGACCGCGACGGCGATCCGGACGCTATCGTGGACTACCTGGACATTCAGCCTGGACAGCCTGTCGGCGGTCAGCGTTTTTATGAGAACTATGGCGATGCGCAAACGCCTTTCTTCGTCCATGCGCCCCGCAGCCGGATTGCTTACCGCTTAAGGGACTTGGATCGAATGGCGCGCTATGGTGATCTGGCCCTGCGCCATGTCTACGACCGGGTGGGCTTTTATCAGTTGGCCGATCTCGATGGAGATGGTCGTGTGGATCTCTTGCAAAGTGATGTTAAAGGCCAGGTCCATGCAAGAACCTTCGACTCCGGAAACTCAATCGTGATCCCCGCCGGTTCACTCGACGCGACTGTCACCGTATCGGTGAACGATGATGATTTGGTGGAATCCCTGGAGTCATTACAACTGCGCATTATTGAGGGTAATATTGCCACCTCGGGCTATAGAGCCAGTGCGGGTGCGGATCGGGTAGTCGTCGAGATTCAGGACAACGACACCTCAGGGCTGGTGATTACCGATAGTTTGGGCGCATCGGTTGCCACATTATCTGAATTCGAGCTTTCAGAAACCACCGGCATTGCCGAAATGTTCAATATTCGCTTGCGTAGTGAGCCCGCGGGTGATGTGATTGTCAGGGTCGCCAGCAGTAACCCGGCTCACGCTTTGGTGGCCCTCCAGGATACGCCAACGGGTTATCGGGAGCAGCACACGCTGGTTTTCACCGGCGACAACTGGAGCACGGACAGGCCCGTCTATTTCAAGGCAGTTGACGAAGCTATCGCGGATGATGGCCAATCAGTGTACTTTGGTATCGCAACCCACAGCGACGACCCGGAATATATGGGCCAGGTATTCGGGTTAAGCGCCGATACCATTGGCAACGACGATGTGGCGGGCGTGCGCATCGGTATGGATAAGCTGCCCAGTGCAGCGGTGGTTCCAAATGCAATCTACACCGACGAAGGCGAGATCAACACCATGAAAGTGGCGCTGTCAAGCCAGCCATCAAGGCCGGTCACCCTGCGCTTGGTCCCCCGGGATGATGAACTGACCTTCTTCCCCCAGAGGCGCCTTCTTTCTCAGGTGCATATCAAGGGAACGTCGCGAAGCGTCGAAGTCAAAGAAGTACTGCCACCGGGGAGCGGTGACTGTCAGGTGGCGGGAGGAGATACGGATAACGGTACCCTAAGTCAGGGTGTCTACGGTAGTCTCTGTTGGCAGGCGGACGGATTCTATACCTATAGACAAGACCTGGCGGTCACTGTTCCGGCTGTCGGGGCAAAAGAGAGTTTTGCTTTCATTGTTGACAATGGCTATGCCAAACGCAGCACAGAGGCCCTGACCATTCGCTTGCCGGGATTCTTGTCTGGCGACGCCAGATCCGGCGGCGCCAAAAAGGCCAGCACCAGAGCCGCGGGTGATCCCTTTATTCGCAGCGGTTCGATTTTGGCTAATGGCAGTCATTTGGCTGGTCAGGTGATGGAACTGAGGTTTACGCCAGGGGATTGGGATGTGGAGCGTACCGTAGCAGTGGCTGCCGTGGACGACGACAAGGTGGAGTATACCCATGAGTCCCTGATCGATATTCTGTTCAGCAATCCGGACCTTGGGGTGTACGGCGATTTTGGTGTTCTCGAGTGGAAGCCCGATGGCTCTCTGAGATATACCCTATCCGCTTCGAGCTCTCTTGAAGTGGGTGTTCACCAAGAGCGTCGTTTCTACTTTACCCAAAGCGATGATGCCGATAACAACCACACACTGGATTTGTCGATCACGCTGGTGGATGACGATGATGATGAGTTGACTGACCCATCGATCACAGTGGCGGCATCCGTGGACGGCGCTGACGCTGTTGCGTTGATGACAGATACCACAGCCGTTAGTGGTGTCCATCGTTTCACCGGAGACCTGGACCTGGTGGGCGCCAATTCACTGACCGGTATGGACCTGGCGGAGTTGGACGCAGCTTATATGGCGGCTCAGGTAGGGCTGTTACAAAACCCCATTGCCGTGAGCATTCAGGATGATGACTTGCCGGTGGTCCGCGCCGGTATTGATTTGCAGGGCGATGAAGTCTCTCACCCCGGATACTTTACGCTCAGCGTAAGCGACCCGGTCGGCTTGCCCGGCGGCTTACCGGTGTCCTACCAATTATTTGGCACCAGTACGGATGATCCGCGGGTGACCACCGAGTTGAGCGATCCTCCCGCGGGTGGTCAGGATCCGGGGCCGGATTTTCAAATTACCGAAGTACTTAAAACCGGTAAGCTGTTTATTCCCTATGGCCAAACCCGGGTCAGTTTTCCGATCTTCCCCGTCGATGACCCGACCCCGGAAGAGTCACTGGCAATGCGCTATGAACAGGTACTGGTTAAAGTGCTGGCAGACGACAACGGGATGTACTTGCTGGATCAACGCCGTCCGGAGTATCAGGAGGCAGCCGTTCGTATTATCGATAACGAGAAAGTCGGACTCAGAGTGGTGATGCCCGCCAATGGATTGTTGGTGGATGAAGGCCATTACAATAGCTTTAAGATCGGCTTGAAATCTCAACCTCAGGGAAACATCAGTATCGATTTCTTTAACGATCATATCTTGTCGAATCATCTGTTCGACGGTTCTTTCATCCAGGTGGGATCAGAGAACCAGGGTACCGGTGAATTCGACAGCAATGTTCTGTTTGGCCCTCATAACTGGAACCAGTGGCAAAAAGTGACGGTGAGAGCCTTCGACAACATGGTGATGAACCGAGATAGCCTGGAACCGCGCTATGGGGACATTTACTATACCGTTACCAGCCCGGAGATGCCCTATTGCAGTACGGATGTGACCCAATGCACGCCCTTTTACAATACGGAAAAAGGCGCGTTGAATCTCACACTTCCCGATAGTGGTGAGACTGAGCCAAAGACACTGGATACTGTTGTTAAAACCGTTAACGGGTCTCCGGTCTCCGATAGCAATAAGGTGTTTCCTGGTAACTATGGGCAACTCACCCTGACCAAGGCAGCCGATGCCTTTAAGGGGGATTTTACTTACCAACGTCAACCCAGTATGGCTGCCGACAGTGAGTTGATTGATGCCATCCTGCAGGCGGGAATTGGACGCGTGAAAGATGTGTTTGCGTATGAGCTTAAAGATGGCACATCCCAAAGGCTGGCGGTGGAAATTCAGGCGCTTAATCGAGTGACGCTTGAAGATACCGCGAAAGGTTCGGTCACCAAGATCGGTAAGTATGGCCGTCTTCAACTGGAGGGTTCCGGAAATTATACCTACACGATCGATCCCGGCGCCTTATCTTCATTGCCGACCAATGAGGCCTGGAAAGTACAGGATACCTTCCTTTATGTTCTCAACACACCAGAGACCAATGCTGGTGAGGCGATAGATACCTACTACACCTTTACAATCGCCGTTATTCAGGAATATAGCGGCGGCGCCTATGTGAAACGAGCCTACGTCGAGGGCACCGAACCGGGTGATCCGGCAAATCCGGAGAATAATACCTGTGACTTGGTGACTGGCACTACCTGTAGTGGCAATGTGCTACGCAATGAACTGGGCTCACCCACCGGTGAAGGGCAGCCTGAATTGGTGATTAGCCAGGTCGGTATCAGCCAACTGACGCCAGTGGTTACGAGTATGTATTTGCAGGATAGTGGCGGCGCTGATCTTTTGGTTGGCAGTAATCGTATACTGACGAACCCTCTATACACCACCAATCATCTCAATACCGTGCCTGATTTACTGTCGGTGTCTACGGATACCGCCATTGAGGGCAATCACGGTACCTTGACCCTCGATGCATCCGGTGACTATGAATACCGTATCCCACTGGCAGCCCTAAGGGATGGATTGGCAGCGGGCCAGGAACGTAAATTATACGACCGCTTTGAGTATCATCTGAATAATGAGGATGAGTCTTATGTCGAAATCGTCTCGGTTTATGATTACGACACCCGAACAGCTTCTATTATGGCTGATGGCATAGCCCTGGATACGTCCTATGACGATACGTCAGGAGCGGAAGCCTTTTATGCCAGCGGCGATCTGTCTCCTCTTTCCGGGGATGGCTCAAACTCATACACAGTCACTCACTCAGGCCTGTCTCACCCCAGCGTTCAGGTGCTCGACACACCCTTGGATCCAGCCGCTATTATCGACGGGCTGGATATCCTTCTGAGCACGCTTCAGGCCGGATACTACGATGCCTCCGTGCCGGTATTGGGTCGTATGGGGGGCGACGGCAGTGGAACCGATTCTGGGAATTCCGACCAATCCCACGTACCTTCCTTCGCCGATGACTTGTTAGCGGTTATCGAGAGTGAGATTACGGGCGCCCCTCAACTTAGCCTTTATGGTTTGATTGAAACCTTCAGGAAATCCATCGAAACGCTTTTTGGCGAGGCCGGTATTCCGATGACAGTACCGGTGCTGGATACCGAAAAAGTCGCGTTCAGATTAGGCTTTACCTCGGGATTCGAGTTTGTCGACACAAACTTTGAAAGTGATCTGGGTATGCCTGGGTTCGGAGAAGTTGCCGGCGAGTTTCGAGCGGGCATGCGGGTGTCGCTGAATGCGGTGTTCGGCATCAAGTTTCGCTCCTACGTCGAAGAAGCGGGTAGCTACAAGTGGAAGCCCAAACCCTTCGTCGTGACGGATAGCGCGGCCTTGGCGGTGCTGGCTTCAGGCCCCGAGTCAGACCCGGTCGACCTCTATCCGGTGACCACCTTCGAAGGCGCGGCTATATGGCCAACGGGATTGACTTTTGATTTGGATGAGCCGCCTGGTGCCTTGGCCTATCCCGCACCGGACAATGAAATTGATCTCAATTACGTGGTTGAGGGAATTGATGTCCGCTGGGAGATTCCGGAAGATAATTTCTTCAATGAAATCCACGGTTACGTTGGCTACGGTGATGAGGACAAAGAAGTCCGGTTCATTACCATTTCTATCGAACAACCGGGTGGAATCGGTGCGGCCAGCAGCGATGTGATGACACATATTGCGGCAAGGGCTGATCCCGAAGAACTTTTAAGTATGCCAGGCAAGGGAAACAGTGAAAAAGCGAAGGCAGTAAGGGCTGTATTGGAGAGTATACTGGGTCAGGAGATGGATTTTGACAACCGAAAAATCGGCTCCAGTATCTATGGTGGCTCACAGGGCGGTGGTCATACACTGGATGTGACTTTTAAAGTGACCATACAGAAGAAGACCGATGCAACCCCGTTTTCTCTGAGTCGACAAACCTTTGAGGCCGATGTATACATCGTCTCCGCAACACCGGATAAAGAGATAGAACCCTGGCTGGCGCTGGGTGATACAGGAGGTAATTGGACGATGCTAAGAGCCGGTCAATCCATGCAAAATCCGGATAGCAATGCGCTCGTAATTGATTGCGTGAGAAGCGGGCAATACCGCTGTAAGCCAAAGAATCAGGTGACGGTGAAGACCAACGAGGGCGGAGCAGGCAAGTCCTTTCCGCCGACCAGGGAATTGTCCACCGTATTCGATGGCAAGAAGAAAGTATCCTACCCGATCGAGACCGATGTGGGAACCATTACCTTGACCGGAGAATTGGTATCAGCGACGCCTCAGAACATGGTGAAATGGAGTTGGAAATTCTCTTCGCTGGAGGATTACGCGAAGAGCAAAACAGACAACAATGACCAGAAATGGAAGGAAGGGTTTGCCAAGGCGAAAGTGCGCATTGAGGAGGAAGGAACCCAAAATAACAAAGAGTCCTGGTATGTGATCAGTAAGTGGCCCGTGGTGTTTCAACGTGGAGAGAAAACGCCTGCCAAACCGATTGGTTTTGATCCGGTGACCAAGATCAGCGGTGAACTATGGGGGGATTTCTTCTTTGAAGGGGAAATCAGGCTGTTTGTTATGAAAGGCGAGATTAAACAGGCCTATACCCAGCCGATCAACGATCCCTCCTATACCAAAGTGGATCCGAAGACCCAACCCGCCAAAATGTACAAAGAACTGGTGGGGGACTATTCGGCCCGGGATAAAGTGGTAGCGATACCGGAAGATACCGATGGTGGTGGTACGGGCGGTTCCGGGGAGCCCGGCGATGGCGACTGGGCAGTCACCGGCAAGGCGGTTCCAGGCAAATACGGCACGCTCTTTATCGGTAGTGATGCGAGCTTTACCTATGTCTTGAGACGGGAATTGCTGGTTGAAGGCGACCCTGATGCAGGTACGGGTGGGTTTGAATTGAACTGTAGTGATGACAATATGCCCGCCATGGTGGAGCAAGTGCCCCAGGGTCCGGCGGAGTTGCAGATTTGCGAGCTCATTCGAGATGCAGATCCGCTGTATTGGGACGGGGTGAGCGCTGAGGTATTCAATGCGCAGGGTTACTACATTGCCTGTCCCCAACTGACTGAGGTTAAAAGTGGCAGTCCGTGTACCGTATTCGGGCGGCGAATCACCCAGTCCGATGAAAGCAAAGATACCCTCAAAGGCAAAGGCGTGCCGAGTCTGGAATCGGCATTGGACTATGCCGAACAAGGGGTTCCCGGATGGGAGAGCGCGCCCAAGTTGAACCACAACAAGTGGCTGAAGGAGCTCTATGATTTCGTGAGCTCAACTGATCCTGAAGTGCCCCCCGATCTTGCGGAAGTGTTCCGGGATGAGTTTTTTATTGCGACTAAAGGGGATTCGGTCTTCAGGAAAGTGATGATTACGCTGGAAGCAGATGATGGGTTTAGCCTGAAGATTGACGGTGAAAAAGATTTTGAATCTATTTTGGCGAGTGATTTAAATGGCGATTCAAGTAACAAGAGTTGGAGTGGGAAGATTCTCGCTATTCACGGTCTTGCCACTGTTGACGAAACCTCGCCCAGCAACATTCAACCCATGGCCAAAATTCGGGCCTACGTTGAAGCGGCGCTCAGAAGTCTGGAGAGAACGACTCCGGATCCTTATGACATTCAGGATGGTCTGACCTGGTTATATGGCGAAGAGAGAGAGAAGCAAAGAAGTTACCTCCGCTTTACCCTAGGCGGTGATGCCGCGATGTTTGCGGAAATTTCGACTAAGCTTGGTGCAACCACTGACACTCCGCTGCCTGGTGTAGTCGGTAAACTCGGTTTGATTGCCCGCTGGGCGAAAGTGTCTGATCGCTCCGATGTTGCGGGCGCCGGAGGAGAGTTTATTTTCGGTATCTATGACTTTGGTATTGATCTGGGAAGCTATGTGACGGAGCAACTGATGAAGCCTCTCTCCCATGTGAGTAATATCTTTGAGCCTATACGTCCTGTTGCCAACGCGATCAATTCCGACTTAAGGGTATTCAGCGAGCTGAATCTGGAGCCGGTCTTCGATAGCAACAATGACGGCAGAGTGACGATTCTGGAAGTGCCGACCCCCTATCTCGAGAAGAAGAATACGCCGGAGGCAAACCGACAACTCGAGATGCTCAAGCGGATTAATTACTGGATGGCATTTGCCGCTGACATTTTCCATTTAATCGACATGTCGGTGGACTTGGGCGAGGAACTGTCAGGTGCCAAGGCCTTGCAGGATCCGGTGATGTCCAGCGACGGCTACGTGATCAAACCCGAGGATATTCGGGTCGCGCCGGTGCAATCCGATTCGGGGCTGGGTAAGGTCTCCAACAAGCTGATCCCCTATGTGGATAGCCACGGCACGATCATTCTGGGTACAACACTCGGGTATCAGGTCACGAGAACTCTGGGAGGTCCTCCAGTCAGTTCGGGCACGGTGAGAGAGGTCAATTCCGAAAAAGGTGAAAAGACCTATGCCAACAAAGTCCCCAATAGCAGCATGCAGAAAACCCGTAACCGCATGCAATCCTGGCAAAACAGTGGTGTTGTCTATTTTCCGATCCTGGAAAATCCGCTCAATTTGCTCCAAATCCTTTTTGGCGATCCCGCCGAGTTGTTTGTGATCAATGCGCCGCCTTTTAGTCTGGATGCTCCGATCTACGAGAAAAAATTCCGTATTCCCGAGGTGCCGATCTTTTATGGCAAGGTCGGAGGCTACTTCGAACTGTTGTCGGATATCGAGTTTGGGGTAGACACGGCAGGATTGATGGAATCAATCTGTGGCACGGATTCTCCCTATGCGGTTTGGGATTGTGCCGATGCCAAAAAAGATATGACCCCCGGCGAGCGTGTGGGCAGGGTGTTGAATTCAATTTATATGCGGGATTGGACGCCAACCAGCTATCAGGCCGGTGGCGACACCATCATCGGCAGCAAGCCCTGGAGTGGTATCGAGCGTCAATTATCGGATAAGACCGTATTCGATCTGCACGAACTGTCCGGTGACATTAATTTTAAGGTTGGTGCTGGTGTCGATTTGGGCGTTGCCGGTAGCGGTTTTGAAGGTGGCCCGGGCGTGGGCGGTGGTATTGATCTGACTGATCTCTGTGAGTCTACCGCGCCGGAAGATTGTCAACCCTGGTTAGAACCGGGAGTGCCACAGCCATTCTACGATGGTCGCATAAGAGCCTATGATTTTCTGGATCAGCTCTCTAAAGGCCTTAAGGAAACCTTCAGTATCAAATTCGATTTGTATGTGGAATTCGATTCCTACATAGAAATGTTTGAGCAACGGGTGTGGGAGACCACGATCGGTTACTTCCCCTTGTTCACCATTGATGAGGATGGAATGCACTGGGTTGGCGGTGGCAGAAGCGCAGCGGACAATCCGCTCGTGGGTGGACTGGCATTCTTCGACGCCAACGGCAACGGCTTCCCCGACAGGCACGAACCTCGCGGTTTCACTGATCCGCAAGGACGTGTCGCGTTGGATATCCCCTTCGCGATCTTCGATAAAAATGGGGATCGAAAAATCGATGAACGCGATGGGGTGATTGTGCTAATGGATGGGGTTGACGGCAAAACCGGTCAGCCTCAGCGCGATGTCCTGAAGGCGGCGCCGAAGTATCGGGTGATTGAAGCGGGTGATTGAAGCGAGTGATTGTTTGGGCGACTGACGGGATAATGTCAGTCCATAGGAAGGAGTCAGGTCTTGCAATCACGCATTACCTCAAGATGCCTTGAATACCGGAATGTACTACCTGGCCCCTTTGCCTGCGACGACCTCGACAGCGGCCCCGTGAACGCCGGGATTCCCCCGGGCCATCGCCTGTAACTTCAATAACGGCATGCGCTTCGAGTGGGACGAGCAGAAGAGCAACGCATACCGGGCCAAGCACGGCGTGCGCTTCGAGACCGCACGCCTGGTCTTCGACGATCCCCGGGCACTCCTTCCCAGTGGCCGATGCCTCCTTGCCGGCGGTGGAGATCTGCTCGGAAAGGTCGGTCCCGGGGGTGATGATCTCCATGGCGGATACCCGATAATCCGGGAGGAAGGCCCTGGTCGCCCGGGAGCTGATCGACCGCGGCGAGGTCGGCGGTCTCGCCATCCCCTGCCCACCCCACCTGGCTGAACGGCAGGTGGGTGGCCGGCGAGGGCTCCCGCGCGAAGCTGGGCCTTGTCGCCGCGCCCGATCAGATCCGTTACCCCCATCACATCCTTCCTCTGCCGCACCCGACAGAGTTGCCCACGTGAGTCGATCCACCCAGTAACCGAGCGACCTGGCGCCATGGCACTGGGTCGCTGCCCGCGGGACCCGAGCGATGGCCAGCGCCGCGGCGCAAGCGGGCACCAGCGCGCCCTACCGCAGTCGCCGTCCGGAGCGCACGCCCCTGTATCAGGTGGTACAGGAATGGCTGACCACGTATCTGGAGCCGGCGCGGCAGGAGGATTGGGACGGCGATGCCGTTCCGCCGTACGTCGAGCGCGAATTTCGCCGCTTCCTCGAATGCGGCATCCTCGCCTGCGGTTTTGCGCGCGCCTACGGCGACGCCTGCGGTCGCGATTTCCTCGTCGCCTTCTCCTGCAAGGGGCGCGGTGTCTGTCCGTCCTGCATGGCGCGGCGCATGGCGGAGACGGCGGCGCATCTCGTGGACCACGTCTTCCCCGCCCTGCCGGTGCGCCAGTGGGTCATCTCGTTTCCCAAGCGCTTGCGCTACTTCCTGCAGCGCGACCCGGCGGTCCGCAGCGCCGCACTGCGCATCGTGCTGCGCGTCATCGAACAGGCCCCTTCAGGAGCGAAGCCCCGGGTCCGGTCCGACCGCCCAGATCGGCGCCGTCGCCTTCATCCACCACTTCGGCGCCTCCCTCAACGAGCACACCCATTTCCATGC
Organism: Thiohalocapsa sp. PB-PSB1; assembly: GCA_016745215.1. Taxonomy (GTDB): domain Bacteria; phylum Pseudomonadota; class Gammaproteobacteria; order Chromatiales; family Chromatiaceae; genus Thiohalocapsa. Next base: position 1,432,653 of record CP050890.1, read on the forward strand.
CTCCGCGTCATCGACGGCGTCTTCGCAGGGGCGGAGGACGACTCACCGATCGCCTTCTTCGAAGCCACGGCCATGGAGGCGTCGACGGTCGCCGCTGCGCATTCCACCATTAGCCGCCGCGTCCTGCGCCTGTACGAGGTGTTTCCGCTGCTCTGCCCGTCATGTGGGGCACCGATGCGGATCATCGCGTTCATTGCCCCGATACCCCGACGACCGGTAAGATCCTGGACCACATCGGTGAGCCTTCCACACCACCACCGCTCGCCACCGCCCGCGGCCCGCCCGGCTCGGACAGCGAGGAGACGACCCGGGAGGATCCGAGCTGGGGACCCCCTCCGGTCGATCCCGAGCCCGATTACGACCACGATCAAAGCGTTTCATGGTGACCGCGGCTTCTTGCGCCCGGAGACCGTGACGGTACCGACTGCGCCGGTGACGGCAGCCGTGCGTGATTTTTCCGCGTGAACGGCATCTTTCCGCCCGTCAGACCTTGGTTCGATGGCAGATTTTACCCTCTGGAGCCAGATTTTACCCTCTGGAGCCGATCTCGACGGTGGCGAAGGGCCTTGACGCCTTGAAGGCACCGGCCGATACTTCACCAGACGCGGTTGGATTTCCTAGCCTTTCATCCACACCCCTTCATCCCGAACTGACTTCGGCCGAGGTCGGCGATATCCTCGCCGCGCTCCCCAGCGACTGCGTCCAAGGCCGCACCGCTGCAGTCCTGCACCGATTCGGCATAGGACCAAGGTCCAGCCCTTTCAAGGTGTAGTGGCCCCACCAAGCAATTTCGCTGTTGAGACATGTGGATGCTTGGGGTCATAGATGGGTTTGGGCTTTGGCTTTTTCGGCCCGCGCTTGTTTTTTCGAAACTTGCTGGTCATAACGGATTCTGTTGACGAGCTGGCGAAATGCCCTGGAAGACTGTTTCCGACTAAGAGATGCTGAAGGTTACAATAACGAACTCGACATCTCGCTACCCGGAGACAGCATGAATACTGTACTGGTTCTCCCAAAAGAGGATACCGAACCATCCGATTACCGCTGGCGAAGGACGCCTACGAACGCTTCCTGAGCGATAACGCCTATTGCCGAATGCAACTCGATGAGCTGTATCGGCAGCATCCGGAACTGTTTCCCGCGGGTTGGGAGGCGATTGAAGCGCGGCTGCGGTCGATTGCCAAACAATACAAACTCGACAGCCATGTGCTGTTCGACGTCAGTGAGGCTGGATTCAGCTATCACATCAGCGACCAGCAGACGGCACTTGCAGCGGCCGTCGACGGATTCCGTCAAGCGCTCGAACGTATCCGCATCCTTGTCGAGCAGGGCAAGTACGGCGGCCGCGACAAGATCGGCGTGCGCCTCGGCAAAGTGATCGACAAATACAAGGTCGGCAAGCACTTCGTCCTCGACATCCGAGAGGATGGCTTTGCATTCCAACGCGATGAGCGCAAAATTGCCGAGGAAGCGGCTCTCGATGGAATGTCTATCATCCGCACCAGCATCGATAGCAACCGCATGTCAACCGCGCAAGCGGTGCTCAGCTACAAGAGCCTCAGCCAAGTCGAGCGTGCCTTCCACTCGCTCAAGACGGTTGATCTCAAGGTCCGTCCCATTCATCACCACTTAGGGGACAGGGTGCGCGCGCACATTTTTCTCTGTATGCTCGCTTATTGCGTCGAATGGCATATGCGCGAGGCATGGCGCCCTCTGCTGTTCTGCGATGAAGACATCGAAGTCAAGGCGCAACGTGACCCTGTTGTTCCCGCAGAACGTTCGGATGCGGCCCTGGAGAAAATCCATTCCAAGACGCTCGCCGACGGCACCCCGGCACACAGTTTCCAGTCACTGCTGAATGCACTCAGCGGCATCGTTCTCAACACCGTCAGGGTTCCGGGAAGCTTTGACGATACGGCGACGTTCGACATCGTCACCACCCCTGACCACACCCAGCAACGCGCCCTCGATCTGCTGCAGAAAATCCAGATGTAGGCAGCACCAACAGGCTCTTTTTTTCATATCCCGCTGATAGATAAGGAAATTGCGTCTGATCAATTTAGGAACTTCAGACTAAAACAAGCGCTTCCCGGTTTATGGATGCATAGTCGGTGTCGGGGTCGGTGTCGGGGTCGGTGTCAAGGTCGGAATCAGGGATTGGTATCGAGCTGGCTGTTTTGATCGATGAGCGGATTCGATTCCGATTCCGATAGCGACCCGGACACCGATGAGGCTTCCCCAGTGCGTTCGATGAAGCAATCCAAGACCCGGAATCGGTTTGGCATCAAAACTCAGGACATTTCGACAGCCTAGGCCACAGCCTTCTCGACAAATGAACTGAAGATATCCCAGGGAGCAACCCGCTCAGCGCGACTTGATCGGGATCGGGATCGGGATCGGGATCGAAAAAACATGACATCAGGGCGTGAAAAACCTGATGTTTGTTGGGCGGACGTTTGCTGGGCGGATCTTTGCTGGGCGGACATTTATTGGGCACTGCTTTCAAACAATATGAATCGAGCTTCATTCTGGTTGAATAGCCGAACATTCTACGCAGGCAACACCCCTTCGTACTTCGTGGTGAATCTTCTTCATGATGGATTTCCGGAATACTGTCCCGGTCTCAGCGCTTGGGTTGTAACCCGCCCAGCGCTTCCCGATCCCGACCAGAAACGCATCCTTCGCCCTCTGGGCGTGGCATCCTGTGCACAAGGCCTGAATACTGTCACGATTTTTCCAGCGTGGGAGCAAGGGCGGAACGACTGGCTCAGCCGTCGTCGCCAAAGACCTCCTCGAGGCTTGCGGCATCGAGCACGCGCCGCCCCCAGGTCAGTAGCCGCTCGGCGTCGGCTTGCTCCAGCCGGCGCACGACGGACTGCGGCAATGGACCGAACCGCTCCTCGAGCTGGCCGCGGACAATCATGCTGGCGCCGCGCGCCTCGCCGCGGCGTTCGACAAAACTGACATAAGGCATCTTTAGGCGCTCCTCGATTTGGAAGATTGCATCGGTGTATTTCAGCTCCAGCGGCTCGGGTAGCTTCAGCACCCAGTCGATGAAGCGATAGAGATCGATGATCTGTTGTTTGGACAGTCCACGCTCGTAAAGTCGGCGGGTCAGCGCGAGCTTGCGGTGGTAGCGGGCGTTGGCGTCTGCACGGGTCGCCAAAGCGGCCAGGTGAGCCAGGACGACGGTGGCGAAGGGGTTGAGGTCCGCCATCAGCTCGGTTTCGCGTCCGGCGTAGGCGAGCAGCTTGACGCTCGGGAATTCCAGTGCGAGTCGGGTGCCCCAGCAGCCGATCTGGAATTGCCTGGGTTGCCAATTCGCTTTAGTGTCCGCCAGTACGGCGAAGCTCGCCAGATCGCAGCCATAGCGATCGTAGATGCGATAGGCGTAGGTGAACATCCGCCGCGGGAAGCCAGTCTCGGGTTCGCCCTGGACCTCGATGTGGACCAGCACCCAGGCATCGGTGCCATCCAGACGCCTGACCTTCAGCAGCTTGTCGGCATAGCGCCGACCCAGCTCGGCATCTTGTACGACCTGTGCCAGTTCCTTGTCCAGTGGCACGAAGCCCCGCGACCAGTCCACCTCGCTGGCCGCTTGCGGAAAGAAGAAGGCCATGAAGTCCGGGAAGTAGCCGTCTAGGATGTCTTTCCAGGGGCTGTCATAAGCGTCTGGCATTGGTCGCTGGGTCTGATGATGACGGCGTAAAGATAAGCCGATGGGTTACAAGTGTCAACGCGTCTTCACCCAGGTCGCGCCGCTTGTTGGTAACCTCGGCTCTGCGTTCTTCGCGCTTTTCCAGCAGGCGCCCCATGGCCGTCAACGCCCTGCATCGACGCCCAGGTGCAAGCGTTGCGGAATACGCATTGCGTCGGGCGGTGCGCGGGCGTAGAGCCCGTAGGTGCCTATTCCGGCGAAGGTGACCCAAGCGACGATCTCGAACGGATGCACCTCGCGAACATCACGCACGACCTCCCGCAGATCATCGACCCGGTCCACCGGTAGGCGACTCGACCGTTCCGCCAGGTCGACCGTGAAGAAATAGGTTGCGCCTTTGATCAGAGCCCGACGCTAACGCATGTCCTGCAATGCCGTTTTATGTTCGTGGTGGTTGGGTGGTGGAACGAAGCACAGAGAGACGCACATCGAGTGACTGTGTTGGGATGCGTTCCTCATCCCAATCGACGCGGGCTGAATTCAATCCGTCTCTAGCGCTTGGTGAAAGTTGCAACCGGGTGCTGCCTTCAAAGAATGCAAGGATTCACCGTAGAGACGCAGAGTACGCAGAGGGGCCAAGACGCCTCGCCCACAAGCGGACCTTGACCAGCCGCGGGAGCCGCACGGCGTAGGAGCCCGCTTGCGGGCGACCCGGCAAAGATGCCAGCGGATTGGACGCGAGCCCCGCGCCTTTACCGAGAGAAGGGCTATAGGCTGGCTAGGCTGTCGAAATCTGCAGTCTCACTAAAACAAGCGCTTCCCGGTTTATGGATGCATAGTCGGTGTCGGGGTCGGTGTCAAGGTCGGAATCAGGGATTGGTATCGAGCTGGCTGTTTTGATCGATGAGCGGATTCGATTCCGATTTCGATAGCGACCCGGACACCGATGAGGCTTCCCCAGTGCGTTCGATGAAGCAATCCAAGACCCGGAATCGGTTTGGCATCAAAACTCAGGACATTTCGACAGCCTAGGCCACAGCCTTCTCGACAAATGAACTGAAGATATCCCAGGGAGCAACCCGCTCAGCGCGACTTGATCGGGATCGGGATCGGGATCGGGATCGAAAAAACATGACATCAGGGCGTGAAAAACCTGATGTTTGTTGGGCGGACGTTTGCTGGGCGGATCTTTGCTGGGCGGACATTTATTGGGCACTGCTTTCAAACAATATGAATCGAGCTTCATTCTGGTTGAATAGCCGAACATTCTACGCAGGCAACACCCCTTCGTACTTCGTGGTGAATCTTCTTCATGATGGATTTCCGGAATACTGTCCCGGTCTCAGCGCTTGGGTTGTAACCCGCCCAGCGCTTCCCGATCCCGACCAGAAACGCATCCTTCGCCCTCTGGGCGTGGCATCCTGTGCACAAGGCCTGAATACTGTCACAATTTCTCCAGCGTGGGAGCAAGGGCGGAACGACTGGCTCAGCCGTCGTCGCCAAAGACCTCCTCGAGGCTTGCGGCATCGAGCACGCGCCGCCCCCAGGTCAGTAGCCGCTCGGCGTCGGCTTGCTCCAGCCGGCGCACGACGGACTGCGGCAATGGACCGAACCGCTCCTCGAGCTGGCCGCGGACAATCATGCTGGCGCCGCGGACCTCGCCACGCGCCTCGCCACGCGCCTCGCCGCGGCGTTCGACAAAACTGACATAAGGCATCTTTAGGCGCTCCTCGATTTGGAAGATTGCATCGGTGTATTTCAGCTCTAGCGGCTCGGGTAGCTTCAGCACCCAGTCGATGAAGCGATAGAGATCGATGATCTGTTGTTTGGACAGTCCACGCTCGTAAAGTCGGCGGGTCAGCGCGAGCTTGCGGTGGTAGCGGGCGTTGGCGTCTGCACGGGTCGCCAAAGCGGCCAGGTGAGCCAGGACGACGGTGGCGAAGGGGTTGAGGTCCGCCATCAGCTCGGTTTCGCGTCCGGCGTAGGCGAGCAGCTTGACGCTCGGGAATTCCAGTGCGAGTCGGGTGCCCCAGCAGCCGATCTGGAATTGCCTGGGTTGCCAATTCGCTTTAGTGTCCGCCAGTACGGCGAAGCTCGCCAGATCGCAGCCATAGCGATCGTAGATGCGATAGGCGTAGGTGAACATCCGCCGCGGGAAGCCAGTCTCGGGTTCGCCCTGAACCTCGATGTGGACCAGCACCCAGGCATCGGTGCCATCCAGACGCCTGACCTTCAGCAGCTTGTCGGCATAGCGCCGACCCAGCTCGGCATCTTGTACGACCTGTGCCAGTTCCTTGTCCAGTGGCACGAAGCCCCGCGACCAGTCCACCTCGCTGGCCGCTTGCGGAAAGAAGAAGGCCATGAAGTCCGGGAAGTAGCCGTCTAGGATGTCTTTCCAGGGGCTGTCATAAGCGTCTGGCATTGGTCGCTGGGTCTGATGATGACGGCGTAAAGATAAGCCGATGGGTTACAAGTGTCAACGCGTCTTCACCCAGGTCGCGCCGCTTGTTGGTAACCTCGGCTCTGCGTTCTTCGCGCTTTTCCAGCAGGCGCCCCATGGCCGTCAACGCCCTGCATCGACGCCCAGGTGCAAGCGTTGCGTACGCATTGCGTCGGGCGGTGCGCGGGCGTAGCGCTAGGCTGTCGAAATGTCCTGAGTTTTGATGCCAAACCGATTCCAGGTCTTGGATTGCATCATCGAACGCACTGGGGAAGCCTAATCGGTGTCGGGGTCGCTATCGGAATCGGAATCGGAATCGAGAGAGAAAACGCCCTATGCCATTCGGTCATGAGAAGCGCGACGTCTAGCGTGCGGCCATCGAGTCTGTTGGCTGGGCCATAGCGCGACTGCGAGCATGTGAAAGGACAGCGTAACGCGAAGAATCAACGCCTGTGCGCATCTTAGGTGCGCATCGTAGGCGCGCATCGCAGGCCATCGCGCTGAACAGTGCCGAGGGTAACGGCAAAGCGACGAGCGGGGATCGACGCCGGTCGTTTGAAAGCGCACGAGGCTCGGCGCTGGAGTGCGCTGCGATTCAGGACGTGCTCGCTGGTGTGCAAAGCGTTATCCGCAGACGACAACAGCAAGCAAAAGGCACTGCTTGATCGTCGTGTGGCCATGCTGACGAAGCACGGACAGCGTGGCTAGGGGGTCAGCGAGGAGCTTGGCGGATATCGGGTTGGTCAGTTCGATACCGACGCCGATGCCGACGTTGATACCGATACCGACGCCAATACCGATACCGATACCGACGCCGATAGCGGTACCGAATGAGTCGGCAGGCGACACCCAAGCCAAAAACCTGTTTAGCTTGTTTCTGCACCAGCACTAATGACAGCATCGGCAGCATTTGTTTCAATTGCCTGACCAAGCCAAGTCGAGTCAGGCTTCCCCGACTGAAAAAAACCGGGTGGTTCGCCAAGGGTTCGGCTGTCTGGATGCGGTCGGTCAGCGCGTACCTGGGCGCGACGACCTGTTCCCGGACGAGATTTCGCCGGATCTGGCCATGTCGTACCTGCTGGCGATCCATAACCTATTGGCGAAATGACTGAAGTGAAGCGCAATCGATAGGAGGCGCATCGAAGATGAATGACACCACCGCGAACGGCATCGCACGCCGGACATTGATCTTGACCCTGGTCGGCATCGTCGTGGCGATCGCCGGGGTCGTCGGCACCTGGTATGGCGTATTGCGGCTGCCCAACGATTCGCCCGGCGCTGCCAGTGTCGGCACCGGCATCGCCACCGTCGGCGAGCAGCGCATCGACGGCGATGTGAACATCACCGGTGCGGCCGGCGCCGTGCGGCAGGTACCGGATAGCACCGCAGGCACCGCCTCGGCCGATGTCGGTATTGCGAATGTCGGCGAGCAAGAGATCGATGGATCGGTGACCATCGACGCCTCATCGTCCATGCCGGAGCCGACGCAATGAGGATCGAAGCTCGTCCAAGTCTGCCGAGGATTGTACCGAGGGTTGTACTGATTGCCCTGCTGGTCAGCGCGCATGCGCTCGGCTTGGCTGAGGATGCCAGGGTCGAGGTTGGCATTGCGATCGGTGAGGGTGGGCGACAGACCGTGCACGGGGACGTCAACATCAGCCGCACCGGCCTGACAGCAGCCGAGGTGCAGCAGATGATGTCCGATCTGCTGAATAAGGACAGCCTGAACGCCCAGCGCGCCGCCGAGTTGGCACAGCAGGTCGAGACATTGAGCGCCGAGATCGGCGTGCGCAAATCCGTGGTCGAGAACTTCCTGCGTCTGCTCGGCGAGGCGGAGATTCCGGTCGACGACCTTGGCGCCAAGCTCGAGGAGATCGCCCGGCGCCATCTGGACTTGCTCGAGCGCTGGTCGCTCCTCGAAGAAGACGATGATCCGGCGATCCGCAAGCTCACCGATGCCGCCAAGGCCGCCATCGATGCCGGCGACTATGACCGCGCCGATCAGCTGTTGGCGGAGGCCGAGGGACAGGATCTGGCTGCTGCTCGGCAAGCGCAGGAACTGGCGGCCCAAGCCACTGCCGCGGCGAATCGTCGCTTTCTCAGTGCAGCAGCCAAGCGATCCAAGCGCGGTGAATTGCGGCTGATCCAGTTCGACTACGAGGGTGCCGCTCGGCACTTCCAAGAGGCCGCGGATCTGGTGCCGCCCGGCGAGCCCTTGGTGCTGGCGGGTTATTTGATGCGGGCAGGTTCGGCATGGAGCGGTGCAGCGCGGTTTGCGCAGGCGCAACCGTTGGTGGAACGGGCGTTGTCGATTCGGGAGCAGAACCTGGGTTCTGAGCATCCGGATGTGGCCGGAAGCCTCAATGATCTTGCGGTGCTCCATCTCCACCAGGCCCAACTGGCCGAGGCTGAGCCGCTGATGCGCCGCGCGCTGGCCATCGACGAGGTCAGCTACGGGGCGGAGCATCCGAATGTGGCCCGCGACCTCAACAACCTGGCCTGGCTCCTGAAGGAAACCAACCGCCTGTCCGAAGCCGAGCCGCTGATGCGCCGTGCGCTGGCCATCGACGAGGCCAGCTATGGGGCGGAGCATCCGAAGGTGACCATTGACCTCAACAACCTGGCCTTGCTCCTTCAGGCCACCAACCGCCTGTCCGAAGCCGAGCCGCTGATGCGCCGCGCGCTGGCCATCGACGAGGCCAGCTATGGGGCGGAGCATCCGAAGGTGGCCATCGCCCTCAACAACCTGGCCCAGCTCCTTCAGGCCACCAACCGCCTGTCCGAGGCAGAGCCGCTGATGCGCCGTGCGCTGGCCATCGACGAGGCCAGCTACGGGGCGGAGCATCCGAATGTGGCCATTCGCCTCAACAACCTGGCCCAGCTCCTTCAGGACACTAACCGCCTGTCCGAGGCTGAGCCGCTGATGCGCCGTGCGCTGGCCATCGACGAGGCCAGCTACGGGGCGGAGCATCCGAATGTGGCCCGCGACCTCAACAACCTGGCCCAGCTCCTTCAGGCCACCAACCGCCTGTCCGAGGCAGAGCCGCTGATGCGCCGTGCGCTGGCCATCGACGAGGCCAGCTACGGGGCGGAGCATCCGAATGTGGCCATTCGCCTCAACAACCTGGCCCAGCTCCTGAAGGAAACCAACCGCCTGTCCGAGGCTGAGCCGCTGATGCGCCGCGCGCTGGCCATCGACGAGGCCAGCTACGGGGCGGAGCATCCGGAGGTGGCCGCTGACCTCAACAACCTGGCCCAGCTCCTGAAGGCCACCAACCGCCTGTCCGAGGCTGAGCCGCTGATGCGCCGCGCGCTGGCCATCGACGAGGCCAGCTACGGGTCGGAACATCCGAGGGTGGCCATTCGGCTCAACAACCTGGCCCAGCTCCTCAAGGCCACCAACCGCCTGTCCGAGGCTGAGCCGTTATCACGGCGTCATGTTCTGATCTTCCTCGCCTTCACACGCGACACCGGCCACCGGCACCCACATCTGGTTGCGGGATTTAGGAATTACCGCGCCCTGCTGTCGGCCGGCGAGTGGACCGAGACAGAAATGCAGGAGCGCCTGCTCTCCCTCGGGCCGGAGGCGGGCCTCGAAGAGTCGACCTGGGCGGCGTTGCGTGGAGAGCTCGGCGACACGGATTGACTTTACTTTACTGCGCCTGCCGTTCGATCCGCGCTGCACCGTCATCGAGGTTGCGACCGACTGGAAGCGGCTGCGGAGTTCGCATGACCAGGCGGATTTATCCACATTTCGCGTGGACAACCCTGTCCATGACCATGCTGTGAAGGGGCCTATTTCCAGCCAATACGAATGCTTACGTTGGATTGGCCGATGATTGACCAACAACGGCCGACTCGGCGCTGACGAGACTCATGTGATGCCTCGACCTGAAGACTCGTACGATGATTGGTTTGCCGCCGGCATGGCGGTGTTCTGGCGATCGACCGATCCCGCTGACTTCCCGCCCCTCGACAATCGCGCTGCCCAGCGGGCTTGGCTCGGAGGCTTCGGTGCCGCCTGGGCTGAGTGTCCGCAGAACTCCGGCGAGCCCTGGTGTGATGAGGAGGTCGACATTGCCCTGGTGCTGGCGCTGGACGGGCGCGAGGGGCTCCTCGAGTGCCGAGAGCTAAATGGGTTTCCTTTTCGTTCTTTTCTCTGCGCACTCTGCGTCTCTGCGGTGAATCCTGACTTTCTTTGAAGGCGGGACCCTTCTCCCGGGAAGGGCGCGGTGCTCGCGTCCGATTCGCTGGCATTGTGCCTGCCGGGTCGCCCGCAAGCGGGCTCCTACGCCGGCCGGCTTTTACGAGTTGTCAAGGTCCGTTTGAGGGCGAGGCGCTTTGGGCACTCTGGGCACTCTGCGTCTCTGCGGTGAATCCTGACTTTCTTTGAAGGCGGGACCCTTCTCCCGGGAAAGGTGGGGCGCTCGCGTCCGATTCGCTGGCATTGTGCCTGCCGGGTCGCCCGCAAGCGGGCTCCTACGCCGGTCGGCTTTTACGAGTCGTCAAGGTCCGTTTGAGGGCGAGGCGCTTTGGGCACTCTGGGCACTCTGCGTCTCTGCGGTGAATCCTGACTTTCTTTGAAGGCGGGACCCTTCTCCCGGGAAAGGTGAGGCGCTCGCGTCGGATTCGCTGGCATTGTGCCTGCCGGGTCGCCCGCAAGCGGGCTCCTACGCCGGCCGGCTTTTACGAGTCGTCAAGGTCCGTTTGGGGGCGAGGCGCCTTGGGCACTCTGCGCACTCTGCGTCTCTGCGGTGAATCCTTATATTCTTTGAAGGCGGGACCCTACTCCCGGGAAAGGTGGGGCGCTCGCGTCCGATTCGCTGGCATTGTGCCTGCCGGGTCGCCCGCAAGCGGGCTCCTACGCCGGCGGGCTTTTACGAGTCGTCAAGGTCTGCTTGCGGGCGAGGCGCCTTGGGCACTCTGCGTCTCTGCGGTGAATCCTTATATTCTTTGAAGGCGGGACCCTTCTCCCGGGAAAGGTGGGGCGCTCGCGTCCGATTCGCTGGCATTGTGCCTGCCGGGTCGCCCGCAAGCGGGCTCCTACGCCGGCCGGCTTTTACGAGTCGTCAAGGTCCGTTTGGGGGCGAGGCGCCTTGGGCACTCTGCGTCTCTGCGGTGAATCCTTATATTCTTTGAAGGCGGGACCCTTCTCCCGGGAAAGGTGAGGCGCTCGCGTCGGATTCGCTGGCATTGTGCCTGCCGGGTCGCCCGCAAGCGGGCTCCTACGCCGAGCGGCTCCTGTGAGTCGCAAAGGTCTGCTTGCGGGCGAGATGCCTTGGCACCTCTGCGCACGCTGGGTCTGTGCGGTGAATCCTTGCCTTCTTTCGAAGACAGCACCCCTGCTCGTCAGGCATCGACGTTGCGGCAACCGAGTCTATTCGCTCGGTCTTGATGCGCCCTAAACAGCCTGCTCCGCCGCACCAGCCTGCATGGTATCCGCCAGCAGGGTATAGACCTCGACCCAGGCGGCTTTCACCTCGGGGGTGAAGTCATCCCCGAGGCCCTGGCCGAGGGTCCACAGCAGGGCAGCGGCGACCTTGTCGTAGTCGCCCGGGTTGACGCCGTACCCGGCGTGGCGAGCCCCCATATTCTTCACCGGCTGGACGATGGCCTCCAGTTTGTTCAGCGAGTCCACGGCGTTGCTGAGTATGGCCATCAGCATCCGGCCCTGGGCCTTCATGTCGCCCTTGAACATGGGCCGCACTTCCGGATATACCTCGAACAGGCGACCGTAGAACAGCTGGGCGGCCTGTTCGGAAATGGGCTTGATCTTCTCCCAGGAGGTCTGGACGTGGGTAGTGGTATCTGGGGACATGATTTTCTCTTTCTCTTGAGGATAGGCGATCCAACCGCACCACAGGCAGTACGATGGCGACGATACCAACAGAGCGAGCCTGTGGACAAGGCCGCCAAGCCGAACGTCTTGGCGGAAAGCGTCGGGGGAACGCGCGCAGGGCGCTTTGGAGCCCGTGCCGCATGATGATTCGCTCGCCCAACTCGAACCGGAGATCGAATTCGACCAGCGTCTCCAGTGGTAGCGGACTTTCCCGTCAACGAGCGCAACAGGCGATGGCGTCGATGCCTGCACCTCCCCCTTTCCAACCACCTACGAATTGGCTCTTCAGCGCGCTATTTGGGCGTTCCCTGAATGGGTGCTGTCTTATTAAACAATACCTTCGCCAAATAGCCCGATCTCATGCTGCACTAAGTTCTTGATTAATCCGCCCCAGATTTGCAGCCTGCTCAAGGGCTTGGTCAATACTATTCGCTTCGGGCATTTCCGGAAGCATTTTTAACACCTCCAGGACGTATTTCCGACCGCGGAAGTGGGCTTTGAGGTCATTGACGCTAAAGCTCGGACAGTGCTCGCGCACCGGTCGCATCAGGATCTGGGACAGGTTGATCATCAGCATCGCCAGGTTGGCACTGTTGTAGACCGGCGTTGGCTTGATCACCATGAAGTCTTCCAAGCCCCAGTACTGTTTGGCATCTCGGAAGTTGAACTCGATTTGGAAGCGCAAGCGATAGTAATCGATGAGCGCTTCGTAGCCTAACTCAAGATCACTACTGAAAAGGATGACATGGGCCTGGGCGCCGGTGCGTTGGTTGGTCTTGACGAGGATCACGACATTGAGCCGGTCGGGGAATTTTTTGTGCCAAACGGGCAGTTGGTAGATGGCCGTATGAACCTGTCCTTCCACGGAAGTGGCTTTGAGAAAGCACGGCGGCAAGTGTTGATAATCGAGCTTGCTGCCGTACTTGCGCCGCGGGCCGCGCCCGGCGTAGGGGCCGTCATAGGGCAGATACAGCGCGCTGTTGTGGCGCAATTTGCTGATCAACTCCAAGCCCGTGCGACGGACCATTTGCAGCGCTTGATGATGGCCGAAGGCCCCGTCGAAGACGAAATAACGCACCCTCAGCGTCTGGCACACCAGTGCCAGCACCTGGCGCAGAAGGTCTTGAACGAACTGCAAATAGGGCGACAGACTCACCTCCCGGCGATTACCATTGCGGCTACCTTTCGGCCGCCCTCGGTCCTTACCCGACCCGCTTTGGACGCTTTCGGGCAGCTCGCCGCCGTCTCTTTGAGAATCGGCTCCAGGCGCAATGGGTACGAACGGCGCCGTTGCACGCTAATCAACGACAGGCTCAGAAAACACAACCCCGGGATCGTCTTGCCAACCACCGAGGAGAAAAAACGATCCAGACCCTGGGTCTTCTTGCCCGATTTGCTCACCACCACTTCATCGCCCGCCAGCAACCAGTGCGTTTCATCGCCCAGCAGGTGCTGGCGAATCACCAGCCAATGCACTTGGCCCCAACTGAGCGTGGTGTTGAACAACCGCTGCAGCGTCCGATCGCTTCCCCCGCGCTCGGTCCAGCGCGATAGCCCCCGCATCGTTACCCGCCCCGTCATCGCCAACAGCCCTTCCACAACGCAACCCAAACGGCCAAGGCTCGTCTTATCTACGCTCTGGCTTAAGCAGCTCAAGATCAGCATAATGTCTGGCATGAGCGATAGCCTCCTGTGGGAATAGGTCTTCGGATTGTTACCTGAATAACTTATCACCTCGGGCTGTCGCCCACCTAATTTTTGGCGCTAATTTTTGGCGAAGGTATTGATTAAAATGTTCCCCTATTCATTCGGGATGAAGTTTGATTCACGGCAGAGACGCAGAGAACGCGGAGAAGAGGATGCATTCGCCTTTGCCCCTCCGTGCACTCTGTGTCTCTGCGGTGAATCCTTACACAATCTCTCGGTTAAGGGTGCAACCGATTGTCAACGCCGTTGTAGGATAAATCACGCAAAATCTGTCGAATAATCGCCCGCGCCGCTGCCTCGTGGGGATTCTGCCTGCCGGTGCGTGCCGCGGCGAAAAATTTGGCCAAGGTCTTGTGATCATCGGCTGACAGGCTGTTGGTGTAGCCTCGCTTTTTTTTCAATTTTTTATCCGGAACACGATTGGCCGCATGTTCGTCCGCGGCCTTGCGCCCGTGCGACCAGTTCATCGCTTGGGCGCAGTAGAGAATGACACGATCAAGTAATATGAACGGAAAACGCGGGTTCGTCACCGGTCCGATGGTGAAGCGCTCCACGCCCAGGGTGCGTTGCATGTCGACCTTGGCGAGCGCGGCGCCGCCGAGCACGCCGATGACACCACCGGTAGCAGCGCCGATCAAGGCTGCAGCGCCAAGGGTGACAAAACCGAAACCGAGATCAATTGCACCGCCGGTAGCCGCACCAGCAGCAGCTCCGGCCAGCGCAAGCTTACGCTGGGTCAGCCCCAAGGCGCGTTCTACTTCGTCGGAGAACAAATCCCGACTCAAAATCGAATCTGGCGGCATATCCCAGACGTTATGGCGAAAATTGGCCCGAATCTGCTGCCTCGCATCCGCCTCCAGTTTGCGCAAACCGTTTTGAAAAGCGGCGGAAAGTTTGTCTTTGATCGCCTCGCGCTCGCGGTCGGAATCAATGTCGGTCACCTTGATCAGGCGCGTGACCTTGTAGACGAGAGCCGCACGCATGAGCTCTACGATGCTGCCAGCGGACTGTTCCATGCGCCGTTCCCAGTCGTCCTCGAAGGCGCGGATGGTCTGATCCAACCTCGGCTCCCAGCGCTGGTCAATCGTCTTCAGTGCGCCAAGCAGTGCAATGCGCTCGGCATAGGTGGCCCGGTGGGCATTGAACTCGCGCACGGCATTGAATGACTTGTTCAATGCGTCCTGCCAGGACGCCATGTGCTTATCCGTCGTGGTCAGGTTGTTCAGAATGGCCATGCGTGGACGCCCCGTCAGACGCAGTAATTCCATCTCGGTGCGATCCTTTTCCTTGATCCGTTTAGAGCCGTCCACCACCAGGATGATGCCCGCACCATCGGCAACCGGGCGCAATAATGCGCAATCATGACTAAACAGTGGATCATCGCCATGCATGGCGAGGAAGGCGCCTGCAAGATCACGCTCATCGGCATGCGCCTGGAACCATTCCAGGATGTCGCTCGGGTTCTGAAAGCCCGGCGTATCGATAAAGGCCATGATGGTGCGGCCGTCGATAATGACCGGATAGCCGTCGGAACTGGTCGTCGTGCCAGCGCGCTTGTCGATGTCGATGCGGTCGTTTTCAGTCAGGGTGGCAACCACCGACGATTTTCCGGCGTTAGGGTGGCCCATGATGGCCAGGATTGGAATCTCGTTGTCGTGCTGCGGCACCATTAGTCTGTCTCCTGGTCTGAGCCTGCCAACATCTCCAAGCGCAAATAGGGGTCGCCCATCTGCTCGATCTTGCTCTGCCAATCGGTGAAATCGAAAAGTGCCAAAGGTGGTAATGGATCATCGCCTTCCGGATCGCCCACCAAAGCGAGCAGGATCTGCGCCTGATCGCCCGCCGCAGCGCGTACGGCACGGAGAAAACGCAGGCTTTCGGTAATGGGCGGTTGCGAGCCATCCTGAAGCAATGCCACGCGTGCTGGAGCCGACTCCCATTGACTGTTGTGAACCAGCGACAAGGCCTGTGTGGCCATCGTGCTGCCGCCACCGAAGGTGGCAGAGGCAGCCACCCGCCATCCGGAGAGTTGGCGCAACATCAATTGCAGACGGCCGTGATCGGCCTCTTCAAGCGTGTCTGCAACATCGACATGGATCAGCAGAACGCAGGCATCGGCGGCGATCGCCGTACCTGTCGGCGGTGTCCCGGAGCGCGCATCCACAGATGATTCCTGCTTGGGTTCTCGTTCCGGCTTTGCGGCCAACCCCGACGATGGCTCAGACCTTGGTGCAGATGGCATTTCCGACATCGGTGCATGCGCAGGCACTGATATTGGTTCAGGCTCGGACGCCGATTCAGGCGTTGGCTCGGGCGCTGGTTCAGGCTTGGGCTCGGGCGCTGGTTCGGGCACCGGTTCAGGCTTGGGCTCGGGCGCAGGTTTAGGCTTGGGCGCTGCCGGTTGAACTTTTGGTTGCGAGTCGGAAGCGAGTTTGGACTCCTGCTCTGCAACCCGTTGTGCAGATGCCCCCTCGTCGGCCTGCGGTGCAGCTCGCGCCGTTGTCAGCGGTTTCAATGGCGCGGGTATCGGCATCGCCGGTCCGGAACCCGTGTTGCCGCCAGTCTCTAGCATCGGCGTAATCATGCGGGCATACAGAGCTTGTGTGCGCTGGTGCGTGAATGGCAACGCGGCCAGCGTCCTGCGCTGCTTCAACACTGACAATGCAAGCAGCACCAGTCTTGGCAGCAAGCCATAGGTGAATACCGCCAGTACCAAAAACCAGCGCCAAGAACGTAGATGATCCGCATTCAGGAAAAACAGTGGATCTTTCAGATTGATGCGAGTACCTGCCACCTGCTCTAATGTTGGTATCCCGATCCCTTCGCCAAACAGCCAGCTCCAGGGCAACGCAATGGCCTGAGCAATCGTGTGGATGGTGCCCGGTTCAACATTGAGCGCGGAGCCCCAGCCGAAAGCCAGGTCGGTGAACCATTCCAGAGCGACCGTGATGAAGATGGCGCCGAGGTTGAATCCAATACCAAATAATTGCGCCGGAACCAGCATGGGGAGATAGATCGCCGGTCCATATAACGCGTAATGCGACTTGAGTAACCCCTGTCGCGCTTTGGCACGGTCGCTTACATCCCGCGGCACGTGCGCCAGACGTTGCCGCTGTACCCAGCGCGCGGCTGTTGCAAACAACGGTTTAACGAGTTGTCCGAGTAAGGAAATATCCTGCACCGTGGTCTGCATGAGAGCTGAACGGCGGGCGTACCAGATACCCGCGGTAGTACCCACCAGCAGGATTTGCATGATCACCAATACAAAAACGTACCAGGAAACATTGATCGGGTGCCTGCCATCGTAACTCAGCAGTGCCGAAGCGACACCAATACCAAGTACTAATCCGAGCAACAGCAGCCCGGCAGAAACCAACCGCTGTCCGCGGGCATAGGCGGCCCCAGGCAGCAGGGAGCGCAAATCAGGATCTTCGCCACTGCGCCGGGCACTGAGCCACAAGCGCAGAGCCAGAGCGCGGTGCCTTGGACTGTGCTCCGGGATGCCGGCGCTTGCTTGCTGGATGTGATCGCGATAGAGGCGTCGATCACGTTCTGCGATGCGTTTTCGCTCTGTTGACGATTCCCGAGCAAGGCGCTCGTCCTCGTCGACGTAGTAATCGAAATCGATCAGGTCAGGCACAGACCAACGATCGGTCTTGGATTCTTGATGCGTATTCATGCGCCGTTGGCGGTGGTTAAGCGGGTCCATTAGGGCTTCTGGGGCTGCTTTTGTAAGACTGCTTTCGTCTGCTGCTGGGACCGACCGAAACCGGGTCGAACCGGCCGGATGGCGTTGGCAAGTCCAACCGTCGACGTAGATCGACGGTGCGCAAAGTGGCCGGTCAGGCGGTTTCTTGCTATCACTGTACGCTTGGATCAAGCAGCACGTTATACCCTTGCAGAGTCCGCGATCAAGCGGGGCATGTGCGAATGGTGGCGATCGGACTTGCAGATGTTGGCAAGCTTTGACCTACAGCCTGCACCTGGTAGGGCGTTACCAGAGCCTGTTGCGACGCGCGGACGGGGGAAGCATGTGGTGTCGACGAGGGATGCAATCCGCCCAGCGCGCCTTGGAGAAAGTTTCACAATCAAACAGCGCATCTTCTCAAAACGCAGAAACATGAGAACGATGAAACGCGCAATAAGTGCGAAAGAGGACTCTGGTTCGACCTGTTGTCCAGCTCATTTTCCCGCTTTTCCTGATGCCATCCTGCCAACAGCGATGCTCGTGCTGCTCGGGTAGGTCCTTCGTAGACTGTTCACCTGTTCACTCAGCATGAAGTTTGATTCAAGAGTCCCAGCGTTTGCAGGCAGCGGCCAGTAGACGTCAAGTTTCTGGTGCCTTGATGTCATGTCTTTTCGATCCCATTCCCGATCCGGATCAAGCAGCGCTGAGCGGACGACAGCCGTTGATGAGCAAACCCTTCGTATTAGTATGGTTAGGAAAACGCGGACATCAAGGGTGTACAAATTGTGCCAGATGCCGCTTCGTACCAGAAATCCATCGCAGGCTGTCCAGTGACATAGACCATCCGGCAAGTGCCAGCAGCATGAAGATCAATCCAAGTAACCCGCTAAAATATGGCGGCGACGTCAATCATGCACGGCCACGCAGAAATGAGTTGACCAATACGGCAAGCCCGCTGCGGTTAGACTTGGCAGGATATACAACGGATTGCCGCCCATGTTGCCGTTTGCCGATCGGAATATGGCGTGTAAGCGCAACCAGCCTTGTAGAAGACCCAAAACCGAGATGCCCCAGCCATGGCTGACCAGCCCGATATCGATGCTGTCCGCGATTATCTGCTCGACCTGCAAGATCATCTCTGTCGAGTCCTTGCCGCGGAAGATGGCGGCGCCGATTTTCAGGAAGATACTTGGACTCGACCTGCTGGTGGCGGTGGGCGCAGCCGCATTCTCGAGCAGGGTGACCTGTTCGAGAAGGGTGGCATTAACTATTCCGACGTACAGGGCGACGCGCTGCCGGTCTCGGCCAGTGCCAATCGTCCGCAACTCGCCGGTCGCCGCTTCAGAGCCGTTGGCGTGTCGCTGGTCATGCATCCACGCAACCCGTTTGTGCCCACGTCACATATGAACGTGCGCTGCTTCATTGCCGAAAAAAAGGGATATGCACCAGTGTGGTGGTTCGGTGGCGGTTTTGACTTGACGCCCTATTACGGAAACGATGAGGACGTGATCCACTGGCATCGAAATGCGCGTGCTGCCTGCAATGGTTTCGGTGCCGGCGATGGTGCTGAGGTGTATGCCCGGTTCAAAGCCTGGTGTGACCGCTACTTTTTCCTCAAACATCGAAACGAGCCCAGGGGTGTGGGCGGCCTGTTCTTCGACGATCTGAACGAGTGGGGCTTCGATCGATGCTTTGCTTTCATGCGCAGTGTTGCAGATCATTACCTGCCCGGGTATTGTCCCATTGTTGCAAGACGCAAAGGCATGCACTACGGCGAGACCGAACGTGAGTTTCAGAAGTACCGCCGCGGGCGCTACGTGGAGTTCAACCTGGTCTATGACCGGGGCACGCTGTTTGGCCTACAGTCCGGCGGGCGCACCGAGTCGATCCTGATGTCACTGCCGCCGGAGGTCAGTTGGCGCTACGCTTGGCAGCCCGAACCCGGCAGCGCTGAGGCCGAACTCTATGACCGCTACCTGGTGCCGCGGGACTGGGCATCAAGTTGACGGAAGCCGCCCTGACTGTCGCTGGCCGAGCAGCTTGCAGGGCGGCAGGAAGAGCGATGCTCACGCGTTGCGTTTCGGCATGATCGCGGGTGCGCCGAATTGGCCCGTGTCAACTTTATGCTGCACCGCAGCAAAAACTTTATCTCTATTGCTTGACAGGGCCGTTTCCGCCTACTATTGTGCAATGCAACAATTGCTGCACTGCAACAATCAGGAGAAAGCAATGAGCACTAAAGACGTCGCAAACACCTATAACGAGCTGACCAACAAGAGTGTAGAGCGCATCAATGCGCTGGGCGAGTTAAACCTCAAGCTCGCCGAAACCATGGCCAGCCGGCAAATGGAAGTCATGAACATGCTGATGGACCAGGGAGTCCGCATGATGAACCTGGTTTCCGAGGCAAAAGGTTATAACGATCTGTACAAGGGTCAAGTGGATATGGCGAAGGAGATTGCCGAACGCATGATGGAAGAATCCAAGGCCAACGTGAAACTGGTCAATGAGATGCGTGAAGGCTATCGCAGCTGGATGGATACAGCCGTAGCCGAAGCAAAAGATGGCGGCAACGCCGTACGCAATGCCGTTACCTCCTAAGGTTTAAAGCATAGCAGAGACGAGGCGCTAACGGACTGGCGCCCACCGCGAAATCTGCGGTATTGAGGCCAGGGACTGGCAACAGGGCACAGATGCTACCCTACCCATGAGCTGGCGAGGTGGCATCTGTGCCATGAACCCATAAGCACAACATAGGTGAACCAGCAATGACCACCTCAGCACGAGTGGCACTGGTAACGGGTGGTATTGGCGGCATCGGCACGGCCATCTGCCAGCGCTTGGCCAGCGACGGGTATAGCGTCGTTGCCAACCATCACCCGTCCGAACAGGAGGCAGCAACTGCCTGGAAAAATGACCGGAAAGGCGCCGGTTTCGAAATTGACACGATTGCCGGAGACGTTTCGTCGTTTGACGACTGCGCGAAGATGATCGCTGCTTTGAAAGAATCTCACGGACCCGTCTCGGTGCTTGTCAATTGCGCTGGCATCACGCGCGATAGCACGTTTAAAAAGATGGAGAATTCCAGTTGGCGCGCCGTCATTGATGTAAACCTGAGCAGTGTCTTCAATATCACCCGCAATGTTTGGGAAGACATGCTCGCGGCAAGCTACGGCCGCATCGTCAACATCTCCTCTGTCAATGGGCAGCGTGGCCAATTCGGCCAATCGAACTACGCCGCTGCCAAGGCCGGTATGCACGGCGTCACAATGAGTCTCGCACAAGAGGGCGCGGCCAAGGGAATCACCGTCAACACCGTTTCTCCTGGCTATATTGAGACACCAATGACATTGGCCATGCGTGACGATGTGCGTGAGGCCATCGTCGCGACCGTACCCATGCGGCGTATGGGGCGGCCAGAAGAGATCGCCAGTGCCGTCGCATTTTTGGTTTCTGACGACAACAGCTATGTCACTGGTATTAACTTGCAGGTCAACGGAGGGCTCTTCGTCCACTAACGGAAAAATCCTCCGCAGGATGCACTGGCATTCGCCGATCTGGGTACCCGCGAAAGCAGCAGCCGCGGACTCATAACATACCGTCTGATCTAATTCTCCTTGGGCCGATCGGCAAGCCGGCCCAAGGCAACCCCTGTCCTCCTCGTCTCTCTCCTATGAGACGTTTCCAGCCCGGCTCCCCGCCGGGCTTTTTTTTGATTTCGTTACATCGAGTTGAAGTAGTATTCGAGCAATGCTTTTGTAGAAGCGTCATGTTCGCCGGAGAGCTTACCTGCGGTCAGTTCATTCAAGATGACCCCGGCCAGCTTTTTCCCTAGTTCCACTCCCCATTGGTCGAAAGAATTGATGTCCCAGATGATGCCCTGGACAAAAATTTTATGCTCATAGAGCGCAATCAAAGACCCCAGGGTGTGCGGTTTGAACCGGTCAACCAGGATCGTGTTGGTCGGGCGATTGCCGTCGAACTGTCGGTGCGGGGCGAGGCGTTCGACCTCGGAGTCCGGCAGGCCCGCGGCCGACATCTCCTGTTTTGCTTCCTCCAGCGTGCGACCGCCCATGAGCGCTTCGGTTTGGGCAAAACAATTGGCTAACAGCTTTGCATGATGATCGCCGAGGGGATTTTGGCTATGTATAGGAGCGATGAAATCGCATGGAATCAGCTCGGTGCCCTGGTGGATGAGTTGATAAAAGGCATGTTGGCCGTCTGTACCAGGTTGCCCCCATACGACGGGTCCAGTCGCATAGTCGACACGCGCACCCTCGCGGGTCACGTGCTTGCCGTTACTCTCCATATCGCCCTGCTGGAAATAGGCAGAGAAATATTCCAAGTATTGATCGTAGGGCAGAATGGCCTGGGTGCGGGCGCCGGCAAAATCAACGTACCAGACCCCGATCAGCGCCAAGATCACGGGCAAATTCTGTTCCAGCGGGGCAGTGCGGAAATGCTCATCCATGTCATGCGCGCCGGCCAGCAGTTCAGCAAAATTCTGATAGCCAATGGCCAACGCGATGGGCAACCCAATTGCCGACCAGAGCGAATAACGCCCGCCGACCCAGTCCCAAAAACCGAACATATTGTCGATGTCGATCCCAAACGCGGCCACTTTTTCGGCGTTGGTGGAGACAGCGACGAAATGGTTACGCACGGCTGCCTCGTCGCCTAAAGCTGCCACCAGCCATTGTCGCGCACTCTGTGCATTCGTCATGGTCTCCTGCGTAGTGAAGGTTTTGGAGGCAACGATGAACAGCGTCGTCTCTGCATCCAAGCCGCGCAGTGTTTCCATCAGATGCGTGCCATCGACATTGGACACGAAATGCGGCCGAAGTGCATCGGACTGATAGGGCTTCAGCGCGGTGCAGACCATCTTCGGTCCCAGATTGGACCCACCGATACCAATATTGACAACATCGGTGATCGGCTTACCCGTGAAGCCCTTCCAGTTGCCAGAGCGAACGCGGTCGCTGAACTCTTCGACGCGGGCAAGTACCGCGTTTACATCTGGCATCACATCGACACCATCGACCAGGATCGGCTGGTTTGCGCGGTTGCGCAGCGCCACGTGCAATACGGCGCGTTCCTCGGTGTTATTGATCGGCTCTCCTGCGAACATCCGTGCACGCCAAGCCTCCAGATCGATGCAACGGGCAAGATCGAATAACAGCGCCAAAGTCCGCTCATTGGCAATATTTTTAGAATAATCCAGATGCAGCCCGGCGGCGTCCAGAGTCATACGCTCGGCACGACCAGGATCATTGGCAAACAGTTCACGCATGTGTACACCTGACATCTGCTGCCAATGCTGCTTAAGGGCACGCCATTCTGGGGTGGTAGTAATAAGTGGCATCGTGGTTGGACTCCTAGATTGCGACATTGAGGTTGGGCGAGCCTTACGCATCCCCCGGTTTTCTGCCTTGAATTGTACGCCCGTGCGCCGAACCACGCTCTGCTGCGGTAGTCGCAATCTCCACTAGCGATCGCAAGGCAGGCGCCAAAATACGCCCACGGAATCGAAATCAGCCGCTTCCCGCGCGTCCGATCTATTCATCCATGCCGTTGCGCCAATCCTGATTTTCTTTATCGAATAGCCGATTCGCCTCGATCGGTCCCCAGCTGCCGGCGGGGTAGGTGTAAATATAGTCACGCTCGGTAACCCAGAGTTTCAGCACTGGATCGACGACACGCCAAGCATAATTGACTTCGTCATAGCGTAGGAATAACGAATGGTCGCCTTGCAGAACATCCAGGATCAAAGCTTCATAAGCATCGATCTGGTCGCGGCCGATGCTGCAGGTGCTCGCATCCAGGCGCTCGGTCTGAGTACGCATGGTCAGGCCAGGCTGCTTGACCAGGAGTTCCAGGCGCATACACTCGTTGGGCTGAATGTTGAGCAACAGCCAGTTAGGACGAAACTGCTCGATTGGAGTATCGCTGAATAACTGCTGTGGCGGATGCCGAAAGCGAATGCTGATCAGCGAAGTGGTCGCTCCCATGCGTTTGCCGGTACGCAGGTAGAAGGGCACACCGCGCCAACGCCAGTTGTCGATATAGAGCTTTAATGCAGCATAGGTCTCGGTACTGCTGCGTGGATCGACGCCGGGTTCCTCCAAATAGCTGGCAAGATCGACAGCATCGACTTGCCCACCGCGATACTGAGCACGAAAAGCATGGGCATGGACGGCTTGACGCGGAATTGGGCGAATCGAGCGCAGCACCTTGACCTTTTCATCGCGTAACGCTTCAGCATCCAAACTTGGCGGCGGTTCCATGGCGACCAATGTCAGCATTTGCAACAGATGGCTCTGAATCATGTCGCGCAGCGCACCGACACCGTCATAGAAGCCCGCGCGTCCCTCGATGCCGCGAGCCTCGGCATGAGTGATCTGTACATGGTCGATATAGTTGCGATTCCAAAGCGGTTCGAACAATAAGTTAGCAAAGCGAAACACCAACACGTTTTGCACCGTACTCTTACCCAGGTAATGATCGATACGGTACACCTGATTTTCGCTGAAATGACGGTGCAGCTTTTGATCCAATATCTCGGCGCTCTCGAGGTCGTAACCAAAGGGTTTCTCGACCACCAGCCGGGACCAGCCATGTTGCCGAGCATTGAGTCCGCTTGCAGCAAGTCGCTCGGCAGTGATGCCATAGAAGGTCGGTGCGATTGCCAAATAAAATACCAGATTGACTGAAAACCCCTGATCGCTCTGCAAGCGCGAAGCCAGCCGCTCATAGCCGGCGGTGTCTTCTAAATCGCCTTCAACGAAATACAGCCGCTCGAGCAAGTGGTCCACAACCGCGGTCTCGAGTTGCCCTGATATGCGCTCGGTCAGGATACGGCGCACCTCTTCACGCCAGTGTGCGTCAGACCAGTCTCTGCGGCCAAACCCGATGACGCGGAGTGACGACGCCAAGTGTTCGTTCTTTTCCAGCTCATAGAGGGCGGGCAACAATTTGATTTGAGAAAGATTACCCGTGGCACCGAAAATCACCAACGTGCAGGATTCATTCATATGCTTCTCTCCTAAATCTTCACTTTGTGATACCGTGAGGAATAATTAAAACGATCGCCTTTACAAAGCGAACCTGCGCGCGCACGATTGCAATGGACAAAAACCCAGATTTCGATCGAGCCCCATCGGCGTCCGGCTACAGCGTTCTCGTTGCGAGCAGCGAAGCGCATCCGTTGATTAAAACCGGCGAGCTCGCGGATGTGGCCTCGAGCCTTCCCAGCGCACTGCGCGAGTTGGGCCATGACGCGCGTCTGGTCGTGCCGGCCTACCCACAAGCCAGGCGCATGGTGCGCGAACTCAGACGGCTGATGGAATGGCGCCTGCCAGGCATCCCCAAGCCCGTGCAGATTCTGCATGGTTTCCTGCCCGACCGCGACCTACCCGTCTACCTGGTGGACGCGCCAGATCATTTTTCCCGCGAAGGAAACCCCTATACCGATATGAGCGGCAATGATTGGGGCGACAACCCAGAACGATTTCTACTGTTCTGCCGGGTGGTCGGTCACCTCGCTATGGGCTTGCCGACACTCGACTGGCGCCCTGACATCCTCCACTGCAACGATTGGCAAACTGGCTTGGTACCTGTGCTGCTGCGCGATCAAGCCGATCGCCCGGCCATCATCTTTACCATTCACAACCTGGCGTACCAAGGGGTGTTTGATCGCGCAACGTTTGATCGGCTGCACCTACCGGCCGCACTCTGGTCGATGGCAGGACTGGAGTTTCATCATCGCATGTCATTCATCAAGGGTGGCATCAGCTTCGCTGATCTTATCAATACAGTCAGCCCGAGCCATGCTGAGGAAATCAAAACACCTGCGCACGGCTTTGGCCTCGACGGGCTGTTACGCCAACTGGGCGGACGCTTTTGCGGCATCCTAAATGGCATCGACTACCGAGAATGGAATCCCGCTCAGGACTCGACATTGCCGCAAACGTATGATGCGCACCGCATTCATCTCAAAGCTGAGAATAAGCTGGCACTCCAAAGCTTGTTCAGCCTGCCCCGTAACGAATCCACCTTCATTTTCGGTTACATGGGCAGATTTGTGGAACAAAAGGGCGTCGACCTGATTGTCGACATCCTGCCGCAATTGTTGCAAGAAGCCTCCATCCAGCTGGTTATGCAGGGCGTCGGCGACCGCGATATGGAAAGGACCCTGGCCGAGATCGCTGCGAGTAACCCTGACCGGGTCAGCGTGCATATCGGTTACGACGAAAGGTATGCTCACCTGATCGAAGCGGGCAGCGACGCCTTTTTGATGCCATCGCGCTTCGAGCCTTGCGGTCTGAATCAGATGTACAGTCTACGCTATGGCAACGTACCGATCGCGCATAATACCGGCGGCCTCGCCGATACAGTGATCGATGCCACCGAACAAGCCCTGGCCAACGGTACCGCGAATGGGCTCCTATTCAATGACGCAAACCCGGACGGACTCTGGTACGCAATCGAAAAGGCCGTTCATTTGTCTCGCAACGAGCCGGAGCGTTGGAGGGCAATGATCCTCGCTGGCATGCGTCAGGATCTCAGCTGGGAAGCCAGCGCGCGTCGCTACCAGTCTTTCTACGCCGAGGCCCTCGAGGCACGCTGGCAGCACACAAGGGTCGCATCGGCCTGATCGGCTGCGGCCAACAGATTGCAGCGAACAGAAATGCCGTTGGGGCAATGCGGTCAGGGCGCGGAACGAGGCCCTGCCGGCTAGAGATCGCGCACAACGAGCCTGAACGTGAAGCCAAGGTCCAGCAGTGCCCTCGGTGGTTGGGCTCTCGCCAGTTTGCGGGGCGCATTCCACCTCGGCAGTCGTCCTCGTTCGCGACCACGGCCACGCCGGGCCGCACCTCGCCGTGGTCTGCGAACTCGCTCGCGTTGGCGAACAGGTTCGTCAGCACCTAGGTCGGCCGCAGCCAGTTGCCCGCAACCGGTGCTGCAAGCTCGGGTCGGGATCAATGTCGCAGATGAAACTGTGCACATATTTCCAAGGGTTGGCGGGAAAAACGGTTTTTACTACAGGGAGAAAGAGTTGCCGCCAGCGCTCGTCTACATCGCCAAGAATTGACGGTAGGAATGTAGCTGTATGCGTCCACTTTATCCTGCATTCCGCGCCTTCGAAATCCATGGGCTGAGGCGATTTTTGTCGATGTACCTGGACACTAGATCATTGCGAAGTTGTGATCAATTAGGCGCGAAATAGAAACTCTACGCGGCTAGAAGGATGCTGCCTTCACAGAACGTAAGGATGCACCGCAGAGACGCCAAGGTGCCTCGCCCGCAAGCAGACCTTGACCAGCCGTGGCAGCCGCTCGGCGTAGGAGCCCGCTTGCGGGCGACTCGGCAGAAGATGCCAGCGGAGCGGACGCGAGCGCCGCGCCTTTCCCAGGAGAAAGGCTGTAGGCCACTATCTTCCCGACAAATTAACTGAGGATACCCCAGGGTGCAACCCGCCTAGTGATGGTGCAGAAACAAGCTAAACAGGTTTTTGGCTTGGGTGTCGCCTGCCGACTCATTCGGTACCGGTATCGGTATCGGCGTCGGTATCGAACTGACCAACTCCGATTCCGATAGCGACCCCGACCCCGATTGCACTCCCCGCCGATGTCTGGATAGCGTGGTATAGGTTATTCATGAACCGCTACCTAGTGCTACTTGATCGGGATCGGGATCGGGATCGAAAAGACATCACATCAGGGCGTGAGAAACCTGATGTTTGCTGGGTGGATAGTTGCTGGGCGCTGCCTTCAAAGAATATGAATCAAACTTCATTCCGGTTGAATAGCTGAACATTCTGCCCCGGCAGCACCCGGCTAGGATTTGAATAAAGAGCTGATTGTAGATTGAATTTTTTCCGCTGCGGCGCGTGGGTCAGTGGCATGCTTGATCGGACGTCCAACGACGATATAATCCGCCCCGTTGCAAAACGCCTGTTCTACGCTGACAACCCGTTTTTGATCGTCTTCAGGACGGTTGTCCACGGGGCGAATGCCAGGGGAGACGACCAGGAACCGATCCCCAAGGTCAGCGCGGAGTCGTTTGGCCTCTAATCCCGACGAAATCACACCATCGCAACCAAGTCTTAGTGCTTTTCGTGCGCGGCTCAGGACTAAATCTTCCACATCGCAGCGAAAGCCAAGTGCATCTAGGTCAGAGCGATCCAGGCTGGTCAATACCGTAACGGCTAAAATTCTCAGCCCGTTCTTTTGCGCTGCGGCTGCCTCGAGCATTGTGTCGTTTCCGTGCACGGTAACAAAATCGACGCCGCGATTCTGCAACTGGCGCACGGCACGCGCTACGGTCTCCGGCACGTCAAAAAATTTGAGATCGCAAAATATCCGCTTATTCTGTGTGCCTAGCCAGTCGATTAGCTCGAAGTAACTGCCGGACATAAATAGTTCGAGACCGATCTTATAGAAGGTCACCGCTTCACCCAACGCATCGACCATTCGCTTGGCAGAACTCAGGTCGGGAACGTCAAGGGCAAAGATGAGCCTTTCATTTGCAGGGATCACCTTTGGCGACAGCTGTGTAATCATTAGGGAAGAGCGGACTATTGGCTGACAGTATCGACGCGTTTGGTCATACGGTTGAGTGCGCTATGCCGAGCAGAGGGATCATATACAAAGCCCAATGTGGCCGAGGCAAAGAGCTGATCCTCTGAGACGAGACCATGGCCTTGGCCAACATGGAGGGAGGCTTTCTGCCTGATCCCAGCC
The DNA here is from genome assembly GCA_016745215.1 of Thiohalocapsa sp. PB-PSB1. GTDB lineage: Bacteria > Pseudomonadota > Gammaproteobacteria > Chromatiales > Chromatiaceae > Thiohalocapsa. The sequence goes on from CP050890.1 coordinate 1,460,727, forward strand.
ATGTTACCCGGTGAGGGTATTTGTCAAAGCTCTTGATTGAATTGGCGTCCCCACGGGGATTCGAACCCCGGTTGCCGCCGTGAAAGGGCGGTGTCCTAGGCCTCTAGACGATGGGGACAAAAGGCCGGTTCAAGCGAGTCTGAAGGTCAAAGCACCAATGATGAGCTTGATCAGACGCGGCTTATGATTTTTTGGCTAAGGCGATTTCTGTCGATAAACCTACCACCTGGCTTGTCTTCTCGTCCGCCTTCATTGTCGCGAAGGCGAACGAGAATCCGGCGCCAGTTGGTCTGTTTCTCTCCGGCAATTGCCTAAGATCCTCTGCCTTGATTCGCAGTAGGTTCACAGATTTTTAACCTATATCGAACCTGACGTGTCGACTTGCGAATAGGGCATGTGGAGATACTACAGCCTTGCGTTTGGTGGAGCCAGGCGGGATCGAACCGCCGACCTCAACACTGCCAGTGTTGCGCTCTCCCAGCTGAGCTATGGCCCCGAACAGCAAGCTGGGCATATTAAGCATGAATCGCGATTTTGTCCAGCCAATTTTTTAGCCGCGTCCATCTCGCCATACAACGCGGCTTGACCGGCAACGCCCAGATTACACGTATACTGCGTTGTAAAATAGACCCATCCAGAGACATGCCCGAAGATGCCTTGTGCAAAGCCATACTGGCATCCATGTTAAATCGCCTGAAAATCTCGATCGGAGTTCATTGAACATGTTGAGAATATTGCTTTATGTTGCGACCAACTTCGCGATTCTTGCCGTACTGTATATCGTGCTGAGTATCCTGGGCATCAGCAGTACCCAAGGCAGCGGTTTATTGATCATGGCACTATTGTTCGGTTTTGGGGGTTCGATGATATCGCTGTTCATTTCCAAATGGATGGCAAAGCGCTCGATGGGGGTGCAAATCATCGAGCAGCCGTCTACTCCCTTCGAACATTGGTTATTCGAAGTCGTGGAGCGGCAATCCCGTTCGAGTGGCATCAAAATGCCGGAAATCGGCCTGTTTGACTCGCCGGAGCCGAACGCTTTCGCCACCGGCTGGAACCGCAACGATGCGCTCGTCGCGGTCAGCACCGGCCTGGTGCAACACATGACCAAAGAGGAGGTCGAGGCCGTAGTAGGGCATGAGATCAGCCACGTGGCCAATGGCGACATGGTCACGCTCTCGTTGATTCAGGGCGTATTGAATACCTTCGTTATTATTCTGGCGCGCGTGATCGGCGGCATTGTCGATTCTGCATTACGCGGGCAAGATGACCAAGGCGGCCCTGGCATTGGGTATTTCGTCGTATCGATCATCGCCGAGATCGTGCTCGGCGTGCTGGCATCAATCATTGTTATGTGGTTTTCCCGTTATCGCGAGTTCCACGCCGACGCCGGCGGCGCCAACCTGGCGGGACGCGAAAATATGATTAGTGCATTACGCGCATTGCAGCGCGTCCACGAACCGCAGGATCTGCCGGCGGGCGAGTTTGCCGCCTTCGGCATCTCCGGTAACATTGGCGATGGTTTGAAAAAGCTATTCGCAAGTCATCCGCCGTTGGATGAGCGCATTGCAGCATTACAAAACGCGCGCGGTTAGTTTTCAGTAAAGGGGTAACTGCTGTTGGCATCCCCACGTTGGTCTTTGGAATCATAAATACGGTGCTGAGCGCCGATTTTCACCCCCTGACGAGGTTTCGCCATGTTGCACCCAGCTCTTCAACCATGGCTTCGCAGCCTAAAACAATGCATTGTTATCCTGTGCTTACTCATGGCGATTCCTGTGACTGCCTCGGAAATCGACACCGCAAACGACGAGTGGGCAAGCGGCAATGCTAAAAGCGCTGTGATTCGTCTCAAATCCCTATTGCAGTCTGACCCAGACAACGCCGCGGCACGCCTACTGCTTGGACGCATCTATTTGGAGAGTGGCGATGCGGTTGCGGCCGAGCAGGAGATCGCGCGTGCGCGGTCTAACGGCGCTGCGGAAAGCGATGCCCTGCCGCCCTTGCTGGAAGCGCTCATCGCACAGCGGCAGATATCGCGGGCATTGGAACTGAGCGAAACCAATTTCGAAATGCAGCCGAAGTTTCTGTCCGAAGTGCTCGCGTTACGTGGTATTGCATTGCTCAATGATGACCCCCTCGCGGCAAACGAAGCATTCCGGCAGGCCAGAGAGGCAAACCCACAAGCAATAAAGCCATTATTGGGCTTAGCTACTTTTGCCTTGCGCGAAAATGATCAGGAGGGTGCGCGTGCGCTGATCCAACAAGTCATCGAGATTGCTCCTGAGCAGCCCGATGGCTGGCGCGCCCTTGGCGAGTTGGAATATCGAATCGGCAACTACTCCGAGGCAGTGGCCGCCTACGATAAAGCATTGGAGTATGCCCGTAGTACTTGGCAATTACACCAGCAGCGGGCATTCGCCTTGCTGGAGACCGAAAACCCAACTAGAGCATGGCAAGATGTCACTGCATTGCGTGAATCCATGCCCCAGTTTCCTGGCCGATTCTATGTTATGGGTCGTCTGACGTTACTCGATAATCAGTTTGAGGAAGCGATCAATCATTTCGAATACTATCTTCGATTTATTCCAAAGGACCCAAGGGCGATCTATTTTGCCGCACTGACTCTGCATCGACTCGGACGCAATGCCCAAGCAGAGGAGTACCTGATCCGATTGCAGGCACTCCAGCCCAATAACCCCAGCGCCGCAATCCTGCTGGCCAAGGTTCGACTCGAAAACGCAGATCCCATCGGTGCCGAGGAACTGCTGGCGCCTCTCGCCAATCGCCCCAACGCATCGCTAGTAACACTGGAGCTGATGCGACAGGCTCTGGTAAAACAAGATCGTGCCGAGGAGGCCACCGCCCTAATAGAGCGTGCCGCGAGGCAATACCCAGATGCGCCATCGGCGCAGATCGCCTATGCGCGGAGTTTGCAGCAGCAGGGCAAGCCGGGCGAGGCATTACCCCTTCTGCGTGCTGCCGTCGAACAGCTTCCTGACAACGAGGAAGCTCCGATGTCGCTGATCCGGGCCGAACTGTCAGCCGGTAATCTTGATGAGGCTAGGGCCGCGGCGGAAGCTTTCGTCAAGCGGGCGCCAGACTCGCCAGCTGCGCTTACGGGCCATGCTGCCGTGCTCAATCAGCAGGGCGATACCGAAGGGGCGCGGGCTGCCTTAAAGCAAGCCATCGAGATCGATCCCGACTACATCCGTGCCACACTGGCCTTAGCAGCGCTGGAAATCTCTGAACAGCGCAATGATGCCGCGCGCGAAGTACTCAACAGTTTGCTTGCACGAAAACCAGGAACCACAAGTGCGGTATTGATCCTGGCCGCCATACAGCAGCGCGAGGATGGCGTGGCCGCCTTTGGCGACCAAATCCGTGCCGGGCTCGAGGCCGCCCCGGGTAACCTCCAGCTGCGCTTGATTCTAGGACGTTTTTACCTAGCTCAACGCGAGAGCGATAAGGCGCTGCAGCTAGCCCTGGATGCTCCCGCGGTGCAAGCGAAAGAACCATCGCTACTGACGTTCAAAGCCCAGGCTGAGTTATCAGCTGGACGCCCCGAACAAGCCTCGCTGACACTGGCACAACTCGCCGAAATCGCCCCTGAATCTGCGCAAATATGCTACATGCAGGCTACGGCGACTGCCATTGCAGGCGACGCTAGAGCCACGCAAGTTCACCTGAATGACGGACTGTCAATGGACCAGCGCCAGGAACTGCAAGCAGGTCGGCTCTCCAGAATTCTCGGCGAGCTGAGTGACAGAGGCGAGCGTGAGCAGCTCATCGCATCTCTGATCAAAACTGCACCGAATCACCAGGCCGTGATCTACGTTAAAGCTCGTCAGGCCTTGCAACAACGGGATTTCGATCAGGCCATCACCGATCTACGGCGCTTGCATCGGGAGTATCCTGATACAGAGCTTTATCTGATAAGCCTCGCGGAGGTGCTGGACGCGGCCGGAAGCACGCAACAAGCAATTACCACCCTACAGAAATGGATTGAAACGCACCCGGAGGTAACGCGTTCACGTTTGCTGATGGCGCAGATGCAACTTGGAAATGACAATACCTCCGCGGCAAGCGAGCAATACCGGGCTGTTATCGCCAACGAGCCTAACAATGCGTTGGCTTTGAATAACCTGGCCATGCTGACAATCGAAGAATCTCCCCAAAAAGCCCGTGAATATGCCGAACGTGCGTTAGCGCTACGCCCAGAAAATCCCTTGTTCATCGATACGATGGGCAGCGTGTTGATCGAGCTCGGCGAAATCGATCAAGCCCGCGACCTGCTGGCCAAGGCGCATGCCGGCACAACAAACCCAAGTATTGCCTTTCGCTATGCCAAAACCCTTGCCTCGACCGGTGATCAGAAGAGCGCACGCCGTGTGCTGCTGCAAATCCAGGCACAAAACTTTCCGGAGAAGGCCGAGGCCGAGGCGTTGTACCTGGAATTGGCTAACAATCGCTAAGTGATGGTGCAGAAACAAGCTAAACAGGTTTTTGGCTTGGGTGTCGCCTGCCGACTCGTTCGGTACCGCTATCGGTATCGGTATCGGTATCAACGTCGGTATTGGCATCGGTATCGAACTGACCAACCCGCTATCCGCCAAGCTCCTCGCTGACCGCGTAGCCACGCTGTCCGAGCTTCGTGAGCATGGCCACACTACGATCATGACCGAATGGCATAGGGCGTTTTCTCTCTCGATTCCGATTCCGATTCCGACCCCGACCCCGACCCCGATTGCACTCCGCCGATGTCTGGATAGCGTGGTATAGGTTATTCATGAACCGCTACTTAGGTACGCGTATCGATAGGTGAACGAACCCGCACCGCGATTACCGGTATAGCGGCACCATCGCGAATCACGGCTCGATTCCAGGGAATCAGCGCAGTAGTCAGCACATCCTGCACACGAGCACGCGCTTCGGCGTCAAGATCCACCTGCACGCGGCACAGGCAGCCGCGGATGCCATAGCCATCATCAATTCTGGACTCTATCAAATAGTGCGCACGCGGCAATAAGCGCTCTGCCATGCAATGCTCCAGAACTTCAAGCAGCAGTTGTTGCATTGCCTCAGCGCTCAGCACGCCCTGATGGCGCGATCCACTCCAAGCCGCTCCCTGCACTGCCAGCGCCTGATCCGGCAACAGGCTCAAAGTATGGCGGCGTTCGACAATCCAGTCTCCAGCAATCATGGTTAACGCCACCGATGCCACCTGCTCGGACGCAAAACGGTGGCCGGCCAGATCGATGATCGCACGTGGCACAAATACCCGATGCAGGCGCATCATGCGTGTGATCTCTGCATTGTACATCGGTGAATGTCCGCAACCATGCCGGTTGCGGGCGGCCAGTGTCAGCCAGCGCCGCGCCTCGGCCATCTCATGGGTATCGCGAACGCGCACACCACCGTCGGCTTCCAACAGCCAGCCATCCGGCCACAGCGCGACCTGATAGGCCGGCAATGCCGCGATCTTGGCTGCAGCCGTCCGAACCGCGCCGAATTGACCGGTCCAGGTCGATCCGGACGTGCTGCGCAGAGGCGCAAATAACCTGTTGCCGACAAGGCTGCGCGCACCAGAACCGGCGCTGGTGATCCGCATCAGCACCGTTTGGAGCAATTTCATCGGCGCTGCCGGACCAGTGGATAATCGGGCAATTGGAAGCATGGGATTTCCTGAGAGTGTGCAGCAGCGGTGTCCATGGGTTGGACCATTGGATTAGACTATAACTGAAGCCGGTGTGCGGCCGAACCCATGTGATCACATGGAATTCGTGCCGCCATCACCAACTGTGCCTGATCATTCGAGTACCACTCCATGTTATCGAACCCTGCCAAAGGTGCCGCTTGCATGCTCCAAGGCATCCACCTCATCACCCGTTCCGGACTGAAGCGCTTCGTATTGATTCCGCTGCTCATCAACGTCTTCGTATTCTCCGGCGCGATCTGGTATGGAAGCATACAGTTCGATACGTTAATGACTTACTTGCAGTCCCTATTGCCAGACTGGCTTAACTGGCTAGAATGGCTGCTGTGGCCGCTGTTCCTGCTCACCCTGTTGGTGCTGGTGTTCTACAGCTTCACGCTGGTGGCAAATCTGATCGCATCGCCATTCAACGGCTTACTGGCAGAAAAAACCGAGGCGCTGATGACTGGTCAGTCCTTACAGGACAACGGCGATATGAGCAAACTGGTGCGTGAACTACCCAATACCCTAATCGATGAAGTGCGTAAGATGCTGTATGTCATTTTCTGGAGTATCCCCTTCCTGATTCTGGCCGTGGTGGTACCGGTTGTCGGTCCGGTCATTTGGTTCTTGTTTACCGCGTGGATGCTGGCAGTCGAATACAGCGATTTTCCAATGGGCAACCATGGATTTGAATTCCGCGATATGCTCGCCCGTTTACGCCAACGGCGCCTGACCAGCATGGGCTTCGGCGCAGCCGCTGTCAGCCTGACCATGATCCCGGTGCTGAATTTTATCGCCATGCCCGCAGCCGTGGCCGGTGCCACCGCCTTGTGGGTGCGGGAACTCGATACGACAACATAATCAGTCAATCGAAAAGCCTCGCTCTAGCCTGGCTTCACCAATACATCGATGCGCTGGGGTTTGAGAAAATGCGCGCCGGTTGGTGTGCTGTGTGCGTCAAAGGCATGGCGTATTCGGGCTCGATCCCTGTCGTCGAGATCGAGTCGGGTGTGAGTCGGGTTCAAATAGCGCGACGCGAATACATCCCAACTCGCATAGGTAGCCGGCACCTGGATAAACACCTCGGCCTGGCTGATGAACAGGCCCGTCTCGACCGCCTGACAGAGCGTATCGAATGCTGCCTGACGCACCAGCTCCTCGTCGTGGATCAGAGATATCAGCGCATTGAACTCGCCCCAGTAGACCGGTTCAGAGAACAACGCCTGACCACCTGGTCGAAGCACGCGATGGATTTCGCGCAAAGCGCGCGGCATCGCCGCAGTCGGTACATGGTGCAGCGACTTGAACATCAATACCGCATCGAAGCTCGCCTCGGGTGCATCGATCGCCTCTGCGCCGCCGAGTACAAAATGCACCCCGGGTAAATGGCCCAGAGCCAAGTTTTTGTCATGCTGAATGCGGTCCACCTCGGTGGCAATGACCTCTGCCGCCCCCAGCCGCTCGACCAACGCGCGGGTGGTCCGGGCATCGCCACAACCGAGTTCGAGCACGCGGGCGTCGCGCAGGTCGATCAATTCGGCAACGGTATCGATTTCAGCGGCATTGCGATAGCACTCAGGAGCGTTGATTTGCATTGGACTCGATCCAGATAGATTGTCAAACAAGATTCGGGAGCAAAAGCATGCCTACGCTAACCATCGCGGATATCGAATTGTATTTCGAACTTCATGGCGAAGAAAAGATGGATGCGAAACAGGCAAGCGATGCCGTACAGGCCGATACCGTTGCCTTCATCAACGGCATTGCGATGACAGTGCAATCCTGGCAGCCAGTCCGCGAGCAGTTTGTCAACAAAGGGTTTCGTTGTCTATTACACGATTGCCGGGGCCAGTTGCGCAGCGGTAAATCTCTGCATAGACCCTTCAGCTTCGAATTGCATATGGCGGATTTTTTGGCCCTGCTCGACAGGTTGAATGTTAATCGTGTACACCTGGTCGGAACCTCATATGGTGCAGAAATCGGCATACTTTTCGCAGCCACCCATCCCGAGCGCGTCGCCACCTTGTCCCTGATTGCCTGCGCCAGCAAGCTAGATCATCTGATGCGTGCTGCGGCGGAAAGCTGGTCCATCGCTGCCGACTGCGGCGCCATAGCCCTCTTCCGCTGCATGCTGCCCTGGGCTTACAGCAACACGCATCTGGCACAAAACCGCCAACAATTGCTTGCCCAGGAACAAGCGATGAGTCGCCAACCACCGGAATACCGCGCTGCTTTCAAGCAATTGGTGGACGCTTTTCTACAGCTCGACCTGAGCGCCGAGCTCGAGCACATTGAATGCCCCACGCTGGTGATTGCCGCCGAGCACGACCTGATCAAAGGACCCGCTGTCGGCCGCCAAATTCACGATGGTATCGCCGGGTCCGAATTCTGTATTCTCCCCGATGCAGGACATGCGCTCGTGTTGGAACAACCGCACCAGGTTGCCGCGCGGACAATCCAATTTCTCCATGATCATCTATAGCCCGCGTAAGTTGGGATGAGGAACGAATCCCAACACAGTCGCTCGGTGTACGTCTCTCTATGCTTCGTTCCACCACCCAACCACCACGAACATAAAACGGCATTGCAGGACATGCGTTACCGTCGGGCTCTGATCAAAGGCGCAACCTAGTTCTTCACGGTCGACCTGGCGAACGGTGGAGTCGCCTGCTGGTGGACCGGGTCGATGATCTGCGGCAGGTCGTGCGTGATGTGCGCGAGGTGCATCCGTTCGAGATCGTCGCTTGGGTCGTGTTGCCGGAGCATCTGCATGTGGTGTAGGCGCTTGCAGAAAGAGACAGCGATTATCCGATGCGTTGGCGCCTGATCAAAGCGCATTGCTCGCGTTGGGTACCCAGCGGCGAGCGGATTCGCGAAAGCTGACGCAAGAATTATGAATCAGTCTCTTAGCGTCAAGGGCTCGCAGGCATCCGCGGCCGCTTGCCAGCTTTTCGGAAAGCAAATACGGCAAAATCATGCGGTTGCGGTCGTACATTTATCGACACCTTAAAAGGGCTGGGCTATGGTCCCTTTCCTGGTTATCGAACTATCAGCAACGGACAAGAAGCGTCCCCTTTTGTTATTCGGAATAACTGTTCATGTTGCCGTGCATCTCCCCGCAACCCTAGCGGCGGCATCAGACCGCTGCCGGAGGGTCGGGGCTTGGAGTCCGACTCGCGGCCTTTCCAAGCAACTCCAGACCAAGAGCCTCCTTTCCGGCTCCACGCTGAACACGCAACTGGAATCGGGTCTCGGCGTCGGCCTCGGCCAGTATGACGCTGGACATTTCCTCGAAGAGCCGGGCGATACTGGTGCCACGGGCTCGGGCGACGACCTTCAGTCGCTGGAGTTTTTCCTCTGGCAGATCCAGGGTGAGCGCGGTCATTTTCGTACCTCCCGCAGTAAGTCTTCGGGTGTCATCAGTTTGAGAGCAGGAAATCGCAGGTCCATCCGTTCGAGATCGCGCAGGTTTCGTGTCACGATCACCTCGGCTCCACCGGCCACGGCCAGCTCGACCAGGTGATTGTCACCTTCATTCGGGACGTTGGGACGCCATCCATAGTAGATCCTGGTCCAGCGGCAACGCGCCAGGAAGATGTCGAGCAGCTCATCGCGCTCGGCGGAATCCAACCTGCTCCGCTCGAACAAGACGTCTCGACCCAGAACGTCCTCGTACTCGGCAAGCAGCGCGGTTCCCATGAGCGGCACGATCTCGCCCCGAAGACATCCGGCGATCACCTCGTTGGAAGCCCGCGCACCGAGACAGGCACCGACGAAGACGTTGGTGTCGATCACGGCGGTGAGTGGCGATGCCGTCACGCCAGCGCCTCCAGATAGGGTCGCATGACGTTCGCGACCCGATCCAGTCGCGCATGGTGCCACAGCTCGTCGATGCTGACCCGGCGATCCTGCCCGCCCTGCCCCGGCGCCTCCTTCAGGGCGTCCAACGCCACGTCGAGACCGATCTTGTTGCGGTACTCGAAGCAGTCCGTCACAGTCCGGGCCACGTTCGAAACCCGCATGGGAACACCCTCGATGTCTTGCTCGTCGATCCCCTCGGTCATGCCCACTTCCGAGAAGCGCACGACGTGTAGCGGCGGTTGGAAAAGGCCTCTGGGATCACCGCCAGTGCCTGCCTCCTCCAAGTGTTGACCTGGGTGGCATGGATGCTGTACTCCGCTGTCAGTTCGTTGGTGATCTTCTGCTGGCGGATCGCCTCCACAGCCACCTGGGCCTTGAACTCCGCTGTATGTCGTTTACGCACATTTGCCATGCTTCACCTTGCCTTTTGCTGTTGCCTCCTATCTTAAGTCGTGGTCTGAAAGATGCGGAGTATCATGGTTTTCGACCGCTTCCTCGGCACGTTCGAGACACACTTCGAGGAGATCACCAACGATTTCGTTGGTCGGCACAGCGGCGGCTTGGTCGAGGGTCTCAACAACAAGCTCGAGGTCATCTACGGAATCACGAACCTCAGACACCTTCGCCAGAGAGTGTACCTGGACCTCAACGGATACGTTCGATTCGGCAGAGCATGACGTAGAATCAGTAGCTTGAAGTTTCCGCGCTGGACCATGTTCTGATGCTGGCGTGTACGGCGAAATTTGTCCTAAGCCGCTAATTTAAAAGATATCGTGCTTTCCCCTCAAATCCTGGAGAGCCCCGCAAGAATACGACACTTGATATGAGTCAACGATCTGCGGGGCCGACCATGAAACCGAAGCGGATGTCCGATGCTCGCCTGATCCCGGACGAGGTGATGGACTCTCTTCGCAGGATTGCGGTTCGTGCGGTCGAGGAAGACGGCTATTAGCCATCGACCTCCGAAGTCCTCGCCAAGTATGCGGCACCGTGCTGTAGCGAGCAATCAGTCAACGGGCCGCCCTACCGTTACGTGAGCGCATTGTCAATTCGCAACGGATCAGCACCAAGAATCCCGCGACAAAAGGTGCTCTTCGTTTGATGGAGGTCAAATCAGTAACGTCTTTCGTTGCTAGACTCATGATTATGAACTGACCAGCAATCTCCCTCGGAACAGATGCTCGGCCGCGCGGTTTGCCGCGAAGGGCGCCGTTCGGCGAGCAGGGATGTCGTATTCATGGCTGCGAGATACTCTGAAGCCCTCTGCGTACTGATCCTCTGCATCCTGAGCTCGGTGCGCGATCTGCGCGCTGAGATCGTCACCTGGATCGCTCCCGGCGACGGACTCTGGGATGAGCCCTCGCACTGGAGCACCGGCGTGCTGCCGGGACCGGCGGACCAGGTCGTCGTCGACATCACCGAACCGCCGACGATCACCCATGCATCGGGTGACACCCGCATCCTCAGCCTGACGCTGTCGGGCAACCTTCAGCTCGACGGCGGCTCCATCACCGTCAATTCCACGTCGACGATCACCGGCACGCTGGCCATCTCACCGGGCGCGGCCCTGGTTGCGGAAGGCGCCGCGGCGGCGCTGACGCTGTCCGGGGAGGTGCAGCTCAACGGAGGCAGCCTCATCGCCCGTGACGATGCCCTGATTGCGCTGCCCGGCACGACCCACCAGGCCGGCGCCGGCCTGATCCGCGCCGAAGGCCCCGGCAGCCGCATCCTGATGGATGCCGTGGCGCAAATCGGTATCCCGCCGGCCGACATCCCCGAGCTGACCGAGGGCATCTCGCGCGAGGCCTCGTTCTACCGCGGCCAGCTTGACAGTTCGGACATCCTCGAGGACCTGACCGAGGCGGTCTCGCGGCAGGCGTCGTTCTTCCGCGGCCGGCTCGACAGCGCACACCCGCTGAATGACCTGACCGAGGCGGTCTCGCGGGAGGCGTCGTTCTACCGCGGCCGGCTCGACAGCGCAGACCCGCTGGATGATCTCACCGAAGCGGTCTCGCGGGAGGTCTGCATCCGGCGGGGAGCACCGGAGCCGCCGCTATGATCATGCTGCGACACCACTCGGCAGCGTTATGCAACCGGGTCGGACGTGGCGCAGAGCGCCGAAGCACAGGTGCGATATCGCTGAGCCACGAGGAGCACGCCCGCGCAGCCAGTGCGCGCCGCGGTCGCGGCCGGAGGCAGGCTCCCACAATGCCGCGAGGCCCTGTGGGAGCGGCGTCCCGCCGCGACGAGCCCCGAGTCCCTGTGGGAGCGGCGTCTCGCCGCCACGGGCCGCGAGGCCCTGTGGGAGCCGCGTCCCGCCGCGACGAGCCCCACGGAAGGCAAGCTGACCGCGGTGCACCCGAAACCTGGCTCGGCAGAACTTTCGCAATCTCTGAGCAGCGTCGCGAACGCAGAAGCAGAGCGCTATGACGCCAGCACGACAGCGGAGCGATGTGACGCGCTCAATCTCTACGGTCTTGGCAGGAGACTTAGCGATGCAACACCGGCAACGATTCGAACCATGGCGACTCTTGGCCCTGGCAGCGCTGCTTTCGCTGCCATCAGCCACCACCCTCGCGGACCTGGCCATCCCCGGCGCCGACGGCTCCGACGGCGCCTTTGCGCCGACCGAGAGCATCGAGGTGGACCTGTCCCTGGCCCCGACCGCGGCCTGGGACAGCCCCGGCAGTGGCAACGGCGTCTACGACCCGGACAAGTGGGCAGTCGTGTTCAAGTACAGCGCCGTGGATATCCCCGAAGGCGTCACCGTGACCTTCAAGAATCATCCGAGCCGGGCGCCGGTGGTTTGGTTGGTGAATGGGGATGCGAGTATCGCCGGCATTGTTGATCTGAATGGCCACGACTGGGTTAGTCCACCCGATATGGCAGAGCCCGGACCCGGTGGCTTCCGGGGAGCAATCGGTTCTGTCGGCTGGGTGCATTACCCGAGTGGGGGCTTCGGGATCGGCGGCGGTAATAGCGACGGCGCTTATGGCGGCAATCATGCGACCGTCGGCCACAGCAACGAAGCGTGGCCAACCTATGGGACGGAACGAGTCTTGCCGCTGATCGGGGGCTCCGGCGGCGGCGGGCATAACCAGTACGCAGGATACGGCGGTGCGGGCGGTGGAGGCGCGCTGGTTCTGGCCGTGCCTGGGACCCTCGCGATAGACGGCCAGGTCACCGCGAACGGAGGGGGCGGATACGGCGGCCTCTCAGGGCCTGGCGGCGGCGGAGCGATCCGACTGATCGCCGACGCGGTTACAGGTGCCGGCGCTCTGCGCGCGATGGGGGGATCACACCAATATGGAGTCGGGGGGGCTGGCCGTATCCGCATCGAGGCAACAAACGCGGATGCAAGCTGGAACATCAACCCGGTAACGACCCTGCGCACGCCGGATGATCCGATCATGCTCTGGCCGCCGGAGGGCGCGCCATCGGTGCGGGTAGTCTCGGTCGGCGAGGTGGTCGTTCCTGCGGACCCGCGGGCGAGCTTCGACGTCGGGCACGAGGACGGGGCGATCGGCCTGGATGCGCCCGAGCAGATCGTACTGGAAACAACGAACGTCGATCCCGCCGCAACGGTGCAAGTTCGCATCACCCCTCAGATCGTGCCGTTGGAGGAGACCTATCAGCCGTCCTTGATCGACGCCGAATTTCAATCCGGCAACCGAGACCTCGCGACCTGGATCGCCACCGGGCATCTGCCGGAGGGCCATTTCGCCGTCCAGGCCCATGCCGTCAATCCCGCGCCATGAGACTTCGCGGCCCCAACAACCCATCCGCCCCCTCGTTCCCATGCTCCAGCGTGGGAATGCATCCCCGGCCGCTGCGGCGGCCCGGGACACGCGACGCTAGAGCGTCGCGGGCCGGGCTCCCACGCTGGAGCGTGGGAGCCAGCAGCAACGGCGGCTCCGGCGCAGGTTGGGCCGACGCAGGAGGCCCAACCATCCGGCGCCCAGACGATCCGCCGCGTTGGGGTTCGTTCCTCAGCCCAACCTACCCAGGATTCCTGCGCCGTCTGCGCAAAGGGGGGGCCATCGGCGGTCTCTTGGCCGGTCTGCTGCTGCTCGTCTGCGCACAGGCCGCCTTTGCAGAGACGGTTCATTGGATCGCCCCCGGCGACGGCGACTGGGGCGAGCCGGCGAATTGGAGCAGCGGGGCGCTGCCCGGTGCGGACGACGATGTGGTCGTGGCGGCCGATGTCACCGTCACCCATGCGTCCGGTGACAGCCGGATTCGCGGCCTCAGCCTGATCGGCAGCCTACGGCTCACCGGCGGGACGCTGACGCTGACCAGGGCGTCCATCATCGACGGCAACCTGCTGCTGGCACCTGGCGCCGGCCTGGTCGCCGAGGGTCCGGACGCGAGCCTCGATGTCGCCGGCGATGCCGCCCTTGAGGGCGGCGACCTGCTGGCGCTGGACGGCGCGCGGATCAGTCTGCCGGGCGCAACCCGGCGGGGTGGCGACGGCGGCCTGATCAGTGCCCGGGGGGCAAGCAGCCGCATCGAGCTGGTCAATCTCGGCGCGGTCGGCATCGCGCCGACGTCGGACCCGGAGCTGACCGAGGGCATCTCGCGAGTCGTCGCCGTCTACCAAGGGCCGGCCGACAGCCCCGAGGCCCTCGACGATCTGGGCGACGGTATCTCCCGCGTGGTCGCGGTCTACCAGGGCCCGGCGGACGCCCCGGACCCGCTGACCGATATCCGCGACGGTATCTCGCGGGCGGTCGCCGTCTACCAGGGACCGGCGGATGCCCCGGACCCGCTGACCGATATCCGCGAGGGAATCTCGCGGGCGGTCGCCGTCTACCAAGGCCCGGCCGACAGCCCCGAGCCGTTGGCCGACCTGCGCGAGGGGATCTCCCGGGCCGTCTCCGCCTATCAAGGCCCGAGCGATAGCGAAGACCCGCTCGATGATCTCCGCGAGGGTATCTCCCGGGCGGTCGGCGTGCGCCAGGAGTGAGGCCTGATAAGCGATGGCAACCCGACAGAGACCTCCTGTAGGTCACCGAAGCAGTCGCACCATCCTATGTGGGAGCGGCGTGCCGCCGCGATTGGCGCCGCGTCGTGGTGCAGCGCCACGGCCCTGGCGCAGTAGCTCACCGGCGCGACCGTTCGCGGCTGTGAGCCGCTCCCGCAACGGGCAAGGCACCCTCGCGGTCGGGGGCGAGCCCCCTGATCATGATCGTTGGGCCAAGCAACGAAGCTCAACGGATGGGCCGCTGCAACGCCCTGAATGGGAGGCCTGCCGCGTTGGCCCAACCCACGCGATCTACCCCAGCCCAGGCGCCGCGGACGGGGTGAGCCGTTGTTGCGGGAGCGGGACGCGGTGCGCGCAGCGGACCCTACAGAGCTCAGGCGAACGGCAATGTTTCGACGTCCCAACCCAGCGGTTGCCCCTTCTCAATGCACCGATCCAGGAGTCTTCACATGCGCAAGACGAATCTCCCGAGAGACATCATCCGGTTATCCGCTGCCACGCTGCTTTGCGCCGGTACTGCCGCAGCAGATCTGACGATCCCCGGCGCGGACGGCTCGGACGGAACCTTCGCGCCCACCGCGGATGTCACCGTCGATCTCTCGCTGGCGCCCACCGCGGGCTGGGATTCCATCGGTAGCGGCAACGGCGTCTATGATCCGGATAAATGGGCCGTCGTGTTCAAGTACGCATCGGTCAGCATCCCTTCCGGTGTCACGGTAAGCTTTCAAAATCATCCGAGCGGTGCCCCCGTTGTCTGGCTGGTGAGCGGCGACGCCGATATCGCCGGTGCGGTGAGCTTGGATGGCCAAGGCATGCAGTACAGCCCGAGCAATGCCAAACCGGGACCAGGCGGCTTTGGCGGCGGCTTCGGCTATTACTCCGGCGTGCAGGGCGCAAGCGCGGGTGGAGGCTTCGGGGTCGGCGGCGGTGGCACCGGTCCATCGGGAGGCTCCTACCTTACCACTGGTTACAGCAACGGCTCACCAACCTACGGATCCGCTCGGCTCCTGCCCCTGATCGGCGGTTCCGGTGGCGGGGGAGACTCGGATGAGAGCTACGGCGGCGGGGCCGGCGCAGGGGCATTCTTGTTGGCGGTCGCGGGCAGTTTGACGCTCGACGGGTACATAGGGGCAAACGGCGGGGTCGGCCAGACTCGCAGACACAGTTGGGACCCTTACACTTGTTCAGGCGCCGGGTCAGGCGGCGGGATCCGCCTGATCGCAGAGACCTTCACATGCAACGGCCTGCTGTATGCCGTGGGGCAAAGTCATGGCGCATGTAGCGGAAGCTCCGGCTACGGTCGCATCCGCATCGAGACCGAGCACGCCAACGGAACCTGCTACATCATTCCGTCCACCACGGCGGTCGCCCCGGACGACCCGGTGCAGCTCTGGCTGCCTGAGGGCGCCCCCGAGGTGCGGGTCGTCTCGATCAACGGCGCGGTGGCGCCGGCCGACCCTCGCCCGAGCTTCGACCCCGGCCAGGAGGATGTCAGTCTCCCGTTCACCGACGAGTCAACCATCGTCCTTGAGACCGCCTACGTCGAGCCGGACGCGAGCCTGCGCGTGCGCATCACGCCCCAGTACGGCGATCCGTTCTTCATCGATGCCATCCAACAATCCGGCACCTACGAGCAGGCGACCTGGACCGCGACGGGGGCGCTGCCGACGGGCTATTTCACGGTCCAGGCCCATGCGGTGAACCCCGCGCCACAGCCCTAGCCCGGACCCGAGCCGACCAAGAACCGACAGGAGCAACCCACCAGGCAACGGAGCGACGACGATGATCCCGACAGCGAGCCCAATGACCCGCGCACCCAAGTCCGGCAGCCGTGGCTCATCGCCCGGGCGCCAAGCTCGCCCGGGCATGCGGATATTCGCAGAACGCCGCTCGCTGCCCGGAGCCCTTGGCGTCCCTTGGCGTCCTCGGCAACCTGGCGGTGATCCCGCCACATCGTTGCCGGTGCACGCGCGCCGCTGCACAAATCCCTCCGCGGCCATCCTGCCCTGCCTACTGGGTGCGTTGTTGCTCGCGGCGAGCGCGGTCGCGGCCGATCCGCTGCGGATCGAGGCGACCGATGGCGGCGTCGTCGCCCTGTCCGGGCTGACGACGATCTCGACCCAGGGCGCGGACGCGGTGGAGGTCCGCGCCGACGGGGCCGGCAGCCGCGTCGAGCTGCCGGCGCTGGCCCGGTTTCAGGCATTCAGCGGCGACGGCCAGTCGCGGCTGGAGGCGAGCGACGGCGGGCACCTCGTGCTGCGGGCCGATCGGACCCGGCTCGGGCGCAATGTGGCGCTGCACTTGGGCGATGGCGGCAGCGCCGAGGCCGGGCGCCTGGAGCTGGGCCTCGGCGCGCGGCTCTCCGGCCGGGGCCTGCTCGCGGCCGATCTGATCAATGCCGGCAGCGTCGACCCTGGCGACCCGGACGGCCCCACCGGCAGCCTGAGCCTGAGCGGGGACTATGCGCAGGACCCCCAGGGCGAGCTTGCCGTCGCGCTGACCGGCGCGCAGGCCGGCGCCTTCGACCGGCTCCAGGTGCAGGGGGCGGCGGCGCTGGACGGCCGGCTGGCGGTCGCGACCGCCGACGGCTGGATGCCCGAGGCCGGCACCCGGCTGCGCATCCTTGACGCCACCACCCGCGTCGGCGAGTTCGCGACGGCCGCGGGCCTTCAGCTCGGCGAGCTGGCCCGGCTTGGCCTGGTCTATGCCGACGACGGCGCCGAGCTGGCGGCCGACGGCCCCGGCTTCTGCGCCGACTGGGACACCGACTGCGACGGCATGGACGACGACTGGGAACGGAGCCATTTCGGTGACCTGGACCGAGACGGCAGCGACGACCTGGACGGCGACGGCATCAGCGACCTGGACGAGTACCGCGACGGCACCGACCCGACCCGGCCGGAAGGGGTCGAGCTGGCGCTGACCGAGCTGATCGTCGCGCCGGACCGCGGGCTCGAATTCGACGGGCTGGATGATTTCGTCGAGATGCCGAATACCGACGGTCGCTACGACCTCGGCGCCTGGACCATCGAGGCGACCGTCGAGCCCTTGGCCGAAGACCCCGGTGGCGTTGTCGGCGATGGCCCCATCGTCTGGAAGCCCGCGGTTGCCGGCGGCAATGCAACCAACTTCGCGCTGGCCTGGACCGACAGCCGTTTCGTCGCGCTGGTCGAGGACGCCGGGACCGGCACACGGCATCGGACCGACTCGGATGTGCTCGCCGCGGGCCAGCCCTATCGGGTCGCGGCCAGCTTCGACGGGTCGGTGCTGAGCCTGTACCTGGACGGCGCATTGGCGAGCGAGCTGGTGCTGCCGGAGCCGATCGGCCCGCCGACAGGGCCGGCGGCGCTGCGCATCGGCAACAGCCAGCACAGCAGGGTCGCCGGCGACGGCGCCTTCGCGGGCATCGTGAGCGAGGTCCGGCTCTGGGATCATGCCCGTGATCCGGCCGTGATCGCGCGCGACCTGTCGCGCCGGCTGCACGGCAGCGAGATCGGGCTGGTCGGCTATTGGGCCTTCGAGGAGCCTGAGGGCCTGGTGGCGCTGGACCGCGCGGCCGATCCGAACGACGGCCTGCTCGGTGGCGGTGACGCCGACCTGGCACCGCAGCGGCTGCTGCAGCCGCCCATCGGCAGCGTCGTCGCCGAGCCCGGCGACGCCTTCGAGGTGTTCTGGTCTGTGACGAACCTCGGCACCGCCGTCGCGACCGCCGCCTATGTCGATACGCTGCGGCTCGACGGCGCTGGGCTGCCCGCCGGCGACCTGCTGCTCGCATCGGTGCCCGCCGGCGATGTGCTGCCGCTGGCTCCGGACGGGACCTATGCCAAGTCCGTGCGCGTGACGCTGCCCTCGGACCTGGAGGCGGGCCTCTACGAGGTCTCCGCCGAGGCCGATGCGGCAGGCCGCTATCGCGAGAGCAACGAGGCGAACAATCGACTGGCCGCGGCGCTGGCCATCGAGGCACCGCCGCCGGTCGATCTGGCCGTGACCGGCATCTCCGGCCCGCTTGCGGGCGAGCCGGGGGAGACGATCCAGGTCGAGTGGACGCTGAGCAATCTGGGCGATGGGCTCGCCATTGCGCCTTGGGACGAGCACGTCATCCTGTCGCTGGACGGCGTGCTCGGCGACGACCTGCTGCTGCAGACGATCACGATCCATGACGACCTGCCGCCGGGTGCCGGCATCCTGCGCAGTGCCGAAGTGACGCTGCCGATCGCGCCGGGCGCCGCGGGCGGGCTCTACCTCGGCGTCGATGTCGATCCCGACGGCGTACTGCCGGACGAGGTTGTCGGCAACAATGCCGCGCTGAGCGAGACACCCACCGAGGTCCCCGCCGTGCTGACCCTGACGCTGCCCGCAGCGACCCTGGCCGAGAATGCCGGCGTGCCGATGACGGCGACCGTGACCCGCAGTGGTGAAACGGCCGCGCCCTTGGACGTGACGCTGGTCGCCGACGATCCCACCGAGGTCATTGTGCCGGCCGTCATCAGCATCCCGGCGGATGCGGCGAGCGCCGATTTCACCATCGATCCGATCGAGGACGGGCGCGTGGACGGCGACCGGCCCGTGACCCTGATCGCCTCTGCCGCCGGCTATAGCGACGGCAGCGCGAGCCTGACCGTGACGGACAGCGCCCGGGTCATCGGCGCCTTCCCCGATCTGGTCGTCAGCCAAGTCGATGTGCCCCTTACGGCGGACACCGAGCAGAGCATCCAGCTCGGCTATCGAATGCTGAACCAGGGCACGGCGCGAGCCGTGTCCGACAATGCGGACCCGGCCTCCGGCTTTGCGGGCTCTTGGCAGACCCGCGTCTGGCTGTCGCCGGATGCCGCGCTCGGCAACGACAGCTTGCTCGGCAGCGCCGAGTATGTCGGCACCCTCGCGGCCGGCCAGCAGCTCGACCGGAGCTTAAGCGTCGCGATGCCGCAGCAGCCCGGCAGCTGGTGGATCATCGTCGCCATCGACAGCGCCAACACGGTCTTCGAGGCGGAAGAGGGCAACAATGTCGCCGTCTCTGCGATGCCGATCGACGTGCAGGCGGCCTACGGCGCCAGCGTCTCGGCAGAGATCGACGCGGCCCCGTCAGGGACGCCGATCCCGCTGAGCGGCGAGGCGTTCTGGAGCGGCTCCGGCGCGCCGGCGGCCGATGTCGCGGTCGATGTGCATATCGAGGTCCGTGACATCCTGCGCGTGCTGTCGGCGACCACGGACGACCTGGGGCGTTTCGACCTGATCTTCGACCCGCTGCCCGGCGAGGCCGGCGCGTATCGGGTCGGCGCGGTGCATCCGGGGCTCGACACGGCCCCGGTGCAGGACAGCTTCCTGCTCTACGGCCTGCGCGTGACGCCGGTCTCCCAATCCTTGCGGGTCATCGCGGGTAATACCGTTACCGCCAGTCTTGGGCTTGCCAATCTCGGTGAGCTGCCGCTGACGGGGCTTCAGGCCAACGTGCTGGATGCACCCGCCAATCTGAATGTCACGACGCATCTGGACACCGATGCGCTCGGCCCCTTCGCCGAAGGCGGCTTGCAGATCGACATCGAGGCGCTGGACGCCGCGGTGACCGAGGCGACCGTCCATGTCGAGATCGCATCGGCGGAGGAAGCGCTTGTCGTCGCCGAGCTGGATGTTGCCGTGGTGCCGCCCGAGTCGTCCATTTGGATCGATCGCGACCGGTTGGATGCGAGCATGCTGGTCGGCGGCCAGCGCACGCTGACGCTGCCCATTGCCAACATCGGCGGCGCGCCGAGCGGTCCGATCCTGACGACGTTGCCGGACGTGTCTTGGATGACCTTGGCAACGCCGAACCCGCTGCCGTCCCTCGGTCCGGGCGAGACCGGCGAGCTGGTGATCGTGCTGACGCCGCCGGCGGACCTGCCCCTCGGCCCCTACACCGGCAGCCTGGTCATCGCCGGCGCCGACAACAGCATCGAGCTGCCGTTCGAGCTGCGCGCGACCGATGACGCCACCGGTGACCTCGCCGTCACCGTCGTGGACGAGTATTTCTATTTCGCCGAAGGTGCGCCGAAGCTCGCAGGTGCCGAGGTGCTGCTGAAGGACTACTTCACCGGAGACCTGATCGTCGAGGGGACGACCGGTGCCGATGGGCTGGTGAGCTTCGCGGACCTGGCGCATGCCTGGTATCTGCTGGAGGTATCGGCAGAGGACCACACCGACTTCGGTCGGGCCTTGCTCGTTACGCCAGGTGATGTCCTGGAGCAGCGGGTCTTCCTGAGTCGACAGACGGTGCGCTACATCTGGGACGTGCAAGAGATCGAGCTGGAGGATCGCTACCAGCTCCGTGTGACGCCGATCTTCGAGGCTGATGTACCGGCCCCCGTCATTGTGGTGGAGCCTGCGTTCCTTGATCTCGCGGGTTTGGAGCCCGGCGGCAGCAAGCAAATCGACCTGACCATCCACAACTACGGACTCATCGCTGCACTGCGCGCCAGCATCTCGTTGCCGGTCATACCGGATTACCGCCTCTCTACCCCATCCGAATCTCTGGGTGACGTTCCGGCTGGTCGCTCGCTGACGGTGCCCATTTCGGTCGCCCGCGAGGGCGCCTCTTCACCCGCGATTGCGCGTGCCAGCAACGATCGCCAAGACGCGGACGCCGACTGTCCAGACCCGGAATGGGTCGCGACAGTGACCACGCTGACCATCTGCGGGATGGATGTCGAGATCGAAGGTCTTGAGAAGATTCCGGTTGTCGATAGCGACAGGCCGGAATGCACACCGAAGCCCGGTGGGCGCAGGAAGAGCATAAGGCCACTCCCCGGAAAAGCTCCGCCGATCAACGACCCGGAGCCATTACCTTACCCGAACGCTCGCGTAGATGTACCAGATGTGCTGCAGGACACCGTCTGCTACGAATGCATCATGCGGCTTGTGTACGATATTTTCTTCGAATGCATATTCACGCTATCTCCTGCAAGCTCCTGTGCGGCGGGGGCGGTCAGTTGTACGAGTAGTATCCCGCGCGACGCTCTTGAGCTTCTCACCTGTATAAACACGTACCAGAGATGTACCGGCAAAGCCCATGTTCCGGGGACGGGCCACTTTGTCTGTGGACGGAAGATAATCCAGGATTATCAGGAGTACTGTTTTTCAGTAGAAGGCGCTCGGGCCTCACGGGCGATGGCTTCCCGCGATTCGATTCCGGTACTTCCCGGGCTCTATGATGCGGCAACCTGGGCGACAGCCGAATCCGACTTCTTGACGCTGCTGCTCGGGCATAGCGCGTGGCTCGATGTTGACGCCTTGCAAGGATTGGGCGGATATTTGTTGGCGTTTGCTGAGACCACGGCGCTCGACAGTGATGCGGGCCCGACCATCTCGGAATCCGAGGTATCGGTCCTGCTCTCGAAAGTCCCGGACGGTATCACGGTCGACACAATCGATCGTTCCGTTGAGCGCTGGAATCGAACAGTTGCTTATTGGGATGCAGGTATCTTCGAGATCGTCGACGTACCGGCAGGCCGGAATACGGACTTCATCGACCTAGCATCCCTCGACCAAGCGATGCAGCAGATGGCCGATGCCCAGGCTGCGGCCGAGCAAGCCGGCTACATCAGCCCCGCCGATGCATTGTTGGCCGAGACTACTCAGGTAGCAGAGACCGACTTCGGCAGCGAAGGCATCTGCGCCCAAGTCCGCGTCCAGCTGAGCCAAGACCTGGTCCTGACCCGCCAGGGCTTCGAGGCGCGCCTGGATCTTGCGAACGGTACCGACGAGCCGCTAACCGATCTCGAGGTGACGCTGCAGGTCGTCGATGCGCTGGGCCAGCCGGCGAGCGACCGCTTCGGCATCACGGAGCCGCTGCTTGCGAATCTGGATGCCATCGACGGGACCGGCATGCTGGCCGCCGGCACGACCGGCACCGTCGAATGGACGCTGGCGCCCAACGACGCCGCGGCAGCCGGCGGCGCCACGACCTACTACGTCAGCGGCAGCCTGAGCTGGACGGAGGGCGGTTTCGACGTGACGACGGATCTGCTGCCGGTGCCGATCGAGGTACAGCCGAATGCGGCCATCGAGGTCGACTATTTCCATCAGCGCGATGTCTACGCCGATGATCCCTTCACGCCCGAAGTGGAGCCGAGCATCCCCTATGCGCTGGGCGTGATCGTGCGCAACACCGGAGCCGGCACGGCGGGCGCCGTGCGCATCGAATCCGGTCAGCCCGAGATCATCGACAACGACAAGGGCCTGGCCATCGACTTCGATCTCATCGCAACCCGGCTCGACGGCGCGCCGCTGAGCCGCTCGCTGGCGCTGGACTTCGGCGATCTCGGACCGAGCGATGTCCGGCTCGGCCAGTGGTTGCTCCAGTCCAGTCTCCAGGGCCACTTCATCGCCTACGAGGCCGCCTTCACGCATATCGATCCGCTCGGCATCCTGTCGCCGTTGGTCCGCGAGGTGCGGATCCATGAGATGCTGCGGCCGGTGCAGGCGCTCGGGGCACTGGACGACGGCGTGCCGGACTTCCTGGTCAACGACGAGCCGGACCCGGACGACCTGCCCGACACGCTGCACCTGAGCGACGGCAGCGTCGCTCCGGTTGCGGTGCTTAGCGGCGGTGCGACGTTCGATGGCGTACCGGATCTTGACGATGCCGAGATCGAGCTCGGCTTGCCCGGCGCCACCGGGCACCGCTATGTTCGGTTGGCCGACCCGGCCGACGGGGCCTATCGGCTCGTTGGCGTCGTGCGCTCGGACGGCCAAGCGCTGCCGATCGGCACCAATGCCTGGCAGACCGACCGCACCTTCCCCGGCGTGCAGCAGGCGCCGGTGCGTGAGCAGCTGATCCACCTGTTCGACACCGACAGCACCGGCAGCTACACGCTGATCTACGACGTGGTGCCCGAGTGCACCGATGCGGACACCGACTGCGACGGTCTCAGCGATGCCTGGGAGTATCACTGGTTCGGCCATCTCGACCGCGACGGTACCGGCGATGCCGATGGCGACGGCGCGACGGACGAACAGGAGTATCTGGCGGGCACCGACCCGACGCTGGCCGGACCGGGCGTGCGCATCCGGCTGCGTCCCGGGCTGAACCTGCTGGCCTTTCCGGCCATACCCGCGCCCGAGCATGCAAGCTGCGCCACGCTGCTGACCACCCTCGGCGAGGGGAACGGCGCGGCGAGCCTTGCGCGTGCGACGGCCGCTGGCGATCGGCTGGAGCGCTGCACCGGCATCGACGGCACCGACTTCCTGCTCAACGCCGGTGAGGGCTATGCAGCGGAGCTCGGGGCCGCACACGAGCTGATCGTGGACGCGAGTCCGAGCGACCAGTGCGGGCCGGCCACGCTCGTGCCCGGGCTCAACCTGGTCGGACATCCACACCCGCAGCCGGGCCTTACCTGCCGCAGCTGGCTCGCTGCAAACGACCCTGACATCGTGCGCTCGATCGGCCGCTTCGATCCGGTCACCGGCCGCTACGGCACCTGCGCCTGGTCGGATGACCCCGCAGTCCCGGAACCGGTCGGCATGGACTACCTGATCTTGCCCGGCGAGGGGTATCGGGTCTTCGCCTCGGACGACGGACTGCTGGAGCGTCCCGACTGTCAATAGACGGTGGGCTTGCAGAGGTGCCGACTCTCCGGCCGGCACCCCGATTCCAGCGCTTTGCCCTCCCGAGTACCCGGCGCAGACCGCGTGCCGCCAGCTTGAGTCAAACTAAGTGATGGTGCAGAAACAAGCTAAACAGGTTTTTGGCTTGGGTGTCGCCTGCCGACTCATTCGCTACCGCTATCGGCGTCGGTATCGGTATCGGTATCAACGTCGGTATCGGCGTCGGTATCGAACTGACCAACCCGCTATCCGCCAAGCTCCTCGCTGACCGCCTAGCCACGCTGTCCGAGCTTCGTGTCCTTTTTAAAGGGTACTATTTTAGAGGAGAGATCGGTTGGGCCGGTTGCTTCAGCTCCTTGGCCATACATCTCCGGGGTATTCCCGCCGCTCCTGGTTTATAGTAGAGACCGAGAACCCACTAGAACGGCGCGTATTGATCAGTATCGAGGGGGTAATGAACAGCACAGCGATTGGACTTGGAGCCCTGTTTTCGGGCTATATCCTGTTGTTATCATCGGGTTGTAGCACTAACCCTGCCAACCGGGATTACAACATGCTGTATACGGATATCGATCCGCTGGAATACGCGCGCATTCTGTGCCGCCGCATTAGTATGCAGGACAGGCATACCTGCCTGACATCGGTGATTCAGCATTACCACGACACGGTCGATCAAGAGCTTACCCCAGAGCAGGTGGTGAGCGGTCCGTTTGTGGTCGTATTGCAAGACGACCTGTACCGCGGAAACTATGTTTCCCAGCCATTTGCTGCCGCTTTCACCGTCAGTAACGGGGTCAATGTTTGCCGCGGGCGATACAACGCCTTTGCCGGCGATACCGAGGCGGTGTTCAAAGTCTTCTGTGACGATGGTTCGCGCGGTAGTGCCAATATCATGCTGGATCAACGCGGACGCAATGGCATCGGGGTCTTGCAGATGAACGACGGCACACGCGGCGACATCGTGTTCGGTTATACGGCAGTCGGCGGGGCGTTTCTTTGATTGGCAGTGCGGGCGCCTGGATCAGTTCATCCCGAGAGGCTGCATGCCGAGAGGTCCGTTTCGAGATCAGAACACAAGATTCAGCATCGTCAAGGATACCAATAGGAACAACAACGTCATGATGCCGCCTGCCCGCATGTAGTCCGGAACCCGATAGCCGCCGGGTCCCATGATCAATGCGTTGACCTGATGCGTTGGAATCAGGAAGGAATTCGATGTTGCAATTGCCACCGTCAATGCAAACACCGCGGGGTTTGCGCCGGCACCGATGGCCATATTTACCGCCAGTGGTACCAGCAGCACGGTTGCACCGACATTCGACATGACCAATGTGAAAAAAGTGGCCAATATCGCCAGTGCTGCTTGAATCACCCAGATCGGCACGTCGCCAAGCGCGGCCAGGGTCTGATCCGCGATCCAGGCCGCGGTGCCCGTACTCTCCACCGCAAGTCCCAGGGGGATCAGTGATGCCAGCAGAAACACCGTTTTCCAGCTGACCGCTTCATAGGCTTCGTCGATGGATATTACGCCGCTCAGCACCATGCCCAGGGCGCCGGTCAGCAATGCAACCGACAATCTGAGGTCGGTCAGCAGCACCAGCCCGAGCGTGATGATGAAGAACAACAGCGCCATTGGCACCTTGTGTGGGCGAAGCTCTTCGTGTGGGTATTCGGTGGTGACGATGACAAAATCGCGGTTTTGTTCCAGCCGGGCCAGATCCACCCATGTGGTGTGGACCACCAGCGTGTCGCCAGGCTTGAACGGTAAGTCGCGTACCCCGCCGGTCTCGTAGGTCAGCGTCTCGTCGCCGCGATGAATCGCAAGTAATGAAAGACCATAGACCTTGCGCATCCAAACATCGCGGGCGGATTTGCCAATCAGATTGGAACCTGGCGGGATCACGATCTCCGCAATCCCTGCCTTGGACTGGGAGAGCGCCTCGGAGAAAACCTGCACCTCAGGTTTTGCCTTGGCTGCGGTCTCGGCGGTGAAGGTTTGGAAGTTCTCGCGCGTGGTCAGGAGGGCGATCAGGGTGCCAGCTTCGATGCTGATACTGCGATCAACCCCGGCTGCTCCGACGCGTATACCGTCGCCCTTGTCGATCGCCACCACGCGCACATGCCAGTGGTGTTCCATCTCGTCGACGCTGGTTCCAATCAGACTACTGCCCTGTGCTACAGCAAACTCGTGAACAAGGAATTGATTGAATCCGTAGGTTTCGGCGTAATAAGACATGGTGTCCTTGGCTTCGATCTTGTCGGTGCCGCGGGAAGGTAGAACAAAACGCCCGGCCAACACGAAATAAACAATGCCGGTGGCGAGCAATGCGATACCGATCGGCGCCACATCGAACAGCCGAAATGTCTGCATTGGCGGCATGTCCTGCGGCAAGGACTGATTTGAAGTCAGGATCAGATCGTTGAGCAGAATCAACGGGCTCGAGCCCACCATGGTGATGGTGCCGCCGAGAATGGCGCAAAAGCCCATGGGCATCAGCAATCGCGACATCGGCAACTTGGTGCGCGCGCAGATGCGGCTGACCACGGGCAGAAATAATGCCGCGGCGCCAACATTTTGCATAAACGACGAGATCACGCCCACCGTACCAGAGATCAGCGGGATGATGCGTGATTCGCCGCTGCCGCCAACGCGCATGATGAAGGCCGCCACCCTGGACATGATGCCGGTTTTATCTAGCCCTGCGCCGATAATCATTACCGCGATGATGGAAATGACCGCATTGGATGCAAAGCCGTCGAACAGCTGAGCAACCGGCACCAGACCGGTTTCCAAACCCATGAACGGCGCAAACAGGCTAGTCAATCCGAGCAACACCATGACCGACAGTGCTGCCACATCAACAGCAACCACCTCGAATGCAAATAAATAAATTGTCAACAGCAAAAAGCCCATCACCCATGCAATCTCCACCGAGGGCACCAGGCTCGAAAGCCCGAGCGCGAACACAGCGAACGCTGGTGCTGCCAGATTGCGGATCGACAGGCTTCTCAGGATTGCACGCATAACAAATGTTCTCTCCCGTATCGTTTGCCCGCGCATTGGAGGATGGCGGATGCTGAATTTTGCTGTTGGGCGCCCATGTCAGTACCGAACTCGGGCTGTATCCTAGCTCAATTATTTGCTTATGTGCTGATTAGTGCTGGCTTGTGCCAGCAGTAACGCGCTGTTCGGGTGATCGAGGAGGTCGTGCCCCCGGCCTGCACCTAGGCTGTCGAAATCTGCAGTCTCACTAAAACAAGCGCTTCCCGGTTGATGGATGCTTAGTCGGTGTCGGGATCGGTGTCAAGGTCGGAATTCGGGATTGGTATCGAGCTGGCTGCTTTGATCGATGAGCGGATTCGATTCCGATAGCGACCCCGACACCGATGAGGCTTCCCCAGTGCGTTCGATGATGCAATCCAAGACCCGGAATCGGTTTGGCATCAAAACTCAGGACATTTCGACAACCTAGCCTGCACCTGTCGCCAACAGAACCCGGAGCAGAGTTGGCGTTGAACCGAAACAACCGCTCGCCTAGTATTTGATCCATAACATGGTTTGCGCGTTTGGAACCGATGTTGCACACCCTAGTTCAATGCGGATCGAGCCAATGGTTGGCTGCTCGCTCGCGATGATGCGATACAGACTATGAAAGCATTCGCGATCTGTGGCGAAAAGTGATTCACCACAGAGAACACAATGCGAGTCTTTGTCTGTGTACTCTGTGTCTCTGTGGTAAAAATAGCGTGCCGTGCCAATTCCCGCAATACTTGCGCAGTCTCCATCGTCTGTGATAATTTAATCTAAATGAAAACAATTCTTATTCAGCATTCACGATCTCCATGCCAGATCCCACTCCAGCCCCCACGCCAGTCCCGGTCTCGATCCTGTCCAATTCACTCAGGAGTATGGCAATGCAGCAGTCCGTCATGAAACCTGTACCACTCAGTGTTCTGCCCGTGGGTGCGCGCGCGCGTATTGTCCAGATCCACGGCGGCCGGGGATTGGTACGCAAGTTGCTCGCTTTGGGATTGCGGATTGGCAGCGAGGTGCGCCTGGAGCACCACCGGGGCCGTGGTTTGGTCGTTTCGAGCGGCGCTGCGCGGGTCGCGCTTGGTGGCGGCATTGTCGAAAAGCTGTTTGTGCAGCCACTGGTCGATGTCGACGCGGATGTTGGCGATTCGCTTCAACATCATCCGACCGGTGATCGCGACACCTGACCCCTGCACGATCCGCGCGCATTCCTTGCGTTCCTTAATGTTTGGTATCCCTTTCCATGACCATCTCTGACCCATCCCATGATCTCCCCGCGGGCAGCAAACGTCCCTTGACGTTGGCCTTGGCCGGCAATCCCAATTGCGGCAAGTCGGCTTTGTTTAATGCCTTGACCGGTATTCGCCAGACCACCGGTAACTGGCCAGGCGTCACGGTGGAACGCAAGGAGGGGCGCTTCGAGCTCGATGGCCGGCTGGTGCGGGCGATCGATTTGCCAGGCATCTATTCGCTAGATACCGATTCCATGGATGAACTCGTCACGCGTAACTATTTGTTGTCTCGCGATGCCGATTTGATCGTCAACGTGGTAGACGCGTCCAACTTGGAACGCAACCTATACATGACGGTGCAATTACTGGAGATGGGCGTCCCGATCGTCATTGCGCTGAATATGATGGACGTGGCGCGCAAGCGCGACATCGAGATCGATACCCCATTGCTGGCAGAGCAGCTCGGCTGTCCGGTGGTGCCTGTGGTGGCCGTCACTAAAGAAGGGATCACTGAACTCAATGCGCGGGCTCTAGCGGTGGTGGCGGGCAAAGAACGCGGCGGCTTTCCGCTGGCCCACGAGGAATGTGTCGACCAGGCGGTCGCCGACCTTGCACCCAGGCTCGCCGCTTGCGATGGCGACAGCAATGCCCGCTGGCTGGCGTTGAAGTTGCTGGAGGGAGACCTGGCCGCCGAAGCTCTGATCGATGGCGGGATCGACGAGCCGCTGCGCGAACGAGTCCAGCATTGGCGCCAGGCGATCGCCGAGCGTAGCGGCGAGGATGCTGACATCCACATCGCCGATACCCGCTTTGGCCATGCGCATGCGCTCGCCCGGCGCGTTGTGCAACAACGCGGACGTGCCGGGCGCACGTTATCAGATGCCATCGATCGGGTAGTATTGAGCCGTATCTGGGGCATCCCGCTGTTTCTCGCGGTGATGTACCTGATGTTCGTCTTCACTATTAATATCGGCGGCGCCTTTATCGACTTTTTCGACGGCGCGACAAATGCCCTGCTCGTCGATGGCCTGGGTGCCGCTCTGACTCATTTCGGCGCGCCCGATCTATTGCGGCTGGTGCTCGCGGATGGAATCGGCGGCGGCCTGACCGTGGTGTCCACATTCATCCCCATCATCGCCAGCCTATATCTCTTCCTGTCGGCGTTGGAGGACTCCGGCTACATGGCGCGTGCCGCCTTTGTCATGGACCGATTCATGCGCTCCATCGGGTTGCCCGGCAAGGCGTTTGTGCCGTTGATCGTCGGCTTCGGCTGCAATGTGCCGGCAGTCATGGCCACGCGCACGCTGGAAAATGACCGCGAACGCAAGCTGACTATTTTAATGAATCCGTTTATGTCCTGCGGTGCGCGGCTACCGGTATACGTCTTATTCGCGGCAGCGTTTTTTCCCAACTCGGGCCAAAACCTGGTGTTCGCGCTCTATCTGACCGGCATCCTGGTCGCATTGCTGACCGGGCTCGTCATGAAGCGCACATTGCTGGCCGGCACCAGCACCGGTTTTATGATGGAATTGCCGCCCTATCATCTACCGACCCTGCGCGGCATAGTATTGCGCACCTGGGACCGGGTCGGCCTGTTCCTGCGCGAGGCTGGCCGGATCATCGTCATCATGGTATTGGCGCTGAATTTGCTCGGGGCTATTGGTACCGATGGCAGCTTTGATTCCGGCGACAGCGACTCATCCGTGCTGGCTGCCGTGAGCCGTGTGGCCACCCCGATGTTCGCCCCCATGGGTATCGAACAAGATAACTGGCCGGCGGTGCTTGGCATCTTCTCCGGTATGCTCGCCAAAGAGGTCATCGTTGGCACGCTTGACACGGTGTATGGCCGCATCGCCACTGAAAACCAGCCGGCGCAAACCGCGCAATCGTTTGAACTCGGCGCTGCATTGATTGCCGCGGCGGCCACGATACCCCAGAATCTGGCCGCTGTCGGTCGCAATCTGAGCGATCCGCTGGGACTGCGTGTGGGCAATCTCGCAGATCGCGAGGCGGCAGCCGCGGACCAGGCGGTCGCCAGCGGTACGTTCGGCACCATGGAGGCACGCTTCGATGGGCGCGCTGGCGCCTTCGCTTATTTGTTGTTCGTGCTGCTGTACTTCCCGTGCGTGGCAACCATTGCCGCTATCGTGCGCGAGACCGGTGCCGCCTGGGCAACATTTGTCGCCATCTGGACAACCGGGATCGCCTACCTTGCCTCGACCCTGTTCTACCAGGCCGCTACCTTTGAACGCCATCCCTGGTTCTCGACGACCTGGATACTGGTGCTGATCTTGGTTCTGATCGCGGTGTTTGCGGGGCTGCGCATCTGGGCGCGCCGTGGGAGCGGTTTGATGCAGCCGGTGCAGACCAGTACCTGAAGGATACGAGCATGCTATCCGAATTGAAGCGTTATCTAAGCCAACGTTGCGTGGCCAGCTTGTCCGATATTGCATTGCATCTGGAGGTGGAGCCCGAGGTCGCCCGCGCCATGCTCGAACGTTGGATCGCCAAAGGACAGGTGCGGCGACTCACCGCCAACGATCGCTGTAGTGGCTGCGACCTGTGTCTGCCTGGCGCTCAGGAACTGTATTGCTGGAGAGCCTCGCAAGCAACCTGCTCGTAAACTTAGCAGTATTCTGCGTCCAGGCCTGCTGCTAAAACTTGCCCGTGACGCTTACCAGAATACCTGTTTTGCCTTCATCCACATCGGGATCGGAATCACCATCGAGACTGAACTCGAAACCGCCCTACTCATCTCCACGCAGGGCTCCGTCCCTTCGACCTACTGGGAGCGCCGGCTTTCCAGCCGGCTTCGCCTGATGCGGGCTTAATGCCTGTAGCAGGCGAGCTTGCGGACGGGCCGGCTAGAAAGCCGGCGGTCCCGGTGAGCCGGGCCGGCTAGACCGCCGCGACGCCAGACTGCGACCTTCGCTGTCCTTCAGGCCGCAGTTTGGCGCGTACTGTGCTTAACGATGGGCGCGCAAACCAGGTCGACACCAGCACAGGAAAACAACAAATCATAGGGCTCGGCGCCGGATGCGCCGTGCCCTATTTGTCGTCCCCGTGTTGGGATGTTATCCGACGCGTACCTCGATCTTGCGCGGGCGCACCTCCGCGCGCTTCGGAATACGCAGTTTAAGTACCCCGTCGTTCAGGCTGGCGTCGATGTTTTCAGTTTCCAGCTCGCGGCTCAACGAAAAATTGCGGCTGTAGCGCGTTGCGCGCACGTCCGCGTACAGAGCCTCTATTCCCTCCGGCATGGCAAACTGTACATCGCCTTCGACGAGCAGCTGATCATTGTCCACCTGGATGCGCAGCCGGTCCTTGGATACGCCGGGCATATCTGCTTCCAGGATAATGCCTTCTGCGTCTTCGTAGATATTCACCGGAGGCCGCAGTGCCTGGATGTTCTCGGAACTGTTCTGCATTTTGGTGGATTCGCGGTTCATCATGTCAGTCTTGTCGTTCATAGCTTGAAATCCTCCCGGTTACTTGACCTGGATCTGACGTGGCTTAGATGCTTCGCTTCGCTGCACGGCAATTCGCAGTATGCCGTCGTTGTAACGAGCATCGACCTTGTCCGGGTCTACATCTTCAGGCAGGGAGATGACCCGACGGAATGCTCCGCTGAATCGCTCGCGACGGTAAAACTCGGCGTTCTCCGGGATGTCGACCTTGCGTTCTCCGGCAACGGTGAGCAGATTCTGCTGGATGGAAATATCCAGCGTCTTGGGATCGATTCCGGCGACGAAAATGTACACCTCAACGCCATCGCCGGTGGAGCCGATGTTGATGGGTGGAAAGGTTCCCCGCGCGACGGAGCGGATACCCGCTGGCCAACTTCCGCGGCCGAAAAATTCATCCATGTCATATTGCACGCGCCTGAGGTCGTCGAGCAGGCTGCTGTCAAAATTCGTCAGGCTTGCGAACATGGTCATACCTCCTCACAGGATGTGTGAATGATGCCCAGGGCGAATCCGAGCTAGGCTTGGCCACTTGAACCACTACCGGTCCATTCCCTGAAGGGCTGCCTGCCCCCGGGCGTATATGGCGAGACGTTGCGATTCGCCCTGGGCTTGTTTGGTCATCAGTTCAATTGTTCGTTGTCTCTGGCCCCCGCGTCTTGCGCAGATGCGGTCGCACCATTGTTGTTGACCCCCTCCTCGACGACACTGGCCTGTCCAGATGCTTGCTGGAACCAGCTCACGGCGAGCTCCCGGAATCCGCGAATCTTGCTGCCTGCCGCTGCGCTGTTTTCAATTGTTAGCCTAACGGCCGCAATCTCGTCTCGCGCACCCAGGTCGGCCTATTGGTCGCCGATCAGAGAACGATCATCGTCCTTGTCTCCTGTTACTGGAAACGAAGTTCAATCAATACAGTTCAGTTAAATGTACCTCTCACCACAGGTAGAGCAACAGCGTTAAAGCACCACCGATGAAGACGTCCGGCAGTCTGTCGGTCGTAGCCAAAAAATTCGCGATGATGGAAGCGCGTAGGTTCAATCGGGCGGTTGCAGCAACCGTTTGAGCCCGGGGAAAAGCTGAATGTTCTCGACGCCCGGGCGCGGTGTTGCGCCTGATTGGCGCGAAACCACGAACGGTGGTCTCGTCGCGATCGGATGAGTTGAAGTAGTTTGGCGACGGCGCTGATGCCGACCGGCTGAAGCGTTCGCCGCGTCTGTTGCAAGAGACATGTGTTCATGACAGTTTGCCTCCTGTAGTTGACTCCTGCTTGTGCTTGCGTGTTGTTGTTAGCGCTCTCTGCTGATGAGTGCTAAAAAGTCTAGCCAATTTTTTTACCCTGTCAAGCCCGCTTCCAGAACATCGGTTATCGCCGACGTTTGCATCGGACGGCCGAAATAGTAACCCTGGGCTTGGTCGCAGCCCATGCTCCTTAGCAACTTGGCTTGGGCTTCGGTTTCCACGCCCTCGGCGATGGTCGCGAGTCCGAGGGCGCTGCCAAGGGCGATGGTGACGCGGACAATTTCGGCGTCGTTCGCATTTTCCACCATGTTCTGCACAAAGGTTCGGTCGATTTTGATCTTGTCTACTTGAAACCGGCGCAGATAGGCCAGTGACGAAAAGCCAGTTCCGAAGTCGTCAATGCTGAACTGTATGCCATGTCCCGCTAGCCGGGCGATGACAGCGAGGTTTTCGTCGGTGGCTCCCATAAACAGGCTCTCGGTGAACTCCAGTTCGAGCCGGTCGCCGCAAATTCCGGGTTTTGACAGCAGTCCGATGACTTGTTCACAGAATCCATCCGAGCGCAGCTGTACCGGCGAGACGTTGACGGCGATTCGCTCAGGCGCAATGCCCCGGCTCTGCCAGACAGCCGTCTGTTGGCAAGCCTGCTCCAAAACCCAATACCCAAGCGTCTCGATCAGCCCATGCTTTTCTGCAATGGGGATGAATTCCGCCGGTGAGATGACGCCAAGCGAGGCATGCTTCCAGCGGGCGAGGACTTCCATACCGACGATGCGGCCATCGTGCAAGTCGATCTGGGGCTGGTAGGCAAGTGACAGCTCGTTGCGTTCGATCGCAAGGACTAGATCGCTTGTCAAGGTCATCTCACGCTGCAGTTGCGTCGTCATCTGGTCCTCGAAGAAGGCCAGGCTGTTGGACCCCGCCTCCTTGGCCTTGTAGAGGGCTACATCTGCTTGCGTCATCAAGACATCCACTTCGAGCGAATCGTCATTGCCGATCACGACGCCCACGCAGGTTCCCACCCTAACCCTGTTTGTACTCAGGCTGAAAGGCTCCTGCAGGACATCGATGAAGCGTCGGGCAAGTATCGATGCCTCTTCCATGTCCTGGATGCCCTCTTGAATAACAGCGAATTCATCGCCGCCGAAGCGCGCGATGGTGTCCGATGGACGCGAAATCGCCAGAAATCGCGCGGCGACCTCGCACAGCAGGGCGTCACCAACCGGATGGCCAAGGCTGTCGTTGATGTACTTAAAATGGTCCAGATCCAAAAAATGAACCGCGAATCTGGTCTGGCCGCGCGCCGAGCGTGCGATTGCAAGAGCGAGCCGATCCTTAAACAGACGCCTGTTCGGCAGGTTGGTGAGTGCATCGTGGTAGGCGAGATGCTCGATCTCGGCCTCGGTGCGTTTGCGCTCGCTGATATCGTAGCGCAGGCCCTGCATCAACACTGGTTGGTTTTGTTCATCTCGGATTGGCCGAGCCTCGTCGCGAATCCAGACGACCTGTCCGTCACGATGAAGCATGCGGTATTCGCAGACGAGGTCGATGCCCTTGCGTTGGCTGTTGTCGATCAGGTCCAGGACGTGCCGACGGTCTTCGTAATGAAGGCGCTCGGCAAATAGCTCGGGGTGTTCGATCCACTGCTCCGGTGGATAGCCCAGGATGCGTTCAACCTGGGGGCTGATGTAGAGAATGGCTCCATCCGATGCCACCTCGATGGTGTAGAGGATCGCTGAGATGCCCTCGACCAGGTCGCGCAGACGCGCCTCGGAGCGTCGCAGGGAATTGTCCCGCTCGCGAATGACGTTGAGCATGTTATTAAAAGAATCTACGAGTTGGCCGATTTCGTTAGCACCGCCGCCCTCTGCCGCAATCGCGAAATCCTGACTGCTCGTGATCAGTGCCGCGGTATCTGCCAAGCGCACGATCGGTTCCGAGATCAGCCGCTGCAGGATGCTCGCCGACAAGATCGCCAATGCAACCGCGCCGATTAAAATCGAGACCGCCACAAACAGATCGGTCCGGGTTTGCTTCTCCAGAACCGCGAGGCTGGTACGCAGTGTCAGCGTACCAATTCGCTCGTTGTCCACCTCAATGGGTTGTTCCAAGTCGAACGCGCTCTCGCTATGGCTTGCCGCCGTGGCGGACAACAGCTGGCAGCAACCCGGCAGGTTGCCGGATGGGCGGCTATACGAGGCGAACAGCACTCCGGATGCGTCATAGATGCAAGCCGTTTGGATGCTTGGGCTTGCGTGGAGAGCCTCCAGGTTTTCGGTGGCGACTTGCTGGTCGGCGAATGCCAGCGCGGCGGTGGATCGGTCGGCGATAAGCCTAGCCAGGGTTTGTTGCTCGGCGGTCAGGCGCGTCTTGGTCGCATGATACTGGTAGACCACACTCAGGGCAGTTGCGCCGACCAGGATGACCAAGGTGATGGCAGTGATGACGACTAACAGCTTTGTGCCGATCCGCAGACCGTTGAACCAAGCGCGCCAGGCTATCATCGATGCACCTCCGATGCGACTTCCAAGAGCTTCGAGCTCATACGCAGTCGGGAGCGGCGGACCGCGGCCAGATTCACCTCGAGGCGTACCTTTCCTCGATCGATGACAAAGCCGACCATGCCGCCATGCTTGGCAAAGCCCGGGAGTTCGCTGACCGTCAGCACGGGCGCAGTGCGGAGACGGCGAAGAATCTTTGGCATGCGCTTTGCCTCCGAATCACTGATGAATAGCACGTGGCAGCCGCTCGCGTCGGCGTTCGGCTGCAGGTGGCGCAAGTGGATGGAGCGCTTGCGTGCCCGCTTGCTGGACACCGGGGTTAGACTTGAGCCAAAGGGATCATGACCCAGGAGGCAGAGTTCATAGCTTGCGTCATCGCTGGAGAATGCCTGTTCTGGCCAGTCGACGAAGCGCAGGAAATTATACAGATAGGCCGCCTTGACACGATATTCCATGTCCGCCGCTGCCGACGTGGTGTACTGCGCCACCATCAGCGTGGCGAGCAGGCAAACTGCGGCGATTTTGCCCATTGTGCCAAGACGACCAGGGTACGCGAGGCGCATGCGCAGCCTAGGGAAACGCGAAGCGCAGCTCTGCTCGTATGCTGCGTCCAGCACCGCGAAAGTCATCATTCAGAGTTCCAACAGGTGCCGGTTGCGCATAGTCCTCGTCGAGAAAGTTGTAGGCCGCAAGTCCTAGCTCCAGGCGTGGCGACCAACGGTAGATCAGATTGAGATCCAGCAGGGTGTAGCCCGGTAGAGCGGAGCGGGAATCGATGGCGGCCCGCGGACTCGCACTCTGCCAGTAAACACTGAGGCCCGCCTGAAGTCGATCTGCCAGGGGGATCTTGGCCAGGGCGCTCGCAGTGTGAGCCGGCTCGTCCGGGGCGGGATCGCCGTTATCGAGCGTGACATCCACATAGCTGTAATTTGCGGAAAGACCGACCCCATTGCTCCATTGATAGCTGACGTCGAATTCCAGTCCGCGGGAGGTCATGGAGCCTGCATTCTCGAATGTGGTCGCACCGGGCGGTATGGTGATCAGCCGATCCAAATCGTTTTGGAACAGGGTGATGCGCGTGCTCAGGTTATCCACCGGATTGGCGCTGAGACCAATCTCGACGGTGCGGACCTGCTCCTCGTTGAGATCCGAATTGCCATTGAAAAAGGGGGATACGAGAAACAGGCTGCGGAAATCCGGCGCGCGAAAGGCTGTGCCATAGAGGGCTCGCAGCCTGTAGTTCGGGTGCAGGCGCCAGGTCAGTCCCAGCCTTGGGTTCCAGGAATTGCCGAAGTCGCTGTAGTGATCCAGTCGAAGCCCGGCGTTCAGAATCAGCTCGTCTGTGATCTGCCAGATGTCCTCCACATAAGGGGCAATCAAAATACGATTGGCATCCTGACCGAAATTGTTGAAATCGCTGACATCTTGAAATGGATACACAGGGATGCCGATACCGATGTCGTTGCCGAATGAGCGCAGATCATCCTGTGCTTGATACTCCCAGAGTAGTCCATAGGTAACTCGGTGGCTATCAAAACGGAAATCGGACGCGCGCAGTTCAAATCCGGCCTTGGTGCTGTTCTGCCCAAGGTGCGTATACAGTCCGGTCTCGTTGAACGCGAAGTAGCTGGAGTCCGGCGGGATGGTTCCCCTGCGAAACTGGGTAATGAAAGCCTCGACATCATAGTAATCGAAATAGGCACGGGGGAGCAGCCGGACATGCTCTCCCAGCTGCAACTTGCCATCGATTTCGACAAAGCCGCTTTTGAAGAATACGCCATCATCCGGATTCAACAGGTACAAGGCACCGTGGGACTCGCCACGATCTTGCTGCGTATAGCGCGCCTGTACCGAGTATTGCCCTAGCAGGCCCCGTGCCTGCAGATCGACCTGTTCAAAGTCCCGCTCGGCCAGCCCGGGCAGCCCGCTGGCATCCGCGGTGACTGGGATACGCTCGCCCTCGCGGTCGATCAGATTGGCGTTGAATGTCAGAGAGCGGTCGGCTTGGAACGCCTCGCCGTAGAGCAGATTGATGTCGCTGCCGATGTAGCCTTCGGCTTCCCACTCGCTGTGCAACGCGAGCTCGGTGCCATCAATCTCGGCCGCGTTGCGGGTGATGATGTTGACCAAGCCCAGGAATGCATTGGAGCCAAAGAGCGCCGAGCCAGGTCCCAGCATGACCTCGATCCGCTCGATGTTCTCTAGGGGTAAATTGGATAACTCAACAAGGAAGGCGGCGCTGCCGTTGGTTGGCTCGTTCAGGCTGTGTCCGTCGAGCAGGAACAGAAGCTGGTTGCTGGTGTCACGTCGTATTCCGCGCACGGAGATCAGCGGCCGGCCGCGGTTGGTCACATCGACTCGCAGGCCCGGCACATGGCGCAGTAAATCATAGATCGTGCGCGCGCCCATGCGCTGGATCTGTTCACGGGTAATGACGGTAACGCTAGCCGGGGAGTCGGCGAGGCGCTGTGGAGCCAGGGACGCGGAGACTACCGAAATCTCGGCGAGCTGGGTCGGCAACAGATCGAACAGGTCTGCGGAGGGCTGATTTTCCAACTTTCCTTGCAAGTCCGCGGAACCGGCAACCGGCATTGCAGCGCAGCAGAGCAAGGCCGGCGAGAAAAGCAGTCCCAGAACATGCCGAAGAGATTGGCTGCTGTAGTGGCTGCTGTAGTGGCTGCTGTAGTGGCTCCTGCATCGGCCAACGTCATTGATGGACTTCATTGCTTGGTATTTGTCGAGAGTTATAAAAAGATCGAACCAATAAACAATACCTTCGCCAAATAGCCCGATCTCATGCTGCACTAAGTTCTTGATTAATCCGCCCCAGATTTGCAGCCTGCTCAAGGGCTTGGTCAATAATATTTGCTTCGGGCATTTCCGGAAGCATTTTTAACACCTCCAGGACGTATTTCCGGCCGCGGAAGTGGGCTTTGAGGTCATTGACGCTAAAGCTCGGACAGTGCTCGCGCACCGGTCGCATCAGGATCTGGGACAGGTTGATCATCAGCATCGCCAGGTTGGCACTGTTGTAGACCGGCGTTGGCTTGATCACCATGAAGTCTTCCAAGCCCCAGTACTGTTTGGCGTCTCGGAAGTTGAACTCGATTTGGAAGCGCAAGCGATAGTAATCGATGAGCGCTTCGTAGCCTAACTCAAGATCACTACTGAAAAGGATGACATGGGCCTGGGCACCGGTGCGTTGGTTGGTCTTGACGAGGATCACGACATTGAGCCGGTCGGGGAATTTTTTGTGCCAAACGGGCAGTTGGTAGATGGCCGTATGAACCTGTCCTTCCACGGAAGTGGCTTTGAGAAAGCACGGCGGCAAGTGTTGATAATCGAGCTTGCTGCCGTACTTGCGCCGCGGGCCGCGCCCGGCGTAGGGGCCGTCATAGGGCAGATACAGCGCGCTGTTGTGGCGCAATTTGCTGATCAACTCTAAGCCCGTGCGACGGACCATTTGCAGCGCTTGATTATGGCCGAAGGCCCCGTCGAAGACGAAATAACGCACCGTCAGCGTCTGGCACACCAGTGCCAGCACCTGGCGCAGAAGGTCTTGAACGAACTGCAAATAGGGCGACAGACTCACCTCCCGGCGATTGCCATTGCGGCTACCTTTCGGCCGCCCTCGGTCCTTACCCCGACCCGCTTTGGACGCTTTCGGGCAGCTCGCGGCCGTCTCTTTGAGAATCGGCTCCAGGCGCAATGGGTACGAACAGCGCCGTTGCACGCTAATCAACGACAGGCTCAGAAAACACAACCCCGGGATCGTCTTGCCAACCACCGAGGAGAAAAAACGATCCAGACCGTGGGTCTTCTTGCCCGATTTGCTCACCACCACTTCATCGCCCGCCAGCAACCAGTGCGTTTCGTCGCCCAGCAGGTGCTGGCGAATCACCAGCCAATGCACTTGGCCCCAACTGAGCGTGGTGTTGAACAACCGCTGCAGCGTCCGATCGCTTCCCCCGCGCTCGGTCCAGCGCGATAGCCCCCGCATCGTTACCCGCCCCGTCATCGCCAACAGCCCTTCCACAACGCAACCCAAACGGCCAAGGCTCGTCTTATCTACGCTCTGGCTTAAGCAGCTCAAGATCAGCATAATGTCGGGCATGGGCGATAGCCTCCTGAGGGAATAGGTCTTCGGATTAGTAACTGGATAACCTATCACCTCGGGCTGTCGCCCACCTAATTTTTGGCGCTAATTTTTGGCGAAGGTATTGCTATGCATACAGAGGATGCTTGCCCAGTTTCATCGCTTGGGTGGAGGTGTCATGTCTTTTCGATCCCGATCCCAATGCCGATCAAGTCGCGCTGGACGGGTTGTACCTTGGGGGTATCTTCAGTTCATTTGTCGACAAGACCGTGGCCTACAGTTTTTCTTCCGGGAAAGGTGCGGCGCTCGCTTGTGCTCCGCTGGCATCATTTGCCGGGTCGCCCTAAGCGAGCTCCTACGTCGACCGGCTCCCACGGCTGGTGAAGGTTCACTTGCGGAGGAGGCGCCTTGGCCCCTCTGCGCGCTCTGCGTCGCTGCGGTGAATCCTTACATTTGTTGCAGGCAGCATCCGCTCCAAGTCTCTCCCTGGCAGCGGCGTCCCCGCTGCCATGTCCCAACTGGTAACGCTTAGTAGCGGTTCATGAATAACCTATACCACGCTATCCAGACATCGGCGGAGTGCAATCGGGGTCGCTATCGGAATCGGAATCGAGAGAGAAAACGCCCTATGCCATTCGGTCATGAGAAGCTCGACGTAGAGCGTGCGGCCATCGAGTCTGTCGGCTGGGCCATAGCGCGACTGCGAGCATGTGAAAGGACAGCGTAACGCGAAGGATCAACGCCTGTGCGCATCGTAGGTGCGCTTCGTAGGTGCGCATCGAAGGCCAGCCATCGCGCTGAACATTGCCGAGGATAACGGCACAGCGACGAGCGGGGATCGACGCCGGTCGTTTGAAATCGCACAAGGCTCGGCGCTGGAGTGCGTTGCGATTCAGGACGTGCTCGCTGGTATGCGATGCGTTGTGCGCAGACGACAACAGCAAGCAAAAGGCACTGCTCGTTCGTCGTGTGGTCATGCTCACGAAGCTCCGACAGCGTGGCTAGGCGGTCAGCGAGGAACTTGGCGGATATCGGGTTGGTCAGTTCGATACCGACGTTGATACCGATACCGACGCCGATAGCGGTAGCGAATGAGTCGGCAGGCGACACCCAAGCCAAAAACCTGTTTAGCTTGTTTCTGCACCATCACTTAGCTATCCCCATCCCACACCCCTCGCAATCGCGCCAATGGCCGCATTTCATCGTTGGCTTCGAAGTCCGGATAGTCGGGGTTGGCGGCCTCGAGCACGTAGCGTCCATCCGGCTGCTTGGTGATCAGGCGTAACACGTATTGGTCATCGCCGCTGGCGTCCTGGCGTTCGATGACCATCACGTCGCCGGTGATGGAGCCGGCCTTGCTGGGGTCTACCAGCTCCAGCAGCAGGTAGTCGCCGTCCCGTACCGGGTTCTTGCCGCCGTTCATGGAGTTGCCGGTGGCGCGGGCGACGAAGTGGCGGTCCGGATCAACGCTGCCATGGCCGGGCGGGACGCGGTAGTTGCTTTCTATGTCCGTGCGACCGCTGCGGAAGTGGCCGCAGGCGATGCGCAGATCCGGGAAGTAGGGTACCTCGGTGCCTTCGGTCTCTTCGATAGCTGCCGGCTGCGGAAAGGGCAGGATCTTCGCGCCCTCGTCGATGGGCTGTTCAGCATTGCCCGGCGCTGTCTTGGGTAGGCGGGGTTCATAGGCGGCGAGTCTGTATTCGACCAGTTCCTGCACCATCACCTGGAAGGTGGCTCGCTCCTCGTCGGTTACCGGGAAGGTCGGCTTAAAGCGTCCTCGCACCACCTCGAACCAGCGCTTTGCATCACCTGCGCGATTACCGCCGATCCAGGCATTGATCGGGTTGCCCTTCCAGTAACTCAGCCATTTGCCGGCATCGATGTGGTCGATCTGCTGAAGGTTCTTGCGGATATCGGTGATAAAGCCACGCCGACGGCGGAAGACCTCCAGCGCCTGTGCGGCCAAGGCTTCGAGGGTCGGCGGCTGGTGGAAGCCGTTCAGGTCCAACAGCGACTCCAACAGCACGGCCTTGAAGCACTTGGTCATGCTGGTGGTTTCCACCACGCGAAAGAAGTCCGCGTGGCGATCCAAGCAAGCTGTCTCGGTAGCTGTCAGGTCGCCCTGGTCTGCCACCAGCGCCCACCACTGGCCATGCTGACGCCGCAGATCCGGGAGGCTCGACCCGCTGCGGTAAAACTCCGCCAGCCTCGGCCGCCGGCTGAGCGAGTCGCGCAGGGCCTGATAGTCAGTGGCCGGTCCCTTGCCCTGTAAGCGGATCAGAAACTCGATGATGGCCAGATCGTAGTTGGCGAAGCAGCCGGGCGGTAGAGCAAGCTCGCCGTCGCGGGCGCGGCGGCCGAATTCCGCGAGCTGACGGTAGCTGCTACCTACTTCGAACAGCGCCTGGGGCTTGTTCAGAAAGCCCTGGTGGTTGCCGATGAAGTCCAGCACCACCAGTCGCTCCTTGTCCGGGTGCAGGCGCAGCCCGCGACCGAGTTGTTGCAGGAACAAGACCTTCGACTCGGTGGGGCGCAGCATCATCACGGTATCGATGGCGGGCAGGTCGACGCCCTCATTGAACAGGTCCACCGAGAAGATCACCTGCAGGCTGCCCTGCTCGAGCTGTTCCAGAGCTGCGCTGCGCTCCAGCGTCGAGCCCCGATAGACGGCCTCGGCGCGGATGCCTGCGCGACGGAAGCGCTCGGCCATGAAGTCCGCATGCTTGCGCGATACGCAGAAGGCCAGGGTGCGTTGCCGGCCCTGCTGTCGCCAATGCCGCAGTGCGTGGCGAGCGCGGCCCTGGGTGGCGAGCTTGTTGCTCAGGGCCTGCGGGTCGAAACGTCCATTCCGCCAAGGAATCTCTCGGTAGTCGATCGTCTCGTCGTAGATACCGTAGTAGTGAAAGGGGCAGAGCAGACCGAGTTCGATGCCGTCGAACAGGTACCGGCTGTAGACCAGATTGTCGTCGCACAGGCTGAGGATGTCCGAC
Source organism: Thiohalocapsa sp. PB-PSB1 (assembly GCA_016745215.1). Taxonomy (GTDB): domain Bacteria; phylum Pseudomonadota; class Gammaproteobacteria; order Chromatiales; family Chromatiaceae; genus Thiohalocapsa. The sequence continues at coordinate 1,503,405 of CP050890.1, forward strand.
TGGTCGGTGCGCTCCGGCGTTGCCGTGAGCCCCAGCAGGAAGCGCGGGCGCAGGTGTTGCAGCAGGCGCCGGTAGGTGGGGGCCGCGGCGTGGTGGAATTCGTCGATAACGACGTAATCGAAGTGATCCGGTGCGAAGTGTTCCAGGTGCTGCGCCTGGCCTAGGGTCTGCACCGACGCGAACAATAGATCGACATCGGTCTGCTTGCGGGCGCCGGTGTAGCGGCCGACCCGCGCGTCGGGATGCACACGCTGAAAGCTGGCCTCGGCCTGCAACAGGATTTCCTCGCGGTGGGCGACGAACAGCACGCGCCTGGCCTGCATCTGCTGGCTGTCGAAGGCGGCCAGGTAAGTCTTGCCGAGCCCGGTGGCCATCACCACGAGGCCCCGTCGGTAGCCCTCGGCGCGACTCGCCGCAAGCGCGATCAACGCCTCCTGCTGCACCTCGGTCGGCTGCGGCGGCGGTTCCTCCGGTTCCTCGCAGCCGGCGGCAATGGGCAGGTGCTGCACCAGTCGTCGGCGTTGCTCGTACTGCTCGATCCAGTCGTGATCCAGCTCGCGGACATTCGGATGGGCGAACAGCGTCTCGTATTGCGCACGGATCTCCCAAAAACGCCGGCTGTCGAGTGCATCGGTATCTGCAGTTGGTTCGACCCGCAGGTTCCATTCCAGGCCGTCGGTCAGCGCCGTGCGACTGAGATTGCTGGAACCGACGAAAGCCGCACCCCAGACGGTCTCGCCCTCGCAACTCTGCATGCAGATATACGCCTTCAGGTGGAAACTCTGTCGCTCGACCTCGAATACCCGGATATCTGCGCCGCGCTCCGCCAACAACATCAGTTGCCGCAGGGCCTGGGGATCGGTCACGCTTAGATAGTCGCTGGTCAGAACACGCAGGTGCGTGCCCGGTGTCTCGACCGCATCGATCAGGGCTGGATAGATTAGTTCGAGACCACTGCTCTTGATGAAGGCCACGGCCAGCTCGATCCGGTTGGCGCGTCTGATCGCCTCCAGCAACCGTGGCCGAAACGGGTCCGACGCACCGCCCGTGATCAGGTACTGGCCCAAGCCTACTCCGTCTTGTGCAACAGCGTATTCAGCCAGCGCTCCGCCTCGCGGCCGGGGCGCAGGTCGCTAGTGGTCCAGGTCTCCACCTCTTTCAGGTCCAGAACCTGACGCAGCAGTGCCGCCAGCCCCGGCTCGTCCAGATCGGTGAAGTGCCGGCCGTGGTGCTCACGCTCGCCACTGCCGTATTTGAACGATGCATAGATGACGCCGTCCGGCTTCAGCGCCTTGCATAGCCGTCGCATCACGTCCGCCAGTTCGGCCGCTGGAACATGCAGCAGACTTGCACAGGCCCAGATGCCGTCGAACTGTTCCTGCCAGGTGATGTCTTGAAATCGAAGGCACTGCACGGGCTGGCCGAGGTGGGTCTCGGCCAACGCGATCAATGCAGGAGAGGCATCGAAGGCGGTCACCCGATGACCGAGCTTGGCAAAGGCACTGGCGTCGCGAGCGGAGCCGCAACCGGCGTCGAGGATGTGCGCCTGATCCGGGAGTCGCGGAAGGAAGCGCCGATATAGCGCGTTCATATCGACTTCGACGGTGTCGTCGAAGAAGATAGAAGCATGTTGCTGATAGTATTCGTAGGTCAGGTCGAGCACCGAAAAACCTCATGGGCAAGACTGATGGACACGCCAATCGAAGCACGCGTGTAATTTGTCCTTCGATACTGATTGCTTTGTTCTAGGCGTCTAGGGCCTTTCTTGCCAAGACATTTAGAATACGTCCTCCAGTGGACTTGTTAGTCCCACCACGCGCCGCGGTCTCATCGCAAAATAACTTGGGCGCACTGATGGCACATTATGCCCGATCAGCCGATGCTGCGTATTTTGGGCCATCGTGACCGGCGATTCCGTTTGGACGTGACCGATTTCAGGTGTTGGTCCGGAATGATCGGTCACGACCCCGGAATGGCTGGTCACGTTCACCGGAATAGGCACCGATTTCGAATACGACCCGAAGGAAGACTGTTTCGCTTGCCCGGGCGGACAAATCTTGGTTTTGGTACAAGAAACGAAAAACGGAGAAAAAGCCTATCAAGGTCGCGCTGACACCTGTGCCGCCTGCCCATACCGATCCCGTTGCTGTCAATCGAAAAAGGGAGAAGCCCGTACGATCAACACGGACGACAAAGAACCTCTACGCCAACGAATGAATGCCAAAATGGAACAACAGGAAGCCAAGCACGTTTATAAAAGACGCAAGAGCATCGTCGAACCGATTTTCGGTCAGGTAAAGAATACGGGTTTTCGCGGTTTCGGTGTGCGCGGGAAAGAAAAAGCGGCCGCGGAATTCTCGCTGGTTTGCGCGGCGCATAACATCAAGAAAATCAGCAAGGCGATCATCAAGGGATTTGTGCGCCCGGAATCAGGGAAACTGGTTGCGAATCCGATCTGATGGACGATCATTTTGCTTGAAGAGACGAAAAACGAGGAATATCGACCATGATATTACTCAAATACCGACCGCCAACGGATGACTGAAAAGATATCGATTCTTTTACCCTGAATTGGGTGGGTGTTTAAGTCGGCTGTAGAACCTATTCTCGGACAGCCTCCTGGGCGCTACGGGCATCGACCATCACCGCTGCAATCCCCGTGGGAGATATTTGCGCTCGCGACGACGGTAATAACAGCGGGTCTCGACGCCGCCTAATCGCGGTTGCAAGCCGCTGCCGCTCCTACGAAGAGCCGCGGAACACCACCCACGGAGCCCGGATGCAGATGTCCGTCGAACTGACCTGAGACATAGATAAAGTCTTTGGCTATGATACACGATAGTCCTAGCATGAGCCTTGTCACGTTTTGAATCAGGACATAACCACTTTTGGTCGCTATGAGACCTTTCCGCTCCGTTACGTTCGGCTAACGAAGGCCCTCGAGGCTTTGGAGCAGCATCCAGTCACCTTCAAGCGCCCCGCAGCTTTGCTAGGCTCCCACCAATAACACAGCACGTTTTCACCAACCAAGACAACCCGGACAAGCACTGATGGCGAAGTTCCTAAACACCAGCGCGACCAACTACTATCTCGAAGAGCTGATCAAGAACACGACTGAGCGACTAATCATCATCAGCCCCTTCCTCAAATTCAACAATCGCATCCGCGAACTGTTGGAAGACAAGGACCGCCTGAAGATCGACGTGCGCATCGTCTACGGCAAGAGCGAGTTGGCGCCGCATGAGATCAACTGGCTGCGTTCTCTCACCTTCGTCCGCACCAGCTTCTGCCAGAACCTACACGCCAAGTGCTACCTCAACGAGCACGCCGCCATCATCACGTCCTTGAACCTGTACGACTTCAGCCAGGTCAACAACAACGAGATGGGCGTCTACGTCGACCGGGAGCATGAGTCCGAGTTGTACCGTGACACCTATGAGGAAGCCCAGCGCCTGATCCGCATCAGCGAAGAGGTTCGGCTTGGACAGACAACAGCGGGACACCCACTTTTCAAAACTCCAGTACAAAGTGGGTGTCCCGCAGTTTGCTTGCAGTTTGTCCTCCCAACAAGACAAACTGCGCCAACTCGAAGCGATGCGCTCCGCCGATCTTGACACGCTGATCAGGAAAGGCGATGTACAGCCAACGCTGGCACCACTAAGCCCACCCCAGGAGGTCCCTAAGATGTCCCGCCCACTAGAAGCCCTGACAGCCGAGATTCTGCATCTCCCGAACGCTGAGCGTACCGAATTGCTGGATCGCTTGGTCGCCAGCCTGGACCAAGACGAGGCGTGTGATCTCGCTTGGGATCGACTCGCGGCAGAGCGTGAGCGGGCGCTTGAGTCGCCCCATATCGAGGCGGTCGATGGCCCGGAGACCATTGCCCGGCTGCGTGCCGAATTCAACCTCGATGCCGGACCAGCGACGAGCGAAAAATCGCGGTGAGCTACCGGTTCCATCCAGGAGCGAAAACCGATCTCCACGATGCAATCGCTTTCTATGTTCGTCAGGCGGGCCGCTCCGTTGCGGCGCGGTTCGTCGATGCGGTTGAGCGAGCCGCAGAACTCGTTGCGGAGCGACCGGAAATCGGCAGACAAACCGGGGAGGGCCGCCGATCCGTTCCGGTTCGAGGCTTCCCCTACTCCCTTATCTATCGTCAGACGGACAGCGAAATCTTGATTCTGGTGGTGCGACACCAAAACCGCAGTCCAAAGCATGGGCAGGACCGGAAGTAGACCGCTCCCAGCAAGGCTTTCGGTGTGGTAGGTCGCTGGGACGTCATGCTCGTGTCCTGGTGCCGTCAGTCATGATGGCCACCTGCCTTGAATCGCGGTCACGCGACGCTGTCCGCGAGCTTTCGTGCCGCCGCGGAATCGACACCGGGGGCCAGTCAGTCGCCACCATCGCCGAGCAGGTGCGCGTGCGGAGACGGCAACGGTTTGCCGGAGGAAACAGCAGAGGAAATAGGGGGACGTACCAACAGCGGGAGGCGACAACAGCGGGGCGACAACAGCGGGACACCCACTTCTCAGAACTCCAGTAAAAAGTAGGTGTCCCGCAGTTTGGAACTCCAATAAAAAGTGGGTGTGCCGCAGTTTCCGCAGGGCAAACGCATCTAAAAATATTTAGAAAACAATGTGTTATGATGGCGAAAATTGAAGATCATATGATTTAATAGAGGGTTATTAAAATGGGAATGATCAGACCTATAAATGAAGAGGAAAAAGATACGACAATCGCCGGTCATTTTTCCGATCTGAACGACCCCCGTATCGACAGGACAAAAAGGCATAAGCTGGCTGATATCATAACGATAGCGATAGCGATTTGTTCGACGTTATGTATGGGAGAGAGCTGGGATGCGATGGAGGAGTTTGGTCAAACCCATGAACAGTGGTTACGGAAGTTTTTGGAATTGCCCAATGGGATTCCCTCGCATGATACGTTCAATCGTGTATTTGCCCGTATTGACCCCGATCAATTCCGAACCTGTTTCATCTCCTGGGTGAAGTCGATAGAGCCGAAGTTTGATGGGGATATTAAGTACCTCAATTGAATTATTTGTAAAATTCAATTAGAAAAATCAATTCTATATTCATTCGGTCCAAATGAATCAATGATATTTCTCAGGGCCGCCCTGAGATTGGATATGCTTTCATAAGCCGAAATGGGTATCCATTCGTATTTGATTTTTCTCCACAAAATTTCGATCAAATTCAGTTCCGGTGAATATGTGCACAGAAAGTAGAGCGTCATGCCCCGGCGATCCCATTCCTCCATTTTAGCTGCTACAGCCTTGCTTCTATGAATTGAAGCGTTATCCAAAACCACAACTGCGGGACGTTCGAGGCTCTCGCAGAATTCGTCCATGATGTCGATCACGACATCGCTATTCACAGATCCTTCCTGTTCGAAAGCTGCGAGTTTATCACCCGTAGAATTCATGAAACCCAAGATGTTGATCCGTTTCGAACGGGAGGCGGGAATACCCAAGGTGCCGTCTCTTCCGATATCTTGCCAAGCGTATGGCACATACGGATCCAAGCTCAATCCGGACTCGTCGAAGTAATACAAGTCGAACTCGCCTTCGCAAGCCATGCTCCGTAACTCCTCCAGGTCCGATTTCGTCCGCTCGCGCTCCTCTTCATCGGGCTTCCCTTTCGGTATTTTTCTTTGTCTTTTCCATACTTTACCGTGTTTCTTCAGAATCTTTCGCAATGTTTCGACATGCGCCTTCTTACCGGTTCGTTTTTCCACCTCTTCGGCCAATTTGCGTAGCGAACGCGGTTCCTTTTCGAGGCATTCCAATATGATGTTTTCTTCTTCCCGGGAAAAGAGCGGTTTGGCTCCGCGTCCTTCGAGATCGTATAGCCCGTCGATTCCTTCGGCGACCCAACGCTCGGCCCAGTTGCGAACCGTATTCGTATGTACTCTTAAAATCTTTGCAACTTCATCGAACCTTTTGCGATCTTCGAACAGAAGCAGAATCGCATGGGCGCGATTGCGCACATGAGGAAGCGCTTCGCTTTTCATCATGTTGGTGAGTTGATCGATATCGTTTTGAGACAATGTGCGATTCTCGATGTTTGCGTATTCCATCGGATTGATTCGGATTTCTATTGTGCTGAAGTGAACTTTTGTTTTTCAAGGAAACTGCATTTTACCCTATTTTGCTATATCGAAACAGAAAAATAGAGGCCGATTAAAAGAAAGAATTAGTTCTCAATTCGATACTATTGACTTGATTTATTGATATTATCATTTTAAATCATTCTTATTAATACAATCTATTCTATTGGAGTACTTATACCGATCGATGGGAAAACGGTGCGCAGATCTCATGATAGAGCTAATGGAAATAAAGCAATTCACATGGTGAGTGCGTGGGCTTGTCACTCATCGCTCGTATTGGGTCAACTCAAGACCGAAGAAAAATCAAATGAAATTACAGCGATACCGAAATTGTTGGATTTACTGGAGATCAAAGGCTGTGTAGTCAGTATTGACGCGATGGGATGCCAAAAGAAGATTGCGGAGAAAATTGTTGAAAAACAAGCAGATTGGGTATTTTCATTGGCTCTCCTGGATTTTGTGGGAACCAATAAATATTTTAAAAACAACCACTTAGTCTCATTTTTTCGTACACATTAAGATTAAAATGTGGTTGAGCACAAAGTCTGTAACTCATTGATTTATAATGTATCGACCCCGAACCGGTCATATCCGTTGAGATCCAGGAATACCCTTTGATAGAGGTGCCCGAGGTTGGTGATGCCATCGCAGCGGCGTTTGATGACTTTGATCTTATTATTTAATCCCTCGACAAAGCCGCTGGTATGTCGACCAATAAAATAATTGGTCACTTCCTCAAAATGCGTATTCAGCGTACCGAGGAAGCTATCAAAGCAACTGAGCTTGCGGTTGGTGACACGTTCCATCCAGCCACGCAGTTTGCGCTTACCCTGACCTTTTGATAGGCGGCTTTCATAGATGGCAGTGAGTGATTCGCAAGCCTCATAGGCTTCTTGTAATTTTGGTGAATAGCGAAAGAGCCGATTCAGCATGCGTCGCTCATCTGCATTCAGATCGGCGCGACGCTGACGCAGCAGCCAATGCACGTTCTTGAACGATTTGCGCTCTTCTTTGGAGAGGATATGGCACAGCCGTTTCCATTCGCTTTTGCGCAGGTTTTCCAGTCCATTTCGGTACAGCTTGGCAACATGGAATCGATCCGCGCAAATGTGTATGCGCTTGCCGAACACGGCTTTAGCGGCACCGATGAAGCCTTGATAAAGATCTGAGCACACACTCTGGACGGTATTTCGCAAGCGCTTGGGAATGCTGAGAAAAAACTCCTGTACGCTGGCCTTGGTGCGGTCGCCGAGCAGGCCGATGACATGCAATGTCTCGTGAATGTAAGCGCTGACAACGACGACAAAATCACGATGACCTTTTTTCAACGCAATCTCATCAATGCCAATGACCTCCAAGCGTTCAATTGCGTTCCAATCGACATCACAGGCTATGTTTCGATCCAAAATACCCTGCAGTGCGTCGACACCAATGGCATGCTTACGACTAACATCCTCGAGCGTACTGTTGATCAACTCCAGTAGCATCTGCTGTTCGAACGCTTTTGTCACCCGGGAGCGCTGCGTGTACCATGACAGCGTTTGGCTCGTTGTCGGACGCCCTTCGCAGAAGTGGCATTGATAACGCTTCGGCCTCAAAATAAGAACAACTGTATACGCGAATAATGGCAAATGGCGTAACTCTATCTCTTGACCATGGCCATACTCATGATCGATTGGCCGACCACAGCGATGACAGTTCGTACCCTCCAGTGTGCTATGCACATAGACTTTAAGTGTCTTGCGCTCGCCGAGCACCACGCGATCAACGGCGATATCAGGTAGATTTAAAAGCGTCTGAAGGGTCTCTTTATCAAATGTCATTATCAACAGCGTCCAGATGGGGTTTCAGCGACAGGCGGTTCTCAAGTTGTTGATTTACATGATACAACAGTCCCACGAGATCCGGAAGAGCCTTTTCATTGAAAGGCAACCAGAGCACTTTTCATCAAGATGTCATCGCTTGGTTCGAATCGGTCGATCTCGACCAATGCTGCCGGGATGCGAGTGTTTTTCTTGAAACGAAAGAGAAAAAACATGGTCGCCTGGAGACGCGTCGGTATTATTATTTCACTGATCATTCCTTAGGGCATTACGCCGAACAATGGAAAGGTTTCCGGGGTATCGGGATGGTAGAGTCGATTCGAGATGATGGAAAAAAAGTAACCACGGACCGGCGCTATTTCATTGCCAGCCTGTCAGGCGATGTTAAACGATTTGCCCAAGCGGTTCGCTCTCATTGGGGAATTGAGAATTCACTGCATTGGGTTCTGGATGTGTCCTTTTCCGAAGATGCCAATCGAACGCGAAAAGGTCATGCACCTGAAAACTATTCCATCCTACGGCACATTGCACTCAATATTCTCAGGAAAGATACGACCTCAAAGAAAAGCATTAAATTAAAGCGACTCCGTGCCGGCTGGGATACAGATTATCTTGAGCAGTTACTAGATGTCCTACAGGCGGCCTAAAATGGGAAATTTAGATGCGTTTGCCCTGGCAGTTTCCGCGCTCAGCCAACTCGGGCGCTCAACTTGCGCTCCAGCAATGAAGGGGTGCGCTTGCGCAAGTCCCTCAACCGCCACGTCCATTACCACTGCTGCGTCATCGACGGGGTCTTCGAGCCGGACGAGGAGGCCGATGATGTCCCGCAATCCGTGCGCTTTCGCCCCGCCGCCGAGCTGACACCGCAGGCCCTCGCCGCCATCGCCGAGCAGGTGCGCGTGCGGGTGCTGCGGTGGTTTGCCCGCAGCGGCCTGATCGAGCCCGCCGATCGCGCCGGTTGCAGCCCTGGCGGATGAGAGCCTGCATCGAGAGGCAGACGACGGAATCCTGACTAGAACGCAGAAAAAGGACACCCGCTTTGGCGCACTTTGGCGACGCCCTAAACGAACACATCCCCTTTCACTGCTGCGTCATCGATGCGTTTTTCTATCTCAACGCTTTCTCAACGACGACGCCCTGTGCATCGGTTAGTTACCGAGGCGATCCGAGGCCGATATCGCCTCGATCCGTTGCAGCATTTGCGCACGCGCCGATGCGGACAGCGCAAAGGCGGCATAGAAAGAGCCCGTGGCCTCATACGCCTACGCCTACGCATCCGCGTCTGCAAGCTGGCTGACCCTTGCGCTTGCCGGAAGTCTCGATGACGGGCTGTTGGCCCTTTTGCGCTCAGGTGTCGCTGAGAGTTCCCCATTGCGGGTAGCTCTAACAGAGCAATGAGCTTACCCTGGGGCGTCCAAAAGCTCAGGGTGACCTCGAGTAGCGAGTTGGCAATCGCCCTCAGGAACTGTGAATAAACTGTGCATTGTTTGGTGGTCTCCATTCATCCACAGCTTATTCACATAACCGAGGTGTTCAGGTCCACAGTTTGGGAAATTCTTAAGATATTGAATAATCTTATAAAAAATATCCGTAGCTCGTTATGCACAGGAGTTATTATGACTACTGATTGGAATGATCCAATTCATAATAATTCATCATTGTGAGTAATCGCTGCAATGTCCTGGTGCATACTCTGACCCTGTGTATCCAGGATTTGTGTAATCCGACAATACCTTCGCCAAATGACCCGATCTCATGCTGCACTAAGTTCTTGATTAATCCGCCCCAGATTTGCAGCCTGCTCAAGGGCTTGGTCAATAATATTTGCTTCGGGCATTTCCGGAAGCATTTTTAACACCTCCAGGACGTATTTCCGGCCGCGGAAGTGGGCTTTGAGGTCATTGACGCTAAAGCTCGGACAGTGCTCGCGCACCGTTCGCATCAGGATCTGGGACAGGTTGATCATCAGCATCGCCAGGTTGGCACTGTTGTAGACCGGCGTTGGCTTGGTCACCATGAAGTCTTCCAAGCCCCAGTACTGTTTGGCGTCTCGGAAGTTGAACTCGATTTGGAAGCGCAAGCGATAGTAATCGATGAGCGCTTCGTAGCCTAACTCGAGATCACTACTGAAAAGGATGACATGGGCCTGGGCACCGGTGCGTTGGTTGGTCTTGACGAGGATCACGACATTGAGCCGGTCGGGGAATTTTTTGTGCCAAACGGGCAGTTGGTAGATGGCCGTATGAACCTGTCCTTCCACGGAAGTGGCTTTGAGAAAGCACGGCGGCAAGTGTTGATAATCGAGCTTGCTGCCGTACTTGCGCCGCGGGCCGCGCCCGGCGTAGGGGCCGTCATAGGGCAGATACAGCGCGCTGTTGTGGCGCAATTTGCTGATCAACTCTAAGCCCGTGCGACGGACCATTTGCAGCGCTTGATTATGGCCGAAGGCCCCGTCGAAGACGAAATAACGCACCGTCAGCGTCTGGCACACCAGTGCCAGCACCTGGCGCAGAAGGTCTTGAACGAACTGCAAATAGGGCGACAGACTCACCTCCCGGCGATTGCCATTGCGGCTACCTTTCGGCCGCCCTCGGCCCTTACCCCGACCCGCTTTGGACGCTTTCGGGCAGCTCGCGGCCGTCTCTTTGAGAATCGGCTCCAGGCGCAATGGGTACGAACAGCGCCGTTGCACGCTAATCAACGACAGGCTCAGAAAACACAACCCCGGGATCGTCTTGCCAACCACCGAGGAGAAAAAACGATCCAGACCGTGGGTCTTCTTGCCCGATTTGCTCACCACCACTTCATCGCCCGCCAGCAACCATTGCGTTTCGTCGCCCAGCAGGTGCTGGCGAATCACCAGCCAATGCACTTGGCCCCAACTGAGCGTGGTGTTGAACAACCGCTGCAGCGTCCGATAGCTTCCCCCGCGCTCGGTCCAGCGCGATAGCCCCCGCATCGTTACCCGCCCCGTCATCGCCAACAGCCCTTCCACAACGCAACCCAAACGGCCAAGGCTCGTCTTATCTACGCTCTGGCTTAAGCAGCTCAAGATCAGCATAATGTCGGGCATGGGCGATAGCCTCCTGTGGGAATAGGTCTTCGGATTAGTAACTGGATAACCTATCACCTCGGGCTGTCGCCCACCTAATTTTTGGCGCTAATTTTTGGCGAAGGTATTGAATCCGAAGGTTTGGGTTTTGTCATGCAATGGGTGCCGAGCCTGATGAGATTATGGACGTATTCGCGATCAGGCACGGCCTCAAAATGCTGTGCATCAGGAAGGGATAGGTTACGCAAACGACAGAATCCTTTCCAGCAGCAGGTCTGATACCAATGCAATTGCCGGAGAGAAACAGATCAACTGGCGCCGGATTCTCGTTCGTCCTCGCGCTGCGGCAACTCGCCCATGGTCGCTCCATGGGTAGGTTGCCGCAGCGTCGATGCTGGACGAGAAGACAAGCCGGGGGCTCTGTTTCTTGGTAGAAATAATTGCAGCGCTTGCTCGATCCGCTGGCATCGCGGGCCTGGTCGCCCGCAAGCGGGCTCCTACGTCGAGCGGTTCTCTCGGCTGGTGGAGGTGCGCTTGTGGGCGAGGCGGCTTGGCCCCTTTGCGCATGCTGTGTCTCTGCGGCGAATCCTTGCATTTATTGAAGGCAGCAGCCTTCTCCCGAGTAAGACGCAGCGCTTGCGTTCGATCCGCTGGCATCGCGGGCCTGGTCGCCCGCAAGCGGGCTCCTACGCCGAGCGGTTCCCTCGGCTGGTGGAGGTGCGCTTGTGGGCGAGGCGGCTTGGCTCCTTTGCGCATGCTGTGTCTTTGCGGCGAATCCTTGCATTTATTGAAGGCAGCAGCTTTCTCCCGAGTAAGACGCAGCGCTTGCGTTCGATCCGCTGGCATCGCGGGCCTGGTCGCCCGCAAGCGGGCTCCTACGCCGAGCGGTTCCCTCGGCTGGTGGAGGTGCGCTTGTGGGCGAGGCGGCTTGGCCCCTTTGCGCATGCTGTGTCTCTGCGGCGAATCCTTGCATTTATTGAAGGCAGCAGCCTTCTCCCGAGTAAGACGCAGCGCTTGCGTTCGATCCGCTGGCATCGCGGGCCTGGTCGCCCGCAAGCGGGCTCCTACGCCGAGCGGCTCTCTCGGCTGGTGGAGGTGCGCTTGTGGGCGAGGCGGCTTGGCCCCTTTGCGCATGCTGTGTCTCTGCGGCGAATCCTTGCATTTATTGAAGGCAGCAGCCTTCTCCCGAGTAAGACGCAGCGCTTGCGTTCGATCCGCTGGCATCGCGGGCCTGGTCGCCCGCAAGCGGGCTCCTACGCCGAGCGGCTCTCTCGGCTGGTGGAGGTGCGCTTGTGGGCGAGGCGGCTTGGCCCCTTTGCGCATGCTGTGTCTCTGCGGCGAATCCTTGCATTAATTGAAGGCAGCAGCTTTCTCCCGAGTAAGACGCAGCGCTTGCGTTCGATCCGCTGGCATCGCGGGCCTGGTCGCCCGCAAGCGGGCTCCTACGTCGAGCGGTTCTCTCGGCTGGTGGAGGTGCGCTTGTGGGCGAGGCGGCTTGGCCCCTTTGCGCATGCTGTGTCTCTGCGGCGAATCCTTGCATTTATTGAAGGCAGCAGCCTTCTCCCGAGTAAGACGCAGCGCTTGCGTTCGATCCGCTGGCATCGCGGGCCTGGTCGCCCGCAAGCGGGCTCCTACGCCGAGCGGTTCCCTCGGCTGGTGGAGGTGCGCTTGTGGGCGAGGCGGCTTGGCCCCTTTGCGCATGCTGTGTCTCTGCGGCGAATCCTTGCACTTATTGAAGGCAGCAGCCTTCTCCCGAGTAAGACGCAGCGCTTGCGTTCGATCCGCTGGCATCGCGGGCCTGGTCGCCCGCAAGCGGGCTCCTACGTCGAGCGGTTCTCTCGGCTGGTGGAGGTGCGCTTGTGGGCGAGGCGGCTTGGCCCCTTTGCGCATGCTGTGTCTCTGCGGCGAATCCTTGCATTTATTGAAGGCAGCAGCCTTCTCCCGAGTAAGACGCAGCGCTTGCGTTCGATCCGTTGGCATCGCGGGCCTGGTCGCCCGCAAGCGGGCTCCTACGTCGAGCGGCTCTCTCGGCTGGTGGAGGTGCGCTTGCGGGCGAGGCGGCTTGGCCCCTTTGCGCATGCTGTGTCTCTGCGGCGAATCCTTGCATTTATTGAAGGCAGCAGCTTTCTCCCGAGTAAGACGCAGCGCTTGCGTTCGATCCGTTGGCATCGCGGGCCTGGTCGCCCGCAAGCGGGCTCCTACGTCGAGCGGCTCTCTCGGCTGGTGGAGGTGCGCTTGCGGGCGAGGCGGCTTGGCCCCTTTGCGCATGCTGTGTCTCTGCGGCGAATCCTTGCATTTATTGAAGGCAGCAGCTTTCTCCCGAGTAAGACGCAGCGCTTGCGTTCGATCCGTTGGCATCGCGGGCCTGGTCGCCCGCAAGCGGGCTCCTACGCCGAGCGGCTCTCTCGGCTGGTGGAGGTGCGCTTGTGGGCGAGGCGGCTTGGCCCCTTTGCGCATGCTGTGTCTCTGCGGCGAATCCTTGCATTTATTGAAGGCAGCAGCCTTCTCCCGAGTAAGACGCAGCGCTTGCGTTCGATCCGCTGGCATCGCGGGCCTGGTCGCCCGCAAGCGGGCTCCTACGTCGAGCGGTTCCCTCGGCTGGTGGAGGTGCGCTTGCGGGCGAGGCGGCTTGGCCCCTTTGCGCATGCTGTGTCTCTGCGGCGAATCCTTGCATTTATTGAAGGCAGCAGCCTTCTCCCGAGTAAGACGCAGCGCTTGCGTTCGATCCGTTGGCATCGCGGGCCTGGTCGCCCGCAAGCGGGCTCCTACGTCGAGCGGTTCTCTCGGCTGGTGGGGGTGCGCTTGTGGGCGAGGCGGCTTGGCCCCTTTGCGTATGCTGTGTCTCCGCGGTGAATCCTTATTATGCAAGGCCTCGATATGATGTCATTATCAGCAGTATTCGGCACCGAATTGATCGATCTTTTGCCAGAATTGAGCCCAGCGGCCGCTGGTCTGGGTCAGCGCACGTAGGCGGAGAATGATCTTGGCACCTTTGTTTTTCCAGCGCTTGCCCGAGGCGCATAGACGCTGCTCGACGAGGGTCTTGCAGGCGGCCTCGGTAACGCCGGATCCGATCGGCAGGTTCTCGGCAAGCAACCCAGGGTAGTCCATCTGATGGCGATGGTCGTTGAAGTAGGTCCAAGCGCTGTAGGCGTCAGCGCGCACCTTCTTCGGCAGGGCAGTTCGCTGCGAGAGGCGTGCCGCCTCAGCGATGAGCAGGTCGAGCGCGTCGCGATCCTGTTTGAGTTTGCTGCAATACTCGTGCTGCCATTGCGCGCGCTTGTCCTCGGCCTTGCCCGTCGGTTATTCCCAAGTAGAGCGCCTCGGGGTAGTTTTGCTTGGCAGATAAGGTCAGGCTTTGTTCTTTGACCCGGCGTGTAAAGCGAACCAAATCGACATGGGTCTGGTTTGGAAATCTTCGGCAACGGCCTAAACTCTTATCGTACTCGAGGTCGGAAGATTGCCATGCTCAAATCCACACTACGCGATCCCGGCACGGAGCTTGCCCGGATTCTGTCCGAAATGACTGTCGATGGTTCGGAAATGGACCCGATCGATAAGGCCGTGCGGTTGGCGCGCAGAGTTCAACAGCGCGGCAGCGCACTACAGCAGCCGCAGGAAAAGCACCAGCAGCGCGAACTCGAACGCATGCTGGCAAACCCGGAGGATAAAGCGACCCTGATCCAGATGACCGATCAGGCATTTCGCTCCAAGCCGGCCGCACGCGCTGCCGACCAGCTGATCCATATTCTCGACGTGCAGGGCGTGCCGCGTTTTTTCAGCCTGTTCGAGCGCGCCATGCTCAAGGGCTTCCAATCGTTCGCCGGCTATCTGCCGGGAATTGCGGTGCCCCCGGTAAAGCAGCGCATGCGCGCGGAGACAGCCAACGTTATTCTGCCCGCCGAAGCGAAGCATCTGATCAAGCATTTGCAGCGGCGTCGCGAGGATGGCGTGCGCATGAACGTCAATTATCTCGGCGAGGCTCTGTTGGGCGAGGAGCAAGCCCAGCGGCGCGTGGACGCCTATCTGGCCGCCTTGCAGCTCGAGCAGATCGAGTGTATTTCGGTCAAAATATCGACCATTTACTCGCAGATTTCGTCCCTTGCCCGCGAGCGTTCGCTGCGCATCCTGTGCGAACGCCTGGAGCTGCTGTACCGGGCCGCGGCCAAGGCGAAATTCAAGCGGGCCGATGGTTCCTTACAGAGTAAATTCGTCTATCTGGACATGGAGGCCTACGGCGACCTGTCCATCACTGTCGATGCGTTTATGGCGACCCTGGATCGGGCCGGGTTGGAACAGGTCAGCGCCGGCATTGCGTTGCAGGCTTATCTGCCGGATTCTTACCTGGCCCAGCAGCAGATCAATGCCTGGGCCAGGCGACGCGTCGCCAATGGTGGGGCGCCTGTTGGGATTCGCATCGTCAAGGGCGCCAATCGGGAGATGGAGCGTGTGGATGCGTCGCTCGCCGGTTGGCCCATGGCCACCTATCAGGTCAAGGCCGAGACCGACGCCAACTTCAAGCGCATGCTGCACCAGGGGCTCGAGGCCGATAACATCGCCGCGGTCCGACTCGGGGTTGCGTCGCACAATTTGTTCGATGTTTGTTATGCGTTGGTGCTTGGTCATGAGCGCGGATTGCTCGATCACATTCAGTTCGAAATGCTCGAAGGCATGGCCAACCACCAGTGCCGAGCCCTGTGTGAACTCACCGATAACCTGTTGTTGTATGCTCCGGCCACCAAACAGGAGGATTTCGTCAACGCCATCGGTTATCTGATTCGCCGACTCGACGAGAATACCGGGCCTGAGAATTTCCTGCGGCATGCGTTCAAGCTGGAGGTCGACAGCGACGAATGGCAGCGGCTCGAGCAGGGCTTTAGAGACAGCTTTGCATTGATCGGGAATCTGCAATCGACGCCACGCCGAACCCAGGATCGAAACCGGCCTGTGGCCGACCAACCGCGCGGTCCAATGACGCTGGCCGAGTTCAACAATGAGCCTGATACCGACTTTGCCCTGCCTGCCAACCTGCGCTGGGTGCAGCAGCTCGTCGAGCAGTGGAAACCGCGTTGTAACGATAGTGCCATCGACATCCCGTTGGTCATCGCCGGCGAGGAGATCCGCTCGGGGCATGAGCTTCTGGATTGCCGCGACCCATCGCGCCCGAATGTGGTCGTCGCCCGTTATCGCCAGGCCGACGGCGCTGATCTGAAACGTGCCATCGATTGCGCCGTCCGCGATCCCAAGGGCTGGCGCGACATGCCGGAGAATGAGCGCGATGAGATTCTGGCGCGGGTCGCGCATGAGCTGCGCCGTGCCCGCGGCGAACTGATCGGTGCGGCCCTGGCCGATACCGGCAAATTGATCAGCGAGTCCGATCCCGAGGTCTCGGAGGCGATCGACTTTGCCGAGTTGTATCCGGCCAGCGCGCGGGCGTTGCGGGCGCTGCCCGGTGTCGATGCCAGCCCCAAGGGGGTGGTGGCGGTGGTGCCGCCATGGAACTTCCCCATCGCCATCCCCTGCGGCGGAGTCTGTGCGGCGCTCGCCGCCGGCAACAGCGTGCTGCTCAAGCCGGCCTCGCATTCGGTGCTGGTCGGCTACCAACTCGCCCGGTGTTTTTGGCGCGCAGGTGTCCCCAAGGAAGTGGTGCAATTCGTGCCTTGTACCGGTGCCACCGGCGGCGCCGAATTGGTCGCATCCCCTGAGGTTGACCTGGTCATACTCACCGGCGGTACCGATACCGCATTGCGCATGCTGGATGTGCGCCCCGACCTGCAGTTGCTGGCCGAAACCGGGGGCAAGAACGCCACCATCGTGACGGCCATGTCGGACCGCGAGCAGGCAATCAAGCATGTGCTGCATTCGGCCTTCAGCCACGGCGGCCAGAAGTGCTCGGCAACCTCGTTACTGGTGCTGGAAGCGGAGCTGTACGATGATCCGGCGTTTAAACAGATGCTCTGCGATGCGGTCCGGAGTATCCGGGTGGGTTCAGCCTGGGATCTGAATACCAGGCTCGGGCCGCTGATCCAGCCGCCTGCCGGCGATCTCGACCGGGCATTCAAGGAGCTGGAGGTCGGCGAGTCCTGGGCGCTGATGCCGCGCCAGCAGGACGATAATCCGGCTTTGTATTCCCCAGGTATCAAGTGGGGGGTTTCGCCTGGAAGCTATACGCATCGGACCGAGTTTTTCGGTCCGTTGTTGGCCGTTATGCGGGCCGAGAACCTCGAACAAGCCATGGATATGGTTAACCAAACCGGTTATGGCCTGACTTCGGGGCTGGAAAGCCTCGATGATCGCGAGCAGGCCAGGTGGCAGGATGGGATTCGCGCCGGCAACCTGTATATCAACCGGGTCACCACCGGTGCCGTGGTCCTGCGTCAACCCTTCGGCGGTATGGGCAAGTCTGCATTCGGCCCCGGTATCAAGGCCGGGGGACCCAATTATGTGGCGCAATTGATGAATTTCGTCGATCGCGCGCATGCGCCAAGCGCCGATGGCGAGCCGCTGGCGAATGCCGATTTGGAGATGTTACGCCAGCGTCTGTTGGCTTTACGCGAGCTGCCATCGGATGCTCAACGCGTGCAAAGTCAATCGGCCAAGCAACCGGGAAGCCGGCACTCCGGATACGAGGACATCGGCGCCGATAGCGCAGAGCTGGAGCGTCTGTGCAGGGCGATGGCCAGTTATGCGGCCAACTACAATACCGAATTCGGTAAATCGCACGATCATTTTCAACTCGTCGGTCAGGACAACTTGCGCCGTTATTTGCCGATTCCGAAGCTTTGCATACGCGTCGATGTTGCTGATTCTCTGTTCGAGATCTTCGCCCGTGTGTGTGCGGCGCGCACGGTTGGCTGCCATATCCGGATCAGCACACCGCCGGACAGCGCATTGCCGGCGGTGCGTCTGCTCGGGCAGCTCACCGAGCCCTGGGCTAATGCCATCGACTATGTCGAGGAGAGCGACCAGAGGTTGGCCGATGTGGTGCGCAAACGCCAAACCGATCGCTTACGCTATGCATCCCGCGAGCGGGTGCCGACCATCGTCCGCAGGGCAATCGGTGACAGCGGAATCTACATCGCCGATGCACCGGTGCTGGTCGAAGGGCGGATCGAACTTCTTTGGTACGTTCGCGAGCAAAGTATCAGCTATGACTATCATCGCTATGGCAATCTCGCCGGTCGCGCCGACGAGCCGCGGCGCGCTGTGCTCTAGTGCAGCGATGCGGATGCTCCGCTACCGTTTCTGCCGTTTGTCATTGTCGATGTCGTCATCGTGATCGCTCATCGTGGGTTATCGATGACGACCACGACTGCAAACCCTCTCGCGATTTCCACAGCAGAGCACGCGCAGAAAATCTCAGCCCGATGCGGCGTGCGTCGGACATGCCGAGATCTTCATGCAGGGCCTTGGTGGTATGCGGCGTGGCCAATGCGAGCTGACGCAGAACCGCAGCTGTACCTGGTTGCAGGATGGACCTGAATACCCAATTTATAGCGGTGGTAATGCACTTGTAATCGATTAAAACCAAGTCCCGTGCCGTCCTGCACTTCGGCTCGGGACTTGATGACATTCCAAAGCCATGTCCATGACTCAGACCGACGACCAACACGAAGCCATGCTCACTGCCGGGGAGGCTCGCGTCCTCGGCTGCCTGATGGAAAAGCAGCGCACTACGCCGGATCAGTATCCGCTGACACTGAACGCGCTGGTGACCGCCTGTAATCAAAAGACAAGCCGCAATCCGGTGATGAATATGGAAATGGGCAAGGTGGGACACACCGTCAACCAGCTGCGCGATCGCGGCCTGATCCACGCGAGCTTCAGTGGCCGCGCGGAACGCTATGATCATAAGCTGGCCGGTACCTTCATGTTGGATAAACGTCAACAGGCGATTCTGTGTGTGCTGATGTTGCGGGGTGCGCAGACTTCCGGTGAACTGCGCACCAACAGCGCTCGACTCGCGGAGTTTCCGGATCTGGCAAGCCTGCAGGAGACCTTGCAAAAATTGGAACAACATGACCCGCCGCTGATTCGCGAACTGCCGCGACAAGCCGGTATGCGCGAACAGCGTTATGTGCATCTGCTGTGCGGTGAGCCCAAGGCGGAAGACCTGATACCGGCGGCGCCCCGAGCAGCGGCTCGGGCGGCTGTATCGTCAGAACTTGAAGCGCGCGTCGCACAGCTGGAGAGCGAGGTGGCCGTCTTACGTAATGAGGTCGAGACATTAAAGCAATCGCAAGCAGAGTGATTTCTGTCCGCGGCAAACTGCAATTCTTGTGTATGCCATCTGCAAGGCATTTGCCCGCTGATGGCACAGACCGGCAACTGTTTCAATCGCCCGCTTCATGATGGCAGCCATCAACCATCTCGATGCTGATCTGATCGCCGAGCGGCTGCGCACCCGCCCCGCGTCGGCTCCCGCCGACGAACTCCCAGGACAGGCCGCTGCGGCACCGCGAGCAGCCGCTGTTCTGCTGCCGCTGTTCCGGCTGGAGGAGCGCTGGCGATTGTTATTGATACGCCGTGCCGAGCATCCGCGGGATCAGCACAGCGGCCAGGTGGGCTTTCCGGGTGGGCGCGTGGAGTCCAGCGATACGAACGCGGATGCCACGGCCCTGCGCGAGGCTGGGGAAGAGATTGCCTTGCCGGCCGAACAGGTCCGGATTCTGGGCCGGCTACGTGGTCTGCGCACCGTCAGCAATTTTTTGGTGCAGCCGGTGGTGGGCCACATCCATTGGCCCCAGTCCCTGTGCGCCGATCCGCAGGAGGTCGCGCATATCTTCAGCATCCCGTTGGATTGGCTTTGCGCGCCGCAACGCTATCGTGTGGAGGTCTGGCCAGCACCGGGGCATCCGCAGGCACGCCAGGTCATCTTCTTCGACGAGCATGAGGGCGAGCGACTCTGGGGGGTGAGTGCCCGCATCACCCTCGATTTGCTGGATGCGCTGGGCTATCCGCCGATCGGCGTCGACCCTTTGCCGGGTCGCGATTGGTGGTGAAGATGCATCATGGCGATTTCTGTCGAGAAACCTGCCACCTGGCTTGTCTTCTCGTGCGCCTTCATTGTCGCAGCAACCCGCCCATGATGAGTCGGCAGGCGACACCCGAGCCAAAACCTGTTTAGCTTATTTCTGCACCATCACTCGGTTTCTCTCCGGCAATCGCCTATGTTCGGTCAGGGCATTTCCGCTTGCGCCATCGCATCATCGCTATCAACCCGGTTGTTCGCCTGGAACCGATAGGCTTCACCGATCAGCGCCAGCCGCGCACGATCTTCCCCCCAGCGCTGGATACGCTCGGGCGGGGCCGACTCGTCTTCGCTCCAGATGCGCCACAGCTGGGCGGCGTTGTCCCAGTATGCGCCGGCTATCAGGTGTCCGTCCGGGCTGAACGCGGCGTTGGCGACGCCGCCCAAATCGGCTTTCAGCGGCAAAAAGGCGCTCAGAGATTCCACGCCGTCCGCCGCGGAGCGCGGCGCGCCAGCCTGCGGCGTCCGCCAGAGTCGCATGCTGCCGTCGCGCGATGCGCTCAGTATCCAGCGTGCGTCGCCAGGGCTGAAGATAGCGCGATAGATGCGATCCTGATGTCCCGTCAGAACGGCCCTTGGCTCGCCGTCGCGAGTCCAGACGCGCGCTGTCTTGTCCAGCGATGAGGTCAGGATTTGTGTGCCGTCCGGCGTGATGTCGATGCTGTAGAGGCGTTCGGTGTGACCGATGAGATACAGCGGCGCGCCGCACTGTTTATCGTCGATTGCGATCAGAGCGGCACGCTCGCTGCTGCCGGCAACGCCGATCAAGCTGCCATCCGCGGATATCACCATGTTGCCGATGGCGCCGACGCCAGCGTTCAATTCACAGCGTTCGCTCCAGTCGCCGGCGGCGTTGCGTTCCAACAGGCGCAGGATGCCGGCCTCGTCGCCGGTACTGACCAGGGTGCGGTCAGTCAGATTGCGCAATGCCGCCGATTTCACCGCGACGCTGCCGTGCCGCAGTGCCTCGCCGGTGGGCATCGGCGCGCAGTGCCGGAGCGAGAACAGCCGCACCGGCTGTGTCGTGTCATCGGATGTGGTCAGCAGCCAGGATGGGGTTGCGGCTGATCCGATGCCTGGCTGAACGCTGGACTGCTGCCGCGTTTTGAGATCTTGTCCGGCAACCGTTGGAATGCTGGAGCCGCCCTCTGTATGCGCTGTCGCGGGAGGGCCGAACAGCGCATTGTAGACCTGCTCGCCACCGGAATCGGTTTCGATCTGTAGTTTGCAGGCGTCGTTGCTGATCAGGTCGTGCACATGCACCTTGCCATCGTAACCGGCCGAAACCAACAATCGGCCCGAGGCGGAAAAGCTGGCCTGGCGTACCCGGCTGGTATGCTCCTGAAACATCGCCAGCAGTTCCGGCGCGGCCTGCTGCCGGCCGCGATCATAGCGCCAAACGCGCACGCCGCCGTCGAACCCGGCGGTGGCCAATAACAGTGCGTTGCCATCCGGGGCCAATTCAGGGGGTGCGGCCACCAGATCCAGATTCCACACATGATCCGGGTGGCGCAATAGGTACGCCAGATTCGAGACCGGCTCGATGCTCCAAAGGCGCACCGAGCCGTCGCGCTCGGAAAAGGTGAACACGCGCCGCGCATCTCGGCTGAAACGGCTCGTGCTCAAGGCGCCATCGTGACCGAGCACGGCAACCGCCTTGCCGGTTTCCAGGCCCCATAGGCGTGCGGTCTTGTCCAAGGAGGCGCTGAGGACCAGGGTCTCGTCGGATAGATCCGAGGTACGCTTGGGCGCGATTTCGACATCGCTGATGCTAAGCTGATGGTTGCCCAGCACCACCGCCTGATTGGAGCCATCGAGCGACCAGCGCACGACCTGGCCTTCGTCGTCCACCGCCACCAGAAATTCGCCGTCCGGGGCAAATGCCACATCGCGGACCGCGGAGCGATGGATCTTGTAGTTCCGGCCGCCGATGGTCGTGTTGGCCAATTCGCCGATGGGCGTGCCGTCGACCCGATACAGTCGCACCCGCTCGTCGACCGCGGCAATTGCGATGCGCTCTGCCGTGGAGTCGAAGACGGCATGGTTGAACGGCCTTCCAAGGGCCTCGGCGGCTGGTAACGACAGCCGGATTTCAGCGGTTGTCAGGTCGATCAGATGGGTGCGTCCGAGGGTGGATGCGGTCAGTAATAAATCGCCTTCCGGGGAGAAGTCGAGGCCGCGGATCTCGCCCTCGTCGAACATCTGCTGAAACACCACCCGGCCGGGTAAGGACAGGTTGACAATGCAGACGCCGTATTGCTCGCCGCGATTGTGCGCAACGGCCAGGTAGCGACGCGCTGCATCCAGCAGAAAGGTCGCCCCCGCTGCACTGCCGCAGTCGTACAACGGCAGGGCGTCGGCAGCCGCCGGCAGTCGCCAGATGCCTCGTTCGCCGATGCCGAACAGTTGCTCGTCATCGCCGATCACCAGGCTATGCAATCCGAGACCCTCGGCCTGCAGATCGCGGTCGGCAACGAAGCGGCCATGCACTTTACGCCACAGCCGTGGACCGATACCGGGCACGATGGTGGCAAGTAAGGTGCCGTCGGCATTGAAACCTGGAATGCGCGGCTGTCCCAGCGACGGCCCGGCGGACCGTTCCATCGCCAACAGCCGATTGTTGCCGAACGCCCGGCTCAGAGTCTGCACTGCCTGCAACGGCAGATCCTCGCCGGCAGCGATTGCCTCCGATACCGCTTGTGGCGTATTGCCAAGGCTGATGTGCAGGTAGGCCTCCTTGAGTTTGCTGCGGTGCAGGTTGACGCGCGCCTCATGCGAGGCCTGCAATGCGAGTACGGCGGCAGCGGTGACGGCAAGCAGCAACAGAATCAGCATCAGGCCGACACCACGCACAAAGCGATTGCGTCGGCGCAAAAAAGACAGATGGGCGGCGGATTGGTCCAGAAAATCGCGCTCGATGGGCTCCAATTCGTCACCGCAGGCGCGCACTAACTCCTGTGCAGCAGCGTAGCCGGACTCGCGGTACAGGTAGTCGCGGTTGCAATCCGTGCGTCTCCATAAGCGCGCCTGGCGCGTGAGCCTGGAGCGTAGATGCAGCAGTTGCCGATGCTCGGGCTGTTGCAGCCAGTGGCATATCGGCGCCCAGTCGCTGATCAGGATCGGGTGGCTGAAACTGGCGACCGGCAGATAGTCGCGCCAGTCGATTGCCTGCGGCCTTGTGTCACTGTCTGGATTATCTGGTTCAGCGGCCGCCATGGCCGACTCTGCCGGCAATTTGACCGGCAGATTGGTGGGCAGGCTGGTTGACGGTTTGTCTGCAAGCTCCGGGGTTTGACCGGATGAGCGAATTCTCTGTGCCCGCTCTTCGTCTGCCGGATCTTTGCCCTTTCCGGCATCGCTTTGCGGCAAGCGCTCGGCAGGTGGCGCGAGATCGTCGCTGTCGTTATCCTGTCCGCGTCGGCGTGCCCATCGCCACCACCAGCGCTGCAGCCAGTACCACCGGCCCTGATGCCAGGCATCGCGGATCAGGCTCAGGATGCGATAGTCCGGCGCCTCGCAAGGCTTCAACGATGCTGCATCCTGGGTGCCCTCGGCGACGATCAGGCGCGCCTCGATCATCGCCTCCAGCAGGCGTGTACAGTTTGGGTCGGAGCGCAATATGCGTAGATCGCCATGGCGTGGGATGGCACCAGTGTCGATCGGACCATCGATGCCGATCAAAGCACGGCACAGGCGCGGCAATCCAGCACGGGCGTCAGCATCCAGCGTATGCCAGAGCGCATCCGCGCGATCCAGCAGTTGGCGCGCGATGGCATTGCCGGTGTGCGGCCGTGCCACCGATAGCCGCGGCATTCCAGCGCTCTGCAACGCATTCCGGTAGGCCTCCTCGAGTAATCCCTGGACCGGTGCCGCCCAAAACCGCAGCCGCGCTGCCTCCGCCTCGATCTGTTCCACCAGACCATGGCCAGTGTGGTCGCCGCTGGATTCCAGCTCCAGGCCGGCAATTCGCGTCGGGATCTCGATGATCTGACGAATGCGTGCAGTGGCCGGAGGCTCCAAGTCGGTCCAGGCGCCAGCGACCGGCAGTTCTGCCAATGCCGGCAGTTCTGCCAGCCGATGCAATGCATCGCCGCGCAGGGCCGCGATCACCCAGATATCGGCATGCGCGGCGAGTCCGCGCAAGGTCGCGGCAAAAGTTTGCTGATGCGCTGCATCATGGTAGTGGAACAGCGCCTCCAGCGGGTCGATCACCAGCACCAGCCAGGCGCGTGCCTCGCCATCGCTGACCTTTGCGACCTGTGCCAGGGCGCTGGCGAGCTGGTTGGCGGCGACCTTGGGTTCGCTGGCCAGCAGGCGCTCCAGTTGCGCTCTCCCCAGCCCGAACTGGGCCAGCGGTTCGGCCAGCATGTCGGCGGCGGTGAGCCGGGATGCCAATGCCGCCAGCGGCGTGGGACCGTCGCTGCCCGGGTGTACCAGCGCGCAGCGTACCAGCGCGATCTGCTCGAACAAAAAAGGACGCGTCAGCCTTGGCGCCAGACCAGCCCGCAGCAGTGAAGTCTTGCCACTGCCGCTCGCGCCACTCAGCAGCAAGAAGCCTGGCTGACCCGGGCGCCGTGACGAGAGCTGTGCCAACAGCGCGCGCACCTCGGCCTCGCGACCGGTGAACACGCGTTCGTCGCCGATATCGAAGGGTTGATCTGGTCGAAACGGGCTGCCGTGCCATTGTAGTGCACCAGCAGCCGCGCGCCGCTCGGCGCTGATGCGCCGGTTGAGCAATTTACGCAACTGCACTTCCACCAGTTCGCGGAATGATGCGGCATTGTCGAAGGTCCGGAAGGCGCGCCGGAACGTATTGTCCTGATTGAAGAAATTGCCTTGGAAAAAGGTCTCTAGCCGGCGTCGATCCTCGATTGCTTCCTGCGCGCTCTCGGCCTCGGTAATATCCACCAGCTTGGGGGCGGTCTTTTTGTAGACTAGAACCTCGGGGCTGCCCTTGCGCGCGGATGCCTCCACCGCATTGACGAATTCCCATTCGGTGCCGGTCATGCCGCGGTAGGGCTCTTCGGGCAAAGGCGAGCCGAGCCGTGTCCACAGAATAACCAGCACGATGTCGCAGTCTTCCGGCTGGGTCAGCCCGGCCTGGAAGCTGCGATCGGCGGTCAGCGCTTCTTCCTCCCAAAGCACCGCCGTCAAGCGGAAATAGGGCAGATATTCTTGGCCCAGGCGCGCGACTACGTCCTTGACCGCGGCGCGCTCGTGGGCCACGTCGGAGGGTGACGAAACAAAGATTCTGACCCGCTCTTCACTCACGGATGGTTAAGATCAGGTACCGCAAAAGGTTTGCCGTACAACCTCCTCAGGCCGTGGCGGCAGGCGATATTCTGCCAATGCCGCATGTTCTTCGAACGGATGCGAGACGACTTGCAGCAGGTTTTCCAGAGGCTTGAAATCGTTCTCCTCGGCCGCGTCGATTACCTGCTGCACCCGGTGGTTGCGCGGAATGTAGGCCGGATTGACTGCGCGCATCGCGGCGCTGCGTTCGGCATCGTTGCCGGATTGTCGCGCCAGACGTGCGCGCCACTTCTCGGCCCAGGAGTCGAAGGCGTCCGGCTCGGCGAACAGGGCGCGCAGGGGCGGATCGGCCACCGGATCATCGCGTTTCAGCTCGCACAACAGACGAAAACAGTTGGTGAAATCGACGTTATTCTCGGCCATGCGAGCGAGCAGATCCTGCACCAACGCGTCGTCCTCCCGCTGGTCACCAGCCTGCCCGTCGGCTAGGCCGATCTTGGCGCGCAGACCGCTGGCGTAGGTCTCCTCGAAGCGCTCCACATAGGCACTGAGGGCGGCCCGCGCCTGCTGCTGTGCCACATCGTCGTCAGTGTCCAACAGCGGCAGCAGACACTGAGCAAGCTGGGTCAGATTCCACATGCCGATGCTGGGCTGCTGCTGATAGGCGTAGCGACCGAAGCGGTCGATCGAGCTATACACGGCGTCCGGCTGATAGGTGTCCATAAACGCACAGGGGCCGTAATCGATGGTTTCTCCGGAGATTGTCATGTTGTCGGTATTCATCACGCCATGGATGAAGCCGACCAGCAGCCAGCGGGCAATCAGCTCGCCCTGGCGGGCAGCGCTTGCTGCGAGCAGTGCCTGATAGGGATTATCCGCCTGTCGGCAATCCGGGTAGTGTCGCTGGATGACATAATCGGCAAGCTGACGCACCGAGTCGACATCGCCGCGGCGAGCAAAATACTCAAAGGTTCCAACCCGTACATGGCTGGCGGCGACCCGGGTCAAGACTGCCCCCTGCTCGATGCGTTCGCGATACACCTCCTCGCCGCTGGCGACCATCGCCAGTGCACGGGTGGTCGGAATACCCAGTCCGACCATCGCCTCGCCGAGCACATATTCGCGCAATACCGGCCCGAGCACCGCGCGACCATCGCCCATGCGCGAAAACGGCGTGCGCCCGGCTCCCTTGAGCTGAATATCGAAACGTTGGCCGTCGCGGTCGATGCGCTCGCCGAGCAGAATCGCGCGGCCGTCGCCCAGGCTGGGCACGAACTGGCCGTATTGATGACCGGCATAGGCCATCGCCAGCGGCTCGGCGCCAGCGGGCACTTGATTGCCGGCCAGCAAGGCGGTTCCTGCTTCGCTGGCCAGTTCATTCGGGTCCAGACCGAGCTGTTCGGCCAGATCCCGGTTGACCCGTAACAGGCGCGGTCGCGCCACTGGCGTCGGCGCCACTCGGGCGTAAAATCCCGGCGGCAGCTCCAGATAACTGTTTTCAAGTGCCCGCAGTGGGGCGTTATGTGCTGTTTGTGTCGCGCTCATTAAATCTACTCCGCGCCGCTGCATGCGGCGGCCATCAAATGCTGTTCAGGATGTGGCGGCAATCAGGGCAAAGACCATGGCGATACGACGGGCCGTTGCTCGGGAAGATTCAGCGCGACTCGCTGGCCGCCGGGGATTTTACCCAGTGCTCTACGTAGAATGTTCAGCGATTTAACCAGAATGAAGTTTGATTCAGATTCTTTGAAGGTGGCGCACAGTAAACATCCAACGAGTGCAGCAGTGCGGATGTCCCGCTAGCATTTCTGCTGTTTGTCGTGGGCGTAATCGCTCATCGTGGGTTATCGATGACGACCACGATGACGACAACGACTGCAAACGGTCTCGCGACTTCCGCAGCAGAGCACTTATAAGCATCAGGTTTCTCAGAACCTGTCTGACAAAAAAATGTCTATCAAAGTCAAATACTTTTTCTTCGAGGACAAGCTATGGGATACCCGAGTGACCTGACGGACGCCGAATGGGCGCTGATCGAACACTATTTTCAACCCCGTGATCGACGAGGCAGTGCCAGCCTGCATCCGCGCAAACGGATCGTCGATGCCATTTTGTACGTCGTGAAGTCCGGTTGCCAATGGCGCATGCTACCCAACGATTTTCCCCCCTGGCAAACGGTTTACGATCACTTCAGCCGATGGAACAAACGCGGTGTATGGGAAACCGCGCTGGATCAACTAAATGCACTCCATCGCCAAAACAACGGTCGCTCGGCATCGCCGAGTTACGGGATTATCGACTCGCAGAGCGTCAAGACCGAGTACGCGAGCGAAGAACGCGGGATCGACGGCGGCAAGAAGGTCAAAGGGCATAAACGCCATATCGTAGTCGATATCCTCGGCAACCTGTTGCATGTGTCGGTCCACGCAGCCAATTGCAGCGATACCGTGGCGGGTGGTCCCGTGATGGCGCGTGCGGCGGAGAAATACCCGAGCATCGAGGCGTTTTCCGGCGATGCGGGTTATCGCGGGACAGCCGTGAAATTTGTCGACGAGACACTCGGACTCGTCTTGCACATTTCCACCAAAATCAAAGACGGATGGGCTGTCCTTCCGAAACGTTGGGTGGTTGAGCGCACTTTCGCTTGGCTCGGTCGATTTCGCAGGCTGAGCAAGGATTTCGAGATCCTGACTGGGACTGCCGAGAATATGATCCGTATCGCCATGCTCAAGAAAACGCTTGCAAATTGCGGCTGAAATTTTGCCAGACAGACTCTCACGCCCCAATGCCATGTCTTTTCGATTCCAATACCAATCCTAATCAAGTTGTGCTGGGCAGGTTGCACCCTGGGGTATCTTCGGTTTGTTTGTGTAGAAGACAGTGGCCGACAGCCTTTCTCCCGGGAAAGGCGCGGCGCTCGCGTCCGCTCCGCTGGCATCATTTGCCGGGTCGCGCGCAAGCGGGCTCCTACGCCGAGCGGTTTCCACGGCTGGTCGAGGTCCGCTGCAGGCGAGGCGCCTTGGTCCCTCTGCGCACGCTGCGTCTCTGCGGTGAATCCTTACATTCTTCGAAGGCAGCACCCATTTTACCTATGCAGCTGTTTGGCTGACCTGGCACAGCCGCTGTCGCCTTCCGCCTTGCGCATGGCCTTTGGGTTGTTGGTGGAACTTCGGCATCGCTATACTAAGGCCTGTCCGCGCAGATGGGATCACCCGGCATGCACTGCTCTGATGCGTGTTGATGGGTCAATCTCGCAACACATCGATAGCGATCATTCTATGACTGCAACCTTCCCAATCAGCAGCCAACAGCGACGCTGGCTGAAACAGCAGGCGCACCATTTGAAGCCTGTTGTATGGATCGGCCAGGCCGGTCTCAGCGAGGCTGTGCTGACTGAGATCGAGCTGGCTCTTGACCATCACGAGTTGATCAAGGTGCGTGTGAACGCTGATCAGCGCGATGCGGAGGCATCCGCCATCGCCGCGCAGACCAGAGCCGAGCTGGTCCAGCGCATCGGTAATGTGGCGACCTATTTTCGTGCCAACCCGAGGCACAAAGACCCAATGCGCTTGCCACATTGAGGCTTGCGACAGCGGCGTCACGAATCGCTATCGACTCGCTTACCCTCAACCGGAGTTTTCGCCGTGCAGATCAAAGTCTGGGACTTACCAACTCGAATTTTTCATTGGTTGCTGTTCGCCACCGTGAGCGCGTCCCTGTTGACGGGCTTGGAAGGGGGCAACTGGATGGATTGGCACGGGCGGCTCGGCCTACTGGTGCTGGGACTGTTGGTGTTTCGGCTGGTTTGGGGGGTGCTCGGTTCCACCTATGCACGCTTCGCGGAGTTTGCGCCGACACCGAGCCGGATTGTCGCCTACCTGCGTGGTCGCTGGCATGGTTTGGGACATAACCCGTTAGGTGCCTTGTCGGTGTTTGCTTTGCTCGCGTTGATGCTTTGGCAAGCCGGCAGCGGCCTGTTCAGTAACGACGACATCGCCTTCGATGGACCCCTGTATGATCTGGTCAGCAAGTCCACCAGTCATTGGCTGACCAGTTTGCACCGTCAGGGGCTTTGGCTGATCGTTGGGCTGGTGACCTTGCATGTGCTGGCGGCGCTGTTTTATACCTTCGTGCGCGGCAACAACCTGATCAAACCGATGATTACCGGCTATAAAGAGTCTACCGATCCGGATGCACGTGCGGCTCGCGGAGCGTCCTTGTGGGCGCTGCTTTTTGCCGTTGCGATCGCCAGCGGTGCGGTCTGGATTGCAGCTGGCGGACTGCTGTCGCCAGCGCCAGCGCCACCGACGACGCTGCCCGCCTGGTGAGTTTGATCCTGTTGAGGACGGGTCCGGCAATCGTCCAAGGCGATTGCCGGAGAGAAACAGACCAACTGGCGCCGGATTTTCGTTCGCCTTCGCGAAGCGGCAACCCGCCCAAAGGCACTCTCTGGGCGGGTTGCCGCGACAAAAAAGGCGGACGAGAAGACAAGTCAGGTGGTCTGTTTCTCGACAGAGATCGCCTAAACCCATACCGGGTCGCTCCTTGGCCGACAAGCTCCCTGAACGATCGCCGGCAATCGATCCACCAGATGACGCGGGATTGACGCTCGCGACCAATGACGGCCGGCGCAAGCAGCTCGGGCTGTGCGAGTTCCGGCTCGGCGCAGAAGGCGCGGGCGTCAAGCTACGTCAAATAGCATGAAGGTCCGCAGAAATCGCCTCATTGCTCCTTGCGGAATTGGTCATGGCAGGCCTTGCAGGACTTGCCCAGTTCGCCGAACGCGGTTTTCACCTCGTTCTCATCGCCCGTTGCGGCGACCTCGGCCATGTTATTGGCCGCCTCGATGAAGGCCTTTGCGACGCGGCCCACTTCTTCGGGCTCGGTGAACAATGCCGGCTCCACGGCCGTCTTGACATCACCGATGTCCTTATCGGTACCAGGGCCAAACAGTGCACCCATGCCGGAATTGGCAATACCGGCGATGGCATTGGCGGCCGCGGATACTTGAGTCTGGTTGAATTCACCGTCCAGGTTGGCTTTGATCTTGCCCATGTTCCACGACATGAAGGTATAGCCAGCCTGACGGGTCAGGATTTGCTCTTCCGGTTTCAGGTCGGCGGCGATGGCCGCACCGGCCAATCCGAAGGTCAGACAAGAGGCGATTGTTGTTCGAGCAATGCGATGCATAGGTTCTACTCCTAATCTAGGTGGAAACAGGATGGATAGGGCAAAGAAAGAACAGTATACCTGACTCGATGCCCATGGAGATCGGCGGGTGGAGCACCGGAATGCCAAGCTCGGGCTCGGGCTCGCAAAGACATGACATCAGGAACAGACTGTGTAGAAAATGTGCGATTCGATCATGCGGTCCGTTTGCGTTGTCGGTTAGCGCCTCGAGCGGGAGCCGATGGAAAACGCATCTGGATCTCGAGTCCACCGCAATCTGCAGGTTTTGCACCGATTGTCCCGCGATGGGCTTCGACGATGGAGCGGCAGATTGCCAGACCGAGTCCGGCGCCACCCTTTGCTCGTGTACGCGAGGTTTCCACCCGGTAGAAGCGATCGAACAGGCGTTGCAATGCGGCGGGTTCCACGCCCGGCGGTGTGTCCGCGATCGAGATCAGAATAGCGTCGCCAGCGCGGGCGGCGATGATGCGGATGAATCCGCCGGCGTCGGTATAACGCAGACTGTTGCCGAGCAGATTATCTAGCACCTGCTGCAATCGTCCCGCGTCGCCCTCCATTTGCAGTTCGTCTTCGATCTGTAACCGCAAGGCGATCTGCTTGTGCGCGCAGGGAGCCTCTCTGTCGGCGATCACGGAGCGTAAAAGCCCGCTCAGGTCGACGGGCTCGAAGCGGTAGTTGAGTGCGCCACTGTCCGACAGGGCGAGATCGTAGAGATCGTCCAGCAATCGCCCCAGGGCGAGCAGACGCCCGTGCAACTGCTCCAGATGCTCTTTATTGCAAGGTCGGATGCCATCGATCAACGCATCCAATTCCGCCCGAGCGACCGCAAGCGGTGTGCGCAATTCGTGGGAAATGTCGGCCATGGCAACGCGGCGCAAGGTTTCGCCGCGCTCCAATGTCAATGCCAGTTGGTTGAAGTCTTGTGCCAACTCGGTCAATTCATCCTGACCTTTGAGGGCGACCCGAGCCTGATAGTCGCCTTTGGCCAATTGACGAGCGCCCGTGGCCACGGCACGGATACGGCGCAGCATCGCTGCGGCCAGGACCGCACCCAGCGATAACGCTAGGGTCAATGCGATCAGGCTGATCCAGAGCAACGACCGATTGTGCTGACGGTTGAAATTCTGTGCCAGATGATTGTCCTCCAGCCAGGCTGGAGGGGACAGTCCCAGCCATCCCACCAGCTCACCATCTGCAATCAGCGGACTGAACACCTCGTCTTTTGCTGCGTCGACCCTGAATCCGGTGGTCTGCTGTCCGGCGATCTGGTTACGTTCCGCATCCAGCAGACGCAGCCGATCATGCAGGCGCTTGTGCCTCGGGGGCGGCGGCCTGAAGCGTGGCCTGCGCGCTGAGTTGCCCGGTGGGCGTCTGTCCAAAGGTGTGGGTCGCGCTGCATCCAAGCGACTGGATTGCGGTTCATGGGCCGGACCGGGAAGCGGAAATGCAAATTCACGGTCGGGGGGCGGTCCGAGCCCCGGCATGCCGGAGCGGTCTGGGGAACCAAAAGCCGGTGCGCGGAAATCGGGCGGGTCGGGTGGCGGGCGCCTCCACTCCCGACGCGTTGGTAAGCCATGCGATGGTGGCGCCTGATCAGCATCGCGTTTATCCGGTGACACCTGCGCACTGTCCTCGCTATGGCCGAGCTTGGATCTCATCGCCTCATTGACCAACCGCGGCCAGACACCCGGGTGACGGGTGACGAAGTCCCATGAGCCGCGTTCCCGATAGGCTTGCAGCAGCGCATCCCCGACGGGTGCGATTCGTTTCAATTCCTGCTGGTCCAGATAGCCGAGAAAGCCGTGCTGAAAACTCCAACGCGCAGCCAGACCCATACCCACCACAGACAGGGTGCTCGTCAGGCCAAGCACCAACAACAGTTTTCCCGTTAGACCGATTCGCATATGTTGTGCCCCGCCAGCCGCGCCCTGGGTAGTTCCCTGCCGCGATCAGGGCAAGAACAATCGTCCTCCGGTTAATTCATGGATTCTGTGCCGTAGCATTATTGCCCGCCGGTGGTAAAGCAACCGCGGCGGTCGATGTTCACTGTATTTTCAATTTGTGCTTCAGATGACTGCTGTGGCACCCAGCGATGACGGTGACACTTTACCATTTACACCAATTTTAGTTGTCTTGGATCATTCTTTTGTGAGGGAGGCGGCCGCGCTTGCCAGGACGTAGCGTTCGGCCAAGTCGTTTCTCGAGCTCGCCGAGCGCTTGGTCACCCATCAATGGCCGCCCGATGGTTTGACCCTTCGTGAGAGCGGCAACCCGTTCAGCATCCGCTGGTCTCTCCAAGCATTCCGCGAAATGATCGACGCGATCTAGCAGGGGACGAACAGTTACCAAGCCATCGTCTTGGCGCCGCAGATGTGCTGGCGTGCTGGACCAACGCCAAACGGCAGCGGTCGCAGCCAGTTTCGCTTTGCCGGGATTCAAAGCCACATAGCGGAAAGCCGCCATCAAGTGAGATTCGTCCATTGCCACGCATCCGAACCGTCCTTGAAACAAATGGCTAGTGACCCGCAATCGTGCGTTGATGTACCCACGCTATCGACGATATGTTTCGCCGACGGCGCGCGACAGCCCGGTCTCGTCCGCGGGTACGAGAATCAAGTGAACATGGTTCGGCATTAGGCAGTAGGACCAGACTTCCACGCCGTTTGATCGACACGCCTGGGCTAGCCAATCTCTGTGAAGTAAAGCGCATCGTCGTCGTCCTCCATGAAGATCCGTTGGCGCCTGTTCCCTCGTTGCGTCATAGGGTGCGAGATGCCGGGTACGATCATTCGAAGGAGCCGAGACGTGCGCCTAGCATAAGCCGACAGGGAAATGGTGCAAATAGTAAAGTGTCACCGTAATTCCCGCGCTTTGACCGGGATTGTCGGTGCAGGATTCCCGCCCATAGACGCGCTATGGGCGAGCTAACGCTATGTCGATGCCGGACGAGAAGAAAAGCCAGGCGGTCTGTTGTTCGACAGAGATCGCCTTAAGGAACAGTTACGAGCCCTACAGCCAGATTCGGCATCCGCCCCATTACCCACTCAGTAATAACTGGCGCAGGTCTAAGACAGCGGCGTTCGCTCTCGCCATGTAGGAAGCCAGTACCAGGGAGTGGTTGGCAACCCAGCCAAATCCGTGGCCGTTGAGTACGAACGGGTTCCATTTGCGCGTCGACGCCTTTTCGAGATCGCGAATGATCTGCTGCATCGAAACCTGTGCATTTTTGTCGGCGAGTACCTTCTGGAAGTCCACCGTCAAAGCCTTCATCATGTGCAGTAATGCCCAGGTGTAGCCGCGCGCCTCGAAGAAGGTATTATCGATCTCACTCCAAGGGGTGCCTTCGATGGGCTGTAAATCCGGGCCGGATGGCGTCAATGCCGCCGTTAGCTCGGGATCGCCGACACTTGCGGTCAAACGCTGACCGTAGCTGCCGAGGCGTTTTTCCACCACTGCCAGGTAAGCACTCAGATTGTCCGCGCGTACAGAGAAGCGTGCGGATTGATCATTGGCCGACACCAGGCTGTCGAGAAAGCCTTGCAGTGCTACAACGCCATCCCGGTATTCCTCTTCTGCGGACGGTAAGAACCAGGCATCGGAGTCGAAGTTGAATTCAGAGTCAGCGTCCTTCAGAAATGGGTTTTCGATCGACTGGCTCTGCGAGCGACTGAAGTCATTTCGCAATGAGCGCACCGAGTCGCGTAATTCGGTCAGGACGCCATATTCCCAGCTCGTGATGTTATCCATCAGCACGCCCGGTGGCATGACATCATTTTGCAGATAGCCGCCTGGTTTATTTAGCAAGGTATCGGCCACTTTGATTGCGGTGGCCACGGTCACCGCTCCGGCAACCGGCTGCTGTTCGGCGTCGCTGCCGGTCAAGGCTCGGGCGTTTTCGAGTACATCGAATTTTGGTGGCTGAAACGACCACCAGATACCAAGGCCGCCGAGCACCAGTGCAATGAAGATCACGGCGAGAAGTATTTTAGAGAACAGGCCGAAGCGTTTCTCTTCTGGATCTGTTGAATGCTCGGAGGGCGCCGTTGGCGTTGGAGGTTCAACGATAGGTAACGGATTCGGATTCTTCAAAGTATCGGTCATCATTCTGATCGTCGATTTTACTGTTTTGTGTATGCTGGCATTACTGCACAGCGCCTTAGAATTAAGGCTTGATCTAGTCTCACCAGCCTCGAAAACAAGCCTGCTCAATATGGCCAACAGGGTCTCTCTCATTATTACGATGACATCCGACTATGACACTCATGCCATCCGAGTCATGCCATCTGGCTCGGTGCAAGGTGCTTTGCACCAAACCCAGCGCGACAAATGCTTGCCACACTACAGTATACTGTTGGTTGCTTTCGGCGGCGATCGCCTGGTTGACCTACCCTGATATAATTCGTGCTCGGGTCGTTTTCACTCTGACGCCCTCGAGAATCAGGATTTCCGGGGCGAGCGCGTCGGGATTTCTATCGGAAAATTCCCGGCTTTAATCCAGGATACACGCATCTTCGGATGGGCATTGTGGAAATCGTCACCATCTGCTGAGTTCAATATCCATCACCTCGCCCACTGGTTTTACACTGTGTTTGCCGAGTTTCGATCTGGGCCATCCGCGATTTCCCTGCTCGCACGCATTGGGCTCTTTGGTATCGTTTGGCTGATTCTGGCCGGTATCGACCCGAGCTCCTGGATCATCGGCGTGCCTGCTGTAATCCTGGCCAGCATCGCTTCTTTCAGGCTTGCCGAGCGGCATGCCGGTCGACCGCGGCTGGTGCGCGTGCTCGCCTTTCTGCCTTTCTTCTTGGTCGAGTCGATCTGTGGCGGACTCGACGTTGCCTCGCGCGTCATGCGTCCGACCCTGCGCATCAACCCAGGATTTCACCGCTACAGGTCGCGTCTCGAGAATCCACGGGCTTTGGTTTTTTTTCTGGATTCCATCAGCCTGCTGCCCGGCACTTTGAGCGCCGATCTGCTGCCCGAACGTATCATTCAGGTACATGTTCTCGACGTTGACGAGGAAATCGACACATCCCTGCGACAGCTGGAAGCACGTGTTGCCGATCTGTTTGGCGAGCCCGGCTGGGGGTAAGATATGCGCTCGCAGGATACCGAATTCGAATTTCAAGTCGCAGACGGAGTATGATCATGATCGAGCTGTTATTGGCCCTGTCGCTGTTGCTGCTCGTCAGCATGTCCGTAGGATTGGTACGAGTTGTCATTGGTCCGACACCAGCTGACCGAATGATGGCCGCGCAATTGCTCGGTACCTCCGGCATCGGTGCATTACTGCTACTGGCGCCGGTACTGCAGATCCCCGCGTTGGTTGATGTTGCATTGGTGTTTGCCTTACTGGCAGCGGTCTCGGTAACGGCCTTTACCCGCCGTCGCGCGGAATCAACCGATGTAAGCCGCAATGCCTGATATCGGCTGGCAGATCGCATCCGCGCTGTTGGTGTCCACCGGCAGTTTGTTTTTTGTTGCCGGCACCGTCGGTCTGCTGCGGCTGCCGGACTTGTTCAGCCGTCTGCATGCGCTGACCAAGGCGGATAATCTGGGGCTTGGTTTGATCATGCTGGGCCTGATGCCATTCGTTCCCGATCTCTTCTATGGTGCCAAAATGATCCTACTCTGGTTGCTCGTTATGCTCTCCGGCGCCACTGGGTCGCATTTGATCGCGAAGCGGGCACTTCGCGGCGACGGCGAGGACGAGTCATGACGCTGTCAACTCTGTTGCTTTTGTTCGATCTGGTTTTGCTGATCACTTTATTGGGGCTTGCCGTCGCTGCCGTCACCAGCCCGGAACCACGCCGGGCGGCAATGCTGTTCATCAGCTTCGGATTCTGGTTATCGCTGGTCTGGGCACGCTTGCATGCGCCGGATGTGGCACTTGCCGAGGCGGCGATTGGTGCCGGCATGGGCGGCGCGTTGATGCTAGCGGCAGCACGGCGAGCGGCACGGGAAACGCGCACCAATGAGCAATCCAACGCTAATGACTAGAATAAACACAGCGTTCATCCATTTGACCCTATGACCACCGAAACACCCACTTCCGAGGAGCGATCCCGAGACTTGCAGCTGCTGCTCGGCATCCTGCTGGCCTTGATCGGCCTGTTGTTACTCTGGGTCTTTTACGTCGCCGTTGCGGCCGATCATGGTCCTCGCCTTGCGTTGCTCGCCGAGGCCAATCTACCCCTGTCCGGAGTTTCCAATCCGGTAACTGCCGTGCTTCTCAATTTCCGCGCTTACGATACGCTACTCGAGCTTGCGGTGTTACTGTCGGCACTGATCGGGATCTGGTCCGCGGGGCCGGCGAATCCCCCATTTCAGAAGGCGATGGAAGTGCTGCGGGCGATGGTTGCCTGGATTGTGCCATTGCTGATTCTTGCTGGCGGTTATATGCTCTGGGTCGGCGGACACGCCCCGGGCGGTGCTTTTCAGGCTGGCGCTTTGCTCGGCGGGGCGGGTGTCATCATGCGCTTGGCCGGAGATGCCAATGCTGGCCTTCCCAGCGAACTCGGCCAACGCTGGCTGGTCGTCCTCGGCACCTTGGTGGCTGTGCTGGTCGGGCTGCTACTGATTCCGCTCGGCGACGGTTTTTTGACTTATCCTCCGGCGCTCGCAAAGTGGCTTATTCTGACCATCGAGACGGCTGCTGCCATCGCCATTGGCGCAACCCTGGCAGCCGCCTATGTGGGGGGTAGGCCGCAACAGTGAACATCGCATATCGATAGCGCATGACAGTTCAATTACTTTATGGCGGTGCCGGTATGGTGCTGTTTGTACTCGGCGCTTGGTCGTTCCTGGTGCATCAGCCCCTGTTACGCCAGTTGATCGCACTGAACATCATGGGTGCCGGCGTATTTCACGTACTGATCGCGATTGCCTACCGTGGTGACGATGTTACCCCGGACCCGGTTCCCCATGCGCTTGTACTCACCGGCATCGTGGTTGCCGTGAGTGCCACCGCATTGGCAATCGCGCTGATAAATCGTCTGGGAAACCTGGATGAGGAGGCACCAACCGACGCCGATTCGACCGACCCAGCTGCGTCTAGCCAGTAATGGAAATTCATTTGCTTGCATTTGCGGTCGCAACGCCGCTGCTTGGCGCTGTTTTGACCATCGTCATGGTAACCCGTGGCGCCAGTGGCTTGGCACCTGGCCGTCTGCTGGTGACGCTCGCTTTACTGATGGCGGCATTGACCACCCTGTGTGCTCTCGCGATCGCTGCCGCGGTATGGAATAACGGCTCGCTGCAATTAGACATCGGCGGCTGGGGTGCGCCACTGGGGATTGCGCTGCGCGCGGATGGCTTGTCTGCGGCCATGCTGATCATGGTTAACCTGGTGGCGCTGGCCATCAGCATCTACGCCACCGGCTATTTCAAATCTTCGCAGCAGAAGCTGCACTTTTGGCCGTTGTGGTTCTTACTGTGGACGGCCCTCAATGGGCTGTTTCTGGCCGCGGATCTATTTAATCTCTATGTGATGTTGGAATTGCTCGGCATTGCCGCCGCGGCCCTCGGCGCGCTGACCGGCACGCGCGATGCAATATCCGCTAATCTGCGTTATCTGCTGGTGGGTCTGTTGGGCTCAATGACCTATCTACTCGGTGTCGCATTGCTCTACACAGCCTATGGCACGATGGATCTGAGTCTTCTCGCTGCGGCCATCATCGAGCCAGATCCCATCGATGGTGCGGCGCTGGTGCTGATGACAGCTGGCCTGGCACTGAAGGCGGCGCTGTTTCCAATGCACTTCTGGTTACCGCCAGCGCACGCCAACGCGCCGGCCCCGGTCAGCGCGGCGCTGTCTGCACTGGTGGTCAAGGGGGCGATTTATTTGATCTTACGTCTGTGGTTGGAGCTTTTTACACCCTTGGCGACCTTCAGTGCCAGCCTGGCGCTCGGATTGCTGGGCGCCGGCGCCATCATCTGGGGCTCGTGGCGGGCATTGCGCGCGGCACGCTTGAAACTATTGGCAGCCTATTCCACTGTTGCTCAAATTGGCTATCTATTTCTGTTCTTTCCGCTCCTGGCAGCCACACCGGACGGACCGGGACGCGATAACCTGATCGCCGCGCTGGTGTTAATGACGCTCACTCACGGCTTTGCCAAGGCCGGCTTTTTCTTGGCCGCGGGGCTGGTGCAGCAACAGGCCGGCCATGATCGCATCGACGATCTAGGCGGCACAGCGCAAAACCTGCCGGCCACCACCTTTGCCATCGCGCTTGCCGGTTCGTCGTTGATCGGCTTGCCGCCGAGCGGCAGCTTTATCGGCAAATGGGTGCTGATGCAGCGTGCCATCGAAACCGGTCAGTGGTTATGGATACCGATCATCGTGATCGGCACCCTGCTGGCCGGTGCCTATGTGTTTCGCATTCTAAGCCATGCCTTCGGTCTGGAGCCAACGCCGATGCGTTTTGTCACCGACGCCCGTATCGAGGTGCCCGCATTGCTGTTGGCCCTGATCTCGGTGGCTGTCCTCGGGCTTGCTGCCGGACCGCTGTGGACCTTGCTTGGCTTTACTCATGGAGGTGGCGCATGACCGACTGGCTGCCGTCGTCGACGCTGCTGCCGGGCGCCATCGTATTGAGCTCGATGCTGCCGGGTGTATTCATCTTTCTGGTCGGGGAAGAAAGCCATCGGCTGCGCACCCTGCTGAACCTGCTCGGCGCTATCCTCAAGCTGGTCTTGGTGGTGGTGATGATCTGGGGCGTTTATTTGGGCCAGATCTACGAGAGCCGCCTGGTTATCGCGCCGGGGCTGGAATTGGTCTTGCATGCCGATGCGTTGTCGGTGTTGTTTGTCACCTTGTCCACGGTGCTTTGGCTGATCACCACGATTTATGCCATCGGTTATCTGGAGCATTCGCCGAATCGAAGCCGCTTTTTCGGCTTTTTCAGCCTCTGCGTTTCTGCCACGGTCGGCATTGCATTGGCCGGCAATCTGCTTACCTTCGTGATTTTTTACGAAATTCTGACCATGGCTACCTACCCGCTGGTGGCTCATCGCGGCACCCCGGATGCCACCCGGGGCGCCAAGATTTACCTCGCCTATACGCTGAGCGGTGGCCTGGCTTTGTTGGTCGGGGCAATCTGGCTCAGATCCTTGACCGGCCCGGTGGATTTCGTCGCGGGGGGCGTTCTCAACGGCATGCCGCATGCCATGCATGGAGAGTTGATCGCTATTTTCGTGCTGTTACTAGCCGGCCTTGGTGTCAAAGCTGCGCTGGTGCCATTACATGGCTGGCTGCCGCAATCGATGGTGGCCCCGGCGCCGGTCAGCTCGCTGCTGCACGCAGTAGCTGTCGTGAAGGCTGGCGCCTTCGGTATCGTGCGCCTGGTCTACGATGTCTATGGGGTCGAATTTGCCTCTTCGCTGGGCCTGTTAACGCTGCTCGCGGTACTCGCGTCGGTTACCATCCTGTATGGATCTTTCAAGGCCTTGTTCCAAGATGGGTTGAAGACACGCCTTGCCTATTCCACCGTCAGTCAGGTGTCCTATATTGCCCTTGGCGCTTCGATCCTTGGCCCGATCGCCACGATTGGTGGCCTGGTGCATCTGGTGCATCAGGGCATTATGAAAATCACATTGTTTTTTTGCGCTGGCAACTATGCTGAAACGCTTGGCGTGTACAAAGTCAGTCAGATGGACGGCCTTGGCCAACGTATGCCCGCTACCAGCTTGGCCTTCAGTGTTGGGGCGTTGGGTATGATCGGTGTCCCGCCCATCGCTGGGTTCGTCAGCAAATGGTATATCGGTCTCGGCGCCGTGCAGGCCGGCCAGTACTGGGTATTACTGATATTGATCGCGAGCACCCTGATGAATGCCGGCTATTTTTTGCCTATTTTGTACCGCGTCTGGTTCCGACCGCCGCCGGCAGAGTGGCCAAGAGAGCATTACACCGGCGGGCGTTTCGAGACCATGGGCGCGCTGCTCTGGCCACCGATCATTACCGCCGTTCTGTGCCTGATCGCCGGCCTGCTGGCATCGGTACCGCTCAGCCCGTTGCGCTGGGCCGAACTGATTGCGAACCGGGAGTATGGGTTGTGAGCACGATCGATCAGCGCAAACCCAATGCTGACAGGCAAACTGCAACGAATTGGCCATCATACGGAGCCTGGGGGCAAGTATGACCTGGCTTCTGCTGGTGAGTTGGGTATGGCCCCTGCTGCTAGCAACACTGGCACCGGCGGCGCGACTTTGGTGGTTGCCGGCCCTTGCCGCCCTGCCCGCTCTGCTCGCGACCTTGCTGGTTCCGATGCATGCTACGCTGGAATTGCCCTGGCTGTTTCTTGGCACAACCCTGGCCATGAACGAGCTGACGCAAATCTATCTCGGCTTCACCTCGCTTCTATGGCTGGTTGCTGCCATCTATGCCGCCTTCGTTCACCGTGGAGAGGCGCATGCCGGTCGTTTTAACCTGCTGTTCCTATTGGCAATGGCAGGCAATCTATGGCTGATTGTCGGCCAGGATTTGTTCAGCTTCTATGCTGGCTTTGCCATCATGGGCATTGCCTCCTATGGGTTGGTAATCCACGATGGGCAGCTCGCATCCCTGCGCGCGGGCAAAGTCTATCTGGTCATGACTCTGCTTGGCGAGGTCTGTCTGTTCGCGGCGCTGGTATTACTTGCCAATCAGACCGGTACGACATTGCCGAGTGCTGAGGATCTGACATCGATCGATGGCCTGACCATCGCGCTATTGCTGCTCGGCCTCGGTGTCAAGGCCGGCATGGTGCCCATGCACGTCTGGCTGCCGTTGGCACATCCGGCTGCACCGATACCAGCCAGCGCAGTCCTCAGTGGTGTGATGATCAAGACCGCGATGCTGGGCTGGATGCGCTTCCTGCCGCTTGGTGCTCTGGCATTACCGGATTGGGGCAGCCTGCTTTCGGCAATCGGGATACTGACACTGTTGTTCGCATTGCCGCTCGGCTTGATTCAGTCGGATCCTAAGGTCGTGCTCGCCTACTCCAGCATCAGCAAAATGGGTCTACTGATGCTGATTCTCGGGTTGGCGTTGATCGAACCGGCGCTGGCGCCGATGGCGGTGGCCGGCATTGCCTTCTACGCCGCCAACCATGCCTTGGTGAAGGGCGGATTGTTCCTGAGCGTCGGTATGCGCAAGCATGCCGCCACGCGGCCACCGATGGTGCAATCCTTGGTGCTGGGCGCGGTGATCTTTCTCGCCTTGGCTTTAGCTGGTGCACCCTTCACTAGTGGTGCCCTGGCCAAATATGAGCTGAAGCCCATCCTGAATGCCGCTGACTGGACCTGGATCGGCATGGTGGTCGCCATCTCTACTGTTGGCACGACCTTGCTGATGGTGCGTTTTGTCTGGATCACGGCGCGTACCGAGTCCCACCCAGAACCTGGTTATCGCTGGCCCGGCGTTGCCTGGGGTGCCATGGTCGGCCTATTGCTGATGTTGACTTTCGCATTAGGTACGCCGTCGGCCTGGCTGACGGATCTTCTGATCGTGCCTTTGGCTCTGGCCTTGGGGCTGCTGGTGTTGGCCGCCGTGCGGTTGCGACCCCAGGTGCTTGCACCGCTGCTTGAACCCCTGATCGATCGCGTGCCGCCTGGGGATATTCTCGCCCTACTGACACCGCTGCAACGGCGTGTTGAACACTGGCAGCAACAGCTTGGGAAGCGCTGGCAGACGCAGCGTGCCGAATTGCAACAACGCGCCGTCGATCTGTTCGAGCAGATCTTCGCCGCGCCAGGTCGCGATACCGAGCGCGGCTTGCGCCAGTGGCCGGTGGCAGGCAGTGTTTGGGTCGGCTTCGGCACCCTGCTGTTGCTGTTCGTACTGGCAGGGCTGCCACCGGTCGAACTTGACAAGGCGGACATCGCAACAACGCCGGCGTCGACCATCGATTTGGTCGTGGAAGCAACAACTTCGTTACCCAGCGAGAGCCGCTCGGACGCAAGGCGTCCGGATCAAATCAAATCCGATATCGAGTCTGAAATCGGGCCTGATGAGCGAACGACCGCTGGCATCGATCGGCAACCGAACGGATCGGCTTCGATCATTGCTTCGGGTGAATCTGATTCCGAGGCGACGAATGAACTTGACGAAACGGCTCAGGCGGTTGCTCAGGCGCGGTTGCCGAACGTGCAGTCCACATCTGAACCAAGCGCGGGCAAAGCGGCTTTCGAGGTCGGATTCAAGCCCGATTCGGTAACCGAACCAGCCCGGCAAGCCGAGCCGCTCGCCGAGCAACCGCTTGATGCCGGCGAAGCATCCAGCATGTCCAGCGCGGAATCTATCGAGTCGGACCCGGCATCGGATTGCGATCCGCCCACCCCATATCGCTTCGCGCCTGCTGGCATCATGGGTGCAGCACTTGAGCTGCGACGGTGCGACGCCGACGCCCAACCCCTGATCTATCCGGAGATCGACGCTGCATTGGTCAGGCGGTTACAGCAAGCGCTGGCGGAAAATGGCTACGAGCCGGGACCTGTGGATGGAATCATTGGGCCAAGAACTCTGGCGGCAGTCCGCGCTTTGCAGCGCGATAATGGCTTAACCGCGGACGGCGCAATCCGTTTCGAGGTGTTGGATTTGCTGCAATCCGGCTCTGCTGCTGGTCCAGCAACATCTGAATAGTCACCTGTTTGTAGACTGGTTTGCGCACTGATTTTGTTCGCGGTGGCATTGCGGCGCTTGAAAAATCGGTTCAGGCTGTCAATCTTGCTAAATCAACTGATGTTCGATTTGCCCCTTTGCAAAACGATCACCACATCCAATCAATCTCAAACTCAGTTGATTCTGAATAGGTCAATACCATGATTTCCCCGCAGATGAGCACGCAAATCAATGCCCAGATCAACCGCGAGCTGTACTCCTCCTACTTTTACCTGGCTCTCGCGGCCCAAGCCGAAGCGGCTAACCTGAAGGGAACTGCCTCTTGGTTCATGGCGAAACATGGCGAAGAGATGACCCATGCGTTGAAAATGTATCATTACCTCGTGGATCAGGACGCGGATGTGAAATTCAGCGAGGTATCGGCTCCGCCAGCACAGAACAACGGCGTCATGTCTATGTTCGAAACCACATTGGCTCATGAACGCCAGGTCACTGCCGCCATCAATGAACTCGTCGATCAGGCGTTGACGGAAAAAGATCATGCCACCAACGTCTTTCTACAATGGTTCGTCACCGAGCAGATCGAAGAAGAAGCAACCGTCAATGATATTATCGGACGCCTGCGCTTGTTCGGCGACCAGGGCCAGGGGCTGTTGTTGATTGACAACGAACTTGCCGAGACGGCCAAAACGATGGGTCAATCATCGTCTGCAGACTCAGGGGCGGCAGCATGAGGTCACCGGCTGATGCCGCATCGGCCTCAATGGGTAAAAAGGCCGATAAATGCTGTAAAAAATATAAGGAAGGCAAGCAGTGTAAAAGCTGCCCTAAGAGAAAAAGCTGACCCTGCCACGACATGAATGCGATCTGGAAATTCGCTGCTGGTAGCAAACGATAGTCAGTGACTTGTTAATCGGAAGCGGTAAGCGAAAACTAGCCACACTTCTGACTGTCAAGTCGCATACGACTTCTTAGGTAGCTCCTATCAACTGTCATGCTATCCGCTTTACCCTTATGCATGTCCATCCTGCCTGGGCGGCGCCTTCGGTATCCACACCGCTCGCGCCGTCCATTTTGAAAGACCAACTGTACGAAGTCTAGTGCCCTGCTGCTGAAGTCGCGAGACCGTTTGCAATCGTCATCGATAACCCATGATGAACGAATACGATAACGACAAACAGCAGAAACGGTAGCGGAACATCCGCACCGTTGTACTAGTCCCTCCGCCCAGGAATCCGATGCGGGATAACCTACCCTTCCCATCGGTTCACCCTCGACTGGGCAGATAACATCCCGAATCGGCATAACCAGAGCCTAAAGTGTGCATCCTAATGGTGCGGCTCACAAGTTCACCACATCCCAGCGGTCAATCAGGGTAGACTGCTATTCCACATATCACGACCCCGCCCAGTATAAACGTAACCATAGTAATGAAACCGCAACACCCGCGGCCGCAGAGCTTCGGCGCCGCATTGGTTTGCCTGCTGTTCTTGTTGGCGCCATGTGCCGCATCCCAGACCCCGCCGGTATTCTATGTGGATGTGCAGGGCAAAAGCGGCACCGAGATTGGCCGGACCCTGGGTGGTGCAATCAAGCAGCGTTTT
Organism: Thiohalocapsa sp. PB-PSB1; assembly: GCA_016745215.1. Taxonomy (GTDB): domain Bacteria; phylum Pseudomonadota; class Gammaproteobacteria; order Chromatiales; family Chromatiaceae; genus Thiohalocapsa. The sequence goes on from CP050890.1 coordinate 1,548,088, forward strand.
CCCGATATCGAAAAACGCTACGACACTTATCTGCATCATCTATTCGATCGACTAGGCTTCGAGCAAGGAATCGCAGAGCAGGTCCAGGCCATGCTGCCCAATATCGATCAACGCTATCGCGATGAGATGGAAGGCATCGCGTCGCGCTGGCAAATCTCCAGCCGCGACCAGCCGGGCGATGGCTACCTGTCATTGAATGAATATTGGCTGATGCAACTGCTTGCGGACATCGGGCTTCGCACCAGGGGTTCCGGATTCGGTGTTTGGGGGACAACCTCGGCATCTGGTTCGCCGGTCGTCGGTAGGAATGTGGATTGGTACACTGATGAGTCATTGCGTAGCCTGCAAGCCATCACTGTCTATCAGGACCAGCGTGGCGGCATTGCCAATATCGGCTTTGCTGGATATGTCGGCATGCTGTCCGGCTTCAATCAGCATGGACTATTCTTGGCACATCTGGATTCACCGTTGCGGCAACCCGATTCCGATCCGGCCGCATACCATGCCATCTTCTTTGCCATACGCAGGGCGCTGGAAACCAGCAGCCGGATTGCTGCCGCCCGCGCCCAACTGACCGGCAAGCAGTATGCCTCCAGCCACAATATCCTGATGGCAGATAAGATCGAGGTGCAGGTGCTGGAACAGCCGCGCGCATCTCCCCCCCTGGTACGTACCGACAGCAGCCGATATCGCGCGTCCAATCCCTGGAACAGACCCGAGCAGATCGCGGTCGTCGATTGCTATGTGCTGGCACGCTCGCCAAGTAATTGCTACGACAGCCAGGATACTCTGCGATGGCAACGCTTTCGGTCCCTGGCGCGATTCAACGCTGGCGACAATCCGGCCAGAGTGACGGACATTATCGAGATTATGTTCGACAACGCTCACCCTCCGCAGGCGATTTTCAACTCCAGTAGCGTACAGGCCATGGCGTTCACACCAGCGAATGGCAAATTCTATCTGTATGCGACACCAGTGTCCGGAGTGCATGAACCCGATCCGCATATGCTGGAGTTCAGCAAACTCATCCTGCCGGTTGAACCAAATACCCGTTGGAGCGAGCTATGGTATCTGCCGATGCTGCTTGCCGCCATTGCTTTAAGCGTGGGATTGTTCTATCACAAGCCTGAAATCAGCAGCGGTTCGACAGAATAGGCCCATTTCGGGTGTGCATTAGGTTGCCAATACCACGCCATTGCGGCCCTGACGCTTGGCCTGATAGAGTGCTTCATCGGCCAATTGGACCAAGCTGTCCAGCGTATCAACTTTGTGATGATCGCATGCAGCGACCCCGACACTGATCGTGACCTTGCCGGTATCCGGCTGGCCTGCGTGGGGGATATTCAATGCCTGCACGCTGTTGCGCAAACGTTCGGCGATGTAACCGGCGCCTTGCAAAGAGGTGTTCGGCAGCACGAACGAGAATTCTTCGCCGCCGGTGCGGGCAGCGAGATCCCCGGGACGATTCAGCGCATCCTGCATCGCCTTGGCCACCTGGGCCAGGCAACTGTCTCCGGCTGGATGCCCGTAGAGATCGTTGTACTCCTTGAAGTTGTCGATATCAGCGCTGATGAGCGCCATATTTCCGCCCTCGCGCTGTCCGCGCCGCCATTCCAGCTTAATCGTTTCATCGAAACAGCGTCGATTGGCGATACCGGTCATTTCGTCGATCCGTAGCAGCCGTTCCAATGTTTTGCGCTCCTTGTTGGACAGGTCGCGATGCAGCCGCAAGTCGCACAACTCCAGGAGTGTCTGGCTCATGCGCATCGACGACAGCACCATCGCCAGGCTAAAGACCAGCAGCAGCAGTCCCATGTTCAAATGGATGCGATCGCCTGCCAGCAGCATGTTCAGGGTGACCGGCAGCATAGTCGGGACTGCAAAGGCGATGTAGGCCTGCGGCAGACACGACAGAATCGGTACCGCGCCGGCGATCATACCGCCAAGCGCGAAAGCGATCAGCACCTGATAAGGATACGACTGTGGATGCATCAGCAGTACCCCAGACGCACCCCAGACTAGTCCGGAAAGACCGGCTCCAGCGATAAAGGCGCCCTCCCAGGGTATCCGATTGATCGCATTCGAGTGCCGATGTCTGAAGGCTCGCAGCAATCGATATCTGGCCAGCGTCACCACCATCAGCGCCAGCAGCCAAAGGCCGAGCAATAAGCCTGGGATCGCGCCCCACAATAATGCGACGAGGATGACCCCGTTGATCGGATTGACGAACAGCGAGATCGGGAGCTGATTGAAACAATATTCGATGAGCTTGAGTTGCTTTCCGCTCATATGCGAGATCCTCGAGACATTCCGTTTATTATCCATTCCCTCATCCAACGCAAGTCAAATTACGTATAAGATTAAACGCGGAAATGGTTTTCGGCAAGGATCAGTTCCCAGCGTGGGGGAAAAGGGCGATCAGCAGGAATGGAGCGGGCCGGCCGACCTTCACACTGGTGTCAATTAGCCTGGCGCTGGACCGCGAGGACAAGCCGGTGGCTCGGGTCTGGCTGTTTTAGTCAGCCATGAAGGCCGGCATCGCAGTGGCCAGTGCCGCCTTCCAGCTGTTTCAGCGGAAGTAGGCTAAGTGGCAGTCTATCCTCCGTTTTCGCATGGGTTCTCGAGCTTTTTGCCTGCTTTTGTACCAGGTCAGCGGTTGTACTCGTATGAAAATGCATCCATAGTAAGCAATCTGAGACCAACAAGCCGCCGATCTATCCGGGCGCATGGTCAAGAAGTCTTTCCCTCCAGATTTTTCCTCGAAAACGGCAAACTTCGCTCAATGCTCAGTTCCGTATTGCCATTACTCGCCGTCCTGACGCTGACAATCGTGCTACCGACGATCGGTGCATGGCTCGGTGGTCTATCGTTGAGCGAGCTGATCAAGCTGCCATTGGTTGAGCCTGGCTGGGATGCATTGCCGCCAGATCCAACGGTAACTACTGCCGTATGGTTACTAACAGGTTTCGCGCTGGCCGCTGTATTGTGGTTGGCAAGGCCTGTTGTTCGCGCTGGGCGCGCACCGCAAGAGACATCTATCGCTTTTTCCTTCCCAGGCTTTACCTGGTTTGGTCTTTTCGCCTTGATTGCTGCCATAATGGCCATTGATGGCGGCGCAATCAATGTTGCCATCGGGCTGATATTGGCCGCATTGACTCTGTTCGCTGATGCCGATACCCAGCGTCGTACCGGTAATAGTCTGATTCAGCAGCAACCGGGCTATTTCTCGAGTTTGTTCGCAGCCAGTTTCGTCATCGGCTGGTGTTGCTATTGGCTTAATCTTTATCTACAGCTATGGACCTATCCGGCGGCCACCGAGACAGTACCGTTCGTGCTTGGAAAGTCGCTGTACTATGCCCTGTTGTTGCCAGCTGTGCTCAGTCTGCGGCAGTGGTTGGCCTCCTGGCCTCTATTGCTTGACCTCACCAGCCGCGCCCGTCCACGGCATATTCAAACGACACCGGGGCAGGGTATCGTGCTGTTTGGCATTGCCGCCACGGCATTGCTCGGCGCATCCTTATGGTCGGATTGGATTTACCCACTGGCATTGCTCGCACCTTTGCTGCTGGCGATATCATTGCAACAGATGCGTGGCCAACCGACAATTTTGTCCGGCCTTGCCGATGGAAACTGGAGCCGCATCCTGCTGCCAGCCGCAGCGACTATTATCATCGGCCTGGTGACACAGGCTAGCCATCAGCTGTTCGGTCCGGCCTATTTATTGAATCTTCCGCTGATCGGTGGACCGGCATTGCTGGGTTTGCCATTACCTGCATGGCCCTGGCTGGCTTTACTGGGGCTGCTCGGGATCTGGATCGCGGATCAATTGACCACACCCTGGAAACAGCGCCCGCGGCAACCTCGATATCGGCCCCGGTTCCCGATCAAAGTCGTTGTCGAGGATCGGCTTGCCAAGCCGAACCGTCGATGAGATGCACTGTTACCGGGATTGGGCGAAATGACTCCAACCGGAATCTAGCTTAGCTACATGATTCATGTCATCAAGACCGGCATGGCGCCGGATTGATCAGGAACCTCCATTCATGTTCAGTCAAGATCGCACAGCGTTGCGTCGTGTCTACATCGATGCCTGGCGCAAGGCGCAGGCCGGTGAGCCACTCCAGCCACTGGAGCAACAACTGACGGAGATCATACAACGCCATCCCGAGTATCACGGGCTGCTTGATGCCGGCGTTGATGCGCTCGATCGCGATTGGTTGCCAGAACAGGGGGAGAGCAACCCGTTTCTGCACATGAGTCTGCACAGTGCGGTATTGGAGCAGGTGACCGCCGACCGTCCACCCGGTATCCGTGCTCTGTATCAGCGCATGATTCAACACTGCTTGGGTGATGTGCACGAGGCGGAGCACCGGCTCATGGACTGTCTGGCCGAAATCATGTGGCAGGCGCAACGCGATGGACGCGAGCCGGACCCAGCGGCATTGCTCCGCTGTATTAACAGCCGTTGCGGTGGCAACCGGTTCGGGAGCTGATGTTTGTCGGATTCTAGATTTGCAGGATTTCCGAGGCGACCCACGGCATCAGCAATGTCATCGTCACAGGTATTATCCTGTGATCCTGATGACAGAAGCTCTGTTAAGCAAGACGCTATGCTGGTCTTTGCTCGCCTGGAAACGAACCTGGGGCATCGGGTTGTTGCCGTTTGCCGAAGTCGTGTTGACAACCTCCGCAAGTGCCAGCAAGGGCGCTTGGGCGAACTTCTGAGAAGCATCGCGGCACCAAAAGATCATCGCTCGCAAGGCAGGGGATATGTACGACGGTACGCCATCCCTGGACGATGCACTCATTGATCTCACTCTAATCCAGGCCGCCGCGCACCGCACGGGCGTACGCCTCGGGCGTTTGAAGAATCCCCCCGGACTCTACAACGAGACGCGCGACGTTCCTTGTCACGGGTCCGAGTATTTTCCTGCCACAAGCCGTCTACTTCGATAAGTGATGGTGCAGAAACAAGCTAAACAGGTTTTTGGCTTGGGTGTCGCCTGCCGACTCATTCGGTACCGCTATCGGCGTCGGTATCGAACTGACCAACTCCGATTCCGATAGCGACCCCGACCCCGATTTCACTCCCCGCCGATGTCTGGATAGCGTTGTATAAGTTATTCATGAACCGCTACTAAGGCACGTAATCTTATGCTCTCCATCGATGCAGAACTCCTGACACCGCGAAGTTTTGAATGCGACGATTCGGCCGCAAATGTGCTGGAGCATGCACCTGCCCACTAAGCTGTGGGTTTCGAGGCAAGAATCGGCCTCTGCGTCTCGAACAAGAACTATCGAGCCTCTAGGTCAAATACATATTCTTGCATTCCGGGGCAAAGTTCAACGGAGCACTGGCTTCGTCAAGGGCGCAGTTCTGGGACAAGATCGATAAGTTCGGCGCCCAGTCTAGTCGAGTTACATTCTTTGGATGCAGCACCCTTGCTGCTCGGGTTCCAGCACACCAGGCATCGTCAATCGAGCAAATCGATTTCCGCTGCCCCGAACAACTCCGTCGCAATTGCCGGAGTCAACGGCTGCTCGCCGCACTCAACCCGTGTCAGCCGGAAGCGCCGACCGTCGAGGCAATCGGCAAAGCACCGATCGCCTTCCCAATAGATGCGCGGACCCTGACCCGCGGCCCGCTGGTCCTCTTTGTACCAACTCCCGAGCACATTAATGCGCAATCCCGCGTGTTCGAAAAAAGCGCCGGGATAGGGCGGTGCGACGGCGCGAATCAAGTTGTGTATCTGCCAGGCGTCTTGGCTCCAGTCGATGCGCCCATCCTCGGGCCGGCGTGCGCCGAAATAGCTGCCATTCGCCAAATCCAGCGGTGTTTCGCGATGCTTGCCGGCGAGCATGGAGGGCAGACTCCGCAGCAATAGGGCCTCGCCGGCGCAAATCAGCCGCTGGAATACCTGATGGGCGGTGTCGTTAGCTAGGATCGGTACGGCCTGCTGGTTCACCAGCGCGCCGGCGTCTGGCTGTTGCTCCATGCGGTGCAGGCTCATGCCTGTCTGTTGCTCGCCCCGCAGCACGGCCCAGTTGACCGGAACCCGGCCACGGTACTTGGGCAATAATGAACCGTGTAGGTTATATCCGCCGTGCCGTGGGATCGCGAGCAACTCCGGCCCCAGCATGTGCCGATAATAGAAGGAAAAGATCCAATCCGGCGCACATCCGCGGACCTGCTCCAAGACATCGCTGGCGTTAGGGTCCAGCGGTGCAATCCACCGGATGCCCTGCCAGTCGGCAACCTCGCGAATGTTGTCGAACCACTGGTTTTCGTCTGAGTCGTCATGGTGGGTGACCAGCAGTCGTACTTCAATGCCCAGGTGCAGCAGGGCCAGCAACGCTCGGGTACCAACACTGTGGTAGCCGAACACGACCGCGGATTGGGTCAAGGCGGTCATCGCCCACCTCCGCTCGGTGCCGGCCCAGCGTGCGAGTCCGACTCCGGAACCAGGGTTTCGCGCACCAGATACAGCGGTCGTCCGCGCGATTGCTCAAAGATACGCCCGATATATTCGCCCAGCAATCCAATACCGAATAGAATCACGCCAATCAGGAAGAATAGAATGCCGAACAGCGTGAAGACGCCCTCCACCTCTGGCCCGACGATGAGTCGGCGCAGCGCCATATAAGCCACAAACACAAACGATAACGCTGAAATAGCAAGCCCCACCAATGAGAACAACTGTAACGGCAGGATGGAAAAGCCGGTCAGCAGATTGAGGTTCAGGTGAGTTAGCTTGAACAGTGAATATTTCGATTCGCCGCCGGCACGTTCGGCATGCTCGACCACCACCTCCGTCGGGTTTGCGGAAAACAGATAGGCGAGCGCCGGGATAAAGCTACCGGACTCGTTCGATGCAACCACCGCGTCCGCAATGTCCCGATCGTAGGCGCGCAGCATGCAGCCTTGGTCCGTCATTAGGATTGGTGTCATGCGCGCGCGTAGCTGGTTCATTAGACGTGAGCTGGTATCGCGCCACCAGGGATCACCTTTGCGTTTGCGACGGATACTGCCGACATAGTCGTGGCCTTGATCCATTGCCGCGAGCAATTTCGGTATCTCCTCCGGCGGATTTTGAAGGTCGGCGTCCAGGGTGACGATGCGCGCACCGGTAGCGGCGGCAAAACCGGCAATAATGGCAGCATGCTGACCGGCATTGGTGCGCAGATAGACCACCCGAGTGACATCCGGCCGCTGCCGATATTGCTTGCGCAACATGCCGGGTGAGTGGTCGCGGCTGCCATCGTCGACGAATACCACCTCGTATTGCACGCCAAGCCGGTCGAGTACCGGGTAAAGCCGTTCGAACAGCAACGCCAGCACCGCCTGCTCGTTATAGACCGGTACCACCACCGAAAGGTTGCGACCGCGCCGGACCGATGGCAGGTCGATGACTTCAGCCATACACGCCTCCCGGTTGTATTGCCAGGGCAGGTTTTGCTGCGGGGTCGCCGATCAGCTCGTTCAGCGCAACACAGACGCGCTCCACATCGGCATCCGTCATGCCTGGAAACAGCGGTAGTGTCAGGGTCTGCTCGCCGATGCGCTCGGCGTTCGGGAAATCCCCTGGTGCGTAGCCGAAGCGTCGGTACAGCCCGAACAGATGAATAGCAGGGTAGTGAATGCCGGCAGCGATGCCACGCTCGCGCAATGCACACAGGAATGCCGCCCGCGTGCTGCCAAGTGCCGCAAAATCCACACAGATACAAAACATATGCCAGCTGTGGCCTGGCGCGTCCTTGGGCAGCCCGAGCAGCGGACTCGGGCGCAGCAAGGCCAGATAGCGCCGCGCCAGTTGTGCCCGCCGGACATTGAAGGCATCCAGCTTACGCAATTGAGCTAGCCCCAGCGCCGCGTTGACGTCCGGCATGTTCATCTTGCCGCCCCATTCCGATACATTAACGTTACCCTCGGCATCCTTCTCGATACCGTGAAAGCGAATGCGCTGCAACCGGCGCGCCATTTGCTGATCAGCCAGGGCTAATGCGCCGCCCTCGATCGTGGTTATGTTCTTATTCGGATGGAAGCTGAAACAAACTGGATTGCCGGATGCGCCGATCTCACGATCCAAATAGCGGCTGCCGATCGCCTGGGCGGCATCCTCAATCACCGTTAATCCATGCGCGCAGGCCAGCTCGTAGAGCGCGTCCAATGCTGCCGGACGGCCGGCGAAATGCACTGGCATGATCGCTCGCGTTCGCGGCGAGAGCGCCCGCAATGCCAGCTCCGCGGTCAGATTACGCGACACCGGATCGACATCTGCAAAGCGCGGTCTGGCACCGGTACGAAGCACCACGTTTGCGCTTGCGGTAAAGCTCATTGCCGGCACGATTACCTCATCGCCTGGGCCGATGTCCGCCGCCAGCAATGCGGCCTCCAGCGCGCTGGTGCCGGAGTTGAAGGCCAACACCCGCACACCGCCTCCGATGCGCTCGGCCAATGCCTGCTCAAACGCCGCGGTCTGTGGGCCACTGGCAAGCCAGCCGGAAGCGAGCACGGCGCGTACCGCGTTCTGCTCGTCTTGGGTAATAGTGGGTTTGGTAAAGGGCAGCAAATCCATAGTAAAATGCCGGTTGCTCATAGATTCAGCCATTCAGGCTCGTGCCAACAACAACACGCCAAGCATGATGATTCCGATGCCGAGCACTTTAAGCGGGTTCATCTCCTCACCGAGCCAGGCCCAGGCGGCCAACGCATTGACGATATAACCGATCGACAGCATCGGATAGGCAATGCTGACATCGACCCGGGACAGCGCCACTATCCAGACGCCGACGCTTAGCACATAGCAGCCCAACCCTAAATACAGCCAGGGCTGTGCCGCTAGCTGCATGATCGTCGGCATGGCCGCGGACAGATTCAGCTCGATGCTGCCCGTCGTGCGCACACTTGCCTTCAGTGCGAACTGCGCGGTGGCGTTCAGCAATACGCCAAGAACGATGAGGAAAAAAGCACTGATGGTCACGGCAATGTTGGCAGGGCTGGCTGGATTCGGTGGCAAAGCATAGCAGAGAAACAGCGCATCTTGAGACTAACCTGCCTCGATCGCAATTTCGGCAATCCAAGTTGGCTTTGGGCTGGAGTGCCATCGTGGCACATGCTAGCCTTTCCGCTCAAATCTGCATTGTCCAGTCCCGTGCCACGATCACTTCAGTCAATGTTGCCACGATGTCAGATCCCGGACTCATCGAACAATTATTTACGCTGTTGCTGAAACTCCATCAGGAAACCGAGGGCTACCTCGACCGTCAGGATGACCCGCAGCTCTGGTATAACCGCGGCTATGCAAACGGCATGATCGCGGCACTGCGCGTGTTGGGCCATGCCGAGCGACTGCAACAGAGCCTCACACCGGATCCCTACGACCTGGCCCGCGATCAGGAACATCTACCATGGGGCAAGGCCTACGAGCATGGCCGCGAGATGGGTTGGAAGGAAACCTTCGAGGTACTGCCGAGCTGACTCTGCAGAAGATCTGTAGATCTTCAGAAAATGATTCTGGCATGCTGACCCAAAATGATCAGTCGAAATCAATGGGTTGCGATCAAGTAGTTCCAAGATCTTTTGTTGAAAGACTATCTTTCGCCTGTTGATGACTCGTTACAGCGTCACCTGGAGAGCATCTCTTCAGGCATCCGGAAAGGCGGCGCGCACAGAGTCGTCAGGGCAAATGCACCCTCTTCACCAACGTGCTGCGTGTGCCTGCGGCGAATCAAACTTCATCTTGCACGAGCAGATTGACAGTTTATCAAGGCAGCACCCCCGTTGTCTCTATCGGGATCGCCATTGCCGCTGCCATCGAAACCGAAACCGAGACCGAAACCGACAGCACGCCAGTGCGGATCGTATGGAACCAGGGCTATTTGCGTGAATTCGCAGCCAGGCGTTCCTATTTTCTAATGCAGCGGTGCGGATGTCCCGCTACCACTTCTGCTGTTTGTCGTAATCGTGATCGCTCATCGTGGGTTATCGATGAAAACCACGATGACGACAACGACTGCAAATGGTTTCGGGACTTGCGCAGCAGAGCACTAGTAGCACCCTAGTTTCCGGCACCATCATGAAAGTCTGCCTCTGTATCACTGCATGAGCTGTAGACACCCATCCCAACCGACTAAGCGGAGCTGACCATGAGCGACAACCCGATCAAAGATTTCCCGGGCAACGAGATCGATGTGCACTGGGATAAACGCCTGTGCATACATATCGGTGAATGCGGTTACGCCGACAACACACTCTTCCAAGGTGATCGCGATCCCTGGTGTGTACCCGATGAAGTCAGTCGCGCCGAAGTCCGCGAAGTCTGCGAGCGCTGCCCAAGCGGTGCCTTGAGTTACACCGATAAGCATGGCGAGCCTGAGCAGGCTGCTGACGAGAATACGATGACACTGGTCTATAACGGACCAGTGTATGCCACCGGCCAGCTGAATATCGATGGGGCTGAGCCAGACATGGCTGGCGTGAAGTATCGCGCGGCACTCTGCCGTTGTGGTGCATCGAACAACAAGCCATTTTGCGACAATAGCCATCTGCAATCCGGTTTTCAGGATTTTGGCGCGCTCGGCAACAAAGGACCGGGCCTCAGCAGCACCGGTGGTCCGCTCAATATCAAATCCATGCCAAATGGCCCGTTGATGGTCGAGGGCAACCTGACTATTCGTGCCGGAAGCGGACGTATTGCTTGGCAAGGCGAAAAGGCCTTTTTGTGCCGCTGCGGTGCATCGAAAAAGAAACCCTTTTGTGATGGCAGCCACAAGGCCGCTGGTTTCAAGGCCGACTGAGGGGCAACAGCAGGCTTGCGCAAAAGCCATTCACAATTTGGGCGAATGCCTCAGTGCGGGCACCGCCCAAAGTGCACGCCAGCGATTGTCCTATTGTCCGCGCGGATGCGCTATGCTGTACTCTGCACATCAAGACAAGCACAAAAGGGGATTATGCAATATCAGAGCAAGCAATATCCGACAGTGCATGGCATCCTGCCCGCCCTGATTTTGTTGCTTACGATCCTTGTGCCGCAAACGGGCGCCGCACGGCCGGATTGCCTGAAGCTCGTCTTTAATCGCTATTGCCTCGGTGGCGACATCGACAACATGGCCCAACAAATGCCCCCGGCCATGCGTCAAGACCAAGGCGAGCGGATTGCGCTGATCTACCATGAGGGTCTCGAGCGTGACTATGTGCTTGCCTGGGGCGGAAAAATATATAAGGTTGTTCGCATTTACCGCACCGCGTCGCAGCTGCGCTATGAAGAACTCTATCGACTGCTGCGCAACAAATATGGCGAAGGTGCGGACCAAAGCTCTTTCCCATCCACGGCACATACCCCGGGACGCAAGCAAATCGCCATCCGCCGCGGCGAGGGTTATGCGGCACATGTTTGGCCTCTATCCCAGGGATGGCATCCAAAACTCAGCTGGACCCGTGAATTGGGTCTGGCGCTTGCCTATGTTGCGGATGCTCTTGATCAGGAGCAGGCCAAGACCAGTAACAGCGGATATTGAGAGTCTTGCGCGGGGCAGAATCTGCCTGCATCAGAATCGCACGCGTACCCGGTAACTCAACAGTGTCTTGCTCTCGGTGGAGACATCGAGCTTCCGTTTGACCCTATACCTAGTGATCTTATCAGCATTGACCTTGTCGTGCGGGACGCTTTCGCTGAGAATGCTCTAGTCGCCACGGATGGTCTCGCGCAGGATGGCCAGCGGCTGCGGCTCGGATTTGGCGGTTCGTAATCAGGGTCGAATCCGAATCGGCGTACCATCGTCCACCGCACGCCAGATGACCTCCATCGGCACATTGCGCACAGCAATGCAGCCGTGGGTGTGATCGAAGTACTGCATCAGCCAGCCAAGCCAACCCCAACCGTTTACCTGGCCGTGGATCATGATCAGCCCACCTGGATCATCGCCTCGCTCCTTTGCTGCCGCAATATCGTTTGCATCCGGATAGGAGACGTGCAGGGAACGGTAGCAACAGCTGCCCGGGTTACGCCAGTCGAGAACATACTCGCCCTCCGGCGTGCGCAGATCCCCCTCGCGTTGCTTATGGCCGATCGGAACACCGCCGAGAGCCACACGCCAGCTGCGGTAGGGTTGGCCTTCGCGGATCAGATACAAGCGTCGTTCAGACTTATCCACCAGCACCGAATCAGCCTTTGGTGGGTTCTCCGCGAGCCATTGCGGGATCTGGTACTCGAACTGGCGCAGCAGGCCGATGAAAACGAGGGCCGGAAGCAAAAAGACAATCGGCAGCAGCAATAAGCGCAACCAGGGAGGGTGCGGTCGGACGCGCTCCTGCTCTGGCGTATCCGGGGCCATGGTTGCTTGCAAAGCATTTGGATCGGGCTCTGTCATCGGCGCAGGCGTCGTTATTGGTGCTTGATTCCCGACTGCGAGGCTCCGAAGGCAGTTTGATAGATGAGCAATTCAGTCGCATCACAGTCCGCACGCCTGTAACGATATCACCGGAGCGAGGCTTTCGGCAATGCCGCGAAGACGTTCCTCGGGGCGAAAATCCTTAAGTGATGGTGTAGAAACAAGCTAAGGAACGGAAATTAGATAACTTGTGCAGCTTATCAGAAGGGAGAAGGTATAGTATCATTTTAGCCTCTGCAACCAAGCCAAACTTCTGGAGACCTAAATGGAGCGTTATTCCCCCCAAGTAGAGGAATCGATGCGTCGTTTCTATATGGGCCTGAATGAGAAAGATCGCCGTCTGTATGCAGGCTTAGAAGCCTTGAAGTATGGTCGCGGTGGTCGCGTGTATATTGCGGAGGTACTGGGTTGCAGCCGAAACACCGTAAGCAAAGGCGCGCGCGAGATGAGCGGTTTATCTGAGCGCGAGGTACACGAGCAGCTTCGCGGGGACAAAGTCGGGACCAAGCCCCGGGTGCGCAAACCTGGTGGTGGTCGTCGCCCCTATGAGCAGACGTGGGGGCCATCGTTGGACGAGAAGTTCCTGGCGGTTCTACGCCATCATACCGCGGGCGATCCGATGGATGAAAAGGTCCGCTGGACGAACCTCACCCTGGGTGAGATTGTCGCGGCATTGCGAGAAGATCATCAGATCCAGATCAGCCAATGGGTCGTGCGCAAGCTGTTAAAAAAACATGGCTACCGTCGCCGCAAAGCGCAGAAGAAAACGACCATGAAGGACGAGATCAAACACCGCGATGCCCAATTTGAGAAGATCACGCAACTCAAAGCCGCCGATCAGGCCGCGGGCAATCCGATCGTCAGCATGGATACCAAGAAGAAAGAAAATCTTGGCAATTTTTACCGTGACGGGCAGTTGTATACCTTAGAAGCCCTGCACACCTACGACCATGATTTCAACAGCTTTGCTGAAGGGGTCATCATTCCGCATAGCTTCTATGACATCAAGCATAATGTCGGCTACATCCAACTCGGGAATAGCCACGATACCAGTGAATTTGCCTGCGACAGTTTTCGGCATTGGTGGTGTAACCACGGTCGCCTACACTATCCCAGCGCTACCTCCATCCTGGTGCTGTGCGATGGGGGCGGGAGTAACAGTTCCCGTCACTACCTCTTTAAACAGGACTTGCAGAGCCTCGCCGATGAGCTTGGGATCGAAATTCGCATTGCTCATTATCCGCCCTACTGTTCTAAGTACAATCCCATCGAACACCGTCTCTTTCCCCATGTGACCCGTGCCTGCCAAGGCGTGATTTTCACCAGTACCGAGTTGGTCAAGGAACTCATGGAAAACACCCACACTTCAACTGGACTCAAGGCGTTCGTTCATGTCATCGATAAGGTCTATGAAACGGGGCGAAAAGTGGCGGCAGATTTCAAGCAAAACATGCGCATCCTCTTTGATACGTTTTTGCCAGCATGGAATTATCGCGCCGTTCCTGCTGCTTCTCAGGAGTGCACAAGTTAATAAATTTCTATTCCTAAACAGGTTTTTGGCTTGGGTGTCGCCTGCCGACTCATTCGGTACCGCTATCGGCGTCGGATCGGTATCGGTATCAACGTCGGTATCGGCGTCGGTATCGAACCGACCAACCCATCCGCCAAGCTCCCCGCTGACCGCGTAGCCACGCTGTCCGCGCTTCGTTAGCATGGCCACACGACGATCGAGCAGTGCCTTTTGCTTGCTGTTGTCGTCTGCGCACAACGCATCGCACACCAGCGAGCACGTCCTGAATCGCAGCCCAGTCCAGCGCCGAGCCTCGTGCGATTTCAAACGACCGGCGTTGATCCTTCGCGTTACGCTGTCCTTTCACATGCTCGCAATAGCGCTAGGCCCAGCCGACAGACTCGATGGCCGCACGCTAGACGTCGAGCTTCTTATGACCGAATGGCATAGGGCGTTTTCTCTCTCGATTCCGATTCCGATTCCGATAGCGGCCCCGACCCCGATTGCACTCCGCCGATGTCTGGATAGCGTTGTATGGGTTAATCATGAACCGCTACTTAGGGGAATACGCGAACGGTGCTTTGGAAGGAGTACGAGTCGCGAGTCGTTGGGAAGGGGAAGCTGCAGGGATCGACAGCGTCGCCTGTTGTACTCGTTGGCGGGCAAGTCCGCACGAAAATCTCCATGATGTGGATGAACGCGATGGGCGATAGTCCGTTCCCAGCGGTCCTTGTCTGTCTACCAACGCTCAACTGGCAACGCTCAACTGGGGCATCCAGCGGGAATGTTGGCGAGCGATGGCAGGAACGGATTTCCACTCCGTCGTGCGGCGACAGAGCGCCCGCATGGCATCTTGACCGACCCTCGATCCTCCTCTAACCTTAGCGCTCGGTCGTTGCTGTATGCGCAGACGCCGTTGGATTTCCTATCCGTCTATCCATTCCTCTTCGGTCTTTCGGCGGCAGCACTGAAGTGATCGTTCGCGGTAAGTCGCGAAACCATAACAAAATTAAACAATAGGAGGGGGAGCTTGAAAATCAATCTGGCCAAGCTGTTAGCGTTGATTGCGCTCACGGCATTGTTTCCATCAGCGGCCTTTGCCTCGACTACAGGCGGGGAGCAGATCGACCTAACGCAGCATTATGTGGGTTTTGCTTCCCTCGTTCTGTTCGTCGTCGCCTATGGCTTTGTGATGGCCGAGGAATACACGCAGCTGCGCAAGTCCAAGCCTGTGCTGCTGGCGGCCGGTGCAATATGGGCAATGATCGCATACGTCTACGCAAGTCATGATATGCCCCACGCCGCGGAAGTCGCGGTTCGTCACAACGTCCTCGAGTTCGCCGAGTTATTCTTGTTCCTGCTGGTCGCCATGACCTATATCAACGCTATGGACGAGCGGTTGGTATTCGATTCCCTGCGGGCTTGGCTGGTTCGCTCTGGTTTTTCCTACCGCCAGCTTTTCTGGCTCACCGGCGTGCTTGCCTTCTTCATCTCGCCGGTGGCCGATAACCTGACGACCGCCCTGCTGATGTGCGCGGTGGTGTTGGCGGTGGGGCGAGACAATGTGCATTTTGTCTCGATCGCCTGTATCAATATCGTGGTGGCCGCAAACGCTGGAGGTGCCTTCAGCCCGTTTGGCGACATCACTACCCTGATGGTGTGGCAAAAGGGAATTCTGAACTTCTGGACCTTTTTCCTTCTTTTCGTTCCGTCTCTGGTCAACTGGTTAGTACCGGCCTTGATCATGAGTTTTGAAGTGCCCGGGGAGCGGCCTGCCGCATCCTGCGAGATCGTGGTGATGAAGCGCGGGGCGAAACGCGTCATCCTCCTATTCCTCTGCACCATCGCAACCGCGGTGAGCTTCCACAACTACCTGCATCTACCGCCGATGCTGGGCATGATGACGGGCTTGGCATACCTCAAGATCTTCGGTTACTACTTGAAAAAGACCTTCGATGCCGAGGTTGCCCTAAAGCGGCGTAAGACCGATTTCAACCAGCTGCAGCTCGGTGACATCGTCCCCTTCGACATTTTCAAGAATGTCGCCCGTGCAGAATGGGATACCCTGATGTTCTTCTATGGAGTGATCCTCTGTGTCGGCGGATTGGGCTTCATCGGCTACCTGGCCCTGACATCTCAGGTGATGTACGTAGACTGGGGTGCAACGGCGGCCAATATCATGGTCGGCATCCTGTCTGCCATCGTTGACAACATCCCGGTAATGTTCGCTGTTTTGACCATGCATCCCGACATGTCCGCGGGCCAGTGGCTGCTGGTCACTCTCACTGCCGGGGTAGGCGGGAGCATGCTCTCGATCGGCTCGGCCGCAGGTGTTGCCCTGATGGGGCAGGCCCGGGGCATGTACACTTTTTTTAGTCACTTGCGGTGGACACCGATCATTGCATTGGGGTATTTCACCAGCATCCTAGTCCACTTCTTGGTGAATGGTGCGCAATTCGCGCTCCCAGTCGTGCGATGAGGACCCAGCGGACAAACCCAGCCGGACTGCATACGTTCGACTAGTATTCGTCTCCTTGTGGGTGTCGGGCGCGGCCTGCCTTTGCCTTTCTCAGCAATGGCCATATTCACAAATGGCTACGTATCGAGCGCTGCATTGTCCAGTTTCGCAAGCGGAGCTGTGCGACGTGCACCTTTAATATACAGCTTCAGCCAACGGAGGCTCCAGTGGATGTAAAAGCAGTTCTAGCGGCCAAGGTCGACACGATCAATGCCGTACGACCAGAAGCCGCTTTGTCCGAGGCGGTCAGCTTGCTTAACGAAAAGAACGTCGGCGCGATCCTGGTGCTGGAGGAAAGCGGCAAAGTCGCTGGTATTCTTTCGGAGCGCGACGTTATCAGGTACCTTTCTCAGGCCGATAATCTAGGTTTGGATGCTAAGGCGGCCGATCTGATGACCAAAGACGTCATCGCGTGCACGCCGGATACCTCGCTGGATTCTGCCATCTCCGCTATGACCAAGCGAATGATCCGCCACCTCCCGGTGATGGAAGGCGACCGGCCCCTGGGATTACTCAGCATCAAGGATGCATTGACATACCGTCTTCTGCTGTTGGAGCAGGGTGAAGAGCCGCGCTTTAAGCGCTGGTTCGAGCAAGGGCGCGTTTACTCCCTTCGCGAGTGAAGCCTCGGGCGATGCGATTGTTGGCCTGCTCATAGCCGGCACCGGTCCAGGTCGGACGTCCTCTGGCATATCCCAGGCAATTTAGCCCATATGTCTGCATCCCTGACGCCGACCGCTGTCTTCTTAGAGACTGTCTAGAAAGGGCAGTCTCTTACTTTGGTCATCGGTGGGTCGAACAACGCGGCGGGCTTGTGCTCCGCCGCCGCGAGCAAGCGAGGTCGTGGAGCGCCGGCCTACTGGGAGCGCCAGCTTTCTAGCCGGCCTACTGGGAGCGCCGGCTTTCTAGCCGGCTTCACCTGATACGGGTTCGATGCCCGCATCAGCCGATCTTGCGGCCGGAGCGATTTGGCACGCCACCTTCCGCATATCCAGCTCGGATGGATTTGGTTCGGGGCTTTCGCGATGTCCTATGACTTTGGCGCAGCATTGAGCTGCACCAAAGCCGGGCCGGCTAGAAAGCCGGCGGTCCCAGTGAGCTGCGCCAAAGCCGGGCCGGCTAGAAAAAATGTTCACGAAAGGGCATGAAAGAAAAACTTTTTATATCAATTAGTTATCCTGCTTTCGGGAATAGCTGTTCAAGAAGCACTGCTTCTGAGGTCAGCGTCATGCTTTTCACGAACCGCAGACTTGTCGTACACATTAATGGGTAATGTATTCATCTTGCAGATTGTCTCGTGTACCGTGCATTTGCCGGACACGCGCTTGATTGCCTCGGCCCTGGCTCCGATTTCGGCATTCGGCAAGTTGATGCTGACCGCGAGGTCCCTCAAATGGGCAGGGTTGGTGGCTTTTTCGTAGCTGATTTCCACCGTCATGTCTGACGAATCGATGCCGACTTGGTTGCAGTACTGGACTACAAACGCGGCGATGCATGAAGACAAAGACGCGACGAAGTAATCGGGTGGTGTCGGGTGCCGGCCCTTACCGCCCCAATCGGGAGTTGGAGGAACGTCGTTTAGGATCTTGTGCTCCCCGACGTTGGTCTCGAAAACCATGTCGCCACAATGTCGTGATGTGATTAATTGCATTTATGCCCCCCTTCATCAAGAAATGCGCGCTCGCTCCGGCACGCATTTTGTACGCCAGAGCGTTGATCGGCATCGGCGCACGCCGTTGGACGTTGAATGCTAGCATGATCGAATGGCGAGAGAACTGCGCATTGTCATTCATGCAACCGGACCGGGCGAGCTGGAATCCCATTGAGAGTGAGTTCGAGGCTGCCACTGATCGAGCTAAATAGAGGGATGTCCAGCCCGTCGATTAGACATGAACTCGGGAGGCAAGCAACGGGCGCCCTCGCTGACGGCATCCTTCCGAACGTCTGCTTTTGGCCGTTTGCTGCCATTAGCCAGGCTAGCGGGAGCGGTATCAGGGACGTTCTCGGTGTCAGACGATGGCGCGCTCACCGCGGCTGGTTGGACCATCGTCAAAAATCAGCCCCGATTTCGAGTTTTCTGCTGGCTAACTGCACCTGGTGACACGAATGTTGATTTAACGCCTAGAAAGCCGGCGGTCCCAGTGAGCTGCGCCAAAGCCAGCTTTTACTCTCAGAATCCTATTGCCAGGAAGTTGCCCAGTTCAGCAAGAATCGGGAATTTGTTGGTGGACAGTTTCCTAATCCTGGCAGCCTGGGCGAATTAATTAACCTGCTACGAAGGCAGCGCCCGAAGCAAGCACCAAGTCTTTTTAAGTTGCTGAAAATAAAATATTTACGGGGTCTTGCCTGCCGCTTCGTTCGGATGCTTGGCCGCCCTGTTGCCATCGGCCTTCAGGCGCCAATATTCGGGGATTTCGCGGCGGTGACGGCGCATCACCAGGTTCGCGATGAGTCCGGTCCAGCCGGTCTGATGCGCGGCTCCCAGACCCAGGCCCGTGTCGCCGTGGAAGTATTCGTAGAACAAACACAGATCGCGCCAATGCGGGTCGTCGCGAAACGGCGGGTCGCGGCGCAATGCCGGCACCTCGCCGTCCGGGCCGCGTCGGTAGAGATCCACCAAGCGCTCGGCGAGCAGGGTCGCGATCTCCTTTAACGTCAATTCCTGCCCGCCAAGGCAGGGTACGGCAAAGCGGAAGCCGTCGCCGAGAAAGCGATGAA
Organism: Thiohalocapsa sp. PB-PSB1; assembly: GCA_016745215.1. Lineage (GTDB taxonomy): Bacteria > Pseudomonadota > Gammaproteobacteria > Chromatiales > Chromatiaceae > Thiohalocapsa. The sequence continues at coordinate 1,567,224 of CP050890.1, forward strand.
ATTTTTCCAGCGCCTGCACCAGCGCGAAGTTGGTCGGCATCCAGACCGGACCACGCCAGTTGGAATTGCCGCCGAACATCCAGGAATTGGATTCACCCGGCACGTATTCGATCATCGCCTGACCGATGCCTGGGATCACACCTAGATCGCGCTGGCTTTGATGCAATTTGGACACGCTGCGCACGCCATAGGGAGACAGAAATTGTTCCTCGTCCAGCAAGCGCGTCAGGATGCGCGGCAACATACTGTGGTCGACCAATGCGATCAGATGCTCCCCGCGCTCATTCTCCCAGTCCGGACAGGCACAGACGGCACTGCCCTGAAACAGGCCGCCCTTGTGTTCATCGAGCATCCGGGCGAAGCGCGGCGCGGCTCTTAACAGCCGTTGATCCACGACCTCGGCGGCGAACAGCGGGATCAGGCCCACCCAGGAATAGACATCGATGCGATGAGTATTGCCATCCGGCGTCATCAGCAGGTCTTTGAAAAACCCCGCATCCGCATCCCACAGCGAGACCATGCCGGTGTCGTGGCCGCGGATGGCGTTGGCAATGGCAAAGAATTGCTGATAGCACTGGATTGCGATGTCCTCAAAGCTGGGATCATCGACACTGAGCTCCAGGGCCATTACCATCATGTTCAGCGCGAACATGGCCATCCAGCCGGTAGCGTCGGCCTGCTTGAGCTGATAGCCGGGCGGCAACGGCTGGGAGCGATCGTACACCGAGATGTTGTCCAGCCCGAGAAAGCCGCCTTCGAACAGGTTGTGGCCGTCGGCGTCCTTGCGATTGATCCACCAGGCATAGTTCAGCAATAATTTGTGAAATACCCTGGTCAAAAAGCCATGATCGCCCTGGCCTCGTTGCACCCGCTCAGCGCGAAACGCCTTTAGGCAGCCGAGGGCATGGACCGGCGGGTTGGCATCGGAAAAGGCCCATTCATAGGCGGGAATTTGGCCGTTCGGATGCAGATAACGCTCGCTGAGCATCAGTTCCATCTGGCATTTGGCAAAATCCACATCGATCAATGCCAGGGACACCGCGTGAAATGCCAGATCCCAGGCCGCGAACCAGGGATATTCCCAGGTATCGGGCATCGAGATGATGTCCGCAGCCTTCAGATGGCGCCAGGTAGCATTGCGGCCGTGCTGGCGCGCCTCGGGCGGTGGCACCTGATCGCCGTCCAGCCAGCGCTCCACATCATAATGATAAAACTGTTTGCACCAGATCATGCCGGCGAACGCCTGGCGCATGATCTGATGGTCCTCGGGGGGGGCGTCCGGCAGCAATTCGTCAAAAAATACATTGGCTTCCGACTGCCGGGAGGAGAACAGCGTTGCCTGGCGTGCAAAGGGTTTCTGCAAGGCTAGAGCGCTGAGCACCAGATCCACGCGCACGGCATGTCCCGGGGCGATACGATGTTGTGACCAGGCGGCAAACTTGGTCCCGCTGCGAGCCGGGTTGACCGCCGCCAATTCATTGTCGATCAGTCGCCGATGAAAGGCATCCTTGACATAGGGCTGCGGGTTGGTTGTGCCCCACAGTCGCTCGGCGTTGGATTCGTTCTCGGTGAACAGCAACTCACAGGGGTATGCACCGTACAAAGCATAGTCGCCCAGAGTCGGGTGACGTGCGGAGACGGCCCAGGCTGCACCGGCCGGTGCATTCATGCTGTCGAGCAGCGGTCGTTCGCCGCCCCAGGTCCAGGTGTTGCGGAACCATAGCGTCGGCAACAAATGGATGTCGGCCTCCTCGGGGCCGCGGTTATGGACGTGGATATGACAGTGGATCTCGGTCGGCGAGGCTTTGGCGTAGAACACTTCCACATCCCAATAACGCGATTGGGCAAACACCCCGGTATCGAGTAGGTTAAACGGCGGATCGAGTCGGTCGCGGCGGGCGTTTTCCTGCGCTAGCAGCTCATAGGGATAAGCCGCCTGTGGGTATTTGTAGACATAGCGCAGCCAGCTGTGGCTGGGCGTGGCGTCGCGATAAAAATAGTATTCCTTGACGTCTTCCCCGCGATTGCCCTGCTCGCCGGTGAGTCCGAAGGCGCGTTCCTTCAGGATCGGATCGCGCTCGTTCCACAGGGCCAGTGCCAGGCACAGGCGTTGCTGTTCATCGCAAATCCCGCCGAGTCCATCCTCATTCCAGCGATAGGCCTGGGAGCGGGCGCGGTCGTGACCCAGATAACTCCAGGCATTGCCGTCTTCGCTGTAATCTTCGCGCACGCTCCCCCAGGCGCGCTCGGCCAGGTACGGCCCCCAGAGGCGCCAATTCTCACTGCCCGCATGTTGGTTCGCAAGGCGCTGGCGCTCGGTGTTCAAGCTATCGGTATTCATCGGGTTTTGCTCTGTTGAGAAGCGTTACTGCTGCTCAATCGCCACCAAGCCTCCAGCGTACAGGCCACTGACCAAGCCTGCAGCGGGGTACCGCGCGGTTTGTGCGGTGCATCGCCGTCAAAGATCTCGCTGATGCTTCCAAGGCCCGCATCGCAGAGATGATCTGCCAGTGGTGCCAATCGCGATAATGCGAGCTCGACGTTACCGGTCACCCGGTGCTCGGCGAGCGCATAATGCCCGAGCAGCCAGCCCCAGATCGTGCCCTGGTGATAGCTGCCGTCGCGAGCCCAGATGTCGCCAATATACTGTCCACGATAGTCGGCGTGTCCCGGTGCCAATGAGCGCAGGCCGTAGGAGCTCAGCAACAGGCGTCCACAGGCGGCGACGACGCTGGCTTGATCGGTTGCTGACAATGGCGTCGCCGGCAGGCTGACGGCCAGGATTTGGTTCGGACGCAGACTCGTATCATCGCCGTTGGGACCGTCCAGCAGGTCCAGCAGTCCGTCTCCGTCGGCTCGGACAAAGCGCTTGAAACCGCTTGCCGTACGTTCGGCCAACGCCGCATAGCGGCTTGCATCGAGCCCGAGCCTAGTGCTGAAGGCCTGCATCGCGACTAGCGCGTTGAACCACAAGGCATTCACCTCAACCGGCTTGCCCATGCGCGGGGTGACCACCCAGTCGCTGACCTTGGCATCCATCCAGGTCAGTTGAACCCCTGGTTTCCCGGCCCGAATCAGTCCATCCGCCGGGTCCATGGCGATGCCGTAGCGGGTTCCGTCCCGATAGCTTCGAATAATCGACTCGAGCACCGGAAAGACCTCTTCCAGCGCCGCCTGATCGCCACTCGCATCGATGTAGGCGCGCCAGGCCTCGATAAACCACAGGGCTGCATCCACACTGTTGTATTCCGGTGTCTCGCCGCTGTCCGGAAACATATTTGGCAGCATGCCCTGCTCGATAAAGTTCGCGAAAGTCTGCAGGATGCGCCGCGCGCTGTCGAGACGACCGGTGACCAGCGTCAGGCCCGGCAATGCGATCATGGTGTCGCGGCCCCAGTCGCCGAACCAGGGATAGCCCGCAATGACCGATTCGCCATCCGCAACCGCGGGCAGCGGACGGGCGAATAAAAGCTGTCGGCGGCAAGCACCAGTTGCATTACCCAGTCCGGTGCCTGCAGCAGAGGGGTATGCTCCGCGTTCCGCGCTTGGGCGAGCAGATGCCGGTCGCGATCCTGATGCGCCTGTAATGACTGGCCAAGATCCATCGCGTCGAGCTCGCCGACAGCGGCGCTGATACCGCACCAAAGGCCCGGTTCGAGCAGCAGCGAGGCATGCCCGATGCACAGATGATGGTCAAGATCGTCTAGGCCGCGTTCACGCTCCAACGGCAGGTCGAAGTTCTCGATCCAACCTGGGTCCAGGTGCATCCTGCCGCCCTGGGCCTGGATGTGCAGCCGGAACCAATCTTCGTAGACGACCTGCAAACGATTGTCGTGCGCGCCGAGTTGCGGCTCGATGTGACCGACATGGCTGAGCGCATGGTGATCGCGCGCATTGATCAGCAAGGCCACGCGTAGTCTCGGCGCGCGCCCGGCTGCTGCGGCCAGCAGACGCCAGCCGACATGCACCCGATCGACGCCCGCATCCATCCAGATCCGTTGTTCGATCCGCAGATCGCCGATGGTGAAGCGCCACACGGGTACGCGTCCTGCCAGATGAAAGGACTCGATGTGCACATGTCCGACCGGGTCGAGCGCGCCGTCCGCCCAACGATTGCTGAATAATGGCCATTCGTGATCCCTGTCTATCAAGGTCGCATCGGCCTTGGCGAATACCAGAAAGCGCCCCAGCGGCGGCTTCAGATTTGCAATCAGCAGCCCATGATAGCGGCGGGTCAACGAGCCGGCCAGGGTTCCGGCCGCATAGGAGCCAAGGCCGTTGGTAAGCCACCATTCGCGACGCTCGGCCTGCTCCAGATCGCCGCAGATCGCACGTCCGAAATGCACCGGTGCCGGCAGTGGGTCTGGCACTGGCTCCGATCGTCGATCCGGCAGCGGATTCGGGTGGCGGTCCGGGCGCACCTGCGTTGCAGCCGTATCAACAGCCGATTCGACTGGCACAGCCTGGTTTGGGTCGAGGTCGCTGGGCATGTTGCGGTCTCCGTTAAGATGGGTCGGAGGCGCTATTCGGAATAACCGCCGCCTAAACCGCTGTCGCGAGCAAAGAAGCTGGAGGGGCCTGCCGACACGACGGTAACGCCGCCCTCGGAGACCGTGTAGAGCTTGCTGTCGGCCTCGCGATCATAGCCAATGGTTGTACCAGGTTCGATGATATTGTGGCAATCGACGATGACGCGACGCAGCCGGGCGCCCTTGCCGATGCGCGAGTAGTCCATGATGATGCAGTCCTCTAGCACGGCATCCTCTTCAATGACAGTCTCGCGACGCAGGATGGAATTCGTCAGCCGGGCATTTTTGTGTACGACTGCGGCAGCCCCGACCAGCGAATTATCTAAGCGCGCGCCCAACACTCTCGCCACCGGCCCTTGGTAGTTGCTGGAGTAAATTGGCCAGCGGGGATTAAACGCATCGAACGTCGGCTGTGCGCCCAATACATCCTTGTGTGCCTTGAAGTACGTATCGATACTGCCAAGGTCGCGCCAATAAAAGCGTGATTCATAGGGCTTGACACCGGGGATCTCGTTGGTGGTGAAGTCGTAGGCAAACAGCCGGCTGCCATCCGCCAACATGCGCGGCAATACGTGATGGCCGAAGTCGGCTTCGTTGTCTTGTTGTGATGCCTTCAGCGCCTCGATCAGAACCTTGCCGCTGAACACATAGTTGCCCATCGACGCAAACGCATTCGCCGGATCATCGGGCAATGGCGACGGATTGGCGGGCTTTTCCTGAAACGCCCTGATGCAGCCGTCGGCATCGGCCGCGATAACGCCGAACTGCTTGGCATCCTCCAGCGGCACCGGCAATGCGGCGATAGTCACATCGGCATCGCGCTCCTGATGGAAGGCCAGCATTTGCTGAATATCCATGCGGTAGACATGATCGGCGCCAAACACCAGCACATAATCCGGCATCTGCTCTTCAACCAGGCTGATATTCTGACGCACGGCGTCCGCCGTGCCCTGGAACCAGGACTCGCTGTAGTGCATTTGCGGGGGCACCACGGTCACGAATTGGTTATAGAACAATGGCGAAATGGTCCAGGCCTTGCGCACATGCTCGATCAAAGATTGCGACATGTACTGCACCAGCAGATAGATCGTCTGGATTCTTGAATTGACCAGGTTACTCAATACGAAGTCGACCAGGCGGTAACGGGAACCGAATGGTACCGCCGCATGGGAACGGTCGGTCGTCAGCGGTTGCAGGCGCGAGCCCTGACCACCGGCCATGACAAAAGCAATGATTTTGTCTCTCACCTCATTCCTCCGGGCGCTTGCTTGGCGCCACTTCACTCTTTGGTTGATTATGCAGCTCTGAACCGACGCGCGCTGGCTTGCATCCTTAGATTGAAACAACGAATGCTCTTCGATCCAATGTTGATCTGTTCGCAAGCCCGAGTTCCCCTCGGGTTACGCCGGACGGTACAGAGTACTGCACAGAGTATATAACGTTGTTAGGGGTTGACGGAGCCGCGCATTGCGATGCCTGCTGGCGATACGCCGATTGCTTGGCGAGCCAGACTCTGTCTGGTTTGCGGTCGCGGCGCTGTTCGAGAGCTGGCTGAAGATGCAACGAGGATAGACGGGATGAAGCGCAAGGCCGACTGTTGATCCCTGGTCATTGCAAGCCAATCTATTTATGGACACTTCAACAAACCAAAGAGTCCAACATGCAAAATCCCCTGGCCGCCATCGAGTTTGTCATTTTCATCGGCGTCGTCATCTGGCTCTTCACATTGCCCTCATCGCCATTGCGCGGCCGTCGCCCAGAGCATCGCCCAGAAAGCGATGCGCCAGCCGATGATAGGGACAACACCCGACAGGAGCCGCCGACCGACCAGGTGTAGCATCAGTTGAACTCTAGGGTACCCTGATTTCCAGAGATTTCCCTGATTCTTGGCTGATTCCCAGCTGATTCCCAACAAACTTCGATTGGGAATCAGATCCTTGACAAAACAGGATATCCACTAGAAAGGGAGGACGGACAACAACAGTTGTACACAAGGATTCGATCCAGGGCCTCGCCGCACCGCCAATTCAGATCGATCGCCTATAATATTTTAATAAAATCATTTAAAACAATTAGTTATAGGAATTGTCTCGAAATGAGTCAATTTGATAACAGCTCAGTATTCATGCGGATTTAGGGTCCCTTTACAGTTATTCTCCACAGGGTTATCCACAGGTCCGGTGGATAGCTCGGGGTATTTGATAACGAGCTTGGGCTTGCGTTGCGGTATGTCGAAACTACTTGAGTAATCTTGGCTAAGCATATTACTGCTGGCGCTTCCTGAGAAGGTCCGCCGATCTATTTCCTAACGAGGCAGTGGTTTATCGAAGTCTGATCGGGAAGTCGACAATCAGGCGATTGCCGTAATGAAACCTACTCACTAGCGACGCATGCTCGTTCGCCTTCGCAACGTCGAGGCCGGACAAGAAGACAAAGACAAGTCAGGCGGTCTATTTCTCGACAGAAATCGCCTACACAGCCCAAATGACGCTGAGGGCGTCGAGGCGCGCCTGGCCGCAGACCCTAGAAGGCGAGCTATCCTGCGTAGCAAGACTGTTGTGGTCATTCTAAGAAGTCTGCCTGTTTGCGCCCTGCATACTCAGCCCCGGTGCCTGCTTGCGCGTGGGACGATCCTGCCCCAGTATCCGCTCTACCGATGCCAAACGCCGGCATTGCTCAAACGCGGCCAGTTGCTGAGCCGGATATCGGACCTCCTCGACCAAAGGCATTCGCGAACCACTGTCGGCAAGCACCCGGGCGCCAGCAGCGCCGCCAATCCAAGAGTAGCATCTGGCCCGCAGCCTACGGGAGCAACACAGGCGAAGCTGGAATCAGGCAAGCGATCGGAAAGATCATCCCAGCAGGCCTGCCAGCGCAGACCGACCATCCAACAGCGAGTACAGGCCCATGACCACATTGACCATCATCGCCAACATCGTCGCCAAAGCCGATCGGATTGACCTGGTAAAGGCGCAGCTCGAAAAATTGATCCCCATCACCCGCGCCGAAGCAGGCTGCCTGAAGTATGACCTGCACCAGGACAACGATGATCCGGCGCACTTCCTGTTTTATGAAACCTGGGCATCGCGCGCATTGTGGCAAACTCACATAGACGCACAACATCTGAAGGAGTACCTTGCCGCCACCGAAGGAGCGGTGGAGTCATTCACCATCCATGAGATGACGCACATCGGCTGAATCCAGAATCGGAGCGTCTTCGACCGGACTTGAAGAGAAAAGGAAGAGAAAAGGGGGCAAATCCCTTATTCTAGGTCCAGGCCCATCTGCCCTTCGTTCGAACGCTTCTCCGCGGGCGTCTTCTTTGGCCTACCTCGGGAGCTGTATCCCACCCGGACGTTGAGTGACTGCTCGCTCTGTTCACGAAGCCAATCGTTGCCCAACGGCGTCCCAGTCTGCAAACAGGCGCGCAGTTGCTCGAGATTCCGGGCGTCGATTTCGGCTGCGAAAAGCGGGCGGTCGCTGTCCCGGCGCGCTGAATCGTACGCTCCGAGCGTCAGGTACAAAGGATGAGGAAGCAGTAGCGTGCTGTCTTGACCCAAGGCGTTGGCGCCGTCGCCCGACCAAGCGTAGTCAGCCGGATCATCGAGCATCGCCGGCGGACGGGATTGAGCTCGATGTAGCGGTAGCAGGTGAGCAGGTAAGTGATGGTGCAGAAACAAGCTAAACAGGTTTTTGGCTTGGGTGTCGCCTGCCGACTCATTCGGCAGGGAAAACAGGGACGGGAAAACAGGGACCAGGGAAAACAGGGACAGACCATGTTTTTCTGCTAGATTTGGTTCGGTGCTATGTTGCTATTGTCTTTGAGATCCTGTGATCCATGCCTAGACGCGCACGTATCATCGCCGCCGGCTACCCAATGCATGTGATCCTGCGCGGGATTGACCGGGCTGCGGTGTTTTTCGAGGATGATGATCGCCAGTTTTTCCTGGATCATCTGGCCGCGGTGGCTGCGGAGGAATCGGTTGCTGTGCACGCGTATGTGCTGATGACCAACCACCTTCATCTGCTGATGACCGCCGCACGCGATGATGACGTGTTGGCGGTGATGAAGCGCGTTGGGCAGCGGTATGTCCAGCACGTCAACCGGACCTATGGTCGCACGGGCGGCTTGTTCGAGGGCCGGTTCCGCTCATCGCTGATTGAGGCCGACACCTATCTGCTGGCCTGCCAGCGTTACATCGAGCTCAATCCGGTCCGTGCCTCAATGGTCAGTGTGCCTGGTGATTATCGCTGGTCGAGCCATCGGGCCAATGCGCTTGGCCGCCAGGATTCCGTAGTCACACCGCACCCGCTGTACCACGGCTTGGCAGACTCTGATCAGGCTCGTTTTGCTGCGTATCGCAAGTTGTTCGAGGATATGCTCAGCGCCGAGTCGCTTCAACGTTTCCGCGAGTGCACCAACGGCGGCTTCGTACTTGGCAGCCCAAAGTTCGAGCGGCAGATCGCCGCTATGCTCGGTAGACGAACCTGGAAGCAGAAAACGGCAGAAAACGGGGACACGGCAGAAAACGGGGACAGACCACTTTTTTCAGCATGACCGCGATTCTGTAAAACGTGGAAAACGTGGTCTGTCCCCGTTTTCCCGGGGTGCTCCGGCTGCGGCAGCATGCCCTTGAGGCGTTTGATCGAGGTCGTCCGTGGCACCATGCGCACGACGTTGTCGGCCTCGACGATGAATTCCACCCGGTCCCCGGCGGCCAGATCGAGCTGGTCTCTAATGGCCTTGGGCAGGGTGATCTGGCCTTTGCTGGTGATGGTCGCCTGCATCGATTTCTTACTCATTCTTATATTGCTTACTATCGGCTCAGTGTAAGGATATGGGATTGTTGCGGTCAAGCCATCCGAGAAGAACATCGGAGGGCGGAACCATGGACCGGTTCCGCCAACGGATAGGAAATCCAAGCCACCCTGAGCGTCCAGGTGGGCTAGGAGGCTGTCCGAGAATGACGGATAGGAAATCCAAGCCACCCTGAGCGTCCAGGTGGGCTAGGAGGCTGTCCGAGAATGAAAATAAGACACAAGATAGAGAGTGCACAACTCGATTGTAGGCGCTACATGTTATGCATGCTCTGAGTTCTCGGACAGCCTCCTAGGGTGAGGGCGATAGCGAGGGCGGGATCTGTGGTCAACACCGAACAGCGGGGCTGACGGGCGTCGGGGGCGGTGCAGGCGCGAGCGTCGAGGGGTACAATGCGCACCATCGCCACAGCGGCCTCGAATTCGTTACTCCTCTCGAGCGCCACCAGAGACAAGATGTGGCTATTCCATTAAAACGATAGGCGTTGTACGAAGAAGCTTGACATTCACCGCTTGCAGAGGCGGAAGAACCGGCCAAAGAACTGTATGCCAAGATCGCCGACGCGGTGTTCGAGCGGGGATATGACCTGATGATCCTGCCCGTTCTTGTCACCCCTCGTATCACCTGCAACGATGACTGGACGGTCGGGCCAGACATCGTAGAGGACGGACGCACATACAACTACAGCATCCTGTTCAACTTCCTGACCCGAGCGCTGGAGCGCCGCCACCCGCGACTGGAGTCCGCCCGGCGCGGAGACGCTCGATCCGGCCGGCGCCACTGCAACACCACTGCCGCGCGCCGCATGAGCACCCGCTCGCCATGCACCAGCGCTCTACGCCCGCGGCCCTCCTTGGGAGGGAGCGAGCACCCGCTTGCCACCCCGGTGCTGTCCCAGCACAGGCTCAGCACCGCGGGCGCACCGTCAATCGCAGACACAACAGATGCGGAGGGCATCGGATGACCCTGAAGGAAAGCCAGATCGAGCAGCAGCTCATCGCCAAGCTGGTCGACGACCAGAAATACAGCTACCGCGCCGACATCCGCGACAAGGCCGCGCTGGAGCAGAACTTCCGCGCCAAGTTCCAGGCGCTGAACCAGGTCCAGCTCACCGACGCCGAGTTCGCCCGCCTGCGCGACGACATCATCAGCGCCGATGTCTTCCAGGCCGCCACCACCCTGCGGGAATACGGCTACTTCCAGCGCGAGGACGGCACCCCGCTGCACTACATGCTGGTCAACCTCAAGGACTGGTGCAAGAACCACTTCGAGGTCGTCCACCAGCTGCGCATCAACACCGACAGCAGCCATCACCGCTACGACGTCATCCTGCTCATCAACGGCCTGCCGCTGGTGCAGATCGAGCTCAAGACCCTCGGCATCAATCCGCGCCGGGCCATGGAGCAGATTGTCGACTACAAGCACGACGTCGGCAACGGCTACGGCACCACCCTGCTGTGCTTCATGCAGCTGTTCGTCGTCAGCAACCGCGACAACACCTACTACTTCGCCAACAACCACGCGCGGCACTTCGCCTTCAACGCCGACGAGCGCTTCCTGCCCATCTACCAGTGGGCGCAGCCCGACAACCGCAAGGTCACCCACCTGGACGCCTTCGCCGAGCAATTCCTCGCCAAGTGCAGACTCGGCGAGATGATCAGCCGCTACATGGTCCTGGTGGCCGGCGAACAAAAGCTCATGATCATGCGGCCGTACCAGATCTATGCCGTGCAGGCCATCGTCGACTGCATCCATCAGAACCGGGGCAACGGCTACATCTGGCACACCACCGGCAGCGGCAAGACGCTGACCTCGTTCAAGACCTCCACGCTGCTCAAGGACAACCCCGACATCGAAAAATGTCTGTTCGTGGTCGACCGCAAGGACCTCGACCGCCAGACCCGCGACGAATTCAACCGCTTTCAAGAAGGCTGCGTCGAGGAGAACACCAACACCGAGACCCTGGTGCGCCGCCTGCTCTCCGAGGACTACGCCGACAAGGTCATCGTCACCACCATCCAGAAGCTCGGCCTGGCCCTGGACGAGACCGGCAAGCAGGCCCAGCAGCACCGCGAGCGGGGCAAGCGCACCTACAAGGAGCGGCTCGCCCCCCTGCGCGACAAGCGCCTGGTGATCATCTTCGACGAATGCCACCGCTCCCAATTCGGCGACAACCACCAGGCCATCAAGGCGTTCTTCCCCAGGGCGCAGCTGTTCGGCTTTACCGGCACGCCCATCTTCGAGCAGAACGCCAGCTACATCCAGGTGGACGGCACCGTCGGCACCTACACCACCACCGAGGACATCTTCCAGCAGCAACTGCACGCCTACACCATCACCCACGCCATCGACGATCGCAACGTCCTGCGCTTCCACATCGACTACTTCCGGCCCGAGGGCAAGCCGGCCACCGATGCCGCCGCGGCCGACCCGACCGACCTCGACACCAGCCCAGCCCCGGCCGACGCCGACAACGCCAAGCCCAAGGCCGGCGCGAAACCCACGCGCAACCTCAGCCAGCGCGCCGTGGTGGATGCCATCCTCGACAAGCACGACGCCGCCACCAACCAGCGCCGCTTCAACGCTCTGCTGGCCACCGCCTCCATCAACGATGCCATCGCCTACTACGCGCTGTTCAAGCAGGTGCAGGCGGAACGCCAGGGTTCGGCGCCCAGCTTCCGCCCGCTCAACATCGCCTGCGTCTTCTCGCCGCCAGCCGAGGGCAACCGCGACGTCAAGCAACTGCAGGAAGACCTGCCGCAGGAAAAGGCCGACAACCAGCAAGACCCGGCACACAAAAAGGCCGCGCTGCAGGCCATCATCGCCGACTACAACGCCCGCTACGGCACCAACCACAAGCTCGGCGAGTTCGATGCCTACTACCAAGACGTGCAGAACCGCATCAAGGACCAGCAATACCCCAACAGCGACTTGCCCCACGCGCACAAGATCGACGTCACCATCGTCGTCGACATGCTGCTCACCGGCTTCGACTCGAAGTACCTCAACACCCTGTACGTCGACAAGAACCTCAAGCACCACGGCCTGATCCAGGCCCTCTCGCGCACCAACCGGGTGCTGAACGACACCAAGCCCTACGGCAACATCCTCGACTTCCGCGCCCAGGAAAAGGCCGTCGATGCCGCCATCGCCCTGTTCTCCGGCGAGGACGTCGGCAACTCCCGCGAGATCTGGCTGGTGGACCCGGCCCCGGAGGTCATCGACAAACTCGACGCCGCCGTCGCGCGGCTCGAAACTTTCATGCACGACCACGGCCAACCCTGCACCCCCGAGGCCGTCAACAACCTCAAGGGCGACACCGCCCGCGCCGAGTTCATCAACCGCTTCAAAGAGGTCCAGCGCCTCAAGACCCAGCTCGACCAGTACACCGACCTCACCGCGGCCCAGCAAGCCGAGATCGAGCAGCGCCTGCCGGAGGAGGCCCACCGCGGCTTCCGCGGCATGTACCTGGAGACCGCCCGCCGCCTCAAGGAGCAGCGGGGCAAACCCGGCAACGGCGACGACACCGTCGAACAGCTCGAATTCGAGTTCGTGCTCTTCGCCTCCAGCCTCATCGACTACGACTACATCATGGGCCTCATCGCCCGTTTCAGTCAGGAGCAGCCGGGCAAAGAGACCATGACCCGCGACCAACTCGTCAACCTGCTCAGCGCCAACAGCAACCTGATGGAGGAGCGCGACGAGATCGTCGCCTACATCGACACCCTGGAGGCCGGCAAGGGCCTCGGCGTCGAAGACATCCGCGGTCGCTACGAGGTTTTCAAGGCGCAAAAGGCCGAGGACGAGCTGGCGGACATCGCGGACAAGCACCAGATCCCGCGGGAGGCGTTGCAGGGATTCGTCGATGGCGTGCTGGACCGGCTCATCTTCGACGGCGAGCAGCTCAGCGACCTGTTCGCGCCGCTGGAGCTGGGCTGGAAGGCCCGCGGTAGGGCCGAGCTGGCGTTGATGGAAGACTTGGTGCCGCTGCTCAAGAAGCAGGCCGGCGGGCGGGAGATCTCGGGGTTGGCGGGGTATGAATTGTGAATTGTGAATTGTGAATGGTGAATTATGAATGATAAGAATCAGCGTGACGATATGGCTCTCCATTCACCATTCACCACTCACAATTCACTTGTGCCGCGGTTGCGGTTTCCGGAGTTTCGGGGGGCGGGGGAGTGGCCGGAAAGACAGCTTGGGGACTTCTTACGCGAGAGCCGAGTACCCGGCAGCAAGGGAGACGTTGCAAAAAAGATAACCGTCAAGCTCTGGGGAAATGGCGTATTTGAGAAGAAAGAAGCCGTTCAGGGAAGCGCGAACACTCAGTACTACCGACGGCAAGCTGGCCAGTTCATATACAGCAAACTCGACTTTCTAAACCAAGCCTTTGGGGTAATTCCCCCTCACTTAGATAGCTTTGAGTCAACGGTTGACTTGCCATGCTTTGACATTGATGAGCAACTCAACCCCAAATTCTTATTGGAGTACGTTAAGCGGAAAGATTTTTACGAAAGGCTGGGTGAAACTGCCGATGGCAGCCGAAAGGCGAGGCGGATCCATGCTGAAACATTCCTCTCTTTCTGCATTGCTCTCCCCGCTTCGGACGAACAACAAAAAATCGCCGCCTGCCTCTCCTCCCTCGACACCCTCATCGCCGCGCAGGCGGACAAGCTCGACGCCCTCAAGACCCACAAGAAAGGGCTGATGCAGCAGCTCTTCCCCCGCGAGGGCGAAACCGTCCCCCGCCTGCGCTTTCCCGAGTTTCGGGAGGCGGGGGAGTGGTGCCACCGAACCTTGGATGCCTTTGTTTCTGAGCGCAATCAGCTTCCTGAAGCAAAACTCCCACTGTACAGCCTATCAATCGAGGATGGGGTAGCCCCAAAGACGGAAAGATATGAGCGATCATTTCTAGTCAAGAACGAGGCAGAAGCTTATAAGATAGTCCAGCCGAATGATTTTGCATACAACCCTATGAATTTAAGATTTGGGGCAATTGGACGACATTCTGGCAGCGAGCCTGTGGCGGTCTCGAAGTACTATAATATTTTCTATTGCGACAGCTCTGTCGATTCTAGATTTTGCGAGATCTATTTTAGAAGCCCACGGATGATTGCCTATTATAATGATGTCGCCATAGGCTCGCTAATCGAAAAGAGGCGAGTGCATTTTAGTGACTTTCTAGGGTTCCAGCTTCGATTTCCGGCTCTAGAAGAACAGCAGAAAATCGCCGCCTGCCTCTCCTCCCTCGACACCCTCATCGCCACCCAAGCCGAAAAACTCGACGCCCTCAAGACCCACAAGAAGGGACTGATGCAACAACTCTTCCCCGGCCCGGAGGCCGTCGCGGCATGACCCAGGAACAACTCAGCCAACTCGGCAAGACCCCTGGATCCCACGCTCCAGCGTGGGAGCACTGGCCGACGCTCCAGCGTCGCGTCTCATACTCGGGACGCTGGAGCGTCCGCGCTGCATTCCCACGCCGGAGCGTGGGAACGAGGAAGGGCCCGTGAGCAGAATCGATATCGCCAATGCCAAGCATCCCGACTTGGCCACGTCCCTGATCGCCATGCGCCGATCCGCGAAATCGGCCAGGGAGAGGGCCATCGCGACCAACACCGCGATCGTGGTCGTGCGCGACGGCGAGCTGGTGCGCATCCCGGCGGCGACGCTTCGCGAAGCCGGCGACGCCGAAGCCAATTCTCGCGGCGCTCTGAAGCAGTATGTCGCTCCCGAGCTGATCAACGAGGAGCAAGGCGCGTGGGAGGCAGCAGCCAGCGAGAAGCACGAACGCTGAGTAATTTTGAGTTGTGAATGATGAGTGGTGAATTTAAGCCTGGCTCCCACGCTCCAGCGTGGGAGCACTGGCCGACGCTCCAGCGTCGCATCTCATACTCGGGACGCTGGAGCGTCCGCACTGCATTCCCACGCCGGAGCGTGGGAACGAGATGGAAGCGAGAGAACGAGGCGGTTAGCCAGGCAAGATCCATCATTCACAACTCATCACTCAAAACTCATCACTCACAACCCATCTTGCTCTCAAGGTGTCCACATCATGACCATCGACGAACTGATTCCTTCGATCACCCGGCTGTCTCACGCGGAGAAGATCCGACTGGTGCAGGTCGTGCTCGAACAACTCGCCGAGGAAGATGCGGCATCGGAAGCACTCGCCCCGGGCTCCAAAGAACCCTTCGATCCCAAACGGTTCTTCGGTGCCGCCCGACACTCGCGCCAAGAGGTCGATGCGTACCTAGACTCGGCCCGCGAAGGCTGGAACGAATGAGCTACCTCCTCGATACCAATGTCGTCATCTACTACTTCAACGGACTGACAGCCGACGATGCGCTGCACGAGATGGTTTCCAAGAGCTTCAATATCTCCGTGATCAGCAAGATCGAGTTTCTTGGTTGGGGGATATTTGCGACCGATCCAGAGCTCCACAATCAAGCAAGGACCTTCATCGGCCACGCGCATGTGTTCGATCTCTCCGAGCAGGTCGCGGAGCAAACCATCCGATTGCGGCAACAGTTCAGAACCAAGACCCCGGACGCCATCATCGCCGCCACCGCGCTGGTGCATAACTTGACCGTCGTGACCCGCAATACCAGCGACTTTTCCCGGCTGGGTCTAAATACCTCGTCGGTCGCCATGAAGCCTTAGACCATGACCCAAGACCAACTCAGCCAACTCGGCAAGACCCTCTGGGCCATCGCCGACGATCTGCGCGGCGCGATGAACGCCGACGACTTCCGCGACTACATGCTGTCGTTCCTGTTCCTGCGCTACCTGTCGGACAACTACGAGAGCGCGGCGCACAAGGAGCTGGGGCCGGACTACCCGGCGCTGGCCGTGGACGACCGCCGGGCGCCGCTGGCGGTCTGGTACGCGGACAACGCCGACGACGTGCCGGCCTTCGAGAAGCAGATGCGCCGCAAGGTGCACTATGTGATCGCCCCGGGATACCTCTGGAGCAGCATCTACGAGCTGGCGCGTACCCAGGACGCGGAGCTGCTGCAGACCCTGGAACGGGGCTTCGAGTACATCGAGAACGAGTCCTTCGCCAGCAGCTTCCGGGGGCTTTTCTCGGAGATCAACCTGAACTCCGAGAAGCTCGGGCGCACGCCGGCGGAGCGCAACAAGAAGCTCTGTCAGATCATCAGCAAGATCGGCGAGGGCATCGCCGCCTTCTCCGCCGACAGCGATCTGCTCGGCGACGCCTACGAGTATCTCATCGGCCAGTTCGCCGCCGGCTCCGGCAAGAAGGCCGGGGAGTTCTACACGCCGCAGCCCATCTCCACCATCCTCTCGCGCATCGTCACCCTCGACAGCCAGGAGCCCGCCACCGGCAAGAAGCAGCGGCTCAGCTGCGTGATGGACTTCGCCTGCGGTTCGGCGTCGCTGCTGCTCAACGTCTATCAGCAGATGGGGCAGCACGGCATCGGCATGATCTACGGCCAGGAGAAGAACATCACCACCTACAACCTGGCGCGGATGAACATGCTGCTGCACGGGCTGAAGGACAGCGAGTTCGCGATCTACCACGGCGACTCCCTGACCAACGACTGGCCGAAGCTCTCGGAGATGAACCCGGCCAAGAAGCTCAAGTGCGACGCCATCGTCGCCAATCCGCCGTTCAGTTACAGGTGGCAGCCCACCGAGGCCATGGCCCAGGACTTCCGCTTCAAGAGCCACGGCCTGGCGCCCAAGTCCGCCGCCGACTTCGCCTTCCTGCTGCACGGCTTCCATTTTCTGAGCGACGAGGGCGTGATGGCCATCATCCTGCCCCACGGCGTGCTGTTCCGTGGCGGTGCCGAGGCGCGCATCCGCACCAAGCTGCTCAAGGACGGCCACATCGACACCGTCATCGGGCTGCCGCCGAACCTGTTCTTCTCCACCGGCATCCCGGTCTGCATCCTAGTGCTCAAGCGCTGCAAGAAGCCCGACGACCTGCTGTTCATCAACGCCGCCGAGCAGTTCGAGAAGGGCAAACGGCAGAACTTCCTGCGGCCGGAGGACATCGATCGAATCGTCGACACCTACCAGTACCGGACGGAAGCGGAGCGCTACGCCCGCCGCGTCTCGATGCAGGAGATCGAGAAGAACGACTACAACCTGAACATCTCCCGCTACGTCAGCACCGCCGAGCCCGAGCCGGAGATCGACCTCGCAGAGGTCCACAAGACACTGATGGGCATCGAGCGGCGCATCGCCGAGGCGGCACAAGACCACAACGGATACCTTAAGGAGCTGGGTTTGCCGCCGGTTTAGGCGCTGCCCCGTTGTTCGACGCTCAGGTGGTCGCAACCTGTTCCGGGGACAGTTTACTTATCTCACGGGCTTCAAAGACAAGTCGCGGATATTCACCAAGACCGCGGCCTGATTCAACACGCGGCATCGGAATGAGGCGCTCGACAGCGGCACGGGCATTCGCCTAACCCAATACCTCCTCGATGGTGTTCGCCCGTAGTACCCTACGAGACCACAGCAGCAGCGTATCCGGACTTGCCGCTTCGACCTCGGTCTTCACCTGATCGGGAACAAACCCGAACTTGTCTTCAAGCAGCAGCAACAGCATGGTGGCCGCGCCGCGCTGCTCGCCACGTCGCTCGCCAATCTGCTCGAAACGTGTTTGGAAGAAGGACGTCATGGTCTTTGCCTCCTCGGGATAATCACGTCGGTATTGTTCGCGCTCGGCCTCGGTCAAGCCGGCGTAGATGTCGATAAAGTCCAAGTATTCTGGTTATAACGGATTCTGTTGACGAGCTGGCGAAATGCCCTGGAAGACTGTTTCCGACTAAGCGATGCTGAAGGTTACAATAACGGACTCGACATCTCGCTACCCGGAGACAGCTTGAAAGGGAAAACAGGGACAGACCACGTTTTTCTGCTAGACTTGGTTCGGTGCTATAGTCCTCTCACGTGACATCAAGGTTGTCCCTTTCGTTTAGGGCCAGCACTTACACATCAAAAACAAAAGCGCATATCTGGTTATCATGTTGAGTAACTATAAGTTGCTATTGTCTTTGAGATCCTGTTATCCATGCCTAGACGCGCACTTATCATCGCCGCCGGCTACCCAATGCATGTAGAAAACGTGGTCTGTCCCCTTTTTCCCCCCTTTTTTCCCCGGTGTCGGGACCATCGCGCGGACCGGTCTCTCGGTTCCGCGACGTCGAGAAGCCGTGATTGTAAGAGAACCTCTGTTCGGCAATGACCGGAAACGACCAGATAGCGTCCGCTGGTTACGCGCGCCTCGGTGGACAGATTGGGTCGCTCCGACTCTATCGATCTAACGGCTAGCAATGACCGCAAACAGCGTAGAGCCGCCCGCAAAGCATCGCAGCCCGGCGCCCGCTTTTCGGGACATCTACCCCGAGTGCGCGCCCTACCTCGCCCGGTACTTCGCGATCACGGCACCGAATCCGACGGAGCTGTTCGACCGCCGACTCGACTTCCTGAACCTGTGCCCCGCGAGCGACCTGCCGGGAGACGTGCGCCCCCTGATCGCCCGCTACGGCGCGACCTGCCAGCCGGCCACCCTGGTCACCTGGCTCAACGCCCAAATCCGCTCCTGCGAGATCCGCAATTGGGACGACTCGGACGACTGCCAGCCGGCCGGGAACGAGTGGCGCATGTGCGCGCCGTTCTTCGACCACGGCTATACGACCTACAATGCGCCGACGCTCCACGAACAGTGTCGGGAGGAGGGCGACGGGGATGGGTATCTGGTCGAGACGTGCTCCTACACCTGGACACAGGCCGGCGCGCCGGCGCCTGTCGAGACATCGCCGGCTCAGACCAGCGCTTGGCATCTCAGCCGAACTTCCCGTTTCGATCTGGGCGACTGAGGACACCGACCATGGACCACAGCATCGAGGAGCAGACTGACCGCGCACTGCAAGCGAAAACATTGGTCGACAAGGAGAAGGTGTCCGCGGCCTTACGAGAACTAGCCGACGAGCATCGGGGCGTCCCGCGGTCCGATACCGCCCGTCTGCGAGAGGTCCTCGATGATGTCGAGGACGCGCTCTCCGCGGGGGCGAGCCACAGCGCTGTGCTCGACACGCTTCACAATCAGGGCTTCTCCCTGACGCTCTCCAGCTTCCAGAGCACGCTCGCACGACTGCGCCGTGAGCGTCGAGTAGCTTGAGGGCGGGCTCAAGAGATCGACGCGAGTCTGCCATTAGATGGCAACGCGATTGTTGCATCGCTCGTACCGAGAAAGCGTTGCACGGATCGAATTGGCGCGGCGATTTGCCGGGGGGACGGCGACGGCTAGGGCCTTCGACGGCGTCGAAAAACCCGCTAAGGACCAAGCTCAGAGATGAGCCATCATCGCGGGACGGCTGTTACCCGGCGTCCCTGACCCAAGCACGTACCGACTCCGGTCCGGGGATACCGCCACTGTGCACCAGCTTGCCGTCAACGACGACGCCGGGCGTCGACATGACGCCGAATGCCATGATCTCGGCGATGTCGGTGACCTTCTCGAGCTCGATCTCCACGCCAGCCTCTTTCGCGGCCTGCGAGATCACCTTGGCGGTGATCTCGCAGTTGCGACAACCACTTCCCAACACTTTGATGTTCTTCATCGTTGTACCTTAAGACGTGCAACACCCACCCTTGCCCGCAAGCTGAACCGGCGGGCAAGGAACAGTTGCATAGGAACAGTAGACACAGCAGTCTCCCGGTTTCGGCTTCAGCAGGACCCCGCACGAGGGACACTCCCAAAGCCAGGTACAGGCGTCCGTGGGCATCGCCTCCTGACGCGAGAACCCGCACTCGGGGCAGGTGATGGTCGATTGCAGCTCGGGAGTCATTGGCTTGCCTCTCATGCGATCAGGTTGAATCCCCACCCGACCAAAGTGAAGGCGATCGCGAGCACGCCAGCGAACAGCGCGAGGGCTGGCCAGCGGATGACCTTGCGCAGGATCAGCATTTCCGGCAGAGAGAGTGCGGCGACGCTCATCATTAGCGCCAGGGTCGTGCCGACGGCCACGCCCTTGCCGAGCATGGCCTCGGCCACTGGAATCACCCCGGTAGCGTTGGAGTACAGCGGAATACCGAGCAGCACGGCGGCTGGCACCGTGTACCAGGCATCACCGCCCAGATGCGCCGTCACCCAGTCCTCGGGAACAAAGCCGTGGAACAGAGCACCGACGCCAATGCCGATCAGCACCCATCTCCAGATCCGTCCAAGGATCTCCTTGACCTCTGCAACGGCGTAACGGTGGCGGCCCAGCAAGGAGTTGTCGCGCTCCACTGCGCCAGTCTGTCCCATGCGAATCTTCCATACATAGTCTTCGACCCAACGCTCCGGTCGGAACGCCTGCATGGCGATGCCGCCGAACCAGGCCACGAGCAGGCCCGCCGCCACATAGAGCGCGGCGAGCTTCCAGCCCAGGATGCCGACCAGGATCACGGCGGCCACCTCGTTGATCATCGGGCTCGCGATCAGAAACGAGAAGGTCACCCCCAGCGGGATACCGGCCTCGACGAACCCGATGAACAGCGGAACCGAGGAGCAGGAACAGAACGGCGTCAGCGCGCCGAGGGTGACGGCCAGTCCGCGCGCCTGCCAATCCGGGCGACCGCAAACGAACGCCCGCACTCGCTCCGGCGACAACAAGGCGCGCAGGAGCCCCATGACGTAGATCACCGCCACTAGCAGCACGAAGATCTTGGCCACGTCCATGATGAAAAATTGGACGGCGTCACCCGGTGCCGATCCGGGCGCTAGGCCCAGCAGATCATAGGCGGCCAGGTTCCCCAGGCGCTCAAACATGGCCGGCTCTCGGGTCCGTGCTATCCGAACCGACCGCCACCGCGGGCAGCGGCCACGACAAGACCCAGGCCGCCGCCACGAAGCCCGCGGACCACCACAGGCAGCCGGTCAGTCCTTGGGTCTGATAGATGAGCCCGGACAGCACCGTGCCGGCGAGGCGTCCGCCGGCATTAGCCATGTAGTAGAAGCCCACGTTCATGGACACCTTCTGGAAGTCCGAGTAGGCGAGGATCAGGTAGGAGTGCACGGCGGAGTTGATCGCAAACAGGATCCCGAACAGCACCAGCCCGGCGACCAATATGGACCCCTGTACTTCGCTCGGCGAGGCCGCGGCGAGCCATCCAAAGTCCGCCCCGGTCAGATCGGCCAGCCAGGCGGCCAGCTCGGGCGCTAGCGAGGGTCCGTGCGCCATCCCCAGCGCGATACTGGCCGGGATCACTGTCAGTACGAGTGCCCAGGTCCGCGCCATGCCGCCGCTTGGTCCAGCTCCGTGACGGCCGCGGCGCAGCAGCCCCGGCGCCGCCGCCTGCACAAAGCCGTAACCAATGACCCACAGCGCCAAGAAGCCGCCCACCTCGGTGAAGGACCAGCCCAGCGCCTCGTACAGAAAGACGGGCAGAGCGACCACGAACCAGACATCGCGGGCGCCGAACAGGAAGAAGCGCGCCGCCGACAGCCAGTTGACCGCCGGCGTGTTCGAGAAGACCTGGGTGAATTTGGCCTTCTCCTTGAGCTTGCCGACGCCGGACGGCAGCAGAAGCGCCGTGATGACCAGCACCACGAAAAGTACCGCCGCCAGCACGAACAACGCGTTGCGGAAGCCGGTCCACTGCAACAGCGCGGCGCCGACGAAGAAGCCGGCACCCTTCAACGCGTTCTTCGAGCCCGTCAGCACCGCGACGTACCTGAAGAGCTTGGACTCCCCCGCCGCGTCCTGGCCGGTCAGCGACTTGACCGACGCCTTCGCGGACATCTTATTCAGGTCCTTGGCGATGCCGGAAAGAGCCTGCGCTGCCATGACATAGACCACCGACAGCCAGGCGTCCGGTACCGTTAACATTAGCAGCGCCGCCACTTGCAACCCCATGCCGATATGCATGGTGAGATTGAGCCCGATCCGTGCCCCGAGCCAGCCACCGACCAGGTTGGTGACGATGCCGAACACCTCGTAGAAGAGGAACAGCATGGCCACTTCGAACGGCGAGTAGCCGAGCTGGTGGAAATACAGCACCACCAGCATGCGGATGGCGCCGTCGGTGATTGTGAAGGCCCAGTAGCCGGCGGTGACGGTCAGATAGTTTCGGGTACTGCTGTTCATAGCAGCGCTATTTCCAAAGTGTCCAGCACCTTCCAGTCCATGCTCTACAGCCCTTTGGCGAGCATGCGCACAATATCCATCATCCGGTTCACGTAGCCCCACTCGTTGTCGTACCAGGCGTAGACCTTCACCTGCGTGCCGTCGATGACCATGGTCGACAGGGCATCGACGATGGACGAGCGCGGGTCGTTGAGGTAGTCCACCGACACCAGCGGACGCTCCTCGTAGCCGAGGATGCCGGCCAGCTCGCCCTCCGCGGCGGTCTTAAACAGTGCGTTGATGTCTTCGGCGGTAGCCTCGCGCGCGGCCTCGAAGACGAAATCGGTCAGCGAGGCGTTGAGCAGCGGCACCCGCACCGCGTGGCCGTTGAGCTTGCCCTCGAGCTCCGGGAAGATTTTCGTGATCGCCTTGGCCGAGCCGGTGGTGGTCGGGATCAGGGACTGGCCGCAGGCCCGCGCCCGGCGCAGATCCTTGTGACCGAGATCGACAATGTGCTGGGTGTTGGTGATGTTGTGAATCGTCGTCATGCAGCCGTGGACGATGCCGATCTGCTCGTGCATGACCTTTACTACCGGCGCCAGGCAATTGGTGGTGCAGGAGGCCGCCGTCACCAGATGGTGCTCGGCCGAATCGTAGCGATGGTGGTTGACGCCATACACCATATCCAGCGCGCCCTTGGTTGGGGCGGCGACGACCACCTTCTTCACCCCCTGCTCGAAGTAGGCCTGCAACAACTCGGGCTGCTTGTGGTGCTTGCCGGTGGCCTCGATGACGATGTCGCAGTCGGACCAGTCGGTCTCGGGGATGGTCTTGTCGCTGCTGTAGCGCAGGGCCTGGCCATCGATCCGCATCTGATCGCCGGCGCCGCTGCATGCATGCCCCCAACGTCCGTGCACGGAGTCGAACTGCAACAGGTGGGCGGAGCCCGCCGCGTCGCAGGCGATCTCGTTGATCTGGACGAAGTGCAGGTCCGGCGCGTCGTCGTCGCCGGCGTGGTCGAGCGCCGCCCGCAGGCCGAGTCTGCCCATGCGGCCGAAGCCGTTGATACCGATCTTGATTGTCACTGTGTTTGCTCCTGTTAAGGCTGTTGACCGTCCCGCGCGGCCAAGTAGTCGGTATGTGCGGGCAGCGCCAGGGCCTTCGGACGCAGCCGCAAGACCTGCATGTCGGCCTGCGCGCCGTCCATGCCCATCTCGCGCAGGATCAGCGCCGCCATGAGTCCGGTTCGCCCTGAGCCTCCGCGGCAGTGGATGGCGATGGAACCCCGTTGCGACACCAGCGTCATCACCGCATCGCGGTTGGCTGCCCAGGCCTGTTCGAACGCTGGACCCGGCGCCGCGTCGTCTTCGACCGGGAAATGGAACCAGCGCATGCCGGCCGTGGCGACCGCTTCGGGCAGGGCCGCAACCTCGAGCTTTGCCAGCTCATCACGGGGCGTCATGCTGATGATGGCATCGGCGCCGGCCTGGCGCAGCTGCGCAAGGGATTCAGCAAGGCCCACACCCTTGGTGCCTGGACAGGGGGTGAAGATCAGCTGGCCACCGTCGGCGAGGGCCAGGGCGTCATAGGGATGTGCTGTCATTGTGATGGGCTGTCCTCTCGCTGGCCGGTGCCGGCCAACGACACATCATCGTGGAAAGACACGAGGCATCGCTGGCCGGGCTCAAAGCGCGAAGTCGCCACCGAGCGGCTCCTCGCCCTCGACCACGGGCAGCGTCAGCGTGTTGCCCAAGTGGGACCAGCCGCCGTTGTAGAGGCGCACGTCTTCGTAGCCCAGGTGCCGGAGCTGCATCCAGGCGAGGCTCATGCGGAAGCCGTCGTGGCAGTAGACGTAGATGGTCTTGTCCTTGGACAGATCTTCGTAGAGCGTGGCGAGGGCGTCGTCGTCGCGCCAGATCTGGGCTTGGGCGTCGGTGCCGTCGAGGCTGACCACATTGCCCGCGCCGGGGATGTGGCCGCCGGAGATGGAGTGGCGGATCGCCTTGCCGGTGTACATGTCGCGCGGGCGGGCATCGAGCAGGACCACGCCGGGATCGCGGCGGGAGACGACGTCGTCGTAGACGTCGGTCCACTCCACCAGCAGAGCGGCATCGGCCTCCTTGAGGGTGACGTTGCCCGGCTCGCGCGTAACCGGCTCCTGACTGAGTTCGTTGAACGCGCTCCATTCCACCGTGCCGCCATCGAGCAGCTTGACCTGCTCCATCGGGAAGCCGTACAGCGCGAGCAAGAAATACAGGCGCGAGGCGAGCGCCGTGCGCGAGTCGTCATAGAGCACCAGCGTGGAATCATCGCTGATGCCCCAGCGGCGCAGCGTGGCCTGGAAGGCGTCCTTGGACGGAAAACGCATCAACAAATTGGCGGTGTTGTCGCCGAGGTCCTTGAAACGCTGGACCTGCACCGCCCCGGGGATGTGGCCGACGGTGAAATAGCGGTGCGGGTGATAGCGCACCTCCAACACCACCAGGTTGTCGTCCTCGATGTGTTCGGCGAGCCAGTCGGCATTGACGAGGTAGGCCGGGGCGGCATGGGCCGGGGCGGCGCCCAGTACGGCGACAAGTAGTAGCAAGTTAATCGATCGGAACATGGATGCGCTCATGGATTCAACGGGTAAACGGGACCGGCATCATCGGCACGCAGCAGGCGCTTCCCGCGCAATCCTGGTTGGCAAGGGCAGGTTCTTGGTCGTCGCCGAAGGTCGGGATCGACTCCAGGGTGTGGAATGCCTCCCAGGGGATGCCCTGGGGGTCCTGCAACCAGTACTTGTCCGAGCGTGCATAGCAGCACCCGGCCGATTGCTGCTCGGCGCCGCTGATATCGCCGGCCTCTAGGCGCGCACGCAGGGCCGCGAGCCCCTCATCGCTGTCGGCTTGAATGCCGACATGGTCCAGGCCCGGTGTGCGGCCACGATCGGAGATCGCAAAATTGACTGCCGGGTCGGCGAGCTTCCACTTCGCGTAGTCGCTCTTGATCACGTTCGGCTCGGCGCCGAACAGCGCGGAGTAGAAGCGGATATTTGCCTCCAGGTCATCGACCGCGATGTGAATATGCATGCGTGCCATGGTTGAGTCCTCGTCTGTGTATCAGGTTTGCGCGGTGCGACGTTCATACCAGCCCTTGCTGCGGTTGACGATGGCGACCACCGAGAGCATGACGGGCACCTCCACCAGCACGCCCACCACGGTGGCGAGCGCCGCGCCGGAGTTGAAGCCGAATAGGCTGATGGCCGCGGCCACCGCCAACTCGAAGAAGTTGCTGGCACCGATCAACGCCGAGGGTGCCGCGACGCAATGAGCCTCGCCGACCTGTCGGTTGAGCAGATAGGCCAGACCGGAGTTGAAATAGACCTGGATCAGGATCGGCACCGCGAGCATCGCGATGATCAGGGGTTGCGCCAAGATCTGCTCACCCTGAAAGCCGAACAACAGCACCAGTGTCGCCAGCAGGGCCACCAGGGAGATCGGTTGCAGGCGCTCCAGAAACCGTTGCAGCGCCGACTCGCCGCCCTTTGCCAACAGTCGCTTGCGCCACCAATGCGCGAAGGCGACCGGAATGACGATATAGAGCACCACGGAGAGGAACAGGGTGCCCCAGGGCACGGTGATCGCCGACAGCCCCAGCAGCAACCCGACGATGGGCGCGAAGGCGAAGATCATGATGGTGTCGTTGAGCGCCACCTGGGTCAAGGTGAAGTGAGGCTCGCCGTTGGAGAGGTTGCTCCAGACGAAGACCATTGCCGTGCAGGGCGCCGCCGCCAGAATGATCAGCCCGGCCACGTAGGAGTCGAGCAGCGAAGCCGGGAGGTAGGGGGCGAAGATGTGACGGATGAAGAGCCAGCCCAGCAGGGCCATCGAGAACGGCTTGACCGCCCAGTTGACGAACAGGGTCACGCCGACGCCGCGCCAATGCTCGCGCACCCGATGCAGGGCCGCGAAATCGATCTTGAGCAGCATCGGCACGATCATCAGCCAGATCAGCACCGCCACGGGCAGGTTGACCTGGGCCACCTCCAGCGCGCCGATGGACTGGAAGACACTCGGGAGGAAGTGCCCGAGGGTGATCCCGGCGACGATGCAGAGCGCGACCCATAGGGTGAGCCAACGCTCGAAGACGCCGAGCTTCGCGCCCGCGGCCTGCTTGGCCGTGACCTCGCATTGCGCGCTCATGCCTCACCTCCGACCAACCGCCAGGCCTTGACCCACGCCTGGGCCGCCATCTGGACCGGGTCCCATGGGCTGCTGAGCGGCGGGGTGTAGCTGAGATCCAGGTGGTTCAGATCCTCCACGGTCATGCCGTGGTGCAGTGCCGCGGCGAAGATATCCACGCGCTTTGAGACCTCGGTGCCGTAATGGCCGATGATCTGGGCGCCTAGCAGGCGGCCGGTGCTGCGCTCGCCGGTGATGCGGATCAGCATCTCCTTGGCGCCCGGATAGTAGACCTTGTGGTCCCAATGGGTGCTGTCCGCGGAGAACGGCTCGATGTCCGCCGCGCGGGCGTCGCGGTCGTGCAGCCCAGTGCGCGCGATCACCGAGTCGAACAAGCGCACCGACTGGGTGCCGAGGCTGCCCTGGAACTCCCTGCGACCGCCGACCGCGTTCTCTCCGGCAATGCGGCCCTGTTTGTGGGAGGTGGTCCCCAGCGGCAGGTAGGTGTGGCGGTCGGTGATGCGGTGCCAGGTCTCGACGCAGTCGCCTGCGGCATAGACATCCGCCAGGTTGGTTTCCATGCGCCGCGAGACCTTGAACGCGCCGTTGAGTCCGGTCTCCACCCCGGCGTCGGTGCCGAGCGTCGTCTCCGGGCGCGCGCCGATGACGACGAGCACCAGGTCGACACGCCGCGCAAAGCCGCCGCTGCCGCGCACGGCGAGCGCGTCCCCGTCGGCGTCGATGCCCTCGATCCGAGTCTCGGTGATGACCTCGACCCCGTGCCGGCCAAGCTCGGCCCCGACCCGCGCGCCAAGGTCCGGATCGACGGTGGTCAGCACGCTCGGCATCGCCTCAACCACAGTGACGCTCAGGCCCCGTCGGGTCAGGGCCTCGGACATCTCCATGCCGATATAGCCGCCGCCGATGATCAGGACCCTTTGATGAGCTGGGCGCGGTGCGCGGGTGCGCAGGAGGTCATCGAGCGCCAGGGTGTCGCCCATCCAGCGCAGCGGAAAGACGCCGGGCAGGTCGATCCCAGGCAGGTTTGGGCGGATTGAGACCGCGCCGGTGCCGATCAAGAGCTTGTCGTAGGGCAGCGTTTCGGTTTCGCCATCCGGGCCGCGCACATCGACGCGGTGCTGTTCAGAGTCGATCCGGACTGCACGGTGCTCCAGCAGCAGCCGAATCCCATGGGCCTCGATATCGGCGGCCTTGCGATGGGCCAGGTCATCGGCCGAGGCCACCTCGCCACTGAGGAAATAGGGGATGCCGCAGATGCTGAAGTTCGGATAGCGGTCGGCGACCACCAGCGTCAGCTCGACCTCGCGATCCAGCTCGCGGGCGCGCAACGCCGCGCTGATGCCAGCGTCGCTGCCGCCGATGATGAGAAAACGTTTCATGGTTCGGGGCTCCTGTTTGCGCGGGCGCCTTGTCGATCAGCGACCGGCGTCTTGCAGCTCGGCCAAGGCGGCCTTGACCACGCTGTACGGCAGCGGGACGTACCAGAGGGCACCGGCGTAGGACTGCCAATCGGTCAGGACCCGGCGGATCAGCTCCTCGATGGCCTTGCCCTTGGCGGGGTCGTCACCATTGCCGGAACGCAGCAGCGCCCAGGTGTAGGTGACGATGGGATAGGAGCGTGCACTGGCCGGGTCGATGATGACGACGGAGAGGTCCTCCGGGATCGCGTCCGAGCCTCCGGCCAAGGCGCGCTGACCAGTTTCAGTGTTCGGGGCGACGAAGCCGCCGCCGCGGTTCTCCAGCCAGGCCAGCGGCAGGTGCAGGCGCTGGGCGAAGCCGGCCTCGACATAACCGATGGAGCCCTCGGTGAGCTTAATCCGCCCTGCGACGCCCTCGTTACCGCGCGCGAGCATGGTCCCACCGGGCCAGTCGATCCGCTTGCCGACCCCGGCGTCCCACTGGTCGCTGATCGCGGCCAGGTGGTTGGTGAAGGCGAAGGTGGTGCCGCTCGAGTCCTGACGGGCGACCACTTGGATCAGCTTGTGGGGCAGCGCAACGCCGGGGTTGGCGGCGGCGATGCGCGGATCATCCCAACGGTGCAGAGCACCGCGGAAGATATCCGCATAGACATCGCGCGGCAGATTCAGCGGCCCGGCGACATCGGGCAGGTTGTAAGCGATGGCGATCATGCCGGCGGTGACCGGGAGCTGCAGGTAGGGACCTCCGACCGTGGCGGCCTCGTCCGCGCGCAGCGGCGCATCTGTTGCACCGATATCCACGGTGCCGGCGAGGAAGCGATCAATGCCCTCACCGCTGCCCACGGAGTCGTAGCTGAGCGATAGGTCCGCGTGATCCTCGGTGTAGACCTCGAACCACTTGTTGAACATGGGCGCGGCGAACGACGAGCCGGCGCCGGTGATGTGCATGGGGGAATCGTCGGTGGCAGAAACCGTGGGCTCGTTCTCGGCGGACTGTTCGCATCCGCCGAGAACGAGCACAGAGGCCAGGCAGACGACGACAAGGTGGGGAACGCGCAAGTTCATGGATGCTCCTCGGATAGGCTCAGCTTGAATCTGGAGCACAGTATATATGATTATCGGAATATTTGTGTTACGGAATGTCGTGCGATGGTACGTTGGCGGTTCGAAGCGGCTATGCGGCCAGGGGTCACGCGGCGAGGTGGCACCGACGATCGTCGCGGGCGATGCCGCACGCCCGGATCAGGCAAGTGCGAGAAATCGAGAGCGTTGCGCCATCGGCGCTCTTCGGGACGCGCTCGAACGAGCGGCCGAAGCGCGAAGCTTGGAGGGTGTTACCGCCGAGGAGAATGTCCTGTTTTCAGGCAGAAGGACGGATGGCGACAATCAGGCGCAACGTGCAGCGCCGGGTCGATTCACCATCGCGGCGAGGCCGGCCTCGTCCTCGGCGAACGGAGAAGAAGCGGCGGTTCCGGACGTCGTCTCGTCGAGCACGACCCTGGCCCAGGACGGCAGTGCCGGATTGATGCTGTAGTAGACCCAGAGCCCCTCGCGACGGTCGCTCACGATACCCAGCTCGCGCAGCTGGGCCAGGTGGCGCGAGATGTGCGGCTGGCTCGCACCGAGCGCGTGAGTCAGCTCGCACACGCACAGTTCGGTGTGGCGCGACAAGAGCACCAGGCAGCGAAGACGCGTGTCGTTCGCCAAGGCAGAGAAGAATTCGGTTGCTTTCATGCTTCTAATATACTGCAAACCATATATGTCGGTACCGACCAGTAAGTGACGGTGAAGTGGCGGCTGGTGACACGAGTGCTGGGTCGCCCCCTGGCCTTTCTGGGGTAGGACATAAAGGAGGTCGCTCATGTGGGCTCTAAGGTGAGGACGTGATACAGCACGTTGATTTCCAACGGGACTATTATCTGTTCACCTTGTGTCCCATATGAGCCAAAATAAAACGCGAGCATCTGACACTGCGGACGCGAATTAAACGTTTGACTCGAAAACAATTTGTTTCTCTAAACTCGAGAAAATGCATGATATCGTGATCGGCCTGTTTATTAATCGGTATGAATTTGGACTGCCCGTATAATATCCAAATTTGAAGCACGACCCGGGACTTTTCGACCCCATCTGGTTCGATCCAGACTGGGCGAGCGGCTACGAGTATGCCGCCGATGGCGCCCGAATCGGGTTGATCACCCTGCCGGGGCCTGCCGTTGGAATGCCGCAAATCGGCGATAACCTATTTGATCTTTGGCTCTATGACGATCTTGTCGGTGACTACGCGGACAGCGGAATCGATCTGGTCGGAGGAATCACCTTCGAAGTCGGCCTGCTGGACCCGAGCGGGCTGGAGCGTTTCCAGATCCGCGGCATCGATGCCTCAGCAATGCTCGACTCGGATGACCCAACTGCCTTCCCCACAGGTCTTTCGACCATTGAGCCCGGTATATTGCGTCTGACGCAAAGGGCCTTGCTGTCGGAGCCACCCACCCACCTGGCTGCTGCTCGCCCTTGGTCCGCTGGCGTTCGCGCTCCTGCGCCCACGAGGGAAAAGCATTCAAGTCTCGGCGATAACAAGCTGAGCCATTGATCAGAAGGTTCTCAAATGCCAACATGCCTAGGATCGGCGGCCTGCCGGAGATCCTGCAACGCAGCGCATTGGAACGCGCGCTCGACGTTGCCGTCAAACAGGGCTATATGCGGCTATCGGGATTTATCGAGCGTTGTATTGGTCCTAATGTGTTGCGCCACAAGGCGCCGCGGCGTTAATGGCAGAGATTGCTTCAATTTGCCGTGTATTATTGTAAAAATACTTGAAAAAACTTTCTTAAACTATTAATCTCAGATCGCAAAATTTGCATGCTTTACTCCTATCCGCAGCATTGGTTCGACCGAGGGCGCGAAGCTGCAATCCATTTTTCAATCATCGAGATCAGTAGCACAGATGACGCAAAAAGCTACCACGATCGGTAACTGGAGCGCGATCGAGAACATACCCGATGGCCAGACACATCCTAGCCATAGAGCCTCTGACCGTGACAATATGACTCGCCTGCTGGTTCTAATATCAATGCTGGTTTTTGGCGCGATTTCATTCACAGGTTGTGCGTCGAAGCCGGAGCCGACGGTGAGTCGGATGATCGACAGCGTAGTGGTGCGCAAAGGCAAACGCCAGATGGAATTGATCAAAGACGGGGAGGTTTATCGCAGTTATAGCATCTCGCTCGGCGATAACCCGCGTGGCCACAAGATGGCCGAGGGTGACGAGCGTACACCGGAAGGTGACTATATTCTCGACTGGCGTAATCCGCGCAGCAGCTTCTACAAGTCGATTCATGTGTCCTACCCGAACGAACGCGATCGCGCCTTTGCCCGCGCCATGGGCTTTAGTCCAGGCGGCATGATCATGATTCACGGGCGTCCCAACTGGCTGACCTCGGCCAAGGTCGCGAAGGAGTACGACGGACGCGACTGGACCGATGGCTGCATTGCCGTCACCAATCCGGAGATGGATGAAATCTGGCGCTTGGTTCGCAACGGCACACCGATTCGTATTTTACCTTGACCTGGCGTAACCGCACTTGACCGTACCATGCTGCGCCCGAGATCCTATCCTGGGATACCACACAGAATCGGTCTCTGCCTCGATAACGGATGCGGACACCTGCACCATCAGCAGTGCAAGGTCAAATTTTGTTCAGCCTCGATCGAGTAACGTACTATGTGGACGATTCTGTTTTGGATCATCGTGGGCATCATCATCGGTTGGAATTTGCCGCAACCCGAGTGGGCCAAGTCGCTTCAAGACCGAGTGATGAGAGCACTCAGGGGACGTTAGAGACAAACTTGTTCATTTGCGCTTTCAAGCGGTCATTGCCCACGCAATGTGCCGGCCTGCCCGCTGGACATGAAAATGGCGGTCTTGATCATCACCGGCCTAGAGGACTGGTCTGCACAGCGGTCTCTACAGCTATGCTGTTGATTGCTGAGGTCCGCTGTGCGGAACACCAGGCATTCGAGCGGGAAGCGGTGCAAACCTTGCTCAAGGCCGGACGAGAAGACAAGCCAGGCGGTCTGTTTTTCGACAGAAAGCGCCTCGGTAGGCGACCCAATCTGCACTGGCCGCGGGGCGAAAAAGACCATGAATCCATAACCCAAATCGGCGACAAGACATTGAAGTAACCAAGAGATCGATCGACCGAGAGCACGCAAGAAAAGAACATTTCGACACGGCTCAGCACATGCTGGGCAGTTTGCACAACTCGTCTAGCAACTCGCTCCATTTATCATGCATTGTTGGGCCAATTCTTTGTTTTATGCCGTCGTAACGGTACTGGCCATCGGCCAAATCCTGGTGGCCTGCGGTCAGACAGGGGATCTCTACCTGCCCGAGGATAAGGCTGCCGGCTCCGCGCCGCAGACTGTACCATCGACTCCGGTGCCAGATCCCCTTGGCGAGGGACTGGAGGCGATCGAAGACATTCCAGACGCAACCCCGGGGCCAGTCTCACCTTCAGCTGAGGGGCTGTGACAGAGACCATGGACCATTTCAACTATCGTGGTGAGCATCTGTTTGTCGAGGACTTGCCCCTGGCTGCAATCGCGGAGCGTTTTGGCACTCCATGCTATGTCTATTCCCGGGCCACGCTGGAGCGTCATTGGCACGTGTTCGACCAGGCCTTTGCGCAGCGCCCGCATCTAATAAGCTTCGCAGTCAAGGCCAATTCCAATCTGGCCATACTGAACCTGCTGGCCCGTCTCGGCTCCGGTTTCGACATCGTCTCGGTGGGCGAATTGGAGCGTGTGTTGGCGGCCGGCGGCGATCCGCGCCGCGTCATCTTCTCCGGAGTCGGCAAGCGCGCCGATGAGATTCGCCGCGCGCTGCAAGTCGGCATTTGCTGCTTCAATGTGGAATCCGAACCGGAATTGGAGCGTATTGCCGCACTGGCTGCCGAGCTGCAGATCCCGGCGCCGATTTCTCTACGCGTGAATCCAGACGTGGATGCTCGCTCTCATCCCTACATCTCCACTGGACTGCGCGAGAATAAATTCGGCATCGATAGACAGGCCGCGGAGATCCTATACCGGCGCGCCGCGGCTATGCCCTGGATTCAAGTGCTCGGCATCGACTGTCATATCGGCTCTCAGCTGACCGAGCTGGCACCTTTCCTGGCTGCGCTGGACCGCATCCTGGCGCTGGCGGATCGGCTGCAGGAGCAGGGCATCGACATCGCACATCTGGATTTAGGCGGCGGCCTCGGCATCCGCTATACCGATGAGCAACCACCGGAGCCGGCGGTGTATGCCGAGGCACTGAGCGAGCGGCTCAGCGAGCGCCGGTACCAGATCATCCTAGAACCCGGCCGTGCCATTGCTGGCAATGCCGGACTGCTGCTGACTCGCGTCGAATACCTCAAGCCCACGGATACCCACCGCTTCGCCATTGTCGACGCGGCCATGAATGACCTGTTGCGCCCTGCCCTGTACCAAGCCGTGCAGGAAATCGTGCCGGTGCATCGTCGCGACGACATTGAAATGCTGAACTGGGACATCGTCGGCCCGGTGTGCGAAACCGGCGACTTCCTCGGCAAGAGCCGTCGGTTAGCGCTGGCCGTCGGGGATCTGCTCGCGGTGCGCTCCAGTGGCGCTTATGGATTCACGATGAGTTCCAACTACAACAGCCGACCGCGGGCGGCCGAGGTATTGGTGGACGGCGGCGAAGCACATCTGGTGCGCCGACGCGAAGCATTGACGGACCTGTTCGCCAACGAGTTGCTGTTGCCTTGAAAAGCAGAGCCCGAAGTGACAAACCGAACACATTCTCTATGAAACGACGCCTCGAACCCGAGTTGATGGATACCGACGAACAAGCCCTTGCCTACGATAGGGCAGACTTCACGGAGTCCAATTCGCTGTTCATGCGCCTGCTGGAAGAGCAAAATCCGGGCGAATTGATTGATAAACGCGCGCTGGATTTGGGCTGCGGTCCAGCGGACATCGTCATCCGTTTTCTGCGCCGTTACAGCAAGGCCAGTTGCGACGCCCTCGACGGCAGTGCGTCGATGCTCGCCCTGGCCCAGGCACACATCGATGCGCTGCCCGGGGTAGCCAAGCGAGCGCGGCTGATCCAAGATCAATTGCCGTCGCAAACCCTGGAGCGCAACGCCTACGACCTGATTTTATCCAATAGCCTACTGCATCATCTGCATCAACCGCGCGTGCTCTGGGACACGCTGCGCATTGCCGCCAAGCCCGGCGCATTGGTGCTGATCATGGATCTGATGAGACCGGCTTCCGCCGGCTGGGTTGCGGCCTTGGTGGAAAGCTATGCCCGCAACGAATCGGAGGTGCTCAGACGGGATTTCCGCAACTCCCTGTTTGCTGCCTTCGAGCCCGCCGAGGTCAGCGCACAACTCGAGGACGCTGGGCTCGCTGACCAGCTGGAGGTTGGGGTGGTCAGTGATCGGCATCTGGCGGTCTGGGGCCGGTTGCACTGATGTCCTTGCACTTCACCAAAATGCATGGACTCGGCAACGACTTCGTGGTTATCGACGCCATCCGGCAAGCGGTGAATATTACCCCAGAACTCAGCCGAAACCTGGCCCACCGACGTTTCGGTATCGGTTGCGATCAGGTGTTGCTGGTGGAACCCGCGCGTCTGCCGGACACCGACTTTCACTATCGCATCTTCAACGCCGACGGCTCCGAGGTGGAACAATGCGGAAATGGCGCTCGTTGCTTTGCCCGCTTCGTCCGTGAGCAGGGCCTGACCGCCAAGGATACGATTCTGGTGGGCACCGCGACCGGTGTAATCCGGCTGCGCATCGAGCCAGACGGGCAGATCAGCGTGGCCATGGGCGTACCACGACTGGAACCGGCGGATATCCCGTTTGACGCCCAGCGGCAGGCGGCGTGCTATGACCTATCCCTGGATGGCGACATGGTTCGGATCGGCGCCGTGTCGATGGGCAATCCGCATGCGCTGCTGCGGGTCGATGACATCGAACATGCGCCAGTGACAACGCTTGGCCCGCGCATTGAGCGGGACAGGCGTTTTCCAAAGCGCGTCAACGTCGGCTTTATGCAAATCGTCGATGCCGGTCACCTCCGGCTGCGCGTCTGGGAACGCGGCGTCGGCGAGACCATGGCCTGCGGTACCGGCGCCTGCGCCGCCGTGGTCATTGGCAATCTCCAGGGCCTGCTCGACCAGCGCGTGCGCGTGACACTGCCCGGCGGAGACCTCGTAATACAATGGCCCGGCGAGGGCGCCGAAGTCCTCATGACCGGCCCCGCAACCCGAGTCTATGATGGAGTCATCGAGCCATGACCAGCGTTCAGACAACTGGTGACAAGAACGAAAACGACAACGAGGCGGCGGTCGCGGCCTATCTCTTGCAGCATCCGGACTTTTTGGTGCGCCATGGCGAAGTGTTGGCTAAGCTGCACATTCCGCATGGCGTCGGCGGCGCGGTGTCGCTCATCGAGCATCAGGTGGCGGTGCTGCGCGAGCAACTTGGCATCGAACGTGGCAGGCTCAACCATCTAGTCGCCCGCGCTCGCGACTATGACCGGCTGTCCGGTAAATTGCATGAAATTACCCTCGAGCTGATCAAATCGCCCGACATCAAGCAAGCCCGCCATGTGCTGGAAACGGCATTGTGCGAGGATTTCAATGCCGACGCGGTGGCATTGAAGCTGTTTTCCGTGGAACCCGATCAGCATGCTGCCGACCCCTTGGTCAACGCCTTTGTTGATTTTATCGACCGGGACCGCTGTGTCTGCGGCCCGCTGCTGTCGCCGCAGAGCGAAGTCCTGTTCGGTGATGCGGCTGCAACCATCCATTCCGCCGCGCTCATTCCCATCAAAACCCAGGATAAGACTGGCGTGCTGGCCATTGGCAGCAGCAATCCCAAGCGCTTTACCCAGGAAACGGGAACCGATCTGTTCGAGCGACTCGGGGCCATCGTCAGCGCCAAGCTGGTGGATTTGGCGCATCGGCGCGACAGCTAGCTGGTGGCGCGATAGGGACTCAGCAACGCCCGCCAGAGCAAGCCGAGGCTAGTAATAATCAGCAATACCGCAACGCCGGGAAGCAATAAAGGCACCCTGGGTTCAGGTGCAGGCAATAGCAGCAGCACGGTTGCGCAGATCGCCAGAACCGAGGCGGCCAAGGTGGATAGCAGGCGTCGATTACTGGCCTGCAACGCACGCTGGATGTCCTGCAGATCAACAGACGGGCTGTTGGGATGGAGATTGGCCTGGCGGTCGAAATGTTCGATCAGACGGCTGGCGGCCGCTGGGAGTTCCGGTAGCCTTTCTGCCAAGGCCGGCCAGTTATCGACGCTGCGCTGAAACAAGGTGCGTAGACCGATCTGATCACGCATCCAGTGCTCCATATAGGGCTTGGCGGTGGTCCAGAGATCCAACTGGGGATAGAGCTGGCGGCCCATGCCCTCGATATTGAGCAAGGTCTTTTCCAGCAACACCAGCTGTGGCTGAATCTCCATATCGAAGCGCCGCGCGGTCTGAAACAGGTTTACCAGGAAAGCGCCAAAGGAAATTTCCGATAAGGGCTTTTCGAAAATGGGCTCGCAGACGGTACGGATCGCGGATTCGAACTCTTCCACCCGGGTTCCCTGAGGCACCCAACCGGACTCCAGGTGCAATTCCGCGACGCGTCGATAGTCGCGGTGGAAAAAGGCCAGCAGATTCTCCGCCAGATAACGTTGATCTTGTTTGGTCAGCGTGCCGATGATGCCAAAATCCACCGAAATGTAGCGCCCGCTGGGTTCGACAAAAATGTTGCCCGGGTGCATGTCCGCATGAAAGAAATTGTCCCGGAACACCTGGGTGAAAAAAATTTCCACGCCGCGTGTGCCGAGTTGGCGCATGCTGATGCCCTGGGCCTTGAGTTCGGCGACTTGTGAAACCGGGGTGCCATAGATGCGCTCCATCACCATCACGTTGACGCGCGTCCAGTCCCAGTACACCTCCGGTATATACAAATCGCGGCTGTGCTTGAAATTGCGCCGTAACTGGGAGGCGTTGGCCGCTTCGCGCAGCAGATTGAGCTCATCGAAGATGGTCTTTTCGTATTCCCTGACGACTTCCACCGGGCGTAGCCGGCGACCCTCCGAAAAGTAACGCTGCACCAAGCCGGCGAAGGTGTATAACAAGTCAACATCACGACGGATGATCTTGTCGATCCCTGGGCGAAGCACCTTGACGATGATTTCCTCGCCGGTTTTCAGACGCCCGGTATGCACCTGGGCAATGGAAGCAGAAGCCAGCGGTTGTTCTTTGAACTCATCTAATACCGCTTCCACCGGCCTGCCCCAGGCGTTTTCGATCAATGCCCGCGCATCTGAACCCGGGAAAGGCGGTACGCGATCCTGTAGCTTGGCCAATTCGAAGGCCAAATCCTCAGGCAGTAGGTCAACGCGGGTGGATAACAACTGACCGAACTTGATGAAAATCGGCCCCAATTCCTCCAATGCGAGCCGCACCCGCACTGGATAGGCCGGCAAGTCTCGTCGCATCCAGTGCCAGGGCGCCAGATAGAGAAGGAAACGCAGCGGGCGGAACAGTCGTGTCGCGATGACCACCTCGTCCAGCCCGTGCTTGAGCAGCACGATATTGATATGCAGCAGGCGCAGTGCCTGCGAGAAACGAAGCATGGCGGGGCGTTGAAGAATCCTTAGGGTTTGTGTAACCGAGCCGCGAGCCGATTTACGCGCGCCTCGAGGCGTTCGACGTCGTCTCGCACCCTGTCGACATCGTCGAGAAATGTGCGCATTTCGTTGTCGGCAGGCAGAAGATGGCTCTCTTCCTGTAAATATTCGCGCACATTCCGAGTCAGCATGTCGCTGTTGCGCTTTGCCCATTGTCCCGCGGATCGGGCTTGCATGCCAAGGCGGTGAGCAACGCTGTCGCCAAGTACCTTCGACAGCCACTCTTCCCAGTCGATATCCAGGCCTTTGAAGACCTCGCCCAGAGTCTGGGCGACGCCATTGTCGCCGTCGATCTGGAGAGAACCTTCAAAGACGGCATCTTCGCGATGTTCACTCAAGGCCATGGCGAGCAGCGCCCCGGGAGTGCCGCGTACGACGCAATCCGGCTCGCTGTCATAGGTGGAGAAAAGCAACAGCCCGGTTTCCCCTGTGACCACGTAAATACGCGTGCCGAATCCGACTAATTCCAGCAGCAGAACCCGGCCCTGGATGGATTGCAATCGGCTTGCACCCTCCGCATCCAGCGCCAACAGTGCATTTAATGCACCTTCTGCCGAAGCCAGTAATGCATCCGGGATTGGGATGCCCTCGGTGGTGATGTCGTCGTTCTCGTCCACGGGGTTACTCACAGTTTATAGCCACGGTGGATTGCAACCACACCACCGGTAAGATTGAGGAAGGTACAACGCTCGAAACCGGACTGCTCCATCATCGACAGCAATGTCTGTTGATCCGGATGCATACGAATCGATTCGGCCAGGTAACGATAGCTGTCGGCGTCTCCAGCCACCAACTTGCCCAGCATCGGAAGCACCGAAAAAGAATACAGATCGTAGACGCGCGCCAGCGGTGCGATGGTGGGATGCGAAAACTCCAGCACCAGCGCCCGCCCGCCTGGCCTCAGCACGCGAAACATTTCATCCAACGCAAATTGCTTGTGGGTAACATTGCGCAACCCGAAACCGATGGTTACACAATCGAAACAGTCGTTGGCAAAGGGCAGGGCTTCGGCGTTGGCGATGCTGTAGTCGAGATGACCAACGAGGCCTGCATTCACCAGGCGCGTTCGGCCTTGCTCCAGCATCGCTTCATTGATGTCGGACATCACCACAATGCCATCGGGGCCGACGATACGAGAGAACTTTTCCGATAAATCGCCGGTGCCCGCGGCCAGATCCAACACCCGTTGCCCACGGCGTACTCCGGCCATCTCCACCAGCCGCCTTTTCCACAGTCGATGGACTCCCGCCGACATCAGGTCGTTCATTAGGTCATAACGCGTCGCCACGGAGTCGAATACCGCGCGCACATGTTGTTGCTTCTCTTCGACCGAGACCTTCTGATAGCCGAAATGGGTGGTCTTGTCATCGGACATGGATCTGCATGCTCCGTTTGGCTTGAGCCGGTGATAGGTCAGAGGTTGATCTGGTGCTGGCGCTGGTGGTCCGGCCGGGCCATTCTAACGCTATTTGATGGCGTTATGTGATGGTCTTGTATGATGGCGCCATGCACTTAAAGCTAATTAGATCCTATTCTCATCGGATACGATGAGGAGGAGCGGTCAGGAGGGGCGGACTTTACGCTTATGGCCCGCCTTCTCCAGTTCATCCAGATAGTCTTTCCACAAAGCCTCCTGGTGCTGGCCCAGATTATGTAAGTATTCCCAGGAGAAGATGCCGGTGTTGTGTTCGTCGTCAAAGTAGAGGCAGACCGCATAGTTGCCAATTGGCTCGATCTTATCGATGTTCACATCCTCTTTACCAAGCTGCAATACGCGCTGGCCAGGACCGTGGCCCTGCACCTCAGCGGAGGGCGAGTAGACACGCAAAAGTTCCACCGGCAGATTGTAATGGGCGCCGTCGTCAAAGGTGATCTCGAGTACCCGCGAGGTGCGGTGTAAATTCAATTCGGTTGGGGTCGGCATAGAGAAACTCCATAGCGGCTTGTGCGGCCAGTGCCGCGCTGTAGAAACACTGGAATAAAATGGGTAAGTGATGGTGCAGAAACAAGCTAAACAGGTTTTTGGCTTGGGTGTCGCCTGCCGACTCATTCGGTACCGCTATCGGTATCGGTATCGGCGTCGGTATCGAACTGACCAACCCGATATCCGCCAAGCTCCTCCCTGACCGCCTAGCCACGCTGTCCGAGCGTCGTGAGCATGGCCACACGACGATCGAGCAGTGCCTTTTGCTTGCTGTTGTCGTCTGCGGACAACGCATCGCACACCAGCGAGCACGTCCTCAATCGCAGCGCACTCCAGCGCCGAGCCTCGTGCGCTTTTAAACGACCGGCATCGATCCCCGCTCGTCGCTGTGCCGTTACCCTCGGCAATGTTCAGCGCGATGGCCTGCGATGCGCGCCTACGATGCGCACCTACGATGAGCACAGGCGTTGATCCCTCGCGTTACGCTGTCCTTTCACATGCTCGCATTAGCGCTAGGCCCAGCCAACAGACTCGATGGCCGCACGCTAGACGTCGCGCTTCTCATGACCGAATGGCATAGGGCGTTTTATCTCTCGATTCCGATTCCGATTCCGATAGCGACCCCGACCCCGATTGCACTCCGCCGATGTTTGGATAGCGTGGTATAGGTTATTCATGAACCGCTACTAAGCAACGGCTCAACAACAAGCGGTACCTCGTCTTTGACCCATGAAAAACGCCAGAATGTACGATATGTGCACGAGCGGCGGGATTTCTGCGCAGCGTTCGCGCGGTTGGGCGTTCTTGCCTTTTGCGGCAGGGTCGCAGTGGTTGTAATACTTCCCTTTACAGAATGTACTGCGACAGATCCTCGTCCGCCGCCAGTTCGCCCAGGTTTTGGTCCACATAAGCCGCATTGATGGTAATCGGCACCCGATCCAGCTCGGATGCATTAAAGGAAACGTCTTCCAACAAGCGCTCCATGACCGTGTGTAGCCGCCGAGCGCCGATGTTTTCGGTGCGCTCGTTGACCTGGAACGCAATCTCGGCCAGGCGCCGGATGCCATCCTCGGCAAACTCCAGCCGCACCCCCTCGGTGGCCAGCAGCGCCTGGTATTGATCGGTCAGGGATTCATTCGGCTCGGTCAGGATGCGCACAAAATCATCCGTGGTCAGCGCCTGCAGTTCGACGCGAATCGGCAATCGGCCCTGCAATTCCGGTATCAGGTCCGACGGCTTGGCCAGATGGAAAGCGCCGGAAGCAATGAACAGGATGTGATCGCTTTTGACCATACCATGCTTGGTGGACACCGTGCTGCCTTCCACCAATGGCAGCAAATCGCGCTGTACGCCCTCGCGCGATACATCGGCACCGCCCACCTGCTCGGAACGGCGAGTCACCTTGTCGAGTTCGTCCAGAAACACGATCCCGTTTTGTTCCATATTGGTCATTGCGCGCAATTTCATTTCTTCCTCGTTGATTAACTTGGCCGCCTCTTCATCGAGCAGCATTTTACGCGCATCCTTGATTTGCAGCCGACGCCTTTTGGTCCGATTGGAGTTCAGATTCTGAAACAGACCTTGCAGCTGATTGGTCATTTCTTCCATCCCGGGCGGGGCCATGATTTCCACCCCAAGCGCCGATTGGCTGACCTCGATCTCGATCTCACGTTCGTCGAGTTGCGCATCACGCAGTTTCTGCCGGAATTTCTCGCGCGTGGCCGAGGACGCACCAACTCCCTTGCTGTCCTCCTCAAAACCAGAAGGTGGTGGCAGCAAGGCATCGAGAATGCGCTCTTCGGCAGCGGCCGCAGCGCGGCTGGCGTTGCGCTCCATCTCTTTCTCGCGCTCCATCTTAACGGCAATATCCGCCAGATCGCGGATAATGGACTCCACATCGCGGCCCACATAGCCTACCTCGGTGAACTTGGTGGCCTCGATCTTGATAAAGGGCGCATCCGCGAGCCTGGCCAGGCGGCGGGCGATCTCCGTTTTGCCGACCCCGGTGGGGCCGATCATCAGAATATTCTTCGGTGTGATCTCAGAGCGCATCGGCTCGGCAATCTGCGCCCGCCGCCAGCGGTTGCGCAGCGCGATGGCGACTGCGCGTTTGGCGGCCTGTTGACCGATGATATGTTTGTCAAGCTCGGATACGATGCGTTGGGGAGTAATTTCGGACATGGAAATCTATCTTGAGGGGACTGAAGCCGACCGCGGTCCAGCAGTCATGATTGGTATGGGAAGGGGACGCGGTTGCGTCACCGCGGCCTGCTGAACAGATTCTGTCATGCTGCGGTTAAACTCAAACCGTCTCCAGTTCTTCGAGGGTGAGGTTATGATTGGTATAGATGCAGATATCCGCGGCAATGCCCAAGGCGCGCTCGACAATAGCGCGTGGCCCGAGTTCGGTATGCTCTAGCAACGCCGTGGCCGCGGCCTGCGCAAAAGCCCCGCCGGAGCCGATCGCCATCAGATCGTTTTCGGGTTCCAACACATCGCCGGTGCCGGAGATGATCAGGGATGCCTCGCGGTTTGCGACACAGAGCATTGCCTCGAGTCGGCGCAGCATGCGGTCGGTGCGCCAGTCCTTGGCTAGTTCCACCGCGGAGCGGGTCAGATGGCCCTGGTGTTTTTCCAGTTTGCCCTCGAAGCGCTCGAACAATGTGAAGGCATCCGCGGTGGCGCCGGCGAAGCCCGCGATGACCTCGCCCTTGTACAGACGCCGCACCTTGCGCGCATTGCCCTTCATCACCGTCTGACCTAACGAAACCTGGCCATCGCCGCCGATCGCCACGGAGTTGCCGCGGCGTACGCAGAGAATAGTCGTACCGTGGAATTGTTCCATTTTATACTCATGGTTGTGTCATCGAAGAGCTTTATTCTACGCTGTAGCAGATCATTACCACAGGCGTGTATTCTGCACTCATTTAGTGCCTATCCGAGCCAATATCCAACACTCATGTCTACTGTTCCATACCAAGCCGTCGGTGACGGCGTCTACTGCATCGAGACCGGCCTCTACCGACACGGGCTCGCCGCCTGCTATCTGCTGCGCAACCAAGATCGGCTCGCCCTGGTCGAAACCGGCGGCGCCAACAGTGTGCCCGGCATCCTGAGCGTCATTGCGGACCTAGGCTTGACCCCAGCCCAGGTGGACTATGTGATCCCAACCCATGTACATCTGGATCATGCCGGCGGTGCCGGCACGCTGATGGCGGCTTGCCCTAACGCTACGTTGATTGCGCACCCCAAAGGAGCGTCGCATCTGATCGATCCGTCCAAACTGATTTCCGGTGCCACCGCCGTTTACGGCGAAGCCGAGTTTAACCAACACTTCGGTGCGCTCCTACCGATACCGGAAGCACGCGTCATCGCCGCCGAGGATGGGCAAACATTCGATTTCAACGGGCGTACCCTGACCTTTATCCACACGCCAGGGCACGCCAATCACCACGGTTGTATCTTCGACGCGGGCAGCGCCGGCATGTTCACTGGTGACACCTTCGGTATCTCCTATCGCGAGTTCGACAGCGCCGCCGGTCCTTGGCTGTTCGCGCCCACCACGCCGGTGGCGTTCGATCCCGATGCCTGGCAGACCAGCCTCGACCATATGATGGCCTTCGAACCCGAAGCAATTTATCTGACGCATTACGGCTGCATCGATCGGCCGGCAGAGCGAGTCGACAGCCTGCGCCAAAGCATCCGCGCTTTGGCCGATATTGCCTTGACCGAAGAAGAGAATGCCGACGAAGGCCGGCAAAGCCGCATCAAGGACAGGATCACAGCGCATCTGTTAGCCGACGCGCGCCAGCAGGGCTGTGAGCTCAGCGACGCCCGGATGATGGATTTGTTGGACGTGGATCTAGAGTTGAACGCCCAAGGATTAGAGGTATGGCTTCAGCGCCGGTCGCGACATAGGAGCTGATGCGATTGACCTGATGCTCGCCTAGCTTGCCGCCGATGCGGACCTGGTCTTCAGCATAGTGTCGGAGTTGCCTGCTGTAGAAGAGCCAGTTGGACGAGTATTCGACCCGACAGTCGATGCCGATAAGGTTTCTTCCCAAGGGCGGTTACGGCAAATGCCGCGGGCATCGAGCAATAATGAATAGACCTCGTGCAAACGTTCCGGGATCTGCACCACGCCGTTACTGGTCTGGTATTTTCCAGATAACAGCTCGCGCGGATGTTTGGAGAGGTCGAACAAGTCGACCAGATGCATATTCCAGTCGTCAAAGTAAGTCGGCCCGATTTGCTCGAAGGAGATCAACTGCACATCATGGTGCCGTGGATCGCGAATGATGCGCCCGAACAGCTCATTAACGGCGACGGAAGGACCCTCCAACACTTGCAGGAACTGCGACCCGGACAGTAACAGCAAGCCAGTGATTCCCGCATTGCGATTGTGCTGCGCACTGTATTCGACAAGTTCGCGCAAGTCTTCGTTCGGCAGGAACGAGGCAGCGCAGGTACTACGATAGATCAGGCGGCAATTTTGCATTGGGACAAAACCGTTTGTCTGGCCGGGATGGGATAGGCTGGAATCGCTCGGCAGAGCAATTCCGCGGAATGGAATAGTGGTCATGACCATGACACTAGCAAACACAGCCGGAAATGCAACCATTGAAGCTGTTCGGTAAATAAAAAAGGGCCCGGCCGCAGATGCGGTCGGACCCTTCGAAACTTCTTGAACCGATAAGAATATCGACGTCGATAGTCCTCGGTTAGCTGTTTTTTGCGGCAGATCGATTACCTCGCGGATAGGATGGGTCCACAAGGTGGCCTTACGTCATACTCAAAGTGATGCAGAATTTGGTTCCGTTACGATACTGCTTCGAGTTTCGCTCATTGCGATTTGATTGCTCATTGCAGCGGCAGTACGCGCGGCATTTGCTCGTGCCAAGGTTTCTTCGTCGGCATATCGGCT
The DNA here is from genome assembly GCA_016745215.1 of Thiohalocapsa sp. PB-PSB1. Lineage (GTDB taxonomy): Bacteria > Pseudomonadota > Gammaproteobacteria > Chromatiales > Chromatiaceae > Thiohalocapsa. The sequence continues at coordinate 1,611,838 of CP050890.1, forward strand.
TCCGACAGATAGGGCTGTCAGCGGGCCGAGGGCCATGGCTAGGCTGAGGACGATAAGGGGGCCGTGATTGATACGCTTCTGTTCGGTGCTCATAGTGATTGCCTGAGTATGTGATTTTTATTCGAAAGAAGTCTGGTAAGTACCTCATGGGTAAGATGTACTCATGAGGTAAGCGTGTTGTGCGCCTACAAGGCCGCGGAGTTCGGCGCTGCTACCGTACTGAAGTCATTACTCATAGCGATCTGATTATTCCTGGCGCTGACGATGCGTGCGGCGTTGGCTCGCGCGAGGGTCTCCTCGTCGGCATATCGGCTTCCGACAGATAAGGCTGTCAGCGGACCGAGGGCCATGGTCAAGCTGAGGACGATGAGGGGACCGTGGTTGGTGCGCTTTTGTTCGGTGTTCATGGTAATCACCTTAATGTCTGGTTTTTATTCGAAAGGAGTCTGATAAGTACCTCATAAGTAGAATATACCTACGAGGTGAGTGTGTTGTGCACTTACAAAGCCGCAGAATTCGGCGCTACTACCGTACTGGGTGCGTCACTCATAGCGATCTGGTTATTCCTGTCGCTGACAAGGCGTGCTGCATTGGCTCGCGCGAGGGTTTCTTCGTCGGCATACCGGCTTCCAACAGATAGGGCTGTCAGCGGGCCGAGGGCCATGGTCAAGCTGAGGACGATGAGGGGACCGTGGTTGGTACGCTTTTGTTCGGTGCTCATAGTGATTACCTAAGTTTATGATCTCTATCTATAAAGGATCTGATGGACGCCTTGCGAGCGGGATGCGCCCGCAAGGTTATTGCGTTGTATGCTTATAAGGATGCAGAGTTCGATGCTACTGCCGCATCGGGGACATTACGCATAGCAATCTGATTATTCATGGCGCTGACAGTGCGTGCAGCGTTGGCTCGCGCGAAGGTTTCTTCGTCGGCATATCGGCTACCGATGGAAAGAGCTGCTAGCGGACCGAGGGCCATGGTCAGGCTCAGGACGATGAGAGGACCATAGTTGATTTGCTTCTGTTCAGTATTCATGATGGTTATCTCGGTGTTTGGTTTCGGTCGAAGAAAATCTAGTGGGTGTCCCATAGGTAGGATGTGCCTATGGGGTGGTTGTGCACTGCATTTACAGGGACGCGGAATTCGGGGTAGCTGTCGTGCCAGAGGAATCACTCATGGCAATTTGGTTATTCATAGCTCCGGCAGAACGTGCGGCGTTGGCTCGGGCAATGGTTTCTTCGTCGGCATACCGGCTACCGATGGAAAGGGCCGCCAGGGGGCCGAGGGCCATGGTCAGGCTCAGGACGATGAGGGGACCGTAATTAATGCGCTGCTGTTCGTTGTTCATGATGGTTACCCTAAATTGGCTGTCTGTTCAGCAAGTGAAGTATGAACAACCATTCGAGCGATATCTGTTCGCATCATGTTCATACTGCCGTCTACAGTCACCGAGATCTGGACAAAATATAGAATTACAATGCATTCTGCATTTTCTGCATGGTTTCCCCGCCCATTGAGCATCTGAATCCCAGGTCTGGAGCCGATACCAGCTTGGAAGTTGTTCCATACAGAAACCCAGTCGCGAGACCTGCCGCGGCGACATGTTGCGTATACTCGGGCGATTGCTTGAAACTGATATGGCAGACAACGCGGTATTGATGTCTGCCGTTGGAAATCCAGCCGCCTCGAGTCATCGTTGACGCCAACGTACAGACCTGTCGGCTTCGAGGGCAGATCCTGGACAAGAGCGATGAGTGTGGAAAGAGGTCTACTCCCAGATGCACAATGGCACCTTCCCGGCCATGCATGGATTTGACGATCTGGTGCTTTCTATTCGGGTGCTCTCTATCGATATCCTGTTTGCTGTCACAGCCGTCTCCCTGAATCCTGACAGACGACTCCTACGATGCGTCTCATCGAGCTGTCGGCAAATCGCGAATCCTATCGCCCATTGCGCTTCAATCCCGAAGGGCCGAGCTCGATTGCTGGCAGAGGATCGCGAAAAGACGAGGCCGACAGCGACAACAGATACAACGGCGTGGGAAAGTTGCTCGCCATCGCGCTGAGCCACTTTCATCTTGGTTCAAACGAGGCCAAGGCGTTTCAGGAGACGAAAGACTGGAACGAGGTGCTTCTGCGAGCGAGCGGGCGGCACAGCTCTATCTACAGCAACGGGCGCTATCGATCCACTGCTGAGGCTCAGTCCGCAGACCTCAGCGGCAGGTTAGGACGCAATGCTGCCGCTCGGGTCCAGTGCTCCGAGCGACAGGATTCGGCCAAAAGCCGATATCTATAGTGCCGCCGCTGGGAGTTCAGAGTAGCGCTTGTTATGCCAGCCTCGGGAGCTGGGGGAGGAATTGCGACTGGTAAATAGCAGATACTCGTCCGAAACAAGCGCGGCGATTCTCATTGCTGGATTCGGTCATTGCACTTCGGTGGATGCACGAGGAATCAAAGGCACCTTCACGCCTAACGTTCACCCGATCGTAAAAGCCCTCTCCATCGACTGCTGCTGAAGTACGTGGCGTCGTGCAGGTGCTTATTAGGTTAGTAGCAAACGCTACCCAAAAGGACGGCCCTTATCGATCCATGCAGCGCAGGGATACGGCCCCTGCTCTCCGGGGCTGACCATGTTGATCCGATCTCCGTTCGGGCTGTGCGGTGTCAGGCGGTGGGATCAGTCGAGTTCGTCGAGCGTCAGCCAGGCCTGGTCTGCGAGCGCACGCTCGCGGCCGAGCCGGAACAGCTTGTTCATATAGTCCTTGTCGAAGGATTCGTCCGCGACGGCGTGGAAGCTCTGGGGGATGTAGGCGAGGCGGTAGTCGAGGCCCTGCTCGCGAGCGACGATGTAGAGCTCGACGAGGTTGCCGATGCTCTGGGTGCCGATCAGGGTGTCGATGCTGCGGCTCATGATGGGCACGAGCCGGCGCTTCACGGTCTGCCAGTGCGGGCGCAGCTTCGCGTTGCGGATGACGTACAGCCGCGGCTTGCCGCGGGCATCGAGCCGCTCGGCGATGCGCTGCCAGTCGGCGCCGGCCGGGGAGAAGAAAAGCTGCGCGGTGACGCCGCCGTCCACGTGCAGCTCATCGAAGCGGCGTCCGTTGGCCTCGACCTCGATCAGCACCGGCGGGAAGATGCCGGGGATGGACGCGGAGGCCAGGATCACGTCGTGGATCAGCGCCGGCGCGTTCGGGGCATCACTCGCGGCCAGGCGGGTGATGTCCCAGACCACCGGCCGGCCGGCATCGAGGTCGGTGGTGCCCACCAGCAGGCTGCGGCCCTTGCGGCCCTCGGCGGCGATCTTCGCCAGCACGTCGTTGTTCAGATAGGCGGCGATCTTCTGGCGCAGCGGGCGGGTGCTGGAGACGGCGTCGCCGCGCAGGATCTCCAGCGGGCCGCGGGGCTCCATCAGGTCGTCGGTGGAGAACTGGGTGTAGACCTCGCGCAGCACGGAGTCGTACTCGGGCCCGAGGAAGGCGAAGGGGGCGATCAGTGCGCCGGTGCTGATGCCGGTGACAATCTGGAACTCGGGCCGGGTGCCCGCCTCGGTCCAGCCCGTCAGCAGACCGGCGCCGTAGGCGCCGTCGCCGCCGCCGCCGGAGATCACCAGGTAGTTGTGCGGGCGGCCCATGACGCCGCCGTAGCGCTCGCGCAGCGTCGCCTCGGGCTGGGCGAGCCAGGCGTCGAGCTCCCCCGGGCGGACGTCTCCCCAATAGCGGCCGCCGGCGATGCCGGGGAGGCGCGCGTCGGCGGACAGCGCCGCCGGCAACGACTCCAGGCGCTCGGGCACCGCGGCGCAGCCGCTGAGCAACATCGGCACGAGGAGCGCGAGCACGGAAGCGGCGGCCCGATACCAGCGCGGCCCGGCCGGACGGGTCTTCGTTGCGGCGGCTGGCGCGGTAAGCGCTGTCCTGCGGTTAGCTTGGGGGCAGGGCACTATCGGGCCGGCGGCGGGCATGGCGTCGGTGGGCCAGTCAGGTAGTCGCATGGTCTCGAATCCGGAACAGCACGGCATAGAGCAGGGGCACGACGATGAGCGTCAAGAGCGTCGCGAAGGCGAGGCCGAACATGATGGTCACCGCCATGCTCTTGAAGAAGGGGTCGAACAGAAGCGGCGCGACGCCGAGGATGGTGGTGAGCGCGCCCAGCACCACCGGGCGAGCGCGGCTGGCGGCGGCATCCAGCACCGGCGCCAGGCCCGGCTTGCCGGCCCTGCGCTCGGCGTCGGCCTGGTCCACCAGCACGATGGCGTTCTTGACTAGCATGCCGATCAAGCTTAAGAAACCCAGGATGGCCATGAACTCGAAGGGCACCTGGAACAGGAGCAGCCCAATGGCCACGCCGACGATGGCGAGCGGCACCGTGAGCCAGATCACCAGTGGCTGGCGCACGGCGTTGAACATCACCACCACGGCGAGCACCATCGCCGCGAAGCCGTAGGGGGCGGAGACCGCGAGTCCGGCATTGGCCTCGCGGGAGGCCTTGTATTCGCCGTGCCATTCCAGCGTATAGCCGGGCGGCAGCGCAATGGACTCGACCTTGGGCTTGAGCCGCTCCAGCACCGGTCCGGACAGCGCGCCGGGTTCCGGGTCCGCCTGCGCCTTGATGGTCGGGAAGCGGTCCTCGCGCCGGACAATGGCGTCCACCCATTGAAGCTCGGTCGCCGTCACCAACTGGCCCACCGGCACATAGCGCCCGGCGGTGGGGCTGTAGACCTGGACATTGTCCAGCGCCGCGGCCCGGTCCCGCTCTGCCTGCGGCGCCCGCGCGATGATGGGCACCAGGGTGTCGCCCTCGCGATAGGCGCCGACGCGCTCGCCGCTGAAGACGCGGTTCAGCGCGGCGCTGACCTGCGTGATGTCGACACCGGCGCGCTGGGCCGCCACCGGGTCCACGTCCGGGCGCAGCACAGGGACCTTCTCGCGCCAGTCGTCCTGCACCGCGACGGCGCCGGGGTCCGCGGCCATGATGCCCTTGGCCTTGTCGGCGAGCCGGCGCAGCACGGCCGGGTCCGGTCCGCGGAAGGCGGCCTCGATCTTCTTGCCGCCGCCGCGCCCGAGCATGAACTTCCAGACCTTGATGGCGGCGTCCGGGTGCGCGGCGGTCAATTCCTGCTGCAGCTCAGCAACCAGCGGGTCGATGCGCCGGAAGTCGTCCACGTCCACCAGCAGTTGTCCGTAGGCGCTGTTCGGCTCCTCCGGTGAATAGGTCAACATGAAGCGCAGGCCGCCCTGGCCGACGAAGCTGGCGGCATGGGTGACGCCGGGCTTGGTGCGGACGGTCTGCTCGATCTCGGCGAGCTCCGCCGCGGTGATGTCGATGTCCGTACCCTGGGGCAGGTATATGTCCACGACGAACTGCGGACGCGCCGATTCCGGCATGAAGCCGGGCGTCACAAAGCCGAAGCCCACGACGCCCGCCGCCAGGAGCGCGAGCAGCGCGAGCCCGGTGCCGAGCCGATGCCGCAGCAGCGTGCGCAGTAGGGTCCGGTAGCGGTCCAGCACCGGTTGCCGGGTGCCGTCGGCCTCTGCCGCCAGCTTCACCTTGAGCAAGACGACGCAGAGCAGCGGCGTGATGGTCACCGCCAGCACCCAGCTCAGCAGCATGGAGTACAGGATCACCCAGAACAGCGATCCCGCATACTCGCCCATGTCCGTCGGCGACAGCCCAATGGCGCTGAAGGCCAGGATGCCCACGGCGGTGCCGCCGAGGAGTGGCCACTGCGTCGCCTGGACCACGTCGATGGCTGCCTGTCGCCGGTCCTCACCCCGTTGCAGGCGCACCAGGATGCCGTCGGTGACGACGATGGCGTTGTCCACCAGCATGCCCAACGCGATGATCAGCGCGCCCAGAGAGATGCGCTGCATGGCGATGCCGTCGAGGTTCATCGCGATCAGGGTCCCGGCCACCGTGAGCACCAGCACGATGCCCACCACCAGGGCGCTGCGCAGCCCCATGAAGAGCACTAGCACGCCGACCACGATGACCACGGCGGCGACCAGGTTCCAGACGAAGCCGTCCACCGCCGCCCGCACCGAGTCCGACTGATAGGAGATGACATTGAGCTCCATGCCCACCGGCCGCTGGGACTCCAGCGCCGCGAGCCGCGCGCGCACCGCATCGCCCATCTCCACCACATTGCCGCCGGCGACGTTGGATACGCCAAGGCCGATGGCCGGCCGGCCGTCGTAGCGCACCAGCGCCTGCGGCGGCTCGACGAGGCCGCGGCCGATATCGGCCACGTCCTTCAGGAAGATTACCTGCTCGCCGCCGGCGCCGAGCACGATGTTGCCGATGGCTGCGACGGAGTCGACCTGCCCCTGCGGGGAGATGCGGATGCGCTGCGGGCCGGCGATCAGGTCGCCGGCAGCGGAGATCAGGTTCTGCCGGCGCAGGGCCTCGTCGATCTGTGCCAGGGTGATGCCGAGCTGCGCGGCCCTGGATGCGGCGAGCTCGACATAGATGGCGTCCTGGGGCGCGCCAAGGGTCGCGACCCGGGCCACGCCCGGCACCAGCACCAACTCGCGCTCCAGCACCTCCACGTAGTCGCGGACCTGCTCCAGCGAGTAACCGTCGCCGGTGACGGCGAAGAAGAGCGCGTAGACATCGCCGAAGTCGTCATTGACCACAGGCGGCCCGGCGCCCGGCGGAAGCTCGCGCTGGGCGTCCGCGACCTTGCGCCGGAGCTTGTCCCAGACCTGCTCCAACTGATCGCGGTCACGCGCGAAGGGCAGGTCGATCTCCACCTTCACCCGCGACAGGCCCATGCCGGACACGGAGGTGATCTCCTTGACCTCCTGGAGCTGCTGCATGGCGCCCTCGATGACGTCCGTGACCTCCTCGGCCACCTGCGTCGGCAGCGCGCCGGGATAGGGCGTGGAGATCACGGCCTCGCGGATGACGAACTCCGGGTCCTCGAAGCGACCGAGCTGCTGGTAGCTGATCCAGCCACCCACCAGCAGCAGGATGCAGCCGAGCCAGGCGATGGTGCGCTTGTCGAGTGTCGCGGCGGCGAAATTCATGACGGCCGGGTCACTGCCTGGACCTAGGCTCCGAGTCGAGGGAATGCACGCGCATGCCCTCGCGCAGGCTGTGCGCGCCGGCTGTGATGATGCGCTCGCCAGCCCTAAGTCCGCTCAGTACGGCCAGGTCCGCGCCCTGGAGGGTACCGGTCTTGATACTGCGGCGGCTGACCTTGCCGCTCTCCGGGTCCACCACCCAGACGGTCGGGGTGCCGTCCGCCGCGGCGACGACGGAAGCGATGGGGACGAGCACCGGAGCTGTATCGTCTGCCGCGTTTGCGTCCTCGCCGTCGGTCAGCAAGGCGGCGGTATCCGGTAGCACCTCGACGCCCATGCCCGGCAGGACCCGCAGGTCCGGCGGCGGCGTCAGACCGAGCACCACCTCGTAGGTCTGGGTCTGCGGGTCCGCCTCGGTGGCGAAGGACTTAAGGGTCACCGGCAGGCGCCGCTCCGGCAGGTCGTCGAACACCGCGAAGGCCGCGACGCGCCGCGGCTCGCCGCGCATCACCCGCTCCGGCACATGGATAACGATCTCCAGGGCATTCGGATTCTGCAGGCTCACCACCGGCTCCTTAGCCTGGATGTTCTGGAAGTTCTCGACCAGCCGCCGGGCGATGATGCCGGCGAAGGGCGCCGTCAAGCGGGTATCGGTCAGGTCTTTCTGCGCCGCCGCGAAGCGCGAGCGCGCCACCTCCATCGACGTTCGCTTGCGGTCCACCTCGGCGCGCGCCACCGCCTTGCTCCGCTCCCAGAGCTGGCGGACGCGCTCATACTCGGAGGTGGCTGCGTCCAACTCCGTCCGGGCCACATCTAGCGCCGTCTGGTAGGTGGTCGGGTCCAACCTCGCCAGCAGGGCGCCGGCCTTGACCGCATTGCCCTCGGCGACCGGGAACTCGACGATCTGCCCCGGCACGTTGAAGGCCAGCTCCACCCGCTGCACTGCCCGCACCCGGCCCGGGAAGCGCAGGTCGCTACTCAGGGTCGCCGGGGCGACCAGCTGGATCTGAGCCGGGCGGGAGACCTCGGCGGGCTCGCTCGGGGGCGGCGTCGCCGGCTCGCAGCCGGCAAGTGCCAGTGCCAGTGCCAGTGCCAGTGCCAGCGGTACGACGGTCGTCGTGCGCCGCCAGCCAGCGCTGCTAGGAGAGCGATAGAACCGCTCTGAAAAGTCAAGGCTCACGGTTAACTTGGGCATCCTGAGTCGTGCGGTCAAGGCTTCTGATTATGAGCTTCCGAACCACGCGGCGCTCGCTGGCGTCGCCCAAACTGGGCGACGCCGATTGCGCCGACGCCGAATCGGTCACCAGTTCCACGGCATCATGCGTCCAGCGCGCCCCATGCTCGAATCCACACCAGCGGCCATGATCGCCATCTGTCCGCGCATCCCCTGGACTTCGGTAGCCAGTACCGGCAGCGCGTCCATTTTTCGGTCCATCGCCGCCATCCGGCTGTTGATCGCGTGGATATCGTCTGCCATGGTTGCGACGACGCGGTAGAGTTCCGGCATGACATCCACGGAGCTGCTCATATGGGATAACACCAGCGCCACCGCAGCTCCGGTATCGAAGTTGGGCGATACCTCCACATACTCCCGCACGAGCTTGATCTGTGCTTCGAACTTCTGGAGCCGTGCGTGCTCCTCGGCCGGCAGGCTCGCCAACAGGCGTTGGTGTCGCGCCTGAGCGGCAGCGGGGTCCGACTGCGCAATACGAGGCGGCGCGAGTTGCGCCAGAAAACCGGTGGTGGTCGCAAGGGTCACGACTACCGCACCGCCGAGGATCACCAATGTGGACAGAAAAAGGCCCAGACGCAGGCGGCGTTCGGCCCGTCGAGCGGTCTCGTAGCAGGCCTCGAAGCGTTGCAGGGCCGCGGTGAGCCCAGCAATCGCGGAAGCCGTCTGCGCCGGGTCATCGATAGGATCGGGTGTCAGTTCGGGGGTTGGGTCGACCATAGCGATGTCTGTGCCTCAGGCGGGCACGTCTTCCTTTTTCACGTGCTCTGAGTAGCTGCCTTGGTCCTCGGGGAAGTTCCGCTTGAAAAAATCGATCGACAGCTCGTCGTTCGAGGTCGTGGCGAGTGCTTTGAATGAGGTCCCAGTTAGACGCATCCCCCTTCTGACACTCCATACGACGAGTAAGACGAGCAAGGCGCCATAGACCAAGGCAACCAGCAACTGCGTCGTCGCATCTTGGCTAAAGAGCTCGGGCACGGACTTGACGTCGGTTATTACCGTGGCGCTGGCCAGGTCCTCCCACCATTCTGCACACAGGGTGTAGGGAAGATAGCCGAAAAGGAAGCCGGGGAATGCCGCAACCGCAGTGGCGTACCCGAGCCCGAGCCGCATGTAGGTGCGAATCTCGCAGCCGATCATCGCGACCGAGCCAAACCCCTGCATCAGTGCACCCAAGACCATGACCCAAGTGGCGGTATTCTGAAAGGGGAGCTCCCTGCCGAAGATCTGCCAACCGATCATGATCGCGACCCAGAGAATGACAAACTCGATGAAAATAGCGGTGAACGGCGACATCGACCCGAACATGTACCGGGTCGCCCCAGAGATGCGTAACTGACCTTCGAACAGGCTGCAGCCGCTTTTGCGGTCGTGCTTCAGCCCCATAGAGATCTCGGGGGTCATCATCGCGCACTCGGTGCCGAACCCGGTCTTGGCCATACCGATCCCGGCGATGATGCCGATCGAGATAAGCCAAATGGCCGCGCCCCAGCCGAAGTTGACGATTGCGTGCTGCCATCCCGCTTGACCCTCGAGCGGGTCGTGCAGGAAGGAGCTGACGATGGCGTTGGCAAAGAATAGGAGCGCGAACACGATGATCCCGATCTGCAGCCAATTTCTGCCCGGCTTGTAGTCTTTACTCATGTCCCAGGCGATGCCGTCCAGTGACATTTTGCCACCGTGCTCGTAGCCGTACCGGGCCGTCTCGCGGTTCTCTTGACCTTTGAACGCATTACCGACGCCGAGCTTAGTCATCCAGTAAAAGGTCAGGAAGCCGGCAGGCAGGATCGACACCACAAAGATCAGGGATGCGACCGACATCGAGGAGATGCCGCCAAGGAAGTGGTGGGTGGTGCAGCCATCGGCCAATCGCGTCCCTAGGCTGAACACCAAGCCACCCCAGAAGGCCAGCCATAGATTAACGTTGGGATAGCGTCGCCAGCTGCGCGACTCCCGTTCCATTCGGGTTACTAGCCAGGCGCCGAGGACGATGCCGATAATACCCCAATGAACGTCGGGCTGATAGGCACGAGACCACCAATCTAGCCCGGGTGCAAGCGTTTGCTCCAATGCGGACGTCATCTGAACCAGCCCGGTTGTGAGATGGATCGGCTTGCCGAAGGCGACGTAATGCATCACTTCGGCGAGACCAACGAAGACACCACTAATCCAGAATGGCCATTGCTTGCGAAGGCTGAGCTGGGACTTCATACGACCCTCTTTCGCGGAACTCATACTAGAAGGTTGGTAGGAGATTCAATCACAAACGCTAACTACAATAAAGTCGACCGCTAGCAATACAACCCATTAACACGCGTGGTTGCAGAGCGCTGAGAAGCTTTTTAGGTCGACTATCAGAGGGTGATCGGTGTATTGGTCCGAACGCAAAGCGACTGAATGTACGATGCGACACAGAGAAAGACGGATCGACTGAGAAACCAGTTGATCATAGAAGAAGCAGGACGCTTAGTCGCGGTTCATGAATAACCTATACAATGCTATCCAGACATCGGCGGAGTGCAATCGGGGTCGGGGTCGCTATCGGAATCGGAATCGGAATCGAATCCGCTCATCGATCAAAGCAGCCAGCTCGATACCAATCCCTAATGTTGACCTTGACACCGATCCCGACACCGACTCAGCATCCATAAACCGGGAAGCGCTTGTTTTAGTGAGACTGCAGATTTCGACAGCCTAGCCTCGAGGCACAAACCAACGCACGACCCGTTGCGCAACAGCGTATTTGAATCGAGGTGATAGCGGCCTCGGATAACCCGGGTAACTCGCTGATGCGCAGGGTGTCATCGTCGAGAGAGAACAGCGCATCGACGACGTAGCAGTGAACATGGATGTGTTCGTTCAGGGCAGCGCCAAAGCGACGCATGAAACTGACCGCACCAAAGCGCGCAGTCGGCGGCACATCAGGGCAGCGCTTAAGCAATTCCTTCTGCACGATGCCTAAGAAATAACCGCAACACAATGCGGACCACCCGCGGGTCGTTCTCGCGGAAATACCGCTAGCGTTTAAGGACAGACAACACCCACTGCCTTATGGCGGTGGCCATTGCTCGGTTCCAAGAAAAGTGGGAAGAAAAGTGGGTGTCCTTTTTCGTAGCCATCCTTTTTCGTAGCCAGGTGTCCTTTTTCGTAGCCAAGAAAAGTGGGTGTCCTTTTTCGTGGCACGCTTTTTCGTGGCACGGCGTGCGCGAAGCTGCCTTTACTGTCGTATCGCTGGTAACCAGCACCGGCTTTGCCACTGTGGACCATGTCCACTGGCCGGATTTCCTGCCGGTGCTGCTGTTGCTGCTGGCCTTTGTCGGCGGCTGCGGCGGTTCAACCGCCGGAGGTATGAAGGTAATGCGGGCGATGCTGCTGGCCAAGCAAGGATTCTACGAGGTGCGGCGGTTGATTCATCCCCGTGCCATGACCAAGCTGCGGATTGGTCGCCGCGTCGTGGACGCGCAGCTCATGCAATCCGTCTGGGGCTATTTCGCGCTGTATATGATCACCTTCGTCATCTGCGGTCTATGAATGATCCATGCCGGCCTGGAGCCAGTGTCCGCCTTTTCCGCAGTGGCCACCAGCATCAATAACCTGGGGCCGGGTCTGGGCGAGGTCGCCTACAGCTTCCAGGGCGTCAGCGACCAGGGCAAGCTCGTTGCCGTCGCCGCAATGCTGCTCGGGCGATTGGAGATCTTTACCATCTTGGTGTTGCTGATGCCAGAATTCTGGCGCGGGTGAGCGCGAGGACCATCGATGCATCTTCGAGATTGCCGATGGGGCAAGTCTGCGTTTTCTGGTGACGCGGCTCCAGCCGCGTTATCCGCACGACCAAGGCGATTGCCAGAGAGAGACTAACTAGCGCCGGATTCTCGTTCGCTTTCGCGAAGCGGCAACCCGCCCCCCGTAGTCGCTCTAAGGGCGGTTTGCCGCAACGTCGATGCCGGACGAGAGGACAAGCCAGATGGTCTGTTTCTCGACAGAAATCGCCTGAATTCTGCTTGCTGAGGCCGCGAACGAGTGACAGTGGCAGATGGCCTGTGTGACGCTGGAATTTCTTCGCTGAGGTAACGAAAATGGAGCTTAGTCGCGGTTCATGAATAACCTATACAACGCTATCCAGACGTCGGCGGAGTGCAATCGGGATCGGGGTCGCTATCGGAATCGGAATCGGAATCGAGAGAGAAAACGCCCTATGCCATTCGGTCATGAGAAGCTCGACGTCTGGCGTGCGGCCATCGAGTAGGTCGGCTCGGCCTAGCGCGACTGCGAGCATGTGAAAGGACAGCGTAACGCGAAGGATCAACGCCTGTGCGCATCTTAGGCGCGCATCGCAGGCCATCGCGCTGAAGATTGCCGAGGGTAACGGCAAAGCGACGAGCGGGGATCGACGCCGGTCGTTTGAAATCGCACGAGGCTCGGCGCTGGAGTGCGCTGCGATTCAGGACGTGCTCGCTGGTGTGCGATGCGTTGTCCGCAGACGACAACAGCAAGCAAAAGGCACTGCTCGATCGTCGTGTGGCCATGCTCACGAAGCGCGGACAGCGTGGCTGCGCGGTCAGCGAGGAGCTTGGCGGATAGCGGGTTGGTCAGTTCGATACCGACGCCGACGCCGATAGCGGTACCGAATGAGTCGGCAGGCGACACCCAAGCCAAAAACCTGTTTAGCTTGTTTCTGCACCATCACTTCGTGACCAGGCAAGAGACGCCGGGCTTCACTCGGCGCGTTTATCACGCCTATAGCGACAATCTGTATTGTCGCATCTGCCTGGCCAAGATTCGCGTAACCCATTAATCTAAATGGCTTAAGCTCCAATCCAGAATTTCACGTGAATGGCTACAGCGAGCACTGGTATCTTAGTAATTTATTGATTTTAAAGTGTAAAGCAGTGCTGAACCAGTGCATGGCTAATTTTCGCCTTGTTCAGCATGATGTTGCAAGCGACGAAGTGCATTTGCATGGCTACAAAATGAAAAATTACAAACCAATAAAAGTCTTTTATATCAGTATCTTATAGCAAAAAACGGGCAAAATTGCCAGGGAAAACCGGTATTGTGCGAGCATCGAAAATCGGATGCTACCTTGGACAAAGCAGTCGGCACAGGCATCCAGTAGATTCCTGATTGGTGTCGTCAATGACGCAAGAGTACCGATGCACCGGAATCTCGCACCTTGGCCGGAGCCTCCACCGCAGCAAAATCGCGCGTTAGGTCGGCGTCTTTCTCCCTGTTTGCCGTGGCGCTGCCTGGACGATAACCCTAGAACTGCGCCCAGTGCCCGTTGAACATTGCTCCAGAATAACATTGCTCCAGAATAACGCCGCGGATTGTCGGAGTGGCCTATGACCTCTCGACATGTCGGGACAGCCGATCAGGCTTCCCTTTGGCCCAGTTAGCATGGTCTTACCCGTGAGGATTTTGTTTGGCTCATTGGGCAGGGCGCTTGCACGGCAACCCGCGGCAAATCCTTTCACAGAGTGCGCGCTGTCCATCGGCATGCGAACGGTCGATCCATCGCCCGCTTCCCTGTTTGCCGCCTGCAGTTTGCTGCGTCTTCGGTCGTTGGTCAACGCGCAACCAGGATCACTTTGTCGCCAACCCGGATCAGACCGCCCTCGCGGACCCGATAACAATGGCCGGCATGGCGCCCCAAGGCCTTGGCCATCCCTTTGCCGGAGACGCGATCAAGATAGCCGCAGGGTGGCCGCAGCCGATGCCAGACGAGCAGCGCCTCTCCGATGCGTACATCCCGTCCGCGCAAATCGGCCCGTGCCAGGCCTTGGACGACCAGGTTGCGTCGATGCTGACCGGCACCGAGCTGTACAGCGTGGCGGCGTTCGGCACGCACCAGATCCTCGGCATGGATCAGAGTCAACTGGCAGCCATCGGTCAGCCGCCAAAACCCTTGCCCCTCGGCATAGCGATCTTCGGCCAGTCCGGCATCGACCACTGCTCTTGCTGTATCGCACGAGCGCATCGGTGCACCCGCCCGCTCCGCGATGAAAATCGCCATCAGCCGGCCGCTGTCGGGGAGTCCGGCGCGAGCGCGGATGTGCATATTCCACATCCCATGGAGCCAAGATCGCAAAGTACTCAAAAACAGGTCCTCATTGACGTTTGTTACCAATTTGCCATGCTGCAGGAAGGCGAGCGCAGCAACGTAGGGCGGGAAAGCGAAGCGCATCCCGCGCGTTGCGCTTCGCCAGGGTTAAGCCCTGCACCTGTGCGCTGGCGGCAAGCAGACCATGGATTACCAACCGTCGCCTCTAGTTCAATGGCTCACACAGAGCGCCTCCCGGGCAGCGTGTCAATGATATCGTGAATGGAAATACGAGAATGGCGGGATGCGCTTCGCTTTCCCGCCCTACGCGTTACGAGCTGGACTTGATGATTCACAGCAGTCGTGCATGACCGACGGATTTGCAGCAGGATGCAATCGGGGTGCGAGATCATGCTGGGAGCCGCTGAGGCGTTCCTTTTTCGTTTTTCGCCGTTGCAAGAAATATGATGACGACCACGATGACGACCACGACAGCAAACGCTCTCGCGATTTCCGCAGCAGAGCATTAGTGGAGTGGTGGGGTCGGCCATTTCTCGATCTGGCGGCGCAGCACTTCGGTAACGGCTTCAGGCACATTCGAAACCGCGGCCTGTCGCATGCCATCGGCAAGGAAGCCGGGCATGTCATAGGGCAGCCGACGACCCATTGTCTCGAAGGTTTGTTCCATCAGTTCCGGGTCCAGCGAGCGGGTAGCGGCGATGCCTGCGTTCAAATTGATGACACGCCAGGGGCGCCAGGCGTTGCCTCGCTCCTCGTCCAGCTGCAGCCGCCGCGAAGCCGCTTCAATGACCTCCTCCATCAATCCGCACATGACATGCAGCTCAGCGGTCTCGCTTGTACCGTTCACAAGCATGCCGAAGCCGTCGGCGGTACCCTCGAGATTGTCGATGGTGGCGCCATTGCGCGCGACCCAGACCCCCATGGAGGCAAACATTCGCGCGACGATGTTGCGCTTGTCCATGATCTCGAGCTTGCGCACCAGGAAAGCCAGGCGGTCCATCAGGTCTAGGCCGTAGGCGCAGAACTCGGTGAATTCATCCGCTTCCAGATAGCCGGCACCCGCCTCGAGGGCCCCTGCGACCTCGAAGAATTCAGACAGCGCCCGCGCCAGCATCAGCGCGCCGTCATCCTCTCCAATGATCTCTCGGGCTTCCTCTTCCCGGCACAGGATCGCCTGCATCACCTGCAATGCGAGATCGGAAATGGTGTTGATTTCAATAACAAGAGGATTGGTGGACATTGTGTTCTCGGTACCCTTCGTGGTTAATCTTATTTGTGAATTTCTGGAATACTGTCACAATCTCGGAGCTTGCGCAGCGATGTACTTGGTTAGCAAATGCGAATGCTATGCGGTTGCATCGAGGTTTGATTCACTGCGGAAACGCAGAAAACCCAGAGAAGAGGGTGCATGCGCCTGGCCCTCTGCGCACTCTGCGGTGCATATTCTTCGGATCGGCCATGCAAGACGATCCAGACGCAGCGGGCAAGCTGGGCCGCGCAGCAAACAAGCTCGATGAGTTCGGCGCCCAGCCTTGTTAAGTTACACCCTTCTAAGTCAGCACCCGGTGGACAATGGAGCTCACTTGTTGGCGATACAGCGGGACTTGATCGACTCTATCGGCCCCTTGCGATAGATAGGCTGGGGGCGTTGTCGCTGGTGTTGTGTCGAGATGGCGGTTGCCGGCCATTCCCTCGAGCCGGCCGGGTCTCCCAGCGACAACCAATTCATGCGATCTGTACCATTGGGAATTCCCCACCGAAGAGCGCCTTGAACCGAATCAGGCAACGACATGGCCATCCAGCAATGCCCAAGAAATAAAATGCTGCCAGTATTCCGATCCGCCCCAGCGACAACCTGGCTGGAGAATCGACTAAGGCAGCCAAGTCCGTTTTCTGAGCCCTGTCTTTGCCCTCGGGCGCCGGCAACGTTGCCGAGAATGACCGCGGTTTGGCCCATGTTATCTGTAGCGGGTCTCTAATCTCTGCCCAATCTAGAGTACGGACGATGGCAAGGCGCGGTATATCCTGAAGGCGGATCATCGCAGCGGGGCTTAAGGCGATTTCTGTCGAGAAATAGACCACCTGGCTTGTCTTCTGGTCCGGCCTCGACGTCGCGGCAACCCGCCCATGGACCGACTATGGGCGGGTTGCCGCTTCGCAAAGGCGAACGAGAATCCGGCGCCAGTTGGTCTGTTTCTCTCCGGCAATCGCCTAAGCACTCGACAAGCTGGCTGAAGCTGGGAAGGCGTCGCTATTTGTGATGTTCCTGCACCGGTTTCTCGATCCGCTGCCGATCATTTTTCGTCACGGGCGGTTCGGTATATCCTATTCGCTCAACAGCGCTCGGCATCATCTCTGGGACCGGCGCAAGACCGTGATAGTTAAAGCCTAACGTTCATTGATCGGAGAACCAGCATGCCCAGATCATCAGCACCGCATATCTATCAACTCAAAATTTCGCTGAAGGGGGCCAAGCCGCCGATCTGGCGTCGAGTACTGGTAAAGAGCGACATCGATCTCGGCACCCTGCATGAGGTCATTCAGGCCGCGATGGGCTGGCTTAACTGCCATATGCACCAATTCGTCGTCGGGGGAACTCTGATCGGTGTCCAGGATGACAACGACTTCGGCTTGGATATGGATGTGGAAGACGAGCGCAAGTGGCGCATAGACCATGTCCTGCGCGGGGAGAAAGACAAACTGCACTATGAGTACGACTTCGGCGATGACTGGCAACACCAGATCACGCTGGAGAAGATTCTGCCTTTCGACCCGAAGGAGCGCCTGCCGCGTTGCGTCACGGGCCGGCGCGCTTGCCCGCCCGAGGACTGCGGTGGGATCTGGGGCTATGAAGAGCTGCTGGAGATCTTGGACGATCCAACGCATCCGGAATATGACGAAATTCTGGAATGGCTGGGCGATGAGTTCGATCCGGCGTATTTCGAGACCGAAGTGACCAACGCGATGTTGAAGACATTCGTGAACTGAGCCAATGCCGGGTTCATCAGCGCCTCCGGCGAGGCCATCGACCAGCCCGGCTGCATCCAGATGCACTTCCGGCTGAGCCTGATTTCGATCAAATGGTGGGCGTAATAGAATGACGTAGTCAGCCCTGAGGATGAAGGTCAACTGTCTTGGTACGCTTAAGCATGTTCTCGCAGAATCAATTGAATTGCGAATTCAAGGCTTTCAAAGACGAGATATGTGCTTTCAAGAACGAGATGCGCGATGTCAAAGACGAGATAACGAATTTCCAAGGACGAGACCGGTTGGATCACAAGGTCTTCGGCATGCCCATCCTGAAAGGGCAGTACCCTAGCAGGATAGGGGTCTGCCCCTGAGATACCCCGACAAACCGACTCTGGCATTTGGAGGGTTTTCCCGCGGTCGATTCTTGTCGTGTAGCTGGCGCGTCGCCCGCAAGCGGGCTGGCGCGTCGCCCGCAAGCGGGCTCCTACAAGCCGATGGGGACGGCCGACCTAGGAGCCCGCTTGCGGGCGAATAGGCCGACGCCGCCGGCAGGTCGGACGCAAGCCACAGGGCCTTGTCGACAGGGGGTGCTGCCTGCGTAGACTGTTCAGCTATTCAACCAGAATGAAGTTCCTCATATTCTTTGAAGGCAGCGCCCAACAAACATCCGTCCAGCAAACATCCGTCCAGTAAACATCAGGTTTCTCACGCCCTAAGGTCATGTCTTTTCGATCCCGATCCCGATCCCGATCCCGATCCCGATCAAGTCGCGCTGGGCGGGTTGCACCCTGGGGTATCTTCAGTTCATTTATCGAGAAGACAGTGGCCGACAGCCTTCCTCCCGGGAAAGGTGCGGCGCTGGCGTCCGCTCCGCTGGCATCATTTGCCGGGTCGCCCGCAAGCGGGCTCCTACGCCGAGCGGCTGCCGCGGCTGGTCGAGGTCCGCTTGCGGGCGACGTGCCTTGGCCCCCTGCGCACGCTGCGTCTCTGCGGTGAAGCCTTACACTTTTCCAGGCAGCACCCTAGAGCAGAGCTGGGCGATCCTGTCTTTGGCTTGCGAGCCGCGGAAGCTGTTTTGTAGCGCGGCTTGATGATCGATTGCGCCTTGATGCCCGTCCTCACCGGCCCGCAAAACTAAAAGCTCCTCCGATCGGCGAGTTAGGAGCAATGCAGTTATTACCTCAGGGCAGCGCTAGCGCCCGGGGTTCAGCGCTTGATCGGGCCAGTAGCGGGAACCGGTCAGCTTCGCGGAAATCTTCCAGCCTTTTTTGGTCAGCATGAACACCGCTCGCCCATCCGTGAACGCCACCTGCAGATCGTCGCGTTCGGCGCCTGCCATGGCCGTGACCCCGCCGGTGGCATCGAAGCCCTGGCGTACGAACTGCTCGAAACTTGACTGATTCTGAAACAAGATGACCAACTGTCGCTCGAATCCGCCGATGCCGAGACCCAGGCTCGCGCCGCCGGTGGCCATCTTCATGTAGGTTCTCGCGCCGCTCTTGCGATTGACGGCAACGCCACGGCCATACCCGGCGGCAACATAGAAGCTTGCCTGGCGGGCATCGAAGACCGCAAAGCCGGCGCTTTGTTCGAACAGCGAGCGGCTGTCCGGCTGTTCTTTGAAGAGCTGTTGCAATGTCTGCTCAGCCATCGCGTCGAGCTTTGCGCGGGTCTCACCAGGCGTCGCCTCGTCCCGCAATGCCTGTTGGGTGCCGGTCACGGTGCTAGCTGCCGTGTCAGCAGCGTTGTTGACGGCGCCGCCCACCGCGCCTACCGCTGAGTCGGCCGCCTGGCCAACGGCCTGCGTTGCGCCGGTTGCGCGCTCCTTGATAGTGTCAAGCATGGATTGGGCGAATAGGATGCCGGGGATGAATAAGATCAGAAGGAAGACAAGCGGCCTATGATTCATGGGTGTTCGGTGGTGTCGAGAGCAAAATGTTGGTCTGTAAGCGGCCTATCGGCGCTTGCATGTCGAGATGGTGAAAATAGTCGAGCCTTGAGCGCAGGATGCCGCGCCCAGAGGGGGTAAGGGTGTGTTCCTGGTCCGGAAACCTAAGTATACTTTACACAGACAGTTTCTATCGCCTGGGCGCACAGCGGAGTATAGCCTGGATCAACATTGCGATCACACATCCGAGGGCTAAGGCGATTTCTGTCGAGAAACAGACCGCCTGGTTTGTCTTCTCGTCTGGCCTCGACGTCACGAAGGCGAACGAGAATCCGGCGCCAGCTAATCGGTTTCTCTCCGGTAATCGCCTAAACGACAGGTGGGGACCGGCGAATTTTATCCCTTGGCGAAATGCTCGATGAACTGATAGACTGGCAGACTTGCCAGCGATTTGAAGGCGGCCTCCCGAGTGATGTGGACCGCCTTTTTCATTTTTGAGTAACACGACCAAGCAGTCCGTGCATGCGATCTTAAAGTCTGTTGAAATCGAGAGTGCCTGCAGAACCGGTCAGGGTGAGTCATTGAACGCCAATACAATATGCTAATGCAGCCACTGCCTGACCCATGCGGGTTACATAGTCTCCATGTCGCAACATCAATCGCTTGTCGCTCAATGCCAACAGCCCCCAGCAATTCTTCGATACCAAACCATCCTGCATGACTGACCATCTGATGGCGAACTACGCGCGATTGCCCGTCGCCTTTACCCGTGGCGAGGGCGCTTGGCTCTGGGACAGTAACGACAAGCGCTACCTCGACGCACTCTCCGGCATTGCCGTATGCGGTCTTGGGCATGCCCATCCGGCAGTACGCGACGCGCTCTGCGAGCAGGCCGGCACGCTGATTCATACCTCCAATCTCTATCGGATTCCTGCCCAAGAAGCGCTCGGGGATCGACTCTGTGCCAGTGCGGGCATGGATCGCGTGTTTTTCTGCAACTCGGGAGCGGAGGCGAATGAAGCCGCGATCAAATTGGCCCGGTTGCACGCGCATCGAAACGGCATCGACAAACCGGAAGTGCTGGTGATGGATAACAGCTTCCACGGCCGTACACTGGCTACGCTGACGGCAACCGGCAACCGCAAGGCGCAGGCTGGTTTCGAGCCCCTGGTGCATGGCTTTGTGCGCATTCCATACGACGACCTCGCCGCGGTCGAGACCGCCGCGACCAATCGCCCCAATATCGTCGCTGTACTGGTGGAGCCGATTCAGGGCGAGGGTGGTGTGGTCGTGCCCAGCAACGGCTATCTGGCGGGCTTGCAAGAGCAATGCAGACGCCACGGCTGGTTGCTGATGCTGGATGAAATCCAGACCGGCATGGGCCGCACCGGCGCATTGTTCGGGCATGTTCACGAAGGCATTGCGGCGGATGTCATGACCCTGGCCAAGGGCTTGGGCAACGGGGTGCCGATCGGTGCCTGTATGGCGCGAGGGGCGGCCGCGGAGGTGCTTGGCCCAGGCACCCATGGTTCCACCTTCGGTGGCAATCCACTCGCCTGTCGCGCTGGATGCGCCGTGCTGGAAGTGCTGGAAAAGGAGCATCTCCCCGAGCGTGCTGGCGTACTCGGCAGTCGTATGCTCGATGCCTTTCACCATGCATTGGATGGCATCGCCGGCGTGCTGCAGGTGCGCGGTCGCGGGCTGATGATCGGTATTGAACTCGACCGGCCCTGTGCGGAACTGGTCGCTCGCGCACTGGACCAAGGCCTGCTGATCAACGTCACCGCCGAGCGCGTGGTTCGGTTGCTTCCGCCATTGATTATCGATGATCAGCAGGCAGATTGCATCGTCGATGCCGTCTCGCGCCTGATCCGCTCATTTCTTGCCCCTCGTCACCAGGATGCCGGGTGAGTTCTAACCGGGAATCGATCGTTATGTCGCAGACGCCTCGCCACCTGTTGACTCTGCTCGACCTGACCGCCGCCGAGGCGCGGCGTTTGGTGCAGCGGGCCATTGAGCTGAAACGCATGGTCGCTGAGGGTGTCACTTACCTGCCGCTTGCGCAGCGCACGTTGGCCATGGTGTTCGAGAAGTCATCCACGCGCACGCGAGTCTCGTTCGAAGTTGGCATGGCGCAGTTTGGCGGACATGCCCTGTTTCTGTCGCCGCGCGATACCCAACTTGGCCGTGGCGAACCCATCGAAGACAGCGCTCGGGTGTTGTCGCGCATGGTCGACGCGGTGATGCTGCGCACCTTCGATCACGATAGAATCGAGCGTTTTGCGGCACACTCCCAGGTGCCGGTGATCAACGGCCTCACCGACCGTTTTCATCCCTGTCAACTGCTAGCGGATATGCAAACCTACCAAGAGCATCGCGGCAGTATCCAGGGGCGCAAAGTCACCTTTGTTGGAGATGGAAACAACATGTGCCACTCTTATATCAACGCGGCACGCTTATTCGATTTCCAATTGTGCATCGCCTGTCCACCAGGATTCGACCCCGACGAGGACGTGCTGGCTGGTGCCCGCGATCACTGCACGTTGGTGCGCGATCCCCGTGTGGCGGCGCAAGGTGCCGATCTGGTGGTGACCGATGTTTGGGCCAGCATGGGCCAAGAAAGCGAGCAGAACGAACGCGCTGCCGTGTTCGCTGACTATTGCGTCGACAGCAAGGTCATGGCCTTTGCCAAGCCAGACGTACTTTTCATGCATTGCTTGCCTGCTCACCGCGGCGATGAAGTCAGCGCGGATGTGATCGACGGCCCGCTGTCGGTGGTTTGGGATGAAGCATGTAATCGCTTACATGCACAAAAAGCCTTGCTGGAATTGCTGATTGTCGGCGAACCAGGCTAGGCTGATGCTAGGCTGTCGAAATGTCCTGAGTTTTGATGCCAAACCGATTCCGGGTCTTGGATTGCTTCATCGAACGCACTGGGGAAGCCTAATCGGTGTCGGGGTCGCTATCGGAATCGGAATCGAATCCGCTCATCGATCAAAGCAGCCAGCTCGATACCAATCCCTAATTCCGACCTTGACACCGACCCCGACACCGACTCAGCATCCATCAACCGGGAAGCGCTTGTTTTAGTGAGACTGCAGATTTCGACAGCCTAGGCTGATGCTGTCCATCAGCCGCTCCAACAGCCCAACCGATTCGGGTATTTCGTAGTTCGTTCTGTCCACGGCAAGGTTCAGGTTGTTTCTGAACCGTTCTTAGCGTCTTGAGATGGGCGATCATGGCCTAAGAGGATTCTCTTCGTGACACGCGTTCTGGTCTCTCTCCTTTTGCTGATCGTTAGTGTGCTGATCACCAACTCCACGCGGGCCGAGACGCTCTATGTCACGGATCAGTACGACTTCAACCTCCGCGCTGGTCAAAGTAATCGCTACAAGATCATTCGCACTTTGCCGAGCGGCACGCCGTTGCAGGTCATCGATACGAATACCAAAAGCGGTTATGCACATGTGCGTACCGAGGACGGCAGAACCGGCTACATCCTGACCCGATATTTGCAGCAGGAACCCGCCGCGCGCCAGCGCCTTGCGGAGATGTCGGCACGGCTCGAGGAGTTGCAGCAGGCGCCCGACCAACTGGCGGCCAAGCTCAGTAGAGTGCAGCAACAGAATGCCACATTGCAAACCGAGTATAAAACGCTGGAACGGGCAAAACAGAAACTGGAACAGGAGCTGGCCGAGGTCCGATATGCCTCTGCCAATGCCGTGCGCATCAATCAGGAGCGCCAACAGTTACGGGAACAAAATGCCGGTCTGAGGGAGCGCATCGGCGATCTTGAGCAAAAGACTCGCGAGTTGGGGAATCTCAAGGACCAACGCTGGTTTCTGATCGGCGCCGCCGTAGTGAGCGGTGGCGTGTTAATCGGTCTGATATTGCCAAATGTTCGACTTCGCAGGCAGCGTCGATCCTGGAGTTCGTTGTGACGCTATCGATTGGCGTCGAATCGATGCGGCCGGACGGGGTGCGGACAGATCAAGAAGGCTCGGTCATTTTTTCCAGCGGCGGAATGAACGACGGCGCCTCGTCGCGCGCTTGCAACTCTTCAAATGGATCCGGGGCGGTGCGCGAGCGACCAGCAGTCTCGAGCCGTTGCAGATAGTCGAGCCAAAGGGGCTGCCAGGCGCGGCCGAGTTTGTACAGATACTGCCAGTCATAGAGCCCTGACTGATGGCCATCGTCAAAGATGATTTTTACGGCATAACTGCCAATTTGCTGCATATCCTTGATATTGACATGCTCTTTACCGATCTGCAGTTTTGCCTGATCCGGCGTGTGGCCGCGTACCTCGGCGGAAGGAGAGTAGACTCGAAGATACTCGCAGGGCAATTTAAACCGCGCACCATTGTCGTAGGCAATTTCAAGCACACGTGATTTCTGGTGTAGATTCAGCTCGGTGGGTAAAACTTTTGTATCCATGGGTCGTTGTGCCGTCGGTTAGTATGGATGGGTAAATCATGGTAAACGAAACTGCGGTCGATCGATCGGTTTGCAACGAAGCTCCCCACTGGTAAAGCCGGCCATTGTCGGGGGCAGCTGCCAGCTTCTGAGCACGCCAATCTTCTTGGGCCAACCAGCGGCTGTTCTGCCTGCCCTTTTATCATCTCGACATGGACTGGATCGTTGTTTCAGGCGGTGAATGCAGCTGTAGGATTCACCGCCAGCCTCGAGATTTTGACGATTCGGACGAAAAACGCCGACATGCAGTTTTTGACCTTAGGCGATTTCTGTCGAGAAACCGACCACCCAGTGCAGCGGTGCGGATGTCCCGCTACCGTTTCTGCTGTTTGTCGTCATCGCTCATCGTGGGTTATCGATGACGACAACGACAACGACTGCAAACGGTCTCGCAACTTCTGCAGCAGAGCACTAGGCGATCAAATCGGAAACCAGCTCTTGTGCAGGGGTTTGGTCCTGGTCGCCGAACAGTGCTTGGCAATGGATATTTGCGATTAGGGACCAAAACCCCAGCCTCTGGCCAGCCGTTGCCGGAGGGAGCTACCAGCTTTCGAGCACGCCAGTCATCTCAGGCCAGCCGGCGGCATGCTGTTCCACCAGCCCCATCATCATTTCGATATGGGCTGGATCATCATTTAGGCAGGGAATGTAGCTATAGGATTCGCCGCCAGCCTCGAGAAAATAGCCGCGATTCTCAACGTCGATTTCTTCCAGGGTCTCGAGGCAATCCGCCGAGAAGCCAGGTGCAACCACATTGACGCTCTTTACCCCATCGCTGGCCCATAGCTTAAGGGTTTCATCCGTGTATGGCTGAAGCCATTCGTCGCGACCGACGCGGGATTGGAATGAGACCATCCAACGGTCTTCCGCCAGCCCCAAACGTTCGGTTACCATGCGTGCGGTTTTATGGCAATGGCAGTGGTATGGATCACCGGCCATGAAATAGCGCTTGGGAATACCGTGGAACGAGAACAGTAGGCGCTCGGGTTCGCCTGTTTCGGCCCAGGCAGCACGGATGCTGTCAGTAACGGCATTGATATAATCGATGTTGTCGTGGTACTGATTGATGAAACGCAGCTCCGGTAACCAGCGCCAGGTGCTGAGTTCATCGGTTACGGCATCGAATACCGACGCTGTCGTGGTGCCCGAATACTGCGGGTATAGCGGCAGCACGAGCAGTCGGCGCACGTTGGCTTCTTTCATGCGTCCTAGCGACTCGGCAACCGATGGATTGCCATAGCGCATACCGAGTTCGACCCGTACGCTATGTCCAAATCGTTGTGTGATGCGCTCCTGCAGTCCGATCGCCTGACGCCGTGCCACATCGAGTAGCGGCGAACCACGCTCAGTCCAAACGGCTTGGTAAGCGCGCGCGGAGCGACCTGGTCGCACGCGCAGGATGATGCCATGTAGCACCAGCCACCAAATCGGACGCGGGATTTCCACCACGCGCGGGTCTTTCAGAAACTCTGATAAATAGCGGCGTACGGCCGTTGGCGTGGGCGCATCCGGCGTCCCAAGATTCAGCAGTAGTACGCCAAGCGATTCCGGTGTTCCATGCTCGAATCCGGGCACATTCTTATACTTCATTGTCAGTACGCTACGGGGTTACCCTAATTTTTGTAAGAGATGGGGACGGCGGCATATAGGAAAACTGGCTTTATGAGCGCGCGCGGCGAATTTCTGCTTCTACCCGCGCCCGGCGCACGAATTCCATGTCGGTTTCTCGGGGATACAGTCGCCAGAGTTTTGCTACCTCCATGGCATGTTGACCCGCGGCTTGTTCCATCTCTGCTCGTTGCGCGTCCTCGAGGTCGGGCAGCATCAGCAGGTAAGGAGACAGCCATTGCATATAATCGTTTACCAGCGCGTTGAGTTTCGCGTCTGACCACTGGTGGCGAAGGTGGAACCTAGGAAACTCGGCGTTGGCTAATCGATGCTCGATCAGCGACCGAGGCGTATCAAGGCCGATACAGGTGGCACCCTCGGCATCGCGACGAAACCATTGCGAAACCCGCTGGCTTCCGGCGGCCTGCATGATCCAACGTTCCAGCACCTGTGGGTGATTTGCCGAGCCACCGCCAGCATGCTCCGGTATCCCCTGCGCGCGGAGCGTTGGAGAGCAGAAGGCACGCTCGCCACGCCCACCAGCATTCCATTCCGGCCGACCGATCTCCTCCAGTCCTGCGTTTAACTCTCGAGGATTGGAATCGTCGGGATGCATCTGC
This sequence comes from Thiohalocapsa sp. PB-PSB1, assembly GCA_016745215.1. GTDB lineage: Bacteria > Pseudomonadota > Gammaproteobacteria > Chromatiales > Chromatiaceae > Thiohalocapsa. Next base: position 1,637,708 of record CP050890.1, read on the forward strand.
AGGTCGAGCGCGGTGGCCAGCAATGCGAGCGGCTTATGATCAGTATCCAGCAACCAGAGTTCCAATTCCGGTGCCAATGGAAATGGCAAATTCTTCGATGCTTCCGCAGTGGCTTGCTGTAATCGTTCCGACGCTTCCAGCATTTGTCCGATATTAAGAATTGGGTTTAATGGTACGTGGGTCAAGCCGTCAGCCGCCGACCAGACGCCAAAGTGGAAATAGCGTGGCGATTCGTCGTGACCGCCACCGCTCCAGAGTCCGCGCGGGGGATGAGCCGCCACCTGCATTTGCCAGTGAAGCCCGTCGAAGCTCAGCGCCCGCGCGCCGTTAATGCGTACTACAGCGACCAGGCCAAGGAACGGATTCGCTCGGCGCATGCTGTAGCAATTGGGCAAGCCTGTGCCCGGAGTTCGCATGGCGTCGTCGGTTTCAGTGCCGTCTTTCACGGCTCCAGTTCATTCTTGAGTTGCGCATAGATGGTGCGAAATCGCACCGGATCGGCATGGCCAAATACGGGATCTTCCGCGGCTGGGGCGCGCATTTCAATCTGTGCCCAATCCTCTGCGCTCAATAGCTCGGCGGCAAGCGGAAAGCCTTCGTTGTCTTCCAATAGCATGTGCGAACGCAGCGTTGCCAGCAGTTCGCGACCCTGGATTTCCACCTCGTCGCGAGGCAGAACCTCTTCATGCACGATGCCTTCCAGGGATTCCCGGAATCGCCGGTTTAACTGCGCCAGCGCCTGGTGCTGAAGCATTAATCTGCGTAATACCTCCTGGCCTTGATCGGTTTTCGCTAACAGCTGTTCGAAAATCAGGTCTTCGCTGGGGTGGTGTACCTGATCGGCGTAATCGGTCATGTATTCCAATAATTCAGCCAGCAGTTCGTAATCTGGTTCCTCGCCATCGTGAAAGCGATCTAGCAGCCCCTCCAGCAACCCCATGATCTGCGTCAGGCGCCGGTGATCTTCTTCGAGACGGTTAAGTAAAGCACTCATCGGATCGACCTCATCAGGCGGGGGCGGCGCAGGCGATGGTGCGCCGGTCACGTTAATAAAAGACCATATGGCAATCGCGGTGTCGATTCAAACCACATTGCGGTTGGCATTGCTCTGATCGCCGCTGTCCGCGGAACCCTGTCGTGCGGCGCGATTCCGATAAGCATGCAGGAATTCAGTCAGCCAGCGCCAGATCAGTCCGCGTGGCGGACTGCTGCCGTACAGTACATAGTTCAGAGCGTGTATATTCTGCAATGTCCAACCCATGCTCGCATGGGCATCCGGTCGGCCGCAAAACAGAAGCTGGTCGTTATCGCGCACGCGATCTTCGAGGGGCGGAAGCAAGGTGCGACCGTTCTCGCGCCGGCGCATCAGCACGATCGCCGGCAGCGTGCGACCACGGTCGCGGGGATCGCGCAACAGGTCACCCAGCGTCGGCACCGCGCCCTGACTGCGCGATTGCACCAGTGCGTAGGCGTTTTCGGCGTCGATACGCACCTCCCAGACCTCCGGCACCCGATCGTTGACCAAAGCAATAATACGGCTTGCCAATTGACAGGCCCAGGCGTCGTCTTCATAACGTGCGTAATTGCTGAATTCAGTCAATAACGGCGTGCTGAGCAGGACGCGGATGCGGTTGGCCACGATCAGACTCGGATGCATCAGAATGTTGGCGCCAACCGCATTGAACAATTCATCGTTGATCAAGCGGTTCTCGCGCATCACGGTAAACAAGCGCGGGTTCAGCTGCTGCGCGGTCATGACGATGGACAGGTTATTGGCATCATTGTCGGTGCCGGCAATCAGCCCAACCGCGCGCCGAATGTCCGCCTGCTCCAAGGTTTCGGCCTCGGTGCCGCGGCCCTTGATCCAGTGGCCCGGCGGCTTCCCGGTGCGCTCGGGTTTTGCCTCGATCACGATCAATTCGATGTCTTGCGAGGCGAGGTGCCCGTAAAGCGCCTTACCGAAGCGCCCGTAGCCACAGATCACCCAGAGTCCCTTGGCGGGCGGATACAGAGGTTCGGTCAGCGCGCTGCCATGCATGCCGCCGAGCCAGTCGTAGAGCAGTGTCAGGCAAGGCGCCTGCAATGCGGTGGATAAATAGAGGGCGAAGATATCGAAGGGATCGTAGATATGATCGGTACCGAACGAAGCCATGTTCGCCTCGATATCATGAGAATCGGCGCGGCAGATCACCTTGATGTTCGGATGAATCAGTTTGGCGGACAGCGATACCTTGAGATTCACCTCGTTGGACGAGGTCAGCGCCAATACCCCCGCGCAGCGGGGATTGCGCAGCCCCGCCATCGATAGGTTGTCGGGTTGAGCGACGTCCGCCCGCAGCGCTGGCACGAATTCGCGCAGGTTGTCCAGCTTGAGCAGATCGATGCGCTCCGGGTTGTTATCCAGCACGACCGCGCGCTGACCTCGATCGGTCAGTGCCCGCACCAGACCGCTGCCGGTCTGGCCATAACCGCAGACCAAATAGAAGGGTTCGCATATCGCATTGACGCGCCTGGTAAAACGCAATTCTTCAAAAGCCCGGCGCAAGGTCTTTTCCTGCAACAAGGCGATCAGCGAGCCAATCGAGTAGAGCCAAACAACGACCGTGACGTAGATACACAGGGTAACCCAGATGCGCTGTGCGTCACTGAACTCAAACGGGATTTCGCCAAAGCCGATGGTGGTCGACATGAAACTGACGAAATAAAAAGCGTAAAAGAAATCCATGTGCCACGGATTGCCATCGGCATCCTGACCTGGAATCAGAACCATGCCCAACATGGCAACCGCGTAGGTAATGACCAGAACCAGCAATGGCCAGCGCATGCGCCGAAAAACCAGGAAGAAAATATTGTTCATACGCAATGCCAGGCGTGAGCTGAACGAAAGACGACCCAATGGCGGGCATCAGCGCCGCAACATGACGGTTTCGATGATCAACAGCACCACCGAGACCACATTGGCCACCAGCGCTCCGGCGGCCAATGAGACGATGCTGGCAGTTACCCCAGGCGTCATACCGCTTTGCGTGCCGTGCATGGCAATGGTCCAAACCAGGGTGGCGGCGATTAGCTGCAACATGGCGACCAGGCTAGTGGCCAGCAGCACGGCGCCCATCTGCGTGCGATCGCCGAGCTTCAAGATCGTGGCGATGGCGTTGACGACGAAGACCGCCGCGAACTCCCATCCATGATGATGAATCGGATTATCGATCTCACCGAGCACGAAGCCGAAATTCAATGTCAGGGCGAGCAGGATAAAAAAACCAAAAACGACCTTTTCGGGATTCACGTTGGGGATCTCCGCTGAGGCAGGGCCGGGGGGCAGGGTCTGAAGGTTGAGGCCGGCACCATGAACAGCCGGCAACGGATGATGCGGGTCCGGTTTTGGGCTGGGAACACCAGACTCAAGGGCGCATGATCCGCGTTCGAGATCCGAGTTGCAAGTGTTGCAGTGCAACAAAAACGCTACCCGTCCGGGTGGAGGGGCGCTGCCCTTGTTTAATGCAGCTTGACATAACTCAAATATAGTTTATTTATTTTATTATAAATTTTTTGAGAAGCTGGCTGAATATCGCCCCAAAACACATCAGCCCGACCCGGGTAGCCCGTCATTTTCAGGTCGAATTCCAAATAATTGCACAGTCTCTGAGCCAGAAATCCACGAAAAGGAGATTGACCATGCAGCGCACGAGGAACGCGTAGGGTGCTGCCTTCAAAAAATGCAAGGATTCATCGCGGAGACGCAGAGGGGCCAGGACAACTGCACCATCTTCTCGGCTTACTCTGCGTGGTAGCAAACTTCATCCTGGTTGAATAGGTTAACATTCTACTCGGATAGCACCTGGGCAGACAGCACCTGGGCAGAGGCGCACCACACGCCTGAATGCTGTACCCTTTCCTCCGCATCCACACAACGACCATTTGCCGACGAACCCGACCAGGAAAACCATGCCGATCCAACCTCAGTCACCGCCTTCTGCGGTAGCCTCGCAGCCTTCACCAGCATCGAGTTTGGCACCAGCCCTGAATGCGCCGTTGTATTATCTGGAGAGTAACCGCAGCGGACGTATCGCCTATTATGCCGACTTACCGAAGGATTCCAGCGGAACTCGTCCTCTGTTGCTGATTCACAGCATCAATGCCGCGCCGAGCAGCTATGAGGTCAAGCCTTTGTTTGACCATTTCCGCGGCCGGCGGGCGCTCTACAGCATTGAACTGCCAGGATTTGGCCAGTCCGAGCGTGGCGAGCGCCGATATACTCCGGAATTATTCGCCGGTGCCATTGCGGAATTGCTGGAGCAGGTCATCGGCCAGGCCACGGACCTGGTCGCGTTGTCGCTGAGCGCAGAATTCGCGGCGCGCGCTGCACTCGAGGTGCCGGATCGGATCAGCTCGCTGGCATTGATCTCGCCGACCGGCTTCAGCAAACGCCCATTGCCGTCTCCCCGGGTCGGTCGCATCGCCCATGGTGCGCTGAGCGCGCCGCTCTGGGGCCAGAAATTATTCGATCTGGTCGCATCCAGGCGCAGCATTCGTTATTTCCTGAACAAATCGTTTTGCGCTGCTGCTCCCGGCGATTTGATCGATTATGCCTATGCAAGCGCCCATCAACCTGGCGCCCGTCATGCACCGCTGTGTTTTTTATCCACGAGCTTGTTCACCCCGCATGCAATGGAGCAGCTATACGCCAAACTCACACACCTGCCGGTGCTCGCCATTGCCGACCGCGATCCTTACGTTGGCTTCGAACGCCTGGCCGAATTTACCGCGGCACGGCCGAATTGGCACCATCGAACCCTAAAACCGCACTGGGGCCTACCGCATTGGGAGCGACCGGATCTGACCTTCGCGACCTTGGAGCGGTTCTGGGAGCATGGTGAGCCCTAGCGCAACGCCGCGGAGATTTCGATACTGATGCAGAATTTGAACCTTAGGGTAATGGAAACTCACTCGTATGCGAGGCAACATCATGTCCAGTGCGCTGATCACCAATGCTGAAATCATCAATGAAGGCCGTCGCTTCGCTGCCGATGTGCTGGTCAAGGACGGCCGCATCGCGGCCATTGGCGGCGATTTGCAGGGGCGCGCCGCGGATCGGGTGATCGATGCGGCGGGCCGGTTATTGATGCCGGGTATGATCGACGATCAGGTGCATTTTCGCGAACCGGGGCTGACTCACAAAGCAGATCTGGCCAGCGAGTCGCGCGCTGCGGTCGCCGGCGGTATCACCAGCTTTATGGAAATGCCGAACACCAACCCGCCAACCCTGGACCTGCAACGCCTGCAAGCCAAATATGCCCGCGCGGCGCAGGTCTCGCGGGCCAATTACAGCTTCTATCTCGGTGCAAGCAACGACAACATCGCCGCCATCCGATCGGTGCAGCCCGGTCAGGCTTGCGGCGTGAAAGTGTTCATGGGCGCTTCCACCGGCAATATGTTGGTGGATGACGAGCAGACCTTGGCTGCGATCTTTGCCGATTCGCCCTTGTTGATCGCGACCCATTGCGAGGATACGCCGACCATCCAGGCCAACGAGGCCGAATACCGCCAACGCTATGGCGAGGCGGTACCGATGAGTGCGCATCCGCTGATTCGCTCCGAATTGGCCTGCCTGCGCTCATCCACCCTGGCGGTGGAATTGGCGCGCCGTTACGACGCGCGCCTGCACGTATTGCACATCACCACGGCGCGAGAGCTGGACTTGTTCGCGCCCGGCCCGGTAGCGGACAAGCGCATCACGGCCGAGGCCTGCGTGCACCATTTGTATTTCGATCAGGAGGATTATGCCGAAAAGGACACATTGATCAAATGCAATCCCGCCATCAAACGCGCGCAGGATCGTGCCGCCATTCTCGCCGCGGTCAGCGCGGATCGCATTGACGTGATTGCCACCGACCATGCGCCGCATACTCTGCAGGAGAAGGCCGGCACCTATTTCAAAGCTCCGGCCGGATTGCCGCTGGTGCAGGATGCGCTGCCATCGTTGTTCGAGCATGTGCGGGCCGGCCGCCTGCGTTTGGAAACCCTGGTGCACAAGACCAGCCATGCGGTGGCGGAGTGCTTTGGCATCGAACAACGCGGCTATATCCGCGAGGGCTATTGGGCGGACCTGATCCTGGTGGACCCGAACAAGCCCTACACCCGCGAACGCGATCAGGTGCTGTACAAATGCGGTTGGTCGCCGTTCGAAGGACGGCGTTTTCACGCGCGCATCGATCTGACCATGGTGAATGGCGAGGTGGCCTACGAGAGTGGGCAGATCAACGATGCTGTCCGCGGACTTGCGTTGGCATTTCGCACCGCTCGCTGATCTTCTGAAGGCGGCTGCGGAAGGCGCCGGTCGACAAACCCTTGGTGTTTGCGCCTCCAGCCTGTTTCGGCGATTTATCTCCGGCAATCGCGTTCGTCGTTCACCAGACCCAATCGGCAATGAACACATTGGTCTCGCCGCGGATTTTATTGTTGCGGTTGGACGCAAAGACCAGTTGTTTGCCGTCGTAGGAGAACATCGGAAAGCCATCGAAGCCGGGGAACCGGGTGACGTGCTCGATGGCACGGGTCTCGATATCGATCAGGTACAGGTCGAAGTTGCGCCCCTTCGGATCATCGACATTGGAGGCAAAGATGACATGGCGCCCGTTCGGATGCCAGTAGGGACCGAAATTAGCGGCACCATTATCGGTGAGCTGGATCGGCTCCCGGTGCGTAAGGTGCATGGTATAGAGTTCCAGCCGACTCGGGCGCACGAGATCCTGGGCGAGCAGGTTACGATAATCGGCCAAGGCCTCGCCGGTTGGTCGCGAAGCGCGCCAGACGATCCAGTTGCCGTCGCGGGAGAAAAAGGCACCGCCATCGTAGCCGGGAGTATTGGTCAATTGCTCGAGGCCACTGCCGTCCGGTTTCATCAGCCATAGTTCCAAGTCTCCGCTGCGAACCGAGGTGAAGACGATTTGGTCACCCTGGGGCGAGTAGACCCCCTCAGCGTCATAGCCAGGCGTGTCGGTCAGCCGGACGAGGTTGCCGCCGTCGGGGTCGGCGCGAAAGATGTCATAGCTCGAATGCAGTGACCAAACATAGCCCTGGGACATGTCCGGCTTGGGCGGACATTCGGGGCCGCCGAGATGGGTCGAGGCGTAGATGATGGCGGCCCCATCAGGGGCGATGAAGGAGCAGGTTGTTGCTCCCTCTCCCGATGACAGCTGGCGGACATTGGTGCCATCTGTGTGCATGCGATAGATCGCATCGCATCCGCGCCCATCACGGGTAGATTGGAAGATCAACTGTGTGCCGTCGAAAGAAAAGTAGGCCTCGGCGTTTTGGCCGCCGAAGGTGAGCTGGCGGATGTTGGCCAAATGGGTCTCGCCTGGGTAATGGATACCAGCGGGTGCCTCTTCTTCGGCGGCCCATAATGCCGCCGAGCCCAGCATCAGTCCAACGACCACCAGCATCATGTGATTTATCATGGATGTTCCCCGCGAGATGAATAAAAGGATTCACGACAAGCAATGCAGTATCCCGGCGATTGTTGAACTTTCACTCAACGTGCTGCGGCCTGCATCTCGACCCGCAGCAGCTCCCCGTCGCGCAGCACCCGAAGCACGACTCGATCTCCCGGTTGCAGGGGGCGCAGGGCATCTGCATAGGCACGCAGATTAGCAACGTCAAGATCATTCAGTGCCAGCAAGACGTCACCTCCGCGCAGACCGGCGCCCGCCGCTGGTGAATCCGGCATGACATCGCTGAGGCGGACACCACTGCCTTCGAAGGCGAAGTCGGGAACCGTGCCCAGCGCGACCAGGCGCGGTTTGGACCGCGCCGTCGGCTCGGCGGACGTGCCGGCTGCCGTCAGTCGGGCATCGGAGCCAGTCAGGTAATCGATCGCCGCCTTGGCAACAGTCGCGACCTTGACCAAGCCGTCCGCATTGATTTTATCTGGGGTATCGGTGGGTCGGTGATAATCGCCATGGGTGCCGCTGAAGAGCTGCACCGCCGGGATGCCGGCGGCGATAAAGCTGGTCTGATCACTGGCGTCCAGCGGCTCACGGACGATTTGCACCTGAACCCCGGCCATGTAGCCGGCACCACGCAGGATATGTGCCCATTCCGCCGCGGAATTGCCGCCCAGCACCATCAGCGACCTGGACTCCAGGCGACCGACGGAGTCGAGGTTCAGCATCCCGAAAACCTTTCCGGCATTCTCGCCCAGGGTTTCGACATAGTGTTGCGAGCCCAGCCGACCGGCCTCCTCGCCGGTGAATGCGATAAACAGGATCGGCCGTGGGGGTGGTCCGCCAGCGGCCAACACCCGCGCCAGTTCAAGCATCACCGCCACGCCGCTGGCATTGTCATCGGCACCTGGATGGATGCGGCCGGCTTGTTTCGCACGGGCCTTGGGCCAGCCCAGGCCCAGGTGATCATAGTGAGCGCCAATCACCAAGGGGCGGTCAGCCAGGGCCGGATCGCTGCCCGGCAGTTTGCCGATGATATTGCGCAGGGTCATCAGTTGCTCAGGTTCGCCGCTGCGGGTCTGCCAGACCTGGAACCAGGTGTCGCCGGTATCCCCGGCCGGCATCAAGCCGGCGGCCTGGAACTGCTCGGCGATATGGGCTGCCGCTGTCTCCAGGCCGTCGCTACCAAGACCACGACCCTGAAGACTTGGGGCAGCCAAGGTGGAGATATCGTCCTGCATCCGGTCTGCGGAGAAAGCTGGCGGCAGCACGGCCAGCGGCGGGCGTGGTGCGAGCACCAGGGGTGGCACCTGATCCCCGGCCAAGGCCACCGATAGTGGCGAGCCTTGGGGCGGCCACTGTCCCTTGAGCCGATTCTCCGGTGCATCGCCAGTAAAGCCGAGGTAGCTATATTTACCGTAGTGGGGCAACTTACGCGCGAGTCCCGGCAATGCAGCAGGACGAGCGGAGACCAGCCAGCCGAGGGCCTGCTCCGGGTTACCGGGATGACGAGCGAGCACGACGGCACTGTGGTCGGCGGGCGTCAGCGCCTGGCCCGCCAGACGCAGGCCGTCATCTTGGACACGCACATCGTAACCGGCCAAGGCTTCGGCCAGCATCGGACGGAAACGATTCTCCCAGCCCAGCAGCCAGACGGCACGATCGTTGGGAAGAGCCTCTAACGCGGTATCTAAGGCAATTTCGATCCGCGCCGAGCGGCCTCGCTGCCAGACCTCGGCAAGCCGGCGGTAGGCGGCTTGCAGGGGCTCCGGAGCTGCCGCGGGCAAGACCATCAATACCTGCTCGGCACCGAAGGCCTGACTGATGGCGGGAGGGATCTCCTCGCGATATAGGCGCCGGAACAGATCGAAGGCTGGGTCCAAATCCAGACGCAATGGCCGGGCCGGCAGCGTCAACTCCAGAGTTTGTCTGCGCTCGTCCATCGGTACGGTCGTCGTCATTGCCTGCTCCTGGCCTTCCAGCATGATTGCTACCGGCACCTGGAGTTGGTAGACGGGACCGTCTTGCCGTTGCTCGATGGATGCGGTGAGTCGATAGCCGGATGCGGTCTCATTCACTGCCACCTCCTCGAGCGCCAGCAGCGGTGCCCCGGATTGCTCGACCCACTGGGTAAAAAAGGTGTCCAGCGGCGCATCGCTCACCGATTCGAAGGCCGCTGCCACCTGGTCCCAGCCGGTGATTTGGAATTGGTTATCCGTATACAGTCGCTTCAGGCCGGCCTTGAACGCCTCATCGCCCAGCTGCCCGCGCAGCATATGGAACACCATCATTGTCTTGCCGTAGCCCACCGCCTGGGTAACGGCATTGTGCCGGCCGCGGAAGTCAACCAGCGGGAAGTCTTCATGGTCACCGACATAATCGGCATATTTCTGTAGGGCATCGCGGCGGTAGTCGGAGCCACTTCCCCGCTGCGCCTTTAGCAGGTGGTCCGCCAGATAGCTGGTCAGACCCTCAGCCCAGTTGCCGTTGGCATAGTCGATATAGACGCTGTTGCCCCACCAGTTGTGCAGGATCTCGTGGGGATAGGAGGTGTAGGGGATGAATGGCAATCGAATCACCTGCGATCCCAGCAGGGTAAACGACGGCATGCCGTAGCCGGTCTGCCAGAAGTTCTCCACCAGCGCGAATTTAGCATATGGGTAGGGGCCGATCAGATTCTGATACATGGCTAGGTAGCGGTCGGTCAGATCTAGATAACGCTCGGCTAGGGCTTCGTCCGGATCGCGTAGAAAGACCACCGCATCGGCAACGCTGCCGGGCCGTCGATACTCGGTGAAGGGGGCCGCGATCAGATACACCTCCTGCTGCGGCTGCTGCTCGTTCCAGATCTCCTGAACCCGTCCGTCTGCTTCGGTGCGGTCAGTGCGCTGTCCCTGACTGACCGCACGCCAACCATCGGGTAATGTCACCGTCAATTCGAAAGTCAGGTTCGGCAATGCGGCAAAACTCGGCAGCCAGTGACTGTTGCCGGTCAGAAAGATACCTTCGTCCCCGATCAGGCCCGGCGAAACGCTGAAGCTGCGCGCATATTCCTCGCCCAGCGCCTTAATAGGATGATCGATCTCCCCGGCGTATTCCAAGGTTATTTCCCTAACATTGGACTTTAGGGTCAATCGGTAGTTCTCGACGGGAACGGCACCGCTTTGTGCGGTGGTCTCCAGCACCAATTCGCCGCCGTCGCTCAGCAGCTTTGGCTCGAATCCGGCATGGAGTTGGAATTGGATTGATGCTGGGGCATTGACTGGCAGTTGAATGCGATCAGTGACGGTCAGCCGCCGGTTATCCGGGTCCAGTTTGGCTGCGATTCGATGTTGGACTACTGGTTTACCGCGCCCGGGGAGGCGATCTGCAGCGGAAGCCGAGGCGACGATTGCGACCAGCAGAAGCAGTAGGAAGGGTAGGGCGCTGGGGGGAGTGTGCATAGACCGAAAGCTCTCGTTCGTTGGCGGTAATAGAGTTTCACTGACCGAGATAAATACGAGTGCGGCGGTGCGGATATCCCGCTACCGCTTCTGCCATCTCATCGTGGATGATCGATGACAACCACGATTACGATAACGACTGCAAATGGTCTCGCGACTTCCGCAGCAGAGCACTGGGAAGTTTTGAACCAGGCTCATCGCGATAGTTCGGACATCTCCTGAAACAGTCGCGTTGAGTACTTGAAGCATAACTTGGCCTCATCTGCCATGCCGTCGTGCAATTGGTCGCGAATGTAAGCCTTCAACTCGGGGATCGGGCGATCGAACTGGTACATCAAGCCCTTGCCTGGCACTCGGCTAGCGATCAACTGTCCGCCGCTCAGATCTCCCATGTGCCGAACATAGATATGGGCCATCAGACCATCTCTATCGTGCTGGATGCTTTGTAAGTAGTCGGTGTAGTTCCAGACACACTTCAGTGAGACTGGTTGGCGATCGTTTGCCTGCCAAAGCTCTTGATAATCTTGGTAAATCCTGGATGCCCTGCAGAGCTCGGGTATGGCGTCCAGCAATCCCACTGACATGGCTAGTGTCTCCAGCACATCGTAGGTCAGGTGGAGGTTGAAAAGATAGGTTGCGTAGCGTGCTTCCGAAATGCCACTCAGGAGTTCTTCAACAAATGCTTGGCGCTCGGCATTTTTATGATATTTCCATGTTAATTCTTTTAAGCTCATGTCACTTCAACATCGAACAAAAAAATCGAACGATTCACGAGTTTCTTCGCGATTCAAAAGTTCGGCCCGCCGCTGGAGAATTCAAGCAGTCCTACCGCGCAAGCGGGCTGGATCAGGATGTCCCACTTGTTTCCACTTGGTTCACCACTTGGTTCACCACTTAGTTCACCACTTGGTCCAGTGGCACTTTAGGCGATTGCCGGAGAAGAAACAAACCAACTGGCGCCGGATTCTCGTTCACCTTCGCGAAGCGGCAACTCGCCCGTAGTCGCCCTATGGGCGGGTTGCCGCAACGTCGATGCCGGACGAGAAGACAAGCCAGGTGATCAATTTCTCGATAGAAATCGCCGAAGCGCGGATCGCTTGAAGCAATTCTCGCCGGCTGTACTGGTGGGCACCGTACCCGCCGAACAGCTCCGCATGAATGCTGCGGAAGTCGTAGCAGACCGGCGCATGGCCGCGCTTGCAATCAAAGCCTATGTTGCAGCCTTCCAGTGCAACCCGGCAACACGGATCAACTCGGCCGTCAGGTGCACGAGCTTCAGTCCTGCGGCCTCTAGGTGAATGCTTATATTCTTTGCAGGCAGCAGCCGCATGCGTCGATCATATATGGTTTGTTTTTATTGAGAAAATCCCAGATCAGGTTGTTCTTCAATCCGGGGTCCGACCGACCTGGGGAGACGCACGATCAAGTCCTCCTCAAAGCGATTCTGACCCAGCTGTTCCAGCCGGCGGCGATGCAGCCCATAGGTAGGCTGTCGAAATGTCCTGAGTTTTGATGCCAAACAGATTCCGGGTCTTGGATTGCATCATCGAACGCATTGGGGAAGCCTCATCGGTGTCGGGGTCGCTATCGGAATCGGTATCGAATCCGCTCATCGATCAAAACAGCCAGCTCGATACCAATCCCTAATGTTGACCTTGACACCGATCCCGACACCGACTCAGCATCCATCAACCGGGAAGCGCTTGTTTTAGTGAGACGGTAGATTTCGACAGCCTAGCCCATAGGCGTGCAGCCTCGATTCCGCAACGCTGCTGTTTTCGTCGACCCCAATGGAATCGCGGAACACATCCACTGTACTGATGAGCACGCAGCCGCTGCTAACCGATCAAAGCGTCGCAATTTCTGATCGAAGGCACACCAGTCTGCGAAAATCAGACATGAATACTTGGCCCATCATCCGCGTCTACTATGGATATCTTCCGCGGAGAGCTTCTCGAGCACGTCGTAGATGTTGTCGATCTTGCCTCCAAGCACGGAATAGAAACCCGGCAAGGTTCTGCTCTTTTCGAACAAGATGGGACGCCCGTCATTGCCCTCATTCTTGGCCAGAACCGTCTTCACCTCGAACAGCGAGTCCTTGCATAACACATCCCGCAGCGCAGGTAGATAGCGGCTGGCATCGCGTATCATGCGGTCTACTCGCGATTCCTTATCGTAACAGTCCAACCGCCTGTAGGGATCCTTTCCGGGCTTGTCGAGCCAGCTCAGGTGCGGGGTGTAGCGGACATGGGAAATGGAATGAAGATTGCGCGCGGGAAACGGCATGGCGGAAAAAAAGGGGCCGTCCATGACGGTGATACCGATACCGCGCAAAGACGACGGCATCTCAACTAGGCCTAACTCGGTGATTTCCTGCTTGAGCGATGCCGCGACAGGCCGAAACTCACCACCCAACTGATTCAGGCCACTGTAGGTGCAATTAAATACATAACGCGCTGCGACGATTTCGCTGCTCACCCGCGCATCGTTTGGGACGATCTCCACCGCTGTTGCGCCCGTGATTGGATGACAGGATGTTACACAATGGCTCAAACTGACATCAATGCCGCAATCGGATAGCTTCTCTTTCGCCCAAGATTGCAACTGCGCGGCATCGAAAGCGTATTCCTGAACCAAGAATACGGCCTCGATGCGACTCGGATCGAAAAGTTCGGTGTATTCCCGCGAAGCCGGCTGTAACATCGCGCCAATCTCTTTACAAAACCGGTGGAACTGCCAAGCATTGATCTTGGAGTTGTGCCTGGCGATGGCGTAGAGTTTGACGAAGTCCCGATAGACGGCAAAAGGGAAATCCGCGATGAACTTTGGCAAATTGACCCGGCTGCGATAGGCCGTGACATAACTGCGGGGATAGTGGTAACCGTTATGTACGCGGGCTTGATTGTTGTAGGAAGCCCGCGAGAGCAGCCATGGCTCCCGCTCAATAATCCTTACGCTGCGCAGACCTCTGTACTGAACCAAATAGCAGGCGATGCAGACGCCATAGAACCCTCCACCAATCACCAAAGCATCGATCATGGCTCACGACCCTTATTGGCCGTCGGCGGATCGTTGATGATACCGGATGTGTCCTGAGCTACGCTGACGTCGACATTAAGTCGCTGCCGACGACTGATAACGGCGCTCGTAAACTCCTCGAAGATGTAGTAGCTAGGGATATTCGCCGCCAGTTTGGACATGTGCAGGATATACTCGCCAATCATCAGAAACACCAGCGAAAACAAAAAAAACATGCCGGACAGTTGCAGCGACAGGGTGATCCAGCCAGGCTCCACATTCTCCTTGAAGATGGCGACGCAAACCACGTAGAAAGCGTAGAGCAAATTCATCATGGCGCCAAACAGCGACAACAGCGTCACGGCACGCATCGGTCCAACGCTGCCGGAGACCAACAGCCTGATGCCGCGTTCGATGTCGTTGAAGATTCGCCTCTCGGGCGGCTGGACGAAACCGTCGTAGGTCACCGTCGCCTTGCGCAGACCGGTAGCTGCCGGCAACCACCGGTAAGCGAGTCCCGTTGGCTTCTGCTGCGTCACATAGCTGATGATTCGGCGGCTGAGAATGCGGAAGAACCCGATATCTTGTTCGACGTTGATCTTCAGCCAGCGCTGAACGGCGACGCTAAACCAACCATAGACGAGGCGGTACCAAAAGGGTTCGGAAGAGGAATTCTTGTTCACGCCAAACACCACATCAGCGCGTTCGATGCATACCTCTAGCATCTGCGGCAACGCGCGGATATCGTGCTCAGTGGGATCCATGACCGCCACGTAGTCTCCAAGGGCGCTCTCAACGCCGGCCCATGCCGCAACATCCCGCTCCACGGTCTTAGCCAGGCAGTAGACCTGCAGATTCGCGATGCCTTGCTCTCCGCAAAACGATTGCAAGAGTGCGATCGAGTCGTCGGTGGAGCAATTGTCCACAATGATAATCTCGTATTCCGCGGCACACTGGGCGGCGACCTCGGCCGCCTGTGTAAGGAATCGTTCTAGCTGCTGCGCCTGATTCTTGGCTACCAGGACAATCGACAGAAATAGCTCGTGGGTAGGTTCCATAGCGAAAGATGGTTTGGTTCGTGCGCTTATTCAGCAGTGCTCGGCGGGAACCGCGCTTGCAGCGCTCCCGACTTAACCACGTGCGTTTAAACGAAGGCGGGCGGCGCCACCCGGCGAGCCAAGATTCGTTATTTCTTATACCGGTAAGGCCGTTTCCAGATGTGCATCAGAATAGCATATCTTCCACGAGTTGCGGGGATTGATTATCGGCGATCAAGTGCAGTTCGGGGCCGAACAGGTGCAGTTCATACAGCCGAGTCTGCCGAGGGTGACGATGCTGATGAGGATGGGGGCAGCTTGCGAGTGGCAAGCCTCGGACAACCGAAATCGGCGATAGCGCAAATAGCTCGTCTCGCTCAGAGATCCCGTAGCATGGGGTATTGTGGCATGGTCGCGCCTGCTATGGACGACAAAGACCAGATCGTCCGGCGCCAGACCATCGACACTGGTCGATAGTCTTTCCCCCATCCATTCTCAACACCAGGTATTCGTCATCATCCATGTCAATTCGCGGGACAGTGGCGCCAGATGCGTGGCAAAGCTCTGCGTGAAAGAACCGCCAATCACAATGGCCTTGCTTTCGGTGATGCGTTGCTGGGCTTCAGCTCGTCGCTGCCGTCGACGGGCAGGGAAGCGACTTTTTTTTGGTCTGGCAGCGCTGCGTCTGATGTCCGACGACACCGATGACGACAACGACCGCAAACGGTCTCGCGACTTGCGCAGCAGAGCACTAGAGCGTCCAGATTTAGTTCGGGATAAGAGGTCAGCACGGATAGGAGATCCAAGCCATCCTGGGCGTCCAAATCGATTTGGGGCGGGAAATCAGCGGGGGCGGGATGCGCGGTCAACACCCGCGGGGAGTATAGAGGTCGCGCGCGGTGCCCGTACTCCATCGTGCGCTGCGATCGAGATCGCCTTGGCTTGCCTGCTCGTTTCGGATTGGCTTGGTACGGGATTGACGCCCCGAAGTCGAGTCGCGCCGATCGGTTGTATTTCCCATGCATGGTGTGAAATAGATGGTCAAGTGCAGGTAGAAACCGGTAACCTGACGCGCAAAGCGATTATCTGAAGAGCACAGGCTGTCGACTGAAATCCCTCGATTAAGGCGATTTCTGTGGAAAAACCCACCATCTGGCTTGTCTTCTCGTCCGGCATCGACGTTGCGGCAACCCGCCCAGAGAGCGACGAAGGGCGGGTTGCCGCTGCGCGAAGGCGAACGAGAATCCGGCGCCAGTTAGTCTGTTTCTCTCCGGCAATCGCCTAAACACCACTGATGGTCAGAGTCGACCGCATCGCCGACTCGGGAGCACTAGCATGACCCGCACTAAACGCCGGCCCTTTCACGTCGAACTGATCAAACCGTCCCACTATGACGACGACGGCTATGTGATCCAGTGGGTCAAGGCTTGGATTCCGTCCAACTCGCTGGCAAGCCTGTACGGGCTGACGCTGGAGGCCGCCGAGCAGGATGCGCTCGGCGAAAACCTCGAGATTCACGTGCGCGCCTACGACGAGACCAATACCCCGATCCCCGTCAAACGCATCATCAAACGCATGTGCGGGACCGATGGCGATGGCCTGGTGTGTATGGTGGGTGTGCAGTCCAACCAGTTCCCCCGCGCCATGGATATGGCCCGCGAGATGCGCGCCGCCGGGCTGCAGGTGGCCATCGGCGGCTTCCATGTTAGCGGTTGCCTGGCCATGTTGCCGCGGTTGCCGGCGGATCTGCAAGAGGCTCTGGATCTGGGTATTACGCTGTTCGCCGGAGAGCTCGAAGGCCGCTTCACGGACCTGCTGTGTGCTGCCCGCGATCGGGCCATGCAGCCCTTGTATAACTATATGGACAATCTGCCGAGCATGCAGAATCAGCGCATGCCCTATCTGCCGGCGAAGGTGGCGCGACGCTATGCGCCGATGCCGGGCACCTTCGACGCCGGCCGAGGTTGCCCCTTTTTGTGCAGTTTCTGTACCATTATCAACGTGCAGGGGCGCAAGTCCCGCTACCGTAGCCCGGACGACATCGAGCAGCTGCTGCGGGCCAATCTCGCCCATGGTATCCGGCATTACTTTATTACCGATGACAATTTCGCCCGCAATCGCAACTGGGAGCCGATCTTCGATCGCATCGCGGCGGTGCGCGCCGAATTGGGTGTGAAATTCAACTTCACCATTCAGGTGGACACCCTGTGCCATCAATTGCCGGGCTTTGTGGACAAGGCGCGCGAGGCGGGCGTGTCGCGGGTGTTCATCGGTCTGGAGAACATTAACCAGAAGAATCTCCAGTCGGCGAACAAAAAGCAGAACAACATCGCCAACTATCGCGATATGCTGATCGCCTGGCAGCGCAAGCGCGTAACTACCTATTGCGGCTATATTCTTGGCTTTCCGGCGGATACCCCGGAGTCCATCGCCGCCGATATCGAAACCATCAAGCGCGAGCTTCCGCTGGACATCCTGGAATTGTTCTGCCTGACGCCGCTGCCCGGCTCCGCGGATCACAAGGCGCTTGTGGAGCAGGGCGTGGAATTGGACCCGGACATGAACATCTACGACCTGGAGCACGTCTGCACCGCACACCCAAAGATGACCAAAGAGCAGTGGCTCAGGGCGTATCGCGAAGCCTGGGACAAGTATTATTCCATGGCACATCTGGAGACCCTGATGCGCCGCGCGGCGGCCTTCAATCGCAATCCGAAACGGGTCATGGAGATCGCGCTCGAGTTCTACGGTTGTTTTCGTTTTGAGCGGGTGCATCCGCTCCAGGGCGGCTTTGTGCGCCGCAAGATCCGCCGGCAGCGCCGGCCGGGCTACCCCATCGAGCATCCGCTGATCTTCCATCCGCGCCGTTTTTTGGAAATCACCAGCACCTATTCGCAGCTGCTCGTTTACGCATGGCGTGTCTGGAGGCTCTATAAACGCATCCGCAAAGAGACCCGCGATGACGCGGGCCTGGAGTATGTCGACGAGGCGATCCGGGTGACAGAGCCCGCCGTGGCTAGCGGCGACGAGGCATTGGCAAACAGGCAAACCCGGGCCGAGCGGTCCGGGCAGGCAATCGTCGAGATCTGATTCGGGTTGGCGACAGCATAAGGCGATTGCCGCAGAGAAATAGACCAACTGGCGCCGAATTCTCGTTCGCCTTCGCGAAGCGGCAACTCGCCCATCGTCGCTCCATGGGCGGGTTGCCGCGACGTCGAGGCCGGACGAGAAGACAAGCCAGGTGGTCTCTTTCTCGACAGAAATCGCCTAAGCCGACGATCAATGGCTTGCACAGCCTCTTCGCTGACGTCCAAGCACTGCCCTGCGGTGCGTAAACTCCAGCAGACAGGCTCCCAGCCAACCGCTCGGCGCAAAGCGCCTGGGCTTGTTTCCGCGTGGAACATGAAGCCAATGACCGATAATGAACGATCCGGGCCTGTCCGAGGTCTATCATCTAACTGAGACCCAGTAGTTACGGCAGCTGATGATCCAGATCGGCCATAGGCTGGACGAACAGGGGCTGGGCGAACAGGCTAGGCTGCCGCCAATCCCGGCCTTGCTTGCTGGCAGCTGGCACGAAGTGATTGGAATGCTGCGGAGGTTTCATCGTGACGGAGAAATCAGTCCAGTCCGATCCGGCCGAGCTGAGCGACGAGCTCGCAACGCCGATCAATACCCTTACCATCGATATCGATTCAACCCTGATCGAGCATGTGCGCACCCGATTGGAGCGAACCCACAGAAAGGTTGAGCCAGAGGCGCTGATCGCTGCACTGGTGACCTCGATTCTCGACAACTCCATCTACCCGATCAGCGCGAATCGGACCGAATCCGGGACTATTCGCATCGGATACCGCCTGCGTTCGTTCTGCGAGCCGATCTTGTAGCATCCCAGATCGCCTTTGTTCCCTTCCGGTCGCAGCTCGATGCATGCGTTGACATCAAGATCATCGCGGACAAGATAAGACGATGTCTCTCTGACAATCGCCTAAAATGACGAAAAGCGCAAAAATGAGCCGGGTAGTGCCTAGGCTGTCGAAATGTCCTGAGTTTTGATGCCAAACCGATTCCGGATTTTGGATTGCATCATCGAACGCACTGGGGAAGCCTAATCGCTGTCGGGGTCGCTATCGGAATCGGAATCGAATCCGCTCATCGATCAAAGCAGCCAGCTCGATACCAATCCCTCCTTCCGACCTCGACACCGACACCGACTAAGCATCCATAAACCGGGAAGCGCTTGTTTTAGTGAGACTGCAGATTTCGACAGCCTAGCCTCGATTTCCGCGGACGGGAGTTGACCTAACATAGAAGTCTCCGGATCGTGTCCGCTCAACCGCTCAACCGCTCAACCGCTCAACCGCTCAACCGCTCAACCGCTCAACCGCTCAACCGCTCAACCGCTCACGCGAACTGAATCACAAGCGCTCTGTTGTCGAGCCAGGGCATAGCGTTGGGCTGGTCGGCGAGCCCGCTGTCGACCAGGTAGGGATTGTGCGCACGCTTGTCGAGAGTGACGAGGATGCGGGTCTCATCAATGTCGACTCGTCCGCTGACGTCGAGCAAGCTCTCGAAGAGCACCTTCGCCGTGGCGTGGTGGTAGTTGCGGGGAAGGCGGCGTGCGAACAGGCGATACAAGGAGCTCGCCATCAGGGTGAGCTGGAAGTCGAAATCCACCTTGAGACCGACCATGGAGGAGAGCGCGTCGATGTGGAAAAAGTGGATCGCCTCAGCGATGCCGTTCTCGATGAGCATGCGCTGCGCGTAGCGGGTGATCAGCGTGGCTGGGGTTGCCTGCATGTCATTGGTCAACAGGATGGTCGGTGCTTCATGACCCAGGTCCAGGATGGAAAGTTGCCGAATCGGTTTCTTGCCGTAGCGCGCGAGCGCGATGCGCTCATCGTATACGCGGGGGGTTCGGTAGCTGCGCGTGAGGCTGCGCAGCGTCACACGTCGCCAGGCGGAGCCGGGGCGCGCATAGCTCTCGGCCAAGAGCTTGCGGGTACGCCGGCGCAGGGTCAGAAAGCGGACCTCTTGCTGATCCAGGCGAGCGAGATTGGCATAGGTGGTGAGCTGGGAGTCAAAGACCAGCTCCTGTGGCGGCGCGCCGGTCTGTTGCTTCCAGAATTCCACGAAGCGCAGGATCTCATCGGCTTGTTCGCACTTCGGGATATGCGCGTTGGCGTAGCACATCACGCGCTGTTCGGCGTCGCGAGCCAAGAACACCAACACCCCCTTCTGACTGCGGCTGCGACGCGACACGTAATGTTTTTCCAACGGCTCGTGCTGTGAGTTGGCCGGTACCGAATGGAAATCGAGGTCCAGTGAAGCGCTGCGCGACAGACCGAGAGTCTGCACCTGCTCGAACCACGTTTCCATCAACCGTCGTATGCCTTGCTCCCCGATGCTGCAGCTGTAGTCGGCGAGGTAGCTGCGCTTGGGAATCACATTGAGCCCGGCAAACAGCGCCAAGCCCTCGTCGAAAACCAGATTCATGACGTGACTTTTGCGCTCCATGCCGATGAGCTTGAGCGCCAAGAGGCTGCGCAAAGCCTGCTCGGGCGGGACCATCTTGGAGCCGGGCAGCTGCGCTTGTTCAGCAACCTGCCCGAGGTCCAAGTGCTGCATCAACGGCACGAACAAGAACAGTCCGGCCACGCGCGTGCGAAACGAGCGCGGCGTGAGGTCGAGCCGGCGGACATCGGCGATCTCGGCCGGCTCCGGCTTCACGCTGTGCGGGCGTTCCTCATCGCCTCGGCACGGCAGGCGCTCGAAGCCCTCTTCGCGCAGCAGCACCGAGAGCGAGTTGATGCTGATCGTATGTCCGCGCGCATGGAGCTCTCGCTGGATGTCGTAGACGGAGAGATTCTTCTTGCGCAAGGCGACGACGAGCTCGCGCACCGGGTCACGAGCCGGCGCGGCCTGAGGGCCGTGGCGGACCTCGCGGAAGAAGCGCTCCTGAAGATTCTCCTCGTGCCGAAATGGGTGACAGAGCACCCGAAAGGCACCCGGCGTGTATCCAAATCGACGCGCCGCCTCGGCCGACGGGAGGTCCTCGACGAAGTAGGCCCGCAGGGCCTCGTACTGGCGATGGAGGGGATTGACCGGCTCAAGGAAAAACCGGGCCTCATCAGGGTGAGATGTTAGTGGTTTCCCATGACTGGTACCCATGTACACAGCATAGCTTGTTTTTCATCAGATGCAATGTTTTGGGATGAAAACCAAGCCCCAAGCGCTATCTGGCGGTTGCAGCCTACCTGGTTTCAGTACTGATATTTGATAACGAAAGATGGGCTGGCGCATGGTGCTGCGGCAGCATGCTGAGTTCCTCGGGCTACGTCGCAAGTTCAACAGAGGAGGCGAAACTCCTTTTACCATCATGGGCTTGGATCGCTCGGCCGCTCCGGCATGGCTCCCGATCACGGCGGTGGATGAGCCAAGCCCACCTGTTAGGTGAACTCAGCACCGCGGAAATCGAGGCTAGGCCAAGGCGCCTCGCCCGCAAGCGGACCTTAACCAGCCGTGGCAGCCGGTCGGCGTAGGAGCCCGCTTAGGGCGACCCGGCAAATGACGCCAGCGGAGCGGACGCGAGCGCCGCGCCTTTCCCGGAAGACAAGGCTATAGGCCGCTGTCTTCTCGACAAATGAACTGAAGTTACCCCAGGGCGCAACCCGCCCAGCGCGACTTGATCGGGATCGAAAAGACATGACACCAGGGCGTGAGAAACCTGATGTTGACTGGGCGGATATTGACTGGGCGGATATTGACTGGGCGGATATTGATTGTGCGGACGTTTGCTGGGCGCTGCCATCAAAGAATATGAGGAACTTCATTCTGGTTGAATCGCTGAACATTCTACGCAGGCAGCACCCATACGCCCGGTCTTTTTTCGCGCTTGTGCTTGGACTTCCACTCGGTTTCCCCACTACAATTGCCGACGCACAACCTCTCAAACCTGATAGCCGTTTCCCCTCGGCGAGACAAAAACGATGCAGCAACACACCCTTACTTCCCGGCAGTTGGAGCGTATTGAAGTCCAGCTCGCCAAGCTCCGGGAGGGGGCGCTGGAACTCGAGTCGGAGTACGCGAACCAGCTTGCCGAGATCGATCCGGGTCATCGCGCAAGCGCCCGTAATCTGCTGCATTACCTCAGCATTCGACAGCATGATATTCGACACCTGCAGCATGATCTGGCCTCCTTGGGGTTGTCGTCCCTCGGCGTCCTGGAGCCGCATGTGATGGCGAGTCTGAACGCGGTGATCGGTGTGCTTGGACGACTGACCGGAAAGTCCTACGGAGACACCCCTGAGCTCCCCGTCGACCATTGGACCGGACCCTTGTTGCTGAAGGATCATACCCGGGCATTGCTTGGCCCAGACCCGCAAGGGCGCTTCGTGCGCATCATGGTGACCATGCCGAGCGAGGCGGCATGCAATCCGCAGCTGGTGCAGGATTTGCTCGCTGCCGGTATGGATTGTATGCGCATCAACTGTGCCCACGATGGTCCCGACGCCTGGGCGGCGATGGTCGAAAACCTACGCATGGCAGAGAAGGCTCTGGGCCGCGGCTGCCGCATTCAAGCGGATCTCGGCGGTCCCAAGCTGCGCACCGGTGCGATCGCCCCAAGCGGTCGAGTCACCAAGATCAAGCCGCAGCGTGACACCTACGGGCGGGTGGTCATCGGCGGCCGGGTTTGGATCACCGACCACAGGCCGGACGGCAATGCGCCGCTCTCGCCGCCGGAAGATGCCGATTTCAGCCTGAATGTGTCCGGCAACCTGGTCGGCCTCGCCAAAAGCGGCGACCTAATCGCCTTGACCGATGCGCGCGAGCAGGCGCACGAGATGCGCGTCGTCGAAGCCGACGGTGCATCGCTGCTCGCCGAGATCGATCGCACCGCCTATGTGGCCGAAGGTGCAACCCTGAAAGCGGAACGCAACGGCGTCGTTATCGCCGCGGGGCGAGCCGTCGGCGTGCCCGAGGTGATCAATCCCATCCTGCTCATGCCGGGCGATCGCCTGGATCTGATGCGCGAGGCACGACCGGGCACTCCGGCTCAGCGCGATGCCGAGGGCAAAGTTATCCAAGCGGCGCGCATCCATTGCACTTTGGAAGCCGCCTTTGAGCAAGTCGAGCCTGGTCACGCCGTCTGGTTCGACGATGGCAAGATCGGCGGTCTGGTGCGCAACAACGATGGTCAGCGCATCCACGTCGAAATCACCCAGACGCCACCGCAGGGAGCCAAATTGCGCGCCGAAAAGGGCATTAATTTCCCCGACACGCTGCTGCGCATGTCGGCGCTCACCGACAAGGATCTTGTGGATCTTCCCGCCATCACGCCTCTAGTGGACATGGTTGCCCTGTCCTTTGTTCGCGAGCCCGGCGATGTCCAACGGCTGCACGATGAACTGTACCGGCTCGATGCCAGTCACCTTGGGGTCATTCTGAAGATCGAAAACCGGCAGGCGTTCGAGAACCTGCCGCGCATCCTGCTCGCCAGTCTGCATTCGCCGCCGGTCGGCGTCATGATCGCTCGTGGCGACCTCGCCGTCGAAGTCGGCTTCGAGCGGCTCTCGGAGGTGCAGCAGGAGATCCTGTGGGTCTGCGAGGCCGCCCATGTGCCGGTAATCTGGGCGACCCAGATCCTCGAGGGCATGGCCAAGAGGGGAGCGCCGTCGCGCGCCGAGGTCTCGGACGCGACCATGAGCATCCTTGCCGAGTGCGCAATGCTGAACAAGGGACCGAACATCGTCGAGACCGTCCGTTTTCTCAGCGGCATCATCGGACGCATGGACGAGCATTACATCAAGCGCCGGGCAACCTTGCGCAAATTGTCGATCGCCAATCTGTGACTATCTTCTCGCGGCGCCATTTCCGCAGTATCAGCGCTCGGGCATGTGGTTTATGCTTGGGCGATTTCTGTGGAGAAACCTACCACCCGGCTTGTTTTTTCGTGCGGCCTCTGCGGCAACCCGCCCATAGAGCGACGATGGGCGGGTTGCCGCTTGCCGAAGGCGAATGAGAATCCGGCGCCAGTTGGTCTGTTTCTTTCCAGCAATCGCCTGAGTGCAAGCCGTCAATTTCCGGAGATAGCGTGACCCAATCGAAGAACAATACAGCCTTTGTGATCAAGCCGGTGACCTCCGGCGCCGGGCCGGGCGAGTTTCGGCAATCGATGCAGCCGCACCCGCTGGTACATCAAGAACTTCCGCATGATCCGTCTTTTGGCATTTACAACCGACGGTTGCGATCCCTGGAATACGGCAAGGTGAATACGGAAGAGCTCTACTGGCGTTTGCGCCGGCAGGTCGGCCTGGCGCATACCGGAGAGCTGGCGATGGAAATTCGCGGGCCGGATTCCGAGGCGATGCTCAATCAGGTGTTCACGCGCGATGTAACGCGCGTGCGCGTGGGGCGTTGCAGCTATCAAATCGCCTGCTTTGACGATGGCGGAATGCTCATGGATGGAGTCCTGCTGCGGCTCGCGCCCGAACGCTTTTGGTATGCTCAGGGCGATGGCGAGTTCCCTATTTGGCTGCGTGCCCAGTCGCGGGGCTACGATGTCGAGGTGGTGGATGCCGATGTCTGGATCAGCCAGGTCCAGGGGCCGCGCTCCATGGATGTGCTGGCGCAAGTCGCTGACCAGGGTATACCGGAGCGCTTCGGCTATTTTGATCTGGCCCAGATACGCATCGCCGGCCAGCCCCTGGTGATCAGCCGTACGGGATTTACCAACGAGCTGGGCTGGGAGTTCTACCTGGGACCGGATGCTGACGCCGAGGTCGTCGGGGAGCGCATCCTGAAAGCCGGCGAACTCCATGGGCTTCATACCATACCGGCGGCGGCGACGAACGCTCGGCGCATTGAGGCGGGATTGCTTTTTTCAGGCACCGATTTTGATCACAGGGTGACTCCGTTCGCCGCCGGACTTGGTGCATTGGTGGATTTGGACAAGGCTGATTTTATCGGCAGGACAGCACTGGCAAGGGCGGACAAGAGCCGGCGTACCTGGGGATTGCAATGCACTGGTGGCGTCGCCCGTCATGGCGATACGCTTTTCCTCAATGGCGAGCAGGCCGGCCGCGTTTGCAGCAGCGCCTGGTCCCCCTTTTTGCAATGCGGTGTCGCCATCGTGCGCCTACATGATGCGAGGCTTGCGCCAGGGACAGCACTGCAGGTCGAATGCATCGATGGACAAACCCGCGATGGGCAAGTCTGCGAATTGCCGATGTATGACCGTGCCGGCGAGATCCCGCGCGGCAAATGCACGGAGATTCCCGAGATTCCGGGGGGGATCGGTTGAGAGGGTCTTAGGATCGTTTTGCTCGCGAATAACCGCCACGGATTTGGTCCAATCCGAAAGACGTCGATACAGCCTTTTGGGCATCCTGACCTCGCATCGTAGAGAGTCGCTGTCCGGGTGCTGCCTGGCTGAAATATGGCTGGACGCGCCCATTGCCGCCCTTGCTGCGTGCAACCGGCCCCAGCCCGAGATGCTTGTTGCGACAGCGGATGCTTATCTATAGCGTCAGGTGATGGCAACAATGCCGCCCAATCCCCTGATCCAGACGGGCGTGGATGGTCGCCGCCGGCACGAGGGGGACATGGCGATCCGACCGGCGTTAAAAGCCGTCGGAGCCATGGCCTAGGCTGTCGAAATGTCCTGAGTTTTGATGCCAAACCGATTCCGGGTCTTGGATTGCATCATCGAACGCACTGGGGAAGCCTCATCGGTGTCGGGGTCGCTATCGGAATCGGAATCGAATCCGCTCATCGATCAAAGCAGCCAGCTCGATACCAATCCCGAATTCCGACCTTGACACCGATCCCGACACCGACTCAGCATCCATCAACCGGGAAGCGCTTGTTTTAGTGAGACTGCAGATTTCGACAGCCTAGCCGTGGCCTGGGAGGCCGACGATCCCATTTGAATAGTAGCGGAGGAAAACAACCAGTGCGCTGCTGCGGAAGTCGCGAGCGCGTTTGCAGTCGTCATCGTGGTCGTCATCGATAACCCACGATGAGCGATCACGATGACGACAAACAGCAGAAACGGTAGCGGGACATCCGCACCGCTGCACTAGTCCCCCGGTGGTTCAAATTCCGTTGAGTCAGGGCGAATCCTGTTTGACGTTGTCATCCGAGCCCGCGACCCGCTTGAAATGATCCGGGTGTATTGCGTGGTCAATCACGTCTTCGAACAGTTCCCAGTGCATCTGGTGCATAAAACCATGAACGCTCGCCGGACGGTGCGTTGCGTCGTGGTCCGGGTGATGCACCAGCGCCATGCACGCGGCGCCCGCCAGGCAGGCGCCGGCACAAATCGAAAACGCCAGCGGAAAATTGCCCATATCGCCCAGCGTCCCGCCGAGTATTGGTCCGGCAATACCCCCCACGCCGTACGAAAGGAAGATGAAGGGGTAGTTCTGGCCGACGCGGTTGTTACCGAAGACATCGGCGGTCAGTGTCGGGAACAGCGCGAAATTGCCGCCGAAATTAAAACCGATCAAGGCTGCGCCTAGATAGAGCAAGTACTGGTTCCCTGCCATGCTGGTAAACGCGAACAGGAAAACCGCCTGCGACGCGGTCATGATGATCACCGAGCGGCGGCGTCCCAGGTGGTCACTCATGGTGCCCCAGGCGATGCGTCCGATGCCGTTGGCCAGGCTGAAGAATACGGCCATCGCGGTACCGGCGATCGCGCTGGCCTCAACGGCGCTGTAACCCACAGCCTGCAATGCCTCCATCGGGTACAGTTTCATCAGGCCGATCGACATCAGGCCCGCCCCGGCGCTGACCGCGAAGGTGATGAAGATCAGGTAAAATTGGGGTGTACGGAGCATTTCGACGATGGAGAAATCCTCGCGACCCTTGGCCGCGGCGGGGGTTGAAGCCTCGAACCCGGCGGGCATCCAGCCGCTGGGTGGCATCTTCATCCAGATACTACCGACCAGAATAGACGTGGCGAAGGCGATACCGTATGCGACGAATGTGCTGGCCAGACCGTAGTCCTCGATCAGGTGTCCCCATGAGCCGGCCATCTTCACCCAGCCCATCGCGCCGAAACCGAACCCGGCCACCGCGAGGCCGGTAATCATGCCTTTCTTGTCCGGAAACCAGCGCATGCCGACCGCGATCGGCACCACGTAGCTTAGGCCAATACCGGCTCCACCAATCAGGCCGACACCAATGCAGACCACCCAGAAGTGGGTCGCGCCGAGCAAGCCGGCGAGCGCGTAACCGGAGCCCAACGTCAGGCCGCCAAGCATCGCCAGTTTGCGTGGTCCCAGCGTGCTCAACAGCCTGCCAGCGAAGACCATGACCAGCGCAAAAGTGGCCAGGCCGACCGCAAACACCATCTGGGTCTCGAGCCGTGACCAGCCGGCCTCGCTCAGAGCAGGGGTGAACACCGACCAGGCGTAAATCGCGCCCAGGCTGAGTTGAATCAGAATCGCGCCGAGCACGACGAACCAGCGGTTGAAAGGAGGTTGGGTAGACATGGTTAAGCCCAAACGGAGAAGTTTGTCAGGTATTGATTAGCATATTCAGGTTGCACCGAGGCCAGGCAACGGTAGCCGCACTCAAAGCAACATAGAGCGAGGCGAGGCAGGAAAGTGAACCATGGCTCGATCAGCAATAATTGTGCACTGCAACAAGCCAATAATTGTGCACTGCCATAGGCTGCTAAAGCCATGATTGAAATCAATTTCGGTGGGGGAGTTGGTGGGCCAGGGCAGGACTCGAGCCTGCGACCTATAGTGTTTCAGGTAAATAATTTCTGGTTATAACCAATACCTTCGCCAAATGACCCGATCTCATGCTGCACTAAGTTCTTGATTAATCCGCCCCAGATTTGCAGCCTGCTCAAGGGCTTGGTCAATAATATTCGCTTCGGGCATTTCCGGAAGCATTTTTAACACCTCCAGGACGTATTTCCGGCCGCGGAAGTGGGCTTTGAGGTCATTGACGCTAAAGCTCGGACAGTGCTCGCGCACCGGTCGCATCAGGATCTGGGACAGGTTGATCATCAGCATCGCCAGGTTGGCACTGTTGTAGACCGGCGTTGGCTTGGTCACCATGAAGTCTTCCAAGCCCCAGTACTGTTTGGCGTCTCGGAAGTTGAACTCGATTTGGAAGCGCAAGCGATAGTAATCGATGAGCGCTTCGTAGCCTAACTCGAGATCACTACTGAAAAGGATGACATGGGCCTGGGCACCGGTGCGTTGGTTGGTCTTGACAAGGATCACGACATTGAGCCGGTCGGGGAATTTTTTGTGCCAAACGGGCAGTTGGTAGATGGCCGTATGAACGTGTCCTTCCACGGAAGTGGCTTTGAGAAAGCACGGCGGCAAGTGTTGATAATCGAGCTTGCTGCCGTACTTGCGCCGCGGGCCGCGCCCGGCGTAGGGGCCGTCATAGGGCAGATACAGCGCGCTGTTGTGGCGCAATTTGCTGATCAACTCTAAGCCCGTGCGACGGACCATTTGCAGCGCTTGATTATGGCCGAAGGCCCCGTCGAAGACGAAATAACGCACCGTCAGCGTCTGGCACACCAGTGCCAGCACCTGGCGCAGAAGGTCTTGAACGAACTGCAAATAGGGCGACAGACTCACCTCCCGGCGATTGCCATTGCGGCTACCTTTCGGCCGCCCTCGGTCCTTACCCCGACCCGCTTTGGACGCTTTCGGGCAGCTCGCGGCCGTCTCTTTGAGAATCGGCTCCAGGCGCAATGGGTACGAACAGCGCCGTTGCACGCTAATCAACGACAGGCTCAGAAAACACAACCCCGGGATCGTCTTGCCAACCACCGAGGAGAAAAAACGATCCAGACCGTGGGTCTTCTTGCCCGATTTGCTCACCACCACTTCATCGCCCGCCAGCAACCATTGCGTTTCGTCGCCCAGCAGGTGCTGGCGAATCACCAGCCAATGCACTTGGCCCCAACTGAGCGTGGTGTTGAACAACCGCTGCAGCGTCCGATAGCTTCCCCCGCGCTCGGTCCAGCGCGATAGCCCCCGCATCGTTACCCGCCCCGTCATCGCCAACAGCCCTTCCACAACGCAACCCAAACGGCCAAGGCTCGTCTTATCTACGCTCTGGCTTAAGCAGCTCAAGATCAGCATAATGTCGGGCATGGGCGATAGCCTCCTGAGGGAATAGGTCTTCGGATTAGTAACTGGATAACCTATCACCTCGGGCTGTCGCCCACCTAATTTTTGGCGCTAATTTTTGGCGAAGGTATTGTATAACGGATTCTTTTGATAGCACCTCAAGCCGTTCATGGAGCCTGAAGCAAGCAGGTTTTCCAACCAATTGTCGGCGTAGCATTTCCCGTTGAGCCGTTCGGCCGGGCACGCTTGGCCATGGTGTTTGCGAACCGTCATTGGCGAGGAAGGGCAAAAGTTCCAGAGCAACGCCAAAGCGTGTACCCGCAGTTCGGCCGAAGCCAGGGTGCCCGCGGGAAAACGCTGGCCGTAGCAACGAAATGCTATCCCACCAATAGAACCACAATTGCATGACAAACACCTCGAGTAGAGTCTCCATAAGTGCTATGACTCAATCCTTCCAGGATGTCTACCCATGAGTTCATCGACACAACGGACCTCGGCAGCACCAACCCCGCAACGACTGGATTTTCACTTGCACGGATGGCACTGCGTCAAGGGACAGATTGCTGCCAGATTGTTGGAGAACTCGGTACTCTCGAGTAACATTAACAAACGCCAGCCGCTTTACGCCGCCCGCCAGACTCCGTCTGCCTCTCAACAACGCGAGAACTGGCCCCGTCTGCCTCCTGGGGCTGAGCGGCATCGGCCGTGCGCAACAGGTGCGGCCTCGCCTTCATGCGGCCGCCCTCGGCGATCGAGGTCCGGTCCAGGCTGTCGAAATGTCCTGAGTTTTGATGCCAAACCGATTCCGGGTCTTGGATTGCATCATCGAACGCACTGGGGAAGCCTCATCGGTGTCGGGGTCGCTATCGGAATCGGAATCGAATCCGCTCATCGATCAAAGCAGCCAGCTCGATACCAATCCCTCCTTCCGACCTTGACGCCGACACCGACCCCGACCCCGAAACCGACTAAGCATCCATAAACCGGGAAGCGCTTGTTTTAGTGAGACGGCAGATTTCGACAGTCTAGGTCCGGTCGGCGTTGTCCGCAGGCCCACGCCTCACTGGTCAGGCGGCCAGCCGGCTATGCCCTGATGCCTGCCGTTATCCGGATCGGCTATGTCCACTGCCATATTCCGCGAGAAGCAAGCTTCTCCTATGTTTAACGTCAAGCCGAAGATGAAGCCGCACCTTCACTCGCATCAATCACGGAGTGCTCGATCTCATCGGCAATACGCGGCCAGGCGCATCGAGCCTGACCTCACGCAGCTAATCGAGGTGAGAAATGTCCATGATTTGGCAAGAACTGATTCGGACCTACGCGGAGGCATCCATCGAGGCCCCGGCATTGAAGCTCGTCACGGTAGCGCAATGGGCGCTGGAATCCGGGTATGGATCGAGCGCCTTAGCAACGGAGCACAACAACTTTGCAGGCCTGAAGTATCGCGAGCGGGTTAATCGCGGCCGCGAAGGTCATCCATTAGCGACCCCCGTCGATTACATCGCGAGCGATGGCGAAGATACGTATTGCAAATTCGCCAACCTCGACGATTTCATTGCCGGCTATTGGGCATTCGTCAAGAACGGTTCCATGTACGACGGCTGGGAGGCCTACGGATCAGACCCGATCGGGCTACATCGGGCATCTGCACCGGGCCGGTTACGCGGGCGACCAGCGCTATGTTGCAAAGGTCGCGGCGGTGGTCCCTACCGTCACCAAGCAGATCGAGGACTTGGGCCTGGCCTCGGCCTTCAGCGGCATCAATGCGCCGGCGTTGACGCGTTTAGCGATCCTGATCGGTCACAACGATGTTGCCAAAGGGGCATTTTCGCCGCATCTATTGGTGTCCGAATGGGACTACAATCAGCGGGTAGCGCGCGAGATGCAGGCGGCCGCATCGGAGTTCGGCCTGGAGCCGCGCGTGTTCTTCAGAGATCGCAACAGGCGCGGCTATGCCACCGAGATCGCCATCGCCTATGCCGCCATCGACGCCTGGGATCCGGCAGCGATCATGGAGCTTCATTTCAACGCGGGCGGCGGTACGGGGACCGAGACCCTGTACTGGCATTCGTCGCGCAATGGCAAGAAGCTTGCGGATGCGGTCAGGGAGGCCATCCTGGGCGAGCTTGACATGCGCGACCGCGGCAGCCGCGCGCGCCGTTCCGGAGACCGCGGCTCGACATCGTTGCGGGCCTCCGCCCACCCCACAATTCTCACCGAGCCGTTCTTTGGCGACAGCGATTCCGATTGCGACCGCATGTTGGAGGTAGGCGAGACCGGTCTCGCGCGCGCCTATCTGATCGGTGCGCGCGACTATTTCATGTCTTGAATAGAGCTTACCCGCGGCCGATTTGGCCGCGAGGCGGCGCAGCCCGGACGGTGCAGCACCGTCCGGCGCGCCCCACGCTGTTCGACGAGTGATACCGACACTGACGACTGGAGCACCGGCATGACCAATCAAACCTTCCGCAGCGGCGGCAAGAACTACGCCATCACCTTATATGGGGCACCGGATGACGGCAAGCGGTATCCGGTAGTGATCTTCTACCATGGGAACTGGGGACTGGGCTCCCCATTCGGCGATCAAATTCACGACTTCGCACAGGCCGTCTCGGCGCATGGTTATCTGACCGCCGTGCCGGCGTACTATACGGACCATGAACCGCATCCGCTGGATCAGGACACCAAGGAAGCCATACTCGCCGATGTGATCGCCCACGTCTTTAAGCGCCCGGACGCCGATGCTGGCCGACTCGGCTTGGCTGGATTCTCGCTGGGTGCCGCGAGCGCCATGACCTATACTGTCCAGCAGCCCCTCGGAACTGTCGGCGTTTTATTGGACTTCTACGGCTTTCTGAACCAAACGATCCTTGGGGCGCTCGATCAATTCCCTCCCACGGCGATCTTCCATAATCGGAACGATTGGGTCGTTCCATTTGCCGAGAGCTCGAAACGGCTCGACCAGCAATTGCCAGGCAACATAGCGCACCAATTGTGGACGTATGACGAGAACAACCCGCCTGCACACCATGCGTTCGCGCAAGGCGGCCATGCGGATGTAGATTCACGCGCTAATGCGACCCAATGGCTGCTGCATCACATGGCGCCGGTGGGCATTTGATATCCGCCGTCTTACGGTCGCTGCACTACGGCGTTGCGCACGGCTTTGCCTTCGACACAGCGGTTCAGCGGCAAAGCGGGAACCAATAGACCGATCCGGGGGAAATAGGGGACGTACCACCAAGGCAAGCTAAATGGGGGCAAGCTAAATGGGTGTCCTTTTAGTCACTCTTTTGGAATCGCCCAGCAACTTGCTGGTGCCTATGTCCCACCGAGCGGCACAACCGGTCACGTCGCAGAGGTTCCCGTTCGCGTCCACTGACCAACCTCGGGTTCACCACATGCACAGACCCGACCTTCACGAAAGCCCTCGCTAATGGCCATCCAAGCCTCCTCGACATCATTCGACATCATGGGGCGGTTCAGCGATCCGCTGCGGTCGGTGTAAGCGCTTGGTCGTATCAGAGCAGCACTTCCTCGTCTTCCTACAGAGCAACCGCGGCTAACCGTACTCGGCCAGATAGCTCAGTAGCAGCGGGATGCCCGGGCTGCCGTCGGTCTCGATCAGGCCGCGGCGCAGCAGATAGCGGCGGGTGGCGCGATCGAGGGTGGCTGGATCCAGATGGCCCTGTGCAGCAAGGCTGTCGAGGGCTGCGCGGGCCGGCTCGGAGTCCGGGCGGGCGATGAAGCACAGGTACGTTTGGCTGGCCTTGTCGATGACCTCGGGCTCGACGGCGGCGCCGTCGTCGATGCTGGCGGTGCGGCGCTCGGCCTGGTTCAGGCGGCTGACAATACATTGGCCGAACAGCTGGGTCAGGTAGGGCTGGCCGCGGGTGCGCTGCCAGACCCAGTCGGCCAGGTTCTCCGGGATGCTGTTGGCGGGAAAATCGTCGCTCGGGCGTTGCAGCAATTCCAGCACGGTGGTGCGGTCCAGATGGCCGATGCCGATGTGATGGAGGTTGATGAAGTGGTCGCTCCAGATTCGGTCCAGCTCGTCGAGCCAGTCCGTGCCGGCGATCAGCAGGCGCACCCGGCGGCGATGCTGGATGGTGGCGCGCAGCAGGCCCAGCAATTGCAATAGGGCGCGGCGATCGCCGGGGTAGAGAGAATCCAGCCGTTCGTATTCGTCGATGCAGAGCAACAGATGCGGAACCCGATCGAAGGCCTCCAGCGCATCGAGCCAGCCGGCCAGGGCCTCGATGGGCGGTCCCTCGGGCAGATCCGGCAGTTGCAATTGGCGGTCGCGGCGGGCCTGGTCCTTGGCCTCGCGGACCAGGGCGCGTACGAAGGCCGCGGCGGAGTCCACCGGATGGTCTTGCAGGTCGAAAAAGAGCACCTGGGCGTCCGCCAATTTCAGCGGCAGCATTTTGATCAGCGAGGTCTTGCCGCAGCGACGCGGGCCGATCAATGCGATGGAGGTGCCCTGGTCCGGGTCGCCCAGGGCCTTCTCCAGCTCCGCCACCAGCGGCTCGCGTCCGCGAAAGACTTCCAGGCCGAATTCCGGGTCCAGCGGCTTACCGGCGCGAAACGGGTTCGGCAATTCGCGGGCGGCCTCGGCCGCGGTTTCGGCGAGCCAGGCGTCCACCAGACATTGCCAGTCGCCGACCACGGGCCGATAGATGCGCGCCTCCAGGTCGCGGCTGCCCAGCAGCCGGTTCTCCAGGCCGCGCAGCCGATTCTGGGCGGCCTCGAGCTGTGCCCGGCGCTGGCCGGGGATCAGGGTCAGCGTCGCCGAGCGCAGAAAGCGGGCGGTCTCGCGGAAGGCCAATATCCTGGCATCGGCCGCGTCCGGGTCCGGCAGCCAGTCGGTCTCGAGGTCCATCAGGGCCTGGAACCTGCGGGCCTGGGCCAGCTCCCTGAGTTCGCGCGCGCGCAGCAGGGCCAATGCCCGCCGGCCGTTGCCGCGCTGGCCCGGGGCGATGGCGCAGGCATCCAGGGCGCGGCGGGCCAGCGCCGGGTCGCGCGAGGCGGTGTCGACAATATGCCGGGCCAACAATGGCAATGGCAGATAGCTCAGCTCGTGGTGCAGGACCGGGCTCCAGGCGAGGGTCGGGGTGCGGGTGGAGCTTGGCCAGGCGTAGGCGATGAGCTGGAGGGGAAGTTCGAAGAGGTAGAGTGGGAGGCGCAAGTAGGCTACTTCGAAGGCTACTCCGAAGGCTACTCCGACGGCTACTCCGTAGGCTACTCCGACGGCTACTCCGTAGGCTACTCCGACGGCTACTCCGTAGGCTACTCCGACGGCTACTCCGTAGGCTACTCCGCCGGCTACTCCGTAGGCTACTCCGCCGGCTACTCCGTAGGCTACTCCGCCGGCTACTCCGTAGGCTACTCCGACGGCTACTCCGAAGGCTACTCCCCAGGCTACTCCGCCGGCTACTCCGCCGGCTACTCCCCAGGCTACTCCGCCGGCTACTCCGACGGCTACTCCGCCGGCTACTCCGACGGCTACTCCGACGGCTACTCCGCCGGCTACTCCCCAGGCTACTCCGCCGGCTACTCCGCCGGCTACTCCGACGGCTACTCCGAAGGCTACTCCGCCGGCTACTCCGCCGGCTACGCCTGTCAAGAACGCTCCAAAATCGACCTCCATGCCAATGAGCCAAAGCAAACCCAGCGCCATCGACGACAATACGCCAATGGCAGCAATCATCAGCCATAGGCCCCGAAGAACATAAGCGCGATACAATGGCTCTCGCCCACGCTGCCGCCAGGAGACTGGATTCTCCGACTCGATTCCCAGCCGTGCCAACCGCCGATGCAGGCTGATCGGGCGCATCAGCATCCACCATCCCAGCGCCAGCACCCCGGGCAGTTCGTCTAGTCGATCTCGTTCAGCCATGTGCTCAATACTGATGCAAAGGGTTGGCCATCCGCGGTGAGCAGGCCGCGTCGGCGCAGCGCGTCCTGGATCACGGGCTGGCCGCGGGCGGCGAGGCGCAGGCGCTCGCGGTCGGGGGCGTCGAGGTGGGTCCAGAGAAGGTTGAGCTGGACCGCGGCCTTGTCGCGGAAGCGGTCCAGGGCCTGATTGCGGGGCTCGCCGTCGCGGCGCGCCTCGAACAGGTTGCCGGCCAGCAGGGTCAGATAGAAGGCGTGCAAACCGGCCCAGTGGAGCAGCCAATCGCGATCGTCGGCCTGCCACAGGGCCGCGCCGCGGGCGATAATCGCCTTGGCCGCCGGCGCGTCCAGGAGGCCGACGCGCTCCAGTTCCATCTGGTTGGCAAACGGGGAGGTCCGGCCCTGGCCGTCGCGGATGGCGCCAAGGGGTGCGCGGGTGGCAAACACCAGCGCCAGCCGGCTGGCCTGCAGCAGGCCGCGCAGGCGCTCCAGGAAGCGGCGGTCGCAGCGTTCGAGGAAGGCCGTGGCCTCGTCGAGCAGAATTGTCGGACGGCCATTGCCGGCGTTGCCGATGTCGCGGCACCAGGCATCCAGGCGGTCGGCGGTGGCGTCGGCGGATGCCGGCAGGTGCTGGGGCAGCAGCCAGACCTGGGCTCCGCCGAGCACGGCGGCGGTGAACTGGCGATGGTCGGCGGCGGCCCCATCCTGGCCGGAGATTCGCCGCACCGGGATGCCCAATGTGTCGGCATGGGCTGCGAAGGTGGCGAGGATCGACGACTTGCCCGTGCGCCAGTCGCCCACCAGCGAGACGCCGGCACCCTGCCAACTCGCCTCTTCGAGCTTGCGCAGAATGCGCCGCCGGCCGACGAAGGCCGGCGGCAATGCCGGGTGCCAGGGGTCGTAGGGGTTGACCGGGCGCTCGGCTGCTGCCGTGCGAGGTGGCCGGATGGCGGCGGGCTGCGTATCGACCGCAGTCGCTGGCGACGCCTGCTCCGGGGCCTTATGCAGGCTCGACCCCTTGGGCCATTGGGTAATCTCCTGACTTTTGGATTCGTGGACCTTTTTCGACAGCCGTGTCAGCAAACGAATCAGCAGGGCGATGAGCAGGACAAACGCGAAGAAGAAGAGGTATTCCAGCAGTTCGCCGTGCGGCAGCTCGGCAAATACGATGCCGGTCTTGTTTTCGATGAAGGCCACCAGATAACCCCAGAACGCAAAGGTACTGCCCAGCGTGGCGAGCAGGGTGAAGGCGGCGATCAGCCATTTCAGCCAGGGTGTGTCGGGAAGCATCTATCCTGCAGCGGTCTTGATTGATGGAGGCAGCGCCTGGGTCATGATTCAACAACAAACCATACAGCATATTCGAACCATCATCAGCATCCGCGTGCTTCGGCTCATGACCACCTGCTCGCTGCACCGTGTGCCGTTTTGCTCGGCGGCAGTGTCGCCAATCGGCCCTCCAGTTCACTTCCAGCACCGCTCTGCGGCGCCTGAACTCCAGCAGACAGGCTCCGAGCCAACTGCCCAAGAACCGTCCACCAACAAATTCCCGATTCTTGCCGAACTAGCCAACTCCCTGAAAATAGGATGCCGAGAGCAGAAGCTCGCTTTGGCGCGCCCCACTGGGACCGCCGGCTTTCCAGCCGGCACTGGGATCGCCGGCTTTCCAGCCGGCCCGTCTTTGGCACGGCTCAATGCCGTGCCAAAGACGTAGGAAATCGCGAAAACCCATCAACCCCAAGCCAAACCCACCCGAGCTGAACATGCGAAAGAGAACCTGCCAAGTCGCTCCGCCCGCAAGATCCCCTAATGCGGGCATCGAGCCCGCATTACCTTCTCTTACCGATCATACCTTGTATGACCGATCCCGATCCGGCCAAGAGCTGTTGATCGGTTACACTGTGATCCCGCGCCGCCGATGGCTACGGCCGGCCCGGCCCGGCGGAGCCGCCGCTGTGCTGGCGGTTTGCCCGCGATTCCCGGGCCGATCCCAGTGCTGACTCCCCTGCCAATCTGGCGGAGGAGGCTGCGGTGGCCTGGTGGCGTTCAAGGGGCGCGGCACGACTTGAATATTGGCTCGACGCCGACCGGGCCGAGGATCGGCTGCCGGGCCATCCGGCGATCCGCACGTCCTGGTTCGAGGCCATGGCCTTCTGCCGCTGGCTGACACTGCGCTGGCAGCGGGCCGAGCTGCTGGCGTTGGACCTGGATATCCGCCTGCCCACCGAGGTGCTGTGGGAGCGCGCCGCCCGCGGTCCGCAGCGCCCTGGGCAGCCCGCGCATCGTCGCTGGCCCTGGGGAGACGAGTGGTGCGTCGGAATCGCCAATACCAGCGAGGCCGGTCTTGGGACGACCACTGCGGTGGGATTGTTCCCGGATGGATCGGCCGAGAAGGTGCGGGATCTGGCTGGCAACTGCTGGGAGTGGACGGCGACCCGCTGGGGGGCGGATTGTGGAAATCCCGCCAACTATTGGCCCCTCGATCCCGGCGATGGGCGCAACGATCCTGGTGGCGAGGACTTGAGAATCATCCGTGGTGGGACCTATTTTTTGGCGCCGCGTGATTGTCGGTGCGCCTATCGCTTCGGGCTCATTCCCCTCGACTGGACCATCAATTTGGGATTTCGCGTGTCTCGAGTCTCCCTGGCCAATCCTGTTTTCTGAATTCTGCTTTCTGTTTTCTGGTCCACAGCTCCGTGGGAGCGGCCCCTGAGCTTGGCCGGCCGAGGGTTCCACTCGTTCCCCCTCGCCGAGACCAGGGCCATTGACTTGAGTCCCATCCGGCGGCGATGAAGTTCGATTCACCGCAGAGACGCAGGGTACGCTGAGAAGAGGGTGCATTCGCGCTAGCTCCTCTGCGCACTCTGCGTCTCTGCGGTGAATCCATTGTTGTCAGCACGAAGAGCACGAACAAGAAAAACCGGCATTGCGCTCGCAAGCAAACCGAGCATGGCCGCGCGATTGGCGCGTCATGGTCCACCGCCGGTCGGCAGCCTCGTCCGCCTGCGGCTCCTTGCGGCGGAAGCCGTGCCGCCGCCCGCTCCCGCAAATCACCAGGGCGAAGAACCCAGTCTATACTTAAAATAAAGGGAGTGAGCCCATCGCGGGTGCGCTCACGGCGAAGGGCAAGCGTTCGGGACCAATCAGTCATCAGCCAGAAGGTTTTGCGGCCATCGAAGGGGCAGTCGGCGGGGTTGGCACATCGCCATTGTCCGGACGGAACTGTGGTGCTATCGAGCCGAGGTTGCGAGTTGCGGAAGAGGTACAGGAGCATGAAGCGGAGATTCAGTGATCGGCCTTGTTTGCCGGTGTCAGTGATGGGCGCTGCCCTGTTGATGTGTTCCTGCGCGACGATGGTGCGGGATTGGGAGCAACCGGTGACCTTCACCTCCGATCCGCCGGGTGCGAGGCTCCTTCTGGACTCGGCCCTGCGCGGCACGACACCGGCAGTGATCTCGGTGATGCGCAGTCCGCAGCCAGTGACGGTGCGGTTGGAAAAGGATGGTTACCATCCCGAAACCTTTGTGCTCGAGGAGCACATGCACCCGATGGTGATGGGCAATATCCTCATCGGCGGTGTCATCGGGCTCGGCATCGATGCCGCCTCCGGCAAGAGCCAGGACTATGTCGACTCGGTGCATGTGCGCCTGAAGCCAATGCCGGAGAGCCTTCGCTCCAGGCTGGACGGAGCAGTTTCTGCCGACTCGAGGGTCAAGGAACAGCAGCGGCGGCTGATGGCGCGGTATCACGAGGGCGGTATCAGCCGCCAGGAATACCTGCGACAGTTGCGGCGAATCGAGCCGTGGAGTCGGTAATGAACAGATACGGTGTAGGCGTTTTAGGGGTCATCGTTCTATTGTTGGCCGGCTGCGCGTCGGTGCCGGTACCGAGCGTGGACGATTCGTATCGACCCATCGCTGGCTCCCAGACCATCGGTCTGCGGATCATCGATGCCCGGGAGGAACCCGACGTGGTTGGCACGATCGGCCTCGCGACGATGCGGATGAGCGATATCGACGCCTATGCGGAAGTCCTGTTTCGCAACGAGCTGAACCGCAGCGGAGTCAATGTCAGCCGGGCGCGGGCGGCCACAGGGGCCGAAATGGATGCGCTCAGGGTGCCGATCCTGGTGGAGGTTGAGCTGCTGGAGCTGCATTTCGTCTCGATAGATGCGCTCCTCGACGCCGCAGACGGCGGGGCCGCCGCCGAGGTGCGTGTGCATGAGCTCGGCCGCGGCATCACGATGAGCCGCACCTTCCGCGTCTCGAACAAGATGTCCGTGGCCTGGCCGGACCTGACGAAGAACGAGCGCATCGTCAAGGATCTGATGGAGAAACTCGCGACGGCCGTGGTCGCCGATACCGAATTCCGTGCGCACACGCTGCTAGAGTAACCCGGCTCAGGGAGACGCTCACCAGTCCGCTTAGTAGCGGTTCATGAATAACCTATACCACGCTATCCAGACATCGGCGGAGTGCAATCGGTGTCGGGGTTGCTATCGGAATCGGAATCGAATCCGCTCATCGATCAAAGCAGCCAGCTCGATACCAATCCCTAATTCCGACCTTGACACCGACCCCGACCCCGACCCCGACCCCGACTAAGCATCCAAAAACCGGGAAGCTCTTGTTGTAGTGAGACGGCAGATTTCGACAGCCTAGGTCGCTGCCATCACCAGCGAATGCAGAGCCATCGCCGTCTGTACAAAGGCCACTTGGGTTTTAAGGCCATCGACGATGGAGCCGATGGCGACCGGCATCATCGATCCGTCTGGGGTGATAGCAAAGATACCGAGTGATACTGCCAGCAAGCGGACCTTTACGCGCCGTAGGAACCGGTCGGCGTAGGAGCCCGCTTAGGGCGACCCGGCAAATGATGCCAGCGGAGCGGACGCGAGCGCCGCGCCTTTCCCAGGAGAAAGGCTGTAGGCCACTGTCTTCTCGACAAATGAACTGAAGATACCCCAGGGTGCAACCCGCCCAGCGCGACTTGATCAGGATCGGGATCAGGATCGGGACTGGGATCGAAAAGACAGGACATCAGGGTGTGAGAAACCTGATGTTGACTGGGCGCTGCCTTCAAAGAAAATGAGGATTCACCGCAGAGACGCAGCGTGCGCAGAGGGGCTAAGGCGAATGCGTCCCTCTTCTCTGCGTTCCCTGCATCTCTGCGGTGAATCAAACTTCATTCTGGGTGAATCGCTGAATATTCTGCGCAGGCCGCCCCGGAGCAATATGAACATCGCTGTTGGCAAGGTAGCATGAGGAAAAACGCGAAAATGAGCGGGATAACAGGTCGAACTAGCGTCCTTTTCCGCGTGTTTCATCGTTCTCGTGTTGCGTCGTTCTAAGAAGATGTGCTGTTTGATCGTGAAACTTTCTCCAGGGCGGGCAGGGCGGGTTACACCTAATTCCGACGAGAATCGCTCGCATTGCCTCGATTCGTTTCGTGATCATTCCTCTCGCTATGGAAGAGCGATTTCGCTGGATGAGCTACATTACACCGTAGGCGAGCATGGCATCGGCGACTTTAATGAAGCCGGCAATGTTCGCCCCTTTCAGATAATTGACGTAGTGGTCACTTTCCGTCCCGTACACGGCGCACCGATTGTGGATATCCAGCATGATCTCGCGCAGATGGCGGTTGAGCTCATCGCGGCTCCACGACAGGCGCATGCTGTTCTGCGCCATCTCCAGACCAGAGACCGCCACCCCGCCGGCATTGGCTGCCTTGCTTGGCGAGAACAGGATCTTGGCGTCTTGAAATCTGTCGATCGCGGCCTGCTCGGACGGCATGTTGGCCCCCTCGGACACCCCCATGCAGCCGTTGTTCAGCAGGGTCTGCGCGTCCTCTCGACTGATTTCGTTCTGGGTGGCGCAGGGAAACGCCAGTTGGCAGGGAACGCCCCAGGGGCGTTTGCCTTCGTGGTATTCG
This sequence comes from Thiohalocapsa sp. PB-PSB1, assembly GCA_016745215.1. Taxonomy (GTDB): domain Bacteria; phylum Pseudomonadota; class Gammaproteobacteria; order Chromatiales; family Chromatiaceae; genus Thiohalocapsa. Next base: position 1,678,594 of record CP050890.1, read on the forward strand.
ACGCCGAAGGCGGTTGCGTACTCGGAGATCCGACCGCGGCGCTGCTGCTTCAGCTCCTTGATCCAGGCGAGCTTCTCCTCGTCGATACCGGCGGGATCGAAGATGAACCCGGATGAGTCGGACATGGTCACGGGTTTTGCGCCGAGCTCGATCAGTTTCTCGACCGTGTACTGGGCCACGTTGCCGGAGCCGGATACGATGGCCGTTTTGCCGCCGATGGAATCACCGCGATGTTTCAGCATGTCCTTCATCATGTAGACACAGCCGTAACCAGTCGCTTCGACACGCATCTCGCTGCCGCCGAACGCCAGGCCCTTTCCCGTCAGTACGCCCGTGAACTGGTTGGCAATCCGCTTGTACTGTCCGAACAGGTAACTGATCTCGCGCGCGCCCACGCCGATGTCTCCGGCGGGCACGTCGGTGTGGGGGCCGATGTGACGGTACAGCTCGGACATGAAGCTCTGGCAAAAGCGCATCACCTCTGCGTCCGATTTACCCTTGGGGTCGAAATCGGACCCACCCTTGCCACCGCCCATCGGCAGCCCGGTCAGGCTATTCTTGAAGGTCTGCTCGAACGCGAGGAACTTGAGAATGCTCAGGTTGACGCTGGGATGGAAGCGTAGGCCGCCCTTGTAGGGGCCGATCGCATTGTTGTGTTGGACCCGATAACCTCGATTCACCTGGATGTTGCCGGCGTCGTCCTGCCAGGCCACGCGAAAGATAATGATGCGGTCTGGCTCCGTGAGCCGTCTGAAGATCTCTGCTTCCATGTACTCGGGATTCTCGAGCAGGAACGGCAACACGTTGATGCCCACCTCGTATACGGCCTGATGGAACTCCGTCTCCCCGGGATTGCGCTGCTCGAGCCAACCCATGAACTCTTCGACGATCTCGGACTGCGATAATTTAGAAGTAATACCAACCATCGGTTGTGCCTCGCGACTGGCTAAAATCAGGTTGCAAACTGCTCGTTGACGATGTGCGCGTCGAGATTGTGGTGCGGGCCGTAGAGCAAGCCGAGCTCGTGGCTTCTGTGCTCCTCGACCTCGACACGCGCGGCGTTGCGAACCTCGTGTTGGAATCGGCGGCCGCGAGCAGCGGTCGCTTGTCTTGCTCCTGCACTTAGAAGGCGATCTTCGCCCGCTGCGGAACTCCTGACGTATCGAGTTTAACTCTATGGAATAGATTCATTTCACCCAGAGACTGGATCGTTCTATTCGAGACGCCGGAGGCCGATTTCTTGCCTCGAAGCCCACAGCTTAGTGGGTAGGTGCACGGTTGCTCCGGCATATTTTCGTATGTATCGAGAACATTCGTGAGTTGATCGATATCGTTTTGAGACAATGTGCGATTCTCGATGTTTGCGTATTCCATCGGATTGATTCGGATTTCTATTGTGCTGAAGTGAACTTTTGTTTTTCAAGGAAACTGCATTTTACCCTATTTTGCTATATCGAAACAGAAAAATAGAGACTGATTAAAAGAAAGAATGAGTTCTCAATTCGATACTATTGACTTGATTTATTGATATTATCATTTTAAATCATTCTTATTAATACAATCTATTCTATTGGAGTACTTATTTCGAAAGATCACTTTAGGTCAGCATGCCAGAGTTATTTTCTGGAGATCTATAGTAGCCCTAAACCGATAGTGGTCGATATGTGTTAGATGGACAAGTACGCCTCAGAAAACCACCTTACTCGCAGCGCTTTGATAGTAAAAGCCACCGAGGCTTATTTGGACTCCCACTCAGCATAACGCTCAAATCAGCCGCTCAAAAAAGCAGATCGAAACGGCGTTTTTTCGGGTCGGCTGGATTTCGAGAAAGGAAAAGGACGAGAAAGGAGCGAGAAAGGAGAAGGACACCCATTTTATTTCGCAATTAACGAGAAACGCAATTAAAGTGGGTGTCCTTTTTTACCGCTTTTTTACCGGGTGTCCTTTTTTACCGTCCATTTTTTACCGTCCACCGGGTGTCCTTTTTTACCGTCACCGTCCACCGGGTGTCCTTTTTTACCGTCCTTTTTACCGTCCTTTTTACCGTCCTTTTTTACCGGCCCCTCTCCGTGGCGACTAGTGAGTCCTCAGGCTCCGGTGGGCCAAACGACCCCGATGCCCCCCCAGTCGGTGGTAATCCGCTGCTTACACCGGTACTCCCGGCGGATCTCCTCCCACAGACGCGAGACACAACAGTGGGCCTGGGCATGCCAGCTCGAATCGGCGATGTCGTGGAAGCCCACCAGCCGAGGCGATAGAGATAGTGCCAACAGCCAGTCGGAGCGCGCGCCGCGGTAACTATGGTCGCCGTCGATGAAGACGGCGTCGTAGTGCTCGGCCAGACGGGCGCGAACGGCGTTGGACGCGGAGTTGCCGCCGACGAGTTCGAGTCGCTGGCCGAAACGCTCGCGCGCATCGGCGAAGGCGGCTTGCGCCTCCTTCGTGGGGGACAGGTCCACGGTGGTGATGTCGAGATCCCTGCCGGCCTCCCGGAAGCGCCGCGCCAGATGCCACTCCACGCCTCCGTGCATGGCCCCGATAGTGAGCAGGCTGCAGGCGCCCGACTCCAGCATGTGTCCGACGAACCAGTCGAGCTCCTCCGGGACCTGTTCGACCCGAGGCCAGGCGTGGCCGTCGATGGGTCGCGGATGGAGCAGATCCGCGGGCGGCACGAGCTTGGCGCGAATGCGCTCCCAACGCTCCAGGGCAGGATTGCCCAGCTGGGTCCAGAACTCCGGGTAGTAGGGGAGCTGCCTGAGTTGGTCGAGGAATAGACAGCCGGTCTCTGCCTGGGAGAAATGCATTCCGGGCCAGGCCTCGACGCCGCCGTAGAAGCAATGCACGCGCGGAACCCCATTACGGAACACCTGGGCGTTGCGCATCCAGAAGAAGGTGCCGCTGTAATGCCAATCCCCCAGATTGCGATGTGTTCGGAAACGCCCGAGCATACGGAAGGAGCCGGTCAGGGCCTTGGACTCGAGCTGGCGCTGGACCTCGGGCCAGTTGTCCAGGTTGGTGCGGTAGAGGGCCTCGGACCAAGCTCGCACGGGCTCCGGAACAGCCGGCTCGTATTTCACACCCTTAGCGTGTGCATAGAAGGTAACCTCATTGGGGTCGGTCGACGCGACCGCATCCAGAAGCCGAGGGAAGGTGAGGGATTCCCCTTCCTTGCGGTTCGCCACCTCGATGATCTCGCATCCATGCCCGTCCAGGCGGGTTCTCACCGCATCCGCCGGCTCGGAGTGATCGTCGACCACAATGCCTACGACGCGCTTGCCGTTGAAGAGATCGATTCGCGCCAGGAGCTGATCCAGGTTCCAGCCCCACATGGAGCCATGTACGGGCCAAACGTGGTAGATCAGGTTGCGTCTCGGTGTGCCTTCGAAGGGCAGCGACCGCTCCGGTGTGGCCGGCGCTCGGGCCGTAGCGCGTATTGCATGCCGCGGAACCGAGCGCAGCACGGGTACCTCACCTGCCAAATCACTTAGGCGCAAGTCGGCAACCTCCGCGCGCCCCCCGCCGATACCCACGAAGCAATATCCGCTTTGCAGGCAGTGGTCGACGACACGAGCCGCCCGGCGGCCATTGATGAAGATCTCGACTCGACTGTGATCCGCCCGGCGGATGCGGACATCGACCCATATCCCCCGGGGGACGCGCAGGGCGCGCAGCACCCGATTGTGTCTAGCCAGGTAGTCCCGCTCGGGAGTGCACAGGAGGTGGTAAGAGTTGCTCGCCGGGTCGTCGCTTGCTTGCTGGTGAACCTTGGCGATGAAGCGGGCATTCGCATCGAGCCGGAGCCGAAAGCTGAGCTCCACCTGGGTCGGGGCAAGGTCGCTACCCAGCCCCCGCTCTTCGCCATAGGCGCAGAGCTCGATTACGCCGTCGTCGCCGATGCCGACCGGCCCGATGGCATGCCAGCCTGCCGGCAGACGCCGGGGTGCCTCTTCAGACGCGGGCGCCATCGCAACCGACGGCGTAGATGATCCTGTCATGTTCTCCTCCAACTTTCCTAGCGGTAACGGCTCCGGAACCCTGCCCGCGCCTAGGGTTGCCCGCAGCACAGTCCGCAGCCGATCATGATAGCTGTGACCGGAAAGCCGAGCTCGACAGACCGAGAGGCAAGACTCGACGCGCCCGGACTCGGTCAGCAGTCCGCGCACGGACTCGACGAGACCGGCGGGATCGGCAAAGACCGGGAGCTCAGGGAACAGGGCCGCGACCTCGGGCCGGGGCTCCGACACCACGAGGGCACCGCAAGCCAGCGCCTCGTAGACGCGCGGATTCAATGAGGTTGCCGAGGTTCCCCGCCGGTTGAAGTGATGGCGCTCGCGGAACACGTTGATCACGATGCGCGTACGCCGATACAGGTCCGGAATCTCCGCGGCCGGCAGGTTCTCGGCTAAACATAGGCGCCGCAGCTCGGGCGCACGCCAGGGCCCGCCGACCACGTAGGACAGGAGGCCCGCCTCCGCCAAGGCGCACAGCATGCGCTCCCGCCGGTCATTGTGGCCCCCGATAAAACCAACCTCGTAGTCGCGTTCCTCGCTCCCGGGCTGGTACAGGGTGTCGTCGAAGGCCACCGGAAGATAGTGGGCGTTGGTGTGCCGATCGAGGGTCGCCGGATCATTGACGAACACGGTGTTGAACCGCCCCGACCAGCGCGCCGTGTCGTCCACCTCATAGGGCTCGTCCACCAGCCAGACGGCCGTCTCGAGGTCTTGAAACCGGGACGCCCAGCGCCGGGCAAAGCGCCGCCCGTGGACCACGAAGACCAGATCGGGTCGGAAAGCGCGGACCTTGCGTGCGAGTTCGGGGTCGTCCCAATAGGCCCCCGCGTAGGCGAGGCCGAGGTCTTGGGCAGCGTGGTGCAGACCATCGGTGAAGACCTCGCCGCAGGAGAGAAACCGGTAGTGGACGAAGAACACCCGTGGGATTGAAGCCGCCGGTGTCGGTACACCGTTAGCGGGTGCGGCATCGGCCAGGAAGGTCTCAATCCCCGTCTTTGGCAGGGCCGTGAGCCGGCTCCTCGTGCTCAGGTTGACTAGTTCCACCCCGTGCGCGTTGCATGCTTTCGCCAGTGCGGCATACTCGCGGTTGATGACGGCAAGCTCCCTGGTCAGATGATGTGTCCCGGTGGCGCCGAAAAAGTGATCCTCGGTGAAGTCGACCCCGATCAGCCCGATGCGGCTCGCGCCCATGTGAATGGCCAGGCAAAGGGCCACGTAGGGCGAGTTACGGGTATAGTGCAGCACGCTCGGGTCTGAGAAGTCCGTCCCACCGCGTTTGCCCAGCCGGAAGCGGACCTGGTGGGGATGACGGATTCCGAGGTCGAGATGCGAGAACAGCGCCCGGGCGCGGCTGGTCTCCACATGACGGAATCGATCGCCGCTGAACTGGTGGCGGCTGTTGACTACAACCAAGTAGGTCGGATCGAACAATCGGCCCACGTCGTTGACACCGATGGTGATCAGGTTCTCTGGATTGGGCAGATCATTCAGGGACGCCCCGCAGCCGCAGACGACGATGGTCTCGCCCCGGTGAAGGTCCTTATATCCCGCCAGTGTTGCCGGCAGGTCTGTTGCCAGGTCGCTGGTGGGGACGGTGATGGATGCAGCCGACGCACGCATTATGGTTTACCTCCGTCGTTGGCAGGAGGGCCGTAGGGCCGTAGGGCGGGAAAGCGCAGCGCATCCCGCCGCTACCCCAAAGGGCCGTAAGGCGGGAAAGCGCAGCGCATCCCGCCGCATCGGTCATTCCAAAGTCAATTCCCTTACAACTTCATCTGCCGCCCAGTTTGGTGGATACAGTCCCGCTTTCACATACCGGTGAAAGCTCGAAAAGGGCCAATCCGTAAGGCGCGACACATGACCGTGTTTGATCGGATTGTAATGGATGTAATCGATATGCCGCTGCAAATCGTCTTCATCGCGAATGGCATGCTCCCAAAAACGTCGTTGCCAGATCCCGCGTTCTCCTTTGCGTACACGACGAGTCGAAAGCCTCTCCTGTTTCGGAATCCGGGCCGAGAACCTTGCCTTGATGTCGTGCCAACGGGTGGAAAAATCGCTATCCCCCTCAGGCAAGGTCCACACCGAGTGCAGGTGGTCGGGTAAGACCACGATGGCATCGATGGTGAATGGCCGGCGACGACGGGCATCGGCAAAGACGGTTCGCAAGTCGTCGATGTACTCCGTCAGCAAACGCCGGCGCCGTTCCAACAGGTTGACGGTGAAAAAGAAGGTACCGCCGGGAATGAAGGCGCGGATGTAGTTTGGCATTTGGGCCTTGTTCATAACTCCGATCAAGTGATCAGCGGGTACGCGGGGCTTTTCCGTAAAATTTTGATTTTAATGTTAAAATACTGTGGCTTTCGAGGTTAACTCTCAGTCTTGGCCGAGCTTATGAACAAGGCCGGCATTTGATTGCATAGGTTTCCGGATTCTGAAGGCGGGATGCGCTGCGCTTTCCCGCCCTACGCGAGCTGCGCTTTCCCGCCCTACGCGAGCTCCGTCAGCAAACGCCGGCGCCGCTCCAACAGGTTGGCGGTGAAAAAGAAGGTATCGCCGGGAATGAAGGCGCGGATGTAGTTTGGCATTTCATTGCATAGGTTACCGGATTCTACGCGAGTTTGATCATGTGTGATTTCAGATTCCATGTAATCCACCGGATTACTTCAATGAGGACCTGGATTCAAAAGCCTTTCCAAAACCTCCTGCAGCGATTCCATCCCGCTTGCTCCCAATTCGTCCAGTAACCGTTGAATCAATTCCTTGACCTCTACTGGTGGCTGTTCACTGTCCGAATTCAACGCCTGAATCAATGATCGAAGTCGGTGGGTTATTTCTTCTTCTGACGCTTCGCCGTTCACCAGTAGACTTTGCAGATCGATCGGCCCGCTGAGCAAGGCCTTCACCAACACATCAATATCCGGTGGTTGATCACCCTGGGTCAATGCAGTCAAGGACTCGGCCCAGATTTCAAGCTCCTTCGGGGAATTTTCCGAGGTGGTGTGAAACAAATCGGCCGCGCCTTGCAAATAACCGCTCGCACTATCTAGCCATTTATTATGAGCAGCGAATAGGCCTGTCAATCCCTTGTTCAAAAGCTCCGATACCGTATCTTCACTGCCCGCTTCCGCTACTTCCTCTGGCGCCTTATTTGTGGCAGTAGGTTCGAACCCGGCATCAAACACTGCGCCTTCACAATCAGCCTCATCAAATTTTGTGTCGCTGAGCAAGGCACCACGAAAATCCGCACCATTGAAACTGCCGTTTGACAAGTCGGCACCCCGCAGATCGGCACCTCGAAAATCGGTGTCGTAAAAACGAGATTGTGTTAACACCGCCCCACGTAGGTCGGTACCGCAGAACTCTACGCCATCCCCCTCAGCACCATCGAGTTGGGCGCCGGCCATTGCAGCACGGGCAAATGAGCTCTCGGTCAGTTTTGCCTGTTTGAGATTTGCAGCGCTGAGATCAACTCCAATCAGAGAGGAATCCTCAAGTCGCGCATTTTCAAAACTGGCACCAACACCACAGGCTTGGTCAAACACTGACATGCGGATTGTGGCGCGGGAAAATTGCGCACCTGCAAAAGTGGCTCTGCCGAATTGACAATTGCAGAGGTGCCCTTCACTGAAGTTGGATTGGTCGAGTCTGGCGGCACAGAAATCTATCCGGTCGCCTTTCATGCCGGAAAGATCCGCAGCATAGAGATCTCTGTTACGCAAATCGATATCTCGCAGGTGCTTATTGGTGTCGATCTCTATTTGAAGCGAAAGGTCATTTTCCACTAGAAGATTAACTCCATACCCTGTTCTTGTGCTTTGGAACCTCGCTCTGATATGCGGTAGTTTTTGTACTCATGCCAGTTAGGTGTCTTTTTGCGAATATGAGAAACAATCCCCTTTGCCCATTTGTTAAATTCGTCACTTTTTTCTACCAGCTCTTGGTTATTGGCAATCAGTTTTTTAGGATAGGCCGATACTGAACCCTGGCCCAATTTATTCTTTTCGCGAAATAAGCTTCGTTTAAAAGAGACTACTGGTGAATTCACTGCATCGATACCGAACAGAGTTTTTCCGCCCTTCTCATACTGAACAAACTTTACTTCGTCAAAATGGCATTTCAGTACAAGAAACATGCGCTCGCAGTTGGTTCTTTCGATAAGTTGACGTGGAGGACAAAGCTCCTCCGCTTGAACGGTTGCTTCGTACTCCAGAAGCAGTGCGGCGACGCGATCATCTTTTTCAATGAATTCGAAAATTTCCGCTTCGTCTTCGGGCATACACCAAAATGTCACATTTATAGGCATTTGTGTTTTTTCTCTATTGATTTCATAGGCCTGTATAATTATGGACCTCTGAACTTATGGATAAGGAATGATCGGTGCCTGCCCCGGCGGCAAGTGTCCGGGTGGTGGAGGCTGGGTACCAGGGGGATAGACAAGCGGCGGCGCAGATGGGTTGCTCAAGTCCGTAACCACTAATGTTGCATCGGGATCTGCAGCCCTAATGCCACGCATCTGGGCGCGGGCCTCCGAATTAGGCATCGTGCCATTATGTACCACGTGATCTGATTCGACAATGACGCGGCCGTTACCCTGCGGTTGAATTTCTTGGCCGCGAATAACTACCGTTTGACCCGGCTCACCGACACCATCTGGCACGCGATCACCGACAACTTGAGGTTCAAGGTTATTGGGCGGACCATTATTCGCCGCCACATCCGCCTGGTGCTCGGGACTACCCGGGCGACCGCCGCGACTGCCGCCAAACCAGCTGTCGTAATCTTCGTTGGTGCCTCCGCCCCTTCGATAACGTTCGAAACGCAGCACATTACTCTCATCCGTCGGGTCATTCGTCTTCGGGGTATCTTTGATGCGGGTGTTGAGTTCGGCATCCGAGAGATCACGGGCAGCGCGAAGTCTCGCATCGAATTCCGGTGTGTCTGTCGGCCTGCCGGTCTGCTCAGGCGTATCCGTCGGTTTTGAGGACGGCTCTGGGGTGTCCGTGGGCCTAGACGAAGGTTCTGATGTATCCGTGGGTCTCGATGTTGGTGATTCGGGCGTATCGCTTGGTCTTGCGGTCGTAGGCTCCGGTGTGTCCACTGGTCTGGGAGACGGCGGTTCCGGCATGTCCACCGGTCTGGTTGTCGGTGGTTCGGGCGTATCGACAGGTCTGGTGGTCGTAGGTTCAGGTGTATCGACAGGCCGGGGCGATGGCGGCTCCGGCGTATCGATCGGCCTGGTGGTCGGTGGCTCAGGCACATTGGCCGGTCCACCCGGTAGACGGCGGTTGCCGCTCATTACCGGCGCATTGGGGTCGCTGCCACCGGCCATGATCGGGCTTCTGCCAGGGCTACCAGGACGGCCGCCAACGATATGGGGCTCTGAGGAGTGAACTACGCCTCCGGAACGGCCAACCGGGCCAACTGGTGCCGAGGGAACTCCTCCACCTCCCGCAGGTAGTGCTGCACCAGGACCCCTCGGTGTGCGGCCAAAGCCGATGGTAGACTCTGGTGTCGGCGTGGTCGGCGCTCGCGGTGTGCGACCGAAGCCAATGGTGGGCTCCGGTGTCGGTGTCGTGGGCGTCCGTGGTGTACGGCCGAAACCGATAGTGGGCTCCGGTGTCGGTGTGGCCGGTGTACGCGGTGTACGGCCGAAGCCAATGGTGGGCTCTGGTGTCGATGTCGTGGGCGTCCGTGGTGTGCGACCAAAGCCGATGGTCGGTTCCGGGGTTTCAGTTGGGGTCGGCACCGGCGTCGGCTCCGGTGCATCAGTGGGACGAGGCGCATTTGCCGTGGCTCGCGTTGCGGCAACATGTCCGATACCAAACGTCACCGCGGTGATCAGAAACGTCAAACCGAGTTGACCCCAGGAGAAGTCGTCGAACGAGAACCCACCCATGACGAATTGGGTGACAACATCAAATCCGCTGGCGGAGATCATGGCCGCGCCGAATTGCGCCGCGGTCTGTACCGCCCTCGATGCGCCGCTGAACAGCGCTCCGGCGCCGGCGCCGGCAGCCGCGCCTATCCCGCCGCCGATCGCCCCTGTCACCAAGCCGATGAGCGCTGCCTTGCCAACATTGCCCCAGTTGATGTCCCGGTTGTTCCACAAATCGCTGGCCATTGCCAGCAAGGCCGACGTCACCGCGCCAACCGCGGCGCCGATGATGATGCCTGCCATGATCGGACCGCCGAGGGCCGCCACAATGACCGGGCCCGCCGCACCGGCGGTCACCACCGTGACGGCGATGACGATGATGATCACGATGATCACCAGCACTACCGCGAGTGCCGTCTTCCATGCGGGCCGCTCCTTGGCGGCGGCCTCATCGGCCTTGCGGGTCATTTCGCATTCGAGACTACGCTTGCCCTGGCGGAGGTTTTGCTCGAGGCTGGCCTGCGCCTCGTCCAGCTTGGTGGCGGCGCTCGCGGTCTTTTCGTCGCAGGTCTGCTGCAGACCATCCAACGCCTGGCGCAATGCATCATTGCCGGACGCCGTGGCTTGATCTATCTGCGCCGTTACGGTCGCCCTTTGGGTGGCGAAATTATCCGTACCGGCAATATTGCTCATGGCCGAGGTAAAGCCCGAGCTCAACGTGCCGGCCTGTTCATCGTTGCTCTGGGTTATCCCCTGCAGGGACGATATGGCCTGCTGCAGTGCGTCGGCCAGTTGCACCTCGGCATTGGCGGCGCCGGTATCCGCACTGGTGTGTAACCCCTCCATTGCCGTGTTGACGCGTTGCTCCACCGACGCCAACAGGGATCCGAGGGTTTCAGGATCCGGGGCATAGTTAGCTGCAAAGCGAGCCTGTACGACCCGCATCGATTGCTGTACCGAACCGAACGCCGTCTTTACCCCTTGTTGAACGGCAGCAGCAGCACCGTGTGCGATCTGCTCCTGCAGCACCTGTTGCATGTAGCCGGTGTCGTTGACCGCTTGGCGTTGCGTGCGTTCCTGTTGGTCGAGCTGACCGAGGGTCGAATTGAGCGCGGAGTCGATCGACCCCAGCAAATTGGTTTCCGTGACGCCTGCCTGCTGAATGGCGGAGTCTCGAGCCGACTCCAGCGCGCCTGTCAGGGCTGGCAGTTGTTCATCGATCGTATCGCGGGAGCGGCCCGCAGCGGCGATGACCGCGCAGCGGTCGGTCTTGCGCCCGTTGCGGGTGACCTCGCGCGCACGTTTGCGCGCGCCGTCCACCATTCTGTCGTAGTAGCGTCCGGCTACCTCGTAGGCTGCCTCGGCTTGGGCATTGGCACGGCGCTCGGCAAGGTTGCCGTCCCAGAATCCATCCTCGGTACAACTTCTAAATCCTTCGTACTGAGTGGCAAACTCCATGCCCTTTGCCGTACACTCGTCACCAATAGTCGTGCCCAGGCCCTCGAGGTCGGTGCGCCCCTGGGCGTAGATTTCGTTTAGTTGATCCAGCGTAGAGGTTTCCAGTTCATCGACGCTCGCCATCGTCTCGGCATGGGTGGCGGTGAGCGTATCGATGGCCTCCGCGGTCGCGGACTCTATATCGGCTATGTAGGCGGCCGCCTGTTCCCTTATGGCGGCTCGCGCCAGCGCCGCGTCCGCCCGCGCCACACCGCGTGCCCGTTCAATGCGCCCGGAGATCGCGGACTTTTGTTGTTCCATGGAGGAACCTATTTGCGCCTTCGCCGATTCCGCGACTGCCCCCAGCTGGTCCGGAATATCGTTCAGCGAATATCGAATGGCCTCATCGAGCCGGTCCGCCACCGACGCAAAAAAGGCGTCGGCCCGGCTCGCGGCCTCCCGACGCTGCCGCTGTTGCAGGGCGTCCTCACCGTTGGGCACATTGAAGCGAACGCCATTGCGCAGCATCGTCGCGCTGGTCGATGCCCCGTTGAGTGCCGCGGAGGAATCGGCATAGGCGGCGACCGAAATCGCTCTTTGCGCCTCAGCAGAGGCAATCACAGCTTCAATGGGTGATGCCTCCGCCATCCCGCTTTCGCTTGCGGCAGCGCCGGGGCCTCCCGCACCACTGCCTGCAACTGCCGATTCACCACCGCTGGCACCTTCGCCGCCGGCGCTTTCCGCTCCCTGACCTGCAGCGGTTTCCGTACCGGCTGGACCGGACTCCATCGCAGTGGCCGTTTCCGTCGCTTGAGACGCGGCGCTACCGGCAGCTTCAGCTTCGTTGTTGTGGCAATTGTCGACTTCCGGGAGTTCCTCCTCGTCGCCTTCGCTGGCTTCTGCCTCTACTTCTCCCCGCGGCGGATCTGCCGGTCTGCTGCTGGGCTCTGTGGTAGGTTGCTCCCTCGGCCCCTCGTAACATTCCGGCGTGCAGCTTTCCCCCGACGGCGCACCGCCTACGCCCGCGCCCTCGCCGGCCTCTGTCACCGCTGGTGTCGAAGTTGCTGCCGGTGTTGCGGAATTGCTCGCAGGCGACGCCGATCCGCCTCCCCCGCCCGCCGGAGACGATTCCCTCGGGGCCGGGGCCGGTGCTGAGCCGGATCCTGCACCGCCACCACCGCCTCCCGAGCCTGATGACCCTCCCTCGGCGGAAGCGGACTCACTGTCTGCGTCTTCTGTCTCGGCCTCACCGTTTTCTTCGGCCTCACCGTTCGCTTCGGTTTCACCGTCCCCGGCGGGCAGTTCGCTTTCAGACTCGGCCTGGCCTCCCGTTTCCTCTCCGGCCTCACCTGCACCGCCTTCCCCACCCTCCGTTTCGTTCCCTGCACCGCCAGTATCCTCTTCAAATAGACGCCTGGAGCTGACTTCGAGCGCCATTTGAAGCGGCTTGTCGTCTTCTGCCTGGGAATTCCCTTTGGCGGCATCAGTATTCCGTTGTGCGGTTGCAGTGTCACCACCATGAAAATTCGGGTCGTCGAGCAACTCTTCAGCCGAACCGCCGTTGACCACGCGATCAGCCGCTGCATCGGCCTGTTGTTCATAGGGATCACCGGGACTGCCGACGGTATTTTTCAAACTCACACCGCGGCGTTGCTGCACTACGTGGGCGGCCTCATGGGCAGCCAAATGCAGATCGGGGTCTGCCCTGAAACCGATACGGTTTCCGGATGTAAAGGCCAATGCACCCATACGTTCACTGGTGCGGCCAGCAGCACCTCCGGTTTCCGTGCGCACACCGGAAATGTCGTGGTGGCCGAATGACGCCTGAATACGCCGCTGATGTGGCAAGGGATTGCTGGCATTTCGCAGTCCCTGCCTGGCTTGACTGAGAATCGATCTACCGTCATTACTGCCCCGAGCATTGACCGGTGCTGGTGCAGATTGAGTGTTTTTGGCTTGGACATCGCCCTCGTGATTCGGAGTTCCGCCATTTTCACACCGGGCACACTTGAGTTGAGCAACGTAGTCATCGTTGTCATCCGGCGGAGGGATCACGGCACCATCAGTCCCCAGTTTCTGCTGGATCACCTCTTCCGATTCTTCTTCCTGCCGCTCCTCCAATTCCGCTTCGCAATCGGCGCACATCATCTGCACGGCACCGGCCCCCTCGATGATCTCCTCCTCCCTGACTTCCTGCTCGGGCTGGAACTGGACCACCTGCGCGCAGGCGGGCACGGCAATTCCAGGCGCCACCCCAAGGGCATAGTGAGATCCCCTGGCCGAGCCCGGTGCGGTAGTCGACGAGGACGGTTTGTGGGAACCCGAAGAACGCTTGTTTCGGGACTCAACCGTACCTTTCAAATGACGCGCATTTGCCATTCTGTCAGCTGCTTTCTGGTTCCGCCTCGGGGGTCTCGGCCGGCTCTTCCGGATTGCCGCCATCCTCCGAGGTGGCGGCCTCATCGGTCGAAGACTCCCCCTCTTCCGGCGGCTCATCACAATCGATGTCGACATCGAAATGGAAAGGGTCCAGCCGATCACTGTCGTCCTGCGCATCCTGACGCCGAGCAGCCTCCTGGTCGTCGAACATGGACTGGATGGCCGAGTCGAATTCGCTGCGGCACAGGGTGAGATCGAAGGGCGTGCGGGTGACACCGTTGTATTGCTCGAATGCCTCGACGTGTTGTTGTTCATGGGGCGCCAGCACGGTATCGATCGCCTGCTGTACCCTGGCTCGTTGGCAAGGCGTCAGGTCGGGGAAATCATCGGCGCTGGGCAGGTCCACGTCCGTGGTGACCTGGTAACGCGCCACCAGGATGCCTCTGGCGCGAACGCAGGGGTCACCTTCCGTACAGGCATCGCAGCCCTCGGCTGCACTGACGCGCACATTCTGTGTTTCAAAGCTGCCACCGTCGAAATCGGCATCGGTACGACCTTCCAGTCTGATCGTGGTCGCCTTGGCGGAATCCCGGGACGGCTCGCCTTTGCCGCTGACCTGGAGAGTGACCGGAAGCACCGTCTGCAGGCTGTCGGCCTCGGCCTCGCCGGCCTGGTGTTTTCTCGAAGCACTACCCGATCCGTCGAAAACGTCGGGCATCGCCAGCATGGGCCCGGATTTGTAAAACGCCCCCTGAGCGGCCCGCGGTCTTTCCATCCGCCCGGTCGAAGGCCTCAGCTCCTCGACTTCGTTGCCGTGTCGGGTTCGACGCCTTCTGCGGATCAACCGTCTGGGCACAAGGATAGTCCTTAGTAATGTTGGGACAGTGCGTTGGCAAAAGCGCCCATGCCACCGTCGTTGAATGAGGCGGGATGCTGTTGGGTCAGCGGATAGATCCCCCCGTTTTTCCGGTATTCACTGCGCAACGCGAATTCCAGGTGTTCGTCGGTCACAGCCGCCCCTTCATCCAGCGCCACCAGTGATGCATGCAGACAGACATTACGGATCTGTCCACCCATCAACGCGCAGTGCTGGGCGGCCTTTTCCAGGAACAGGTCGTCGACCCGGTGCTCCGATGGCAGATGCAGTTGGAAGATGGCCAGGCGCTGTTCGATCCGCGGCTGAAAGAACGGGATCACGATGTCCATGCGGCGCTGAAAGGCCTTGTCGATGTTGTCGGAAAGGTTGGTGGTGATCAGGATGATCCCTTGGTAGTGCTCCAGACGCTGCAGGAGATAATTGGTCTCCAGGTTAGCGTAGCGGTCGTTGGCGTTCTTGACTTCGGTGCGGCCCCCCAGCAATGAGTCTCCCTCGTCCAGCAGCAGGATCACGTCCAGCGCTTCGGCCCGGGTCAGCACCTTGTTGAGGTTTTTCTCGGTCTCTCCGATGTACTTGTTGACGATGGAGGCCAGGTCGACGCGGTAGATATCCATGCCGAGCTCGGCGGCGAGGATTCTTGCGGCCAGGGTCTTTCCGGTACCGCTGCGCCCGGTGAACAGCGCCCTGACCCCGCAATTGGCAGGATTCCCGAACGCCGGCCCCAGGTGGTCCTGCAGGCGCTCCCGGTAGAGGCAGCGCAGCTCCAGTTCTTGCAGCTTATCGGACGTGGCCGCCGCGGAAATCAGCTGGGACCATGAGCCTTTGGCGTCAAGCGGATCGGCCAGCGTGTCCAGCCTCTGGTGATTCAGGTTGCGGGCCGCACCGCGAATATCGTCGAGTCCGACGACCCGCCGGCCTTCCAGCGCCACGTCGTTGATCGTCATCCCGGCCACCTGCTCGATGAAAGCGCCGGGCAGTCGAAACCGGCGAGCGACACCAGCGAGATTTTCGATGCGGCTGCCGTTCAAATACCGCTCCCACAAACGGATACGCTGATGGTAGTCAGGGGCCGGCATCGTCAGATTGATCAACTGTCCGGCCTCTGCGGTATCGAGTCCGCCTTCCTTGCCGAGGATGACGATTATCGGACCATCATAGCCCGCAAGCGCCGGCAAGTGCGCCGTTTCGCCGGGAGCCAAGTCCAGTTTGTACACCGGCATTGCGTTCAACAAGGTGCAGGAAATCCCCAGCGTCTCGTCCGCTTCGGGCTTTTCCGGCCCGGGTCCTTGTACCACCAGGTTCTTGCCCAGCGCCTGCGCCACCGCCCCCGACACCTCCACACTGTGGCTGCCTTCCGGGGCACGCAATACCAGGATCCTGGCCCTGCCTTGACGGAACAGCGACGGAACACCCTTGAGCCGCTGTTGGAATTCGTGCTCGACGATGACGCCATCCATTGGCGTCAGTTGCTGGTGCGAAAGGTATTTCAACCGCTGACCGCTGACTTCGGGCTGGCCGGTGCGGATCAGGTCCCAGAGAACGGGATCGACCTTCAGCACCCACTCGGACCGCGGCAGGCGGGTATCGTCCGCCTGCACCAGTCTGGTGGTCAGCAGGGGGCTGCAGACATCCCAGGAGCTGAGCTGCGTGACCGCATCTTCAGCGGCCACCACCTGGCCCAGGGTCTCCAGCATCGGTCTTCGATACCCGAGGGGCTGCTGCAAATCCGCGAACAGGGTGCCGAACCGCGAATCTTCTTCGACCAGCCCCGCCAGCATCAGCGCCATGATCGTTTCGTGGCGAAAACGGAGCTGTCCGTCCAGCGCTTCAAGCGGCAGGTGATTTCCGCTCTGCCCGGCGATAGCGCGCAGGTTGGCACGCCACCATTGCCTGCCATCCGGCCAGCTCAGGCTGGCCGGCATGACCAAGAGGATCTGGCGGTGGTATTCGCGCAGAAACGGATAACGGGAAAAATGCTGTTCGACACTCTCACCGCCGACCCCGGACAGTCGGTCGATATGGGCCAGCAGGCAGTGGATACCGGCGAACAGGTTCAGGGCGTAGTGGTCCTGTGCCCGGAACGTATCCGTAGCGTCGTCCTGCACCAACGACAGGGGTTTCCCTGCTGCTGGTTCTTGGAGTAGTCGTTCGCCGAGTGCATCCACCGCATTTCCTCCGCCAGGTGCTACACCTGGGCAAAATGGAACAACAGGACCCGGCCGTACAGGGGCTGCCAGCCGGGATCCTGGTCGAGTCCGGATCGTCGGATCGCGAGGGAAGTCAGATTGACGTCCGCCACCATGTCGACGTGACTCGGGGTAAAGTAGATTCGCGCGGGAAGCCCGAGCAACGTCTCCATCAGCCTGTCGCCGGTTGCCGAATCGAGATGCAACTGCCGCTGCAGGAACCATCGGAGAAACGGCATGGCCATCGATACCCAGCGGCATAGAGGAGCGCCCGCGGCTCGAACGAGCGCGTCGGACGGTCGTTCCCATGGCGCCCGGTCGAACGGCCCAGAGCCGATAGGCAGTGCTTCCCCGCCCTGTTGATAGGGACGCAGCTCGGCCTGCACCGAGGCAAGCAATCCGTCGGGATGCGGCGGACCGTCCGAACCGACGGCGTGATCGACCAAAACGCACTCATCACACCAAATCCGCATTCGATCGGCCTGCACGGCCCACCACAGGTGCACGGACCGATCGACCGCGGATATCAGGTGTTTCCACCAGTCAGGGGGCAGCCGAAAGTCCGGCACGAAATCGGACAGGTATCTTTCCCCGATAGGCGAGCCTGGCTTACGCCCGGAGAGTTTCGCCAGTAAATGCCAGAGCGGGTCGTCCTTCAAACCCTCCAGGGATTCGTTCAACAGGCCGAGGGCTATCAGTTCCAGGAATCCCCAGCGGCCCAGTCTGGCGTCGAAATGCCAGTCCACATCCATCGCTTCGGGCAACTCGAGTTGTTCCAGCAGGTTGATGAGATAGAGCAGGCCGCCCAGTTCCGTGTCGACAAAGTTGTCCGTCAACCAGTTCGGCCGGAGCTCATCGACGCCTTCATCTAAAGCTTCCTCCGTAGCTTCCTCCGTATCATCCCAATTGCCGACCTCCGCATTCGCTTGAGCGTCAAGGTGGCTGAAGGAATCGTCGGCAGCGTTGTCGGAACTGTCATTTCCTTCTACGTGAAGAGGTTCTAAACCGGCGCTGGTTTCTCGCGCTGGGGGTTTGCGGACATCCTCGCTTGCCGACCAAGGCGTACCGGATTCGAGATCAGAGACCGAATCAACCAAGATATCGCCCCAGGCGCTATCAGAATCACTCGGGCGAGATCTTTCTACGAGGTTTGACGAAGCGTTGTAAATGCGATTGTCGCCGGCTTTGCCCAAACCGGAGTCCACGGTGGACAATTTCTTATCACCGGTGGACGCTTGGGCCATCAAAGGATGTATCAGTGCAGATGCTGCGGCGTCCGACGATGGCGTGTGATCGAAATCCGCTGACGAGGTTTGGAACGGCGGCGTATTATCGGCTTCCGCTCCCGGCGGATAAGTGGATTGTGCATCCGACCACCAAATCACCACCTGGTTTTCGAATGCGGTGTTGCGCAAAAGCGCCGCATTAGTGAACGCTGTTCGGGCCAGACCCAGCAGACAGGCTTGTGAACGCGTCAGCCGACTCTCCCATACCTGATCGCTGAACAGCGTCAACCAGGGAGGATACGCGGTTTGCTTCGATGTTCCGGCCGACTTCGCGGAACCTGCGACAATGTGATGGACATTCCGCTCCCGCAGAAAACGTCGGTCCGAGTCATCGGCAAACCAACTGCGAAAGGTGGGCGAACGCTCGGCAGTATCGCCGGATACTGTCTCGGTATCGCCAACGTCGTCGCCCGACCGAGTTGGCTCGACTAATTTCTGCATCAGCCGCGAGCATGAAAATTCAACCAGGAAAGCACGGGTGAGCGCATCCGCATCGGTGTCGTCAAACAGCTCGATCAGGGGAATGGCAAGCCTCCAGCGCGCAAGTTGCTCGAACACCGCCGGTATCTCCTGCGGCGCGCTCAACAGTGAGCTGCGAATCGCCGTTGAACGCGGCAGGGAGGAAAACAGCGCCCCCTGGCTTTGTTTCCACCACCATTTACCGGTGAGCGTACCATCTAGCGCATCGCGACAGAGACAGGCCAACAGCTCTCCCTGGTCCCGGAACAACACCGCATGGGCGTTTGCGCTTACCCGCCCCTTGACGGGACGCTCCGCCCTACGGTAAGCCTGGTCCAACTGGCTTTTCACGGTGGATAGCCACTGCGCGTTTCCGCGCGACGTTGCGCCGATCGCAAGTACTTCACCCTGAAGTCTTCCTACCAGTTTCCGGATGAAAAGAAGTGCCGAAGGCGCCATCCCGACGGGTCTGAAGTCGACTGCGCTTACCGTGCGGGCAATGCCCATGCGCAACGCCGGCGAGTCTTTCACCATGGAGTGAATGAACAGCTTTCGAATTTGGCCGCTGGCGGAGTCAGGCATCACAATCCCATCTCGCTGTGGGGAATCGCTGGCTGGATCGACGTTGCCTCAGTTGCCCGAATGCTTTCTGAACAGCAGGAAGACAATCAGCAACACGAGGATGATCAGAATCAGATATTTCAACCGGGCCATGCCGCAGGTGAGGTCGTACCACTTGCAGGGCGGCTGTTCAGTTACGTCACTTAGCGCGGTGCTGTCGCCCAGCGGCGCCGGCAGCTTGTCATGGGTTGTGGAATCTTCGATTGCCTGAGCGACATCAAGGAAGTGCAGTGTCAGATCGGGGATCTTCCAACCGTAGAAACTGACCGCCACCGAATAGGTTCCATCCAGGTTGTCAGTGGCCTTGAAAGGCGTGATTTCCGGTCCCGTGAACCAGAAGTAATTCGCCCATCCTGGTCCCATCAAGTGACCGCCTTTGGTGGCCGGCTTGAATGTCATATTCAAGATCTGTCGCCTGCTTTTGGGATCACTGCTGATATGGGTATCGATATCAGTCTTATCGGCATCTGGTTGATTGCGAACGACCAATGACATCAGCTGTTCGCGCATCACATCGCCGGAGCGCTCGGTTGTACCCGAAGTCTTGAACAGCACGTTGTAGTGCCCCGGTGCATCGACTTGATAAAGGGCACTGTAGATCCCGTCCCCTGCCACCTGGTCGCCGTTTTCAGAGTTACCGTTATCCAACAGGGTTACCGTATTCTCGACCCGCGCCAGCGCTTCTTCGTTTTCGCTCAGCTCGTTTGCCAGTTTGGTATCGGCATCGGTGTCGGTGTCGCAACCGCCCGGACAGTTGCCGGGCTGGCTAGTACCGGCACTACTGGCGGCTAACAGATCGCCGATGCTTTGGTCGGGTGAAGCAACCAAAGCAGAAACGCTAACACCACCGACCAGCGCCTTGCCGGACTCTTTCAGCTTCACGTGCAGGGGAATTTCACTGCCGGGCACATAGTCGTCGACGCCGATGCTGTAGTCCGATCCAACGTTGCTATCCTCCGCCATGATCGTCAGGAACACGGGAAACTCGACAGCGTCGGGAACATAATCGACCAGGTTTACGAGACCAAATGGGGCGCCCCCGCTCATCGGTCTGATAGTCGCGCGCCATTTACCGCTGGTATCGACCGGCGGATCAGCAGTCAGGAGATTCTTGGTCCAGGATAATGTACCCGCCGCCTGGTCATCCTGATTGCTACACACCGTCTCCTTTTCTTCTTCTTTGGCACCGGGGGCGAGCACATCGAGACAGACGTGACCGAATTGCGCGTTCCAGGATAAATCGATGGACGTGGCCTGGCTGGTTGAGGCTAGGGGAAAATCGATGAAGTCCGTCTGAACAACGCCGTTATCATCAACTCCAATACTCACCGAGCGCAGAGCCACCACATTCCAGGTGTTGAACTTAACGAAGTTCTGCAGCAGTTCGATGAAATAAGCGGGCAGAATATCCGCGTTGGTTTCCGAGTTGATGTAAAAGCCGCCGGTCGCCATGGCCAGGCCCTGGTTGATCTCCGCACTGACCGCGGTGGAACTACCGACCGTCACCGCATAAATACGTAGGTTGGATTCATTGGCCAAATCGGTCCAGCTGGTGGAATCGGACCCCAGTTGAATCTTGATGCGCGACTGGAAATCGGCGGCGGCAATAGTGCCAATATCAGACCACTGAAGCACGGCGCTCGCGTCGTTATCCCACAGGCGCACCCGACGATGGGTATTCTCTTTACCATCGCTCATCAAGAGGATGGTCTTGCGATTGCCGTTGGTGGCCAGAGGTCCGTCAAACAAGGCGCTACTGGCGGTGAACAGACCGTCGCCGATAGAGGTCGAGCCGTCGGCCTCGACCAGTGCCATATCACCTGAGATGGACGGCGCTACTTCGGCAAAGGAATCAAGCGTGCTCGCGTCGCCCAACCAGGATTCATTGCTGTCAAATAGTATGACACCAATATTGTCGTCGGGCGACGTTCCCTCATCTTCGCGTATCAAGTTCCAGCGATTGACGAAGCCATTGGCAGCGATTATTAGCGCATCTATTTTTTTCGCCGATGGACCGGCCATCGGAGAACTGTTCATACTGCCAGACTTATCCAGCACCAGTGCGGAATCGACGCCAGGACGGCAAAACTGATCCAAGGCGGAACCGTCGTTAGGATCGATATTGATCGTTGCCAAAGGAATTGTTTGGATTGGAGGACCGAGATCAAAACACTCGGAGCCGGAAGCGGATAAATCGTAACTAACCAGACAGGCATCGGTGATTTCTGGACCTGACAACACTTTGACGCGGTACTTCTCGACCTCAACTGGCATTGTATCTACACACTCGCCACCCGAAAATTCTGTATTCGAGTTCGGATTAATTGTAAGTTTGTATACCCCGACAGCAGGTACTTCCCACTTGACCGAATCGTTGCCATTGCCCGTGAACGGAAACTCGTGGGCGCAGGGATCGGTGGCCGGGTCGCCACCCACGCATACCGTCGATGAATCCAGTGTAAAATCAGCCGTCTTGTTTTCCGGATCGGTGACGCGGAATTCCACCGTGCCAGTACCGTCTACAATCATGGTCGCTTCAACCTGATAAATCGCCATGCTGCCGGAGCCGCTTCCCCGCTTCGGTATTTTAATTTCCAAGGAAGTGGTGGATCCTATGGCGTCTCCCGTACCCAACAGCGGAAGAAGAATCGCCAGGAACAGCGAATATATGATTGAACGCAAAATTGAAATGCCGATTATACGGCGGTTTCTATTTTCCATGATGCCCTCTGTTTTTTTCACCACGTAATAACCAAAAAGTCAATTCGGCAATGACGCTGATTTCCACCTACCTTCTGGCCATTCTGTTATAAATCGCTATGAACCCCGCACGGAAACCGTTTCCTCGTCTGATCTTTCGTCAAATCGCAATCTCACGACCACCGGTCGCACTTGGCCGCTGGGGAATCTAGGGATTTCAGGCACGGTGAAGCGCATCTGCATGTCTCCGGGCGTGGTTGAGATCATTTCTTTCTCGGTTGCGAACGCGGTAGTGCTACCCGCAGGACCTATCCATTCAAGCCGAATCTCATTCAAATCCGCATTGGTCGAAAAGTTCTCCCCCGTAATAATAGCGGGAGCCCTCATATTCAGGGTTGTCGATCCTGTCTCGGTCAGCACGGTATTAATGAGGATCTCCGGCTGGCTGGATTCGGGGAATAGTATATAGTCGGCTTCGGTGGCGCCATATTTCGTGTTCTCCACACGCACCACGAAGGGTTCGCCGTCATCGTCGTTTACATCAATGGTATCGGGGACCCTGCAGGTTAAGATGCCACTGGTGCTTGGTGAAGCAAATTCCACCACCAGCTCGCCGGCAATGCGCACGATGTTGTCGCCGGGCGGATGCAGAAAGTTAGCGCCTTCGATACGAATTAAGGTATCCACGGGCGCACCGGCTAACGGTATGATTCGATCGATCTTGATTTGATTCAACTGGCCAAGGTTGTTGACGGTATTCTCAAGCTCTTCCAGTTTATCGAGAATAAAGTTCATCAGTTCTGATGAGATTATCTCCCCTGGACGCACTTTGTGATTTGGCATGAGGCAGCCCTCGATCTAAATGGTTAATCGATCAAATTCTCGTGTAATGGCTGTAATCCCAGCGCGCCAGGTCAAATTTTGCCTGCGCCTGGTATGGCGCATAACCACAGGTGAATATCACGTGGGGCGCACTGGTATTCCCCTGGACCTCTTCAAAATCCCGTTCCCAGGTCTTGTACAACCAGACCAGTTGCTTTTGCGCAATCGGAATGGGAGCAAAGTTGGCCGATTGGAAAAGAATTTCCCGCGCCTGGCTTTGCGACACGTATTCCGGAGAACGATGGGGTTGCCGGCTGAAAAACGCGTCCACAGCAAAGCCGCTGTAGCTGCCGCGGTGTTGCGGTATCACGCCCGCAGGCGGCAGGTACTGAAAGTAATCGAAGGCGCTGAGCGAGATGAGCTCGGTCACCGTCAGATTATCGAGCAACAGATTGCCGATCTGCTCCTGAAATTGGTACAGCATGGCTTCGAACATCGCGATGGAACGATCCTGGCTCAACGGCAAGCTCGCATTGACTCCGACATGGGGATAGGCCCTGCGTTTCACGGCCCAGTTGTCGACGAAACCGATGCCGTCCAACGTCCAATAGATCATCGCAATCGGCACGTCGCATTTTTCCAGTCCGATCGACTCTCCCAGCAAGGCGTCGAACCCCGCGACGGGATTGGATACCGTCCTGGTCAGGTCGGTCTGCGATAGCTTGGAAGTCTCCGTTCCGAAGCAGACGTGCGCGACCACATTCTGCAGTTTCGACAGGTTCTGGTAGTCATCCGACAGGACAGGACTGCCTGTATTCAATACCTGGTTTTGCAGCAAATCTCTGGTGGGGTAGGAGATATCCGGCATCGCAAGCGGATCGAATCGGACCAGGCGTAGCTGGACCCCTTCGACGACATAGGCGCGGCCGCATTGGTACGCCACGCCGCGATTTTGCAACCCGCTCTTCAAGGCGTATCCTTCGTACTGCGAGGTCGGCGAAATCACCAGCACGTACAGTCCGGCGCCGCTCGGCGCCAGGGACTCCGATATCTCAACGTCACAATCCCGGAATATCGTTGCCGCCGGATCGACGGGCTCCAGGATTCGGGACAGCTCGACGTCGATGTAGTCCAGCGGCAGCTCCACCACTTCGCCGAGCAGGTTGACGGCCTTGCCGCCGGCGATCCTCACTACCGGGTTGGCGCCACTGCCACCCTTGTTTTCGATGCTCACGTCCAGCCCGTCGACGATGCCGTAGCCGGCCAATGAACCGAGCTGGCGGTGATGGCGCCGATTGGCCTCCTGCTGTTCCCGCAGGTCTTTCGCACTGAGCAGGCGACCCTCGAAATAGTAGGTGTTCTTGATGCCGTCTTCGAGAATCGGCTCCAGCAGGGATTTTATGGCCATGGCTACAAGATCTCCCCCGCCGAATTGGCGGTGTATTCGATCTCCAGCTGTAACAGGTGCACCTGTGTAAACGATTCCCCTATATTAACAATGGACACTTCGATCACGGCGAACTCCCTGCTGCTGTCGAGAACCAAGGCAGCGCTAAAGTCGTGAAACTCGCTCATCAAGATGGAGTTATGGGAAGACGCGGGCTCGGAAACAGAAAGATCCACCGTTTCGACATCTGTAATGGGATCTTCCGCAGAATAAAACTGCGCCCCAACCCGCCAGTCGAAGGCAATCGCCGTATTGGTCTGATAGCCCCACACCAGACGAAATTGCATGCCTTCGTTTAAATCGATGTCATCGGGTATCGGCAGATTGAACAACATCCGTCCGGCACCGGTGAATCCGTTAAAACGCATACTCTGGATCCGGCCAAGCAATATGCCGTAGCGCGCGCCTGATACCGGGCGGCCACTCATCGCAGGGAAGGCCATTCGCTGGCGTACCGGTGCAGCCGCCGATCCCAAGGCTGGGTTGGACAGCAGGTGGGTTTGCAGCGTCTGTATCGTTTGCGTATCCAGCAAATAGCGCCGGGCATCTTCGAGAATGGCTATCGATGATCCGGGCGTTAGTTGCGGCACACCGGCGACGATGGTGATATCGAGATTCAGTTCAGCCAGGAATACGCAGTTTACATAGGGATCAGCCGGAACCACTTCCGTGGACGAGCTCATCAGGCAGGGTTTCACTTCAGTTACCCATCCCAATAGCGCGGCGTGCAGCAGTGCACTCCGATTCGCCGGGTCAATGGCACCGCTCAGCGCAGGAGAGCTGATTTCCGGGAGCGCCGCAGGCGAGCCCTGCACTAGCGATCTGACCCAGTCCCGGATGTCGTGAGCCGTCAGGGTTCCACCTGGCTCCACCGGGATGGAACGCAACAGCTCGATGAAGCGCAAGATCAACGGCCCCTCCCCGGCCGGCGCGGGCGATCCGGGCAGCGAGATCTCCGCGGGCGCAGTCAATTCCAACGAGAGGCTGAAATTGTCCGCGATCCGCGACGCTGCGGTCGACTCTTCCAGAGACTGGCAGGGGCCGGTGGGAACCGGCACGACATCGGTCTTGCACTCCCGGTAACAGAGCATCAGGTAGAGCTGCAGTTCCGAGGTGGCCGGGGAGCCGAGCTGCTCCAGCACCTCTTGCGCATGACTCGCCAGCCAGTCATTGACCAGCGCACACTGGGTTCGCGGAACCTCTACCACCTGGCCGTTGGCGCAGATCGCCATGCCGGGATTGACCCTGACTTCCAGGCCGTCGGCGGTCGTTTCCTGCTCGACACTCAATCCGCAGACGGTACCGTAACCGTGCAGGGAACGGTTGTGCAGGCGGTCCTTTTCCAGTAGGTAAAATTCTTCCTGCCGGAATTCGTCGACGCCGAGCACCAGTCCGTGCACGTAGTTGACGCGCTTGTTGGAATCCAGAATCGTGGCTTCGGGGTACACAGGTGAAAAATCGTTCAATGTCATAACCTCCATTCGTGCGAGCCTGCCAAACGCTCTGTTCCGACGATGCCGCGGTCGACCACACTCCAGGGATGTGATTCGGACAGGTAACTCTCACCGAGGAAATTCGCACCCAGTGCCAGTGCGACGAAACGGCTGCTGTCGCCGACCAGGGTGTCGATACCCAACCTGGCACTGCCCACTTGAAACATGGCCCAGAAGAACTGGACCTCGAACCGGGTGTGAGCCGGCTTTTCCCGCTCCACAATGGCCTCGACCCGGGCCCTCCGCAGCTCGAGCTCGCCGGGCAGATCGCCGGGCCTGGTCGGCAGCAGTACCGTAAAGGAATGGGCCTGCCGGTCGATCGGCAATGCGATCGACGCGAACTCGATCCAATCGGTCAAGGCACGCTGGTTGACCGGCAGCCCCTGCGGCATCAGGACCGCGTCAAAGCTTTTCAACTGCGTGCTGCCCAGCAAACCGTGGGCCGTATTCAGTTGCGAAATCTGCCGATAGCGGCGCTGCAGGAATTCCCGGTATTTCGGCAGATCCTCGTCGGTCACGTCGGCGTAGCTGAAACCGAGGAAATCCCGGGTGAAGTGCTGCCAGTCGCGCTTCTCCGGATCGGCCGTTGGCATCAGCGCGGGAAAGCGGATCTCGTCGAAACGCAGGTATTCCCTCGCCCATTGCTTATTGACCTCGGCAATGGAATCGCCGTAAGTGGACGCCAGGAAAGACTGGTACCTTTGGTGTATCGGTCCGGCGCCTTGCTGCGGAGACCAGCGGGCGTCGGAACCGGCTAGTTCCAGACTTACCCGGGTGTCCTGCAGTGCCGCCACGGCGATTCCCGGATCCCGGCGGGTGAGGAACTGCTCCACGATGCGGATATCGCCGCCAATGTGCCTCTGGGTGGACGTCGAACAGCCGTCGATGCAATCGATGCCGCCACTGCGCAGGGGGTCGAAGATGCTGTCGTCGGGACAGCTGTCGATCGACAGCCGCAGCAGGGCGCGCAGCCCGATAGCGGTACCGCGCCACTTGAACAGCAGGAAGGCGTTGGCGATGAACAGGCGTTTGCGTGCCTCGTCCCAGGAGGGATCGATGAAGGCACCCAGCCAACCGCCCAGCCACTCGAGAAATTCGGCGGGGCTAGTGCGGTCGTCGAACAGGGATTCGGCCCGCGCGATCTTGTCCTCCAAGGCGGTGTACAGGCCCTCCACATTGGCCAGGAAACGGTCCAGGAAAGCGGCCGACTCCCGGTCCTGCCTGTAGACATCGGGCAGGTAGCGGTCGAGGTAGGAAAAACGCGGATAGTAGATGCGGCAGGAGCGGATATGGGGTGTCGAGCGTCGGTTGCCCTGCAATATGATGCGCAGTTCGATGAAGCGGCCCACCGCGTTCTGCAGCAGCAGGTCCCAGCTTCCGGCGTTGCCGGTGGCCAGCCACCGATCGTCGAAGGGCTCGTGAAACGGAATCTCCGATCCCTCGCTGCGCAGTTGCGGGGGCGGCTCCGATTGCCAGGGCGCATTCCCGAGCTCGGCCTCGTGATTGGCGGTACGGGTCTCGAAGCGTACGCTGGTGCCGGCGGGAATGCAGGCATCGATGATGATCCGGTGCCAGACGCAGTCGGGCTGTTCCCCGTCTTTCACGATGCCCTCGATGCGGGCTTGGTTGCGGTAGTTGTGCAACGGTTGTTCCGCCAGGGGCAGCCAGCGGTCCTCATAGTCGTAGTAGGCGTTCTTCCCCGACGCGACCAGGGCCTTGCCGCCGTGGGCGCGCATCGGGATCAGGCGCGGCTGCAGCCTCAATCTCAGCGAGTTCCCGGTGGCCCGCAGGGAGAATCTGTAGGACTGTTGGGCGTGGGTTGCCGAGACGTACAGGTCCCCGAAGACGGCGTGCCGGGCTGTGGCCGCCGCACCGCCGCTGGTCTCCATCCCGCCGGGCACGAAGGCGAAATCGTGGCCGACGATCTCAGCTCGGCCCAGCAGTTTACCGGTCACGGACGCGTCCAGCGACAGGCTATCGACCCGCTCACCGTCCACGAAATAATGAATCGACGACGCCGCTGCTCCGGGCGGGCTGTCCAGGACGATGAAGCTGTTGGAGGCGATCGCCTCGATTGCGACCGGCCGCTCCGCCAACAGCGGGCTGGCGGCATTGAGCGGCAGGCCGGATACAAAACGTCGTCCGCCGCCGCTCTCGACCGGCTCGGCGGCGGCTGTCTCGTCGTGAAAATCGTGACTCAGGGCGGTAGGCAGAGTCACTTGCTCCGCGGAGCATTGCAGGATCCGAAATTCCCTGTCCAGGTGCCAGACCCTGGCCTCGAAGGTGGTGAAATCGGTATCCAGGACCCACAGCCCCCCTTCCGGCGCACTGCACAGGTCGTAGGGTTGCAGACCGACGGCTTCGGGCCAGATCAGCCAGGCCGGAGGTCCGCCGCCCTGCAGGTCGAACGCCAACAAGCCGCCCGGATTCAGGGTCCCCACCACCAGGTATGCGTGGGCGGTGACCGTGAGTCCGCGCAACCGCGGCGGCGCGGGTTCAACACGAGCGTCTTCCGACGGCCCGAAATCGCCTTGGCGTTGCGCGGTCCCGGAAGACCGATGGAGTTGGTCTGCCTGCCAGTAGACACCGATTTCCCCAGGCGTGGCCGCGGGCTGATAGCAGACGGCGTTTTCCGTGTCATTGATCCAGAAGATATTGCCGTAGTGATCATAGGACGCACCGCGGCGGCGGCTCGTGTCCAGCAGCTCACCGCGGGACAGCTCGTCGAGCTGTTTCACGACCGGTGCCAGCGAGATCATCTGCCGGCTGCGGTCCCACCAGGCATCGACAAGGGTCTGCTCCAGCAGCAGCGGCAGCCAGTCCCGTTCGCCGAGAATCAAGTGGTAGCGGGTCTTGTTCGCGTCCATCGCTCGTCGGCACCCATCAGCATTGCGTCGGTATCACGGGTACCGGAACCACGGAACCCGCACCGGAACCCGAACCGGAACCCGCACCAGAATCCGTACCCGTACCGCTATCCAGGGCCTCGTTGTCGCCACGGATATCCTCGATGCTCTGTGGATCGCCCTCCACCACGGCAATTTTCATCACCCGGGGCAGGTTCAGCCCTTCCATGGAGATCTCGGGGAGGTTCGGTCCGGTGGATTCGGCGATCAGCAGCCCGTTCACCTTGGATACGCCGTCGACCCGGGTCACCGCGGCGGAGATCTCCAGGGCATCGACGGTCTTCTCCAGCGGCCATCCCGCGCCGGAAAAGCCGCCCACCAGCGGCGACAGGAAAGCCTGGATTTCGCTCTTGACGGCTTCGCGTACCGGTGAGGGATCGAATCCCGCCACCACGTTGAGCCCCACCGAGATCCAGACCTCCTTGTAAACCGGGCCGCGCACGTGCAGTTCGGTGGTGAGGACGCGGCGCGGGGACAGGTAACGGCAGACGTTTTCGAGCATGAACTGGTCCGGCTCCGGGGAGTGCGGGTGAACCGCATCGAATTCCGGAATCACCAGCACCGTCACGGATCCGGCCGAGGTCTGCCTGGGCAGGCGCGGGTTCAACAGGGGCCGGATGACCACACGGCCGATCGTGACCCCCGGCGTGCGCAGGACGATGTCCTTGAAGTCCTGCTCGGAAATCAGCCGCTCTGCGTGCCGGATCGTCTGGGGGATATTGCGTTCCGCGTCCGCCACACTCTCCGCGGCGGTGCCGCCCCAGGTGGGTACCGGGTTGGACACCTTGAGGCCCGAGGGAAGACTCGGCGCCTTTTGTATGGTGCCGATGCCGACCATGCCCTGCAGGCCGCCGCCATGGGAATAGGCGGCCTGGATCAGCGCCCCATTGGCCGGCCTGGCGCCGAACGTGCCGTTGCCGAAGCGGATTTCTCCGGCCTCCCTGTCCAGCTGATAGACCCGGTTGGAGCCAACGTCGGCATTGGGCCGCAGGTTGCTGGCAGCACCGCAGTCGAGCTCCGACGGAGCCGCCGCCAGGTCGTCGATCTCCTTCCAGAGCTCCCCGTTGACATACAGGCGCAGACTGCTGTCGATGACCGGCCGGTTCAACAACCGCACCACCTGGTCGGGCTTGCCGGTGCCGTCACTGAGCTTCTCTCCGGTCACATTGCTGCGCTGCCCGATGTCGGCGGCATTGATTCCGCACCACGCCAGCTTGATCGACAGCTGCCGGGAGGCGACGTCGGCGGTGGTATCGACCTGCGGCGCGCGGATGCGCAGCCAGGTGATCAGGCGGTCCTGGTCGTCGGTGTTTTCCAGCGACGGTGGTCGGTTGTCGACGCCCGCGGTAAGCGCCTCTTCCGCCCAGGTAGTGAGCTTGTTGGCAGCGGGCAGGCGGATCTTCACCACGCCAGGCTGTTTCATCAGGTCGTGTTCGGCAGAGTAGTCCAGCGGCTCGTAACGAATGCGCTGGTCGGCGGCATTGGGCAGCTCGAACACCAGCGGCTGCGGCGTATCCGCCATTGCCGGCACCGGCTCGACGCTGCAGCCCTCCTCGCCGATGGCCGGGAACAGTCCCAGCGAGAGCACCGTATTGGCGATCTTTTCCCTGGCCTGATCCGGGGACTCGCTGGACCTGGCCAGCAGCGCCAGCCAGAGCGTGCCGTCCACGGTCTCTCGGGCGATATCGATGCTCTTGAGATTGGTACCGCTGGCGGCCGGCTCGAACACCGTGGTCTCGTAAAACTCCAGCTGCTTGTCCGGCAGGTCGAAGGCGGCGTAGAGATTGTTGTAAAGCTCGGTCAGGTCCGTGCCGTCGTCCGTCGTGCTCACGGGCTTCTTGTAGTAAATGCGCGACTCGATAGGCAACACCGCCAGTCCGCTGTCGGTCCGGAAGGAAACGCTGCCGGCGGCCAGGGACAGATTCGCATTCAGGATGTAGACGTCGAAGGGACCGCGGGGATTGGAAAAACTCACGAGTCCGGAAGCCGCCGCGGCCGGGCGCATCGGGATCTGCAGCAGGCGCAGGAACTTTTGCCGGTTGCGTTCGGGGATCAGGTTGGTCCGGTACAGCAGGCTCTCGGTCATGAACGCGAACAGCTGCAACAGGGTGACGCCCGGATCCGGCTCGCTGCGATTGGTCCACTCCGGCGTGTGGGCCGCAATCCGGGCGATCGCCTCATTGTACAGGTCGCGGTAGGTGCGCGTTTCGAATTTCGGTTGCGGTAGTGACATGGAATTCGGCCTGCCAGTTCAGTTCCGGGTATGGGAAAGTGTGCCCCTAACCATTCAACTGCAGCTTCAACTGCATCTGTTCCGGCGCCTGGTTGGCGACCAGCTTGTAACGCAAGGTGACCCAGGCGACGTTTGGCTCCTTGGGATCGCCGATCACCTCAATGGAGGTGACCTTGATGCGGCGTTCCCAGCGGGTCAGCGAGCGGGTGATCAACTCCTCGATCAGGCTGTGGGTCTCGACCGTATTGGGTTGAAACAGCAGCTTTTTCAGCCCCGATCCGAAGTTGGGCAGCAGCTGCCGCTCCAGGGGCTCGGTCTGCAGGATGATCCTGATCGACTGGCGGATGTTTTCCACGCCGGAGGACCAGGCCCAGCGGCCGTTTTCGGTGATCCGGGGCGGAAAATGGATTCCGCGGCCAAACAGTTTTCCGTCGTCAAGCATCAGGATTTACCTTTCAGGCCGGGAATGGGCAGACACAGGAACAGGTACGGCAGCCAGCGGAAGAACAGGTCGAACAGGATCACCATGATGATCAGCAGAATGAACGCGCAGAGGGTCACGATCGGAATCGACAGCGAACAGATCATGCCGAAGCCGAGGTCGCCCTTGGAGCAAGATGTCTGCCCCGGCTCGGGCAGGTCCTTGTGAAACGGCCAGGGCAGCACCGACAGCACCAGGTCGCCCAGGGTGGTCTTGCGCGCTCCCTTGAACCTGCCGCACAACATGTCCGAGACCATGAATCTGGCATTCTTGTTGAACTTGCGCAGTCCCGCCGGCGAGATGTCCAGCGGCATCGGGATGTTGACGGGACGCCCCGGCGCGTCGGGATCGAAAAACGAGGCCAGCTGAAACGCCTCCGTGGATTCGCTGACGATGGCCGGGTGAAACGGCCCGCATTCGGGACTCTCGAACACGCAGCGGATGTAGAACCAGCCCAGGGTGTTGCTCTGCTTGGGTACCTTCGGCGGATGCACCTCCGGGGCCGGCTTTGCAGTATCCTCGGCTATCGCCTCTCCGACCAGTTCCGCCAGGGCGTCGATCTTCTCCTGGGACTGTTCCGGTTCAGTGGTACTCGGGTCATCGACGGTCAGGTCGGGCAGCGGTGCGTCGTTGACCGGGTCGGCGAGGGGGAAAAGAAAGGACGGCCACTGATACTCCTGCGATGAATTGTCCGTAGCGCGCTCAAACGGGTATTCGACGAGGTCCAGGTCGGTGGCGAGACCGGGATGATCGATGACGTGCTCGAGAGCATCCAGCAGTGAATCGTAGATGTCGCTTTTGGCAAAAAGCCCTCGGAAATCCGCACCTTCGTAGTCCGCCCTGTCCAGCCCAATGTCCGCCAGGGCATCGTAGAGATTGCTCTCCGCCACGGTAAGATCCGCGGGTGCGGCACCGTCGGCGATATAGCTGTAGACCTTGGGCACATAGTCTTTCAGGAACTGCACCAGGTCGACCAGGATGTACCAGGAGATGGTCTGGATTCTGTCCCTAACATCCCGCAGTCCGCTCTTGGCGCTGTCGTCATCGGATGCGGGGGTACCGGAGTCTTCGGCAATTTCCGGCGCATTGGCATTCCAATCGCTGTTTTTGCCGTTTTCACTGTCCGCCGTCGCGATCAGCTGCTTCCAGGGTCCGCCGACTTGCAGTTGGAACAGGTACGTGATCGCCTCGCGCCTTTTCTGCGCGGCGGCTTCGGCCGCGGCGGCATCCGCATCGGCGGGCAGAACGTCGGCCCCGGGGCTCTCCACGACCTCCTTGCTCAAATACGCCTCGCGCTTGCCCACCGGTATGTAGCCCGCCAGCATGCGGCGCTTCTTGTCCACGTCCTCCTCGTAGCCGACGTTGAACATCGGCAGGCGCTCTTCGTTGTCCTTCAGCACCTTGTTTGCGGCGCTTTCCGCCTCTCCCACCCTCTCCCAGCGGTATGCGTCGCCGTCGAGCACGTAGGCGTACTCGTCGCACTGGCTGAGATCGCAGACCTCCGGGTCGATGCGATCGGAGATGTCCTTGGGCAGCAGGCGGCGCAGCACGAACTTCACCTTCTGCTGCTTGGCGAGATCGATCTTTCGATCCGGCAATCCGACCTTGCGGCAGACAAAGGAGGCGGTCACCAGGTAGAACCGCTGGTGGGCCGGCTGGTAGAGCTTGAGCGGCAGGTTCTGCGTGCTGTCGGTTGCGACGAGCGCGGATGCGGCAGCCAGGGCAGTGGCGTCAGTGTATCGCTTGAGCTGCCGGGTCTGGGTCTGCTTGAACTTCGATAGGGGCTGGTTCGGCTGCAGTTTGGCCGCCGTCGGCGGTGTCGCCATCGGCTCGCGCCAGGTCTCAGGCCGGGCCTTCCATTCTCCGAGATTCTCGGGGTAGTCGTTCATCACCGACAACAGCTCGTCCATGAAGCCGTCGGTGTTGAAACGCAGTATCGCCGGACGCCGAAAGTCTTCGCGCCCCAAAGTGGTGGAGGAAGACCCGGGCCAGAGCGGCGAGGGTGAGACCCACTTGGTATCGTGCTGTGTGATCGCGGCTACCATATGTTTCCAGCTCCCGGTGTATAGGAGGCGCTCACCACGCTGTTGCTCAGCAGGGTGTCCACCTTGACCACGCCGCTGAAGCTGGTGAACGGACAGTCCACGGTCATCGACGACGCTGACACCTGCACCAAGGTCGCGTTCACGGTAACCTTGACCGAGGCCTCGACCGTGATGCCGGAAGTGCCGAGTTTCACGGAGTTGCCGTTGCTATCCTCGATGTCGATGGCACCGGGTCCGTCCTTCAGTACCACCCGCTGCCCGCCCGGGGTTTCCAGGGTAAGGCTCTCTTGCCCGTCCTGATCGTTCAGGGAGACGCGGACACCGTTTTTCGAGCAGATGGTCTTCGCATAGTTGTTGCCGGCGCTGTCCATGCTTTCCGGCGGGCTGTCCTGGCCGTTCCAGAGGCAGCCGATTACATAGGGGTGGCGGGTGTCACCGGCATTGAACGCCACCAGCACTTCGTCTCCTTGGTGGGGTATGAACCAGGTTCCGCGCTCGTTCCCGGCCATCATCGTGGCGAGCCTGGCCCAGGCTTGGTACTCGTTTCCGTCACTATCCGGGGACCAGGGCAGCCTGATCCTGACCCGGCCCTGGCCGTCGGGGTCGGCGATATCGACCACTTCGGCAACGTACACACCGTAGAAACCGCCGCCAAAGCCGGTGGGCAGCCGTGAATCGAACATCTTCTGCAGCATCGTGTCTTGCATGCTCAGATCCCCCTGCCGATGAAGGGGCGTTCCACGCTGAACCGGGTTCGAAACCCGGTTTCCTGGCAGAACAGGTGATGGACGCTGTTGACGAAATACAGGCCATTGAATAGGCCGCCGACTCCGTTGATGGTCACGTGGGCACCAGCCTTCAGGCGCGCATCGCCTTCGGCCAGGCCACGGCCGGTGACGAAGCGTCGGGCCAGGGTACGGTAATGGCTCTCGGCCAGGTTCTGCGTTTCCTCGTCCGACATCGGCGTCAGGTGGACGACGCGCTCGTGCCGGCTGCCGAAGGCGTCGTCGAGCACCTGTGCACCGCCCAGGCCGTCGCCGACTTCCGACTGGATGCAGTCCCGGCCGGCGGAATAGTCGAGCCTGTCCTTGGCGCCGACGTCCCAGCCGCCGACCGACAGCGTGGAGCGCTGGTGGGCGATGTCCGCCAGCACCGAGAATGCGTGCAGGCGCTGCTTGTAGGTCAGTTCCAGGGACGCCACCTTGCGCCGCGAGCGCGCCTGCACATACAGGTCGTCGCCCTCCACCCACACCTCGGCGTCGATCAGGCGCGCCCGTTCGCGGATGAACGCGAGGTCACTCTGGTTGACCTGGGTCAGGGTCTTGTATTGCGGGCTGTCGATATCGATCTGCAGCTGCAGGCCGTGATCCGAGGCGATCGTGTCGAGCACGTCGTCGAGGGACACGTCCTCGAACGTGCGGGTGCGGCGCACCATGCGCAGGTCCTGCAGCCTGTCTTCGGCCAGGATCTGTATCTCCGGCGGGCGCTGCTCGATGAAGCGTCCTTCCATGGCGCTGATGCGGCCGCTGAACAGCGGCGCCGCGGCAGCACCGTCACCGACCTCGATATCGATCTGCTTGCCGAAATCAAACACCGAGCGGTCGAAGTACAGGTAGTCCAGCCTGTTGTCGTGACTGCCCCAGTTGCCGAAGGTCAGCTCGCAGCGGTAGAGACCGGACTCATCCTCCATCACCCACAGGTTCAACAGGCCCGCATCGATGCGCGCATCCTGCCGGCCGTCGATCCTGATCCGGGGCCGGGAGGAGTACAGGGGCAGGGTGGTGGCGAGCTCAGGCATGGTTCGGTATCCGCATGGTCACGGGTGGTGCCTACCGGGGTCAGTGGGCCCTGACCCGGTCGGCGCGTTCCTGCATTTGCTCGAACACGCCTTCGATGGCGTAGGGCTGCAGTGCCGGCTGCGGCGGCTGCGCCGGTAAGGCCGCGGACGGCTGGGTCTCGTCCTGCGGATTCTGCGAATCCACGATCACTTCGAACTGGTCGATGATAACACTCATTTTCCGCTCCTCACCGCCGCGGGCTCCCGCCCACGATCATCAAAACTCGAAGTCGGCGCTGGCGCTGGCGCTGACACTCCCGTTGAGCGCCAGTTCGGCGCTGGCGTCGATCTCGAAATCGGTGCCGCCGCTGATCTCAATGCCGGTGCCGCCACCGACACCGGCGCTGACTCCGCCGCCGATGCCGCCGCTGATTTCCCCACCGATACCGCTGCTGATTCCGCCGCTGATTCCCCCACCGATACCGCCGCCGATGCCGCCCTCCAGGCTCGCGCCGGCACTGATCCCGACACCGAAACTGCCGCCCAGGCTGCCGCTGATGCCGCCCCCCAGGCCCGTCGATGCGCCGAACCCCGCGCCCGCGCCCGCGCTCGCCTGCAGGCCGGCATTGATGCCAGTGGCCAGGTCGCTGCCCAGGTCCAGGGGTTGGCCCAGCGGCAGGTCCCTGGGATTTTCGATACCGTTGGCCAGGGCATCGCCCTGCCACTGCTCCGGGTTGCCGGTCTGGGCCAGGGCATCGGCCATGGAGCTGTTTTCCTTGGCGGTGGGCTTTTGCGAGGTGCCCGGCGCTGGGTTGCCCTGGGCGTCGGTGTCGGGAGAGAGGAAATTGACGTCCACGTCCTGCTTGGTGATGCCCACGCTCAGCGTGGAGCGCAACGGCACGCCCTCTTCGGAGAAGAAGTCGATCTTCTCGGTGATTTTGTCGACCACGCCGTCGAAGCGGAACGTGCCCCACTTGAAGCGCACGCCCGGGGGCACGAAACGGGCGTCATCGCCGCTGCCCTCCTGCTCGGTCTGCATGAAGTCCGCCACCAGTTTGGTGATCTTCCTGACATCGGTGCGCGACTCCGGCTTGTTGTCCTTGTTGAAGCGCTGCTCGATCTTGGGATCGGTGACGTCAAACACGAGGTCGAAGGTCAGCTTGGTGGTCCCCTTGGAGTTGAACTGGATCGCTGAGCCTCCGGCCTGGTCGCCGCCGGCGACTTGGTTGGAAAATGCGATGTTCAGCGTCTCGGGGTTGAACTGGACCTCGAACTCCGGTCCCAGCTCGCTGACGTCGCCGTCCTCGTTCCAACCGATCTGCTGCAGGACCGCCTTGGCAATGGATGGTTGTGCGGGCATCAGGTGGCCTCCGTCGACTCTTTATCGGTGGTGCGCTCCAGGCGCTCGTACACCAGCTGCATTTCCTCGATCGCGACCTCGCCGTCCTTGCCGTTCAGGCTCGGTGCCACGAGCTTCACGGGCAGGCAGCCGGCGAGCTTGAACACGACATTCTTGGTCTTTGCACCGGGCGTGCCCTGGCCGTCCGAACTCTGGTGCGAAGAGAGGATCTGCACCTCGCCGTCCACCCGCATATTCCGGTTGCTCTGTACGCTTTCGAACCAGTCCCAGAGGTCGAAGTTGGCGGTCATGCCGCGTTTCAGGGTCAGCTGGCCGTAGGTCAGAGGTCCGGCCAGGTGGATTTGCTCGGTGTTGTTGCCGCCCTCCTTGATGGTGTTAACCTCCATGTTCATCTCCAGGCCCGAGCACTCGGAGAATTCCGCCTTGCAGACCTCGTTTTCCTGCTCGGGCAAGGTGAACGAGACGTGGAAATTGAACGTGGTGAAGGGCCGCATCAACTGACCTCCTGCACTTGGAGCTGATTGGGACCGGATTGTACGAGGCGGATACGGATGAACTTCAACGGCAGTGACGGTGCGACCTGCAGATCGACCCTGAAGCGGCCGGCGTCGATGCTCTGGCGGGTGTTGATGCTGGCGTCGGTCACCACGCGGTAGGCCTCGGCCGTGCTCTTTCCGGCGAAGGCACCGCGGGCGTAGAGGCGGTCGAACAGGGATTCGAAATGCAGCTGCATCCGGGAGGCCAGGTCGGCATTGTTGGGCTCGAACAGGTAGCGGTTGCCTGCGCGCAGGGCCAGGCGGACGAGAAGGCTCATCAGGCGGCGCACGCTGATCTCCGACAGTTCCGGGTTGCGGCTCAGGGTGTCGGCGCTTAGTACCAGAAAGCCGGTGACGCCCCGCCGGACCACATTGATACGCGATGCCCTCAGCTCCGCCCATTGGGCATCGGTGATACGGGTATCCAAGGCCAGGACGTTGTTGATCGGCGAGTTGGCCGGTGCGATCCAGGCTCCCTGCTCGATGCTCTTCGCGGCGATCTTCCCGACCACAGCGCCGTCCGGCGGCAGGTAGCGGATCGCCACCCTGCCGGACGCCGGGTTGTCGGTGTGACTGGCCAGCCAGGGGAAATACAGTCCGGCGTGACTCAAGACCGGGATCTCGCCGTGGCGCAGCGGAGGCACGTCGGCGCTCAAGGGATCGGCGGTGAACCCGCTGTCCAGGCGGTCGGAAGCCGACGGGTTGAGCTTGGAGACATGCTCGCGGGCCTGCTGCGCGCTGTAGTGCCGCGGCAGCGCCAGCACACCGAACAGGTCGCCACGGGCGTAGCACAGACGCAGCAGCGCGCGGTGTACCGCCAGGATGTCTCTGTCGGAGAAATCATCCAGGGGCTGCAACAGGGTCCGGCTGAGGTTGCGCGGATCGATGATCAGGATGTTGGACCAAGGGCCCGTGGTCTGCCCGGCGAATCCCCGCGCGCGGTAGTAGTAGGTAGTGTCCTCGGATGCCTCGACGAAGAATTCCGCGATCCCGTCGGCAGCCAGCTCCAGTTCCTCCCGATCGCCGAAGAAAAGCTGATCCGGGGCCAGGAAAGAGTGTTCTCGGGCGCGCTGGATTTCCAGCCGCTCGATGAATGAGCTGTCCATGACAGAGAGCATCGGCGATCCGGAACTGAACAGCCTCAGGCGCAACCGATAGCCCTCGTCGCCGCCGTCCTCTTCCGGCGAGGCCACCGCAGACACGAGGGCTGGCTCGCGGTCCAGCGCGATGGCGAGCCGCTCCAGCGGGACCTCCGCACAATCGATGAAGTCGTCGTCCGGTATCGTTCTCGCGAGCTGGTTCGACCAGGCACTGACCTCGTTGCGGTTTTCGGCGCGGACCCGAAAGTAGTAGTTGCGCGGACAATCCTGGGCGAATTCCTCCACGTATTGCGTTGCCGGTGCCGGCATCAGGTCGGCGGGCTCATCGATGACGGTCAGGCGGTCGCCCTGCACGAGTACGCTTTCCACGGCATCGAAATCCGGGCTCTCGCTCCACTGCAGGCGGTACTCCATGGCCTCAGCGACGGCGCTCCAGCGAATGCGGTATTCACCGGGCCAGGTCTCGGCCTCGATGTCTTCGAGCAACGGCGCGGCCAACGGCAACTCCCTGTCGGGCGCCAGGTTGTCCCAGCGTCGGTGTATCGCATCGGGCACCGCCACCAGGGTCGCCTCTTCCACCCTCACCAGGCTGTGTATGCCTTTCAGCGGAGCGGCGCCTTCGCTCAGATAGGCGATCTGACGGGCCTCCTGCCGCAGCAGGTCGCTGCCCACGCTCTCGAGCCGCTCATCCACGAACGCCCGCGATCCGGCATTTTCGATGCCGTCCAGATACAGCGGATTGGCGGAGGCGGGGATATCGGACTCCGTCCTCAGGGATTCGTCGAGGATTGTAGGCACCTGAAGCGGAAGATAGATCCAGTCATGGCTGGATAGGGAGTCGGCGAATTCGGCGCAGAGCGGGAACCGCGGACGGTCGGCCTGCTGGATGAGCTGCAGCCTGTCCGCATCGATATCCTCGTTGGCCTTGCCGTCGCTGTGGGCGAACAGCAGTTCGTCCGACGGCAGCGCGCCCCAGAATCGCGAGTTGTCGGCGCAAAAGCCGAGACCCTCGAGTTTCCACCGCTGTTTGTGGGTGTCGTTGACCAGCCATTGAAAGTGCAGCAGTTCCAGCGATTGCAGCGCGTCGTCGGGGCTCCCCGGCCTGGCGAACCAGTCCCGGGAAATGCCGAGGGCATCGAAATTGTCGGCGGAAAACAGCAGCGGCAGGTCTTCGGCGTCGGCGTCGAAATCCTCGCCCGGCGTAATACGCAGTGTGCAATCGAAGGATGGGGGCGAGCCGTCGGCCTGATCGACGTACAGGTAGCCCGTCGTGCCCGCAACGGCGACACCCTGGCTCGTGGCCTCCACCGACCCGGCCACGAGGTAGAGCATGGCGCCTTCGAACAGCTTCACCCGCAACAGGTCGCCGGCCCGCAACGCCGAGGCGTCGGCCACCAGCTGCGCAGACCAACCGCCGGCACCCAGACTCAGGTAAGCGGTCTCCGGATCGGCTTTCGACAGAGGCAGCCTGGTCACCTGCAGCACCGTGTTGACGGCCAGATCCCGGGACCAGCTGCCGGGGCTGCGTGCCAGAGCCCGGCATTTTTCCAGCGTACTGTCGTCGACCCTGACGATCCCGGGAAGCTCGAAGCCGGCGGTCTGCGCCAGTTCCTCTTCGGCGACCCTGACCACCCAGCAGCGTCGGCCGCCGTTGCGGAAGAAACTGTCTACGGCCATGCCGAGACAGCTGTTGCCGGTCGTGTTGTGTTCCTCGTCCCAGGCCAGCTTCAGGTCCGCGCCGAACAGCTCCCGGAAACGCTGCACGTCTGCGACCGGCACCGGGACATGCAGGGGTCCTGAAGCGGCATAGCCCACGAAGGCGGCAATGTCCATCCGCGGTAGACTCTCCCGCAGAGGCGGGTCCGCCACCTCGAAGTAGATGCCAGGGAAGCTGGCCTGGGCACCAATGGGCATTACGCGGCCTCTTGCTCGATCCTTTCCACGGAAAGGGTCAGCTCTTCGATCGCCAAGTCCGTACCCTTGCCGTTGAAGGAAGGCGCGGTGTACTTGATCGGGCGGGCACCGAGCAACTTCCAGCGCATGACCGGTTCCCGGGACTCGCTCAACAGCGTGACGGTGACCTTGCGGATATCCTCCTGGCTGCCGTTGCGCACCGCGTCGGTCCACTCGTACAGGTCCTGGGCGCCGATGACGCCCCGCTTGAAGGTGGCATCGCTGGCCTTGGCGGTGGTGGTCACCTTGATCGGCTCGTTGGTCTTCTGATTGCCGGCGCGATACTCTGTGACATTGATCTCTAGGCCCAGGCCGGACACTTCCTGGAAACCTGCATCCTTGGTCTCGCCCTTGATGTTGTCCCACTCCACCAGAAAGTTGAACTGGGAGTAGGGATAATTCTTTGGTCTGGCCATGCTGATGTCTCCGAATTGAAATCAAAAGTCTGCCTGGCTTGTGGTCGCTGCTGCGCCACCCGCGTTAATCGCTGCTGTCGGCGGTCTTCTGGCCGATCCTGAAGATCACGAATTCGGCCGGGCGCAACGGTGCGACGCCGATCAGGCAGATCATCCGGCCATTGTCGATGTCGTTTTGGGTCATGGTGCTGCGGTCGCAGCGCACGAAGAAGGCCTGTTCCGGCGTGGCTCCGGCCAGGTGATCTTCCTTCCATTCATTGAACAGGAAGTCTTCGATCGTGGAGCGGACGTTGGACCAGAGGGTCCTGCCATTGTTTTCGAACACCGCCCACTGGGTGCCCTTCTCAATCGATCGCTCCAGGTACGCAAAATAGCGGCGCACGTTCATGTATTTCCACTCCGGATCCGAGGTGGTGGTCCGCGCGCCCCAGAGGCGGAATCCCCGGCCCTCGAAAAAGCGGATCACGTTGACGCCGTCGGGGTTGAGCACCTCCTGCTGCGATGTATTGATGTTGATCTGCAGACTCTTGGCCAAGCGCAGCACCTCGTTGGCCGGCGCCTTGTGCACGCCCCTCTCGATGTCGTTGCGGGCGAAAATACCCGTGACGAAGCCGCTGGGCGGAAGGTAGATGTCGCGTTCGGTCACCGGATCGGCAATCTGCACCCAGGGGTAGTAGAGCCCGGCCCGGGTGGTGTCGATGGTGGAGCGGTTTGCCCGTACCTCGGTGATCAGCTGGTCGTTCTGCGAATCCAGTACCGCGACACGGTAGCGCATGCGCTCGCAGTGCGCGATCAGCAGGCGCCAGACGTCCGTGCCGGTGTCCACGCCAGTGCTGTGGCTCGATCCGGGGGCCGCGATGATGGAGATCTCTTCCAAATCTTCGAGGGACTTCAGGCCGGTCTTGGGATGGTCTTCGTCCCCCTCGTACTCCGTCGCGGTAACCCGGTCGCCGTCGCTACCGCCGGTCAAGGGGATGCGCACCGAGCGTGCGGTATCGGTAGAGTCCGGGTCGTTGAGACCGTCCAGGATGCTCCGCTCTGGTGAGGCCACGGCTGCGTTGGCGAGGCTGGCCAGAGACACCAGGTCCGCCACGGCTTCCAGTTGCGCGTTGGGGTCGACGAGCACCTCCAGCGGGGCATACAGCTGGGTCGGAAGATCCGCCGGTTCCGCGCGGAACACGGAGAAGAACGACTGACTGTGCTCATTGCGGAAATTCAGGTCCTCCCAGGAGAGCTCGGAGGCAAACCGTCCCAGGGCGGAGGTGATGACACTGACCGTGAGCGGGTGGACCGTTGCGAATTGGTCCAGTTCCAACGGTTGTTCGGGCGATTCCGGAACCGCGGAAACGAGTCGGTGGGTGTTGCGGCCATCGCTGATGAAGTCCTCCACCTGGTACAGCTCCAGTTCACCCGCCGGGGATCCGCTGCGGGCCAGCACGATGTCGCCGTCGCGCAAGCCACGCAGTACCGGAACCGTATCGGGACTCAGCGGCTGGGTAGGATCGCGGGGGGTCTCGCCGAGCTTGTTCTCGCCCAGCTTGAAGATCAGGGTGACCGTGAAGTTGCCCGCGTCCCCGGGATGGCGAGCGCGCAGCGTCATCACAGAGGGAGAATCGCCGACATCGGCGCTGGCCTGGCCAATCGTCTGGTTGACGACCCGGGCCACATACAGACGCTTGCCGCCCTCTTCGAAATAGCAACGCACGGCATGGGCGAGGTAGTTATGGGACGCGGTCTCGCCAGTGAACTGCAACTGGTCCAGACCGCCGTAGATGCGTTCGAACTCGGAGAAGCTGGTCAGCAGGGTCGGCTCCCCGCTCTGCGGTCCGAAGCGCGTCGGTCCGACATAGGCCGTGGTGCTGGTGCTCACGCCCTCGATGGTCTTCTGCCGGAAACTCGTCTCTTCTACCACTACTCCTGGGGCCAGGTATTCGGGCATGATGCATCCTCCGCGATTAGGTTGGCGATCCTATCGGACTGACATGGAGTTCTGAAACACCGTCGGTACTCACCACCAAGTCCCGACCGTAGTTGAGCTGCGTGATCAGCTCGTCGAATCCCCCGGCCGGGCTGCCGGGGAGTTGCGGGTATATCAGGGCCTGGCCCTGATTCAGAATACTGATATAGCTCGGCTTGTCACTGCCCGGTACCGGATCCAGCGAGGCTGGCGAATACTGCACGCTCAGCGTGATGTTCCAGGTGCGCTGAAACAGGCGCAGCCCGTCGCTGAGTGGCGGCGAGCTGCCGTAGGCGACGTGCAGGTACGGATAGGGCATCAGCACTGAAAACCTGCCCTCCCGGTCCGACAGGCCGTACCAACTCGAACCGTCGTCGGTCCGTACCCGCAGCAGGGCGTCGGCGGCGGGCATTCCGCTGTGGGCATCGACCAAGTCGCCGCAGACACAGGCATACTGCGCAGGCGGCGTCCGGGTGATCGAGGAATACAGACTGAAACCTTTGGTGGAATCGTTTGGAGAGCCGGGATCGCTGTCGATCAGAAACAGCCCCGGATAGGGCAGCGGCAGATACACCACCTGGGCGACGCCGGAAAACCGGCCGCTCGCATCCTCGATATCCAGTACATAGGAATGAGTCGGGGGCGGGCTGCCGATACTGTCGTCGTCCCAGGCGGTTTCCAGCACGTGCAAGCCCGGAATGTTGTCGAAGGCATAGATACCGCTGCGGGTGCGGTAAGCGGTGATGGTCCTGCGGGTATTCTCCACCGGTGTCAGGGTTACCCTGAGGCCATCCGCGATCTGCGCATCCAGAGCCGGGTCCCAGAACCGGATGCCGAGCAGGGTGCGCCGCTTCACCCGCTCCATCAATCGGTATTCCGGTACCACATCAAGCATTTGAAGGCACCTTGAATCGCTCTGTACTGGCAGCTCTCATTTATCAATCACCGCCACGTGCTGCACCCGCTCCTGCACCCGCCGGTCGTACTCTTCGGCCAGCGGTTGAATGGATTCGATATTGACCACTCTCGCCACGTAGGGAATCGACAACTGGTAGGCGTTGACCCCGAGAACGTCCCAGATGCGGAACAGGTCCTCGGTACTCAGCTCGGCAAGAGTGAAGTCCACGGTCTCGTCGGACCGGAAGACGTTTGGTGTCGTTGAGTTCAACACCGCCGACGGAAACATCGGGCTGTCCTCCAGTACCCGCATGATCCAGCCCGCCAGTTCGTACTGATATGAGGCCTCCCCGCCCCACACCGTGATCAGGAAATGTAGTTCCAGCGGCAGCTGGCTGTCCATGCGCATGCCGTTTTCGCCGATGCGGCCCGGCGGTGTCCGGTAGACGCCGTTGCAGTACAGCCGGTACATGAATAGCGACGCACCGTTGGTGATGGCGTTGTTGTTGGTGAAATCCCTTGAAGTAAACATGCGGAAATCTGCGACGATATCGTTGAAGTCCTCCGGGCGATAACTGGATTCAAGCAATCCCATAAGGGATTCACCAACCGCCCTAATCGCCCTGTAGTCAGCCATGCATGAATCTCTCTATGGTTGCCAGTTTCGAATTTCGCTCATATGGGTTTTGAGGTGAATGCGTGATGCAACACATTGATTCTCTCAATCTTGTTGGCTGCTTCACCCTGTACCCTCTATGAGCGGAAATCGTTGGCATCGCAGTTGCCGCGCAACAACCGCACTATGCCCTCGGTCACGGCGGCTATAGCGCGGAAATCAGCCACTGCAATACTCGTTATCAATAGTTTGGCCAGTGGCGGTTGACGCTCCGCGTCGTAAAGCTGGCGTGAGTTCTTTGGCGTGCGCCGATTCTGTTTTGGTCTGTGTCACGAGTGTAATCGTCTCTCTGCAGTCACACATCAGGCTTTAGTTCAGTGCTGATCGCTGTTGATTCGCACTGTCGCACGGTTGCGCAATAGCGTCGCGTAACGCCTTTACAATGCCGATAGCTGAAGAGTCGATAACTGTCCGCCGGGTCGGGCAGCATTCATCGATGAACGCTTCTCCCGTTGGGCACAGTGTCAATACAGTTAAATCTGGGTACTCGGCGAACAGATGACTCAGAATTCCGCGCTCGTTGGTCTCGGCGAATAAAACAACCGCGTCAGCTTCGGTCAAGCGTACTTCCAATAGCAATTCGATGAGCCTGCTCGAGCGGCCAACAAACTTGAAGCCCGGGTCATTACTCAGTTGCTCCTCGAGCGTGCGCCATCGTTTATGCGTCTGATCAGTCATTAGGATCTTGATTGCGGACATGGCCGTGCACTCTTTGATTTATGAAAGAGTCTAGTCTGCGCAAGCCCACGCGACCATGGATCAAAGAGTTCAATTAGGGTCTATGACCAGTTGTACTCGTACTGGCCTGCAGTGTGCTGAGGTACTGGTTATCTGTGGGTCGGCGTACTGGTACTGGTACTGGTGCCAACAGCATCAATCAGCAAACCATTCTCGCGGGCGTATCGGGCCGCCTCCGCACGACGTCGTAGCTGAAGCTTCTCCAGGATATTGTGGACATGGTTCTTCGCGGTCTGAAGCCCGATGGAAAGCTCATTCGCAATCTGCTTGTTGCTAAGTCCGAGTTCGATCAGAGAAATAATCTGTCGCTCG
Source organism: Thiohalocapsa sp. PB-PSB1 (assembly GCA_016745215.1). Lineage (GTDB taxonomy): Bacteria > Pseudomonadota > Gammaproteobacteria > Chromatiales > Chromatiaceae > Thiohalocapsa. Next base: position 1,723,576 of record CP050890.1, read on the forward strand.
CGTCGCGTAAGCCGCGAGATCTGGCGTTCTTCGCTGCAGAGTTTGGCCCCGGCATTAGCGGCAACTTCAGGGAACAGAATGCGAGCCACCCTTGGTGAACAGATGGTCTCACCATCACACAGTGCCTGAACGTTCGCCAACAAGTCTTCGAGCGACCCGTCAATGGTCTCGCAGGCTGCAGCACCCGCCTCAATCACCGCCAGGATTTCAGCGCCGCAGTTGCGGAGGCCGCACACCATAACCCGCGAATGCTGTGAAGAATTTCGTAAGTATTTGATAATGAATGAAAATTCCAAGCCAGATGCGTTCAGTATAATGATGTCGGGTCGAAAGTTGCGGTCGTGGGCGGCGATCTCTGCCGCATTTTCACAACCTACCGCGGCAACCTCGTCGGTTTCCAACGTGCTTTTAATCGCGCACATTAATGCTTGGCTGAGCGCTCGATCTCGGTGAACGACAAGAATACGTGGCGGCACTATCAAGTTATTTATTTTCTGCATTGAATGATACCCTAGGACGGAATAGATCGAAGAACAACCTGATTACGAGTCACGGTATTATTTTCATGGCAAAGAGTACTGACTCGAGCCAAATTTGACAAAGATTTCGAAACGGATTGAATTTCTGATAATAATCAGCCAATCCAGCATTTGGATAAATGCAGGAATGACAATATGAGGTAATTTGGGATGAAATAGCGAAAGCAATAGCATAAGTACCCCCTTATTTATTATGCTCCCGAAATAACTTCCCTGTCTGGCTTGCTCTATCGTCCATCTTCGGCGTTGCGACAACAGTTACAGAGGCCCGGCTCCGCGCCTGTTGTCGTGCCTTGAATATGAACGATTGTTCGGCGCCAGTTGGGCAACTTATTTTGTATGCATTCCATATGGAATTCTTTTGTTAACGCGATGCTCGACTTCTCAGGTTGCTATCAAACCTTCGAGCTGTAGCGGATCACGTTCCAAGGTCCGGTTCAATAGAACATCCAAACTGTAAGCCAGGATTTTACGTTCTAGCCGACTTGTTCAATACTAGAGAGCGCGAGTCCAAACCTTTTCGGGCCTTGTTCATAAGCTCGGCCAAGACCTGGAGCAGCCTCGAAAGCCACAGTATTTTAACTTTGAAACCAAACCTTTACGGAAAAGCCCCAGGCACTCGCTCGTCACTTGGTCGGAATTATGAACAGGGTCCCTTTTCGATATGAAAACTCTCAGACAACTGGCCCATCACCTTAATTCAACGAGTCGTCGCATGATTTATTGAAATTCTATTTGTCTTGCAAAGCGCAGCAGAACGTACGCGTAAGGGAATTCAGCAGTTGCTAGCAAGCGTAATGCTGGGGAAATGGTGCCACTCGAATTGGAATCGTTTTTTCGGCCTTGTTCATAAGCTCGGCCAAAACTCATAACGCACCGGTATTTTAAATTAAAAATCAACCTTCTACGGAAAAGCAGCGCGCACCCGTTCGTCAGTTGGTCGAAGATATGAACAAGGCCCAAAGAGGAAAAAACCGATCCAAGCCATGCGTCTTCTTCCCTGACTTGGTCACCACCACCTCATCACCGGCCAGCAACACCATATCCCCCTTATCCCGTAAGTGATGCGCAATAATTAACCATTGCACTTTGCCCCAACTCACCGTCGTATTGAAAAACCGCTACACCCTTCGGTAACGAACTCCTGCCTCGCTCCAGCGGGAGATCCCTAGCATGGTGACGCGTCCTTTCATCGACAATAACGCTTCGATTATCTTAGTCAATGGACATAATGCCGTGCAATCAAGGCAATAGCCCAGACAACTCAAAAGCAGCATCATATCGGGCATGGGCGGTTGGGCTTGGTTGTTCAGGATCGGATCGGCTAATCCTTAGTCCTAACACTTCATGCAACCGTCTTCTTCATCCCCGTTTTTGGCAAAGGTATTGGTTTAGTGTAAATCTGAGTGATTGTGCTCTCGATCGTAAAAAGCTGATTAATATCGTATAGACTACTGCACAAATATTGTCAAGATGACATAATTCGACTTTGTTAGATTGATACTAGCTGTAACTTTACTATATTCATGATTAACAAATGCTCGGCTATAAAGAAAATTTATTCATGAATAATCAAATGTTTTCTACCGATACCCTCACCAATCCGCTCGATGACATTGCCGGGCGCGTCAAAGGGCATTGTCAGAACACAACCCGTAGCCTGATCAAGCCGGTTGCGGACTCTTTGCGGGGTCTGATGTAAGCCGATCCGAACAAGAAGAACATGGAACGCATGGAGGAACGGGTTCCGGATTCTGATGAACAGCAGCTTCGGCAGATGCTCACGGACTCTGAGATTGTGAAACTATTCAAGCCCCAAATCAGACACAGATGGTATACTGCCGATCAGTCGTCAACAGCCGCCAAGCACCACCGCTGAACCCACCGCGATGATCATGCCGAGCACCGAGCCGAAAACCGAGCCATTACAGATCCCGCTGCTGGAACTGCCGCCGTCGCCCAAGCCGCCACCGGCGAGCAAGCCGTCGGCGTGCGCAGCCGCGGTTGGCAAGGCGATGAGCGGCAGTCGCCGCTAGCAGCGTGGCGCATTCGACCCACGCCAGGAGATGCTGCTGCCGCCGCGCGTCGAGGACTTCGTCGATCAGGACAACCCGGTGCGCGCCATTGCCGCCTATGTCGACAGCTGCGATCTGGCCGGGCTGGGATTGACTTACTCAGCGGCGGTGCGGGTCGCGGACAGCCGGCGTACGACCCACGCGACCTGCTGAAGCTGTCTCTGTACGGCGACATGAACCGCATTCGCTCCGGCCGTCGGCTGGAGCAGGAATGCCAGCGCAACATCGAGCTGATCTGGCTGCTCACGCCAGCCACGCACGAGACGACGCCAAGCACCACACCCGTGGCTACCGAGCCAAGTCCTCGACCCGGCGTCGAGGAGCCTGACACAGCCGCCTGCGAGCAGGTCTCGGCGGACACCAAGGTACCCGCTTCGGCGCAGACCGTTTATGTAGCCGACAGCGGTTACTGTACCAACCCTGACATCGCCACCTGCGAGGCACAAGGCGTGCCCATCTACATATCCGTCCCCGAGAAGGGCAACCGTGCCAAGAGCGAAGGACGTTTCCCCGGCAGCGACTTCCACTACGATGCCGAGGGCGACAGCTACCGCTGTCTCAATGACTGCGAACTCAGCCCACAAGGTCAGCCCACGCTGAAGAACGGCAGTCGACGTCAGGCTTATGTCAGTCGTCGCGAGGACTGCGATGGCTGTCCGCTACGTCAGTCCGAGGACTGCGATGGCTGTCCGCTACGTCAGTCCGCGCTACGTCAGTCCGCTACGTCAACAGTGCTTGCCAGCGAAGCATAAGACGCGCAGGCTTTTCCGCAGCGAGCACGCCGACGCTGCCGATCGCCACCGCCAACACATGGCCAGCGACCAGGCCAAGGCCGAGATCGCCCACCGTAGTGCGCTGTGCGAACACCCGTTCGGCACCATTAAGCGATGGATGGGTTGGGACCACTTTCTGGTACGTGGCTTTGAGAAGGCCAGCGGCGAGCTAGGCTTGATGACTCACTGCTACAATCTCAAACGCGTATTGAGCCTCTTTGGGATCAGGGGCTTTGTCGAACGTTGTCGGCAGCTGCGCGCCGCTGCTGCAGAGCAGCAAGAGGGGATAAAGCGCTGCTTTTTTGCCTACCGAGTCAGCCTTTCGCAAACGCTCTGGGAAGCCGTCTGCGCCTTCGGAAATCTGACCCTTCACCACAACCCCCTTGCCGCGCGGCGTGCCCAGCGCCCGCTGAAGCGCGCTGTGGCGATGCCTGCGGGCGAGTTTTCGGGGGTTCGCTCGGCTTTGAATACTTGCACAATCTCGACGAGACGGCTCCTATTCGGGCGATCGGCTGGGCCTTGGCGACAAGTCGAGTGCTTCGCGCTCCGCCGCTGTCGCGGCCAGCGCCAGCTCCAGCCGTGGGATGAAGTCCGGCGGGTAGCTCCAGACGGGCAGATCCGGCTTGGCGCGCTCCAGCCCGCGCTCGGCAGGACCGAGCCCGGTAGCCAGCGTTGCCAGGATGTCGCTGCTGACCCAGGGGCTCTCTCGGAAATAGGAATGACCGCTGCGGGCACCGGCGTCCTCGGCGTCGGTGACGTCGATGAGCACTAAGTCCTCAGCGGCATCCAGAGCCGCCGCGACGTAGCCGGGCATGTCCCCATCCAGCAATTGCCCGAGCCGTTCGCGGCCGAACACCAGATTCGCGAAGCGCAGCGCGCCGTCGATACCGGACAAATACACGGTCAGCCGCTCGCTGGTGTCGAGGACGCCGTTGTCGAGCGCCGCGGCGAAGAGCCCCGTGTCCACATCGCTGCCGACGAGGATCACCTCCCCGATGCGCGCACCGGTGCCACCGGACTCGCCAGCCGCGTCACCTGTTAAGGCCAGCATGGACAGCGCATCCAGCACCAGCCGCGTGCCGGCGCTGTAGCCGAGAATGTGCACCCGCTCGGCGCTGGTGCGCTGGCGCAGGAACTGAATAAACTCCTTCAGGTAGTGGGCGCTGAGCCCCGTCGTCTCCACATCCGAGAAATAGGCCAGGAGCCGCGGTGTGGACGGCCACGAATAGGGAATGAGCACGCCGTCGTAGCCGAGGAAGTGCCAAAGCTCGCTGGCCACCAACAGCGGATTCTCGAACGGTACCTTGAAGCCGTGCACGTAGACGATGACGTCGCGCTGCCGCGAGCGTGCCAGCTTGCGATCGACAGCCGCGGCGAAGGCCGCGGCGGGCGCATCTGGATCGGCGTGGAGCAGCGCCGGGTCCGTGAAGGGCGAGGCGGTGCGGGCGAGGATGCCGATCTCTTCCACCGCGCCCACGCGCAGCCGATAGGGCGGTTTCCGTTTCGCTTGCAGCGACAACCGCGTCGCGCTGTCCCAGTCGAGCTTGCCCTCGCCGTGCAGGATGCGCGCGCGGCCGAGCCGCACCAGGTAGCCGCGGCGGCTGGCATAGTGGCGCTCCAGATCACCCTCGGCCGCGGGGTCGCGGTCGGTAGCGAACAGGATCTCGGTCTCGACCCGGCGCCCCTGCGGTGGCACGCCCGCGAAGGGGTCGAAGCGACCGTCTTCGAACACCGCTGGCGCTGGCATGAGCTCGGTGCGGTCCAACGGGGCCGAGGCGCAGCCCGCCAGCAGCACGTAGATCAGCGCGACTGCGAGCCGTTGAGCCGCCTTTCCAACGGGTCTTTGAGACATCAGAACAGGACCTCGACGCGCGGATTGCCTTGATCTGTCGGGTCAAAATTGGCCCGGCATTCGATGATGCGGGCGGGGTCGATGCTCCCTCGCTCGATCAGATAGGCGATGAGTATACGCTGTCGCTCGACTGCAAGCTCATGTAGCGCCTGCTCATCCGGCGCGCCAAGCGCGACCGGCGCTGGTTCGGGCTCGGCTCGCAGCGGCTGCCGGCCCTCGGCGTCGCGGATTGTGGGCTGGTTCTTCGACCCGAGCGCCGCGACGTCCTTGGCGGTCGCGCGTCCGCACACCTTCAGCGACAAACGTGGGCGTTGCTTGGCGAGCTTCGCCACGTCGTCCGCGTATCGGCGATGCCCCTGTATCAGTGTCGCCGTGCCGGGCACGAACTCGATGGCATCGAGGGACGGCCCACCGCCCTTGGTCAAGTCCGCCAAGATCGAGGCGACCAGGGTTGGGGGGAAGACCGTCTTCAAGACGCCGCCGATCGCCTTGTTCAGGGCCGGCCCGATGTCGATATCGGGGCTGGCGACAGTGCCGGTGATCGGCAGCGTGAGAGCGATCCGGCCTTCGGCGTCGTCCAATAGATCGACGGCGGTCTGCAGCGACACGCCGCCGGTTGCCTGAACGCCCTGCGGATCAGTCTCGCCCGCCAACCCAAGGGTGATCTGATCGATCTCGAGGCGAAGTTCGCCCTCGAGGTTGCCCGCGACGGCCTTGAGGTCGGTCGCGGCATCCAACCGACCGCCATCGAGTGGCACCCCGGCGAATGCCGCAGCATAAGGCGAATAGGTCGCCAACTGCAGGTCCGCCACCTCGGCCTGGATCTCCAGCTCGGACGGGGTCGCCAGTCCGGCAATCCAACCCGAGAGCGTCAGCTGCGTGCGCTCATTGATCTCAGCGGCGACGTCGAGGAGCGCGCGTTGGCCCGGCTCATGACTGCCCAGATCTTGCGCCTCCAGCCGACTGAACCTCGCGTCGACAACGACGTTCGGGGAGACCAGATCATCCCGAAAAAGAACCACCGGATTGCCCGGCAGGCTGAGGCGGCCGAGCCGCCACTCTACCGGAGTCGACGCGCCGGCCCCTGCTTTGGCAGGCGGCTGGGGCTCCATCCGAGCCGGCGGTCCGGCGCGTCGCTCCAACGCGGCAAGCAGGCCCGTTTCGATGCGGCCGTCCACGGATAGGCCCTCGGCCGTTTGGAAGCTCCTGATCGCCGACGCCGTGCGACGGCCCGCGAGGCCGTCGATGGGGCCCGGGTCGTAGCCGAGCTCGGCGAGCAGGGCTTGAATGCGGCGCACGTCGATCGCTGGCCTGGCTGGATCGGCGCTGGCTGGCGTTCGCCCGCCCTTGGCCCTGGCTGCGGTAGGGCCTGGGGACACCGTGGAGGCAACTGACGCATCTGCACCGGCTTCCGTTGTCGCGCTGCCACCCTGCATCAGCGCTACCAGCAGCGAGCGCGACAGCGATAGGTCAAGGCCCGCGAGCGTCAGGGTATCCGCGGTCAGACGCAACGGGCTCTCGGCCTGCAGTGCGCTGATCTCAGCTCGCGCGACCTCCAGTGACCCGGCCTCGCCGTCCGCGAAACGGATGGCAACGGCCTCGACGGCTGCGTCGCCGGCGGCCTGCCAGCCGAGGACGCCGGGCTCGATATCGAGCGATGACCGTGCCAACACCGCGTTCAGGCTGTCTGAGCTGAGCCGCATTTGCGGTCGGCCCTTGGCGGCATACGCCAGTCCTTGGAACGCATCGCCCTTGCCGCTGGCGCTGAGCTCCATCGCCAGGGCGCCCGCCCGGACTTGGAGGTTCAGATCGTCGACCTGGCCCTCGATGCCGTCGACGGTCAGCTCGCCGCGCGGACCCTGGGCTTCGCCGGCCGCAAGCGCCGCGTCAGCGCTCGCCTCCACGCGCAGCAACCCGTCGCCGGATGTGGCGATCAGGCGCTCGATGGCACCGCGGGCCTGCTTGACACGGATGCTCCGCTGCTCGCCTTCGATGTCTACCGCGTCCAGCTCGATCGCTGCCTCCAAATCGAGCTTCGCATGGCCGTCTTCCGAGCGCAGCGTGAGACGCTCGCCCCGTGCGGCCAGCCGATCGATGCTGACCTCCGACGCCGGCAGTTGCAGCGTCTTGCCGGTCAGGTCGTCCAATCCCGTGTGTGCCGTCGACAGCGTCTTTGCTGCGGACAACGACTGTAAGCGGACCAGCAGCTCCAATAGGACATCGACCGAGATCTCCAGCGGACCCGAGAACGACAGTTCCGTCAGGTCGATATCCGGTTGGAAGGCGATTTCCAGGGCGCCGGCCTGCGTCAGAGCGGCGTCGATCGACTGCGCGGCCAAGTTACCCCGGGCGGCGAGCCGCGTCTGATCGCCGAGGTCGGCGCTGGTCAGTCCGACGTCGATGGCGATGTCGCCCTCGAGCGCCCGGTCGCCGCCAACACTGGACGCGAAGTGCAGATCCAACTCGAGCTGGGCTTGATCGAGCGCGAGCGCAAAGACGCCGGAGCGGGCATAGTCGACGCCGCTGATGTCGATGGTGCCCGACACCTGCACGTCCAGGTGCCCCGACTCGGCGATCATCACCTCGTACTCGAGCCGCGCGTCATAGGTCCCCTCGCGTCGATCCAAGCCTAGGGTGTCTAAATCATAACTTATTGATATTCATAAAGCATTTTGAGTCCCATCGTGATGTTTTTACCCTCAAACTGACTCCCAAGGAAGAAAATAATAATCTAATCAATATGTTATATTAATCGGCAAACGCACATTTTTCTCTCTTTTTTCGATCTGCCCCCATTTCCATGCGCAGCTCCTGCAACCACCTGTTTTTCCTTTTAAAGTCGCACCCGATCAAGCATACAATGACAGCTCAAGCACAGGGTGCTGGCACGCCCTTTTTTTGACCGCTTTCTGAACCGCGAAACATGCAAGGAACGCTTTTTCCCGACGACGCAACCAGCCCAAACGATTACTTGCCCGATGGCGAATCAGCAGCGAATTGGGCGGATTCGAACAGCCGTCCCACCCCGCCATCCTGAGATTCCCGATGCTGAGTAGCGCGGCGTATTCATCGGGTCTTGGGCCAATCTGTTGCATTCCTCTTGCCCAAAAACGTCCTGGCATGCTTTACACTCCTGCCATCTTCCCCGCTATCTTCCTTGGTGCTGCTCATTATGATGGAAATGGCAGATGCTGTGCTGTTCGTGCTCGAACTGACAACAGCCTTCCCCGCGACAGAAAGGTAGGACGTGTCGCAGCAAAAACGACAGCGCTCACCTGGGATCGGTTTGGCTTCCATCCGATTGTCTGTCATTGCAACCTCTCTGGCTTCAGTCGTTGCCTGTTCACAAGATCCACCTGCTGTGTGAGTTGGTTGTTTTCCTGGCAGATGCCGAGTGTATCGGAAAGTGCCCGATCCCGCGAAGCGCCTCGGCAAGGATCAGGATGAGGATGAGGATGAGGCGCTGACACGCAACCACACGCCATCGCTCTGAGATAGGACACGGGGAGACGGTCTTCACAACCTGAACATGAACAACAGCCTGGCAAGAGCGCGTTGATGAGCACCTACAACAAAATGAAGAAACGGCGCGATCACTGGAAAAAGAAAACAGTGGCAACAGGGGCAGATTTGCGTTACCACAAGAAGGAGAACAAGCGGATCAAGAAGGAGCGCGATGCGTATCGGCGGGCATGGCGCGATACGAAAAAGGAGCTGGACGAACTGAAGCAACGCAACACGGCGTTAGCGGCTTGCGACAAGACCACCACCGTGTTTCTCGCACTGCAACTGTTTGTTGTCGCCCGGATCGGCTTCCGGGCGATCTCCAGGGTCTTGGGCGTGCTGGCATCTCAGCTTGGATTAGCGCAAGCGCCCTGCCCACAAACCATCATCAACTGGGTGACACGACTGGCTATCGCCAGGATGAAAGAGGACCGGTTTGGTGTTGACCCTGACACTGGTATGCAGCGGTTTTCACAAGGCTTTATCCTACTTCTGGATGCCACCATCGGATTCGGCCAGGGCAAGATCATGACGGTCCTCGCACTGGATGCCAGGCATTACGCGTGCAACGCCGGTGCACCTTCGTTACAGCATGTGAGCTGTGTCGCTGTCTCGGTGGCCGATACCTGGACCGGTGAAAGCATCGCGGCTTTGCTGCAGCGCGTCATCGCCACGATCGGCCGCCCCGTTGCCTATCTGAAAGATGGCGGAACCGATCTTGGCAAGGCCGTACGACTGTTGCAGGAAAAAGGGCTGGGCGGCGTGTCGATCGACGATCTTTCTCATGTGGTTGCCAATTTGGTAAAACATGCGTATCGCGCGCATCCCATGTTCGATGTCTTTCTCAGCACCTGCGGCAAAGTGTCCAGCATGCTCAAGCAGTCCGTGCTGGCTTGTCTGGCACCACCGAAGGTCTCGACAAAAGCGCGCTTCATGAATCTTCATCGTTTGGTCAAATGGGCAGCACGGGTACTCCAACAGTCGCCCAGAGGCCGAGCAGCGAACGGCTCGTTACTGCAGAAACTGCGCGAGCGTCTGGATCGACTGCCACAGTGTCGTGCCTTCATCAACGCCTTCCTACAGGATGTCGAGCCGATCCTGGAATGCCAGGCCCTACTCAAGACAAAAGGGTTGAGTCAAGACAGCGCTAATGAATGCTGGCCCATGATCGAGCGAATTCCCACGCCATCGATCCGCCGCGGTTTGACCGACTGGATTGAGAAACAGCTCGCGATTGCCAGCCTGCTCGGTTTGTGCGAGACCGGCATGCCGATCAGCTCTGACACCATCGAATCGTTATTCGGCGTTGCCAAAACCCACGGCACAGGAGAGATCAAGGATGCCAATCGGATTGCACCACGCATCCCGGTTCTGTGTGGTCCGCTCACCCGGCAAGATGCCGAAAACAGTCTTCAGATTAGCGTCGATGAGCAACGCGAGTGGAGTGATTGCTCGTCGTCTCTGACCAAGCAACGCCGTCACGTATTGACGAATGGTGGTGACCTCGAAAAACTCGCCAACCAGGGTGAACCCCAAACGATCGAGCTGATCCTGGGTTCGAAAGCCGGTCAAAAAACACCGATTTCAAAAGAAAAATCCGTGTGTTATGAAAATCATACTGAACCCTGAATTGGCGCATGAGCAAGCTCCAGTTCCAGCTTGTTCCGCTTGCTTTAGGACTGATTTCGAAGGACGGTATATCGACGTGTCTGTTCGTAACCGATTGATCGGACTAACGAACCTAGGTTTGTGCGCCTTTACTGGGCGAGACATGCGGATTCGACCGAGACAAAGGCGGCGTTCGGCAGGTTCAATAATCGGTCAAGGATTTCTAGGCTTTTGGACGCCCTAATCCAAGCCCAAGGGGCCGGTGAAGCGGATCAACTTGGGCAGCTCCGCCTGCGCGGTGCGGGAGTCGATATCGAGCGTGATGTTGTCGGCGAATGGGCGGACTTCCCCGGACCAATTCAGCTGGATGTCGTTCACCCCTGCGGTGAGCTCGAAATGGCCCGGCTGATCCGGTTCCCAGGCGCGAAAATCGGTCATCGCCAGCCGCTCCACCTCGACGTCCAGGGTGCCACCGTCACTGCGCTGGAAGATCAACGTGGAGTCGCGCAGTTCCAGGGCATCGACGCCGGCCGTCCAGGAAGCGGATTCCGTGTCGGGCTCAGCACTCTGCGGTCTTCCAGGCAGCAGCTCGTCGAGGGCAATGCCGTTCAGGGACAGCGCGCCGTCGGTGCCATGCGTCACCAGGATCTCAATATCGCTGATGACCAGGCGTTCGATCGCGGCCCTCCGCCGAAGCAGCGGGTTGACACGAAGCGTCAGGTCGAGGTCGCCCACGCCTCCGCGGGCCGATGCCTGCTGTCCGAACCGCACCGGACCGAGCCGGAGCTCGCGCGTCCAGGGCCGGATTTCGAGTGTCTCCAGGCCGTCGTACTCGATCCCCAGTGCGTCAAGCTCGGCCCCCACCAGATAGCGCACCGCGTAGCTGGGCGCGAAGGTCACGATGAGCCCCAACGCCACAAGCACGGCGGCAACAACGAGACTGAATCGCAAAACAGACCGTGATCGAGCCTGACCGGTCACTCTCTGGCCTCCTCAAACGCCGGCGCCGTGCACATGGACGTCTCTCTGAGGATAGGGGATGGTGATGCCGGCGGCATCGAAGCGCGTCTTGACGTCGGCGAGCAATCCCCGGTAGACGGACCAATCGTCGCCCGTCCGGGTCCAGGCGCCGCAGAGGTCGATGCCGGTACCGCCGTTTGGGGACCAGGCGCCGTCATGCCCTTGACTCCCGACGCGGCGAGCAAGCACAGGGCGCCGTCGAGAGAGGTGCGAATCAAAAGAGACCCTGGCCGATCGTGAAGTAGAGCAACGCATCGGCGACCAACGCCAGGCCCGCCAGGCCCAGCAGAACGGGCATCAGGAAGGCGCTGGCTCGCTCCAGAGTCCTATTGATCCGTTGCAGAACGGGACGGCTGCGCTCGCCGAGGCTCGCGACCAGCACGGGGACGACCAGGAAGGGCAGCGCATAGACAAGGTTATACGCAACCAACAGCACCAGGGTGTCGCCGGTCGTAAGGTTGGCTTTGAGGATCTGGTCGATCGCGGCGAAGTAGGGCAACGCGAAGGGGATGCCGATGAAGTTGATCACGGCGCCCAGCCAGAAGGCCGCAAGCGGCGTCATCGAGCCGCTGTCTTCCGGCCGCTTCGTCTCGGGCTTCTTCGCCGTCGGCAAGGCGACCCAGAGCAGGAGCAGACCGACGACCAGGGCGATGAGGTAATCGATACTGCTCGGGTTGGCGAGGTAGTGGGTGATCTTCTCCAGGCCGAGCGCGATGACGATACCGGCCCCGAAGTAGGCGGCCGTGTGCCCGAGCAGCATCGCCGAGCTGGTGACCACCGGCCGCTGGGTGCCGGCCGCGTACACCATGAAGGCGAAGAGCACCGGGTTGAGGACGTCTGCGATCAGAAAAGGGATAAGAATCCCGAAGGTTTCAATCATTGGATCAACCTCGTTCGGCAGGTGCCGAGGAGACCGATGAACGAAGGCAGGGGAAGCCCCGGGATCACAGATCGAGCCAAGGCAAATGCGATCGCCTCCCGCCGCCAAAGCGTTACCCGGTCAGCACCTGAATGAGTCATGTCAGTCCCCCTCGCTTAACATTCACTCGGCCTTCTCGATATCCGGTAACACCCAACTGCGATCCAAGAAAGCCGGCTTGGGCGAGTAGAGCCGGAAATAGGGGAACCAGGCGCGCCCTGCCTCGGTAGGAATCCAGTTCTTCGCCTTGTCACCCTCCGGCTCGTCTGGTCCGAAGTAGATGTCGACCGACCCGTCCGGATTCAGGTCGAGATCCATGCGTGAGGAACGATCAGCAACCTCGTACTTGTTGTTGATCAGTGTGCGGGTGCTGACCTCATACGCAGTGACCGACCAGAACGTCTCGGCGGGCGCATCGGCCGGCACCTTGAGCTTGTAGTTTCGCCCGCCGTCCAGCCAATCGCCATCCTTGTCCTTGTAGGCCGCCAGATAGACCTGGCCCTTCCCGGTCTTCTGCCCGTGCATGGCGGGGTCGTTGGTGACCGCTTCATAGAACCAGGCGGCGCGTCCGTCCAGCTCGTCGTAGTATTCGCGCCGCTGATCGGGCGGCGAGACGGTGGCGAACTCCCACTGCGAGCCGTCCATGTAGTGCGCGTCTTCGAGGCGCTTGGAGAAATCGTTGGCCTTGGCCATGGCCTCGCCGACCAGCGCCGCCTCGGTCAGGATCGCCTTCTGCTCCGCCGTTGGCTCGAAGGGTTTGCCCTTCTCGATGCCAAGGGGCTCGAGCATGGCCATGAAAAAACGATCGCGTTCGGCGACCGGTTCCTTTTCCAGCCACTCGGCCAAGCGCTCGAAATAGGCAAGACCCTTAGGCGCAGCGGCCATCCAGGGCTTGCCCTTGGGACGGATATAACCTCTTGGCTTCGGATTGTCTCGCTCGGCATAGGGGTAGACCTGAATGGCTTCGAGGTCCGCCAGGCGCTGGGCCTCATCGGTCGCCATCAAGCGTATACCGACCAATAGATTCATGGACGGCGATTTCGCCACTCTGTAGCCTTGTGCCTCGGCATCTTTCGGCACCCCCTGGCCGGGACCCACAAAGAGGTACTTGCCCGGCTCGGTCATCCGGGTAATGGCGATCTGCCACATATCGTGCGCCGCTCCACGCACCTCCGCCTCCGGCATCACAACCACCCAGGGTCCCTCGGCCAGGTCGATGAACGGCAGTACGTAAGGCGTGGTCGCATTGTAGGTGAGTCCGCCCAGTCGATCCTTGTAGCTCTCCAGAAAGACGGCCTGGCCGTTCTCGGCGCCGAGCTGCTCCCTGTGCGCGTATTGCCACTGCGCCATGCTGGCAAAGGGTATCGCCCAGAGATAGACCTGTACAGCCCGTTGGAAGTCCATCTCATTGAACAGCTTCTCGACGGTGGCATCGGTCGGGTAGCCGTTGGCGAAATCATGGGTGAATTGCAGCTTGCCGATGCGGGTGTCGATGGTTTCTGCCTGCAGTACGGAGCTCGCGAAGATTGCTCCGATTGCTACAGCGATCAGCGTTGTTTTCTCGAGCATTTTGTACTTTCCTCTCTGCGGCTGTTAGTTGATCTTCTCGAAGTCGCCTGGCCGCCAGGAGCCGTCGAAGAACGGCTGGGTCGGGCTGTAGAGCCGGAACAGCACGAACCAGCCCTTGCCCGGGACGGTCGTACGCCAATTCGATGCCGGGACACCTTCCGGTAATTCGGGGCCGAAGTAGAGATCGACGGATTCGTCATCGTTGTACTTCAATTTGTCCAGGGAGCCGATGGATGGAAAGGGCTGGCCATTCTGCAGTCCGGATGCATTGGCCGCGTCATACAGCGTGATGCTCCAAAAGTTTGCCGCTGGAACGGGCCCTGGAATGTTCAGTTTGTAGGTCCTGCCGCCCGACAGGTAGTCGCCGTCGGCGTCGCGATAGGCGAAGGGGTATTTCGAACCCTTGCCGACCATGTTCATGACCATGGCTGGGCTGATGGAGTAGCCGATCATGAACATGCCGATTCGCGCGTCGACATTGATGTAGGAGTCGGTCTTGAACTCGACATCCAGTACATTCAGCACATTGTGCCATTGCCGGTCCGGCCAATATTGGGTGTCCGGCAGCTTGTCGCCGAAGCGAAGTGTCTCAGCCATCTTCATGCCGACTTCAGCGCCGGCGCTGAGAATCTCCTTCATGCGCGCATCCGGCTTGAAAGGCTTACCCTTTTCGATCCCAAGGGAAGCCATCAGCCCGCGCATGGACCAGTCTTCCTTGTCCACCGCCTCCGCGTTCACGAACTCCGCCAACCCCTCAAAGTAGCTGTAGTCACGCGGATAGACCATGTTGGCCGGCTTTCCGGACCCGTTGGGGAAGCGCATCTCGGGTGGATTGTCCTTCTCGGCCAGTGGGTAGATACGGGTCTGTTCCATCAACGCGACGGCCTCGGTCGCATCGCCGGTTTCCTTGTCGAGGAACGCCCGCCAGAACACGAACACGTTATAGGTCGGGCTCTTGAAGGTGTAATAGCCCTCCGGCGTCTCGCCTTCATAGTCCGGCGGGAGGAGCAGGTATTTCCCGCCCTCGCCTTTGTCGGGACCGACATAGCCGACATCGGTCAGCGGCCGGTGCCAGAAGTCGTCGAGGATGCCCTGCTGCTTGGGCGGGACCTCGATTACGGTCGGGCCGTCCGCCTTCAGGTCGACGTAGCCCATGGCGTAGATCACGTCCGAATTAGGCGTGCTGACAATGGTCTCGGCACTGAGCCGATCCTTCCAGATGACCAGGACGTTGGAGCCGGCACCGAACTGCGCTTCCGAGCCCTTCTTCATAGACCAAAGGGTCATTGCGGGTAATGACCAGCCTACGACCTGGGTGGCACGGTGAAAGAGCATCTCGTCATGAAGACGGTCGGCCGCCTCTTTGGTCGGGTAGTTCTCCGGAAAGGGCATCGACCGGAGCGCTTGCCAGCGGTCTTCTACGGCCTGGACCGGTATTATCGCCTGGGTAGCGATCAAGGCTGACCAGGCAAACCAAAACGTCAGATTTCTTGCCATCTCGCACCATCATTTCTAATCAAGGTAAATGACCTTCCAGTCCTGTTTCATGTCGACTAATGTCCAGCCTTGCGCCTGTGCTTGGTCGAGGCCCTTGTCCAAGCGGCCCATGCTGGCCTCGCGGTCATAGGCCCATTCGCGCTCGCCATCGGTATGGTGGACATAGAGGGCAAATCGCGGCCCATCTCCGGCCGTGGTCCATTGTAGCATTTGCAGGTCGCCGTCGGAGTTGCCGAACGCGGCAATGGGCCGCCGACCGATCTGCTGGTGGATGGCCACCGGTTTGGCTTCCTTGTCGTCATAGAAGTCAATCTCGGGCAAACGGACGAGGACCGGTGCGCCGTCGCGCAACTCGTACTCCACCTTGATGCTGCTGCCGATCACCTGCTCGGGCGGGATGCCGTAGACCCGCTCGGCCCACGGGCGCATGAACTCGATGCCGCCGCCGGAGACGATGAAGGTCTTGAAGTCGTTGGCGCGCAGGTAGGCGAGCAGCTCCAGCATCGGCTGATAGACCATCTCGGTGTAGAGGCGTCCCGTCGTGGGATGTCTTGCCGTTGCAATCCAGTCCTTCACGATCGTCTCGAACTCCGCGGTGGTCATGCCGGCGTGCGTGGCCATGACGATCTCGACCACCGATTTCATGCCGTCCGCCATCGCCCCTTCTACGTCACCCTCGAGCAGTGAGGCGAAGGGCTCGGTGTCCTTCCATTCTGGATGCTGTGGCGCAAGCGCCTTGACGCGCTCAAGCGCGAAGAGGAGCTGGAAATACATAGGCCGCTCGGCCCACAGCGTGCCGTCGTTGTCGAACACGGCGATGCGCTCCGCGGGTGGTACAAAGTCGGGCGACCCGTTCTCCGTCACCCTCGTCACGAAGTCGATGATCGACTGCTTGGCCTTGCCGTCGTTCCAAGAGGGCAGCGAATCAACGGTCTGAGCATTCACCGGGCCAGCAAAGAACAGAACTAGACCCAGTATGAATACGCGAAATAGCTTTCGTTTCATTGTCGCGGGACTCCTGATAGGCAAAACGAAGGGAAGCGCATAAGGATACAGCGTTTCCCGCCGAGCAGGATGCCCGGCCATGTTTCAACCGCCTGCGCAGGTGAAGAATGGAGCAAAGCGAAAGATCTTCGCTTTGGGAGCGGAAACATGCCGGGACGGCATGTTTCCGCATCTGCGAAGGGGACGGTCTGCTCGACTGCCAACCCGCTCGGCGTCGCCACAGGGTGCGAGCAGACCGTCCCGCTCGGCGTCGGATCAAGTACTGCCGGGGCTCTGCAGCGCCTGGAGCGCGTCGTCCACGTTGAACTTCGCGGGCTTCTGGCGCGGCGGGAACTCCTGGAAGGTATCGATGTACTCCTTCACGAAGACCTGCGCCGGAACCAGGGCGAAAACACGCTCGATCCACCAGCGCTGGTAGTTGTTGGCGTCGGTGTCGGCGCGCTCGAAGGGGTCGGTGCGTAGGTTGAAGATCTTCGGAATGCGCAGCGACACGAAGGGCTCGCTCCAGACCATGAAGCCCTGCGCGCGCTGCTCCTTGAAGACCAATTTCCAGTCGTCGTAGCGCAGTGCTACCAGCTCGCCGCCGTCATTCCAATAGAAGAACTCGCGGCGCGGCCAAGCGGCGTCATCGCCTGCCTCGCCGGACAGATTGGGCAGCAGGTTATAGCCGTCGAGGTAGACCTTGAAGTCCTTGTCGCCGAGCTTGGTGCCCTGCTTCAGTTGCTCCTTGATGTCGGGGTTGCCGGCCGCGGCCATCAGCGTCGGCACCCAGTCGACGGCAGAGGTCGTGTCGTTGATGATGCTGCCGGCTTGGAACTTGGCCGGCCAGCGCACCAGCATCGGCACTCGGTAGCCACCTTCCCAGTTGGTGTTCTTCTCGCCGCGGAAGGGTGACAGGCCACCGTCCGGCCACTCGTTGTAGTGGGGGCCGTTGTCGGCGGTGTAGAGGACGATGGTGTCGTCGGCGATGCCGAGCTCGTCGAGCAGGTCCAGCACCTGGCCGACCTGGCCGTCGTGCTCGACCATACCGTCGGCGAAGATGCCGAGCCCGGTCACGCCCTCACTCTCCTCCTTGAGGTGGGTGTAGAAGTGCATGCGCGAGGTCGCGAGCCAGGTGAACCAGGGTGTGCCGGCCTCCGTGTTGCGCTTGATGAAGTCCATGGCGCGGCCGATGAATTCCTCGTCCACGGTCTCCATGCGCTTCCTGGTCAGCGGCCCGGTGTCCTCGCATTCCTGCATGCCCATTGGCCCGAAGCGGGGATCATCGACGTCGCTCGGGGTGTCCGTGGCCTTGCAGTCCAGCACGCCGCGCGGGCCGAACTCGGCGCGGAATTCGGGGTCCTTCGGATAGTCCGGGTTTTCCGGCTCTTCCTCGGCGTTGAGATGATAGAGGTTGCCGAAAAACTCGTCGAAGCCATGCACCGTGGGCAGGAACTCGTTGCGGTCGCCGAGGTGATTCTTACCGAATTGGCCGGTGGCGTAGCCCAACGGCTTGAGCATCTCCGCCAGGGTCGGGTCTTCCTTTTGCAGGCCGATGGACGCGCCAGGGAAGCCGACCTTGGTCAGCCCGGTACGAATCGGCGACTGGCCGGTGATGAAGGCCGAACGTCCCGCCGTGCAGCTCTGCTCGCTGTAATAGTCAGTGAACAGCACGCCCTCATTGGCGATGCGGTCGATGTTCGGCGTCTGATAGCCCGCCAGCCCTCGGCTGTAGGCACTGAGGTTGGTGATGCCGATGTCGTCGGTATGGATCATCAGGATGTTTGGCTTGTCCGCCGCGGCGAACGCCTGCCATGGCAGCGTGACTGCCATAACGAGCGCGAATTTCGTGAGTAGCCTCTTCACTTGGTTCTCCTCTCGGTTGTTAAGAACTCGGTCGTCGGTGGGTAGGACGGGCAAGGCGAAGACTGCCCATTGCTATCTTATTTCGGAAACAAGAACTGCCAGGTAAAGGCGATCTGCCAGTCCGGCGCGCCGTCGGGGCGGACGACGTTGTAATAGGCCTCTAACCGGGAATTGATCGCCTGATTGCCGAGCTTGAACACGCGGCCGACGCCGCCGCCGACGGGCACCGTCCACTGATTACCGGAGTCGGCGCGCCAGTTGGCGGTCAGCACCGAGTCCGAGATCAGGAACCAGCCGTTGTCGAGGTTGTAGTTGACGAAGGGCTCGACCAGGAACTGGCTGACTTCGTTGCGATCCGAGTCGCCGGCAAACGACCAGAGTTGGCGCAGGAGGATGCCCATGGAGCCCCACTTGGGCTGGGTCAGCAGGACCAGGGTCGGCCCGGCGCTCCACTTCGCGCTGCCGAGCTGGCGGTCGGTCGCGGTCGGCATGGTGATGGAGGGGCCGGCGCCCCAGATGACCTTGCCGGTCTTCACCGGCGATAGAAACAGCGAGTAGTTGATATCACCCAGGCCGGTGGCGCCGTCGCCTGGGATTGGGTCCGGCAGGCTCGGGATGCCCGTGACCTGTCCCGGCGTGTCGATCAGCGGCGCAATGATGCGGTTGACGAAATTCCACTCGCCGAACGTCACCGGCAGCACCGGCTGGATGTTCAGGAAGCTCGCCTCGCCGTTGTCGGCTCCGTAATCGAATTGGAACTTGAACGGCAGGCTGTAGAGGGAACTGATGGGGTTTTGGACGGCGGCGCGCAGGTCGCCGCCGCTTGCGTCGGCCAGGGCTGAGCCGCAGGAGGACAGCAAGGCGACGGTGAAGAAGCCCAGGATGAATCTTGTCGCCCGTCCACGGGGCAAAACGCTTTGCTGAGGCATATGACTAAACTTCGTCTCCTGATAAGGCGCCATCGAAGAAATCTGAAATTATCTTTGCTGATCTGTCTTTCTCTATGCCGCGCGGTACGTCATCCTCTGCTTGCAATAGGCTTTTACTTGGTCGCGGCGCCCTGCAGCGAGACTTGTAAATGTACGCAAGCGTCGTTCAAGACCTTGTCCTGAAAGGTATCTGCAGTGATGGCATGCAGGAATCAGCTCTGCGATAAGAGCAGATTCCGAGCGGCGGCAAAGTCCGTATGTTTGCTTGGTGCCGAGCAGAGCTCGTGGAGGTCTCGCTTCGACTGCCAGGAAAAATCGGTCTCACCAGTTTCTGCGGTGGCAAGAAACAGAATCAGTAACGTCAAGACGCCGGTAGTTCTCAGGATTCCTGTTTTGGCGTTACTTCCTCCTCTTGTTTTCCAGGGGTAGTCTACAAACAACGAGGGAACGGCAATATAGGACTTTGGTCCTATGCGGAGGCAGGTGCGCTTACGGGCGAGTCGCCTGCCGACTCATTCGGTACCGCTATCGGCATCGGTATCGAACTCTCGCAGTAGCGGTAGGCCCAGCCGACAGACTCGATGGCCGCACGCTAGACGTCGAGCTTCTCATGACCGCATGGCATAGGGCGTTTTCTCTCTCGATTCCGATTCCGATAGCGACTCCGACCCCGATTGCACTTCGCCGATGTCTGGATAGCGTTGTATAGGTTATTCATGAACCGCTACTTTCGGAGCCCGATGGCTTCATGTCCAGCGACGGCTCGATCCCCAGTTGCTGACAGATTTGAACGAGCTCCACGAGGTTGGATGCACCGATCTTCTGCATCACTCGCCCGCGGTGGATTTTCACCGTCTTCTCGGCAATATCCAGGCTGGCAGCGATCTGTTTGTTCAGCGCCCCTGTGATGACGCCGCGAAGAACCTCTTGCTCGCGCGGGGTCAACATATCCAACCGCATGCGCAGTGCCTCGAGCTCGAGTCGTACCGCCCGGTCGGCTCGGTGCTGCACCAAGGCCTGCCGCACCGTACCCAGCAGGACGTCCTCGTCTACTGGTTTGGTGAGGAAATCGAATGCACCCTTCTTGATCGCGCGAACTGACATGGGGATATCACCGTGACCGGTCAGGAAAACGATCGGCAGATCGCACGCCTGTTCCAGCAGCCGTGCCTGCAATCCCATGCCATCCAACTCGGGCATTCGCACGTCGAGCAGGATGCAGCCGACGCCATCGTAGCGGCCCCGGACCAGAAACTCACCGGCCGAGGCAAAGGACTCGACCGCCAGACCCACGGATCGGAAAAGACGCGCCAGGCTTTTCCGAACCGACTCGTCGTCTTCGACCAGGAAGACTCTGTCCGAACCGTCAGCCATGACGCTCCTCCGGCGCGGCCAATGGCAAGGTGAAGGAGAACCGAGCGCCAACCTCCGTATTCTCTCCCCAGATGCATCCGCCGTGAGCCTCGACGATGCGCCGGCAGATCGATAGCCCCATCCCCAAGCCCTGGGATCTGGTGGTGAAGAAAGGTTCGAAGAGGTGGGGCAGCACATCAGCGGAGATGCCGGGTCCGCTGTCATCGATGCTGATCAGAAGAGCGTCTGCTCCATGGCTTCGCGCCAGGATGCGCAACTCGCGCTGCTCGACCGGCGATGCCGATACCGCGCGCATCGCGTTGACCAGCAAGTTCATGAGGATCTGCTGGATTTCGACCTGATCGGCCAGGATCTGCGGCAAGCCTTGGGCGAACTCCTGCTTGACAGAGATTCCCTGGGCTTCCAGCTCGGCGCCTGCGATCGCCAAGGTCTCCTGGATGCTATCCCGAAGGTCGAATTGCTCGCGCTTCGGGTTCCTCTTGCACAACATAAGCCGCAGCCGCTGAATGACCTCTCCGGCACGTTTGTCGTCCCGCACGATGTCATCGAGGATCTCCCGCAGCTGAACCAGATCTGGGCTGCCTGAGCCGATGAAGCGTCGCGCGGCCTGGGCATTGCTCAGAATTGCCGCCAGCGGCTGGTTCAGCTCGTGCGCCAGCGCGGAGACCAGCTCGCCGAGCACGTTGGCGCGGCCGAGTCGTTCCAGCTCCCGGCGCGTACGCTGGAGGTTCCGCTCCGCCGCCAGCCGATCCGTGATGTCCTCGCCGATGCTCAAGAGCCCAGCGTATTTGCCGTTCGCGTCGTTCAGGCGCACGTTCGACCAGGCTAAGGACCGGCGCTCACCCGACGCGCAAATCAGGTTCCAGCGGCTGTGCGGTCGCGGACCCGTCTGCGCAGCCGCGACCAGGCGCTCAGCGAGCTCGGCCCGGTCGGTCTTCGGGATCAGCGAGGCCAGTGGGCTTCCGATCAGATCGCCCGATCGATACCCGGTCAAACGTTCCACAAAGGGATTCGCATAGTTGATCTTCGATTCGGGATCGACACCGATCACCGCGAGCTGCACGTCCGTCAGCAGTGAACGCCAGCGCGCTTCGCTGGCGCGAATTTCTATCGCATAGCGTGAGGCGAGCACCGCATCCGAGACGAGTTCGTAGCTTAGGGCCAGGACAATAGCAAGAAAGGCGAAGCTGACCATGTACGGGGTCTCGACCACTCCGGCATCGACCAGTGGGGCATGGATACCGCCGAGTACGATGAAGGTAGCCACGCTGCCTCCGACGAGAGAAGCCTGGCGTCGATCGCCTGCACGCCAGGACCGGATCGCCGCATCGAGCACGTACATGACGATCAGCACAGAGGCCAGGTTCGACAGGTGCACCCAGGGGTTCGCCGGGCCTTCGGCCAGGGTGAACCACTCGCCCCAGAAGGTCGGCATCTGCTTCAGGGTTCTGATCTCTGTGAAGATCAGGCTGTAGGGCGAAAGCCAATTCACCAGGATGGCAAGGGTCCACAGAATCGAGATCAGGATAGCCAGCCAGAGCCGTGCCGACGGCAGGCGCCCGCGAACGAACCAGACCATGGGCAGCAGAAGGGTATAAACGAATAGATTCTCCCACTGGATCAGCTTGCGATAGGCATCGACGGAGGTCGCGTGCATCAGCGCCAGTTCGGTCAGGGCACCGGCGCCGGCACTCACGGCCATCATCACGGAAAGGAGATAGATGTAGGCCCTGCGGTCCTTGAACCACAACAAGAGATGCAGCAGCGCAAGCATGAAGCTCGCCGCCGTGCACATGGACCAGGCAATTGTGAGTATGCTCAAGTTGTGTGTCCAAATGAAAAATTATTGTATTGCGGAGATAGTTTGAATCCCGTCGTGATGTGTCCGCCTGTGAGCCGACACGCAGCAAAATTACAGTATATCCTTTGAGGGGAATCGTTCAGATCCTCCCAGGGCTTTGTTCAGCGTGTGCAACTGATGGGGCAAGCGCACGATGTTCGACTGGATCGGTGCCAACCCAGTAGGAGCCCGCTTGCGGGCGACCGTTGCGGTTGCCACAGGCTCAAGGTCGCCCGCAAGCGGGCTCCTACCGGTCCCGGTGGGGCAACATGCAATGTCATCTCTGCGATTCATGGCATGTGATGGTATGGTTCGATGATTTGGGGCACATCAGAGAGTCCGGGCTACCGATCGCCTGCGGTTCTATGTCGGAGCCCGCTTGCGGGCGACCGTTGCGGTTGCCACAGGCTCAAGGTCGCCCGCAAGCGGGCTCCTACCGATCCCGGTGGGGCAACATGCAATGTCATCTCTGCGATTCATGGCATGTGATGGTATGGTTCGATGATTTGGGGCACATCAGAGAGTCCGGGCTACCGATCGCCTGCGGTTCTATGTCGGAGCCCGCTTGCGGGCGACCGTTGCGGTTGCCACAGGCTCAAGGTCGCCCGCAAGCGGGCTCCTACCGATCCCGGTGGGGCAACATGCAATGTCATCTCTGCGATTCATGGCATGTGATGGTATGGTTCGATGATTTGGGGCACATCAGAGAGTCCGGGCTACCGATCGCCTGCGGTTCTATGTCGGAGCCCGCTTGCGGGCGACCGTTGCGGTTGCCACAGGCTCAAGGTCGCCCGCAAGCGGGCTCCTACCGATCCCGGTGGGGCAACATGCAATGTCATCTCTGCGATTCATGGCATGTGATGGTATGGTTCGATGATTTGGGGTACATCAGAGAGTCCGGGCTACCGATCGCCTGCGGTTCTATGTCGGAGCCCGCTTGCGGGCGACCGTTGCGGTTGCCACAGGCTCAAGGTCGCCCGCAAGCGGGCGCCTACCGATCCCGGTGGGGCAACATGCAATGTCATCTCTGCGGTTTATGGCATTTGATGGTACGGCTCGATGATTTGGCGGGAACTTGCGGGGGGGCGTGAGGGATGACTTGCGCGAAGTTCATGTACCGCAAAGCGGTGCGATGTCTTTGTTGGTCACCGCTGACGCGTGCAGACGGCCAAGAACGCGGTTCAGTTCGGCGACGGCGACCTGCGCAGGTACGCTGATCTCGATGCCGATGTAACACCGGCATCCGAATGGCAAAACCTTGTCCCTACGCGTTGGGCGTTAATCCCAACTCAAAGTACCGCCGGTCTGATATTCGGTGACGCGGGTCTCGAAAAAGTTTTTTTCCTTTTGCAGATCCAGTACCTCGGACATCCACGGGAAGGGGTTGGTGGCGCCGGGGTATTGTTCCGCCAAGCCGATTTGCGCGCAGCGACGATTGGCGATGAAGCGCAGGTAATCATCGAACATCGGTGCGTTCAGGCCGAGCACGCCACGGGGCATGGTTTCGTGGGCGTAGAGCGCTTCCAGTTCGACCGCCTCGCGGATCATCAGGATGAGTTCTTGTTTGAAGGCTTCGGTCCATAGATGCGGGTTTTCGATCTTGATCTGGTTGATCACGTCGATGCCGAAGTTCATGTGCATGGACTCGTCGCGCAGAATGTACTGAAACTGCTCGGCGGTGCCGGTCATTTTGTTGCGCCGGCCCATGCTGAGCACTTGCACGAAGCCGACGTAGAAAAAGATGCCTTCGAAGATCACATAAAAGGCCACCAGTTCCCGCAGCAACCGCTGATCATTTTCCGTGCTGCCGGTATGAAAGTGCGGATCTGCCAGGGACTGGGTGTAGGGCAGCGCCCACTCGGCCTTGCGCGCTACCGCGGGCACTTCGCGGTACATGTTGAAGATTTCGCCTTCGTCCAGCCCCAGGCTCTCCACGGCATATTGGTAGGCGTGGGTGTGCAGTGCTTCCTCGAACGCCTGGCGCAGCAGGTATTGTCGGCATTCGGGGTTAGTGATGTGGCGATAGACGGCCAACACCAGATTATTGGCGACCAGGGAGTCTGCGGTGGAAAAAAAGCCGAGATTGCGCTTGATGATGGTGCGCTCGTCGTCGGTGAGGCCGTCGGGGTTTTTCCATAATGCGACGTCGGGGCTCATATTGATCTCTTGCGGCATCCAGTGGTTAGCGCAGCCGTCAAGATATTTCTGCCAGGCCCAGTCGTATTTGAACGGGACCAGTTGATTCAGATCGGCGTGGCAGTTGATGATCTTTTTGTCGTCCACGCGCACGCGACCCGCTCCCATCTCCAGCGTTTCCAGGCCGGTGCATCCGCCCTGCGCGATGCTGGCGGCGTCTTCCGTCGAACGCCGGCTCTGGTTTATGGACGCGGTCGGGTGTGCGGTTGCCGGCAGGCCTGGTTGCGGGTCGTCGAGCAGCGAACGCTGCACCGGCATTGGATTTGGGTTTACGCTGTGCGCGTCACTGGATCTGTTCGAGGGTGCCGCATTGGAGTGCAGACCCTCGGCGCGGGCCGGCTGGGAGTGACCGTTGTGGGGCGATGGTTGGCTGGCAGCGGTGCTCAGATCGAAGTCGTCCGTGTCGATGTCTTTGTCCAGACCGGAGAACAGGTTGCCGTTGAGCAGCGCTGGTTTGCTGTTGTGTTGCGGTCTGGCCGTTGCGAGGGGGTCGTCCCAGTCGAGCATGATGTGATCTCCGGTGCGGCTTGGGTGTCAGTGTTGGGGCCGCTTGGTGTGTTGCTGTTGCGACGTTTGTGGTCGATGATGGTGCGATCAGCGAAACAGGCGATGCTGAATCGCGCTGAAGTTGCGGTCGGTCATAGTCGGTGTGTGGGTGTACTGGGCTAGAATTCGAACTTCCATTGCTTGCAGCGCCGCTATTTTCGGATTGTTACCCTTATGATTACCAAACTTGACATCGACCAACCGTCCTGCATTGGCTGTGGAACCTGTTGGGTGACGAATCCCGAGCTGTTTCGTGAAGATCGCCTGAACGGCGAACTCAAGGCGGCGGCCACTGGCGGCATGCTTGCGGATCAACAGCGGCTGCAGCTCATTGCCGAGGGCTGCCCCACCCTATCGATCCTGCTGATGGATGCCAACGGGACGGTCCTTTTTCCCACTGCCGAGCAACGAGCGGCGCGCAGCCAGGCCGTGGAGTGGTAACGAGCAATGGCTGCCGGTGTGTTTTTCATTGCTCGGCTGCCGTCTTCTGTCATCTGGGCCTCTGTCATCTGAATAGCACGGTTGTTGCTGCAAACCCGCCGGTTATTGGCAGCTTTCGCATTCCGGATCATCGATGGAACAGATTGCCGGCGCGCTGTCGCGCCTGCCCGATCCGTTCGATTTACTTTTGTCGATGCTGGCATAGCTGCCGCCAACTGCCGCTAGTCGATTCGCTTTGCCTGCATCGTCCATGGTCGACTTCTCGACATGGGTGGCGCCCATGGAGCGCAGATAGTAGGTGGTCTTGAGACCCCGCACCCAGGCGAGCTTGTACAGATTGTCGAGTTTTTTGCCGTTTGGCTCGCTCATGTAGAGATTCAGGCTCTGCGCCTGATCGAGCCATTTCTGGCGCCGGCTGCCTGCTTCCACCAGCCAGCGCGGATCGATTTCAAACGCGGTGGCGTAGGTCTGTTTGAGGTCGTCGGGAACGCGGTCGATCTGCTGTACGCTGCCGTCATAGTATTTGAGATCGTTGACCATAACGCTGTCCCAGATGCCGCGTTCCTTCAGATCGGCGACCAGGTAGGGATTGACCACGGTAAACTCGCCGGACAGGTTGGATTTGACGAATAGGTTCTGATAGGTCGGTTCGATGGACTGGCTGACGCCGACGATGTTGCTGATGGTGGCGGTGGGGGCAATGGCCATGCAGTTGGAGTTACGCATGCCGACAATGGTGACGCGCTTGCGCAGGCGCTCCCAGTCCAGCGTTTTACTGGTATTCATTTCCAGATAGCCACCGCGGCCTTCGGCGAGCAGGCGGATGCTGTCGATGGGCAGGATTCCCTGGCTCCACAGGCTGCCGTCGAAGCTTTGATAACGGCCGCGCTCTTGCGCCAGGTTGGTGCTGGCCTCGATGGCGTAGTAGCTCAACATCTCCATACTCTGGTCGGCGAACTGCACCGCGTCGGGGCTGGCGTAGGCAATGCCGAGTTTGTACAGCGCATCCTGAAAGCCCATGATGCCGAGCCCGACCGGCCGATGGCGTAGATTGGATTTGCGTGCCTGGGGTACGTTGTAGAAGTTGTAGTCGATGACATTGTCCAGCATGCGCATGGCGGTGCCGATGGTGCGCTCGAGCTTCGCGCTGTCCAGGCCGCGCTCGCTGACGTGGTTAGCCAGGTTGACCGAGCCGAGGTTGCAAACGGCGATCTCCTGGTCGTTGGTATGCAGGGTGATTTCAGTGCAGAGGTTGGAGCTGTGCACATATCCGGCATGCTGGTTGGTATAACGCAGGTTGCAGGGATCCTTGAACGCGATCCAGGGATGGCCGGTCTCGAACAGCATGGCCAGCATTTTGCGCCACAGATCGACGGCCTGGACGCGCTTGCTGACGCGCAATTCGCGCCGCTGGGCGCGTTCTTCGTAGGCAACATATGCCTGTTCGAAGGCTTGGCCGGTGAGATCGTGCAGGTCCGGCGTTTCGTCCGGAGAGAACAGGGTCCAGTGCTGGTCTTCAGCGACTCTTTTCATGAACAGATCCGGCACCCAGTTGGCGGTGTTCATGTCGTGGGTACGCCGGCGGTCGTCGCCGGTGTTTTTGCGCAAATCCAGGAATTCTTCGATATCGATATGCCAGGTTTCCAGGTAGGCGCAGACGGCACCCTGGCGCTTGCCTCCCTGGTTTACCGCGACCGCGGTATCGTTAGCCACCTTCAGGAAGGGCACCACGCCCTGGCTCTTGCCATTGGTGCCTTTGATGTGGGCGCCCATGCCGCGTACGCGCGACCAGTCGTTGCCCAGGCCGCCGGCGAATTTGCTCAGCAGGGCATTGTCCTTGACCGCGCTATAAATGCCGTCCAGGTCGTCCGGCACGGTGGTCAGATAGCAGGAGCTGAGTTGCGGACGCAAGGTGCCGGAATTGAATAAGGTCGGCGTGCTGCTCATGAAGTCGAAAGAGGATAGCAATTCGTAGAATTCGATGGCGCGTTCTTCGCGGTCGATTTCGTTGATGGCTAGTCCCATGGCGACGCGCATAAAAAACGCCTGGGGCAGTTCGAAGCGAATACCGTCGGTGGTGTGGATGAAGTAGCGGTCGTACAGCGTTTGCAGGCCCAGATAGGTAAACTGGAGGTCGCGCTCGGGATGCAGCGCGGCGCCGAGACGGGCCAGGTCGTAGCGTCCGAGCTGTTTGTCGAGTAATTCCAGATCCCCGGCGCGTTTGATGTAGGCGATGAAGTAATCGGCGTAGCGCTCATGCATGTCGGCCTGGGTTTCGACGCCGCCGGCCATGTGTAGCAGGCTCAGCGCCTCGCGGCGCAGGGTGTCGAGCAGCAGTCGAGCCGCGGCCTGGCTGTAGGCGGGTTCGCGTTCGATCAGGGCGCGGGCGGACAACACGAGGGATTGGCCCACGTCGGCCTCTTTCACGCCGTCGAACAGGTTGCGCAGGCTGTCCTCGAGGATCGCCTTGGGGTCGACAGCGTCCAGGTCGCGGGCAGCTTCGTCCACTAGGCGAGCGAGGCGGTCGGTATCCAGCGGGCGAAGACTGCCGTCGCCAAGCCTG
The DNA here is from genome assembly GCA_016745215.1 of Thiohalocapsa sp. PB-PSB1. Taxonomy (GTDB): domain Bacteria; phylum Pseudomonadota; class Gammaproteobacteria; order Chromatiales; family Chromatiaceae; genus Thiohalocapsa. The sequence goes on from CP050890.1 coordinate 1,751,671, forward strand.
ACATTGAGACAATGTTGTTCGGCCGGAGCCGCAAGGGCAGCCCGCTCGGCGCGCTCGCGCGCGCGCGCCTCGCGGTAGAGCACATAGTCGCGAGCCACCTTGTGCTCGCCGGCGCGCATCAGCGCCAGTTCTACCTGGTCCTGGATGTCTTCGATATGCACCGTGCCGCCACCAGGCAGGCGCCGGGTCAGCGCGGAGGTGACCTGCGCGGATAATTGCTCCACCAGGTGATGAATGCGGCTGGAGGCGGCCGCATTGCCACCCTCGACGGCAAGAAATGCTTTGGTCATCGCAACTTTGACCTTGTTTGGGTCGAAGTGGGTGACTTTGCCATTCCGGCGGATGACTTGAACGCTGCCTGGTTGGTGTGCGGCGACCTCGTTCGCGGTGGATTCGACCGAGCTATTTGCCGCTGCCGATGGGTGGACGGATAGGGTCGCGGTTGTGGGCTGCTCAGGCCGATTCTGGTTGTCCGCAAGGGGGCGCTGGGACATGGGTCACTCCTGTCGCAAGAGATAAGATGCTGCTGTCAGCGGGCGCATTCTGGGGCTCGTCAAGGTTGGCCGCGGGCGGACAGCATTTAGGCTTGAGACGGAATATATATCCTGCTGGCAGGCTGTCAACCACTATATATTGTGTTCAACTGGGTGGAGATCTCCTGTAAAGGGCGTGTCAAACCTGTGCATAACTGCGGTCGTATCCTGGCTCGAGCCGCGCCGTTGTCTGCTTTGTCTGTGGACAATGAAATCTGCCGTTGGGCTGTTGGCAAGGGTCTGGATCGGCGGGTCGCGGCGGTGATGGCCGGTTGGTTATCCGATGAACGGTTGATGCTTGCGCTGGTCTTGCCCGATCAATTGACGTCGATGACGAAGTATTTTGATGGCACTCGACGCTGCATCGGAATCTGACCGGAATAGGTGCGCGTCTCCCCCGGCTGCATCTCGGGGATGTCGACCGGACTGACAGTCTGCTCCTTGTCGAGTTGGATGATGCCGGTCTGCAAGCCCGACTCATCGAAGAGTACGATGGTGACATCGGGTAGAATCGGCCCGGATCTTTGATTCTGCAGCACGCTGCTGAACTCGATGCCCTTGTTATCGTCAAGTCCCGACTGCACGAAAGTAATGTTACGCACGTATTGATCGTTGATTTCGATTTGGCGGTTCATGATCAACTCTTTGATCCCTGGAATGCGGTTTGCCAGCAAGACGCGCAGATCGTTTTCCATTTCTATGATTTTCTCCCGCGACCTGGCCAGTTCGCCCTCGGCCTGGCGCAACTCCATCCGAAGTTGTCCCGCATCGCCACGGTATTGCTCCATTCTGAAAAAGATCATCACCGCGGCAACCGAAACGATTACTAGCAAGATCAGCAGCATACTCGTAAGCAATTTGAGCTGTCTGATCTTGCGCCTACTGCTCCTGGAGGAGCGATGACTCGAGCGATGCCGATGTGCATATGCAGTCGGTACCGATGGAGCCATCGGTGGTGGTGGCGCTTCCAGCTTCGTGATGTCGGAATTAGGGCGATTCCATTCGCTGCTACGGTAGTCTTTCATCGATTCATTTCTCCCATGCGTTAGAGAGCAAACATTGTGCGTCCTTTGGTGTATGGCGCCTTTGTTTTGGGTGACGCTGTCCGATCGGTTGCCGCCTTCCACAGGTTGTGCGTCGCTGGTTTCCAGATCGCAATCATGCCGCACCAGGCCCGTCGAGGCTATACTCTAGGGCTTTATCATTTCGCGACCGGGCACCGGACAGCATGCCTGTCAGTGACGGCAGCGATCATCGCAAAGAGTTGGAGGATAGCAATGCAAGTCAAAGATGCCATGAGCACTAACACGCGAACGGTGCAACCCGAGACCAAAATCCTGGAGGTGGCCTCGTTGATGTGTCTGTACCGTTTCCATGGGCTGCCGGTGGTGGACGACGACGGAATGCTGGTGGGTGTGATCACTGAGAAGGATGTGCTGCATAGCCTGTTTCCCAAGATCGAGGATATGATCGCCCACGGCATGGCCACGGTCGATCTGGACCGGGAAATGGGCCGCTACAGCGAAGTATTGGAACAATCGGTCGGTGATTTAATGACCTCGAATCCAGTGGCCGTGGATCCGCAGATGCATTTGCTGCGGGCCACCACGGTGATGGTGCGACATAATTTTCGCCGCATACCCGTTGCCACCGAGGGCAAATTGGAGGGCATGCTGACGCTGGGGGATGTGCATAAGGCAATTTATCTTGCCAATATCACTGGAGCGCTCAAATAGCACGGACTGGGTTGGCGGAATCGTTAGCGCGTTCCGCCCCAGGGCCAGCTACGGCTGGCAACTATGGTTGCATGGACATCGGGATCGGCGCCGTAAGCGATTTCGATCCCGATTCCGGTCCCGATACGTCAACAGCCCCGAGCAGTCGATAGGTCATAGGTACCAGCAACAGCGACACCAGGGTCGAGAAGCTCAGGCCCCAAACAATCACCAATGCCAGCGGTTGCAGCATTTCTGATCCTTCGCCGATGGCCAGCGCCAGGGGCAGCATGCCAAACACCGTGGTTAGCGTGGTCATCAGGATCGGACGCAGTCGCAGGCGCGCTGCCTCGACGATGGCGGTGATCTTGTCGTCGCCGGATCGACGCCGCAGTTCGATGAATTCCACCAGCACGATGGCATTGTTGACGACGATGCCGGCTAGCATGATCAGACCCAGCCAGACTGGCAGCGACAACGAGGTTTCGGTCCATTGCAGCCCGATGGCGACCCCGATTAACGTGAAGGGAACCGAGATTAATATGATCAACGGGTTGCGCAGCGATTCATACTGTACTGCCATCACCACCAGCACCAGAAACAGCGCCAGCATCAGCAACATTCGGCTCAGGTCGCGCCCCTGTTTCAGCATGTCCAGGCCACCGGCCTCGTAGAGCACATAGCCGCGGGGCAGATCCAGGTCCGCCGCGGCGTTCAGCGCGGCTTCAATCGCCTGCTCCAAGGTTGTATCGCCCGCAACCGACGCGGAGATTTCCACCATTCGCTGTTGGCGGTCGCGCAGGATTTCTGTTGGCTGAGGCAGAATCTGAACCTCAGCCAGATCGCCAAGGCGAATCGGCGTGCGCGGCTCGGTCTTACTGAATAAAATGATTGAGTCCAGATCTCCCGGGGTGCCGATGTCATCACGATCCAGTCGTAACCGCACATCGATGCTGCGGTCGCCTTCGATGTACTCGGTGACGATCTGCCCTTCCAGCGCAAACCGCAGCACCCGGCCAATCGCATCCGCGTCCAGCCCATAGCTGGCAGCGCGGCGGCGGTCGATCCGCACCGCCAGTTCCTGATTGACGTCCTGGTTGGAATGCTGAACATTGCCCAGTTCCTGCAATGGCTCCAGACGCTCGCTGATCTGGTCTGCCAGACGTACCAGGGTGTCCAGATCCGGGCCCTTGATATGCAACGTAACATCGTCGTTGCCTCGGTTGAAACGGATGCCGCGCAAGCCACGGCTGTACAGGTAGACCCTAAGACCTGGGATGCTGGCGTCGGCAATCTGGCGCTTGACTCGCTCGATCCATTGTTTGGATGTGATGCCGCCGCGCTGGTCGATGGGTGCGAGCTGTACCTGAAGACTGGCACGATGACTGCTCTCGAAGCTGGAGCGTCCAAAGACGAAGCCGCCGACGGTGGTAAAGACGCTCTGCACCTCCGGCTGAGCCGCAACAATGGCCTCGACGCGGCGGGTAAGAGCATCCATTTGCTCCAGATTGATGCTGCTGTCGGCGGTGAGGCTGATGCGCACATCACCTTCATCCAATGTGGGCAGGAACGCCTGCTTGCTGCTGAGCAATCCGGGCAAGGTCAATGCCAAGCCTGCGACGAACACTGCGATGACGAGCCAATGAGCGCGTAACAGCCTGGCGATGAACCAGGCATAGGCGTCCTGCAGTACCTGCATGGCACGGTTGATGGCGCGTCGGATCAGTCCTTCCTGACTGGCCGGTACCTGTCCGGATAAGGTCGAGACCAGGGTTAATGCCACCACCATGGAGGCCAGGATGGCCGCGGAGATGGTGAAGATCAGCTCGCGGAACAGCAAACCCACCAGACCGCCGATGAACAGAAATGGCAATACCGCGGCCAGATTGGTGGAGGTGGAGGCGACAATGGCGCCGGTGACCTCGCGGGCGGCGTTACTGGCGGCCGCGACGGCGGATTCGCCGCGGCGCTGATGGCGATAGACGTTTTCCAACATCACGATGGTGCTGTCCACCAGCATGCCGATGCCGAGGGCGAGCCCGCCCAGAGTCATGATATTGAAGGTGAGCCCGAAGCCTGCCATCAGGATAAAGGTTACCAGGATGGCGACCGGAATGGCGCTGCCGATAATCAGCGTGCGCCGCAGGCTGCCAAGGAACAGATACACCACCAGCATCGCCAGCAGCGCACCGCTTATGGCCGCGGCGATCGCATTGCCGAGGGATTGGCGGATATAGCGGGCCTGGTCATCGACCTTGCGGATGCGTATGTCATCGGGGATTTGCCCCTGGTGCTGCAGGCGTTGCAACGCGTTGTCCACGGTGTCCACCACCGAGACGGTATTGGCCGATGGCTGCTTTTGGATCGAGAGTTTGATACCGGGGGCGTCATCCAGGCGGATGCGCAGCCGTTCCTCGGCAGCGCCATCAATGATACGGGCGGTCTCGCCCAGGCGTAACTGGTTGACGGGATCGTTGCGGTCTGCTGCCGACAACGACAGATCCATGATCTCGGCAACCGATGTAAAACGGCCGTCGATGCGCCCGCTGATCTCGCCGCGCGGCATCAGCAGGCGGCCCGCCGGTATGTCGCGATTTGCCTCACGCAGCCTTTGTTCCAGATCGAGCAGATCCAGGCCGAGTCCGGCCAGGCGATATTGATCGGCGACGATACGCACCTCGCGATCGAGCCCGCCGCCGACCTCGGCGGCGGCCACACCGGGCAGCGTCAGCAGCGAGCGGCTGAGTTCGTAATCGACCCAGCCGCGCAGCTCAACCGGATCGAGCAGCCGCGAGCTTATGACGTACTCGGCTACCGGCAGTTGGAAAGGATCTCTTTTGTAGATCACCGGCGGATCGATGCTGTCGGGCAGGAAGCGCTTGGCGCGGTCGAGCCGCGAACTGGCATCGCGCATGGCCTGGTCGATGTCCTCTCCATAGCGGAATGAGAGGTCCACGGCGCTGCGGCCCTCGCTGCTGCGCGACTGAACGGCCACTACTCCGGCGGTGATGGCGAGTTGTTCCTCGAGTTGGCGCGTAACCTCGTCCTCCATGATGCGGGCTGGTACGCCGGCGTCGAGAACGCGCACGCGCACATCGGGGTAGACGATACGTGGCAATAGATCGACATTAAGACCCACCAGCGTAAAGGCACCGAGCACCATTACCGCGAGCGTCAGCATGACGACACCGATGGGATGATGGATAGACCAGATTGAAATGCTGCTGTTCATTCGGCGTCGAGTCGAGACAGACGTGGCCGTTGCGTGGATAATGCGTTCCGCGTTGGCACAATTTCCCGGCCGAGAGCTTTTTCATTGTGCCGTATCTTCAACATATCAAGAAGATGCGCTATCATCTTTCTTATCTGCTTCAAGTCTACTCATCTGAGGTTATCCCATCGTTATGTCCCATCGCTCCAGAGGCCGTCGTTTCGATCCCTTTGCGCTTCTCATCGCGGCTCTGGTCATCGGAATGTCATTGACCCTGGCCTATCAGTTCAGCCTCTATCATGGCAAGGCATCGCTGCCGATGGCCAAGGAGTCCCCGGCGGATTCGGTCGTTGGCGGTTAGACCTGCTTTTGCGGCTGAGTATCCAATGAAGAAGCAATTGCGAGTCGGCGTGATCGGTGTCGGCTATCTGGGACGGTTTCATGCATTAATCTATTCGCGCCTGCCGAATGTGAAGTTGGTGGGCGTTGCCGATCTGGATGCCGTACGCGCTGCCGAGGTTGCCGTAGAGGTGGGATGTGTTGCGTTCGGCGATCCTCTCGCGCTGCTGGGGCTTGTGGATGCGGTTAGCGTTGTGGTGCCGACCTCTGTCCATCTGGACGTAGCGCGCCCGTACTTGCAGCAGGGCGTGCACATGCTGTTGGAGAAACCGATGGCGCAGGATATGCACCGCGCATCCGAGATCCTGCAATTGGCAGAGGCCTCGGGTGCCATGCTGCAGATCGGCCATCTGGAGCGTTTCAACGCCGGTATCATGGAATTGGCCAAGCGCATCGATACGCCGCGCTTCATTGAGGCTCAACGCATGGGTGGCTTCAGCGAGCGCGCCACCGATGTGGATGTGGTCTCCGACCTGATGATCCATGATATCGACATCATTCTGTCGCTGGTTGCATCCGATCTGTCGGATGTGCGCGCCGTGGGCGCGCGGGTGCTGTCGGAACACGTCGATATTGCCAACGCCAGGCTGGAGTTTATCAACGGCACCGTCGCGAACGTCGTCGCAAGCCGGGTCTCGGACAGAACGACTAGGCGCATTCGCGTATTTCAGCCGCGCTGCTATTTGTCCCTGGATTTCGTTACGCAAACCCTCGATATTGCCGCGCCAGTGGCGAGCGAGGATGTGCAGCGCCCGGAGATCAGACGCGAACGAGTCGCCGTCGAGCCGGTGAAGCCGCTCGACCGCGAGATCGAAGCATTTGTTCATTGCGTGCGTCGGCGGGAGCGTCCGTTGGTGGATGGCGCTGTTGGTCTCAAGGCGCTGGAGGTAGCGCTTCGGGTTAGGAAGTGCATCGGGGCTTAGTGATGGTGCAGAAACAAGGCTAAACAGGTTTTTGGCTTGGGTGTCGCCTGCCGACTCATTCGCTACCGGTATCGGTATCGGTATCGAACTGACCAACCCGCTATCCGCCAAGCTCCTCGCTGACCGCCTAGCCACGCTGTCCGCGCTTCGTCAGCATGGCCACACGACGATCGAGCAGTGCCTTTTGCTTGCTGTTGTCGTCTGCGGACAACCCATCGCACACCAGCGAGCACGTCCTGAATCGCGGCGCACTCCAGCGCCGAGCCTCGTGCGATTTCAAACCTACGATGCGCGCAGGCGTTGATCCTTCGCGTTACGCTGTCCTTTCACATGCTCGCAGTCGCGCTATGGCCCAGCCGACAGACTCGATGGCCGCACGCTAGACGTCGCGCTTCTCATGACCGAATGGCATAGGACGTTTTCTCTCTCGATTCCGATTCCGATTCCGATTCCGGCCCCGATCGACCCCGACCCCGATTGCACTCCGCCGATGTCTGGATAGCGTTGTATAGGTTATTCATGAACCGCTACTAAGGCGATTGCCGGAGAGAAACAGACCAACTGGCGCCGGATTCTTGTCCGCCTCGTCTGCACGCATGGCTCCATCCTCCCAAACTTGTCACCCCCTTTCTATGCGGCTTCGTATCGAGGCGATGTGCTCAGGCTCCATGTTGCGTCAGCGGCTTTGTGTTGCATACAAGACTTTGCTGACAACCAAGAACTGTCGATCTGGATTTTGATCTCGACGCCCCCCCCCCCGGCAGCGGCCTTCGCTTTACCAAACTGGACCTAGGAATAGGCCGATTCTTGTTGCAACCTCACTTAAAGCGGTTGCTGCCTGCACATGTGCCGTTGAACAGCTGAATTGCCATCTGTACTGCTGCCTCCAAGCTGCCGATTTGGGCGCGACCGCTGCCAGCCAGATCCAGCGCGGTGCCGTGGTCAACGGATGTACGGATGATGGGCAGCCCAAGGGTGACATTGACCGCCTGGCCGAATCCCAGATGTTTGAGCACCGGCAGACCCTGGTCGTGATACATGGCCAACACCGCGTCGACCTGCGCCAGCTGTTCCGGTACGAAAGCGGTATCTGCTGGCAGTGGGCCTTGCAAATCGAAGTTGAATCCAGGTCCGCGCAAACGATCCAGTACCGGTATGATGATGTCGATCTCTTCGCGACCCAGGTGTCCGCCCTCGCCGGCATGCGGGTTGAGTCCGCACACCAGGATGCGTGGTCGCGGCACAGCGAAGCGGCTGCGCAATTCGCGTTCGAGGGTTGCAATGACATCCGTCAGGCGCTCGCCGGTCAGCGCGTCGGCCACTTTACGCAATGGGAGGTGGGTAGTGGCCAATGCCACTCGCAGGCCGGGTGCGGTCAGCATCATCACCGGGTTGGCATGCAGGCGCTCGGCGAGAAACTCGGTGTGGCCAATAAAGTCTAGACCAGCGTCGTTGATGATGGCCTTGTGGACCGGTGCCGTGACCATGGCATCGAAGTACCCTTGGAGGCAGCCGTCGCAAGCGCGTGTCAGTGTGTCGAGTACGTAAACCGCATGCTCGGGATTCAGCTGGCCTGGGACGACGGCCGAGGTTAAGGTCGGCTGCGGGTCTGTTGGTCGTTCTGTGCCGGTGTCGATGTACAGGGTTCCTGGAGGCTGTGAGCAGGGTGGTTTTTGCGGGTCGAATGGCAGCAATTGTATTGGCAGGTGCAAGTGCTCGGCGCGCTCGTAGAGCAGCCTGGGATCCGAAATTGCGATCAGTTCGGCCGCATGCGCGGTCTGTGCCAGCAATACGCATAGATCCGGCCCGATGCCAGCAGGTTCGCCGGGGCTCAACGCAATGCGCGGTGGTCGCAATATGGGGATTGTCATGAATCGGTATCGATGCGCAGATCGACATAGGCCTCGTCGCGCAGCTGGCGCAGCCAGATCTCGGTGGCTTCCTCGCCCTTGCGTTGGCGAATCGCGTCCTCCGCCTTCATGCGCATCAATTCATCGGTGGTATCCTGTTTGCGACGCTCGATCACCTGCACGATGTGCCAGCCAAACGGGCTCTGGAAGGGTTGGCTGATTTCGTTGGCAGCGAGCTTATCCATTGCTTCCTCGAACTCCGGCACCGTATCTCCGCGATTGACCCAGCCCAGGTCGCCACCCTTGAGCGCCGACCCGGTGTCGTCGGAATGCGCCCGCGCGAGAGTGGCGAAGTCATCGCCACCGACAATGCGGAGTCGCAACTGCGACAGGCGCAGCTTGGCGTCGTCGTCCGAAACGATCTCGTTGGTGCGGATCAGAATATGGCGGGCATGGGTCTGTGACATGGGCTCCGGAGCGTCGCCCTTGATGTCCGAAATGCGGATCAGATGAAAACCGCTTGGGCTTTGAATCGGCTCCGAGGTTTCTCCTTTTGCCAGGGTCTGCGCCGGTACCAATGCCAACGATGGCACCTCGCTGATCGGGAACCAACCCAGGTCGCCGCCTTCCAGAGCCCGGCGGCCATCTGAATTGGCGGCGGCAACATCAGCAAAGGAGGTGCCGCCGCGCACTCGTTTCAACAGGGTTGAGGCTTTGTTGCGCGCCGTTTCGACCTGCGAGTTGGTCGGATTGTCCGGTAGTGCCACCAGGATGTGCTGAAGTCGCACCTCGCGGCGTTCGATCAGGCTGTCTCCCTCCTGCTTCAGAAAGCGGTCGATCTCGGCATCGCTGACACGGATATTTTGCAGAACTTCCTGCTGCTGCACCCGTGCGGTCAGGATCTGCAAGCGTGTGTCCTCGCGGAAGTTCTCGAATGAGACGCCGCTTGCCTCCAGCGTTGAGCGCAATTGTTCTAGTGTCAGACCGTTCCTTGCGGCGATATTGGTCATGGCCTCGGTCAGCGCGGCCTCATCCACTTCGATGCCCAGGTTTTCGGCCTGCTGCATTTGCAATCGTTTCAGGATCAGTCGCTCCAACACCTGTTTTTGCAGCACAGCGCGCGATGGGATCGCCGTACCGCGGGATGCCAGCTCTGGCAATACTAGATCGATCGCGGCATTGAGTTCGGATTGTACAATGACGTCTTTGTTGACGACGGCGACGATCGAGTCCAGCGGCTGTATTTCGGCGCTGTCAGCAGCGCCGCCGAGCAGCAGCCATGCGAGGATGACCATCAGGTGCCGCCCGCTGAACGCAAATCTGAATCTACTAGTCGATTTGATAACCATAGACTTCTTGTTCCAAGAGTTTCCCGACAGGATTACCAATGGCGCCGAGTCCGGCCAATTCCAGTTGCAGCATAATCGAGTTACTGGCGACATCATCAGGACTGCGTTTGAAATGGCGCCCGAGCAGGCGGATACGCCAGCAGCACTTGCCGTATTCAATGCCAGCGAATGCGTCCATGGTTTCGCCATGCAGGATCGAGTACAGCCAGCGTCCGACCAACTCGACCCGCTGCCCGACAGGCAGGCGGAATGAGAAATCGGTATCCTCGTAGCGATTGGCCGGCGTGGCGCTATCGTCGGCCCGATACGCCATGTTCAGCAGCCGATGATCCGGGTGACGGTACTCCAATTGTAGAGTGCGGCGCTGCCATTGATCTTGATCCAGCTGCGGATCCCATTCGAAGCTGGCGCGCCCAAACCAATGTTCGAATAGGTTGGCCGAGAATTCGCCCGTATAAGGCGATTGCTGTGTGGTTTCCTCCGGGCCGAAGATTTGAACCCGCCGATCGGAGAAATAAAATATTTGTCCTAGGCTGAACCGAAACAATTCCTCACCGGTTGCGCTGCGCAGTGTCCGCGATGTCAGGGCCGCTGTCACCTGATTGGCATCGCCGATGCGGTCACGGCCGGTAAAACGATTGTTGCGGAACAGGTTGGAAAAACTGAAGCTGAGTTCGGAGCTGTCGAAGACAGGGGTATCTTCTTGATCCACGTACGGCGTGTACAGATAGAACAGTCGCGGCTCCAGCGTCTGGATCGCGGGTTCGCCAAGCCATGAACTAGACCGTTCGAAGATCAATTTGCTGTCCAGGTCGAAGCTTGGGATGGAGTGACTTGGATTCTCGGGTTGGCCGCCTTCCGGGTCGCTTAGGTCATAGCTCGCAAGATGGACCCGCGCGCTTGGAATCAAATGCCCGAAGCTGCGCCGCAGCGGCCAGCTCAGGCTGGGTAAGGTCGCAAAGCGATGGCCGTACACTTTGGCTGGATGATCAAAAAAGTCGTACTCGGCATCCAGGCTTGCGATCAGGCCAGAACCGAAGGTTCGTGGGTTGATCCGCAACAGCAACTGCGGCATACGCTGATAGGGGCGCGCTTGTTCGAGCGTGGTTTGGTCCAGTTCCTGGAACGCCTGCACGCTGGTCAGTAACGACCAGCCTTTGCCGACATAGGTGACATCGCCGCGTTGGGTCAAACGACGGGTGCTGGTCGCCTCGATGTTATTACCCAGATCCTCCAGATATTGATCGTCGCTGACAATGCTGTAGTCGATTTCGGTAAGCAGCCGGCGAAGGAAACGGCCCTGTTGATCGATACTCAGGGCTCCTCTTGTGCCACCGTCCTGATATTTGGTATCCGAGGGGATGATCTCGCCGGTGATCGTGCCTTTATCGCGTTTGGTCAGATAGCGAAATTCGCCGCCAAGCATGAGTCCGCGCTGGCTCATGTAACGAGGGAAGAAGGTGGCATCCAGGTTGGGTGCGATATTCCAGTAGTAGGGGGTGATCAGCTCGAAACCGTTGTCGTCGGAAGAGCCAAAGGAGGGCATTAGAAAGCCGCTTGTGCGGCGATCGTCGATGGGGAAATTGAGATAAGGCGTATACAGCACGGGAATACCGCGGATGCGCAGGCGCGCGTGGTTTGCGATGCCGCGACCGCTGTTTTGATCCAGGCGCAGCTTGCGTGCGCGAAGCGTCCAGGCATTGCTGCCTGGCGGGCAACTGGTGTAAATCAGATCTTCATAGCGCGTTTGTTTGGGGCTGTCCACATGCGCCACACTCGCGCGTCCGCGCAGGTTGATCGGTCCACTCAGGCGAAAGCGCGCATTGTCGATGTGTCCGGTATTGCGTTGCAGATTGAATTCCGCCTCGCCGCCCAGGATGCGCAATCCTGGATACTCCAGATAGGTCTCGCCGCGGGTCGACAGGTCGCCCGTACCGCGGTTGTAGCGAATATGGTCTGCCTCGATTTGCTGTCCGGTGCGCGCTAGCTTGACTCCGCCCGCGGCGCTGATAATCTGTGTATTGCGCTGGTAACTGACGCCGCCGGCATCAAGTTCGATCGGGCCGCTCCCGGGAAGGCTGGCGCCAGGGTCATTATTGAGTGCGGGTGCCATGGAGCGTGGTCGCGGACCGCAATAGTCCCAGCCCAGCCCAGCGTCGAGTCGGCCCGAGTTTGGCTCAATGGTTTCACGCGACAGCCCGCCGATGGTGGCGGGGGTATCCAAATAGCCGCGATCGCGGATCATGTCGGCACCTGGTGCACTGCGCGTCGATTCTGAGATCAGATGTGTTGGCAGAACCCACAAGGGTGCATCGCCGGTGTCGGGGCTGAACGCGGGAGCGACCGGCTGGGTCAGGCGTTCGCTCAAATCCAAAGCACCGATGCCAGCAGATCGCGCGGCATAGGGGCTGACGACCGCCGGTATGGTGCGTTGGTCAAGCACATTCGGTGGCGGCGGCGCAATGGCCGGAGTACCCGCGGCCATGTCCGTTGCATCAACCGATAATGCGCTCGGTGGTGCATTCGGTAGCGGTTCGGTTGGTTCGGCGCTCGCCCCGGCGCCGAGCAAGATGCCGGCCAGGGCCAGTAGGCAGCGCAGTTTAGGGTCCATCGGTAACATGCATCAGGGCAAACAGATTGCGTTGGATCGGCGCCTCAATCCGAGGTTGCACTCCAGCGGTTCATTTTCAGGATGGCTAAGGTCGCATATTCCGGGCCGGGCATCAATTCTCCGCTGAAATCTGCTAGCCTTCCGCCAGGTGTTGACCAGTGCCGGATCATCGCGGCGGAGGGTGTACTGTTGTCGGAACGTCAGGTTTTACTGCGCAAATGGCTGAGACAGGTGTTGGGCGGGGAGCAGCCGGAACTCTCGGCGGCCTCATCGGACGCGAGTTTCCGTCGTTATTGGCGGCTTGCTCATCATGGTCAAAGCCTGATCGCGGTGGACGCACCGCCAGAAACCGAGAACAATGCCGCGTTTGTGCGCATGGCTCGCGCATTGGGTGAGATCGGCCTCAATGTCCCGCTGATTTTGGCCGAGGACCAAGCGCGCGGGTTTTTGCTGGTCAGCGATTTGGGTGAGCGGCCTTATCTCGAGCGTCTCAAGCGGGCAAATGTCGAGCGCTCCGATGTCGAGCGCCTGTACAGTGACGCGATGGCCGCGTTGCTCGTCTTGCAGACCGCCGGCCCGAGGCACGATCTTCCCGAGTATGATGCAGCTTTTCTCGACCGCGAATTGCGTCTGTTCGATCAATGGCTGCTCGAGGGGTTGCTCGGCCTGCATTGCACCGATGCCGAGCGCACTATGCTGGAGGAGACCTACCAGTGCTTGATTGCCAGCGCCCTCGAGCAGCCCAGGGTGTGTGTGCATCGGGATTTCCACAGTCGAAATCTGATGCTGTGTGATCGCAGTAATCCTGGAATCCTGGATTTTCAGGACGCGGTACTGGGGCCGATCAGCTATGATCTGGTGTCGCTGTTGAAGGACTGCTATGTCGATTGGCCAGCAGCATGGGTGGCAGACTGGGTTGACGATTACCTCGATCTGGCGGTGCAGTCCGCCATTTTACGGACCGAGCATAGGTCGCACTTCGTCCGATGGTTCGATTTGATGGGAATACAGCGCCATCTGAAGGCCGCGGGTATCTTTGCACGGCTGGCCTTGCGCGATGCAAAGCTGGATTATCTGGGCGATTTGCCGCGAACATTGGGCTATGTGATCGAGGCCGGGCATCGGCATGCGCCGCTAGGGCGGTTAGCCGAGTTTGTCGAGGAGCGCGTGATGCCCGGCTTGCCGGCCTCAGGATCGCAATGATGCGCTCGCGATACGACCCCCGCGCACACCGGCGAATGCCGCAAGCCCAAATGCAAGCAACGCGAATGTGCCGGGTGTCGGTGTCGGTGTCGGAGCGCTGGAGTTGATGGCGCGACCGGTCAGTTCGAATGACAATCGGTTGCTGGTATCTCCCAATAGACGGTTCATATCGGTATCGAAGAACAGCAACGCATTGAACCAACCGACGTTGGCGGGAGCGAACTGAATTTCCAGATCACCGAGGCTGACGCCCGCGGCGGCAACATCGCCATTAGCGTAGTCCTGACGCAGAATGTTGAAAGCCCCCGCGCCTGCTCCGCCGATGCCGGTGTTGGCGATGGTCAGATTGGTCAGCTCGCCGAGATCCTCGCCAAACAGGTTCGCAATGGTTAGCGTTTTCTCGAGGGTGTACGGGCCGGTTCCACCAAGGTCCACCTCGCCGAGGTTAATTGTGCCGCTCTCATAGTCCAAGTTCTCAGCCCCGTCGTTGACGCCAAGGATCGGCCCAACGCTGTTCAGGTCGATGATCTGGGTTTGATCGCCGTCGGTGCCGCCAAAGATCGTTTGCGTCAAAGTTGCGGTTTTGCCACCCGTATCGTTTAGGTCGAGACCCTGTACTGCAAAATTGAAACTCCGTTCCCCTGTACGCTCGCCGACCTCGAGTGCCGCACTGTCTGACGGGCTTCCTCCATCTGTGATGGTGAGGCCATCGCCAGACCCATTGGCTTGCCCATAGCTGCCATCCGATCCGTCTCCGGCCAGGCTGCCGCTCGCACCCTGATTGAAGACGCGGTAGGTGACATCGCCGATCTCAGGCGTGCCGGCGCGCTGGTCGATTGTAGTGGTCAACGCTCCGGGAGTTCGGTCGTAGCCGATCTCGACGCTATTGTCGGATGGGAGTCCGTCGATGGCGATGCCGACCTGGGCGCCCACGGATGCATCGGGCGGATTGAATTGAAGCAGGAAGTCGCTCATATAAGCAATGGGTGCGTCATTTTGCAAACCCTGACCTTCGTTGTAAAAGACTAACGAAGCTGTCTGATCGGGCTGTAATGGTGCCCGAGCAGCGCCTGCCAGGCTAGTATTCAGTTCCACCGGATATTCAACTGCCTTGTCATAGTTTAAAGTACCATCGTATTGAAACAGGTTGAATGGATCAGACATCACAGTAACGGTCTGCTCGGTACCGGCATCGGGTATATCTAACCGATACTGCAACGGACTAGTGGGAATCGTGGCACTGATATCGCCAGCGTTGAAAGCGCCAGCTCGCGCGTAGGTTAGGAAGAGTCCCGCTCCTTGGGTAGGAGGGCCATAGCTTATTCCGATATCAGTCAGATCCCTCGGCCCGGCGATCGGCCCCATTGCCGGCATCGATCCATCATCATCACGCAACGTGGTCAGGCGAACAGATTCAATCGTTGCACTTTGCGCGCTACCATTCCAAGTGACGTTGATTCGGGAATTAGTCGAAGCTGCACTTCCGTCGTAATTACCCCAAAAAAACAAAGTTTTATTGTTGTTGGGCTCTGGAAACCCGGTATTCGTATCATAGTTGCAGCCAGTGCCGTTCCTTACGTTCGCGCAGGTTGCGGCCCACGTATCATATCCACTGGTGCTAGAGCTAACGTATATTGCATTATCGAGGCTGTCGATTTCATACAGATAGACAGCTGCCGCGGGTACTGTGGTACCTACTAACAGGGTTGCGAAGGCGATTGAGACTCGCGTATTCATAGATAGCTCCAGCAGGAACGCAGATGGACGGCATGCAAAGATTAACAACGCAGATACCTACGGGTCGTTTTTGGGATCTACTAGCAATATTTGAGCCATGGAAAGTAAATTTCTTATTTGTCAGCTCTATAGCGCTTTTCTGGTTTCGTCAACCCAGGAAATCGCTAGAAGTTTGTAAAAAATGCTGACAGGTTAATGTGGGCTTTCCCCGGTCTCGATCATCGCAGCCTGTTCGTTTGCCAATCCTCGAGCTGTGATGCAGTCGCTGTCGACATGCCATGTGGTAAGTCGATTTCTGTCGAGAAACAGACCACCTGGCTTGTCCTCTCGTCCGGCCTCGACGTTGCGGCAACCCGCCCATGGAGCGACTATGGGCGAGTTTCCGCTGCGCGAAGGCGAATGAGAATCCGGCGCCAGTTGGTCTGTTTCTCTCCGGCAATCCCCGAAGAGGCATCGTATACTACGGCGATATGTGGGCGAAGACAGTCGAAGATCGATTCCTAGATTTTACACTCGGTGGACAACTGCATCGAGGAGAAAGTTAAAAATATATAAAAATCAAAAATTTAAATTTTTGGCGCACATCGTGCTAACAGATTCTGTATTGACCTTCAGAGTGTAAAGGACGCAAAATGCCCAACATGCCAAAACACCATGAAACCCATTTGAAGCCAGCAATCCTTGTAGAGGTTGCTGAAGACCTGGATCGATCCGCAAGTTCAGCGGGTCAGCAGCCATCTAACCGGCGGCGCGATCTAATAAAGGCCGCTATCTCTGTCGGACCGCTGATCGCAACTCTACCAGGTGGCGAGGCATTGGCAAACGCGAGCGCACTTCAGTGCGTAGTCAAAGAGCAAGACGGCACCAAAGCTCCCCCAAGCGGGGTCGGCGTTCCGCTGGCCGATAATTACCTTCGAGTGGCGGGTCAAACTCAACTCTATCGATCCTTTGTCAGGGTGGAAGATGGCGGGGCAGGCCAAGGCAACATTCTGGTCTACCGCTACGAACTGGACGGCGAAACTATTCTGGTAGTCGGCGATAATCCGACGAACTCCAGTGCTGCGCCCCCGGGAACCTGGTTTGATCTCACTGTGTCTCCACCGCCGTTTCCAATCGGCAGTCCAACCCCTGCCAGCTTCCTCCTTCTGTACGACGCAAATAATGCACCGATTACAGATAAAAGCGATGTCGCGGTGGATGCAAGTACCGGAATGCCGACAGGCTGCAACATGACCGCGCCAATTTGGCCCGGGCCGCCAACTTCACCAACTGGCCCGCAGTCGCCGCAGCATTGCGTCTATCCGATGGCAGTTCAGGTTGCGCAGGATACGCCGGGGAACATCCCGCTGACCCAAAGCTGTCTGACCAGCTTTCAGTGACTCGTCATTAAGAAGTGGCTGCTTTCAGCCCAAGACCGAATAATCCTCGCAAAACCTTCCGATTCGATATGCAATGAGATTGTGAAACTATTGACTGAAGGCCGGATAAGCACAGCGTACCCGCTATCCCGATGTCCGTAACGCATTGATTTTTCATCGGTCAGCTCATCTCTAACTAGATCATCTCGAAAAGGATAAGCGAGCCTGATTGCGGCCGTCGAACGACTACTTTCACAGTCTCAATGTAACGGCACTTAACACAGCTGTGAACAACTTGTCACTAAGGCGATTTCCGGCGAGAAACAGATTACCTGGCTTGTCTTCTCGTCCGGTGCCAGTTGGTACGTTTCTCTCCGGCAATCGCCTAAGTCCATGAGGATTGGACATTCACGCTGCAAAGGCTGGGGCATTGTAGTGATCATACGATGCAGGCTTTCTCTGTAGCGGGAGCAATGAACAGTCGCACCGATCACGACCAGATCCTCCCGATCCATGCCTAATCTCCTGTGGACACCCATCAGTCCCAAGACCATGTTGTGGTCCTTCTGGCAGAGTGAGAATGCATTATTCCATGGTGAGACCGGCGAGACGCATTTGTTAGCCGATCTGCCAACGGCGGTGTTGCAAGTCTTGCTGGAATCGCCGCGCTCCACCACCGATTTATACGCGCTCACCGCCGCCCAATGCCAATCCATAGCCGATGATCGATGGTCGAGCAAGGTGGATAGCGTATTACGAGCACTTGCCGCCCTTCATCTAGTGGAACAACGGTACCTCGCGGAGTGATGATGCTAGGTAAAGCCCAGCGGTCTCGCCAACATGGCCGGGCTCGCTGGTTTCGGATGCAATACCGGATCGGTCCTTTCGTGGTGCGTTTGCATACACCCATACGACCGCTGATGGAACTGGTGCATTGGTGTTACCAGGACGCGCATCCTGCCGCCGACGATGACCTGATTTCGTTTGATGTACGCGTGGAGCCCGGTCCACTCTATCGCCGCCTTTTCGCCCCCCAGGTGGTTTTTCGAGCAGATGGCCAAACGCCGTTCCAGCCCTTTCCGCTTGACCATGCTTTTCCATTGTTCGAATGGGGTTTGAACTGGTGTACCGCGATGCGTGCCCACCAGTATCTGATGCTGCATGCCGGTGTGCTAGAGCGCGACGGGTTGGCGCTGATCCTGCCCGCCATTCCCGGTTCCGGCAAGAGCACATTGTCGGCGGCGCTTGCACTGAGTGGCTGGCGGCTGTTGTCGGATGAGTTCGGATTGCTCGATTATCAGCAGAACCTGTTGCAGCCGTTGCCGCGTGCGATCCCGTTGAAAAATGCTTCCATCGAGGTCATTCGCGCCTTTTCTGCCCAGGCGCAACTTGGACCGACCTTCACCAAAACGCGCAAGGGCAACGTCGCGCATCTGCGCCCACCCGCCGACAGTCTGCGAAGGCAATGCCAGCGCACACGCCCGGCCTGGGTTGTGTTTCCCCGCTTTATTCCCGGAAGCCCACTGCGTCTGCGCGCCTTGCATCCAAGCGTCGCCTTTGCCCGTCTATCGCAGAATGCCTTTAATTATCGTTTACTTGGCGCCAGCGGATTCCTGGGTTTGCGCGCATTGGTGCGAGATAGCCGTTGCTGGGGTGCGGAATTCGGCGACCTGAGTTCGATCCTCAGGGCCTTGGACGAATTACCGCGACCGGCGCCATGAGCGTGCTGTTGCGGGTCATTCGCAGGCCGCAAAGCCTAGGTGATCTTAGCATCGGCGAATGGAATCGTTTGCTTGCGGAGATTCGCCCGCTTCGATTGGGCGGGCGTTTGAGCTGGATCATCGAGGATCAGGGTCTGGTTGACGCCTGTCCGGCGCCGGCTTGGGAGGAGTTGCGGGCGCAGCGCTATTTTGCCCAGGCCACGCAGGCGCGGGTGAGATTGGAATTGCGCAGTTTGCGCAAGGCGCTGGCAGAGGTGCAGGCGCCGGTAATTTTGCTGAAAGGGGCCGCCTATATGCAATCGGGCTTGCGTCTGGCGCGCGGTCGGGATTTTGCCGATCTGGACATCCTGCTGCGGCGTGACGAGCTGGAGGCGGTGGAAACAGCCCTCGCCGCGGGCGGTTGGGTCAGCGAAACCCATGATCGCTACGACCAGCGCTATTATCGCCGCTGGATGCACGAACTGCCGCCACTGCGGCATCGGCAGCGCAGCTTGGAGGTGGATCTGCATCACGATGTGCTGCCGCTGACGAGTCGGCTGCGGCCCGATGTTGCATTATTGTGGGCCGCATCTCAGCCGCTGGCCTTGCATCCATTTCGCGTGCTTTGTCCCGAAGACATGCTGTTGCATAGCGCAACGCATCTGTTTCAGGATGGTGAAATCAGCGGCGACCTCGGCGGTTTGTTGGATCTGCACCAATTATTACTGGAGTTTGCCGATCTGGAAGGCTTCTGGCAGCGACTGCCAAACCGGGCAGAGCGACTGCAACTCGGCCGTCCGTTGTATTACGCTTTACTCTTTTGTGCCTCGCTGTTACAGACGCCGATACCAAAGGATACGCTGGAAACGGTGCGCCGTTTTGCGCCAGGCCGGCTGAACGGTCGGCTGATGGAATGGTTGGTGCCGCGAGTTCTCGAGCCTCGCTATCCGACCCGCAGACCCGCTCATATTGCCATCTGGCTGCTTTATCTGCGCTCGCATTGGTTGCGTATGCCGCCGGTTTTGCTGACCCTGCATTTGCTGCGCAAATTGGGCCGGCATATGGGCAAGCAACTGGCTTAGGCGATTTCTGTGGAGAAACAGACCACCTGGCTGGTGCAGCGCTGCGGATGTCCCGCTACCGTTGCTGCTGTTTATCGTTGTCGTAATCGCTCATCGCAAATTATCGATGACGACCACGATGACGACCACGCCTGCAAACGGTCTCGCGATTTCCGCAGCAGAGCACTAGTCTTCTCGTCCGCCTTTGCGAAGGCGAACGAGCATCCGGCGCCAGTTGATCTATTTACTCCGGCAATCGCCTTGGGAACGATTCGATTTTCGATTTCGATCCCGATGGTCCGAACTTCAGGCATGCTCGGCTGCTGTGGCATCAGCGATGCAATGCCTTATGACCGATGTCGGAGCGAAAAAATGCGCCCTGGAAGTGGATTTTGTCAACAGAGCGATAAGCCCGCGAACGGGCCTCGGTGACATCCGCGCCCAGTGCGGTGACGCACACCACCCGACCGCCGTCCGTTATGCACTGCTCTCCATCACGCCGAGTGCCGGCGTGGAATACCTTGATCCCGCTGTCCAAGATGCGGTTTGCGCCGATGATGGGGAAACCCTTGGGATAATCCCCAGGATAGCCCCCCGATGCGAGCACGACACCCAGGGCCGTCTGCTGATTCCATTCGGCGGTGCTTCGATGCAGCCGAGAGTCAAGCGCGTCGATACACAATTGTACCAAATCGGAATCGAGTCGCATCAGGATAGGCTGTGTTTCCGGGTCGCCGAGCCGGCAGTTGTATTCGAGCACGCGAGGCACGCCGTCGTTTCCGATCATCAGCCCCGCGTACAGGAAGCCGACGTAGCGAATACCTTCTGCGGCGAGCCCAGCCAGGGTAGGGCGCATCACATCGGCCATGATGCGCTCATGCAGTTCCGGGGTGACGACGGGCGCCGGCGAGTAGGCCCCCATGCCGCCGGTGTTGGGTCCGCGATCGCCATCGTCGCGCGCTTTATGGTCTTGCGACGAGGCCAGCGGCAGAATGTGCTCGCCGTCAATCATGGCGATAAAGCTGGCCTCCTCGCCGCGCAGCAGTTCCTCGATCACCACGCGACGGCCGGCATCGCCAAAGCGGCCTTCGCTCAGCATGTCGCGCAGTGCGGTCTCGGCCGTGGCCAAATTGTCGGCCAGGATGACGCCCTTGCCGGCAGCCAGTCCATCCGCTTTGATCACGATCGGCGCCCCCACCTGATGCAGATACGCCAACGCTGGAGCGAGTGCGGTAAAGCTTTGGTAACTCGCAGTCGGGATGCTGTGTCGCTGCAGGAAATCCTTGGCGAAGCCTTTCGAGCCCTCCAATCTGGCGGCCGAACGGGTTGGCCCGAAGCAACGCAAACCGGCCGCTGTAAAATAATCGACAACACCGGCAACCAGCGGCGCTTCTGGTCCGACAATGGTCAGATCGATGCCGGTGTTGCGGGCGAAAGCAAGCAGCGCTTCGCTGTCGGTGGCGGCAATGGCGACATTCTCTACACCAGGTTCCTCAGCGGTGCCGCCGTTGCCGGGGGCGACATAGATACGCTCGGCAAGGGGCGACTGTGCTGCTTTCCAGGCAAGCGCATGTTCGCGCCCACCGTTGCCGACGATCAGGATTTTCATCAGGGCATACCATCGAGTCACGAATAGCTTGTGCCGGACCGGCGTCGCGAATTATTGGTGCGACGCTGCCTGAGCACGGTGAAGGGGGATATGATGACATGTCGAGGCCAACACGAAAACCGGGGCGAACCCTAGGCTGTCGAAATGTCCTGAGTTTTGATGCCAAACCGATTCCGGGTCTTGGATTGCATCATCGAACGCACTGGGGAAGCCGAATCGGTGTCGGGGTCGCTATCGGAATCGGAATCGGAATCGAATCCGCTTTTCATCGATCAAAGCAGCCAGCTCGATACCAATCCCTAATGTTGACCTTGACACCGATCCCGACACCGACTAAGCATCCATAAATCGGGAAGCGCTTGTTTTAGTGAGACTGCAGATTTCGACAGCCTAGGCGAACCCATACCGAAAGCGCCGCAGCAAGTCAGTCGCATGGCCTCTGGGGCAAGGTTTCTCGGGAGTGGCGGGCATACGGCATTTGACCGCTCTGCGGGCAGTTGTTCTAATCCATAAAAGATCATCCATTTGCCACGAGGCCGTACCATGTCACTGCAACCCGTCATCCTGTCCGGTGGCTCCGGAACCCGGCTTTGGCCGCTGTCCCGGGAGGCCTATCCAAAGCAGTTTCTAGCTTTGACCGGTCCGCACACCATGCTGCAGGAAACCGCGCGCAGACTCGATAATCTGGTCGAAGAGCATCCGCGCCAAGGCCTGCATGTGTTTGATCCAATCGTTGTTTGCAACGAGGAACACCGTTTTCTGGTGGCCGAGCAATTTCGTATGCTCGGACGCCCGACCACGTCGATCATTCTCGAACCGGTTGGGCGCAACACCGCGCCGGCGCTGACATTGGCCGCGTTGACCGCGTCCCAGGCCGCTGCTGACCCGGTGCTGTTGGTGATGCCGGCGGATCACACCATTGCTGACGAGGCCGGTTTTCGCCATGCGGTTGCCGATGGCTACCTGCTGGCCGAGGAAGGTGCCGTCATTACCTTTGGCGTGGTGCCGAACAAACCTGAAATCGGCTATGGTTATATCTGCCAGGGTGAGGAACTGAAGCGCGAGGATCTCCACGTTCCCGCATATCGACTGCATGCGTTTGTCGAAAAGCCCGATCTGGAAACGGCGCAACGCTATCTTGCTTCCCGCGAATATCTATGGAACAGCGGCATCTTTATGATGCGAGCTTCGGTCTGGCTGGGGCTGATTGGTCGTTTTCGTGCCGATATCCTCGCGGCTGTGCAATCCGCCATCGCCGACGGCCGCGCTGACGGTGACTTCCTGCGTCTCAGTGCGGAACTGTTCAGGGCCTGCCCCAGCGACTCCATCGATTATGCGGTGATGGAGCGGCTGTCAGGCGATCAAGCCATCGCTGAACATCCGGCCTTGGTGCTCCCATTGAGCGTCGGCTGGTCCGACGTCGGTGCCTGGTCTGCACTCTGGGAGGTGCGCGAGCAGGATGCGGTCGGTAACGTGCTCGACGGCGATGCCTTTGTGCACGATTCGTCGAACAATCTCGTGATCGCCCAGCAGCGCATGGTGGCGGCGGTCGGGGTGGAGAATTTGATTATCGTCGAGACACCGGATGCGGTGTTGGTGGCAAGCAAGGACCGCGCCCAAGAAGTCAAGGCGGTCACACAGTATCTAAAGGATTCACAGCGCGACGAGCACCGCCATCACCAACGACTGCATCGGCCTTGGGGCGCATTCGAATCGATCGGCGACGGCGAACGCTATCAGGTCAAGCGTCTGAACGTGAACCCAGGCGAGTCGTTGTCGTTGCAGATGCATCATCACCGTGCTGAGCATTGGATAGTCGTCTCCGGTACCGCGCGCGTCACGTGCGACGAGCGCAGCTTCCTGCTGTCGGAGAACCAATCCACCTATATCCCGGTGGGCGCTCAGCATCAGCTCGAGAATCCCGGCAAGATTCCGCTGGAGATCATTGAAGTGCGCTCCGGCGGTTATTTGGCCGAAGACGATATCGTACGTTTGCAGGACCGCTACGATCGTAATACCAGCGAGGGTTGCTGAATGCCGCCGCAATTGCCGGGTCGAGACCCGGCAACGGCTGACGCAGCGCCCGCCATGGCCGAAACGGATCGGCCAACAATCAAGGTAGGCGCGTTGTCGGAATCTGTTTTTTTGCTGTTAACGAGCGTCGAGGGTGGAAGAGCCATGGGATTCAAATGCGGCATCGTTGGGCTGCCCAACGTCGGCAAGTCCACATTATTCAATGCGCTGACCAAGTCTGGCATCGCAGCAGAGAATTATCCTTTTTGTACCATCGATCCGAATATTGGCGTGGTGCCATTGCCGGACGCCCGCCTGGACGTCATCGCCGATATTGCCAAGTCGGCCAAAATCGTGCCAACCAGCATGCAATTCGTGGATATTGCCGGACTGGTTGCAGGCGCATCCAAAGGTGAGGGACTCGGCAATAAGTTTCTGGCCAATATTCGCGAGACCGACGCCATCGCTCATGTGGTGCGTTGTTTTGACGACGACGATGTGGTGCATGTGGCAGGCGCTGTCGATCCGGTGCGCGACATCGAGACCATCGACACCGAACTGGCGCTGGCGGATCTGGAGAGCGTCGGCAAGGCATTGGACAAGGCTGTCAAGCAATCCAAGACCGGCGATAAGTCGATGCTGGCCCGCAAGGCGCTGTTGGAGCGCGTTTCAGCCCATCTCGACAGCGGGCACCCGGTGCGGGCGATGCAACTCAGCGAAGACGAGCAGGGCGAATTACGGGACTTATTCCTTCTCACCGCCAAGCCGGGCATGTATGTGGCCAATGTCGCCGAGGATGGCTTCAAAGACAACCCGCTGCTGGAGCGTATTCGCGTCCATGCCGATGCCGAAGGCGCCATCGTGGTGCCGGTATGTGCCGCCATCGAAGCTGAGATCGTAGAACTGGACGAGTCGGAACGTGCCGAGTTCCTGGCCGATCTGGGGCTTGACGAGCCGGGCCTGAACCGCGTCGTGCGCGCCGGCTATCGCCTGCTTGGGCTCGAAACCTACTTCACCGCCGGTCCCAAGGAGGCGCGCGCCTGGACCATCCCGAAGCAGGCCACGGCACCGCGCGCGGCCGGCGTCATTCATACGGATTTCGAGCGCGGCTTTATTCGTGCCGAGGTGATCGGATACGATGATTTCGTGGCCTGTAACGGCGAACAAGGAGCCCGAGAAGCCGGCAAACTGCGCAGCGAAGGAAAGGATTACATCGTGCGCGACGGGGATGTCGTGCACTTTCGCTTCAATGTTTGAGTCCCAGGGATGGCGCTTGACGCAAGCCACTTCCGCGCGTATTATTCGGCGGCTTTACTGGCTACGTAGCTCAGTTGGTTAGAGCGCGGCACTCATAATGCCGATGTCGCTAGTTCGAATCTAGCCGTAGCCACCAGAAATGTCAACAAAAACAGCCGCTTCCGAGCGGCTTTTTTGCGTCTGCTAGTCGCGGCCTCGACTCGTCGTCCTGGGGTCACGGTGGGGTCACAGATTTCATCGGCCGCACGACTTGGCTCGACCATCGTTCAACCGCTGGGCTGGCAGGCTTGGCGCCGACTTGCCGCGATGACAAGGGATGATCGCCCGCTGGTGCGGCGTTGGCGCTGATTCACGGGCTGAGATCCATAGACCCTTGCCCAGGAATTCGAGGCTGTCACATAGACCATCGCCTATGGGCGAGATGCAGACGCTTGGGAGATTGGACGCTTGCTGTCTGCCGCTCGGCTGCGCTGCGAGTCGCCAGACTGCGGGATTGATGGGCCGAATCCCGATGCGCGGTATGGGCGCTGGGTGTCCACACATTTTATGCACCAGGCGTCGAAGGTCATCACCGAATCGTCCGGGAGGTCGAGCAAATGCAGGGCGGAGCGGATGTACTCCTTGAGCGAGCGGGTGAAGACGAAGATGCGCAGCCGCTCCGGCGATATGCCATGCTCGTCCATCAAATGCCGGGCACGATGGAGCAGCACCATGGTCTTCCCTGAGCCGGGCGAGCCGAGAATGCCCCGATGCTCTCGCGGGCTCAACGTGGTTGCACGTTCCTGCTCAACGGTCAGCTCGGTTCGGTGTACCAGCCAGGTCATGATCTAGCCTCTGGTCAAATCGTTTTTCATGCCCGGCAGCGCACCGTCGGGAACGACTGGGTTGTCCCTCCCACCCCGGCGCTTCTGCTCGGCCTCCGCTGCGGCCTGTTGTTCCGCATCCTCCGACAGCTCGGCGGCGGTTTGGAACCAGCCAAGCTGCCAATCGCTGAGTGTCGGCAACGGGTCGAAGGTCGCGAACGCGAGTGACAGGGAGCCATCGCGCGCTGCCGGTTGCTTCAGCTTGTCGTGCAGCAGGGCCTTCAGCACATGGTACGGCGGCTCCGCGGAGTGGTTAATCGCCTCGTCGATGGTCTGCATGGCGTCTTCGAGCTTGCCCTGGTTCTTGAACGACAAGGCCAGATTGAACAGCGGCAGACTGCTGTTCCATACGAGCGCTGATTGCCGGTAGAGCTTCTCCTGACGCTTGAAGTCGCGGAGCTGCCCGCAGATGATGCCCATCCTGTTCAAGATGTAGCCGTCCGGTTGCGGCTTCAGCAATTTGGCCAGCAGACTCAGTGCGCGCTCACGCTGGCCAAGCTCTGAATAGAGCAATGCGATCTCCTCGACGGTCGCCTTCTGCTGGTCCTTCGGAACGGCCTTTGTCCGCATTTTCTCCTCCAACTCCAAGATGCGGTCGCGCTTGGCGTTGGGCGACACCACATTGCTGAGTGGGTTCTCCAGCGTGTAGGTGAAGGTGGCCTCCACTTCCTCGGCCAGGCTGAGCTGAAGGTGCAGGACCTGATTGGCATCCATTCGATAGCGCAGCAGCAACTCGTCACCCTGGTTCACCAAGGATTCGATGTCCCAACAGGGGCTCGCGAGCAGCGCGTCCTGCGAATCCCGCAGCTCCAGCCGTAACCGCAGCGGCTCGGCGAGGCTCGTCTTCGGTACGACCAACCGGCGGTTCTCGGCCCAGCCGTCGGCGCTGGGATAGGGTAGCCGGGTCTCGGCGGCAATCAGCTCCATCGAGCCGCTCTCGGTGCGCAGATGAATGCTGTCGGATGTGACGGGCTGCACGATGCCGCGCCCGTACAGAGCCAGCGACAATGCCTGCCAAGCGGCCCCGCGGGCGATGGCGGTCTGGGTGAGATCCGCGTCGTCGAGCTTCAGGAGCTTGGCGCGCGGCAGGTAGATCGCCAGCGTCTCCGGCACCTGCGGGATGAGGCTGCTGCCGCCGACCAGCAGGCACAGATCGATGTCTTCGGGAGTGAGCTTGGCTCGGTCGAGCGCATCCGTCATTGGTGCGAAGATCGAGCAGGTAAGCCCGTAGTCGGTCTCGCGCGCATAGAGCAGGTCGGTGTCCAGGAAGGGCTCCAGCACGCGGTCGAACTGCTCCGCGCTCAGCGTCGGCGACTGCAACAGCCAGTCTGTGCCATCCGCGAGCCCGCACTTGTAAGCGCCGGGATTCTTCTTGACGAGTTGCGCGCGGGCCTCGTCGTCGTACCGGTCGAAGCGCTTCAGGCGTGCGATCTCACGGCAGAGGCCGATCTTCAACGATTCTGCCAGCCCCAGCAGCGCTGGAATGACGTATCTGGCCTTGGCCTCGTAGTCGAGCGCATGCGCATCCAGGCCGTTCTGATCCAGGAGTTGCGGGATCAGTACATCGACGGCTATGGCGCGATCGATGTCGCCGCCGCCGAGCCGGTGGTAGCGCGACACGGTCAAGGGCGCGATGGTCAGCAGGGCACTGGCGGTGCCTCGCTGCAACCGGAACAGCGCCACATCGCAGGTGCCGCCGCCGAAGTCGAAGACCAGGAGTGTGCTGGGCTCGGTGAGCTGACCGAAGGCGCTCGGACCGCTGGTGACCAGATAGTCCAGAAAGGCAGCAACCGGCTCATCGAGCAGCGCACCGCCGACGGTCAGATCGAGTCCCGCCAACGCGGCAGCCTCAACGGTATCCTGCCGCTGCGGTGCCTGAAACGACGCGGGCGCCGTGACCACGGTCTGGCGGATCGGCGTCGGGTCATCGGCCGACGCGGCCTCGGCGAGGAAGCGCAACACGTGGCCAGCGATCTCGCGGGCGGACCGAAACCCGGCCGGCGCCTTCTGGTAGGTTCGGCGGACGCCGATGTCGTTCTTGCAGTCCCAGAAGATGTTGCGATACAGCTCCAGATCGGACTCTTTGACACGGGTGCGCAGGTCCTTCGCGCCTTCGCCGACCCACACTTGACCTTGATGTAGGGCCACCACCGACGGCACCAGCTCGCCGGTAAAGGTCCCTTGCCGCGTTGGCTGCGGGATCTCGAGGCAACGCACTTGGGGCGCGTCCGCGTCGCCGGGGTCCCAGCGGATCTCCGCGATTGTGGAGTTGGTCGTGCCGAGGTCGATACCGAGCACGCGCAGGGGCGCCTTTGGCGTGCTTGGCGACGAGCCGGGGGGCGTCATGAGGGCGAGTCGGTCCATACAACCTGTCTCCACGGCGGATTCAGTGCTGGTTGGGTTCGGCATCTCGGTCCTGGCGCAGGTAGATGCGCAGCGCCGAGCGGTCGATGCCGAACGTATCGAGCAGGGCCTTGATCTGGTCGCGAAGGCCGTTCGCGGACATGTGGGCCTCAGCGTAGACGCCGGATGGCAGCGCGACAGGCATCCGTACCGCCTGGGGGTCGCGCGTCATGTAAGGCCGGCCACGGCTGCTGGTGAATCTTGGCTCGTCAGGCAGGGCCGCGAAGCGTTCCGGGTGCTCGGCGGCGAGTTGGAAGCAGACCAGCTCGAACAGCCGCCGCCAGGACTTGATGCCGGACTTGGCGTTGTCGCCGAGCTGGAAACCATAGGGGCGTTTGAAGGTGAAGTCTTGGTCGATGCCATTGGGCTCGCGCTGGTCGAGATCCCGCACCACGCGGTCGCGGGCCAGTGGGCTCTCGCTACCGCCGTTCTCGGCATCGTCCAGCTTAATGGCGGTGAATTCCTGCACCAGCGCCGACAATTCACTGGCCAGGGTGTCGAACTCCGCCATCTTGGTGTTGTAGCGGCGCTTGAACTCGACGCCGGCGTCCAGCGCATCGCCGTCGTTGTGGTCGATGCTGAGCCAGATGTCATCCGACAGGGCCAGCAGGTCCTCGCGGGTTTGTTCCAGTTGTTCCAGGATGCTGCGGATGCGGTTCGTCATCTGTCACCTTGACCTGCGCTGTTGTAGAACCTAGAGTGGTGAGCGCCGGGGACGAAATTCGGCTGCATGCCGTGTGACTCGCGGGCCTGCCCGCGGGTCCTATACCCCCGGCCCCTCTTCCTCTCCGAAAGCCGCCATGTTGAGCGGCTTTTGTTTTGTGTAGAACACGCCTCGGCGGCCCTGCTCCAGCCGGTCGAGATCGTGGATCTCGCCGACCTGCGGCCAGATCAGGTTCAGGAAGCGATCCTCCCGGCGCTCATAGAAGCGCTGCAACGCCCATAGGTAGTAATCCACGGCCTGCAAACCGGGGCAATGCTGGGGCGTGCTCGAAATCACCTCCTGCTCCGCCGGGTGCTGGAAGCCGAAGCCGCGCGCGAACTCCTCGCCGGCCTGCTCCAGGGCGCGGCGGAAAGCGTCGTTACGTGGCTTGGTGCCGCGTCGGGCGAAGCAGATGTGCACCTGGTCGGCCATGTGGTGCAACTTGCCGAACAGCTCGCGGACCAGGAGGTCGTACTGCTCGTTCTGACGGTAGCGATAGCTCGGTTCGCGGGCGTTCTGCTGCTGGACGTAGCTCGCGAGGTGCAGCTTGTCCCGCACCACCGCGTAGAAGCGCAGCCGCGCGCTGCACAGCAGGCGGTAGACCTCCCGGCGGACCTCCGCGACATCGTCCTTGGCGTGGAAGGCCAGCGCGGTCTTGCCTTGCTCCGGTTGCATGGACGGGACGCCCTTGAAATAGGGATCAGCCAACAGCTCGGCACGCAGCCGGCGCAGTTCCGCGTCCAGGCCTGCCGGGTCTTCGATCTCCAGCTTGCCTAGGATGAAGTAGCGCGAACAGCCCTGGTCGCCGACGATGACCCGTCCCTTGCTGTTGAACAGCGTCGGGTCACCGGCCTCGTCGACGAAGTAGTGGAGCGGACCGGCAGCGTCCTGTTCCGTCGTAGTCACTGCCTGAGGTCAGCCCGCGTCGGCGTCAGCCTTGCCCGTTGCGAAGGCGCCGGGCCAGCCGCCATGCTCCTCAATGACCTCGTCGATCTCGCCCATGATGCGGATGGTTTCGCTGATGGCGACGATGATCTTTTGGTAGTGGGTGATGTCTTGGTCCGACAAGGTACGACCCTTTCGGTCCTTGAGCCACTTGTGGCAGACCTGATAGCCTCCGATGTGGAAATCCCAAACTTCCTTAGGCACGCCGACAAAGCCAATGGCCCCCGCATCGGCAGCACGATATCCTTCTCGGGCACTGGTCCTGCCCGCGTCGAGCCAGACAGTTCCATCCGACCAGCCCACGCGGCCTACTTCCGGGTGCTTTGGACCGGCGTAGGTGGTAATGAACTCCTCAAGAATTGCCGATTCCATCAGGTGCAAGCTGACCAGGTCTCTGCCTAGGCCGCAAAGTCGTTGTGCAAGTTCGGGGGAACAGGTGGTCGGAATTTTCGGAAACTCTATACGCAGCGCGCCCGCGTAGCGACTTCTGTACGCGGGAGAGTGCAATACGGCGTAAATGTAGCTGATGACGCCGTCCGGCGAGCGCTTCTGCAGCGAATTTCCTAGCAACTCAGAACGAATATTGGACGCATCCGCTTCCAATCCAATTTTGCCCGATGTCTCTTGAAGACGCTCAGGAAAGCTGTACGAGCCCCTTGTGCTCTCAGCAGTTTTCATCTCCGATAAACCGCGAGCGATGAAAGCTGCGGTGAAGTCGTGGTTCATCGACTGACGAGCGGTTAGCAGCGAGAGCCCGTCGGGCAGGACGTGCTTCATCACTGGCCAGCGAGCATCGCCTCTCTCGATCGCCTCACGGTGGTACCAGATATATCGAACGTCAAAAGGTCGGTACATGATCGGATAGATGCAATCCGCTACACCTTCCCTTGCCACTAAGTCTCGCATTTTCGAAAGTGTCCATTGCGAATTATCTTTGACCTTCAACACCTCCCTAAGGCGCTCAACTTCATTGCAACAAGCCAAGCCGAGCATACGCGAATGAAGCGCCTCTTTCGTCTCATCTATCAAGAAGTGGTCTCGCCGCGATTTCACACCCATGCCGCTTATGCGAAAGAGTTTATCGATGCTGACCCAAGAAACCTGCTCGCCCTGCGTGTCCAGCTCCTTCGAAGCGAAAAACCAATATGGCTCGGAAATGGTCAATGGGAGCGCACCAGCGTAAGCGACCGATTCCCGCAGCACCTTGTATTTCTCCTGGCGAGTACCCCAGACATCCCTGCGCAGGAGTTGGGCGGAATTGCGCTCTCGCTTTACCCACCGCAAAAAGGCCGATATGGATACTCCTTGCTGAATGTCGAAAACATTTTCATTTGCCATATCTGGCGGTGGACGCTCTCCCACGTTCGTGTCTCCGTGCAGGTCGACCACCAATATTCGCAAGCAGTCATGAGCCAAAATCGAGCGCATACCCCTGTGGATAAGACCCTCAAGATAGGAACGGTTTGTGATCATCCCGATTAGGGACGCGGTGCAGGCAGAAGCTTCAAACGCGAATGCAAGAAACTTCACATAGTCATCCGACAGTGGCTGCACGTTCGTCTCACCATAGACGAGACGTTTGTATTCGGATACTAGTTTCTCCGCTTCGACGGATCGATTGGAAGAATTCTTGGCGTACGGCGGGTTCCCAACAATAATGGTAAATCGCTTGTTCCGTTTGATCTCGTTTACAGCCTGCGCTTCGTGTGCCAGCGCCGGAATCAGTTCCTTGAACTGCATCTGCTTCGCGCCATCCGTCGCCGGCTCCAGCGCATTCGTCAAGTACACTCTCGCACGTTCATCACTCTGGAAGAGGTAGCCGGTCTGGTGCAGTCTAAGACCGATCTTGAGATGCGCTATGGCGTAGGGCGCCATCAGCAACTCATAGCCGTGGAGCCGGGGTAGCAAATGCTCCGATACATACTCGTTCCAAAGCTCTGTGATGTGGTCTTGGGAGTAACGCTGAGCCTGCCACTTCGCCGTCATCGTGCGATGGATCAGCTCGATGACCTCGACGAGGAAGGTGCCAGTCCCGGTGGCGGGATCGAGGATCTGCACAAAAGGCTGATCCGGTGAGACGCCGTCCGGGATACTCAGGTCCGCATGGCGTTCGGCCATTCCGCCCCAAGTAACAGTATCGGCGAGGCCATCTTCCAGTCCAAATTCAGTACGCAGCAGTTCATCGGCTGAACGGATGATATAGGACACAACCGGACGCGGAGTGTAGAACACGCCTCGCCGCATGCGCCGTTCGGCATCGTACTCCGTCAGAAAATGTTCGTAGAAGTGGATGACAGGGTCTTCCTGCGGGTTCTTGTCGTCAAAGTCCCGGAGGACGGCCTCCATGTCGGCATCGCGCAGAAGCTGGACGATCTCGTTGATGCCCAGCTCATCGAAGTCGATACCTGTGGCGCTCTGATCGGAGCGACGCCGGCCGCCGAGGCGCAAGAAGCTCTCCAGCATCTCCTTGAGGAAGGGGTTGGTAACCGGTACCAGATCGGCCATGTTGTCGGCGGTGAGGCCGGCCGGCCTGGAGACGCGTGCCGACAGCAGACCATATGCAATCGTCTGTGCGTACATGTCGGCGAAGCCGTCGTCGTCCAGGTCGTGGATCAGGGCCTTCTTGAAACCGTCCATTAGCGTGCGGAGCGGACCGTTTTCGTCCGTGTACGCATCTGCCTCGTATGCCAACGCTTCCCGCATCTTGTTGTAAGTTGCGCGGGCTAGAACAGCGAGCGCTTCGGCAAGCTGCTTTGAGGTGGTGATGACCTGGCGGTGGCGAAGCGTAAAAGCCGAGGCCCAGTTGCTGCGCCAGTTCTCGATTTCGGCGACATCTTTGGGTTCGGGCCAACGCAGCTTCGTCGTCAACTGCGCGGCGACGTGATCCAGTTTCAGTCCGGTGTCGTTACCGTCCCAACCGAGCACCTTCAGCGTCGGCAGGTCGCCCCAGTCGTCATCCTGAACGAAATGGGCAAAGGAGATGCGCCGCTCCTCCTCGTCACCGTAGTTGGAAATGAACAGCAGGTCCGCCATCTGCCAGGCCGCGCGCTCGTCGCTGTTGCCGGCGGCCTGTTTCTTCAGCACCACGCGACTCAGGATGCGCCGCAGCGCCACCACCGGTAGGCGCTTGGGCTCGAACTTGACGAAGAAGATGCCCCAAGGCTGTTCCGGTACCAGCGGGCGCAGCCGTTTGATCTCCTGGATCTTCGCCGCGTTCTTGGCGTCGATGCCCAGCTCCTCGGGCGTGTATTCGAAGGTCAGGTCCTCGAAGTCCTCGCCCTCGATGGGCCAGTCCATCTCGTCGCGCAGATAGGCGACCAGTTGGTCGAAGTGTTTGATGCGGGCCAGTTCGCGGCGGTGGTTCGTGGGCATGGGGCGTTATCCCTCGTTCAGTTCCATCCAGCACTTCAGCGACGGCTTGACGCCGATCGGGGCGTCGATCCGTTTGAGGTAGCTGTTCTTGATGTGCTTCTCGATCTTCTTGCGGACCTCGACCAGGGTCTTCTCCGCGGTGGTGCACTTCCGCGGGGTGTTGGGCTTGGAGCGGATGCTGGCGACGATCTCGCCGGGGTCTTCGAGCACGGTATCGAGGTCCAGGTCGTACAGATACCAGCGGGCGGTGCCGGCGGCCTCGGTGAACTCGCCGGCCTCTTTGTCCAACGCGGGGAGGCCGTAGCAGAAGAAGACGCCGCGCGCCCCTTTGGCGAGTCGCTTGCGACCGCTGAAGACGGCGCCCGGCAGTTGTGACAGGTGGGCCTCCAGGTTTGGGTCGTCCCGAATCAGGGCTTGGTATTCGAGATGCATGTCCTCGACGGCGGTGCGCGTGCCCTCGTAGGCGTGGTTGAACTCCTTCAGGGCCTCGTAGTCGTCGTCCGGCGTCAGCAGCTTCTTGCCCTCGATGCCGAGGGTCTTGGAGATCAGCAGGGTCTTCTGCGTGACCTTGGTGTAGAGGGTCAAGATGGCGTTCAGCTCGTCGGGAGGCAGGAAGTTCCAGAAGCTGACCTTGCCACGCGACGGGGCAATCTCCGGGTGGTCGACCAGCAGGCGCTCTTCGACCTCCGGATTCATCCGCCGGTCGACGCGACCGATGCGTTGCATCAGGCGCACGGGGTTCCAGTGGATGTCGTAGTTGACCATGCGCGCGGCGTCTTGAAGGTTAAGGCCCTCGGACAGGACATCGGTGGAGATCAGGACGCGGATCTCGGCGCGGCCTTTCTCGGCCAGTTCGCCGGAGGATAGGCCGTTGTAATAGGGCGAGAAGCGCTGGATCACGTCGGCGCGACTGGCCTTGGTCGCGCTGTCCACCTGGGAGACGCCGTCGATGTCGGCGCGGTCGAGCTGGCCCTTCAGATAGCGGGCGGTATCAGCGAATTCGGTGAAGATCAGAACCTTCTGCCCGGCCACGTCCTTGACCTTCAGCAGCCGGATCAGCTTCTTCAGCTTATCGTCGTGCTTGGGTTCGAACTTGCGTGCCTCGCCGATGAACTGGACGATCTGGTCGAGATCCAGGAAGGTCTCCTGCATCATCTCCGGGACGTCGAACTCGTCTCGGTCGAGACGCTCAACGGCATCGAGCATTTCTTGAGGGACGATGTCTTCGTCGTCGGTCTCGTCGCCGTCGTCGCCCCAGAGGTCGAGCTGGCGTTGCACCGCATAGCCGAGAACCTCGTGGTTCTGCAACTTCCAGCGTTTCAGGCGCCTCTTCTCCGCATCGGTTTCGCTGTGGACTTCCAGGAAGGCGAGCAGCTTTTTCAGCAGGCGATCACAGGACAGCTCGAAGGCGGCGACCGAGCTTTCGAAACGTTTCAGGAAGTTGGTGCGGATCAGCCCGACGACCTGTTTCTGGCGGTTCTGCTCGAAAGGATCGATGCTAGCGTCCGAACCCTTGTACCAGGCCAGCGGGTAGTACATGGGCAGCGTAAACAGGGGGTTCTTGCGCTGGAACGCCTTCTCGAACATGTCCAGCAGGTGTCCGTAGGTCTTGCGGATGGAGTATTCCGCCACCTGTGGGGCGCGACGCTCCGGGAACATGGCGGCCTTGCCGGTTTCGCGGATTTGGCTTTCGCGGGCGTAGGCGCGGCTGCGCTGAACGACCAGGCTGGTAAAGATCGAGTCGCCGGTGAGCAGTTCCTGGGCTTCGCCCATGACCTCCGCGATGTCGGGCACATCATGGCCGACGCTTTGCCGCAGCGCCTTCTCCATGTTGTTGAAATGGCTGCGCAGGTTATTGACGCCGAGTGTTCGCGCAAAGTAGGCGTCGTCGCCGCGTGTGAACAGCTCGATCATGTGGCGCAGATCGCTGAGGCGGTTGTTGATCGGCGTCGCC
Source organism: Thiohalocapsa sp. PB-PSB1 (assembly GCA_016745215.1). GTDB lineage: Bacteria > Pseudomonadota > Gammaproteobacteria > Chromatiales > Chromatiaceae > Thiohalocapsa. The sequence continues at coordinate 1,786,440 of CP050890.1, forward strand.
GTGAGCATGAACAGGGTCTTCGGGCGCACCGCATCGTCGAGCAGTTCGAACAGCCGGTAGTAGCGCGACGGTGCCTTGCCTTCGGCCTCGTCGCCCTCGCGGCCGGGGTTGCGGAAGTGGTGGGCCTCGTCGACGATGACCGCATCGGCCAGCTCGGCGATGCGCTGGAAGCGTTCCGGGAAGTCGCCCTTGCGGTTCAAGTCGGTATGACTGAACACGGCCAGGTTGCTAAAGTCGGCGTTGCCGCCGAAACCGCCGATGTGGGGCAGCCACGCGCGCAGATGTGGTCCCCAAACCCCCTCTTTCGCGGCCTTGGGCGCAAACAGCACGACCCGCTTGCCCTCGTGCAGCACTAGCCGCTCGATCAGCATCAGGCCGACGAAGGTCTTGCCGAGACCCACGCCATCGCAGAGGAAGGCGCCGCCGTGCTGGCGCGCGATCTTCATCAACGCCCAGTAGGCTTCTTGCTGATAGCGGTCGAGCCGCGGAAACATCTTCGAGTGGCTCTCGTCCCACTCGGTGGCGGTCAGCTCGTGGCCGCGGAAGAACTCGAACAGTGCCCTGGTGTAGATATCGAAGGGCGTGTACAGGTGGATGTGCCGCGAGACGGTCTCGATGATGGTATCGGTGACGTCGGTGGCGTCTTCCCAGTGCTCCTCGAACCACTCCTGAAGCTGCGCCACCTCGCGCGCACTCTGGACTTGAATGTTTAGCTCGACGTTTTTGGTGAGACCGGGCGCCGTGAAGTTGCTGGAGCCGACGAGGGCCTGGGAGCCGACCACCTCCAACTTGGCGTGCGTGATGTACGCCTTGGCATGGAACTTGTCGCGGTCGTAGACCCGGCACTCGATCTGGCGGGCGCGCAGGGCCTCCAGGATCGCGGAGACGCCGTGCAGGAACGGGTTCTGCTGTTTGTCCGCCTCAAGACTGTCGTCGAGTCGCTCGACGGCCCGTGAGCGCACGGCCTCCAGGATCGCCTTTCGCGAGCGCTGGGTGGCCTCGGCGCCCATCAGGATGCGCATCTTGTCCAGCCCCTGCCAGTGCTGGTCCAGGGCAAGGAGGGCGCCGATCTCGAAGTACCCGGTTGCAATATCGAAGGCTTTGGCGATCCCGCACCATTCTTCGAGGTAGCGCAGCCCTGTCCAGCCGAACGCGCTGTTGTCGACGATGAAGAGGTCGCGGCCTCTGGAGCCTTGTGCCACGGGGGTCACGGTTTCGCCGCTGCTGAGCTGTCGTGCTCCGCCGAGCCGGCGCGCGGCGGTTGATCCTGATCGGCCTGCGCCAGGCTGCGCGCTCGTGCATGGTCAAGGATCAGCACCTCAACCATAGAGGCAACGGAACGGCGCTCACGCTCGGCGGCGAGCCTCAGCAGCGCCTTGACCTCGGAGGTCGTACGGATGGTGAGGACTTCGTTCTTGGTGCGACGCATCGGATCACCCGGTGAGCTTTGGTGATGCCAATGTACTGCCAACGAAGACCTTTGCACAACCTGCCGATTCGTCAAAGTCCGCTGCCAAAGCCGACATTGCGGCAGTCCGCACCGCTGACCTCATGTCCCGCCGTGCAGAAATCCGGTCGTGCCGACGCGGCAGGCAGATCGACGAGCAGGCAAGGCCCGACCGATCTTCGAGTTTTCGGCCTCGGTTCCGGTGCTTTCTGCTGCGCTATGTCCTGCTCAACCAAGAGCCCTTGGAGACCTTCATGCACGGAGCAAGCGCTTACGTGACCGCGGGAGACTGAGGATCAAGACGCACTCTATTCGATTTTCACCTGGTAGACGTTGCCTGCGGAGTCGCGCAGCGCGGCCTCGCGGGTCCCGGTTGCCTCAAAGAAGCTCCGCGCGAGCCTCATGGCCTCATTGAGGAAGGCGCCGGGGTGTTCGCCGGGCTCGGCCATCAAGAGGCGTTCGATGACTTCGGCTCGACCTTTGGCATTGCTGCGGGCGACCAGGTTGTCCAACCGGCTCACGGCGGCGGGGGTCAGCCGCACCTCGATGGTGTGCTTCGGGTCGCGCGCTCGCCAGCGGGCTTGAGCTTCAGGCGTCGCCATCGTCGAGTCCGTAGAAAGACGCTGGAAATCGAATCCCGAGTCGCAGGTCCGACTCGCGTTGGCGTCGTGCCCGCTCACGCCGACGCTTCGTTGCTGCCGACTTGACGGAACGACGATGGCGGGTTTCCCGGTGGGCGTCGCTGGTCAGGGCACGGCGGGCGGCTTCCAGGTTGTGCGCGGACTGTTCACGCCCCTAGGCTGAAGTTCCCCGTAAAATCTGCCCAATTTCGCATCTAACTATTTGTAATCGTTGTAAAATATCGAAAATTTGCTCGTAAAAATGTAGGCATGTAAATTGGATTTTTGCACAAATTTGATTTATGCTTCAGCAAAATAATCAGACAGTTAGGTGTAGGCAGAGCGGTGAACCATAAAATTTTCTAATTAATTGATTTACTTAAGAAAAGTCTGACTTGTGCCTGGGAACTTCAGCCTAGGCGGTTTTGGGGCCAGAGCTCAGTCCGCCGTGATGCCGGCATCTGCCATTGGACAGCGCCTTGCAGCGGCATTTTCCGCCGGCTCGGGTTTTCGCTCCGCAGAGGTCGAGTTTCATGGGGTTTTCTGGCACGCTTGGCACGCGAGCGTCTCGGGCTCAGCGGCGGGCTGTTCGGTTGGCGCGTCGACCTGGTGACGCCGGAGAACATTCCGAACCGTGCCATCGGAACAGCCGACCACGCGCGCTATCCCTCGCTTCGACTTCCCGGCCTCGAACAACCTGATGATGGTCTGGTCGCGGCCTGCATCATTGCCATTACGCTGTAACGCCAGCTCGCCGCGATAGTAGGCCGCTCGCTGGTCTGCCGACAGGCTGTCGAGAAGCGCCGTCTCCGCCTGATCTGCTGCGAGTCGTACCGCTTCCCGGAGCGTTACGCCGTAACAGGCTGCAAGCCGCTCAAGCGCCGCCTTGACCTCGATATTGACGACAAGGTTGAGCCGAGCGCCTTTGCCGCCCACGTCGGTCAGGTGCCGCTGCCGATACTACCTTTGCCTCTCCGCGTTGGTCATGGCCATGGTGCCCTCGCTGTTTCGTTACGCCGTAACAGGCAATGCCGATCTGTCGTAGCTGCCGATCTAACCAAAATCAGCCGCGCGCGATGCTTCGCCTTGTTTTCGGTGGATTCGAGAATGGTCGGAATGTGCGCCGCACATGGTCGGTTGGCTTTCTCTGCAAACCGTCCGGTGGTTGCCAGGTGAGCCGGTACTCATGCGCCTTGCCTTTTTGCCAGTTGACCCTCTTTTCATCGTTTTGCGTACGACGTTTGCGCGCGCATGGCATGGGCTTGGCGGCGGGGTTTCGGTTTTGCCGTCGGTACCAGCGGTGCCGACGTGCAGTCTACCGGTAGAGGAGCAGGGACTCGGATCATGCTGAACCTCGGCGCTTCGCCGACCGGATGTAGTAGCTCCGAATCCATCGATACTGCTCAAACGTCGGTTCGATCGGCGGCAAATCGCGCCATGCCCAAGGCGGCTTGGCTTTGAACTTCGCCTGGTACGCGAAGAACGCCCAGCCTGGCTTGTGTCCGCGCTGTTCGCACTGCCAGAGAAACGCCTGATACCACTGACGACGGTCCTCGATCGTGTCACCGGTGGCGTCGGACGGCTTTCCGTACTCTGTCAGCCGGCCGTCGAGATACACCAAGGTCGACCAGGCCAGCGGCCATCAGCAGTCGGTTGTCCTCGACCTGGTAGATGGCGCGGTAGTCGCCGCTGCGGACGCGATATAGGCGTTCTTCGCCGGACAGCTTAACTACGCCGGCAGGGCGCGGATCGGCTGCAAGCGATTCGATGACGCCGCCAAGCTGGCGTTGCGCCGGCTTGGGGAGCTTGTCGAACTGGCGCTTGGCGGCCTTGGTGAAGACGATGCTATAGGCCATGCTCGGCCTTGACCGCTTCCCACGGGATTGTTTCCTCCTCGCCGCGCTCGATCCGGGCGAGCGCCTCGCGGGCGTCATTCAGGTCTTCCAGGACTTCGATGCGCTCGATCAGGGCCGTGTATTCGGCGATGGGGAGCAAGACGGACAGGGGTCTGCCGTCGGTGTCGGTCAGAAATTGCGGGTGCAGGTCGGGCATGCCGGTCGTCTCGCTCTTGATGGGGCAGGTGAATCCGTCGCGCTCGGTTATGCCGCGTCTTCGGTCCGCAGCATGACGACGTTATCGTTGCGTCGTTCAGCGTGCCGCAGGATGACGTCCTCGACCTGTTGCATGATCGGTCGCAGGTCCTCGACCGAGACTTGTGCATAGTGCAGGCCGGTGACGTCGCCGGTCGTCTTGTGATTCAGTGCGGCCTTGATGCCGTAGGCGCCGACTCCCGCGCGTTCCGCCATCGACGCCCATGTTCGGCGCAGATCATGCGGACTGATCTTCAGACCGGTGTCGGCTTCGATGGCGTCGAGCTGGCGCTGAATCTGTGCGGTGCCGATGACGTACTCACTCGCCGGATCGGCCGCTTGGCGCAGCGCGAACAGGTCGCGAACGCGCTGGCCGATCGGCAGGGTGTGGTCCTCGCCGTTCTTCGTTGCGCGAACGGTGAAGGTGGCCCGGCGCAGATCGACGTCGTCCCAGCGCAGATAGCCGGCTTCGCGGCGCCGAAGTCCGGTCAACAGGATCAGCTCCAGGTAGACCGCGACGCGCGCCCAATCGCCGTCTGCGCGCTTCTGGTGCGCTGGCAGGTTGCGGACCGACGCGAGCCAGGGCGCCAGCCCGTCAACCGCTAGCCGTCCGGTGCGGGCCTTGCCCTTCGACCATTTGGTCTGTATCCGGTTGAGCTTGTCGACCGGACAGCGGCCGAACGGCAGCTCGTTGTCCTCGGTGCCGTAGAACTCGGTGGCGAACCGGTGCGTCGCGCGTAGGACCTGCATCGCGCGCATGGCCAGGTTCGCCGATGCGGACTTGCTCAGCTCGGCGTGTCGCGTGACGGCCATCGCGCCGGTGATGCCGTTCAGCGGCTTGTCCGCGTCGGCTTGTTGGCGCTGCTCGGCCAATTGCTGGCGTAGCTCGTGGTTCGGGTTGATGCCTTGCCGCAGCTTGGCCAGGATTTCGGTGACGCGACCACGGACGGACGGCTGATCCTTCAGCGCTGTCATGGGCAGTTCGCCGACGATGGCGATCTTCACGCGGACGGCATTGGTGCAGCCGCGCGGACGGGCGCGGACCTGGAGCACCTCGAGGCCGTGCGGGTAGGTCGCGCTCGCCGGATAGACGACGCCGATCAGACCGGGCTGATCGGAATCCTTGACGGTGTAGCGCTTGCCGTCGGCCGGCGGCAGGTCGGCGAGTCGCTTCCCCGTGAATTTGAAGGGTGCTTGCGGTATGGTTTCGGTAGTCACGATTCGACCTCCTACGTCGGGTTGTGACGAGAAGCCGAGTCGACGTTGCCGCGTCGCTCGGCTTCGCTGTTTCTGTGACCCCAGGATGCTGGGGTCACGCTGGGGTCACGGAATTATGCAGTTTCCTGCAATCAGGTGCAATTGCATGACAGCAGGCTAGAGGCCGGGACTCCAATCCAGAACAGTCACTTGGGTAGGACTCGCCCGGATTATCAGCGGCTTGTGGAAACCGCTTGAACAGTTCTCATAATGCCGATGTCGCTAGTTCGAATCTAGTCGTAGCCACCAGAATAGTTCGAATCTAGCCGTAGCCACCAGAATGGCGATTGAAGAACAGCCGCTGCCCAGCGGCTGTTTTTTTATTCGCTACGGTCTTGATCCTGTCATTGATTTACTGTTCACCATTGCAGCCAGTCACCGACCCGACACCTCGTCGACCATTGGTCAGCGGTAACGATGGGAAACTCAGACTGTCGTTGCTCTCATTCATTTGACTGTTGTTACTCTCACTCATTGGCAAACCACCGGCCAATTTGGGCAAGACCCTAGACTGTCGAAATGTGCTGAGTTTTGATGCCAAACCGATTCCGGGTCTTGGATTGCTTCATCGAACGCACTATGGAAGCCTAATCGGTGTCGGGGTCGCTATCGGAATCGAGAGAGAAAACGCCCTATGCCATTCGGTCATGATAAGCTCGACGTCTAGCGTGCGGCCATCGAGTCTGTCGGCTGGGCCTAGCGCGACTGCGAGCATGTGAAAGGACAGCGTAACGCGAAGGATCAACGCCGGTCGTTTGAAATCGCACGAGGCTCGGCGCTGGAGTGCGCTGCGATTGAGGACGTGCTCGCTGGTGTGCGAAGCGTTGTCCGCAGACGACAACAGCAAGCAAAAGGCACTGCTCGATCGTATCGTGGCCATGCTCACGAAGCGCGGACAGCGTGGCTACGCGGTCAGCGAGGAGCTTGGTGGATGGGTTGGTCGGTTCAATACCGACGCCGACGCCGATACCGACGCCGATACCGATACCGACGCCGATAGCGGTGCCGAATGAGTCGGCAGGCGACACCCAAGCCAAAAACCCGTTTAGCTTGTTTCTGCCCCATCACTAAGACGACGGTCTGCCGCAAGGTCACCGCCGTCCTGCATCCGCGGCTCTACCGGGTGTTCTACCTGCCGCTGTCGACCGCTAACCTGATGGATATGTACAAAGCCATCGGCCGAGAGCCGAGGTTGCCGGCCGAGCGTAACCGCGCCTCGGCTCAGCTCGCCGTGCACGGGCGTCCAAAACACTTCCCTCGAAGCCCTTCCCGCGAACCATCGCTGACCGCACTGCTCCACCTGCTCAGGCTTGACCACCGGGGTCGGCAGTGTGGGAAGGCTCCAGCATGTCGGCGCGGCATGACTTGGGAATTTGGCCGGGAGATGATCAGAGAGACAACAACCGCGTTCTGCGTTACAGTTGCGTGCACACAGATATAGACACGGGAGCGCCGCGGGCATGCCCGCCACCAAGACCGAAAACCTGACCTACCGCATCAGCCCGGACGTGAAGGCCAAGCTGCGTGAGGACGCCGCGCGCGAGCACCGCAGCCTGGCGACTATGTCGGAGGTGATGATTCGGGGCTATCGGCCGGCGGCGGTGCCGGGTGTGGCCGATGTTGCAGAAACCGCGCGAATCGTGCCGCCCGGTTCCCGCTGAGGGCATGCACCGGAGCTTTAGGGATGCACGCACCCGATGCAGGGCAGGTCGTCGAGGTCCGCCAGCGGCCCTGGGTGGTGGTGGATGTCTCGCGCTCGCCGTTTGCGCCGGATGTGGTGCGCAAGGCCGGCGCTGATGCGGCCCTTGTCACCTTGTCGTCGATCGAGGACGATGGGCTCGGCGAAGAACTCCAGGTGCTGTGGGGCATCGAGCCGTCGCGGACCATCCACGAGCGCTCGGGGCTGCCGGACGTGGTCGGGTTCGACGCGCCGGAGATGCTGGACTGCTTCATCGACGCGGTCCGCTGGGGCGCCGTCTCTTCTGCTGATGTGCGTGCGTTGCAGGCACCGTTCCGTAGCGGCATCCAGATCGAGGACTACCAGCTCGACCCCGTCGCACGAGCGCTCACCATGCCGCGGGTCAATCTGCTGGTGGCCGACGACGTCGGCCTCGGCAAGACCATCGAGACCGGCCTCGTCGTGCAGGAGCTGCTGCTGCGCCATCGTGCGCGGACTGTGCTCGTCGTCTGCCCGTCGGCGCTGCAAGTGCAGTGGCAGGAGCAGATGCGCGACAAGTTCGGCCTGCGCTTCGAGATCATCGACAGCGACAAGCAGAAGGCACTCCGCCGCCGCCGCGGGCTGCATGTGAATCCCTGGGCGCACTTCCCGCGGCTCATTACCTCCATCGATTTCCTGAAGCGCGAGCGACCGCTGGCGTTGTTCAAACACCTGCTGCCCGCCGACGGCCAGCCGGGCTGGCCGCGCAAGTTCGACATTCTGATCGTCGACGAGGCGCACAACGTCGCCCCGGCCGGTCGCGGCCAGTACGCCACCGACTCCCAGCGCACCGCCGCCATCCGCACCATTGCGCCGCACTTCGAGCACAAGCTGTTCCTGTCCGCCACGCCGCACAACGGCTACCGGGAGAGCTTCACCGCGCTCTTGGACCTGCTCGACCCGCAGCGCTTCAGCCGCGGGGTCGATCCGGACCCGAAACAGCTCCAGCGCATCATGGTGCGCCGCCTCAAGCGCGACCTGCCGCGGCGCTGGGACGGCAGCGCGCGCTTCCCGGAGCGCCGCATCGAGCCCATCGAGATTGCCTACCCGGACGCCGAGCGCGAGCTGCACCGGTTGTTGCAGGACTACGGCGCACGGCGGCTTGCTGCCGAACTCGGGCCGGCGGAAAAGCTCGGCACCGAATTCGTGCTGAAGCTGCTGAAAAAGCGCCTGTTCTCCTCCCCAGCCGCCTTTGCCGGCACCCTGGAGCAACACCGCGAGACCCTGCGCCGCCGCAGGCGGGACAACAAGCCCAGCCGTCGAAGCACCCCCAGCGTTGGCGTGCTGCGCGCCCGCATCGATGGCCTCGGCGAGGACTTCGCCGACGATGCCGTGCTGGAGGAGCAGGAGCTGGACCTCACCGACACCGCCAGCGAACTGTTCGAGGGCGTCGCCGCCGACGACCTCGCCCTGCTGGACCGCCTCATCGACGGCGCCGCGGCCCTGTCGCAGCGCGCCGACGCCAAGGCAGCCGGGCTCATCGACTGGCTGGAGACGCACCTGCGCCCCGGCGGTCGGTGGAGCGACGAGCGGATCATCATCTTCACCGAGTACCGAGCCACCCAGGTCTGGCTGCACACCCTGCTGGCGGCGCAGGGCCTAACCGGCGGTGACCGCCTGATGCTCCTCTACGGCGGTCAGGACCAAGACCAGCGCGAGCGCATCAAGGCCGCCTTCCAGGCCGCGCCGGAGGCCTCCGACGTGCGCATCCTGCTCGCCACCGACGCCGCCTCCGAAGGCATGGACCTGCAGAACCACTGCGCCAATCTGATCCACTACGAGATCCCCTGGAACCCGAACCGCATGGAGCAGCGCAACGGCCGCATCGACCGCCACGGCCAGCGCGCGGACCGGGTGAACATCTACCACTTCGTCGGCGGCAACATCGCCGCCGCCGATCCCGAGCAGGCCGCGAGCGACCCCGGCACCTTGGAAGCCGACCACGAATTCCTGATGCGCGCCGTGCTCAAGGTCGAGCAGATCCGCGAGGACCTCGGCAAGGTCGGCCCGGTCATCGCCGACCAGGTGGAAGAGGCCATGCTCGGCCGCCGCCGCAGCCTCGACACCCGCCACGCCGAGGACCAGGCCCGCAACCTGCGCCGACGCCTGAGTTTCGAGCGCGACCTGCGCGAGCAGCTCGGCAAGCTGCACGACAAGCTCCTCGCCTCCCGCCGCGAGCTGCACCTGGCGCCGGAGAACATCCAGCGCGCCGTCCAGCTCGGCCTGCAACTCGCCGGCCAGCCCGCGCTCATCGAGGCCGATCTCCCCGGGCTATGGCCGGACCCGAGCGGCCAACGCAGCCGCTGCCCGGTGTTCCGCCTGCCGCAGCTCACCGGCAGCTGGGCCAACTGCACCGAGGGCCTCGAGCACCCGCACACCCGCGCCATCCGGCCCATCGTCTTCGACCACGCCCTGGCGCAGGGCCGCGACGACGTCGTGCTCGCCCACCTCAACCATCGCCTGGTGCAGATGTGCCTGCACCTGCTGCGCGCCGAGCTCTGGGCCAGCGACACCCGCAAGCGCCTGCACCGGGTCACGGCCCGGCTGCTGCCCGACAGCGCGCTGGACACCCCGGCGGTCATCGCCCACGGCCGCATCCTCGTGCTCGGCGGCGGTGCCGATGGCGTCGGCGGGCAACGTCTACACGAGGAGATCATCAGCGCCGGCGGCACCCTCAGCGAGGGCCGCTTCCGCCGCATCGGCACCGTCTCCGAGGTCGACCGCCTGCTCGACGCCGCCCTGCCGCAGGCCGCCGGCGCCGAGGTGCAGCAACGCTTCCAGGCCCTCTGGCCCGGCATCGCCGATAGCCTGATGGCAGCCCTCGAGCGCCGCGCCGCCGACCGCACCAAGAACCTCCAGTCCTTCCTCGGCGAACGCATGCAACGCGAGATCGCCGAGATCGACGCCGTGCTTGGCCAGCTCCAGCAACAGATCGAGGCCGAACTCGCCCGCGCCGAAGAACCCCTCCAGCTCAGCCTCTGGACCGACCCCGAAATCGAGCAGCGCGAGCGCGACCTCGCCAACCTGCGCGCGCGGCTCGAAGCGATCCCGCAGGAGCGGGAGAAGGAGGCGGCAAACATCCGCCGACGCTATGCCGAGCCGGTGCCGCGGTTGTTTCCGGTGGCGGTGAGTTTTTTGGTGCCGCAGCGATTGCGGTGAAGAATAGAGTCGAGCTCAAGACATGACCGACTTCAATTGTCCCTACGTTGATTATCCTGTGATCGAAGAGATCGACTTCGACCGCACCTATGAGCTATTTCAGAGATTGGCATTATTTGATGACATTTTTCTGCTAATGCAGGCGCAAGACATTGCAGTATTGGACCCTTTTCTAACGCAACAAGAGTACGCTTTGTTGGAGGAGCTGTTAGACATTGAAAGGACGCCGACAGAGTCAGCAATGTTCGTTTCCGCACTCTCGCGAATGTGGATCTTTTCGCTCTATGAAGTCTTGCGAACATGGCGGCAACGTATCCGAATTCTGCTTGATTCCAAGAGTAAGGGAACGCTGCAGCGCTTTATTGATCGAGCGGAAAAGGATTCGGGGAATACAGCTGCCTATATCCAAGCTGAGCAAGCTGGTCGTGTTCGCGAGGATGTGGAGTTTGCAAATTTGCTGGAAGAACACAAGGCGGCTCTTGAGCAAGTTTACCGCTGTACTGAGACGCTGCGGATATGTCTCGCTAAACAAGAGAAAAAGGGCGATAGGGAAATGAAGTCGATTCCGCGCCGGTCAGGCTACGGTAGGATCAATCCTCACTGCGGGGCGATAGATTTCGAGGTTTTGGAACGGGATGGTTCGATCGATTATGTCAATCGTCGGGTTCTGGCTGAGATGCTTCGTGCTGTACGGCTTTAGCGGATTCGCTTAAGGTGTCTACCCCCCGCCACCACACCGAATGGCTCGGCCTGATCGATCAGTCCGGTCCGTTCCTGTCGCTGCCGGTGCTGCTGCGGGTGTTTCCGCAGGGGCTGGATATGGTGGACGGGGACCTGCGGCGTGGGCTGGCGCAGGCCTATGCGGAGTGGCAGGCGAGCGGGGAGGGCGGTGCGCCGGACCCGGTGCTGCATCAGGCGTGGATTCGGTTTGTGCTGGAGGAGGTGCTGGATCTGCCGGAGGCGGCGTTGCTGCGGGATCAATCGCTGCCTCCGGCGCTGCGGTTGAACCGCACCGAGGAGGGCGAGGTGCTGCGGCCGGACCTGGCGCTGGTGGCGCCGGCGGTTGGCGGGGTGGTGGAGGCGCCGGTGGAGGCGAATCCGACGCCGGATCTGTTCGGTGATGCTGCGCCTCAGGCGGGTGCAGAGGCGGCTGCTCAGGCGACTGCACAGATGTCTGCCCTGCCGGATTCCAGCAGCGCGGCGGGACAAGCGCCGCCCGGCGACCTCGGCACCACAGCCGACCAGGCACCGCGACAGTCCGGTCGGACCCGTCTCCTGATCCAGACCTGGCCCGTCCACCAACGCCTGGACAGAACCGTGCCGGGCCGCTTCTGGAAGGCCTCGCCGGCCGCGCGCATGGCGGACCTGCTGCGCGCCGCCGACGTGCCGCTGGGGCTGGTCACCAACGGCGAGGATTGGCTGTTGATCTACGCCCCCCGGGACGTGGAGACGGCCAGCTACGCCACCTGGCACGCCAGCCTCTGGCGCGAGGAGCCGCTGACCCTGCGCGCGCTGGTGAGCCTGCTCGGGGCGCGGCGCTTTTTCGGCGTGCCGCCCGAGGACGGCCTCGCCGCGCTCTTTGCCGAGAGCGCCGAGCACCAGCAGGACGTCACCGAGCAGCTCGGCGCCCAGGTGCTGGCCGCGGTGGAGATCCTGATCCAGTCCATCGACCGCCTGGACAAGGAGCGCGGGCGCGCGCTGTTGGCCGGCTACAGCGTCACGCGGCTCTACGAGGCCGGGCTCACGGTGATGATGCGCCTGGTGTTCCTGCTGTTCGCCGAGGAGCGCTTTCTGCTGCCGGCGGACAACCCCATCTACGCCCAGCACTACGCCGTCTCCACCCTTGGCGGGCAGCTGCGCGAGGTCGCCGATCAGCAGGGCGAAGAGCTCCTGGAGCGCCGCTACGACGCCTGGAACCGGCTGCTCGCGCTGTTCCGGCTCATCTACGCCGGCAGCGAGGCCCAGGATCTGCGCCTGCCGGCCTACGGCGGCCACCTGTTCGACCCGGACGCCTTCCCGTTCCTGGAGGGCCGCCCCGCCGGCAGCCGCTGGCTGGAGACCCCCTCTGTATCAAGCAGTTCCCAGCCGCTCGCCATCCACAACCGCACCGTGCTGCACCTGCTGGAGGCGCTGCAAACCCTCGAGCTCGCCACGCCAGGCGGCGGCCCGGCCCAGGCCCGGCGGCTGTCGTTCCGCGCGCTCACCGAGGAGAACATCGGCAGCGTCTACGAGGGCCTGCTGGACCACACCGCCCGGCGCACCCCGGAGCCCGTGCTCGGCCTCACCGCCGCCGGTAACGGCACCGTCCACCTGGCTCTGGCCGAGCTGGAAACGCTGCGCGAACAGGGCATCGACCCCCTCGCCGCCGCGCTCAAGCAGCAGACCAAGCGCAGCCTTGCCGCGCTGCGCCGGGCCGTAACGCTGCCCGAGGAGGGCGCCCAGGCCAATGGCCAGCCCGACACCGCCAACGCCGCGGACGCCCGCGAGCACAGCCGGCTGCGCACCGCCTGCGACAACGACGACGCCCTGCAGGCCCGCGTTCTGCCCTTCGCCGCCCTGCTGCGCGCCGACAGCCTGGGCTACCCCGTCGTCATCAGCGCCGGCAGCGTCTTCGTCAGCGCCGGGCAGGACCGCCGCAGCTCCGGCACCCACTACACCCCGCCGGAACTCACCGAGCCCATGGTTCGCCACGCCCTCGACCCGCTGGTCTACGCCGGCCTGGCCGAGGGCGTCCCGCCGAGCCGCGAGACCCTGCGCCCGCCCGCCGAGATCCTCGCGCTCAAGGTCTGCGACCTCGCCTGCGGCTCAGGCGCCTTCCTGGTGCAGGCCTGCCGCTACCTGGCCGACAAGCTGGTCGCCGCCTGGGAGCGGCTGGAGGCCGAGCACCCGGGCGAGGTCGTCATCGCCCCGGACGGCATGTTGGCCGGCGAGCGACCCCCCAGCTGCCCGATCCCGTCGGACCCCGAGGAGCGCCGCCTGGTGGCCCGCCGGCTGGTCGCTGACCGCTGCCTCTACGGCGTCGACGTCAACCCGCTGGCCGTCGAGATGGCCAAGCTCTCCCTCTGGCTCGCCACCCTGCAGCGCGACCGGCCCTTCACCTTCCTCGATCACGCCCTGGTGGCCGGCGACTCCCTGCTCGGCGTCGCCGGCCTCGATGAGCTTACGGCCTTCTACATCGACGGCAGCGGCCAGCAGCGCCTCCAGCCCCACGCCGACGCCCTGCTCGACGCCGCCGCCAAACGCGCCGAGCTGGCCGCCATCCCGGACAACAGCCTGGACCAGGTCGAGAGCAAGGCCCTGCTGCTCGCCGACGCTGAGGAAGATGTCCGCCAGACCCGCCTGCTCGCGGACCTGGTCACCGGCGCCAAGCTCGCCGCCGCCGCACAGAAGCGCACCAGCGCCGACGACCTGCTCCAGACCGCAGCCCTGCTGGACCTTGGCGCCATGGAACAGCAGGCCGCCGACTGGCTCGACGGCCGCCGCCCACTCCACTGGCCGCTCGCCTTCCCGGAGGTCTTCCTCCGCGGCCAGCCGAACCCGCCCGCGCCAGACCAAGCCCAACGCCACCCCGTGGGAGCGGCTTCCAGCCGCGACCAAGCCGTGACGAACCCGCCGCCCGAGCCCAAAGCCGACGCCAATCGCGGCCGGAGGCCGCTCCCACAGCCGCCGCCGGCCCCAGCCAAGCCACCTGGCTTCGACGCCTTCATCGGCAACCCGCCGTTCATGGGTGGAAAGAAGATCTCAGGCAGTCTCGGCAAGTCTTACCGGGAGTACTTATCTGGCGTGATTGGCCGGGGTGTTAAGGGTAACGCTGATCTCTGTGCCTACTTTTTCTTGCGCGCTGCGAGATTGCTGCGCCCGGGTGGCATGGCCGGACTACTCGCCACGAACACCATCGCGCAGGGCGACACCCGTGAAGTCGGTCTTGACCAACTCACAGAGCGCGGTCTCGCCATCCCCCGCGCTATCCCCAGCCGCAAATGGCCCGGCGGCGCCAGCCTGGAGGTTGCCCATGTGTGGTTGCATCGCTCACCCGAAGGGCGCGCCTGGCAAGCCGGTTGGACGCTGAACGATCAACCCGTCTCCGGCATTACGGCCTACCTCGCCGAGCCTGGCGCTGTGATTGGGCTTCCGAAACGGATTGCCGCAAACGCTCAAATATCTTTTCAAGGTTCTGTTGTTCTGGGAACAGGTTTCCTATTAGACGAGTGTCAGGCGAAAAGACTGTTGCTTGATGAAGAAAGGCACCGAGACTGCGTCTTTCCATATCTCAGTGGCGAAGACCTAAACAGTCGACCATTCCAAGATCCGAGTCGGTGGGTAATCAATTTCCAGGATTGGCCGCTGAGCCGCTCTATTGAAGGATCTTGGGCTAGCGCGGACGCTGTGCTACGCAAAGAATGGCTTCAGAAGGGTCGCGTCCCAGCGGACTATCCTGATCCCGTCGCGGCTGACTACCCCATCCTGCTCGACCTTGTTGAGGCTCGTGTGAAGCCGCAACGCGCAAAAAGCAAGCGTTCCAATTATCGAGAGCGTTGGTGGCGCTTTGCGGAACGCTGTCCAGGCCTATATGCTGCAATCTCGGGTAAGCAACGGACTCTTGTGATTCCCGAAACGACCAAATACTGTGCCTTCAGTTTCTGCTCTGCGTCTCTCGTGTTCTCGCACATGACGAAAGTCATAGCATTAGACACGGCGGCAGAGTTCGCGCTCTTGAACAGTAGTGTCCATGAGATTTGGACGCGAAAGCATTCTTCGACGCTAGAAACTCGACTTAAGTATGTCACTACGGATGCCTTCGAAACCTTCCCCTTCCCCAACAACCTCACCGACCTCGAAGCCATCGGCGAGCGCTACTACAGCCATCGCCAACAGATCATGCAGGCCCGCCAGGAGGGCCTGACCAAGACCTACAACCGCTTCCACGACCCGGCCGAGACCAGCGCCGACATCGCCGAACTGCGCGCCCTCCACGTCGAGATGGACCAAGCCGTCGCCGCCGCCTACGGCTGGGACCGCTCCCCCGGTGCCCTCGACCTCGGCCACGGCTTCCACGACACCAAACAGGGCCTCCGCTACACCCTCAGCGAACCCGCCCGCCGCGAAGTCCTCGACCGCCTGCTCCGCCTCAACCACGAGCGCTACGCCGAGGAGGTCATAGCCGGGCTGCATGACAAGGGCGCAGGCAAGCGCGCGCGATCTGCCGCGGCCAAGTCGCGCGGAAGATCGAAACGCACTCGGGACAAGGCCCGAGCCATCCGCGACCTCTTTTCTCAGGAGCCGACACCATGACCACCCGATACTACGAGGCCCTGGCCGAGGTGCCGCAGGACCATTGCCTGCGGCTGCAACTGCCGGCGGAGAGCCCCGTCGGCCCGGTCCGCGTCGCGATCATCTTCGAGGCCGAGGCGGCGCCAGATGCCACGGCAGAAACGATCAAGCGCCTCCTTGGCGCGATGCCCGACGTTGGCGAGGACGCCGACTTCGCTCGACCGCGCGACCTGGGGCGGGAGGCACCGGAATGGGATTCCTGATCGACACGACTGGCTCCCACGCTCCAGCGTGGGAGCCAGGGCAGGTGCTGGAGCGTCACGTTCGCGTCGGCGCCGGAGACACGCGGCGCTGGAGCGCCGGCCAGATACTCCCACGCTGGAGCGTGGGAGCGAGGGTAAAGCTGGCAGGAAATGACCGCCCATGTCCCCGTCGCGAATCGATGCCCCTTCAGGCAGGTGTCGCACGCTCCGATGGTCGACGGTAGGTTCATCGCGATCGGCTCTTCGAAGAACCGGTGCGCGCTCTGAGAGAGGCTGCGGCCATGCAACAATCAACTGAATCGCCGAATCAAGCCCGAGACCGCATGCTTCTCGTCAGCTTCCGCATCGACAATTTCAAGTCCCTGGTGGAGTTCGAGGTGCCACTGGCGAAGCTGACCTGCTTGGTCGGGCTGAACGGAGCCGGTAAGTCCGCCGTCATTCAGGCGCTGGACTTCGCCTCGCGGCTGTTTCTTAGACATCTGGATGGCTTCATGGGTGAGCGCGGTTGGAAGGCAAGCGATCTAAACTCGAAGCTCGTTGCCAAGAGCAATATCGTTCTCAGGATCGAGGCTGTCCGCGGTGACAATAGATTGGTTTGGCAGGGAAGCTTCAACCGAAACCGATTGCAGTGCACCCAGGAGGTGGTTCATGTCAACGGAAAACGGGTCTATCGGCTCAATGACGGCGTGATATCGATCGGTACTGGTGCTAAGCAGGCTCCTTTGGAGATCGAGGTTGTTTTCGATTACACCGGGTCGACCCTATCGGCATTGGAGTTGAAACGGCTTCGCTCGCCGACGCTGCGAAGCTTCGTCGGCTTCATGCGTCGATTGACGTCGTTGGATCTGTTGTCCCCGCAATCTTTGCGCCGTCGGACCGATGCGAGCGATGGCAGGCTCGGTCTTGGCGGCGAGCGGTTGTCGGCCTTTCTCTATGAGCTGCCAGCAGCAAAGCGCGAGCAGTTACTGGAACAACTGGCTAAGTGCTACCCGCGGTTGTCTGACGTTTCTGCGCGATCCCTACGCCGCGGCTGGAAGGAACTTTCCATCGTTGAGCGGTTCGGCAAGCGCAAGCTCTCCATCGAGGCTACCCACATTAACGACGGCATGCTGCGGTTGATGGCGATCCTGGCCGAGACGCTGACCGAGAGCAGCTTCCTGCTGTTCGACGAGATCGAGAACGGCATCAATCCGGAACTGGTGGAATTTCTGCTGGACAGCCTGCTGGAGGCACCGCAACAGGTGTTGGTGACCACACACAGCCCGATGATCCTGAACTGGTTGGACGACGACGTCGCCCGTGCCGGCGTGCAGTACCTCTATCGCGATACTGGTGGGCGCACGCAGGCGATCCCGTTCTTCGAGATCCCGTCTTTGGCCGAGAAGCTCGAGGTCATGGGGCCGGGCGAGGCCTTCGTCGATACCGATCTGACAGCGCTTCAGGACGAGATCGATGCGATGAGCGCAACCGATCAGGACTAGCGCGATGTGGTTTTTGGCAAGCGGCGAGGGGCCGAGCGACATCGGTCGTTGCGCACAATGCGATCCCTGCTCCGGGGAGGATTTCGTCCCAGGGCCGATGGCTTGGCTCGCCGACCAGGTGATCGAGGATCTGTGCGAGTTCAGCGCAGTCTCCGAAGCTCGGATGCATGCGCTGTCGAAGCAGGCATTGAAGAAGCGGGCGAAAACGCTCAAGCCGCCGCGGCTACGCGGTCGCAAGGGGCCTGTGGAAACGGCCTACTATTTCCGCAATGCACGTGCACTGGCGCAATACGCGAAGGCGCTGGAAGCGGAGCAAGGGCAGGGCGTTGTCGCAATCCTGTGCCGTGATGCCGATGGCACCCACTCCGCGGGTCGCGGAGACCGTAAGGCCAAGGTCCAGTCGATGCTCGACGGGTTCGCGCTCGAGGGTTTTGCGCGGGGCGTTCCGATGGTCCCGAGGCCGAAATCTGAGGCTTGGCTGCTGTGTGCACTGAAGCAGAACGCGCCCTACCAGCACTGCGATGGTTTGGAGGCTGAGTCAGGAAACGACGCGTCTCCACAGTCGCTGAAGGAGCAGTTGGCGAGCACGCTGGGGTACCCTGACTCTGTACCGGCAGCGGACCTGGCGGATCTGGTTTCTGATCGGAGGGTGGATGCCGCGAAGCTCTCGAACCCGTCGTTCCTGGAGTTTCGGGAGCGACTGGAACAAGTTATCGACCTGGAGGCGGCCAACTCATGAAGAAGCCGACGCCATTGCAGCAGCTGCCGAGTGCGCCCGCGAAGGTGCTCCGTGATGAGTTCGAGTCGCTCGTCATCACCGACCTCCTCGGCCCCGCCGGCGGCCGGGTCGAGGAAGTCGACGAGCCCCAGATCACCGACCGCTACCTGGTCGGCAAGCTCTCCCCGCGCGATCAGGAGATCCCCCGCGACCAAGACGACGAGCTGGCCGTCGCCGATGAGGACAGCCCGGAGGAGGGCGGTACGGAGCCGAGCACCTCGGGTGCCGCGAGCCTGTATCCGTCGTCGCTGGGGTTGAGCTTCACGCTGGAGCCCGCGACGAAGGCGCTCACGGTGTGCGTGGAGTGGGGCTGGTACAAGCGCGAGAAGAGCGAGGAGGTGCTCACCGACAAGGGCAACCCGAAGACGGTCTGGCGGCGGTATCCGATGGAGGGCGCCGTCGAGGTCGAGCCGCGCGAGGGCGCTCTGAAGCCGCTGGTGCTGAACGAGGAGCAGCCGGACGTGCTGCTGCGCGGGCAGATGCGGCGCGGCACAGACCGGGTCTGGCACGTGTCGCTGTTCCTGGTGAACAACCAGGTGGCCGGGCAGGAGGGGCGCAAGAAGGGCGAGTGCTGGCTGTTTCAGCCGGTGCTGCGCGTAGCCTCGACGGATGGCCAGGCGGTGTTTGTCCGGCAGACGCCTGCTGGCCGGCGGGAGCATCTCAGCGATGCGCGGCGCACCGAGGCGCAGGCGATGGACATGCTCTACCGCGACCTGGTGGAGTTCGCGGTCGGCCACGGCGTAGCGGTGAACTGGCGCCTGCCGGAAGGTGAGAAGCGCTGCGCGGTGGAGCTCTTCACGGAAGTGATCCCGGCCTACGAGGTCGCGCAGGTCACCGGGGCCACCGCCGACGACAACCCGGACCTGGCCAATCTGGTGCTGGACATGAAGGCCCTGGCGGAGATGGATCCGGCGGCGCTGATCGCGAACCTGGAGCGGCTGCCGGACGCCTATCGGCGCTGGAACGACCGCGAGCGCTTGCGGGCTGCCCCCGGCGGCGACGTCTCGGACCACGCGGAGGCGGCGCGCCTCGCGCTGGCGGACTGCGAGCGCGCCTGTACGCGCATCGGCGAGGGCGTGGCGCTGCTGAAGACCGACCCGCAGGCGTTGGAGGCCTTCCAGTTCGCGAACCGCGCCATGTGGCAGCAGCGGGTGCATACCCTGCTGGCGGAGGCGACGCGGCGCGGTCAGGTGCCCCCGAGTGCGACCAGGCTGACGGCCATCGACCAGCCGTCGAACCGTAGCTGGCGCCTGTTCCAGCTGGCGTTCATCCTGCTGAACCTGCCGGGCTGCGGGGATCTGTCGCACCCGGAGCGGGACCTGGACCCGAGCGCCACCGCGGACCTGCTCTGGTTCCCCACCGGCGGCGGCAAGACCGAGGCGTATCTGGGGCTCACCGCCTTCGTGCTCGGCCTGCGCCGGTTGCAGGGGGTGGTGGCGGGCCGCCGAGGCGATGTGGGCGTGGCGGTGCTGATGCGCTACACGCTGCGGCTGCTGACCCTGCAGCAGTTCCAACGCGCGACGGCGCTGATCTGCGCCTGCGAGACCATCCGCCGCGAGGCGCTCGCGCGCCAGGATGCCCGCTGGGGCGTCGAGCCGTTCCGGATCGGGCTCTGGGTGGGTGCCAAGACCACGCCGAACAGCACCGAACGCGCCAACGACGCCGCGCGCCAGCACCGCGGCCAGGCGAAGGGCGCGCCGTCGGGCATGGCCTCGCCCGCGCAGCTCACCAACTGCCCCTGGTGCGGCTGCGAGGTGGACCCGGGCAAGCACCTGAAGGTCGAGACGGCGCAGCAGGGCCGCGGGCGCACCCTGCTGTTCTGCGGCGATCCGCTCGGCCAGTGCGCCTTCAGCGAGGCGCAGGCGCCCGGCGAGGGGCTGCCGGTGGTGGTGGTGGACCAGGAGATCTACCATCGCCCGCCGGCGCTCTTGATCGCCACCGTGGACAAGTTTGCGCAGCTGCCTTGGCGCGGCGAGACGCAGATGCTGTTCGGCCAGGTCAACCGCTGGTGTTCGCGGCACGGGTTCCTGTCGCCGAGTATCGAGAATCACCCCGGCAGCCATCCGGCGCGGCCGGGCTTCGCCGCCACCAAGGTCACCGACCATGCGCCGCTGCGCCCGCCGGACCTGATCATCCAGGACGAGCTGCACCTGATCAGCGGCCCGCTGGGCTCCCTGGTGGGGCTGTATGAGACCGCCATTGACCGGCTCAGCGCCTGGGAGGTGAACGGGCGCTGGGTGCGGCCGAAGGTGATCGCGTCCACGGCGACCATCCGCCAGGCGCAGGACCAGGTGCAGCGGGTGTTCATGCGCCGGGTGGAGGTGTTTCCGCCCCACGGGCTGGACCTGGCGGACAACTTCTTCGCCATCCGCCGCGCGCCCGGACCGGACACGCCGGGCCGGCGCTATCTCGGCATTTGCGCGCCGGGGGAACGGCTCAAATCGACGCTGATCCGCACCTACATCGCGCTGCTCGCCGCCGCGCAGACACTGTACGAGGGGCGCGGTTGCGGCGCCGCGGCGGACCCGTGGATGACGCTGGTGGGGTACTTCAACTCCCTGCGCGAGCTCGGCGGCATGCGCCGGCTGATCGATGACGACATCCGCGCGCGGCTGCGCAACGCCCACGAGCGCGGCTTCAGCCGGCGCTTTCTGAACCCGCCGTTCGTGGAGGAGCTGACCTCGCGCAAGCAGGCCGGGGACATCCCGCGGCTGCTGGACCGGTTGGAAGTGGCGTTCGACCCCGCCAAGGAGGCGGCTCGCAAGGCCCGCTTCAAGTCCGGGGAGCGACGGCGCCCCGGCAAGGGCTTCGACAAGCCGCTGGACCTGCTGCTCGCCACCAGCATGATCTCGGTGGGCGTGGACGTGCAGCGGCTCGGGCTGATGGCTGTGACGGGTCAGCCGAAGAACACGGCGGAGTACATCCAGGCCACCAGCCGCGTCGGCCGGCGGCATCCGGGGCTGGTCTGTACCGTCTACAACTGGGCGCGCCCGCGGGACCTGTCCCACTACGAGCGCTTCGCGCACTACCACGCGACCTTCTACCAGCATGTGGAGGCGCTCTCGGTCACGCCGTTCGCGAGCGGCGCGCTGGAGCGCGGCCTGGCCGGCGTCGTCGTCGCGCTGATCCGGCTCCTGACCGACGAGTTCAACGCCAACCTGCGCGCGCAGGCCCTGGACAAGAGCCGGCCCATCGTGCAGGAGGCCATCGATGCCATCGTGCGGCGGGTGGAGGAGATCGAGGGCAAGTCCCTCGCCAGCTCGGTGCGCAAGGAGATCGACGTCAAGCTGGACAAGTGGCTGCAGCAGGCGCAGGGGCAGGGGTATCAGCTCGGCTACCAGGCCAGCCGCGACGGCACGGCCAAGGCCCTGCTGCGCAATCCCGGCGAGGGCAAGTGGCAGCCGTTCACCACCCTGCATTCGCTGCGGGACGTGGAGCCCAGCGTCGGGCTGATCCTGAAGGAGCGCTGAACATGAGCGGATACGGTAACCATCGCGTCGGCGACCTGCGCCCGAGCCAAATCCTGTTCACCTTCGGCGTCGGCGCCAGCATCGACCTGCCGAACCTGGCGGTGATGGTGATGGGCGTTGACCAATGGCCGGCGGTGCACTGCCGCGAAATCAACGAGGCACGGTTGCTCGCCGCGGTGCAGGAGCAGCTCGGCGGGCAGGTGCGGCGGCTGCTGGAGCCGCCGCGGCCTGACAAGGAGCCGAAGTCGCCGTTGGACCCGGATGCCGGCATCGGCATGCCGGTGCGCATGTTCCCGCGTTGGCTGCGCTGCCCGCAGTGCCAGCTGATGGCGCCGCTCGAAAGCGGGCTGTTCGAGCTGAAGCCCAATCCCTACCGGCCGGATCAGACCCGCTGGGTCCACACGTCATGTCCAAAGAACCCGGGCCGCAGCCGGCAGACGGCGGTGCCGGTTCGCTTCTTGGTGGCCTGTCGCAACGGCCACCTGGATGACTTTCCCTGGGTGGAGTTCGTGCATGGCGGACCGACCAGCTGCAGGTCCGTGCTGAGGATGATGCAGTTCGGCGTATCCGACTCCGTGGCCGACGTGGTCATCAAGTGCGAGACCTGCGACCAGTCGCGACGCATGATCGATGCCTTCGACCCGCAGCGGGACAATCCGCTGATGCCGTTGTGCGATTGCTATCACCCGCATCTGGAGAACACGCGCAGCACCGGTAGCTGCGTCGATCAGGACAACCAGCCGCTGCGCATGGAGGCGATCCTGCTCGGCGCGTCCAATAGCTGGTTCCCGATCAACCTCTCCGCGCTGGCGGTGCCGGTAACCGGCGTCAGCCAGCTCGCGCAATTGGTGGAGGACCATTGGTTGCTGTTCGAGCAGGTGACGAGCCCGACGATCCTCGCCGCCTTCCGCGGCACGCCGGCCCTCCAGGCGGTACTCCAGCCCTTCGAGGACTTCGACGACGCCGCCATCTGGCAGCAGGTGCAGGCGAAGCGCGACGCGCAGCCCGCAGACGATGACGACCACGAGGACCTGAAGACGCCGGAGTGGCGCGCCTTCGTTGCTGCCGATCCGAAGCAAAACACCGATGACTTTCGGCTCCAACAGATCCAGGTGCCGCAGGGCTACGATCCGTACTTCGAGCAGGTGGTACTGCTGCACCGGCTGCGCGAGGCCCGCGCGCTGGTGGGCTTCACCCGCATCCAGGCGGCCGGCGAATTCGGCGAGGAATGGCGCGTGCCGGCGGAGCGGCGGGCACCGCTCGGCAACGGCACGCTGACCTGGGTGCCGGCGGCGGAGGTCCGCGGCGAAGGTGTCTTCATCCGCTTCCGCGAGGACGCGCTGGCGACCTGGCTGGCTCGACCGGATGTGCGCGCGCTGGAGCAGACCTTCCTAGAGGCGCACCGGCGCTGGCGCGCCGCCCGCAACATCGCGCCGCCCAGTGACGCCTTTCCGGGCATGCGCTTCGTACTGTTGCACAGCTTCGCGCATGTGCTGATGCGCCAGCTGGCCCTGGAATGCGGCTACACTTCGGCGAGCGTGCGCGAGCGCATCTATGCCGCCGATGCCCAGGATGACGCTGGCCCGATGGCCGGTGTGCTGATCTACACGGCGGCCAGCGACAGCGAGGGCACCCTGGGTGGCCTGGTGGCCCAGGGCGAGCCGCAGATCCTCGCCTACCACCTGGACCAGGCGCTGAAGCAGGCCGAACTCTGCACCTCCGACCCGCTGTGCGCCGACCACCATCCCTTCGAGCACGGCACGACGCTGCACGGCGCCGCCTGCCATGCCTGCACCTTTTCCCCGGAGACCTCCTGCGAGCGTGGCAACAAGTACCTGGACCGGCGCGTGCTGGTGCAGACCCTGAACACCGGCGTGACGCCGTTCTTCGGCTAGCCAGACATCGGCGGAGTGCAATCGGGGTCGGGGTCGCTATCGGAATCGGAATCGAGAGAGAAAACGCCCTATGCCATGCGGTCATGAGCAGCGCGACGTCTAGCGTGCGGCCATCGAGTCTGTTGGCTGGGCCTAGCGCTAATGCGAGCATGTGAAAGGACAGCGTAACGCGAAGGATCAACGCCTGTGCGCATCGTAGGCGCGCATCCTGAATAAGGCCGGGAACGATGACCGGCTCGGATGCTGCTGGACGCGCAGATGCCGTTAGAATTCCTATGCGTCGTTTTCGCCGTCCATCCTGGTCAGCCGCATCTCCGCCTCGGCATACTTGGCCGCGGTCTTCTCGATGATGTCCCGCGGCAGTTCCGGTCCAGGTGCGGTTTTGTTCCAATCCAGGCTTTCCAGGTAATCGCGCACGAACTGTTTGTCGAAGCTGGGCGGGTTGCTGCCTGCCCGATACTGGTCCACCGGCCAGAAGCGTGATGAGTCCGGGGTCAGCACCTCGTCGATCAGATGCAATGTACCGGCCTCGTCGAGGCCGAATTCGAACTTGGTGTCGGCAATGATGATGCCGCGGCTCAGCGCGTAGGCCGCTGCCTCCAGATAGATTTGAATGCTGATTTCGCGGATGTGGCTGGCCAGTTCGGCGCCGATCTGGTTTGCAATCTGCGCCTGGCTGACATTTTCGTCATGATCGCCAATCGCGGCTTTGGTGGATGGGGTGTAGATGACCTCGGGCAGTCGTTGCGCAAGGCGCAGACCGGCCGGCAGCGCGATACCCGAGATCGACCCATGGCGTCGATAATCCGTCCAGCCGGAACCGATCAAGTAACCGCGTACGATCGCCTCCACCGGCAACGGCTGGAGCCGGCGCACCACGATGGCGCGTTCGCCGAGTTGGCGGCGTTGTTCGGGATCGGGCACTACATCGGCGATATCGATCCCGCTGAGGTGATTTGGGATCAAGGTTGCGGTGCGGGCGAACCAAAAATTCGACACCCTGGTCAGCACCTCGCCTTTGCCTGGTATGGGCTGTGGCAGCACTACGTCGAAAGCCGACAGCCGGTCGCTGGTCACAATCAGCATGTGGCTATCGTCGATGGTGTAGAGATCGCGTACCTTGCCCCGTTGGAGCAAGCGCAAGCCTGCGAGCTCGGTCTGATACAGTGCTGCTGACATGAAATGCATCTCCGGTTAAGCTGGCGCGACGATCTACCCGGACGGCTTCGTAGCGAGTGTCATTCTTGCCAACCTTTAGCTGAATCTTTAAGTGTACGATGAATCAGTCTTGCGACCCACCCGATCCTTTCCTCCGCGCCTTTCGCGGTAGCTTCACAGCAGCACTGCGCTGGCATCAGCTCGACGCGCTCTGGATTCGCGTACGCGCACGAGCGGCAGAGGGCTGGTATCTGTATGCGCTCGGTGAGGCGCCGCCGCGGGAGGTCTCGGCTGCGGCGCAGGTTCTGCACTTCATCGACGAGATCGATCGGCTGTTGCGTTCCGAGCATCAGGAAGATTATTGCGGTATCGTGTATGCCGATGACCTCGATTCGCCAGCGCTGATCAAAATCTACGATCCAAATAACCTTGGCGTTGTCTGCGGCAGCAGCGACAATCCGCCTCTGCCGGGCTGGACCATCAGCAAGCTTGCGCCGGTGGATATAGCGGCAACACAGCTTGTCATGAAAGGGCGCCAACGCTGGTGGCGGCGGTTATTCGGTTAACCTGTCGTGCTGACTTGACTTGCCCTAAGATGCTGAATGGTCCAACAATCCGCGTTGCTGCAAGCTCGCTTTCGTCGATGCCAATCGGAGTCATCCCCCCAATCGGAGAAACCTGGAGAACTTTATGGCCAAACAGATCATCCATACCGACCAGGCGCCCCAGGCCATCGGTACTTACTCACAGGCGGTTCGCGTCGGCGACACGGTTTATTTGTCCGGTCAAATACCGCTGGTGCCGCAGTCGATGGAATTGATCGATGGCGATATGGAGGCGCAAATTCGGCTTGTGTTCGACAATCTGCAGGCGGTAGCCCGGGCCGCCGGGGGCGATCTGGCGGATGTGGTCAAGCTGACTATCTTTTTGACCGATCTGACGCATTTCCCGCTGGTGAATCAAGTCATGGGCGACTATTTCAGCCAGCCCTACCCGGCACGGGCCGCGGTTGGTGTGGCGTCCTTGCCGAAGGGCGTGCCGGTGGAGATGGATGCCGTGATGGTGCTCAGCGCCTAATTGAATTCAATTGAACCTGCTTGATCTTCAGGAAGAGCGTTATGCGTCTGCTTGTGTTGATGACTTTACTGATGTTGCTGCTGGGGTTGAGCGGTTGCGGGTCTCGGCCTGCCAAAGATGCCGCCACATCCAGCTCCGGGGCGAAACCGCAACTCGTGCGCGACGACCTAAGCCGCTCTCTGCAACAGCGAGCGGATAGCAACAGCGCGTTTGCCCAGCTTGATGCCTACGCTGACGATCGCGGAGTCGGGACTTGGCGCAGAGCGTCCGGCGGCTCGGTCGTCAGTTCTTCCGGCGGTCCTCGACTGGTTTCCGGCGATTATGCCGGTCGCGCCGATGTCGAGCGCTTTATCGATCGGATGCAGCGGCAGGGCTTCCAGCGCGGCGAGCTGGTGAGTGTATTCTCCCGGGTGCAGCGAGACCCCTGGATAGTGAAGTACATGAACCGACAATGGAAGCCCGCCTCCGGTCCCACCGGTGCCTGGACCCGATACCGCTCCAAGCACATCACTAGCAACATGCTGGCCAAGGGCGACGCCTTCTGGAATCGGCATGCGGCGACATTGGATAAGGCCGCACGGCAGTATGGCGTGCCGCCCGAGTACATCGTTGCCATCATCGGCATCGAGACCAAATGGGGAGGCTATATGGGCAAGCATCGCATCGTAGATGCCCTGTCTACCCTTGCATTCGATTATCCACGTCGTGCCGACTACTTCTCCGATGAACTGGAGCAATTCCTGATTATGTCACGAGACCAGGGCGTCGACCCATTCCAACCGGTTGGCTCCTTCGCCGGCGCCATGGGGCTCGGACAGTTCATGCCGTCCAGTTACCAAAAGTATGCGGTGGACTTCGACGGCAATGGCAATCGCAACCTGTGGGATGCGCAGGACGCCATCGGCAGTGTCGCCAATTACTTCAACAAACATGGCTGGAAGAACGGTCAGCAGGTGACTGCTCGCGCCGCTGGTGGCGGCGGGCTGCCTCGCTCCATGGAGACTGGTTTTAAGACCAGCTATGCCGTCGCTGATCTGGAGTCGCGCGGATTACGCCCGGCGCTCTCTCTGCCACCGGATCAGCGCGTCAGCCTGTTGCGGCTGGATGCTGCCGGCGGCTATGAGTACTGGTTGGGTTTTACTAACTTTTATGTCATCACGCGCTACAACCGCAGCACCTATTATGCGATGACGGTACACCAACTGGCGCAGGCACTGCGCGCACGTCGGGGCGTCAGGCCGGCTGCGCGTGTGACCCAATATGCCGTTGCCGCCGAGCCCGCCGGCTGAACTCGCCTGGCGCCTGTGCTCAGGGCTCTCCTTGGACGGTGGCAGTGATGCGGCGACGATGGGCATGCGTTCGGTGCTCGTAGAGATAGATTCCCTGCCAGGTGCCCAGAGCGCAGCGCCCATCGGTGACCGGAATGGTCAGGTCCATGTTGGTCAGGATGGCGCGAATGTGCGCCGGCATGTCGTCCGGCCCTTCGTCGTCGTGTTGGAACAGCCGATCGCCGTCTACCACCAGGCGCGCCATGAAGGATTCCAGGTCGCCGCGTACCGTTGGATCGGCATTTTCGCACAGAATCAGCGATGCGCTGGTGTGATGCACGAACAGATGGCACAGCCCGCTGCGGATTGCGCTGCCGCGCACCGCTTCGGCGACTTGCGATGTGATGTCGTAGGTACCGCGCCCGCGCGTGGCGACCTCGAAAGCATAGTGTCTGGTCATTTTTCAGTTCCTGCTGTTGTTTGAGAGAGCGCCCGGCTCGTGGCCAAACGTCCTGCACAACTGCCAAATACGATCCAAACCCATGCGATCCAAACCGATCCGATGCCATTGGATCAAATGCCATTGGATCAAATACAGGTAGATCGCCTCAAACGGGTTGGTCCGCGCATGCTGGAAAGATTGCAACGGCTGCGTATCGAGACGGTCCAGGATCTGCTGTTCCACCTGCCCAGCCGTTATCAGGATCGTACGCGACCGCGCCGTCTGGGCGAATTGCGCGTTGGCGACGAGGCGCTGGTGGATGGCGTGATCGCGGACGCACAAATTGCTTTCGGTCGACGTCGTTCGCTGAAGGTTTGGATTACCGACGATGCCGGCAATGGCTTGATGCTGCGTTTTTTCCATTTTTCCCCGGCGCAAGCCGAGGCAATGCGTCCAGGTCGCCCGCTCCGTTGTTACGGTGAGGTACGCCAGGGGCCACAGTCGCTGGAAATGGTGCATCCGGAAGTGCAGCAGCCGCAAGACCAAGATGCGGTTGCTGTAGGCGAAGCCTTGACGCCGATTTACCCGTCCACCGAGGGTATGCAGCAGATCTCCTGGCGCGCTCTGATCGACCAGGCGCTGGCGTTACTCAATGCTTCTGCCGGCGCTCTGCGTGACTGGGTGCCGGAAGAGATCGCGCGACCGCTGCGGCTGCCGAGCCTGGCCCACGCGCTGGCTTATCTGCATCGTCCGCCCGCGGATGCGCCGGTGCAGGCGCTGATCGAGCGTACCCATCCGGCATTTCAACGTTTGGCCTTTGACGAAATGCTGGCGCATCAATTGGCTTTGAGACGCATGCGCAACTTTCGTCGCAATGTGCCTGCGCCGGTGCTCGAAGGTGATGGCGCCTTACGCACACGCCTGCTGCAGAGTTTGCCATTTCGTCTCACCGATGCGCAGCAACGAGTCGGCGATGAGATTGCCGCCGATCTGGCCTCGCCATTGCCGATGATGCGTCTGCTGCAGGGCGATGTTGGTTCCGGCAAAACCGTGGTTGCCACACTCGCGGCTTTACAGGCGGTC
Organism: Thiohalocapsa sp. PB-PSB1; assembly: GCA_016745215.1. Classification (GTDB taxonomy): domain Bacteria; phylum Pseudomonadota; class Gammaproteobacteria; order Chromatiales; family Chromatiaceae; genus Thiohalocapsa. Next base: position 1,814,916 of record CP050890.1, read on the forward strand.
GAGGCCGGGTATCAGGTCGCTCTGATGGCGCCGACCGAATTGCTGTCGGAACAGCATCTGTACAGCCTGCACGGCTGGCTTGACCCCCTTGGGCTTCAGGTTGGCTGGCTGTCGGGCCGCCACAAGGGTGCAGAGCGCGATGCCATGCTGCAACAGATTGCCAGCGGTGCGGCATCGGTGGTGGTTGGTACCCATGCTTTGTTCCAACACGAGGTGGTCTTCTCCCGGCTCGGCCTGACGATCATTGACGAGCAGCACCGCTTTGGAGTGCATCAACGCATGCGTTTGCGCGATAAGGGCGAGCGCGAGGGCACCACGCCACACCAGCTGATCATGACCGCGACGCCGATTCCACGATCGCTGGCGATGGCCGTCTATGCTGATCTGGATCTCTCCGTGATCGACCAACTGCCCGCTGGGCGCACACCGATTACCACCGTGGCCGTGCCGGATAGCCGCCGGGATGAAGTCATCGAGCGTGTGCGCCAAGCCTGTGCTGGCGGCCGGCAGGCATATTGGGTCTGCACCCTTGTGGAGGAGTCCGATGCGTTGCAGGCGCAGGCCGCGGAGGATACCGCGTTGGCCTTGACAGAAAGTCTGCCGGGGCTGCGTATCGGTCTGGTACACGGTCGTATCAAGGCAGCCGAGCGCGAACCGGTCATGGCTGCATTCAAGGCCGGCGAGCTGGATCTGCTGGTGGCGACCACGGTCATCGAGGTCGGCGTCGACGTACCGGATGCGAGCCTGATGATCATCGAAAACCCGGAGCGCCTGGGTCTGGCCCAGTTGCACCAGTTACGCGGACGCGTGGGGCGCGGTCCGGTGCAAAGCTTTTGCCTGCTGCTGTATCACCCCCCGCTCGGTGCCGCGGCTCGCGATCGGCTCGCGATCTTGCGCCGCGAGACCAGCGGTTTTGCCATCGCCGATGCCGACCTGAAATTGCGCGGCGCCGGCGAGGTGCTGGGCACGCGCCAGGCCGGCAACGCCCAGTTTCGGCTTGCCGACCCCTTGCGCGAGGAACACCTGGTCGCCGCCGCGCAGCGGGGTGCAGATCATATGCTCCAGCACTGGCCGGAGCATGTTGCTCCGATGATCCGCCGCTGGCTTGGCGATCGCGAGGAGTACGCGCGGGTGTGAGCGGGCCTTATGCTAGGCTGTTGAAATGTCCTGAGTTTTGATGCCAAACCGATTCCGGGTCTTGGATTGCTGCATCGAACGCACTGGGGAAGCCTCATCGGTGTCGGGGTCGCTATCGGAATCGAAATCGAATCCGCTCATCGAGCAAAGCAGCCAACTCGATACCAATCCCGAATTCCGACCTTGACACCGATCCCGACACCGACTAAGCACCCATCAACCGGGAAGCGCTTGTTTTAGTGAGACGGCAGATTTCGACAGCCTAGCCTTATGCTGGGAATCGAGATTCGCCTGGCGCGGCCCAACATGAATAAAATGTGCGGTTGCGCGGCTCGAGCACCGCGCAGTTCCTCGCTACCAGGCCGGTGACAACCAACGCATCGTGCAGGCCTTGTGGCGGTCTTGTGATGCTATGTCATAATGAGCAGCTTGCGATGATCGTTGTTGTTGGTGATCTGCCCTCAGCCATTCGTCTTGTCATTCAGTAGTCGACTCCAACCCGTATGCCGCTTCCGGACATCAAGATCGTAACCACCAGGACGCCTACCTGGCGTGATCGCCTCAACGCCTACTACAAACTTGTGCGTCTGCATAAGCCCATTGGCATCTTCTTACTGCTGTGGCCGGCTTTATGGGCATTGTGGCTGGCAGGGGAGGGTAACCCGCCATGGCAGGTGGCTGTTATTTTCATCGCTGGCGTGGTCCTGATGCGCTCGGCGGGGTGTGCGATCAATGACTTCGCCGACCGCGATTTCGATGGCAAGGTTGCCCGCACCAACACTCGGCCTTTAGCGCAGGGTCTAATTACGCCGATCGAAGCGCTGGCCGTATTTATAGCGTTGAGCCTGGTCGCATTCGGCCTGGTCTTGATGTTAAATCGACAGACTGTGGCCATGTCCGTCGTGGCGGTGGTGCTGGCCATGATATATCCGTTCATGAAGCGCTATACCCATGTGCCGCAAGTCTTCCTCGGCGCTGCCTTCGGTTGGGCCGTACCCATGGCGTTTACTGCCATACAGGGCAGTATTCCTGGCTGGGTTTGGGTGCTGTTTGCGGCCGCCGTGGTCTGGGCGTTGGTCTACGATACCGAATATGCGATGGTCGACCGCGAAGACGATCTCAAGATCGGCATCAAGTCGACGGCTATCCTATTTGGGCGCCACGACCGCTTGATTATCGCCTTGCTGCAGCTGTTGATGCTGGCATTGCTGATGATCGTCGGCGCTGCGGCCGAGCGTGGCTGGGCCTATTTTGCCGGGCTTGGTGTTGCTGGCTTACTGGCGCTTTACCAACAGTATCTGCTGCGCGAGCGTGAGCCTGCAGCTTGTTTCCAAGCGTTTCTAAATAACAGCTACTTTGGTATGGCGATTTTTCTCGGCCTGGTGGTCGACTATCAACTCCAGCCAGCAGTCGGCTGAATGCGGCCTGAAATGGCAGCGGCCAGCGATGCCTGGTCTGCCATCCAGGTTGCAGCCATCCATGACATTGTCCAGCGTTTTGTACACACAACCTTATCAAGATAGGAGATGCATCCATGTTCGCTCGCAGCGTTCGTTTATTTGTGCTTCCGATGGCCGCCAAGCCGGCCCTCATCGCGGCATTGGGTATTCTGGCCATTGCCCTGGCCATTGCCCTGACCGGTGCCGTTTCGGCACCGGCGAGAGCGGAGGCGGCGCAGGAGATTGACGAGGGCATCGACTACCTTGTTATCGAAAATCCCATGCGCGCCGAGCAGGGCGATGACGTGGAAGTGCTGGAGTTGTTCTGGTACGGCTGTCCGCATTGCTATCATTTAGAGCCACACATTGAGCGCTGGCTTGCCGGCAAACCCGAGGGCGTCAGTTTCCGTCGCCTGCCCGCAGCCTCCTCGCCGCGTTGGGTATCCCATGCCAAGGCGTACTATGCCGCGCAGATACTCGGCGAACTGGACAAACTGCATGAACCTTTGTTCAAGGCACTGCATGACCAGCGGCGCAAAATCTTCAGCGACGAGCAGATCATCGCCTTTGCGGCAGAGCAGGGCATTGACGAGGATGCATTTCGCAAAGCCTACAACTCGTTTCCGGTGGATATGCAGGTACGGAAATCCGCCGAACTGGTTCGCAACTACCATATCGATGGTGTGCCGGCAATCGTGGTCAACGGTAAATACATCACCAGCGCAACGCAGACCGGAAGTACTGAGAATATGTTCAAGGTCGTCAGTTATCTGGTTGCCGAGGAAATTGGCGCCAAGGCTGCGGCGGGTGCAGAAGCATCCGAAGCTCCTGCGGACTGATCGGTAGGATCTGAAATAACCTCCAAGACCCAGGTAGAGCATTCAGTGGAGCCATCAACAGGACGGGATTGGCTGCTTGTCCTGTCAATCGGGTATCGCCGTCACAGCCTGGTCCGCCATCGGCTTGGCTTCGGGATTCGGAAAACGGAGCACCACCCAATCCGGCAATTTGGCCTGATTGGCGTGGTACAGGGCGTCTGACTCGATAATGATCAGTACCAATACCGTTCCCATGACCGGCAAGAGACCGCCGCCAATCACCAACGCAATTGCTGCCTCCTTTATCATTCCGCCATAGACATGACTGGCCCAACCCAGCCCGCTCATGGTCAACAACAGCAGTAACATGACCAGGAAGATCCGGCTGCGCCGTGCACAGATCTGCCAATGACACATCACATACCAAGCATCGCGCCCAAGCGCTTGGCGCGCTCGCCACAGAGTGTAGCCAATCAGTACAAAAGATATGGCTGGGATCACGGCCATGACCCATGGAAAGCTGCCGGCAATACCACCAGCGGCGACCGCCATCAAAATGTGGTTGCCGATTAAATTCGTCAAAAAGATCTCATGTGGAACATTCGCCTGTTTGATCTCCTGTTGGCTGACCTCGAAACGCATGGGGCAGGGCTCCGTGTGAGTGGAATGAAGATCTAATAGAATAAAAAAACCGATGCTGTCATTCGATCAGCAGATTGTCCAGTCAAATAGGGTCTTTGCAGCAATTCCCGCTGTGTACGAGCGGGATCGCCCGAGCGCGGCGCGAGCGCGTGTGGAAACCGCACAGGCGAACACAGGCTTCGCCACGAGACGACGCTGTTGTTCTGGCTGGCTGTTTGGTTACCCTCAAGACGTTCTTCAAGCACATTCGTCCACGGCCGTCGACTAGGAGGTGTCAGGCGGCAAGGGCAGCAGTGGCGGCTGGATAATGGAGCGATAGAGCGTGTCCCAATCGGGAATCAGGCAGAGATCGAAGCGCGCACGCAGTTTGCGCCACAAGCGCGTCTTGCTCTGCGCCGCCGTTAAGGCGGCCTGGAACAGCCGGCAGCCGCGCTGTTGGATCTGATCGATCAGAAACGCCAGCATCATCAGATGCATGAGCACGGTGCTGAGGTTGTTGTTGCCGTGACCGAAGTTGTGCTCGAAGTGATAGCCTTGGTTCTTGAGGGTGTTGAAGGTTTCGTTTTCGACTTTCCAGCATGCGCGGGCTCCTCGCATCAGCGTCATGAGGTTGCTGTCATCAATGGTGAAATCGGTGACCCAGGAGAAGTGGGTGACCTTGCCGTCCGGGGTGTGTTCCCAGTACTCGAGGAAATTGACCTCGAGGTCGAAGTTGGACTCGTTCAGCGGTGCGCCGTTGAGATAGCGGAAACGGTGACGTACCCCCTTGGCGTCGGTGAACTCGACCTCGCGCGTCTCGGGCGTGGCCGCCACCCAAGCGAACAAGTGGGTGTGATCGCTCGGCTTGGCGCCGAGGATGAAGCGCAGATTCAGTTCCTGCAACTGGCGGATGTGCGGGGCATTGGAGGCGAGGGCGTCTTCGACGACGATCAGCTTCAGATGCGGATGCGCGCGGCGCAGATCCGCCAGCAGGCGCTTGGCGGCGTTGCGCTCGCAGTCATTCTTGCGCGCGCCGTCTTGCTCGAGGATCGGCTCGGGCGCCAGCGGGAACACCTCGCTGTGATCGAGGTGTACCAGCACCGCCCCGAGCATCTGGTGATAGTAGGTCGTGGTGCCGTTGCGGTGGTGCTTCTCCCCGCACTGCGGGCAATGCACCTTGGTCGAGGAGAAATACCCGGTGCCGTCGAGTGAGAGCAGGTAATGGCCATCAAGGTATTCAAACCCCTCCAGCCCCTTGCCGCGCTGCAGGTCTGCAAACAGCGCCTTGTACAGCGGGAGCAACTGGCTCGGATCGAATGCATCGAGACGTTCGCGAAAGCGGGTGTCGCTTGGTGCCCGTTCGATCCCGTAGAGCGCGTGCAGATTCGCCCGCGTGGTCTCTTCCCGACTGTCGTGCTCGAATTGCAGCAGCGAAGGATACTTCAGCCCGAACAACGCCAGTCCCGACATCAGATAATCGACCAGCGTAATCTTGCCATCGCACGGGTCGGGAATCTTCGCAAAAAACCGCCGCGCCTTGTTCAGCAGCCCGGCGGCGCTGAGTTGTTTGCGTGAAATCGGAGCACTCATCAGTATCTGCCTCGCAACTTCAAGTCTGCGCGACAGTATACCGATTCAGAGACGAAAGTTTACGAAGAACTATTTTCGAAGACTCGCCAACACGCGGTTTTTAAAGCAGAATTATTTTCGGCGGGAATTGCTGGGGTCTTTGGCAGGATCGCTTTGGGTGCTGCCTAAAAGAAAGTTGGGATTCACCGCAGAGACGCAGCGTGCGCAAAGGGACCAAGGCGCCTCGTCCGCAAGCGGACCTTGACCAGCCGTGGCAGCCGGTCGGCGTAGGAGCCCGCTTAGGGCGACCCGGTAAACGATGCCAGCGGGTCGCAAGCGAGCGCCGCGCCTTTCCCGGGAGAAAGGCTGTAGGCCACTGTTTTCTCGACAAACTAACTGAAGATACCCCAGGCTGCAACCCGCCCAGCGCGACTTGATCGGGATCGAGATCGGGATCGGGATCGGGATTGAAAAGACATGACATCAGGGCGTGAGAAACCTGATGTTTGCTGGGCGCTGCCTTCGAAGAATAGGAATCAAGCCTTATTCTGGTTGAATCGCTGAGCATTCTACGCAGGCAGCACCCACCGCTTTCCGGCTTCAGATCGTGGCACATTCATTGTGATTAAGAAGGATATTAGCTCGGGATATAATGCTATGTTATATTATTTCGTTACCCGCGCCTCCGAGCAGAGTGCAGGCCAAACTATGCTGGCAAACGCCGATATTCTGAAAACCAGGGGGAATTTCTGTGCAAAAACTGTTGTTACTGTTGTTGCTCATGCCGATCTTGGCCTTCGGCGAGCCATTGCGCATATTCGCCAGCGTGATTCCGATCCAGACGTTTGTCGAAAAGATCGGTGGGGAACATGTGGATGCGCGAGCGATGGTACGCCCGGGCTTTAATCCGCATACCTACGATCCAACGCCGCGGCAGATCGCAGCGTTGGCAAGTGCCGCACTTTACGTGCGCACCGGCGTGCCGTTCGAGCAGGCCTGGATGGAGCGGATCCGCTCGGCCAATCCAAATATGCAGGTGATCGATGCGCGTGAAGGCATCGTATTGCGCAAGATGGAGGCGCACACGCACGATGAGCACAGGCAAGAGCACAGGGGCAAACAATATTTGGGTAAACAGTATAATAGTGGGTCCGAAGGTGATCTCCAGCAAGATAATACTAACGCAGATGCGCTCATACACGAGCCAGAACAGGATCAGGATCCGCACATCTGGACCAGCCCGCCTTTGGTCGCGCACATGGTCGGCGTCATTCGCGACAAGCTGATGGAGCTGGCGCCGGCCCATGCAACGGTGTTCGCGCGCAACCATGATGCCTTCGTGGCCGAGCTGACAGCCCTTGATCGCGAATTGCACGAGTTGCTGGATCCATTGCCGAATCGCAAGTTCATGGTATTTCATCCTGCTTGGGGCTACTTCGCCGATGCTTATGGGCTGACCCAGGTGCCGATCGAGCGTGAGGGCAAGCAACCTGGGGCACGCTCGCTGGCTGCACTGATTGAACAGGCAAAAGAGGACGCTATCAAGGTGGTCTTCGTGCAGCCACAGTTCGATCAACGCCAGGCTCGCCAGGTGGCGCAAGCGATCGGTGGCGCCGTGATCGCCGTCGACCCTCTTGCCGTAGACTATATTGATAACTTGCGCCGGGTCGGTCGCGAGTTCTCCCTGGCGCTCGAGCCTTGAACAAGGCCATGGGTATTGCCATCAATAGCATCGCCACAACAGTGATCACGAACCTGTGCAGTGCTGCGTCCCGTTCGGCGCGCGGCGCAGTTCGGCGGCTTCGCTGTCAGGCTACCGATTCGCCATAGGTCAGCCGTCGGCCTTTGCAAGTAGCGTTCGGGAAACCCATGCTATGTTATAGTGTTACACTTGCGGCAAACCCACCAACGAGTGACAGGCTGATACGCTTCAGCCAGCCCCGCATCCAGCCCCAGAGCCAGATCAGGTGACACCCAAGCCAAGAGGATTCCCCGTGCGAATCAAGATCAACGTGGCCTTCGTGCAGCAGCCACAGTTCGACAAACGCCAGATGACACAGGCGCTCGGCGGTGCCCTAATCGCGTTCCACCCACTGGCCGCGGACCTTGTCGATCACCTGCACCGCGTCGAGCGCGAATTTGCACAGGCACTGTCGTTTTGAACCCGGTTATCGATATCCGCGCGCTGAACTTCTCCTACGACAGCCTGCCAACGCTGTCCGGCATTGATCTGCAGGTCAACAAAGGCGAGTTTCTCGGCATCGTCGGTCCGAATGCCGGCGGCAAGAGCACATTGCTAAAACTGATTCTCGGCCTGCTGCAACCGCAGTCCGGCCATGTTCGCGTACTCGGCTGCTCACCGCGCGCGGCGTGCAGATTGCTGGGCTATGTACCGCAGCACCCGAGTTTCCCGCGCGATTTTCCGATCACAGTCGAACAGGTCGTACTGCTGGGCCGGCTTGGGGTGGCTCGGAACAGCACCTTAAAGCACCTGCTGTTCCCAGAGCGGGTGTCCGCTGCCGATCGAGAGGTGGTGCACGACGCGTTGGCCGAGGTCGAGGCGGGTGAAGTCGCGAAGCGGCAGGTCGGCAGTTTATCTGGCGGTCAACTACAACGCGTGCTGCTGGCGCGGGCACTGGTCGGTGAGCCACAGATTCTGATCCTCGATGAGCCGACGGCAAACATCGACCAGCGCCTCGAGGGCGAGATCTTCGATCTGCTGGAAGCGCTCAACGCACGCTTGACCATCCTGGTCGTCTCCCATGACATTGCTTTCATCTCCCGCTACGTACGCCGGGTGGCCTGCGTCAACCGGACGCTGGTCTGTCATCATACCGACGCGATCGACGGTGTGGTGATTCGCGAACTCTACGGGGAGCGGATGCGCATGATCGCACACGCCCACTGATCTCACTCATTGCCTTCGTATCGACTGTCCCGCGTTGATGATTATGGACTCCTTCTTCTCCGCACTATTGCAATATGCTTTTTTGCAGACTGCTGTGGCGAGCGCGCTGCTGGCGAGCATCGGCTGCGGAGTCATGGGCACCTATGTGGTTGTCAAGCGCATCGCTTTCCTCGCTGGCGGCATTGCGCATTCTGTGCTGGGCGGTATGGGCGCGGCGGTGTATTTCGGATTCGACCCGCTGCAGGGTGCCCTGCCGGCCGCGGTGGCGGCGGCATTGCTGATCGGTTGGGTCCGGCTGCACTGGCGGGCGCAGGAAGACACGCTGATCAGCGCGCTTTGGGCGATCGGGATGGCCATCGGGGTGCTGTTTCTCGCCAAGGCCCCCGGCTACCAGGCCGACCTGATGAGCTATCTGTTCGGCAATATCCTGCTTGTCCCACGCCAGAGCCTATGGTTCATGGCTGCGCTGGACCTGCTGCTGCTGTCCATCGTTGCAGCCTATCACCGCCAGTTTCTCGCCGTGGTATTCGACGAGGAGTTCGCTCGACTGCGGGGTATTCCGGTCAACTTTCACTATTTGCTCCTGTTGGTACTGGTTGCCGTGACGGTCGTTTTGCTGATCCAAGTCGTTGGACTGATCCTGGTGCTGGCGCTGTTAACTCTGCCCGCGGCCGTGGCCGGCCACTATGTCCACTCGCTCGGGCGCATGATGTTGATTGCCACATTGCTCGGTGCGGCAGTGAGCATCGTCGCCCTGGCCTTATCCTATGGACCGGATCTGCCCGCAGGACCGGCCATTATCCTGTTGGCAGGTGCGGTCTATGTGGTTTCCGCAATCTTCAGACAAGTTCTTGATCGCTGGCGGACTCGAGCGGCCGCGCGGCATGGGTTTCAGGGGACGTTTCGTGAATAACGCATTGGTGAACCAGGTACTAGAGCGCGCCGAGATCCTGTGTCGCGAGCGCGGCGTGCGCTTGACCGAGCAACGCAAGAGCGTTCTGCGATTGCTGTGTGCCTCGAACAAGCCGATGAGTGCCTACGAGTTACTGGATCAACTGCGTGGTGTCGTCAAGAACCCCGCGCCACCGACGGTCTATCGAGCATTGGACTTCCTGCTCGAACAGGGACTGGTGCACAAGCTTGAAAGCCAGCACGCCTTCGTCGGCTGTACACACCTGGATCACCCACATGCGAGTCAGTTCCTGATCTGCGACAACTGCGGCGAGGTAACCGAAGTCGAAGATGACAGCGTGGCCAGGAGCCTGCAAGCCGCTGGCATGGCGATTGGATTCCGCACCAAGCGGCCGATCGTCGAGTTGCTGGGAACCTGCGCTCGCTGTGATACGAAGCAGGACAAATAGGCCAATGCCGAAAGCAAACAGCAATAACCCATAGGATGTAGAAACCATGAACAGATGCAAAACCATGTATCCGAAGCAACCTGCGCTGGCTGTGTCACTGGCCACTGCATTGGTGCTTATTGCCCCTTGGGTATCTGCGGGCGAGGAACACCAGCATGATCAAGATACAGAATATCGCCAACATGGTGCCCATGTGCATGGCATCGCCACCCTGGACCTGGCACTCGAAGACAACGAGCTGCAGATCGAGATCCATAGCCCGGCAATCAACATCGTCGGCTTCGAGCATGTACCTTCATCCGCGGATGAGCGCGCGGCCTTGGACCAGGCAGTCGCTGCGCTGAAAGACGGCGACCGGCTGTTCAAGTTCAGCGATAACGCGGATTGCCGTATGGAGCAGGCGAATGTTACCACCGAGTTATTAGACGCAGAGCCCGACGAGCACCAGGTTCATACGCAACAGAAAACGGAGGAGCATGCCCATGAACATGCTGAGGAGCATCAGCACGAAGAGCACGAGGGTGACGTGCACTCGGATATCATGGTCGTTTATCGCTTCCAGTGCGCTGCGCCGGATCAGCTGACGGCGCTCAGCGTCGATCTGTTCGAAGCCTTTTCGGGCATGGAAAAAATCAAGGTTCAATATGTCATCGAAAGCACACAGGGGGTCGCGGAGCTGACGGCGGCCGATCAGACCATCAGGTTCTGAAGAGGCCTGCCCGCGCACAACCGATTCTGCCTGGTTGTGTGGATCGGATACCTGTTGAACACTCGGAGATCGACCAATTGATCATCGACGTCAAGGGCTTGGAGTTCCGCTGGAAGCCGGATGCACCAATAGTGCTGGCCATTGAAGACTTGACGGTTGCCGCCGGGGAGCGTCTGTTTATCAAGGGTCCCAGCGGTAGCGGCAAGAGCACATTGTTGGGCCTGGTCGCAGGGGTGACGACGGCGGCCGTCGGCTCGGTTCGCGTCATCGACCAGGCTTTGGAACAACTTGGCAGTGTCAAGCGCGACCATTTTCGTGCCGATCACATCGGTTACATCTTTCAGATGTTTAATTTGATCCCCTATCTTTCGGTGGTCGACAATGTCACCCTACCCTGCCGATTCTCGGCGCGTCGCCGCGGGAGGGCACTGTCGCGCGGCAGGAGTCTGAATGCGGAGGCGAAGCGTCTGTTGCAACATCTCGACATGGATCATGCCGATCTCCATCAGCGGGCGGCCACCACCCTGAGTGTCGGCCAACAGCAGCGCGTGGCGGCTGCCCGCGCGTTGATGGGTTCACCTGAGCTGCTGATCGCTGACGAGCCGACCTCCGCGCTGGATGCGGATCGACGCGAGTCGTTCATCCGGCTGTTGTTCGACGAATGCCGCGAGTCAGGTGCAACGCTGGTGTTCGTCAGCCACGACGCCTCGCTGGAACATCTATTTGACCGGACCCTGGATCTTGCCGCCGTCAATGGCGCGGCATGGCCTTCAGCGGAGGTTTGAGCCATGGCGATTGTAGCATTGGCCTGGAAGAGCCTGTCGAATCGGCGCTTCACCGCATTGCTGACGGTGATGTCGATCGCGCTGAGCGTCACCCTGCTGGTTGGGGTCGAGCGGCTGCGCACTGAGGCGCGAGCCAGCTTCGCCAATACCCTGTCGGGCACCGACCTGATCGTCGGCGCGCGCAGCGGACCGGTGCAATTGCTATTGTATGCCCTGTTCCGGATCGGCGATGCGACAAACAATATTTCTTGGCAAAGCTACCAGGAAATCGCCGCACATCCCAAGGTCGCCTGGAGCGTGCCGATTTCGCTGGGCGATTCCCATCGCGGATTTCGGGTTCTCGGGACCACCCCCGGCTACTTCGAGCACTACCGCTTCGGGGGCAACCGCGAACTGAACATCGTAAAAGGGCACCTGTTCCAGGATCTGTACGATGCGGTACTTGGGGCGGAGGTTGCGGACAAATTGGGCTACAAGCTTGGCGATTCGATCATCGTCGCGCATGGTGCCGGCGAGGTCAGCTTCGCCAAGCATGACGACAAGCCGTTTCGCGTGGTGGGTATACTGGCGCGTACTGGAACGCCCGTGGATCAAACCCTGCACGTCAGTCTCCCGGCCATAGAGGCGATCCACATCGACTGGCAAAGCGGTGCTCCGATGCCAGGCAGGTCGATCTCCGCGGATCGGGCGCGCGCCATGGATCTAACGCCCAAGGCGATTACCGCCGCCCTGATTGGCCTGAAGTCGAAGGTTGCCACCTTCCAAGTGCAGCGCTTCATCAATGACTATCCGCGGGAACCCCTGTTGGCGATCCTGCCCGGCGTTGCACTCGGTCAGCTCTGGAACCTGATCGGAATCGCGGAGAACGCCTTGCTGATCGTCTCGGCGTTCGTCGTCGTTATCGGCCTGTTCGGTATGCTGACTGCCCTATTGACCAGCCTCAATGAGCGGCGCCGGGAAATGGCCATTCTTCGCTCGGTTGGCGCGCGTCCCGGACATGTATTCACATTGATCATGGGCGAGGCAGGTTTTCTGACCTTGCTGGGCGTTCTGTCGGGCCTTGCATTGCTCTATGTCCTGCTGATCGCAGGTCAGCCAATGATCGCGGATCGGTTCGGAATTTTCATCGCCATCAGTGGTCCGACAGCCTACGAGTGGATTCTGCTCGGTGCGGTGGTGGTCGCGGGTTTTCTGGTCGGCAGCATCCCTGGCTACCGGGCCTACCGCTTGTCATTGGCCGACGGATTGTCGGTGCGGATTTAGCTGAGGCATCGTCGATAACAGCCGACATGCCCCATTCCGCGAAGTCGTGCTCGCGAGATGGAACAAAGAGTCGAGGGTTGTTTGGCATCCGCTCATGGATCTGGCTGGCCGCACAACGACTGACGTTTTTGTGCGATGATCACAATTATCCATCACTTCAACCAATACAAGGCTCTCTACTCATGAAGTCCACGTGGATGACCCTGTTTGCCATTGTTTTGCTCGCGGGCTGCGGTGGCGAATCGCCCGAACCCGAAGTCGATACGTCCGTATCCGACTCGCCCAAACCCGCGGTCGATAGGTCCACATCCGGCGGGCTGAGCTCGGCCGAGCTGGCGGCTGAACCGACCTCGGGCGGCTACCAGGAACTCGAATGGGATGACCTGATTCCTTTAGACTGGCAGCCCGACAAGCTCATGTCCGATCTCGACGCCGATACGCTGAGCGACGATGACCCAAGGGCGCAGGAACTCATGGAAAAATTACAGGCCCTGTGGCGAGAAGCACCGGTGGTGCAGGAGCTGAACGCACGCCGCGTTCGCCTGCCTGGTTTCGTCGTGCCGCTGGACATGGATGCCAGTTCAATGGGGGAATTTCTGCTGGTGCCTTACTTCGGGGCCTGCATCCATGTTCCTCCACCGCCGCGCAATCAGACGGTCTATGTGGAGACAGCGAAAGGTGCGGAATACCAAGGCGAGCTCTTCGATACCGTGTGGGTGAGCGGCGTCCTGGCAGTCGAATCGAGCTCCAGCGACATGGGAGACGCGGGCTACCGCATCGACGCACTCGAGGTGGCTCCCTACCAGGAAGCAGAAGAGATGCTACGGTGAGTCGAAGGCAGCTCACCGCGCTGCTGCTGATCTCGCCATTGCTGGGAGGGGCTGCCGTGGCTGCCAGCCTCAATACCTCCTGCCACATCCATCCCCCAGCGCAGGCGTCGGATGCGCCCGTCGCCAGCATCGGCCCCTTCACCAATGCCGAGCAATGTGAAGCGGCGCGGGCGCGGATGTTCGGCGATCTTGGTCGCTGTCACTGCTCCAGGGGCTTCTTTCCCATGCGCGGTTCCGATGGCATGCGCCCGCAGCCGGCTGCGGGCGAGGCACCGCGGGAGATCTTGCCCTGAGATGGGCCGATCCCTGCCAGAGACGCCTTTCTAGAGACGTGGGGAGATCGGCCGGACTGGTGTAACCATTCCCGGCAATCGCCCCAGTCAGTGAAGCTCCAGTCAATAAAGACCTAGTGCAGCGGTGCGGATATCCTGCTACCGTTTCTGCTGTTTGTCGTTGCAGAACTCCTGACGTATCGAGCTTAACTATCTATGTAATACATGCATTTAACCCAGAGGCTCGATATTTCTGTTCGAGACTCAGGAAGCCTGATTTTTTGCCTTGAAGCCCAAAGCTTGGTGGGTAGGTGCAAAGTTGCTCGGCCATATTTCCGGCCGAATCGTCGCATTTAAAACTTCGCGATGTCAGGAGTTCTGCGTTGTCGTTGGCGTCATCGTAATCGCTCAGCGTGGGTTATCGATGACAGCCACGACAACGACTGCAAACGGTCTTGCGACTTCCCCAGCAGAGCACTAGTTAATGAAGTAGTCGAGCACTTCCGCGTCAACATTGTTATCAATTCTGTCTTCGCTGCCGCTGCCAGCAGAGATTTGCGAGGTGATGGAGTATTTCCCCTGCGTCTGTCCCGCATCCCAGGTCGCATCGATGCCGAAGGTGGAGGACGTGCCCGCGCCAATCGCCACGCTTGTGCTGAAGACATGTTGAGTGTCGTTGTCTGCATAGGCCCAATCGGCATTATCTACCGCTACACCACCCACCAGGGTTGCGGTTGGATCATAGGAGCCGTCAAGCGTCCAGCGCGAGTCCTTAGGAATGAACACCGTGATCGATCCTTCTGTATCAATGTCGTTTAACTCGCGAACACGCACGGTGATGGCATAGTTCGTGGCTCCGGTCATGAGATTGGGGGTCGCGGTGAGGATCGGCGTCAGGTCTGGAACGAACGGATGCTCAATCTGTGCCCAACTGGTTCTCCAACGCCCCAATTCCGTGCTGCCCGGGAGTGGAGTTCCCTGTTCCATCGCATGTTCATTAAAGAAAAGGAAGCCGAGATCGTCCGCTGGATCAACGACTGTCGCGCTGTAATCGCCCCAGCGGTTTTGGCTGCCACCGAAGTCGCGCTGATAATAATCCAACCCAGGGGAATACACGACCGTGTCCTGAATCGTGCCCAGGGTATCTTCCGATAGACGAATGGCATAGGCGGCGCCAGCATAGGTACTGGATGCCGAAAGCGAGAACCCGATCGCAAGATCGCCAGCTGAATTCACAGCAATGGACGGCATAAAGGTGTAGGTGCCGACCGCATAATCCTCCGCTCCCACATTCCCCTGCTGCACAATGGAATAGGCTTGGGACACTGGGTTTATGTTGGCGCTGGTATCAAACTGCCACCAATGAGCCGTGGCCTGGCCCGTATCGGGGCCGGTGCTCGGAACGACCTGGGCGGTTGTCCACAGGCTTGCGTCTCGCCATACCGCATTGAACACTCCCCGATCATTGGTTTCAACCAGTATAGAGCCGCCAAATTGCGGGGCATCCGGCATTGACGCCGCGGTATTGTCGATATCGCCAACTGATGAAACATTTTGGAAAAGGTACGGACCGCCGTATTCACCGAGCGGATCATCGACCAGGATTATCGAGACAAACTCATCTGAACCGTCACTCAAGCCATCATAGCCAACCAGAACCGTCCCCGGATTGTCCGTGGTGTCTGGGCTGGCAGGTAAGCCGCCGGCACCAAATACATGCGCGGGCTGTTTGCCCGTGGCATAGGTTCCGGTCACGTCGAGTAATGTCTCGGTTGCGCTGCCTCCAGCATAGAGTCCGCCACTGCCGCTGCCCTTGGGAATAATCCACAGACGCTGCCCAGCATCTGTCGTACTCGGCGGAAAGGCAAACAGATTTGCCGTGATATAGATAGCATCTTCGTCTACTGCAAGGCCAGGATAATCCGCCCAGTAGTCGATGCCGCTTACGTTGAATTTGCTGGCCAACGCTTGGAAGTGCCAGGTTCCGTTTGGGTCGGCATCATCGGACACGGCGAGCAAGATTCGAGAGTTGTTCCCCGTGCTTGGATTGACTCCCGCATTGACCCGCTCCAGCGTGACCACGACGAACCGATCTTCGAATTGATCGTAGATGACCTTTGGATCGAAGGTCAGATTCGCCGGGTTGAGTGCAGAGAAAAAACCGGTCAGCTGAGTTGCGATGTCGGAATAGCCCAAAAGCTGGGTGTTCTCGCGTACCAGGTCTGTGCGGCGATACCATTCGATCGAAGTGTTTGTGACATTGACCAGGTGGGTTGCCGAAACCGCGCCGCTGGGATCGGGAGGAATATTGTAATAGCCACCCGTGTTAACGCCTTGCTGATCAAAATCGATGGCGTTCACTGGAAAACCGCTGGCCGGCTCTGGGGACAATGGTGCGGAGCTGTCCTGCGCCGGCTTGATGAGAACGGCTTCACCTTGCCGGGGCTGACCTATGGACGATAAAGGGACGGATGGCAGCGGAGTTTCTGCCACTAGCCCGGTCTGTGTGACCCCGACCTTGGGACTCAGAGATAGCAGAACACCCAACAGCAAAAGGAGGGGCTGAATCGTTAGAATCATTGTTAATGCCTTTTGTATTTTGAAGACGTTGAGACTATACCATTAGGGCAGAGAAACCATTAGGGATGCTGATTGCCAATGGCCGGACGAACGACCTGGTTGGCGTCGACTGTATAGATGATCCTATTCGGCGATGAGTCTGGATACGCGGTTCAGGACGTGCAGAATTGTCTTTTTTCTGTCTTTCGGCACTCTCAAGCCCTGGAGCACTTGCCAACAATCGCCTCGCTCATTCGGATTCATCTCTTCGGTTATGATGAGGACCAGTTTCACTCGCTACGCTGCGCCTTGTCCAGTCTTGGCGGTGTCAGTCGGTGCCAAGATGTGGGTAATGGCATGGCTGCTAAGGCGGTGGGTTGTTCCGGTTAGGCGGGATGCGCTACGTTGTAAGTTGCCTTGTTACTTTTCCCACCGGCCCAGCGTATTAAAAGGGCACTCATTTAGCTTGCCGCTCAGCGTATTAAAAGGACGCCCGTACTAATAAGACATCCATTTAGCTTGACTCTCCCTGGATGCTATGAAGGTTCTTTTTCTGGTTTCCTCCTTTTCTGGTTTTCCCTGGATGCTATGAAAAGTGGGTGTCCTTTTCCTGTTTTCTTTTCCTGTTCTTTTCCTGTTTTCCTGGTTTCTAAATGATACGTCCCCGCTCTCATTTGCTACCTGAACAGGAGCGCTGGGCGGGTTGCACTAGGCTGTCGAAATGTCCTGAGTGTTGATGCCAAACCGATTCCGGGTCTTGGATTGCTTCATCGAACGCACTGGGGAAGCCTCATCGGTGTCGGGGTCGCTATCGGAATCGGAATCGCATCCGCTCATCGATCAAAGCAGCCAGCTCGATACCAATCCCGAATTCCGACCTTGACACCGATCCCGACACCGACTAAGCATCCATCAACCGGGAAGCGCTTGTTTTAGTGAGACTGCAGATTTCGACAGCCTAGGGTTGCACCCGTCGCCTCCGCATGATTCGACCCGCTGGATTGCCAGCCACCCTGGTGCTGCTGCTCGGGTTGTTCAGCCTGTTTGCCCTGCACCGGCGCTGATACCGGGCTGATCGAGGAATGTTACGGCGAGCCGGACGACGACAAGCCGGACGCCTGATATCGCTTGCCGCTCAGGGCGGTGGACGGGGACTGACGATCAAGGCCGGCAGCAAGAAATCCGGAGTCTTGGCTGGCACATTGTACCTGAATAAAAAAACCAGCAGTTTCCAGTTTCTGCGCGATCACCATCGTGGTAGATTAAGCGGCCGCCGATACCCTGGCTTTGCCGTCTAGTGAAGTATACGCAAAACCAAGGGCGGCGATCCCAACCGGTGATATCCCGGTTGACTTCACCTGGTCGCTGTCAGCCTGTTGATTTCCTTGGAACGATTCTATCGGACTGATGCTCTTGGGCTGATTACACCTGGCCAGCTATATAGATTGCAGTCTGTTCGGAGGGTACCTTATGAACAAACGCACCACCGCGGCACTCGTGATCACGGCCTTTGCCCTGACGCCGCTGGCAGCCTTCGCTAATGTCGGTCTGGAAGAAATCGAGGATTACTGTCAGCAAAAGGCGATGGAAGAGGAGGTGGCGGAGGAGGATCTGTTGGAATATATAGAAGATTGCGCCGCTGAAAACATGAAGGCCGAAGAAGAGTTAGAGGCTGAGAAGACCGCGGAAGAAGAGGCGGAGTAGCCAGCCTGAGCGATGCTCGGCATGTCGGAGCATCGCTTTTCCCGTTGTCGATGTGATCGCACCAGATTCCTAGGTCACCCGTTCATTGCTCTTCAGCCCCCCGTGGCGTTCATGTGCCGGACAATGATCGGTTGCGCGTCCAACTCGAAGTCGTGGCCGCGCGGTTTGCTGGATATGGCCGATCGAATCGCCTGTTTGACCCGCTCATCATCGCTTGGGTTGGCACGCAAAACGCGACGCAGGTCGATGGAAAATTCTTGGCCCAGGCAGAGCAGCAGGCGACCATCGGCGGTGACGCGTACGCGATTGCAGTCGCCACAGAAGTTGTGGCTATGGGGCGAAATAAAGCCAACATGGGTGCATCGACCGCGCCCGCCATCAGCGCTGCTGGCGGCAGCGTTCAAGCGCCAGTAGCGCGATGGGCCGCCGGTGCGCTCGGTGCTGGGGGTGAGATCGAACTGTTTTGCCAGGTCACGGCGAATTTGGTCGCTGGAGTAGAATGCTTCGGCACGGTCGTGATCGCTGCTGACGCCGAGCGGCATTTCTTCGATGAATGAGATATCCAGTCCGCGATCAACGGCAAATTGCACCAGATCGCAAACCTCGTCGTGATTGCGATGCTTCAGAATGACGCTGTTGAGTTTGACCCGTTCGAAGCTCGCGGCGAGCGCCGCGTCAATACCGGCCAAAGCCTTGTTGAGATCGCCGAGGCGCGTGATGGCGCGGAAGCGTTCCGGACGCAAGCTGTCCAGGCTGATGTTGACGCGTGTGACGCCGGCGCTTTTCAGCATGCGGGCATGACGAGTCAGCAGTGTACCGTTAGTCGTCAATGCCAGGTCGCGGATGCCGGGCAGGGCGCCTAAGCGCTGGAATAACCACAGCACGTTGCGACGCACCAGGGGCTCGCCTCCGGTGATACGGATTTTGTGCACGCCAAGTTCGCTGAAACAACGGCCCAAGCGCGCGTTTTCTTCCAATGTCAGTAATTGCTCGCGCGGCAGAAAGGTCATGTCTTTGGCCATGCAGTAGACACAGCGCAAATCGCAACGGTCAGTCACCGACAGCCGCAGGTAGGTGATACGGCGGTCGAAGCGATCGATCAGGGAAGGTTGCCGTTCTTGCATGGCATAGAGTTATTTAAACAAGACAGTTTGGATGATTTGGCGATGGAAAAGGTCTCATGCAATGCCCAGGCCCCACGAGGCCGCATGGGTCGGTCGGCAAACTCGGCGATCGAGCAGGCGGTAGGCCAACCGTCGGCTGGAGTTTCACAGCTGGGGTGACGAAGCCTGCAAGTCTTCGCATGCGGGCGCGTCAGAGTTTGCCATGG
The DNA here is from genome assembly GCA_016745215.1 of Thiohalocapsa sp. PB-PSB1. Lineage (GTDB taxonomy): Bacteria > Pseudomonadota > Gammaproteobacteria > Chromatiales > Chromatiaceae > Thiohalocapsa. The sequence continues at coordinate 1,834,221 of CP050890.1, forward strand.
CCAGTGTGATGCGGAATACCGTTCCATGATCGCCGGTATCACGCACTGCCAATGTGCCGCCGAAACCGATGATAATGCCCTTGGAGACCGACAGGCCAAGTCCGGTTCCCTGACCCATTGATTTGGTTGTGAAAAACGGGTCGAAGATGGCACTGAGCAAGTGTGCCGGGATGCCGGGACCATTGTCGGCGATGTCGACCCAGACGCAATTGTGCTGCACGCCGCCATGCAAGGTGATTCGCCGTTGCTGACGCACAATTACGGCATCGCGGGCATTCATGAGCAGGTTCAGGTAGACCTGTTGCAGGGTGCTAGCATCCGCCAGTGCACGGGGGAGCGTTAGCGGCAGATGATTGTCCAGGCGGATCTTGCGCCCGCGCAGATCCGCGGCCAGCAGATCGACCGCGAGCCGCATGGGTTCGGCGAGATCGACCGGGCCAAGGACCATTTCTCGGGGGCGGGAAAACTGCAGCAAATTGGTAACGATGGTGGTGATGCGGTGCAATTCCCGCTCAGCTTTGGCGAGGATCGAGGCCACCTCCGCCGTGCTCTGCTCACGAGCAAACTGCACATAGTTGATAATCCCCATCAGTGGATTGTTGAGCTCGTGTGAAAGGCCGGCGACCAGGGTGCCGATGGAGCTGAGCTTCTCACTCTGAATCAGGGCTGCTTGCGCGGATTCCAGCGCCGCGGTGCGCTCTCGCGCCTTGCCTTCCAATCGTTCCATGCTGTCTTTAAGGGCAAGCTCTGCGGTTTGTTGTGCGCTGACGTCGATGCCCGCCAAAACAACGCAAGGCGCTTCACCGGCGGCATCGTTGAACAGCTCGCCATGCCAGGAAATATACTTGAGTTCACCGTCACGAGCTAGGATCGGGTAGACCTCGCCCAGCATGCGCTGACCTTCGAGCGCCCGCTTAAACCGCCTGCGTGCCTGGGCGCGTTCGGATTCCGGCAGCATGGTTGCGATCCAGTCCTGTCCCAGTATTCGCTCCACTGGCCAGCCGCTGAGCTGTTCGATGTAACGATTGATGCGCAGCACCTGTGCCCGCGGCGATAACACCAGGATCACGGCTGGCGCAGTATTGAAAACCGTCTCGATAAAGGTCTTTTCCCGCTCCAGCGCGAGCCGGGATTCTTGCGCATCGGTGATGTCGCGGGTGGAGCCGCGTATGCCGGCGAAGCTGCCGTCTTCGGCATAGATCGCTTGCGCTCCGTGTTCCAGCCAGCGTCGCGTGCCGTCCGGGCGAATAATGCGAAACTGCAATTGATGCGCATTTTTTGCTGTGCGGATGCGTTCGACATGCTCGCGCCATTTGGTACGGTCATTGGGATGGATCAGCCGTGACAGTAGTTCCGGATCGGCAATGAAGTCGTCGGCGCCGTGGCCGGTGATCTTCTCGCAGGCTGGCGAACAATAGCTTAGGTTGCCTTCGGGGTCGGTCCAGGTCTCCCAGTCGGTGGTGTAATCGGCGATGTTGCGATAGCGCGTTTCGCTTTCGATCAGCGCCCGAGTGCGCTGTTTGAGGATACGTTCCAGATCTCGGCCCATGGCGCGCAATTCGGCAGCGGCCTCGCGTTCGTGGGTAATGTCGATGTGCACCCCGAAGATGCGGGTGAGCCGATTTCCAGTGTCGATAACAGCGATGCCGCGCGTCATGATCTGGCGCCAAGTGCCGTCGCGGTGCCTGAGCCGAAAGCTGTCTTGCCAGACCCCGGCAGGCTCTTGCATAAAGGCGCGCAAATGCTGTACGAACTGCTCCCGATCCTCGGCATGCAGTAAGCGCTCCAAGGTGTCGAAGCTGTTGCTCAGTTCATCGTCGCGCCAGCCGAGCTGTGCCTTCCAACTCGGCGACAACCAGAGGGTGCCGGCGATGATGTCCCAGTCCCAGAGCCCGTCCAGGGTGGATTCCGCCAGCAGTTGAAAGCGTTCTTCGCTGATGCGCAGTGCTTCCATCGCGGCTTCTTCCTGGCCGCGATCGGAGATGGACGCAAGTACCACCAGCACACGACCGTCCGCGTCGCGTTCGCAGGCGACGGTGAGATGACTGTAGAGGATGCTGCCGTCCTTACGAATAAAGCGTTTATTCAGCGCATAGCCGTCGATCTCGCCAGCCAGCACTTGCTTGAAGCGCGCCTCGTCCGCAGCGAGATCGTCCGGATGCGTCAACTCCGGCCAGCTGCTGCATTTCAATTCGTCCCTGCTGTAGCCCAGCAGTTCACATAGGCGAGCATTGACGTGCAGCCAACCTCGCGTCGGCGAGGTGATGGCCAGCCCCAGGTTGGCATTGGCGAAGTAAGTGCGGTAGAGGTCGTCGCCGAACGGACTGGTTTCGGTGGATGTTGTCATGTCCGCAATCGAGTAGCACGAGTCTGAATCGATCGATCGGCAAAATTTGGGGTAGGATATTTAAGATCCTGAGCCGGGAATCGCCTTCGGCCATGGCGGATAAAAACATTTGCTGTCATGTCGAATGCCTCGCGGTAGCAGATGCCGTAGATCTTGGCCATGGCCATTTCATCACAATCTTTGGAGTTTACCTATGTCAAACGAGGGTTATCACGAACCGATTGGCGAACTCAGCGACGAAACTCGCGATATGCACCGAGCCATCGTCTCGCTGATGGAAGAATTGGAGGCAGTCGACTGGTACAACCAGCGTGTCGATGCCTGCAAGGACCAGGAACTCAAGGCCATTTTGGCCCATAACCGAGACGAAGAAAAGGAACACGCGGCGATGGTGTTGGAATGGATTCGGCGCAAGGATGCCCGCTTCGACGACGAACTCAAGGATTACCTATTCTCCAGCAAGCCAATCGCACATCAATAGAACCGAGCCTGGGGCTGAGGAGCGCACATCTCATCTACTGGCGCCAGCATGCGTTTTCTGCCCTGTCGTGCGGGCAGACCGCGGGCTGGCACCCTGGCAGTGCATCGGAACTTCAAACTGGAGAATCAAGCATGGCCGATTTTCACCAAACCCCGCAGATCACGACATTACATGCGCTGCATGAAGCATTTGACAACGAAAACTATTTGAGCAACCTCGAACATAAGCTCGAGCAGCATGCAAAGCATGAGCATATCAGCTTGTTGTTACCGTCATTGCACAGCGAAATGAGCAATGCCGGTGTGCTCGACCGCATCATCGACCGTATTTCCGAGGTGCGCTATCTGGCCAGCGTCGTCATCGCCCTTGGTGGCGCACCGGAGGAGAGTCAGTTCCAAGAGGCAAAGCAGTATTTCGGCCGTCTCGCCACATCGCAACGCGAGATACGTGTGATATGGATCGATGGGCCGCGCATCCAGGATTTGCTGGGGCAGATGGCTGATCGCGAGATTCCCACCGGAGAAAAGGGCAAGGGGCAATCGGTCTGGGTTACCCTGGGCTACCTGTTTGCACGCGACCAGGCCAATATCATCGCGTTGCACGATTGCGATATCGTGACTTACAACCGTACCATGCTCGCGCGGCTGATCGAGCCGGTGGCGAATCCCAATAACGACTTCCAGTTCTGTAAGGGCTACTACGCGCGCATTTCTCCCACCGAGCGCTCGATGAAGGGGCGCGTGACGCGGCTGTTCGTGACACCCTTTGTCGATACTCTGTCGAGCCTGATGGCACAGCAGCAGGCGACCGAATTGCAGCGCTTTTTCGATTATCACCGCAGCTTCAAGTATCCGTTGGCGGGGGAGTTCTGCTTTACTTCCGATCTGGCCCGCGGGCTGAACATCGCCTATGACTGGGGGCTGGAAGTGGCGACTCTGTCGCAGGTGTTCGATCAACTCACCCGGCGTCAGGTAGCGCAGATCGATCTGGCAAACAACTACGAGCATAAGCACCAGGAGCTGTCCGCGGACGACATCAGCAAGGGTCTGCATCGCATGGTGGTGGATATCGCCAAATTCTATCTGACCTACATGCGCTCGCATGGCATACCGCTGGACGACTCCTATGTCGACATGCTGCTGCACACCTACTACCAAAACGCGCTCAGATACATACGCAAGTACAGCTACGACGCCGATGTCAATGACCTGAATTTCGATCTGTATCAGGAGGAATCCGCGGCCAGCCATTTTCGTGGCTTCCTCTGGGATGCCTGGATGCAGAGCAAGGGGCCGCAGGAAGCCAAACTGATCCCTTCCTGGAATCGGGTTGCCTATACCTTCCCCGATATCTACGATCGGTTATTGGAAGCAGTGGAGGCCGACAATGCGGCCGAGTAGCTTGCTGCTCGGCCAGCGGGTTGGTGCACAAGCCTACAGAAATCGCTAAGGTGCAAGGCGCTCGATGCGCCAGCCCTGTTCATCGCGGGTATAACGGAAGCGATCGTGCAGTCGATCTTCTCGTCCCTGCCAAAATTCGATGCTGTGGGGGATGACCCGATAGCCGCCCCAGAAGTCGGGTAGCGGCACCTCGCCGGCGGCAAAACGCCGTTTGATCTCGGCGACCTTCTGCTCCAGCAACGAGCGTGAACGGATGACCTGGCTCTGTGGTGATGCCCAGGCTCCGATCTGACTACCGCGCGGGCGGGTGGCAAAATAGCTCAAGGATTCCGCGCTTGGAATGCGCTCGGCTTGGCCGAGGATTTGGACTTGGCGTGCCAGGGCTACCCACGGAAACAGCAGCGCGACGCGCGGGTTGGCATCGATTTGCCGCGCTTTGCAGCTCTGGTAATTGGTGAAGAAGACAAAGCCGTTGTGGTCATACAGCTTCAGCAACACCGTGCGTAGGCTGGGCTGCCCGTCGGCATCGACGCTCGCCAGGGACATTGCGTTAGCCTCGGGTAGCCTGGCCTCGATAGTCTTCGCATACCATTGTTCGAATTGTACGAAGGGGTCTGGATGCAGATCGGAGCGGTCCAGACCCGCGTTCATGACGCGCGTGCGAATTTCGGCGGGATCGGCATTGGTTTGTTTTACTGAATTCAGGAAGGCCATAGATCAGGGTTCATGTTGGGGCCGGATGGGCATTGACAGCCCGCGATGCGGATATGGGCGAAGTCAGTCGGATCATCATCATGAGTGGGCATATCTGTCTGTGCCGGTCATGGCACCAACGCGCACGGGAAATCGTACTGCGTCAGGGCAGCTGCCTGGCCTCACGGGCTCCGAATACAGCGTCCGGATGCTCAACCGCTGCGTTTGCGCAGCAGTTCATCGACCTCCGCGGTGGCCGCCTCCCAATCCTCCTGTTCGTGCCCAGGCTCGAAATGGCGTTTCTCGGCGCGGTAGTAAGCCGCTTCCTGGATCATCTTATAACGTTGTTCATCGCTGACCTCGGTGACAGGCCGCAAATCGACCGGTTGTTCCTGAAGTGGCTTGTGCATGGCTGGCGCGACCTTCTTCGAGGTGAACTTGTTGGGCGCAACCTTCTTTGCCGCAGCCGACTTCGGCACGACTTTCTTTGGCGCAGCCTTGTTCGCCACGGTCTGCTTCGGCACGATCTTCTTTGGCGTAACCTTCTTCGCCACGGCCTGACTGGGTACGACCTTCTTCGTTGCCGCCTGGCTGGGTACGACCTTCTTTGTCACGGCCTGACTGGGTACGACCTTCTTCGTTGCCGCCTGGCTGGGTACGACCTTCTTTGTCACGGCCTGACTGGGTACGACCTTCTTCGTTGCCGCCTGGCTGGGTACGACCTTCTTTGTCACGGCCTGACTGGGTATGACCTTCTTCGTTGCCGCCTGGCTGGGTACGACCTTCTTTGCTACGGCCTGGCTGGGTATGACCTTCTTCGTTGCCGCCTGGCTGGGTACGACCTTCTTTGTCACGGCCTGGCTGGGTATGACCTTCTTCGTTGCCGCCTGGCTGGGTACGACCTTCTTTGCCACGGCTTGGCTGGGTATGACCTTCTTCGTTGCTGCCTGGCTGGGTACGACCTTCTTTGCCACGGCTTGGCTGGGTAAGACCTTCTTCGTTGCCGCCTGGCTGGGTACGACCTTCTTTGTCGCGGTCTGCTTTGGCGCGACCTTTTTCGCCTGTACTTTCTTGGTCGCTGTTTTTTGTGGAATCACCTTCTTGGTCAGGGCTTGGGAAGGGCTCTTGGTTGCGGCCTGCGCTGCTGGCGCTGCCGGCTTGGGTGCTGTTTTGGCGACCACTTTTTTTGTGGCTGGCGCCGCGGCGGGCGTTTTCTTCACGACGGCCTTGGTTACGGTTGTCTTTTTAGCGACGACTTTTTTGCTTGCCGGGCGCGAAGCATTGGCTGCTTGTGCAGCGGTCTTGTTGGCGGCCGCCTTTGCCGCTGGGGATTTTTTGGTTACAACTTTTCTTTCGTCAGCCATAGTCGCTCACTCGCCTTTGTCTCGGATCGCTTTGGTTGGGGGTCGTTGCCGACCTATCGATTTGATAATCGCAGTCGCCCGCATTGGCACTGATGAATCAGTCCACGCAGTAAAGAATACACGACTGAGTGATCAGCCGAATAGTTCAATGCTGTGCAGATGGAAATTGGTTGGCAAAACCGCTTCTCATGCGGTGTCCGCGTCGGCTCTGCGCGAGCCAAGCGAAATCGGTGCCGATTTCGGGCCTTGAGCATTGGTCCGTCCGGAACCTTGCTCATGCTTGGTTAAATGAAGAAAGTGAAGCCAGAAAGCTCTCAGCGGTGAGATTGACGCGGCAGTCCGGAGTGATTGGCTGCATATGGAATAAATCCATGTAGATTCTCACCGCGAGCGATTATAACCAGCGCACCAGATAATACAATCGCTGGCCTTCGGATGACGAAGAGGGCCCGTAGACTATCGCGGGCATTAGCTTACGCGCCTCGTCGCGACCCTGTATCGCTTCTTGTTCCGAGCCCACAATGGTAACGCAGCCCTCGGCAAAGCGGGCGCGGCGCCGGCTCGGGGATTTGATCAGCGCAAAGCGCTCGGCCAGCGATTTGGATTCCGGGTCGACGATAACTTGGGGCATGATGGAGTTAACAGTACTGGGTCGGGTTAAAGGATATCGAGTTGTATATGGATCGCAATCAGATTCATTGCATTCGGATCGGAATCCCGATTTTGATGGATTATCATAACAAGAATGATCAGCGCGCCGACTAGGTATATGGCTCGCACATGATAAATAACGAACGGGGCGTGGTCGCGGTGCGACCAGAACCAGAGCGAGACCCGATGCGTATGATTTTGGGTATCCATTACAGCAAACAAGCAGCATAGGCGCCAAGCGTCGCTGGTTTCGGTATGATCGTCAATTCGGATGCCGTCCGCTGCCCTTGATGTTCAGCGACTCGTCGGCCGTTCCAGCCGCGCGCCAGCCGCGCCTCAACCGGAAGTACGTACGCCATGAATGTTCACCATGCTCTGGTCCTGAATCTGCATCAGCCGCCCGGCAATTTTGACTACCTGCTCGAGCATGCCCCCTGGGAGGCTAAAGAGATCCTATTCGCAATGGATCGCATCCCACGCAGTCTTTGGGGTCATGAAGACCTGGGTCGGGTGCATCTGTCGCTATCCGGCACCTTGCTGGAGGCGTTGTCTGACCCGCGTTTTCAGGAGCGCGTCTATGGCATTGTCGATTGCGGCGCAATGCTGTGGCACTTTCAAAACCAAAACCTGATCGAACTGCTCGGCACCGGCTATTATCATCCGGTCCTGCCGCTGATTCCGGAACGCGATCGAGGCGAGCATCTGCAGCGCTGGCAGGGCATCGCCTATCATCTGTTCTGGCGCACAGGTTTCGACGGATTTTGGCCGCCCGAAATGGGCTTCTCCATGGAGTTGATCCCCTTATTACGGGCGTTCGGCTACCGCTACGTGTTGGTTGACAGCGAGCATGTCCAGCCCATCAGCGATATGAGCTGGCCGGAACTACGTTATCGACCGCACATCGCCCGTTTTGGCGACGATGAGATCACGGTGGTGGTGCGTGATCGGGAATTGTCCGATGCCCAGGAATCCGGTATGGACCTGGACTGGTTTCTGCACGAAATCGAGGAACGTACCCGTTGGTGCGATTTCGAGCCTCTGGTGACCACTGCCACCGACGGCGAGAATGGAGGCTGGTTTCGGAACGTTACCGAGGGTGCGAACTTCTGGACCGCTTTCTATCTGCCGCTGCTCGCGCGCATCCGCGGCGATGCCACCAACCTGCGACCGACCTTCATTGCCGATTACCTTCGCGAGCATGGCGCGCATGGGGAGGTGCGTGTCAATACCGGCGCCTGGAACACCGGCTGGCATCATGGCAAGGGATTCACACAGTGGACCGGCTCCGAGGCGCAGCGTGAAGCGTTGCAGCAATTTGCCAAGACGAGCGACCAATTACAACGACTTACCGAGCGCGCCGCTGCTGAAGCTGGCGAAGATGTCGGTCTCGATGCCGCGCTGGCAGAGGCCCGCTGGCGGCTGCTGCGCGCCGAGACCAGTTGCAATCTGTACTGGGGTGAGGCTTGGGTAGAGCGCGCCGAAGCCGATCTGGAAGCGGCGCGCAGAGCATTGTCGGATGCTCGGCATCACCTGGTCCGCCGTGTCCGCCCGCCCGCAGATGCAAGCATCGGCAAAGATTGCTGACCCACACAATCTACAGTGAAAGATCGCCGCGGGTGGCGTTTCCCGGTCTTGGCACAAGATGTTATGCTCGCCAGCTTGATATTGTCCGGCGACTCGCCGCCCCCTGATCAGGCGCGCGGTTCGACAGACTCCGGCACTGATCGATTCCCACCAAAGGCCCCGACCAAGAGGCCGAAAACCCAAACAACCCAACTCGACAATCCAATCCAAAGGAGACGATCCATGAGCGCACTTCCTGAAATCATCGACGGCCTGCCGAATATTTGTGGTGCCGAGAGCGACGTGGCGGCCGCCATGGCCGCCGGCAAAAACAAGATGCTGTCACACTCTCCAGGCGGCGTCGACTTCGGCAGCATTCGCGCGGCTGCGGCCATTGCGCTGCATCAGCACCAGCCGCTGATTCCGGCCGGCGGGGGCGATCTGCACAGCGCCGCCATCATCAGCAACCTTAAATACATGATGGACCATCAGGACATCGGCGATAACTACAATGCACCGGCCTTTGTCTGGTGCTATAAGCGCATGGGCGAGTTCATCCCGCAACTGGTACACGAGGGCAAGTCTCCGCGGGTGATGCTGGAATATTCCGGCACCCTGCTGCATGGCTTGCGCGCCATGGGGGAGGATCATGTCATTGATGCGCTCAAGGGCGTAACGATGAACCCGGAGTTCAGCTGGGCCGTAGAATGGCTGGGCATGCCCTGGGGGCACGCGGTGGCACCATCCACGCCGGTGCAGGACTTCCGCTTGCATGTGCATGCCTTCCAGCATCACTTTGCGGCAATGTTCGGTTTCCAGGCGTTGGAGCGGGTACGCGGCTTCTCGCCGTCCGAGATGGCCTTGCCGAACCATCCCGATGTCGCCTATGAATACGTCAAGACCCTGACCGAATGCGGCTATCAGTGGGTGCTGATCCAAGAGCATTCGGTGGAACAGGTCGCCGATGGTTGGCATCCGCAGCGCCCGCATCTGCCACATCGGTTGGTCTGTACCAATTCCAAGGGCGAGAGCGTGAGCATGATTGCGCTGATCAAAACCCAGGGATCCGATACCAAGCTGGTGGCGCAGATGCAGCCCTGGTATGAGGCGCAGAGCCTGCAGCGCTGGGAACTGGCGGGCAAGCAGGTACCGCCGCTGGTCACGCAGATCGCCGATGGCGAGAATGGCGGTGTCATGATGAACGAATTCCCGGACAAGTTCTTTGAAGTCGTGCGCAATGCCTCCGGCAGCGATGTGCCGATGATGAACGGCAGCGAATATCTGGAGCAACTGTTTGCGATGGGTATCCAGGAAAGCGATTTCACCGAGATCCGCCCGGTGCAACAGGGCAAGATTTGGGAGCGAATGCAGCCCGGCGACGGCCCAGAAAAGCTGGAGCAGGTGATCGAAGCTTTGAAAAAAGAGGATCATCAGTTCCATATGGATGGCGGCAGTTGGACCAACGATCTTTCCTGGGTCAAGGGTTACGAGAATGTGCTCGGGCCGATGGAGGAGGCCAGCTCATTGTTCAACGAGAAGGTGCTCAAGCCCGGTGTTGCCACCGATGACCCGCACTACCGTAACGCGCTGTACCATCTGATGGCGTCGCAGACCAGCTGCTACCGCTACTGGGGCCAGGGCTTATGGACCGACTATGGCCGTGAAATTTGCCGGCGCGTGATGGAAATCGTCAATTACGACTTTGCCTGAACCCGCGACATGTTCAGGAACTCCCATCCCCAGGCAAGTAGCATGCTGGGCATGGGAGTTGTGTCGCGCTGGCAGTAGCCGGCCTGAGCTGGGTCAGTCTGCACAGCATAGGCCGGCTGATGAGCGATGCAGAGCCCACGCAACTGGGCCGGATCGTCCACGGCCGCATCGATGAGGAGATCGACCCTGTCGGATTGGATGGAGCAGACGAACGACGCTTGTCAGTTATTGACTGACAGTATCGTGAGAGATTGTAGCAATCGCTTTGCAATCGAAGAAACAACAGGCGTATTCTCACGGCCAATGCTCGAGTACTCGGCCGACAAGGCGCCCGCGCTCATGTCAATACCCAACGCGATTGTCAGCTTGCAAGCACGCAAACAGCGTCTGCGGGCTTCATTCCTGGCGGAATTGCCACAGCGGTTGCAAAGCGCCCGGGAGCAAGCCTACGCGCTGCGGGTCGGCAACGGCCAAGCCGACGCAATCGCGGCGCTGCACCTGCTGTTCCACACCGTCAAGGGATCGGGCGCCTCCTTCGACTGCGACGAGGTCGCGGCCATTGCAACGCAGGCCAGCGATCTGTTGCGGCAAATGCAGAGCGATGGGCATCGCGTCAGCCGCGCACGGCTTGCACGACTTATTCATTTGGTCGAGCAGCTCCTCCAGACCGCGCACCACAAGGCTGTTACGAACGACAGCGCTGCTCGGACCGGCTGCCAACGCACGGGTGCCGCAGGGCGCAAACCGCGTCATTTGATCGCTAGAACGTGCGCCTCTTTCATCGCCAGATCGAGGCTGCCGGCAAACGCCAGCTATCCGCCCGCCTCCCAATTTCCGAAGCAGCCCACAAATCCGCTGATCGAACAGCCGTTAGAGGCGCAACCCGACCTGGAGCTCGAGCGCTATCATAAGCCGATTTATCTCTGTGACGACGATATCCGGGTCGCGGCAGAACTCTGCGACCAACTGGCCTATTTCGGCTACCAGGTGACGCCTTTCACAAGCCTCGATGCGCTTTGCAATGGGGTCTCCAATATCACCCCGGCGGCGTTGATTCTGGACGTGGTCTTTCCGGAAGGCCGGCATGCCGGCCCGGAGACTCTGGTGGCCATCGCTGCGCGCGCCGATGTGTCGATTCCAACCATCTTTATTTCCGCATATGACAACTTTGCGGCCCGGCTCGAAGCTGTCAAAGCCGGCGGCAGCGCATACTGCACAAAGCCGGTCAGAATCACCGAACTGGTCGAACTGCTCGATAGGCTGACGCAGGAGGAGGTCAGCGCACCTTTGCATATCCTGGTCATCGATGATGATCCACAGATCGCTCGCTGGCATGCTCAGGTGCTGGAGGAGGCTGGCATGGTGGTGCGCTTTGCGACCCGTCCGCAGGAGGTGCTGGACCTGCTCTCGGAGTTCAACGCGGATCTGGTGCTCATGGACATGTATATGCCGGCGTGTTCCGGCCCGGAATTGGCGCGGGTGTTGCGCCAGATGCCGGGTTATGTCAGCCTGCCGATCATCTATGTCTCGTCGGAGACCGATATGAATCTTCAATTCGAGGCCATGCAAGTCGGCGCCGATGGGTTTTTGGCCAAGCCGATCGATCGCGATCGGCTAGTCACCGAGGTCAGTCTGCGTGCCGAGCGCATGCGGGCGCTGCATGCACTGATGGTGCGCGATGGACTCACCGGACTGTTCAATCACAATACGATTTTGCAGTTTTTGGACATCGGTCTGGCCGATGCCCGCCGGGCGCAGCGCGATCTATGCTTTGCAATGATCGATGTCGATCACTTCAAGCGTATCAACGACACCTATGGTCACCCGGTTGGCGATCAGGTGCTGCTGGCTCTGAGCCGAGCGCTGAAACTGCGTTTGCGCGCGTCAGATCTGGTCGGCCGCTATGGTGGCGAGGAGTTCGCGATCCTGCTCAGCGGCGTGGATGTAGTTCAGGCCTGGGGCATTCTCGAGGACTTGCGCAAGAACTTCGCCGCGGTCATGTTTTATGCTGGAGACAAGCAATTCACCTGTACTTTCAGCGGGGGCATTGCTGGCTTTCCGTTGTTCTCCAGCGCCGAGAACCTGATCAAAGCGGCGGACATAGCGCTGTATCTTGCCAAGCATGCCGGGCGCAACCGCATCGAAATTGCTAACCCGGCGGACAGGGTCAGGCATGAGCGCGAGGCTCCATGAGCGTCCAGCGAACGCTTGGCTTCCAACCGAGCGGCGACCTGCGTTCGGTCATCCAACTCGGGATCGACCTGCGGCAATCTCAGGCTGGCGCGTCGCCGCGCGCGCATGACGTCCTGCTCTGTAACATGATTTCCAGGGAGTGATCAGTGCGGCCGAAAACCCATGTGTCCGCCAACTCGTTGCACGACCGGCTTGCAGCCTGTCAGTTCATACAACGCATCGAGCCGCCGGGCTTCGATCCCGATACCTTGACTGACATCCAATGGCGCGCCGATTGTTGCACATCAGGCTCACTGCTGTGCTTTCAGCGTTTTGACGATGGGCGTACCGATGCCGAGATCGTCGCACGCTATCTGGCCGACAGTCGATTTGGTGCATTGCTGATCAATCGCCCGCTGGTTTGTGTCGAGCGCCTGCACGGCCGCCCCATCTATGTGACCGCCCCGGGCGCCTGGGGCGCGACCTTGGAACGGCTCTGCGATTATTTCTATGCCGTTGGTCCGGCGGATTGGCACTGCGCCGGCGTCACCGGCACCAATGGCAAGACCACCACGGTCAAATATCTGGAGTCCATCCTGCTCGCGCAGGGGCGGCAGGTGCTCAGCATCGGCACCCTGGGTCTGGCTTTGAATGGCAAGCCCGCGCGGGATACCGGCTTCACGTCTCCGCCCTACATCGAACTGCGTCGTATCCTAGCTGAATTTCGCGACCGTGCCGACACCCTGCTGATGGAGATTTCCAGCCATGCCCTGCATCAGCAAAGGGCATTTGGATTGCGCCTGGAGGCCGCTGCCTGGACGAATTTCAGTCAGGATCATCTGGACTATCACGGCGATGAGACGGCCTATTTCGATGCCAAGGCATTGCTGTTGGAGCAACTCGGCAACGGCGTGCCATTATTCACCAGCAGTGCTGAGGTCATGCGTCGTTTGCAGGCAACCCGTGGCGATATACCCCAGGTGTGCCTGGTGCCTACACCAAGGCTCGCTGCTGACATTCTGCGCCAACGTCCGTTCCTGGCGTTGGACTTCAATCGCGCCAACTATGCGTTGGCCGAGGCGATGGCCAGCAGATTGCTCGGCGCCGTACCGACCGTCCCCTGGCGAGCATTGCGGCCGGTGGATGGACGTTTCGACTGCCATGTGTACGGAAATCGCACTATCGTCATCGATTTTGCCCATACCCCGGATGCACTGGACAATGTCCTAAGCGCCATTCGCGCCGCCTTTCCGGAGGCCCGGGTCATAACGCTGTTCGGTTGCGGCGGCGATCGCGACCGCAGCAAACGGCCGCTGATGGGTGCTGCTGTCTGCCGCGGTTCGCAGCACGCCATCGTCACATCCGATAACCCGCGCTTTGAAGATCCGCGCGCGATTATCGACGACGTGCTGCCCGGCATGCAGGACTCTGGGTTCGCGCCAGAAGTAGTCATCGAGCGCGGCGCGGCTATCCGCAGGCTGTTCGACTGGCTCGCCGAGCGCCCGGCCGACGAATCCTGGGTGGCGCTGATTGCCGGCAAGGGGCACGAGCGTTATATCGACCGCAACGGTCGCAAGACCTATTTCAGCGATCAGGATCAGGTCGTGGCCAATCTGCGGCGGCTCGGATGGGTGAAGGATGTCTGACAGACGCGCCAGTATGAATCTTTACCCCTGGGCCTGTTTGCTCGTGCTGACAGTCCTGCTCCATGGCTGCGGTGGTGGCGCCGGTGTATCCGGCTCGTCGATGACCATCAGCGCCTGCATGGACCCGGCTGGCGTCGATGCGCGCGACATCCAGCGCAATCTGAATGCGATCCGCAATGCCAGGCTCTGCTACCGTCGCCAGCAGGTGCGCGAAGGGCCGTTTCGCTGGGTGTTCCATATTCTCGAGCATCCCAAGGCACCGAAAGGACCATTCTGGGTATTGCCGCACGACAATGAAAACACAGCGTTTGATGCCGCGGTTTATGCGGTGGCGACCTATGGCGGCGGGCTGTTGGCTGTGGACAGTGGCGGACGGCGGCATTTCCTGGGCCAGGATCCGAACCGAAACTTCAGCAGCAGTAGAGCGGAGTCGCGCCTGTGCCGCGATCAACGACTCCCGGCGCCGGGCTATACCGCGGCGGTGCTGAATCATTACAAGGGCCGGCGTGGACCCTATCTGGCATTGCACAACAATTATGACGGTTGGCAGGGGAACGGCGGCAGGGGCACGATTTCACTGTATCGCGAAACCAGATCGTCGCGCGGTTTTCCGGCGCAGCATGCCGACGCCCAATTGCGCGACGAGGACAACCTGGTGTTTATCGCGGGTCCACGCGCGCTGTCGGCGGATTCGGCGGTACGACGGCGAATCTCGGCGTTGAACGCGGTGGGACTCAATGTCGTTTATAAGCGCGTGGATCGGCGCAGTTTCGATTGTTCATTATCGGACTATATCGCGCGCCATGCTGTTGGAGAATACTACAATATCGAGGCCGAGTATGGTCAGCGCCAGGCACAGCAGCAGATGATCGACCGACTGATGCAGGCGTTGGGCATCCAGCCCTTGCGTCGAGCCCCGGTGTCGCCGTTTCTGGGCGGTTAACAGGCTGAGTCTTCTGACCAAACCCGGGCCTTCATGTCATTCAAGACCCTGTACTCGATCCCGCTGGCTCTGATCCTGGGTCTGTTGCTGGCGCTGCTGTTTCCGTCCGGCGCCCCCTGGGTTAGCTGGCTTGGCGAGATCTTCCTATCCTTGCTGAAGCTGTTGATCCTGCCATTGATTCTGGTCTCGATCTATGCGGCGTTGGCCTCCGGCGCTGACCTGCGGCGGCTCGGCGGGCGTACCCTCGGCTTGTATCTACTGACCTCGGCATTCGCCGCGGCAACCGGCACTCTGCTGGGTTTTTGGTTCTCGCGCGGGATCGAGCCTGGGCTGCTGGATCTGGCGCCGGTGGTGCCCGATGCAGGTCAGCTCGAGCATGGCTTCAGCCTCGCGCGTCTGATCGAGAATCTGATCCCGTCGAACCTGTTTGCGTCTCTTGCAGATGGTAATATCCTACACATTGTTGTCATCGCCCTGTTTGCCGCATTGGCCTCGCGAGGACTCGACCGGCCGCAACGTCAGTTCCTGACAGACGGCGCCAACGCGCTCAACGCATTGCTGATGCGCATGCTCTCGGTATTGCTTGCACTGGCGCCAATCGGCATTGCCGCGCTTGTCTATGCCAGCCTGGCCGGCATGGACTGGGGCGCGGTGTTCGAATTGCGCCCGTTTGCCTGGGCGGTGTTGAATGCGGCGCTGCTGCATGCGGTATTGTTGCTGCCGCTGTTGTTGTATCTGGGCAGCCGGCGCCTGCCGGTCCACTTCTTTGTGCAGGTGCGCGCTGCGTTGGCGACCGCCCTGGCGACCGCGTCCAGCTCTGCCACCTATCCAGTCTCCAAACAGATGCTGGAACGCAATGCTGGGGTAAGTTCGCGCACCACGAGCTTTACCCTGCCTCTGGGCGCGACATTGAACATGGACGGCTCCGCCCTGTATCAGTCCATCCTGCTGATCTTTATGGCACAACTGGCCGGTGTCGACGTGTCGCTGTGGCAGGCGCTGATGATCGTTTTGTTGACCATGGCGTCCAGCGCCGGCACTGCCGGTATTCCTGGCGGCGGTGTTGCGATGATGGCTTTCATGCTCGACATGCTCGGACTGCCGCAGACCTATCTGGCGCTTTACCTGGTCGTGGATCGGTTCTTCGACTATCCGATCACCGCGCTCAATGTCTGGGGCGATCTGGTGGTCTGCGCGGTGGTCGATAATGCATCTGCGCGTGCATCCTCGGACGCACCCCCTGGCGCATTCTCGATAACATCAGGCCAACCTAGCGCCTGATCTGCTTGCCCATGCTCAAGCCCATCCGACAAATCGGCCAAGCTGTTCTGTGCGCGCGTTCGGCAAGCAGGTATCATGGCATTCCTGTTTCTGATTCGGCTGGATTTTCATGTGCGAACTGTTTGCAATGTCGAGCCGGGTTCCGGCGACGCTGAGCTTTTCGCTGGAGCGTCTGGCACGGCATGGCGGTGCGGAAGGACCGCATCGCGACGGCTGGGGCGTAGCCTTCTACGAAGGGCCAGACTGCTTGCTGTTGCGTGAGCCGAGGCCGGCCAGCGAGAGCTCTCTGATGCAATTCACAGAGCGCCGAGGGCTGCGTTCTTGTATGGCATTGTCCCATATTCGGCTTGCCACCTTTGGCGACTGCGCGCTGCGCAATACGCAGCCTTTTGAGCGCGAACTGGGCGGGCGGGTGCATGTATTCGCGCACAACGGTGATTTGCCCGATTTGCTGAATGCCGCAAGGCCGGCGGATGCCAGGTTCCAAGTCATCGGCGATTCCGATTCCGAATTGGCTTTTACCGGCCTGTTGGATCGTATTGCGCCTCTGTGGAGCGGGTTGTCCGCGGATGCGGTGCCTCCGCTAGCGGAGCGGATGTCGGTGATCGCCGACTATGCGCAAACCCTGCGCCAGCTGGGCACGGCAAATTTCATTTATGCTGATGCGGACGCGCTGTTTGTGCATGCGGATCGGCGGACCCAGGCTGACGGGTGCATTCGTGCGCCCGGTTTGTATTTGCTGCAACGTTGTTGCTGGCGCTCGGCGGCGGAGCTGGAGGATGCCGGCGTTACTCTCTCTACGGTGCGCCAGGATGTTGCCTTGGTGGCCAGTGTGCCATTGACCGACGAGCTCTGGGAACCGTTAGCGGAGGGGCAATTGATTGCCCTATCCAAGGGTTTATGTCACGGTGTCGACGGCAAGCCAACCACGCCGGAGCAACTCGCTGGCGAGCCCGAATCCGGACGCCTGAGGCAAGCGGGCTCGTAGCTGTACTTTTCCTGCTCTTCCAATGAGACAAGGCTGTTTGCTTGCTTTTTCTCGGGTTCGACCTGCAAGGAACACGGCCTGCCCGCTGCCGGGCCCGCAAGTGTGATCCTGATTGTATGGATCGGGC
Organism: Thiohalocapsa sp. PB-PSB1; assembly: GCA_016745215.1. GTDB lineage: Bacteria > Pseudomonadota > Gammaproteobacteria > Chromatiales > Chromatiaceae > Thiohalocapsa. The sequence goes on from CP050890.1 coordinate 1,851,587, forward strand.
AATCGCCGGAGAGAAACAGACCGACTGGCGCCGGATTCTCGTTCGCTTTCGTGAAGCGGCAACCCACCCATAGTCGCCCCGTGGGCGGGTTCCCTTGACGTCGAGGCCGGACGAGAGGTCAAGCCAGGTGGCTTCTTTTTCCACAGAAATCGCCTTCACATTCCATAACGGCTGCACCTTTTTCCTCGAACCGGCTCATTGTGCTGCGGCTCATCGTGCTGGGCAGGCAGCCGCTGACTCAGACGCATCCGGTGGGCTTAGGCAAGCCGCCCCACTTGCAGATCAATTTCATCGGACCCTTTTTGAATATGCCGTATAAATCCTTGGTGCTGACACCCTGCTTTTTGGCAAAAATGCGGATCGGCGGCACCACGCCATCGTCATCGTACATGGCCCGGGCATCGCGGATAAACTGCAAGACCTGATCGTTCATTTCGAATTCGTCGGCCCGCGCCATCTCCGAGGCAAGCTCCTCGGTCCAATCGTCGCGGTTGACCAGAAAGCCTTCGCTGTCCAAGGGCACGCTGATATTCATTCGGATAACCTCATTGGCTGTCATTTCAATACGAATTATGTCATTTTTTCCAAGGATTCACGATGGTGGCCATCGCAGCATCAATCTACCCTGGTTAAAACATGGTTTTGGTCACAATGGATCCTGGGAAAAGAAGAAGTGTCGGGTCGCGTCCATGGCGATCTGCAGATCGCCATGCAGGCTGCGATAGATTGCATCCTTCATCAGCTGCAGGGTACGCTGAGAATCCAGGAACGACGGACTCTGGGTGGAAAACATCGACGACCCTCCCGGTACCGCTTCGGTCGTGGGATACGCGATCCTGCCTGTACGCTCATCGGCAAAACGCGCGACCATCGACCGAAGGTGCCTTGCATCGGCACATCAACGCCGAGATTCAGGCCAGCGTGACAAAGTACCGGGCTTGGATATCCGAGGATGCGCAGGTGCAGCAAAACGCCATCGCCTCCTTCCGATCCCAAGATGAAGCCTGGTTCGCCGCAGAGACGCGGAGAAGGGGGATACATTTGCCTTGGCCCTTCTGCACACTTTACGTCTCTGCGGTGAATGGTTTCATTCTGTGAAAGTAGCACGCAGTAAAGGTAGCACTCAGTAAACATCGAGTTTCTCATGTTCTGATGCCATGCCTTTTCGATCCCGATCCCGATCAGGTAGCGCCGGTCGGGTTGCACTTCCCAGTAATAGATTCGTTGCAGAGGAAAGTTCACATGTCCATACAGCATTACACCAAAAAAGCCGCTGATTGGGAGGCGGCATGCGTTGGTTCCGTGGCAAGATTCGGTTCTGTTGGAAGCGGTTTGTGGGCGTTTCAGTTTCGGAGTCCAACGGTATGTCCCAAGCCCGTATTGTTCGCCTTCGCAGGCGGAGGATTGGGTGTAGGCTGGAGTTCAAAAGCTGGGGTCCGCAGCCCCGTCGACGTATCTTTTTCCGAAGATACCATAGGCTCCCGCTCAGATCGGCAACAAGCTGACAGCGCAGCGAGTACCAACCGCTATTCTGGGTTCTCGAAACTCATATGCGATCGGCCTTTCTCGCTCAACAAGCTTAATTATTCCGGCGGGCGGTTGACGGTTGCCGAGTTATACATTGGTGGAGCCGGTACTGCATGGATTTTTATTTCGTCTTTTGCCGAGGCAAAATCATTATTCAACTCCCAGGGTGTCTTTGGAAGCGGGCTGACTCCGAATGGCTTGTCGTTCATGACTGCAACGACCGGTGGTGTATGGAAATCGGAGTATCTAGGACACCTCGTGCCGTCTCGAGCAGCTTCCCCGAGAAGAAAAGACGCAGACGTTTGTTCCATTCATGACCTTGCTCCGGACAGTGTCAAACAAAGCGTGCGGAACTTCACCAATCCGAAGCCGTACAATGGCCCTTCGATTCGTCAAAGATAGCCAAGTCAGAGAATGTATGGCAGGAGGGCATGTGCGAGGCCATCGGTTTGAACATGGCCAAGGCGATTGCTGTCGAGAAACAAACCACCTGGCTTGTCTTCTCGCCCGACATCGACGTTACGGCAACCCGTCCATGGAGTGACTACGGACGGGTTGCCGCTTCGCGCAGACGAACGAGAATCCGGCGCCAGTTGGTCGGTTTATCTTTGGCAATCGGCCTAATGCCCGATACGGTTGGCCTGAATCGCCTCGAGCACGCCATCCCAAAAGCGGATGCGCGCACACACCGCTTCCTCGGCCGCAGTTGCGGCCTCCGCCAAACGTATCGGATCATCCCCGCACAATGTATCGAGCAATTGCAGCGACAAGGGTCCGTGAAAGTCCTGGTCCAGGTGAATGTGGCGGCGCAGATAGGTATGGAATGCAGGCGCCTGATCCGGACTCAACTGCATCTCGTCGATCAGGCGGCGAAACATGTCCGGAATCACCCGCTCTCGTCCCACCGCAAGTGCAGCCGCCACATTGTGCGGTTTGTCCTCGCGAATAAAACCGAACGTGGTCTCGACGAAGTGGCGTGACGGCAATGGCACCAGGTCAGAATAGAGAGCCTGGTCCAGACTCTGTTCGCGGACTTTTTCCAGAAATCGACCGGGTAGAGCGCCGTCGGCACCGATTTCGTCCATGGCCTTGCAGTAGAACTCGAAGTGGCTACTGTAATGCGGTCCGCTGTCCGTCTCGATGCAATCGGATTCCTCTTCCAACACGAGTTGGTTGATGAAGTAGCGTATTGCCGGATTGCCATAAGGCAGGCCATGAGGCATCCAGGGCGTGTTTGTCGGCGCGACCACCTGTTGCAGATACTTGATCAGCGACATGAAATCCCAGACCGAAAATACGTGATGCTGCATAAAGGTTTGCAGATCTCGTTGATCCTTGATTTCAGCGTAGATCGGGTGCTGATTCAACTGTTGCTGCAGAGCGCGAATGGGTTCGAGATCGGGTGATGCCATAAGAGAATTCTCGGGGAGAAAGTCCTCGGGGGAAAGCCCTTAGGTGAGGAGTAAACGCATCAGGATCAGCTCAGCGGTGTTTCTTGCCCACATTCTCCATGTGATCCACCCAGCTAACGAACACACCCTTGGCGCCATGTCGCGTGCGCCGGCCCGGGAAGGTGCCGAAACAGGGTTCGTCGTCATCCGTATAGCGTGCTGAGCCCACCGCCAGCAACGCCAGGATGCTGAATGCATTCAGCCCAAGGCCGACCATCAACAAAGGCACCCGAAGCACATAGTTGCCGCTTAGCCAGTGCATGGTAGGCTGATAGAACTCCAGGGTTGCCCACACCGACACGAATAGCAATACCACGGCGAGCAATGAGAATAGGTCGGCAATGACCTCATAGTTTTTAGAAAAAGTCTTGATTTCTTGACAAACGTTCATCGGAGGCCCTCGGCGACGTAAATGGTCTTGAGGCATTGGCAGAATGCCAGTGTCGTCCCGGCAGGTTGCCGGTATGCCCTTCAGGGTATTCCTTAACATGCGTCGCGTAAAGCCCAGATGTCAAGGATGAGAACATTGCCGGGCGGCGTGTATATTAGCGCCTTTCGCTTAATCCATAGATTAATCATTCGGGGGAAACAAAGGTGGAATTCGTGGAAATCGTGCAAGTCCTCTCTGACGTCATTGGCGAAGTCAACGCTGTCGTCTGGGGGCCGCCGATGCTGGTGCTAATTCTTGGCACGGGCTTGTACTTGTCGGCCGGTCTGCGAGCCATGCCGTTGCGCAGGCTCGTTTATGGTTTTCGTATGTTATGGCAGGGTCGCCAACAACAGGGGGAGGGCGACATCACGCCCTTTAATGCGTTAATGACATCGCTGTCGGCGACCATCGGTACCGGCAACATTGCTGGTGTCGGCACGGCTATTGCCATCGGTGGGCCAGGCGCGTTGTTTTGGATGTGGATGACGGCCCTGGTGGGCATGGCAACCAAATATGCCGAAGCGGTGCTGGCCGTGCGTTATCGCGAGGTCGATTCCAAACACAATCACGTTGGCGGCCCCATGTACTATATTCGCAATGGACTCGGAAAGAAATGGCTGTGGCTGGCAACCCTGTTCGCTATTTTCGGCGGCTTAGCGGGTTTTGGCATCGGCAATATGGTACAAGCCAATTCGGTGGCCGATGCATTGCAATCGAAGTTCGACGTCCCGTTTTGGATCACCGGTTTGGTCATGGCCGTGCTGGTGGGGCTGGTGCTGATCGGCGGTATTCGTTGGATTGCGCAGGTTGCGGGTAAGCTGGTGCCGATCATGGCGCTTTGTTATCTGCTGGCGGGTCTGGTGGTGCTGGGCATGAATGTATCCGAACTGCCGGCGGCGTTCGCCACCATTTTTCAGCAGGCGTTTGCACCAACCGCTGCAGTTGGCGGCTTTGCTGGCGCCACGATCATGATCGCGATCCAGATGGGCGTGGCCCGCGGCATCTTTTCCAATGAAGCCGGCCTCGGCAGCGCGCCCATCGCCCACGCCGCCGCCGAGACGGACAACCCGGTGCGGCAAGGCACCGTGGCCATGCTCGGAACCTTTATCGATACCATCATCATCTGCACCATCACTGGCCTGGTCATCGTTGTGTCCGGAGCTTGGACCTCGGGCGAGAATGGTGCCAGCCTGTCTGCGCTTGCCTTCGGCAACGAATTGCCAGGCACAGGTGCCTATGTGGTCGCCCTTGGCCTGGCGGTATTTGCGTTCACCACCGTTCTGGGCTGGAGTGTTTATGGCGAGCGTTGCGTGGAATATTTGTTCGGCGTTTCTGCCATTATTCCGTTTCGGGTACTCTGGGTGTTGGCCGTGCCGCTGGGGGCGCTGGTCAAGCTCGACTTCGTCTGGCTGGTGGCAGATACCTTGAACGCCATGATGGCGATCCCGAACCTGATTGCTCTACTGCTGTTGAGTCCGGTGGTATTCCAAGTGACGCGCGAGTATTTTGCCTCGCAGGCGGATTGACAGATCGCCCGATTCATCGAGTGATGCGATAGGGCTTTCCACATCACTCGATGCCTCAGACCAACCAAAGCAGGGCGAAGCGATGTTCGATCTGTGCGTAGCTTCAAACAGACCAAGCGCCGAGGGTCGGGGGTCGAGGATCGCGCCACGGGACAATCGCGCATCTTAGGTCCTTGGCGCTTGGCCCTTCCGGTGACAAGCGCGTCGTCGCCGCGAAGCCTGATGCATCTACAAACATTTGGCGCCCTCGCGTAATCCAGATTGCCGGGCTTAGAGCAATGCCGACAACCCGATATCGGCTCCGCGCGCGGCTCGACGCCTTGCATTGACTGTCAATTGCCCTGAGTTTTCTTTTCAACCACCTGCTCGAGCTGGTGTCAGGGTTCTCACCGTCGTCAATGGGTTTTCATCATGTCCGTCGAAGAGATTAAAGCTCGCCTCCAGGCCGAGCTTCCGGAATTGCTTAAACAGGACGCCGGCTTTCGCCTCTGGCTGGAGGATCTCATTCGCAGCACGGCAGTCACCACCGAGAGCTTCGATGCCCGCTTCGACCGAGTGCTGCGAGAGATGGCCGCGGATCGGGAGGCGCAGGAACACAAGTGGGAGGCGCAAGAACGCAAGTGGGAGGCGCAAGAACGCAAGTGGGAAGAGCAGAACCGTAAGTGGGACGAAAATAACCGCAAGTCGGAAGAAAAATGGGCAGAGCAGAACCGCAAGTGGGACGAGAATAACCGCAAATGGGAAGAAAAGTGGGCAGAGCAGAACCGCAAATGGGACGAAAATAACCGCAAATCGGAAGAAAAATGGGCAGAGCAGAACCGCAAATGGGACGAAAGTAACCGCAAATCGGAAGAAAAGTGGGCAGAGCAGAACCGTAAGTGGGACGAAAATAACCGCAAATCGGAAGAAAAGTGGGCAGAGCAGAACCGCAAGTGGGATGAGCAGCATCGCGTTAATCTCCAGATGCTAGAGGAGATCAAGCAGAGTCGTAGTCACCAGGAGCAGGGGATCGGCGCTCTCGGCGCGCGCTGGGGTCTCACCTCCGAGGCCAGCTTCCGCGCCGCGCTTAAGGGCATCTTGGAGCAGTCCTTCGATGTCGAGGTGCTCAATGTCAACGAATTCGATGACGAGGGGATCGTCTTTGGGATGCCAGATCAGATCGAGATCGACATCATCGTGCACGACGGCGAACTGATCCTCTGCGAGCTCAAGTCCTCGATGTCCAAGTCAGACATCTACGCCTTTGAGCGCAAGGTACAATATTACCAGCGTCGCCACGGCCGTGAGGTGAACCGCAAGATCGTCATCTCGCCCATGGTCCGCCCGGAAGCTCGGCCAGTGGCCAAGCGCTTAGGGATCGAAGTCTTCGGCTTCGCCGAGGACGTAAGCGACCTTTAGTAGCGGTTCATGAATAACCTGTACAACGCTATCTAGCCATCGGCGGAGTGCAATCGGGGTCGGGGCCGCTATCGGAATCGGAATCGAGCGAGAAAACGCCCTATGCCATTCGGTCATGAGCAGCTCGACGTCTAGCGTGCGGCCATCGAGTCTGTCGGCTGGGCCGAGCGCGACTGCGAGCATGTGAAAGGACAGCGTAACGCGAAGGATCAACTCCTGTGAGCATCGTAGGCGCGCATCGCATGCCATCGCGCTGAACATTGCCGAGGGTAACGGCAAAGCGACGAGCGGGGATCGACGCCGGTCGTTTGAAAGCGCACGAGGCTCGGCGCTGGAGTGCGCTGCGATTCAGGACGTGCTCGCTGGTGTGCGAAGCGTTGTCCGCAGACGACAACAGTAAGCAAAAGGCACTGCTCGATCGTCGTGTGGCCATGCTAACGAAGCTCGGACAGCGTGGCGACGCGGTCAGCGAGGAGCTTGGCGGATAGCGGGTTGGTCAGTTCGATACCGACGCCGATAGCGGTAGCGAATGAGTCGGCAGGCGACACCCAAGCCAACAACCTGTTTAGCTTGTTTCTGCACCATCACTTAGGGTATCCGTTCCCCATGATTGCCGCCGGCTGCGACCGTTAGGGGTACCCGCAACCTAGCGGGTTGGCGGTTCCGGATTGACGCGAGCTTCAAGCTCATACAGCATTTTTGTTGATTTAGGGACAGTTCAAAAGGGTGCTGCCTTCAAAGAATGTAAGAGCAGAGACGCAGCGTGCGCAGAGGGGCCAACGCGAATGGCATCCTCTTGTCTGCGTTCTCCGCGTCTCTGCGGTGAATCAAACTGAATCCTGGGTAAGTAGATTGACATTCCATAAAGATAGCACCCCGGCAGAAAGGCTGTAGGTCACTGTCTTATCCACAAACTAACTGAAGATACCCCAGGGTGCAACTCGCCCAGTGCTGATTGATCGGGATCGGGACCGGGACCGAAAAGACATGACATCAGGGCGTGAGAAACCTAGTGTTTACTGGGCTCTGCTTTTAATGAATACGAATCAAACTTCATTCTGGTTGAATAGCTGAGCATTCTACGCAGGCAGCACCCGTTCAGAAACGACATAAGCATTACCGCGGTCAATAACAAACTATGAAATGCGCGAAATACGCATCCTTGGATTTCGCACCAATCGAACACCAGCTCCGAGCCGAATCGTAGCAAATACCCACTGGGCGATACGGATGCATTCGCGATCTATCATCCGGCTCGATGGCTGCTGGGAACATTTCAGTGGTATCGGAATCCCGCCCAGCCGGCTTTAGTCGATGTTACCTTTCTCATGCTGGTCGTAAAGATAACCGCCGAGGGCGCCTGCCCCGGCTCCGATGAGCGCACCGGCACCGGCATCTGCACTCAGGGAACCAATCAACGCGCCACCAGCCGCACCCATCAGGGCTCCACTACCAGCGCGCTCCCCGGTTGTGGTTCCGCACCCGGCCAGGGCCATTGCCGCGATGAAAGCAATGATACTGATAGACTTAGACATATGAGAAAACTCCAAATGGAAAAAAGAGAACATTTTCCGACTCTTCACCACAAAGCGGCACAAGTTCAGTTGTGCCTGCCGCAGGCGTGTCGGAGATGCAGTGGACTGGTCTGAGCCCGGCCCGAGCAGCATGATCGGAATATACAGCACAGCAGCTAGGCATGCATACCCGCTTCGACTGAAGAGCACTCGGCCATGCCAACCGCCACCCCGGTGATGGTTCCGAGAACCCGTCTCTGGTCTCAATCGAATCCTCGCGAACCATGATGGACCCTAAGTTTAGGACAGTAGTTTAAGCTCCCACAAAACCGAAAGAAACAAAGAAAGATGAGTGAAGTCAAGCGCAAGAGCTACACGGCGGCGTACAAGGCCAAGGTCGGATTGGATGCGATCCGGGCGGAGCGGACGGTCAATCAGATTGGGCAGGCTTACGGAGTGCATCCGGCGCAGGTACGGCAGGCGGAAGCAAGAGATCGTCGGGGGCGCGGAGAGCCTGTTTGGTAGGGCGCGGGAGCCGAAGCCGGCCGCCACCGGGGCGAGCGATGAGCGCCTGTACGTCGAATTCGGTCGCTTGAAGGTCGAGCTGGACTGGTTGAAATAAAGTCCGGGAAGAGCCTGTGAGTGTGCGTTGTGGCTGGATCAAGCTGGACGTTGGGCGACAGACCGGGGGCATGGGCTTGGCGGTGAGTCGGCAGTGCGGGCTTGGTACAGCCGCCGCGTGCTTGCCTGACGGGTCTGCAACGCCCTGCAGATGCAATTCTGCGTGGACTGCTGGACGACGCTCTGCGCGCGCACGGCAGGCCGGATAGCTTCAACACCGACCAAGGCTCGCAGTTTACCAGCGAGGCATTCACCAGTGTGCTGATGGAGGCCGGGATCGCCATCAGCATAGACGGGCGCGGCCGGGCACTAGACAGACTTCGTCGAGCGTCTGTGGCGTACGGTCAAGTACGAAGACATCCACCTCAAAGGCTACGCCACCCTAGCCGAGCTGGTGCGCGGGCTGCGCAAGTACTTTGCCTTCTACAACGCCGAGTGTCCACACCAAGCGCTGGGCTACCGCACTCCCGAACTGGTGCACCGCTCGGGCAACGGCGGCGGTGCCGTGATCGCGGACACCTCGGCTCGGCAGGGCGAGGCGATGCAATTTATCTAATCAGCGAAGCCTAAACTCGGGGGAAAATTGTCCTGGACATGGGGTCCACTTTAATTTTTCGCCCGCAAGCGGGCTCCTACGTCGGCCGTTCCCGCCGGCTTGTAGGAGCCCGCTTGCGGGAGACTGCCGGTTACACGATAAGGATCGACCACGGGAAAACCATCCAATGCCAGGGCCGGTTTGTGGGGAAACCTCAGGGATTGCCGGCTTTTCAGTCGGTTCGGCTTTGGCGTGGGTCAATGCCGAGCCTAATTCATCCGAGCTGAACGTGCGAGAGAAGATGTGCCAGGTCGTGCCGGCCGCAAGATCGCCTGATGCGGGCATTGAGCCCGCATCAGGCGAGGCCGGCTGGAAAGCCGGCGCTCCCAGAGAAAGCCGGCGCTCCCAGGGAAAGGCGGCGCTTTCAGTGCAACTTCCTTGGGATTCTGAAACTGCTGCGGTGTCTTGATTGACGGACTTGGCGTACAATCCATGGCTTTCTCCTTAGCAGTACAATAGCGCGAGATGTACCGATGCCGGTCCTGATCTTCCGCCTCAATAATGTTCCCGAGGATGAGGCCGCCGATGTGCGCGCCTTGCTCGACCAGCACGGCTTCGCCTATCACGAGACCACCGGTGGCTTCCTCGGCTTCGGCGTTGCCGGACTTTGGCTGCTGGACGACAGCCGCAAGGCCGCTGCCCGCGCGCTCATCGACACCTATCAAGACGAGCGACGGGTGCGTCTGCGCGCCGAGCATGAGGCATTGCGCCGCGCCGGCCGCGCCGAGACCATGCTGCATCGCTTCGCCCGCCAGCCCTTGCAATCCCTATTCTATATTGCCGCCGCCGCCGCGGTATTGTACTTAACGCTCTGGCCCTTCTTGGCCTTGGAGGGCTGATGCGCACGGCCGCGTAGGCTATTGCATCCGCTCTTGGCGGGCATGACCGGGGCCGTCGGCCGAATGCTGCCTTCAAATGATATAAGGATTCGCCGCAGAGACGCCAAGCGCGCAGAGGGGCTAAGGCGCCCCGCCCGCAGCGGACCTTGACCAGTCGTAGGAGCCGGTCGGCGTAGGAGCCCGCTTAGGGCGACCCGGCAAATGATGCCAGCGGAGCGGACGCGAGCGCCGTGCCTTTTCTGGGAGAAAGGCTTTAGGCCACTAGAAATTAAGAATAAAACTTCATTCTAGTTGAATGGCTGAACATTCTACGCAGGCAGCACCCCCGCTGCCCGCTCCAACAGGCAGGTTGAGCATCGACACTCATGACCCAACGTTTATTAGGCTTGACAAAACCTAGTAAACGACCGTAAAGCACTAAATAATCATTGACGAATCCTGGAGATCCTTCATGCGATATTTATCTACTCTCCTATCATCCGCCTTATTGCTCTCATCCGCCGCCTTCGCTAACATCGCAGAAGCCGGCGGTACCTCGAACCTGACGATTACCGAGATCGTAAGTCAAAGCGCTGGCAACACCGAGTTCGACGGCAACAAATTCGACTACGACATTCTGCTCAAGGCTGTCCTTACCGCTGGCCTTGCGGACGCCTTAGACGATCCCGATAGCAACCTCACGCTATTCGCTCCCAACGACCGCGGATTTATCCTCCTCGCCCGAGATCTAGGCTACACGGGATATGACGAAGAGGAAGCCTGGCTGGCAATTGTTGACTTTCTGGATGGCCCCGATGACGATGTGGACCCCATTCCGTTTCTGCAGAGCATTCTGCTGTATCACGTCGTACCGAAGAGAATTTCCGTCTTTGGCTTCATCAGGGCTGTTTTGCGTGGCAGTGACATCACAACCCTGAACGGCGAGACGGTCGATCCATTCTTCTTTGGCCTGGTCGATAAGGCACCGAATCTCAGGAATCCGCGTCTGTCCTTCCCGATCAATGTATTCGCTCGGAATGGAATTATTCATACCATCAATAGGGTGCTGATTCCAGTTGACCTCTAAGGCGATTGTCGGAGAGAAACCTATCAACTGGCGCCGAATTCTCGTTCGCCTTCGCGAAGTGACAACCCGCCCATCGCCGCTCTATGGGCGGATTGCCGCGATCATGAAGGCGGACGAGAAGACAAGCCAGGTGGTAGGTTTCTCGACAGAAACTGCCCGCCCCCGCAAGTCTGCGTGCGGACTCCATGCGCCGAGTCCGCATAACAAACACGACCCGCGTAATAATGCCTATGCAAGTCAGTAAGATCCACTTGGCTGTCATCATAGCCGCGACCTCAGTCCTTGCAGCCACCGCCGCGCTGATGCTGACCGGCTTTGGTACTAAGCAGCAACAGTCGTCAATCGCGCAGGCCGCCGCCGAAACCTGGCAGATACAACAACGGCTGTCCGCCCTGCAGCATCGGTTAGATATGGAAATCGAGGAAAATAAGCGACTTCGCAAACAGATGGCGGTACTTGAACGCAATGCCGATAAACCGCAAGCGAATATGTCCATTGCCGGAAGTCAGGACGTGAGTAATCCTGCTGCACAAGCCGTCTTTGATGAACACAGGTATACCCCCCAGGTTCCAACATTCGAGTCGATCCCTTGGGATCGGCTTCGATCGGATAAAATGGCATCGAAGCCCTCTTCTAGAGAGACTGATAACGCCGACAGCCGGGTTGCAACCATTGCAAGCGCGTTGAGCCTGGGCGCGGATCAAGAGGTATTTTACACCCAGCTGCTGTCCGACTACGAGAACCGTGTCGACGCACTCTACGATCGCGTCGCTGAGCAATATGACTACGCATCCGGGACAGACCCGTTCCAGTTCCAAGACATGCTGCTCGAGATCGAGCAGGAAAAGTCAGAGCTTGACGCGATGTTCGACGAAGAGTTCTCCCATGTGTTGTCCGAACAGCAGGCCGCCCGTTATCTAACCCTTCCGGCCGAGGAGCGAGGCGTCGGCCCCAATGCGGGTATCGATCGCCTCGATCTTCAGATGTTCGACCTGCCCTTCATGCTTTCCAGGCCATTCAATACGGATCAGGCCTTTTGAATCTGTTGGTCCTGTGAGCTCGAGAGCACCGAGTTCACCAGCAATCTAGTGCTCTGCTGCGGAAGTCGCGAGACCGTTTGCGGTCGTAATCGTAGTCGTCATCGATAACCCACGATGAGCGATCACGATTACGACAACGACAAACAGCAGAAACGGGAGCGGGACATCGGCACCGCCACACTAGTAGTAACCCATACCCTGGTAAGGAGTTCCATCCGTGCAAGTGAAAATATGGTTGTGGCAGTGTTGGTGCTGCCCGAAGGGATTCTGTCGCTTGCGTAACACACCCCTTCCTGACGTGCAGAATCTCGAGGCCACATCCCATCAAGCAACCGTAGCTCATTCAAGCCGGAATCGAGGAAAAGGATCACATCGGAATAAGCATGGCCGTCCACGGCGATAATGACCGCTTGCGCCGGCCGCCGGATGGTTCGTTTGCAAGGTGGAATGCATTGATGACTGATCCAGATCAAGGAATTCTGTTGACCAGGCGGAACTTTCTCAGTTAAGTCCTCTCACATGACATCGAAACTGTCCCTTTCGTTTAGGGCCAGCACTCACACACCAAAAACAAAAGGGCATATCTGGTTATCATGTTGAGTGACTGTATTTACGCAGAATGGTCCATAGCGCAAGTGCGGCAATGCGGTAACTCAGTCGTGCCATCCTAACTACGCGCAAGATCGACAGACGGACCTGAGCCCCTTGAGTGCATTATAAGCATGCGTTCGTTGCGAATTAGGGCAATCCAAACCAGACCGACAGGATTCTTTGGAATTGCGGGCGATACCGTAATGAGATGATGGCAATGGAGAGATGACACGATGTCTTTGACCATGTTTCGCGCGACATTGATACGCATTGTCGCTTATTTGCTCGTCGGTCTCGGCACCCTCGCAGCGATGCAATCGCCAGCGCAGGTTGCGGAACTGCCGTCTTCGCTATCCTTCGACGCTCCTGCCCGGGTCTCCGTCACCCCGCTCGACCTTTCCACTGCCCCTGCAGACGCTGCGCTAACCGCTGCCGGACAGCTCGGCGGTCCGCTCTATCCCGTCGAGGAGCCCTCCGTCTTGGCGGCGGAATCGACCCCGGGGCTGTTTGCGGCGGCCAGGCGACTGTTTACCAGCGAGGCCGACCGGGCAGCACGCCGCAGCGCGCAGAACCTTGCCTTCGGTGAGGCCATCCAGCACTGGAACGCCCACGATTGGGACGCTGCCACCGAGCGCTTCGAGCGGCACCTCGCCGACTACCCCGACAGCCCCTGGGCGGCGGAAGCCGAGATCCACCTCGCCTGCGAGGCACGCTATCAGGGCCGCTACAGCGAGGCCGAGCAACGCTACCGGAGTATCCTGGAGCGGCTGAAGGACGCCGACGATTTCGGTGCGCGCAAGCTTGCCAACAAAGCCCGGCTGCGGCTCGGGGTGCTGAAGACGCTGCGCAACAATCGCGACGAGGCCGCGGAGTATTTCTCGGAGCTGGAAGAGAACGGCCTGGACTGGCGCGAGCGGACCTATGCATCCCACTGGGTGCGCCGGCTCGCCGCCGAGCGCGGGCAGGAGCTGGCGCTGCTCAACTGCGGCTATCTCGCCCTCGGCGAACTGTTGGAGCTGCGCGGCGATGTCGACGCCGCCGCGGACCTACGCGCTCGCGAGGCGCAAAGCGCGGACGGCCAGAGCCTCGCGGAGCTGACGGAGCTCGCCGCTGGGTTCGGTCTCAGCCTGAACGCGCGGCGCCTGTCGATCACGGACCTGGACGCCGTGCCGCTCCCCGCGGTGATCCACATCCAAGGCGCGGCGGATGGAGATCAGGGCCACTATTGGCTGCTGCAACGCAAGCGCGGCGCGCTGTTGACCCTGCTCGACCCGCAGAGCGGTCGGACCTTCCGCCAGGACGAGACGGAGTTCGCGGGGGAATGGCAGGGCGTCGCGCTGCTGTTCGCGGAAGACCCTGCCGATTTGCCGGGCATGGAGCTGGATGAGGCCGAGCGCGCCGAGCTGACCGGCGGCTGCTGCGGCAACCCGCGCCCGGAAGACGATACCGGTGATCCGGACCAGGATCCCGAGGACGACACCGCCGAAGACCCAGGGGAAGACTGCGGGGAATGCGTCTGGGACGTCAACCCCGTCAACATGAACTTCTACATCGGCGACATGCCGCTGTGGTACGACCCGCCCATCGGGCCGAAGGTCGGCATCCGGCTCAGCTACAACAGCCAATCGGCACTTGCGCAACACGAGCCCTTCGGCAACAAGTGGCAGTTCAACTACGGCAGCTACCTGGTCGTCGACCCCGGCGACACCGTCACGGTCTTCATGCCCGATGGGCGTCGCGACCTCTACAACGGCGATACCGCGGGCAACTACACACCACCGGACGGCGTCTACAACCAGCTGACCAATCCGAGCGGACAACGCTGGGAGCTGCGCTTTCCGGACGGCAGTGCCTTCATCTACGACATCCCCGCCGGCACCAGCTCCATGCAGCCCTTCCTGGTGGAGGCGCAGGACCGCCACGGCCAGGCCCTGACCTTCAGTTACAACGCCGCGGTACAGCTCACCGGCATCACCGACGCGGTCGGGCAAGTCACCACGCTCGTCTACAACGACGACGACCTGGTGGCGAGCGTCACCGACCCCTTCGGCCGCACCGCGACCTTCGACTACGACAGCGCCGGCAATCTGGTCGAGATCACCGACATGGCCGGCTATTGGTCGCGGCTCACCTATGATGCCGACGTCTACGTCACCAGCATCGAGAAGGCCGACGGCATCTGGCAGGTCGACATCGAGCCCGCCGACAACAGCGGGGCCGGCTTCTACCCGCCGCCCGGTGCGAACATGTGGGAGAACTACCGCATCACGGTCACCAACCCCCTGGGCGCGAAGGAGGAATACTATTTCGACGGCTGGTACAACAAGGGCTGGCACGTGAGCCCGCGCCACTACGTCGAGTACCAGGACAGCAGCACCAACAACGGCGCCGCCAGCGTCGACAAGACCCTTTACTACTACAGCTATTACTCCGGTCGACGCGCCGATATCCGGCGTATCGAGTACCCCGGCCAAGGCCAAGTCAGCTACCAATACGACAGCGCCGGCAACGTCACTCAGGTCACCAATCCGGACGGCGGCATCGTCCAGATGACCTACAACGACCAGGGCAAGGTCACCGCCCTCACCGAACCCGAGGGCAAGGTCACCAACATGACCTATGCCGCCAACGGCGTCGACCTGCTCGCCGTCGCCGACAGCCGCGGCACCATCGCCTACCAGTACAACGCGGTCCACCAGGTGACCCGCATCACCGACCGGCGAGGCCACAGCACGGCCTTCGCCTACAACAACTTCGGCCAGCTCACCCGGATCACCGCAGCCGAGGGCACCGCGGTCGAGACGGTCACGGACTTCATCTACAACACCGACCACCGGCTGCAACGCATCGAAAAGGCCAGCGCGGCCATTGCACAGTACACCTACGACGCCGTCGGCCGCGTCCGCACCGAGACCGACGCGAGCGGCCTGACCCTGACCTACGACTACGACGACCTGAACCAGGTCACCCAGATCACCTACCCCGACGGCGGCAGCGAGACCTTCACCTGGTCCGACCAGCGCCCGTTCCAGCTGGTGCAGGAGACCGCCCGCGGCGGCCGCGTCAACCGCTACGGCTACGACCCCGAGAAGCGCCTAACCCAGAGCATCGCGCCGGACGGCGGCCTGACCCGCCAGCAATACGACGCCGACGGCAATCTGACCGCGCTGATCGATGCCAACAGCAACCCGACCACCTACAGCTACGACGCCGACGGTCTGGCGATCGCCGAGACCTATGCCGACGGCAACGGCACCAGCTACACCTACGACGCCTCCGGGCGGGTGCAGACCCGCACCAACGCCCGCGGCATCCAGACCGTCTACAGCTACGACCTCAACGGCAACCTGACCGGAATCGACTACTCCGACGACACGCCGGATGTCACATTCATCTACGACGAACACAGTCGGCTGATTCAGCGCAATGACGGCATCGGCACGACGCGGTTCACCTACGATGCTAACGACAACCTGCTCACCGTTGATGGCCCCTGGGCCGACGATACCATCACCTACGCCTACGATGCGCTGGACCGCCGCACCGACATGGACGCCCGGGGGGGCAGGCCGGTGGCCTACGGCTATGACGGCCTCGGCCGGCTCGCCAGCGTTACCCACGGCACCCGCGCTTCCACCCTGACCTATCAGGGCAACAGCAACCTCATCGACCGGCTGACGCGCCCGAACGGCAGCTACACGACCTATACCAACGATGCTCTGCAACGCCTGACGGCGCTCGGCAACTACAAGTCCGACGG
Source organism: Thiohalocapsa sp. PB-PSB1 (assembly GCA_016745215.1). Classification (GTDB taxonomy): domain Bacteria; phylum Pseudomonadota; class Gammaproteobacteria; order Chromatiales; family Chromatiaceae; genus Thiohalocapsa. Next base: position 1,867,945 of record CP050890.1, read on the forward strand.
CAGCGTCATAAACCGCTTCGAGTACAGCTATGACACGGACGATCAGCGTACCGAGGAGATCGTCACCAACGGCCTGCCGATGGTTGCGCTGAGTCCGGGCCTGGAGGAGATGCAGGTTAACGAGTTGAACCAGGTCGCTAGCGCAGGCAATCCGGCGCGGACCTATCACTACGACGCCGACGGCAACATGACCCAGGGGTACACGCCGGATGGTTATGTTTGGACAGCAATTTATGATGCGGAGAACCGGCTTACGAGCATTACGTTCACGGATGCTGGTGGCATCGTGCATTACACGAGATACGAGTATCTTGGGAACGACTTGGTAGGGCTTGTGCGCCGTTCTCAGAATGGAGTGTTGCAGGAAGAAATGCGCATCGTCCGCGATGGATTATTACTCATTCTGGAGCGCAACGGAGAAAATGCGGTACAACGTGAGTATATCTGGCGGGGTGACGGCCTGGGTGGAATTGGCCAGCTTCTCCGGCTTACTCAGGAGGGCGGCGACTATGAGTACCTGATGGACGGTCGTGGTAACGTCGTTGGGTCGCTGGGGGATGCAGAGCAACAGGTCGCTGCTTATCGCTACGGGAGCTACGGGAACCTTGTAGCGGAGGCGAGCACGATAAATCAGCCGATGGGATTCTCCAGCAAAAGCTTCGATGCGCCGAACGGGCTGAGTGATTTCGGCTACCGCTTTTATAGTCCGAGTCTCGGAAAGTGGCTGACCCGCGATCCGGCACATCAGCAGGGTGGTGTCAACCTTTACGGTTACGCTCATGCCAACCCGGAAGGTTTTGTCGACCCTGACGGGCAAACGCCGCTTGTTACCGGCGCAATAGGAGCGGGAATCGGTGCGATCATTGGTGGGTATAACGCTTGGAGCAGCGGTGGCAGTTGGTCACAAGTTGCGCTCGGCGCAGGGCAGGGTGCTGTTGTCGGGGGCGTATCCGGTCTAACGCTCGGTTTTGGTGGAGCGGCGATTTCCGGCCTAGTCGGTGGAGGTATTGCCGGGGGCGCGCTGGCAGGAGCAGTGGCGGGGGCTGCCGGCAATGCAGCAGGACAAGGTTTTGGTATGGCGATGGAAATGCAATGTGGGTTCGACTGGGAACAATTTGGATTTGCCACTGCGGCGGGCGGGCTTATGGGAGGTGCGTTTTTGCGTCCTTACACCGCGCCGAGTCAGCCGGTTACGAGCTGGGCCGGGCGCGGCGTGAATCCGGATCTGAACCCCGGACGCTGGGTGATGACCGGAGGGCGTACGTTGGGTAACTATGGGAGAACGGTGGGGCCGGCTATTCGCGGATATCCTTACTCTAACTCAATATCGAGCACGCTACCGCGAGGTTCGCTTTCCTATCCGCAAGGAGCTACTGGGAACCTTTCCGGATTGCTTGGCCAAAGAATAATCGTGCCCTAGCAGCGCTATGCCCGATTACCGAAACAAGTTAGGCTTGTGTGAGGCCGGCTTCTTGGTGGCGGCTGTCTTCTTGGTTGGCGTCGTCATTGTGGGGACCTACAGTATCTTTTCGGCTTTGGTCTTAGGGCAAGACGACGTTTATGGTGTCTCGTTTTTGGTGCGGACGGGTGTGCCTTTGGTGCTGGGGCTCCTGGTCGCAGTCGCATTTGCGATATGCGTCCGTCGAAAATCGTAGTGTGAGGCGGTCATTGTGTGCACAATGCGAGGCCGTAGGTTGGGGTGAGGAACGAACCTCAACGGAGCCCAGAGGGATAAACAAGGATGGACCAAGGGATAAACACGGACGGACCACAAAGGGATAAATAGGGACGGACCACGAATAATGCGATTTTGGGTGATGAGCCAAGCCTATCAATCGATGGCGACATAAGGCAATTCATCCATCCGATGGGCCTGATCAACCCGTGCAGCTTGGGTTGAGGCATGAATCCCGGCGCGTGAGCTAAGAGTTCGCCAAATGCCACGAAATGCCTAAGCTCTACGAATACTACGGACTGGTCATCCTGTTCTATGCCAATGAGCACGAGCCGGTCTATGTCCACGCCAAAAGCCAGGGCAGAGAAGCCCGGGCGGAGTTTGTGATCGTTGACGGAAGGATTCAGCGGGTTCGATTTGAACCCAGTGCCGGACGCGCGCCGCTCACGCCGAAGGAGATGCAATACTTCCGAGAGCTGGTGCACGCACGGGGCGAGGAGATTGTCCGCAAGTGGATCGACTTCTTCGTGCTCAATAAATCGATCAGCGCGGAGCGGATTACACAGAGGCTGAAGAAATGAAGGCAGAAATCAACATACGAGATGCAGCCCTGGCCCAAGATTATCGCTTGCGCCTCATTTTCGACGATGGCAGGGAGCAGACGGTGGATTTTCTGCCGTTCCTCGCACGCTCCCACCATCCCGACATCCGGGCCTTCCTCGACAAACAACGGTTTGGACAGTTCCGCGTCGAGCACGGCGATCTCGTGTGGGGAGACTACGACCTCTGCTTTCCCATCATGGACCTCTATGACAACTGCATCCTGCACGTGCCGGAACAGGACTCGGCAGCATGACGCCAGGTCCGTGGGTCAAGACGAAGAACGATCCCCAACAGTCAAGGGCCGAACCGGGGTATTCCGACCGCACATCGAACGACGGGACGACAAACGCACTCGCCTTCTGAGGCCAAGACCATGAACGAACCACGACTCGCACGCATCACGTTGGAGCCCGGAAAGTGTAGCGGCAGCCCCTGCATACGCGGCTACCGCCTGCGTGTCAGCGACATACTCGCGCTGCTGGGGGCCGGTGCCTCGCATGCCGAGATCCTCGAAGACTACCCGTTTCTGGACGAAGAAGACATCCTCGCGGCCCTGGAGTATGCGGCGATCCAGTTGAGCCATCCGGTGCTGGTTGCAGCGTGAATCTGCTGGTGGACAACCAGTTGCCGGCGGCGTTTGCTGCTGGTGGACAACCAGTTGCCGGCGGCGTTTGCGCGGTTGTTGGCCGATCGAGGGACCGCGTGTCGTCATGTGTTGGACCTTGGCATGGGACGAGCGACGACCGCGAGATCTGGGAGTTCGCGAGGAATGAGCACTGGGTGATCGTCACCAAGGACTCGGATTTCGGCTGATGGTCGGTCGCGATGGTGAGGCGGCTCCGCAAGTGGTCCGGGTGAGAATGGGGAACTGCCGTAAGGCCGCGCTGTTTGCGGTTGTCGATGCGCTGCTCCCCGACTTGCGTCGGCTGCTGGCGGAAGGGAAGAGGGTGATCGAGATTCACTGACGCCCGGCGATGATGGACGCTCGCGAGGGTATAGGCGGGTGACGACCACGAATGCGGCAGTGGACATGGCCATAGGCTAGAGCGAGGACGCTGTCCCAGGGCTCGCGGCCGGCGAGCAAAGGCAGGACTGCGAGCTAGAGAGCAGGCAAGTGCCAACGATTGTAGGCACAAACTATTGAGGCGGTTGAAGACGCACCGGAGAGCAGAGCAATGACGCACAAGAGAACGGCTTGGTGGAATCGGCTGGCGCTGTCGGCGATCGTCGGCTTGCTTGCAGCCATCGGCACGCTTACTGCAGCTCCAAGCCGGGCGGAGACCATAGCCTACGGCTACGACCCCGGCAATCGCCTGGAATCCGTCGAGTACGACGACGGCCAGTCCATCCGCTACGTCTACGACAACTTGGGCAACCAGCTGGTCCGCCTGACGCTGGCGGCACCCGAGGCCAATAACCCGCCGGGCACGGTCACGCCGGGCGTCGCCGACGGCACCGAACTCACCTACACGGCCGTCACGCTGGACTGGTCTGCGGCGGTCGATCCGGATGCGGGCGACGCGGTCGTCTACTACCTGCATCTCGGTACCGAGGCCGACCCACCGCTGGTCTACAGCGGCTGGGAGCGCAGCTATACCCCGCCCTATTCGTTACAGCCCCTAACGACCTACTTCTGGAGCGTCGTCGCTCGCGACAGCCAGGGCGCCGAGTCGGTCAGCGGCCCCTGGACCTTCATTACCGGCAACGAGCCCCCGACGCCGATCATCGATGCGAGCCCCACCGAGGCCATCGTCCCCTACACGGCCAACCTCACCGACGCCTCGACCTCCACCGACGACGCCATCGCGTCCCGTGCCTGGGATTTTCTCTGCGACGGCAGCATCGACGCGACGACCTCAACGGCGAGCTACTACGTCTCTGCCGCCGGTGATTACGAGATCTGTCTCGCGGTCACCGACGAGGCGGGGGCAACGGAATCCACCAGCGTGACGCTGTACGGTCGCATCGATACGGACGGTGACGGTGTCTTCGACATCGCCGACAACTGCCCGGCGGACGCTAATGCAGATCAGTACAATCTCGACGGCGACGATCTCGGTGATGTCTGCGATGACGACCGGGACGGCGACGGGGTGACGAACGCAGCGGACCCATTCCCGGATGATGCCCGCTACACCGCGGACAGCGACGGCGACGGCATCGGCGACAGCTGGGAGATCGCCGAATTCGGTGATCTGATCACCGCGGACGACACGACCGACTTCGACGGCGATGGGAGCTCCGACCTGGATGAGTTCCGTTACGACTCCGACCCCCAGTACGCGCCGCCGTTCGTCGACACGGCGCCGATCGCCGCCGGCGGTGACCACAGCTTGGCCCAGCGCACCGACGGCCGACTCTACGCCTGGGGCTACAACGGCAACGGACAGCTCGGCGACGGCAGTTACACGAATCGGAACTACCCCGCATTCGTCCGCGATGACACGGGGGCTTTCGTTTACGATATCCAAGACATCGCAGCGGGCGGTGATCATTCCCTGGCAGTGTTGGGCGACGGCTCGCTCATCTCTTGGGGCTACAACGGCTACGGACAGCTCGGCGACGGGACCAACACGCGTCGCGCGGATCCGGTCGCGGTGATCGACGGCTATGGCGATCCTGTCATCGACGCCGTGTCGGTGGCCGCCGGTGCGAATCACAGCCTGGCCCTGCTCGACGATGGCTCCCTGCTCGCCTGGGGCTACAACGGCTACGGCCAGCTCGGCGACGGCACGACCACCAGCAAGTCGACACCGGTGCGGGTGCGCGATGCGGTCGGCGACACACTCACCGGCATCATCGCCGTCGCCGCGGGTCAGAACTTCAGCCTGGCACTGCGTAGCGATGGCACGGTCTGGGCGTGGGGACGCAACTATCAGGGTCAGCTGGGGGACGGCACGAACAGCAACTCCGCAAGCGCGCAGCGCGTGCTGGACGCTCGCGGGATGCCGATCAACGGCGTGGTGGCTGTCGCGGCCGGTTTCCGGCACGGTCTGGCACTGAGCGAGGCCGGCACCGCGGTTGCTTGGGGCGACAACGATTACGGACAGCTCGGCGACGGTTTCACCGTTGATCGCCGAGTTCCGGTGCAGGTGATCGATGCTTTCGGTACACCTGTAGACGGAATGTCGGCCTTGGCCGCAGGCGAATGGCACAGTCTGGCGCTTGCATCAGGCGGCGATGTCCTCGCTTGGGGACGCAATAACCTGGGCCAGCTCGGCGAAGGAACGTTGAGCGACAGCAGCATCCCGACATCGCTTGGGCTCACCGGCATCACCGGCATCGACGCCGGCTCCGAGCATAGCCTCGCGGTCACCGATGATCTGACCGCCTTCGCCTGGGGCAGGAACGCGCTGTTCCAGCTCGGCGACGGCACAGCGACGGACCGCCGCTCTCCGGTTGTCGTCATCGACAACAACCTTGCGCCCATCTTCCCGGTGGGCAAGCCGTCCACCGACCCGGCTGCGGACAGCGACGGCGACGGCGAGCCGGACTCCACCGACGCCTTCCCCTACGATCCCGCCTATCGGCTCGACGCCGATGGCGACGGGATCGCTGACGAGTGGGAGCTGGCCAACTTCGGGGATCTGCTGACGGCCGGGATCGGCACCGACTACGACGGTGATGGCCTGTTGGATAGCGAGGAATTCGAGCATGGCTCGGACGCCACCGTGGCGCCAGAGATGGTCGAGGACGTGGTCGCCACCGGCGCCAACCACACGCTGGCCCTGCGCACCGATGGACGGGTGCTGGCCTGGGGCTACAACGGTTACGGGCAGCTCGGCAACGGCACGACGCAGAACCAGAGCCAGCCGGCCCTGGTGCCGGGGCTGGCGGACATCCGCAGCCTTGCCGCCGGGCAGAATTTCAGTCTCGCCCTGGCGGAGGACGGCACGCTCTGGGCCTGGGGCTACAACGGTTACGGTCAGCTCGGCATCGGCTCCACCACCGCCAGTTATACCCCTGTCCAGGTACTCGATGGCAGCGGCGCGCCCTTCGGCGGCGTCATCGCCATTGCCGCGGGTGAGCACTCCGCCTATGCGTTGCGCGCCGACGGCACCGTCTGGGCCTGGGGCTACAACGGCAGCGGCCAGCTCGGCGACGGCACCACGGCCAACAAGTCCCTGCCGCAGCGCATGCGCGACATCAACGGCTCGCCCATTACCGGGATTGTCGATATCGCGGCAGGGCTCGATCACGCCTTTGCGCTCCGCGCGGACGGGCGTCTGTTCGCCTGGGGCTACAACGGTTATGGCGCACTTGGCGACGGTACCAGCACGAACCGCTATTACGCGACCCTCGTCATCCAGTCCAACGGCGTAGCCTTCGGCAATGTGGTGCAGGTCGCCGCCGGGCGCTATCACAGCCTGGCGCTCACCAGCGGCGGCGAGGTCTTCGCCTGGGGTTACAACTATCAGGGCCAGCTCGGGGACGGCACCACCACGTCACATTCGTACCCGGCGCGGGTCTATGGCGACGGCGGCTTCCCGCTCTCCGGCATCCAGTCCATTGGTTCCGGCTGGAACCATGGCCTCGCCACACAGGCGGACGGGACGGTCATCGCCTGGGGGCAGAACGACCAGGGGCAGCTTGGCGTGCGTGTCAAGGACAGATCCACACTCGGCCTGGCCTTGGCTGATGTTGCCGGCGCGGTGGGCGTCTTCGGCGGCGAGGACTTCAGCGTCGCGCTGCTGAGCGACGGCACCTTGAAGGCTTGGGGAGACGGGGATTACGGCCAGCTCGGCGACGGAACCTTCTGGGATCAAGACGCCGCGGTCCAGGTGCTGGACGGCAATTTGGATGCCATGGGTCTGTTCGGCTCGGCAAGCACCGGCGACGCTGACGGCGACGGCGATCAGGATGCGAGCGACGCCTTCCCGTTGGATGCGCGCTGGCAGGACGACGTCGACGGCGACGGCCTTGCGGACGGTTGGGAGCAGGCGGTCTTCGGCGACCTGACGACGGCCGACGCGACGACAGACAGCGACGGCGACGGCGTGCTCGACATCGACGAATTCCGCCACGGGTCCGATGCACTGATCGCCGCGGCGTTCACCGAGCAAGTCATCGCCGCCGGCGGCTACCACAGCCTGGCGCTGCGTCTCGACGGCAGCGTGCTGGCCTGGGGCTACAATTACTACGGCCAGCTCGGCGACGGTACGAGCGGCTCCTACGCCGACCAATCCCATCCGCAGGCGGTCTTCGGCCTGAGCGACATCATCGCCGTGGCCGCCGGCGAGTATCACAGCCTGGCGCTCGACCGCGCCGGCCAAGTCTGGTCCTTCGGCTACAACAGCCAAGGCCAGCTCGGCGACGGCACCACCGACACCTCCACCCTGCCGACGCAGGTGCTCGACGCGGACGGGACGCCGTTCGGCGGCGTCATCGCCATTGCCGCCGGCAACAGCCACAGCTTCGCACTCAAGGCCGACGGCACGGTGTGGGCCTGGGGCTACAACGGTTACGGCCAGCTCGGCACCGGCGAGAGCGGCTCCGCCACCGACCGGCTGTACCCGACGCAGCTCACCGACGCCAACGGCCTGCCCATCACCGGCATCCTCGCCATCGCCGCCGACAGCAATCACAGCTTCGCGCTGAAGGCCGACGGCCGGCTGCTCGGCTGGGGCTACAACGGCTACGGCACCCTGGGCGACGACACCACCACCAACCGCCTGCGCCCGATCGCCGCGCTCGGGCTCGACCATCGCCCGCTCGCCGACGTGGCCGAGGTGGCCGCCGGCAGCAACTTCACCCTGGTGCGCTTCGCCAACGGCGGCGTGCAGGCGTTCGGCTACAACGGCTACGGCCAGCTCGGCGACGGCACCACGCGCCAGCACGGCTACCCGCTGCCGGTGGTCGATGAGCGCTTCGTGCCCATCGGCGCCATCGCCGGGCTCGCCGCCGGCGAACGCCATAGCCTGGCCATGACCGCCGACGGGCGCCTGCTCAGCTGGGGCGACAACGACTACGGCCAGCTCGGCGACGGCGGCTGGTCCGACCGCTACCGGGCGGCGACCGCCATCGACGCCGCGGGCGACACCCTGCTGGACATACAGGCCATCAGCAGCGGCGCCTACCACAGCCTCATCCTGCTCGACGACGGCACCCTGCTGTCGCTGGGGTACAACAATCACGGCCAGCTCGGCGACGGCACCGGCAGCAATCAGCCCTGGGCCGTGCCCGTGCTCGACGGCAACGCCCTGCCCATCACCGACATCGGCGAGCCCGGAGACCCGGCCGACCCGTTGCTCGACAGCGACGGCGACGGCGTGCCCGATGCCAGCGACGCCTTCCCATTCGACGAGCGCTGGCAAAGCGACAGCGACGGCGACGGGCTCGCCGATGAGTGGGAGCTCGCCACCTTCGGCGACCTGGCCACTGCCAATGCGAGCACCGACACCGATGGCGATGGCGTACTGGATAGCGACGAATTCGAGCACGGCTCGGACGCTGCCGTTGCCGCCGCCATCGACGACAGCGCCGCCGTTGCCGTCGGCGAGACCCACAGCCTCGCCGTGCGCAACGACGGTCGCGTCTACGCCTGGGGCGACAACCAATACGGCGCCCTCGGCGACGGGACCACCACCGACAGCAGCTACCCGCTGCTGATCCCCGGCCTGAGCGACATCCGCGCCGTCGCCGCCGGCCAATACTTCAGCCTCGCCCTTGACGGCGCCGGCCAGGTCTGGGCCTGGGGCCGTAATTACTACGGACAGCTTGGCGACGGCACCACCGACGACCATTACCTGCCGGCCCCGGTACTCGCCGCCGACGCCAGCCCCTTGAGCGGCATCGTCGCCATCGCCGCCGGGCGCTACCACAGCGTGGCCCTGGCCGCCGACGGCACCGTCTGGACCTGGGGCTACAACGGCAACGGCGAGCTCGGCGACGGCAGCACCGTCAACAACCCCGTGCCGCAACGACTCGGCGACAGCAATGGAGAGCCCATCACCGCCATCGTCGCCATCGCCGCCGGCTGGAACCACAACTTGGCGCTGAAGGCCGATGGCCGCATGCTCGCCTGGGGCAACAACGGCTCCGGTCGTCTCGGCGACGGCACCAGCACCAACCGCACGCGTGCGCGACTGGTGCTCGACGACGGCTACCGTGCGCTCCAGGGCATCATCGCCATCGCCGCGGGCAGCGATCACAGCCAAGCGCTACATCAAGACGGCTACGTGCTCAGCTGGGGCTACAATAACTATGGCCAGCTCGGCGATGGCACCACCGATACGCACTACCTGCCGCAATGGGTGATCGACGCCGCCGGATTCCCGCTCATCGACATCGTTGCTATCGGTGCCGGTATCGAGCACGGCGCTGCAAGCACCAGTGATGGGCGCCTGTTCACCTGGGGCCGAAATCATGTCGGCCAGCTCGCTGACGGCAGTTGGAGCGACCGCAGCTGGGCCGCATCGGCCAAAGACAGCGCCGGCGATCGGCTCACCGACATCATTGGCCTCTACACCGGCGGCTCGCACCTGTTCGCACAGCAGCGCGACGGCAGCCTGTTCGGGTGGGGGGCTGGCAGCGATGGGCGCCTGGGCGACGGCAGCACTTGGAATCAGCCTTGGGCGGTGCCGGCGATCGACGCTGACCAGCAACCGTTGGCCAATGTCGGCCAGCCTGGCAGCGGCGACGCCGACGGCGACGGCGAGCCCGATGCCACCGACGCCTACCCGCTGGACGCCCGCTACAGCACCGACAGCGACGGCGACGGCCTGGCGGACGGTTGGGAGCTCACCGGCTTCAGCGACCTCGCAACGGCCGACGAGATCACCGACAGCGACGGGGATGGCGTGCTGGACGGCGACGAATTCGCCCACGGTTCCGATGCCCTGATGCCAGCGCCCTTCACGCCGCAGGTGATCGCCGCGGGCGGCTATCACAGTCTGGCGATCCGCGTGGATGGCAGCGTGCTCGCCTGGGGCTACAACAACTACGGTCAGCTCGGCGACGGCAGCAGCGGCTATTACGCCGACCAGGCTTATCCGCGAGCGGTGTTCGGTCTGACAGATATCATCGCCGTGGCCGCGGGCGAGCAGCACAGCCTAGCGCTCGACCAGGCTGGGCAAGTATGGGCTTTCGGTCACAACAACGAAGGCCAGCTTGGCGACGGCAGCACCGACAACGCCAGTCTGCCGACGGCCGTGATGGACGAGAGTGGCGTACCCTTCGACGGCGTCATCGCCATTGCCGCGGGTGACGACCACAGCTTGGCACTCAAAGCCGACGGCACCGTTTGGGCCTGGGGCTCGAACGACTCCGGCCAGCTCGGCACCGGGGAGAGCGGTTCCAGCACCGACCGGCTGTATCCGACGCAGCTGCGCGACGCCAATGACGAGCCCATCACCGGCATCGTTGCCATCGCCGCTGGCAGCAGCCAGAGCTTTGCGCTGAAGGCCGACGGTCGGCTGCTCGGCTGGGGCTACAACGGCTATGGTGTGCTGGGCGATGACACCACCACCAACCGGCTGCATCCCGTTGCCGTGCTGGATCTCGATCATCGTCCGCTGGCCGGCATTGCCGAGGTTGCCGCTGGCAGCAACTTCACGCTGGTACGTCTGCTCGACGCTAGCGTGCAGGCGTTCGGCCGTAACAACTACGGACAGCTCGGCGACGGCACCACGCGCAACCACGGCTACCCGCTGCCGGTGGTGGATATGGGTTTCGTTCCCATCGGCGCCATCGGTGGGCTCGCTGCTGGTTGGCGTCACGTTCTGGCCATGACAACCGATGGCCGCCTGCTGAGCTGGGGCGATAACGACTACGGCCAGCTTGGCGACGGTGGCTGGAGCGACCGTTACCGCGCTGCTGGCGTCATCGACTACGCCGGCAACGATCCGATGGATGTACGAGCCATCAGTAGCGGCGGCTACCACAGCCTCGTGCTGCTTGGCGACGGCACCCTGCTGTCGCTGGGCTACAACAACCACGGCCAGCTCGGCGACGGCACCAGTGCCAATCAGCCCCGGGCCGTTCCCGTGCTTGACGGCAACGCCGTGCCCATCGCCGATATCGGCGAGCCCGGCGACCCCGCCGATCCTGCCTTCGACAGCGATGGCGACGGCACCCCGGACAATGCCGACGCCTTCCCGTTCGACGAGCGCTACCAGAGCGACGGCGACGAGGACGGACTTGCGGACGAATGGGAGCTCGCCACCTTCGGCGACCTGACCACCGCCGACGCCACCACCGACAGCGACGGCGACGGCGTGCTCGACAGCGACGAATTCGCGCACGGCTCCGATGCCGCGGTGGCAGCCGCCATCGACGACAGCACCACGGTTGCCGTTGGCGAAACCCACAGTCTTGGCATACGCAACGACGGACGCGTGTATGCCTGGGGCGACAACTACTACGGCGCCCTCGGCGACGGCACCACCACCGACAGCAGCTACCCACTGTTGATCACGAGCCTGACCGACATCCGTGCCGTGGCCGCTGGGCAATACTTCAGCCTCGCGCTGGACGGCGCTGGGCAGGTATGGGCCTGGGGCCGTAACAATTACGGCCAGCTCGGCGACGGCACCACCGACGATCATCCGCTGCCGGCACCGGTGCTGGCCGCCGATGGCAGCCCACTGGCGGGCATCATCGCCATCGCTGCCGGTCGCTACCACAGCGCGGCGCTCGCCGCCGACGGCACCGTCTGGACCTGGGGCTACAACGGCAACGGCGAGCTCGGCGACGGGAGTACGATCAACAACAGCATCCCGCAACGCCTCGGCGACAGCAACGCCAGCCCCATCACCGGCATCGTTGCCATCGCCGCCGGCTGGCACCACAACTTGGCGTTGAAGGCCGATGGCCGCATGCTGGCCTGGGGCGACAACGGCTCCGGTCGGCTCGGCGACGGCACCAGCACCGATCGCAGGCGTCCGCGGCTGGTGCTCGAAGACGGCTACCGGGCGCTCGCAGGCATCGTTGCCATCGCCGCGGGCAGCGATCACAGCCAAGCGTTGCATCAAGACGGCTACGTGCTCGCCTGGGGCTACAACAACTATGGCCAGCTCGGCGACGGCACCACCGATACGCACTACCTGCCGCAATGGGTGATCGACGCCGCCGGATTCCCGCTGGCCGACATCGTTGCCATCGGCGCCGGCGTTGCCCAAGGTGCCGCGCGCACCGGCCAAGGGCGCGTACTCACCTGGGGCCGCAACCATGTGGGCCAGCTCGCCGACGGCGGCTGGAGCGACCGCGGTTGGGCCGCGCCGGCTACCTATGGCGCCGGCAGCCCGCTTGCCGACATCACCGGCATTTATACCGGAGGGGAACACCTGTTTGCGCTGCGCGCCGATGGCCAGCTGTTGGGCTGGGGTGCCGGTGGCGATGGTCGGCTCGGCAACGGCAATACTTGGGATCAACCCTTGGCGCTGGCGGTGATCGACGGTAACCAGCGCCCGCTGGTCCATATCGGTCTGCCGGGCACGGGCGACGCCGATGGCGATGATGTGGCGGACCCGGACGATGCCTTCCCGCTCGACACCCGCTACCAGAGCGACAGCGACGGTGACGGCCTGGCCGACAGCTGGGAGATCGACGGCTTCGGCGACCTGGCGACGGCCGACGAGAGCACCGACAGCGACGGCGACGCTGTCCTCGACCGCGATGAATTCGCCCAGGGTTCCAACGCCCTGCTGGCGGCGGCATTGACGGGCCGAGCCATCGCCGCGGGCAACGCCCACAGTCTGGCCATTCGCTCGAACGGCAGCGTGCTGGCCTGGGGTTACAACCGCTACGGCCAGCTTGGCGACGGCAGCAGCGGCTACGCCAACGAGCAACCCTATCCGCAGGCCGTCCTCGGCCTGAGCGACATCGTCGCCGTGGCCGCTGGCGCATACCACAGTCTCGCGCTCGACCGTGCGGGTCAGGTCTGGGCGTTCGGCTACAACAACCAAGGCCAGCTCGGCGATGGAACCACCAATAACGCTAGTCTGCCGGTACTGGTGCTCGATGCAAGTTTTGAACCGCTAGCGGGTATCGTCGCCATTGCCGCCGGCGATAGCCACAGCTTGGCATTGCGCGCCGACGGCACTGTCTGGGCCTGGGGTTCGAACGGCTCCGGACAGCTCGGCACCGGCGACAGCGGTTACAACGCCCACCGACTGCATCCGACGCTGCTGCGCGACACCAACGATATGCCTATCACCAACATCGTCGCCATCGCCGCCGGCAGTAGCCACAGTGTTGCGCTCAAAGCCGACGGGCGTCTGCTCGGCTGGGGCTATAACGGTTATGGCATGCTGGGGGACGACACCAGCACCATCCGGCTGCGCCCGGTGCCGGCGCTTGGGCTCGACCACCGCCCGCTCATGGATGTTGTGGAGGTTGCCGCCGGCAGCAACTTCACCCTGGTGCGCTTTGCCGACGGTGCCGTGCAGGCGTTCGGCCATAACAACTACGGTCAGCTCGGTGACGGTACCACGCGCAACCATGGCTACCCCTTGCCGGTGGTGGACATGGACTTCCTGCCGATCGGGGGCATTTCCGGGCTCGCCGTCGGCGAGCGCCATGGCCTGAGCATGAGCTCCGATGGGCGTTTGCTGGTCTGGGGAAATAATCAGAACGGCCAGCTCGGCGACGGCGGCTGGAACAACCGTTATCGCGCCGCGGGCGTTATCGACGCCGCCGGCGATCCTCTGGCCGATATCGGTGCGGCCGACTGCGGCGCCAACCATTGCCTGGCCTGGCGCTCGGACGGTGCGCTGATGGCATGGGGCGACAACCGCAACGGACAACTGGGTGTCGGCGCTGGAGATGTTCGGCGCTGGGCCAGCCCAGTGACTGACGCCACTGGCGCAATCCTATTCGACTTCGCCGAATCGCGCAGCGATCGTGATAACGACGCGGTCGATGATGGCTGGGACAACTGCCCCAACCTGCCGAATGGCGATCAGCTCGATGCAGATGAAGACGGCCTTGGCGATGTCTGCGACAACTGTCCGATCGACGCCAATCCGGATCAACAGAACAGTGATCTGGATGGCCAGGGCGATGTTTGCGACGTCTGTCCGATGGATGCTGCAAACGATGGCGATGGCGACGGCGTTTGCGGCGACCGGGACAACTGTCCGTTGCATGCCAATGCCGCACAGCAGGATCAGGATGGCGACGGTCTCGGCAATATCTGCGACGACGACGACGACGGCGACGGCATGCCGGATGCCTTCGAGATCGAGCATGCGCTCGATCCGCTCGATCCAACCGATGCGGATGCCGATGCGGACGGCGACGGGGCGACGAATTTGCAGGAAATGTTGGCCGGCACCAGTCCGCGCGACCCGTTGGATCGACCCGGCCAGCCTGGTGTGCGCTTGCTTGCGCGAACCAATCCGCAGACCAGCGAAGATGGCACCGAAGCCAGATTTTTCGTGGTCTTGACGGCGGCACCGGGCGCTGCCGTGGCAGTGGACTTCAGCAGCAATGATGAGACCGAGGGGCGGGTCGTGGCGCCGAGGACGCTGAATTTCGATGGCGGCAACTGGAATGTGCCCCAAGAACTGAGGGTCGCTGGGGTCGACGATGCACAGTTCGACGGCGACATCGACTATCGCATCCGCGGGGCGATTACCAGCGACGACCCCGGCTACAGCGCTGTCTCGGTGGATGAGTTGGCATTGGTTAATCGCGACAATGAGGTTTCCACCGACCTGCACGGCTGGCTGGTAGCGTCTGCCTATCGCTCGCGGGTGGGTGAGGACATCCTGCTCGAGGTCAGGATCAACAGCCATGGCAGCGCCATCGGTTCCTATCGATTAGCGCTGAGTTATGACGCCGACCTGTTGGACCTGAATACCGATGTCGGCGACAACGGTATCGAGGGCGGTGCCCAAGGAATCCCACCGGCGTCCGTCTCCGTGGACAGCGGCGCTGGGCTTTTGGAAGTCAACGGCTTTTCGACCACAGCGGTCCCGGCCGGTAACGATCTGGAGTTTCTGTTGATCCATCTGCACGCCGGCTCGCAGGCGGGGATTGCCAATCTGAATCTGCGGCTCGAAGTCTTGGCCGACCCGCAGGGCCGTATCATCGGAAGCAATGCCGCCGGTATCGACTTGGAGATCCTGGACCCGGCATGCGGCGACGCGAATATCGACGAACTCGTCGATATCCGAGATGCATTGAGCGTGGCCCAATATGACATCGGTTTGCATCCGCAACCGTTCGACGTGGTGGCTGGGGATGTCGATCTCGACGGCAACCCAACCATCGTCGATGCCATGCTCATTGCTCGCCATGACCTGGCGTTGCCGGTGGCCGTTGGATGCTTGACGGCACAGCCTTCCTCGATCGCTGCGTCGTCAACGACCGCGGCAGTGTTGGCTGCCGCCGATGTGGACGCTGGGCTCGTCACCCTCCATCCAGCCTCGATCATAGCGAATCCAGGTGATGCCTTGCCACTCGAGGTGCGCCTCGATTCGGGTACGCATCAGGTTGGAGCCTACCGTGTCCGTCTGGAATTCGATCCCGAACTGCTGCAGATCGAGCCCGCCGGCGCTGATGGAGCGATCCTCATGCCTGGCGCAGATGCCTCGAGATGGAACCTGGAAAATCTCGACAACGACGCCGGAATACTGCTGGTCAACGGCTTCGATGCCAGGGGGAGCGGGCCAGGCGATGACCTCGAGCTGTTCCGTCTGCGTTTCCGCGCTGCCGCCGTTTCCGAGCCAAGAGTATCCGAGATCCGGGTCAGCGTCGAAGTTTTGACCAATCCCGACACCGTTTCGATCGGCACCCCCCGCGGCAGTGCTGCCGAAGTGCAGATCGGGGCAAGCAGGGACGTGGCGGTGAGCCTGTCGGCCGGCCTCAACCTATTGCCGGTGACCTGGCAACCTGCCGCTGGCACTGCGACCTGCCTCGGATTGCTGTCCGCCCTTGGCGGCGCCGAAGTCCTCGACAGCCTGGCGCGTTTCGATGCGGTGAATCAACATTGGCAGCATTGCGAACCAAACGGTACTGCCGATTTTGCCATCTTCGCGGGCGAAGCCCTGGCCGCGACGGCGCTTACCGACCACTCGACAATGGTCAATGCCGAGCCAGCCTGCTGGGATTTGGTACTGACGACCGGGCTCAATCCGCGTGCGCATCCTGCTCACGGAACCGATCGCAGCTGCGGACAGTGGCTGCAATCTCTGGGGCCGCAGGCGGTAACGACGATTCAGCGCTATGATCGTCCAAGCGCTCGTTTCGAGAGCTGCTCGTTCAGCCCAAGTGGCGACGGCTCGGTGGTTGGTATCGATTTCGAGATCCGCGCTGACGAAGGTTATCTGCTGTACGCACCCACCGACGGCGTTTACCAGACGACCGGTTGCGTCGATTGATACGCGGAATTGGGAATAGGGCGCGGCAGCCAGTCGGCTGGTTCGTCGATTTCAAGCCTCGGGAGAACCCGTCGCAGGGTGCGGAAGAAGTGGAAGGATACGCCCTGTCTGCCCCTATCGACGCAACGTCCGTGGAGGGGTAAATGGAACACGTACCCTAAATTGTTTCTACGAATGCTCGGCAGCGACCGGTTTGCCGGCATCCTTTTGCGAGCACCGGCTTTCAGCCGGCACGTAACGGGAGTAACACGCACGGCTTGCCCAGGCAGTGATCGCGCCGCTCCGCGAGATTGCTGACGCCGGTGCCCACGACTAGCGACTCGATTTCTTGCAGCAACAGCCACCGGCGGTTCTTCTCGAGCCCACCGTCCAGAGACTGGCGCAATAGCTCAAAAACGAAACGCTGCGACTCGGGCAGCATCCCCAGCTTGGCGGGGTGCTGCCTTCAAACAATGTAAGGATTCACCGCAGAGACGCAGAGTGCGCAAGGGAGGCTAAAGCCAGTGCATTCCTCTTCTCTGCGTTCTCTGCGGTGAATCAAACTTCATTCTAGTTGAATAGCTGAACATTCTACGCAGGCAGCACCCACTTGGCGGCAAAGGGCTCGGGAATATCAAGAGCGTTACGCTTGGCTAAGCAGGCTCGAACCGGTAACCCACGCCATACACAGATTCGATGAATTGGCGGCCGGCAAAGGCGGCGGCGAGCTTTTTGCGCAGGTTCTTTACATGAGTATCCACAGTCCGCTCGGTGACAATACGGTGGTCGTCGTATAGATGTTCGATCAACCGGGTTCGAGAAAAGATGTGGCCGGGATGACGGCACAGGGTGTCGAGCAGCCGAAACTCCACGGCGGTGAGGCGCAATGCCTGTCCGTCCATGCGTGCCTCGTAACGGTCGCTGTCCAGATAGAGTGTTTGTTGCTGCATTTCCTGTCGCGGGTGGGTCAGCATATCGACCCGGCGTAGCTGTGCTTTGACCCGTGCGACCACTTCGCGCGGCGCAAACGGCTTGCAGACATAGTCGTCCGCGCCGAGTTCAAGGCCGAGCAGGCGGTCGATTTCCTCCACCCGTGCGGTGATCATGATAATGGGCAGTGTCGTGAAGCCGCGAAGCTCTCGGCAAATATCCAGGCCATCGCGCCCGGGCAGCATTAAATCCAGCAGCATCAGGTCTGGAGGATGGGCGCGCACATGGGCTACGACCGCCTCGCCGTCCGCGAGCCGGTCGACGGCGAAGGAAGACGCCCGCAGGTACTCCTCCAGCACATCTGCTAGAGCGATTTCATCCTCTACGATCAGCACGGTTTTGGCGCTGGCGGTATGCATTACAAGATGATGCGATCGCTAGGATCGAACATAGGATGAGGTCGGTTCAGCTGCAGGCAGCCGCTGTGTTGCGCCTAGCTCAGCTATCGATGTTGGTACCTGGCAGTTGGTACCTCGGATTGGCTTGGCTATCCTGCCATATTCAGCAAGGATCGAACAACAAGCGGCACATTGTGTTTGCATTGGAAAAGCCAGAATCCGCAATGGCTTCGCGGGTCGTAACCTTGAAGCGAACTCGAGCCCGCGATCGCCCAATATCGATCTGGCTGCATGCGACTCTATGCTGTGGTGTCTATTTGCTTTCGAATATCCGCATCGCTGTCGACCTGCAGCTCGAATCCCATCCTCGAGCCGGCATCGCCGAAATAGCAGCCCTCCACGGGCATGGTGCCGGTAGGATGCGGTGCGGCGGCCAGCGCGATGTGTCCATCGGTGACTTCGATGCCGCGGGTCGGATCCCAGCCGTGCCAGCCAAAACCGGGCAGATAGGTCTCGGGCCAGGCGTGCAGATAGCGTCGCTCCGTATCCATGGCCGAGCGATCCTGGTAGCCGCTGACAAAGCGGGCGGCGAGCCCAACTGCCCGACACAAGCCGATGAACAGCACCGCTTGGTCGCGGCAGGCGCCGCGTCCGCGGGCCAGGGTTTGCGCCGGAGTCTGAGGCATGCCGCTGGGGCGGATCTCGCGCAGGATATTATGATATAGGTATTGATTGAGCTGCTGCAGAAAGCGGTATGCATCACCGTCAGCAGCGGCGCTGAGTTTTTCGGCCAGTGCGGTTAGGGCAGGATCGGCACCGGCCGCGGTCAAATACGGGCTGAGCAGCGCCGCGTCCGTGGCCGGATAGCCCAAGGGCAGCCGCAATGCGTCCGGCTCCAGGCATGGGATCAGGCGGTCGGTATCGCCGGTTTCCACCAGCAGGTGCACGTGGAGCTGCAAATGCCGGGTCTCGCGGTCGAACCAGAGCCTGGTGATGCGATTACCGGCGGCATCCAGACAGTCGCGTCTTGCGCTGGGTTCGGGATCGATGTGCAGCGCGTATTCGATCTCGGCGCAATCGCCGTCCAACCGCGGGCGCAGCCGCAGCAGATGCGGGCCAAGTTGCACCGGGGCGTCATAGTCGTAGCGAGTCTTGTGTTGTATATGGATGCGCATGGTTGTTTGATCTCCCCTGCCTGGCTCGAATGATTGGATAAGGCGATGTCTGTCAAGAAACCTACCGTCTGGCTTGTCTTCGCGTCCGGCATCGACGTTGCGGCAACCTGCCTATAGAGTGACGATGGGCGGGTTGCCGCTTCGCGAAGGCGAACGAGCATCCGGCGCCAGTTGGTCTATTTCTCTCCGGCAATCGCCTAAAACTCAGCTGGCCATCTGCTTTAATGGCAACTCCTGGGCGATAAGTGGATTGTTTTTGCACTGTTCCAAAGGCCCAAGGTTCCGATCCCGATCCCGATCCTCATCAAGTCGTGTTGGGCCTGATGTATCTCCAGATAATCCGCTGCTGTAACAACCCCTTATACTGCCCTGTCGGCAAGGCCCTGTGGCTTGCGTCCGACGCGCCGGCTACACGGCAAGGATCGACCAGGGTAAAAGCGTCCAAATGCCAGGATCCGTTTGTGGAGATACCTTAGGCGCTGGGCGGGTTGATACCCCCAAGTCAGGATCTTGGTCACATGCTTTCCAGGGCGTTGCCTAACGCTGGCCGATGATCCTCCGCATGGCGCGCTGCACACGGTTTCCCGGCACCGCGAAGCCGATACCCACATTGCCACCATAGGGACCGAACAGCGCGGTGTTGATACCGATCACTTCGCCGGCTAGGTTGATCAGCGGGCCGCCGGAATTGCCGGGGTTGATCGAGGCATCGGTTTGAATTAATTCGCCCAGGCTATCCTCGGCAATGCCGGTGCGACCCACGGCGCTGACGATACCCGAAGTTACGGTCTGGCCAAGACCAAATGGATTGCCGATGGCGATCACGAAGTCGCCGACCTCCAGGGTATTGGAGTCGCCGAAGCGCTGGCGCGGCGCATTCACGGGTTTGATGCGCAGCACGGCGATGTCTGTGCCGGAGTCGCTGCCGACCAGGCGTGCCTTGAAATTGCGCCGGTTTTTGAGGGTGACGGTGATGTCATCGGCGTCCGCGATCAGATGGGCGTTGGTCAACACCAGGCCGCGCTTGCCGTCGATGATGACCCCGGAGCCGACGCTCTGGCGCTTATGACTTTCCGACGAATCCGGCAGTTGCAGACCGAATTCCTGCATGAAGCGCCGAAACTCCGGATCGCGCAGGAATGGATGCTCCTCGATGGACACCTCCGACAGCACAGCCACGTTCACGACCGCCGGCGTAATGCCGCGCAACAGCGGCGCCAGGGACGGATAGCCGCCATTGCGCTTGCGGTAGAGGAAGGAGCCCGGTGCGCCAGAGTCTGCAACGGGCTCCGTAACCGGATTGGCAATCGGAGTAGCAGCCGGGCTGGTCGGCGATGACCGGGCCGGTAGAGTTCGGGCGCAGCTGGCCATGATCAGTAATGCACAGCACAATAGACCCACAATGGGCGCAGGTAGCGTGCCAGGATAGAAGCGCAGAACCTTGCGCTGGCCTACAGCAGACAATGAACGAGGCCGGCGAGCGCGTCAGTAACGCGCCAGATTGGCCGCGCTGGCCAACGCACTTGCGACCTGCTGGCGAAAGCCGTATTCCACGGGCTGATTGATCAGCAGACTGAATGGCACCCAGCTGCCGCCGCGCCGCACCCAGCCGGCGTAGCAGCTGACGCCGCGCAAGGTGCCGGTTTTGGCGCGCACGTTTGCATTGTCTTTTTGTTGTGCTACCAGACGGCGATAGGGCGCCATGGCATTCAGCACGTCGATCAGTTGCGCTGAGCTGATGCGATTGCCGCGCGACAGGCCGGCACCGTCCTCGATGCTGAAGTTGCGCCAGCCGAATTTGCGTCGCGCCCAGTCCTCCAACACGCGCTGCGAGGTCGCCATATTGCTGCTGCCGCCCTGTTCTCCGAGCTTCAGGAACAGGCTATTGGCGACGAAGTTGGTGGAGTATTTCAGCATGTTCGTCAGCACGGTTTCCAGGGTGCGGCTGTTGCGATGGGTATAGAGCTTGCGCGCCCCGGCCGGGGTCCGGCCGATGCTGATGCCGCCCTTGACGCCGATACCGGCGGCGTTGAGCTTGGCCTGAAACAATTCGCCAGCATAGGTCAGCGCGTTGGAACGCGTCTTGAGATTGACTCGCTGCTTGCCGTTACCCATGCTGGCGCCCAGACGCTTGGCGATGGGCGTGATCGGCGTCTGCGGTTCCGCGCTGCTGACGCGCCCGCCAGACACGCGCACATTGATGGTGTTGAAATTGACCGCCAGTGCCGTGACCGGCGCATCGTAGGGATTGTTGCTGGATGAGCGACCGGGGATGCGATCGTCCGACGCGAACAGGCCATCGTCGAGACCGATGCCTGCCAGATCGCGCACACCGGCGCGCTTGAGCGCGGCAATCGCGCTGTCGATCTCCTCGGAGACCAGATAGGGATCGCCGCCGCCCTTGATCCAAAGCCGGCCATCGTTGCCGAGATAGAAGTCGGTCGTGAAACGATACTGGAGTCCCCAGCGCTCGATGGCTGCCAGCGCCGTGATCAATTTCATCGTGGAGGCCGGCACCATGGGCCGATCGGCCTGATCGGCGATGACGCTTCTGCCGCCTTCCTCGACCACCAGGCTCGCGTTGGGCAATGCGATCGCGCGGCTGATCGGATCGGCTGCGGCGCTCATGCCAGCAAACAGTAGCAGCAGTGCGCAGAACGCCGTGATCTGCCGGGGTGTGGTCGAAGATGCGTGCATAAGATGTATTTCCGTCTTGCGAAGCGTAGTTGGACCAAGAGCATAGACCGTGTAGAGCTTAGGCGATTTTGATCTATTTTCATACATGCCATTGTCATACCATTGCGCGCGAGCCCCGTCACGACTTCACGATCGAGGGAGAGTACCGGCTCAGGGGTCGGCACTGCGTCCAAGAAGCAGGCCATGGGGTACTGGGATTGAAAACCATGATACAGGCATGGACGAAGCCAGCGAGACAATCCCGATCAAACATGGGCGGGTTGCGAACCTCATATCCTGAAGTTCGAACATGTGACGGACACCAACAATCGAGTCAGTGGAAATCCTGCTGCTCGTGAAATACGACATGGAAGAGCTCGAGCTTGCGCGCTTACTGGGAGCGCCGGCTTTCCAGCCGGCCTCGCCTGATGCGGGCTCGATGCCCGTATCAGGCGATCGTGTGGCCAGAGCGACTTGGTACGTTCCCTTCCGCATGTTCAGCTCGGATGGATTTGGTTTGGGTTTGAAGGGTTTTCGCGATTTCCTACGTCTTTGGCACGGCATTGAGCCGTGCCAAAGCCGAGCCGGCTGGAAAGCCGGCGGTCCCAGTGAGCCGCGACAAAGACTAAAAAAAGGGCACACCTTTTTCACCTTTTCAGGTGTCCTTTTTCACCTTTTTCACCGCTTTTTCACCCGTGTCCTTTTTCACCCGTTTTTCACCCGGTGTCCTTTTTCACCCTAGGTGTTCTTTTTCACCTCGGGATTCAAAACCATGACATGGGCATGGACGAATCCAGCGAGACAAACCCGATCAAACATGGGCGGGTTGCGAACCTCTATCCTGAGGTTTGAGCATAATGATGGACACCAACAATCAAGTCAGTGGAAATCCTGCCGCTCGTGAAATACGACAGGGAAGAGCTTGGGCTTTGCGCGCTTACTGGGAGCGCCGGCTCACTGGAAGCGCCTGCTCACTGGGAGCGCCGGCTTTCCAGCCGGCCTCGCCTGATGCGGGCTCGATGCCCGCATCAGGCGATCGTGCGGCCAGAGCGACTTGGTACGTTTCCTTCCGCATGTTCA
Source organism: Thiohalocapsa sp. PB-PSB1 (assembly GCA_016745215.1). GTDB lineage: Bacteria > Pseudomonadota > Gammaproteobacteria > Chromatiales > Chromatiaceae > Thiohalocapsa. The sequence continues at coordinate 1,890,785 of CP050890.1, forward strand.
GCTCGGATGGATTTGGTTCGGGTTTGAAGGGTTTTCGCGATTTCCTACGTCTTTGGCACGGCATTGAGCCGTGCCAAAGCCGAGCCGGCTAGAAAGCCGGCGGTCCCAGTGAGCCGCGACAAAGACTAAAAAAAGGGCACACTAAAAAAGCAAAGTGGGTGTCCTTTTTCATTCGGGCTTTTTCACCCTAGGTGTTCTTTTTCACCTCGGGATTCAAAACCATGACATGGGCATGGACGAATCCAGCGAGACAAACCCGATCAAACATGGGCGGGTTGCGAACCTCTATCCTGAGGTTTGAGCATAATGATGGACACCAACAATCAAGTCAGTGGAAATCCTGCCGCTCGTGAAATACGACAGGGAAGAGCTTGGGCTTTGCGCGCTTACTGGGAGCGCCGGCTCACTGGAAGCGCCTGCTCACTGGGAGCGCCGGCTTTCCAGCCGGCCTCGCCTGATGCGGGCTCGATGCCCGCATCAGGCGATCGTGCGGCCAGAGCGACTTGGTACGTTTCCTTCCGCATGTTCAGCTCGGATGGATTTGGTTCGGGTTTGAAGGGTTTTCGCGATTTCCTACGTCTTTGGCACGGCATTGAGCCGTGCCAAAGCCGAGCCGGCTAGAAAGCCGGCGGTCCCAGTGAGCCGCGACAAAGACTAAAAAAAGGGCACACTAAAAAAGCAAAGTTGGGTGTCCTTTTTCACCTTTTCAGGTGTCCTTTTTCACCTTTTTCACCGCTTTTTCACCCGTGTCCTTTTTCACCCGTTTTTCACCCGGTGTCCTTTTTCACCCTAGGTGTTCTTTTTCACCTCGGGATTCAAAACCATGACATGGGCATGGACGAATCCAGCGAGACAAACCCGATCAAACATGGGCGGGTTGCGAACCTCTATCCTGAGGTTTGAGCATAATGATGGACACCAACAATCAAGTCAGTGGAAATCCTGCCGCTCGTGAAATACGACAGGGAAGAGCTTGAACAACAAAAGGAAACAACAAAAGGACACCCACTCAACAACAAAAGGACACCCAACAACAAAAGGACACCCACTCCACTTCCAGAATAAAAGCCAGAATAAAAGGACACCCACTTTCCTTCTCCCACCCAGAATAAAAGGACACCCACTTTCCTTCTCCCCCCACTTTCCTTCTCCCACTTTTCTTTGCACATTCCTTTCTTCCACTTACCTTTCTAATCCCCAACCGATCCTGAACGGGTTATGGTGCAACCAACACGAGCGTCCTATTTTAGGTGTCCAGCGGGCGACGCACCCGGACATCAGGGACCGGATAATGACGGAGACCCCCGGCGCGGCTACTCCCCCGAGATAATTTAGCGGTAGATCCCCTGTTTCCTCACTGTCCCTCTGCGTCCCCTGTTTCCCCTCAGCCGGCAAAGCGTTCGCGCAGGGCCGCGGCGGTGTGGCCAATGCCGGCAGCTGCGATCTGGGCAGGTGGGCCCTGGGCGACAACTCGGCCGCCGTCGGCGCCACCTTCGGGGCCGAGATCGATGACCCAGTCAGCGGCGGCGATCAGGTCGAGGTCGTGTTCGATGACCAGCAGCGAGTGTCCGGCATGTACCAGACGATGCAGCAGGCCGATCAGCCGCTCCACATCCGCCATGTGCAGGCCCACCGTCGGCTCGTCCAGTACATAGAGGGTAGGGCGGTCGGTGCGCCCGTCCGCGCCGGTGCGCGCCTTGGCCAATTCGCTGACCAGCTTGATGCGCTGCGCTTCGCCGCCGGACAGCGTCGGGCTGGCCTGGCCCAGGGTCAGATAGCCCAGCCCGATCGCTTGCAGCAATTCCAGCGGATGGCGCACCGCAGGGTGCGCATGGAACAGGTCGCGCGCTTGGTCCACGCTCATCGCCAGCACCTCGCCGATGTCATGGCCGCGATAATGGATGGTGCGGGTTTCGGCATTGAAGCGACTGCCATGGCAGACTTCGCAGGGCAACTCCACATCCGGCAAAAAGCTCATTTCCAGACGCTGTACGCCCTGGCCGGCACAGGCATCGCAGCGCCCGCCGCGGGTGTTGAAGGAGAAGCGACCGGCTCCCCAGCCGAGCATGCGCGCCTGCGGTACTGCCGCGAATAATTGCCGGATGCGGTTCCAAAAGCCGATGTAGGTCGCCGGGCAGGAGCGCGGTGTTTTGCCGATCGGGGTTTGGTCCACTTCCAGTATCCGACTCAGGTGCTGCCAGCCGGTCAGCGCGCGGCAACCGTGCAGCTCGCCGACGCGCGCTGCGCGGCTGCGTTGCGGGCGCTGCGCGGCCAGCAGTTTGCTCAGGGAACGCGCGATGACCTCGCGGACCAGGGTGGATTTACCGGAGCCGGATACGCCGGTGACGCACACCAGCCGTGCCAGCGGCACAGAGACATCGAGTTGTTGTAGATTATTGGCTGTCGCCGCCTGGATCGATAAGGCCCCGGCAGCCGCGATGGCCTGTTGCCGGGGTTGCTCGGCGGCCTCCGGTGCAGGTGTTCGGCGGGCCAGGAAGCGCCCGGTGATGGAATGCGGATGCGCGGCCAGTTCGGACGCCGTGCCGCGTGCGACCAGGGTGCCGCCCTGCACGCCGGCGCCCGGCCCAAGATCGATGATCTGGTCGGCATGGCGCATGCTGTTCGCGTCGTGCTCGACGACGATGACCGTGTTGCCCTGGTCGCGCAGCCCGGTCAGGGTATCGATCAGCATGGCAGTGTCACGTTGATGCAGGCCGATGCTCGGCTCGTCCAACACATAGCAGACCCCGCGCAGATTGGAACCGAGTTGCGCCGCAATGCGGATGCGCTGTGCCTCGCCGCCGGACAATGTCGGCGCGGCGCGGTCCAGGCTCAAATAGCCCAGACCCACTTGTTGCAAGAACTTCAGCCGTCCGCGCACTTCGGCAAACAGATCCTGACCGATCGCCGTCTCGCGCTGGTTCAGTTGCTGGTCCGATGCAAGGGTATCGAACCAGCGCGCGGCATCGACCACGCTCAATGCCGATACCTGGGCGATGGACAGGTCGCGAAAGCGCACCGCCAGGGCTTCGCGCCTGAGCCGCTGTCCGTTGCACCTCGGGCAGTTGTCCTGGGTCTCGACCGGCGCCTCCAGCCAGCATGTTTCCTCGCCGCTTTGTTGCGCATCGAATCCGTCCAGTTTCAGCCCGGTCCCGAAGCAATCTGGGCACCAGCCATGCTTGGAGTTGTACGAGAACCAACGCGGGTCCGGCTCTTCGAAGCCCTTGCCGCAGCCGGGGCAGGTGCGGCTGGTGGAATAGTCGATGCTGTCGGTTTCGGCAAGCGCGTTGCGATCGCCGGCTGCATCGGCTGGCGCTGCGGCCGCCCGCACCCGCACCCGTATCAATCCCTTGCCCAGCTCCAGGGCACGATCCAACAGCAGTCCGAGGCGCGCTGCGTTGGCGTCGTGCACTTGGATGTCACCCAGCGGCAGATCGATGGTGTGCTCGCGGAAGCGATCCAGGCGCGGCCAGGCGTTGGTGGATGTGGGCTGTCCATCCACATACAGCAACGAGTGTCCGTTGCGCGCGGCCCAGGCCGCCAGCTCGTTGTAATAGCCCTTGCGGGCGATGATCAGCGGCGCCAGCAAAATCAGGGTGCGACCCCTGTGCTCCGTTAGCAGTCGTTGCAGGAGCCGATCCCGATCCATGGGTGCAATCGCAAGATCGCAGTCGGGGCAATATTGAGTGCCCAGCTTGACGTACAGCAGGCGCAAAAAGTGATGCACCTCGGTCAATGTACCCACCGTGCTCTTGCGCCCGCCGCGGCTGGTGCGCTGCTCGATGGCCACGGTCGGCGGGATGCCGAAGATGGCGTCCACATCCGCGCGTGCCGCCGGCTGCACGAACTGGCGCGCATAGGCATTCAGCGATTCCAGATAGCGCCGCTGGCCTTCCGCGAACAGGATGTCGAAGGCCAATGTGCTCTTGCCGCTGCCGGAGACCCCGGTGATGACGATGAACTGCCCGCGTGGAATCGACAGGGTGAGGTCTTTCAGGTTGTGTTCGCGGGCATGCCGGATGACAATCGACGCGCTTGGCGAATCCGGCGAGTCGGGCTGCGCGGCAGCGGCCGGCGCGTGTCGGGCGTAGGTCGCGGCGGTTTCGGCCAGGTTGACCGCGGCAGCCGGTGCCGGGTGCTGAGGGTATCCCTCGACCCCGGCGGCGGGCCGTGCCGCGGCAATCGGCCTCTCTGCATGGCGCGCGCCCGGTCGATCCGGCTGATCGGGCTGGCTGGGCTGATCGAGCTGGCTGGGCTGATCGGGCTGCTTGGGCTGACCGGATGCCCGCATGTCGGCCATCGCCATGTCCTTTCGCAGCGCGTCCGCGGTGTGGCCTCGCCCGTGCGCGGCGACCTGCTGCGGAGTGCCGGTGCAGACCAACTGCCCGCCGCCATCGCCGCCCTCCGGACCCAGGTCGATGAGCCAGTCCGCGGCACGCATCAGGTCCAGATTGTGTTCGATGACCAGCAGCGAGTGTCCGGCATCCAGCAGCCGTCGGAATGCCTTGAGCAGGGTTGCGACGTCGTCGAAGTGCAGCCCGGTGGTGGGCTCGTCGAGCAGGAACAACAGCCCCGGCCGGCGGCGCCGGCCCAAGGATTTGGCGGATTTGGCCAGTTGCCCGGCCAACTTCAAGCGCTGCGCCTCGCCGCCGGACAGGGTCGGCACCGGCTGGCCCAGGCGCAGATAGTCCAGCCCCAGATCCACCAGCGGTGCCAGTGCGCGCTGCACATCGGTCTGCTCCGCAAAGGCGGCCAGCGCCTCGGCAACGGTCATGTCCAGCACATCGGCGATACTGGCGCCAGCGCCATCCGCACCTGGGATCTGCGCCAGGCGCACCTCCAGCAGCGAGGCCTTGTAGCGGCTGCCGTTGCAGTCCGGACAGCGCAGATAGACATCCGACAGGAACTGCATCTCGACATGCTCGAAGCCGGAACCGGCACAGGTCGGGCAACGTCCGGGGCCGGAGTTGAAGCTGAAGTGGCCGGCCTTGTAGCCGCGCTCCTGGGCCAGCGCGGTGGCGGCAAACAGTTTGCGGATCGGGTCCAGCGCGCCGACAAAGCTGGCCGGATTGGAACGCGATGTGCGACCGATCGGGGATTGATCCAGCAGCAACAGATCGCTGATTGCTTCGGCCCCGTGGATGCCGTCGCAATCACCTGGGGTGCCCGCCGGATGCCCTTTGCGCTTGGCCAGATGGTTGAACAGCAGATCCTGCACCAATGTCGATTTGCCGGACCCGGAGACACCGGTCACCACCACCAGGCGATGCAACGGGATGTCCACATCCACGCCCTGCAGGTTGTGCTCGCGGGCGCCACGGATGCTCAGCATGGGCTCGCCGGCGACCGGCGGCCTGGGCGGGCGCGGCGGCTCGATGCGCTTGCGACCGGCCAAATAGGCGCCGGTCAGCGAGTCGTCGCGGTGCAGCAATTCGGCCGGCGTGCCCTGGAACATCAACTCGCCGCCGCGTTCGCCGGCTTGCGGGCCGATGTCGATGATCTGGTCCGCCGCGCGGATCACCTGCGGGTCATGCTCCACCACCAGCAGCGAATTGCCCTGATCCCGCAGACGCTGCAGGATGGCCACGACCCGGTCCATATCGCGCGGATGCAGCCCAATGCTGGGCTCGTCCAACACGAACAGGGTATTCACCAGCGAGGTGCCGAGCGCCGTGGTCAGATTGATGCGCTGCACCTCGCCGCCGGACAGGGTGCGGGATTGGCGGTCCAGGGTCAAATATCCCAGTCCGACCTGCACCAGATAGTGCAGGCGCGCGCGGATGTTGGCCAGCAACAGATCCATCGCCTGGTCCATCTGGCTACTGGACAGTCTGAGCCGATCGAAAAAAGCATGACAGCGATCGATGGGCAAGCGCATCAGATCATGCAGGCCGAGCCCCGGCAGGCCATACCAGGCGGTTTGGGACATGGCCGTGCGCGCGTGCCGAAAGCGCTTGTCTCGGGGCAATGCGGCGTCCGCCAGCTCATGGGTGCCGATGCGCCAGTCCAGTGCCTCGTCCGCGAGCCTGGCGCCATGGCAAGCAGGGCAGAGGTCGTAGCTGCGATAGCGCGATAGCAGCACACGCACATGCATTTTGTAATTTCGTCCCTCCAGCCAGTGAAAAAAGCGGCGTATGCCATACCAGACCTGCTGCTTCCGATCCGGTCCTTCCCATTCGCCCTCGCCGTCGATCACCCAGGCGCGGTCCGCATCCGATAAAGCGTGCCAAGGCACATCCGTCGGCACGCCGCGCCGCTGGGCAAAGCCGATCAGATCTTCCTGCACCTCGGAGTAGCTGTCGGACTGGATCGGCTTGACGGCGCCATCGAGCAGGGATTTGCTCTGATCCGGCACCACCAGCGACCAATCGATACCGATGCTGCGTCCAAAACCGCGACAGGCATCGCAGGCCCCCATCGGCGAGTTGAAGGAGAACAGATTCTGGGTCGGTTCGCGGTAGTGGAGGTCGCAGTCCGGACAATGCAGGTGCGACGAAAAGTGCCAGGGCGGGCCGGGATTGCGATCCGCATCCAGCGGGTAGATGCGCAGGTGTCCATGGCCGTGATCGAGCGCCGCTTCCAGGGCTTCCAATGCACGGCTCTGGTTATCCGGAGTCAGCTGCAACCGGTCCTGGATCACCTCGAGCCGCTCGGCGGTCTCGGATCGAAAGCGGATGTAGCCCTGCTGTCCGAGCAACTCTTTGAGCTGCTCCAGGTGCATGGATTCCGGCACCGCCAGCTCGAAACAGATCAGCAGCCGCGGCTGCTCATTGCCATGGCGGTGCAGCAATGCGCCCCAGATGCTCTGCGGGGTATCGCGCCGCACCTCGCGCCCGCAGCCGTGGCAGAACAAGCGGGCGGCGCGGGCGAACAGCAGTTTCAGGTGGTCGTTGAGCTCGGTCATGGTGCCGACCGTGGAGCGCGAGGTGCGCACCGGATTGGTCTGGTCGATGGCAATGGCCGGTGGAATGCCGTCGATGCGCTCTGCCCGCGGTCTGTCCATGCGCTCCAGAAACTGTCGCGCATAGGGCGAGAAGGTCTCCACATAGCGCCGCTGGCCCTCTGCATACAGGGTATCGAAGGCCAGGGAGGACTTGCCGGAACCCGACACGCCGGTGACCACGATCAATTTGCCCAGCGGCAGATCCAGATCCAGATGTTTCAGATTATTTTGACGCACGCCGCGCAGGCGGATGCAGTCGTCGGACTCGGGCATCGAAAGAGATTCCTATTGTGAAGTTCGTGGGCTTTGGCCTCGGGATGCTATGCTTGCCATGGGCTGTGCCGTTTGCATGGATGGTGTCGCCTGGGTTACCAGGCTGTTTCTGATCGACGCTGTGTGGAGATCGTACTCTGTTAGGATAGGGCAACAACAGGCGCGCGCAGATGCCGTGCAGATGCCGCATAGATGCCGTGCAGATACAGGGGCGCAACCCAGGCTGTCGAAATCTGCCGTCTCACTAAAACAAGCGCTTCTCGGTTTATGGATGCTGAGTCGGTGTCGGTGTCAAGGTCGGAATGAGGGATTGGTATCGAGCTGGCTGCTTTGATCGATGTGCGGATTCGATTCCGATTCCGATTCCGATAGCGACCCTGACACCGATGAGGCTTCCTCAGTGCCTTCGATGATGCAATCCAAGACCCGGAATCGGTTTGGCATCAAAACTCAGGACATTTCGACAGCTTAGGCGCAACCTCTTCTCCGCACTTTGCCGGGTTGTTTGCGGCAATTATTTCGCCGCTGACAGCGCGGAAACACGCGGACTTCTTGGAGCGACGAAAAACCGTCTTGCTGCGTAGGCCAGCTCGCCCGCTGCGCCTGGATGGTTTGTCATGGCTGATCCGAGGGGTATTCACCGCGGAGACGCAGCCTGCGCAGAGGGGCCAATGCGAATGCAAGTCCGTTCTCTGCGTTCTCCGGGTCTCCGCGGTGAAGCGAACTGAGTCCTGGGTCAATAGATTCACAGTCCACAAAGGCAGCACCCCCGCAATCAGCCGCCGTATTGGAGTTTACTCCCTCGGCGCGGGTTCGTTCGCCCCTGATGCGGGAGCGGGCATGTTCGGCTCTGCGGCTTGCAGAAGGTCTGCTGTCATCTGTTGGGCCTGCCGCAGCTTGGCTGGCTCCATTTCTGCCTGCAATTGGCCGCGCAGCTCCACCGCCTCTGTCAATCCGTTCTCCGCGGATAGATGAATCCAGGCGTAGCCTGACACCTCGTCCTGCTCCACCCCTTGGCCGGAGAGGAGCATCAGGCCCAACCCCAGCTGTGCTTGCGCATGTCCCTGCACAGCGGCCTTTCGGAACCACTGCGCAGCCTGCGCATCGTCTTGCTTGGCGGTCCGATCGCGTATGTGAAGAACCCCGAGCATGAACTGGGCATTCGGATCGGATGCTGCCGAGATAACAAGTTCCGTACGCGCAATGTTGCCCTCGACGAGCTGCACATAGTGACTGGCCCCGGCGGCCTGGTAAATCTGGAGCGCTCCGCGAAAGGCATCCAGCGCCTCGGCGACCGGCAGGATGCGGGTGCCGCGCTCGCGCGCCGCCTCCAGCAGCACCGGCAATTCATGATCCTGAATGAAATCCGAGGCGAGAAAATCCGGACTGATCAGCAGCACCGCGCTGCGGGCATTTGCCAGCGCCCGGTCGATCTCCGCCCTCCAGTCCGCGCCGGTTTGGATGCGGGTGTCGTCCCAAAGGTCGATGTCGCCGGCGCGCACCAGGGGCTCGAGGTGCACTTGCAGGCGCTCCAGCCACTTTTTGTCCTGGTGGCTGTAGCTGACGAAGACCGGTGTCGGTGTGCCGTCAGGATCGGACATGGCTCGAAGCGTCTTGTGGTATGGGACTGGGACTTCTCCATTGGCGCTGGAAGCGCGGCCTTGCCTGGGCATCAGAAATTTGGCGTTTACCGGGTGCTGCCTTCAACGAATATAAGTCATCACCGCGGAGACGCAGGGTGCGCAACGCGACTGCATCCTTGTTATGTCATATTCTGTAGGATATGCATCTCTCCAGAATGGTCTTGGATGCCAATGTGCTCTTGGCGGCGGCGAGAAGCCGCTCCTGGACAATGCAGCTCGTAGGTAGCGGTTCATGAATAACCTATACCACGCTATCCGGCCATCGGCGGAGTGCAATCGGGGTCGCTATCGGAATCGGAATCGGAATCGAGAGAGAAAACGCCCTATGCCATTTGGTCATGAGAAGCTCGAACATCACGCACGACCTCCCGCAGCTCATCGACCCGGTCCACCAGCAGGCGACTCGACCGTTCCGCCAGGTCGACCGTGAAGAAAGAGGTTGCGCCTTTGATCAGAGCCCGACGCTAACGCATGTCCTGCAATGCCGTTTTATGTTCGTGGTGGTTGGGTGGTGGAACGCAGCACAGAGAGACGTACACCGAGTGACTGTGTTGGGATTCGTTCCTCATCCCAACCTGTGCGGGCTTGCGGCCGGAGCGACTTGGCAGATCCCCTCCCGCATGTCCAGCTCGGATGGATATTGGCTTGGGTTTGAAGGGCTTTCGCGATTTCCTGCGTCTTTGGCGCGGCATTGAGCCGCGCCAAAGACGGGCCGGCTGGAAAGCCGGCGGTCCCAGTTTTTTCTGGGAGCGCCGGCTTTCCCTGGGAGCGCCGGCTTTTCCTGGGAGCGCCGGCTTTCCAGCCGGCCTCGCCTGATGCGGGCTCAATGCCCGCATCAGGCGATCTTGCGGCCGGAGCGACTTGGCAGATCCCCTCCCGCATGTCCAGCTCGGATGGATTTAGCTTGGGTTTGAAGGGCTTTCGCGATTTCCTGCGTCTTTGGCGCGGCATTGAGCCGCGCCAAAGACGGGCCGGCTGGAAAGCCGGCGGTCCCAGTTTTTCCTGGGAGCGCCGGCTTTCCCTGGGAGCGCCGGCTTTCCAGCCGGCCTCGCCTGATGCGGGCTCGATGCCCGCATCAGGCGATCTTGCGGCCGGAGCGACTTGGCAGATCCCCTCCCGCATGTCCAGCTCCGGATGGATTTGGCTTGGGTTTGAAGGGTTTTCGCGATTTCCTGCGTCTTTGGCACGGCATTGAGCCGCGCCAAAGACGGGCCGGCTGGAAAGCCGGCGGTCCCAGTGAGCGGCGCCGAAGCTGGCATTTACTCTCAGCATGTTGTTTCCAGGAAGTTGCCTTGGAGACTGTCTAGTAAGGGCAGTCTCTCAGCCGACCCCTTGCTTTCTTGGTAGAAAAACGCTGCATCGATGGGTTGTCTCTGAAAACGATTTTGGAAATTCTCGCTCCGCCGGGGTCGCCGCCGGCGATGCGCTTTGCGCCGACTTCGAGCGTGCGGACCGGATGGGCCGAGGTGCGGCTCAGCACTAGGCCTGTTGTTCATCTGACGCTCTATCTGTACTCCCAATCATGCTTGCTCAGTCGGTAGACGCGTACATCCCATCCGCTGTAACGCGTCCGATAAAACCACTGAAATCCGACTTTTTCGAGTACGCGTATGGATGCCCGGTGTCGATGCGACACGATTCCCACAATCGATTCGATGTTGCAGATGGAGAAACCATAGTCGAGCACTTTGCCGGCAGCTTCCGATGCCAAGCCTTTACCCCACTGATTTCTTGCCAGGCGATAGGCGATTTCCACGACATCCGCTGCGTCCACTGTCGCATGACTCAGGCCGCAGAATCCAATCAGATCTCCCGATTGTTTCTCGATCAATGCCCACTGCCCGTGGCCATGCTGCTTATAAGAGCCACGACAGCGTTCGATGAACCTCAGGGTGTCGGCTGCGGTCAGGGCTCCATTGCTCGAAAACTCCATTACGACAGGATCGCCCAGAATCATGCTGAGAGTCGGCGCATCGGTGCTGTCGAGTTCTCTGATCTGCATCCTGGATGTTTCTGCAATGAACAACGTTTTTTGCTCGCTCGCTTTACATCGGGCGCTGGGCAGCGGGGCGGGTCTAAAGCGCCATCCGCTCGGCTCTGTCGCTGTTCGCTCGATGATTTTCAGGGCGTGGATTGCGTCCGCAGCCACTCGACCACTAGCTGCGACCAGGTCTCCAGGCGATCTTGCGGCAGTTGGTGTAATTGATCCAGGGTCGCGAGTCCGATTTCGCCGATCGCGTCTTCTTGCGAGCCGTGCGGTGGAGTGCGCAAATACCAACAGGCGACAACGCCGATGTGGACCTTGCCGACGTCGCTGTCGTTGTCGACCAGCAGCCCCTGCCACTGGCGCCGCCTGCTGTCGATCCCGGTCAGTTCCTCGTCGACTTCGCGCTGGGCTGCCGCTTGCAGGGTATTGGGCAGGTCGATGCCGTCCTGATCGATGCTCATGTCGGCCAAGTCGATATGGCCGCCAAGCCCGATCGAGACCCGCCCATGCAGCCGCTGCTCGTTACCGGCCTCGGTGCGGGTATACCGAACCAGGCGATCGCCGACCTTCAGGATCACGTAGGGGATGACTTGTCGAAAAGCAGGCATTTGTTCCAGCTGGGCGCGTGGCCCGATCCACAGGCCTGCTCGATAGAGGGTGGACCAAAGCTCGTTTTCCGATAGCGGGATGAAGGAGGTCGATCGGGTGGCATCGGGTAGACGGTCGGCGGCCACGGCAAGGATCGGGTGTTGCTTGCTGTACATAGGTAAAAGTCCTGAGGCAGGCTCTTTTTTGGCTTTTGAATCCCTATTTGTGATGCAACGAACAGCAAACCAATGACTACGGAGTCTGACCATGTCCGATCTCAACATCCACTGCGAGCATAAGCCTTCACCAGCCAAGCTGGATGTCCTTGGCGTCGAGGATTGGCCGATTTGGAAAAAGGAGCCTTCCACCTTCGCCTGGTCTTATCAGGAGCCCGAGACCTGTTATGTGCTGCGCGGACGTTTCAGCGTAACGCCGGAAGGCGGCGATCCGCACAGCTTCAGCCGGGGCGATCTGATCAGCTTCCCGGCCGGGCTGTCCTGCACCTGGGAGATTACTGAAGCAGTCGAGAAGCATTACCGTTTGGGATGATGGCGCTGGGGCGACCGGATCGGAGATCCGGCCATCGGGCTCGGCGGCGATTCAGGCGCCTTCGAAGCCGGCAATGCGTCTTTGTCCTGGCCGTAGGTAGCGGTTCATGAATAACCTATACAACGCTATCCAGCCATCGGCGGAGTGCAATCGGAGTCGGGGTCGCTATCGGAATCGGAATCGGAATCGAGCGAGAAAACGCCCTATGCCATTCGGTCATGAGCAGCTCGACGTCTAGCGTGCGGCCATCGAGTCTGTCGGCTGGGTTTAGCGCTACTGCGAGCATGTGAAAGGACAGCGTAACGCGAAGGATCAACGCCTGTGCGCATCTTAGGCGCGCATCGTAGGCCATCGCGCTGAACATTGCCGCGGGTAACGGCAAAGCGACGAGCGGGGATCGACGCCGGTCGTTTGAAATCGCACGAGGCTCGGCGCTGGAGTGCGCTGCGATCGAGGACGTGCTTGCTGGTGTGCGATGCGTTGTCCGCAGACGACAACAGCAAGCAAAAGGCACTGCTCGATCGTCTTGTGGCCATGCTGACGAAGCTCGGACAGCGTGGCTAGGCGGTCAGCGAGGAGCTTGGCGGATGGGTTGGTCGGTTCGATACCGATACCGATACCGATAGCGGTACCGAATGAGTCGGCAGGCGACACCCAAGCCAAAAACCTGTTTAGCTTGTTTCTGCACCATCACTAGGCGGCATGTGTGGGCGGCATGTGTGGGCGGCATGTGTGGGCGGCATTTGCCAATTGGGCGAGTATGCGTCGATGGCGAAAGCGGCGGCAAGGCTCTAACGCGGATCGTTCATGCTGCCGATCTGGTAGCCCAGCAGATCCATGGCAACATAGCGAAAACCCAGGGCACGAATGCTTTCGCTGATGGTTTCGGCCTGCTGCAGCAGAAGTTCGCGCTGTTCTGCTGCCACCTCGATGCGCGCCAGGTCGCCATGGCAGCGGACGCGTACCCAGGTGAAACCGCGGGCACCGAGAAAGCGTTCGGCTTCTTCGATCTGTTGCAGTTGATCCATCGATACGCGCTGATTGAAGCGCAGCCGCGTCAGCAGGCAGGCATTCGTCGGTTTGCGCCAGGTGGGCAGGCCGAGTTCCATCGATACATCGCGGATCAAGGCTTTGTCGATGCCGCAGGCGATGAATGGTGAACCGATGCCGAGGTCGCGGGTGGCCTCGAGTCCGGGACGATAGTCGTCCACGTCGTTGATGTTGCTGCCGTCGAGCAGAATCTGGAAGCCCATTTCCTCGGCCTTGCGCAGCAGCAGCAGATACATGGCGCGTTTGCAGCGATAGCAGCGGTCTGATGGATTGGTCTCTATGCCCTCGGGCATGTCCATCTCCACCAGTTCGTGACGCACGGCCAATTCGGTGGCAATGCCCACCGCATCGCCGATTTCCTGGCGTACCAGATAGGGTGTTACCGCGGTCAGCGCGATGATGTGGTCTGCGCCCAGGGTATCACGGGCGGCGGCCAGCAGCAGGGTGCTGTCGGCGCCGCCGGAAAAGGCGACAGCAACGGCTTGATGCTGCTGCAATTGCTGCTGCAAGGCTTCGAATCGTTGGTCCATGTTGCCCTCCCTCGTATCGGCTGTTGCTCTGCCGGTGCATGGTAAACCGCAAGGCCAGTGCTGCATGGCCATTCCACCCGACAGTATAGAGATTCGATGCCTTCAGGGGCCAATGGAAACGAATAAAATGCGCTGGATCAGTCATTTTCGATTCCTTACCCGGTATATCCCCGAATTTGGCCTACAGGATTCTCAACTCCGCCACAACGCATCGAATAGTCCCGAGGTGCGCCGCTGTGGTGACGATAGGGCATCGTCAAGGCGTGCCAAGGGCGCGATCAGGGTCACTCGGCGGCGTGCGCGGGTGATGCCGGTGTACAGCAGCTCGCGGGTCAGCGCACGACTGGGATGGGGTGGCAATACCAGGATCACGTCGTCGAACTCTGAGCCTTGGGCTTTGTGTACGGTCATTGCAAATACGCTTTGCGCTGCCGGCAGCCGGCCGACCGGGATGCGTCGCACGCCATCGTCCGTTTCGAACCAGACCCGCAATGGCGGAGCGCCTTGCGGCAGATCGGCTGCCGGTGCGTTCGCGGCGGACTGCTCGGCATGCGGGTCGGGCAGCACAACACCGATATCGCCGTTGTACAGTCCGACAGCATAGTCATTGCTGGTCACCATGACCGGCCGGCCTGGATAGTGCTGCCGGCCGGCGGGCTGGATCACGGCGGCCCGCGCTAGTACCGATTCGGCCATTGCATTCAAGCCCTCGACGCCGAACGGACCCTGGCGCACGGCGCAGAGCAGACGAAACCCGGCCAATGCTCGAAGCACCGCCAATGGCGATTCGCCGGCCAGTACGGCGCGCCAGCGTGGAACCAATTCGGCGGCCAGGAATTGTCTGAGTTGGTGTTCGTCGAGTTGCAGTTGCCGCACGTCGGGTAAGCCGGCGGCGGCGAGGGCTCGCACACTTTGGGTGTCAGCCGCGTTCACCGCTGCCGCGAGGGAGCCGACGCCGCTGTCGGCAGTGAAGCGACGGCTTTTGCGCAGCAATGCGATGCAATCCGATAGCGGTGGATGTTGCGCATCGGTGCGATTGTTGGCCTCGGGCTCGTGGTCCGTCATGCGATCGGCCGCATGCAGTCCGGTCAGATCCCTGAGCAGGCCCTGCATGCGCGGGGAGTAAACCGGCTCGAGGCCGCGCCCGCACAGGTCGCCCAGGACCATGCCCGATTCCACCGACGCGAGCTGATCGCGATCGCCGAGCAGGATCAGGCGGGCAGCGCTGGGCAGCGCGTCCAGCAGGCGCGCCATCAGCGGCAAATCGAGCATCGATGCCTCGTCCAACACCAGTAGGTCCAGGGGCAGCGGATCATCGCGATGATGGCGCGGCCGCACACGCCCGGGCCTTGTGCCGAGCAGCCGGTGCAGGGTTTGAGCGCGCACCGGCAATCCGCGGTTGGACGCATCGGGTTCTGGTATCAGGCGCGCCAGTTCCGGATCAAGCCGTTCGCGGGCGTTGCGTATGGCCTCGGTGAGTCGCGCGGCAGCTTTGCCGGTCGGGGCTGCCAATGCAATGCGCAGCGAGCGATCGGCATCTGGCGCCTGGTGGCGGGCCTGTTGCGCCAGCAATGCCAGGATTGCGGCCACGGTATGGGTTTTGCCGGTGCCCGGGCCTCCGGAGATCACGCACAGGGGTTTGAGCACCGCAATGGCGGCGGCAACCCGCTGCCAATCCGTGCTGGCCAACGCTGACGCGGCGGGCAGGGGGCCGAATAAGCGGTTCAGGCCATGGTGCAGCAGGGCGAGGTCGATGTCTGCGCTCCATGCGCTCGCACGCTGGCGCAGTGCTTTGGCTACCGCGTGTTCATAAGCCCAGTAGCGACCCAGATAGAGGCGGTCGGCGGCGTCCAGGATCAACGGCGCCTGGGCGCCTGGGGCGCCGACCACGGACCAGCGTTGCAGCGCCTCGCGCCAGGGCGCGAGGGCGGGCGCTCGCACTGCGGGCAGGCTGTCGAACACCGGGGTTCCGGCGATTGTCGCCAGATCCAGGCAAACATCGCCGGCGCCGGTGCGTTGGCTCACCAACACGGCGGCCAGCAATTGCGCTGGCTCAGCTTCGCCGGTGGCGCGTTGCAGCCAGTGCGCGAAGTGCAGGTCAAGGGGCCGCAATGCGCCCACCGCGATGGCGCTTCGCAGCCATGCCGTGCTGGCGTGTAGATTCATGCCGCAGGCTCCGATGCTGCGCTCAGCAGCGCATTCAGGGACTCGATCAGAACCGGTTCGGGACGGTCGTGATAGACCCCGAAGTCAGCACCCTGGTGCGGGCGCATACCGCGGACAAACAGGTAAAACACACCGCCGAAATGGGTCGCATAGTCATAGTCGGCGATCCGCTGGCGCAGGTAGCGATGCAATGCGACGCTGTAGATGAGATATTGCAATTGATAGCGATGCGCGGTCATGGCCGCTTGCAGCAGCGGACGGGCATAGTCTTCGAGCTGGTCACCGAGATGATTGGATTTGTAGTCGGCCAGGTAATAGCGGCCGTTGTAGCGGAACACCAGATCGATGTAGCCCTTCATCAAGCCGCGCAGCGGGGCGCCTTCGATGCCGATGCCCGGGTCTGGGTAGCCTTGCTCGCGAATCAGTTCGGACAGCCTGCGCGGTTCGACCTGCTGCAGCGGGAAATGAAACTCCAGCTCGTTGAGTCGGTCCATGTCGGGCAGATTGCGCAAGAGCGGCGCATCGTCGCTGTCCGCCAGGGGCGTGTCGAGCACCTGGGTCACCAGTCGTTGCGCAGTATCGGCCCAGGCGGTTTCGATGCCGTGACGCGATAAAGTCTGTTGCACCGTATTGCCCAACAGTTCGCCATATGCGCTGGTGAAATCGAGATGTTCGAACATCTCGTGCAGGCAATGCCCGGCGCGAACGCCGCGGGGAAATTGAAATACCGGGTCGATGGGCGCTTGTTCCAATGCGCTGTTGTCGGCGCCGGACAGGGCCGCCTCGGTGCCGGCGCTGCCTTGCATGCCGTTTGGCTGGTCCTGATCTGCGCTTTCCGCTGCCTCTGGCTCGACAGTGTCCAGCACCTGTGCGATCGGGCCGGTTTGGGTATCCAGGAGCGAGCCAGCATCGGCATCGTAGTCCGGTCGATCGCGTTCCAGCCCGCCGGCGAGACCGGAATAGCTGGTCAGGCGCCAGTCGCTGCGAATCGCCGCGGTGAACTGCCTTGCCGATAGGGGTACTGGCGGTGCCGCGGCGACAGGGGCGGTGGGCGCGTGCTGGGGCAAGGCATCGACAATGCGGATGGCTTCCGGCGCGCGCGTCAGCAGATCTTCCAGTTCGGCGCGCAGGACGGCGGCATCGCGCTTGCCCATGCGATCCGCCGGGCCGTCCAATGCTGGGTCGGGATAGAGGAGGTAAGCGCCAGGCGAGGTGCCAACCTGATTCACCGCACCCCAGTGCATCAAGCATAGATGTTTGGCCCGGGTGAGGCCGACATACAGTAGGCGCAGCCCCTCGGCCAGGGTTTCACGCAGCCAGAGGTCGCGGTGGTGGTCGATGGCATCCGAGCCGAGATCAAGACAGGCGCGCCCATCGTCGGCATGGAAGGGCACCGGTTGTTGTTTGTCCAAAGGTCGCGCATTGGTCCAGGGAAATGGCAGGCATACCAGCGGGAACTCCAGCCCCTTGCTTTTGTGCAATGTAACGATGCGGACCAGTTCGGCATCGCTTTCCAGGCGCAGCAATTGTTCGTCGCGCTCGGCGCCTGGGGGGTCATTGCGCTCGCTCAGCCAGCGCAGCAGATTGTCGATGCCCGGATGCTCGCGGGAGGCGAGCTGGGCCAGTTCGGCCAGATGCAGCAGATTGGTCAGACGCCGTTCGCCATCCGGCATGCGACGCAGGTTTGCGGCCACTTGCTCGCCCTCCATCAAGCGCCAGAAGGCGGCAAGGAAGCCGCGCTTGCGCCAGCGCTGTCGATAGTCGTCGAAGCGCGTCAACAGGCTGTCCCAGCCGCTTTCGTCGCTGTCCAGCGCGGCGATGCGCGCTGCCGTCCAGCCCAGCATCGCGGTGGCCAGCGCGGTGCGGATACTGCCCTCGTCGGCGCCCTCGTCGAGCGCCGCCAGCACCAATGCCAGCTCTGCCGCCTCGTCGGTGTCGAACACGCTGTCGTTGCCGATGCTGACGCTGGCGATGCCGTGCTGAGCCAGGGCTTCGCGCATGCGCACGCCCTCTTTGTGCTTGCGCACCAGCACCGCGATGTCGCGTGCCGCCAAGGGCTGGTCGCCGATGCGAACCTTGCCGGCTGCGGCTTGCGCAAGCAGGTCGGCCAAGCGTGCAGCGCAGTCGGCGGCGGCCAGCCTGAGCGCACCGTCGGCGCTCAGGCGTCGGCCGTCCTTGGTGCAATGCTCGGGCGCCAAGGGGAGCCAGCGCAGTTCCAGCGGGATGACAGGCGAGCCGTCGATGGAGAGTGGCTCGGCATCTGCTTTGGGGCCGGATTTGACCGGTTGGAACGGGATGTCGTGGTCGTAGACGAACGGCCGCTCGGCGCGCTCGAAGAGCGTGTTCACGGCATGCACCAGGGCGCTGGCGGAGCGCCAATTGGTGTCCAGGGACCAGACATTGCCCGCTTGCTCGGCATGCCGGCGCGCGGCCATGTAGGTGAAGATGTCGGCACCGCGGAAGGCATAGATGGCTTGTTTGGGATCACCGATCAAGAACAGGCCGCAAGCGCTCTGGCCGTCGTAGACGTGCCGGAAAATCCGATACTGCAACGGGTCCGTGTCCTGGAATTCGTCGATCAGCGCGCGCGGGTAGTCCTGACGTATCCGCGCGGCCAGATCCGCCTGCAGTGGTCCACTCAGCACCCGGGCGGTGTGGCTCAGCAGGTCGTCGAAGTAGAGCACGCGCCGCGCTTCTTTCGCCTGCGACAAGGCTTCGGCCAGCTGCGCGCGGGCGTCGCCGAGGAAATGCGCGCGGCGCAGGCGATGCGCCGATTGCAGCAGGGCATTGTCCATCTCGCCGCATAGGTCGAAGAACGGGTGTTGCGGCGTCTCGAAGCCTTTTTTGGTCGCCTTCGCAAGTTTGGTCGGAGTCAGCAGGTCGAAGCGTGCCGGCAATGCGCTCGGCATTGTCTCGGCCTGCAGCAAGGTTTCCACCGCGGCCGGTATTTGTTCGATGGCTGCTGCCTTGTAGCTGTTGCGGTTCAACGCTTTGCTGTCGCGCACTACTGCGAGGACCTGGTCGCGGGCTGCCGGCCAGGCGCTGCGCACGCGCTCGCGCCAGGCGCGCGCCGGTGCCATTGGATCATCATGGGTGGCCGGTGCGTTCGAGTCCGAGGCCGGCGTTGGAGGTGCATCTGGAGGTGTATCTGGGGCGGGTATCACCTCGAACTCGGCCGCGCCGATGTAGGCGCCGAGGGTCGCCAGCAGCTGTGCCGGTCCGTTGGGCCAATTCGACAGCATCCATGCCGCCTGTTCCGAATCGGCTTTGGCCATATGGCGGCGCCACAGATCTTCGGCGGCAAGCCGCCGCAGTTCGGATTCATCCTGAATCATCTCGGGTTCGAAGCTGATGCCGCTTTCGAACGCATTGTCCCGCAGCAGCCGCTGGCAAAAGGCGTGGATGGTGTGAATCGCTGCCTCGTCCATATGGCTCACGGCCTCGGCAAGGCGCACTTGGGCGATTTTGGTATCCAGCGGCCGCAGGATCTGTTCCAGGATCGGGTCGGCAATCTCGGCGCCATCGACGGCCGCGAGCGCGGCGCGCAGGCGCGAGGCAATGCGCTCGCGCAATTCCTCGGTGGCCGCCTTGGTGAAAGTCAGCACCAGGATGCGCTCGACGCCGATGCCGTCCTCCAATACCATGCGCAATACCAGGTTGGCTATGGCAAAGGTTTTGCCGGTGCCGGCGCTGGCCTCGATCAGGTGCAGGCCGTGCAGCGGGATGCTTTGTAGATCAAGCGGTGTGCTCAGAGGGCATCTCCGTAGAGGGTGGGAATCGAACTGCGAATCTTGTCATCCGGTGCTCGCGCCGAGGCATCGGATAAAGAGCTCGCACGCGCATTTTCGCGATTTTTCATAGTTTAACCGGGGTGTACCGCTTGTTGATCCTGTGTGACCATGCTGGCTGGAAACTACGTGCCTGCATGATCCAGGTCAAGCATGCCTTGACAGGGTGCTGATCCCTGAGTAATTTCACGCAACTGATTTTACATGGCTTCGCATGCGCCGACCGGCTGGCCTTGGCCTGTTTTATTCCAGGCGCTCATCATCTCCAGGATCGCATGGCTCATGCCGATGTCGGCAGCGAGCGACGAGTGTCGCGCGTGACAAGCGAGCGGTTTTCTGTCGGCTCCGATGTCCCGGTCATATGCCTCATGGTGCCTGGCTCGATGTATCCGTGCTGCCCGCGAAGCGGCAGCGCCAGCAAGAATTGACTTCAAGCAGCACAAAAACCCATCGGAGAACCCTATGAAAGCCAGAGCCGCCGTTGCCTGGGAGCCTGCCCGCCCCCTGTCCATCGAAGAGATCGACGTGGAGGGACCGAAACAGGGCGAGGTGTTACTTCGGGTGGTTGCTTCCGGCGTCTGCCATACCGACGCATTTACCTTGTCAGGGGATGATCCGGAGGGCGCTTTCCCCTGCGTGCTCGGCCATGAGGGTGGCTGCGAGGTGGTCGACTGCGGGCCAGGCGTGCATGGTCTGCGACCGGGCGACCACGTCATCCCGCTGTATATTCCGGAATGCGGCGATTGCGTGTATTGTCACTCCAATAAGTCCAACCTCTGCCAGTCCATTGCAGATACGGTCTGGACTGGCTATATGCCGGATGGCAGTCGTCGCTTTTCCCACAAGGGCTCGCCCATTTTCCATTACATGGGCTGCTCGACTTTCTCCGAGTACACGGTCGTCCCGGAGATTGCGCTGGCCAAGATCAATCAGGCGGCACCGCTGGATAAGGTCTGCTTGCTCGGCTGCGGCATCACCACCGGTATTGGCGCGGTGCTGAATACGGCTCAGGTCGAACCCGGCTCGACGGTGGCGGTGTTCGGTCTCGGCGGGATCGGCCTTTCGGTGGTACAGGGGGCGGTGATGGCCAAGGCGGCACGGATCATCGCTGTCGATGTGAACCCGGACAAGTTCGACATGGCCCGCCAACTCGGTGCCACCGACACACTGAACCCGGCGGAACTCTCCGGCAGCGTCACCGAGGCCATCGTCGAGATGACCGGGGGCGGCGTTGATTATTCGTTCGAGTGCATCGGTAATGTGGACGTGATGCGCGAGGCCCTCGAGTGTTGCCACATGGGCTGGGGCGTGGCGACCATCATCGGCGTTGCCGGTGCCGGGCAGGAAATCCGCACGCGTCCGTTCCAGTTGGTCACCGGCCGCACCTGGAAAGGTACCGCCTTTGGCGGTGTCAAGGGCCGCAGCGAGCTGCCGGGCTATGTGGAACGCTATCTGGCCGGCGAGATCGAGGTGGACCGCATGGTCACCCACAGCATGCCGCTGGAGGACATCAACCGCGCCTTCGAGTTGATGCATGAGGGGCAAAGCATTCGCTCCGTGATCTTGTTTTAAGGGATGTCGGCAATGCAACGGATCGAGCGTATTCGCGAGTTTGGTGGCTGGCTGAATCGCTACACCCACGACTCCAAGACCTGCCGCTGCTCGATGACCTTCTCGGTTTACCTGCCGGCGCGCTCGGAGCATGTTCGGGTGCCGGCGGTTTACTTCCTGTCCGGGCTGACCTGCAGCGATGACAATGTGCGAGTCAAGGCCGGTGCCCAGCGCTATGCGGCAGAGCTGGGCCTGGCCTTGGTGATGCCGGATACCAGCCCGCGCGGCGAGGATGTGGCCGATGCCGCGGATCGCTACGATTTGGGCCAGGGCGCCGGCTTCTACGTCAATGCCAGCCGCTCGCCCTGGGCCGCCCACTACCAGATGTTCGATTATGTGAACCTGGAATTGCCGGCCTTGTTGGAGCGCGAACTCCCGTTGCTGGTGGGGCGGCGCTCGATCACCGGACATTCCATGGGCGGCCATGGCGCCCTGATCAGCGCGCTGAAATACCCTGGCCACTGGCATTCGGTCTCGGCATTTGCGCCTGTTTGCAACCCAATCCATTGCGGTTGGGGCCAAGGTTGTTTCGGCGCCTACCTGGGCGATGACCAAACCACCTGGCGGGATTGGGATGCGACCGAGTTGATCCTCGCTGGCGCGCAGCCGATCCCGCTGTTGATCGACCAGGGTACTGACGACGAGTTCCTCAGCGACGGCCAGCTCAGGCCGGAAGCACTGATTGTCGCGTGCCAGCAACGTGGTTTCGACCTGAGGCTGCGGATGCAACCCGATTATGACCACAGTTATCACTTCATCGCGACCTTCATCGGTGAGCATCTAGCGTATCATGCCCGGGCATTGGAAGAATAAACAGGCTGGATGCGGTGTTGATTGCTGAACCGCGATACCGTCGAGCCTGATACCCTTGACTGAATTGAATGTCGCGGATGGCGATGCGATGGTTGTCGAGTCCTCGGCTTTGCCTTCAGCGAAGAGAATGTCAGCGAATAGAAGGCTTCAAAAACAACCGCGCTGTGCACGATGCATCAGGCTGGCCAGCTGCACCGCGACATCGCCCCGGACAATAGTCGCATCACTCCCGAAGGTCAGGTGTCTATGCATTGGCCGCGACCCTGTATCGCGCCATCACCGGCATCAGCCCATCCGAGGCCCTCGACCGCGCCGAGCAGGATGACTTGAAACCCCCCGTCCGCACTCGGCCTCCGCTGGCCGCTGATGGCCGAGCAGACCCTGCTCGCTGGCTTGGCTATCAAAGCCGATGCGCGCATCCCGGACATCGCCACTTTGCAGCAGGGGTTGCAGTCGCGCCAAACGCCAGCGCAACTGCCGTTTGCAACCTCTGCTGCGGCGCCAGCCGTATCATTTGGATACAGCCGAATCGGGGATGGTTGATACAGACTTGGATGACGCGGACTGAGTCGAGACGGATTTCGGGGACGCGCATCGAGACCGGCAAAGTCTGCCGTGGATACCGATCATTTCCGGCCCGGTGTTGCTTGCGCTGGTAGCGAGCACGCTGTGCACCGCAATACGCGCTGCCAGGCCACCGCCAGCTTGACCGTGAAGCCCATCCGCCACTACCCAGCAGTCTGCGCAACGATGACAGGCGTTCTGGTTGTCGTTGCGGCCGCCGGCGTTGGTGATGCTAGCGGTCATGCAAACTCAGGTCCGGGGTTGCGATCTGCCGATAAACCAAAGGGAGTCGATTATTGACAGCAATGATACCATCCGGACTTTTGCAATTTTTCACAACACTTTGAGCCAGACAGGCTCTGCACACCGAGGAACCTTACGATGCCCTATCAGCATGTTCAAATCCCCAGCAATGGCGAGAAGATCGGCGTCAACGACGATTTCAGCCTACGTGTGCCGAAGCGACCGATTATTCCGTACATCGAGGGCGACGGTATCGGCATCGATATCACACCAGCGCTGAAGGACGTGCTGGATGCCGCGGTTGAGAAGGCGTATGGCGGAGAGCGTGAGATTGCCTGGATGGAGATCTATGCCGGCGAAAAGTCCACTCGTGTTTATGGGGATGATGTTTGGCTGCCGGATGAGACGCTGGATGCGGTCAAAGAATTCGTGGTATCGATCAAGGGGCCGCTGACGACTCCGGTGGGCGGCGGCATCCGTTCGTTGAATGTGACCTTGCGTCAGCAGTTGGATCTGTATGTGTGTTTGCGCCCAGTACGCTACTTTGCCGGCACGCCGAGCCCGCTCAAGGCACCGGAACACACCGACATGGTGATTTTTCGTGAAAATTCCGAGGATATTTATGCCGGCATCGAGTGGCAGAGCGGCACACCGGAGGCAAAAAAGGTCATCGATTTTCTACAGGATGAGATGGGCGTGAGCAAGATTCGCTTTCCGGCCAGCTCCGGTATCGGCGTCAAGCCGGTTTCCAGCGATGGCACGAAGCGCTTAGTGCGCAAGGCGATTCAGTATGCAATCGATAACGACCGCAAATCCATTACCCTAGTACACAAGGGTAATATCATGAAATTCACCGAGGGTGCGTTCAAGGAGTGGGGCTATGAGCTGGCCGCTGAGGAATTCGGTGCAGTGGAGATCGGCGGAGGCCCCTGGTGCAGTTTTAAGAATCCGAATACTGGCAATGAGATTACGGTCAAGGATGTCATCGCCGATGCCTTCTTGCAGCAAATTTTGCTGCGACCAAAAGAGTATGACGTGATCGCGACGCTGAACCTGAACGGCGATTATATCTCCGATGCGCTGGCTGCCCAGGTTGGCGGTATCGGCATGGCACCGGGTGCGAATTTATCTGATACGGTAGCGATGTTCGAGGCCACCCATGGCACCGCGCCGAAGTATGCAGGCAGGGACATGGTTAACCCGAGTTCGCTGTTATTGTCTGGCGAGATGATGCTGCGGCACCTAGGTTGGACCGAGGCTGCGGATTTGGTGATCAAAGGAATCGAAGGGGCAATCTCGGCTAAGACCGTCACCTACGACCTGGAGCGGCTGATGGAGGGTGCCACCAAATTAAGCTGTTCGGAGTTCGCCGAGGCGGTGGCAGGGAATATGTGAGGTAGGATTCCCGGTTCGATTGGGTTCAGCGGCGCAAAAAAGCCGGGAACGACAAACGGGATTAAAAAACCGGTCAAAAAAATTGGGAGCGGTGCCGATCGGCCTCGCCCCCATTCAGTTATCGTTTTATGGGAATGCTCGGGGCAGACCTGAGGTGGTGGCTTGTGGCCAACGCCTTAGAGTGCTGCTTGCTGAACCCGAGCCGCATGCAGGCCTTTCGGACCCTGGCTTAGTTCAAACTCGACCTTTTGGCCCTCCTTTAGTGTCTTGTAGCCCTCCATCTCGATGGACGAGAAGTGGACAAAGACATCTTCTTGACGGTCATCGGGCTTTACAAAGCCATAACCCTTTGCGTTGTTGAACCATTTTACGGTGCCAGTGGACATGGCGGATACTCCTCCGGGGTCTCTCGTCTTGCTTTGGAAAGTAGATTGTTTCGTTATTGTGAGTCGCCGACGGCGTCGAGGCAGCCGGTCGAAACTCAACCCAGGACTTTGTATTCCGGGGTTTCGTATCTGCTTAGTATAGTCTGCAAAATTGATAGGTCAATCCGTAGCGGAAATCGAGCAAACCGGGTACGATCCAAAGGATCGCCATTTACCACCGTGGCACGGGCGAATGCGGCCGGGGGCTGTATTTTTCCTGGTACAACCCTTACAAATGAGTTGAACTGGAGAACGACCGATCGTTCTCATATCTCTTACTAACGTTAGAATATGAACTGAATTATCATGAGTGAGCGGCATACCGGTGAAGATCAGGACTCGGGTCTCGTCGTTCAGGAGTCGAAACCCGAGCTGAAACAACCGCCACGGTACAAGGTGTTGATCGTCAACGACGACTACACACCCATGGAGTTCGTTGTACACGTGCTCGAGACCTTTTTCGGCATGAGTCGCGAAAAAGCCACTCAAGTCATGCTGCACGTGCATACACGTGGTGTTGGCGTCTGTGGTGTCTTCAGTCGAGATATCGCCGAGACCAAGGTCACACAGGTGAATGATTTCAGCCGTGAGAATCATCACCCTCTGTTATGCACGATGGAGGAAGCATGATTCTGTCCACCGCAGTACAGGCAGCCTTCCGAGACACGAGCCGGGGAAAGATCCTAATGTTGATCCTCAGCAATGCATTTATCTCCAAAGAGCGATTAGCTGGTCAATCATCACCGCAAACGAATAATCATTTCAGATACATTCACTCTAAATCAGACCTTTCCCCGAAAACACACCCTGCAGGGTTCCGCACATGTTAAGCAAAGAGCTCGAATTCACCCTGAATCATGCGTTCAAAGAGGCGCGGGAAAAACGGCACGAGTACATGACGGTCGAGCATTTGCTGCTGTGTCTGCTCGACAATCCGGCCGCGGCCAAGGTACTTCGCGCCTGTGGCGCCGATGACGGCAAGCTGCGCAAAGACATAACTACCTTCATTGAAGAAACGACGCCACTGATCGCTCAGGGCGATCCACGTGAGACACAGCCCACCCTTGGATTCCAGCGCGTATTACAGCGGGCGGTATTCCACGTTCAGTCCGCCGGCAAGAAAGAGGTCACTGGTACTAACGTACTCGTGGCGCTGTTCAGCGAGCAGGACAGCCAAGCAGTGTATCTACTGAACCAGCAAGACGTATCACGGTTGGATGTAGTCAATTACATCTCCCATGGTATTTCCAAGGTGCCTGGTGAAGATCGAGGCGACGATACGCAGGGAGAGACCGAAGAGGCTCGGGGTGACGAAAAAGAAGCCGCCAGCCCGCTGGATAATTTCGCTACCAATCTCAATGAGGTAGCGCGTCAGGGGCGGATCGATCCGCTGATCGGCCGCGCCGAAGAGGTCGAACGCACCGCGCAGATTCTATGTCGGCGGCGCAAGAACAATCCTTTATTAGTGGGAGAAGCCGGGGTCGGCAAAACCGCTATCGCCGAGGGGCTGGCGAAGAAAATTGTCGACGGCGAGGTGCCGGATGTGCTCGCGGATGCAGTCGTTTATGCGCTCGACCTGGGCTCCTTGGTGGCAGGCACCAAATACCGGGGCGACTTTGAAAAGCGGCTCAAGGCGGTGCTTGCAGAACTCAAGCGCAAGCCACATTCAATCTTATTTATTGACGAAATTCACACCATCATTGGTGCCGGCGCTGCCTCCGGCGGCGTCATGGATGCGTCGAATCTGATCAAGCCTGTGTTAGCCTCAGGCGATCTGCGCTGCATTGGCTCGACCACCTATCAGGAATTCCGTGGCATTTTCGAGAAGGACAGGGCATTGACGCGCCGGTTCCAAAAAATCGATGTGCATGAACCCTCGGTGGATGAGACCGTCGAAATCCTGAAGGGGCTAAGGAAGCGCTTTGAAGAGCACCATCAAGTCGCTTACACCACTCCGGCATTGCGCGCTGCCGCCGAACTCTCGGCTAAGTACATTAATGATCGGCACCTACCGGATAAGGCCATCGATGTCATTGACGAGGCCGGTGCCAATGTACAGCTGAAGCCGGTCGCAAAGCGGAAAAAGCGTATTGATGTGACTGATGTGGAAGCGATTGTCGCTAAAATCGCCCGCATCCCACCGAAAAAGGTGTCGATGTCCGACACTGAGGCATTGCGTAACCTGGATCGTGATCTGAAGATGGTTGTGTACGGCCAAGAAGATGCGATCGATGCGCTGACCTCGGCCATTCGCATGAACCGGTCAGGTCTCAGTAACGAAGAGAAGCCCATCGGCTCGTTCCTGTTTACAGGCCCCACTGGCGTCGGCAAGACCGAAGTCACTCGCCAACTTGCACGCATTCTCGGCATGGAGCTGATTCGCTTCGATATGTCTGAGTACATGGAGCGACACACTGTATCGCGCCTGATCGGAGCACCACCTGGCTATGTTGGCTTCGACCAAGGCGGCTTGCTGACCGAAGATGTGACCAAGCATCCACATTCCGTATTGCTTCTTGATGAGATCGAGAAAGCGCATCCGGATGTATTCAATCTGCTGCTTCAGGTCATGGACCATGGATCGTTGACCGACAACAATGGTCGCAAGGCGGATTTTCGCAATGTGGTGCTGGTGATGACCACAAACGCGGGTGCTGAGGAAACGAGCCGGCGGTCCATCGGTTTTACTGAACAAGATCACTCCAGCGACGGTATGGAGGCGTTGAAACGCGTATTCTCGCCGGAGTTCCGCAATCGGCTTGATGCGGTGGTACAGTTCGGTTCATTGGCACCGGAGACGATTGCCAGCGTCGTCGACAAGTTCATTTTCGAGCTGGAGGCGCAGCTCGTGGACAAAAAGGTATCGCTGATCGTCGAACCGGAAGCAAAAGCCTGGATCGCGGAGAAAGGCTATGATCCCAAAATGGGAGCTCGGCCCATGGCACGGGTAATTCAGAACGAAATTAAGAAACCGCTGGCTAACGAGCTCTTGTTTGGCGAATTGGCAAATGGCGGCACGGTCACGGTGAGGCTCGGCGAGAATGATGAATTAGCCTTCACTTTCGAGGTCGAACAAGAAACTGCTTAAATAACCAAGAGCAGTTTCCAGCAAAGTACGATGATGAGAGCGGGGAATGTCGCCTCGCCCTCACCATCCTGAAGAATCTAATGGCACAATCCGCCCAGCACGCCCTAGAGCAAGTTCCACGATCAAATAACATATCTTTCTAGAACTCTCGAGGTTAGAACCAGGAAACGCATGAAAAGGGACTCTGGTTTGACGTACTATCCAGCTCGTTTTCGAAGTTCTTACGCTTTTCCTCACTCTACTTTGTTAACAGCGATGTTCATGCTGCTCGGGCGTTACCTACGTAAAATGTTTACCTCTTCACCCAGGATGAAATTTGATGCACCGCAAAGACGCGGAGAAAGAGAATGCATTCGCCTTGACTTTGCCGCGCACTCTGCGTCTCTGCGGTAAATTATTTCATTCTTTGAAGAACAGCACCCGGTAGACGTCCGGTTGCTCATGTCCTGATGTCATCTCCCAACCCGAAATCCATGGCGCTGATTGGTTCTGCCGGTTAGTTCGGCTATGTCTTGGATGATTCATCCAAGGAGTCTATCAGTCGATTAAGGAAGATTCGATGCGGCGATGCATTATTGATCGCTGAGCAATGGATCTATCCCGCAGGTCGGCATGAGTCCATTAGCGTTCCATGAGAGATGCATGAGAGGCTGAACCGAAAAAATATCGGTCAGCGCACGCGGTAAGTGATTCGACCCTTGGTAAGATCGTAAGGCGTGAGTTCGACCGTGACCTTATCTCCGGTCAGAATGCGAATGTAGTGTTTGCGCATCTTGCCGGAAATGTGTGCGGTTACAGTATGGCCATTTTCCAACTCGACACGAAACATCGTGTTGGGTAGGGTCTCGGTGACTGTACCTTCCATCTGAATGACGTCTTCTTTAGCCATAGTAATAGAGGAAAAAATAAAGAGGTGGGTTAGGATTAATGTGGTAACTGCTGAGATGGCAGATCATTCGAAAAATTGAAATAATCCTTTGCTTTTGTTCGTTTTCTCTGGGTGTTCAATCTTCTGGTAGGAGGATTTTCAACATCCGACTTGCTTTTTTGGGTCGAGCAAGATCAAGAGTGCTGATGAGCCGAGCGCGCCAGTATAGCATAGAGTGGCAACGCCAATACCAGTGACTGGTGACTGGTGACTGGTGACTGGTGACTGGTGACTGGTGAACTATGCCAAGATGCTGTGCATTAGTAGGGTATCGTTTTGCCACGCTCAAAGCGTTCCCATCCATGTCCGTTCCAGGCTTCCAGTGGGCGAAAATTCTCCTTGTATCGCATCTTTTGGCTCTCGCCAATCCAATACCCGAGATAGAGATAGCCGAGATTCATTCGCTGTGCCTCGCGGATTTGACCCAATACCGCGTAGGTTCCGAGGGCGCGCCGTCCTTGCTCTGGATCAAAAAAGGTATAGACCGCCGACAGACCGTCGCTGAATAGATCGGTTACGGCAACTCCGAGCAATGTGCCGTCATTACCCCGCAGCTCGATAAATCGGGTCTCGCCACCCCAGGGTGCCAACAGAAAGCGGGCGTAAGTTTCGATGGATACATCTTCTGCCATGTCGCCGTCGCCATGGCGCTGATTCAGGTAGCGTTCATAGAGCTGATAGTGTTCGATTTCCAGCTCCGCTGATCGCACCACGAGCCGAACATCTTCGGCGTTGCGGCGCAAGTTGCGGCGTTGGGAGCGGTTGGGTTGAAATTCCGCGACTGGAATGCGGATGGGTACACACCTCTGGCATCCTCGACAGGCGGGCCGGTAAAAGTGCTGTCCGCTGCGCCGGAATCCGATCTGTTGCAGCCATTGGGCGCGTTCTCCGTCGACCCGTGCCAGTGGATCGACAAACAGGGTGCGGGCTTGACGGCCTTCGATATACGAGCAATCGTGTTCACCGGTCAGGTAAAGCTGCAGGTCGCCACGGCTGGAGGTATCACGATGCATGTCTACCCTCGGTTTCGCGGCTTGCCATGTTGTCGGCATGCTCGCAGGTTGTTGGGCTGGCGTCTGCTGGGCTGGCATCCCAGGGTTGGTCCCAACAACCGGTCGGGGACGGCCGGTCGCGCAGCTGTTCCAGCATGTGGATGAATTTGGTGCGTGGTATGTGTCGCGCACCCATCCGCAGCAAATGGTCGGTCTGTACCTGGCAATCGATTAACCTAAAATTCCATGTGCTCAGCCGACGGCAAAGGTATACCAAAGCAATTTTGGATGCGTTGTCAATGCGGGTGAACATCGATTCACCAAAAAATGCGGCACCGACAGCGATACCATAGAGCCCGCCGGCCAGCATGCCGTCTTTCCAGACTTCCACCGAATGTGCGATGCCAAGCGCGTGCAGCTTTCGATAGGCGCTGATCATTTCTGGCATTAGCCAGGTGCCGCCACCGGGTTCTCTCGGCATGGCGCAGGCATGGATTACCGAGCGGAAATCCCGATCCATGGTCACCTCGAAGGGACTCTTGCGTAGAAATTTGCGCAGACTGCGGGATATGCGGATCTCGTCGGGAACCAAGATCGTGCGCGGGTCCGGAGACCACCAGAGGATTGGATCGTTCTCGCCATACCAGGGAAAGATGCCGTGACGATAGGCATGGATCAGGCGCTTAACGCTGAGGTCGCCGCCAATGGCAAGCAGCCCGTCGGGTTCGGTTAACGCCTCGCTCACTGGTGGGAACGATCCGCTCGGGTCGTTGGCTGCCAGCAAATAGGGTATGTTGTTCGCTCTACGGATCAAACCGATTCTGCTTTGTAGGGGCTGTGTTGTTGCATTTCGGCAAGATAGTCTTCCATGCCGTCGATTTCGTGGTCGAGGAACTTTCCGATGGGGCGGCGGAATTCACCGTCCTCAATCCAATGTGTTGACCAGGTGCGAGTCGGCAGGAAGCCACGGGCCACTTTGTGCTCGCCTTGGGCACCGGGCTCAAAGCGCGTCAGTCCGTGTTCAATGCAATGATCCAGGCCCTGGTAGTAGCAAGCTTCGAAATGCAGGCTGTGGAAGTCCTTGGAGCAGCCCCAGTGTCGACCATAGAGACTGCGGGCGCCCACCAGGCAAAAGGCAGCGGCGACAATATCACCGGCGTGTTCAGCAAGCACCAACAGTAGTTGCTCACCCATGGTGTGACCGATATCGCGAAAAAAAGGCAAGGTCAAGGTGGGTATGCCGCCGCGTTTGTCGAAGGTATCTTCGTATAAACGATGGAAAATGCGCCACTCCTCTTCGCTCACCTGGTCACCGCGTAGGCGGCGAATCTGTATGTCTGCTTCGGTCACGCGACGACGCTCGCGCTTGACTTTTTTGCGTTTTTCGGCAGAAAAGGTAGAAAGCAGGTGGTCAAAGCTGTCGTATCCGGCGTTGCTCCAATGGAACTGGCAGCCCAGCCGGCGCATCAAGCCCACCGAGCGCATGATCTCGGTCTCGTCGTCGGCAGTAAACAGCCAGTGTAGACCAGAAACGCCCATTTCTTTCGCCAGTTGCAGTGCACCTTTGGTTAGCGTCGTCGCTAGTTTTTCGCGCTGGGGCGTGTTGCCAGTTAGGATGCGCCGGCCGGTTGCTGGCGTGTAAGGCGAGGCGATGACTAGCTTCGGATAGTAGCGCCGTCCAGCCCGCTGATAGGCGTCCGCCCAAGCCCAATCGAATACGAATTCACCATAGGAGTTGTATTTAAGATAGCAGGGGGCCGCGGCCAGCAGCCGATCTTGTTCGTCGGTCAAGGCAAGATGGCGTGGAAGCCAGCCGAAGCGCTCACCAACGCAGCCATGACGCTCCATTGCCGCAAGGAATTCATGGCGCATGAAGGGCAAATCATCCCCGACCAGTGCGTTCCAGGCGGCCGCTGGGATCTGGTCAATGGCATCATAGGTGGTCAGTTTGTACATCTGAACTTGGGGGAACTCAATGTTTCAACCAAGATGAGGATGGGGGCGAGGTCTATATCGCCAAAGGGGCGGCTGGTCTGGATTTTACTCTGTCATCGATCAATCGAATCAACAGATACCATCAGGTCGGATAAGAGCGCGTTGCTCGCCGTGGCCAACGTCGAATTAGATACTAGTACAGCGGTGCGGATGCCCCGCTACCGTTTCTGCTGTTTGTCGTTGTCGTGATCGTAATCGTATTCGTAATCGCGCCGAGCAAAGCTCGGCGTCTCTTGCCGGGTGTTTGATCATTATTTCGAGCGCACCCCGGAGTACAGAACGCTGACACTGGGAACCCTGGTGAATACTTGCACGGTTTTCGGGGCACGAGATTCGGAAATCCGGGATTGGTTAGAACGCGGGTGAGTGTCGCGGTCTATGCCTGGCCGGGCAGGGGAGGATTGACTCATCCCTGATTTGTGGTCGCTTTGTTTGCAAGCGCCTCCGCATCCAGATATTTTTCGGCGTCCAGCGCCGCCATACAGCCAGTGCCGGCAGATGTAATGGCTTGGCGATAGACGTGATCCATCACATCGCCGGCCGCAAACACGCCCGGAACGGAGGTTGCCGTGGCGTTGCCATCGGTACCGCTTGTGACTTTGATGTAGCCTCCCTCCATATCGAGCTGGCCTTCGAAGATGCTGGTGTTCGGTTGGTGGCCGATAGCGATAAATACGCCTTGCAGGTCGATCTCCTTAGTATTGCCATCCCGAACATCTTTTATGCGAATACCGGTGACGCCGGTGTTGTCGCCAAGCACCTCGTCAAGCACATGATTCCAGGCCAGTCGCACATTGCCGTTTTCCGCCTTATCGAACAGCTTTTTTTGTAACATCTTTTCCGCTCGGAGTGCGTCTCTACGATGCACCAGGGTCACTTCGGCGGCAATATTGGACAGGTAAAGCGCTTCCTCGACCGCGGTATTGCCGCCTCCGATGACAGCAACTTTCTGGTTTCGATAAAAGAAACCGTCGCAGGTGGCGCATGCGGAGACGCCGCGGCCTTTGAATTTCTGCTCCGAGTCCATGCCGAGATATCTGGCGCTGGCGCCGGTGGCGATAATCAATGCATCGCAGCGGTAACTCGCGTCGTCACCGGTAAGCTCAAACGGCCGTTTACCGAGGTCGACCTGATTGATATGGTCGAACAGCAATTCGGTCTCGAAGCGCTCGGCATGTCTGCGCATGCGCTCCATCAGATCCGGGCCGAGCACGCCGTCGGGATCACCGGGCCAATTATCGACGTCGGTGGTTGTCATGAGCTGTCCACCCTGTTCGAGGCCGGTTACTAGTACCGGGCTCAGGTTGGCGCGGGCTCCGTAGACCGCGGCAGCATAGCCGGCTGGGCCAGAGCCCAGGATCAGCAGCCGGCATTGTTTGGTCTTGCTCATGGTGCTCTCCGGGAAGTGTATCTGATTAACTCGCGAATAGTACGTGCCGCACCCCCCCGCGGTAAAGCACCTGGGAGCTGCTGGCTTTGTTTCACGGCAGCTCCTACAGGCCTTTCGATCTTAATCTCATGTTATCGTTGTCGGCCATTGGCATTAATCTGAAGTTTCCTGGTTTCTGAAAATCGCAAGGAGGTCGGTTACTTGGGGGTGGCATCTTTACGCTGGTTTGCGCAGGCTCAGGCGAACTCAAATAATAATGCTCCTACCTGGCCCGCCACCCACGCAAGAATCAGGAAACTTCAGGTTAAATTATAGGCCGGGCGCGGAATCGGCCCATGCTTTGAGACCGTATCAGGTATTCGAGCGTCGTGATCAGCAATCTCGCGCACAAATGACTCATGCATGTTTTTCTTTGATATCACAACAAACTGTAGACCTGGCATGCTTCGGAATCCGACGCCGATCATGATAATTTGTACCCATTGCCTTGCTTTCAGCATGGGCTGGAACCGGTACCTGTCTCTTGCCCTAGGCAGGATCATTGCCCGGGCGCGGCTTTGGATGCATGTTGGACGGTACGCCTGGCCATGGGATCGGTGTTGCCTGGTTTTGCTGGGCGGCGCTCGATTACCGGAACTTTGCGCCTCTCGCCCGACCAATGGCCAAGCGCACCACGCCAACGCCAGGGGATAGGACTCATATGAAATATCGCATGATTCCGCGGTTGTCGTCGATGTTGGCCGTCTGGTCGACTCTAATCGGTTGGAATTACAGTGCCCCGCACATTGGCGTACTCGGTAATCTCGCGTTTTTGCTGGTCATCGCGGTGCCGCTGGTGATGTCCGGCTCGGAGGTCGTGTTCTACCGACGCTACGCTTATCGTCACGAATGCCTGATCCAACCGAGTTGGCTGTACCGCCTGATGGGTTTGGAGCCGTTGATTCTTGGTGGCGAAATTGTCAAAGCTCTGTTGCTTGGCATGGTCTTGATGGTCGGCACTGCGGCATTGACGTTGCGCGAAGCAGCTTTACTATTGCTGAACGTCGTCATTATGGCTCTCTTGATGCCGCGCGTGCCGGGCCTGTTGCACGGCAGTGTCAACAGAACGTATCTCTATGCCATGTCCCGTCTTTGGGCGATCCGCTTCAGCACGTGGCTGTTGTGGCTGGATTCATTACTGGTGTTGGCTCTGAGCATCAACGATGACTACCGAGGTTTGAGCTGGGCAGATGCCGTTGTCTACAGCACGGCGCTTCCTCACAGCCCCAACGATAATGTTCTGGTATCGCTGCTGGTGCGCATTGACGCGGGGGCCGATGGACTTGCGCGTTGGGCCGGCTACCTCCTACTGCATGAGACAGCCAGTCTGTCGCAGACCTTGGCAGCCGTGATGATTTTGGTCGTGGTGCTCTACGCCTGGTTCTTGCTGGCTTGGGCTTACAGCCGCGCGTTGGTCGGAGCGATGGCACGACCCTTCGCGATCTGGCGTCCGCGACCGCGGCGTCGCGACGATGGCGATGTGTTCGAGAACTGGTGGATGTAGCGCTACGTAGCCGGCGCTACAGGGTTTTTCCGTGGTACGATAGAAAAAGCGCGAAAAATATCCGATAACGATATAATAATACGAATTATTCGGAGGAAGCATCGTGACTCAAGCAACGCGTATCGGCCATTTAACCCTTGGCGACTATCTCGATCGCGCCTGGCGCGAAGGTGCTATGTGGACTTTGATCTGTGCAGCACTCTACCTGATGTTGGCGCTAGCAAGCTACTCGCCGGATGATCCCGGCTGGTCTTATGTGGGCGCCGGCAATGGCGTCGCTAATATCGCAGGCCCATTTGGCGCCTGGTTTGCGGATTTTGCATTATATTTATTTGGCTTGCTCGCCTATCTGATCCCGGTGATGATCGCCTGGAGCGGATACCTGGTATTTCGTCAGCGGGCAGAGGAGCCCGAGACCAAGCTCTACTGGCTTACATTGCGCTGGGTCGGTTTCATCATGCTGCTCGTAGCCGGTTCGGCCCTAGCCAGCCTGTATTTGCCGGAATGGATGGATCGGTTGCCAAATGGAGCTGGCGGCGGTCTTGGCCTATTCGTTTTCGAGCGTGCTGGAATCGCCTTTGGTACTTCCGGCA
Organism: Thiohalocapsa sp. PB-PSB1; assembly: GCA_016745215.1. Lineage (GTDB taxonomy): Bacteria > Pseudomonadota > Gammaproteobacteria > Chromatiales > Chromatiaceae > Thiohalocapsa. The sequence continues at coordinate 1,925,882 of CP050890.1, forward strand.
CGTTGTTGTTTCTCGGTGCGTTATTTTTCACTGGCACCATATTATCCACCGGTCTGTCGCCACTGCTGCTAGTGGACATGGTGGGCGCTGGAACGCTAAGTATGCTGCGCCTCTCCACGCGTGCCCTGCAAGCCCTTGGCAGTTTGCGCATGCCTTCGCCGCGGTTGCCGTCTTTTAGCCGGTCGGACGCTGAAGACAATCTTCGCTCCGATGAACCTGTTGCCTATCTGGACGAGGTTGATCAGCCCGCATATTTGGATCAGGCATCCGAAGATGTCAGTGTTGTTGATTTCGACCCGGCACTGCTCGATGCCATTGATCTCGAGCCTGAATCGTTCCCGCAACCAGCGGGTACATCGGAGGTTCGTCCGCCAGCCGTTGCCAAGCGGCGATCGGCAGAACCCGGCGCCCCTTCCCAGCTGCTGCCCAGATCGAAAGCCGATGTTGGCCAAATTCCACCACGTTATTGTGGCGAAACAGCAGAGCGACCGCCGCTGGAATTGCTCGACCCGCCGCGCAAGAGTGGTCGAGCGGTGAATCCGGAGCAGGTGCAACAGATGTCCGGCGAATTGGAAGCGCGGTTAGCAGAATTCGGCGTTGTTGCCAAAGTGGTCGAGGTACATCCGGGGCCAGTGGTAGCACTGTTCGAGCTGGAACTGGCGCCAGGTCTAAAGGTAAGCAAAATCACCGGCCTGGCCAAGGATATCGCGCGCGCATTGTCGAAGATCAGCGTGCGCGTGGTGGAGGTGATTCCAGGCAAGTCCGTCATCGGTCTGGAAGTACCAAACGATCACCGCGAAATGGTCGTACTACGCCAGATCCTGGACTCACGCGCCTATCAGGACGCGGCATCGCCGTTGACCATCGGCATGGGTACCAATATCTCCGGGGAGCCGGTGATTGCCGATCTCGGGCGCATGCCGCACGCACTGATTGCCGGTACCACCGGCTCCGGCAAGTCCGTCGCCATCAACGCGATGATCTTGAGTCTGGTTTACAAGGCTGGTCCGGAGGATGTGCGCCTGATCATGGTGGACCCCAAGATGCTGGAGTTGTCGGTTTACGAGGGCATACCTCATCTGCTCACGCCAGTGGTCACCGACATGAAAGAAGCCGCCAACGCGTTGCGCTGGTGCGTTGGTGAGATGGAGCGGCGCTACAAGCTGATGGCCAGTCTTGGCGTGCGCAATATCGCCGGATACAACCGCAAGGTGCAAGAGGCGGCGGACGCCGGCGAGCCGATCCCCGATCCGCTGTATGAAGCCGCGGTGGCGGCCAGGGTGGATTTTGGCGACGGTGGCGAACCGGACATACCGAGCCTCGGCAAGCTGCCCTACATCGTCGTCATTATCGACGAACTGGCAGACATGATGATGGTGGTTGGCAAAAAGGTCGAAGAGTTGATCGCGCGCCTGGCGCAAAAGGCGCGTGCATCCGGCATTCACTTGCTGTTGGCCACGCAACGTCCATCAGTTGATGTGCTGACCGGTCTGATCAAGGCCAACATTCCGACCCGCATGGCATTCAAGGTCTCTGCCCGGGTCGATTCACGCACCGTGCTCGATCAGATGGGTGCGGAGAACCTGCTCGGTCATGGCGACATGCTCTACCTGCCTCCGGGAGGCAGCATTCCGCAGCGTGTTCACGGTGCCTTTGTTGATGACCATGAGGTGCATCGTGTCGTAGACTACCTGAAGCAGCAAGGTGCGCCCGAATACATCGAGACGATTCTGCAGGAACCGAGCGAGCACCTGCCGGGCATTGATCCAGAACCCCGTGGCGATGTCGAGGACCAGGATGAACTGTTCGACGATGCAGTGCAATTCGTGGTCGAGAGCAGGCGAGCGTCGATTTCCGGCGTTCAGCGCAAGCTCAAGATCGGTTATAACCGGGCCGCGCGGATGATCGAGGAAATGGAGCGCATCGGCATCGTCGGTGCCGCCGAAACCAATGGAAACCGAGAGGTGCTCGCGCCTCCACCAGTCGAGGGCTAAGCCTTGAACCAAACTGAAAACCAGCGCGTCAGCCTCGCTGGGCCGCGCTTCGGTCCGTTGCTTGGCAGCTTGCTGTGCGCCGCATTGCTGATCTGTTGGGGTAACACCCTGGTTGTCGCCGAGGACGGCGTTCAGCTTGTCACCGACTACCTTCGCGGGCTGAACAGCCTGCAGGCTGATTTTCGCCAGATTACGCTGTCCGGCGACAGTGGTGAAGAGCTCGAATCCAGTGGTACTTTTTACTTGCTCCGACCGAATCGGTTCCGTTGGGATTATCGTTCTCCATCAGAGCAGCTGATCGTGGCTGATGGCAAACGCATCTATGTTTATGACAAAGAATTGTCGCAGGTCAGCCAGCGCAGTCAAAAGAAGATATTGGATGGTACCCCGGCCCAGTTACTCGCGAGCAATGAGCCACCTGAGCAGTACTTCAGTATCCGCAATATCGACCGCGGCGACCACCGCGTTTGGGCCGAGTTAATCCCGAAGACCTCAGAGACCGACGTGGAAAAACTCCAGATCGGCTTTGTCGACGGCGAACTCGACACCTTGCTCATGCAAGACCGCTTCGGTCAGCTGACTCGCTTCATCTTCACCAACCTTGATCGCAACCCACAGCTGCAATATTCATTTTTTCGTTTCAAGCGGCCCGCTGGCACGGATTTTTTGAACATCGACTAAGGCGATTTCTGTGGAGAAATAGACCACCTGGGTTGTCTTCTCATCCGGCCTCGAGGTCGCGAAGGCGAACGAGAATCCGGCGCCAGTTGGGATGTTTTTCTCCGGCAATCGCCTAGGCGGTTGCAGTCATCTCAGGCTCTGTCACAGCACCGAGCGATAGCGCATTATTGGCAGCTCGATTGATTCGCCGCAACGACCTCAGGTACCGGCAATCCGATTGTAGTAGCGTGCACGGTAGAGCAGGCGGGGGCTGCCGTCGTCATCGAAGCGCTCGCGGGCATGCAATACATTGTTGCAGATAACACCCCAGCCTGGTTCGAGGCGAGAACGCAATACCGGGAGGGTATCCACGGCATCGAAGGTCTCGCGCAATGCCGCAACTGCAGCACTGGTATCCGGGTCATTATGCCAAATGACATTCCGGCGACGGTCGGTATAGCGCATGTGCAACTTTCCGTTTGCATCCCAGGTCAATACGGGTCCGATGCTGATCGGACGCAGCGTGCGGCCATCGCTGACGTTGGCTGGGATGGACATGGCATCCTGTCGCATCAGTGCACGGATCAGGTTCGGGTCACGGTCGCGCAGCCGGATGTAGATGTTTTCCGGGTCGATCAGCCCGTTTTCGCCGCCTTTGTTCGCAGGTTGCACACAATGCAAAATAAATGCTCGCACCTGTCGGTGCGGCGCGTTGTAGTAGCCATCGGTGTGCCAGGCGATAGCGCGATTGGTATAAGGTATGTAGCCGCGATGCAGGGCGTCTGATTGTACACAAATGGACGTAACGGCATCTTCATCAGCACCGGGGTTATGGTCGCGCTGATACAGGCCGAATTGTTCGCCCAAGCGTTTCGGGATGTCCTTGTCCGGATCATCACCGGTTTTACTGGCATAGATAGCCATGTTGTTCTGCTGGCAACAGTGTAAAACAGCCGCATGTTCGGCATCCGTTAACCGGCGCGGGTCTGTCACCTGCACAATCAACTGGTCGATTGTCCGCGCGTGATGGGCGAGCTTTTTCTCGCGCCAGACGGCATAGGTTTGGTTGTCGTCCATAAGAGCATGCTGTCACTTGGCACTGCGTTGTAGATGGGGGATCTCGTAATGTAGTTTCCGGATCCGGAATGCCTGCGCTGGCGCAAAGTCGCGTTTCAATGGCAATCCAATAGTAGAGCACCGAAGTCCTGGGTTGGCGCTCACCTCGTAGCGATTGGGTGCAAAACCCGCCCAGCGCACCCGAGAGAAAGTTTCACCGTCAAATGGCACATCTTGGAGTTTAGAGCGATGAACTATGTGGAAAGCGCGAAAAAGGGCTCTGGTTTGGCGTGTTATCCAGCTCATTTTCGCGCTTTTTCAAATTCTAGCTTGCCAACAGCGATGTTCATTCTGATCGGATGCTGCCTGCGTAGAATGTTCGCCTATTCATCCGGGATGAAGTCACCCGGGAGTGGGTTTGATTCACCGCAAAGATGCAGATAATGCGGTGCGCCTTGCCCCTCTGCGCACTCTGTGTCTCTGTGGTGATCGCTCTCTTCTTGGAAGGCAGCACCTGGTAAACGTCAAGTTCCTCATGCTCTAATCGTATAGCTTTATCGATTGCGATCCTGATCCCTAGTGCTCTGCTGCGGAAGTCGCGAGACCGTTTGCAGTCGCTGTCGTGGTCGTCATCGATAACCCAGGATGAGCGATTACGACAACGACAAACAGCAGACGGTAGCGGGGCATCCGCACCGCTGCACTAGTCAAGTAGCGCTGGGCGGGTTGCATCCGTAACGATTCAGCATCGAATGCTGCTTCGAACAGATCAGGTTTTCGGCAATCGCATAAAATCCGCATACAGCTGCCTTGGGCCTATACTGTAGACTATTAGAAAAAGCACACAGATGACGGAGGCGGACATGCCTGAACAAGCTTACCGACATATCTTGCTGGCAGTTGATTTTACACCGGAAGCTGAAATCGTTATCGAACGGGCGATTTCAATGCGAGACGCTCTAGGGGCGCGCCTGACACTGGTGAATGTGGTGGATTATGTGCCACCCGGCACAGAGTATGTTGGTGGTGCTTTCATCGCCGAACCCGTGATGCCGGGGGAGCTTGAGCTGGAACAGGAATGGGTTGATGCTGCCATCGAGGAACTTGACGCTCTCGGCGAGCGGCTCGGCGTCCCGCCAGGCGATCGCATTGTGGAATTCGGTTCTAGGGGTCGCAGTATCGAACATGTAGCCAAGGATCTGGGCGTCGACCTGATCGTAGTCGGTGCACGCGATCATAACTGGCTCAGCAACCTATTTGGTTCCACGTCCCGGTCGTTGCTGCGCCATGAGGTCTGCGATCTATTGGCCGTGCGCGTTGAGTCAAAGCCAAAACGCTGAGACATTCACCGAAAACGCCACTTTTCTCCAAGTTCCATGTGAGTCATCGACCATCATGTATTGCCCAAATTGCGACGCCGAACAGGCGGACGGGAACACCACCTGCAAACGCTGCGGCATTGTATTCGAAAAGTATTGGGAATACCACCTGAGGCCTGACGAGTCGGCGGACAAGGCACCTGCTGCGCCGGGAACCCAGCACAGGCATTCCTCTAACGCTCGGATGCGTACCGAAACGCATACCGCAATGCGCGAATTATTCCTACCAGCAGTGACAGGCGCTAATCCACTGCATACCTGGGCCAAGGCCGCACTGCTGGCGGCGCTTATACTTTGGGGGCTAAGTCTGATCGGGTCTTCGGTCGCAAGCAACGCCGCGGGTGAGTCGTTCCTGCATCTGATTAACCTGCCATTCCATGAGGCCGGGCACGTTATTTTTCGGCCGTTTGGGGAGTTCGTTACATCCTTGGGCGGAACCCTTGGACAATTGCTGATGCCGCTGATCGCAATGTTGGTGTTATTGCTGCAAACCCGCGATCCATTCGGCGCCTCGGTGGCGCTATGGTGGTTGGGCGAGAACTTTCTCGATATTGCGCCCTACATCAATGATGCCCGTGCCGGCGTATTGCCGCTGGTTGGTGGTAACTTCGGGCATTCGTCACCCTATGGCTTCCACGATTGGGAATACCTGCTGACCGAAACCGGACTATTGCATCTGGATCATAGCCTGGCGCTGGCAAGCCATTTGCTCGGTTCGCTGATCATGCTGCTCGCGATGGCTTGGGGAGCGCTGCTGGTCTATCGTGACTTCACCGCAGCGCGCTGAACCAGGATTGCTGTCGGAGACGGGTGCAACCCGCCCAGCGCTACTTGATTGGGACCGGGATCAGGATCGAAACGACATGACATCAGAGGGCGAGAAACCTGATGTTTACTGGGTTCATCTTTACTGGTTGCATCTTCACTGGGTGCAACTCTACCGGGTGCTGCCTGCAAAAAATGTAAGATTCACCGCAGAGACGCAGAGGGGCTAAGTAGCGATTCATGAATAACCTATACCACGCTATCCAGACATCGGCGGAGTGCAATCGGGGTCGGGGTCGCTATCGGAATCGGAATCGGAATCGAGGGCCTTGATCGTAAGTCCGTCCATCGCTGTGGGAGCGCCGTCCTCGGCGCGACGGGCGCCCAGTCGCGGCGAGGACGCCGCTCCCACCGGGCTAGTGGAGCGGTACAGAAATCCCGAGACGGTTCGTTGTCGTTGTCGTAATCGTAGTCGTTATCAAGCATTCGGCTAAGACGGTTATGACAACGACAACGACAACGACAACGACAACGACCGGAGACTGTCTTGGAACATCTGCACCGAGGCACTAGGGCTCTGGACGGGTTTATGATCAAGGCCGAATCGAGAGAGAAAACGCCCTATGCCATTCGGTCATGAGAAGCTCGACGTAGACCGTGCGGCCATCGAGTCTGTCGGCTGGGCCTAGCGCGACTGCGAGCATGTGAAAGGACAGCGTAACGCGAAGGATCAACGCCTGTGCGCATCGTAGGTGCGCATCGCAGGCCATCGCGCTGAACATGGCCGAGGGTAACGGCACAGCGACGAGCGGGGATCGCCGCCGGTCGTTTGAAATCGCACGAGGCTCGGCGCTGGAGTGCGCTGCGATTCAGGACGTGCTCGCTGGTGTGCGATGCGTTGTGCGCAGACGACAACGGCAAGCAAAAGGCACTGCTCGATCGTCGTGTGGCCATGCTCACGAAGCGCGGACAGCCTGGCTACGCGGTCAGCGAGGAGCTTGGCGGATAGCAGGTTGGTCAGTTCGATACCGACGCCGATACCGACGCCGATAGCGGTACCGAATGAGTCAGCTGGCGACACCCAAGCCAAAAACCTGTTTAGCTTGTTTCTGCACCATCACTAAGGCGAATGCGTCCCTCTTCTCTGCGTCTCTGCGGTAAATCAAACTTCATTCTGGGTGAATCGCTGAACATGCTATGCAGGCAGCCCCCGAGCAATATGAACATCGCTGTTGGCAAGGCAGCATCAGGAAAAACGCGAAAATGAGCGGGATAACAGGTCAAACTAGCGTCCTTTTTCGCGTGTTTCATCGTTCTCGTGTTGCGTCGTTCTGGGAAGATGTGCTGTTTGATCGTGAAACTTTCTCCAGGGCGCGCTGGGCGGTTTACATCCGTCGGGACGGCTGTCCGATAGCATCTCAAAACCATTGAGTTTTCATTGTTCATTCCCTGGAAGCTGGACTGCAAAGGAGACTCAACTCCGGTATAGTTCATATAACCAACCGGTTAACTTGGTCAGTGGCTGGTATACCCAATTCACGGACCTGATCTTTTTTACAATACCGTTCTGATTAACGACTGCCGGGGGATCTCGGCTTTCCAATTTTATGAGGCATTGGACGTGTTTATGTTCCGCTCCATCCCTGCTGTCGGCTCCTTTGCCATAGTCCTCCTACCCACTTCCGCCCGCGGCCGGCGTTCAGTCCAATGGCTCCTATTATCGTTATGTCTATTGTTCGCGCTTTCGGTGCAAGCAAACGCGCTGCAACAGCGAGCTGAGGCGATGCGTGATGGGGCCGCTCCAGCCGATGCAGAGGTGTCATTGTTCTCCCCACGGCTGCTTGCAGAATTTTATGCCGAACGCGGCTACCGCAATGCGTGGGATGATCAGCGTGCTGGCTCGCTGTTGAAATTGGCCCGCGCGAGCCGCGAAGATGGCTTTGATCCAGAAGATTTTCACGCTGACGCGGTAGCGCATGTGATAGAAACCGGACAGTTGCAAGCCGCTTCTGAAGCTCAACGAGCCATTGCAGATCTGCTGCTCAGTGATGCGCTGCTGCGATATGTACACCATTTTCGCTTTGGCAAATACAATCCTCGCCATATCAACCCTGGTTCAATCTTCGTCGAAAAGGCGGATGCCGAGGCGCTGAAGGTTGACATGGAACTGGCGTTGGCGACGCCGGACCTTGTCGAAGAGCTGACCGCGGTGCTGCCTAATCCGCCGTTTTATCGCCATCTTAAACTCGGCTATCAGCGTTATTTGGAAATTGCCGACCGCGGCACCTGGCAGGATATCCCTGGCGGTACGAACCTCAGCCTAGGCATGCAGGACCAGCGTGTACCATTGATCCGCGAACATCTCGCGGTAATCGACGGCTATCAGTCCGCCACGCCGGTCGATCCTGAACAGTATGACGCCGACCTGGTTGCAGCCATCAAGGGCTTTCAGCAGCGCTCTGGATTAAGTCAGGACGGGGTCGTGGGTCCCAACACATTACGCGCACTGAACCAGCCGATTGATGACCGGTTATTGACGATTCGTGCCAATCTGGAACGCATGCGCTGGCTCTATAATGAACTGCCGCCGGACTACCTGTTTGTCGATGTCGCGGCCTTTCGGCTGCATTTGTTCCGCGATCACCAGGAGGTCTGGACCACGCGGGTAATCACCGGCACATTCGATGATCAGACGCCGATGTTCCGCGACGAAATGGAACATATCGTCTTTAATCCCACCTGGTCCGTGCCGGCCTCGATCCAGAAAAAGATGCGCGGCGTTTCAAGCCGCTATAAGGTCATCGACCGCCGCACCGGGCGGCGCGTATCAGGAGTCAACGCCAGCAACTACAAGCGCTACCGCATCGTACAGCCAGCGGGGCCATCTAACGCGCTGGGGCGCGTCAAGTTCATGTTTCCGAATGGGCATGCGATTTACCTGCACGATACGCCATCCAGGCATCTGTTTGCCCGCGCCGTGCGTACTTACAGCCACGGATGCGTTCGTGTCAAAGATCCGCTGACCTTGGCACAGCAAGTGCTCAATCAGCCTAGCTGGGATCAGTCCACCATTAACCGCGTCGTCAAACGAGGCAAGACCCGCTATGTACGTCTTGACGAGCACTTGCCGGTATTGCTGTACTACCTGACTGCCTTTGCCGACGAACAGGGGCGGGTCGGCTTTCGACGCGATGTCTACAAGCGGGACAAGCGTTTGTTCGCCGCATTGGAGCGGCCCGCGGATACTGATCGTATCGCCTTCGTGGAGCCTGAGTCCGAGCCTGAATCCGCTGCGGTTACTCAACCCGTGACGCCGTCCCAACCTGTTGCCATCGTCGGGGAAGAAGGACTGAGCGAAAACTCGTTGGGCGATGACGATGCTGCAACAATCAGTCAAGCACTGCCACCAGCCCAGCAGCTGGGGACCCGCCAAGGAACCCCGTCGATAAGCATCCTGAGCCTGGATGAAGAAGGCCGATTTGCCGATCCCCCGGTTGCCGTGGAGGGTTCGGCGATCGACCTGCAAGCGACATTGCCGCCGGTGTTGAATTTCAACGCATCGGGTTCTCGCGATCTCGTTCCTGGAATGTCGATGTTATTGCCGGCAATGGCCGCGGATGCAGCAGATCCGGTGTCGTCTTTATTGGTTCCCTGGCCACCCGAGAGTTAGCGATTACTGTATAGTCGCCAGATGCGCACAAGCTAGGCTGTCGAAATCTGCAGTCTCACTAAAACAAGCGCTTCCCGGTTTATGGATGCTTAGTCGATATCGGGGTCGGTATCGGTGTCAAGGTCGGAATGAGGGATTGGTATCGAGCTGGCTGCTTTGATCGATGAGCGGATTCGATTCCGATTCCGATAGCGACCCCGACCCCGATTCGGCTTCCCCAGTGCGTTCGATGATGCAATCCAAGACCCGGAATCGGTTTGGCATCAAAACTCAGGACATTTCGACAGCCTGCGCACAAGTCCTGCTGCATGCCGCCTCTGGTCGCATCGCTTTACCTGTCGCGCGCTGGGCATTAGGCCATTTCTGTGGAGAAACAGATCACCTAGCTTGTTTTCTCGTCCGGTATCGACGTTGCGGCAACCCGCCCATAGAGCGACCATGGGTAGGTTGCCGCTTCGCGCAGGCGAATGAGAATCCGGCACCAGTTGGTCTGTTTCTCTCCGGCAATCGCCTTAATCCATGCGATAGATCTCGATGACCGCATAGCGCGGATCATCATCGCCCTGGTCGTAGACGAATACCAGCGGATCGACACTGGCGGCAATCGCTTCGTACTGATCGGCACAGGCTGACCCAAGGCGCACCGATCCATCTGGTGCCCATTGCCAGTTGCGCGCTGCCGACATACGCACGTCAAGGTACCAGTCGTTCTTATGTCCCTTCTGCGGTCCTTCCCAATTCTCGTCTTTTTCTCGGGTGTTGCCCTGCCAGACATCCACTGCCTGTCCGACGCGGTAGCCGTGGGACCAGATTTCTTTAAATTCCTTGGGGGCCTTGTCGTCGCCGCATAGTTTGGTGAATTTGGTCTTGGCTTTGTTTTGTGCTGTGATGTCGACCATGATCCAATCAGTCTTGGCGTCTTTCAGCCGGCCCTTGTTCTCGGCAAGTTTGACCATGACCGGCTGACCGGCCAAATCCAGCAGCTTTTGCCAACTATCGGCTCCTGCCGAGAACTTGATGGGTGTATCACCTGCAAGGCAGGTCGATTCAATCGACTTTTCGGCGCTGCTGATCCAGCCCTCGTTATCGCCCTTGAACGAGGTTTTGGCCAGAGTGCAGTTGAGCAAACGGACCGGTGTTGCAGAGCTGGCAACAGCGCCTCCAGTGCCATCGAAGGTTCCGGCTAACGGAGCCATGGCCGCGATCAGGAACAAAGCAGAGGTGAGCGTCATGGGCCAATTCATCGGTGATTCCTCATAGTGGACATGCTTGATCGTTCAGGTCTCGATCCCGGGGTGCGTGGTTCAATACACGGGCGCAAGCTAATCGCTTCGGCGGTGTCCTTGCAAGTGTCGAATGGTCCAGTGGCGCGGCAAGCAGATGATGAACCTGATTGCCGTGCCGCCGGTCGCTGCGAGCTTTTCAGGTTTGGCAGATAGCTCCATATCTGCCCTATGCCGGCTTCAGATGGCTAATCCGCGTTCGCGCAGATCCTTGATCTGGTCACGGATGGCGGCAGCGCGCTCGAATTCGAGGTCGCGAGCAGCCTTGTGCATTTCTTTCTCCAGTGCCTTGACCTTCTTGCTCATCTGTGCTGGTGTCAAGCGCCCATACTCGGCCATTTCTTCGGCCACTTTGGCATAGTCACGCGCCTTCATCGGTGCACCAGGCGTGTGCGCCTCGAGGATGTCGGCGACCGCTTTCTGGATGGTTCGCGGCGTGATGCCATGGGTCTGGTTGTACTCCATCTGCCTGGTACGACGGCGTTCAGTCTCGTCAATGGCACGGCGCATGGAGCCGGTGATGCGCTCGGCATAAAGAATCGCCTTGCCGTCAGCATTGCGCGCAGCGCGGCCAATGGTCTGGATCAGAGAGCCCTCGGAGCGCAAAAAACCCTCCTTGTCAGCGTCGAGAATGGCCACCAGAGATACCTCGGGCATATCCAGTCCTTCGCGCAGCAGGTTAATACCAACCAATACGTCGAATTCGCCCAGGCGTAGATCACGGATGATCTCAACGCGCTCCACCGTATCGATGTCGGAGTGCAGATAGCGTACACGCACACCATGTTCACCGAGATAATCAGTGAGATCCTCGGCCATGCGCTTGGTGAGCGTCGTTGCCAGCACGCGCCCACCAACGGCCACACGCTGGCGAATCTCCGACAATAGATCGTCGACCTGGCTCGCGGCCGGGCGCACCTCCACCTCCGGGTCCACCAGACCGGTAGGGCGAACCATTTGCTCGACAACAGCACCGGAGCGTCGGCTCTCGTAGTCGCGCGGTGTGGCCGAGACGTAAATGACCTGAGGCTGTTTCGCCTCGAACTCATCGAAACGCATCGGCCGGTTATCCAGTGCCGAGGGCAGTCGAAACCCGTATTCAACCAAATTTTCCTTGCGCGAGCGGTCGCCGCGGTACATACCACCGAGCTGCGGCACCGTCACGTGGCTTTCGTCGATCACCAACAGGGCATTCGCTGGCAGATAGTCAAACAGCGTCGGCGGCGGTTCGCCTGGGCCGCGACCAGACAGATAGCGGCTGTAGTTTTCGATCCCAGAGCAGTAGCCCACCTCCAGCATCATTTCCAGATCGAACAGGGTGCGCTGCTCCAGGCGCTGCGCCTCGACCAGTTTGTTGTTATCGCGCAGCCAGCCCAGGCGCTCGCGCAACTCGTCTTTGATCTGCTCGACGGCGTTCAGCACCACTTCCCGCGGTGTTGCATAGTGGGTCTTCGGGAACACGGTATAACGGGGCACCTTGCGCCGCACCTCGCCGGTGAGCGGGTCAAACAGCGACAACGCCTCGATCTCGTCGTCGAACAATTCCACGCGCACCGCCTCATCATCGGATTCCGCCGGGTAGATATCGATCACATCGCCGCGCACGCGATAGCTGCCGCGCGACAGTTCGACCTCGTTGCGCCGGTATTGCAAGGCTGCAAGCTGGCGCAACATGGCGCGCTGATCGATCAGATCGCCTCGGGAAAGATGCAAGACCATTTTTAGATACGCCTCGGGATCGCCAAGGCCATAGATGCTGGAAACAGTTGCCACCAGAATGACATCCGGTCGCTCCAACAGCCCCTTGGTGGCGGACAGACGCATCTGCTCGATGTGCTCGTTGATCGAAGCATCTTTCTCGATGTAGGTATCGGAGGCCGGCACATAGGCCTCCGGCTGATAGTAATCGTAATAGGAAACAAAGTACTCGACGGCGTTGTGAGGAAAGAACTCGCGCATCTCGCCATACAACTGTGCGGCCAACGTCTTATTCGGTGCCAGTAGCAGGGTAGGGCGCTGAAGCCGCTCGATGACATTGGCGATGGTGAAGGTTTTGCCGGAACCGGTCACCCCAAGCAGGGTCAGACCCGCTTCGCCGTCCTGCAGGCCCTCCACGAGACGCAAAATCGCCTCCGGCTGGTCACCGGCGGGCTGAAAGGAACAAACGAGTTCAAACGACTTGGTCATGAGCAGCGGCTGACAGGAACCATGGTGAAGTGATCGATGATGCCCAACGGACAGGCTTTGGGTATTATCCGAGATGACAGTGATCCAGGCGAAATCGAATGCCGTTCTCATCTGTCGCGCCTGTTTCAGGCTAAACTCAATGGCATCAGGTTAGGCTCAACGTGCATTAAGATTGCCGACCAATTATCCAGATCTACACACTAATCGACAGGATTCAATCAGTCCATGACCATCAAACTTTCTGCCCGAGTACAGTCTGTCAAGCCATCGGCGACCCTTGCCATCACCGCGCGCGCTAAAGAGTTGCGTGCCGCGGGTCAAGATGTGATCGGTCTCGGTGCTGGCGAGCCGGACTTCGACACCCCGGAGCACATCAAGCAGGCCGCCATCGCGGCTATCCACGATGGCTTCACCAAATACACCGCCGTGGACGGTACACCGGAACTCAAACGTGCCGTGATGGATAAATTCCGACGCGACAACGGCCTGGACTACACGCCGGATCAGATCCTGGTCTCTTGCGGCGGCAAGCAAAGCTTCTTCAATATGGCCCAGGCGGTTCTCGAACCCGGCGACGAGGTGGTGATTCCGGCTCCGTACTGGGTATCCTATCCAGATATGGTATTGCTCGCCGGGGCCGCACCGGTGCTGGTGCATGCCGGCGCCGAGCAGCGCTTCAAGATCACCGCTTCCCAGCTCAAGGCGGCGATGAATGAGCAGACCCGCATGGTCGTCATCAATAGTCCGTCCAATCCCACCGGAATGGCCTACAGCAGCGATGAACTGGCCGCCTTGGGTGAGGTATTGCGGGAATTTCCGAAGGCATTGATCGCTACTGACGACATGTACGAACACATCCGTTGGGACACCGCATCGCCATTTGTCAATATTCTGAATGTTTGTCCGGATCTGGGGCCGCGTACCCTGGTGTTAAACGGTGTCTCCAAGGCGTACTCCATGACCGGCTGGCGCATCGGCTATGCCGGCGGGCCGGAGCAGGTGATCAAGGCGATGAAAAAGGTTCAATCTCAGAGCACATCCAATCCGACGTCGATCTCCCAGGTAGCCGCGCAGGCCGCGTTGGAGGGACCACAGGACTGCATCGGCGAGATGCTCAAGGCGTTCAAGGAACGCCATGACTTTGTCGTTGACGCGTTGAACAGGATCTCCGGCATTGAATGTCTGCCCACTGACGGCACGTTTTATGTGTTTCCCAAAGTGCAGGGCCTGATCGATCGCCTCGCGGGTGTTGGCAACGACTTGGAACTGGCCGAGCATCTAATCGAGAAGGCCGGTGTCGCGTTGGTGCCGGGTTCCGCATTCGGGCTCGGTGGATACGCGCGTATTTCAATCGCAACAAGCCGGCAAAATCTGGAGCAAGCACTTCAGCGGATTGCCGACACCGCGGTCTGACGAGCCCCATCATTAGGCTGCTCCGTAGTAGCTTGAGCGTACCCGTTTGGACTCCACCTGTGCTCGAGTAATTGACACGTGGAGTCGCCACAGGAAATGACATAGTGAATAATCGTTCAAAAAAACAGCGGAACTGGAAAAAACTGGCTGGCGTCACGCTGCTTGAACTCCTAGTCACCATGAGCGTTTTACTGATTCTATTCACAGTGGCTGTTCCGCAGCTGGGTGTGCTGGTTGCTCATAATACCCGCACCACCGAGGTCAACACGCTAATTGGCCATCTGAACTTCGCGCGCATGGAGGCCATCAATCGAGCGGGGCCGGTGAGCTTATGCCCGGTGACTTACAGCGATCCTAATACTTGCAGCGACACTTCCTGGACGGACGGGTACGCGGTGGTCGATGAGGCGCTCAATGAAGCACTTCGGTATCAGCAGGCATCCAAGGGTGTTGATATCAATCCGACCAGTAATTTCGCAAGTAGAGCGGTCTTCCAGGACGACGGCTCTGTGCGCGGTGCCGCGGGAGGTAGTTTCTCCCTTTGCACCATCGAAGGATCGGTCAAGCCACGTCGCGTGGTCGTCAGCGGCATGGGGCGCATTTTACTCAGCGACGATGCAAACTGCGAAAACAGCAAAGAAAGCGATGGCAGCGGCTAGCATGAATTGATCCATGGCATACAGCGAACCCTGAGCAGGCGCTTCCAGTGCGATTGGCAGGCAACTGAAATCAAGACCATACCCAAATCCCGTGCCGTTGACGGCAGCGCGCGCCAAACGACCCGATCGTCCAGGGTGCGGATGGGTGAAGGCCTGCTGCTGGGGCTGATCGGCGTGACGGCGTTCGGGCTGACCCTGCCGGCCACGCGTTTTGTGGTGCCCCATCTCGACCCGCTGTTCGTCGGGCCTGGGCGAGCCGTCATCGCCGCGCTGGTGGCAGCATTGCTGCTGATCGCCACCCGCCAGCCGCTGCCGAACCGCAGGCAATTTGGACAGCTCTGCATCATCTCCCTTTGTGTCGTAATCGGATTCCCGATCTTCTCCGCCCTGGCCATGGAGACGGTCCCTGCCGCCCACGGCGGGGTCGTGCTCGGTGTCCTACCACTGGCGACAGCGGCGGCTGGCCGGGTGATTGCCCATGAGCGTCCATCGCTGGCCTTCTGGCTGGTCAGCCTGGCCGGCGCTGCCCTGGTCGTCGGTTATGCGCTCGCCGACGGCGTTGGCTCCCTGACCTCGGGCGATCTTGCTCTGCTCGGGGCGCTGGTGACCACGGCGGTCGGCTATGCCCTGAGCGGAAAGCTTTCAAAGACCCTGAGCGGCTGGCAGGTGATCTGCTGGGCGCTGGTGATCGGCTTTCCGGTGGTACTGGTGCCGGCCGTGCTCTGGGCGCCGCCGGAGGTCCTTGCGTGGGTGCCATCCTGGATGCCCGGCGCCCCCCTGGAGACCGACCCGGCCTTGATCGCCAGCATTCCTACCGAGATCTGGCTCGTGTTCCTCTATCTGGCTCTGATCAGCCAACTCCTGGGCTTTTTCTTTTGGAATGCCGGCCTCGCCCTCGGCGGTATCGCCCGAGTCGGCCAGATGCAGCTCCTGCAGCCGTTTATCACCATCGCCGCCGCCGCCTGGCTGCTCGCCGAGCCCATTGATGCCAATACACTAATCGTCGCGGCCCTGGTGGTCTTCACGGTGGCCATCGGCCAGCGGATGCCGGTTACAACGCTGGCCGACTCCAGCACCTCCAACCGAAGCCGAGCCCGACGGAACGCTCGAGAATAATGTATCGCTCGAACAGCACCGAGGAGATGTTGCACTCACCTCGATGAGGAGGCAATGAACAGGTAAAGGCAACTCATGTGCTGTTCATTGCTCCCGAAAAGACTGTTTAGTGATGATTCGCGGCAGGATTTGCAGCAAGGCGCCGAGCGTCCGCGGCCCGTATGCCTAAAGTGCCAGCACAAACGGATGCTGCCTTCAAAGAATGTAAGGATTCACCGCAGAGATGCAGAGGGCCAAGGTGCCTCGCCCGCAAGCGGACCTTGAGCCGTGGGAGCCAGTCGGCGTAGGAGCCCGCTTAGGGCGACCTGGCAAATGATGCCAGGGTGCAACCCGCCCAGCGCGACTTGATCTGGATTGGGATTGGGATCGAAAAGACATGACAGCAGGGCGTGAGAAACCTGATGTTTACCTGATGTTTACCTGACGTTTACTGGGCGCTGCCATTAAAGAATATGAATCAAACTTCACTCTGGTTGAATCGCTGAACATTCTACGCAGGCAGCATCCGCACAAACACAGGGTAAGTTGGCATTGACGATAGCAGCATCAGGCCCGTATCATACGCAGCTGTCGTCCATTCCCCGATAGCTCAGTTGGTAGAGCAACTGACTGTTAATCAGTGGGTCACTGGTTCGAGTCCAGTTCGGGGAGCCAAAAAAAGATAGCGGTTCAGTTCATTTTCGAGCTGAGCCGTTTTCTTTTCTTTTTCACAAAAGTTACCACGCGGGGACGCCTCGCTGCTCCAGCTGCCCGCTGCGCTTAACGCGACACAGCAGATCTTCGGTCTCGTTCTTGGCGCTGTAAACGGCCATAGTCAGGGCACCGAGTTGCTGTCCAAACATAGCATTATTCAGCTCGATCTGGACCAAGCGGTTCTTAGATGCCGCCGATCTCAGGGCGCACTGCTTGCAAGTGTACAAGTACTCGGTTTTCGGCTTTTTCTGTCATCGGCTTAGTCCCCGGGTCAGCTTCTGGTTATCCGGCGCCTACGGATAGGAAATCCAACCGTCTCCGCGTCTCTAACAATAGTCAAGTGCAACGGATAGGAAATCCAACCGTCTCCGCGTCTCTAACAATAGTCAAGTGCAAACTAATCAAGCGGAGCCTTCCCCATGAATCACATGATGGCCGTGCTATTGAACGGCATCGCTCAGATCGAGTTCGATCGTACCAAGCCGATACCGGACCATCAGGGTGCTTTCCTCAAGGAGATGGACCGAAAGATGGACCAGGGCGTAGACCTGGGGGGGAAGCTGGTGAGCAATCCCGATCTTGGGCAGCGTGCCCAATTCGTCGCCGCGAATCTCGCCCACGCGATCAAAACCAACAACGAGGCCAAGGCCGCGGCCATGTGCACCTATCTTGCGGTTCGGATGACTGACTTGAAACAGGTCAAGATTCGAGAAGAAGGCGAGGATTTCTCCATCGAGCTCGACTTCGAGCACGCCTATGTCAAGCAAGCGCCGATTCGGTTCGCAAAGCCCGGCGAGCTCTAGCCTTACGCCAGCTCATCGAAGAGGGCTCGTAACTGCTCCTTTAATTCTCAGAAGCTGTTTGGAAACTCTTGAAAACGCTTGTCCCTGGGGTGTCACGGCCGTTGTCAGTAGGCGAACGTTTCCGTTTCGGGCGACATTCAGCATTCAGACACCTGACCGGGGGTCGCGTAAGTCATTGATACAGAAATTTCCAAACAGCTTCTTATAGGTTGCTCCGTGGCAGAGCAAGTGGGAAGGCTCTTTGGGAATTCCGGTGGCACTTTACTACTTTTAAAGCAATAAGTTGTACGACCTATCCGGCTAATTCATGTCGGTATAAAGAAAATTGCGGCGTTCCCTAACCGGTTGATTACTCACAGATACAAGGAGTACCCGAGAAATCCAGATAGATGCGTTGAAAGAGATGTTCCGTATTGATAATACCGTAACAACGACGCTTGATTACCCTGATCTTATTATTCAGACCCTCCACGAACCGGGTGCAAACCGCCTAGCGCTACTTGATTTGGATTGGGATCTGGATTGTCTGGATAGGCATAGGGATCGGGATCGAAAAGACATGACATCAGGGCGTGAGAAACCTGATGTTGACTGGGCGGACGTTGACTGGTCGGATGTTGACTGGGCGCTGCCTTCAGAGAATATGAATCAAACTTCGTTCTGGTCGAATAGCTGAACATTCTACGCAGGCAGCACCGAAGCTGTCGAAATCTGCAGTCTCACTAAGACAAGCGCTTCCCGGTTTATGCATGCTTAGTCGGTGTCGGGGTCGGTGTCGGGGTCGGTGTCGGGATCGGTGTCGGGATCGGTGTCAAGGTCGGAATGAGGGATTGGTATCGAGCTGGCTGCTTTGATCGATGAGCGGATTCGATACCGATTCCGATAGCGACCCCGACACCGATGAGGCTTCCCCAGTGCGTTCGATGCAGCAATCCAAGACCTGGAATCGGTTTGGCATCAACACTCAGGACATTTCGACAGCCTAGGCAGCACCCGTCCACCACGTGCGCGAAGTATTCATCCCTTTCGGTAAAGGTCATACCAAGGCCGGATAGGTCAAATCGATCTGGCCGATCGGGCGTGAAGCGCCGGCTGGGGAGTAGCACGCATAGCGTTGTATCTCGGCGCTCGCCATGGGGCCTGCGATTTGATGCAATTCGGTCAGTCGCGCACCCTGGCGCACCAGATAGACCAAATAGCTGTGACGCAATGCGTCCGGGTTGACCTCCTCGGCATGTGCCAGACCCGCGTCCATTGCCAGCAGCGGGATGCGAGCGGCAAGTTCCTCGAGTTGCCGATCCGGATTTTGCTGCCAAGCGGGCAAGGGTGCGGCAGCGGCGAACAAGCGACATAGACCAGGTGCGATTGGCACCCAGCGGGGGCTGCTGCCCTGCACGCGAACTCGACATTCCGACAAATCGAAATCGTTCTCTTGGAGCGTGACGAGTTCTTGTGGGTGCAGGCCTGAAAGCAGCAGGCCCATCAGTTGTCGTTCGTGGTCGCCGGCGAGATCCCACAGGGCGTCGACCTCGCCCCCCATCAGCTGTCGTGGAGCAGGCTCCGGCAAAGCTCCGGGCAGCGCAGCCGAAAGCCCGGGCCGCGGTGCCGAGAGCTGGGACGGCATTGCATTGTGCGCCAGTTGTTGTTGGCCGGCATCGCCCTGTGGCGAGACGCGCTGCTGATTGTCGCCCCAGATGCGCACTCCGGTCACCGGCACCGGGGTATGTCGGGGATTGGCCCTGGCGTCCCATAACAACAGCATCAGCACCGTTGCCAGACCGGCGGCTGTCGCACCGGCAGCGCTGTAGAAGAAATCTGTCAGATATTGCGGTTGAATCGGATCGCGCGGGGCGTAGGCGGGCTCGATGATTTCGATCTGCGGGTATTCGTCCACCGCATCGGCCTCCAAAGCCATGCGCTCGCCTTCGGTCTCGCGTTGTAGGGTTTCCAATGCGCTCAGGTCGGCTTTCAGATCTTCATAGTCGGCAAAGCTGCTGCTGAAGTCCGAAGCGGTGATTTTTTGTACCCGCAATTCGCGCTGCAGGGTCAGCACCTGCCCTGTGGCGGATTCCATCGCCTGGCGTGCCTCGTTGATGACATCCCGACGCCCTTGGCGGATCATTTCGTCAATCCGCGCCTCGATGCGTTCAAGCTGTTCCGGCAGCGCTCGCTTGTTCGGGTCGCTCTGAATGAACATATCGGTATAGCGCTCGCGTTGCTGCTGCACCTTCACGCGTAGTTCTGCCGCCTGCTGTTGCAGTTTGCCCAATGCGCTCGCTTGCGCCTCGGGTATCAGGATCTCGCCATTGGCGAGTGCAGCTCGCAGTGCCTCGAGCTGCGCGCGTGCCTGAATCGATGTTTCCTCTGCCTTGGCCAAAGAGTCCTGCAAGGTCTGCAGTCGTTTGAGCGCCTGATTGCTGTCGCGCTCCAGCGTGACGATGTCGTGGCGTTGCCGAAAGGCTTCCAGTGCCGAACGTTTTTGCAGGATTTTTTTTTCCAGCGACAGGGCCTGTTCGTCGAACTGTTGTAATTGGTCGCCGACCTGTTCGGAAATCTCGCGCTGGCGCAGGGCCTCATAGGCGCTGAGCCATTCGTTGACGATGGTGGCAAGTAACTCGGGTTTACCGCCGGTGGCGCTTGTCTCGATCAGATTGGTGCTCGGGATGGGATCGACCGACAACAGCGGTCGCAGGTCATCCGGGGTCAACAGTGGCGGATCGAGCAGATCGACTGCTTGCTGTGTTTCCTGCACACGAATCAGCGTGTCCGACAGCAGTTGCCGACCGAGCAGCAATTGTCGTTGAATCGCGACGTGTTGGATATCCGGGTCGTTGCCGCCAAAGCCGCTGCGGGATTTGGGCACGACGGTCAGCACCGCCGCCGCGGCGCGATATACCGGTGGCCTCGAGAAATTCCAGATGCTGGCCGGAATCAGTACCAGCGCAGATGCGCAGATGAACCACAGCAGAAGCGATCCTGCGCTGCGCCGCGGTCCGGCTGGCGGTTGCTCCTGTTCCGGTCGTGTGACGACTTCAATCTGCGGCAATCCGCGTCGCGCATCCTGGGAAGGATCTTGGCCGTTCGGGGCTTGTAATAAGGCCCGGTCTTGGGGCGTTGTGCCTTGCGATGTCATGCGTTGGGATCGTCTGTCGTGCCGGTCTGCTGGTCGTTCGGTCAGTTTCAGTCGCTGGCGTGGTAGGGACGGCTCTGCTCGTGGACTGCCTCTACCATGGCCGCGGCATGTTCCGGGTTCACATCCGGGTGAATGCCGTGCCCGAGATTGAAAACATGGCCGGAGCCGGCGCCATAGCTTGCCAATACGCGACCGACCTCGCGGCGGATGCGCTCCGGCGAAGCGTACAATGTGCATGGATCCAGGTTGCCTTGCAGCGCCACCTGTCCACCGACCAGCCGGCGGGCGTCGGCGAGATCCGTGGTCCAGTCCACGCCGAGGGCGTCACATCCGGTCTCCGCCATGCGGTCCAGCCATTGCCCGCCGCCCTTGGTAAACAGCACCACCGGCACCCGGCGACCGTCCGCCTCGCGGATTAAACCATCGACGATGCGTTCCATGTAGCGCAGCGAAAACTCGCGATAATCGCCCGGCGTCAATACACCGCCCCAGGTATCGAATACCATGGCCGCCTGGGCGCCGCTTTCGATTTGTGCGTTCAGATACTGGGTCACGCTGTTGGCGACCTTGCCTAGCAATTCGTGCATCAGATCCGGGCGGTCAAACATCATCGCCTTGCTTTGGGCGAAATTTTTGGTGCTGCTGCCTTCAATCATGTAGGTGGCCAGAGTCCAGGGGCTGCCGGAGAATCCGATCAGCGGCACGCGACCATCGAGTTCCTGCCGGATTGTGGACACGGCATCCATAACATAGCCCAGGTCTGTCTGCATGTCCGGCATGCCGATGGACCTGACGTCCTGTGTGCTGCGCACCGGGCGCTCGAAGCGTGGACCTTCGCCTTCGCTGAAATACAGGCCCAGGCCCATGGCATCCGGAATGGTCAGTATGTCCGAAAACAGGATCGCAGCATCCAGTGGAAAGCGCTCCAGTGGCTGAATGGTGACCTCGCAGGCAAGCTCAGGACAACGGCACAGATCCATAAAGCTGCCAGCCTTGGCGCGGGTCTCACGGTATTCGGGCAAATAGCGCCCGGCCTGGCGCATCATCCAGACAGGTGTATAGGTAACAGGCTGGCGCAACAGCGCGCGCAGGAAGGTATCGTTCTTGAGCTCGGTCACTGAATAGGTCTCTAGGTCATTGTAGGTGGGATTGAGCAATAATTAAGGATGCAGCCGTACACGAATTCGCCGGAAGCAAGTTCAACCCAATGACAACATGAAGTGCGTAAAGACTCCGTAACAGGTTGTTCAAACCAGCACAAAGATCTGCATCGGTGCGACTTGTCGATGCCGATGCGTTTCGTTTGGGTGTCGACTTTCGACGGGCAGGATACTACAGCATGCAGGGTTACGGGCAGCTTGTACCGGTCAGTTTTCCGCGACCGGTCGGTTGCCGGTCAGGTCATCGGTCCATTTTTCGCTCGTTCTTCCAACCAACTTACCGGCTGAGACAACGCCAGACTTACAACGCGGTACAATTCAAACATGTACGACTCCCACATTCAGATTCTAGACTCCCTGAACGACGCCCAGCGTGCGGCGGTAACCGCGGAAGCCGGCAATCGCCTGGTGTTGGCCGGAGCCGGCTCTGGCAAGACCCGCGTTCTGGTGCACCGTATCGCCTGGCTGATCCAGGTCGATGGGGTGCGCCCCTGGTCGTTGCTGGCGGTGACCTTCACCAATAAGGCCGCGCGGGAAATGCGCACGCGCATCGAAGCGATCCTCGGCGAACCCGTGGGCGGCATGTGGGTGGGCACCTTCCACGGCCTTGCGCATCGCTTTCTACGCGCGCACTGGAACGATGCCAAGCTTCCGCAACAATTCCAAATCCTGGATGCCGACGACCAGTTTCGCATGATCAAGCGCATGCTGAAATCGCTGAACCTGGATGAGGCACGCTGGCCGCCGCGAGTCGTGCAGGGCTTTATCAATCGACATAAGGACAACGGCCTGCGTGCATCGCATCTGGACAGCGGTGGCGACGTTATCCAACAGCGAATGATCCAGCTGTATCAGGAATATCAGCAACTGTGCGAGCGCGCCGGCGCAGTGGATTTTGCCGAATTGCTGCTGCGCACACACGAGGTATTGCGCGATCGCCCCGATCTGCTGCACCACTATCGCGAGCGCTTCCAACACATCCTGGTGGACGAGTTCCAGGACACCAATGCCATCCAGTATGCCTGGCTGCGACTGCTGTCCGGCGATGCCGACAATCTGTTTCTGGTCGGCGACGATGACCAGTCGATCTACGGCTGGCGCGGCGCCCGGGTCGAGAACATCCAGAACTTTCCGCTCGACTATCCCAATACGCAAATCCTGCGCCTAGAACAAAACTATCGCTCTACCGGCAACATCCTCGACGCCGCCAACGCGCTGATCGCAAACAACCCGACACGCCTGGGCAAGAACCTGTGGACCCGCCAAGGTACTGGCGAGCCGATTCGCCGCTACGTTGCATTCAATGAGGTCGATGAGGCACGCTTCGTTGTCGAGCGCATTCGCCACTTCTGCCAGGATCAAGGCCTGTGCCGTTCCGATTGTGCCATCCTGTACCGTACAACGGCGCAGTCGCGGCTGTTCGAAGAATCGCTGATCCAAGCCGAGCTGCCCTATCGGGTATACGGGGGGCAACGATTTTTTGAACGCCTGGAGATCAAAGACAGCCTCGCCTACCTGCGTCTGGTCAGCAACCCGGACGATGATGCCGCCTTCGAGCGCGTCATCAATCTCCCTGCCCGGGGCATCGGACCGCGTACCGTCGATGTGCTGCGTGCACAGGCCCGCGAGACCGGCAGTTCATTGTGGCGCTCGGCGTTGGCTGTGCTGTCGACAGCAACACTGCCGACAAGGGCCAGCGGTGCGCTGCGCCGATTCGTCGAGCTGATCACCCAAATGCAGCAGGGTAGAGACGGCGCTGATGAACGAGAGCTGCCCGATTTGTTTCAGGATGTGATCCAGGCCACTGGTCTACCGGCGCATTATGAAAAAGCGAAGGATGGCAAGGGGATCGAGCGTCTCGAAAACCTGGAGCAGTTGGTGGAAGCCGCGCGTCGTTTCGCTGCCGAGGCACCCGCTGACGACCTACTGGCCAGCTTCCTTGCCCATGCCGCGCTGGAGGCCGGCGAGGCGGAAGCTGATGACCATGTCGACAGCGTGCAATTGATGACCCTGCACAGCGCCAAGGGATTGGAGTTTCACACGGTCTTTATCACCGGCATCGAGGAGGGGCTGTTCCCGCATGGCATGTCAATTGGCGAACCGGCACGGCTGGAAGAAGAGCGCAGGCTTTGCTACGTTGGCATGACCCGCGCTCGCGAGCAGCTTTATCTGACCTACGCCGAATCAAGGCGCATGCATGGTCGCGAAGATTATCCGATGCCATCGCGCTTTTTCCGCGAACTGCCGCCGGAACTGCTCGAAGAAGTGCGCGCCAGCGGTGTATCGCGAGCTGGTCGCGTGTCGAAAAAGTCGGCAGCGGCTGCCAATGCGCGCGCCAATCCCGTTGCCTTGGCGGGTGGTTTCTATCTCGGGCAGCAGGTGGTGCATCCGAAGTTCGGGCAGGGTGTGGTGCTGAACGGCGAGGGCTCCGGGAGCAGTGCCCGCATCCAGGTCAATTTCGAGTCAGCTGGTATGAAATGGTTGGTGCTCACCTATGCCCGGCTGAAAACGATAGAGTGATCGCGGCCGATTCAAGCGCCAAGCGATCGATACGAACCAGATCCAATAGGATCGATGCTAAAAACGATAATCGCGAGGAGAAAACAATGCAACGCAGAGCCTTTCTAACCGGCGCCGGTGGCGCGACCCTGGCACTGGGTGCCGGCATCAAAACCGCTGCCGCCAAGCCGGAACATCGCTGGAAGATGGTGACCACTTGGCCGACGAACTTTCCGGGCCTGGGCACCGGCGCCAACAAGCTGGCCGAATTGATCGGCGAGATGAGCGGTGGCCGTATCTCGATCAAGGTCTATGGTGCCAAGGAATTGGTGCCGGCCTTCGAGGTATTTGATGCCGTCTCCCAGGGTACCGCCGAGATCGGCCATGGGGCTGCCTACTATTGGAAAGGCAAGAGTGAAGCGGCCCAGTTCTTCTCCACCGTACCCTTTGGATTGACCGCACAGGAGATGAACGGCTGGCTTTATCATGGCGGCGGGCTGGAATTGTGGACCGAACTGTACGCCGAGTTCGGCCTGGTTCCCGCGCCAGCCGGTAACACTGGTGTGCAGATGGGCGGCTGGTTTAATAAAGAGATCAACTCGGTTGAGGATCTGGCCGGCCTGAAGATGCGTATCCCAGGTTTGGGCGGCGAGGTGCTCAAGCGTGCCGGCGGAACACCGGTGAACCTTCCGGGAGGAGAATTATTCACCTCATTGCAGTCCGGCGCGATTGATGCCACCGAATGGGTCGGTCCTTATAATGACCTTGCCTTTGGCTTATATAAAGCGGCGAAATACTATTACTACCCTGGCTGGCACGAGCCGGGCACGACGCTGGAGGCCATGGTGAATAAAAAGGTATTCGACGCCTTGCCCAAGGATCTGCAATCCATCGTGCTGAATGCCTGCAAGGTGGTGAATCAGGATATGCTTGCGGAGTACACGGTGCGCAATCCAGCCGCATTACAGTCTTTGTTGACCGAACATGGAGTCGATATGCGTAAGTTTCCGCCGGACGTGTTGCTCAAATTGCGCGAATTCTCCAACCAGGTGGTTGCGGAGATCGCTGAAAAGGACGCCTTTTCGCAAAAGACCTACGCTTCTTACGAAAAATTCCTGAAACAGGCCAAGGAATGGAGCGCGATTTCGGAATTAACCTACTTGCAGGCGCGTGATCACGCTTGAGTGCAGCTGGGGTTCCTGAGTTCCTGAGAGCACCGAATTCTCCGGCAATACGGATATTTTTCGAGCCGTCGCCCGAGATGAGTTTCAGGCTTGGGAGCAATGCGGGGGCGGCTCCTGCTCGACCCCTACGGGCTCAGACCGTGCAAGTATTCGTGGGGATCGGGCTCGGAGTCGACCTGTTATCCCGCGCATTTTCGCAATTTTCCTCACTCTACCTAGCCAACAGTGTTCATGCTGCTTGGATGCTGCCTTTGGAGAAGGTTCGCTTATTCACTCAGGATGAAGTGTGATTCACCGCATCACCGCAGAGACGCAGAGTGCGCAGAGAAGAGAATCATTCGCCTTGGTCCCTCTGCGCACTCTGCGTTTATTCGGTGAATACGTACATTCTTTGAATGCAGCACCCAGTAAACATCCAGTAAACGTCAAGTTTCTCATGCCCTGATATTATGTCTTTCCGATTCCGGTTCCGGTTCCGGTTCCGCTCAAGTAGCACTTGGCGAGTTACACCCTATCGCAATCTCGGAAAATCAATTCCGCTTGGCAATGCAATCATCGAACAAAAATTGGTGGATGATGTATTCATAAGCGAGCCGTCATCCGCAATGATCATTAACTCAATGAGCATGACCCTATTTAGGCAAACAGCCTGACGACATCCTGATACCTTTATCCTGAGTTGACAGGGGCGCTTCACCGATATACCTTTATCTCTGCTGCCTTTTTCGGTAGTCGCATCGGCATTTGATATAGAGGTGATTTATGAGCGACCAAAAAAATACCCGGCCACAGGTTCCTGATGGCCACTCTCGATTCTTGACGACTCGTCAGAAAAAGCCGAACGAGAAAGGTTTTGTCGGATATGACGTCGTCTGGGAGAAGTTCCAAAAAGAGGCCGAATACAAGGTTCCAAAGCGGCCTTAAAGCCCGCGGTCGCGCGAACCAAAAGCGCTCACGCGGCCAGCCTGCCCAACCGGCTGGCCAGGGTTTGGATTCTCCCAACGCTTTCTATACTAGCGGATATTCGCCCGTGAGCGCCGTGTCTTTGACTCCTTTTCATTCACCTGATTCGGCATGCACGGCATTCCCCTGCGCTTGTAATTGCATCGTCAAGCGTTCTTCCGATTCATGCTTTGGCCATATGGAATTTTGGCTCACTTTTTCCTATCGATGACAGCCTAAAGGCGCGGGATTGACAATCCAGCCTCATCTCACTACTCAGCCTACGGGACGATTGAGAATGCAACTGACAGTAGATATTTCGACATTCGAAGAACAGCAAGCGATCTTCATTTCCGAAATTGTTGAAAGAATCAGAGTCAAGCTGCAAGAGGCTGGTGTAGAGCCGGAGAAATGGGAGGATCTTACCGCAAGTATCGCGCTGAGTATCGCCGGTGTTATTGATGATACCGCGGGCATAGAGGTCGACGGTGTCGAGTTGCGTCCCTATTTGACATTTCGCATTGCCGATGATCAAGCGGTTCATTGTGGCGAAAATTCGTACACATACGATTTTGTGTATGATGCAATGAAAAAGCTCTTTCATGCTGAGTAGTCGCTCTATGCCTGCATTGTTCAGCTTCCGATAAAGGGGGCCTGCAGGCCTGCGGTTCTTACTTTTGAGATTCCGATCCCGATTCTGACGGTGCCAACTTCGGGTATTGCTGCCCCAACCTAGTGCTCTGCTGCGGAAGTCGCGAGACCATTTGCAGTCGTTGTCGTGGTCGTCGTCGATAACCCACGATGAGCGATCACGACACCGCCAACAGCAGAAACGGTAGCGGGACATCTGCACTAGGCTCTGGGATGTGCCTCAGTCTGTTATTCGTTGACGATGTACCCACCTACTTTGGGGTGGGGTATTCTGCCTCGCTTGGGAAACGCTGAAGGGTATGGGTTTCCCGCAGCCGTGGATTTCGGTGATACCGGCATCTGCGCTATCGGACTAACCAAATCAGTTGCAGCGCACAACCGTGATGATGAAAACCTACTCCAGACGTCTCCTATCTCCGTACATCGGAGTCCTACAAGTCGTTGAAATTCCTGATGCGCGGGCCCTCAGCCTGGATGGTCGTAATTGGGAAGTACAACATGCCCGCTTGACGGAAGAAAAATTTCGCGCCCACTATCCTAAGGCCGACCCCGACGGACGATTTGCACTGGTGGCGACCATCGAGAGCGGCAGGTTGAAAATGAAACGCGGCCAATCGCAGACAGCACCCGAGGTCGTGCAAGCTGCAGCCAATCAGCTCCATGCGGCTACCCTTAACGCATCGCTGCCTTTCGATGCGGTCGATGTGCACGAATGCTGGTTACTGGACCAGTCAAACGATGCACCACTCGCACTGCTTGGTTCCTGCGCCGATCTCAATGATGGAGGCCTGACTCGTGCACCATCCTGGGTTGCCATGCCGGCTGCTCAACTCCCTGTTCCCAGTACAGATGATTCGACAACATTTTATGTGCCGCCGGTAAACTATCGGCTCGAGCAAGCCGTTAACGACCGCGCGGGCGCGCGACCACGGGCGAAATGGATACGCCGAGCCGCCGGGGATTCTGGGCTAGGAACTCTCCCTCCTTGTCTGTTGCGCGAGGATTGGCCAGACGCGGAACAACGCCAACTTTGCGAACGCTATCTACATCGTCTCGCGCCGCGGCTGTTGATGCTTGCTGATTTGTCCAGCGCGGATCGGCAACGGCTCGAGGTCGCCGCTTGCGATCACGTCTTTGATGTTGAGCGATTCCATGCCGTCTATCCCGAGGTGCTCAACGATCGTCTGCTGACAGCCGCCAGGGTGGAGGCCAGATTACGTAGACATCATTCCGACGGAGGAATCGAATCGCGGGTCTGAGGCTTTGCCCGTATCGATGCTCCGAGGCTGTTGCGACTATGAGGTAACGGTTCCGAAATAGACGGTACCACTCGATTAAACTGCGAAACACGCGAAATAAGCGAAAATAAACGACCTCATATAGGGATGGCAATACGGGAACGATAGCTCTTTTTCATGTATTTCGCGTCACCTATGGCTGTTTCTGTCCGCCGCAAGCCGCACGGTATTTCCAGTACATCCATTCGGAATAGATCCTGCGGTCGTGACATCACCAGCGAGAAAACGGCTGTGCAATCCCACTATAAAGCTCAGATCGGTATTGCGCGCCCGCCGTGGATGTCAGGGCCGCGCTCGACCTTACCGCCGGCGTTGATTTCCTCCTCGGTTGCATCGCGAACCTCGAGTATTTCTAGCTCGAATACAACCTGCCTTCCGCAAAGCGGGTTATTGCCATCAATGGTCAAGGTCTTTTTATCCATGCGCGTAACCAGAAAGCTCTTGACCTGGCCGCTTTCATTTTCCATGAGAATACGCATGCCGACTTCCCGATACGCTTCGGGCACATTTTCGATCAGGTCAGTGATTACCAGGGATTCATCTCTCGGCCCATAGATATCATTGCAATCGATTGGCACGGAAATCGTTTCGCCCGCCGACCTTCCTTCCAATTCTGCCATGACCCGCGGTGCCAGCACCTCATTTGTGCCATGCACATAGCCCAGCGGGAATTCCACGGTGGTTAGGACGTCGCCGGTCTTTTGGTCGATGACCCGGTAGGTCAGCTCGACGAATTTATTGAATTCTATAATCTGTTTCATGGCGTTAGAAAATCGACGCGGCAAAGATCTTGACTTCGCCCTTTTCATAGCCGAGAACCATTCGTCCCAGCCACTCGCCTTCGCGTTTTTTATGTCGAACACGATAGAGAGCCGTCACATGTTCGCCTCGCCTGATGAGCCCGAGAAAGTCCCTCTCCTCCACTAGGTTCCGTGAAAGCTCGCTATGTGCGAATTGCTTGCCCAGTTCGACCTCATTGAGGCCGAGCAATAGGTTGTACGAGAATTTTCTGATGAATTTACCGTACTGGCCTTTGTTCGAGTATTTGATCAGGTCGTCCCACATTGGGTGGGCGATCTCCAGGATCTCGTCGTCTGTCTTATCGTTGATGTTCATCTTCAAGTGCTGTGGAGCGACTTCATGCTGTTCATTGCTCTGATAGCGCCAACATCGGTGCCCGGTCTAATCGTTTACGGAGAGCTGAAAACCAACAGAGCCTGTCGGCCTCTGTCGTCATCGGCTCGCCGTCCATCCAGCCGCTCCAGCCACAAGCCGCGACAATGGATTCAGCCCTTGCAGAAGCAGGGCTCACAGGATTTTCTGAGAGCCCATGCCTTGACAAAAGCTAACTCCTAGGCTTCGACCAGGTGGTAGCAAGGCGCCTTTTCCATGGTGTACTCGCCTGTCTCACGATCGCGTTGCGACACGGTCAGCACGTGCCAGTTGTCATCGTCGAGCTTCATGACATCGCCCCGGTAATAGTAGCCCGGCCAGCGTGTCTCCTTGCGGAACAGGGTGTGCTGCATCACGGCCTCGGATGTCAGCTGGCGATGCTTCAATTCCCACGCGCGCAACAGCTCGTGGATGTTCTCCGCGGCGACTTTCTCGAGATCCTCTTCCAGCGTCTTCATCTTCTTCAGACCAATGTGCAGCAATTTTTCATTGGTCATGTAGCTGACGGTGACGCCGCCGCAGTACTCGTCCATCAGTTTCTGCAGTCGATCCAGGCCTTGGCGCGGATTGATGTAGTTCGGGTTGACCGAGCCGGCCGTGATCTCGTTGCGATAGACCTTGTAGTGCTCCATCGGCTTGTAGATCTCTTCCTTACGGCGGTTGATCTGCTCATCCGAAATATGGATACCCTCGGCCTTGCCATCGTCGATGTACTTGCAGGCGGCCTTGGCGGCCAGGCGACCTTCGGTGAAGGAGCCGGACGAGAAGGCGTGTGGCGTTCCGCCAACGGCATCACCGGCGCCAAACAGACCCTCGACCGTGGTCATCCGGTTGTAGCCCCAGAAATACTCTGGTGGTGAGACATCCTCCGGACCCGAGCACCAGGCGCCGCAACCGGTCGCGTGAGAGCCCATGACATAGGGCTCGGAGGTTGTTAGTTCCGGATTCTCATGCTTCGGATCGACGTCGGTTGCCGCCCACAATACTGCTTGGCCGACTGTCATACCCAGGAAGTTATGCCAGCCGATCTCTTCCAGGTGCGGATCCTGGAATGCTTCCATGGTCACCATGTGAATCGGCCCGCGACCGGCATTGACTTCGGAGATGAAGGCGTGATTACGCAGGCAAGTCGGGATCGGCCGATGGGTTCGGTGAGATGCCTCGACATCCAGGTATTCCTTGCCGACCATTTCCTGCAAGGCCGGGAACCATTTGGACTCGTATTCCTCGCCCATGCCGTTTTGGGTGTAGGTCTTCAGATGCAGGAAATAGGCACCCACCGGACCATAGCCATCTTTGAAGCGAGCAAGAACAATCCTGTTCTCCATCTGGGTCATTTTGGCGCCTGCACCGATCATCAAGCCATAGGCTGAGCCGGATGACCATGGGGCATACCAGACGCGGCCTGCGCCTTCACCAACGGAGCGCGGCTTGAAGATGTTCGAGGCACCGCCTGCGCCGACGATGACGGTCTTGGATTTGAAGACGTGATAGTCACCGGTACGCACGTTGAAGCCGACGGCACCGGCAACCCGATTCTCCTTGGCCTCATCCATCAGCAGATGAGTGACACAGATACGGTTGAAGACCTTGTCGGCCGACTTTTTCGCAGCTTCCGCGACGATCGGCTTATAAGACTCACCGTGAATCATGATCTGCCAGCGCCCTTCCCTCTGGTAGGCACCCGTCTTCGGGTTGCGCATCAGCGGCAGGCCCCATTCTTCGAACTGATGAACCGCGGAGTCAACGTGCCGAGCCATATCGAACAGCAAATCCTCGCGGACCATACCCATCAGATCGATACGAGCATAGCGCACGTGATCTTCTGGGTTGTTTTCGCCCCAACGGGTGCCCATGTAGCAATTGATCGCATACAGACCCTGAGCCACAGCACCTGAGCGATCAATATTGGCCTTTTCAGCAATGACGATCTTTTTATCTTTGCCCCAGTAGCGAGCCTCGAAGGCGGCCCCAGTACCGCCAAGGCCAGCACCTGCAACCAATACATCGATATCGTCTTCGATAACAGTCTTATAAGCCATTAGTAGGAAACCCCTTCTTGCATCTTCAAGCCATTGGATTCAAGCGTGTGTAAGCCCCCATCATCCATACGAAGATACTTCGGCTCGTTGAATAATAACTGGCTGTCACGCACTTCCTTGCTCGGTGATGCTACATCTGCGAGCTTAGGGATATGCTGTCCCCAGGGCTTGGTGGTAATTGGCGCTAGCAGATTCATATCCTTCTCGCCATTACGGAAAATGATCCGCCAGGCGATAACACCCTTCTCCTCGTCGCGGCGCACCCTTACCGAGTGTCCGAGTGGGGCAAAATCTGCATAGCCACGAACATCGATCGCATTGTGCGGACAGGCCTTAACGCAGGAGTAGCACTCCCAGCACATGTTAGGCTCGATGTTGTAGGCACGCCGAACTTTAGGATCGATATGCATGATGTCTGAAGGGCAGATATCCACGCATTGACCGCAACCGTCGCAGCGAGTCATGTAAACAAAAGTTGGCATAATTAGTTCCTCTTTCTATCTCGATTCATCGAATCAAGATCAGTAGTGAGTCGGGGCTTCGCGGTTGATACCCAGCCCCATATTCGGCGGATTGTCGCCCATGTAGGTCGGAATATCCGGATACATCTCCTTTACCGACGGATCCGTCAACTCGGGTAGATCCGGAAGCTTGTCTCTCGAACCATCCGCCACGGCGACCTTCTTCTGGAATGCAGCCGCAGGCTTGAAAAACATGTGAGCGAACTTAGACCATAGGATGGTGCTGAACAATGTGGTCGATGCAGCGATGAAGATAAACAGCGAAATACCTGCCAAGACGCCAGCACCAGCCGATTGCATCAGGGACCAGACCAGCGCAAAGGTTGCCATCAGCAACAAGGATACGATGAACAGGTCGGATTGATGTACGTCGTACCACTGGTTGCCCTCCGAGCGTACGTCAACGCGGATCTTGAACCAGAACCAATAGCCACCAAAACAAAGGCTGGCCGCACCCAAATGCCAAAGCAGCGGAATCAAGCTAGAACCTTCACCTTCGACAGGAAGACTGAAAATCATGATGGCAGTCGTCACTACGAAAACGACAAAACCATACATGGTGAACAGGTGAGAGACTCGACGTTCCGGATTCTGAAATTCGCTCGAGGCCAACACCTCGTTCGTAACCGTACTGATGGCGAGACCCATCTTCTCGCCGCTGGTGACTTCACGCTTAGCAATTTTCTTCAAGGACTGGCCTTTTTCGAAAAAATACTGCGCGCTCTTTTTGTGCACAACGTCCAGCAAAGTGCCACCGATGACCAACAAGACCATCAAGATAACGTAGGCCTGCATGACCGCAGGTGGAATGAGAGCGGAAAGCTCCACGAAGGGGTTAGTGGTGATCATAAGATCGTAACTCCGATTACCTCAGGGATATGTTGCCCTGTTCCGTTCCAGGAGCAAGCCAACTGGCGGTGCCATAAGGAGCAAATTTCTCGTCGCTCCCTGGTTGCAAGCGCCGATTTAACGGCGTCTGTAGGGTATTAGCCGAGGACAATATTACCAATCAACTATATGCGACGCGACTAATGCTTTTTTCGGGCCCCATAATTCCTACTGATGATGTCAGAGATGGTTGGGGAAGATTCGATTGACGAAATTTTAAATAAGCTATTGTTTCAAAATACTTTATTTCCCTTCTCAAAGGTACGACGGGTCTAAGCTGAATGTGCGGATATGGCCAATTGACGGATAAAATGCCCGTGCTTATGGTCATATCAAATTTTTTAATATCTAGCCCCTTACTTTCCAGCCCGCAGAGGCATACCGCTCTATCTGTTTTAAATACAATTGCTTAGTAAAAATAACTAATGTCGTGTATGCTAATGCAGCATGAACTCACCTACCTCCTCTGCGAAACCGCGACTGCACCATCATTAACCTAAATCGATTCTCCCTGATCAGACTGGGGAATCCGACCTCGGTATGATTGAAGAAGTTCCGGCCCACGGAGAAGCCTGCCTCCATCAGCGCGGCGCCGAACTCCAGCGGTAGGCCGAGTTCGAGGTCGGTCAGGCGCAGGCCGACCTGGATTTATTTGCGGTGCAACGCAGTCAGTTGCTCAACGGATCGAAGCTCTATCAATACCCTGCTTGACACATGGAGATTTCGACGC
Organism: Thiohalocapsa sp. PB-PSB1; assembly: GCA_016745215.1. GTDB lineage: Bacteria > Pseudomonadota > Gammaproteobacteria > Chromatiales > Chromatiaceae > Thiohalocapsa. Next base: position 1,959,781 of record CP050890.1, read on the forward strand.
ACAAGCCCTCGCCCAGCGGGACGCCTCAGTACTCGATCGGAACCGGCACCTGGCGTTCAAAGCTCAGTCCGCGTTGTGTCAACTCGTGCGAGACTTTGCAAATATTCCAAATCGCGTCACGAAACCCCAATCTACGGCCTGATTCGGCCCCGTGTCCGCCATGGTCATGGTTGTGCCATCGACCAAGCGTACCGGGCGATTCCAGCAATGCCACCAGCTCGGCGCGCCTGCGCCGATCATGCGCCGCACCTGCCGCGCCAACGTTGATACCACCTCGGTCGGCAAGCGTCCGCGCGCCTGGCAATACGCACTCGTGCTCGCAGCGCGGCAGACCGCCAATGATGCGTTTGATCACCGCCTCATCGACCGCCTGTTGGCAGCTGCCATCGGCCGAGAGTACCTGCACGAGAAACATCGACAACGTCTCCGTCGGCGGGAACACCCGATCACGATGCGGCGGCAGCAGTTCCTTGACCCCGTCAAGTAGTTGCTCACTCGTCAACAGGTTGAAGAACGCATAGGAGTCGGGGTCCTCGGCGGCGGCGCTATATCTCTTTCTGCTGCTCCAAGACCGGGGGATGGTGAGTATGCATGAAGGCTGGCTCCTCGGGTGGCTAGTATGGTTTCACCGTATCACCCTTGCCAGCCTTCCCCAAGCTTTTTCAAGCGCTTGCGCTTATCTTAGTGCCATTCGAGCCTGGCCCCTTTTCCCCTGGTCGAGAAGAGGTAATCGCAACAGCGCCCTAGCAAGTGGGCAGCCGTGTTTGTGGCCGAGTGTACTGGTCTCTGCGGTAGCCTTGGCAATTTCGCTGCCCAACGCCATGCATGCGGCGACGCATACTGCGCCACTACCGTAACTCGAAATTCTTGCCGGAACTCGACGGCGCAGTATGCGGTCGCCTTGATGCGCTTGTTCGGTCTCTTCTATCAACAAGCATACAACCTCGTTTCTTTTGCCGAACCTGAAGGTCAGCAACCATCTCGGCCAAGTCGTGATGGTGCTTCGCTGCGTAGGAGTCTCGATTTCTCCATACCTCAGCTATGATTTCATCTTGGTACATCGCTTTCATTCTCCGGGAGTAGTTCCATTGGCGTGCAGATTTCCGGATACGGATAGCCTGCATTTTTGCAAATGGCTCGAATGATAGGCTTCTTTGCGGCGTTACCGATGTGTCGGCAATTCCAGGTGAGTAGATAGTCCATCCGATGAATAGCCGCAACAGCAATATGGAGAGCGTCGGCTTCCGCCGTTGCCGGGACACCACTTTCTGCAATCAACTGTTCAGCAAGCTTCTGAACCTCTTCGTCGATTTCCAGTTCCGGAATATCCTGTAGCGATTCAAGCCTTCTTTTCGCTGCTTCCGGATTTCCTGCTGACGCTTCAAGAAGGGCCAACTCTGATGTAAAGAGGTCATAACCCGCACGCGCTTCATCCCACCACTGTACGGTTAGTTGCTGCCAAGCCGCAGCCCTCAAATCTCGGTTTGGCCTCGCTGTGAGATAGCTTGGAATTGACGTCTCGATGTAGACGCTTTTCTTCATGCCGTATCAGTGATAGCTGTTGCCGCGAATTCTTGACCGAAACGTTATGCATAGCCGGCGCCCGCTTTGCCGCGACGAGGCGTGCCGCCACGCCTGCGCGCTGCGCCGTAGCTTCGGATTCTGACTGACTGCGGGCGCCCGGCTAATGCACTTGTTGGACGTCTGCGGCAGTCGTCCTGTCAGCTATGGATTTTTCTGCATTTGCGCAGGGGTTGTCAACGCCACGCATCGGGTCGCCGTGGAAGGCGCTGGTGGCTTCGCACCAATGCAGCACACCCGTATCGTTAAAAGTCATTATCCAGGAACGGATTGGCGGCCTCCTTGTGCGGTGCTTTTCGCTCTCTTTGCGAAATCGGGGCTGATTTCCTCCGTGGCTCCTCGACGACCTCCGGAACCTCTTGCTTCTTCCCTGGGGCGATCTTGATCCCGCGCTCCGGCAATGCTGTTTTGTCCGGCAGATAGTTGGCAAATCGCTCGCGCGCGCCAAGGATGCTGAATCTGCTCTGACCATCCTGCAATGCCAAGGCGCCGGTGAATCGCTTGTATCTGACCAGCAGCAGTGCCTCGCGATGATTCGCGCGCGATAGGCCGCGGGCGCTGATGCTGGCTGTATCGGAACCGAAAAAAGCATCGTGCAGCACGGCGCCCCGAGCATTTGTGGTCAAGTGCAGATTGCCCGCCAGGTCGCTGAGGGTTAATAGTTCGCTGATCCAGTCGTGCTCGCCACGGGCGTTCTCCAGCATGGCAACAAAAGGCCGCGTATCGGTCACCGTTAGGTTCGCCTTGGTGGACAATTCCATCGGTTTGTTCCAGACGACTTGACTCTGGTCAAGCTGAATGCGCGCACCCCAGCGCGATCCGTCATGGCTGGCGCTGGCGCCTGTGACGTCGAAGTTATCGAACAGCAAGGACGAGCCGGTCACATCGAAACGCATCGCTTCCGGGTCGCCACCGACGATCAGGCCGGTCAAGCGCAAATCGCCCGATAGATCGATAGCGTCGATCTGTACTTTGATATCGCTGGCCGTCAGCAGCAGCGCTCCTTCCACCTTGCCGGAATCCGTGTGCAATTCGCCGAGCAGGTCGGCCTCCCCGGAGGCGATCACAACCGGTGTATTCTCTGGCAGATAGGCGTTAAACACGGACATATCGGTGACGCGGGCGGACGGAATTTTCAGATCCACCTGTGCCGACTTGGATAGAGCATCCGCGGCCTGGGGAACCCGGATATCGGCCTGCAATGCGACCTGCTCAACGTTCGGCTGCTGCTCGTCGATGCGGCGCATGGTGGCGTTGGAGAGGGCGACCTGCAGACGCAGCAGAGAAGCTGTGTTCTGCGGTTCGACACTGAGTGTGATCTTACCCTGACCGGCGATCAGATGCTGCATAATGCCCAGCGATACGGCCTCGGGTTGCACAACGAGGTGCGTGCCGGAGACGGCCTGACCACTCTCCACTAGAAGGTGAGCGTCGATCTGGCCGCGACCGTCCAGCGTCATGTCGAGGGGACGCCCAAGCAGTGCGGCGATCCAGTCCAGGCTCGATACCTGAAATTGCGCCTCCATTTCTCCGTCGGCATCGTTTAACAAGGTGCTGAATTCCTGCTCGGCGACGGCTGCGGCGATGGCCTGGCGTAGGTTGTCCAGCGTCTCCTGATCCTCGCCTACCTGGCCAACGGGAACCTTCAGACTGCCCTTTATGATGTCGAGTCCTGCGCTCCAGGGTTGCGCGTCCTCGGTCGCCGTGGCATCCCGACTCAAGCGCGTGTCGTCGAGAGACAAGTGGGTGCCGCTGATGTCAAGACTGGTGCCGGTGTCGCGTTGTGCCCGGGCGCGGAGTTTGAAATTCAGATTCGTACGGCCTTCAAGTGCATCGTAGCGTACCCGCGCGGCCGCCGAGGAGAGGTCCAACGCCATGTCGAGATGCGTGCTCTGTAAGGCGATGGTGGCTGCCAACCTGCCTTGTCCACCGAGCAATTCCAGTCCAGTTTTTGTCGGAATCAACGCATCGTAGACCGCCATGTCGGCAACACTGACCTCGGGAATCCTGATTTTCAGCGATAGGCGATCGGGATCGGCGCTGTTGGGATCGCCTTGCAGGTTGGCCTGTAAGTCGCGTCCGCTGAACAGGGCGACGGGTTGCTTCTGGCCAGCCGGGTGCAATAGACCGTTGACATGACCGAAATGCACATCGAGCTCGGCGCGCTCGGTGTTCGCAGGATGGATACGCAACAGTACGACGCCATCCCCATCGAAACTGTAGGGAGGCAAATCCAATATCAGCTCCGATGCCTCGATGCGCAGGTCGGTGTCGGATCGAAGCTCGCCGGCGGACTGGTGCAATCGCCCACGCACATGTCCCTTGCCGCTGATGGATGCCTTGCCAAGGCCGCCGATCAGGGGATCGATGAAATCCAGGGTGTTGACGGGAAGGTCAATGCGGGCATCCACATCGGCTCGCCTGAGTCCGTCGGCCTGGGTCAGATCCGATGCAAGCATGCTGGGGATCGTCAATGTACCCTGGATCGATGCGCCGGAAAATGCCTCGTCCACACCAAGCAACGAAAGCGACTGAAGCCGGATATCCAGAGTTCCGGCATCCAGGGCAATGCGACCGCCGTCGGTATTCATGCTGAAATTGCCGGACAGGGAACCGCTTGCTTCACCCTTGGCCCCGGCGACCCAGAAGCTGTGCTCGCCGCGCAGATGAAGATCTTCCAGCGAAAGGATCAAGGTCTTGCCGGGTTTGTCTTGTTGCCCACCGATGGCATCTGGGGTGAGTACATCCGGATCGCGGTGACTGACGACAGGGAAGAAGGCACGCTGGCTGCTGTCGTCAACGCCAGGTTTGCGCAGCGGGCGCAGACGCAGATCGACGTCCTGAATATGGATACCAAAGATGTCGATGCGCCCTTGCAGTAGGGCCAGCAAAGACAATGATGCGCGCGCAGAGCGCGCATCCACCTGCCACTGTTCCTTGTTCGTTTGTCCGTCCGCATGCACCCCATGCAGCTCGACGCGAAACGGATACCAGCTCCAGGCCCGCTCCCAGGAGACCGAGAATTGCTCCGGCTGGAGCCTGTTGACGAAGTCATGGGTCTGCTGCATCGACAGCAGCAGATTGGCGCCGACCAGATAGATCGCGCACAATAGGAGCAGGCCCGCGGTCAGGCGAAAGATGAGCTGATTTTTCATGGTCACAGGGTTATCGATTCAGATCAGGGATTCAGGTCAGACGGCCGGTGGTCAACTCGGGCACTCCGTCAGCCCGCGCTTTCTCGGCCGCGCGCGGATGCCGCCGGATTGGCGAGCGAATTCCTCGGCAAGATCGGCGACCTGGGCGCTCCTCTGGATATTCTATGTGGAGACTGCACCTATCAGGCTAAATGCCTCGATGCCTTGCCGAGCTATATGCAGCCCATTCGAAATCACCGTCGGCGCCATCGGATCACGTAGCTAACCGGAATCATCATGCCTGGATCGATCATGCCTACCCTTCGTTTCCGAGCCCTGTTCGTCGCTTTGCTGTGTCTTCTGACGGCTTCTCTCTGTACGGCGGAGAATCGCGAGCTTGCAGCTCGCATCGGTCGTTTACAGCAGCAGGGCGAGCTCGACATTCAGGGTGCCAGGATCATCAACAGCGGCTTGATCGGCGATTATTACGCTCAACGCGGATACGACCTGGCATTCGACGACAACCGCATCCGCGATGTCCTCGACGGCATCGAAGGCATGCACATGCATGGCCTGAATCCTGACGATTATCATCGCCAAGCCTTGTTGGCAATGAGCGCCCGCTCGCTATCCCCCGCATTGCGGGCCGATTTCGAACTCTTGCTGATGGATGCCTTTTTGCGTATAGCGGCACACCGTACCCATGGCAAGGTCAATCCCGCAACCCTCGACTCGAACTGGAACCTCGAACAGCCGCTGTTGACCACCGATCCCCTGGCAGAACTCGAGCGCGCCATGCAGTCAGCATCGCCCATGGAACATCTGGATCGGTTGCTCGACGACGCCGATTTTTACCACAAGCTCAAACGCGCGCTGGCCTGGTATCGAGACCTGGCTGCCAAGGGTGGTTGGCGGGAGATCCCATCCGGACCCTCACTCAAACCCGGCATGCCAGATCCACGGCTTGCAGCCGTGCGTGCGCGCCTGCAAGTAACCGGCGAGCTGGCCGCCGAGGCTGTCGATAGCGCAGGGTTCGACGAGGCTCTCGAGGGTGCGGTGATGACCTTTCAACGGCGTCATGGGTTGGACGCGGACGGCATTATCGGCCCGGCGACGCTGGCCGCGATGAATCTGCCGGTGGCATGGCGCATCGACCAAATCCGCGTCAACCTGGAGCGTGCCCGTTGGGTGCAGCGCGAGCTGCCAAGCGACTTTGTGTTGGTCAATATTGCCGGTTTTCGGATCTATCTGGTGCGCGGCGGTGAGCTGGTCTGGTCCTCGCGGGTACAGGTGGGCAAGACCTATCGCAAGACGCCGGTGTTTCGCGACGCCATCCGCTACCTGGTGTTCAATCCCACCTGGACGGTCCCCCCCGGCATTCTCAACGAAGACATCCTGCCGCAAGCCCGTAAAGATCCGGACAGCATTCGGCGCAAGGGTTTACGCGTGCTCGATGGCCAGGGACAGGAGATCGATCCGCGCTCCGTGGATTGGTCCATCGAGCCCTTTCCCTATCTGGTGCGACAGGATCCCGGCCCGAACAATGCCCTAGGACGGGTCAAGCTGATGTTTCCGAACGAGCACCTGGTCTACCTGCACGATACCCCCAGCAAGGAATTATTCGATCGATCCCGGCGCACCACCAGCTCGGGGTGTATTCGCGTGGAGAATCCGTTCGATCTCGCCGAGCGGGTGCTCGCCAACACCCCGGGTTGGGATCGCGCGCGCATCGACCAGGTCGTTGCCTCCGAGCGCACCACGCGCGTCGATCTGGCGCAGCCGCTGCCGGTACTGATTCTGTACTGGACCGCCGAGGTCGCGGATCAGGACAGGGTGGCGTTCAGAGAGGATATCTATGCGCGCGACAAGCCGGTGTTGCGTGCCCTAGACCAAGAGCCGAAGCACAGGCTGCCACAGCGACTGGCGCCCGTGAATTCGGTCGGCTCGGAGCAGACCGCTGAGCCCGAGGGCACGGCCTCGGCGGCCAGGGACAGGCCCAGCGAAGGGCCTGGAGCATGGATGATCCAGGTCGCGAGTCTGACCAATGGGGAAGGAGCACAACGCCTGGTCAACGAGCTGAAAACCAACGGCTTCAGCGCGTCCGTTAGCAAAGTACAGTTGGATGGCAAGACTTATTATCGTGTGCGGCTGGGGCCGGTGACCAGCCATGACAAGGCGCAGGCAATGGCCGCGGATCTGAAGGCGAAGGCCGGCTATCAAGGGCAGGTACTAAAGCAATGAGCCTGGAAACTCGGCTTTTCGTGAATCCATATCCGGCCAAATAGGCTAATTTGGCTTGGCAAAGCGCACCGGAGAGAAAACACAAGATGACCAGCATGCAATACGCCAAATGGGATGCCCGATTCGACACAGTGCTTCGCAGGCTGGCCTCTACATTTGCGGTTCTGGTCTGGAGCAGCGCGATCTGCTTTAGCTTATATATTGTTTTACTCTATATCCTCGCCTATTTCACCGGCGATATGACGCGCTGGAATCACGGCGCATCGGAATTCTATGTGGAGGGAATGCCCATTGCAACCGGCGGCATCGGCGTTCATTTTCTCGCCGGCGCGGTGATCCTGTTGCTGGGAAGCATCCAGCTGATCGAAGCAGTTCGCAATCGATGGATTGGCTTACATCGTCTGGTTGGTCGAATCTACCTGATCGCCTCCCTGCTGACAGCCATTGGGGGAATCCTGTTTATCCTGCTCCATGGAACGATCGGCGGTCCCGTGATGAATATCGGTTTCTTTCTCTACGGTGTCCTGATGGCAGCCGCCGCCGTTGCAACCTACCGTCACGCCAGGGCAAAGCGCATCGCGGTGCATCGGGCCTGGGCCTTACGTCTATACCTATTGGCCATAGGTTCATGGCTGTACCGCATGGAATACGGCTTCTGGTTCCTGTTTACCGGAGGTTTGGGCAGCACGCCCGACTTGACTGGCCCGTTTGATCAAGTGATGTCCTTCTTTTTCTATTTGCCCAACCTAATCATCCTGGAATTCGTTCTGCGCTCGAGCTACAGGGCGAATTCGATCGGGACCAAAGCAATGGCGTCATTGGCGCTCCTCATGGCCACCTTATTGCTGTTGCTGATGACTCTGATCTTTGTTGTCGAAGTTTGGGGTCCAGCGATCTGGGAGAGGGATACCCATTGACCCACGTCTGAACACTGGCTGACGCCGCTGAGATTCGACACGGGGTAGCTGTAACGATATGGCCAATCTATCTGCAATAAAATCAACAGGTCAGCGGGGTGCATGACAATCCACTCGAGCATGCTGATGTCCAACGCGCCATCGATTGGAGATTTTCATCCTTTCACCGGGATCTTCAGCATGGGTGACGGCCGAATGGGGCTGCGTGGATGAGGTCGCAAGAGACTTTGGGGAACGGCTGTGACGTTGGGATTCGTTCCTCATCCCAATCTACGGGCTGTCAGCCCGGCCTGGGTGCGCTCGCGGATGAGGTCGCGCTCGAACTCCGCCAGGGAGGCGAACAGGTTGAAGGCCAGCCTGCCCTGCGGTGTGGTGGTGTCGATGGGGTCGTTGAGGCTGCGCAGACCGACGCCGCGCTCCATCAGCGTGCCGGCCAACTCGACCAGGTGGCGCAGCGAGCGCCCGAGGCGGTCGAGCTTCCAGATCACCAGCACATCGCCGGGGCGCAGGTCAGCCAGCAGGGCGTCGAGCACCGGTCGCTCGGCCTTGGCCCCGCTGACCACTTCTTGGAGCACCTTCTCGCAGCCGGCCTTGTGCAGGGCATCGACCTGGAGGTCGAAGCTCTGCTCCCGGGTGCTGACGCGAGCGTAGCCGATCTGCATCACCTCTCCGACGGTCGTTTGGTTCGACGTACTCGCCGGAGTTTAGGAAATCCGAACCTTGATTGCTAGAACCGGTTTTTCGGACTGTGCGACGGGCTTGCAGGTCGATGGTGAGGGTCTTGCCGATCGGTCCGGAAAAACGGTCGTTTTTTCGGACTACAGGAGGGTCTGCGGGTATCAGCAGAGGCGTCTCCTCTCCGGACATCGAAACTATTATTTGGCACTGCTCTTGGCAAATAGTGCGATAGTTACTATAGTACGACCCACAAGAGCAGCACGCAGAGGCGCTTCACCATGAACGAGAAACCAACCGACTACATCTACGTCCCGGTCCGAGCAGAACTAGTCCAGGAGATTTACCGGCGTCGAGATATCCGGGGTTCCGAGGTCATCAGCATCGCGAACTACGTCAACGATGCGCTTGAGATCCATCTGGAAGGCACGGCGGGGCATGCTGACGCCTGGGACAACGACGAGTACATCGAAACCTACTGGGAGGATCGCGAGTGGGAAGAGGAGCAGAAGAAATACGGCGACCGGGACAAAGGCTACATGTGGAAGAACCTGTTCCTGCCCAACCGAACGAAGCTGCGGATGACATATAAGGCTGCTGTCCACGAAGCGGAAATCCGGCACCAGCAGATTGTCTTCGACGAGCAAACCGAGTTCGAGGGCAAGCCGTTTTCTCCGTCGTCTCTCGTAAGCAAGATCGCCGAGGGCACCAACCGCAACGCCTGGCGCGACATCTATATCCAGAGACCGGGGGATCGCGACTGGGTTCTCGCGGACGTCGCGCGCAATGCCTAAGCCAACGCGTCGACCGATTGCGAATTGGCGGGAGCAACGACAGATGAATTCCACTCTCACAAACCACGCGCGCACCAGGATGACGCAACGAGGCATCCGCGAACGCGACACAGACCTGATCCTACGGATCGGAACAGCGATCGACGCCGAGAGCGTTTACGTCCTCGACAAAGACGTGGACCGCGAAGTCAGATTGCTCAAGCAGCAGATCGACGCCGTGGAACGCCTGCGCGGCATCCGCGCCGTGCTCGCAGAGAACACCGTGCTGACGGTCTACCGAGCATCTCCGAGGACGGAGCGGCGCCTCCTACGGAACAGCAGGCGAAGGCGCCGCCCATGCGACCTACCTGCGCGAACTGCCCAGTAATCCCCCACGGAGACCGAAACCATGTACGCAACCCAGCAGCAAGAGAATCCGGACTACATCCTCGGAACCATCAATGCCCTTCGAGCACAGGTACAGCAGATCAATACCACGATCGCTACCCTCGAGGAGTCCATCCAGGCGAAACCTGATGTCGACCGTACACCGAAAATGGACGCAGCGGTGCCTTCGCAAGGCTACGAACTGCTCGGGCAAGCCTTTCCTGCAAAGGACCTCACTGAAGCCTTCGTCAGCATCTTCAAGAACTTTGCAGAGCTGGAACCTACCTTTCCGGCTCGTTTCAAAAAGGCGCTCACGGCCGACTTGGCGAAGGCCAGAAAGCCCAGCAAGCGCGGATACATCGCCGCAACTCCGCAAGACTTGTATCCGGGAAATCCGAGGCTCTGGAAGTTCGCACACGAGATCGCGCCAGGCTGGATGCTCGGGACCAATGAAAGCAGCGAGAAGAAGCTCAGGTTCATCAGGCTGGCCTGCAAAGTCATCGGTCTGCGCTGGGGTAAGGAGCTGAAGGTATCCTTCCGTTGAAACGAGCTTGGCGGTGAGGGTGATGCAGCGCTGCCTATTCTGTGTCAGCTATGGGAGAGAACGGTCGTTTGCTCGCTAACTTAACCGTTAAAGGCTTGCGCTTCCTTGAAAAAAGCGCTTCAGATCGACAGAAAGGAGTAAGAACACCATGGATTACCCGTCGCCAGAATACTGCTGCCCCAACTGTTTCGCCCATCCCACGCTACTGTCAATAATAGAGGACGAATCACGCGACGAAGGGCGGTGCGACTTCTGCAGTTCAGAGGCGGTTCCATTAATACACGTGTCCGCCCTCTGCAAAGCATTCCACAACGCAGTTCGAATATACCATCCTGCTGATAGTGGTAGCACCGTCGCTCCATGGGAAGACGCGTGGGATAAGGGCGAACCCCTGTATCAGGCGCTTGATGGAGGCTGTCACGTTTTCAGCGACCTTCTCTCAGGCACCGAGGAGGCAGCAAGGCTTCTGCAAGCAATTCTGGAATCCGGTTGGGATGATGACAGCGGCGAACCTCTCCCCGACGCGTGTGAGTTGGTCGTGGCACGTCGGTCATGGGTGCATCAAACACCGGCGGAAAGCTGGAGAGATTTCAGCTATGCCATTCTTCACGACGAATCACTCGATCACTACATTCCAGAGAGTGTCGATGAAGACATCCATATCCTGAAGCGAAAGCTCTCACAGGATACGCTGTTCCGGGCTCAACGAGGCTTTGCTACGGATCAGTTCGGTCGGAAGGTGCCGTATACGGGGAAGAGGATAGGAGCACCGCCGCCCGAGAAAGCCAAGCCCGGCCGAGCCAACAAACAATGTGAAGTTGTGTTCTATGCGGCAGAGCAACGCGAAACTGCGGTGGCCGAGGTGCGGCCAGCTCGCGGACTGCTGGTTTCGGTGGGCGAGTTCGAGATCAATCAGCCTACCAACATTCTCGATTTGCTGCACAAACCAGCACGGGTCGATCCGTTCGTAGACGAGGGGTTTGAGTATTGGATTGATTTTTGGAGCTTGATGCAGGAGTTCGCACAGTCCCTGTCTAAGCCATTGGAACGCGATGATCGGCCGGAGATCGACTACCGCCCTACACAATGGTTGACCAAATGGTTTAGAAATCGGGGTTTCGACGGAATCCGTTACCCTAGCGCGTTGCACGAGAATGGTGTCAACATTGTGTTGTTCGATCCGCGGCAAGTGACATTTAGAGAATCATCTCTCGTAAAGGTGGATGATGTTGAATGGTCGTTTTCGCCGTATCGCGAGGAGGAAGAGTGAGTTGCGCATCACTAGCGCCATTGCTCCGCGGCAAGCAGATTGGAGCGGAGACCGTCTATCCAGGGTAACCAGGGCCTTGGAAGTCTACCGAGGTCTTCGCACCTGATTGGTATGTCGGCTCCAACGAGAGCAACGACAAGACGCTGGACCTTCTACGGCTCGCCTGCCAAATCCTCGGCGTTCGCTTCTGGAAGGATTTGAAGGTTCAGATGTAGTTGGCCGAACAGCACAGCGGAGAATGTGGGTTTGGAGGTCCGGATATTATCAGAGTCAAATCAAAATGGGTGTCCTTTTATTTTTTGGACACCCACTTTACTTATCCCTGTTACTACCCCAAAGCACCTGATCGCGACCGGCTTCACATCAACAAATCAAAGTGGGTGTCCTTTTATTTGTTTTTCCTTTTATTTGTTTTTTATTTGTTTTATTTGGGGTGGGGGGGGGAAAATGGGTGTCCTTTTGAGGGGTCCTTGGGTGTCCTTTTGGGGGGCTTTTTTGGGGGGGTGAAAAGGGGAAAAAATGGGTGTCCTTTTGGGGGGCTTTTGGGGGGGGGGCCTTTTGGGGGGTGTCCGGTGTCCTTTTGGGGGGTGTCCTTTTGGGGTCCTTTTGGGGTCCTGGGATCCCTTTTGGGGTCTTTCGGCGCTCGACCGGCGCCGAGCGGCTGGAGCCAGGGCCGAGGCCGGGCAGACCAGGTTGGGCTGCGTTCTTTGGCTGCTGCTGCTTGGGCCGCTGCTGTATCTGGTGCTGCGCCGGGGCATGCCCGACCACTGATTAGTTCAAGCGTTGGGATGACTTGTACAGGGTGGGCTCAACCATCCTGATCCGCAAAGCTCATGTGCAGCACCATGGATCCGGTCGGGTCGTCTTTTTCATAGGTCGCGTAGACCTCATCCAGGAGCATATCCCCACCGAACTTTAACGGAAGGTTGCGCAGGAAATCCTGGCGTTGCTCGGGGTCTAGCGCGTCGACCTCGGCCCGACAAATGGACGAACGGCAGCTTAACGCCATGACGGAGGACCGAGGCAGGTTGCTTTGCTCGACCGCACGCATGATTGCGTCGGATGCTGCTGCAGACCAAGCGGTTTCCACCGCTTGCTCCTCGAAACGAATTTCGATATTCATCTCCTGCTGAGGGTCAAGGCCAAGCGCGCCGTCGGGCGCCTCGAACTCGGTAAGGTATGGATCGTCCTGGATCCGAGGCAGCGCCGTGAATTCGGCGACCGGTTCCGTGACCGAGCGCTGTTCGAGCCGATGTTCCAGCGATGCAACCTGTCGCTGCAGCCGTGAAACCCTGTCTGCCAGGGTCGTCAGATTCGACGTAAGCTCATTCTGATAGTCGACGTCCACCGGACCCTGCGCGGCAGCCCGTGCGGTGACCACCTCCGATGCGCCCTGGGCTCGGGATGCCGCTGGCGGCATTTGCCCGTCGCCTCCCATCAGCAAGATGGCCGCAAGACCAGCAGTCGATGCCAATGCGGTTATTGTGACTGTGATTGTAATTCGCTTGTCCATTTCTTCGTCTCGGTCTTTACCATTATTTGGGTACAATGCCTGATCAATCGGAGAGCAACGATCTGTCGATCCGATCGACCGCGCTTGCCGCGCTTGCCGCGCATGTCATATCGATGCGTAGCAATGGTCGAGCCCCGGAGAAAGCGAAAGGCAGGCGGGACAACCACGCCTGCCACTCGCTTGGCTCACGTCAAGCCGCTTGATCTCAGTCGTGGCAGATCACTCGGAACCCGACGCCTGGCTGACAGGAGTTGCCCTTGAAGTGCCAAAGCGTGCCGCTGGGATAGACCATGCCATACTCGGTCTCACCTTCGAACTCTCCTTGTACGCCATTAAGGGTACAGAAGTAACTATATGTAAAGCCCAGCCATTGGTCTCTGTGCACACAACTACCAGGAGGCGCGTTCAGATCGAAGTATAAATCGACAATGATGGTCGGAGCCGCGGATGCCACACCGGCCAGTCCAGCAAGCGTCGTTCCCAGTAAAGCGGAAAGAGCGATCAGTCGGGTCTTTGAGGTCAGTTTCATTGCGTTACCCATTCCAGTTCATTTTTAACACTCAAGGCAGCCAGCTCGAATTACCCTGCCTCAGTTCTGCAAGCAATTCTGAATAGCGCTACCCATTCTCTGTGAACATCCATTTGCGATGAAGAGAATCAAATGTCGGTGATTCATTGTTGACAGTTGTCTCTCACACCTCTATTCACCTGTTCAATTCGGCCTTGCTCGTAATTCCGGCCAAGTCCGAGCCCAAAGCCTGGTGATCGGCGTTCAGGCATTTGGCAGAATCCTCATACTTTCGCACCCTTGGAGGTGCACATATTCACCGAGGATTCGGAGAGATGTACGAAGGTTCTTCTAAGCTTGACTATAGACCCTACATAGATGCCGCGCTATCTAGGCGAGGGATCGGGTCGTGACGCGGCGCACGCGCTTGGAGCAGGCCGAACACATCGCTGCTGCCGAGTCACGGTTGGCAGCCGGCGAGACGCAACGCGAGGTGGCTGCCGCTTTGGGCGTGGCAGCTTTGGGCGTGGCACACAGCACCCTGCTGGAGTAGTGCCACGAAAAACCGCCTGGAAATGCCCAGCCGGTCTTGTGGCGTTCGTACGCACCCCGGAGGGGACGTCCTGGTTGCACCGGATGGTGATAGCGGCGCACTTCAGTATCAGATTGCGGGCGGCACCCGGCTGGTGAGTGAATTTCTGGAGCTGGGCGGGCTTTCGACCTTGGTCGGGGTGAGCGACGGCGCGCAACACAAGCTCAATGCGGCCCTGGAAACGGCCTTGGTCACGGATGTCGAGGCGCAGCGCACGGCAAGTTGGCGAGGGCATGGCGCCTCGGCAAGTAACGGTGTGCGAGGACGAAACGTTCCATCCGGGGGTCTGCTTGGTGGCCATCGAGCCGGTGTCGAACTTCATTCTGCTGGAGGGGTACGCCGCGGATCGCTCTGCGGCGACCTGGACGGCGGCGCTGGAAGAGGCCTGCACGGGCCTCGCCGTGGAGTGATTCAGAGCACCGCCGACGAAGCCAAAGCCCTGCGCCGGCATGCCGAAACGGATCTCGGTGCGCATCATTCTCCGGATCTCTTTCACGGCCAGCTCGCCCGCTGCCCCAGGGTCGTCTTGCAGGGCTGATCCGAGGGGGATTCACCGCAGAGACGCAGCGTGCGCAGAGGGGCCATGGCGGATGCATCCTCTTCTCTGCGTTCTCTGCGTCTCTGCGGTGAATCGAACTTCATCCTGGATGAATGGATCGGCATTCTACGCAAGCAGTAGCCGCCGCGGATGACCATGAGACTCGGCGCTGGCTGGCGTGTTGGCTGGCGTACTCGCACCAGGCATCCCCTGATCGGCGGTCATGGCGTTCACAGCGCATTGGAATCGGCGGCTCGCGACCGGACCTTGCGATGGTCCGTCAATCGCAATAACGAGACACCCGATGTCCATGTTCGAACGCCTGATCTACCTGTTGCTCTGGCTCGGCCTGCTCGGCTTCGCCTTGCTCCTTGCGCCGACCCCGAATGCCAGCCTCGGCGCCGAGGTGCTGGCGATGCTGATGTTCGACAGCGCGCGCGTCGATCCCATCGCCATCGCGATATTCAATCTGCTCGGCGTGTTGCCGGCGGCCTTCGCCGCGCTGTTACTGGCCGACGCTGGCCGCCCGCGTCCAGGCCCCTTCGTGCTCGGCACCTTTGCGCTGGGAGCCTTTGCATTACTGCCTTATCTGATAGTGCGCGAGGACGATGCGAGCCTGTCGCGGCGACCGGGGCGCATCGCTCGCATCCTCGGCTCGCGAACCGCGGGGGTGCTGCTGACGCTGATCGCCATTGCATTGCTGCTGCTCGCCGCTACCGGCAGTCCGGCGGCCTATTGGGCACAGGCGCAACAATCAACGCTCATAGCGGTCATGTCGATGGACTTCGTCATCCTCACGCTGGTATTGCATCGCACCGCGACGCTCGACCGGCGCCGAGCGGCTGGAGCCAGGGCCGAGGCCGGGCAGACCAGGTTGGGCCGGGTTCTTTGGCTGCCGTTGCTTGGGCCGCTGCTGTATCTGGTGCTGCGCCAGAGCATGCCCGACCACTGATGGGCTCGCGCCCCAGGGACGCATCAGCAGACTCGGTCCATGAGTCATCCCCACGAAGCGGCCTGGGCATTAGGACGGTTGTCCCGTGGTCGATCCTTGATATGCAGCCGCCGCGTCGCCCGCAAGCGGGCTCCTACAGGCCGCCGTGGACGGCCGACGTAGGAGCCCGCTTGCGGGCGACCCGGCAAATGATGCCGGCGGAATGGACTCGAGCGCCGCGCCTTACCCAGGAGCAAGGCTGTCGGCCCTGTCCTAAGCTGTCGAAATGTCTGAATTTTGATGCCAAACCGATTCCGGGTCTTGGATTGCTTCATCGAACGCACTGGGGAAGCCCAATCGGTGTCGGGGTGGCTATTGGAATCGGAATCGGAATCGGAATCGAGAGAGAAAACGCCCTATGCCATTCGGTCATGAGAAGCTCGACGCAAAGCGTGCGGCCATCGCGTCTGTCGGCTGGGCCTAGCGCGACTGCGAGCATGTGAAAGGACAGCGTAACGCGAAGGATCAAATCCTGTGCGCATGGTAGGTGCGCATCGTAGGCCATCGCGCTGAACATGGCCGAGGGTAACGGCACAGCGACGAGCGGGGATCGACGCCGGTCGTTCGAAAGCGCACGAGGCTCGGCGCTGGAGTGCGCTGCGATCGAGGACGTGCTTGCTGGTGTGCGAAGCGTTGTCCGCGGACGACAACAGCAAGCAAAAGGCACTGCTCGATCGTCTTGTGGCCATGCTCACGAAGCTCGGACAGCGTGGCTACGCGGTCAGCGAGGAGCTCGAGGATAGCGGGTTGGTCGGTTCGATACCGACGCCGATGGCAGTACCGAATGAGTCGGCAGGCGACACCCGAGCCAAAAACCTGTTTAGCTTGTTTCTGCACCATCACTAAGCAGAGACATACCGGAAACAGGCAAATGCGAGCGCGGCAGGGTCTGTTTCGCAACCTTCGCATGTGCTGTACTCTGTCGATTCGTCAATGAGACAGGATATGGAGTGAGGATGGGAAAGCGTGATACTCGAGATAAATCGCTGGAGCAGGTGATCGCCGGTGCGCTGCGCAGCAATGCGACCGAGTTGGACCTCTTCGGTAGGGGCTTGACGGCGCTGCCGGAGTCGCTGGGTCAGCTGACGCAGTTGCAGTCGCTGAACCTCAGGTATAACCAACTGACGGCGCTGCCGGAGTCGCTGGGTCAGCTGACGCAGTTGCAGTCGCTGGACCTCAGCTTTAACCAACTGACGGCGCTGCCGGAGTCGCTGGGTCAGCTGACGCAGTTGCAGTCGCTGGACCTCAGCTTTAACCAACTGACGGCGCTGCCGGAGTGGCTGGGTCAGCTGACGCAGTTGCAGTCGCTGGTCCTCGGGGGTAACCAACTGACGGCGCTGCCGGAGTGGCTGGGTCAGCTGACGCAGTTGCAGTCGCTGGTCCTCGCGGGTAACCAACTGACGGCGCTGCCGGAGTCGCTGGGTCAGCTGACGCAGTTGCAGTCGCTGGACCTCGGGGATAACCAACTGACGGCGCTGCCGGAGTCGCTGGGTCAGCTGACGCAGTTGCAGTCGCTGGACCTCAGCTTTAACCAACTGACGGCGCTGCCGGAGTCGCTGGGTCAGCTGACGCAGTTGCAGTCGCTGGACCTCGGGGATAACCAACTGACGGCGCTGCCGGAGTCGCTGGGTCAGCTGACGCAGTTGCAGTCGCTGGACCTCAGCTTTAACCAACTGACGGCGCTGCCGGAGTCGCTGGGTCAGCTGACGCAGTTGCAGTCGCTGGACCTCATGCGTAACCAACTGACGGCGCTGCCGGAGTCGCTGGGTCAATTCACAGGGTTGCGAGCACTGATCTTGTCTGACAACCGCCTGTCGGAACTGCCCCAATCACTGCGTGGCTGCGAGCGCCTGGAAGGCCTCTTTCTGCACGGGAATCAGGCCTTGGGTATCCCGACGGAGGTGCTCGGACCAGAATATAAAGAAACAAGGCTTTATCCCCTAGGACAGGCCGACCTCGCCGATCCCCAAACAATCCTGTCCTGGTACTTCCAATCCCGGGCCGAGCCGACGCGCAGGCTCAACGAGGCCAAGATGCTGTTGGTCGGCCAGGGCGGCGTCGGCAAAACCTCGCTGGTGCATTACCTGATTCATCAGCGGGCCTGCAATCCGGACGAGCTGCCGACGGAGGGCATCAATATCGACGACTGGGAGGTGTCGGGCAAGCCGGGCGGCGACGGCAAATGCGAGCGGATCCAGATCCATGTCTGGGACTTTGGCGGTCAGGAGATCATGCATGCGACGCATCAGTTCTTTTTGACCAGGCGCAGCCTCTATCTGCTGGTCATCGACGCCCGGGCCGGGGAGAAGGAGAGCAATATCCATTATTGGCTCAAAATCATCCGCAGCTACGGCGACGAGTCGCCGGTGCTGGTGGTGGTCAACAAATGCGACCAGCATCCCCACGAGCTGAACGAGACGCGGCTGAAGCGCGACTATTCGAACATCCGGGGCTTCCTCCAGACCAGCTGTGCCGATGGTCGGGGAATCGCGACTCTGCGACGCGAAATCGGCAAGCAGATTCGCCGATTGCCGCAGGTCTTCGATGAATTGCCGCAAAGCTACTTCGAGGTCAAGGCGGAGCTGGAGCAGACGGCCTCCGAGCGCAGCTTTCTGCCCATCGACGATTATCGCGGCATCTGCAATAATCATGGCGTGGACAAGCGCGCCAATCAGGACCATCTGATCCGCTTTTTGCACGACCTGGGCGTGGTGCTGAACTTCCAGGACCCGGATGATCCCTATGGCCAGAACGATCCCTATGTGCTGGACCCGGAGTGGGTCACCGGCGGCGTCTACGCCCTGATCAACGACCGCGAGTTGAAAGAACGGCTGGACGGCCTGCTGTCCTACCGGAAGCTGACAGCGGTGCTGAATGCGCAGCCGGGTTATCCGCAGAACCGCCACGATTTTATCGTGCGCAAGATGCAGCAGTTCGAGCTGGCCTATCCGCTCGACCAAGGCCACCAGACCAGCTGGCTGGTGCCGGAATTGCTCGATCCCAAGGAGCCCGAGAGCCTGGACTGGCAGCCGGAAAGATCGCTGAACTTTCAGTACAGCTATCCGGTCCTGCCGCCGGGGGTGATCTGTCGCTTGATCGTGCGCATGCACCAGCATGTGGACCGCGAATGCAGTTGGCGCAGCGGGACGGTGCTGAAGTTCGATCAGACCCGGGTGCTGGTGCGCGGGGATTTCGAGAACCACAAGGTATTCATCGCCGTGCAGGGGCCGCGCGAACGGCGCAAGGAGGATCTGGCCGTGGTCCGCAACGCCTTCCGCCATGTGCATTCGACCATTCCGGCATTGCAGCCCAAGGAGGAGGTGCCGTTGCCAGATCATCCGGATCTGACCGTGCCCTATGAGCACCTGTTGACGCTGGAGCAACTGCATGAGCCATCACTGGTCCCGGTCGGCGCCGATAGGCACTATTCTGTCACCGATCTGCTGAACGGTGTGGATTCGACCGGCTATCGCAATGAACGCCAGGCGCTGAGGCGCCATCCGACAATGACCATGAACGACAAACATGTCTTCGTTTCCTATTGCCATGACAACAAGGCCGATGTGGCGCGGCTGGTGGCCGATCTGGAGGCCGCCGGCGAGCGCGTCTGGTGGGACGAGCAGATCCTCGGCGGGCAGGACTGGAAACAGGCAATTCGCGCGGCGCTGAAGGACGCTTACGCCGTTATCCTCTGCCTGTCGCCGGAATTGACCGAAGACCGCTATCGCTCCGGCGTGTACCCCGAACTGCGCGATGCCATCGCGACGCTGCGCCAGTGCGGCCCCAACCATGCCTATATCTTCCCCGTGCGCTTGGCGGCATGCGCGGTTCCGCCCATCGAGATCGACGACACGCGAACCCTGGAGCGCATTCAGCATGTCGATCTGTTTCCGCAGGACCAGCGCGACGCCGGCCTGCAAAAGCTACTGAAATCCCTGGATGCCGCGCCTGGGCATCCCTGAGAACGTCTGTCGGATTCGCCCTCGGTAACGCAAAGTTACAGACGCAATCTTCCAGGTGACCGATATCGGCCATGGGGGTGCCTGTCTTGCCCGAGGCCCGACCAAGGAAACCGCGCGCGATGGTCTGTTCGCCAAGCTCCAAACCCGGCAGGATTTGGATGCGATCGGCAAGGCGCAGGCCGCTGTGCAGCGGGCGTTCGGCAGCCCTGGCGTCGCTGTCGACGCTTCATATAAACCGGAAAAACCTGAGGAAAGCCTGGGACGTACCCACGAATGTGCAGCTGCTGCGGGCGCTGTCGCTGTTGCCAATTGGTTTTTGCACGGCCGACCCGTCGCCCGCAAGCGGGCTCCTACGGCGACCGGCTCCCACGGCGCGTAACGTTCCGCTTGCGGGCGAGGCGCCTTGGCCCCTCTGCGCACGCTGCGTCTCTGCGGTGACTCCTGGCATTCTTTGCAGGCAGCACCCTTGGTGGTTAATCTTCTTTTTGCGTATTTCTGGACTGCTTTTGCAGTCTCGCTGCGTGGGAAGAAGCGGGGAAGCCTGCATCCTCAGGGGTCGCATCCGTTCGAGCCATGCATGATCGGTCTGCGCTTTGCTCGAGTATCCAGAGATCAAAGTCCGGATGGTCATTCTCCAGCGGGCTCCTGCGGCGGCCTCATTCGGCTGCCGGACATTGCGTTCGATAGCGCCCGATGCAGGTCCACAGGCAGACGGCAGGGAGCGCCCGTGCGCGGATCGATACAAGCGTGGGCGGTGCGCGCGCTGGCGGCAAGCTCGCCGCCAGCGCTTTGGAAGCGATAGTCGATGCCGAACGAGCCGGTGCCGATCACGGCCACGTCGACGAGTACCTCGACTCGGTCGCCATGGCGCAGTGGGCGTTGGTAGTCGGCCTCGGCATGCACCAGCGGCAGGGCGAGATCAGCGTCGCGGATCATTTTCGCAAGCGAAAAGCCGCGGCTCTCCATCCATGTCTCGTAGGCGTCATGGGCATAACGAAACAAGTGTGCAAAGAACAAGATGCCGGCGGCGTCGGTGTCGTGCAGCGCGACGCGAAAGCGGTAGTCTGGGGGCTTGGTGCACATGGCTGTCTCTTATTGGAGTCGTTGTCCGCCGCATGGTCTAATGGGCATGGCAACGTTGTACGATTTTCGGCGCTTCCAATAACAAATTGTGACCGGCGTCGGGGACGATCTGCACATGCGTCCGTGGTCGCATATTGTTCATTTGCTTGGCGATGGCAACAAACTTGGCGTCCAGGGCACCTGCCAGCCAGTGCAGATGGCCTGGCCAATGTTTCAGCGCGGTCCAGGTTGCGGGCATTTCTGCCAAGCCGAAGCAAGCCAGGTTGCGGGCAAGCCCTTCGGCACGTTGGGCCAGCCTTCGCTGACGTTGTGCATGCAGCACCGCCGCTGGCAACCCGGCTTGGGTCGCGAACAGCGGTTGCCGCTCCCAGGCGTCGACGAACGCGTTGATGCCTTGGGTTTGCAGCAATCCGATCCAGTGTTGGTCGTCGCGGCGACGCTCGCGGCGTTGTTGCGCATTGTCGAGCCCGGGATGCGCGGACAGAATGGTCGCGCCACTCAGGCGCGCGGGGGCTGCAGCGATCAGCGACAGGGCGATGCGTCCACCCAGGGAATAGCCGACCAAACGCTCGATGCTTGGCGGCAGCGCTGCAAGCAGGCGCCCGATTTCATCGGCGAAGCCGCCGGTCGGGTCCGGGCTGGCGCCATGGCCCGGCAGGTCGATGGCAAGCGCCGCGGGTGCATGCTCCGGCCAGAGCCCCCAATCACGGGCATCGCCGGTGAAGCCATGCAAGAGCAGGATGCGCGGAGCAGCGCCGGCATGCTTGCCATACAACCGGCCTGCAAAACCTGCCAGCGGCACCTGTCGCCCCGGCCTGTTCAAGGCGTACGACCCGCGGGCGCAAACCCACTGCCCGGCTGGGGTGGCAATGCAATCTGGCCGGCCCGGGGTATCGGCGCTGGCCCGAGGTCGTCGGCAAGCCAGGCGCTGGTGGCAAGTCCATGCGCCAGCGGGCTGTGGATCGCCGCGGCGAGCTGGACGTTGGCCCAGAGCCCGGCGGCGGACTCCACCAGGCTGGTCACGACCACCTCATGGCCGGCGGCGGTGGCCCGGCGCGCCAGCTCCAGGGTTGGTCGCAGTCCGCCCAGCACCCCGGGTTTCAGCACCAGGCGACGCACCGGTAACCGCGTCAGATCCAGCGGGCGTAGGCGCCGCGGCAGGGATTCGTCCAGCGCGATGGAGAATTTGGCGGCAGCCTGAAGGGCGGCCAGATCGGCATCGACGGGTTCCCGCAGCGGTTCTTCCAGGCAGTCGATGGCGATGCCGTCGAGGGCCGCAATGCAATGCAACGCGACATCGGGAGTCCAGGCACCATTGGCATCCAGCCGCAATAGGCCCGCCCGCGGCAGGGCCGACGCGGCAGCGATGATGCCTGCCAGTTCGCTGCTGAGCGCGGCGTTGCCTAGCTTGATTTTGAATACCCGATAGCCATCCGCGGCAGCGGTGGCGATCTGCTCGGCAGTCAGCTCTGCGGCACTGCCAAGGGCGGCGTTGACCGCCAGACGATCGGCGGCTTGTGCCGCCAACAGGCAGCGCAGCGGCAGTCCGCGGTGGCGGGCCAACAGATCCAGCAACGCGGATTCCACGGCACAGTCAGCGGCTGGAGTCAGGCGCTGCTTGGCCCGGGCCAGAGCATCGAGCAGAGTCTGGATGGCATGTTCGCCGGTCTGGGTCGAGGCGAACGTGCACCAATGCTGAAGCCTTCTGCGCGCTTGCCGATCGCTTTCGGTGCCGGCTTCCGGCAGCGGCGCACAATCACCAAAGCCGCGCATGCCCTCGGCGCTGGCGCTGACCAGCCAGCCACAACGCTCACGCAATTCGCCATGCGCGCTGCGCCAGGGCCGCCGCAGTGGCAATTGGTAGCGGCGCATGCCGAGGCGCAGGTTCACGCGCTGCCGAAGACCCCATGCAGCAGCCAGCTGATCAGCAGGCCAAGGCCGTATAGCAGCACCAGCAATGCCTGATACTGCGCCGTACGTGCGAGGACCGGATTCAGCGCACTGCCTTGGGTGCCGGCGAACAGCGTTCGGATCAGCAGGATGGCCATCGGCAACGCCAGCAGCACCGGCCAGCCTGGGCCTGGCAGGCCGCCTAGCAAGATCAATGGGAGCGGCAAGAGCAACAGTCCAGCATAGACATAGCGGGCGATGGGGCGCCCCAGCACATGCACCAGGGTGCGCCGGCCAGCGACAAGGTCGGTGTCGAAATCGCGGTAATTGTTCAGCAGCAGTACCGCCGCGGCCGGCAGGCCGAGCGCAATGCCCA
Source organism: Thiohalocapsa sp. PB-PSB1 (assembly GCA_016745215.1). Taxonomy (GTDB): domain Bacteria; phylum Pseudomonadota; class Gammaproteobacteria; order Chromatiales; family Chromatiaceae; genus Thiohalocapsa. Next base: position 1,982,756 of record CP050890.1, read on the forward strand.
GGCTGATGGCACCAGCCGACAGGGTCAGGGTTTGCAGATAATAGGTGCCTGCCACGGCGACGATGCCGAAAAAACACAGTACATAGAATTCGCCCAGGGCGCCGTAGGCGATCGGCTTGGGGCCGCTGGTGTAGGCGTAGCCGGCGACGATCGCGCTGAGTCCCAACAGCAGGATCGGCAGGCCACCACGCTGCACCAACAGCAGGCCGAGCAACAGGCTGATCAGAAAAACCAGATGCGCGGCGCGCTTGACCTGCGCGCTGGTGAACCAGCCCTGGGCCGAGGCGCGCGCTGGACCGACCCGATCGCGGCTGTCGGTGCCGCGCTCGAAGTCGGCGGCATCGTTGTGTAGATTGGTGCCAATCTGAATGCAGGCCGAGGCCAGCAATGTCACCAGGGCGATAAACCATGCGAACCGGCCGCTCTGTGCCATCGCCAGCAGCAGACCAGCAACGACCGGCATCACGGCGAGCAGCAACGTGCGTGGTCGCGATGCGGCAATCCAGCGCGCCATCTGTTCGCGCATGTTCACAGGCGGTGCCGAGATCGGAAGATTCATACGTCGCTATGCAGTCATTCGCGGGCTGAGATTGAAGGGATTCGTTAACACCAGCGGGCGTATCCTGTCAGGCTTGCATCAGGTCAGGCTCGCATCAGGGCCGCCGGCGAAAACGGGAGAAGTCCGGCGCGCGCTTTTCCAGGAAGGCATCGCGGCCCTCGCGCGCCTCCTCGGTGGTGTAGAAAAGGCCGGTTGCGTTACCGGCCAATTGCTGGAGTCCCGCGAGTCCGTCGCTGTCGGCATTGAAGGCGGCCTTGAGCACGCGCAGCGCGGTCGGCGACAATTGCAGCATCTGTCGGCACCAGGCCACCGTCGTCGCTTCCAATTCGGCCAGCGGTACCACGGTATTGACCAGGCCCATGGCCAGCGCCTCCTCGGCGTCGTACTGACGGCACAGAAACCAGATTTCCTTGGCCTTCTTGACACCTACGGTGCGCGCCATCAGTCCTGCGCCGAAGCCGGCATCGAAGCTGCCCACCCGCGGGCCGGTCTGACCAAAGCGGGCATTATCGGCCGCGATGCTCAGATCGCAGACCAGATGCAACACATGTCCGCCACCGATGGCATAGCCGGCCACCATCGCCACGACCGGCTTTGGCAGGGCGCGGATCTGACTCTGCAATTCCAATACGTTCAGATGTTCGTTGCCAACCCCGTCGCGATAGCCGCCATCGCCGCGAACGCGCTGGTCGCCGCCGGAGCAGAACGCCAGATCGCCGGCGCCGGTGAGCACGATGACACCCACATCAGGGTCCATATGCGCGCGGTGAAAGGCATCGATCAGCTCCTGTATCGTCTCTGGTCGGAACGCGTTACGCACCTCGGGACGATTGATGGTGATCTTGGCGATGCCCTCGGCACATTGATACAGAATGTCGGCGTAGTCGGCACGCCCGGATGTTTGCCAATGAATCGGGGCCGGATTTTGTTGATCGTCGATGTGCACGGTAACCTCGGGGACGGTGACTAAGATCCAGTGCCGATTGTAACCGCGACAAGGGCTTTGATGTGCTGACTCGAAGATCCCGTTGCGTCGCGCCCGACAGTGGCCTATGTTTTGCGAATTCCGCATCGAGACAGCATTATAACTGCATCGAGATAAGAACTAATTCAACTATCGATGCCGAGGTCGCGGCAGGGTTGCAGCGTCTGGACGTCAAGGCGCTTGCCGGCGAGAAACAGACCAGCTGGCACCGGATTCTCGTTCGCCTTGGCGAAGCGGCACCCCCCTACCCCCGATAGTCGCTCCATGGGCGGTTTGCCGCGACAACAAAGGCGGACGAGAAGACAAGGCAGGTGGTCTATTTGTCGACAGAGATTGCCTGGGTGTCACCTCGAAGCCGAGCTGTGCCATGATGACTTGACCATCGTCAATGCCATCATCCTCCGGCTATGGGAGCGTACCCGGCTGTTTTGATTGTGCCCATGATCGGCATCCACGGCGAATCCGCGATACTGCAAAGCCGCATCGGCTGCCGAGCACAGCCTGCCGCCCGTTCGCCAGCAAAGCCCGCATGCCGAACAGATCCGATTGACATTACAGGAGCATTCGATGGAACTGGTTTGTCCCGCCGGGAACCTGCCGTCGCTGAAAGCGGCGGTGGACAATGGCGCCAACGCCGTCTACACCGGCTTTCGAGATGACACCAACGCACGCCACTTCGCTGGTTTGAACTTTACGCCGGCCAAATTGACCGAGGCTATCCGCTATGCGCGCCGCAACGGGGTGCGCGTATTCGTCGCGCTCAACACCTATCCGCAGCCGGGCGGTTTCGAGCGCTGGCAAAAGGCCGTCGATCGCGCCGCGGATCTCGGGGTCGACGCGTTGATCGCCGCCGATATCGGCGTGCTCGACTATGCGGCGCAACGTCACCCGCGGCTGAATCTGCATCTGTCGGTACAGGCATCGGCCAGCAACTACGAGGCGTTGAAATTCTATCACCAGCACTTCAACGTGCGCCGGGCGGTATTGCCGCGCGTGCTGTCCATGAGCCAGATTCGCCATGTCATCGAGCAAAGCCCGGTGGAAATCGAGGTGTTCGGTTTCGGCAGCCTGTGCGTGATGGTCGAGGGGCGCTGCATCCTGTCGTCCTATGCCACCGGGCGTTCACCGAACACCTATGGCGCCTGCTCGCCGGCCAGTCATGTGCAATGGCAAGAGACCAAGCATGGTCTGGATACGCGCCTTGGCGGCGTGCTGATACAACGCCATCCAAAAGGCGAAAACGTCGGTTATCCAACCCTGTGCAAGGGCACCTACCGCATCGGCGAGAGCATCTGTCACGCCATTGAAGATCCCACCAGCCTGAACGCGATGGAATTGTTGCCCGAATTGGCGGCCGCCGGCGTCAAAGCGATCAAGATCGAGGGCCGCCAGCGCAGCCCGGTCTATGTGGCCCAGGTCACGCGCGTCTGGCGACAGGCGCTGGACGCCTTTGCACGCGCGCCGGAGCATTTCCATACGCGCCCGGACTGGAATGCCGCGCTCGCCAAGGTCTCAGAAGGTGCGCAGACCACCCTTGGCGCCTATCACCGGCCTTGGCAATGACGCTCGGATCATCATGAATAATCCCGACTTTCAAACCTCGCCGCGCCTTTCGCTCGGCCCCATCAGCTATTACTGGAACAAGCATCGGGTCGACGATTTCTATACCATGGTTGCCGACACGCCGGTGGATATCGTCTATCTGGGTGAAACCATTTGCAGCAAACGCAACCAGGTCGACTTTGACGACTGGCTGGCCATCGGCGAACGGCTCGAGGCTGCCGGCAAGCAAGTGGTCTTGTCGACTCTGGCATTGCTGGAGGCGGAATCGGAGCTGATCCGACTGCGCGCCCTCTGCAACAACGAGCGCTGGTTAGTGGAAGCCAACGACCTCGGTGCCGTGAGCCTGTTGCAGGGCCGTCCCTTTGCAGTCGGCCACAGCGTCAATGTCTACAATGAACACACCTTGGCATTGCTGGCACGCCAGGGCTGCACACGCTGGGTATTGCCGGTGGAATTGACCCAGGGCACTCTGGCGGACATGCAGCGGCTGCGACCCGAGGGCGTGGAGACCGAAGTCTTCGGTTATGGCCGCCTACCGCTGGCTTATTCCGCACGCTGCTTTACCGCGCGGGCCCGCGACCTGCCCAAGGACGATTGCCGCGGCGCCTGCATGGATGATCCGGACGGTTTGCTGGTCTCGACCCAGGACGAGCAACGCTTCCTGGTGCTAAACGGCATTCAGACCCAGTCTGCCCACAGCATGAATTTATTGCCGGAACTCGAGCGCATGCGGTCACTCGGGGTGGATATCCTGCGCATCAGCCCACAGGCCGATCACACCGATCAGGTCATCGATCTGTTTCACCGTGCACGGATTGGCGAACTGGACCCCAATGCGGCAAGCGACGCGCTGGAACAGCTGATGCCGACCGGCGCCTGTAATGGTTATTGGCATGGTGCTGCCGGTATGGCTTTACAGCGCGCGGCAGGACGCGCAGCTCAGCGCGGTTGAGTAGCCCAGCTTCAGCGGTTGGACAAGCAGCTGCCGCAGCTGCGAGCCAGTCGCTGTCGCTCTGGAGCGGTCGATCTGCTTTAGGCGATTGCCGGAGAGCAATCGCGTTAAATGCCGACCTCGACCGCTTCTTGCCGATGGCTGCTACGCTGAAATACGACCCGCCCGCCAAGCAATGTCCATTCTACCCGGCCCATCATCTCGACGCCGATAAACGGCGTGTTGTGACCTCGGCTGATCAGGTTGCTTGGATCGGGAATCCAGCGTGCAGCGGGATCGAAGACGCAAACATCGGCCACACTCGCGGGTTGGAGCCGACCGAGCGGAAGATTGAGGATACGCGCCGGATTGCAGGTCAGGCAGGCCAGCACCGCGGGCAGGTCCAGCGTGCCATCGCGCACTAGCCTTAATGCCAGCGGTAACAGCGTCTCGAGTGTCGATATGCCCGGTTCGGTTTGAGGGAATGGCGCAAGTTTGGCGTCTGGCTCGTGGGGTTGGTGATCCGAGCAAATGGCCGCGATCTCGCCCGCGGCAACTGCCGCGCGCAAGGCATCGCGATCCGCCAATGTGCGCAATGGCGGTATCACATGGGCGTCGGCATTAAAATCAGTCAGATCGTGCTCGGTCAGGAACAGCTGGTGGGCGCTGACATCCGCCGAGACCCGAACGCCGCGCGCGCGTGCCTCGGCCAGCATCTCGGTGGCGCGCGCGGTGGACAGACCGCGGAAGTGGATGCGCGCCCCGGTCTGCTCGGCCAGCGCCAAATCGCGAGCCACGGCGACGGTTTCCGCGGCCTCGGGGATGCCGAGCAGACCCAGGCGTGTGCTGAGCAATCCCTCGTGTACCAGGCCACCTTCGCTCAGATCGGCGTCGGCAGGATGCAGGAATGCCGTCAGGCCATAGGTGGATGCATATTCCAGCGCCCGGCGTTGCACGCGCGTGTTGTGAATCGGCCGATCGGCATTGCTCATGACCGGGCAACCGGCCTGCTGCAATGCCGCCATCTCGCTGATCTGCGTTCCCCCCAGTCCACGAGTGAGGGCGCCTGCGGGCAGTACTCGAGCGCGCCCCTGTTCATCGGCAATGCGCTTGATCAGCTGGGCAACCGCCGGTGTGTCGACCGGCGGCTGGGTATCTGGCGGGCAGCAGAGCGTGGTGATGCCAGCCGCGGCCGCCGCTCTGGTTTCGCTGGCAATGGTGGCCTTTTGCTCCAGTCCTGGCTGGCGCAGCCGTGCGCACAGATCCACCAGTCCGGGGCAGACCACCAGGCCTTCGGCATCGATGACCCGTTCCGCCACGAAATCCACCGGCAGATCCCCAAGCGCGGCGATCTGTCCATCAGCGATGTGCAGATCGCATACCGCATCGAATCCAATGGCTGGATCGATGATACGTCCGCCGCGAATGCTCAGGGTGTTGATTCGTTTCACGTTATTGATCAGTCGGTTCGATGGTCGTTGTCCGCGGTATGATCAGCATGCTCGATCCGCGGGATTGCCGGCGAGATCGGCAATTCCTGTGTTGGCCGCGGGGGTTATGGGTCCGGCCTTGCGGTCGCCAGGTTAAGCCCCTGCGCGCCCATGCACATGGACATCACTGCCATGCGCACGGCAAGGCCGTTGCTGACTTGCTCCAGGATGACGGAGCGCTCGCCATCGGCGACATTGGAGTCCATCTCGACGCCGCGATTGATGGGCCCGGGGTGCATAACGATGGCGTCGGGCTTGGCGAATCTCAGCCGTTTTTCGGTCAGCCCGAACAGATGAAAATACTCGTGTTCGCTTGGCAGAAAGCCACCGTCCATGCGTTCATGCTGCAGCCGCAACAGGATGATCACGTCGGCATCGCGAACTCCTGCGCGCAGGTCGTGGTGAACGCGCACGCCAAGCGCCTCCTCGGCGCGCGTGGGAATCAGCGTGCTTGGCGCGACGATACGCACTTCTTTTGTACCGAGGGTATTCAGTGCCAAAATCTGCGAGCGGGCCACCCGCGAATGCAATACATCGCCAATGATGGCGACGATGAGGCCATCGAAACGGTTCTTGTGTCGACGGATTGTAAACATGTCCAGCATACCCTGGGTGGGATGCGCGTGCAGGCCGTCCCCGGCATTGATGACGCTGACATGGGGCGCTGCGTGAGTGGCGATAAAGTGTGCGGCACCGCTGTCGGCATGACGCACGACGAACATATCCACATGCATCGCCTCCAGATTGCGCAAGGTGTCGAGCAGGGTCTCGCCTTTGGCAGTGGCGGAGGTGCCGATGTTGAGATTGAGCACATCCGCGGACAGGCGTTTGGCCGCCAGTTCGAATGTGGTGCGCGTGCGGGTGCTGTTTTCGAAAAACAGGTTGGCGACGATCTTGCCGCGGCACAGCGGCACCTTTTTGACTGCCTGCCGGGCAACGCCGAGAAAGCCCTCGGCACGGTCGAGGATCTCCCAAAGCAGCGACCGGTCTAGCCCGTCAATGGTCAGAAAGTGCTTGAGTTTGCCGTTCTCGTCGAGTTGATGGTTGACGTCCGCCATGTCAGTCACCGGCCGCATGGGGTGTTTCGTCGCTTGCTGTGTCTCCTTCGCCATCGCGACGGCGTGCATGCGGTATCCGGCTATGCAATAGCAGCGGATCTGGCCCGCTGAGCTTGATCTGTTCGCCCGGACCTAACTGAGCGGTAAGGCCAACCACGTTGGGATGGATAGGCAACTCACGACCGTCGCGGTCGGCTAGGATCGCGAGCAGTACCGAAGCCGGACGGCCGTAGTCGAATAGCACATTCAGTGCCGCGCGGATGGTGCGCCCGGATTGCAGCACATCGTCCACCAGGCAGATGTGGCGGTCATCCACGGATTCCGGCAGGTGCGATGGGCGCACCTGCGGATGCAGGCCGATGCGGGTGAAGTCGTCACGATAGAAGGAGATATCCAGATGCCCAAGAGGATCTTCCAGCTCGAGCAGTTGATGCAATCGCTCGGCGACCCAAACGCCGCCGGTGTGGATGCCGATCATCAGCGGCCGGTCGATGTTGCGCTCTGCGAACAGGCTCCGTAGCCGTTCAGCCATCGCAATGATTGCGGCATCGACAGCGCTGGCATCACGATAAATTTCAGTGCTGCTCATTAAGCCAGATTTCCAGGATCAGTTTAGCGGCGTAGGCGTCGACCGGATCGCCATGGCCAAGGTCGCGGCGGTTTCGCATACCAGCAACGATCAGCGCTCCAGCGCGCTCTGCGGCGATCAGATCGCGCTCTGCTTCAATGCTAGTCAGGCGCTCATCCACCAAATGTACGGTCAGGCCGAAACGGCCCTCGAGCTGGCGTCGGAAACGGTGCACCCGTGCGCTCCAATCTTCTTCGGTATCGTCCATGCGATAGGGCAAGCCGAGCACCGCGGCATCGGGTTGCCAGTCGTGGATCAGGGCTGCAATTCGCGACCAGTCCGGCTTTTGACCACGGTTGCGTACAGTGGTCAAGGGCGTTGCGGTAGCCGAGATGGTTTGACCGACAGCGATGCCGATCTTGCTTGTACCATAATCGAAACCCAACAGCGTGGGCAAAGCATTGACCTCTTCTGTTCGCGATGCTGCGGACTGCTCCAGCTACCGTCTCCCGGACAAAAATCCTGTCGTCGCGTAACCGCAACTGACTGATTTTGAATTATTATTTTTGGTCAGCATGCCAGAGTCATTTGCTGAAGATCGATGGGATTTACTGGTTAGGCGTGTCCAGCCTCACCGCTGAGCAGGTTCAGGTCGACACCGAGCAGCTGCGCTGCGGCCATCCAACGCTCGGCCGGAGATAGGTTGAACATGATGCGACTGTCCGCGGGGCCATTCAGCCAGGCATTGGCGCTGAGTTCTTCTTCCAGCTGCCGGCCTGCCCATCCTGCATATCCCAGCGCAATCAGCCGCTGTTGCGGTCCACGGCCCTCGGCAATGGCCTCGAGCACATCGCGGGACGTGGTGACGCGGATGTCCGGAGTCACGCTGAGCGTAGAGTCGAACTCTCCCGGGCCGGTATGCAGGACGAAGCCGCGGTCAGTCTGCACCGGACCACCCAGATAGACCTGCGATTCAGCAACGCCGGTGACGTTTGGTTCGATATCGAGTTGATCAAGAACCTCCCCGAGACGAATCTCCATCGGGCGATTGATGACGATACCCATGGCACCCTGCTCGGTATGCTCACAGATATAGGTCACTGTTCGCGCAAAATTCGGGTCTTTGAGACCCGGCATCGCGATCAGGAAATGATTGGTGAGGGAGGTTGCGAAGCTCATATCTCTAGTATCCAGACCACCTCGTCAGGAGGCAAGCACTGTATTGTCGAACTGTATACCGGAAACCTGAGCCCGGTCAAAGTAGTGTCGACAAAATTGGCCGGCACTTGCTGTCGATTGTTTCAGCATGGGTCGTCTCGGCAAGAGTATACCCTGTCGTTGCATGGCTAGTGCCTTGGTGCAGATGTTCCAAGACAGTCTGGGGTCGTTATCGTTGTCGTTATCGTTGTCGTTGTCGTTGTCGTTGTCATAATCGTCTTAGCCGAATGCTCGATAACGACTACGATTACGACAACGACAACGAACCGCCTCGGGATTTCTGTACCGCTCCACTAGTTATCCCAGCCGAGTTGGTTGCTGCGTTGGAATTTCCAGGTGCGCGTGATGTCCAGGATATCGGTTTCGGCGGCGATATCCGCTGGAAATGGAGCGAAAGGAGCGGCCAATTCAACAATGCGTATGGCGGCCTGGTCGAGTAATTTCTGTCCAGACGAGCGCACCACGCGTATGTTCTCCAACGTGCCATCGGCGCGCACCGAAACATGCAGTATCAAGTTGCCATGCAGGCCCAGCCTCTTTGCCTCCTGCGGATAATTCAAATTGCCGATCCGCTGCACCTTGCGTCTCCATGCCTCCATATAAGCCGCATATCGGTATTCGCTTGTACTGGTGCTGATTGCTTTGCGCCGGGCGCGGCTTTGGTAGGCATGGGTCTGGGCATTGATGCGCATTGCCAGGCGTACAATTTCATGATTGCGGCTCGCTAGGATATCTGCGGCGGAGACGCTTGGCGCGAACTCCGCGGTCGCCGCAGCTTGCTCGCTGCTGAGCAGATCGGGTAGTCGCGTTTCGAGTTCCGGCTCGGATTCCGGTTCTGCTGACACTTCGGGTTCAACCTCCGCAATCGGCTCGGGTTTCGGTTCTGGTTCTGGCTCTGGCTCTGGCTCTGGTTCTGGTTCGACTGCCGACGTTGGCATTGGCATCGGTAGGGGTATCCATGTGGATGCGGTTTGCGGCCCATCGTTAACCGCCAGCCCGTCGTCGTTACTGACCAAATCCGGTTGCGGTTCATCGAGTTCTGGCAGCGGCACCAGGGTCTCGCCGGCGCGATCTGCCTGGGCCTTAATGGAATTCGGAGCGGGCGGCAGCTGCACAGGCGCAGCCTGAGTGATCGTCATGATCTTGATGGGAGCGCGCTTTTGCAGCTGGATATCGGGTAATTTGAAGCCGATGCCAAGCAGAACCAGGGCATGGATCAACACAGCTCCGACGAGCGCCAGGCGCATGGGCAGAGCGCCGGTGTCGGCGCCGGCGCCGAAATTTGGCAGCAATGAGGGTTTGTAAGTGGCACCCATCGCTCGGCTCAGCGAGGGGGAGTTTCCTCGCCCGGTCTTGTTTCGCTCAGGACCACATCGGACTCTGTATCAAGCAGTTCGATGCGCTCGGCCATGGCCGGAGTCATATGGATGGTGCCCTCGTCATCAATCAATAACACATAACGTATGCCCATGTGCTGCGCGGTCTCCTGCCAGCGCTCCAGTCCAGCCACCATCAACGCGGTTGCGGCCGCACCCGCAACGGCAGCCGAGCCATCGTACAACACGGTTACCGCATGTACACCTTCCACCGGATAGCCGGTGCGCGGATCGAGCACATGATGGTAAATCTTATCATCGTGGATGAAGTTGCGGCGATAGTCGCTGCTGGTGAAGACGCTGGCATCGCCGATGACGTTGATGATGCCGAGCACGCGGGTGCCGTTGCCACGACGTACCGGTACGCGCCAGGCACGTCCGGTGCGACTGCCGATGGCGCGAATATCGCCACCGGCATTGATCATAGCGTTGCGCACGCCACGCTCGCTTAGGGTTTCGATGGCCAAATCCATCGCATAGCCGGTGGCGAAGGAACCAAAGTCGAGCATCACCGCCGGGTTATCGCTTTGCAGCATGATGTCTTCCAGGTAGAGGTCAGCCATGCTGGGGGCTGCCTTCACCAAGCGAGCGATACTGGCCGAGGACGGTGGCGGCTGGCATTCAGGCTCGTGGGTATGAAAGCCCCAGAGACGCTGTAGATGCCCAATGGCAGGGTTGAACAGATTGCCGCTTTGCTGAGCCAGAACCTGGCTTTGGCGGATCAGCGGCAACAGCGACGGGGGCACGGCAAATGGCTGTTCGGTGGACAACAACTCGTTGACCCGAACCATCGGTCCAGGCTCCCAGGCATGGGTGCTGCGATCAATGAACTGGAAATCGCGCTGGATTTCCGCGGCTACCGCCATGGCATCCTGTTTGCTCATGCTGACAATGCTGAGATCGACGGCAGAATCGAACGCGATAAATTGGGTGGTAAAGACCGGCGTTTCGGAATTACCGCAACCGGCCAATTGTATTGCCGCCAGGGCTGCCAGGCACATGCTTAGCAGCAAGCGACGGGGCATGGCCGGCGGTGCAGGCAGCAGAGCGGATTCAGCGCGCATCGAGCTGTTCCTCAATGGCGCGCATCAGATCGCCGCCGATATCGGTACCGCGGTCGCGGTCGATCTCGCGAATGCAGGTGGGGCTGGTAATGTTGATCTCGGTCAGCCAGTCGCCGATGATATCCAGACCGACAAATAGCAGGCCTCGCCGGCGTAAGTCCGGGGCCACCTGCTCGCAGATCCAGCGGTCGCGCGCCGACAAAGGGCGGACCTCGGCACGCGCGCCGGCAGCAAGGTTGCCGCGCGAATCGCCGCTAGCCGGGATGCGTGCCAATGCATAGGCGACCGGCTCGCCGGCGACCAGTAGCACGCGTTTGTCGCCCTGTTCGATTTCGGGAATATAGCGTTGGGCCATGCAAAAGCGTCGACCACGGTCGGTCAGAGTTTCGATGATCACACCGATGTTCGGGTCATCCGTGCGCACGCGGAAGATCATGTGTCCACCCATGCCATCCAGTGGTTTCAGCACAATATCGCCATGCTCGGCGAAGAATTGCCGCAGTACGTCGGCGCGGCGCGTGACGGTCAGTGGCGGGCAACATTGCGGGAAGTGCGCCGCATAGACCTTCTCGTTCGCATCGCGCAGAGTCTGTGGATCATTGACCACAAGACAGCCGTTGTCACGCGCCAGTTCCAGCAGGTAGGTGGTGTAGACATATTCCATGTCGAAAGGCGGGTCCTTGCGCATCAGCACTGCATCCAGGGCGTGCAGAGGTCTGATGTACGGCTCGCCGAGACTGAACCAGTCGGCCGCATCATCACGTACCTCGACCTCTCGCATCGACGCTTGCACCACGCCATCGAGCAGAAACAGATCGCTGGGTTCTAAATAAATCAGATCCCATCCCCTGCGCTGCGCAGCCAGCATCATCGCAAAGCTGCTGTCTTTTTTGATATTGATGGTTCCGATAGGATCCATCACTATGCCAACTGTACGCTTCATTTCGGCAGTTTAACCCAGAGTTGCAGAACTTTCAGTGTAGGTGTGTGCGGGTCCGGCCAGGGCGAGCACATCGAACGGACCATCTGCCCCGCACCGCTCAGCGTCGCCTGCGACCGCCGAATAACGAACCCAGAGTGCCGCGCACCAGTTGCCGTCCGAGCTGTGTGCCCAGGGAGCGCATGGTACTGGCGGCGAACGCCTCCAGCGGCGTTTGCGCGCCGCGCCTGGACGTCGCTCGGCTTGGCCGCGAGTTGGTCGCTGCCGACGCGGTTTCGGCGGCCAGCGCGGCCTGGTCGGCCATCAGCTTCAGGATTTCGTAGGCGGACTCCCGGTCGATAGTCCGGTCATAGATTCCGGCCACAAGCGAGCTGGCCATCAGTGCACGTCGTTGTTCCGGCGTAACCGGGCCGAGCTGGCTGCCCGGCGGCGCCACCTTGATATGCTGCACGATGCCGGGAATGCCGTCGCTGTCGAGTGTCGATGCCAGCGCCTCGCCGACGCCCATGGTCGTGATGGTCTGCTCGCTGTCCAGATCTGGATTTTGGCGAAAGGTCTGGGCTGCCGCACGTACTGCTTTTTGATCCCTTGGGGTGAATGCACGCAAGGCATGTTGTACCCGATTGCCGAGTTGTCCCAGCACCTCGTCCGGCACATCCATCGGGCTTTGCGTGACAAAGTACACGCCGACGCCCTTGGAGCGGATCAGTCGCACCACTTGTTCGACTTTATCGATCAGCACTTTGGGTGCATCGTCGAAGAGCAGATGCGCTTCGTCGAAAAAGAACACCAGCTTCGGCTTATGCGGATCGCCAACCTCCGGCAATTGCTCGAACAACTCGGATAGAAGCCATAGCAAAAAGGTGGCATACAACGCCCGGTTGCGAATCAAGCGATCCGCGGCCAGCACGTTGACCACGCCATGGCCGTGTTCGTCGGTCTGCATCAGGTCCGCCAGGTCCAGCGCGGGCTCGCCGAACAGCAGCCTCCCCCCTTGATCTTCCAATGTCAGCAACCGGCGCTGAATGGCGCCAACGGAGGCCGCGGACACATTGCCATACCTGGTCCGCAATGCGGCAGCATGATCGGCGACATAGGTCAGCATTGCCCGCAAATCCTGCATATCCAGCAGCAGCAGGCCATTTTCGTCGGCGACGCGAAAGCAGATCGTCAGCACACCCTGCTGCACGTCGTTCAATTCCAACAGGCGGGATAACAGCATCGGCCCCATCTCGCTGATGGTGGTCCGAACTGGGTGGCCCTGTTCGCCATACAGATCCCATAGAATCACCGGACAGGCGGCATAGCGAAAGCCTTCGGCCTGCAAGCCGAGTTCGACGACGCGCTCGGCAACCCGGTCATTACCGCCCCCGGCTTGGCTGATGCCGGCCAGATCACCCTTGACATCTGCCAGAAAAACCGGCACACCCAGGCGACTGAATTGTTCGGCCAAGCGTTGCAAGGTCACTGTCTTGCCGGTGCCGGTGGCGCCAGCCACAAGGCCATGGCGATTAGCCATCTGCGGGCGGATCGAAACCGGATGCGTGCCTTTGCCAATCAGGATGTCGTTTTGCATCGAAGCTGTTTCAGCGTGCATGGTGGAATCTGTTCATTGCTCCAGGACGGAGGATCATGGGTTCAACGACCCCGCGCAGTATGTTCCGTGCTCTGATTTACGGCAAGTCCAACATCAGATGACAGCGCCACGGGGCAGCATCGCGGTGGCTGCTGCCTGCTTGCCAAGCGGCTTTGCGTTCACCGACAATCGCCGTGTTAGAAACGCTGACCCGAGGATCGCTCAAGCTCATGTTCTTCGACATCGACCAACATCAGCAACGCCGGGCCAAGGCCGCCCACGAATTGGCCATGGTCAATCTGTTGCTGTTGAACCTGCCGATCGGGATCGCGCTGCTGGCCGGCTCGATGGCCCAGCCGGATTCCAGTATCGCTGCTTTCAAATGGTTCGCAGTAGCCGTGCCAATGCTGCTGTCGCTGGCGGTGATGTCGTTCATCCGAGTACGCGCCGGGCGTATCCAGCCTTGGTTCGTCGCTGCGCATTGGCGGCTGTCCGCACGCCGCTGCCGGATATTACTCGCGGCCTATCTGGTTAGTGCTGCGGTGCTCAGCCTGGCATTGTTCGATGCTGATCACTCGCGAGAATTGGAGCAGCGTCTCGCCGCCCTGCCGCCAGCGATCCAGCAAATGGAGCGACATAAGTTGGAGTCGCAGCAGATCGGCACGATCGTCTGGGCACGCATCAGCGTCGTGCCCCTGCTGCTGAGCGTGATGGCGCTGGTCATGCTGGAATCCGGCGCCCTGTATCAGGCAGGCCGGGGCGAGATGCCCGATGATATGATCCAGCGTTTTCCGCCGCCGGACGCTCTGCCGCGTTCGGCCGAGCCCGTGCTGCATGCCGATTAGCACAAGCTTGATCGGGCAACGGCTGCCCTGACATGGCAAAATTCCAAAATGGCATCTATCTTTCCATGGCGGCGCAAAAATACCCTGCCGCCGAATCATCCTGCAAGCCATCCCTTGGCAACCAGCATGCCGACTCCGCTCGTGGATCTCAGCAAGCGAGTTGGCGAAGCACGCGCATTGATCCTCGATCTACTGACCGAATTGATTGGCCCAGTGACATTGGATTACGATTTCCACCGCGAATGGAATGGCTGCTGGAAAGCGCGGGTCGAGATCAGCGGCGCCGCCAACGGGCGCCTCGAATTCACGCTGCTGGAGACCACCGAGGGTGCGCTGCTTGCTTTACCCCGCCCGCTGCTGGAGCGCTGGCGCACCGAGACCGGCATCCGTGCCAGTGATGGCAGCCGTTGGAGCATTGATGACAATGGACATCTCGTTGCGTTCCCAGCGACTCTTTCCCGGCCACTCCAGCCGCGCGCGCCTGGATGATTTCTGCCAAGGCGATTTCTGTCGAGAAATCCACCACCTGGCTAGGCTGTCGAAATCTGCAGTCTCACTAAAATAAGCGCTTCCCGGTTTATGGATGCTCAGTCGGTGTCGGTGTCAAGGTCAACATGAGGGATTGGTATCGAGCTGGCTGCTTTGAGCGATGAGCGGATTCGATTCCGATTCCGATAGCGACCCCGACACCGATGAGGCTTTCCCAATGCGTTCGATGAAGCAATCCAAGACCCGGAATCGGTTTGGCATCAAATCTCAGGACATTTCGACAGCCTACCACCTGGTCTGTCTTCTCGTCCGGCATCGACGTTGCGGCAACCCGCCCATAGTAGCGATTATGGTCAGGTTGTCGCTGCGCCAAGGCAAACGAGAATCCGACGCCAGTTGGCGCGCTTCTCTCCGGCAATCGCCTAAGCCTCCGGCGTTCATTATCTCGAAACAATCGCATTTCTTATCCATCACCGGCGCCTGCATTGGATTCATCTGAACTCGAGGGCATCCTTCCCGTTGCCTTGAAATTAGGGCAACAGGCGGCGCGCGACAGACATCGACGGCTGTTGCTGCTGGAAGGCGCTGCGGACTGGGGTCGAGCCACGGCACACGCGATCGCCGAGGCGCTCGCCAGTGCGCCGACCTTATGGGTCGGCAACAGCGATGATCCATGCGCGCTAGCACCATCGCGGGCAACCGATCTGCTTGGAGGTGAGTGTGCTCTATTGGTCATCGACACCCACGGCGGCTTGCATCCGGATGCCCTAGGTGCGGCGGTCGGCACCCTCAGAGGCGGCGGACTGTTATTGCTGTTGACGCCAGCACTGGATGCATGGCCGGCGCTGGCGGACCCGGAGGCCGAACGTTTCGCGGTCTACCCGTTCGGCGCCGCGGATCTGAACGGTCGATTTGTCGCTCGGCTCGCGCGGCTGTTGGTCGCATCGCCGGCGGTGACGCGTTTTACCTCGCATCGCCCGCAGCTGGCGATGACCGAAATATCCGCCATGCGCTCAGAATCCAGTCAACAACCCCACAGGATGCCGCCAGCTGCGCCTGCGTCGGCCCGGGGCGTCGCCGCCAGCGCGGACCAGCAGCAGGCGATCGATGCTGTATGCAGGGTGGCCGAGGGTCGGGCACGGCGTCCGCTGGTGTTGAGTTCCGACCGCGGTCGAGGCAAATCGGCTGCGCTCGGCATTGCGGCAGCGCGGCTGCTGTCGATGTCCGAACGTCACATCATTGTCACTGCTCCACGCCGTGCCGCCGCGGAGGCAATCTTCAAGCATGCCCGCGCGGTCGATGCGAATGCGACACGGCAGCCGCGCTTCATTGCCCCGGATACCCTGCTTGCTGAATACCCACGGGCCGATCTGTTGTTGGTGGACGAGGCCGCCGGCATCCCAGCTCCTTTATTGGAATCGATGCTGAGCAGGTATGCGCGTATTGTCTTTGCAACCACCGTGCATGGTTATGAGGGCACCGGGCGCGGTTTCGAATTGCGCTTTCGCGAGGTGCTTGACCGAGTGACGCCCGGCTGGCGCGCATTGCGCCTATCGACCCCGATCCGCTGGGCCGCAAATGACCCGTTGGAGTCTCTGATCAACCAAATCCTGCTGCTTGATGCCGAGCCCGCGTCCGACCATGCATTCACCAGGCTGGCGGTTTGCTGCGACCCGATGCTGCCCTCTTTCGAGGTTCTGGAGCCTGATGTTTTGATCGCTGACGAGCCATTACTGCGCCAGATATTCGGCCTGTTTGTGCTTGGCCACTACCAGACCCGACCGTCGGACTTGCGCCACCTGCTCGATGGCCTGAACCTCTCCCTCTGCATTCTGCGCCTTGATGATGTTGTGCTTGCTGCTGCATTGACGGCCCATGAAGGCCCTCTGCCAGAAGCCCTGCTGGAGCCGATCTTCGGCGGTCTGCGCCGCCCGCGCGGTCATCTGTTGCCGCAAACCCTGTCTGCCCATGCAGGGCTTTTCGATGCGCCACGACACGCGTACACTCGAATTGTACGCATCGCGGTGCACGGGTGCGTACGCTCACGCGGGCTCGGCCAGCGGCTGGTGCACGCGCTGGCGCACCAGGCGCGCTCCGAAGGTCGCGATCTGATCGGTGCCAGCTTCGGCGCGACCCGGCAATTGCTGCGCTTCTGGCGCCGCTGTGGTCTGCTGCCGGTACAGCTCGGCAGCCACCGCAATGCCACCAGCGGCGCCCATGCCGCGCTGGTATTGCGGCCGCTGAGCCTGGCTGGCAATCAGCTGTTCGATCAGGCACGGGCAGCATTGCCGCGGCGTTTGAATGTGCTGTTGTCAGGTCCGCTGCGACAGGTGGAGCCAGCGGTGATCGCCGAATTGTTATATGATTGCCCACATGCAGGCGCGCCGCTGGACGCCAACGAGATTCGTGGGCTGATCGCATTTTCCCAGGCATCAGCCAATCTGCACACTGCGCTGCCAGCATTGCACCGCTTAACTCGCCTGGCATTGCCGCGTGCGTTAGCGCGGGGCGCGCTGACACCGGAACAAATCGCCGCACTGATTGCCGGGGTGTTGCAGCAGCGTGAACAAGCGCAGCTCAGCGCGCTGCTCGCAAGCCAAGGCAAGGCGCAAACACTGCATCTATTGCGCCAAGCAACAGATCGATTGTTGACTGTTGCAGGCCTGCTGAACAAGGACTCGCATCCCATCGGCTGAATCCAGGCGCATCTTGCCAGGCCGTCCTATTGCAGTATCTTGTGTGTTCTGGAAGCCGCAATCCCCAGCACAATCGCAAGCATTCCAAGATCTTACGTAGGTGAACTCTTCCGATGCTCCGTTTCCTGGTCCGCTTTTTGGTATTCGTTGTCGCCGTTGCCCTGATCATGCTGGCGGTTGCTCCCCTGCTGATCGACCCGACGCCTGCTCCAGGTGCAACCTCTGCTGAGACAATCGCGCTGTCCGAGAGCCATTTTGTCGATTTACCCTTTCCCGGGACCGACGGAATCGAGATGCATTATCTGGAGAAAGACGCTTTGCCGAATGCCGAGACGCAACCTCCGTCGGCCCAGGTTTCCGAACCGAGCGGCCCCAGCAAGGGCAGCAAGGCGACTTTTGTATTGCTGCATGGTTTCACATTCAATGCCTTCACCTACAACCAGCTGCTGGATGGCCTGGCCCGGTATGGGCGCGTGGTTGCATACGATCAAATCCCCTACGGTCTAAGCAGCAAGCCGTTGCCCGGCACTTGGAGCGCGGAGAATCCCTATTCCAAAGCTGCTGCTCGCAAGCGACTATTCGCGTTTATGGACGCGCTCCACATCGACCAGGCAATTCTGGTGGGCAATTCCTCCGGCGGCACCCTCGCACTGGAGGCCGCCTTATCCAACCCGGAGCGCGTGCCAGCGCTGATTCTGCTGAGCCCCTGGGTGCATGCGAAGCGGCCCATCTTTCCGGATTGGTTCGCGCAATTGCCGCAGGTGCACCGGTTAACCCTGCTTTTGGCCCGCTATCTGGGGGAAACGAGCCCGCTGTTGGACTATTCCTACGCGCAACCGATGCGCATTGACGACCAGCGTCGCGCGCTGACCGGAATCCATCGCGAAATGGCCAACTGGGATGCTGCCTGGGCGGCATTGCTAAATCGCTCGCTAACCGATCCGGTTGAGATTAGCGCCCATCTCGGGGAGATCCGGCAGCCGGTTCTGGTGATCTCCGGCGAATTGGATCAGATTGTGCCGAGCGCGGACACGCAGGCCACCGCCGCGGAATTGCCCAATGCCCAGTTCGTCGAGGTGCCGGATTGCGGTCATGTTCCGCAGGAGGAATGTCCGCTGCAGGTCATCGATACAGTGTCGGCATGGTTGCAGACAGTGTCACGTCAGCAACTCTGATGCATGGCTGCATCCCGGTGCCGATGAACATACCAGACCTTGTGGATCGGCAGATCCAGGGCAATGATTCGCAAGCGAGGATGCTGTATAAGACGGCTGGATCAACTGTATGCCGCGACCATGGCGCCCAACAACAAAGGCGGGACTATCCCTGAACGCCGGCTCGTGGCATGGTGCGCTTAGGCGCTTGCCGGAGAGAAATAGACCAACTGGCGCCGGATTCTCGTGCGTCTTCGCGCAGCGGCAACCCGCCCATGGTCGCTCCATGGGCGGCGGGTTGCCGCAACGTCGATGCCGGACGAGCAGGCAAGCCAGGCGGTCGGTTTCTCGACAGAAATCGCCTTAGAGTGTCGACGAGGCGCGCAACATGAAACAATCCCCCATCTTGGAACCACAATCCGAACCCAAGCACAGGCCCGGCCTTTGTCTGGTGTTCGGCGCCAGCGGCTATATCGGCAGCCATCTGGTGCCACGCCTGTTGGATGAGGGCATCCCAGTGCGCGCCAGCAGCCGCAACCGCGCCGTGCTGGAAGCCCGCGACTGGCCCGGGATCGAACTGGTGGAGGCGGACGCATTGCAGCCGGCGAGCCTGGATGCTGCGCTGTCTGGTGTTGAAACGGCCTATTATCTAGTCCACTCCATGGGTGCCGGCAAAGACTTCGGCAGGCTGGATCTGGAAGCGGCGGCCAACTTCGCCGCTGCTGCACAGCGTGTCGGTGTCCATCGTATCCTGTACTTGGGCGGTCTGGTGCCGGAGAATGCCGACAGCGAGCACATCGTTTCGCGTCGCGATACCGGTCAGGTGTTGCGTCAGGGCGAGGTTCCGGTCATCGAGCTTCGGGCCGGCATCATCGTTGGTCCTGGCTCCGCGGCATTCGAGGTGATGCGCGATCTGGTCTATCACCTGCCGGTGATGATCACGCCGCGTTGGGTGCGCTCGAAGTCACCGCCACTGGCGCTCGACAATTTGCTGATGTATCTGGTGCGCTTGCCGCAGATGGACGCGGCCAAGGGGTGCACATTCGATGCCGGCGGTGCCGAAACCCTGACTTACGAGCAGATGATGCGCATACTGGCCGAGGTTGGCGGCAAGCGTCCGCCGCTGATCATTCCAGTGCCGGTGCTGAGCCCCAGGCTATCATCGTATTGGCTGCGGCTAATTACCGCCGTGCCCACCAACATCGCTCGCGCCCTGATCGAAGGGCTCAAACATGACTTCAGTGCCGATGACGCCGAATTGCGGCGCCTGGTGCCGCAGCAACTGCTCGGCTTTCGTGACGCCGTTGCCGCTGTGTTCGCGGCCGAACGCGCCAGCGAGCCGGTCGTTGCCCGCTGGATTGAAGGAGCTTTTGCCGTGCGCAATCGACGCATCGATTATGCTTATTATGCCAAGCGTTCCGGCGGCAGCGCCGAAACCCAGGCATCCCCCGCTGCCGTGTGGAAGGTAGTCTCCGCCATCGGTGGTGCCGACGGCTATTACTATATGAACGGCCTGTGGCAACTACGCGAACTCATCGACTGGATGGCCGGTGGCCCCGGTCATGGACATGCCCGACGTCATCCCACCGACCTGCGTGTCGGCGATCGCATCGACTCCTGGAAGGTGTTGGGTCTGGAACCCGAGCGCCGCCTGAGCCTGGCGTTCGGCATGAGGGCGCCGGGCGCCGGTTTGCTCGAGTTTGAGTTGCAACCACGCGCACAGGGTGGTACACGCGTCACCGTTACCGCTTACTGGCACCCTGCCGGAGTTTGGGGGCTGCTGTACTGGTATGCCTTCGAGCCCGTACACAAATTCCTGTTCAGCGGCACCGCGGAGGCGATCTGCCGACATGCCGAACAGCGCGGCTGAGCCGGCATATTTGCCCGCTTCAGCGTCTGTGTACCGACGGCTGGAGGCAACGTCCAGATCTGTCCAATCCTCGAGATTGTGCCGGTGTGATGGGCATCGAAATCGAATACAACGCGGCGCTGAAGGAACAGCTTCGGCATATGCATACGAGAGGGTGAACGTATTCGCGCCTTGTGTGCAGATGCTAGGCCCAGAGGGCCTAAGTAGCGGTTCATGAATAACCGATACAACGCTATCCAGACATCGGCGGAGTGCAATCGGGGTCGGGGCCGCTATCGGAATCGGAATCGGAATCGGAATCGGAATCGAGAGAGAAAACGCCCTATGCCATTCGGTCATGAGAAGCGCGACGTCTAGCGTGCGGCCATCGAGTCTGTCGGCTGGGCCTAGCGCGACTGCGAGCATGTGAAAGGACAGCGTAACGCGAAGGATCAACGCCTGTGCACATCGTAGGCGCGCATCGCAGGCCATCACGCTGAACATGGCTGAGGGTAACGGCAAAGCGACCAGCGGGGATCGACGCCGGTCGTTTGAAAGCGCACGAGGCTCGGCGCTGGAGTGCGCTGCGATTCAGGACGTGCTCGCTGGTGTGCGAAGCGTTGTCCGCAGACGACAACAGCAAGCAAAAGGCACTGCTCGATCGTCTTGTGGCCATGCTCACGAAGCTCGGACAGCGTGGCGACGCGGTCAGCGGGGAGCTTGAGGATAGCGGGTTGGTCAGTTCGATACCGACGCCGATACCGATACCGATACCGATACCGATACCGAATGAGTCGGCAGGCGACACCCAAGCCAAAAACCTGTTTAGCTTGTTTCTGCACCATCACTCAGGGTGGGTTCCCGATCGGGATCAAGAATCGGCATCAAAGCCCCGTGGCTTTTTGCCAATACCCAGTCATCTCCAGATAACCGCGCCCGATTTCGCGTCCATCTTCGAACAGACGCGTTGCGCCCTCCCAGTAAACATTGCCCGTCGAGCTGCGCCCATCGAGTTCCTGATCGTCCATCAGGGGGCGCAGGGCGAAGCGTCTGCCATTGGCCTCGATCTCCCACTCGACCGGGTAGTCGGCGCCGGTACGGGGCGATTGCCAGAGCCGCCCAGGCTTGAAACGCAGTTGATCCGGGGCGAGGATTTGTGCTGCCTTGCCGCCTTGGCGCAGAGTACCCCCAGCCCAAAGGGCGGAGCCATCGGGTCGGCGCATGCGAAATGCCATCAAGGAACCGCCGTCATATAGGTTCATGCCAATCCAGTCCCAGCCTTGAGCGTTGTCCGGCAGAATCTCGCTTGACCATTCGTGATCCAGCCAGGCGCTGCCGTTGACATACAGCGATTGATCGTCAAGACGCAGTTTGCCATTGACGGCGAGTTGCGGGCGGCTGTAGTAGTAACTGGCATTTGCCGGGTCTGGGGTCTTTTGACTGAAGCCGGCTTGACCATTGAGCAGCGGCGGACCCGATGGTATCAGGGTCAGGTCGAGGTCGAATCTGTCCGTTTGGATGATTGTCCGATAGGTATCGTCCTTCAGGCTCAGCGACCAGTCGGCGATCCAGGCATGAGTCCGCCCAACGGCGGCACCGGAGATCGGATCGAGGGCGCGCTCGGCGCGCTCGGCGTGCAACAGATGTCCGCTGGCTGGGTCAGCAAGAGCCGCATGCGCAATGATCAGCTGACGCGGCGCAAAACGACTGGGATTGTCGGCGCCGATACCGGTTCCAATCCGAAAAAAAGTGACCTGAAAGCCCCGCTCATGGCCCTGATCGTCGGTGATCCAGCCGGTGATATACCACCATTCGGTACGGAAATCCGGGTGGGCGCCGCTGTCCTCCGGGAAGTCAATTCGATAGCCCTCCAATACGCGAGCGAAGTCGTTCGCCAATGCGCGGGGACTCGGGATTAGAGCAAATCCCAACGCCAATGCCAGCCCCAACAACAGTCCAGCTTTCGATACAGAGCCCGCGGCGAGGATTCTCGGTAACAAGGTACGTCGTCCGTACTGCATCACCAGTCCTCCCGCACCGCCAGAACCGCATCTTGGCGCATCGCCTGGGCGCCGGACAGACGCGCGGCAAGCGCGGCGAGCAGGATCATCGATAGGCTGAAGACCAGCAAGAGACCGATCGGCAGCTGCAGATCCATACTCCAGCGAAAACTCTGCCGGTTAACGACCTCGATCAATACCAATGCGATCGCCCCACCCGCGAGCAGGCCGATGATGACGCCGACCAGCGTGGACAGGGCGGCCTCGCTTGCCAGCAGGGTGCCGACCTGGCGGCGGCGCAAACCAAGGTGGCGCAGAATACCAAGTTCTTTGCGGCGGCTGGTCGCCAGCGCGGCAAACGTGGTGCCGATGCCGAACAGCCCGATCAGGATTGCCACCGCCTCCATTAAATAAGTGACCAGGAAGGTGCGGTCGAAGATATCGAGGATCATACTGCGTAGCTTGCCGGGGAGGATCAGCTCGATCTTTTGCTCGCCGAGCATGGCGCGGATGGCAGTCATGACCGCCTCCGGCGTGGTGTCAGCGGTCAACACCAGCCCCAGATTGTTGGCGCGGTTATCGCCGGTGAGGGCGCGATAATCGGCGATTTCCACGACCACCGAGCCCTGCTGGCGGGCATAATCGCGCCAGATACCGCTGACCCGAAAGTCATGAGACCGATTGCCCAGGGGTAATGCAAGGGAATCGCCGACGCCAAGACTCAAGCGATCGGCCGCGGCCTCCGAGATCCAAACCGAGTCCAGCTCCTCCGCGGGGCGCAGTGTTCCGGCGACCAAGGGCAGCCCGCTGCTGTCGCGGACCGGGCGAGCGATCAACTCGATGGCATAGCCCATCTCCGGACCCGTCGTTGTCAGCCGCAGAGACTCGAAACGGGCTGGCTGCAATTCGGCGATGCCCGGCAATGCGGCGATTCGATCTACCGTCTGCGGTTCCAGATAGCCGCTGGCGCCAGCGTCGGATGCGCGCAGATAGAGATCCGCTGGCAATAGCTGGGTTAGCCAATTGTCCACCGAGCCGCGGAAGGAGTCGACCATAATCGCCATGGATACCGCCAGTGCGACGCTGGCGACCACACCAGCGCCAGCCACCACCACCTGGGCCGGTGCCGCGGTAAGGCGGGCTCGGGCAAGGCGCCACAGAGTCGAGCGGCCGGCAGGGAGATGAGGCATGCTCCATGCAGTTACGCCCGGCAGCACCAGGATGGCACCAAATAGGATCAGCGCCACCGCCAGGTAGCCAAGCACTGGCACGCCACCGATAGGCGGTGCCAAACAGCACAGCGCGGCGAGGGTAAGGACGGCGAGTGCCATACCCCAGCGTGGTCGTGCTCGATAGACCTCGGCTTCGTCGCCGGCGCGCAGAGCGCGAGCAGGAATCATACGTGCCGTTTCCCGCGCCGGCAGCCAGGCGCCAGCCAACCCAGCGAGTACACCCAGCACGAGATAGACCAGCGTCAACAGCGGCTCGAAGTGGACCTGGGGAGCTAGCCCGCGAAAAAAGCCGGCGCCGAGATCTCCACCGATTAGCGCGAAGGCGATGGCGGTCAGCAGATAGGCCAGCAGGCAGCCGGCGATGGCGCCGCCCAGGCCGAGCACAGCGCCCTCGGCCAGTAGACCCCGTCGTAGCCCGGTGCGGTCGAGCCCAATCGCACACAGAAACGCGAATTCCTGGCGTCGACGCACCACTGCCAGCCATTGAGTAGAGAAGACCAGAAAGCCGCCGGTCAACAGAGCGATGGCCGCCAACATGGTGAGATTGACCCGGTAGGCACGCGAGAGCCGGAGCGCCTCGGAGGATTCGTCCTCCGGGGTTAGCATCGCAACACCCGGCGGCAGCCGTCCGCCGAGCTGAGCTTTTGCCATGGCGCGGGTCACGCCTGGCGCAAGTCGCAGATCGACCCGCGTGATCAATCCGATGCGCTCGAAAGTCTGCTGCGCCGCAGCAATATCCATCACTGCCAGGCGCTGTCCTACACCGGCTCCAGGTACGCTGCCCGCGATACGTAGATTGCGTTCGGCGGTTCCGACCTGCACCCGCAGCATGTCCTCCGGTAGGAGCCCAAGGTGTTCCGCCGCGGCCGGGCTCAGAAACAGCGCATCTGGGCTCAGTGCGTCGAGCCGCTCGCCGTCGGCGGCCTTTTCTGTCCCCCTCGTAGCGACTGAATCGTCCGCGATCGGCAGCAATGCAGGCGTAAGCAATCCGATGCGAAAAAAATCGATGCCAATGATTTTCAGGGTTTCGTCGCGTCCGGGAAGACGGGCTTCGATCTCTAATAATGGACTTGCCTGATCCACCGCAGGGCTGAGCGCCAAGTTAGGGTAGAGGGCGTCATTGAAACCCGCGCGTGAACCGAGCACCTGGAGATCGGCTGAACCATTGAGCAGCCGAATACCACGGTCGAATTCCTCCAGCGCGGCTGAATGAATCAGCTGCACTGCCAATCCCAGAGCAACGCCGAGGGCAATGGCCAACAAGGAGAGGAATGTGGCCAGGCGTCGGTGCCACAAGCTGGCCAGAAAGACATGCCGTAGGGCCGGATTCATTGATGTACCGCCGCTTCGGCGAATGCAGCCGTGGTCTGGGCTGGGATTGCATCAGCATGGATCGGCTCGATTGGCTCGAGCCCGGATGGAGTCAACCGAAGAATACGGTCGGCATGGGTCGCCGCCGTAACCGAGTGGGTTACCAACAGAGCGATGGCGCCGGCCCTCTGGATGCCCTCGAACAGCAATGCGAGTACGCCGCTCGCGCGTCCCGGATCGAGGTTTCCGGTGGGCTCATCGCACAGCACCAACCTGGGCTCGTGTATCAGGGCGCGGGCAATGGCGACGCGCTGCATCTCGCCCCCCGACAGGTGTCGCGGCCAGTCGTCGGCGCGTGCCGCGAGACCGACTCGCTCGAGCATGGCGCGGGCGCGCAGGTCGGCCGTATTATCATCCTGGTCGAGTAGCCACAAGGGGAGTGCCACATTCTGCGCCAGGGTCAAATGAGGCAGCAGATGGAAAGCCTGGAATACGAATCCGAAGTCGCGCCGGCGCAGCCGCGCAAAGGTATCCTCATCGAGAGTCGTCAGGTCGTGCTCGTGCAATCTGATATGGCCACCATCAACCGGTTCCAAACCCGCGATACAGTTAAGGAGGGTGGACTTGCCGACACCGGACTCTCCCATAATGGCGACCGATTCTCCGGCCGCCAGGGTCAGCGAGACCGATTCGAACAGCGGGCGCTCGGCGCTGGTGTCAAATCGTTTGGTCAGGTTTTCGATGGCCAGCATCTTGTTGCTCGATCTCAAGTTAATGGTTTAGTGGGGTTATCTCACCGGTTTGTTGCTTCGGCACAAGGATCCTGTTTGCTCTACAGTGGATTCGCTTGGGATACAGACGAGAAGCCGAGGAGTTCGTCAGCGCTAGATTGGGGTGAGATGACGAACCCCAACAAGTATCTGGACAACAGATCAGCCGATCCGCCAGCACGGTCAAAATGTGTAGGCATGATTTGTAGGAAGCACGTAAACTACATTGTCAGCGCTTCCAAGGCCTTTCAGCCGATTATCGTTTAGGGTGGAGGCGCAACGAGATGGCCTTGGGATGAATTGCAAAGACGATTGCTGGAAGTTTGCGTGCCAGATCATGCTGGTGAGTCGAAGCATGAGAGTCGAGCGCTTCATTTCATCCCGCGAGGTAGAGCATCCTCACTTATCCTGATTCACTGTCACAGGTTTCACATTCAATGAACATAAGAATTCAATCAGGTCTCATTCTCTTAGCAGCCTGTGGTCTGCTGACGGCAGCCACAGCGAACGCCGCTGTTATTCTCGGTAACTTCGATAACGACACCGGCGTCTCTACTCCCGCATTCGCCACTACATCCATTAACCGTCGTCAACACAAGGGTGTGCTGTTCACACTAAATGACAGGGTTGAGATCGACGCGCTTTATCTCGCATTGTCCAATTTCAATGACGATGACAACTATGCAATCACGATTCGTATGGGGGACATCAATGGCGGCATCGTGGCCAGCTTCGATCAGGTCAACCCAACCCCCGGTTTATCCAACGACGCTTTGACCTGGATGCTTGACAGCAGCAACCAAATCCTGCTCGACCCCGGAACCTATGCCATCGATCTGCGCGAGGCGGCCAACACTTATACCTGGAGCAGGGCGACTAGCCAGAATATCTCCCCGACCGGGATCGCAACTTTTGGTGGTTACCAGTTCGAGGATAACAATGGCATCATAGAATCGCAGACTTTCAATAGTTTCCGCCTGACCGGCAATGCCGTTCCCATCCCTGGAGTAACCTGGTTGATGAGCCTGCCGCTGTTGTTGCTTACCCTAGGTCGCGGATCGATATTCGGAATCCAGCGTCGAGTCGAGGGCTAGAAGCCCGTCCGGCTCAAGAGTCGATAGCGATGAACAATGGAGTCGAAACCGATCTTTTCTGAGATTGAAGAGAACAGCTGTCTCCATTCCTTGCTACGGCTCCTTCAAGGCCAGCTTCAGCACTCGTGCCTATGTTGGTATACCTAATCCAGTGGCCTTGGCAACAGCACGCAGGACGCGAGCAAAGGGCTCGGTTGTCTTGGCCGATGGCGGCAAGTCGCAGCGTTGCGCAAAGATACCGGCAGCGTGCCGGATGAAAGCAAGATCGGCTGGCTCTGGCGCGCTCGATCGGGAAAATGCTTCACCGGCCGAGGCGTTGATGTGCCCGTAACCGTTTAGCTCCCCTTGCGAGATTGGAAAAAAGACGAGATTGGAAAAAAGACACCCACTTTGATAGCGAAGAAAAAAGTGGGGAAAGTGGGTAGGTAGTTCGATCTGGATGGTCCTGGCTTGGCCCGACTCATGCCGTTTTCTTGCATCACCGACTGAACTGTATTGAGCTATATATCAACGCCTTACACCCTCCGTCTATCCAGGCGCTGCACATCGATCTGCGGGAGCGAGAAGTGCGTGAAGAAGGCCAAATTGAACACCCTAGAAAGTGGGTGTCCTTTTTCTTGCCTTTTGGCGCTCACGCTGCCGCGGGTGTACAGCGTCAACCACGAGCGGGCACGGCGCATCGACTACCGCCACCTCATCGGCGTGCTGGCACGCAAGCCGCAGGCATTTCGCTACTCGCAGCTGCGCGAAGACCTGCTGCCCAACGCCACCTACCGCGCGATCTGGCAGCATCTGGACAGCCACCTAGAAGCACGCGCGGCATGCAAACGCATCGTCGGCATCCTCGCCCTGGCCGCGCGCGCCGACTGTGAGCAGGCGCTGGGCGCGTATCTGCTCGAGCGCATCGCCGCGGGTAGCGTGCCCACGCTGACGGCGCTGGAAAGCCGTTTCGACGCCCGCGACGCAGCCACACAGCAGGCTGAGCTGCGCGACCGGCCCAGTACTAGGGTGTCTAAATCATAACTTATTGATATTCATAAAGCATTTTGAGTCCCATCGTGATGTTTTTACCCTCAAACTGACTCCCAAGGAAGAAAATAATAATCTAATCAATATGTTATATTAATCGGCAAACGCTCATTTTTCTCTCTTTTTTCAATCTGCCCCCATTTCCATGCGCAGCTCCTGCAACCACTTGTTTACCCTTTTAAAATCGCACCCGATCAAGCATACAATGACAGCTCAAGCACAGGGTGCTGGCACGCCCTTTTTTTGACCGCTTTCTGAACCGCGAAACATGCAAGGAACGCTTTTTCCCGACGACGCAACCAGCCCAAACGATTACTTGCCCGATGGCGAATCAGCAGCGAATTGGGCGGATTCGAACAGCCGTCCCACCCCGCCATCCTGAGATTCCCGATGCTGAGTAGCGTGGCGTATTCATCGGGTCTTGGGCCAAGCTGTTGCATTCCTCTTGCCCAAAAACGTCCTGGCATGCTTTACACTCCTGCCATCTTCCCCGCTATCTTCCTTGGTGCTGCTCATTATGATGGAAGTGGCAGATGCTGTGCTGTTCGTGCTCGAACTGACAACAGCCTCCCCCGCGACAGAAAGGTAGGAGGTGTCGCAGCAAAAACGACAGCGCTCACCTGGGATCGGTTTGGCTTCCATCCGATTGTCTGTCATTGCAACCTCTCTGGCTTCAGTCGTTGCCTGTTCACAAGATCCACCTGCTGTGTGAGTTGGTTGTTTTCCTGGCAGATGCCGAGTGTATCGGAAAGTGCCCGATCCCGCGAAGCGCCTCGGCAAGGATCAGGATGAGGTGCTGACACGCAACCACACGCCATCGCTCTGAGACAGGACACGGGGAGACGGTCTTCACAACTTGAACATGAACAACAGCCTGGCAAGAGCGCGTTGATGAGCACCTACAACAAAATGAAGAAACGGCGCGATCACTGGAAAAAGAAAACAGTGGCAACAGGGGCAGATTTGCGTTACCACAAGAAGGAGAACAAGCGGATCAAGAAGGAGCGCGATGCGTATCGGCGGGCATGGCGCGATACGAAAAAGGAGCTGGACGAACTGAAGCAACGCAACACGGCGTTAGCGGCTTGCGACAAGACCACCACCGTGTTTCTCGCACTGCAACTGTTTGTTGTCGCCCGGATCGGCTTCCGGGCGATCTCCAGGGTCTTGGGCGTGCTGGCATCTCAGCTTGGATTAGCGCAAGCGCCCTGCCCACAAACCATCATCAACTGGGTGACACGACTGGCTATCGCCAGGATGAAAGAGGACCGGTTTGGTGTTGACCCTGACACTGGTATGCAGCGGTTTTCACAAGGCTTTATCCTACTTCTGGATGCCACCATCGGATTCGGCCAGGGCAAGATCATGACGGTCCTCGCACTGGATGCCAGGCATTACGCGTGCAACGCCGGTGCACCTTCGTTACAGCATGTGAGCTGTGTCGCTGTCTCGGTGGCCGATACCTGGACCGGTGAAAGCATCGCGGCTTTGCTGCAGCGCGTCATCGCCACGATCGGCCGCCCCGTTGCCTATCTGAAAGATGGCGGAACCGATCTTGGCAAGGCCGTACGACTGTTGCAGGAAAAAGGGCTGGGCGGCGTGTCGATCGACGATCTTTCTCATGTGGTTGCCAATTTGGTAAAACATGCGTATCGCGCGCATCCCATGTTCGATGTCTTTCTCAGCACCTGCGGCAAAGTGTCCAGCATGCTCAAGCAGTCCGTGCTGGCTTGTCTGGCACCACCGAAGGTCTCGACAAAAGCGCGCTTCATGAATCTTCATCGTTTGGTCAAATGGGCAGCACGGGTACTCCAACAGTCGCCCAGAGGCCGAGCAGCGAACGGCTCGTTACTGCAGAAACTGCGCGAGCGTCTGGATCGACTGCCACAGTGTCGTGCCTTCATCAACGCCTTCCTACAGGATGTCGAGCCGATCCTGGAATGCCAGGCCCTACTCAAGACAAAAGGGTTGAGTCAAGACAGCGCTAATGAATGCTGGCCCATGATCGAGCGAATTCCCACGCCATCGATCCGCCGCGGTTTGACCGACTGGATTGAGAAACAGCTCGCGATTGCCAGCCTGCTCGGTTTGTGCGAGACCGGCATGCCGATCAGCTCTGACACCATCGAATCGTTATTCGGCGTTGCCAAAACCCACGGCACAGGAGAGATCAAGGATGCCAATCGGATTGCACCACGCATCCCGGTTCTGTGTGGTCCGCTCACCCGGCAAGATGCCGAAAACAGTCTTCAGATTAGCGTCGATGAGCAACGCGAGTGGAGTGATTGCTCGTCGTCTCTGACCAAGCAACGCCGTCACGTATTGACGAATGGTGGTGACCTCGAAAAACTCGCCAACCAGGGTGAACCCCAAACGATCGAGCTGATCCTGGGTTCGAAAGCCGGTCAAAAAACACCGATTTCAAAAGAAAAATCCGTGTGTTATGAAAATCATACTGAACCCTGAATTGGCGCATGAGCAAGCTCCAGTTCCAGCTTGTTCCGCTTGCTTTAGGACTGATTTCGAAGGACTGTATATCGACGTGTCTGTTCGTAACCGATTGATCGGACTAACGAACCTAGGTTTGTGCGCCTTTACTGGGCGAGACATGCGGATTCGACCGAGACAAAGGCGGCGTTCGGCAGGTTCAATAATCGGTCAAGGATTTCTAGGCTTTTGGACGCCCTAGCCCAGTACCCAGCACGCGCTTGCGAGCTACGACCACCTGTTGCCCGCGCAGGGCCAATCCATGGAGCTGCACTGACATGGTCCAGACCGCCACATTAGCGCTGATGCTCAAGCAACTGAACCTCACCAGCATCGCCCGCCACTGGCAGACGCAGCTCGAGACAGCCGAGCGCAACGGCTGGGACGGCGCGCGCTACCTCAGTGCGCGATGCGAGCAAGAGCTGGCCGATCGTCACAGCCGACGCATTTCGCGTTACAGCAAGGAATCCCAGTTGCCCCCGGGCAAAAGCCTGGCCAGCTTCGATTTCGCCGAACTGCCAGAGGCGACCCGCGCGCAGATCCAGGCCCTGGCCGGCTCCAGCGACTGGACCCGCCAAGCGCGCAACCTGCTGCTGTTCGGTGCCAGCGGCGTCGGCAAGACCCACCTGGCCGCCGCCATCGGCCATGCGCTCACCGAGCGCAACGTGCGCGTGCGCTACGCCAACACCACCGCGTTGGTGCAGCAGTTGCAACTCGCCCGCGAGCAACTGCGCCTGGAAGACGCGTTGCACAAGCTCGACAAGTACCCGCTACTGATCTTGGACGATTTCGGCTACGTCAAGAAAAGCCAACAGGAAACACAGGTGCTGTTCGAACTCATCGCCCATCGCTACGAGCGCGCCAGCCTGATCATCACCTCCAACCAGGCGTTCGCCGACTGGGATCAGATCTTCCCCGACCAGATGATGACGGTGGCCGGCGTCGACCGCCTGGTCCATCACGCGAGCATCATCGAGATCGTAAGCGATAGCTACCGGCGCAAGCACGCCCTCGGCCAGCGCGGCAGCGAGCCAGCGAGCCAGCGAGCGCATATCCGGCGCCAGCGAACAGGTCGACGACAAGCAGCGCTGACAGGGCGCGGCGTAACGAACCGCGCGCGTCGGCCATCAACCCCGAGGCCGAGTAATCGTCGTCGCGAGCGCGCCCGCACGGCGCGCGACGACAACCCCACGGCGCGGCGCCGCGCCCCTGGCGGGTCCGAGCACGTCCAGTCGCCCTTCGGGCTCCTTGCCGTGCTCGGACCCGCCAGGGGCGCCCCAAACCACCCCACAACACAGGAGGCTCCCACCCCAAAGAACAGCGACAACTAACCGGCCAAGATAGTTGTCGCCGACCGGACAAGATAATTGACATCGGATACAGGCCGGGGTCAGAACCGAGAAGCTGTGGTTCAATTTTACCCCGGATCGAGTGCACTGGCCCGCCTATGCGGGGCGCAACTTCACCCATCGTCAAAGCATCAAGCGCAAGGCCGCGAGTTGGGGGCGACGCTATCAGGCCATGCCCCCTGCCGAACGCCTGGCTGTGCTCGCCGCGATCATGGCCGTAGAGGCGGGCGAGCACCTCGCTTAGGCCCGGCCCATGAAGATCGGACACATCGAGGTCAAACAGACCCTCGAACAGATCCTCGAACAGGTCGGGCAGCAGATCGTGCAGGAGCGCAACCTCTCTGCGACACTGCGAACAGCGTTGGAACTGTTGCTGACCCTGGTCACCTTGCTGTTGAACCGCTTGAGACTGAATAGCCGCAACAGTAGCAAACCCCCGTCCAGCGACCCCAACCGCATGCGCAAGACCAGGCGCAACACCACCAACAACAAGCCCGGCGCTCAGACAGGGCATACCGGCAACCACCTGGAGCTGGTCGATGATCCGGACCAGAGAGCCACTCGAGGTGGATCGTGCCACGCTGCCCACCGATGGCACCTTTCAGCGCATCGGTGTCGAGCGCCGGCAGGTGTTCGATATCCAGATCTCCAGCGTGGTGACGGAGTATCAGGCCGAGATCCTGGAAGATGAACACGGGCGCCGAGTCGTCGCCCCTTTCCCGGAGCATGTGACGGTCAAGGCCCAATACGCCTCCGGAGTGAAGATCCACTCGGTCTACATGTCCAACTTCCAACTGCTCCCCTACAAGCGGATCGAAGAACACTTCGCCGATCAGTTCGCCATTGCGTTGAGTACCGGCAGCATCGACAACTTCAACAAAGAAGCCTATGAAAAGCTGGCCCCCTTCGAGGATTGGGTCAAGCAGCAGCTCGCCAAGGCGCCCCTCCTGCACGCCGACGAGACTGGGATCAACTTCGGCGGACACCGCAAGTGGCTGCATGTGGCCTGCAGCCCCACGCTGACACTGCTGATGCCCCATGACAAGCGCGGCGGTGAAGCCATCGCGGCGATGGGTGTCCTTCCCGAGTACACTGGCACCTGAGTACATGATCATTGGAAACCCGACTACCAGCTGCGCTGTCGCCACGCCCTGTGCAACGCTCACCACCTGCGCGAGCTGCAGCGGGCTTGGGAGCAGGACCAACAGCAGTGGGCTCAACACATGCAAGCGCTGTTGTTGGAGATCAACACGGCCGTTGAAGCCGCAGGCGGTATGCTCGACACCCCGCAAGCTGACGCCTTCAGAACGCGCTATCGACAACTCCTGAAAGAGGCCGAGATCGAGTGTCCCCCACCGCACGAGTCACAACGGAAAAAAGGCCAGCGCGGTCGACTGAAACGCTCCAAATCCAGAAACTTACTGGATCGGTTGATTCAGTTCGAGGACGATGTGCTGCGCTTCATGGTGGAACTGGACGTGCCCTTTACCAACAATCAGGGCGAACGGGATCTGCGCATGAGCAAAGTTCAGCAGAAGATCTCCGGCTGCTTCCGTTCGAAGTTGGGGGCAAAGTTCTTCTCCCGCATCCGCAGCTATCTCTCGACCTGCGCGAAGAATGGGGTCTCTTCTGCAGAGGCCCTGCGCCTCCTGTTCGAGGGCCGATGGCCCGCGTTCATGGGCATGGCGCCTGAATAGTTACAAAGTGAGTTACAAAGTGGGTGTCCTTTTTCTCTATCTCTTTTTCTCTATCCTTTTTCTCTATCCTTTTTCTCTAGGGTACGATGATTCGGGGGAGCCGAGACGTGCGCCTAGCATAAGCCGATAGAGAAATGGTATAAATAGTAAAGTGTCACCGTAATTTCGCATTGATGACCCGTTCTAAAGGGGATTGAGACGTTTGGTCTTCGCCCTCCTGCTGTGGCACCCCCCTCGCATTGATGACCCGTTCTAAAGGGGATTGAGACTCGGGGGCCGGGTTGAACAACTTCGGCGTCCCGCCTCGCATTGATGACCCGTTCTAAAGGGGATTGAGACCCGGTGCCTTCGGCGGCGCCACGCGCTCCTGCGTGCTCGCATTGATAAGGGACGAAAGGACACCATGGACGAAAGGGACGAAAGGACACCCGAAAGGGACGAAAGGAAGGGACGAAAGGACACCCATTTTGATCACCCACTTTGATTGCGCCCACTTTGATTGAAGAAGGGACAAAAGGACACCCACTTTGATCACCCACTTTGATTGCGCCCACTTTGATTGCGATGAAAAGTGGGTGTCCTTTTTCTCTATCGGTGTCCTTTTTCTCTATCCTTTTTCTCTAGGGTACGATGATTCGGGGGAGCCGAGACGTGCGCCTAGCATAAGCCGATAGAGAAATGGTGTAAATAGTAAAGTGTCACCGTAATTTCAGACCGGGACGATGGCTGAGTGGGTCTTAGTTTTGCGCCACGCGCCGCCGGAGCGGCGGGGGAGGGGTCACGCAGGCTGTCGAAATCTGCCGTCTCACTAAAACAAGCGCTTCCCGGTTTATGGATGCTTAGTCGGTGTCGGTGTCGGTGTCGGGATCGGTGTCAAGGTCGGAATGAGGGATTGGTATCGAGCTGGCTGCTTTGATCGATGAGCGGATTCGATTCCGATTCCGATAGCGACCCCGACACCGATTAGGCTTCCCCAGTGCGTTCGATGATGCAATCCAAGACCCGGAATCGGTTTGGCATCAAAACTCAGGACATTTCGACAGCCTAGGTGTCACGGCGCTGGAGCGTCGAGACGATCAATGCAGCGCGGTTGCCTACGGTGGTGCGGTGCGGGATGTGAGGCGTGCCGGCCAGCGAGACAGCCGGCGCGCACCATTCCAGGGCTTAGAAGCGGCAGGCCTTCTTGATCAGGCTGTCCGCGGGCAGGGTCGAGGCGGACGCGAAAATGCAGGCGCGGGTGATACCGACGCCATGCCGTGAAGCGGAGCCGTAGGTGCGGTTCAGGCCGAAGTAAAGCCAATTCTCGTATTGGCCCCAGTGATCCTCCGCATCGTATTCGTCGTAGTTCGGAAAGTCGAACAGGTACGGACTGCCGCATTGGTTGACGGGGGCGCCGTAGTTGACCGCCGGGTTGAACCGCAGATAGTCCTCGGAGACAGTAACCTGCTGCACGACGCAGTTGGCGGGCACCGTTGCGGGTCCGGGGAACTGGCACGTCAGGCCGCTGCCGCCGATGTCCGAGGCGTAGACCCTGAGATTGCGGTTCAGCGACTGAGCCTCGGC
Source organism: Thiohalocapsa sp. PB-PSB1 (assembly GCA_016745215.1). Taxonomy (GTDB): domain Bacteria; phylum Pseudomonadota; class Gammaproteobacteria; order Chromatiales; family Chromatiaceae; genus Thiohalocapsa. The sequence continues at coordinate 2,017,649 of CP050890.1, forward strand.
ATCGTGCTGCGTGCTGCCCGCATCCCCGGCGTAGCCATTGTTTGTCGGCGAGTCGCCGATGTGCCAAGTCCAGCCGTCCGCTTTGCAGGTCTCATAGCGCAGCGTGATACTGCGCCAGATGTCCTGACCGTCGAGATTCACCCTGAGCCGTGCCTGCGACTTAGACGGCAGGGTGTCGACGACTTGAATGTCGCCGCTGCAGTTGTGCCCGCCGGTGGCGGTAAGGATCGTGCAGGCTCGATATGGGGTCGCCACTGGATAGATGGTGTCGAGGATATCTTCGGCGGGTAGCAGGCTGTTGGGGGAAGCGGGAATCTCAACGGTTGCCAGTTGCTCCAGCGAAAGGGCGCTGCTTGCACCTGACAACAGCAGATAGGCCCCGAGAACTTGCCGCATCCGATAGCTGGTGTGTGTTTGCATAAGATGACTCCGACTGTCGTGAGTATTTGAGCTTGGACGTTGTATATTTTTCCGACTGAGAACCAAAAACCCAGTCACAAGAAGGTTTATTGGGACATCGGCGGGGAAAAAAAGGACAAGCCACACTTTTCTGGCTCTCTGATATCTTAGGCGGCTATCAAATATAATAAATTCAATAGGTTAATTCTACTTTGTTACTTTTCCCACTGGCCCAGCAAGCAGAGCAACTACGCCGTTTTACGACTTTGATTTATCGATTTAGTCACTATCCAGGTGCCATGCCCATAAACGCGGGCCATCGGCCCTCGAACAGGAGGCGCAGGGCCTCTGCAGAAGAGACCCCATTCTTCGCGCGGGACAAAAGGGACAAAAAGAAGTCGAGGACAAAAGGGACAAAAGCAAAAGGGACAAAAGGAGGGACAAAAGGACACCCACTTTAGACTAAAGCATTGGACAAAAGTGAAGGGACAAAAGGACACCCACTTTACTGGGAAGGACAAAAGGAAGGACAAACGGGTTATCCCGGGACAGCCGTGAAATTCGTCGACGAGACACTCGGACTCGTCTTGCACATTTCCATCAAAATCAAAGACGGATGGGCTGTCCTTCCGAAACCTTGGGTGGTCGAGCACAGTTTCGCTTGGCTCGGTCGATTTCGCAGGCAGAGCCAAGGATTTCGAGATCCTGACTGGGACTGCCGAGAATATGATCCGTATCGCCATGCTCAAGAAAACGCTTGCAAATTGCGGCTGAACTTTTGCCAGATAGACTCTTACCTCTTTCTTTTACCCAAGTGGGTGTCCTTTTTCTTCTTGCTTTTTCTTCTTGTCGGTGTCCTTTTTCTTCTTCTTTTTCTTCTTAGGTGTCCTTTTTCTTCTTCTTTTTTGGTTTCCTTTTTCTTCTTTTTCTTCTTTTTCTTCTTGATGTCCTTTTTCTTCTTTCTGTCGGCGACGGCGCCACGCTGCGCCGGCTCGAGCCCAAGACATTCGCGGACGACAAGTTCGGCCAGCCGACGGTCCGCGACATCTTGGCCGAACCGGAAAAACCCGGCCGCGACCCGCGCATCCCCAAAGGCAGCCGGAATCTACGCTAATGAAGATCAAAGGCGACCAGCGGCATACTTGGGTTCTGACAGCATGGATCGGGGAATCGATCCGAGTCGAAGCAACATGCGAGGCAGCAGGCCAGGTCGCATTTGACTTCTGCAAGATACTGAAAATAATATAAAAATCTAATCTTAATTCGTCCTCTCAAGGCGTCGATCAGTGTAAAATCAAGTGTGATCGCACGGCATCTTTCACAGCTTGGCAATCCCTGCGAAAAAAACTGAACTTACCGCGGATTTGCCCCACCCATGCAGAATGTGGAAAAATGCGGAGAGTCTCAATGAGGTGCGTCATCTTGATCGACCGGGACGGTTACCGGCCAAACGTCGGCATTATCCTCTGCAACGAGCAGCGCAAGCTGTTCTGGGGGCGTCGTATTGGCCAAAACGCTTGGCAGTTCCCGCAGGGTGGTATCAAAGCCGAAGAGACCCCCCTGCAGGCCATGTACCGCGAACTCGAAGAGGAAGTTGGCCTGTGCGAAGCGCAGGTCAAGGTGCTCGGCTGCACGCGTGGCTGGCTTCGCTATCGGCTGCCCAAGCGCTTTATCCGCCGTCATTGCGGTCCGATCTGCATTGGCCAAAAGCAGATCTGGTATCTGCTGCGAGTCAACTGCGAAGAAGGTGATTTTTGCCTCGACCGTTCCGCAAAGCCAGAATTTGACGCCTGGCGCTGGGTGCGCTACTGGCATCCGCTGCGCGAGGTCGTCTACTTCAAGCGCCAAGTCTATGAGCAGGCATTGTTGGAACTGGCGCCGCTGCTGTATCCAGACGGGGCGGCGATCGCGGACTATCCCGGCGGGCTCGCGCAGGCGTCGCCATCCGAGCAGCATAACCAGCGTCGCATCGGCTACCTGCGCCAGCGCCGCCGCTGAATAAGTCCCCCTTGCGTGCTCACCATGTGCCGATGCTATTTCCCGGGCCACCGACGCCCCGATCGCTTACCTGGCATCGTCCCTTCCTGAAGTCCGCTGCACTCCATGCTCGAACCACTTCGCCGCATTATTCAATCCGTTAATAAGGCCGCATCCCTCGAGGATGCTGTCGATATCATCGTATCCGAGGTCAAAAAAGCCGTCGCTGCGGATGCCTGTTCGGTTTATTTGACTGATGCCGACAGTCGCGAGCATTTGCTTCAAGCCACGGACGGATTGTACGCAGAAGCGGTCGGTCAGGTACGTTTGCCGCTGCATCGAGGCTTGATCGGCTGGGTCGCGGAGCGCGCCGAAGTGGTCAATCTGGACGACGCCAATCACCATCCGCGTTACCTCTATGTCGAGCAGACCGGCGAGGAGCGCTTTCGGGCTTTTCTGGGCGTGCCGATCATCCAGAATCGCAAGGTGCTCGGTGTCTTGGTACTGCGTCAGCACGATGCCTGCCGTTTCAGCGACGATACCGTGACTTTTGTCATGACTTTAGCGGCGCAACTTGCAGCGGCCATCGTACTGGCTCGTAATACCGGCGAGCTGGATCGTCTGCGCCGACATGATGGACTATCCAATCGCTACCTGGTCGGGCTTGCGGCCTCACCAGGGATCGCCTTCGGAACCGCTTATGTGGTATTTGCATCGGCCGATCTGGACGCTGTGCCGGACAAACCAGTCCAGGATATAGAAGCCGATATTGCCGCATTTCGCAGCGCGCTGGCGGAGGTGGCCGACGACATTTCCGGGCTCGCGGAACGGGTAGGTGGTTCACTGCGCGAAGAGGACCGCGCATTATTCGATGCCTGGCGGCTCATGTTGCAGAGCGAATCCTTGGTCGATGACACCATCACGCGCATTCGCGCCGGAAACTGGGTTCAGGGAGCGCTGCGCGAGACCATTGCCGAACATATCGCTCTGTTCGATCGTATGGACGATGACTATCTGCGCGAGCGCGCCTCGGATGTGCGCGACCTCGGTCGGCAGGTATTGATGCGGCTGCAAAAACTCGATGTCCCAGAGGCGCACTATCCGCCCAGCACCGTTCTGATCGGCGACGAGATCAGCGCCATGCAGATCGCGGACGTGCCGCGTGAGTCGTTGGCAGGGATCGTCAGCAGCGGCGGTTCCAATTCGTCGCACATTGCGATCCTCGCCCGCGGCATGGGAGTTCCGGCAGCCATGGGCGTTGCCGAGTATCGGGTCAGCCAAATCGAAGGTCAAGAGCTGATCGTCGACGGCTATCGTGGTCGCGTCTATGTTGCACCGTCCGTGGTCATCCGTGATGAATACGATCGCCTGGCCGCAGACGACCGTGAACTCTCCGAAGAGCTGAATGCTTTGCGGGGTTTGCCGTCCGAGACCACCGACGGCCACAAACTGCGGCTGTATCTGAACACTGGGCTGGTTTCTGAGCAGCGGCCGTTGGGCATCGAAGAATCGTCCGGTGTTGGGTTGTATCGAACCGAACTGCCGTTTCTGGTCCGCGACCGTTTCCCGGGCGAGAACACGCAGATGCAAATCTATCAGCAGGTGCTCGAGAACTTCATGCCGCGTCCCGTGACCATTCGCACCTTGGATATCGGAGGCGACAAGCCCCTGAATTACTTTCCGGTGGAGGAATCGAATCCCTTCCTGGGCTGGCGCGGCATTCGCCTGACCCGCGATCATCCGGAACTCTTTATCACCCAGGTGCGTGCCATATTGCGTGCCGCAATTGGGCTGGACAATCTGCGGTTGCTGTTACCTATGATTACCACCGTCGACGAGGTGGACGACGCGTTATTGTTGATCCAGCGTGCCGCCGACGAACTGGAAGACGAGGGCCACGATATCGCCATGCCGCCGGTGGGGGTGATGATCGAAGTGCCGGCCGCCGTGTACCAGGCTGACGCGCTGGCTCGCCGGGTGTCGTTTATGTCCGTCGGCACCAACGATCTGACCCAATACCTGCTGGCGGTGGATCGTAACAATCCCCACGTCGCCACGCTGTACGACGATTTACATCCGGCAGTATTGCGCGCCCTGATGTCGGTAGTTGCCGGCGCCCGCGTCTATGGACGCGAGGTCAGCGTCTGCGGTGAGATGGCCGGTAACCCGCTGGCTGCGCCCCTGCTGCTCGGTATTGGCGTCGACAGCCTGAGCATGGGTGTCGGCAGCCTGTTGCCGGTCAAAGGCGTGATTCGCAGCATCAGCCGGGCACGTGCTCGCGAATTGCTGCGCGTCGCATTGCAATGCGAGACGGGCCTGGAAGTACGTCGGGTGCTGACGGATGCATTGGACGAAATCGGCCTTGGCGGATTGGTGCGTCCGGGGCGATGATCTGTGTGTTGCTGAGCATGAATTCGGCATTCACAGCAGCTGTCTAGACGATGTCCAGACGAGACACCCTAGGAATCATTATCTCAGGAATCATCATCCAGCAATCATCAGATCGGACAGCCGTTCGCAGATCGGGTTGATCGGGGCGGTGCCCAAGGTAATACCTCCACCATGACGCCGCGAGGCAGGCCATCGCGCTGAACATTGCCGAGGGTAACGGCAAAGCGACGAGCGGGGATCGACGCCGGTCGTTTGAAAGCGCACGAGGCTCGGTGCTGAAGTGCGCTGCGATTCAGGACGTGCTCGCTGGTGTGCGATGCGTTGTCCGCAGACGACAACAGCAAGCAAAAGGCACTGCTCGATCGCAGTGTGGCCATGCTCACGACGCTCGGACAGCGTGGCTACGCGGTCAGCGAGGAGCTAGGGTGTTCAATTTGGCCTTCTTCACGCACTTTTTGCTCCTGCAGATCTGTGTGTGGCGCCTGGATAGACGGAGGGCGTAAGGCGTTGATATATAGCTGAATACAGTTCAGCCGGTGATGCAAGGAAACTGTGGGAGTCGGGCCAAGCCAGGACTGTCCAGATTGAACTACCTAGCGAGGAGCTTGGCGGATATCGGGTTGGTCAGTTCGATACCGACGCCGATAGCGGTACCGAATAAGTCGGCAGGCGACACCCAAGCCAAAAACCTGTTTAGCTTGTTTCTGAAACATTAAAAAAGGACACTCACTTTAAAACATTAAAAAAGTTAAAGTTAAAAAAGAGTTAAAAAAGTTAAAAAAGGACACTCACTTTGATAGTTACTCACTTTGATAGTTAAAAAATGTTAAAAAAGGACACTCACTTTGATTGCAAAGTAAAGTGGGTGTCCTTTTAAGTAAAGTGGGTGTCCTTTTTTTACCTTCTTTTTTTACCTTTGGTGTCCTTTTTTACCTTTATTTAAGTAAAGTGGGTGTCCTTTTTTACCTTTTTTTTACCTTTACCTTTTACCATTTTTTACCAAGTATCCTTTTTTACCTTTTTACCTCTGCGCGCCACGCTCATCGCCAGCCAACTGCCCGTCGAGCACTGGCACGACACCATCGGTGAGGCGACTGTCGCCGACGCCATCCTCGATCGTCTCTTGCACAACGCCCACCGCATCGCTTTGAGCGGTGACTCCATGCGCAAGACCTCCGAGCCCCCGGCTCAACCAACTGCCTAAGCCACAAGGCGATCGCGCTCGCCGTGATCGCCCCTTCGCACTGCGGCACCGCGGCTCTGCGGCGCCGCGCCCCAACCCCTTCGATCACCCAAACCTGTTAGGTGACAATTAACTTGGCCGGTCGACGACAACTAACTTGGCCGATTTTAGAGGCTAAGGTAGCTGGCATTTTCGCAACCAAACGGCGCGTGAATGTCAGGCAAGCGGATCACCATTGAGCAGGTCAAGTTCTACATGAGCAACAGAAAGCAAAGTCGCACGCAGGCGCAGGCGAGTGCCAAGACGGGCGTATCCGAGCGCAGTGCACGGCGGATCGAACACGGGGAGGTCGGCGTATTACAGCGCAAGGAGCGGCACTGGCGAACGCGCGCGGACCCGTTTGCAGGGGTCTGGGAGGAGGAGATCGTCAGTCGTCTGGAGCGCCAGCCGCGCCTGGATGCGACGACCCTGTTTGAAGACTTGCAGGAACGCCATCCGGGAGAGTACGGCAACGGCAAGAAGCGCACCTTCCAGCGTCGGGTGAAGGCGTGGAAGGCGCTGCACGGAGCGGACAAGGAGGTGATGTTCCGCCAGGTGCAGGAACCAGGTCGGCAGGGGTTATGGGATTTCACCGAACTCAAAGGGCTGGTCGTGACGATCGCTGGCGAGGAGCTGGACCACCGGCTGTACCACTTTCGCCTCGCCTACAGCGGCTGGAGCCACGTCAAGGTCGTGCTTGGAGGGGAATCCTACAGTGCGCTGGCCGAAGGGCTACAGGAGGCGCTGTGGCGGCTTGGTGGGGCACCGTTGGAGCACCGCACCGACAGCCTCTCGGCGGCCTACAAGAACCTCAGCAGCGAAGCACAAGCGGACCTCACCGAGCGCTACACGCAGCTCTGCGCGCATTACGGCATGACGGCCACGCGCAACAACCGTGGCGTCAGTCACGAGAACGGCGCCGTGGAATCGCCGCACGGGCACATCAAGCGGCGCATTGGGCAGGCGTTGTTGCTGCGTGACTCGGCCGATTTCGCCAGCTTGCAGGACTACCGAGAGTGGCTCGACGCGCTGCTGGTGCGTTTCAACCGGCGTTGCAGCGAGGCGCTCGCCATTGAGCGCGCGCAGCTGCAAGCCCTACCACGGCGGCGCACCGGCGACTACAGCGAGCAGGTGGTCGTGGTCACCACCTTCGCCACCATTGATGTCAAGCGCGTGCTCTACAGCGTGCCCGCACGCCTGGTCGGCGAGCGGCTACGCCTGCATCTCTTCGACGACCGCATCGAGGCGTACGTCGGCGCCACCTTGGCGCTCACGCTGCCGCGGGTGTACAGCGTCAACCACGAGCGGGCACGGCGCATCGACTACCGCCACCTCATCGGCGTGCTGGCACGCAAGCCGCAGGCCTTTCGCTACTCGCAGCTGCGCGACGACCTGCTGCCCAACGCCACCTACCGCGCGATCTGGCAGCATCTGGACAGCCACCTAGAAGCACGCGCGGCATGCAAACGCATCGTCGGCATCCTCGCCCTGGCCGCGCGCGCCGACTGTGAGCAGGCGCTGGGCGCGTATCTGCTCGAGCGCATCGCCGCGGGTAGCGTGCCCACGCTGACGGCGCTGGAAAGCCGTTTCGACGCCCGCGACGCAGCCACACAGCAGGCTGAGCTGCGCGACCGGCCCAGTACCCAGCACGCGCTTGCGAGCTACGACCACCTGTTGCCCGCGCAGGGCCAATCCATGGAGCTGCACTGACATGGTCCAGACCGCCACATTAGCGCTGATGCTCAAGCAACTGAACCTCACCAGCATCGCCCGCCACTGGCAGACGCAGCTCGAGACAGCCGAGCGCAACGGCTGGGACGGCGCGCGCTACCTCAGTGCGCGATGCGAGCAAGAGCTGGCCGATCGTCACAGCCGACGCATTTCGCGTTACAGCAAGGAATCCCAGTTGCCCCCGGGCAAAAGCCTGGCCAGCTTCGATTTCGCCGAACTGCCAGAGGCGACCCGCGCGCAGATCCAGGCCCTGGCCGGCTCCAGCGACTGGACCCGCCAAGCGCGCAACCTGCTGCTGTTCGGTGCCAGCGGCGTCGGCAAGACCCACCTGGCCGCCGCCATCGGCCATGCGCTCACCGAGCGCAACGTGCGCGTGCGCTACGCCAACACCACCGCGTTGGTGCAGCAGTTGCAACTCGCCCGCGAGCAACTGCGCCTGGAAGACGCGTTGCACAAGCTCGACAAGTACCCGCTACTGATCTTGGACGATTTCGGCTACGTCAAGAAAAGCCAACAGGAAACACAGGTGCTGTTCGAACTCATCGCCCATCGCTACGAGCGCGCCAGCCTGATCATCACCTCCAACCAGGCGTTCGCCGACTGGGATCAGATCTTCCCCGACCAGATGATGACGGTGGCCGGCGTCGACCGCCTGGTCCATCACGCGAGCATCATCGAGATCGTCAGCGATAGCTACCGGCGCAAGCACGCCCTCGGCCAGCGCGGCAGCGAGCCAGCGAGCGCATATCCGGCGCCAGCGAACAGGTCGACGACAAGCAGCGCTGACAGCGCGCGGCGTAACGAACCGCGCGCGTCGGCCATCAACCCCGAGGCCGAGTAATCGTCGTCGCGAGCGCGCCCGCACGGCGCGCGACGACAACCCCACGGCGCGGCGCCGCGCCCCTGGCGGGTCCGAGCACGTCCAGTCGCCCTTCGGGCTCCTTCCCGTGCTCGGACCCGCCAGGGGCGCCCCAAACCACCCCACAACACAGGAGGCTCCCACCCCAAAGAACAGCGACAACTAACCGGCCAAGATAGTTGTCGCTGACCGGACAAGATAATTGACATCGGATACAAACTTGACTGATCGTGACCGATCTGTCTCAATTTCAGCTACCAGCGTTGTACGGATCGGCACATCGGTCACGCTCCCCGGAATGATCGGTCACCTTCACCGGAATAGGCAGGTGGCGAAATTCAGCACACGCATCCTCGCGCATGTCGAGCAAGAAGCGGCCAAGGTCCCGGAGAACGTGATCTGGTTAGCCTCTTCCGACATCATCGAATCGGTGTTCGGCAAAGACAAAAGCTTCACGGCCAAGGGGCCGCTCAAAGAAATCGGCAAACTGGTTCTGGCGATTCCCGTTTTCGTCTGCAATCTGAGCACCGAATTGATTCGGGAGGCGATGGAAACGGTGCGGATGATCGATGTCGAGGATTGGATCGACAAGCACCCGGGCAAGTCAATGCTGTCGCGGCGTCGGCAGGCACTCAAGGCGCCCACGAGCGACACACAAACTGCATGAACATGGTGGTAGCTTAGTGGAACAAAATGAACATCCTACACCCTACCTCAGGGCTTACTCAGCCATGCTTCTTTAGTAAGTCGTCCGTAGTACCAGACCATTTCATCAACGCTCGGGAATCGATCAAGCGTTGTACGTGCATTCACACCCAAGCGATGCCGAAGCTCTGGTTCAGCGGCGAGTCGTTCAATCTGTTGCGCGAGGGATTTGGCGTCTCCCGGAGGGAAGAACAGAGCGCTGACTTCATCCTGAACCTGTTCTTTGATACCGTACACCGGCGCCACGACCATGGCCAGCTCAAACCACATGGCTTCTTGCACGATGCGCGGGAAGGCTTCAATGCGGGAGGTGGAGATCATGAAATCGGCAGCGCGGAAATAGGTCTCCGCGCCTGGGCAATGGTCGAGCACCAGAATGCTGTTGCGTTGCGATGACTCCAGCCTGGCGAGGTGCTCATGGAGTGCCGTGCTGTAGTCCGAGGGGCGGTCTCCAAGGATGATCAACAATAGCCGTTCCAGCGTATCCGTGCTCAGTAATTTGGTCGCATGGAGCAGGTCGATTTGGGATTTTCGCTCGCAAACCGTGCCCGGCAGTAGGCCGATGACTGCATCCTGAGGCAAATCCAATGCCTTACGGGCCTGATGCCTGGGAACCGATGACAGAGCGTTGAAGGCTTCGTTAGCTGTGTAGCTATTGTGATAGACGGCAAAATTGCCGTTGGTTTCCAGGTCGGCAAACACTTCTCGGGTGGCATCGGCGACGAAAACAACCCGATAGGGAAGTGCCAACGCGCGTCTGCCGCGTTGCGCGCAGGCCTCACCGTGCTCCGCCAAATGGGTGAAAGGAGGCTCGCTTTCATGAATGATCCGTAGGCTTGGGAGGCGCGCCATCGCCGCTGCCTCAATGCCCCACCAGCAGAGTACGGTGTTGGCCAAAACCACATCAATGTCATATTCGATGTACGAAGCGGCAACGCTCGCAACCGATTCCAGGCCGTTTGCATTGGATCGAAAGACCCCATTGCTGTTTGAATGGATCAGAACCTGGCAACCCTGGGCCTCATAGGCCGCGCGCAATGGGCCATCTTTAGGGCTCAGCACCAACACATCGGCAATGCCAAATCTGTGAAGTCCGATACCAATATCGCTGAGCACCAGTGGTGCACCTTCGTATTCCAGATTATGTGTTACCAGAGCGATCTTCAAACGGGGGATCGGTGTGGTGATTGTTGATACTGGTTGTGTGGCGAAATCCGTTCTTCCGAGAGCGAGGTTTGGGCTGTAATAGGGGTCGGACCAAGACGCATACTTGCGCACAAAGGCGGCCTCCTCGCTTAGTTTGTCGTTGCCTTGCCCGATACCACGAGAATAGCCTTCATGGTGGTACAGCACCGCATCTGCGCAGTAGACGTTGTGTAAGCCGGCCTGTGTCAGCTTAAAGCCATAGTCACAATCGTTGTAGGCTACCGCGAATAGGCCTTCATCGAACATCCCATAGTGAATGAAGGTGGAGCGAGGCGTTAGTAGGCAAGCCGCGGTCTGTGCAGCACTGTCGCGATTCAAGTAAAGGTAATCCTGATAACCCCCTTTGTCTCCCGGCTCGCATTTTAATGACGGAGCTGGCAATACGTTGTAAAGGAGTCTATGGGTGATGCCCGCGTGTTGAACCCTATTGTTAGGAAACAGGAGCCGTGCTCCAACCGAACCAACAGCAGGCAGTTGCTGCCAGCCGACCATTTGGCTCAGCCAGCGTGGCTCGATCACCTCAGTGTCGTTGTTAAGGAAGAGCAAATACTCCTCACCTTGGGTTTGCTCGGTGGCGCGATTGTTCACATAGGAGTATGAGAATTCGTCGGCCGGGTTGCTGATGCGAAGAATCTGTACTCCTTGGGTTGCGAGGGATTCAAAATAGGCGAGAGAGCCGGGATCATCGCTTTCGTTGTCGACCAGATAGATCTGGTAATTCTGGTAAGTTGTTGTCCGAATGGAATCAATGCAGCGCTTAACCAGTTGGTGTTGGTTCTTGGTCGGGATGATTATAGCCACCCGGGGCCCCTGGTCCGGAAACCGGGGTTGACAAACCAAGCGGTTATGTTCGATTGCCCAGGCGGGGGTTTCGATTCGAGCATTCGAGCCAAGCTTATTGAAGGTATGCTGCATCACGCGGCACATCTCGTTTTGTGCCTGGCCCAACTCGGCGGCATAGCGCTCCATAGAGCGGTGGGCTAGTATTCGAGGTATGCGTTCGATGCGATCGGTCTTGGTCGCAACATGCAATGCCAGTTCCCAAAGCCATCCGCTTGTTGTTGTGCAGCTGCTTTTCAGACCGTCGAGTAGGGCTTTGCGTACAGTATAAACGCCGCCAAAATAATCGGTGGAAAGCAACAATTCCCTGGACCATTCAGGTTTGAAATGCGGCTGCTGCAAACGGTCGTCCGCACGATGCCAATCGTCGTCTACCAGGATAATGTCTGCTCGTGGACGAGCCTTGATTCGGGCAATGATCTCCGCTGAAAATTCCTCGTTCAGCATGGTGTATCCATCTGTCAGCACGACCCAGGGTTCCGCGAAGGAGTGCATGAGGTGCGTTACCTCGGACCATGATGCGACAGCCCTGACTTCGGCTGGAATGGACCCAAGCATCTGCAATAATGCTTGATCGTCCTTGTTGCCAAAGCACAGGATAGTCACCGCAAGCCCGGAGAAGTGTTGTGCAGCGATACTTCTCAAGGACGCCTCGGCGCGGTCATCCAGATAAGTTAGGGGCAATACTAGACGCAGATGTGATGCATCCGCCATGGGCACAAGCCAACCATCCGAATCAAACGCCTGCCGATAAAGATCACTGCACCAACTTGGCAGAATGTCAGTACCGTTAAACTCATCGATGAAGGCATTCGTTATCTGGCTTGCATCGGCATTGGGTGGCAAGGGTAAGGATGAGACAGAAGCGATGAGATTTGGAGAGGCGCCAGATAAAACTGCTGCCGCCTCTTGCCAGACGATGGCTTGTTTCAGGGCATTCAGTGTCAACGCATCGGGATGGCAGATAGCTGCCATCTTGCGGACGTCGCCGCCAAAGCGATCTTCAAACACGGCGTCCGCAAGTCCGATACAGTCTTCAGCGGCTGGCGCGGTAAAGAACTGGTGCAGTGGTGTCGAGCAATGCTGCGCGTTGAAGCGAAGGCTGAGGAAATCGTCCTGATGACGCTCGACAAAGTCTTGAACGCAATCCACCGCACCGTGGTGGATTGCGGCCAATGTGCGGCGTACCGATGGATCGAACAGATTGTCGTCCAATGTCCAACAGAAAATGCCATCGACATTTGGCTGAATGTCAAGCGCAGAGCCATGGGAGGCGGAAAAAAACATTTCCCACGCCTGTACATGTTCAAACAGCCAATGATCTGCCATGGGCACACCATCGGCAAGCCATCCCTCGCAAATCAGGCCTGCGGTTTTCAGGTTCTCGATGCGCTCGGAAGTGATTGCGTAGAAGCCTTTCAGAGGTTGGCCAACCAAGCGTCTCAGAACTCCTTGGGCACTGCCAGCATAGCCGATGTCGACGAGCGCGGCACTTGCATAGGAACGGAAATTAGATAACTTGTGCAGCTCATCAGAAGGGAGAAGGTATAGTATCATTTTAGCCTCTGCAACCAAGCCAAACTTCTGGAGACCTAAATGGAGCGTTATTCCCCCCAAGTAGAGGAATCGATGCGTCGTTTCTATATGGGCCTGAATGAGAAAGATCGCCGTCTGTATGCAGGCTTAGAAGCCTTGAAGTATGGTCGCGGTGGTCGCGTGTATATTGCGGAGGTACTGGGTTGCAGCCGAAACACCGTAAGCAAAGGCGCGCGCGAGATGAGCGGTTTATCTGAGCGCGAGGTACACGAGCAGCTTCGCGGGGACAAAGTCGGGACCAAGCCCCGGGTGCGCAAACCTGGTGGTGGTCGTCGCCCCTATGAGCAGACGTGGGGGCCATCGTTGGACGAGAAGTTCCTGGCGGTTCTACGCCATCATACCGCGGGCGATCCGATGGATGAAAAGGTCCGCTGGACGAACCTCACCCTGGGTGAGATTGTCGCGGCATTGCGAGAAGATCATCAGATCCAGATCAGCCAATGGGTCGTGCGCAAGCTGTTAAAAAAACATGGCTACCGTCGCCGCAAAGCGCAGAAGAAAACGACCATGAAGGACGAGATCAAACACCGCGATGCCCAATTTGAGAAGATCACGCAACTCAAAGCCGCCGATCAGGCCGCGGGCAATCCGATCGTCAGCATGGATACCAAGAAGAAAGAAAATCTTGGCAATTTTTACCGTGACGGGCAGTTGTATACCTTAGAAGCCCTGCACACCTACGACCATGATTTCAACAGCTTTGCTGAAGGGGTCATCATTCCGCATAGCTTCTATGACATCAAGCATAATGTCGGCTACATCCAACTCGGGAATAGCCACGATACCAGTGAATTTGCCTGCGACAGTTTTCGGCATTGGTGGTGTAACCACGGTCGCCTACACTATCCCAGCGCTACCTCCATCCTGGTGCTGTGCGATGGGGGCGGGAGTAACAGTTCCCGTCACTACCTCTTTAAACAGGACTTGCAGAGCCTCGCCGATGAGCTTGGGATCGAAATTCGCATTGCTCATTATCCGCCCTACTGTTCTAAGTACAATCCCATCGAACACCGTCTCTTTCCCCATGTGACCCGTGCCTGCCAAGGCGTGATTTTCACCAGTACCGAGTTGGTCAAGGAACTCATGGAAAACACCCACACTTCAACGGGACTCAAGGCGTTCGTTCATGTCATCGATAAGGTCTATGAAACGGGGCGAAAAGTGGCGGCAGATTTCAAGCAAAACATGCGCATCCTCTTTGATACGTTTTTGCCAGCATGGAATTATCGCGCCGTTCCTGCTGCTTCTCAGGAGTGCACAAGTTAATAAATTTCTATTCCATAGTGAATCGGTAGCGAGTTGAGATAAGCCGCATAGCGTTCAGCGCGCTCGCTGGATAGGGCGATCAATTGCTCGGCGATGCTGTCCAGAAAAGCGAACTTGCGTGGATCAGACTCCGTGAGTAGTTCATCCGGTCCTGCAAGCTGGTGCCTAGAATAGCTTGCCAGAGGTAAAGATCGAATTTGTTGCTCGTCAAATCCAAATCGATGACGTAGTAAGGCACTGATGGACATCGGTCGATGAGGAACCGATGCCGTATCCCGAATCCTATCGATTGAATCGATACCTGCCGCGCCGCAGAGTGCTCGTGATGCTGCAATGTAGTGTGACTGAGGGAGTGGCTCGGAGGAGCGCGAAGCCACGATGTCGTATGCGGCCTTCATGATATAGCCGTCGCGTGCCAGAAAACACAGATGACGTACATGATGGCGTGCCGCGAAGTCCAACAACCCGGCGGTAAACCCAACCAACATTGGACCCAAGGTGGCATAGCCAAGCAGATAAGGATTCCCCAGATAAGCGGCCGAACTGTTCGACTGTTGTCCAATCATCGCAAGGCGATTGGCGACCAGACCCTGCAGCAGACGCATCGAGGGATCTTTTATGGATGTCTCGGGCCATGCCGCAGCCCTCGCGGCATGCGCACGAAATAGGTCCACGCTGCGCTCGACTTGCAGTGTTTTGAAGCCAAGCCGTTTCGGCACCGAGACATCGCTATGGTGGTTGTCACCGATGTGCAACACGGAACTAGGCGAGGAGCCGGTTTGCTGTTGCCACAGCTGGAACAGGGTGCCGAAGTGTTTGGTTGCATTGACATGACTTGACACGAATAGAGCGTCATGCCGGTCGTATCCTGTTTTCTCCAGAACGGATTCCACAAAAGAGCGAGGAAGGTAGGTGTCGGTGAGGATCGAGATGTGTTTGCCATTATCAGCAGCGCGATCATACAGCCAGCGTCCGGAGGGCTTGACCTGGATCAGAGCTTCCTCGATCTCCAGCTCCCGGCTACGCAGCAGGGCAGTTTCGCTATCGGTCAAACCAGCCTCGGCGGCCAGCTCGGCGAAGATCGCCTCCAACGTGACCTCCTCTCCGGCTGCATTCTCGCGCGCGCGTGTCTCTGCCATGATACGTGCTTTGGCATAAAACCTGGCCCCGCCAAACTGTCCTGGCGCACTCATGCCGACTAACTGAAACACGTCCGTGGGTTGCGTTGCCGCACGTTCGACCAGGGTATCGAAGAGGTCGAAGGTGACCTGCTCGACCTGCGGCAACCATGCATCGAGATCAGCGGCAGGATGCAGGCTACCGCAAGTGGTGTGTGGCGATAGGCCCGCCCCCAAAACCAGGGATCGGATACGGTTGGCACCAAGCGGATTGGCCTTTAACCAGCGTGCATATGCCGGATCAACGGCCTTGCTTGGCTGCTCATTGCCGATTGTCTCTGGAATGATCTGCGTAAATCCCCCTGTCGATTGCAAGGTCTGTGTATTACGAAGAAAATGTACCAAAGGATTGTGTATCGACCAGTCGACAGCAGGATGCTCTGCCTGGTATTCATCAGGATCGAAATCTGGATGGGGCGGGTACGCTTCGCTCGCACCAAAAAGGACATAATGGACGAGCGGGTTGAAGCCGGCGTTGACCACGTCGATGTTTGACGCCGCGTACCAATCAGTGTCGAACATGGGATTTGGATCTCTGCCCTCGGATGCGCCATAGGCGAGATAATGATAGAGTGGATTGATATTGGTGTGAAAAACATCGGGATTGCGGTCAAGATACCAACTTGACATGAACAATGGATGCGGATCGCAATCGTCGAAAGCACCTAATTCAAAATAATGTCCAAGCGGTTCTATATCCGATTGAGCAACGACAGGATTCTCTGCCAGATACCAGTTGATATCGAAGAGCGGATGGGGTGATAGACCTAGTCTCCAGCCAGTGGTCAAATAATGTAGTAACGGTGTATCGGATGTCTCTTGGACCTCTAGATGACTCGAGACATACCAATTGGCATCGAATAAAGGATTCGGGTCAAGGTTGCGCTCCATTGCATTATCGATATAGTGCAATAACGGGTTCTGGTCTGCTTGTAATTCGTCGTTATAGCGTTTTTGATACCATGAGGTATGGAATAGAGGGCAAGGATAATAGCCTCGTCTCCAACCGATCAAACACCAGTGAAAGACAGGCAAGCAGCCGCTCAGGACGGCATCGGGATAATGCTCGATATACCATTGTTCGTCAAATAGACCTGAAGCCAGGATCTTGCGCGCTTGGCTGCGTAGGCGCAGTCGTGCGGGTAGTTTCAAGCAGAGCGCCCACCACAGCGCTTTTTGAGCCGCCATGATGGCTCGTGTCAGGCGTGGAAGCTTGCACCCCAGAGCGTGCAATCGAGAGGTGATTGGCCAGATTGCCGCGCTGTGCAGTTGACTCAGTCCGCGTGAATACCGAGAAACCCGATTCTCAGCGACCAGCAGCTGTTGTCGATATAGATTGATGCGCCATTCCAGCGGGCGTAAAGAGTCGATTTCCTGTTTTGCCGTTCTGAGATCGATATCGAGCGCATCAATGCGCTTGTTCAGTTCCACAGACAGGCGCTTGTTGGTGGAGTATGCCGTGGTGACATTGGCCAGTTCCTGTTGCAATCGAGCGATTTCTTCAATGCTAGCCTGATAGCTCGCGTCGCGTTCCCTCGCTTCCGCTTCCAAGACGTTGACGCGTTGCAACTGGAGTCTGTGATCTTGCGCCGACTCGGCCAACTCATCTTCGAGTTTGGTAATTCTATCGGTCTGCGCTTGCACTTGCTCTTGTGTTTGTTGAGCTTGTTCTTGAATTCGTAATTTTTGATAATTGATAAAATCAATGACTTGGCTTTCACTCCAGAGTTTTCGCCACTTTCCGAACAGTGCCCTGGTGCCTGAAGCAATTTCCGGATCATCGCCACGCAAGCCAAATCCACTGCTTGATGAGATGCGATAGACTGCCGTAATGCAATCAACGTGGATAAATGGCGTTAATTGGCTGAGCTGCATCCAGAAGTCCCAGTCCTCATAAACATGAAGTTGTTCGTCGAAACGTAATTGTGGTCCAAGCAGATTGCGGTCGAACATGACCGCATGCATAGGAAGATAATTCTCGATGAGTAAGCGAACCGGGTCAAAGCGCTCATTGAAAATATGGATAATCTCCCAGTCGCCCGCGGCATTTTGTTCGCGGCATTCGACTCCGACATAGGCTGCGCGAGCGGGTTGTTCCGGCTGTAAGGCGGAGACCAACGAATGTACATGCTTCGGATACAGCCAATCGTCATCGTCGAGGAAGCAGACATAATCACCTAGAGCTGCATCAAGCCCAGTATTGGCGGCAGCACTCCGATTGAGGTGATAACCGGTCGAGACCACCTTGAGGGGAAATGCGCCGCAACGCTCACCAATATGTGGAAGTCCAGTGCCCGCCACATCGACTAGCAAAACTTCAATATGAGTGTAAGTTTGTGCCGCGATGGATGCGAGTGCGTCAGAAAGTTCGGGGCGATTGGTCGTACGGATAACGATCGAAACCAATGGATCGACTGACTGGCAGCCAATCAAGTCGGGAAAGGTACGTTCATGAAGGTATGAGATAGGCTCAACGTTATCAGCTGGAGAGATGAGCTCCATTAGCATGACATGCGAGCCAATCGCGATTTGCCGCGATGCCGAGTGATCTACAGGCGGGCCATTCTCGGAAACAAACGAATTTGTGATCCGGCTTCCTTCAGATGTCGGAAAGCAAAGCAACCGGAGGCGATAGCCTCTTTGCGAGCACATCTGGAATGCATCAGCCTCTGCTTCGACAAAGTAGTATCCAAGTAAAAACGAGCCATCTGAGCGCCGATTAGACTCCAACGCAGTGAGTCCCAGTATGAATCGTAAGGGATTTTGCTCGGTGATGGAGGGTGCGAGTACTAAACTTGCATTTGTGCTGTCAATGAGTTGCTTTAGACAATGGATGGTGTTTTCGGTGTAACCGAGAGCAGTTGGTTCCAAGCTCCAATGCAGTATCTGAATAGCGTGAGAGAGTTCATTTCCGGCTGGAATGAGGTTTCCGGTTGGGCTCAGGACAACAGGTCTATCCGCAACACTGGGTTGATCGCAGACCTCTGTTGCAGTAACGATATAGACCCTGCGAGCCTGTCGTGCGAAAAGCTGGAGGGCGCTGGTGCAACTGACGGTGACATCGTCAAGCGTATGCGCCAAAATCAAAACGGCACCATGAGAATACATGCTGGCCAGAACCATTTCCGCATCTTCCGCGGTTAAATGAGTCAAATCTCTGATTGACGATGAACGAGACTGAGACATATTGATTGCTGGTGAATGGGGTTACAGTAAAAAATTCGATCCTGGTCGGACACTGAAGACTCAGGGGTATATTAAGCCCTGGTTCCACTGTTGCACGGCTTTTCTATTGGATCGTGCAAATTGCGGCCTTGTTCATAAGCTCGGCCAAGATTTAAGAGTTAACCTCGAACGCCACAGTATTTTAACTTTCAAACCAAAACTTTACGGGAAAGTACCACGCGCCCGCTCGTCACTTGGTCGGAGTTTATGAATAAGGCCGCATCCGGGGAAGCATCATCAATGATAATGGCCTCCCAGTCTTGGAGTGTCTGAGCTAAAAGACTATTGATCGCCGAAACAATGTAATCTTGATGATGATACGCGGGTATAACGACACTGAACTAATGTGGGTGAAGAAGAGTGAAGGCTTGACATGCCTTGTTCATAAGCTCGGTCAAGACTTGAGGGTTAACCTCAAACGCCACAGTATTTTAACTTGAAAACCAAAACTTTACGGAAAAGCCCCACACACCCGCTCGTCACTTTGTCGGAGTTATGAACAAGGCCGCTTGACATTTGATCGGGCAAGGCTTATTTCCCTAGAGCCAACCCCGCTGTTGAGTCTCGGCGACAGCGGGAGGTAACATCAATCAGTTAATCAGAATGCAAAGGTGGGATTTGAAGGCAGCAAAAAGCGAAGCTGTTCATTTTATTGTCAGAAAACGATTTGGCACGAATTTATATTGACCCAATGTAGATGCTGAATCGGCTCAATCTCCCGGGTAGACGAAATCTCTCGTGCCGATTCACCCTGTATTCGCGGAAGTATGGACAGCGTAGACGGCGTATTCATTTCCAGTCAACGACTTACGCGCACCGCGCAGTATACCTTGCCAAGTTGATTATATCATCTTATTTATCCGGGATAGAGGATTGAAAATCCAGCCAATCCTGCAAGCCTGAGGATGCCCTGTTCAGAAACCGGCGGTCGCGGAATGTTCGCTCGACACGCGACGGCGTGGCTGATGAAGAGCACGAACGTTGAACAGGTGCAAGGGCGCGTTCCTAGGCGCTGAGACGAAAGATCACAACAATGCAACAGCCTTGATCTGCATACAGACATCCAGATCCGGTTGCAGTCCGAGCTGCTCGGCGGAGCGGCGTGTGACACGCGCCAGCACGGCCGAGCCATTCACACGCAGCCTGATCAGCGCCAATGCCGGATGGCTGTCATCGCCGATTGACTCTACCCGCGCCGGCAGCCGATTCAGGATACTGCTGTCATGGCCCGCCTGTAGAGCGATGCTGACATCGCGCGCCAGAATGCGCACTCGGGCTGGATGACCAGGTTCTACTCCGGAATCGCGTACCCATAGGCTGGCGCCGCAGCATTGCACCCGCAACAGGTGCCAGCGCTCGTCGCGTTCGACCACGTGGCCATCGAGTACGACCCCGGCGTCCTCGCCGAGGCGGATCGGCAGATCCAGCCGGGACAGGATTGCATTCAGCGGTCCGCTGGCCAGCACCCGGCCCGCATCCATGACCACCAGGTGGTCAGCGAGCCGCGCCACCTCGTCCGCGGCATGGCTAACGTACAGGACCGGGATTGCCAATTCATCGTGCAAGCGCTCCAGGTAGGGCAGGATTTCCTGCTTGCGGGCCAGGTCCAGAGCCGCCAGCGGCTCGTCCATCAACAGGATACGCGGATTCACGGCCAGCGCGCGGGCAATGCCCACGCGCTGGCGCTCGCCGCCGGACAATGCGGCCGGTCGACGCTTGAGCAAATGGCCGATACCGAGCAGTTCGATCGCATGCTCCAAACTGAAACCATTGTCGTCGCCATTGGCGGACCGACCACGGCGTTGGCCATAACGCAGATTGCCGAGCACGTTCAGATGTGCAAACAGGCTTGGCTCCTGGAACACGTAGCCTAACGGACGACGATGAGTGGGCACCCCGGTCTTGG
This sequence comes from Thiohalocapsa sp. PB-PSB1, assembly GCA_016745215.1. GTDB lineage: Bacteria > Pseudomonadota > Gammaproteobacteria > Chromatiales > Chromatiaceae > Thiohalocapsa. The sequence goes on from CP050890.1 coordinate 2,038,150, forward strand.
CATCCTGCCACAATTCGCCATCAAAGCACAGCCTACCACGCGCGGCTGGTTCCAGGCCGGCAATGCAGCGCAGCAATGTTGTCTTGCCGGAGCCGGAATGACCAAACAATGCGGTGACGCCGCGCGATGGGAAGCGCTCGTCCACATCCAGCGAGAAGTCGGGCCAATCGATCTGGAAGCGGGCGTCGATCATAGCGTTAGACCTGCCCGCGCACGGGCCGCCAGGAGTACAGCGCCAGCAGCACCAGAAATGAGAACACCAACAAAACCGCAGACAGGCGATGAGCATCGGCGTATTCCAGCGCCTCGACCGAGTCGTAGATCTGCACCGAGGCCACGCGCGTGACGCCGGGAATATTACCGCCAATCATCAGCACCACGCCAAACTCGCCAACGGTGTGCGCAAAGCTCAGGATGCCGGCCGTAACGAAGCCTGGCAGCGCCAGCGGCAAGGCCACGGTGAAGAAGCGGTCCAGCGGCGAAGCACGCAGGGTTGCCGCTGCCTCCAACGGTCGCTCGCCGATCGCCTCGAACGCATTTTGCACGGGCTGTACCATAAATGGCAGCGAATAAAATACCGAGCCCACCACCAGGCCCCAAAACGTGAATGGCAGCAGCCCCATGCCCAGCGTCTGGGTCAGTTGGCCCACCGGTCCGTTCGGACCCAATGTTACGAGCAGGTAGAAGCCCAGCACCGATGGCGGCAACACCAGCGGCAGCGCCACAACGGCACCCACGGGTCCCTTCCAGCGCGAGCGCGTGCGCGACAGCCACCAGGCAATCGGGGTACCGATAATAAACAGGATCAGCGTTGTTACGGCAGCCAGGCGCAATGTCAATCCGATAGCCTGGATATCGCCGGCGGAGAGTAGCATGTCTAATCGCTGGCTCGCGTTTGATAACCGAAATCGCGGATGATTGTCTGCCCCTCATCGCCAGCAAGATAGGCGAATAGTTCGGTGATCACCGGGTTGTCCGCGCCGCTGGTTAGGATTACCGCATCCTGGCGAATAGGTAGATGCAGTTCGCTCGGTACGATCCAGCCGGAGCCCTCGGCAATGACGCCATCTCGCATGACTTGGGCCAAGGCGACGAAGCCGATCCTAGCATTGCCGGTGTCGACGAATTGATAGGTCTGAGCGATATTCTCACCCATGACGAACTTGGGCTGTAGAGTTTCTTTCAAGCCCAAGGCTTCCAGCGTTTCAATGGATGCCTCGCCATAGGGCGCCAGCTTCGGGTTAGCAATGGCAAACCTGTTGAAATCTCCTGACTTCAACAGTGCCGGGCCGTCCTCGACCAGGCCAGGTTCGGCGGACCAAAGCAGTAGGGTGCCGATTGCATAAGTAAAGCGGGTGCCAGGCACAACCAAGCCCTCCTGTTCCAATCGCATTGGACGCTTGCGGTCGGCTGCCAGCAGGGCCTCGAACGGGGCGCCGTTTTTGATCTGGGCATAGAGCTTACCGGTGGAGCCGTATGAAGCCCTGACCAGATGGCCAGTCTGTTGTTCAAAGGCGGAAATGATTTGCTTCATTGGTGCGCTGAAGTTGGCGGCGACCGCGATTTGCGCCTCACCAGCCGCGGCAACGGTTATTGTGGCCGCCAGGACTGAAACGACGGCCAGATAAACAACAGATTTCATGGCAATAGATTTCATGGCAATAGGTTCTCCTCACATGTGCTGAACCTGAGCAAGCCCGCCTGAGCTATTGAGGCTCAGTGTGATTCGATCAAGCTCGACAGGATCGATCGATGACGCTGTTGCCAATTCGCCATGCAAGGTGGATGCCTGAAAATGATCCGGTGAATACTGCTGATACACCGTGCTGACCCGGCATTCTGCTAACCTAGCGGAATCGCAGTTCTATTTCGCCCCACGCACTGGCCATGCACTGGCTTGCGCAACCCCGAGAATCATGGCCTTGGTCAGCGTTTCGACCGGACGCGGGGAGGCAGAGCGCCGGCCTTGCCAAGGCGCCTGTTGCTCGATGACGGTGCATCATCTCGCGCGGGTGTGGCGACCGCCGTGTTGAACGCCATGAACTAATCGCCGGATTTTCGCTCAGCAGGAGTGCGTTCTTGCTGAGCATCCATAACAACAGAGATAATCAGCCCTGCAATCGCTGGGTTTGCTAGTATTCAACATCGGGCTCGCGGCCTGACTTGACTCATGGGCAGCCCATGGCGGACGCGAGATCTTTCATCCTTTGGATCAGATCCCGGATCATTTTTCACCCATACGCTTTTTCACCCATACGAGGAGTCCGCTGATATGAATAAACAGGCGGTAACCGCTCTGGTCCTGGCAACGAGTTTCAGTGCGGGCGCAGCGCTGGCGGAGGTCGAACAGGCAACGATCGATTCGATCAAAACGCTGTGGCAACAACAGCACAAGGCACTCGATCAGCACAACGTCGACGCCGTATTGGCGACCTATACCGACAGCGACGATATCATGCTGATGGGCACAGGACCCGGCGAACACTGGGTTGGCCAGGCCGAGGTCAAGGATGCCTACACGCATTTTCTGGATGGATTCGATGCAAACACCATGCAGGTCACCTGCGGTGACGGCTCCGGCAGCTCGCGGGGAGAGGTCGTTTGGCTGACCGGAGTTTGCAGCTTTAATGACAAAAAAGGCGGCGAGGAGCGCAAATTCGTCACCAATATATCCGCTGTTTTGGTCAAGCGGGGCGATGACTGGCGTTTCCACACCATGCATTTCTCGCATCTGACCGATGGCGATCAAAACACATCGCAAGATGCACTGGAGTAAAGAGGACAATGACAAAGCAAAATCAACCGGGCACAATCGAGTGCGACGCTGAGGTCAGGATCGGGACTTCGGAAGAAGAAGCGAACAGGTCGCAGGAACAAACATTGCAAAGCCGCCGCAGCTTCCTGTTGGGGCTAGGCAAGTGGTCACGCGCAGTGATCGTGGGTGCCGTCGCCGGTGGCGCATTGCTCACCGACAACCCCGCGCAGGCAGCCGGCTGGATCAATCGCCGCGGTGGCGGAGGTGGCGGCTGGGTCAATGGGCGATCCGGCGGAGGCAGCTGGGCCAATCGCCGTGGCGGTGGTTTTGGCGGCAGTTGGATCAACAGACGCTGAGCAGAGCCGCCAGCTTGTCGACTCATGACATGATGTCCGCCGGCGAATTCTGGCCGCACTTTTTTTGTTCGGTTCGCCGGTGAATTCCATCGTCTACCAAATTCCCGTCGCGCAGTTGGAGTCATTCCGGGGGCGACGCCTGATCGTGCGCACCCGGCACCCAAGCGACCTACCCGCCCAGTTGCATGTCGAGGATCTGCATCACGTCGCTTATGTCCAGTTGTATGGGTTGCCGGACAACGTCGACGCCCTGATGCATTGGGCAGAAGGCTTGCCTATTGATCTGCTGCTCGATGATCCGGCACAGGACTTTGCCAATCTCTATCGATTTGCCAAGTTGCTCGACAACCATCCGGTACGGGTGTCATTGCCGGTTTCCACCGGTTTCGATAAAGCAGTCAAGCTGGCTTCGTCGCTGCAATTCGAGGTCAGGCTCCAGCTTGGTCAGCCCGAGGCACTACAGATCGAGCTGCTGGCTCGTCTGCTCGACGATTACCTACACAAAGCCACGGTGATGCAGCCGATCGAATTTTTCCACAGCCTGTTGCTTGGCTTTTGCAACCAAATACCGGTCAGCCTGTGGGCGATCCAGGAAGAACACCCGGCGCTTCTCCGCCATGTCGACGAGCAGGGCAATGAGCGCTTGCCAGGTAAACTGGCCAGTTTCAACCCCAATGCTGCATCCAGTGCTGAACTCAATGCCGAACTGGCCAAAGCCCCCGAACGTTTTGTGGCGGAATGGAGCCGCAGTCTGCTGGCGGAAGGTGCCGAATGCTCTAGTTGTGGGTTTTTTTCAGTTTGCCAGGGCTATTTCAAGTGGCCGCGTCGGGACTACCAATGCGTTGGTGTCAAGACGCTGTTTACCACGCTCGAGCAGGCCGGCGACGAGCTTAGAGAAGATCTCGAGGCCGCGGCAGCGGAGGCAAATCCTTGATTAACGGCAACCATTTTTCGCTGATCCTGCTGGCGACCAATCAATGCAACGCCGCCTGTGACTATTGCTTTGAGGAGCCGACGCACGATCGGCTCAGCCTCGATCGGCTCCAGATCATCATCGACAAGGTGTTGGGGCACATGGACGCCCACCAGATTGGTGCATTAACCATCCACTGGCAGGGAGGCGAGGCGATGCTGCTGCAGCCAAGCTGGTATGTGCGGGCGTTCGAGTTGATCCGTGACGCTGCCGCTGCGCACGGCAAGCACGTCGAGCATGGCCTGCAGACAAACCTGCTGGCCTACAATTCGGACTGGAATGGAATCATCGCCGAGATGTTCGGCAACAGCCTGGGTACATCCCTGGACTATCCCAACCTATACCGCAAACTACCAGGCCAGAGCCCCGAACAGTACAACACCCTCTGGGCACATAAAGTGCAAATGGCGCGAGCGGCAGGCATCGACGTCAAGGTGATTTCGGTGTTGAACCAGGGTACCCTCGAGATCGGTGCAGAATCTTTTTACAGCCATTTGGTTGATGAACTCGGCATCAGGGATTTTCAAATCAACACACCGTTTCCGGGCGGTGAGACGAACAAAACCAAGCAAAATCTGTCTCTGGACGTGTCGGAACTGGCCCGTTTCCACCGCGAATTGGCGGATATCTGGCTGGAGCGCGGTCGCGACGATAACGTCCAGATTGGACCTTTCGATCAGCTCATCGACTACTTCAGCCATCGCGATGCCTGCCTGCCCTGCATCTGGGGGCAAAACTGCGCCGACGACTTCATCGCCATCGATGCCCGCGGCCATGTTGCCCAATGCGATTGCTGGGTAACCAGCTATCCCGAACAACGATTTGGCAACCTCTTCGAACATGACAGCTTGTCCGCACTGTTGAATGACAGCCATGCCCGCGAGGGTTTCACCCAGCGTCCGGTGAAGCTCGTGCAAGGTGACTGTCTGCAATGCGATTATTTGGCCATGTGCCACGGAGGCTGCCCAGTGCGCACTTACAGCGTGCACAGGAGTTTGTTCGAAAAAGACCCCTACTGCCATCTCTACCAGTCACTGTTTCAGCATCTGGAAAGCCGGGCGAGCCAGCTTGCCGCCACGGCCCGTACCTAGGCTGTCGAAATCTGCAGTCTCACTAAAACAAGCGCTTCCCGGTTGATGGATGCTGAGTCGGTGTCGGGATCGGTGTCAAGGTCGGAATTCGGGATTGGTATCGAGCTGGCTGCTTTGATCGATGAGCGGATTCGATTCCGATTCCGATAGCGACCCCGACACCGATGAGGCTTCCCCAGTGCGTTCGATGAAGCAATCCAAGACCCGAAATCGGTTTGGCATCAAAACTCAGGACATTTCGACAGCCTAGTCCGTACCCTCTCCGGTCCGGTCAACGCCTGATCAGGCCCATGAACTCCGCACGCGTGCGGGCGTCGCTCTCGAATGCACCGCGCATGGCGCTGGAGATTGTGATGCTGCTCTGCTTTTGTACACCGCGCATCATCATGCAGGTATGGCTGGCTTCCATGACGACAGCAACCCCTTTCGCATCAAGATGCTTCAGCAAGGTATCGGCAATCTGGCTGGTGAGACGCTCTTGGACCTGCAGGCGTCGAGCGAAGGCATCGACGACCCGGGCGACTTTGCTCAGTCCGACAACTCGGCCATTTGGAAGGTAGCCGATATGAGCGTGGCCAAAAAATGGCAGCATGTGGTGTTCGCAGAGACTGTAGAACTCAATGTCGCGAACCACGACCATCTCCGTTACATCCTCATCGAACATCGCCTTTTTGATGATGTCCTCAGCAGACAAATGGTAGCCTTGGGTCAGGAAGTCCATGGCCTTGGCGACGCGTAGCGGAGTGCGCTTCAGGCCCTCGCGCTCGGGATCTTCACCTAATCGTACCAGCATTTCCCGGATCAACGCCTCTTTGTCCGGATCGTAGACATCCTGACTATCGGAGGGCTCGAAGCGGTCCTCGTCCTCATATCTAGTATGGGCGCTGATGCGTGGAATCTTGCCGGTCATCGATATAACATCTCTTATACTGGTACGCTGAACAAATGTCGAACAAGGCCTAATAAATTGAGGCGAAAGCGATTTCTGTCAACGCGGCCTTGTTCGTAACTCCGACCAACTGACGGGCGGGTGCGTGGGGCTTTTCCGTAAGATTGTGGTTTTAAAGTTAAAATACTGTTGCGTGGGAGGTTAGCTCTAAGTCTTCGCCGAGCCTATGAATAAGGCCTGCAGCTCGGTACAGAGCGAAAACTGCAATGGTCAAGCCACTGTTGGATTTTACGACTATGAAACAAACCACAAAATCAGAGCCGATCGCCCTCGTCGTCGATTTGGACGACACGCTCATTCGTACAGATCTACTCTTAGAATCGGCACTTGTCGCGCTGAAGGTGGCACCCCTCAAGTTTGCTGCAGCCCTCGCATCTCTGCGCCACGGAAAAGCTCGGCTCAAGGCGCGTCTGGCCGCCCTGGCGGATCTGCGTGCAGACCTCCTGCCCTATAACGAACAAGTATTGGAACTGGTGCGCTCGCGACGTGCTGAAGGTGCTCCCGTAGCGTTGGCAACCGCCTCGAATCGGAAATATGCCGATGCGGTGGCTGAGCACCTTGGGCTCTTCGACGCGATCTATGCAAGCAGTGCGGAAAGCAACTTGTCTGGCCCGCGAAAGGCCGCGCAACTCGTCGAGCGCTTCGGTCCGGGTGGCTTCGACTACGCTGCCGACGCTCACAAGGATTTGCCTGTGTGGCAGAAAAGCCGCCAAGCCATCGCTGTCGATCCATCCCCGCGAACGTTGGTGGCCTTGTCAGCTGTCGGCGTTCCGTGCCAGATTATCCAAACGCCTGACAAATCCAGCAAAGCCTGGCGAATGACTGTGCTCGAGGCGCTGCGCCCGCACCAATGGGCCAAGAACGGCCTGGTGTTCCTGCCGCTGTTTGCCGCCCATATGCTGGGTGACTTGGACGCCGTGCTGGCCTGTCTGCTCGTCTTCATCGGCTTTAACCTGACCGCATCCGCCGGCTATGTCGTCAATGACCTGCTCGATCTCGAGGCTGATCGTGCCCATCCGCGCAAACGCAGGCGGCCGTTCTCGTCTGGCGCGCTGCCAGTGCGCACGGGTGTCGTTCTCGTACCCATATTGATCCTAGCCGGCTTGGTTCCGGCCATGCTGGTATCGGTGCTGCTTGCCGGCATTCTGTTGCTCTACCTTGCGACGACTTTGGGTTATTCGTACTACCTGAAGCGCAAGCCGACCATTGATGTGCTCACCCTCGCAAGTCTCTACACGTTACGGGTGATCGGCGGCGCTGTCGCGATCGGCGTCGAGCTATCATTCTGGTTGTTGGCGTTCTCGATGTCCCTGTTCTTGAGTCTGGCGTATGTCAAGCGCTACACCGAGCTGTACGGCTTGCAGCGAAACGGCGTGCGTTGGCCGAGCGGCCGTGGCTATTCCGTGGACGACTTGCCGCTGTTGCTAACACTTGGCTTGGTCGCAGGCTATGGCGCGGTGCTGGTGTTGGCGCTTTACATCAACAGTCCGGAGATTGAACTGCTTTACACCCATCCGAACCTGATCTGGCTGGTCTGCCCCCTGCTGCTGTACTGGGTCGTACGTATCTGGACCATCACGCACAGGGGCCAGATGCACGATGATCCGCTGGTGTTCGCGCTGGAAAACCGCATCAGCCTTCTGACCATTTGCATCGCCGGCCTGGTGGTGGTGCTGGCGATATGAGTGCAGCTCCCGCGATGGCGAACATCGTTTCCTGGGGCCGCTATCCACGCGGGTTGCCGCGGCAGGTGGTTGCCGCGCGGTTTCGTGACATGGATATCGCGGACTTGCCCATGCCGCTCTTGTGCTACGGTAATGGGCGCAGCTACGGCGATAGCTGCCTGAACCTAGGCGGCTGTATGATCAAAACCCGCGGGCTCGACCGCTTTATCGACTTCGATCCAATCAGTGGCCGACTGCGCTGCGAGGCTGGCGTGTTGCTGAGCGAGATCCTCGATTTGGTGGTTGCCTCTGGCTGGTTCCTGCCCGTCACGCCGGGCACGCGATTCGTCACCGTCGGCGGCGCCATCGCCAACGATGTTCATGGCAAAAATCATCACCTCAACGGCACCCTTGGTCATCACGTGCTGGCACTGGAACTGATACGCAGTGACGGCACGCGAAAAACCTGTAGCCCGGAGCAAAATCCGGCGCTGTTCGCGGCAACCATCGGCGGTCTCGGGCTCACCGGCCTCATCGGTACGGCAGAATTGCAGTTGCGGCGAATCGGCAACCCCTATATCAGTGTGGAGACCACCCGGTTTCGCGACCTCGCGGAGTTTTTTGCCATCAGCCGCGACTCCGATCGCCACCACGAGTACACGGTCGCCTGGATCGATTGCGCGGCAACCGGTAAGCGCCTCGGACGCGGCTTACACATGGCCGGCAACCACGCGGGACGCGGTTGTTTGGACCGCCCCAAGGCACCGGCGAACTGGCTACAGGTACCCCTGGACCCGCCGGTTTCGCTGGTCGGCAGCGGGTCGCTGCGAGCCTTTAACGCGCTCTACTATCGCAAGCAACTGGCGCGCCGCAAGGTTGCGATCAGTCACTACCAGCCTTTCTTTTACCCGCTGGACGGCATCCGCGACTGGAATCGCATCTACGGTCCGCGGGGCTTCCTGCAATACCAGTCCGTGGTGCCGATGCACCTGGGCATGGAGGCCACGCGCGAGATGCTAGGCCGCATCGCGGCTTCTGGGCAGGGCTCGTTCCTCAGCGTTCTGAAGCTGTTCGGCGACAAGCCGCCAGCGGGTATGCTGTCCTTTCCGCGCCCCGGCGTCACCCTTGCCCTCGACTTTCCTAACTGCGGTCCGCGTACCTTCGCGCTGCTCGACGAACTGGATCGAGTCGTTGCCGACGCACAAGGCGCACTCTATCCTGCGAAAGATGCCCGCATGCCGGGCAGCCTGTTCGCGGCGGGTTATCCGCGCCTGAATGAATTCAAACGCCACATCGATCCGGCCTTCTCGTCGTCGTTCTGGCGCCGCATCAATGGAGCAGCCCTATGAGCGAACGTATACTGATTATCGGTGCAACTTCCGCCATTGCTGAGGCTTTGGCACGTCGCTATGCGGCCGAGGGCGCGCATTTTCTGCTGGCAGCCCGCAACCTGGAACGCTGCTCGCAGATCTCAGACGACCTGCTCACCCGCGGCGCGGCAGAGGTGCGCTGCCTGCACTTCGATGCCACCGAGCGCGACGGCCTCGCCGGTTTGATCGAACATGCCTGGGCCGCCTTCGACGGGTTCGACATTGCCCTGATCGCCCACGGCTCGTTGCCCGACCAGGCTGTCTGCGAACAATCCATCGACGCAACTCTCGAAGCATTGGAGATCAACGCCCTGAGCACGATTAGCCTCTTGGTGCCTCTAGCCAACCGCATGGCACAGGCCAGATGCGGGCACATCGCCGTGATCGGCTCAGTGGCCGGTGACCGCGGCCGACAAAGCAACTATGTCTATGGTGCGGCCAAGGGTTGTCTTGCGGTCTTTCTCGAAGGTCTGGCGCACCGCCTTTATCCTGTGGGCGTGCGGGTGCTGACGGTAAAGCCCGGCTTTGTCGACACGCCCATGACTGCCGCATTCGATAAGGGCCTGCTGTGGGCAAAGCCGGAACAGGTGGCTAAAGATTTGCAGCGAGCCATCCGTAAGGGCAAGACCCAGATCTATACGCCTTGGTTCTGGCGCTGGATTATGCGCGTGATTCGGTTTCTGCCAAGCTCGGTTTTGTTCCGGACGAAATTGTGATCACTAGCGCCATGGCCTGCCCAGGACGCGCCAGTCCGGAATCTAGCCTAGCTCGTGCGCCGAATCGTAAACAGATTCAGTGCAGTTCCGTGCCCTTGCAGCAGCGGCTGCAACAACGACGCCTGCAATGAGCGATCCCGCTCTCCCACCAGCCCCAACAGATCGATCCCGGCCGGAGCAGCATCGGCTCATCCAAGTCGTGCTCGTCGCCGTACTGGCGATGTTTGCCTATCTGGCGCTCGGCTTACTGCTGGGTTGGTCCACCACCGTCGAGGCCTTGCGCCGCCTTGGACCAGGCCAATGGGCGCTGCTGCTTGCGCTTTCGCTGCTTAACTATAGCCTACGCTTTGTGCGCTGGCATGGCTACTTGAGGGCACTCGGTGCACAAGTACCTCTGTTTCGGGATTTTCTCATTTACATCGCCGGCTTTGCCTTCACGGTGACTCCGGGAAAGGCCGGCGAAGCGGTTCGCTCCGTCTATCTGCGTGCCGCCGGGGTGCCATGGTCACCTGGCTTGGCGGCACTGGCCGCGGAAAGGATTCTGGACCTTGCCGCAGTTGCATTGCTGACCGGATTCGCCTTGATCGGCTTTGCTGACTACCTCTTGCCGGCGCTGGCCCTTGTCGCTTGTGTTGCCGCTGGGTTAGTGGTGGTCGTGCATCCCCGCGTTGCCGACCGCTTGCTGGCGCTTTTGCCGTCCGTCGGGCGTTGGCAGCACCTGAAACAGGGTGCACGCCAGATGCTCGTCCATGCCCGCGTCTTGCTGTCTGCATGGCGTCTGTTGCTGGGAATTGCCATCGGCCTTGCGGCTTGGGGGGCAGAGGCCTTGGGCTTCTACCTGCTGCTTGGTTGGCTCGGTGTCAATGCCGATGCCCTCGCTGCCGCGGGCATCTATGCCGCCAGCATGCTCGTCGGTGCTGCCTCTTTCCTGCCAGGCGGTCTCGGTGGCGCGGAGGCGGCCATGGTCGCAATGCTGATGGCGTCCGGTGCCGCCCTCACGAGCGCGACGACGGCGACCTTGATCTGCCGCGCGGTGACCCTCTGGTTCGCTGTCGGCCTTGGCATCGCCGCAGCCTTTATACTGTGGCTGGCCGATATCAATGCGGCACAAGCGCCGAAACAAGGTTCCGGCATGGGCAAAACGCTCAATTCGCGGAAATAGCCGCCGCGGGCTGCAATCGAACATGGGGCCGGTAACTTCGGCGCATGCGTTGGCGATGAGATCGACATTGGTTCTAACAGTAAAACAGCGGAGATGATTCAGACTGTGATCCAACCATCTGACAGTTCCGACAACGATTTTCGATCCTGGTCCCGTTGTATCGCCCGACCAGCGCGCGAGTTTCCTGCCACGACGCTGGTACCCAAGCAGGGCAGCGTTCCCACCGGGTTACAGGGTACGCTCTATCGTAACGGTCCAGCACGACTGGAGCGCGGCGGCATGCGGGTCGGCCATTGGTTCGACGGCGATGGGGCGATATTGCGGGTCCGTTTCGCCAATGGTATGGCCGAGGCCAACTATCGCTATGTACAGTCCGCTGGTTTTCGCGTCGAGGCCAAGCAGGATCGACTGCTGTACGGCAACTATGGCATGACCGCGCCAGGACCCATCTGGAATCAGTGGCGCCGGCCGTTGAAGAACGCCGCCAACACCTCTGTCATCACGCTCGAGGACCGGCTGCTGGCGCTCTGGGAGGGGGGTGGTCCGCACGCGCTAGACCTGGATACCTTGGCGACGCTGGAGAAGACTAACCTCGACGGCCCTGCCGGTCGGCTCGAAGCCAAGGAGCCCTTCTCGGCACACCCGAAGCGTGATCCCCTGACCGGCGACATCTACAACTTCGGCGTTTCCATTCCTGGCCGCAACGCCCGATTGTTGCTGTACCGCTGCGACCATGCCGGGCGCTTGCTTGCCAGGCGGCACTTCGATCTCGAGGGCATACCGCTGATCCATGATTGGGTCATGGCAGGCGCTTATCTGGTATTCCTGGTGCCGCCAGTGCGTATTGGCGTGCTGTCCGTGCTGCTGGGGTTGAAATCCTACAGCGAGGCCATGACCTGGCGGCCGGAGCTGGGCACGCAGATCCTGGTATTCGATCGCACGCGCCTGGATCTGGTGGCGCGCGGCGATACCGAGCCCTTCTTTCAATGGCATTTCGGCAACGGTGCCTGCAACGATCAGGGCGATGCTCGGCTGGTACTGGATCTTGCGCGCTATCCGGATTTTAGTACCAACCAGCACCTGCGAGAGGTAGCATCAGGCCGCACCAGCACGCCTGCTCGAGCGACGCTCTGGCGCATGCTGCTGGAGCCGGGCAGTGCGCGCGTGCACGAACAGGTCGAGGTGAGCCCGCGCTCGGTGGAATTCCCGACGCTGCCATCCGCCGAGGTCGGCCAAGGTTGGCAGCGCACTTACCTGAGCGCGCACCGCATCGGCACGGATACCACGGCAGAGCGCTACGACACGCTGGCGTGTTTCGACCACGCCCAGGACCGCTTCACCGAGGCGGATCTCGGCGATGGGCGCTATCCATCGGAGCCCATCGTCGTGGCGGATGCCGATGATCCACGGCAACAGTGGCTGTTGAGCGTCGTCTACAATGGCAACGAAGATACCGGCGAGCTCTGGATCTACAATGCCGCGGGACTGGCCGACGGCCCCGTCTGCGTGCTGGCCCTTCCGCATGTGGTGCCACTCAGCTTCCACGGCTGCTGGCGGCCGGCGCACTGAGATCGGCGCTAAGTCGGCATTCTCGCCGCGCACAAGAGCCACCGGACCCTCGCTCGAACCGGGATCGAGATTGAGACCCAAATCGGACCGAAAACACATGACCAGCGGCCTACTGACGCCTATCGAGAATTCCGACTCGCCAACACCCAGTCCAATCACCGAATGAGTGCGTTACAGCATCCAGCTTATCCGTTTCCGTAAAACAGCCTGCATGCTGCCCTTTGTCCGGCGCCAGGGTCTGTTGGATCAAGCACGCAGGGTCGCAATCAATGAGCACAATGCGCGCTGGCATCCGGTCTTGATCGGCGACTTCCAGAGTGCGGATGAGGCCAAGGTCGCGCTCGAACAATTGCCTGATCGTCCGCTCGAACTGAAACCCATGCTTCGGGAGATGGCGCCGGAACAGCAGCTGGTGCCGCTTCAGTCAAGCTGCTTCAGGCTTGAGAAGGTTGCTGCCTTCCGGCTATGCTTGCACAGATCAAGGCAACGACACCGGAACATCAGACCCATGCCGACACCACGACCCGAGGATGCCTTCATACTCGATGCGATCGACTATCCAGAGACAGACGGAGAGCCCGTGGCAGAGAGCGACTTTCAGCTCGACTATGTGATCTACGCGCGCGAATCCCTGCGCCAGCATTTCAAGCATTGCCAGGATGTCTACGTCGCGGGTAACCTGCTGATCTATTACGACGAAGGCAATCCCAAGGCAGCCGTGGCACCGGACTGCTTTGTCGTTCGTGGAGTACCAAACCACAAGCGACGGACTTACAAGGTTTGGCAGGAGGGCGAGGTACCGGTGTTTTGCCTTGAGATCACATCGATGAGCACGCGCTCTCAGGATTTGGGGCCGAAGCTTGGCACCTATGCCTTCCTCGGCATCGAAGAGTACTGGCAATACGATCCAACCGGCGACTATCTCGATCCGCGCCTGCAAGGCTACCGTCTGGATGGCTCCAGTTACCAGGAGATCCCCCGGCCTCATCCGTTCGGCGCGGACTATCATCTGACCAGCGCTGTGCTGGGCCTCGAGTTGCATCTGGAGGATGGGCGACTCAGGTTTCGTGATCCGTCGACCGGTCTGTTTCTGCCCGATCTGGACGAATCGCTGGCCGAAAACGCGCGGCTGGAGGACGAGAAGGCACGGGTCCTGGCCGGGAAGGCACAGGCCGAAGCTGAGAAGGCACGAGCCGAGGAGCAGGCACGTACCGAGGCGCAGAGACGACATGACTTGGAGCAGCGCCTCGCTGCGTTGGAGGCGAGGCTGCGCGAGTTCGGAGGCTGAACCCGATTGATCGATGTCTCTGCATACCCTCGGCTCAGGGCAGCGGTCGCGCCATTTGGTTCACATCGGCCCCCATGCCGACGATGGTCTGATTGAGGGCGTGAAAGCGCATGGCCATCCCCGCAACACTGAGGTTCATGCTGGCCATGCGATCATGCATGTTGCTGGTGTGTTGCCGCATATGCTCGACGCCACCGGTCAATCGATCCACATGGCCCGCGATGTCGTTCATCTGTGCGCTGACCACCGGCATCAGGTGCACCTCGCTGCCGACCCCGGCAACCGAACCCTCGATCGTATCCATGCGCGCGGCAATCCGGTCCAGGTGTCCGGTCATCGCGTCCATGCCGGCGATGACCACGCGGATCTCTTGCGTCAGATCGTTGATGAAATAGAGATTGGACAGGGCCAGCACGGCGCTCAACAGAACCACGACCTTGATGAACAAAGCCACTCCACGCGCACGCTCGGCGGTGGTTTCTTGGCTCTCGTCAAGCATCTGCTCCAGGCGGCTCAGCACCTGGTTCAGGTGTTCGATACGATCACGTTCATTCATGTTGATCCCGCTGCTCGGATCAGCCGAGCGAGTTGTCTGAAAAGCGCCCCTCCGCGCGGCAACCATGAAGCCGAAACCGAGGCTGCATGTTGCGCAGCGCCGTGCCATACAGGTGAGTATCGATTCATTCAGCGCAACGGGTTCATCCAGTTGAACAGACGCATCGGCTCGGACATGTGATTCACGTCCGCTCCCATGCGCCCAATGTTCTGCTCCATCAGCTCGAACGATTGGCGCATGTCGGTCAGATGCAATTGCATGGCCGAGACGCTCGCGTCCATGCCCGCCACGGTTTGAGCCAGCGCTTGGACATCGTCAGACATGGCGCCAACACCCCCCTGTATCCGATCCACCTCGGCGATGACCACCGACAAAGAGCGCATGTCATGGTCAATACCCTGCACATTGCGCTGCATCCGGTCCATATCGTCGGCGATGCTGGCGACCTGTCGATTCATCGCCGAAATGGCCGAGCTGACCTCGGGCACCTGTCGCGAAAGGATGATGGTCAGGAAGGAAATCGACGCGACGACCACGATGAATGCGATGAAGGTGACCTGATAGAGCTCCGCCAAGCGCAGTTCCATCTGCGACTGGCGCTGTCCCATGGCGCGGATCACAAGGCTGAAGCGGGTGATCGCCTCATCCAGCCGGTCTTCGTCTTGCGGATGCATCGGCTCGGTCGGCGTCATGCTATTGATCCGATCCCTGGTCGCTCGGTGCGCTTGCACAATCACCGCTTGCTGTTGTCAGACCGGCCGCTGTGCAGGCTGTTGCGTTCAGCCGGTCCATGAGCTGACAGTAACCGCGTTGGCGGGATGCGCAACGCCCGAGCATCAATGCCACCGATGGGTCCAAGGGATATTCCGCGGCGAGCTGCTCGAACAGTTGCTCGGCCAGATCCCAATGCTCGCCCAACAGCGCCTTCAGGCCGCGCTCATAACGCTCGATGAACGAAGCCCGGGCGACATCCAAGGGTCGGCTGCGGTCACCGATCAGTTCATACAGGGCCAGCGGTCCACTGGCGTCCTGGGGCGGCAGGACATCCAGGCGACGAAACCAAAAGCGCTCGGCGACCGCCTTTTGCGCCGTGCCGCTGACAATGATGCGCGTACCATAACGATGATTCAGCCGGCGCAATTCCGAGCCCAGGGTCACATGATCGCCCAGGGCGGTATAACTCATCCGCTGGGCGGAGCCAATATTGCCGACCAAGGCCTGGCCTCGATGCACGGCATACAGATTGGCCGGTGGCGGCAGATCGGGTTCATCCCAATGTGCGTGCACTTCCGATTCCAGTTGCAGGCAGTTCAGCGCGGCGAGACAGGCGCGCTGCGGACCGTCATCGAGGGGTATCGGCGCTCCCCAGAAAGCCATGATGCTTTCCCCCAGGTAGTTATCGATGGTGCCGCGCTGGCGCAGAATCACGCGCGTGAACCGGTCCAACTCGTCGCTCAATACCGCGGCGATACGCTCCGGTGGCAGTGCCTGGCAGACTGCCGCGAGCTGGCCGATGCCGGTGAAAAAGAAAGTCAGATCGCGCACCTCGACCTCGGGATGTGCGCCCTGCTCGGAGGCGATGAGCTGTCTGGCCACATCCCCCGGAACATACTTTTCCAACGTGCGCAAACCGTGCTGCAAGCCTCGAATCGCCGCGTCCAGAGATCGGATCTCCCGAAATCCCGAATGCACCGGCACCACCTCGTCGAATTCGAAGGCGCGAATCCGGCGCGTGTTGTGCTCCAGCTGCGCCAACGGCACGAACAGCCTCCGTGCCAAGACCCAGACCGCCAGCCCGGCAACCCCGAGCAGGATCAGTGAAATCACTGCGGACTCGCTCAACAGCCGGTTGGCGGAAGTCAACAGGGAGGTTTCCGGAACCACGATAAAGAGTTCCCAATCGCTGTCGAGATGGCCTGGAAAGGGCTGGCGATAGGTGATGTAGCTGGCTCCGTTGGTCAGCGTGCGGATATAGGTCAAGGCTCCGCTGCCAGTGACTCGAGCGCTGCCGTCGCGGTAGCGGGAATACGCATCCACCAGCCAATCCGCGGCCAGATCGGACACCCGCGGCAACTGCGTGGATGCACTCCCCGGGCGCAGATTCTGGGCGTAGGGATAAGCCACCAACCGCTCGCGGCCATCGACGATCAAAGGCACCGCGCCGTGCATCAGGCGCTGGTCAGTTAACAATTCCGACAGGCTCGCCAGAGTCACATCGGCACCGAGCACCACGCTGGTCCGGCCCTTGGCGTCGAGCACCGCGCGAGCCGCGGTGATGCCGGGCATGCCGTCGGTGTCGAAGCGGTAAACCTGGCTCCAGTACAGATCGCCGGCGTTGGCCACCGCACCCTGATACCAGTCGCGCTGGCGCGGGTCGAAGGTCGCGCCACCGGCGATATGGGCTATCGGCTCGAAGCGATGGTTGCGATAGATCAATCCTTCCCTGGCGCGATCCGCCGAACGATCGAGCCAGCGCGAAACAATCTGCGGTTGTCGGCGCACCTGAATCAGGCTGCCATTGGCATCCACAGCGAACAAGGATTGTAGACGAGGCGTCAATTGCAGTTGCGTCCAAAACAACCGGAACAGCACATCACGATCGTCAATAATGCCGTTCTGTCCCAAAGCCAGGTTGTTCATAACCAGATAGTCGTCTCCAGCGCTGAACACTTCCACCGCGCGGTCGACGATCCTCTGCGACACCTGGGCCAGAATCTCCACCGAAAGATCCAGCGACGCCTGGGCAGCCCGCCGGTAGGCGTTCGACGAGACGCCGGCGACGGTGATTGCCAATAGGATCAGGAACAATAAGATAAAGGCCGTCTGGTAGCTGCGAATCGGCAGGCGGGCAGGCAACAGGGGCCTCCGAGGGGATAAAGCGATTGGTTAAGGAAACGCGAGCCGGGGCAACCCGGGGCAGGCACGAGGCTTGATCCTCGCACGCAAGGTTCGGCACAGACTGTGATGACGCTCGACCACATTTTGCCCTCGACGACGACGCCGATCAAGCGTTGCCTGCAGAACCTGGGGTTCGAATCAGCACCAGCAATTGCGCCGGGCCATGCACCCCATAGGCCAATGTCTGCTCGATGTCGGCGGACTTGGATGGACCGGAGATCAACAAAGCGTTGGTTGGCATGCCGGCATGCCAGTGCTCGAGATGCATTAATTCATGCAGGGTCGAAACGATCTGTCCGGCTTCCAGCAAGACACAGTGTACCGGCGGCACCAACGACAGCAGGCGTGGCTCCGCTGGGGTTGGCCACAGCACCAGAGAGCCGGTCTCGGCAATGCCGGCGCGGCAACTGGTGAAGCCGGCATCGGTGGCGCCGAACAGAGCGTCGCGCTGCTGTTCGATGGGCGCCTGATCGGCGATCAGTCGCGCGCCCCAGGTGGGCCAGCCGCCGGTTAGTTCCCTGGCAAGCGGACCCTGTGCACCATAGCGCAGATTGGTCATGCCCCGATCGCGCAATAGCTCGGCCAGCTTCCCGGGCCAATTGTTATCGACCTGATACACCTCGGTATGCGATGCCTGCATACGCTGCTGAAAATGCTGAAGTCGCTGCGCTGCATCCCAGTCGAAGCGACGCACCGGGATGTCGGGTAACGACAACGTGGCTGTTGGACTGGAACGCAGTCGCGCGAGGATGTC
Organism: Thiohalocapsa sp. PB-PSB1; assembly: GCA_016745215.1. Classification (GTDB taxonomy): domain Bacteria; phylum Pseudomonadota; class Gammaproteobacteria; order Chromatiales; family Chromatiaceae; genus Thiohalocapsa. The sequence continues at coordinate 2,056,251 of CP050890.1, forward strand.
ATTACGCGCATCAGTCATCTGCATAGCCCTCCTGGCGCGCCAGCGCATGCAAACTGGTGGCGGCGAAGCGCGGCGCCGCGCGGCTGGCGGTCCAGGGGCCGAACAGACCTGCCAACGGACCGCCGAGCAATCCGCGCATTCGGCCCAGGCTGGCGCTCATGCCGCGATACAGCATCGGGCGGGCGTGCAATGCGGCCCAGCCGCGCCACAGCGTACCTTGCATGCGCGGGCGCTTGCCGCCGGGCACCGCACTGCCTTCCACATGCTCGTAACGCAGACGATTCAGCAAGTGCGGGATCGGAATGCGCACCGGGCAGACCTCGGCGCAGGCGCCGCACAAACTGGATGCCTGGGACAGTTCGCCCTGCACCGCAAGCCCCTGTAATTGCGGCTCCAGGATTGCACCGATGGGACCAGGATACACAGTGCCATAGCCATGTCCGCCGATGCGCGTATAGACCGGACAATGATTCATACAGGCACCACAGCGAATACAACGCAGGGTTGCACGCAACTGCGGATCGGCATGGATGCGCGAGCGGCCATTGTCCAACAGCACCAGATGCACCTCGCGCGGACCATCGCGCTCCTGCGGTTTGCGCGGACCCGAGATCATATTGATATAGGTGGTCACCGCCTGGCCGGTGGCGCTGCGGGTCAACAAGGTCAATAACGGCGCCAGGAATTCGAGCCGGGCAACCACCTTTTCGATGCCGGTGATGGCGATATGCACGTCCGGCGCCGTGGTGCTCATGCGTCCGTTGCCCTCGTTCTCCACCAGACACAGGGTGCCGGTCTCGGCGACCGCGAAGTTGACCCCGGACAGTCCGATTCGGGTACCGCGGAAACGTTCGCGCATCACGCGCCGGGCCAGCGCCGTGAGCCGTTCGATATCCTCGCTGTAGGGCTCGTCTGGGAAATGCTCACGAAACAGTTCTGCGATCTCCAGCCGGTCCTTGTGTACGGCGGGCGCGACGATATGCGACGGATGTTCGTCGGCAAGCTGGATGATCAGTTCGCCGAGGTCGGTTTCGATCGGCTCGATCCCGTGCCGGCGCAGATGATCGTTCAAACCGATCTCCTCCGATACCATGGACTTGCCCTTGAGCAGAGCCTTGGCGTCATGAGTGCGCAGGATCTTCAGAATGATGCCATTCGCCTCCTGCGCGTCCCTGGCCCAGTGCACCTGAATGCCGTTGGCATTGCAGCGCTGCTCCAGTTGCTCTAGCAAGGCCGGCAGATTGGCCAGTGCGTGATCGCGGATCAGCTCTCCCTGATCGCGCAGTTGTTTCAGTTCGGCGACATCTGGAAATGCCGCAAGGCGCTTGGTCACCAGCCCATCCATGGCACGTCGGATATTGCCGCGAACGCGATCGCGGCTCAGTGCATGCCCGGCGCGGGCGCGAAATTCGGTCACCATCTGTTTCACCTTGCTTTGTTCGCGGCAGAACTCGGGATAGTTCTGAACTGTTGCTATTTCATCGACCCATCTCGACATCAGGAAGGGCCGCGTTGTTCCATGCCGCCATTGTTCATCATGGCCATACGTTCGGGCCATTCATGCCCGGCATGCCAAGCATGAAATACAGCGTGCCCGCCTTATCCACCCCAAAAGCCTGCCCCCAGGCCAAAAAAGCCGGGCCGAGAAAGGTGTCCGCGCCGATGAACAGGCTGGCGGATGGGCGAAGATTGCCACCCTCATCCAATCCAAGGCCCAAGGTTGCCTGGGTTCCCTCGATCGACCCACCTAGATAAACCCCTCGACCGAGCACCGATGGCAGGGTTGCTAACTCGTAACTGTAAACAGCGCGCAGCAGGCCTACGCGGTCGCCGATCAGCTCGTCCATCAGATAACCCGATCCGCGCAGGAAACCGCCAAGTTGATAGGGATCATATGGCGGCAAATCGCCGTATAGGGTACCGCCCAGGTAGCCCGTCAACTGCAATGCATGTTTACCGCGGCTCAGGGCGCCGGTGACCAGTAGATCTGTCTTATTGTAATCGTCCTGGGACCCCCAGCTACCCAAGGTGCCAAAGCTGCGCAACCCTGCCAGCAGTCCATCGCGCGGAAAGCGAACGCTATCGATTTGATCATAGATCGCGCTCGCCGTATAGCCGACCTGGGTGCGGCTGAAGTCAGATGCAAACGGAATCAAACCGAAGTCCTCGCTCGCCTTCAGGTAGCCGCCAAAAGCACCCAGGCGCAATTCACCGAACTGATTCCCAAACCCAAGGTCGAGGTGTCCACGGGCGTAGCGTACGCGATAATCGCCGATCCGATTGCCATCGGCATAGTAGGTGATCGGCACATCCTGCATATCGACGCGCGGTGCCACAAAGGCTTCGCTGTTGAACGACAGGGGTTGGAAAAACTCGCTGATCAGGAACTTCCGATAACCAAGCTGCAGATCGTTGCGCCATTCAGCCCCACGCTCGTTGAGCCAGGTGGCGCGATGACTGAAATTGACGTTAAAACGCGTCTGCTGGGCATCCGACGCCAGCCCAAGCCCGAATTTGAGGTAATTCGGCCCCCAGGATTTCTCGATCCCGCGGACCTCGACAATACGTTTGCCATCACGATCGACCATGCGGTAATCCATGCGCTCGAAATCGCCCCGGCCATACACCTGCTCCAGGCGGGTATTGAGACGATGAAGATCGAAGGCTTCGGTGTCCGAGCGCCGCGAACCGATCCCCGGCACATCGTCCAGCTCCTGCTCGAGCACTTGCGCATTCACGCGGCTGCCGGTATCCACGACCCGCACATCGCTCACCTCAGGTACCCTCGGCAATCGCGCCATGACCGATGCACGCCAAGCACGATAGTCGTCGTCGGAAACGGACAGCCGCCGCAACGCGCGGGCCTTGGCCCGGGTCGCCGCCTCGCCGCTCGGGATCAGTGTTATGCCCTGCTCGAAATTGGCCGCGCTGAAGTCACCAAGCTCGGGTTCGATCAGCACATCGCCGGAGCGCAATGATGCCAGCGACACGCGCACATTCTGCTCCGTCAGCACCGCGATCATCTGCAACGAGATACTCAGCGCGGAGTTGAGCTTGTCGCGTGGCAACAGCGGACTGCCGACGTTCACCGCAATGACCACATCGGCGCAGGTCTGCCGCGCCGCGGCCACCGGCACGTTTTGCAACAACCCCCCATCCACGTACAGTACATCGTCGATCTCGACCGGTGCAATCAGTCCCGGCACCGACATGCTCGCGCGCATGACCTTGACCAGATCGCCGCGGCGGAATTGTTTGCTGGTGCCGTTCTCGATGTCCGTGCCCATGGCCCGGTACGGGATCGGTAAACTGTTGAAGTCCTGATCGGCGAAGTTGCCTGCCGGCTCGACCATTTCCCGCAGCAGAAACTCGAACTTGTAGCCGGCGGTGGTGCCTGGGGCAAGCAAGAGTTTGCTCCCACGCTGGCCGAGTTCGAGCCAAAACAGATTCTCGTAATCGTCGCGCTTGGCCCGAAACGGCTTCTCCTGGCGTGCGGGGTCATCGCTGAACAATGCGTTCCAGTCGATCTGACTAATGCGGTTGGTCATCTCATCGATGGAAACGCCGGCCGCATAGACGCCGCCCACCAGCGCCCCCATGCTGGTGCCGGCGATGCAGGAGATTGGAACGCGCATCTCCTCTAGCACCTTCAGCACACCGATGTGTGCGAGTCCGCGCGCGCCGCCACCCCCGAGCACCAATCCGACCCGCGGCCGTGCACCTTCGGCAGCCTGGGCAACCGACATCGGTAATAGCGAAGCAAAAACACACAGAGCCAGCGCCAATCGCGCCCACCTGGTATGCATGCAAACCAGCATTGATTATTTCTCCAGATAAGGATGCCGCCAAGGCGACGGCAATAGGGGAGCCATGCGAAAGCCTGTTTAGAAAACCAGGATACCTACGGATCGACCGCCGGAAAACGACCTTGCAATCTGGCCGGGTTTCTGCGAAAAACGCCGGACAATCCTGCGGCAGTTCCCGCGCTTCGCGTTTGCAACTGCCGCATTCAACACGGGCGGTCAAACAACCGCAAGCAACTTTTAACGGGTGCGTCGAATGCCTTATTTCGTTTACAAAATCACACCAGGCCCGAAGCTTACATACATCGACACCAAGGAGCGATACCAGGACGCACGCACCATCGTGCGCGACCGCCGACAACAACGCGCGCAGGACGACGACGCGGATTATCGGATGATTTTCGCCAACCAGCAGGGCGAGGCGGAAAAACTGCTGTCAACCCCTCGCGACGAACGCGTCATCGGCGAGGACTGATGGCTCGTCAAGGTTTGCATCCAACGCATCCGCCGCAAAGGCCTGATCCATCTTGTCCAGAGAGCGGCTCGGCATGCCCGCGGGCCGCTTCAGGCGCTATGCGAGGGATTGCTCGACACCGATCTTGGTGGCTGCATCGCCGGAAATCAGGATATGGGCCGTTGGATGGGTAAATCGGGCCAGCGGGAATAGATCCACCCAGACCAGAAAGCGATTATCCTCGATCGGCATGGGCTGGCCTCAAGCCCGCGTTTCTTCACGGTCAACCTGGCGGAACGGTCGAGTTGCCTGCTGGTGGACCGGGTCGATGATCTGCGGGAGATCGTGCGTGATGTTCGCGAGGCGTATCCGTTCGAGATCGTCGCTTGGGTCGTGTTGCCGGAGCATCTGCATGCGGTGTGGGCGTTTCCAGAAGGCGACAGCGATTATCCGATGTGTTGGCGTCTGATCAAAGCGAATTTCTCGCGTCGGGTACCAGCGGCGAGCGGATTCGCGAAAGCCGACGCAACAAGGGCGAGCGGGGCATCTGGCAAAGGCGATGTTGGGAGCATCTGATCCGGGATGATTTGGATCGACAGCGGCATATCGACTCTGTGCATGACAATCCGGTCAAGCAGGGTGATGTCCAACGCGCCATCGATTGCAGGTTTTCATCCTTTCACCGGGATCTTCAGCATGGGTGACGGCCGAGTGGGGCTGTGTGGATGACGTCGCAGGAGACTTTGGGGAACGGCGGTGACGTTGGGATTCGTTCCTCATCCCAACCTACGGGCTTCCGAGACGCCAAACAGTACTGGGGCTTGGAAGACTTCATGGTGATCAAGCTAACGCCGGTCTACAACAGTGCCAACCTGGCGATGCTGATGATCAACCTGTCCCAGATCCTGATGCAACCAGTGCGCGAGCACTGTCCGAGCTTTAGCGTCAATGACCTCAAAGCCCACTTCCGCGGCCGGAAATACGTCCTGGAGGTGTTAAAAATGCTTCCGAAAATGCCCGAAGCGAATAGTATTGACCAAGCCCTTGAGCAGGCTGCAAATCTGGGGCGGATTAATCAGGAACTTAGTGCAGCATGAGATCGGGCTATTTGGCGAAGGTATTGCAGTATGCGATGCGTTTATCACAACTGCCGCTTCCGGTTCTTCTAATTAGTAACAACGTCCAGATGGGGTTTCAGCGACAGGCGGTTCTCAAGCTGTTGATTTACATGAAACAACAGTCCCACGAGATCTGGGAGAGCCACCGAAAGATCGCACCGCAAGCTTGGTAGGATCCTGAGATATCCCCACGTGAATCCTTATTAAGAACAATGACATACAAATGGCTATAATGTATGGGCTAACTCCAGTAACAGCTTATCGCTGAGATGTTGATTCTGAAACCGGATTTTCCGGGATGTACCAAGGTCGGACCTACTCCGTAGGCTTTTGCGACCTCGGAACATGTCAATGAATTTGAAACAAGCTGCGGTACATGACGCCCGCACTCAATAACCCACATTCCGCGCGCTCAGTGAAACCATTTTCGAAATACTATCGACCCATTTTTTCACAGCTCAGCAATTTTACTCGAGCGCGAACTGCCACCATCCATCACCCAGGTCGGCATAGGTCGTGATCGGAACTTGCAGTAGCTCCAAGACTTGCTTGCGCAAGTCGCTCAGTCCTTTGAGCGTAGTCTGCACCACCTTGCCGGAGCGTTCGATGGTTGCCAGATGGACGCCGTGAAACGAGTCCATGATCGTGCGCCAGGTCGGTTTCTTCGTTTGCATCCCGGCCGGCCGCAGGGGGAGACGTTCGATTTGCTGTTCTTGCATCTGCAAACGGATACGACGCTCGATCAGACTGATCAACATCAGCGCGATGACATACAGGCACAGCATGGCCTCGACAGGTTGCGGAGTCTTCAGAAACATCGGTGCGACTTTGAGCACGGATTTTTTCGTGCTGAAGCGTTTTTCCAGAGATGGCTGCTCCTTATAGGTGCGCAGCACCAACCCTTTCAAGGTGACTACTCACGCGGTGTCTTCCCCTTGAGCAATTTCGCTGTCGAAACGTGAGGGTGGTTGGACTATCGATTTCGCTTCGGCGGTGGTTTTTTCGGTCCCCGACGGCTCTTTTTGAACTTTGCCAGATTGACGTTGGAGGCCAATTGCAAGTACATCTGCGCGAATTCGGCGAGCGACATGGTTCGAAAGACGGTCCATTCCTGTTCCGGAATGGCAACCGTCATGCCGTCATAGGTTCGAGCGATATTCCCGGCTAAATAGTAGCCGGAAAGGTCGTTGGCGATGGTTTCTTCACCGTGTATCGTGCGTAACGCGGCTTTGACCACGGCCAATGCGTTGTAGGCGACCAGCGCAACGCAAAAACCGAACAGTGCGGCTTTCGGGTAGCCCAGCGTATTGATCTCGGAATGCAGATGCGCCTCGAGCTCTTGGAACATGGTTTCGATACGCCAGCGCTTGCGGTACATGTCGGCGACGAGCTTGGCATCGGCCGCCGATTTCGGCAGATTCGTCAGCAGCAAGCGTTCGGTTTCCCCGTCGCGCGTAGCCTGTTTCAGGCAGACTTTGATGCGACGATAGCGCTGGACTTCGCCTTCGTCGTCGACGAGCTCGATGCGCTGCTCGTAGACCTTTCCGGACTCGGTACTGCCGATCTTTCGCCACGGACTCTGCATGCTAAAGGCCAGTCCCTTATGTTCGCGACAAACGAAATAACCTTTCCGGTCGGCAATCCCGAGCAGAAAGCTGCGCACGCAGAAGTTGCGATCCATGATCCAGACGTCATGTTCCCGCACCGTCGGCAGCACATCTGCGAACAGCGAGCGCTCTTGGGCGTGACCGTCTTCGCAAGGAAACACATCCGTGGCCATCTCCAACAACGGATCGTAAACGACCAGCGATTTTCCCGGCAAGGCTCCGGCCTTGGTCTCTCTGAGCACCTCCAAGCGATGCTCCGTGGCCTCGATGCAGTTGCCGTCGAGGACTTTGATCCGATAGCCGGGCAGCCAAGGTGCGCACTGTCCGCCCATCTGTTCGACGATCGCGGCCTGTTCCCGCGCCGTGTCTCGAACCAACGCCGCCGAGGTCGTACTTTCCAGGCCGTTGAGTTTGTTGTACACCGAGGTGATCGAAACCCCGATCGACTCGCCTTGCTCTTTGTAGGCGGCGTTTATGGATGGGTGGGTTTTGAAGACCACTGCGCTCATCAAATTGAAAATCGTTGAGAACAACAACTCCCGGGTATATTGATCCACCGCCGTGCGCGCAAACCAGGCATCGAGCTTGCTGGGGCTGAGTACCCGTTCCAATAGGGCCTGAACCATCACCGGCACGGGCCTTTGTTCCATGAACCGCTGGAAGATCTGGCTGAACATCATGACCTCTACCCCAAGAATACGATAAATGGGGTCGATGATCTCGGTTCGGCGGGTCTATGTCCAGTCCGCTCCGTTTCTCCACTGAAATTCGATGCGTTACGATGCGGTCAACCGCCACGCATATTATCTGCTGATTGTGTGGATAATTTCTGACCTTGAAAGGGTTGGTGCGCAGCACCTCCACTGCAGGCAAGTCCGTGTTGTCGGTCAGCGGGAACAGCCCATCGGTGCGCGCGGCCCGAGCAATCGCCTTCTCATCGCGTTGCCACTGCACTTGGTAGTGAACCTGTTCGACCTCCTCGTAGCGAGTGTTGGGACCAGGTCGGCCACGCCCGACCTGCACCCGTTCGGTCGTATTGACTTCATCAAGCGTCACCGACAAGTACTCTGCCACCCCTTGGGTGGCTTTCTGCAACGCCGCCTCGATCTGTTCGCGGGTCTTCAGCGCGCGCTGATTCGCGCCGGATACGATCTTCTCTAACGCCTGCTCGGCCTTGACGATGCGCTGTTCACGGGCGTCGTGCTCCACCTGCGCTTTCGATGTGCTGTGCACCCAAAGGATGCGCCCGCCTTCCTCCATGACCTCGCCGACATGGATGCGATAGCTCTGAACGCGCCCCTTCTTGCGCGCGTCGGGGACATCGCAGCGTTCCTGCCAGATCATGTCTTCACCGTTGCGCACGCGTTGCAGAAAAGCCTGCACTTCTTTCAGATTGCGCGGTACCACCGTGATGTAACGACCGCCGTGCTCAGCGATGGTCTCGAGGTTCTCCTCGGAGCACAGCTTGCTGTCGGCCACGTCGATGAAATCCTCCTTCTCGAGCAGTTCCCGCAACTGCTGCCAATTTGGAATAGGGGTTGTCACATCGGCCTGGTTGCCATCATAATATCTGGTAACTTAGGGGCACATGCCCGTCCGCGGTGACGTTCAAGCCAAACAGGATCTGCTTGCATCCAGGTGATGGTCCTTGTAATAACCACGGGTCATCTTCGCTGCCTTTGGATCATCGCACGCGTAGGCACCGAAAAACGTCATGTTGGTGGAGTCGTTATGTATGGTTTGCGTTTCCAACTGGTGCACAACGATGGCCTGGGCGCTCAGCTCCGCCAGCAGGTTGTTCCGCTCGGCGGCGAACAAGCGGTCCAGCGTCCGCTCCAAACGGTCATCGTTATACTTCCCCGCCTCCACGCGTCCCTCGCTCACGCCATCAACGTAGTCATGCAACCAATCCTCTATCCGATACAACGGTGTTGTCGACACCATGATGTGCATGATCATCATGCATAACACCTGCGCTGGGGCGATTTCCGCGCCGTTGTGGTTCGGCACGAACTTGTCGAATAAGCGCGCAAGCTCAAGCTCTTCCATGTCGTATTTCACGAGTGGCAGGATTTCCACTGACTTGATTTTGGTGTCCATCGAATGTTCAAACCTCTCTGACGGATAGGAGGTTCGCAATCTGCCTACATTTGATGGAATTGTCTCGCTAGATTCGTCTATGCCCGCATCATGATTTTCAATTCCAGTACCCGATGGTCTCGCTCTCGGATACCGTGCCAGTTCCTGAACTGGTACGCTTCCTTATTTCCGAAGTCGCGACAGGGCTCGCGCGGAATGTAGGTACAATTCGGGATTCGCCGCGCATCGCTTGAATCTGCTCGGCAAGGGAGAACAAATGGCACGTCGAACACGCCGTGAGCGAAGCATTGCCACTATCGCTAGCGCTCGAATTCGTGCGAGCCAGAGTTCTGCAGCCGTTGCTAGGCGTGTCGCGATGCTGTTCCTTCAGGTCCCGTTCGGAAAACTTCGAGCGCATTTCGGAGACGCTGACTCTCGATGAATAGACAGACTTTTTTGAGCTCGGCACAGGCATCCACCGACATAATGCTGCCAGGCCCTGTCGTTGTTTTCGCCGCCCAACCGGGCGACGAGGTTCTCGGGTGCGGCGGCGCATTATGCAAAGTTGCACGCAAGGGCGAACGCGCGTTGGTCGTCATTGTGAACCGCAGCGAGCACGGTCGGCAAGAGACGGCCGATTCGTTGAAGTGGTTTGCCGCTCTGGAAGCCGCAAGCAGGGCCGCCGCCCAAGTTCTCGGGTATGGTGAGCCGGAATTCTGGAGGGAGCCGTCACCAGGTCTCGGTTACCGGGAAAGCACGGTTCGACGCATTTTGGATTTGATCTCGGGTGTTGGTCCTTCGCTGGTCTATGCGCCATCCCTCGCCGAGCCTCGGCCCGATCGATTCGCATTGGGACTCGCGGTACGGGAGGCGGTCCGGCGTTGCGCCGCCGGCTGTGCTCTATCCTTTTTCAGTGTGGGCGCTCGCGTCTCCGGCAACAAAGTGTTGGACATCAGCGATATCGCGCCAAAGAAGAAGCAGGCGATCGCCTGTTTTCAGCCGACCGAAACACGGGACAAGGGCGCCAACGCACTCCAGAAAGGACGCCGCAAACCCGCCCTGATAATGCCGTCCGAGATCGGTACAATAGAGGAATACGAACTATGGTTGCCTCAGCGTCTCGTCGATCCGATCCCCGGGTTGTCCAAGTTCGAGCGCTGGAAGGATGCAATGAAACCGAGGGAGGATGCGCTTGTTTCGGTCGTGATCCGAACCACCGGCCGCGAAACGTTGGCGGACGCGCTGGATTCGGTCGCCGCACAGACATACCGCGCCATCGAGATCCTGCTGGTCGATGTCGAAGGCCATGAATCCCTAGGCGCCGCGGAGTGGTGCGGTCCGTTCCCGCTGCGCACGATATCGACAGGGGAACACCTAGGCCGTGGAGCGGCAGCCAATGCGGGACTCGACGCTGCCGAAGGGAGTTATGTTGTCTTCTTGGACGACGACGACTGGCTGCTTCCCGATCACGTCTTTGAGCTGGTTTCGGCGGTCCGCAACAACGAGCACGCTCGGGCCGCTTACACGGGGATCGAATGCCGTGCGCGCAGCGAGACAGGCACCTGGGAAACCTTGTCCGTATACAACGCCGCCTATGATCCGACCCGTCTGCTGGTCGAGAACTACCTACCGATACACGCGGTGCTGTTCGATCGCGGACTACTGGGACCGCAGCTACGTTTCGATGAGTCGTTTGAGGTTTACGAAGACTGGGATTTCTGGATTCAGCTAAGCGCACTCACTCCCCTCGTGCATGTCGACCGCGTGACTGGGATCTACAGGATTTCCGAGAACGCTGGTTTTGCCTTGCGTAACGAGGATCCTGAAGCAGCGCGGGGCTACTCGGCATTGATGGAGAAATGGCGAGCACGCTGGACTGCAGATCAATTGCTCGCCATTGCCGCCCGGGCTATCGATAAGTACCAAAAAGAGGCGGCCACCCCCGAAACAAATCCGGAACCTGAACAGGCAACGATCGCCAGCCATCGAGGCCATGTCGCTCGGTTGGACCAGACCTTCGCTGCGTATCAGGCGCAGGCCGGTGCGCTGGAGGAAATGGTCGGCGCGCAGGATGCAAGGATACGCGAGTTGGAGGAAGGCTTTTCAGAGTACAAAGAGCATACGCGCGCTTTGGAAGAAAGGTTGACGGCGTACCGCGACCAAATCCACGCACTGGAGCAAGTAGTCGGCGAACGGGATCGAAGACGGGACAAATTGGAGCAATATATCGCGGAATATGAAGAGCATACGCACGCGCTGCAACCGGCGGTCAGCGAGTACGAAACGCAGATCAAAGAGCTGCAAACGAAGCTGAGCGCCGAATGCGAGCAGGGACAGGCCGCCACGCAGGTCAAGAAACAGCTGTTGCACCAGCTTGATATGCTACAGAACAGCGCCTCGTGGCAGCTTGCACGCCCGGTGCGCATGGCGGAGTCCCGGGCACCAACAGTCGTACGCGGTATGGCTGCGATCGCCAAGCTTGCCTGGTGGACGGTTACGCTTCGTCTGCGAAAACGCCTGCAGGTTCGTCGATTGGCCAACGAGCTGCTGGCATCAGACCTCTTCGATCGGGAGTGGTATGTTGAGAACAACCCGGACACGATTCTCAACGGTTGCAACCCTGTCCTACACTGGCTTACTGTAGGTTGGAAGGAAGGACGTAAACCTAATCCCCTGTTCGATACCGAGTGGTACCTGGCGCAGAACCCGGATGTAGCAGATGCGGGAATCAATCCGCTGGTCCACTATCTCGAGAGTGGCGCTGCGGAGGGCCGCGATCCCAACCCGCTCTTCGATACCGACTGGTACTTGGCGCAGAACGAGGATGTAGCGAACGCAGGGAGCAACCCACTGGCTCACTACCTCGTCTGCGGGGCTGCACACGGCTGCGACCCCAACCCCTTGTTCGATTCGGATTGGTATCTCGAACAAAATCGGGATTTAGTTGTGGGAGGGATCAATCCGCTGGCCCACTATCTGGAGAATGGAGCTGCGGAGGGGCGTGACCCTAGCCCGAACTTTGACTCGGCTTGGTATCTGGCGCAGTACCCTGAGGTTGCTCAAGCGCGAGAGAACCCCCTTGTCCATTTCCTTTTGGCGGGTGCGGCGGAGGGAAGAGCTACACGGCCCCAAGTCGATGTTTCCGAGGCTGTTTCCCCTGCATTGGCCAGACTGTACCAAGGGATGCTTGATAACGCCGAACGGATACCGGGAAGCGCCGACTATATTCCAGAAACGGATGTCGGCGTCGATCCGGCGTCGCTGCCCCTGCGCGTCATCGCTTTTTACCTTCCCCAGTTCCATCCTATTCCAGAGAATGACGCTTGGTGGGGCAAGGGATTTACCGAGTGGACCAACGTCGCTAAGGCCATACCCCAATTCGAGGGCCACTATCAACCTCGGCTTCCCGACGCTCTCGGGTTTTACGACTTGCGAGTAAAGGAAGTTCAGCGAGAGCAAATCAGACTTGCGAGGAAGCACGGTATTTACGGTTTTTGCTATCACTTCTACTGGTTCGCGGGCAAGCGGCTGCTGGAGCGGCCTTTACAACAAATGTTGGACGACCAGTCCCTTGATTTTCCTTTCTGCGTATGCTGGGCCAACGAAAACTGGACGCGCCGTTGGGACGGCCTCGAGCATGAGATCCTGATCGGGCAGACGCATTCGCCGGAGGATGACTTGGCGTTCATTGCCCACCTTGAGCCCGCGCTCAGGGATCCGCGCTACATCAGAATTCATGAACGACCGCTCCTTATCGTCTACCGGCCACAATTGTTTCCGCATCCGTCCGCAACGGCAGCGCTTTGGCGGCAATATGCGCGGGATCGCGGGTTTGCAGAGCCGTATCTCGTCAACGTTCGAAGCTTTCCCGAAGCGGTCGATCCTGAGACCATCGGTTTCGATGCGGCGGTCGAGTTTCCGCCTCACCAATACCCGTGGACGGAGATAACCCCCCAGGCCACTCCACTGAACAAGAAGTATTCCGGAAAAATTCTCGACTACCGCGTATGTGTTGCTGAAGCGGAAACGTAACTATTCAGGCGCCATGCCCATGAACGCGGGCCATCGGCCCTCGAACAGGAGGCGCAGGGCCTCTGCAGAAGAGACCCCATTCTTCGCGCAGGTCGAGAGATAGCTGCGGATGCGGGAGAAGAACTTTGCCCCCAACTTCGAACGGAAGCAGCCGGAGATCTTCTGCTGAACTTTGCTCATGCGCAGATCCCGTTCGCCCTGATTGTTGGTAAAGGGCACGTCCAGTTCCACCATGAAGCGCAGCACATCGTCCTCGAACTGAATCAACCGATCCAGTAAGTTTCTGGATTTGGAGCGTTTCAGTCGACCGCGCTGGCCTTTTTTCCGTTGTGACTCGTGCGGTGGGGGACACTCGATCTCGGCCTCTTTCAGGAGTTGTCGATAGCGCGTTCTGAAGGCGTCGGCTTGCGGGGTGTCGAGCATACCGCCTGCGGCTTCAACGGCCGTGTTGATCTCCAACAACAGCGCTTGCATGTGTTGAGCCCACTGCTGTTGGTCCTGCTCCCAAGCCCGCTGCAGCTCGCGCAGGTGGTGAGCGTTGCACAGGGGGTGTTAGGTGACAATTAACTTGGCCGGTCGACGACAACTAACTTGGCCGATTTTAGAGGCTAAGGTAGCTGGCATTTTCGCAACCAAACGGCGCGTGAATGTCAGGCAAGCGGATCACCATTGAGCAGGTCAAGTTCTACATGAGCAACAGAAAGCAAAGTCGCACGCAGGCGCAGGCGAGTGCCAAGACGGGCGTATCCGAGCGCAGTGCACGGCGGATCGAACACGGGGAGGTCGGCGTATTACAGCGCAAGGAGCGGCACTGGCGAACGCGCGCGGACCCGTTTGCAGGGGTCTGGGAGGAGGAGATCGTCAGTCGTCTGGAGCGCCAGCCGCGCCTGGATGCGACGACCCTGTTTGAAGACTTGCAGGAACGCCATCCGGGAGAGTACGGCAACGGCAAGAAGCGCACCTTCCAGCGTCGGGTGAAGGCGTGGAAGGCGCTGCACGGAGCGGACAAGGAGGTGATGTTCCGCCAGGTGCAGGAACCAGGTCGGCAGGGGTTATGGGATTTCACCGAACTCAAAGGGCTGGTCGTGACGATCGCTGGCGAGGAGCTGGACCACCGGCTGTACCACTTTCGCCTCGCCTACAGCGGCTGGAGCCACGTCAAGGTCGTGCTTGGAGGGGAATCCTACAGTGCGCTGGCCGAAGGGCTACAGGAGGCGCTGTGGCGGCTTGGTGGGGCACCGTTGGAGCACCGCACCGACAGCCTCTCGGCGGCCTACAAGAACCTCAGCAGCGAAGCACAAGCGGACCTCACCGAGCGCTACACGCAGCTCTGCGCGCATTACGGCATGACGGCCACGCGCAACAACCGTGGCGTCAGTCACGAGAACGGCGCCGTGGAATCGCCGCACGGGCACATCAAGCGGCGCATTGGGCAGGCGTTGTTGCTGCGTGACTCGGCCGATTTCGCCAGCTTGCAGGACTACCGAGAGTGGCTCGACGCGCTGCTGGTGCGTTTCAACCGGCGTTGCAGCGAGGCGCTCGCCATTGAGCGCGCGCAGCTGCAAGCCCTACCACGGCGGCGCACCGGCGACTACAGCGAGCAGGTGGTCGTGGTCACCACCTTCGCCACCATTGATGTCAAGCGCGTGCTCTACAGCGTGCCCGCACGCCTGGTCGGCGAGCGGCTACGCCTGCATCTCTTCGACGACCGCATCGAGGCGTACGTCGGCGCAACCTTGGCGCTCACGCTGCCGCGGGTGTACAGCGTCAACCACGAGCGGGCACGGCGCATCGACTACCGCCACCTCATCGGCGTGCTGGCACGCAAGCCGCAGGCCTTTCGCTACTCGCAGCTGCGCGACGACCTGCTGCCCAACGCCACCTACCGCGCGATCTGGCAGCATCTGGACAGCCACCTAGAAGCACGCGCGGCATGCAAACGCATCGTCGGCATCCTCGCCCTGGCCGCGCGCGCCGACTGTGAGCAGGCGCTGGGCGCGTATCTGCTCGAGCGCATCGCCGCGGGTAGCGTGCCCACGCTGACGGCGCTGGAAAGCCGTTTCGACGCCCGCGACGCAGCCACACAGCAGGCTGAGCTGCGCGACCGGCCCAGTACCCAGCACGCGCTTGCGAGCTACGACCACCTGTTGCCCGCGCAGGGCCAATCCATGGAGCTGCACTGACATGGTCCAGACCGCCACATTAGCGCTGATGCTCAAGCAACTGAACCTCACCAGCATCGCCCGCCACTGGCAGACGCAGCTCGAGACAGCCGAGCGCAACGGCTGGGACGGCGCGCGCTACCTCAGTGCGCGATGCGAGCAAGAGCTGGCCGATCGTCACAGCCGACGCATTTCGCGTTACAGCAAGGAATCCCAGTTGCCCCCGGGCAAAAGCCTGGCCAGCTTCGATTTCGCCGAACTGCCAGAGGCGACCCGCGCGCAGATCCAGGCCCTGGCCGGCTCCAGCGACTGGACCCGCCAAGCGCGCAACCTGCTGCTGTTCGGTGCCAGCGGCGTCGGCAAGACCCACCTGGCCGCCGCCATCGGCCATGCGCTCACCGAGCGCAACGTGCGCGTGCGCTACGCCAACACCACCGCGTTGGTGCAGCAGTTGCAACTCGCCCGCGAGCAACTGCGCCTGGAAGACGCGTTGCACAAGCTCGACAAGTACCCGCTACTGATCTTGGACGATTTCGGCTACGTCAAGAAAAGCCAACAGGAAACACAGGTGCTGTTCGAACTCATCGCCCATCGCTACGAGCGCGCCAGCCTGATCATCACCTCCAACCAGGCGTTCGCCGACTGGGATCAGATCTTCCCCGACCAGATGATGACGGTGGCCGGCGTCGACCGCCTGGTCCATCACGCGAGCATCATCGAGATCGTAAGCGATAGCTACCGGCGCAAGCACGCCCTCGGCCAGCGCGGCAGCGAGCCGGCGAGCGCATATCCGGCGCCAGCGAACAGGTCGACGACAAGCAGCGCTGACAGCGCGCGGCGTAACGAACCGCGCGCGTCGGCCATCAACCCCGAGGCCGAGTAATCGTCGTCGCGAGCGCGCCCGCACGGCGCGCGACGACAACCCCACGGCGCGGCGCCGCGCCCCTGGCGGGTCCGAGCACGTCCAGTCGCCCTTCGGGCTCCTTCCCGTGCTCGGACCCGCCAGGGGCGCCCCAAACCACCCCACAACACAGGAGGCTCCCACCCCAAAGAACAGCGACAACTAACCGGCCAAGATAGTTGTCGCTGACCGGACAAGATAATTGACATCGGATACACAGGGCGTGGCGACAGCGCAGCTGGTAGTCGGGTTTCCAATGATCATGTACTCAGGTGCCAGTGTACTCGGGAAGGACACCCATCGCCGCGATGGCTTCACCGCCGCGCTTTTCGTGGGGCATCAGCAGTGTCAGCGTGGGGCTGCAGGCCACATGCAGCCACTTGCGGTGTCCGCCGATGTTGATCCCAGTCTCGTCGGCATGCAGGAGGGGCGCCTTGGCGAGCTGCTGCTTGACCCAATCCTCAAAGGGGGCCAGCTTTTCATAGGCTTCTTTGTTGAAATTGTCGATGCTGCCGGTACTCAACGCAATGGAGAACTGATCGGCGAAGTGTTCTTCGATCCGCTTGTAGGGGGAGCAGTTGGAAGTTGGACATGTAGACCGAGTGGATCTTCACTCCGGATGCGTATTGGGCCTTAACCGTCACATGCTTCGGGAAAGGGGCGACGACTCGGCGCCCGTGTTCATCTTCCAGGATCTCGGCCTGATACTCCGTCACCACGCTGGAGATCTGGATATCGAACACCTGCCGGCGCTCGACACCGATGCGCTGAAAGGTGCCATCGGTGGGCAGCGTGGCACGATCCACCTCGAGTAACTCGATCTGGTCCGGATCATCGACCAGCTCCAGGTGGTTACCGGTATGCCCTGCCTGAGCGCCAGGCTTGTTGGTGGTGTTGCGCCTGTTCTTGCGCATGCGGTTGGGGTCGCTGGACGGGGGCTTGCTACTGTTGCGGCTATTCAGTCCCAAGCGGTTCAACAGCAAGGTGACCAGGGTCAGCAACAGTTCCAACGCTGTTCGCAGTGTCGCAGAGAGGTTGCGCTCCTGCTCGATCTGCTGCCCGACCTGTTCGAGGATCTGTTCGAGGGTCTGTTCGACCTCGATGTGTCCGATCTTCATGGGCCGGGCCTAAGCGAGGTGCTCGCCCGCCTCTACGGCCATGATCGCGGAGAGCACAGCCAGGCGTTCGGCAGGGGGCATGGCCTGATAGCGTCGCCCCCAACTCGCGGCCTTGCGCTTGATGCTTTGACGATGGGTGAAGTTGCGCCCCGCATAGGCGGGCCAGTGCACTCGATCCGGGGTAAAATTGAACCACAGCTTCTCGGTTCTGACCCCGGCCTGGTTCATCACCTGCAGCTCCGTGCTACGCCACCCCTCCAGCAACTCGTCGTAGAGCGCCGAAGGGTAACCGGAGAGGATGACAGAACAGGGCAATGACTCGAGCAGATCCAGCAGCGCGACATGATCCTGTTCCTCATAGTCGAACCGGTAACGACGCGTGGAGCTGCGGGTCTGGTGCAGATACGGCGGATCGCAGTAGAGCAGTTCACGACCGTGGAAGTCGAACTCCCGGAGAAACCGATGCGCGCAGCCATGCACCTTCTCGACCGGATAGTGGCACTCGAAACGGGCCAGTGGGGCAAGATCAACATCGATGGCAATAGTCCGCCGCGCTGGTGGCTTGCGCTGCATGATCGCCCCACCCCCGAGATGGGTCTCGATGTAGGTGTCATGCGGCGGCATCAAAGCGATGATCGCCTGACATAGACCGGACGTCGCTTTGGAACCGAAGTCGTTGCTCATGACCGCATCCCGTTCTTTCACCGAAGGTAGCCCACAGCATAGGCCGACCGTCCTATGATGTCAAGAGCGAATATAGGCAAGGTTCCTGATTCGGCGGATGTGTTAATGCCTTGGTGCCAGAGTACGCGCTAGCGAAGTACCCCTGAATAGTTACGCGGAAACAAGGATGTCTCAGACATGGCCGTTCGAATTATTTCCCGGCGTGATGAATGGTTGGGACAATACGCCCAGGAACTTGAATAGGGGGGCGGTGTTTGCTCACGCATCCCCCGGTGAGTACCGGCGATGGCTTAGGGCCGCATGCGACCGGGCCGTTGGGTTCCGAGACCCCGAGAAACGTCTGGTTTTCGTTAACGCGTGGAATGAATGGGCAGAGGGGGCTTACCTGGAGCCGGACCGGAGATATGGATTCGCCTATTTGCGGGCCACCTCTGATGTGTTGTCCTTGTTTCGGGACGATTTACGCGACAAGGAAGGCAAAAAAAAAAGGCTCTCCCGGATCTCCTGGGACTGTTGTATCATGTAGATCAACAACTTGAGAACCGCCTGTCGCTGAAACCCCATCTGGACGCTGTTGATAATGACATTTGATAAAGAGACCCTTCAGACGCTTTTAAATCTTCCTGATATCGCCGTTGATCGCGTGGTGCTCGGCGAGCGCAAGACACTTAAAGTCTATGTGCATAGCACACTGGAGGGTACGAACTGTCATCGCTGTGGTCGGCCAATCGATCATGAGTATGGCCATGGTCAAGAGATAGAGTTACGCCATTTGCCATTATTCGCGTATACAGTTGTTCTTATTTTGAGGCCGAAGCGTTATCAATGCCACTTCTGCGAAGGGCGTCCGACAACGAGCCAAACGCTGTCATGGTACACGCAGCGCTCCCGGGTGACAAAAGCGTTCGAACAGCAGATGCTACTGGAGTTGATCAACAGTACGCTCGAGGATGTTAGTCGTAAGCATGCCATTGGTGTCGACGCACTGCAGGGTATTTTGGATCGAAACATAGCCTGTGATGTCGATTGGAACGCAATTGAACGCTTGGAGGTCATTGGCATTGATGAGATTGCGTTGAAAAAAGGTCATCGTGATTTTGTCGTCGTTGTCAGCGCTTACATTAACGAGACATTGCATGTCATCGGCCTGCTCGGCGACCGCACCAAGGCCAGCGTACAGGAGTTTTTTCTCAGCATTCCCAAGCGCTTGCGAAATACCGTCCAGAGTGTGTGCTCAGATCTTTATCAAGGCTTCATCGGTGCCGCTAAAGCCGTGTTCGGCAAGCGCATACACATTTGCGCGGATCGGTTCCATGTTGCTAAGCTGTACCGAAATGGACTGGAAAACCTGCGCAAAAGCGAATGGAAACGGCTGTGTCATATCCTCTCCGAAGAAGAGCGCAAGTCGTTCAAGAACGTGCATTGGCTGCTGCGTCAGCGTCGCGCCGATCTGAATGCAGATGAGCGACGCATGCTGAATCGGCTCTTTCGCTATTCACCAAAATTACAAGAAGCCTATGAGGCTTGCGAATCACTCACTGCCATCTATGAAAGCCGCCTATCAAAAGGTCAGGGTAAGCGCAAACTGCGTGGCTGGATGGAACGTGTCACCAACCGCAAGCTCAGTTGCTTTGATAGCTTCCTCGGTACGCTGAATACGCATTTTGAGGAAGTGACCAATTATTTTATTGGTCGACATACCAGCGGCTTTGTCGAGGGATTAAATAATAAGATCAAAGTCATCAAACGCCGCTGCTATGGCATCACCAACCTTGGACGCCTCTATCAAAGGATATGCTTGGATCTCAACGGATATGACCGGTTCGGGGTTGACATATTATAAATCAATGAGTTACAGAGTTTGCGCTCGACTACATTTTAACCTTGATGTGTACGAAAAAATGAGCTTAAGTAGTTGTTTTTCAAATTTTTATTGGTTCCCATGAAATCCGGGAGAGCCAAAAAAAAGACGGTGGCACCTTGTGGCCAAGAGTTACTGTCATCGTGCCGAATTACAACCACGCCGCCTTCTTGCACCAACGCCTAGACTGCATATATAAACAAAGCTACAGGAATATCGAGGTTTTGCTCCTTGATGATTGCTCCACCGATGGCAGCCGCGCCATCCTTGAAGATTATGCTGATTGCTTTCCCAGCATAACGCGTACCCACTACAACCACATCAACTCCGGCTGCGTCTTCCGACAATGGCGCAAGGGCCTTAGCCTGGCCCGCGGCGAACTCGTTTGGATTGCCGAAAGTGACGACTATTGCGATCTGAATTTCCTAGAAACGCTAGTAAAAGCATTCGATGACGAGGCGGTTCAGCTCGCTTATTCCCGTCAGGTCTTTGTTAACGAGGACGGTACCACGCAGAACGGCAGCTTCGAGGATTACGTCGGAGTTGTTGACAGACGAAAGTGGGTTCAGTGCTACGTCAACACAGCACACGCTGAGGTTCATCAAGCCCTAGGTGCTCGCAACACCATTCCTAATGTCAGCGGAACGCTGTTCCGCAAGCCGCAGAGTCTTGCCTTGCTCGATGATCCCGAGTGGCTAGAGATGCGAGTCGCGGGCGATTGGGTATTCTATCTTCATCTGCTGCGCGGCGGAAAAATCGCCTTCAGCCTAAACACCAATAGTTATTTTCGGTTCCACTCGAAGAACACGTCAGTTGCCACTTATACGAGAGATGTTTACTATCGCGAACACGGAATTGCTGCCTACTATACGGCCCTTCTTTACGATGTTCCCGAAGCGGTTTTACGCAAGAACTTCGAGATCACGCGAGACTTTTACCGTGAGTTCGTAGCCGATGGAAATGACAAAGCGTTCGACGCCCTTTTTCGGAGTGATCGCGTGGAAAGAGCGAGGAAGCACCGCCTGCCTAACATATTGGTTTCGTCTTTAGCTTTTATCCCCGGCGGTGCAGAGGTTACTCCCATTTTGGTCGCTAACGAGCTTAAGCGACGAGGTGTTTCCGTACTCTTCCATAGCTGTGATTATAATCCCGACAATGAGCGTATCCGCCGCATGCTGCGGGCCGACGTGCCGGTCGTTCGGGCGCAAACCGCAGCGGAATTGAAGAAGATCATCGCGCAGTTCCGGATCGAAGTAGTCAACAGCCATCATCACGCCAGTCAACGTCTACCGCTTGAAGATCCGGATGTATTCGCCGGCGTAAGGCATATCGGCACACTGCACGGCGTCTACGAGAATATCGAGATGGAGTCTCCAGAGGTGATCGACACCGAACTGGCGGTGATCGACGGAAGCGTTGACGCTTGGACCTACGTTGCGAAAAAGAACCTGATTCCCTTCCGCAAGCGGGGGCTGTATTCGCCAAACCGGTTTTTCTGGGTGCCGAACGGAACCGAGCCAGGCAAGATAGAACCGAAATGTCGCGACGACATTGGTCTGCCAGAGGACGCTTTCGTTTTGTGTATCGTAAGCCGCGCTGTCCCGGAGAAAGGGTGGCTCGAGGGCGTGGAGATCATCCAACGCGCTCGCGCGCTTTCGGCCCGAGATATCCACCTGATCCTCGTGGGCGACGGCCCAGTGTATGATCAAATGGTGCGCGATGGCGTAGATCCATTCATTCATCCCGTCGGATTCCATGACCACCCGATTGACTTTTTTGCCACAGCCGACATGGGATTCTTGCCATCCCGCTATCGCGGCGAGTCGATGCCGAACAGTCTAATCGAGTGCTTCTTCGCGGGGAGGCCAGCGATTGCCTCGGATCTCGGTGAGATTCGCAACATGCTGAGCATCGATGGGGAAATTGCCGGCGCAATCATTCCGCTACAGAACTGGGAGTTGGACATCGCGGCTGCAGCTGAGCAGGTCTCGCAATTTGCTGAGGACGTTCAAAGATACCGTCGCGCTGCTGACTTGATCCCAAGAGTGGCTGAACGTTTTCGTATCGATACCGTTGTTGATAGCTATTTGGATGTTTTCACCGGGTGTTTGCCAGGATCAAACGGCGAATGCTAACCCGCCGTGTGGCTCTTACGCTTGACTTCACTCATCTTTCTTTGCCCCTTTCGGTTTTGTGCGAGCTTAAACTATTGTCCTAAATTTGGGGTCCACTATTGGTTGAGCTGATGGCTCTCCTCGGCACTCAGGGAGATCTCCGAACGCGCCGCGGCAACGTTCTCGCGCACCAGCGCGACGCTGTCCATCTCCGAGACGATGGAGGCGATGCGCTGATCGGCCCAGACCGATTTCAGCTTGGCCTGGCCCAGGGTGAAGTTCTGCGAGCGGAACTCGACCACCGATTCGATCTCCTTCGGCACAGCTCCTTGGGTCTTCATGGCCAGCATCGCGATGCCCTTGCGGTGGCAGGCGTCGATGGCGCGGTTGAGCGCCAGGTCGCCGTAGCGGCGGAAGTTGTAGCGGAACAGGATGGCGTCGATGCCACCGGTCTCGGCGGCCCTGTTCAGCAGCTCCACGACGTTGCCATCGTGGCAGGAGAAGCCGAAAAAGCGCGTCTTGCCCTTGGCTTTGAGCTCTTCGCCCAATCTCAGATAGTGCGAATCGAGCATTTCTGGGTCATCGACGGCGTGCATCAAATACAGATCGATAGAGTCGGTGCCGAGCTCTGCCAACGCCTGGTCGATGCCGGCACGCAGGCCCGAGACGCTTTGCGCGCCGGACTTGGAGGTCAGCCAGAGCTTTTTGCGGTCGTCGATCTGGGTGAGAAAGTTGGCGATGGCCCGGTGCGACGAGCCGCGCCCGTAAGCGAGCGCTGTATCGAACCAGGTGACACCGGCCGCGAACGAGCGGTGCATTAGCTTGTCGTAGCGCGGATCGAGGCGCTGCGCCGTGCCCAGATGCAGGATCGGCACCTGCAGCCCGGTGTTGCCGAACGGGCGGGTCGGGATGCCGCTGGTCTGTGTCTTCGCCTTGGGGTCTTCGAGCGCCAGGCCGGCAAGCGGCGTGGCCGCCGCGCCCACCGCGGAGGCGGAAGCCACAGCGCTCTTCAAAAAGCGGCGACGTGCCGGTTCATCCGGCGTTGGTCCCTGGTTGTCGATATCTCGATCGCTGGCCATGATGGGTTTCCTCAGATCGGGCGCGCCGGGGTTCTGGAGCGCAACAGGGCCTCGAAACCGCCCTCTTCCAGGCTCGCCGGTTGCAATACGTTGGTCGGGCAGACGTTGAGGCACTGGTCGCATTTGATGCAGGGCTCGAGAAATTCTGACTCCTCCACGGACCCGGGCGGGCGGATCATCCGCGCGGAGAAGTTCCCATCGTTGACCCGGTCGTTGTTGCGCAATGCCGGCGCTGCCAACAGGCCGAGCGCCCCGGCGAAGACGACGTACCACCAATAACTGTGATCGCCCTCATCAACCCCCATCAGCAACGCCGGACAGGCAACGATCGAAGCCGTTCGAAGACGCTGTAGGTCGAGAACAGCGGGATGCTGTCCGTTCCTTCAAGCGCGAGCTATACTTCATTGCAAATCGAAAAAGAAATTTTCAATTTGCGATGATGATTCCGCGTACCATTAGATCCTCGGTGGAGGCCGCCCTCGCTCGTCAAGCGGCGGTAGCGATCATCGGCCCGCGCCAAGTCGGCAAGACGACCCTGGCCCAACAGATCGCCGAGGGTCGACCGTCGATTTACCTCGATCTCGAGGCGGCCGCGGACAAGGAGAAGCTCGCCGAACCGGTACTGTACCTCGACCGGCATATCGACAAGCTGGTGATCCTGGACGAGATCCACCGGGTGCCGGCGCTGTTCGAGTCGCTGCGCGGTATCATCGATGCCGGACGGCGCAGCGGTCATCGGACCGGGCGCTTCCTGATCCTCGGGTCCGCATCCATCGAACTCCTGCGGCAGTCGAGCGAGACCTTGGCCGGGCGCATCGACTATGTCGACTTGACGCCGTTCAGCGTGATCGAGGTGCCGGATCAAGCCCTGACTCGGCTGTGGTCTCGCGGCGGCTTCCCCGACAGCTTCCTTGGAGCGACCGATGCCGACAGCCTGCAGTTGCGGCGCAGCTTCATCCGCACCTACCTCGAACGGGACGTACCGACCTTCGGGCCGCGCATCCCGGCGGAGACCCTGGAGCGGCTTTGGATCATGCTGGCCCATAACCAAGGCGCGCTCCTCAATGCCACGCGCCTGGCTTCTGGGCTGGGTGTCTCGGCGCCGACGGTCAGCAGCTATATCGGGCTGTTGGTCGATCTGCTGCTGGTGCGGCGCCTGCCGTCCTTCCATGCCAATCTGAGCAAGCGGCTGGTCAGGTCGCCGAAGACCTATGTGCGCGACACCGGCCTGCTGCACGCACTGCTGGGGATCGAGACCTACGACGACCTGCTCGGCCATCCGGTGGTCGGCCCAAGCTGGGAAGGCTTCGTCATCGAAAATCTCCTTGCGGCCAGTCCGAACGGCACCCGAGCGAGCTTCTACCGTACCGCAGCCGGCGCCGAGATCGATCTGCTGCTGGAGCTTGGCGGTCGCCACGGGAACTGGGCGATCGAGATCAAGCGCAGCCTAGCACCCAAGATCGACAAGGGCTTTCATGTGGCGCTCAACGACCTCGAGCCCGCGCAGGCATTCGTCGTTTACGCCGGCAACGAGCGCTATCCGAAGGCCGGCGGGATCGAGGCGATCAGCCTGCGGGCGCTGGCGCGTGAGCTTGCGAACCTTGCTGAGTGAGAGCATGGATCATCTTGCGAATATTGACGGGAGCATGGGGTGTCAGAGTCGATGGCGGTTGATGTATTCTCGGTAGGGCCGTTGCGTTTGTGCAACCGACCGCCGCGGTACTGGAGTGCTCAGCGATGCCGAGTCTTGTACCGCAGTTACTCGGAGATAGCGCACTAAGGCGATTTCTGTCGAGAAATAGACCATCTGGCTTGTTTTCTCGTCCGCCTCCTTGTTGCGGCAACCCGCCCATAGAGCCATTGTGAGCGGATTGCCGCTGCGGTCTGTTTCTCTCCGGTAATCAGCCTTAACGCAACGCATCCGTATCCGCCGGCACCGCCTGCCGGGTCGCCCGCAAGCGGGCTCCTACGCGGAGCAGCTCGTAAGGGTCCGCGGATGGCAGAGCACTCGATACCAGATACCGAGGCAGACTCGGTATCAGCAAAATCAAGAGGCCATCCCGGTTGTACCGACAATGCAGCCTGTTTTCCGCGCTGTCCGCGGCCATTTTTTCGCCGCTGACAGCGTGGAAGCACGCGGAAACATGCGGGCTTGGGTATTCACCGCAGAGACGCAGAGGGCCGGTCGAAGGCATCCTCTTCTCTGCGCACTCTGC
The DNA here is from genome assembly GCA_016745215.1 of Thiohalocapsa sp. PB-PSB1. Lineage (GTDB taxonomy): Bacteria > Pseudomonadota > Gammaproteobacteria > Chromatiales > Chromatiaceae > Thiohalocapsa. Next base: position 2,081,479 of record CP050890.1, read on the forward strand.
GTCTCTGCGGTGAGTCGAACTTCATGCTGGGTGAATAGGTTTAGGCGATTTCTGTCGAGAAATAGACCATCTGGCTTGTTTTCTCGTCCGCCTTCTTGTTGCGGCAACCCGCCCATAGAGCGATTGTGAGCGGGTTGCCGCTTCGGTCTGTTTCTCTCCGGTAATCGCCTAAGCCAACACCTCCCGCGCCCGCCGCAGCCGCGCCGGAATGTCGATGCCCTGGGGGCACGCGTGGCAGGCCTGCTCTAGTTCCCGATCCGAGAACGCGCGCGCGGTTGCCGGAAGTTGCCCGTACAGCTCCCGCGCACGCTCGGTCTTACCGTAACACTCGTGGTACATCAAATAGCGCAGCGGTGCGGCGATGGCGAGCGGTCTGGCAACGGCGTTCTCGCACAGGTGCTTGCAGCCGTTGCAGGCGTAGCCGGAGGTGAAGGCGGCGAGCTGGTTGAGCTGATGGCTCTCCTCGGCACTCAGGGAGATCTCCGAGCGCGCCGCGGCAACGTTCTCGCGCACCAGCGCGACGCTGTCCATCTCCGAGACGATGGAGGCGATGCGCTGATCGGCCCAGACCGATTTCAGCTTGGCCTGGCCCAGGGTGAAGTTCTGCGAGCGGAACTCGACTACCGATTCGATCTCCTTCGGCACAGCTCCTTGGGTCTTCATGGCCAGCATCGCGATGCCCTTGCGGTGGCAGGCGTCGATGGCGCGGTTGAGCGCCAGGTCGCCGTAGCGGCGGAAGTTGTAGCGGAACAGGATGGCGTCGATGCCACCGGTCTCGGCGGCCCTGTTCAGCAGCTCCACGACGTTGCCATCGTGGCAGGAGAAGCCGAAAAAGCGCGTCTTGCCCTTGGCTTTGAGCTCTTCGCCCAATCTCAGATAGTGCGAATCGAGCATTTCTGGGTCATCGACGGCGTGCATCAAATACAGATCGATAGAGTCGGTGCCGAGCTCTGCCAACGCCTGGTCGATGCCGGCACGCAGGCCCGAGACGCTTTGCGCGCCGGACTTGGAGGTCAGCCAGAGCTTTTTGCGGTCGTCGATCTGGGTGAGAAAGTTGGCGATGGCCCGATGCGATGAGCCGCGCCCGTAAGCAAGCGCTGTATCGAACCAGGTGACACCGGCCGCGAACGAGCGGTGCATTAGCTTGTCGTAGCGCGGATCGAGGCGCTGCGCCGTGCCCAGATGCAGGATCGGCACCTGCAGCCCGGTGTTGCCGAACGGGCGGGTCGGGATGCCGCTGGTCTGTGTCTTCGCCTTGGGGTCTTCGAGCGCCAGGCCGGCAAGCGGCGTGGCCGCCGCGCCCACCGCGGAGGCGGAAGCCACAGCGCTCTTCAAAAAGCGGCGACGTGCCGGTTCATCCGGCGTTGGTCCCTGGTTGTCGATATCTCGATCGCTGGCCATGATGGGTTTCCTCAGATCGGGCGCGCCGGGGTTCTGGAGCGCAACAGGAGCTTACGGTCGTTGGAGCGGCTTTCGCCGATAGCGGTGACATACACGGCTGGCTGGTCCTGCACCGGGCATTCTGCCTCGCAGATACCGCAGCCGATGCACAGGTCCGGCACGATGAAGGGTTTGTTCAGCACCACCATCCGGCCAAACACGTCCTTGACCTCCTCATCATAGGTCTGGATGGCCTTGGGCGCCACCGGGCAGACCTCCTCGCAGACCACGCAGGGTATTTGATTGGCCCAGGGCAGGCAGCGGCTGAAGTCGACAAAGGCGGTGCCGAGCCGCACCGGACCCTGGTCGGCATAGGCGCCCTCGCCGAGCTTTTCCGCAACGCTGATGCGTCGGATCGCACCGGTGGGACAGACCTCGGAGCACAGGGTGCATTTGAGCTGGCAGTGGGCGATGCGGAAGTTCATCACCGGCGTCCACAGGGCCTCGAAACCACCCTCTTCCAGGGTCGCCGGTTGCAATACGTTGGTCGGGCAGACGTTGAGGCACTGGTCGCATTTGATGCAGCGCTCGAGAAATTCCGACTCCTCCACGGACCCGGGCGGGCGGATCATCCGCGCGGAGAAGTGCTCGTCGTTGACCCGACCGTTGTTGCGCAATGCCGGCGCCGCCAACAGGCCGAGCGCCCCGGCAAAGAGCACCTGGCGTCGGCTGAGATCGGGGAACGGCACCACTTGACGCTTGTCCTGCCGCAGCAGAGTGAATTCCAGCGCGTCCTCCGGACAGTCGTCGATGCAGTTCATGCAGCCGAAGCATTCCGCCTGGCGCACCTGGGATTGCGGATCGGAAGCACCCTCGCAGCGCTGCAGGCATAGGTTGCAGTCGGTGCATCGATGCACGATGCGGTTGATGCGAAACAGGCTTTTGCTGGCGAGAGTGCCCAGCAATGCCCCCAATGGACAAATGAACCGGCAGAAAAAGCGCGGCTGCCACAGGTTCATCAAGACGAAGAACAGGAAGATTGCGCCAATCCAGAAGGAGCCGACGAAGATCCGGCTGTCCACCCCGGGGGCGAACTTCAGACTGTCGAGCCACAGGGTGCCTGCGCCCATGTCCTCGGCGACAGCGCCAAAGCCGTCCACCGCGATGTCGCTAATCGGCGAAACGAAAGTGGCCATGGCGCGGTACATCATCACGATCGGATCCAGCAGACCGATTTGCAGGGCGCCCATCGAAGACATCAGCAGGAACAGGATCAGGATGGAGTATTTCAGGTATTGCGCCCGGTGATAGCGGTTCAGCTGGATGCGCTCGGCCGCAGGGCGCCGGTCGAACAACCAACCGATGAATTGATGCAGGGTGCCGAATGGACACATCCAATTGCAGAATACCCGCCCGAACAGCAAGGTGATGGCGATGACGATCAGCCCCCAGCCCAGGAGCTTGTAGACATAGCCGGTTGCCAGAGCGGTGGAGATCAGCACCAGCGGATCGATCTCCAGCAATCCGGACACCGGGAAGCCGCCGAGGCGCGAGGTCCAGGTCGCCCAGATGGCCAGCATGAACAGCGCGAAGAACAGAATCTGCGACAGGATACGCACTCGGGTCAGCCGCAACCAACGGTTGGGCCCTGCTGGAAACCGCTTCGGCAGCAGTTTTGCCAGCAATTCCGGGCGCATGGCCTGCAAGTGCTTCATGTGATGATGCGGATGCGGCCGGCGTAATTGACCCTGCCGCTGCCCTTCTGCTCGGCCATGTGCAGGTAATCCGGCAGCCGACCCGGGCGTTGCAGCAGGTGCTCATAGGCCCAGGCGTCTGTCGCCACCGGATCCAGGCCCACCAGGATGGCATTGCCATCGCGCACATTGGCGGGGTCGCCGCCGGTGGGTCCATTCTCCATCAGCACGCGGGTGCCATCGACGATGGTCAATGTCGGCCGGATCATAATGGATAGGTCGGAGACGATCTCGTGAATCGCCTGATGGAACTGGTTGCGCCGCCCGCCCAGCAGCCCATACCAGTTCTTGATCCCCAGCGATGCCTGGCACAGGTTGTGATCCTTGGCCGGCGCGATGCCAATGACCTTGGTGACATTCTTGAAAGGCCTTTTGAAGAAGGCCCATTGTTCAATAAGCTTGGCACCTGGGGTATACAGCGGCTCGAATGCATTGCCGTCGGGCAGATAGACCCGACCGCCGGCCTGCTCAGCGGCGGCGCCGATGCCGCTCTTAGCGAAGCAGTCCGCCGGTGACTCGATCGGATTATCCGCCACCCGCACCTCCGCGGCGCGGGCGTCCACCAGCAACAGCCGCACCAGGGTGTCGATGATGGCTGGGTTGGTCGTCGCACCCAGGTTGGGCGAGCGATCGAAGGCCACGTTCGGCTTGATCAGCACCACATCGCCGGGTTGCACGAAACGCCCCAACCCGCCCAGCGCATCCAGCGCCTTCAGCAGCATTTCGCGGGCGCTGCCGCCGCGGCCGATGCCGAGCGCCACGTTGGGATCGGCCGGGGCTACGCGGAAATCCGGCAGTTGGAACGGGCTCTCCACGGGCAGACCACGCAGCCCGCTGTAATCGCGCCTGGACCAGGGGCGGTCCTCCGGAGCATAGGCAAGATATAGGCCAGCGGCGCCCGCACCGCCCAACAGTAGGGCGCGCTTGAGCAGATCCCGGCGGCTCAGATAATCGCCGCGGTAATCTGCATGGGGGTATTGTTTAGGTTTGGTCATCGCTCAGGCTCTTGCGGATGCGCGCCAGCCAGTCCGCGGCAGCCTCCTTGTCCTCCAGCCCTTCCAGACCGAAGACGAATTCGTCCTGACGGGTGATGACAAAATGGGTCTTCAAGAACCGATGGCGCAGGATGGTGACATTGCCGTCGTCGGCGACCAGGTCGTAGTCGTAGCGCTGCTCCTGCAGCAGGGCATTGATCAGGACTTCGGCGGTCGCAGCATCCTCGCCGACATGGATAAACAGGCGTGCCTCGCTGTCGATCCCGGCGTTGGCAAACCAGAAGCGACGGGCGAAGTCGTACTGGAAAACATTGGCTTCTTGAAACTGGATGTGCTTCTCGGGGATTCCTAGGCGCTGATGCAGCAGCGCGAAGCCGGCTGGCACTTCGGCTTTGCCAGCGGCAGCATCCGACGTGGCGGCCAGTGCGCCAAACGCTTTGACCAGGCTAAGCGCCTTGGTAGCGATGGCCTCATTGCTGCGATCACCCGCAGCGCGAAAGAAGTAACGATCGACACGCCCGATGACGCCTGCACCGGTGGTGAAAAAATTGACTCCGCCCAATTCCTCCACCCTGCGTCCGGCCGCATGTTCGGCAAACACTCCCAGGCTACCGGCCAGGTTGCCTTGATCGAATAGTTCGATGGCGATCTCGCTGTCGTCGCGGTTGGAACGCAGCAGAAGATAGGCTAGTTCTACAAAGCCCTGCTTGATGAACTTCTCCGCCTCGCCGTTGATCTTTTCGAACAGGTTTGCCGCCTGAAAATGCTTGACGCGGCCGACCGGCTGCCATTCGGCATCCAAGATGTCGGCTGGAAAGGGCGCCAAATCCAATGTGCCAGACGTGACGGGCCGCGCGGGGTCCACCCAGGGCTTCAGGGGCGGCCTGTAGATCGGAATGTTCTGGGCATTGCTCGATTGCAGTTCAACGGGTAGATCCCGCTCGGTCGGGTCGAAGTCATTGCCGGTACCGATTACCCAGATGAGCAGGCCGATGAGCAACAACCCCAGTAGCGCGACCGACAGATTCTCGGTCAGGGGAATCGTCGTTCGCAGCAGGCGGGATCTGCGCAGGCCGAAGATCTGGAGCCTGGTCAATGGTCGGCTGGATGCCATCATTCGTTAGCGGCCAGATGGTCGATTGTTGTCATGGAGCCTGTCGTGGGCGAGTTGGCGTTTTGAGGCTGTGCGAGTACTTGTCGGTATCGAAATGGCTGCCAACGTCGGGATCATCATCGGCATCTTGCCCATTCAGATTGGAAATGCGCAGGCCTGGTATAGTCGATCTGGATTTTGACCCAGAGCGTATCGTTTGCCTCCCTCGACGGGGCGATTTGTACACAAGCCTCCCTATCTGCACAATCTCTCCGATAGGTGCCGATATTGCGACGATAACCCCTCTCACTGGTCTCGGTCTACCCCATGCTCCGTGCGTTCAATACGCGCAATGCGGCACAGCCGGCGCCATAGCCATTATCGACGTTGACCACCACCAATCCGGGCGCGCAGCTGGCTAGTGCACCGTGCAATGCCGCGATGCCGTCGGTGCCGACGCCATAGCCGGTGGACCCGGGAACGGCAATCACCAGGCCCGGCACCAGTCCGGCAACCACGGTGGGCAGAGTGCCCTCCATGCCGGCCACGGTGATGACCACCGACATACGACTTAATTCGTCGACTCGCTCCAGCAGACGCCAAAGTCCGGCAACGCCCACGTCGTGGATTTCTCGCGCGTCGATGCCATAGTATTCCAATGTGCGTGCAGCCTCGCGAGCGACCCCGACGTCAGAGGTACCAGCCGATACGATGGCAACCTGCTCTGGAGTAGTCAGCTCCCGCGATGTTTGCCCCAGAATCGCCGTTTGCGATATAGAATCATAATCCAGCTTCGCATTAATGGGGTTCGGCAGCCCCACCAGCTTATCCGCCGACAGCCGTGTCAGTAACAGCGACGAGCCGGTCTCTATGGCTCCCGCCAGAATGCGATGGATCTGGTCGACGCTCTTGCCGGCGCAGAAGATGGCCTCGTCGAAGCCGATGCGTTCGGCTCGGGAATGGTCGGGGGTCAGATCCCAGTCAGATAGCATCGGCCGGCCTCAGGAATGCACTGCCCATTCGATAGGCCGCAAAGGTCACGGGTTGGTAGACGCCCGCCGCGGCCAGTATTGTACCGATCTCGCGTTGCAGCTGTACCGCAGTTACCGCGTCCATTGCCCCCAAGCTGTCCGCATCCAGCTCCATCACGATAGACTTATCGCGGACCCGGCAGCGCGCAGTCTGCGGATTCAGCCTGCGTTGGACCAGCCCTTCGGCGCGATCGATGGCGCCCAGCACGACGGGGTCGATGGGGATACCGGTCTCCACCCGGCTCGATAGGCAGGGCGACGCCGGCAATTCTGCTAGGTCAGACAAGGCCAGCTCACGCGCCACCGTCCGCACCGCCGCCTTGTCCATGCCGGCTTCAACAAAGGGATGGCGCACCCGATGACTGGCAGCTGCCTCAAGACCGGGTCGGTAATCACTGAGATCGTCTGTATTGGTGCCTGACACCAGCGTGCAGTCGAACTGGCTCGCCATAGCTGCGTAGAGATTGGTCTTGCAGTAAAAGCAGCGATCATGCGGGTTAGCGACATAGTTTGGGTCGGCGAGTTCACCCGCGTCGACGATCTGTAATTGCCAGCCCATGCGCTGAGCATACCGGCGCACACGCTCGCTGGCTTCGGCTGGCACCGCGGGGGAGGATGCATGCAGCATGCGAGCGTCATCCCGCAGGACTGCATGCGCCATCACGGCAAGTGTCATGCTGTCCACGCCACCACTCACGGCTACCGCCAGTGGACCTATGTCGTTAATAACCGAGCGTAGGCGCGCTAGGTGTTCATTCACTGTTCGGTTTTACCGTTGGGTTTCCGAGTTAGAGGGATTATCGCCGCTGGCTCTGCGATCCAATGTGTAGGTCTGGTGTCGCAGCCGCTCTCGGCCTGCATGACCGCCGGGCGCATTAGCCAGATCGTCCATTTCTGCCTTACGCGTGACCTGAGCGTCAGGACGATGCGCGCGCTTTACACGCACATGTGTGCCCGAAATTTCATGGTTGCTTACTTCGCGCGCTAGAGTTCTGCGATTTGCCTGATACCAGCGTACACCGAGCGTTGTGGTCTCGATCAGACAGCTATCGATGATCGCGTCGATCTGCGGCAATAGGGCAAGCACGCGGATTTGGGCACTGGCACGCCCCTTCTTACCCAGAACGGTCGTCTGTATGACGTCAAGAACGCCGGGAAGTTCACGCAGCCGATCAAGGGCAACCGCTAGGTCCTCCGGCGTCTGATCGTCCACTTCGAATTCGCAGACCCCGATTGGCGCTGCGACAGGATAGCCGGGCGGATCATCGAACATGCTAACCCGTAATATATTGCTCAAGCCCGGAAAGACCTTGGCCCCGAAACCATAGCCTTGCCCTATTAGCACCCGCGGCGAGCGCTGCGAGCCGAATGTTGGGGCGAGGTATTTCAGGATAGCCGCGCCGGTTGGCGTAACGCGCTCCCCATCGAGCCCGTCATCGAACACGGGGAACCCGCGCAGCAACGCCGCGGTTGCCGGTGCGGGCACGGGCAACTGCCCATGGGCGCCTTCGATGCGGCCTCGACCCAGCGGAATGCTGGAGCAGGACCAGCTGGTGGCGCCACTGCGCTCGATGAGCCAGGCCGCGGAGACGATGTCGGCGATGGAGTCCCAGGCACCGACCTCATGAAAGCTGATCGCCTCCACCGGCATGCCGTGAACTTCCGCCTCCGCCCGCGCGAGCAATTCGAAAATCGCGATTGCGCGGCGCATCACCGCTTGTTCGAGTCGGCTGCCCAGCAGCAATTCGCGAATCTCGGACCAGTGGCGGTGTGCATGCGCCTCCTGATCCGCCGCGGTCGGTTCCGTGACCAGGAAACGATGGCCGGAAAGCAGGCCGTCGGTATGGGTCAAGGCGCGCACGGCGAGCCCATCCGCAAGGGCGCTGTCGGCGATGGCTGTGGCCAGCTCGTCCTGCCAGTCCCGATGTTGGTCCAGCATCGCGGCGGCAAACATGTCGCCAGCAATGCCGCCGACCGGCTCCAAGTGGTAATGCATTCGGCTATCCAGATGAAAATGGCCAGATGAAAATGGCCAGATGAAAATGGCCAGATGAAAATGACTGGTCTTAAAGATAGTGGAGAACGGGTGGCGGCGAAAGCGAACATTACAGGTTATTGTGCCGCGCTGTACCTGGATGCAGCGGTAAACCACGCAGGTCGGACAAGCCCCCAGTATCCAGGCGCGTAGTTGCCTGCGTCGATTCCAATGCCAGCGGGCGATGATCAGACAGCCCTCGGATGCGCGCAGCGGAAAATCGCGGCCGAAGAGGCTGCCATCGGCGGCCCGTACGCAGGTGCCAAGGCGGGCGCTGTTGGTATCGAGACGCTGAATCGCAACGGCAGCATCTGGGGCGAGCCACGCGAATTATGGAGTCGAATTTGCAACGCCGTGTGGAACATGTCCGGTAGCCACCAAAGTACGGGTATCCAGGCAGTGGCTCTCCTGGTCGTCGAAAAAGATGTCCGCATCGAAGGCTTGCAGGAACGGGGCCTTGTTCAGACCGCTTAGGAACAGGGCCTCGTCCAGACGGATGCTCCAAGCGCGTAATGTACGGATCACGCGCTCGTGGGATGGCGCGCCGCGGGATGTGATCAGGGCCGTGCGCAATGGGCCATGCCTGGCGGGGAACAGCGCTTGAATCCGCTGCAGGGCCATCAGGAATCCCTTGAAGGGTCCATCCGATAATGGCACACCGGCAGAGGCGAGTTCGTTCGCATTGAATGCATCCAGCCCTTCGCGACGATAGATCTGCTCGGATTCGTCGGAGAACAATACCGCGTCGCCGTCGAAGGCAATGCGCAACGGTGCTGCAACGGAATCTTCTGTGGCAGCGTCATCAGGCGAGCCCGACGGCAGGATGGTCGCTGCCGCACAACCCGCGGTCAGCGCCTGGCGTACGTCACCAGGATCAGCCGACAAGAATAAATGGGCGCCAAAAGCACTCACGTAGCGATAGGGGCTGGCGCCGCCGGTGAAGGCCGCACGCGTGATGTCCAGCCCGTAATGGCGGATCGAATTGAATACCCGCAATCCGGTGTCGGAGCTGTTGCGCGACAGCAGAATCACGTCGACTCGTCCACGCTCGCCGAGCTGAGCATTGAGTGCCAGCAATTTTTTCGTCAACGGATATGCAACCCCTGGGGCCAGCACATCGTTTTCGTGGGATACCTGATAGGCGTGGTAGGCGTCGACACCGCGTTCGACGAACACCTGGTGAGACTCGCCAAGATCGAACAATGCACGCGATGAGATGGCGACCACAAGCCGAATCTCCTTGGCGCCGTGAGCAAGGCTGTCTCTGTCGGTTTCATCCCCGCTTGTTGCGTCAGTCCCGGGTCGATCTTCCTCTGGCGCATCGCCTTCGACCGAGCGCGCGGCCTGGTCGAGCCTTTGCACGGTTCGCAACTTCACCGAAAATCACCTTTACCAAGGCATGAATGTGTTCATGAAATGCATCGGTCGACTGATATTGCGATTCATCACGCCGAGGTCATCACGCATATTGGCAGTGGTGAAAGTCATCGATTGCATCGAATGATCCATGGCTTGTATCGAGGTCAGCATCGGATCCAGAGTGCTGACGTCGCGGGCCATGGAGTCGACTCCGACCGCCATGGTGCGGACGTTCGAGCTGATTTGCCCCATGTTATCGGATATGGACTGCATATTGCTTGCAAGCACGGTCATGTTGGAGTCGACGCTGATGGCCAGATAATGCACGTCCTTCGCGAGACTAAAGACTAAATAGAAGCCATAAGCGGCAAGAATAATGAACGCGAACAACGATGGATAAACGATCAATTCCCATCGGCGCGCACTGTTCTCGAACGCCAAGGACAAGCGGTCCATGGCGACCGCGTTGGCCTCAGCATCGGATGCTGGGGTTGATTTATCTGGATTTGACTTATCTGGATTTGACTTATCTGGATTTGATTTATCTGGGGTTGCTTTGTCTGCGCGGGAATCGCTTTGCCCCCGCCCGGACTGATCTTGATTGCTCTCCGTCATGGGGTTGTTCGCCTCCGCATCGCGCGATGGTCCAAAGGCAAAGTTGCCGTGCTCTGGCCTCGCGTCGTTGATAATCTATGGTCGGTGATGGATCCTGCTGATCGCATTTTGACGCAACCATACCATTTGTAACCAAAGCCTAACACAATTGCTGTGTCTTTCCATCAGCTCAGCAGATGCGGAAACAACGCCGCGGCGAGAGCGTAAAATTCTTTCGCACCCTTGCCGTTGGGCTCCAACTCGAATACCGCCAATCCCTCGCTGAAAGAACGCCGGAACACCGTACGCTGGGACAATCTCGGTTTGATGTAGCGAATATCCGGTAACGCCACCAGCGCTGCCGCGGCCTCATTGGTCTCGCGCACCGCATGATGGGTATCGCCGCGGTTGATGAAGCCGATCACATCCGGTCGTATTTCGCTATCGATCGAGCGCACGAGATGGACAAAACGCTGGGTCGACCAGATGTCCGCCTGCGACGGCGGCACCGGCACGACGACCCGATCGCAAAGCGCAAGGGAAGTACGCAACGCATCCATATCGGCGGTACCGATGTCAATTAACGTCTCTTCATGCTCCAACAGCGCCTCCTTGGTCAGAGCCGAGCGCTCTCTGACCAGAATCCGCGGTTCGAACTGCTCCTCGACACGTACGTCGCAGACGTCTGACAAAGTGGCCTGGGGGTCCGCGTCAATCAGTTGCACATCCACGTCGGCCATAGCCAGCCAGACGCCGAGATTGAATGCGAGGGTGCTCTTACCAGAGCCTCCTTTCAGGGTGCCGATGACGGTAATCATAAACTGCGCATCTCCTGCAAGTACTACGCTAGGGACCGCCCCGATCATAGCGCCAGTAGAAATTCTCTGGCGTATCGCCGGGATCGTAACCAAAGGCTTCACTACCACGAGGGCGAGTAGCAGGTCGCCGGCTCTGCGACTGCGGAAGAAATCTGTCCACATCCATCGACCCTCCGCGGCGCTCGAGTTCCTTCGCCGTCAGCGGACGAAAACGGTAGCGTTTTTCGATGCCACCGACGTTGCGTTCCTCGAGCCTCGGGTCGGCGCGAAATCGATAGCGCGGGGTGCGCGTGGGCGCGCGCGTATCATCTGACCGGGCTGTGTAACCATCGCGGTAGGCATCCCGATAGCGGGACGCTGGATAGGACGGCGCGGTCTGGGCATCTTTGCTGCGTGGAAGTCCGGATTGTCCCTCACTGCCCCAGCCATCGCGTTGCTGCATTGGTGGTGCGACATCGTCAGCCCATCCGCCGGGCGCAACTTGCGATGCGGGCGCTGGAGCAGACCATTGCCTATTATCCTGCCAATCAATACCGGGCTTTCCGAGTACTTGATCGTCGTACCAGTCCGCGGAATACCAGTCAGAACTTTGGCCAGCATCTTGATCGGGACCTTGGTCATAACCGGGATCGAAATTGGGATCGAAATTGGCGTCAGCACCCTGGTCAAGGGCTTGCTCCGGTTGCCGGGACCAACGTTGGTCCGAGTACCAATTCGAGTTGCGATCATAACTAGAGTCGCGACCTGAATTGTAGTCACCGCTGAAATACCCGGGGGAGATTTGCCCAGAATCCTGGGAGCGGTATTCAGAAGAATATCCGCGGCGAGCGTCAGGCGCATACCCGGGATTCTGAGAGCTGCCTTGCCAATAGGAGCCAGGATCTGGCCTGGCGTAGTCATAGGAATCGAAGGCTATGGCTGTCGCTGCTGGAAGAAACAACACCCAGACGCAAACTGCAACGGACCGAACAGGGGTCATTGCCTTACTGGGTCATCATCGCCGGTCTTGAGTCTGATGCCGCGCCGCGCCGCCTTTTTTTGCACTTTGGCGGTCGAGCCTCTGGTCTTGCTGGTGACTTTGCCAGGCTTGGAGTCGGTTTTTGAACTGGATGCAGAAGCGCTGCCGGATCTGCTTTTGGGGCTTACCTTTTTCTTCGCTTTCGCCGCTGGTTTATTGCTCGCAGCGTCCTGTGCGGCATCAGCGGTTTCGGCCGAGCCATCCGGCTCTACTAGTACAGCGGTGGATGACGGCGTCGCGCTCTTTTCGGCCGTTGCCGAAGCCTGCTCCGAGGGACGCTCGGGGGCCGACTGCAACGCATTGGGAACAGACTTAGGGACCGCTTCATCGTTACCATCATCTACGTTGGCATCTACAGCGGCGCCAGCCTGCGAACCGACTGACGTTGGCGATGTCTTTGCGGATGAGCCGCCGGCTTGGCCAGAAGGCGAACTTCCGGAAGAGCCTGCCGGTGGATGGGATGAGGATGCAGTCGGAGGGCTGGATTCCGCAACGGCGCGCGGCTTCTTGGGTTTGAACCAACTCTTGATCCAATCGAACAACAATAGCCCCAAGCCGCGAATGCCATATAGCACCAGGATCAGGATAGTGCCGATCTTGGCCAGCACAGTACCGAGCTTGGCGAATGCCGTTGCAACCGACGAGCGTGGTTCAGCGGTTTGCGTTTGCGCACTCTTGCCGCGTTGGTTCTGATGCGTTTGAATGCCGTCGGGCGCAATCTTATCGCCTGGGTGGGTATCGCCAAGCTCTTCGCTGCAGGGCACCTTGATGCCGGCAGGAGCGCTGGCGACCGCAACCTCGCACAGGTCTTTGCTTGCGGCGACGCAGCCCAGCGGAATGACGACCAATGTCAATAGCGTGGATACCAACACGCCGGAAGCCAGCGAAATGGCCATGCCCTGGAAGATCGGGTCGGCAAAGATGACGCTGGAACCGGCCACCAACGCCAATGCGGTAATGACGATGGGCCGGGTACGCGTGGTGCACGCACGGATCACGGCATCTGCCACCGGAACCCCTTTTTGCACCTCGTGAATGGAAAAGTCCACCAACAAGATTGAATTACGCACGATGATGCCGGCTAGCGCGATCCAGCCGATCATGGAGGTGGCCGTGAATTCGCCGCCCAAACCGAGTTGGAAGGTCAGCCAATGGGCCGGGATGATGCCAAGCAATGTGAGCGGAATCGGCGCCATGATAATCAGCGGAATACGGAAGTTGCCGAACTCCCAGACCACCAAAATGTAGATCAGCACCAGCGCAACAACAAAGGCCGCGCCCATGTCGCGGAAGGTCTCGTAGGTGACGGTCCACTCTCCAGTCCACTCGAAGCTGTAAACCGAGTCGCTGGGCGGCGGCCCGAGCCAATGCGCCTTGGGATTGACCTTGTCGGGGGTAACATAGTCAAGCTCGTCCAGCCGCTGCTGGATTTGCAGCATCGCATAAACCGGTGCGGCCAGGTTACCGCCAACATCGGCAACCACATATTCGATGGCACGCAGATCCTTACGATAGATAATGTCCTCCTCGGACAAACGCCTGAAGCGACCCAGCTCGCGCAACGGCACCGTAAAGCCTTGATTGGAGCGAATCGGCAAATCACCCAGGCGGTCGATCTCCGAGCGCTCGGCTAATGGCACCTGCAGCACGATGTACACTGGTTCGTGGCCGACGCCTGTCTTCACATCGCCAAGCTGGGTGCCGCCCAGGGCCATGGCCAGATTTTGATTGATGTTATCGACCGAAATACCGCGGCGCAGAGCCTTTTCGGTATCGACATCGAAGCTCCAATAATCGAAAGGCTCTTGAATGTAGTTATCCACATCGCGCGTGCTCTCGGCCTGCTCGAAAATCTCCGTGAGGTCCTGCGCGAACGCGCGACGGGCCTGGACATTCGGGCCATGCACCTCGGCCACGACCGATTGCAATACCGGCGGACCCGGCGGCATCTCGACCACGGCAATGCGTGCACCGACACTGTCTGCCAGCGGCTCGAGCAATTTGCGCGCCTGCACCGCAAGCTCGTGACTGCTGCGCTTGCGCTCGCCTTTGTTGGTGAGCTGCACCTGCAATTCACCCTGCCAGGGCTCCGAACGCAGATAGTAATGGCGGACCATGCCGTTGAAGTCGAATGGGCGGGCGGTGCCGGCGTAAAGCTGGATCGCGGTTACTTCGGGTAGGTCGCGGATCTGCTCGGCCATGCGATGGGCCAGATTCGCGGTCACCGGCAATGCGCTGCCCTCCGGCATATTGATGACGACCGAAAATTCCGGCTTGTTGTCCAGCGGGAGCATTTTCACCGGCACCCACTTGAAGTAGAAGAACGACAGTGTGAACAGAAAAATCGACCAGAGCACGAGCTTGAAGATAAGGCGGGTGTTGCTATGCTCGATCAGCGGCGTCAGTACCCGAACATAGATTCGATGCAGACCCTCGGCCTCCTCATGCTCGCGTTGCTCCGCGCTCTCCAGATAACGCATGGACGGACGCAGCCACCTCGACAAGGCAAGATAGGGCGTAAAGACAAATGCCGCGAACAACGAGATCAACATCGCGACCGATCCAAGCGCCGGGATTGGCTCCATGTAAGGCCCCATCATGCCGCTGACGAAGCCCATGGGCAGCAATGCGGCAATGACGGTGAAGGTGGCGAGAATGGTCGGGTTACCGACCTCGCGTACCGCATCGACCGCAGTATGGTCATCGGTGCGGCCTTCTTGGAGCCAGCGGCGATAGATGTTTTCGACCACGACGATGGCGTCATCCACCAGAATACCGATGGAGAAGATCAACGCAAACAGGCTGACCCGATCAATGGTGTAATTGGTAACCCAGGCGGTGAAGATGGTCATCAGCAAGACCACCGGGATGACCAGCATCACGACGATCGCCGGCTTCAAGTCACGGAATGCAATCAATACCAGCAAGAACACGAAAAAAGTCGCGATGAACAGCTTGAAAATCAGCTCCGAGACCTTTTCGTCCGCGGTCTCGCCATAGTTGCGGGTGACACTGACCTCGACATTGTTTGGAATGCGTCCGCCCTTGAGTTCCTCCACCTTTTCCATGATGGCATCTGCCACGGTCACGCCATTGGTGAGTTCTTTTTTTGCAATGGCAATGGTCACGGCGGGCACGCCGTCGGCGATCAAGCCTTCCTCGGCGGCCGCGCCAGTGTAGTAGGCGACCAATTGCGCGGCATCTTCAGGTCCCTGGCTGAGACGCGCCAGGTCGCTTACATACACCGGGATCTCGTTATAGGTGCCCACCATCAGGCGGGCAATCTTGTCTGCATTCTCCAGGAACGAGCCGGTGGTAACGGAAAAATGCGAGCCGCTGGACTCGACTCCGCCAGCTGTGGCCTCGGCGTTCGTGGACTGAATGGTGTTCGCGATGTCGCTGAGACTGATGCGATAGCCAGACAGGCGCTCGGGATAGGCATCGATGGTGATCTGCTCCCGCCGACCACCGACGATGAACGTGTTACCGGTGTCCGGTACTTCTTTGAGCACCTGCAAAATATCCTGCGCCAGCAGCCGAAGCTGGCCATCGTCCACATCCGGCTTGCCGTTGCCATCCAGATCCTTGGACCAGAGCGTCAGGGTAACAATGGGCACGTCGTCGATGCCCTTGCTCTTGACTAGAGGCGGCAATACCCCAGGCGGAATCTTGTCCATGTTCGACGCCAGTTTATCGTTCACTTTCACCAGCGAGGGTCCCATGTCCTCGCCTACTTCGAACTGCACAGTAACAATCCCCTGGCCACGCTGGGCCGCGGAGTAGACATGTTCGACATCTGGGATCTCGCTGATCATGCGCTCCAGCGGCTGCAACGCCTTTTTCGATACCTGCTGTGTGGAGACACCGGGGTATTGCACCATGATGTCGACCATCGGGACCGAAATCTGAGGGTCTTCCTGGCGCGGCGTCAAGAGCAGGCCAAGCAGGCCCATCATCAGCATCGCCACATAGAATAATGGCGACAGCGGCGAGCGAATGAAAAAGCGCGCGGTGCGGCCCGCCAGCCCCAGGTGCTCTTCGTCGTAAGGAGGCTGCTGCTGCGGCCCGTCGGCTGTGGAGTGGCGGAGGCTTTCGTCCTGGCTCATGTCGGTGACTGTTTCCGGGTGATGGCCCGCTCGGGCGACGGTTGCTCGATGTGCCGCATTCAGGTATCGATGCGACGCATTTCGATTTGGCTTAGGGTGCGTGTTTGGGTGCGCGCCCGAGGTAGATCAACTGGTGATCGCGCGCTCGGCATGGCTCGATCGGACATGCATGCCTAGCGACCCTTGCCAGACTCTCGCGACCAGCCGGTGGCCACATCCGGACCAGGATTGGTGAGAATGTTCTCACCAGCGCGCAGACCGCTCAAGATCGTGACATTGCCATTCGGCGTCGGCTCGCCGATACGCACCAAGCGAAGCTGTGGATTGCCTTGCTCATCCAAAACGTACACACCTGGAAGACTGCCATTGAAACGGATCGCAGAGCGCGGTATGACCGGGTTGACCCGGGCCGGGGCATTGAAATCCGGCACCAGCACCTTGGCATACATACCGGGCTGAGCCATGCCCTGGGGCAGGTCGAATTTGACCTTGACCGTATGCCGCTGGGGATCGGCCATCGGGAAGATCTGCGCGACCCGCACCGGCAAAGCGCCGGCACCAACCGTCCCCTGGGCCTGCACATCGAGCTCGGCGCGCAGCATCATTCCCTCCCGCAGCCCCGGGCGCAGCCTGGCCGGAATATCCACCTCGACCTGCAAAAACTCGATATCGGCAAAATTGAGCAGCGGCTGCCCGGGTTGCACCGTATCGCCGACCTCGATGAATTTTTTCACCACCACGCCATCGAAGGGCGCAATCGCACGCGCATCGCGCAATTTCGAATCGAGCGCGCGCAATTCTGCCTGAAGTCGCATCATCATATTGCGCGCCTCCTGGATCTGGGTGTTGGACGCGAATAGATCTGCGGAAAGCTCGGCATCCTGGTTACGATCGCCGATGAAGTCCTCCATCGGCCGGGTAAAGAATTGGTCGAACAGATTCGGTACTCCCATGCCGCCAGGCGAAGAGCGCGCGCGTGGTGCATAGAGTTCGCGGTTGAACTGTACCCCGGCATTGCGTAACTGCGCATCGGCGGTGGCGATCTGGGCCAACAGCGCCTGTCGTTGCGCGGTCAATTCGCTGTCGTCGATCGCGACCAGCAATTCGTCACGCGCGAACGCATCGCCCTCGATGCCTGCCAGATACTTGATTCGTCCGGGAATCTGCGCGGCCATCGTGACTTCCTTATAGGGGATGACGGTGCCACCGACCGAAACCGTGGGCAGGCCCTCGGCCTGTTTGACAACATAGACATCATCGGCCGCCACCGCGGCATGCAGCATGGCTGGCGTTGCAAGCGCGCAGGCAAGCAGCAAGGGCGCGACAAGGAGCGCGCGATTGATCGTTTTTCCCATGAATCCGGATACCTGAAAGCAGCGGAACGAAGATTGCGCTCTGAGAATTTTCCAATGCCAGCACGAGCGGCCTTTGGCTCGTCTCGGCTTGTCGTTGTGCGCGTTGGTGAAGCCCGCAAGTATCGCCAAAACGCGCGCAGAGATCAAGCATGTCAAAAGATTTAAGCCATCCAAATCAGTTTGTTACTTGATACCCAGAAGACCTGGACCAGCGTCGTCGAGAGGCTCGGGAAGGCGCCTTCGCCCATGCTTGTCAGTGAGTTAAGGCGATTTGCAGCAGCCCACGCGCGGCTTGCTCGCAACATCTGCGGCAACTTGCCCATGCTCATCGCCGGGCTACCACCGAAGGCGCAAAGCGTATAGTATCCACAACGGTTTTAGGCCCGCGTTGTTGCCACAACCCTTGACCTGGCTCAACCGGGGCTGAATCACCGGCTCAATCAGGGGCAAAATTGCAACGAATCACCACGAGGAGACGCCAGATGCCGTCACAGGCAGCACCGGACACCGTGCAAAAACGCCTCAGCGAACTCGAGGCCCACCTGGAGCAAGAGAACCCCATTCTGCTCAACACGGTACAAAGCTTCCGAACGCTCGATCAGCTCGCGTACGACACCGGGCTGCTGCAACCCAATCAATCGTTTGCCAGCCAGATCCCATGGTGGCCGTTGATTTCGGTACTCGGCACCTTTTCTGCCGGCAAATCGACCTTCATCAACGACTTTCTGGGTCAAATCGTACAGCGTACCGGCAATCAGGCCGTCGACGACCACTTCACGGTCATCGTTTACAGCCCCGAAACCCGCCGCCATGCCCTGCCTGGCGTGGCGCTGGACTCCGATCCACGCTTTCCCTTTTACCAGATGTCGCAGCGCATCGAAAATGTGGATGGCGGCGAGGGCAAACGCATCGATGCCTATTTACAGCTCAAGACCTGCCGCAGCGACCGCCTGCGCGGCAAAATCCTGATCGACTCCCCGGGTTTCGATGCCGATGCCCAGCGCACCGCTATTCTCAGCATTACCGATCATATGATCAGCCTGTCGGACCTGGTGCTGGTCATGTTCGATGCCCGTCATCCGGAACCCGGCGCCATGCGCGACACCCTGCAGCACCTGGTATTAGAGACCAAGAAGCGGTCCGATTCGAGCAAATTCTTGTTCATTTTGAATCAGCTCGACACATCTTCCAACGAAGACAACCCGGAAGATGTGGTCGCTGCCTGGCTGCGCGCGCTCGGCGAGGTTGGCGTGACGACCGGGCGCTTCTACACGGTTTTCAGTCCCTCGGCACCGCAGATTGAAGATCCGGTGCGGCGCGAGCGTTTTATAAAAAAGCGCGATGCGGATCTGAACGAAATCTACGAACGCATGGACCAGGTCGAGGTCGAGCGCGCCTATCGGATTGTCGCGTCATTGCGTAAAATTGCCAATGAATTCAACGACGAAACCATCCCGCTGCTGACCGAGGCAATCAAACGCTGGCGCCGGAGAACCCTGCTCATGGATGGATTGATCATCGCAGCGCTGCTGTCTGCGTTCTTGTTTTGGAGCATTAACGCCGGGCACTGGCAGCCGGATCTGAGCTACCAGCCCGGCTGGCTGCAATGGATCGAGGACCATGACATAAAATACGGCCTGGAGGGCATCGAGTTCGGCCTGGTCGTGGGCCTGCTCCTTGTGCATCTTGGGATACGCAAATTGGCCGCGGCCACGGTCATGCCTTGGCTGCGCAAGCAGGTGGCCAAGCAATCGCCTCCCGGAAATCTGCTGGAGGCATTCCGCTATAACATCCGACGCTGGCAAACCTTGCTCAGCGGCAGGCCGTCGGGTTGGGGCAGCTGGTCCACGAATCGCATCGCGCGGGTACTGCAAGATTGCGAATCCTATGTGCGCAGCCTGAACGAGCGCTTCACCAACCCCAAGGGGCTGCCGGACTGATTGGAGAGTGCGACCGGCATGGCAAACCCGATCCGAGATGAACAGCACGAAGCGACACAGATGCGTATCGGCATCGACCTCGGCGGCACCAAGATCGAGGCGGTGGCGCTTGCCGACGATGGCCAGATGCTGTTGCGACAGCGCATCCCAACCCCGCGCGATGACTACACCGCAACGCTTGCGGCGATCGGCGCGCTGGTCGCCGACCTGGAGCAAACCCTGGGTCAGCGCGGCAGCGTCGGGATCGGCACCCCTGGAGCCATTTCGCCGTTCACTGGTCGCCTACGCAATGCCAACTCCGTCTGGCTCAACAACCGCCCCCTCAACGACGACCTGGAACATCTGTTGCAACGCCCCGTGCGCACCGCCAACGACGCCGATTGCTTTACCTTGTCCGAGGCCAGCGACGGCGCCGCCGCTGATGCCGGCACTGTCTTCGGCGTCATCATCGGCACCGGCACCGGTGGCGGTATCGTCATCAATGGCCAGTTGTTGCAAGGCCCCAACGCCATCGCCGGAGAATGGGGCCATAATCCATTGCCCTGGCCCACCGCGGAGGAACTCCCAGGACCTGACTGCTATTGCGGCAAACGAGGCTGTATCGAAACCTTTTGCTCGGGTCCCGCATTGTCCGCCGATCTGCTGCGCGCCAGTGGCCAGCAATTGCATGGTCCCGCCATCGTTGCGGCCGCGGAACGCGGCGATCAAGCTGCCGAGGCGGCATTGCGGCGCCTTGATGATCGCTTGGCCCGGGCGCTGGCATCGGTGGTCAATCTGCTCGATCCGGAAGTTATCGTGCTCGGTGGCGGGCTATCGAATCTGCACCGGTTATACCGCAATTTGCCCGACCTGATGCGCCGGCACATCTTCTCCGACCAGCTTGCAACCCGCATCGTCGCGCCACGCTTCGGCGATTCCAGCGGCGTGCGCGGCGCAGCGCGGCTTTGGTGAGCTTTACGAATCAGGACAAAAGGGTAACAATTACCTTAGCCTACTTGTTCCATTCACCTTGCATACCTCATTTTCACATTCCCGGAGTGCGCGATGGACAACACCCTGAAACGCCTGCTCGACGCCGAATTGCGAGCTGAGAAGCTGGTTCAGGAAGCAGAGCAGGAGCAGGAGCGTATCATCCAGACGGCAATCCGCGAGGCTCGCTCCGGCGATGAGCGCTTCACCGCCCGCATTCCCGATCTGCATCGCGCGGCGATCCGAAAGGCCGAGGAACGCGCCGAGCAGACAATTGCCGAACTCAAACGCCGCTACGACGAGCGCCATGTTCAGCTGCGCGACATGGCCGAACAGCATGAGCAGGAAGCATTGCAGGCGGCGTTCGCCTTGCTCACCGACCCGAGCCTATGATGCTGCCGCGTGCGATCTTGGCCCTGCTGCTCCCGATTTCGCACCAGAGCACATGGTTTGCTACCCAGGCACAGCAATCTATACACAATCCTCAAACACTTACGCAGTCGCCATGAGCGTCACCTCCCAGGCTTATCTGAACACCCGCATCACAGCCATGTCCACAAGCTTGCTGGATCGCGAGCAATTGCGCGAACTGGGGCGCTGTTCGATGGACGAACTGGCCGCGCGTTTTCAGCTCCAGCCGCTGTTGGACGAACAACTCGGCAAGCGCGCCAAAGGCCGCGCGGTGGAACAATCGCTAATCCAGGTTCTGCTGGCGGAGCTGACTCTATTGATCCGGCCCATGAACCCACGCGAGCAGGATCTGCTGCTGGCCTGGGGTCGGAAAGCCGCATTGTTCAACCTCAAGACCCTGATCCGCGGCAAGCTGTTCCAGTTGGACCAGGCCGAGATCCGCGATCACCTGTACGATCTGCCGGACAATGTCTGCCTGGCATCGCACCAGGAGCTGTTCCGCGCCGAAAGCGTGCTGGAAGTGCTGCGCACATTGGAGCAGGGTCCGCATCGACTGATTGCGCGCCAGGCACGCGAGGTGTATGCACAAAAACACGACCTATTCGCATTGGAAGCCGCCATTGATCAACGCTACTACGCCGAGCTGATCCACCAAGCCATGCAATTTCAGGACGACAGCGCGCACCCGTTGCGCCAATTGCTCGGTGCAATGCTCGATGCTATCAACCTGCTCTGGCTGTTGCGATTTCGTTTTTCCTATCGGCTTTCTCCCAGCGAGACCTTCTTCCAACTGGTACCTTCGCCGAAACTGCTGCACCGCGATCGACTCTTACAGCTCGCCAATCTGGACACCTTCGAGCGCGTGCTGGAGGCACTGCCGGCACCGCTGAACAGTCTGCTTGCCGGCAGCGCGAATCTAATCGATGTGCAGCGCCGCATCGGCGCCTATCAGAGCGAACGGGCGCGGCGTATCCTCGCCAGCAGCCATTCCGGCACCGCTCGAGCGCTGGCCTATCTGGTGCTGCGCGAAAGCGATCTGCAGCGGCTGTTCGCGCTGATTCAGGGTCGGCTGCTGGGATTGTCGCAGGAGCTGGTCGAGGAAGGCATGGAACTTGCCCAATCCAATCATCCGATCGACGGCATGGACGCGGTCGCCTGACAGCAGCGCCCACGGGCACCCGGCAGGCATCGACCAAACGCACAACACCGAGTCCGCGCTGCATTGACAAAATACCCAAAGCAGACCGCCCAAACCAGACCACCGAGACCAAACGACTGGGAACCGCCCCACCCATGTTCCGACTACTGCAAATGAAGCACGTCCGCCTCTTGGTCATGACCGACGACCTGCCGCAGGCATCGTTGACCCTGGCCGAAACCGCGAGCTTCCACCCAGACCCACGCGAACCGGAAGAACAACGCCTTAGGGACCAACCCGGGCACGACTACCGCGAACTGTACCAGCAGGCGCGCTCGCGACTCGACAAGATCGCCAAACTGGTCACGGTGGACGAGACACCGCGAATCGAACCTCTCCAAGTCGTGCGCTGCGAACAACTGAAAGCCACCAACGATCTGCTGGGCGAACGCTGGGAGCAGGCCTCGCAGTTCGAGGAACGCCTTCGCCGCATCGACGAGGAGGCGCGCTTCGCAACGGACCAGGAAGCCGCCCTGGCCAGTTTCTCCAACCTGAAGGTCGACCTCGGAACATTGCGCAACAAGACGCGCTTCCTGGACTTCTATGTCGGCAGCGTGCCGCGCGAGAACGTCAGGCGCCTGGAGGGCGCCGTGAAGCTCGCCGACCATCTGTTGTTCAACTATTTGCAAAACGCGGAAAATGCGCATGTCGTCATCGTCGGGCCAAGCGGTGAAAAAGAAGCCCAGCTGCAATCCGTCCTGGGCTCCGCCGGCTTTCAGGCGTTGCCAATTCCGCAGGGGCTTGACAACGCCAGCCCCGCAAAACAGCGCGAAGCACTCCGCCAGCTTCGCGCCAAACTGCAGCGCGAACGCGCCGAGCTGCGAGACCAGCTTACCCGCTGGGAAAGCGACAATCACGAACCGCTGCTCGCCGCCCGCCGCACCTTATTGCTGGCCGCACCCCTGGCAACCCTGGATGCATCCATCCGCGGCGCCGGACCCTTAGCCCTGTTGGCCGGCTGGGTACCGGCATGCGAAGTCAGCCGTTTGCAACAGCGCCTGCGGCAAACATTGAGCCAGCCCTTCGCGTTCGAGGCGCGCGACCCATTGCCCATCGAGCGTCCGCTGGTACCCTCGCTACCGGTAAGCAACCGTTTTTTGCAGCCCTTCGCAATGCTGGTCAAACAATATGGCATCCCAGAGTATGGCGAGGTAGACCCAACCCCGCTGTTCGCGATCACCTTCCTGTTGATGTTCGGCTCCATGTTCGGCGATGTCGGCCAGGGTGCCGTGATCGCCGGCCTCGCCTGGCTTTTTCGCGCTCGCTTGCAGCGTTTTGCGTTATTCGGTCTGTTGGCCGGTTGCTCGTCCATGCTATTCGGCTTTTTGTATGGCAGCCTGTTCGGCTATGAAGATATCCTGCCGGCCTTGTGGCAAAGCCCGATCCATCACCCGATTCTGATGTTGCAGATCGCGCTTGGTTACGGCGTGCTGTTTCTGGTTGTCGCCTGCTCGTTAGCCATCTATAACCGCCTAGCGATCAACAATTTCGCCGGCGCCCTATTCGGCCATCATGGGGTTGTGAACCTGATCTTTTATCTGGCGCTCGTCTGGGGCGGGCTGCATCTGGGTTTTGGTCAGGAGTTCGGCAAGACACCCATGCTGCTGATCTTGCTGGCCCTGGGGACGCTCGCCCTGTACGGTTGGCGGCAACTCGATGCGCCGGTAGGCGAAAAGATCTTGGTCGTCTTTATCGAGACACTGGAAACCGTTATCGGCTACGTCTCCAACACCCTGTCGTTTTTACGCGTTGCCGCCTTCAGTCTGAATCACGCCGCGCTGTCCATCGCCGTATTGACCCTCGCCGATATGATGGGCACCACCGGGCACATCATCACCGTCATCCTCGGCAATCTGTTCGTGCTGGTGCTGGAGGGTGGCATCGTGATGATCCAAGTGCTGCGTCTGGAATTCTATGAGGGTTTTTCGCGCTATTTCTCCGGTAACGGACATGAGTTCGAACCGCTGCAATTGCGCCATTCCCGCTCGGCCAAAAACCAAGAGGTCAGCCCAGGGGATCTGTCGCCGAGCCTGGCACCGGCATCCCCGGTGGAAGGCTCGCAAAGCGCGCGCTGATTGCCCATCCGACCAACCCACGATCTTCTCAACGCTGAACTGGAGTCTCCCATGTATTGGCTCGTCGCATTGATGACTTTTGCCCTCGCCGGCCTGATTCTGACCGGCGTCTATTTCGAATTACGCCCAGCCGGAGCGCTGCCGATACGGCCCTGGTTAAAGCCAGCCATGGCGGCCCAACTGTTGCTTTTCGTCGGCGCCCAGGTTGCGCTCTTGCTGCTCGGTATCAACCAGGCATTCGCCCAGGAAGCCCAGGAAGTCGTCAATATCACCGAAATCTCCACCGGCATGGGCCTGGCCATCATCGGCGCCGGCATCCCCACCGGCTTGTCCACCATCGGTGCCGGCATCGCCGTCGGCCCCATTGGCGCGGCATCTCTGGCGGCGATCACCGAAAAACCAGAGACCCTGGGGCGCACATTGATTTACCTGGGCCTGGCCGAGGGCATCGCGATCTATGGCCTGGTCATCTCGATTTTGCTATTGAACCGGATCTGAGCCGCCATTCCCATGCAAAGTCCACCAACGACCAATGACATGCACGAACCCACCGACAGCGGATCACCGACCCGCATGCTGTTCCTTGGCGAGGCCAGCCTGGCGGACGGTTTTCGCCTGATCGGCTTCGAGACCTTCACCGACCCGAGCGAAGAGCAGGTCGAGCATATCTTCCTGCAATTACGTCAGTCCCGCGACAAAGCCTTTGTCATCGTCGACGACGCGCTGATGCGCCGCGGCGCACAAAACCTGGATCAAGTCCGCAACGAGGGCGGGCGCATCATTGTCATCTCCGTACCCGGCCTGACCGACCCACCGCGGCTCACCAGCGAAGTCGCGGACCGCCTTGCCGCGATGTTCGGTGGTTCCAGCGTCATCTCATCCGGTGTGCCATAGGCCGCGGGCAATCGCCAGCCCGTCATTCTTGCTTATCGTAGAAAAGTAGAAAAAGGACACCAAAAGTAGAAAAAGAAGTAGAAAAAGCAGAAAAAAAAAGCAGAAAAAGCAGAAAAAGAAAAGCAGAAAAAGGACACCCACTTTGGATACGATGCCGACCATCCGACAGGTCTTCCCTATGGAAATGGAAAAAGGACACCTGGAAATGGAAAAATGGAAAAATGGAAAAAGAGGAAATGGAAAAAGGACACCCACTTAAGTGGAAAAAGAAGTGGAAAAAGGACACCCACTTAAGGACACTGGAAAAAGGACACTGGAAAAAGGATGGAAAAAGGACACCCACTTTGGTGATGCGCACTTTGGTGATGCGCACTTTGGTGATGCGCACTTTGGTGACGCGTGAAAAAGGACACCAGACGTGGAAAAAGAGGAAAGGAAGCCTGGGACACCCACTTTGGTTGCCCACTTTGGTTGCGTGGTGGTTGCGTGGGACACCCACTTTGGTTGCGGTTGCGACCAACACAAGGCGCGCGATCACATTGCTCATACTCGGCACCGGGGGCATCAAGTCAAGAGGGCATCCTGTTTCTTGCTTTTTCTCTTTCTCTTTCTCTTTTCCTTGCTACAGCTCCTTCAAGGCCAGCTTCAGCACTCGTGCCTGCGTTGGTATAGCTACTCCAGTGGCCTTGGCAACAGCACGCAGGACGCGAGCAAAGGGCTCGGTTGTCTTGGCCGATGGCGGCTGGTCGAAGCATTGCGCAAAGATACCGGCAGCGTGCCGGATGAAAGCAAGATCGGCTGGCTCTGGCGCGCTCGGGTGGGAAAATGTTCCACCGGCTGAGGCGTTGATGCGCCCTGACTTGACCGCGGTCGGTGTCAGGGGCTTGGCCTTGACCGATCTCTCGGAAGGGCGGGACGGTTCAGGTGCGCCTTGTTCCAACTGTTTCGGCGCCTGCTTCGACGCATGATTGTCAGCAGCCTGCGCAATGCGCTGAATTTCATTGATTACCGCATTGAAATAGATCGCATCGCAGGCGCGGTCGAACGGATCTGATTGGCGTAATTCGGTACAGAGTTCAGAGCGCTCGGCGTCGTCGAGGGCAGTCAGACCGGCAGCCAGATGACTTGCGGTTTCCACTAAATTCATCCAGGGCTCGATTTGCTGTGGCCGCGCTGCCGGTACTGATGTCTGGGCGTCCATATCAGCATCCGGGATGGCTTTGACTACGCTCGATTCCGGCGATGCCGGAGGCTCGGCCGGGGCTGGAATCCGAGACTGCAATACCGCCAGATCGTAGGCGAGTGCGCCGATAAAGACCGCGCGAGCTGTCCCATCCTCGAGCCCGTTGGCAGCCAATGCGGCCTCGATTGCGGCATATTGCTGGTCGCTGTACTGGTAAGGCTCGACAAAGCGCTTGCTCGTTGCGGCATGCGATGTATGAAGCCCCGTGTTGCCCACCTGTAATCTGGGCGACGTGGAGGCGGAATCGGCCTCGGTTTCGTTCCCGGTCTTATTTCCCGCCTTGTTTTCGGCCGAGCCCGCATAGCCCTGCAGCCAGCGGCGACCAGGTTGCTCGTTTTGATCGAATGTCGGTCCGTGCTTGCGTATCATGGCTGTTATTAGGTACCTCGTGGGTTTGCGCTCTTGATGCTGTTACCGGCACGTCTGTTGGAGCGCTTAGCCGTCCGATGCTCGAGCTGTTCATTGCTCCAGGCTTTTTCCATGCATCTACTTAGAGCCTGCATCTAGGCTGTCGAAATCTGCAGTCTCACTAAAACAAGCGCTTCCCGGTTGATGGATGCTGAGTCGGTGTCGGGATCGGTGTCGAGGTCAACATGAGGGATTGGTATCGAGCTGGCTGCTTTGATCGATGAGCAGATTCGATTCCGATTCCGATAGCGACCCCGACACCGATGAGGTTTCCCCAGTGCGTTCGATGAAGCAATCCAAGACCCGGAATCGGTTTGGCATCAAAACTCAGGACATTTCGACAGCCTAGGCAGCACCCTGGGTACTGATTGGCCGTTCAGATGACAAATGGATTGGTTCTGCGCTCCTCGCCGAGCGTACCCATGGGTCCGTGGCCCGGGATGAAGCGCACCGCGTCGCCGAGCGGAAACAAAACCTCGCGGATCGAACGCAATAACTCGGCATGGTTGCCGCGCGGGAAGTCGGTGCGACCGATGCTGCCGCGAAACAGCACATCGCCGACCTGGGCCAACTTGGACGGGCGGTGGAAAAAGACCAGATGTCCGGGCGTGTGGCCGGGGCAATGCAAAACCTCGAGATGCTGCTCGCCGATATCGACCCGGTCACCGGCGTTCAGCCAACGGTCCGGCTCGAACGGCTGATGTGGGGTACTGCCGAACATCTGCGCTTGTTGCGGCAAGGCGGCCAGCCAGAAAGCGTCTTCTCGGTGCGGGCCGAAGATGGGCAATTCGAGTTCGGCTTTCAGGTCAGCCGCGGCACCAACATGATCAAGATGGCCATGTGTCAGCAGAATCTGGGTTGGTTGCGCCTGCATCTGCTGCAATGCGGCAAGGATAAGCTCCGGCTCGCCGCCCGGATCGATAATGGCGGCTTGCGCAGTGCTTGGGCAGACGAATAGGGTACAATTCTGCTGAAATGGAGTGACCGGAATGATCTTATACTGCATTTGTGCTTAAACTCCTTGGTTTCTGTTGCGATTGCTGGCCGGTTTTGCCAATAACAGGGGGCGGGTATGAGACAGGCGGTCATACCAGGCAAGTCCATTCGGATCGAACAGTACCCATAGCAATCCAGCCCCGAAAGGCAGCAGTGTAACGCCAGCGAACAGCAAACGTCGCATGGCGTCGGCAATGCTGAGTTCGGCGCCATCGTCGCGGACCAGCCGGATGCGCCAGGCGCGCATCGCCAGAGTCTGCCGCCCCTGGCTCCAGAAATAGCCGTAATAGGCCAGCAACACCGCCAGCAGCCAGACCTGCAGGGCGATTCGCCCGATTCCGCCGATGCCGGGTTGCAGTGGTCCCTCGGTGGCGGCGTTGCCGGTGATCAGCAATGCCGGGATAACGAACAGTGCCGCGGCGACCACCAAGATGCTGGAGACTAACATCAGGTCATATAGGATACTCGCGAGGCGGCGCAGTAGGCCGGGCACGCGGGCGCGCTCCAATGCTTCGGCGCGCAGCGGGGTGGAGGTCTGATTCGTCGTCATGGTCTGCTCTGTTCAGGTTGCCTGGTCGTTGATCTCGATGTCAGTCGTGTGGATCGCGAAACTATCGGTTCTGGTCGTTTTTCCGCTAGACTGAGAGTAAATCCCAGCGTCTCAGTGCCCTTGTGAAATTTCGCGTCAACCTCAGACCCGTCCTGTATCGGCTGCTGCGGCAGGTACCAATGCCAGTCATTGCGATCCTGATCGGCCTAATCGCCGGTCTTGCGGTCTGGGGTGTGCTGGATCAGGTGCAAAGCCGCGCGGTGGAGCGCATTTTCGACAAGGAACTAAGCGCTCGCCTGGATCTGCGCTCTCGCGAGAGCCTATTGCGCTTTAATCAATATATGGTCAATTACGCCACGACCGCGCGTTTGCTGGCCAACCACCGTCGCTTGGCCCAGTACCTGGAACCTCTGTTCTGGTTTCCCGAAGAACAAGTAGACCCCATCGTCTACGAAGGATTCCGCCCGTTCTGGCTGCCAGACTTTTTTGGCCGTAATGCGCTGCTTGCGCCCAGTCATGTACTCCTGATCGATTCGCGCGGACAGGTGCGCGAAATCTACCAGGCCGGTGAGCTGAAGTTGCCGGCCGAAATGCTGTCCGAGACCCGACAATGGGTCAGCGAAGGCGATGATGTGCGCACGGTGCTGGTGCGCATCAACGATCATCCCTACCTGGTGGTCAGCGACCGAGTCGAGGATTCTGGCGGCTATGCTATGGGGCATCTAGTCGTGGTGGTGCCGATCAATGCGGCTTTTTTGGTGGCGTCGGAGGGTTCCGTCTCAGCCGACAGTTCCGCCGTGGCATTGGTGGATGCCGATGAGCAGCGTATTCTGGCCAGCAACGAACCCCATGAGCTGATTCAGGGCACCCAGCTCGAACGTTGGAAGGACGATTTCCAGATCACATCGCAATCTTTGCCGGAGTATGAAGGCTCCAGTTGGAACATGTTGTTTGCCACCTTCATCCCGCACAGCAGCGTGGCCAAGATGTCGGAACGGGTGGTGGATTTCGAGCGTAATCAGAGGGTGATTGCCGCGCTGGTGTTCATCAGCGTATTCACCCTCGTGATCTATTTGGTCTCCATGCGCTTGAATAAGGTGCTAAAGCGCATGTCATTGTTCTCGCAGCGGGCATTGAACATCCAACATCCTGGTTTCAAGCGCGGTGGCAATCAGCTCCTGTTGTTGGAGGACTGGATTCAACATTTTACGCATCTGGTGCTGAAGGCGCGCGAGGAAATGAGTCGCAAGCATGAGCATGAGATGCGCGAGACCGAGGCATTGAAGGCGGCTATCATGGAAGCCTCGCTGGATGCCATCATCACGCTGAATCGCGCCGGCGAGATCGTCGACTATAATCCGATGGCCGAATCCATGTTGCATTGCTCGCGCGATGACATCATCGGCCAGAACTTTACCCGGCATTTTCTCGATCCGGCCGACCATGCCGCGTTCACCGGCATGTTGCGGGATTCGGTGCGCAGACACCAACAGAATCTCGAGCCGCAGGCGCGCGGCGAGCTATGGGCATGCAGTGCCAACGGACAGCAATTTCCGGTGGAATTATCCATCGTTCCCATCGATATCGACGACGAGCGTGTCTACACCCTGTATATCCATGATGCCACCAAGCGCAAACAGGCAGAACGCGAAATCAAGGATCTAGCGCGCTTTGTCAGCGAGAGTCCGAACCCGATCCTAAGGGTAAACAGCGATGGTATGGTCACCTACGCCAACGCCGCCAGCCTGCCATTGCTCAACGCCTGGCTCACCGCACCCGGCAAGCTTTTGCCGGAGGTTTGGATTGACGAGGTGCACGCAGCCCTAGATGAGGATCATAACCGGGAGCGGGAAGACGACCAGGGCAGCCAGATTTATTCATTGCTGTTCGTCCCCATTCAGGATCTGGGCTATGTGAACATCTATGCTCGCGATATTACTGCTGTGCGACGAGCCGAACAGGAATCGCGCCAGCATCAATCCGAATTAGTGCATGTCTGCCGACTCAGTACCATGGGCGAGGTCGCCACCGGCATGGCGCATGAACTGAACCAACCCCTATCGGCCATTGTCAATTATGCCAATGGTGCCAGCCGCCGGTTACAGAACGGCATCGGCGATATCGATGCGCTGGTGGAAGCCATGCGCCACATTTCCAACCAGGGGCGACGTGCCGGCGAAATCATTCGACGCCTGCGGACACTGGTAGGCAAGCAGCCGCCGATCCGCTCCCAGGTTGACTTGAACTATCTGATACGCGAAGTGTGTGGCTTTGTCGAGTTCGAGACCAGCAAGCTCGATCTGCAAATCCAGCTCGAGTTAGCAGACGGCGAGATACCCATTCATGTCGATCTGGTTCAAATCGAGCAGGTATTACTGAATCTGGTGCGCAATGCGCTCGATGCTTTGCGAGAACGTCCAACGGGCGAACGCGCGTTGACCATCACCAGCTGCATCGAGGCGGGTTACGCCCTGGTCAATGTGCACGACAACGGTAAAGGCATCCCACCCGAGCGCATGCAGCATCTTTTTGATCCGTTTTTCACCACCAAGGAGACGGGCATGGGCATGGGGTTACCGATTAGCCAAACGATCCTGGAAAATCACGATGGCGAAATCTGGGCCGAGTCAGAACCGGATCAGGGCACTCGGTTCCATGTGCGATTACCAATCACGGACATTGCCAACAACGCGATCGCCGACAATGCCGAACCACAACCGCCGCTGACGGCGGAGATGCGCTAATGCCAAGCCAACTGACTGTATTCGTCGTCGATGATGACCAAGCCATGCGCGCCTCATTACAATGGCTGATCGAATCCACCGGCATGCGGGTCGAAACCTACGAATCGGCGCAAGCATTCCTCGACAGCTACTACCCGGGCCGCGCCGGTTGCCTGCTACTGGATGTGCGCATGCCCGGCATGAGCGGTCTGGAATTACAAGCCTATCTGGCCCGCGAGGAGATGCGCATCCCGGTGATCATCATCACCGGACACGGCGACGTATCCATGGCGGTCAAGGCGATGAAGGTTGGTGCCGTCGACTTCATCGAAAAGCCGTTCGACGATGAAGAACTGCTGCACAGCATCCGCAATGCCTTGCGCCACGAAGAAAAAACCCGCGAAATGCGCGCACGCCGGGCGGACATTGCCGCACGCCTTGCGGAACTGACCCCGCGCGAATACGAGGTCATGATCATGGTCACCGAGGGCAAATCGAACAAGGAAATGGCCGCGGCTCTTGGAGTCAGCGCGAAGACCGTCGAGGTGCATCGAGCCCGGGTCATGGACAAGATGCGCGCCGATTCACTGGCCGATCTGGTACGCATGGACATGCTTGCGCGTGGTCAGGCGATCTAGTGGAGCGGTACAGAAATCCCGAGGCGGTTCGTTGTCGTTGTCGTAATCGTAGTCGTTATCGAGCATTCGGCTAAGACGATTATGACAACGACAACGACAACGATAACGACCGGAGACTGTCTTGGAACATCTGCACCGAGGCACTAGGAGCCCGCCCGACGGATTAGGCAGCACACTCAGAGTCTGTCTGGCAAAAGTTCAGCCGCAATTTGCAAGCGTTTTCTCGAGCATGGCGATACGGATCATATTCGCGGCAGCCCCAGTCAGGATCTCGAAATCCTTGGCTCTGCCTGCGAAATCGACCGAGCCAAGCGAAACTGCGCTCGACCACCCAAGGTTTCGGAAGGACAGCCCATCCGTCTTTGATCTCAGTGGAAATGTGCAAGACCAGTCCGCGTGTCTCGTCGACGAATTTCACGGCTGTCCCGCGCTAACCTGCATCGCCGGAAAACGCCTCGACGATCCGTTTGCGTGGATGCAGGCTGGCACTGCCCCGTCGATCACGAGGTTGAAAATGCTGTTCGATCAGTGCCCATTTGGCGTCCGTCAGGTCACTCGGGTATCCCATGGCTTGTCCTCGAAGAAAAAGTATTTGACTTTGATAGACATTTTTTTGGCAGACAGGCTCTGATACCATGAGTTACCCCCAGTTGATTTAGTCGTGTTTGTAGAGGTGTGGTAACCCTCAACTCTACTAAACAGCTGGGGGTTTTCGCTGTGCCACTGGAAATTAATTTTCTGAAAATCTATAGTTCGATCTTTTGTCCTACCTTCCGGCGGATGATGCTGATGCCGGGGGAGGATGTCGTCGAGCCCATGTGCTCGAGACAGGACTCGCCGCCCATCGGCGAAGGTGGAAACATGCCCTCTGACGTTGAGCTGATCTCGCTCTCGGAGCTGATCGAACAGATTAAGCAGGATCTGCTTGCCACGCCGGCCGCCGACCCGACGTCGCCGCTGTTCATGGTGGACGGCGTCGAGATCACCGCGCAAGTCGTCGTCAAGCGCGAGCGAGCAGAAGGCGGCAAGGCCGGTCTGAAGCTGTCCGTGCTCGGCTTCGGGGCCGATGCGGGGGTAGACACCAAGACCACCGTCGGCGCCCAGCTCACGCAGACCCTCAGCATCAAGCTCAGCCCGCTGCTCAACAAGACCGACTACCTGGAATCGTTGAGCCGCGAGGAGCAGGACCGGCTGCGCGCGGGCATGGCGCAGGCCCTGGTGCGCGGCGCCCGCGACGACCCGGCCGGTCCGATCAGCTGATGTCCTGACCGATCCCTGCACGCATGGACTTTCGCTTGGAGCTCTCGCTGCCGGACCCGGACGGGCCGATCACCGTCAGGGCTAGATCCGAGGTGATCGGCGCCTGCCCGCCGATCACCGTTCCGATGCCCTTCGACGCTGCCCAGACCTCGATCGTCGCGCGTGCCCTGGATCTGAATGCAAGCGACCGTCTTCGGCGCTGGTTTGCCCCGAACGAGGCCCAGCAGCTGCGGGAATGGGGGGTGTTGTACACAACCCCGCCGCTGGGCGAGTCCATCACCATCAGTGGCGAGGATATCGATCGCGAGCCGCTGCGCATGCTTGTGCGCCGCAGACTCTATGCTTGCTTGATCGAGCCGGTGAAGCCTCAACTGGAAAAGCATCTCGCCTACTTGCGCGGCCAGGACGGGGCGGAAACGCTGCATTTGCGCCTGGAGCTGTGGCCAAGCGAGCTGACGCTGTTTCAGTACCCTTGGGAGCTGCTGCACGGCGATGACAGCCTCGACGGACAGATCCACATCAGCCGCTACATCCTCGACCAGCGGCATCTGCCGCCCATGTCCGCCGCGTCGCGATTGCGCCTCTTGATCCTGCACAGCGAGCCGAGCGACCTCGAAGCACTCCAGCTCGCAGATGGCGAACGCATCGAGAACGGCCTGCGGCCGACGCCGGGCGCGGCGCTGGTCGATATCCAGCACATCGAAAAGGCCAGCATTGAGAAGCTGGACCGTGCCCTGGCCCATGACCGCGCAACCCCGACGGTCGTCCATTTCGCCGGCCACGGCGATTTCGGCCGCCGCTGTCAGCACTGCAAGGCGCTGACGCTTGCCGCTGGCCCAAACTGCAGCGCTTGCGGGCGCCGGTTACCCAAGGGCACTGTGCCCATGGGCTTTCTCGCCTTCACCGACGATCGCTCCGGGAGGACGCATTGGATCAGCGCGGAGGAACTGCGCCAGGCGCTCTCGGTTGCCAGGGTCCAACTGGTCGTGCTCAACGCCTGCAAGACGGCCCTGGGACGCGGCGGCGGCGACTGCTTCAACGGTATCGCCCAGCGTTTGATGAAGAATGTGCCCGCCGTCGTCGCATCGCCCTATCCGCTGGAGAACCAGGGCGCCATGGATTTCGCACGCAAGCTCTACGAAGGGATCGGCGCGGGCGATACCCTGGTCGAGGCCCTGCAGAGAGTGCGAGCGCGCATGCGACACTATGAGGACGAGTGGTATCGGCCCGTTCTCTATCTGCGCTCGGTCCAAGATGGGGACGAGACGGGCCGCCTGCTCGATCTCCAGATATCGGCAAGGGTCGAGCCCGTTGCAGACCGCCGGGCCAGGGTGCGGGTCAGGATGCCCGATAAGGCCGACACCCTGGGATCATCCCCCGCCGACGCGGAACAGCACAACGGGCCGATCGGCCGGGACCCGGCGCGCTCATGGCCGCGTGGCTTCTCGGTGGCGTTCTCCTTCGCGGGCGAGCAGCGCGCGCTGGTGCGGGCCATCGCCCGGGCCGTGGAAGAGCGCCTTGGCCAGGGGACGGTGTTTCTCGACGAGTGGTACGAGCACTTCCTGGCTGGCGCGGATGCCGATCTCAAGCTCCAGGCGCTCTACGGCGGAGGCTGCGAGCTGGTCGTCGTCTGCGTCTCCGCGCGCTATGGCGGCAAGCCCTGGACCCGGGTCGAGCATGAGGCGATCCGCGCACGGTTGATGCAGGCACGCGCGTCGGACGATGCCCGCGACCGGGACGCCATCCTGCCGATCCGCGTCGGCGACGGCGATGTGGACGGGATACCCGTCAATGCTATCGTCCCCGACGTGCGCCGTCGCAGCGCCGACGAGAGCGCCGACCTGATCCTTGCGCGGCTTGCGCTGATCGCGCGCGATCCCCCGTCCCCGGCCGGGTCCGGCGGGGCCGACACCCCGCGGCTGTCGGCAACGACCGTGACGCCATCTCCCCCCAAGGCGCAATGCTCGAATGCCGAGACGCAAACGCTCTCCGATGCTCTGGACGCGGCCTACTGCGAGCTGGAGCAGCGGCTCTCGAACGGCGATGATGACACCGCTGTGCGTTCACGCATCCTGGAGCTTAGGCGGCGCATCCGCGAAGGCGGGCGGCTGCGTGTCGGCGACCTGCTCGTCGATGGCCGCTACAAGCTCGTCGAGCGGCTCAAGCAGGGCGGCTTCGGGACCATCTACCGCGCCTACGACCGGCATCGGCACGGCCTGGTCGCCATCAAGGTCCTGCATGGCCAGTACGCAGACGACCGCACGCGCATCGAGCGCTTCTTTCGCGGCGCCCGCAAGATGGCCGAGCTGACTCACCCCGGCATCGTCCGCGTGCTGGAGCCCCGGTTCGACGACGAGGGCCATCACTTCTTCATCATGGAGTATCTGCCTGGCGGCGACCTACGCGACGCCGTCATCAAAGGCTCGCTGGCGTCCGAACAGACCCTGGACCTGATCGAGACCTTGGCCGAGGTACTGGCCTACGCCCATGCACAGGCCGTTGTCCATCGCGACGTCAAGCCGGCCAACATCGTCCTCGACGCCAGGCTCAATCCCAAGCTGACCGACTTCGATCTCGTGCTGGCCGGCGACACCACCGGCGGGACCCGCACGGGCTTTCTGGGTACGTTCAACTATGCCGCGCCGGAAGCTCTGAGCCACGCCAAGAACGTCGATGCCCGCGCCGATGTCTACGGCCTCGGCATGACCGCGGTCTTCGCCCTGCTGGGCAAGGAGCCCGATTTTGTTCAGATGGTACGCGATCCCGAGGCGGTGCTCTCCGAGTTGCCGACCCCCGAGCGTCTGCGCGCGGTGCTCAGCCAGGCAACGGCATGGCGTGCCGTGGATCGGTTTGCATCGGTGCTTGCCTTCCGCGATGCGCTGAGGGAGGCACGGCGCGCCGCATCGCAGCGATCATCGCGGCCAAGCTCCGGACCTGATCAGGTCGCCCCGCACACCGATGTCGATCCATCCTCCCCGCCGCCGTCTTTTCGTGATGAATTTACCAACAGCGATGACATCGGCCCGGAGATGATCTGGCTGCCCGGCGGCACCTTTACCATAGGCAGCCCGGACGGGGTTGGAGAAGATCGCGAGCACCCTGCCCATAGGGTCCAACTAAGCCATTACGCCGTTGGCCGATTCCCGGTCACCGTCGGCGAGTTTAGGCGCTTTGTTGAAGCGACGGGCTATGTCACAGAGGCGGAGCAGGGCGATGGTGCCTGGGTCTGGAATCGAGGTGACCCAGGAAACAAGGAGGACGCAAGTTGGCGCAACCCGTACACGGACCAGGACGACAACCACCCCGTCATCTGCATCAGCTGGAACGATGCCAAAGCCTACTGCGACTGGCTCAGCGAAGAGACCGGCCAGCAGTACGGACTGCTGAGCGAGGCGCAGTGGGAGTACGCCTGCCGCGCCGGCGAGCAAGGCCGATGGTGCTTCGGTGACGATAAAGATGTGCTGGACGACTACGCCTGGTACGGCGGAAGGTCAGGCGACGGCACGCACTCTGTAGGCAGCAAGCGGCCCAATGCCTGGCAACTCCATGACATGCACGGCAATGTCTGGGAATGGTGTACGGATTGGTTCGATGTGAACACCTACAAGGAGCATGCAGCCCGTATAGGCGAAGCTGCAGAGAGTAGGGACGACAGTAAGAGCGAAGCTGCTGCAGCGTATATAGTCGATCCTACGGGCCCTGAGACGGGCTCGCCCCGGGTCGTCCGCGGCGGCTCCTGGGACATCGTCGCCGGCGGCTGCCGTTCGGCGTGCCGCGGCAGGCTCGAGCCGTCGGGCCGGGGCCTCGACCTCGGCTTCCGTCTTTCGAGGGCTGGCCCTTTACACTCTTACCCTTTTACCCTTGGCGGCGAAACAAAAGCGCCGGCGTATCAGGATGGCTTGCGCGATCCGCTGCAAGACGGCAGCCAAGGCCCCGCTATGGTCTGGCTTCGCGGCGGGCAGTTCACGATGGGACAGGACGATAGCCAGTGGGATTGGGAGAAGCCCGCGCATCCGGTCGAGGTCTCGGCCTTCTCCATCGGCCAATACCCGCTGACCTTCGACGAGTACGACCGCTTCTGCGAAGACACCAGCCGCGAGAAGCCGAATGACCAGGGTTGGGGCCGCGGCCGGCGTCCGGTCATCAACATCAGTTGGGATGACGCGCAAGCCTACTGCAACTGGCTCAACGGCCAGCAAAAGACCGGCACCTATCGCCTGCTCACCGAGGCCGAGTGGGAATTCGCCTGCCGCGCCGGCAGCGAGACACGCTGGTCCTGCGGCGACAACGAGAAGCAGCTTGTTGGGTACGCCTGGTACTTCGAGAACGCCCAAGGCAAGACTCATCCGGTTGGCGAGAAGAAGCCCAATGCCTGGCAGCTTCACGACATGCACGGCAACGTCTGGGAGTGGTGCGCGGATTGGTTTGATGAAAACACATATGAGGAGCGTGCAGCCCCTACCAGTAGGGCTGCACAGAGTAGGAGCGACGGTAGGGGCGAAGCTGCTGCAGCGTATATAGTCGATCCTACAGGCCCTGGGACGGGCTCGCGCCGGGTCGTCCGCGGCGGCTCCTGGAACCGCGGCGCCGGCGACTGCCGTTCGGCGTACCGCTCCGGGGGCGGGCCGTCGGACCGGTACGACGACCTCGGCTTCCGTCTTTCGAGGACTGGCTCTTGGCCCTCTTACCCTTTTACCCTTGTCCGCGACGACGAGGGGGCGCCTGAGCACCGGGAGGAGATAAAGGAAACTCCGACACCCCAAGCCGAGCCCTTCGCGCCGCAACAGGGCTTCCGCGATCGCTTCGTCATCGTGCGCAAGGATGGACGCGCCGAGCGCGCGGATGTCCGGCGGGAAGGCCCGGAGATGGTCTATCTCCCCGGCGGAACCTTCCTGATGGGCGACGAGCAGGGGAACGACGACGAAAAGCCCGTGCACCGCGTCGCCCTGGATGCTTTCGCCATGGGACGCACCCCCGTCACCTGGGGCGAGTACCGGCGGTTTTGCGAGGACACGGACAGCCATTGGCCGGAGTGGCTGGAAGAAGGCAGCCAGTACCACTTGGAAAAGGGCAGCGAAGACTATTACACCAAGCGCGGCGTCGCCCGCGATGCCGTCGATCTGCCCGTGGTCGGCGTCGCCTGGGACGATGCCGTCGCCTACTGCGCCTGGCTTGCCGAGCGCACCGACCGGCCGTATCGGCTGCCGACCGAGGCGCAATGGGAATACGCCTGCCGGGCCGATACCCAGACCCGCTGGAGCTTCGGCGACGACGAGGAGCACCTCGGCGACTATGGTTGGTATAGCAAGAATGCTCAGCACAAGCTGCATCCGGTTGGCCAAAAGCGGCCGAACCCCGGGGGCCTGCTGGATATGCACGGCAACGTCTGGGAGTGGTGTGCGGATTGGTATGCTGAAGATGCCTACAGCAAGCATGCAGCATCTATTAGCACTGCTGCAGCAGATGCTGCAGCCAGTAGGGGCGAAGCTGCTGGAGAGTATATATACGATCCCACAAGCCCTGAGACGGGCTCGCACCGGGTCGTCCGCGGCGGCTCCTGGAACGACGACGCCGACGACTGCCGTTCGGCGTGCCGCGACTGGGTCGGGCCGTCGAACCGGGACGACTACCTCGGCTTCCGTCTTTCGAGGACCGTATAGCTTGGCACTCTTACCCTTTTACCCTTGGCCGGCGGTAGCCCGGCGCCTGGACTGAACCATCGGCAGATCAATGCTCTTCCGCGTCTTCACTCTCCCGTTCGACCCGTTCAG
The DNA here is from genome assembly GCA_016745215.1 of Thiohalocapsa sp. PB-PSB1. GTDB lineage: Bacteria > Pseudomonadota > Gammaproteobacteria > Chromatiales > Chromatiaceae > Thiohalocapsa. Next base: position 2,120,093 of record CP050890.1, read on the forward strand.
CGAGCGATTCGACGACACACCGGTGCGCGATTATCTATCCGATAAGGACGTTCTGAGTATCGATCACGAGCTGTTGATGCAGGAAGGCCGTGCCTACCTCGCGGTCATCGTGCGTTGTCGCGGGGTCCGATCGCCGGCGGCCGATGCGGCGAAAACCGGCTCGACCCGGCGCCGCGACGAATCCTGGCGAGACCTGCTCGACTCCAAGGATTGGCCGCTGTTCGAGCGCATGCGCGAGTGGCGTGGTGAACGGGCGCGGGCGGCCGGGGTGCCGAGCTACATCATCTGCAATAACCGCCAACTGGCCGATGTGGTCAAGCGCCGACCTCGCACCCTGGCAGCGCTTGCCGAGATCGAGGGCTTCGGCGATGCGAAGCTGAAGAACTACGGCAAGGAGCTGCTGGAGATCCTGCAACGGTTGGAGGACGAAGGCGGAGAAGCCAAGTCTGCGACGCCGAACGATGCAAAGAAGGCTGATGATGGCGTCGATGCGGAGCAGCAAACGCCATGACCCGGCCGAAGCGCGAGGAGTTGCCCATCTTCAGCGCCTGGATGCAGTTCCTCGAATGGCTGCTGCCGACCACGGAGAAGTTTCCCAAGCGCGCCCGCTTCACGCTCGCCAACCGCATCGACAACCTGGCCCTGGATGTCATCGAGGATCTGGTCGAGGCACGCTACACCCGCGACAAGCTGGAGCGGTTGCGCGCCGTCAATCGCCGGCTGGAGCGGCTGCGGGTGCTGCTGCGGCTGTCGTATCGACTGCGCTATCTCTCCCACGATGGGTATGAGTATGCGGCTAAGGCCGTCAACGAGAGCGGGCGGATGCTCGGTGGCTGGATTCGGGACCTGGAGAAGCCCCAGCCATGAGGCGTGCCGGCGGCCTGTTTCCCGACATCGTCAGTTTCCGCAACCTGCTGGAGGCCGAACGACGCGCCGCCCGCGGCAAGCGGGACCGGCCCACGGTCCAGGCGTTCGAGATGGACTTGGAGCGTGAGCTGATCCGGCTCCAGGAAGCGCTGGCCAGCCACAGCTACCAGCCCGGCCCGTTCGTCACCTTCGAGGTGCATGACCCCAAGCGTCGCGCCATCTGCGCCGCACCGTTTCGCGATCGGGTCGTGCATCATGCCGTTTGCGACGTTCTGGAGCCGGTGTTCGAGCGCCGCGCCTGTCACGACAGCTATGCCTGTCGCCGGGGCAAGGGCAGCCATGCCGCGATTCGCCGGGCGCAGGCCTTCGCGCGCCGATGGCCCTACGTGCTCAAGTGCGATGTCCGGCGCTTCTTTGCCTCCGTGGATCACGAGGTACTGCGCACCCTGCTGCGGCGCGTGCTGAAGGATCGGGCGGTGCTCGCGCTTCTGGACCGGATCATCGACCATCCGCCGCCGGATGCGCTGCCCGGTAGGGGATTGCCCATCGGCAACCTGACCAGCCAGCACTTCGCCAACCTGGTCCTCGGCGAGCTGGACCATCACGTCAAGGACAGGCTGGCCCTGCCGGCCTACATCCGCTACATGGACGACTTTCTGCTGTTCGGAGACGGCAAGGCCAGGCTGCACGAGCTGCACGCCGAGGTGCGGCGATTTCTGCGCGAGCGGCTCCGGCTGGAGCTGAAGGCATCGCTGGCGCCGGTCAATCCGGTGTCCGAGGGGATCGGCTTTCTGGGCTTTCGCGTCTACCCCCGCACCATCCGCCTGAATCAGCGCACGCGCCGGCGCTTTCTGCGCAAGGTCCGCGGCATCGAGCGGGCCTATCAGATCGGGGCCATCGATCTCGGGGCGCTGAGCAGTCGTGCGGCGAGCCTGTACGCCCATGTTGGCCATGCCGACTCCTATCGCTTGCGCCGGCGCGTCTGTGCCACTAGCATCATCGACGGCTGACGGGCTACGGGCTCGAACCGGGTCGTCCGCGGCGGCTCCTGGAACAACGACGCCGACAACTGCCGTTCGGCGTACCGCAACAGGAACGAGCCGTCGAACCGGAACAACAACCTCGGCTTCCGTCTTTCGAGTACACCCCTTCGCCCGATGGACGTCGTTTACGGATGGCGTCCCTGTGCATCAGGTATGTCCAGCCCCGTCGTGCCTGTGCCGGCCGTTGCCGGACAAAAAGCCCCCAGCCCCCGGCGTTCGGTAGCTTCGGCGAAGGCCGTCGGGGGCTTCTCATGGCCTGCACTCCGGCACTGCTGGCGATCGAGCACGGTCCCGCGCCTTCGCCGACCACCAAGAACCTTGACCCCGGTCATCGGCTCAAGGCGCATCTTCCTGGCCAAGATTTACGTAAACCATTGATCTAACTGGCTTAAACCCCAATTCAGAAGTTCGTTGTCATCACCATAAAGATAGGCGAATGCAATGGAGCATTCTCATTTTGCCCGCGCATCGGCGTTGATGCGAGCGACCAACTCGGAACTCGGCTCCCCCGTGACCGGAAGTCCCATGCGCTGCTGGTAGGCTTGCAGTGCAGCGCGAGTCTTCGGGCCGAGCAGACCATCCGGCCTGCCAGGGTCAAATCCAAGTTTGAGCAGATCCTGTTGCAAACTGGCAATACCTGGGTCGCCGGCAGGGCTCGGCGCGCTGCTGTTGGCTGGCAAGCGGGCTGCTGCAAGCGAGTTTGGCCTCGCGTCGGCGGCAATGCGGGCGATCAGGGTCGGGGTCGGATAGGCGTCCGCGGGCAGACCTTGATCGCGCTGGTATTCGCGCACGGCGTGCCGGGTTTGGAAACCAACCATGCCATCTGCCGCGCCAACGGCATATCCGAGTGTATCAAGATCGCGCTGCATGGCCATGACATCACGGCGGGCCAAGCGCTGATCGTTCGCTGGCGGACCCGATTGCAGAGGATCGCCGCCTGCCAGTCGATCGGATAGATGAGCGACGGTCAGAGCGTAATGCAGCGAGCGATTCCAGTCGGTGAGGACATGAAAATTGCTGGTGACCAAAAAAGCCGGGCCGTCTTTGCCCGCCGGCAGCAGGATGGAACCCTTGCGATTTGCACTTGGCAGGTATCGACCATCCGCGTTGGTAACTCCGATGCTGTGCCAATGGCTCAACGGCAATTCATTCGACAAGCGTGCCTGGTAGAAATCGAATCCGTTCGGCAGTCGTACTTCCCAGCCCCAACGCAGATCAGGCTGCCAACCGACCGACCAGAGATAATGCGCGCCCGATGCCAATGCATCGGCGGGGTTCCCCCAGATATCGGCGCGGCCATCGTCGTCGCCATCGACAGCATAGTCCAGATAGGTGGTCGGCATAAATTGGAGCTGGCCCATGGCGCCAGCCCAGGAACCGCGCAAGCCTGCTGGCGTGCTGGACCCCTGATCGATGATCTGTAATGCGGCCAGCAGTTGTTGTTCGAAAAATGCGCGCCGGCGACCCGCATGCGCCAGCGTGGCTAGGCTGCGAAATAGGGCGTAATTGCCGGTATTACCGCCAAAGTCCGATTCCATGCCCCAGAGGGCAATCAGGACCTGGCCGGGAACAGCATAGCGACGCTCCAGACCTGCAAGCAGATCGGCATGTAATGCCATCAGCTTGCGCCCGCGTTGAATACGCCGTTCGGAAACGTTGTTATGCAGGTAAGCAAAGAAAGTCTGATTGTATTCGCTCTGTCGGCGGTCCAGATCAAGCAGCTGTTGGTTGGGTTGCAGATCCGCAAGGGCCGAGTTCAGGGTCTGTTCGGTGATGCCCGCGGCGCCGGCACGCACGGCAAAATTCGACAGCCAGTTGGCGAACGGGACCGGCATTTCCGATGTCGTCGTCGATGGCAGAGATTGCACCAGTGGGCGGCTGGGTACATTCGCAGAGGGCGTATCGGCGAGCGAGGAGAGCGCCCACAGGCCCGTTGTCAGACCGACGCTGGCCAGCAAGCCGATCGAGCAAAGACCGCCAAGCCCGCGCTTGCCGACTGTGCGCGTCCACGCCAATTCATCGCGTACCCATGGGGCATTTCGCCAGGGTACAGGTGACCACGAGCGGCCGGCAGACTGATTTATGCTCGAACGACAGTAAAAGGAGGTGCTGTTGGTCATCGGATCTCTGTGCGATTGGGCGGAGGGCAGGGCTTATCCTCAGCTGCCGTTCGACTCACCTGATGCCCCGTAGAATGATAACCCGGCAGGAATTCGGCGCTGGTTCGATGCGTGCGACTGTCGACTACGCCGAATTGAATGCCGCACAGCCTGTGATCCAGATCGAACTCCCGAAGGTGCTCTGGGGCTGAGGTATCCCAAGATAATCCGCTGCTTTGACAGCGCCTCATACTACCCTGTCTGGTGTGCTGTCTGCGTAAAATGTGCAGCTATTCGACCAGGATGAAGTTTATTCCCTCATATGCTTCAAAGGCAGCGCCCAGTGAACATCAGGTTTCTCAGGTTCTGATGTTATGTCTTTGTCGATCCCGATCAAATCGCGCTGGGCGGGTTGCAGCCTGGGGTATCTTCAGTCGTTGAGAAGACAGTGGCCTATAGCCTTGCTCCCGGGAAAGGCGCGGTGCTCGCGTCCGCTCCGCTGGCATCACTTGCCAGGTCGCCCGCAAGCGGGCTCCTACGCCGAATGGCTCCCACGGCTGGTGAAGGTGCGCTTGCGGGCGAGGCGCCCTGGCCTCTCTGCGCACTCTGCTTTTTGAAGGCAGCCCCCCTTGTCTGTGCCTTGCGTCCGACCCGCCGGCGGCGTCGGCCTATTCGCCCGCAAGCGGGCTCCTACGTCGGCCGTCCCTGTCCGCTTGTAGGAGCCCGCTTGCGGGCGACGCGTTAGCTAGCAAGAGTCGACCATGGGAAAATCGCCCAAATACCGTGGCCGGTTTGTGAGGATACCTCGGACTCCCAGGCGTCCTTGCCTCAACCTTGACCATGGTTCAGAGCGTGTGCGCGTGGAGCACCTCAACACCATCGAGATAGCTGATGCCAGCATAATGGTTAAAGTATTTGGCGGCGACCATGTCAGCGATGCGTTCCGCGGTGTCCTTGTCTGCGGTAATGACCTCGAATTTGATGTTGGCAAAGTGGTCGATGACGCCGGGGCCGCCGGACGAGCGCATGTTGCGGCTGCCCTTGCCGCCCGCCGAGGTAAGCGTGTAACCGCTTGCACCTTCTTTTTCGATGATTTTACTGACCTCTTTCATGATGATCTTTTCGGTAACGATCACCAGCTTAACTGCGGTCTTTGACATAACAGGGTACCTCTAGTCAATGAGGGCTTTGGTTCATTGGAGCAGCCTTCTTCGCCATGCTGTAAAGCAGGCTGCTGACTCGTTGACCGCGGTCCGCGGCGCAGACCGCAGCTGTTGCAGTATCAGCTGCACCATCAGTTTCCGAATACCGCCTGAGCTAGGCCAATGTACAGCGGTATGCTGATTGCGATAGCCACGGGTGTGCCGACGCTGGTGGATGCACCGACATAGGCAGATGGGTTCGCGGTGGGGATTCCGGCACGCAAGGTGGGCGGTCCGGAAATATCCGAGCTGGAGCTGGCAATGACCGCAAGCAAAACGACACCGCCAGGGCTGAAACCGGTTAGCACATGGGCAATGTAGCCGAGCCCAAAGGCGATCAGGCCATGGAATATCGGCGCCAGTGCGGCATAGACGGCGTACCAATGTGCGACACGTCGCAATTCGTGCAGTCGAGTATAGGCTTCCATCCCCATCACCAGCATCAGGATTGATAGCAGGCCGCGAAACAGAGGATCATAGAAGCCTTCGTAGACCTTTTCCGGACGCGTTAGCAAACCGAGCGCGATGCCGAATAGCATGGCAGATAGGGCCGAACCCTGCAGGCTTTCTTTGATGATTGGCCAAACCTTGACCTTCTCGTCCGAGCCGTCCTTGCGTTTCAAGTAGAGGTTTGCAAGTACGATGGCGACGACCAGCGCTGGAATATCCATAAAAGGATAAAGTGCTGGCGCCCAGTGTTCGTAGTTGATGTTTTCGCTTTCCATCACAACGATGGCAGCAGCCAGGGTCGAGCCACTGACGGCCCCGAACAGGCCGGCTGTAGCGATTCCGTCCTCAGTGCGGATACTTGGTAACAGGGCTAACGTATAACGTCCGACCAGGACAATAATAACCCCGATTAAAATGGCAAAAAAGGCTGGCAACAGCATATCAGCCAGATTTGCCTCGCGAATCGACATGCCGCCTTCAAGGCCGACGCGCATCAACAGCATGAAGACGATGAATTTGTAAATCGCCTCGGGGATTTCAAGTCTTGTACCAAGCGCAGCGATCAGGATGCCCCCGATCAAAAATGCCAGCGTCGGCGACTGAACTTGCGCCACAAAGCGTGTGGCGAATTCCAATAGCGCTTCCAATAGTCTCTCCTCATTCAGAAGTTTATGTTCATAAGATTGTCGGTTGGATTCCCTGATGGCAGCTTCAGTGCGCGATGGCGAGGCAACGGCTAAGTCAGCTCACAGCCGGTGCATGTGCTGCTGTCTCTCCACATTGCAAGCATGGTGATCCTGAGCGTCAATATCGACATTTGTTTCATTGGAATTGATATAGGAAGAACATAGTCCAGCGACTATCTATTCGTAAAAGCCGATGCAATGGCGAGCAAAAGATTTCACGAGTGAAGGTCAGGCAACAACCGACAGGGTGCCGCCTTCGTGGACTATTCGCCCATTCGATGAGGATGAAGTTCGAACTCATCGGATCAGCCAAGCAAGACGGCCCGGGCGCAGCGGGCGACCTGGTCTGCGCAACAAGACTAATTGAGTCTTGCCAGGAAGCCTGTTTTGGGAAGTTCGTGTTGGGAAATTCGCTTATTTCCGCACTTTAAGCGGCGAAACATTGCCGCGGAGAATGCAGAAAAGCCGACTCGTATTTGGCGCCCGCAGCGGGTGTGGGGCCGTCGGCGGCAATATGGTAACGATAAACTATTTTTCGGGGATTGCCCAAGCTGCTTGCCGGTGTGCAGATTGCCCCGATACAGCCCGATGACTCCGCCGCTCAGCGTCGATGACGCCAAATCGCAGGGCTTGTCTTCATCGTATACATTTTTAGGGGGTTACCTGAATCGGGATCGGAATCCAAATCCCTGCCGAGCTACTCGCCACTGACAACTCCGATGTCTCGCGAAGGCTCCAATTTGGGTCTGAGGCTTGGAACATGGCAAGGTAATAAGGACTCTACCTGATCCGGCGCCTATTTCACCCTGTCGATATCCTTGTGTGCCTTTTGCACACCAAGCCCAACGAGATCACCATGACCCATTACACCAACGAACAAACCGCAATAGAGAAACGCGCGCTGGCGCGTAAATTGCAAAAAGTGGAGCGCGAGGCGCGCCGCAAGGCCATCCGTGAGCGCGATCGTCTGGTCGGCCTGCAGATAACGCCGACAGCGTCGGTGGAGGACGACGCCCCGCGCCGCGAGCCCGGGGACGATAACTGGAGCGGCTTCGGCTTCGATCTGCATCCTCATGTGACCTTCGTGTCCAGCTTCGTGCTCATCGCCTTCATCCTGCTCACCCTGATGTTCCACGATCAGGCGGACGCCTTTTTCGACGATGCAATCGCCTTCATCACCGGCACCATGGGCTGGTTCATGATTCTGGCGGTGAACCTATTTATCATCGCGGGGCTGTATTTCGGGCTCAGCAAATTCGGCACTATCCGCATCGGCGGCGTCGATGCCAAGCCCGAGTTCTCGACTCTCGGCTGGTACGCAATGCTGCTCAGCGCCGGCATGGGTATAGGCCTGATGTTTTGGAGCGTTGGCGAGCCGATGTTCCACTACCAGTCACCGTCGCCGATGTTCGGCGCCTTGCAGCCGGACTCGCCGGAGGCAGCGCAGGCGGCCATGGGCGTGACCTATTTCCATTGGGGTATCCACCCCTGGGCGATCTATGCCATGGTTGGTTTGGGGCTGGCGTTTTTCGCCTTCAACCGCGGGCTGCCGCTGACCATCCGCTCGGTGTTCTACCCGTTGCTCGGTGACAAAATCTACGGCTTTTGGGGCAATTTAATCGATATTCTGTCGGTGCTGGCGACCATGGTGGGCCTGGCGACCTCCCTCGGGCTTGGGGTGCAGCAGATCAATGCGGGCTTGAACCATCTGTTCGGCCTCAGCGTCGATACCCAAACGCAGGTGATCCTGATCGCCGTCATCACCGGTTTCGCCACATTGTCAGTGTTCGCCGGGCTCGATGCCGGCGTCAAGCGCCTGAGTCAGGCCAACATGGTATTGGCCGCCCTGTTCATGGCATTTTTGTTATTGGTGGGTCCGACCGTTTATATCCTGAGCGGCTTTACCCAAAATCTGGGCTACTATCTGACCATTCTGCCGGAACTGAGCCTGTGGACAGAGACCTTCCGCGACAGCAACTGGCAAGGCTCCTGGACCGTCTTCTACTGGGCTTGGTGGATCTCTTGGTCGCCGTTCGTCGGCATGTTCATCGCGCGTATCTCCAAGGGCCGCACGGTCAAGGAGTTCGTATTTGGTGTCATCCTGGTGCCGACGCTGTTGTCCTTCATCTGGATGTCGGTGTTCGGCGGTGCGGCATTGCACCTGCAGACCAGCGGCGTTGCCGATATCGCCGCGGCTGTCAATGCCGACGTGGCCAAGGCCATGTTTGCGATGCTGGACAACTTCCCGCTCAGCGATCTGCTCTCGGGCATCGCTGTCATATTGGTGGTGGTCTTCTTCGTCACCTCGTCGGATTCGGGCTCCCTGGTGGTCGATCATTTGACCTCCGGCGGCAAACTCCACTCACCCACCTCGCAGCGGGTGTTCTGGGCGATCATGGAAGGCGTGATGGCCTCGGTCTTGCTGATCGGTGGCGGTCTGGCCACATTGCAGACCGCATCGGTCAGTACCGGTCTACCGTTCGCGCTGGTGTTGCTGGTGGGAATTTACTCGTTGTACATCGGCCTGAACCAAGAACTCGATGTCGAAACCGCCGTGACCAAGGCCGTCGAAGAGGCTGAGGAGCAGCACCGTCTCGAGCAGGTCGTCGATGCAGCGGTACAGGATGATCGCGAGGTTGTCGGGCCGGCGCGCTCCGGCTGAACCAAAACCTGGCGCAGGAATGCGCCAGGCGGCGGACATACCAAGCATGTTCCTCATCGATCGGCTCCGAAACGGAGAACGGCCTTGGTTAAGGCGCTTGCCGGAGAGAAATCGCCTATGGCGTCGGTGGCCACACGGGACCACGCATGCGCCGCTCCACGCCCAGGCGGATATCGGTCAGTGTCAGTCGTTTAGTCGGCTGCTGGCTGGCGGCGCGCGCCGCCTCGGCGGCTTCCAGGCGCTCCTTGATCACGGCGCTCAGGATTTCCGCCAGCTCCGGGCGCGCGGAAATGATGTCGGTGACGCAATCGAGGTCGATGCGAATCAGAGTGACATCGGTGTTGGCAACGAACTCCAGCAAGCTCGGTTCGGTGACCAGCATCTCGGTGATGCCGAAGTATTTTCCCGGCACCAGGGTTTCGACGACCTTGAGCTTGCCATTTGGCAGCCGGATCCTGGCATCCACCAAGCCGCCGGCAATCAGATAGAACGCGTCGCTGGTCGCCGTCTCCCCCAAAATCACATGGCCGGTATCGAAGTACCGGTACTGGCTGCGCGCAGCCAACTGCGCTATTTCCTCGTCGGTCAGGTTGCCCGCAAAGTCCAAACCCTTCAGCGCCAGTGAAATAGTCGGCAGCCCCGAGTCGATGGTCGAGGCGCGGCGTGTACGCATTTCATGCACCTGCGGGGCTACCTCGATGCCCGCTTCCCGAAGGCCCCGATGAATCTCGCGGTACAATTCCTCTCGGCCCCGAAACATCGCCGGATAGTTCTTCAAGTGCACCCAGACCATATAACTGTAAGGCAAGCTGGAAGCATCGGCCAGACGCACGATCGGGTTAGGGAAATTCAATACGCTCTCACAGCGCATCGCGGCCTGGAGCAGCAGCGCATTGGCAAAGCGCGGATCGACGTCCGCTGGGATCTGGATAAAATACCAAGGCGCATAGAGATGATCGTCACCATGCAAATTGCGGATCGACTGGCTAGCCAGCGACGAATTGGGGATCACATGGGTCGCGTTGTCCCAGCCTCTGAGCCGGGTCGCACGCCAATTCAGATCGGTGACCTGTCCGACGGTACCATCCTTGAGTTCAATCCAGTCACCGAGGCGAAATGGGCGTTCCAAGCCAAGCGCAATCCCGGAGAACAGATCCCCAAGGGTCTTTTGCAATGCGAGGCCCAACACCCCGGCTGCAACACCTGTGGATACCCAGACGCCGGCGAATGAATAGCCCTGCTGCCAGAGAAAAACAGCGAGCCCCAGCAACAGCAACAGCACGTAAATCAATCCGACGGCCAGCTTCGGCACCCGCTCGCCATGTTCCTCCTCTGCCTTTAGTTCCAGCGAAACGTCAACCACCCGCGCCAACGCCCAAGCCGTGCTCAGATAGGTGCAGAGCAATGTCAGCGCGCTCAGTTCTTCGTCCAGCTCCGGTATTCCGAGCTTGCGATTGGCGACCCGCAACAGGCTGCCGGCAACGATGACCGACAGCGGCAACATGAGCACGTTCAGCAACGCGGCTGTCCGGGGGAAATGGTTCATCAACGGACGCTCCCCCACTACATGTGCGCCGATGTGCCAGGCCATGTAGACCATGAGCGCCGCGAGCAGCAGGTGCCAATAATCCCAGGCAAGAGAATCGATGAATTGTGGCATCGGATGTGATCTCGGAAGACTCAGAAAAAACAGCGCCAACCAAACTCGGAATCCTCAGAGTGCGGTCGGCAGATTAATCGACGGCATTGTAGCCACTTCGATATGCGCGGTGGTCAGAGAGTCGATGCAATCAGGTAAATCTGAATGTGGATCGAAGCAGTTGCAATTAAGCAACAATGTGCGTTATATTGCGCCTTCTAGTCGTAATTTTGCAACGAGCACGGAGCCAAAAAAGCAACAGCGACTCTCCACGAGGTGCCCATGTCTTCCGTCGCAACTCACGCAACAATCACGGGTCCGCGCACCCGTCATCTTCGTCTCTCCAGAAAGTTCGTGCAGACGTTTTCTGTCGCCGCCCTGAGCGCAGCGCTGTTGACCGCCCCCCCAGCGGCCCTTGCCGCCAGCGATGCCGCCGCCCTCGAGCGGCGCGTCGCGGCGTTGGAGGCCGAGCTGGAGCTCGCTAAGAGGGAATTGGCCGCGGCGCAAAACGCAGCCTCGGAGGCGGAGCTGAAATCCGCTGAGCTGGAGGCCGATCTGGAACAGGCGGGTAATCCGCAGGCCGACAAGATCACCCTCGGTCCGGTGACCATCGGCGGCGCAATGCGGGTCAATTATGTGCTCGGCAGTTATCCCGGAAATGCCGATGGGCCATCCCGCGGCGGCAACGGGGGAAACTTCGAACTGGACACCTTCCGCATCAACATGGATCTGAACTACAAGCAACTGGTCGGCAAGTTCGAGTACCGCTGGTATAACGGATACAATTTCATCCACACCGGCTGGCTCGGCTGGGACTTCGACAACGGCAGCCAACTGCAGGTCGGCGTTAACCGCGTGCCCTTTGGTCCTGGCCCCTACGGCATCTCCCAGAGCTGGTTCTTCGATCAGCACTACTATGTGGGCTTGGCCGACGACCCGGATCTGGGCATCCAGTATGTCACCAGCCTGGGCAACTGGGATCTGGATTTTGCCTACTATGTCAGCAGCGAATGGGACGGCAACGGCACCAGCCAGGACAGCGCACGCTATACCTACGATGCCGTCGAATGGCTCAGTGCCATCGAAGAGAATGGTGACCTGATCGCCGCGCCGCCGAATGGCTTCAGCGAGCGTAACCAGTTCAACCTGCGTGCCATCTACGGCTTCGACGACATCCAGGTGCCGACCGCGATTGGCGTGTCTCTGCTGTACGGACAGTTGAAAGGCCGGCGCACCGACGACGGCGACCGCTGGGCCGCCTCCCTGCATATGAAGAATAACTGGAACAACTGGCTGCTCGCCACCCAGCTGACCAAATACAAATACAACATCGATGCCGATAACCCCTGGGGGACCGATGCGCTTGTACCCATGGGTGCATACGACTTCGCATGGCCGGTGGCGGCCGATGCCTGGATACCCGCGGCATCGCTCAGCTACCTCTACGAAGCCAATCGCATCCCCTGGCTCGATTCGGTGCGGCCCTATCTGGAATACAGCACTATCGTCAAGCAGGACAGCGATTACAGCGACAGCGAGCTGTGGGTGCTCGGCGCCGCATGGGCGCGCCAGGGTTGGTACATTTATACTGATTTAGCCTACGCCAACGGCAACTACTTCGTCGGCGACGACGGCGATAACTACAGCAATATCTTCCGCGGTGTTGGAGATTTTGGCGTCGACGGTAATCGGAAATGGAACTACCGGCTCAACCTGAACTTTGGCTATTACTTCTGAGCCCTGCGCGCCAAATCTCCCAAGCATGCCGACCTCGACCTGCGCGCTGTGCGTGCCAGTTCGAGCCGGGATTTGACAGCGCGGGCGCCAGTCCGTAGCCTAGCTCGACCAACCGGAGCGCCTCCGCATTGCCAGCGGATGCGGACGAACGAAAATGCAAGACAAAGTCGTCGTCGAAAACCTGTACAAGGTCTTCGGCGATCAACCGCAGCACGCCCTGCGCCTGCTCCGCGAGGGCGTCGATAAGAACGACATCTTCGACCGTACCGGACAGACTGTCGGGGTCTGTGATGCCAATTTTGCCATCCGCGAGGGCGAGATTTTCGTCATCATGGGGCTGTCGGGCTCCGGCAAGTCCACCCTCGTGCGCTTGCTCAACCGGCTGATCGAGCCGAGCGCCGGCAAGGTCATTGTCGATGGCCGCGACATCGCCGCCATCAGCGATGCCGAATTGCTCGAATTGCGCCGCCGCGATATGAGCATGGTGTTCCAATCCTTCGCTCTGATGCCGCACCTGAGCGTGGGCGAGAACGCCGCCTTTGGTCTCGAACTGGCCGGCGTCGCCCCGGCAGAGCGTAAGGCTCGGGCGCTGGCCGCCCTCGAACAAGTGGGTCTCGATGCCTGGGCTAACAGCTACCCCGATGAACTTTCTGGCGGCATGCAGCAGCGCGTTGGACTGGCAAGAGCGCTGGCCAATGATCCCTCTGTGATGTTGATGGACGAAGCATTCTCCGCGCTGGATCCATTGATCCGCAGCGAAATGCAGGATGAACTGTTGAAATTGCAGGAAACCAGCAGCCGCACCATCGTCTTCATCTCCCACGACCTCGACGAGGCCATGCGCATCGGCGATCGCATTGCCATCATGGAGGGTGGGCGCGTGGTGCAGGTGGGCACACCGGACGACATCCTGAAAAACCCCGCCGATGACTACGTGAGCGCATTTTTTCGCGGGGTGGACGTGGCCGCCGTGTTCAAGGCCGGCGACATCGCCCGTAAGACCCAGGTGACGGTGATCGAGCGCAACGACAACGGCATCCGTGCCGGGCTCGCGCGCCTGCGCGAGCACGACCGCGAATTCGGCTATGTGGTCGACAGAGGGCAGCGCTACCACGGCCTGGTCTCGGTGGATTCCCTGCAACAGCAGCTGCGCCAATCGGAGCCAAGTATCAGCGCGGCATTCCTCGAAGATATTCCTATCCTGCGTGCGGATACCGCGGTCAGCGATTTGCTCGGCACAGTCGCCAACGCTCCCTGCGGCCTGCCGGTGGTCGACGAGCAGAACCGTTACATGGGCGTGATCACCAGGGCGAGCCTGCTCGAAACTCTGGATCGGGACAACTGAACATGGCAGAAGACAATACCAATCCCTGGGGATCTTCCAGCACTGCCCAGGAAACTCCTGGCGACTGGCTTGCCGACAGCGGTGCCGGCGATGCGACCGATGCGCCGATCGATCTGCTGCACCCGTTCAAAGATGCGGTCATCCCACTTGGCGACTGGGTCGATTTCGGCCTGGACTGGCTGGTCGCCAACTTTCGCCCCCTGTTCCAAGCCATCCGCTGGCCCATCGACGGCACCCTGAGCGGTATCGAAGCGACGCTGCTGGCGGTGCCCGACGTGCTCATGGTGGTTATCGTCGGCCTGCTGGCCTGGCAGGCCGGCGGTCGCCGGCTCGGCATCGGTGCGGTACTGTCGTTGATCGCCATCGGCCTGATCGGCGCCTGGGCGGAGGCCATGATCACTTTGGCCCTGGTGCTGACGTCGGTGTTCTTCTGTATGGTGATTGGCCTACCGGTCGGCATCTGGCTGGCCCGCAGCGATCGCGCTGCGGCCAGCGTACGGCCGATCCTCGACGCCATGCAGACCACCCCGGCTTTCGTCTACCTGGTGCCCGTGGTAATGTTGTTCGGTATCGGCAATGTGCCCGGTGTGGTCGTGACCATCATCTTTGCGCTGCCGCCGCTGATTCGCCTGACCAATCTCGGTATCCGGCAGGTTCCGGCCGACCTGATCGAGGCCGCGCGCTCATTCGGCGCTTCGCCCAAACAGCTCTTGTTCAAGGTCCAGTTGCCGCTGGCGATGCCCACCATCATGGCGGGCGTCAACCAAACATTGATGCTGGCATTATCCATGGTGGTCATCGCATCGATGATCGCGGTCGGCGGTCTCGGGCAGATGGTGCTGCGCGGCATCGGCCGGCTCGACATGGGGCTGGCCACCATCGGCGGTGTCGGCATCGTGCTGCTGGCCATCATCCTGGATCGCATGACCCAGGCATTGGGTCAATCCGAGCGCGACCGCTCGACCCGTCATTGGTACCAATCCGGACCCACCGGGCTGGTCGTGCGCCTGTTCGCACGCCGCGCCGACCAGGAAGCGCACATCCAGCGCGACGGTGCCGACAACTCCTGAATCCAAACAACCAACGGAGAATGATGCATGCGATTGTTACAAAGATCGTACGACCTGAAGCCCGGCCTGCGCGCCGCCCTGTTGTTCGCCATCACCCTGACGGCCGCCTCGGCACTGGCGGCGGATCAACCCGGTGACGGCATCGAGGTACAACCGCTGAAAAGCTCCATTGCCGAGGAAACCTTCCAGACCCTACTGGTGATGAAGGCGCTCGAGGAACTCGGCTACGAGGTCGAGGACATCAAAGAGATCGAATACGCCGCCGGCCACATCGCGGTCGCCAATGG
Source organism: Thiohalocapsa sp. PB-PSB1 (assembly GCA_016745215.1). Taxonomy (GTDB): domain Bacteria; phylum Pseudomonadota; class Gammaproteobacteria; order Chromatiales; family Chromatiaceae; genus Thiohalocapsa. The sequence continues at coordinate 2,135,180 of CP050890.1, forward strand.
CGATGCCACCTTCATGGCCGATCACTGGAATCCATTGCATATCGACTTCTACAAGGAAGCCGGCGGTGATCAGAAACTCTACCGCGAGGGCACTTATTCCGAAGGTGCCCTGCAGGGCTACCTGATCGACAAGGCCACCGCCGATCAGTATGACATCACCAACATCGCGCAATTCAAAAACCCAGAGATCGCCGAATTATTCGACACGGACGGCGACGGCAAGGCTGACCTGGCTGGCTGCACTCCCGGCTGGGGCTGCGAGAAGGTCATCGAGCATCACCTCGATGCCTACGGTTTGCGAGAGCACATCAACCACAATCAGGGCAGCTATTCGGCGATCATGGCAGATACCATCGCTCGCTACAATCAGGGCCAGCCGATCTTCTATTACACCTGGATGCCCTACTGGATCAGCGGTGTGCTGGTGCCGGGCAAGGACGTAACCTGGCTGCAGGTGCCATTCAGTTCGCTGCCCGGCGAGCGCAAAAATGTCGACACCACCTTGCCGGACGGCTCCAACTACGGCTTTCAGGCCAACACCCAACACATCATTGCCAACCGCGAGTTTGCACAGGCCAACCCCGCTGCAGCCAAGTTGTTTGCGATCATGCAGGTGAGCAATAACGACATCAGCGCACAAAATCTGCGCATGCGCGATGGCGAGGACAGCGCCGCGGACATCGAAAAGCATGCCGACGCCTGGATTGCCGCCAACCGCGCCAAGTTCGACAGTTGGCTGGAGCAGGCACGCGCCGCAGCCGAATAATCGCGCCCTTGTGTTCCGCCTTTGCGCTGCACTCCTGTTGATGCTTCTGCTGGAACTGCCCGCGGCGCCGACGCTGGCCCGCCAGGACGCGGGTGGCAGCTACAACCTGCTGTTGAAGGGGGCGGTGAACGAGGATTGGTTCCTGATCTCGCGCTCGAATCTGGCCTCGCGCAACAACTTCGGCGACGCATTCCTTGCCTATACCGGCATCGGAATTGGCCGCCAATTAACGCCGGCCATCAGCCTGCGTGTCGGCTACCGACGCGCCTGGTTTAATTTTACCGACGAATGGCAGCCGGAGAATCGGGGTTATCTGGAGGGCTACTTTGCCGACCGCATCAACGGCTGGCGTCTGACCAATCGGGCGCGGGTCGAATTGCGGTCTTTCGACTGGCGCGACGACGACACCAGATTGCGCAACGAGATTTCCGTCGAGGCGCCCTGGTCGCTAACGGCCCTCGAACTCAAACTTTATCTGGAGGAAGAGTTCTTCTACAGCGTCAATGATGCCCGTTTCGAGGCCAACTGGCTCGGCGGCGGATTGGCATGGCGGCCGGCGAAGGGCATCAAATTAAAGCTGGGCTACCGCTGGAACCGATTTCGCGCCGGTGCTGATTGGGCGAATCGCAATGTCCTGGTGACCGGAGTGAATCTATTCTTTTGAGGCACCCGCGCCGGCCAAACTTGTTTCAGTCCCTAATATATCCGCACGAATATTCAGTCGCTGCGGGGCGCTGTTGCCATTGCCAACCGGCTTCTGCAAAGCCGGCGCCACGCCCGCAAGCGGACCTTGACCAACCGCGGGAGCCGCACGGCGTAGGAGCCCGCTTGCGGGCGACCCAGCAGGCGGATGCCGGCGGATCGGACACGAGCGCCGGGTGCTACCTACAAAGAATATAAGGTTTCACCGCAGAGACGCAGCGTGCGCAGAGGGGCCAAGGCGCCTCGCCCGCAAGCGGACCTTGACCAACCGCGGGAGCCGCACGGCGTAGTAGGAGCCCGCTTGCGGGCGACCCAGCAGGCGGATGTCGGCGGATCGGACACGAGCGCCGGGTGCCACCTACAAAGAATGTAAGAATTCACCGCAGAGACGCAGCGTGCCCAGAGGGGCCAAGGCGCCTCGCCCGCAAGCGGACCTTGACCAACCGCGGGAGCCGCACGGCGTAGGAGCCCGCTTGCGGGCGACCCAGCAGGCGGATGTCGGCGGATCGGACACGAGCGCCGGGTGCTACCTACAAAGAATGTAAGAATTCACCGCAGAGACGCAGCGTGCCCAGAGGGGCCAAGGCGCCTCGCCCGCAAGCGGACCTTGACCAACCGCGGGAGCCGCACGGCGTAGGAGCCCGCTTGCGGGCGACCCAGCAGGCGGATGCCGGCGGATCGGACACGAGCGCCGGGTGCTACCTACAAAGAATGTAAGAATTCACCGCAGAGACGCAGCGTGCCCAGAGGGGCCAAGGCGCCTCGCCCGCAAGCGGACCTTGACCAACCGCGGGAGCCGCACGGCGTAGGAGCCCGCTTGCGGGCGACCCAGCAGGCGGATGCCGGCGGATCGGACACGAGCGCCGGGTGCTGCCTACAAAGAATGTAAGAATTCACCGCAGAGACGCAGCGTGCCCAGAGGGGCCAAGGCGCCTCGCCCGCAAGCGGACCTTGACCAACCGCGGGAGCCGCACGGCGTAGGAGCCCGCTTGCGGGCGACCCAGCAGGCGGATGCCGGCGGATCGGACACGAGCGCCGGGTGCTGCCTGCAAAGAATGTAAGGATTCACCGCAGCGTGCCCAGAGGGGCCAAGGCGCCTCGCCCGCAAGCGGACCTTGACCAACCGCGGGAGCCGCACGGCGTAGTAGGAGCCCGCTTGCGGGCGACCCAGCAGGTGGATGCCGGCGGATTGGACGCGAGCGCCGCGCCTTTCCCGGGAGACAGGCTGTAGGACACTGTCTTCTCCACAGATCAACTGAGGATACCCCAGGTTCAATCCTTTTTCATCAGATCCGCCAAACCCTCGAATGGATTGTACGTGGTGGTATTGGTGGATCTTCCAGCGCCCTTGGGCGCATGGCCGGCGGCCATGGCCGCCAGGTGTTCTTCATACTTTTGATGTTCGTTGTCGTGGCAGTACAGGCACAACAATTCCCAATTGCTGCCGTCCGGCGGATTGTTGTCATGGTCCATGTCCTTGTGGTGGACCGTCAATTCGCGCAGGTTGGCATGATTGAAGTCACGCCCGCAACGCCCGCAGACCCAAGGATAAAGCTTCAATGCCTGCTCGCGATAGCCAAGCGCGCGCTGGTCGCTGGCCTGGCGCGCCTCGGCGACGACACGGTCGAGCTTGTTGGTGTCGATGGCATTGCCGGTCTTGGCATGACGCGGCGGTAATTTGCTGGACATGATGGTAATCCTCGCTGGATGGTTTCATCTGGTGTTGCGCGTTATCCAGCTGAATTTTAGAAGCATTGCCTCGGCATCGCCACAGGTCTCTGCCTGAACATGACACTGAACAGGACGATGTCGAGAGAAACAACGGGCAAGGAGATGACGCTCTTGCAGCAAACACGACCAAGCATCAAAGGCGGCGGCCAACGCAGGATGGGCTGAAATCGCCTGCTGCCGCGCCCATCTATCTGGCTTTGAGTAAGAAAGCAAACACCCTCAACATGCAAGATCACCCCAAACTCCCCGCACGGCGGCGTCTGATTCTGGCTGCTGTGGGGCTCGCCACTGCCACGCTGCCCGGTATCGCAGCGGCCCGCATCGCAACGCCGCAACAGATGCGCGGCCCATTCTACCCAGACCGCATGCCGCTGGATCAGGACAACGATTTGACTCGTCTGATGGGCGGTGACCCCTCTCAAGGCGAGATCACAGACCTGAGCGGCCGCGTCTTGGACCTGGACGGCATGCCCATCACAGACGCCCTGGTGGAAATCTGGCAGTGCGACGCCAATGGTCGCTATATCCACAGCGGTGACAAAGGCGGCCGACCGCGCGACCCTGGCTTTCAGGGCTATGGAAAGACGCATTCCGGCAGCGACGGCGGCTATCGTTTCCGCACCATCAAGCCGGTGCCCTATCCCGGCCGTGCTCCACATATCCATGTTGCGGTGACGGCACCGCACCGGAAGCGCCTGGTGACGCAAGTCTACGTTGACGGCGCTCGCGAGAACAGTCGTGACTTCCTGCGCAGCCTATTATCCGCTGAGGAGCAGGCCGCGGTAACCATCCCGTTTCGCCCATCCAGTGACGACGCCAGGCGCCTGACGGCGCGGTTCGACATCCTCATGGATCGGAAATACCTGAGCGGATGAGGCAAACTTCGGATCTTTCAGCGTGGTCCTCAGCGCCTGTTCCCCGGCAATCTTAGAGTGATCCGCCGGAAACCGCCCCAGCTTTACGCCAGCAGCCCCAATCGATCACCTGAGCCGAGGCGACAATGCCTGATGCGCAGTCTAACAAACAGTCAACTGACGCAGCGCCTCGAGAGGGGGGCTTAAGGCGACTTCTGTCGAGAAACAGACCACCTGGCTTGTCTTCTCGGCCGGCCTCCTAGGTGTTCTGGCCGCCGATACTATGCAAACAAAGTGGGTGCAAATGGGTGGGTGCACTCGATACGAACCTTCATATCCGACTGATGGACACGGCAGGTCATGCCATCCAGGGGTTGCCCAGTAGGCGCGCAACACGCGTTGCAAGCAGACTGTGCGCCCGCGAGCCGCCCGCCACGGCAATCACCTCGCCGTCGAAAAACTCATAACGCTGTTCCGCATCCCGCTCCGAGGCAAGGTATTCGGCTGGTGACACCCGGCCGACCATGGTTGCAGCGGACATTTGCGTCAATGGCTCGCTCAGATGACCGAGTCGTATCTCGTTGGCAACTCTCGCGGTTACGCAGCGTGCCCTGCGGTAGAGAAACACTCTGTTCGTCAGCAATGCTGGCTTGCTGAAAGCTCCTGGGAATGACGGGAATTAAGGTGGTAACTGACAGAATTGCGGCAACGGTTCTCTAAAATACGACCTGCTGCTGCCCCGATCCACTACAGATCATCCAACGGACTCTTCACCCCCTGCGCACCCTGCCGCAGTACATGAGTATGGATCATCGTTGTCTCCACATCTTTATGCCTCAGTAGTGCCTGGATGGTGCGGATATCCGTTCCCCGCTCCAGCAGATGCGTGGCAAACGAATGACGAAATGTGTGTGCGCTGACGCGTTTGCGAATGCCGACGAAGGTCACCGCCTTTTTCATCGCCTTGTTCACTACGCTCTGATCGACATGGTGCCGGCCCACTTTGCCCTCTTCGCTGCGCGGGTCCACTGAGCGACCAGCAGCAGGAAACACATACTGCCATTGCCACTCGCGCGCCGCAGTCGGGCGTTGCCGCGACAACGCATGAGGTAGATAGACTTCGCCGTCACCCTCGGTCAAGTCTTGATCATGGATACATTTCACCTTGGCCAAATGTCCTTCTAATAGCGCCGCGAGCGTCATCGGAAAGGTCATGACCCGATCTTTATTATCTTTCCGGATCGTACCCTAATCTACTTGTAGCCGAAATCCACATCCAGTACTCGCAGCCGCACCGCCTCGGTGATGCGCAGCCTGCTCCCGTACAACAGCCGAACCACCAGGCCCGCTTGACCGTCGATCAAAGGCAGCACCTTCGCTACTTCCTCGCGCGTCAGCACCACTGGCGGCCTGGGCTCCTTGGAAGACCGCGCTGCATCGATCCGCCCTTCCAATGTCTTTTTCAACACCTTCCGGTACAAAAACACCAACGCGTTAAACGCTTGATTCTGGGTCGATGCGGAAACCTTGCGCTTCTCTGCCAGATGGGTCAAGAACGCCTCGATCTGCGCTACCCCGGCATCCACGACCTCCTGCCGAGACCGCATGCCGTGAAACTTGACGAACTGTGTTATCCAATCGCAGTGGCTGCGTTCCGTGTGGATCGAATCATGCTGCCGGCGCATCACCGTACGCACCTCGTCCAAAAACCGTTGGCCGCCCAAGTTTCCATCCTCCGTCCTCATTCCGAGACACTCGGATGACATTGCCCGAAAGGCCGGCCAATATCAACTTATCAGGGCAAATTTGCCCGAAAAGCCGGGTAATATCAAACTATCAGGGCGTGGGTGCCTTGATAAGTTCTCAGGTGTGGGGGGAACCCTTGCGAATGTGCCTGAAAAGGGGGAAGATATCTACTTATCAAGGCGATCTTGCCTTGATACTAATTGTTAGGCTACCAAGTTTTCCACAAAAAGGAGAAAAAATGCCAGTTGCTGACTTAATCTTGACCGCAAACAATGGTGTACCAGCAAATGATCTAAAGCCTCTAAATTGCCATGAGGCTGCTTTGGGTTGGGTTTTATACGCAAGGGATCAATCTCAACGTAATCGTATATCTCGGTTCGGGACAACAAAAAACTGGGTGACCCTTCGCTCATTTGGAGAACGTTTTGGTACTGGTAATCCCAAGCAGCTTACTGGATTGTGGATGGCTCGAAACATATATAACCAGGGATTTCGAAGAATAACCCCTCCTTTCAGTCATGCTAGTTTTTTTCTAGGCGATATCCTGTTCATGGGGCAGATGAATAATCCACACCATTCAATGGTTATAGTTCAAAAAGATGGAATACGTGCATTTGCGCGGGGATTTAACAATGCAGGTGCTTTCGGTGGCCCTTACATGGGATGGGATAATACTTTACGTGAAATTACAGATATGAATCGTTGGGATGGTCAAAATCGTTTTATGGGAAATAATGGTCCTTATGAGATTTATACTATATCTTACAATTCGGCCTTGTTCATAAGCTCGGCCAAGACTGAGAGGCTGTATGGGAACTAAGCCACTGATTTTAAATCTAAAAAATCTGGGGAACCAAGCGATTTAATACGATTTTCCCTTTTTCATTCGGAGAAATCAAGATGACTTCAGATAATGTTCATACACCTGTACGCTATCCAAGTGACCTGTCAGACGAAGAATGGGCAATCATCGAGCAAATTTTGAACGAACTTGACCCGTATAAGATAGGGCGCCGCCGTGATTCGAATTTACGCGAGATTCTGAATGCCATTTTCTATTTGAACAAGACAGGCTGCCCTTGGCGTTATTTGCCGAAAGATTTTCCTCCTTACACCCTTGTCAATTACTACTATAACAAGTGGACACACAGTGGATTGCTGGAGCAGATCAATGCAGAGCTACGGGCGCGTTTGCGCCAAATGAAAGGCCGAAATCCCGATCCTAGTGGCGCCATCATTGATAGCCAAAGTGTCAAAGGGACACCGGAGTCATCGGTCGAATCCGGCTTCGATGGTGGTAAGCTTGTCAAGGGCCGGAAGCGACATATCGTTGTCGATACAATAGGTTGCCTGCTTGTCGTCTACGTGCATGCAGCTAATGTGTATGACGGAAAAGCAGCTCGTGAAATTCTCACGCGTCTATTCGTGCTCCTGCAGAGTGTAAAGCATATTTGGGCTGATTGCGGCTATATGGGGAAAGAGCTTTTTAATTGGTTATTATCTGAATTTAGTTGCACCCTTGAGATTGTAAAGAGACAGAAAAAAAAGAAAGGTTTTCATGTATTGCCGCGTCGCTGGGTCGTGGAGCGTACATTTGCTTGGCTTGGCCGGTCTCGTCGACTGAGTAAAGATTATGAAAGAGAACCGAGATCAAGTGAGTCACAGGTCTATCTTGCATCGTCGCGTTTATTGCTTCGTCAAATTTGTAATAACCAAATAGCTTACGAGTAGACTATTCGAATTTATTCCGTTTTTTAGGCCGAACATTTAAAAGAATAATTTTCATACAGCGTCTGAGAGTTAACCTCGAAAGCCACAGTATTTTAACATTAAAATCAAAATTTTACGGAAAAGCCCCGCGTACCCGCTGGTCACTTGATTGGAGTTATGAACAAGGCCTACAATTCAATAGACCGTAACATTCAAAATAACCAGAATTTATAAAATACAGTGTGACTTCTTTGGTTAGCAACGGCATCCGCCTAACAAGTCGCTCCACCGGACAAAATACTCGCTGCGCTCGCGTTTTCCGGTGAGCTAGGCGTTAGCGCAAAAACAAAATCGTCCACATTGACAAATCGCTCTCTTATCGTAAAAAGCGAATCCCGATAGACTGTAAAAAAATATAGGGTTTGAAGATGTCCGATTCCGAATGGCACAAACAAGGCGGAACACTGAGTCACAAAAATGCATGCAAGGAATTTGGTTTTACGGAAGATGAAATAATAAATGCCATGAAGGACGGGAAGATACAATACAGACAAAACTGGGCCCATGGAAACCCATATTTTAGAGTGCTTCGCAGTGAAGTTCAGTCATTAGCGCAGGAACGTCATGGATCGAAGGGCATGCAACGGCAAAAGATAGAATTTGAGCTGCAAAAAATAAATAAGGAAATTAATAGCCATAAAAGGAAAATTAAAGCTCTCGAAAGGCAGAAACTTGATTTGATAAAAAAACAAGAACAAGAGGACAATTAACCAATGAAGCCAGCGGAATAGAAGCTCATAGGCAAAATATAGGAACAGGTTGTGTAAGTTCATATGCAACTATAGCGGTAGCCTAGGCTGTCGAAAATCGGTCTTTTATCGACCATGAACTTAATGGGAAAAAAGGGGTCAGATTCGTTTTCTCGTGTCGCTGAACGAGAAAGATGCCCAACGAATCCGCCAGCCCGCGGTTGACGTCAGCGGAGACAGGAGCTCAAAATGGGTGAGTAGTCCGACTACTTTAACGATTTCCCGGAAGAGAATCCCACCAATTGGGTGAATGGTCGGTTTGTTCATCCAAGTTCGCAGGAAGCCAGAGGCCTTGTTCATAACTCCGACCAACTGACGAGCGGGTGCATTGGATTTTCCGTAAATCATTGGTTTTAAATTAAAAATACGGGAGCGTTCGAGGCGGCCTTGTTCATAATCGGCATGCCGGCGCAGGGCCTTGGCTTCGTCGGCGGTGCTCTGAATCACCTCCACGGGGAGGCCCGTGCAGGCCTCTTCCAGCGCCGCCGTCCAGGTCGCCGCAGAGCGATCCGCGGCGTACCCCTCCAGCAGAATGAAGTTCGACACCGGCTCGATGGCCACCAAGCAGACCCCAGGATGGAACGTTTCGTCCTCGCACACCGTTACTTCCGAGGCGCCATGCCCTCGCCAAGTGCCGTGCTCTGCGCCTCAGCCTCCGTGACCAAGGCCGCTTCCAGGGCCGCATTGAGCTTGTGTTGCGCGCCGTCGCTCACCCCGACGAAGGCCGAAAGCCCGCTCAGCTCTAGAAATTCACTCACCAGCCGGGTGCCGCCCGCCGCCCGCAACCTGATACTGAAGTGCGCCGCTATCAGCATCCGGTGCAACCACGACATCCCCTCCGGGGTGCGTACGAACGCCACCAGACCGGCTGGCGCATCCCCAAGCGGTTGCTCGTGGCACCACTCCAGCAGGGTGCTGCGCGCCACGCCCAAGCGGCAGCCACCTCGCGTTGCGTCTCGCCGGCTGCCAAGCGTGACTCGGCAGCAGCGATGTGTTCGGCCTGCTCCAAGCGCGTGCGCCGCGTCACGACCCGATCCCTCGCCCGGGTAGCGCAGCGCCCATGTAGGATCTATAGTCAAGCCTGGCAGAACCTTCGTACATGTTTCCGAATCCTCGGTGAATTTGCACCTCCAAGGGTACGAGATGATGAGGGTTCTGCCAAATACCTGCACACCGATTACAAGCTTTAGGCTCGGACTTGGCCGGAATTACGAGCAAGGCCAAGCTAGAGACTTAGCACACGCGAGGCGACTGCAAAATCTTTGGCAAGCCAAGGTAGCAACTGAGCAAGCGGCGCGTGACGCAGAGATTCAGGAAATCATCCGAAAGCTACAGCAAAGATGCATCCTAAACTTTATCAAATGACTAATCCAAGATTGCTTGCAGCCAATCAGACGCGTCTTCAAAATGAGCATTGCTGGTAGGTAAATTAATATGAATTTCCTGGTGACGATTGACCGCGACGAAGATGGGATATGGATTACGGAATGTCCTTCCATTCCGGGTTGTGTGAGCCAAGGCGCAACGAAGGACGAAGCTTTAGCCAATATCAAAGAAGCCATCGGGCTTTGTTTGGAAGTTCGAGCTGAGAAGGGATTTCCGTTAACCATTGAAACCAGGCAGATCGAGATCGCTGCCTGATGCCTCCTTTGCCGATACTAGGTGGCAAGGAATTCGTTCGGATATTCGGGTTATTTGGATGGCAGGTTGCACGCCAAAGCGGGAGTCACATCATCCTGATTAACGCCGAGAGCACTGCTACGTTATCGGTGCCGGATCATAACGAGGTGGCGAAGGGAACCCTTCGCAGCTTAATGAGGGCGTCCGGCCTCACAGTCACAGAGTTTATCGAAAAGCGCTGACGAATAAGGTTATAGTCCTCTCACGTGACATCAAATCTGCCCCTTTCGTTTAGGGCCAGCACTCACGCACCAAAAACAAAAGGGCATATCTGGTTATCATGTTGAGTGACTATAGATCGCGCGATCTGAACCGTTCGTTGGACGAGGCCCGGTGGAAAGGAGGCGAAAGTGGAAGAGCCGAAGGGCGGACAACCGCTTGTTTTACCCTAGATTTTTGGGAGGACAAAGACCGTTGGCGGTTGGGGCAGGTGTATTAATGAAAATATCTTTTCGTCGTGAAAACCAAGAATTTTAAGCAAGAACAAGCGCTTACCAGGCTGCTCCGGCTATGTTCCACATTTTATACAAAAAATCAGAGGGTTGCGTTTCGCGGGTTGAGCAACTCTGGGCTCGCGGTTCGTCGCCAACAGTGTCAATCATCATCGCTGCCTAAAGGCCGTGCGTCTTTGGGGTATTCCGGGAAGCGGCGGCGCCGGGACCTGGGGAAAAGGGGGAAAAGGGGGAAAAGGGGCCAGGCTCAATTCCCGCTTTCCGCCGGTATGTGCCCTTTTTATCCAGCCTGGCCCCTTTTTCTTGTGGCAACATGGAACCGATCCGCGCAAATGCGTACGCGCTTGCCGAACACGGCTTTAGCGGCACCGATGAAGCCTTGATAAAGATCCGAGCAAACACTCTGGACGGTGCGACGCAAGCGCTTGGGAATGCTGAGAAAAAACTCCTGTACGCTGGCCTTGGTGCGGTCGCCGAGCAGATCGATGACATGCAATGTCTCGTTAATGTAAGCGCTGATCACGACGACAAAGTCACGATGACCCTTTTTCAACGCAATCTCATCAATGCCAATGACCTCCAAGCGTTCAATTGCGTTCCAATCGACATGGGAAAAGGGGCTAGGCTCAATTCCCGTCTTCCGCCGGTATGGGTCCTTTTTATTGAGCCTGGCCCCTTTTTCTCTTTTTCGCGCTAAGCCGGTTTTCCCTGGCAATAGTGCCCATTTTTTCCAAAAAATGCTGATATACAAGACTCTTATTGGTTTATAATTTTTCATTTTGTAGCCATGCAGAAGATGCGCCTAGGTATCGGTCAGGCGTCGGAAGTCCGGCGCGCAGCGCCGCCTCCAGCTCCGGTTGCCAACAGTGGAATCCAATGCCCTGACCGGGGTCGTGGGTAGCCCAATCGGTCAACTGGACGCCGTGGAGCCGGTCGGCGGGGATGGAGTTGAGCACATCCACCAGCGCGACGCGCCGTCCGGCCGCTGCCAGCGAATGCCAGAACAGCTCCAGCCCGATATCCGCGTTCGCCAGCTCCTCCACCCGGTAGTCTCCCGCCACCAGCTGACGCCCGGCGAATCGGCCATGCTGCAGCGGTGAGCTCGCGGTGGCAAGGCTCGGCCAAACGGCACTGATATAGAAGCCGGCCGGTGGGCGCAAGTGCGCAACGCTGCCCCGCTCGATCAGCCCCTTCAGCATGGGCATCCGCCCGGCCGCCGACCAGGCAAGCAACGGTCTTGGCTCGGCAGCGTCCAGACCGAGACACAGGATGCGTGTTGTTGGCGCAGTTCGACGCTGATGACTTGGAGAGTCGCTCATCTGTTAAGACTCTGGTTGGTGCAGCGGACAAAGCCTGGTCGTGGGGCGGTGTCGCCGCGAGGATCTCGGCGTAACCCGATACTTGTACCTTGGCGAGATGGTGTGACGCATCGCCCCACCGATTGCAGCCAAGTGTCCCGAGCGCCTGCAATGCGAAGGGCGGGGCATATGGGAGCACGAGCTTCGCGCCCTCGTGAATCGATGAACAGGGCTGCGCGCGAATGCTCATTGCCGCGCCCTGCGGTGTAGCCGCGGAAACCTGCACTTCAGCACATGCACCAGATCGCGTCCGATGGCCGCGGGCGTGATGCGCTCGCGATAGGTCGCCAAGTGCGTCTGCGCGGCTTCGGGATTGCGTCGGCGCATGTCACTGATGGCTTCGGCCAGCGCCTTTGGGTCGCCGGGCGGCACCAGCGCAATGCCGGGACCCGGCGTCAACAGCTCGCGGATTGCCGGTGTGTCGGCGCTGATCAGGGCGCGACCGGCGGCCAAGATCTGGAACACTTTGTTTGGGATCACCCGGCTCGCCTTGGCGCTGGTGCCGAAGATGCCAAGACAGAGGTCGGCGGCATGGATGTGCTCGATCAGGTCCGCGTAGGGTACCCAAGGGATCCAGGTCATGCTCGTCAGGGCGCGCGCCTGCAGCATGCTCCGGAAGCGCGCGGTCTCCTGGCCGTCGCCGATCACCTCCCAGTGTATCTGTTGGCCTTCGCACAAGCTCGCCGCCTCGGCGATGACCTCCATGCCATGCAGCGGAATGAATTGGCCGTAGAACAGCACTCGGTACGGCCGTCGCTGCCGATGGTGCGGGTATTCGGGATGCGGGGGGTAGAAGGCACGGGGCTCGGCGCCGACGAAGACGCGTTCGATGCGGTGCCTGCCAACGCCGAAATGTGTGCTGAAGAACCAAGCGTGGGCCGAGGTATCGGTGAGCAGTAGGTTGGGGGCGCGCAGGGCCAGCCATTCGCAAGCGTAGAGCAGCATGGCGAATGGGTGATGTGGCCGCACCAGGGCGCGATCGTCCACCAGGGTGTCGTACAGGCTGAGAAAGGTATCCCAGACCAACGGAACCCGCCGCAGCCAGGTCAAAGGGCGGATCAGCAGCACGTCGAGCTGACCCAGGTAGCCCACCAGCACCAGATCGTGCCCAGGCAGGCGCAGATAGCGCAGCAGCAGCCGCGGGTAGCAGGCAAGCCAGCGCAGGCCCTGGAATAGCCACCAACGCCGGGAGCGGATCTGGGACTTGTCTTCGACCCCCCGCCAGATCGGCGCATGGCACTCGATGACCTCTACGCCGTTCTCGCGCAGACCCTGAATCAGGATGCGGTTCCTGGGCTTGCCGATGTCGTAGGTGCCCCAGAGTACGACTCGTAGACGCCCGGTAGCGGGTGGCGCAACCCTCGGCGACTCGGGTTGGTTGGTTGTTTGCCCGAGGTCAAAATTCCGCACGTTCAAAGTGTTATGTCCCCATTGAGCAAGTTGGCTGTTGCTGTCGACACCAGGTCAGCAAGCGGGAATATCGGGGACGGGCATACAGGCTCCCAGGGGATGCGATCTCGTAGGGTTCATCGGCGTAGCATGGCTCAGCGGCCGATCCCGGCGAGTACCTTGGGCAGCTTATCCAGTATGAGCCGACCATAGCTGCGATAGACTGGCCAGCGCAGTGCCTCGGCCAGCGCCCGGCCCCTGGCGATTAGCAGATCCCGGGGTTTTGGGGCAAGCTGTTCGCCATCCTTCCCACGCAGTCGACGCGGCAGCAGCAGCGGGTCGCGGATGCCGTGGTCGATCTGGGCGAGCAGCGATGGCCTGGCGTGACCGGCCGCGATGGCCGCGGCCACCTCGGCGCGATCGAGTCTGCCGCGGGCGACAGCGTCGATCAGCTCCGCGCACCAGGCTCGGACGCCCTGAGCATGGATCGAGCGCCAAGGTGCCTGCTGCCCGGGTCGCCAACACCAGACGCGCCCCGCTGCTGTCAGGGCGTCGAGATCGGCGCCGGTGCAGTTGCCGAGCCAGCGTGCATCTTCTCTGATCAAGCAGTGCGCCGGAAGGCGGATGTTGCCATGCGGGTGCGCGTCCGGGGGGGCGATCGGTTCCCAGCGCAGGCTCAGGCTAGCGCGGGTCTCGATGGCATGGGCGCGTACGCGAGCGGGCAGCTGTTCATCGGCGGCGGCGATGATCTGCACTGTCGGTGGCGTAGGTCCATTCAATGGAGCTAAATCAAGTCCGTGTTGCTGGATAGTCTCGGCGATGGAGGTGAATTGGCTGTCGAACGAGTCTTGGTCGGCAGTCAATAGGGTCTTATCAGCGAGATCGCTGAATCCACCGGCATAGGCGGCGCCGCCGTCGATTCCCAGGGTGCGAATCCTGCGCACGCCGGCTTCCCCGAGCAGATGGACCGCTGCGCTGGCGCTGAAGCCCTGTGCTGGCGTAATCGGCGCCTCGGTGCGGCGTAGCCGATGCGGTGCGGTACGCAGGTTATACCAATAGAGTCGCCCCTGCGCGGCCAAGCTGCGCAGCACCGGATTCCGGCGCGCGTAGTCTGCCAAACTCAGTCCGGAGGGTAGGAACTCCCGATAGCCGGAGATGGGCAGCAGGCGCCGGCGCACATGCGGTGCCCAAGGCAGCACGGCGATGCCGGCGTTGGCGAGGATGGCGTCGCCGCAGTGAGCAACGACCTCGATGTCGATGCAATGGAAGACGTCAATGCGGGTCTCGCGGACAACGTGGTTGAGACCGAAACGCAACATGTTGCTGGTCTCGCCGGCCTGGTCGAGGTTGGCGAGGCGACTGAAGCTCGGCCCCTTGCCCAGGATCAGCCAGATCGCCTCGAGCCGCGGGGGCTCGCGATACAGCCAGTCGCGCAGGCTCGGTATTGCGACGGTCATCGCTGGCTTGCTTCCCCCCGCTGGCGCTTATGGCAGCCGTGCGTGAAGGCGGAGCTCTGTTCGTGCCCCAACGGCGATAGCAGCAGCGCCTGGGCATACAGCAGTAAGGTTAGGGCCGGGTGCTGCGCGTGGACGCGGCAGCGCAGCAGAACGCCGCAGCGCCCGAGACCCGAGCGTGCGCCTTGTTCCAGCAGGCGGTCAAGCTCGGCACGTCGCACGCGCAGGTCGGGGCTGGAGTCAGCTGGCCAACGCTCGCGCAGCATGCGCCCCTGGTAGTATCCCACTCGGTACAGGCAATGCATTTTGCTCAGCCAAGCGCCCCAACGCCGCGGCCTGACCAGCAGTCCGCGGATGCCCTTGGCCCCAATGAGGTTTTGGCCGTGCTGGCGATAATGCACCAGCGGCAGCGGGATGAAGCAGGTCGCGCCGAGGGCATGGGCGCAGAGCGAGAGCCACCAGTCATGCATGTGGATGCCCTAGGGAATCGGCGTGGCACGGTCCAACAACGCGCGATTGGCGAGGATGGTACAGCCGACGACATGGTTTTGGACCAGGCAGGTGGCTAGCGGCGGCCGATGTGGCCAACTCAGCCCCTGATAGCGCACGAACGATAGACTGATGGGACGCATCCGCGCGTCGACCACCGCGAGGTCGCAGTGGACCAGGCAGGGTATATCGTCGCCGTGCTTGTGTTGCAGATGGGCCATCGCCGCGGTTTGCCGGGCGAGCTTGTCGGGCTCCCAATGGTCGTCTTGGTCGGCCAGAGCGACGGTCTCGGGGCCACGCGCGGCGGCAACTTCCAGCAGCAGCGAGAAGTTCTCCAGCACGCCGATACGCCCGCGGCGATCATCCAATAGCTCGATGCGTGGCTCGGCCGCGGCCAGGGCGGACAGCAGCTCGGGCGTGCCGTCGTTTGAGCCGTCATCGCGGATCAGAAGTCGCCAGTCGACGTGGGTCTGGTTGCGGATGCTGTCGATCTGCGTTGCCAGGAAGCTTGCCCCGTTGAAGGTGGCCATCAGGATCAGCACCCGCATGGCGTCAGCCTCGGTGGCCCGGCGAGGCAACAGGCCGGTAGATGTTCGACCGGACCGGGAGCGCGGCGGTCGCGATCGCCATCAGGACAGCCAGGCGTGCGCCGAGCGCAACAAGGGCTTCTGCCTCATCTGCCAGCGATAGGGTGCCCGCGACAGCGGCGTGCTCCTGGCCTGATGGCGCGACAAATCGAACAACGGCCGAGCCAGCTCGCCGAACAAATTGAGAAACAGCCGCGGATAGGGGGTGGGCTGCCGCGGGCCGGGGATGGCATCGATGCCGTTGAGGAACAGCACCAGCACATTGCTGCGATAGCGGATGGTATCCACCATCTCGACGGCCTTATCTGCGATGAACTGCCCATCCAGACAGCGACGACCCCGCCGATAGCGGTGAACTTCCAGATCGCCGCCGACGGCGTCGTCATTCGGATAGCGCAGGTAGAATAGACCGGCAAGCAGCTTGTCGGGCATGTCCACATGAGGGCCGCGTACGCTGGTGGTGACGTTCACCGGCGTCTTCACGCAGACCAGAGATTCGAGCAGCACGTCGACATGGCGCAGGCTGTCGCGGCGACGCATGCCAGCGCGCAGGCACAGTTTGTCGCCGAAGCGGGTGCACAGTTCCGGGTACCGTCGACGAATGGCGTCGCCGAACAGCGTGATAAACCGATCGAGAAATGCTTGGGTCAGCTGATCGGCGAGCAGGCGCTTCCAGGTCTTGCTGACGCGATCGTCAACCAACGCCTTGTGTGCGGGATAGCTGTAGTGCTCGTTGCTGGCGTAGCTGCGGCCCCCAGTCCGGGTATCCAGGTCTGGAAATTCGGCGATCAATCGGTCCACCGTTTCGGCGGGGAGCAGGTCGCTGAGCACCAGTTGGGGATAGGGCTCGGTGCGAAGGTCGCTTGGCGTGGCGTTTTCGAGCAGGTTCATCATTGTGGTGTTGGTATCAACAGTATGGAGCAGGAAGCGAACGTTGGAGCATGCATGAGACCCCGCCATCCGATGGCCCAGCCAGCCCGTCAGCAGTATCAGAGCAGCGGATATGACCGCCGTGGGGAGTGGACCGGCGGTAAACTCGAGATGTTGACCCGCGAGTGCTAGGGACAACAGGGCCGCGGCCGCGACGCCAAGCGCGAGGCCGGCATTTTCCCAGCCTTTGCTCTCCATCGCTAGGGCCAGCGCGAGGCTCCATACAAGGCAGCCGCAGGCAGTGGTCGTCCAGATACCTTGTCTATCCAACCCGGCCGTAAAGGTCCACAGTCCGGCGCCGAGGATCTGGGTGCTGCGCCTCCACGAAGCCGGCGAACAGCAATCGGCGCAGCCGACCGCCGATCTCGTGCAGGTTCTCGGCCGCCAGGCCCAGGGCCGGCAACATCGCCGCCCAGGCGACCGCAACCAGGTACGGAGCGGCGATGACAAAGTGCTGCCCCAATAATGTGCCGAGCGCTTCCCCGCTTAGTGTAGAGAATAGAGCAACGGCGATCAATGCCTGCACGAGGCTGAGATCAGGGCCATACTGCGCAGGAATAGCGCGTCTTTGTCCTCACCCTGGTCGGCGATTCTGCTCAGGACGGGCATGGCGGCCTTGGCCAAGGCAGAGGCTAGCATGCGCAATACCTGAAATACCTGGGTGCACAGAGCCGCTAGCCCCATGGTAGGCTGTCGAAATGTCCTGAGTTTTGATGCCAAACCGATTCCGGGTCTTGGATTGCATCATCGAACGCACTGGGGAAGCCTCATCGGTGTCGGGGTCGCTATCGGAATCGAATCCGCTCATCGATCAAAACAGCCAGCTCGATACCAATCCCTAATGTTGACCTCGACACCGATCCCGACACCGACTCAGTATCCATCAACCGGGAAGCGCTTGTTTTAGCGAGACTGCAGATTTCGACAGCCTAGCCCCAAGGTGTCAAGATCGTCCGAGAGTTGCCGGAACAGGATCACGGTTCCGGCCAACATAGCGTTGCGCAGTACAGGACTCAGTCTCACCATCAATCCTTGGCGCAGCAGTCCGATGGCTTCGACGTCGATTCGCCAATCCAGGGTCAAGCGCCGGAAGCGCCTGTGCACGAGCAGCAGACCCGAGATGGCCTGCGCCGTCGAGACCGCACAGTGGGTCAGGGCCAGTCCGAGCAGGCCGCCGCCCGCGGTCAGCACCAGAACTCCCAGGACGATCTCCTGGGGCCGGAAGATCAGCTCCTGGCGCAACATGTAGGCGCAGCGCTCATGGATTCGTTTCCTGGGTAAGGGATACCAGGACCTTGTCGGTGAAGTCGATGCGAGTCTCGCGCACGACCTCGACAGCATGCCTGAGGCGATTCGCCCGCTGTTCCAGCGCTTGGGATTCGGCCACAGCTATTTCGTAGCTCGAGACCAGGGTTGCGAAGTTGATGATTTGGCCGATATCTTGCGGAACTCGCTGGCCTTCAGCGTCGAGCTCGGAGCGGATGCGCTCGGAGGCCATGGCAAACGGCCTCAACGCGCGCAGCGTCTCAGGCGGCAGAGCGGGCGAGTCGGTGGTCCAACTGTCCGCTTCGGTTGGGAACGCGGTGCAGACCTCGGCGATTACCTGGAGTCCTGCGAGGGCGGGGGCATCGCAGCACCGATAGATGGCGACAGCGTCGGCGGCGCACGAGCGTACTCATCCTCAGCAACCTTGAGGTCGCTCTTGATCATCGTCTGGACGTCGGCCAACTTCTCGTACTGCTGGAGCTCGTTCAGCCTCGCATCGAGATCGCGACGGAGCCGGTCCGTGGCATGGGCTGCCGACAGACCGGACATGCGTCCGCGTGGTTGCCTCGTCCGAGATAGTCCAGGGCCTGGCGGAGCAGGCTCGCCGTGCCCATCGCGGTCGGCGTATCCGGGGCCGGGGTGTTGGCAACGGTCCGCTGGTGCTCTGCCTGCTTCTTCTTTTCTTCTGCGATGCGCTGTTTAGCGCGCCGACAGGCCTGTAGACTGGTGGCAGCCGAGACGATGCAGTTCGACGCTGTGCGCAGGGCCTTCACCGACCTTGAACATGGTGGTTGTCCAGGTGCTGCCCCCATGGAAGATGCCTCGGGCGTCTTCCATCGGGCCGGCCTCGATGGTCTTGCCGAGGCTCCATAGCATCAGCGATTTACGCTGTTCTCTGTGTCATTCATTATGGTCGAGCACACGATAGCCCTGTTCGGCGCACAACGCGTCACGCTCGGCCTCGTTAAGATCGTGGTGCATCATCTCGGTGACCAGTTCGTCGAAACCGATGCGTGGCTGCCAGCCGAGGTTTTCACGCGCCTTGGTCGCGTCGCCGAGCAGGGTTTCGACCTCTGTCGGCCTGAAATAGCGCGGGTCCACGGATACGATACAGGTGTCATCGGCAGCATTGAACCCTTGCTCCTCGACGCCCTTGCCTTGCCAGCGAATGTGAATATCGATTGCGCGCGCTGCGGCATCGACAAAGTCGCGTACACAAAATTGCCTACCGGTTGCGATGACATAATCCTCGGGCTCGTCCTGCTGCAACATCAGCCATTGCATTGCAACATAATCCTTGGCGTGTCCCCAGTCGCGCTTGGCATCCAGATTGCCAAGATACAGGCGGTCTTGCAGGCCCAGTTTGATGCGTGCCAGGGCGCGGGTAATCTTGCGCGTGACGAAGGTCTCGCCGCGCAGCGGGCTCTCGTGGTTAAACAGAATGCCGTTGCAGGCGTAGATGCCATAGGCCTCGCGATAATTCACCGTGATCCAATAGGCATAGAGCTTAGCCGCGGCATAGGGTGAGCGCGGATAGAAGGGCGTGGTCTCGCGTTGCGGGGTTTCCCGCACTCTGCCGAACAGTTCCGATGTGGATGCCTGATAAAAGCGTGTCTTTTGCTCGAGCCCCAGGATGCGGATCGCTTCGAGGAGACGCAATGTGCCAAGAGCATCGGTGTTTGCCGTGTATTCCGGCTCTTCGAATGATACGGCAACATGACTTTGGGCAGCGAGATTGTAGACCTCGTCAGGCTGCACCTGTTGCAGTATCCGGATCAGGCTGGATGAGTCGGTCAGATCCCCATGATGCAGTATGAAACGCTGATCGGGATCGTGCGGATCCTGATAGAGATGATCGATGCGATCGGTGTTGAACAACGAGCTGCGGCGTTTGATACCGTGGACCTGGTAGCCTTTTTCCAGCAGCAACTCCGCAAGATAGGCGCCATCCTGGCCGGTGATGCCGGTAATCAATGCCTTTTTCACAATCGCCTCGGTGCTGGGATGATGGGGGTCGGCGCGGGATGTGTTCGCGTGATTGTGCTCAATCGCCTGAGTCTCGGCCGCGGAATTGGTTCTGGTTTGCCAGGAACCAGTCGTAGGTTTGCGCGAGTCCGTTCTGAAGATCGATGCGGGCGTGCCATCCGAGCCGGTTGATCAGCGAGACGTCGAGCAATTTACGCGGGGCGCCATCAGGTTGATTCGGATCAAAACAGATGCGTCCGCTGAAGCCGACTACCGCGGCGATCGTTCGCGCCAAACTGGCGATGCTGACATCCTCGCCGGTGCCGACATTGATGTGCGACACGCGTGGGTCGATGCTTGTTGCGTACAGGGCGGGGTCCAATTCCATCAGGTGCAGACAAGCCTTGGCCAGGTCGTCCACATGCAGAAACTCGCGCCTTGGCTCGCCTGTTCCCCAGACTTGTACATCAGGCTTGCCAGCGACCTTGGCCTCGTGAAACTTTCGCATCAATGCCGGAATGACATGGCTGTCGACGGGATGAAAGTTGTCTCCGGGGCCGTATAGGTTGGTGGGCATGACGCTGCGAAAATCGGTGTGGTATTGACGATTGTAGGACTCGCAGAGCTTGATGCCCGCGATCTTGGCAATGGCATAGGGCTCGTTAGTGGGTTCCAGCGGCCCGCCGAGCAGCGCTGACTCGGACATCGGTTGGCTGGCCAGACGCGGATAGATGCAGGAGCTGCCGAGAAACAGCAGTCGTTCGACACCGGCGCGCCATGCGGCATGCATGACATTCGCCTCGATCATCAGGTTTTGATAAATAAAATCAGCCGGATAGCTGTCGTTGGCGTGGATGCCACCGACTTTGGCTGCGGCGAGGTAAACGCGCGATGGATGCTCGCGGCCGAGGAATTCGGTCACCGCGGCCTGCTCGAGCAAGTCGAGTTGCGCATGGCTTCTGGTCAGGATGCGCGTCCAGCCTGCCGCTGATAACGCGCGCACCAGCGCCGTTCCCACCATGCCCTGGTGGCCGGCAACATAGACGGTTTCGGTGCGCTTATCGGTGCTCATGCGGGTTTGGATTCGGGGGCTGGAGTGATCGGGATCTTAGGCGACTTTTGTCGAGAAGCCTGCCACCTGGTTTGTCTACCTGGTTTGTCTGCTCGTCCGCCATCGGCGTTGCGGCAATCCGTCCATAGAGCGACTATGGGCGGGTTGCCGCTGCGCGAAGGCGAACGAGAATCCGGCGCCAGCTGGTAGGCTGCTCTCCGGCAACCGCCTCAGGTGAAGGGGCGTCAACGCATCTCAAAGCAATGCTAATTGTAATCCAGATTTCGTTGATGGAGGTTTTTTGTTGTTCAAATGACCAAGACGGCGACAGCGGCTGTGCGCGTTATCGAGCTTGCTTTTGACCGATCTTCCCGCCCGAGGACTTCGCAACCCATTGATAATTGGTTTAAACCGCAATTCTGAATTTCACTTGGGTGGCTACGGCGAGTTCTTGTATCTGAGTAACTTATCGATTTTAAAATGTAAAGCAATGCTGATCCGATGCATGGCTAATTAGCGTCTTGTTCCGCATGATGTTGCAAGAAACGAAGCGCATTTGCATGGCTATATAACGAGAAATTATAGACCATGAAAGATCTTATATATCAGTATTTTATAGCAAAAAACGGGCAAAACTGCCAGGCAAAACCGGTTTTGACTCGGTACCGAGGAGTAGTTCGCCTCAGCTAGCCGACCCGCCGCAGCAACAGCGTGGCGGCGCCGACAAACAATAACGGCGGCAACGCCGCGGCAAGCGCCGGATTCAGACCGTATAATAGCGCCAGATAGGCAAAGCTACGGCTGACCAGATAGAAAGCGATACCGATGACGATACCGGAGAACACCTGCATACCCAGACCGCTGCTGCGGGCAGAACCAAGCAGCACAGGGATCGAAACAAAGATCATCGCTAAGATCAAAAATGGATGGACCGCCTTGCTCCAAAACACGACCTCATAGCGCTCGGCGTCCTGACCGCTGCGATACATATAACGGATATAGCGCAGCAAGCCCCAGATGGGTAGTACCTGGGGTTCGGCAACGATGATCTCGAGCAGCTGCGGATTCAGCAACGACTTCCATTCAGCTTCGTCCATGTGTTCGACATCAATGCCGGCCTCGGAGATATGACTGCGCTCGATTCCCTCCAGCACCCATAGCCCGTCGCGGTAGCTGGCGGATTGAGCGTGCGTGGCGCGGAGCAGACGTGTACCCTGCACCTGAAAGATGGAAATATCTTTGAGCCAGGCGGTATGCTGCACCTCGCGGATATTGATAAAGGTATCGCCGTCACGCGCCCAGAAGCCGTTGCCGCTCAACTGGATGTCATTGCCCGTCTGCGCCGCCTGGCGCAGGGTCAACGCGCGCCTCTCTGCGGATGGCGCGATGCCCTCGCCGATTGCCATGGCTGCTGCGGCGAGCACCAGTCCGCCCAATAAGGCACCCAATATAATACGCGCGATGGAGACACCGGCGGCGCGCATCGCCACCAGTTCCGAGCGTACCGCCAATTGACCGAGACCAACCAAAGCACCGATCAAGGTTGCAATCGGGAAGACTTGATAGGCATAGCGGGGCAGACTCAGAGTCACGAACAGCAGTGCGTCACCGAAGCCATAGCCGCTGATGCCGACCTGATCCATTTCATCGGCGAGGATGAAAAACCCAAGCAATGGCAACAGCACGGCAAAGGTCAGTAATGTTCCGCCGATCACAGCACCGGCCAGATAGCGATCGATCAGCATCTGGTTGCAGCCCGAGGCGATCGGCACAACTCCAAGCCATGCAGATCGCGGTTTATCTGACAGACCGAATCGGGCCGGGCGTGACGCATGGGGGCCGCCATTTCGGCACAGGCTTGGATTCCTGTAGACTCATGCGCTGGAAAATACAAGGCGCCAAATACAGCGCACCGCATCGCGGTGACACCCTGATACAGCACTGCAAACCATACCGAAATCAATAGCATCTCAGGAGTATCCATGGAGTTTAAAATCAAGCATGGCGATCTCGCCAAAGCCAAGACCCCTTGTCTGATCCTCGGCGTCTATGCTAAGCCCAAGTTGTCCGGTCCCGCCGAGGTGATCGACAAGGCCAGCGGCGGTGCCCTGAGCGCTCTGCTGCAACGGGGTGACATGACCGGAAGCCGCGCAAGTTGCGTCGTGGCCTATGATCTGCCCGATATCGCCGCCGAACGGATTCTGCTACTCGGCCTCGGAAAGCGCAAGGAACTGGACCGCAGCGGCTTCGACAAAGCGTTTGCCGCAGCGCTTGCGCGGCTATCCGAGATCTCGGTCACAGATGCTTTGTTCGCTTTGCCCAAGCCTCCCAAGGACATGAATCTGTACAAACTGGTGCGCCAGACCGTAATGCAGGCCGCCCAGGCCAACTATCGTTACGAGCATACCAAGGAGCCGGCCAAGGACGCACCGCCGCAGTTGCAAAATCTGTCGATTTGGATCGCGAACAAGGACCAGGACGCGGTTGCGACCCGCGCCGCGACACATGGCAAAGCGATCGCCGATGGCATCGAGTTGACTCGCGATTTGGGTAACCTGCCCGGCAATATCTGCACGCCCAGCTATCTCGCGGAACAGGCGACAGCGCTCGGCGAACGCTACGCTGCGCTCAGCGTCGAGGTGCTCGAAGAAGCAGACATGGAGGAACTTGGCATGGGCGCATTGCTGTCAGTGTCGCGCGGCAGCCGCGAGCCCGCCAAATTCATCATTATGCGCTACAGCTGCGCGCCGATATCACAGCAAGACAACAAACCCGTCGTACTGGTCGGCAAAGGTCTCACCTTCGACGCCGGCGGCATCTCCATCAAGCCCTCCGAGGCCATGGACGAAATGAAATACGACATGGCGGGAGGCGCCAGCGTATTCGGCGCCATGGTTGCGGCCTGCGAATTGCAGTTGCCGATCGATCTGATCGGCGTTGTGCCCTCGTCGGAGAACCTGCCAGACGGCGCCGCGAATAAGCCTGGCGATATTGTCAAGAGCCTGTCCGGCCAAACCATCGAAATTCTCAACACTGACGCCGAGGGCCGGTTGATCCTGTGTGACGCATTGACCTATGTCGAACGCTTCGACCCCGCCCTGGTGGTGGACATGGCGACCCTGACCGGTGCCTGCATCGTCGCATTGGGGCGGCACCCGTCCGGACTGTTCACCGCCGATGACGAGCTGGCCACCGAAATCAGCGCGGCCGGCGAGGCCGCTGGCGATCGCGTCTGGCGGCTGCCGCTGTGGGACGACTATCAGCAGCAGCTCGATAGCAATTTCGCCGACATGGCCAACATCGGCGGGCGCGATGCCGGTGCCATCACCGCCGCTGCGTTCTTGTCGCGCTATGCGAAAAAATACCCCTGGGCACATTTGGATATTGCCGGCACCGCCTGGCTCACCGGCAAACCCAAGGGCGCCACCGGCCGACCGGTAGCGCTGCTCAGCGAATTGCTGATCCGCCGCGCGGGCATCGAAACCTGAGCCCCGAGCACACTGGCCATGACTCGGATCGACTTCTACATGCTCAAGCGGGGTACGCGCGGCGATCGCTTGACCTATAGCTGCCGTCTGGCGGAGCACATCCACACAAACCACAAGCTCCGCATCCTGATCCACTGCCCGAACCCGCGCGAGGCACGCGATCTGGACCGACTGCTTTGGACCTATCGGGACGAGAGCTTTCTGCCGCATGGCCTGGTCGGCGAGACCGACCCGGAGCTGACACCCATACTGATCAGCGGTGACGGCCAGCCGGAAGACGAGCATCAGGTGCTGATCAACCTTGGCACCGAGGTACCGACCTTTTTCGAGCGCTTCGAGCGTTTGTGCGAACCCCTGGACTTGCGTCCCGACATCCGCGATGCCGGGCGCAAACGCTACATCTACTACCGAGACAACGGCTACCCACTGAAGTATCACGAGGTTTAGCGCAACGCAACAAACGCGAAATGGCAACAACAGAACTGGACAAGATTAAACAGCGTTGCGGTACTGCCTACAAGGCCGGGCATTACGCCGAATGTGCACGCCTGGCGGCGCAGGGAGCCGCCCTGGCGGAACGACTCGGAGATGCTGAATGGCGTGTCCGCATGCGAACCTGGGAGGGCGAGAGCCGCTGGCAGAACAAAGAGGTCGATGCGGCGGTGGCAGCCCTGACCGAAGCCGCTGACGATGCCTCGGGGGTCGACCCGCAGGACAGCTTTAATGCCGTTTCGACATTATTGAGCATCGCCGTTGAAAAGCGTCCGGCGGCCGAGGCACGGCAGCTGCTGGTGCGCGGACACAGGCTGTTGGAACGCGGCGGGCGCACCGCCTCACGGCACATGCTCGATCTGAACGAGGGCAACCTGGCCGCACGCCGTGGCGACTGGAACACCGCCTTGGATCATTATCGTATTGCCTATGAGCGACAACGAGGCGATCGAGGCATGCCGCGCTTTACCGAGGCATCCTATCTAATCAAACTAGCCGAGGCCTATTTCATGCTCGGCGATGGTGCGGGGTTGCAGCAACAACGCGAGGCCATCAACAACGCCAAGATGGAAGTGGAAGGCGACCATTTGCGTGCCGAGCAAATGCGGATGCTGTGCCACCGGGCTGGCCTCGAGGAACCGACGGGCGCCAAGACCGATGCCTGCGGAGCCGCACGCCGGCTGCTCCGCTGGCTGGAGGAATTCGAGGGCTATCGCACTGACTATGCCCGCGACGCGCTGCTGGTACTCTTGCTCCATGGCGACTGGCTGTCGGTGGAGACCTGGATCGAGTATCCCGGCATCGGCGATGATCCCTTCATCGCCGGCGATCTGCATTGGGCCAGAGCGCGTGCCGGCCTCGGCTTGCCCCTCCGCGATCCGGTCTGGCAGGCCGAATCCAGCCCGACCAGCGACAGCAGGATGGTCACCGATCACCAACGCGACAGGGTAACGGCCGAACTGGCAGCTGCGCGCGTTCACTACCAATCCAAGCGCGCCTGGGCAGCCGCCGAGGACGCGCGGTTGGAAACTGATTACTATATTCGTGTCATTGAGCAACGCCTGGGTTGGATCGCGGAGCTCGAGCATCGCTACCCTTGATCCCGCGCGGTTTAACCCTAATGTTTGGCCGTTCGAAAATACATAACCATGTAACGGTGTTTTTCACCCATTACCTCAGATCAACAGACTCCTCGTCGATCAACCCTTCATAACCTAAAGTCAGGAAATTCCATCTATGCAAGCCAAGATTCTTGTCCATACATTCGCAGCAGCTTTTGTCATCGGTACTGCAATACCCGGCATCGCATCCGCGCAGCAGGAAGAAATGCCCATAGCGGGTGGTGGGATGAGTAGCGAGCTTTCCGGCAAAGTCATGGTTGTCAATACCGAAACTCGACTGATGACCCTGAAAGACGCAGAGGGTAATTATCATGTGCTGCATGTACCGCCGGAAGTGACACGCCTGGATAAAATCAAGATCGGCGACGAGGTAAATATCACCGAGTTCACCTCGGTACTGATCGGACTTGTACCGAAGGAGGATGCTGGGCCGATCGCCGCCGAAATGACCACCGAAATCGATCGTACTCCAGGCAAAAAACCTGGAGGTACGATTACCGAGACACTGACCCTGTTTGGCGAAATCGTCAGTCTGAATAAATCCGCCGGCAAGATAACGATCAAAGGTCCAAATGAAACCAGAACCTTCGACGTGGAAGACCGCTCGCTTCTCGAAGATGTCAAGGTTGGCGATGGCGTTGTCGCTCGCTTCCAAAACGAGATCGTCGGTGAAGTAAAATGATCAGGCTGCAAGCTCATCTAATCTGAAAGCTCCAGCGGCCTGTCACGACCAATCTTTGTGTCCTGCCATGCGCCGTTGGAGAAATTAGCGGGCATCGCAACAGTGGGCATGCAAAGACTCGGTCCACCATCCATGCACCGCTATTGTTCCGGACCTGCAGTCAAACGGGGCTGCGGTCGCACGGATGAAGACATGGGTGCTGCCTTCAAAACATGTAAGGATTCACCGCAGAGACGCAGAGTGTGCAGAGGGGCCAAGGCGCCTCGTCCGCAAGTGGACCTTTACCAGCAGTGGGAGCGGCCGGCGTAGGAGCCCGCTTGCGGGCGACCCCGTCGCCTAAGACGCCTAAAAAAGCGCCTAAAAAAGAACACCCACTTTGACCACATCGATGGCGAAGATGCCGGCGAACTACATAATGCGCTCGGCGATCCAGCCGCGGCGGTGGTTGACGTTCTTGCCGGAGAACGGACCCTAACCATACAGAAAAGCACGCCGCACGCACCGGCTCACGCAGTGCAGAACTCCTGACGTATCGAGCTTAACTATCTATTTAGCAGCTCAGTGCCATGCCTGGCTCGACTGCATTTTCGACGCCGGCAGTGTTACCGCCCTGCTCGGGCCGGCAGACCTGTCTGACCTGTAGGAGCCTCTGCGGACTGGAGCCAGACAATGACGCTTTGGCCGCAGAATTGGACATCGGTTTTTCTCACGCGAGAGACCAGAGAAAGCCATGATTCCAAACGATCCTTCGGCCTAAATCAATAATTGCAGGTTCAACTGATGAGGAGCGATTCAATGCCAAATTGTGCTGTGGTGGTGGGAGCTGGGAGTGGTACTGGTGCCGAGCTCGCGAAGTTGCTGGTGGATGAGGGCTACGCGGTGGTACTGGCGCGGCGGGATGGCGCATCGCTGGCGCCATTGGTCACCGAGATCGAGCAACGCGGCGGATCGGTGTTGGCGGTAGCCGCGGATGCTTCAGATCAGGTGCAGGTTGCGCATTTGTTCGACGCTACGGAGCAGCGCTTCGGAACCCCGGAACTGGTGGTGTTCAATGTCGCGGGTATCCATCGAGCTCCCGTCGTGGAGACCAGTGTCGAGCAGTTTAAGGCGATGTGGCAGGCGTCGTCACTGGGTGGCTTTTTGGTTGGGCGTGAAGCAGCGCAGCGTATGTTGCCGCGGGGTTCGGGATCGATCCTGTTCGTCGGTGCCACCGCGTCGCTGAAGTCGAGCCCCGAATTCGCTGCCTTTGGCGCTGGCAAACATGGCCTGCGTGCCGTGGCTGGTAGTCTGGCGCGGGAGTTGGGCGCGCGGGGTATCCACGTAGGACACTTGATCATCGATGGGATCATCGACGTGCCGCGGGTGCATCAATCCATGCCCGAGCTCGTGACCGCGGCAGGGGAGGGCGGTCTGATCGACCCCAAAAGTATCGCATCGACATTGCTCTGGCTGCATCGGCAACCATCGGATGCCTGGACCTTCGAGCTGGATGTCAGGCCGTATAAAGAACCCTGGTAGTATGACATGCACTCTCCCGAGCCTATTTGGACGCTCAGGACGGCTTGGATTTGCTGTTCGTCGGCCGGACCAAACCGCGACCGCTGACCCGATGCTGGAACTGGTGCTGCCGGATGCGGCATTGCTGACCGAACTGGATCCCGCTACCCTAACGCCGGGCTTGCTGCCTAGGCTATGGCATGCCGGCGAGGTGAGTTGGCCGACGCCGGCGGGTTACTTCTCAGGCCAGTAACTGGTGACCATCGACATCGGCGGCACCATTCTTGGATGAAGCCGATGAAACGGCGCAATGGCAATCAACACCTGCACCGGAAACCGGCGGCTTCGGGTCAAGCCTTGAAACGCAAGCTGCATGCCGACCATGTCTTCGTCCAAGCTGGCTGCATTGCCCAAGGGTTGGCTCGGTATCTGGCAGCCTGCCATCTTCAACGGCACATTTCGATCGCGCCGACAGTTGGTTTGCAAGCGATTCCAGGACAATTCTTGCCCTTTTGCTTTGAATAGAAGAAACTCGGCACTCTCGACTCAGGTGACCAGAAGCGATGGATTACTCCCCAATCGTCAACGAAGTACTGAAAGCCTTGTGGTGGTTTATTCCGGTCGCGCTTCTCATCAGCTTACTCCAGTCTCCGTGGTTCAAGGGAACCTTAGGCGAGGCCTTCGTCAAACTCACCGCTAAGCTAAGACTGCCCGCGGATACATATCGGCCGATCCACAATGTAACCTTGTCAACCGCCGATGGCACGACACAGATCGACCACATAGTTGTGTCCCGCTTCGGCATCTTCGTTGTGGAGACCAAGAATATGAGGGGTTGGATCTTCGGCAGGGAAAACCAACCTCGATGGACACAGAAATTTCATAAGACCTCTTTCAAGTTTCAAAATCCGCTGCGCCAAAACTACAGGCATGTAAAGGCGCTGGAAGCGGCGCTCGACGTCCCGGCAGGTGCTATCCATTCGGTGGTAGCCTTCGTAGGTGACAGCAGGTTCAAAACGCCAATGCCTGCGAACGTCACCCGCAAAAGCGGCTACATCAGGTACATCAAATCCTTTCGTGACCCGGTGTTGTCAGAGCATGAAGTTGTAACCGCCATCGCCAAGATTCAGTCTAGTCGTCTTGAGCCAAGTTGGAAAACGCATCGCGAGCATGTCAAGCGGCTTGAATCTCGGGCTGATCCCGCAGCCGAAAAAAAGTGTCCTCAATGCGGTAGTGCCATGGTCTTGCGTACCGCAAAGCGTGGTAGCAACGCGGGCCAGCAGTTTTGGGGTTGCTCGTCGTATCCAAAGTGTCGCGTCACGCAAAATATCACCTAACCGATAAGGTTAGATCGCTCTCGCGAAGCGAGCCGCGATCTGGACTCAGGCGATTGCCGGAAAGAAACATACGCTTTCCGGCAATCGCCTCAGCGTAAGGCCTGCCGAATGTCGCTTAGCCGCAGGGCGCTGTCCTGGAGATCTTCCGCGGCTGCCAGGGCCGCCTCGGGTACGTCGGTGACCTCCAGCGTGTTCAGGATCAGCCTGTCGTCGGAGTTGAAAAACTGCACCCACCATAGATTCTGCACAGCGGTCGCGGTCATGCGGCAGTTGCCATAGCCGCGCGACACTATGTCAATCCAACCGGTGCCTAGGTGCTCGCTCAAAAATGCGAGATCGCCTTCGCCCAGGGGCAGCAGGCTGAGGTTAACGATGTGCTTCGGCGCATCGCTGTTGTGCTGCCGCAATACAACCTGCTGGTTGAGTTCGGCCAACACGCCAGGGGCGTTCATGACAGCATCCGGCAAGGGTTTCGAGGCCAGGTCTGCCAGATCCAAGGTTTTGCTTGCGCCGTCAAAGGCCATGTCGCGGACAAAGCCGGGGATGTTGCCGACTTCCAGCACATCGCGCAGAACGTTGCCGGCGGCATCGGTCTCGCGCACCCGCCAGACGCCGGCTAAACGCGTTTCTTGTGCTGCGGTTCCGCCAGTGTTCCGAGCGAGTGTCGATGTTGCGTTGTGCAGGAGGTTCTGAACCGGATGCTGGATGATGTCCGACTGTAATCGGTCATGCGCGCCGAGCTGTAGGATACTGACCTCTCCTTCGCCGAGGCTGTTCTCCAGCAAGCGTAGATTTGCCTGATCCAGCACGCTCAGGTCCAGGATCTGCGATGTTGTGCCGATGCGATCGTCCGCCAGCGCATCCTGTAATGCATCCAGCAAGCGCAGGCCCTGGTCCAGTCCGACAATCTCTTCAGGCTCAGGCAACAAGGGCTGGCGATAGGTCTGCATCCGCTCGGGCATGGGCAGATAGTCCAAGCGCTCGGCATCGGGTTCATCCGGCTGGCTGCCGGGGCCGACCGCGCCTGCCGGCAGCGGATGTCGGTCGTCTAGCGGATGGTCATTGTGCATGTCAACGCGGGCGGCCTGTTGGTCCGGAACTTCGGCGGACGCTGCCGTATTCTGGCGCAAAAACGCCGGCAACTCCGGCTCCCGTCCGATCAGGTCGGCGAACAGATGCTCCACCGATTCGCCTTGCTGTACCGCATCCAACGCGGTGAGGGCATCGCGGATGTGCATGGCCCGCTGCTCGTCGATGACATCGCGGGCGGCACCGAGGAACACCAGCAGCCAGGTGCCCGGCGGCTGCTCGCCCACCAGGCGTAGGTCGACCTGTTGGCGTTGGCTGTCATCGCCGCCATCGTCGCACCATGCCCAGCCGTCGGCGGTTTCGATTACCTGCATTGGTATCGCAATGCACATCAGCTTGTCTCCAGGTTCTGCCCGTTTCGCCCTGGCCATGCACAGAGGCGCGGCAACAAGCGCGCATCGCCGTCGCGACAGGCTTGCTCTGCTGCCGGCCGGCCGGTTTCGTACGCGGCCAGGTCCAGGGCCGGATGCGGCAAGTCGCCGGACTCGGGCGAGATCTCGGCGTCCTGCAGCGGAGTGACTGCAAGCTCGGCTAAATAATCCAAGGCCATCTGGATGGCCGGCTGGATTTGCTCTCTGACCTCGGGGCGCAGGCTGCCACCGAAATCTTCCAACGCCACCGGCTGCACTCCGATCAACAAAAGATGCCGCGGGGAATCGCCAAACAGATCCGCCAGAGCCAGCACCTCCTGGAAGCCTGTCTGGTGCAGGCTCATCTTTTTCGCGCCCATGAACTTGGGCACGGCATCTCCTGCGACGCGTTTCAGGGTGCCCGCCGGCAGGCCATAGTCAACCGCATCGAAGACCACCAGCACATCCGCCGCGCGCACGCGATCCAGTAAATACAGGCCCTGGGTGCCGCCGTCCAATAGGGTGACATGCGGCGCAAAACGATGCGTTGCCGCCATTGCCTGCACGCAGCGCACCCCGAACCCCTCGTCCGCCCATAACAGGTTGCCGATCCCGAGCAATAACACCCGCGGCGGCAACTCGGCCGATGGCGCACCAGCGTTCAGCGGTTGTGGATTTTCGGCGTCAGTCGTCATTGATTGAATAGAGTGCAAAGAGTTGGCGTATCGATCTCATGAGCTGCCTCTATGATGGCTGTTGCCGTAATTGCAGTTCCCGGCGCTCGCTCTCGCTCATATCGTCGAGTTCCTCCAGTAGATGCTCGAGATCCAACTCTGCATGGCGCCCTGCGCCCAGGAGCTCCCGGAGCTTGCAAAACTCAGGACATTTCGACAGCCTAGCTTGCCCCTGGTCATGGACGATCGTCCTTGAACATGCGCCAACCGCTGACCATGGTGCTGATCAGGCTCTGGCGCGACAGCATGTCCTCGCGGATGGCGGTATATACATGCAGCATCACAAAGATGACGATCACCCACATGCCCCAGTGGTGCCAAATGCGCACATCCTGGCTCTGGCCGACAAACGGAATGACCCAGCCGAACAGTTGATCCTGCCAACTGCCAAGCCCTGTCTGCTCCGAGTACAGCGCAAAGCCGGTGACCATCATCACCAACCCGCCAACGCTGATGATGACCACCATGAACAGGTGCGCCAGCGGATTGTGGCCATAATATTTTTTCGGCTCCAGCTCCTGGAATGCATACCAGCGCACCTCATGCCAGAGTTCCTGCCAGAACGTGCGCCGCCAAAACGGCAATGTGAACAGCTGGTGCGCATACCGATTGCCGGCAAACGCCCAATACAGACGGAACAGAAAGCCGACCGCAAACACATAGGCCGCGGCAAAATGGATGAAGCGCATATAGCCCATGACAAAATGATCGCTGGCCTCGCCGGGCATGCTCGGCAGTGGATTGGCGATGAACCAGCCGGTGATCGCCAGTAAGGTGATGGCGAGCGCATTGATCCAGTGCCAGGCGCGCAATGGCGCCTGATATACATACACGGCCGTGCGCCTGGCGCTCGGCACGCTGCGCCGCCGCCGCTCGCGGAGAAAATCTTCTTTGGTGGCACTCATCGAAGCCTCTGTTTGATCGAGTGTAGGCGATTTCTGTCTTATCACGCCGGTGCGCGATGCGTGCAGGGTGCGGGTTCAGCGAACCTTGACCCGCGTCAACTCCTGTCCGTCCGGACTCATCACATGGGTCGAGCATGCCAGGCAGGGGTCGAAGCTGTGCAATGTGCGCAGGATCTCCAATGGCTCGTCGGCCTTGGCCAAGGGCGTGTTCAACAAAGCTGCCTCGAAGGCGCCGATGTTGCCGGCCGGGTCGCGCGGGGAACCGTTCCAGGTGGTGGGCACCACGGCCTGATAATTCTCGATCTTGCCCTTTTTGATGACGATCCAGTGCCCGAGCGCGCCGCGGGGGGCCTCGGTGGTGCCGACGCCCTTGGCCCGTTTCGGCCAGGTGCGCGGCTCCCACTGGTCGATATTGGCGGTGGCGGTATCGCCGGCCTTGATATTGGCGACCAATTTGTCCTGGAAATAGCGCATTTTGTGTGCCGCCCAGGAAGCCTCGAGCCCGCGTGCGGCGGTGCGACCCAGGGTCGAGAACAAGGCGTTCAGCGGCAGGCCGAGATCGGTCAGCACTTTGTCCACCGGCTCCTTGAACTCGGGTTTGTTCTGCGCATATCCGATCACCCAGCGTGCCAGCGGACCGACCTCCATGGCATGGCCGCGCCAACGCGGGGCCTTGATCCAGGAATACTTGGCTCCCTCGTCCACGGCCTCGATGCGGGTCGAGGTGCCCTTGGCGTTCGGTCCAAGCACATAGTTGGCTTCGGTGACCCCATCCCAAGGATGCAGGCCTTTGCTCTCGTCGTCATAGCGGAACCAGGAATGGTCGACGAACTCCTGGATTTCGTCCGGATCGCGCAGGTCAACATCATGGATTTCGCCCAGATCGCCATTGATGATGGCGCCCCGCGGCAGCATCAGATTCGCTGCCGAATCGTCGTTGGCATGATCCGGGATGTCGCCGTAGGACATCACCGAACGACTGCTCAGACCGCCGCCATAGGTCCAGTCCTTGTAGAACGACGCGATGGCCAGCAGATCCGGAATGTACACCTGATCGATGAAATCGATGGTGCGATCGATAATGGACGACACCAGATTCAACCGCTCCATGTTCACCGCTCCCACCGCGCCAACGCCGTCGACGTTGATGGCGCAGGGCATACCGCCGACCAGCCAGTTCGGATGCGGATTCTTGCCGCCATAGACGGTGTGAATTTTGACGATCTCCTTTTGGAAATCCAGTGCTTCCAGATAATGCGCCACCGCCATCAGGTTTGCCTCGGCGGGCAATTTGTAGGCCGGGTTGCCCCAGTAACCATTCATGAACGGCCCGAGCTGTCCAGACTCCACAAAGCGCTTGATGCGAGTCTGCACATCGCGAAAATAGCCCGGCGATGACATGGGCCAATTGCTGATGGACTGGGCCAGTTGCGAAGTCGCCTTTGGGTCTGCCTGCAATGACGCCACCACATCCACCCAGTCGAGCGCGTGCAGGTGATAGAAATGCACCAGATGATCCTGCGCCTGCAATGTCAGCTGCATGATATTGCGGATCGAATTGGCATTCTCCGGGATCGGTATGCCGAGCGCGTCTTCCACCGCGCGCACCGAGGTCAAGGCATGGGTGCCGGTGCAAACACCGCAGATCCGCTCGGTAAAGGCCCAGGCATCGCGCGGATCGCGCCCCTTCAGGATCACCTCCAATCCGCGCCACATGGTGCCGCTGGAGACCGCATTGCGGATGACATTGTTCTCGTCCAGATTGACCTCGCAGCGCATATGACCCTCGATGCGGGTTACAGGGTCCACCACCACGCGTTTGCCGGAGTTGTCGAGATCGAAGCCGTTTGGGGTACTGAACGCTGTCATGACGGATCACCTGCCTTGCCATTATCGGCTTGCTCGTTCGAGTTGGCCGGTTGATCGCCGGCATTGACGTTATGCTGCTTTGCGCGCTGGACCACGCTGTAGGCAGCATGCGCGCCGATGGCCGCGCCGACCAAGCCGGCGGCGCCCAAGCCGACCTTGTCCGCATTCGCCTCGATGCCGAACACATGGGTGTCGGTGGTGTGCTGGTAAAAGCTGCCCTTGTCCCAGAAGCCATCTTCGGAACAGCCGATGCAGCCATGTCCGGACTGGATCGGGAACGACACGCCATTGTTCCAGCGCACCGTCGAGCAGGCGTTGTAGGTGGTCGGACCCTTGCAGCCGACCTTATACAAACAGTAGCCCTTGCGTGCCCCTTCGTCATCAAAAGACTCGACGAACTGACCGGCATCGAAATGCGGCCGACGATAGCACTTGTCGTGGATGCGCTGGCCATAGAACATCAGCGGCCGGCCCTGTCGATCCAGCGCTGGAATGCGGTCGAAGGTGAGCATGTAGGCAATCACGCCGGTCATCACCTCAGCGATCGGCGGGCAGCCGGGCACTTTGATGATGGGCTTATCCCGGATCACCTGATCCACCGGAGTCGCGCGGGTCGGATTCGGCCTTGCCGCCTGCACACAGCCCCAGGATGCGCAGCTTCCCCAAGAGATGACCGCCTTGCAATCCTTGGCCACCTCCTGCAGTTGTTCCACGAACGGCCGACCACCGATGATGCAGCTCATGCCCTGCTGCTGTAATGGCGGGTTGCCCTCCACGGCCAGGATGTAATTATCCTTATACTTTTCTGTGATCTCGGTCAGGATGGCCTCCGCCTGATGCCCGGCCGAGGCCATGATCAGATCATCGTAGTCCAGGGAGATCATGGACAAAATAACGTCCGAGGCCAGCGGATGTGCCGAGCGGATAAAGGATTCGGAACAACAGGTGCATTCCAGCCCGTGCAACCAGAGCACCGGAATGCGCGGCTTGGTCTCCATCGCATGCGCGATCTCGCCCGCGAAGCTGGGCGCTAGACCCAGCGCGGTTGCGGTCAAACCGCAGAATTTGAGAAAACTGCGTCGAGTGATGCCCTGACGGCGCATGACCTGGTAAAAGGTCTCGGATGTCGATGCCGACATTGGCTGATCCTCCCCATGAGTGCGTGAGCGACGCGGACCATGCAGCTCAATGCTTGCATCAGCACCGTCTTTATGGTTATCTGCGGTTTAATGCATAGACTGGGCCAATATCCCATTGGCCTTTTGAATCAGATCACCGCGGTTTTGATCACGACTTTACAGGTTCGCGGAGACAGAGACAGCGGATGTCAGACATCCGTCATCTTGTCCGATCAGCGACAAACAGCCTGTCAGGTTGTCGACAAAGACCCAGGCTGCATGGCGACCGTCTTGATATGCCGCGCAACAGCGTGTCGCCGGTCGAAAATGTGGGTGCCGGCGCTGCTGAGGAAGGCCACGGCCGATACCTGGTGGACCGTGCCTATGCCTTTGCTGGATAGGCCGATCAACGACCATCCCTTGGTCAACAGTGGGGCGGCCGGCCAGGACAGCATGGACAGCCCGCTCAGGGCGAGCAGCGTCCCCGAGGTGACCAAGGCCAGGGTAATGATGGGGCGCCGATTGTTGAGGTGATTCGACATAAGGATCTCCGATGAAATCGCGGCATGCAAACGATCGAGTATCACGAAATGACATATCATCGCTGGTTATTCGCCATCATTCTAATCTGTGCGACGCATGCGCAGGCGTTTGAACCAACTGTGGAAATAGTAGAACAGTTCGACAATAGCAGAGTGGTTGCCTTTGTCAAAAAAAATGATATCGAAAACAGTCCGGAGTGGAACCCTAATCGTGATGCGCCTCCTTTATCCGTTGCATTGGCTGTTGACAAAGTCGAGCAATTCAATCAGTCGAAAGCCATAGGCGCAATCAAAGAAATCGAAATAAGACCTGTACCGAGACATCCAACGCACTGGCACTATTTGATAAAAGTCGACGATGACGAGATGAGAACCAAATACGCTGTTTATGTGGTATTGATGAACGGCATGGTCATTCCTGCGATCATCGAGCCACAATCGTATAAGTAACCGAACTGATGCCATCTGATGCCATCGCGAACAAAGGTAATCTACCTGACCAGTCTCGCTGCGCAGGCTGGCTCGCCCGCGGTGCCTGGGCGCTTTTGTATGGCAGATCTGCGGTGGCTCGAACCTGATTCTGGATGAGAGCAGAGTATAGTCCCACCAAGGCAGGAGCCGCTCTTTGGGTGCTGCCTTCATGTAAGTATTCAGCGCAGAGACGCAGAGTGTGCAGAGGGGCCAAGAAGGCGCCTTGCCCGCAAGCGGACCTTTACGCGCCGTGGGAGCCGGTCGGCGTAGGAGCCCGCTTAGGGCGACCCGGCAAATGATGCCAGCGGATCGAAACGCGAGCGCCGCGCCTTGCCCAGGAGAAAGGCTGTAGGCCACTGTCTTCTCGACAACTGAACTGAAGATACCCCAGGGTGCAATCCGCCTAGCGCGACTTGATCGGGATTGGGATCGAAAAGACATGACATCAGGGCGTGAGAAACCTGATGTTTACTGGGCGGAAGTTTGCGGGGCGCTACCTTCAAAGAATATGAGGATTCACCGCAGAGACGCAGAGTGCGCAGAGGAGCTAAGGCTAACGCATCCCACTTCTCTGCGTTTCTGCGGTGCATCAAGCTTATTTTTAAATACTTGATTTAATTGTATTTTATAACCGATACCGAACCTCCCAACCAGCTTTTTTCCAAACCCCTTGCAAGTAATGCAAGAACCGATTATTATAATCGGCTCAGTTGCGGGGTGGAGCAGTCAGGCAGCTCGTCGGGCTCATAACCCGAAGGTCGTAGGTTCAAATCCTGCCCCCGCTACCAATCGACCAAGGCTTACGGCGGCAGCCGTAAGCCTTTTTTTATGTTAGACCTGCAAGGCAGCAGGATTGCGGCATGCATCGCCGTCGCCGGCCGATGTCGCAAGACCGGCCTCAGCTGTGCTGCTCCCTTCTCCTTCAACAGCCGACATGAACCTATGCGCTGGTATCTGGTAGCTTTCAAAAAATATGCCGTTTTTGCCGGACGCGCCTCGCGGGCCGAGTTCTGGTGGTTCTTCCTGATCAATCTGCTGATCACGGCCTTATTGGCGGCGCTGGATCAGCAGCTCGGCCTGTTCGACCTGAATGGATTCAGCGTCGAGAGCCCAGAGTCGCCGATCAACTCGGTGGATCAACCCACCGGCACCCTCGACCCAAACAGCGGCTATGGGCTGTTGAGCGGCCTATACACCCTGGGCGTGCTGCTGCCCACCATTGCCGTCGCGGTGCGCCGCCTGCATGACAGCAACCGAACCGGGCTTTGGCTTTGGATCGGGCTGATCCCGGTCATCGGTCCGATCATTCTGCTGGCCTTCTTCATCCTCGAGGGCACGTCCGAGGCCAACCGCTTCGGCGTCGTGCCGCGCCCTTCAGATGCCTGAGCGACAGATGAGTTCAGTTGGCTTTTACCCGGAAACCCTTTGTGCCCACTGTGAACAGGCATGCAGCCAAGACCTAGGCTGTCGAAATCTGCCGTCTCACTAAAACAAGCGCTTCCCGGTTTATGGATGCTTCATCGGTGTCAAGGTCGGAATTAGGGATTGGTATCGAGCTGGCTGCTTTGATCGATGAGCGGATTCGATTCCGATTCCGATTCCGATGGCGACCCCGACACCGATGAGGCTTCCCCAGTGCGTTCGATGAAGCAATCCAAAACCCGGAATCGGTTTGGCATCAAAACTCAGGACATTTCGACAGCCTAGCCAAGATCCATCTCTCGCGGCTCGTCTTCACCCAGGATGAAATGCGCTTCACCGCAGAGGCTTGCAGCACGCAGAAAAGAGAGGGCATATGCCGTTACGAGCCCAGCCCCTCTGCACAACCCAGCTCCCTGGAAACGCTAGCGGGACATCCGCACCGCTGCACTAGTTGAACAGTCTCAGCACAGCTTCGACCGCTGTCGCCTCCGATTCCTTGCCCAACTCCCCCAACCGCGTATGCCCGGGGCCAACCGGCTCTGCCAGGGTCCAGCTCCGCCCATCGCGTTCAATAAACCTATCCCCCGGCTCCGGCGAGATCCCGAGCGCCAGATAGGCGTGGTTCGATAGCAACACCATCACGATCGGCAACCGCGGATACAGCTGATGGGCGATGGCGGCGAACAGCACGGCCTTGCTGTCGCAATCCCCCCGATTCTCATCGAGCAGCTGCAACGGCGGCAGAAAACCGATGCTTGACTGCCGATCGGCGAGCCGACTGTAAGGAATACTCTGCGTAAACAGCAGCAGCCGATTCAGCAACACGCGTTGCCCGGCGCCGCTGCCGTCCAGAGCGGCGCTCCAGGCTGCGATGGCCTCGGCGACCGGCGCCAGCCAGGGTGTCTCTACCTTGGCCAACCGGGCGTAGTCCGGCATCAGCAGGCGCTGATTGGTGAGTCGGTAGTTGCGCGCCATAAAATAACTCTGCACGAAGTCGTCCATGCCCTGCTCGATCCGGGTCAGCTCCGCCTGGACTCGTTCCTGCAATACCGAAGAGTCCTGCTTCGTCTGCCGCCGAGCGCGCTGGACATAGGCCGCGACCGCGTCACTCGCCACCTGCTGAGCGGCCTGCATCTCGGCCTCGATGGCCCGCATCTGGCGGTCATCTGGTGCCGTGATCCGGTACCTGTTGCCGTCGGCGATGACCTTGGCATCCGGGAACCGCAGGTTCAGCAGCGCAATTTGTTCCTCCAGAGTCCGATCGAACACCAGCCGCTGAGCATCCGCGAAGTCCGTCGGAGGCCCAATGCGCGTCTGTATATTCCCCTGCGCATCCACGCTGAACTGCACCTGCGGATAACGCCGGCGCAAGTTCGTCACCATCGCCTGGATCTGTTGAATCCGATCCGCCTTCGCCTGCGCGCGCAGATCGGCAGGATCATGCGCTTGGAAATGTCGGTAGGATTCGCCGATGTTCGACAGCGGCAGCCGAAACGTCAGCGCGGAGTCGACGCCTGCGTCGTCTTTGATTCCATACTCGAAACGCCGCATATTTGCCACCTCGACGGTCTGGAAAGCGGTTTGTTCGGCGGCAGCCATATTCGGCAGCAGGAGTCCGCCGCATAGAGCAAACATCATAGCCATCATCATGCCCATGGTGAACCGGCGCCGGGTCGTCCGGCCGCTTATGTAATCGATAGACAAGATTCTATGCCTTGGTGACATTAGCGTTGGACCTGGATGCAGACTGTAGGCTTGCGGCCTTGTTGCGACATACGGCGGCGAGTTGAACAAGGGTAGACGCATTGGCGATGGATTCCCAAAGGACAAGATCCTGTAAGTATGCGCCAGGATCGGGATCGACATCGGGATCGAAACCGACAATCGCATGTCTTTGATCCTGATCGACACCCAAAACGCATCCTTTGCTCCCACGTGCCGAGACGGACCTTGCTCTTGCAGGCGACCCGGTCGGCATCGGCACCGCTGGCGATGCGCTGGAACTGCACACCGCATTGTTTCACAGTCACCTCGAGCTGGCGCTCGCGCTCCTGCCAATCGCCGACAATCGCCTCGGCGACTGTCTTCTGGCGCCGATAGGACGCCTCGACCGACTCCAGGACCTGAACGCGGATCTCGGGAATGCTGATGGTGCTGTCATCGAGCTCGACATAGGCAACGATGGTCACCACGCCGGAAACCAGGGCGAGGGCATAGACGAACATGGCCCAGCCCGAGCTGAGCCTGATACACCAATCGCGGCGGGAGGCTGAGGGCTCAGGCTCGGCAGGAGCTTGCTGGGAGCGCCGGCCTACTGGGAGCGCCGGCCTACTGGGAGCGCCGGCTTTCCAGCCGGCTTACTGGGAGCGCCGGCTTTCCAGCCGGCTTACTGGGAGCGCCGGCTTTCCAGCCGGCCTACTGGGAGCGCCGGCTTTCCAGCCGGCCTACTGGGAGCGCCGGCTTTCCAGTCGGCCTACTGGGAGCGCCGGCTTTCCAGTCGGCCTCGCCTGATGCGGGCTCGATGCCCGCATCAGGCGATCTTGCGGTTGGAACGACTTGGCGCGTCCTCTCCCGCATGTTCATCTTGGATGGAATTGGCTCGGGTTTGAAGAGTTTCGCCATATCCTACGTCCTTGGCACGGCATTGAGCCGTGCCAAAGACGGGCCGGCTAGAAAGCCGGCGGTTCCAGTCCGGTCCGATCCACAGCAATGTCAACGGACGCAATGCCGAGATTCGGATGGAAGGTCCGCCATCCGAGGACCCTGGAGTTTGGGCGTGCTGCGCTTGCTGGCTCTGTTGACGAGAAGAAAAATGGTATGTTATAACATTTTGGCTCGTACCAGCATCGCGCGAGCAGCAGACGACTGTGAAATCTAAGCTCTCGGCTGCATCGAGCCGCTTCGGTACGAGTCGAACGACACCTTGCAAGCCTCCGCCTACACTCCCAGGAGACCCCCTATGCACCCGCAATCGACCGTTGAACAGAAGCTACCGGTGACGGTGCTGTCCGGTTTTCTCGGCGCTGGCAAGACCACACTGCTCAGCCACATCCTCAACAATCGCGAGGGGCGACGCGTCGCGGTCATCGTCAATGACATGTCCGAGATCAACATCGACGCCGCGCTGGTGAACAAGGAGGTCGAGCTCAACCGCGCCGAGGAGAAGATGGTCGAGATGAGCAACGGCTGTATCTGCTGCACATTGCGCGAGGATCTGCTGGTCGAGGTCAGTCGGCTGGCGAAAGAAGGCCGCTTCGATTATCTGGTGATCGAGTCGACCGGCATCTCCGAGCCGCTGCCCGTGGCCGAGACCTTCACCTTCCGGGACGAAGAGGACACCAGCCTGTCCGACGTGGCGCGCCTGGACACCATGGTCACGGTGGTTGACGCGGTCAACTTCGATGTCGACCTAGAGCGCGCCGACAGCCTTCAGTCGCGTGGCGAATCACTCGGCGAAGACGATGCGCGCACCGTCTCCGACCTGTTGATCGACCAGGTCGAGTTTGCCGACGTCATCGTCCTCAACAAGATCGACCTGATCACCAGTGCCGAACGCGAACGACTGCGACACGCCTTGCGCCAGCTCAATCGGCATGCCCGGATCATCGACGCCAGCTTCGGAGAGATCCCACTGAACGAGGTGGTGGGTACCGGGCGGTTCGATTTCGCCCGCGCCGCCCAGTCGTCGGGCTGGCTCGCCGAGATGCGCGGCGAGCACAGGCCCGAGACCGAGGAGTACGGCATCGGCAGCTTCGTCTATCGCGCGCGTCGACCCTTCCATCCGGCGCGCTTCGCCGAAGCGCTGAAGACGGACTGGCCCGGCAACGTCCTGCGCTCAAAGGGATTTTTCTGGCTTGCCTCGCGCCCCGATGCGGCAGGCGAATGGTCGCAAGCCGGCGGCATCGTGCGCCATGGACCGGCCGGGATCTGGTGGGCCGCCGCGCCCCGCGAGCATTGGCCGACGAACCCCGAGCATCTGGTACGGATCGAGGCCGATTTCCACGGCGAGTACGGCGACCGCCGCCAAGAGATCGTGTTCATTGGCCAAAACCTCCAACCGGAGCAGACCCGCGAAATCCTCGATCAATGCCTCCTCAGTGACGAGGAGATGGCCGCGGGACCGACCGCCTGGAGGGCGATGGACGACCCATTCCCCAGGTGGTTCGCCGAGAAGAACGAGGACTAATCCCATGGGCGACGACACCCAACGCTACGCCGCAGAGCTGATTCCCAGCGACTACGCCAGCTGGCGCTACTGCATCGAGGTCAAATGTGGTCTGGCGCTGAAACCCGATTTTCTCCAGGCGCGCATCGCTGTCTTGAGTGACGCGGGCCAAGAGGAGACAAAACGCTTCGCCCGGCTCTACGGCGATGCACACCTGAATC
The DNA here is from genome assembly GCA_016745215.1 of Thiohalocapsa sp. PB-PSB1. Taxonomy (GTDB): domain Bacteria; phylum Pseudomonadota; class Gammaproteobacteria; order Chromatiales; family Chromatiaceae; genus Thiohalocapsa. Next base: position 2,177,622 of record CP050890.1, read on the forward strand.
AGATACTTGCCTGGTTTCGCCAGGCAGCCGCCGAATCATGATCCGGAGGTTTGCCATGCGTTCCTGCCATCGCGCCGCAAAGAGGTCAGCGGTGACCCCGGTATTCGATCAACTGAAGCGGTGATCCTGCGATGCAAGAAAGCCAGCAAGCGCAGCACGCCCAAATTCTGGGGTCCGCGGATGGCGGACCTCCCATCGACGACGACTACATGGGTCCACGTCAGTTGGCCTATTTCAGGCGAAAGCTCCTGGATTGGCGATCAACGTTACTCGCCGAGGCCGACGCGACCCTCGCGGAGCTGCGTGACGACAGCCACCATGAGGTTGGCGATGAGGCGGACCGCGCCAACAGAGAGGCCGCCCAAGCCCTGGATCTGCGCACGCGCGACCGCCACCGTAAGCTCTTGGGTAAGATCGACGCCGCCATCGACCGCATCGACGACGGCAGCTATGGCTGGTGCGAGGAAACCGGCGAGCCGATCGGCTTGGCGCGGCTCGAAGCCCGCCCCGTTGCGACCCTCTGCGTAGAGGCCCAGGAGCGACGCGAACTGCGCGAGCGGCAGACATCCGCGGGCTAACGCGAAAATTGAGCACGGTTCCTTTTCCACGGTCTCGGGTGACTTGGGTGCCGAGGATGCGCAACGCTTCGCGCGGCGTTACGGCAACGCCTGCTCGAGCGAGTGTGGCCCCGGCAATCAAACGATTGAAACCGGTACTGGAGCGCGCCGAGGTTCTGTGTCGCGAGCGCGGCGTGCGGTTTACCGAACAACGCAAGACCGTTCTGCGACTGGTGTGTGCCTCTGACAAGCCGATCAGCGCCTATGAGCTGCTGGATCAGATGCGCGGCGTGGTGAAGAACCCCGCACCGCCGACGGTCTACCGGGCGTTGGACTTCCTGCTAGAGCAGGGGCTGGTGCACAAGCTCGAAAGCCTGCACGCCTACGTGGGCTGCACGCACCCGGATCATCCGCACGCGAGTCAGTTCCTGATCTGTGAGGACTGCGGCGAGGTGACCGAGGTCAAGGATGTCAGCGTGGCCGAAAGCCTGCGGACCTCAGGTCAAGCCCTCGGTTTCCGTACCAAGCGACCGATCGTCGAGGTGCTGGGAACCTGCGCGCGGTGCGACGCGAAGCAGGACCGGCAGGCCGAATCCAAATCGGACCCCGTCAACCAACATGAGTCGGAGATGCCGACCATATCCCTTGAGCAAACAGCAATCCAAGAGGAGCATGACATGCCCGCAGCCAACGACAAGATCGCCGTCGCCATCGAAAAGCTAAACAGCCAGCTACCGCTGCAGGCCCGCCAGCAAGCGCTGCCCCCGGCGCTGTTGTCGGCCCACCGCGCCATCCTGCGCACCCTGGCCGAGGAGGGCCGGACCCTCACCAACGACGAGCTGGCGAACCTGGTGGGTGCCGACGGCGTGGCGGCCGCCATCGAACGCCTGGGCGGCGACGACCTGGTGGTGCTCGACGCCGACAAGACCAAGGTGCTGGGGGCCTACCCCATGACGACGGAGGAGACCGTCCATCACCTGAAAGTGAACGGCCGTGCCGTGAACGCCATCTGTGCCCTGGACGCGTTGGTGGTGGCGCCCATGTACGACGCCGAGGTAGCCATCGAGTCCCGCTGCCAGGTCACCGGCGAGCCCATCCGGGTCCACCAGCAGGGGCACCGGATCCTGTCCGCCGAGCCCTCCGCCGACGTCCGGGTCGGGGTGCGCTGGCAGCAGCCGGGGGCCTGTGCCGCCCACAGCATGTGCCTGGAGATGGTGTTTCTCGAGGACGGCGACACCGCCCGCCGGTGGGTAGAAGAGGGCGAGGGCGACAAGACCGAGTTCACCCTCGACGAGGCCGTGGCCTTCGGCGCCAGTTTCTTCGTGCCGCTGGTGAAGTAGCGGCTCCAACGCCCGTCTTAGGCGTGTCACAGTCACGAAGGCGGCGATGCGTCCATCGCAAATCGAACACTGCAACGAGGAAACGACGATGAAAGTAGCCTACATCTTCCGCTCTGACATGGCCTCTACGTTTCAGCTCGCCACCATGATTTTGCCCCAGCTCGAGGGCGGCTATCATGGTGCCGACGTCGTTGGGATGTTCTTCTTCGATGACAACACCTTCGTGCTTCGCGCAGGTGACCCCATCGGGGAACGCCTGGCGAAGATTGCGCGCGAACGCGGGATCCTGTTGATGATGTGTGATCAGTGCGCCGTGCGCCGCAACTTGGCTGAAGGCACCTTTGAACAGTGCGGGAAAGGTGACGTCACGGCGAAGGGAACCGTCGAGGGGGTGACTGCTGGCTGTTTTCCTCAGCTCTACGAAGCACTGGGCAGCAATCCGCCTGACCAGGTCATCACCCTCTGATTCGGAAAGGCAGCGGCCTTCTCCAAGTGGAGGACGCCGTGCCTCTAGCCATCGACGCAAGGGGAGGGTCGTGAGCTCGTTCCAGGTAGACGTCGGAATTCTTGGAGCCGGCAAGACCGGGGGCGCCGCAGCGATCGCTATGGAAATAATTGGGAACAGACCACGCTTATTCGCGCTTACAGGAGAAACACGTGGTCTGTCCCAGATCTTGCGTGGTCCGCCTGCTGGGTCACGACATGGGTCTCGCCTCTTGCCCCAGTGGTTTGACCCCGTTTGCTTTTCTTGCATGTAAAGATGCAAGACCCCGTTTTCATCTTTCCGTCAACACAAGAACCCATATGAAACCTCGGCACACAAACCCGCCGGTCAGCGGCACACTCTTTCTCGAGTCGACATCAGGCAAGGACCGGCGCAGCCTGAGCGCCTCGCTGCGTGGCGGTCTCCACCCGGTCTCAGGGGATACGGCATCCTTCAGCACAGCACCGATCGATACCCCCGGAGTGCCCGAGACCGCTGTCTGCGCACCGGCAACCTTGCGCCTCGCCGAGGAGTTGTTCGACCGTTGGAACGAGGCCCTCAGAAGCGGCGATGCCCGGCGTGTCAGCGAGTGCTATACGGATGATGCGGTCTTGTTGCCCACCGTCTCCAACGTCCCCCGCCTCTCCCGCGGCGAGATTCAGCACTACTTCGAACACTTTCTGCAAAAGCAGCCGCTCGGCAAGGTCGATCAGCGCAATGTCAAGTTTGGCTGCAACAAGATCACCGATGCCGGCGTGTACACCTTCCGCGTCATCGATGCCGGCAAGACCGAATACGTGCCGGCGCGCTACACCTTCGTCTACGAGAACCGCGACGGGGAGTGGCTGATCGCCCACCACCATTCATCTTTGATGCCCACGTCATGACACATCAAGAGTCGTCCCTATCCGCCGCCCCGGACTCCAGCCTCGTTCCAGTCACATTGCTGACCGGCTTCCTGGGCAGCGGGAAAACCACCGTGCTGAACCAGCTGGTGCATCAGCCCGAGCTGTCCGACGCCCTGGTCATCATCAACGAGTTCGGTGAGATGGCGCTCGACCACATGCTGGTCGCCCACAGCATCGAAAACCTGGTGATGGAAATGAGCAGCGGCTGTGTGTGCTGCAGCATCCGCAGCGATTTGGTGAAGACGCTGCTCGACATCATCTGGCGATACGCGCACGACCGCCAGCGGCCGTTCCGGCGCGTGCTCCTCGAGACCACGGGCCTGGCTGACCCGGCGCCGATCATCCATACGCTGATGACCCACCCGCTGATCGCGCAGAGGTACCGGCTCGACGGCATTGTGGCCACCGTGGATCTGGCAACCGGGATGCACACCCTGGACCAGCACAAAGAAGCGGTCAAGCAAGCAGCCGTGGCCGATGCGTTGTTGCTGACCAAGGCCGATCTAGCCACCGACGCCCAACGCAGGGTACTGTTGCACCGGTTGCAGGCCATCAATCCAGCCGCGCCTTGTTGGGAGGTCCGCAAGGGCGAGATCGCGGCGCAGAAGGTGCTGAGTCTCGGGCTGTTCACCGCCGAGGCAAAATCACCCGACGTGGCGCGCTGGCTCCGCGAAGAAGCCTACGCGGCGCCGCCGACCCATGGGCACGCCCACGAGCATCAGGATCACGACCATGAGGGTCACGACCACCCTGCGCATGACCCGCACAGCCATGCGCACGCGCACGGCCAGCATGATACGAACCGGCATAACGACCACATCCGCGCCTTTTGCTTCACCATCGAGCAGCCCATCCCGGAAGAAACCCTGGCTGCCTGGCTCGAGCTGCTGATGAGCTTTGTGGGCAGCCATATCTTGCGGGTCAAGGGCATTCTCAACATCGAGGGCAACGCGCAACCGGTTGTCGTACACGGCGTCCAGCACATCTTTCACCCGCCTGTCACCTTACCGGCCTGGCCAAGCGAGGATCGTCGTTCGCGCCTCGTGTTCATCACCTACGGCGTCGATAGAGATGTGATCGAAGCGACCTTCAACGCCTTGGTCGAAGGAGCAGTTGCGTGAGCACGCCGATTCGTCTTCACAACACACTGACCCGGACGAAGGAGCCGTTGCAGACCGAACGGCCCGATCGGGTGACGATGTATGTCTGCGGTCCCACGGTCTACAACTACGCCCATATCGGCAACGCCCGGCCCGCGGTGGTGTTCGACCTGTTGTCACGGCTGCTGCGGCATGACTACCCCGAGGTGATCTACGCGCGCAACTTCACCGACGTTGATGACAAGATCAACGCGGCGGCCGCCGCTGCTGGCGTATCCATCGCTACCGTCACGGACCGCTATATCGCCGCTTACCACGAGGACATGCAGGCACTGGGTGTGCTGACGCCCGACCTGGAGCCACGCGTCACCGGGCACATCCCCGCCATCATCGAACTGGTCCAGACCTTGATCGCACGAGGCCATGCCTACGTCGAACAGGGGCATGTGCTGTTTCACGTGCCGTCTTATCTCGCGTATGGACAGCTTGCGAGGCGGCGCACCGACGACATGCTTGCGGGCGCGCGCGTAGAGGTTGCACCGTACAAGCGTGACCCGTTGGACTTCGTGCTGTGGAAACCCTCGACACCCGACCTACCCGGCTGGGATAGCCCCTGGGGCCGGGGTCGCCCGGGCTGGCACATCGAATGTTCGGCCATGATCGGCCAGCACCTAGGCCATACCATCGACATTCACGGTGGCGGGCAGGACCTGATCTTCCCGCACCACGAAAACGAGATCGCTCAAGGCACCTGCGCCCACGGCGTGCTCTACTGTCGCACCTGGGTGCACAACAGCTTCGTCACGGTGGATGGGCAGAAGATGTCCAAGTCCCTCGGCAACGTGCTGCTGCTGCGCGATCTGCTGGACAAGGCGCCGGGCGAAGCCATCCGCCTGGCGTTGCTCTCCACCCACTACCGGCGGCCGCTGGACTGGAATGCGCAGCGCCTTCTGGCTGCGCGGCAGACTCTGACGCGTTACTACGAAAGCCTGTCAAAGGTCGCGCATATTGCTGCCCTGCCGCAGGCCGAATCGGACCCGGCGCTGCTGGAGTCTCTGAGGAACGACCTCAATGTCCCTGGCGCATTGGCGCGGCTGCGCGTGCTGCTGACGCAACTGGACGATGCAGACACGGATGCGCGGCGGGCGCACGCCAAATCCGTTCTACTGGCATCCGCCGGGATGATGGGATTGCTGCAGCAGGCGCCGCAAGCGGCCTTGGCGGCGCTGCGACCGGCGCTATTGGCAGCATCCACGCAATCGTCCGACGACACTCGGATCAAAGCCCTGCTGGCTGAGCGCGAGCAAGCACGCCGAGACCGAGATTTTGCCAAAGCGGACGCGCTGCGCGAGGAACTGGAGGCTGCGGGCTTCATGGTCGAGGACACCCCTGAGGGCCCGGTGCTGCGGCGGGCCGTGAAGGAATCCGCATGAAACGCTGGCCGGCCAATCTACTGGTGCTGCTGGTGCGCGGCTACCAACTGTTCATCAGCCCGATGCTCGGCCCGCACTGCCGATTTCACCCCACCTGCTCGCAATACGCCATCGAGGCATTACAAGTACATGGTGTGATCAAGGGATCGTGGCTCACGCTGCTGCGCCTCGGGCGCTGTCATCCCCTGCATCCGGGTGGCTACGACCCCGTGCCGCCTGGCAGCTCCCGCGAGGGAGACGGCATGTGCTGATCCGCAAGCCGTTCAGGCTCGAAAACGCCCACATCGTGCGCGGATGCAGCACGCGGCAATGTTCGCATTCGATCCACGGGCATTCCTACAGGGTCGAGCTGCTGCTGGAGGCACATGCGTTCGACAATGGCCAGATAGTCCATGACTTCGGCCTGCTAAAGGGTTACGTGTGCTACCTGATCGACGTCTTCGACGATGCATGCGCCTGAATGCTTCGAGCGCCTCGGTAGTCTCGCCCAGATGAATCCGCCGGTGCAAGACGATCCGCTTTCTGGAAACACCTGATGAAACGACCGTGGGTGTTTGAATCATGACACCGAATCCAAGGAGAAACCGCATGAGCAACCCATCCAATCAACCCGAAACCGAACCCACGGCCGCGATCGATTTTGCGTCTCGGACCTCGATCGAGCAAGTCGAAGAGGGCCAGGATCTTGCCCCCAAGTTTGATCGCGATGGCCTGATTGCCTGCGTGACCACCGATGCAACGAGTGGCGAAGTCCTGATGCTGGGCTACATGAACCGCGAAGCCCTGGAGAAAACGATACTCACCGGCGAGGCGTATTACTGGAGCCGCAGCCGGCAGGTACTCTGGCACAAGGGAGCGACCAGCGGCTTGGTTCAACGGGTCGTCGAGATGCGTATCGACGACGATCAGGATGCCGTGTGGCTGCGTGTTTCGCTTGCGGCCGGCACGCACAGCGCCCCCGCCAGTTGCCATGTCGGCTACCGCAGCTGCTTCTACCGCACCGTCGAACTGAAGACAGGCAAGATTGGCTACGCGGAAACGGAAAAGACCTTCGACCCCAAGCAGGTCTACGGCGATGCTCCCAATCCCACCGTGCTGTGACCAAGGGGGCAAGATCAGAGGCCTACCTGTTCCAAAGGATCTATCGCATCACCAATTCATCGACTCATTGTTTGCGGGCGCCGGCCTAGCGGAGGCGATGCAGCTCACGAGGCAAAGGCGCCATGTTGGGCGTGATCAGTCGGATTTGGGGCCATGAACACCCCACATACCGCAAAGCCGCCACGCTTTTCGCTGAATAGTATGTTTCCGACGACACCCTCAGTAAGGCCATGCTGGCCTTCGACGGAGGTACAGACGCAACGCCCCGTTATCTACTGCTCGCAACGGCAGGCGCTTTCGAGGCAGACGGGGTGAAGGACCGGGGTGAAGGACAACCCAATTTACCGGCAAATTCTGCCGCACATGAAGACAGCGGAGGGCTACCCGAACCAGGGCATCCCGGAAGCGCGCGCGAAGGGCCTGCTGCGCATTCGCACCAATGAAGCACTTGGGCACTGCCCTGGACTCACCTGCGAGTGATCTGAACGAGCCGAACTCCGTCGCGCATCCGCTGCGCTGTTGCGTCCCGGATTCCTCGGGATGGGCACTCATGGTCGAGCCTGCGGCGCGCTTGTTCGATCGCGAACGGGCACCGCGATCAGGTCGTGATCGAGGCTTCCGGTGATGTCCACTCATGGATAGGAGAGCGCTAAAAACCGCGGGAGTCTGGTTATTCTCAACCGGCGCGCCTCTAAATACTGGAAGCGCCGGCCTACTGGGAGCGCCGGCTTTCCAGCCGGCCTACTGGGAGCGCCGGCTTTCCAGCCGGCCTCGCCTGATGCGGGCTCGATGCCCGCATCAGGCGATCTTGCGGTCGGCACCACTTGGCGCGTCCTCTCCCGCATGTTCATCTCGGATGGAAGTGGCCCAGGTTTGAAGAGTTTCGCCATATCCTACGTCTTTGGCACGGCATTGAGCCGTGCCAAAGCCGAGCCGGCTAGAAAGCCGGCGCTCCCAGTGCGCGGTGCCAAACACGAGCCGGCTAGAAAGCCGGCGCTCCCAGTGCGCGGTGCCAAACACGAGCCGGCTAGAAAGCCGGCGATCCCAGTGCGCCGTGTCAAAGACAAACCGTCTACCTCGACCTGGAAACCACGGGCCTGCATCCATCTGAAGATGAGATCGTCGAGATCGGCATCCTCGACGACCAGGGTCAGCCCCTGCTGGACACCCTGGTGCGGCCGATCCGGCATACCAGCTGGCCCGAAGCAGAATACATCAACGGCATCAGCCCCGAAGATGTGGCTTCAGCGCCAGTCCTATCCGATCTCCGATCCCAGATCATCGAGGCCGTCACCGGCACAAGGGTCGTTATCTACAACGCCGCTTTCGACAGCGCATTCCTTGCCTCGGAGTTACGGACTGCCGCGGAAATCGAATGCGCGATGCTGGCGTTCGCCGAGGTCTATGGCGAGTGGAACCCCTACCACGAAGACTGGCGTTGGCAACGACTTTACGTCGCCGCCGCTCACGTTGGCTTCGAATGGCCCGGCTCCAGTCATCGTGCGATCCACGACTGTGCAGCCACGAGAGCAGTCTGGCGGTACATCAGTAATCGACGCCCGCGTGCGGGATAGTCTGAGTGAACTGCAGAACAACCACCGGGCCGTACGTCCCAAGGATCTCGCGCGGCTGCCCGACTTGACTGGCGCTGCATGCGACATGCGCCCAGCCGATCCGCCGCGCACACGAAGACCCCGGTTACCCCTCGGACATATCGAAGTACAGCAAGAGACCAATGATGATGGTAAATGACCAGCAACGGAAACCGTTGTCGCCTATTGCCGTAGCCTATCTGGTGAGCGATAAGTTAGTGCCGCGCGAGCTGTATGACCAGGTGAAGGAACGACTAGGCAAATCGAGGTTGCCAGCCTAACCTTTCGCCCTGACGTGCTCCCAGGTGCTTCACTCAATCGGCCCCTGGTGACGCTGCAGGAGTGTTCCGTGCCGGCGTTGCGGTCGAAATCGCCTCGACCCGCGCACGGATAGCAGGCAACCCCGCCCGATCCGATGGGCTGATGTGCATTCCTGCCTGATCGAGAGCATCGAAGATTGCCAGCATGGCGCTCCAATGCTGGGCCAGAGCGTGTTGATCGCCGCGGGCATCGGCGACGGTTCCGAGCTTGTAATGGGATACAGCCAGATCCCGCTGCCACTCGGCATTGCCGGGCTCATCAGCAGCCAGGCGCTCAGCGATGGCCAGCGAGCCCTCGAAGTCCTGCTGCGCCCCATCCAGATCACCGCGGGCGACTTTGACATCACCGAGCTTGTCCAGGCTCACCGACAGATCCCGCTGCCACTCGGCATTGCCGGGCTCATCAGCAGCCAGGCGCTCACGGATAGCCAGCGAGCCCTCGAAGTCCTGCTGCGCCCCATCCAGATCACCGCGGGCGACTTTGACATCACCGAGCTTATTCAAACTCACCGACAGATCCCGCTGCCACCCGGCATTGCCGGGCTCATCAGCAGCCAGGCGCTCAGCGATAGCCAGATCGCGCTCATAGTCCTGCTGCGCCCCATCCAGATCACCGCGGGCGACTTTGACATCGCCGAGCTTGTTCAGGCTCACCGACAGATCCCGCTGCCACTCGGCATTGCCGGGCTCATCAGCAGCCAGGCGCTCACGGATAGCCAGCGAGCCCTCGAAGTCCTGCTGCGCCCCATCCAGATCACCGCGGGCGACTTTGACATCACCGAGCTTATTCAGGCTCACCGACAGATCCCGCTGCCACCCGGCATTGCCGGGCTCATCAGCAGCCAGGCGCTCAGCGATGGCCAGCGAGCGCTCATAGTCCTGCTGCGCCCCATCCAGATCACCGCGGGCGACTTTGACATCGCCGAGCTTGTTCAGGCTCACCGACAGATCCCGCTGCCACTCGGCATTGCCGGGCTCATCAGCAGCCAGGCGCTCACGGATAGCCAGCGAGCCCTCGAAGTCCTGCTGCGCCCCATCCAGATCACCGCGGGCGACTTTGACATCACCGAGCTTATTCAGGCTCACCGACAGATCCCGCTGCCACCCGGCATTGCCGGGCTCATCAGCAGCCAGGCGCTCAGCGATGGCCAGCGAGCGCTCAAAGTCCTGCTGCGCCCCATCCAGATCACCGCGGGCGACTTTGACATCGCCGAGCCTCTCCAGGCTCACCGACAGATCCCGCTGCCACCCGGCATTGCCGGGCTCATCAGCAGCCAGGCGCTTGCGGATAGCCAGCGAGCCCTCGTAGTCCTGCTGCGCCCCATCCAGATCACCGCGGGCGACTTTGACATCGCCGAGCTTGTTCAGGCTCACCGACAGATCCCGCTGCCACTCGGCATTGCCGGGCTCATCAGCAGCCAGGCGCTTGCGGATAGCCAGCGAGCTCTCGAAGTCCTGCTGCGCCCCATCCAGATCACCGCGAGCGACTTTGACATCGCCGAGCTTCTCCAGGCTCACCGACAGATCCCGCTGCCACCCGGCATTGCCGGGCTCATCAGCAGCCAGGCGCTCAAGGATGGCCAGGGAGCTCTCGTAGTCCTCTTGCGCCCCATCCAGATCACCGCGGGCGACTTTGACATCGCCGGTGCGATCAAAACAAAGCCCAAGATTGTGCTGCCAATGCGGCTCCTCGGGTTGGAGCGCGATCAATGTCTCCACACGCTGACGGGCCAGGGCAAAGTCCCGCTCGGCCGCATCAAGGGTGCCGCGGATCATCGCAAGATCGCCCTGATCGATCAGGAAACCCCAGTGGGCAGCAAGGGCCTCGGGCCAGTCCGGCGCAAGCTCGACGATCTGGGCATAGAGACCACGCGCTTGCTCAGCCTCGCCCTCGGAGGCATAGAGTCCGGCACTGGCGAGCAGCGGCTCCAGCTTGGCGAGGTTGGCAGCGCGGTCCGCAAGAAAGCGCGCGACGATGTCCTCGCGCTGGGTCTCGATGTAGTCGAGGGCCTGGGACGGACCTTGCTCTTGCAGGATGCGGGTGAGCTTGCTGGCGATCGTATCGGCATCGGCACCGCTGGCAATGCGCTGAAACTCCTCGGCCAGCGCATGAATGCGCTGGAGCTGCGCATCGCGCTGTTTCAGGGCCGCCTCGAGCTGGCGCTCGCGCTCCTGCCAATCGCCGACAATCGCCTCGGCGGCTTCCTTCTGGCGCCGATAGGTTGCCTCGACCGATTCCACGAGCTGAACGCGGATCTCAGGAATACTGATGGCGCCGTCGCCGAGCTTGCCTTCGACATAGGCGACGATGGTCACTACGGCGGAAACCAGGGCGAGAAAAGAGACGAATTTAGCCCAGCCCGAGCTGAGCCAGGAGCGCCAATCGCGGCGGGAGGCCGTGGGCTCCGGCTCTGCTGGCGCCTCATCGGAATCCGATGGCTCCGGCTCGTCAGGAATGACATCGGAGGGCGGCCGCTCGGGATCGGCAGATGTTTCATCGCTGCACGCCCGTGGAGCGGACTCGAGATGTTCAGCAAGTGACTGCGGCTCCTCCGGCAGCGGCTTCGATGCGCCGTCATCATCGCCGATGAAAACCGATGGCTCCGCGGGCTTCGCTGCCGATTCTTGATCTTCGGTTTGTCCTTTATGGATGTCGATCATCTCGTATGCCTTCGGTGGCGTGTTTGCTGGCGGGTGAATTGTGCGAATTCTTATAGTGTATTCGTTTTGCTGTGTATCCGAAACGACGCTGCGCGGGCTGGTCTTGGGGCTGCAGGCGTTGCCGAACCGGTTTGCTTGCTGCTTGGGAATTGTTTACTCAGAGAGTTTCGATGCTTGATGCGTTGGGTAATTCTTTGGAGATGGGATTCCGAGAGTGAGAGGTTGGATTTGGGGTGGGATATTGGGATCGGTTTGAGATGTATCTGTGTGAGTTGGATGGGAGGGAGGGGATGTGGCGAGTCGTTTTAGATGTATGATTGCCTGATGCAGGTGGTGAGGCTGCATTAGGCGATGCCGGGTGGGAAGCTGGCGCTCCCGGTGGGCCGGCTGGAAAGCCGGCGCTGCCAGGACATGACATCAAGGCATGAGAAACTTGACGTTTTCTGGGTGCTGCCTTAAAAGAAGCTCATTAGTCGCCACAGAGATGCAGAGTGCGCACAGGGGCCAAGGCGAATGCATGCCTCTTCTCTGTGTTCTCTGCGTCTCCGCGGTGTGTCGAACTTCGTCCCGGGTGCATGGGTCGATGTGTTACGCGGGCAACGCCCCGGAAAACAGCGGACAAGGCGTTGGCAGATCTACGCGTCGAACGCGTGCCAAATCCATTGAATCCGTAGTGAATCCGTAGGACAACCAAGTGAATCCGTAGGAAAGTGAATCCGTAGGACAACCATGCATACCGGCATCTATGACCAGTGCCAATTGGTGCAACCAGATCGGGAGAAGGACTTGCAAGATCGCTGGCGGTCGCTCGATGAGATCGCGCAAGATATGGGCGTTTCCATAGACGGGGCTTACGCCTGGGTCACGCAGAAAGACGTGCCTGGACACAAGGTCGGGCGTTGCTGGAAGTTCCAGCAGCAGAACCTGGATAGGTGGGTGCGCGGCGCAGGTGCGGTGGGTGCAAGCGCGGGGACGCAGGACGAATAGGGAACGCAGCAAGGGCATGTCTTACCTGGAAGGTCACCGTCAGCGATTGCGCGACCGCTTCAACGGGAGCGGTCTCAGCGCGTTCGAAGATCACGAAGTCCTCGAATTGCTGTTGACCTACGCCGTGCCGAGGAAGGACGTGAAACCCATCGCCCGCGCCTTGCTCGATCGCTTCGGGTCGCTTGCCAACGTCCTCGACACCCCAGCGGCAGAGTTGGCCAAGGTCGACGGAATCGGCGATTTCGCGGCGACACTGCTCAACCTGATGCCGGCGCTCACGCGGCGCTATCTGCGAGTCCGCTGGGGGCACAAGCCGCAACTCGGCACCCGCGAGGATCTGATCCGCTTCGCCGTGGATGAGCTTTCTACCGCCAACAACGAGGTCTTTCTGCTCATTCTGCTGACCCACGAAAACCACGTCCTGAGAGCCTTGCCGCTGATCGAGGGCAGCATCGACAGCGCCCCGGTTTACCCGCGCCTGGTGGTCGAGGCCGCGCTGCGCCATCGCGCGGCAAAGGTGGTGTTCGCCCACAATCATCCCGGCGGGCGAGCGGAGCCGTCGCAAAACGACATCGCCGTGACCAACAGGCTCGTCGGCGTGTTCGAGTCGATCGGGATTCCGGTCATCGATCACCTGATCGTTGCCGGTCCACAAGCCTTCAGCATGGCTGGTGCCGGGCTGCTGGAGTCTGCCGGCACAAACGCAGCGGGGTGACTCGGCATGAGCGCGGCCATCGAAAAAGACATGCTGCTCGAAGGACCGCTGTGGCCCGAGCCCGTTCGCGTGCTCGGCCTGGAGCAGTTCGGCGCCATGCTCCAGATCGACGCCGTCGGTACCCGCACGCGCCAGTTCTATCCCGGCATCATCGTCACGGCAGAGCAGGCGCAGCGGCTCAGGATCCTCTCCAGCGCCAAGGGCATGGACTTTTCTGGGGATGCCGAGGCGTTTCATCTTGCCATCGAGGCCCTGCGCATCCGCCTCGCCTACGAGTACGACCCACACTTCGCGGTCAACGCCTCGGCCATCACCCCGCTGCCGCATCAGCTCGATGCGGTCTACCGCTACATGCTCAAGTCGCCGCTGGTGCGCCTCTTGCTCGCCGACGACCCCGGTGCCGGCAAGACCATCATGGCCGGGTTGCTGCTCAAAGAGCTGCGCTTCCGTGGACTGGCGGACCGGGTGCTGATCGTCTTACCGCCGCTGGTCTCTCGCCAATGGCAGGAGGAGCTCTCGGAGAAGTTCTCCGAGGAGTTCACCATCGTCGATAACGGTGTGCTCAAGGCCAACGTCGGCCGCAACCCCTGGACTGAGAACGACCGCTGCATCACCTCGGTCTACTGGGCCGCGCGCGACAATGTGCTCGAGACGCTCAAGGAGGCGGACTGGGACCTGGTCATCGCCGACGAGGCGCACAAGATGGCCGCCTACCGCCAAGGCGTGCGCGCGCAGAAGACCCGCAAGACCCGACTCTATCGGCTTGGCGAAGAGCTTTCCGTCCGCACCAAGCATCTGCTGCTGCTGACCGCCACGCCGCACAAGGGCGATCCCGAGAACTTCCGTCTCCTGCTCGAACTGCTCGACAAGGATCTGTTTGCCGATCGGCACATCCTCGAGGAGGCCATGTCCTCGGCAGATAACCCGATCATCTTGCGCCGGCTCAAGGAGGAGATGTGCCGATTCGACGGATCGCCGCTGTTTCCGCAGCGCACCGTCAAGACCGTCACCTTCGACCTGAGCCGTGCGGAGCGCGCGCTCTACGACGCGGTCACGGAGTACGTCACCGAACACTTCAACAAAGCGATGCAGGAGGAGAAGCGCAACGTCGGCTTCGCGATGACCATTCTGCAGCGGCGCCTGACATCGAGCCTCGCCGCCATCACCGCGTCGCTCAACCGTCGTCACGAGCGTCTCCAGGAACTGCTCGACCAGGTACGAGCGCTCGCTGCGGCCAAGGCCAGAACGACGCTTCGCGACGGCACCTCGGACGCGGCGCTCGACGATCTGCGCCCCGATCTCCGCCCCGGTCTAGTCAGCGGCGCCGATGTGGATGATCTCGACGACCTATCCGAGACCGAGCGCTGGGACGTCGAGGACTCGCTGGTCGAACGTCTCACCAACGCCGAGTCCATCGGCGAGTTGGAGGCCGAGGTTCAGGCCCTGGAGCGGCTCTTGCGGCAGGCGCGCGCGGCGCTGGGCAGTGGCATCGAGGCCAAACTGATCCAGCTCACGGACGCCATCCTGCGCGATGAGGGCCTGGCCGCGCGGGGCGAGAAGCTCTTGATCTTCACCGAGGCCAAGGACACGCTCACATTCCTCGTGGAGCAGCTCCGCGCCCAGGGTTTCATCGTCGCCGTCATCGAGGGTTCGCTCTCCATGGATCAACGGCGCCAACAGCAGGAGCTGTTCCGCGGCGAGGCGCAGATCATGGTGGCGACCGAGGCCGGTGGCGAGTCCATCAACCTCCAGTTCTGCAACCAGATGGTCAATTACGACATCCCGTGGAACCCCAACCGGCTCGAACAGCGCATGGGTCGCATCCACCGTATCGGCCAGCAGAACGAGGTCTTCATCTTCAACCTCGTCGCCACCGATACCCGCGAGGGTGCCGTACTGGCCGCGCTGCTGCGCAAGATGGAAGAGATGCGCAAGGGGCTCGGTTCGGACCGCGTCTTCGACCTGGTGGGGGACCTGCTCGAAGACCACGAAATCTCCCTCTCGGAGCTGATCATCGACTGCATCACCAACCGGCGGCGCCTCGCCGACGCGGTGACCAGCATCGAGCAGGCGGTCAGCCCCGATCACCAACGCTCGCTCATGGCCGTCCGCGAGGAGGGGCTCGCACGCCGCTTCGTGAATCTGCCGGAGCTGCGCATCGACGCCATGCGCTCAGCGGGCCAAGCCTTGCTGCCGTCGCACCTGGAGCAGTTCTTCACCCGCACCCTGGAGCGCAATCGCGGCCGTTGGGAACGGCGGGCCGACGGTAAGCTGCGGGTCGAGCGGGTGCCGGTGAATCTTCGTCACGAGCAGGAGATCGACTTCCGACGCCGTCATGGCAGCGTGAACCGAGCCTATCTCTCCCTCACCTTCGACAAGGCCGAGGTCGGCGAAGACGGCCGCACCGAGCTGCTCGGTCCCGGGCACCCGCTCTTCGAGTCGGTCCTTAAGGCAGCCGAGACCGGCTTCACCGATGCCCTGGCGCGCGGCGCCCTGTTCTTCGATGTCGACGCGCGTGGGCCGGAGCGACTCTGGTTCTTCCGCGGTGTGGTCGGCGATGGCACTGGACGCGTGCTCTCCCAACGGCTCTTCGCCGTCCGCGAGGACGCCACATCTGTCCAGTCACCAGGTGCCGGCGAAGGCGCCGACGTTGCGTTCACGCCCGCGCACCCGATCCGGCTCCACGACCTCCGTCCGCGTACCGACGGGCCTGTGCCGCCCGCCATGACGGACTTCGACCTGCGCAAGCACGCCGCGACGCGTTACTGCCTAGAGCACCTGGTGCCGCGCTTCGTCAACGAGGTCGCGAGCGGGCGCCTGAAGGAGCTGGGCCTCAAGGAGCGCTATTTGGAGCGCTCCTTTCGCGTCGTGATCAGCCGGCATGCCGACCGTCTCCTCGACTTCGAAGCCAAGTCCGCCCAAGGGCAGGACATGAGCCTGGCCATCGGACGCGAACAGCGGCTCATGCAGGAGGCGAAGCGTCGCCAGGAAGAACGGCTCGCGGAGATCCGGCTGGAGCAGCAACTGGTGCCCCGAGCCCCTGAGCTCCTCGGTGTGATCACGGTGCTGCCCCCCGATGAAAGCGCAAACGCGAACGTGGACCGCGCGAGCCCACCGACAGCCGCCAGCGATGCGCTGCTCGCCCAGGTGCGCGAGGTCGAGGTCGCGCAAGGGCGCGTCCTCGACGACATCCGCGATCAGGGGCTCGGTCTCGACGCCGTCGCGCGGGATGCCGACGGTCAGGATGCCCGCTTCGTCCTCGCCCGCGAGATCGACGCCGACGCGCGCCTGTGGCTGCGCGCAAGCACCTGGGCACTGGCGCAACACTTGGATGATCGGGTTGCACTGTACGCGGCTCGAGACGGCCAGCTCCTGACGCTGACCGCGCGGGACGCGGCGCTTGCGGCCAAGGTCGATGAGCTGAATCGAAGGATCTCCATCCAACTGGACGGGTCTCGTATCCCGTAGGCTGCAAGTGACGAGCCCAAACGGGGCAGTTGAACCACGAAGAACACGAAGAGCACGAAGATGAGCGACGGCCTCAAACGCATCCGAATCGAAGGATTGGGCTCAATTGCCGAGATCGAGTTGGCGCCCGGACCGCTGACTGTGTTGATCGGCGCGAACGGGTCCGGAAAGTCAAATCTGCTCAGGACCTTGCGCATGCTGCCACTCATGCGCACCGGTGCGTTGCAGCGGTTTGTCGGCGAGGCAGGTGGTGCGGCTGCCCTCCTGCACTATGGCCCGAAGCAGACGCAGGCAATCACCCTGGAACTCGACTTCGAGCAAGGCGGGGCTGGCAACCGCTATCAAGTCCGCCTGGGGTTTGCGGCGGGTGACCGGCTCATGTACCTGGACGAGTCCGTCGGCTATCGCCATCCGGCCTCGACCGACATGGCCATGACCAGTCTCGGTGCGGGACACTGGGAGTCCGTGCTGCGGGAGCGGGTCCAACAACATCCCACGAACAAGACAGTCAACTACTGGCTGTCCCAGCTGAGCTTCTTCCACTTCCACGATACATCCATGACGTCGGCGCTGCGCACCCAGGCCCTCGCCACTGACGACCAGTTTCTCCGGTCGGATGGCAGCAACCTCGCGGCCTTTCTAGCGCGTTTGGAGGGTAGCGACGAGGAGGCGGACCGCAAGGCCTGGCGACGCATCGGGCTCCTGGTTCAGCGCGTCGCGCCAGGTGTGCGGGAGCTGCTTCCGACCCCGGCCGGCGGCAACAGCGTGCGTCTCGATTGGAACGACGACCGTGGAGAGCGATTCGGGGCGCATCAGCTCTCCGATGGGACCTTACGCGCCATCGCCTTGATCACCGCGCTTGCCCAACCGATCGCGAGCCTGCCCCGGTTCCTCAGCATCGACGAGCCTGAGCTCGGGTTGCATCCGTCGGCCATCGGCTTACTGGCCGAGTTGGCGCGTTCGGTTTCGCACCGCACCCAGGTGCTGTTCGCCACCCAGTCGACCGCGTTCCTCGACCACTTCGACGCCGAGGAGGTGGCCGTCGTCGAACGTCGGGACGGGCAGACGATACTGGAGCGATTGGATCCCGAATGCCTGGACACCTGGTTGGATGACTACAGCCTGTCTGAAATCTTCGACAAGGGAGTCATCGGAGGTCGCCCGTGACGCGCCTGATTGTGGTCGTCGAGGGTCAAACTGAGGAAGCCTTCGTCAACAGCGTGCTCAAGCCGCATCTGGACCCACTCGGCGTTTACACCTCGGCCACCATTGTCGGCAAACGGCTCGCACAACGGCGTGGCTCTGGCGGACGCGGTGGCGGTCACTACAGGCATTGGCGCCGAGACATTGTGAAGCTGCTGGAGCCGGCATCACGCGACTGCTGGGTAACGACGCTGTTTGATCTCTACGGGCTGCCGGATGACTTTCCGAACTACGAGACCATCCGGCAGCTGCCTGATCGCGCGGCACGGAGAGGCGCATGCGAAGCGGCCCTTGCCGAGGATGTGGACCATCATCGATTCATCCCCTATGTGCAACAGTTCGAGTTCGAGGCTTTGGTGCTCGCCGCCTTGCCGGCTCTCGGCAACCTGTTGGACGACCCGGTCCAGCAGCAGGGCTTGGCGACGCTCACGGCTGAGATCGGAGCGGTGGCGCCGGAAGATGTCAACGATGGACCGCAGACCGCGCCCTCGAAACGGCTCCTCGCCCATGTTCCGGGATACAACAAGGTGCTGCATGGGGAGCTCGCTACGCTGGAGGCCGGCTTGCCGACGCTGAGGGATACCTGCCCAGGCTTCGATGGGTGGGTCACTGGACTTGAGACACTCGTCACCGAAGCGGATGGCGACGATGGCTGACGCTCCTAAAGATCGAGGTCAATGGCGTCGGAATTCACCCTCCGCTTGGATTCGACAGGCACCGCCTGTTGAATCTGCGCTGACAGCACCCTCTAGTCCGCGACTTGACGCCAACATCCACGCATCCGAGTACCAGCTCTACCTACCCTCGAAAGAGGAACTACAGAAAAAACTCATGGCCTGGACCAGGGAGTTGGAAACATGACAGATCGGCGCCTCATTGAGGACAGCCTGCCGCTAGGAGCAGTATCAAAAGAAAGTAGGAGAGAGAAGTCTCTTCGACATGGTCATATCTCGACGCTTCATATCTGGTGGGCACGCAGACCTCTTGCGGGCTGCCGCGCTGCTGTCTACGCGGCGTTGAGACCTGCTCCTACCAATTCGGATCAGCGTAGGGCAGAGCACACATTGATCGCAGACTTGGTTAAGTGGGAGGTGACGGACCCTGCAACAATGGACGCTGGCGTGGTAGCTAAAGCGAAAAGAAACCTAATTTCTCCGGATGCGAAAGGGGCTAGGCGCATTCCAGTAGTGTTGGATCCATTTGCAGGCGGTGGGGCGATTCCTCTGGAAGCTGAAAGGCTTGGATGCCACGCTATTGCGAACGATCTGAACCCCGTGGCCCATATCATTCAGCTCGCAACTCTAGAATACGCGCAAAATTTCTCTGATCTGGCCGGTTCGAGCGGGAGTTCGCTGTTTTCCGACAATGAACGCCCCCTTATTGCAGAGGCGCTTGAATGGAGTGTTGGGGCCATTCGTCAACAAGTGGAACGCGATGTAAAGCACTTTTACCAATCTACAGACGGCGAAGTCGTTATTGGGTATATTTGGGCACGAACAATCCAATGTCCTAACCCGGCCTGTAGAGTGGAGATACCTCTAATGGGTTCCTGGTGGCTCTGCAAGAAGCCAAAGAAAAAAGTGGCACTTAAGCCGATTACGGAATCCACCAGCAAGATAATTGAATTTGAGGTTCTGGAAGGCGATGAAATTGACTTTGACCCTCATAAGTGTTCGGGATATTTTTTCTTAAATTTCATGCAGTTATAAATTTTTTCAATAGACGGCGAAACCCTTGCTAACTTTCATAATAAAACAGTTGTGCCCACTAAATACTACAAAAGCAGCAAAGGTATCGCCATGACCGAGAATAGCATTCTTGATGTTTTGAAACAATGCTTCGAAAAATTTATTCCTGCCGAGGACGCCAGAACCACGATCACACCTTTGGAGTTTACAATCACTTTGGTGTTTTGCTATTTCGGAGATTCTAAGACATTTTCATTGGAGTCCATTCGCCGTTTCATGATAGGACACCTGAATCAATCGATCAGTCGCGGTGCGTTTTGGGAGCGGATGGCTGGAAACCGATTGAAACAGAATTTGCAAAGTGTCATTGCGGAATTGATGGGGCGTCTTGCGGCATCGGTGCAGGTGAGTGAGACAATTTTGAAACAACTCGGTGTCAACGCTATTGAGGTTGTTGATTCGAGTTCGATTACGCTGTTGCCGGGGGCGAAGAACGCATTTCCCGGTACCCGCACGAAGGCGTCGATCAAGTGGCATGCGAGTTTCGATATCCTGACCGGATTGCTGGTATGGTTTCAGTTAACGCCGGGGAAGAGACATGATAGCAAGTGTTTTCCGGAGATCACGTCCTTGAAAGGGAAGTTGGTGATTTTCGACCTGGGTTATTGGGACTATGCTGTCTTGCATGCCATTGAAAAAGCTGAAGGTTTTTTTCTTTCACGCGTGAAATCCAATGCTGTGATTAAAATCAAAAAAGTTATTCAAGGGCTCAGCAAAGAGGCTATCGGGCAATCGCTGCTCTCGCTGGATTTGAGCCGTAAAAAAGGCAACATCATTGAAGTGATTATCGAAAAAATTCATCAAGGTAGTACCTTAAGCTACCGGGCGATCGGGTTTTGGAACCCGGTCGAAAAAGATTATCATTGGTATATTACGAATTTAACCGCAGCCGCCTATTTGATTTATCCTTTGTATCGGCTGAGATGGCAAATAGAACTTATTTTCAAAGCGTGTAAGAATTCCCTGAATGCGAACCAAATTACCTCTTGCAACGCCAATATAATTGAAAACTTACTACTCGCCTCCATCGTGGCTCATCTGAGTACGCACACTGTATTTCAGATCGGTAGGGAACAGTTGGATGATGAGCAAAATTTAGCTATTTCGTTTCAAAGAATTGCTAAAGTAGCGGTTGTACTGGCGCGAGATTTCATCATGTTTTTGTTACATTCATCACAAGAATATTTTAAAATCCTAGTGAATAAGATAAAGTTGTTTGCGAACGAAATTTTTGATCCAAATTATAATCAAAGAGAGACATCATTGGCGCGCATACACAGATTATTATTAGAAGGTGGATAAAAAAATCCCGAACACCTATGCTTTGACCCTGGTGTTGGATCGCTGAGTCGAAGCAACGCATTGTGTCCTTGTTGTCAACAAGTCTGTTCCGCGAAAACTATTCAAACTCTTGGGGTTGCTGGAAAGATTGGTTATCGCATGGTTGCTGTGGTGGTGGAGCGAGCCGATGTCAACGGCAAGAGCTATCGGCTGCCAACAAGCCACGAAATCGCGATGGCCACATCGAGGGCGAAGCTCGAGCTTGAGAAACTGCGAGAGATTTGGATTGAGGACCTCCCGCTCATTCCCGACGAGGAACTCCCGTATCTGCGCAGTATTTTTAACGTGCACGTCTATGGATACCGAACTTGGGCATCGCTATTTACGGCTCGCCAGCTTGTTACAGTTTGCGCGTTCGTGATCGCCGTGCGATCGATCGAAGGTTCGATTCGAAAGCGCTACGAAGAAACGCTCGGAGACAGGATTGACCAGTTCGTGGCTGCTGTGATGACTCTTTCCGCATGTGTCGTTGATAGAGTTATAAACCAAGGCAACGCATTTACGCGGTGGAATAACGTAGGCGAAAAGGCTGAAGGGATTTTTGCGCGACAAGCACTCGGAATGCTATGGGATTTCGTTGAAGTGAATCCATTTGCGGGGGCTACGGGTGGCGTTGACGGGGCTTTAGCCTGGGTTCTAAAAGTTGTTCAACGGAACTCTTTTCCGGCCAGTGCAGATGTAATTCTTGGGTCGTCGGAACGGATGGACGTGATCGCGGACAAAACTGTAGATGCGGTTGTTACTGACCCCCCCTACTATGACGCTGTTCCGTACGCTAATTTGAGCGACTTTTTTTACGTTTGGCTTCGACGGATGCTTGGTTCGATCCACCCCGACGCCCTCGCAGCTTCCGAGACCCCAAAACGCTCAGAGCTCGTCCAACTCGCAGAGCGAAACAAGAAATACGCCTACAAGACAGCAGAGTTCTTCGAGAGCGGAATGTCTCGTACCTTTGGTGAGATTTGTCGGGTTCTGAAAGACGACGGAATCTGCGTTGTTGTGTATGCGCATAAATCAACCGGCGCGTGGGAAACTCTACTTAAGGCAATGCTTGAGGCCGGACTAGTCGTTACGGCGTCTTGGCCGATCGAGACCGAAATGGGAGATCGCTTGCGGGCTCAAGGAGCTGCCGCTCTTGCGTCATCGGTGTTCATTGTTTGTCGTAAACGGGATAGCGTTTCCGATGGGTTTCTTGATGATGTGGAGCCGGCCCTTCAGTTTCGACTCCATGAACGCCTCGACTATTTCTGGTCCCAAGGCATCCGCGGTGCCGACTTCTTTATGTCGGCCATCGGCCCTGCCGTCGAGGTCTTCGGGAGACACAAGCGCGTCCTCAAGCTTAGCGGCGAGGAGGTCTCCATCGCCGAGCTGCTCGACAAGGTCCGCGGAATCGTAGCCGACTATGCGCTGCAGCGCATCGTCCACGGGGAGGCGGCCGGCAACGTTGACGAGGCCAGCCGTTTCTACGTTATCTGGCGTTGGGCCTTCGGCACGGCCGATGTGGAGAGCGGAGAAGCGATCCACATGGCCCAGTCCATGGGCTGCGAGTTCGACGAGTTGGTGGCCGACAAGGGCGTGCTGAACAAGAAGGGCGACAAAGTGAATCTGAAGGGTCCCGTTCAGCGCCAGAAGGTGAAGGGGCTCGGCGCCCCGGCCGCGACTGGCACCCTGGCACCGCTGATCGATGTGCTGCATCGGGCCGCGAACCTTTGGGCTGCCGGAGAGCGCCAGGAGCTCTCTGATTTCCTCGCGGCGGCGCTTCCGCCGGAAGGTTCCGACCGCATGCATCGTCTTGCCCAGAGCATCGTCGACGTGCTGCCGCCGGGCGACAAGGAGCGCGGCCTCTACGAGAACTTTCTGGTTGGGGCGCGTTCGCTACCGGAGCCGACCAAGCAGGACGACCTTGGATTCAAACAGCAAGAGCTGTTTTAGGAGAGACAGACATGGCCACCGACACGACCCCTTGGCGGCAAGTTGTCACGCCGCACGACAACATCCAGCAGGGCAAGGTGAAGCAGAACGACTTTGCCGCAAGCCTGGCGGATGTGCTGCACCAGAGCGGTAACCCGGATTACTACGACCCGGAACGCTTCTTCAACCGCACCTTCCTCACCGCCGGTCTGCGACAACTCGCCGGCGAGGTGGTGGGCCGGCTGACCGGCCAGGGCGACGGCGATGCGGTGATGCAGATCCAGACCCCGTTCGGCGGCGGCAAGACGCACACGCTGATCACGCTCTACCACTTGGTGAAGAACGGCCAGGCCTGCTTCGACCATCCGGCCCTGAAGACCTATTGGTTAGAGCGCGGATGGAAGGTACCGCCGAGCGTGCCCGTCGCGGCATTCGACGGGAATCAGGTCGGCGTCGGCGCCGTGGAGGTGGAGCCGGGATTGTCGGTGCAGACCCTATGGGGGCATCTGGCCTGGCAGCTCGCCGGGAAGGCCGGGTACGAGCTGATTTGCGACTTCGACGCCGATCGCGTCTCACCCAGCGGCGAGGACATCGACCGGGTGCTGGAGGCATCGGGGGGCGGCCTGATCATCCTCGATGAGGTGGCGAACTATGTCGAGACTGCCGCGGCCGTTGCGGTGCACGGTTCGACGCTCGCTGCACAGACGCGAACCTTCCTCCAGCGCCTCACGACCCGGGCCGGCCATCACGAGCGGGTGATTCTGGTCGCCACGCTACCGCGTAGCGACGGAACCCAGACCCACGGGATGGCCTCGCTGCAGGTCCTGCAGGCGCTCCAGGAGCTGTTCGGCCGCGTGCAGAAGGTGCGCGAGCCGGTGGAAGGCGACGAGGTTCACGAGATCATTCGGCGCCGGCTCTTTCTGCCGTTCGGCGGCGATACCGACGACAAAGGCACCCGGACCAAGAAGATCAGAAACAGGGATGCGACCATCCAGGCTTACGGGGCCGACCTGAAGGCCCGGCCCCAGGTCCCGGACTTTGCCAAGGAGCACGGCTATGTCGAGCGCTTCAAACAGAGCTACCCGTTTCATCCGCAGTTGCTCGATGTGCTGAACCGCTATGTCGGTGCCAACCCCAAGTTCCAGCGCACCCGCGGCGTGCTGCGTATCCTCGCGCTGGTGGTGGCGGATCTGCTCAAGAAGAACCACAAGGGCGGGCTCATCCAGGCGAGCGACATCGATCTGACGAATGAGGAGATCCGCTCTGAGCTATTGGAGCTCGTGGACCGCGAGTTCCGCTCGGCGCTGGAAGCGGACATCATCGGTAAGGATGCCAACGCGGTCGGCTTGGACCGGCAAAGCCCTCAGATGACCGAATGGCGCATCGCCACCGGGCTCGCGACGACGGCGTTTCTGTATACCTGCGAGGCAGGAAACGGGTCTCGTGGCGCCACGCTCGCGGAGCTGCACCTGACTGCTGCCCGGCCCGAGATCGACTTCGGGACCATTCCCGGTGTGATCCTACAGATGAAGGAGCGCTTCCACTTCATCAACACCGAGGGGGAGCGCTTCCGCTTCTCGACGACTCCAAACCTCAATCGGATTCTGCTCGACGCCAAGAACGGCGTGGACGACCAGCAGGTCCGCGAGCGCCTGGAGGCGGAGATTCGCAAGCTGCTCTCGCAGGCACCGCTGTCGCCCTACATCTGGCCGGAAGGCCCCGGCGATATCGCCGACAGCGCGAGCAACAAACTGGTGGTGATGCCGCCGGAGCGGACCTTCACGGCGACCAGCCAGGGTGATACGCAGCAGGCGGTGTTGGACATCCTGACCAAGAGCGGCACGACACACCGGACCCGCCGCAACACGCTCGTCTTCCTCGTTGCGGACGAGGCCGAGGTCTCGACGTTGAAAGAGGGTATACGCGGTCTCCTGGCCGCGGAGAACGTGGACACCAATCGCGAGCGCCACAACCTGTCGAAGACCCAGGTGACCCAGCTGCAAACGGAGAAGAGCACGGCCGCCAAGGGCGTGCGCCAACAGATCCTGCGGGCCTATCGGCATGCCGCGTGGGGAGGCAGCAACGGCGAGCCCCTAAAGGCACTCGACATGGGGCAACCGCCGGCATCGACAGACCAGAATCTGACGGACCTGGTGGTCGCCTTTCTCAAGGAGAAGCAGAAATACCTGGAGCAGATCGCCTCGATCCTGCTGGTCCATCCGACCAAGCTCAAGGTCTGGCCGGATGACGAGCCGATGCTCAGTCTGAAGGCGCTGCCGGGCTACTTCCGCAATTTCACGCATCTGCCGATTCTTCGGGATGACGATGTGCTGAAGCAGTCGATTGTCGATGGGGTACGCGCGGGCCACTTTGCGCTGTGCGAGGGAACCTGCGCCGACGATGCGAAGGTGATGCACTTCAAGGCCGTGCTGAGTCCCGAGGGGGTCATGCTCGAAGAGGGTTATCTGCTGGTACGTCCGGACCTTGCCGAGCAGAAGCTCGAGGCGGAGAAGGCGAAGGCAGCCGGAGGCACGTCCGTTGGGACGGTGACGCCGACCCCGACGCCCGGCATTGGGCAACCAACGCCAGGCTCGACAACGACGACTGTGGTGCCGGGCACAGGGACGCCCCCCGGTGGCGGCACCACGGTGACACATCCCGGCGGGACGGAAACGACAACGAGCAAGGGCGGCAAGCCCGGACGGGTGACGCTCGACGTCGAGGTGCCATTCACCGACTTCCATACCTTCTACACCGGCATCATCAATGCGCTTGGCCGCAATGCCGATGACATCAAGATCCGGGTCGAGATCGAGGCGTCTTCCGATTCTGGCTTTAGCCAGACCCTGATCGAGGATACGGTGAAGGAGACGCTGTTCAACCTGTTTCGATCGGACGCTGCGCTGCGCGTGGACGAGGAGTAGGAGCGGGCATGAACGAGCAGGTCCAGCGCATCCTCAACCAATACCTGGCAGCGGAGCTTGGGCGGTCCCTGGTCCTTCCCGATGTCACGGAGATCTCCCAGCAGCGCACCGGGTTCCTGGCGCTGTTCGGACCGGAGAAACTCGCGACGATGAGCGGGCCGGAGCTGCTGCGTTTGCTCCCGCACAATGCCTTGATCGACCAGCCGATGGACTACTGGCTGGAGTTCAAGGACGACCAGGAGTTCAACTATCGGCTGTTCGGAAGTATCTCCGGCGGGTCAGCCGCCAAGTTCGGGCCTTGGCAGGAGAAGCAATCCGGGTCGTGGCGCGCTAAGAAGCCAGGCTCGCGCGCGATTCACAGGATCACCGAGGATGAAGCGCTCGATGCCTTGCAGCAACGGCGCAACGAGATGTTGGACACGGTCGAGGCGCTTCGGGCATTCCATGGCCAAGCCGTTGAGGATATCGATCCCGGTGCCTTTCAATCTTTGGTCGAGCGCGCCGCGCCGCGCTGGCATGCGAGCACTTGGCTGCACAAGTACCTGCATCTCGTTTTCCCGGATCTGGTGACCTTGAACGCGACGCAGGCGTGGTCAGAGGCGGGACTCTACGGCGTCGGCATCGTGCCGAGCACCGCCGGACTTTACGCCCTGGACAGTCAGATCATCCGTTTCTGGAACAGCCTTCCCGCCTTAGGCGAGCTGCCCGTGCAGATGCGCTATCGCGTCGGCAGGGCGCTGGCACCACGGGACCACTGGTGCCTTGGCCTGGCGGGAGAGGTGTCCGCGTGGAAGGAGATGCTCGCGCATGAGTATCTCGCGTTGGGTCCAGCGAAGGTGGGAAGCCTGGCCGAGGCGATGACGCTCACGAAGAAACGGGATATTCGGACCGCGGTAGAAACAGCGTTCACGGACGCCGGTCTGCGTCCCGAATCGCAGGAGGCGCACAACCTCACGGAGCTGGTTTATCGACTCAAAGAGGGCAGTCTCGTCGCGCTGTTCTCGGATGCCTCGACGGTTGAAGCCGTCGGCGAGGTGACCGGTGGCTACCGCTTCGCCCGCGGCGGGGACCGGCCCCATCGGGTGCCCGTTCGCTGGTACCACAACCGTAGCTTCGAGACCTCGGTGCATGTCGATGTCGGACGGAACCTGATGATCCTGGAGCCAACCCATGCGGTGGTAGCCGATGTAGAGGCCTCTCTGCTGATCAATGGAATCGGCCCCTGGCCTGGGTTCGGGACCAGTGGGCAGGAGCGCTCGACTCTTCCATCGAGGCATTCGCTGGCTGTCGGCAGCGGGACCACCGGCTCCGACGCCGAACCCTTTGCTCCACTGGAGGGTATCGCCCGCCACGTGGTAGACATGCTCGAACGCAAGCGCCAGGTCATCCTCTATGGTCCGCCAGGCACCGGGAAGACCTACCATGCGGAGCGCATCGCGCTGGAGATCGTCGCCAGGGAGAACTTCCATTGCTTGCCTTCCCAGCTCTCCGACCGGCAGCGTGATGCCGTGTATGGCCGCGATGGCGCGGACCGCTTCATCGCGACCTGCACCTTTCACCCCATGTACTCCTACGAGGATTTCATCGAGGGATACAGGCCGGACGGCGAAGGCTTTGCACTGGATGACGGCATCTTCAAGCAGATGGTGACCAAGGCTCAGGCGCAGCCCGGGAAGCGCTTCGTGCTCATCATCGATGAGATCAACCGAGGCAATATCCCGAAGATCTTCGGCGAGCTGATCACCCTGATCGAGGCATCGAAGCGGGGTACGACCAGCTCCATGCTGCCGCTGTCGAAGAAACCGTTTTCCGTTCCGGACAACCTGCTTGTCATCGGCACGATGAACACGGCGGATCGCTCCATCCTGTTGCTCGATACGGCCCTTCGGCGCCGCTTCGGCTTCAAGGAGCTGCTGCCGGAGCCGCACCTGCTCCGGACCGGCTGCATCGCCGACACCACCTTGAGTACCTGGCTGCGGGCGTTGAATCGGCGCATCGTCGAACAGCTGGGGCGCGATGGCCGCAACCTGCAGGTTGGGCATGCCTATCTGATGCCCGGTGGCAAACCGGCCGCGACCATCAGCCGCATCGGCGAGATCGTGCGTGACGAGCTGTGGCCGCTGTTGCAGGAATATTGCTACGAGGACCCAAACAAGCTCGCAAACATCCTGGCTGCCGATAAGGGCGGCATCTATGACCGAGAGAGCGCCAACCTGCGCTTCGATCTGTTCGATGCCGGGCGGGAAGATGCACTGGCTCAAGCCCTGATTGCCATCGTGACGCCGGACGACAAGAAGCAGGACGCCATTCTTGGGGAGGATGTGCAGGACGACGAGGACGCCGAGGAGCCGTTGACAGACGAGTCGGGGACTGCATGACGCCAACCCCGTCGGTGCAGATCGGAGAGTGGACCACGATCACTCCGGATAGCCCGGTCGTCGGTTCGGTGCTGCGCGGCGCTGTGTTGTCGGCTGCGGACCGCGAACTGCTCGCTGAGCTGGAGGGGCGGGTGAGCCTGCGCATCACCGAGCTTCGAACCGGCCTCGCCATTTCGGTGGGACCACATATTGGTACCCTGAACCTCAGTTGTCTCCGGCTCGTGGTAATGCCAAAGATCCGCATCGACAACCTGATGCGGATGGTCGCCTACGCGTTCGAGCTGTCGGATTTGGTGGTGACCGAGACGAGGAGCACCTATGCAACGGCAGAGCATGGGCTCATTGATCTACTCGGCCTATCCTTGCTGCGTTCGGTCGAGCGCCTTGCGCGCGGCGGGCTGTTGCCCGACTACCAGTCGCGCAGCGAGGACCTGGCGACACCAGGTGGGCGCCTGGATATGCGCCATATCTCGACGCATCCGAGACAGGCCACCTTGCACTGCCGTTACGATGACCTGACGGTTGATCATGCGCTGAACCAGACCCTCGCCGCGGGTCTGCGGCTTGCGGCCGCCATGATGCAATCCGCCGACCTGCGTCTCGATCTTGCGCGAGCGGCGGATCGGTTTTTTGGCGATCTGACACGCATCAGGCTTGATGCACAACAGTTGCAGGCGCTGGTCGACGGGCTCGATCGCCGCTCCAGCCACTATCGGACGGCGCTGACGCTCATCGCGCTCATTCAGCATGGCGCCCGCCTCAGCGAGCACGCCGAGGCCGGTGCAATGCCACTGTCGAGCTTCATGCTCGACATGAACATGCTCTTTGAGCGCTTTCTAGGCCGCTACCTGAGGGAGAACGGCCCTGACGACGTGCAGGTCAGTTCACAGGAAGTGCGCTCCGATGTCTTCAGCTATCTGGAAAATGCGGCCGGCTGGAACCAACCAACCATCCGCCCGGACTTCGTCATTCGACGTTGGCGGACGGTGATCGCTATCGCTGATGCCAAATACAAGAATCGCCACGAGCATCCGCCAACATCGGCCGAACTCTATCAGCTCACGACCTATGGCTTGTCTTACTCCATGCCGGAACCGCATGAAGTCCTGCTCTTGCACCCCGTCGGCCCCGGTGATACGGGGTGTGCCGCGACCTTACTGTTTGCCCCTTCCGCCGCGGGAGAACAGGTCCGCATCCGGTTGGTTGGCGTGCCCTTGGACGGGCTATTGGACGGTACAGTCGAGCGTTGGTGGCCGCTGGATCGATGCGGAAACTCCGATGAGCCAGTTCGGGCGTCGTTTGTGCCGTTCTAGGTAATGGACATCTCCGACGCGCAACGCATCAGCATCAGTCCCGCCGATGTGGCGTCTGCCCCGAGGGTGTAACCCGTCCTCCGCGCCGTCTCAGGCCGCCATAGGCAGATGGAATGAGGAGTCATTGGCGGCTCGGACAGGATAGAGTGCTTGTTGTTGCTGTTCGATATGGAACTTCATAAACGCCTCCCAATGGCCATGAATATGGATACAGCGTAACCCCAGCATCGCTTGTGCGCCTTGCATCACCCAACGCATTCCCGCGCCCTCCACGTGTCGACAAGCGCCCTCGATGACCCCGGAGGCAACCGGGTAGCCGGTCGCCAAATAGTCCTGGTAGCGCATACGATGGGCATTTTTCTCCAAGTAGCCACACGCCTTGTCCACCGGCTTACGCTGTGAATCGCTGAGTTGCTGGTGGGTCGCTTGCCGGCGAAATCCGCGCATGACGCCCTGCACTTGACCGCGCAGAATCCGCCCGATTCGCTCCTTAACCAAGGGAATCTGTTGGTGTATCGGTTGCTGCGGCTACAAGGCTTGAACCGCCTTCCAGACGTAGGAGCTGGCATGGAGCAGGTCCAGAATTTCAATGAGAGAGCCATCGCGTTGTAGCTCTTCGCCCATCTCCCAGAGCGTTTCCTCGCCATCCATGATCAGAATCTGCAAATGCGTTCCACAAGGATTGCGTTGCCGATATTCGTCCGCCAACCAATGGCAAATCTCTTCCCGAGCCGGTTGTAGCGTATCCGCCTCATCGCGCTGCAGGCTGGCGCGAAGGTGTTTGCACAGCGGCTTGGGGCGAGGTTTGGCGGTCTGTTCCGGGCGCTTTCCATCTGGGGTTCGAAACAGCGACTCCAACACCTCCTCCGGGGTGCGGGGGTTGGGTTCAATGCTATAGGCGGCCCCCAGAATGGCCATCTTTTGCTTGCCACTGTGGCTCTTTGGCGGTTTGCTCTCCATACACGCCGGTTTGTAGGTATCCTGATCATTGGGCTCATCGACCGCCTTCTCTTCGGCGCTTTTGCGCATCACCACCCCTTTACCATCGGCCGTGCCGACGACAAGCCGGGCACCTTGCGCCGGTTCTACTTCCACTTGGTTGTCCCAGTAGGACTCTACCGATTGCCCCAGACTTCGGTTCGTGCGTTCCAGACTCTGCACCGAGACCGACAACCCCAGAATGCGCTGCAGAATCTTGTTAACCTCCGTGTAGGGAATCTCCGCCGCTAAGGACTGATCCCAATCCTGCAACAGGTAGGAAAACTTGCTCTCGGGCAACTGCAGTCGTACATCCAGCGGAATAGACTCCAGCTTCTGGCCTTCGCGGCTCCCATAGACATAGCGCTCCAACTCATAGGCACCGAACACCGACTGATAGGCCCGCGCATGCGGTTGCGGGAGCCGTTTTACCACCGCTCCATCTGATCACTCTACCCGCTCTCCCTCGTCACACGCCCCATGGAGCGCAAACAAGTACCCCAAGGCTTGGTAGCCCATCTCCAGCAGCTTCTGGAATAGCCCTTTTTCCACCACATGAGCAGCCGTGCCCTCCCTATAGGCCAACTCCACCAGCCCGACAAGTTCATAGGGCTTGATCTACGATCTCTTGGCCTTTGATGTCCAGTGCGCTTTCATTCATGCTGTTCATTGGTAGACTCCTCCGACTTGGGGACTTAAGTCCCTGGGGTGTTTAGTTAACGGCGGAGTCTACCTCAATTTTAACACCAGCAAATGGCCTCATCGCGCGCGGGAGGCGGGTTGCACCCCTGCCCCGATCCTGTCCGACCTCTGAGCCCAGATCGTCGAGGCCGTCACCGGTACCCGGGCCATGATCTGCAACGCCTGTTTCGATAGCGTGTTCCTTTTGGGAGCGCCGGCTTTCCAGCCGGCCTACTGGGAGCGCCGGCTTTCCAGCCGGCTACTGGGAGCGCCGGCTTTCCAGCCGGCCTACTGGGAGCGCCGGCTTTTCAGCCGGCCTACTGGGAGCGCCGGCTTTTCAGCCGGCCTACTGGGAGCGCCGGCTTTTCAGCCGGCCTACTGGGAGCGCCGGCTTTCCAGCCGGCCTACTGGGAGCGCCGGCTTTCCAGCCGGCCTCGCCTGATGCGGGCTCGATGCCCGCATCAGGCGATCTTGCGGTCGGCACCACTTGGCGCGTCCTCTCCCGCATGTTCATCTCGGATGGAAGTGGCCCAGGTTTGAAGAGTTTCGCCATATCCTACGTCTTTGGCACGGCATTGAGCCGTGCCAAAGCCGAGCCGGCTAGAAAGCCGGCGCTCCCAGTGCGCCGTGCCAAAGCCGAGCCGGCTAGAAAGCCGGCGCTCCCAGTGCGCCGTGCCAAAGACAAACCGTCTACCTCGACCTGGAAACCACGGGCCTACATCCATCTGAAGACGAGATCGTCGAGATCGGCATCCTCGACGACCAGGGTCAGCCCCTGCTGGACACCCTGGTGCGGCCGATCCGGCATACCAGCTGGCCCGAAGCAGAATACATCAACGGCATCAGCCCCGAAGATGTGGCTTCAGCGCCAGTCCTATCCGATCTCCGATCCCAGATCATCGAGGCCGTCACCGGCACACGGGTCGTGATCTACAACGCCGCTTTCGACAGCGCGTTCCTTGCCTCGGAGTTACGGACTGCCGCGGAGATCGAATGCGCGATGCTGGCGTTCGCCGAGGTCTATGGCGAGTGGAACCCCTACTACGAAGACTGGCGTTGGCAACGACTTTACGTCGCCGCCGCTCACGTTGGCTTCGAATGGCCCGGCTCCAGTCATCGTGCGATCCACGACTGTGCAGCCACGAGAGCAGTCTGGCGGTACATCAGTAATCGACGCCCGCGTGCGGGATAGTCTGATTGAACAGCAGAACAACCATCGGGCCGTACGTCCTGAGGATCTCGCGTGGCTGCCCGACCTGACTGGCGCTGCATGCGATATGCGCCCAGCCGATCCGCCGCGCACACGAAAACCCCGGTTACCCCTCGGACGTATCGAAGTACAGCAAGAGACCAATGATGATGGTAAATGACCAGCAACGGAAACCGTTGTCGCCTATTGCCGTAGCCTATCTGTTGAGCGATAAGTTAGTGCCGCGCGAGCTGTATGACCAGGTGAAGGAACGACTAGGCAAATCGAGGTTGCCAGCCTAACCTTTCGCCCTGACGTGCTCCCAGGTGCTTCACTCAATCGGCCCCTGGTGACATTGCAGGAGTGTTCCGTGCCGGCGTTGCGGTCGAAATCGCCTCGACCCGCGCACGGATAGCAGGCAACCCCGCCCGATCCGATGGGCTGATGTGCATTCCTGCCTGATCGAGAGCATCGAAGATTGCCAGCATGGCGCTCCAATGCTGGGCCAGAGCGCGTTGATCGCCGCGGGCATCGGCGACGGTTCCGAGTTTGTAATGGGATACAGCCAGATCCCGCTGCCACCCGGCATTGCCGGGCTCATCAGCAGCCTGGCGCACCATGATAGCCAGCGAGCCCTCGTAGTCCTGCTGCGCCCCATCCAGATCACCGCGGGCGACTTTGACATCGCCGAGCTTATTCAGGCTCACCGACAGATCCCGCTGCCACCCGGCATTGCCGGGCTCATCAGCAGCCAGGCGCTCAAGGATGGCGTGCGTAC
Organism: Thiohalocapsa sp. PB-PSB1; assembly: GCA_016745215.1. Taxonomy (GTDB): domain Bacteria; phylum Pseudomonadota; class Gammaproteobacteria; order Chromatiales; family Chromatiaceae; genus Thiohalocapsa. Next base: position 2,210,732 of record CP050890.1, read on the forward strand.
CCTCGTAGTCCTGCTGCGCCCCATCCAGATCACCGCGGGCGACTTTGACATCACCGAGCTTGTTCAGGCCCACCGACAGATCCCGCTGCCACCCGGCATTGCCGGGCTCATCAGCAGCCAGGCGCTCGAGGATAGCCAGCGAGCCCTCGTAATCCTGCTGCGCCCCATCCAGATCACCGCGGGCAACTTTGACATCGCCGAGCTTGATCAAGCTCACCGACAGCTCCCGCTGCCACCCGGCATTGCCGGGCTCATCAGCAGCCAGGCGCTCACGGATAGCCAGCGAGCCCTCGTAGTCCTGCTGCGCCCCATCCAGATCACCGCGAGCGACTTTGACATCGCCGAGCTTCTCCAGGCTCACCGACAGATCCCGCTGCCACCCGGCATTGCCGGGCTCATCAGCAGCCAGGCGCTCGCGGATAGCCAGCGAGCCCTCGTAGTCCTGCTGCGCCCCATCCAGATCACCGCGGGCGACTTTGACATCACCGAGCTTATTCAGGCTCACCGACAGATCCCGCTGCCACCCGGCATTGCCGGGCTCATCAGCAGCCAGGCGCTTAGCGATAGCCAGTGAGCCCTCGTAGTCCTGCTGCGCCCCATCCAGATCACCGCGGGCGACTTTGACATCGCCGATGCGATCAAAACAAAGCCCAAGATTGCCCTGCCAACGCGGCTCCTCGGGTTGGAGCGCGATCAATGTCTCCACGCGCTGACGGGCCAGGGCAAAGTCCCGCTCGGCCGCATCAAGGGTGCCGCGGATCATCGCAAGATCGCCCTGATCGATCAGGAAACCCCAGTGGGCATCAAGGGCCTCGGGCCAGTCCGGCGCAAGCTCGACGATCTGGGCATAGAGACCGCGCGCTTGCTCAGCCTCGCCCTCGGAGGCATAGAGTCCGGCACTGGCGAGCAGCGGCTCCAGCTTGGCGAGGTTGGCGGCGCGGTCCGCAAGAAAGCGCGCGACGATGTCCTCGCGCTGGGTCTCGATGTAATCGAGGGCCTGGGACGGACCTTGCTCTTGCAGGATGCGGGTGAGCTTGCTGGCGATCGTATCGGCATCGGCACCGCTGGCAATGCGCTGAAACTCCTCGGCCAGCGCATGAATGCGCTGGAGCTGCGCATCGCGCTGTTTCAGGGCCGCCTCGAGCTGGCGCTCGCGCTCCTGCCAATCGCCGACAATCGCCTCGGCGGCTTCCTTCTGGCGCCGATAGGTTGCCTCGACCGATTCCACGAGCTGAACGCGGATCTCAGGAATACTGATGGCGCTGTCGCCGAGCTTGCCTTCGACATAGGCGACGATGGTCACTACGGCGGAAACCAGGGCGAGAAAATAGACGAATTTAGCCCAGCCCGAGCTGAGCCAGGAGCGCCAATCGCGGCGGGAGGCCGTGGGCTCCGGCTCTGCTGGCGCCTCATCGGGATCCGATGGCTCCGGCTCGTCAGGAATGACATCGGAGGGCGGCCGCTCGGGATCGGCAGATGTTTCATCGCTGCACGCCTGTGGGGCGGACTCGAGATGTTCAGCAAGTGACTGCGGCTCCTCCGGCAGCGGCTTCGATGCGCCGTCATCATCGCCGATGAAAACCGATGGCTCCGCGGGCTTCGCTGCCGATTCTTGATCTTCGGTTTGTCCTTTATGGATGTCGATCATCTCGTATGCCTTCGGTGGCGTGTTTGCCGGTGGGTGCGTTCTCCAAATACTACCGCTTATTTCGTTTGGCTGTGTATCCGAAACGACCCGGCACAGGCTGATTTCCGGCCTGCAGGCGTCGTAAAAAAAGCCCGCGCAGGTTGGGATGAGGAACGAATCCCAACACAGTCATTCGATGTACGTCTCTCTGTGCTTCGTTCCACCACCCAACCACCACGAACACAAAACGGCATTGCAGGACATGCGTTATCGTCGGGCTCCGATCAAAGGCGCAACCTATTTCTTCATGGTTGACCTGGCGGAACGGTGGAGTCGCCTGCTGGTGGACCGGGTCGATGAGCTGCGGCAGGTCGTGCGTGATGTTCGCCAGATGCATCCGTTCGAGATCGTCGCTTGGGTCCTGTTGCCGGAGCATCTGCATGCGGTGTGGGCGCTTCAAGAAAGCGACAGCGATGATCCGATGCGTTGGCGCCTGATCGAAGCGAATTTCTCGCATCGGGTACCCAGCGGCGAGCGGATTCGCGAAAGCTGACGCAAGAAGGGCGAGCGGGGCATCTGGCAAAGGCGATGTTGGGAGCATCTGATCCGGGATGATTTGGATCGACAGCGGCATGTCGACTCTGTGCATGACAATCCGCTCGAGCAGGGTGATGTCCAACGCGCCATCGATTGGAGGTTTTCATCCTTTCACCGGGATCTTCAGCATGGGTGACGGCCGAATGGGGCTGTGTGGATGAGGTCGCAGGAGACTTTGGGGAATGGCGGTGACGTTGGGATTCGTTCCTCATCCCAATCTTGTATATTCTTTTTCGTAAGGAGTTGACAGGGAGGAAGATAAATGGATTTTATGAAGAGTACCTGGGGAAGCCGTCCCAACCTACGGGCTGAATTAGGTGGGGGGATGTGGCGAGTCGTTTCGGATGTATGATTGACTGATGCGGGTGGTGAGCCGGCATTAGGCGATGCCGGCTGGGAAGCTGGCGTTCCCGGTGGGCCGGCTGGAAAGCCGGCGTTCCCAGTGCCGGCTGGAAAGCCGGCGCTCCCGGTGAAAGCCGGCGCTCCCGGTGAAAGCTGGCGCTCCCGGTGAAAGCTGGCGCTCCCGGTGAAAGCTGGCGCTCCCGGTGAAAGCTGGCGCTCCCGGTGAAAGCTGGCGCTCCCGGTGAAAGCTGGCGCTCCCGGTGAAAGCTGGCGCTCCCGGTGAAAGCTGGCGCTCCCAGTGAAAGCCGGCGCTCCCAAGGAAAGCTGGCGCTCCCAAGGAAAGCTGGCGCTTTCAGGGCTGGCTGGGGTGGCGCTGGGCGGGTTGTGCCCTTCGGCGAAGGGTAGAGGAGGCCTGTTGTGCGTTGCTATGTCCGTCAATCATTGTCATGCACCGAGCCGCGCAATTGTTTGGTCCGGGCGCGCTGTTTTTTTTCATTGACGCGACGCGCCTTGGCCGCTCGCGAGGGGCGGGTGGGACGGCGTGTCTTTGGGGTGTGGCTGGCCTGGCGGATCAGCGCGGTCAATCGCTCCAGTGCATCGGCACGATTGCGTTCGCGGGTGCGGTGTCGGTGTGCATGGATGGTCAGTACGCCGTCTTTGCCTACTCGGCGGCCAGCCAGCTCGAGCAAGCGGCTGCGCACCGGCGGCGGTAGGGATGCGCTGCCGCGCACATCGAAGCTGAGCTGCACCGCGGTGGCAACTTTGTTGACGTTTTGTCCTCCGGGACCTGGGGCGCGCACGAAGCGTTCACGCAGTTCGTCTTCGTCGAGCTGAATGCTTGGGGTGATCTGAATCATCGCGTTAGCCCAAGGCTCCGATTTGCAGCAGTTTGTCCAGATACTGGGCGACGGCTTGGTCCCGGTGGTTGCCGATGACTTCCAATTCCGGCAGATCGGCATGCAGGCGTGGATCGGCATTTTCCATCAGCAGCGCTTTGCCCGATCCGTTCGCCACCAGACTGAGCATCTCCAGGTCATTGAGTCCGTCGCCGAAGCAGAGCACATCGGCCGTCGACAGCCCGCGGTCTTCCAGCACCAGTTGCAGCGCGCTGCCCTTGTCGACTCCGGCAGCCATGATCTCCAGCGTCTGCGGCAGGGAGAAGGTGGTGCAGAGCCGTTCGCCACCGCGTTGTTGGATCTGCGCTTGGAGTTCCAGCAGGCGGGTGTGCTCGCCATAGAAAAAGACTTTGAGCAGATCGGCGTCTTGCAGTTGGTCGAAGTCGAATACCTGATAGGCGAATCCGGATTCCTGATGATAGGTCAACAGTTCCGGTGCCGGTTCTTCCACCAGCCAGGCGTCGGCCAGGAACAGGTTGGTGTGTATGGAATCGAACAATGGGTCGTGCAATAGGAAATGGGCCGTTACCGGATCGATGCCGCGGGAGTGCATCAGACGCCCCTGATGGTCGTTGATCGCCGCGCCATTGCAGGTGATCAGACAGCCTCGGGAGCCGAGCCGTGCGGACAATGCGCGGACATCCATGAAATGCCGGCCGGAGGCAAGAATCAGTTCGACCCCGGCGGCATTCAGCCGGGTCATCACCTCGAGGGTATAATCCCCGATGCGGTGATCCGGATCGAGCAGGGTGCCGTCAAGGTCGGAAACGACAAGCTTGTACATCGCTGAGCGTCCTGTATCTCGAAAAAGCTCAGCATCGGTGAATGTGCCGTCAATGTCCAGGGGTTCGGTCAGGATGCGTTGATGGCCAGCGGTTTTTCCAGGTGTTTGCTGATGACAGCAAGGGAATATGCGGTATTTTTCTATCCAGCGAGGTGATTTCCTTTGATCGAGAATCTCGGGCTCGGCATTGTACGGGGGCGTCTGTTGCAGGTCGGTGTGCTGGCTTTGCTCCAGGTGTCCGCGATGTTGGTGCTGTTGAGCATGCCGGGCTGCGACCGTGGCGCTTCATCAGGGATTGCATTGCAGGGTGCGACCATGGGCACCAGCTACAGCGTGCAGCTGGTGGCTGTGCCGCCATCTCTGGATCAGGATGCGTTGCAGCAGGATGTGGATAGTCTGTTGGCACAGGTGAATGACATGATGTCCACTTATCAGCCGGACTCGGAGCTGTCGCGGTTCAACGCCATGTGGTCGACGGACTGGTTCCCGGTTTCTCATGAACTAGCGCGCGTGGTGGCCGAGGCGCAGCGTATCAGCGCGCTCAGCGATGGCGCTTTCGATGTCACCGTGGGGCCCTTGGTAAATCTGTGGGGCTTCGGTCCGCCGCGGCAGGAAGACCGGCTTCCCCGGCAGTCCGAGATCGATGTCGCCCTGGCAAAAGCCGGCCATGCCAAATTGCAGGTGCGGCTGGATCCGCCGGCTCTGCGCAAGCAGCAGCCGGATCTGTACGTGGATTTATCCGCAATCGCCAAGGGCTATGCTGTGGATCGGGTGGCCGAGCTGTTGGCGGGGCAGGGGATCGTCAATGCCTTGGTGGAAATCGGTGGCGAACTCCATGCGCGCGGGCATAACAGCCGCGATCAGGCCTGGCGTATCGCGGTCGAGCGTCCGGACCCCTCCGCGCGCAGGGTGTTTCGGGTTCTGTCCTTGCGCGAGATGGGCATGGCTACGTCCGGAGACTATCGGAATTTTTTCGAACTCGACGGCAAGCGCTATTCGCATACCATCGATCCGGCCACCGGCCGGCCGGTTATGCACAATCTGGCCTCGGTGACGATGTGCGCGGAGTCGACCATGCAGGCGGATGCCTGGGCAACAGCGCTGCTGGTGCTGGGTCCGGAGCGCGGCTTCGAGGTTGCCCAGGAAAAGGGTCTGGCGGCGTTGCTGATCAGTCGCGATGGCGAGACGCTGAACGCACGCTGGACGGATGCGTTCCAGGCTCTGGTCGGTGGCGAATGAGCGCGCTGGGCTAGGCTTCGGAATTCTGCACTCTGTTGGCGGTCAGTCGGCGTCGCCGACTTCCGCCAGCACCAGCCCGGTGGCGGTTTCCTGATTGCGGGTGAAGGAGACGCAGTGTTGGCTGCCGTCGATCAGATAGATATTGAAACCTTCGGCTTCGCGACAGGGTTCGATTGCTTCACCGATGTCGTCGTCCGAACAGTAGGTGAAGTGCTGCTCCGGGAAAGCTTCGCGCAGAGCGGCAATGGATTCGGTGCTGAGACCCGCGCGGCTGATGATGGTACTGATCTGGTCGAGCAGTTGGTCGGTAATCATGCTTGCTTGTTTCCCGGAATGTTCACGCGTTGGAGCCCGGCGCTGCTGTTGCCCTGACCGGCGCGGTATGGTCGATACGCCAGGGTGTCGGTCAGGACGTTGGCGTGGATCTCAGGCGTCTTCGGTGTTGCGCTCGAAGCGGATGCGCTCATCCTGGTTCTGGCCCATGACCTTGGCGAGCCAGGGTGGGGCCTTGTCCGCCAGCACGGCGCTTAGCGCGGCGATTTGCTCGCGGGCATTGCCGCCGCTGGGAAATTTGATGGGATGGATGTCGCGCTTGACGACTTTGGCCGCGGCAGGACCTCCGATGGAGGCGACGTAGAGCACTTGACAGTCCTTGATCAACTCGGCGCGGAAGGCGTTTTTATCGTCCCGGACCTGCTCGGAACTGTCGTCGATGTCGCGGGCATCGATCAGGCGAAAGCCGCTGGCGGCGACCTGGTAGATCAGAAAACGCTGGCAGGAGCCGAAATGGCCGTCCAACGCTTCACCGCCGTTGGAGGCGCAGGCGACGCGAATGGAGCCGGGCAGATCGCCTTCGGCGTAGGGCTCGATGTCCGGCAATGGCTCGACAGTGCCGATACCTTGGCCTTTGAGCAACGCCAGGGCCTTTTTCAGCGAGCCCGCGTCGATGTCGGCAAATTCGGCATCGGCGGCGGTCTTCAGGGCCTTGACGGTCAGTGCGTCGAGCTTCGCCGCGGTGGGTGGCAGACCGACTGCATCTGCGAGTACGCGCAGCAGGCGCGCCGGGTCGGTGTCCGGTAATGTGCGGGCGGCGAGGCCGATGCGCAGCGCGATGTCTTCCGAAAGGGCTTGCTCGGGCATGATGTTACCTGCTGTTGGCTTGTGCCGGGAGGTCCGCAGGGCGGACCCCTTTGGCTCAGCTTGCTGGCGTAATGAATCGGCGGGAATCCTCAGGCGGGGAGGATGCAGTCGTCTTCCATGCAGGCATCGAGGCACTGCGGTACGTCGAACTCGCCTTCGCATTCGGTGCAGGTTGCGGTGTCGATCTTGTACACGCCTTTGAAGGGGCTGATGGAATTGGTTGGGCAGACGGGTTCGCAGTCACCACAGGCGGTGCAGACTTCTTTTGCGATTTGCAGGGCCATTTCAGTCTCTTTGGGTTCGGGTCTCGGTCATGCTGGCCGATGAAAGATTGTTTATTCGGCGCGTTTGAAACGCAACGTGGTCGGAAATGTGGGCGGCGGGCTGATTGGGTCGATGTACCAGCGCGAACCGTCGGTGAGTTCCACTTCGCCGCCCCAGGCTTCCGCGGTGTCGGTCTCGATGGTAGCGATGGTTTCTTCCATGTCTTTCTTCGCGACATAAAACAGCAGACCGCCGTCGTCTTTTTTTCTGATCATTACGTTGGGCATTGAATGTCCTCGAAGTTGCTTGGCCGCGCCAGGCGCGGCCATCCTGTTCGGTTCGCTTTAGCGGACCAGATCGTAGTTGAAGTCCGTGACGCCCATTTCGCGCGTGTCGTCGTCGAGCTTCTCTAGCACTGCGTTGACCAAGGTGGTCAGCATGTAGATTGCACCTTCGTAACCATAGGTGGTCATGCGATGCAGGTGATGGCGGTCGAAGATCGGGAAGCCGATGCGGATCAGAGGCACTTCGAACTCGGGACCCTTGTGGAAGGTATCGCGCTGAATGAATTTGCCGTAGCTGTTACCGATCAGGAAGTCCGGCTTGTCGGTGAAGCACAGCGAGCGCATGTGCCACAGGTCCTTGCTCATGTAAACCGTGGCACCCTGGCCATAGGGAGATTCGGACAGCATCTTCTCCAACGCCTTCCTCCAGCGCTTGTTGGCATGGTTGCACAACACATGGGTGGGCTCGGCACCGAGTTCCAACAGGAATTTGGTCATGCCCGTGACAAAGTCGGCATCGCCGTAGAGGGCGAACTTCTTGCCGTGCAGCCAGGAATGGCTGTCGGTCATCATGTCCACCAGGCGACCGCGCTCCTTGGCCAGGGATTCCGGGATCGGCTTGCCGCTCAGCTCCGAGATTTTCATCAGGAAGTCGTCGGTCCATTCCAGTCCCATCGGGATATCCACATGGTTGCAGGGCTGCTTCCAGGTGTTTTCGACGAATTTCTTGGTCTTCGGCAGCTGCCAGGGCTGTAACAGCAGGGTATCGATGGCGTTCGGCGCATCCTTCATCTCGTCGATGCTGGTGCCGCCGTCATACATGCGATATTCGCCGTCGGCCGGGGTATCCAGCACCTCGGTCGGATCACAGAGCAGGCTGTAGTCGACGTCCATTTCCTGCATCATCCGATGCAATACCCGATAGTTACCCAGGTAGGTCTCGAAGCCCGGCACCAGATTGATTTTGCCATTGGAGCCGACTTCTTTATCCTCCATGTAATTCAGCGTGAAGTAGCGCTGAATACCTTCGAACATGTTATCCCAGCCGGTGGTATGGCTGCCGACAAAGCTCGGCGTGTGTGCGAACGGGGTCGGGAACTCCTGCGGGATGTGGCCTTCTTTCTTGGCATTGCCGATGAAGGCATTGAGGTCGTCACCGATGACTTCTGCCATGCAGGTGGTGGATACTGCGATCATCTCGGGCTTGTACAGCGCATTGGCGTTTGCCAAGCCGTCGAACATGTTTTTCTGGCCGCCGAACACCGCCGCGTCTTCGGTCATGGAGTCGGAAACGCAGGCGACAGGCTCCTTGAAGTGGCGATTGAAATAGGTACGGAAATAGGCAACGCAGCCCTGGGAACCGTGCACATAGGGCAGCGTCTTTTCAAACCCAAGTGCGCAAAGCACCGCGCCCAATGGCTGGCAGGCTTTGGCCGGGTTGATGGTCAGCGCCTCGCGGGCGAAGTTCAGCTCTTGGTATTCGACCGTGGTGCTCCATTCGAAGACTTCGTCCATTTTCTCCTGGCTCGGGCGCTCCTCGACCAGGCCTTGCTTGGCGCCGAGGTTTTCCTGGTACTCGTCTTCACGGAACAACGGATAGCTGGGTTTGATGTTGTCGACTGTCTGGCTCATGGGGTTTCTCCTGCCGTGCCGCTAATCCGCGGACGACGGCCTGATTGGGACCTGATTCGGGATCGGTGTTCGATCGGGCGGGTGCCCGCTGGTTGCCGAGCTTGGCAACCTTTGGCGCAAGTTTCGTTTGCTCGGGCACCCGCCCTGACTCCCACGCCCACCGGCGCGTGGGAGCAGCCGCGAGGCGTGCGCGATCAGGCGCTGGCGGCCAGCTTTTCGGCTTCGCCCTCGGCGGGCTTCTGCCAGGGCGCTTGCATGTTCTTCCAGCAAGGGTTGTTGATGGTCATGTCCATGTCGCGGGCGAAGATGGCAAAGCCGTCGTAGCCGTGGTACGGACCTGAATAATCCCAGGAGTGCATCTGGCGGAAGGGAATGCCCATCTTCTGGAAGATGTACTTCTCTTTGATGCCGGAGCCGATCAGATCCGGCCGTACGCGCTTGGCGAACTCTTCGAATTCGTAGCCGGTGACGTCGTCATACAGCAAGGTGGAGTCACCCATTTCCTTGATAGTACGGTCGTAGTCGTCGTTGTGGGCGAATTCGTAGCCGGTGCCGACCACTTCCATGCCCAGATCTTCATAGGCGCCGATGATGTGGCGTGGACGCAGCCCACCGACGTAGAGCATCACCTTCTTGCCTTCCAGGCGCGGGCGGTACTTGGCGATGACGGCTTCGTATTCTGCCGTGTATTTGGCGATGACCTTTTCGGCATTGGCCTGGATCTTTTCGTCGAAGCGGGCCGCGATGGCGCGCAGCGATTCGGCGATCTTGGTCGGGCCGAAGAAGTTGTACTCCATCCATGGGATACCATACTTCTCTTCCATATGCCGGCTGATGTAGTTCATCGAGCGGTAGCAGTGGATCAGGTTCAGCTTGACTTTCGGGGTCAGTTCCATTTCCGACAAGGTGCCGTCGCCGGACCACTGGGCCACCACGCGCAGGCCCATTTCTTCGAGCAGGATGCGCGAGGCCCAGGCGTCGCCGCCGATGTTGTAGTCGCCGATCACCGCCACATCGTATGGGGTGGTCTGGAAGGACTCGTTACCGTCACGATTGCCGATGACCCAGTCGCGGATCGAGTCGTTGGCGATGTGGTGACCCAAGGACTGGGAGACGCCGCGGAAGCCTTCGCAACGCACCGGCACCACGGGTTTGTTCAGTTCCTTGGCCTTTTTCTTGGAGACCGCCTCGATGTCGTCGCCGATCAGGCCGATCGGACACTCGGACTGGACCGAAACGCCTTTCGCCAGCGGGAATAGGGTGTTGATCTCGGTGATGATCTTATCCAGCTTCTTATCGCCGCCGAATACGATATCCTTTTCCTGGAAATCGGATGTGAAGTTCATCGTGCCGAAGGTGTTGACGCCGGTCATGCCGACATAGTAGTTACGACGACCAGCGCGCGAGTACTGGCCGCAACCCACCGGGCCATGGGAGATATGGATCATATCCTTGATCGGACCCCAGACCACACCCTTGGAGCCGGCGTAGGCACAACCGCGGACGGTCATGACGCCCGGCTGGGACTTGCGGTTCGAGGTGATGCACTTTTTGGACTGCTCGACGGACTGGTCGTTGACGGCCAGATGCTTGGTGCGATCTTTCTTCGCCTTCTCGGGGTAAACCTCGAGCACCTCCTGGATGAGGGCTTGGGTTTCTTCGCGGGTCATTGCTGCCATGTAGGCTTTCCTCTAATCGGCGCCGCCGCCAATCCGCGGACGGTCGCTCGGTGAAGAACCAGGGAATTCCCCTCTTCCCTCGGGAGAGGGGCAAGGGGAGAGGGGCAGGGCGTCAGCGCCCGAATCGGTTTAAGCGACGGCCGCTTCGCTGGCGCTCTTGCCGATGATGCTCTCGTCTTCTTCGTCCATCAGGCCGAAGTCCATCAACAGGTCTTCGAGGGCATCCATCGAGATCGGCGTCGGGATCACGAAGTTCTGGTTGTCGATGATCTTCTGCGCCAGTTTGCGATACTCGTCTGCCTGGTTGGCCTTGGAATCGTACTCGATGACGGTCATGCGGCGGATTTCGGCGCGCTGTACGACGTTGTCACGCGGGACGAAGTGGATCATCTGGGTGCCCAGCTGACGTGCCAGCTCTTCGATCAGCTCGTCCTCACGGGCGGTGTTGCGGCTGTTGCAGATCAGGCCGGCCAAGCGCACGCCGCCGGAGCTGGCGTATTTCACAATACCCTTGGAGATGTTATTGGCTGCGTACATGGCCATCATCTCGCCGGAGACGACGATGTAGATTTCCTGTGCCTTGTTCTCGCGGATGGGCATCGCGAAACCGCCGCAGACCACGTCACCGAGCACGTCGTAGAAGACGAAGTCGAGCTCGGCTTCATAGGCGCCTTCCTCTTCCAGGAAGTTGATGGCGGTAATGACGCCGCGGCCAGCGCAGCCGACGCCAGGCTCGGGGCCGCCGGACTCGACGCAGCGGATGTCGCCGTAGCCGATCTTCAGCACGTCTTCGAGTTCCAGATCTTCCACGGAACCTGCTTCGGCGGCCATCTCCATAATGGTATTCTGCGCCTTGGCGTGCAGAATCAGGCGAGTGGAGTCGGCTTTCGGGTCGCAGCCGACGATCATTACTTTTTTGCCAAGCTCGGCCAGACCGGCGACCAGATTTTGAGTCGTGGTGGATTTGCCGATTCCGCCTTTGCCGTAGATTGCGCATTGACGCAGTGCCATGGTGTCTCTCCAGGTTATGTGCCCCGTGGGGCGATGGACAATTTATCGTCACCCAGAGTTAAGCAACCCCCGTGCCAATGGTGTTCTTAATTGACAAATAATTGATAAATAAAGAAAAAGAGTCAGGGCGTGGGAAACATCGGCTTGGTAGCATAGGCGACAAAGCCGCACGCCATGTATGTAGAACAACAGCCAAGTCCGACAACCGATGCCCAATCCTGCCCCAACCCTGCCGGCGTCCGCGCGCCTGGCGATGAATCGTTGCAACCTGCCAGCCGTGATCCTCGGCGGGCTGACCTATCAGATACATCCAGTGCCACTGGAGATCGATGGAGTTCTGGCCTTTCATCACGACCTATTCGAAATTCTGGCGCCCTTATCCGACCATTGCGAGCGTGCCGCGCGCTTTGTCGATTATATGGCGGTGCATTTCTGTTTGGACGATCTGGAACAGGCGGGGCTGTCGTCGGGGCGTGTGCGCAAGTCGCGTCGCAATGCCAACTATCTGCGCATGGTACGCGGCTGGTCGTTCGACTCCGACAGCCGCGAGGGTGCTGTGCTCAAGCATTGGGTCGAGACGCGCTTCGGTCTGCTCGCCCGCCACCATGGCGGTCCGTTGGACGGTCGCGACAGCGACGCCTATCATCATTATCTGGTCGAGGGCAGCCAGGGCTTATATGCTACAAACGCTCTGGAGGCGCAGCTGGATCTGCTTTATACCTATTGTCAGTATGAGTTGGCCCGCCAATATCCCGACGAACTGCATCGCAGCCTGTACCGCGGGATCAATCGAATCGACGAACATGAGGTTCTCGAGCGCGGCGGCGATGGCCGCTACCGGGTGCTGTTGAACAATCTCAACAGCTTTACCAGTGATCGCGAGCGTGCCGATGAGTTCGGCGACTACATTCTGAGCGCCCGGATACCATTGACCAAGGTCTTGTTTTACAACAGCCTGCTTCCGGGAATGCTGAAGGGCGAGGACGAGTTCGTCATTATTGGCGGGGTCTATGAGGTGGCGATTTCGACTTATTGACCATGCCGCGCAACAGGCGTTTTTTACTCCGCAGCCGATACCGAACCGACGCTCTTTTGGGCATATTTCGGTTTCTCGTTCGTGAAAGTTCGATTTCCCCTGTGCTTCGCGGTTGCAGTATCCTTAACGTATGAAGAGCATCGGCGTTCAGGCGATTGCCGGAGAGAAATAGACCAACCGGCGCCGGATGCGCGTTCCCCTTCGCCGAATCGATCAATCCAGGGCTCCGCTGCGGCGCAATAACTCATGCAGTGCCGCAGCCAGCTTGGCGTAGCCCGAGGCGTTCGGATGGATACTGTCGGTTTTCAGAGCGGCATCCGAGAGAATGTCAGCCAGCGCCCCGTCTTCCAGCGGTACACCCAGTTCTTCGGCCAGTTCCCGGTACATTGGGTGCGTCCCTAGAAAGAGGCCAGGTTTTGGTATGCCAAGCAACACCACAGAGGCACCCTGAGCTTGGGCAAGCGCTGCCATGCGGCGCAAATTGGTCTGGGTCTGGGTCAGGTTGCGCTTGCGCAGCAAATCGTTACCGCCGTGGCCGAGGATGACCAAGTCAGGCCGCGTTTGATCGAGTACCGCCGGTAGCCTTGCCAGGCCCGCATCGCTTTCTTCTCCGGGGATTCCCTCGTTGACGACGGTTCTTCCGGTGGCTTGCGCCAGCACGTTCGGATAATCTTCGCCTTGTTTGGCACCGGTGCCATAGGTCAGGCTGTTGCCGAAGGCGAGGATCACCGCGTCATTGGCGAGCGGCGGTAGTTTCGCATCGCTGCCGCAGGCGGTGATGAATAAGGCTAAAACCAGCGCCAAAATCAGTTCGGGAATCGGTACAGAGGGAATGCGCAACATGCAATGAACTCGAGTTAGATGAATGCTGTCGTTGCTCGATGCCGAGCCCTGCCCGCCAGCCATGGAGGTGCATTGCGGCAAGGATGGATGGGCGCCGGCCGGTTGTCGAGATTGCGACGGGAGCATGGAATTCCGGTATCGAATGCGTTGCAGACAACGTTCTGGCCCGTATGCGTTGAAACACGATGATACTCCATGCATCCATACGGGTGCTGCCTGCGTAGCATGTGCGGCTATTCAATCAGAATGAGGTTTGATTCACCGCGGAGACGCAGAGAAGAGGGATGCGTTGGCCTGAGCCTCTCTGCGCACTCTGCGTGTCTGCGGTGAATCCTTACATTTTTTGAAGGTAGCGCCTGGATTGCTGCTTGGGACCAGAGAACGAAAACATCGGATGTGGTTACCGGTGCTACACTCCGGCGCGGTCCATCACGCTGGAGCAGATCCTTGATCCTTGACCTCGTCCGCCTGAGCATCGTCGATCGCTATTTTATTTCAGAGATCGCCAAGGTCTTCAGTACCATCATGGCAACACTGATGCTGGTGATGACGAGCCTGCTGTTCTTGCGCGCATTGGAGCAGGTAAATCTGGGTTCTTTGGCATCGGAGTCGTTGTTGCGGTTTTTGGGCTTGCAGATCCTGCGGGATACCGCAAGCTTGCTGGCGCCGGCATTCTTTATTTCCGCGCTGGTGACGCTCGGGCGCATGGCTCGCGACAGCGAGTTGATCGCGTTCAATGCCGGCGGACTGGGGCCGTTTCGGATCTATCGGTCGTTGTTGTTGTTCGCCATCCCCCTGTCTCTGATAACGGCTTGGTTTGCATTGGTATTACAGCCCTATGCATCGGCCCAGATCCAGCTGATTGAGGATATGAAAAATGACCAGGCGACCCGCGTCGCAGGCTTGCAGTCCGGACGCTTCTACGAACAAGATGATGGAAGGATCACGTTCTATGCGGCACACCTGGGCGACGACAAGCGCTTCGAGAACTTGTTCATTCAGGATCGACGATCTGACCCACCGCGAATCGTACTCAGTCAGCACGCCTATTTTCTACAGGACGAGATTACCGGTGAGCGGGCTATCGTGCTGGAAGATGGGCGACGGTTCGATGGGGTAGCTGGGTCATATGACTACGGGATGGCCGAATTTGCGCGATATACTTTTTATATCGCTTATGGCGGAGAAGGAATAGACCAGCGACGGCGCCGATCGGCGATGCCGACCGCTGAGCTGATTCTGTCTGAAAATTTGCGAGATCGTGCCGAAATCGGGCATCGCCTGTCCGCACCGCTTGGCATCCTGACACTGGCTTTGTTGGTCATTCCGCTGACTTCGCTATCGCCGCGCCAGCGCAGCGCAGGACGCCTGTTCCTTGCCCTGCTTGCCTATTTTGCATTTTTTAATTTGCAGCGCCTGGCAGAGAACTGGATGCAAACCGAAGTGACTCCAGGTTGGCTGGGGATGCTTTGGTATCAGCCTGCCCTTGTCTCATCGATCTATTTCGTATTGATGCCCGGAAGCTTCTGGTTTCTGCGGATCATGCGCTCATTGTCGCGTCTGGTCGGCTGGGCTCGCCCTGACTGAAGTCATTTTAGGTAGGGTCGATCGCGCAGAGTTAGCCGGGTTTCGATCTCGAGCAGGACCGGGGTTCATAGCTCGGGCGTAGGCTGTCGAAATGTCCTGAGTTTTGATGCCAAACCGATTCCGGGTCTTGGATTGCATCATCGAACGCACTGGGGAAGCCTCATCGGTGTCGGGGTCGCGATCGGAATCGGCATCGAATCCGCTCATCGATCAAAGCAGCCAGCTCGATACCAATTCTTAATTCCGACCTCGACACCGACATCGAATAAGCATCCATAAACCGGGAAGCTCGTAGTTTAGTAAGACTGCAGATTTCGACAGCTGAGCTCGGGCGTCCCTGCGTTTTCTCTCAACGTCCGTGACCAGTCGTGATTCAGTGCGATCTTGGCTCATTGACATCAATCTCGAGCAAGCTGGGGCTGAAATCATGCCCGGTGCGTGCCGATACTTCAGCAAATGTGGCACGCAGCGCGGTAGCGATGGTGAGTGCCTGGATGACATCGCTTTGACTTGGCATGTCGCTGTCGATTGCTGGATGTTCGACTACGTCTAGGATGCGTTGTACCAGTAGTGCAACATGTTCCCCGTTATTTGTCTTCGGATGGAGCGGAAGGTCGATGTCGATACTCGGCTTTACTGGGTCATGGTCAGTGTACAAGGTGCTCATAGTAGAGACTCCTGGTTGTTGCTTGATCTTTAGTTAGGTATCTGATGGCGAATTCATTTTTAACACATTGCGTTACCTAAACCCGTTGTTAGTGATGGCCGAGCGGTAGCTAGCCCACCAGTCGTTCGGCATGATCACCAGCCCTTCTATTAGTAGCGAGTCCTAGTTTGGATAGGTTCTGGACTGTTCAAAACTTGGACGGTGGCAGAAAGACTCTATATTAAGGGTTATAGGCAGTCGGTTCGAGTAAGTTTATACCAGATTAAGAACCTTACTTTTTCTACAGTGAACAGGCTTTGTCAATGTGCTGACAAGGATCATAGTCATCAATCCGGGATTTGTCAATGATATGTCCTGATATTTATATAGACAAAACATGAACGAAGTCGATCAACCCAGCACCATGCCAGATCATGAGTCCGAACAAACCTATCGAATCGGCGCTGTCGCGCGCCTGACCGGTATCCCACCAGATACCCTGCGCGTCTGGGAACGCCGTTACACTGTGGTAACGCCCTTCCGATCAGATGCTGGCACAAGACTCTATCGTGCCGAGGATGTCGGTCGCCTGACATTGATTAAACGCCTGGTCGACAACGGCGATGCCATCAGTCATGTGGCGGGCCTATCCTTCGCTCAGCTGCGAGATCGCGTGCAGGGATTAACTCCGCAGAGCACACCGACTGAAAGTCGCCCCTGTCGAGTCGCGGTATTTGGTTCGTCACTGCCTGTGATGTTGGAATCACAACAAACCGATCCCGACGATCAGGATGAGGCGATTCAATTCGTTGGGCTGTTCACAGATGAAGTGCGCTTCCGCGAAGAAGCAGGTCGTTTGGAACTAGACCTGGCGGTTGTCGAATGGCCGACTATTCATCAGGACCAACTGCGTGATCTCACTGAGCTGCTGTCGCGTGTTAACGCATCGCGCGCGCTGATAATCTATGACTTTGCCAGTCGATCGGTTGTCGAACGGCTGGAATCGCAGCAAATCACAGCCAAGCGTGCGCCGGTGGATGCAATCGAACTGAAGCGCTGGTGTTTGGCACTGCACGGCGCTGCTGCAAATGCGCCGATGCCATTGGACATACTCTCTGAATTGAATCTAGGAGCCCCGATTCCACCGCGACGCTACGATAGTGCGACTCTCACCCAAATTGCCGCCATATCACCGGCCGTGCGCTGCGAATGCCCTCATCATCTAGTTCAGTTGATTACCTCTTTGGCCTCGTTCGAGAAATACAGCCGGGAATGCGAAAATCGTAACCTGGACGACGCCGCGTTACACGCATTCCTGCATGCGGCTACGGCACAGGCACGGGCGACCATGGAGGCAGCCATGGCGCGGGTAATCGAGGCCGAGGGAATCGAGATCTGAACGCGACCACCGTTGCCGGTTGCCACAAACTGTTAGAATTTGATTTTACCTGAACTTGATACGGCAATTTGGCCATGATCTCCTTGTTGGACTATGGTGCCGGCAATGTGCGTAGCCTGCGCAACGCCATTACTCACCTTGGCTTCGAATTGATCGACATCGCGCGGCCGGACGATATCCTTGCCGCCGAGCGACTCATCTTTCCCGGAGTCGGCGCCTTCGGCGCCGCAATGCACCGCCTGCAACAACTCGGCTATGTGGAGCCGTTGCGCGAGTATCTGGCCGCTGGGCGACCGTTTTTTGGTATCTGTATCGGACTGCAGACATTGTTCGAAGGCAGTGAAGAGTCACCTGGCGTGCGCGGACTGGCTGTCATCCCGGGTCTGGTACAGCGCTTCCCGGCGGGTGCATTGTCGGTTCCACACATGGGCTGGAATGGATTGCGGATATTCCGCGATACAGCATTGCTTCAGGGTACGGACAGCGACAAATTCTACTTCGTGCATTCCTATCGCGCCCTGCACACCTCAGAGAATACCGACTGGGTGTTGTCTGAGACCGATTATGGTTCCAGCTTCGTCAGCGCGATCCAGCGTGGCCATGTCATGGCGGTGCAATTCCATCCCGAAAAAAGCGGCCCACGCGGGCTCGAGGTATTGCGGCGATTTCTGTCCGGGGATGCCGATGCCGCATCCGCGGATCACCAGGCAGTTCCCAGGCCGGCCGAGCAAGCCGCTATGCTGGGTAAAGCGGCGTCAGCGCCTGACATACGATCAGATACACCGACGCGCTTCGCTAAGCGAATCATCGCCTGCCTGGATGTACGTACGAACGACACTGGCGATCTGGTGGTGACCAAGGGCGATCAATACGATGTGCGCGAAGCCGGCGCGGTACGAAATTTAGGCAAACCGGTTGATCTGGCGCGGCGCTACTACCAGGAGGGCGCTGATGAAATCACGTTTTTGAATATCACCGCATTTCGCGATTTCCCTCTGGCCGATCAACCAATGCTGGAGGTACTCAGGCGCACATCCGAGAATGTTTTCGTGCCGCTGACCATCGGTGGCGGTATTCGCGCCTTTACCGACACCGAAGGCCGCGCGTACAGCGCATTGGACGTGGCCGGTGAATATTTCCGCTCGGGCGCCGATAAGATTTCCATCGGTTCGGATGCCGTGTCGACGGTACAGCAGGTACGCGCTCTTGGCAGCGGCGACGGCAGCAGTGCCATCGAGCAAATAGCGGAACTCTACGGCAATCAAGCGGTGGTCATCTCGGTAGACCCGCGTCGGGTTTACGTGATGTCGCCGGAGCATACCGAGCGGCAGGTGATCGAGACCAGCATCCCGGGTCCCAACGGCGAGTCATTTTGCTGGTTTCAGTGCACGGTCAAGGGTGGACGCGAGGGCAGCGATGTGGATGCCATCGAGCTGGCCCGCGTTTGCGAAAGGCTCGGTGCCGGCGAAATCCTGCTCAATTCCATCGACCGTGACGGCACGGGCATTGGATTCGATCTGGAATTGATCGCCGCGGTGCGATCAGCCGTCAGTATTCCAGTGATCGCCTCCAGCGGCGCAGGCATACCGCGTCATTTCAGCGAGGTGTTCGAGCGCACCGGGGTTGAGGCGGCCTTGGCGGCCGGCATCTTCCACCGCCGGGAAGTGCCGATCGAAGAGGTCAAACTACGGCTGCGGGCAGATGGCATCGAGGTGCGTGAGGCCAACGACGGGGGATAATGCCCATGAGCCCTTTACAGCGTCATTCATTCCTGCTTGCATCCGCGTCCAGCATTCAGCGCATGGTCCTGTCATGCGGCTGGCTATTGCTTTTCCTCCTGCTGACAGGTTGCGCCGGCCTCGGCAAGCCGGGCGATCGGCGATCAGGTGGCAATCTGCCGCCGGGCATGGAACGGGATGATCTGCTCACCAGCATTGCCGCCTGTCATCTGCGCCGGGTGGTACAAAACGCTGATCGCGGCGCCACCGATGCCGTGGTGATTGCTGCAGTGGAAGGGTATGGTTTCAGCGTCGAGCAGATGATCGATCGCTCCAACGATCTCATGCGGGCTGCCATCGACCCTGCCCAGCGGGGAACCCTGCGAAAACTCTCGGTCAATGCCTGCGAGCAGCTCGCGGCATTGACCGGTGTTGCTCCGAGCCTGGTGCGTTTTGACGAAACCGGCAAACTCGGTAACACTTGGGTCAGCGTCAACGGCGAGATCGGAGACGGTTTTGCAGATGCCGTGATCACCCGTCTGCGCGAGGATAAGGCAGTGGGTCTGCTGATCAACAGCCCCGGCGGCTCGTTGTTCGAAGCGCGACGCCTGGGTCGCTATTTACGCGCCAATGGCCTGCGGGTCGGCGTCAACGAGCTTTGTACCTCGGCCTGCGTTGACGTGCTGGCAGGCGGTATCGAGCGCTATGTGACCAGCAACGCTAAATTGGGCATACATCAAAGTAAAGTACCCAAACACTTGAGCAGCCACGAGGGAGGACAACTCTCGGTGGCCGCCGCGGCACTCTATCTGCGCGAGATGGGCATTGACGATGTCGTCGCGTTGGCCGCTGCCGCGGTACCGAATAACAGCATGTATTGGATATCGGTGCCGGAAGCGTTGAAAACCGGATTGGCGACCAAGCTAGTTAACGATCTATAATCCCAATCCAGATATTTGAATGATCGCCATCGCATTGCAGCGCAACCGTACTGGCGCCAATGCGATCAATCAATGGCATGCTATCCGCACAACCCGCAATGCTCCAGCGGAGAGCCTATCCATGCCAAGCAGAAGACACGTGCATCGCGAGGCGGCCCTTTCTTCGCTGATCAGCTGCGCTCTATTGATCCTGATGAACTCCGCGATGGTCATCCCGTTGAGTGTTTGCCCAGCGGCGGTCGCCACTTCGCCTTCGAGGACTACCTGGAACTGGTCGACTGGACGGGCCGGGCGGTGAGCTTGGACAAGCGCGGCCATATCGCGGCGCGGCTGCCGCGCATCCTCTTCTTGCGAGGCGCAAAAGTGGGTGTCCTTGTTTACCGCTTTCCTTGTTTACCGTCCTTTTTTACCTGGCATACTGCAAGTCTAGCAGAAATTGAGCCTGGCCCTTTTTTCTCTCTTTTTCTGCAGCGCTCGCGTCCGCCGGAGCGCAAGGACTGGAATGATGTGCTTTGCGAGCATGCGGAACCGCCTCGGCGCCCGGGCGACAGCAATGAGCGAGACTGAGCCAGAGGCGCAGCAGCGGCGCAGACCGGCGAAGGAGGCTACAAATCCAGCGGACTCTTCGCGTCCTTGATGCTCACGCTCGGGATCGTGTGCTTATAGATCATCGTCGTGCGCACATCGCTGTGGCCGAGCAGTTCCTGAATGGTGCGGATGTCGTAGTTGGCCTGCAGCAAATGACTCGCATAGCTGTGCCGCAGCGTCTGTGCACTGGCCCGCTTGCGGATACGAGACTGCTGCACCGCCTGCTTTATCGCCTTCTGCACATGGGATTCATGCAAATGGAAGCGGCGATGCTCCCCGGTATCTGGCACCACCGTCAAGGTCTTCGCCGGGAACAGCCACTGCCAGACCAACTCCTTGGCCGCATTCTTGTACTTCAGGTTTAATGCCGATGGCAGAAACGTCCCGTGGTACCCGGCCGCCAAGTCCGCCTCGTGGACATGGGCGACCTGCTCGAGCTGCAGATCGATCTCGGTGCGCAACGTCTGCGGCAGCGGAACGGTACGATCCTTTTTGCCCTTCCCGTCGTGCACGGTCAATATCATCATGTCCAGATTGACGTCTTGGACACGCAACTTCAGACACTCGAACAGCCGCAGACCACAGCCGTACAAGAGCTTCGCAACCAAGTCGTAGGGATACCCCAGCTCGGCAATCACCCGATCCACCTCCTGCCGTGACAGCACCGTCGGGATGTTGGGCTTGCGTTTGGCACGGACCACGTCTTCAATCTGGCCGAAGTCCTTCTCCAGCACATGCCGGAACAGGAACTTCAGCGCATTGAATGCCTGATTCTGGCTAGATGCCGAGATATGCTTCTCGACCGCCAGATACCTCAGGAACGCCTTCACGTCCTCGTTCGTCAGGGTAGCGGGCGCGCGCGGACGAACATACCCATATAACTTCCTTGTCCACGCCCGGTACGACTTCAGCGTCTTCGGTGAGTAGTGTCTGACCTTAATGGCCACTTCCAGCTTGTCGTAGACGTCACGCCAATCCCGTTCCGCTGCGGACGCTTCGGCGTTTGGCGGTGCGCTCCGAGCCCGGCGCTGCGCTGACCTGTCCAACCGTGGCGATGAGACCGTCGCTGCGCCTGTGCCGTGCCCCGGTGCGTACCCGTCGTACTGATTCGAATAGTGCCCCGACGCCTGAGCAGGCTCCAAGGAGCTTGTCGGAGCTGCCTGTGATCGGGGCACCTCCCGGGCAGGTGAGGCCGGCGGAACCGGCGCCTGCCCACGCCTCTCGGGCGCCGAAGCGCCAACCGCCGCAACCGAAGGCGGTGCGCCTCGCCGAGCGTCCGGCCCTGGAGGGCGCACGACCTGCGGGACAGCCGTCGTCGAGCGATCGGGCTTCCGTGCCGCCTGACCCGCAGATTCCGCTCCCGCGTCAGTGCCCCCGAAGCCAAACTTCGCCTGACCTGTAGCCGGTGCCCCAGTGCCCGCCCGGTTGCTTTGCGAGCCCAGCATGTCCCAGTACAGTCTCACCGCGTCCAGCGCCTGATGACGCTTCCCCGGCTCCTGCCCCTTCGATTCCAGCTTCTGGCTGAATGCCTCCAAGCTGGTCTCCAAACGCGGATCCTGTGTGTACTTCAGACAGAAGTCGAGGAAGCAGCGCAGCCAGTGCTGGAAGTGTGGCCTTTGGTTCACGGCAACACCAGCACTCGCCAACGCTTGCTCGAACTTTTCCTTGATTTTAGGCGGGGTTTGCTGCAGCATCAGATCATCGCTTGCGGGGTAACATAACGAGTTCTTATGTTATCCCGCAAGCAGCTGCGCGTCCAGGGCCTGTTGTCAAGGCTGCCTCGACTGTGGTAAGTTATCCGGGAAACCATAGAATCACTAGTTAGCCTAGAAACCAAGTTCACTAGTTCACTGACACAGCCACATCGGGAGAGGATATTTGAAATGACACAGGCGTTACTAATAAATGTTCTAACCCAGATGTTAAATATACCGGATACCTGGGTTATTTTTGACGTAAAGAAAGAAGGCAATGAAGTGTGGATATTTTTGAGACCAAAAGAAACGCCATTATCAGATAATTTAAGAACAGAAGTTCTTAGGCATCTGGAAGTTTTTGGTAGCAAAGCATATCTTAAACTTTACTACTCAACTGAAGAAGAAATATACAAATTGCCAATCTATACAGCAAGTGGATTTTGTAAACCTTTTGTCACGGATGTCAATAAGATGTTCGGTACGGCGACTGATGCCAGTATATGTAATCTTTATGGCTTGACAAGACAAGAATTAGAAAACATAAAAAAAGAATGCACAAACCTCTTATCATAATTCGGCTAACATGCGCATCCAGCGGACGCGCCAAGGGCGCGCGCCGCTGATGCTTGACGTTGGCCGTAAACCACGAAAACAGGTACCGCCGTTGGCGCTGGCTAATTCAGGCTTCTGTAGATCACGTTGAGAGTTTCGACTAATGGCAACACTGCACGCGGCTATTCCAGATGCGCTGAAGGACCGGCTGTCTCGCATCTGCATTGACAAGAATCTCGTTGAGTCGGAGGTCTTGTGCCAGGCACTCACCCGAGGGCTCGATTCCATCGACTGGGATTTCTTCACAGAAGGAGAGTCCATGGAGTTTGCGCAGCAGGGTGCGGAAGACCTTTTGGCCCAGGAACCATGGTGACGCCGGCCCGGGGTGAGATATGGATTTGCCAACTAGTCAAGGAGTACGGCAAAACCCGTCCTTGCGTCGTTATACAGTCTCCCGAAATCGAATCTGGGAGCGTTTTGATGGTTCCGCTAACTGATGGGAACCTGCAGCCTTGGCGGGTTGCTATTCCGCCCAACGCGGATAACGGATTACTGGAGGCGGGGCGAGATCGCGAACCGGTCGCGATGGAATTACGGTGACACTTTACCATTTACACTATTTTGTTCTGGGCTTATGCTAAGCGTATGTCTCGGCTCCCACGCATCATCGTTCCTGGCATCCCCCACCATGTGACGCAGCGTGGGAACAGACGCCAACAAGTTTTCATGAAGGAAGACGACTATGCGCTTTATAGAGATTAGCTAGCGAACGAGTGTCGATCAAACGGCGTGGACGTCTGGTCCTACTGCCTGATGCCGAACCATGTGCACTTGATTCTCGCACCCTCCAACGAGACCGGCCTGTCCCGCGCCGTCGGGGAGACGCATCGTCGATATAGCGGCTACATCAACGCGCGATTGCGGGTAACCGGCCACCTGTTTCAAGGGCGGTTTGGCTGCGTGGCAATGGATGAAGCTCACTTGATGGCAGCCTGCCGCTACCTGGCTTTGAATCCCGTGAAGGCCAAACGAGCTGCGACGCCTGCCGACTGGCCCTGGTCCAGCACGCCAGCACATTTCCGGCGCGAAGACGATGGATTAGTCACTGTTCGACCCCTGCTGGATCGCGTCGATAATTTAGTGGAATTCTTGGAGATGCCGGAAGATCCTGAACACTTGGCAGCTCTCACCAAGGGCCAAACCATCGGACGTCCACTGATGGACGATCAAAAGCTTGGCGAGCTTGAAAAGCAACTTGGCCGAGCGCTACGTCAAGGCAAGCGAGGTCGGCCCGCTTCGCAAAAGAATGACCCGAAACAACGAAAATCGGTGTAAATGGTAAAGTGTCACCGTAATTCTTTCAGGCACTAAGTAGTAATTCGGGGCTGATTCCCATATTCATGCATCCTCGTGTCAATGTTGGAGTCGATAACGTGTTGTTTTTATTTTACTATACTTCGAAATGAAATCCCAAAGAGCCGCTGTAGTGATACACTACCCGTATGAAAGTATATGCAGATACCTCGGTATTCGGTGGTGTGTTTGATGAAGAATTCACTGAACCGAGTAAAGAATTCTTTGCTGAAGCCAAGTCTGGCAGATTCAGCCTTATCGTCTCGGCTGTCGTGCAAGCTGAAATTGCATCGGCGCCTGAAGAGGTGCAAACATTCTTCCGAGAAATCGTAGGAGAGGCTGAAATTGTCGAGTTAACCCAAGAAGTATTGGCGTTACGCAACGCTTATCTGAAGGCGGGTGTGGTGACGCCAAAGTCAATCGACGATGCGGCGCATGTAGCACTGGCAACCATCTCTGGTTGCCGCATGATTGTCAGTTGGAATTTCAAGCACATTGTGCACTTTCAAAAGATCCCGAAATACAATGCCGTGAATGCACTCAACGGCTGTCCTACAATAGACATCTTTTCACCTTCCCAGGTAATTGACTATGATGACTCGTGAATCAAAATGTGTTCAATGGAAGCGTCGTGGTGCTGAAAAAGTGGCGGCCCAAACATCAAGCTTAAGCCTCGAAGAAGAATTAAAATTCTGGCAGGAGCAAACTAAGCAACTCAAGTTTCTCCAGGCTAAAGCACGCAAACGTCACCAGCAACCGGCAGATGCCTAACAACCAAATCAACCTGACCGCCATCGTCGCTAGCGCGCCTCGGCGGCAGGTTATTTGGGGCGTTGGCACAGGGAAAACGGGGACAGACCACCTTTTTCAGCATGAGCGCGATTCTGTAAAACGTGGAAAACGTGGTCTGTCCCCGTTTTCCTCCTGTCCCCGTTTTCCTCCCCGTTTTCCTCCCTTGTTGGGCGTTTCCAAGGTCGAGCTAGGCTGCCAATGCATCAATGACCCGCTGCGGTAACTGAAGCTCGACGAAATACTCGGTCGGGTATAGATAATCTTCCAGAGATTCATCGATTACCCTCAACAACCCTTCGGCTTCGGTTTTAACATCTGGTAGCGATTGATACACCTTACCTTTCTCGAGGTCTTCTGCGTCGCCACTTTCAATGCATAGGACGAAATGTTTCGTTGACGTTGGCATAGCTTGGCCTCTAATCGACGAACCGTTTGATCTTCATCTTCCGTTTTCCGATTCCATGAGCTTCATACCAGTGTATCTCAGCTCGACGGATATTCCCGTTGATTAGCTTTACATCTGCTACTCCTTTGAGCTTCCGCCATCTTCCGGGTCCAAACTGTTTTCGCAGTCGGGCCGAGGCGCTTGTTGGGCGATTCGTTGGCCTGGCGAATTAATAGTGGTCTGTCCCCATTTTTCACTGATACATCAACTCGCGCTCGATGTAATAGGCCGGGCCGATGGGAGAGAGAAGCAGCTCGTACTCCAGGGGATTATATCCAGAGGGATTGTGTTCAGGTTGCTGTTCAGGCATCTGCTGTTCAGGTGCTGTTCAGGGACATCCATCTTGGTGCCGAACATTAGTCCTTCGGCTTGCCCCGCCGTCATCATGGAGCTCAATCCGCCCATGGACATAATCCGCTCCCTGAGCTTGCCTTCGGCGGAACAGGACAGCAGTGACAACACCTCCAAGATAGAGGACTTGCCGAAGCCGTTGATTCCGATCTGGAAGACTAGGCGCAGATGGCCCTTGCCATAGCTCGGTCAAAGGCGCGGGTCGATTGCTTGTTTGCAGAGGAAGTGCTCGATGCCGCAGAGCAGGCCGTAATAGCGGATTTGGTAAAAGCCGGGCGCCAGGACGCGCTAGAGGAAACGGCGGATGAATTCGGCGCCGGGAAGGCGTATGCGCTTCTCCGCCTCTGGGCTGTCGGGGTCTTTGAAGCGGTTGTCGCGATAGCGGAAGGTGACGCTGTCCTGGTCAACGGCGACCAGGCAGTGGTTGGTGGTGGCAATGCGGATCACATAGCGCCGAAGGTAGCGGATCAGGTGTTGCGGCTCGGCGAAGGGTTTTTGAGCGTAGACAACCCAGTCGTGGTGGTGCAGGCGCATTATCAGTCGATTCCACTCGGCGTCAAAGTGGACAAGCTAAGTGGGTGTCCTTTTGTCTGCGTTTTGTCTGCGTCCTTTTGTCTGCGGCGAAGTGGGTGTCCTTTTGTCTGTCCTTTTGTCTGGACAAGCTAAGTGGGTGTCCTTTTGTCTGCTTTTGTCTGTTCTTGGCTAACACACGAAAACTCTAAGATAGCCCGCTACCGGAAAATAGGCAAGCGGGTGTTGTCGAGGGCTAAGTGCCGTGGTATGTTAGCCGGAAACCATACAATTACTGGTTCAGCAAAAGAAATGAAACTCCGAACCCTAGCATTCTCTCTGCTGCTACTCACCAATTTGGCTATGTCCCAGGAAGAAGAGAAAAAAGACCCAGCGACTATCATGAGGGAACTCCGAATCATGATGCTTACGAGTGATCCGAAAGAAGCTGGACTATCGAAAGAAGAGAATGGCGGTGACGCCTATGGCATCGTAATGGATATGCCTATCGGTGGAGAGCACACAGCCTCCGTGGTTTCTTTCGTCACTGGTGACGCGAGTCTCTATACCACAGCGACATTCGGTGTGATGGGTGGTGTCGGCCACGAATCAGTTAGAAAAGAAGCAAAAAAATTTGTTAGGGAAGCGGAAGGTTTTCTGAAAATGGCGACGAAGGTCGAAGATTTTCCATACCCAGACACGGAAACCGTCTACTTCTACATCATCACTTTTGATGGGGTCTTTAGAGCTGAATCAAACATGAGCGATATCGAAGAAGGAAAGACTCCGCTGAGGCGCTTGTTTGGAGCTGGTCAGGACGTCCTGACACAACTTAGACTAACTACGCAAAAAGAAGGCTGAACCAGGCGGTGGAGTGAACGTCTCTCGCTGACGCTCGATCCGTCACTCACCTATACGTTATGTGGACTCACTTGAATTAAAGAGGAATAAATGCATACGAAAACAAATAATCTATTTTTAGTAATTTTACTGATTTTTATCACAGGAACAAGGGCCCACAATAGGACACCCATCTACCTTGCCCCCATCTACCTTGCCCTTCGCCCATGCCTCGGCTTGCCTTCCGGTAGCTGAAACCTTGGCTACCCTGCCATGACCAGCAACCGTGCGGTCAGCGGCGTCGGTTACAACCGAGGAACCGAATGCGGAAGAACCGCTCGTCTGAGGTCTGTGGTGGGGCCATAGGTAACCCGAGTCTCTTCGCCGGAGGCTTTTCACGTACTCGTATTTCGGCAAACGCGCTAATCTGGCTTGTGCGATTGAACTTCCTATCCTTTATCCTTTGCGATGGCGGCAGCGGTCCCCTTTGGCAACTTCGCCGCACCGCGTCCTCAGCCGGGCGAACGTGAATCTCTGGGCCTGGGATATGTCTATCTGCAACCGCTTACCCATCGCGGCGGCGTTCTGAGCGGCGGGTCATTCGCCAACCCGCCTCAATACGGTCTCGATCACCTGCACCGAAATGCGGAAATCCGCGCCGTGTAGGCGCGCGAAGACCTCCCGCGCGGACCCGAATCCACTGGAAGGGATCAGGCCCCGCGTCTTGGCCATGCCGACGACGGCCGCGGTGCCGGCGACCCGCAGCCCATGCTCGGCAGCGATCGCCCGCCCTGCGCGCTCGTCCATCAACAGCAGGCTCGGCCCGGCATGGGCCAACGCGATGCGAATACAGGCGGCCTCGCCTTCATCGAGGTCCGGCAGCGCCGGCTCGGCCGGCGACGGTTCGGTCTGTCGCAGCCAGCCCTTGGCTCCGGCTGCCGCGATCGCGGCCTCGTCCGCAAGCCCGCGCCCCGGCAGCACCTCGGCGCGCACCTCGGATGGTATCCAGACGGTGCCGAACAGCGCCCGGAGCCAATCGAGCGCGTCGATTCGGGCGAGCCCGATCAACGGGCTCGCGTCAGTCAGGACGAGGCGAGCCATGCGTCCAGGGTATCCAGATCCGCCGCGGCCTCCTCTGCATTCAGGTCCACCACGGGGATGCCCAGCCGGGAGAGATGCGCGATGAACTCCGACAGCGGCATCTCCGCCAGACCCGCGGCCCGCGCTAGCGAGAGGTTGCCGTCGCGAAACAGCGCGGTGGCCAGCGCGGGCTTGACGCCCTTGGCGTCCAGGCCGCCCGCCAGCTCGATGCCCAGCATCAGGGCATCCGGCCGGTCGCGGTTCAGCACCAGCACCACGTCACGGTGCGATTTGCGCAGGGCCTCGCTCGGATTATTCTTGAGCCCGCTGACGTTGACGGTTTTCATGCCTATGCCTCATGGGAAGATTACATAGGAATGAGGATAGCACGAAGTTTGCCAGCGCACGCTACTGGGCCTAGCCGCAACACAGGACACCAGCCGCAATACAGGAGTCGCAATACAGGACGCAATACAGGACAGGACGCAATACAGCGCAATACAGTACCGCAATACAGGACACCCACTTTTCGGAGAGTCGCAATACAGGACACCCACTTTTCGGCGATCGTGCGTCGATGTATCCACTCTATCGACGATGCGTCTCGCCGACGGCACGCGACAGCCCGGCATCGTCCGAGGGGACGAGAATCAAGTGAATGGGATTCGGCATCAGGCAGTAGGACCAGACTTCCACGCCGTTTGATCGAAACGCCTGGGCTAGCCAATCTCTGTACAGCGCAGAGTCGTCGTCCTCTATGAATAAGAAAGGTAATCCCCCGGCTTTGCCGGGGTGACAGTAGCAGTTTGACATTTCCGGGAGTCCATCGGAGACACTCTGTTCGTGAGCCGCCAAGCACACGATTGTGGAGAGTCCCGATGGACAAGATTGCCAGCCTAAGCCACTCCAAATAGGAGTGCAACTATCACGTTGTTTTCATTCCGAAATGCCGCCGTCGCGTCCTATATGGTCAGCTTCGGAAGCACCTCGTGTGAAGTGTTTCATGAGCTTGCTCAGCACAAGGACAGCCGGATCGAGGAAGGCCACCTGATGCCGGACCATGTGCACATGCTGATCTCGATTCCGCCGAAACATGCGGTCTCGCAGGTTGTGGGCTACATCAAGGGGAAAAGTGCCATCCATGTGGCCCGCGTCTACGGTGAGCGCAAGCGCAATTTCAGCGGGCAGCATTTCTGGGCGCGCGGCTACTTCGTGTCGACGGTTGGGCGAGACGAGGCCACGATCCGGGCCTACATCCAGCACCAGGAACGCGAGGATCAACGCTTCGATCAGCTACGGCTATGGAGCTGACCCGCCGCCTTTAGGCGGCTCATTAACTTGGGGCCGCGTTAGCGTCCCCTTCGCCGCTTTGAGCGGCTCACGAATTCAAAGCCCGCGGCTTTGCCGGGGGATGTTTACTAATAAGATTAAAGTCATCAAACGCCGCTGCTATGGCATCACTAACCTTGGGCACCTCTATCAAAGGATATGCTTGGATCTCAAAGGATATGACCGGTTCAGGGTCGACACATTATAAATCAATAAGTTACAGAGTTTGCGCTCGACTACATTTTAACCTTGATGTGTACGAAAAAATGAGCTTAAGTGGTTGTTCTTAAAGTTTTTATTGGTTACCATGAAATCCAGGAGAGCCGAAAAATGCCGTTAGAAGATAGACTATAGGGAACCTTGAAAAATTGTGTTTTCGACGCGCCGATCACGCGCTCACGGCGCCATAAACACGCTGCGGGTACGATCGATACGCACCGTTGTCATATTGTATGCGAACTCAGTCGAGATTGGGGCAATGAGGCGTCTTTTGGCCGCCAAACTCAGCACGGCCTGGGCATCGGCACTCCAGGCCCGCAGCAGGCTGTTTGTCAGACTTTGGTAGACCTCGCGATTGGGATAACGCAGTTGGTAGAGGTACTCACCAAAGACCTGTTGTTCACGATCGATGGTCAGGTAGCCGGTCTGCCAGAGCAGCGCCTCGGTGTTGATATGGTCGATGTCAAAGGCCGAGAGCATGGCCGCATCGGCCTGAAGCTGGCCGAGCCGCGGCAGCCAGGTGTTGCGCTCAGTCAGCACTTCGACCAGGAAGGTCGGCGTGGCGGTCTCGAACCACCAGGCGCGGAACTTTCGCTCCTTGAACAGCAACAGCACATCGAACGGATTGTACACAGCCTCGCCCGTCCAGTTATAGCCGTTGTACCAGGTGCGAATGCTATTGCGGTCGAGACCATCGAGCTCGGGCGCGAAGACCTGATCCAGATCGGCCTCGGTATAGCCGCAGATGGCCGAGTACTCTGCTGAAACCGTGATGTCCAGCAGATTGTTCAAGCCTGAGAACAGATTCACCTTGCTGAATTTGCTGACGCCGGTCAGAAAGGCAAAGCGCACATGGGCATCGGCCCCCTTGATGACGGAATAGAGATTGCGTAGACCATCGCGCATTTCGCATCCGATCTCGGGCTGGGTCAGGTTGTCGAGGATGGGCTTGTCGTATTCGTCCACCAGCACGACCACAGGCTCGCCATGCTGTCGGTAAGCCTGGCGAATGAGTTCGCCGAATGCGCCGGCGATGTCCAGCCCCTGCGAAAGCTGCACGCCGAGGGCCTCGCCGTTGATCCGCAGCAGGTCGCGTATACGTGCATCAAGGGCATCCCGGCTATGCAGTACGCCTTCGGCGAAGCTCAGCCGGACTACCGGGAAATGTCACCGCCAGTCCCAGCGTTTGTGAGCCTCGAGCCCCCTGAACAATTGCTCTGTGCCACTGAACAATTCGCCCAGGGTATCGAGGAACAGGGATTTGCCAAAGCGGCGGGGTCGGGACAGAAAATAGTATTTGCCGTAGTTGATCAGATGCAGCGCAAAGCCTGTCTTATCGACATAGTAGCAGTCATCCTCGCGGATCGCGCGGAAGGTTTGGATGCCGATGGGCAGATGCTTACGGGTCATGGCTGGGTTGGCAACGCGGTGGAGAGCATCTCCAGTATAGCCCGCGAACGACTGTTGCCACGCGACCGTGCAAATAGCCGGCATTCCGACTGAACATGGCGGACCGCGTAGACTTCCGTCTGAACAGCACGTGCACGCGGGCGTAGCGCAAAAATAGCCACAGCAGCCGCAACCCAGGCCCCTGGCCCGGCCAGTTGGGCAGATGCTGGACAGATTTCGATGGGAGCTTGCCTAAACCGACTGCGCGCCCAACGTCGATGCTGGCCCGACACGCGTTGCTCCGTCGGAGCCAAGCGGCTGGGCGGCAACGGGCAACGGACGCAGGGCCACACCAAATGATGGCTGCTCTAGTCAAGCCTCGCTCGCTGCGACCCGAGAATGGCTATTTACCATCTGGTGTGAACGGCTTATTTCGTGCATTCAGTAAACTGTCACTGTAAGTAAAATGCCGTGAATGGTGAAGTGTCACCGTCATTCGATCGCGTTATCACCCGCGCCCTGATCTCTATTGGCGAGCACCTTGGCCTGCGGGTCGTTGCCGAGGGGGTCGAAACCGAACGTCAGCTGGAGCTGCTGCAAGCCCTTGGCTGCCGTTATGCTCAGGGCTGGCTGTGCGACCAGCCGACAGCGGCGGAGAAGATTCTGTCAGCCTGCCAATCTCCTATGGATTCCAGCAAAGACGCTCGCCAAGAAAGCCTCTAAGAGCAAGATGTCGAGAGCGACGAAACCTGTACGGTCTTGGAGCCTGAGAGCTCGGGACCGGGACATGCCAGGCGAGATTGCTATCGTAATGCCCGAATGCTGTCATAGTCCAATGCATCTGATTGTTGCTGTTTCGCTGGTTCGGCTCGCGGGCTGTGCGCAGCCTGACAAGATACACAAGTCGCATTCTTTGACGAAGTGCCCTAGGCTATCGCCGCAGCCGAGCAGCTGGCTGTTAGGCGCATACGAAGCCTATGTGTACTGCTATTGACGCAGCTGCGCGCGCTCTTGCTCCTGATCCGAAAGAAACCGAATACCACAGCGCACGCCAGCCGGTATTTGCAAGTCGGGGTTGGGTAACAGCAAACGCACGCCGAAGGTGTCGCTGGCAGCGTCGATGACGCGGTCGACCACCACCACCTCGGCGCGGTGCGCGCTGGCGTTCGGGTATCTGGGAGTGACCTCTGCCTGCATGCCGACGCGGATGGCCCCATAGGTTTCCACCGGTGCGAAGATCTCGACATGCAGTGGGTCGATCTTGGCGAGCTTGACGATCGGTCGATTCTCGGCGGACTCACCGGGTGACATCATCCGCTCCATGACCACGGCGTCCACCGGGCTTCGTACGCTGCGGTTTTCATGCAATCTGCGCGCGCGCTCCAATTCCAGTTGGGCGATGCGCCGCTGCTCGTGCGCCTGTTGCAGACGCAGCGCGGCGCGCTTGGCCTCGCTGGTGGCGGTGTCCTTGTCGGTGGCAGAAATCGCCTTTGCCTGCGAGAGTTTGTCCATACGGTCTTTTTCGCGCTGGGCGAACGCGAGCGCCTCATCCAGCTCGTCGATTTCGGCCTGAAGCTCGGCGCGCGCCTGGGCCAATTCGACGTTGGCCTGCTCCACATCGCGATTGAGCCGGGCGATGACTTGCCCGGCGCTGACCAGGTCGCCCCGAGACACCAGCAATTCCTCCAGGATGCCTTCCTCCCGGGTGCTGACCTCGACGGTGCTTTGCGGCTCGATGACACAGTCGAACCCGGCGAGTTCCTCTGCGTCCATGGCCCACGCGGACTTTAGAATCAAAATGCTGATCAGGGCGATGCCCAGGGCCACGGAAGCAGGTATCCGCGCCTTGATTCGGGAGGTCGGGCAACGAGTATGGCTAGGCATGGCAAGCAATCCAATCGATCGGTATTCAAACAAACGTGTACAAGCGCGGGCTGCTTATTCCACCCTGCCGCTGAAGGCCAGCAAGCGGCCGAGCTGCTCGTCGAGTCGCAGCAATTGCCGGCGCATCTTGGCATGCCGGCGCTCGGTGCCGATTTGCGCGAGGCGCAGCAGAAGACGTGCCGCTGGGCCAGCAGTGAAGATCCGCGCCAATACGCGCCAGGATGCATTGGCGATCAGGTTATCATCCAGCGCCAGAATGGCCTGGGCGCTGCCCGGGTCACCCTGGCGGGCGCAGCGACCGAATAATTGGCGATCGATGCGCCTGGCGTCGTGGCGCTCGCTGGCGATGACGTGCAGACCGCCCTGCGCCGCCACCCCCTCGCCAAGCTGGATATCAGTGCCGCGCCCGGCCATGTTGGTGGCAACCGTGATCTGACCGGGCTGGCCGGCCTGGGCGATGATCTGCGCCTCGTCCTGGTCCTGGCGGGCGTTCAATACCCGATGCGGGAGATTGGCCTGCTGCAGCCGGCTGCTGAGCAGATCGGAGGCAGCAACCGAAACAGTGCCTACCAATACGGGTCGCCCGCTCTGATGCAGTCGCC
This sequence comes from Thiohalocapsa sp. PB-PSB1, assembly GCA_016745215.1. GTDB lineage: Bacteria > Pseudomonadota > Gammaproteobacteria > Chromatiales > Chromatiaceae > Thiohalocapsa. Next base: position 2,244,028 of record CP050890.1, read on the forward strand.
CGATTTCGGTGGCGATGGTCGTCCATTTGGCCTCGGCGTTGGCGAGCACCCGTGCCGGCATTATCCGGCGGCGCAGCCGCCGGTGCGTCGGCACCCTGGCCAGACCCAGGTGATAGACAGTCCAAAGTTCGGCGGCTACCTCGCGCGCGGTGCCGCTCATGCCGGCCAGACGCAGATAACGGCGGAAAAAGCGCTGATAGCTGATGCGCGCCAAGGTCTCGTTGCGTGGTGTCGGATCGCAGCCCTCCTTGGTCTCGACCAGTTGGTGCAGGCCGCGCTCCCAATTACGGTCAGGCATCAAGCGCCCGGTGTATGCATCGATGATCTGCACCTTTCCATCCAGCACCAGGTAGTCACGATCGCGCATGAGCAAATGGGTGGCGAACAGGGCCTGGCGGACCAATTCCTCACGCTGACGCGTGCTGGCCCAAACGCCCGGTAATTCATTGGCCAATGTGGCAATGGCGGTGCATCCCGCGTCGGTCAGCTCGATCAAGCGCTCGCTGGGTCGGATGTGGAAGTCCGACGCGACCTGCAATTCGGCAGCAATATCCAGGGCCTGACGATAGATGGCCGGATCGGGCTCGTCCTCGCCCTGCCCGGAGATGATCAATGGCGTACGCGCCTCGTCGATCAGCACGCTGTCAGCCTCGTCGACGATCGCAAAACAGAGCCCGGGCAGCAACAGCTGTCTGCCGATGGCGCGCTTGCCGAACAGTCCGTCCAGGCGCATACGCAGCGCACCGGTACCGCCGCGCACCATGCGATCGCGCAGATAGTCGAAAACCAGCTGTTTATTGGTGCAGTAGCAGATGTCGCAATGGTAGGCGGCTTGGCGGGACGCATGATCCATGCCTTCGACCACGGCACCGACGGAGAGCCCCAGGGATCGATACAGTGGCCCCATCTGCGCGGCGTCGCGCTGGACCAGATAGTCGTTGACGGTGACCACCTGCACCGGGATGCCGGCCATGGCCGCGGTGGCGGCCGGCAAGGTGGCGGCCAATGTCTTGCCCTCGCCGGTCTGCATTTCCACCAGCAGGCCTTGGAGCATGGCCCAGCCACCCAGCAATTGCTCGGTGTAAGGCTCCAGGCCGAGGGTTCGCCGGGACTGCTCGCGGATGAGCGCAAAGGCATATAGGCAGGGTACCTTGGCTAAGCCGGCATGCCGCAGCCGTTGACGCAATGCCAGCACCTCTGCCTTCAGCGCTTCGTCGGCAAGCGCATGCAACGCCGGTCGCTGGCGCTCGACCTTGGCAATGATACGACGGTAGCGACGGGCATCCCGCGGAAATGCACCCTTGATTGCACCAACCACACGATCGGCCAACCGCTCCAACCCGCCCAGGCGCGAGAGTTCCCGCTCCGGATAGGCACCGAGGATCGGTCCAGGGCGCGGGATTGGCTGCGGCTGGAATAGTGACATGAGATGTGATCGCTCGGCGCGCTAACCGCTGTCAGACCCCGAACCGGGACAGGAACATTTGGCGCAGACCTCGAATCCATTGCACGGCGAGCGGCTCGGCACCGTGATCGAAGCGCACTTCGACCCGCTGCCCCGGATAGCCGGCGGCCAGCCCCGGGGTCAGGGCCAGATCGAGCACGAATAGCGGCTTCAGCGCAGTACGTCCGCTGCCATCGCTGGGGTCGAGCGCAATCGGACCGCCGCCGGCGCTGCCCAAGGCCGCCGAGGGCAGCCGCGAGGTGGCGGACGGTACCTGGCGCAGGATCTCGGTCAACTCGGAGGGCGCATCCCAGGTGTCGAGCCTTACCCTGACCGACTCGCTGCGGTCGCGTACCAGGCCGATGCGATCCTGCCCGACCACCGCGCGCACACTTGCCGTGGCCGGCTCGGCCAGCACATAGGCGATCAGCTCGCCGCGGCGCAAATAACGTCCGGGCAGGTCCGCGGCATTCGGCACGACCAGGCGACCGGCAAGTGGGCTGTTCAAGACTAAACCGGCCTGGCGTTCGCGGGCGCGCTGCAGATCGCGCCGCGCCTGCGCGATCTCCTCATGTACCACTTGGGTCTGGGAGCGATCACGCACCTGGGCTTGGGTGAGTTGGGCTTTGAGTTCGCGCAGGCGTGCCAGGAGCAGGCGCACCTGGAGATCCAGGTAGGCATCCTGCATTTCGATCAGTGCCTGGCCTGGACGCACCTGACTGCCATCAGCAGCCAGCAGCCGGATCAGGGTGCCGTCCGCCTGGGCACGCAGCCGTGCCTGTTCCGGCAGCCAGATAATGCCCTCGGCGCGGGTCCAGGACGGCATCGGCACGACCATCAGAAAAACCAGAAGCGACAGCACCAGCCCGCCGGTAACCAGCACCGCGCGCGCGCGGCGGCGGTCGAGCCTGGGATTGGTGAATACGAAATGCAGCCCCTTGAGCAACGGCCAGATCACCTGGGTGGAAACCGCCCAGACAGCTAGCAATATGCCGATAATGAAGAATTTCCCGGCGATAAACAGCACGATGGCGAAGAGGATCAGCTGCCGGTATAGAAAGGATGCAATGCCGTAGAACAGCATCCAGCGACGCTCGCCCTTGACCGTCAACGGCGGCTCCAGATCGCGCGCGTTGAACAGATAACGCTGGGCCAGATAGCCTAGATAGCGCTGCGAGCGGGTGGCCAGGTTTGGAATCTCCAGCCAGTCTGCCAACACATAGTAACCGTCGAAACGCAGTAACGGGTTGCCGTTGAACAACAGCGTCGATACGCCGCCGATCAGCATCACATTGAAGGCCAGGGCGCGGGCGAACCCGGGTTCCATATTCAGCCACAGCATCATCGCAACTGCGGCCAGCAGCAATTCCACCATGATGCCGATGGCACCGACTAGCATCCGCCGGCCCTTATCGGCAAATGCCGAGGCCGAGGATGCCTCCACATAGGGCACCGGCATCAGTACCAACAGCATGATGCCGATCTCGTGCACCTCTCCGCCCCAGCGCTTGGCGGCAAAACCATGGCCAAGTTCGTGTACGACTTTGACCAATGGGTAGCTGATCCACAGCATCAGCAGCCCCTGAGCGCTCAAGACCCGATCGACCAGGTTGCCGGTCAGCTCGGACCAGTGGCTGGCTGCGAGTATGCTGCCGGTGATGACGACGACCAGCCAAAGCGCCAGACCAAACCAGGAAAACAGCCAGCCCACCGCCGGCAGCCAGCGGGCCAGAAAGGCATCCGGATCCACCAGCGGTATGCGCACCGCAAGCGGCTGCGCCAGGCGCTGGCGCAGGCGTTTGTTCTTTTGCTGCTGGCGACGTTGGGCGATCTCGCTGCTATCCGGCGGAAGGTCCGTGATCAATACATCGGCCGCATGCATCTGCCCGAGCAGGCGTATGGTCTCATCCTGGGTCGGCGCTGCATCTCCCTGGCTTTGCTGGGCCGCATCCCAGATCTGCTGCAATGTGCGCTCGCCATCCATCATGCCGACCAGCCCATAGGCGGCCGCGGAGATGCGGTGATAGCGACCGGAGGAGGCGTCCTCCAGCACGTACCAGACCTCATCGCGATAATCGTGACGGTGGATACGGGCATGCCCACGCAGCCGTGGCCGCAAGCCGGCGACCCGGTACCAGTTCTGGCTGAACAGAGATTCAGTCGGATGCGCTAGCCGAACCACGACCACCACCACAGCCGCAGCCAATGCCCCAGCCGGTGCGTCCAAATCCAGAACAGATTGCGCTCGCCGATATCGATCTTGCCGATCCCCTGCATGCCCGGACGCAGCAGCTCCAGGGTCGCGGCCGGGGGCGCGTCCAGTCCGGCCTCGACCCGAAACTGATTATGACCCTCTTCTGCCACCGCAACCGGGGTGATTTTGGTCACTGCCACCGGCAACGGTTGTCGCGGCAGGCCGGCCAACGCGATACGACCTCGCTGACCGGGTTCCACGGCAGCGATGTCGCGTTCGTCCACCTTCAGGATCACTCGATAGCTGTCCAGCGGCGCGACTTCGAACAACAGATCGCCGCGGCTGACCGGGGCGCCGATGGATTGGCTCAGGTCGCCGGAGACCACCACGCCGTCAAACGGTGCCTGAAGCCTTGTGCGCGCCAATTGCTCAGCGAGCAATGCCGAGCGCGCCTTGGCCTGTTCGATCTGGGCACCGAGGATGCGCACCCGCGCGCGATCGCGTTGGGCCAGGGCTTGACTGTACTCGCGCGCGAGTTTCTCGGTCTCGGCATCCCATTTGGCCTGCTCCAACAGCAGATCCTTATCCTCCAATCTGGCCATGACGGTGCCAGCAGTGAGCAGATCGCCAGGGCGGACGCTGGCGCTCTCGATGTAGCCGTCGAGCGGTGCCGTCAAAGCCCGCTGTACGGTCCCTTCCAGCACCGCCGGAGCCGAGACGCGCCAAACGCCGGTGGCCAATATGAAAAAAGCGCTTAGGCCAGCAGCAGCGAGAAAGGCGAGTTTCAACGACAGGTGCCCGCGGCCGAGCAGATGGCCGATCAGAACCACCAGGGAATCCCAGATCTTCAGGGCGATCCAGCGGTCCTCGCGCCGCTTTGCCTCCAACACCGGTCCAAGCAGGATGCCCGCATGATGACACAGGGCCAGCTCATCGGTATCGAAGGGCTGGTTGGCTGACCGCTCCAGCGTCAATGCCCCGATCATGCGCCCGGCATCGCTGAGCGCGACGCTGCACAGCGCACCCGCACCATGCTGCTCGGCAAACTGCCGATGAGCATGGTTAGCGAGGATCGAGCCTGTTTCCGGCTCAGGTAATACGATCGTCGCCTGTTGATCGATAGCCTCGTCCATTGCCGCGGCCAGGTCGCGAATCAGGCTGCTTTTTTGATTGAATTCTGCCGAGTGAGAGAGGGCGCGGATGCGCGTCTTGCGCCCGACGCGCATGCCGAAGGCGACCCGATCGCACTGTAGCGCGACGGCCAACTCAGTGACCATCGCGGTGGCGGCCGGTTCCAGGCGCACTTCGTCGAGGGTTGTTGCCAGCACGCCAAGCACCCGGATCAGATCGGCCTCGGCGCGCGGCGATAGCGGCGCTAATTTCGGTTGCCACCAGGCAGCACTCCATTGCAGCAGGCGCATGACCAGGCGCATGCGGGACTCATCCTGGTGCATGACTTCGATCGCGACCACGCCATGTACTTCATCGTCAAATAGCAGTGGCCAGCCGAACACATCGGTTGCGCGGGTGTTGCCACTTTGCCCCACCGCGTCCTGCACCGATTGACGCACCACCCCTCGGGACTGCGTCAGAGCCAGCTCCGCGGTCGCGGACAGCGATGCGCACTCGCTGCTCCCCTGTGGCCACCAACAGCAGGGCTGATAACCATCGCCAGATTGGTTGCGCAACACCACCACGGCGCATTCGACATCGCCGACCATTCGGCATTGCAGGTCGAGCCAGGCGGCGGCGAAGTCCTGCAATGATTTGGCATTTGTCAGCGCGGCCCAGGCCGCCGGATCGGTGAACCCGGCGGTCGCTGCCTGTTCTGCCTGGGCGGCATCGCCATTCTCTTTGGCAATGGTGTTCGCCTGTTCTGTGGTCATGCGAGCATTGCTGTCCGGGTCTAATGGTCGCGACGCCAGCCTGACGCCTGGTGCGAATCCATTTGATTTAGAGCGATGGATTCAGCCATCGAACCGGGTTGCACGCAGGCAGCACAGAAGCGCAAGTCCAAGCTTTCGAATCAATGAATCGACGGTGCTCCATCACCTTCATCAAGTGGCATGGCACTGTCGCCTTCGGCCTTGGCCTGCGCCTCCGGCGTTGCACCAATGCGCTTGAGCAGCGGGGCAAAATTGTTCAGCGAGTGCAGATGCAGGTAAACCAACTCCAGCTCGTCGGATTTCGCCATGTTTGCCAAGACCGCATCGTCGAGCTCCTTCAGCTTGGCGCGATTGACCGCTTTGAAACCGGTCAGATTGCGCTTTTCGCCATTCGGCTGCGTGAAGGTCGCCTGCATCGGCTCGAGCAGACCGAGCTCCGATAGTCGCACACAGAAGGCCCGGGTGCGCTGGAATTGAGCTTGATACTCCTGAACAAAATTGAGCACCGTTTGCAGATACTGGGTGCGTTCGCCATCGGCATCGAACAGTCGCTCGCCGCGGCCCTCGGTGTTGCAGCCCGAGAACTCCTCGTCGATGCACAGCGTCAGGGTCTTGCCGTCGTTGCTGCTGGCGAACACGAACGGATAGCGGCGCACAAAGGCCGGCACATAGCCGCCTTCCCAGCGACCCTCGTCATTGACAAAGAGATTTTGCTCGGCAGCAGCGCCGAGGATGGCAACCGGCATGGTCGCCTCCCCCTCGCCGGCAAACACCAGCACATAATGGCTCGCCGCCGGGCGAAATTCCACCGTGGTGAGCGGCACCGAGTTGACCTGCCGGGCGAAGGAAAAATCAGCGCCGGTCTTGACGTACAGATTGCCATGCTGCTGACTGTTGACAGGTACGGCATGCGCGTAAAACAGGAGTTGAGTAGACAAGACAGGTACCTTTGATTTTGGCTGAGACGAGAACAATGGTAAATGAAAACGAATGCAAAAAAAGTGAAATGGGTAATAAAGCGGCCCCGTTTCTCGAACGATATTCTGCTGCATTTAAGACGATTTCTGTGGAGAAATAGACCACCTCGCTTGTCTTCTCGTCCGGTATCGACGTTACGGCAACCCGCCCACAGAGCGACTATGGGCGGATTGCCGCGTTAAAGAAGGCGAATGAGAATCCGGCGCCAGCTGGTAGGTTTTTCTGCGGCAATCGCCCAAGTTGCGCTGGTTGCTTGCGTTGCGGCGCCCAGGCGTTGCGAGCTGGGCCAGCAGTCCCGCCATGATAAGCCAGGTCACTGGTGGCGCCGGCACCTACATGGTCGTGCCGGCGAGTTCGGCGAGTGTCGCGGCACCCGCCTGGGCAACCCGGAAGGCGAACTCCCAGTCCAGACGATCGGAGGTGTCCGTGGCATAGGATGCGACCTCGAAATACTGTGCATCAGAAAGAGGTACGAAACGCAAGCGATAGAATCCCTTCGAGCAGCACGTCCGACACTCAGGCGATTGCCGGAGAGAAATCGCCTTAGATGACCATGGTTGCAGGAAAAGAATCGGACTCTTTTTTGCTGGCTAACCAGGCATGGCCAGCGGCGACCTTGGGATCAATGTTGACGAGTTCGTGCGTTGAATTCTGCTGGGTTTACATCTGGGTTGACATAGATATGCACATTTTGTGTCAATTTTTGGTGTCGCAGCCTCTCGGGCTGTGCTCGGGCCTCATTTCACAGCAGTTTCGAGTTGCTTGGTGTCGGCCGCGGCATGCTGGACAGGTGGTGCCTGCATATTCCACTCCGGCACCAGGCATTGTAAGCTCTGAACAAGCGTGTCTTGATCGCATCCTCGTATTGCGATGCGCAGCCGTTCCAACGTGGAGTGCGGACGATCGATGATTGCACGCCTTGCGGTGCGAATCTTGGGATTATCCGTGGGAATCAGGTCTTCCGCGTCATAGAAAAGCTCTTCGAAGCGTTTCTCGCCCGGGCGCAAGCCGATGTAGCGGATTTCGATATCCCGGTCCGGCTCGCGCCCGGCCAGACGGATCATCTGTTCGGCCATGTAACTGATTTTGACCGGTTTACCCATGTCTAGCACGAATATCTCGGCGCCCTCACCGATGACCGCTGCCTGCATGATCAGCTGGCAAGCCTCGGGGATGGTCATGAAATACCGTTCGATGTCTGGATCAGTCACCGTAACCGGGCCGCCACGCTCGATTTGCCTCTGGAATAAAGGCACGACGCTGCCGGCGGAACCGAGTACGTTGCCGAAGCGAACGGTGATAAAACGGGTTCGCGAGCGCTTGGCCAGATCCTGGCATAAGATCTCGGCAACGCGTTTGGTGGCACCCATCACGTTCGCCGGATTCACCGCCTTGTCGGTGGAAATGAGCACAAAGCGCTCGCATTGCCAGCGATCGGCACACTCCGCAACCACTTTGGTGCCGAATATATTGTTTTGCACGGCGGTACGTATCTGATTTTCAAGCAGTGGCACATGCTTGTAAGCGGCCGCGTGAAAGACGATCTGTGGACGCTCGCGCTGAAATAAGGCATCGACACCATGACGGTCGCCAACATCAAGTAAATAACGCGTGAAATCCAGGCCAGGGTATCGCTCGGCAAATTCGATTTCTATTTGGTAGAGATTGAACTCGGCGTTATCCAGCATGACCAGCCGGCTTGGACGGGCGGCAACAATTTGTCGACAGAGTTCTGAGCCAATGGACCCGCCGGCACCAGTGACCAGTACCACGCGCTTGGCGAGGCCGTTGCGCAGCGCTTCCCAGTCCAGGGTTACCGGAGTGCGACCGAGCAGATCCTCGATCGACACCGGGCGCAGCTGGTTGATGGTGACTTGTCCGGAGAGCAAATTCTGCAACTGAGGCACGGTGCGAAATGGCTTGCCGGTTTGCTCACAGAGTTGCACCAGGCGCTGCATTTCGGCCGCGGATGCGGTGGGCATCGCCAGCATGATCAGGTCGATGGCTAGATTTTTGGTCAACTCCGGGATCTTCGCCGTGGTTCCCTTGATCGGAATGCCATGGATATCGCCGCCCTGGCGACGCGGCGTGTCGTCGACAAAGGCGACTGGATCGTAGGTGTGTGCACGATCGCGCCGCATTTCCCGGACCAGGGTCTCTCCAGCACCGCGCGCACCGACAATGAGCACGCGCACGCCCGCGTGCAATGCCAGACGATGATCTTTGAGCCACCGGTAGAGCAGGCGCGGACCGGACAACAATGCCAGCTGAAACAATAGGAACAGTAGTGGCACGGAGCGTGGTATGTGAGCACCGCGGTTATAAATAAAGAGGACCAACATCACGATGACGGTGGCGGCAACGACCGCCTTGGTGATGCGAACCAAGTCCGGCAATGAGGCAAAGCGCCATACGCCGCGGTACAAACCAAATGTCCAGTAGACCAAGCCGCAGACCAGCATGACAATGGGCAGGGTATGCCATGCGGTGCCCAGATAATCCGGCGGGATGCGCTGCAGGTTGAAGCGCACCCAATAGGCCAGCAGCCAGGCGACAGGCACCATCAGCAGATCGTGCATGAAGGCGGCAGTGCGCGAGCGCAGTCGGTCGAACCAACGCTTGACTGAGGGATTCATCGCTGATTCGCGTCAGCGAGACGCTCGGCCAATCTGACGCGCACATGAATGAGCGCGTAGATTCCAGCCCAGCCGAACAGCAATGTCCATTGCTGATGTGCGGGCATGCGCGGGGCAACGATCGCACTCGCTGCAACCGCGGCCATGAGCATCCAGGCTCGGATCAGAGTACGTCGGTGACTCCAGCCTGACAGCACCAGGCGTTGGTAGTGATGGGAACGATGGGCGCGCCAAAACGGTTCGCCGAAAAACATACGCCGCAGCAAGGTCCAGGTCGCATCGACAATGAACGGCGAGAACAGCAGCCAACCGACCCAGAGCGGAAATACAGCAAGGTTAGCACCCCATAACGTCATCGTAGCCGCCAGCAGCCCGAGTGTCGAGGAGCCGACATCGCCGAGAAAGATACGTGCTGGCGGAAAATTCCCGCTGAGGAACCCGGCCGCCGAGGCGGCGATCACCAGCGCAGTGATGGCAAAGGCGGGTGCATGGCCGATCAATCCCAGCACCGCCATGGCTGCAAAGCCAAACACTGCCATGCTGCCGGCAAGGCCATCCATGCCATCCATGAAATTGTAGAGATTGGTCATCCAGACTATGTATAAAAGGGTGAGAAGCAGTGACAGCCAAGCTGGCAGGTCAGCCATAAGGCCGGGAAGTCCGAGCTGATCCCAACGCAGGCCACTGAAGTACAGCAGTAGGGCGGCCAGCCCATGTGCCAGCAGACGATAGCGCTGCGCCACATCACGATGGTCATCCAGCAACGATGTACCAGCGACCAGGATAAGTGCGATCGTCGTGTAGGTAAGTGCTGGCCAGGCGGTGGAGATATTGATATTTAGGGCCGGCAAGGCAACAAGCATGCCAAGCGCAGATCCAGTCAGCACAGCGATGCCGCCGCTCCGCGGTACCGGGATGTGGTGCAGGGAGCGTTGGTTCGGGTGATCGATGATGCGCAGCAATGGGATGGCATTGCGGCTTAATGCCAGGGTTGCACCTGCACTCGCCAGGCCGGCCAGCAGCGGAGCCACGATGGCGATGATCCAAGGCCATTGTGCGGGTGCATGCATGGTTGCAGTTCGTGCATACGAGCTTGGGTTAAGCCGGACGCATCAGGGCCGTTTCAACCGTGTTACGCGTTTCGCGGTCGGATAAAAGCTCAATTAACTGCAGCGCAAAATCCATCGCGGTTCCAGGACCACGGGATGTCACGATCTTGCCATCGACAACCACCGGGGCGTCGCTTAGCCGAACGGACGGGTAATCCGCGCTGGTCACGGCGCCTGGATAACTGGTTGCCTCACGCCCATCAAGCAGCCCGGCATTGGCCAGCACCATCGGTGCGGCACAGATAGCAGCACTCCATCGGCCCTGTTCTGCCTGGCTGGTAAGTAAGGCGCGGATGCGCGGGTCGGCGTCAAGATTGGTCGCGCCTGGCAAGCCCCCGGGCAGAACGATCATGTCGAACTCTTGATTAAGAATCTGATCCAGCGTGGTGTCCGCGAGTAAAACGGTGCCGCGGCTTGCGGTCACCGGTTGCGCGTCGAGACCGGCGCTGACGACCTCGATCTCTGCCCGCCGCAGTAAATCGATAATGGTGACGGCCTCAAGTTCTTCGCAGCCCTGGGCCAGGGGTAGTAATACGCGAGGCATAGTGATCTCCGGTTGTGGTGGCGATGACTGATGGTTGGTTTGGAGCGCGGTTGATCAGGATGTACCGCGGCGCTGTTGCCGGGCATTCGCTCTCGACGCCCGGGCAGTGCAGCTGAGTCAAGGCGCTTTGGCTGCCTTACTGTAAAGGCTCAGGCCCTTCAGGACATTCAATGCCTCTGACAGCTGATAGTCTTCCGCGACCAGCGATGTGTCGTCAGGGTTGGTATTGTCGTCGGTTGGCTTAGGATCATTTGCGTCGTCCAGATGGCGCATTAGATCTGCTTCTTTCAGTGGCTCCACCGCGGCCTTCTCAGCCAGTTCGACGCTGCCGCGGGCGAGTTCGATATCCGGTTCGATACCTTGCGCCTGAATCGACCGGCCCAACGGCGTATAGTATCGCGCCGTTGTCAACTTCAATGCGGTGCTTTCATCCACCGGCACGATGGTTTGCACCGAACCCTTGCCAAACGTTTTGCCGCCCATGATGATCGCTCGCCCTTGATCTTGCAGGGCGCCTGCGACGATCTCGGATGCGGATGCGCTGCCACCGTTCACAAGAACGACCAGCGGTGCCCCGTCTAGGATGTCGTCCGGTCCTGCCTTGAACTCGAGCTTCGAATTGTCAATCCGACCTTTGGTGTAAACAATCAAACCCTCATCTAGGAAAGCATCACTGACGCCAACCGCGGCGTTCAATACTCCGCCAGGATTATTGCGCAGGTCCAACACCACGCCGTTGAGGTCTTCTTCGGCCTCGGCTTTCATCTTGGCGACGGCTTTCAGCAGGTCTTCGGTCGTGCGTGCTTGGAAGCTCGAGATGCGCAGATAACCGTAGCCGGGTTCCAGTAGGCGGCTTTTGACGCTCACGACCTTGATGATATCGCGTTCAATGGTGACGGTCAGCGGGCTGCCTTCACCCTCGCGTACTACGGTCAACTCGATACTGGTGCCGGGCTTACCGCGCATGAGTTTAACCGCGTCGCTGAGGCCTAAACCCTTCACCGGCTTGCCATCAATGCGAACGATCAGGTCGCCGGCCTGCATACCGGCGCGCTGCGCCGGCGTGTCGTCGATCGGCGCGATGACTTTTACAAAACCGTCCTCCATGCCGACCTCGATTCCGAGTCCCCCAAATTCGCCCGTGGTGCCGACCTGTAGATTACGATATTCGTCCGGGTCGAGATAGGTCGAGTGCGGGTCCAGTCCGGAGAGCATGCCGCGGATGGCGCTCGAGAGCAGCTCATGGTCGTCAACCGGCTCGACGTAGTCGCTCTTGATACGACCGAATACCTCGGCAAACATGCGTAGATCGTCCAACGGCAGATCTTGCGGCGGGTTAGACTGTTGATTTTCATCGCTGGCCTGGTCAGCATCGCCCGCGGCTGGTCCCGACTCGGCATCTGGGGTTTGCTGCGATTCCGGCTGCGACTCCGGAGCGGTCTGCGTGCCGGTCTCAGGGTCGGTCTCTGGATTGCTAGCAGGCGATTCGGGGTTGGCGCCCGCCGGCTCGGTTGCGTCCGCATCAGCCGCGTCGACGGGGTCGGCCGGCGCCTGCTTGGTCGGATCGAGCACCGGGGTCTCTTGCGGAGTCGCGGGTTGATCCGGCTGTGTTTTTTCGCCCGGCATATTCTTGCCTGGCATGGTTTCGCTTGGTGTAGCTTGGTTGGGTGTAGCTTGGTTGGGTGTGGCTTGGTTGGGTGTGGCTTGGTTAGGTGCGGCTTGGTTGGGTGCCGTAGGTTCGTCGGCGCCTACAACAGGTGCGAGCAATATTAGGCCGAGCAGCGGTAGTAATAGACAGAATCGGATGGGTGTCTTGATCTCTGGCATCGAAATCTCAGCGTCCGTGGTGGTTGATTAGGTAGTAAAAAGAGCCTGGGGATATTGGAATCTGATGGTTAGTTGAATGATGCATCAGCTCGGTGGTGCTTAGGCGATTGCTGTCGAGAAACAGACCACCTGGGTTGTCCTCTCGTCCGGCCTCAAGGTCGCCGCAACCCGCCCATAGAGCGACTAGGGATGGGTTGCCGTTTCGCGAAGGCAAACGAGAATATGGTGCCAGTTAGTCTGTTTCTCTCCGGCAATTACCTTGACCATTAGGGTTGTCTTTAAGGTAGCATTATTTCTGACGGCTATGGTTGAAAGAGGCTGTGGTTGCATTGCCGGGCGTTTTCCATGGCCATATCTTTTTGGTGTTCCTAGAGCGGCGGGTATGCATACCTCATCCTCGAGTTTGGCGGCACCAGCGTTCCGGATTCAAGGGTTTGCCCTGGTAGCGTAACGCAAAGTATAGCCCCAGGCTGCCGCTGCCACCGCTGGCCCCTGTCAGCGCGATGATTTCGCCGGTATCAATCCATTCTCCGACCTCCTTCAGCAATGTCTGGTTGTGACCATAGAGACTCATGTAGCCGTCGCCGTGGTCAATCACAAGGAGCAGCCCGAAGCCACGCAGCCAATCGGCATAGATTACCCGACCATGATGGACGGCATGAACTTCGCTTCCCTCGTCTGCCGCGATCAGAACGCCGTCTGCATGCAATTCGTTGCCACCCTCGATCTGATTGAAGTGCGTGGTCAAGCGAGCTTTGGTGATGGGCCAAGCGAGCTTGCCCTTTTGGGAGGCAATGTCGACCTGATTCAGGTCGATCTCTGCCGCGATCTGTAATGTACGCCGAAGACGTTCAATGAGTTCACGTAGCGACTGTGCTTGGGCATTCAGCGCTGCAACCTCGCCGATCCCGTCCGCGATGGTGGCGTCCAGACTGGCGACAATGGCCTGGCGTTGCGTCCCGGCGCTCTGCAAGCGCGACCTGGTTTCCGCCTGTCGTTCAGCGAGTCGCTGCAGGCGCAGCGTCTCGCGCTCGGCGTCGCTGCGCAAAGCCGAGAGTTTGTCCGCCAGGCGTTTCGCTGTGTCAATACGCTCTGCTCGGGCACGACTGAGGCAACGATAATAGCCGAAAACCCGTCCACTTCGGGATAGATCATCTCTGTTCAACAACATGCGTAGACGGTCTCCGCGGCCCATCGCATAGGCTGAGCGCAGCAATTCCTCGAGATCTTCCTGTGCTACCCTGAGATCGTGCCGCGTTTGCTCTAGGCGTACACTCAGGTCGTTGATCACCTGATGTTGTTGGTTGATCATGACCCTCAGTTGGCGGCCAGCCGATGCCAGCGCGGCAATGGTGCGTTCGTTGCGCTCGAGTTCCAGGTAAAGCACCTCGCGATTTTGTTGGCGATCCGCCAACTCCTGCTGCAATCGGGCCAGCCGCTCCTCGATGTCACCTAGCTTTTGTGCACGTTTGGTTATCTCCGAATGCACTTTGTTGCCAGGGGATCGTTCCTCAGCCCCCTCCGGAGACCCTTCTGGAGCCAGCTCTGGGACCGGTACTAAAGTCGGTTTCTGGCTCTGTTCTGGATTGGCGTCTGCCATTGGTTCTTGCACCGTCGCCGCTTGCATGTCGGGTATGGCTTCAGGCGCCGCAGGGCTTAGTGTTGCCGCGAACCCTGACAACGAGATCAACAGCAACCGACCAGTCCGCAGGATGATCGCTGCCACGAGTCGAATGCTCAGGGCGAACGCATGACCGCGAAGATACCGGGCAAGCGCCTGCTGGATTTTGGCTGTGGGTTGGAGATTTGACATTGGCATCGGATATAGCATGACGGGCTGTAGCCGCCTAGTGCACTGTTTCGAGCCCGTTACGGTTTTCGTCAGGTTGATCGGAGCTTAGATAAGGATAGCCATCGCGATCACTGAAAAAGTTTATTATCATATGATGATGGGATGATATATGATCCGCATATGCGCGGAGAACACAGACAAATCGGTACCCTTGTGCTAAGTAGTCATGACAGGCAGTTAGAATTGTTCGCAGACGATGAGGATATCGAGCGCGCCTCGCGTTCGCTCAAGGCGATGTCTCATCCGCTTCGGCTGAAGATCCTCTGTACTCTTGGTGACGCGGAAGTCAGTGTCCAGGATATCGTCGAACATGTTGGTACATCTCAGAGTAATATCTCTCAGCATTTAGCGATTCTTCGTGATAAAGGCATTCTTGCCTCTCGCAAGGACGCCAACCGGGTCTACTATCGAGTGGGCGACTCGCGAACTCTGAAGCTTATCGGCATGATGCGCGAGGTCTTTTGTTACCATGAACGCTGATCGATTGCCGCAGCGCCAATCGCCGAAACAACCATCCAATGCAATCGCTGGAAACTGCCCCTCATTTGATGACGCGGGCAGATGGCACAACATCAGGCCACGTTGAGTGGTTGCGTTCTGAGATGACAGGGTTGCTCTCCAAGAGAGTTGCTATCTGAAATAGCTGCCTTCCTCGAAGAGAACCAATGCAATCATTGTCGGTCACATGCACGCCAGTCCAATGTGGAAGGTGGGCGTCAAGGTAAGCTAAAGAATGTGTGAAGCTGACGACAATCGCCCGAGTGGCGAACACTGTCGCCCGAACAGAGCATCAGACTCGATCGAACTTTCTCAACCCGAGCTGAAGGGAACCAGCTCACAAAAACCACCCGGCGTCGAACATACCCTTATACAATAACGCACGCGAGCATTCGTAATGCAGGCTCAACTGATTGAATTTGTTGGAAATCACTGGATTTTGTTTGCGGCTCTCGGGATCATCCTGGGGCTATTGACCCATAACCTTTTGGTTGGCGAAAAAGGCATGGTTGATCCCACCGGTGCAACGGCTTTGATCAATCAACAGGATGCCGCCATAGTCGATGTTCGGCCCGCGGCAGATTTTGCCAAGGGCCATATCATCAACGCGATCAATGTCCCGATTAACGGCTTTAAGAACCAGACCGCGGCGTTGAGCAAATTCAAAGAAAAACCGGTGATCGTCACATGCCGATCTGGAGCGCAATCTCAGTCGGCTTGCAGCCTGTTGCGCAAGTCCGGCTTTGCCGAAGTGTATAATCTCAAAGGTGGCATTCTCGCTTGGGAGAGCGCCAACTTGCCTCTAACACGCAAAAAGCGCTGACCACTCACGTGCACCCTACCGCCGGAATCGAACCGGAATCGAAGTGGTATGGCAGTGATCGCAATTCGATTCTTTCGGCGAAAATTCACCCAGCGAAACCATTTGGAATTCCAACCATCATGCCTGAAGAAACAGAGCCACAGACCGCGGACAGTCAACCGCAACGCCAGTTCGCATTACGAAGTGTATACGTTAAAGATATATCGTTTGAATCGCCAAATGCACCGGATATCTTCCGCGGCGAGTGGAAGCCCGAGACATCCCTGCAACTCGATATCAAGGTCAATCCACTGGCGGAGGATACACAGGAGATCGTATTAACGGTTACGATCTCAACCAAGGTCGGAGACAAGACGGCATATCTGATCGAAGTTCAACAAGCTGGTATGATCAGCGCATCAGGGTTCAATGACCAGGAACGAGGTCCACTGCTCTACGTCTACTGCCCGAGCATCCTATTTCCTTATGCCCGTCAGGCTGTTAGCGATCTGGTTGCCAAGGGTGGCTTCCCACATCTGGTTTTGCAACACATTAACTTCGACCAGATTTTTGCGCAAAAACTCGCTGAGCAGCGGGCTGGTCAGGCACCGAGTACGGAAAAGCCGCATTGAGCATCGGAGCAACCGAGCAACAACAGGAGCGAGTCGCCGTTGTGGGCGCCGGTTCCTGGGGGACCGCGCTGGCGATCCTGATGACACGAAATGGTCACCAAGTCAGGCTATGGGGGCATGATCCTGCTCATTTGGAGCGCTTGCAGCGGGATCGAGAAAATCGTGAGTTTCTACCAGGAGCGCCGCTGCCACCGCGCTTGCAGCCGGTAGTGGATTTAAACGTTGCCCTGGCGGATGCGACAATCGTGCTGGTGGCAATTCCCAGCCAATTCTTCGCTGATGTGTTGGAGCGAATGATGCCTTTGTTGCCAGATGCTCTTGGCATTGCCTGGGCTACCAAGGGCTTCGAGCCCGGTACTGGCCGCTTGTTGCATGAGGTGGCCACGGACATTCTGGGAGTGCGTGACTTAGCCGTGCTATCGGGACCCAGCTTCGCGGCAGAAGTGGCCCGCGGCCTTCCAACCGCGGTGACCGTTGCGGCATCCGATGCAAGGTTTGCCACCCGACTCGCGGCACTGGTACACGGAGATCGGTTCCGTGCTTACACCCAGGACGATCTGATTGGAGTGCAGGTGGGCGGAGCAGCGAAGAATGTGCTGGCGATTGCCACGGGTATCGCTGACGGGCTTGGCTTTGGCGCCAACACCAGGGCGGCTCTGATTACCCGCGGTCTTGCGGAACTGATCCGGCTTGGAATCGCTCTTGGAGCCCGCCGTGAGACCTTTATGGGCTTGGCCGGCCTGGGCGATTTGGTACTGACCTGCACCGATGATCAATCGCGCAATCGACGTCTTGGCTTGGCGCTGGCTCGCGGCGACAGCGTTGAACAGGCATTGCAGGACATCGGCCAACAAGTGGAAGGCGTCGTTACCGCGCGTGCAGTCAACGAAATCGCGGCTCGGCGGGGGGTGGAAATGCCGATCTCTGAACAGGTGTTTTCAGTACTTTACGAAGGTCGCACACCAGAAGCGGCCACGCGCCAGTTACTCGAGCGTGCTGGTAAGGCCGAGTTCGACTAATCCGGCATTGTTATTTCAGCTCGCGGCGCCATCGAATCCGCACTGACGCCAAGCTTCAAAGAGCACCGCCGCTACCGCGTTCGACAGATTCAAGCTGCGGTTATCTGCGCGCATTGGGATGCGGAGGCGCTGCTCTGCTGGAAGCGCTTCCAGCACCGCCGAAGGCAGCCCACGGGTCTCAGGCCCGAACAGAAATGTATCGTTGGCAGCAAACGCGGCCTCGGCGTATATGCGGCTGCCGCGGGTGCTGAGGGCGAACAAACGCTCAGGCTGCAGCGAAGCGAATGCCTCATTCAATGAGTTGTGTAGATGAACCTGCGCATATTCATGGTAATCTAACCCAGCGCGTCGAAGCTTGGCATCGTCGAGACGGAAGCCGAGGGGTTTGATCAGGTGTAATGCCGCGCCCGTGTTGGCGCAGAGCCGGATGATGTTGCCAGTATTCGGTGGGATTTCCGGTTGGTACAGCAGGATGTTGAACATGCCTGAAACTCTTCACCGATCTGGTTCACCCAGTTTGGTATACCCTTTTTGGGCTACTTGACCTCAAGTCGCCGCCACATGATATATTAATAAATCGGCATATAAGCCAGTTGCCGAACAAGCTTTCACGACTTGACCCTGCGGGTAAATAAAAATGAGCGACATCGATGCTTTGAAGAAAGAAAAACAAGAATTGATTGATAAAATGCTGGAAATGCAAAAGCAGTTTATTGACTATGAGCATAGTCATGGTATCAGCGGCAAAGATTATTGGGCTTCCACGGAGGGTTTGTTGGTCGACTATCGCCAAGAGTATATGGACATGGCAAATCGCGTTGTTGATCTTGCACATCAGATTGTTGGTTCAACTCGCTGACTCAATCTGCTGGGCAGTGAGGCGGTAGCCTGTGTTGCCAGGGTTTACATTACCGCATTGCCATCACAAACACGTTCGGTTGGTTGCAGTCAATCTTCGCGCCAGTTTGCCCCTACATTGGCTAGTTTTCGGCATGACGCCAACGATTCTGTAGGCGATTGCCGAAAACTTTCACATCAGATCAGTTTTCATTTCCGGTTCAGGGTTGATAGGTCATTCTCGTAAATGGCGGATGTACTTTGGAGTGTCGATCAGTTCCAAGCGCACCGTTTCACCCCGAACTACAATACGGTCCGTACTCCCACGCAATTTGAGTTCGCAGCGGGTGTGCCCGCGACTGTCCAGGGGCACCGGAATCATATCGCGATACGTGTAGATATTGTCATCGATATCGCCTCCATCACAGATCGCTGGCCCGGTTGGCAGGGGTTGCTCGGGGATGGCCCCTTCTAAAATCAGATCACCTGCCTGCCACCAGAGTGTCTTTTCTATGGATCCTGTCATGGTTTTGACGATGTAGGCTCGCGTAAAGCTGACTCGCAAACAAGAATTTTCGATGCGAATCTGACCAATCTCAGAGTCTGGTAGTTGTATGCTGCTGCTGTCCATTTTTCTGTTTCCGGATGGTACGTCAGAAGAGAGGATGAATTGCGATGTGATTCAGCGAAGATCCATTCCGACTCACTTTTGCGCGTTTGCGGGGAAATGGGGGTTTGCATGGAGATTTCACATGCATAAGCCAGGGCAGGGCGCACCCTGTTGCGGGTCTTGGCGGACATCATGATCAAAGCCTGCGCCAGCACTGGCATTGGGTTTGGGCGATTTCTGTGGAGAAATAGAAATAGAAATAGACCATCTAGCTTGTCTTCTCGTCCGGCATCGACGTTGCGGCAACCCGCCCATAGAGCGACGATGGGCGGGTTGCGAGAATCCAGCGCCAGTTGGTCTATTTCTCTCCGGTAATCGCCTTATGCCGCGCTTTCATCCTCATCGCTGGGCGGTCCGGAGCCGCCGAAATCCAATTTTAGTTCCTTGATCTTGCGCGTGAGGGTGTTGCGCCCCCAGCCGAGCAGTTTAGCCGCTTCCTGGCGCCGGCCACCAGTGTGTTCCAATGCCGCATGGATCAGGATCTGCTCGAAAGCGGGTAGCGCGGACTCCAGGATGGCGCTGTCTCCCTGGCGTAATCGGCGACGCGTCCAAGTGCGCAGTGAAGCCTCCCATTGCTCGTCATCTGGAATCTGTTGCTGCTGCGTATTGAGGTCAGGGGGTAGATCCGCAACGTGAATCTCCTTGCTTGACGCCATCACCGTAAGCCAACGAGCCGTGTTTTCCAGTTGTCGTACATTACCCGGCCAATCGAGGCGCTCTAGTTGGTCGAGGGCATCCGCCGCCAGCAGTTTGGGCTCGCAGCCCAATTCTGTGGCCGCCTGGCTGAGAAAGTGGCGCAGCAGCAGGCCGATGTCCTCACGTCGTTCGCGCAGTGATGGCAGATGAATGCGTATTACGTTCAATCGGTGAAACAGGTCTTCGCGGAAACGGCCCTGGCGCACATGCTCGTGTAGGTCTTGATGAGTGGCCGCGATGATGCGCACATCCACCTTGATCGGTGACAATCCGCCAACTCGATAAAATTCACCATCCGCGAGTACTCGCAGCAATCTTGTCTGCAATTCGGCAGGCATGTCGCCAATTTCATCCAGGAATAGGGTTCCGCCGTCGGCCTGCTCAAAACGCCCTTCGCGGCGGGTTTGGGCGCCGGTGAAGGAACCTCGTTCGTGACCGAATAGTTCCGATTCCATTAGGTCGCGTGGGATGGCTGCCATATTCAGCGCGATAAAGGGCGAGCCCTGACGGGGGCTGTGACGATGCAATGCACGCGCAACGAGTTCCTTCCCTGTGCCGGATTCGCCGTTAATCAGCACGGTGATGTTCGACCGAGCCAGGCGCCCGATGGCACGGAACACTTCCTGCATCGATGCTGCCTCGCCGATGATGTCGGGGCTATGCTCCAGCGGCAAGGCTTGTGTATTGGTCTGTTCTTGATGACGGCAGGCGCGACGTACCTGGTCAACGGCATCGTCCAGGTCAAAGGGTTTTGGTAGATACTCAAAGGCGCCACCGTGAAAGGCGGACACGGCACTGTCCAGATCCGAATGCGCGGTCATGATAATGACCGGCAGATCGGGATGGCGGGACGTGATCTGTTGCAATAGGTCTAAGCCGTCGATTCCCGGCATGCGGATATCGGACAGAATCACATCTGGTCGATCACGCTGCAGAGCGTCCATAATCCCAACTCCATTGGAGAAGCTCGTGACATCCATGTCGGCTTGCCTCAAGGCCCGCTCCAGCACCCAGCGCATGGATCGATCATCATCAATCACCCACACCTGTGTCAGATTAGTCATCTTCGGGCTCCAATGGTAGATAGACGAAGAACTGGGTTTTGCCAGGCCTGCTTTCGCATTCGATGAGGCCGCCGTGTTGATTGATCAACTCTTGGGCAATGGGCAAGCCAAGGCCGGTGCCCCCGGGGCGACCGGAGACCATCGGGAAGAAGATCCGGTCCATCAGAGAATCAGGAATTCCCGGACCGGTATCTTCAATTTCAATGCGCAGCACCAGTCGATACAATGTACTGCCGATGGTGAATTGTCGCAGTACGCGGGTACGCAGCACCAATTCGCCATCGTCACCAGCAGCATGGGCGCCGTTGCGAGTTAGATTCAATAGCGCTTGAATCAGCCGGTCCGAGTCGGCCTCGAAATTAGGAATACTTGGATCATAGTCCCGGATGATCCTTGGTCCGGATGGGAATTCCGCGAGCACCAAACCTCGGACATGTTCAATGATGTGATGGATATTCACATCACCGCGATGCGGCAGTTGGTTCGGCCCTAGCATCCGGTTGAGCAGGGCCTGAAGCCGGTCTGCCTCATCGATGATGATTCGGGTATACTCGCGCAGTTCGCGGTTAGGCAACTCGCGCTCCAGTAATTGGGCCGCACCACGCAGTCCGCCAAGCGGATTCTTGATCTCATGGGCCAAGCCGCGCAGCAGCGCTTGGGTCGCCTGATGTTGTGAGATTAACTGCTCTTCACGGGTAATGCGGATCTGGCGGTCAACCTGATGCATTTCCATCAGCAACTCGCCGCCTGTATTCGAATGATGTATTGGCAGGACCGTGCAGTTGACGCGAATGAGGTGTCCATCGGGCCTTTTTAGCTCCACTTCTCTTTCGGTGAAAGGCTGGCGCGTCAGCAGAGCTTTGCGCAGCCTGGACTCGACGGATTCTGCTGGGCAGGGTACCAGGGCACTGACACGCTTTCCTAACACTGCATTTGCGCCCACTGCAAGCAAAAGTTCACCTGCTGGATTGATATAGTTCAATCGCAAATTGTCGTCGAACAAAAGTACCGCCGTATTGAGATTGCCAAGTATGGACACGTCCGGCTGGTTATTCGATTTCCGCTTTCTGATCATCAGCTGACAACTTTCCGCGCACCCCGTTGATGCGGTTGGCAGTTGGTAGCAGGCTCGCTTGCCGCGGCTTGCTCGCGTTATCGCCCTGTATTAGCAATATGCGAGCCAATTAATCCAATCTTCCAATGTATGCTGGCTGGACTCACGTATGCTGGCCGGACTCAATCTGGAAGTGTGCCCTGGATGCTGATTCAAAGACTGGCTGGATGCGCTTTCTTCCATGTCGACGCATCGTCTTGGTCCGTTGCAATTGCAATGCGCTGCTGGGCTTCAATGCTGGGTTCGATACGGCGGTTGTCAGTGAACCGGTTCAGCGCGGCTAGTTCGGCCCTGATTCGGGCGGAGATCCGTCTGGCAAAGGTCGGCGAACATGTATATTAATCACGGGCGTTGCTGCAACCACAGCGCCGTTTTCGTCTTCCACGACGACCTGAATACGATGACTACCCAAGGGTATCCCGTTAAGGCGCATCTGAGTGTCTTTCCCAAGATCTCCCTCGATCTTGACGCCATTGACTTCCACATTCAGTCGGTGGTTATCCTGCAATGCCGGATCAAGCAGCAGCGACAGCTGAATCTCACGCTGCTCGTTTTGCACGGTTGCGTTATTCTGCGGATTTGCAATCTCAAACGCATGATAGGGTCCAGGAAACCCGCCCTGGGTTAGATCACCTGGTGTATCGGGTTGTGGCGATGACGAATCGGCATCCCGCGCAATGTCAACAGGGACGCTGTTTTCGATTAGGCGGTCGCTGTAGATGACGTTCCCGTCGGCGTCGACGGATTTGTAAACCTCAGCGGTCGCGGTGAATGGAAATACGAGTAGGGAAAAGAATAGTATTCGCATGAATCAAGCATAGGTGGATTATTGCACCGACGCAACGCAGAACGCCCCGCAATGGGGCGTTCTGAATACAGCGGTCTGGAGACCCAGGAGGGCTTAGAGGCTGTAGTACATATCAAACTCGATGGGGTGGGTCGTCATGCGCAACTGGGTGACTTCCTGCATCTTGAGCGCGATGTAGCCGTCGATGACATCGTCGGTGAAAACGCCGCCTGCATTCAAAAATTCCCGATCATTGTCCAGCGCATCAAGGGCTTGATCCAGGGAGTAGCAGACCTGCGGAATCGCCTTTTCCTCTTCCGGGGGCAGGTCGTACAGGTCTTTATCCATGGCATCACCGGGGTGGAGCTTGTTTTGGATGCCATCAAGACCCGCCATCATCATGGCCGCAAAGGAGAGATATGGATTGCCCATCGAGTCCGGGAAACGGACCTCGATGCGCGTTGCCTTCGGATTGGCATCGTGCGGAATACGCACGGAGGCAGAGCGATTGCGGGCCGAATAAGCCAGCATGACCGGGGCCTCGAATCCAGGCACCAAACGCTTGTAGGAGTTGGTGGATGCGTTGGTGAAGGCATTCAGCGCTCGCGCGTGCTTGATAATGCCGCCGATGTAATAGAGCGCGATCTCGGATAAACCGCCATATTTGTCACCGGCAAAAATATTTTGGCCATCCTTACCTAGAGACTGGTGAACATGCATGCCGTTGCCGTTGTCGCCGACCAGGGGCTTGGGCATGAAGGTGGCGGTCTTGCCATAGGCGTGGGCGACATTATGAACGCAATATTTCAGTATTTGGTTCATGTCTGCGCGCCTGACCAATGTATCGAACCGGGTGCCAATTTCGCATTGCCCAGCCGTGGCCACCTCGTGGTGATGCACTTCCACCTCTACACCCATTTCCTCCATGGCGAGACACATCGCCGCGCGCAGGTCATTCAACGAGTCCACCGGAGGTACCGGGAAGTAACCGCCCTTGATGCCGGGCCGATGGCCCATGTTGCCATCTTCAAATACGCGCTCGGAATTCCAGTCTGCCTCGTCCGAGTCCACCTTATAGAAAGCGCCGCTCATGTCCGCGCCCCAGCGCACATCGTCAAGGATGAAGAACTCGGGCTCCGGGCCGAAAAAGGCGGTGTCGGCAATACCGGTGGACTTCATGTATGCCTCGGCACGCTTGGCGACCGAGCGCGGGTCACGCTCATAGCCCTGCATGGTCGCGGGCTCGAGGATGTCACAGCGAACGATCAGCGTATTCTCATCAGTGAATGGGTCCATCACAGCCGTGTCCGGCTCCGGCATCAGCACCATATCGGAAGCCTCAATGCCCTTCCAGCCAGCAATCGATGAACCGTCGAACATCTTACCGTCCTGGAATAAAGACTCATCGACCGCGCCGACCGGCAAGGATACGTGTTGCTCCTTGCCGCGAGTATCGGTGAAGCGAAGGTCGATGAATTTCACTTCATGTTCTTGGATCATCTTCATGACGTCAGTGGACATAGGCGATCTCCAAATGATGGTTTACAGATAGTCAATGAGGAAGTGCGATAGTGCGTTTGTGCGGCCAGTCCGCCAATCGTCGCGGCGAATTTTGAGTGGGGCTCGCTTGACAAGCGTAAGGCCAGCATATTTTATGCCAGTGTATGCTTGCAGGATGGCAATAGGTGCGCGATCGTTTGCCACTCCAACCAACTATCCTGCTACCCGGCGGCGCCAGATCGGGTGGGCGCAAACGCGTGGTGATGTCGTCAAACAATCTGGTGCTTTGGATTTAACCCCGCGTTTTTTCATGGATCAGGGCTGGTGAAGATCGCCGTGGATTTTGGGCGACCACGAAACTGATACCGGCAAAGGTGATGCCAATCACCGGCAGCAAGGCCGCATCCCTGCCGCCGAATCGGGTAATCCCGCAGCATGATGGCTAATGCAATGATGGCCATTGACGATACGATGCCTGCATCTGGTGCGTCTTTTCGGTTTGGCGCACCATAATGGAGCGTTAGCCAAAATACAGGTTGACATCGGAGAAAATCGGGTCAGCGGCGAGTTTGGCGCGCATGCGTTCTCGAAGAGCCTCGGGTTCTGCGCCTTCTGCGCGTGCGGCAATCAATGGTAAAAATACATCGACTTCGATTCTGCCCTTGATGTAGTGCAGCAAAACCCGCTTGCGGCTCGCAATTTCTGGGATGTCGGACCAAAGCCTGTCGAGCCGCTCGAGTGCCGCACGACGCATCGGCAGATCTTTGCTGATCGAGCCGGTAACATCGTCTTCCGGATCGATATGAACGGTAACGTCGTTGATCTCA
This sequence comes from Thiohalocapsa sp. PB-PSB1, assembly GCA_016745215.1. Lineage (GTDB taxonomy): Bacteria > Pseudomonadota > Gammaproteobacteria > Chromatiales > Chromatiaceae > Thiohalocapsa. The sequence goes on from CP050890.1 coordinate 2,268,944, forward strand.
TCGATTTCATGTTTGAGTTTTTGTTCCACCATAACGCTGATGAGATGGCCTTCGGAAACGCTGACAAAGGGATCGACGAGTACGTGTACATCGACGGAAGCCAACCCGCCCAGCGTGCGCGTACGCAACATGTGTATATCTCGTACGCCGCCTACATCGAAGATGGTGCGGCGCACTGCCGCGAGGCGCTCGGCATCAAGGCCGGTATCGACCAGTTCGCGGGTGGCATCCCAACCCACTTCCCAGGCGATGTTGGCGATCATCACGGCAACCACGACCGAGGCCACGGCATCCAGATAGGGCAGACCGGCTAGGGTACCGCCGATACCGATCAGCACCACGATTGAAGAAATCGCATCGCTGCGATGATGCCAGGCGTTGGCGCGCAGCATATCGGAGCGCACCCGCTTGGCGTAGGCCAGCGTGTACCAGTACAACCACTCCTTTGCCAGGATCGATACGAGTGCTGCGGCCAATGTAATCGAGTGTGGCCGAAGCAAAGCGTCCGGGGAAAACAGCCGATCAGTGGCATCCCAGACAATACCGATTGCTACCAGCAGCAGCAGAATGCCCAGTGCAAGTGTAGCCAGGGTCTCGTAGCGACCATGACCATAGGGATGCTTGGCGTCGGGAGCTTGAGCAGCCTGGCGGCCCGCAGTCCAGACAAGCGCATCGGAGGCCAAATCAGACAAGGAATGAATGCCATCGGCGATCAATGCCTGAGAATGGCCGAACCAGCCGACCATAATCTTGGCGACGGACAATATAAGATTCACCAATGCTCCGACTGCCGTGGTCCGAGTGATGGCTTGTGCCCGCTGTTCTCTTGTTATCTCGTCCATATCAATATCTACTCGATTAAAAACATACTCTCAGCCTGTAGCCGCCGCTTGCGTAGGTCGCGGTGATCGCCTCCTCTCGATCGCGGTGGACGCGAGCCTACTCGAACAGAGCAGAACTCCTGACATGGCCCCTTTATCGAGCTGGTCGAAGAGGCCGATGATGGTCCGTAATCCATACGCTTTCGCGCCGCCGCTGAACTGACACCGGAGGCCGTCGCCCCCATCACCGAACAGGTGCGCATCCGGCTGCTGCGCTGGCTGGTTTGCCCGCAGCCGGCTGATCGAGCCCGACGACGTGCGCGAGATGCGAGCCCCAAGATCCCCCAAGATCCCTACCAGGCCCAACAGCGGCCACCTGTTCGGTGTTGACCACGCATTCCGCCCCGCTAACCTCCTCGCCCGAGCCAACCTAGACGCTCAGGGTCGCTTGGATTGTCCTGTCCGTTGACTTAGGCGCACTGACACCAGGAGCATGGCTATTGTCCATCTGCGGCCCTGATCAGTCCACGTTGGAGTCGTGCGATGAAGTCCGGTGGGTAGCGCCACAGGGGCCGGCTTGGCTGCGCCCGCACCAGCCCGCGCTCGGCGGGACCTAGGCGCGTGCTCAGCGTGGCCAGGATATCGCTGCTCACCCAGGGGCTATCGCGAAAATAGGAATGCCCGCTGCGGGCACCGGCATCCTCGGCGTCGGTCACGTCGATCAGGACCAGGTTGTCGGCGGCGTTAAGGGTGGCGGCGACATGCTCAGGCATGTCCAGGTCGAGCAGCTGACCGAGCCGCTCGCGCCCAAAGACCATATTGGCGAAGCGCAGCGCTCCGTCGATGCCCGAGATGTAGACGGTCAGGCGCTCACTGGTCTGGAGCACCCCGTTCGCGAGGGCGGCGGCGAAGAGTCCGGTATCGACATCGCTGCCTACCAGGATCACCTCGCCGATGCGCGCGCCGTCAGCCCCAGGGTTGCCGCTCATGGCGAGCATGGAGAGGGCATCCAGCACCACCCGGGTGCCGGCGCTGAAGCCGAGGATGTGCACCCGTTGGGCGTCCGTATCCGTGCGCAGAAATTGGATGAATTCCTTGAGCAGGTGGGCGCTGAGCGCAGTGGTCTCCACATCCGAGAAATAGGCCAGTAGCCGCGGCGTGGCCGGCCAAGAGTAGGGGATGACGACGCCGTCATAGCCCATGAAGTGCCAGAGCTCCGTGGCGATCAGCAGCGGGTTCTCGAACGGCACCTTGAAGCCGTGGACGTAGATGATGACATCGCGGTTGTCTGACCGGGCCAGGCGCGCATTCACCGCCGCGGCGAAGTCCGCGCCGGCGGCCCCGGGATCGGCCGGCAGCAGCTTGGGATCGGTGAACGGCGAGACCGACCTGCCGAGGATGCCAAGCTCCTCCACAGCGCTCAACCGCAGCCGATAGGGCGGCTTGCGATCCTGCTGCAACGACAGCTGGGTCGCCGTGTTCCAATCGAGTGTGCCGTCTCCATGCAGCACCTGGGCCCGGCCGAGCCGGACCAGATTGCCCCGGCGATTGGTGTAATGGGGCTCGGGATCGCCGGGACCGGCCGGATCGCGATCCGTGGCATATAGGATCGCGTTCTCGATCCGGCGCCCCTGATCGGGCACGCCGGAGAAGGGATCGAAGCGCCCGTCTGCGAACACCGCCGGCGCCGGCATCAGCTCAGTACGGTCGATCGGTGCCCCGGCGCAGCCGCTCACGAGTAGTGCCGCGAGCAGCAGCGAGCCAGCCTGCCTTGCCCCTGGCGCGACGGCCCTAGTCAATGGATCGAGACCAGCTCGAGGCCGATGATGCCGACGACGATCGAGCCGACGAAGCAGAACCGCGCCAGCGTCGCCGGCTCGCTGAACAGCAGCAGGCCGAGCACGCAAGCGCCAACAGCGCCGATGCCGGTCCAGACCGCATGGGCCGTGCCCATCGGAATGGTCTTCTGGGCGATCAGCAAGAGCGCGCCGCTGGCCGTCATGCAGGTGATGGAAAAGATGATTCAGCCCCAACGCAGCCCGGACTCTGCTAGCCCGAGCTCGAGCCCTACGGGCCTGCTGCATGCGAACATGCCGGCGATCATAATGCCGATGATGGATTGGGAGTCCAACGCGACGATCAGGCCGAGCAAGACCGAGAGCCCCTTGAAGGTCGCCGCGTCGGAGCCCGGGATATGCGGATAGGCCATCACCAGCGCACAGATGATGACCACCAGGCGGATGATGCGATGGGTGGGCCAGGCCAGGTCGCGATCCAGCGACGCGAGCTTGAGGTCGCCGCTGGCGACCCCGCGGAAGAATGCATGGATTATCCCAAACAGATACTTGGCGATCAGCAACAGCACCACCAGCCAGCCCAGGCTCGGGAGCGTGGCCAGGAACCCGAGGCCGATCTCCGGCAGCGGATTCAGGATCAGCCCGAACAGCCAGACCGCAAAGCCGTGGGTCCACGGAAAGAGCCCGAGGACATAGTGGATGCTGGCGTAGAGGGCCACCAGCACCAAGGCCACGAACACCAGCTTGGTCAACCCGCGCAGCAGCTTGATCAGGCTGCGCGAGCGGATCAGTCGCGCCGACTTGGCCTCGAGCTGCTTAAGCTGCGCCGGTGGCCGCCGGTCGAGCAGATCGGCGATGCGGCGAAAGACCCACCAAAACCCGAGGATCAGCAGGGCCGCACCCAGGATGGAGGCCAGCGCATAGCTGCTCTTGGTCAGCAGTACCTCGGAGCTACGCTGGCTGCGGTAGTCAGCGATGACCTCGCGGATGCGCGCCTGATGCGTCTGCGCCAGCAGCTCCCGGCTCAGATCCTCGATCTTGGCGTCGGTCTCTATCAGATCGAGCAGGAACCGATCCCCCGCCAACAGCAATGTGCGCGCGTCTTCTTCCCGGATGGTCACCGCGTCGACCGGGATATCCGGGTCGTGCGCGGTGGCGATGATGTTGCCTATCACCTCGGGCTGTCGCCCACCTAATTTTTTGCGCTAATTTTTGGCGAAGGTATTGTTTATTGCTTTTTATTGCTTTAGTAATTGATCTTGAAAATCAGTATGCTACATGATCGCTAGCGCTATTAGACCCCGACACCGATTAGGCTTCCCCAGTGCGTTCGATGATGCAATCCAAAACTCGGAATCGGTTTGGCATCAAAACTCAGGGCATTTCGACAGCCTAGGCGCAAGCCCTTCGTCTTGGTGATTGCTGTGGTCATGTTAACCTCCGAATCAGATGATTGTCATGCGACGAATGTGGTGGCGTAGGCCCGCTCATCGGCCTCAGTCAGTAGCCGGTCGGAGTCGTCCTGTCGCTGGCGGATTAGAGTCTCCACCGGCAGATAGACCAGCAGCGGTTTCCGGTTGCGTAGGATCAGGGTTTGCCACAGCCGGCCCATCCGGCCCTGGCATTTGGACGGTTTTGCCGCGGTCGATTCTTATCCTGTAGCCGGCGCTTCGCCCGCAAGCGGGCTCCTACAAGCCGACGGGGACAGCCGACGTAGGAGCCCGCTTGCGGGCGAGTAGGCTGACGGCGCCGGCAGGTCGGACGCAAGCCACAGGGCCTTGCCGATAGGGGGTGCTGCCTGCCAAGAAGGTAAGGATTCACCGCAGAGACGCAGAGTGCGCAGAGGGGCCAAGGCGCCTCGCCTGCAAGCGGACCTTGACCAGCCGTGGAAGTCGGTCAGCGTAGGAGCCCGCTTAGGGCGACCCAGCAAATGATGCCAGGGGAGCGCACGCGAGCGCCGCGCCTTTCCCGGGAGAAAGGCTGTAGGCCACTGTCTTCTCAACGAATTAACTGAAGATACCCCAGGGTGCAACCTGCCCAGCGCGACTTGAGCGGGATCGGGATCGAAAAGACATGACATCAGGGCGTGAGAAACCTGAGGTTGACTGGACGCTGCCTTCAAAGAACATGAATCAAGCTGCATGCTGGTTGAATAGCTGAATATTCTACGCGGGCAGCATCCGCGGCAGGCCGGTATAAGGCGTTGTTACAGCAGCGGATGATCTGGGGATACCTCAGCCTCGGAACCGGGATTCCAGGTTTCCATCGCCGCATACGCGGAAAAAGCATTTTGGACCTCCTGAATCTCGCGCGGGGGTCCCAGCACCCGTTTGCCGGCGATGACTGCCGTCACCTGTTCCAGCCTGAGGCTGTCCTGCTTCGATGGCCAAGGATGCCTGGGTGGTGCGAATACGCTGTTACCGACGTAGGCGAGATGTGAACCGCTGTCCGGCCAGCACGCTGTAGCGACCGAAGGTCTCGCCGATGTCGGCAACGTGCATTAGGATGGCCGGCGTGATGCGGTAGGGCGGCTGGTGCGAGGTGTCGCGTTCACAGTGCGTTTTTATTCTTCTGGCGCACGCGTAGATACAGCTCCTCCATCAGCTCGATAAAGGAGCTGTTCTTGTCCCAGAATGCGGGGTAGTCGCCGCCCTTGCGGATCAGAATCGCGGGGATCTCGGCGGGGAGCATGGCCGGGAGCTCGCGGGGCAGGCGTTTGGTGCCCTGCCAGAAGGTTTGGTAGTCGGCGGCGGCGGCGATGGTGGTTTCGGGCTCCGGAAAATAGCGGTCGGTGATGACTGGCTCCGGGGCTACGGCATCGTTGAGGCCGTCCAGCGCATGTCCGAGCGGGGTTTTCTTTAGGGCCGCGCGCAGCTGCTCGCGGTTGATGCCGCGCAGCTCGAACAGCAGGAAGGGGTCGTGGTCGAGCTGGCGGGCGAGGCGGTAGTAGACGCCGGCGATGTGCTTGCAGGGGTTGGCGTAGTCGGGGCAGGAGCAGTCGGTGAGCTTGAAGTCCTGTCGATTGCGTGGCAGCAGGCCACGGCCTTGCTCAGGGCGCTTCCCAGCGTTCTTCCCAGTGCCCGTCCCGACATCGGCAAAGACCGTCTCGATATCGTCCGGCATTTCGTTCATCAGTAGGCGTGCGACGAGGTCGGCGCGGCTGCCGATCCGAGCGATGACGCGGGTCCAGTCGGATTTCTTCAATGGCGTCATCTGGATGCGGGTCTGGTATTCGGGTTCGGTGTAGACGCCGAAGTAGGGGTTGACGTTGCCGAGCACGGTGGCCGTGACCATGCCGTCGGTGATGGCGAATGCGAGGATGCGGCTGGGGCCGCTGTAGCTACGCCCGCGTTGCAGGCGCGCGCTGTCCGTGAAGCTCTCCAGGGCTTCCAGAAAGCGGCTGCCCCACCAGGTTCTGCCTGGACTGCTCATTTGGTTCACCTCTGGTGCGTCAGCCCATCACCGCCTGGCGATTGAGGCGGATCAGGTCTTTGAAACGGTCGTTGTCGAGCTGGGTCAGCCAGGACTCATCGCTGCCGACGATGGCGCCGGCCAGGGCCTTTTTGTCTTGGATCATGGCGTCGATGCGCTCCTCCAGGGTGCCGAGGGTGACGAATTTGTGCACGAAGACGGTCTTTTGCTGGCCGATGCGGTAGGCGCGATCACTGGCCTGGTCCTCAACAGCCGGGTTCCACCAGCGGTCGAAATGGAACACGTGGTTGGCCTTGGTCAGGGTGATGCCAACGCCGCCAGCCTTGAGCGATAAGACGAACACCGAGGGCTCGCCATTCGGGTCTTGGAAGGCGTCGATCATCTGCTCGCGCCGAGTGCGCGAGGTGCCGCCGTGCAGATAGTAGGTGTTGTGGTGGCGTTCGCTGCGCAGGCTGCGCTCGAGCTGCTCGCCGATCTCGGTGAACTGAGTGAAGATCAGCACGCTGTCGCCCTCGGCCATGACTTCATCGAGCATGGCCTGCAGGCGTTCGAGCTTGTGCGAGCGCTCGGCGGTGAAGGCGCTGCCGTCCTGCAGGAACTGCGCCGGATGGTTGCAGATCTGCTTTAGTCGCATCAATGTGGAGAGCATCAGGCCCTGGCGTTCGATGCCGGTCTTTTCCACCAATTGCTGGTCGACGTCGCGCACCACCGATTCGTACAGTGCCGCCTGCTCGCGGCTGAGGTTGCAGTAGGCTATCGCCTCGAGCTTGTCCGGCAGATCGGCGATGATGGCCTTGTCGGTCTTGACCCGACGCAGGATGAACGGTTCCACCAGGCGCTTCAGGGTGGCGGTCTGCACCGGATCGTTGTCGCGCTGCACCGGCAGTTCGAAGCGCTTGCGAAAGCGCGCCGGGGTGCCGAGATAGCCGGGGTTGATGAAATTGAAGATAGACCAGAGATCAGTCAGCCGGTTTTCCACCGGGGTGCCGGTCAGGGCCAGACGATGGCGGGACGGGAGCTTGAGCACGGCCCGGGTCTGGTCGGCCTTGGGGTTTTTGATATTCTGGGCCTCGTCAAGGACAACCCGATGCCAGTCGACGCCGGCCAGCAGCTTTTGGTCCCGCCGCACCAGGGCGTAGGAGGTGATGACCATGTCATGTTCCACCGCGTTGGCGCGCAATGCACCAGGGGTTTTGTCGCGCTGCGCGCCGTGATGGATGAAGGTGCGCATTCCCGGTGCGAAGCGCTCCACCTCCTTTTGCCAGTTGCCGATCACGGAAGTGGGTGCGACCAGCAGGGTTGGGGCGACGGGGTCCGCGCCCTGGCGTTCCTGCACCAGCCGGGCGATGACCTGCATGGTCTTGCCCAGGCCCATGTCATCGGCCAGGCAGCCGTTCAGGCCGAGTTCCTCCAGGAACCCGAGCCAGGCCAGGCCGCGCTTCTGGTAGTCTCGCAGCTCTGCTTGCAGGCCTGCTGGGCTTTCGACCGGCTGCAACTGGCTTTGGTCGTGCAGTCGCTCCAGCATATCGGCCAGGGCCGCATCGGGGTCGACCTCGAAGGCGTCGTCTTCGGCGCTGCGCCGCAGGATCTCCTGCAGGCTCATGCTCGGGGTCTCGTCGCCGTGCTCGCGCCAGAAGGCGAGCATTTCTTGCATCTTGTCCCGATCCAGCTCGATCCACTGGCCGCGAAAGCGGACCAGCGGCGTTTTTGCCTCGACCAGCTGCTGCCATTCCTCGGCGCTCAGGGTCTGATCGCCGATGGCCAGTTCATAGCGATACTGGAGCAGCTTGTCCAGGCTGACATGGCCGGCGCTGGGACTGCTGCCGCTGGGTTTGGCCTGGCTGGTCGTCTGTCGCAATCTAAGCTTGACGCGCTGGCGGCCCTTCGGCGTCCACCAGGCCGGGACGATGATGCGGTAGCCGGCATCCTCCAGCACCCAGGCGGCCTCGGTCAGGAAGCTGAAGGCCGCATCCAGATCCAGCGTCACAGACTGCGGTTTGGCGCTGCGGAGTCCGGCCCAGAGCATCGGCACCATGCGCGCGGCCAAACCGAGATTCAACAGCAGCCCAGGTTCGAAGTCGGCACCGAAAATGGCGCGATGGGTGGCGCGCTCGGATGCCGACGCGGACCAGTAGTCTGCCAGCGGCAGCTGATGCGACGGGTCGTCGGCGGCGATGGCAATGAAATGCAGGCGCCAGTGAGCGTCCGAATCGGCGTTGGCAAAGTCGTTGTCTAGGTCGTCGGCATTGCCGATCGGCGGTTCTTCGAGCCGAAAGCCCAGGCGAAAGGCCGCGGTCTGGTCATTGCCGAGGATGCGTTCGCGCCAGGCCTGCCATTGACGCTGTTGTTCCAGCGCGACCTCCGGCCAGGGACCGGCTGGCGTCCAGCAGGCGGCCTTGGAAGAGAGCCCGGGGGCGAGTAGGGTGTCGTCGACGCGTTTTTTCAGCCCGGCGGGCCATTTGGTCTGCCGGATCAGCTCATCGAGCAGCACCTCGGCGCAGTGGCGCAGCAGACTCGTGGGCTCGAATATGCGTTGTGCGTCGGTGTCTGCCTTCTTGCCGGTAGCCGGGCCAGCACTGAGACCGGCAGCGCAGGCCGCCGGCATGCATTCGGCCGCTGTCGCCAGCAGCGGGTCATCATCGCCGGCTGCCCACTGCCAGCCGCTCCAGAGCTCCGGCGCGGGCAGCTTGCGCTTACCCTTGGGTTTGGGCGGCTGCCGCCAGCGCAGCGCCGGCAGGTATTGGTCGCGCAGCAGGCGCTGCTTCAAGGTTTGGGTAAACCAATACCAGAACAGGAAGTCGCTGCCCGGTTGCAGATCGTCGATCGCGAAGGCGGCCAGATAGTGCAGATCGCTGATCTGCTTGATGGGTCGTTCCAGCACAATGGTGTCGACTTCCCAGATACCCGGTTCGGCGCCGGAGAGCTCCATGGGCTCGGGCATGGCCTTGGCGATCTCGGGGCAGGGCAGCGGGCGTGCGCCAATGCTCGGCAAGCGCAACTGGCAAGGCGATGGCGGGGTTGCGGACTGGCCGCCCGCGAGCCCAAGACCGTCAAGCAGTGCTGGCCAGTCCGATCGTGGCAGTTGAGACGGGTGCCGTTTGGACTTGGACTGTCGGGCGCCTGTCGCCGACGCGTCGGCTTCGCACCACAGCCGCAGGGTTCCTGATTGAACAAAGTCGGTTCCCGTCTCCGGAAGCCAAAAGGCATGCAGAATGTTCATGTCCGCTATTACAAAGCCTGATCATCAATTGAGTCAATTCGCTGGGCCAATGCCGCTGCCGACGAATACTTGCACAGTCTCAGGAGCACAGGTGTCGGTAAGCTGGTCCGTAACCAATGCCAGTTTTTTCGCGATCCCGGCGACCTGCCTGCCGTCTGGGGCAATTACGCTGGTTGTTTCTGAATGCTCACCAGGCTTTCCTGATGCAACGGCTGCTATGCCAGCGGTGTTTTACCGGGCGCGCCAGGGATTTCGCGGACCAGCCGCGGTACCAGGTAACCGGGGAGCCGTGCGTGCAGGCTGGCCAGGAGCTGGCGCGCCTGCTCGTCGGCCACCTCGAAATGCGCTGCCCCATCCACCCGGTCGAGCTGGTGCAGATAATAGTTGATCACGCCCAGATCGAACAGGCGCTCGGCCAGTGCTGCCAGCACCTCGGCGTTGTCGTTGACGTTGCGCAGCAGGACGCTTTGATTCAGCAGCGGAATACGGGCTTGGGCCAGCTTATCCAGAGCAGTCGCCGCCGCGGCGCCCAGTTCGGCGGCATGGTTTGCGTGTATCACCAACACCGGACGCAGGCGGCTGCTGCTCAACAGCGTGCAAAGCGCCGGGGTGATGCGGCTTGGCAATACCACCGGCAGCCGTGTGTGCAGGCGCAGCCGGCGTACCTGTTCGAGTTGTTCAATGTGCTTGACCAGGCGAGACAGGGCATCATCGTCGAGCAGCAACGGATCGCCGCCGCTGAGGATCACCTCATGCACATTTGGCGTGGCTGCAATTGCCGCTAATGCGGCATGTATGCGCTCTTCGCCTTGGTCTGTGTTCGGATGCGCAAGCAGTTGTCGTGTATAGGAAAAATGGCGGCGAAAACAGTAGCGGCAATGCACCGCACAGGCACCGCTGACGATGATCAACGCGCGCCCGGCATATTTTCGCAACAGGCCTGGTGCGCGGCAGGCCGCGCGGTCATCCACCGGATCTTTGCAGTAACCGGCCACTGGCAGCGATTCCGCGGCGCTGGGCAGAACTTGCAGCAGCAGGGGATCGCGTGGATCGGCGCGCCGCATCAAGGCAGCGAAGCCGCGTGGAACCAGCATCGGAAAGTCTGCTGTGGCGGGGCGGGCTTCCAGCAGTTCTGGAGCATTGCAATCCAGATAGCGCAATAGTTCTTCCGGGCGCCTGAAGGCTCGGGCGAGCTCTTTCTTCCAGCCGGCAAGTTCGGGCTGTTGTTGGTGCGCCATCACCAGCAAGGGGAAAGGATGCTGGACATCGCTCCGAGCGCATCGCCTGGCATCGGCATCGGCATGCCGCCGCCGGGACCGCCGGCCTTGATCCGGATCAGGTATTCCGCCCATTGCAGGGGGCGGGGTAAATAGCCCAGCTGTGCAGCGATACCGCGCAGTTCAGCGACAAATACGTCATCGCAGCCCCTGTTCGGGCCGGGTGCAGCCGTACATAGATCATGGCGCATGCAGGCAGCGTCGAATGCGTCCACTGGCGGTGGCCAGCCGTTCCTGGGATAATTCAGGCCGCACCAATTGCCGTAAATCGGCACACACTTGAAGGCAAGAACATCGGTGGCGGCGCTGGCCAACAGCAGTGTCAGGCAGGCAAGAAGGATGCGTCGGTTCATCGGAATTCCCGGATTGTAATGGAGATCAAGCGCAATGTTAACCAAAGCCGTGGTTGAGAAGTATCGGATTTCCGTCTCGCTGTTGGTCAGGCGCTGTTGGGTCTTGGCTCCGAATACTCTAATATTCCGGTTGCTGCCGCAATGACCTCTGCCGGCAAGCGCATACTCGCCGACAGCCTGAACCTCTACCAATCTTGTTTTGACCAGACCTGGCAGGATGATACGCCATTGCAAAAGCTGCGTTTTGTCGTGCTCGACTGCGAGACCACCGGGCTGGATGCACGCCGACATCGGATCATCAGCATCGGTGCGATCGCCGTATCCCGCTGCGAGATCGACCTCAGCGATGGCTTTGAGGCTTTGTTGCGGGTGCGTTTCAATACTGCCGCAACGCTGGTGCATGGCATCACCCGCGACGAGACCCGCACCGGTCTGGACGAGACAGCAGCACTGGCAGGGTTATTGCCCTATATTCGAGACGGTGTGATTGTTGGTCATCATATCGGCCATGATCTGGCCATGATCAATGCGGCATTGGAGCGCCAAGCCAACATCTGCTTGCGCAACCGGCATCTCGATACTGGCGAGTTGTTGTTGTTGCTTCAGAACGATGGCGCCTTTGCCGATCGCTCGGCGCCCATCGACCTGTCTCTGGATGGACTCTGCGCCTTGTTCGGCATCGTGCCCTATGATCGCCATACCGCCCCCGGTGATGCGTTCTTGACCGCGCAAGTCTTTTTGCGCCTGCTGCGTCTGGCCGTGCGGCATGGTCGCCGCACGCTGGCTCGATTGTCCGAGCGATTACCATGATCGACCGTCGTCAGCCGGGGTTCAGGCACCACCTGAATGCTGCCGTGGACGGAAAGAACGACCAAACACCCAAATCTGAAGCCTGCTGCACTGCATCCAGGCTACAATGTCGACCCATGTTGCTTTCGCCAAAACACCGCTTTTTGTTTGTGCATATCGCCAAGACCGGCGGCACTAGTGTGCGCGCGGCGCTTGCGATGCGGCGTTGGGCTGATCCTTGGTATTGGCCCATGTTCCTATGCAGCCGTTTCAGTCATCTGAGCGGGCATCGCATCGGCACCAAATTTCCGCGTCATGCCAAGGTGATCGCGGCTCGCGAATTACTGCCGCGGGATTACTTCGATGCGCTGTTCAAGTTTGCTTTTGTGCGCAATCCCTGGGATCTGCAAGTCAGCTCCTTTCATCACATCCGCCGCGAGCGTGCGCATTACCTGGGTGGACACCAGAATTTTGCTGATTTCCTGCGCTGGAAACTCGATCCAGAGCGCCCTTATCAGTTCCATATCGACACATCCATCGAACTGCAGAGCGATTATCTGATCGATCTGCACGGCAATCTACTGGTGGATTTCATCGGTCGCTACGAACACCTGGAACAAGACTTCCAAACCGCCTGCAAGCACATCGGTCTGCGCGGCATCAGTCTACCCCACCGCCGTCGTGCCCATGATCGCAAACAGGACTATCGGCATTACTACGACGATGCCAGCCGTGAGCTGGTCGCGCATTATTTTGCGCCCGATATCGAACGGCTTGGATATGCATTCGACCCCAGCACGCCCGCTGCGCATGCTGGATAACCCTTAACGGATCACCCGACATACGAATGAAGACTTTTTGTTGCAGTGTTTGCGGGCAGTCCGTGTACTTTGAGAATACGCATTGTACATACTGCGGCGCAACACTCGGTTTTTTACCAGATTCGATGCGGCTCGCGGCGCTGGTTCAGACTGAAGAAGGTCTCTGGCAGGAACCTGATTACGGCGATTGCCCGTTGCCCTCCGCGACGGCTGATTCTGTCTCTGGCGCCTACCGCCAATGCAGTAATTATGCTCATTACGATGTGTGTAATTGGATGGTTCCGGCGCACACCGATCAGGCATTCTGTGCCGCCTGCCGCCCGAATCAGGTCATTCCGAATCTGGATCGGCCGGGCAATTTGGACAAGTGGTATCGCATCGAGCGTGCCAAGCGGCGCCTCATTTACGCTTTGCTGAACCTGGGCCTGCCGATGCAGACCAGAGATCTCAACCCCAGCGGCGGACTTGGCTTCGCGTTTTTGTCAAAACTCGATGCGGCACCGGGGGAGATCGTCACCACAGGACATGCCAACGGCTTGATTACCATCAACATCGATGAAGCTGATCCATCGCTGCGCGAGCGCATGCGTCTGGACATGGACGAGAAATATCGCACCCTGGTTGGCCATTGGCGCCATGAGATCGGCCATTACTTTTGGGACGTGCTAATCCGCGATGGTGGCAGACTCGATTCATTCCGAGCGCTGTTCGGCGATGAGCAAGTCAGTTATAGCCAAGCCCTGGACGAGCATTATGAAAAGGGAGCGCCAGCGGATTGGCAGGACGCCTTCATCAGCAGCTACGCTGCCAGTCATCCCTGGGAGGACTGGGCCGAGACCTGGGCGCATTATTTGCACATCGTCGACACGCTGGAAACGGGCGAGCATTTTGGCATCGCCATCGAGCGACGCATGCCAGATGGAACCGTGCAGCGTGCGGAGCCGGACTATGATCCCTATGATACCGAACAATTCCAGCCCATTATCGACGACTGGCTGCCGCTGACTTTTGCCCTGAACAGTATCAATCGCAGCATGGGGCTGGCGGACCTCTATCCGTTTGTACTATGGCAACCGGTGATCGACAAACTCGCCTTTATCCATCGCGTGGTGCGACAGAGCAGAATCGCTACTGGCTAATATGCGGTTTCTATCGGCGCGATGCTCGCAAGGCCGACATGAGGAGGGGTTTTAGGTGCATGATGGCCGGGGACGTAAATCGCCGGCTGAATGGTTGCTGCTGCGCCGAAACCACAGTCAGCAAAGGCAAAAGCCAACTGTGGTGGGTGCTTGCGTCTTAGTCATCGCAAGAGATCTCGTGGGCAATCAACCCCTCTTCCAAGTAGTCCGAGACCATCGGATGGGCAAGCACATATTCCCCGGCTCGGATGCTGAAGTCGCCCAGGGCATCGTCCACCGCCTGTTCCCATTCGTCAATGTCGTAGTCGCCGCGGCCGAGCCACATCAGGGCCACCAGTTCCGCGCGTTGGCGTTCGGCCATATCCTCGACGATGCCGCGAAACTCTGCCAGGCTGTAGTCGTCGCTGTGATCGGCCAACACTTGCATCGCCCAGTCTTCAGAGGGGCTTTCCGGATCATCCGGTATCACGACCTGCTCTTTGGCCTGGAACTCGCGCGCCAGAGCAATGAGCGTGCAAAGTGTTTCGTGCCTGATATGCAAGCGCATGGGCACCTCCTCAATGGATTATCTATTATCTCTTGGCGGCGCGTGGTCGGCATGCTGCCGTGAACAGGTCGCCGCCAAACTTATGTCACGCATCCGTTAGTTCGAGTTTACATCGGCAGCCGGCTATTGTGGTCTGATCGGGAACAATTCGGCGATGATTTTGCTTTATCTCTTGGACAAGGCAGCCGGATGGTCTCCGGGATGGTCAGAGCCGAGTGCGTCACAAACCCGTCGCAGCGGCCCTGCGGCAGACTGTCTTTGATGTAAAATCTCCCGGAAACAGATCACTCGTGCTACTGAGCATGCTCCATTGTTGCGGTGCTGCGATGCTTCAGAAGTTTCCCCTGCCGGCTCCGCCGACAGCCGCACACGAGTGGCCATGCGCAGGCCCTCGGGGGCTGCCTTCAAAGAATGTAAGGATTCGCCGCAGAGTGCGCAAAGGGGCCAAGGCGCCTCGTCCGCAAGCGAACTTTTACGCGCCGTGGCAGCCGGTCGGCGTAGGAGCCCGCTTGCGGGCGATCCGACAAATGATGCCAGCGCAGCGGATGCGAGCACTGCGCCTTTCCCAGGAGAAAGGCTGTAGGTCCAGGGCAAACGCATCTGAATCCTGCATTTTTTCTGCAAGATCGACTCATTTCATGAATTTTACTTAAACGAGCCGTTGAAAGCGCCTCTTTTTTCTGGCTATCACAGCTATAGATTGTAATCATTCGGTCTACCCATTCCTCGAAGAATCAACGCGTCAGCGTCTCGCGGAAGCGTTGATCCAAGGGGTACACCCACAAGTCCTTGATTGGCACACTGGGTTTCCCGGCAGGGTCGAGCTTGCCGCGACCTTTGGTCTGGCCGAGGCGGAGCCAGTTGGCGGTGTGGTAGCAGGTGCCGCGGAAACGCGATCTTTCGACGCAGGTCTCGAGCAGCACCGGGCGGTATGCGTAGACGTCCTGCCAGTGTCGGGGAAGCAGCTTGGCTGCCTTGGCCAGCAGCATGGAGGCGAGGTTGTGCACCTGTATCCAGGGCAGGATGAGAAACCTGGCATTGTTGACGACCAGGTGCAGATGTCGGCGACGTTGTTCATGCGACCAGCCGATGTAGCGATCGCGCGGTGCGCTCATCCAGGCCGCAGCGCCGAAGCCGAGCAGGGCGATGGGTTGCCCTGCCGAGCAGACCGTGTAGCGCAATTGCGCGCCGGGCAGGGGCTTGTGTCCGAGGTCGTGGTAGCGCTGGATGGTTTCGTTCCACAGGCGCGAGTCCCCTGATGTGCGCACGCGCTGTTCCAGCGGCGGCGCAAGCGCGCCGGCTGGTGTATTGAGCGGTTCTCCCGGATCGCTGAGCGCGCTGATGGACAGCGTTGGATCGGGTCGCTTGCCACGCGGCGGGGGCAGCGTGATGAGCCCGTTGTCGTGCATGCGCAGCATGGCCACCCGAGCGGACATGTCCTTCAATCCGCCGTCGGGCTTGTGCCAGTGCAGTGCTCGGCAGGTCAATCGCGCGAGTTCGGCACGGGTGCGCGCCGGGTCTTCGGCGATCAGAAAACAGCAGAAAACAGGGACAGCAGAAAACAGAGCAGAAAACAGGGACAGACCACGTTTTTCTGCTAGACTTGGTTCGGTGCTATGTTGCTATTGTCTTTGAGATCCTGTTATCCATGCCTAGACGCGCACGTATCATCGCCGCCGGCTACCCAATGCATGTAGAAAACGTGGTCTGTCCCCTTTTTCCGCACTGGCTGTTGGCCGCGCACCGCCGACGTACGGCTCAACGAGCCCCACATCGCAAACGACACCTCGTCGGTGAACAGGATCACCGCACCCGTGGCTTTGGCCTGCTGCACAATGCGCGGCCACGTCTGTTCCACCCACTGCCGACGCGCCTGCTTGTATTCCTCCTCGTCGCTGCGGTCGCTGATAAAACGTGCCTTCTGGTAACTCAGCCCCAGCTTCTCGAGCAACGTGCTCAGGTAGCGTGGGTTGTAGCTCACCCCGAAGCGTCGCCAGATCAGCTCCGCAATCATCGCCGTGTTCCATACCCCGCAGCTGAATCCATTCGCCTGCGGTCCTTTCTCCACCCAGTCGCGCACCTGCCGCTTCTGCTCCGGCGTCAGTTTCGACTTGCGTCCCCGCCCCAAAGAAATAAAAAATAAAAAAAACACCCACTTTGATTGCGTTGATTGCGATTGCGACCAACATTAGGCGCGCAATCACATTGCCCAACTGCTCGGCACCCGAGGCATGGGCAAGACCAAGGCATCCCGCAAACCAATGATCTGTTGCCAACAAATAAAGTGGGCAAATAAAGTGGGTGTCCTTTTTCTTCTTTGCCTTGTTAGCCGCTTTCTAGTTATGCGGCCTTGAGGGGCGCAAGGTCATCTTGGGAGATTGGGTGCGCTCCGATTTCGGTAAGAACTCGATTGAGGTCAGAGACTGTAACTATGGTAGGGGCTGCTATTTCAATCCCGATGGCTCTTCCATTCTTCTCGTAATCGATAATCATGCCCGGCTCTGCCTTAGTGGTTCGAACGCTCTTGTCTTCCGCTTTCCGTGGCAAGTACAAGTACGCAGCAAGTGGGCGACCGCACCGATAGGTTACCTCTAGATAGGGTTGTTTCATGTTGTCACTCCCCAACGGGATATGCAGTTATGACTACGAGTATCTCAATATCTATTTCCGGTTCTACGATAATTTCCCACGGGCCACGGTTGTGTCGAGTCTCTATGACCCACCTGCCGTCAACGATGTCAGTACGGTAGGCTCGGGCATGCTCAAGCATAGTCCGTAGATCAACTTCGTTGAAGCTTCGATCCTCCATCCGCTTGAGCAGGTGTGGGGTGAACTCAAGTTCCCATTCCCACCATTGGGGCCACGATAACTCTTTCAGGGCTGCTTTCTCCTGTATCCGTTACGGCCTCTCTACTGCGGCTAACGGCCAAGCTCAAGCGCCCGCTACCGCGACGCTAAGGCTTTAATTCAACTCCGAACTCGACCCGCGGTAGCGGGTCGCTTGGAGGGCGTTGTTAGGTGGAATCGCTCGATATTGCAAGGGAATGGTATCGTATCACGTGCTGTCGCGGGTACCGCGTGAGCCAAGAGTTCTTGATCCAGCTAGCCATGCGAATGAAAGCAGATAAACGCTCACGCCTAGGAGGGTTGCCAGGGCAAACGCATCTAAAAATATTTAGAAAACAATGTGTTATGATGGCGAAAATTGAAGATCATATGATTTAATAGAGGGTTATTAAAATGGGAATGATCAGACCTATAAATGAAGAGGAAAAAGATACGACAATCGCCGGTCATTTTTCCGATCTGAACGACCCCCGTATCGACAGGACAAAAAGGCATAAGCTGGCTGATATCATAACGATAGCGATTTGTTCGACGTTATGTATGGGAGAGAGCTGGGATGCGATGGAGGAGTTTGGTCAAACCCATGAACAGTGGTTACGGAAGTTTTTGGAATTGCCCAATGGGATTCCCTCGCATGACACGTTCAATCGTGTATTTGCCCGTATTGACCCCGATCAATTCCGAACCTGTTTCATCTCCTGGGTGAAGTCGATAGAGCCGAAGTTTGATGGGGATATTATACCGATCGATGGGAAAACGGTGCGCAGATCGCATGATAGAGCTAATGGAAATAAGGCAATTCACATGGTGAGTGCGTGGGCTTGTCACTCATCGCTCGTATTGGGTCAACTCAAGACCGAAGAAAAATCAAATGAAATTACAGCGATACCAAAATTGTTGGATTTACTGGAGATCAAAGGCTGTGTAGTCAGTATCGACGCGATGGGATGCCAAAAGAAGATTGCGGAGAAAATTGTTGAAAAACAAGCAGATTGGGTATTTTCTTTGAAAGGAAACCAGAGCACTTTTCATCAAGATGTCATCGCTTGGTTCGAATCGGTCGATCTCGACCAATGCTGCCGGGATGCGAGTGTTTTTCTTGAAAAGAAAGAGAAAAAACATGGTCGCCTGGAGAAGCATCGGTATTATTATTTCACTGATCATTCCTTAGGGCATTACGCCGAACAATGGAAAGGTTTCCGGGGTATCGGGATGGCTCTCCTGGATTTTGTGGGAACCAATAAATATTTTAAAAACAACCACTTAGTCTCATTTTTTCGTACACATTAAGATTAAAATGTGGTTGAGCACAAAGTCTGTAACTCATTGATTTATAATGTATCGACCCCGAACCGGTCATATCCGTTGAGATCCAGGAATACCCTTTGATAGAGGTGCCCGAGGTTGGTGATGCCATAGCAGCGGCGTTTGATGACTTTGATCTTATTATTTAATCCCTCGACAAAGCCGCTGGTATGTCGACCAATAAAATAATTGGTCACTTCCTCAAAATGCGTATTCAGCGTACCGAGGAAGCTATCAAAGCAACTGAGCTTGCGGTTGGTGACACGTTCCATCCAGCCACGCAGTTTGCGCTTACCCTGACCTTTTGATAGGCGGCTTTCATAGATGGCAGTGAGTGATTCGCAAGCCTCATAGGCTTCTTGTAATTTTGGTGAATAGCGAAAGAGCCGATTCAGCATGCGTCGCTCATCGGCATTCAGATCGGCGCGACGCTGACGCAGCAGCCAATGCACGTTCTTGAACGACTTGCGCTCTTCTTTGGAGAGTATATGGCACAGCCGTTTCCATTCGCTTTTGCGCAGGTTTTCCAGTCCATTTCGGTACAGCTTGGCAACATGGAATCGATCCGCGCAAATGTGTATGCGCTTGCCGAACACGGCTTTAGCGGCACCGATGAAGCCTTGATAAAGATCTGAGCACACACTCTGGACGGTATTTCGCAAGCGCTTGGGAATGCTGAGAAAAAACTCCTGTACGCTGGCCTTGGTGCGGTCGCCGAGCAGGCCGATGACATGCAATGTCTCGTTAATGTAAGCGCTGACAACGACGACAAAATCACGATGACCTTTTTTCAACGCAATCTCATCAATGCCAATGACCTCCAAGCGTTCAATTGCGTTCCAATCGACATCACAGGCTATGTTTCGATCCAAAATACCCTGCAGTGCGTCGACACCAATGGCATGCTTACGACTAACATCCTCGAGCGTACTGTTGATCAACTCCAGTAGCATCTGCTGTTCGAACGCTTTTGTCACCCGGGAGCGCTGCGTGTACCATGACAGCGTTTGGCTCGTTGTTGGACGCCCTTCGCAGAAAGGGCATTGATAACGTTTCGGCCTCAAAACAAGAACAACTCTATAATCCCCGAATGGCAAATGGCGTAACTCAAGTTCTCGACCATGGCCATACTCATGATCGATTGGCCGACCACAGCGATGACAGTTCGTACCCTCCAGGGTGCTATGCACATAGACTTTAAGTGTCTTGCGCTCGCCGAGCACCACGCGATCAACGGCGATATCAGGAAGATTTAAAAGTGTCTGAAGGGTCTCTTTATCAAATGTCATTATCAACAACGTCCAGATGGGGTTTCAGTGACAGGCGGTTCTCAAGTTGTTGATTTACATGATACAACAGTCCCACGAGATCCGGAAGAGCCATCGGGATGGTAGAGTCGATTCGAGATGATGGAAAAAAAGTAACCACGGACCGGCGCTATTTCATTGCCAGCCTGTCAGGCGATGTTAAACGATTTGCCCAAGCGGTTCGCTCTCATTGGGGAATTGAGAATTCACTGCATTGGGTTTTGGATGTGTCCTTTTCCGAAGATGCCAATCGAACGCGAAAAGGTCATGCACCTGAAAACTATGCCATCCTACGACATATTGCACTCAATATTCTCAGGAAAGATACGACCTCAAAGAAAAGCATTAAATTAAAGCGACTCCGTGCCGGCTGGGATACGGATTATCTTGAGCAGTTACTTGATGTCCTACAAGCGGCCTAAAATGGGAAATTTAGATGCGTTTGCCCTGCTATGCAGCTTGTTCCGGAAGAGGGAGTTGGAATCGTTCGGCGACTACACCCTCAACAGTTAGGTCCTCGTCAAGTTCTTCACATCGAAGAGCATAGCCGTTTAACTCAACGCTCACTTGTTTCAGCTTCTCCTCGGGGGCTGCTCTTAGAATTTTAAAGCGATCCGCCGGGAAGCCAACGATACGTTCATCTGTGAGTTCGAGGTAGATCATTCGGCCCTCGGCCCAAGCGCGTAGGGCGCATGGCTCATTTTCAATCGCCATGGTACTCATTGAATTTCTCCAGAAGAAACTGTTGATTTTCGCAGACGATTCTTTCGATTTACCTGATCCTATGCGAGGGCACACCTCTATTTCGTGCTAGTGCCTCGGTGCAGATGTTCCAAGACAGTCTCCGGTCGTTATCGTTGTCGTTGTCGTTGTCATAATCGTCTTAGCCGAATGCTCGATAACGACTACGATTACGACAACGACAACGACAACGAACCGCCTCGGGATTTCTGTACCGCTCCACTAGCGATATCGGTGACAACCAGAACTTACACTCGCCCTCAGCGCTGCGAATATGAATATGGGCAGGCTCCGTGCCTTCGTCAGAGTAAAAGTGAAATCTCAAGCCTCTGATTCTTAGACCAGTGGGCATGTCAATTTCTGTCTAGAGCCGAACGTTAACCGCAGCCCGCGCCAAACCGCGGCCACGCGCGCAGCGCCGGCCGCAGTTTGGCGCGGGCTGGCGGTCTCGTTGGGCAATTTACACTGCGACCTCAACTATCTCAGAGGAGCTATGCGGGTCGGGAATCGGTTCTCCGCGTGCCTTCAAATCTTCAAGATGCAGCTCAATGGCTTCTGCAATGAGTTGGAGTGCTTCGGTCTTCGTGTCGGCGGCGGCAATGCATCCTGGGAGGTCCGGCACATAGGCGCCGACACTTGTAGCGCTTTGCTCAAGGATGACGGTGTATCGCACGTAGAGATACCTCATTCGGTCAGGCCGGCTTGTTTGAGAGCATTTTTCAGCGTTCCTGGTGGAATGTCTACGCTGGACTTTCCGGCTACGGTTATAGTGCCGGGCTTTGTTGGATGGTGAAACTGCCTGTGGCTTCCGCGAGTCCGGACCAAAAACCATCCGTTGTCCTCTATAAGTTTAATCAGCTCTCTGACTTTCACGAAACTCTCGGTTCAGGTCTCGATTTCAGGAAGCCTGGCAACTGCTGTGATCGGCTGCTGTTAAGGACACCCTGCCCAACGATAAAATCAGCGGTGCGAGGTACGAGCATCCGCTGGATTTTTTTGTTATGCAACAAATTTACCAGGATTCCTTAATGCCCCTGACTCTGTCAACAAATGTTTCTATAGCAATTTCTTCTGATCCGAAACGCTCACGAAACCTTTCGGATATTCTTTGTACCCATCGTTTTTCATATTTTGGGTTCATGCCTTCAGCGGATATCACTTTATTTGCAAACTCAACCGCATTGAACCTTTCCAATTGACTAATTTCCTCAGCATCTCTTGGAGGGATGCAAAAACCCCAATTCACGCATAAGTCGTAAAGTAAGTAATTTAATTCACGCTCCATTGGTGGTGTATTATTGTCTTGCTTAAATCCCAAATACTTCTCCTTGAACTGTATAACAATTAGTATTAAGGCAAGATCGCCCTGATAAGTAGATATCTCCCTTTTTTCAGGCACATTCGCAAGGTTTTCCCCCACCTGAGAACTTATCAAGGCATCCACGCCCTGATAATCTGATATTACCCGGCTTTTCGGGCAACGTCATCCAAGTGTCTCGGAATGATGACGGAGGATGGAGACTTGGGCGGCCAACGGTTTTTAGACGAGGTGCGTACGGTGATGCGCCGGCAGCATGATTCGATCCACACGGAACGCAGCTACTGCGATTGGATAACACAGTTCGTCAAGTTACACAGGGCAAGGCTTGAATCAGGTCTTGCATTACAACTCGGATGACCACCTGAACCTATAGAAACGCGTGCATCCGCGTTATCGGTCGACGATAATGCGCCAAGTCAATCAGCCAGGGCGCCCGACATGAGCCACGACCAGAGAGAAAAGAGAGAAAAGGGGCCAGTCTCAATTTATAGCGCTTTTTCCGAAATTGAGCCTGGCCCCTTTTCCCCCTTTTTCCACTCAACCGGGACGGCCTCTTGATTTTGCTTGTACTGAGGCTCTGCCCCGGTATCTGGTCTCGAGTGCTCTGCCATCGGCGGACCTTTACGATCCGCAGGAGCCGCTCAGCGTAGGGGCCCGCTTGCGGGCGACCTGGCAAGCGATACCGGCGGATGCGGATGCGTTGCGGCGATTATCGGAGAGAACTATACCGAAGCGGCAATTCCCTCACAGTCGCTCCATGGGCGGGTTGCCGCAATAAGAAGGCGGACGAGAAAACAAGCCAGATGGCCTGTTATTGCCTCGAGCAAAGTGGGTGTCCTTTTTCTACTTATTTTTCTACTTCTTTTCTCTTTTCTACTTTTCCTTTTTCTACTTCTTTTTCTACTCTTTTTTCTGCATTCACCTATATATCGCGATCGGCTTTAGCTCCAAAACGATGTTTTTCTCATTTTGTTCAACACTCGATATCGCAAAGCCGAGAAAGTTGACGCGGATGGACCTGCCGTCACGATACTCTTCAACCCAATTTTTCGTGATGTTTGATTTTTTGACAAACGATTCGATCGTAAAATGAACACCAGTATTTCGTTCGTCTGGGTGGGTAAAGACAAGCTTGTAGTATTCGGGGCTTTCTTCAATGATGTGGAAAGAGGACGACATGAGGAAAACACGATCAATTCCCCTTAGCTCTTCCATGCTGATTTTTGTTCCACCTTCAAAAATCTCCATTTTGAACTTTTCGATCTCGGATTGTTCGGCCAATATCGCCTCAAACCGATGTTGTTTGATGACTTCCAAGATTTTCTCCAAATCAAGGAGGCGTACTGGCTTGCGATACTCCAATTCAAGCCCGAGTGTGACCCGCTCCTGGTCAATGAGCGAGGTGAGATATTTGTAGAAAACGGCATCGACGCTTCGTTCTTGGCTAATGTACCCGTGCTTTTGCTCGGGCGTATCAGAGTCTCCGATGTTCCCCGATAGACTAGAATCACCCGTATCAAACCCGATTCCCTGATCACTGGTACTTTCTGTTTTGATGACCGTACTATCGTGGCGGAGGCTCTGTCCGCTATGCGGCTCGTAGCTTTCTAATTCCAAAGAATCTAGATAATGGAAGGAAAAGTGCTTCTTATCTCGCACTTCCTTTAGGATTTCGTCGATTCTGTTGTCTGAGATTGCGTATCGCTTCGTAGGCGGTGTCTTGGATTTATCGACACGCACGGGAATGTATCGCTTTTTCGTGCCGCTCTTGTCTTCCTCACTATATGCTGGATTTGCAATATATACTTCGGGGTCGATCCTCTCTAGGGCCGGCCTTGGGTAGGCGTTAAAGCGATCCCCCCTCGAGGTTTTCTGTCTTTTGTAAAGCGTCTTAGGGAGCTTGTCATAGGGAATGTCGTTCACTGCGCTTTCCCTCACCTTGGCGATGGTTGATGTTGCGAGTACGGCTCGCCCTAACAATGAGTATCAAGGCAGAATCATCCGGCCTTATTATAGGCCCGGCCAAGACTTGGGGTTCGCCTCGAACGCTCTAACATTTTAACTTTAAAACCAACGTTTTACGGAAAAGCCCCGTGCACCCGCTCGTCAGTTGGTCGGAGTGATGAGCAAGGCCGAATTGCCCTGATTAAGCAAATATTTTCCACCTTTGCAGGCACATTCGCAAGGTTTCCCCACCTGGGAATTTATCGAGGCACCCACGCCCTGATAAGTTGATATTGGCCGGCTTTTCGGGCAATGCCGCCCAAATGTCTGGAAATGATAGCGGAGGATGGAGACTTGGGCGGCCAACGGTTTTTGGACGGTGAGTATGGTAATGCGCCGGCAGCATGATTCGGTCCAAACGGAGCGCGGCTATTGCGACTGGATAACACGGTTTGTCAAGTTTCATGGCATGCGGTCTCGCCAGCAGGTCTTGGGTGCCGGGGTGGCGCGGATCGAGACGTTCTTGATCGATCTGGCGGAGAAGCGAAAGGTTTCGGCATCGAGGCAAAATCAAATGTTTAACGCGTCGCTGTTTTTGTACGGTAAGGTGTCGAAAAAGACATTGGAAGGGTGGATCGATGCAGCACGGTCTTCCAAGGAGCCCAGGCCGCCAGTGGTGCTGAGACACGAGAAAGTGGCGAAGGTGCTGCCGTTGATCGATGGTCAAGCGGATCTCGTGATTCGGCTGTTGTACGGGAGTGGGTTGTGCATCACCGAGGCGGTGCAGCTGCGGAAACTAGACATGGATTTCGGCTACAAGCAGATCAAGGTACGATTTGGGAAGGGCAATCAGGCAGCATGTCGGTCAGGAACTAGGCATCAGAATAATGTGATTGCTATCGGATGTGCTGTTTGAATGGATTGTGTCGCCTGCGTTACATGGCTCTTCCCGCTCAACGCGATGTCGAGGTCGTACGCTGTTGCGGAGTGCTGCCTGCGTAGAATGCTCAGCTATTCACTCAGAATGAAGTTTGAGTTTGATTCATATTCTTCGAAGGCAGCCTCCAGTAAATATCAGGTTTCTCACGCCCTGATGTCATGTCTTTTCGATCCCAATCCCGATCCCAATCCTAATCAAGTCGCGCTGGGCGGGTTGCACCCTGGGGTATCTTCGGTTCATCTGCCGAGCAGACAGCGGCCTACAGCCTTTTTCCCGGGAAAGGTGCGCCGCTCGCGTCCGCTCCGCTGGCATTACCGGGTCGCCCTAAGCGGGCTCCTACGCTGACCGACTCCCACGGCTGGTCAAGGTCCGCTTGTGTTCGAGGCGCCTTGGCCCCTCTGCGCAGTCTGCGTTTCTGCGGTGAATCCTTCCATTCTTCGAAGGCAGCACTCCTGTTGCGACGCGGCAAGAAGAGGCTCGCGCAGGGGTACCAAACGCAGATCTGATCGATGGCAATCAGGTTGGCTTGCACATGCTCGATGCTGTTGACGCCGCTGACGATGGCTTCGGCCTGGCTGGTCGTGTGGCCATAGCCACTATGGTCGATGACGCTGACAGTTTTCATGTCAGGCTTGCCTCTGGATGATGGTTACGGAATATGGTTTATCAGGGCAGGTCGAACAGCAGGATCTCGGCATCATCGACGCCGAGCAGTTCCAGCCGCTCATGCTTCTGCACCCTTAAGCCATCGCCTTGTCTTAGGGTGAGGCTGCCGATCCGCATCTGACCGCGTGCCAGGTGCACATAGCCTTGACGATTGGCGTCAAATCTGTATTCCAGGGTCTCGCCTGTCGCCAGCAGGGTGCCGAACATCAGTGCATCCTGGCGCGTCGCGATGGAGCCATCCCGAGCGTCCGGCGAGATCAGGGTGGCCCAGCGTCCACGGCGTTCTTCCAGCGGGAAGTGCCTCTGCTCGTAGCTGGGCTGGATGCCGATGGCATTCGGTTCCAACCAAATCTGCAGGAAATGCACGGGCTCGCTGGCCGAGTGGTTGTACTCGCTATGGGTGACGCCGATGCCGGCGCTCATGCGCTGGACATCACCGGGACGGATCACTGAGCCCTGACCCATGCTGTCTTTGTGCTCGAGCGCGCCGTCCAGCACATAGCTGATGATTTCCATGTCGTTATGGCCATGGGTTGGAAATCCGCCACCTGGTGCGACTCTATCGTCGTTGATCACACGCAGGTTGGATACGCCCATGTGCTGTGGGTCGTAGTAACCGCCAAATGAGAACGTGTGATGACTGTCCAGCCAAGCATGATTGGTATGACCTCGATCGTCTGCCTTTCGCACTGCCAACATGATCTTGCCTCATCGTGGGTAGCTTTGATGGCGATAACTTAGGGAGAAACTCGGTGATGAAAACCCCCTGCCATGATATAGGCTGTTGCAAACATCGTAAGCATACCGGGGGCGGCCGGATTGCATTGTCGAGGCGCACCTGGCGGAGGGTCGGCTGATCCAAGGTGCTCGAAGACGATGAGCGCGGTCTTATGGCCTTGTTCGCCTTCTACCCCTCGCGTCAGCAGCTTCCGGCCAAGACGCGCAAGTTTCTGGTTTGGACCCTTGGTCGTCATTCATCGGGTGCTGTGATTTAACTGCGCGACGGCGTTCTTGTTCGTTATCCCCTAGCCTGTATGGGTGCAGCACCTTTAGAAACTCAGGCTCAAAGCGGTGCCAAACTTGTAATAGTCGTATCCGACGGGCACGGAGAAATCCACGTGAACGATGTAACCGCTGAGCGAGAGCTGCTTGCTGATCGGCAGGTCGAAAAGCAGGTCGATTTCCAGCGAATCGGCGTCGACGGCCTGATTGCGGCCGATACCGATGGCGGGCCTTAACTTCAGCCGGCCGAGCTTCGCCGATCCGTTCAGATAGAAGAGGTAGGCGTTATTTCGGCCGTTCAGCGGGTAGAGATTCTCCTCGATCAGCGGGTCGAAGGTGCCGAACAGGCCGGCGTTGAGGTCGATACGGCCGTTGCCGAGCCAATAGATGCCGGCGCCGGCCGAGTAGTGCTTGCTTTCTCGATCGCATGATCAATCCGGCCTCTCTGCTGCGCAAACCGAATTCAGATCCGGCGGCAGTCTATCAGCGGCCGATGTGCCATGGCGGAACCAGGCCAGCAGCGAGCGCAATTGCTCGTCCGCAAGTGGATTCTCCAGTCCAGTTTGGGGCAGTCCGCGGACGCCGGCCAGCAGTCTGGCGATAAATTCTTGTTCCGGCATGGTTGCCGCATCAATGAATAGATTGCGTGCTGGATTGTCCCGTGCCCTGTCTGGCGCGATGTGGCAGGCGCGGCAGCTATCGCGGTGGAGTTTTCGGCCGCGCTCGAGGCGTGCCGGGGTGGCGTCGAGGGCAATAAATCCGCGTATGTCGAGCGGATAGTCTTGCATCAGCCGCTGTAGCCTGTGCGCGGTTGCCGGCAGATCATTGGCGAAGAAAGCCCGGCGCAGTTGGTTAAGGTCATGATGCGGGTCTGCACCCCGTGCGCCGCTGGCTGTTTGGCGTGCCTGCCGGGCGAGCAGCCCGAGGTAGCCGAGGGCACTGGTGATGCGATCGACCAAGCCCCGGCGATGTCGCGGCGCCATTCCGCCCTCGCGCAGCAGGCGTAGATCGCCAGAGATGACGGCTAATTCCATCGCGAAGCGACGGTTGTGCTCGTCCTGCGCCGCACAGCCGGTGGCCGGCAACAGGGCGAGCAAGATCAGTATGACCACGGCGCCGGTCAGCCGGTATTGGCGCCATGGTCGATGGCGATGGGCTATTGCAATGTCACCTTTTGCTCCATCGGCGCCGAGCTGTCGCTGGACCATTCCAGCATCGAGCCGTCATAGACCTTGGCCTGGTCGTTGCCGAGTAATTCATGCGAGGCGAACCAGCCGAGGGCAGCCCAGTGACCCGTGTTGCAGAAGTTGATTTGATCGCCTTCGGTGGGGATCTCAGCCAATGCATACAGCTGCTTCAGGGTGTCGACATCGCGGAAACTGCCGCCGTTGTTCTCTGTCTGCCAGTTCTCCGGCAGGTTTTTGGCGCCGGGGATGGTGCCGTTGCGTGCGGCCTTCGGATGCCGGTTAATGCCGATGTATTGGTCGCTCGGGCGGTTGTCGACGAGCAGGGTACCGGCGTCGATGGCGGCCATGACGTCGTCTTTGTCAACCAGGAGATCGTCGCGCAGATTGGCCTTGAAGGTTTTCGCTTCGGGTTTTTCGTTTCCTTTGGCCAGCGGGTTCTTTTTATCTTTGGTGTAAGCCGCGAGACCGCCGTCGAGGATCGATACCGCATCGTGGCCCAAGACCTTGAAGGTCCAGTACATACGCGCTGCTGCGCCCATGTCCAGGGCTTTCTTGCCGGCCGGTACGATGACGACGTGGGTGTCCTGGTCGATGCCGAGGCCACCGATCAGTGCTTCCAGCTTGTCCACCGGCGGCAATTGGCCGGGCACCTTGTTTTTGTCCTCGGCGCGCCAGCCCGCTTTTAGATAGTTGCTGTACAGGGCACATGGGATATGGCCGCGCAGATAGTCGGTGCGCGAGCCGCCGTCGAGGTCGCTGCGAATATCGATCACCCGCACATTGTCATTGCAGCTGTTGGCTTTGATCCATTCGACGTCCACAAGCGGCTGGATGTCGGTCGCCGTTTCGGCAGGCGGGCTGGTTGCGGCGGCGATGCCAGCGCCGAACAGGAGGATCAGCAAGCCGGCTATGGTAAGAACCGATACAGCGTGGCGGGTTTGATGAAGCGTGTTATAGCGCATGTTTCTTACTCCTCTGCAGATGGGGTTCGTGGTGATCGGGCAATTTCGTCACCTGTGTTCAGAATGTAGTTTTTTCTTGCCATTCCGTTTGGTATTACGGCTGGCATCCTTGCTGGCTTGGGTCAGATCACAATCACCCGATCCGCGATGAGCAGGTCATCTAAGATCCGATCCCAGTGCGCATCGGTCAAGTTCGTGTCTGTGGTGTCATGGATGACAGCAGGGGCGCTGTCTGCGAGTTGCTCCAAGGCTTTCGTGACGGTCTCGGCGTCCGGAAACAGCCCGGTCTTCAAGATGGCTATGTTCATGTCCGCGGGTTGCTGATGGCTTGCTTGATGATGTGTATCGAGCTGATTGAGATAGGTCGAGCTGCTCGAGATCAGAGGCTGATGACCGCGTCCGCCTCGATCAGGGCCCGGGACAACTCATGCGC
Source organism: Thiohalocapsa sp. PB-PSB1 (assembly GCA_016745215.1). Lineage (GTDB taxonomy): Bacteria > Pseudomonadota > Gammaproteobacteria > Chromatiales > Chromatiaceae > Thiohalocapsa. Next base: position 2,297,794 of record CP050890.1, read on the forward strand.
ATTCACTTGCGGCAGATCCTGATCGGCCAGCGTGGTTTCCGGCTCGATCTCGCACAGCTCCAGGGTCTCCGCTTGTTCCAGGTTCTCCGGCGTCTCGGCCACCGGTTGGTGCATGAATACCAATCGCACCTGATGGCCGAAAATGGTCAGACCTGCTGACACGCGCATGGCCTCGGTATGGTCGCGACGCGCCAGTACCAGCATCTTTTTTTGCATCGAAATTCTCCGTGGGTGCGTTCCCACCACTCCGGGGTGGGGTATTGCTTAGGCGATTTCTGTGGAGAAACAGACCACCCGGCTTGTCTTCTCGTCTGGCATCGACGTTGCGGCAACCTGCCCATGGGGCGGCTATGGGCGGGTTGTCGCTTCGCGAAGGCGAACGCAAATCCGGCGCCAGTTGGTCTGTTTCTCTCCGGCAATCGCCTTATAGGCCGATGACCGTGGATGCCCTGCCTACCAGGGCGCTGTTATCGGTCTGGCTGCCCAGGGTAATTGGACAGGATTTGGCTCCCATCCGACCTGCCCAGGAATGCTCACAGGCGACCGGTTGATCGGCATCACCGATCATCTGCACCACGGCTGGATTGTCAAGTACCTGTACGCCGTCGCCGCTGAAGAAACAAGTCCAGCGCAGGCCGCGACGAGCGCAGGCGCCGGCCAGCGGCAAGAGTACAGAGTCTGCCTCGGTGGTGGAGACGATCATCAGCAGATCGAGCTCGGGCTCTTGGCCATGTTCTAAATCGATCTCGGGTTTGATTTCCGGCATCAGGTTGTTCTCCGTCCAAGCAGATAACCGAAGCCCCCGGCGCCAGCGAGCGCGGCCAGGGTCAGCAGCGATTGGGTCAGCGCGGGCGTCTGCGTCAGATCCCGCGTGTTGCGTTCGTTCTGATCCGCGAGCGTTCCAGCGGCTTGATCGATTGGCGCATAGCTGAGCGCATCGGCGGGTAATTGGCCCGCATCGGCCCATTCGCGCCAACCACCAAGATACAATGCCGCATCCAGTCCGAAACCAGCCCGCAGCAAGGTCAGATAGGCAAGCCCGGTGAGGGGATCATGCGCATAGGCAACGACTGGGGTCTCTGCTCCCAGGCCGTCCTCGCTGCGTTCCAGGTTTGCTCGCAATGTGGAGGCAGGTGCCGGTTCGGCCCCGGGTATATGACCGCCACGGCGAGCCCGGATGCGTTCTCCCCAGTATTCATCCAGAGGCCGGCCATCCATCAGTCGGACGATGCGCCCCTGGGCAAGCTGCTCGGCGAGTTCGTCGCGAAGCAGGATTTGGTGCTCGCGCCATGGTCCGATATGGATCGGATCACGCAGAATGCCGCGGGTTCGACCGGATGCTGGTTCCGACAGTGGCTCGGATGCCTGCCCATGATGATCGGTTTCGAGCATGTGCTGCAGCGGCGCATTCAGTACCAGGACTTGCGCCTGGCCGGCTAAATAGAGAAGCGCCGCAACCGCATCCCTGCGTACCGGGTCGATGCCGAATACGAATACCGATTCGTCACCGCGCAGACCGGCGGTGCCGAGCACCCAAGTGATGTCCCGCACGCTGGCAAGGCGACGGTAGGGACCGAAAAAGGCTTCCACCGGCAAGCAAATGGCGCCAACCAATGAACGCTCGCGGCAACTGGACTCTGGTCGGGTATCCAGCAGTGTCAGCTGAGCCGGGCTGGTGGCGCGCATGCGGTTGAACTCGGTCAAGTCGATATATCGCGGATTTGCAGATACTGGTTCATTCGGCGGAATTGCCGTGGGTGAAGCGGCCGGCGTCGTGCGCAAGCCGATCAGTAGGACGATGCAGATACTTGCGATGGGGGTAGAGCGCATCGCTTGTGGCACCGAACTCAGCAACCACCGAAATGCGTTTGCTCGGGCTTGGCAGCATGGGTGCCCGAGTCTTGTGGTGGATTATCGATGTAATAGCCCATTAGCTCCACCACCGGCAGTTGGCCGAAGTCTTCGCCGAGGTCGACGTCTGGCAGCGTCTCCATTGGCTGCGCTTTGCGAGCGCGGTCGACGATGTCCCGGTCGACGATGGCGTAGGGATAGAGCACCGCGGCGAGACCGAGGCTGGCCGCCAGGCTGCCGGTGCAAAACAGCAGCATATGGGGTGTCTGCATGATCAAAAAGGATCCTGTGTGAAGCTGACGAACATGGCGTAGAAGGCGATCGCGAATGCCGCGCCCATCACCCAGGTTTCAAGGTCGAAGTGCATGCTGCCTCCTGAATGCGTTGGCGCATGATGTCCCGCGCCGATGGACGCTTCGCCGCTGCGCATGGCATGGGGATTTTGGCTGGTGCGCATGTGCAAGAAGTGCCGCCGTGGCGGGTTGTCGGCACATCAGCGCGTCTCGCCCCGATAATGCCGAATCAATGTGCCCATGTCGACTGCCTCACCGGTCTCTGGGTTTTCCACCAGGGGAGTGAAATAGGGCACGCCGTCGCGATCTTGGCGCAAATAGTCCGGCTGGGCGATGAAAACATAACCGATGCCGACCAACGTGATCAGCAGCACCAGCCCGGAGAAAATGGCCATCTGTAATTCGCCTTTGCTCATAGGAGTCGGGAGAATTGGCTGGGGCAGGGCGCTGGACCCGGGCCGTGGATATGATTTGTTATGTTGCAGCGCACAGAGCGTGGCGGAAAAGAACGCGGTATGCGGCATTTGCGGATTGTTCGCCGCATGCTGGGGCTGCTGCTGGCATGGGTTCCGGTGCGCATGGCCTATGGCGCGCTAGTTCCTGCTCACCAGTACGCTCCAGTAATGGCCGGATTTGACTGTTCCCAAGTGGCGGGAATTCAGGCCGGGCATCATGGGCGGTATTGCCTCCATGGATGTGGAGTTGTCGACCCGTACCTCGATGACATCGCCAGAGGCTGCCTTGGCGATCGCTTTTTTGGTCATTAATTGCGGTCGCGGGCAGGAGTCGCCGATGCAATCGACGATCTGCGTTGGCATGAAACTGTCGCCGTTGTCCAGGGTGATGCTCTCCATCACCGGGGTGTCGGCGGGTTTAGCGTCTTTTTTCTTTCCAAACAGACCCATCTGCTGTTGCTCCTACGTCTGGTTGCTGTGCGCATATGCACTGAAAATCAAGTGGGATTCAGGACGTGGTTACGCTGGTTTGCTCGGACCGACATTCCTTGCGGCGAATGGCGCGATAGATACCGAACAGCACCGCGAACTGGACCAGTCCGAACAGAATCGCCGGAATGCCAAATTTTTCCTGCAGGGTTGCGGCATTGGTGTAGCCGAACTGGAGGCCGGCTAGATTCGGCTCGCCGGTCATGCTCGCGGGGGCTGGTGGCCAATAGCTGAATGACCAGAATAGAGAGAATAGGAACATGCCGATGAAGGTGAACAGCAGTGCCCAAATCGCTCCAAAGTTGCCTTCGCCGGCCTTGACCCAGGTGGACACCGTGCAGGCTCCGGCCAATACCATGCCGATGCCGAATAGGAACAGCCCCATGACCTGATTCAGACCCACATCGAAACGCAGTGGCTTACCGTCGCCAAAGGTCAAAAAGCCGGTAAAGCCCAAGGTCAGGATCATCATGGCGACCAATAGCGCCTTGGTATTCCGGTAGGTATTGAACAGCATGGCGTCGCGCAGTGCGGCGGTGTTACAGAAACGCGAACGCTGCACTAGCAGTCCGACCATGGAACCGAAAATAAATGCGGCGATGCATTGCCCGATGGCTGACATGTTCAAGCCTCCAATACTTTTTTGTAGATCAAGGTGCCGACCCATGCGCCGGCGATAATGCCGCTGATGGCCAGGTAACCGCCCAGGTTCATTTCCGGGGTCAAGCCGAAGAACGTGCTTACATTGCATACGAACGCAAGCCGGATGCCGATCCCCATCAACAGGCCGCCGATGGTGATCATGACCCATTCCGACAGATGTCGCGGGAAACGCCAATGGAACTCCTTGCTCAGCAGAGCACCGACGATGGCGCCAAACAGCATGCCAAGGCTGATGTAGATCTTCCAATAGGTCGGGTCCGGCTCAAACACTATGTTCCAGAAAGGAATGCGGGCGAGGTCGTCGCCGAGCACCCATTGCGCGACCAGGCCGGTCATCATGGTTTCGCCGCCACCGACCGTCCAGGCGCCGATGCTGATAAACATGAAGATATCCAATACAGCGATAATCGATAGTGCGATGATCGGATCCCAAGTCTTCTTGAACAGGTCCATTCAAGGCCCCTCTCGGCTAGATGAATTATGCGGATTCTGCCAGAAAATTCTGATCAGAAAAAGACGTGACGCTGCCAGCAGGCGGCGGGCGACAGCGTGGTCTTGGGATCTGAGCCCAGATTCCGTTTGTTGTCGAGGCGTACCTCATCGTTCAGGCTTGCCGCAAACCCGTCGCTGCAGTGCGGCCCAGTCCAGCAGGGTACCCGGGCCTTGCGTGGTTGGATCGCAATAGCATTGTAGATTCATGCCAGAGCCGATCGGTGGCCAGGGCGGCGGCGGTGAGCGCCAGCGTCCATCCGGTTTGCGCATGTGCGTGCGATCGCTGGCGAAGTTGCGGCGATAATCGGTGCTGGCCAATAAACGAAAGCGTGGCTCGAGATCCGGCGCTAAGCGATCGGCGAATGGGAAGGTACCGGATAACCAGGATTGCACCGGCACTGGCAGCCCCAGACGGGTGTCCAGATCCCAGATGCGTTTGCTGGCGTCGAGCACGACCACATGATAATCCCACCAGATGAACTGCCCCGGCGGAGCGGCCTGCTGCTCGGCAAAGGGGCAATAACCGATGTTGTTGAACACGAACAACACTTCGGCATTGCCCGCGCGGATTTCTGGTTCATCGCAAAGCCACCAGGCGTTCTCCTCGCAGTAGAAAGGCGAGTAGCGGAAGCCGTGCGCTTGGCGCCCGAGATGGTCGGATTGGGGGGGCGTTGGATCGGTCATGGATGTCAGCGCTGCTGCGCGCTGTCAGGAAGCTTCGGCGACCAATTGGCCGCGGCCTGCTTGTAGCGCGCGTTCGAGTCGGCGGTGCGCCAACTGTTGTAGATGTTTGCGCTCCGGTATGGTTTCCTGCAATGCGGCGATGCCAATGCTGAGCGAGACTTGCACCCGCTCGTCGCTGTCCGGCAGGCCCAGCGATGTTGCAGCCAAAATAGCGCGGATGCGCTCAACAGCGATGATCCCATGCTGCAACGAGGTGCGTGGCAGAATCAGCCCAAAGCGCTCGCCATCAAGCCGACCGAGCATATCGCAGCCGCGAATGATCGTGGCCAAACGTACGCCGCATTGCATCAATACCGCTTCTGCGGCTATTTGCCCGTGGGTTGCGCGCAGGTCGTCGATACTGTCTATTTTCAACTCGGCCAAGCAGCATACTAGATCATAGCGTTTACATCGTATGAGTTCGATGTCCAGCAGTCCAGCAGTCGCTCGAAGCCGGTACGATTATACTGCCCTGTCAACATGTCAATGCTCGGCAACCGCAGCAGAGTGCGCTCGTGTTCCGCGAGTTCCCGTGCCAGTTCCGCCTTAGTATCGCGCAGTTCCCTGTAGAGCGAGATGAAGATCGGCAGTGCCGCGATGGACAGAACGAGCGCCAGGCTGAGCATCCTCGACACTCGAGCCAGCGGGTCCGGATCATGGCTACTGCGCGCTCGTGCTGTGTCTATCGTCCTGGAGTCCTGCGCCTGTTGGCTCGGGCTGCCGATGGCCTGTTCTCGTGCCGTTAGACTGGCATCGTAGTAGGTGTAGGCCGCGATCAGCGCAACGACCAGCAGGTACAGTAAGATCGCCCAGCGGATTTTGTGTTGTGCTTTTGGGATCGGGTCATCATCGCTCTGCTTCATGTTGATTCTGCTTGCTTGTCGTTTCGATTATTTGGCATGTGTACAGCGCAAGGTGATGGTCTGAGATGCGCCGCGCATGCCTGGAGTCCGGGGCGGACCGACCGCCGGAACATTTCGGCCATGGGTTCCAGCGCGGGCCAGATGTACATTGCTCATTTGAATCCGGCCAGTCTGAAGGTACACTACTCTAGCGTCCTTACCATATCTTATTGAATCGAAGAGGTCCCAGAGTGGTTGTCCCGGAACCGAACTTTCGCCGTATCGAGCGGCTCCCGCCCTATGTCTTCAATATTGTCAACGAATTGAAGGCCGCGGCGCGAGCCCGCGGTGAGGATATCATTGACTTCGGCATGGGTAACCCGGACCAACCGACGCCGCCGCACATTGTTGACAAACTCGTGGAAGCAGCCCAGCGACGCGACACGCATCGTTACTCGGTGTCACGGGGCATCCCGCGGCTGCGCCGGGCGATTACGCGCTGGTATCGCGATCGCTATGATGTACAACTCGATCCCGATGGCGAGGCGATTGTTACCATCGGCTCCAAAGAGGGGCTGGCGCATTTGGCATTGGCGACCATGGGTGCCGGCGATACCGTGTTGGTGCCGAACCCGGCTTACCCGATCCATCCCTACGGATTTATCATCGCCGGTGCCGATGTACGCCACGTGCGTATGACGCCCGATGTGGATTTTTTCCAGGAGCTGAAACGCGCCATCCTGGACTCCTGGCCGCGGCCGAAAATGCTGGTGCTGAATTTTCCTGGCAACCCGACCACCGAGTGTGTCGAGTTGGCGTTTTTCGAGCAGGTGGTCGAGATCGCCCGCGAGCACGGGATCTGGGTGGTGCATGACCTGGCTTATGCCGATATCGTCTTTGACGGCTACCAGGCGCCGTCGATTTTGCAGGTGCCAGGTGCCAAGGACATTGCGGTGGAGTTTTTCTCCATGTCGAAGAGCTATAACATGCCCGGCTGGCGGATTGGTTTCATGTGCGGTTGCCCGGCGCTGGTCTCGGCGCTGACACGCATCAAATCCTATCTGGACTATGGCACCTTCACACCGATCCAAGTGGCTGCGATCCATGCGTTGGAGTCATCTCAGCAATGTGTTAGCGATATTCGCAAGATGTATCAACGCCGCCGTGATGTGCTCTGCGAAGGGCTCTGCGCGGCCGGCTGGCCGGTGCAAAAGCCAAGGGCCACCATGTTTGTCTGGGCAGGTATTCCGGAGGCGTATCGCTCCATGCGCTCGTTGGAATTCTCGAAAAAGCTGTTGCGCGATGCCAAGGTTGCGGTTGCGCCTGGTATCGGTTTCGGCGACTACGGCGATGATCATGTGCGCTTTGGTCTGATCGAAAACGAGCATCGAACGCGCCAGGCGGTCAAGGGTATCCGACAAATGTTGCGCGACGACGCTCGCGCCGGGATACCCGAAGGCGAACCTGCCTAGTCGATTCTGCTCTCTCCCCTTGGATATCCCAGAGCGCTCGGAGCGAGGGTGGATGCGAGCCCGCGGCCCGCAAATTTTGCGATCATTGATAGCGTTTAGGGTACAACACTGAGGATGAAGTTATGCAACCGGTCAACATCGGTTTGTTGGGGCTCGGCACCGTTGGTGGCGGCACCGCGACGGTGCTCACCCGCAATGCGGGCGAAATCGCCCGCCGCGCCGGGCGCGAGATCCGTATTGCGCGCGCCGCCGCGCGCTCCTATGATGCGGATGCCATCGAGGGGCTGGATCAGATCGGGCAGATCGGCGAGGATGCCTTTGCTGTGGTCGATGATCCGCAGGTGGATATCGTCATTGAACTGATCGGCGGCTACTCTCCCGCGCGCGAACTGGTATTGCGCGCCATCGACAATGGCAAGCATGTGGTCACCGCGAACAAGGCGCTGATTGCACTGCATGGCAACGAAATCTTCGCCGCCGCCCAGCGCGCCGGTGTTACCGTGGCGTTCGAGGCGGCGGTAGCTGGCGGCATCCCGATCATTAAAGCATTACGCGAGGGGCTGGCGGCGAATCATATTGAATGGATTGCCGGTATCATCAACGGCACCGGCAACTTTATCCTGACCGAGATGCGCGACAAAGGCAGGGATTTTGGCGATGTATTGGCCGAAGCGCAGCGGCTCGGTTACGCCGAGGCCGATCCCAGCTTTGATGTCGAAGGCACGGATGCCGCGCATAAACTGACCATCTTGGGCTCTCTGGCGTTCGGCATTCCGTTGCAGTTCGACAAGACCTTCACCGAGGGCATCTCGAAAATCGAGCCCCAAGATGTTGCTTATGCCGCCGAGCTGGGTTATCGCATTAAGCATCTTGGTATCACCCGGCGCGCCGACGCCGGCATCGAGATGCGCGTGCATCCAACTCTGGTGCCGCAGCGCCGGCTGCTTGCCAATGTCGACGGTGTGATGAACGCGGTGCTGGTCAAAGGCGATGCGGTGGGTCCGACGCTTTATTATGGCGCCGGAGCCGGCGCCTTGCCCACCGCCTCCGCCGTGGTCGCCGATGTCGTGGATGTGGTACGCGCGCTCACCGCCGATCCGCATAACCGCGTGCCGCATCTGGCGTTTCAGCCCGGCGAACTCGCCGACACCCCAGTATTGGCGATGGACGACGTCGAGACCGCTTATTACCTGCGCATGCAAGCGCTCGACCGCCCCGGCGTGATGGCCAGCATTGCCGGAATTCTCGGCGAACAGGGCATCAGCATCGAGGCAATCAAGCAAAAGGAGCCCGCGCAGGGCGAAACCCATGTGCCCCTGATCATGCTCAGCCATCGGGTCAAGGAAACCTGCATGAACACTGCATTGGAACGCATCTCGGCGCTTGGCGCGGTCAGCGGCGAGATCGTGCGCATCCGTATGGAAGCTCTCGCGGGGTGATACCTGGTACACGCAATATCGTTTTGGGCGCTTTTTCCCGGCCAGTTCGTCAATATCTGCGATTGCGCGCAATTCAGCATCTTTCATGTGAGCGTCTTTATGTGGATGGCCGATGTGCAGTGTCTATTCGATGATTTGCAGCAAGCCGAGCCGAGCCAATCGAGCCTGGAGGCTTGCTGGGCTGGTTGGATCGCAACCGCGGAGTGATAAGCATGAACAAGCCGGACCGGGTTCTCGTCTTCGGTACCTGTCTAATCGATCTGGTCTATCCGCAAGCCGGGCTGGCCGCAATGCGCCTGATCGAGCGCTGCGGTGTATCTGTCGGCTTTCCGCAACGCCAGACTTGTTGTGCTCAGCCTGCCTATAACTCCGGTTTTCGCGACGACGCGCGCAAGGTTGCCCGCCAGCAATTAGATGCGATGGCCGGTGACCAGCTGGTGGTGGTGCCTTCTGCCTCTTGTGCCGGCATGCTGCGTGAGCATTATCCACGCTTGTTCGAAGGTCTTGCTGACGAGGAGCGGGCGCGGCAACTGGCGGGGCGCGTAGTGGAACTATGCGATTTTCTCAACCATGTACTCGATACCGAACTGGCCGATCAGGGTCCGCCGACCACCGTTGCTTTGCATCAGTCCTGCTCTGCACGGCGCGACATGGCCGTGGCTCCGGCCGCACTGGCGCTTCTTGGGCGGTTTCCCCAGGTCACCGTAGTGGAGCCCGATCATGCCTATGAATGTTGTGGTTTTGGTGGCACCTTCGCGGTCAAGGAGCCGGAGATTTCCGCTGCCATGGCGGCAGACAAGGCCGCTGCGGTCGCTGCCACCGGCGCTGATGTGCTGTTGAGCCAGGATTGTGGTTGCTTGATGAACATCGAAGGCACTGCGCGTAGGGCTGGACACGGGTTTGCGGCGCGGCACATTGCAGAGTTCGTCTGGGAGCGCATCAACGGTACGCCGGCATGAACGGGTTCCGCTCGGCGCGGCCGGGCATCGGCAGCGCAGGCGAATGACCACCATCGGCTTGCCGCATGTGTGCAGGGGTTGGCTGGGCGTTCGTCAAAACCTCATCTCAGGTCGCGCGGTCTGAGCCCGAGGGCGAGCAGTGCCCCGGCGTACAGCAATACCCCGAGGCCGATCGACAAGGTCAGCCGAAATACACGTGCGCTGTTCTCGAGTGCGGACCATTCCGGTGTCGGAGCGCTGATCAGCCAAAGACCAAGGCCCATCGCCAAGCATGCCCCCAGGGTGCGCGCGATCAGCGGCAGCCATTGGCGGCCTGGGCAATAGATGCGCCGATCGATCAGCACCCGCAACAGCAATCCGGCATTGACCAGTGCCGCAACCGCTGTCGCCAGCGCAAGACCCGCATGACCGAGGGGAAACATCAGCGCCGCACTCAGCAGCAGATTGGATGTCATTGCAATGGCTGCGATACGCACCGGCGTTTTGATATCGTCGCGGCTGTAGAATCCAGGCACAAGTACCTTGATGGCCATAAAGGCAAACAGTCCGGATGCATAGGCCATCAGGCTGCGCTCGGACATTTGCACATCGAGGGTGGTGAAGACGTCGGACTGGAACAACGTGGCCAGGATCGGGCCGGCCAGCATGAACAGGCCCAGCGTGGCAGGCAGGCCCAGCAGCAATACCCAGCGCAATCCCCAGTCCAGGGTTTGCGAAAAGCGGCTGTCCGAGCAATCCCCGTTGCTGCTCTGCTGCCGCGCGAGTCTGGGCAGGATCACGGTGCCGATGGCCACGCCCAGGATGCCGAGTGGAAATTCCACCAGGCGATCGGAGTAGTACAGCCAGGAAATACTGCCGCTGGTCAGAAACGAGGCCAGCAGGGTATCGATCAGCAGGCTGAGCTGCGCCACCGAGATACCGAACAGCGCCGGTAGCATGCGTTTGCCCAAACCGCGCACGCCCGCGGCGGCGGGTGCGAAGCGCGGGCGCGGCAGCAGTCGAAGCTGGGCAAGAAACGGCAGTTGAAACAACAGCTGTGCCATGCCGGCAAGGCATACCCCCCAAGCCAGAGCCAGAATGGGTTGTTGCAGTTGCGGTGCCAGCCACAGGGCGCAGCCGATCAGCGCCAGATTCAGCAAAACCGGCGTAAAGGCCGGCACCCCGAAGCGCTCGTAGGTATTCAGAACGCTGCCAGCAAAAGCGGTCAGGCCAATAAAAAAAAGATAGGGGGATACCAGTTGCAGCATCCGCGTGGTCAGCTGATGCTGCTCGGCATCGACGACGAATCCGGGAGCAAGCAGCAGCACCAGCAGCGGAGCTGCCAGCACCCCGAGCACCGTGACCAGCAGCAATAGCAGGCCCAGTGTACCAGTTACATCGTCCACCAGGCGTTTCAGCTCGGCAAACCCCCGGTGCTGCCGATACGCGTTCAATATCGGCACACAGGCGGCTGAGAAGGCACCCTCGGCAAACAGGCGCCGCGCCAGATTGGGCAGCTTGAAGGCGACAAAGAATGCATCGGTGGCGGCATCCGCGCCGAACACACGTGCGATGATCAGGTCGCGCACAAAACCGAGTATGCGCGATAACAGCACGCTGCTGCCCACCTTGGCGAAAGAGCCAGCAAGAGATGCCATGACCGCTCCAGAAAAAGGCACTAGTGTAAGGCAGCGCATCATTCGGTGTCTGGGGGCATTCGCCGTGTCGGCTCGTCCCGCCGTGCTATCGCGAGACTTGACAACCAAGGCTCGTATGTTCATCCTGCCCGGTTTACCGCAGCAAGCCCTGCGGCAATCATGACACTTATAGTCAGTCGCTCTGCTCAGCGCGACCATGACGATCGCAGGAGATAGTACCGTTGGCCAACTCTGCACAAGCACGTAAGCGCGCCCGCCAGGCCGAGAAGCATCGCCAGCGCAACGCCGCGCAGCGCAGTACCTTTCGCACCGCCATTAAAAAGGTGCTGAAGGCCATTCGCATCGGTGATAAGGCGGCCGCTGACGACGCCTACAAGGCGGCTGTTCCGATTATCGACCGATCCGCCGGCAAGGGTCTGATTCATGCTAATAAGGCTGCCAGGCACAAGAGCCGTTTGAATGCGCGTATCAAGACATTGTCCTCGGTCTGACCGGTTCCCACCGCTTCAGAAACAATCCCCATATGACCGGTGTTCCGGTTCGGATTCGGCGGCTGGTTAACAATAGCGAGCCGCCGCAGGGCCTGGATACGCTGATGCAGCGGCTGTACAGGCAGCGTGGCGATGCACGTGCGGCAGAAATCAACCTCGCCGATTTGCTGCCGGCTAATGACTTGCTTGGTATCGAGTCGGCGGCCGAGTTGCTTGCTGACTCCATCGGGCGCCGTGCGCGAATTACCGTAGTTGGTGACTTTGATGCCGACGGCGCCACCGGCAGTGCGGTAGCGATTCTGGGATTGCGGGCACTGGGTGCCGAGGATGTGCGCTATCTGACTCCGAGCCGCTTCAAGCATGGCTATGGCCTAAGTCCGGCGGTGGTGGATGCCGCGGAGTCTGCCAAGCCGGATCTGTTGATTACCGTCGACAACGGTATTGCCAGTATTGCCGGGGTCGCGCGAGCGCGCGAGCTAGGTATCCCGGTGTTGATCACCGATCATCATTTGCCGGCGGCGGAACTTCCCGCCGCGGCAGCGATCGTGAATCCGAATCAGCCGGGCTGCGGCTTTGCAAGCAAGCACCTGGCCGGTGTCGGCGTGATGTTTTATCTGCTTGCGGCCACCCGCGCCGAAATGCGGCGGCGCGGATGCTTCGACAGCGCCAGGCCTGGTGGCCGTGCCGAGCCGAATCTAGCGCAGCTGTTGGATCTGGTCGCGCTTGGTACTGTCGCTGATGTGGTCATGCTGGACCGCAACAATCGTATCCTCGTGGAGCAGGGACTGCGTCGTATTCGCGCCGGATATTGCCGGCCTGGACTGCGAGCGCTGCTGGAGATCGCCGGTTGCCGTATTGCCCGGGTCACCGCGCGCGATCTTGGTTTTGCTGCAGGACCCAGACTGAACGCGGCCGGCCGTCTCGACGACATGAGCATTGGCGTGGAATGTCTAGTGACCGATGACCCTGTGCGGGCGATGAAATTGGCGCGAAAATTGCATTCATTGAACGTCGAGCGTCGCGAGATCGAATTCAGCATGCGTGAAGCCGCGGATGCCATTGTCAATGAGCTCGCGGCGAGTGCTGGAGAATTACCGCCCGGCCTGTGTCTGTATGGTGCGGACTGGCATCAGGGAGTGATCGGGATCGTCGCGGCACGTATCCGCGAGCACTGGCACCGGCCGGTCATCGCGTTTGCCGACAGCGGCGATCAGGACGCTGCTGGTGGCACCATGTTGCGCGGTTCCGCGCGCTCGATCGATGGGCTGCATATCCGCGATCTGATCGACGCCGTCGCTAAACGTCATCCCGGTCTGATCGAGCGCTTTGGTGGGCACGCCATGGCCGCCGGTTTGAGCCTGCCGCGCGCGGCGCTTGCGACCTTTCGCGACGCTTTTGCCGATGCGGTGCGGCGCGAGGTCGGTCATACGCCGCCGGTGCGTGAATTGTTGTCCGATGGCGAATTGCCTGGTGCATTGTTGAACCTGAGCACTGCCGAGGCGGTGCGCTGTGCCGGTCCCTGGGGCAAAGGCTTCAGCGAGCCGCTATTCGATGGGCAGTTCGAAGTGTCGGGTGTGCGGGTCGTGGCCGAGCGTCACCTTAAACTGCGGGTGCGCGCTGGCGATAGCCTGCCGTTGGAAGCAATTGGTTTTAATCTGGCCGAACAGCGGGGGCAGGTCGGCGAGCGTATGCACCTGGCTTATCGACTGGATGTCAACGACTATCGCGGTCTGCGTGCAGCGCAATTGGTTGTGGAACATCTGCAGCCGCCTGACGCCGCCGACGCCCCTAGATCCTCAGCATGACGTAACAATCGACGGCTTGTATCGAATGATTGAAATCAATGGATCTGAGGCGATTTCTCCCCGACAACCGCCTAAGTAGCGGTTCATGAATAACCTATACAACGCTATCCAGACATCGGCGGAGTGCAATCGGGGTCGGGGCCGCTAACGGAATCGGAATCGGAATCGGAATCGAGAGAGAAAACGCCCTATGCCATTCGGTCATGAGAAGCGCGACGTCTAGCGTGCGGCCATCGAGTCTGTCGGCTGGGCCTAGCGCGACTGCGAGCATGTGAAAGGACAGCGTAACGCAAAGGATCAACTCCTGCACACATCGTAGGCGCGCATCGCAGACCATCGCGCTGAACATTGTTCAGGGTAACGGCAAAGCGACGAGCGGGGATCGACGCCGGTCGTTTGAAATCGCACGAGGCTTGGCGCTGGAGTGCGCTGCGATGCAGGACGTGCTCGCTGGTGTGCGAAGCGTTGTCCGCAGACGACAACAGCAAGCAAAAGGCACTGCTCGATCGTCGTGTGGCCATGCTCACGACGCTCGGACAGCGTGGCTACGCGGTCAGCGAAGAGCTTGGCGGATAGCGGGTTGGTCAGTTCGATGCCGACGCCGATACCGATACCGACGCCGATAGCGGTAGCGAATGAGTCGGCAGGCGACACCCAAGCCAAAAACCTGTTTAGCTTGTTTCTGCACCATCACTAAGTCATCAGCGGACCAACAGCATTCACATTCCTTGACGCGCTTGCTTTGAGGCAGGCTGTTTCAACCCGCGGCTGCCAGGTGCGTCGCAACCACCTGGTCAAGCCAGTGTAGCAATGAGTCGGCAGCTTCGCGCCAGTTCTCTTCTAACATCATGGCGTGTGCCATATTGGGGAAGATCTGCGCTTCGCTGCCATAGAAACGTGCGGTTTGACGCACAATGCTCGGTGAGATGAATACATCCTGTTGTGCCCCCTGTACCAGCATTGGACATTGCAATTGTTGCGGCTTTAACCGCAACGGGTCCATGCCAGCCAAATCCAACGAAACCAGCTGTGACTCTGCCTGCATATAGTCGATGTATTCACGCAGCTTTGCAGTTGGCATCTCTCGAGAAAACAATAAGCGGTGCATCATGTCGGGTGAGCCAAGGGTGGGACCGAACAGCGAGAACAAGGCCATCTGCTGGAACAGAAATGGATAGCGCATCGCCATGTGCAGGTTGCTCGTTAGCAGGCCTTGCGGCGGCACTGAGGCCATCAGCGCCACTGCTGGTATCTTTGGATGGGTCTCCAGATACTTTTGAATCACCATGCCGCCCATCGAATGTCCGATCAGCACCGGCGGCGCCGGCAGATCCGCGACCGTGCGCGCCAGATCTGCGACATAATCCCTCAGCCGCCAGCGATGCAGCTGCTCGTGGCCCTCGCTGAACCCATGGCCACGTAGGCTGACTGCGTGTGCTGCATAGCCCTGGCGGGCAAAGTAGGGTAGAAAATGTGCATCCCAGATTCGAGCATCAGTGAATGCGCCATGCACGAATAACAATGGGGGTGGTTTCGGCGCGGTATCTGGAAGGCGGCTGATCTGAGCCAATTTCATTCTCGTGATTCCTGCTGTTTTGCCGGGTTGATTATCCCGGGAGAAGACTTGAACATGTTGCCAACCTAGATGAGTTGTAAAAACCACATGCTCAAGCATAACGATCGGTATATTGATGAGTCTTTACCAATTGTTAACTGTCATACAAGCCGTCTTCCAAGTAGCATCTGTCACTTAGATCAATGACTGACACCATCGACTTCCGAGCCTGATCGCTGCTTACATCACTGTTCAAAGCAACGCGGTGCTGCGCCCCACGGGAGTCGGGTTTTTTGCGTAGACAATACATTACTTGTTGGGCCTCATAAGCTTGGCCCAACTTACCCAAGACATCACTGCTGCGGATTGGGGAGCATTAACTTTACTCATTCGGTTGTACTCCCCACACAGCACAGCGATGTGCCCAGACCAGGTTCCCGATAACCTGACTCGGGCATGCTCGACGCGACTTACTGCAAGCTCGTATGCCGATTGAATCGGTATCGCGGGCCGATGTATCGCCCCTAGATCATCGGCATCAATGGCAGCCAGGTAACCATCTGCTGTCAGTCACCTGCCTCGTTGGCATTCTGAGTTCGATGCCGTTTGACCTGCTCCGACCAAAAAAGTTACTAGAGGATTGACCATGACCGATTCGACTAAATGGGTGTTTGCCTTTGACGAAGGCGATGGTAAAGATAAAAAACTGCTGGGCGGCAAGGGCGCCAATCTGTGCGAAATGACACAAATTGGTCTCAATGTGCCGCCGGGGTATGTTATTTCTACCGAGGCCTGTCTGGCCTACCTGGATATCGCCGAGGGTCATCTCCCTGATGGGGTGATGGATCAAGTGCACCAACAGATGGCAATGCTGGAGGAGAAAACCGGCAAGGGCTTCGGAAACTCGGAAAATCCATTGCTGGTATCGGTGCGCTCGGGTTCGGCCATGTCGATGCCGGGCATGATGGATACGATTCTGAATCTGGGCCTGAATAATGCGACATTACAGGGCCTGATCCGCGCCACCGGCGACGAGCGATTCGGCTATGATGCCTACCGCCGCTTTATTCAGCTGTTTGGTAAGGTCGCCCTTGGCGTTCCGGATGAAGTATTCGATCACCAGTTCGATCTGGTCAAGGAGGCCGCGCATGCCAAACAGGATGTGGATCTATCCGCTGTGGATCTGAAAGAAATCAGCGAGCGTTTCCTGAAGGCGATCGAAGAGCATACCGGTAAGCCGTTCCCAGAAGATCCCATGACCCAACTCGAAATCGCCATCAAGGCGGTCTTCAACAGTTGGTCAGGTAAGCGTGCCGTTGACTACCGCCGCCAGTTCAATATCACCCCGGACATGGCCAACGGCACTGCCGTGAATGTAGTCACCATGGTGTTCGGTAACCTCGGTGACGATTCCGCCACCGGAGTCGGATTTACCCGTAACCCAGGTACCGGTGAAAATAAGCTGTTCGGCGAATATCTGATCAATGCTCAAGGCGAGGATGTCGTCGCCGGTATCCGCACCCCCAAGCCGCTCGATCGGCTCAAAGTCGAGATGCCGCAAATGGCCACGGAATTGGCCGAATTACGCGAAAAGCTGGAAAATCATTATCACGAGGTGCAGGACTTCGAGTTCACCATTGAAAACGGTGTGCTCTATTGCCTGCAAACCCGCAACGGTAAGATGAACGCCCAGGCCATGGTGCGCACGTCGGTCGAGATGGAGCAGGAGGGATTGATCAGTAGGGAACAGGCATTGATGCGCATCGATCCAATCAGTCTAGAGCAGATGTTATTCCCGCGCCTAGACCCAAACGCCGAGGCCGAATCCGTGGCGCAAGGTCTGCCGGCCTCGCCCGGTGCGGCAGCCGGTATTGCCGTATTCGATGCTGACCGCGCCGAGCAATTAGGTCGTGACATGGGTCAAAAGGTCATCCTGGTGCGTGAGGAAACCAAGCCCGAGGATATCCACGGCTTTTTCGCCTCCCAGGGCATTCTGACCTCGCGCGGCGGCAAAACCTCGCATGCCGCCGTGGTGGCGCGCGGCATGGGTAAACCCTGTGTCGCGGGTGCCGAAGGTATCAGCGTGGACGTAACTCGACGCGTGGCCGTCGTTGGCAGCACCAGTTTCAAGGAAGGCGACACGATCACCCTGGATGGTTCCTCAGGCAATGTGTATATCGGCGCCATCCCCACCGTGGAACCGGATTTCACGCCGGAATTGTCGACTCTGCTGTCTTGGGCCGACGAGATGGCCCGGCTCGAGGTCATGGCAAACGCCGATACCCCGGATGATGCCCAGGATGCGCGTAAATATGGTGCGGTGGGTATTGGCCTGGCACGTACCGAGCGCATGTTCAATGCCACCGACCGGCTGCCGGTGGTCATTGAGATGATTGTTGCGGAGACCGACGAACAGCGTGAGGCCGCGTTGGATGCATTGCTGCCGTTGCAGCGGCAGGACTTCATCGAGTTGTTCCAGGCAATGTCGCCATACCCGGTGACCATCCGCCTGCTTGACCCGCCGATTCACGAGTTCCTACCGGATGAGCATCAGTTGGAGCAGGATCTGAACGATCTGCGAGCCCTATGTACATCCACGCACGGAATGACCGCGCTGGCCGGTACTATGGGTCTATTGCATACGGACCAGAAGATCAGGGATGACTTCGACGGCCTGCGCCGATTGATCGACCCAATGCTGGTCGAAGCGGCCATTGCGAAAAAAGAGACCATGCTGAGAAAAGTTCGTGCTCTGCACGAGACCAATCCCATGCTCGGTCACCGCGGCGTACGTCTGGGCATCTCGTTCCCGGAGATCTACCGCATGCAGATCCGTGCCATCCTGGAGGCCGCTGCCGAGTGCGCCAAGGCCGGGGTCGAGGTGCGTCCGCAAATCAAGGTTCCGCAGGTTTGCACCGTGGAAGAGCTGAAAGCGGTCAAGGTCTATGTGGACGAGCTTCGCCAACAGGTCGAGGAGGAGTACGGTCAACCCGTCAACTTCAAATTCGGCACCATGATCGAGGTGGTGCGCGCCTGTCTGCGGGCTGAATCCCTGGCCGAGGTAGCAGAATTTTTCTCCTTCGGCACCAACGACCTGACCCAGGCCGCCTTCTCCTTCTCGCGCGAGGATGCCGAGAACAAGTTCCTGCCGCTTTACAACCGTTCTCAGATCCTGCTGGATAACCCCTTCGAAGTGCTCGATATCAAGGGGCTGGGTAAGTTAATGAAACTTGCCGTGGAATGGGGTCGTGCCGCGAAACCAGGCCTGCACGTGGGCATCTGCGGTGAGCATGGCGGTCATCCGGCGTCCATCACGTTCTGCGACGAAGCCGGTCTCGACTACGTCAGTTGCTCCGGGCCGCGCGTACCGGTCGCACGCCTGGCAGCCGCCCAGGCAGCGCTGAAGCATCGCCCGCAATAGGCGGTTACTCGAGGTACTGGATGTATCATGCAGGGCAGGGATGCCCGCCTGATTCAGATGATAAGTGATGGTGCAGAAACAAGCTAAACAGGTTTTTGGCTTGGGTGTCGCCTGCCGACTCATTCGGTACCGCTATCGGCGTCGGTATCGGTATTGGCGTCGGTATCGAACCGACCAACCCGCTATCCGCCAAGCTCCTCGCTGAGCGCGTCGCCACGCTGTCCGAGCGTCGTGAGCATGGCCACACGACGATCGAGCAGTGCCTTTTGCTTGCTGTTGTCGTCTGCGGACAACGCATCGCACACCAGCGAGCACGTCCTCAATCGCAGCGCACTCCAGCGCCGAGCCTCGTGCGCTTTCAAACGACCGGCGTCGATCCCCGCTCGTCGCTTTGCCGTTACCCTCGGCAATCTTCAGCGCGATGGCCTGCGATGCGCGCTTAGGATATGCACAGGCGTTGATCCTTCGCGTTACGCTGTCCTTTCACATGCTCGCAGTCGCGCTAGGCCCAGCCGACAGACTCGATGGCCGCACGCTCGACGTCGAGCTGCTCATGACCGAATGGCATAGGCGTTTTCTCTCTCGATTCCGATTCCGATAGCGACCCCAACCCCGATTGCACTCCGCCGCTGTCTGGATAGCGTTGTATAGGTTATTCATGAACCGCTACTAATAAACGATGCAGAAACCAACCGAACGTTGCGGCAGATGGAAATAACGACGAAATTCGCGCGTTAGCTAATTCTTGTGTGGAGTTTGGACCAAGTGACCGATTTGGAAATCGACAATCTGATCCGCACTCATCGGACGGCTGAATAAATACCCCTGGGCTTCATCGCAGTGTTCACGCAGCAGGAACTCGGCCTGCACTTCGGTTTCGACTCCTTCTGCCAGAACGTCCAGCCCAAGACCGCGTCCGAGGGCGATGACCGTACGCGCGATGGTGTCGTCATTTGGGTCTTGGGTCAGGTTGTCGACTAACGTCTTATCGATCTTCAGACGGTTGATCGGCAAGTTCTTCAGGTAGCCAAGAGAAGAGAATCCCGAACCAAAGTCATCGAACGCAATAGTGATGCCGATTTCGCGCAATGCGTGCAAATTGGTGATGACCTGCTTGGTATGGCGCATCAGCATTGTTTCGGTCACTTCCAATTCTAGGCGATCACCTTCAATATGGGTGCGCGCAAGTAACGCCGCAATCGTGTCTGCCAGATCGATGCGCTCCAATTGCTGTACCGAGAGATTGACCGCCAAGCGCGGAATCAACAGGCCGTGAGCATCCCATTCGGCGAGTTGCGCACAGGCATTTTCCAACACCCAGGCTCCCAGTTCGCCAATCAGGCCCAGCTCCTCGGCGATTGGAATAAAGCGCTCCGGCGGTATCTGCCCTAACTCCGGATGTTGCCATCGCAACAGCACCTCGGCACCATACATACAGCGGTCCGAGAGTTTGACCTGGGGTTGGTACACCAATGTCAACTCCTGCCTCGCGAGAGCGCCGCGCAATGCGGTCTCTAATCTCAAGCGTTCAATCGCGCCTTCAGTCATTGACTGTTCGAAGAAGCGGTAGTTGTTGCGGCCGTGTTCCTTAGCCTGGTACATGGCCACATCGGCATTGCTCAGCAAGGTATCCATATCGCGTCCGTCCGTTGGGAAGATGCTGATGCCGATGCTAGCAGTGATATACAGTTCTCGGCCAAGGGCATCGAAGGGCTGTTTGAAGATATCCAGCAGACGACGCGCAAGCTGTGTCGCCCCGTTTGGTCCGGACAGATCGTCGATTAACACCACAAATTCGTCGCCGCCGATTCGCGCAATGCTGTCAGCGGCTCGCACCTGGCTCTTAATGCTTTCGGCGACACGTTGCAGCAGCGCATCCCCGACCGTATGCCCCAGGGTATCGTTTACGGTCTTGAACAGATCCAGATCCAGAAACAGCAGGGCGCACATGCTGCCATCACGCTCCGCGCGACTCAATGACTGTTCCACCCGCGCCCGCAACAGGGACCGGTTTGGCAGGCCGGTTAGTGCATCCTCGTGGGCAAGCTTGTACAGCTCCTGTTCCGATTGCTTGATCTGGGTGATATCGCCGAACACGGCGATATAGTTGGTCAAGCGACCAGCCTGATCGTGTACCGTGCTGATGGTGGACAGCTGTGGGTAGATTTCGCCGGTTTTGCGTCGGTTCCAGAATTCGCCGCGCCATTGGCCGGTTTTTTGCAGAGCGGCCCACATGCTTTGGTAAAACATCTCATTCTGACGCCCGGACTTTAGCATGCTGGGCGTTTGCCCCAGAACTTTGTTTTCAGTGTAACCGGTAAGCTCGGTAAAGGCGCGGTTGACGGCCAGAATACGTTGCTCCGGGTCGGTGATAATAATGCCCTCGGAGGTGTTCTCGAAAACGGTGCGCGCCTGCACCTCGCGGCGCTCGGCGGCACGCTGCTCGGTTAGGTCTTGCAAGGTCGCGTAAAGCGCTGGTTTGCTGCCGAACTCGATGGGCAGCATGGTCACTTGCACTGGAACCGGACTGCCATCGGCATGCAGGTGTTCCCATTCGAAGTGCTGTACCTCGCCGCGCATGGCGCGGGTGATGAAGCGCGATGCCTTGTCCGTGCTGGGTTCGCCGTCGGGCTGCATCGCGGGCGACACATCGCAGGGGTGTTTGCCGAGTAGACAGGTCGGCTCGTCATAACCGAACAGGCGTTGCGCTGCGCGGTTAGCCAAGACGCAGCGCTCCTCGCGCAGAATCAACATTGCCTGGCCGGCGGATTCGAACAGCGTGCGGTATTGTTGTTCGCTTTCGCGCCGTGCCTGTTCGGCTTTGACGCGCTCGGTGATGTCTTGAATGCTGCCGCGCAGACCACCAATGCTGCCGTTATCGTTATACACCGCCTCGGCATTCGTTCTGACCCAAAGTTTACCGCCCCGGGCGGTCTGTAAGCGCAATTCCAGTTCATAGGGGCAGCCTTCGGAGAGGGCGCGTTTGATGGCCTGGTGCAGCACTGCACGGTCGTGCGGGTCGTAGAATTCTAGCGCTGTTTCAACCGTCGGCTGGAAGTCGTCGTCGACCTCGTGCAACAAGCGCGTGATCTGTGTCCAGCGCAGCGTCTTGTTGTCTGCATCGAACTCCCAGCCGCCGACGCGCGCCAACCGGCTGGTCGCATTCAATAGCGCCTCACTGCGTTGCAGGGCTTTTTCAGCCTGGTGGCGGCTAGTGACATCGCGATTGACACCGCGGCGACCCAGAGCGCGGCCATCCTCGGACAGGACCGTACTACAGATGTGATCGATCCATTTTTGCTGTCCATCGCGGGTGCGGATGCGGAACGACAGCGGCACGTGATGCTTGTTGCTGTCCAGGGGATGCGCTAGATGCTGCTGCCAGGCGTCCAGGTCTTCCGGGTGCATGATCGTCTCCAGCAGCTCGGGGTTCTCGATGAACTCGGAGGCGCTGTAGCCGGTGATATCCTGGCAAGCTGGCGAGACATGGATGAAATGATTGTCCAGACCAAGCCAGTAGTCCCATTCCGGGCTGAATTCTGCCAGCACACGATAGCATTCCCGGCTGCTCTCGAGGCGATCGTAGGCGTTACCGAGAGCCTCGCGTTGGCGGGCCTGTTCGGTGCGATCGATCACCGCGCAGATGAGGCGATTCTGTTGATCCTGACCTTCGGGTGCTGGCAGTTGTGCAATGTGCAGGTCGACGACCAGGCTGCTCCCATTACCTAACTGCATGCGCACTTCCGTCAGCTCCAAGGACTCTTGTACGGTGAGCCGCTCCCAGGCGCTGATCAACCGTGCCTGGTCTGTATGCAGCAGCATCCGCGCCAGGAAATACTGATGGTATTGGGTATTGCGCAACTGGAGCAGCTGGAGTGCGGATGGGTTTGCCTCCACGATCAGGCCATACCGATCCAGCACCAACTCGGCGATCGGCAACTGCTGGAACATGGCCGAAAAACGTTCGAGCGCACTCTCGGTGGTGCGCTGGCTTTTCCGCAACTCTTCGTTTTGCATCTCCAGCTCGGCCTGGTAGATGCGAAGATTTTCGATCAGAACAGCCGTGGATGGGTCGTCGGCGCTGAGGATCTGTTCGGCGAGGTTGAATTCGCCGTGGCGCAATGCGGCAAGGGCTCGCTCTCTGACCGAGGCCGAATTTTTATCGTAGCGGCCTCCCTTGGTGGTTGTTTGTGGCGTTTCTGGCGTCGTTACAGTGGTTGTCGCTTGTCCATACTGGCCTGTGTCGTCGTTATTCTGCATGGTATTGCTCCACTGCCGATCTGTGCTCGGCAGTCGCGCGGTTGCCATCGGCGTGTTTGCTCAGGCGTCGCCGGTGGGCTCCGATGGATCGGTGTACCAAGGGCTGATGTCCGCGTGGCTTACGATGATGCCGCCGGCAGGATGCTCGATCGGTGCCGCGTGCATGACGAACCAGCGTCTCTGATCTGGCGAATGGCAGGGATAGCGCATGGAAAATGCGGGCAGGCGACCGCTCAATACGTCCAGCAAACCCTGATGGGTGCGTGCGGCAAATTCGTCGTCCTCACTGTGATCGTCTGGATCGATGTCGCATGCCGCCAGATAATCGCAACCAATACTGTGATGGGCTAACTGTGGGCTGCCATTCTCCGCGGCAAACAGGCGCCAGGCACGGTTGACCATGGTGATCACGCCGTTGCCGTCCAGCACCGCGACATGCCCGGGCAGCGAGTCGAGTACCGCCTGCACGCGCTCGGCATCGCGCAGCTGCGTGATGTCGACAAAGGTGGTTACAGCACCGCGCGGACCGTTCTCGCGTACGGAATAGGGTAGAATGCGGGTCAAATAGGTGCGTCCATTGCCGGCCTTGATCTCATGTTGCATCATTTCGCCTTGGACGATGGTGCTGCGCAATTCGCTGACGAACTTCGGATAATCCAGAAGATTGGTGAAGTCTTCGATGGATCGCCCGAGGTCGCCCTCGCGGATCTTGAACAGAGCGGTGGCCTCGGGTGTGAACCTGGTCAATTGCAAATTGTTGTCGACGAACACCGTCGCGATGGCGGCCGCGCGTGCCATGCTGTCGAGGTCGGCATTGAGTCGGTTCAGGATTTCGATCTTTTCCTGATTTTCGGCGTTGACTGTGTACAGCTCTTCGTTGACCGATTGCAGCTCTTCGTTGGAACTCTGTAATTCCTCGTTAGAAGCCATCAGCTCTTCGTTGGTGGCCTGCAATTCCTCATTGGCGGTCTCTAATTCTTCGATGGTGGCTTGCAGGCTCTCGCGCGTGGCGGCCAGCTCGCGCTCCAGGGTTTCGACTCGCTCCGTGGTCTCGTAATCCATGTTGATGGTTTGGATGCCGCCAGGCCCCGCGGCAGCTGCCGTCTCAGGCAACGACGGCTCCGGTTCGAATGACAACAGTAAGTGGATCTCGCTCTGACCCTGGTCGACGCTGCGTGCCACCAATCGAAGTCGCTGCCGCTCGCCGCCAGGGCGTTCTATGCTCAGCACGTCTGAGCGCAGCGGTTCCTTGCCGCGCGCGGTTTTGTGTAACAGTGCCTGGGCTACCGGTGCCAGTGTGGGCGGCAGCAATTTAGATAGCTCCAGCGTGACCGAGCCTTCGCCGATGCGCAGATAATGGCCAACATCGCCGAACACATGCAGCAATTCCTGCTTGGCATTGAGCAATAGGCTGGTGGGGGCGTAACTGCGCAGCAACACGGACTGGCCGGCGTCGATGGCGGCCGCGTCGGTGGTGGTACGGTTCGCATGCGGACTCCGGCGGTGGCGGGTAACATTGTTGGGCAGGCGTGCTAGTCCAACGCTGCCGGTGTCCAGCGGTAAGGCCAGATGGCGCAGGATGCGAAAGATCTTGTATTTGGAGTTGACCGCGGTGAAATCGGTCTGCATGTTGGCCAGGGTTTCGCTGGAGCCAAGGAATAGAAAGCTGCCTGGTGCCATCGCGTACTGCAATCGGCGCAGCGCGCGTTCTTGCGCATCGCTGCGAAAGTAAATCAACAGATTTCGGCAGGTAACCAGGTCCATGCGCGTAAACGGCGGATCTTCCAGCAAATTGTGTCGTGCAAACACAATATTCTGTCGAATCTCGGTCTTGATCACAAAGTGGTTGCCGCGTTTGTAGAACCAGCGTTCCAGGCGCTCTGCCGATACCTCTGTGGTAATGGCCTCGGAGAATACGCCGGCGCTGCCGAAATCAACGTTGTGTTGTTCCACGTCGGTGGCGAAAACTTTCAACGGCGGCCAACGCCGGGCGCGCTCGAAGGCTTCTGCGAACAGGATCGCAATGGAATAGGCCTCCTCGCCGGTGGATGTACCCGGGGTCCAGACGCGGATTGGCTGGTTTTCGCCATGTTCCTTGACGATCGAATCGATGGCCGTCTGTGCCAGCATCTCGAACGCTGGTGGGTCGCGGAAGAAATTGGTTACCGGAATCAGCAATTCGCGACGCAACGCATTCAATTCGGTGCGATCGCCGTCCAGTAGCCGCGCATAGTGTTCCAGATCCGGCACATGGCGCACCTGCATACGCCGCTCGATGCGGCGCATCACGGTGGCGGGCTTGTATTCGCGAAAATTGATCCCGCCCTGCTGTTGCAACAGGTGCATGGTTTCCTCCAGGGCATTTTCGCGGTCGCCAAAGCCAGCGCTTCCGGGCGCCTGGATGCGTGGTCGCGGTGCCTGGCTCATGTGATCCATGACCCTCGGACCCAATTCCTCTGGCGGCAGGATCGCGTCCACTAGACCGGTGGCGATGACACTGCGGGGCATGCCATCGAACTTGGCTGATTCCGGATCCTGTGCAAGCAACAGGCCGCCGGCATCATTAATGGCTACGGCTCCACGGGTGCCATCGGAACCAGTGCCGGACAACACCACGCCGATTGCGTATTTACCGAATTCCCGTGCCAGTGCAGTGAAGAATAGGTCAATGGGCAGGGTCAGGCCGCGTGGGCTCTTCGGGCTCAAGCGCAGAGAGCGGCGCGAGACGCTCATGATGCTGGCTGGGGGGATCAAATGTACCCGGTTTGGCTGGATCGGCATGCCGTCTTCGACCGTGACCACGTCCATATTGGTGTGCCGTCCAAGCAGATTTCCCATCATGCTCTTGTGGTCCGGCGACAGGTGTTGAATTACCACGTAAGCGGCGCCGGAGCTGGCAGGCAGACCACGAAAGAACCGCTCCAATGCGTCCAGGCCACCGGCTGATGCACCGACTGCGACAACATAGAAGCGAGAGTGTTCAGGCTCGTTGGTCTGGGACGGGTCTGAATTCCGGCTGGTTTCTTGCATCGGCTTAAGTATGGTTGGTCTGCTTGGGTTTTGTGTGTGGTAATGAATGCGTCATGCGAAAATTGATAATGACGGCTTGGGCGCTAGGCGCCAAGGGCCGATCTCATGTTCTGTGGATAACTGACAGCCGCGGTCGATCCCCGGCGTCATGTTCCGATGGTTGCCCACTCGGTTAAGCGATGCCGGTAAACAGTCTGCACGGCGGCAGGCAATCCGTGCTCGCCGGGTTTCTGGTAATCGCTTTGCGAGATCCGCTCGATTTGTAGATTGTACTCTATTACAATACCTTCGCCAAAAATTAGCGCCAAAAATTAGGTGGGCGACAGCCCGAGGTGATAGGTTATCCAGTTACTAATCCGAAGACCTATTCCCTCAGGAGGCTATCGCCCATGCCCGACATTATGCTGATCTTGAGCTGCTTAAGCCAGAGCGTAGATAAGACGAGCCTTGGCCGTTTGGGTTGCGTTGTGGAAGGGCTGTTGGCGATGACGGGGCGGGTAACGATGCGGGGGCTATCGCGCTGGACCGAGCGCGGGGGAAGCTATCGGACGCTGCAGCGGTTGTTCAACACCACGCTCAGTTGGGGCCAAGTGCATTGGCTGGTGATTCGCCAGCACCTGCTGGGCGACGAAACGCAATGGTTGCTGGCGGGCGATGAAGTGGTGGTGAGCAAATCGGGCAAGAAGACCCACGGTCTGGATCGTTTTTTCTCCTCGGTGGTTGGCAAGACGATCCCGGGGTTGTGTTTTCTGAGCCTGTCGTTGATTAGCGTGCAACGGCGCTGTTCGTACCCATTGCGCCTGGAGCCGATTCTCAAAGAGACGGCCGCGAGCTGCCCGAAAGCGTCCAAAGCGGGTCGGGGTAAGGACCGAGGGCGGCCGAAAGGTAGCCGCAATGGCAATCGCCGGGAGGTGAGTCTGTCGCCCTATTTGCAGTTCGTTCAAGACCTTCTGCGCCAGGTGCTGGCACTGGTGTGCCAGACGCTGACGGTGCGTTATTTCGTCTTCGACGGGGCCTTCGGCCATAATCAAGCGCTGCAAATGGTCCGTCGCACGGGCTTAGAGTTGATCAGCAAATTGCGCCACAACAGCGCGCTGTATCTGCCCTATGACGGCCCCTACGCCGGGCGCGGCCCGCGGCGCAAGTACGGCAGCAAGCTCGATTATCAACACTTGCCGCCGTGCTTTCTCAAAGCCACTTCCGTGGAAGGACACGTTCATACGGCCATCTACCAACTGCCCGTTTGGCACAAAAAATTCCCCGACCGGCTCAATGTCGTGATCCTTGTCAAGACCAACCAACGCACCGGTGCCCAGGCCCATGTCATCCTTTTCAGTAGTGATCTCGAGTTAGGCTACGAAGCGCTCATCGATTACTATCGCTTGCGCTTCCAAATCGAGTTCAACTTCCGAGACGCCAAACAGTACTGGGGCTTGGAAGACTTCATGGTGACCAAGCCAACGCCGGTCTACAACAGTGCCAACCTGGCGATGCTGATGATCAACCTGTCCCAGATCCTGATGCGACCGGTGCGCGAGCACTGTCCGAGCTTTAGCGTCAATGACCTCAAAGCCCACTTCCGCGGCCGGAAATACGTCCTGGAGGTGTTAAAAATGCTTCCGGAAATGCCCGAAGCGAATATTATTGACCAAGCCCTTGAGCAGGCTGCAAATCTGGGGCGGATTAATCAAGAACTTAGTGCAGCATGAGATCGGGTCATTTGGCGAAGGTATTGCTATTACAAACACTTTTCTTTCGTTGCCGAGCATTTCTCATCCACTCCGATTGACATCGGCATTTTTGCCTTTGTTGATCCCGATCAGCCATCAGCATTGACCCTATTTGCATTGGCGCTCTATTCTATAAAGCTTTCTTGCTTCAGGTGCCTCATCACTCTATGGCCGAGTGGCGAGGTTAAACGGGAAGCCGGTTCGGCGTGATAGCTGCATTCAAATTTGCCTTGAGTGCGGTCTCGCGATGCCGGCGCTGCCCCCGCAACGGTAGGCGAGTCAAGCCGCGACAGCGTGCCACTATGGCCGCGGTGCACTTTGCATCCTTAAATCAAGATGCAGCGGGTACCAAGGGCCATGGGAAGGCGTCTCGGCCGCTGGGTTTGGATCAGGTCCGACCCCAGCGCTCGCAAGCCCGGATACCGGCCTGCTCAAGTTTCAGGGTGCCGCGGAGGGCGGCGCTGACCCTTGCCTGGTTCTCAACACAACGCGGCGGTGTTCGCCGCAGTTCCCGGTTATCACGTCCTCCCTGCATCATTGGCCGGAGTTCTCCGGTTTCCATCGGTATCGGCATCCGCGGGTGAGCAGATGCATGTGAGGACTGCAATGAAGTATCCATACTCGTCGGCAACCCTGCTGCTGGCGCTTGTTCTGATTTCCCTACCGGTCGTCGCCGCGGTCGAGGATGCGACACAGATCGACCCTGTCGTGGTCACAGCCACGCGCACCGCCGAGACTGCGGATCAGACTCTGGCGCCGGTCACCGTCGTTGACCGTGACGAGATCGAGCGGCGCCAGTCGCTGACCACCGTCGATATTTTGCGCGGATTGCCAGGGGTTGCCATCAGCAATTCCGGCGGTCCGGGACGACAGACCGATCTCTTTTTGCGCGGCACCAACTCCAATCAAACCCTGTTTCTGGTGGATGGCATCAAGATTGGCTCCGCCACCACTGGCCAGAGTGCGTTTCAGAACATTCCAGTGGAACAGATCGAGCGTGTCGAGGTGGTGCGCGGACCTCGCTCCAGCCTGTATGGCTCGGAAGCGGCAGGTGGCGTGATCCAGATCTTCACTCGCCGCGGCGGCGGTCCATTGCGGCCCTTCTTCAGTACGCTTGCGGGGCGCTATGGGACAGCCGGCGTTTCCGGTGGATTGTCCGGCGGCGGCGAGCGCGGGCGTTTCAGCGTCAGCGCGAACTTCGACCAGACCGAAGGCTTCAATGCCTGCAATGGGATCGGATTTCCGGTGTTTGCCGGCTGCGCGACCGACGAGCCGGATCAGGACGGCTACACCAATCAGGGCGTCAGCGCCAGCGCCGGCTATGACTTCAGCGACCGTATCCGTCTGGATGTGAATTTTCTCAACAGCGAAAGCGATGTCCAGTTCGACGGCGCTTTCACCAACGAGTCCAATAGTAAGCAGCAGGTAATCGGCGCCAAGCTTGACCTACGACCGCTGGAGAACTGGGACATGACGCTGTCGGCCGGGCGCAGCCTGGACGACCAGGATAACTTCAAGGATGGCCGGTTCTACAGCACGTTCGATACCCGCCGTGACACCTTGGGCTGGCAGAACAACATCGCCATCGGCGACCAGCACCTGGTTACGCTGGGCGTCGATTATCAACAAGATAAGGTCACCAGCACCACCGACTATGATGTCGATACACGCGACGATGTTGGCGTGTATGGTCAGTATCAGGGCTGGTTCGGTCCTGGCAGCGTCAAGGCCAGTCTGCGCAATGACGACAACGAACAATTCGGTAATTATGTCACCGGCGATGTTGCGCTGGGTTGGGATGTATTGCCATCATTGCGGCTGGTGGGAACCTACGGTACTGCGTTTACCGCCCCAACCTTCAACGACTTGTATTTTCCGGCCGATCCCTTCTTTGCCGGCGGCAACCCCGATCTGAAGCCGGAGCAAACCCGCAGCGCCGAGCTTGGTGTCTCGGGGCAGATCGATGCCCTGTCAAGTCCCTTGTCAGATCCCTGGCAGTGGTCGCTAAACCTCTATCAGACCGATATCGATGATCTGATCGCATTACAGCCGCCATTGTTCTCGGCGGAGAATATCGACAGTGCTCGCATCCGCGGTCTGGAGGCTGTCTTGCTGGGCCGCTTGCTGGGCACCGATGTTTCCGCCAACCTAACTCTGCTCGACCCGCGCAATAAATCCGACGGTCTCGACAACGGCAATCTATTGGCGCGCCGTCCGCAGCAGACGTTCCGTCTCGACATCGACCGCGGTTTTGGCCGATTCGCCGCCGGCGGCACAGTGTTCGTAGCAGGACGCCGTTACAACGATCCTGCCAATGAGGTTCCGATCAGCGGTTTTACCTTGCTCGATCTGCGCGTCTCCTATGCCTTCAGCGACGCGTTGCGCATCCAGGGCCGCCTGGAAAATGCGCTTGACGAAGACTATGAAACCGTCACCTGGTACAACCAACCTGGTCGTGCCTTCTATTTGACCTTACGTTATCAGCCTTAGCCGCGATGCTGCATCGGTTTGGCGCTACATGCGATCCTCGAGCCGCGCGCGCTGCAATACAGCCTGTGGTAAAGCCCACGGGAAAACCTGAGCATAACCGCAAGTCCCCGGTAAATCTCGCCTTTACGATACGCGTACAATTCAGACCATGACCACCTCCGATTCCGAACCTGAACAGCGCCATCGCGCCCGCATGCAACGCCACAAGGCATTGGTCGATGCTCGGGTTGCGCAGGCGACCGCCGAACGCGGCGTATTATTGGTATTGACCGGCAACGGCAAGGGCAAAAGTTCGTCTGCCTTTGGCATGCTGGCGAGGGCCATGGGGCACAACCTGCACGTGGCCGTCGTGCAATTCATCAAAGGTAGCTTTTCCACTGGAGAGGAGGCCTTCTTTCGCCGTTTCCCGGAAGTTCATTATCACGTCATGGGCGACGGCTTCACCTGGGATACCCAGGATCAGGAGCAAGACAAGCAGAGCGCCCGCCGGGCATGGGAACAGGCCAAGGCCTATTTGGCCGATCCGAGCATCGACCTGCTGGTACTTGATGAACTCAACATTGTGCTCAAACTCGGCCTGCTGCCCCTCGACGAGGTGCTGAACACGTTGCTCGAACGTCCGATGGCGCAGCATGTGGTCGTGACCGGTCGCGCGGCGCCCAAGGAACTGATTTCGATCGCTGACACGGTCACCGAGATGCGTTTGATCAAACATGCCTTCGATGCCGGTGTGCAGGCACAGAAGGGCATCGAATTGTGAGCCTTGGGAGCGGATTTGACCCAGCCAACCCAAATGTTTGCAGACAAGAAGCTAGCAGACGGGAGTCCCGCGCTTGCCAGTGTTAACTCCAAACACCGATCCGAGAGCTGCACAGAGCACGCTGATCCTGGGCGGTGTGCGCTCCGGCAAGAGCCGTCTCGCGGAGCGCTTGGCGATGGCATCTGGTCTACCGGTAACCTATGTTGCCACCGCGCTGGCTGGTGACGACGAGATGCGTGCGCGCATCGAGGCCCACCGTCAACGCCGCCCCCAGGACTGGCGGCTGGTCGAAGAGCCGCGCCATTTAGCGAATACTCTGAAATCAGTTTGTGCGTCCGGGCATTGCGTGATCGTCGAGTGCCTAACCCTGTGGTTGACCAACCTGTTGTGCGCCGATGACCAAGCATTGCTGTCGCGCGAACTCGACGCGTTCAGGGAGTGCTCACCGACGTTGCCCGGGCAAATTCTCTATGTTTCCAACGAAGTCAATATGGGCGTGATTCCCGCGCACCCGCTGAGCCGTAACTACTGCGATCTGGCCGGCGGGCTCCATCAAACCTTGGCTACTCATTGTGAGTGCGTCATCCTGACCGTCGCCGGACTGCCGTTGGTGGTCAAGGGGGCACCCCTGTCACTGAACCCAGAACGAAATCCATGACTGATTGGATCAACGAACCTGCGGCCTCGCTTGACGCTGCCGCCAGATTGGCCGCTGCTAAACGCCAAGCCCAACTGACCAAACCGCCCGGCTCGCTCGGCCGGCTGGAAGATGTGGTATTGCGCCTGGCGGCAATGCAGGGCCTGGAACGACCCTCCCTGACCCGGGTGCAGATCTGCGTGTTTGCCGCGGACCATGGGGTCGTCGCCGACGGCGTTTCCGCTTTTCCGCAGGCGGTGACTGCGCAGATGATCGCAAACATGGCCGACGGTGGCGCGGCGATCAGCGTCTTGGCGGAACATATTGGAGCGCGGCTCGAGTTGATCGATCTGGGTACGGTGACACCGATGCCGGCACATCCTGCGGTACGCCAAGCGCAGATCGCACCGGGAACCGCGAACCTCGCCCGCGAACCGGCCATGAGCGCGGCACAGCTAGGTCAGGCATTGGCTGAGGGGCGTGCAGCCGTGACCCGCAGCATCGCTGCCGGCAGCGACCTGTTCATTGGCGGCGAGATGGGTATTGGCAATACCACGTCCGCGACCGCGCTTGCCTGCGCGCTGTTGGAGCAACCGGCCGCGTCGCTGGTTGGCCCTGGCACCGGGCTCGATGCAGAAGGCATTAGCCGCAAGCAGGCCATCATTGAGCGTGCTTTGACCTTGCATCGGTCGCATACCGATCCACTGTCGCTGTTGGCATACATGGGCGGTTTCGAGATCGCGGCCCTGGTCGGGGCCTATGTGGCCTGTGCACAGCAACGCCTGCCGGTGCTGGTGGATGGCTTCATCAGCTCGGTCGCCGCATTGATAGCCAGTCGTTGTTGCGTTGGGGCCGTGGATTGGATGCTGTTGGCGCATGTTTCCGCGGAGCCGGGACATGGTCGGGTTGTGCAGGCCTTGGGCCAGCAGCCGCTGTTGGATCTGGGTATGCGTCTTGGTGAGGGCAGTGGTGCGGCGGCGGCCTTGCCATTGCTGCGTCTCGCCTGCCGATTGCATTCCGGCATGGCCACCTTTGCCGAGGCCGGCGTGGCCGCCGGCGAAACGAATGGCTGAGCGCATCTTCGACCTACTGCGCCATGGCGAGGTGCAAGGCGGGGGGCGCTTTCGTGGCAGTCATGATGATCCATTGGCGCCGGCTGGATGGGAGCAGATGCGCTCGGCTGTCGCCGCCGACGCCGCTGCCGGGCGTGCAAACTGGGATCAGGTGCTGTACTCGCCGGCGCTGCGCTGTGCCGATTTCGCCCTCGAATTAGCCAGCCAACGCGGCCTGCCAACGACACCAGTGCCGGAACTGCGCGAGCGCGGCTTTGGTGTCTGGGAGGGGCTGCGTGCTGAGCAAATCCCAATTGAGGATCTCTCCCGTTTCTGGGCCAACCCCCTGAAGTACGACCCACCCGAAGCCGAACCTTTTGTCATTTTTCGCGAACGGGTCGTGCGCGGCTGGCAGAAATTGCTGGCCGGCGATGCGCTGCGACCGCTGATCGTGACCCACGGTGGCGTTGTTCGAGTGGTGATTGGGGAAGTATTCGGACTCAGTGCCGATCGACTGCTGTTGTTGGAGGTGCCGCCAGCCTGTCGCACCCGGCTGCGGGTGCCCACCGGGGGCGGGCGGCCGAGTCTGATCAGTCATGGCCTCGAGGGGACAGCCCCGGCCTTGGGCTGATTTCAGTCCTGAGTTTTGGTATTGTTCCTCGGTGTCGGGATCGGTGTCAAGGTCGGAATGAGGGATTGGTATCGAGCTGGCTGCTTTGATCGATGAGCGGATTCGATTCCAATTCCGATAGCGACCCCGACACCGATTCGGCTTCCTCAGTGCGTTCGATGATGCAATCCAAGACCCGGAATCGGTTTGGCATCAAAACTCAGGACATTTCGACAGCCTACCTAAGCAGGCTCCTACGCCGACCGGCTCCCACGGCTGGTCAAGGGCCGCTTGCGGGCGAGGCGCCTTGGCCCCTCTGCGCACGCTGCGTCTCTGCGGTGAATCCTTACATTCTTTGCAGGCAGAACCCTGCTGTCGATCAGCCATCTATTTGAGCCGCCAGCGGTTTCTCCGCGAGTCGAAATCCCGTCGTAGCCCAGGACGGTCGTCATCCGGCGTACCTTTGAGCGTCTCGATGATGTCGCTGACAACCTTTTGGTGCGCATAGAAATAGTTGTGCTCGACAGCGCCGCCAACGACGTCCCCGCAGTCGACCAGCGATACCTTCATCGGCACTTCGGTTGGTCGGCGCGGTCCGTCGCTGCCGAGCCGGTCGGGATTTCCCTTGGTCCAGTCGCTGATGTTGAGCGCACGGTCGCCGCGATTGAAATAGACCGAGACCCGGCGGGACAGCTCCGGCAGACGCTTTAACTTGTGGTCTTTTTCCAGGGCGTCGTCGTCCTCGTCCGCCGCTGCCAGGATAATTTGCTCGAACAGCCGTGGCAGCGGCCCGGGATTCTGCTCCAGCATCTCCTGTACGGCATGTCGGAGCAGATAGTTGCCCATGCTGTGGGCGATTAGATGCATGTCCCGCTTACAGTTGCGGTTGGCATCCAGGTGTGTCAGGAATTCCAAGACCTTTTGGATGCCGCGGGCAAACGCGAGGCCGGAGCTCTTGGCATCATGGCGGTCATTACGGTAGCTCGAAGGCTTACCGTCCGAAGGCCAAGAGAAGGTAACGACGTTCAGCGGCTCTTCGCCGTCGATCCGGTACTTCTGCTGCAGGATCGCGGCGGTCTGCAGGGCCTCTTTAAAGGTGGTGTTGAAGCCGTGGATGAAGATCAGCAAGTCGCCGTGATTGTCGAGCATTCGTTGCTGCAGGGTTTCGAACAGCTTGGTCGAGCCGAGGAGCGTGCCGTCGGGTTGCTCCGGATACAGTTCCAGGGTGCTGACGCCGCCGTTGTCCGGATCGACCTCGGCTTGGCCGAAGCGGAGGTTGGCCAAGCCATCGCGGCTGAAGGCATCACCGAAATCATCCGGTGATGGGAGTCGGTTTGGATCTCGGTTGGTTCCAAAATAAATTGTGCTCATCGTGCCCCCTGTCAATAGCTGGTAAGTATCGGAACTGCCGTTGGGAGAGACTATTCCAATCCGCGGTCTGCTGCAATCATGGCTGTTCCGGGCTCAGCCAGCCAGATCTCGCGCCAGCCGTATCGCCTGATGAGCACCTCCAGGGAGCCAGGGTCCGCAGCCGCCCGATGCGGCTCAGATAACGCTGGGTCAGATGGGTTGTCGGGGGACCTCGAGATATGCGGGTGAAGGAAGCATCGGCTGATTGCGCGTGATAAGACCCAAGCTCGTAGACAGTATACGGGGATTAGGCTTGAGAATAGTTTGAGGCCGCATCCGACAGAGCTTTGACCGAGGGTTCGGTTGCGCAACCTTCCACTACAGGCTCCCTAGTCGAGCTTAATCACAATCAACGACAAATCGTCATGCACCACTTCCGGAAAGGCAAACTCCAACACCCGTTGTCTGATGTTCCTGGCCAATGGCTCTGCCGGATGCTGCGCAAGTTCGCGGATGTCTTGTTTCAACCGCGATCGCCCATAAGCCAATCCTGCTGAGTTGACGGCCTCGGGGATACCGTCGGTGCTCAGTACCAATACAGCGCCTGGTCCAATGTTGATGCTGCCGAGCTGATAGGTCTGGTCCTTGAACATGCCCAGTGGCAATCCGGTCGATTCGGTCTCGACCATTTGATCGGTCTCCGGATGATAGCAGAGGGCGGGGTCATGTCCGGCAGAAGCATAGGTCAGCTGACCTTTGCCACAGTCGAGGATGCCGACAAACAAGGTCATGAATTGCCCGGCTGGGGTATCGGCTTCGATCAGATTGTTCATCCGGTGCATGATCAAGGTCAGATCGGATTCCTGTTTCAGCAGGGCGCGCAGAAAAGCCCGCCCCATAGCCATGATCAATGCCGACCCAACCCCATGGCCGGACACATCGCCACAGGCCAGACAGTAGATGGCTGCTGAGTCTTGCCCGGCGTTGGAGCATGTGGGGAAGTAATCGATGTAGTCGCCGCCAGCCGAGGCGCAGGGATCAGATAGCCCGGCGATCTGTACGCCCTGGGCCTGCAATACTTCGGGTACGAAGTGGGCCTGGATGTCATGGGCCAGGTTCAACAGGCGTCGCGTTTCCGCAGCTTCGACGGATTCCTTGAGCAGATTTGCGGCCAAGATCGCAACCGCAGTCTGGTTGGCGATGACGCGGGCGATGTAGAGATCGTTTGCGGAAAAGTCGTCCTGATCCGAGCGGTCGTTGATGTTGATAACGCCCAGCACCTGATCGCGAATCTTCAGCGGTACGCTTAACGCGCTGTGGTTGTTATAGCACATTGCCTGGGGATCGGTGTTGTTTTCACCGCCGAGGCGGGTCCGCGGTGCGTTGGACAGCAACAGTGCCTCGCCGGTCTGCAATACCCGTCCGGCGATGCCCTGGCCAGGTTTGATATGGACCTGCTTGACGATGTGCGATGGAATGTTGGTGTGCGCGTGGATTCTGAGTTCTTCGAGTTCTTGGTCGTAGAGCATCAGGGAGCCGCGCGTCGCGCCCAGCAGGGCGCAGGCGCCGTTGATGGCGGTTGTCAGCACTTCATCTAGATTTCCGCTCAGGGTCATCAGATTGGTGACGCGGCTGAGCAGGTCGAAAGCCGATGCCTGGGCGATCAGATCGCCGCGACTGATGGTGGCGCGCGGATCTGCCGCCATTTGCATGCTGTGTCCACGCACAACTTCGATCACGTGCAGCATTTCCATCATCAATGCAGCCTGATTGGCGGTCAGCAGCGCGATGCTCAGGTCGGTTTGATTAAAGTCGACGATGCGCCCATCGGCGAGTTGCTTTTCGCTTAGATTGATCACTCCAAGCACGTCGCCTCTGAGGATGACTGGAACGCAGATGGCGGACGACGATATATAGCGTCCGCCGGAGGTCATTCCGATCTCATACTCCACGTCACCGAAGAGTGCTGCTTTACCGAGTTGAGCCACAAGTCCGGCGACGCTCTCGCCGAGTTGCAGTTGCGTCTGATCGATAATTGATCGGGAAAGCCCTTTCGCCCGGACGATGCGCATTACGTCAAGCTCGGTCTTGAGCATGATCGACCAGCGGCTGGCCTGCAACACCTGGGAGAGGACTTGGCCGATACGCTCCAATGCATCCTGGGCATCTCGGGCGTCGGCTAGAAAACTGGTTACACGCTCTAGGTCACGCAGGATGGCGTTTGTTTCTGCCGATAGTCGGCTGCAGGCGTCCGTGCCTAGGTCGGCCCTTTTTTTCCTGGCCTGTTGCCGGCTGTTTTGTTGCGTTGTGGGGCAGGGGTCTGCCCGCCGGTTTTGGCTGATTGCCGGTGCCTGCTGGTTGCGTGGATCTGGCACTGCGGTGGTCATCTGCGACTCTGTCAGGCTGTATGCCGGCAGGTCGCTGATACCAGGGCGCTGCTTGGTTCTGCTGCGGGTTCTGCTGCGGGATCTGCTGCGATGGACGAGCTAGACGCCGCCCGAGTGGATTGTCTCATAATAGAGTTTTTCCAATTCTTCCTTATGTTTGGCCTCTTCATTGGCCAGGTATTCAAACAGCTCCTTGATCGGGCCGGATGCGGTACTGTCGGCCAGTGAACGGTAATGGTTCATAGCCAGGTGTTCGCGGCCCATGGCATATTGCAATACGGCCTGGTCGTCCGGTTGCTCGCCCAGGTCAGGAGTCATAATCGCATCGGCGAACTTGCCGTCGGTGACCGGGCGTTGGATTTCGGCTTGAATCGCGTCCTGGATGTCATCGCGCTTGGACAACTTGGCGAACAGGTCATAGTGGCACTGTTCTTCCCGGGCAAGTTCTTCCACCAGCCAGCGAAAGTTCTTGCTGACCTTGGGGATCAAATCCTGGTAGAAGTCCCGCGCGCTGGCTTCGAACGAGGTGGCTACCTCCAGCACGTCCTTCAGACTGGTCATGGACCGAATTTTCTGATAACTCGACGATTCGCCTTCTTTCATGTTCATGCTGCTTGCTCCCTGATCGACAGGTAATGGTGAATGCTGGCGGCGACCTTATGGCCGTCAGCGACCGCGGAGACAACATCAGGTCCGCGTACCATATCGCCGGCAGCCCACAGCCAGTCGACGGAGGTGCGCAGATTGTCGTCGACTTTCAGACGCCCGCGGTTCCATTCGAGTTCCTCGGTCAGTTGTTTGCCGAGCAAGTCCACATCGGCGGCTTGACCGATCGCTTCCACCACGGTGTCCGCGGCATGCAATTGTTCATCCTCTGGGTCGAATTTGGGTGCGAAGCGGCCCTGTTCGTCAAAAATGGATAAGACCTTCCAGGTACGCAGGCCGGTGACGGCACCCTGCTCCAGTAGGATCTGCTGTGGACCGCGGGCGTCGAGAATCTCGATGCCTTCTTCGCGGGCCTCTTTGATCTCTTCCGGATCGGCCAGGAAGTGGTCGATGTCCTCCAGTGCCG
Organism: Thiohalocapsa sp. PB-PSB1; assembly: GCA_016745215.1. GTDB lineage: Bacteria > Pseudomonadota > Gammaproteobacteria > Chromatiales > Chromatiaceae > Thiohalocapsa. The sequence continues at coordinate 2,335,759 of CP050890.1, forward strand.
TCAGCGTGATGGCGACCTCGCCATGCTGGCGTTGTTGCAATCTTGCCAGGGTGCGCGAGCAGTCCATGGCCACATTGCCGCCGCCGATGATCACCGCGCGCCTGGGCACGCTGATCGCTTCGCCGTCGGCGACCTTGCGCAGCAGCTCTACCGCTCGTTCCACGCCGGCGCCATCGCTGCCTGGAACCCGGGTTGAGCGCCCAATCCACAGGCCGATGGCGATCAGCACCGCATCATAGTGGTCGCGTAGTTCTTCCATGGTGATGTCGCTGCCGACGCGGCTATTGTATTGAATCTGCACGCCGATGGATTCGATTACGTCCAGGTCGCGGTCCAGTCGTTCTGCGGGCATGCGATAGTAGGGGATGCCGTAGCGGGTCATGCCGCCGGCCTTGTCCATGGCCTCGTAGACCTGCACCTGATGACCTTGCTTGGCCAGGTCGAAGGCGGCCGTCAGTCCGGCTGGGCCTGCGCCGATGATGGCGACACGCTTGCCGCTGAGATAGCCGGGCTTGCCCTCGGCAGCGATTTGTTTGATCCGCTCGTGGTCGACGGCATCCATGGCATAACGTTTGAGCCAGCGGATCGCAACGGGCTCTCCGCGCTGGCCGACCGAGCAGGCGGTCTCGCAGCGATGTGTGCAGACTCGCCCGCAGGTATGGGCAAAGGGATTGGTGCGATAGATCTGGCGCACGGCCTCTTCCGGATCGTTTTGCCAGATGGCGCGGATGTACTCCGGTGCGTTCATCTGTGTCGGGCAGGCGTCGTGGCACATGCCGCATTGCACGCAGCGCGAGGCTTCGATAATTGCTTGGTTGTCGTCGTAGCCGGCGACGATTTCGTCGAAGTTGTCGATGCGCACCGCCGGTGGCATCTCCTGCATGTCGGTACGCTCGAGTGCCATCAGATCGCTGTCGCTGGTTTTGACCCAGCCCTGATCATAGGCAACGCCATGAATGCCATTGGCATCCGGCAGAATGAAATAGCTGTCCAGATCGGCGTCGACACAGGTGTGCACGTATTCGCGAGACAAAGTGATCGAGCCGGTGGGACAGAGGTCGACGCACAGCGCACACCAGCAACAACGGCCATAGTCGATGGCGGGTCTGAGGTTGCGAATGCCCTGGGTCGGGTCTTCGCGAAGGCCGGGAACCTCGACCATGGTGATGGCCGCATTATCGCAGACCTTCTGACAGGTGCTGCAGCCGATGCAGGCTTCCCAATCGTTGAGATGGAAGCCGCGATAGTTGGCGGACGCGGGCCGTGGATCAAGCGGTACCGTAATGGCCTTGCGTCCGAAGAATTGCAGATTTTTTAACGGGGCCAGGATTCCACCCTTGGCCTTGTAATCGATTTCGCTCATCAGCGATCCACCTCCGGTGGGCAAGCGTCGAGGGAGAACATGATCTGGGCTACATCTTCGATTCGGCAACCGATCGATAGTTTCTCCAACACCTGAACTGCATGCATTTGCGATGGTCCGCGCACATGGGTGCGATAGGGACGCTCGCCGCCATCCGAGACCACATACCAGGCCAATTCGCCCTTGGATGACTCCATGCGTACATAGGTGGAGCCGGCGGGCACATTCCAGGCCAGCGGGTTGGGAATCGGGCAGCGGATCGGGCCGGGTATCGATGGCAGTCGGGCCAATACCTGGCGGATAATCTTGATGCTCTCGAACAGTTCTTTACGCCGTACCAGGGCTCGCGACCAGGCATCTCCGCCGTCTTCGGTCGGGATGTCGAAATCGAGCTGGTCGTATACAAGATAGGGATCATCGCGGCGCACATCGAAGGCCAGGCCGGTGGCGCGTAGATTCGGTCCGGTCACGGCCCAATCCAGCGCCTGCTCCTGACTGATGATGCCGACGCCGCGGGCGCGCTTGACGAAGACCAGATTCCGGAACATCAGGTTGTCATAGTCCGGAAGTCGGGATTCCAGATAGTCCAATGTATTAGAGACGCGTTCGATGAAGCCGGGGGGAATATCGCGACGTACGCCGCCTGGAATATTATAGATGTGATATACGCGTCCGCCGCACAGTTCTTCGAACAGGTCGAGGATTAGATCGCGGTCGGCTATGCCCCAAAACATCGGCGTGTACATGCCGGTAGTGGCCGCGTGGCCGCCGAAGGTGAACAGGTGAGCTGCAAGCCGCGACAGTTCCGATTGCAACACGCGCAGCCATTGCGCCCGTTGCGGCACTTGCAGGCCGCACAGATCCTCCACCGCCAGGCTGTAGCTGATCTCCATCGGAACTGGGTCTGGGACACAGATACGCGGTGTAATCGCCAGGTTCTGAATCCATAGCCGGCCTTCCATCAGTTTTTCGAAGCCGCGATGCAAATAGCCGGCGTCTGCGCGACCCTCGATCACCTTATCACCCTGCAATTTCAATTTGAAAGCGTAGTTGCCCTCGACGCCTGGGTGGTTTGGGCCGATATTGAGATGATACTCATTACTTGGCGGGTGGCGCCGTGCCTCGTAGTTTTCGGGTCTCATCAGCTGCTCTCTGTTGGGCTACCATCCGCGCCGTCACCGGCCTGGTCTTGATTAATCGCTTTGCGTTCCTGATGCTGCAGATCGCGGCGGCTGAAGCGTTGCTCGTCGGGCCGAACCGCAATGCCGCCGCCGTTGGCAACGATGTCGCGTAACCAATCCGGTTGGTAGTCCTGAAAATCGAAGTGGTCGTTCACCCAGGCCTCGGAGTCGAAGTCCCTGCGCATCGGTGGCGGGCCGTCCCATTCGGTCAGAATAAACTTGGACATGTCCGGGCTGCCTTCGAAATAGATACCGAACATTTCGTGAATGTCACGCTCGAAGAAGGCGGCTGGCGTGTAGATGTCGTAGACCGAGATGTACACCCCGGGGTCGCGCGCAATCCGGGTATGCGCCGACACCAGCGATTGCATTTCATAGGACCAGACATGGTAGACCAGCTCGAATTGGTTGTCGTTCGGCCAGTCCACACAGCTGATGGCAGACAGATGTACGTAGGACGCTCGCCCGCGCAGCAGTTCCAACAGCGCGGGCAACGCGTCGGCCTCGATGTCCACACGCAATCTCCGGCTCGATTTTCGACGCACTTCGATGCCTTCCAGCTCGGTGAGCAGGTGGTCGAGCCAGTTGGAAAGTTCTTTGCTTTCGCTCATGCGCTTGAGCCTATGATGTGGGTTAATTGGAAATTGGCCAAGCATCCATGATTAGGATTTGATCTGTTCCAGCTGGTCGATGGACAGTTCGATGGTAAGCGCCTCCAACGGCCTCTGATGCTGTTCCAGCAAGGCCGTGTGCTCGCCTCGTGTGTGTTCGCCGATCTGGCCGTAATATTCGGCCTCGCTGATGATATCTGTTGGTGTCTGCCAATGCTCGCCAAACAGCCGCTGCTGGTTGCCGAGGTAGTAGTCGTAATGACGGTAGTATTCCTGCCAAGCATTGGCCTGGCCATTTTTGATATTTTCAATCAATCCGCGCAATCCGGCGATGACTGCCTCCGGGCGCGGCATGCAGCCGGCGATGTACATGTCCACTGGCAGGTAGTCGTTGAGCTTTTTTGCCGTGGCATAGCTTTGCCAATACATGCCGCCGTTGACGGTGCAGGAGCAGATGCCGATCACATATTTAGGCGCGGCCATTTGTTCGTAGGTCAGGATCACGCGCTTGAGTGTCTTCACCGAAACATAGCCTGTCACCAGCAGGATATCGGCCTGGCGTGGGGTGACCATGGGTTGGATACCCAGGCGCTCCATGTCGAAGCGCGAGGTCATTGCCGGCGGCAGTTCCACCGCGCCGCAGCCGGTGCAGTAGTGCAACATGAACAGTGAGCGCGATTGGGCAAATGCGATCAACTCGTCGAACACATTGGCCAGCGGATTGGTGCGTTTGGCCGGCGTTACCGGGAGCGGGTCACCGGGCCTGGCGATGTGTTTGGTATCAGTCATATGGATTCTCTGTGGGGAGAGCCGAGGGTCTGTAAGAACTGGCCGATTTCAGGCATTCATTCTGGGAATTGATTCCAGCAGGAGATTCGGGTTGCGGGCTCGTTCGCTGTCAGGTCGTCAGGAAGGCCAATCCCAGTAAACCGATCATGCCTGGCCATGTCCACAGGATGCGTACCAGGTCTTCGGTGCGGTAGCGCGGGAACAGATAAGCAATGGACATCGGGATTGCAACCACGGCAAAGATCTTGAATAGGAATGTAACCCAGTTCTCGCCGCCGCCGAGGAATAAGGTGGTGTAGAGCACGCTGGCGGTGTAGAGCTGGAAACACTGCATGATAAACAAGCCACCGAGGAACTTGCCGCTCATCTCCACCATCGGCCCAGTGGCGATTTCGGCCGGGGCGACATAGATCTCGAAGGGCTGTTTACCAAGCATACCCTGTAATGCGATCAGTCCAGCCAGGGCCAGCAAGGGGGATTGTACGATGCCCCAGGCTGCAACTCCGCCGGCCTGTTGCTGGGCGATGATGTCCACCAGGTTGGTGGTGCCATAGAGGTAGGCGACGCCGAAAGCGACGATGACGAACGGGATGTCATAGGCCAGCATCGCGGTCAGCGCGCGCGAGATGCCGATGGAGCCGTTCGGGTTGGCGCATTGGCCGACGCCCAGCGCAAGCCCTAGGGAAGGGATCATGGTGATGTACAGCAACGCGATCAGTCCGCCTTTTTCGGCAATGCCGTTCATGCCCGGGACCGGCAATAAGGTCTCGGCTGCGACGTATCCGCCGATGGCCATCACGATGCCGATTTCGTGGATCAGTCCATGCGAGATCTGGGTCTGCTTGCTGTGCAGCTTGACGATATCATAGAGCGGCTGCAGCAGCGGCGGGCCAACCCGGCGCTGCAATTTGGCGCCGATCTTGCGCATCATCAGCACCATCGCCATGCCGACGATGAATGCGATCAGCGGCATTAGGGTCAATTCGATCAGGATTTCGTGCCAGTACATAGGGGTCATCTCTAGCTAACCAGCCACGGTGAACGGTGCCGGTTGCACATTGGGGGGGCAAAAATTTGAGATCGATCTCGTGCAATGCGATGCCTGTTTATCCTTGCCAGGTCATTGCCCATGCCAAGGTCACCGCGGCCGCGATGAGAACGAACAACATCGGTTGCGCCGTGCGGTACAGACCGTTGATACCGAAGGAAAGCATGTCCACGGCGGATGAGATCGCGCTTTCCAACCGGGCGAAGGCGCCGCGATACCAGCCGCCGATCAGGTGCATCAGGCCGGCGTAGAAGTTATCGCTGTATTGATAGCGCACATCGGCCGTCAGAAAATGACCGCCGGCATAGTTATCCAGCTGATGCACGCGCCGAGATTTGCCGCCGAAGCCGAAGAAGACCAGCGCCCCGACGCCGAAACCGGCAAACAGCACCCCGACCAGCCAGATCATGTCGATATTGCCCTGCGGGCTCTCGATGCCGCCCAGGTGATAAGTCACCGGCGGCAGGTCGATGGATTGCTGTACTGCGGCCACCCAGCTCAGTGCCGGACCTGGGAAAACCCCGGCTACGAAGATGACCGCGGACAGTGCGAGCATCGGCGCCAGCATGCTGATCGGTGCCTCGCGCACCTGTTCATGTTCAATACGCAATTGGCCTAGAAACATGTTATGGATTAGTTTATAGACCGACAGGATGGTTCCGAGCGTACCAAACACGGCGGCGATGAACAGCAACGGCATTTCCTCGGCGATCAGCGAACGATAGACGAGCCATTTGGACACAAAACCGGCCATAGGTGGCAATCCGGCCAGGCTGATGATGCCGATCAGCAGCACGACGAAGGACAACGGCATGCGCGTGAACAAGCCGCCCAGCTTGTTCAAATCCGAGGTGCCGGTGCGATACATGACAGCAAACACCGTCATCAACAGCGCCGCCTGGGTCATGGCATAGTTGAATACATGCAGCAGACCGCCGGCACTGCCGTTGGCGCTGCCGACCAGAATGCCAAGCAACATGTAACCGCCCTGGCCGATGCCGTGCCAGGCCAGCAGGTAGCGGGCATCGTGTTGTTGCAATGCGGTGTAAGTGGGGAAGATGATGGTGAAGGCCGCGATCCAGCAGAGCAGGTCGCGAGTGCTCATCAAGGTGTAGGGGATTTCCATCTGCACCAGGCGGCCCAAGCCGATCATACCGACGAACACGACGATGATGGCGTACAGCCCCATGCGCGCGGATATGGCTCCAAGGAAGGCCGAACCCGGACCTGGTGTTTCGGCATAGGCCGCCGCCTGCCATAGGTGGAAGGGGATCAGACCCATCTTCACGGCAAAGCCGCTACCGAGCAATGCAATTAGGGTCCAAATTTGGCCATTGCTCAGGTCCGGCAGCACGACCAGCACCTCAGCGTACTGCAATGAGCCGGCCTCGCCATAGAGCAGCATCAATGCACCAAGAATGGCCATGGCGCCGGTGAAAGCATAGGCGAGGTAACGCAAGGCCGCGTCGACCGCCAGACCGCCGGCAACCACCATCAGCAGGAAACTGGACCAGCTGACCAGCTCCCAGCCGATGAACAACGACAGGAAGTCCGCGCTGCCGAGCAGCAGTAACATGGTAAAAACATTCGTCGCCAGCGCAACATGGAAGGCACGCAGATTGCCGCCGTCGCTTTTATAGACGCGTTGCCAGGAGCCGCCCGCGTACCAGGCACTGGTGAAGCCGGCGCCGATGCTGATCATGGCAAAAAACCAGGACAGCGCGTCATAGCGCCAGCCGATTTGTTGGCCAAGGATCGTCAAAGACAGATCCGCGGTCATCGGCTCGCCGAGCAACGTGTTGGTTGTTAGCAACAGCCAGAACTGGACGCCATAGCCAATGGTGAGCAATGGCCCCGCGATGCGCCAGCGACCGAGCAGCAATGCCAGCAGCAGGGTCGCGGCAGAGGCTAGAAACAGCAGATCCAGCGGCGTCAGCGAGCCCAGCCAATCGATTGCGGTTCGAACAAAATCCGTCGCGGGGAGAAAGCGCTGCGACATGCGGGGTGACTCCAGTTTGAAATACAAAAAACTTTATCGGATGTGGTGGCGATACAGAACCGATTTAGAGTTCAGGAAGACAGCATCATCATAATTACGGGCAACCTCAGCCTGGCTCGGGATGGGTACTGCACTGCCAATACCACAGGTTTGTCAGGGCATGCGCGCGATGGCCGAAGGAAACTGTGTCTCGATATAGCCGGCGACATCCGCGGTCTGCTCGGCTATTGTGCCGAGCATGGCGGCGAGTGGGTTGATGGCGAAGGTTGCGGTGATCAGCATGAGGCCGAACACCGCCGCGATCGCAACGTCCAGGCGCGCCGGGCGCGGTGGTGAGCGCCCGGCTTCGGCGGGCTGATACAGTCGCATTGCGACCCGGAAGAGATAATTGGCCTCCACCGCGGTGGCCAGCAGGATGATCAGCAACGCCGTCATTGCCATCGGTTGGCCCAGTTGCACCCCGGATTCAGCCAGACCGGCCAGCACCAGCAACTTGATCCAGAAGCCAGGCAGAGGCGGAACCCCGACCAGGGACAGCGCGAACAGCACAAAGAGTGCCGAGGCCACCGGCGCTGACCTGGCTGAACCGGCCAGGGCCGCGAGGGAACCGCCCCAGCGCGTTGCCAGCCCGAACAATGCGGATTTGATCACCAGATGATGCAATGCCACGGCCAGCCCGGCGAGAATGCCTGCTGGTCCCGGTAGCGAAAAGGCGATGAATACCACGCCGAGCTGGCCGAGGCTGGAGTAGGCTAGCATGCGCCGGAGGTCCTGTGCACGCCAGGCTCCCAATTCGCCGCTGATCACCCCGAGGGTACCAAGCGTCAGCATCAGCAAGTTGGCGCCCATGCCATCGAAGGCCAACACCAGCAGGCGCAACACCAGAATGACGGCCAGCTTGGATATCAAGCCGGCCAGCAATGCGGAGATGCGAGCCGGTGCGGTGGCATAGACTTCCGGCACCCAGGCATTGACCGGGAACAATTCACCCTTGACGCCGAAGCCGATCAATAACAGAGCAAAGGCGGCGAGACCGGTGGGGTTATGTAATGTGGATGGCGCTAACTGTGCAATCTGTGCCAAATTCAGCGTGCCGGTCTGGGTGTAGACGATCGCGATGCCCACCAGCGCCAGCACCGAGCCGAATGCGGACAACAGCAGATAACGTGCCGTGGCAATCTGTGCCGCACCGGTGCCCTGCAGTGCAACCAGGCCAAAGCTGGCCACCGCAGTGAGTTCGTAGAAAACGTATAGGTTAAATAGATCGCCGGACAGCGCCAGACCGGTCGCCGCGGCAGCTAGCAACAGCATCACCGCATCGCGGCGCGCGGCATCTGGAGAGGGTTCGGCGCGTGACCAGAACAGCAGCGTGAAGAGCGGCACGGCGGTGGCGAACAACAGCGCAAGCTGATCGACATAAAACACCACGCCAAGGGGTGGCGCATACCCGCCGATGGCGACGACGAACGGCGCGGTGCCGAACTCGAGCCAGAGCGCGACCAGTAGGTAGGCGCAGGCGGCGAGCACGGCGGGGCCGATCAGCAGCGCCAGCGACTTGGATACACGTGCGGTGGGCTGCATCAAAAACGCGCCCAGCAACGGCAGAACCACCGCCAGCACGATCTGGTTGGGTGCGGGGTCGAAGGGCAGCATCATGAGGCTGCATCCTCCGCCTGGCTCGTTGCTTGAGGAAATGATGGCCGTGTTGCCCCGGCTGCCGCGCGTGCTGGGATCGGTGGCGGCAGCGGGCGACCGCCAGCCGGTTCCTCGAGGCTGCCTGGCGCGCGGATGCCGGCAGCCTTGGCCACATCGACCTCGAAGAATGCACGTAATTCGCGCACATCGAGCGTGCCATAGGTTTGGTGGATCTTCAGTAGAAGCGATACCGCCAGCGCTTGTATGCCGACACCGATCACGATGGCGGTCAGCACCAGCACTTGCGGAATCGGGTCCACCATCAGCGCCGGCGCCTCGTGCACGCCCAGGATGGGCGCCACCGCATCGGCACGATATCCGCTCAGCACCAGCAGCAAATTTGCACCAGCCTCGGCAATCGCCAGCGCCAGCACCATGCGAAACAGATTGTTGCTCATCGTCAGCCCGAGCCCGCCGATGCACAGCAGCCCGATGGCCCCGAGGTAGAGGATGGTCTCCAAGGAAAGCGATGCCATCAGTCGGTTGCCTCCTTGTCGGCAGGCTGTTCTGCCAGTTGTGTCATCAGGCCGGCCAGCTCCGCGCCCACTTTCAGGCCCACCGCCGACGATAACAATGGCAGGGTGCCGGCGGACAGCAATTCGCCGAGCACGCCCTGCCCGAGCATGGGCTTGAGGAAATCGCCAGTGTCCCAAAGTGCCCAGAGGCCGATGCCGATGAAAGCGGCGCCAGCCAGCCCTTCGAGGAAGGCGATGACACCATGATGCATGCCGCCGGAGCCATCTTCGCCTGGGCGCGCCAGCACCAATACGAAAAAAGCTGCCGCCAGAATGACGCCGCCCTGGAAGCCGCCGCCTGGGGTCAGATGTCCGTGTACGATGATGTACAGACCCACGATGAGTAACAGCGGAAACAGCAGGTCGGCGCCGGTGCGCAGGATGAAGCCGCCGGGCGGATCGGCTGGCTGTTCATTATTGCGTCGGTGTTGACCCCTGTGTTGGCCCCGACCACCGACCAGCACCAGTCCGGCAGCGGTGGCAGCTGCGAACAGGACTGATAATTCGCCCAGGGTGTCGATGCCGCGATAGCCGAGCAGCACTGCGGTGACGATGTTGGTGGCCCCGACCTCGGTCGGTGCCTCGGTCAGAATATCGCCACCGATCAGCATGGATGGATCGCCAAAGTTGAGTCCGGAGGCGATCACCAGCAGTAGAAACGCGAGTCCTGCCGCGAACACCAGCGAGGCGATATTACGCATCTTGTTTACCTCCTTGGTTGTCCATCGGTTTGCGCCGGTCTGGATTCTGTTGCGCTGGGCTGGTCGGGGGGCTGGTCTGGGGGCTGGTCTGGGGGCTGATAAGGGGGGCGGGTTGCGCGTCGTCGGCAGTCCGTTCCAGGCGCCACAGGCCGAGCCGGCGCAGCCCTAGGGCCAGCACTACGCCGGACAGCCCAGTGCCCACCGCGGCCTCGGTCATTGCGACGTCCGGCGCGTGCAACAGTACGAACAGCACCGCTACGCCCAGCGAGACAACGCCGGAGACGGCCACGGCGCCAATCATGTTCGGTAGTGTCAGCACCAGTACCGCCGACACCAGGATCATGACGACGACCAACAACGCGAACCAGGTTACGACATCTGCCTGCATTGCCTGTTACTCCGATTTGGGTTCAAGTTTTGGTGGATCGGCTGCATCGGGCGCGTCGGCATCCAACCGCCAGGGGCGCACGCCGGCGATGTACACCGCGCGTGCGATGGTGGAACTGCCCACTGGGCTAGTAAACAGTATGAAGCCGATGATGCACAGCACTTTCGCCCACCAATCCGGATACAATAATGCGATACCAAATAGGAACGACACCGATCCCAGCGTAACCGACTTGGTTCCCGCTTGGATACGGTTGTACACGTCCGGCATTCGGACCAGTCCGAGAGCACCAAGCAGCAAAAAGCCGGCTCCCAGCAACAGGAATAGGTCGGCGACCCATCTCATTGGCGATCTCCTTCAATGGTGCGTGCAATGGCAACGACAAAGACAAAGGCGAGCACGCCAAAGATCAAGGCCACGTCCAGGTAAAGTGGCGTCTCGAACAGCGCCGCGAGGCCGGCGATGACCGCCGTGGCCGTCACGGACAGGGTGTCGGCGGCAACCACTCGGTCTGCCGCGCCTGGCCCAAGCACAAGCCGCAGTAAACCGAGCAGCAGAGCGGCACCGGCCATGGCGAAGGCGAGAGTCTCTAACAGATTCAGGGTCATTTGAGAAAGCCCTCGATATATCGCTCAAAATCGGATGCGATAGCGTGGGTCGCCTGTTCTAGGTCGGTGCCCGGTGGGCAGTCGATCCAGTGTACCAACAGGCGGTCGTCGCAGACGTCGATGACCAAGGTGCCCGGTGTCAGCGTGATACTATTAGCGAGCAGCATGCGTCCGAGCGGCGATTGCAATTTGGTTCCGATTTCGACCAGGGCCGGGCGAATCGGTAGTGACGGGGTCAAAACCCGACGCGCTAGGTCAAGGTTGGCGACGATCAGCGCGGCGAAGAATCGGCCCAGATAGAGCACCAGATAGATGGGCGCCATCGGTGTGAGGCGTATGCCGGCGAAGATGCCGAGTCGCGGCGCGGCGAGTAAGGTCACTAGCAATCCGGCCGCGACGGCGGCAACCCATTCCTGTTTGTCGAGACTGCCCGCGAGCAAGAGCCACAGCAGTACCGAAACGGCAAACGCGATGAGAAAATGGATTGGCCTGGGACTATCCTGAATAGGCTGACTCATGCTGCGACCTCAGTGGCAAAGCGGCAAGGCGTGAACCGGGAGAGCAATCAAGGCCCTCGCGAGCGGTTGGACGGGATTCAGTCCAATGCCATATAGGCGAGCATTATACCGAGCGCGGAGCCTGGCGTGTAGCGGGTAAACGCCGAGCGGCCAGAATTTCTTTCCGTGGCAGAGCGCCAGTAGTGCCGTCATGGCAGCGTGGGTGCATGTCGATTTGGCTTTTGCTGTGCAGCGATGTTCCTGCGCGTCGGAACGGGCAGGGTGGTAGAACTTTACCTGACAAAGAGCGGGTAGTGAGATCTTGGTGTGGCGCCCGGGCTCGACGCTGCTGCGCCGTCATCCGCAGGGCGGCCAGGTGGGGCATTTCTTCAGGGGCGGGTATTACTCAGTGGCCCGCGCGGCTCCACCAGCGCGACAGCCGGCGCTGGAAGGTGCGCGACGGTACTCCCTCGTTATGGGATACATCGTTGAAGACGCGTAGCCGCGCACGGGTGACGCTGGCAAAATCGAGGATAGTCAGGGCTGAGGGGCTTTGGTCGAGCCTATCCCGATAGCCTCGGGCATCGAAGCCCAGCAGGCTGCTGACCAGAAGCCGGTTGGTACCCTTATGGGAGACCACGAGTACCGAGCGGCGCTCGTGCTGTTGGACGATGCGGCGCATCACGGGGAGTGCCCGGGCCAGTACCTGGATGCCGGACTCGCCGCCGGCCGGGCCGATGGTCAGTGGATCATCCTCCCAAGCCTCGTACTCGTCCGGATAGTTGGCCTCTACCTCGTCGCGGGTCTTACCCTCCCAGTGTCCGTAATCGATCTCTCTCAGATCCGGTTCGGTAAGCGGCTCGAGGTCATGGGGTCCGGCAATGATCCGCGCCGTTTCCAGTGTACGTGCCATCGGGCTTGCGTAAACGGCATCCAGGGTGTCGCAGCGCAGTCGCTCGGATAAGGCAGTAACTTGGCGGCGGCCTTCATCGGATAAAGAGACATCGGTGGAACCGGCAAAACGGTCCTCCGCGGTTAAATCGGTGGCACCGTGTCGGACAAGATAAATGCGGGTTGGCATAGAGACCTCGATGTATCAGATGTTTTATCTTTGTCAGAGAAATGTGGGTGCGATGATGCCACTACAAGAATGGTGATATTGACGGCTTGTCGGGTTGACTCGAGAACCCCGAGTTCCAACAACACACGGATTTGCATAAGGAAAGTGTCTATAGGACACCAATTTTGCTTGACCTTCCTCAGTATTTATTATCTATAGGACACCTATAAGACACCTATCTATAGGACACCCGTTTTGTTATCTATAGGTTATCTATAGGACACCTACTATCTATGGGATTCCCATTTTGCTTGACCCTGCATCGCTTGGTCGCATGCACTTTCCCCACGCTGTTGGATGCTACGATGCTGAAGGTATCCCGAATCGTGATACGGTCGAATCCGATCCGCTCACGACACAGTCGTGTCCTGACCTAGGCTGTCGAAATGTCCTGAGTTTTGATGCCAAACCGATTCCGGGTTTTGGATTGCATCATCGAACGCACTGGGGAAGCCTCATCGGTGTCGGGGTCGCTATCGGAATCGGAATCGAATCCGCTCATCGATCAAAACAGCCAGCTCGATACCAATCCCTAATTCCGACCTTGACACCGACACCGACACCGATTAGGCATCCATAAACCGGGAAGCGCTTGTTTTAGTGAGACGGCAGATTTCGACAGCCTAGTCCTGACCTACCAATCGGACAGCGTACGCAGATCTTCGCAATTCCCGGTATGGCAGCGTAGAAAAAAACGGATGGGAAAAAACGGGAAAAAAAACGGACACCCACTTTGGTTGACCGAATAGACGAATAGTAGACAAATAATCTGGGACTGTGGCGGTTGCGACAGGAGTTGTATGGGTCTTCAGAAAATGACTCTGTCATGCAAACCCAAAATGATCTTTCAAAATCAACGAGTCGCGATTACGCAGCTCCAAGATTTTGTTCTGAAAGACTACAGCTGACCTCAGAGATAGCCGCAGTGGCCGCATCCGTCGATATGACCGCTAAAGGCGGTGGTAGGCAGGTTGCAATGGGGTGCAATGCTTTTTTAGTCGCCCGCTCGGTATCAGAACAAACCTGCACGCAACCGTCTATTGCAGATCTCAATATACTCAGGGCTGATGTCATATCCGATGCAATGCCGATTCAAATAGTTTGCTGCAAGAAGCGTGGAACCGCTGCCGCAAAAAGGATCGAGAACGATTTGTCCCTCGACAGTAGTCAGTTCGATCAACGCCTGCATCAACTTGACAGGCTTCTGTGTCGGGTGCAGGCCAGATTCTTTGGGCGCGAAGGTTTCTCGAAGTACGTTCTCTACGCGTTCGGAATACTTGCTGTAGGCGTCTTGATTGAATGCTCCTACTGAATGATTGAGTATGTTATCCGCGATTGTTGTGCCGATCTTATAAGGCTTTGTGAACCATACGATCGGCTCGAAAGTTGGCCGCAAGTTTCCGATTCGCCACCCAGCCCATTGCTTGGCCGCCTCGGAATTACCTCGGCGCTCATACACAACGCTTAGCCTTTGCGCCCGGTGAGGGGCTCTGGCTCGCTCCCAAGCGAGCATGTCTTTGTAGCTAAAGCCGCTGTCTTCCATAGCGGCGATACACCGATGAGACAGCCTTCGACCGGCGAAGATGATCGCCGACCCTCCTGGCTTCAAAGCACGAAGCCAGCTTGGAGCCCAAGTCATGCACCACTCGTAATATTCACGAGGAATGGCTCGATCCGCCTCTGACCAGCCATTAATAGGTTTCCCGCGGTTTTTGAACAGGGCTCCCGCCTTCGACTGGGCGGGACTGTTGCCCCGATACGCCGAATTGGTATTCCTATGGAGAACGTCCCAATCATCTGCGCCAATACCGTACGGAATATCACTCAAGATGAGATCGATCGATTCCTCATTCAGCCGTTTCACTGCCTCAATAGAATCAGCGCATTCTGCATGCATGGACAACGGAGACTCGACTACCTTAGTTGACATTCAGTAATCCAGGGGACGAAAGGTGCGTTGCTGGTCGAAATCGGTATCGAAATTGAAATTCCGAGTCCGCGAACACTTGATCCTAGCAACTCCTCGAATAGACACAGATTCAAAAGCATGCTGCCATTGGCCATATCAGGACTTTCACCTGGTCTGGATGCCGATCGGCTGAAGTGTTTGTCGCATAATCCTGCTTCAACAGCAAGTTCCCGAAGGCATCATGTTTGGAATGGTTGGCGCTCATCCGGGTTCGATATTGCCAGATCCCGGAGGCTGATGTCTCCCAGCGTTGCATGACAGGCATCGTCGAGCTGCTGTTCCAAGGCGTCGATAGCCGTGGTCGATACTGGTTGTTGGGTCATGACTCGAGCCTCGCCGTAACATCGAATCGCACGCAGCAATTCATATAGTGGGATCTGCTCCGGTGCACGCGCTGGTACATAGCAAGGTGGATCGTCCCCGGTATGGACCAATAGTCCGGCTTCTTCCAGCATGTTCAGCACATTGCGAATATTGGTCGGTGGCATGGCCACGGCCTGTGCCAGTGTGTCAGCATTGCAAGGTGGGTTCTCGCTGTAGTAGGCGGCTGCTACATGGGTGGCGATCAGCAGAGCCAAGCGTTCGCGCAGGCGATTGCTGAGTCGTAGGTCGCGGCTTGCCGAACCGAGATATTCCGGGTACTGATGATAAAAGGCGATGTTGGCGCCGACCAACAGGATCAGCCAGGCGATGTACACCCAGATCATGAATAAAATCAGGATCGCCAGGCTGGAGTAAATGGCCGCATACTGGGTCGAGCCGGACATGAAGTTGGCAAATACATAGCCGATGCTTTGCCAAAGCAATCCGGCAATCAGCGCGCCGATCAAGGCCGAGCGTATGCGCACCCGGGTGTTCGGCATGAATACATAGGCGAAGGTAAAGGCAAGTGTGATCAGCAGGTAGGGAACCAGTCGCCCAACGCTGTCCAGCAGGAAGCCCAGAGGTTCGAGGCCGATGATGTGCTCTATCACGGCATTGCTGCGCAGTGAAGCGGTCGCGCCCACCGCCGAGAAAAACAGAACCGGGCCGATCAGCAATACGCTTAGATATTGGCTGAAGCGCTGTGCCAGCGGGCGCGTTTCCTGTACGTGCCAGGTGAAATTAAAGACTTGTTCAATCTTCGAAATCAGCGTGATCACCGAGTACAGTAAAACAGCCAGTCCGACGGAACCGAGCACGCCGACATTGGTGTTATCCACGTAGGTGATTAACTTGGTTACAATTTCACGACCCTGGGCGCCCAGCGGCGAGAGTGCCTCCATGAGTACGGGCTCGAGTTGGTTGTGGACACCGAAGCCCTTGAGTACCGAGAAGCTGACCGCCAATAGGGGCACCAGCGCTAATAAGGTGGAATACACCAGGCTCATGGCTTGCAGATTCAGCAGGCCATGGCTGAAATCGCGACCAATCGCATGCACCATGCGTGCCGGCAGCAGTAGATTGCGCTGCCAAATTGGCAGATCGTTGGGATCTGTTTGCCATAGCAGGCGTTCCAGATTGCTCGGAATTTGGTGAGAGGAACCCATATCGTTTCCGCACGCTTTTGATGCTCGTCGACGTCACCGCTCGCAGAGACGAAGTGCGCGCAGCACATCTTTCCCGATAGGACGTCGTTGTTGACAACTCACTATTAACAATAGAGACCGAAACTTGTGAAGTCCCGTTTTTATTACCCTTTTCGCCTCGCTTCATTTTACATTCTATTTTGGATGTTGGGATTTTGGATACTGAGCCTGACCGCGAGTGCGCAAGATACATCATTAACCTCTATCCCCGATCAGCCGATTGCTCCTGGTTTCGAGCTGAAGGATGCGGATGGTCGACAATATAGGCTGGAGGATATGCGTGGCAAGCCTGTAATAATCAATTTTTGGGCCACCTGGTGTCCGCCATGCCGGGCTGAAATGCCATCAATGCAGCGTGCCTGGGATCAAGTGAAAGACGACGGAATTCTAATGCTGGCCATCAATGTCGGTGAGGATGCTGACACCATTGAGCAGTTTGTCAATGAACTTGGCGTTGATTTTCCGCTCCCTATGGATACTGATTCGAAGGTCGCGCAACAATGGCCGATGACTGGTCTGCCGACCACTTTTGTAGTTGACCCCGCGGGGCGTCTGGTCTATCGAGCACAGGGTGAGCGCGAGTGGGATGCTCCGGAGTTGCTCGAGCTGGTGCATGCGCTGAAATAACAACCAACATTTGGTGCGCGGCGCGTTCCCCCGATGCGATCATTGCTCGACCAATCCTCCGGCAGGGGGCAACGCGACCTGGAGAAAGTTCCACAATCAAACAGCACATCTTCTTTGGACTTCCGAGGTTGGAGCTATGAAACACTGAAAAGCGCGAAAAAGGGCTCTGATTTGACATGTTATCCAGCTCGTTTTCCCGTTTTTCGCATTTCTCCTGAGTCTGCCTTGCCGATGGCGATATTCGTACTGCTTAGGTGCTGCCTTCGTAGACTGTTCACCTATTGGCCTTGGCCTCTTTGCACACTCTGCGTCTCTGCGGTGAACCCTTTATTCTCTGAAGGCAGCGCCCAGTAAACGTCAGGTTTCTCACGCTCTGATGTCATGTCTTTTCGACCCCGATCCCGATCCCGATCTTTATCAAGCAGTGCTGGGCGGGTTGCACCCTGCGGTATCTTCAGTTCATTTGTCGAGAAGACAGTGGCCTAGAGTCTTTCTCCCGGGAAGGGCGCGGCGCTCGCATCCGCTCCGCTGGCATGATTTGCTGGGTCGCCCGCAAGCGGGCTCCTACGCCGACCGGTTCCCACAGCTGGTCAAGGTCCGCTTGCGGGCGAGGAGCCTTGACCTAGGCTGTCGAAATGTCCTGAGTTTTGATGCCAAACCGATTCCGGGTCTTGGATTGCTTCATCGAACGCACGGGGGAAGCCTAATCGGTGTCGGGGTCGCTATCGGAATCGGAATCAAATCCGCTCATCGATCAAAACAGCCAGCTCGATACCAACCCCTAATTCCGACCTTGACACCGATTAAGCATCCATAAACCGGGAAGCGCTTGTTTTAGTGAGACGGCAGATTTCAACAGCCTAGCCTTGACCCCTCTGCGTCTCTGCGGTGAATCCTTACATTTTTTGAAGGCAGCACCCCCTGGGTGCAGCGGGCGAGTTGACCTGCGCAGCTACATGCTATAGAAGGCAGCTCCCGGCACGATGCGCTTGCAGTCCTGGGTCTTCAGGCCGGTTCCGAAACTTCGGCCAGGCTTAATGCGTAGAGCGCGGCGGCAAGCGAGCCTACAGCCAGTACCAGGATGACGCTGGCGGCGTCGTATAGGTCGGCAATGATGCCGATTAGCCCGCCCGCCAGCATCGCAATGCCGATGGCGGTGTTGCTGACTGCGACCATGGCCGCCCGGGTATCGCTTTGGGCCATATCCACCAGATAGACCTTGCGACCCAGGCGCACGCCTGCATGAGCGATGTTCAATAACAGAAACAGCGCCGCGAATGCATAAGGTCCTTGCAACAGTGGCACATCGATCTGGGCAAAAAGCCAGGTCATTAATCCAACGATGCCTGCTGCTGCCGAAGCCAGCGCCATGACCCATCGGGAGGAACGGTCGCTGAGCCGCCCCCAGATTGGAGCGCTGATGCTGCTGGCAAGACCGCTGGCGATGATCAGCAATCCGAGCCCAGTCAGGTCGCCACCGCTGCTGCTTTGCAGCAGCAATACGTAAAACGGCGGTGCCAATGCCACGCTCAGCAATGCGATGCGTACCAGTACAAAATTGCGGAACATGGCATCGGTGCGCAGCAGTGCGATGCTCTCGATGGCGACCGTCAATGCATTGCCGCCGCCTTCGCTGGCACCGGGTTGTTCGATAATAAAGCGAATTACCAGGGCTGCCAGGGCGAATAACAGGGCGGCACCAGCCAGCAGGACGACAAACAGCTTGCTGCTGGTATCGTCGGCGGCGGCGAATTGCAGCAAAAACCCCAATAGTAATGTCATTGCACCGGCAATACCGGCAGATAGACCCATTAGGTTACCTCGTCTGGCCTTGGATACGGTCTTCCCCAACACATCTTTGGCGGATACTGAGCACAGGCCGCGGGCCAAACTGAATAGGATCAACAGGCCCAGGATTGCCCAACCCGCGCTGGCGCCAGACAAGGTTGCCGCGGCAAGCGCCATCAGCGCCAGCGCCGCTGCCGACAGCATGGAGCCCAAGATCCACACGCCCTTGCGCAGCGCCATCCGGCGGATGTAGGCGGCAACGGCTAGCTGCGGCAAGAGTACGCCGGCCTCGCGAATTGGTACTAACAAACCCACCAAGGCTGCCGGCGAACCGAGCGCGCCGAGCAGCCATGGTAGAATTAATTTTGCGCTGCATCATTCGTCGGCAACTTTGGTCAGCAGATTCGCCCCGAGATAGGCGAAGAAGTTGCGAGGTTGGTCTTTACAGGACTCTGCTGGGATGTCTTTGCAGACGCGGGCATCCTCGTCGCCGGTGACGAGGTCGTATAAAGTACCGAGCGGCTGATTGACGGCGGAGTTGAAAGAGTGATTTGCTGTAGTCATAAAATCTTAAAGAGTTGGAACCAGTTCGGCCTATTAGGGTCGCACTTGAAGTCACTGTTCCGAAAAATCTGCAACGGGAATTCAGGGGGGAGCCGTGGTCAGAGCGCAAGCCAATATCGAGATCCAGCGGGCACCAGAATCCGTTTATCGGTTTATTACCGATGACTTCGCACGCAATTATCCGCGTTGGTCGCCGGAAGTGAAAGAGCTTCGGTTGTTGTCAAAGGGGCCGTTACGCGTCGGCACCCTCGCGCGTCAGGTGCGCGTAGATCAAGGGCGGCGCACCGAGTCCACATTCAAGATTACGCAGATGCAACCGCATCAGCGGCTCACTTTCCAGGGTACCAGTTTCCCATTTGTTGTCGACTACCGGATCGGTGCCGGTAATGCCCATACCAAGCTAAGCTTTACATTCGAATTGCGTCGGCTGGATCTGATGATGCGACCATTCGAGAAGCTGATCCGGGTGGCGGTGCAGGAGGGGGCGGAGCGTACCGTGCGTAATCTCAAGCGGTTAATCGAGTCCGAGGTTGCGGCGGAGTCCGAAAAGGCCTAAGACGAGTCCAGTCAGCCAGGGTTTACCAAACTGAGCCGAAGTCGGTCTGACGTTTGGCATGACCGAGATTGATTACCTACAAGCAGGGGAAAGTACGATGAACTTCGTGGCAGAAAAAGATCCAGGCGTGATTCCAACCGTGCTGGCACAGATTCTGGACAGTTGTGTCAACGGTGTCACGCTGTCCGATCCCGACCTGCCGGATAACCCTATCATCTACGCTAACGATGTGTTTGTGCAGATGACCGGTTACAGTCGCGACGAGATCGTCGGGCGGAATTGTCGCTTCCTACAGGGTGAGGATCGCGATCAGCCCGCTATAGACGAGATTCGGGCGGCCCTGGCAGAGCATCGATCGGTAGAGGTGACATTGCGTAATTATCGTAAGGATGGCAGCCTGTTTCACAATCGTCTCAGTATTCGCCCCCTGCTGGACCCGGAGGGACAGGTGATTTATTACCTGGGGGTGCAATATGATGTCACCGATCAAATCCAAGCTCAGCAGGAGATCGAACGCCTCACTAATCTATTGGGTCAGGCCTGAGGATTTCTGCTCGTTTGCCGATTTGGTGACGGCCGACGCGAGTCGCTCCCATACCGGCGATCCTGTCCAGTCGATCGGCGTCGGGCTGAAGAAGGCTTTATCTAATAATCGGATTTCATCGCGCAGCGGTGGCTCCACGCGTAATGCCAGTTGCGATAAATTAGCTGGTACGGACTCTGGCCAGACTTGCTTACCCCAATCCAGCAATGCTTCGCGTGCCGCGTTGGCATCGCCGCGATCGTATGCCTGCTGAAGCTTCGATATGGTTGCATCGAACGGCTCCTCGCTGGTTTGTTCGGTGACCGGAAACTCGTCGGGTGCAACCATGCCTATCTCTGGTGCAGGTCGCTGCTCGCGACGCCTGACCAGTATGATAACCAGCAGCGTTATGACGATGATGGCGATAAAGCCCCAGAACCAGGGCCAGAACGCCGTCCACCAGGGTGATGTCGGAACATCGGAATCGCTGTTTGTGTCTGCCGCGATCGATCCCTTGCTGCTGTCCTCGACTGCTGGTGGCCATTCGTTCCAGGTGGCGGCCGGACGCCGATTTTCCGATATGAAAGCTGCCACTGTCACCGTCCAAGCAGGTAAGGTTGCCTGTTCCCAGCGTTCCGTCTCGGTATTCCACCAATCGATGCCAGCGCCCGGAAGCTGGTAGACGCCTTCCTCGGAGGTGCCGATCAATACACGCTCGCTGCGATAGCCGATCACCCCGTTTGGAGTATGCTCATTCCATAGCCGCGGCGGATCGTTGCGCATGCGCAATAGAAATGGGATCTGAAGCGGAATCGCCGGCAGATCCTCCGCCATCACGCCGTCGCCGCGTAACGTGATCATGCGCGTCAGGGTTTGCCCGGGCGCCAGGCGCACCGCCGTTGGGCCGGCTTCCACCAGTGTCAGAGCCCGAGCCGGCAGCCAGGCTATGTTGTCTTTGCTGGTTGCGGGTGCCGCCACGGCCGGCTGCACGTCTACGCTGAGCGCATCGGATTCGAACGGCACCGGGGCGCCGCCGGCGGTTCGCCAGGCATCGAATCTTTGCGCTGGGATGTCCAGCTTGCCGGGCTTCGCCGGAAACACCGCGAAGCGTCGTTCATAGACCTGGAGATTGCCTTCGTTCGTGTTTTCAATCCTCCGTTCCTCGCCCAGTGGTAGCACTCGGGCAGCGGCGATGTGTGGCTCATGTAAATGTCCGCTGGGCGGCATTTTCGGCGAGCTGACGCGCACGGTCAGCACCACTTGTTGCTGTACCCTGACCTGCGCGGGTTCGACTCGGGCTTCGATCTCGATTGCCAATGGCGGCGACGCAACAGGCTGTTCTTGGGCAATACCGTTCGGGACGCTGAGCAGCGTAGCGTCGAGTGTCTTGGTGGGTGCGACCACCAGGGTGAGCGGGCGCGTAACATCGTTGCCGGCACGCAATGCCGGTACTGTCAGGGTTCCGGTGCGTCGCGGCAGTAGGGTCAAACGCAGCTCTTGCCGGTTCTGACGCTGTCCATTGATCACTCTGATTTCGCTGCGGCTGCCGCGGTTGGTAATCTGAAAGTCCAGTTGCAGAGGTTCTAGGTTGATGGCTGCGCCAGCCGCTCCGGTCTGTGTCAAGGTCAGTACCACCGGTTGGCCGGGTAGCAAGGTGCTTGCGGACAAAGTCGCGGTCAACTCGGCGTTGGCGCTGCCGCAGGTGAGTATGTAGAGCGCCGCGGCGAGCAATGCTGCTTGCAGGCCGAACCGACGGCTCAGCAAGGTGGTCTGGCGCAGTCCCTTGGATGGACCCTTACTGGCGAGAGCCTCCGGTGGCAGGTCATTCTCGCCCTGATCCGACCCGGGCTTGGCTGCTGTGATCTGATTTGGATTAGACTGATTCCGGGCAATATCTGACATCGATTTGGCATGGGATGCTGGCGGTGAGTGCCCCGGCGTGCGCCGGGGTGGCGTCGTGCGTCGCGGGCCGAATGCGCAGAAGGCTACGCTGGCCCGAGTTGCGATTCAACCTGAATCCCTGAGCTGCTGATCTTCTCCAGCAAAGGGAAAGCGCGGGTTCTTTCTGAATGGTTACTGATCAGGCCAAGCCTGCAGATTGTCCTCGAGCAGGGCATGTATGGCCAGTGTGGTGCTGGCGATAATGCGTTCACGCTGACTTGGAATGGGTAGGCTTGGTGCATCAGAGTCTGGATCGGAGCAGATCAGTTCGCAAAGTACATCGGTCGGTGCCTCGAAGTCACAATGACCAGCGCTCTCGATGCGCTGGATACGCGCGTTTTCGGTGGCAGCAAACACCGCCTGGCCATTACCCAGGGCGTTGCAGTTGGTGGGTTCGCCGGCGATGGCAAGCAATGGTTTGTCGATCCCGGCAGCCGCGCGTATGCCGAGTCCCTGGGTCTCAACTAGGTCGAGGGTGATGATACCGATCGCCTTTGCATCGGCTCTGCCAGCGATCACCGCGGCAAGACCGCCAGCGGAAAACCCGGCATAGATGACGCGCTTTGCGTCCAGCGCATGCGCCAACGCCACCATATCGAGTCCGTTTTGGGCGTGACGACCGTTCCAGATGCGTGAATTGCAAAAGTCGAGTGTCACCACCGGTATTCCGGAAGCAGCGATGGCCTCGGCCAGTGCCTGCATCCGTTCCTGGCTGCGCAGAAATCCATGGGCGAGTACGACAAGGCTGCTCCGGTCTTCTGTATCGGCATCATAGATGCGGTAGTCGAGTTTACAACCAGTGGAAGAGGTGATCCTACCAGAGTCGATTTGCGCACCCGTGGGCGACATCGCCGCGGTGGGCTCGTTTGCTGATCTTAACAGCAGTCCAGAGCAGCCCGCCAACAATAGAAGCAGGCTAGGTAGGATGTGTCGAATTCGAATATACACCCTACCTAAGATGCTGACGCGAGCGAGCAGCGTCAACGATTCGACTTTCGGCGATTCAACAAAGAGTAACCAAGGCTATACAGGCTACGCCTAGGCTGTCGAAATGTCCCGAGTTTTGATGCCAAACCGATTCCGGGTCTTGGGTTGCATCATCGAACGCACTGGGGAAGCCGAATCGGTGTCGGGGTCGCTATCGGAATCGGAATCGGAATCGAATCAGCTCATCGATCAAAGCAGCCAGCTCGATACCAATCCCTAATGTTGACCTTGACACCGATCCCGACACCGACTAAGCGTCCATCAACCGGGAAGCGCTTGTTTTAGTGAGGCTGCTGATTTCGACAGCCTAGGCTACGCCTCTCGCGGGCACCTTCTAATGATGAATGAGGCGCAGGTTGGTGTTAGTTGCTCCTGTATCCTTCCCTAATTCGTCGACAGCCGCTCATCATCCGTAATGGCTTTCATGCTCAGGCGAATGCGGCCCTGCTTGTCCACCTCCAGCACTTTCACCTTGATAAGGTCGCCTTCGCTGAGTTTGTCGCTGACGCTTTGCACGCGTTCTTCGGAGATCTGGGAGATGTGTACCAGGCCGTCGCGTCCGGGCAGGATGGTGACGAAGGCGCCAAAGTCCATCAGCCTGGCCACTTTGCCCTCATAGATTCGGCCGACCTCGACGTCGGCGGTGATCAGGCGGATGCGCTTCTTGGCCTCCTCCCCGGCGGCTTTTTGCACCGAAAAGATCTTGACCACGCCTTCGTCGTTGATGTCAACGGTGGCACCGGTTTCTTCGGTGATGGAGCGAATCGTGGCACCGCCTTTGCCAATGACATCGCGGATCTTTTCCGGATGAATCTTGAATTCGATAATACGCGGGGCGTGTTCTGACATCTCGGCGCGATGGGCATTGATGACCTTATTCATCTCGTCGAGAATATGCATGCGTCCCTCCTTTGCCTGGGACAGCGCGGTTTGCATGATTTCTTGAGTGATGCCCTCGATTTTGATGTCCATTTGCAGAGCGTTGATGCCATCGGCGGTGCCGGCGACCTTGAAATCCATGTCGCCGAGGTGGTCTTCATCACCCATGATGTCGGTAAGCACGGCAAAATCGTTGCCCTCTTTGATCAGACCCATTGCGACGCCGGCCACCGGCGCTTTGATCGGCACGCCGGCGTCCATCAGCGATAGGCTGGTGCCGCAGACGCTGGCCATGGAGCTGGATCCATTGGATTCGGTGATCTCGGAGACGACGCGCACCGAGTACGGAAACTCGTCAAGTCCGGGCATAGAGGCCAGAACACCACGTTTGGCCAGCCGACCATGGCCGATCTCGCGGCGCTTCGGGCTGCCAACACGGCCGAGTTCTCCAACGCAGAAGGGCGGGAAGTTGTAGTGCAACATGAACGGCTCGCGGCGCTCGCCATCCAGGGCGTCGATGATCTGCGAGTCGCGCTCGGTGCCGAGGGTGGTGACGACGATAGCCTGCGTTTCGCCACGGGTGAACAGGGCCGAGCCGTGGGTGCGCGGCAGTATACCAGTGCGCACCCTGATGGGTCGCACGGTCTTGGTATCGCGGCCGTCGATACGCGGCTCGCCAGCCAAAACAGCGCTGCGGACGATTGTCTTTTCCAGCTTTTCGCAAGCAGCATAGACCTGTGGCTGCTCCCATTGACCGTCCTCGCCGGCAAGCGTTTCGAACAGCTCAGCTCGGATGGCGCCCAACGCATCGTGGCGCTGCATCTTGTCTTTGATGCGATACGCTTCGCGCAGGCGCTCGGCGGCGCTGTTTTCGACCGCCGCGGTCAATTCTGCATCAGTTGCCGGAGCCTCGATGGGTAAAGGCTCCTTACCTACCTGCTGGGCAAATTCGCGAATGGCCTGAATCGCGACTTGCATCTGTTCGTGGCCGAACATCACCGCGCCAAGCATGATGTCTTCCGGCAGGCCGCGTGCCTCGGATTCGACCATCAATACCGCTTTCTCTGTTCCGGCGACGATTAAATCGAGGTCGCTGTCCGCGTTCAAGCCGATCATGGGCTGATTCAGCAGATACTCGCCATTTTTGTAGCCGACCCGGGCAGCGCCGATGGGGCCGTTGAATGGGGCGCCGGAGATAGCCAGTGCTGCGGAAACGCCGAGCAATGCTGGTACCTCGGGATTGACTGCCGGGTTCAGCGATTTTACCGTGGCGATGACCTGTACCTCGCGGCCAAAACCCTTGGAAAACAGGGGGCGGATCGGCCGATCGATCAGGCGCGAGGTCAGGATTTCACCTTCGCTCGGGCGCCCCTCACGTCGGAAAAAGCCGCCGGGGATGCGGCCGGCAGCATAGGTTTTTTCCTGATAATCGACGGTCAGCGGCAAAAAGTCCTTGAGTTCGGTGGCACGCTTGTCGATCACCACGGTGACTAACAGCACGGTGTCGTCGACATCGATCATCACGGCGCCGTCAGCCTGTCGGGCGATTTCTCCGGTTTCCAGGGTTACGGTCTGTTCGCCGAACTGAAATTGTTTGTGGATGGGGGTCACTGGGTAGATCCTCTGCGTGGTTCCTGTGAAGGCAACATCCGGGAGCCACGAGGCACCCGTAGAGTCGTTGGGCTGCTGCGCGCCAGGCGTTGGGCCGGCGGGCGGGTCCGAATCAATCGGTTTGCCGATCCATTGCGCTTATTCGCCCCGACAGGTTGTGGCCCGTTGGGGTTGCGTGGCGGCAAGCCGAGTAATCGTTCGGCCGATCAGCGGCGCAGGCCCAGCTTTTGGATCAGCGTTCGATAACGATCGACATCTTTGCCCTTCAGATAATCGAGCAGCTTGCGCCGGGAGTTGACCATGCGCACCAAGCCGCGGCGCGAGTGATGGTCATGCTTGTGTTTGGTGAAGTGTCCGGTGAGTTGCTTGATGCGAGCGGTCAGCAATGCAACCTGCACCTCGGGTGAGCCGGTGTCGTTAGGTACCCGAGCGTGTTCTTCAACGATCAGGCGTTTTTCTTCAGCGGTCATGGTCATTGAGTAAGATCCTAAAGTTGGGCGTTGCCTGGCGGCACGCGGGATGAGGGGTTCGAACCGGACGGCCGATGGCCGGCGGTCTGGTCGTTCCGACAATGACTTCAGAACGACCGGAACCGAAAACAGGATTGTTGATGGGATCGACCGGCAGCGAATCCTGGCCAATAAGAGCCGGTAACAAAATCCGTAATTATACGCGTTTGCAGGCTGTATATTACAGCAAGCGCTTCGGCTGAACGCGTCCATCGTCGAGGATAACGCCAACGCCGACAAAGCGCTCGGACTGATCGTAGAGCCGAACCGTACCCGCAGTGGGGGCTTGCGGTACCAGGACCGGTTGTCCCTGTCCCAGATAGAATGCGGCGTTCGTGGAGAGTCGCAGTGCCGGGCAGTGGTTCAAAGCGGTATCCAATGGCAAGATCAGCGAGTCCAAGGCGTCGCTGCCTTGTTCCGCAGCCGCTGCGACATCATCGACGGTAACAAATCGAATGTTGCCCTCCACGTAGGGGCCGACGCCGGTGCGGCGCAGCGCCGAGACATGGCCGCCGCAGCCGAGTCCGCTGCCGATATCTTCGGCCAGCGTACGCACGTAGGTGCCTTTGGAGCAATGCACCTGCAGTTCGATCTCAGGCGGATCGAAGTGCAACAGATCAAGGGCGTAAATCCTGATGGCGCGTGGCTCGCGTTGCACCTCTTTGCCCTCGCGCGCAAGCTTGTAAAGACGTTGCCCCTGATGTTTGACCGCCGAGTACATCGGTGGCAGCTGCTCGATTGTGCCGACGAATCCAGCCAACAGCTCGCGCACGGCGGATTCCGTTACATTATCCGCGCTGGCAGTTGCTGTGACCTCGCCCTCGGCATCCGCGGTACTGGTGCTTATACCCAACCGGACCCTCACCCGATAGCGCTTGTCCGCATCCAACAGAAATGCGGAGAACTTGGTGGTGTAGCCTAGGCACAGAGGTAACAGCCCGGTCGCCAGAGGGTCGAGACTGCCGGTATGTCCGGCCTTTGCCGCGTTGTAGAGTCGTTTGATGCGCTGCAGCGCATGATTGGACGAGATGCCGATGGGCTTATCCAACAACAGGATGCCATTGACGTCACGCCCCTGTTTGCGTCGTCTTGCCATAGTGTTCTCTGAACCGTACTCAGTGGCTGTTATCGCTGTCCGCGTTGCCAGGGCCTGCCTTGGGGCTTGCATTTGGGGGGCTTGCATTTGGGGGGCTTGCATCTGGGGTCGATGTATCGGTGTTCGCGCTGGCAACTGCCCGATCGATCAGTGCCGCCAGCCGCTCGCCTTCGCGCACCGAAGCATCATGCACAAAGTGGAGCTGCGGCACGGTCCGCAGTCGAAGTGTCTTGGCGAGCTGGGCGCGCAGATAGCCGACCAGGACTCGGTTTAACAGCCGCTCCTGCTCCGCGCCATGTTCGTCCAGAGGAAAGCAGGTAAAAAAGACCTTGGCGTGGGAGAGATCGCGATTGGCGCGCACTTCCTGCAGTGTGATTGCACCGAGGCGTGGATCCTTGACACCGCGTAGGATTGGGATCAATGCGCGCAACAGTTCGCTGCCGACGCGTTCGCCACGATCAAACTCGCGCGTGCCGCCGCGGCTCAAAACGTTCGCCCCACGTGGATCACAACCGCCTGCTCAAGCTCACAACGGACTGCCCGGGCGATTTCAGGGTGGCGGGACAGCGTGCCTGCATTACAGCACTCGCGCCCGTTCGGTGCGTTCAAACACCTCGATTTGGTCACCGGGCTGTACATCGTTGTAGTTCTTGACACCAATGCCGCACTCGACGCCGGATTTGACCTCGGCAACATCGTCCTTGAAGCGGCGTAGGGACTCCAATGCGCCTTCGTAGACGACGACGTTATCGCGCAATACGCGGATCGGATTGTTGCGTTTGATTAGACCATCTACCACCATGCAACCGGCTACGGCACCGAACTTGGATGAACGGAACACGTCCCTTACTTCAGCCAGGCCAATGATCTCTTCGGTGACAATTGGGCTTAGCATGCCGGAGATGGCGTTCTTCACGTCATCGATCAGCTCGTAGATAATCGAGTAGTAGCGCAGATCAAGGCCGCGCTCCTCTACCACTCTGCGTGCAGCGGCATCGGCGCGAACATTGAACCCGAGTATGATGGCGTTGGATGTGACCGCGAGGTTCGCATCGGATTCGGTGATTCCACCGACGCCGGATGCCACCAAGAATACCTTGACCTCGTCGTTGGTGAGCTTTAGCAGCGCCTCGCGCAGTGCCTCGACGCTGCCTTGCACATCAGCCTTGAGGATGATATTAACGCTCTTGGCCTCGCCTTCCTTGAGCTGTGAGAAAAGCTGATCCAGGCTCGCGGCGCGCTGCTCGTCAATACGTGTCTGACGTTCTCGATTTTCCCGCAGTTCCGCGACCTCGCGTGCCTTTTTCTCATCCGCGACGGCGATGACATCGTCACCAGCATTGGGTGCACCGGAAAGACCGAGTACTTGCACCGGGATCGACGGCCCCGCACATTGCACCGAGCGTCCACTTTCATCGAACATGGCGCGCACCCGACCGTATTCAGCGCCGCTGACAATGCTGTCGCCGAGCCGCAGGGTACCCGATTGCACTAGCACAGTGGCCACCGGGCCGCGCCCTTTCTCGACACTAGACTCGACGATGGCCCCATGTGCGGCGGTATCCACCGGCGCCTGCAGTTCCAATACCTCGGCCTGCAACAGTACGGCGTCGAGTAAATCGTCAATGCCCTCGCCAGTCTTGGCCGATACCTTGACGAGCATCGTATCGCCGCCCCATTCCTCGGGTACCACCTCGTGCTGGGTCAGTTCCTGCATAACGCGATCGGGGTTTGCATCGGGCTTATCCATCTTGTTGACCGCGACGACAATCGGCACGTTGGAGGCCTGCGCGTGCTGAATCGCCTCGACGGTCTGTGGCATGACTCCGTCGTCTGCAGCTACCACCAGGATGACCAAGTCGGTCACCTCGGCGCCGCGTGCGCGCATAGTGGAAAAGGCAGCGTGGCCCGGGGTATCGAGGAACGAGATAGTGCCCTTGTCCGTCTTGACGTGGTAAGCGCCTATGTGTTGGGTGATGCCGCCGGCCTCGCCGTCTGCCACTTTGGTCCGACGGATGTAATCGAGTAAAGAAGTTTTGCCATGGTCGACGTGGCCCATGATGGTCACCACCGGCGCGCGTGGCAGGCGGTCAGCTTGGTCACTGGCCTCTTCCAGCAGGGCCATCATGTTGTCTTCAGCGTCTTTGACACGTGCCTCAACCGCATTGTGTCCCATCTCCTCCACCAGCAACATCGCGGTATCACGATCGAGTGCCTGATTAATCGTTGCCATGACGCCTTGCTTGAATAGCTCCTTGACAACGACCGCGGCTTTGATTGACATGCGCGCGGCTAATTCACCAACGGTGATAGACTCTGGTACCTCGACCTCTCGAACCACTGGCGCGGTGGGGCGCTGGAAACCATGCATATCCTGCAGCTGTGGGCGCGCGCCTCTTTTGCGCCGACGGGTGCCTGGGCGGGAGATCACTCCTCCCTCATCGTCGAAATCAGAGGCCGCGCCGCCGCGTCTGGAACGACCCGCATCTTTTCGTTGTGATTTCTTCGTTGGCTTTCCGGTCTCGGTATCGTCCCGTTCGGCAAGTTTCCTGCCATGCTTGCGTGTTCGTTCGCGTTCCTCGTCAGGCTGCGGTCCGGCCTTGCTGGATTTAACTGACGCTGCGGAGTTTGCGAATTTGCGCTCTTGCTTGGGCTTAGTGGATGCCGCTGTTAGCATGACTTCGCTGTCGATTGACTTGGTTTTGCCGGTCGCGGCATCCGCATATTCTGTATCATCAGCATGCGCAATTGCAGCGTCTGAGAACTCAGGTGCCTCTGCCAGTGCTGGTCCGGGCGCTGCTCGAGTTGTTGCATCAGGCGATGCTGAATCAGCGGCTGGCTCCGACACCCGCTCTGAATGCACTTCTGAGCTTGGCTCCGATTGTGGCTGCGGGGTGATTTCTGGTTCTGGTTCCAACGCGGCCGCCGCCGCGGCTTCGGCGGCACGTACACGCTCTTCTTCGGCGCGTCGCCGACGCTCCTCTTCCTGCTGACGACGACGAGCATTTTCCTCCTTGCGCAAGCGCTCCTGCTCCTCCTGCTCTGCCAGTCGGCGTGCGTCCTCTTCGGCGCGGCGCTCCTCGAGCTCGGCGCGCCGACGCTGTTCATCGGCCAAGCCGCCGCCCCTTGTGGTCCGCTGTGCGACTGGTCGCGCGTCCAATGGTCGCGTGGGTGACCCGGCTGGTTTCTCCTCATTTTTGCTGAAGGATCGCTTACGGCGCACCTCTACATTGACTGTCTTGGTCGGACGTTGCGCGGCGGCCCGGCTGCTGACCGTGGGACGTGCCGCTGTGCCGGTAGGGCGGGAAACAACCCCGGCCGGACGCGCCTCGGCGTTGCTTTTGCGCGGGATCCCAGAGCGTTTTGGATCGGTGTCTAGGGTATCTGGCTCTTTTTTGACATGACCCCGGCGTAGATAACCGAGCAGCTGTAGTTTCTGCTGTTCGGTGATGGTCGATTCCGCCTCGCTCGCGGCGATGCCAGCCTCATTGAGCTGAGCCAGCAAGCGCTCAACCGGTATCCCGACTGTACTAGCGAGTTGTTTGACTGTGACTTCGGTATTCATAGACAACCTCTGCAAGCTATTCCTGTTCCGACTCGGCGAACCAGGGCTCGCGTGCCTTCATGATCAATCGCGCTGCGCGCTCTTCATCCATGTCGTCGAACTCCATCAGTTCGTCCACCGATTGCTCGGCTAAATCATCCATCGTGCCGATGCCTTTGCGTGCAAGGGCGCAAGCGAGAGTTTCGTCCATACCCTCCATGGTCAGTAGATCGTTCGACGGCACCGCGTCCGGGTCTTCGTGGTTCGCAGCAGCACGACTCATTAACACTTCATTGGCGCGCTGGCGAAGGATGCGGACTAGTTCCTCGTCGAACTCGGCGATCGCCATCAGTTCCGCTTCAGGAACGAAGGCAATCTCATCAACCGTGGTAAAGCCCTCCTCGACAAGCACTGAGGCGACGTTATCGTCGATCTGCAGTGCACCCATGAAGCCGACGGCGACGCGTCGTCCTTCCTCTTCGCTCTTTGCGGATGCATCCTCCTCGCTCATCACGTTCAGATCCCAACCGGTCAGCTGACTTGCGAGGCGTACATTCTGTCCACCGCGACCGATGGCTTGGGATAAATTCTCCTCTTTTACTGCTACGTCCATGCTGCGTGCTTCTTCGTCGATCACAATAGATACCACGTCGGCTGGCGACATGGCGTTAATAACGAACTGGGCCGGATTCTGGTCCCAGGAGATGATATCAACGCGCTCGCCATTCAGCTCGTTAGATACCGCCTGAACCCGTGAACCACGCATACCGACACAGGCGCCAACTGGATCAATCCGGGCATCGTTGGTGCGAACTGCAATTTTGGCCCGCAGACCAGGATCGCGGGCGGCAGCAACAATTTCGATGGTGCCTTCGCCCACCTCCGGCACCTCGAGCTTGAATAGCTCGATGAGCAAAGCTGGCGCGGTGCGGCTGACGAACAGCTGCGGTCCTTTGGGTTCCGACCGTACCTCATACAGTAGCCCGCGCAGCCGGTCGCCGGCGCGTACGGTCTCCCGGGGAATCATCTGATCGCGGGTTACCAGCGCCTCGGCATTGTTACCCAGGTCGAGGACGATGGTGCCACGTTCAGCCTTTTTGATGATACCGGTTACCAGTTCGCCGGAACGTTCTTTGAACATCTCCACGATCTTCGCCCGCTCAGCTTCGCGCACCTTCTGCACGATCACTTGCTTAGCCGTCTGAGCGGCGATGCGACCGAACAGTTCCGACTCGATCTGCTCTTCGACGAAATCGCCCAGACCAAGATTTGGATCGAGCGCCCTTGCCGCGGATAGCGTGATCATGCGCGCTGGTGCTTCCAGTGCCTCGCCATCGGTATCCTCAACAACCTCCCAACGGCGAAAGGTATCGTACTCCCCGGTCTCGCGGTTGAGCGCAACCCGCGCGTCGATGTCGCCGCCGTGCTTTTTGCGTGTTGCTGACGCAAGCGCTGCTTCCATCGCCTCGAAGATAATTTCTTTAGGAACATCCTTCTCATTGGAGACAACATCCACGACCAGCAGAATTTCTTTACTCATGCAACCAACCCGCGATCAGAATTCCGGAATCAGGCGAGCCTTTTCGATCAGGTCGAAAGGCAGCTCCAATTGCTTACCATCAATTTCCAGCAGGATCGACGAGCCATCGATGCCGGCCAATTTGCCTTCGAAACGCCTCCGGCCGTTTTGCTTCACGGCCAGGCGAAGTTGTGCGCGCCGACCCGTGAAGCGCTCGAATTGTTCGAGCTTGAACAGCGGACGGTCGAGGCCGGGTGAGGATACCTCAAGATCATAGTGGCCTGAAATCGGGTCTTCGACATCAAGCACCCCACTCAATTGACGGCTCACCGCCTCACAATCCTGTAAGCTGATGCCGCGCTCATGATCGATATACACGCGCAACACCGCGGAGCCTGCGGCCCCTTGAACATATTCGATGCCGACTGGCTCATAGCCCATTGCAGCGAGCACCGATTCGACCAGGTTTGTCACGGCATGATCGGCCGTACGCATTGACTTTACTCGGAAAATGAGAGCGATCTAAAACAGAGACTAAAAAAAATGGGCCATCGGCCCAATCGAATGTTGCGCACTGGCCACGGCGAGCGGGCCGGCACTGGCTGACAAAAAAACCCCGCTGTCGGGGTCTCACCGTTTGTGGTTGCGAGTTGCAAGACCACGCTCTGCTTAAGCCCACGAATAGTAGCGGCTGAGGGTTCACTGTGCAAGGGATGATCGGCATTCGATGTTCATTTGCCGGAAATTGAATCCACAGCATGACGTGGGATTGACATCCGGTTTTCCGAGGAGATGCGGCGCGAACAGTGCAAGCGCCGTGAGCAATGGTTCGGTGCAGAAAACCTGTGTTAAGGCGATTTCTGTCGAGAAATAGACCGCCTGGCTCGTCCTCTTGTCCGGCATCGACATTGCGGCATCCCGCCCATAGAGCGACGATGGGCGGATTGCCGCTTCGCGAAGGCGAACGAGAAGACGGCGCCTATTGGTTTGTTTCTCTGCGGTAATCGCTAAGACCAAGAACGGTAGGGTTAGATAGGCCAGAGGGAGGAGGTAACCTTACATCGCCGGCCTGGATGCCGCCAAGAATCGCTTGATCCGAGCTGCGTACATCTCCAATGCGATCCGTTCAGCAGGCAGCAGCAGATCTGCCTGTGCTGGATCTTGAGGTGGCGCCTTTCCAACCAGTTTGCGGAAGGCGTTCAGCGCGTTACGCACGGTCTCATGGTTGGTGTGCAGCACGATGCCCGCGCCTGAATCCATATCGGTACCAAGCTTTGCCATCAGATCTGCCCGGTTCAGAGCCGCTGCCTGCGCATCAGTCACATGCCCTGATAGAAGTCCTAGCCGGTACAGGGTTGTGGTGGCAGCATTGCTCAGGATCGTCGTGGGCTCGGCTTCGCCGGAACTGATCAGGGTTGCCAGTTGGCGCTGATAATCACGCATCTCTCGGGCGTCCAAGGGCGCGATCAGCCGCGCTCGCGGCATCTCTATGTGTCTGCCATCATCCAGGCGCAGCCGGATGAGCGTGCCGGAATGGTTTGGGTCGACCGACCAGTGCGGCATATCTCCGCCGTTGAGTTCGAATCCCACGCCATATTTGGCGCGCACAAGGCGTGGCTGTTGCGCTGCCTGAACGCGGTCCGAGAGATGTTCGAGAAATTCGGCCCAGGTATAGGGATCGCCACGATCGGTGCCGTCGCGGTAAAACATGCCGAGATTGCCGGTGACGATTGGCGAATCCCAGGGGTAACCATGCGGAGCGGGCCACCGTGGTGCGCGCGGCGTCGGTGGTGGATTTTGGGCATCGGGTGGTTGCGTTTTTGGTGTGTTCCTCGGTTGGAACCGAATAGCGTTGCTGGGCGTAATCGGTTGGGTTTGCCCACCGCGGATGAGCGGTTTGTAGGCTCTAGGCTCCAATGTCAGTATCAACTTTGGTTTGCCAGGGAGGTTGTCACCCGGCTGATCCATAGGTCGGACACTGATTGGCGCTTTCGGCTCCTCAGGGGGAGGTGGTGGCTTGACGCTGCGCGTATGGCGCGCATTACCGCGCGCCCAGCTAAGAATGAGCCGGCCTTGCTTGGCGCCGAGAAAATGAAACAGGTAATCTTCCACCGGGTCGCGTGCGCCCGAGTCCTTACTGAGCAGATATTTGGCAAAGGCCAGCACGGTGACGTTATGTCGCAGCAGTCGGAGCTCTTGGTCGTCCGAATCGCGAAGGCCGTCGATGGTGTCGTGGATAATCAAACGGACCTGGGCATCGCTGAATGGACCAAAGCCGAGATCTAGCCGTGGTCGCCCGGCAGCTGGGTCTGCAGCGGCCAGTTCCAGCAGTTCTTCGCCATACAGATGGATAACGCGCTCGAAGGTCTTTGGCTGGAATTGCCAGACTCCGGCAGCGGAGCCGACGCGTCCTCCGCTCAGTGGAGGGCGAACAAAATTATTCCAGGTGTGCGCGCTTTCGTGCTCGCCGGTGGCGAGCAGCTGGCCCAAGCTGTAGTCGGTGCGCTCGGCAACCTCCAGTAATGCTAGGAGCTGTTTTGGGTTGATATCCTGAGTGCGGTCATAGTCGCGAGCGCGGCGATCCGCCAGCGCTTGGAACTTTTCCAACGCATCGGTGCAGGCGCTGGCGGCATTCGGGATATGTGCCGGCAAGATAGGTATGGCTGCCGCAGTTTGCCAGGTGAGCAGCCCGACGGCGATGAGTTTTAGGTATGAGGACGTGTATATCGGCATCGGATCTGATGCTACCTGATCGTTAACTGAATAGGGCTCGGCGCCAAGTGTCGTGTCTTGTTCCGGGATATGCGACCCAGAATATGCGACCCAAAATATGCGACCCAGAATACATGAGCCCAACCAAATAGAAGCCCAGCTGCTGAATGACCTGAAAGCGACGGGGCATGAAGCTGGAGCTGCTGGTCAATCACCGACCATACCCTCGGTCCGCAATCAAGAGGTTGTCCCGGTCGTATGAGCAACGAAACCTTTGCTCCGCGCTTTTCCGCGGTAATTTTTTCGCCGCGGAAAGTGCGCAAACACACGGGCTTCCCAGAACGAACTGTTTAGGCGATTGCCGGAGAGAAACAGACCAACTGGCGCCGGGTTCTCGTTCACCTTCGCGACGTCGATGCGGGACGAGAAGACAAGCCAGGTGGTCTGTTTCTCGACAGAAATCGCCTTGGAACAATGAAAACAATCTTGCTACGCAGGCCCGTTCGTCCGCTGCGCTCCGGTCGTCTTGCATGGCTGATCTGAGGAATATTTAGCTCAGACACGCAGGTGTGCTAAGGCGAATGCTTCCTCTCCTCGAGGTTCTCTGCGGTGCATCAAGCTGGTCGGGCCTAGCTGTGCTCCAATGGCAGCGTGGTCAGCACCGGTGCGTCAGCGGCGGGATCGAAAGCCAATTCCAGTATCCGGTCGGCGACGAAGGCGGTGGAACTAAAGGCATTGTTGGCCTTGATATCGAGGAACTTCTGTACCCGCGGGAATCGCTCGGGGGTAGAGCCGCGGATCATGCTCTGCATGTCGGTGTCGATGATACCTGGGGCGACGGCGTGGACTCGCAGGCCGCTGGCAGTTTCTTCAAGTGCGATTGCCTCGCTCATGCGATCTACGGCAGCCTTGCTGGCGCAGTAGGCAGACCAGCCGGCATAGGCGTTGCGGGCAGCGCCGGAGCTGATATTGAGCAGCACCCCGTTGCCACCTCGCGCGCGCAAGTGTCGGATGAAAGCGCGGCTGCCGGTGAAGATGCCGGTGACATTGACCTGGATGTGCAATGCGAATTCGGTCGGGTCATTGTCGCGCAGCGGGCCGATGGGGGCCAGCAGGCCAGCGTTGTTGATCCAGAGATCCACTTGACCGAAGCGTTCTACGGCGACAGCGCAGAGGTGGTCCATGGCGTCGGCGTCGGTGACGTCGGCAGCTAGCGTCAGTAATTGCGCTTCGTTGCCGGATAACTGTGGGCATGTTCGCGCACAGGCAGCGACCTTTAGGCCGCGCTCCAGAAAGCGTTGCGTTAGCCCGGCGCCGAGGCCGCGGCTAGCACCGGTGATGACGGCGGTTTTGCCGATGAGGTCGAGCATTTTTGCTCCTGAGAGAAGATAGAACCTGGCGGATTCAGCTACTTTGCGCAGAGCGCACAGCCCGCAGACGGTCAAGTAATTCAGAGGCTTCTTGGCGTTCCGCAAATTGTTTGTCGACGCTATTTTGCAATAGTTTGATC
This sequence comes from Thiohalocapsa sp. PB-PSB1, assembly GCA_016745215.1. Lineage (GTDB taxonomy): Bacteria > Pseudomonadota > Gammaproteobacteria > Chromatiales > Chromatiaceae > Thiohalocapsa. The sequence goes on from CP050890.1 coordinate 2,372,177, forward strand.
AATTCTTCGATCGCCTCTTCGGTACGCCCTATTTGGTTCAGCGCGACGGCGATGTGATAGCTGATGCCGGGGTCCGATGCAGCCCGCGAGCGCGCGTCGCGTAAATACTTCAAGCCTTCCGTGGTGTTGCCCTGCCGCACCAGAATCCAGCCCAAGGTGTCGGCAATTTCTGGTGCGCTTGGCAGCAGGTCATATGCTTTACGGGCGTAAGCCAGCGCGCGCTCGTCGTTCGTCTCGTTGTAGATCACTGCCAGATTGTTCAACAGCATTGGATTTTCTGGCGCCTTCGCTAGCGCCTGGTCGAACAGTTTCAGCGCCTGCTCGTGTTCCCCCAGGGCGTAGTAGCCTTCGGCCAGCGCCTGCATGACAATGCTGTCCGGTGGGCTGTCCGCTGCCCAGAGCGCTAGAAAGGCGACTGCCGCGGCGAGTCCCTCGGCATCGCGCTTGGCCTCGTACGCGCGCAGCGCCAGAATTGGGGAGGCGCGTTTGTCGAGGCCATTGGCGAAACTTTCGAAGGCTTGGATATGTTCTCCCTGATGTTGATGAATCAGACCCATGAGATGATCGGCATAGGGCTGCTCCGGAAAATCCACGGCCAATGCTTGTGCTGCCGGGATCGCATCGGCAATACGACCGGCTTGGATCAGCAATTCGCCGAACTTGAGCCGGGTTGGCAGGAAGTCGGGCTCGCCATCGGTGGCTTTCTGCAGAGACCACAAGGCTCCGTCCAAATCGCCCGCCTCACGCTGCAGCATCGCTATATCAAGTAGGGTGCGCGCATCATAACCTGCCAGGCTGGAGCTTCGTCGCAGCACGGTTTGAGCGGTCGCCCGACGGCCGCTGGCGATGTAGGCCCGGCTCAGGGTTGCAAGCATTTGCGCGTTATCGGGATTTTGCGCCCGCACCTCAATGCTCTCGGCAACCTGCACTGCCTTGTCCGGTTCACGCATGCGTAGCAGCAACTCAGTCTGGTAGATGGCGACATCCACTGCGCTCGGGTCAGCACCCAATGCACGTTCAGACAGCCGCAGGGCGCGCTCCAAATCGCCCTCGGATTCATAGGATCGTGCCAGCAGCATCAGCGCATCTATCTCGTCCGACCTGGCGTCGAGAATACGTTCCAATTGACCGCGTGCAAGCGGGATCTGGTTTTGCTGAATCAGGAGTTCAGCCAGATTCTCGCGCGCCACGTAGAACGTGGGATCGATCGCCAGTGCAAGATCGAATGCCCATTGCGCCAGATCCAGATTGCCAGCGGAGAGTGCGGTGGCGCCGAACAGATTGATGTAGGATAAATTGTCAGGCATATTCAACATCAGGTTGCGGGCTCTTTCCTGCGCTGCATTGGCGTCACCCTGCTGCAGCAGCATCACTACCAGGGTTGCACCGGCGTTGCTGAAATCAGGGCGTACACTAAGTACCGATGCAAGTTGCTCGATTGCTGCGCTGTGTCGGCCCAGTCCGAACTCATTCACAGCACGCTGGGTGCGAAGCACAAGATCATTCTTGCGTTTTTTTCCAGCCTCGCGAAGCAATTGGGCGGCCTTCAGATGCTGATTTGCCTTCATGTAGGCCTCTGCTAGGATGGAAAGCGCCTGGACATTCTCTGGCGTCCGTTCCACCGCTGGCTCGAGTAGTCGAATTGCCTTTTCCGGTTGCCCATGCTGCTCCAACTCGATGCGTGCAAGCAGCACTCGTGGTCCAGTCTCGTTGGGCTTTGAAGAGAGATAGAGATTGAGATAATTTTGCGCCTGTTCCCATTGCTTCAGGTTGAATGTGACCATGCCTGCCATCAGCAGAGTTGGCATGTGGTTCTCGATCAGTTCACGTGGGAAACGCTTAATCAGGTTATATGCCTCGGTTAGTGCTTCCTCGGCTGCCTCATCGTTGCCCAATTCCGCTTGCACCACGGCGTCAACATAATGCGTTCGCGGATCATTTGGAAAAAGCTCGCTGATCTCGTCCACCACAGCAACGGCATCTCTTGCCCGCTGCAACCGGAGCAGCAAAGTGATGCGGGCGATTTGTGCAGGCAGGTACGATGGCAGCAGTTTGGCCGCTTGTTCGTAGTCTTCTAAAGCGCCGATGTAGTCTTCTGTATTGTCGGCAAGCATGCCTTTCAGATACCAAGCGCGCGGATTCTGTGGGGCGATTTCGACCGCTTCGCGGGCCAGGCTGCTGGCGATATCCAGTTCCCCTTGTAGTAACATCACATGCACGCGCCCGACAATGGCAGCGGCTGATCGCGGGTTGGACTCCCATGCCTGAGTGAAGGATCGCTGTGCATCGAAGAGCTGTTCCAGCTGTAGATGCGCCTCGCCGCGCAAGGCGAGCAGTTCGGCGTCTTCTTCAGGAGCGCTGCCGATCGGGAACAATTCGTCTAGTAACTGCTCGGGTTTGCCTTGCATCAGGTAGGCTCTTGCCATGGAATTTTGAATCAACGAGCGGTGTGCGCCAAGACCGTCGGCGATCAACAGCTGCTTTTCGGCCTGTTCTCCCTGACCCAGGGATAGGTAAATTCTCCCCAGCAGCAGGTGCGCAGGCAGCAGCAGCGGGTCTTCCTTGAGTGCGTTTTTCAGATAGATGTAGGCCGTGCGTGTCTCGCCCAGGTTATTGGCGATCAAAGCCTTTTCGTAGTACTCCGCGGCGGTCTCGGTGCTTTCCGGCGTGCTCGATCCCACCTGCTGGGCGGCGGCCGGCAAGTTGAGTACTAAGGTCACGCACAGGATCAGTGAGAGGCGTATTCGATTGAGCATGGTTTTCCACCCGGCGATCCGCATTCAGCGCATTTGCTCATGCAGCAGACTCAAGATGCGTTCAGCGGTGGCCGAGGTGTCCTGCGTACCATTGGTATTGAGTATCAGCACCCGGGTATCGTCGGCGCCGCCAATCAGTTTGACCTGATATTGTTGCACCGTGTCGAGCTGATTCTTGCGCCAAAAGGCTAATCTTTGACCCAGGCCCTGTTTTTTTCTGGGATCGCGGTTCGGATCATCATAGCGCACGTAGAATACACCCTCGCTGCGATTTCGGTCTTCGACCGCGAAGCCGGTTCGGTCCAGCGCCAGCCCGGTTTGTCGCCAGGCTTGCCTGAATTCCTCCGGGATGATCAGTTCGCTTCCGCTGCCGGAGCGTACCAATCGCGTTCCCGCCGCGGTTGCGGTATTGGTTGCGGGCGTTGACCCGCCGCGGCTGCCGGCAGCAAGCATACGGTCGGCCTTTTGGTCAGATACGCCGAGATACAGCATCAAGCGCCTCAGCATCGCCGCTTCTTTATCCGGGTCTCCAGGCGCTGGTTCCCAGACTGTAGTAGCATCCTCACCGAGTGTGTTACGCACCAAGCGTTCTTCCATTGCGCGATGGGTCAAATAGACCTCCGTGGTATCGCGTCGAGGACCGGCATCAACGCGTACACGGTATTGGTCTCGCGTCGATGTGGCATAGAGTCCGTCGACGACTTTGCGTAGTTGTCGGGTGATGAAATCTCTTCGAACCTCGGCGCGGTTTTCGAGCCAGTCGGTTTTCATAACGCCGATGGCTGGATCCTGTTCCAGCAGCAAGATGCCCTGTTGACGCCAGAAGGCGATTATCCTGGGCCAAACGTTCTGCGGAGTAGAATCGATCTCCAGCCAGCGTTGATCGCCGGATCGTTCCAGCGTCACCCCGGCCACTTCCGGTAACACATCGCCGCTGCTTGCGACCTGGCGGCGTGCATTCCGGCCGCCAGTATAGTCAGTATAGGTAGCTGTTCCGCTAGCGCTGGGAATGTCCAGCGCGTCATCGAAGCCGCCACTGACAAGGTCGGGAGGTAATTCGAGATTTTCAGAAGCCTCGCGCTGCTTTTTATACTCTAACGTCCGATCCGGCAGGTATTTCTCAACGCCTCCGGAGCCTCCACAAGCGGCGATCAGCGGCAAGAGCAGGGCGAGCGGTATGAATTTATGAATCATGTGCATGGGTGCGAACTCGGCCCCGGCGGTCTCACCGCTGCCGCCTTGGGGTTTGGCCGAGGGATTATTTGTTGTAGACAGCTCAAAGCACCCCGGCTTGCTGCATGGCGCGCAGGACATCGGTTTGAAACTCATCAGAAAGCCAGGTGAGCGGTAAGCGGATGCCTGACCTTGTCAGGCCCAACCTGTGCATTGCCCATTTGACTGGGATCGGGCTCGATTCGATGAACAAGGCGCGGTGCAGGCCGTCGAGGCGGTCATTCAGAGCCAGCGCTTTGTCGCGCTCACCAGCCAAAGCCGCATTGCACATTTCTGCCATCAGGCGCGGAGCGACATTGTTGGTTACCGAGATCACGCCATCGCCGCCGCCGAGCATAAACTCGCAACCACTGGCATCATCGCCGCTGTAGAGCGCGAAATCGGGTCCGCAGAGCGTACGTAACCTGGGCAGACGATCAAGGTCGCCGGTAGCATCCTTCAGGCCGATGATATTGGATATGCGAGCCAGTTCGCCGGTTGTCTCCGGTAGTAGATCGCAGGCGGTGCGACCAGGTACATTGTATAGGATCTGAGGGATGTCCACCGCCTCTGCCACCGCGCTGTAGTGTGCGATTAATCCTGCTTGCGTCGGTTTGTTATAGTAGGGAGTTACAAGCAACGCGGCGGCCGCGCCGGCATCGCGTGCGCAGCGTGTCAGGCGGATAGCTTCGGCGGTCGCGTTGGCGCCGGTGCCGGCTATAATTGGTATTCGACCTGCCGCGATCTCCACTGCGCGGGAAATGACCGTGCAGTGTTCGATTTCGTCCAGGGTTGCTGATTCGCCGGTGGTGCCGACCGAGACGATGGCCGTAGTGCCGGCCTCGATATGAAACTCGATCAACCGTACTAGGGCTGGGTCATCGACCTTGCCTTTCTCGTCCATCGGCGTGATTAGCGCGACGATGCTGCCTTTGAACATACTGGGGATTGCTCCCAACTGCTTGAGTGATTTGCTGATGGTAGCCTGCGTGCTTCCGCCATGACAAGAGCGTTGGTTATAATCAAGCCGCTGATGTGTCTAAAGGTGCGGTTTGATTGGCCGCGCGCATGTCATGCTATACACTCACGAAAATTGATCGCAGTGAGCTTGGCAAATACCGCACGATGACTACTCAGAAGACCTATCTTGTCATTTCCGCCCTTGGCGAGGATCACCCTGGACTTGTCAACAGTCTGTCGCGTACGATCCTGGAGCAGGGTTGCAACATTGAAGACAGTCGAATGACCGTACTGGGCGGGGAGTTTGCCGCCATTTTACTGGTCGAGGGTAAATGGAACACGCTGGCAAAGGTGGAGAATGTCCTACCTGAACTGGAGCGTTCGCTGGGGATGACTATCACCAGCAAGCGCACCGGAGAACGTCCACGCAATACAGATAAGGTGCCCTACGGCGTTGATGTCGTCGCCATGGACCATCCCGGCATCGTTAACACGTTGGCAGGTTTTTTCGCCGACCGCAAAATCAACATCGAGGATATGTCTACTAGCACCTACGCTGCCGCGCACACTGGCACTCCAATGTTTGCCGTACACATGACGGTGGGAATTCCTGCTTCAACGCACATCGCGACCTTACGCGAGGAGTTCATGGATCATTGCGACGGTCTGAACCTGGATGCAGTCCTGGAGCCTCTAAAAATCTGATTTCACCCGGTACTGAAATTGCCGGATATCCGAAAAGGCGCGGGCGAGTGCCGGGCGCTCAGGGCGTATTGGTCATACCGACTTGCGTTTGCCGACCGAGGTCTGCACCTTTGTCAAGTCATCGATAATCGATCCATGAATCAACCGACAGACGAGATCTGCTCAGGAGGTGCCTATGGCCGCAGTCATTGGAAAAACCGTGCCTGATGTCGAGCTCCCCGCTACCGGGGATAAAACACTGAAACTGTCTGATTTTCGCGGGCAGCGCCTAGTACTGTACTTCTATCCTAAGGCGAGCACGCCGGGCTGCACCCAGGAGGGTTTGGATTTCACGGCTGCTGCTGATGACTTCAGCGCGCTGAATACAGTCATTCTCGGTGCCTCTCGGGATGGCATCAAGGCGCAAGATAATTTCAAGGCTAAGCAAGGTTTTGTATTCGATCTTCTAGCGGATAAAAACGAGGAGTTGTGCAAGGCGTTCGACGTGATCAAGCTGAAAAAGATGTACGGCAAAGAATCTCTCGGTATCGAGCGCAGCACTTTCCTGATTGACGAGCAGGGCGTGCTGCAACGGGAGTGGCGCGGCGTCAAAGTCAAGGGACATGTGGAAGAGGTGCTCGAGGCACTACGAACGCTCGTCTAGCTGTGCCTGCTGGCGGCGGATGTTGCCGCCAGACAAACATTCCCCGATTCGCGCGGCGGCTGCGATCGTCGCTATATCATCTCAACCAGTCCGCCGTACACGGCCTCTTCCGATGATCAAACGCGAAAGCGTCAATCCCTGCCTGTTCGTGCTCGACACCAACGTATTGATGCACGATCCAACCGCAATTTTCCGATTCCAGGAGCATGACATTTTCTTGCCCATGGTTGTCCTAGAGGAACTGGATGCCGGCAAGAAGGGTATGTCAGAAGTGGCACGTAACGTTCGCCAAGTCAGTCGTTTTCTTGACCAACTGATGAGTGGTGCGGATAAACATCAAATTGATGCCGGTTTACCCATTCATGCGCTGAGCGAGCATGGTCGGGGCCGCACCGAACCCCCGAGCGGACGGCTGTTTTTCCAGACTGAGCCGCTTGGGAAAGACATTGCCGCAAGTCTGCCGGGGACCGCCGCCGACAATGAGATTCTATCCACCGCGGGGGCGCTGCGGGCGCGCTACCAGACGCATATCGTCGTCATCATCTCTAAAGATATCAACCTTCGCATCAAGGCGGCAGTACTGGGCATTCCCGCCGAGGACTACTCCAACGATCAGGTGCTTGACGACGTTGATCTCCTCTATACCGGCATGGCCGTTCTGGAGGCGAACTTTTGGGAACACCATAGCAAGGAAATCGATTCGTGGAAGGAGGAGGGCCGGACTTTTTATCGCATCCAGGGGCCGGAAGTCTTGAACTGGTATCCAAACCAATGTCTGCATTTCAATCGCGACGACAGCTTGGATGCCATAGTGCATCAGAAGCGCGGGGAAACTGAGGCGGTCATCGAACTGGTCGAGGATTATCGGCAGCCTCGCCATAATGTTTGGGGTATCACCGCGCGCAATCGCGAGCAGAACTTCGCGTTAAATATGCTCATGGACACCGAGATTGACTTCGTCACTTTGCTCGGTACTGCGGGTACCGGAAAAACCCTGCTCGCGCTCGCCGCTGGTTTAAGTCAGGTTTTGGATCGCGGTATCTATCGCGAGATCATCATGACCCGCGTCACGGTGCCTGTCGGTGAGGACATTGGCTTTCTGCCTGGTACCGAGGAGGAGAAGATGACGCCCTGGATGGGTGCGTTGATAGATAATCTTGAGGTGTTGACTCAGACCGACGCGGGCGACTGGGGACGCGCGGCGACCAATGATTTATTGCGCAATCGCATCCGCATTTCCTCCCTGAATTTCATGCGTGGGCGGACATTTTTGTATAAATATATCATCTTAGATGAAGCGCAGAACCTGACCGCCAAGCAGATGAAGACGCTGATCACGCGGGCGGGACCGGGCACCAAAATCGTCTGCCTCGGAAATATTGCCCAAATTGACACACCTTACCTGACCGAGACCTCGTCCGGACTAACCTACGTGGTCGACCGTTTCAAAGACTGGCAACATGGTGGCCATATTACATTGCTGCGCGGTGAGCGTTCGCGCCTTGCGGATTTCGCATCGGAAGCACTCTAACGGAACTGAGTATCCAGCCCGATGAACTGTGATCCGGCTTTGTTATCGCGCACAAATGCGGGGTTACAGGTATTGGCGTATTGTATCTCGGCATTAGGTCTATCGTCGGCCATGACAAGTGCACGCGGCGACCGAGACGATTTTGGCCCATTCCAATTCGCAACCAGTGTCCACCGCGGCGCGAGGCCCGACAATTATGACTGAAACTTCTCTCCGCAAACTTCTCGGCTTCATCGATTTGGCGCCTGGCGTATTGCCGCGGCATGGTTGGGCTTTCCTGGTCGCTGCTTTCCTATCCATCGGCCTGATGATTTTCATCTCGGCCGGTCAGACCTATGTTCTTAACGTCAACCTGGGCATCCCGGATAACGAACAGGGCAGTATCACCTCGTCATTGATCATTTGGACTGAAGTGGTCGCGTTGTTACTGTTTATTCCAGCAGGCATTTTGATCGATCATATCAGCCGGCGCGCTATTTATGCCGCAGGCTTTCTGTTGTTGGCCATGACCTATGCCGTGTATCCCTTTGCCGACTCCTTGACCGATTTGTATCTGTATCGCTGTACCCTCTACACATTTGGCTTTGTTGCCATTACCGCCGCGCTTTCGACCGTGCTGGTCGATTACCCGGCCGAACGGTCGCGGGGCAAACTCGTCGCCACAGTTGGCTTCTTGTGTGGTCTTGGGGTTGCCGTTATTCAGGGCTTCAGCGCATTACCGCCTTGGTTTATGAGTATGGGTATGAACGCAATCGAGGCCGGGCAGGCGATGCATTTTGCCATTGCCGGCCTCTGCGTTTGTGCCGCCGTATTGGTCGTCACCTTGCTCAAGCCAGGAGTGCCGGTACGGACGCGAAAGCGCCCGACAGCACGGGATATCTTCATTGGCGGCTTTTCCGAGGCCCGTAATCCGCGCGTCTTGCTGGCCTACTCGGCCGCTTTCATCGCGCGTGGTGATCAGGCGGTAAATGCTTTTTTTCTGATTTTGTGGGGTACCTTGGCCGGTAAGGCTGCCGGCCTGACTCCGGCCGAGGCGCTGGCGGCCGCAACCCTGACCATGTTCGTACCAGCGCAGATTGCGGCTTTGGTTTGGGCCCCGATTCTGGGACCCTTTCTGGACCGATTCGATCGCGTCACTGCCCTTGCAATCTGCATGGTATTGGCCGCCATTGGCAATTTGGCGCTGCTACTGTTGGACAACCCGCGCGATTCCATTGGCATCCTGTTTTTCATTCTGCTCGGTATCGGCCAGATCAGTGTTTTCTTGGCCGCCCAGTCGCTGATCGGCCAAGAGGCTCCGGTCGCTCGGCGCGGTGCCGTGCTCGGTGCCTTTAATGTATCAGGTGCCATCGGAATTTTATTGATCGTTCTGGTCGGTGGGCCGCTATTTGACACCATTGATCCGCGTGCGCCGTTTGTCGTTGTCGGCATGATCAATGTGCTGCTATTCTTTGGTTGTGTGCTGGTGCTCCGCATGGCGCCATCGGCGGCGAGTCCCGATGCCTCGAGTTCGCCGCAGATTGCAGACGAGCAGGCGAATCCATGACATTCGCAATTTTGATATCAGATCGACACTGCACCGGGTTGTCAATTGCCTGGACGGCATGCAGCGGATCAAGATTTGGCTAATGCCCCTGTTGGCGTGACCTGCGGGGCACATATATGCAACAATGAATAATCCACTATAAAAAATGCGTTAACATGGGGCTAGAATAGGGGGTAACCCTGAGAATGCGATAAAAGTCGATAGTTGCATCCGATAGTAAGCTTTTGTGGTGAAGGCGATGGGTAGAGCACTACAGGCCGGTTTCACTTTGGTCGAGTTGATGATTGTGGTGGCAATCATCGGGCTCTTGGCCACGTTCGCAATTCCTACCTATCAGAACTATGTCATTCGCGCCGAGGCTGTCGATGCCTACTATCAATTCACCGCGCTGAAGACCCGAATCGGCGAATTTTATAACAGCACGGGCGTATTGCCCGCCAATTTCGATGATCTAGGCCTGCCGCTACCCACCGGCAAGGCATACGGTGGCGACACTGCACCCTACGAGACCGTTTTTGGCATACCCAGCAAAGTCTGGTCTGCCGTCGAGTATCAACCGAAACCCCAGGGGTATGTATTCGTATTGCGTTCCGATTGGTTACCGGGGAATCTCGGATTGCACTTTCAAATCAAGACACAGAACGGAGGCGTACGTTTTCGTTGCAGTGTCAACGATAAAGTGGAGCGCATGCCCTTCGTGCCGCCTCAATGCCGACATGGCAGAGTTGACGATTGGTCTTGGTAGACCTTTTATTGCTGCAGACTTGATTTATCTAAGGCGATCGCCGGAGAGAAACAGACTATAGTCCTCTTACGTGACATCAAAACTGTCCCTTTCGTTTAAGGCCAGCACTCAGGCACAAAAAACAAAAGGGCATATCTGGTTATCATGTTGAGTGACTATAACTGGCGCCGGATTATCGTTCGCCTTCCCGGACCTGTCGAAGGCCGGATGAGAAGACGACTATCGCCTAAATTACAGACGTTTAGAAGCCTAGTTTCCGATGTTTTAGCCCGATGTAGCCTAGTGTCGCCAGCAACAGCGCGAGTGTCCAAATTGCCCATTCGGATAGGGTCGGTATTGCTGTTGAGTTTAGGTCATTATCATTAAAGATGATATACATGTCGCCATAGTAGGCATCTGGAAAGCTTTCCTGTGTTAAATTACCCATTCCCTGATTGTTCCAAATAGCCTCGTAGAATCTGAATGTGAGAACATCGTTCTTGTTTAGCGTGATTATGGTTGGGAATCTGGTTCTATACTCATATTGCACAATTGCATTTTTCTCGGCTAGGGGATAATAGAATTTGGAATCTCCATCTTTTGTTACAAATGCGTCGTCTATTATTTTTTCTGACGTACCGTCGTTTGACCTGAAGATGGAAATTGAGACAAGCTGTTCCGATGCATTATGAGTTCTTAGCGCTTCATTCGGTCTAGCACCCGACGGCTGTTCATAGGCTACCATTGTACCGGTGCCGGTGGGAGGGTTAAAAGGATCAGGGCTAGTCGCTAGTATTGGCCCACCGGCCGGACCAAGGTTTTTCTCACAGCTGCCACCTGCCGGGCTGCAACTCAAGGTTATGGAGGAGATTTCTTTGCCTTCACCAATGTATTTTACTTTAAGTATGGAATTTTTATTTTCACCCGCTACCTTTGTTCCCCAACTGAACAACATTTCGCTGGGATTAGGCATGACTTGCGCATCAATCAGTTTACAGCTGCTGTTGTCTGGGGGAAAGACATTGATACAATCCTTGGAATAATCAGTCCAATAGCCTACATCGGAATCGATCTTCAGGTAACTGTCGAATTGACGATCATCAAGGTCGACTTCCATATCTGCCACTGACGTTGTCGCTACGAGCACGATGGTGATATGAAGCACAATAATAGACGCTATTTTGGCCCAAAATAGCTTGAATTTTGAACGAGTGCAGTGTAATCGTTGCATATTTCGGGGTATCGGCTTTGATCCACATTACAATATTATAACCAATCATTCCGCCACGTCCCTCGGGTTCCTAGAGCGAAAGACGAAAAATCTCTGGCTGATTGATTGTTCAGGGGCTTTTGCATAACCCTCTTCGGCTAAAAATAGAGCCGCCTTTTCTCCGTAGGCGCATGGTGCAGGCTCACGATCGGCCGCCACTTTCAGGCAACACGATATTGAGTTCCAGCACCTCCTGACTCCCCTCCTGTTCGTAGCTCACAGAGACCGAGCTCATGTCGACTGTGACGTATTTATTGATTACGGTCAATATCTCCTGCTGCAGTTTGGGTAAGTAAGGTGGCCGGTCGCGAGCAGCGCGATCATGTGCAACCAGAATCTGCAGCCGTTCCTTGGCGACGGAGGCGGAGCCCTTATTGCGCCCGGCGCTGCGAAAGTAGTCGAGTAGACTCGTCATGACTCACCCTCGGAATAATCGGCTGAAAAGGCCCTTCTTCTCGGTACCCAGGAAACGCATTGGCAGTTCTTCGCCGAGATAGCGCGAGACCATATCGCCGTAAGCTTGGCCGGCATCGGACAGGGTGTCCAGGATGACAGGTATGCCGGCATTCGATGCATTGAGCACTGCCTGGGATTCTGGGATGACGCCGAGCAGGTTCAGAGACAGGATTTCCTGCACATCCTCAACGCTGAGCATCTCGCCCCGGGCAACACGCTCCACTGAGTAACGGGTCAGCAGCAGATACTCCCGGATCGGCTCGGCATTAGCCTCGGCGCGGCGTGACTTGCTCGACAGAATACCAAGCATGCGATCGGAGTCGCGCACCGACGAGACTTCCGGATTGGTCACGACGACTGCATCGTCAGCGAAATACATGGCCATGGTGGCTCCATGCTCAATGCCAGCTGGCGAATCGCAGATCACATAGTCATGTCCTTTGCCCAGATCTTCTAGCACTTTGCCGACGCCGTCCACCGATAATGCATCCTTGTCCCGGGTCTGAGATGCTGGCAGTACATATAAATTATCGCAACGTTTGTCGCGAATCAGGGCCTGGTTGAGATTAGCCTCGCCGTTGATGACATTGACAAAGTCGTAGACCACGCGCCTTTCGCAACCCATGATCAGATCCAGATTGCGTAAACCGACATCGAAATCGACAACGACGGTGCGGTGCCCCCGTTGCGCCAGGCCCATGGCCATCGCGGCCGCTGTGGTGGTTTTGCCCACCCCCCCCTTGCCTGAGGTGATGACAATGATTCTGGCCAAGGACGATTCCCCCACTACAGTACAATGACAAATCCCGGTTCGCGGCGGTTGCCGGACCCGGTGCTTCCGAAATCCGTTGCCGCTTCACAGCGGCTCAATACGTAAGACGTCGTGGTCCAGGAACACCTGCACGCACTTACCCTTGAGTTCAGATGGTATGTTCTCGCTGACCCGGTAGTGCCCGGCCACGGAAACTAATTCTGCTTGTAGATCCTGACAAAAAATGCGCGCTGTTGTATTGCCTCGCAGACCAGCCATGACCCGGCCGCGCATTGGCGCATAGATGTGAATATTACCGTCGGCCATCAGTTCGGCACCGGAACTGACCGCTGCGATGACGGTCAGGTCGCCGCCCGGGAAATAGATCCGCTGACCGGAACGAACCGGCCGGTCGACCAGCTTTAGTATCTGGCTTTGTTGTTGCCGTGCATCGTTCGCTGACGGCGGTTGCCGTGCAAGTTCCGGTTTCCGGTCCGGTTCTGGTTTTGCGCCAGCACCAGATGCCCGCTTCGATCCGAACTGGGCTGCGGGTCGCGTGGACGCGGCGCTCGACGAATCGAAATCACCCGCCACCACGCGCTGTCGGGGTTTGTGGACATCGGCGAGAATCGCCAACTCCATCGCCTTGGCTGCCTCATGCTGTGCCGCATTGCCGCCGCGAACACCGATTGGGATCATGCCGAGACCGCGCAGCAAACCGACCAGCTGCGGAAAGCCAACATCGGCGTCGGAGGCCGATAAGGCCGTGAGATCAATCACCACCGGCGTATGTAAAAAAAAGCCCGGCGCTTGCTGTACTTTAGGCGCGAGCTGCGCTTCCACCGCATCCATGTCCAAACCGAGCAGGCGGACAACGGGCAGGGTGAAGGCGGCAGCCTTGAGCTCCAGAATGGGAGCATCGGCCGATGCGCCAGCGAGATCCAAGCCGGGGGCCGGCGGAGGTAATTGCGCAGACATGGAGTATGGTCGAGTCGATCGTTTTCGATATGCAGGCAACAGCAATCCATGTATGCTACCTGCTTAGCGTCGATACTTAAAGTGCCATGCAGCCCTGTCGCATGTAAAGTCTCATAAAAACCTACAGCAGATGCTTGCGATCGATCCACACATGGGCGTCGTAGCGAATTCCGCGCTGATCAGCCCGGTGGCCATTGCAGCGGGCGCCCGCCGATCAGATGCACATGCAGGTGATAGACGCTCTGACCGGCGCTTGCATTACAATTGATAACGGTGCGATAGCCGTCCTCGGCGATCCCTTCCTGTTCGGCTACCTTAGCCGCTGCCAGAAACAGTCGGCCAAGCAACTCGGCATCGACATCTGTAACCTCGTTCAATGTTGGGATCGATTTTCGTGGGATGATCAAAACATGAGTTGGGGCTTGCGGATTAAGGTCGCGGAAGGCAACCAGATGTTCGTCCTCATAGACGATGTCCGCAGGTACTTCACCCGCTGCGATACGACCGAAAATTGTATCTGTCATGGGTCTTGGTTATCTCGTCCGATGGAGGGGCGATGAGCTCGCTCCATCTCGTTTATAATTTGCTGCGCCCGGCAAATGCATGTGCTAGGGTGCCGCCATCGACAAATTCAAGTTCGCCACCCAAGGGTACACCGTGTGCGATGCGCGTGATCCGGGTCCCACTGCCTGCTGCGATATCAGTGATGTAATGGGCGGTCGCGCTGCCCTCGACGGTGGGGCTGATGGCCAGGATGACTTCGCTGACGGTGCCCTTATGCAGGCGCTGTTGCAAATGCCCGAGTCCCAGCTGGTCCGGGCCGATCCCGTCCAGCGGCGATAATCGGCCACCGAGCACGAAGTAGCGACCACGATAATCTGTGGCCTGCTCAATGGCAACAATGTCGGCCGGCTGCTCGACAATACACAGCAGGCCGCCATCTCGGTTTGGATTCGTGCAGAGAGCGCACACGTCGAGCTCACTCAAGGTGCGGCACTCGCGGCAATGGCCAATCCGATCCATGGCCTGCGCCACCACTCGGGCCAATTGGCGGCCAGCATCCCGGTCTCGTTGTAGAAGATAGAAGGCCATGCGTTGAGCGGATTTGGGACCGACACCGGGCAGGCAACGGAGCGCCTCAATGAGCTGGTTGAGCAGATTGCGGTCGGACACGTCGGCGTTGGTTTTTCATGGATTGATTACTGGTTGGCTCAGGCTTATGCGGCGTCGCCGTTTTGTTAAGGTAAAGCTTCTTTTTTAACGGAAAGCTACCGGAAAGCCTGCGAAGTCCTGATACCGGATCAGCCAGTTCTTAGGCGGTCTGGTTTGCGGCGGGCTGATTTGTCGGTGAGCTTTTTTGGTCCGATTCAGCAACCTGGTGCGAACGGATCAGAAAGGTAGCTTCATACCCGGTGGCAATTGCAACCCGGATGTCAGATCGGCCATATTTGCCCTCATTTTATCTCCCACGCGGCGTACCGCATCGTTGATGGCGGCAGCAACCAAATCCTCGAGCATCTCCTTATCCTCGCCCATCAGAGACGGATCGATTTCGACCCGCTTCACCTCGTGTTGTCCGTTCATTGTCACGCGTACCATGCCGCCGCCGGATTCACCATTGACTTCCTCTTTCGCCAAACGCTCTTGCGCATTTTTGAGATCTTCCTGCATCTTCTGGGCCTGCTTGAGCACGCCACCTAGTCCACCTTTCATCGCTCTTTACCTCATTGAAGTGAATGACACTGCTGTCAAGGATCAAACGGGGGTGTGGCCACCCGAGACTGTTTGCAATCTTATCGCATACTGAGAACCTTGCCTGCATGCCCGTATTGTCCCCGATTATTCATTCCCGCGCATTGCTGTTGGTCGAATGCTGTTTGGAAGCCATTCGGCATCGAATCGCCGTTGCAGCTCATTTGCCACTGGATCACCACGCATCGCCGTTTCAACCTCTGCCTGGATCTCTGCTTGGTTTCGAGCTTGTCGCAGAGCGGGTGTCTCAGTAGTGGGTGATGTGGAGTCAATGGATAAGTCCACCCTATGGCCCATCGCGGCGGATAGTCCGGCGCTGAGACGCTGCTCCGCACTAGCCGAACGTAAATAACCCGCTGACGGATCCAACGCGAGTCTTAAATGCTTGCCATTCCAGCCGATGAAGGCGCAGTGCTCTGCGAGTTGTCGAGAAAGCCCGGTGAGATCGAGCGTTGCGACCAGCTGATGCCAGTCGTCGGAAGTGGCAGGCGGAGCAGCCATCGACTTTGTCCGCGATGTGCCAGCTGATGTTTCAGTTGTCGCTGTTGCTGGTTCCGACACCGGGTGGTCCGTCGTCGTGTTGGTCGATTCCGGCATCCGATGCGATCCGGTGGCAATCTGGGAGGTCGCCGCGGATTTGTCGGCCGGATGTGATATGTCAGGCTTGGGTTTGATTTCTGCACTGAGCTTGGATTGCTCCACACAAGCGACCTGGGTTGTGGGCTGGCCAGTCGCATTGTCGGGCCTGTATCTACCCTTTGTGTTTGCTCCTGCCTTGCGTGATGCAAGGCTGGCTGGATTTTCGTCCAGCGAGGGGGCAGGTCGAAAAGCCAGTGCGCGCAATAAGACCATTTCCAATCCAGTGCGCGGATTTGGCGCTAATGGCAGATCCTTCTGACCGGTCAGCAGCACTTGATAGAACAGCTGCACGTCCTCGGATTGCATGCGCAAGGCCAAAGCCGCGAGCCTATCATGGTCGGGATCATCCGACGCGAGGGTATGCGGCACCTGCTGTGCCAAGGCAAGCCGATGCAGCAGATCGATCAGATCTTTCAGCACGCCGTCGAAGTCTGGAGTCAGTGCGGCCATGCGTTCGACCTCGGATAACACCCGGGCACCGTCACCGTCAGCCAGAGCATCCAACAGATCGAGCCCGAGGTCGCCACAGCGGGTGCCAAGCATGAGGCGGACATCGTCACCACCGACTCGACCCCCGCCAAAGGCAATCGCTTGATCGAGCAAACTGAGACCGTCGCGCATGCTGCCGTCGGCAGCACGTGCGAGCAAGGCCAGTGCCGCTGCGTCGAAGTCGATGGTTTCGGCTTCAAGCACCTGCCGCAATCGTGCCGCGATTTGATCCGGCAGCAAGCGTTTCAAATTGAATTGCAGGCAACGGGATAGCACGGTAGCCGGCAGTTTTTGTGGGTCTGTGGTGGCGAGCACGAATTTGACGTGATCCGGCGGCTCCTCCAGCGTCTTCAGCAAAGCATTGAAGCTGCTGCTGGAGAACATGTGCACCTCATCAATGAGATACAACTTCAAGCGTCCGTGGACCGGAGCAAAGGGTACATTGTCAAGCAGTTCGCGGGTTTGATCAACCTTAGTGCGTGATGCAGCGTCGACCTCGATCAGGTCGAGGAAACGGCCTTCATCGATCTCGCGGCATGCTGAGCAGACGCCGCATGGATTAGGGCCGACACCCTGTTCGCAGTTCAAGGTTTTGGCCAGGATACGGGCCAGTGTGGTCTTGCCTACGCCACGGGTGCCGGTAAACAGGTAGGCGTGATGCAGCTGGCCGCGCTCCAGCGCATTCACCAGAGCGCGCACCACGTGTTCCTGTCCGACCAGGTCGGCAAAGCGGCGTGGCCGCCATTTACGTGCCAACACTTGATAAGTCATCGGTGCAAAAACCATCGATAGTTGAATGCCAATACCTGATTGGTCATCGTTGCAAGAACTTTAGCCAGTTGAAAACCGATCGGTGAGCCGCGGCTTGCGGAATACCTGGAGCGGCAGATTTTGCATCAGCAGAGTGCGCGTTAAGGAAAGATCTTTCCGGCTAAGCCCGATCTGCGGCGGCAGACACTGCCTGTGCGTTAGAGGCCATCAATTGGGTGGCGAGCCAAGCCAGCCACACCCCGGCACACACGTCCACCGCTGCGGCTGCTCCCTTCCGGGCCTGACCGGGTTCACGGCTTGGCGTTGCGAGGGGACCGGCGAGGCCCACCATTGACGAGTTGCCGCGGCAATGCCGGGCAGGATCAGCAACATAGCAGACAGGAAAACTCCATACAAGACATGATCTACGAGGATTGCGATTCCAAATTTGAATGTTAAAAATTCTTTATATTCAATAGATTAGATGTCCTGCGCCCTGGATGGGATAATTTCTAAACGACTGATATAGAAGTGGAATTTTCGATCTTCAAAATTGTTGCCGAGGCTCGCATACATTGCGGCTGTTTTCCTTGACATGGGATCAAATCAGCAAGCCGGGGTCCAAATCTGATCAAGCGTCAGGTTGCGCTAAAATCCGTTTTCAAGTTTTTATATTTCAAGCTTTTGCAATGGCACCGGTCGCCGAACTGACCGAAGCCATCAGCCACCAGACCCGACAGTAACTATGGGAAGACCCGCAATGACAGTTCGATCAATATGGATGCTGCTCCTGTTAGGCTCGAGCCTGACAGTTTTCGCTCAATCCCAGCTCCTGTCCGAGTCCGAGATTCCATCACAAACCCAGGCACAAACCCAGGCACAGCCGCTTGCGCCGCCTGTCGTGGGGCAGGAGATCGATGCAAACGCTGGCGCTTGGGAGGATAGGGTGGATGTGCTGACCGAGCAGGCGGCGGAACTCTGGCAACGTTCCCAGCAGCAGGCAGACGATCTTTGGCAGCGTTCGCGGCAAAGCGCGGATGATTGGTGGCAACGTTCCCGCGAGGCCACCCTGGATGCTTGGGAAGATGCTCGCGACACCTTGACACCGACGGAAGCCGATGCCTTCGGTCAGGTCTGGACCAATGTGGTACCAAAGCTCGAGGAGACCGTCTCGTTGGAAGAGGCGCAAAAGGATCTACCGGATAAGGCTTGGTTTACCCGTGACAAAGCCGATGCCATGGCCGAGATCAACCAACTATTGGATGAATCGGTGGTCATCCTATCGACGTCGCCGGTGCAGCGCTACCGTGACGAAATTCAATCTCTGGAACAGGGAATTGCTGGCGCGCGCACCGATCTGGACAGGTATCGCAAGCAACGGGTTGCGGCGCCGGCCAAGTCGCTGACAACGCGAACTATCGATGACTATGACCGCCTGATTGAAGAGCGCGAGCAGGATATCGACCGCTATCGTGACGAACTCGACCGCATCAAAAAGGAGTTTGCAGCAGAGTTACGGGCGATGGGGCTGGAACTCAGCGATGAACAGATTGAATTCCTGCTCTCCACCGTGGTCGGTGACAGCATAGTCGATCTCGGAATTGTGTTCGACAATGTCAAGTCCATTACGATGCAATTGGAGCAGCTCGTTCGTGATAGCGGCGAGGATCTCCAAAGCGCACGTCGCTACTATGGTATGTACGTGGTTTTGCTGCGCGCGCTGAACCGTATGCATCTGGATGTCGAGCAGGCAATTGAGCAGCGCTATATCCCACAGATCAACGACATCTCCGGGCGTGCCGATGCGCTGTCGGACGAGACCCGGGCGCTGATGCGTGAACTGGTCAGCAATAACCCGAACCGAGCAGAGGTGTTGAAGGCAAACTTGGAAGCGCAACGGCTTACAATTGAAGCCGCGAGTGTCTATCGCCAGTACCTCAAACAGCAGGCGGCCCAGGTGCGAAATGCCCGCAAGTTGTTGGAAGAGGATATCGCGACCGCTTGGAATACCTACGAGACGGTACGGGTTTCCGGCGAATTGGTGGATCTGGTGAAATCCAGTCAGCAATTGCTCGATGGCCTGCTGCAACGTCAGGTACCGACATTGCAGCCGTTTCGGAATCTGGAAATGCAGCGCGAGTTTGCGAAATTGACCAAACAATTGCGCACGTCCCAGGATTGAAATAAGGCTGTTTTTTCGATGACCTGATTCTATGTACCGACCATGAGGAGACTCTATGTCCGAAGATATCATCGGCCGCTGTTGGCATTGTGGTGCGGACCTGACCAGGGTTGACTTCGGCCGCGAAACCAATTGTCTTGGCTGCGGCAAGCCAACCCGTTGCTGCCGCAACTGCCGCTTCTACCAGCGCGGGCGTTCCAACGACTGCATCGAGCCTATGGCCGAGGAAGTGACTGATAAACAACGTGCCAACTTTTGCGGTTTTTTCGATCCGTCGCTAACTCCGGCCAGCGCCGATAACAGGTCCGATGAGTCATTGCGCCAGGCCGCCGACGATTTATTTCAGCCTTAGTGATGGTGCAGAAACAAGCTAAACAGGTTTTTGGCTTGGGTGTCGCCTGCCGACTCATTCGCTATCGGCGTCGGTATCGGTATTGGCGTTGGTATCGAACCGACCAACCCGCTATCCGCCAAGCTCCTCGCTGACCGCGTAGCCACGCTGTCCGAGCTTCGTGAGCATGGCCACAAGACGATCGAGCAGTGCCTTTTGCTTGCTGTTGTCGTCTGCGGACAACGCATCGCACACCAGCAAGCACGTCCTCAATCGCAGCGCACTCCAGCGCCGAGCCTCGTGCGCTTTCAAACGACCGGCGTCGATCCCCGCTCGTCGCTTTGCCGTTACCCTCGGCAATCTTCAGTGCGATGGCCTGCGATGCGCGCCTAGGATGCGCGCCTACGATTCGCACAGGCGTTGATCCTTCGCGTTACGCTGTCCTTTCACATGCTCGCAGTCGCGCTATGGCCCAGCCGACAGACTCGATGGCCGCACGCTAGACGTCGCGCTTCTCATGACCGAATGGCATAGGGCGTTTTCTCTCTCGATTCCGATTCCGATTCCGATTCCGATTCCGATTCCGATAGCGACCCCGACCCCGATTGCACTCCGCCGATGTCTGGATAGCGTTGTATAGGTTATTCATGAACCGCTACTTAGCGATTTCCATGAAGAAACATAGCACCTGGCTTGTCTTCTCGTTCGACCTTGGATGTCGCGCTACCCCTATGGGACGATGATGGGCGGGTTGCTGCTTCGCGAAGGCGAACGAGAATCCGGCGCTAGTTGATCTATTTCTCCCCAGCAATCGGCTTAGTCTCGCCTGTCAGCCAGGTGGCCAGCGCGCTGGCAAGCACGGCAAGCGCCAATAATCCGGCGCCGACCCATGGACTACCCAGGGATTCGGGGGCGCCCAGCATGGTCAATCCAAGAGCCAGCATCATGACTCCCGAGAGCAGCTTCAAGATGCGACCCTGGCGCTCGCTGAGCTTGCGCGCGCCGAGCGTGAAGGTGAACAGCAGCACAATGAAAAGCAATGGCAGCACATAGATCGAATTGTACAGCGCGAGATAGCCATAATGCGCCCAGCTGCTGAGATCGTTCAAAGTCAACACCCGGGTATAGACCATCGGAAAGCCAGCTGTGCAAAGCAACTCATAGCTATTTGCCGCCAGCGCCAACACGACCGTGCCCGCGAGCATCGTTGCCGAATTCTCGGCATTGAGCAGTCCGCGCATACGCCGATATAATCCCGGCTTGGCCTGTTCCGGGATCGATAGGCTCGGACCGCGCTGGAACCAAAAAAAGTCCTTGACATTGAGCAAGCCGATGAGAGTTGCCAGCAGTCCAGCGAGCAGCGTCACCACCCGTGCTCCACCGATCACCAGAAACAGGTTCAACCAGGCCGCCATGAAAAGAAAATAGACCAGCCCTGAGCAGAACACGAAGGTCATGCCAACCACCAGCATCCGTGCCCGGCTGCGTGCATGCACCATTAGGCTGAGCAGAAACAATAGTACAAAGAAGGCGCAGGGGTTAAAGGCATCAAGACCCGCGATCAGCAGCGTGAATACCGGCAACGACAGGGTGTGTGCGTCCAATTCGCCGAGCATCGGAACCTGCAGGGGCTTGGCATCTACGGTGGATTCGGGATCGGCATCACTGTTAGCGGGGTTGCCGACGGCGGATCTGCCGATTGCTGGTGGCCGCTCTCCGTCGACTGCCGTCGTCAGCGCTTCCGCTCGGCACAGCTCGGCTAGGCGACGTACCTGTTTACCGATTCCACTTGCGTTGTCAAAGCCCGTGATCATATGCCCGCAAAGTAGGAAGGCAGGTACCGAGCGCGCCTCGCGTCCGAGCTTCTCCGCCATTTCGACGTACAACACGATATTCGCACGATCGCCGGTTAATTCATGCGAGTGCAACTCCAGCCAAGGGTATTCGCTCGATAATTCCTGCACGAACGGCAACGCCTTGCGGCAATGCGGGCAAGAGCGTGACCAGAAGAAATACAGATGCACGCGTGCTACCGCAGTGCCTTCGTCCGTCACCCAGTCGATCTCTGGTGCGCCTTGGGCATGCGCCCAAACACCGAACCAGGCCGCCAACAGCAGGCTGACCAACAACCGCGACAGCACACTCGGTTGGTGTTTGTCGTGCAAGCACGAGAGCATTGCTTTTCCCTCCCAGGCAAGCTAGTGATACTATTTGACGCGTCTAAACTTAAACATGTTTTCAAAGAGCCAAGCATGCCCTGGCACCCAACCTCGTTGCCATGACATTTATAGTCGCTTATTGCAAGTCGCCACAGGTTCGTATCGCGGCTTGGGCCGTCAGGGTTCCTTAAAGCAATTAGGCGATTGCCGGAGAGAAATAGACCAACTGGCGCCGGATTCTCGTTCGCCTTCGCGAAGCGGCAACCCGCCCATAGTCGCTCCATGGGCGGGTTGCCACAACGTCGATGCCGGACGAGAAGACAAGCCAGGGGATATGTTTCTTCACAGAAATCGTATTAACAGCAACTCAGCGATGGCCTATGCATCTAGATCTTCTTTCCGCTTTTGCGCTCATACAACAGCTGATGTCGTGCGTTATTCCCTCCTGTGGCTCCTGTTACTGGTTTGGTCGTTGACTGCTATGGCCGCACCACCTAATCTCGATCGCTATGCGGCGCAGCGCAATCGATTAGTCGATCTAATCGAGCGCGATGTGAGTGCCACTAGCGAATACCTCGGCACGAAACATCTTGATCCCGCGGTGGTTCGGGCTCTGCGCGCGGTGCCGCGCGAGCAGTTCGTGCCGCGGGCGTTGCATAATCAGGCGTATCGCGACCATCCACTGCCGATTGGCCATGGCCAGACCATTTCGCAGCCCTACATTGTAGCGGTGATGAGCCATTTGACCGGCATTCGCAGCGGTCAGCGCATTTTTGAACTCGGCACTGGTTCCGGATACCAGGCAGCGGTATTGGCAGAGATGGGTGCCAAAGTGTATAGCGTCGAGATTGTACCCGAACTGGCCCAACGCGCCGCCGAAACCCTGGCCGGCCTGGGCTATGATCAGGTCCACGTGCGCGCTGGCGATGGTTATCAAGGTTGGCCAGAAGCGGCGCCTTTCGATGCTGTTATCGTGACCGCCGCGCATCCCGACATTCCGCAACCGCTGGTGGAGCAACTGGCGATCGGCGGTCGCATGGTTATGCCGGTGGGCGAGATTGGCGGCACCCAACAATTGATGGTGTTAACCAAGCATGAAGATAACCGCCTTACAAGGCGCAATGTGCTGCCGGTTCGGTTTGTCCCCATCACCGGCTCCTCCGTTCGTTGACTCAAAGACGACCTAGTGGAGCGGTACAGAAATCCCGAGGCGGTTCGTTGTCGTTGTCGTAATCGTAGTCGTTATCGAGCATTCGGCTAAGACGATTGCGACAACGACAACGACAACGATAACGACCGGAGACTGTCTTGGAACATCTGCACCGAGGCACTAGCGCCTGTTGTTGAATGCTTGACTTCACATTGCCTTGACCGAGGTAAAACCATGGTTACCCCAGAGCCGGCGAATGTGCGCAATACGCGTCGCGAAGCACAGGATACTGCCGCTGCCGCAACGGCACTTGCGCGCTGTCCGCGCCCGCTGTTAATGGAAAGCGCCGTGCAACACTACAGCTGGGGAGACTCGGAATTCATACCCAAGCTGATCGGCTGTTCGAACGAAACTCGCCGGCCCTATGCGGAGTTATGGATCGGCGCTCATCCTGAACTGCCCTCTGTTGCATGGGTCGACGACGTTGCGGTGCCGCTGGATCGGCTCATCGCAGCGGCTCCTGAGGTTCTGCTCGGTGCGCGGGTTGTCCGCGCCTTCGGCGCTCAGCTGCCTTTTTTGTTCAAGGTGCTTGCGGCAAGGCAGCCGCTGTCGATTCAGGTTCACCCGAACCTGGAACAGGCGCGGGCGGGTTTTCAACGCGAGAATCGGGCAGGCATCCCAATTGACGATGACAAGCGCAACTACAGCGATGAAAACCACAAGCCGGAATTATTGCTGGCGCTGACCGATTTCTATGCTTTGCGCGGTTTTCGATCTCCCGATGAGATCGCGACCCTCCTCGCTGCAATTCCAGAGCTGGCATGGCTTGCCGATGGCCTAAAAGATGGCACTGAGCAGCGTGCCGAGCTGTATCGACGGCTCATGTGCATGTCACAGCAGGCCGTCAACGATCTCCTCGACCCTCTGCTGGTGCGGCTCGAGTCCGAAAACGATCGGGGCGGTTTCGGCCAGGACGACCCTCGATTCTGGCTATTGCGAGCAGATGGCTTTTTCTCGCAGCCAGAGCATCGCGATCGGGGCTTGTTCTCTATCCTGTTACTGAATCTGGTCCATCTGCGTCCGGGCCAGGGCCTGTTTCTGTCCGCGGGCGAATTGCACAGCTATTTGCAAGGCGCTGGATTGGAATTGATGGCCAATTCCAATAATGTGCTGCGCGGCGGATTGACCACAAAGCACATCGACGTGGACGAATTGCTTGATCTAGTGTGCTTCGATGCGCAACCCCTTGCGCCGATCATGCCGCGGAAACTGGACGACGCGCAACGACGCTACCAGGTTCCGGCAACCGAATTTCAACTCGACGTCTGGTCGTTGCCTGAAGGGGAGCATCGCACATTGGCCGCTGCGGACATCCGGCTTGGTCTGCTGCTGGATGGAGAGATCGAGCTGGTTGGCAACGGCCATTCCCTGCGCTTGGTTGCGGGGCAGACCTTTCTGATCCCGGCGCGCTGCGAAATCACGATCAGAACAGCCCAACAGGGGACGCTCTATCTGGCCGCAGTGCCTGACGATTGCGGTTAGGCCGAGATTTTCCCTGTTCTCTCCGGAATCGGCCCGATTTCGTATCGAACCCTTTGTAGTCGCCCGGCAAGGATGCAATCCGCCCATCGCTACTTGATCGGGATCGGGATCGGGATCGGAATTAGGATCGAAAAACCTGACATCAGGACGTGGGAAAACTGACCTTTACTGGGCGCTATCTTTACTGGGCGCTGCCTTTAAACAATGTAACGATTTACGGCAGAGAACGACTCACCGCAGAGATGCGGGGGGCAAGGCAAATGGCTAATGCGTCCTATTCTTTGTGTTCTCTGTGGTGAATCAAACTTCATCATATGGGGAATGGGTGAACATTTTACCGAGGCAGCAGCGCCCAACCAGCATGAACATTGCTGTTGACAGGGTAGAATGAGGAAAAGCGCGAAATGGGCGAAATAACACGTCGAACGAGAGTTCTTATTCCCCGCCTTTCGCGTGTTTCATCGTTCTAGGTCGACTTCTGTCGAAAAACAAACCATCTGGCTTGTCTTCTCGTCGGGCATCGATGTTGCGGCAACCCGCCCGTAGAGATGGGCGGGTTGCCGCTTCGCGAAGGTGAACCAGAATCCGGCGCTAGTTGGTACGTTTCTCTTCGGCAATCGCCTAAAATAACCTGTCGATAACGCGCGGGGCACTGCGTTTTGGTTTTGATCTCGCCTTGCTCCTGCTCTTGCGCTTGGGTTTGGCGACTACCGGCCCGGCGTAATTGATCGGATCCGGACCCAGGGTCATCAGCTGGTATTCGTCGCGAATGTATTCGACGATGCCACCTCGTTTCACTGACTTGCCAGTCGACTCGCTGACGCGCACCGCGACCATGCCCTCCGGGCGTTTGATTTCAGCAATGGGCACGTCTTCAAGGGCGTCGGCCATAAAGTCAACCCACATGCCCAAGGCCGCGGTCCCGCCCCACTCGCCGCGACCAAGCGGACGATTGTCGTCCATGCCCATCCAGGCGACAGTGACCAGGTCTGGCGTGAATCCGGCGAACCAGGAATCTCGCGATTCGTTGGTGGTGCCGGTCTTGCCGGCGATATCCGAACGCCCTAGGCGCTTGGCCCGGGTCGCGGTCCCTCGCTGGATAACGTCTTTCATCATCGAGTTCATATTATAGGCGATGCGTGGGTCGAGCACCCGCTCCGCCAATGGATCATCCGAACTGCCGTCGGCCATGATCTCGGCTTCTCCCTCGGGCGTCTTGACCCAGCAGCCGCGGCAGGCATGGGGCGGGTCCACCTCGAACAATACATTGCCATCGGCGTCTTCGATTCGTGTGATAAAGTAGGGCTTGACCGCATAACCGCCATTCGCAATGACTGCGTATCCCGCTGCCAGTTGCAATGGCGTTGAACTGCCAGAGCCCAATGCCAGGCCGTAGCTGTCCGGCATATCCTCCATACTGTAGCCAAACCGCTTGTTAATGAAATCGCGCGTGTGGTCGATCCCCATGCGATCGATCAGGTTAACAATGGCCAAGTTGCGCGATTTGGTCAACGCCACGCGCATGCGGATTGGACCCATGTATTTACGGTCGGCATTCTCCGGTTGCCAACTGCCGAACTTTTGTTTTTCGTCCTTGAGCAGGCTGGCCGGCGTGTAGCCCTTACCCAAGGCCGCAGCATACACAAAGGGTTTGAACGTGGAGCCCGGCTGGCGTTTGGCGTCCACCGCGCGGTTGAACTTAGACCATTCGAATTCGTAACCGCCGGACAAGGCGCGAATGGCCCCATCAAACGGCGACAACGCCACCAATGCCCCGCTCACGGTGGGTACCTGCGCCAGGATCGAGTTCCCCTTGGCGTCTTGGCGTAAACGGATTACGTCGCCAACGGCCACGGCATCGCTGACGCGCCGGGGCTTTGGCCCCCGCCAGTTTTCATTTCTATAGCGCCGTGCCCAGTCCACTTGCCACAGTCGCAGCGTCTCGGTCTGTCCATCGCCGAGGTAGACTTCGGCAGAGGATGCGTCGGCCTGCGTCACAACGGCGACGCGCAACTCCGGCACATTGGGTCGTTCCGCCAACAATTCGTCGAGCTCGGTTGGGCTCAACTCGGCGGCATCCTCGATCCTCGTCTCAGGACCGTGATAACCATGGCGCTTGTTGTAGGCCATCAGAGCACGCCTGAAGGCGCGATCGGCCTCCGTCTGCAATCGCTCGTCAAGGGTGGTGGTTACCTTCAGTCCCAGGCTGTAAGCTTCCTCTACACCGTATTGCTCGACCACCTCCTGGCGCGCCATCTCGGCCATGTAGCCAGCGCGAAACTCAATCGGCGCGACATAAGCGACCGCCGTCAGCGGGGTGTCTATGGCTAAATCGTGTTCAGGCTCGTCAATATAGCCGAGCTCCAGCATGCGATCCAGAATGTAGTCTCGGCGTTCCCGGGCGCGCTCGGGATCCATCAATGGATTGTTTGCCGAAGGTGCTTTCGGCAACCCGGCCAGCATGGCCATTTCGGCAAGCGTGAGTTGGTCCAATGGCTTGCTGTAATAGAGTTCGGCCGCGGCAGAGATGCCATACGCGCGATGGCCGAAAAAGATTTTGTTCAAGTACAGCTCTATGATTTCCTGCTTGGACAAGGCCTTTTCCATGCGCAAGGCAAGCAGGATCTCGGAGATTTTGCGTTTAATCGTCTTTTCCGGCGTCAGAAAGACGTTGCGTGCCAATTGCATCGTGATCGTGCTGCCACCCTGGCTGACGCTGCCGGACTGCACCACCGCAAAGGCGGCCCGGGCAAGGCCGATCAGATCGAAGCCGATGTGCTCGAAAAAGCGATTGTCTTCGGCGGTGATGAAGGCATTGATCAGGTCCGGCGGAATATCCTCGAACTGCACCGCGCGACGACGCTGCACACCGAATTCACCCATCAGGGAGCCGTCCGCGGTGTAGATACGCAGCGGTTCTTCGAATTTCACCTCCAACAGCGAGTCGATCTCGGGCAGATCGGGCAGCATGGTGTAGAGAACAACCGACACGCCGATGGCGCCCAGCAATGCCAGGTCCAGCGGGATGGCGAAGGGCGCGGCGACAATGCGCGAGAACCAGCCGAGCACCTGGAAAGGCCACCAGGGTTTGCGATGCTGCTGACCACCGGCTTGGGCTGATTGTTTCCTAACCGCGTTGTTGCTTTTTCTGGTTTTATTCGTATTGGAGGGCGGCTGCTGTGGGGCCGGCACCGCTCCAGTGGTGGCGTTGTCTTTGTTGATGTGCAATGCCTTCAATCCGCGCGCTGACTCGCGACTTCGATGCAAGCGCCGGTTGCCTCCGGATGGAGAGAACCGACAGATGAATTAAGTGAATACCGATAGAGTGCCTTGTGGTCATCGCCGGTTGCTTGGCGAGTCCGATCACTGTAACGACCCAACCGTGCTGACCTGGAGATTCTACATCAAGCCTTGCTGTCTTCGACACAAGCGCGCCTGTTTTCCAGGGCGACTTGTAACCTGGCAGTGGCAGTGGTCTTTAGCCGCAAGTTTCCGCATATCGCATTCTTGCCAAACCGAAGGGCAGGGCATACCGAATCAGCAATTCAAGACGCCTGTTGCCGCGCATGAACTTGAGCCCTTCACTCACAGCCTTACTGAGCTCATCCAAAGTAAACGATCACGGTCTGCATCTGAGAAAAGGTCGGTGGTTGGGGCTAATAAACTGTCCACCAACAGATTCCCGATTCTTACTGAACAACTCCCTGCAAAAAGGAATCTTAAGAGTAGAGGCTGGCTTTGGCGCTGGGCACTGGGACCGCCGGCTTTCCAGCCGGCTTGTGTTTGGCGTGGCTCGATGTCGCGCCAAAGGCTTAGGAAATCGCGTAGATCCTGCAAACCCGAGCCAAATCCATCCGAGCCCCGATGCCGGATCGTGGGAACATGCTCTCGCGTCTGCGAGACTGTACAAAGCAATCGCCGTAGGTCGTGTTAGCAGAGCTTAACCCGAGGGTGCCGATCTAGCCCTTACAAGGTGTTGATACGTGTACGATCGCAACCGCATGATTTTGCGGTGTTTGCTTTCCGACAAGCTGGCAAGCGGCTGCGGATGCCTGCGAGCCCTTGACGCTAAGAGACTGATTCATAATGTTGTTTTTGCGCACCTTGAAGGGGCTGGGTGCCGATACTTTACCCATCGCTTTCCGTGTCATTCTGCGTTTTCCGCGGCCCAAATCATACTGTCGCGAAAAGCGCTGTTACGGTAGAACATGCTCCGCATCTTCCACTGCAACAGGCTGCTCGAGCTATAGTCTTTCAGAAAAAGATCTTGGAACTGCGTCATCGCAATCCGTTGATTTCGAAAGATCATTTTGGTTCAGCATGCCAGAGTCATTTTCTGAAGATCCATAGCTCATCCGGGCTCGCGAAGAGCCGCTGCATCCGTCCTTTCTTGTGGGCCTTCCTGCTGGTTACCACGCACCGCGTGAAAATTTCCAGCATCACTCTGCGGTGCGCAAACTCCAGCCTTCCCACCGAGCGCTCGACGGGCGACTGTTATTGACGCTCGATGGCCCCAGGTAGGATTGCTTGAAGGCAGATGACCGCCCATAGTGCTCCACACGCAGATTCCTGGTGACGCGGCTCCAACCGCCCCACCCAGACGACGAAGCTCCAGCTTTGCGTCGCCAGGCGTCAGCAGCCGCGGGCACCCAGAGTGAGAAAACGGGTAGCGAGAAAACAGGGACGTACCATGATGTTACACGACTCCGATGTGACTAACTGTGCGGTTGCAGTGGGCGCCCGAGATGATATTGGTGTTAAATTCCTTGTTTCCCTCGCTGTTTTCCCTGGAGATGATCCTGGCTCCGTTGTTTTCCCAGTGCAGAACTCCTGACATCGCGAAGTTTTGAATGCGACGATTCGGCCGGAAATATGACCGAGCAACCATGCACCTACCCACTACGCCGTGGGCTTCAAGGCAAAAAAACAGGCCTCATGAGTCTCGAACAGAAATATCCAGCCTTTGGGTTAAATGCATATATTTCATAGATAGTTAAGCTCGATACGTCAGGAGTTCTGCAGTATATACCAGCCCCACAGATGCGCTGCTTGACTAAGATCTTGCTGGGTGCTGCCTACATAAAATGCTATCCTATTCACTCTGGACGTAGTTTGATTTACCGCAGAGACGCAGAGTGAGCTGAGAAGAGGATACATTCGCCCTGGCCTCATCTAGCGCACTCTGTATCTCCGAGGTTACCCCTCAGTCGTGGTAGTTCACATAGAGCCCCATGCGGAGATTGCTGCTAGTATCACGGTTCGCATAGCGACTGATCTTGAACCGGTAATAGCCAGATACGGATGGATTGAAGTTGACCTTCTCGAACGGGTTATCCCAGGAGAACGATCCTCCGATGTAATTGCCACTGGGATCGTAGACGCGTAGATCCAGGTCCATCCCGATAGGATGGGCATCGCTGCGATGGCTGTAGGTGTAGCTGCCACGGTTCAGCCAAGCGAGTACGACTCTGACATGATCCCAGCCGCTCGAAATGTAGATCCGCTTTTCGACATAGCCATCGCCTGATCCATCTTGCTCGTCGAAATAGTCAAACGCGCTGTTGCTTCCGGAATACCATTGGTAGTAGCCGCTCCACTGCGCACTCGCGAAATCGACGCCACCGAGGCCCGTCTTATCGTAGCCGCCACTAATATTATCTGTGGCCCCGGCCAACAGCTTTGCCTTGAGCAGGTAGGGACGATACTTCAGATAGGTCGAACTCGACATCATGTCTGCCGCAAAGGCCGCGGCATGGGGTGTTGCCTGACTGGTGCCGGTCATCGTAAAGCCGCCCGCGCTGATCGTATGACCGGGAGCAACGACCTCGGGCTTGTCATTGCCAGTCTGTGGATCGACGAAGGGCGAGGAGCTGACGATGGTGTCGTTTGTGTCGTTGTAATTACCGATGCTGATGACGTTCAGACCCTTACCGGGAGAGCGAACGTTGCCGGTGCCATTGCCGGTATTGCCACCGCTGTTGAAGATCGCGACGTTCTCGTTGTAAACAAAGTTATCCCAATCTCGGTCCAGTGTGTTGTACGATTGTGTATCGTTGGAGCTGTTTGATCGGGTAATGATATAGATCGGCGGGTTACCCGCGACACCATCCAGATCGCTGCTCTGAGGCAGCACGGCGCTCCCACGGCAATAGATGTAGGAGTCGGGTGAGACGGCTCGCAGGATTGCCCCGACATTGCGGGAGTGGTTGGTCTCCGAGCCGGATAGCCGGTCATAATTCGTGATCCGGGATTCGTTCGCGCAACCGCTTTCAGTCATGTAGATGCCGATGTCATCGCCGCGCGTACTGCTGTAAGGCAATGCGGAGTTACTGATACTGGTTGCGTCCATTGCATCCATCACGTCGTCTTCGCCTGGCTCATGCAGCTCAATGCCTTGGATCATCGTATCCTCTGAATCGATCATTCTCCTCAGCTCTGTTGGAGTCAAATCCAGGGTGACGCTTGAACGGCCCTGCTGGATTGCCTGATTGATCGCCTTCTGATTCTCCAGCCGGTGTCGCCAAGCCCAGTCGCGCACCTGGTTCCCGCGTTGCTCCAGGCGGCGCTCGCGAGTTTCCCTAACCTGCTTGATTCGGCGTTCATCATGGTGCTGCAGGGCTTCCTTGGTCACCTGTCTAGTGTTCAGTCTGATGTCGACTGTTTCACCTGCAAATTCTTCGATGCCACCGCTTTCTGGCTGCTCTGGGGTGGATGATGCAGCGGAATCTATTAGGTCAAGTGCGATATCGACTCGAATACGCGCTTGACGGCCAGGTCGCCTCTCCAGCCTGTCGATCCGTTGGAGAACGCGTTTATCCACCAGATTTGGACCTTTCTTATTCATTTTCAGCGTGGTCGGTATCGCATCTTCATCAATCCTTTGACCTTTCGCGTCGCGAACCTCGGTTATTAATTTTCCTCTGGCATCCACATATTTAATGAAGTTGTAGCGCTTCCCCGCAATGGTCTTTGCTTTTTCGGCGCCAGGGGTTATTGTCAACAACTCGGGTGCAGCAATCGCAGCTTGACCAGTTGATGCCAGGATAGCGGCGATCACCGTGATCCAAGCGGAGCGCAATGGCGTGTGTTGATAGATGTTCTGGTTCATCCGATCTGTCCTCGTAACAAGTGGTTTGCTGAAGTCCTTTTTTCTGCACGTTGTCCTGGAAATGTGCGGCAGCTTCGCGACAGGCGACCTCGTCAACCTTTACCGATCAAGGGCAGCCGAGCTTCCCGAGAAGCAGTGGGTATTGGTTTCCGATCTGAAACAGACACCGAGTAATAGGAATGGATCAGATTCGTGGATATTTGTTTACGCTTTAAAGCGCATCTCATCTTAATTGATGAATCAAAATCCGTGGAATCTGGGTGTCGTGTCGAAGTTGTCGAAGCCCTGTTGCTTACTTGAATGTTAGCTTGAATGAATGGCTATCGATTGAGAAATATTGAACACTATGAAGGTGAACGCCATCACACCCGCATTAAGCATCAAAGCGGCGCCGTCCTGAACGGCAGGCTGCGCCTAGGCTGTTGGCCTTATTCATAATTCCGACCAAGTGACACGAGCGAGTGCCTGGGGCTTTTCCGTAAAGTTTTGGTTTTAAGGTTAAAATACGGTGCAGGGCAAACGCATCTAAATTTCCCATTTTAGGCCGCTTGTAGGACATCAAGTAACTGCTCAAGATAATCCGTATCCCAGCCGGCACGGAGTCGCTTTAATTTAATGCTTTTCTTTGAGGTCGTATCTTTCCTGAGAATATTGAGTGCAATATGTCGTAGGATGGCATAGTTTTCAGGTGCATGACCTTTTCGCGTTCGATTGGCATCTTCGGAAAAGGACACATCCAAAACCCAATGCAGTGAATTCTCAATTCCCCAATGAGAGCGAACCGCTTGGGCAAATCGTTTAACATCGCCTGACAGGCTGGCAATGAAATAGCGCCGGTCCGTGGTTACTTTTTTTCCATCATCTCGAATCGACTCTACCATCCCGATACCCCGGAAACCTTTCCATTGTTCGGCGTAATGCCCTAAGGAATGATCAGTGAAATAATAATACCGACGCGTCTCCAGGCGACCATGTTTTTTCTCTTTCGTTTCAAGAAAAACACTCGCATCCCGGCAGCATTGGTCGAGATCGACCGATTCGAACCAAGCGATGACATCTTGATGAAAAGTGCTCTGGTTGCCTTTCAATGAAAATACCCAATCTGCTTGTTTTTCAACAATTTTCTCCGCAATCTTCTTTTGGCATCCCATCGCGTCAATACTGACTACACAGCCTTTGATCTCCAGTAAATCCAACAATTTCGGTATCGCTGTAATTTCATTTGATTTTTCTTCGGTCTTGAGTTGACCCAATACGAGCGATGAGTGACAAGCCCACGCACTCACCATGTGAATTGCCTTATTTCCATTAGCTCTATCATGCGATCTGCGCACCGTTTTCCCATCGATCGGTATAATATCCCCATCAAACTTCGGCTCTATCGACTTCACCCAGGAGATGAAACAGGTTCGGAATTGATCGGGGTCAATACGGGCAAATACACGATTGAACGTGTCATGCGAGGGAATCCCATTGGGCAATTCCAAAAACTTCCGTAACCACTGTTCATGGGTTTGACCAAACTCCTCCATCGCATCCCAGCTCTCTCCCATACATAACGTCGAACAAATCGCTATCGTTATGATATCAGCCAGCTTATGCCTTTTTGTCCTGTCGATACGGGGGTCGTTCAGATCGGAAAAATGACCGGCGATTGTCGTATCTTTTTCCTCTTCATTTATAGGTCTGATCATTCCCATTTTAATAACCCTCTATTAAATCATATGATCTTCAATTTTCGCCATCATAACACATTGTTTTCTAAATATTTTTAGATGCGTTTGCCCTGAAATACGGTGGCTTTCGAGGTTACTCTTAATCTTGGTCGAGCTTATGAACAAGGCCGGGCTGTTCAATTTCACATGGAAAAGCCATAAATCGTTCACGCAGCTTCTATGACGGGTTGCAGGGCTCGTCGAGGGTGTGCGAGCATGGATATACCGAGATGTGCGTCGACCCACTGCTCAACATCAATCGTGCGCACCGATTCCATCGCCTCGCGGATGACTGGAGCGGTCAAATCCGAGAGGAAGGCCGGGATCAGCAAGACTAGCTTGCCGATCTCCTTAGAGCGGGCCACGGGTCGTGAAGGCTTTATAATGACCAACTACCGACTCAATGATGTCGGAGGACGCCAGCCAGGTGGCATCGCCGGGAAGCTTGGCCGCTTCTCATTCGACGTGCTGGAGCATCCGATTCTGCAAGTCAGCCACCGCAGAACTCCTGACGTATCGAGCTTAACTATCTATGTAATATATGCATTTAACCCAGAGGCTCGGTATTTCTATTCGAGACTCAGGAGGCCTAATTTTTTACATTGAAGCCCACAGCTTAGTGGGTAGGTGCATGGTTGCTCGGTCATATTTCCGGCCGAATCGTCGCATTCAACACTTCGCGATGTCAGGAGTTCTGCACCGGGAGTGGGAGCGGACCAAGGGCTGCGAGTTCTGTCTTCACCTGCTGCGGTATGGAAGCTGAGAGTCCCTGGGTTTTCAGGGTCGTCTGAATGGTCTTGGACAAGGCGATCGTTTGTGCCCATTGCGGCAGGCTATCCCATCCCGATACGCCAGCACCCAGTCAAATGCCTCAACAAAGCGCGTATCGCTGCGATCGGCCAAGCGCCAAAAGTTGTCATCTTGTCCAGCGCCATGTCTCCTTGAGCCCTTAGCGCCTCGCACAAGGCGGTGCGCATGTCATCGCACTGTCCGATCAGGGCACGCAAGGGCTCGAAGGCTGCTTGCCCCACTGCGTGCATAGGCAGTGGCGCTGAAGACTCACGGGCGCCCAATGGCGCTAAAATCGCCACGATTAGAGTCGCCGATCAGGCATTGCGCCCGATCGATATGAGAATCAATCGCCATGTAACGCGCTTTGGTGCGTTGGCGCGGTGGCAGCAGAAACGCCAGGTCGGTGTGTTGGAAGTGGCTCGAGGTGGTGCTCGCCTGTTGCAAAAACCCCTGCAAGCGGGCGGCGTCGCGCCAGTGTGCTTTCAAATGCGCGGCGATGGCATGGGAGATGTCATAGGTTTCCACACAGCCCTGCGCCTGTTGCCGAAACAGCGCCACACCTTTGCGTAGATCGTGACCATGGTCACAAACGATCTGCGCTGGCCCGCCTGCGCGCGCGCTCTCCTGCTCCAGCACCGCCGCCACCCAAACACCGGTACCGCTGGCGGCCACCACGACAGCCAGTACCTAGGCTGTCGAAATCTGCAGTCTCACTAAAACAAGCGCTTCCCGGTTTATGGATGCTTAGTCGGTGTCGGTGTCAAGGTCGGAATTAGGGATTGGTATCGAGCTGGCTGCTTTGATCGATGAGCGGATTCGATTCCGATTCCGATAGCGACCCCGACACCGATCAGGCTTCCTCAGTGCGTTCGATGATGCAATCCAAGACCCGGAATCGGTTTGGCATCAAAACTCAGGACATTTCGACAGCCTAGCCCGAGGGCCTGTGCCCACTCTGTACCTTAGTAGATCAGGGCGGAACCCGTTGGCCAGCGCCGCGGAAACCAAGTTGTCCACAGCGCTGGCTGCCACTGAGTACACATAGACCGCTATCGGTTTAGATCTACTATCCGTAATGGCCCCCGAGTGGGAATCATTGTTGATCGTGCTCCCTGAACTGCGCCTGTTCTGATCAGGGTTCTGATCAGGGTTCTGATCAGGGCAGCTTCGAGAAAGCGAAGTAAGCGGATGACGACAGCGTTAACGTCCTGTAAGCCAACATGAGCCACGCGGTACATGGTTCGCCGTTAACCGATTCCATGGCGAATGATTTCAGGTCTGCTCGACCCTGAATTGCTCAAAAATTGTTTAAAAATTGCTTTATCGGTATGTTAGATTCCCAAGTGCAGCCCATCCCTGGGTCGCTCGCCTTTTGGTTTGCCCAAACTATGGAGAATAGATCATGTCCGATAGAAAAGAGCGTGACTTATTTGAGTTATATGCCGAGGATCCGGAAAAGGCCGACCGAATTTTGTTCGGTCGGATACCCAATCCGGATCGCCGGGGTTTCCTGCGCGGCGCCGGCCTGACGGCAATGGCGGCGATGTTGGGTACGACGATCCCGTTCCATCGCTTCATGCCCTCTGGCTTTATCCCGGTCGCGCTTGCTGAGGAGCCGTTCCTGATCACGGGCAAGCAAGACCTGACCATACTCAACGATCGTCCGGTCAACGCCGAGTGCCCCGCACACCTGCTCGACGACGAAGTGACGCCGACGTCCAGGCTGTTTGTGCGAAATAATGGTATTCCACCCGAAATGGTGGACGCCGAGACCTGGACGCTGAGCGTCGACGGCGAGGTCGAAAACGCGCTCGAGCTGACCATCGCCGACCTCAAGCGCGACTTCGAGGTTCTCTCCCTCCAATTGCAGCTCGAGTGTGGCGGCAATGGGCGCAGCTTCTTCGAGCCCAAGGCGCGCGGTAACCAGTGGACCGTCGGTGCGATCGGCTGTTGCGAGTGGACCGGCGTGCGTCTTGCCGATGTGCTCAAGGCCGCTGGTGTCAAGGACGCTGCCGTTTATACCGCGCATTATGGTGCCGATAGCCATCTGTCGGGAGATGCCGACAAGCTCCCAATCTCGCGTGGTGTGCCAATCGATAAGGCGCTGAGTCCATACAACCTGATTGCATTTGCACAAAACGGTGGGCCGATTCATCCGATGAATGGCGCACCGCTGCGCCTGGTCATCCCCGGCTGGCCCGGCTCGTGCTCGCAAAAATGGCTAACCCGGGTCCAACTGCGCGATCGTATCCATGACGGCCCCAAGATGACCGGAAAGTCATATCGAGTACCTGAGTATCCGGTCGCACCCGGCGAATCGGTGCCCAAGGATGCCTTTCAGATCATTGAGTCGATGCCGGTCAAGTCACTGATCACCTATCCCGAAAGCGGCATCGAGATTCCCGCCGACAAGCCGACGCTGGCGGTGCGCGGCCACGCCTGGGCCGGCGATAACCAGGTCAGCGCGGTCGACCTGTCCATCGACTTCGGTGCAACCTGGATCAAGGCGGATCTCAGAGAACCGGCCAATCCCTACGCCTGGCAACATTTTGCTGCCGAGATCGAGTTTCCGGAGAAGGGATACTACGAGATATGGGCACGCGCCACTGATGATGAGCAGCGCATGCAGCCGTTCGCAATTGCCTGGAATCCCAAAGGTTATCTGAATAATTCGATGCATCGCATTAGCGTTCGCGTTGTCTGACCCGAGAACATCGGATGGAACTTGACGGTTCCGCTTCCAGCCGCAATATGCCGCCTGTTGTCATCACTTTGTAAATGATCCGACGATGCATCTCCGAAGACTCAAGCCGTATTTCATAGCTCTATTTACTTCTGCCGCCATCCCCGCCATGCTGGTTACGACCCTGGCATCGGCCGAAGTCAAGCTGGACCCGATCGCTCCTCGGCTCGTCAAGGCCAGTCCTGAACGGGGAGAGAAACTCTTCCTGCAATGCCGGGCGTGTCATCTGGCGGAGCCTGGGGGGCGCTATACAGTTGGACCCAACCTTTGGGGTATCATAGGGCGCGAGGTTGCAGCAGAGCCGGATTTTCCCTACTCCGAAAGCCTACAGGCGATCGGCGGCACCTGGGACTATGAGAAGCTGAACCGCTATCTGTTCGACCCCGGCGCCATTGCGCCACAAACCCGGATGATCTTTGCCGGGGTCAAGCCCGCAACAGATCGTGCGCATCTCATCGCATACCTACGGACACTCAGCGACGCACCCCCGGCCATGCCCGAGGTCATATCGGATGAAGCCGAAGATCAATACGGCGGACTGCCCGAGGGCGATGGGCGCGAGGCGGTCTACTTCACCTGCCGCGCCTGCCATTCCCTCGACCAGTTCATTAGCAAGAAATTGCCGCGAGAGGACTGGGACGAGCTCCTCGACCAGATGGTCGCGGACAATGGCATGGAGGCCCCAATGGCCTGGGCTCGCGACTTAATGTTGAGTTATCTGTCGACCCACTACGGTAAGTTACCCGAGGAAGGAAAAGACTGGGATGGCCTGCCGCCGGGCGAAGGTCGTGAAGAAGTTTACTACAGTTGCAATGCTTGCCATTCGCTGAAGCTCGTCACGCAACAAGGGATGAGCCGCTCACGTTGGGACGAAACGCTGGAATGGATGGTCGAAGAGCAGGGAATGAATGAAATCGCCGATGCCGTGACGCGGACCCGCATCCTCGACTATCTGGTAACACACTTCGGCTCGGGTTGAGTGGATTGCGACCTGCGGGCCGTTACTCGAGGAATTCGCCTGAATGCGCCGCCTGAATGTTCCGATGGCAAAGGTGCAGCCTTCAGGCCATCCAACTGAATAAAGCCGGGCGCCGAACTGACCGCGCTTGTCCTAAAACTGTACTCAGCACCCTGTTGATTACACGAGTGCGTGTAGACACAAGATCATCTTGGCCTCCCTTTTCAGCGCATACCGGTCCCATGCATGCGTCGCTTGATGATCATCTACGTGGGCGAACCTACCAAATAGTTCGGGCACACCTGCTGCATGAGCAACCCGCAAGATTGCGCACTTGTTGGCGAGCGGCATGGACGAACCGAATCAGCCTGCGTCGGGTAGCTCCGTCTGAAACACATCGGGGAGACGAACGGTTAGGTACCGAGGATCGCTGCCGCCGTCCTGGTGCCGATCTCATCGAACTGATAACCAAGGCACTGGTGCCAGGTACCTGCCGCGGGTCGGCGCTGCGGCTGTATCATGGGTCCAGTGCCCTGGCGTGGCCCCGCACCCTGGGGGTGATCGAGCAGCTGCGAAGAGGTTAATACAAGACATCATCGACTGGCTCCAACGGTGGCGGGATGTCCGTATCCCCTAAAGTCTGCCGCAGCTCGATCTCGAAGGACCGCGCCAACGCCGAGATCGGGACATTGTGCACTCCGCCCTCGAATGGATCCTCCAGACTCTCGCTGACCTTATCCGTGATCAGGAAGGTCCACGAGATGAGGAGGGAGAATGGCAGCATGGTGTACATGTACCGATGAGTCAGGATCGTAGATAGGTGATGCTCGGTGGTTTCGTGCTCGAAAACCTCGAGCAAAGCGAGCGGAAGCAGAAAGACGAAGACCCAGGTGAAAGCACTACCAAAGTATGCGATTTGCGGCGGGCATGGCGTATTCTTGAGCCGCTCACATCGACCCAGCGAGGTCTCAACGGTACCGAGGATGCCCATCATCGCTGTCTGGCGCGTGCTGTCCAACCAACCTTGCTGGGCGAGGTCCCGCAGCCGCTTAACCTGGCGTCTCAGCAGATAGGCTGCCGCGCTCAATTAAGCGCGCGACGCGGCGTACTCCTCGTCGCTCAGAAAGGATGCGTAGACCTAGCTGTCGAAATGTCCTGAGTTTTGATGCCAAACCGATTCCGGGTCTTGGATTGCATCATCGAACGCACTGAGGAAGCCTAATCGGTGCCGGGGTCGCTATCGGAATCGAATCCGCTCATCGATCAAAGCAGCCAGCTCGATACCAATCCCTAATTCCGACCTTGACACCGACCCCGACACCGACTGAGCATCCATAAACCGGGAAGCGCTTGTTTTAGTGAGACTGCAGATTTCGACAGCCTAGCAGCACCCCCGGAAAGAGCTCCTAAGATGCTCCATCGGTGGGCTTTTTCTCGAATGCCGACCCAAGTTTGGCAAGGTGTTCACAATCTCAGAACCTTGGCACCAGCAAAGTGGTGAAGCGCGTCATCTCGGCATCCCCAAACCCTCGCAACTCGTGCCGAGGCTGGAGCGTTCGAGAAAAGCCTGCACTTTGCGTGAACATTCGGTCCTGAGATTCTGGCTGGCGCTTGTTGGCCCCGATTCGATCCGGTCCCGATCCGATGGGTTAGGAAGGATCCTGATGTTGATGGCGGGCGAGATTCTGGTCAATTTTGGCGACGATGCGTTCTTCGATCTGACTCTTCATTGCCGACAACAGCAAGCCGAGCTTGATTTTTAGATCCAGGCTGTTATCAGTGACTGATATTTTTCCGTGTACGCCAGGCCGAGAAAAGCGCAATGTATCCCCATGCCAGGCGTACTCCGCGCCAAATTCCTGTTGCACCCGACGAGCGATGCGTTCGACTTCTGTACGTGCTGCCTCGATGCCCAGGTTGTGGTTACGGATAACGTGTATCTTCGACATGTTCGGACTGCTCCTACTGGTTTCTAGGGCAGATTGTGCGGGCGTAAAGGTGGGTGCTTTACAGCATCTGCAGCGATTTGGAAACAATCCGCACATTTTTCTGCAATCCAGCGGTTTGGGCAAGGCGCTCGTTTTGGGTCAATGGGATGGCGTGCAGATGATCGGCGCATCTGAACCCTATGAGCGTTAGGGGTGGGGGAATCCCCTAGATTACCCTAGGTGATCGACCCAGATGACAGCCGCGGAATCCTCTGCATTTTCCATGTACCCGCGAGTATCGGCGCGCTCCCGGTCGGATTGCTGTTGGCAACCCGGGTAGGCTTGCGGTTGGTCGCGGCCTGCGCCCGGGTTGAGCGGCCGCGTTTGCAGCCGAATGCATGGGGTTCAATTAGTTTGCGACGACGCTGCCTTGGGATGGCGCATGCGTGGCCTGTTCAGGCGTTGCGGCTCCGACGTAGGTGTTGGAGCGACGGTCTCCACCGCGTTGACGGGGCAGGGCGCGTCGGTTCAGCTTGCCCTCGATGCTATCGCAAAAGCGTTGGTCGCCGAGCACCCAGGCTTTATTGGTGGAGTCGCGCAAGCTCTGGATCAGGTTGCCGTCGAGGGGTTGCTCGTATAGTTTGCGGTAGGCATCGCGCCGGGCCTTCTGGCTGCGGCCAAGCTGTTTGTAAATCGCATGGGGTGTGACCAGCTCGTCCTCTGC
The DNA here is from genome assembly GCA_016745215.1 of Thiohalocapsa sp. PB-PSB1. Lineage (GTDB taxonomy): Bacteria > Pseudomonadota > Gammaproteobacteria > Chromatiales > Chromatiaceae > Thiohalocapsa. The sequence goes on from CP050890.1 coordinate 2,412,671, forward strand.
ACCAAGGGCGTTGGCGGCATAGCTGGACCAGTCGTACTCTGCTGGAGAAGAGACCAGGCCGGCACGAACAGCGTTCGACTCGACGTAACGGCTGGCGGACAGCAGGTAGGCTTGTGGGTCGAACAAGGTGGCCCGATAGCGTCCCTCCCATAGAGTTCCGCTACGTTTGTAGCGGGTATTGACGTGCTGTACATAGTAACGGCCGGCATATTGCATCAATCTGCCGATCCCTTGCTTTTCCCAAGGAGTCAGAATTAAATGAAAGTGATTCGGCATCAGTACATAGGCATGGATGTCGCATTGAAACTTTAGGGTCGCCTCGTGCAATTTGTTCCAAAGGAACCAGTAATCCTCCTCGTCGTGCAGGATGGGTTGGTTACTGTTGCCACGTTGAATCACGTGTTGCGGGTATCCGGGCAGGATGAAGCGGGGAAGTCGTGCCATGGAGAAATCCTGGTCGTTGCTGGTCTGTGTGGTATCCCCCAGTATAGCGAATCAAAGGGGTTTGACAGAAATTTTATATCCGCGGTGGGGGGATACCGAATGTCGCGGATTTATCGTATGATAAAAAATTTTGCCGGCGAGCGAGCTCTCTATGCAAGATATCAACCCGATTCGTTCACAGATCGCTGACCTCCAGGAACGCATTGCGTCCCTGAGGGGGTACCTTTGACTATGCTGAAAAGAAGGAGCGTCTGACCGAGGTATTGCGCGAGCTTGAAGATCCGGATGTCTGGAGCGATCCTGATCGAGCGCAGCAGCTCGGTCGGGAACGCGCCGCATTGGAGGCAATTGTGGTCACCGTCGAGCACATGGAATCCGGGCTTGGGGATGCAGGTGATCTGCTGGCGATGGCGGAGGAGGAGGGGGATGCCGATACCCTGGATGCGATTGCCGCGGATCTGGAGGGTTTTGAACGACAGATGGCGGGGCTCGAGTTCCGGCGCATGTTTGCCGGCGAGATGGACTCTGCCAACGCCTTTGTCGATATCCAAGCCGGCTCCGGCGGTACCGAGGCTCAGGATTGGGCCGAGATGTTGCTGCGCATGTACTTGCGCTGGGCCGAGACCCATGGTTTTAAGACCGAATTGATGGAGGTATCTCCAGGCGAAGTGGCCGGTATCAAGTCGGCGGTGATCGCTGTGCAGGGGGATTATGCGTTCGGCTGGTTGCGCACCGAGACCGGCGTGCACCGACTGGTGCGCAAGTCGCCGTTCGATTCCGGTAATCGTCGCCATACGTCCTTTGCGGCGGTATTCGTGTCGCCGGAGGTTGATGATTCGGTCCAGATCGAGATCAATCCGGCGGACCTGCGCATTGATGTTTACCGTGCCTCCGGTGCCGGCGGTCAGCATGTTAACCGAACGGAATCGGCGGTTCGCATCACCCATCTGCCGACAAATACCGTGACCCAATGTCAAAACGACCGCTCGCAACATAAAAACAAGGATCAAGCCATGAAACAGCTCAAGGCCAAGCTCTATGAGCTGGAGATGCAGAAACGCAATGCCGATCAAAAGGCATTGGAAGATACCAAGTCGGATATCGGCTGGGGCAGCCAGATTCGCTCCTACGTGCTCGACCAGTCGCGTATCAAGGATTTGCGCACTAATGTCGAGACCGGCAACACCCAGGCCGTACTCGATGGTAACCTCGATCCCTTCATCGAAGCCAGCCTGAAGAGCGGGCTATGAGCCGCAGGTAACACGAATGTCCGCTACAGAAGTATCCGAACAAGACGCCCTTGACGAAAACAAGCTGATTGCCCAGCGGCGCGACAAATTGAATCAGATCCGAGCGCAGGGCATCGCTTTTCCGAATGATTTTCGGCGCAATGCCGTCGCTGGCGATTTGCACACCGAGTATGGCGAGATGGATGCGACGGAGTTGGAGACGCGCAACGTTCGCGCCAAGGTGGCCGGTCGGCTGATGAGTCGGCGGGTCATGGGCAAGGCCAGTTTTGCACATCTGCAGGACATGAGCGGGCGCATTCAGCTGTTTGTGCAACGCGATCAGCTCAGTCCCGAAACCTATGCCTGGTTTAAAAAGGATCTGGATATCGGCGATATCTGCGGCGCGTCTGGTGCGCTCTTCAAGACCAAGACCGGTGAGCTGTCCATCCGGGTCGATTCGCTGCGGCTGCTGACCAAGTCATTGCGGCCATTGCCGGAGAAATGGCACGGATTGTCCGATCAGGAGAGCCGTTACCGTCAGCGCTATCTCGATCTGATCATGAACGCGGCGGCCTGCGCCACTTTTCGCATGCGTACGCGCATCATTCAGTTCCTTCGCCAGTTCCTCAACGCGCGAGATTATCTCGAGGTCGAGACGCCGATGATGCAGGCGATTCCCGGCGGTGCCATGGCAAGACCCTTTGTCACCCACCACAATGCATTGGATATGCAATTGTTTTTGCGCATCGCCCCGGAATTGTATTTGAAGCGACTGGTGGTGGGTGGCTTTGAGAAGGTCTATGAGATCAATCGCAACTTTCGCAACGAGGGGCTCTCCACGCGGCATAATCCGGAATTTACCATGCTGGAGTTCTATCAGGCGTATGCCGACTATCAAGACTTGATGGATCTGACCGAGGCGATGATCCGGGATCTAGCCGGGGCCGTTCTCGGCAGCACCAGCCTGACCTATCAGGGCGAGACTTACGATCTGTCGCGGCCTTTCCAACGCATGAGCGTGCGCGAGTCGATCCTGCACTTCAATCCGGACCTTGTCGCCGAGGATCTCGATCAGCTGGAGCGCGCTCGCGCCGTCGCCGAGCGTTTGGGGATTCACCTCGAGGATGGTTACGGTCTGGGGAAGGTGCAGGTGGAGATCTTCGAAAAGACCGTAGAAGGTCAGCTCATGCAGCCCAGTTTCATCACTGATTATCCCGCCGAGGTGTCGCCGCTGGCGCGGCGCAACGACAGCGACCCGTTCGTTACCGACCGTTTCGAGTTTTTTGTCGCCGGTCGCGAAATCGCCAATGGCTTTTCAGAGCTCAACGATGCCGAAGATCAGGCCGAGCGTTTTCGCCAGCAGGTGGCGGACAAGGACGCTGGCGATCTAGAGGCGATGCATTTCGATGCCGATTATATCCGAGCTCTAGAGCATGGGATGCCGCCGACGGCGGGCGAGGGCATCGGGATCGATCGTTTAGTCATGTTGTTCACCGACTCGCCATCCATTCGCGACGTGTTGCTGTTTCCGCACATGCGTTCGTTGGACTGATCGTCCAGTCTAGTGCCTCGGTGCAGATGTTCCAAGACAGTCTCCGGTCGTTGTCGTTGTCGTTGTCGTTGTCATAATCGTCTTAGCTGAATGCTCGATAACGACTACGATTACGACAACGACAACGAACCGCCTCGGGATTTCTGTACCGCTCCACTAGCGCTGACAATCCGAGCAGTAAAAGCTGGAACGCTGGCCGATGCGCTGCTGACGCAACGCCTTGCCACAGTTGGGACAGGGCTCGCCGCCGCGTCCGTAGACGCGCAGTTGCTGGGCGAAGTAGCCCGGGTTGCCGTCTTCGCGGACGAAGTCCCGCAGGCTGGTGCCACCCTTGCGAATCGCGGCGTCGAGCACCTGCTTGATATGCTCGGCAAGCCGGATATAGCGGGCGCGAGCGATGCGCCCGGCCGGGCGATGCGGATGAATGCCAGCCAGGAACAACGATTCGTTGGCATAGATATTGCCGACACCGACAACAATGTGGCTGTCCATGATGAAGCCTTTCACCGCGCCGCGCCGATCACGGGCGCGCCGGTACAGGTAATTGCCGTCAAACGCATCGGACAGCGGCTCGGGGCCGAGGTTGCACAACAGTGGATGCGCCTGGATTGGCGGCGGTACCCAATGCAGGCTGCCGAAGCGGCGCGGATCGCGCAGACGCAGGCATGAACCATCGGTCAACACCAGATCGACGTGATCGTGGGCGCCGGGCGGACAGTCCGCGGCCAGGACCCGCAGGCTGCCGGACATGCCCAGATGCAGCATCAGGGTGCCATGCTCCAGTTCCAGCAACAAATACTTGGCCCGTCGGCGCAGCGCGATGATCTGGCGACCGGCGACGGCGGCATCGACCGTGCTCGGTATCGGCCAGCGCAGTTGTCGTTGGCGGACCACCAGGCGCAGGATCCACCGACCCCGCAGGTGCGGTTCAATGCCGCGCAGGCTGGTTTCGACCTCAGGCAGTTCGGGCATGATGTTTGTCGGGAAGCAAAGTTTGCACAGTCTCAATGCGCGCCATGCCGGGCAGATCGATTCATGGGCTCAGTTTTGTTGTCGGCATCGGTGCCGTGGTCGGCGCCGGCAGCAGTTCCAGGGTGTCGACCGTCGATGGCGGACTGAGCTGCAACAGCTGCGCGTCCGAGGCCGGTGGGTAGCTTTGTGCTCGATCGACTGGGCTGGCGGTATCGATTGCCGCGGGTGGGGCGAAGGGCTCGGTCGGGCTGAAGGGTGCGCGTGAAGCGGTGCCGTTTCGCTGGCTCAGTTGGTCTAATTCCGCCAGTGGCGGATCTGTGAACAGATAGCTCAGGCGCTGGTCCAGGCGACTCCAGCGCGTGCCGCCTGCATCAATCAAAAAACGTATTCCCTTGCCGCCGTCGGCGGACTCGAGCGTCAAGACATGGCCGCCGAGCTGGCCATGCAGGGGTTCCACCCGGATTGCCTCGACCTCGGTCAGCTCAGCCAGCACGCCGGCCCCGATTGGGCGCCCGTCGAGGTTGCCGAGACCCGGGCTGAAATTCTTCGGTAGCAGTCGTCGATCCAGGTAGTCTTGTGCCGGTGCCAACAGTTGCGCCAGGAAGCCGTCGTCGATCAGGTGCACCAGATCGCCGATCTGTACATAGCGCCAGTCATGCACGGGCTCGGTAGTACCGAAGCGCAGTTCAAGATCATCCAGTCGCAGGCTGATCATGGCCGGGTCGAGCCTGAGCCGTTGCAGGTCAAGGGTGGCAGCCGGCAGAGTGCGGTGCACGTAGGTGGCTGCAATGGGTAACAATTTGGTCGTAGGCGCATCGGCTGCCGGCGCCACGAAGGGTTCCAGCATATGCCAGCCATTGTCTTTGCGCGCCAAGCGCATGCGCGGCTCTCCGGGGCGTTTCAACGACAGGCTCTGGATCTGCTGCACCGGCATGCTGGTCAATGTGGTCGTCAGAAGATCCTGCCGTTGTTCTAGGCGTGCGCTGACCGCGAGGACAAGTACCACGGCGAACAATGCCAGATTCAGCAGCCAGCGTCTTTTGAGCATGTTCAGATTCTACCTCGCTGCCAGCGGATGGCGATGCCGATGGCGGCCAGCAGCGCTGGTAATGCGATCAGACCGCCGCCGACGATGGCCCAGCCGCGCACCGGTGCTAGGGTCAGCGTGCCGGTATCCCTGATCTGGTTCGGGATGGATACCAGATCTTCGCGGCCAGTGAGCCAGCGCGCCATGCGCAATGCAATGGCCTGATTGGCAGCGTCGGCGAGATGTGCATTGCTGAGAAAATCGCCGTCGCCGACGACCATGATGCGCTGTTGCGGTTGCGCAGTGGCGATGGGTTCGCCAGCCGCCTCTTGATTGGTTGCCGCAAGGGGTTCGCCACTGGATTTACCAATGGATTCAGGCGTCAACTGCCGGTTGGTTGCCGCTTCCGATATCGGCGTGGAGGTGTCTTCCGGGGGCCGCGGGCGGGTCAATGCCAATGCCAGCGCCAGCGGGCCGGGCTGCTCGCCGGCGTTTTCTTCGCGGGCGATTTCTCCACGGACCGGCCCGGTTTCATTCCAGCTCGATTCGCCGGTGGTCAGGGAGGTGACGATTTGCCAGTCGGGCGCGGCCAGAGGGGCGAAGGCGAGGCTGCCCGGAAAGATGGCGGCTTGCGTCAAACCCTGTCCGAGGGGATGTTCCGGCCAGCGTTCGACCACCGCGAAGCTTGGAGAATCCAGTCCCTGCCCGGAGGCTGCCGCGTCGACGATCTGGCCGGGCAGAGGCTGTAAACCGAGGCGCTGCGCGACCGACTCCAGACCGAGCAGACCATCTTTCCGCGGCACGGGGTCCATTAGCCAGAGCAGGTTGCCACCGCCGTCGATATAGCTCACCAGGGCTTCGGCTTCCCCGGGGAACAGGGCGATGGACGGCATGCTCAGCAATAACAGATCGATGTTGGCCGGGATGGCAGGTGCGCGTGCCAGGTCCAATGGCAGCAGCCGAAAGCCACGCTGGCGCAACAGCTGTGCGAAGCGACCGAGGTCTGCTCCCGCGCCACTGGAGATGGCACGTTCGCCATGTCCTTCCAGAACGCCTATCCAGGGGCTGACCGGAGTCGACAGCCGTGCGATGGCGTTGGTCAGCGTCGATTCGCTGAGCACGGACAGCATTTCCCGATTACCCTGATAGTCGACTACCAGTTGGCCGGTCAATTCCACATTGGCAGCGCGCGCACGCTCCGGAAAACGCTGCGGGTCGACATACTCGATCGATAGATCGGAATCCTGCTGGCGATAGCGCGCCAGCAGGGCTTCGACGCCGCGGCCGATACGATGGTCTGCCGGCGCATAGACGGTGATATGCAATGGTTGCGACAGTGCGGCAAGCACTGCGACACTTTCGCGGGACAGGCTGTTGCGCCCGCTGCTGGTCCAGTCCCAGTAATATTCGTGTCGGGCTGTGTGCCAGCCGGCTAGCAGCAGGATGGCGATGAGTAGCAGCCCGAACAGGCTATCGGCGGCTTGGCGTTGCAGCCGGGGCCAGTCCCAGGAGCTTTGGGGTGGCTGTTTGCTGTGATCCTCTGGTGGGGTGCCCTGGGATGTCGCTGTGTCGGGATCGCTACCATTAGGATGCTCGGCGGAGTTTGGCTGCTGCTTGGTGTTTGCCGTGATCCCTGGTTTTCCCGGGATACTCCTGGGATGCTCCCAGGTTGCTCTTGGAGTTTGAGCGTTCATCCCAGCTGCTGGTTGTCGAGCCGACGATGGGCGAATGCCAGAAACAGACTGCTGGCGAGCAGAAAATAGGTCAGGTCGCTGATGCGCACCACCCCGGAAAGAAACCAAAACAGATGTTGGTTCCAAGACAGCCAATCGAGCAACGTGATCTGTTCCGCGGCGAGGTGATCGGCGCGATTGCTCAGGGAGAGCAGCATCAGCAGCGCATAGGCGATGACCGCTGCCAGCGCGGGCTGCGAGCTCAGGCTGGCGGTGAACAGGCTAACCGCACAGAACAGCAGGCCCGTGAGCCAGAGGCCCAGGGTTGCGGCCAGGAACAGCCCCGGATCGATCGGTGCTGCACCGAGCAGCGTCAGGCTCAAGCCAAGGGGAACCAGGCATAATAGCAACACCAAGGCGGCAAGGGCGCAGAATTTGCCGAGCAGGATCTGGCCCAGGGTCGCCGGTGCGGCGATCAGCATGTGCCAAATACCGTCGCGTATCTCGCTGCTGATCGTGCGTGCGGCAAGCAGAGGGACCGTCAGCATCAGGAACACGGCGCAGGAACCAAACAGATGATGAGACAGCTGAAGATTGAGCCCCGCGTTCGGCTCGGCAGGAGCTTGGCCGGTGAAGTCATCCAGCACGTTCAGCATGATCCATGCCAGTATAGCCTGGGCCGCGGCAAGCAGCAGCCAGGCGAGCGGGGTGCGGAATGCAGACAGCCATTCGCGCAAGGCGATGGTTGCAATCATGCGGCCGCCTCCGCGCTGACGCTGTCGCGGCTGCTGTCCTGGGCTTCGATGCTGTGAAAAAAGATTCGCTCCAGGTCGCCCTGTTCCGGGGTCATTTCCAGCAGCCCCCAGCCGCCCTGCACCAGAGCATGGGCCAGTTGATCGGCACCGGCATCCAGGCTGAGTTCGATGCGGAAGTCAGTTGGGTTGTCACCAGGGGTGGTGGTCGGCGCTGCGACCACGGCCGGTGGGATGTCGATCGGAGTTGCCCGAACGACCATCGCCAGCGCCTCCAATCGTGCTGTGGGTGGCGGGTTGCGTAAGCGAACTCGCATATTTGTGCCGCCGTTGTCCATACCGATGGTTGTCTCATGCAGGATCTGTCCGTTGCTCAGGATCAGCACACGGTTGCAGATGGCCTGTATCTCCGACAGCGCATGACTTGACAGAATGATGCCGCAACTTGGGGCAAGCTCATGGATCAATGCTCGAACCTCGTGAATCTGTACAGGATCGAGGCCATCTGTCGGCTCGTCGAGCAGCACCAGGTCAGGCTCGTGAATCAGGGCCTGGGCCAGGCCGGCGCGTTGCCGATAGCCTTTGGACAATTTGCACAGCAGCCGACGGCCGACCTGATCCAGCCCGCAGCGCTGCTTGATCCGGCGCACGATGCGCTCGACATTTGCCGGAGGCACCCGACGCAATCTGGCGCAAAATCTCAGATACTCGTCCACGCGCATCTCCGGATACAGCGGTGGGGTTTCCGGCAAGTAGCCGATATGGCGCCGGACGACAGCGCTGTCGTTGGCGAGATCGAAGCCGCGAATCCGCAGCATGCCGTTGCTCGGGGCCAGGGTTCCGGAGAGGATGCGCAGGCAGGTGGTCTTGCCCGCGCCATTGCGCCCAAGCAGACCCAGTACCTCGCCTTGCAATAATCTGAAATCCAGCCCGCGCAGCACCAGCCTGCTGCCAAAGCGGCGTTCCAGTGCGTGGACAGAAAGTAACTCTTGCATGGGCAGCGACCATAGCGCGAGCCGGGCCTGCTGCCAAGTCCTGGTTGTTGGTGAAGGCTGGGTTGTCGGGGTAAGCTTATGCGACGATAAACCGAAGCTGAAAAACAATCGGCACGGTCTCAGCGCCAGGTTGGTGCAGGGAAACTACAGGTTAAATGCCATGAACATGCATGAAACTACCCGATTCGCGCCCGCGCAGCAACGAGCCGCAGCCTGTTTGCGCAACAGCGCCTGTGCGCCTGCTGAAGTTCTCGGTTGCAACGGATTCCGACCATGACATTGCTTGGTATCGACACCGGCGGCACCTTTACCGACTTTGTGCTTTGGCAAAATGGACACATGCGCACACATAAGTTGCTATCAACGCCGGATGCGCCAGAGCGGGCAATCCTGCAGGGCGTTGCGGAGCTGGGTCTGGAGCCTGCTGGGCTGTTGGTCATTCATGGCTCCACGGTTGCGACCAACGCGGTGCTCGAGGGCAAGGGCGCGCGCACCGCGTACATAACCAACCGTGGCTTTGCCGATCTGTTGACCATCGGTCGCCAGGCGCGCGCATCCTTATACGATCTGCAGCCGCCTGCGCGTCCTGCGCCGGTCCCGGCTGCGTTGTGCATCGAGACCGGAGGAAGATATCGGGCTGACGGTACCCTGTTGGAGCCGCTGAGCGCGAATGATTTGGTCGACCTGCGCGCAAAATTGTTGCGACTGGCACCGCAGTCGGTGGCGATCAATCTGCTCTTTTCGTACCTAGACGACAGCGCCGAGCGAGCCATCGCCGATGCTTTGCCCGCGGGGCTTTTTATCGCGCGATCGTCCCAGGTTCTGCCACTGATCGGTGAGTATGAGCGCGGTATTGCCACCTGGCTCAACGCACGCGTGGGGCCCGTTGTCGAGGGCTACATCAAACGTCTGCAACAGGAGCTGCCGGGAGCGCGACTCGCTGTGATGCAATCCAGCGGCGAGACGGTTGCTGCCGACCAGATTGCAGGGCAGGCCGTGCGCTTGTTGTTGTCGGGGCCTGCCGGTGGTCTGGTCGGTGCCGGATTCGTCGCGCGCTCGGCAGGGATCGGCCGTTTGCTGACCTTCGACATGGGGGGCACCTCCACGGACGTTGCCCTGGTCGATGGCGCGCCGCGACTGACCACCGAGGGCCGGGTTGCCGACTGGCCGGTTGCCGTGCCCATGGTCGATATGCACACCATTGGCGCCGGTGGTGGCTCCATCGCTCGTATGGATGCCGGCGGCGCACTATTAGTAGGGCCTGAGTCTGCTGGCGCTCATCCTGGGCCGGTCTGCTATAACCGCGGTGGGCGGCAGCCCACCGTCACCGATGCCAATCTGGTGCTCGGACGGCTGCGCCCGGAAGCTTTTTTGGGCGGGCGCATGCGGCTCGATCCAAATGCCGCGCGTTTGGCCCTGGAGAGGCTTGGGACGGAGCTGGGCTTGTCAGGTCATGATCTTGCGGAACAGGCCGCGCTGGGTGTGGTGGCGGTTGCCAACGAACGAATGGCACAAGCCCTGCGTGTGATCTCGGTGCAGCGGGGGGTCGACCCACGTTCCGCGCATCTGTGTTCGTTCGGCGGTGCCGGTGGCCTGCATGTTTGCGCGCTGGCCGAGGCTCTCGGCATGACACGGGCGTTGGTACCCGAGCGCGCTGGAGTGCTATCTGCATTGGGCATGTTGGTGACACCTCCAGGGCGCCTGCTGACCCGAACCTGGCTTGGTCTGCTGAGCGAGCGCGACGATGCCGAGGTAACCGCCGCCCTTGACGATCTGGCGCGTCAGGGTATAGACGCATTGGGCGCGGAAGGTGTAAACGCGGAGGACTTGACGCGCCAGGACAGCCTTGACCTGCGCTATCGAGGGCAGTCCTATACACTCAATCTCGCCTGGCAGGGCAGCATGGCAACGGAGCGGGCATTCTCGCAATGGCATCGGGCACGTTATGGACACCAACTGGATCTGCCGGTGGAATTGCTGAATCTGCGTGTGCGCTTGACCGCGCCGGTACATGGCGTGGCGTTGTCCATGCCAAAGCCACCACCACAGCAACAAGCGCAAGGCGGCCCGCCCGAACCAAAGCCTTCGATACGCTCGAGAGCGGAAGCGGCAAGCGACGCACTGCTGGTTCTGGCCCGCGCAGACCTCGATCCTGGCAGGCACCTGCAGGGTCCGGCAGTGATTCTTGACGATGATGCCACGACCTGGCTTGCGCCTGGCTGGCAAGCTTTGCGCGATCATGCCGGTCATCTGCTGTTATCCAGAGATGCTGTTTAGGCGATTGCCGTTAACTTCTCGATAAGTAGCGGTTCATAAATAACCTATACAACGCTATCCAGCAATACCTTCGCCAAATGACCCGATCTCATGCTGCACTAAGTTCTTGATTAATCCGCCCCAGATTTGCAGCCTGCTCAAGGGCTTGGTCAATAATATTTGCTTCGGGCATTTCCGGAAGCATTTTTAACACCTCCAGGACGTATTTCCGGCCGCGGAAGTGGGCTTTGAGGTCATTGACGCTAAAGCTCGGACAGTGCTCGCGCACCGGTCGCATCAGGATCTGGGACAGGTTGATCATCAGCATCGCCAGGTTGGCACTGTTGTAGACCGGCGTTGGCTTGATCACCATGAAGTCTTCCAAGCCCCAGTACTGTTTGGCGTCTCGGAAGTTGAACTCGATTTGGAAGCGCAAGCGATAGTAATCGATGAGCGCTTCGTAGCCTAACTCAAGATCACTACTGAAAAGGATGACATGGGCCTGGGCACCGGTGCGTTGGTTGGTCTTGACGAGGATCACGACATTGAGCCGGTCGGGGAATTTTTTGTGCCAAACGGGCAGTTGGTAGATGGCCGTATGAACGTGTCCTTCCACGGAAGTGGCTTTGAGAAAGCACGGCGGCAAGTGTTGATAATCGAGCTTGCTGCCGTACTTGCGCCGCGGGCCGCGCCCGGCGTAGGGGCCGTCATAGGGCAGATACAGCGCGCTGTTGTGGCGCAATTTGCTGATCAACTCTAAGCCCGTGCGACGGACCATTTGCAGCGCTTGATGATGGCCGAAGGCCCCGTCGAAGACGAAATAACGCACCGTCAGCGTCTGGCACACCAGTGCCAGCACCTGGCGCAGAAGGTCTTGAACGAACTGCAAATAGGGCGACAGACTCACCTCCCGGCGATTGCCATTGCGGCTACCTTTCGGCCGCCCTCGGTCCTTACCCCGACCCGCTTTGGACGCTTTCGGGCAGCTCGCGGCCGTCTCTTTGAGAATCGGCTCCAGGCGCAATGGGTACGAACAGCGCCGTTGCACGCTAATCAACGACAGGCTCAGAAAACACAACCCCGGGATCGTCTTGCCAACCACCGAGGAGAAAAAACGATCCAGACCGTGGGTCTTCTTGCCCGATTTGCTCACCACCACTTCATCGCCCGCCAGCAACCAGTGCGTTTCGTCGCCCAGCAGGTGCTGGCGAATCACCAGCCAATGCACTTGGCCCCAACTGAGCGTGGTGTTGAACAACCGCTGCAGCGTCCGATAGCTTCCCCCGCGCTCGGTCCAGCGCGATAGCCCCCGCATCGTTACCCGCCCCGTCATCGCCAACAGCCCTTCCACAACGCAACCCAAACGGCCAAGGCTCGTCTTATCTACGCTCTGGCTTAAGCAGCTCAAGATCAGCATAATGTCGGGCATGGGCGATAGCCTCCTGAGGGAATAGGTCTTCGGATTAGTAACTGGATAACCTATCACCTCGGGCTGTCGCCCACCTAATTTTTGGCGCTAATTTTTGGCGAAGGTATTGTATCCAGACATCGGCGGAGTGCAATCGATCGGGGTCGGGGTCGCTATCGGAATCGGAATCGAGAGAGAAAACGCCCTATGCCATTCGGTCATGAGAAGCGCGACGTCTAGCGTGCGGCCATCGAGTAGGTCGGCTGGGCCTAGCGCGACTGCGAGCATGTGAAAGGACAGCGTAACGCGAAGGATCAACGCCTGTGCGCATCCTAGGTGCGCATCGCAGGCCATCGCGCTGAACATTGCCGAGGGTAACGGCAAAGCGACGAGCGGGGATCGACGCCGGTCGTTTGAAATCGCACGAGGCTCGGCGCTGGAGTGCGCTGCGATTGAGGACGTGCTCGCTGGTGTGCGAAGCGTTATCCGCAGACGACAACAGCAAGCAAAAGGCACTGCTCGATCGTCTTGTGGCCATGCTCACGAAGCGCGGACAGCGTGGCTAGGCGGTCAGCGAGGAGCTTGGCGGATATCGGGTTGGTCAGTTCGATACCGATGCCGATACCGACGTTGATACCGATACCGATACCGACGCCGATAGCGGTACCGAATGAGTCGGCAGGCGACACCCAAGCCAAAAACCTGTTTAGCTTGTTTCTGCACCATCACTCAGTCAGGGCACTGATGAAAACGAAAGACTTATAAGGTGCGAAAAATCGCCCCGTAGCGCCTTGCAAGCCCAATGCGACGCCTAAATCATTGATTCTAATTAAGCGCTAGCACCCGACGACTGTTCCGTGGCGGGTGTTTGTGGACGCAAGCCATTGATATAAAAGCCGCCCTCGCTTATTGAGTCGTTACGATTGCCGCAGATAATCGCACCAACTGGCGCCGGATGCTCGCTCGCCTTCGTGAAGCGGCAACTTGCCCATAGGTATTCTATGGGCGGGTTGCCGTGACGTCGAGGCCGGACGAGAAGACAAGCCAGGTGGTCTGTGTCTCGATAGAAATCGCCTTGGCTTTTACCGCGGCCACTGAGCCATGAAAAGATCGACATAAAGAATTGCCGGTGCCTTTGCCGCTGACAGGACAAAACCGCAAAGATGTGTCAGGATATATTGCATGCGAAACTACAAGCGGCGATTGGACATCATAATAACGATGTATGCCGGTACACTCTCGCACACCTCATCCACAGGGCGCATTTCCTGGAGGACGGCTTCGATCCCGAAGCAAGGCGCTTCGCAACCCATATCGGTTACACAAACATCGGTTACACAAACTCAAGAGAAAATCCATGTCGCTGTACGGAGTCCTCGATTTATCCCTGTGGCAGGCCGCGATCATCGCGCTTGTCATGACCCATATCACGATTGTTACCGTGACCGTCTTTTTGCATCGTTCTCAAGCCCATCGCGCGCTGGATCTGCATCCTGCACTGATGCACTTCTTTCGTTTCTGGCTTTGGCTGACCACCGGTATGGTGACCAAGGAGTGGGTCGCACTCCACCGTAAGCACCATGCCCATTGCGAGATGGCGCAAGATCCTCACAGCCCGCAGGTGTTTGGCATACGCCGTGTTTTTTGGCAAGGTGCCGAATTGTACCGCGCCGGCATCCGTGATCGTGCGACCATCGAGCGCTACGGACTCGGCACACCGGCCGACTGGCTAGAGCGCAATCTCTACAGCCCTTACTCCTGGCATGGCTGCGGTCTGCTGCTGATTCTCGATGTGCTACTGTTCGGCGTGTACGGTCTCACCATCTGGGCCGTACAGATGCTCTGGATACCGGTGCTCGCCGCCGGTGTTATCAACGGTATCGGCCACTTTTGGGGCTACCGCAATTTCGAGACCCCGGACGCCTCGACCAATATCGTGCCCTGGGGTGTCCTGATCGGCGGCGAGGAATTGCACAATAATCATCATGCATTCCCATCCTCCGCTCGCCTGTCGGCGCGCTGGTGGGAGTTCGATCTAGGTTGGCTCTATATCCGTATGTTCAGTGCACTTGGTCTGGCCAGAATCAAAAAACTGGCGCCCCAGCCGCGTTTTATCGATGGCAAGCAGAGTATCGATCTGGACACGGTAAAGGCACTTGCCATTGCGCGCATGCACATCATCAGGCGCTTCAGCAACGAAGTATTGCATCCATTGACACGGCAGGAACTCTGTCGCACCGAGCGTCACTGTCGCCTGATGGCACGGCGCGTGACACGACTGCTGGCACGCGAATCCAGCCGTCTCGATGATCAGGCGCGCATGCGTTTGGAGCATATTCTGAACCAAAGCCAGCAATTGCGCGTGGTTTATCAGTTTCGCGAACGTTTGCGCCAGATTTGGGAGCGCAAGGCACCAACCCAGGAAGATCTGCTCAAGCTTCTGCAGGAATGGTGCCAGCAGGCAGAAAATACCGGTATCCAGGTGCTCGAGCGGTTTTCACTTGATCTCCGGGGTTTGGCTCTGGTGCCGACACCTGCGACTTGAAGCTGCGTCGGAGGGGCGGTTCAGAAATAACCTGAACGTTTCCGCGGATAGAAATGACTGCGAAATGCGCGAAATGTGCCATAAGAGCGCCATATTCCGTGCACGTATCGAGCATTTTCGCGTATTTCACACTTTACTAAGGCCTAAAGACCCTACGCTGATTATTGTTGAATCCTAACTGATCGTTTTCGGTAGTTGACCAAAGCCCTCGCCAGGTGGATCATTGGGCGCTTCCCGAGAAGCGCAATCGCGCAAACAGCAAAATCCATCCATCAAAGGAGCTAAGCATTATGAGTCAGCCCGAAATTGTCTTCCTTTCCGGCGTGCGTACCGCGATCGGCGATTATGGCGGCAGCCTGAAGGATTTCCCGCCCACCCAGCTTGCGGCAATGGTCGTTAAGGAAGCGGTCGCCCGCGCTGGCGTCGATGCGGCCGATGTCGGGGCCTGCGTATTTGGCAACGTGATCCACACGGAGCCAAAAGACATGTATATGTCCCGAGTGGCAGCACTCGATGGAGGACTTCCCCAAACCAGCCAGGCATTCACGCTGAATCGGCTCTGCGGTTCCGGCCTCCAGGCCATCTGTTCAGCTGCCCAACAGATTATGCTGGGCGATGTGGAGACAGCCGTTGCCGGCGGTTCCGAGAACATGTCGCGATCCCTATATAGCCTGTCAAATGCCCGCTGGGGGCAGCGTATGGGCGACGGAACCCTAATGGATATGATGGTCGGCGCCCTGAGCGATCCGTTCGACAAAGTCCATATGGGTATGACGGCGGAAAACGTTGCCGAGCGTTTTTCCATTACCCGCGAGGATCAGGACGCACTGGCAGTGGAATCCCATCAACGTGCTGCCGCGGCCCAGGCAGCGGGTCGATTCAAAGACCAGATCCTGCCGGTGGAGCTCAAGAGTCGCAAGGGTACGACACTGTTCGAGGTCGATGAGCATGTGCGCGGCGATGTCTCAATTGAAGGCATGGCCAAGCTGCGCACAGCGTTCAAGAAAGACGGCACGGTAACGCCAGGTAATGCTTCGGGCATCAACGACGCTGCGGCCGCGGTTGTGGTGATGAGCGCCGATGTCGCGAAAGCCAAAGGACTCAAGTCCATGGCGCGGCTGGTCGGTTATGCGGTTACCGGTGTTGATCCGCAGATCATGGGTATGGGGCCGGTATCCGCCGTGCAGCGGGTCATGGAGCGGACCGGCCTGTCCATCGGCGATATGGACGTGATCGAACTCAATGAGGCGTTCGCCGCCCAAGCCCTCGCCTGCGCGCGCGACCTGGAGCTTGATCCTGCCAAGGTCAATCCGAACGGCTCCGGCATCTCCCTAGGCCACCCGATTGGTGCTACCGGCGCTATTTTGATGGTCAAAGCCCTGTATGAATTGCAACGCGTCGGCGGACGCTATGCGCTGATCTCGATGTGCATCGGTGGCGGCCAGGGTATTGCCGCCATCATCGAAAACTCGGCCAGCTAGGGGATTGCCAGTAGCTTTCGTACCGAGCGATAAGTGATGACGTTCGCCTTCTCGAGGAGTCAGCGCAAGCATTGGAGACTGTTCCGGGAGCCGGTCCGCTGTAGAAGGCGGGCGTCAGCATAAGTCAGATGGTACGAAAGACTGGAAGTCAGCAACGACGAACACAAAAAACCCGCCTTAGCGGGTCTTCAGCATGACTTGTTTATTTTATCAGTGATTCTTTCACGAGGTGGTCATACACTGATTGGTGATGATTATTTTATTTTGCCTTCCTTGTACATCACGTGTTGGCGAATGACGGGGTCGAACTTTTTGATTTCCATCTTTCCCGGTTGATTGCGTTTATTCTTGGTTGTTGTATAAAAATGTCCGGTGCCCGCGCTGGACGTCAGTCGGATTTTCTCTCTTGCTGCTTTTGCCATTGGTTCGGTCCCGAAGTCTGTTTTATTTGGGAGACTATCAGATAGGAATGGTTATGAGAATCGAAAGATCAGGGATCAGAATTTCTCGCCGCGTGCGCGCATCTCGGCCAGCACCGCATCAATGCCTTTTTTATCGATGATGCGCATGCCCTTGGTTGAAACGCGCAGCCGAACCCAGCGATTCTCGCTCTCGACCCAAAAACGGTGATCATGCAAATTCGGCAAGAAACGCCGTCGCGTCTTGTTATGGGCATGAGATACGTTATTTCCCGTCAACGGACGCTTGCCGGTTACCTGGCAGACTTTGGACATGGTTCCAAACCTCTGATCGGACTCCGCATCGACACTCCGGTGCGGCGGAATCCTTTGGACTTGATGGACAGCGCTTGGCCTTGGTGACCGTTCGGGTGACCTTCGCTGATGAAAATTAAGCCGGGAACCATATCGCTTTTGGCATGTATAAGTCAAGGCTGTGTGCGGCGACCCTCGTAAGAACCTGTCGATTTTGCAAGTCTTCGCGTCATTCAAGGCGATTGCCGGAGAGAACAGACCAACTGGCGCCGGACTCTCGTTCGCCTTCTTGTTGCGGCAACCCGCCCATAGAGCGACTGTGAGCGGTTTGCCGCTTCGGTCTGTTTCTCTCCTGGTAATCGCCTTGACGCAACGCATCCGCATCCGCTGGCATCGCTTGCCGGGTCGCCCGCAAGCGGGCTCCTACGCTGAGAGCCCGTAGATACTCTGAAAATGAATCGAGAATGCTGGAAAGGGTAGCGACACGATAACCCGAAAAGCCAGTTGCGGCCTCTGCCTGCTTCGTGAACGCGCTTTGCGGACCGGCGTAATGCGCGAGAAACTTACACACCTGCGCGCGCGGCTTCTCCAGGGTCACCTTCATCTTGCCGGCGTGCGTAGTGCTGAATGCGCTGTTTCAGTTGCCGGGCATGCTCAACTAGTTGATGTGTGTCCATGAGTTTCTAAATCGCCTAACGTCATGAATCAGGCGACCCGAACCGCGCCGGCGAAGAGACCGACCGACGCGCCGGAGCTCGGCGCGCGTTTCGGGGTCGCCTGGATTCACTCGTTAGCGCCGATGTTGCCGCGACCCGCGACGAATGTGCATTTGTTTCATGGTCGCTGCGCAGCTTCCCGATTCTAAATCATCAGAACTTTATGTTCTATAAAATATACGTTTCCATATAGCTTGTTGGGTTTTTAAGTCTAATCCTGTTTCCTTCATAATTTTTCTATTTATACGACTTCCTATGTATGAACCTAATACTAATCCTACAAATATAGATGCAGGTATCATTGTCCAATTTACGAATATTGTTCCAACTATTGATGTTATTATTATTACTATCCAAAGTGTGATTCCAATAAAGATGCCATTTTTTCTGTGTCTAATTATTATTTCTTCATTTCTATTGGTATCTTTCTCAATCATCATTTTGTGAATTCAGCAATTGGTACGAGTGCGGCTTTTCCCAGCATTGACCGACCTTTGTTGCATCGCCCGGCCCATCTCGATGCCGCGGATGGCGACGCCTCGGTATATCGGTTCTGTGCAGGTGCAAGTTTTCCCAACATTGATCGGCCTTTGTTGCAATGCCCGACTCGTCATCGATGGCCGCGGATGGCGACGATTTGGCTATTCTACGCTAACCCGACTTCGACTGTTCGACCCGGAATTTCTTGATTCTGGGCCTCATGAGACGCTCAACGCGTTGTTTTTATTGGCGGGCGAGTGCCGAAACCCGCTGTAGTGCCGACCTTACCCGTTGCACCAAGCGTCTCGAACCGCGAAACTGGCGGAAAAAGAGCACCGCAGCAACGATCCTGGCGAGTTGGCGAGACGACCTGTAGTGCCGACCTTTCGGGTCCGGAGACGACGGATCAATGGATTACGCTGCAATTTCGGCTGAATAGGCGAAGACGTGCTAACGTCACGGGTAATCCGAGCTGGCCGCTGTTTGGCCAGCTTCGGGGTTTACCCTCGTGTTAGCGATTTCACCCTTGCGTGTGGAATATTCGGGCTTGCAGGGTCTGGCGTGATCTCACGGCGACTTGGCGATATAACCAAATCCATATCTTCCATCGGAACGGCTCCAAGCAAGACTTCATCACCGAGTACAAGCGCACCCACATAGCAGAATCTTTTTCCAAAGCTGACACGAATAGGTCCAACATAGGGGACATTCTTCTTCCGACCATCAGCCACAAAAACTTCGCGCATAGATTCAGTTTCCAGCTTCAACTGTAAAGCTACATGCTCCGGTATACAGAGCATAAGAGCACCGGTGTCAGCCAGCGCCTTTGTTTTTACCGGAAGCAAGTCCGTTTCTCTCGGGTTACTGAGCTCTATCTCTGCGGCCTTGTTCATAACTCCGACCAACTGACGAACGGGTGCGCGCGGCTTTTCCGTAGAAGGTTGATTTTTAATTTAAAATACCGGGGCGTTCTAAGTCTTGGCCGATCTTATGAACAAGGCCATCTCTGCAAATACATGACCCATAACGTGCTATCTCTTTTCCGGTGTTCTGCTACACCTTCGCCCATCTTCCCTCGCTAACGTCAACCGCAGCCCGCGCCTTGGAGCAGCCCGAGCGACAGCGAGGGCTGCTCCAAGGCGTCGGGCTGGCGCACTTGTTGGGCCGCTATTGTTTGTAGTGGAATCGTACACCCGGAATTCTTTAGCGTATAAATTCAGTTCAAATTGGTAAATCCATAAGCTATCAGAAGAGCATCACGGACCTCAGGCCATCGATTTTTCGACAAAGTGCACAAAAGAGGTCCAACGCGACCCTGCTGGGCTAGAGATATGTGATCGAAATTCAATGCGCAAACTGCGGGCATCCCATCATCCGGAGTTAAAATTACTTCTGTAGTCAACCCACGAATAGTTCTAGTTGCCGGTACGACAATCGCTTCGTTTATAGATGACAAGACTTCATCACGCGTCAAAATTAGCACCGGACGCCGCTTGTCTGGAGGGCGAAAGGTATACCAGCGTATATCTCCCCGTTTCATTCGGCATCATCCCAGCTACCGGCATCCCAGGCAAGAGGTTCTTCGTCAGTCGCAAACTCATCCTTCGTAGGTGGCTTTATTCCATAAAGTGCGTCCTCCTTCAATATCAAAATGCGTAGCAGGCGCGCTCGCTCAAGAGCCGTTAGATCATGGATGCGCTGCGCAATATCTTCGACTGCATTTATTGTTGTCATCGCGTTTCTGGACTTCTGTTATCCGCCACCGCCGCTGAAAAATCTGGTTGACCCCGCCGCGTGACTGGCCCAACGTCACGCATCAGCCGACGCAAAAAGCAGAGCGAGGAACGAGCGGCGCTTTTTGCGTTCGGCCGACGCTTTATAGTTGCTCTAAGTTAGCCGCATGGGTTGTTGAGCTATTGCAGTAATTCTTGTGTTGCTTACCTGTTGCCTATAACTCTCTGGCGCATTTCTTAGTACTAGCATTCATGATACACTGCAATCAGCCATTTCTTCTTCCCGAGGTTTTTTGCTGCTTTAAAGCTACCATTATTTCCACGAACGACAACATCTGGATTCTCAACGGTATCCAGAGTTTCATGAAAATAGCTTGCCATATCGTCATGGTTTTCGGTGATATGATACCATCTCTCATAAGTAAGCCTAATTGGATAATTGGAACGCTATTTACTGAAACGGCTATATCCATCTGTTCTCATAATGAGTGTCGAGAGTGTCTGAGCTGTCGCTAACGCCAACCGCAGCCCGCGCCAAACTGCGGCCACGCGCGAAGCGCAGGCCGCAGTTTGGCGTCGGGCTTGCGGATTTGTTGGGCATATTCAACGCTCGATGTGAAGGAAAAGGCGAGACCTTATACCGTTCTTTCCACCCCCGTTCTTTCTAGACCCCTTTATTGGTACTTTATTGCTAATCTGGTTCGCTACTTTCATCTACGTCCGAATCTCGGATGTCGTCGCTGATGTTTCACCACGGTAATTCGCAACAAGCCAGGGTTTACTATACGAAAGTAGATCACGTACGGAAACCTCCGCAGCAAAGTGCGCCGCACGCCCTTTTCAATCTCTACCCAAAGAAAAGGGTTTGAAATGATGCTGGCAACCTGTTTCTCAAACTCAACCAAAAAATCCGAGCCAAGCCCGGCAGCACAACCATTATAGTATTTGATGATCTCCCTAAGCTCCTTCTCAACCGCCGGGTGGTACTCAACTTTCACTATTTCTTAACCTAGCCATCATTTCCCCATGTGCCACCGGATTGACAGAGCCATCCTCGATTTCTTCATCTCTGCGTATTGCTAATTGCACCGCATCTTCGTCAGACATTTCGTGATCTGCGCCATACGGGTCTTCCAAACTTTCCCAGATTCTTGCCGCGAGCATTGCTCTGTCTCTAGGACCTAGCTGAAGCGCTTCGATCTCCAATTGGTCTAAATTCATCATAATTCTCGCTTTTTAAGGAGTATGCCAAAGGGGCAACGTAGCACCCCATAGAACACGCGGCCTTGCCAGGCTGCACTGTCCCCTGTTTGTCGCCCTGGAAATAATAAAACCGTGGTCTGTCCCCTGCTTTTTTCGCGCGGCAACGGGCGGTCGGGCCGAGGCGCTTGTTGGGCTTTCATGCGTGGGGCCTATTGCTTGACTAGAGTGTCGACCGCACCTTTCAGAAAGTCAAAGGGAATTTGATTAACCTGATTTGCGCTAAGCAACCAGCCAGTGCCGGACGTTTCGAAATCGAGGTAAGTTCCCCACTTACCAGGTTGAACAAATAGAGAGCCCGATTTTGGCGCCGCAGCGAACACAAGAGTTAAATCGCGGCAGAAATCCAAGGATTGGCCGGCCAAATGCGGAAACTCGACGGTTGATGGGGTCCAAATTCCTCGCAAGCGTAGTCGGACAACCTGCTGATCTGCAGAAACTATCGACATCTCGATGTGGGAGAAAAGACCGCGTATTGGCGCCGGCGGATCTTGAGGAAGGGTAGATGTAGCTGCCTGTTCAAATGTAGACCGATACTTTGCCCAGTCGCCCTTCTCAACCGCAGTGAGGGTATTTAAGACCGAGTCTCGGGGAGAATTTGGGGCCGAAGAGTTGTATCGCCACCAGTCTGACAGTATCGTTTGAGTTCGCCGAAAAACATCGTCATACGCGTGATCGATATCTTCTTGGGCAGTCAACTTTCCGGCTTCATGAACGGAGTCCCAAAGTTTAGAAAGACTGTCTCTTGTTCTATCGGATTCCGGAGGCGACTCGATTAGATGATCACTGCACTCGGCTTGTGCAGTGATTGACTTTTCTTGTTGGTCCGCGTCCCCGGCCCCGGATGCCAAGTAAGGCCCTGAACCCTTCTGTGGGACAAACGTGAGTCTAGATTTTGGGGCAATCGCTTATTCATGGGTCGAATCGTCCAGCGAACTAGGGGAGAATTGAGCGCTATCTACCCGCTGATTTGCAGTTTGATATTTTACGTGTTCGGTCGGGCCTAGATGACTGATATCAGTTTCCGTTGCGGATGCTTTACGAGAACCAGCGTGGGCGGCCGGTGGTTCCCGGCTGAAAGGTTGTTGCTCGATGCTCCTAGGAGTCGTAGCTTCGCTGAAGGTGTCGGGTGAACTGTTTGCATCCGCACTTGCAGTCGCAGGGATGCTCGCTTGGTTTGGCAAGTGGTCGGGACTATTTGCTAACTCGGCAATGGCTGCGTCCAGTTGATCAGACTATTCTTTCAGAAAAGCGTTTGCATTTCTGCTTGATAAATCGCGAGCGTTGAGCAGACTGCGAACCTCTTTGACAAGTTCACGATAATCTGATTCGGATTCGTTAGCCCGGGCCAAGGCCAATAGATTTTCGATCTTGCGTTCGACCGCAAAAACTTGGCGGGTTGTCGCTTTAGCATCCCCGCGATCTTGGAAATACCCGATAGTACCGATAAGGAAGCCCACAACTGAAATTAGCGTTAAGCCTAATGACAGAACGCGGTGTTTCCGCAGAAACTCGGTTATCGTATTGAGCCAAAGCCACCGCATGGTCGTCAAACTGTCACGAGAGGTTTCAAACTGGCGCTAGCAATATCACGCCTCGTTTGACCATGGTCTATGATGCCCAACGTCAACCGCAGCCCGCGCCAAACTGCGGCCACGCGCGAAGCGCCGGCCGCAGTTTGGCGTCGGGCTGGCGGACTCGTTGGGCGTTATCATAGTTCAACGGGTGCAAGAGGCAAGACCTGCGGTCGTGCTTGTGGAAATGGTGTAAATGGTAAAGTGTCACCGTAATTCGCTTCCCTGTTACCTAAAGCCTAGCGATCAGGCAAAGGAAACAAGCGGAAATAACATACTAAAATTAAGTGAATATTCCCTTGTTTGCGGCAATGAACCTTGGACCTTGATCATCGCTTGGCCCAAAACTTTAAATTTCGCAGGGACTAAAGGCTATAACCTAATGTTTTGGAAATGTTATTGTGCCACCACAAGGACGGGTGGTCCTAACGATGATCAAGGCCCGCACAGAGCAGGACAGATCGACTGAGAAACCAGTCGATCCTAGAGGAAGAAGGAAGCTCAGGCTGTCTACCAACTGACCTCCTGGTCGAACTCGAACGCGGGTTCTGGTTGCGCGAGGTCGTCGGCATGGCTGCTTTGCGCAGCCGTATCCTCCCACGATGGAGGCCCACGGGCTTACCGAGACCGGGTGGTGGCTTGACGGGTTCACCGACACAGTCGAGGATCGCTCGCACCTTTGGGGCTGTGGTGATGAAGGCGATGATCCGGACCTCGGCACCAGAGTGCGGGCAAGTCAGCGGAAGGATTTCAGAGATGCGCACAAGCAACATGGCCCATGCAGAGTGTGTCGGTGAATGTGGTGGTTTGGCAGGTGGCGGTTTCGCCGTTGGTGGTTCGCCGGGCGGTCGTTGGCTGGATAGCGGTTGGCCCGATAGCGGTTCGCTCTCTGATCACGGTGACACTTTACCATTTACGCCAATTTTTAGCTGTCTTGGGTCATTCTTTTGCGAAGGGGGCCGGCCGCGTTTGCCAGGACGTAGCGTTCGGCCAAGTCGTTTCTCGAGCTCGCCGAGCGCTTCACCCATCAATGGCCGCCCGATGGTTTGACCCTTCGTGAGAGCGGCAACCCGTTCAGAATCCTCTGGTATCTCTAAGAATTTCGCGAAATGATCGACGCGATCTAGCGGGGGACGAACAGTCACCAAGCCATCGTCTTGGCGCCGCAGATGTGCTGGCGTGCTTGACCAAGGCCAATCGGCAGCGGTCGCAGCCAGTTTCGCTTTGACGGGATTCAAAGCCACATAGCGGAAAGCCGCCATCAAGTGAGAGTCGTCCATTGCCACGCAGCCGAACCGCCCTTGAAACAAATGGCCAGTGACCCGCAATCGTGCGTTGATGTACCCACGCTATCGACGATGCGTTTCGCCGACGGCGCGCGACAGCCCGGTCTCGTCCGCGGGTACGAGAATCAAGTGAACATGGTTCTACATCAGGCAGTAGGACCAGACTTCCACACCGTTTGATCGACACGCCTGGGCTAGCCAATCTCTGTGAAGTAAAGCGCATCGTCGTCGTCCTCCATGAAGATCCGTTGGCGCCTGTTCCCTCGTTGCGTCATAGGGTGCGAGATGCCGGGTACGATGATTCGGGGGAGCCGAAACATGCGCCTAGCATATGCCGACAGAGAAATGGTGTAAATAGTAAAGTGTCACCGTAATTCTGTTAGCCCCTTCGTGACTTGAGCAATTGATCATACTCTTTGTGGTTACCTATCCATACCCAGACAAACCCGTCTTCATCTTCGCTTGCCAGAGCGCGATGATCTCTTCCGACTCGGGCGGACCAGAGGGCACCGACCTTCTTCAGGTGCAAGGAAGGGTGGTTCGGATTGCGCTTGAGCAATTCATAGTTCTTGCGAGCCAATGCTTGAACATCTTGGGGCAGAGCGTGGAGAAGCCGCCAGAACCGAGACGTAGCCCTGTGCATTAGAACTCGCGGAGTTTGCCCAGCTTCTTTTCTTTTTGTGCTTCATCAATCAAGAAGTCCAAGGCGCCACTGCTTGCATCCTGCTCGATCGCGCGATCCCATTCAGCAGCATCGCGTTCACTCAACCAGTCGATCAGTTTTGCATACTCGGATTGCGGAAGCGCCTCGATCTGGGCCTTGATCTGTTCAAAGGTTTGCACAGTGAGCCTCTGGTCTTGTGGGGCTAACGTTAAGCCTGGCCCGCCGCGCGTTGCCGCGCAGGAGCGCAGCGACGGCGCGGCAACGGGCGGTCGGGCCGAGGCGCTTGTTGGGCGATTATTTGGTCTGACGAACTAATGGTGGTCTGTCCCCATTTTTTCATATGTCCCCATTTTTTCATAGATGGTAAAGTGTCACCGTAATTCCGCAAACGCCTTCGGGGGCAGCAGCCGCGCCGCCAGCTGATCGCAGAGGCTGCGCTTCAATGCAAGAATCCGGTCGGTCTGTGGTTGACGATGGTAGTACCGCATCAGCAAGGCGGCATAGTGCAGGAACACTTCGTCGCTGGCTGGGAGCGCTTCCTCGAACCGATAGATGCCGGGCTCCTGGACATCGAAGAAGGCGCCCCCGGTGGTATGCGCAACGCGGCCGAATTCCAGCTCGAAGGTCTTCGCGTCTGCGGTCACGCAGCTGTCGAGTTGGTTCGCGCCGTACAAGTGCAGCGTCAAGTACGGTTGTGACGTGGCATTGCCCATCTGGTGAATGAGCGCGTTGTCGACGGACAAGATGGAACCGTTCGGAAGGATCTCCATGGTCGCAAACTCCATCGCCCCGTCTTCGATCTGGTAAACCTGGTGGTGGACAGGACCGAAGACCTGTACGGCCCCCCACTCGGCATACCCGTGGTTGTGGATGGAGGAATAGTGTCCGGGCTTCCAGGACATGACCATCACCTCGAAGCGCCCCTGATCCACCACCAGTCTGCGCCCGTAGCAGTCAGCGCCGGGATACTCGAAATCCGCAAAAGGCCGCAGGTCTGCTTCCTGGATGTCCGCGGCCCGCAGTATCTCGGCGGCACGCGCGGGATTGACATTCTCCTTTGCGTCGACGGCATCGGCCAGGTCGTTGATGAGTCGCTGGAGTGAGTTAGGGATACTGCGTGGCTGCATAACGAATGAAGCTCCCGATGGATTTGGAATATCAATTTAACGAATCATTTCAATATCAACTGCATAATAACGATATCCAGCCACCGCCCATCTTTGAAGCCCACCTCGTTCTGCGTGCCAACAATGCTATAACCAAATTGCAGGTTGTAGCGGATGCTCGCCTCGTTGGTCGCGAACACCTTGGCCACCATGTGACGGTAGCCAAAGGCGCTCGCCTGCGCAATGAGATGCCGCTTCATGGCGGAGCCGTAGCCCTTACGCGTTTGCGTTTGCCGCAAGTACACCGCGGTCTCGCATGCGAACCGGTACCCCTCACGGTCACTGTAGCGCTTGATGATGCCCCAGCCCAGGACGTCGCCGCCCTGAAGCTGGGCGTATAAACGCTCGCGGGAGTGAAATGCGCGCACCCAGCCGGCGATATCCGAGGGTGCCTTCAGCGTCTCTTCCATTGAGGCGTTGCCGGCGCGGATGGCTTCGTTGTAGATGTCCGCGATGGCCGGGTAGTCATCGGGGCGGGCTTCGATAATGCCGGTGGCACTCATGCCGCATCCTCTGTCAGCGTCAAGACCCGACCGGGGTTCTCGCGGCGGATCTCGCGCGCCTCGATCATCAATCGTCCGTTCACCCAGAGGTATTCGACGCCGGTGGACAGACGCCGTGGCGATGTATAGGTGGCGTGCGCTTGCAGCGTGTTGGGGTTGAGCAGGACCAGATCGGCAAAGCACCCATCGGCGATCCGGCCCCGGCCGCGCAGCTGAAACAGCTGGGCGGGCAGTTGGGTGATTTTGTGCACCGCCGATTCCCAGCTCAGCGCCTTGAGCTCCAGCACGTAGCGGTGCAGATATTCGGTGAACGCGCCAAAGGAACGGGGATGCGGGTGGCCGATGGTCTTGGGCGCATTGATCGGGTAGCTCCACGAATCCGTGCAAATCATGCTGTGCGGCCAAAGCACGGCGGCATCGACGTCGTCTTGATTGATGCAATGGTAGACGATCCAGGTCTCGCTGCCCTTGATCAGGATGTCGGCAATCGCCTGCGCTGGCGTGGTGCCTTGTTCGCGCGCAATGGCGGCGACCGTCTTGCCCGCGTATTCGGGATGCTCGTCCGAGGTGATGAGCATGGACGCCAGATCGTAATTGCGCTCAGCGATATAGCGCGCGATGTTTTGGACTGCGGCGGGCTCGCGCAACCGCTGCGCCAGCTTGTCGATGCCGTCCTGCAAATGCTGCTTTGGGATAAAGGCTCGCAGTTTGGTCGAGATGGCGGTGTAGGGATAGATGTCGATCGCTGCCGGTATCTCCGGATGCAGCGCGTTGAACTGCTCAATGCGCTGGAGCACCTTTGGGACCTTGCCCCAATTCTGCCTTTCCGCCGCCTTCAGGTGGCTGATCAGCGTGCGGGCGCCGGTGCGCTCGCTGATGGTCAGTGCCTCCTCCACGGCCGCCTCCAAGTGGTTGCGCTCATCGCGAATATGCGACGCGTAGATGCCGCCGCGCTCGCCCGCGACCCTGGCCAGCGCGACCAACTCGTCCAGCTCGGCGAAACAGCCGGGCGCATAGACCAAGCCCGTGGAGAAGCCCAGCGCGCCTTCATCGAGCGCTTGGCGCAATGCCGACTGCATGGTCTGCAATTGCCCTGGCTTGAGCGCCTTCCTGGAATCCATATGACCGTGTCGGAGCGTGCTGTGACCCACCAGCATCCCGGTATTGAACGGGAGCCGGCCTGCGATGCGCTCAAAGTACTCCGCGGTGGTCTTCCAGTCGCAGCGAAACCCGATGGCATCCGCCTGCTGCTGCATGCTGGCTTCCAGATGGGGGCCGATGGGGGCCGCCGAGGTGCCGCAGTTGCCGAAGATCTCCGTGGTAATGCCCTGATACAGCTTGTGGTCCGCCGCATTCGGGAAGAAGTAACCCAGTCCAGTGGAGGCGTGCGGGTCGATGAATCCAGGGGCCAGGATCATCCCCGTGCCGTCGATGACTTGTTGCGCCGGGGGTCGATCGGCTCCCGCTTCGAAGCAAACGATCTGATCTCCAGCGATGCCCACAGCCGCTCGCCGAGCCGGCTCTTGCAGTCCGCTACAAACGCTGGCGTTGATGATGAGAAAGTCGAGCATGGCGTTTGCGGTTCAGTAGTCGTAGGTGTACCGAGCGCACTGCAGGCGCTGCATGATGTCCGCTCGCGCGCGGTAGTTGATGTAGCTGGCGGGCCGCACCAGGCCTGCGTCCATCTCGACATCGGGCGTGATGATGTCCTCGATGAAGTAGCGTGAGGAGGGGCTCAGGTCGTGAGCCTTCGCTTCCGGCAAGAAGCGGGCGAACTCCAGATTGAGGACGCGACCGATCCCGGTTTCGAACATGCCGCCGATCCAGCAGGGAATACCCCGGGCACGGCAGTCGTTGAGTATCTCGACGCTCTGTGCGATCCCCCCGACTCGCCCCGGCTTGAGGTTGAGTTCGGCGATCGCCCCCAAGGCATGCAGCTTCAGCAGATCGCCGATGCAGGTCACCTCCTCGTCGGCGCAGACGCGCAACTTCGGGTAGCGCGCTTTGGCAACCAGCAGGAGATCGAAGCGATCGGGCGGCAGCGGCTGCTCAATGACGCTGTCGTAGGCGTCGACAAACCAGCCAAGCCGGTCGAGATCGTTCGCGAAGAAGCTGCCGTTCGCATCGAAGGCGACGGGGACCGCATGGTCGAGAAACAACGGATGCAGATGCTCGTAGACCGCCGTATCCACGTTGGGCCCGATCTTGAGCTTGATCCTGCGGTAGCCCTCTGCAATAGCCGACTGCACCTTGTCATAGGCTTCGACCTTATCCTTGAAGAAGCCCAGCGAGATGCCGACCGGGACCTCGTCGATGGGGGATGCATGCAGGTCCTGACTCAGTTGGTAGCCGCTCAACGTGCGTGCCACTTGGAAGGCGGCGGCCTCGACGGCGGCCTTGGTGAAGTTCCAGCCGCGGATACGCCGGAGCAGGTCCAGGATCGCAAGCAGATTGGTGTTTCGCGTGAGCTGCGGGACGATGAAGCGCTGCACCAGCAGGAGCGCCCCATCAAGGTATTCTTCGGAGTAGTAGGGGTCGGGTCGACAGGAGCATTCGCCGTAGCCCTCCACGCCTTGGGCATCGATCCATTTCACGATCAGCGCCTTGCGGGACATGCGCACGCCGATGCCGGACGCAAACGATGCCTTCTGCGGCAGATCGAGGACCAGCAACTCCAGTCGGGCCAGTTGCAGCGGCTGATGCAGAAGCTGGAGGCTAAGCATGACGCTGCGATGCCGAGCCGCGCAGCAGCGGCTTGGTGGCGACCCCGAGGCCGGCGCCCAGACCCAGTTGGTTCAGGAATACGGCGGGCACGAACCCAAGGCCGAAGAAGAGTGCGCCGAGCGCGCCTGTCAGGCTCGGTAGGACGACGGATGTGTAGGTCTGATCCAGGGTGCTGGACGCCTCAGTAGCCAGATCGAAGAGGCGGACGACGCGCCCGAGGTCGGCCTTCATCAGCACCACCTGCGCGGTATCCGTGGCGGCGGTCGCGGCACCCCGAACGGAGACCGAGACGTGGGCCTTTTTCAGCGCGATGGCGTCATTGATGCCGTCGCCGACGAAGCAGACCCGTCGCCCGTCGTGCTGCAGTTGGTCGACGATCGAGGCCTTGTCGCTCGGCAGGGCTTCGGCGAAATAGGTCTCGATGCCCAGCCGGGCCGCCAATTGCCGGGTGGGTGCGTCGTGATCACCGGAGAGAATGACCAGGGTCTTGTCGCGGGCGCGCAGTTCCCGGCAGACCTCCGGAATCTCGGAGCGCACCGTCGGGCGCAGCTCGATGACGCCGCAGAGCGCGGCGTCCACGGCGACAAAGATCATGGAATGCCCCTGCCCGTGGCACGCCTCGCAGAACGGCAGACGGGCCGATGGCAAGGGGACGCCCTGCTTCGTCATGAAGCGTTCGCTGCCGACCAGGATCGACCTGTCGTCCAACCGTGCAATCAGGCCATACCCCAGGACCACCTCGTTGTGGTTCGCTTGCCCGACGCGCAGCCCCGCGGCCGCGGCCCGCTCGCGGATGGCTCGCGCGATGGGGTGCGTCTGGTGCTGTTCCGCCAGCGCCGCGTAGTCCAGGACTTCGGCGGGAGATCGCCCGCCAAGTGCCAAGACGCGGCCGACGGTGGGCTGTTCCTCGGTCAGCGTTCCGGTCTTGTCGAAGACGACGGTGTCCACCTCATTGATCATCTCGAGAACACGGCCATCTTTGACCAGAATGCCTTCGCGAGACAGCACATTCAGATAGTTCAAGACCGCCACGGCCCCCGCGATGGTGAGATTGTCGCGGGGCGGCGCGTTCAGGAGCGCCAGGGCGCTCGACGGTCCGATCAGCGGCAGGCTCACGGCGGCGAGCACCATCACCGGCAGCATGGCCTGATCGACCAGCTGCTCAGAGCGTAGCTGGCGCCGGGTCTTGGCATGAACCGTGCTGGCGAGAATATCGCCGATCTGGGCTGCGATGGTCTCGGAGCCGGAACGGGTGACACGGATCTGCAGACTGCCGGCCAGCAGGGTCGTCATCGCAAAGACCTCGGCCCCGGCCTCGACCTCGACCGGTTGGGATTCGCCCGTCAGCACATGCTGGTCCACCGACGCGGCACCCGCAACGACATCGCCATCCGCGGGGATGGTCTCCCCGGCGTTCACGATCATGACGTCGCCAACCTTGAGATCGTCGCTCGCGATCAGTGTCTGCGGCCCGCCGCGCAGGACGCGGATCGACTGCGTGCGATGATGGAAGGCCGCCGTCAATGCAGCGCTCGAGTCGTCCTTGACCTTACCGACGACCCGGCGCCGAATTGAGGACATGACCAGCGGGACATTCGCCAGCACCAAATGACCCGTGATCACGAAGACCGATATGATCACCGCATTGGCCACATCCACGTTCACCTTGCGCTTCGTGATCAGGTGCTCGTAGGCGCTGCGGAACGTGAAGCGGCTGTTGTGGGCCATGCCTATCAGGGTCGGAACGATCGCAATCGGAAAGACAGACGCCGTCCAAGCCAGGCCGAAGGTGCCAACGGCAATGGGCAGATTCTGATCAACCTTGCGATCGACCACGCTGCGAATGGCATAGTCTTCGGATCGACTGGTTTCGCCGTTCGTACGCGCACTTGTTCGCCCCGGCTGCAACCGCGGACGGGATGGCTGGTATCCATCCCGCGCGGCCGATCGCAGCCGCGCCGCGGGCGACCGTAGTCGCGAGCCCAAAGAACGGACGATCCCGGCGCCGCGCATTGGAACGCGGCTGTCAGCGGAGATGCTGGAGAAGATCATTTGGCTATCGAGTGCACCTTGAGTCTGGGTTATTTCTGCAAATAGCGCACCCGTCAAATAAGCGACAGACCTCCCGGAATCGGAATTTTCGAGGCGCCCAACGTTTAGTTAACCTGCCGAGCCCGCGCCGGTCGGGCCGCGAGCGCGAAGCGCCGCGGTGCCCGACCGGCGCGGGCTCGGCAGGTTCAACGCCCTGTGAGATTAAAACATTTTTTTGGTTCGCTTCAGTGTCCGTCTCAGCGAACCGCTATGTGGATTCTACAACAGGCAAGCCCTGGGTGGGGCCTGAAAACTCCCGCTGATGTTGGCGCAGTTGCACGAGCAAGGCTCCGTTGCGCGCGCTCGGTCCCGCGGGCGCAGCGATTTCGCATGGAGCACAACGGTTTTTCGCTCACCGCGGTCGCGTCGCAACATAGCAGCACTGTCCCGAGCCGATGCGGATCGAGTGGAGGAGATGTGCATCAGGCCGCCTCGCACGCAAGCGGCGGGTCTTGGCCGCGAGCGGGTCCAATGGTGGGCGCAAGGTCGCGCTGACGTCGTAGCCGTCCGCCGCAGCTCGGGCAGACGTGGATGTCTTTGCCGGTCAGGTGTTGCAGCAAGACGTCGTAGGGCTCGCGCACTTTGGTCGTCGTCACCGGCGCTAGGCCAAGCAGCGCTTTGGCACGATTGAGCTTGGTCGCGCGGTGTCCGCAGGCGAGCAGTCCGTAGTGGCGGATGCGGGTGAAGCGCGGCGGCAGGATGTGCAGCGTGAACCGCCGGATGAATTCGTTGGCGTCCAGCGTCATCACTTTGGTCTTGGCGCCGTCTTTATAGTCTTTCCAGGTGAAGGTGACTTTGCCGTCGGCAAGATTGAGGATGCGGTGGTTGCTGATGGCAATGCGGTGAGTGTATCGCCCGAGGTAGTCGATGATCTGTTGCGGTCCGCCGAACGGGGGTTTGGCGTAGACCACCCAGTCGTGCTCGCGCAGTGCCTTGCGCAACGCGGCGAAGTGCGTGCCCGGCGGTGTCTTCAGCTCGCCTGTGGTATGCGCGTGCTCCAGGCGCTCGAGGTAGTTTCCGCGGAAGACCTTGGACAGCGCTTTGACCGGGAATAACCAGTCACGATGCGGGCAGGGTTTGAACTGTTCGCCATCGAACGTTAAAGCTCCGCCTGAGACGATGCAGTGCAGATGGATGTGGCGCTCCATCGTCTGGCCCCAGGTGTGCAGCACGGCGGTGATGCCGAGGGTTCCGTTCCAATGACGAGCGGCAAAGGCTTGCAGGGTGTCCGTTGCGCTGGCGAACAGCAGGTCGTAAATCAGTTTGTCGTTCCACCCCACCCAGTCGT
The DNA here is from genome assembly GCA_016745215.1 of Thiohalocapsa sp. PB-PSB1. Lineage (GTDB taxonomy): Bacteria > Pseudomonadota > Gammaproteobacteria > Chromatiales > Chromatiaceae > Thiohalocapsa. The sequence continues at coordinate 2,445,203 of CP050890.1, forward strand.
TGATCGCATGCGGCAGCGTGAAGACGGTATGAAAATAGGGCACCGGCAGCAGTTCGTCTTTGCGCGCTTCGATCCAGCGCGCTTTCTCCAGCCCTTGACATTTCGGGCAGTGGCGGTCGCGACAGGAGTTGTAGCTGTTGTAAAGGGTGCCGCAGTCAGTGCAGTAGTCGATGTGCCCGCCCAGCGCCGCGGTGCGGCAGTTTTGGATGGCACTGAGTACCTTGTGCACGTGCAGCGGATGGGAGTGCTCGTGCAGGGAGTCGGGCAAATGCGCGCGCAGGATGTCGGCGACTTCGAACGTCGGTCTCTGCTTGGAGCCGGAGTGCGTGTGTCCCGCTCTGTGATGGGGAGTTGGAGAGGAAAGGAATGGCGATGCCATTGCGTGTGCTTATTCTTTTTCTTGTTGAGTGTTTATTTCAGCGCCGGTGCTGCTTTGTCTCGGGTGTGGTCTCTTCCAACGCGATAGCGTTTTAATCTAACGTCAAGCACAGCCCGCGCCAAACTGCGGCGACGCGCGAAGCGCCGGCCGCAGTTCGGCGTCGGGCTGGCGGGCTGGTTGGGCGATTCCATTCATCCGAGCTGATGTTAGATAAACCTGACCCGCCTTTCTACTTCTTTTCATTCTCTCCTGATTATGGCGCTCTCCATACCAATCATCTTTGAAACAGCCCGCGCCTCTTGTTTTGTTGACAGGCATGGAATAATGACGCGTGTGAAAGTCTTCCCTCTCACCTCGGCTGATTGCAGCACCACGTCACGCCCGGCGAGCTCTCTTAATCTGTCAGACAATCTCCTTGCCCTAGACACATCTGAAAACGAACCCGCTTGGAGGCTGAAGTGGCAAGTATTTGGAGCCGAACCATCTGAATCCGCAATAGACGTTCCCTGAATCTGCGAAGATTCATACGCCGTTTCTGGCGATTCACCTTCCGCCCAGTAGGCCAATGTGCTCGGAACAGCTAACGGCACTTGTTTTGTGGATAGTTCGGTAGCCTGACCACGTACTCCCTTCCATTCTCCGACTAAATGCAGTGCGTACTTCTTAGCATTCCAGTCTACAGGGATTTCGAGGCCATCGATCATTTCCTTTTCGGTTTTGAGGGCTGCAAGGTAACTGTAAAGAGAATCCATTCGAGAATGAAACTGCAGATAAGGAACGCAGATATCGTCCGGAATAACGCCGTTTTTACTCCTTTGCGGGTAAAGTGTCAAATAGCTTCGGCAAATTGATTTCGCTTTGATGTAGTCTCCTCCGTGAATCGCAACTAACGCGTTTCGTTGGAAAGATATCTGAGAATAGATCTTATACCTATAGTTTAAGTACGGAAGAAAGGAGGCCAAAATTATGATGGAACAGATAATCCACAACCGCTTGTAGTCTTGAAAACTGCGCTGGAAGTGGCGTGCGCTGGCCTTCAGTACGTCAATCCGAGGAGTCAAGAAGAAGATAGCGGCGGCGACAAGCAACAAAACGACTATGAGGGGGCTATGCGAGAGCAGCTCATACTGAAGGAAATCTAGCGCGATAGTGGCTTCGCGCCTGCCAGCCAAATATATCGCAGCGACCGGCAGCAGAATTGCGCTGGTGATCTGGATCAGCCTATTCGTAAACACTGAATGCACACCGATCTGCTATTTGGCGAATTGTGGGCGACATTCTGGGAAGACGCTCCCATTGAAACTTCTCGCAGGTTACAGTCTCCAGCGTTTCTGACAATAAATAGAAGTAGTCCGCTTTAGTTTTCTCGGAGCAAATGGCTACTCTATCGATTATAGAAATCGGTAATTTAGTTTGAAATGACTGGTTTGTTGAACTCTCCCTGAGGAGAAGTTCGCGTACATACCAATACAAAAGGTCGTCCGCAAGGTACGTGCAATTCCGGCAGAAATCAAAGACGTCTTCCGCGATTTCGTCAAGCTTTCCATCAAATAGGTAAGCGGATAGGCGCTTATAGGAGCATTCTAAAGGCCAGAGCTCGCACGAGGTACGGCTTTCATTAAAGACTTCTTCGTAAGGCACAAAGCTTAATGGCGGTTGCGGACAGTGAAAGCGAAAATTGATGCGTCTTCTTGCCTCCAAATCTTGATATGTCTCCTCTGGTATTCGCCTTGCGCCGTCGATCCAAGGCAAAAGCGCGGCAAAAGAAGAGGAGACATCCGGTTGGGAGCACAGAGATTTGATGCGTCCAGATCGAATCTCGCGCTGCAGAATGTGCGAAAGGGTCCTGTTAGCCTCAACGTATCCCAATGCGCCAGATCTTCGGTTGCCGAGAATGGCTTTGGAGGACGACAAGTATAAACTGTTGTAAAGCGCTGCGCGCCCGAAATCCAGCTCGTGTAGGTATTCGGTCGCGCCTTGCCAAAATGTTTTGGTAAGCAGATAGATCCAGTCATTCTCTAATAGGTAATCATCGCTTCTTGGGCAGTCCTTCATTATTTGGAGGGCGCTGGCAAGATCGCCGCCCATTAATGACAGATAGAAGAATGACTTGACGTCGCTTGGCCGGGCGCCAGATTGTATCCACGCATGGTAGGGTGTTTGAGAATGTTCAACTCTGTCGATTATCCGGATCAATTCGAGGCGGTGTTGATAGTAGATTTGCGACACAGTGCGGGCGCCGGGATTGATCCATAGCCGATCTAGGTTCTTATCGGACCGCGGGAGATGATACGAAAAGTCGTCTGATATCTGCTTTTGAAGCTGCGTGTGATACTCGATTCGGGCAAACTGCATTGCCAAAAAGGCAGTCATAATGCCGAACGCGCTGATGAGTAGTAGGCCGTACAGGTCGCTGATTCGGAAGCTCTGATCGTTCATCATCCCGGCGGCCTCGACGGTTCGGTAGTCAAGAGACAAACTATACCGCCCAACGTTACCCGCAGCCCGCGCCAAACTGCGGCCTGAGCGATAGCGAAGGCCGCAGTTTGGCGTCGGGCTAGCGGGCTCGTTAGGTGTTTTGCATTAAGTCTACTTCACTTGACGAGCTGGCTACGACGTAGTTGCTTCCGGCCCTTTTCTTGGAGCGTATAGCGATGGCCGCTGATCCCTCCGGAATAAGTTTTTCGTTCAACGAACATTTTCTTGACTAGATCATCTAAGACATCTTCACACTTGGGGATTGACAGTTCCGCCCTTTGAGAGATTGCCTCCAAGGAATAGCCGTGAAAATCGTATTCGGACTCTGCAAGCTTCCAAATTACCAACAAAACGCTTTCTTCCTCGTTTGCCGGCAAAATCGTATCCCCATCTGGCAACGAACCTTGTGGGGAGCTGTGTCTATAGCAATTGAGAAATGTATCCAAATTGGCCTGAACTTTTCCGCCATTTTTTGATGCAACACCAAGATCTTCCTGTAGTTGCTGGATGAGATCAATCATCCTGCGTGCAGCATCATCCGCCCCTACGACAACACAAGGTAAATTTCCAAGCGGTCCTGGCAAATCGCGATCCTCTATACCGGGGCCTAAAACCGGAAAAATGTTTCTCCCGAGACCCCATGCGGCACCCAATTCAAACAAGACCCAATCTGCCTTATGGCTTTCGGTTGAGATCAACGCGATTACAGCCGGCGCTAAATTGATGTCAGCCTGAAGCATTTCGGCGATGGTTTTTCCGAACCGCAATTGGTGGCCCGGAACAGAAGTACAACGGATATCTGCGTCATCGAGCGATAAACCGGAAAGAAGAAAATCGACGAGAGCCTTCGCCGCGTCGCGGTTCTTATGAGAATGACTAATGAATATTTTCATTTCTTCGTGGATTTTGTCTGCATTAACTATGAGTTTGTGCAGTATGCTGGTTCTCCTAACGCCAAACTAACCCGCCGCCCAAAGTGCGCCAGCACTTTGGGCGGTCGGGTTTAGTGCCGTGTTAGGCGATTTTAGTCATTGAGTACGCCATTAATTGAGCCTGGCCCCTTTTCTCTGATCAACAAGTAACGTGGTCTGTCCGTGATATTTCAATCAGCGCCACTGCCGCTGAGTGGGCTGTCTGGCTCGAAACGCGACTTTTCAAAAGACGACCGCAACGGCAATAGCGACTGTTGTTCCTTGGTCGTAGGTTCCTTCCAGCGGATGGTCCTCAATAAAAGGAAGCTCGAAGCAGCGCCGGTAATCACTTGTAGCGTGAGTATGGAGATTACACGCGATGCCGGTCACGGATTGAATCCATTTCATATGAGTCGGATTTGTTCTGCACCCGCGTGCATCGTCACTTGGAGCATTGTTGCTAGCGCATACGTCACCTTCAAATTTATCAGAATTCGCATGCACAGCCGCGATCGTTGGAATTCCAGACGTCATGCGGACGTAGGGGCCGCCTGAGTCCCCATGGCAAGGGTTGGGACCACCATCGCTGCCTGTGTCCACTGAGATGGTGTTATAGTCTTGTTCAAAAACATCGAACCAAGCGCGCCTTAACTTATTATCACTTGCGCCCGAGTATGTATAGAGTCCTGCACCATATAGTATGACACCGCCGGATTCTTCCAGTGCCTTCCCGTGGTCAGAGTAGATGCGAAGGTAGTCGTGATAATCAGTATCTGAGAAATGCGACGTACTGGAAGGGATTCCTAAATCACGGATCTGTATTACGCCGATATCATCACTGGCACCGTGGGTTCCGTTGTATGTCGGGTAGAGGTGGTATTCGGCAAATCCTTTCCAGACTCCGCGACGGCCTCTTTCCGGGTCGTAGTAGCAGATCTTGATAGGTACAGGGCCGTCGTGACCACCGTATGGTATTACTTTGCGAAAGCAATGTGCCGCGGTCAGAACGACATCTGGCGCAATCATAGACCCCGTGCAGTTCGTCCCAAAGCCGATTAGCGTGTAATCAACAACCCCTGGATACCCATCTACAATTTCACCTCCTCGGATCCGTAATCCCTGGGCATCGGGATCGGCAGGGGTAGCACTCGACACCCAGGTAGTGCCAGTAGAAGTGACATTATCGAAGGGGCACTCATGGTTTTCGCCGTAAGCTGCCGATGTCACGCAGATCATGGCGAAGATTTGTCGTGCTCGTCTTTTCTTCATAGCTAATTTTTCGAAGCTTCGTGCGATCGGGCGCTCGGTTCGGATCAGTCGAATCTAAACCGACTGAAGATCGTTGCGCCCGCCTTGGTGCACGTACCTGTTGCCGTGAATTCCACCGGCTTGTCCGCTAACTTTGCGGCCACTGCGATCTTAAACGCCAGTTCGCAGTATTTGTCATCGGTGTTACAGGCGATGATCTTAGAGTATTTCGAACAGGATGGCTGACCGTTGATGGTTTCGTTCAAGTGGATGACCACGCTAGAGCCGTGTACATCGACCGATTGCACGGTCTTTGCGCTGTTGTTGAGAGCGCCCGACGCAATCGGGACGAACAGCGCGAGCAGGATGACAGCGCCAATTCCGAAGGTATTCTTTAGCTGCATTGGAGTTCTCCCAGACGGTCGCGTAGGTCAAATGTTGGGAATAGGACGTCTATCCCGTGAACCGTACCAGGAAGAAGATCTCTGTTCCGTGAATCTGGTACGGTGGTATTTGTTATTTCGTGGATTCTTAACAATCTGACATGTGACATTACTGATACCCCTTCTCATTTCAAATTATCGGACGAGGCGGAAGATTTGTAAGTAGCTGTATTCCGCCTAACGTATGGCTAGCCCGACCAATACCGCGCTGGCAGGGCCTTGAAGTTTCGCGCAGATTTCGGTGCGCGGTATTGGGTCGGGGCTGAGCCTTTTGTTATGCATTTCTGGAAGTAACGAAGTAATGACTTGATTACTCTACCATAGTGGAACGATAGGATCGGTCAGAGCAAGAATAAGACCCACAAGGACGACAATGATTACCAACAAAATGTTAAAAATTGCCAGAAGAGCAAAATTGACAATATAGTATGATTGAAATTTAGCCGACAAACGGGGCATTGTCTTTATGGTTAGTACCACTGCTAGGATGATGCAAAGAACCAATAGAAATATTCTTGCGGCCGGATATCCGAAGATCCCCTCCAAGAAAAAGAGTCCGGACTCATAAGCCTTGCCCACAAATACTTTGTACCATTCGGACAGCTGTGTAAACCCCGCACCTAGAAACAATACCGATTCGACGAAAGCACTTAATACAAAAAGTCCGAACCTATCATTTTCTCTTGGCGTGGCGAGTTCTATATCAACTCTCTCCAATACATTGGTTGCTTCATTTCGTACATCTATTGATATCTGATTCTCATTCTGGAGAATTTGGTTAAGCTCTTGTCGGGCCTTCAGAAGCTTGATCAAATACGTAACCCGAGACAATCTATCTTGCTTTTCAATTCTCCTGAATATGAAAGGCAGCAGCACAGCAATACCTGCGAAGACTGCGCTCAGAAGATTTATCCAGTCGCTCGTCGACATGAGTGTTTAAACCAGCGGCTCTCCTGCATAACGCCTCACATCACCGGCAGCAAAAAGCAGAGCGAGGAACGAGCGGCGCTTTTTGCTGTCCGAGTGCATGTGGTTGTTAGCTGCTTCCACTTTCGTTCTGCAACGGTTCTTGTTGTGAAGAAGTAGTCATCAATCGACTAAATAGGGTTTCAAAATGCAAAAAAACTTCAAGACCTTGCTTCCTATCCTCTTTCAACTGTCTACCTAATATTAAATACTGTACCCAGGATGAGTCGCAAAAGCGTTATCAATAATAAGGTTTCCGCGTTGACGAGCCCGTTGTTTCATTGCTGAGGTTGTCCGAGTTCCTGCCGCATAGAACCACCAAAGGTACAATGCATCATACATCCATGCACCTTTGTAACCCCAACTGGAATCCGCACCGCTGTTTCCGGCGCCAAATACTGATCCAGAAGGGAAATTTGCATTGTGGCCTTTATCCTCGTGCCGAGCCTCATGTATAAGCGTTGCTGCCCGCTCCACGACAGATTCAGAGTAGAAGAAACCCATGTAAAGCTCCACATGGCTCCCAAAGATCCAATAGTCAAAATGCTTTGCCCATGCACTTCCATCACCACATTTCGAGCGTAAGTCATTTAGCTTGTTGCGAGCGTAACGGCATCCCCAGTTCAATATCGGAGAGTCCCAGCTTTCATTCATGTAATCCTCTGCTGAATAGTTTAACAAATAGAGAGCGTTGAATGTCCGAGCGAGGGGCTTGCTGGTATTACAACAGTCATGCCACCCAAATCCGTCATCCCAATATTTTTTATTACCATTAAAACCGTAATTGAACCAAAAAAAATCAATGTATGCCTGGTCACATATGAATTGGCCGTAGAAATTGTCTCCGCTGGCGTTTTTATCAGGGACCGTATATGTACAAGTTGCCATAGCAAATATCTCCTATATTTTGTTTTGAACGTTATGCATCAGAAATTCTTTCAGGTTTAGGAGTGCTCCTCATGGGTGGATCAAACTTTTCTGTCTGTTTTTTAGGAGTCTTCTCTTCCGGTTGTGGTATTTTACGAACATCTTCACGACGTATATTTAAGATGTGGTGGTCACTTTTAGGTAACAACTGCATCAGTACCTTTCGCGCCTTCTCGCCGCCTATACTTAGATAGTCCTGAATTGCAGCCCGCTTAACCGAAAAATTCTCGTGTTGTGAATGCTTTAACAACAAATCAACAGCCTCGTTGTTCTCTGCTAATGCGAGTTGCGTGATTGCTTCAATAGCTGTGGTTCGAATCATGATTTCTTCTCCCTGAGTGGAGAAATCGTCATGTGAAGACTTAGCTCGCTCAGGTGGTATAGGGCTGGAGAGAATTTTATCCAAAGCAGGTGAAGATGATGGCTGCTTCAACTCCACAAGAAGTTGGATCAGTGACCAGCGATCGAGATACTGTCCTTCCGGCAAGTTTTCGTATTCAGCGACTATAATTGGAACTGCCTCTTCTCCGTCAGTCCGCAATTTATCCAGGCTTTTCTGATACCCTATCTCAGCGTTGTCGCCAACACCGCCCATACAATTTACTGCGTCAATGATCTTTTCAGTAATAGGATTGTCAGGACTTCCTTTGAATTGGAAGGGATGAGGATTTGATTGTACCTCCGACGAGTCACCGGAGGTATTTCTAATTTTCCGAATATACGGAAATAAGAGCAACAGCAGCAACAATAAGATAACCACTGCGGCACCAATTAGTAATAATTGTGTAACAGTCATAGAATTTACTCCTTATCTAAGTTCGTGGTCTATTCATAAGTGTCGCTTATCAGTGAAATAGCAGCTAACGTAGGGCTAAGGCGACCCAAACCGCGCTTTCATCGAAGCCTAAACCAAACCCGAGGTCGGTGCGCGGTTTGGGGTCGCCTTGAGCCTGTGGTTAGCGCTTACACTTGATGTTACGGGCCTTGTTCATAACTCCGATCAAGTAACCAGCGGGTACGCGGGGCTTTTCCGTAAAATTTTGATTTTAATGTTAAAATACTGTGGCTTTCGAGGTTAACTCTCAGTCTTGGCCGAGCTTATGAACAAGGCCATGTTACGCATAGCGAAATTTTGCTAGCAGAATGATTTTTTCATATCGTTTCACTCATAATATTCCAATTCTATTGGCGCTTTCAATCCATTCTGGAAACTCATTGAGAATATCTCTGTACAAAGAAGAATCTTCAATAGAAGAAATATCATCAACATGCATAAAACCAGCATTATCCAGTAACCGACCATCAAGTTCGTCTAGTTTTTGTAAAAATGGAAAATCCTCTTTCCCTATGCCAACGAATTGAAAAAAGATCCTTTCTTTGGAAAGTTCACGCATCAGATTTGTAGTTTCCCTTTTATCACTATTGTTACCGTCTGTTATAAATATTACAAAAACAGGGTCTGATCTATTTTCCTTATACTTTCCGTAAATAAGGCGCAGCGCGGCAGAGTATCTTGTTGCTTCAACGATCTTGTATCCTGATAAAATTACTCTTTGCACGAAATTATCCAGATCAGAAAGCGAAACACTTGGCAACTGATATGCATTCGTACCAAATAGCATTACATCAATGTTTCCGTCATCATCAAAGTTAAGAGCCAACCCAAGTATTCTCTCAACAACCTGCTGAATAACTCCATTTTTGAAGAGCGGGTTCATGGATTTAGAAATATCTAGCACCAATACCACTTGAGCTTTAAAGTTCTCTAACCCTTTTTTCTGTATTTCAATATTTGCTTTTTTTCTAAGATCTATAATGTGCTTTGTTAATTCGACAGACATTATTCTATCTCCTCTGCAAAAGATCGGCTTTTCTTGTACGGCATCTAGTGTGTCGTAGCGCTAACGTTTAGTTAACCTGCCGAGCCCGCGCCGGTCGGGCACCGCGGCGCTTCGCGCTCGCGGCCCGACCGGCGCGGGCTCGGCAGGTTCAACGCCCTGTGAGATTAAAACATTTTTTTGGTTCGCTTCGGTGTCCGTCTCAGCGAACCGCTATGTGGATTCTACAACAGTCAAGCCCTGGGTGGGGCCTGGAAACTCCCGCTGATGTTGGCGCAGTTGCACGAGCAAGGCTCCGTTGCGCGCGCTCGGTCCCGCGGGCGCAGCGATTTCGCATGGAGCACAACGGTTTTTCGCTCACCGCGGTCGCGTCGCAACATAGCAGCACTGTCCCGAGCCGATGCGGATCGAGTGGAGGAGATGTTCATCAGGCCGCCTCGCACGCAAGCGGCGGGTCTTGGCCGCGAGCGGGTCCAATGGTGGGCGCAAGGTCGCGCTGACGTCGTAGCCGTCCGCCGCAGCTCGGGCAGACGTGGATGTCTTTGCCGGTCAGGCGTTGCAGCAAGACGTCGTAGGGCTCGCGCACTTTGGTCGTCGTCACCGGCGCTAGGCCAAGCAGCGCTTTGGCACGATTGAGCTTGGTCGCGCGGTGTCCGCAGGCGAGCAGTCCGTAGTGGCGGATGCGGGTGAAGCGCGGCGGCAGGATGTGCAGCGTGAACCGCCGGATGAATTCGTTGGCGTCCAGCGTCATCACTTTGGTCTTGGCGCCGTCTTTATAGTCTTTCCAGGTGAAGGTGACTTTGCCGTCGGCAAGATTGAGGATGCGGTGGTTGCTGATGGCAATGCGGTGGGTGTATCGCCCGAGGTAGTCGATGATCTGTTGCGGTCCGCCGAACGGGGGTTTGGCGTAGACCACCCAGTCGTGCTCGCGCAGTGCCTTGCGCAACGCGGCGAAGTGCGTGCCCGGCGGTGTCTTCAGCTCGCCTGTGGTATGCGCGTGCTCCAGGCGCTCGAGGTAGTTTCCGCGGAAGACCTTGGACAGCGCTTTGACCGGGAATAACCAGTCACGATGCGGGCAGGGTTTGAACTGTTCGCCATCGAACGTTAAAGCTCCGCCTGGGACGATGCAGTGCAGATGGATGTGGCGCTCCATCGTCTGGCCCCAGGTGTGCAGCACGGCGGTGATGCCGAGGGTTCCGTTCCAATGACGAGCGGCAAAGGCTTGCAGGGTGTCCGTTGCGCTGGCGAACAGCAGGTCGTAAATCAGTTTGTCGTTCCACCCCACCCAGTCGTTGATCGCATGCGGCAGCGTGAAGACGGTATGAAAATAGGGCACCGGCAGAGTTCGTCTTTGCGCGCTTCGATCCAGCGCGCTTTCTCCAGCCCTTGACATTTCGGGCAGTGGCGGTCGCGACAGGAGTTGTAGCTGTTGTAAAGGGTGCCGCAGTCAGTGCAGTAGTCGATGTGCCCGCCCAGCGCCGCGGTGCGGCAGTTTTGGATGGCACTGAGTACCTTGTGCACGTGCAGCGGATGGGAGTGCTCGTGCAGGGAGTCGGGCAAATGCGCGCGCAGGATGTCGGCGACTTCGAACGTCGGTCTCTGCTTGGAGCCGGAGTGCGTGTGTCCCGCTCTGTGATGGGGAGTTGGAGAGGAAAGGAATGGCGATGCCATTGCGTGTGCTTATTCTTTTTCTTGTTGATTGTTTATTTCAGCGCCGGTGCTGCTTTGTCTCGGGTGTGGTCTCTTCCAACGCGATAGCGTTTTAATCTAACGTTTGGCTCAGGCGACCCAATGCCGCGTTGCACTGAGCCTGAAATTGACTACCGAAGCCGCATCGCGGCATTGGGTCGCCTGGAGCCACATGTTAGGCAAATGTTTCTAGACAGCCTCAAAACCACCTTTTTGCCCCAGGAGCGCCCACCACCACGCCCCCCAACATCAGGACAGGCGTTCCGCGGCTTTATGTGCCTGAAGGGATGCAGTTCTTCTGGCGACGTCGGCGCATGACGCCAAGACCCAACACACCCACACCCGTCCCAAGCAAGACAAAACTGGTAGGCTCTGGAATCGCCGTACTCACTTGGAAATTATCAAAACCTATGTCGGAACTGCTGTTCGGACTGCCCAATATCCCAAGCATGCGGATAGTGGTCGTCGCGGTGGTGGGCGTAAACGTGAAGTTCCCCGCGCTGTTGATGCCCACCGCACCAGAACTGCCGAGGAGTATTCCGCCCACTCCTGTGCCGTCCAATGCACTTACGTTTATCGTATGGGTGGTCGGGGCACCAACTTGAAGGGTCGTGAAGTCTACCTCGTACAGATTGCCGGGGATCGTGATCAAGGTCATGAACATGTCACTGACTGTGAGCGCACCCCCAAAGAAATTGAGGAACGGCGCGAACCCCACGCCGATCGCCCCCGCGTTTACGGTGTACGTGATGTTGCCGCCCACGACCGCACTGCTCGTGAAGGTATTGGGAGCGTTGACACTGGTCCCAGTCGACGGATTGGTGCCGGTGTACTGGTCATCGATCACTACGAGTGCCGCACAGGCGAGGCGACCGCCTCCGACACCACCGAGTAGGATCGCGAGCATCCCCATGAAATACAGGGCTTTCTTCATGTATTGTCTCTTTCTTGGTTCATGGATTATGTGCCATACATCTCAAGCACTCTCTCATTTGCTCTTCATACGGGTCATTCAATCATTTTCTTAGCTCACCCCCTGTCTATCATGTACGTTACGCTGCCCGCCCTAACGTTTAGTTAACCTGCCGAGCCCGCGCCGGTCGGGCACCGCGGCGCTTCGCGCTCGCGGCCCGACCGGCGCGGGCTCGGCAGGTTCAACGCCTTGTTAGATTAAAACATTTTTTTGGTTCGCTTCAGTGTCCGTCTCAGCGAACCGCTATGTGGATTCTACAACAGTCAAGCCCTGGGTGGGGCCTGGAAACTCCCGCTGATGTTGGCGCAGTTGCACGAGCAAGGCTCCGTTGCGCGCGCTCGGTCCCGCGGGCGCAGCGATTTCGCATGGAGCACAACGGTTTTTCGCTCACCGCGGTCGCGTCGCAACATAGCAGCACTGTCCCGAGCCGATGCGGATCGAGTGGAGGAGATGTGCATCAGGCCGCCTCGCACGCAAGCGGCGGGTCTTGGCCGCGAGCGGGTCCAATGGTGGGCGCAAGGTCGCGCTGACGTCGTAGCCGTCCGCCGCAGCTCGGGCAGACGTGGATGTCTTTGCCGGTCAGGCGTTGCAGCAAGACGTCGTAGGGCTCGCGCACTTTGGTCGTCGTCACCGGCGCTAGGCCAAGCAGCGCTTTGGCACGATTGAGCTTGGTCGCGCGGTGTCCGCAGGCGAGCAGTCCGTAGTGGCGGATGCGGGTGAAGCGCGGCGGCAGGATGTGCAGCGTGAACCGCCGGATGAATTCGTTGGCGTCCAGCGTCATCACTTTGGTCTTGGCGCCGTCTTTATAGTCTTTCCAGGTGAAGGTGACTTTGCCGTCGGCAAGATTGAGGATGCGGTGGTTGCTGATGGCAATGCGGTGGGTGTATCGCCCGAGGTAGTCGATGATCTGTTGCGGTCCGCCGAACGGGGGTTTGGCGTAGACCACCCAGTCGTGCTCGCGCAGTGCCTTGCGCAACGCGCCGAAGTGCGTGCCCGGCGGTGTCTTCAGCTCGCCTGTGGTATGCGCGTGCTCCAGGCGCTCGAGGTAGTTTCCGCGGAAGACCTTGGACAGCGCTTTGACCGGGAATAACCAGTCACGATGCGGGCAGGGTTTGAACTGTTCGCCATCGAACGTGAACGCTCCGCCTGGGACGATGCAGTGCAGATGGATGTGGCGCTCCATCGTCTGGCCCCAGGTGTGCAGCACGGCGGTGATGCCGAGGGTTCCGTTCCAATGACGAGCGGCAAAGGCTTGCAGGGTGTCCGTCGCGCTGGCGAACAGCAGGTCGTAAATCAGTTTGTCGTTCCACCCCACCCAGTCGTTGATCGCATGCGGCAGCGTGAAGACGGTATGAAAATAGGGCACCGGCAGAGTTCGTCTTTGCGCGCTTCGATCCAGCGCGCTTTCTCCAGCCCTTGACATTTCGGGCAGTGACGGTCGCGACAGGAGTTGTAGCTGTTGTAAAGGGTGCCGCAGTCAGTGCAGTAGTCGATGTGCCCGCCCAGCGCCGCGGTGCGGCAGTTTTGGATGGCACTGAGTACCTTGTGCACGTGCAGCGGATGGGAGTGCTCGTGCAGGGAGTCGGGCAAATGCGCGCGCAGGATGTCGGCAACTTCGAACGTCGGTCTCTGCTTGGAGCCGGAGTGCGTGTGTCCCGCTCTGTGATGGGGAGTTGGAGAGGAAAGGAATGGCGATGCCATTGCGTGTGCTTATTCTTTTTCTTGTTGATTGTTTATTTCAGCGCCGGTGCTGCTTTGTCTCGGGTGTGGTCTCTTCCAACGCGATAGCGTTTTAATCTAACGTTTTGGATAGCCTGCGCCCGCTGGCCGGCACCAACCTCGCAGAACCTGCCGAGCCGGCGTGTCCTACCGAGCGTGCCGACAGTGACGGTCCGCGGGCGTCAGGCTGATCCACTTGTTGGACTGATGGGATGCTCGGTTTGCGCCCGCGGCGGGTCGGCGCGGCGGTGCTATGCATTTTGCTGTTTGCGGGGCGGCCCTGTCAACCGCTGCAAGGGGGATTCTGCGACGGAGTGCACGGTGCTGCGGGGCCGATCGGACGGGTGGCGGGGCGGTTCTCCGGGGCGGCAGGGGTGTTCCTGCGGGCTTGGACCGGCATTGCGGGGCGACTTCGGCCACGGCAGGCACGGCGGGACCGGCGCAGCGCATGGAGCGGGCGGTGGTGGAGCGGGCGGCCATCTCAGGCGGCCTCGGGCAGCGCGGCGGGGGCCGGCAGCGGCGGGGCGCGCGAGGGCGGCGGCGCATTGAACGGCGCCGGGGGCTCCTCGAAGGAGAGGACCTGCAGGATGTTGTGCAGGTGGCCCTTGCCGCAGACGGGGCACAGGCTCGGGTCGCGGGCCTGCTTGGCGAGGAAGGCGTCCATGTCGGGGATGTACGGGGTCTCGGGGTCGGCGAGGCCGAGGCATTCGCGGCAGCGGGTGAGGTTCTGCCGGCGGCGGCTGCCGCCGAGCAGGCCGTAGTAGCGGATGCGATGGAAGCTCGGCGGCAGGACGTGCTGGAGGAAGCGGTGGATGAAGTCGGCGCCGGACAGCGTCATGCGCTTCTCGGCCTCGGGGGCGTGCGGGTCCTTGATGCGGTTGTCGCGGTAGCGGAAGGTGACCCGGCCGCCGTCGATCGCCTCGATGCGGTGGTTGGCGATGGCGATGCGGTTGACGTAGCGGCCCAAGTAGCGGATCAGAGGCTCGGGGTCGGCGAAGGGGGCCTCGATGTGGACCACCCAGTCCTGTTGGTGGAGCTGCTGCATCAGGCTCTTCCAGGCGGCATCGTCGTCGAGGTCGGGCTCGTCGGGCGCCCGGTAGGCGTCGGGACCGAGGTCGAGCCGCCGGGCCTCGCGGGCGCTCGCCTCGTCGAGGTTGAAGGGACGGCCCTCGGGCGCGCGGCGCTCGGCGCGGAAGGCCTCAAGGTGCTTGAGGAACACGGCGCGGAAGACCCGCCGCAGGGCGCGGTGGGGGAAGAGGAAGTTCTTCGGCGCCGGCACGAAGCCGCTGCCGTCGCGCTTGAGGCCGCCGCCGGTGACGATGCAGTGGACGTGCGGGTGCAGGTTCATGGTCTGGCCCCAGGTGTGCAGGACGGCGACGATGCCGAGGTCGGCGTCCCACTGCTTGCGGGCGAAGGTCTGGAGGGTCTCGGCGGCGGCGCGCATGAGGGCGGCATAGACCTCGGCGGAATGGTAGCGGGCCAGGGGATGGAGCAGGTCGGGCAGGGTGAAGACGACGTGGAAGTACTGGATGGGCAGCAGCTCCAGCTCGCGGGCGTCGACCCATGCGGCGCGCTGGGAGGCCCGACACTTGGGACAGTGACGGTTGCGGCAACTGTTGTAGCTGATCTCGAAGTGCCCGCACTCGTCGCATTGATCGATGTGGGCACCGAGCGCGGTGGTGCGGCAGACCTCGATGGCGTGCAGGGCGCGGCCCTGCTCGAAGCTCGGGGTGTGGGCGGCGCGGTAGTCGTCGCCGTAGAGGCGGACGATGTCGGCGAGCTCGAATTCGGGCTCGGCGTATTCGAGGGGGAATTCCCGGCGGACCTCGGCGCTGACGGCGAAGTCGGGACGGGCGTTGGAGAAGGGGCTGGCCATGCGGACAGTATAGCCGGTCCGGTGCCGTCCCGGACAGTCCCGGCGTCTCGGCGGGGATGCCGCGGTATCCGTCCGGTGCTTCGGGCACCACCCCGGCCCTGCCCCAGGCACGCTGTTTATTTATTTAGTCCAACGTCACGCATCAGCCGACGCAAAAAGCAGAGCGAGGAACGAGCGGCGCTTTTTGCGTCGGCTGATGCGCTCGTTAGGCTGTTATTTGATGATTCGCTTGATTACCCATCCAGCAATCTCATCTGTACTGTTTCCAACACCAAGCCCGCCAAGGACGACGGGCAAAGTATCACCAAGCAACTCACCCCACTCTCCAGGGCTGCTGGGAATTCCAGTCGTATCCTTTTCAACTTGCACCGTAAACGCTGCTCCGCCGCCTTCCTCAAGTAGCTTTTTAGCTTTGCTACCAAATAGTGAAAATGTTTGTTCAAATTCCTTCTTTGCTGTTCCCCTCACCGCATCTGCACCTACCGTAAAACCTTTTTCTTTCTTAAAAAGGTTATTGCCGTCTGCATCGGTGAGTACGAATGCCATTACCCCTTTACCAGTGCCAGATACTCCGCTTTTCCTTACAGAGAAATCTAATGTTAGCTTAACTTTATCTCCCTCCTGAAAGAGCTTATATGAACCTTTGGCTGTAGTTGAACCGCTTTTCTTACTCATAGAATCGCTATCCAACACTTCCTGGCTGAAAGCTGGATACGCAACGAAAGCTAGTGCTGTTACAAACAGGAAAAGCAGGTGGCGAATTCTAGATCCAAACGTGGACCAGATTACCTGTTTTTGATTGGTAAACATCTTGGTATTCTCCTTTGGTGTTGGAGCCAACAAATTTCTCATCAACGCCTGGCTCCAAAGGGCGTGGATGCCTAACGTTTAGTTAACCTGCCGAGCTCGCGCCGGTCGGGCCGCGAGCGCGAAGCGCCGCGGTGCCCGACCGGCGCGAGCTCGGCAGGTTCAACGCCCTGTTAGATTAAAACATTTTTTTGGTTCGCTTCGGTGTCCGTCTCAGCGAACCGCTATGTGGATTCTACAACAGTCAAGCCCTGGGTGGGGCCTGGAAACTCCCGCTGATGTTGGCGCAGTTGCACGAGCAAGGCTCCGTTGCGCGCGCTCGGTCCCGCGGGCGCAGCGATTTCGCATGGAGCACAACGGTTTTTCGCTCACCGCGGTCGCGTCGCAACATAGCAGCACTGTCCCGAGCCGATGCGGATCGAGTGGAGGAGATGTGCATCAGGCCGCCTCGCACGCAAGCGGCGGGTCTTGGCCGCGAGCGGGTCCAATGGTGGGCGCAAGGTCGCGCTGACGTCGTAGCCGTCCGCCGCAGCTCGGGCAGACGTGGATGTCTTTGCCGGTCAGGTGTTGCAGCAAGACGTCGTAGGGCTCGCGCACTTTGGTCGTCGTCACCGGCGCTAGGCCAAGCAGCGCTTTGGCACGATTGAGCTTGGTCGCGCGGTGTCCGCAGGCGAGCAGTCCGTAGTGGCGGATGCGGGTGAAGCGCGGCGGCAGGATGTGCAGCGTGAACCGCCGGATGAATTCGTTGGCGTCCAGCGTCATCACTTTGGTCTTGGCGCCGTCTTTATAGTCTTTCCAGGTGAAGGTGACTTTGCCGTCGGCAAGATTGAGGATGCGGTGGTTGCTGATGGCAATGCGGTGGGTGTATCGCCCGAGGTAGTCGATGATCTGTTGCGGTCCGCCGAACGGGGGTTTGGCGTAGACCACCCAGTCGTGCTCGCGCAGTGCCTTGCGCAACGCGGCGAAGTGCGCGCCCGGCGGTGTCTTCAGCTCGCCTATGGTATGCGCGTGCTCCAGGCGCTCGAGGTAGTTTCCGCGGAAGACCTTGGACAGCGCTTTGACCGGGAATAACCAGTCACGATGCGGGCAGGGTTTGAACTGTTCGCCATCGAACGTTAAAGCTCCGCCTGGGACGATGCAGTGCAGATGGATGTGGCGCTCCATCGTCTGGCCCCAGGTGTGCAGCACGGCGGTGATGCCGAGGGTTCCGTTCCAATGACGAGCGGCAAAGGCTTGCAGGGTGTCCGTTGCGCTGGCGAACAGCAGGTCGTAAATCAGTTTGTCGTTCCACCCCACCCAGTCGTTGATCGCATGCGGCAGCGTGAAGACGGTATGAAAATAGGGCACCGGCAGCAGTTCGTCTTTGCGCGCTTCGATCCAGCGCGCTTTCTCCAGCCCTTGACATTTCGGGCAGTGGCGGTCGCGACAGGCGTTGTAGCTGTTGTAAAGGGTGCCGCAGTCAGTGCAGTAGTCGATGTGCCCGCCCAGCGCCGCGGTGCGGCAGTTTTGGATGGCACTGAGTACCTTGTGCACGTGCAGCGGATGGGAGTGCTCGTGCAGGGAGTCGGGCAAATGCGCGCGCAGGATGTCGGCGACTTCGAACGTCGGTCTCTGCTTGGAGCCGGAGTGCGTGTGTCCCGCTCTGTGATGGGGAGTTGGAGAGGAAAGGAATGGCGATGCCATTGCGTGTGCTTATTCTTTTTCTTGTTGATTGTTTATTTCAGCGCCGGTGCTGCTTTGTCTCGGGTGTGGTCTCTTCCAACGCGATAGCGTTTTAATCTAACGTTTAGTTAACCTGCCGAGCCCGCGCCGGTCGGGCCGCGAGCGCGAAGCGCCGCGGTGCCCGACCGGCGCGAGCTCGGCAGGTTCAACGCCCTGTTAGATTAAAACATTTTTTTGGTTCGCTTCGGTGTCCGTCTCAGCGAACCGCTATGTGGATTCTACAACAGTCAAGCCCTGGGTGGGGCCTGGAAACTCCCGCTGATGTTGGCGCAGTTGCACGAGCAAGGCTCCGTTGCGCGCGCTCGGTCCCGCGGGCGCAGCGATTTCGCATGGAGCACAACGGTTTTTCGCTCACCGCGGTCGCGTCGCAACATAGCAGCACTGTCCCGAGCCGATGCGGATCGAGTGGAGGAGATGTGCATCAGGCCGCCTCGCACGCAAGCGGCGGGTCTTGGCCGCGAGCGGGTCCAATGGTGGGCGCAAGGTCGCGCTGACGTCGTAGCCGTCCGCCGCAGCTCGGGCAGACGTGGATGTCTTTGCCGGTCAGGTGTTGCAGCAAGACGTCGTAGGGCTCGCGCACTTTGGTCGTCGTCACCGGCGCTAGGCCAAGCAGCGCTTTGGCACGATTGAGCTTGGTCGCGCGGTGTCCGCAGGCGAGCAGTCCGTAGTGGCGGATGCGGGTGAAGCGCGGCGGCAGGATGTGCAGCGTGAACCGCCGGATGAATTCGTTGGCGTCCAGCGTCATCACTTTGGTCTTGGCGCCGTCTTTATAGTCTTTCCAGGTGAAGGTGACTTTGCCGTCGGCAAGATTGAGGATGCGGTGGTTGCTGATGGCAATGCGGTGGGTGTATCGCCCGAGGTAGTCGATGATCTGTTGCGGTCCGCCGAACGGGGGTTTGGCGTAGACCACCCAGTCGTGCTCGCGCAGTGCCTTGCGCAACGCGGCGAAGTGCGCGCCCGGCGGTGTCTTCAGCTCGCCTATGGTATGCGCGTGCTCCAGGCGCTCGAGGTAGTTTCCGCGGAAGACCTTGGACAGCGCTTTGACCGGGAATAACCAGTCACGATGCGGGCAGGGTTTGAACTGTTCGCCATCGAACGTTAAAGCTCCGCCTGGGACGATGCAGTGCAGATGGATGTGGCGCTCCATCGTCTGGCCCCAGGTGTGCAGCACGGCGGTGATGCCGAGGGTTCCGTTCCAATGACGAGCGGCAAAGGCTTGCAGGGTGTCCGTTGCGCTGGCGAACAGCAGGTCGTAAATCAGTTTGTCGTTCCACCCCACCCAGTCGTTGATCGCATGCGGCAGCGTGAAGACGGTATGAAAATAGGGCACCGGCAGCAGTTCGTCTTTGCGCGCTTCGATCCAGCGCGCTTTCTCCAGCCCTTGACATTTCGGGCAGTGGCGGTCGCGACAGGCGTTGTAGCTGTTGTAAAGGGTGCCGCAGTCAGTGCAGTAGTCGATGTGCCCGCCCAGCGCCGCGGTGCGGCAGTTTTGGATGGCACTGAGTACCTTGTGCACGTGCAGCGGATGGGAGTGCTCGTGCAGGGAGTCGGGCAAATGCGCGCGCAGGATGTCGGCGACTTCGAACGTCGGTCTCTGCTTGGAGCCGGAGTGCGTGTGTCCCGCTCTGTGATGGGGAGTTGGAGAGGAAAGGAATGGCGATGCCATTGCGTGTGCTTATTCTTTTTCTTGTTGATTGTTTATTTCAGCGCCGGTGCTGCTTTGTCTCGGGTGTGGTCTCTTCCAACGCGATAGCGTTTTAATCTAACGTTCATTAGACTTCAGACTATGTTAAATCTGCTAGACTTCCTGCAGTCTAACGCAAAAATATCCTACTATGTCAACCTCGCATCCACCCCGCAACCCCAAAGCCAGTTTGTCTAGGATGCGAAACGAAAACGGCAAACCAAGCGGCTGGGACCGTTATGCCGATCTTCTGCTTCGCAATCACGTGGCCGAGAAAGCTCGGCCCTGGTACATTCGTCACGCAAAGGCGTTTCTCGATACCATGCCAGTTGAGAAATTGTCGCAGCTGACACTTGACGATATTGAGGGTTGGCTGCGTCAAACGTCGGCACGGCGCAAGCTCGATGCTTGGCAGTTCCGCCAAATGGTAGAGGCGGTGCAATTGCTCGTGGTTGATCTGGCGCAAGTTCCAGGCGGGAAATTGGTGGATTGGGATTGGTGGAAGCTGGCGGGCGAGGAGTTGTCGCAAGCGCATCCGACGATTGCGCGCGAGCAGTCTCCGGAAGAGCTGGTCAAAGGGCTCACCGGATTGCGCTTCGCGCGCTCGTCCAAGGAGTTTCCGCTGTTGGCGGACCTCGCTCGAGTGTTGCGGACCAGACACTACTCGATCCGTACCGAACAGAGCTACGTGGATTGGTGTCGTCGATTCCTCGCTGCGTGCGACGGCAAAATCCCTGCTGACCTCGGACCCGCCGATGTACAACGTTTCCTCACCAACCTGGCCGTGGAACGCAATGTGGCGGCGAGCACGCAGAATCTGGCGTTCAATGCGGTGGCATTTTTATTCAAGGAGGTGCTCAGGCGTCCGCTCGATGACATCGACTTTCGGCGCGCGAAGCGCCCGGCACGGTTGCCTGTGGTCCTTACCCGCCAAGAGATCGCGGTTGTGCTCAAGGAATTGGATGGAGTTTATCGCTTGATGACGGAGCTGATGTATGGAACTGGAATGCGGCTGATGGAGTGTGTACGGCTACGCGTGCTAGATGTGGATTTTGGCAACGGCTTGATTGTGGTCCGCAATGCCAAGGGAGGCAAGGACCGCGTGGTGCCCCTGCCGCAACGATGTCGCGAGCCGCTCGAGCAGCATTTGTTGAGCGTCAAGGCGCAGCACCAAGAAGACTTGGCCAGCGGAGCGGGAGCCGTGTTTCTGCCTGATGCCCTGGCTCGCAAGGCGCCCAACGCACCACGCGAGTGGATCTGGCAGTACGTGTTCCCGAGTTCGACGCTATCGACCGATCCCAAGTCGGGACAGGTTCGGCGTCATCATCTGCACGAGTCGAGTCTTCAGCGCAAGGTCGGTGCCGCGGGACGTGCGGCGGGCATCCCGAAATCTGTCAACACCCACGCCTTGAGGCACTCGTTCGCGACCCATCTGTTGGAGGCGGGTTACGACATCCGCACCGTGCAAGAGCTTCTGGGTCATGCGGATGTGTCAACCACGATGATCTATACCCATGTGATGAACCGGCCGGGTGTGCTGCCGGTCAACAGTCCGGTGGATGAGCTTGGGGATTGACGGATACGCGTGCTGAGCCAGCAGCAGGGGCTTGAAAAAACTTGACTTGTTTTGTTAGACCTGATTGCGTCGCTCGCGTTATCCCGTCGCTGAAGATTCTCAACGGGATCTGGCATCGTTCAATAAGACTTTAAGACGCTCAATCTCTGCAAGGGCTGCTTCTTTTTCTGCTCGTTCGCGCTCTGTCTCGTCGCCTTCGCGTTGTTCGGATGCAAGCGCTTGCTCCTTCTCTGCGCGTTCACGTTCCTTTTCGGTGCGTTCGCGCTGTTCGGACACAAGCGCCTGCTCTTTCTCCGCACGCTCACGTTCCTTCTCCGCGGGCTCGCGCATTTGCTCGGCCTCAATGACTTGGATATGCCGTGCGCTGCTCTTCTGCTGGCGGAGATAGTTTTGGCGCGCCTGGTAGGTATGATAGGCACGGTCCTTTTCGGAAAACTGTTCAACGATGCTCATAACCTGTTGCATCTCCGGGGTTTGTATCCGCTTCGGCGGGTTCGCCGGGTCGAGATGCTCGCCCTCGATAAAGCATGTCAGCACAATTACGGGGACAGTTTACTTAATTGCTCGAACGGTAGAAAACGGGGACAGACCACCTTTTTTCAGCATGACCGCGATTCTGTAAATCGTGGAAAACGTGGTCTGTCCCCGTTTTCCTCTTGTCCCCGTTTTCCTCTTCATAAATTGCTTTCGAGCTGTCAAGGCTGTTCGGATCGTGATAAAGCGGGGAATTTAGCAGCTTGACAAACAGAATATCGCGCAGCCAGCCGGCGATGGAATAACTCATGGCGGTGCCATTCTAAGGTGTTTCTTCATTGTTGTTTCCAAGCCGAACGTCAAGTCTCAGCGGCGCGCGCCTTTGGCACGTCCGCTGTAGGCGCATGTTAGCCATTTAGAGACTGTATGGGAACTAAACCACTGATTTGGCGTCTAAAAAATCTGAAAAACTAAACGATTTAATACGATTTTCCCTTTTTTATTCGGAGAAATCAAGATGACTTCAGATAATGTTCATACACCTGTACGCTATCCAAGTGACCTGTCAGACGAAGAATGGGCAATCATCGAGCAAGTCTTGAACGAACTTGACCCGTATAAGACAGGGCGCCGCCGTGATTCGAATCTACGCGAGATTCTGAATGCCATTTTCTATTTGAATAAGACAGGCTGCCCTTGGCGTTATTTACCGAAAGATTTTCCTCCTTACACCCTTGTCAATTACTACTATAACAAGTGGACACACAGTGGTTTGCTGGAGCAAATCAATGCAGAGCTACGGGCGCGTTTGCGCCAAATGAAAGGCCGAAATCCCGATCCAAGTGGCGCCATCATTGATAGCCAAAGTGTCAAAGGGACACCGGAGTCATCGGTCGAATCCGGCTTCGATGGTGGTAAGCTTGTCAAGGGCCGGAAGCGACATATCGTCGTTGATACAATAGGTTGCCTGCTTGTCGTCTACGTGCATGCAGCTAATGTGTATGACGGAAAAGCAGCTCGTGAAATTCTCACGCGTCTATTCGTGCTCCTGCAGAGTGTAAAGCATATTTGGGCTGATTGCGGCTATATGGGCAAAGAGCTTTTTAATTGGGTATTATCTGAATTTAATTGCACCCTCGAGATTGTAAAGAGGCAGAAAAGAAAGAAAGGTTTTCATGTATTGCCGCGTCGCTGGGTCGTGGAGCGCACATTTGCTTGGCTTGGCCGGTCTCGTCGACTGAGTAAAGATTATGAAAGAGAACCGAGATCAAGTGAGTCACAGGTCTATCTTGCATCGTCACGTTTATTGCTCCGTCAAATTTGTAATAATCAAATAGCTTATGAGTAGACTATTCGAATTTATTGCGTTGTTTAGGTCGAACATTAAAGAAAATAGTTTTCATACAGCGTCTTAATACCTTTGACATTTAATAAAAATGCTATTTTTTACGCATCTTATAGTTAGATATCAGTCTAGATATTAACGTATCAACACTACAACCTTCACTATCAGCCAAGTCATTAAGCTTCATATAATTAGTATTTGAAATCTTTTTATCTAAGATTTTCACATTCCCATCATTCCAACGCAGAACGCCTCTTCCATCAAGTATGAATTTCTCAGGATAAAGATTGGCTGCTTTCTTCTTGGTTTCACTCCATGCTGCGTTAATATCTCTGGTTGTCGACATTTGGCCAACCATACCAAGCCGTAACGTAACATTTTCTTTTAGGTTAGTTGTTCCTGATGGAAATTCCGAAAGAACTTCTAACATCATTTTTGAAAGTTTACCTTTAGATAATAAAGCCATAGAAGTGACAGCCGAGGATTTTTTCTATTTGGGGCTAACTATAATGCATCAGCCGCCATCCAAAGTGGCTTGAGTGAAGCGAGCGGCACTTTGGATGGCGGCTGAATGCTCTCGTTAGCCTAAGTTTAACATCATAAAGCATAAAGTCTTTATAATAGGGGAAAAACGGGGACAGTGCGGCCTGGCAAGGCCGCGTGTTCTAGCGGGTGAGAGTCCCGCCTGGGTAATCGTGAGCCGCGAGCCCAGTATCGAGCCTTGCGGCGCGGGTGGTAACAGCCGCGTCGATGCTTCGGCTGATAAGCAGGCGAGGTGCAAAGGTAACGGGTGGAGCCGACCCTGAAGGTGTTGAGCCCCGAAAATTTTGGTTGGAGAATGCCGACGGGTTTGGCCCCCCGGCAGGCAACAACCCGTGTCGCGCTCTGGCGAGCGGCACGGACACTCCCCGGGGTCCTAGGGCCGTGTCGAGCCTGACATTGAGAGCACGTGGTAACCAGGGAGATCCGCGCATCGGTCCGCTGGAGGCGGGCACCCGCGAACAAGTGTAAAGGCGAGGACGCGGGCGGTGGTGCGTGGAACTCGGAGCCACCCATACGAGCTGTGACGCCTGGTAATGCGGGTCGAGCAAAGGGGTGGCGGCCCGAGATAACGCGAGAGTGAAACACGGCCCTACACCGAGAGGATTCTGCCCGTGACACTGACGCTCGCGCGTTTCACGCAGTTGGCGCGGCTGCCCTTGGGGCGGTGCGCGGGAAGCTCTGCACTGCGGCGGCTGCCGTCTGTGGGGAGTCGACAGGGCGCCAGATCGCTTCCCTGTTCCACTGCGAAAGGCTTGGGCTGGGAGCCGGATGGTGTAACACTCCAAGTCCGGTTCTGCGAGGAGCCGGGAACGAACCGACGCATGGCGGAGATATTGCGGCACCGCCGGGAAACCAGGCGGCAACCCGATAAAGCAAACGTCTGCCTACACGTCGGCAAGGACCCGGCTTATTTCCCGACCACGTTTTCCACGTTTTACAGAATCGCGCTCATGCTGAAAAAGGTGGTCTGTCCCCGTTTTCCGCCGTTTTCCGTTAAGCGCAGCCCGCCGCCAACTGGCCAGCCGCCCGCGTCAGCGGCGGCTGGCCAGTTGGCGGTCGGGCTTGCGCGCTCGTTAGGGCATTGGTTGGCCGTGCTGCCATATTTCATACTCGCTGATGTCGATGTCGGAGTTCCATGAGAGGGCATATCCGCCTTCTTCGATCTTGACGTTTCTGAAGAACGCCTCGTCCTTGAGCGGAGCGAACATATCGCGTTCTGTCAGCGGCAGTACGCTGTAGGACCTCCGAGCACCATCTGAAAAGCACACCAGAAGCGTGTGCCCAGGCGCGGTTGTTACTGACTGGATGGTGGGAACCTTTATCATTTCAGGGGAGGGGGCTTTTTGAACTCTTGTGTTTTCCACATCTTAGCTATAGTCCTCTCACGTGACATCAAATCTGCCCCTTTCGTTTAGGGCCAGCACTCACGCACCAAAAACAAAAGGGCATATCTGGTTATCATGTTGAGTGACTATAAGTCAGCCTGATACTCCGTCGCCCATTCCGACACCAATTTCTTTGCCCGCGGCGGGAGATCGCCTTCGATCATTTCAAGTGTCTCGATATCGAACAGCGCGTTGCGCTCTCCGTACACCGCATGGAAATGCGGAGGCGGATGGTCGCCGAAGAACAGCTTGATGATGATTCCGTAGAAGCGTGTAATCTCAGGCATGGGACTGTGTCTTGTCGTGCCCAAAGTCATGGCCAGCCCGCGCCGTTCGGCGTCGGAGCTAGGCCGCTTGTTGGGCATAATCACTGCTGCGGAACCTCTAACTGGCTACGGATGAGCCTGCAGAGACTCTTCCGAATCTCGGGATGTCGCGGAACAGGCGCCTGCTTACGGTCGCTGGATTTGCATAAATGTCGTGGCGACTACCGTGACGCTTCAGGTAACAACCTGCTGCGGTCAGCTCCTTCACGAACTGCGCACGTTTCATGCAACTTCCAGCGAGATCCCTTTGGTGCGCGCAGGCGGATGATTTCCGGCTCTGTCATCCTGCGAAATCAGCTGATAGGCGTCGGCAATATTTTCTTCCAGTTCTTCAAGTGTTTCGCCTTGGCTGAACACTCCTGGAACTTCCTTCAGTTTGCCAACGAACCAGCCATCGTCTTCCCAGAACTCAAGGGTAAATTCGTGTTTCATCAAGGTTACCTCTTTGAGGTAGCTGCTTTCGAGGCCCAACAGTTAAATGTACCGCTGCCTGTGCTAAACGTGCTAGGCAGGGCCTCGGCACATGTACTAAACTTAACAGCAAATTAGCACAATTTTTGGATCTGAGGGCAGGATCCGAAACCGACCAGCAGTCCCAACTTCACTTCACTTGCAGGCCATTCAGCGGCCGGGCTCGCGTGTGGCTGGGCTCATGTATTCTGGAGCAATGTCCGACGGGGCGCTGACTTTGTCAAGGGCGCCGTTTTGGGACAAGATCGGTGAGTCCAGCGCCCAACCTTGTTTTTGCATTCAAGGGATCGGAATCGAACCCGATTTGGATGGAGGCATAACAGACATCCTGGTAAGTGATTGTGCAGAAACAAGCTAAACAGGTTTTTGGCTTGGGTGTCGCCTGCCGACTCATTCGGTACCGCTATCGGCGCCGATAGCGGTATCGGTATCGGTATCGAACTGACCAACCCAATATCCGCCAAGCTCCTCGCTGACCGCGTAGCCACGCTGTCCGAGCGCCGTGAGCATGGCCACAAGACGATCGAGCAGTGCCTTTTGCTTGCTGTTGTGGTCTGCGGACAACGCTTCGCATACCAGCGAGCACGTCCTCAATCGCAGCGCACTCCAGCGCCGAGCCTCGTGCGCTTTCAAACGACCGGCGTCGATCCCCGCTGGTCGCTTTGCCGTTACCCTCGGCAATGTTCAGCGCGATGGCCTGCGATGCGCGCCTACGATGTGCACAGGCGTTGATACTTCGCGTTACGCTGTCCTTTCACATGCTCGCAGTCGCGCTAGGCCCAGCCGATAGACTCGATGGCCGCACGCTAGACGTCGAGCTTCTCATGACCGAATGGCATAGGGCGTTTTCTCTCTCGATTCCGATTCCTATTCCGATAGCGACCCGATCCCGATTGCACTCCGCCAATGTCTGGATAGCGTTGTATAGGTTATTCATGAACCGCTACTAAGCGCCACAGCCAAGCCTTGGCAATAGGCTTGGGCGCAGAGTTTGAAGGAGGGTGCGCACGACTTGTTTTCGATCCTTGCCTTCGGGGCGCGCTAGGCGGGTTGCACCTCCTGCCGCGGCTGCCTTGGTAGAGAGATTTGCATGGAAATGCCAATCCTGGCCAAATATCCTTCATCTTTCATCTGCAACCAAACCGTCGAAGGAAAAGCTCGCGTCTCTTGCCATGAAGCATCTTTTGATCAAAATTCCGCTTGCTCTCTCGTTTTTATTGCCGGTCCTGACCTGGGCTGCCATTCCGGCGACGCCGGTGATGACCCTCTACAAGTTTAACGGCCCGCTGCAAGTGCCCACCTATCAGGTCGGCGCCAAGGGTCTTGGGGCACGTGCTGGTAGTTTGACCCAAGGTACCTCGGTGATTCCTTGTCTGGTGGTCAGAAACGGGCGTGCACTCACCGATGCCAAGGGTACGCCCTTTGTCAGCTTCGACATCGTGGTCGACTCGTCCAAGGCATCCGGGCTATCTGCCACCAAAGCCTTCGAACGTGCCTTCGCCCAACGTCAGTCTCTGCGGGTACAAAATCATCATTGTCCGCCGAATGTGCGCCGGGTCATCAACGTACGCAATCTCTACGCCCTGGAAAAACCGCCATTTTTCGACCCTCCCGGAACAGGCAATGCAACAGCCGCCGAACGTGAGGGCAAGAGCGAACTCGACCAGATCGTGCGTCGCTTCCACAACTCCGCTCAGTGTGCTGGCGTCAACCAGCGCTTAACCGGACGCCGCGCCCGGCTCGCATCCGCCTGGGATGATTTTATTGCCAAAAATCGTGGACGTTGGGATAAGACCACATTGGCTCGTGCCAAGCACCTGGACTACAGCATGCGCACTGCGATCTACGAGGGCCATCTCGATCGCGGATGCTCCGCTTACGGCGCCTGCGAGCGTAACGTGGTGGTGCTGTCGGTACGCAACCGTGCTGTCGGTCAATGCCTGAAACGGCAGGGCTGCCGCTTCGCTGGCGATTTTCAGGGGGTCTCGTCAGATGTATCCCAATACAACATTTGGGACGCCTATCTGACCCAAATCTCGGGTTTGACCGCCTGTTATTTGCGCACCGATCTGGCCGATAAGGATTTCTACGACCGCGTTCAGGCCATGTATACACAAAATGTTGAAGATGCCGAGCGTATTCTGTATGGAAGTGAGGCCGACCTGCGCGCGCTCTTTCCCGGAAACTCCATGTCCGATCTGACCAGATTGCGTCATTATTACCATCCGCCAGCCATGGGCAAATGCTTTCCGCAGCAGAAGCGCGTGGAGTATATGTCAGGTGCGGTCGCCGAAAACGGCCCGGATCATGCACTGATTGCAAATACCCGCATCAAGGTTGGCGCCAAGGTTGCTGGTGGCTATCGGTTCCAAGAGTTTCGCTTTGATCAGGAAGACTGGGGTGATCGCATCCGTATCGAGGATAACTACCCCGGATTCGTTGTGGACGGACGCAAGGTACGTCTTGGTGGCGGTGGTGGATGTACTGCTTATGGCGTATCCAAAGGTTGTCGCTTTTCTAAAGTCCAACGCTATCGACGTACACCGAGTTGGCTGACCGCGGGCAAGCCCATGGGACTGCAATGCAGCATTCAGGATCGCGGCGAGTCCTGCCGGGGTAGTGGGCGCAGCAGAACGGTCACCGTTGGCGGTTCTTGCGATGTGGATATGATGCCGGTTACTGGAGTGCGCTGACAGTAAGTAGCGGTTCATGAAGAACCTATACAACGCTATCCAGACATCGGCAGAGTGCAATCGGGGTCGCTATCGGAATCGGAATCGGAATCGAGAGAGAAAACGCCCTATGCCATTCGGTCATGAGAAGCTCGACGTAGACCGTGCGGCCCTCGAGTCTGTCGGCTGGGCCATAGCGCGACTGCGAGCATGTGAAAGGACAGCGTAACGCGAAGGATCAACGCCTGTGCGCATCGTAGGTGCGCATCGCAGGCCATCGCGCTGAACATTGCCGAGGGTAACGGCAAAGCGACGAGCGGGGATCGACGCCGGTCGTTTGAAAGCGCACGAGGCTCGACGCTGGAGTGCGCTGCGATTCAGGACGTGCTTTCTGGTGTGCGATGCGTTGTGCGCAGACGACAACAGCAAGCAAAAGGCACTGCTCGATCGTCTTGTGGTCATGCTCACGAAGCTCGGACAGCGTGGCGACGCGGTCAGCGAGGAGCTTGAGGATATCGGGTTGGTCAGTTCGATACCGACGCCGATACCGATGTTGATACCGATACCGATACCGACGCCGATAGCGGTACCGAATGAGTCGGCAGGCGACACCCAAGCCAAAAACCTGTTTAGCTTGTTTCTGCACCATCACTAAGCAAGGCAGCGTTTTGATGGGCTGATGATAGGGTAGCAAATCCCGTTGCCGACGGTTCCAACGTCGGGTTCCGCTGTGTTGAACCTGTATCTGAGACGGTGCCGGTGATTGCTATCCGATGTTGTTCGCCAATCGAGGACGCGGGCTGAGTGAATGAAGCTAAGACTTATTGCTGCCTTCGACCTGCTTGGTTGCCCATTCGATGTCCTTGTTGTCGAAGGTCGTCTTGACTAATTGGGCGTATTTTTTAATCTTTTCGTTGGATTGCGGTGTTTTGTCCCAGGCTGGAGCCGTTGCGATCCACATTTGAATGAACCGCCATGATTGCTCGATACCGTCATGCGGTAGCGTACAATCGGAGCAGTCCTTGCGGATGTTGGCGTATTTGTCGGTGAACACCTTGTAGGGACCGGGGCATTCGCGTTCCATCAATGGGCAATAGCAGAACAGGCAGTTGAAGTCCCTTGTTACGCCTTGGTGGCAGGGAAAGAACTCGCATGCGTCATTTGTGAACCCTTTGAATTTTGTAAACTGTTTACCCATAGCCGTTTGATATTCTATAGTCGCATTCTTCCATCGAGTTGGACTGAAAGCCGTGCCAAGCCGAATTCTTAAAGCAGATACCCTGTAATACGAGGGTGCTTTTCAACAAGTGACCCGAGCCCGCTGCCGCGACCCCGCGGCGGCAGGCCCAGTCGGCGAAAGTACCAGTTCTACAGACCGGCATCCGCACGCAATGCGTCGGCCTTGTCAGTGCGCTCCCAGGTGAACTCCGGCTCGCTGCGACCGAAGTGGCCGTTGGCGGCGGTGGCGCGGTAGATCGGGCGCAATAGGTCGAGCATCTGGACAATGCCCTTGGGCCGTAGGTCGAAGTGAGCGCGCACCAACGCCTCAATGCGTGTTTCGTCGATGCGGGCGCTGCCGAAGGCGTCAACATGGATCGAAACCGGCTCCGCGATGCCGATCGCATAGGCAAGCTGTACCTCGCATTTGTCCGCCAGCCCAGCGGCAACGATGTTCTTGGCCACATAGCGGGCCGCATAGGCCGCTGAGCGGTCGACCTTGCTTGGATCCTTGCCGGAGAAGGCGCCGCCACCATGTCGACCGACGCCGCCGTAGGTGTCAACGATGATCTTGCGTCCGGTCAGGCCGCAGTCGCCGACCGGACCGCCGATGACAAAGCGGCCGGTGGGATTGATAAAGAATTTGGCATCTTTGGATAACATCGCCGCAGGGATGACCGGACGGATGATGGTCTCGATGACCGCCTCTTTGAGTTCGTCGTAGCCGATATCCTCGCTATGCTGGGTCGACAGAACAACCGCCTCGATGGCCGCTGGTCGGTTATCCTCGTAGCGCACCGAGACCTGGGATTTTACATCCGGGCGCAGCCAGTCGAATTCGCCGGATTTGCGCACCGTAGTCTGACGTTTGGTGAGCTGGTGCGCGAGCTGAATCGGCATCGGCATCAGCGCTTCAGTCTCGTTGGTGGCATAGCCGTACATCAGCCCCTGGTCGCCGGCACCCTGATCGAGATCAATGCCGCTGCCCTCGTTGACGCCTTGGGCGATGTCCGGCGATTGTTTGTCCAGCGCGATCAACACCGCGCAGGTATTGCCATCGAAGCCCATCTTGCCATCGTTGTAGCCGATGTCGCAGATGGTTTCTCGCACAATTCGTGTATAATCTACCGTGGCGTTAGATGTGATCTCGCCGGAGATTACCGCCATGCCCGTGTTGACCAAGGTCTCGCAGGCCACCCGCGAGGTTGGATCGCCGGCGAGCAGGGCGTCGAGGATGGCGTCAGAGATATTGTCTGCCAGTTTGTCCGGATGGCCCTCGCCGACGGATTCGGACGAGACCAGATAGCTGCGTGTCATAGGAGATTCCTTTGCGGATTGATTGAATGGTGGGTGAGTGAGGGCGCGCCACTGGGCGCGTGCTAGCCTGAGGCGATTGAGTCGGTACCTGTTCAGAAGATCGGTGGTTCCGGTTTTGATGCAGCCGGATTTCGCCGTATTGCCGATTTTCAAGGCTGTATGATACCTCAGCAGGCCGGCCGCTGTACGCGGCCTCGGTTCAGAGGCCAGTCAACTCTTCCGGTCAGCTGACAGAAATCATCCATTCATGTTTCGTGTGCTTGCTGGTGAAAATAATTTTCAGCACGCTTTTCCGACTCCTTGCCCCTCGCCTCAGCGCTGGTTTTGCGTGTCCTCCTCCATGAGTGCCAACCGTGCGCGCAGCTGTTCGAGGCGCTGTTCCTCAATGGCAATATCCTCGGCATAGCGAGTATTGATTAATTGCATCTGCTCTGCCAGGCTGTGGTTTGCCGCTTCACGGGCAATGCTCCAGCCGGGGTCGACTTGCGTTGGCCGAGCCGTTGCAGTTCGTTCACCCATCAATACGCTCTCGTCCCTCAGCTGGGCTTGCAGTTGTGCGAGTTCGGCGTTGCGTTCTTTTTGCAGATCGCTGATGCGCCCCTCGGCGCGGGCGATGGCGCGTTTGATCTCCAAGCGATCGATAAAGGCGTCGGTTCGCGGATTATTTCTGGTTGCGGGCGGTGGCGTGCTGGTTGCGCCGACACTTGCCTTTGGCGAGCTGTAGCCAAGAAAGACCCGCCGTTCGTTACGTCCACAGGGTTCGTCCGAGAAGGTCGTCACCCCATTTTCGTTGCATTGGTAGGCGTGTAATGCTCGTTGCTCTGTCTGCGCTGAGACGCCAGCCGTTAGGGTGAGTAGACAGGTTATGAGGCAATAGAGCGCCAGTCGATGGGCCGTTGTGGCGACAGATCGCCGGATGTCTGCGGTTTGTGGCGTCGGCGCTGGGCGTGTCGATTGGTCGATGAGGATGATGGGCTGTGCCAAAACCTCGCGGATAATGTTCAGCAGCATAATTTGGACTATCAATTGCTCTGACCCGATTTATGCCGAATTCATGCTGCCCGAATGGCGGCAGAACCAGGACCGATCCAAGTTCATCCGCTTGGCTAGGGTCTGGCGCGGCTGGAGGCAATACATGCTCTGGGCTAAGGCGATTGCCGGAGAAAAATAGACCAACTGATGCCGGATTCGCGAGGCGGCAACCCGCCCATGGTCGCTTTATGGGCGGGTTGCCGCGACGTCGAGGTCGGACGAGAAGACAAGCCAGATGGTCTGTTTCTCGACAGAAATCGCCTGAGTCTGCACGCGCACGGGAACTTCGGCTTCCAGGTGGCCTGGCCCATAGCAGCGAATGCTATGAAAGTGGATAGCAGTCGTCTTAGGTCAGTCGTTCTTGGTCCCCGGGGTGATTGTCGATGCGCTCGATGTCGACCTGAACCTTGGTCAGCAGCGCGGCGATGGCGCCGATCGCGGCGAACAGCGGTGCCAGTAAGGTGAAGACTCCACCGACCGCCAATCCGGCTGTCAGCGGTACCTCCAGCAGCTGTTCTCCGCTAGGTTTGCGAATAATGAGCCGGCGAATGTTGCCATCGGCAATCAGCTGTTTGACGAAGTCGACCAACTCGCTGCCCGCCAGCGTAACGCGTTCCGTGATGGTGGGTCTGTGTTGAATGTCATTCATAGTGGGTATGCTCTTGATTCGGTGTGCTTGGGTGAATTGTCGTTTGCGGCCTGGGAGTCGCCACTGTATTCAATATTGCCCTCAGCCTGCCGTTATCGATGGTTGCTCGCAAAAATGTTGGGTGCGTGCGGCATCTGGTGGGCTTTCTTCGCCGGACGGTAGCCTGCCTTGCGAATTATGCAGCCAGGCGATGATGTCTGCTTGCACGCGTTGGCCCTGTAGGTCGCGGGGCAGCATATGCCAGCCTTCACGGTAGAGCACCAGGCGGATGCTGTGATTGTCTTGGGGCAAGCGCCTCAGCATGCGACAAAAGGCATGACGTGGAATGATCTCATCGCGCTCGCCATAGAGTAACAGTAGCGGTCCATGTAGTTTGCTCAAAGCCTCCATGGCCCTGTCCATAACGTTAGTCACGCCCCAGAGGGCGTCTACCCGGGTTGCTTTGATCACCAATGGGTCTGCGCCCATCGCACGCAGCATGTCAATGTTATCGGAGGGACGAATGCGGATGCCCTTGCCGGTTAGCTGCATACCTGGTGCGATATGCGCTAGGCTATCCAGACCAAGGCGCTGAAACCAGGGCATCGCGTCTCGCGACCAGACCGCAGGGGCGATCAGCACCGCGCCATCGACCGGCAACTCGGATCGACCCAGGGCGTCGATTGCGACGGCAGCACCCATACTCTCACCAATCAGATACAGCCGTGCTTCCTTGTAACGCTGGCGCAACAAGCTGGTCAACTCGACCAGGTCTGCGGTCAGCTGCTCGCTGCCATGCCAGCGTCCTGCCAGGGCCGTGGCGCCGAAGCCGCGTTGGTCAACAGCGTAGGTGGTGATGCCGGCCTCGGCAAGACTTTGGGCCAGCGGCGCGAAGGCGTTGCTGTAATCGTTGAAGCCATGCAGGCCAAGTATAACGAACTGCTGGACGTCGTTATCAATTGTGCTCGCGGTCCACCGATACAATGGTAGTCGATAGCCATCGGGCATGCGCGCATGGTTCTCGGCGAGGCGAGGTGCGAATGTGCGCGGCCCATGCTCAACCAGATTCGGTGAGACGCAGCTGGCCAACAACAGGCAGCTTGCGATCAATATTCTGGTTCGCACACCTTCATATCTCTTGCATGCCGGTTAACATTCGGGAACTGTCGGTTAGGGAGTGCGAGCCGCCCAGTGCGCCCTGGAGAAAGTGTCACGATCAAACAGCACGTCTTCCCAAAACATTGAAATACCGGGACGATGAAACATGGGAAAGGTGTGAAAAAAGGCTTTAGTTTGCCTTATTGTGCAGATCATTTCACACTTTTCCTGGCTCTACCTTGCCAATAGCGATGTTAATGTTGCTCGGGTGCTGACTTCGTAGAATATTGACCTATTTCCCCGGATGAAATTTAATTTACCGCAGAGATGTAGAGAACGCAAAGAAGGGAAGGTCGCCTTAGCCACTCTGCGCACTCTCATGCCTCTACGGTTTATCGTTACGTTTTTTTAAGTCAACATTCGGTGAACGCCAGATTTGTCATGCCCTGATGTCATGTTTTTTCGGTCCAGATCCCTATCAAATAACTCTGGGCGGGTTGCATACAGCAAAGGGGAGGGTGGTTTGACTAACTCCGATTAGATCATCATCGCGATTTATACCTGCCTAGGCGATTGCCGCAGAGAAACCTATCAACTGGGGCCGGATTCTCGTTCGCCTTCGCAAAGTGGCAACATGCCCATAGTCGATCTGTGGGCGGGTTGCCGCGACGTCGAGGCCGGACGAGAAGAGTAAGCCAGGTGGTCTGTTTCTTGATAGAAATCGCCTTGATCTCTTTGCTGGATGTCTTCCCTGGGCTGGGAATAGCGCAGAGTGCACAGGGAATGGATGTCGGTTATGCGAAGCTACGACTTATCAGCCTTTCTTATGTGGTGGTCTTTCTAACTTAGAACCGTCATAGCCGATCGATTCAACAAAAGACTTCATACGTTCGAATTCAGCATCGCTGAATTCTGGATCGCGCGCCATGATCCAAACATAGTCGCGTTTGGCACGGCCGATCACAGTCAGTTGATAATCATCGTCGAGATAGACAATGCGGAAGTCCCCTTTGAAAGGCCAAATGAATTGCATGCCCCATCGTGCATTTGTCTGCTTGTCCAGCACAAAACCTTTAGGATGATATTCTTTTTTTGGGCCGTCCAGCGCATCCTTGTTGAATGTGAAGGTGGTGGCAATGGTACCATCCGGATTCAGCGCATAAGATTCAATAGGGTTATGTGCGCCCTTCTCGACAAAGGTTGGGATATTAGCGACCACATACCAATCGCCCATAAAGCGTTCCAGGTCGACGTAAGGGACTGTTTGCATCGGTTCTCCACCAGCTTCTTCGCAGCCGCTCAATAGCGTTATACATAGGCTCAGCGCTAACAGCGCTGACAGCAGTTTCGAGGACTTCATGCTGTAACTACCTTACATGCGCTTATAGATGATGCGGCGGCCCTTACCAGTATCGCTTTCCAAGCCGACCCAACCGAGATTATCGTTGTACCATAGGTCGATGGTGAGTTCATCGGTCTTCAGGGCATAGCGTTGGGCATTGACTGCACTGCCGTCTCCGATTTGGATGCGATCAGAGCCCTTGGGTTGTACCCGCACCTTTTCGAGATCACCGGTCTGTGGATTGAGCAGCCGGCGTTGGTCAAGGAAACTTTGGTCCCAATATGCGAAGGTCTTGATACAACCAGACATCTGTTCAGTTTCATCTCCGCGTTCGATGCGGAAGTTGTTACCGATACTGCTACCCTCCACCTGGGAGCGCTTACCATTGTCGTCGGTCCTGGCATCAATTTCAGTTAGGCAGCCGTCGCGGAATACCTCGTTGCTCGTATGACGGTAACGATAGGCATTAATGAACAGGAAGTCGACGTCAAACTCTGCACGGCTTGCTACTTGGGTGATGTCGCCGAGATCAGCGATGCGAAAGCTGTGTTCGCCGATTGGGCGATCGTCTAGGTATACCTGGAAGCGCAGTAACTGGCTGGCAGTCACTAGAGTTGATAGAGTCATGAGTATGGCGGCTATCATGCCATTGATGAAGTAGAATTTTTTAGTCATTTTGTCGATTTCCTTCGGCTGATGTATGGAATGGAGCGAGTCATGGTAATTTTGGAGGTGACTTTAGTTTTTTCAATGGTTAAGACTTATCGATCTAGGTGGACCGGGGAAGAAGGCATTGGTTTGCCGAATATAATCCCGGTAGGCAGGACGGCGTTTAACGATGTCCCTTTCCAGCAAAGCGATACCGGAAACATGCAGTATTAGAAATGTCATTAGGATTGGCGACAAGATTGTCCACCAACCGCCAGTCGCAACGGCAAATAGATAGTAGGACCACCAGATGCAGGCCTCACCGAAATAATTAGGGTGACGAGTGTAGCGCCAGAGTCCTTGATTAAAGACTTTTCCATAATTCGTAGGATTGGCTCTAAAGCTGGCCAATTGCTGATCACCAATCGCTTCGAAACCAAAGCCGATTAGCCATAGAATGACAGCGAATAGGTCGATCCAGTTTAATTCGGCACCACCAAGTAGGCTCGCCAGCAGAGAGAGTGATATGATCCAGGCCAGGATCGCCTGCAAACCGAATAAGCCGTAAAGCTGGTCAAGCCAGGATTTGGATTGATTTTCCGTATAATTTTCTTGATGTTGCCCATCCAGGGTCTTATCTCGATCACGTAGTAGAGTAAATAATAGTAGCCGCACAGACCAGATCGACACCATAAATAGCACCAGTTGTGCACGCTCTCCTAGTGCTGGAGCCAGGCTCAAGTAGGTCATGGCCATGACGAGAAAAAAGATCGGCCAGATGGGGTCGACAATATTCACATCATGCTTAGCAATACTGATAAGCCAGGTCAAGATGGCAAGGGCGAGGGCAGCCACAAGGCCAGCTGCGTAGATTGTAAGATCAAACATGCACTTTGACCTTTATAGGCGAGTTGGTGGCTGAATTACATCCGTACCTGGTTTTGATTTGAGTTCTGAGTTAAGTCTTGATTTAATGGAGCAGTCCATGTAATTTGTCAGTCTGGCGATCATTTATAATAAGTTAGTAATTGGCTGGCGCAATGGTACGAATGTCTCTTTACTATCTTTACTGTTTGTCGTTATAATTGTCATAATCTCTCGTCATAGGTCATCGATGATGACCACAATTATAGCAATAATAATGATGTCTCAATTCGCAACTCTGAATAATTAACTGGCCTGTACCTGTACCCGTAGCTTTTCCGTAAGATTCTGTTTTTGAATTCAAAGTATCCTGGCGCTAGAGGTTAACCTCAAGTCTTAGCCGAGCTTATTGAATAGGGCCGACGATGACAGCGACTGCAAATGGTCTCGCAATTTCCGCAACAGAATACTGGTCGAGAAGATCGCCAAAGTAGTTAGTAATTTTCTGATCGAGGTGTGCCCGGTTGTTACTTGATACGAAATGCCGGTAATCTATTAATAGTCTCAAGCAATATACTGAGTTTTCTTTTGATCTGAACGATGGATTTTCACAAGGTCCATGCGATTGCACAACTTTTGTCCATATTTTAGCCTGAAACTGATATGGAGCAGTTTGCTCTCTTTCTCAAGCCTCGACTCCTCGCTGGTGTGTGCATTCTCGTGTTGTGACCGAATGCCGTTGAAGCCAGACATCGACTTGCCAAGAACAGCTTTGGATATCGATGCAGCCGGCCGAAGTTTGGTGCAAGCGTGGTAGTATTCGGTTGCATTCGCGCAAAACCCTGCATCATAGATTTTCTTCTTCACTGAGGTATGTCCATGCACTATCGACCCACTTCATCATTGTTGGCAATGGCTGTCATGCTGCTGACTTTGGCCGGATGCGCATCTGTCGATGAATACGGTAATCCGCTGCCTATGGGTGAGACCGCGAAGGGTCTTGGTATTGGTGCTGCCACCGGTGCTGCAACTGGTGCATTGATCGGGTCAGCCAGTGCTGACGCTGGCAAAGGTGCGCTGATCGGTGCTGTTGGTGGGGCCATCGTCGGTGCCATGGTAGGGAATTACATGGAGCAGCAACGCAAGGATTTCGAGCGGGTGTTAGCGGATGAGATCGCCCGTGGCGATATCAGCGTGACCAAGCAACCGGATAACAGCCTGGTGGTTGGTATGACCAGTTCGACAACATTCGACCTAGATTCTGATGTTATTAAGCCTGGCTTTTACAGCACAATGGATAAAATCTCCGGGGTTGTAAACAAATATGGTAAGACCCGGTTGGAGATTGCCGGCTACACCGACAATACCGGCAGCGCAGAGTACAACTTGGATCTGTCTCGGCGCCGGGCTGGGGCCGTTGAAGCTTACTTGTTATCTGATTCGGTGGTGCCGCAGCGCCTCAGCAGCATCGGCTATGGCGAAGAGTATCCGATCTCTTCGAACGATTCAGATTATGGTCGTGCGTTAAATCGCCGGGTGACGATCACGATCATCCCAGTGGTCGAGGAAACAGCGACAAACGCTTGACCAGGGATCGGCTTGACTAAATTGCGTCGGATCTTCAACTGTCGCCAGCAGCAATCGGTCGCGACGAATCACCAATCCACTCGCTCCATGAGCCTGCATAAAGCAGTGATCCCGGCAATCCGGCCAATTCCATCGCCAGCAGATTGTGGCAGGCATTTACGCCAGAGCCGCAGCTATGGATGATCTGGGTTGGGTTGTATTGCCCGATAACGCTTGCGAAGCGCTGGCGCAATCGATCAGGTGTGCAGAAGTGACCCAAACTGTCCAGATTCTCTGTAAAAGGCAGGTTGACAGCGCCAGGGATGTGGCCTGCCACCGGGTCGATGGGCTCGACCTCGCCGCGGAATCGCTCTGCTGCGCGGGCGTCGATGATCTGAATTCGCCCGAGGTTGAGTTCTGTCTGCAGGGTCTCCGTGGTCAGCCAAAGTTGGTCATCCGGGTTGGGCGCGAAAGATCGGTCTTCGTAATGAGGCTGGTCACGCGACAAGGTGCCGCCGGCCGCGATCCATGCCTGCAGTCCGCCATCCAACACCCTGATCTGTCCAGGCTCGTCGCCGAGCCCAATCCAGCGCAGCAGCCACCAGAGCCGCACCGCGAAGGCGCCGCCCATATCATCATAAACGACTACCCTAGTGTTCCGGTCCACGCCTTGGCTGCCCAGCCATGCGGCCAGCCGAACCGGGTCGGGCAGCGGATGGCGACCAGTATTCGGCAGCACGGGCGCGGAAAGATGCTCGTCCAGATGGGCGTAGCTAGCTCCTGGCAGATGGCCTTGCGCATAGACAAGTCGTCCTTGCTCCGGCTGTGCCAATGAGAAGCGACAGTCGAACAGCCGCAGGGCGGGGTCATCAATGCATTGCATCAGCGTCGCGGCATCGATCAGGGGCGAAGTGGCGGCTGTATTCATCGCTGGTCTGCCTCGTTTTGTATCGGTGATCGGTTGTTGTTGGCTTTCGTACTGTGTAGATCAGAGCATGGCGTCTTAGGCGATTTCTGTCGAGAAACAGACCGCCTGGCTTGTCTTCTCGTCCGGCCTCGACGTCGCAGCAACCCGCCCACAGCGCGACCATGGGCGAGTTGCCGCTTCGCGAAGGTGAACGAGAATCCGCCGCCAGTTGGTCTATTTCTCTCCGGCAATTGCCTTATTTCCAACGCCTTTGACGGCGCTTTTGTACATTTCACCCTGACGACAGTGGTATGAGTTCACACCAAGCGGACGTTAATCTTCGGCCTCAGCCGGACCAGGAATTGGTCGCCATCGCTGACTACCTTTGCAATGTCCGTATCGATTCCGCCGAGGCCATGTGCACCGCAGGGTATTGCCTGATGGATTCCCTCGGTTGTGCATTGCTGGCGTTGCATTACCCGGAATGCAGCAGGCATCTGGGGCCGATCGTACCTGGTACCCGGGTGCCGCACGCGGTCAAGGTGCCTGGGACGGCGTTTCAGTTGGATCCAATCAAAGCGGCATGGGATATCGGGACGATGCTGCGCTGGCTGGACTTCAACGATACTTGGCTGGCCGCTGAATGGGGGCATCCATCCGATAACCTGGGCGCTATTCTCGGCTTGGGGGACTATTTGTCACGCAAGGCTTTGGCCGAGGGCGGCAAGTCGCCGAGTGTTGGAGATCTATTAGGTTACCTGATAAAGGCATACGAGATTCAGGGCGTATTGGCACTAGAGAACAGTTTCAACGGTGTTGGTCTTGATCATGTCTTGTTAGTCAAGGTTGCTTCCGCCGGGGTATCAGCGCTGATGCTGGGGCAAACCAAACAGCAAATAATCGATAGCCTGAGTCAAGCCTGGGTAGATGGGGCACCTCTGCGTACCTATCGCCAGGCACCGAATACGGGTTTGCGGAAATCCTGGGCCGCCGGCGATGCTAGTTCACGCGGTCTGCACCTGGCAATGTTGGTGAGTCAGGGCGAAGGCGGGCTGCCGAGCGTGTTGAGTGCTCCCACCTGGGGCTTTTATGAAACCCTGTTCAACGGCAGCAGGTTCCGTTTTCAGCGCGACTATGGCAGCTATGTGATGGAAAACGTTCTGTTCAAGGTTCGCTTCCCGGCCGAGTTCCACGCTCAAACAGCAGTTGAGTGCGCGATGATGCTGCACCATCAGGTCAAACATCGCATTGATGAAATCGAGCGCATTGAAGTCCATACCCAGGAAGCCGGACTGCGCATCATCAGCAAGGAGGGACCTCTGCATAATTCGGCAGACCGCGACCATTGCCTTCAGTATATGATTGCGGTACCGTTGATTTTTGGCCATCTGCGTGCTGAAGACTATGCCGACGACATCGCCGCCGATCCGCGTATCGATGCCCTGCGCGAGCGCATGCGGGTTTGTGAAGAGCCTCGCTATACAAAGGACTACCACGACCCCAACAAGCGCGCCATCGGCAATGCCGTGCAGGTCTTTTTCAACGACGGCAGCAGCACCTCGAGGGTGGAGCTTTGCTATCCCATCGGCCATCGTCGGCGTCGCGCCGAAGCGATTCCACTGCTCGAGGCCAAGTTTTTGAATGCGCTGAACAGCCGTTTTACGCAAGAGCAGGTCCAGCGCATCCAGACGCTTTGTGCAGACCAGCAGGCATTGCAAAACGTCCCGGTGTGTCGCTTCATGGACTTGTTCGCGCTGCAACAGGCTTAGGCGATTGCTGCAAGCTGGTGCCGTGCATCTTCACAGAAATTGCCTTACGCCCGGGCATATTCTGAGGCGCGTCGGATCTGTTCCTCGCTCGGTCGCGCGCCGGTGTAGAGCACAAATTGCTCCGCCGCTTGCAGGGCGATTACCTCTGCTCCGGTAATGACCGGTTTTTGCTGGCTCCTGGCAAAGTGCACCAGCGGTGTTTCTGGCGGCAATGCGACCACGTCGAACACGGCAACGGCCGCATTGACAATCGCCGGTTCGAATGCCAGCGTATCGGCTGCGGGGCCGCCAGCCATGCCGATTGGGGTGGCGTTGATTAATAATTCTGGGCGAGTCTCGCCCAATTCGGTTTGCCAGCGATAGCCATGGGTCTCCGCTAGTGCTCGCCCGGTGATCGCGTTGCGCGCCAGGATGATGCCAGATCGGAAACCGGCATCGTATAGAGCCCCGGCCACGGCTTTGGCCATGCCTCCGCTGCCGCGCAAAGCAAACGAAAGCTCGCTAGAGAGCCCGGACACGGCCAACAATTTGGCGATGGCGATAAAATCCGTATTGTAGGCGCGCAGATAGCCATCGTCATTGACGATCGTATTGACCGATTGCAATGTGTTGGCGGATTGGTCCAACTCGTCCAGGTAAGGTATGCATGCCTCCTTGTAAGGCATAGATACTCCACAGCCACGGATGCCAAGCCCGCGGATTCCGGCGATGGCGGCGGCCAGATCCTCGGTGGTACATGCCTTATAGATAAAGTCGAGATCGAGTTGGTCGTAGAGAAAGTTGTGAAATCGGGTACCGATATTGCTCGGTCGGCCCGCCAGGGAGATGCACAGGCGGGTATCTTTATTGATGAGTCGCGACATGGTTGCATTGTCTCCTGTGCACGTCCGCGGCATTTCGGCCTGGTGGATCGACCCAAAGCGGGCGCTGCACTTCGGCTTTTGGTACTCGATTCAGGTTAACAGGGCCTGGCATTGATGGTCGAGGGCAATGCAAATCAGCTCGGCTGCGATTCGCTGCCGGACTTACCCAGCCACTTGCTGAGGCGATTTCTCTCCTGCAATCACCTGAGAAAACCTGACAGGCAGTTTCGCCGTTCTTGACTGCCGTGCAGGTCTCGCCTAAGCTCATGACTGCTTATTACCGATGTACTTAATTTCCTGTCACCTTGCCTGTAAGTCACTTTTCGAGCCGTGTCGATTGCTGATCTTCGACCAGTCGCATCGCCCGGCGCTTGGACAAAGACGAACCCCGTCAAGCCTTCCCGCATCCTTGCGTACACCACGCCATCGTGCTGTTGGTCTGTACGCTGATCTGGCACCTGTCCCGCAATGACCAGATGCGTCGCTTGTTTGTGGTCTGCGTTATCGCAGATTTATCGGAACAGGCTGAACAAACCGGGCTATTGCTGATCGGACCGGTCTGATTGGAACCGCTGGGGGAATGGCCTCGCTTATGCCTATGCTTGGTCGCGGGTACGCTTCATGCTGTAGCAACCGGCGCATCAGCGTGATCTGGGCAACTACTGAGCGCGTTGGCACAATATCTTTGCCTGAGTGTTGATCAGGTGGTATCTCCCGAGCGTGACTCTGTTGGCGCACTGATTGCACTGGAGCAAAATTGGCAACGTTGACTTCAGCGTCATCAGGAGGCAGCGATGCAATTCTCGAAGGTATCGAGTGCGCTTGACAGAGTTTTCTGGAGCCGATCTTTTTTGGCCGGTTTTGTCTGGATCTGATTTTTTGGGATTCGTCTTTTGAACTGATCGAACGTTGGGGTGGCCGCTCCCTCCATATTCATTTGGCGCCAAACCTCCCGACTTGTAGCAGGATTGGTATATCGAGATCTATCCATCAGCATAACCGGAGAATGACCACGGTTGTCTAGTCACTCAGGTACAGTCACTCAGGTACCGCCCCCAAGTAGTAGAGCATGAACGCGTTCATTTCCACCATCCACAGGCGCAACATTCTGGTTTGCGTGACTCACTGCACGGCTCAAATAGACCCCAATTCTGCGGCTAACGCGGGATGCGAGCCATGACCTTTGAAGGGTCGGGCAAGAACCACTTTCGGGTGCTGATCATTGAGCATTCTCCCAGCATGCGGGCGGCATGCGCTCATCGCCTGAGTGAGGCAGCGATTGACTGCGAAGTCTGCGGTGACGGTGAGAAGGGGCTGGCTCTGCTGGTGGATGCCTGTAGTAGAAGCCACCCCTTCGATGGGCTGTTGCTGGACTGGTTGCTGCCGCAAATGCGTGGTTGGGAGGTGTTACAAAAGATCACCGCCGACCATCGACTGGATCGCGTCTCGGTGATGATCTTCACTGAAGAGCCCGACGATCAGATCTACCATCTTGCCAGCCAGCGCCCGAACAACGATATCCATCTGAAGGCAGAGCTGGCTCTGTTAGCCTATCGAATGCGCAAGTTTCTAACCAGCTGTCGCCATCTCGGCAGCATGCGCGACAAGCAGGAACGGCAACCGAAGCGCTGTGAACAACCTGCGGGGTCGATTCTGTTTGTCGACGACT
Organism: Thiohalocapsa sp. PB-PSB1; assembly: GCA_016745215.1. Classification (GTDB taxonomy): domain Bacteria; phylum Pseudomonadota; class Gammaproteobacteria; order Chromatiales; family Chromatiaceae; genus Thiohalocapsa. The sequence goes on from CP050890.1 coordinate 2,488,576, forward strand.
CGCCAACGGTCTGCGCCAACTACGGCGACTTGTTGCGTCACGATGGTTACCACGTGCTGATCGCTCAGTCCATGGCCGAGGCGCTGGATTTGGCTCGACGCGATAAGCCAGACTTGGCCTTGGTGGATTATTTTATGCCCAATGGCAATGGCGATGAACTGTGCCGTGCATTGTTGGCCGATGAGCGCACCCGTGATGTGACCGTTGTGATGCACTCCCAGTGCAAGGACGTTATCGAAGATGCGCTGAATGCCGGCGCTATCGATTTGATTTGGAAGGATGATCCGGTCAAGCTCTTTCTCCTGCGCACGACATCCATCATGCGCACGTTGCGTGCTCGCCGCCAAGCCAAGGATTTGGCTATCCTGCTCGCCGCGACCGAAGCCCTGGATGTTGGTCTGCTGTGCTGCGAAGGCGGTCAGTGGCAAGAGTTCAATCCAACCATGAGTCGATTTTCAGCCGAATGCGGCGGGCTGGCGCACTTTATCCCTGACAGCCCACCGAGCATGCACAGCGAGTCCCTGCTGCAACCGCGACGGATCATTGATTCCGAGGGCAGACGTTGGGCATTCAATATTCACGAAATCGACATTGCCGACAGAAACCGGGTGGTGCTGGTGCAGGATGTCACCAGCACGGCCTACCATGCGGAACTGCTGGAGCAGACACGGGACAAGGCGATGGAACTGGCTGAAGCCAAGAGCCGCTTCCTGGCCAACATGAGCCACGAGATCCACACTCCGCTGAACGGCGTCATCGGTATGTTGGAATTGCTGAATGGCTCCGGTCTCAACGAGGAGCAATGCCATTTTGCCGACGCCGGCATCGCCTCGGCCGAGGCCCTGCTCGGCATGATAGGCAATGTGCTGGACTTCTCCAAGATCGACGCCGGACGCGTGGAGTTGGAACAGGCCGCGTTCAATCTGCCTTCCATGATAGAAGACATCGTCCAGATGCTGGCAGGAAAGGCCGCTGAGAAGGGACTGGAGATGATCTGTGACCTGGCACCAGAGGTGCCGTTGCATGTGATCGGCGACCCTGGTCGGCTGCGCCAGGTGCTGATCAATCTGATCGACAACGCAATCAAGTTCACCGAATGCGGCGAGATCGGATTGTGCGTACGCGTGGAGCACAAAGGCAGCGAACAAACAACGCTGTCGTTCGCCGTCAGCGACACTGGGATCGGCATTGCACCGAACGCACAGCCGCATATCTTCGATGCCTTCCAGCAAGACGATAATACAACCACGCGCCGTTTTGGCGGCACCGGGCTGGGGCTCGCCATTTCTGGGCAGTTGGTGCAGCTGATGGGTGGCAAGTTGTGCCTGGACAGCTGCCCTGGCGACGGCAGCAACTTCCACTTCAGCATCGACATGGTACGCTGTGGTGTGAAATCCCTGGCCAGCTTATGGAATGCGGAGGCCCTGGCTCCGCTGGCGGGCAAACGCACGTTGCTCATCGACGACAGTCCCAGCAATCGGCTCTATCTGCGTCGTTTGTGCGAGGCCTGGAATATGTCCGTTGAGGAAGCCGAGAATGGCCAGCGCGGCCTGGATCTCTATGAACGCGCGGTGCATGCGGGCCAGCCCTTCGAGTTGGTATTGCTCGATCGCATGATGCCGGAGATGGACGGTTTGCAGTTCCTGCAATATCTGCAACGACGCGACGCTTTGCCGGACGCCAGTATCCTGTTGCAAGCCTCCACCGGAGAAGCCCGGCGCAACGGCAACAGCCCTGGTATCAGTGCATGCCTAGTCAAGCCGATTCGGCATCAGGATCTGCTGAGCACCCTATGCAGGGTGCTAAAAGGCGATGAACGCCAACAGTCGTTGCATGTCCAGGCAGCAGTCGGGGAACGAATTGACGGCTGCCGAGTGCTGGCGGTCGAGGATAATCAGGTAAATCAACAGGTTCTGCGCGGTATTCTGCAGCGGGCCGGCTGCAGCGTTACGCTGGCCGATGATGGTTCGCAAGCGCTGCATTATCTGCGCAATGATCACTTTGATCTGGTCCTGATGGATTGTGAGATGCCAATTCTGGATGGTTACGACGCCACGCGCCAGTGGCGCCAGATGGAGGCCGAGACGCCGGACGGTGAGCCGCTCCAGCACCAGATTATTATTGCATTGACTGCCCATACCGCTGCCACCGATCGCCAGAAGTGCTTAGATTCCGGCATGGACGACTACTTATCCAAACCAGTCCGTTCGGCCCAGTTGCTGCGTGCCGTTAAGCGATGGTGGACAGATCCAGCAGGGATGCAACAAGAGCTGGCTCCAGAGTTCGAGGGGCAAGGTACACCGGAAAGGCCGCAGAGGCCGCTGACACAGGGTGAGCTGGATGCGGGTCCGGGATCGGCAGTACCGGAGAATCCGGCGGTCCCGGCCCTGGTAGCGATGGATGCGGCAGCATCCCTCGACCAAAGTGAGGCGGCAAGATCCATGCAAGCCTCGACTACAGATGAATCCGTCCTATCCGAACCTAACGTCAATGAATCATCCGCAGAGGGAACAGCACGACAAGATTCGACCACGCAACAAACTGTGATCGATCTGCAACGTCTGAACAGTCTACGCCAAGCCCTCGGCGACATCGCTTTGGTGCTCGAGACAGCAATCGCCGAGCTGCCGCGCTGTCTGGACCAACTGCGGCAAGCGGTGGAAATGGGCGATGCCGGCATGGTGAGCCTGGTGTCGCATACCATGGCTGGCTTTCTGGGCAATCTTGGTGCGACCGAGGCAGTGGCTCGGGCACGCGCACTCGAGGCGCACAGCAAACAGCTCGATCTGACCCAAGAAAGCGAAGTGTACCTGGATGTGGAGCGTACGGCGCGCGAGGCTGCCGACGCGCTGACCGATATCCTTGCAAATGAACAGCGCTCGAAAAAATAATATGAGCACCGTTCAATCACTTCTGTAATCGCCCGAGGAGACCCGACTTGCAACGACAGACGCCATCGAGCCTTGCGCCCCTGAATCCTGGGCTATTGGATCATGACGCGTCGCATATCCCGTGCGCACTGGTGGTTGATGACGATCCGGTGCTGCGACTCGCGGTCACGCAGTTCATCAAGCGGCTTGGTTTCCAGGTCACCAGCATCGAAAACGGCCAGCTTGCGACGCAGCACTTTGCCGCTCATGGGGCCGATATCATCCTGCTGGATGCCGCCATGCCGGTCATGGATGGTTTTGAAGCCTGTCGCAGCATACGCACCCTGCCGGGCGGCGATCGGGTGCCGATTATCATGATCACCATCTACGAGGACGAGGCATCTATCGACCGTGCCTTTGAGGCTGGTGCCAGCGAGTACATCACCAAGCCAATCCTATGGGCGGTGTTGCGCAATCGCACCTACCACCTAGTGCAGTCGGCGCGTGCTGAACAGCGCCTGCGTAACGATTGGGCGTTTTTCCAATCCATGGTGGACTCTATCTCCGATCCGACCGTCGTGATCGACCGGGAGGGTTTGGTCCGCTGGGTCAATGCCGCTTCCGCTGCTTGCCTGTTGATGGCCGAGCCGGTGGTTGGAGATGCGCTGAAGTTCGATCCTGCAACCGAACTCATCAGCTCAACCAATCAATATCCGGTTGCTGAGAGCATTCGCGAGCTGCTGCCAACAGTCCGATCCCAACTCGCATATTCCGACGAGCCTCTGCGGCTTATGATTCACCGCTGCGCTCCGGACGGAAAAGAGAGCTATGCTGAATTACAAGGTCGGGCATTGCGTGGGGACGACAGTATCGCCTACGGGTTCATTCTGCGCTTTCACGATGTCACCGAGCGCGAGATCGAGCAGCAGCGTTTGCATACTGAGGTGACGCGAATTGCCAAACTTGCCCACAGTGACCCGCTGACCGGGCTCGCCAACCGGCTTCTGTTTGAACAGCGTTTGCGCGAGGCGCTGTTTGCATCAGCGACGCATAACCTGCGCCTGGCGCTGATATTCATCGATCTGGATGGATTCAAGGAGATTAATGACAGCCTAGGACATGCCGCCGGCGACGAGGTTTTGAAAACGATTTCGACAAGGTTGGTCAAAAGGGTCCGCGATGGCGACACTGTTGGGCGCTTTGGCGGCGATGAGTTCGCCGTGCTGCTGACCGAAATACGACAGAATGCCAGCGTCGAGGTTCTGGGTCGCCGTCTGCTCTCCACCATTGTCATGCCCATCCAGGTGGCCGGGGGAACATGTCGGGTGAGTGCCAGCATCGGTATCAGTCTTTATCCCGAGCATGGCAATACGGGGCGTGTTCTGATGGAGCGGGCGGATCAGGCCATGTATCTAGTCAAGGGTAACGGCAAGAATAACATCCGCTTTGCCTGAAGTCGGCATCGTCCTGCCCGCTGAATGGCGCAAATTAGCAAATTAGTATGAGCATGGTTGGCTTTTGCCTTGGCCGAGGAAGAAACCGTTGCAAAGGGGCTGACATCAAGATAAAGGCAATTATTATGCCAATAAAACTGTGAACTTGTTCATAGGTAATCGAGCCATGGTGGCTTATTCTCATACTGTCTTCCGGGTTGATAACCCTTGGCGTTGGGATGTTCGAAGAAGACCGATGTTAGCCAAGGTGGCACCAGAATCAGCTTCGCGCAGGGATGCGCTCCCTTTTTCGTCTTATCGTCCTTTCGTTCTCCGACCGTCTTCCTTGCCTCATCCGCGCTCGTCACATCCGGGTAAATCAGCCTTATCTGATTCACTTAGTAATCAATGTGGTTGACGACTTTTCATCTTTCCTAAATGGGGATCAAAACAGAACCGGGCTGGAAAAGCCGGTTGGGAACTTGCTTGAACAGTGGAGGCGGAGTCAGTGAGCGAAGGTTCAAGAGGATGGGCGCGTCCATGCACCACAATCGCCGATTCATGCGACCTGTCCTGTATCATTCCTTTGCAACAGACTCATTCCCCGAGCTGGACCTTACCTTGATGTCGGAGACAGATTAGCCTTCTTTTGGGCTGTTGGCTATGAACAAAGTCACATCCGAAGGCAGGCGATTTGTGTTTAGGCGATGTCTGTCGAGAAATAGACCACCTGGCTTGTCTGCTTGTCCGGCATCGACGTTGCGGCAACCCGCCCATAGAGTGACTACAGGTGGGTTGCCGCTTTGCGCAGGCGAACGAGAATCTGGCGCCAGGTGCTATATCTCTCTCCGGCAATCGCTCTGCGGCCTTTCCGGACGGATTTTTGCTTGTATGGTTTTGGGGGGGGCTGACTGCATAGAGTGTTCAGCCATTCACCCAGAATAAAGTTTGATTCGTATTATTTGAAGGCAGATCCCAGCAAACATCAGGTTTCTTACGCCCTGATGTCTGTCTTGTCGATGCCGATGCCGATCCCGATCAAGTCGCGCTGAGCGGGTTGCCCCTTGGGGTATCCTCAGTTAATGTGTCGATAAGACAGTGACCTAAAGCCTTATCTCCCGGGAAAGGCGCGGCGCTCGCGTCCGATCCGCTGGCATTGCCTGGCGGGTTTCCCGCAAGCGGGCTCCTACGCCGACCGGCTCCCATGGCTGGTGTAGGTCCGCTTGTGGGCGAGGCGCCTTGGCCCCTCTGTGCACCCTGCGTCTCTGCGGTGAGTCCTTATATTCTTGAAGTCAGCACCCGTTTTGGGTGTTCATAATGCTAGGTTGATTCCGCTGACCAGTGCGCCTGGCAACAGGGCGCTGTCGGATGAGCGTCCGCCGTAGGTCGAGGCGGACAACAACAACTCGCGCTCTTGGGTCAGCCCTTCAAGCCGGTCGCCAAGCAGCCGGTACAGCGAGTCGTCGAAGCGCATTACCGCCAGTGGGGCGCTCAACATGCCATTCTCGACCCAAAAGGTGCCGAATCGGGTCATTCCGGTAATCCGGCAGGCATTGCGGTCGGACCAGTTACAGTACCAGAGGTTGCCGATGTAGATGCCGCTGCCGATGCGGTCGAGGATCTCGTCTGCTGGCAGATCACCGGCATCGACCTCGACCGATTCGGGATACTCGGCGCTCGCGTTGACCTCGGCATCGTATTCCTTTGCGCAACGGGCATCCACCAGGCAGCGACCGAAATGACCTCCTGCGATCAGCGGCACGCGTTCCGGCTTGCTGAAGCCTTCGGCGGTAAAACGACTGGTAAGCCCGCGGTCGTTGGCCTCTCTGATGTTTAAGTGCGGATGCAACTCTACTTGACCGTTGGCCAAGGCCAGCAGTGGTGTCTGCCGAGTACGATGATCACGCAGGCCAAAGCCGCCCCAGGCGAGCATGTCCATTAATTCTTGAACTGCCGCAGGTGCCAGAAAAGCACGATAACGGCCGGGTGCGAGATGCCGCTGTGGGTGATTCATCAGATCCAGGCGCACGCGCTGTGCGGCGATGCGCGCGGCCAGTTGATCCGGTTCCCAGACAAAACCGCTGTAGGTCCCTTTAACGGCTTTATCGCGCTCCAGATAGCAGCTCCAGTCCAGATTAAAACTGTCGCTTTGATGCCAACAACGATGACCGATGGAACTCGCGAGCCCATCCGCGATGCGGCCCGAGGCCAAGATACCGACCAGGTCCATCCCATCCGCCTGCTCTGACAAGGTGTCAATGGCATCACTGGCATCGGTAAGTTGTGCTGGCAGCACGCGAGTGGACTCGAATGGTTGTTCGCAGAAGTTCAGATAGGGGTCGACCGGCACGTGCGGCAGGCGTTCGCGCAGCCGTACCAATAGATCGAGGGCCAAGGTCAGGTCGGTATCGGCGTCGCCGCGCAGATCACAGCTGCCCTCTACCTGTTTGCTGTCATTAATCAGCGTCAGTGCTAGTGAGGCGCTGTGCACATTTCCAGCCTGACGCACCCGATTCTGATTCAGTCGAACAAAGTCCGAGTCCTCGGCGTTCAGGTTTGCAAACAGGATCTCAGCGCCCTGGAGCCGATCCATTAGGCGCTCTGCCAGGGAAAAAAATGTGCCCTGGTGCATCAGTCGATTCCACCTCCAAAGATTTCCACATCCCGAAACAGGCAAGGCGGCGATGCATGGCCGACGAACACGGCTTGATTTGGCTCACCTTTACCACAGTTGCGTACACCCCGCACCTCCATCGTCTCGGGTCCGCAGACTCCATCGAGGTTGCGCCAGAATGCTGCCGAGATACCGCGATAGCCGGGGTTGCGTACTAGACCTTTGAGTTCTCCATCTTCGATCAAGCGACCTAATTCGCAGCCGAATTGGAATTTGTTGCGGCTGTCGTCGATAGACCAGGAGCGATTGGTATCCATCAGGATGCCATGTTCGATGCGTGCGATCAGTTCGTTCAGCCTGTCCTCTCCAGGCTCCAGATTAATGTTGGCCATACGATCGATCGGTGGTCGATACCAGGCGGAGGCGCGAGCATTCGCGGTGCCATTGATACGGCCGCGGCGCTGCGACAAGGCGCCGCCAAGGGGGCGTTCTAGGACGCCGTCGCGGATCAAATGCACGCGCTGTGCCCGAGTACCGTCATCGTCTGCCCTGTAGGTTGCCAATTCGCCCGGCACGTCAGGATCGAACGTGACGTTGAGCAGCGAAGAACCATAGCGATAGGTACCGAACATTTCCGGCGTGACAAAAGAGAGTCCAGCATAGTTGCGCTCGTCGCCCAGGATGCGATCGAGCTCCAACGGATGGCCGATGGACTCGTGAATCTGCAAGGTCATTTGACTCGGCAGCAATACCAGATCGCGGCGGCCATTTGGGCACTCCGGGGCTTCCGCCAGGGCAATGGCCTCGCTTGCAACGCGTTCGGCATCAGCTATCAATGCGCTCGTCTCAATGCGCTCCAGCCCGCCCTGTTGAGCCTGATCTGCACCACCGCCACGGCGGGTCTGGGTCTGACCGTTTGCTGCCGCGGTGGCCGATAATCCGCAGTGCACATAATCCCAATTCTGCGCGATTTCCGCGCCGTCGGAGCTGGTCAACAGTTGTGTAGTGCGCTGATGCTCGAGCCAGGCGATGCGTTCAACGATGCGCTGGTCTACATCCAGTCTGGCACAGGCATCACTGAGCATGGCGAACTTGTCCTGCAAGGTCCAGGATGTCCAGGGTTGCGCCACCGTTGAAGCGTATTCGGCGCGCAATGCGCTGCGTGGATGTTGCCTGGCGTCGAACAGCCCCAGGCGTTGATGTAGCGCGGCAAAACGCAGCGCATGCCCGAAAGCCGCTGACAGCCCGGCCGGGCTCAGGTCGCTGGTGGCCCCGTAGCCGATGCCGGCAGCGTCGCTGACGGTTATCATTGCGCCGCGGGAGAGCGCAAGGCCGCTGGGCTCGGCTATACCGTCGCGTACCGCAAGCCCTTCGCTGACCTGATCGACCAGACGCAAGCTCCAGTAGTCGACGACCTTGGGCGCCTTTGTCGCGAAGGCCGCGGCGATCTCGGAAAGCTGGTTCAGTGGTTCGCTCTGATTGCTCATGGCTCAAATGTAAAGAGTGGCAGAAACGGCATGATGCGGCCGAATCCGGGCTAGCGCAGCGCACGCCCCTTGGCTTGCGGCGTTGCATCGGTTTCCAGAGCAGGCAGATCCTGGTGCGGCAAAATCAACTTTTCAGCCTGTTTTTGTTCGCGCGCACGAATCAGTTTCTCCTGCCGCGAGCGCACACCATAGCCCAGCGCGGCCCCGCCGGCTGTCGAGAGAGTCAACAGACCCAAGGTAACGAACTGGGCCAACAGCATGGCCACCCCGACGCCGACCAAGCCGCCCACGGCCACACCTGTTTTCAGGGTAGCGCCACCTGTCAAACGCTTGCGTTCGCGGGTCAGTTTAGCTTTGTCCCGTTCTGCCTGCACGCGCAACTTCTCGCGTTCGCGGGAGTGCCGCTTCTGCTGCCGTGCCATGGCCTGTTCGTTGACGCTGCCGATGACCGAGTCGAACCACAGCGCGACTAAAACGCCCAGGGTTGCGGCCAGCGCCCCAAACAGCCATGCGGTTTGCTGCAAATCGGTCTTCAATGCGATGTAGGTCAGCAAGGCAGTTGCTCCCTGCAATAATAGGATGCCGAGTAGAAACTTAAATAGTCCGCCAATGCGTGGCCACAACATCAATACAGTATCGCGGCGCTGGCGTCGCGATCCTCCAGCTCAATCGCAGCGGCCCACCTGAGCCCTACTGGTACTGCCGCCGTCGGAACGGCTTGTGCGCTTTGCCCAGGCCCGAACAGATAGACCCAGCCGCCCGGCGGCGGTGCGGCTGCAGCAGCATCAATGGTTGGATCTGGAAACATGTCGATCAGCCGGGCGCGGATTGCGGCCAGACCCTCGACGCTCCCGACCTGCCTAGATGGAATCGGACGATCATAGGCATCCACGACACTGTACATATATTCGGCTCCTATCTTGCTTAGATCGACCAGCAACCTTGGCGCCCGCGGGTCGCTGGGCACCAGTTGCGGTTCCAGGCTGGAGACGAGGAAAGGCCCGCTTGCCTGGTTCAGTCGCTGGGCCAACTCTAACTGCCCACCAGCCCGAAGATAAGCGGCAAATTCACCGCGCATGTCTGCCGACAGCTCTGGGCCGGTGCGTTCCCACAGATTGGCTCCATTACCCTCCACATGCACCGGCAGCAGAAAACCGTGAGCTCGAGTGTTGGTACTGGTGGACGGATCGCCGGCTGTGCTCTCCGCCGCGAGTACGTAGGTCTCGATGACGCGCAACAGCTCACGATAGGTGTCCACGTTGATGGATTCCCGCTCATCGGTTACATCGCCGAACAGGACAAAGGTATAAATGCCATAGTCGGGAGCTGTTGCTGCGGTCTCTTTTGCCGTATTGGAGGTGCGCTCCATGCCCTCGCCATGTCGCCCAAGCGGAAAGTAGAGCATCGAATAAGATTGATTGGAGCCAGCCAGCGATGAAGACATGCGCGTCGGTTCCAGGCCAGTGGTGCGACGCCAGAGTGCTAGGCCATCGGCAGCGGCTTGTTCCATTGCGTCGGCCGAGGTTGGCCCCTGCATGGCGGTGGCGCTGTCGACCACCGGCAGCACGACTTTGTCACCACCCTGGGCGACCAGTTCGCGGACAATGGCCTGCGGCGTGCCGCAGTTTGCACTGATCAATACCGCGGCAGCCGTGCCAGGATCAACGTCATCACCATACAATTCGGTAACCAGTTCGCGCAACAGGGCATCGTCACCGCCGACAGCAGCACTCCGGGTACAGCGCGCAAGCCGTGTCGCATTCACCTGTTCGTTGAAGCCTTGCAGGTTCGAATCAGGTGTTGATACCGGCTCCGGCACGTTATCCACCAGTTCCTCAGCAGAGCGCCAACTTGGTATGTTTTGCGCTGCAGTTGGCTGCGGCACTGCTGATCCGGCTCGGTTCGCGGTGGACGGCGAAAGCGCACAACTGGTGCACAGGGCAGCGGCCATCAGCATCAGGAATAAGATCGGAAACTTCATGAAGAAATTTGGTGCATGGATAAAATGGCAAGCTCGGTGCCTGAAGCATGCACCTTGGAGCGACGGCATTGCAATCTCCAGGGAGATAATAGCGGATTCCAGCGTGGCTTGCGCATCGGTTGCACAGCAGCAGGTCGCCATCAACCATCGCAAATAATTTTATTTCTTTATTTCAGTTAGTTATGATTCTTCAGTTCCGCGCCCGATAGTTTGGTGCAAAGCCCTCGTCTTTACCTTTTGCTGGATTTAACCGATTGATCGGCGCTCGAAAGCTTGCGGTGCGTACAGTAGGAACCCAATGTTGCGGTCAAGTATAAATCTCTCTTCAATGTAGCCTTCATGATTAGCATCGATAAGCCTTATTCCGAGGCTTGCGAACAAAACAAGGCACCGATCCTTGCGATCATTGCACCGTTGTTCGCCAGATCTCAACATGTGCTCGAAATCGGCAGCGGCACCGGGCAGCACGCGGTGCACTTTGCCGCAGCCATGCCGCACCTAAGATGGCAATGCAGTGATGTTGCGGCGCAACTTCCAGGCATCCGGCTCTGGCTCGACGAGGCTGCGCTGGCGAACCTACCACAGCCGCTGCATCTGGATATCGACGGCGATAGCGAAGTCGATCGCAACGATTGCTGGCCAGATGGCCAGTTCGACGCCGTATTCAGTGCGAATACGGCACACATACTCTCCCTAATCCAAGTCGAGCGCATGTTCCGCGGCGTCGGGCGATTACTGCCGGTCGGGGCACCCTTTGCTTTGTATGGTCCATTCAGCGAGAACGGGCGTCATATCAGCCGCAGCAATGCTGAATTCGACCGTATGCTGCGCCAGCGCGATCCATTCTCCGGTGTGCGCGACCTAGAAGACATACGGCGTTTTGCCGACAGCGCTGGACTGGAGTTGGAACAGAATTTGGCAATGCCGGTCAACAATCGCACTCTGATCTGGCGGAAATGCCGCTGAGACAGGATGCAAACTTGTGAGTTATAGAGCCGACATAGAGTCTAGCCCAATGAAACCTAGTCAAGTCGCAATCGAACGCGCCCGAGGTCTTTGGGCCTATCGCGGACAGCAACGTCCGCCATTCGCCATCGAGCCGAAGGCCGGCCAGGAATCCGTCTGGGATTATCCGCGACCGCCGGCCTATGTTCCAGACCGGCGCAATGTCGAGGTATATGCTGGCGACACCCTGCTGGTGCGCACCGAGCAGAGCATTCGGGCGTTGGAAACCGGCAGTCCGCCAACCTTTTACCTGCCAGCCGATCAGGTCGATCAAGCGAGACTGATAAAGTCGCCGCAACGCAGCTTTTGCGAATGGAAGGGCGAGGCTGAATACTTCCATGTGGTCATGCATGCTGGGCGTATCGAAAATGCCCTGTGGCGCTACCCGCATGCCCTCGACGATGCTGTGATCATTGCTGGTTACTACGCCTGTTATCCGTCACTGCTGCATTGCCTGGTCGACGGCGAAACGGTGCGGCCTCAAGCCGGTGGCTACTATGGCGGTTGGGTCACTGATGAGGTGATCGGTCCATTCAAAGGAGAGCCTGGCACCGGACATTGGTAGCTGATACGCAAGCCGTCGAGCTACTATCCCGTATGCCGGTGAGCGCAGCTGCATTCATTTGCTTGCGACTTCGAATTTTCTGCATTTGAGCGAGCCGACTTTGGTAAACATCACGCACCTGCGTCCACCGTTAAGCTCCGCGTTTCGCTATACTCATGCGCCTGTAGCCTGTCCACGAAGACGAACCGATGTGTGCTCAGAACCCCCTGTATATCGCTTTGCCCCTATTCAGCTGTCTGCTCGCAACTTCCGGCGCCGCGATCGGCGCCTTGTATAGTTTTCTGGAACAGGCGCCAATGCGCTATTTCAGCCCCGAGGACAGCAAACTGATGTCGGACAACATCGATGCGGTGCTCGCTGTACCTGATAATGATGTACCGCAAGCCTGGCATAATGATACGACCGGAAATCACGGTAGCGCGATGTCGACGCGCAGCTTCAGGCACCAGAATATGAACTGTCGGCGGCTGCGCATCGACAATCATGCCAGCGGTGTTGATGCACGCATCACTGCGGATCTATGCGACGTGGATGGTGTCTGGAAGGTGCTTCGGCTGCCGGAATGATGAGCCGACATGGCAGGATTGCTGTTATATTCTGTTAGCTCATACCAGGAGATTGTCAAGGTATTGACTATAGGCTGAATAAGCGCAGCATCCCACCATCCGGCCGTCCGTAATGCATTGATCTTTAATCGGCTCGGTCATCTCGCAAAGGAAAAGCGAGCCTGATTTTGATCGGTATCGGCGTCGGTATCGCACCGACCAACCCATCCGCCAAGCTCCTCGCTGACCGCGTCGCCACGCTGTCCGAGCGTCGTGAGCATGGCCACACGACGATCGAGCAGTGCCTTTCGCTTGCTGTTGTCGTCTGCGCACAACGCATCGCACACCAGCGAGCACGTCCTGAATTGCAGCCCACTCCAGCGCCGAGCCTCGTGCGCTTTCAAACGACCGGCGTCGATCCCCGCTCGTCGCTTTGCCGTTACCCTCGGCAATCTTCAGCGCGATGGCCTGCGATGCGCGCCTACGATGCGCACCTAGGATGCGCACAGGCGTTGATCCTTCGCGTTACGCTGTCCTTTCACATGCTCGCAGTCGCGCTATGGCCCAGCCGACAGACTCGATGGCCGCACGCTAGACGTCGCGCTTCTCATGACCGAATGGCATAGGGCGTTTTCTCTCTCGATTCCGATTCCGATTCCGATTCCGATAGTGGCCCCGACCCCGATTGCACTCCGCCGATGTCTGGACAGCGTTGTATCGGTTATTCATGAACCGCTACTTATTCATCTTTGGGACTATTCTCAGATGGATTGTCGGTTCGGCAACCCGATCAGCCTGGTGCTGATAACAGATGATGGGTTAGTGAGCGCGTTTTGCGCCAAAAGCGCCGCGGGTGGCTCCGATCGACCCGCCAGCAGACTCCATGGCAGGAATCGATGATGATCCGATCGAGGTGGCCAGTGCGAAGCGCATTCAACGCCTGTGCAAACCAGGAGTCGAGCGCCTCGGCGGCAGTGATCCAGGCGGCCTCGTCCTGATCAAGTACCGCGTTTAACAAATCTTCGATAACGATCAGAGCGTTTGCAAACATGGCCTGGGGCGGCAAAGTACGCCTGCTTGGCAATGATGCATAGGATATTCCAGCGGCTTCGGCCAAGCCCGATGCCAGCGGATGTTCTGCAAATACCTGCCTTGGGAGTTGCCGGTCGAATGGCAAGGCGGACAGATCAGTCGATGGCTGCAGCCAGACCCCTCCGCCCCAGGTCCAAATTCCGTTTATGCTCGGGCGGCCCTCGGTCTCCCGTTGCTGATTGACCGTCGACTGAAAAAGCAGCATCTGCGCCTCGTTCATCAGACTAGCCCAGTGCGCAGCATCCGGCCCAGTGGGCAGCAGGCCGTCTACGTGCTTACCGATCGCATGCGCCAATGGCCTTGTCTGGAGTGCTGGCGGGCGTTCGCAGTGCAGATACCAGCGTGATGCGGTTGGGGCGCTGAATTGCAGCCCATCGGATGCAAAATGATGATTCAATTCTGCGATCAAAGTCTGTGCTTCAGCGATTTCAATACCGAGATGTCGGGCATCAAACAGGCGCAGCAAGTCCCGATCCGCGCGCAAATGCACTGGATCGGCGTGCATACAGTAGCCGGTACGGTTCCAATCCCCGGCATCCGCGGCCAGGCAGTAGGGTGCGCTGGCAGCGATGTCGCTGCCGGCGCCGAAGCGGCCTAGCAGTGTGCTCTCGAGGTCTGTGCCGGGCGATTGCGCGCGTTCGCCACGGGCTAGCAGTCGATCCAGCACAGGCGTATCGATGTGCTGATCGGGCGGTAATGCAAGCGGTCCGAGCAGGCCCGGAATCAGCAACTCACAGACGATGCGACTTTCTGGATTCGGCTTGACCATAGCGATTTCTAATCGGGCTGCACTGACTTGGATAGATCGGATGCATACATGGATTACAACGCCCCGAGCACGGGGCGTTAGGATTCATATGGGCTTTTGTACCAGCTTGCTGCATCGATTCGTCCAACGTATACATTGCATCAACGTTGAAACGCGGGACGATGCGCCGTTTGGCATGATCTAAGAGACAAGGCAAAGATCCGGCGCCATCGACCGACTCATGATAGTTTCCGTCAATTGCTTTTATCTGCTATAACCAGAAGCCTTTAAGTTTGGGCCAAGCGCGCGACGCGCAACCGGATGGGATAACCATACCGAGGTAGGAGCACTGCGCGTGGCAACAGCAAATCAGTGCTGTCACCAGTGCTGTCACCAGTGCTGTCACCAGTGCTGTCACTGGTACAACTCAGTCCGAGATCTCGCAACTGCTGTTCGGCGGCTTGCCGCTGATGGGGGATCAGGGCAGACAGGTCCATGTCTCCAATAACGCGGTCATACTCTTGTCCTAGCACGCGAGCATCAGATGGCATCGACGCTAGCCTCAACCCCCACGCCCAATCCCGCTCTGCCGACCCTGCGGCTGCATCCGGCGGCGAACGACAGCATCAATGGCGATATCGAGCAAGCGGCCGATGACGACATCGGACAAGCTGCAATCCTGCAGCTCGCCGGCGTCTGGCGGGTTGAGCAACCCTTGCCGCGCCTCGCCAGCGCCTGCGCATTGCTGGAGAGCCAGCCGCGGCTGCGTCGGCTTGGGTTCGACACAACGCGGCTGGATGGCTGGGACTCGGGCTTGGTGGCGTTCATCGCCGGACTGCAACGCCTATGCCGGGAACGTCAGATCGAATGTGATAGCACGACACTGCCGCACGGTTTGCGTGCGCTATTGGACATGGCCGAAATCGTGCCCGAACGCGCCGACAATGGGCATGTGCCAGAGCCGCGCTCTTCATTCGTTCAACGCTTGGGCGCAGACTTCATTGATCTGGCGCGTTCAACCGGTGAGATTATGGAATTTTTCGGCGAGGGCACGCTGGCGTTTCGGCGTTTTCTGCTTGGCCGGGCGCGTTACCGCCGCTCGGAGCTTTGGCTGATCGTCCAGGAGTCCGGTGCCGATGCGCTGCCCATCATCGGTTTGGTGAGTTTTCTCGTAGGTATGATCTTGGGTTACATCGGCGACCAGCAACTGGCCCAATTCGGCGCGCGCATCTATGTCGCGGATCTGGTCGGCCTGGCCACTGTATTACAAACAGGTGCCTTGATCACGGCTATCGTGATGGCTGGGCGCACTGGTGCGGCGTTTGCTGCCCAGCTTGGCAGCATGCAGGTGAACGAAGAAATCGACGCGCTGCGCACGCTCGGCATCTCGCCGATGGAGTTTCTGGTGCTGCCGCGGATGCTGGCGCTGATCCTGATGACACCGCTGCTGGCCATCTATGCCAACGTCATCGGTATCCTCGGCGGCGCTTTCGTTGGCACCACGGTTGGCGGTCTGACGTTTACAGCGTATATGATCGAGACGCAGCTGGCGATTGGCTGGAATCATATTGCCCAAGGCTTGATCTGTGCCGTTGTCTATGGTGCCATCGTTGCTGCTTCCGGTTGTCTGCGCGGCATGCAATGCGGGCGCAGCGCCGCTGCTGTGGGGCAAGCGACCACCTCGGCCGTAGTGACCGCCATCGTCTTCATCGTCATTGCCGCGGCGGTGCTGACTATCATCTTCGACGCCATCGGCCTGTCATGACATTGGCGGTGGGCACGGAGCAACGTCGGATTGCAGTTCGCCTGCGGGACATCGAATTGCGCTATGGGGATACACTGGTGCAGCAGGGTTTGAGTTTCGATATCCGTCGTGGCGATGTGTTCATCGTGATGGGCGGCAGCGGCTGCGGCAAAAGTACTGTTATGCGTTGCCTGACCGGGCTGCTGGAGCCATCCGCCGGACGCGTACTGATGGACGGCGTCAGCCTGTGGGAAACATCCCAGTCCGAACGCATCCGACTGATGCGACGAAACGGCGTCATGTATCAAAGTGGCGCTCTGTGGAGCTCAATGACCCTGCGCGAGAACGTGGCCTTGCCATTGGAGCAATATACCAGTCTCACGGCGGACCAGATCCGCGACATCGCCGAGTACAAACTCGCTTTGGTGGGTCTGGCCGGCTTCGGTGACTACTCTCCGTCTGAGATCAGCGGCGGCATGCGCAAGCGCGTAGGCGTCGCGCGTGCTATGGCGCTGGACCCGGATATCCTATTCTTCGACGAGCCCTCTGCCGGTCTCGACCCCTTGTCCGCCCGGCGTCTCGATGAGCTGATTCTGGAATTGCGCGACAGTCTCGGCACCACCATGGTTGTTATCACCCACGATCTCGATAGCCTGTTCAGCATTGGTGACGACGCCGTGTTCCTGGATGCCGATACACATACCATGCTTACCACCGGTAACCCCCGCGACCTACGTCTGCACAGCGACATCGCTCAGGTACGCGAATTTCTGAATCGTGGCGAAGCATGAGTAAGCAAGCCAACCCTACCGTCATTGGCGGCTTCGTGCTCGGCGCATTAGTGATCGTGGTGATCGCGATTTTGGCTTTGAGCAGCGGCGCGCTGATGCGTGAGCGCATCAATATGATCACCTATTTCCCTGGTTCGGTGCAGGGTCTCAATGTTGGCGCCCAGGTGCAGTTTCAGGGGGTGCCGATCGGTCAGGTCACCGAGATCGGTGTCGACTATCTGCCCGACCGCAACAGCTTTCGCATCCCGGTGAATTACGAAATCTGGCCGCAGAGCGTGCATGTGATCGGTGGCTCTAAAACAGAGGCTGATGTACGCCATGTATTGCAAAGCCTGATCGAAGAAAAAGGTCTGCGTGCCAGGCTGGAATCAGTCAGCGTCGTGACCGGCCAATATCTGGTGGCGCTGAGCACGAACCCACAGCTGCCGAAACGCAGTTATACAACGCCCCCGGGCGGCCCGATCCGTGTACCTGCCATCGCCGCGACGCGCGATGTTCTCGAGGATATGTTGGGCAAACTCGACTTATCCGCACTGATCAAGAATGCCACCAATACACTGGCGGCAGTCGAGGAGTTGGTCAAATCCCGCATGTTGCGTGATACCCTTGAAAATTTAAATGGAACCCTGGTCGAGACGCAAACAGTAATCACCCAACTCAACGCCCAGATCAAGCCCCTTGGCAACCGCGTTGAGCAGACCTTGGTTGACTATGGCAACCTGGCTCAGACCATCCAAGCCCGGGTCGATCCATTGGCCGACCAGCTGCAACAGACCAGCAGTGATCTCTCCAGCCTGCTTCTTGGTCTGAATACTCAAATCGAGCCTTTGACCGACGCGGTCATCACGACCCTTGGCGATGCCAGCCGCGCCATGCGCAATATCGCCAGCCTGACCAGCGAGGGCTCGTCGACCCGCCACGATCTCGACCGCCTGCTGGCCGAGGCGACCCGTGCCGCCCGCTCCCTGCGCTCGCTGGCCGATTATCTGGAACGCCACCCGGAGGCCTTATTACAGGGCAAGCGATAGGAGTATCCAGCCAACCTGATGCGATGCGACCGCTGCTGCAGGTACGCCGGTTGTCCTAAGGTAAGGCTTCTGACTAAGCGCTTGAATCTGGACGAGACGCGGCCTTTAAGCTAGGCTCCGCATATGGGTGGACGAAACCCTCGTCTGCCGCAACCTTGCCTTTGCAGGATGATTCGCAAACTCTACATCCAAACTCATGGCTGCCAAATGAACGAGTACGATTCCGCGCGCATGGCGGACGTGCTGCGACAATCGCACGGCATCGAGCTTGCCGAGCGGCCCGAAGAAGCCGATATCCTATTGCTGAACAGCTGTTCCATCCGCGAGAAGGCGCAGGAAAAAGTGTTCTCGCAGCTTGGCCGTTGGCGGCTGTGGAAAGCGCACCGACCCGCACTGGTGATCGGCGTCGGTGGCTGTGTTGCGAGTCAGGAGGGCGAGTTAATTCGCCAACGCGCACCCTACGTCGATCTGGTATTTGGTCCGCAAACATTGCATCGGCTGCCGCACATGCTGGACCAACTCGAACGCCGGCAAGGACCGCAGATTGACGTTTCGTTTCCGGAGATCGAAAAGTTCGATTGTCTGCCAGAGCCGCGCGCGGATGGCCCGAAAGCCTTCGTATCGGTGATGGAAGGCTGTTCGAAGTATTGCACCTACTGTGTTGTGCCCTATACCCGGGGCGAGGAAATCAGCCGCCCGTTTGATGATGTCATTGCCGAGGTTGCGAGTTTGGCCGAACAGGGCGTACGTGAAGTGAACCTACTGGGACAGAATGTCAATGCCTATCGCGGCTCGATGTACGACGGCGAGATTGCCGACTTATCGCTGCTGATTCGCTATGTGGCCGCTGTCGATGGCATTGAGCGGATTCGTTTCACGACCTCGCACCCGGTGGAATTCACCGATGAGCTGATTGATGTGTATGCCGATGTGCCGGAACTGGCCAGCGCTTTGCACCTGCCGGTGCAGAGTGGCTCTGACCGGATTCTGTCGCGTATGAAGCGTGGCCACACCGTGCTGGAGTATAAGGACAGAATTCGTCGTCTACGTCAGGTGCGACCGGAGATTTGTATTTCGTCCGACTTCATCGTCGGTTTCCCGGGAGAGACCGATGCCGACTTCGAGGCAACCATGCGGCTGGTGCAAGAGATCGGCTTTGACCAATCATTCAGCTTCATTTACAGCGCCCGGCCAGGCACGCCTGCCGCCGATGAGGCCGATGATGTGAGCCACGGCGAGAAGCAACGACGTCTCGCGCGCCTGCAGCAGCGAATCAATCAGCAGGCGCAGGGCATCAGTCGGCGCATGGTCGGCGAGGTGCATCCGGTGCTGGTGGAGGGTCCTTCGCGCAAAGATCCGGCGCAACTCGCCGGGCGCACCGGGAATAATCGCGTGGTCAACTTCAGTGGCCCAGGCGACCTGGTGGGTAAACTGGTGCCATTGACCATCACCGAGGCATTGCCCAATTCTTTACGTGGCAAACTGCACAAGTCCCAAGAACCCTTCACCAAGCCATAAGAACCCTTCACCAAGCCATTGCCCGAACCATTACCAAACCCGTCACCTCATCGAGCCGAACAAGTCGATCTCGAGTTGATTCCCGCCGACAACGCGCGCCTGAACAATTTGTGCGGACCTTTCGATCAACATCTGCGACTGATCGAACGCCGGCTCGGGGTCGAGATCAGTAACCGTGGAGCAAGTTTTCGCATTATCGGAGAACCTGCCGCGGCACAGGCTGGTGGCCAGGTTCTTAGAGCGCTCTATGCTGCCAGCACTGACGAGGCTTTATCTCCCGAGCGCGTACACCTTCAGTTGCAACAGTCTGGCATCGAGGCCCTGACAGCAGACAGCACGGCCGAATTGCCCGAGATCGTCATTAAGACCAAACGTGGTTTGATCAAGGCGCGCGGGCCGATGCAGCAGGCCTATCTGCACGCGATGCTGCAGCATGACATCAACTTTGGCGTTGGCCCTGCTGGTACTGGCAAGACCTATCTAGCCGTTGCCTGTGCCGTGGAGGCCTTGGAGAGCGAACGCGTGCGCCGCGTATTGTTGGTCCGCCCGGCAGTGGAAGCCGGCGAGCGGCTGGGATTTCTGCCCGGCGACTTGGCGCAGAAGATCGACCCCTATTTGCGTCCGCTGTACGATGCCCTGTTCGAAATGCTCGGCTTCGAAAAGGTGAACAAACTGATTGAACGCAATGTCATTGAGGTCGCACCATTAGCCTACATGCGCGGGCGCACACTGAACGACGCGTTTATCATACTGGACGAGGCGCAGAACACCACTCCTGAACAGATGAAGATGTTTCTGACGCGCATTGGCTTCGGCTCCACCGCGGTGATCACTGGAGACGTAACCCAGGTGGACCTGCCGCGCGGGCAGCCGTCCGGATTACGCCAGGCGATCGAGATTCTACGCGACGTGCAAGGCATCCGCTTTACCTTCTTCAGTGCGCGGGATGTGGTGCGTCATGCGTTGGTGCAGCGCATTGTCAATGCCTATGATGCACATGACCGCGGGCAGGGTGAGAAGCATGTCTGACAGCGCGTTCGCGACCGCGCATAGAGCCTGGGTTGATTGTAACCCTCAGCGCCCTGCTTGCCGAGGCGATGCATGGAACTGATCGTCGATATCCAGCTTGCCAGCGACAGGCCGGTGCCGGAGCCGGAGCAGTTCAAGACCTGGGTACAGGCAACGCTTGCCGGCGCCTGCGCTAGTCCCGCCAATGCCATGGAACTGACCATTCGCATTGTCGATCCGGCCGAGAGCGCGGCATTGAACGAACGTTATCGGGGCCGTTCAGGGGCCACCAACGTGCTGTCATTTCCGTTTGAATTACCGCCTGGCGTTGATGCCGACACCCTTGTTGCAGTACCGACATTGCTTGGTGACCTGATTGTCTGCGCCCCGGTAGTGAACAACGAAGCGATACAACAAGGCAAATCGTTTGCCGCCCATTGGGCGCACATGATCGTGCATGGCACATTGCATCTGCTTGGCCATGACCACGTCGAGCCCGCCGAGACCGCGCGTATGGAAACACTGGAAAGAGTGGTCCTGTGCGGGTTAGGATTTCCTTCTCCCTACGAGGCAGCGTAACACCCGAATGACGAGCGACCCATCGAGCAACGGTTCGCAGCCCCCTAACCCGAATCGGAAACGGAACTGGCGTGAGCGCATTTGCCGCTTGCTGGGCAGCGAGCCTGAGACCAAGGAACAACTGATTGGACTATTGCAGGATGCCGAATGTCGGGCCCTGCTCGACCGCGACGCTCTTGGTATGATCGAGGGCGTGCTGCAGGTCTCGGATCTGCGTGTCGGCGACATCATGATCCCGCGCGCCGAGATGGTCGGAATTCGCCGCGATAACCCGTTGGATCGCATCCTCGAGATCGCGGTGGAATCTGCTCACTCGCGTTTTCCCGTCACCGGCGAGGACAAAGGCGAGGTGGTCGGCATCCTGCTGGCAAAGGATTTGCTCGCCTATTGTACCGAATCCACCCGCCGCAGCCCCTTCAACATCCGCGACCATATCCGTAGCGCAGTATTCGTCCCCGAGAGCAAGCGTCTGAATGTACTATTGAAGGAGTTCCGTGCCAGCCGCAACCACATGGCCATTGTCGTCGACGAGTACGGTACGGCCTCGGGTCTGGTAACCATCGAGGACGTACTGGAGCAAATTGTCGGCGATATCGAAGATGAGCACGACCACGACGAGGGCGCCTTTGTATTCAAGCGCGGCAAGAATGAGTACAGTGTCAAGGCGCGAACCAGTGTCGAGGATTTCAATGACTATTTTCACAGTCAACTGCAAGCTGGCGAGTTCGATACCATTGGCGGCCTGGTGGTCAACAGCCTCGGCCATGTTCCCGTCCGTGGCGAGCGCGCCGAGTTGGGTGGTTTCCGCTTCACCGTCATGAGCGCTGACAGCCGACGGGTGCATCTGCTGAGCGTCAAGCCTCTGCAGGCAGATCCCTCGGATACTGCCCGGTACCGTTGACCCGACTATTTTCCAGCTCGCGGTCGAAGGCAATGTTGTGCGTTAGATGGCTTTCGGCCGCATTCTATACTTCGTACAGGGCCGTACGTCGGTGTTTGTTGTCGCCAGCCATGGATGTGACAGCGAGAATGGAATCGCCGCTGGCCTTCTCCGTGTGCGGCGCGGCGAGCTGGCAGAGCCGCAATTCAGAATGGCGGCTGGTCGTCAAAAAATGGCGGGGGCTGCTCGCTGTCATCAGGTGCATGTGCCTGATTGGCCGGTGTCACCCGCCAAGCCTTTACGTTGGTATACCAGCGCCCATTGTGCTCGCGGCTTTCCAGGTCGATGCTGACGGTGAGTTCCTGCCCCTGCTGGATAGCGAACTGATCAATGCGATCGCCCCAGACTGCGAAGCAGACCTGCTTGGGATAATCGCCGGGAAGCTCGATGATGTACTCCTGAATGCGCCATGCGCCACGTGCGGATGTGCCAGATTTTTCTGGTAGGATTTGAGTGATCTTGCCTGTGAGTTCCAAGCTCGATTGCCCTCCAAGTGAAGCAAAAATAACCGCCGAAGCGGAACCCAACGGGAGTGTAACGCGGTTATCGGGCAAGGTCGACGAAGCCTGCCCGCGCAAAGGCCGGTGATTGCTATGCTGCACCCTGATTGTTGTGACCAAGTGTGCGAACTTCGACCCAATATGGCTGGTCGGTAAAGCTTTGCAATCGACAGAGAATGATGACAACAAACCAAAGTGGCGGAAACTCAAAGTGAACAGCATGAAAGCGAGACTCGAATCCCGCCTGGCGGGCATGGCCCATGAGATGCAGGACTTCGCCACGGATCTTGGTGGCTGGGTGGAGGCAGGCGCACAACGGCTGAGCGGTGCTGAGCAGCGTCGGTCAGCGGCAGCCTTTTCCGCCTGGGCGCTCGCCGATGATGGTCTCCAGGATGCGTCACTACGCGCCTGGATCGATGGCTTGGACGACATCGGACGCGAGGCTCTGGGTGAGCAACTAGCAGGTTTCTGTACCGATTTCGAGATCGATCTGGCCTGGCTCGTGGACGGCGAACTGGCCGCTTGGCCCGCGTTGCAGGCGCAGCTCAGAACTCTGGTGACGCACTACTGCCTGGCGTGCAAGGCAGCGGTGGATGCGGACTCGGATCTCATTCGTTTTCGCCGCCGGCGTCTGTGGCAGCATAAGCAGCAGGGCCAGAAACCCTGTGACTAGATTGCGGTGACCGCGGCTGCGCTACCAGCAGCCCAACACCAAAGACGGTGCCGAACAGCAGCGAAGACGGCAGTACGCCGACGCCCAGGCCCAGGGCCAACCCGGTGTTCAGTACGGCGTAGCCGCCCCAGTAGTTGAGCATCCGGCGCAGTTGCGTCTGTTGGGCACGAGCCGTGGTGAGAAGTCGTGGCAGGCCGCGCAGCGAGCCGTCCAGCAGCAGGATGCTGGCGGTGTCCGTGGCCAGCTCTGCGGCACCCCGCAACGACACAGAACAGTCGGCCTGGCGCATTGCCAGCGCGTCGTTGACACCATCGCCGATGAAGCAGATGCGGTGGCCTTGTTGTTGCAACTCGCGCACCCGTGCTGCCTTGTCTTCCGGCAGTACACGATCATAGGCGGACTCGATGCCAAGCGCTTGCGCCAGTGCGTGGGTGGGCGCTTCAGCATCGCCGGAGATCAGCGCTACTTGCGCGATGCCGTGGTCAACCAGAAAGTGAACAATGCCGGCGGCCTCGGTCCGTGGGCGGGTGGTCATGCTGATGACCCCCTGCACGCCGGAGCTATTCGCTGTCAGAATGGCCGTCTCACCGCGGGACTCGGCGGCATCCAGCGCGCTCCGGGCCAGGGTATCGATGGAGATGCGTTCGGCGTCCAGGAGGCGGCGTCCGCCCACCCAGACGCGCTGACTGTCGATGGTCGCGATCACACCGAAGCCGACGCGGAAGTCCAGATCCGCGGCGCGTAGAGGAGGGCAGTCCGGCTCCCGTGCCGCGGCAGCAGCCAAGGCTTGCGCCAATGGATGTGTCAGCCGACCCTCGGCAGCGGCCGCTATGGCGAGCACGCGTGCCGGTTCCCAGCTGCCGGTGGCGGTGATTTCGGCCACTGTCAGCTCGTCCGCGGTGAGCGTGCCGGTCTTATCGAAAAGCACAATGTCCACGTCCGCCAGCGCCTCCAGCGCGCGGCCGTCTTTGATCAGGATGCCGTGCTCGAGCAATACCGCCAGCTGACCGGAGACGGCCATCGCGCCGGCGGCGCGCACTGCATTGATGGGCGCGCTGAACAAGAGCGCCACCGCTGCTGAAGGCCCGATGAGTGGCCAGACCAGGGCGCTGGTGCAGAGCAGCGGCAGTGCGGCAGCGTCGGCGATGGCCTCGGCTTTCAGCTGGAGTTGGGTATTATGGCCCGCGCTGTCGCGCAGCAAGCGCTCCACCCGGGCCAGGACAGTATCGCGGCCCGCCACCATCACCTGAACTTGCGCCTCGCCGCGCAGCACCAGACCGCCAGCGTACACCAGATCACCTGGACCCAGTGTCCGCGGCAGCGACTCGCCGGTGAGCCGCTGCTGATCGACACTGATGCTGCCGGTTTGTATACGCGCATCCACCGGCACCGGTTCTCCGGTGGCGAGCAACACCAGGTCGCCAGGCTGCAGGCCATCGACGGCAAGTCGAGTCTCGATGCCGTCGCGCAGCACCCGCGCTGGTGCTGGCGTCGGCAGTCCAGTGTTCAGCAGTTGACGCGCCCGTTCGCGGCTGCGTAATACAGCCACATCGGCGGCGTGGAAGACCAAGCACTGTACTGCCGCTCCCAGCGGCTGGCTCAGCCCCAGGCTGCCGATGCAGACTCCGAAGTTGACCAGGTCGTCGCCGATCCGTCTCTTGTGCAACAGCTCATACTCGCTTGCGCGCAGCAGCGGCAGCATGCTGTAGACGGTGAGCGCCAGTGCTGCTGGGGTCAGTATTGGCAGCGCATAGCTGCCGATACAAAGCGCCAGCGCCCAACTGCTGGCCTGCAGGTCAGCGCGGCGGCGTTGGAGTACCACCGCGGCGTCGATTGAGTTCTGCCGCTCCTGTATTCGACGATTGCCCCTTGTGCGTAATCGCTGGCGCAGCCGCTGTGGGCGTTGCAAACGCTCCATTACCCGCGTGCCGGCGTAGAAACTCAGTGCAAGTCCGGCTTGGAGCAGGGCCATGGTTCAGCCGCCGTGCGGAGTTTGCCGGGGGAGTGGCATTGGTGCCGGGGCGCGCCATGCATGGGGCTGAGCGGTCGCTGTCATACAAGCGTTGTACTGTTCGCTTGCGGCTTGCCTGCCCGCCGCCTCCAGCGACGGTTCGAAATCGTCGCGTCTCGCCTTCGGATCGAAGGGCAGGGAGGTGCCGCCGGCGATCGCCCCAATGATCATCCTAATGATCATCCCAGTAATCGCCATGGATTCTGTCGCTGTTGTCATGCCAAACGCTCCAACCCATGCCTGTTCGACTGCATCATCTTGTCGAAGAAGCCAATCGTTGCGGCAAAGCGTTCGCAAACTGAATGTGATATTTAGCAATCTTTCAGATGGGTTTGCACAGTCTCAATGCGCTCGATCCCAATTTTCCCCCGCGCCGACATCGACGATCAAGGGCACCTTCAGCTCCGCAGCAGATTGCATCATGGACTTGATCCGCTGGCTGACGCTGTCCAGCGCATCCGCATCGACCTCGAATACCAATTCATCATGCACCTGCATGATCATACGCACTGGTGGCCGTTCGGTCTGAATCCATTCATCGACTTGGATCATTGCGCGCTTGATGATGTCGGCTGCGGTGCCCTGCATCGGGGCATTGATCGCGGTGCGTTCGGCGGCCGCGCGCAGTTGACCATTGCTGTGGTTGATGTTTTGCAGGTATAGCCTGCGGCCGAACAGCGTTTGTACATACTGATCCGCGTGCGCCTGAGCGCGAATGCGTTCCATGAACTCGCGCACACCGGGATAGCGGGCAAAGTAGCGATCGATATAGTCCTGTGCCGCACCGCGCTCGATGCTGAGCTGACGCGCCAAGCCAAACGCCGACATACCATAAATCAGGCCGAAATTGATGGCCTTGGCGGAGCGACGTTGCTCGCCGGTGACCTGTTGCGGCGGCAGGCCGAGGATCTCGGCAGCGGTGGCGCGGTGGATATCGGTGCCGGCGGCAAAGGCGGCAAGCAGCCGTTCGTCTCCGGACAGATGAGCCATGATGCGTAGCTCGATCTGAGAATAGTCCGCGGCCAGGATACGACAGCCGGGCTCCGGCACGAAGGCGCGGCGAATGCGGCGACCCTCGTCGCTGCGGATTGGAATGTTCTGCAGATTGGGATCGGTGGACGACAGCCGTCCGGTGGCGGCGACTGCCTGGTGATAGCTGGTGTGCACCCGCCCGCTGTCGGGATTGATCATGCGGGGCAACTTGTCGGTATAGGTCGAGCGCAATTTGGACAGGCCGCGATGCTCCAGAATGATTCCTGGCAATTCGTGGCCGTCCTCGGCCAATTTTTCCAGCACCGCCTCGGACGTAGAGGGCTGGCCCTTGGGTGTCTTGGCGACGACCGGCAGGTTCAATTCATCGAAAAAAATTGCGCCGATCTGTTTTGGCGAGCCCATATTGAATCGCCGCCCGGCGATACCGTACGCGCGCTCTTCCAGCTCCGCACAGCGCAGCGCGAGTTGTTGGCTTTGCAGGTTCAGTTCATCGCTGTCAATACGCACGCCTGCACGCTCTATGCGCGAAAGCACCGGCACTAGCGGCATCTCGATATCCCGATAGACCTGCAACAGCGATGGCACAGCCTCGACTTTGGGCATTAACTCTCGATGCAGGCGCAGCGTCACGTCCGCATCTTCGGCGGCATAGGGGCCAGCCTGCTCCAGCGGAATCTGGTCAAAGCTGAGCTGTTTTGCGCCTTTGCCGGCAATGTCCTCGAAATGGATGGTGTCCTGGACCAGATATTTTTTTGCCAGGGAATTCATATCATGACGGGTGCCGCTGCTGTCCAGCACATAGCTTTGCAGCATCGTATCTTCGAGGGTACCGGATATTCGAATGCCATGGTTGGCGCAGACGCTGATGTCGTATTTCAGATTTTGGCCAAGCTTGGCCCGGCGCGCATCCTCCAGCAATGGTTTCAGCTGACCCAGCACGCTGTTGCGGTCGAGTTGATCCGGGGCGCCAGGGTAAGCGTGTGCGAGCGGCACGTAAGCCGCCTCGAACGGCTTGATGGCGAAGGATACCCCGACAATCTCGGCGCGCATGGCGTCCAGGCTGGTGGTCTCGGTGTCGAAAGCAAACAAATCGGCTTGGCTGAGACGCTCGATCCAGGCATCCAGCGACGGCTGATCCAGGATGACCTGATAGTCTGGCGTCGCCTCGCTGTCGTTGTCGCTCACGGCAGTTAATGTTGCCATCAGGCGCCTTGATTCGATACGCCGATACCAGTCGCGCAAGCTATTGACATCCGGCTCGGCAGGTTTCAGCTCCAATGGCGTAACATCCAGCACCAGGTCGCGTTTGATCGTTGTCAGTTCCCGCGACAGCGGCAGTTGCTCCAAACTTGCTCGCAGGTATTCGCCAACCTTGCCCTTGATGCGGTGGGCATTGGCAATGATAGCGTCGAGATTGCCATAGTCATTGATCCATTTAACGGCGGTTTTCGGGCCACATTTGGGTACACCTGGGATGTTGTCGACAGGGTCACCCACCAGACTCAAATAGTCGACAATGCGCTCCGGCGGCACGCCGAATTTATCCCTGACCCCAGCCGTATCCAGCAGGGTATCGGAGAGGGTGTTGATCAGCGTAACCTGCTCGTTGACCAACTGCGCCAGATCTTTATCGCCAGTGGAGACCAGCGTTGCAATGCCTTGTTCCGCCGCGCGGGTTGCCAATGTGCCGATCACGTCATCGGCTTCCACATCCGGCACCACCAGCAGCGGCAGGCCCATGGCGCGGATGATCTGCTTCAGGGGCTCGATCTGTTCGCGCAGTTCGTCCGGTAGCGGGGGCCGGTTGGCTTTATACTCTTTATAAAGCGTATTGCGGAAGGTTGGTCCGGGGGCATCGAACACCACGCCAATGTAATCCGGCTGTTGCTGGTCGATGAGCTTGCGCAGCATGTGCAATACACCGACGATCGCGCCGGTGGCTTCACCGCGGGAGTTGGTCAGTTTTGGCAGAGAATGATAGGCACGAAATAAATAGCCAGAAGCATCCACCAGAACAAAGGGGTACCGGTTTTGCATTAGAGATCAACGATTTTGCATTGGAGATCGACGGTGTTGCATTGGAGATCGACGGTGTTGCATTGGAGACCGCCGATCGTGCTCAAAAGCCGCAACGGTATCATGCATTGCAGATCGCACGCAGCCCCGCCGTGGCGCCATGCTCGAAATTGATATGCAGCGGTTCGATCTCGCGATCGATGAGTCCGAGCGGGGAGCGCGGGCTCAGAGTCAGCATGCATGTAGCGCTGGCATAGATCAGATGGTAAGTCTGAAACAGGTGCAGATCGCGGCGGTCTTCAAGCAAGTCGGCTGCAAATCCAGCGACATTCTGCCGCATGTTGGCTAACGGAAGAGTCAAATTGCCGATATGCAGAGCATCGTTGGCCAGCGTGATGGGATCTGCCGACACAGTGCAATCCGGCGTTTTCGAATCGCAGCCGTTGCCTTCGGGATGCTTGTCAGCGACGCCGTCGATATCTGCTGCCAGGTTACCCAGCCCTTGGCGGATGTACGGTGTCAGGATCAGCCCCAGTTGGTCTTCCCCCAATAACCAACGCAGGCCATACTGCTCGTCATTGGTGGAGTCGTGGTTGCCAAACGCCTGTGCCCAGCCATGGAAACAGGCGCTGTGCAGATGTATCAGACGCGTTTGCATGGTTTCTATCGGCAAGGCTCCGAATCGGCAAATGATGATGGCCGCTGCAACCTTAGGCAGAACAATAGGCTAAACGATTTTTTCAGCATGCTTTGCCAAATAATCATTCAACAACAACCGCCTAAATCATTGGCGACTCAGGGCGATTTGGTCAGTCTCACCACCCGGTTTTACCAACCAGTTTCGCCACAACAAGTTCATTCGGCGTTGCGGCTTGATTGGCCATGGAGATACGTGCACTTTAGCAGTTTTCCGGGCACAAAGCGGGTAATGCGATTGACGAATCAAGAGACGACTGGAATCGATGGTACCATCTTTGATCGAGCGCGCATGATGCAATCCCTGCCTGTACTATTTAGCGATGCGCAGAAATCGTCTGAAGTTGCCAGCAATCCGTGCAGTTGCCGGTATTTTCTACCGGCGGCGACTGTTTGCATGTCAGCTAGGCGTACCCGATCCACCGATCGCCCCACACACCTCAGCCGGCCAGAGATCTAAGCCCACGCAAGATGTCGAAAAGCCTCCTGGCAGTCCTGTTCCTCGCCTTTGGCACCTTTGCTGATGCACAAGATTACAGCTGGCTGGACAACCCGCAGCTGCTGGTTTTACGAGCGCGGGTCGACGCCCAGACGCGCCTCCTTTTTGTCGAGGGCGAGAACTTTGGCGATCGACGTCTGCCTGCCGTCAGCCTCGACGACCAACCGCTGACGGTGCGCGAATCCACATCGACGACCATCGAAGCCGGCCCGCTGCCTCCAGGCATCGGTCCAGGTAGTCACATCTTGCGCGTGGTGGCCGGCGATGACCGTTCCCGATTTGATGTTTACAGCTTGGAAATCGACGGTGAAATACCGCCAGCCCCGCCCCCGCCTCCGCCTCCATCCAAGAGCGGCGTCAACAAGAGCGGCGTCAATCGGATTAAAGTTCTTGATGACGATGGCGATGTCGGCTGGTCGCCATCGATGGCGATTGGTGCCGATGGGCTGCCATTAATTGCCTACCTGGATTACGCCAACCTCGACCTCAAAACGGTTCACTGTGTCGATCCGGCTTGTAACGACGTGCGTCATACGGTGGTGGATTCCGAGGGCGACATCGGCTGGTCCATCGATCTGGCCATTGGTATTGACGGCTTGCCGGTTATTGCTTTTTTCGACAAACAAAAGCGCAAGCTGAAGTTTGCTCAATGCCACGATTCCGGCTGCTTCAGAACAACGATTTCAGTCATCGAAACTGGCGCAGCGGTGGGAAAATTTGTCGGCATTGCGGTACCGGCGGACGGGCTGCCGGTGATCAGCTTTTATGACCTGGAGTACCGGGATCTGATGATTGCTCTCTGTCGCAGCAGTAACTGCGAGGGCGCTGTTATCCGACCGGTCGATAGCGCTGGCGATATCGGTTGGCATAATGCCATCGCCATCGGCGCTGACGGCAACCCAATCATCAGCTATTTCGACTCCAGCCGGCGCGATCTGAAGGTGGCGCATTGTAAAGATCGCGGTTGCAACGATTTCGACCAGGGCGCTCTGGATTTGGGCGGGGTCGGTATGGGCACCGACATCGTCATCGGCGAAGATGGCCTGCCGCTGATCGCTTATTGGGATTTCCTCAACGACGACCTCAAGATTGCTCGCTGTCATGACCCTGCCTGCAAGCATGCGCAAGTCGGGCGCCTGGATACCGAGGGCTCGGTGGGTGCTAACCCGTCTGCGGCTGTCGGCGAGGACGGGCTGCCAATTATCGCCTACCATGACCACACCAATGCCAGCCTCAAGGTCGCACGCTGCCGCGATCCCATCTGCTCATCGGCACAGCTTTCCACGGTCGACTCGGCAGGTTCGGTGGGCTGGCATGTTGCGATCGCGATCGGCACCGACGGCTTGCCGCTGATTGCCTACTATGATGAAACCAAGGGCCATCTCAAACTCGCACACTGTGGCGATGCCGCCTGTAGCCGACGGGCACCACCCCCGAGCCGCTTTTAGGCGATTGCCGGAGAGAAACAGACGACCAACTGGCGCCGGATTCTCGTTCGCCTTCGCGAAGCAGCGACCCACCCATAGTTGCTCTATGGGCGAGTTGCCGCAATGTCGATGCCCGGCGAGAAGGGATGCTGCCTGCAAAGAATGTAAGGATTCACCGCAAAGATGCAGGGTGCGCAGAGGAGCCAAGGCGCCTCGCCCGCAAGCGGGCCTTTACCAGCCATGGCAGCCGATCGGCGTAGGAGCCCGCTTGCGGGCGACTCGGCAAATGATGCCAGCGGAGCGGACGCGAACGCCGTGCCTTTACCGGGAGAAAGGCTGTAGGCCACTGTCTTCTGAGCAAATTAACTGAAGATACCCTAAGCTGCAACCCGCCCAGCGCTACTTGATAAAGATTAGGAGCGGGACGGGATCGAAATCGAAAAGACATGACATCAGGGCGTAAGTAACCTGATGTTTGCTGGGCGGATGTTTGCTGGGCAGATATTTGCTGGGCAGATATTTGCTGGGCGCTGGCTTCAAAGAATACGAGGGAATCAAACTTCACTCTGGTTGAATGGCTGAACATTTTACGCAGGCAGTACCCACGAGAAGATAAGCCAGGTGGCCTGTTTCTCGACAGAAATTGCCTTAATGTGATTGCCGGAAATCCCCCCACAAGGTCTGCACGGCGGCGATGGCGGCCAACGGCGCGGTCTCTGCGCGCATGACCCGTGGTCCGAGGCAGACACCGATCAGGCCGTGCTGCACGGCCGCATTCCGCTCGCTCGGAGCCAGGCCGCCCTCGGGACCGACCAGCAAGGTCAGGCTGTTATCGAGTGGGGCTGGCAGAGTCGTCAACGGGCGATCGCTGCGGTGATCCAGCAACAGACCTCGGGTCGGCGCCTGTTCAAGCCAATCCGAAAACCGCAGCGGTTCGCTCAGCAGCGGCAGCCAGCGGCGTCCGCTCTGCTCGCAGGCAGATACGACGATGCCATGCCAGTGCTGCATGCGCTTGCGCAAACGCTGGTCGCGTAATCGTACCATGCTGCGCTCGGTGAACAGCGGTTGCAGCTCGGAAACTCCCAACTCGACTGCCTTTTGCAGCGCCAAGTCCATGCGCTCTCCCTTGGATATACCAAGGGCCAGTGTAATTCGGAGCATCGGCGGCAGCTCTGGCGCGCTCGGCGAGCCGACTCGGATGCGCGCGCTGTCCTGGGCCAACGCCTCGATGCGCGCCATATAATCATGGCCATCGCCATTGAACAGCACAAACTCATCTCCAACAGCCAGACGTAGAACCCGTGCCAAATAACGCGATGCGCCGGGCTCCAAGGTCACGAGTTGGCCGTGGCTTAGGTGTTGTGCCGTGTGGATGCGGGAGATGCGCATGTTCGCGGTCCTCGGCAGTCGCATTCTACATTATGAAGCTGGATCAATTGAACGTTGGGCAAATCAATGCTGGCCGAATGTCCTGAGCTGGCGGGAGCTGATCAAAGTTGCCGCAACGAGTAACCCCCAGCCGATGGCGAGCAGCAGGCCGCCGACAGGTGTGACGGCGCCCCACATGGCATGTGCAGACAGTACCAGCAGGTACAGACTGCCGCTGAAGATCAGGCTGCCGAGGCTCAGGCACCAAGCCGCTGCTAACGCCAGACGGCGCGAGGAAAGTGTCGCGCCAACGAGTCCGAGAACCAGTATCGTGGTGGCATGCCAGCCCAAATAATCGGATGCGGTTGCCCAGACGGCGAGCTGACCCGCGCTTACCCGGTGTTCAAGCCCGTGGGCACCGAAGGCCCCAAGCACGACTGCAAGCAAGCCGAACAGCGCGCCGAGCGGGGCGAACATAGCCATTAGAGATTAACCTCGCTTATGAATACGGCGAATGCCGTTTTGACAGGCCTTGGAGTCGTCGCCTATGCTGATTTTCCGGTGGTATCGCTCATGCTGACAACTCAGCGGTCAAGTAGTGTATGCGGTTTAAAAAAATGCAAGCCGAGCATGGAAACCAGTAGCGTTGGCCGCCGGTCGGCGTGCATGTTACCAAGAATCAAGAATCAAGAATCAAGCAGCGCGTTTCGCCGCGGCCGCGCGCTCCGCGAAAGCATCGCTCCTGGCGCATGACCAATGCGCTTCGTTATTGTAACAATACCCTAGGAGACTCAACGCCATGCCAACTTTTGTGCTTACCGATCAGTGTGATGGCTGCAGGGGCCAAGATAAGGCTGCTTGCGTGTACATCTGCCCCCACGACCTGATGAAGCTTGACAAGGATGCATCCGACAGCGGCTGGCCTCAGGCTTTTAACCAGGAGCCCGAGCAGTGCTGGGAATGTTACTGCTGCGTCAAGATCTGCCCAAGGCAAGCCATCGAATGTCGTCACTATGCCGATATCGTGCCCATGGGCGCTTCGGTGCAGCCAGTGCGCAATACTGACTCCATTACGTGGACGATCAAATTCCGCAACGACAGAGTGAAGCAATTCAAGTTTCCGATCCGCACCACCCCGGAAGGCTCCATCGATCCCTACGGCAACAAGCCCAAGGCTGATATGACCAAGATCGGCGAGCCCGGTTATTTCACCACAGGCGGCGCGCACAAGCCCGGCGATGTCTCTGAGCTGATCCGAAAATAGGCGGCCCATCGAATACCTCGAATGGCCGCCGAGGACAGCTGATCATATAAAGCAACATGAGGTTCAGGGCATACACAATGGCTGCAGAATTCGATAATCCCACACGAATCGAAGAAGAGATTGACATCCTCATCATCGGCGGTGGCATGGGCGCCTGCGGTGCGGCTTACGAGATCTGCCCTTGGCTGGAGCAGGCCAAGGCGCAGGGTGTGGACTTGAAGGTGAAGCTCGTCGATAAGGCCGCGATAGACCGTTCCGGTGCCGTTGCCCAGGGTCTGTCTGCGATCAACACCTACCTTGGCGAACAAGACCCGGCTGACTATGCACGCATGGTCTCCAATGACTTGATGGGCATCGCTCGCGACGACCTGGCCTACGATCTGGGCCGTCACGTCGATGATTCGGTACATCTGTTCGAGGAATGGGGTTTGCCGATTCGCAAGCAGCCGGGAGAGACGGACAAACCTCTGGTCGAAGGCGGCAAACCGATGCGCTCCGGCGAATGGCAGATCCTGATCAATGGCGAGTCCTACAAGTGTATCGTCGCGGAGGCCGCAAAAAAGGCCCTGGGCGCCGAGCGCATTCAGGAACATGTATTCATCGTTAGGTTGGTCAACGATAAGAACGACAAAAACCGCATCGCCGGTGCAGTCGGCATTTCGGTGCGCGAAAATCAGCTGTTCGTTTACAGGTTCAAGGCCTGCCTGCTGGTCGCTGGCGGCTGCGTGAACATGTTCCGTCCGCGTGCCGTGGGCGAAGGCATGGGCCGCACCTGGTCCCCGGTGTGGAACGCCGGCAGCACCTATGCCATGGCTGCCGAGGCTGGCGCCGAATTGACCATGATGGAAAGCCGCTTCGTGCCCACCCGCTTCAAAGATGGCTACGGCTCGGTCAACGCCTGGTTCCATTTGTTCAAGGCCAAGGCCACCAATGCCGTCGGCGAAAACTATCTGGAAACCAATAAGGAACTGCTGGACGACTACCTTCCCTATGGTCAGGCCAAGGTGCCAGCATCTTGCCTGCGCGGACATCTGATGCTGCAGGAACTGCAGAAAGGCCGTGGTCCCATTTACATAGACACCGTTTCCGCACTGGGCAAGCTGACGGAGACCATGACGCCAAAAGAAATCAAACGCCTGGAGGCCGAGGCATGGGAAGAGTTGCTGGATATGTGCATCAGCCAGGCTGGCGTATGGGCCGGTGAGAACCTCGAACCGGAGAAAAAGAAACCTGAAATCATGCTCAGCGAACCCTACCTGCTCGGCTCCCATTCGGGTTGCTGCGGCATCTGGACCTCCGGCCCGGAGGATCTGGGTGCCCCGACCAGCGAGGAGCATCCAGACAAGGATAAGATCCCGGACCACCTACCGCAGGGCTGGAACTGGGGCTACCGTTGCATGACCACGGTCAAGGGTTTGTTTACCGCTGCCGATGGCGTCGGTGCCTCTGGCCACAAATTCTCCTCCGGCTCGCATGCCGAGGGCCGCCTGGCCGCCAAAGCCATGGTCAAGTTTTGCATGGATAATAAAGACCACAAGCCCGAGCTGGATACGTCGGTGGAAGAGCTGGTCGAACAAGTCTACAAGCCGATACGCAATTACTTAGAGCACAAGGACGATACCACCGCGGTTGACGTGAACCCAAACTACATTACGCCGAAGATGCTGCAACTGCGTCTGCAAAAAATCATGGATGAATATGTGGCCGGCGTCTCCAGCATGTACCAGACCAATGCGCATATGCTCGGTGTAGCCGAGAACAAGCTGGAGATGCTGAAGCAAGATGCCGCAAAGATGCGCGCCAAAGATCTGCACGAGCTGCTGCGTGCCTGGGAGAATTACCACCGTATCATCACGGCCGAGGCGCACATGAAGCATATCCAATTCCGTGAGGAGAGCCGCTACCCCGGCTTCTACTATCGGATGGATTACAACTTCGTCGACGAAGAAAACTGGAAGTGCTTTGTGAATTCCGTGTACAACAAGGAAACCAAGGTCTGGACCTGCTTCAAACGTGCTCATGTCGACCTGGTCGATAAGACGAAGCTGTTCAAGGAAAGGTTGCAGCGTGAAGCTCAATGAATTGATCGTTCCCACCGCCGTGGCCACCCCCGGTGTGTCGGTCGAAACGCTGTTCCGCGAATGTGCCGCCAAACAGATGCCGGGGCTGCCGTTTCGCGACGCCAGCGGTCGTATCATCGGCAAGGCAAGCATCCGTCATGTGTTGAAGATGACCTGTATCCCCGACTACCCTGTGCTCTGCTGCGGAAGTCGCGAGACCGTTTGTTGTCGTGGTCGTCATCGATAGCCCACGATGAGCGATCACGATTACGAAAACGATGACAACAATGACAGACAGCAGAAACGCTAGCGGGGCATCCGCACCGCTGCTCCAGTCGGGCTGAATATGTGGAAGGGGACGTGCCAAGTCGCTCTGGCCACAAGGTCGCCTGATGCGGGCAGCGAGCCCGCGTCAGGCGAGGCCGGCTGGAAAGCCGGCGCTCCCAGTGGGCCGGCGCTCCCAGTGGGCCGGCGCTCCCAGTGGGCCGGTGCTCCCAGTGAGAGTTAGCACGCGCGGTAGCCTTAGCCGATCATGGCGTCGTCGAGTGAGATCAGGTAGTGATAATTGCCGCTGCCGCAGCGCTTATCGAGCTGCTCGACAATACGCTTGGCGCGCGACAGCGTCTCGTGGGGTCCGCGCATGTAGAACGGTTTGCCGTCTTTGCCATACTCGAATTCGGTCTGGCAGTCGTTAGGATCCACGCCGCCGAAGATGGCATTGGCTTTGCGGTAGTCGGAATGGGGCGAGAATCCCAGATTCTGTGCATAGGCCACTGCTCCCTCGACCAGCTTGCGCGCGCAGGCTGGCTCGAGCATCACAATGTCGCCCTGTCCTGGTTGGGCCAGGATCGACACCTTGAGGTTCTCGTACTCGCTTTCACTACGTTGACTGAACATGGCGTTCTTGACCCCGAGACAATGGCTGTCGACGAGGAAGAAGCTGAACGCGATCTGGTTGCCTGCCGTGCGCCGCGCGAACAGAACACCGCCGATGCCGCTCTCGAACAGCGCCCCCGGCATCAAGCATTCATGGATCGGCAGCCGAGCTAAGGTTGCTGTCCTGGTGGATGCCGATAAGCCACCCTGTGTCGCCCGGGCGGCCTGCAGGCGCTTCCGCTTTTTTTGCTGGAGTTTCTTTTGTCGCTGTTTTTCGCTGATGGTCATGGGACGATTGGAGTCTGCAGAAGTTGCTCATTCTGAACGTGTTTAATCATTAAAGCATGACCCTTGTATGGAGCATAACCCTCGTAGACCATGGCGCTAGGCTGTCGAAATGTCCTGAGTTTTGATGCCAAACCGATTCCGGGTCTTGGATTGCTTCATCGAACGCACTGGGGAAGCCTCATCGGTGTCCGGGTCGCTATCGGAATCGGAATCGAATCCGCTCATCGATCAAAGCAGCCAGCTCGATACCAATCCCTCATTCCGACCTTGACACCGACACCGACTCAGCATCCATAAACCGGGAAGCGCTTGTTTTAGTGAAACGGCAGATTTCAACAGCCTACCATGGCGCTCGATTCATCGGGCGACATATTCCTCTGTGGCGACGTCAACCCCCGGCGTTCTACGTCCATGTCGCGATCCGCGGGAGTTGAACGGAGGGTAGTATGAAAACCTTTATCAATATCATTGCATTGGGAATCTTGCTGAGCTTTGCGAGTTTTAGCTTCGTACTTGATGATTGTACCGGCTCCGACTGTCTGGGAGCGCTGGGGCTGACCATCGAGACTCAGGATACTTACGAAATGGTGAGTTCCGGTCCAACTTAGAA
The DNA here is from genome assembly GCA_016745215.1 of Thiohalocapsa sp. PB-PSB1. Classification (GTDB taxonomy): domain Bacteria; phylum Pseudomonadota; class Gammaproteobacteria; order Chromatiales; family Chromatiaceae; genus Thiohalocapsa. The sequence continues at coordinate 2,525,805 of CP050890.1, forward strand.
ACTGCCCTCTCTAGATAGTCTCTAAGAAACCCAAGCCATCTGAATGTTGCCGCGGACGAAAACAACAACAAAACAGCTGCATCGATATGGAGTGGTTGATCGAGCAGTGATGTCGCTCTTGTTCCGCACTTGCATCCCTACTATAGTCGCATGGCCGTGTTCCCAGTTTAAAGCAACGAAGGGATCATCATGATTCTTAGTAATACAGAAAGCATTCCGGGTAAGCAGATTATCGAGTTTTACGGCGTCGTTACCGGTAATACAGTGCGGGCCAAAAACATCGGCCGCGACATTATGGCCGGTTTCAAGAACATTGTTGGCGGTGAACTCGCGGGCTATACCGAGTTATTGCAGGATTCCCGCGACGAGGCCACCCAACGCATGATCCAGCAGGCTGAGTCCATGGGGGCCAATGCGGTGGTGAATGTCCGCTTTGCCACGAGTTCGATCGCCCAGGGTGCTGCCGAATTGTTTGCTTATGGCACCGCCGTGCGCGTGGCCGAAACAGCAGGCGGATCATCATGAAAGAAGCACAGTGGCTTGATTTGCTGCTGAGCTTCGGCCTGCCGCTGCTATTGTTGGTCTTCGCCTACCTGATCGGCAATCTGATGGAGCTTAGGCATTTCCGCGATCTGCGAGCGCGGGAGCAGATTGCATTCGGATTTCCGGTGCTGACATTCGAGACCTTGCCGGCTGACTGGAAGGTCCATTCCAGCGCGCTGGTCAGCGGCAACGTGGTCGTGTCGATCGACTATTTCAAACGCGTCATCGCGGGCTTGCGCGGTCTGGTCGGCGGACGCATCAAGACCTATGAGCCATTGCTTGACCGCGCAAGGCGCGAGGCAATGCTACGCATGATCGAGAGTGCCAGGGCCAACGGCTACGATGCTATCATCAATGTCCGGCTCGCGACTTCTCGACTCGCAAATGCGCGCGGCGATGGCGAAGGTACTGCGGGTGTCGAGATGCTCGCATTCGGTACCGCGATCAGCCTGCACCAGGGCCGGCATCGGGTCTAGGTCGTCTTCGTGCGCTATGTCCCAAAGCTGGTGCGTGACGATGTCAACGTCAGCAAGCAACACCCTCTGGCTGAGGCCGGAAGCCTGATCGTTGGGCTCGGCCTGACCTTTGCGGCGATCATCGTCGTCATTGTCTATATGGTGGATATCGTGCTGCTGTTCGTCTCGCCCGAGCAGGAAGTCGCGATGTTCGAGGCCTGGACGCCCGCGGCAGCGAATACAGCGGATGTTGATGACGAGCGGCTGGCTGCGCTACAGGAACTGACCGCAAGATTGGCCCAACACTGGCCGGACTCGCCATACCGTACGCGTGTCGCAATTCTCTCGTCCGATGAACCCAATGCGTTGGCTTTACCCGGTGGGCTTATCCTAATCTCGTCGGAATTGCTCGATCAGGTCGAATCCGAGAACGAACTGGCATTCGTTATCGGCCACGAACTGGGTCATTTCAAACATCGCGATCACATCCGCGCGCTGGGCCGCGGTGTCGCGCTCGGAATCCTATTCGCGGCGGTTAGCGGCAGCGGCAGTGCATCAGCGCTCGGTGGATACATCAGCCAGCTGACCCTACGCGGCTTCAGCCGCGAGCAGGAAGCAAACGCGGATGAATTCGGCCTGCAATTGGTGCAGCGCGAATACGGACACGTCGCCGAAGCAACGCGCTTTTTTGAGCGTCTCAGCCAGGATGGCGGGGCAGCAAACAAAACCATGGCCTATGTATCGACCCATCCCTTGCCCTCCGAACGCATCGACGCATTGCTGCAATTCGCCGCGTCGCGTGGCTGGCCGACGACCGGCGAGGTCAGGCCATTGAATCGCTGACATTGGTCTTGCATGCTCGAATGCGCGGTAGCATACGCGCCCGCGCCCGCTATGACGACCCATTGCGCTCATTGCGCGGGCGCACCATCACCGATGCCTTTCTGTTCGAATTGCGTCCCGGCCCGTTGCCGCGGATCAAGGGCGGCAGCGATGCCCGTAGGGCACAGTGGGTCTCGCTGGCAGAGCTTCGGTCCCTGGAGTCGCTGCTGTTCGAGGACCACTATCACATCATCCAAGATCTGCTTGGCAAGGCATGAGATCGCCAGCCTCAGGCCAGCAGGTCGCGCTCGGCACCAGCATACTCGAAATTCGATAGCCATGGATGACCAAGGGCGCGCTTTTCATTCATGTTACCCCGGGGAGTCCGGGCAGTAACGGGAGAGACCCATGCACAACGACTTCGACGCCATTCGCTCCAACTTCATCCTCAACACCGATTCCTATAAGGAATCGCACCACCTGCAGTTCCCGCCGGACACCGAGGCGATCCAGGGTTATGTGGAGTCCCGCGGTGGGCGCTTCCCGAGCACGCTATTCTTCGGCTTGCAGATGTTCGTTCAAGAGTATCTGACTCGCCCCATTACATCCGCGATGATCGACCAGGCGGAAGCCTTCTATGATCTGCATATGCCCGGCTCGGTCTTCAATCGTGCTGGCTGGGAGTACATCGTCGCAGAGCATGGCGGCTTGTTGCCGATCCGCATTCGCGCGGTCGCCGAGGGCTCGGTGCTGCCGGTACGCAATGTACTCGCCACCGTCGAATCCACTGATCCGCGAGTGCCCTGGATTAGCCAATATGCCGAGACCGCGCTATTGCGAGCCATCTGGTATCCGACCACGGTGGCCACCCAGAGCTGGTACATCAAAGCCATGCTTCGGCAAGCCCTGGAACGCACCGCGGAGTCCAGCGATGGCTTGGCATTCATGATGCACGATTTCGGTGCCCGGGGTGTTAGCTCCCTGGAATCGGCTGCCCTCGGCGGGGCCGCGCACCTGGTCGCCTTCATGGGCTCGGACACCGTTGCTGGTGTCGTTGCCGCCAACCATTACTACGATGCCGACATGGCCGCATTTTCGATCCCGGCCGCGGAACATTCCACCATCACCGCCTGGGGCGAGGCGCATGAACTCGACGCCTATCGCAACATGCTGAATCAGTTCGCCCGACCCGGCGGTTTGGTCGCGGTTGTCTCCGACTCCTACGACCTGGAGCGAGCGGTTGGCTATTGGGGTAGGGAATTACGTGCCCAGGTGCTGGCTTCCGGTGCCACTATCGTTGTGCGGCCAGACTCGGGCCACCCGCCGACCATTGTCCGCCGCACTCTCGAGCAACTCGCCGCCGCCTATGGCACGCAAACGAACGCCAAGGGCTACCGAGTGCTAAACCAGGTGCGCGTCATACAGGGTGACGGCATCGATTACGACAGCATCGCCGCCATCCTGGCGGAGACCGAGGCAGCCGGCTTTTCGGCCGAGAACCTGGCCTTTGGCGCTGGCGGCACATTGCTCCAACGTTTACACCGCGACACCCAACGTTTTGCGCTCAAAGCCTGCGCCATCCGTCGCCAGGGGACCTGGCAAGACATCCAGAAAAACCCGCGCACCGATCCTGAAAAAGCCTCCAAGGGCGGTCGCCAGGCTCTACTGCGACACGCGCAGACCGGCAACTGGCGCACTCAACGCGAGGAACAACCCATTCCGGATGGTTGGCAACCGGCCCTGGAGCCGGTCTTCGAGGACGGTCGCATCCTGCGCCGCGAGACCCTGGACGCGATCCGTGCCCGCGCCGATGTGGCACTCGAGCGTGCTCGAGTGTCGATAATGCCATCAAGCTGATCTACACCGCATGCATCTGGACGGGTGCTGCCTGCGTAGAATGTTCAGCTATTTAACCAGAATGAAGTTTGATTCGTATTCTTTGACGGCAGCGCCCAGTCAACATCCGCCCAGTCAACATCCGCCCAGTCAACATCCGCCCAGTCAACATCCGCCCAGTCAACATCTGCCCAGTCAACATCAGGTTTCTCACGCCCTGATGTCATGTCTTTTCGATCCCGATCCCGATCCCAATCAAGTCGCGCTGGGCGGGTTGCACCCATGCCGAGGTGCTCGACTACTGTATCAATTAAGTCAGGCGATTGTCGGGAACTGATCGGTCAACCGGCTGATCGGAAGATATCGGAGCTGACATTCCCTCTGTAAGGAATGTTAGTACCATTCGCACAGTCAGCCTGAGTGTCTGCCCGCCATGGAAGACGGGCATTGAGCCAAGTCAGGTGCTATGAAAATCGATAGACATCGCCTTGACTTGAATCTTAGGTTCAGGTATCAACGAAATAACTGTTGGGTAAATTATTCGAATCGGGGATCAGCACGCCCGGACATCTGGTGCACCCCCCCCAACACGACTTGATCGGAATGGGGATCAGAATCGAAAAGACATGACATCAGGGCATGAGGAACTTGACGTTTACTGGGTGCTGCCTTCGAAAGAATGCACTATTTACCGCAGAGGCGCAGAGGCGCAGAGGAGCCAAGGCGAATGCGTCCTCTTCTCTGCGTCTCTGCGGTGAATCAGACTTCATCCTGGGTGAATAGGTGAACCTGCTACGAGGGCAGCATGAATATCGCTGTTGGCAAGGTAAAATGCGGAAAAGCGCGAAAATGAGCGGGATAACACGTCAACCCAGAGTCTCTTATCGCATATTTTATAGTTCCAACAAGATGCGTCGTTCGATCGTGACATTTTCTCCCGAGCGCGCTGGGCGGGTAGCACCCCCCGGATACCGGACGAGCTGCCCGATCAGCAAGGCGTTCGGGCTGTGGCCTCGGCGCTGAAACTCATAACAGCTCACCTAGCAGGCCCTCGAGCATCAACCTGAACCAAACCGCATCAACCTGAACCAAACCCACTGCTGGATGGCGTACAGACCGCTCCCGACATCATCAACTGTGCTTACCGAAGGTGGGCGGATGAAATCTAATGTAGATCTTGTCGGGGAAACCCCGATACAATCCCTTGTGTCCTGCATGTATGTTGGAAATATTGGAATCTTGGGTTCTCGGTATACCGGGCCGCCCTGTTTACGCCTACCGCAGATGCGCTCATCATACGCCCGCTTGGATCAAGTATCCATATCGCGCGAGGCTGTAAGCATGACAAGCAGCCTTTACCTGTTCGAGCAGGCAGACCAGATCGATGGTGCACAGTCCGCTCAACTGAAACGAACATCCTACGAACCGCGGTCGAAGCGAGTCTCGGAACTCGGAAAAACCGAAGCTGATATCGAACAGTCGTTCGGTAACGGCGACAAGGACCGCAGGGACACCGAACGTCGATGCCGATGCACTCGACGAATTCATTAACTTACCCGCAATTGGTACGTTCAATATGAGAAGCGGAATGAATAAGCTGAGGGCATTGGCCGCATTGACCGCATGCTGTTGGTTGTTGCAGATCAGTCCTGCACGGGCCGCATGTCCCGATACAACTGAGGACTACAACCCCTATTTTATCCAGGGCATCGTCTCTCCAGCACCCTTGTTGCCAGTTGAGTTCAACGGAACCGGCACCTTGGCTTTCGATGTCGGTAACACCGGGAGCACTGAATTATGCCTGGTAGCTGGTCAGCAAATGACCATGGTCATTACCTTATCGAAGGGCATCCCGAATAACGCCGATCCCATTGCTGCATTGGGGGGAAACGCCAAGGACTGGTTCAGCTGGACATATGACCAAGATACGACAACCTACACCGCCACGCAGATAGCCACGATACCTGCCGCGTCCCGCGAAACTTTGACTATCGATTACCTCCTTACCGAGAACAGCTATCTCAATGCATCTCCAACGGTTTCAAACGGCTACAACGCTAACCTACAGCCACCGGATTACTCGACTGGCTCGAACGCCACGGACGATGATAACGTCAGCTCTTACACCTACGTCGGTGCGAGCGATTTTGCCGATGCGCCAGCCAGCTATGGAGCACCGCAGCACAATATCGACCTGACAAGGAATGAGACTAGTGGAAACTACCAATACCTTCGCCAAATAGCCCGATCTCATGCTGCACTAAGTTCTTGATTAATCCGCCCCAGATTTGCAGCCTGCTCAAGGGCTTGGTCAATAATATTTGCTTCGGGCATTTCCGGAAGCATTTTTAACACCTCCAGGACGTATTTCCGGCCGCGGAAGTGGGCTTTGAGGTCATTGACGCTAAAGCTCGGACAGTGCTCGCGCACCGGTCGCATCAGGATCTGGGACAGGTTGATCATCAGCATCGCCAGGTTGGCACTGTTGTAGACCGGCGTTGGCTTGATCACCATGAAGTCTTCCAAGCCCCAGTACTGTTTGGCGTCTCGGAAGTTGAACTCGATTTGGAAGCGCAAGCGATAGTAATCGATGAGCGCTTCGTAGCCTAACTCAAGATCACTACTGAAAAGGATGACATGGGCCTGGGCACCGGTGCGTTGGTTGGTCTTGACGAGGATCACGACATTGAGCCGGTCGGGGAATTTTTTGTGCCAAACGGGCAGTTGGTAGATGGCCGTATGAACCTGTCCTTCCACGGAAGTGGCTTTGAGAAAGCACGGCGGCAAGTGTTGATAATCGAGCTTGCTGCCGTACTTGCGCCGCGGGCCGCGCCCGGCGTAGGGGCCGTCATAGGGCAGATACAGCGCGCTGTTGTGGCGCAATTTGCTGATCAACTCTAAGCCCGTGCGACGGACCATTTGCAGCGCTTGATTATGGCCGAAGGCCCCGTCGAAGACGAAATAACGCACCGTCAGCGTCTGGCACACCAGTGCCAGCACCTGGCGCAGAAGGTCTTGAACGAACTGCAAATAGGGCGACAGACTCACCTCCCGGCGATTGCCATTGCGGCTACCTTTCGGCCGCCCTCGGTCCTTACCCCGACCCGCTTTGGACGCTTTCGGGCAGCTCGCGGCCGTCTCTTTGAGAATCGGCTCCAGGCGCAATGGGTACGAACAGCGCCGTTGCACGCTAATCAACGACAGGCTCAGAAAACACAACCCCGGGATCGTCTTGCCAACCACCGAGGAGAAAAAACGATCCAGACCGTGGGTCTTCTTGCCCGATTTGCTCACCACCACTTCATCGCCCGCCAGCAACCATTGCGTTTCGTCGCCCAGCAGGTGCTGGCGAATCACCAGCCAATGCACTTGGCCCCAACTGAGCGTGGTGTTGAACAACCGCTGTAGCGTCCGATAGCTTCCCCCGCGCTCGGTCCAGCGCGATAGCCCCCGCATCGTTACCCGCCCCGTCATCGCCAACAGCCCTTCCACAACGCAACCCAAACGGCCAAGGCTCGTCTTATCTACGCTCTGGCTTAAGCAGCTCAAGATCAGCATAATGTCGGGCATGGGCGATAGCCTCCTGAGGGAATAGGTCTTCGGATTGTTACCTGGATAACCTATCACCTCGGGCTGTCGCCCACCTAATTTTTGGCGCTAATTTTTGGCGAAGGTATTGAAACTACAATACCTATTTCTATCTTGGCACAGTAGTCGATCCTGAATCTGCAAATCAGCCGTCCGACGGTGCCGTTGGAGATGACGATAATCAGACCGGCGGGCTCGATACTGACGATGAGGACGGCTTCACCTTCCCAGCATCCATCCCTGTTGGGGTAGCAACCGCAGTTCCGATGACGGTGACCCGCAATGGCTACACTGGCGTTGTATTCGTGCAGCACTGGGTCGATTGGGATCGAAACGGTATATTCGACGCGGGTGAGCAGGGGGCGCCAGTTACAGGGTTACCGAATATTCTTCCGGAAGATGAAGTTTCGATCGAACCTCCACCCGGTACCCCCAACGGTCCTTACTATGCACGCTTCAGGATCAGTACAACAGGCGGTCTCGACCCCACTGCACCCGCCATCAACGGCGAGGTCGAAGATCACATCATCCAAATCGGCACGCCAACCGCGGTCACCATGGGCGATGTCGAGTTGATCGTCAGCAAGGTCTCGGAATTTCTCCGTGACATCGGCGTAAAGGACATGTCTCGAGCCGACCTGCTGGCATTGTTGAGTACCTGGGATCGCTTTGCAGCCGAGCGTCTGCAAAACGCCAGCCGCGGCCGACTGCTGAAGGCATTGCGCGATTATCTGGATCCGGATCGAGATGGCAAAGTCATTGTGTTTGCTTGGGAAACATTGGAGGAGCGCGGTACCATCGGCTTCTACGCCGAACGCAGTCAGGGCGAGACCTGGACGCCGATCAACACCGAAATGCTGCCCGGGCTGATCGCCGCGCCGATGGGCGCTCAGTACTGGTTAGCCGATCCGGATGCACTGCCGGGTAATGATTATCAATATCGGCTGAAGGAACTTGATGCTTGGGGCCGTATCATCACGTACGGTCCGTTCGATCTGCAGGCAACCACCCACTAGGCAAGACGCGCCGGTTTAGGCCGGCGCTTCCAGCGAAAACACATGATAAAGTCAAGATTGAAGATGAGCACCAAATCGAACATACATAGATGGGCGCCCTTGGGCCAGTTGGTTCTTCTATCCGGCCTACTGCTCGCCGCGCCCTTGGCGCTGGCGCAGCAGGAGGTCGCCCAGGACGCAGTTTGGGAAAAGTTCCGGCCATTATCAGAGGGCTTTGTGGCAAGACGGCGAGTTCCCGACAGGCTCGAAAAGACAGTCGCCGAGCGCCGGGCACCTCAAACCCAGCCCCGCGAACTTCGCCAATCCCGTAGACTTGGTCAGTCGCGTCAACGCCGCCCGAATCGCGAGCCAAGTACCCCTGTCCTTGCCACTGCCAGTCGCTCTACGATGATATCCAGTGCGCCGAGCTCGCTTTCCACGTCTAGTCTCACGACTGCTTCCAGTACGACCAGTCCCAGTACGACCAGTCTCAGCACGGCCAGTCCCAGTTCGGGTACGCTCAGCACGGCTACTCTCGGCATGCTGCAGCTGTCGACTAGCGGCCGCTCCACGGCCGGCGGCGAGCCGATGACAGCCAGCGCCGTCCAGTTTCCACCCATCTGGCTCTACACCGATACGGCAGGTCTTCACGGCATTACTCTGAGCGAAATTGCCGCGGAAAGCGGGATGGATGTGGAACATTTGCGCACTCTGGCAACTGCCGGAGAGATGACCTTGTTGAATGGGGTGCAGAATGAGATGCAGCCTGTTCCCTGGCACTTCGACGCCACGGGCGATCTCCTACTGTTCACCGCGGAAAAATACGAAACCTTCCTGACCGCAGGTAATGCGTATCTGCTGCAGCAGACGGATGCCTCGGATTCCCTTCAGATGGCCACGCTTACAGGTCCTGCACCGACATCAGAAGGGCAAGCCACCCCGTTTCGGGAGACTCTGCATTTTGAAGAAGAAGGCGACATGATGTTCTTCCTGTGGCTGAATCCATCAAACCCGGATGCTCGCTACTGGTATTGGAGTTACATGTTCGATTCCTACAAGCCCCAAATCCAGGTCGCATTGACCGTACCCAACCCGACCAGCACGGGTACGGCCCAGCTAAGGGTGGCCCTGCATGGCTACACTGACTTGTACGAAGGCGACGATCATCAAGTGACCGTGTTTCTGAACGACGTACAAGTCGGCTCGACATTGTCGTGGGATGCTGTCACGGCTGCTGAGTTCGTGGCCGATTTCGATCAGGGTCTACTCAATGCCGATGGCAATAATACGCTGACTCTGCAAGGCAGCGAGGGTGGACAACTGCTGACTTGGGTGGAGATCGATTATGATCGGTCGCCCGCAGCCGAACAGGGAGAACTTTGGTTGCACGATGCCGCCGCAGGCATTCAGGCCGTGGACGGATTCTCGAGCAGCGCGATCCTCGTCATCGAAGAACCGACGGGCGATGCGGTTCTGCGCAACGACACCTTCAAGTATCAGAATAGCACCGGCTGGGCAGTGGCCTTCGATGCTGCACCCGGTAAGGATTATCTGGTGACCGAATTGCCAGAGGCGGATTTGCCATTGGTCGATGCCCGGGAGCAGACGGACCTGATGTCGACAGCGAATAGGGCAGATTATCTGATTATCTATCCGCGCGAATTCGACGAGACCGCGGCGGCTCTTGTTGCGCATCGGCAATTGAGCTACGACCATGTGATGCAGGTGTCGCTGGACGATATTTATAAGCAGTTCGGCTCCGGCCGGGAAGATCCGCTCGCCATCGGTCGCTTTATGGATCATGTGCGCACTGCATGGACAACAACCCCGTCCGTTGTGATGTTGATCGGCAAGGGTTCCGGAGACCGAAAAGACAGTATGGGCTATGGAGATAACTTCATGCCCGTGCTGATGGCCGAGAATCCTTGGGCATTGGCCCCCTCCGATTCCCGCCTGCTCGGGGTGGAGGACGGAGTGGAGGACTTCGCCATCGGACGCCTGTCGATCGTCAGCAACTTAGAAGGGATCAAGTATGTTCAAAAACTGCAAGCGCACGAGACAGCGATACTCGGTCCCGAGCCCTATCGCGCCAGCGTGGTCGCCGATGATCCAGACGCAGGAGGCAACTTCCCCGAGGATGCGGATGATCTGGCGCAGCAGCTGGGCGGCCTAGGTTATTCGCCGGTGACAAAACTGTATCATCCAGGCGGCAATGACACGTCCGTGCGTTCCTCGCTGATCTCGGCGGATACCTGGGAGTCTGGATTCGTCTCCTTCAGCGGACACGGGTCTGCCACAACCCTCGGTGGTTATAATGAGAACTTTATGGATGTGGACGATGCCGTTGCGCTTGATAATTCAGCCTTTCCGGTCTTTTCCGCATTGACCTGCACCGTTGGTTTCGATGGTTATCCAGGGACACGTTCGCTGGGATCGACCCTGGTGTTGAGCGACGGCGGAGCCATTGCAACGTTGGCAGCCACGGGGTTATCGCTGAATACCGATGCACATGTGTTGGGCAGCTATTTCGTCGACAATCTGGCGGCAGGAGAAACGGTTGGCGATGCCCTGATGATTGCCAAACAACAAACCCAAGGACAGATTGGCGATTTTATGGCCAAGATGTACCGGGTCATCGGCGATCCTACCGTGCGCAGGAACTGATGTGATTGCCGGATAGGGCGATTGTCGGAGAGAAACAGATCAACCGGCATCGGATTCTCGTTCGCTTTTGCGACGTCGGAAGCGGACGAGAGATAGGCCAAATGTCTGTTTTTAAAAAGAAATCGCCTGAGCAGAGACCGGATGAGCGGCTTTGGCCGATTGCCCAAGGCGCGCCAGCAGCGTAAGAGCAAGGCTTTGCAGCTGCTGGCGCAATTCAGGCGATGTTCGATATCTGCAATTCTTCTTATTGATTCAGTCCTTCATCGATTCCGGCAGCTGCTGTCTGGGACCGCCAGCAGGTTGAATATAAAATGGTTCTTCGTTCAAGCCTGGAAGCGCCCGGCGGGGTTCGGAATACAGACGAATAAGCAGGTAATCTGATACACTCTTTGACTTGAATCGCCCAAGGCTTCAAACTCCTTGTCAGCCCCATGCTCTTCAGAATTTTGGCTTATCGCAGTTCTGATTGCCGAAATCAACCTAAAGGTATCTCTTGGTCATGGCACAAGAATCTATCCAAAACCATCAAATCAACGACAGCTTGTCATCTCTTCCCCGCGAGGATAGCCCCGGCGAGCAATCCGGTCGCCGCCGCTATACAGCGCCACGTATTCTCAGCATTGAACCTTTAGAGCTTGCCGCGGCGGCCTGCACCAATCCGGCGCAGGGAGTCGGCAAAGAAGGCACCCCTGGTTGTGTCCCACCCTTCGGGTCCTGAGCCTTGTGCTGCATGGACGCCGCACCTGAGCCTTGGGGAGGGCATTCCTTCCCGTTGCAGCTGCCGTCCACCCTGGTGGTACTCCAAGGACTGAGTGCCCGGCAATATGCCGCCATTGCTCGGGATTATTCGTCTTTCGCCGTTGTGGCCGACAATGTGCCGCCGGAGCCCGACATCATTTGTCTTGCGGGCAGGCTCGAAGATCCCGCCGATCCGCCATTGCAGCAGTTCTCGCGCAAGGGACAATACGCCCCCCATCAGCAACGCTCAGGGGATGTGCTGAAAATCACCGGCTTCCGATTTCGCGGCTGCCTCAGCCGCGCCGATGCGGTTCCGACGCAGGCCAGACTGACGGTCGCCGAAGAAGACGAATTCGCCCAACCGTTCGTGTTGGAAAACTTCCTGCGTATTTTGCTGGCTCACCGTGTATTGGATCGCGGGGGAATCCTGTTGCACAGCGTCGGCGTGATCCACGCCGGGTCTGCCTATCTGTTCAGCGGTTGCTCGAATGCCGGCAAAACCACGCTGGCACGCAAAGCGGAAAAAATCGGTGCTTCCGTGTTGAGCGATGACATCAATCTACTCATGCCTGAACAAGGGGTATACCATGCCCATAAAGTTCCTTTTACCGGCGAGTTTGGGCGCCGGAAAGAAAATCTGTCTGGCCTTGGCTCCTTCCCGCTCGGCGGCCTCGCTCTGCTGGAGAAGACGTCGGCCCTGACCGCGTCTCCAGTCAGTTCCGCCGTGGCAGTTGCCGGATTGCTGGCCGGTTGCCCCTTCGTCAATGATGATCCCGACGAATTTCCCGTTCTGATGGACATCCTGACTCGGCTCGTGGCGCAAAGGCCGCTCATCCGCGTGGGTGTGGCGCGCGCCGACCCTTTTGAGGCTGTCATGGCCCTGCTATTGAGGCAATATAAAGATGGTTGAAGCAACCGACCCGGAAAAGGTTCAATTATGCAGTCGCCTGCGTCATCGCACCGTCGGTGACGAGGGCGTGCTGGTGCATTTGCAAAATGGACGGGTGTTGGTGGTGAACGAGGTTGCCAATTATTGCGTGCAGGCGCTTGATCGCCAGCCGATGACGGTGGCGGAATTGGCGGACCTGGTCGCGCGAGAGTTCGCGGTCGAAGCCGCGCAGGCGAGGGTCGACGTGACCGCTTTTCTGGAACAAATGCGCGCAGAGCAGGCGATTGAGTCGGTTGCCGATGCGAATGATGTGCGTTCCTAGGCGTAACGGAACCCTACCCGGATAATCAAAATCCAGATAATCAAAATCCAGATAATCAATCAGGCAATACAGGCGGGCAGTGGCGCAATCCCATGTATCACGATCAGATCCTACGCAGGGTCCGCACACAACGGCTATTACACGATGTGACGTTGGAACTCACCTACGGGTGCAATCTCGACTGCTTCTTTTGCTATAACGACCGCGATAAGCCAGGCACTCCTCTGTCTCTGGAGCAATACCGAAGCCTGCTGGGCGATCTTGCCGAGATGCAGACCCTGTTCCTGATGCTGACGGGCGGAGAACCCATGGTACATCCGCATTTCTTCGACATCGGACGCATGGCCAGGGAGCTTGGATTTGTGGTTCGCGTGCGCACCAACGGTCATCTGCTGAGTCCGCGTCGGGTGGAGCGGTTGCGCCGCGAAGTCGATCCCTATCTGGTGGAGGTCAGTCTGCATGGGGCCAGCGCTGAGGTGCACGACCGCCAGACGCGTGTTCGCGGCAGCTATGAGCGCCTGATTCGTCATTTGGAGCATGCCCAACAGGTGGGTCTGCGTTGTATGATGGTGGCGACCCCGACCGCGTGGAATGAGCATCAGATCGAAGACATGATTGCGCTAGGCGACCAACTCGGTGCGCCACTCCGCTTTCAGGGGCCGGTGGCGCCACGCGATAATGGCGATGTCGAGCCGCTTTCCATCCAACCCGCGCCTGAGACCTGGGACCGGATCGCTGCGCTGGTCGCGCAGCGTCAGGCACGCAAAGCGACAGCAGATACCCAGCCGTTGCAACAGATTAGCGCGGATGCAGACGCGGAAACGCCAGCCACTTGCAGTGTCGGTGTTGCCGGTGTCGACATCGACCCCTATGGCAATGTGCAAGCCTGCATGCATTTGCAGCAGAGTGCCGGCAATCTGCACCAGCAGTCGATTGCGGAAATCTGGAACCATTCTCCTCTTTTTACCCGGGCCAGGCGGCGTGCCATCGAAGCCGCAGCGAAGCTGGACGGGCAGCCACCGCGGCAGCTTGGTGCACCGCTGTTCTGTCTGGCGGTGGAGGAGAACCAGGCGAAAAGTTGCGGCAATTGCAGTCGTCCATGAAGTTGCATCATCAGCAGGCGGTGCTTGGTCCGGATGGCTGTCTCGCGGCGGCGCTGGACGATGGCGAACAAGTGGTGCTGCGGGTCACTGGCGATTGCATGACGCCGGATCTCCAGGACCGGGCGAAAGTCCGGGTGGCGCGCTCCAGATTATTCGTTCCGGGCGATGTGGTGGCTTTTTACAGTGTGCATCAGCATCGATTGATGATGCATCGGTTTCTGGGCTATGTGCGCAGCCACGGTCAGTGGAAATTAATGACCATGGCGGATCGTGGTGTGCGACCCGACCCGCTGGTGGCCTGGCCCGGCGTGCTTGGCAGAGTGGTGGCGCAATCCGATCGGGCTTACCAGGTAGCGCCGGGCAAACGCCTGCTGGCCGTAGGTCGTTATATCGTTTTTTGCAGCCGCTTGTTGGCTCGGCACAGGTAGGGCGTTGCCGGCAAGAAACTGTTCATCATTTGTTTCCCTACTTTAATCGCACAGGGCAGCTCCTGGAAAATAAGGCGATTTCTGTCGCGAAACAGACCACCTGGCCTGTCTTCTCGGGGGTGCTACCCGCGTAGAATGTTCAGCTATTCAACCGCAATGAAGTTTGATTCCCTCATATTCTTTGAAGGCAGCGCCCAGCAAACATCCGTCCAGCAAACATCAGGTTTCTCACGTCCTGATGTCATGTCTTTTCGATTCCGATCCCAATTCAGATCAAGTCACGCTGGGCGGGTTGCACCCAGGGGTATCTTCAGTTCATTAGTCGAGAAGACACTGGCCTACAGCCTTTCTCCCGGGAAAGGCGCGGCGCTTGCGTCCGCTCCGCTGGCATCATTTGCCGGGTCGCCCTAAGCGGGCTCCTACCCCGAGCGGCTCCCGCGGCTAGTCGAGGTCCGCTTGCGGATGAGGCGCCTTGGCCCCTCTGCGCACGCTGCGTCTCTGCGGTGAATCCTTACATTCTTTGAAGGCAGCACTCCTTCTCGTCCGGCATCGACGTTAGGGCAACTCGCCCATAGAGAGATTATGGGCGGGTTGCCGCTGCGCGAAGGCGAACGAGAATCCGGCGTCAGTTGGTCTGTTTCTCTCCGGCAATCGCCTGCGTATCGGACGTGCTGCTTGAAGGGATTCTGTCATTTGCGTCATATACCTCTCCCTGATCCACAGTATTTTGAGGTCGCGCCCGTTGCTAAAGTGCTGTAACTCCACCTGCCTGGGCGCGAACTCGTTGATCTTGTCCCAGAGCCGTGCCCAGTGCTCGGTTCTTCTTTGCGTTCTCCGCGTTTTTGCGCTGAATCAGCCTGCATCCTGAGTGAAGAAGTCAACTTTCTGCGAAGTTGGCACCCCGGCTGTATCCCGCAGCAGAGTCAGGCTAACGCAGCGAGCGTTGCCAAGTGAGCGCTCGTTTCTTGATTCCTCCCCAGCCGCGGCGCAAATAGGCAAAGATCAATGCGGGGCCGCGGTCGGCTCCAAACCGCTGTTGCATGTAGTGTCGGGAAGGAAAGAGATGCCCGCGCAGATACCGAAGCCGACTGCGCCAGGAACCGAGCGATTGTATTTCGTACAGAACTCGTCCTGGTCCAGGGCGCATCAATTCCAGTTGCCGGTTTGATCTCGGGTGTTGGGGTTTTAGGTGGGCGAAAATTTCCCCCGGGATGGGTGTGTTGTAGCATTCGCGGGCGCGCTCGAGTCCTTCCCGACAGATGGGTCCCAGGTCGCGGGTGGCGACCAGCAGGGCAAATTCGTCCCATTGCTCGCGGCTGAGATGGCGGCAAAGCAGATCGATGTCATAGAGCCAGATCAGGCGATCCGGTTCGTTTCCGCCCAGACTCCAGGCGCGGTGAAACAGCGCATGAATTAAGGCATGAACCGCTCCTAGCGCGTATGCCCCAGAGCCCAGCATGGGCACCGGCACGCGTTTGCAACGAAGTTCATCGTAACTAAACTTTTGTGCAAAAAAGTGCGAGTTGCTCAGCTTCCAGTGTACGTCCAGCACCACTCCAGCGCTTGGTGGCACCTTGCGCGCGCAGCAGTATTCATGGCTGATGAGATCGCCGCCAATGGCGTCACCGCGAGTATAGCCGCGTTGTTCCAGCAGATGCCAGGCTTTGTGTGCGGTGCTTTTGTCATGCATTAATAGGTCGACATCGCGCCTCGGGCGCAGTGCCGGAGAGGCATAGAGGTTGTAAGCAAGTGCGGTGCCTTTAAGAAGCAATACATCAATGCCGGCAGCGGCAAGGGCATCCAGATCCTTCGCGGTCTCCTCTTGTAGAAACAGCTCGCGCGCAATGGCATGCCTGTGTGCGTCGTGCAGCCGTTGGCGCAGCCGATCCGGGAGCTGCTCCCAGATGCTGTTAGAGTGCAGCTTGGTAAACAGCAGTTCTTGCACGTCGTTGCTGTTGGCCGCAGTCAGCACGCGTTGGATCGCGTTCTTATCCATATTCTGCGGTGGCCATCGGGGCTCTCCGCGCAGAACCTCGGCCAGCCAAATGGTTTCTGGACAGGGGAATGCTTCGGTTACCATGGCGATGGACAAGAGCAGTGCAGTGCGGGCGCTAAACTGGACATGAAGGCTGTGCTCGCAGTGGTTCGGATGAGGCGATTTCTGCCGATTTCATGGTATTCGAATTGTCTTGATGTCCTCTGTCGAGCCTGTTTTGATTCCTGCGGTTGCCAGAATTCCAGTTCAGAATGTGATGTTTCTAACTGAATGAAGCCGGTTGTCTCGGGTACACTTTCTTTCCGAGCCCAACGGATCGCTTAATTTAGGCGATTTCTGTGGAGAAACAGACCACCCGGCTTGTCTTTTCGTCCGGCATCGACGTTGCCGCGTCGCGAAGGCGAATCCGGCGCCAGTTGGTACGTTTCTCTCCGGCAATCGCCTTATCGCATTCGCAATCTTGAACCTTGCTCGGGATCATGCCCGGCTCAGCCTGATCCACTCTCTCGCCCATCGGACATTGCTATCATGACTGATCGAAGACAAGAATCTCATGCCGTTCGCCTGGAAGCTGCCGAACTCGCGCGCAGCCGCGAACATCCAGCCCATCATGCCAATGGCGACGAACAGCGCTACGCCGGCGATCTTTACTTTATGTCTTTTACTAAGGGACTGCCCCATAATCCTGACACTGGTCTGCTGCATGACCCGCAGGACTTTGTCGAATTTCGACGCGCCATCGACGATGCCTTCGCCGATCCCTTTTCGTATCGCGTGCATCATGGAGCGCACTACAGCGTGCAACTGGTGGGTGATGATTATAAGGCAACCCAATGCGTGCCAGAAAAATCCTACCGCCAATGGGAAGCGCCCACCGCTGGAACTGCCTTCGAGTTGCAGGGACCGGATGCACAAGCGGTCAGCATGCCGCCTGCACCGCCATTGCTTGATGCGAATGGTTGCCCGAATCCGGAGTTGATCTTCGAGATTGCCGAGGTCTATGAGCTTGCATTGTTGCGTGACCAACCATTGAACGATTTCGAGAACGGCAGCGCTAATGTTGCTGTACAGGATAGCCTGAAGCGTCTCAATGCCCTGGGCTATGCACAGAGCCCGATCGGAAGGCCGCGCAAACTGGGCAGCAATGGCGAGTTGACGGCGCAAACGGTATTTCGCGGTTCGTCACCCGGGGTGGAGATCGGACCCTATCTGTCGCAATTCTTATTGATCGGCAACACAGACCTCAATGGCGGTGGCAGCGTTGCCGACGGCAGGATCGGTTATGGGGTACTCCACATCGATCAGCAGGTACCCATTGCCAAGCCTGGTAAAGACTATATGGTCACCATGTCCTCCTATGTCGAGGTGCAACGTGGTCTGAAGCCAGCAAGCGAGGTCATCTACGGCGACGCGGCGGGCGTCCCGGTTGCGGCTCCCTGTCGCCCCCCGCGACGTTTTATTTCGACGCCCCGCGATTTGGCGACCTATGTCCACCGTGATGCGCTGTATGAGGCCTATCTCAATGCCTGCATCATCCTGCTGGGTATGGGAACGCCGTTCGACCCGAGTTTCGATCACCTCTCCGGGGTTGGTGCTGCTGCCGAACATCCAGCCACCCAACGTCAAGCCGGCGGCTTTGCCCTTTATGGCGGACCGCATATCCTGACCTTGGTGACCGAGGTCGCCACGCGCGCCTTGAAAGCGGTGCGTTTTCAGAAATTCAATAATCATATTCGTCTGCGCCCTGAAGCACTGGCTGCCCGCATCGAGCTGGATCGGCTGTACAGCGAAAACCAATTGTCGGCAGAGGCAAAGAAAACCGTCCCCGCAGCATTGACTGCCCATGTCCGTGCTTACCGCACAAAGCTGGAAAACAATTCAGGCGGTAGTCCGGATAGCACGCTCAGCGCGATTGCCCAAGGAACGGGTGCAAACACGTATTTTTTGCCCATGGCATTCCCGGAGGGTTCTCCGATGCATCCGGCCTATGGTGCGGGGCACGCGACCGTCGCCGGAGCCTGCGTGACCATTTTGAAAGCGTTTTTCGACACGGGCGCGGTGCTGGTCAAGACCAAGGTGTCCGAAAATGGTCAGCCCGATGAATACGCGGTCAGGTTCAAACGTTTGGCAGCGGACGACCAGCCGATCGTCTTGCGTGCCGCGGGCGACAGACTGGATCCGTCCTGTCCGGAAACGACCGCTATCCAATCGGCCGATGTCGCTTTGACCTTGGAAGGCGAACTCAACAAGTTGGCTGCCAATATCGCCATTGCGCGCAACATGGCCGGTGTCCACTATTTCACCGACTATTACGACAGTCTGCGTATGGGTGAAGAGATTGCGCTCGGTATCCTCGAAGAGCAGGCCTTGTGCTATCCCACCGATCCCTTCGTGCTTTCTGTGCCGACCTTCGATGGCGACATTCGCAGGATCGGTCGCCGATGAGTCGACCGCTACACCACTGGCCAGGCAAGCAGCCCGCCCGCCGCGGGCGGATTGCAGCCGGAGCAATAGCAACGTCCGATGCGTGCCAGGAAGCCAGGCCAATCTGCCGACGGCCTGCATCGGCTCCCTATGCATTGGCTGACCGCAGGCTGGATCAGCCCCGATTAACCCCTTGTGACCAGGTCGAGCCACGCAACAACAAGCCAATTGGCCCTGGGTTGTTTTGGTGGCTGATTGTCTTGCTGCTGCTTCTGTTATTGTTATTGTTATGGTTCGGGATTATTAGACCTTAGCGATTATCGGAAATCGATCCACTAGAGGATGCGGGATTGATATTCGCCTTGCAGGCGGGCCGGCGCGAGCAGTGCCGGCCGAATACAGAGGGCGGGCGTGAACACGGGTTTATCAGCGAGGCGACTGTCGTCTCCGTGCAGGGACTCGGTTGGCTGGGTGCTGCCTTCAAAGAATGTAAGGGATTCACCGCAGAGGGTAGGAGCCCGCTTGCGGGCGACCCGGCAAATGATGCCAGCTGAGCGGACGCAAGCGCCGCGCCTTTCCCGGGAGAAAGGCTGTAGGCCACAGTCTTCTCCAAAAATCAACTAAAGATACCCCAGAGTGCAACCCGCCCAGCGCGACTTGATCGGGATCGGGATCGGGATCGGGATCGAGAAAGACATGACATCAGGGCGTGAGAAGCCTGACGTTTATTGGGCGGATGTTAGCTGGGTGCTGCCTTTAAAGAATATGAATCAAACTTCATTCTGGTTAAATGGCTGAACATTCTACCCAGGCAGCGCCCGATTGGCTGGAAGTGCCTGGCATCTACAACGAGATCGGTCCTTGCAGGCAAAGACCAATCCTTGACGCCATCACCAGGGTCCGTACCAGGGTCGATACCAGGGGCCAAATCCGGGGCCGTACCAAGGTCCGTAGCCGAATCCGGCGTAGTTCCAGGGATAACCCCAGGGGTACCCCCCAGGGTACCTATAGTATCCATCATTGATCGGATTCACCGGCCATAGATAGCGATCGGTGACCGCTAACACCGGGTAGCGGTAAGGGTATTCGCCAACATCGCGGGTCTCGACCGCGACAAGATTGCCGACCACGGTCAGCAGTCGATCCTGGGCATATTCGGCGGGGTCGATGAAGCCCTGGACTTGCGCGATGTATCTGCCTTTTCCGTCTACACCCAGGCGCGGCTCGCCATCGCTGGCCAGCGGACGCGACAGGACTTCGATCTCGGTGCTGTTCGGCAGATTGCGCAGATTCAAAATACTACCGCCCCAGCGAATCCGTTTTCCGCCGTAGCGCTCCGGGTTTTGCTGTACTTGCGTGACCGATACCAGGGTCAGCGGCTCGCCGGATGCCTCCCCGCGGATGGCTGGAGGAATGCTGGAGCTGCAGCCCAGGCTCAACCCCAGGGCAAGCAGAAGGCCGATAATGAGGCAGCGCCGATGTATGGGTGTAAGCATAATCAATTTTAGTGACCAACTCGCGGCCCGATTGCATTGGGAAATTGCAGAAGACCCTCGCACTATGCGATCGACGATGGCGCAGAGCCCAGCTGCAATAAGAAGATAAGCAATACTACAGCCAGCGGCGGCGCACCGCACAGGTTCTGCTGTGCCATGCATCGCGCGCAAACGGCCCACTGAGATTTGTGCCGACCTGCATTGCGTGCAGGCTGATTTAACCCCAGTTCGTCGAGTGAAAGAAAACGGGACAGAGTTCGGTCTCATCTTTCGGGAAGCCGAGAGAGCGGGTATGACATCCGCGGTCACGGCGATCCACTAAACAAGGCGATTTCTGTCGAGATACAAACCAACTGGCTTGTCTTTTCATCCGGCATCGACGTTGCCGCAATCCGCCCACAGGGCGACCATGGACGGGTTGCCGCTGCGCGAGGGCGAACGTGAATACGGCGCCAGCTAGTCTGTTTCTCTCTGGCAATCGCTTAAAGAATCGCTCAACCCAGGCCTAGCGGCCGCACTTTATTACCCATTGGAGAATTCACCATGAACAAGCGTCAATTTCTGCTCGCCGCCGCCCTTGCTGGAATCACCGCCGCTGGCGTAACAGCGGTGCAGGCCGGAGATGACAGCAAGGAGAAATGTTTCGGAATCGCCAAGGCCGGAGATAACGACTGTGCTAATGCAACCGGCACACATTCCTGCGCTGGGCAGGCCAAGACCGATAACGATCCCAACGAATGGAAATACGTTGCCACCGGCACCTGTGCCGATCGGGGCGGCTCTCTGAAGCCGGGCGCTGAGGGCTAATAGTCTGTCGGCGTCGGCGACGCGCTGCTGAGGTCGCGTCGCCGGCCTGCCATCCGAACTCGAGTAGGGTGCAGATAAATTGAATCGACTGCAAGGATTCGGTGTCGGCCTGCGTGCCTGTCACTACCGTGATTTCCTTCAACAGCGCCCGTCGGTGGACTGGATCGAGGTGCATACCGAGAACTACTTCGGTGCCGGCGGTTGGGATCTACAGGTGTTGGAAACTCTGCGTGCCGATTATCCCTTGTCATTGCATGGTGTCGGTCTCGGCATTGGCTCGGCGAGCGATGAGCACTTTGCCGAACATCTGGCTAAAGTACGCAAGGTTGCATGCCGCTTCGAACCGGCACTGATCTCCGAACATCTGTGCTGGGCCGTGGTGCCTGGTCGCCACTTCAACGATCTGCTGCCTATGCCATTCACCGAAGAGGCATTGCATCTGGTCTGTGCGCGGGTCGAGCAGGCGCAGCAGGTGCTGGGGCCGATCGTGCTGGAAAATGTCTCCACCCATCTGCGCTTTGCTGCCGATAGCCTCGGCGAAGCCCAATTCCTGGATGAGGTCGCGCGCCGCACCGGCTGCGGTGTGCTGCTCGATGTGAATAACTTATACGTCAACCAATGTAACCACGGTGAAGATGCGCGTGAGGCCATGGCGGCAATCGATGCCAGCGCGATTGCCGAGGTGCATTTGGCCGGCCATCTAGTCACTGACGAGGTTGTCGTCGACCATCATGGCGCCGCGGTGGCCGATGTGGTTTGGCAGTTGTACCATGATTGCGTGACCCGTTTCGGTGCATTGCCGACTCTGATCGAATGGGACACCGACATTCCAGCCCTGTCGGTTTTGGTCGCCGAGGCTGAGCGAGCACGGCAGACTGCGGCAAAGGCATTATCCATGAGCATGCCTGATCATCCGTCCAAGGGAGACCCATGCAGCACTGACTCGCCTGCCGGTGACGCCAGCCCGGGCGCAGGTTGGCGGCACAGAGCGGATCACGCGTACAGGGTTTCCGATGTCTGAAATCGCAGAGCTGCAAGCTCACTTCGCCGAGTGCCTGTTGCTTGCCGACGCCGATCCGGTCGAGCTGTTCCAAGGTGATGCGGAACTTGCGGCCAAGCGTTTTGCGCTGTATCGAGGAAACCTCACCGCAAATTGGGAGCGCAGCCTGGGCAATGCCTGCCCGGTGCTGCAACAGCTGGTCGGAAAGGAGTTTTTTCGCGCTCTGGCGCGGGAATATGGTCGCGCGAAGCCGCCGCGCGAGGGCGATCTGAACCGGTTCGGCGCCCAGTTTGCCGAGTTTCTGGATGACTTTACACCGATCGCCGACTATCCCTACCTACCCGATATGGCGCGCCTCGAATGGGCTTTGCATTGCGCTCACTACGCGCCGGATGCCCGCGCACTGGATAGCACCGAATTGGCACGCATGGGAATCGCAGACCTCGACCGCCTGCATTTGAAACCGCGCGCGCCATTCATCCTATTGCAGTCGCGCTGGGCCATTGCTGATCTCTGGCAGGCGCATCAAGCGGATGGGCCTGGCTGGCCCGATCAACTGGAGCGGACCAGCTGCTGCATCGTCTGTCGCCCGCGCTGGCGTGCGCAGCTTCTGTGTCTGTCGGTAGGCGAATTTCAGGCACTGCGCATGCTCGACCAAGGCATGACCCTGGGTGCTGCCCTCGAAGCCGCCGACGCTGCCGAGTCGGAATTCGATGCCGCAGCGGCACTGCCCCGGTGGCTGCAAGCCGGGCTGTTTGCGGCTGCCGGCTGACCGCTGCGGCGGAAGTGCTGGCGCATTTTGCCTGATGGAAATCGTTCGCTGGATGTTAACCGAGCTTCGGCGCCGCTTTGCCAGGCTCTGATACTGGAGAACTTTGGCAAGCGGGTGTTGACTTCAAAGAATGTAAGGATTCAGCGCAGAGACGCAGAGGGGCCAAGGCGCCTCGCCCGCAAGCGCACCTTGACCAGCCGTAGGAGCCCGCCTAAGGCGACCCGGCAAATGCTGCCAGCGGAGCGGACGCATGCGCCGCGCCTTTCCCTGGAGAAAGGCTAGGCCAGTGTCTTCTCAACAAATGAACTGAAGATACCCCAGGGTGCAACCCGCCCAGCGCGACTTGATTCGGGATCGGGATCGGGATCGAAAAGACATGACATCCGTGAGAAACCTGATGTTTGCTTAGCGCTGCCGTCAAAGAATAGGAGTGAATCAAACTTCATTCTGGTTGAATAGCTGAACATTCTACGCACTCAGCACCCTGGCAAGCCCCTGATAAGTTGCTAAAAAGCAAGAGTACCCAACTGATGAATCCACTCCTTAGCATACACCGTATGACTACGCGCTTCGACGCATTGCTGACCGACTGGGGCGGCAGTCTGCTCTGTTTGACAATTCGCCTTTATGTCGGCTGGCAATTCTTCAAAGCAGGCAAGACCAAGATCGCCGATTGGGACAGCACCCTGTTTTTATTTCGCGAAGAGTATTCCGTGCCCGTGCTGCCGCCTGAAGTTGCGGCGGTCAGCGGTACCTTCGGCGAGCTGGTGTTTCCGGTACTGTTGTTTTTGGGTCTGTTTTCCCGTCCCGCCGCCCTCGGTTTATTCGTGGTCAACATGGTTGCGGTGATCAGCTATCCGGCATTGTTCGGATTCGCTTGCCCGGCAGCGATCAATGACCATTTCGCCTGGGGTACTTTGCTGTTGGTCATCGTCGCCTTCGGCCCCGGCAGGTTATCCGTCGATGCCTGGCTTGCACGCAAGGGGCGGACGCTGTAAGCAGCCCAGTGCATTTGCTTGGCACCCCGGCTGTGGCGGTCTCGTCCCGTGCTTTTACGCTCTGAGTCGCTTGCGGTATCCTTGGCCTTTGGCCTTTGGCCTGCAAGGCCGCATGCACTATCGCACGGGTATCTTTCGCAATGACCAACCTGATGTCTTTCCCGCACCGCATCCCATCGTCGAGATTGGCGGTCGCCTCGCCTGTCGGCCTCTTCCCGATTGCAACATCGGTGATTAAAGCCCCCCTGTTTAGAGCAGCTTTGATCGCTGCGCTGGCAATCGGCGCCGGGACTTTGTCCGGCTGCGGCACCACCACCGGCAGCCGCGCCGGAAGCTCGGCCCTGTTCGGTGCCGCATCCGGTGCCGCGCTGGGCTCGTTGAGCGCGAATGCTGGGGCGGGCGCGCTCATCGGTGCCGGAGCAGGGGCGCTCGGCGGCTATCTTTATGACCAGCATCAAAAGGGCAATATCGACTGACTGTAATCGCTTGATTATGTCATAGCCAAGCCATTGGCAAAGCGCCGCGTTCGCGGACCATTGCATTTACAGAGGGTTCCGGAGAACCAAACCCAATGGCGACACAGGCGGAGCTGAAGACAAAACTGGCGCAAGCGGAACAATTGCGCGTCTCCGGGCGTCTACAAGAGGCCGAGATGACCTGTCGGCAGCTGTTGCATATGCTGTCCGCACAGCCGGCCAGTGCAATCCAAGCCGAGACCAATGCGGGTCTGGCGGCCGGCGCTTACCAGTGCCTGTCGCTGCTGGCGCATCAAGTCGGCAAGGCTGCGCAGGCCGCTGAGCTGATGGCCAAAGCCGTGGAGCAGGCGCCAGAGATCGTCAGCTGCCGGCGCAACCTGTGCGAAATGCTGCGCCGCCTCGGACGCCCCGAAGAAGCCGTCGTGCAGGGGCGGGCAGCGACTGAACTGGCGCCCAAGGATGCGCTGGCCTGGTATAACCTCGGCATCGCGCTGGACGATAGCAAGGAGCTGACCGCGGCACGCGACGCCTTCGCCCGGGCTGTGGCGCTCGACCCACGGCATAACCTGGCCTGGAACAATCTCGGCAGCACGCTGAATCGGCTCAACGACGAGGACAGCGCGCTGAACGCCTATCTGCAAGCCGCCAGGATCGACCCGCGCCATGCCGAGGCGCAGAACAACGCCGCGGCCATCCTCATCGATCGCGGCGAATTGGACGAGGCCCGCCAGCGACTGCGCCTGGCCATTGATGCGCGTCCGGACTTTCTCGAGGCGCACCAGAATATCTCGACGCTGATCACCTATAACCTGGATGATCCCCACTACGAGTTTCTGGAGGAACAGCTGGTCGCCCGCGACGCGTTGGGCGCCGATCAGCGTATGCGGCTGCTGTTTGCCGTCGCCAAGGCGCGCGAAGACGTCGGCCAGGCCGCGCTGGCGCTGATCGCCTATCGGGAGGCGAATCGGCTCAAACGCGCGACCTTTCACTATGATGAGGCGCGTGCCCAGTCCCTGGGGAGCGCATTGATCGCCGCCTTTCCCGTCGGCAGCCTGGCATCGCAAAGAGCGACCGACGCCGACCCGACCCCGGTCTTCATCGTCGGCATGCCGCGCTCGGGCACCACGCTGATTGAACAGGTGCTTTGCAGCCATCCTGATGTACATGGCGCCGGCGAACTCAGGGATTTCCACGCCGTGCTCAGCGCGCACCCCGGGGTCGGCCCCATGCAGCAGGCCGCGCACTGGGCACCACGCCTGAGCGAGGCTGATTACAGCGAAATCGGTGCGGCCTATCTGGACCGCCTGCGCCAGCATCACCCAAGCGCATTGCGCATCACCGATAAAATGCCTGGAAATTTTCACTATCTGGGTTTCATCTGTCGTGCACTGCCTAGCGCCCACATTATCCACAGCATGCGCGATCCGATGGATGCCTGTCTGTCGAACTATACCCGCTTGTTTAACGAAAACATGGAGTTTGCCTACGACCTCGGGGAGCTCGGCCGCTACTACAACCGCTGTATCCAGATCATGCAACACTGGCAAAGCCTATTGCCCTCGGATCGCATCCTGCACCTGCCCTACGAGCAGATGGTTGCGAACCTGCCGGACCGGGCGCGGCAAATCATCGCTCACATCGGCTTGAATTGGGACGATGCTTGTTTGAAGTTCTATGAAAACCGTCGCCCGATACGCACCGCCAGCGTCGCCCAGGTGCGCAAGCCCATCTACGCCACCTCCGTCGGGCGTTGGCGCATCTACGGCGAGCGGCTGCAATCGCTGCGTGACATCGTCGGCAATGACTATCCCCATGGTTTGACAGGGTAGACGAATGCAGAAGATCGATTACAAAAAAGAATTCAAGCAACTTTACAAGCCATCAGCGACGGAGGTAACCATCGTTGAAGTGCCAGAATGGAAGTATCTGATGCTTGATGGGCAGGGAGACCCGAACACTGCCGAGGCGTTCAAAGAGGCGATCGAGGCTTTGTATCCTGTGGCCTATGCATTGAAATTCATGATCAAAAAAGGAGAAATAGGAGTCGATTACGGTGTGATGCCACTGGAAGGTCTGTGGTGGGCAGAGGATATGTCATCCTTTACTGTAGGCGACAAAAGCCAATGGAAATGGACTTTGATGATCATGCAGCCCGATCTCGTGACAGAAAAGCTGGTTCAACAAGCAATAGAACAAGTAAAGGCGAAGACCAATCCGGCATCCTTGCCTCTGGTCAGGTTCGAATCCTTTGACGAGGGCAAGGCCGCGCAAATCATGCATATTGGCCCCTTTTCCGAGGAGCGGCCAAGCATAGAAAAAGTTCATTCGTTCATCGAACAAAGCGGCAGCCAGAAAAGGGGCAAACATCACGAGATCTATTTGAGCGACATCAGGCGAGCAGCCCCCGAGAAATGGAAAACCATCATCAGGCAGCCCATGGTCTGAACAGGCATGACAAGGACATTCCAGCCGATTGTTGTCTTGCTCGTGATGGCTGAGCGGCGATGCCAGCCTCGGTTGTCGCGGACGAGAGTGGATCTGCCAGATGCCAAAAAGCCCGCGGGGGATGTGAAGCTCGAGCATCACGACAGTCCGCTCCTGGATTGCTGACTCTCGGGTTTCTCAGGAGGTTGCTGCCTTCAAAGAATGTAAGGATTCACCGCAGAGACGCAGAGGGGCCAAGGCGACTCGCCCGTAAGCGGACCTTTACCAGCCGTGGCAGCCGGTCGGCGTAGGAGCCCGCTTGCGGGCGACCCGGCAAATGATGCCAGTTGAGCGGACGCGAGCGCCGCGCCATTCCTGGGAGAAAGCCTGTAGTGCGCCAAGCGAAGCTAGGCGCTTCTTGCCGGGTGAAAGTCCCGGTCGGGTAAGGGCAGCCACCCCGCACCTACAGAGCCGCCCTTCGCGCTCGAGCGTCTGGAACTGCTCGACGCTGAACGCGTTGTCTATCGGCTGCCTGCCTGTTCGGATCGTAGCCGGCGTGGTGGCACCATGTTATTGACGCTCACGCCGCCAAGCTTTTGAGCAAGCCTGTTGATCGACCATCTCGCGGCGCAGCTTGTTCACAGATTGGCCGCCGCCCAGGCGGTACCGCCATCGCGGCGCGCTCGCGCCCAACGCGCCGCTGCGTGCGGCGGCCATCGCCTTCGGGCGTGAGGTGGCGGACGCAACAGGCGCACCGACCGCGGTCAGTTCGCCACCGCCGGCTTTCAACACGCGCTCCCCGGCGCGCTATCTCTGGATCATGCTGCCCCGATCCGAGCAGGCCCGGCTGTTTCAGTCGATGCCGCGACGAAAAAAGGACGCGACAAAAAAAGCGCGACAAAAAAAGACAAAAAAAAGACAAAAAAAAGACAAAAAACAAAAAAAGAATAAGACAAAAAAAGGACACCCACTTTCTTTGGGGCAAAAAACAAAAAAAGGACACTAAAAAAAAGGACACCCACTTTCTTTGATTGCCCACTTTCTTTGATTGCAAAGTAAAGTGGATGTCTTTTTTTGTGTCTTTTTTTGCGGCCTATCTCGCGATCTTTTGAGCGTTCGGCTATCAAGCACCGCGCGGCTTGTAGAACAGATGGCGACCAATCCGGCTGGTCTTGTGAAAGACGCGCGACCAACGAGGCTCGACGTAATTGGCGTGATAGTAGAGCGCGCCGTTGGTGGGGTCGCTCAGCTTGCCGTCGAGTGCCTCGCGGCTCAGGGCCTGGGCCCGTGCCCAGGCATCGGCCTCCTGGGGCCGGTCGGAGCGGCGGTCGCACCACCAGGAGAACTGGCAGCGGTTGCGCTTCGTGCCGCCCTGCTGGACGACGCCGCAGACGGAATTCGGAAACTTGGTTGAGGCGACCCGATTGATGGTCACGGCAGCAACGGCCTCCTGGCCTAAGCGCGGCTCGGAGCGCGCCTCGTGGTAGATGTTGAGCGCAAGGCAGTGCGCGGCGCGGCTGCGCGCCTTGCCGGATAGGCGTGGCACTGGCAGCGGATGCTCCGGCCCCGCCTCGGCGGTCTTGTCCTCGGTGCCGGAGGCGCCCAGGGTCTTCGCCGACTGCCTGATCCGCGCGCCCCGATAGTCGGCCCTGGCCAGATCCAAGTTGATCAGGCTGCTTCTGTTCGGCGCCGGGTAGGAGGGGGACGCCGTTTTCTCACCGCCGATCAGGTGGGCTGGTACATACCCGGCGAGCGGGATCGGGACAGCGGACAGACACAGGGATAATGCGACCGTCGCAGTGGCAGTCGTCGGGGCGCTCTTTTTGATCATGGCATCTACAATCTGGGCTTCGTTTCCGTCGAAGTAAGGGTTTTCCCCTAAAGGATCAACCCCGGGTTGCCACATCGTGTGCAAGGTCAAGGCATCCTTGACGGAGCGCGGATGTCGCCGCTTCCTAGAAGGTGGCATCCTCGCCTGCGGTTTTGCGCGCGCCTACGACGACCCATGCGGTAGGCTGTCGAAATCTGCAGTCTTACTAAAACAAGCGCTTCCCGGTTTATGGATGCTTAGTCGGTGTCGGGATCGGTGTCAAGGTCGGAATTAGGGATTGGTATCGAGTTGGCTGCTTTAATCGATGAGCGGATTCGATTCCGATTCCGATAGCGACCCCGACACCGATGAGGCTTCCCCAGTGCGTTTGATAAAGCAATCCAAGACCCGGAATCGGTTTGGCATCAAAACTCAGGACATTTCGACAGCCTACCCATGCGGTCACGTTTTGCTCGTCCCCTCCCCCTGCAAGGGACGCGGTGTCTGTACGTCGTGGCCTGCTGGCGCCCAATGCAGGGCTGCGCGGAGAGTTCACCAGGAAAATGGCCAAGTTCACGGATAGGCAGAGGGGCGTTAATCATCGCTCTAACCACCTTGATCGCGACGGCGCTTCAGCATGAGAAAACGGGGACAGACCACCTTTTTCAGCATGACCGCGATTCTGTAAATCGTGGAAAACGTGGTCTGTCCCCATTTTCTCCCGCCCATTTTCCCCCGAAGTTTACGAAGAATTATTTTCGAAGCTACGCCAACACGATGTTTTCAAAGCAGAATTATTTTCATCGGGAATTGCTGGGAAAAGCTCCACGTACTTGCTCGTCAGTTGGTCGGAGTTATGAACAAGGCCGTCTCAGGCCAATGCATCCCTCTTCTCTGCGTCTCTGCGGTGAATCAAACTTCATTCTGGTGGAATAGAATAGCTGAACATTCTACGCAGGCAGCACCCTTCTCAGGGATTGTAAAAGTATTCTTTAGGATCGGGATCTGAGCCGACAGATCGGATATGCGTAGACGCAGTACAGTCAATTTCGATCCTGATCCCGGCCAGCAATGCATTCTTGCCAGAGGCGCGGCATCCTGCGTACGAGCCTCGCCTGCTCGCACAGTCTTCAAGCCTGGTTTCATCTGCTTGTGAACAGACAGCAGCAGATCGGCCCAGGACATGCTAGCCTTGCGACTGGCATTTGCAACCGGACCTGTACCATGTCCCAGATCGTCCAAGCCGAGCCGGCCCAGCAGCCAAACCAGAGCGTATCGTCCCGCGCGCAATCGCTGCCTGAGCCCATTGAACCGGTGTCTCATGCGGGTCGCCGGGTGACGGAAGATCAGTATTGGAGAGACTATTATCTGCAATCCGACATCCAATACGAATGGAACAACGGTTTGCTGGAGGAGAAACCGGTGTCCGATTACCAGACCTTCCTGATCTACCATTGGCTGACGCGGTTGTTGGATCACTTCCTGAAGACTCGGCCGATTGCCAAGCTGGTGGGTTTGGACATGGGCTTTCGTTTGGCCTTGCCCACAGGCACGGTCATCCGCAAGCCGGATCTGGCCGTGGTGCACAATGACAATCCGTCGGTACTGTTGCCGTTGGATTGTTCCTATCACGGTGTTTATGACCTCTGCATCGAGGCCTTATCGGATAAGGCGCGTTCCGGCATCCTGCGCGATACAGTGCAGAAGAAGGCCGAGTACCAGGCTGGCGGCGTGCCCGAATATTACATTTTGCATCAGGCCATCGAGCATCAGTTTTTCTATACCCGCAATGCCCGCGGTCTGTATGTGCCAATCCAGGCTGTGGATGGCGTGATCCGCTCGCAGGTATTGCCGGGTTTTCAGTTTCGGATAGCGGATCTGTGCAGCCTGCCCGAGGACGAGGCATTGCGCGATGATCCGGTCTATGCGGACTTTGTGCTGCCAGCTTGGCGCGAGGATCGTCTGCGGGCCGAGGCCGAGGCAGCCAGCCGGCGCGAGGCCGATGAGCGCGCTGCTGCCGAGGCGGCGGTTCGGCAGGCAGCGGAACAACGCGCCGAGACCGAGGCAAAGCGCGCCGAGAGCGAGGCAAAGCGCGCAGAGAGCGAGGCAAAGCGCGCAGAGACCGAGGCAAAGCGCGCCGAGACCGAAGCAAAGCGCGCCGAGGCGCAAACCCAGGCGCGGATCGCCGCGGAGCGCCGCGAACGCGAAGCGCAACAGACGATCGCAGATCTTCAGGCGCGCCTGGCCGACAAATCCGATCGGCGTTGAATGTCAGCGCCTGTTGCGATTCTGTGCAAGTGCTCTGGCCCGTGGAACCTGACTGTTTGCAATCCCTTTTTCATGGGCGATGGGTTTGATGGTGAAATTCATTCACGCCGCTGATATCCACCTCGACAGCCCGCTGCGCGGTCTTGGGCAATACGAGGGGGCGCCGATCGACGAGATCCGGGGTGCAACAAGACGCGCCTTCGAAAATCTGATCCAACTGGCGATCGATGAGCAGGTTGCATTCGTATTGCTGGCTGGCGAATTTGTACGACGGCGACTGGAAGGACGACAACACGGGGCTGTTCTTTACCTGGCAGATGGGGCTGTCACAGGAGACCGGGATCAGCGCGTATCTGGTCGCCGGTAACCATGATGCCGCAAGTCAGGTCAGCAAGAGTCTGCGACCGCCGCCGAATGTGCATGTCTTCTCGACCAGGGCTCCGGAGACCGTTCGGCTGGAACAGCTCGGGGTGGCTGTGCACGGCCAGGGCTTTGCGACGCGGGCGGTCACCGAGGATCTCAGTCTTCGCTATCCGGCGGCTGATCCGGATCTGTTCAATATCGGGCTATTGCATACCTCGTTGGATGGCGCTCCGTTCTCGGACAGCCTTCTAGGCTAAGGCCAATGCATCCCTCTTCTCTGCGTCTCTGCGGTGAATCAAACTTCATTCTGGTGGAATAGAATAGCTGAACATTCTACGCAGGCAGCACCCTTCTCAGGGATTGTAAAAGTATTCTTTAGGATCGGGATCTGAGCCGACAGATCGGATATGCGTAGACGCAGTACAGTCAATTTCGATCCTGATCCCGGCCAGCAATGCATTCTTGCCAGGGGCGCGGCATCCTGCGTACGAGCCTCGCCTGCTCGCACAGTCTTCAAGCCTGGTTTCATCTGCTTGTGAACAGACAGCAGCAGATCGGCCCAGGACATGCTAGCCTTGCGACTGGCATTTGCAACCGGACCTGTACCATGTCCCAGATCGTCCAAGCCGAGCCGGCCCAGCAGCCAAACCAGAGCGTATCGTCCCGCGCGCAATCGCTGCCTGAGCCCATTGAACCGGTGTCTCATGCGGGTCGCCGGGTGACGGAAGATCAGTATTGGAGAGACTATTATCTGCAATCCGACATCCAATACGAATGGAACAACGGTTTGCTGGAGGAGAAACCGGTGTCCGATTACCAGACCTTCCTGATCTACCATTGGCTGACGCGGTTGTTGGATCACTTCCTGAAGACTCGGCCGATTGCCAAGCTGGTGGGTTTGGACATGGGCTTTCGTTTGGCCTTGCCCACAGGCACGGTCATCCGCAAGCCGGATCTGGCCGTGGTGCACAATGACAATCCGTCGGTACTGTTGCCGTTGGATTGTTCCTATCACGGTGTTTATGACCTCTGCATCGAGGCCTTATCGGATAAGGCGCGTTCCGGCATCCTGCGCGATACAGTGCAGAAGAAGGCCGAGTACCAGGCTGGCGGCGTGCCCGAATATTACATTTTGCATCAGGCCATCGAGCATCAGTTTTTCTATACCCGCAATGCCCGCGGTCTGTATGTGCCAATCCAGGCTGTGGATGGCGTGATCCGCTCACGGGTATTGCCGGGTTTTCAGTTTCGGATAGCGGATCTGTGCGGTCTGCCCGAGGACGAGGCATTGCGCGATGATCCGGTCTATGCGGACTTTGTGCTGCCAGCTTGGCGCGAGGATCGTCTGCGGGCCGAGGCCGAGGCAGCCAGCCGGCGCGAGGCCGATGAGCGCGCTGCTGCCGAGGCGGCGGTTCGGCAGGCAGCGGAACAACGCGCCGAGACCGAGGCAAAGCGCGCCGAGAGCGAGGCAAAGCGCGCCGAGACCGAAGCAAAGCGCGCCGAGGCGCAAACCCAGGCGCGGATCGCCGCGGAGCGCCGCGAACGCGAAGCGCAACAGACGATCGCAGATCTTCAGGCGCGCCTGGCCGACAAATCCGATCGGCGTTGAATGTCAGCGCCTGTTGCGATTCTGTGCAAGTGCTCTGGCCCGTGGAACCTGACTGTTTGCAATCCCTTTTTCATGGGCGATAGGTTTGATGGTGAAATTCATTCACGCCGCTGACATCCACCTCGACAGCCCGCTGCGCGGTCTAGGGCAATACGAGGGGGCGCCGATCGACGAGATCCGGGGTGCAACAAGACGCGCCTTCGAGAATCTGATCCAACTGGCGATCGATGAGCAGGTTGCATTCGTATTGCTGGCTGGCGAATTTGTACGACGGCGACTGGAAGGACGACAACACGGGGCTGTTCTTTACCTGGCAGATGGGGCTGTCACAGGAGACCGGGATCAGCGCGTATCTGGTCGCCGGTAACCATGATGCCGCAAGTCAGGTCAGCAAGAGTCTGCGACCGCCGCCGAATGTGCATGTCTTCTCGACCAGGGCTCCGGAGACCGTTCGGCTGGAACAGCTCGGGGTGGCTGTGCACGGCCAGGGCTTTGCGACACGGGCGGTCACCGAGGATCTCAGTCTTCGCTATCCGGCGGCTGATCCGGATCTGTTCAATATCGGGCTATTGCATACCTCGTTGGATGGCGCTCCGTTCTCGGACAGCCTTCTAGGCTAAGGCCAATGCATCCCTCTTCTCTGCGTCTCTGCGGTGAATCAAACTTCATTCTGGTGGAATAGAATAGCTGAACATTCTACGCAGGCAGCACCCTTCTCAGGGATTGTAAAAGTATTCTTTAGGACAGCAGTTTCAAATTTAAGACCATGATGTGATGAAGGACACCTTAGAACCTATTTGGAGAGTCTCTTGGTACTCAAGCCGAAGCCCGCGCCTGCGAAGTGGGCTATGAAACCGCTGGTTGCCGCGATTTGCGAGGCGCTTTACGCCCTGCCGGATGCGCGCAAGGGCGGCAACAACCAGCGCTACACGATGGGCGATGCTGGAGTGTGTGCGTTCTCGGTGTTCTTCATGCAGAGCCCGTCGTTTCTCGACTTTCAGGTACGGATGCAGAAGGCGCGCGGGCGGAACAACGCCAGCTCTTTGTTCGGGATCGAGCAAATCCCGAGCATGCAGCAGATTCGCAACCTGCTCGATCCGGTTTCCCCGACCCATATCGCGCCGTTGTTCACGGACCTCGTGGAGCCGATCGTGGCCGACGGTGGATTGGCTTCGCACCGGGAGCTCGACGGGCGGCTGCTGGTGGCACTCGACGGCACCGAACATCATTGCTCGGAGGCGATTCACTGCCCGCAGTGCTCCACACGCAGGTTGGCCAATGGCAAGACACAGTACGACCATACGGCGGTCACGCCGGTAATCGTCGCCCCTGGGCAAAAGACGGTCCTGCCGTTGGAGCCGGAGTTCGTCGTGCCGCAGGACGGACAGGCTAAACAGGACTGCGAGCTCAGTGCCGGTACGCGTTGGCTGCAACGCTGGGGGACGCAACTGAAGGCGTGGCGCACCACCGTGCTGGGCGATGATCTGTACTGCCATCAGCCGTTCTGCGAGCAGGTCTTGGCGCAGGGCTGTGAGTTCCTCTTCGTCTGTCAGCCGGGCTCCCATACGCTGCTCTATGAGTGGGTGGCCGATTTCGAGCGCACCGGCGAGGTGGCCACCCGCGTCAAGACCCGTTGGAACGGCAAGCAGCGCCTGACCGATACCTATCGCTGGCTCAACAATCTGCCGCTGCGCGATGGCGACGATGCCCTGCAAGTTGGCTGGTGCGAGCTGACCACGACCGATGCCGAGGGCAATGTGCTCTACCGCAATGCCTGGGCCAGCTCCGTGCCCATCGCTTGGGACAACGTCGTCGCGATCGTCGCCGCCGGGCGCAGCCGCTGGAAGATCGAGAACGAAAACAATAATACGCTCAAGACCAAGGGCTATCGCTTCGAGCACAACTACGGCCATGGCCAACAGCATCTGGCCAACCTACTCGCAAGCCTCATCCTGTTGGCGTTTCTCGCCCACACACTGCTTGATCTGTACGATCAACGCGATCAGCGCGTGCGCGCACAACTGTCATCGCGGCGGACCTTCTTCGAACACCTGCGTGCGCTGACACTCTACTTCCCCTTCGCTACCTGGGAGCACCTGTTCGACTCCATGATGGATGCCCTGCAGCCCGCGCAACCACCGCCACGTCGCCGCGCTGGCAAGCAGTAGGGGCAAATTTGGAATTGCTGCTCTGACGGATAAAAGGTTCGCAATCTGCCTACATTTCTAGTACTCTTCCTTATTTCCGAAGTCGCGACAGGGCTCGCGCGGAATGTAGGTTCTAGAAATCCCCGTGATCTAAGAAAAAAGTTTCTAAACAGCCTCTCAGTAGATTGCGCTATGACTAATCTCGTGAAACACTCGAAGCTTTCCTCGTGCCTGCGCCATGCGGTTGCACGCGTCGCTCTGCCGGTGCTGCTCCTGCTGTCGCTCGCGGGCATGCAACCGGCAGCGGCCTTCATCCCGGTGCAGACTTACTATGTGCCGCTGCCCGAGGACGAGCTGCTGAGCTCGTTCCGCGACATGACCACGCGTTGCAGCGCCTGTACCACGCCGCGCAGCCCCATCCGCACGCTGATCTCCATCGTCGTCTCCGCCGACGGCACCCAGATCCTCTACGACCAGCACGAGGACGGCTACGAGCGCGACCCGAGCAACCCGGCCGGCCTGAAGCCCGGCGGCACCACCGAGATCTGGGGCGACGGCGATCTCAGCAACGGCGTCGCGCCGGGCTACCCGAGCGACCTGCTCAATGCCGGCGACGTCATCTCGCTGGACAACGACGTGTCCGTGCCGAGCAGTGCCATCTTCTTCGACGGCGCCGACAAGATCGTCGCCAGCTTCCCGGTGGTGATGACCCGCGCCGCCATCCCCACCGGCCCCGGCGCGCTGCAGGCGGGCGCCATGGAGGCGCTGCCGATCGAGCGCTGGGGGACGTCCTATGTGGCACCCGTGGGCGTCAACACCCGCGACAGCAACAGCATGTTCCAGTACAACGCGCTCTATGTCATGGCGCGCACGGACAACACCGTCTGCGCCATCGACCCGGACCCGGCCCGCACCGGCGAGCCCGGCGAGGGCACCCAGACCCTCAATGAGGGCAAGACCCTGGTGGTCGAGAACGTCCATGACGGCGGCACCGTCGACTGCGACAAGAACGTCCACGTGGACCAGATCACCGGCGACATCGGCGTCAACTACGAGACGCGCTGGTTCTCGCTGACGCCGACCTCGCGCCTCGCCAACGACTACTACGGCCCTGTCGGCAATCCGCGCGACAAGGGCGAGACCTTCGTCTACGTCCACAACCCCACCGGCTCGTCCATGACGGTGCAGTGCCAGACCGACGCCGGCTCCTGCGGCAGCCGCACCCTGAGCCCCGGCGAGACCTGGCGCACCAGCCGCATCCCGGACGGCTCCGGCGTGCGCGTCTTCAGCAACAATGCCGGCGACCGGTTCGCGGCGCTGTCGGTCATCGACTATGGCGGCCAGATCTACGACTGGGGCTACACCCTGGAGCCGCGCAAGGAGCTGTCCACCCAGGCGCTCGTGGGGCTCGGCCTGGGCTGCACCAACTCCAATAGCTGTGACCGCAGCCGCAGCGTCATCTGGGTCACGCCCACCGCGGACACGACCATCTACGTCAACCGCGATGGCGCGCCGGCCAGTTGCCCCGGCGGCGGCGGCGCCGATGAGAGCCATTTCGTGCGTGCGCTGGAGGCGGTACTGCTGACGGACCCCAGCGACAACGACATGACCGGCGCGCGCATCTATACCTGCGACGAGAACGCGCCCTTCGTCGCCGCCTGGGGCCAGGATCCGGAGCGCTCCAGATCCGGGGACAACGAGGGCCTGGACATGGGCACCCTGGTGCCGCCGCTACCCAGGGTCTCCGCCACCAAGTTCGCGGCGCTCTTCATCGACGCCGACGGCGACGGCGACTTTAGCCCGGGCGATACCATCCGCTACTCCATCCGCGTGTCCAACAACTCGCAGTTCGAGCTGCCGGTGGATGCGATCAACGTCCAGGACAGCCTGCCCACGGCGGCGAGCTACGTCCCCGGATCGACCACCTATCAGGCCGACGACAGCACCGCGACCATCCCGGTGGCGGACGACACCAGCGGCACGGCCTTCCCGCTGGACGACGCCGGCAAGAACAACCTGGCCGTGATCCCGGGCAATCAGGCGGCCACATTTGCCTTCGACGTGCTGATCGACGTCACCCGCGGCGACTGCGACGACGACTTCGTGAACACCGGCGAGGTGCGCTTCCCGGTCGACTCCACCGACCCGATCCCGCTGGAGGACCGCCGCCGGCTCACCTGCTCCCCGGCCATCGACCTCGAGAAGTCCACCAACGGTGATGACGCGGACTCACCCACCGGTCCGGTGCTGGCCGTCGGCGCGCAAGTCGATTGGGAGTACGTTGTCACCAACATCGGCAACACCCCGCTCGACAGCATCCAGTTGTTCGACGACAAGCTGGTCACCGTCGGCTGCCCGCAGCCCACGCTGGCGCCGGGCGCGTCCATGACCTGCACCGAGACCGGTACGGCCCAGGCCGGCCAGTACTCCAACACCGGTTACGTCACCGCCAACCACGAGGGCACCACGGTCAAGGACCACGACCCGAGCCACTACTTCGGCGGCAACGCGAGCATCGACATCGAGAAGTCCACCAACGGCGAGGATGCCGATACGCAGACCGGGCCCGTCGTCGAGGTGGGCAGTCCCGTCACCTGGAACTACGTCATCCACAACACCGGCGACCTGGTGCTGAGCAACGTGGTCGTCACCGACAATCAGGGCGTGACCGTCACCTGCCCGCCGGCGGCGTCCACCCTCGACCCGGGCGAGAAGCAGGTCTGCACCGCGACCGGCACCGCCGCCCCCGGGCAGTACGCCAACATCGGCACCGTCACCGGCACGCCGCCCATCGGCGCCAATGTCACCGACACCGACCCGAGCCACTACCTCGGCGTGACCCCGAGCGTCTCCATCGAAAAGGCCACCAACACCGAGGACGCGGACACCGCGCCCGGACCGCGCATCGCCGTCGGCGGCCAGGTGAGCTGGACCTACGAGGTCGAGAACACCGGCGAGACGCTGCTGGCCCAGGTCGGCGTGGTGGACTCGGACCCCGGCGTCACGGTGAACTGCCCGCTGCAGTCGCTGACCCCCGGCCAGAGCATGACCTGCACCGCCACCGGCACCGCCACCGCCGGGCAGTACAGCAACACCGGCACGGTCATCGGCGCCACGCCACGCGGCACGGTGGTCAAGGACACGGACCCCAGCCACTACTTCGGCGCCCAGCCCGGCCTGACCCTGCAGAAGTCCACCAACGGCCAGGACGCGGACACCGCCCCCGGCCCGAGCATCGAGGTCGGCGACCCGGTGACCTGGACCTATCTCGTCACCAACACCGGCAACGAGCCCCTGACCGGCATCTCCGTCACCGATGACCCGATGCCCACCGGCGGCATCACCTGCGACAGCACCACGCTGGCGCCCGGCGAGTCGACCAACTGCCACGCCAGCGGCATCGCCGTTGCCGGCCTGTTCGCCAACACCGCCACCGCGACCGGCGCGCCGCCGTCCGGGCCCAACGTCACCTCGCCGCCGGACCCCAGCCACTACACCGGCGTCGGCGGCAGCATCAGCATCGAGAAGGCCACCAACGGCGACGACGCGGACAGCCCCACCGGGCCGCGCATCGCCGTCGGCGGCGCCGTCAATTGGACCTATGTCGTCACCAACACCGGCAGCGTCGACCTGACCGACGTCACCGTCACCGATGACCAGGGCGTCACCGTGACCTGCCCGCAGACGACGCTCGCGGTCGGCGAGCCCATGACCTGCGCCGCGAGCGGCACCGCCGTCGCCGGCCAGTACGCCAACCTCGGCACCGTCACCGCGCTGACGCCGAACGGCAGCCGGGTCACCGACACCGATCCGAGCCACTACTTCGGCGGCCGTCCGAGCATCGACCTGGAGAAGGCCACCAACGGCTTCGATGCCGACACCGGCACCGGGCCGGCCATCCCAGTCGGCGATTCGGTAAACTGGACCTACCTGGTCACCAACAATGGCAACGAGCCGCTGAACTCGGTCAGCCTGATCGATAACCCAGCGCAGACCATCACCTGTCCCCGGACGGCCCTCGACGTCGGCGAGTCCATGACCTGCACCGCCAGCGGCACCGCCATCGCCGGCCAGTACGAGAACGAGGCCACGGCCACCGGCACGCCCCCGAGCGGCCCCGACGTCGTGCATCGCGACCCGAGCCACTACTTCGGCGGCGATCCCGGCATCGACATCGAGAAGCTCACCAACCAGCACGACGCCGACAACGCGCCGGGGCCGATCATCCCCGAAGGCGCCTCCGTGACCTGGACCTATCGGGTGCGGAACATCGGCAACCAGCAGCTGACCGACGTGACCGTCGAGGACGACCAACTGGTTGACGACACCGTCATCAACTGCGGTGAGGGCACGGACAACGTCATCAGCGATCTCGCCCCCAGCGAGGTGGTCCTCTGCACGGCGAGCGATGTCGCCATCGCCGGACAGTACGCCAACGAGGCCACCGTCACCGGCACCACGCCGGGCTTCGGCACGGTGACCGACCGCGACCCGAGCCACTACTTCGGTGCCCATCCGGGGCTGAGCCTAGAGAAGCGCGTGAACGATCTGGACGCAGACGTCGCGCCGGGGCCGGAGGTGCTGGTGGGTGACACCGTCACCTTCACCTTCCGCGTCGAGAACACCGGCAACGAGGACCTGACCGCCGTGACCGTCGTCGACGACCAGCTTGGGACCATCGCCTGTCCGCAGGATACGCTTGATGTCGGCGAGCGGATGATCTGCACGGTCGAGGCCATCGCGACCCTCGGCCAGCACGAGAACACGGCTACCGCCACCGGCACCCCGCCGAACGGCACGCCGCTGACTCCCGTACCGGACAAGGGCCATTACTTCGGCGCGCATCCGGGCATCATGCTGGAGAAGCGCATCAACGGCGACGATGCGGACACACCGCCCGGCGTGCGCATCCCGGCCGGCGACCCCGTCATCTGGGAGTTCGTCATCACCAACACCGGCAACGAGGAGCTGACCGACATCGTGCTCACGGACGACCAGCTCGGCGACATCAGTTGCCCGCGCACCACGCTGGATGCCAGCGGCGGCGCCAACGACAGCATGACCTGCACCGTCACCGGCACCGCGCTGCCGGGCCAGCACGACAACATCGCCACGGTCACGGCCGTGCCGCCGGTGGGTCCGAACCTGATCACCCGCGATCCGGGCCACTACTTCGGCACCGTGCCGGGCTTCGAGATCGAGAAGACCACCAACGGCGAGGACGCGGACAACGCGCCCGGGCCTGAGATCCCGGTGGGAGAGCAGGTGACCTGGGCGTTCGTCGTCACCAACACCGGCGACCCGGGTGAGAACCTCACCGACATCGTCGTCGTCGACGACAAGATCGGCGACATCTGCACCATCGCGTTCCTGCCGGCCCGCACGAACCTGGCCGATCCGTTCCCGACGGCCACCTGCAGCGCCTTCAGCACGGCGCTGCCCGGCCAGTATGAGAACACGGCCACGGCCACGGCCACGCCGCCGAGCGGGGCGACGATCACCCATCGTGATCCGAGCCACTACACCGGCGTCGAGCCTGGGCTCAGCATCGAGAAGCTCACCAACGGCGAGCGTGCCGCAAGCGCACCCGGCCCGTATATCCCGGTGGGCGACCCGGTGACCTGGACCTATCGCATCACCAACACCGGCAATCAGGACCTGACCGGCGTCGTCGTGACCGATGACCGGATCGATGCCACCGCCATCAATTGCGGCGCCGGCAACAACGTCATCGCCTCGCTGCCGGCCGGCGGCGACCCGGTGGAGTGCACCGCCACCGGCACCGCCGCCGCCGGTCAGTACGCCAACATCGGCACGGCCACGGTGACACCACCGCAGGGACCGCCGCTGACGCCGACCTCCACCAGCCACTACTTCGGCCCGACGCCGGGGCTCCAGCTGGTGAAGAAGACCAACGGCGAGTCCGCCGACACCGCGCCCGGCCCGGTGGTGCTGCTGGGTGACGCCATCAGCTGGACCTACGAGGTCACCAACACCGGCAACATGACCCTGACCGATGTCGCCGTCACCGACAGCGATCCGGGCGTCAGCGTCAGCTGCCCGCTGAACGAGCTCGCGCCCAGCGGCGAGGCCAACGACAGCATGACCTGCACCGCGTCCGGCACGGCCACCGCCGGCCAGTACGCCAACACCGGCACCGCCACGGGCACGCCGCCCACCGGGCCGGCCCTGCGGGTGCCCAACACCAGCCACTACTTCGGCGCCGATCCGCACATCCGCGTCGTCAAGCTGACCAACGGCGAGCTGATCGGCGGCCCGCCGGGCAACACCCTGCGCGTCGGCGATGCCGTCACCTGGACCTACAACGTCACCAACACCGGTAATGTGGTCCTGACCGGCGTCGGCGTGACGGACGACCAGGGCGTGACCGTGACCTGCCCGCGGACCACGCTCGGGGTGGGCGAGACCATGCCCTGCACCGGCTCCGGCATCGTCACCGCCGGTCAATACGCCAACCAGGCCAACGCCACCGGCACGCCGCCGGTGGGGCCGCCGGTCACGGGCATCACCACCAGTTGGTACACCGGCGCCACGCCGGGCATCAGCCTGCTCAAGCTCACCAACGGCGAGGACGCCAAGACCGCGCCCGGGCCGACCATCCCGGTGAGCGACCCGGTGACCTGGACCTATCGGGTCACCAACACCGGCCAGCAGACCCTGACCGATGTCACCGTCACCGACGACACCGGCATCACCGTGACCTGCCCGGCCACCGAGCTGGCGCCCGGCATCAGCATGGACTGCACCGCTAGCGGAACCGCGGTCGCCGGCCAGTACGGCAACGTCGGCACGGCCATCGGCACCCCGCCCACGGGCTCGCCGGTGAAGTCGCCGGACCCGAGCCACTACTTCGGCGCCGTGCCGTCGATCAAGATCGAGAAGCGCACCAACGGCGAGGACGCCGACACGGAGCCCGGACCCTCGATCCGCGTCGGCAACCCGGTGTCGTGGCTCTACATCGTCACCAACGACGGCAATGTCACGCTCACCGACGTGGGCGTGGTGGACAGCGACCTAGGCGCCGTCGCCTGCAACGATGACCTGCTGGTGCCCGGCGCCACCACCACCTGCACCGCGCTCGGCACCGCGGTGGCCGGCCAGTACATGAATGAGGCCACCGCCACCGGCACGCCGCCGGCGGGCCTGACGCCGCCGATCTCGACGGACCCGAGCCACTACTACGGCTGGACGCCCGGCATCGATCTGCGCAAGACCACCAACGGCATCGACGCCGCCACCGCGCCCGGGCCGGAGCTTGCTGTCGGCAGCACCGTGGTCTACGAGTAT
The DNA here is from genome assembly GCA_016745215.1 of Thiohalocapsa sp. PB-PSB1. Classification (GTDB taxonomy): domain Bacteria; phylum Pseudomonadota; class Gammaproteobacteria; order Chromatiales; family Chromatiaceae; genus Thiohalocapsa. The sequence goes on from CP050890.1 coordinate 2,568,086, forward strand.
CTGGTCACCAACACCGGCGACGTGCCGCTGACGGACATCGTCGTCACCGATGATCCGGAAGGCACCGCCAGCTGCCCGCAGACCACGCTGGACCCGGGCGAGCCGATGACCTGCGAGATCGAACGCACCGTCGTCGCGGGCGCCTACACCAACACCGGCACCGTCACGGGCCAGCCGCCCACCGGCACGCCGGTGACCAGCACCTACACCAACCACCACACGGGTGGCACACCGCCGGTCTGCGATGCGGACGCCAACGGTGTCATCGACATCAACGACATCCGCGCGATCATGCTTGCCCGCGGCCGCCCGGCGGACCCGGGCTTCGATCCGCGCGACGCGGACGGCGACGGCGTCATCACGCGCAGCGACGCCAAGGTCTGCATCCTCGACTGCACCTATCCGAACTGCGCCACCGCACCCTGATCGCACCGCCACGGACGGCCTTGCTCAACGAGAGTGTTCCCATGACCAAACCGATCCTTCCCGTGGCTGCCCTGCCGCTGGCGCTGGCCGTTTCGATGCCCGCGAGCGCCGCCCTGTCCTTGCAGGCGCTCTTCGACGGCGACAGCCTCACCGTCGAGAACGCCCTGTTCGACAACTGGACCCTGAACAGCCTGACCGTGACCGATCCTGGCCAGAGCGTCGATCTCGACCAAATCATCGTCAGCGAGGTCTTCGGCGATCCGCTGCGACCGGGGCTCAGCTTCGACGGCGGCGGGCAGCTGCGCGTGTCCAACATCGACTTCCAGTTCATCGACCTGGACTTTTCCTTTACTGTCCAGGCCATCAATGGCGCCGACCCGTTCAACTACAACGGCCTCATCATCGACGGCTACGACCTCGTCAGCGGCGACGGCGGCGTGCAGCTGGAAGAGACGGTACGGGCCTCGTCCGGGGGCACCCAGCTTGCCTTCAAGGAGACCTTTGTCGATACCTTCCTTGGCGACGAACAGCTCAATGCCTCCGCCTTCTTCTCGCCGCATTCCCTATTGTTCGTCACCAAAGATGTCTACGTCTTCAATGACATTTTCATCGGCGGCGAGTTCGAGCTCGACGGCTTTGGGCAAATGTTCTCATCCGTGCCCGTCCCGGCAACGCCGTTGATGATCTTCGCCGGCCTCGGTGCCCTCGCTGCGGTGCGCCGGACACGGAAGCCTGGACCGTCTAAGACGCGCCCGTGACCCTTGCTCAGCCCAATTGGCGAATCGAATCAGAGGTATCGCACCCGTGAAGCCACCTATCGTCATCCTATTCGCTGGCGCCGCGGTCGCCCTTCTGCTGGCCGGCTGCACCGAGACCACCGGCGATACCCGCGCCGCATCCGCGAGCCCGGAGGCCTCCTCGCGGATGCCTACTCAGGCCGAACAGGGCTGCCTGCGCGACGTGACACGCACCACCAACAACCCTGACGTGGTCATGCTGTCTTCCAGCTATTCAGAGGCCGGCACCGAGGTCATCGTCGGCGTCGGTCCGCAGCGTGCACGCTGGCGCTGTATCGGCTACAAGGACGGCACGACCGCCGGCATCATGTCCCTGACCGACGAGGGCGCGCTCTGAACGGGACGATCAAACAGACTTAGGACACAATGAAACGACATCCACCGCTGGCCGCATTGGCCGCTGTTCTAACAATCTGGGCACCGCAGTTGGCGGCGGACTCGGCCCAGGCCCGCTGCGAGATCTACCTGAAGGGGTCGGACACCATGGAGACCATGGTGCCTTGTACCTTCAGCCAGCGGCAGGGCCATGTCACCATCGCTCGCGACGATGGCGTGACCCACTATCTGGAGCCGGCGGGGGACGTACCCGGCAACTTCCGCGACCCCAACGACAACGCCGTCTATCGCCAGAGCGGGCTCGGCGAGGCGGGGTTGATCTTCCGCTTCCCGACGGAGAGCGTCTTTGTCTACTGGGACCGGGGCGTCGATGCGAGCGCCGATGCGGACAACCCCACCGCGCCCTTCGCGACGACGGCCGGCGGCGGCGAGTACGACGCCACCACGCTGCTGAGGTGCAAGGCAGCGGCCGACTCGGCGTTCGGAAACTGCCCGGCGGGTATCCTGCGCATGGACAACGCCCAGGCGTCCATCGTCATCCAGAGCCCGGGCGGTGCCCAGTTCACGGTCAACTTCATGACCGACTACGTCAACGCCACGGTCGGCGAGGTCAAGTCCGAGCTGAATGGCGATCTTTGGACTATCGTCCGGGACAACGGCGAGGTCTACGAGGTGCCGCTGGCGGCGATCGAGGGTGGGTGATGCTCAACTCTCGTGGCCGGAGCCGCCCTTGTCAGCCTGTCCGGCTGCGTCGAGCGCACGGGCGCCAGTAGGCCGGCGTCCAGGCAGGCGCGCCTGTGGACACCACGCGCACAACGCCGATCGCAGACGATCGCGCCTGTCTGAAAGCAGTCGCTGGCCCGAACGGCGCCAACAGCCTGAGTTGGCAAAACTCGCCTAGGAGGCTGTCCGACTTAGTGATGGTGCAGAAACAAGCTAAACAGGTTTTTGGCTTGGGTGTCGCCTGCCGACTCATTCGCTACCGCTATCGGCGTCGGTATCGGTATCGGTATCAACGTCGGCGTCGGCGTCGGTATCGAACTGACCAACCCGATATCCGCCAAGCTCCTCGCTGACCGCCTAGCCACGCTGTCCGAGCTTCGTGAGCATGGCCACAAGACGATCGAGCAGTGCCTTTTGCTTGCTGTTGTCGTCTGCGGACAACGCATCGCGCACCAGCAAGCACGTCCTGAATCGCAGCGCACTCCAGCGCCGAGCCTCGTGCGCTTTCAAACGACCGGCGTCGATCCCCGCTCGTCGCTGTGCCGTTACCCTCGGCAATGTTCAGCGCGATGGCCTGCGATGCGCGCCTAACCTATTTTTTACATGCTGATAAGAAATTCCCATTAGGGACAATCACTTAACCGTACACAGATGGCCGTTATGGCACTACACGGTTGTTTTTCTCGGGGATGAGCCTCGTATTCAAACCACGGTGTTGAGCACCGTGCGCTGGCGCACCCGACCGGCTTCGCGCACGGATTCCACCAACCGATAGGTGAAATACGGCTCCCCGCTGCGCCGGCTCTTGATCGTGGTGCGGCGAATGTACATGCCGACCATGCTGCGACGGATTGCCGTCAGGGTCAATGGCCCAACAGTCGATTATGGCACTACACCGCACCGAGCAATTCCAAGTACCTGATCTGCATGATATGCACCAAAACTGCGTGTACTATCGATCAGACACTTACCAGAAATCGGGGTTGCGAAGTGTTAAAGACGGGCTAAGATGCGCACAGGAGTTGATCCTTCGCGTTACGCTGTCCTTGCACATGCTCGCAGTAGCGCTAGGCCCAGCCGACAGACTCGATGGCCGCACGCTATGCGTCGAGCTTCTCATGACCGAATGGCATAGGGCGTTTTCTCTCTCGATTCCGATTCCGATAGCGACCCCGACCCCGATTGCACTCCGCCGATGTCTGGATAGCATTGTATTGGTTATTCATGAACCGCTACTAAGGAGATTGAACATACGCGCAGCGACCTGGTTGGTCGAGGGTTCGATCGGGGTCCGCTCACTCAAGCGCCGGCCTCGGCCAACTGCTGTCGTCGACTTGCACTGGGAAATCCTGGCGGCAAGCGGGACCTCGATCGGGCAGCAGTCAATGAGACCCGGCCAGGCGAACAGTCAGCTCGCATCCTCGTCACGAAGATACAGCCAAACCAGCACGCCTATGAACGCGAAAACGATCACATTGAGTATCGTGTCGATGAGGCTTCCGACGATCATGGCCGCGCTTCCCCTCGTGGGGCTGCCCGCTCCTCATGTTGCAGCGTCTTCAGGAAGGCCACCGCCAGCAGCGGCAGGATGAACACGAACGGGATAGCGCCGAGCGCGATGATGCTGCGCACCACGCCGGTGTCGCCGGTGAGCATCATCGCAAGCCCCAGCGCTGCAAGGATCACACCCCAGATGAGCTTGATGCGCACCGGCGGGTCCTCGTTGCCGCCGGTGGAGAACATGGCCAGCACGAAGGCAGCGCTCACCACGCTGGTCACCAGGAACAGGAAGGCGGCGGCAACCGTCAGCGCGCCGGTGAACGAGCCCAGCGGTAGCGCGTTCAGCACGAAGAAGGTCGTGTTCTCCGGCTGGTTCAGCGCGACGTCCACCACGGGCAGATCGGTGTTCTGCGCGGCATAGAAGCCGAGCCCGCCGAACACGCCGAACCAGAACAGAGAGAACAAGCTTGGCACGAACACTACGCCCAGCACGAACTCGCGGATGGTGCGCCCGCGGGAGATCCGCGCGACGAACACGCCCACAAAGGGCGCCCAAGCGATCCACCAAACCATGTAGTTGAGCGTCCATGCCTGGAACCATTGCTCGAAGGCCTCGCCGAAGAACGGGAAGGTCGCGAAACTCTGCCGCACCAGGCTGGATAGGTACCCACCGACGGAATCCACGATCCCGTCCATCAGCGCATGGGTCGGCCCCACCAGCAGGATGAAGACCATCAACACAAAGGCGATGACCATGGCGATGTTGGACAGCACCGCCATGCCGCGGGACAGGTCCATGGTCAGCGGCAGCAGGAAGGCGATGCAGAGCACGAAAAATACGGCGAGCTTCAGCGTGTCGCCGCCGCCCTCCAGGCCGAACAGGTTCGAGATGCCGCCTTGCACCTGGAATACGCCGATGGCCAGCGAACCCGCGAGGCCGATGGCGATGGCGTAGATGGCCAGTAGGTCCGCAATCCAGGCCACCGGTCGCACCCAGCTGCCGCGACGGAAGCTGTAGCGGATGGGCGTGCCAATGATGCCGGGCTGACCCTTGCGGTAGGCGTAGTAGGCGATCACCAGCGCGGTAACGGCGTAGATGCACCAGGCGTGCAGCGCCCAGTTGAAGTTGGTCACGACCATCGCATGTCCGGCGGCCGGCCCGCCCGGCAGTTGCTGGGCGATCAGACTGTAGTGCGTCAAGGGCTCGGCGGCGCCGTAGAACAGCAGCCCCACGCCCATCCCCGCCGCGAACAACATGGTGAGCCAGCTGACGGTCGAGAACTCTGGGCGGTCCTCGTCCGCGCCGAGCCGCACATTGCCGTAGGGGGAGAACGCGAGCCAGAGCACCAGCACCACGATCAGGCTCGCCACCAGCATGATGAACCAGGCGCGGCTGCTGAATTGCTGGGCGACTTCCTGCTGCGCGAACGCCGCGAGTCCTGCGGTGTCCAGCACCCCCAAGAGTGCCACCACGGCGGTCATCCCGAGGGCGGTCAAGAGCAGCGGATTCTTCAACATTGGGGTAAGTATCGCGGCGATTTGGCGATGGGCGCACCGTCTCAGACGCTGCCGACGGTAGCATAGTCGCACCCAGATCACCACGACCTACCGGCCAGACCATACTGCCTGCGGCGGCGTGGGGCGCCCACGACTATAGATTTTCAGAAAATTAATTTCCAGCGGCACATCGAAAACCCCCAGCTGTTTGGTAGAGTTGAGGGTTACCACACCTTTACAAACACGACCAAATCAACTGGGGGTAACTCATGGCAGCAGTTTCAAATTTAAGACCATGATGTGATGAAGGACACTTTAGAACCTATTTGGAGAGTCTCTTGGTACTCAAGCCGAAGCCCGCGCCTGCGAAGTGGGCTATGAAACCGCTGGTTGCCGCGATTTGCGAGGCGCTTTACGCCCTGCCGGATGCGCGCAAGGGCGGCAACAACCAGCGCTACACGATGGGCGATGCTGGAGTGTGTGCGTTCTCGGTGTTCTTCATGCAGAGCCCGTCGTTTCTCGACTTTCAGGTACGGATGCAGAAGGCGCGCGGGCGGAACAACGCCAGCTCTTTGTTCGGGATCGAGCAAATCCCGAGCATGCAGCAGATTCGCAACCTGCTCGATCCGGTTTCCCCGACCCATATCGCGCCGTTGTTCACGGACCTCGTGGAGCCGATCGTGGCCGACGGTGGATTGGCTTCGCACCGGGAGCTCGACGGGCGGCTGCTGGTGGCACTCGACGGCACCGAACATTATTGCTCGGAGGCGATTCACTGCCCGCAGTGCTCCACACGCAGGTTGGCCAATGGCAAGACACAGTACGACCATACGGCGGTCACGCCGGTAATCGTCGCCCCTGGGCAAAAGACGGTCCTGCCGTTGGAGCCGGAGTTCGTCGTGCCGCAGGACGGACAGGCCAAACAGGACTGCGAGCTCAGTGCCGGTACGCGTTGGCTGCAACGCTGGGGGACGCAACTGAAGGCGTGGCGCACCACCGTGCTGGGCGATGATCTGTACTGCCATCAGCCGTTCTGCGAGCAGGTCTTGGCGCAGGGCTGTGAGTTCCTCTTCGTCTGTCAGCCGGGCTCCCATACGCTGCTCTATGAGTGGGTGGCCGATTTCGAGCGCACCGGCGAGGTGGCCACCCGCGTCAAGACCCGTTGGAACGGCAAGCAGCGCCTGACCGATACCTATCGCTGGCTCAACAATCTGCCGCTGCGCGATGGCGACGATGCCCTGCAAGTTGGCTGGTGCGAGCTGACCACGACCGATGCCGAGGGCAATGTGCTCTACCGCAATGCCTGGGCCAGCTCCGTGCCCATCGCTTGGGACAACGTCGTCGCGATCGTCGCCGCCGGGCGCAGCCGCTGGAAGATCGAGAACGAAAACAATAATACGCTCAAGACCAAGGGCTATCGCTTCGAGCACAACTACGGCCATGGCCAACAGCATCTGGCCAACCTACTCGCAAGCCTCATCCTGTTGGCGTTTCTCGCCCACACACTGCTCGATCTGTACGATCAACGCGATCAGCGCGTGCGCGCACAACTGTCATCGCGGCGGACCTTCTTCGAACACCTGCGTGCGCTGACACTCTACTTCCCCTTCGCTACCTGGGAGCACCTGTTCGACTCCATGATGGATGCCCTGCAGTCCGCGCATCCACCGCCACGTCGCCGCGCTGGCAAGCAGTAGGGGCAAATTTGGAATTGCTGTCTTTAGGATCGGGATCTGAGCCGACAGATCGGATATGCGTAGACGCAGTACAGTCAATTTCGATCCTGATCCCGGCCAGCAATGCATTCTTGCCAGGGGCGCGGCATCCTGCGTACGAGCCTCGCCTGCTCGCACAGTCTTCAAGCCTGGTTTCATCTGCTTGTGAACAGACAGCAGCAGATCGGCCCAGGACATGCTAGCCTTGCGACTGGCATTTGCAACCGGACCTGTACCATGTCCCAGATCGTCCAAGCCGAGCCGGCCCAGCAGCCAAACCAGAGCGTATCGTCCCGCGCGCAATCGCTGCCTGAGCCCATTGAACCGGTGTCTCATGCGGGTCGCCGGGTGACGGAAGATCAGTATTGGAGAGACTATTATCTGCAATCCGACATCCAATACGAATGGAACAACGGTTTGCTGGAGGAGAAACCGGTGTCCGATTACCAGACCTTCCTGATCTACCATTGGCTGACGCGGTTGTTGGATCACTTCCTGAAGACTCGGCCGATTGCCAAGCTGGTGGGTTTGGACATGGGCTTTCGTTTGGCCTTGCCCACAGGCACGGTCATCCGCAAGCCGGATCTGGCCGTGGTGCACAATGACAATCCGTCGGTACTGTTGCCGTTGGATTGTTCCTATCACGGTGTTTATGACCTCTGCATCGAGGCCTTATCGGATAAGGCGCGTTCCGGCATCCTGCGCGATACAGTGCAGAAGAAGGCCGAGTACCAGGCTGGCGGCGTGCCCGAATATTACATTTTGCATCAGGCCATCGAGCATCAGTTTTTCTATACCCGCAATGCCCGCGGTCTGTATGTGCCAATCCAGGCTGTGGATGGCGTGATCCGCTCACGGGTATTGCCGGGTTTTCAGTTTCGGATAGCGGATCTGTGCGGTCTGCCCGAGGACGAGGCATTGCGCGATGATCCGGTCTATGCGGACTTTGTGCTGCCAGCTTGGCGCGAGGATCGTCTGCGGGCCGAGGCCGAGGCAGCCAGCCGGCGCGAGGCCGATGAGCGCGCTGCTGCCGAGGCGGCGGTTCGGCAGGCAGCGGAACAACGCGCCGAGAGCGAGGCAAAGCGCGCCGAGGCGCAAACCCAGGCGCGGATCGCCGCGGAGCGCCGCGAACGCGAAGCGCAACAGACGATCGCAGATCTTCAGGCGCGCCTGGCCGACAAATCCGATCGGCGTTGAATATCAGCGCCTGTTGCGATTCTGTGCAAGTGCTCTGGCCCGTGGAACCTGACTGTTTGCAATCCCTTTTTCATGGGCGATAGGTTTGATGGTGAAATTCATTCACGCCGCTGACATCCACCTCGACAGCCCGCTGCGCGGTCTTGGGCAATACGAGGGGGCGCCGATCGACGAGATCCGGGGTGCAACAAGACGCGCCTTCGAGAATCTGATCCAACTGGCGATCGATGAGCAGGTTGCATTCGTATTGCTGGCTGGCGAATTTGTACGACGGCGACTGGAAGGACGACAACACGGGGCTGTTCTTTACCTGGCAGATGGGGCTGTCACAGGAGACCGGGATCAGCGCGTATCTGGTCGCCGGTAACCATGATGCCGCAAGTCAGGTCAGCAAGAGTCTGCGACCGCCGCCGAATGTGCATGTCTTCTCGACCAGGGCTCCGGAGACCGTTCGGCTGGAACAGCTCGGGGTGGCTGTGCACGGCCAGGGCTTTGCGACACGGGCGGTCACCGAGGATCTCAGTCTTCGCTATCCGGCGGCTGATCCGGATCTGTTCAATATCGGGCTATTGCATACCTCGTTGGATGGCGCTCCGTTCTCGGACAGCCTTCTAGGCTAAGGCCAATGCATCCCTCTTCTCTGCGTCTCTGCGGTGAATCAAACTTCATTCTGGTGGAATGGAATAGCTGAACATTCTACGCAGGCAGCACCCTTCTCAGGGATTGTAAAAGTATTCTTTAGGATCGGGATCTGAGCCTACAGATCGGATATGCATAGACGCAGTACAGTCAATTTCGATCCTGATCCCGGCCAGCAATGCATTCTTGCCAGGGGCGCGGCATCCTGCGTACGAGCCTTGCCTGCTTGCACAGCTTCAAGCCTGGTTTCATCTGCTTGTGAACAGACAGCAGCAGATCGGCCCAGGACATGCTAGCCTTGCGACTGGCATTTGCAACCGGACCTGTACCATGTCCCAGATCGTCCAAGCCGAGCCGGCCCAGCAGCCAAACCAGAGCGTATCGTCCCGCGCGCAATCGCTGCCTGAGCCCATTGAACCGGTGTCTCATGCGGGTCGCCGGGTGACGGAAGATCAGTATTGGAGAGACTATTATCTGCAATCCGACATCCAATACGAATGGAACAACGGTTTGCTGGAGGAGAAACCGGTGTCCGATTACCAGACCTTCCTGATCTACCATTGGCTGACGCGGTTGTTGGATCACTTCCTGAAGACTCGGCCGATTGCCAAGCTGGTGGGTTTGGACATGGGCTTTCGTTTGGCCTTGCCCACAGGCACGGTCATCCGCAAGCCGGATCTGGCCGTGGTGCACAATGACAATCCGTCGGTACTGTTGCCGTTGGATTGTTCCTATCACGGTGTTTATGACCTCTGCATCGAGGCCTTATCGGATAAGGCGCGTTCCGGCATCCTGCGCGATACAGTGCAGAAGAAGGCCGAGTACCAGGCTGGCGGCGTGCCCGAATATTACATTTTGCATCAGGCCATCGAGCATCAGTTTTTCTATACCCGCAATGCCCGCGGTCTGTATGTGCCAATTCAGGCTGTGGATGGCGTGATCCGCTCGCAGGTATTGCCGGGTTTTCAGTTTCGGATAGCGGATCTGTGCGGTCTGCCCGAGGACGAGGCATTGCGCGATGATCCGGTCTATGCGGACTTTGTGCTGCCAGCTTGGCGCGAGGATCGTCTGCGGGCCGAGGCCGAGGCAAAGCGTGCCGAGGCCGAGGCAAAGCGCGCCGAGACCGAAGCAAAGCGCGCCGAGGCGCAAACCCAGGCGCGGATCGCCGCGGAGCGCCGCGAACGCGAAGCGCAACAGACGATCGCAGATCTTCAGGCGCGCCTGGCCGACAAATCCGATCGGCGTTGAATGTCAGCGCCTGTTGCGATTCTGTGCAAGTGCTCTGGCCCGTGGAACCTGACTGTTTGCAATCCCTTTTTCATGGGCGATGGGTTTGATGGTGAAATTCATTCACGCCGCTGACATCCACCTCGACAGCCCGCTGCGCGGTCTAGGGCAATACGAGGGGGCGCCGGTCGACGAGATCCGAGGTGCAACAAGACGCGCCTTCGAGAATCTGATCCAACTGGCGATTGATGAGCAGGTTGCATTCGTATTGCTGGCTGGCGAATTTGTACGACGGCGACTGGAAGGACGACAACACGGGGCTGTTCTTTACCTGGCAGATGGGGCTGTCACAGGAGACCGGGATCAGCGCGTATCTGGTCGCCGGTAACCATGATGCCGCAAGTCAGGTCAGCAAGAGTCTGCGACCGCCGCCGAATGTGCATGTCTTCTCGACCAGGGCTCCGGAGACCGTTCGGCTGGAACAGCTCGGGGTGGCTGTGCACGGCCAGGGCTTTGCGACGCGGGCGGTCACCGAGGATCTCAGTCTTCGCTATCCGGCGGCTGATCCGGATCTGTTCAATATCGGGCTATTGCATACCTCGTTGGATGGCGCTCCGTTCTCGGACAGCCTTCTAGGCTAAGGCCAATGCATCCCTCTTCTCTGCGTCTCTGCGGTGAATCAAACTTCATTCTGGTGGAATAGAATAGCTGAACATTCTACGCAGGCAGCACCCTTCTCAGGGATTGTAAAAGTATTCTTTAGGATCGGGATCTGAGCCGACAGATCGGATATGCGTAGACGCAGTACAGTCAATTTCGATCCTGATCCCGGCCAGCAATGCATTCTTGCCAGGGGCGCGGCATCCTGCGTACGAGCCTCGCCTGCTCGCACAGTCTTCAAGCCTGGTTTCATCTGCTTGTGAACAGACAGCAGCAGATCGGCCCAGGACATGCTAGCCTTGCGACTGGCATTTGCAACCGGACCTGTACCATGTCCCAGATCGTCCAAGCCGAGCCGGCCCAGCAGCCAAACCAGAGCGTATCGTCCCGCGCGCAATCGCTGCCTGAGCCCATTGAACCGGTGTCTCATGCGGGTCGCCGGGTGACGGAAGATCAGTATTGGAGAGACTATTATCTGCAATCCGACATCCAATACGAATGGAACAACGGTTTGCTGGAGGAGAAACCGGTGTCCGATTACCAGACCTTCCTGATCTACCATTGGCTGACGCGGTTGTTGGATCACTTCCTGAAGACTCGGCCGATTGCCAAGCTGGTGGGTTTGGACATGGGCTTTCGTTTGGCCTTGCCCACAGGCACGGTCATCCGCAAGCCGGATCTGGCCGTGGTGCACAATGACAATCCGTCGGTACTGTTGCCGTTGGATTGTTCCTATCACGGTGTTTATGACCTCTGCATCGAGGCCTTATCGGATAAGGCGCGTTCCGGCATCCTGCGCGATACAGTGCAGAAGAAGGCCGAGTACCAGGCTGGCGGCGTGCCCGAATATTACATTTTGCATCAGGCCATCGAGCATCAGTTTTTCTATACCCGCAATGCCCGCGGTCTGTATGTGCCAATCCAGGCTGTGGATGGCGTGATCCGCTCACGGGTATTGCCGGGTTTTCAGTTTCGGATAGCGGATCTGTGCGGTCTGCCCGAGGACGAGGCATTGCGCGATGATCCGGTCTATGCGGACTTTGTGCTGCCAGCTTGGCGCGAGGATCGTCTGCGGGCCGAGGCCGAGGCAGCCAGCCGGCGCGAGGCCGATGAGCGCGCTGCTGCCGAGGCGGCGGTTCGGCAGGCAGCGGAACAACGCGCCGAGACCGAGGCAAAGCGCGCCGAGAGCGAGGCAAAGCGCGCCGAGACCGAGGCAAAGCGCGCCGAGGCGCAAACCCAGGCGCGGATCGCCGCGGAGCGCCGCGAACGCGAAGCGCAACAGACGATCGCAGATCTTCAGGCGCGCCTGGCCGACAAATCCGATCGGCGTTGAATATCAGCGCCTGTTGCGATTCTGTGCAAGTGCTCTGGCCCGTGGAACCTGACTGTTTGCAATCCCTTTTTCATGGGCGATAGGTTTGATGGTGAAATTCATTCACGCCGCTGACATCCACCTCGACAGCCCGCTGCGCGGTCTAGGGCAATACGAGGGGGCGCCGATCGACGAGATCCGGGGTGCAACAAGACGCGCCTTCGAGAATCTGATCCAACTGGCGATCGATGAGCAGGTTGCATTCGTATTGCTGGCTGGCGATTTGTACGACGGCGACTGGAAGGACTACAACACGGGGCTGTTCTTTACCCGGCAGATGGGGCTGTTACAGGAGGCCGGGATCAGCGCGTATCTGGTCGCCGGTAACCATGATGCCGCAAGTCAGGTCAGCAAGAGTCTGCGACCGCCGCCGAATGTGCATGTCTTCTCGACCAGGGCTCCGGAGACCGTTCGGCTGGAACAGCTCGGGGTGGCTGTGCACGGCCAGGGCTTTGCGACGCGGGCGGTCACCGAGGATCTCAGTCTTCGCTATCCGGCGGCTGATCCGGATCTGTTCAATATCGGGCTATTGCATACCTCGTTAGATGGCAGACCCGGGCATGAGGTCTATGCGCCCTGTACGCTGGATGGGCTTCGATCGCGTGGCTATCAGTATTGGGCGCTCGGTCATGTGCACAAGCGGGAGGTGATTGCCGAGCAGCCTTGGGTTGTGTTTCCAGGCAACACCCAGGGGCGCCATGCCCGCGAGACCGGGGCGAAGGGTTGCTCGCTGGTGAGCGTGGAAGCAGGCGCCGTGGTCGCGGTGGAACAGCGCGCGTTGGATGTGGTGCGTTGGTCGCTCTGTGCGGTGGATGTGACCGATGCAACGACCCTGGATGAAGTCTATGATCGGGTAGGTCAGGCGCTTGATGGCGCGCTTGCGGACGCCGACGGGAAACTGCTCGCCGTGCGCTTGCAATTGCGCGGTGCCTGTCCTGTGCATATCCGCCTGCGGGCGGCGCGCGAGCAGGTCAGCAATGAATGTCGATCATTGGCAGGAATCCTCGGAGCAGGGGCGTTGTGGATCGAAAAAGTGCAGTTGGACACAAGCCAGGTGGGGTCCGAACAGGCGGCTCTGGCTCGGGATGACGCATTGGGCGGATTGTTGCGCTCCATCCGCGATCTGGAATTGGATTCGGCTCGCCTGTCCAAGCTGGTCGAGGAGGTCGCGGATCTGAACAGCAAGTTGCCATCTGACCTGCGCTCGGGGGTGGATGGGTTCGATCCATCGCGTCCAGAGCTGATCCGGGATTGCCTGGAGGATGTCAAGGCGTTGCTGCTGGAGCGCCTGCTGCACGCGGGTGGCACCGAGTGAAATTGCTTGAATTACATCTGCTTGCCTATGGTCCGTTCACCGACTGTCGTCTGGATCTGAGTGCTGGCAACGAGGGATTGCATATCCTGTATGGTCCGAACGAGGCGGGCAAGAGCTCGGCATTGCGCGCTTTGCGGGCATGGCTGTATGGCGTTCCGGAGCGCACGCGGGATGATTTCCGGCATGCTAAGACAGAGTTGAGGGTCGGCGGCCTGCTGCGCGGTGCGGATGGCAGCGAATTGCGCTGTTATCGGCGCAAAGGGCGTAAGAATACTCTGGTTGACGAGGACTCGGCAGCGCTCGCCGAGGATCAGCTGACTCGGCTTCTCGGCGGAGTATCCGAGGCGTTGTTCGAGCGCTTGTTTGGCATTGACCATGAGGCGCTGGTGGATGGCGGCCAGGCATTATTGCTGGAGCGCGGGCGCGAGGCGGAAGCCCTGTTCGGCACCGGGCTGGGCAGCACCGCGGTGCATGCGTTATTGGAAAAGCTGGAGCAGGAGGCGCAGTCGCTGTTCGCGCCGCGGGCATCGAAACCATTGTTCAACAAAGGCTTGAGTAGACTCGCGGAGATCAAACGTCAACAAAGCGAGGCTTCACTGTCCGCAAGGCATTGGGACGAAGCGCGCAAGGCCGTCACCAGTGCGAGTGCCCGGTTGAATGAGATCGATGCCGAGCTGAGCGCGGAAGAAACCCGCCGCGGCACCTTGGAGCGCATCCGCCGATCCTTGCCGGGTCTCGCCAGACGCGACCACCTGCGCGCACGGCTTGCCAGCCTCGGTGCCGTGCGCATGCTCGAGGATGACTTCGGCGCACGCCGCGAGCAGGCCTTGTCCAAGCGCAGGCTCGCGCTGGAGGGTCGAGCCAAAGCCAGCGCGCGTCTCGAGGGGTTGCGCCAGGACATGGGCGGGTTGCACGTTTCAGGGCCCTTGTTGGCGGAAGCGGAGGCCGTTGACGAATTGCGCGAACGCTTGGGTAGTGATCGCAAGGCAGCCCGTGACAGGCCTGGGCTGGTGGCCGAGCGGGGCATGCGGCTCGATCAGGCGCGCCAGAAATTGCTGGCAATCGGAGCCGATTTGTCGATCGAGGAGCATGCCAAATTGCGTCCATTGTTGGGCCGCCGGCGCCGCGCCAGTCAGCTCGGTGCGCGTCAGGAAGCGCTGGAGACGGCGGTAGACAAGGCGCGCGAAAGCCATCAGGAGGCGCTCGGGAAATTGGCCGCCAAGCGGGATGAACTCGCGCATGTGTCGCCGCCGGTATCCCATGACGAACTGCGCCAGGCGGTGGGCGAGGCGCGTCGAACTGGGGATGTCGATGGCGCCATCGCGGAAGCGAATGCCGAGCTGGCCCGTCATCGGGATGCCTGCCAGGTCGATCTTGCAGCGTTGGGGCTCTGGACTGGGGATCTTGCGGAGTTGCCACGCTTGCCGCTGCCGGGAGAGCAGACGGTACAAAAGTTTGCCGATGCCTTTCAGGCAAGCGATGAGGAGCAACAGCGGTTACAGGGTTTGCTCTCCGAGGACCGTCGGCAACAGCGACAAACCGAGGAGGCATTGCGGGCGTTGCATCTGGCGGGCGCGGTGCCGACCGAGACGGATTTGCAGCAAGCCCGCGAACGACGCGATTTCGGCTGGCAATTGCTCAGACGGCATTGGGTCGATGGCGAGGATGTAAGCGGGATGCGCGCATCCTATACACAGGGGCAGAGCCTGCCTGATGCCTTCGAGCAGGGGATTGCCAATGCCGACGAGATTGCCGACCGGCTGCGCCGTGAGTCCCGGCGCGTGCATGATCAGGCGGCCGCGCAGGCGAAACTGGATGCCTGCCGGCAACGCATCGCGGATGCCGAGCAGGCCTTGTCCGGGCTCGGGCAGAGGCGTCTGGAGCTGGATCAGTCCTGGAAACAGGCCTGGATGGCGACCGGCATCTGTCCGCTGTCTCCGCGGGAAATGTCCGATTGGTTGCAACAAGCAGGGCGTCTGCGGGAAAAGCTGGCGCGCGCGGACGAGTTGCAGGCGCGAGCGGCCATGCTGGAGCGCACCCGCGAGGCCCGCCGCAATCATCTGCTGCGGGCATTGCTGGCTTGTGGCGAAGCGCAGCCGCAAGGCCCTGGGCAACAGCTGGGTCTTTTGCTGGACCATGCCGAGGCGCGGCTGGCTGCCATCGAACAGGCCGCAAGACGCAGGCTGGCGCTGGAGGAATCGATCGCGGATCTGGACCAGGTTCGGCGGCAGCGAGAGCGGGAATTGGACAGCGCGGAGCAGGCGCTGGCGTCCTGGCGGTCTGATTGGGTCAGCCTGATGGAGGAGTTGGGACGCAAGGAAACTGCCACGCCAGCCGAAGTATCGGACGATCTGGAGACGATTTCCGATGCGTTGGCGTTGGTGGATCAAGCCGAGCAACTGAAGCTTCGGATCGACGGCATCGACAGCGACGCACGGGACTTTGAACGGGATGTTGCCGCTTTGTTGGCGCGGTTAGCTCCCGATTTGGTCGGCCGCTCGACCAATGAGGCGATTCTGCAGCTCGATGCCGAGCTCAGCAGGCAGCGGGAGGCAAACAGCCGCCTTAATGAATTGCGCAAGCAGGCAGGTCAGACCGAACAGGAGGTGCGCGAGGCCGATGCGGCGATCCGCGCCGCGGATGACGTGCTGGTTGAGCTGTGCCGGCAGGCTGCTTGCGAGAATGCGGATGAACTGCAGGCTGTCGAGCAGCGCTTCAAGGAGCATCAGGAACTCGGCCGGCAATTGCAGGATGTCGAAGCTGAACTGGTCGACGCTGGGGATGGTTTGAGCGTCGAGGCGCTGGCAAGCGAGGCCGGGGCGGTGGATCGCGATTTGGTGCTTGCCGAATTGACGGCGCTCAATCAGCGTATCGATCAGGAACTGCGCCCCGCGCGCGAGGCGCAGCTCGAGAACAAATTGAGTGCGGAACGGGATTTGCGGTCTATGGTTGGCACCGATGCGGCATCTGCGCTGGCCGAGCAGGCGCAACAAACCTTATCGGAATTGCGAGGGCATGCCGAGCACTATGTTCGCCTGAAATTCGCGGCGCGGGTGTTGCGCGATGAGATCGAGGGCTTTCGGCGCCAACATCGCGACCCGATCCTGACTCGGGCCAGCGCCTATTTCAAGACGCTCACCCGCGGTTCTTTACAGACCATTGAAACCGATTTCGACGAGTCGGATCAGCCGGTGCTGGTGGCAGTCAGGCCGATGGGAGAACGCTTGCGGGTCGAGGCCATGAGCACCGGCACGCGCGATCAGCTGTATCTGGCATTGCGTCTGGCGACGCTGGACCAATCGATCGAGAACGCGGAGCCCTTGCCGTTGATCGTCGACGATATCCTGATCCAGTTCGACGATCAGCGGGCACAGGCGACCCTGGGTGCATTGGCCGATTTTTCCGCCCGCACCCAGGTCATCCTGTTTACCCATCATGAACGGGTGGCCGAGGAGGCGCAGCGGCTCGACCATGCGCAGGACCGGGTTTTTGTGCATGCGTTGGGGTAGGGCGCAGAGATACAGTCTTCAGCCGATGCCCACCAGGGAGCAAATAAATGAACACAGCCCCGGACAAGACCAAGATGTTGACACGGCCAGCGACCAGCGCTCGCCTGCGACAGATTGCAATGCAATTGCGTTGGCGTCCGCTTGTCTATCGACGCGCCCTGCAGTTGGTTGGTGTGCCACCCGATGCCGAGCGCTGGCGGCAGCTGGCGGAGCGCTTTTTGTTGCTTTTTGCCAGCCTGATGATCTGCACCGGCATTGCGGCGTTGTTTGCCTATAACTGGGCGGAGCTGGATAGGTTTGTCAAGTTTGGCGCGATCGAGATCGGCATCCTCGGCTGCGTTGCCCTGGCCTGGTATCGAGGTCTGGATGCGTTGTCGGGGCAAAGCGCATTGTTCGGGGCCAGCGCCTTGGTGGGCCTATTGCTCGCGGTCTATGGTCAGACTTATCAGACCGGTGCCGATCCCTATGGCCTGTTTTTGAGCTGGGCGTTGTTGATTCTAGGTTGGGCCATCATCGGCCGACAGCCGGGCATCTGGATGCTGATGGTCATCCTGGCCAATCTCAGTTTGATTCTGTATTGGGAGCAGGTGCTGTACCCGCAGGAGAACTTTGCCGCGGGTTTGGCAACGGTATTGGGGCCGCTGGTCCGGCTGACCGAGGCATTCAGCGATTTTCGTCTGGCGCAATTGGTCTTTGTGTTGAATGCGGCCATCCTGATCCTGTGGGAGTGGTTTGCCGGGTCTGTCATCTGGATGCAGGGTCGTTGGTTCCCGCGCCTGGTGGCCATTCTGGCGTTGTCGGCCATTGTCGCCACCACGCTGATTCTGATCTTTGGTGGTCTCGTCAGCCTGTCGCGCTGGCTGCACTCCATGGCTCCGGTTTGGTTCGCGGTCTTTGTTCTGGGATGCCTTTGGTATTATCGAAGGCGTCGTTATGATCTCTTTATGCTCAGCATCTGTTTGTTGGCGATCGTCCTGGTGGTGACATCGGCCGTGGCGCGCTTGTTGGGAGACGGCTTCGAGGTTGCATTGATCTTGGCCCTGCTGGTGATCGGTCAGACCGCCGCGTCCGCCTATTGGTTGCGCGCGGTGGCGAGGAGTTGGAGGACGACCGCATGAACTGTCCGCAAGGCTCGGTTGGCGAGGTCTTGTCGCGTCTGCAGGAGGAGGGCCTGATCGACAACAACCAACAGAACCAGGCCGTGGCCTGCTTGTCTCGGCTGGATGACGAAATGCAACCCTGGTATCTGCGCACACTGATCGGCTTCAGCGCCTGGTTTTCCAGCCTGCTCTTGCTCGGCTTCGTACTTGAAATCGGGCTGGTCGATGACGAGGTCGGCTACATTGCCCTGGGCCTGGGCTTATTGCTGGCCGCCATCGTTCTGAGCCGCGTGATCGACAACGATTTCTCCAATCAGACGGCCTTGGCCTGCAATCTGGCCGGACAGTGCTTGTTGGTTATCGGTATCGCTGGGACGATGCCGGGGGATGAGTTCAAGATGGCGTTGGTTTGCCTGATTCTGCTCAATGCCCTGCTCATACCTCTGTATTCCGATCGGGTCTTTCGGACGCTTGCCCCGATGATCATGGTCGCTGCCATGGTCGCTTTGCTCTATGCCTATCAGGTGCAGGCGGTTCTGCCGTTGGTCGTGCCAGCACTGGCCGCGCTTTTCCTGTGGATGGTCAGCAACGAGGACTGGTTCAGCGTCAACGGACATGATCAATGGGCGCGCCCACTAATGGCCGGGCTGCTGCTCGGTCTGTTTGGCTGCACGCTGTTATCGACCGTCTATGTCCTCCCTGAACTTGCCGATCGTTTTGAGTTTTATCCAAGACCTTGGCTGTCGACCCTCGGCATCGGTCTGTTACTGCTGTATGCAGAGTATCGTTTTCTATGTGCTGATGTCTTCGGCGGTTTCTGGACGCTTCCTGCCATTTCGGCCTATGGCATGACAACCCTGATTCTGCTGGCAACGCTGCCGGCACCCGGCATCGGGTTATCGGTCATGATCATGCTCTTGGGCACCGCGCGCGGAAGTCCGACCATGGCCGGGGCTGGAATTGGTTTTCTGGCGCTGTTCATGGGGGCCTGGTTTTACGGCATCGAAACCAGCCTGCTGGTCAAGGCCTACAGTCTGATCGGTGCCGGCTTGCTGGCGTTGATTGCACGCTGGTTGCTGCTGCGGCTGACATTCCAGCCTGCGTCGCAAGCGGTCGATGCTCTGGATCATGGAGAATCTGGGCATGCGTAATGTACTGCTGTGGGCGGTACTCGCCGGGATTCTGATCTTTGTGAATCTATTGATCTTCAGCAAGGAGCAGATTCTCGAGAATGGTGATACCTTGCTGTTGCAACTGGCTCCGCGCGATCCGCGCTCGTTACTGCAGGGAGACTATATGATTCTGCGCTACACTCTAGCCGCCAAGATCGGAGCAGGGTTGAACGACTCCAGCAGCATTGATGGCAAAGCGGTGGTGCAACTGGACGCGCATGGGGTAGCCCGGTTTGTGCGCTTGCATGATCCATCCCAACCCTTGAATGCGGATCAACGGTTGTTGGCCTTCCGTGCCCGAGGTGGTCGAATCCGGCTGGCCAGCGATGCCTATTTCTTTCAGGAGGGTCGAGAAAAACACTATCGTAACGCCCGTTATGGCGAGTTGCGCGTGGCTGCGGACGGCAATGCGGTGCTCGTTGGCCTGCGCGATGGTGATGGTCGGGTCTTGGGGGGCGACGAGCAGCGCTAAGGCAATCGCCTAAACCGTCAACCAGCCACCCCATCAAAGCTGTCGTTTCCGCGTCACATCAACTTCATTGTCTGATCATTCTGAAGTCCCAGCACTTGACGCGCCAGGTCCAGCGCCGTTTCCGAGAAGATTTCCAGGTCTCCCCAGTGGTCCGCCGTGTCCACCACCTCGGACATGGAATCGTTGATTACGCGGATGTCGTAGCGGCCATCGGCGCTGCGCTCGGCCGGTGCCTGTTCGCAGCAGACGTATAGGCTCGGCTGGGTTTCGCCCATCAGCACCAGTGCCAGAATCCATCGGTAATCGTGCCCGTCGCCGGCGTCGATCTCGCCTAGCACGGTGGCTGAATAGTCGCTGATTTGATAACGGTGTTTCGGTATTGCAGTGTTGATGGACGGGCGGTTCTGCATTGGCTCTGCCTCTTGTCATGCGGCTTGCTGCGCTTGGTTGTCATTTGATCGTGCACTTTCATATGCACCTGTTCGTGCTGCTGGAGACGAATGAATCGTTGCTTGGAAGAAGTCTCCAGCAAGGGAATCTCTGGCTGCTATATCAGGGCTCGAATCAGGGTCGGATTTCGATCGGCGTGCCGTCCCTGGTATAGCGCCAGATTTCGTCAATCGCAAGGTTGGATACGGCAATACAGCCCTGGGTCCAGTCTTCGCTGCTGATCAAAAGCTGCAATTCTTTGTGCCGCTGCGAACGTGGTTCGCCGTGGATCATGATCATTCCGCCCGGATCCCAGCCAGCACGCATTGCCTCGAGGCGGTCTTTGCGGTTTGGATAGGAGATGTGCAGCGCCTTGGTGAACTTACTGTTCGGATTGCGCCAGTCGATGTAATAACGGCCTTCCGGCGTGCGATTATCGCCGCGCCGCACCTTATGTCCTATTGGGTTGATGCCGAGGCTGATCCGATAGGTTCTGAAGGCTTTACCATCGCGCATCAGATAGAGTCGACGCTGGCTTTTCTTGACGAGGATTTTATCGGCTGTGTAGACCCGTCGATTGGGCGATCGGGTCACATCCTCGGCGCGCTTGGCCGCGCATCCCGGCAGTACCGACATGGCCGCAACTGATGTGCTGAGGCAAAGCACCATGAGTAGACTAAAGAAAATCTTGAGCCGAAGAAATATCATGTTAATCAGGGTTTTATGGATTTGTATCCGGTATTCTATCAAGCAATGGCGCGCTTTGTACCGGGTCGCTGGGACTATCTGTTCCTGCTTGCGGTCCCGGTGGCGATTGTTCTGGTGCGGCGAATGGTGGCGATCGTTGCCAGGTGGACGGGTTTTGGCGTACATCGGTGCATCAATCGATTTTGATGCTTTTCTGCGAGCTGGGTCAGCGCATCGATCTGGCTCGGCGCTTGGCAAGGTTCCGGAAACCGCTTCCGCTGGATTGATAGGCTGCATACGGGAATAGGGTGTTCGACATCAGTTTGTTTGGCGTCGCGTGGTGATCCGCCGCATGGCTGAAAGACACAGCAATCCGAGCAGCATGATTGCTGCTATCGTCAGCAAAGAGCCGTTAAAGGTACCTGTGAATTCCGATAATTCTCCGGCCGCCACTGGTGCTACGATCTGTGCCAGCCCGTAGCCCAGGGTCAGCCGTGCCATGATCTGCGCCGGATATGCAGGGAAGCGCACTCCCACCATGGTCAGCACCAGTGATACGATGCCAATGAAGGTTAGCCCAAACAACAGAGAACCGACAACCGCCGCCATCAGCGACCCGCTCAGCACCGGCAGCAGGATGCCGACGATCTGCAATAGATAGGCGGCCTGCAAGGTTCGCAAATAGCCAAGGTGACGCGCCACTCGATCCCATAATATCGGAGCCGGTGCCGCGGCCAATCCTACTAATAGCCACATCAGTCCGCCCTGTCCTGTCAGGTTGGGCTGTTGCTCGGTGATCAGCACGGTAAAGGTGGCATTGATCGCGTATCCGAATCCAGCGCACAAATAGGCTGTTTGCAGCAGCCACAGCCACCGCAGTGGAGGTTGATTTGAAGTATCCACGGAATGCATCGCCAGTGGTGTACCCTGGTCTGGGCGCGGTAGCCAACGCCAGGCCGGCACCATCAGCAATGCCCCCACTAGCGTCAGCAACCACCACTGGCCGCGCCAATCCGTCAATGGTGCTGTCAGTTCCACCAGCAATCCGCTCAGCACGATGCCGATGCCGAGCCCACTGAAGTGCACCCCCAGCTCGCTGCGATGCCCGTGACGAATGAGCCAGTTCAAAATCAGCCCGGAGCCCAGCATCAGCCCGGCCGCGGTGCTCAGCCCTGCCAAAAACCTGCTGGTGCTCCATAACAGCGGTGACTCTGCCAGTGCCATCATTGCGGTGGTCACCACGGCCAACGCTAAGCCGATGCGATACAGTCGGTCTTTCAGCATGAGATCCTTCAGCCGCGTTACCAGTAAAACTCCGGACAGATAGCCCAGATAGTTCCAGCCCGCAAGCCAGCCTGCCAAGTCGTCTTCGATACCGGCTTGTGGCTGCATGTAGGCGAGCATCGGCGTATATGCAAAACGCGCTACCCCCATGGTCAGTACCAGAGCAAAGATCCCGGATGCGAGTACCAAGATTGGATTGGGGATTGGATTGGGGATTGGATTGGGAGTTGGACTGGGGGATAAATGCTGGGATGAATGCTGGGATGAATTGGGTGACACAGAGCTTCGCTACCAGATAGTGTTAGGGCAGATAGTGTTAGGGCAGATAGTGTTCAGGCTGGATTCGCGTTCGGAATTCAGCTCTTGTTGGCGCAAGCTCTGATATGCGCTGCGGATCAGGTCGACGCCGAATTCGCGTTCGAGTCGGCGCACGATGAAATGCCCGCGTGCCACATCCTGATAATGTTGCATGAACACCAGGTTCAGGGCCGCGCCGCCAAGCGCTCCGGCGACTGGTACCAATTGCGCGGCGAGCTTGTCCGAGATCACCACGCCGAAGCGTGCGGCGATTGCCCGCGACAAGGCGATGAGAGCGGGAATGTGCGGTCCCTCAGCCTTGCCGGCGAATTCCAGCACAGATTCGAAATGCAGACCCAGCGTGATGCGCAAGCTGTAATAACCAAGATCGGCATCCTGGTCCTCGCGTGTGCGCCCCCCCAGCGCGAAGACCTGGATGCAAGCCAGTCGCGCTTCTTGACTGCCATGCACATCTTCGCCTTCGGCGCGTGCCACGGCGGCGATGGAGCGCATCATCAGCGCGGTGGCCACCAGGAGTTCCGCGAGGGTTGTCAGCGGACCGAAGAAGCCACCCACGGCGCCAGTGCCTGCAATCGCAAGCTTGTGCAGCCATTCCTGCGCCGGTAATTGTTCGCGCTGATCCATAGAGTCGATGGCAAGGCTCAATGCTTGCTGCATGCTGGCCTCGACATTGCGATTCAGGGTCTTTTTCCAGTTGTGTGGGATCAGCTTACCAGCCTCCCCGAGCGGGTAAGCGAGCGCTCCGCTCAGACGTGCCACGAACGAGGGGTGTTCGAGTTGCCGATAAGACCAGACCAATTCATCGGCGGCCTGTTTGGGCAGTTGGTAGAGAACGAGATCCGACATGACCGATCCGCTGAGGTTGAATTGAAGCTCGGCGCTGATTCGGCGCCGTCCAAGAGAGCATGTCTTCATGTGGTGATGAACATGCGTGCTGGCGTCTTGCCGCGTCGTCGAGGCCGGAGGAGAAGACAAGCCAGGTGGTCTGTTTCTCGACAGAAATCGCCTTAACGCCGGCGGCAAGCGTTGGAGCGCAAGAGGCGATTGATGAAGAATGGCCGATGCGGCCAGGATAAGCAAGGATTTGCAGCAGCCCGGTCCGGTTTCCTCTATGCTTGCTTTCCTGAAGAGTTGGGCGTGGTGAGATTCGCGCCAGTTCGTGTCCAGATCGGCGTGTCAAACTGCGTGTCTGACCGCAAAGCATCCCCGGAACCTGGATGGCATCCTTTGCGCCAGTGTATGACAAACTCGCTTTTATACAACAAACCGCGCCGAATCCAGCCTCAAGGCGGTTGCCAGAGAGAAACCTACCCAACTGGCGCCGGGTTCTCGTTCGCCTTCGCGAAGCGGCAACCCGCCCGTAGTCGCTCTATGGGCGGGTTGCCGCAACGTCGATGCCGGACGAGAAGACAAGCCAGGCGGTACGTTTCTTGACAGAAATCGCCTTAAACAAGAGAACTACTGCCGTGCTGACATCCAACCAAGCGCCCGACGATGGCGCCCGATTTGTCCAAGGCGCCGACGGACGCCGCATCGCCTATTCTGAATTTGGCGCAATGGACGGGCCTCCTGTGATCTATTGCCATGGTTTTCCCAGTTCTCGAAGGGAGGCCATGCTGCTGCATGCGAATGCCGTTGCCACTGGAACTCGACTCATCGCACCGGATCGGCCGGGCTATGGCGATTCCGATCATGCCTCCGAGCGTACTATGATCGGTTGGAGTGACGATATTGCATTGCTCGCCGATTGCCTCCGGCTTGAGCGCTTTGCCATGCTCGGCGTATCTGGTGGCGGTCCCTATGCGCTTGCCTGCGCCGCCAACATGCCTGGACGTATCAGCGCTTGCAGCCTGGTCTGCCCGCTCGGACCCATCTATCATGACGAACTCCTGAACCAAATGAGTTGGGCCGCTCGTGCGAGTCTGATGATGGGCAGGCAACCGAGTTGGTTTGGCGATATACTGCTTGGCGGTCCCACCACAAGTATGTTGCAGGGTTGGCCAAATCTGGTGGAAGGTATGCGCAGTATCGCGGCCGCGCCTGCCGATCGCCAAGTCCTTGCGCAAGGCGACAATAGCGCCATCCTGAATCGAACCATCGCCGACGCCATGCGCAACGGCGCCCAGGGTGCACGTCGCGACCTGATTCTCTACGCCCACGACTGGCAAATTGCATTTTCCGATATTCAGGTATCCATTAACATCTGGCATGGGCAGGCCGACGGGACGGCTCCTGTGGAACATGCCCGTTGGTATGCCAAGCACCTGCCCGATGCGACGCTGGTTGAACTTCCCGGGGAAGGCCATTACTCCGTTCCTCTGCTGTACGGCCAACAAATCCTGATGAACCTGCACCAGAACCAATTCTAGTTCGACCGCGCTGAAAAGCCACTCGAGGCATGCCAAAGACCGGCTGCTGTGTGCGGAGATGGCCGCCTGCGATGCTCGCCGCCCTATGCCCGCGGTGAGACAGGTTGAGCGCGAGATAGCGCCTGGGGGCATTCATTAGGTATATTGTCGCGGTCGTATCAAGGGGTTTGCAATCTGGCGGTTTATTCGATATCGAACGGCTGTTTACCCACCGATACAGCGGTTGGCTGACGCCAAGGGTTCGCATTGCCGGTGCATCGGGCGCGGGTTGCGACATATCCAGCCAAACTATCCAAGACTCGAGGTGAAATCTAATGGAGATGATTCAAAAAACACAGAAAAACTTGATCTACAAAAAGCGATCAGGCCGTTATGCGGTGATGGACCGTCGCAGCAAAAAATGGGTCAACGGAGATGCCAAGGCTGACATCCTGCTTGCTGAGGCATTGATCACGCGCTCTGAGCCAAAGCCGTCCGATGCGTCAGCCGAGACCTCAGCCGAGACCGTTGCCGAGGGTGAAGAACAACCGACGGCCTGACGGCGGACCGAATAGCGGAGTTTATTGGTATACACTTGTACAATCGTTTAATAAGGCAATTGGGCAATGCGCGAGACCGCGGAGCCCAATCAAACGGAGGGTATCCATGATGGCAGTTGTGCGATTCACGCTGCTGCTGGCGGCAGTGATAAGTTGGCATATGACGGCCTTGGGCGAGGACTTTGCTGATCTGCAGGCCAAGGTTGATGCCAAGGCATCCGAGATCGCTTCTCTAAGCAATAAGCTGATGGAACGCAAACAGTCTGCGACTCGTTTTGAGACTGATCTTGCTCGCTTGCAAGCATCCACCTCTGCTCTCGAGCAGCAAAAAGCGCAGGCGTTGAAGGCCATGCAGGAGGAGTTCCAACGGATTATCGCGGATCCAGGTCTGGATTTGACTTCTGCTCAGACAGCCTATCGCGATGCATTCGCCGCATTGCAACAGCATCAGAAAGACATCGAATCCAAACAAGCCGAGATCGAAACGACTCGCGAGGAGATTGCGCTTGCCCAGCGCGATGCAGACAAGGCGGAGCGCTCCCTTGCGGAGGTGCGCTTATTGCTCGATGTTGCACGGGCCGAGCGTCTCTATCGCGAACTCAACGCCGAAGGCAGCATTCAAATCAGCAGTACAATCAGCTGCAAGCAGGATGAGACCATTGCGGCCTGCATGGGACGCGGAGCACAGGCCGCCAAGGAAGAGGCCAAACAGCGCTTCAACGAGCGCATCTATGTTTCGCTGACCGAAACCGATGTGGTTGCTCAGCATCGCGACAAAGTCAAATTGGTACCGACGGTGATTGAGAGCAAGATTACCAACAGCGGCTTCAGCGGCCAAGGTGACTATTCTGTGGAGTTGGATGCGCGCATGCACGGCGAACCCAGTCGTGCCGATGCCTGTACTCTGCTCGGACTTGACGCTGCCCGATGCAAACAACCAGCATTGGCACAGCAGCTCGCATCGTCGGCGACGGATGCAACTCCGACACTGTTGCCGGAAGGTGATAACACTGCGGCTGCCGTCGATACGAACTATACATTAACGGTCCGTTCCAATCTAAACTACGACGAGGTCTATATCGACGGCGAGAGTTATGGCTCTACCAGGCTGGATGTTGTGCTGCCCACAGGAGAGTATGACATTGAGGTCAGAAAGCCCGGCTACCAAAGCTTCAAGCGTCGGGTCAAATTGGATCAAGACCGTATCGTCGTTGCTAGATTAGCGCACAGCGGCTAAGCATTTCAGGGCCTACCATGACCCGCGGGCCGATTGGGCGATTTCTGTCGAGAAACAGACCGCCTGGCTTGTCTTCTCGTCTGGCATCGAGGTTGCCGCTTCGCGAACGTGAATCCGGTGCCAGTTGGTACGTTTCTCTCCGGCAATCGCCTAAGCAACGCATATCGTCCGCAATCGACTGCGGCGGATCAGCTCGGCACCCGAAGGGGCCAGTACCTGATTTCGTTGCATCCCTTGCGAAAGTGCGTCTTGCCATCGGGTCATCCGGCCTTGCAGAAACCAACGAGTCCAGCAACTGCGCGTGTGAGGCGACTACCATCTCAGCCCGTTCCCGCGGCTCGCATGGGCTCTGGAAATATGCCATGGTTTGCCTGCTCGCTTGCGCCGTTGGCAATGCACAAGACGTCGACAGAGCTGCCGAGGAAATGCGCCCAAGTCTGGAGGGCGAGATCTGGCAATTGGAAGAGTATTTGTCGCCGGATGGCTACAAGGCCGCATTATCCGAGCAGGGAAATCTCTACGCGGTGTTCGATGAGGGTCGATTTCGCATCAACAGCGGCTGCAATACGCTGAATGGGCGTTACTGGCTGAGCGCAAGCAAATTGATGTTTTCCCCGCACGTGGCATCCTTGTTGGATAGTTGTCCCGCAACCCTGATGGCACAGGAGCAGGCGTTGCTGGGGCTGCTCGCTCGGATTGAACGGTTGTTGGCACTATCTGATGAGTTGGTTCTGTTGGATGCAACCGGCACGCGCCTGCTGAAGCTCTCGCGGCCGGATGCCATGCCGCTGCAAGGCCCGGTATGGCAACTCAAGGCGTATCGCAACGCTGATGGTACTATCGTACCCGCGCTGCCATCACCGGCTTTCAGCCTGGAGTTCATTGATGCAGCGAACCTGGCCGGTCGCGCCTGCGATACCTATCGTGCCGTCTTCACCAGGGATGCACAAAGCCTTCGGTTGGTTGGCCCGTTAGCGGCCAGCCTTCGCGGTTGCCCAGAGTCGCAACGTGCTTCGCAACAGGACCGTGACTATCTCAGCGCATTGGAACAGGTCCGCGGCTACCGGGTTGATCAGGAAAAGCTGTTGCTTGTTGATGCCAACGGACGCATGCTGGCCCGCTTTGAACCTAAGGGGGAGGATCATCCAGATGTTTCCAGTAGCATGACTGGGCGCGGCAATTAGGCGATTGCCGGAGAGAAACAGACCAACTGACGCCGGATTCTCGTTCGCCTTCGCGCAGCGGCAACCCGTTCATAGTCGCCCTATGAGTGGGTTGCCGCGACGTCGAGGCCGGACGAGAAGACAAGCCAGGCGGTCTGTTTCTTGACAGGAATCGCCTAAACATCCGCTTTCTGCCTCGGGCCGGCACTTGCATCATCAGCCATGCTCGCGCCGGCCCTTGTTGAAAGCGAACGTCGATTCCGCCCTTATCCGAAGCAGTCCTGGATAATATTGTCGTACCAACTGTAGGCGTATTCGACTTCGCGGGCCAAGGCGAATGGCTCCGCGTCCATTGGGGTTAGACCTCCCGAGCCCTCGATGCTGGCGATGGTGCTGCCGTCCTCGCTCAAACGGTAAATGCCGGCAACGGAGATGCCATAATCCTTGCCGATGATCGAATAGCAGGTGTTAACGTAGGATGGGGTGCCGACCTCGTCACCGTTCAGCATTGCGATCACCGCGGCGGCAGCTACTTTGGCCTGACTGTTCGCGGAGTAGGCAGACTTGGGCATGCTGGTGGCGATACAGGCGTCACCGATCACATGAATATTCGGTTGCAGCGTCGATTCGAAGGTTTTCTTGTTGACTGGGCACCACCCGCTGTCGTCTGCGAGTCCTGCGTCGACGGCGATTTTACCGGCCCGATGCGGTGGAATTACATTGATCACGGCGCCTTTTACTTCGTCACCGAAGTCGGTCTCGACAGACATCTCGTCGGCGTTGACGCTGACCACGGTTGCGTCCGGACCTGGCTGCCACTCGATCAGGCTGTTTTCGGTGCCGTAACCATAGAGCCGCTCCCAACCTTGGATGAACAGGCCTTGTTTGGAGAATGCCTGCTTGGAGTCAAGGATCAGTACCTTCGACTTTGGCTTGTGTTCCTTCAGATACATGGCGATTTGGCTAGCGCGCTCGTAAGGGCCGGGTGGGCAGCGATAGGGTTTGGGTGGGGCGACGATGACGACCAGGCCACCGTCCTCCATGTCCTCAAGCTGTGCTCTGAGAATTTTGGTCTGCTCACCGGCCTTCCAGGCGTGGGGCATCTTTTGTGCCACCTCTTCGCTGTAGCCCTCGATTTTTTCATACAGCATGGATATGCCAGGGGAGACGATGCAGCGGTCGAACGGGTATTCCCCATCAGCGGTCTTAACGATCTTTTTATCCGCGTCGATGCCGGTGGCTGCCTCATGCACCAGGTTGATGCCGCGGGCCTTGAGTCCATCGTAGCTTTGTTTGATGGAATCCAACGTACGCTCGCCGCTCAGTACCTCGTTGCTTAGGTAGCAGGTGTAGTACTCCTTATTCGGCTCAATGATGGTCACATGGATGGACGGGTCTGCCATCTTGATGTATTTGGCCGCGGTGGCGCCGCCGGTACCGCCGCCGACGACGACGACTTTCTTGCTGTCGCCCAACACAATGTTCGGCAGGCCGATGGTGCTTACTGCAGTAAGCGCAACGGTGGTTTTGACGAAATCGCGTCGACTGATGGTCATGGCGGGGTTGGCTCCTGATTGTGGCTCAGTTCTCGTTATCATCATCAATCCTCGTCAGCGTCCGGCAGATCCGCGTAGGCGGCATAAAAGGCGTACAGCGCGTTGATGGAGTCTTCACCCTCAGCCTCGAACATCGCGTCGAGCTTTTTGCGCATCTTCTTCGGCAACTCACGCCGGTCGTTCTGGAAGTCGCTCATGGAGTTGATCAGATATGGGGTCCACTGCCCGGCGAGGATGTAATAATCCCCTTCCTCCGGCACGGGCTTGCCACCCTCGACGTGACATTTTTCGCAGTATTCGTCGTGTAATTTGGCCCCTTTATCGACCATGGCCTGATCGTATTGCTGTGTTGCGGGTTTGTACTCCTGCTGGTGGAAGTACTCCGCCATTTTTTCGAATTCTTCCTCTGTGTAACCCTTGGCGATGCGTCCCATGATGGTGGAGTACATATCGCCGCTCTGAAATGCAAGCATGGTGTCGACGAACACGACCGGGTCCATAGCCGCGATCGACGGCGATGCTGGGCCGGCACTTAGACCATTGGTGCCGTGGCAGCCGGCGCAGGTATCGGCGAGCATCTTAGCAGAGGCTCCGTCAGCGATTGCGCCGGTCGAGGCAGATAGAGCGAGAGTTCCACCCATCAGAGCGAGTTTGATTTTTCGCATAGCCATGCTTCCTCCTCAGGAATTGTTGGGTTGTATTCAATACCTTCGCCAAATGACCCGATCTCATGCTGCACTAAGTTCTTGATTAATCCGCCCCAGATTTGCAGCCTGCTCAAGGGCTTGGTCAATAATATTTGCTTCGGGCATTTCCGGAAGCATTTTTAACACCTCCAGGACGTATTTCCGGCCGCGGAAGTGGGCTTTGAGGTCATTGACGCTAAAGCTCGGACAGTGCTCGCGCACCGGTCGCATCAGGATCTGGGACAGGTTGATCATCAGCATCGCCAGGTTGGCACTGTTGTAGACCGGCGTTGGCTTGATCACCATGAAGTCTTCCAAGCCCCAGTACTGTTTGGCGTCTCGGAAGTTGAACTCGATTTGGAAGCGCAAGCGATAGTAATCGATGAGCGCTTCGTAGCCTAACTCAAGATCACTACTGAAAAGGATGACATGGGCCTGGGCACCGGTGCGTTGGTTGGTCTTGACGAGGATCACGACATTGAGCCGGTCGGGGAATTTTTTGTGCCAAACGGGCAGTTGGTAGATGGCCGTATGAACCTGTCCTTCCACGGAAGTGGCTTTGAGAAAGCACGGCGGCAAGTGTTGATAATCGAGCTTGCTGCCGTACTTGCGCCGCGGGCCGCGCCCGGCGTAGGGGCCGTCATAGGGCAGATACAGCGCGCTGTTGTGGCGCAATTTGCTGATCAACTCTAAGCCCGTGCGACGGACCATTTGCAGCGCTTGATTATGGCCGAAGGCCCCGTCGAAGACGAAATAACGCACCGTCAGCGTCTGGCACACCAGTGCCAGCACCTGGCGCAGAAGGTCTTGAACGAACTGCAAATAGGGCGACAGACTCACCTCCCGGCGATTGCCATTGCGGCTACCTTTCGGCCGCCCTCGGTCCTTACCCCGACCCGCTTTGGACGCTTTCGGGCAGCTCGCGGCCGTCTCTTTGAGAATCGGCTCCAGGCGCAATGGGTACGAACAGCGCCGTTGCACGCTAATCAACGACAGGCTCAGAAAACACAACCCCGGGATCGTCTTGCCAACCACCGAGGAGAAAAAACGATCCAGACCGTGGGTCTTCTTGCCCGATTTGCTCACCACCACTTCATCGCCCGCCAGCAACCATTGCGTTTCGTCGCCCAGCAGGTGCTGGCGAATTACCAGCCAATGCACTTGGCCCCAACTGAGCGTGGTGTTGAACAACCGCTGCAGCGTCCGATAGCTTCCCCCGCGCTCGGTCCAGCGCGATAGCCCCCGCATCGTTACCCGCCCCGTCATCGCCAACAGCCCTTCCACAACGCAACCCAAACGGCCAAGGCTCGTCTTATCTACGCTCTGGCTTAAGCAGCTCAAGATCAGCATAATGTCGGGCATGGGCGATAGCCTCCTGAGGGAATAGGTCTTCGGATTAGTAACTGGATAACCTATCACCTCGGGCTGTCGCCCACCTAATTTTTGGCGCTAATTTTTGGCGAAGGTATTGTGTATTGGCGGACGGATAAAGGCTCCGCTATGCTGGAATATGGACACCGGGGGCATCGCTGTTCCAAGCATCTGTCAAGCGCGCGGCCAATTCGCGATATCCTGTTGGCGAGCTGCCGAGTCGGTCCGGATTGCAACGACCTTCTCTTCTCCGATGCAGCCGGCGCCGGAATAGCGCATCTAGGGGCGCACTCATTTACCGATGGTTTGTTATTGATGGTTTTATGATTTTTGCTGGTCTTCGCTAATTCGGCGTCGGTGCAACCTGGTCCCATGTCCCACGGTGTCTTGCATTCAGGCGATTTCTGTGCAGAAACAGACCCCCTGGTTTGTCTTTTCGTCCGGCATCGACGTTGCGGCACCCACCCATAGAGCAACCATGGGCGGATTACCGCTTCGCGAAGGCGAACGAGAATCTAGCGCCAGTTGGTCTGTTTCTCTCCGGCAATCGCCTCAGCCAGTGTATTGATACTGTCGCTGACGTCCTGATGCACATGATTAACATCGTGATCACTTTGGTGATGATCTCGAGAACAGTATCTGAACCTAGTACAGCGGTGCGGATGTCCCGCTACCGTTGCTGCTGTTTGTCGTTGTCGTAATCGCTCATCGTGGGGTATCGATGACGACAATGACAACGACTGCAAATGGTCTCGCGACTTCCGCAGCAAAGCACTAGGGCTGCTGAACATGCGGGGAACGCTGAACATAAGGGTTCAGATTACTCTAAATACTCTGGAAGTGCTCTGGTGATGGCAATCCGGGTAGATTACCTGAACCTACGGCGAATGTTTTCCCAAACATGATCGTCATATGTAAGATATCCCCAGCAGCGTTCCAAGGTACGTGCTAAGTAGACAAATTCCGCGCTTCTTATCGTTCGCTTTTTATTGTTTTGGCGTGCTTAGCTGATCAGTGCCGAATACTATGATATTGGGCGGCGCCTGCCAAGGTTGCGTTAATGCGAGCTATGTGCGTGATGCTGGTTTCGGTCGCCCATGGTGGGTGATCCGCGAGTAAGTCGGCCAGCGAAGTCTTGCTACGAGGCCTTGGAAGACCTCGGTAGCCCCCCGATAAACACCCGCCGCCTCATGGGACTGCTGCGGTCATGCCTGGTGTGGCATCAGCGCCAGATTCTCAGGCGTCTTGGCCTGTCAGAAAAAGGGGATGATTCTGGCACCGAGTAGCCGCGGGCGTATGGCCGAGCCTGGTGCTCTCTCGATGTCTGGCCAGCGTCCGTGCGCATGCAAGCATTTCGGTGTTCGCACTGAGGGGTTGCTTTGTTTCGCCGAAGTACGCCGCGTGATACGCATGGGTCTTCAGAAACCAGCCTGGTATCATATCAATAGATCTTCAGAAAATGACTCTGGCATGCACACCCAAAATAATCGATTAAAATCAACGAGTTGGGGTTACGTGGCTCGAAGCTCTTTTTCTGGAAGGCTGTACTTCATCCCTGGCCAGCACCGCCCCATCTTCCATCCGTATGCATTGGCACGCACGCTCGCCGATGGTCGGATCGTGGGTGACGATGATCAGCGTCAAGCCCTTTTGATTAAGGGCCTCCAGTGTCGCGATCACCTCTTCGCCGGAGCTGCGATCCAGGTTGCCGGTCGGCTCGTCGGCCAAAATCAGGCGGGGCTCCATGACCGTTGCGCGGGCGATGGCGACGCGCTGACGCTGACCGCCGGAGAGCTGATCTGGGCGATGCCCGGAGCGTGTTGTCAGACCGACCGCAGCGAGCATGTGAGCGACGCGCTCTCGGCGTCCGCGCGGGGCGATACCGGCCAGTATTAACGGCAGCTCGATGTTCTCGAATGCGGTCAGGCGCGGGATCAGATGAAAGGCTTGGAAAACGAAGCCGATACGCTCGCGACGCAGGCGTGCGCGCTGTTCCTCGGGTAGGTTTGTGGTTTCAAGGCCGTCAAGCCTGTATTGACCGGCGTCGGGTCGATCGAGCAGACCAAGCAGGTTGAGTAATGTGCTCTTGCCGGAACCGGATGGTCCCATGATGGCGGCATACTCGCCGCTGGCCAATTTCAGATCGATACCGCGCAACGCGTGCACGGTCTCTTCGCCAACCTGAAAGGTGCGTTCAATGCCGGTCAGCTCGATCAACGAGAGTTGTCCTGGTCGATGACGGCGGTTTTGCCTGCCTCGACGCCGTTGCGGTCCAGCGAGAGCACCACCAGGTCGCCTTCAGTGAGACCGTCAGTCACTTCGGTGCGTTCCCAATTGGCTAGCCCGATCTCGATCCGGCGTTTGGCCAGCAGCCCGCTGTTTGTATCCGGGGCCATTTCCATCACCAACACGCTGGCAGGCAGGTCGGGGCGGATTGCCGCGGTTGGTAGGTGCAAGGTATCTTCGCGGCGCTCGACGACGATTTCCACATCGGCGCTGTATCCGGCCAGCAGCGGCGCATCGGCAGGCTGTTCGGCGATGACCACTTCTACTTCGACGGTGCGTGCCTGCTTCTCCTGGTCGAGTACATAGGGCGCGATGCGTCGCACCGTGCCGGCGAACAGCCGTTCGCCGAAGGCATCCAGGCCGACCCGTGCGTCGAGTCCGAGCCGGATCTTTGCGGCGTCGACTTCGTCGATTGGTGCTGAGATATAGAAACAGGCGTCGTCGATCAGGTCCACTGCCGGTGGCGTTGGAATGCCGGGCGGCGATGGGGTGACATATTCGTTCAGTTCGCCGGAAATCTCGGCGATGACGCCGGCAAACGGCGCTTTAAGCCGGGTACGTTCCAACTCGGCTCGTGCGACGCCGAGGCGGGCGCTGCCAACTCGGGCGGTGGCGCGCGCGGCTTCGCAGTCGGCGCGCCCGGCATGGGCCGCGGTAATGGCACGGTCGACGGCTTCTTCAGATGCCATCTGCCGTGCCTTGAGTTTGACCTGACGATCCGCCTCGCGCTCGGCCTGGTCAGCGTTCAGGCAAGCTGCGCGGGCGCGTGCGTTGCCGGCCTCGGCCTCGCGTTCGGCCAGGGTGACTTGCGCCTTGCGATCCAGGTTCCATAATTCCAGCAGCAATTGTCCGCTTTCGACCCGGTCTCCCTCGTGTACCGCCAATAGTTCGATCTGTCCGCCGATACCGGGCGCGAGCCGGGCGCGACGGCATGCCATCACGGTGCCAGCGCGGGTATTGGCAATCACTTCCTCTACCGGCCCGCGCTGCACTGGTTCCACGCGCACTGATACTGGTTTCGGTCGCGACAGCCACCACCAGCCGATAACGGTGGCAATTGAAATGATGATCAGTGCGAGAATACGCGGTGGTAGATGCATGAAATGAACAAGGCCGGCACGCCTATACCGCGATCATTACTTTCATAATCATTCTGGATCGCTCTTGGTTCCCCGGGTATTGAACGACACTTTCCACTGCTGTTGTTTTCCGGTAAGCGGAATGGCGGTTAATTCCAGGGTGCCGACCTCGGATACCGATGCCTGCAGGCGTACTGGTACCACTTCGCCCTTTTTGCGTCCTTCAGCAGGCAGGTTGGTTTGGATCTCTTCCATCTCCTCCATTTCGTCGTTGGACCACTCCTCGAGCAGTTCGCCGACCAAATCGTCGCGGCGCACGCTCGAGCCAAAAAAGCGGAATCGTACCGGCTCGCCAACCACCAGACCGAATTCCTGTGGTGCGCTGACTGGTTCTGAGCCTTCTTCCAGGCCGAAGGGTACGACGCACAGGGCATGCAGTTCCGGCTCTATGCCGGGGATGGCGGGCATACTGGGTTCGACGCCGACATAGTACGAGTGGGATGTGCCGCCGCGAATGCGAATGCCGCCATGCTTGCGCACGTAGGAATAGAAGGCGGCGCCACGGGCCACGGCCAGATCCAGGTCTTGCGCTTCCAGCAGGCGTGCGGGTGGCGCATCTTCCATCGCGAGCCATTGATTCATCACACTCAGCACCCGCTCGCGCAATGCCTGGGCATTGAACACGCCACCGTTGAACAGCACCGCGGTGGGGTGCAGGAAAGTGGCCCAGTGGGCGTGCTCTACAAAACCTTCAAGGTCCGCGGTGGCGCCGGCCTGCTTGGTAAGAAACGCGGCCAAATGGCGGGTTACGGCCGGATCCTGGGCAAATGGCAGGCCGACTTTGGTCAACGCGCCGCGAGCTCGCTCTGCCGGGAGATCAGAGACCCGCACCTCGGGGAAGAAGCCGTCGATCAAGGTTGTTTCAACCTCGGTACGGGTCAGCTCAGTACGGATGCTGCCGCCGATGAGCTTGGCCCCGCGGCTCGGAACCACCAGGGGTACCGCGTCACGCGTCGCATCGGCTAGTAAGGTTTCCTTGGCCTGCCGACAGCCGTGCGTTAATGCCTGAAGCTGCCAGCGATCCAGCTCAACACCGTTGGTTTTGAGCTTTTTCTTGACCAAGTGCGCAAGGGTCAGGTCCATGTTGTCGCCGCCGAGCAGAATGTGCTCGCCGACCGCGACACGGGTCAATTCGAGCGCACCATCTTGTTCGGTGACCGCAATCAGCGACAAGTCGGTGGTGCCACCGCCAACATCGACAACCAGGATGATATCGCCGACCTTGACCTCGTGGCGCCAGCGGCCCTTGCTGTCATTGACCCAGCTGTACAAGGCGGCTTGGGGCTCTTCCAGCAGTACCAGATGTTCGATGCCGATCGCCCGTGCTGCCTCGGCAGTTAGCTCGCGGGCGGCCGGATCAAACGAGGCGGGCACAGTGACGGTGACCTCCTGATCACTGAGGGGATCGTGGCCATGCAAGCCATTCCAGGCTTCGCGCAGATGCGTCAGATAGGCGATGCTGGCGTCAAACGGCGAGAGTTGCGGGATCTCCTCCGGTACCTCCGGAGGTAAGATGGGTTCCTTACGGTCTACGTCCGGATGACATAACCAACTCTTGGCGCTGGAAACCAGCCGGATCGGCGTGCTCGCGCCTTGCTTGCGCGCCAGCTCGCCGAGCACCCGGCCGGGCTCGCTGGGCCAGGGAAGGCTCAGGTCTCCGGCCTTGAGTTCGTTTGGATGCGGCAGGTAGATGAATGATGGCAGCATCGGGCGTTGCTCGATGGAGCCGGGATCAATCAGCTGTGGAATGCCCATCATCTGCTGTTCCACCTCCTCGCCTTCGCATTTGGCGATCTCAACGAAGGACAGCGCGGTATGGGTGGTACCAAGATCGATACCGATCGAAAAACGCGATTCGCTCATAGCTCCACCTCCGCGGCGGCCAAGATACGCACGTCTCTGCTGCTTGCGATCTTGGGCAGGCGTACGTCGACGGCGCGCCAGCCCCGATGTACTAGTGCCCCGGTGAACGGCGGATCACCAATGACGTTGCCGGTGGGCCGGACCTGGGCTGGGTCGAAGCCCTGGCTTAATGTGATTTGGCTGCCCTCGGATTCATCGCGTACTGGCACTATGCTCAGGTACTCTCCCATTACCCGCTGACAACCCTGGTGCACGACGCGCGCGGCAGTGCCGATTTCAGCATCGGAATAGTTGCTGATGTCTTCTTGTAGAAAGTCTACGAATCGGCCTTCATTTTGCAGCAGTCCAAGTAATACTAACGCGGAGTCCGGAGGTGCTTCCTGCAGCTTTGCTGCAGGCTGCGTCGGTGTTTGCGGTTTTGGCAACTCTTCGTGTAAAGCCGGTGCCGAGGAGGATCTGGCGATATAGAGCTCGGTCAGCATGCGCGCATAATTCGGGTCCGCCAGGCCGCGAATGAAGCTGTAGGTAGCGATGGGCGAGCGTTTGAGTACAATCCAGGTCTTACGGGCGATAACGCCAAGAGCGTGTCCGATAAAGACTAGGGTTTTGACCAAGGCTTTGAGAACGGGTCGGAGCCGCTCCGATATCGACGGCTGCGGGTCGGTCATAGGGTCTGATCCTCCGGGAATAATCGGGGTTGGGTGGTCATCGCGGCTGGGCGTTGGCGACTTGCGCGGACTATACAACAACAGGTCAGGCCAGGCGGTTGGAATGTCGGTAACCCGCGCATAATAACCCGGAGGGCATTCGAGCTTCATCTTTCTGATGTCTTATCGTGCTGGTCTGGTCTGGTTTGATTCCTTATCAATGCCTGCTTGCCGAGCATCTTGGTGTGCGCCGGCAACTTGGCATATTAAAGCGCCACTTTGGCTTCTGTTCTAGGCTTGTACTGCAACGCCACATTCTTAAATGTAACTATGACAAACCCGGATGATACCGCGTTCTCCCCGAGCCGCGCCGAGCGCGAGCGGATGGTCGCTGTCGCGGCCTATTATTTAGCCGAGAGGCGCGGTTTTGCTCCCGGTTTCGAACGTGACGATTGGCAGCGTGCCGAGCGCCAGATCGATCAGATGCTGAAAGCCATGGCGCACCGCGGTATCGACCGACAACAGCTAGAACGAACCGGAATGCGGAATGCTCTACGCTTCTGGGCGGCGGATGCGGATTAATCCTATTATCCAAATCGAGATCGTTGTGGCGTTATTTCACCGATTGCGCGGTGACATCGCTAAGAAAGAGTGATCAGCCTGCTTGCCAGTTTGAAAGCGTCAGTTTGAACTCGGGGTCGAAGCGGAGGGCGTCCTAAGATAGGATGATATAGCGAACGGTTTTTGTCCATATCGTACTTGTGCATCCATTGCGTTGCCGCTATATTACCACCACCTAACTGGAGGACAACATATGAAATCAAGATCATTCCGAGGTACTACCAATCGAGTTTGGCCCTACTTGCTGATTCCTACGTTGGCCGGACTGGTTGCCTTCCCGACCTGGAGCACATTGTCATTGACTGAGCTGGACTATCATCAGCGATTGGCATTAACCGCACTCTGTTTCACATTGGTGGGTGCGCTCACGACTTGGTACGTGCGCTGGTGTCTTAGCCGTAATTGCATGGCCATGGAATGAACCCTGCGCTCATGTTGATACAGCTCCAATGACAGGTCAGTCTACCCTGATCAAAGAGTTTTAGAAGAAGCTAAATCATTCTCCAGGCTCACATAGATGGTACCCGAGCGATGGATTGCTCAAACAATGGCATATGGATAATACTTCAAAACTCATGACTAGAATCGAGTGCAAACCATAGATTTGGTAGCACTCGATCGTATTGGATGAATTTTTCCTTCTGCGGGGAAGGAAGGAAAAGATAATTCGTGGGAGAATGATTATTCTGGGGAGTTAACTGATTGGCTTATTTCAGGTGAATTCATAATATCCACGAAGGTTATTACAAAGGTTACGGGTACAGCATTGCTGATCTCGCTCAACCCTGCAATTTCTCTTAATTTCTCAACCCCTTCGCTCATGCCGAACTTAGCCGCGTCGATGATGAGTGGCTTGGTACTTGCCACCATGATGGTATCCTCATTTACCATGGCTGCCTGCATGCTGAGGATCATCGGTTGAGTTGTGCCGTGTAATGCCAGGGTGCCCTCCGCTGTAATCTCCGATATTTCCCCCGGCTTTATGGATTCGATCCATTCAGGATCGACTTTCGCCGTCAAGGTCGCTTCTTTATAGTCTGCGGTCCTGAAAAGGAATTCGCGCATGCGCTCATTACGGATGGGTATCAATGTGTCGACGCTGTCGAGCATCATCGCCACCTGCACCTGACCATCGTCCGTGATCATCCCTGTCATTTTGGTGAAGGTGTTTACCTCACCTATATCTTTCGCCTTGATCGATACGAAGGCGAGGTGCGAGCGCGCTGGGTCCATAGACCAATCGGCAGACACCGAACCCGCGAATAGCGACGCGGTCAGCGCAATGGGTAAAGCAAAGAATAAGGAATTGGAACGCATCGTTATCTCCGATAAATCCAAACAATCAAGCCGGGGTGGTGGAATTGGGAATTCCAGCTGTATCTAATACTGCCCTATCGTACCTGCAAATGGGGTGCGGCCGCGCCGTGCGCAACCGGAACCATCGGGCCGATTTCCCCATGTGGTCAATCCCATGGATTTGTATCGACAATTCGATGCCTTCGGGCCAGCATGGCGCGGGTTTGGGCTTCTTCATAGCGGATGAAGCCGAGAAGATGTTCCGCGAGTGGGCGTTGATGGAGTGAGCGAGCGCGTAGCAGCGTCTTCTTGGCGGCGGCGGTTTGCTCATTGGCCAGTTGCCTAAGCGCTTGTCGGGTCAACCGCTCGGCTGCATCCTCGGTCTTGAGTAATAGGCTTAGATCCATCCCGCAGCGGCGGCAACTGTCGTTGCCGCTTGTGCGGGCATTGCAGTTGGGGCAGCGCTGCATCAGGACTCCAGGTAGTAGACGACGTCCGAGAGTTCCGCAACGGCTCGTTCCATGGTCTGAATATCGTTGTTGGCGAGACTATCCTGTAATGTTTCGATCAGGTTTACTAGGTCCTCTTTGTCGTCCGGATTAGCGGTTTCCATCAGTTTCTCGGCCTTTTCGATCAGCGCGCGGGCCTGTACGGCTTCACGTCGCTCGTTCGTCTCGTCATCGCTGTGCGACTCTGCACCGCTCGTGTCGCCCATCAAAGCCGAAATACGGTCGCGGGCGGCATCGAACTCTTGTTTCTCGAAGCGTGCGGTGGCGTTGTCGATGGTAATCTGTTTCTCGAGTCCAGTGCGCTTTTCCTGGGCGCTGACATTCAGTATGCCGTTGAGATCCAATGCAAAGCGCATGACAATGATGTTGCCGGCAGGAACATCGCTCAGGCCCTCGATATGGAAGGAGCCAAGCTCGGTGTTGTTCAGGGCATCTGGATCTTCGCCCTGATAGACATGCACATCAATGGCTGACTGACCGTCTTGGACGGTTGCGAAGGCCTCGCTCTTAGTCACTGGAATGGGGGTGTTCTTACGGATTACCGGGACGTATTTATAAGGATAATATTCGCCATTGAGTTCGCCGATAGCGCTGGTACCGAAAGTGTATGGGGTGATGTCCACCAACACCGAGGAGACCTGATCTCCAGCGATGACCGCGGCCTGAATCGCGGCGCCGACGGCGACGCAGAGGTCCGGATCGACGTCGGAGCGTGGCTGCATACCCATGGTTTTTTCCAGGCGCTGTTGGATTGTCGGTGTGCGGGTGGCTCCGCCGACCAGCAGCACCTCGGAGATATCCGATACTGCCATCTCTGCGCCTTTTAAAGTGGTGTGTACAGCCTCCAGCGTTTCGTCGATGTAACCGGCGATCATTTCCTCGTATTGGACGCGCTCGAGTTCCAGCGATAGATTGACCGGTTTGCCATCCTGCTCCAGTAGATATTCCTCTTCGATACGGGCAAACGGGGCGTCGCTGAGGGCAATCTTGGCGGTTTCGCAAGCGCGGATGATACGCGCCATGGCGGCATGGTTGTCACTTGGATCGACGTCAGCGGTATCGCGCAAATGCGCAAGAACATGCTCCACCAGTTTGGCATCGAAGTCGTCTCCGCCAAGATGATTGTTACCGTGGCTGGCGAGTACCTCGGTGACACCCTGGTTCATGCGTACGACGGACACATCGAAGGTTCCACCGCCAAGGTCATAGACGAGAATGTTTTTCGCCTCTTGATTTTCGGCTTCATAGGCCAGCGCGGCGGCGGTCGGTTCGTTGATGATACGCACCACCTCGAGTCCTGCTAGCTCGCCGGCATCACGTGTCGCCTGACGTTGGGCGTCGGAGAAGTAGGCCGGCACCGTAATTACTGCCTTGGCAATGGATTCGCCCAGGTGAGTCTCGGCGGCCTCCTTCAGCCGGCGTAGAATCAGCGCCGAGATTTCCTGCGGTGTGTAGGACTTATCGCCCATTTCCAAGCGCGTGTCTTCGCCCATGCGCCGTTTTACCGAGCGCACGGTGCGCTCTGGGTAGAGGGTGTATTGGTTACGGGCGGCATTGCCAACGAGCAGATGGCCGTCGTCGCTGATCCCGACCATCGATGGCAGGATGTTGGCTCCGTCAATCGCGATTACATGCGCTTGCCCGTCTCTCACCACAGCCACTTCCGAGTTGGTGGTGCCGAGGTCGATGCCGATGATGATCTCACTCATGATTCGATTACCGTGGTTATTTATTTGAACTGATCAGTGTTTCGGTTTCAGGTGCTGCTTGATCGGGGCGGTTGACGACGACCTCGGCTAAGCGCAGGAGTTCACCATTGAACAAAAAGCCTTTGCGTAGTTCGGCGACTACGACACCAACGGCAAGTTCTGGATCATTGGTTACCTCGGCAGCGTGCATGCGGTGTGGATCGAAGTTCTGTTGCAACACCGAAAACGGACGTACACCACGGCGTGAAAGGAGTTCGTCGAGCCGGCGCAGATTCATCGCCATGCCTTCGCTCATGGAGGTCACGAACTCGGTAGAGCGGCGCCGGCTGAACCAGCCCGGGCGAAAACGTTGACACTGTTCCTGGCCGGCCTGCATTCGGTCGCGCAGGTCGAGCAGCTCCAGAATCAGTTTCTCCTGCTTTCGCTGAACCGCCGCCTGCTCCTGCTGCAGGCGTTGCTGTTGCTGCTCGGCAAGGCTGGTGTTGGCGTCGCGCAAGCTGTCGAACAGATCTCGGAATTCGTCCAGCGCGGTCTTTACCAGGCGCGATTCGAGTTTGACCTCGTTCTTCAGCGTAATAATTTCCGTGAGTAGTGAGAACAAATCCGGTGCCGCTTGTGCATCGTCATCATCATACTCGTACGCGTCCCGCTCGGAATCCAGGGCACCTAGATCGTCAGTCGCATCCAGATAGGCGCGGAAGCGCGCCATCAGTTGTTCCTTGGCGGCCTCGTCCATTAGCGTTCTCCACGCAGCAGCGCACTGATAGCGGCAATATCCGGACGGTCGGGCGGACCTATTGGGGCTGCCTTATCGAGAATATCCGCGGCTTGCGGTAGTGAGCTGTTGCACATCTGGTAGGCGATGCGTTTACGGCTTGTGCGTAGAGTTTCGAAGGCACTGCGCAAGGCTCCGAAACGCTCGGCATCGCGCTCCGGCGGGCAGTACTTGATTCCTTGCAGGTAGGCAGTCTCAATGCCGGCATCGTCAGTATCCTCGTCGACGCCTAGGATCAGATAGGGATCGCGCATCAGAATAGGCTCATATGATCGGGTGCATCATCGTTATCATGATCGCTTCCCTTGGTGCGCTTCGGCTTGCCGCGTCCAGATCGGGAGGCGTTCCGCCGTGGTTTGTTCGGCAGGGGTAAGTTGCCGTCATTGTCGTCAAAGTCCGATAAGTTTACTGCGAGGAAAGCAAGTAATATCTGGGTTGCCGCATTTTCTCCATGCTGGCGTTTGATTCGCTTCAGCTCTCGTCGTATTTCCGCAGGCACGCCGAGCATTTCGGCTGCCCTTTCGATGCCAATAAGACGAATCAATTCCTCGATGTGATGCAATTCGTCCATCTCGTCGTCCATCTCGCCGGATAATAGGTCGAAGATGTCGTCCTCATCCAGCGGATCATCTGGAAATATTGACGAGGGCGAGGGGAATCCCCGCGGCGGGAAGCCACCGAAGGGATGCGCTTTTTCCAGGGCCTGTTGGATGCGTATCGCGGTGCGAGTGTCGCCCTCCTGGTGTGCCCGTGACAAAGCATTTTCCAGCACGGAGATTGGTTTGCGGTTTGGACCTTCGAAGCCGTTTGGATAGGAGGCCTCGAACAAATGCAATTCGAAGATCGGCTCGCCTTTCCAGCGTTTCAATGCCGTCTTGGCCGCGCTCTTGCGCGATTTGTGCAGGCCATAGCGGCGCAAGGTATCGCAGGCGGCTTCCATCTCTGCTCGCTCCAACTGCGCCCAGACCACATTGCTGAATGCGCCGTCCAGCCAATTGATCAGGTTTTTCGATTTGTTGCCAACATGCTCGATATCGGTACGCAGCCGGCTCAGCGCCGCGACCAAGTCGTCGCGTCCGAGGCACGACGGTTTTGTCAATTTCGCCTGTGCCTGCAATTTGGTCTGTGTGATTCCGAGCCCGTCGGCGGCCAGTGCCAGCGCAATGCGACCAGTCAGCCCGCCGCCGATGCGTGCCAGGGTGTTGGACAATTCTGAGGCGCCCTTGCTGTCATCTTCAAGTAATGTGATCAGTCCAGAGATCAGGTCGATTTGCTCCTGAGCATGGCCGCCGCGCGCCCAATCCGCGGCACTGGCAAGTTCCTTGCGGGCCAGGTCGGAGCGCCCCTGTTTGACTTGTTTGCGTCCGTGTGCGATGTGTGCGTCTACCAGTCGTTCGCGCACTGAGGTATTGATCGTGTCGATGTCAAGCATCTGCCTGGCGATGCCAGCCGCCTTTTTGAACGCGCCAGTGTCGAGTGCGGTGTCCAGCGCTGCACCAAGAATTTGCATATCCTTTGGCCAGCGTAACGAAGCTGCCGTCAGCAACCGTCGCACCTCTTTGAATCGCTTGCCACGTCGGTAATAGCTGATTAAATTCAAATAGGTATCGCGGTGGTCCGGATCGTACTCCAGGCTCTGCTGCAACTGCGCGGCCAGCGCTCGGTCGAGGTCTTCCGGATCATCGGAAGGATTTAATTTCTGCAACAGATTGCCATTCATTTCGGTGGCGCGCAACGCGGTGGCGATGCGGATCGGGTGCAGGGGGTCATTCGCATTCGCCTCGGCACTGGCGATGAGATGCTTTGCTATCCTGTTCCATTGATCCATTTGCTCCCAGGGGTCGCCTTCTTTCTCGGCTGCCCAAGCATGAACCAGATAGAGTTCCTCCGGCTTGAGAGCGTCGATGCCCTCGGCTCTAAGCCAATCCAGCCGCCGCGGGAAATCCGCAGCTAGCAGTCGCAGCACCTGCCGGCGTACCCAGTCTTTGCCCAACTCCGTGCGGTGTCGCTGGAGCAGGCGGAGTAATACGCGTGGTTTTTTTTCGGCGTCCGCCTGATTGAGTTCCTGATGTAGACTGATGCGCTCCGGAGGCCAGCCGCGTATGGCGCAGGCAAAATGCAGCGTTTGCTCGCCGGCCTTGGTGATGGCTTCCAAAAAGGCGTCATCCGGAAGCAGTGCCATTTCTGCTGCCCGCCGCAGCGGTGCAAATGCTGAATCGTCACCGATGCGTGCCAGCGTGGCGCTGGCTTCTTTCGGCCGATCCGCTATCTGTTGCAGGGCTTTGAGAAGTTGCACCCAATCGCGATAGGGAGATCGAAACGGGATTTCCGCGAGTGCCGCTTTCAAAGTCTCGTCGTCACCGGAACAGTAGGCCGTAAGGGCGGTGCGGGCGGCATTTAAATGGCGCAGAATCGGATCATCGTCAGCGAGCGTCGATTCGATTCGGTCGTTGCCCGCGATGGCTTGAGCGGCGAGCAGTGGGCGCAGCTGTTCCCGGTCTGCGCTGGCAAGCGCATCGCCGTCAGCAAATAAAGTAAGCACAAGATCCGCCTCGCCGATGCGCATCAGCAGGGCGGCATGGTCCGGGTGCATGCTTTCATCAAGGCCAAGAGATGCACGGTTGTTCCACATCACCAGTGCCTCCTTCAGCATTTCTTTGGCGGCGAGTTCTCG
Source organism: Thiohalocapsa sp. PB-PSB1 (assembly GCA_016745215.1). Lineage (GTDB taxonomy): Bacteria > Pseudomonadota > Gammaproteobacteria > Chromatiales > Chromatiaceae > Thiohalocapsa. The sequence continues at coordinate 2,612,901 of CP050890.1, forward strand.
CGCGCGTCCAGCATAGGCATCGCCGAGGGCTTTTCGCCAGTCCGGCCGCGGTTCCTGTTTCAGCAGCTCCTTGAAGCCTGTGATCGCGTCTCGATACCGGCCAGCATCCAGATCCTCGTTGGCTTTCTGCTCGCGCGCCTTGGCCGAGAGTTTGACTGTTTTATGGTTACTCCGGTTTGCGCGTCGCTTTACTTTCTTAGCCATTCTATTCGGTTTTACTCGCGTTCAGGGTACGCATAAGAAAATTTCAATTCTATCTCAGGCGATCCTTGCTCTTTCGGGCTTAAACGATGGGTGTTTCCCAACTCGGGATCACGGGCGGATCTGCAAGCGATACGACATTAAAGAAGGCCTATCAACTGGTCCCCGACTTTGATCGTACGCCTCAGCAGGAATCGAGAATTTGTTAGTGGACAATTTCTTGGTTCTCTTTATCAGTTACGGTTGTGGCGCTTAAGGATCAAGGGTTGATGCGCTCAAAATGGCTGCTGTAGGCAAGCCCGAGGAGCAAGATACCAGCAAAAATCATCGGTAGGCTGAGTATTTGACCCATGGTGACCCATTCCAAGGCTAGATAGCCGATATGAGCATCGGGCAGGCGGACAAATTCAATGCCGAAGCGGAATAGGCCATAGAGCAACAGGAACAGACCAGAAACTGCCATGGTGGGTCTCGGACGATTGGAAAACCACCAGAGTACAAGAAACAATAGGCCGCCCTCGAGCGCGGCCTCGTAGAGCTGCGATGCATGTAACGGCAGGCTCCAGGCAGCATCCAGCGGAAGGCTGGCGCAATGGTTCGGGAAGCGCTCGCAGGGTAGGCGCATGCCCCAGGCAACGTTGGTTACATGGCCCCAGAGTTCACCATTGATAAAGTTGCCAATTCGTCCAGCGAACAATCCCGGTGGAACTAGCGGCGCGATGAAGTCCGCGACCTGGAAAAAGCGCAACCCTTGTTTGCGAGCGAACAGCCCGATTGCAACAAGCACGCCGATAAGGCCGCCGTGAAAGGACATGCCTCCCTCCCAGATCTTGAGCATGTTCAGCGGGTTGGCCAGGATTTGGTCGAACCCATAAAAGAACATGTAGCCGAGCCGACCACCAACGATGGTGCCGATAACGCAGTAGAAGATAACGTCATCGACCATCGTTGCGGTCCAGGGCGAGTCTTGCCGCGATGCGCGTCGGCGCCCGAGCATCCAGGCAGCAGCAAAGCCCACTAAGTACATCAGCCCGTACCAATGCACCTTGAGCGGGCCGATTGCAATGGCGACTGGGTCAATGTCGGGATAGGTTAGCATGGGCGCGGATAATAGCATGCCGACGCGGTAGGGTGCTGATTGGGTCAGGGCAGCTGTCGGCGGTGCATGATTTCGGGGTTTATATCAGCTTGTCAGGAAGCGACGGCTCAGACGCGACGAGGATGTTCTAGCGTTAGGCCTTTGTTCGTTTAGGCGGCGCTGCTTCAGGATAGGTCGGCGCTGGCGTTGATAGCCTCGCCGTCGTGAGTCAATTGACCAAGTCGCACTGGTAGAATAGAGTTAATACCTATCGGATCCGTGCTGCGCACTCTGACTGGTAGGTAGCTGGGCGTGAAGCCAGCATAAAAGGCGCCCGCCTGATCGCTGCCGAGTCCCTCCACCAAGATCGGAGATCTGCGTCCAGTTTGTCCCTGCAGTAGTTTACGCTTGATGCGCAGACCGAGACTATGCAGTTCTCGCGAACGCGCTCGTTTGATTGCATTCGGTATCTGCTCTGGCATGCTTGCGGCGCGTGTGCCGGTGCGTGGCGAGAAGGCGAAGATATGTAGATGGCTGAATCCGATGCGCTCCACCATCTGCAATGTGCATTGCCATTCGTGGTCGGTTTCGCCGGGGAATCCGACCATGATGTCGGTCGTAATGTTGAAATCTGGGGTTATCGCTCGGGCCCTATCGGTCAAGCGTGCGAACTCGGCCGGCTTGCAGCGACGGGCCATGCGCCGTAGAACACTGTCAGACCCGCTTTGCAAAGGTAGATGGAGATGCGGCATTAGACGTGGGTTCTCGAATTGGCGCCAGAAGGTTTCCGGCAGTTCCCATGGCTCCAGGGAGCCGAGACGGATGCGGGGAACTTCAGTGTTGCGCAGGATTGCGCTCAGCAGGCCAGTGAGGTTGTCGCCCAAGTCGTTGCCGTAGCCGCCGATGTGCACGCCAGTGAGTACGATTTCCTGAATTCCCGGCTGGTGCATGGCGTCTGTTGTTGAACCATTGTCAGCGAGCGCATTGATCTCGTCGCAGAGATCCGCCACGGGGCGACTGCGTTCCCCACCACGAGCGCGGGTGCTGATGCAAAAGGTACACTGGTGGCGGCAGCCATCCTGAATTTTGATAAAGGCGCGTTGACGGCCGCGCGCGAATAGTGTGTGGGCGCCGGGGGCGGTTGCAGTGGCTGGCATCAGCGGCAGGGATAGCTCGCGTGTGGCGATTTCCACCAGCCGGTCTTTATCGGCGTTCGCCACGAGTAGGTCAATGCCGGCTTCGCCCAGTTCTTCCGCGCTTACCGCGACCGCGCAGCCGCTGACGATTAGGCGTGCCCGCGGATTATCGCGTCGTGCCCGGCGTAGTAACTTGCGTGATTTGCGCACGGCTTCCTGGGTGACCGCACAGGTATTGATAACAAGCAGGTCGGCTGGTTCGGTATCCGCAGCAATGATACATCCGCGCTTGTGAAACTGGCGTGCCCAGGTCTCGAGTTCGGCTTCATTGAGCCGACAGCCCAGGGCTTGGAGTCTGACGCGCATAGGCCAAGCGATCGATCTTCCATTTGCTTGGTCTGTCATGTAGCTTTCCCCTCGCTAGGTTCAATGCGGTGACATACCCGCTGGCGGAGATGGTGGTGCATTCTGATGTAAGATCATAACCCAGCCATTGCCGCGACGACGGAATATATTAGTTGCAAACAGTGGTGGTACATCGGCTGATGGTCCACTGGCATGGGTGAGTTCTTCTACATAGTGGATGGCTAAGTCGCCGATCTCAACCCAGTGTAAATGGCGTACCTGGATGTTCAGCGGTACGTCGCTGCGCAGCAGTTCGCGGATGGCGTTGCGGACTTGGCCGCCATGAAAAAACGGTTGCAGGGGTAATAGTAACGCGATGTCTGGCGAATCGTCCCAAACGCACATCATCAGCGCATCGTTGCGTTCCTCGAGGGCGTCGTAGAATGCGTCCTCGGCCTGCTGGGGGGTGGCGAAGGTCTGGCTCACTGTGACTCCTATTGCATAGTCTTTTCGGCGATGAGTAAAGGCGCGGATGCTGCATGACCCAAGAGCTTGGGTGCAAGCATTCTAATCGTTTGAGTATTGTAGGCGAGGGTAGCTATTGTCGGAGCGACCAGGTCGGCTTCCCGTCCGATTGAAGAATGTCATGTTCGATCAACCAGGCGAGTGCATCGTCGGCGTCCTGCTCGTACCATGCTTGGGCTGACCCGAACCGGAAGCTGTAGCCCCAAGCATCCATTTCTTTACAGAGCCGGAGGCGGTCGACGCCGGGCAGTAAATCGGCCAACGTGATTTGCAAATAACAGACCGCGTTTTCCTCTGCGTCGTCTCCGCCGGCATCGGTATGCAGATTGGCACGGCGCGGTTGGTCCATGCAAATATAATGACAACCCTCATGCAGTGCGGAATGCAGTGGCGTATCATTGCGTATATACAGCCTGTTACCGACAAGCCCGGCCTCTGGCGCCCCCCAATAACTACCAGGAATCATCAAGCCCTGGCCCACCCGGTGGCAGTGCAGGTTGAATCGCCGTAGCAGCGGCAAGAGTCCGGACGTGCCGCCGCAGGGCAGCGTGCATTGGTCGTTATCGCTTTGAGTTGGGGAAGCATTGATGGAAAGTATGCTCATGTCGTCCGCGGATGAAGTCTATGTATCTACGATCTGGACGATGCGGGAATGTCAGAAAATTTTACAGTTAGCGGCGATTGCACCAAAGAGCCATGTGGCTTGGGAAAATATCGCTCGTTTTACCAAAACCTTGGGATTGCTGGCTCGAATATTGCCTAGGATCTGTCGATTTCTCAACTCGGCCACGTTTTTGTTAAATTGTTGCGTCAGGTGCCTGTGTAGTATTCTGTTATTTTATGCGTGCTATTTGTGGGGACGATGCGATGCAAAGCGATATCAACGTTGGTTTCGATCGGCAGTAATCGTTCCCTGCGACTTCATATTAGGGACAAAATCCGCTGCATAATTGATCTAAGCCGATGAATCCTGACTCTGGAGTCTACAATGACTAAGTTAATCGCTCTGGTTGCCACGACCCTGATCCTATCCGGTTTTGTCAATTCCGCCAACGCAGCGGCTTTGGCCAGTGCCTCAGCAAATATTACCAGCCTCATCTGGTACATCGACAGCGATGGCAGCGGTGATCATACTGATGCTGATCAAGTGCTGACCTCCAACGTCCTGAGGGGCGGAAAGGATACGATCATACGTGGAGGCAGTGATGTTATTTTCGGCGATGTGCGTTTAAGTGTTGGCGATAATGAGAATGTGAACATGTTTCGCGATGCGGGACAACTCACCGACGATCTGCAAGCCGGGCCTATCTGTGTAGGCGTTGGTTGCGGATCGCCCCCGACTCCGACAGGCGACCAGTTTGTTAGTGCAGAGCTGGCATTGGGCGGATTTTATACCGCGGTGGGGGGTGTTCAGACTGGCATTCGTTCTGACTTCAGGTCTGAGGTTTCTTTGTCGGAGCCAGATGCTGATACCGCGATTTCAGGCGAAAGTAACGCTGCTTGGAGCGATTTATTTACCTTTCGGGCAAACGCTCAGTTCGACACCTATTTCGAAGTTGCTTTTCAAGCGCAGGCTATTGCAGACCTGTCGGCCGATGTCGGTAGCGGCTCCGCCAATGCGGGTGCGTTGCTGGAACTGAACCTCAACAATAGTACGACTTGGACCATCTTCGATCTTAACGCACGGGCTTCGACTCCAGGTCAAGTACCAATCGATATAGAGCAATCCGAGACTCTTTATTCCTACAATAGTATCGGAATGTTTCGATTGACAACTTCGCCAAGTTATACCGTGTCGATCGAAGGCCGCACGACGGCGACGGCGACGGCGGCGGTTCCAGCCCCCCCCGCAATCTGGCTTGTTGCCGTCGGGCTTTTTGGTCTTGCTGTTGGTCGGTTCGATTGGACGGCTTTCGCGAAGAGACGGATCGCTGGTCGGTCGTTTGATGCTCCACGCGGATCACGCGTCTGATATTTCTCGATTGATGCCGAAGATTGGCAGCGATGTGCCACGAGATGGGCTGGCACAGGGTGTTTGCCGCTCATGCATCCTCATGCTCTGGTGTTTTGTCATTATCTCCGTGGCGTTGCTGAACGCATGCTCCGAGGCGCCTCCAGATGTTGACCAACTCAGTTCCCGTGCAGAGACCCTGATTCAGCAACGTCAGAGACCCCAGGCGGCAGCGTTGTTGATGCAGGCATTGCGTGCCGATCCCGACAACGCCTCGCTACGCTGGCGCCTGGGGCAACTTTATTATGAGCTTGGGTCACTGGATTTTGCCGAGTCATACCTGACACGGGCGCTGGTGCTGGGTACAAGTCCATCGTCAGTCATGCCCTTGCTCGCCAAGATTCTGCTGGCTCGAGAGCAATACGATAAGCTATTCAATCTTGAGATCCCGGCCGAAACGTCATTTGATGCCAGAGCCTCCGTATTGGCGCAACAAGCCTTAGGCCATGCACTGCTTAAACACTTCGACTTGGCGGAATTAAGGATTCAGGATGCGTTGCGGCTCGCCCCGGACAGCGAGGCGGTTGGTGTCAGCCGTGCGCGGATCTTACTCGCGCAGGGCAAGCGCGGCCAGGCCGAGGCGCAGCTTAGAAAGCTGATTTCCGTCTATCCCAACAGTGTGGATGGGTTGGCCGCATTGGCCGATCTTGTGCGTGATGCCGGTAATCTCGGCGAGGCCGAAGTGCTCTATGGCCAGGCTTTGCAGCACAGCAGCTTGAAAATGCATCTGCACTTTCTACGCGCTGAGGTGCGGCTGGATTTGGGGATGATCGATGGCGCTCGGCAAGACGCGAGTGCGGTGGAGGAGGCGGTACCGGATACGTTTCCCGCGCATTACCTGCGAGCCCGCTTGCTGCTACTGGACTCCAGGCCCGAGAAGGCGCTGGCCGCGTTCGAGGCCGCCAATACATTGCAACCCTCGCACTTTGGCACATTGCTCTATGGCGGCGTTGCGGCCTACACCTTGGGCCGGCAGAATCTAGCCGAAGATTGGCTGCTGCGAGTATGGGGAGAGGTTCCCGGCAACATAACGGCGCGCCTACTGCTCGGCGCCATCCGTTTTTCGCAGCAGCGTTATGTCGAAGCCGAACAATTCTTGCTGCCAGTGGCGAAGGCGGCGCCAAGCAATGCAACGGCAAAACGCCTGCTGGCGGCGACTCTGATCGCGCGGGACAGGGCCGCGGATGCAGTCGGGCTGTTGGGCGATCTGGTTGCACTCGAACCGGATAATCCTCGCTCTCAGCTCGACCTGTCCATCGCATTGATCCTGAGTGGTGCCGACCAACGTGGGGTAGCGAAATTGACCGGGCTGCTTGCCGAACACCCCGATTATCGGCCGACCTACGAATATCTGATCGCTTACTATGTTCGTGAGCGCCTTTGGGATGATGCCGAGCGTTGGGCGGATGACTATGTGCGCCGCTACCCGAATGATACCAAAGCGCTTTTTCTGAAGGGTGCGATGCTGCTCGAGGCGGGTCGGTTGGCTGCTGGTCGGGCTGTCCTGGAGGCCGTTTTGGTGCTGGAACCAGCGCATGCCGATGCTAATCTCCGACTTGCGGAATTGGAGGTGGTTTCAGGTAATTTGGACAGCGCGAGTCGTTATTACCAGGCGATTCCGAGCGATTCTACCGACCACTTGCAGGCACTGCTCGGTGAGGCACATGTGGCCCTATTGCAGCAGCGCATTGAGGATGGTACTCGCTTATTGGAGCAGGCGGTGGCGGCCCATCCGCTTGCGTTACAAGCGCGCATGGCGCTTGCTCGTCTGTTATTGCGAGGTAATCAAGAGCCCCGGCAGATGCAACGCAACGCACAGCGGGCGGTCACGGTGCTGCAGAATGATGCACCGGAGGGATTTCGCAGCGATGGCGATTATCTGTATTTGCTGGCGCAAGCATTGCTGGTGTCCGGCTCACTGCAAATGGCGACACAGCCGTTGCGCGAGCTGATTGCACTGCGCCCGCGCTCGCGCCAAGCCTACGCATTGTATGCGCGCGTGCTGATGGGACTGGACGACAAGATCAGTTTGGAGGACGCATTGACGCAAATGCTGTCCATCGATCCGAACGACCAGTGGGCGCTTCTGGAACTGGTTCGGCTGCACATTGCTACCGAACGCTTCCTGATCGCGGAACGGCTGTTAGATCCGATGCTTGCCAATCCCGATAGACCGCCGCTTGCCGATCTGCTGAAGGGCCTGATCCTGACGGCTACTGACCAGCCGCATCGAGCAATAGAGCATTTTTCGCGCGCCCATGCGCGCTTGTCGACAAGGCGCACCTTGCTGGCACTATCCAATGCGGAGGCGGATGCGGGTTTGCTTGACCAGGCTATCGACCGGCAAAAACTCTGGTTGAAGCAGCACCCGAACGACGTCGAGGTGCGGGTCAGCTTGGCAGGCCATCAGGTCCGTGCTGGCGCTATTGAGGAAGCACGCGCTGAGTATCATAAGGCCCTTGAGTTGCAGCCCAATCACATTGTGGCACTAAATAATCTAGCCTGGTATACGTTGGATACAGATCTAGCCCGCGCTCTCGAGCTTGCTTCCCGCGCGCAGGAGCTCCGGCCGGAGTCTCTGGAAGTTATCCATACTTTGGTTGCGGCCCAAGTCGAAGCTGGTCACTGGCGCGATGCCGAGTTGACACTGGATCGTGCGCTGGCGCGTTATCCCACCGACAATGAACTGCTGTGGCTCTCAGCTCAGGTGCTTTACAATAAAGGCGCACGAAAGCGCGCCCTAGACAACCTATTGCGCATACTCGAAACGCAGCCGCCTGAGCATGAGCAGCAGAGGGTAAAAAAGTTATCGAGCCGTATCGAAGACGAGCTGCGTGCAGACGCCGATGCCCGAGTTCGTTGAACGGCGATTGTTCGGGTCCTTTGGTATTCGTAGGTTGCGATCGACGCCTGTCCATCGCGTGCCTGATGAGCGACATGTGGCATCCACCGGCATGTAAAGGGCGCGCAGCATCCGTCTCATCATGTGCTGGCTATTTGCCGAATCGCCGTTCGCCACATAACTACTTCCAGGAGCTGAAGCCATGGCCCGAGGTTTGTTCGATGAACTGTCAACCGCCGCATCGGTTGTGCCTGCCGATCCAGCGCAATTGGTGCCACTCAGGGCGCGTACAATCTTGCTGAGCATGCTGAGCTTGGCTGCCGCGATGGGTATTCTTGCCGTAATCGTCGCTGCAACGCCGCCTGCCAGGGAGCCAGAGCTGGCCCGCCTGCTGCACATGATAATTGGTATCAAGGCGTTGATCTTCATGATCGCGGCAGCGCTGGTGTTTCGTCGTCTTGGCCGGCCGGTGCAGCTGCCTTTATTGTTGAAATACGGGGCCGGCCTTGGTCTGTCCGCCAGCGCCCTGGTGTGGCTTTGGAGCCTGACTGACCTGCTGTTGGGATCCATCCTGTTTTACGCGGGACTGCTGGTTACTTATCTTACCGCTTCGCGTGATCCCTGGCTGCTACAGGGGTTACTTGGAGAGCGGTTTGCGCAGCAGGCTGCAGGGATCGCGGCTGCCGGTACAGGGCGGCACCGAGACGCCTGAAGCGATGTTACCTTGCGAGGTTCACCTGCGAACACGAGGTGCAGTCGGCAGCTTGCGCGCTCGCCGCTATCGACCAACCCATCTTTGACCCACGTATTCATGCCTGCCCTTGTCGCACGTCAGTTAAGAAAGACCTATCGCAACGGATATGAGGCGTTGAAGGGGATCGATCTGATCGTCGAAGAAGGCGATTTCTTTGCTCTATTAGGGCCGAATGGGGCTGGTAAGTCGACACTGATTGGCATCCTGACTTCTCTGGTGAACAAGACCGGCGGCAGCGTCGAGGTGTTCGGTCACGACCTCGACCGTGAGCCGGAACAGGTCAAGTCATTGCTCGGTGTTGTACCGCAGGAGTTCAACTTTAACTTGTTCCTGCCGGTTGTCGAGGTGGTCATCAACCAGGCCGGTTATTTCGGTATTCCACGCGTTGAGGCGCGCGAACGTGCCGAGTTTTTTTTGCGCAAGCTGGATCTTTGGGAGCGTCGCAAGAGCGAGATGCGATTATTATCCGGGGGCATGAAGCGTCGCTTGATGATCGCTCGTGCGCTGGTGCATCGGCCGCGGCTATTGATCCTGGATGAGCCCACCGCTGGCGTTGACATTGAGATTCGTCGCAGCATGTGGACCTATCTGCGTGAGTTGAACACCGCCGGTACCACCATCATCCTGACTACCCACTATCTGGAAGAGGCCGAGAGTTTGTGCCGGAGTATCGCGATCATCGACCAGGGTCGTATCGAGGCTGTTACCGATACCGCATCGCTGCTTGCTGGGCTGGATACAGAGACCTTCGTCTTGAATCTCAAACAGCGGATTGTCGATCTGCCGGTGCTGGGCGGTTTTGTCATTGAGGTAATCGACGACAGCACCATCGAAGTTCAGATCAGCCGTGAACAGAGTATCAACGCGTTATTCGATGCCTTGTCAAGCAATAACATCGAAGTGATCAGTCTGCGCAATAAGCAGAATCGTCTCGAGAAGCTGTTCTTGGATATGGTCGATCAGGGCCGTGGGAAGGTTGCATGAGGCTGAATGTCGATCGTTGGCAGCGTTACTGGATCACCTTCACGACCCTACTGAACAAGGAAGTCACCCGCTTTTCGCGCATTTGGGTACAGACGGTGCTGCCGTCAGCGATTACCACAACACTCTATTTTGTGATCTTCGGCCGGCTGATCGGTGAGCGCATCGGGGTCATGGGCGGTTTCGCCTACGTGGATTTCATCGTTCCCGGATTGGTGCTGATGGCGGTCATTACAAATTCTTACAGTAATGTCGTATCTTCCTTTTATAGCAGCAAATTTTCGCGTTATATCGAAGAGCTGTTAGTCTCGCCAGCGCCAAATTGGGTCATTCTCGCTGGCTACGTGGCAGGTGGTGTGGCGCGTGGGTTGATCGTCGGCGTGATGGTTATGGCTGTAGCTATGCTGTTTACGGATCTGCATGTGCACAGTTATCCGATCATGTTGCTGGTGTTTGTGTTGACATCTATTTTGTTTGCGCTGGGTGGCTTTATTAATGCCGTGTACGCAAACAGTTTTGACGATATCTCCATCGTGCCCACTTTCGTGTTGACGCCGCTGACATATCTTGGCGGGGTGTTTTACTCGATTGAGCTGTTACCGCAATTTTGGCAGACCTTGTCTCTGGCGAATCCCGTACTCTACATGGTCAATGCCTTCCGCTATGGATTGCTCGGTGTCAGCGATATTCCGCTGTATGTGGCATTCGGATTGATTATTGGTTTTATTGTTGTGCTGAGTTGGTACAGTCTTTACCTGCTGCAACGCGGGGTGGGCATCAAGAGCTGATGCACTTGTGATAAAGAGCATGCAATGAGATCATTAACTTTCTGAAGCAAAACGTCGTGATGGCGTCCGCCGCGGATTCTGTCGTTGCGATTGGTCGCATCTATCCGAAATCATCTCAAAGCACTTTGCTGACAGCATGCCCACTTCATCGCGCTCCACCCCCAAACGCACAAGGCGCCATAAACGCCGCGCAACACTCTGGGGTTTCTTATTTCGTGTCGCCTTTTTTCTGCTGCTCGCCGTCGGTATGGTCATCACCTTCTATGGAATCCATCTCGACAAAATCGTGCGTGCTAAGTTCGAGGGCAAGCGCTGGGCATTGCCGGCGCGTGTTTATGCCCGACCTCTGGAACTCTACGTTGGGCGGCCGCTGACCCGCGAACAGCTGCTTGGTGAGTTGGAGCGGCTGGGCTATCGTGCAGGCCTGAACAGCAACCGCAATGGCAGTTGGCAGCAGGACGGAGAGCGTTTACAGATCCGGAGCCGCGAGTTCCGTTTCTGGGATGGCACTGAGCCGGCGCGCCGCTTTACTCTGACTCTCGACAATAACCTGGTTGCCGATTTGGCGGATATGGACAGTGGCGAGCCGCTCGCGCTGGTGCGGCTTGACCCAGCGCTGATTGCGAGTATCTATCCGACTCACAACGAAGATCGCGTGCTGTTGCGGCGTGAGCAATTGCCGAACCAATTGGTCAAAACCTTGCTCGCGGTCGAGGATCGCAAGTTCTATCAGCATCAGGGTATTGATCCCAAAGGTATCGCTCGTGCTGCCTACCAGAACTTGATGGCCGGGCGCACCGTACAGGGTGCCAGCACGCTGACCCAGCAGTTGGTTAAGAATTTTTTTCTGACCCAGGAACGTACGTTAGAGCGTAAACTCAATGAAGCCTTCATGGCTTTGTTACTGGACTACCATTATGAAAAGAATGAGATTCTGACCGCCTACGCTAACGAAGTTTACATGGGGCAGGATGGTAGTCGAGGCATTCATGGCTTCGGTCTTGCCAGTCGCTTTTACTTCGATCGCGATCTCGACGAACTAGGCATCCCGGAAACGGCGCTGCTGGTGGGTATTTTAAAGGGGCCGTCGGAATACAATCCGCGCCGTAATCCTGATAAGGTGCTGAAGCGTCGCAATCTGGTCATCGACCTGATGGCCCACCATCAAATCATCTCCGCCAGCGCTGCTGCTGCGGCCAAGCAGCAGCCGCTAGGTCTGCGTGAAGGTGGCGCCAAGCCAAGCAGCGATTATCCCGCGTTCATTAGCCTGGTGCGCCGTCAGTTGCGGCGCGATTATCGTGAGGAGGATCTGCGCTCCGAGGGGCTGCGTATCTTCACAACGCTTGACCCGCTGGTGCAGGAGAATACGGAACAGGCGGTCCGTGAGCGAATGCCGGCTCTCGATAAGAAGTACGGCCTGCCGGCTGGGACTTTGGAAACCGCGGCAGTCGTGACCTCCGTGGCCCAGGGCGAGGTGTTGGCATTGGTCGGTGGACGCAAGCAAGGCTTTGCTGGGTTCAACCGTGCACTGGATGCGGTGCGGCCTATTGGTTCGCTGATTAAACCGGTGATCTATCTAACGGCATTGTCCCAACCCAGGCGTTACTCGCTGTTGACACCGCTTGCTGACAAGCCGGTGTCGCTGCGCGCAGGTGGTCAGTTGTGGCAGCCTAAGAACTATGACCATAGAGTACATGGCAACGTGCCGCTGTACCGCGCCCTGGCCAAGTCATATAACCTGGCTACGGTCAATCTTGGCCTCGCGCTCGGGGTTGATCGCGTGGCGCAAATGTTGCACGACCTTGGCGCCGTACGCAAAATCGACGCAGTTCCGGCGATGCTGCTTGGCTCCGTGTCGCTGCCGCCCATTGAGGTGGCGCAGGTGTACCAAACCATCGCTGCTGGTGGCTTTAGGGCACCATTGCGAACAATTCGTGAGGTGTTGAATGCCTCTGGCAGGCCGCTGAACCGTTATCCGCTGGAGATCGAGCCGGCGGTTTCGGATGATGCAGCCTATCTGACACAATGGGCCATGCGGCGCGTGGTGGAACAGGGCACCGCAACCTGGCTGAACAAACGCTTGCCATCGGCGTTGATTGTAGCTGGCAAGACCGGCACAACGAATGATATGCGCGATAGCTGGTTTGCCGGTTTCGGTGGCGACAAGGTGGTTGTTGTATGGATTGGACGCGATGACAACCAGCCGACTCGGTTATCTGGTGCGACTGGCGCGCTGCGCCTCTGGGGTGACATCATGGCCCAGGTCGACGCCCAGCCGCTAAATCAGATTCCCCCGGACAGCGTGGTTGTTGTCAGCGCCTGCGGTCGCTCAGGGGTTCCGTTCAGTCGTGGCTATGTTGGTGCCTGCGGTGGTGGTGGCGGCGGTGGTGGCGAGCGTCGTCGTCCGGTGGCGACCCGTGCGCAACCGGCGCAGCCTGTGCCGGTGATCGCCCAGGGCGAGCTCCGATCTGATCCTCAGCCCAAGCCGCGGACGAGCGAGCCCGCACCGAAGAAGCGTCCTGTCAGTCCTTTTATGAGCGATTTCTACGGCAATTAGATCATGTATAGATCACTCGCATTCATGCTGCTCGTCGTGACCATCACATCCTGCGCTCTTCCTCAGCGCGAAGAGCCGCCGGCACCGATTGTTGAGTCGAGTAAACCCGCTCAGCCGATTGCATCGACACCGGTCGCCGAGTCTGTACCTCAGCAGCCAGCAGCTGCGCCGAAACCCGTCAAACCGCAGCCAACGAAGGTGTATGCGTATACTCCACCGGAGTCGATTGCCGAGCCGCAGCCGAAACCTGAATCCAAGCCCGCTGAATCCAAGCCCGTAGCACAGCCTGCGGTATCAGCACCGCAATCGAAGTCAGCGCAATCGACGCCATCAAAGACCGCTGAGACGCAGGAAAGGGTCAGTTCGCCTGTTCAGGCAGCGCGGCCGACACCGCCTGTTGCGCCTGATGAGCCCGTAGCCGCGGCCAAGCAGCAGCCGGCGGTGGCGCAGCAACCCCAGCCCGCAAGTTCAGAGCAACCCTCGCAACCGGTCGCCAAGCCGCCACCGCCAGCCTCCGTTGCACCGCCGGCTCCTGAGGTGACTGCGGCTCCGAGCGCGCCTTCGCTGGCCCCTGGGGGTATGCCACCTGCAGTCAGTTCCTTGGCCGGTCGCGCCGAGCAGCAGCGGCAGACTGGCGACTATGCTGGCGCCGCTGCGACCTTAGAGCGCGCGTTACGCATTCAACCGCAAGAGGCTTATTTGTGGAATCGCCTGGCCCGGGTGAGATTGGAGCAGGGACTCGGCTCGCAGGCAGGAAACCTGGCTGCTCGTTCCAACGCTCTAGCCGGCGATCAGGCCAAACTAAAAAAGAATAATTGGGATCTGATTGCCACGGTCCGGCGTCAGTCCGGCGACCTGCAGGGTGCACTCGAGGCTGAGCGTCTGGCGGACGGCGGCTGAACCAATGACCGGTAGCTGGGAGGCCGCGAATATTGAACAAATCCTCGGTGCTGGCGGGCGGCTTTCCGAGTACCTTGATGGATTTAGCGTTCGCCCGCAGCAGCAGGCCATGGCAGCGGCTGTTGCCCGGACATTGCAAAGAGAGGGCACACTGATTTGCGAGGCCGGTACCGGTACTGGCAAGACTTTTGCCTATCTGGTGCCGGCACTTTCTAGTGGCCGTAAGGTCATCGTTTCAACCGGTACGCGTCATCTTCAGGACCAGTTGTTCCATCGCGATATCCCGCTGATTCGTGAGGCTATGGGCCAGCCGGTGCGTGTTGCATTGCTTAAGGGTCGTGCCAACTACCTATGCCGACATCGACTCGATCTTGCCATCGCTGATCCGATGATGCAGCATCCAGCGGTTCGGCGCGATTTGCCTCGGGTGCGAGATTGGTCCAGTGTGACCCGTTGTGGCGACATTTCCGAGTTGATGCTTCCTGATGATGCGCCTGTTTGGCCAATAGTCACCTCTACCGCAGACAATTGTTTGGGCCAGGAATGTCCTGCCTTGGCGGGTTGTCATCTGGTCGATGCGCGGCGGCATGCGCAGGAAGCCGAATTGGTTGTGATTAATCATCATCTATTATGTGCAGATATGGCATTGCGAGAAGGAGGGTTTGGCGAGGTATTGCCGGAGGCGGATTGCATCATCGTAGATGAGGCTCATCAGCTGCCTGATATTGCCGCGAACTTTTTTGGCCTGAGCATCAGTAGTCGCCAAATCATCGACCTGGCTCGCGACATCATTAACGAATATGCTCGCGAGGCTGGCGACGCCTCAGAGGTGCAGTTACTGACGCAACAACTGCCGCCTCTGGCGCGCGAGATCAGAGATGCCCTCGGTGGGGTTGACCGTCGTGCGCCCTGGCGGGAACTAGAGGCGAATCCCGGGGTACAGATAGCGCTGGGCCAACTGGCTCGAGCTCTCTTGGATTTGGGCGATGTGCTGGGTGCTTTGCCGGGGCGCGGCAAGGGACTTGATCATTGTCTCGCTCGCAGTCGGGCCATGGCGACACATTTGGATTTGCTGACGGGCGCCGCGGACGATGCCCAAGTGCGCTGGTTCGATGTACGTGGACCAGGCTTTCGGCTGAATCAGACGCCTTTAGATGTGGCAGATATCTTTCGCGCCTACCGCGAGCGACATCCGTTGGCTTGGGTATGGACGTCGGCAACTCTTGCAGTGGGTGAGTCGTTTGCTCACTTTGCGCTCCAGATCGGGGCAGAGAATGCGCAGACCGCGCGTTGGGAAAGCCCTTTCGATTATCCGAATCAGGCGTTGTTGTACGTTCCCCGTGGCATGCCGGCCCCTGCGCACTCAAGCTACGCCAGGTGTGTGGCGGAGTTGAGTATTGAGATCCTGGCCATCACGGGCGGTCGTGCATTTTTGCTGTTCACCAGCCATCGTGCGCTGCGCGAATCTGCGCAGCTTCTTGATCGATGCTTTGATTACCCGATGTTAGTGCAGGGTAGAGCTCCACGTGCCGAACTGATCGAACGTTTCCGGCGGTCAGGCAATGCCGTGTTGCTTGGCACGTCCAGTTTTTGGCAGGGGGTCGATGTGCGTGGTGAGGCCCTGTCATGTGTCATCATCGACCGGTTGCCGTTCGCGTCTCCGGGTGACCCAATTCTACAGGCACGTGTCGATTCCCTGCGTCGCCGCGGTGGCAATCCGTTTCGCGACCATCAGCTTCCTCAAGCTGTCATTGCGTTAAAGCAGGGTGCTGGCCGACTGATTCGTGATGCCGCCGATCGAGGAGTGCTGGTGATCTGCGATCCTCGTTTGCTTGGTCGTGAATATGGACGGGCCTTTATTGAGAGCATGCCGCCAATGGCGCACACACGTGATCTCGAGCAGGTGCGCAATTTTTTTTCAGTATCCACGGCAAAGACTGAGCGAGCAAGCCAGTGATGACTAAAAATCTCCTTGCTGTTGAGACCTCCGGCGGCACCTGTTCGGCGGCGCTGTTGTATGAAGGTAGGCTATCGCAGCGTTTGGAGCTGGCGCCACGCCGCCATGGCGAGCTTATCCTGTCAATGATGGATGAATTGCTGCATGATGCAGGTCTTACGGTTGGTGATCTAGACGCGCTGGCATTTGGGAAGGGGCCTGGCTCGTTCACCGGATTGCGCATCGCGGCGGCGGTGATTCAGGGCGCGAGCTTTGCTGCAGGACTGCCCGTTTTGGGAGTTTCTAACCTTGCGGCACTTGCGCAGGGTGCTAACCGGATGGATGGTACTTGCCAAGCGCTTTGTGCCCTTGATGCTCGTATGGGCGAGGTTTACTGGGGCGCTTATCAGGTCGATGGGGTTGGCTTGATGCGTCCCATTTGCGATGAAAGAGTCTGCGCTCCTGATGCCGTATGGTTACCGGAATCGACTGGTTGGCAGGGAATTGGAAGTGGCTGGTCTGTACATCGACAAGCATTGGCCCGGAGGGTTGGTGTTGTGATCGAACAGGTGGGTGCAAATCGCGATTGCGAGGCGCGCGATATTGCCGTACTGGCCGCAGACGCCCTGGAGCATGGCGAGGCGCGCACCCCTGATCAGGCATTGCCGGTCTATTTGAGAAACAACGTGGTCGTGGTGCCTGCAAGCTGATCCTCTCGCGTGCAGAGTGATGAGCGCGGGGTGCTGCCTTCTAGAGAATATCAAGGATTCGCTGCAGAGACGCAGCCTGCGCAGAGGGGCCAAGGCGCCTTGCCCGCAAGCGGACCTTGACCAGCCGTGGGGAGCCGGTCGGCGTAGGAGCCCGCTTGCGGGCGACCCGGCAAAGATACCAGCGGAGCGGACGCGAGCACCGCACCTTCCCTGGGAGCAAGACTGTAGGCTGCTGTCTTCTCGACAAATGAACTGAAGATACCCCAGGGTGCAACCCGCCCAGCACGACTTGATCGGGATCGGGATCGAAAAGACATGACATTAGGGCGTGAGGAACCTCATGTTTACCGGGCGCTGCCTTCAAAGAATATGAGGGAATCAAACTTCATTCTGGTTGAGTAGCTGAATATTCTACGCAGGCAGCACCCTGAACGTGAGCCTGCATGTGTCGGCCAACTGGCCGATTCTCGATCTGCTCGGTCCATTTGATCGGGCTTGGATCTGGGTAAAATCGGTTTGTCAATCGTGTGATGCTGACGGTGCGCGGGCATAGCGTTGCTGATGTTGGCAATGGCGTTTGATACAAGAGATGACGTAGTGCAACAGTGCACCGCCAGTGGCCAGGAAGACCAAGATAGCGCTACCGATGCGAACTGCCGACTCCTGGTCGGAAAGTCCGAGTGTAAGCCAGGTCAAGTAACCGGCGATGGTTGCGATGAGCAGCACCATCGCAAAGGGCAGGGGAGAGCTATAACATTGTTTACAAAGGTTCATGGGCCGTTATCCCGTGCGGTGAGCTGGAACACTTTTCGCCAAGTATGTTGGCTCGCCCTCCAGCATGATCAGTCGATTTAGTTTTCGGTAGATTACTTATAGAGTAACCCATCGACGAGACTAATATCGAAACAAATCGACAATCGGCTGTTGAATCCGAGGTTATTCGGCCAGGTTGTGCGCGCCGATGATGACTCGCTGCCAGCTGTTGCGATGGTACTTCAGAAACTCACCGCGATCTTCGTGCCAGTCGGCCAGCACATGGCGTATCGCCCTGCGACCGTTCAGCAGGAACTCATGGTCAGCGGGGCGGTGGGTATGGCCGTGCACCAAGCGTTGTGACTTTGCCAGTTGCATGCGTCGTGCAACCTCATTCTGGTTTACGTCCATGGTTTCCATGGTTTTGGCTGCCATCGCCTTACCGCTCTGCCTGCGGTAGTCAGCGGCGATACGTCGGCGTGCATCCAGCGATTTCCATAGAAACAAGCGTTTTACCAAGGGGTTGCGAATCTTGCGTCGGAAGCGCTGGTAGGGCTGGTCGTCGGTGCATAGTAGGTCACCATGCATCAGCAGCAGCGGTTCGCCGTCGAGTTCGATGCGCGTCGGATCGCGCAGTAGACGGCATCCCGCAGCGCGTGCGAAGCGGGTGCCGATGAGAAAGTCCCGGTTGCCGTGCATCAGAGCGCATGCCGTACCGCTGTCGCTCAAGGTTCGCAGCCCGCTGATAACCGCATAGTGCATAGGTGTTTGGTCGTCGTCGCCAATCCACGCGTCGAATAGATCGCCGAGGATAAACAGCCGTGCGGCGGAGCGCGCGGGGCCGCGCAGGAAAGCAAGGAACAGCTCGACGGTTGCTGGTCTTTCCGAAGCCAAGTGGAGGTCAGAGATGAATAAACTGGTCTGAGTCGAGAGTCGGGCCTGCTCGCGCTCGGCGCCCATGCAGCTCATCTGTATATTGGGGCTGCCCATGGCCAGTGACTTTGTAGCAACAAAGTCTTGGCGTTTCCTATTTGCCGCGATGTCTGCATTTAGTCGACAATCTCGGCCTTCTCGAGGATTACATCCGTTATCGGCACATCCTGGTGGCCTTGGCGGCTGCCGGTTTTCACTTCCTTGATCGCATTGACTACATCCATGCCATCGGTGACCATGCCGAATACGCAATAGCCCCAGCCATCCTGGCCTGGGTAATCGAGGAAGCTATTGTCCGAGACGTTGATGAAAAATTGCGACGATGCCGAATGCGGGTCCATGGTGCGAGCCATGGCGACCGAGCCGACAACGTTCTTGAGGCCATTCTTTGCCTCATTTTCGATCGTTGCGCGGGTAGGTTTTTGCACAAAGTCGGTGTTCATGCCGCCACCTTGAATCATGAATCCGTTGATGACCCGATGAAACAACGTATTGTCGTAGTGCCCGTCGCGCACATATTGCTCAAAATTGGCACAAGTGATTGGAGCTTTTTCGTGATCCAGCTGGATATTGATGACGCCAAGGTTTGTGGTCAGTTTGATCATTATTACTCCCGATGAGGGTCAGTTGGGCGGATGTGGGTCAGTGGATATGGGTCAGCGGACATGGGCCCGTTGCATGATAAGCGTGGATGGACATGCTCTACTATTTGGGCATTCTACCGTATGCCATCGACTTTGGCGCTGTCATGACAATAGCCTCCATGGCGTCGTGTGCTCGTCGCAGGCGTAGCTTGCTTGGTTGAGCATGTGCATTTTGATAACATTATTTTTTTCCTAACTGGTGCCAAGTGAGCGCCAGTGCCATCCTTGACGAAAGTCGGTCCAGCGTTGGCAGGCCCAGCGTTTTTGCCCACAGTATGCACTCAGGGTTCAACATGCTTCAGATCTATAACACCTTGACTCGCCGCAAGGCGATTTTTTCTCCGCTCGAACCCGGCAAGGTGCGCATGTATGTCTGCGGTATGACTGTTTACGATTATTGCCATCTGGGCCACGCGCGGGTGCTGGTCGTTTTTGACATGGTTTATCGCTATCTGCAGCGGGCCGGCTATGACGTCACCTATATTCGTAATATTACTGACATTGATGACAAGATTATCCGCCGAGCGGATGAAAATGGCGAGTCTATAGATGCCCTGACAGGTCGTTTCATCGCCGCTATGCACGAGGATGCAGCGGCCCTCGGTGTACTATCGCCGCATGACGAACCTCGTGCGACCGCCCATATTCCTTCAATTACAGCCATGATCACGCGCCTGATCGAAAACGGGCACGCCTATATTGCGGACAATGGTGATGTCTACTATGCGGTGGCCAGTTTCCCTGGCTATGGTAAGCTCTCAGGAAAGGATCCCGGTGACTTGCGCGCCGGTGCTCGGATAGATGTGGAGGAAGCCAAGCTTGACCCTCTGGATTTTGCGTTATGGAAGGCCGCCAAGCCTGGTGAGCCCGCTTGGGATTCGCCCTGGGGTCGCGGTCGTCCTGGTTGGCATATCGAATGTTCGGCAATGTCTACCTTCTGTCTAGGCAATCACTTCGATATCCATGGGGGCGGCGCCGACCTGCAATTTCCTCACCATGAGAATGAAATTGCGCAATCCGAGGGCGCGACCGGAGAGCCATTTGTGGATGTTTGGATGCACAACGGCTTCGTACGAGTGAACGATGAGAAAATGTCCAAGTCTTTGGGTAATTTTTTCACTGTCCGTGAGATCCTGACTCGCTATCGGCCCGAGGAGATACGTTACTTTATTCTCGCCAGCCACTACCGTAGCCCACTGAGCTACGATGATGAGCATTTGGACAATGCGCGCTCCGCGCTGACCCGTCTCTATACTGCTTTGCGTGGTTTGCCGCCGACGCAGTCCGTGCCCGAGTCGAAGGCGGGTACTCTGTATCGTGAGCGTTTCGATGCCGCGATGGAGGATGATTTCAATACTCCGGTTGCGCTTGCGGTGTTGTTCGATCTAGCCCGCGAAATCAATCGATTACGCGATGCTGAGGACCCAGCCGCAGCCACGTTGGCAGGGGAACTGAGAACGCTCGGTGCTGTTTTGGGGTTGCTCGAACAGGATGCGGATGTCTACCTACGTAGTACCGTGAGCGATGCAGGTCCAAGCGATGCTGAAATTGAAGAACTGATACAGCGTCGCGCCGATGCACGCAAAGACAAGGATTTTGTCGAAAGCGACCGCATTCGCGACGAATTGCGGGCGGCTGGCGTCGTACTGGAAGATGCGGCCGGCGTCACCAAATGGCGACGAGCCTGATAAGGTGATTTCTGTCGATAAACATACCACCTGGCTTGTCTTCTCGTCCGGCATCGACGTTGCGGCAACCTGCCTACAGAGCCACCATGGGCGGGTTGCCGCTTCGCGAAGGCGAACGAGGATACGGCGCCACTTGGTACGTTTCTCTCCGGTAATCACCTTATCTCATAAAAGGTTCTTATCACATAAAGGTTCATCTCATTTGGGATGGCGCCGTGCCCTGAACTTGATCTGAGCAATTAACAGGTATGAAGGCTCACTGCCTGTACTGTATTTTCCAGCAGGCTGGCGATGGTCATAGGACCGACGCCCCCAGGTACTGGCGTGATCCATCCGGCTCGCAGTCTAGCCGAAGAAAAGTCAACATCCCCGCATAGATTACCATGCTCGTCGCGGTTCATGCCCACATCAATGACCAGAGCACCAGGTTTGACCCAGTCTGCCGGCACAAAGCGCGCCCGGCCGATGGCCACGACCAGTAGGTCTGCGGCACGAGCCTTATCGGCCAGGTTCCTGGTTCGACTATGACAAATAGTAATGGTGCAGCGTGCCGCCAGCAGTTCCAGCGCCATGGGGCGGCCGACGATGTTTGATTGGCCGATAATCAGCGCATCCAGCCCTTCTAGGGATTGCTGTGTGTGCGAGAGCAGTGTCATGATTCCTTTGGGCGTGCATGGTCGCAGCATCGGCATACGCAGGGACAGTCGTCCGACATTGTATGGATGGAAGCCGTCCACATCCTTAGTGGGTAGAATGCGTTCGATCACTGCTTCCTCGTCGATCTGGGCCGGTAGCGGTAGTTGCACTAGAATTCCGTCAATGGCGTTGTCCAGGTTAAGTTGGTCTACCAGGCTAATCACCTCAGCCTGAGTCGTTGTCGCTGGCAGTTCGTGCAGTTCGGAATAAAAGCCAACCTCGGCGCACGCCTTACGCTTGTTACGCACATAGACCCGCGAGGCTGGGTTTTCCCCAAGCAGCACCACTGCAAGCCCGGGCGCGCGCTGGCCTTGTGCGAGTCGCGCATCTACTTGCGCCTTCACCCGAGCGCGGACATCTGCTGCAATTGCCTTGCCGTCGAGGATTTGTGCGCCCATGCAATTACTCCGCTGTTTTGGTCGATTGGATTTGCAACTAAGCTGTAAATGGTATGCGTTTATAGTACGCGCTGATGCAGCCGTTGCAAATCAGCGTTGATCATCAGTCCAGCCAGTCCCGGCTCTCTGACTCTCATCTCTGATGACTTGGCACGATGTCGACTGTTCACTCCTGCCCATGCTGAGAGACTGAAAGAATCCCGCTTAGGTTGTCATGCACAACATGCCTCAGTCTTCACGGCATCGCAAGTGCATCATTGTTGGGGTTCACGAGCTTAACCAAGTCTATGCAGTCCTCTATTTTTAGACCGAATTCTGAATACTTGCACAGTCTCTCAGCGTAGAATCCGCGATGCATTATTAGAGGATGACGTGTATTCTGCTACCTTCTACTGTTTTGAACCACAACTTCGCGAGGTCTTGCCGCCAATGTCGGAACTGGAAGCGCTAATCTTTGATGTTGACGGAACTCTAGCGGATACAGAGCGTGACGGTCATCGAGTAGCTTTCAATGCCGCTTTTGCTGATGCGGGTCTGGACTGGCATTGGTCCGTTCCCTTATATGGTCAGCTGCTGAGCGTGACCGGCGGGAAGGAGCGGATTGCCGAGTACCTGCGCGTGCATCAACCTGATTTTAGGTGCACCGAACCGCTTGATGAATTTATTAAAGGCCTGCATCGACGCAAGACCGAACATTTTGTCAGAATTATGGGCGCCGGAGATATCCCATTGCGTAGCGGCGTTCTAAGGTTGTTGTGTGAGGCGCGCGATGCGGGTTTGCGTTTGGCCATCGCCACAACCACGACGCTCGAAAATGTCGAAGCGCTTCTTTCCGCGGCGCCGCAGCCAGGCCTTATGGATTGGTTTGAGGTCATTGCCGCTGGCGATGTGGTGCCGAACAAGAAGCCGGCGCCTGATATCTACGAGCTGGTTTTACGCCAACTCGGATTGTCGCCGTCGGCCTGCATTGCATTCGAGGATTCCGACAATGGCGTGCGCTCTGCGCTGGCGGCTGGTCTCAATGCGTTGGTAGTGACGGTGAGTTCTTACACGACCGCGCAGGATTTTTCTGGGGCTGCTCTGGTTGTAGACCAGCTTGGCGAGCCTGACCAGCCGGCCAAGGCAATGGTAGGCAAACTTGCCGGGCGCGGATGTGTCGACCTTGATCTGCTGCGGGCGCTGCATCAGAGCGTCTTCCCTAGCGGTTCAAAATGATCTCGGCCTCGCTTATACCGGCAGAACGCGCCGCCTCTGTGTCGCCTTTTCATGTCATGCGCATCTTGGAACGCGCTAAGGCGTTGGAAGCAAAGGGACGGGACGTCATCCACATGGAGGTCGGTGAACCCGATTTTGCCACTCCGGAGCCAATGATGGCCGCGGCCCGTGAGGCTCTGAATACTGAACCTATGGGCTATACGCCAGCCGCTGGGCTGCCAAAACTGCGCCGAGCCATCGCGGAGTACTACGGACAGCGTTACAACTTGGATCTCGATTATGAACGTGTGATCGTAACTCCGGGCGGATCAGGTGCCCTACAGCTCGCGTTAGCTGCTTTGCTTGACGTTGGCGATCGGGTTCTGACCGCGGATCCCGGCTATCCCTGCAATCGGCACTTGATCTCTTTGGCGGGGGGGCAATGCATTTCGGTTCCTGTGGTGGTCGAGGATGGCTACCAATACAGGATTCCGCGTCTTGAGAGCTACTGGGGGAGCGGCGTGCGAGCGCTCATGTTGGCGACACCGGCGAATCCCACCGGAGCGGTAACATCGCCTGAGTTGCTTGACGAATTGGCAGCATATGCTCGGTCACGGCAAGCGGCCCTGATTGTCGATGAGATCTATCAGGGGCTGACCTATGCGGTCGAAGATTGTACTGCTCTGTCGTACGGCGATGACAATATCTTTGTTGTTAACAGCTTTTCGAAGTATTTTGGAATGACGGGCTGGCGCCTGGGCTGGTTGGTTGTGCCGCCTCGGTTTGCGGAAGCGGTTCAGCGTCTGGCCCAGAACCTGTACCTTGCTCCACCCACGCTGGCGCAATACGCCGCACTCGCTGCCTTTGAACCCGAAACTTTAGCACTGCTTGATCGGCGACGCGACATTTTCCAGGCTCGTCGAGATCTTCTGCTCGCCGAGTTGTGCGAGATCGGCTTTACAATTCCGCTCAAGCCAGAAGGTGCTTATTATCTTTATGTTATTGTCCCCGAGGGTCTTGGTGATGCCGCGGATTTGGCTGACCAATTGTTGGAGCAAGTATCCGTTGCAGTAACACCTGGACTTGATTTTGGTTCAGTTCAGTTGTCGAAACACATGCTGAGGTTTGCATATGCGACAGATGCGGATCGATTGCGAACAGCAACAAAGCGAATTCGGACGATCACAGGTGCAGCGACAAGAACTTTCAAAGTTCGCGGATCTTGATACGACGATGCTGTTCATCACAATCCAAGTTTGGCCGGCGACGAATTTGATTTTCCTTGCGTGCCGAACGATCATACATTCTCGCCTCGCGTTGGTTTTTTGTTCCAGTTCTACGTCTTGCTTGTGGCATAATTTGGATGGATGATTTACAGCTGTCCGATGGCACTCCATGATCACATCTCGCCAGGTATTCATACTGCTTGGCCCCTCGCGGAAGAAGTCATTTTGTCGAAAGCCCGGTTATCATTCTCTCTTGTCTGCATTTTGCTGTTTGTCGGTTTGATCGGCGGTTGTGCAAATCCTAAGTACCCGTCGCTGCCGGAAGCGACCTATCAGATGCGATATGGATGGAAGTACAAGATCGGTCCTGGCGATTCCGTTCAGATTTTTGTGTGGCGTTATCCCGAAGTCAGCACAACGGTACCCGTTAGGCCGGATGGGTACATTTCCGCCCCTTTGTTGGAGGATATACCGGCTGCTGGCAAGACGCCGACGGAACTTGCGCGCGATTTGGAGGAAGCGCTGTCGGTCTTTTTGCGCGATCCCCTGGTTACCGTGATTGTTCAGGGTTTCGTTGGCATCTACCCAGAGCAGATTCGTGTGCTCGGCGAGGCTGTTCAGCCCAGTGCGTTATCCTATCGTGACGGCATGACATTGTTGGATTTGATGATCGCCGTTGGCGGTATCAGCGAATTTGCCGATGGTAACCGCTCCGTGCTGGTCAGGTTCGAGGATGGCGAAATGAAGCAGTATACGGTTCGTCTGCGCGACTTGATCCAAGACGCTGATCTATCCGCCAATGTCGATCTTCAACCTGGCGACATTCTGTTGATTCCGGAATCTTGGTTCTAGGGCCAACGGATAGGGATAAATCGTGAAAGCGAGCGAAGCGATGCTTTCCACGATTTATCCTTCTTGTTGGACAAGCCCGTCGGGGAGCCCGGATCCGGTCTATAGAAAATATGTCTCAATCATCTGCAGTCGGAGGAGGGCCAGCCGGACCCTGGTCATTGGCGGATTCCGGATGGTGGCCCGGGCGGTGTCGAACCGGAGCGCCCTTCGGACCCGAAATGGGGGAGAATCAAAGAAAGCTTCGTTTTTCGAGGCAAGCAGTCCCCTCAATAGTAATTCACTGATGTGCAACATGGAAATCGAAGGGGCAGCGGCTACGGTAAACCTTGCCCTGCATCAGCCATCGCAAAGACCTCATGTCGGTTGTGCTGCGGGTAACGCGGCTGTTTCCGGTGCGACATTTCGCCATGGCGGCGAAGGCCTTCTCGTGCGAAGGCAACAAACGCTCGCTGTATTCCTCACGCAATTCAAGCAGATGGGTGGCGCAGCCGTGACGCAACGAATGGTCGCTGCTGCGATGGCGCATCCCGCAGTCGTTGATCGCCGCCTTGATTGCGGCTTGCACGCCGCCCCGGTTCATAGGGGTGGTCGCCGCTTGCATGCGTTGTGCTCCGTCGCTTGGGTTCGGGAACAGCAGCTGCGAATGACGATGGGTGCTCCAGAACCGATGCAAGAACCACCTGCCAGGGTCTTCTCCGGAAGCGTCACCGAACGGTCCTTGTCGCCCTTGCCGCCGCGCATGTGCACGCGCTCGCGCGTGGCATCGATTTGCAGCTGCAACCCTTCGTTCAAGCGCAAACCCAAACTGTAGATCGTGAAGAAACAGACCCGGTAACGCAGCTTGCGCGTGACGTTGATCAGCTTGAAGGTCTCCTATACCGTCAACACATCCGGTAACCGCCGCGGACGCGGCGGCTTGATGATGTCGACCCAATCCTACGGACGCTGCAACACGTGGCGGTAGTAGAACTGGATCCCGTTGCGATCCAGCTTCAGGGTACTCCAGGGATGCGACTCGACCAGGGCCGCGAAATAGCCCTTGAGACCGTCCACCGTCAGGTTGTCCAAGCAGCGCTTGAAGTAACCCGCCACGCGTCGCACCCCGCGCGAGTAGGCACTGATCGTCTCCGGGCGAAGTCCTTGGCACACCAAGGCTTCTTATAGCTTGTTGTATTGCTCCTTGTATCTGTCTCGTTCTGCTTCGACGTTCATGCGCGGAATTTCTCTCGTTGCAACCGGCTTCGACGACCGTCTGGAAATCAGGCGGACGAGAGAGTATGCTCGATTCGGTATCTGGTCGGTCCAGGATTTGCCGCGCAGCGGCTGCGTCCAACAAACGCCTGAGCTTGGCTGAACCGGTCATGACTGATCCGTTTTACTAAACCCTCAACACTCGACTACATCGACTGCTTCGATGCAAGAAATCATTCGATTCGCCTTATTTTATCTTAGCGGTATTTGGAGATATCGTTGGTATGCGTTAATCATCGCTGCTGTTGCTTCGCCAATAGGCTGGGCTTACGTAGCCTCATTGCCAGACGAGTATCAATCGAGTGCTCGAGTGTATGTCGATACCGATTCGGTGTTGACGCCACTGCTGCGCGGTCTGGCAATTCAGACAAATGATGCACAACGCGTGCGCATGATGACCAGTGTCATGTTCGGGCGCGAGAACATGGAAAAGCTTGCACGCATGACCGATATGGATTTACGAGCTAGTACGCCGGAACAAATGGATGGGTTGATTAGTGAATTAAAACAAAAAGTTAAATTAAGGCGGACTGGGAACAACATTTATAGCATTGTTTTTAGCGACCGATCGCCGGAACTTGCCAAGCGTGTGGTGCAGTCGATGTTGACTATCTTCGTCGAGTCGAACATAGGTTCCTCGCGTCAGGATCAAGATTCTGCTGAGCGTTTTTTGCAACGTGAGATCAAGGACTACGAACGGCGACTGATTGAGGCCGAGCGCAAACTCAAGGATTTTCAGATGCGCAATCTTGATCTGCTTTCCGAAAAAGGAAGCTATTACGACCGATTAAAAGAATCAAGGGATGCCCTGATTTCCGCGCAAGACGAGTTGGCGCTGGCAGAAAGCCGACGAGAAGAAGTTCTGCAGCAGCTGGAATACCTGGAAAGCCAAGGGGCTGCGTTACCTTCATTTCAGACCTGGCTGGAGGAATCCTCAAAGGAAGCGACCAGTCCTCAGGATCTCAAAATCCTGGAGACACAGCAGCAGATTGATGACTTACTCATCCGATATACAGAGCGGCACCCAGAGATTATCGCATTGCGCAAAGCATTGGCGCGTCTAGTGGCCCAACGAGACCAACAAAAGGCGGAGTATGTGGCGGAACAAAGCAACAACGAGGTTGCTGTAGCCAGATCTTTGTCGGAGAGTCCAATCTATCAGGAAATGCAGTTGCGCTTAGCGGATGCGGAAACCGAATATGCTACACAGATCACGCGTACTGAAACATTACGCGACAAGATTGAAAAGTTCCAGGCGGCAGTCGACGAAGTGCTCCAAGTCGAGGCCGAGCAGAAGCAGTTAAATCGAGATTACAGCATACTAAAAAATAATCATCAGTCTTTAATAACGCGTTTCGAACGGGCGCGGCTTACCCGCGAGGTGGATACCAGCGTGGATACAGTAAAATTTCGTACCCTAGATCCACCGCAAGTGCCACAAAAGCCGTCTGGGCCTAACCGGATCGGGTTATCAACTTCCGTATTTGGCGGTTCACTGGTAGCTGGGCTTGCGATTGCTTTTTTAATGGCGCAATTGAGGCCCGTATTTTTTGATCGGCGACAACTCACCGAAGTGACAGGCATTCCCGTTCTAGGTAGTATCAACATGATATGGGTTTCACGCCAAAGAATGCGAAAAAGGCTATCGAATCTGGCGTTTACTGCCGTGCTGTTAGTATTCTTAGGAGCGTACAGCATGATCATAGCAGTTTTCTTCTTTGATATTGATCTGCCCTCGAAATTGCCGTTTTAGTTCAGACGGATTTCTGTCCGTCGGTCTTGTCGCGAGTTCAGCTAATGGAAAGGATAGCATGCCTTTTTGTATCAAAATACCCGGCTATTTTCCGTTACATTAATGGAAAGCTCAGGCTTAATCGTGATATCGACAAATTTGCGCTCCCGCCTGCACACAACGCCAGCTCAAGGCATATAGATCAGGATACTAACCTCGCTAAACCTGCCGGGAAACTTGGTCTTGGCCGAACTGAATAATGGGGGCTGAAAGCCCAAGTGCGCGACGGTGTTTTGGTTGGATATATGATCCTAAGACCAGTTTTTTATGAGTTCGTGCCATTTATCTTTGCAGCAGGAATTGGCTCGCTGTGCCTCGCGCATAACAATGAAATGGCGCCCCACGTCAGAGAAACGGTAGCGTCATGGTGAAGCCTGTCTGCAACCATGCAAAAATACCTTTTTCGAAGGTGACGAAATAATGGCATCAACTGAAAGTGATCAGCACCAATCCGAACCCTCGAACGAGCTGCGCTGGGGGCCTCGTGCGGCAGCCGATGCGGTGGCATCGGGAGGCGACTTCAAAGATGGAGAGGAAACCGATCCGCAGCAGCCGGAAATCCAGGAACCCGAGCCACTGAGTCTGATGAAGTCGGAAGAGGTGCTCGTACTACCGAAGGAAGGGCAGTCGAAGCGTCAGAAGGCCGATCAGAAACGCATAGCAGAAGAGTTCCGGATGATCAAACGGCCACTGCTTATCAACGCCTTTGATCGACGGCACGAGCATGACATTCCAGCCAATTTGATCATGGTCTCGAGTTCTGTGCAAAGCGAGGGTAAGACCTTTGTGTCCCTCAATCTTGCTGCGTCCATGACGATGGAGCTGGATTCATGGGTTTTGCTGATTGATGGAGATGTCGCAAAGCCTGGTTTATCAAGGCGTTTAGGGCTGGGTTCTACGCCGGGTCTTATTGAGCATTTGGATGAAGGTTTCGACTTGGGAACACTCATCCAGAAGACCGATATTCCCAAACTCTCTATTCTACCAGCGGGGCAGCGGCACAAGCAGTCGACCGAGCTGTTGGCGAGTGGCGCAATGCGGCGGTTGCTGCATGAGGTTGCAACGCGCTATCCCGATCGAATAGTACTGTTCGACTCTCCACCAGTACTAGCAACTTCTGAAGCGCCTGTGCTGAGCTCGTTAATGGGACAAATCGTTATCGTTGTTGAGCATGAGGCAACGCCACAAGGACTGGTCAAAGAAACAGTTGCCCAACTCGGACGCACGGACAATGTATACATGCTATTGAACAAGTGCAAAAGTAGCTTGCTGTCGGGAAAATACGGTTATCAATACGGCTATGGCTATGGCTATGGCTACGGCTATGGCTATGGCTATGGTTACAGTGGCGACTACGGTTCCGAGAAAAACGACTGATGATTGTGTCTGTGATGGTCGCTCGATGAAGAAAACGATTTTTCTCGTGCCGATCCTGATCCTAGTTTTGGGCTTGATGTTCTCAGCCCAGCTTATGGGGTCATCTTGGCGAGGTGATTCTGGCGTCACTGGCAGGTTTATCTTCAGCGATAATATTTTTCTGAGTGCAACCGATACCCAGTCAGGCGGGATAGTGCAGATATTTCCCTTCGTCTCCTTGACGCGAGGTGGCAATCGCGTGCGCGTCAACTTCAATTATGGACCTAGTGCTCTCTGGTATCCTGGTAACACGGAGTTAAACGATATTCGCCATGTGCTTGATGCATCCGTACGTACCGAGTTGATCGAGCGTTATTTTTTTCTTGACGTCGTGGCCAAGGCAAATCAGGTATTAATTAATCCCGAGGTTAACGCTGGTTTTGATGGAATTGCCAATTCAAACGCTTTCACTCAGACTGCCTCAATCTCAGTGACTCCCACGATTATATTGCCGGTCGCTGACGGAAGATTTGCTACGGTGCGATTTTCCCCTGGTATTGGTGCAGTTGCAACGGCTTCTACTGCTGGTAGTGGCAACGGAGCTCAAACCCGTGTGGAGGACCAACGCTTAAGTATTGTAAGCGGCCCTATGTTTACGACGGTGCCATGGTCGTTGAGTTGGCGAAGGCGATTATTCGATTCTGACAGCAACCAGGGATTTGGTCAGTTTAGCGGGCGCGTAGGTTACATATTTAGTCCTCGCTATCGCACAGACCTGATTTTAGGCTACGATAGCGGAGACTATACCGCTTCGGATGGAAATAGCAGAGGTACTCGTTGGGAATGGTTATTTCGCTGGACACCAAAGCCCTCGTCAAGATTCGAGATCGGTGCTGGACAAGCCTATTATGGCAACCTCTTTAGTTTTACCGCGAATCATCGACACAAGCGATGGGCATTTCGGTCTCAATATCGGGTTGAGATACAGGATGCCACGACATCTATTCTCGAGCAACAGATCGTGCCGCTTGAGGATATTTTTGGCCAACCGATCGTGAATCCAATTACAGGAGAGAATGTCGTAGCTGCTTCTATTACCACGCCTGTGTTGATTGATGACACGTTCTTGCGTGAACGGCTGCAATTATCCGTCGGCTACAGCAAGGGGCGGAATTCCGCTTTACTGGACTGGTGGACAACTCGTCGCGATTATAATAGTAGCGATATCGATACGCTGGATAATCAGGTACGTTTGACCTACACGCGAAGACTATCGAACCGTCTTTCCGCATCTGTATTTGCCCGGATTTGGGATTATTCCGCACAGCAACAGGCTGGTTTTGACTATTTTCAGGATGGCGTCGATCTGAGAGTCAGTTACAGGCTGGGTTCTCGTTCATCTTTATCCGCCCGTATTGGCCATCAAAGG
The DNA here is from genome assembly GCA_016745215.1 of Thiohalocapsa sp. PB-PSB1. GTDB lineage: Bacteria > Pseudomonadota > Gammaproteobacteria > Chromatiales > Chromatiaceae > Thiohalocapsa. Next base: position 2,643,877 of record CP050890.1, read on the forward strand.
CGAGATTCTGAGGCTCCACAGGGGTCTTTTTCTGAAAACCGGATCAGCATGGATCTTACTTTTAGGCCCTAATAGATGAAGATGTCGATGTGAGAATTGCTCATTAAATCGTTCTAGACAACGATAATCTTGGTTTTGATGCATACGTTAACGGAATGTCTCTTGCCCGCGAACATAGCTTAGAGAAATTAGAGGTCTTGTTCATAAGCTTGGCCAAGACTTAGAATTAGCCTCGAACGCTCTAGTATATTAGTTTTAATACCAACGATTTACGGAAAAGTCCCATGCACTTGCTCGTCAGTTAGTCGGATTTAAGAAAAAGGCCAAGTCATGCAATAAACTGAGATTGAAAAAATTCGAGGATGTTCTTGTCATTTCCAAGCGATGTGTTGCAAATAGGCTGTGAGAAGATATAGAACAACTAGTTGATGAAGTAGAACGTTGGTTTAATGCCGAAGAGGGGCTGGCTTGGCCTGCTTCTATTGCTGAGTATATCGAGGGTAATCCAACCTGAGTCACTACAACAAAAGAATGCCTCGAAGATCTTGCCGAGTACACTGAATCTTGAGAAAGGGCAAAAAAATTGGAGCCAAATGGTAACTTGACTTGGCTATTTAAAATGCCAATGCCCAGTAATACTAAATACTAGATAAGGGAAAGAGGCGCGCCAGTGATCCGATAGTCCATCAGTTGGCTAAGCCGGCAGGAGAGAATGAAATTATAATCAAGGCCCTGGATGACATTTCCATGTGCCTAGACGGCGTATCTAAGTGGTGGTGACCGCGCAATCTTCGCCGAGTTCAGTAAAATAGTGGCCATCGGAGATATTAAGTGAAACTTCTTGGCGAAGCTCCCATTGTTGTAGAAAAGCCAAATGTCGGTGATCGCGCTCAATCACGCTCTGGTACAGAAATGCAGGCGACGGTCGTTAATGCAATGACGGTCGATGTAGAGGACTATTTTCAGGTATCTGCATTTGAACAACACATTCCTAGAGCTGATTGGGACAAATTACCATGTCGGATCGAGGAAAACATGGATCGTATCCTGTCTCTATTCGACGAATATGACGTTCGGGCTACATTTTTTACCCTGGGCTGGATTGCACAGCGCTATCCAGCGATGATTCGACGCATTGTAAATGGTGGTCATGAGCTTGCCAGTCATGGTTGGTCGCACCTGCGCGTCACCGAGCTCAATGCTGCAACATTTCGGGCAGATGTAGTACGCACCAAACACACGCTTGAGAATCTCAGTGGTTGTCCTGTTCAGGGTTATCGTGCGCCCAGTTATTCTATCGGTGCCCATAACCTTTGGGCTCTGCGCGTGCTCGAAGACACTGGTCATCGCTATTCGTCGAGTATTTACCCAATTAGACACGATCTCTATGGCATGCCGAATGCTCCGCGTTTTGCCTTCATTCCTGATGGTTGCGCTGACTTAGTTGAGATTCCTATCACTACCATTCGATTGGCCCGCTCTAATCAGCCCTGCGGGGGCGGTGGCTATTTTCGGCTCTATCCCTATTTTTATTCGCGCTGGATGTTGCGGCGGGTGAATCACCATGAGGGTCAGTCTGCTGTCTTTTATTTTCATCCCTGGGAACTCGACCCGGAGCAGCCTAAACAGAAAGGTATCGGTCTGAAGACAAGGATTCGGCACTATCTGAATCTACGACTTATGGAACAGCGTTTACGACAGTTGGTTGCTGATTTTCGCTGGGCAAGAATGGATGAATTATATCTTGATCGACCGGAGCCGTCCTATGCAAGCTGGGATTGAAATTCAGGTTCAACAATTCACGCCAGCCGATAGTAAGGATTGGGCTGCTTTTGTCGAAGCACACCCGAAGGCGACGCTGTTTCATCATGTTGGTTGGCATGATGTTATCAAACAAGGGCTTCGTCACCGACCCCTTTCGCTCGTTGCGCGTTGTGGGAGGAAGATCGAGGGCGTATTGCCACTGGCGGAAGTTAAGAGCCTTCTATTCGGTCATTCGTTGATTTCAACTCCAGGTTGTGTATATGGCGGGGTGCTATCATACCGTGAAGATGTACATGCAGCATTGATTGAGCATGCTCGCGCATTAGCAACAAAGCTGGGCGTTGATGTATTGGAGCTACGACATACTGAAGATATCCAACCCGACTGGCCCACCAGCGACATATACTGCAGATTCCGCAAGCAAATTTCTGGCGATGATGAAATCAATATGAAAGCAGTGCCGCGTAAGCAGCGCGCAATGGTGCGAAAAGGTATCAATGTTGGTCTTAAGGCGGAAACCACGGCGGACGTTGGTCGTTTTTATACTATTTATGCCGAGAGCGTACGTAATCTGGGTACGCCGGTGTTTCCATTACGCTATTTTCAGACTTTGGCAGATGTCTTTCATGAGTTCTGCGAAATGTTGATCGTAACCCACGACGGCAAAGATATTGCTGGTGTGATGAGTTTTTATTATCGTGATGAGGTCTTACCCTATTACGGCGGTAGCCGACCAGTGGCGCGTCGCTTATATGGAAATGATTTTATGTACTGGGCGTTGATGTGTCGTGCTGCACGTCATGGCTCGCGTATTTTTGACTTCGGTCGCAGCAAAAAAGAAAGTGGCGCATTTGCTTTCAAGAAAAACTGGGGGTTTGAGCCAAGCCCCCTCTACTACCAATACTATTTGGTACGCGCTGACGGGATTCCGAATACTAACCCCAACAATCCTAAATATAGGTACTTAATTCAAATGTGGAAGCGGCTGCCGCTGCCGCTGGCTAACCTCATTGGTCCCATGCTCTCACGACACCTTGGATGATCGAATCCTAAACGGATTTAGTTGTTAAAATAACATGGTGACGAATATTTTGCATGAGGGTGGCGAGCTATTGATGCTATGCCATCGCATTCCTTATCCGCCAGATAAGGGCGACAAAATTCGCTCTTACCAATGGGTGCGTGCGCTTGCTGAATGCTGTAGGTTGTATCTTGTAGCCTTTGTTGACGACCCGCGTGATTGGGAGTATGCACCGCGATTGCGGGAATTCTGCGCCGAGGTTTATCTGGTACCATTAAAACCATACCTTGCCCGATTGCGTGGCTTGCCTGCGCTCGCGACTACAGCTCCAATAACTACGGCCTATTACCGTGATAAACGCATTGCGGTATGGGTCGAGGAGCTATTAAAACGACGGCCGATCAAAGGCATTGTTGTATACTCGTCCGCCATGGCACAGTATGTATCGGGACATTGCTTTAAGCGATCCATGGCTGAAAATTGTCGACGTATTATCGACTTCGTTGATGTAGATTCAGATAAGTGGCGACAGTATGCGAGTCAGCGCCGCGGTGCTATGGCGTGGATTTATCGCCGCGAAGCCAAGCGTTTATTAACCTATGACACAGCAATCGCCCAAGAATTCGATCTCAGTATATTTGTTTCGCAAGCGGAGGCTGCGTTTTTTCGCAAGGTTGCCGGACTTGAAATTGAGCCGCATTTTGTCACAAACGGTGTTGATCATCTATATTTTAGCCCCGATCCGACTCGGGCGTCCCCGTATCCATCCGGGCGTGCTGTAGTAGTTTTTACAGGAGCGATGAATTACTGGCCCAATGTTGATGCGGTATGTTGGTTTACAGCACAGGTTTGGCCTTCAGTTCGCGAACAAATGCCGAATGCTCTTTTTTATATTGTTGGTTCACATCCCGATGCCAAGATAATGGCATTGGCAAGTGACGATATTGTTGTTACCGGTCGTGTGGCGGATGTTCGCCCTTACCTGCAGCACGCAGCCGCCGTTATTGCTCCAATGCGCATCGCGCGGGGTATTCAGAATAAGGTACTTGAGGGTATGGCAATGGCGCGCCCGGTGATCCTTTCCTCTGCCGGTTTTACTGGTATTGGTGCAAGCGATGAGAAGTGCGTATTACTGGCAGAAAATGCAGCAGAATTTGCGAAACGTACTTCCGAGGTGTTATTAGGTTCTCATGCCAAAGTTGGTAAGGCCGCTCGTGATTTTGTAATCAAGTATTTCGACTGGGAACAATCCAAAAAGCACTTTGTTTCTATGCTAACAGATATTACACCTGATTCTTAGTGAACATGTTTTCCGGCCTTGTTCATAACTCCGACCAACTGACGAGCATGTGCTTAGGGCTTTTCCGTAAGCTTTGTTTTTTAGGTCAAAATACTTTGGCGTTGGAATTTAACCCCAAGTCTTGGCCGAGCTTATGAACAAGGACTGTTTTTCAGTAGTCCTAAACCCTAATACAGATGATGTGCTGAAAATGTCAAACGAAAAAGAATTAGTAGCTCGGAGGGTAAGTAATTTACTTTCTTCTCGTCCAACGGTTTCAACGGCAACAGCTGGTTGGATTTCAGCGTTGGCATTGTTGATCATCGCGCTAGCATTGGTTTCTGGGATTTTTCATGAAACCGCCTGGTCCATCGTTTCTATTTGGCTGCGGTCTGAAACGTACGCTCATGGTTTTTTAATTATTCCCATTAGTCTACTTTTAGTCTGGGACAAGCGGCAAGGATTAAAGGTATTAATACCGAAACCCTCGGGTTGGCCGTTATTACTTTTTTTTCCAATCGGTTTTTGTTGGCTTGTCGCTCATCTTGTAGATACGCTGGTGGTTCAGCAATTCGCTTTTGTCGCCATGCTAACGGTTACGATCTGGGCAGTGCTTGGCCATCGGATAACGCGTTACCTAGCTTTCCCAATCCTATTTCTATTCATGGGTGTGCCGGTTGGAGAAGGGTTGATCTATCCGATGATGAATTTTACTGCTGATTTCACTGTCGGAATGCTGGAAATCACAGGCATACCGGTCTATCGCGAGGGCACTTTTTTTACAATTCCCAGCGGGCGGTGGTCAGTAGTTGAAGCCTGTAGCGGTATGCGCTATCTGATTGCATCGGTGACACTGGGTGTGATATTTGCCTACCTCTTCTATTCTTATTGGTGGAAGCGCGTGCTTTTTGTCGCCTTCTCGATCTTAATCCCGATTATAGCCAATGGATTTCGCGCTTACATGATCGTTATGATCGGCCATCTCAGCGGTATGAAGTTAGCGGTTGGCATTGATCACTATATTTATGGCTGGGTTTTTTTTGGAATCGTCATGTTAATCATGTTTTCCATTGGCGTGATTTGGCGTGATGAGCCAGTTACCGCACCAGTTCCTGACCCCGCTGGGGAGCAAATCTTGCAACCTCTGGATGCGATAAAATTTCTTTCACTTGTTGCGGCAGCCGGGATGTTCTGGCCGATGCTTGGATGGGCCTTATCAGACCATGGTGGACCAGTTGCAAGGGTGGCCGTGACGGCACCCACAAGTGTTAACTGGACATTGAACGAATCTGAATCTATTTGGGATTGGCGACCGGATATCACTGGCGCGGACGGCAGCATTTATGCATTTTATAGATCCTCTGATTCTGAACATGGTAATGCATCCGTGGGTCTTTACTTGGGTATATATCGTAAGCAAAGACAGGGTGCAGAACTCGTCAGTTCGCGCAATATGATGGTACGCCAAGGGCACCCGGTTTGGAGTGACACCGTAATTACATCAAGGACCGTTTCCATTGGGTCGCGCAATCTATTGGTGCAGCAACATCAGCTGTTGTCTCGTCGCGGAGAGCGGCTGTTGGTTTGGACTTGGTTTATGATTGGGAATCATCATACCGCAAATCCTTATATTGCCAAGCTATTGGAGGCGAAATCCCGGCTGCTTGGTCGCCATGGGGAAGCAGCATTGATTGCCGTGGCGGCTCCTTACAGCGGAAAAATAGATACTGCAGAGCAGGTCTTAACGGATTTCATCCATGACCTGCTGCCTGCAGTTCAAAACCAGGTGAGGCGCTCTCTCAAAACCGATGATTAACTCTTTATTCAGCATGCTCTTGCGCTGTTTCTGATTGTAGTTCTTTTGAGTGGGCCTTATTCATGACTCCGACTAAGTGACGAGCGGGTGCGTGGGTATTTCCCGTAATGTTATGGTTGTAAGGTTAATATCCTGTGGCGTTCGAGTTTAACTCTAAATTCTTGGCCGAGGTTATGAATAAGGCTCCTTAGTATAGGTTTCCAAGCGATGTGTGCAATAACGGGAATATTTCACCGTGATGCGGATGCTAGCATTCCCATGGATTTGTTGGCACAGATCAACGACAGCCAATCCCATCGAGGGCCTGACCAGCAAGGCATACATATAGAACCTGGAATTGGTTTAGCTCATCGACGGCTATCGATTATCGACCTATCGGGTGGAATACAACCGCTGTTTAACGAGGATAACAGTGTTGTGGTTGTCTACAATGGTGAGATTTATAATTATCAGCAATTAGCCTGTACGTTAAAGGAGAGTGGACACCGCTTTAGGACTCATTCCGATACTGAGGTTATCGTTCATGCTTGGGAAGAATGGGGCAGCGCCTGTGTTGATCGATTTCGTGGCATGTTTGCGTTCGCGCTCTGGGACCGCAAGCGCCAGATACTGTTTCTGGCACGGGACCGGCTCGGTATCAAGCCGTTGCATTACGCCTGGCTTGCCGATGGCAGCCTGATCTTTGCTTCGGAACTGAAGGCTTTGGCTTTACATCCGGCTTTGGCACGGCAAATCGACCCAAAAGCGGTTGAAGATTATTTCGCTTTTGGCTATGTGCCTGAACCGCGCACCATATTCAGAAATGTTCGTAAGTTGCCGGCGGGTCATCATTTAACCGTTCGCCGTCAGGTGCCACGACCGTTTCCTGTACGATATTGGGATGTACCTTTCGATACTGTTTCCGGCGATGGAGCTTCTGCAGACCCAGATACTGTCGGTGCTGAATTGATAGAGCGTCTTCGCGAGGCTGTGCGTATGCGCTTAATAGCCGAGGTTCCGCTTGGAGCCTTCCTCTCCGGCGGCGTGGACTCGAGCGCGGTTGTTGCGATGATGGCCCTGAATTCGATTCCAGCGAGCGGCAGTATTGGATCTGATTCAGCGTCTGTTAATACCTGCTCTATTTCGTTCGGCGACCCGACTTTCAACGAGGCGAGTTACGCATCCCGCGTGGCACAGCTATACGGTACGGCACATCGCGCTGAGCAGCTTGAAATCGATCAGTTCGATCTGATCGACCGCCTCGCCGCATCCTATGACGAGCCCTATGCTGATAGTTCAGCGCTTCCCACCTATCTGGTCTGTCAATTAGCACGGCAACAGGTGACTGTAGCCTTGTCTGGTGATGGGGGGGATGAAAACTTGGCCGGTTACAAGCGTTATCAATGGCATGACAACGAGGAGCGTTTGCGCCGGCTGATGCCGCTTTCAGCTAGACGCGCATTGTTCGGGCCACTCGGTCGCGCCTATCCAGCTTTTGTCGGGGCGCCGCGTTTTCTGCGCGCGAAGGCTACTTTCCAGTATCTGGGTCGCGATTGCATCGAGGGCTACTTCAATATCATCTCGGTTATGAATGATGACATGCGTGCCAACCTGTATACTGACGCCTTTAAACGCGAACTTCAGGGCTATCGTGCAATCGAGGTCATGCGCCGTCACGCGGCGAATTGCCCCAGCGATCATCCATTATCACTCATACAGTATCTCGATATGAAGACCTACCTGGTCGATGACATCCTCACCAAGGTGGATCGCGCCAGCATGGCCCATGGACTCGAGGTGCGGGTACCGATTCTGGATCATGAATTGGTTGAATGGATGGCATCTCTACCACCGCGGTTGAAACTTTACGGGGGTGAGGGTAAATACCTGCTGAAACGAGCCCTAGAACCGTATCTGCCGAGAGATTTGTTGTATCGGCCAAAGATGGGCTTTGCCGTGCCGCTCGCTGGCTGGTTTCGGGGGCCGCTTCGCGATCGTGTGCGCGATGCCTTGTTGGGACCATTGCTTGGCGAGACGGGCCTGTTTCGTCGCGATTATCTGATGCACTTGCTTAAGAGCCATGAGGGCGGTCGCCTTGATTACAGCGCTTCCCTATGGAGCTTACTGATGTTCGAGGCGTTCCTGAAACAAGAACTTGGCGGCCCGAATGTGTCAGCTAAGGCGGCTTAAGTGAAGATCCTTCATATCCTCGACCATTCAATCCCGCTGCATAGCGGCTATGCATTTCGTACCCGTGCAATTTTGACACAGCAGGCTGTGCTCGGTTGGCAAACCGTGCATTTGACTTCGGGAAAACAGGGTGCGGCATCAATGACTGTAGAAGAAGTGGACGGCTTTCGCTTCTATCGTACCCCGATGTCCGCTGGCGTCATCTCCCGGCTTCCCGCGCTGCAACATTGGCAAATCATCAGTAACTTGCGACGTCGGCTTGATGCTGTCGTCGAGTTGGAGCATCCCGATCTGCTGCACGCACACTCGCCTGCCTTGAATGGAGTCGCCGCGCTTGCGGTTGGTCGACAGCGTAATCTCCCTGTGATCTACGAATGTCGTGCATTCTGGGAGGATGCGGCGGTTGACCACGGCACAAGTAGGCAATGGGGGCCGCGCTATTGGCTTAGCCGTGCTTTAGAGACCCAGGTGTTCCGTCGCGCGGATGCAGTGACCTGTATCTGCCAGGGACTATGCAAAGATATCCTCGCCCGAGGCATTCGTACGGACAAGATCACTATTATTCCTAACGCGGTCAACATCGATCAGTTTGTCCGCAATGTTCCAAGGGATGATGCGCTGGCTGTATCACTCGGTTTGGGTGAGACTACAGTGTTGGGCTTCATTGGTTCCTTCTACGCATACGAGGGGCTCGATTTAGCGATACGCGCAGTTGCCGAGATCGCACAAACCAACCAAGAGGTGCGCCTGCTCCTAGTAGGCAGTGGGCCGGAGGATGCGCGCTTGCGTCGGCTTGTAGATGCGCTCGATCTTCACTCCCTTGTGCATTTCGCAGGCCAAGTTTCCCATGCCGAGGTGCATCGCTATTATGGTCTAATCGATATATTGGTGTATCCACGGAGATCCATGCGCTTAACTGATTTGGTTACCCCATTGAAGCCGTTGGAAGCCATGGCTCAGGGTAAGCTTGTGCTGGCATCTGATGTCGGCGGTCATCGCGAACTGATTGTGGATCGCCAGAATGGGCGCCTTTTCAGGGCCGGAGATTCTTCTGCGCTGGCTCGGGCTGTACTGGAATTGATCGAAGATCGAAGTCTCTGGGATCAGCAGCGTGACGCGGGTCGGCGATTCGTCGAGCAGGAGCGCAACTGGGCACGCAGTGTGGCAGGCTATGAGCAAGTTTATCGGCGATTGCTCGACTCTGCCGCCTTGCGCTCCAATACGCGGTTCTTGATCCGATGACGGAGTTCTATACGCGTTTAGTTCGGAGCCTGCTGTTCCCTCTGCACGAAAGACTAAAGGGACACCATTCCCTTGCTGTGCGTCGCGAGCTGGAGCGCTCGCAATGGTTGCGGCCAACAGATCTGTTGCAATACCAAAACACGCGTTTGCGGCAATTCATCGCTGATGTGTATCAGCATGTTCCATTCTATCGAAAAATGTTCGATACATTGGATATCGGCGTTGGCGATATAATCGAGTCCCGAGATTTGCAGCGTCTTCCATTTCTGGACAAGGCGATCATCCGGGCCAACTCGAATGAACTCAGATCGATGCAGGCCACGCATCTTGCTCGTTGCAATACCGGAGGTTCATCTGGCGAGCCGCTGGTTTTTTGGGTTGGAAAGGAGCGGATTAGTCACGACGTCGCCGCAAAATGGCGCGCGACTCGCTGGTGGGATGTTGATATCGGTGACCGTGAGATCGTCGTTTGGGGGTCACCGATCGAACTAGGTGCGCAAGATCGTGTTCGCGCATTGCGGGATCGACTGCTGCGCACCCGGCTACTGCCTGCCTTTGAATTCTCATCAAAGAATCTAACGCGATATCTGGACGAAATTAGGCATTTTCGTCCTCGCATGTTGTTTGGTTACCCCTCGTCGTTGGCATTAATCGCTCGTCATGCGGAGGCAACCAAGCGAGTGATGTCCGATCTTGATATCCGCGTTGCCTTTGTTACCGCAGAACGCCTATACGAAGAGCAACGGGCTGATATTGAAAGGGTGTTTGCTTGTCCAGTGGCTAATGGATATGGCGGCCGTGATGCGGGCTTCATTGCCCATGCCTGTCCACAGGGTAATCTGCACATCACTGCAGAGGATATTGTCGTTGAGATTGTAGATGGTGCCGGAAAAGTTCTTCCAGCCGGTGAGATGGGCGAGATCGTCATAACACATCTGGCATCTCGGGATTTCCCCTTCATTCGCTACCGAACTGGCGACGTTGGGTCGCTCGGAGACAAGCCTTGCGCGTGCGGCCGTGGTCTACCTTTGCTGCAGCAGCTCGAAGGACGTACCACCGATTTCATTGTTGCGCAGGATGGTACCGTCATGCATGGATTAGCGCTAATCTACATCCTGCGGGATTTAACGGCTATTGATGAGTTTAAGATCCTCCAGGAATCTTTGGATCGAATTCAAATTTTAATCAAGTCCAATTCACGTCTGACTACGGACCTGGTAAATTCCATTGTGACTCAATTCAAGCGCCGCCTCGGTGCTGGCGTGAGCATAGAGGTCGAGCAGGTCGATCATCTCGCGCGGGAGCGTTCGGGAAAATTTCGCTATGTCGTCAGTGCCGTACCTGTTGGCGTTTCATTGGGAGAAGTCACCTCGGCTTCTTCACTCAGACCGCATCGCATCGGATTGGAATGAACCATGGGTCTGAGAGACCTTGCGCTGCTGATCATCATCTATGGCAGCATGCCTTTGATTTTGCGCAAGCCTTTTATCGGGGTGCTGATTTGGTACTGGCTTTCTCTGATGAATCCGCACCGCATCAGTTGGACGCTCATGAACCAACCCTTCGCGGAAATGATCGTTCTGACATGGTTGTTCGGTTTGTTGATTGCTCAGAATGAAAAGAAACAGATTCCTGTTTCGCCGATCACAATCACGCTTGGGTTATTTTGGTTTTGGATGCTCATTACGACATTTTTTGCATTCTATCCTGATCTTGCTTGGCGAAGATGGGATTTGGTCTGGAAGATCATGCTGACGACCTATCTTGCCATCCTAATGCTCAATTCCAAGGAGCGTATTCTGGCGCTTACCTTCGTGGTCACTTTTTCCATCGGCTTCTATGGATTCAAAGGCGGTTACTTTACGTTAATCACCGGCGGGGTTCATAGAGTCTGGGGGCCGACCGGCAGTTTCATTGCCGATAATAACGAGATTGGGCTTGCTCTGATCATGACAATCCCATTATTATTCTATATCCGCTCTTTGGTCACTCCAAAGATTGCCAAGCACGCGTTGCTTTTAGGCGTGATACTCTGCTTCTTTGCGATTCTGGGTACCCAGTCGCGCGGAGCATTTGTGGGCGTTATCGCAATGGGGTTGTTCCTAGCTATGAAGAGCCAGAATAAAGTAGCGTATCTTTTTATCATTTTCCTCTTGGCTCCTGCTGGCTTTATCTTTATGCCAGAAGTCTGGCATGAGCGCATGTCTTCTATTGACGATTTCGAGTCGGACGCTTCTGCCATGGGCCGTATAACGGCGTGGAAAATGGCCTACAATCTCGCTTTGCACGAGCCATTCGGTGGTGGTTTCGATACATTCCGACCCTCAGTCTACCTTATGTATCTTCCTGGTGCCGGGGCATCGGGTACAGACGCTCACAGCATATATTTTGAGGTTTTGGGTGAGCATGGCTTTATTGGATTAGGGCTGTTTTTATGTCTCGGGATATTTGCGTTGCTGACGTGCGGTAGGATAATACGTAAAACAAGGGGCGATCCAGATATGCTTTGGATGAAAAATCTTGCCGCCATGATTCAGGTCAGCCTAGTTGGCTATGCTGTATGCGGTGCATTCTTAGGGCTTGCGTATTTCGATTATTACTATGCGATCATTGCGATCGTCGTCGGCATGGCTTTTGTTCATGAACAATATGAAAAACGAGAGATTTCCGTAGCATCCAAGCCTATTGATGCCGTGGCGCCAGTTCAATTAGGAGATCCGCGTTCGAGCCGAATGCCGCAATCATTTGTAAACTTGAAGCGCATGATCGATCGAGTAAAGATGTGGTATAAGAGCCTATGAATACGGTTCATTCTTCTGCTGGCTCAATTCTCAACGACCGTTCTATTTTTTCCTTCTCTGAATTATCTTGACGCCTGCCTTCTGCATTCTTCCAACTTTCGGGCTTTTTCATAAGCTCGGCCAAGGCTTAGGGTCAACCTCGAACGCCACAGTATTTTAAATTTAAAAACAAAGTTATACGGAAAGCCCCACGCACCCGTTCGTCAGTTGGTAGGAGTTATGAGAAAGGCCAACTTTCGCATAGATTGCCATGCTGCTGTCGTCCCCTCTGCAGGGCGAACATTCAATTCCGCTTCATTTGCTGGATGGTTTGCTGACAGAGCCGCCTTGCTCCTGCCACAAACTGGTCATTACGTGTTCCAAGTTTGTGAATACCCGATCCGGATGCACATTCTTGAGGTGAGCATCCTCCTTCCGCAGTCGCAATGATCGGGCATCGCCAGCAAACAACGCAGTATGACAGCCAAGTTGACTTGCGGGCCAGATGTCGTTGCGCAGATCATTACCAACGTAGAGCACCTGCTCCGGCCCGATGCCGTGATAGTGATCCAGAGCCGCGAGCGCTGGTTCGTAGATCCGCGTTGATGGTTTGCCGACCAAATGCTGATAAGACCAAGCACAGCAACGTGGGTCGAAACCGCCAGCAGCGATGTCGCAGCCAAGGAATGCATTCAGCATGATCGGGGTGTAGAACTGAGCGTTCGAGACGATACCCAGCACGAGTCCTTGTTCATTGATCGCTTTGATGACTTTCGTTAGCCCAGGCATGGGCCAGACTAGGTTGCTTCGAAACTCGTACTCGACCGCCAGACAACGGATCTCGTGCTCGGGTATCGCAAGGTTGAGTTCCGAAAGTAATGCAAGCCAGACGGCCAGAATGTCGACTTCTGGATAATCCACTCCCTGTGACCGGCTGACACTGTGGTTTGTAGCAATGATCTTGTTGAGGGCCACGGTACCATCGAAGTCGTCAGGCAGAAGGCTGATGTCAAGGCCGATGCTGCTTAGGGCTTGGCGAAAAAAATTCGGTCTAACCTGCATGCCATCCAGCGGCTTGCAAGTGAGCCCGATATCGCCGCAGCCAGAAATGACGAGTGTCCCATAGACATCAAACAGCACGGCTCGGATATCGTCCAGGGGATCAATGCAGGGTTTTAGCCCAGTCGGTTCTGGTGTCAAGGGCGAGGTCAGCGCATGAATGCGCGTGATCAGATCGTCATCCTGCATGATGCCTCCGATGTTGTATTCTGTTGGTTCCAGTATTTATTGTCGAATTTGAAATGCTCCTTTCCTGCAGCGCTGCATTCAGGTGCGCAACAAGGTCAGGCGCTCTGGCGCGAGAAAGCGATTCAGCAGCAAATCACCGTCAGCATGGTCGAAGTGGGCGGATGGCAATGCATTGATGATCCCGGTATAGATCGATTCCAGCCGTTGGCCATAGCTTGATAAGCCGTAGCTGGTTCTGATCGTGGCGTCGTTGGTCGCAATGACCTCTGGGCTGCTGGTCGCGTCCAGGGTGGTCGGAGTCAGTTCTGCCCGCTCGGCTGGACTCGAGTGTAGTCGCCGGATCACCATTTCCTGCGCCGTCTCGTTGAGTCGACCCATATCGATACATGCATTTACTAGCATACTCTGCCAGGCTTTTGTCAATGCATCTGCATCGAGTTGCCGTCCATAGGCCCTGGCGTTGGTGGATAGGGCTGCGGAAAGGTCAGCTTGCAGGCGCCCAACATCAAGCCAGGATAAGGGCACCAGCAGACGTTCGTACAGGTTATCGAGTGCGATGCCCGCGTTGCGAAAGTCTCGCGTGATTTCGGGTAAGTCGCGGCCCGCCAGTGGTTTTCCACTGAGCCATGGCTCCAGGAAGGCCAAGCCAAAACCCTCACCCACGCTGGTGGTGACCAGAGCGTGACTGGACATCATCAGATCCTGGAAATTGTCGACTTTGTTACCGAGCTCGAAGGTGACGGGTAAATCGAGTTCTGTGGCCAGCGCGACCCAGCGTCGATAATGCGCTTGTTCCTGAGGATTTTGTGGCGCTTGCGTGGTCGCGAAGTGGTCTTGTTCGTTACCGAGAGCTGACCAAAGTAGGAATTCACCTAGGTTCTTGCGGCGTATTGCGCGGGTCGGGTATAGCCAGAGTCGCTGCCCATCTGCGCCTGCCTCAGACCTGGTCCTGGTCGGTGCTGCTTCGATTTTGGGTCCGGGCAAGGACACGGCGTTGGCCAGCAGGTGGATATTTGCGTCTGGTATCCCAGCGTCGGTGAGGAAATCCAGGTCGCGGGCATTGAGTACCGCATAATGGATCTGCGGCGCCAACGGATAAAGCAGAGCTGAGAGTCGGCCTATGTCGCCGTCAGCGAGTTGGTTGCGTAGACGTCGATAAAGGGCCGGACGACCATCTTCGGCAAAATCGTGTGGTTGCAGCAGCAGCCGCTGTCCATTTCGCGCCAGCCTCAGCAATGCGCCGGGTAAGGCTAAATTTTTACCCAGGCCATGGTTATGGACATGCCACAGGTCGGGGGCTGTTCGGAATGCCTCGCGGGCACTGTTGAGCATTGCCGCAGCCAATGCATCCGGAGTTTGTCCGTCACGACGTTCTTCGTAACCCAGCCCGGAGAGTACCGCTATCTTTACGTTGCATCCAAGCGGTTGCTGTGGTGTCTCTCCGGTCAGTACGAGTATCTCATGTCCGGCGTCGGTCAGCGCTTCGCAAGTATGTTGAATGACGCGCGTTACGCCGCCCGTTTGGAGGTGGAAATGGACAATGGCGATACGCATTTCGTGTTTTTTTCTACTCAATTGGAGATTCGAGGTGTGTTTTCTGCAGCATCGCGAGTCGTTTTCAGTGTCTGCCGGCGGTGCTACATGTCGCACGTACGAGAATTTACGATCTGAACCTTATGCCGTTGCAGCACGACTGTCATCATGCTGACAAAATGCCCGAAACGGATTGCAACACAGAGATGGTCGAGTGCGGCATACTTGACGGTTAGTACCGATAGCGTACAACGTCTATCGGTAAAAGAGTATCCATCCGTGCTCATTTGGCCTCTGGGGTCGGCGCATTGATGATCGCAACAGCCATTAAGCACAGTATGAACCGAAAAACGCAATTATGAAGCAACCAGAGAATGTCGGATTCGTTTCTACCCGCTTTGCCGGCACCGACGGTGTGTCGCTGGAGTCCGCTAAATGGGCTGAAGTACTGTGGCAGGATGGGCATGTAAGTCATTGGTACGCGGGCGTTCTTGATCGCGATCCAGGGGTAAGTCTTTGTATACCAGAGGCTTTTTTTGATCATGCCGAGAACGCCTGGATCAATGCGCAACTCTGGGGCCGCACGCGTCGCAGTGCCGAGGCCAGTCGCCGTATTCGCGAATTAGCAGAGTATTTGAAGGCGACGCTGTACGAATTCCGCGATCGTTTCGAGTTGGATGTTCTGATCATCCAGAACGCATTGACTATTCCGATGCATGTTCCGCTCGGAATCGCAATTACCGAGTTTCTGCTCGAGACGGCCATGCCGGCCATCGCGCATCATCACGATTTCCAGTGGGAACGTCAGCGCTTCCAGATCTCTGCGGTGGATGACTATCTGGAAATGGCCTTTCCGCCGCGGGTGCCGCATCTTCAGCATGTTGTCATCAATCAGGCCGCGCGCGAGGAGATCGCCTGGCGCAAGGGCTTGCCGAGTCTGCTGGTGCCGAACGTCTTCGATTTTGAAAATCCGCCTGGGGAAACAGACGAGTATGCGGCCGATGTACGTTCCGCCCTCGGCCTGCTTGACGATGATCTGTTGATCTTGCAGCCTACGCGGATCGTGCCGCGCAAGGGCATCGAGAATGCGATCCATCTGATTCGCCGTTTGAAGTTACCGCGTTGCCATCTGGTCATTTCCCACGATAGTGGCGATGAGGGTATGGAGTATTCCCGCCAGATCCAGACTCTGGCGCAAGAAGAGGGAGTATCGCTCAAATTATTTGGTGAGCGCATGGCCGACCGTCGGCAATTGAATCAAGACGGGCGTAAGGTCTACGTGCTCAGCGACCTCTACCCGCATGCCGATCTGATTACTTTTCCAAGTCTATATGAGGGTTTCGGAAACGCGTTGTTGGAGTCGATCTACTTTCGCCGGCCGTTGGTCATTGGTCGCTACTCGGTTTATCAGCGAGATATCGAGCCCAAGGGTTTCCGATTACCGGCTATCGACGGCGTCATCGATCGTCGTGTTGTTGACGAAGCGCGCCGTATCATCCAACATCCGGATTATCGTGAAGAACTGGTAGAGCACAATTACCGGGTTGCCGGCCGCTTTTTCAGCTATCGGGTGTTGCGTGACAGTTTGCGCGGCATAATCAACAATATCCGCAACCTGACGGAGTAAGCTATGCGCGCCGTCGATCGCCGCATCCTACAACGTATTCGCCGACGTCTTGCCTTGCTGTATGGCGAGGATGTGCTGGAACGACTCATACAGAGACTTGCCCTAATCGTCGGTCGCTATGGAGTGGGCGTCACTTGCCCGGACGGCCAGGTCTGTGCGCGGTGGGATCAGCGTGATGCCGTGCTTATCTGCTATGGGGATATGCTCAGCGCGGAGCATCTAGGCGATCTTGACGAACCGCCATTGGCAACATTACACAAATTTCTGCGCAAACATGTTGGTGATGCAGTCTCCGCGGTTCATGTGCTGCCCTTCTTTCCCTACAGTTCCGACGATGGCTTTTCGGTGATCGACTATCGATCCGTCGATCCGGCGCTGGGAACTTGGCATGAAATTCAAAGTCTGGGCGAGGACTATCGGCTGATGGTGGACTTGGTGATTAACCATGTTTCCAGCCAGAGCAACTGGTTTCGCAACTACTGCCTCGGCTTGGCCCCAGAACGCCACTACTTTATCGAAGTTGATTTCGACACGGACCTCAGTGCCGTTACCCGCCCGAGAACGTCGCCATTGTTACGCTCGGTGCAAACCCCTGGTGGAGAGCGTCATGTTTGGGCTACATTCAGTCACGACCAGATTGATGTTAACTTTGCCAACCCGGATGTGCTGTTTGAATTTCTGGATATCCTACTGTTCTATGTTCATAACGGCATACAGATTATCCGCCTTGATGCCATCGCCTACCTTTGGAAAGAGATCGGTACCAGTTGCATTCATCTTCCGCAGACGCATGAAGTTGTTAAGTTATTACGCGATCTGATGGAGATGTTGGAGCCAGGAATGGTGTTACTGACTGAAACTAATGTCCCGCACACAGAGAATGTCAGCTATTTCGGCAATGGTGACGAGGCGCACATGGTCTACCAATTCAGCCTGCCGCCACTGCTGTTGCACGCTTTGTCCACCGGTAATGCCTCTTACCTAACCGATTGGGCCAATAATTTGGAGGCACCACCGCCTGGCTGCAGCTACTTCAACTTTACCGCATCTCATGATGGCATCGGTGTGCGACCGTTGGAGGGGCTGCTGCCTCAGGATGAATTTGATGCCCTGGTCGCGGCCGTTGAGCAGCGTGGTGGTCTCGTCAGTCGGCGCAGCAATCCAGATGGTTCAGTGACCCCATATGAACTCAATATCACGTATTTCGACGCGGTGGGTGTTCCTGGAGATTTGGACGCTTCCATTGAGCGTTTCTTGTGCTCGCAGACGATTATGATGAGCCTGCAGGGTATTCCCGGCATTTACTTCAACAGCCTACTTGGTGCCTCGAACAACCTTGCCGGCGTTGAAGAGACCGGTCGTGCGCGTACGATCAATCGTCAGAAATGGACCGAGTCTGAATTGGCAGCAATGCTCTCGGATGGATCGAAGCATCAGGCTCGCCGTGTACTTCCGGAGTATTTGCGTCGGCTGAATTTACGCCGTGAACGTCCAGCTTTCCATCCAGATGCACCGCAACAGGTGCTGGACCTCCCATTGGGGTTTTTTGGCGTGCGTCGTGATGCTGTTGACGGTGCAGAGCGATTATGGATGATCGCGAACCTGACTGATGCCCCGCTGTCGGTTGCCATGAGTCGTCTTGACCGTGGTTGGAAACGACATCGGTGGAGTGATCTGATTGGCGAGTGGGTGCAGACTGCCGAAGAGTTGTCGGCGAAGCTCCTATTCGAGCCATACCAGGTGGTTTGGCTGATAGCCGAAGATCAGCCCGCTGAGGCTTTGCCAGAGCATGAGGACGGCTCCGGCGAAACAGAGTGAATGCATGCACGATATAGAGCAAACTTTAACTACTTGTTGATTGGTAGCCAGCAAGAGATCCGTCTTGCTCCACGGCAGCTGCCAACCTATCGGCAACACGAGTGATGGTTTGATGAATCTGCGACGCCTTCTTCTTTTTTTCGCCACAGGCATGCTGCTTGTCGCTTGCGGCGGCACTCCAAACTCTAATACCGGCGATCAACTCCACGTCAGTTGCTTGGAAAAGCCCAGCACTGGCATTTGTCGAAAGGCCAAGCCCGCGGTCTACTATGACTACGAGTCTGACAGTTGCCTGCGCTTCAATTGGGGAGGATGTGGCGATAATGTACCTTTTCGTAATATGGAAGAGTGTGTAAAGACCTGTGGCGGGCGAGCTCAGCCTTAGCTGCATTGAAATATGACTGACCTGCATGACTTGGAGTTGATGCTGCGTTCGGAAACGCCGATCCTGCTGATTGAGTCCCTGGAGGAGCCACGCATTATGCAATTGTTTACGCGTTTGGCGCTGCGCCTCGAGCAGAAGGTGTTCGGCTGGACGTTGACCGAGGGATTACGACGCGTCGAATACGAACTTGCGTCGGACCAACAACTTGCTGCTCCAGCGGCAGTACTGCGTCACATCAAGTGTACCTTTGAGCCTGGCATCTATTTGCTGTTGGATTTTCATCCATTTCTGGGCGAGCCCCTGCACGTGCGGTTAATGAAGGAGATTGCGCAGAACTTCGAGCAGCTGCCACGTCGGTTGGTACTGGTGAGCCATGCGCTGCAAACGCCTCCTGAGCTACGCCATCTCGCTGCCGGTTTCAGTCTTCGGCTGCCGGATCGCAATCGCTTGCTCACGCTCATTCGAGAAGAGGCCCAGCGTTGGCAGCATGCGGCTCCGAACCGTAGCTTTCGTGCCAGCCGAGACGCCGTTGATCAGCTTTCGCAAAATCTCCTCGGTGTTACCGAGTCTGATGCTCGCCGCCTGATTCGTAACGCGATTGTTAAAGATGGTGCCATTACGGAGTCAGATGTGGCGGACGTGACCAAAGCTAAGTATGAATTGCTGAGCCCCGATGGTGCAGTGTCATTCGAGTACGATACTGCAAATTTCGGCGATTTGGCCGGGTTGAGCAACCTGAAGGCTTGGGTTGATCGACGTCGCGATGCCCTGTTGGCCTCAAACCAACCGAGCTTTGGTACCGCCGATCGACCGAAGGGCATCATGTTGCTCGGCGTGCAGGGAAGTGGCAAGAGCCTGGCGGCGAAAGCCGTGGCTGGACGCTTTGGTGTCCCGTTACTACGACTCGACTTTGGTGTCCTATACAACAAGTACATCGGCGAAAGTGAGCGCAATCTGCGTGATGCTTTGCGTACCGCTGAAGTCATGGCGCCCTGTGTTCTTTGGCTCGACGAGATCGAGAAGGGCCTTTCCAGTAGCAGTAGTGACGATGGCGGCCCGACCCGGCGCATACTTGGATCGCTGTTGACTTGGATGGCGGAACGAGAGGCAGGCGTGTTTATTGTTGCCACCTCGAATGACATCTCGCAATTGCCGCCGGAGTTGGTGCGCAAGGGGCGTCTGGACGAGATCTTCTTCGTCGATTTGCCGGATGTTGAGGCGCGCCGGGAAATCTTCCGCATCCATCTTCAGCGGCGTGGGCTGAATGCCTCCAGCTTCGATCTTGATCAACTCGCTGAGGCGAGCGATGGCTTCTCCGGCGCCGGTATCGAACAAGCGGTTGTTTCGGCGCTGTATGCTGTCCGTACCTGTGATGCAAGCCTGAGCGGCGGCCCAAGCACGGCACAGGTGCTGGCTGAGATTCAAGGTACACAGCCGTTGTCGGTGGTTATGGATCGGCAGATTAATGTGCTGCGGCAGTGGGCAAGCGGGCGCACGGTGCCGGCCTGACAGCAACTCCTATTGTTCAGCGACCGCCGCAGATTTTGCAAGCGGGGTCGTTGGATAGGCGCACTTCGCGCCACTCCATGTTCCATGCATCAAGCAACAGCAGGCGGCCGAACAGGGGCTGACCTAGACCGGTGAGTATCTTGATGGCTTCCGTGGCCTGGATGCTTCCGACGATTCCAACTAACGGTGCGAGTACGCCACTTTGCTCGCAGGTGTCTTCCTGCTCACCCTGGCTGGGAAAAAGACATTGGTAGCAGGGTTCGCCAGGTTGTCCAGAGAAGACGCACACTTGGCCTTCGCCGCGGATGGCGGCACCAGAGACCAGCGGGATGCGTTGCGCGACGCAGGCGGCATTGACGGCAAAGCGAGTTGCGAAGTTGTCACAGCAGTCAACGACGAGATCGACGCGCTTGGTGAGCCTGGCGAGCCTTTCAGTATTGAGGCTTGCCTTGACTGGTTCGAGTCGGATGTCGGGATTCAGCGCGCGAAGGGTATCGATGGCGGAATCGACCTTGGTACGACCGATATCTGCATTCGAATGCAACAATTGCCGTTGAAGGTTAGAGAGATCCACGGCATCGAAGTCTGCAAGCAGCAGCCTGCCGACACCGGCAGCGGCGAGGTACATAGCGGTGGGTGAGCCCAAGCCGCCAAGACCGACGATGAGCACTGTTGCGTCGATTAGCTGCTGCTGCCCATCGCGTCCAAGCCCTGGTAGCATAATCTGTCGGCTGTAACGCAGTAATTGTTCGTCGTTCAAATCACCGCCGCCAAGGAGCCCAAGAGGGGCGCTGTCCCGTGCTGTCTGAGCTGGCATCGATGAAATGCCGCCAGCCATTAGCTTCCCGACGCCCAGTTATTGGTTCCCCGGTTATTGGTCCAAAGCCCTGGCTCATAAATACCGCCGCCAATGCTCCGGGCGTTGGTCACGGCAACCATGCTCCAGCGCCTGATAACGCTTGGCGAAGACGAGATGATGGCAATTGTTGTACCCGCCCCGGTAGCCGCCGTTTTCGCGGAAGGTTTCTTCGGTGTAATAGTGCAGCGCGCGCTTGATCCGGAATATCAGGCCATTGTCCAAGTGCAGGCCGAGTTCGCTGAGAGCGTTCTCAATTTCCTGCAGGCAGATTTTTTGTAGATCATAGCAGACATTGAGCTGGATCGGTGTTATAGGATCAGTAGCCAGCACGCCTTCGACCTGCTCCAGAAACTCCGCGGCGGAGCGGGCGTCGTTGCGCTCGGGGTGCAGATCCCGGAAATGGATCTGTCGCTGTTTGATTCGGTCAGTGTCAGTGATGTCCATGGTTTATGTATGCTAATGCAGAGGAAGAAATAGTCAACGGTAAAAACGAAAAAAATTCTTAAAGTGTGGCTCCATCAGGATTTCAGTCTGGTCGTTGATGGTGATCATTTTGCCCAAGTCGATCAAATATCATCTCGGTGAAAGCGGGCTCACTGCTTTATTTGCTATTACGAATCCCAGTGCTGACGCGTTCGTGCCCGGAGAGATCGCGATGGGTTGCTATTTCCGTGAAGCCGGCCTGCTGCAATAACCTGCGCACTGAAGCACCCTGGTTCCAGCCGTGCTCAATGGCGATCCAGCCTCCGATGCGTAGGCGCGTGGGGGCCTGGGCGATAATGGCGCGAATAGCGCTGAGACCGTCAGCGCCCGCGGTGAGCGCAGTTCGCGGCTCGAAGCGGAGATCTCCGCATCGCAAGTGTGAATCCTGTTCACGCACATAAGGGGGATTGCTGACGATGGCATCGAGACTGGCTGGCGCTAGGGCGCGAAGCCAATCGCCACGAACGATATGCATACGTTTCAGTCCGAGTCGGCGTACGTTGGCGGCGGCAACACCCGCGGCGTCAGCACATCGCTCAATGGCAATTAGGGTCCACGCCGGTCGTTCGTTTGCCAGCGCTGCGGCGATGGCGCCGCTGCCGGTGCCGAGGTCAGCGCAGAGAACGTTGCGTTTTGCAGGCAAAGCGGCTAATGCGCATTCGACTACCAGTTCGGTGTCTGGGCGCGGAATCAGCGTTGCTGCCGCGACCTCCAGTGATAATCCCCAGAACTCGCGTCGACCGAGGATGTAGGCTATGGGTTCACCCCGGGCGCGGCGTTCGATGAGTTGTCGATACTGTGCTTGCTGGGTGAGTTGCAGGGTTCGTTCTGGCCAGGCGATCAGCTCGGCACGGCTGGTTGCCAGCACCTCAGATAGCAGCAGTTGGGCCTCGAACTGGACGTCGTTTCGAACATTGTCGTTAGGTTCGTCCTTGATTGTGGTTTTGATATTTGCTGCGAGTGTTGCGATGCCTTCCTTCAGGGCTTTGCTGTAAGTACACAAATCATCTCCGTAAGCACACAAATCGTCGCAGCAGGTGCGCAATTCGTCTGAATGTACAAATCGAGTTTCGATGTGCTTGCCCTTTCAGTCTGTCATCAAATCTGCGAGCTGGTCCGCTTGATGCTCTTGGCGCAGAGGCTCGATGACTTGTGACAGGTTCCCGATCATGATTTCGTCGAGTTTATACAACGTGAGATTGATGCGGTGGTCGGTCAGCCGATTTTGCGGGAAATTATAGGTTCGGATGCGCTCGGAGCGGTCGCCACTGCCGACCTGTATTCGACGTGATTGACTTCGCTCGGCGGTTTGTGCATCGACTGCCTGCGCCAGCAGTTTAGCCTGCAACAGCGACATGGCGCGGGCACGGTTCTTGTGTTGCGATCGCTCGTCTTGGCATTCCACCACCACGCCGCTCGGCAGATGTGTGATGCGCACAGCAGAGTCCGTCTTGTTGACGTGTTGACCACCGGCACCGGAGGCACGATAGGTATCCACACGCAGGTCACTGCCATCGATCTGAATCTGATCGATGGATTCCACCTCGGGAAGAATGGCAACAGTGCAGGCCGACGTGTGCACTCGGCCCTGGGATTCGGTTTCAGGAACACGTTGGACGCGATGGGCGCCTGATTCGAATTTGAGATTGGCATAGACGCCGCTGCCGCTGATGCGTGCGACAACCTCCTTGAAGCCGCCCAATTCGCCTTCGCTTTCGCTCACCACCTCGTGTTGCCAGCCACGGGACTCAGCGAAGCGCAGATACATCCGCAGCAGGTCAGCCGCGAACAACGCTGCTTCTGCTCCGCCGGTTCCGGCGCGTACTTCCAGAAAGACATTGCGCTGATCGTTCGGATCTGGCGGCAGCAGCAGTTGATGCAATCGCGGCTCCAAGGCATCTCGGCGCTCCTCGGCAATGGCCAGTTCCTCGCGGGCAAGTTCTGCCATCTCCTTGTCGGCCAGCATCTCCTGATCTGCCTTGATCTCCTGCTCGACGCCGCAATACTGATCATAGCACTCTACTATTGGCGCAAGTTGTGCGTATTCACGCCCAAGTTCGCGGTATAGATTTTGGTCATTTTGTGTTTCTGGGGCAGCGAGCAGCGCGGTGACTTCGCTAAAGCGTTCGCTTAAGCGCTCGAGTTTGCCGCGTATAGACGCATTCATCGGCTGCCGTCTTGCTCTTTCTGAAGCTGAAAAAGCTCGTTGGCGGCCTGCAAAAGATCGGATTGCCCTTCGCGTCCCGCGCGGCGTAAACGGACACTCGGATTGTGCAGCAGCTTATTAGTTAAAGTATGCGCGAGCTGGCAAAGTACTTCATCGGCTGGCTTGCCGGAAGCAAGCTGTCGCTTCGCGCGCTCCACCATCGCATCGCGGGTGCGCTCGGCACGTGAGCGATAGTCTTGAATTAGCGATACCGCGTCCAGTGATCGCACCCAAGCCATAAATTCTTCGGTGTGCAAGTCGACGATTTCCATTGCTTGTTCGGACGCCTGTTGTCGGGAGCGCATGCCCTCGTCGACAACGCTCTGCAGATCATCAACCGTGTATAAATAGATGTCGCTAAGCTGGCCGACCTCGGGTTCTATGTCCCGCGGCACAGCGATATCGACCATGAATACCGGTCGATGTTTGCGCTTCTTCAGAGACCGCTCGACGACCCCCTTGCCGAGCACAGGCAGCGGGCTTGCGGTTGAGGAAACGACAACATCAGCCTCAGGTAGATGATTAGCAAGTTCAGTCAGAGCGATTGCATAGCCGTCGAATTGTGCCGCGACCCTGTGTGCACGTTCTACTGTGCGATTGGCAACGATAATACGTCCGATGCCATGCTGATGAAGGTGTCGGGCGGCCAGTTCGATGGTCTCACCAGCGCCGATCAACAATGCGGTCTGTTTCGATAGATCGCTGAAGATCTGCCGTGCTAGGCTGACTGCCGCAAACGCGACTGATACCGGGCTACTGCCGATGGCGGTATCCGTGCGAATCTGTTTGGCTACCGAGAAGGTATGCTGGAACAGCCGACCGAGCATGCGCCCAGCACTTCCGCTGTCGCAAGCTGTTTGGAATGCGGCCTTGACTTGACCTAGAATTTGCGGCTCGCCCAGCACCATTGAATCCAGACCGCTTGCGACCCGCAGCAGATGGCGAACGCTTTCTCGATCATGGTGGACATAAAGATGCGGCATGAACAGCTGTGGTTCGATGCCATGGAAGCGCCCGAGCCAATGGCATAGGGCCGCGTCTCTATCGCGCTCGTTTGACGCACAATAGAGTTCCGTGCGATTACAGGTTGATAAGATAACTGCCTCGTCCGAGGCTGTCTGTTCGGTCAACGTGCGCAGTGCGCCGACGATAACATCTGGGCCAAACGTCAGCCGTTCGCGAATTTCGACAGGCGCGCTCTTGTGGTTCAGGCCAAGGGTCAATATGGTCATGATACTGGCAGGATGAGTGATAAGATGTCTGCGCGCTGTACTCCAAACTTGACACTTAGAGAGACGAACGCAAATTCCAGCGGGCCTGTTTCGATGCCGGAACTGCGACAGTATACTGCTATCAAAAGCGTATGACGGCTGACCGTGATCAACTGTCTGGAAAACCGGTATCTAACTATGTTTAAACTATCAGATGGCGCCCCGTTTGCCATTCGCCTGTTGACCTTACTTCAGGCTCTATTGCTTTTTACAACGATCTCCTTTGCCTCAGTAGCGTGTGCCGACACGCACGCTGACCAAAGTATGGATGTGAAGAAAACGCCTGCTGGCGAGTACAAGCCGCAGTATATACCTTATCCAGGGCCTGATCTTACTCCGAAATTTGGCAGCGATGAAGCGAACGACCCTGCCGCCCCATCAAGCCAACCATCGAGCCAAACTCTGAAAGCACCTACGGAAGGCAGGATTCGAGCAGGACTGTCATCGGATTTGATATACGCTGTGTTGGTTGGTGAGATTGCCTCGCAGCGGGATAAGCACGACATCGCCTTCAAACACTATCTGTATGCGGCACGACTCGCGCGGGATTCGGGCATGGCGGAATTGGCCGCACGAGCTGCATTATCTCTAGGGCAGCCCGAGGCGGCCATGCGCGCGACGGATCTATGGGTGGAGCTGGATGCAAGTTCATCAAAGGCGCATCAGATTGCAGCTTATGCACGGATCGACGCTAAAGATCGAGCCGGGACGCTGGCAGAGCTCAACGAACTGATTCGTCTGGCTTCAGATTCTGAAAAAGGTTTTTTGCAGGCCGCGCAGATGCTCTCGCGAGTCGCCGATCCTGAGGATCGGATGCAGATGATGCGGGAACTCGTGGCTGGCGATATCGATAATGCCGACGCGCAATTTGCTCTGGCCATGCTTGCGGCTGGTGCTGAGGACATAAATGCCGCCCAGAAACATGCGAAACGGGCCATTGAGCTGAGGCCGGACTGGGATAGTCCTCGCCTGTTCCTGGTACGTCTACTGGTTGCCGACGATCAGCTCGACGAAGCGATTTCTGCGATTGATCAATTCCTTGCAGCAGAACCAGAGAACCAGGAGATGCTGCTGTTGCGAACGCAACTGCACATTGATGCAGAGGAGTATGACTCAGCCCTGGCGCTGTTTGATGACATTCTGGAGCGTATTCCTGAGCAGCCCGAACTAGTACTTACCGCCGCGGTTCTAGCGTTGCAGGTCGAAGCTTTGGATAAGGCGCGAAACTACTTGACTCTACTCCGTAAAATGGGCGCGCATGCTGATGATTCCGCATTCCTGCTCGGTCAAGTCGAAGAATTGGCCGGGGAAACGGAACAGGCCCTAGATTGGTATGCCAAGGTGCGTGGTGAGAACGAGACCAATGCGCATGTACGTATTGCCGGAATCTATCTTAAGCGCGGCGAGACCGAACGGGCGCGCGAAATTCTGCAGCAGCTGCGCGATCAGTTCCCAGCAGATGTAACGGCACTCTACCTTATCGAAGGAGAACTTCTGAGCGAGCAGAATCTAACACAACAAGCCTTCGACACCTACTCTGATGCTTTGTCAAAGACGCCGGATAATGCTGACTTACTCTATGCCCGCGCCATGCTCGCGGTGGAAATGGATCGCGTCGATCTGCTCGAGCGAGATTTGCGCCGTATTTTAGTTAATGATCCGGATCATGTGGATGCGTTGAATGCGCTTGGCTATACGCTGGCAGATCGTACCGACCGCCTAGAGGAAGCCTTGAGTTTCATTGAGCGAGCATTGCAGTTACGTCCGGATGAGCCAGCAATTCTGGACAGCATGGGCTGGGCGTTATTCCGCAAGGGCGATGCCGAGAGCGCAGAGCCTTTTTTGCGTCGGGCGTTGGACAGCATGTTTGATGCCGAAATTGCAGCGCATCTAGGCGAAGTGCTTTGGGCTTTAGGTAGACGGGAAGATGCACGAAAAATCTGGGGACGTGCTCTCGCGGAGGATCCGAAGCACGAATACTTGCTGCGCACTCTCGGGCGGTATCGAATCACCCAGAGTGGACCCTGACTATGCTGCCGATTGTTGCGACCGACGGCGCCTGGTTGGCACCGGCCAAGCTGAACCTGATGTTGCGGGTAGTCGGCCGACGTGCTGACGGTTATCACCTATTACAGACAGTATTTCAGTTCGTTGATCGCTGCGATCGGCTCTACTTTGATGTTCGCAACGACGGTCGAGTCATTCGCCGCAGTGGCGCGCCTGGGGTATCGCCAGATCAAGACCTAGTAGTTCGCGCGGCACAAGCCTTGCGCGCATGGACCGGCTGCACGAAGGGCATCACCATTGATGTGCAAAAGATCCTGCCTATGGGGGGTGGTCTAGGTGGCGGTAGTTCCGATGCTGCGACCACGTTGGTTGCTTTGAATCAGCTTTGGTCGCTTGGGCTCGAGATCGACGTGTTAGCGCAAATTGGGCTTTCTTTAGGTGCTGATATCCCGGTGTTCGTGCACGGTCGAGCTGCCTGGGCGGAGGGCGTCGGTGAGTATTTAACCCCGATGGAGCCTCCAGAACCTTGGTATCTGATTCTAGCCCCCGCTGTTTCGGTCTCGACTGCGATGGTCTTCTCAGATCCGGGATTGACACGCAATTCGCGCTCAGTCAAAATGGAAGACTTCATTGCCGGTTGTGTAGAAAACGACTGTCTTAATGTAGTCCTGACACGCTATCCAGCCGTAGCCGAAGCCTTTACCTGGCTCAAGCTGCATGCCGGTACGGCCAGGTTAACGGGTACGGGAGGATGCGTATTCGCCGAGTTTTCTAATAAGGGCACGGCCCTGGAAGTCGCAGAAATCGCATCACGCAAGTATTCCGCATTCGTGGCTCGTGGTTGTAATCTTTCGCCGTTATTCGAGACTCCGGGATATGGGGCCTAGGCGACTGCCAGAGAGAAACGTACCAACTGGTGCTGGATTCTCGTTCACCTCCGCGAACTGGCAATCCGCCCACAGTTGCTCTATGGATGGGTTGCCTCAACCTGGAGGCTGGACGAGAAGACAAGCTAGATCGCATTAGGTGTAAATGGCTGTAGTATGTTTCTCGATAGAAATGGCCTTAAGGCAATTCCTGCAAGATCAATCTTCAAGATGATTAATTCATTCCTGTTAGAAAGCCGGCATAAGTAAAACAGGTTATATGAGCATGAATCCGACGCAGTAGTTAGATGCAATGTGAGTCGGATGCTATGTAAAGTTGATTAAAATCGCTCAAGATAAAACGCTGACGATTGGGGCGTCGCCAAGTGGTAAGGCACTGGGTTTTGATCCCAGCATTCCCAGGTTCGAATCCTGGCGCCCCAGCCAATCAAACCCAGCTGATCAAACAATCATCCAGCCATCGAAACGAAAGGTGGCTGATACGTGAGGGATCAGGCCGTGCCCGCCAGCCATATGATGGTGTTCTCTGGGAACGCCAATCCGGACCTTGCCGCAGAGATCGCTGCTCACCTGAGTATTCCGCTTGGTAAAGCCGTAGTCGGCCAGTTTAGCGATGGTGAGGTCATGTCCGAAATCCAGGAAAACGTCCGCGGCCGAGACGTTTTTGTAGTCCAGCCAACCTGCGCACCAACCAATGATAATCTGATCGAGCTGTTAGTGATGATCGACGCCTTACGCTGGGCTTCCTCCAAGCGTGTGACCGCAGTTATTCCTTACTACGGCTACGCGCGGCAGGATCGGCGGCCAAGATCTGCTCGGGTGCCCATTACGGCTCGGTTGGTTGCTAAGATGATTGGTTCTGCAGGTGCTGATCGCGTATTGACAATGGACCTGCATGCTGACCAAATTCAAGGCTTTTTCGATATTCCGGTGGATAATGTCTACGCATCGCCAATTCTGCTCGGCGATATTTGGCGGCAAAAGTATCCAGCTCTTATGGTCGTTTCTCCAGACGTCGGTGGTGTAGTGCGTGCCCGTGCGCTTGCGAAACGCTTAGATGACGCAGATTTAGCCATCATTGACAAGCGCCGACCTCGGCCTAACGAAGCTAAGGTGATGAACATCATCGGCGACGTTCGAAACCGCAGCTGTTTGCTAATCGACGATTTGGTCGATACTGCCGGTACCCTATGTCAAGCCGCCGCCGCGTTGAAACAACAGGGCGCTTCGCAAGTCGTGGCCTATTGTACGCATGCCGTGCTATCTGGGCCGGCAGTGGCCAACATCAATGCATCTGTGCTTGATGAGCTAGTCGTAACAAATACCATTCCGCTGCGTCCGGATGCGATTGCCTGCGAGAAAATTCGCCAACTCAGCATTGGCGAATTACTGGCTGAAACAATGCGCCGAGTCTCCAACGAAGAGTCTGTCAGCTCTCTGTTCGTAGATTGAAGGTTGGCGGTGGTGATGCCGGTTTGCAAGCCGGAAAACGCGATGCCACAGCCCGGTTGTGGGCTGCGGGTACTTCTTTTATCACCATTTTTCGCAATGGAGATCAATCATGAGTCAGACTTTCGAAGTTGCCGCACAGGTCCGTGGCGACGGGGGTAAGGGCGCGAGCCGCCGCCTCCGTCGCCAGGGCTTGGTGCCTGGTATCGTTTATGGTGGGCATCAGGCACCGCAGATGATTGCGTTGCCTCACAACGAGTTGGTGCGCAGTTTAGAACAAGAAGCATTCTATTCGAGTTTGCTCGTATTGCATGTTGGAGAGGAGCGTGCCCAAGTCGTACTAAAAGATCTGCAGCGTCATCCAGCAAAGCCTTTCATCCTGCATGTCGACTTTCAGCGTGTCAGCATGGCGGAAAAGCTGCGCATGACCGTACCGCTGCACTTTGAGAACGAGAAAACGGCGAGAGGCGTCAAGGCGGGTGGCAAGGTGTCGCGTAACTTGACTGAAATCGAGATCAGCTGTTTGCCGAGCGATCTGCCCGAGTACATCAGTCTGGACATGGAGGAGATGGAGATCGGCGATATCGTGCATGTTTCTGAACTCAAGTTGCCCGAGGGCGTCGAGCTGACCAGTGCAACCGATGTGGAGACGCCGGTTGTGCTGATTCACGCTGGGTATAGCGACAGTGATCAAATCGACGAGGGTGAGGGCGAAGGTGAAAGCGACGAGGACGTTGGAGACGACGAAGTTGGAA
The DNA here is from genome assembly GCA_016745215.1 of Thiohalocapsa sp. PB-PSB1. GTDB lineage: Bacteria > Pseudomonadota > Gammaproteobacteria > Chromatiales > Chromatiaceae > Thiohalocapsa. Next base: position 2,673,985 of record CP050890.1, read on the forward strand.
CCTGATCCCACATCGATCCGTATCCGTTAAGTCCGCTTTCAATATATTCGGGCGATTGCCGGAAACTGATCTACCAGATGACGCGGGTCTGTCAGATGACATAGAAGTGTCATCCGGCTTCAAGTAGGATCGACGCGAGCAGTGCCGGCAATGAAAGTGCTGGTCCGACGCAGAAGAAAAGTATCAAGATCAGGCGATTGCCGGAGAGAAATAGACCAACTGGCGCCTGATTCTCGCTCGCCTTCGCGAAGCGGCAACCCGCCCACGGTCGCTCTGTAGGCGATTTGCCGGACGTCGAGGCCGGACGAGAAGACAATCCAGTTAGTCTGTTTCTTGACAGAAATCGCCTAAGTGAATTGATATTGATAGAAATCGCCTTAAAGCTCGCTGCGGCCACTCACTACGGCGGGTATTTTTATAGAGGTTCAATGCGCGATGTCAGACAACGGCATCCGACTCATCGTGGGGCTTGGCAATCCAGGGCCGGATCATGAGGGTACGCGGCACAATGCCGGATTTTGGCTGGTGGACCATCTTGCGGCGCAACATCGCGGGCAGTTCCGCCTTGAGTCCAAATTTCACGGCATGCTGGCGCGTATCACGGTGGTCGGCAAAGATGTACGTCTTTTGAAACCGATGACCTATATGAATCACAGCGGGCGCGCTGTTGCTGCCTTGACGCGCTATTTCGATGTCTCGGTGGCGCAGATCCTGGTAGTCTATGATGAATTAGACCTGCCGGTCGGCCGGGCTAAACTCAAACTCGGTGGTGGGCATGCAGGCCATAATGGCATGCGCGATATCATCGCAGCACTCGGTCGTGAAGATTTTTGGCGCCTGCGAGTCGGTATCGGTCATCCTGGGCATAAGGCCGGCGTGGTCAATTATGTGCTGAGTCGGCCATCCAAGAATGACTTAAATTCGATCATGAGCGTGCTCGATAATGCTGATTCCTGCCTTCCGGATCTGCTGGTCGGAAATTACCAGCGTGCAATGAACCGATTGCATACCTTCCTCTAGGTGATTGCCGGAGAGAAACAGACAAACTGGCGCCTGATTCTCGTTCGCCTTCGCGAAGCGGCAACCCGCCTACAGTCGCTCTATGGGCGGCTTGCCGCAACGTCCCCCGCAAGCGGATCTTTACGAGCCGTGGGAGCCGGTCGGCGTAGGAGTCCGCTTGCGGGCGACCCGGCAAATGATGCCATCGGAGCGGAAGCAAGCACCGCGCCTTTCCTGGGAGAAAGGCTGTAGGCCACTGTCTATTCGACAAATTAACTGAAGATACCCCCAGCGGGCAACCCGCCCAGCGCTACTTGACTGGGATTGAGATTGGGATCGAAAAGACACAACATCAGGGCGAGAGAAACCTGATGTTTGCTGGGCGGGTGTTTGCTGGGCGGATGTTTACTGGGCGGATGTTTACTGGGCGCGCTGCCTTCAAAGAAGATGAATCAAACTTTATTCTGGTTGAATAGCTGAATATTCTACGCAGGCAGCACCCGCCAGGACACAAGCCAGGTGGTTTGCTTCTCGACAGAAATCGCCTTAGTTCAGGCGTTGTCCTTGAGCCTTTAGGAGAGACCTTCCACTTAAGGTTGCCCTGCCCGGGACAATGGATACTGGCCCAATCTTCCCCGCGATCTTGTCAAATAGAGGCGCAACCTAGGCTGTCGAAATCTGCCGTCTCACTAAAACAAGCGCTTTCCGGTTTATGGATGCTTAGTCGGTGTCGGGATCGGTGTCAAGGTCAACATTAGGGATTGGTATCGAGCTGGCTGTTTTGATCGATGAGCGGATTCGATTCCGATTCCGATAGCGACCCCGGACACCGATTAGGCTTTCCCAGTGCGTTCGATGAAGCAATCCAAGAGGCTCTCCTGGATTTTGTGGGAACCAATAAATATTTTAAAAACAACCACTTAGTCTCATTTTTTCGTACACATTAAGATTAAAATGTGGTTGAGCACAAAGTCTGTAACTCATTGATTTATAATGTATCGACCCCGAACCGGTCATATCCGTTGAGATCCAGGAATACCCTTTGATAGAGGTGCCCGAGGTTGGTGATGCCATCGCAGCGGCGTTTGATGACTTTGATCTTATTATTTAATCCCTCGACAAAGCCGCTGGTATGTCGACCAATAAAATAATTGGTCACTTCCTCAAAATGCGTATTCAGCGTACCGAGGAAGCTATCAAAGCAACTGAGCTTGCGGTTGGTGACACGTTCCATCCAGCCACGCAGTTTGCGCTTACCCTGACCTTTTGATAGGCGGCTTTCATAGATGGCAGTGAGTGATTCGCAAGCCTCATAGGCTTCTTGTAATTTTGGTGAATAGCGAAAGAGCCGATTCAGCATGCGTCGCTCATCTGCATTCAGATCGGCGCGACGCTGACGCAGCAGCCAATGCACGTTCTTGAACGACTTGCGCTCTTCTTTGGAGAGGATATGGCACAGCCGTTTCCATTCGCTTTTGCGCAGGTTTTCCAGTCCATTTCGGTACAGCTTGGCAACATGGAATCGATCCGCGCAAATGTGTATGCGCTTGCCGAACACGGCTTTAGCGGCACCGATGAAGCCTTGATAAAGATCTGAGCACACACTCTGGACGGTATTTCGCAAGCGCTTGGGAATGCTGAGAAAAAACTCCTGTACGGTGGCCTTGGTGCGGTCGCCGAGCAGGCCGATGACATGCAATGTCTCGTTAATGTAAGCGCTGACAACGACGACAAAATCACGATGACCTTTTTTCAACGCAATCTCATCAATGCCAATGACCTCCAAGCGTTCAATTGATATCACGGTGACACTTTACCATTTACGCCAATTTTTAGCTGTCTTAGGTCATTCTTTTGTGAAGGGGGCCGGCCGCGCTTGCCAGGACGTAGCGTTCGGCCAAGTCGTTTCTTGAGCTCGCCGAATGCTTCACCCATCAATGGCCGCCCGATGGTTTGACCCTTCGTGAGAGCGGCAACCCGTTCAGAATCCTCTGGTATCTCCAAGAATGTCGCGAAATGATCGACGCGATCTAGCGGGGGACGAACAGTCACCAAGCCATCGTCTTGGCGCCGCAGATGTGCTGGCGTGCTTGACCAAGGCCAATCGGCAGCGGTCGCAGCCAGTTTCGCTTTGACGGGATTCAAAGCCACATAGCGGAAAGCCGCCATCAAGTGAGAGTCGTCCATTGCCACGCAGCCGAACCGCCCTTGAAACAAATGGCCAGTGACCCGCAATCGTGCGTTGATGTACCCACGCTATCGACGATGCGTTTCGCCGACGGCGCGCGACAGCCCGGTCTCGTCCGCGGGTACGAGAATCAAGTGAATATGGTTCGGCATCAGGTAGTAGGACCAGACTTTCACGCCGTTTGATCGACACGCCTGGGCCAGCCAATCTGTGTAAAGCGCATCGTCGTCGTCCTCCATGAATATCCGTTGGCGCCTGTTCCCTCGTTGCGTCATAGGGTGCGAGATGCCGGGTACGATGATTCGGGGGAGCCGAAACATGCGCCTAGCGTATGCCGACAGGGAAGTGGTGTAAATAGTAAAGTGTCACCGTAATTCTCAGTAAACTGCAGGCATCGTCTTCTCGACGCATCTTTTCCCGTGCCATCCGCACCATGGCGGTTTTGGCACGTTAAACTCTTTATGGGATCGATCAGGTGCTGACTTTGCACGATCGCGAGGGCTTGTGCGCGCAAGCCATTGCGCTCACAAGCCGCAGTGCCATTGGTCAGCAGATCGTGTAACCGACGATGACGATCGACAGCGCGGGCCGACCATTGTCGGCGGTTTTCTTGATCTCCGCGTCGACGTAGTACGCATTGTTGTAGAAGTCGAAGCTGCCATAGCAGCTGAAGACCTCTTGTTCTTGGTATACACCACTGGCCTCGAAGTCATTGCTGTCGAAGGTCAGCAGGGTTGTGGTCATGCCGGTGCTGACGTTGTAGGCCTTGAGACGCAGGACCACTTGCGCACCGGCGCCATTGTCCTTGAACCGGACTTGCATCCATGGTGCTCCACCAACCTGCAGGTCGTCCACGGCAACCACGTTGTAGCGGATGTTCGCAACGGAACCGACCGGCGCACCGCCGCCGAGATAGGCGACGCCATGGTTCATGGTGACCAGGTTCAGGTCCGCTTCATCGATGGTTCCAGCCGACCCGACAGTCGTCCAGGGGGCGGCCGCGGCCGGTCCCGCACAAATCAAGAACCCCAACAGCGCAAAGGTTACTTCTAAGTAGGTAGTCTTTCTCATCGTAACAGCTCCTATTTCCGCCTCAGTGACTCGCGCGACTTGTCCGTCGACAATCGACTTTGCCGCGTCAGGGATACACGCCATGCGGTCTATCGTGTCCGCGCGCTTCCCTGTTACCTAAAGCCTAGCGATCAGGCAAAGGAAACAAGCGGAAATAACATACTAAAATTAAGTGAATATTCCCTTGTTTGCGGCAATGAACCTTGGACCTTGATCATCGCTTGGCCCAAAACTTTAAATTTCGCAGGGACTAAAGGCTATAACCTAATGTTTTGGAAATGTTATTGTGCCACCACAAGGACGGGTGGTCCTAACGATGATCAAGGCCCGCACAGAGCAGGACAGATCGACTGAGAAACCAGTCGATCCTAGAGGAAGAAGGAAGCTCAGGCTGTCTACCAACTGACCTCCTGGTCGAACTCGAACGCGGGTTCTGGTTGCGCGAGGTCGTCGGCATGGCTGCTTTGCGCAGCCGTATCCTCCCACGATGGAGGCCCACGGGCTTACCGAGACCGGGTGGTGGCTTGACGGGTTCACCGACACAGTCGAGGATCGCTCGCACCTTTGGGGCTGTGGTGATGAAGGCGATGATCCGGACCTCGGCACCAGAGTGCGGGCAAGTCAGCGGAAGGATTTCAGAGATGCGCACAAGCAACATGGCCCATGCAGAGTGTGTCGGTGAATGTGGTGGTTTGGCAGGTGGCGGTTTCGCCGTTGGTGGTTCGCCGGGCGGTCGTTGGCTGGATAGCGGTTGGCCCGATAGCGGTTCGCTCTCTGATCACGGTGACACTTTACCATTTACGCCAATTTTTAGCTGTCTTGGGTCATTCTTTTGCGAAGGGGGCCGGCCGCGTTTGCCAGGACGTAGCGTTCGGCCAAGTCGTTTCTCGAGCTCGCCGAGCGCTTCACCCATCAATGGCCGCCCGATGGTTTGACCCTTCGTGAGAGCGGCAACCCGTTCAGAATCCTCTGGTATCTCTAAGAATTTCGCGAAATGATCGACGCGATCTAGCGGGGGACGAACAGTCACCAAGCCATCGTCTTGGCGCCGCAGATGTGCTGGCGTGCTTGACCAAGGCCAATCGGCAGCGGTCGCAGCCAGTTTCGCTTTGACGGGATTCAAAGCCACATAGCGGAAAGCCGCCATCAAGTGAGAGTCGTCCATTGCCACGCAGCCGAACCGCCCTTGAAACAAATGGCCAGTGACCCGCAATCGTGCGTTGATGTACCCACGCTATCGACGATGCGTTTCGCCGACGGCGCGCGACAGCCCGGTCTCGTCCGCGGGTACGAGAATCAAGTGAACATGGTTCTACATCAGGCAGTAGGACCAGACTTCCACACCGTTTGATCGACACGCCTGGGCTAGCCAATCTCTGTGAAGTAAAGCGCATCGTCGTCGTCCTCCATGAAGATCCGTTGGCGCCTGTTCCCTCGTTGCGTCATAGGGTGCGAGATGCCGGGTACGATGATTCGGGGGAGCCGAAACATGCGCCTAGCATATGCCGACAGAGAAATGGTGTAAATAGTAAAGTGTCACCGTAATTACGTAATTAGGTGGACCAGATTGTTGGCAATCATTTGTTAATCATGCAGCTGCCAGAAAAAGGAAGCGTCCCCCTTTTCCCTCTCTCGTTGGATGTTCCATGTCGCGCTCCAAGACGTGCTATTTGAAATCCATGTAAGGTAGGGAAAACCTATCTGGAATTTGGTCCTGCCAGTAATCTGGTACATCACCGTTGCTTAGAGCGCTTTCTGTAACGAAAAGGCACAATGTCTCAATATTTGGGAAACCATTTCCCTGTATGCAGGCAGCCACGCGCTTATGGGTTTCTCCAGACCTTGCATAATCATCCACAAACAGCAACTTTTTAGTACGAAACTCGTCATCAAGAGGAGGGATAAACAAATGCCATCTGTCGGTTTCAACAGCCCAATACCTGCTCTGCAATGATTCAAAATCCTGAACTCTTGATTTCCCACCTCCGGTAACGTTCTTCAAACGCCGAAATCGATGTCCTACAAATATCGGTGGCTTTCTAGGTACTTCTCGGCACAGCAACTCTGCTACAATCGCACCCTCAGCACTGCAGCATATGATGGCATTAAACGCCGCGATATCAACGTCATTCAGTATCTCGTTTCTAGTGCACATCATATCAGTCCATGATATCTGTTGCCTACTACTAGCGTCTTCTACTGTGGACTTGTGTTTGATAGCTAGTGGATCGTCAGTCGAAGCAGATACATCTTCCGCTCGAATCCATCCGGTCAACTTCTCCTGCGTTGCAAGTTCGTTGAGAGATTTAAAAACTATCATCTTCAATTCCTTTGTATCCCCAAAGAAACCACACATCTTTGACATCACAGTACTGCGAAAGCTCTCCAGTTGCTCCCCATGCTTTCGTTCGATGGCGCTAACACCCTCATTTTTAACTTTATTATTGAGTTGCTCGTCAGTAATCACAGCAGCAAACAGATCCTTTTTTAACTTTGCGGCATGCTCATACTCTAGTTGAATATAGCTTTTTCCGGATTTCGGCTCGATTGATCCATATCGACCACCCAGAATCAGCATAAAAACGTCCGAGTCTTTAATCCAGCGACGAATCGTTGTAAGTTGAGATTCGTTGCCCGCAGCAAACAACTCCATTCCGGCCGGTATGTGTCCCGCTTCAAGGACCGCTTCGACAGCCGCTTGGCGTTCGATCTGTAGGTCCGAGTAAGTGGATGAAATGAAGACTTGCAGTTTCCTTTTCATAGTAGCTGATCTCTTTGCGCACTTACTGCGTAAATGACGGTGTCCTCAAGAACTCGACATAGCACGTCGGTTATTGTCTGATGGATATTTCTGCTATTGGTGAGCAGCCAACGGAAACCTCAGCCGCCGTCCAAAGCGTTGCTAGCGTAGCGAGCAGCGCTTTGGACGGTCGGTTGCAGGTATTTGGGCTCTCCTGGATTTCATGGGAACCAATAAAAACTTTAAGAACAAGCACTTAAGCTCATTTTTTCGTACACATCAAGGTTAAAATGTAGTCGAGCGCAAACTCTGTAACTCATTAATTTATAATGTGTCAACCCCGAACCGGTCATATCCGTTGAGATCCAAGCATATCCTTTGATAGAGGTGTCCAAGGTTGGTGATGCCATAGCAGCGGCGTTTGATGACTTTGATCTTATTATTTAACCCCTCGACAAAGCCGCTGGTGTGTCGACCAATAAAATAATTCGTCACTTCCTCAAAGTGAGTATTCAGTGTCCCGAGGAAGCTATCGAGGCAACTGAGCTTGCGGTTGGTGACACGTTCCATCCAGCCACGCAGTTTGCGCTTACCCTGACCTTTTGATAGGCGGCTTTCATAGATGGCAGTGAGTGATTCGCAAGCCTCATAGGCTTCTTGTAATTTTGGTGAATAGCGAAAGAGCCGATTCAGCATGCGTCGCTCATCTGCATTCAGATCGGCGCGACGCTGACGCAGCAGCCAATGCACGTTCTTGAACGACTTGCGCTCTTCTTCGGAGAGGATATGACACAGCCGTTTCCATTCGCTTTTGCGCAGGTTTTCCAGTCCATTTCGGTACAGCTTAGCAACATGGAACCGATCCGCGCAAATGTGTACGCGCTTGCCGAACACGGCTTTAGCGGCACCGATGAAACCTTGATAAAGATCCGAGCAAACACTCTGGACGGTGCGTCGCAAGCGCTTGGGAATGCTGAGAAAAAACTCCTGTACGCTGGCCTTGGTGCGGTCGCCGAGCAGACCGATGACATGCAATGTCTCGTTAATGTAAGCGCTGACAACGACGACAAAATCACGATGACCTTTTTTCAACGCAATCTCATCAATGCCAATGACCTCCAAGCGTTCAATTGATATCACGGTGACACTTTACCATTTACGCCAATTTTTAGCTGTCTTGGGTCATTCTTTTGCGAAGGGGGCCGGCCGCGCTTGCCAGGACGTAGCGTTCGGCCAAGTCGTTTCTTGAGCTCGCCGAATGCTTCACCCATCAATGGCCGCCCGATGGTTTGACCCTTCGTGAGAGCGGCAACCCGTTCAGAATCCTCTGGTATCTCCAAGAATGTCGCGAAATGATCGACGCGATCTAGCGGGGGACGAACAGTCACCAAGCCATCGTCTTGGCGCCGCAGATGTGCTGGCGTGCTTGACCAAGGCCAATCGGCAGCGGTCGCAGCCAGTTTCGCTTTGACGGGATTCAAAGCCACATAGCGGAAAGCCGCCATCAAGTGAGAGTCGTCCATTGCCACGCAGCCGAACCGCCCTTGAAACAAATGGCCAGTGACCCGCAATCGTGCGTTGATGTACCCACGCTATCGACGATGCGTTTCGCCGACGGCGCGCGACAGCCCGGTCTCGTCCGCGGGTACGAGAATCAAGTGAACATGGTTCGGCATTAGGCAGTAGGACCAGACTTCCACACCGTTTGATCGACACGCCTGGGCTAGCCAATCTCTGTGAAGTAAAGCGCATCGTCGTCGTCCTCCATGAAGATCCGTTGGCGCCTGTTCCCTCGTTGCGTCATAGGGTGCGAGATGCCGGGTACGATGATTCGGGGGAGCCGCGACATGCGCCTAGCATATGCCGACAGAGAAATGGTGTAAATAGTAAAGTGTCACCGTAATTCTCTGGCCTGGGATACGGAAGTCGTGACGAGAGGGCGAGGAAAACAACAGAAATACAGAAAGCAATACAAAAAGCGCACCGATCACAAGAAATGCAAACGAATTATCGTCTGCTGTTGTCGCAAGTATCTTTATCCATTTGTACTCAAGCTCTGCCTTTACAAGGTATGAGGAAGCCGCAGCAGACGCAACAAGCGAGCTACCCAAAAGAAAGAGAGCCCAGGTTAGCTTGGAATGCAGATTCGGGTTGAGAATGCGGTCCAGCCATCGAAGCAGAATCTTTTGTAGTTCCCGAAGCCACATGAGTGATGTACGGCGCAATTTTGGCTGACGTGGTGTAGCGGTTGTTGCCTAACGTTTTGCACAGCCCGCGCCAAACTGCGGCCACGCGCGAAGCGCTGGCCGCAGTTTGGCGTCGGGCTTGTGCACTCGTTAGGCGCCGTTTGCACCAGAAATCGCGGAGCGTGCGAAGTAATATCCGATTCCTGCCGCCGCGATTGTCTCGCCGTACGGCTTGAGAAGCGTCAAAGTTTCCTGAACACCCTCAATAGCTCCGCCGAAAAGGATCAGCACGGGCGGAAGCAAGACCCAGACGCCAGCGGTAATCAACGTAAAGAGGAATGTTTGTACAGGTTCGGATGCGCGCTCTGGCAAAGGCTTAGCTTCTCCGAAGTAGAATGCGGACATCATCGCAATCAGCGGGAGATAAATGCCAAGAAGATCATTCATTACAGACTTAACCGTATCCCAGATGATCCCTCCGTCGCGCCCAGCGTAGGCGAGCGCAAGGAATGCTCCAAGAGCGCTGCCGACAACGATAATCATCAGAATCAAGCGGCCTTGCTGCGGTTTTACTGAGGTTGTCATTTGCATCTCCGGCTTGAGAACAATTTCTTTATCCTGCGTAGCGCGTTTGGTCTGTACGAGTCATCCAACAGAATCCTCCCCCAAGATCTTTCGCGAACTCCGCGAGATTCTACACGCCACGCCAAAGCTGCATTCGTACATTCTTGCTGGAACGGTGCTTCCTGGAGTCTAATCAGGAACGCGGTCCGACGAACGCGCCGATCAACTTGGTTCTTCGGCTCGTAGAGATAAGGAACGGAAATTAGATAACTTGTGCAGCTCATCAGAAGGGAGAAGGTATAGTATCATTTTAGCCTCTGCAACCAAGCCAAACTTCTGGAGACCTAAATGGAGCGTTATTCCCCCCAAGTAGAGGAATCGATGCGTCGTTTCTATATGGGCCTGAATGAGAAAGATCGCCGTCTGTATGCAGGCTTAGAAGCCTTGAAGTATGGTCGCGGTGGTCGCGTGTATATTGCGGAGGTACTGGGTTGCAGCCGAAACACCGTAAGCAAAGGCGCGCGCGAGATGAGCGGTTTATCTGAGCGCGAGGTACACGAGCAGCTTCGCGGGGACAAAGTCGGGACCAAGCCCCGGGTGCGCAAACCTGGTGGTGGTCGTCGCCCCTATGAGCAGACGTGGGGGCCATCGTTGGACGAGAAGTTCCTGGCGGTTCTACGCCATCATACCGCGGGCGATCCGATGGATGAAAAGGTCCGCTGGACGAACCTCACCCTGGGTGAGATTGTCGCGGCATTGCGAGAAGATCATCAGATCCAGATCAGCCAATGGGTCGTGCGCAAGCTGTTAAAAAAACATGGCTACCGTCGCCGCAAAGCGCAGAAGAAAACGACCATGAAGGACGAGATCAAACACCGCGATGCCCAATTTGAGAAGATCACGCAACTCAAAGCCGCCGATCAGGCCGCGGGCAATCCGATCGTCAGCATGGATACCAAGAAGAAAGAAAATCTTGGCAATTTTTACCGTGACGGGCAGTTGTATACCTTAGAAGCCCTGCACACCTACGACCATGATTTCAACAGCTTTGCTGAAGGGGTCATCATTCCGCATAGCTTCTATGACATCAAGCATAATGTCGGCTACATCCAACTCGGGAATAGCCACGATACCAGTGAATTTGCCTGCGACAGTTTTCGGCATTGGTGGTATAACCACGGTCGCCTACACTATCCCAGCGCTACCTCCATCCTGGTGCTGTGCGATGGGGGCGGGAGTAACAGTTCCCGTCACTACCTCTTTAAACAGGACTTGCAGAGCCTCGCCGATGAGCTTGGGATCGAAATTCGCATTGCTCATTATCCGCCCTACTGTTCTAAGTACAATCCCATCGAACACCGTCTCTTTCCCCATGTGACCCGTGCCTGCCAAGGCGTGATTTTCACCAGTACCGAGTTGGTCAAGGAACTCATGGAAAACACCCACACTTCAACGGGACTCAAGGCGTTCGTTCATGTCATCGATAAGGTCTATGAAACGGGACGAAAAGTGGCGGCAGATTTCAAGCAAAACATGCGCATCCTCTTTGATACGTTTTTGCCAGCATGGAATTATCGCGCCGTTCCTGCTGCTTCTCAGGAGTGCACAAGTTAATAAATTTCTATTCCTAAGCTGTGATTACATAAGTATGCGGCTCAATAATTTCCTGCCGGTAGGTTATGTCGCTGTCTGTAAGGAACCTTATGACCTCAAGCCGAACGTCATCCCTAGCGCCTGAAACAACGTAGTGGCTCTTTGGGATTTCATTTCGAAGTATAGTATAATAAAAACAACATGTTATCGACTCCAACATTGACACGAGGATACACGAATATGGGAATCAGCCCCGAATTACTACTTACTATCTTGGGACTACCGAATATAGAAATAGAATCCGTTTCGCTCAACTCTGCGGGCGAACTGGAAATTCGAGTGAAAAGTATTACCGAAGGAGCAGTCTGCTACAACTGTGGTCGACGGATTAACAAGCCGTATTATCCCGGTAAGGAAGTCAGATTGCGGCATTTACCTGTCTGTGGATATCCGACCTACATCCTGATCGCACCCCTTCGATATCAATGTGAACATTGTGATGGAAACCAGGGCAAACGCATCTAAATTTCCCATTTTAGGCCGCTTGTAGGACATCAAGTAACTGCTCAAGATAATCCGTATCCCAGCCGGCACGGAGTCGCTTTAATTTAATGCTTTTCTTTGAGGTCGTATCTTTCCTGAGAATATTGAGTGCAATATGTCGTAGGATGGCATAGTTTTCAGGTGCATGACCTTTTCGCGTTCGATTGGCATCTTCGGAAAAGGACACATCCAAAACCCAATGCAGTGAATTCTCAATTCCCCAATGAGAGCGAACCGCTTGGGCAAATCGTTTAACATCGCCTGACAGGCTAGCAATAAAATAGCGCCGGTCCGTGGTCACTTTTTTTCCATCATCTCGAATCGACTCTACCATCCCGATACCCCGGAAACCTTTCCATTGTTCGGCGTAATGCCCTAAGGAATGATCAGTGAAATAATAATACCGACGCGTCTCCAGGCGACCATGGTTTTTCTCTTTCGTTTCAAGAAAAACACTCGCATCCCGGCAGCATTGGTCGAGATCGACCGATTCGAACCAAGCGATGACATCTTGATGAAAAGTGCTCTGGTTGCCTTTCAATGAAAATACCCAATCTGCTTGTTTTTCAACAATTTTCTCCGCAATCTTCTTTTGGCATCCCATCGCGTCGATACTGACTACACAGCCTTTGATCTCCAGTAAATCCAACAATTTCGGTATCGCTGTAATTTCATTTGATTTTTCTTCGGTCTTGAGTTGACCCAATACGAGCGATGAGTGACAAGCCCACGCACTCACCATGTGAATTGCCTTATTTCCATTAGCTCTATCATGCGATCTGCGCACCGTTTTCCCATCGATCGGTATAATATCCCCATCAAACTTCGGCTCTATCGACTTCACCCAGGAGATGAAACAGGTTCGGAATTGATCGGGGTCAATACGGGCAAATACACGATTGAACGTGTCATGCGAGGGAATCCCATTGGGCAATTCCAAAAACTTCCGCAACCACTGTTCATGGGTTTGACCAAACTCCTCCATCGCATCCCAGCTCTCTCCCATACATAACGTCGAACAAATCGCTATCGTTATGATATCAGCCAGCTTATGCCTTTTTGTCCTGTCGATACGGGGGTCGTTCAGATCGGAAAAATGACCGGCGATTGTCGTGTCTTTTTTCTCTTCATTTATAGGTCTGATCATTCCCATTTTAATAACCCTCTATTAAATCATATGATCTTCAATTTTCGCCATCATAACACATTGTTTTCTAAATATTTTTAGATGCGTTTGCCCTGTGATGGAAACCCGACGACCACGCAGAAGTTGGATTGGTATGAATTGCGGCACAGCGGGACCAACGCGTATGAAGACCACATTCTCTTGTCGTTGATAAACAGTACGATTCGAGATGTGAGCATCCGGGAAGGGATTGGTTATGATGTGATTGAGGGGATATTGGATCGAAACATCCGTACCGCTGCGGATTGGGAGAAGATTGAAAAACTGGATATTATAGGTATCGATGAAATATCGAATAGGAAAGGGCACAAAGACTTCTTGGCGATTGTTACCGCTTATATCGATGGGAAGCTCCGGGTAATCGCAGTGCTTAAGGACCGCGAGAAGGCGACGGTCAAAGAATTTTTCATGAGTATTCCGAAGAGGTTACGCAAAACCGTCAAAGCAGTTTGTTCGGATCTATACAAAGGTTATATTAATGCTGCAAAGGAGGTCTTCGGAAAGAAAGTACCGATTGTTGCAGATCGATTTCATGTTGCGAAACTATACCGGAAAGGTCTGGACGGACTGCGTAAAAAGGAAATGAAGAGATTGAAGGAAGAATTGTCCGAGAAGGACTATGAGAAACTGAAAAATGCGATGTGGATTTTGCGGAAGCCGATCGTAGAAATGACCGAGGAGGAACTGAAAACGATGAAGTTGATCTTCAAGCATTCTCCTCGATTGAAGGAGGCTTACGATTTGTGTTTCGATTTGACGAAGATATTCGATAGCGACATCAATCCTAGTCAAGCGAAAAGAAAAATCAAGGGTTGGATGAGGCGTGTCAAGAACAGCGGATTAACTTGCTTCGACGCTTTTCTGAAGACGCTTAGCAATTGGATGGAGGAAATCACAAACTATTTTATCGATCAGAACAATAGCGGGTTTGTCGAGGGACTGAATAACAAAATAAAAGTAATCAAGCGACGTTGCTACGGCCTGACCAATATAAAGCGTCTGTTTCAGCGCCTTTGGTTGGACCTGGAAGGATATTCGCTTTTCTTGAAGAATCAATAAGTTATGAATTCGAAACTCAGCCGCGTTTTAGACTGATACCACTGCTTAGGGGCGCACGCAACTCACTGATATATATTGCAAATCTTCATTAAATGAAATCCTAAAGAGCCAACGTAGTCCATGCCCTCTGCTGGGAAATCAGTCAGTTCGGGTGGCCGAGAATCGACGACCGTTTGGAGCGCACAGCTACTCAGGCATGCCGCCGATAGAACCAAGACCACATTCCGGAAGAACAAAGAGCGGAACTTGAGCATTCGATCTCCTGTCTTTCTGCGCCTAACGTTACGGCTAGCCCGGCCCAAAACTGCACCGCTGCTGCCTTTGAATCCTGCGCCGAGCTCAGCTTGCAGTTTTGGGTCGGGCTGAGCCGCTTGTTGGCCCTGACTGCGCCGATTATACGGTTTTCGCCGGGCCGGGCAATGCGTCCGTGGCGGAGGATGCGGGCCGTTGCGATCGGCGCGATGGCTTGGATTCGGCACATGCCTGCCGCGCAATTGGGATGCTTGCTGTTCTGCATTCAGTTGCGGGAAACGCTTGCGATTCGCTGCACCGGTGTATTCGGTTGCGCGACTCGCTTTGCTTCCAGCTCCGGACCTTCTCGCCGAGAGGCGGGCTGCGTTTGCGCTTGCCCGGGCCAACGTCGCAAATTACCGGCTACCAAAAGCGGCAGAGCGAAGCGCAGCCGCTTTTGGTAGTCCGAGTGAATTTGCCTTGTTAGGCTAATTTCATAATCTTATTCGCCTTAATCTACTCGAAATCAGGTAGTTCTGACTCCTCCATAGCCCACTTGGTTAGGCGATTTATACATGTCATAAGATCTATCCGATCGGTACGAATGATTATGCTTCCGGAGCGTTTGGCAAGGTCTTTATAAATTTCTATATAGTGTTTATGCCACTCCACTGCTTCGGGTCTTTCGTTATGTCGCTCAGCCAAACGAGACAGTGTAATTTCTAACTCCGCCCAACAAAGTGCAGTTGGAACCCAAAAATTCCATTGCCTAAAAAATTCCTCTGATCTTGGAATAAACGAAGCTACTGTCATCCAGCTTCGATCCAGAACAATAGGCACACTACTAGGAACGGATGAAACTGCTTGCTCAATTGCTGTGTTGCCAACCCTAATAAGCCCTACAACATCGCCTCTTTCTCCTACGCTCATCAGTTTCGCCCCAATAGCGCCAGAAAAAGGGCGTACAGCTCTACCGCCTAGACGGTTGGCAAGCGCAACTGCAAGCGTACTCTTTCCAGCGCCATCGTGGCCATCAAGCGCAACAATAAGCCGTTCTTTCATTTGAATGGATTCAATGTGACGACGCTAGAGTCGTCATTTGCTTCTATCCAATAGTGACGATTTGTACCAGTTGCAAGTGCAGCTTGAGCTTCCCCTCGCAGTTCTAGCTGTCCTTTTGAAGATACCCGAAACCCTCCGTTTTTGTTGATTGGTGCTAATGTAACCACGTTATCCTTTACTGCGACAGTTACACAAGCTCCTTTTCCCTTTTCCATTTTCAGCGCCTTTCGCGCCGAAACAGGAAGAGTCACTATGCCTCCAGGAGACATTTTCAAACGTCGGCTTTTTACGGTTATTGACTTGGAATCTTGCATCATCTTCTGCTCTCCTCTTGTTAAAAGCACTTTGAATATCAGTTCAGAAGCGGTGCTGTTTTGTTAAACACCAGCTCGTAAAGTCGCCAATATCTCGCCAAAACTTTTTCTGGAGACCCTCCGGATCTCCATAGGTCCTTATCAAATGCCTCTGCATGGGCAGATGCACCATCTCGTACTCTCATGCAATCTGGACTAATTTCACCATAAAGCACATTACCGGTTCGATCTATAAAAAAACAAATGTCAACTAATTGTAATCCGGCCTGCGCGAATTTATCTTCTATCCATAGGAACGCACTTCGCGCAAGCCCTTTGGCGGCAGCTAAATCGTCAACCCATAATGCTGCATAATCGTCTGGTAACGGTTCATCAGCTAAGCGCTTTCCTTCTTCATCTTGTAAAGGATGTCGCCAGTCAAAACAAACAACAGGTTCATCAAACCGAGTCCAACGTTGCAAAGGCAATCCATTGTTTCTTGTTGGGTGGGTATCCGTATATAGATATCGATGCAGCGGTGATCCTATATGAAATCGCTTGACCCGTACCTCAAGATTACATACATCTACCACCCGTTCCGCAAGAAGAAGTCCATCTGCTGTCTTAACGACTCCTAGATACGCCGATCCAAGATGAAACGGCCCTGGTTCATCAAACATCTTACGAAACAGCTCTGCGGAAAACCGAGTACGAGCTTGTTCTGTTCCAGGGGCAAGACCATAACGATTATATGTATATGAATAGACAGTTGGGAGTAACTTTGCTAGTGCTACCCGAGGAGTAAGTAGCTTTATCTCTTTGCTATCCCCCCTTACCAGTAATGGCAGACTATCAAAATCAACCTCTAATTGAACTAGCACCTGCTCTATCATACTCATTTCAGGATTGCCAGGCTCAACGAGAATTGCTTCACCGCGAGGGCCAGTTAGAGCTATCTGGTTATCGGCTATGTATGGCATACGAACACAGATACTAAGCTCAAGGTCTTTACATACATCAAGCAAATACTCTACTTCTGCGGAATACTTTTTTTCAATCATAGAATGTAATCTTCCGTCATTTGTCTCTAAGGTCGGCAGTCTTAACCACGCCAAGAGCTTTGTTTAATTCCCGCAACGAATGCCCAGTAGCTAATGATGATGATGCTAATGCTTGTACCACCTTACCAGACGATGCTAGATTTTGTGATGCTGGCGCATTAAATCCGATTGTGGATAGAAGCCAATCATGTATTCGTTCTTTCGGAAGACGTTCGCCAACAGCACCAAAGGTGCCTTTCGCTACGTTTGCAGGTATTTTTACGAAATACTCGTATAGATTTTTCCGGTCAGGAGAAAGCGTTTCAGTGGATGCTAATTCGCGACTAAGCATGCCAAACTGCTGGCGTTGACGGACAACTCCAAAACTAAAATTTCGTGCTAATAGATCTGGAATTTGTTTGCGAATCACCTCTAGCTCCCCCCAAATACAAACACCATACTCTGAGAGATTGTCCCCAGAGAGATATTGCATTATTAAAAACTCAGATGGAGAATAGATCCCAAGATTTAGTTCTTTACCCATCCAAGTAGGTGATGTTCCAGCCAGTTGCAACAGTGTAGAAGTAGGGTCATCCACTATAACAACGGCATCAATGTCGGCAAATTTGTCACTTGAGACACTGGAGCCATAAACTACTACGGCTCTGAGACCAGAGCCTAACCTATTCCGTAATGTCTTTATGAAATCAAATCGGCCGTCAGGATATATCACAAAGGAAGACTGCCGCATCATTTCAGTTTTTCCTGACCTGGGAGCTATGCATTCCATGACTTCCATATAGGTTTCACGAATTGCTAGTAGACGTACTATTTCGTCAGAGCCATCGGATGCCAAAGCAGAAACACGATCATGCAATCTTAGAGAGTTTAGCTCCTTCGCCAATCCAGAGGCAGATAGAGATCCCGCATCCCATAGTCGATCAAGCTTGCTACCTATTGTTCCTGATGAAAATCGATGCTGGATTATGGCTGCCGAAAGCGTTACTCCTGACAAAAACATTACTGATTGAAGCCAAAGCTGTGACAGCAAGTTGAAGTCAGTAGATAAATTGTCGTCTCGCCATTGCAAAGGCTCTATTTCAATCGGACAGTCTTTGTGTACCGATTTAAAAAAGCGTGGATGGAATAAAGACGACCATTTTATGAGCTCTGGAGTAATTACTCGTGGATTGGGCAATTCGGAATCCACCGCCCAACGTAAAAAACTAACCAGTTCTTTGGCGTTGATCTCGCGATTCACTAATATATATGACAGCGAATATGGTTCTCCCCTCCATGTCGGGGGACGAACAACTGAGTGAATTTGTGCCTCTACATCAGAATACGGCAAAGTAGATTTTAATTTACAAGAAACCATTTATCTCCTTGTCACCGCCTTTGATTCGATGGTTGACCTGTCAGAGCCTAACGTTACGGCTAGCCCGGCCCAAAACTGCACCGCTGCTGCCTTTGAATCCTGCGCCGAGCTCAGCTTGCAGTTTTGGGTCGGGCTGAGCCGCTTGTTGGCCCTGACTGCGACGATTGTACGGTTTGCGCCGGGCCGGGCAATGCGTCCGTGGCGGAGGATGCGGGCCGTTGCGATCGGCGCGATGGCTTGGATTCGGCACATGCCTGCCGCGCAATCGGGATGCTTGCTGTTCTGCATTCAGTTGCGGGAAACGCTTGCGATTCGCTGCACCGGTGTATTCGGTTGCGCGACTCGCTTTGCTTCCAGCTCCGGACCTTCTCGCCGAGAGGCGGGCTGCGTTTTCGCTTGCCGGGGCCAACGTCAACCGCAGCCCGCGCCAGACTGCGGCGACGCGCGAAGCGCCCGCCGCAGTCTGGCGTCGGGCTGGCGGACTCGTTGGGCGTTATGGCCAGTCAATCGAGTCATGGGCAACCGGCAGCCCTTCGCCTTAGTAGAATTGTGTAAGTGGAAAAGTCTCACCGAAACTCCTGCAATGGCTTTCAAAAGCGCTTTCCGAATGCATTGCGAAAGATACCCGCGAGATCTGTCGTAGATGATGTGATGTAGGTTGCCCCAAGCGACAGCGCCGTGTCTCGATACTCTTGGTAGCTGCGAGAATTGGTGAACAGCACAAACGGGACATCTTTGTCTGCGCCTCGCACGAGCTTCAAGAAATCTAGTCCGGCGTGAGGGTTGAAGCCACCCACTTCATTACGACCCATATCGGAGACGATCATAGCGTAGCGCCCGTCCTTAAGCATCCGGGCTCCGTCTGATGTCGATAGGACGGTCCGCACTTTGATGCCACCTTGAAGAAGCTGCTCAATGAGATAGCTATTGTTCTTTGGATTGTCGTCTACCCACAGAACTTCGTGCTCACCGGGGGTCGCGGCGATGGTGGCTCGAACATTTTCGGACCGATTCTCAGTGTCTGGCAGTTCCGGACTAATGCGATTCCTCAAGTCGATTACTTGCGCCTGCAAATCAGCGATAAGCCGTTGCTGCTGTTCATTGGCTTCGTCCATGGTGAGCTCCTGGCCGCCTACCTTGATGGAGAACTTCCGATTCTTGGCGGTGGAAACCAATTCAAGAACGGCGGGCCGCAAAACATAAAGCACTGCGGCCAGGATCACAGGCCATAACAGAGATGCGAATGCTGAGATTAAGGCTGCGAGGTCCTTCATGTCATCTTACTCGCCCAACGTTCAGCACAGCCCGACGCTTGCTGGCCAGGAGGAGCGAAGCGACGCCTGGCCAGCAAGCGGTCGGGCTGGTGCGCTAGTTAGCCCATGAGCTTGTCATATTCAGCGTGAGTGCCGATCCAGAACCACTGAATACCGTCAGGAACGGGAACGCCGAGAGCCCGATACTTTGCTCCAACCCGGACGCTGCGATACTGACCTTGCCTGACTTTCTTGAAGTGCAGGGACGGATGCGCCGGGTTATCACGAAGTAGCTGATAGTTTTGCCGCGCAACTTGTTGCACCGGCTCTGGCAGGGAATTGAAGCGCTGCCAGAAGCCGGAAGAGGCGTAGTGCTTCAAATTTCTCGCGGCTGTCCGGCGTTATACTCAGCGAGGGCGGCGGAGGCAAGTGCATCTAATTTGCCGGCCGTTGCGTCTCTTTCAATCTGGCGATCCCACTCGTCGTTGTCCCAATCGAGGAACCATCGTCGAAACTCGGTCAGATCGTCCTCAGAAAGCGATTTGACTTGCTCTTCAAGTATCTCAATCGTAGTCATTTTCGGTCTCTTGCTATTCAGTGGGTTTGTATGACCACGTCTTCGTTCGGCTGTCTTTCACTCTTTCGAACCTGTCCCTGTACGCGCAAAAGTACGGCTGGCCGCGAAAGTTGTTGGGATTGTGTTTTTCGCTATCGGTGTACCGTCGGCTGAACCAGCCGATCATGTTTCCGATGTGGCCGTGAGCGTCCTTGTCGGGACATTTCGCGGCTGCGTGTTCGGCAAACGCTTTGCCGTCGTCGTCGGCATACACCACTTCTTCAAGGAGCTTTGTGGGGACATATCCACCGAAGGTCGCGTGAGCCGTACGGATGGCGGCCTCGATAATTCGGGAGCAACTGTCTTTGTCAAAGCACTTCCCCATGTGTACCTCCCGGCGCAACGCTGCAAGGGCTAACGTTCGCCATAACCGGCGGGCAAAAGCAGAGCAAAGCGGCGCTTTTGTCCGTCCGCGTTGATGGCGTTGTTAGGCAATTATTGAAGATAACGTTGGCACCTTTTACAGTGGTCCAGAGAACAAAGCCTGATAGGCCAATAATGAACCCTAATCAAGTTTGTTCTCTGTCTCTGCCTTTTTTAGCAATCGAGATTCTATCTCTTTGAGTAATTCCACTTCGGAAAAAAGTTTGAGCTTTGGAAAATCGTCCTTTTCCCCGCAACAATATTTGAGTGTTTTGAGGATTTCCCTAAGAAGATGTTTTAGGTCTTCACAGCACTCTTTGCCGAAGTCTTTGCCGTCTATCACCTGACCAGGACTCAAGATTATTCCGGTGAAATGGCGATATCGAGTCAGCCTGGTGCCTTGTGGAGAATTAGCACTCACTTCAACGGCAGCCTGGTAAGGCCCATAGAGGCTGGTGTCCTTGAAAACCCCACGATAAGCTCCATTCTCGTCTCGCGAAAGACTAATCGTTCGTTTAACGCCATCGGGCCGACGGAAGTGGACCTCGACTGGTTCATCAAGGGTTACAGGTTGCCCAAAGAGAACCGGTTCCAGTATGACCTCCATCTCCGAACCTGGCAGATAGCTCGTCTGGACCAGACGGCCCTTAAGTAGTAAGTTACTGCGAGCTTTAGCCATGACAGAATAGTAGAAAGAAAGACTTCTTTCATATTCTTCCGTATAGACGTCGCCACCCATTTGGATAGTGTTTTCAACCCATATGCGCCAACGACCGACGTGAGCCGTTGGTTCTTCGGGAAAGGCGGGGAACAGCCATCGGAAAAACATATGGCCCCTTTGACTGTTGAAGGTCGCGTTCGGTATACTTCCACTGAGGATATCGTGGGGAGTGATTATCCTGCCATTTGGCGCTTCGAGCCATACTTTGGTGTATTTTGGGTGAATCTCGCTGGGGCGGAATGCCAAGATAAAGTCGGCTGCGACATCTACCTCGCCAATCATGATATCGGTGTACTGCTTACCCTGAGGAGGCAATACACACCGGGGATCCCTGATGAAGGCTTCATCAGCTACATCAGAGAGGATCTGTACGAACAGTTTCTGAAGGATGAATTCCTTTTCACCTACAAGGTCGCCAGTAATCTGGGCGGTGCCATTCGTTACGGTAGCAATTTCGTTGAGCTTGTCTTCGAGTTGGTTCAACCCAAGCCCGACCGCAAAGACGCGTTGAGAAGGTGTCTTGGTTCCAACATGAGCTAAACCTGCCGGGATATCCGGATCTGTATTCTGACGTCCATCCGTGAGAACTACGAGAGCGCGTGAGTCAGCGGCTGCACCATCCAAGACATCGCTGCCTAGGATAATGCCTGCTCCAACTGAGGTGGATCCCGATGGATGCAGATTCGTCAGGTTAAGCTCGCCACGTGCTGCGACTCTCCCTGCCCCAGTGCCAACCGCTCCTGCCACAACGGGATTCAGTAGTCTATCACCATGAGTATCGGAAGAATGGTGTTTGTATCGTACCAAGCCTATGCGATCGTTATCCTTAAGCAGGGATACGTAAAGCTCCGCAGCGTAGATTGCATGATCGACCTTCCTCTGCGAGGCTTCGCCAGTCGCGTCCGCCATGCTTCCGGAACGATCAATCACCAACACTGAGTCGACAACCGGAGGCTCAATGACACTGGCGGTAAGTTGAATATCGGTTGTGGGATTGGTGGAATCATCCGGAGTGCTGATAGTAAACTGCCCGTTGTAATCCGTTGGCCCCGTGTCTGGTGCAGTAAAGGCAACATATACCTTTCGTGATGTATAGGCCTCATCAGGGTTAGGCGTCGGCAGAGAGAAATTCAGCGATGTCCCAGGGGCAAACAAAAAGCCGCCGGTCGGATTCGTCATGGAGACATTTAGTGGAGCGGAACAAGGAACTCGCAGGTTTCGAATCTCTACTGAACGATACATTGTCAGACCCCGGCTCACCTCGCCAAAGTCAAGCGTCGTTCCGCCATCCTGGGTGACGATGCTAACCCGGGGCTGTGCGGTACAAATCGAGCCGGTAAGCGTGATGTTTAGAATAGGAGCGTTACTGGTGATCTGCAAGGTACCGTTTTGCGGCCCATTCAGCCAGACCGGTCCGAGCGTAACCTCCACCTCCCGGCCCTCTCCCGGCGTAAGAGTAGTGCCTGTGCCGAGTAAGGAAGCACTGTAATTGCTATTGTCCACCGACAAGGAGACACCAGTAACATCAACCGTACCAACATTGCTGATTTGGAATTTCATAGTGACAACGCCGCCTTGACCCAGCGAACCAAAGTCAAGCGTGCTTAATTCTGCTGCCAGAGTAGGTGAGGCACCGAAGAAAGGGCGGAGAGTGTCATGAATCGCTTCCACACACACCCGACAGAAATGCTCATTAAGGTTGCGCATTAGACAATTGTACGCGGGGCGGTAACGACCGCAATGATAGTACTGCGCCCCTTCATAAAGACCAATGGTGGTATCATCACTTAAAACGTTAGGGCGCCTGTCGCATTGTGTACAATCGGGATTTTCCATGGTGGGAACAGGCGTGAGGGAATCCACAAGATGCCGCCACTTCAACGCAGACCGTGTTGTGGCGGTAGTTACATTGGATTGTGAAGGCTCCCCTGCTGGCGCGACATCACGGTCGGTATCAACGCCGCAGCCAGCCCAATAATCATATTCGTCGGCGAGAGCAAAGGCGGAGTGTCCTAACTCGTGCAAGGTAGTGGTAATCCATCCGGCGCTCATAGCCGCTGTGGCAATACCACCACCTGATCCACCAGGATCGGTACTATTTACCAAAACTACTGCAACATCCCACTCCGGAACATGAGTATCGAGAACGTCACGTGCAATGGTCTGGTCGCACACCAGCAAGCGTTTTATGCGGCCATCGCCACAATAGGTGGCATCAAAATAAGTATTAGCCGTGGTGCCCCCGCCACACGGAGCTGGATCATCGGCACCTGAATCATCCGATTCGACATTAATCCGATGGATGTTGATAGCGGAAATCAGCGTGTCAAACCAGGGCTCAAGCTGTATTGCATTGACAAAGTCGTTACAAGCGTTATTAAAAGCTGTTTGCTCGGTGTCTTGAAACCTTCAGCAAGAAAAACGATATTGAATCGATCGCTGTCGGGACCATTATTTAATATTCTGGTAGGGCCGACAACAGTTCCGTCACTTGTACCCATAATCACTCACCCCCTTTCCTTGATTTTTTCTGCTCAGGTTGGTCGTTGCCACGCAAGTCGAGTTCTGCCAGCTTCCCCTGGATGCCCTCTTTGGTACCAAAGAAAGAAAGCATAGCGTTCTCCGGAACGTGTGGAATCAGGACTTCGAACGTAATGTCAGTTCTCTTTACCGGGACATTTGTAAATGAGCCGTCTTTCTCCGGAATCTCCACGTGCTGTTTCAACGGGTCATCAATAATCCGGCGATAAAGAAGGTTGCCTTTAGTGTCAGCCACCTCGTACCAGAAGCCTACAACTTGAAGGTTCTTCTCTGTCTGGGGCAGTGACTGCGAATTCGGAATAACCTTTCTTTCAAGCAACTTTTCACCGACAATAGCCCATTTCCCATCCTGCCAATGGATTCGTATCCGACGGACAGGACCTGCTTTTGTGCTTTCCATCTTTAACCTCCTATTGATTGTGTGATTTAAGGCATTGAATGTGCCTAACGTTATGCATAGCCGGCGCCCGCGCTGTCTCGCACAAGACGAGCCGCCACGACTGTGCTCGCGTCACACACTGAAATTGCAAATTACGACGGACCGCGGGCGTCCGGCTGATGCATTTGTTGGACGGCTGACGCTGGCGTCGCGTTGGCTATGGATTTTTCTCCAGCATCGGAGGCGCTGTCAAGACCTTGCATCGGGTTTTGATAGACGGCGCGGGCGGCATTTGGGGGGATTTGCAGGGATTCGAGCATGCGACGATCGGGATGTTGGAATCGATTGCGGCACCTTTTTCCCTGTTCGGGGTGGTCTATCAACGCTCCGACAACCCTGGGCGCAGGGCTGGCTTCCCCGACGGCGGCGGGCGTCTCGAAGTCAATGGGGCGCGGGACTGGCATTCAGGCTGCGGCAGCGTATTCGGCCGGTGGGTCGTGGAAAGAGAGGATCTGGAAGACTTGGCGTAGGTGGCCCTTGCCGCAATTCGGGCAGAGGCTCGGGTCGATGGCTTGTTTGCTGAGGAAGCCCTCGAGGTCGGCGATGTAGGGCGCCTCTGGCTGGTCGAGGCCGAGCAGGGCGCGGCAGGCGGTGAGGTTGGCCTTGCGCCGACTGCCGCCAAGCAGACCGTAGTAGCGGATTTGGTGGAAGCCGGGCGGCAGGACGTGTTGCAGGAATCTGCGGATGAATTCCGGCCCGGACAGGCGCATGGTTTTCTGCGCCTCGGGGCTCTCGGGGTCTTTGACGCGGTTGTCGCGGTAGCGGAAGACGACGCCGTCGGCATCGACGGCAAGGATGCGGTAGTTGGCGATGGCGATGCGATTCATAGAGCGCCCGAGGTAGCGGATGAGGTGCTGGGGGCTGTCGAACGGGGCTTCGGCATACACGACCCAGGCGTGGCGGTGCAGGCGGATCAGCAGTTGCTTCCAGTCGGCCTCGTCGTGCAGTTCGGGCGGGCAGTGGCTGAACTTGCCGGCGGCGCGCAGGGCTTCGAGTTCGCGCAGGAAGATGGCTCGGAAGACCGGCGAGAGGGCGCGGACCGGGAACAGGAAGTTGTTCGGCGCTTGCACAAAACCGCTGCCATCGCGTTTCAATGCGCCGCCGGTGACGAGGCAATGCACATGCGGGTGCAGCTGTAAGGTCTGGCCCCAGGTGTGCAGCACGCTGACAATGCCGAGGTCGGCGTCCCAGAGTTTGTGGGCAAAGGTCTGCAGGGTCTCGGCGGCACTGCGCATGAGGATGGCGTAGACCTCGGCATCGCAGTACTGCGCTAGGCGGTTGAGGTCTTCGGGCAGGGTGAAGACGAGGTGGAAGTACTGGATGGGCAAGAGTTCCAGCTCGCGGTCATCGACCCAGGCGGCGCGTTGGGAGGCGCGGCATTTGGGGCAGTGGCGGTTGCGGCAGGAGTTGTAGCTGATCTCCACATGCCCGCAGTGGTCGCATTGATCGACATGGCCGCCGAGCGCGGTGGTGCGGCAGGTCTCGATGGCGTGCAGGGCGCGGCCTTGCTCGAAGCTCGGATGGTACTCGGCGCGGTAGGCGGCGCCATGCATGCGCACCACATCGGCCAGTTCGAATGGCGGTGGAGCATATTCGACGGGGAACTCGCGGCGGATTTCGGCGGTGAGGCTGTCCATGCCGATAGTATAGTCGGTTTCTGCGCGGTTGCTTGTCCCGTACAACTCCGATCTGTCCGATTGCGATCTGTCCCTGGATCGGTGGGTTGGATGTGGTTTTAGTGGGGGGGTGCTGTTTATTTATTTAGTCCAACGTGTTATAGACAGAAGCGACAAATATCGAAAATTCCAGAATACAAAAATACGGGCATAGACAGATTCACACTATCTGCTAAACTGTTGCTCCAACGCAATACCCGAACCCCTGCACCGAAACCTCACTCTCGCCACAACCGCCTAGATTCTACGGCAATACGGTACCCACCCAGGCAGCCCATGTCAACCCGCGAAGCGCAAATCGCCCGTTTCTGGTCCAATTACCTGTCAGAGCTTGAGAAAGCGCGAGTCAGACAGGACTGCCGGCGCTGGTACGTGGTGCGGGCCGAGCGGTTTCTGGAGTGGATTCAGCCGCGGCGGCTGGCGCAGTTGACGGCGGATGACGTGTCCATGTACCTGTCGGAGGTGGGTCGGGACACGTCGCTGGAGGGCTGGCAATGTGTGCAGGTGGTCGATGCTATACGGATTCTGGGGGTCACTGCATCGGCGCCTTGGGTGGAGAGGCTGGACTGGGGGTACTGGCAGGACTCGGCGCGGACGCTGGCGCCGGAGCATCCGACGGTGGCGCGGGACTATGGGCCGGAGGTGGGCGGGCTGGAGCCGCAGGGGCCGATGACGAACCTGTCGGCGGTGCGGGAGGCGCATCGGGAGCTGGCGGATCGGATGGTGACGGAGATCCCATTAAAAAGGACTCGACCCCTTTTTCAGACCCCTTTTTCAAAAAGGCAACGAGACCGATGGAGAGACGGACATGGTTCGTCGAGAAATCAGATAAGCTTTTGATTCTATTGGAGCCGATGGGCGGATTTGAACCGCCGACCTACTGATTACGAATCAGTTGCTCTACCAACTGAGCTACATCGGCCTGGAGATGGATGACGCGCTGCTGCCGTGCAATTGGAACCCAATTGGAACCAGGGTTGGGAATCACGATTGTCGAGCGGTCTCTGAGCCCGGTAATGTTAGGTGATTCAAGCGTTCATATCAAGCACGGTGGCTGAACTCGTGTTACCAGCTCGAGCGGCGCGGGGCGTCCAGGCGATAGGGTGCCGGTGGCAGGATGGGGTCGCGGTCGAGTACCAGATCGGCAATCAGACGGGCGGACGCGGGACCGGTGACCAGACCGTTGCGGAAGTGGCCGGCGTTGATGAACAGGCCTTCGATCTCGGGGTAGGGGGCGATGTAGGGGATACCGCTGGGGGATGCTGGGCGCAGACCGGCCCAGTGGTCTTCGATCGGGGTGCGTTTGAGCAGCGGGAAGAGCTCGAATGCGGCGCGGTAGAGTTCTTCCTTGGCCTCCGCGGTGGTGCGTTTGTCGAAGCCGGCATTCTCCAATGTGCTGCCGATCAGCACGCGGCCGTCTTTTCTTGGAATGACGTAGCGCTCGCGGAACAGGGTTAAATGATGGATTTGGTCGGGCTTGGCGCAGAATAAGATCATCTGGCCGCGTACCGGGCGAATGTCCGGCTTGCTGCCGAGCTTTTCCACCAGGCGTGCGGTCCAGGCACCGGTGCAGACGATGACGCGATCGGCGTCGATCTGACCGGCGGTGGTGCGTGCACCGGTGATCCGGCCATTTTCCGCACGCAGTTCCAAGACTTCTTCCTGTTCGCGGATGCTGATGTGCTTTTCGATGGCGATGCGCAATGCCTTGGTCAAGCGCGGATTACGGATTTGCCCGACATCGGGAAACCACAGGGCTTCCGGCATCGGTGGTTCGAGCCCCGGCTCCTTGGCTTGAATCTCGTCGCTTCCGATGAGCTGAAGTTGTGCCTGGTGCGTCTCGGCCCAGGCGAGGGCGATGTCGCGCTGTTCTTCGTCGAGGATCATCAGACCGCAGCGATTATATTCCGGGTCGATGCCGGTGGAGTCGAACAGCTCGGTGCAAAGATCGGGGTAGACCTGCTGGCTCCAGCTCGCCAGGGCTGTAACCGAGCCGGCGTAGCGCCAGGGATAGAGAGGAGACAGGATGCCGCCACCGGCCCATGAGGACTCTTGACCCGTGTCGCCCATTTCCACCAGGGTCACCTTGGCGCCGCTGTTTGCCAGTTCGCGGGCGGTGAGCAGACCGATGACGCCGCCGCCAATGATGAGAATATCGCTCATGGTCATCTCCAGGAGTGTTTTATTATCGATCTTGCCATGGATCTAAATTATCAATGCGATTGATGTCAACGTTTATACCGTCTAACGGGTCTTAGCGCCCGCCCTGTGCGTCGGGCGACGTCAGCTGTGCTCGGTGGCGACCTGTTGTAATTCCTTGGGTAATGCGAAGATAACGTTTTCTTCCACCCCGGTTTGTTCCTGCACGCGATCGGCACCCCATTCTTTGAGCCGTGCGACGATCTGCTGCACCAGCAGTTCCGGTGCCGAGGCGCCGGCGGTCAAGCCGACCCGTTTGCCGTCGCCGATCCATTCGCGGCGGATATCCTCTGCGCCATCGATCAGGTAGGCCGGTGTGCCCTGCTTTTCTGCCAGTTCGCGCAGGCGGTTGGAGTTGGAGCTGTTGGCGGAGCCGACCACCAACACCAGATCGCTTGCGGCGGCCAGCACGCGCACGGCATCCTGGCGGTTTTGGGTGGCATAGCAGATATCGCTTTTCTTCGGCCCCTGCAGGTTTGGGAACCGAGCTTGAAGAGCGGCAATGATCTGACTGGTGTCGTCCACCGACAGGGTGGTTTGTGTGACATAGGCGACGCGCTCCGGGTCGCGGATGTCCAGACTCGATACATCGGCTTCGGTTTCGACCAGATGCATGCGTCCGCCGTCGGCAAGGCATTGACCCATGCTGCCTTCCACCTCGGGATGCCCGCGATGGCCGATCAGCACCACATCGAAACCAGCCTTGCAGTGCCGCGCTACTTCCAGATGCACCTTGGTGACTAACGGGCAGGTAGCGTCGAAGACGCGCAGGTTGCGTGCTGCTGCCTGCTCGCGCACTTGTTGGGATACGCCATGGGCGCTGAAGATGCAGGTGGCACCGCTAGGGATGGCATGAATGTCGTCGATGAAGATGACGCCGCGCGCCTCGAGATCATCTACCACATAGCGGTTATGGACTACCTCGTGGCGAACGTAAATGGGGGCGCCGAATAATTCGAGCACGCGTTCGACGATGTCGATCGCGCGGTCGACACCGGCGCAAAAGCCGCGGGGATTGGCGAGCAGGATATCCTGGTGCATGTCAGTTGCGATTTCGGGAGTTGAGGTACGAGATACTTACCGATTCTACCAGCCGCGTCGCTCTCTGTGACGAGCGGATTGCATCATGAATCGCGGATGGCTGACTTGTTCGTAGCCAAGCGTGCGGCTATGCTGTTGGAAGATAGGGGCGCAACCCGCCCGGCGCGCTTGATCGGGATCGGGATCGGGATCGAAAAGACATGTCAGCAGGGCATGATGACCTTAGAGACTGTCTAGAAAGGGCGGTCTCTAAGAGACTGTCTAAAAAGGGCAGTCTCTTACAGGTTCGCGCGTCCCGGAGCACGCAATCATAGGCTCGATCGCAGTGGCCTTGCCCGGCTGGATTCGGCATTGGCCTGGCTTGCGCTAGGGTTTTTCATCGTTGTCGGGTTGGCTTTTCTGTTTGCTGCGTCAGTCCCGAAACCAAGCCAATTGCCGCGGCAGGATGTTCATCAGCAGCAACCGATAGCTGTCCATGTGCGACCATGCGGCGCGGCACGCGGAACCTATGCCCCCCCAAGAAATGCCCCCTGAGAAATGCCCCATGATGCATGCCCTTGTGATAGAAGCTCTATGATGCATATAAGTAAAGACTCATATTCATCAGGATTTGCCCGAAGACCAAGAGACTAGAGTTCATTATGCCTAGAATCCCGGATGAGCGTCCGCTGAACCCAAATCCCCAAATTATCGACCAGCTCAGGCGTTTGCTGCCCGCAGCAAGCCTGCTGTCAACACCGGCCGAATTGGCACCCTACGAATGCGACGGGCTCACGGCGTTCCGCCAGAGGCCCATGGTGGTTGTGCTTCCGGAGACTCTGGAGCAGGTACAGGCGATACTGCGCGCTTGTTATCAGGCGCGGGTGCCGGTGGTGGCGCGTGGTGCCGGTACCGGACTGTCCGGCGGTGCTCTGCCGCTGGCCGACGGTGTCTTGCTGTCGCTGGCGAAGTTCAATCGTATTTTGGAGATTGACGGCGAGAACCGGATGGCTCGTGTGCAGCCTGGTGTGCGCAATCTGGCCATCACCGAGGCCGCATCGGCACTAGGTCTTTATTACGCACCGGACCCGTCGTCGCAGATCGCCTGTTCCATTGGCGGCAATGTGGCGGAGAATTCCGGCGGCGTGCATTGTCTAAAATACGGCTTGACCGTACACAACATTCTCAAGCTCAAGCTGATCGGTATCGATGGCGAGCCGTTCGAGGTGGGCGCGGACGCGCTTGACTCGCCAGGGCTTGATCTGCTCGCCCTGATGACGGGTTCCGAGGGCATGCTCGCGATCATTGTCGAGATCACCGTGAAGCTGCTGCCGAAACCCGAACGCGCGCAAGCCTTGCTCGCTGCCTTCGACAGCGTCGAGCAGGCCGGTGCGGCGGTGGCGCAGATCATTGCGTCCGGTATCACGCCAGCCGGGTTGGAGATGATGGATGGTCCGGCGATCCGGGCCGCGGAGGATTTCGTACACGCCGGCTATCCCTTGGATGCCGCGGCGATCCTGATCTGCGAGCTGGATGGTTTTAATGCGGAGGTATCCTATGAGGTTCTGCGCGTGCGCGAGTTGTTGTTGGCCGCCGGCGCCACCGATGTGCGGACCGCTCGCGACGATGCCGAGAGACTGAATTTTTGGAAAGGCCGCAAGGCCGCATTCCCAGCGGTTGGGCGTTTGTCGCCGGATTACTACTGTATGGATGGCACCATTCCCCGGCGCGAGTTATCCACGGTCCTGAATCGCATCGCCGAGTTATCCGAGCGCTATGCTTTGCGCGTAGCCAATGTATTCCATGCCGGCGACGGCAATCTGCATCCGCTGATCCTGTACGACGCGAATATTCCGGGTGAACTCGATAAGGCCGAGGACTTGGGCGGCGAAATTCTGGAACTCTGTGTTCAGGTTGGAGGCACGGTCACCGGCGAGCATGGTGTTGGCGTCGAAAAACTGAACCAAATGTGCGTGCAATTCAACAGCGACGAGTTGAATCAGATGCACGCGGTCAAAGCCGCCTTTGACCCGCACGCCTTGCTGAATCCGGGTAAGGCCGTACCGACATTGCACAGGTGTGCGGAATTCGGCGCCATGCATGTGCATCACGGCGAACTCAAGTTTCCGGAAATACCAAGGTTTTGATCATGCCTGAAATCCAAGACCAAAACCTGGAGCAGCCCTTGATCGAGCAAGTGCTTGCTGCGGTCGCGCAGCAGACGCCGGTGTCGATCCAGGGCGGTGGCAGCAAGAATTTTTATGGCAATCCTCAGCGCGCAGAGGCGGTACTCGATTGTTCTGGTCACCAGGGTTTGGTGGCCTATGAGCCGACCGAACTCGCCATCACAGTGCGTGCCGGCACGCCGTTGGCAGCGGTGGAGGCTTTGCTGCAGGCCAACGGACAGCA
This sequence comes from Thiohalocapsa sp. PB-PSB1, assembly GCA_016745215.1. Lineage (GTDB taxonomy): Bacteria > Pseudomonadota > Gammaproteobacteria > Chromatiales > Chromatiaceae > Thiohalocapsa. The sequence goes on from CP050890.1 coordinate 2,705,355, forward strand.
GTTTCCGTTCGAACCGCCGAACTTCGGCCCGAACGCGACCGTTGGCGGTATGGTCGCGGCTGGATTGTCCGGACCGCGTCGGCCCTACGCTGCCAGCGTGCGCGATGCGGTGCTCGGCGTGCGTTTGGTGAACGGTCAAGGCAAGGCGCTGGATTTTGGCGGGCGGGTGATGAAAAATGTTGCCGGCTATGACCTATCTCGGTTAATGGCGGGTTCGCTGGGTGTGCTCGGATTGCTGCTGGAAGTCTCGTTGAAAGTCGCGCCAATACCAGTCGGTCAGATGACCTTGGTGCGCGAGCAAAGTATCGATGATGCCTTGCTCCTAATGCGCCGCTGGGCGCGGCGCTCATTGCCCATCACCGCCACCGCTTGGGTTAATGGTCGATCCTATGTGCGCATCTGTGGCAGCGAAGAGGGGCTTGCCGAGACGCATCGCGTGGTCGAGGGCTTGCCCCTGCCCGATGCGGATACCTTTTGGCACGATCTGCGCGAACATCAACACCCGTTTTTTACAGGCGACGCTCCGCTGTGGCGTTTGTCCGTGCGGCCAGCAACCCCGGCTGCGACCTTCGCCGGCAAACAATCTGCTGACGAGAGACTGGTGGAGTGGGGTGGAGCATTGCATTGGCTGCGTGGCGAACCGGATGTGCAATGGCTTCGCACTCAGGCCATGGCAGCCGGCGGTCATGCGACCTTGTTTCGCGCTGGCGCAGCAAGTCCGCCAGCAGATGGCGTCTTCACGCCGCTGGAGCCGTTGCCGATGCGTCTACACCGCAATCTGAAGCAGTCCTTCGATCCTGCCGGGCTATTCAATCCCGGTCGCCTTTACCCTGAGCTGTGAGCAATCTGGCCCCATGCAGACCGAACTTCTTCAATCCGTGCTCGATACCTCCGAGGGCCGTGAGGCTGACCGTATCCTGCGTGCCTGCGTACACTGCGGATTCTGCACCGCCACCTGTCCAACCTATCAAGAACTGGGCGATGAACTGGATGGTCCCCGCGGGCGCATTTATCAGATCAAAAACCTGTTGGAGGGGGAGGCGCCGACGCGCCAAGCCCAAAGCCATCTAGATCGCTGTCTGACCTGCCTGAATTGCGAGACCACCTGTCCTTCCGGGGTTGAGTATCACAAGCTCGTGGATATCGGTCGTCAGCGGATCGAGGGCCAGGTAGCAAGGCCCTTAGGTGAGCGTCTGATGCGCTGGGGTCTGCGGCAGGTGGTGCCTTACCCGGCCCGCTTCCGGCCGCTATTGCGGCTTGGCCAGATGGTGCGACCGCTACTGCCGGCAGCGCTTAAAGACAAATTGCCAGCAGCGGCGCAACGGCAAAGCCCGAAGTTCGAAGCCAACTCCGGACAGCACGAACGCCGGGTAATTTTGCTGAATAACTGTGCCGAGCCCTTGTTGACGCCCGCCTTGGTAACGGCGACGCTGCGTGTTCTGGATGCGCTTGGTATCGAGGCGCTGCACCCCGGCGGCGGCTGCTGCGGTGCCGTCAGTCAGCATCTGTCGGCTGCGGAGCAGGCACGCGGGTTCATGCGGCGTAATATTGATGCCTGGTGGCCCGCTGTCGAGGCTGGGGCGGAGGCGATCCTGGTCACGGCCAGCGGTTGTGGCACGATGGTCAAGGACTATGCCTGGCATCTGCGCGACGACCCGGCCTATGCGCAACGCGCCGAACGCATTTCGGCATTGGCAAAGGATGCGAGCGAATTGCTCGGAGCCGATGATCTGGCGCGCTTACCAAACCCCATCTCTCGCGGCGTACCGGCGCGTATCGCTTTCCACCCACCTTGCACATTGCAGCATGGTCAGGGACTGCCTGGGCGGGTCGAGGAATTGCTGCGCGGTGTCGGCTTTGAATTGCTGCCGGTGCGCGATGTCCATAGCTGCTGCGGCTCTGCGGGTACTTATTCGATTTTGCAGTCGGAGTTGTCCGGGCGTTTGCGGGCAAGCCGTCTGGAGGCATTGCAGCAGGCTGATCCGGCGTTGATTGCTACCGCCAATGTAGGTTGTCAGACCCACCTGCAGGCTGCTTCCCGTGTGCCGGTGGTCCATTGGATCGAGTTATTCGACCCTGCACGCAACGCCTTTGTCTGAACAACAAGCAAATTCACTCCGCGCGGCTTATCATGGGCAGCTGGTTTGTTTGCTGGAGAATTCCGAACGATGCCAAAGACCCGCTGCCTGACCGCGTCTATGCTCGAAGTCGGCATGCATTTTGACGCGCGCCTCAGCTTCAGCCGTGAACAGGTTGATCAATATTGCCTGCTGGTGGGCGATCACAACGCAATCCACCGCGATCTCGATGCTGCGCGGATGCGATTTCCCGACAGCGCAGACATCATTGTTCCGGGCGGCTTGATTCAGACCACGATCTCGGCCCTATTCGGCACCAGCTTTCCTGGCGATGGCTGTCTTGGGTTGACCTTCTGTCCCGAGCGCTTTCGTCGTCCGGTCTACCCTGGACAGGAGATCGACGTCACATTGACCATCGCCCGTGTCCTGCGCGGCGGAATGATCGATATGGACATTGTGCTGACAGATATCGATGGCCAACTTCTGGCGAACGCCAAGTCCAGGGTGGTTGCCCCGGATGATGCCTATTATGCCTGGTGGCATGAAACCATCGATGGTGTCGATGAAGTTGGCTGTTGACAGCGACGATAACCAGGAAACCCCACCCCATGGCGAGGTTTCCGGCATATGGAGACTGAATCAATGAACGCCGAATTGCAGCGTGACAAGCGCTTGAATGTTCGGGTCTGTTACCAAGACCCGGTGTTGATTCATTCGATCAGCCCACCCCCGGTGGCACGCTACCGTTATGCATTAGCCGATGATATCAGCGAGGGCGGCATGCGGATGACATCAACCGAGATGTTTCCGGTGGATTCGAGGCTGTTGCTCGAAATCGAGACCGACCAGGCACAACCACCGATTCGCGTCATCGGATGCGTGATGTGGGTTGCGCAGGCAGGCTATCAGGATCGATGGCTGAGTGGCGTGAAATTCATCGAGGCGAGTGATGCCGATCATGTGCGGTTGCAGGCATTGGTTTCGATTCGCAGTGCGATCCGGTCACAATGATCGGCCCGGGGTTCAAGCCCGCGTCCTGTGTTCCAGCGCCACCTGCATCACGTCAATTCGCTGGTCGATAAAACCGGCTTCGCAATAGCTCAGGTAGTAGCGCCACATATGGATGAAGCGCTCATCGTAACCCAGCGCGCGGACCTCGTCGAGCCGTTGTTCGAAGCGCTCTCGCCACAGGGCTAGGGTGCGAGCGTAGTGTGCGGCATGGAAGTCGCGTTCGACAACCGCCAGACCGGCGTTTGCCGCAGCGGCATCGAATCGTTCCACTGTCGGCAGCATGCCACCAGGGAAGATATAGTGCTGGATGAAATCGGGGCTGGACTTGTAGTCGTCGAACATCGAGGGGTCGATGGTGATAATCTGCAATGCGGCGCGCCCGCCCGGGCGCAGGCAGCGCTTCAGCGTTTCCATGTAGGCGGGCCAGTAGGCTTCGCCGACTGCCTCGAACATCTCGATGGAGACGATATGATCGAAGCTCTGCTGCACATCGCGATAGTCTTGCAGCCGCAACTCGATACGCGATGCCAATGGCGTGTCAGTGACCGCGTCGCGCGCCCATTTTAGCTGTTCGTGCGACAGGGTAAGGCCGGTTACGTGCAGACCAGCCGCCGCGGCCTGACGGGCAAAGCTGCCCCAGCCGCAACCGATCTCCAACAGGTGTTGCCCAGGTGTGGCGTCCAGCATCGACAGCAGGCGCTGATACTTGTTGTGCTGGCTTTGTTCCAGGCTGTCCTGTTCGCGCTCGAACAGGCCGGCGGAATAGGTCATGCTCGAATCCAGCCAGAGTCGATAGAAATCGTTGCCCAGATCGTAGTGATAGGCGATGTTGCGCCGGCTGCCGGTCTTGGAGTTCGAGCGGCGGCGATGTTGCAATGGCGATAACCATCGGTGCAACCGACTGCCTTCCCAGGCTTTGGCATAGGCCTGCTGGTTAACCGCAAGGGTATGCAACAGCGCGGTCAGGTCGGGGCTGTCCCAGTCGCCTGCCATATAGGCTTCACCCAGGCCGACGTGGCCGCGAGTAGCGATGCGGCGGGCGAATTCCAATGGTCGCAGCAGCCGCAGCTCGCCGCTGGGGCCGGTCTCGGTACCATGCAGTTCATGTACATGCTCGCCGAGGCGGATACGCAGATGCCCGCTGTGCAGCGGTTGAAACAGCTTGGTCAGCGGTCGCAGGGTTGGCAGTCGAGCCAGCGGGAGTCTGGCCTCGGCGGTCTTTTCGGTTGCCATCAAGTAACCTCTTGTTCAGGTGGTTTTGGTTTCGGAAAATAGCGTGCGCCGCTGAGCCAAATCTTAAGTGCCTGCCAGTGGATGGCAGCCATTACCTTGAAGGTCATCATCGGGGTGCGGGCAAAGGCACGTAGTAATGCCCGGTCGCTGAGCGCCTGCCCTTGGCCGGTTTGGGTAGCGATCAGCTTCAGGCGTCCCTGCTCGTCAAACTGACGAATGATTACGGCCAGGCGTTCATCCGGCCGCGACAGTCTGAATTGATAGCCGCCTTGCATGTCCATGAGTGGTGAGACATGAAAGCACTTGCTGGCCGCACTGCGCATGGGCCAGTCGATCGGGTTGCCGGCATCGGACATCAAATAGAAATGATGTTCGCCAAAGGTGTTGTTCACCTCGGCGATGACGGCCCGCAGCTTGCCGTCGCGGTGCTCGCAATACCACAAGCTAAGTGGGTTGAAGCCATAGCCAAGCATGCGCGGAAAGCACAGCAGGCGAATCCGACCGCCTTCGAGATCGATGCCGCGCTCGGCCAGTATGCGTTCTGCCCAGGGTCGTAATGGTGAGCCATCGCGTGCGCCATGGTCGCGCGGCTCGAATCGGAACAGGTTGAATTTGCCGACGGACAGCAGCCGCGGTAATCGATCCAGGGCATCGATGTCCAGAAATAGCGAGAACACGCGGTATGCGAATCGATATTGTACCGGGAATAGCCGTTTGTGCATGACTCTGGTGAAATAGATGTCATGTGGGCTGTCCGGCGATGCATTCTCGCGGGCGATTGCCAATGGCGTGGTAACCAGTGGCATGGTCAATGCTGTGCTCGGCCGTTGATCGGTGGGGGACGAAGCGGTTGTAGAGAAGTGCTTGGCAGCACGCGTCTGGTGCATTCTCATGCCGCCGCATCCAGTGTCGAGTTGGTCGCGTTAACGGATTGGTCCGTGCTGTCATTCGTGCCGTCGTTGAGCCAACTGGTATCTGCTCCAAGCAGGGTCGCTGCATTAACCGCCGCGCTCAATGCATCCTCATGAAAACCATAGCCGAAATAGCTGCCGCAGAACCAGGTATGTGTGCGGCCCTGCAGTAGCTGAAGTTCAGGTTGGGCGGCGATCGCCGCGGCGTCGAAGACGGGATGCTCGTAAATCATGGAGGAAATAATGGATGCTGGATCGGGCTCCTGCAATGGGTTCAGCGAGACGAAATATTCGCTGCGGGTCTGTAATCCTTGCAGCCGATTCATCCAGTAGGTTACGGACACCTCGCGCTGGCCGTGTTGATCGTCACCGGCGATATAGTTCCAAGCTGCCCAGACTTTGCGGCGTAGCGGCATCAGCGCCCGATCGGTATGCAGCAGGGTACGATTTTGCTGATAGCGAAAGCGGCCGAGCAGTCTCCTTTCCTCGTCGCTGGGTTGATCGAGCAACGCCAATGCCTGGTCTGCATGACAGGCCAGAATCAGCTTGTCCACAATCAGCGTTTGTCCGGATTGCAGATGAATCTCCACTTGTTGGTTCTGGCGACAGACTCGTACGGCGGCATCCATCAGTACACGTTCGCGCCCGATATGACTCAGCATGCGTTCGACGTAGCTGCGGCTGCCGCCAACCAGGGTACGCCACAGTGGCCGTTCGACGATATTCAGCAGGCCGTGATTGTCGAAAAATCGGGCCAGGCTTTCGGCAGGGAATGCCATCATGGTCTGGGTCGGGCAGGACCAGATGGCGGCGGCCATCGGCAGCAGGTAATGCGTGCGGAAGGTGGCGCCAAAGTGTTCGCGGTCAAGGAACTCCTGGAGGCTCAGGCCGTCGAAACCAGAGCCGGCAAGTAAGCCCTTACAGCGGCGATTGAAGCGCAGCATATCTGCGAGCATTTTCAGGAATGACGGCCGCAGCAGATTGCCACGCTGGGCGAACAGGCAATCGAGGCTATCACCTGAATATTCGATTCGACCTGGGCCGATCGAGGCGGAAAAAGACATGTCGCCATAGCGGGTGTCTACCCCGAGTCGCGCCAGCAAACGCGTCAATAGAGGATAGTTCGGCTCGTTGTAAACGATAAAACCGGTATCCACGGCGACAGGATGGTCACCCTCCATGACCTCTATGGTATGAGTATGACCGCCGACATAGTCATTGCGTTCAATCAGTGTCAAATCGTAGCGATCCGACAGTAACCAGGCGCTGGCAAGGCCGGCTATTCCGCTACCGATGACTGCTAGGCGTTCCGGCGTACCTGTTCTTTCCGACATAGGATGTTTCCAAAGGTTACGGTTCAATAAATTTCTATGATTAATCGACTGCCGCTGGCTTTTGTATCTTACCCTGACATGCTCGCTCGCGAAGCGTTGGCCCAAGATGTCGATGTACTGCCTGACAATCGGGGACGAGCAAATTGTGCTATGCAGGCTGCCCGGTTGGCATGTTCGACTCCTGACACGTACTCCTGAAGTATTTCTAGTCACGCTGTATCGGATCGCAATCTTACTGACTGTCGGCCATCATCTGTTCCAACCCGCACTGCAGGTAAGTCTTCAATGAACCAAGTTCGTGTCAAGTACGATCCTCCACCGCCGCTACCGTCCAGTTTCTATCACGGACGCAAGCAGCAAGCGACTCCCCTGACTCATCACGAGATTTTGTCCCTGATTGCACCGTTCTCCCAGAGCGGACGATATACCGATCTAGCTGCCAGCGATCGGGTGGCGCGTAAGCTGGCGTTCAAGCCGATCATGCATGCAGCAGATGGCGATGATCAGCCGGGACTGCGCGAAGATCTGCTGCTTGAAGTGCAGGAAACCAATCGGGCGCGGCTGTTGCGCAATGTGACGATCGTCGACGGTCCGGGTGCCGGTTTGGCATCCACATTGACCGCCGAGGGGCACGACATCGGGCTGCTGCTCGAGCAGATCGAGGCGGTTCCGATCCGCAGGCAGGTCAAGGTCTACTCTGGTGTACCGCTAGTTCGTGGCTATTATATCGACGTCGCCGGCAATCCAGCATCCGCTGAATCGGACTCCGATGCGCCTTCTGGCCCGGTTCTAGTGGATGCAAAGGCAAGTATCCAGGGGGTTCATCTGGCTTTTCAGGCCGATCGCAAGCGCGGCATGCCGGTGGAAGTCAAACTCACTGCCGATCCGGGGCAGGAACTGCATCTCCCCGAGGATTTACTCGCGGTGATCGGCTGGAGCTGGCGACCATTGGTACACATCATCAGCTATTGGCGCGGTACCATCAACGTCGCACGCCGGGAGCCCAAACGCACCCCGGATATCGAGCATAAGCTCGGTCGCACCATTCAGCATCTTGCCTATACTTTGGGGAAGTCTCCGGGGTCATTTCACCAGCGTTATTTGCGTGCTCGCTGGCGTGTTACTTTTCAGCGTTCCATCCCGATGCTGATCGGTCTTAGTTTGCTCGCGATCACTCCGGCGGTGCGTTATCTGGATATGGCTGACGGCTCGGTGTTACGCATGTTGATCTTCCACGCGCCGCCGATCTTACTGATCAGCCTGTTTGTCATGCGCGAGATGCCGCGTATCGAGATCCCACCGGTGCCCCGGCCCCTGCGCAACCGCACCTGGGTCGCCTCCGCGGTGCAGGCGGTCCGACAGCCCAAGATCGATACCAGTGCTGACGGCAAGTCCAGGGCCAAGCCGTTGGAGGCTGAGACCTGATCTGAACACAGCCCACGCATTCTCCAGAATTCGGAAGGCTGGGCAAGAGCTTCGTCTCGGGCAGACTGCATTCTCTATGCATAAATCGTCCGTGAACTGAATCCCATCGGGATTGGGATCGATGTCGTATTCGCCAGCGGCCATGTTCGCCGTTGGAATGATTTTTTCCTCTCACCGAGGTCAATAAGTACCACAGGAGCTTCATTTGCAAGGTAACCCGATGAATATCCCGCCCGTCTCGATCGCGGCGGTGAAACAAGCGCTGATCGAGCAATATGCCGAGGCCAGATTGCGATGGCGGGCATCCATGCTGTGGGGAACGCGCGGCGTTGGCAAGTCATCCATCGTGCGCCAGGTAGCGGAGCACTTCAACGCGCCTTTGATCGATCTGCGTCTGACTACGATCGAGCCAGTCGACATTCGTGGCGCCATCTATGCCGACGATCGTCAGCAAAAAACGGTCTGGTTTCCACCTGAGTTCCTGCCGACGCAGGACCAGCCGGAGGGCATTCTATTTCTGGATGAACTCACCGCCGCGGATCAGCGCTTACAGATCTCGGCCTATTCCCTGATCCTGGATCGGCGGGTGGGCAATTACCGTTTGCCGGATGGCTGGCTGATCGTGGCGGCTGGCAATGCCGCTTACCATGGTGCGGTGAGCCATGACATGGGCACGGCATTGGCTGATCGCATGTTCCATTTCAATGTGCATTCGGTGATTGATGCCTTTTTGGATTATGCGCTGGAGAACGACTTTGCACCCGAGATCATGGCCTACTTGAAAGTACGTCCTGACAAGCTCGACGACACTCACAGCCAGCTTGCTAACGATCATCTGGTCGGCGCCAGCCCGCGCGGATGGGAAGATATCTCCAATGTGCTCAAGTCCGGGATTTCCGAAGCTGCTCATCGGGTGTTCGTGCAAGGTCGTATCGGTGCTGCCAATGCCGCGGAATTCTTTGGCGTATTGCGCGAAATTCAGGCCGGTACCGACGTGCTGCGGCTGCTTGAAGCCGAACCCGGCGAGGCTACGGCGGCATTGTTGCCGGCCACGCTGGATGGCCTCTATGGTATGATTTATGGGCTGCTGGCGGCAGCCACCGACCAGCAGCGCATGGCGCGCGCGCTAGAGATCGTTGATCAGTTGCCGGATATCAACACTCCCGAACCGCTTCCAATCCGCGAGGCGCAGACCCTGAGTATGGAACTGTTATTCCAAAAAGCCCTGGAGCGCGGGCTCGAGGCCGCTATTTTGGACAGCTCCACCTACCGGCGCTACCTTGAACAGCGCGAACTCGACGGCTAACAGACCAGCGGAGTCTCGTCATGAATGATCCGCGCATTCCCGTTACCACCGCCAAGATGCCTATGCCGGGGCAAACCACCAGTTTGCACCGGCATCGCGGTACAAGAGCAATCCAGAAAATGGTCGAATTTGCACCATCTACCGGTGGATTGGCACTCTGGATACGCCATCGCGATGTGCCTGACGCCACGCAAGCAGCGTTCGCTGCCAATGATGGTACGACGATTTTCTATGGTCCGCGCTTCGACGAATTGACCCTGCCGGTGCAGATTGGCCTGGTCGCCCACCAGGTGCTGCATGTTGCGCTGCGCCATGCACAGCGACGCGATGCCCTAGCGCGCTTGTTGGGAAACCTGGATGCCAAGCTCTACAACATCTGCGCGGACGCCATTGTCAACAGCAGCCTGAGCCATTTGAGTTGGCTGGAACTGCCACCGGGTTCGGTATTGTTAGAGGATTTACTGAGCGCTTCATTACATATCCATCAGAGCGTCGAAAAATCCTTGTTGGAATGGGATCTGGAGCGGCTGTACCGGGCAGTCGACGATCGTCGTCGCTCGGGGTTGTTTCAGGGCCAGCGCAAGGCAGCCGGTAACCAACAGGACAGTAGCATCGGTGATGCTGTCGGTCGCCGTTCTGAAGACGGCGAGAAGCAGGTTGCGGACCCGGAGCAGCCGGCGCAAGATGGCCAGTGTGCGGCGCGCGCGCGCTACCTAGCGGAGCGCATGATCAGCGATCTGTTACCCGCGGCCGACAGCGGACAACCGGAGGCCGAGGCCGAGCAGTCCAGGGAATGGCGCGAGCGTGTATTGCGCGCTCATGCCGGCGACGGCGCGCATTCCATGCTGCGCGAACTGTTGGCAGATTTGCCCAAGGTACGCACGCCATGGGAGCAACTGCTGCGCACCCAGCTCGCGCGTGGTCTATCGCACCAGACAGACCTGTCCTGGTCGCGTCCGTCGCGCTCCTACCTGGCCAATCAGGGACGTGCCGCCGGCAGTGGCCGGCGCATGCCGTGGGAGCCAGGTATCTCGTCTTCCAAGGCGGTTGCCCGGCTGGTGGTCATGGTGGATGTGTCCGGCTCCATCGAACCGGTCATATTGGCGCGTTTTGCCGGCGAGATCGAGTCCATCACCCGTCGTCTCGGCGCACGTGCGGTGATCATCGTCGGCGACAACCAGGTGACCGCGGTGCAGCAATTCGAACCTGGCCGATCCAACCTTCGGGATATTCAATTCAGAGGCGGTGGCGGCACGGACTTTGCTCCGTTGCTGCGCGAGGCCGAGGTACATGCGCCGGACATCGGTGTTTTTCTGACGGATCTCGATGGCCCCGCCAACTACCGTCCAACGTTCCCAGTGTTATGGTGTGTGCCGTTAGAATATGCGCAGATGCCGCATCCGTTTGGACGCAAGCTCATATTGGATTGATGCTCTTCATGCAATCCCGGATCGGTCGCTGCCCAGCGCTTTGCGATCGGCTGCCGGGGTAAACCTGGGGTGAACCTGGGATGAACTTGGCTTGCCAGTGTCCAAATACTCCAGCGTAATCCTGCGCTCTGTGCTTGCCATGCTAACCTGTGTTATAGAAGCCTACTATCAAGGGTGTCAAATCAAAGCTTTGGGCACGCATAATGCGTATAAATACGGAAAATATTCCGGGGAAGGGAAACCGTCCGAATGCCGGACGCAATACAGGTCGTTTCGCGGAAACCTTAGATCGTGCGACCCTGGAATCGCTGTTGTCCAGCGCCCGGGATGCAATCATTCTGATCGATGAGCGTGAACAGATTTTGAGCTGGAATCAAGCGGCAGAGCAGTTATTTGGATATGGTTTCAATGACGTTGCTGGAAAGGATATCCATACGCTGCTGGCGCCTGCCGACCAGCAGGCGGGCGCCCTGCCCGACATACGCTGGTTGGATACGGCCGCTGAGGGCATTGCAAGCAGCCAGCTCTTGGAGCTGGGCATTCTCCGTTCTGATGGCTCGATATTGCATGTCGAGTTGGCACTGTCTTCGGTACAGGTATCCGGGCATGGATTCGCACTGGGTATCGTTCGGGATATATCCGAGCGCAAGCAGCTGGAACAGGCCCTGGCGCGCACCCAGCAGAACTTTATCAGCGTCGTTGAGCTGAATCGAGCCGGCATCATTGTGCTAGATCGGCAAGGCAAGATTTGCTTTGTCAATCAAGCAGCCGAAACGCTGCTCGATCGCGGGCGCGATGAATTGCTGGGTCTGCCGTTTGGCACTCCTGCCGGCGATCTACGCTCGGAAATGGCCGTGCGTCGCAAGGATGGCAGCCGTGGTACCGCCGAGATGAGTGCAACCGAGACCGAGTGGGAAGGCCAGCCAGCCTATCTGGTGATGTTGCATGATGTCACCGAGTTGAAGCAGGCGGAGGCGAATGCCCGCTTCCTTGCCTTGCACGATATGTTGACAGGACTGCCGAATCGGCGCTTGTTTCAGGAACGCCTGGAACAGGCGATGACGCGATCGCGCAGAAGCGGCGATCGCGTGGCCTTGCTGTTTTTGGATCTGAACCGTTTCAAGGCCATCAACGACAGTTTCGGGCACAACGCTGGCGACACCCTATTGTGTGATTTCAGTCGGCGTCTGACCGACTGCTTTCGCGCCTCTGACACGGTGGCGCGTCTTGGTGGAGACGAGTTTGCCGCATTGATCGAAGGTGTCCGAAATGTGCAGGACGTGCATGTGGTGGCGACCAAGCTGGATGCCTGTTTATCTGAGCCGTATCGGATCTGCGACAGCGACCTGCGCGTGAGTACCAGCATCGGGGTTGCGCTGTTCCCAGACGATGCCGAGGACGTCGATACGCTGTTGCGTCGTTCGGATGCTGCCATGTATGCGGCGAAACAAGGCGGCAGCGGTCATATCCGGTTATTCACGCGATCCATGGAACAAGCCGATGGGTCGATTTTGCGCTTGGAGCAGGAAGTGCGCGGCGCACTCGAACGCGGTGAACTGCGTTTGGTTTATCAGCCCATCGGTTGCGTCGCGGAGGCTGTTCTGGTTGGCATGGAGGCGCTGTTACGCTGGCGCAGCCCGGTGTTCGGCGAGGTAACGCCGGATCAGTTCATCCCGTTGCTCGAATCCAGCGGCGACATCAATGCGGTCGGCGCCTGGGTGGTGGAGCAGGTGTGCGCCCAGCTCTGTTGTTGGCGTGATGCTGGCCTCGAGCTGGTACCAATTGCGGTCAATGTGTCTGCGGTGCAATTCAGCGATGGCCGTTTTCCTGAATTCGTCCGCCAGACCCTGAAGCGTTTTGCGCTCCCCTCGCGGCTGTTGGTCGTGGAATTGACCGAAACCGCGGTGGTCAGGGACGAAACCGCAGGTACCGTTGCGATTCAGGAACTGGCACAAATCAGCGTCGGATTGCACATGGATGACTTCGGCACCGGTTGGTCCTCTCTCGGGTTACTGCGTAAGTTGCCGTTCGATACGGTCAAGATCGATCGCAGCTTTGTTGCCGACATTGTCGACGACCAGGCAGACGCTTTGCTGGTGGCAGGAATCGTCAGCATGGTGCATAGTCTGGGCATGAGCGTGGTTGCCGAAGGCGTGGAAACCGAAACTCAGCTGTCCCTGCTGCAAAACTATGGTTGTGACCAGGGGCAGGGTTGGCTGTTCGGCCGTCCTGCCGACCCATTGCAACTCGAGCCGCTGCTTCGCGAGCGTAAACTCCTCGCCTGCGGATAATGCTCAGCGGTTGCCTGGACTCGAGCGGGCAGGAGCCAGCGCGGTGACGCATACAAGCCCGCAAATTCTTATTGATTGCAGCGTCGGCCAAAGAACATCACTACTTGGACTGGTGCAGCGGTGCGGATGTCCCGCGACCGTTTCTGCTGTTTGTCGTTGTCGTCATCGCTCATCGTGGGTTATCGATGACGACAACGACTGCAAACGATCTCGCGACTTTCGCAGCAGAGCACTAGCACATCACTATTTCGACTCATCGGCGAGTGCGGCAAAGCCGATTCGTTACGGGAGCATAGAACATGAGCGATTACCTGCTGCGGCTTTATATCGTCGGGAGCACATTGCAAAGCGAGCGCGCGATCCGCAACCTGCGCTCGATCTGCAATAAAGCATTACACAACCGCTATCGGCTTGAGATTATCGACGTCATAGAGCATCCGGAAGCGGCGCAGGACGCGCATATCATTGCAACGCCGACCCTGATCAAAGAATTGCCGCCGCCACTGATGCGGATCATCGGAGACATGTCGAACCAGGAAAAGGTGTTGGTCGGGCTCGACCTGCACCCTGCCGAGCAAGATTAGCTGGCAAAGCCGATGAATTCCTCGCTCTTGGACAACAGCCGTTCGCGCTCGGTGACATTGATCTGATAAGCCATCCTCAATGCGCATCCGCACCCAGATCGCTCTGACCACGGCGCTGATTCTGGCCGCGCTCGCTGTAATGACCCTTTCCAGCCTCTATCAGCAACGCGTGCGCTTGGAATTGGCGAACCGCCAGGAAAAAATCCATCAGATGGTGCAGGAGGCCCAGGAGCTTTCTATCCTGTCCAGTGAACTGTTGCTGTATCCGAGCGCGCGAGTGCAGGCACAGTGGCGGCTGCGGCGCAATGCTTTCAGCAGGTTGCTGGAAGAACAACAGTCTTGGCTGGATCAGAGCGGCGGCGAGTTGATTGCCGATGTGACGGACGAGTATCTTCAGCTCGGTAAACTGTTCAGACAGATGGAGAAGCTTGCACCATTTGCGGATGATGTCGCCGGCGATGCCCTGTTGCGGGCCAGGTTAGCTACCCAAATGCTGTCCAGAAGCCGGCAGCTGTCTGCGCTGTTGCAGGAGTTCGACGCGCTCGAGCGCGCCTTTGGCTTTGCCAAATTACGGCGCGTGGGAAAACGAATTCTGGTCGCTAATTTTCTCGCCTTTGGGTTAGTGGCCTCGTTGTTGCTGTTGCTGTGGTTCAATCTGACGCGACAGTTGGCGGATTTGCGCCGGGGTTTCGAACGGGTTGCTGACGGTGAACTCGACCACCGCGTCAACCATGTTTGCCGGGACGAGTTCGGGGAGCTGGCGCGTGGATTTGATCGCATGACCGAGCAGGTCGCCTGCCAAACCCGACGCCTGCAAGCGAGCCAGAAGGAGCTCGCGAGCATCAATCGAGAGTTGGAGCAAAAGGTGGCCGAGCGCACGGCAGAGTTGGATCAGGCGAATGCAGAACTGGAGCGGGCAGTGCGCCAACTGTACGATGCCGGAGCGGAATTGGCCCAAACCGAACGTCTGCTCACCTTGAGAAAGTTGGTGGCCAGCGTGAGCCATGAGCTGAACAATCCGTTGATGGGCGCATTAAACTATGTTCAGTATGTGCGCTCCAAGTTTGCCGAGCATCCCGAGATCGACACCGTTGGCGATCACCTGGACGCATGGCTCGCCAAGGCCGAACGCGATATCCTGCGTGCCTCGCGGGTTACCGAAAATCTGCTGAAATATGACCAAATATCCGCTGGGCATCAGAGTGCGCTTTGGCCTGCCAGGCTGGTGAACGAGGTATTGGAACTCGCTGATCCGGCCTTGCAGCGTGCTGGCGTCCTCGCCGAGAATCGCGTGGAGCAAAGTCTGCGCCAGGTGCAGGTAAATCATGAATCCTTGCAGCAAGTGTTGCTGAGTTTGATCCTGAACGCCATTGATGCGCTGAAGGAAGCTCCACAGAGGCGTATTATCATTGACGGCCGTGCTGCAAAGCACCGCATCGAACTGTCGGTGGAGGATACTGGTCGCGGCGTGCCGGAGCCGATCCGAGAGCGCATTTTCGAGCCGTTCTTCACCACCAAGCCGCAGGTCGAGGGCGCTGGCCTGGGGCTTGCCGTTGCTCGGCGCCTGATTGAAGCCGGCGGTGGTGAGCTGACCTACGAGCCAAGAGGCGGCCAACCCGGGGTTGGCGAACCCGTGGGCGGTGGCGCACGGTTTGTGCTGCGTTTGCCGCCGGTCGCCGTCGACGAGAGGCTCTCCTGATTAACCGAGTACAACAGATGAAGAGGTTGCTATGGCGCATCGCATTCTGATCATCGACGACGAAGAAAGCATCCGCGATGCCTTCATGCTCGCGCTTGCGTCCATGCCGGATTGCGATGTATTACCGGCAGCAGATGGAGCCGAGGGCATCAGGCTGATCGAAGAGCAGCGGCCGGACCTGGTGTTTCTCGATTTGCATATGCCGGGTCTGACCGGGATGGATGTGGTACGCCATGTGCTCCCCGAGGATCCGTCGCTACCGATCTATGTGGTTACCGCATTCCATCAGGAATTCATGCAGGAGTTGCGTGCCGCCCGGGATGCCGGTCTGCACTTTGAGCTGGCCTGCAAACCGCTTGGTGCCGAGCAGATCCGGAGCATTACCAGAGCCATTCTCGGAGGTGGTGAAATCCAGGTAACCGAGGGGAGTAAACGGTGATTACCGAAGCAAACCAAGACTCGGAAGAAAAGGGTGCGGGCCTGCTCGTTCAGCTCTTTCTTGCCGGCGATTCGGTGCAAACTCGAATGGTACTGGAGCGCGTGGAAAAGCTCGCCGCGTCAGCATTCCAGCCGCCCTATCGAATCGAGGTGATCAATGTGTTCGAGCAGCCGGAATTGGCAGATCTAGCCAATATCCTGGTGACGCCGACGTTGTTGATTCGCACAGGGACATCGGAACGTCGTCTGGTCGGCGATCTATCCGATGCTGCTAAATTGCAGCTCGTGTTGTCGGAAAACTAGCCGCGCGCTCCTCAACCAGGGTGAGTGCCGACCCGACGGCGGCAGGCGTTTGTCAAGATTCCGGCCGGCGCATGGCAATTAACCGACGACCGCCCCGGTATGACCTGCATTGGGATGTCCGGCACATACGCCTGATTGTGCTCGACGCTGTGGCCGATGCGCCGCGTGATGTCCTTTGGGAACTCTTCAGTCGTCGCATCGAGCGCGTGCGCCGAGGTTTGAATTACTTCTACGGTGGGCGGAAAACCGCCGCCACCCAACAACGACTGTGGCGTCTGTTTGTGAACTATCCCCTGGGACCGCCCGCCATGACCTGCACCATCGACGATTGCATTCGTGCAACCCACGCAAGCGATTGCCGAAGAGATCTCGACAGAAATCGCCTGAATTGCAGCGTTTGCTTGGTCCAGCAGTAAGTTTCTGTTCGAAAGCCTCGGAGACAACGGCAACTCGCAGCCGTCTCGGGGCGAACGCCAGCTAGGCTGCCCCGCCTTTTCAGCAACCAGCCTCCGGCGGAACCCGTCCACGGTGCCGCCTTAACGGGACTGCTGGAGTTGGTACAGGAACTAGTGCAGCGGTGCGGATGTCCCGCTGCTGTTTGTCGTTGTCGTATTCGTTGCCGTAATCGCTCATCGTGGGTTATTGATGACGACCACGATGACGACAACGACAGCAACGAGTCTCGCGACTTCCGCAGCAGAGCGTTAGCCCTCGCGCACGAGCTTGAATCCGTCGAGCATCTGATTCCGCTGTACCGCAAACGAATTTCTGAGGTCTAACCCTGAGTTATCCCCACAAACCGGCCCTGGCATCAGGACGGTTCTACCATGGCCGATCCTTGTCGTTTAGCCGGCGCGTCGCCCGCAAGCGGGCTCCTACAAGCCGCCGGGTAAGGCCGACGTAGGAGCCCGCTTGCGGGCGAATAGGCCGACGACGCCGGCCGGACGCCGGCCACAGGGCCTTGCCAACAGGGCAGTGTAAGGCGTTGTTACAGCAGCGATTGAGCGTGTGCGTCTTCGTGTAGCAGAGGGTGGACATAACGTCCCAGATGAGATAATCAGAAGACGATACCATAAAGGTTGGAACAATTTCATTCTGTATTATAAAGCGGTAGTGGACTCATGGATTATTTTTGATAATTCTGGCACATCGCCTGTGATCCTGGAGAAAAACCCATGACAGAGAACGTATCGCAGTCACAATTGGCACTTAATGCTATGTATCGAGCATCACAAGTTGCTATCGCCCGGGCTGCAGAAAAAAATCTAAACATACCAATATGGCAAAATGGCAAAATCGTTTTTATTAATGCAAAAGAAGAACTCCTAACAAAAGGCTCAACCCGACCGCATACTGCGCCGGCGAGCTAAGATGTTTTGTTCGGGGTATGGGTAAGGCGCAGTATGCGTCGGGTCAGCCTTACGTTATATTAAAACGCTATCGCGTTGGAAGAGACCACACCCGAAACAAAGCAGCACCGGCGCTGAAATAAACAATAAAAAAGAAAAAGAATGAGCACACTCGATGGCATCGCCATTCCTTTCCTCTCCAACTCCCAATCATAGAGCGGAACACACGCACTCCGGCTCCAACCAGAGACCGACGTTCGAAGTTGCCGACATCCTGCGCGCGCATTTGCCCGACTCCCTGCACGAGCACTCCCATCCGCTGCACGTGCACAAGGTACTCAGTGCCATCCAAAACTGCCGCACCGCGGCACTGGGCGGGCACATCGACTACTGCACCGACTGCGGCACCCTTCACAACAGCTACAACTCCTGTCGCGACCGCCACTGCCCGAAATGTCAAGGGCTGGAGAAAGCGCGCTGGATCGAAGCGCGCAAAGACGAACTGCTGCCGGTTGCCTATTTTCATACTGTCTTCACGTTACCGCATGCGATCAACGACTGGGTGGGCTGGAACGACAAACTGATCTACGACCTGCTGTTCGCCAGCTCGACGGACACCCGACAAGACTTTGCCGGGCGCCATTGGCACGGAACGCTCGGCATCACCGCCGTGCTGCACACCTGGGGCCAGACGATGGAGCGCCACATCCATCTGCACTGCATCGTGCCAGGCGGAGCCTTAACGTTCGATGGCGAACAGTTCAAGCCCTGTCCGCATCGCGACTGGCTATTCCCGGTCAAAGCGCTGTCCAAGGTCTTCCGCGGAAACTACCTCGAACGCCTGGAGCGCAGGCAAGCCGCGGGCGAGCTGAAGAGCCCGCCAGGGGTGCACTTCGCCGCGTTGCGCAAGGCACTGCGGGAACACGACTGGGTGGTGTACGCCAAACCCCCATTCGGCGGACCGCAACAGCTCATCGACTACCTTGGGCGTTACACCCACCGCATTGCCATCAGCAACCACCGCATCCTGAGTGTTGCCGACGGCAAAGTCACCTTCACCTGGAAAGACGACAAAGACGGCGCCAAGAGCAAGGACATGACGCTGGACGCCCACGAATTCATCCGGCGGTTCATCCTGCACATTCTACCGCCGCGTTTCACCCGCATCCGCCACGATGGACTGCTCGCCTGCGGACACCGCGCCAGCAAGCTCAACCGCGTCAAAGCGCTGCTCGGCCTAGTGCGCGTGACGACGAACAAAGAGCGCGAGCCCTACGACGTCTTACTGCGACGCCTGAGCGGAAAAGACATCCACGTCTGCCCATTCTGCGGCGGACGGCTGCGACGTCATCAAGCCCTTGCGCCGACCATCGGACCCTCGCGCGGCCAGGATCCGCCGCTCATGCACGAGGCGGCCTGATGACCACCTCAACCACTCGATCCGCAACGGCTCGGGAAACTATCGCTGTGTTGCGATGTGGCCGAGAAGAGCGAAAACCCGTTGTGCTCTTTGCAACAGCGCTGCACTTCCGGAGCCGGGCGCGCACAACGGACCCTTGTTCCATCGTCCCCTCCAATAAAAGAGCGTGTTTCCACGCCCCAGTCAGGGACTGAATGTTGTAGAATCCCCATAGCGGTTTGCCGAAACGGGAAGTGAAGCGAACCAAAAAAAGGTTTAAATATAACAAGTCGTTAAACCTGCGAAGCCCGCGCCGGTCGGGCATCGCGGCGCTTCGCGCTCGCGGCCCGACCGGCGCGGGCTTCGCAGGTTAACTAAACGTTGGGCGATGCTGCGCCTCCGACGAGCGAGCGCTAAATGAAGCGTAGAGTCTATGCAGACACCTCTGCTATCGGTGGCTGTTGCGATGTAGAGTTCCAGCACGGGTCGATCCCGCTCTTCGATGCATTTCGATCCGGAGCTGAGATTCTCGTAGTGTCTGACATCACCATAGCCGAGTTAGAGGGGGCGCCGGAATCGGTACGCGACGTGTTGTTGTCCGTACCGAAAGAGCACACAGAACTTGTCCGTTTTTCGCAAGAAGCCGAGGATTTAGCGGAGATGTATTTGCGCGAAGGCGTTGTATCCCGCAAAAGCCGGGTAGACGCTCAACATATCGCGATTGCGACAGTTTGCCGCGCAGACGTTCTTGTTAGTTGGAACTTCAAGCACATCGTGAATCTTGCCCGGATACACGGATATTGCGCTGTCAACCTGAAGCTCGGCTATCCTATGCTTGAGATCCGGTCCCCAGTAGAGGTACTGCATCATGAAGATTGAGGCTGTTGCGCTTATGCGAGAAGCCCGCGAACGAATTCGCAACGACATTGAAGCCATGTCCTGGATCGAAGAGCACGAATACCTGCGGTCACACCTTGGTTGGTACGAATCCAGGCTGAGTCCAACGCCCAACAACAGCGCCACCTCCGACCGCGTTCTGGCTGGCCGGCGCTGCTGCGCCGGCCAGCCAGAACGCGGCGGGGTGCGCTAAACGTTGCGCTCACAATAGAGGAGTATTGGAGATGCCATCTATCCATGACCGGCTCGGTTCTGTCTTGAAAATAGCTGCGCTTGATTTTACGTCTTTAACATCCCTGACTACAGCCGCGGCACCTATTCAATGGTCTGCAAACGGTCATTATTACGATATTGTAGATTCGAACATCCATTGGGATGATGCTAAATCGCTTGCGGAAGCGATGACACGTAGTGGCATGACGGGACATCTTGGGCCTTGTTCATAAGCTCGGCCAAGACTTAGGGTCAACCTCGAATGTCACAGTATTTTAAATATAAAAACAAAGTCTTACGAAAAAGCCCCACGCACCCGCTCGTCAGTTGGTCGGAGTTATGAACAAGGCCACATCTTGTAACCGTAACCTCTGCCGAAGAGAACTTGTGGCTTACTAGCACCTTTGGCCCTGGAAATCTTCAGCTCCATTGGTCAGGGGGGTTCCAACTAGGAGGCTGTCCGAGAATGAAAATAAGACACAAGATATAGAGTGCACAACTCGATTGTAGGCGCTATATGTTGTACGTGCTCTGAGTTCTCGGACAGCCTCCTAGCCGGTCCTGCAGAACCAGCTGACAGTTGGCGATGGATCACAGGAGAACCATGGATTTTTGACAACTGGTCACCAGGAGAACCCAACAACCTCGATTCAGCGTTTGGAGGAAACGAAGACGCGCTTATCTTCGATCACGGAGTTAATTCCTCGGGAAAGAGTTGGAACGACCTACATCGAGAGAATCCGCTTCACGCCGGTTTCGTGGTGGAGTTTGAGCCTACCACTCAGCCCGTGCCTGAGCCCACCTCCCTTCTGCTATTGCTAGCTGGAGCATCCGGCATGCTTCTCTTGTCCCGAAAAAGAACCAATAAGCTGCTTTTTTAGGATGTCTGCGCGCACGTGACTTTATTTGCACAAGCCCAACAAGCCGCTAAACTCCGAAGCCAGCCAAACAGCGGCTGACTCGGGTTAGCGGCACGTTATTTTAAAACGCTATCGCGTTGGAAGAGACCACACCCGAAACAAAGCAGCACCGGCGCTGAAATAAACAATAAAAAAGAAAAAGAATGAGCACACTCGATGGCATCGCCATTCCTTTCCTATCCAACTCCCCATCATAGAGCGGAACACACGCACTCCGGCTCCAACCAGAGACCGACGTTCGAAGTTGCCGACATCCTGCGCGCGCGTTTGCCCGACTCCCTGCACGAGCACTCCCATCCGCTGCACGTGCACAAGGTACTCAGTGCCATCCAAAACTGCCGCACCGCGGCACTGGGCGGGCACATCGACTACTGCACTGACTGCGGCACCCTTTACAACAGCTACAACTCCTGTCGCGACCGCCACTGCCCGAAATGTCGAGGGCTGGAGAAAGCGCGCTGGATCGAAGCGCGCAAAGACGAACTGCTGCCGGTACCCTATTTTCATACCGTCTTCACGCTGCCGCATGCGATCAACGACTGGGTGGGCTGGAACGAAAAACTGATTTACGACCTGCTGTTCGCCAGCGCAACGGACACCCTGCAAGCCTTTGCCGCTCGTCATTGGAACGGAACGCTCGGCATCACCGCCGTGCTGCACACCTGGGGCCAGACGATGGAGCGTCACATCCATCTGCACTGCATCGTGCCAGGCGGAGCGTTCACGTTCGATGGCGAACAGTTCAAACCCTGCCCGCATCGTGACTGGTTATTCCCGGTCAAAGCGCTGTCCAAGGTCTTCCGCGGAAACTACCTCGAACGCCTGGAGCGCGCGCAAGCCGCGGGCGAGCTGAAGAGCCCGCCGGGGGTGCACTTCGCCGCGTTGCGCAAGGCACTGCGCGAGCACGACTGGGTGGTCTACGCCAAACCCCCGTTCGGCGGACCGCAACAGATCATCGACTACCTCGGGCGATACACCCAGCGCATTGCCATCAGCAACCACCGCATTCTGACTGTTGCAGACGGCAAAGTCACCTTCACCTGGAAAGACGACAAAGACGGCGCCAAGAGCAAGGAAATGACGCTGGACGCCCACGAATTCATCCGGCGGTTCATCCTGCACATCCTACCGCCGCGTTTCACCCGCATCCGCCACGATGGACTGCTCGCCTGCGGACACCGCGCCAGCAAGCGCAACCGCGTCAAAGCGCTGCTCGGCCTAGCGCGCGTGACGACGAACAAAGAGCGCGAGCCCTACGACGTCTTACTGCAACGCCTGACCGGAAAAGACATCCACGTCTGCCCATTCTGCGGCGGACGGCTGCGGCGTCATCAAGCCCTTGCGCCGACCATCGGACCCTCGCGCGGCCAGGATCCGCCGCTCATGCACGAGGCGGCCTGATGAACACCTCAACTACTCGATCCGCAACGGCTCGGGAAACTATCGCTGTGTTGCGATGTGGCCGAGAAGGGCGAAAACCCGTTGTGCTCTTTGTAACAGCGCTGTACTTACGGAGCCAGGCGCGCACAACGGACTCTTGTTCCATCGTCCCCTCCAATAAAAGAGCGTGTTTCCACGCCCCAGTCAGGGACTGAATGTTGTAGAATCCCCATAGCGGTTTGCTGAAACGGAAAGTGAAGCGAACCAAAAAAAGGTTTAAATATAACAAGTCGTTAAACCTGCGAGCCCGCGCCGGTCGGGCCGCGAGCGCGAAGCGCCGCGATGCCCGACCGGCGCGGGCTCGCAGGTTAACTAAACGTTGGGCCGCTACGAGAACCGGACGATGAAAGAACTCTCGAAGTTGGGGATAGCCGTACTCCCGATTATCGGCGTGATCCTTGGCGCATCACTTCAACACTTTTTTTCGGAGGACTTCGAAGCCGGGAAGCAACTCGCGTCTCTACGCTCCGGAGCATATGTTGATTACCTGCGCGCCGTAAGCGGCTTGGCACAAGGCCGAGGTGGAAAGCAAGCCGAGACCCTACTTGCGTCCGCCGCCGATGCCAAAGCGAGAATTGCCATTTATGGCTCGCAAAGCGTAATCGCGAAGTTAGCAGAATTCGAACGACTGGGCGCGGCGTTGGACACAAGAGAGAGGGGGGAGGCGTTCCTCGAAATGTGCGTTCAAATGCGAAAAGAAGGAACGCGCCAAGAAGCCGATACGGAAAAGGAGGAACTGCGCTTAATCCTCTTTGGTTTCGCCGACTACCCAGAGAATTGACATCGCCCAACTATCGGCTCGGCCCGACCGCCCGCTGCCCCGCCGCCGCTTCGCGTCCGGCGCGTCACCGGGCGGCGGGCCAGCCTTGACGTTAGCCGAAGAAAGGCATCTGCCACTAATCGTTGAATGTCCGCTACCACATCGACCCCGTGACATCGCTGCCCCACATTTGCGGGCATAATGTTTCGGAAGAGGAAGTTGAAGAAGCGTTGTCGCAACCCGACGAGGATCGGGCAGGCAGAGAAGGATCTCGGGTTGCAATTGGTCGCACCTTCTCCGGACGGTGCCTTCGGATCATCTACGTGCCGGACCCCGAACCCAGTAGTGTCTTCGTAGTCACGGCATACGATCTGACCGGAAAGCCTCTCGCCGCTTTCCGAAGGAGACAGAGGTCAAGACGATGAAGAATGCCAGACTTCCCACTGGCTGGGATCAAGAACGCGTTGATCGAGTCCTGAAGCACTACGAGTCACAGTCAGAGGAAGACGCCGTCGCGGAAGACGAGAATGCCCTCGCTGAAAGCGGGCAAACCTTCATGGAGGTGCCATCCGAACTGGTGCCGCAGATCCGCGAGCTAATCGCCAAGCACAGCCACAAACCGGCTAACTAGCGGCTCGGCCCGACCGCCCGTTGCGGTGCCGCCGCTTACGCGGGCGGCACCGCAACGGGCGACGGGCCAGCCTTGACGTTGGCCATACAAAGCCGTGCAATCGCCATCTGCGGCTAAATACGCTGTGGAGTAATGTGAAAGTGAGATACTTTATTCTACTGTTCGTCTTTTCTTATGTTTCCGGGGTTACAGCAGAAGAAATTTTTTCGCGGGAGTCGGAACTATCGTGTCCTACAGCGGAAGCTATGGCAAGCGCTGCAGATATAATAAAAAAAATCGACAGCGCTGATCTAACTGAACGCGCATTCTATTTCGCTTCGCTTCGAGCCAATGGCTGTTCTACACTGACGAAATGAATCCGTCTAGAAGTATTAGAGCGTGTTCGCGTGGAGAATCCCGATGATCTTGTAATCCTCGTGCGACTTCCGACAGGCCTGACTACATACGTTGCCCGATTGGATGGATATAAAAAATATAGAGTTGAAAGGCGTGAAAAGATTAAGCAGCTCCAAGAAGTGCTAAGAGATGCTGGATATGATCCGGGCCCTATCGATGGCGTAATGGGAGAAAAAACCCGCTCCGCCTTGGCTCAGCAAGAGGCGGACTTAGCCGAGAAGGCCTTGTTCATAAGCTCGGCCAAGACTTAGGTTTAGCCTCGAACGTTCCAGTATTTTAACTTTAAAAACAAAGTTTTACGGAAAAGCTCAACGCACCGGCTCGTCAGTTGGTTCGGAGTTATGAACAAGGCCGCCGAGAAGAAAGCTCGGGATAATTTGCTCCGATGCAATGATAAATTGCATTCAGACACGCTTTCGACTCGGACTCAACGGCAATTGCAAGAAACTTTTTCTAATTGCTGCGACTTGATCGCCGCGGTAGACGACTTGATTGCCACAGAACTCCGACTTGTGCGACATTACAATAAATCGCTGACGAAAATTAATGCGTTCACTATACCCTTATCATGAGAGAAGCTTGACAAGGTGGGTAAAGTTTACCGTGAGTTGTTAAAGAATATAAACAGCCTCAAAGAGTCAGCAGCAGTAGGTGGTATCGTCGACTCCAATATTGACTTACTACAAGAGCTTTATCCGTCACTTGGCTCGCTATCTTGCCAGCAACGATCCGATTAGGGGCTCGTTCTTTCAATTAATAAATAACGGGGTCGGACCAAGGTAAGCATTTGATAAAACAACATAATGAGCTATACAAAAGCTCATTTTTGAGCTTAGAATGCCTTTTTCAGGTCCAAAAACGATGCTCTCAAGGATGGGGCAAAATAAATGAGGTAAGATCGACCCATCGCCTAACGTGGCACTCCAGCAGGCCAAGTGCCGCGGAGGCGTTTTCGTAGAGTCAAACTCAGTGCAAGCGGCACTTGGCTGCTGAGTTTGGCGTTCGGCTAGAAACAGATCGACTTGGCTTCGCAGATGCAACATGGCAAAGGTCTACATCGAAACCTCAATCGTCTCATACCTGACAGCGCGACCGTCGAACAATCTGATTGCGGCTGCGTGGCAGAAGGGAACTGCTGATTGGTGGGAGACTCAAAGAAAGCGTTTTTCGTTATATATCTCTGAGGTCGTCATAGAAGAAGCGGGACGAGGCGATGAGTCGGCTGCGTCAAGGCGACTCGCGATACTTGAAGATATCGAAATACTCCAACTCGACGAGAAATCCGTTGAATTATCGAAGGCGCTGATTGGCGAAGGCGGAATACCAAAGAAAGCGCTAGATGATGCGCTGCATGTGGCCGTATCAGCAGTAAACCGCATGGATTTCCTGTTAACGTGGAACTGTCGCCATATAGATAACGCGGAAAAGAAACCCAAAATACGGGCAATCATAGAGAATCATGGTTACCACTGCCCGGAGATAGCAACACCAATTGAGTTAATGGGAGTGTATGATGATGACTGACGAGGTGATTAAAGAGCTTTGGACCACAAAAGATAACATTGCCAAAGAGCATGGTTACAGCATCGATGGATTAGCTAAGTATTTTTTACAAAAACAATCTGCTCGGCGAGGTCGATTCCACCAAGCTGAGCAAGGCATGAAGGCCGAACAAGGCGCTACAGCCGACGCTCGTACCTCGCGCGGCTGAGTGTGAACGTTATATTAAAACGCTATCGCGTTGGAAGAGACCACACCCGAGACAAAGCAGGACCGGCGCTGAAATAAACAATAAAACAATAAATAAAGAAAAAGAATGAGCACACTCAATGGCATGGCCATTCCTTTCCTCTCCAACTCCCAATCATAGAGCGGAACACACGCACTCCGGCTCCAACCAGAGACCGACGTTCGAAGTTGCCGACATCCTGCGCGCGCATTTGCCCGACTCCCTGCACGAGCACTCCCTCCTATCCGCTGCACGTGCACAAGGTACTCAGTGGCATCCAAAACTGCCGCACCGCGGCACTGGGCGGGCACATCGACTACTGCACTGACTGCGGCACCCTTCACAACAGCTACAACTCCTGTCGCGACCGCCACTGCCCGAAATGTCAAGGGCTGGAGAAAGCGCGCTGGATCGAAGCGCGCAAAGACGAACTGCTGCCGGTGCCCTATTTTCATACCGTCTTCATGCTGCCGCATGCGATCAACGACTGGGTGGGGTGGAACGACAAACTGATTTACGAACTGCTGTTCGCCAGCGCAACGGACACCCTGCAAGCCTTTGCCGCTCGTCACTGGAACGGAACCCTCGGCATCACCGCCGTGCTGCACACCTGGGGCCAGACGATGGAGCGCCACATCCATCTGCACTGCATCGTCCCAGGCGGAGCTTTAACGTTCGATGGCGAACAGTTCAAGCCCTGTCCGCATCGCGACTGGCTATTCCCGGTCAAAGCGCTGTCCAAGGTCTTCCGCGGAAACTACCTCGAGCGCCTGGAGCACGCGCATACCACAGGCGAGCTGAAGACACCGCCGGGCACGCACTTCGGCGCGTTGCGCAAGGCACTGCGCGAGCACGACTGGGTGGTCTACGCCAAACCCCCGTTCGGCGGACCGCAACAGATCATCGACTACCTTGGGCGTTACACCCACCGCATTGCCATCAGCAACCACCGCATCCTTAAGTGTTGCCGACGGCAAAGTCACCTTCACCTGGAAAGACGACAAAGACGGCGCCAAGAGCAAAGTGATGACGCTGGACGCCAACGAATTCATCCGGCGGTTCACGCTGCACATCCTGCCGCCGCGCTTCACCCGCATCCGCCACTACGGACTGCTCGCCTGCGGACACCGCGCGACCAAGCTCAATCGTGCCAAAGCGCTGCTCGGCCTAGCGCCGGTGACGACGACCAAAGTGCGCGAGCCCTACGACGTCTTGCTGCAACGCCTGACCGGCAAAGACATCCACGTCTGCCCGAGTTGCGGCGGACGGCTGCGACGTCAGCGCGACCTTGCGCCCACCATCGGCCCCTCGCGCGGCCAGGATCCGCCGTTCATGCACGAGGCGGCCTGATGACCACCTCAACCACTCGATCCGCAACGGCTCGGGAAACTATCGCTGTGTTGCGATGTAGCCGAGAAGAGCGAAAATCCGTTGTGCTCTTTGCAACAGCGCTGCACTTCCGGAGCCAGGCGCGCACAACGGACCCTTGTTCCATCGTCCCCTCCAATAAAAGAGCGTGTTTCCACGCCCCAGTCAGGGACTGAATGTTGTAGAATCCCTATAGCGGTTTGCTGAAACGGAAAGTGAAGCGAACCAAAAAAAGGTTTATAACAAGTCGTTAAACCTGCGAGCCCGCGCCGGTCGGGCCGCGAGCGCGAAGCGCCGCGATGCCCGACCGGCGCGGGCTCGCAGGTTAACTAAACGTTGGCGCACAATATTCCGAACGGCCTTCCAACACTTGGAGCACTCATCGTGATTCTCAAACCACTACACAGTTTCCGTAACAGCTTTCTTGTTGTCGCCGGAGTACTCGCCTCGCTACCGGCAAGCGCAGCATTGGTGGAATTGACCACTGCAACAGTTGGTCCCCTTGGCACCTCCGATTCGGCCAGCAACGTTGGTGCGGACATCACGATCGATTTTCCCGACGTGACGCTGTTTCCATCGCTACAGTACTACCTACGGTTCACGGCCGGTAGTCAAGCGACGACGGGAAATAACGTCGCCATCGACAACGTCGATCTTTTCGACAACCTGAGCTCCTCGGTCTTGTCATCGAACTTTAACAACCACGGTTCTCCCGATGGCGCGAGCGTTTTCACCGGAATAGTCTGGTCCATTTCCGGAATCTCGGACCCCGGCAATGCAATACCGCTCTCTCCCGACGCCCAAGTCCAGACAAGTGGCTCACCTGATAATCTCGACCGCCTTGCGGTCGCCTGGAACATCGACACGCAAGGACCCTGGTACATCGATATTCCACTGGAAGTCGAGGTTTCGTCGCTGACACTGAGTTCTTTTCAGTTTGATTATCGGTTCATCAACGGAGGTGGCTCCAATCAGGTTAACCCCCATCCTGGGAGCGGGGTCTTTACGGCGAGCATTCTGCGCTCCGATCCCGAAGTCGTCCCGATACCCCCTTCGATCACGCTCTTCGCATTCGGTGCAGCCCTTGCGGCATTCCGCGTTATTAGACGTGGAGCGGTGAAATAGGGGTCTGTTGCAGAACTGGCTTGGCCTCAACGTTGACGAATCAGAAGGAAATTCTGGGGACAGTATATTTGTCTCCATCCAATGCCCAAGTCAGCGAACAGGTCTGCCGTTTGGTGATCCATAGCCATCGGGCTGGGGCGGGACTTGCGCGGACGCGGAACTCGGCCCGAGCGCGCCTCGATCCGGATTGACCCAATCGTCCGTGCCGTAGAGTGGAAAGGGGCCAGGCTCAATTAACATGATCGCCCGTGAATGAAATCGCCCAAAATCGCCCAACAAGTCCGCCAGCCCGACGCCAAACTGCGGCCAGCGCTTCGCGCGTGGCCGCAGTTTGGCGCAGGCTGCGGTTGACGTTATCACGCCGAGCAAAGCTCGGCGCCTCTTGCCGGGTGAAAGTCCCGGTCGGGTAAGGGCTAGCCACCCACCCGTATCGAGTGTTGGTCCTGCTGCGGAGCTTTGTGCCTCGTGAACAAAGTGAAGTGCAGGGCAAGCGTACACAGAGAATCCTGTAGGCCGTAGGGGAGATCGCGCTCCCTGAAGTGCGCCTGTTTGGATCAGGGCAGCTTCGAGAAAGCAAAGTAAGCGGATGACGACAGTGTTAACGTCCTGGAAGTCAACATGAAGCACGCGCTAGCTGGCAAGTGTGTGGATGTCCGCCGGAGTCATCAGGCTTATGTATGCAGGAAGAGAGGCGTCAGAGAACTCGGGAAGCCCCGAAGACTCCGACAAGAGATGACATGATGAAATCGTCAGCGTTGGGACACGAACGGGTGAAGAGCCCACTTGTTCACAGGCTGGCGGCATGGGCGCGGGTCGAGTTGTCGAACAGGGAGCGCGTAGGTAGGCGGGAGACCGCCGGATGTCAACGAGGTGTCTTATCGGGCATCGTCGTCGGAGACGGGGAAAGCCCGTCCTAAGGCGTAAGGACCCGACGGGAGTACGCAGCCCGCAAAGGAAACAGATGCCGGACATGCCGGATCGGGTCTATGCCAATCTCACTGCGGGGAAGAGCCAATCGAGCCCCGAGGGGAGCAGGCAGAGCAAACACCACCGCTTTCGCAACCTCTTCGGCGAGGTGACTGTCGAGCTGTTGATGCACTGCCGGTCACGACCTGAACAAGGATGCGGCCAGCGGCGTCGACGGGGTGACGGCGAAGGAGTACGCCGTTGACCTCTACGCCAACATCACCGACCTGGCCGAGCGCGTGAAGGCCGGGCGCTACCGGGCCAAGCTGGTGCGGCGCGTCGACATTCCCAAAGAGAACGGAAAACAGCGACCGCCGGTCTTGCCGGCCCTGGAAGACAAGCTCGTGCAGCTGGCCTGCGCCAAGCTGCTGAGCGCGATCCCCCTGTCCGATCGGGGAACAGGACTTCTGCGACTGCAGCCACGGCTAGCGGCCGGGCCGCGGCGCCAAGGAGGCAGTGATCGGGCTTGCGCATGAGCTTCAGTACGGCGGCTACCAGCATGTGGTGGAGGCCGACATCCGGGGCTTTTCCGACCACATGGACCACGACTGGGTGATCAAGATGCTTAGGCGTAGGATCGATGATCGGGCCTTTCTCGGGCTGATCCGCAAATGGCTCAAAGCCGGTAGACTCGACACCGACGGAGCGGTTCAGTATCCCCGCGAAGGGACGCCGCAGGGCGGGATCATCTCGCCCGTGTTGGCGAACGTCTACCTACACGATGCGCTGGACCTGTGGGTTGAGCACGTAGTCAAGACCCGTTGTCGGGGCCGGGTGCTGTTGTGCCGATACGCCGATGATTTCGTGTGCGCGTTCGCCTGTCGGGCGGGCGCCCAGCGGTTCTATCAGGTGCTGCCGAAATGGCTGGAGAAATTCGGCCTCGAGGTCGCCCCCGAGAAGACTCAGATCGTGCTGTTCAGCCGCTCGCGGCCGGACCCGAGCACGCGGCTTGTCGTTCTCGGCTTCGAGCTGTACTGGTACCGTACCTTTCGGGGGCGGGTACAGCTCATGCGTCGGACCGCGCGCAAGCGTTTGCAGCGCGCCATCCGCAGCATCACGGACTGGATCAGGAGCCACCGGCATCTGCCGGGCCGGGAGTTCGTCAAGGAGCTTAATCGACGGTTGTTGGGCCACGACAATGACGACGGGCTGCGCGGCAACGCGGCGGCCCTGTGGCGGTTGCATACGGCGGCCGTCGCGGCGGCATTCAAATGGCTGAATCGGCGGGGGGGCAAGCGTCGGAGCTTCACTTGGGACGCGTTCAAGCGCGCCCTGAAGCGGCTCGGCGTTGCCCGCCCTCGCACCACCGAGCCATCATGTGTCCAGTCGCAACTGGTGTTTGCATGACCGCTCTTGTTCGCTTGATGAGCGAGTACAACCGAGGAACCGGATGCGGGAAAACTGCACGTCCGGGTCTGTGGCGGGGGCTCCGGGTAACCGGAGTCCCTACGCCGGCTCGTTGCCGTAATCGCTCATCGTGGGTTATAGGTGACGACCACGATGACGACAACGACTGCAACGAGTCTCGCGACTTCCGCAGCAGAGCACCGCAAACGAATTTCTGAGCTCTAACTCTGAGTTATCCCCACAAACCGGCCCTGGCATTTGGACGGTTCTACCATGCTCGATCCTTGTCGTGTAGCCGGCGCGTCGCCCGCAAGCGGGCTCCTACAAGCCGCCGGGTACGGCCGACGTAGGAGCCCGCTTGCGGGCGAATAGGCCGACGACGCCGGCCGGACGCCAGCCGCAGGGCCTTGCCGACCGGGCAGTGTAAGGCGTTGCTACAGCAGCGGATTATCTGAGGATGCCTGGGGGCTAACCGCCGCAAATGGCTTGCGGCTAAGGAAAGCCAGGCTGGCGATTTTGCCTGCAAGGCACTATGTTGCGTCGAAGTCGGCGTAAACGCGCCTTGAACCCGAGCTACCCATCAACAAAGAATGATCACAATTCCACACAGCCGTCTGGCCTATTTGAGTACAGCAGCGCTGCTCTGCTGCATACTACAGCAGACGGCGGCTTCCGACAGCCCGCCAAGTCCGGTCATCTTAGCCGCGGTCGTCAGCGAATCATTGCACGAACAGGTCGTCTTATCCGGCACCACCGAGCCTATCCGGTATGCTGAATTGTCACCGCGGGTGGACGGCTGGGTCACCGAGCTGTTTGTGGATGAGGGCGCGCTAGTCGAGCAGGGCGAGCCAGTGTTACGGATGGATGCACGCCTCGCGGAGCTGGAAACCGAGGCTGCCATGGCCCGGGTGCAGGAGCGTGAAGCACAGCATCGCGATGCGATCCGCATCCGCGACGAACTGTTGTCGCTGAAGCAGGGCCGGCATGCGTCCAAGACCGAGACGCAAACGGCCATCGCCAATGTCGAGATCGCAGCAGCGGCTTTGAGTGGCGAGCGAGCTTCTCTGGAGCGCGCCCGTGAGCTTGTGAAACGACATGCGCTGGCCGCACCCTTCACCGGCATGGTCGTATCCAAGAATGTCGAGGTGGGTGAATGGGCCAAGCGCGACCAGGCCGCGATTGAATTGGTGGCGCTGGATCGACTGCGCATCCGTGCCACCTTGCCCCAGCGCGACTATCCCCGCGTTGCCGCCGGTGCTTCCGCCAGCCTGCGTTTCGACGCGCTGCCCGAGCGGGATTTCGTCGGCGAGGTATCGGCACGCGTTGCCAGCGGTGACCAGCGTACCCGCGGCTTCCCACTGCTGATTGACCTCCCGAATCCGGATGGCGCATTAGCACCTGGTATGTCCGCCCGTGTGCGGGTGGATCTGAGCGGCGGTCACGCACAGGCCCTAACGATTCCGCGCGACGCTGTCATCGCAAAAAGCGATGGCAGCCGCGAGGTTTGGCAAGTGCGGCTCACCGACGGTATCCATCAGGCTTATCCGGTCGCGGTCGAGACCGGGCGTGCCAACGGCGATCGGCTGGAACTGCTGCGCGGTGACCTACGCGCCGGCGATCGCCTGGTGCTGCTCGGCAACGAGCGATTGCGGCCCGGCCAGCGCGTTGCACCGGCGGAAGCAATCGGCGACATACGTGTGACGATCGAAAACTGATGTTCAAATTTGCCATCCAACGTCCGGTCATCCTAACCGTCGCGATTCTGATTTTGACGCTGTTCGGGTTGCTGTCGATCTTTCAGGTTCCGGTACAGATGATTCCGGACCTGGACGCGCGCGTCATCACGGTCAGCACCAAATGGCCTGGGGCCGCACCACAGGACGTGGAAAAAGAGATCCTGGTCGAGCAGGAAAAATACTTGGGACGCATCCCCGGGCTGGAGCGCATGGTATCCACGGCGCAGACCGGCAGCGCCGACATCGAGCTGGAGTTTCCTTTCTCGGTGCCGCTGGAGGAGGCGCTGCTGAATGTCAATAACGCGTTGTCCCAAGTGCCAGGTTATCCGGAGAACGTGGATCAGCCAAGCATTCGTGCCGAGGCTTTTTCCTCCAACTCGTTTATGTACTTCCGGTTGATGCCGGAATCCGGTGTCTTTACCGAAGACGAAATCATCGCATTGCGCGACTGGGCCGAAGAGTACGTACAGACGCCGATGGAGCGGGTGCCCGGAGTTTCGAGCGTCGGTTTGCGCGGCGGTGCCGAGCGCCAGGTGCGGGTATCCGTGGATCCGGTGCGCCTGGCGCAGCGCGGTATCCGTCTGACGGAATTGCGCGAGGCGATCCGCGCACGCAACCGCGATGTTTCCGGCGGCGATCTGGACAGCGGCAAGCGCCGCTATCTGCTGCGCACCATCGGTCGCTTCGACAGTCCGCAGGAGCTTGAAGACCTGGTCATCGCCGAGCGCGACGGCGTCTTTATCCGGCTGCGCGATGTCGGGCATGCCGAACTCGGCTATGCCGAGGTCCGCAGCTACGCCTATTCTGAGGGCAAGCCGATCCTGGCCTTCGCCGTGAGCCGGCAAATCGGCAGCAATGTCATCCAGATCAAGCGCGACATGCTGGCAACCGTCGAGGAGCTGAATCGCGACCTGCTGAATCCCAAGGGGCTGAAACTGGTGCGTACCGCCGACGATGTTGTCTATGTGACCGACGCGGTGCAGGTGGTACAGCGTAACCTGGCCATCGGTGCCCTGCTCGCGGTCTTGGTGTTGTTTTTGTTCTTGCGTTCATTGCCGGCAACCCTGATCGGCGCGCTTGGTATTCCCATTTGCACCATCGCCGCCTTCCTGGGACTGCTGCTGACCGGGCGTACCATCAACGTGATCTCTCTGGCCGGGGTTGCCTTTGCCATCGGCATGACGCTGGACAATAACATCGTCGTGCTGGAAAACATTTACCGTCATTTGGCCCAGGGCAAACAACGCATGCAGGCGGCATTGGAGGGCGTTAGCGAGGTCTGGCCGGCGGTATTGGCATCGACATTGACCACGGTCGCGGTGTTTCTGCCGGTGATTTTTATCCAACAAGAGGCCGGCCAGCTGTATTCCGACATTGCGGTGGCGGTTTCCGCGTCCATCCTGATGTCGATGCTGATCGCCATCACCCTGGTGCCGGCCGCGTCCGGACGTTGGCTCAGGTTACCGCCTGCGGGCCGTCGACAGCCGTTCTTATCGCGGCTGGGCTCCGGCTTTGCCTCTGTGTTGCTTGGGGTAGTGCACTGGCTCGTCCAGGGCCTGCTGCGACCGCTGTTGGTGATTGTACTGGTATTGAGCACTGCCGGTGCGATCATCTGGTGGCTGACGCCGGATGCGGAATATCTGCCGGAGGGGGAGGAGTCGAAGATTTTCACGCTGATGTTCGCTCCCCCCGGCTACAACATCGACATGATGCGCAACGCCTTTCAACAGGTGGACGCCGAATTCTACCCAGCCGTGGGCCAGGATCCGGCCCTATTCGCGGCCGGTGAAAGCGATGTGCCGGCGCTGAATTTCACCATCGGCTTCGCCAGCCAGAGCCGTGTGTTCGTGGTGCGCGAGGCGACCGATCGGCGACAGACCGAGGCGCTGATGGCCGTGGCCACCGACAAAACCAGGCAATTGCCCGGATTGTTCAGCTTCTCCAGTCGCGGCTCGATCTTCTCCAGCAACTTCGGCGGCACCCGCTCGATCAATATCGAGATCAGCGGCCCGGATCTGGTCACGCTGTTCGAAGCCGGTACCAAGGTGCAAGCGAAGGCGAGACAGATTTTCGACAACCCGCGGGTCAAGTCCGAGCCCTCCAGCCTGACCCTCGGACAACCCATGCTGGAGGTGCACCCGGATTGGGAGCGTGCCGCGGAATTAGGCATCAGTCCAGGCGATCTTGGCTATACCGTTTGGGCCTACTCCGACGGCGCTTTTGTCGACGAGTTCTTTCTCGGCGATGATGAGATCGACATCTTTTTATATAGCACCGCCGGCAACATCGATCGGCCGCAGGATCTGGAACAACTGATGCTGTACTCGCCGAGCGGCGGCATCGTGCCGCTGTCCGCGGTGGCGCGTTTGGTCGAGACGGTCAACACCGAGATCATCCGCCGCGTCGATGGCGATCGTACCGTTACCATGAGCATCATCCCGCCTGCGGATGTGCCGTTGGAAGAGGGCGTTGCATTGGTGCGCGAGCGAATCATCACCGGTATGAAGGCGAATGGCGAGCTGCCCGAGCAAATCAATCTGACCTTGAGCGGTGCCAGCGATCGCCTAGAGGCGACCCGCGACGCGTTGGCCGGCAACTTTGCGGTGGCATTGTTGATCGCCTACTTGCTGATGGTGGCGGTATTCAGCCACTGGGGCTGGCCGCTGCTGATCATGACCAGCGTGCCGATCGGCATCAGCGGCGGTATTGCCGGGCTGGCATTGTTGAATCTCGGCGGTGCGCATCTGGACAAGCTCGGCCTGTATCCGATCAGCCAGCCGTTCGACATGATTACCATGCTCGGTTTTCTGGTGTTGATCGGCACCGTGGTCAACAACCCGATCCTGATTGTCGAGCGCGCCATCACCAACCTGCGCGAACAGGGTCTGTCGGTGGTCGACGCGGTCACCAATGCGGTACACATCCGGCTGCGGCCGATTATGATGTCCATGGTCACCACGGTTGCCGGCCTGTCACCGCTGGTGTTCAATCCAGGCGCTGGCACCGAACTCTATCGCGGCCTCGGTGCCATCGTATTGTTCGGCCTGTTGTTCTCTACCCTGGTGAC
Source organism: Thiohalocapsa sp. PB-PSB1 (assembly GCA_016745215.1). Classification (GTDB taxonomy): domain Bacteria; phylum Pseudomonadota; class Gammaproteobacteria; order Chromatiales; family Chromatiaceae; genus Thiohalocapsa. Next base: position 2,740,741 of record CP050890.1, read on the forward strand.
ATTGACGTTCATCCCCGCCATGCTTGCATTGGTACTGCGATTCGTTGCGGCCAGGGCGCCGCGTACCGATGTCGAGTTGCAGCCAGGGGGGTCGCAGATCGTACTCGGGATCAGCAGCAAATCCCACTAAGGCGATTACCGGAGAGCAACATACCGAAGCGGCAATCCGCTCACAGTCGCTGTATGGGCGGGTTGCCACAACAAGAAGGCGGACGAGAAAACAAGCCGGAGGGTCCATTTCTCGACAGAAATCGCCTAAGGTGTCAGAACCAAGCTGTATACTTCGTCGTCCTGGTAAATCGCTTCGCGCCGATCACCGCGCGGAGTCAGGTGATAGCATGCGCCGGCCAACTCGATGCGCGGTGGTCTTGCCATGTGAGAGTCTTGGTTGCGACGACGAGATGCGCTGACCATGGACCTGACCCTGCTTTTCGATCTCTTTCAGAACTGGAAATATACAAAAGGAGTCAGCGTCAGGGGTAGTGACCATACCATTGCGGCGACCAGGAACCCCAAGAAGAGAGCATACAGCGTATCGGGCAAGATAAACTGCCATTTTTTATCAGCGCCGATGCGGCCGACAACAGTATCGACCGCAATTGGTGTAATAACCAACAGCAGCAAGAGGGGGGAGGAATGCGCGGCTGTTGCGGCCTGACCGCTGAGCCCGAACATCGAACCCAGGACGTGGTAGCTGTCGTCGAAAGACTCCGCACGGAAAAATACCCAAGCGATCAAAACCCAAAGTTGTGTGATGACCCAGGCCACCGCGATAACAAAGAAGTGATTTCCCCCATGGGAAAACCCGCCCGAGGTCCAGAGCTTGTGGACGATCAATGCCGCACCGTGCATGGCTCCCCAGACAATGAAGTTCCACGAGGCTCCATGCCAGAAGCCTCCGAGCAGCATGGTGAGAAAGAGGTTGCGGTATGTGGACAGAATTCCGACCCGATTCCCGCCAAGAGGAATATAGAGGTAGTCCCGGAGCCAGGATGAGAGGGATATATGCCACCTGCGCCAGAACTCCGTGATGCTGGCAGAACTGTAGGGATAATTAAAATTTATCGGTAGCCAAAAGCCCAACAATCTTGCGATACCGATGGCCATTCCGGAGTAGCCCGCGAAGTCGAAATAGATCTGGCCATAATAAGCAAGGATTGCAACCCAGTGGGAAACTCTGCTCCAAGCCTGGACATCCGCGAATATGGGGTCTGCCAATCGCCCGAGGTTGTCCGCGATGACGGCCTTGTACAGAAAACCGATCAAAAAGATCGCGATGCCTTGCCTTAGAGCATCGGCGTCGAGCTTTAATCCTTGTCGCAGCTGCGGCAAGAAGTCCGTCGCGCGGACGATGGGTCCGGCAACCAACTGTGGAAAAAAAGCAATGTAGAGCGCAACTTCAAGCGGATGATGATCGGCCGGCAAAACGCCCCGGCGTACGTCAACGATGTAGCTGATGGCTTGAAAAGTGTAGAAGCTGATGCCGACCGGTAGGATGATTTCCAGCGAGCTGCCTGCGAGGGTTAGACCAAATGTCGCTACTAGCGCGCCGAGAGAGTCTATGAAAAATCCGAAGTACTTGAAAAAGAACAGGACTCCGAGCGACATCGTGATGGTTGAGATCAACGCGATCTGTCTCACCCGGGCTGATTTACCGTCATGGACAAATAACGCACCGAAATACGCGACGGCGGTGATGAAGAGGATAAGACCGAGAAATCGCCAGTCCCACCAGCCGTAAAAGACGTAGCTGCTGATCAGGAGCAGCCAATGTCGTGGACGGTTGCCGGATAAGACCCACAGTAAGGAAAAGCAAAGAATGAAAAAGAGCAAAAAGATGCCGCTATTGAAGAGCATTGCCAGCCCCTAACTTATCGACGAGTCGTCGGGCAAGGGATGCCACAAAGACTCTTCCCCCCTCGGTGTTCAGGTGGCCCATGTCGGTCCACATCGTTTCGTCCAGCAGATTCCACAGCCCTGGGTCTAGCGCAATGCAATACTGGCCAAGCGCTCGGCATAAGGCATCCGTCCGGGCTAGTCGTGTATCGTCGAGGGAAGGTACATCGTAGAACATCACAGGCTGAAGATTCTCGGTCTCGAGCCTTCGGGCCTGCGTTCGTCGGAATTCAATCAGTGCGCTGTAGGCGTCGATCTCTGTGTTCAGTCCAATTCGGCCACTACGTTGACGGCGTGCCTGGATGATTCGGCGCGCCTCCTCGATATCAAAGCCTTCCGCTACCTCATCGTCGGGGAGGAAACCACGGCGGATCTTGGCGGCTTTAGTGTCTTCTATGTGCAAGAGGATTCCCAGATTGAACAGATGTGCCAGGTGGCGCTCTAGGATACCGGCGGACAGGGGTATCAGCTCGGCTGCGTTTTCGCGCGGCATGCGGTAGATTACTTGATGCAACATCATGGCTACGCGCTTGGTGTCGTGATAGCGGAGCGTCTTGCTTGTCATTGAGTTCTCTTTGGCTGTTGTTGCGATTAATTCGCTGCCGAGTTCAATGAGAACGATCGCCGGTCGTTGTTGGCTTTGTTCCAGATAGCGCTCCAGGAATAGATCTTGTTCAAAGGCGAAGACTCCGGGATAACTAAGCAATTGCACTAGCAGTGGCGCATTGTTTTGTTCAAGCTCTTGCTCGAGGACGGCATCGTCGATTGCCCGGGCCGTGTAGCTGGAACCAACCAGCAGGAGTCGGTCGCCTTGACGGTTATCTTGGAGCAATCCTTGCAGCACCCCTTCGATGCTGCTGCGCCGTTGCCATTGCACGGCGTCCGTCAGGGTATGGATCAAGACCTGAGCAACGATAAAGGCGCCGACTGAAATGAGCGCAAATCTGAAGTAATTGTCTTGGAGGCGTCCTCTGACAACCAGGGCAAGGGCCAGCATCAAAGATGCGGCAAGGAACAACAAGATTTCGTGCTTCATAAGGGGAGCGTTTGGCTTCTGGCACCCCTTCCGGTGTCGCAAACCGGTTGGGGATCAATTTGAACTGGGAACGGTCTGTCCCGGCACCGGGCTGACCTCTGAAATCAATTATTTCCGCGATTGATGAAAATAGCCAGCTCTAGCGAATTGTCACATTCCGGGAGATTGTCTGCCTCGGAGAAGTGACTGCGGGAATGGGGTCATATGCGGGAGTGGGGAAATGCGAGACGGGAGTAGCTCTTGCATTTTACACCGCGCCCCCTGCGAGCGATCCGACTGACCTGAGCATCCTATAGTCCGAAGAGCGCGCCGATCTCCTTCAGCCTGTAGCCGCCGCTTGCATAGCCCGTGGCGATTGCCTCCCCTCGATCGCGCTGGGCGCGGGCGTACTCAAACAGTGGCTTAGTAGCGGTTCATGAATTACCGATACAACGCTATCCAGACATCGGCGGAGTGCAATCGGGGTCGGGGTCGCTATCGGAATCGGAATCGGAATCGGAATCGAGAGAGAAAACGCCCTATGCCATTCGGTCATGAGAAGCTCGACGTCTAGCGTGCGGCCATCGAGTCTGTCGGCTGGGCCAACCCTTTCAAGGTGACTACTCACGCGGTGTCTTCCCCTTGAGCAATTTCGCTGTCGAAACGTGAGGGTGGTTGGACTATCGATTTCGCTTCGGCGGTGGTTTTTTCGGTCCCCGACGGCTCTTTTTGAACTTTGCCAGATTGACGTTGGAGGCCAATTGCAAGTACATCTGCGCGAATTCGGCGAGCGACATGGTTCGAAAGACGGTCCATTCCTGTTCCGGAATGGCAACCGTCATGCCGTCATAGGTTCGAGCGATATTCCCGGCTAAATAGTAGCCGGAAAGGTCGTTGGCGATGGTTTCTTCACCGTGTATCGTGCGTAACGCGGCTTTGACCACGGCCAATGCGTTGTAGGCGACCAGCGCAACGCAAAAACCGAACAGTGCGGCTTTCGGGTAGCCCAGCGTATTGATCTCGGAATGCAGATGCGCCTCGAGCTCTTGGAACATGGTTTCGATACGCCAGCGCTTGCGGTACATGTCGGCGACGAGCTTGGCATCGGCCGCCGATTTCGGCAGATTCGTCAGCAGCAAGCGTTCGGTTTCCCCGTCGCGCGTAGCCTGTTTCAGGCAGACTTTGATGCGACGATAGCGCTGGACTTCGCCTTCGTCGTCGACGAGCTCGATGCGCTGCTCGTAGACCTTTCCGGACTCGGTACTGCCGATCTTTCGCCACGGACTCTGCATGCTAAAGGCCAGTCCCTTATGTTCGCGACAAACGAAATAACCTTTCCGGTCGGCAATCCCGAGCAGAAAGCTGCGCACGCAGAAGTTGCGATCCATGATCCAGACGTCATGTTCCCGCACCGTCGGCAACACATCTGCGAACAGCGAGCGCGCTTGGGCGTGACCGTCTTCGCAAGGAAACACATCCGTGGCCATCTCCAACAACGGATCGTAAACGACCAGCGATTTTCCCGGCAAGGCTCCGGCCTTGGTCTCTCTGAGCACCTCCAAGCGATGCTCCGTGGCCTCGATGCAGTTGCCGTCGAGGACTTTGATCCGATAGCCGGGCAGCCAAGGTGCGCACTGTCCGCCCATCTGTTCGACGATCGCGGCCTGTTCCCGCGCCGTGTCTCGAACCAACGCCGCCGAGGTCGTACTTTCCAGGCCGTTGAGTTTGTTGTACACCGAGGTGATCGAAACCCCGATCGACTCGCCTTGCTCTTTGTAGGCGGCGTTTATGGATGGGTGGGTTTTGAAGACCACTGCGCTCATCAAATTGAAAATCGTTGAGAACAACAACTCCCGGGTATATTGATCCACCGCCGTGCGCGCAAACCAGGCATCGAGCTTGCTGGGGCTGAGTACCCGTTCCAATAGGGCCTGAACCATCACCGGCACGGGCCTTTGTTCCATGAACCGCTGGAAGATCTGGCTGAACATCATGACCTCTACCCAGCCCTTTTAAGGTGTCGATACGTGTACGATTGCAGCCGCATGATTTTGCCGTATTTGCTTTCCGAAAAGCTGGCAAGCGGCTGCGGATGCCTGCGAGACCTTGACGCTAAGAGGCTGATTCATAATGTTGTTTTTGCGCAACTTGAAAGGGCTGGTCTAGCCACCGGTTGGCTGGCAATTTTCGATCGACGCAGCGGGCAGTTACCGCTGGCTAAGCGGCTCTCGGACAGCGAACAGATCAACCCTGGCGGGCGGCGGATTCGACTGTTGCGGCTTTAGGCAATCGACCCTTGACGGGTGCTGCCTGCGTAGAATGTTCAGCTGTTCAACCAGAATGAAGTTTGATTCACCGCAGAGACGCAGAGAACGCAGAGAAAAGGGATGCATTGGCCTTGCGCACTCTGCGCACTCTGCGCACTCTGCGTCTCTGCGGTGAATTCATCTATTCTTCGAAGGCAGTGCCCTTCCTCCCGGGAAAGGCGCGGGGCTCGCGTTCGATCCGCTGGTATCGGCTGGCGGGTCGCCCGCAAGCGGGCTCCTACGCCGACCGGCTCGGCTGGTAAAGGTCCGCTTGCGGGCGAGGCGCCTTGGGTACTCTGCGTCTCTGCGGTGAATCCTTACATTCTTTGAAGGCGGCACCCGATGCGATCTTATCTAACGCCTGCTTGACCTTGACCATGCGCTATTCACGGGCGTTGTGCTCCACCTGCGCTTTCGATGTGCTGTGCACCCAGGGGATGCGCCCACTTTTCTCTATGATCTCGCTCATCATTCACAGGACCTGCGCTGGGGCGATTTCCGCGCCGTTGTGGTTTGGCACCAACTTGTCGAATAAGCGCGAATAAGCGCGCAAGCCCAAGCGCTTCCATGTCGTATTTCACGAGTGGCAGGATTTCCACTGACTCGATTTTGATGTCCGTCGTATGTTCAAACCTCTCTGGTGGATAGAGGCTCGCAATCTGCTAAGGTTTGATGGGATTGCCTCGCTGGATTCGTCTATGCCCGCATCATGGTTTTCAATTCCAGTACCTGATGGCTTCGCTCTCGGATGCTGTGCCAGCTCCCGAACTGCTGCTCTTCCTTCATTGCGAAGTCACAATGGGGCTCGTGCGGAATGTTAGGTATACAGATCTTCAGAAAACGACTCTAGCATGCAGACCCAAAATGATCGTTCAAAATCAATGAGCCGCGATTACGCAGCTCCAAGATTTTTTCTGAAAGACCATACCAAGGAGACATACCAGGGAGACATACCAGGGAGACATACCAGGGAAACCCCCAGGGAGAAGAGAACATGCTCCTCATGATATGCGGGAGATGGTGGCGGTCCAGACGCAGCTTGAACATTGTCGAGTGGATGGAACTTTTACTCGATTGGCTCCACCTGTAATTTAACCGTACCAAAACCATACACCGAGACAACCCTGGTAACCTCGTGACCGATAAATATCCTTGTCCCTGCTGTGGCCACCTGGTGCATGACCAGGTGCCGGGTTTTCATCAGATTTGCCCAATCTGTGGCTGGGAGGATGATCTGACGCAACTGCGGTTTCCACATATGCCTGGCAGCAGTAATACGGTCAGCCTGGCCGAGGCGCAGCAAAACTATCAGGACTATGGCGCTTCCGAACGGCGTAACCGCGATCGTACGCGAATGCCAGTGGAGGGTGAGGGAATCGATGACAATTGGCGTCTGCTCGACCCGGCACGAGATAATATCGAGCAACCGGCACGTGGTATCAGCTATGCCGATTCTTATCCCTGGCCGGACACTACCGTGCTCTACTATTGGCGCGCTACCTACTGGCGGCGTCTGGCGAGTTGAATCCGCAAGGGAGGATACATGCGATGCCCGAATCCGCTTTGGTTGCCCCTTGCTGTTTGCGGACAAGGGCGCGCAGATGGAGGTCTACCAAAATCTGATGCAAGTGCCGGAATACCGTCGGTTCGATCCGTTTAAGCCGGAGGAGAATACTGTATTTACGCTTCGCGACGGCCGTTGCCAACAGATCGAGTGGGCTGCAAACGGCGAGCTGGCTAGCCCGCTGCTGGGACTGCAATTGTAGCTCTGGACTGGCGGCCTCCGAGGTATCGAAGCCAAGTGGCTGCGCTGGGCGTATGCCGACGGCGAACTCCTGCCTACCGGCGCGGAAGCTGAATAAGCCATCGCGAGCAGCAGCGCCGCCGCGCGAACGGCGAGCAAGTACGCGCCGACAGGGGCGAGCAGGCACTAGCACGGCCGCGCGCCTTATTGGGAGAACATCGCTGGGAGAACATCGCTAGCCGGATGCTTCTCTGACCAGTGCACGTCGCAAAACCCTGGGCGTGATTGCTTTTTCCATGGCCACCAAATGGAGGCGTCCAATGCCAAGATTGAAAATCATTCTCGCGCCCAATGCCTTGAAAGGAAGCTGCATGGCGAGTTCGGCGGCCGCTGCAATGGCCGCCGGTGTCGTCCGTGCGGTGCCGGATGCCGAGCTGGTGCAGATACCAGTGGCGGACGGCGGCGACGGACTAGCCGATGTGGTGACCCATGCCCTGGGGGCGCGACCAAAGCGCTTTCGGGTTGCCGGGCCGCGCTTCGATCCACTGGATGCCGAACTGGCCTGGCTGCCGGACACACAAACCGCTGTTATCGAGATGGCGCTGGCCAGCGGCCTTGCCTTATTAGCCGAGACCGAGCGCGACCCAATGCGCACAACCACGCTGGGCACCGGCGAATTGATGCGTCATGCACTAGATTTGGGTGCGCGCACCCTGGTAGTCGGCATCGGCGGCAGCGCGACCAACGATGGCGGCATTGGCATGGCCGCGGCGCTCGGTTATCGGTTTCTGGATCGAGCCGGGGAGCCAGTCGATCCGGTGGGAGGTCATCTGGCGCAGATCGATCGCATCGATGCGGCGGAGGTCGATGCCCGTCTCGCCGATGTGCGTGTCGAGGCCATCTGCGATGTGGATAATCCGCTAATCGGCACTCAGGGTGCGGCGCGGGTTTATGCTCCGCAGAAGGGCGCCGATGCGCAGCAGGTGGCATTACTCGATACCGGTCTGGCACACTTGGCGGATGTGATCGCGCGTGATCTTGGCATTGACACGCGCGATCTCCCCGGCGCCGGTGCCGCGGGCGGTCTGGGCGCCGGTCTGCTCGCTTTTTGCGGCGCCGCATTACGACCTGGTGCCGATGTGGTGCTGGATCTGGTCGGTCTGGAGCGACACCTGGCTGGGGCTGACCTGGTGCTGACCGCCGAGGGCCGAATCGATGGCCAGACCCGCTTTGGCAAGGCACCAGGCGCGGTGGCCGCTCATGCCGCCCGGCTGGGTGTTCCGTGCATCGCCATTGCCGGCAGCGTCGGCGACGACGCGGATGCATTGCATCCGGCCGGTATGCATGCGTTGTTTAGTCTTTGCCCCGGTCCGATCAGCCTGGAGGATGCGCAAAGCCAAAGCGAGATGCTGCTGGCCCGGACCGCAGAGCAGGTGGTGCGCGCGTTTCTGGCTGGAAAATCAAGGTAGCACGGAGGGGAGTGCAGGCGGCACTATGCTAGGCTGTCGAAATCTGCCGTCTCACTAGAACAAGAGCTTCCCGGTTTTTGGGTGCTTAGTCGGTGTCGGTGTCGAGGTCGGAATTAGGGATTGGTATCGAGCTAGCTATTTTGATCGATGAGCGGATTCGATTCCGATTCCGATAGCGACCCCGACACCGATTAGGCTTCCCCAGTGCGTTCGATGATGCAATCCAAGACCCGGAATCGGTTTGGCATCAAAACTCAGGACATTTCGACAGCCTAGGCTAGGGCCAATGCATCCCTCTTCTCTGCGTTCTCTGCGGCGAATCAAACTTCATTCTGGTGGAATAATTGAACATGCTGCGCAGGCAGCATCCGCAAGACGGCTCTGGTGCAGTAAGCGAGCCGGCATGGACAACGGGCATAATTAGGAAGATTGTAAATCAACCCCACTGCAATTAATTTTTATCAATAGCCAGCATTGAAATAATTGCATGTTCAAATATTTTCATGATAGATAAGGTTCCGCATCAAGACCGACAAGTACGGTCATCTATTTGCCGCTCCCGAACCCCGCGACAAGCGAGCCCTCTTTTCGCTGGGCCGACCTGATCTGGACCAGCTTATCTGGACTAGATGGCCGAGCCGACTGCTCGCCTACTTGCCGATCGGGACGGCACGGAATAATTCATACCATTGTGGAGATTGCCATGACTTCGAACCCCACCCGCGCTCAGCAGATCCAAGCCCTCGAGAAGGATTGGGCGGAAAATCCTCGTTGGAACGACGTTGTTCGTGGCTACAGTGCAGCTGACGTCGTACGTCTGCGCGGCAGTCTCCAACCTGAATATACCTATGCTCGCCGCGGTGCCGAAAAGCTCTGGAGTCTGGTGCACGGCGATGCCAAAAAGGGCTATGTCAACTGCATGGGTGCAATCACTGCCGGCCAGGCGATGCAGCAGGCCAAGGCTGGTGTCGAGGCCATCTATCTGTCCGGTTGGCAGGTCGCCGCGGATGGCAACACCTCCGAGACCATGTACCCGGACCAGTCGCTGTATGCCTATGACTCGGTGCCGACCATGGTGCGGCGAATCAACAATACCTTCAAGCGCGCCGACGAGATCCAATGGTCGAAAGAGATCGGTCCCGGCGATGAAGGCTATATCGACTACTTCTTACCCATCGTTGCAGATGCCGAGGCCGGTTTCGGCGGCGTGCTGAATGCCTTCGAACTGATGAAGAACATGATCGGTGCCGGCGCTTCCGGCGTGCATTTCGAAGATCAGCTTGCGGCTGTGAAAAAATGTGGCCACATGGGCGGCAAGGTGCTGGTGCCGACATCAGAGGCGGTGCAAAAGCTGGTCGCCGCCCGCCTGGCCGCGGATGTTACCGGCGTGCCGACTCTGTTGCTGGCGCGCACCGATGCCGAGGCAGCCAATCTGCTGACCTCCGATGTCGATGCAAACGACCAACCCTTCCTGACCGGCACGCGGACAAGCGAGGGCTTTTATCAGGTCAACAACGGTGCGGAACAGGCCATCAGCCGCGGCCTCGCCTACGCGCCCTATGCCGATCTGGTCTGGTGCGAGACGGGTACCCCGGATCTGGGTTTTGCGCGCGAGTTTGCGCAGGCCGTGTTGGCGAAGAACCCGAACAAACTGTTGGCTTATAACTGCTCGCCGTCGTTCAACTGGAAGAAAAATCTCGACGATGCCACCATCGCCAAGTTCCAGGACGAATTGGCCGACATGGGCTACAAGTATCAGTTCATCACCCTGGCCGGCATCCACAATATGTGGTACAACATGTTCGACCTGGCCTATGACTATGCCCGCGGCGAGGGCATGAAGCACTATGTTGAGAAGGTGCAGGAGCCGGAGTTCGGTGCCCGCGATCGTGGCTACACCTTCGTTTCCCATCAGCAGGAGGTCGGCGCCGGATACTTCGACGATGTCACCACCACCATCCAGGGCGGTGCCTCGTCGGTGACGGCACTGACCGGCTCGACGGAAGAAGAGCAGTTCTAAGGCGACTTCTGTCGACAAATCTACCGCCTGGCTTGTCTTCTCGTCCGGCATCGACGTTGCGGCAACCCGCTCATAGGGCGACCATGGGCGAGTTGCCGCTTCGCAAAGGCGAACGAGAATCCGGCGCCAGTTGGTACGTTTCCATCCAGCAATCGCCCAAGATCGCAGCTGTGGGATAACGCTTCTGATTTTGCGATTCCAGGTAGCAATTTTAGGACTGGGTCTCCAAGGCCCTTGCTTGCAATGACCGGATCGCCATCGTCACCGCGCCGCTGATCGCATCCAAACCAATCGACTCGAAACCATATCGACCCAAAAGGCCCGCCATTGTGAGCATAACCTTCAGCACCGCCGATCTCTATGACCAGTTCGAGGAGCAACTCGGCGTTTGCGAGCCGATCTTTGCGGATTTCGGCGGGCGCGAGGCGTTCTTTGGCCAAACGGTGACGGTCAAGTGTTTTGAAGACAACTCCCGCATCAAGGAGATGTTGGCGCAGCCAGGTCAGGGCAGGGTACTGGTAGCGGATGCGGGCGGCTCCGTACGTTGTGCGATGCTCGGCGATCTGATCGCCGAGAGCGCTGTGGACAATGGTTGGGCCGGTGTCATCATCGATGGCTGCGTGCGTGACAGCGCGCGCCTGGCAGAGCTGGATCTGGGCATCAAAGCCCTGGCAACCATACCGCGCAAGAGCACCCGCCGGGGCGAAGGCCAGGTGGATCTGCCGATTGATGTCGCCGGGGTGCGCATCAACCCCGGCAACTGGATATATTGTGACGTTGACGGCATCCTGGTGGCGGAACAGGAACTGCCATTGCCGAATGATCTGGGCTGACCAGCGTGCAGCTTGCAGCAGCCCGATGATGACAACAAGCATCCTTCAGCATGGCCTGGGTTGAAGCCAAGCGCCTGGCCGAGGCATTCCTCGATGGCTTTGACGGCCATTACCGCCTGTTTCGTGAAATCACTTCCGGGGCTCGTTGGCGTTTCGAGCAAGGGGATTGGGTTGCCGCACAATGTGCCGCGCGTGAACGGATCGGCTTTTACGACCAACGTGTCATCGAAACCACCGCCAAGTTACGCCGGGACTTTCAACTGCGCAGCCCAGAGGATCAGCTCTGGCAGCGGGTCAAAGTGGAGTATGCACGTCTGCTGCCCCAGCATCACCAGCCCGAATTGGCCGAAACCTTTTACAATTCGGTGTTCTGCCGATTGTTCGACCGGCGCTATTACAACAACGCCTACATCTTCGTTTGGCCGATGCTGTCCACGGAGCATCTGGAAGCGGAGGTACCGATCTTTCGACCCTACTATCCGGCACGCGACGGTTTCGCCCGGGTGCTTTGGGTCCTGTTGGAAGATCTGAACTTCGGTTTGCCGTTTCTCTATCGGCGGCGCGATATTCGCAATTTGATGCGCGCGATTCGCGAGCGCTTGCCGGCGAATCGAGCTCGGCAGCAGAATTTCCAGCTGCTGGTGCTCTCCGAACCGTTCTTTCGCAACAAGGCCGCCTATGTGATCGGCAAGGTGGTCAACGGGGCCGAACAGGTTCCGTTTGTGATTCCGATCATGAATCATCAGGACCAACGGGATGCGCAAGGGAGCCCCGGCGATGGCAACCAGAGTTCCGGCGGCCTGTATGTCGATGGCCTGTTGACCGGTGAGGATGATATTTCCAACATCTTCAGCTTTTCCCGCGCTTATTTCATGGTCGACACCGAGGTGCCGGCGGCGGTAGTCGATTTTTTACGCCCGCTGATGCGCTACAAGGGCAAAGCCGAGCTGTACACCGCCATCGGCTTGCAGAAGTTCGGCAAGGCCGAGTTTTACCGGGATTTTTTGAAGCATCTACGGTATTCCAGCGATGAGTTCACCGTCGCGCCGGGCATTCGCGGCATGGTCATGTGCGTGTTCATGCTGCCGTCCTTTCCGTATGTGTTCAAGGTGATCAAAGACCATTTCCCGCCGCCCAAGGAAATGACCCGGGAGCAGGTCAAGCAGAAGTATCTGATGGTCAAGCTGCACGATCGTGTCGGCCGCATGGCCGATTCCTGGGAATATTCCCATGTTGCTTTTCCGCGCGAGCGTTTTTCTGATGAACTCATCACCCTGTTGCGCGAGGAATGTGCCGGCAGTATTGAACAGTCCGGCGACCAGCTCATTATCAAGCATCTGTACATCGAGCGGCGCATGTCGCCGCTGAACATCTATCTGGGCAGCGCCAACGACGACGAAATCGTGCATGCCGCCGCCGAATATGGCGATGCGATCAAGCAACTCGCCGCCGCCAATATCTTCCCCGGCGATTTCTTGTTCAAAAACTTCGGCGTCACCCGCCACGGTCGCGTGGTGTTTTACGACTATGACGAAATCTGCTATCTGACCGAATGTCGCTTTCGGGACATTCCGCCCCCGCCATTCCCGGAGATGGAGTTTTCCGAAGATGTCTGGTACACAGCCGCGCCTGGCGATGTGTTTCCGGAAGAATTCGAAACCTTCCTGCTGACCGAACCTCGTTTCCGCAAGGCATTTCGAAAATTGCATCGGGAGATTTTCGACCCGGCCTGGTGGCGCGAACGCCAGCAAGCGATTCAGCAAGGCGTTGTCGAAGATGTGTTTCCCTATTCCCCAGAGAAACGTTTCAATCAACAACCGGCGGATCGGGCAGGCTGATTCAGCCCAGCACGTGTTCGTAGGCCAAACGCAATAATTCCAATTCCGTAGACGGCAGGCCGCGCGCCTGGGTCAGATCGATGAATGCCGCGCCAACATGATGAGCGGCTTCGAACGGCGGATCGATACTGACGAAATGAGCCAGATGCACATCGCCGGCCGTATCGTCGGCAACTACCCGGCAGCGGAATCCCAAGTCCGATTCCAGACTCCCGCGCGGCAATTTGAGCCGGTTTTCGGCATTGCGCAACAGCATGCCCGGATGCGTGGTCAAGGTGCTGTCGTCGTCACCCCGCGTCGGGTCCAGCAGCGCGTCCTCGGGCAACGCGTCGATTCCGCAAATGCCACCGTGGCCGTGTCGCAGGAAACGTGTTCGGGCGCTGGTGGATTGCTTGTGATAGAGGATCAGATAGCCGCTGTTCATTGTTGTTGCTCCGGTGTGCAGGGTTTTGGGGGGATGCCGCGAGCGTGCCGAACCAATCCAATCGATCCAATCGGTCCATGCAGGCGGTCTGTTCAATCGGTGGGTTGGTCGGCATCTTCGATCATCGATAACAGCCGAGGTTCGCAACACAGCTGGTTGTCGCGGCCCCAAGCCTCGATCGCCTCGACAAACAGGCTGGGATCGGTGGGATGCGGCTTGGCGATGTCGTGTTCAGCAAAAAAGCTGCCGTCGCCGTGAAACAGCAGCATACCGATGCGATACCCATGCCGATCATGCCATTCTCCCAGCAGGCTTTCGGAGCCTGAAGCCGGATCGGATTCGAGCCGATAGGCCGCCGTGCCGGCATCGGCCGCGGGCAGGTCATTTGTGCCGAAGCCGAGTTTGGCCGTCTCGGTGCGCAATGCGTTGCAGAGCGTCTCGGCGAGCGGGCGGCAATCAGCGAGGCGTTGTTTGAGGGCGTTCATCATCGAGTGGTTCAATGGGCTGAATATGAAATGCAAGCACGCCGCGTACCAGCTCGATCCGTTTTACGATGAGCTACTTGTTAATTCCTTTCAATCAGTCGGTTGCTGTTTTTATGCCAGCATGATGCAGGACCCGTGGCAATCCTGTTGTGGGAAATGCGACAAGCAGATACTAGATTGCCTCCAGATCGCCCAAAAACTAGATCGCGCACTCTCATCCCGACCAGCGACGATAGCGTTGCAATGTCAGTCCATCCAAATCCAGTTCCGGGGTGTGGCCTCTGATCAGATCGGCGAGCAGCCGGCTGGAGCCGCAGGACATAGTCCAGCCCAAAGTGCCGTGACCAGTGTTCAGGTAGAGGTTTGGGTAGCGCGTTGGACCAAGCACTGGTGTGCCGTCCGGGGTCATCGGGCGCAAGCCGGCCCAGAAACTGGCGCGGGTCAGGTCGCCGCCGTCCGGAAATAGGTCCGAGACCACATGGGCAATGGTGTCGCGACGTTGTTGCGGCAGGCTCGCATCGAAGCCATTGAGTTCCGCGGTGCCAGCCACGCGAATGCGCTCGCCCAGCCGCGTGATGGCCACCTTATGGGTCTCGTCCATAATGGTTGAACGTGGCGCGGCATCCGTATTGACGATCGGCATGGTCAATGAGTAGCCTTTGACCGGATACACCGGCAGATCGATACCAAGCGGGCGCAGCAGCGCCGTAGAATAGCTGCCCAGCGCCAGCACGTACAGATCGCCGTCGATGCGTCCCTGGTCGGTTTGCACACCGGTGATACGCCCATCCTGGGTGGCCAGTTCCTGCACCTTGACGCCAAAATGGAATCTGGCACCCTGCTCGCTGGCGATACGGCTCAGCGCGTCGGTAAACGCGAAGCAGTCGCCAGTCTCGTCTAGTGGTAACCGCAATCCGCCGGCGATCTTGTTTCGCACCCGAGCCAGGGCCGGTTCGTTATCGATGCAGCCGTCCGTATCGAGCAGTTCATGGGGTATGCCGCTTTCGGCCAGGATATCCATATCCCGATGCGCGTGCTGCACCTGCTTGCGGGTGCGGAACAATTGCAATGTACCCAAGCGGCGTTCGTCGTAGCGGACACCGGTTGCTTCGCGTAACTCGGCAAAGGCGCGCCGGCTGTATTCGGCGATGCGTAACATACGGCCCTTGTTCAGCGTATAACGGGCGCTGGTGCAATTGCGCAGCAGCATCAGCAGGAAGCGGAGCATTGACCAATCCATACGTGGATTGATGACCAACGGCGAGTGTTTCGACAGCAGCCACTTGATCGCTTTGAACGGAACCCCCGGGGCTGCCCAGGGGGCGGCGTAGCCCGGCGACACCTGTCCGGCGTTGGCAAAGCTGGTTTCTAGACCGGCGCTGGCCCTGCGCTCGAGCACGCTGACCTGCTGGCCAAGTCGGGCGAGATAGTACGCGGTGGTCGTGCCGATAACGCCACTGCCGATTACGATCACGTGCATGGGCTTAGGTCTCCGGAGTATTGACAGAACCAGCTAGTTTGCTGCTGCATTCCTGCCGGTGCCTACGCGGCACTGATGGAACGTCTGGAAGATCCGGAGTCCAACGCGTCCTTGCCGATCAGGCGCCAATCGATGTCACACTTAATGAGTGTTACATTGTAAGACCTGATTGATCTTCACAAAAACATCTTGGATTCTGTATAAATAACTTTTTAACGGTGCGGCTGACCTGTGCGTAGTGCAAGTCTGAATCGAAGGGTTGGCGAGAAAGTTGCCAGATCCGGGCGGAAAGGCAAGCCTCGGAGCCAACAACTGAGCCATTCGTACACGATAAAAGCTAGTCTGTACCTGAGGTATCCGGCGTAGGAGCCCGCTTGCGGGCGACCCGGCAGGCGATTGCCGGCGGATCGGAGAGCGCCGCATCTTCCCCGGTAGAAAGGCTCTAGGTCAGCCTCTTCTCGACAGCTCAACTGAAGACACCCCCAGGGTCTGTTCCTGATGCATCCCCAGATAATCCGCTGCTGTAACAACGCCTTATACTGCCCGCTCGGGGGTTCTTCCTGGGCTGTCGAAATGTCCTGAGTGTTGATGCCAAACCGATTCCGGGTCTTGGATTGCATCATCGAACGCACTGGGGAAGCCGAATCGGTGTCGGGGGTCGCGATCGGAATCGGAATCGAATCCGCTCATCGATCAAAACAGCCAGCTCGATACCAATCCCTCATTCCGACCTCGACACCGACACCGACTCAGCATCCAAAAACCGGGAAGCTCTTGTTTTAGTGAGACGGCAGATTTCGACAGCTTAGAAGGCTGTCCGAGAATGAAAATAGGACACAAGATATAGAGCACACAACCCGATTGCAGGCGCTATAGTCACTCAACATGATAACTAGATATGCCCTTTTGTTTTTGGTGCGTGAGTGCTGGCCCTAAACGAAAGGGGCAGATTTGATGTCACGTGAGAGGACTATATGTGTTGTGCGTGCTCTGAGTTCTCGGACAGCCTCCTAGGTTCTTCCTGTGTAAGATGT
The DNA here is from genome assembly GCA_016745215.1 of Thiohalocapsa sp. PB-PSB1. GTDB lineage: Bacteria > Pseudomonadota > Gammaproteobacteria > Chromatiales > Chromatiaceae > Thiohalocapsa. The sequence goes on from CP050890.1 coordinate 2,757,285, forward strand.
TCACTTATTCATCCAGGATGAAGTTTGATTCACCGCAGAGACGCAGAGAAGAGGATGCATTCGCCTTGGCCCCTCTGCGCACTCTGCGTCTCTGCGGTAAATCCTTACATTCTTTGAAGGCAGCACCTGCTGTGCTCTCTATGCTCTCTCTTAGCTCTCTGTGGTGAATGATTCTTCGCCTCAGATCGCGATTACTTTCACAGTCTCGGAGCCTCGGCACGAGCTACGATGGCGTGGTTGTTCTTGTCCGGCTGGAGTGCGCGCACGCCCCTATAGGTCCGTCAGGTCTGCCGGCCCAAGCAGCCCGGCGACACTGTCGGCGTCGAAAATGCCGTCGAGCCAGGCATCGAGCTGTTCGGTGGAGGCCGCGGCGATGCGTTGCTCGGCCCAGTCCGGCACGGCGCCGAAGCGGCGGTGGAGTTGTCGTTGCAATGTATCGGCCTTGCCCTCGGTCTTGCCCTCGGTTTTGCCCTCGGTTTTGCCCTCGGTTTTGCCCTCGGCCTTGCCCTCGGCAAAAATCTCTTGATAAGCACGGGTCTCTTCCAACGGGGTTAAATGCGTGATCATGGATGTAATCTCCTTCGCGCTCAGGGAGCGGAAACGTTCGAACAGCCAGAATTGCAGCACTTCCGCGAGCCGCTCGCGGATCGGCTCTGGCAGCGGGGCGGATTGGATGGTTTGCCAAATGTGCGGCACCTGCGCCTTCAGTTCCTCGTCGCGCTCAACCACCAGTGGCGCCAGCACGACCACGAATGGGTTGTCGGGCTCTTGCGCCAGCAGTTCCGGCAAAAAACGGTTCAAATACACCGCCGTGAACGGCGATTCGGCGTCGGCGATCCCCAGCGGCAGGCCGGGATCATCTTTTTCGTGTAAGAAAATCAGAACCCCGCGGATGTCGGCGCTCGGGCGCTGCTCGCCGATCAGACCGACCTTGGTCAACAGGTTGTACCAGGCAGAGGCGTTCGGCTGCGCCTGAAATTCGACCACATACATCGGCGCCTCCTGGCCTGCGGGCTCGAACACGCCATCGGCGCGCCGCTCCAGGGCCTTGAAGGTGACAGAACGGAACTGATATAGCCCGTCCAGCCGCAGACCGCCGGTCAGCACCCGGAATGCTTCGGCACCGATGGACAAGAGTTGATAGATGGCTTGGTCGGTTTTCATAGCCAGGTATTATCGCTCAATTCAGTTTGGGATCGCGACCGTAAGACTGCGGTTCCCGACCCTGAGGTATCCCCACCAATGTGCAGTTGCTACGGGGCGCTGTCGCTGAACTGGCGTCTGCAAAGCGGGTGCTGCCTTTTTAAAGAATGTAAGGATTCACCGCAGAGACGCAGCGTGCGCAGAGGGGCCAAGGCGCCTCGCCCGCAAGCGGACCTTTACGCGCCGTAGGAGCCGGTCGGCGTAGGAGCCCGCTTGCGGGCGACCCGGCAAATGACGCGAGCGCCGCGCCTTTCCCGGGAGAAAGGCTGTAGGCCACTATCTTCTCTATATATTAACTAAGAACCTGTCTGCCAAAAAAATGTCTATCAAAGTCAAATACTTTTTCTTCGAGGATAAGCCATGGGATACCCGAGTGACCTGACGGACGCCGAATGGGCACTGATTGAACACTATTTTCAACCCCGTGATCGACGGCGCAGTGCCAGCCTGCATCCGCGCAAACGGATCGTCGATGCCATTTTGTACGTCGTGAGGTCCGCTTGCCAATGGCGCATGCTAACCAACGATTTTCCGCCCTGGCAAACGGTTTACGATCACTTCAGCCGATGGAACAAACGCGCTGTTTGGGAAACCGCGCTGGATCAACTGAATGCACTCCACCGCCAAAACAACGGTCGCTCGGCATCGCCGAGTTATAGGATGATCGACTCGCAAAGCGTCAAAACCGAGTACGCGAGCGAAGAATGCGGGATCGATGGCGGCAAGAAGGTCAAAGGGCATCAACGTCATAGCGTGGTCGATCTCCTCGGCAACCTGTTGCACGTATCGGTCCACGCAGCCAATTGCAGCGATACCTTGGCGGGTGGTCCCGTGATGGCGGGTGCGGCGGAGAGACACCCGAACATCGAGGCGTTTTCCGGCGATGCGGGTTATCGCGGGACGGCCGTGAAATTCGTCGACGAGACACTCGGACTCGTCTTGCACATTTCCACTAAAATCAAAGACGGATGGGCTCTGTCCTTCCGAAACCTTGGGTGGTTGAGCGCAGTTTCGCTTGGCTCGGTCGATTTCGCAGGCTGAGCAAGGATTTCGAGATCCTGACTGGGACTGCCGAGAATATGATCCGTATCGCCATGCTCAAGAAAATGCTTGCAAATTGCGGCTGAACTTTTGCCAGACAGACTCTAAGGATACCCCAGGGTTAGGGTGTCCAAAAGCCTAGAAATCCTTTACCGATCATTGAACCTGCCGAACGCCGCTTTTGTCTCGGTCGAATCCGCATGTCTCGCCAGGTAAAGGCGTACAAACCTAGATTCGTTAGTCTGATCAATCGGTTACGAACAGACACGTTGATATACAGTCCTTCGAAATCAGTCCTGAAGCAAGCGGAACAAGATGCAACTGGAGCTTGCTCATGCGCCAATTCAGGGGTAAATATTCGGCCAAGCCCTCCGTTCAGCCAGAAAGTATGGGACACAGGAGAAGATTTCCCGTATAAGCTGGACCATACAAACCGCGATACAACCCAAGTCGACGGCAGCCGAGGCACAGCGTGCGGACACTTGCTCCGAGGCGAAACCACCGTGCCCGTTCTCGCAGCAATGGGTCAGGATCACGAAACAGGAGCACATTGATCTCACCGCCCGGGCAAGCGACTGGGAAGCGCAGCATGCAAGGGCAAAAGCCGAGATCGACAAGCTGCGTGAAGAGGTGGCGCTCGAGGATGCCAAGATCAAAGACCTTCAGAACCGGTTGTTCGGGAAGAAGAGCGAGAAGCAGCGCGCGCCGAGATCGCAACGGAGCGACCAAGGCAACCGCCCGTCCAAGCGCAAGCGCGGCCAGCAGTCCGGCAGTTCAGGGCACGGTCGCACCAAGCGCCCGGATCTCCCCATCGTTGCCGATGAGCACGATCTGGATGACGATCAAAAGCGCTGCTCGACCTGTGGCTTGCCGCATCGTCCCAACCCGGCACTGGAGGAGTACAGCGACGTCATCGAGGTCGAGGTCGAGGCGCACGTGCGCCGCATCCGACGCCGGGCCTATACCCGCAACCCCGGCTGCACCTGCGAGGACACCCCGGCCATCCTCAGCGCCGCGCCGCCGGCGCGATTGATTCCGCGCAGCGACTATGATGTTAGCTTTTGGGTCGAGATCATCCTGCGCAAATACCGCTACGGCCAACCTGTCCACCGCACTCTGCAGGACCTGAGCGACCAGGGGCTGGCAGTCTCGCCCGGCACGCTCGCCGGTGGCTTGCAGGCCATCGCGCCACTGTTCGAGCCGGCCTTGTTCACAAGCTCGGCCAAGACTTCGAGCTCCCCGGTATTTTATATTTAAAATCAACGTTCTACGGAAAAGCCCCACGCACCCGCTCGTCAGTTGGTCGGAGTTATGAACAAGGCCGTTCGAGCCCATCGTCGAGCCCATCGTCGAGGAGCTGTACTGCAAGCAGGCGAGCGAGCAGCTCTTCCATCATGACGAGACGCGCTGGGGAGTCTTCGTGGAGCTGCTGGGCAAGGTCGGTACGCGCTGGACTCTGTGGGTGACGCGTTCACCGTCGGTGGTCTTCTACTGCATCGACCCCAGCCGCAGTGCCGCCGTCCCCGGCGCGCATTTTGCCGGGTTGCAGGCGCAGCAGGCCATCATCGTCTGCGATTGCTACAGTGCCTACAAGAAGCTGGCCCGGCTGGCGCTGAACATCCTGCTGGCGTTCTGCTGGGCACCTATGCGCCGCGACTTTCTGGATGCCGGTCGCGCCTTCGCCGAGCTTCAGGAGTGGGCGCTCGAATGGAAGGAGCGCATTGGTACGCTCTACCATCTCAATCGACTGCGTCTGGAGCAGTGGAACCCCGAGCGTTGCATTGGTGAGTAGGGCGCTGGCTTTCATCAACACCATGAGGCGCTGCAGGGCCGGATGCAGGACATGCATGAGGAGGCAACCCGGGTCTTGGCGCAGGCGGATGCGCCAGGCGCCGGTTTGTCCAAGCGTGCACGCACGCAACAGAACAAGGTGCTCTCCAGTCTGCTCGAGCACTGGTCCGGGCTCACCGTTTTTGTCGACCATCCCGAAGTCCCGATGGACCACAAGCGCGGTGAGAACAGCATCCGCACGCCGGTCACCGGGCGCAAGAATGACTATGGATCGGGCAGCATCTGGAGTGCAGAGCTTGCCGCCACGCTGTTCGCCATCCTGCAAACCCTGGTGCTGTGGGGCATCAACCCCCGTCACTGGCTGCTGGACTATCTCACGGCCTGCGCGGAAAACGGCGCCAGCCCGCCGGCGCAGATCGATGCGTTTCTCCCCTGGGCGATGGATGACGCGCGCCGCGTCGACCTCTCGCGTCCCTATGCCTGCCGAGCACCGCCCGCCGAGCTGCTCCCCATCGGCGAGGACACGTGAGCCATCGCTACTGTGGGCGCGAGTTCCACGCCGAGGACATCGCGCTGATCCGCCGGCTCATCGCCGAAGACCCGGCGCGCACCCGTGCCGAACGCTCGCGATTGACCTGCCGAGCACTGCACTGGCACAAGCCCGACGGCGGATTGAAGGACATGTCCGCTCGGGTGGCCATGCTGCGCATGCACGACGACGGGCTCATCACGCTGCCCCCGCCGCGTGGCAAGCGACCCGATCCAACGGTGTCCATCAGCGCGCTCAGCGATCCGGGAGAACCGCTCGACATGCCCGTCGGTGCGCTTGCGCCGCCGCTGTTCCAGCGCGTGCGCACATCAGGGGACTCGCGCCTGTGGAACGAAACCATCCAGCGCTACCACGACCTCGGACACAAGCCCCTGCCCGGCGCACAACTGCGCTACACGGTCTACTCGGCAGGGCAACCCATCGCCCTGCTCGGCTTCGGCGCTGCGGCCTGGATGAGCGCACCGCGCGATCGCTACATCGGCTGGTCGCATGAACAACGTCGCCGACATCTGCACCTGGTCGTCAACAATGCCAGGTTTCTCATCCTGCCCTGGATACAGGTGCACAACCTCGCCTCCATGCTGCTGGCCAAGGCGGCCAAGCTGCTTCCCCGACACTGGCAGGACGTCTACGCATACCGCCCGGTGCTGCTCGAGACCTGCGTCGAAAGACCGCGTTTCCGCGGCACCTGCTAGCACGCCGCCAACTGGCTCCGCCTCGGCCAGACCAAAGGTCGCGGCAAGCTCGGCCCTGCCGGGAAACCCAGTGTGCCAATCAAGGACTTATGGGTGTACCCCTTGGATCAACGCTTCCGCGAGACGTTGACTCGTTGATTCTTCGAGGAATGGGTCGAACGAATGTTTACCCCGATCGGAGGGTTCTTCCTGGGCTGTCGAAATGTCCTGAGTGTTGATGCCAAACCGATTCCGGGTCTTGGATTGCATCATCGAACGCACTGGGGAAGCCTAATCGGTGTCGGGGGTCGCGATCGGAATCGGAATCGAATCCGCTCATCGATCGAAACAGCCGGCTCGATACCAATCCCTCATTCCGACCTCGACACCGACACCGACTAAGCATCCAAAAACAGGGAAGCTCTTGTTTTAGTGAGACGGCAGATTTCGACAGCCTAGGTTCTTCCTGTGTAAGATGTTCACCTATTCATCCAGGATGAAGTTTGATTCACCGCAGAGAACGCAGAGACGCAGAGAAGAGGATGCATTCGCCTTGGCCCCTCTGCGCACTCTGCGTCTCTGCGGTAAATCCTTACATTCTTTGAAGGCAGCACCTGCTGTGCTCTCTATGCTCTCTCTTAGCTCTCTGTGGTGAATGATTCTTCGCCTCAGATCGCGATTACTTTCACAGTCTCGGAGCCTCGGCACGAGCTACGATGGCGTGGTTGTTCTTGTCCGGCTGGAGTGCGCGCACGCCCCTATAGGTCCGTCAGGTCTGCCGGCCCAAGCAGCCCGGCGACACTGTCGGCGTCGAAAATGCCGTCGAGCCAGGCATCGAGCTGTTCGGTGGAGGCCGCGGCGATGCGTTGCTCGGCCCAGTCCGGCACGGCGCCGAAGCGGCGGTGGAGTTGTCGTTGCAATGTATCGGCCTTGCCCTCGGTCTTGCCCTCGGTTTTGCCCTCGGTTTTGCCCTCGGCCTTGCCCTCGGCAAAAATCTCTTGATAAGCACGGGTCTCTTCCAACGGGGTTAAATGCGTGATCATGGATGTAATCTCCTTCGCGCTCAGGGAGCGGAAACGTTCGAACAGCCAGAATTGCAGCACTTCCGCGAGCCGCTCGCGGATCGGCTCTGGCAGCGGGGCGGATTGGATGGTTTGCCAAATGTGCGGCACCTGCGCCTGCAGTTCCTCATCGCGCTCAACCACCAGTGGCGCCAGCACGACCACGAATGGGTTGTCGGGCTCTTGCGCCAGCAGTTCCGGCAAAAAACGGTTCAAATACACCGCCGTGAACGGCGATTCGGCGTCGGCGATCCCCAGTGGCAGGCCGGGATCATCTTTTTCGTGTAAGAAAATCAGAACCCCGCGGATGTCGGCGCTCGGGCGCTGCTCGCCGATCAGGCCGACCTTGGTCAACAGGTTGTACCAGGCAGAGGCGTTCGGCTGCGCCTGAAATTCGACCACATACATCGGCGCCTCCTGGCCTGCGGGCTCGAACACGCCATCGGCGCGCCGCTCCAGGGCCTTGAAGGTGACAGAACGGAACTGATATGGCCCGTCCAGCCGCAGACCGCCGGTCAGCACCCGGAATGCCTCGGCACCGATGGACAAGAGTTGATAGATGGCTTGGTCGGTTTTCATAGCCAGGTATTATCGCTCGATTCAGTTCGGGATCGCGACCGTAGGACGCGCAGAATCGGTTCTTGACTCTGAGATATCCCCACCAATGTGCGGTCGCTGCGGGGCGCTGTCGCTGTTGCCAACTGGCCTCTGCAAAGCCGACGCGCTGGCTACAGCACAAGGATCGACCACGGGCAAACCGTCCAAATGCCAGTTGGGGTTCGTACCTCACCTCAACCTACGCAATTCAGGGTTTTGAGGCGCGATTCGAAATACTTACACAATCTCTCTGAGATTGTGTAAGTATCGCACGAATTAGCGCGACACAAGATTTTCACCATAGAGACACAGAGCACACAGAGAAAAGACTCTACTATTCTTTCAAAGACTCGAAGCGCGAGTGCTGCCTTCGTAAACTGTTTACCTCTTCATTCAGGATGAAGTTTGATTCACCGCAGAGACGCAGAGAACGCAGAGAAGACGATGCATTCGCCTTGGCCCCTCTGCGTCTCTGCGGTGAATACTTGCATTCTTTGAAGGCAGCACCTTCTGTCGGCAAGGCCCCGTGGCTTGCGTCCGACCTGCGCGTCGTCGGCCTAGTCGCCCGCAAGCGGGCTCCTACGTCGGCCTTCCCGGTCGGCTTGTGGGAGCCCGCTTGCGGGCGACGCGCGGGCCACAGGACAAGGATCGCCCACGGGCAAACCATCCCCATGCCAGGGCCGGTTTGTGGGAATACCTCAGGAACAGCCAAAACGGCGCTTGGATATGTGGTCGATGAAAACAGCTGCTGATTTGCGAAGCCGGCGCGACAGCGTTTGCCCAAATCGCTGCGGGTGGTGGCGCTGATCTTGCGCCACTTCGGGTAATCACGGATGTCGCCCTTGCTGGCTGTGCAGGACGCTGTCCGGGTGCTTCGTGCACCAGTAGCAGCCTGTCTTTGTGTCCATGGGGCCGCTGGAGCGTGCATTGAATACCACCGTTTTCAGGTCCAATCACGGGCTGGTAAGCCGAAAAACGAGGAGCTCTTGAGGAGGATAGTCGTGATTTATTAGGTATTTACCTTGGTCTGACTCGGTGTTGCAAACTTGTCCAGTCGGGTAACCTGAATATCGGACGTGAACACCACGCCCATGTGTTTGTTGAAAAACGGCGTCAGCCCCTCGAGAATCGCCGCCGCGAGATCCTCCGGCACCGCGGTGATGATCATCACCAACACATCATCCTCGTTGAACATCAAATGGCCCTCATGGCTGCCGTGGCTGCCCTTGCCCGACAAATTGTGCAATATGGTGTAGCCGCTGACCGCGGCGCGCTCCAGAAGATCCAGCACGAAATCCTGGTATTCGCCCTGGACGACGATTTCCAGTTTTTTCATTTCGCTGTGCTTCAGCTCTTGCATCTGTCACTCCCGCCCATCGGCAGTCGTTGAAGCCGGCGCCTGATGGCCGGTTTCTGTTTGATGAGGATTCCGCAACGATCCAAAGACCCGCTGTCCAACTGCTCTCATCCCGGCAGCCGAATTGGCCGCGTCTCCCAGCCGCCGTCGCGGAACAGATTGGCGCTGTTGGTTTGCGCATCCAGCACCAGGAGCAATACCCAGCCGTTATGCACCAGTTCGCGCGGCTTGTACAGGCGCGCGAGCAGGTCTTCGACCAACCCCAGCGGTGCCTCGATGACGGTGAGCAGGCGCATCGGCTCGTGATAGGGCTGATCGCCCTCGAGCATGGTCTGTGCCGGCAGCCCGGTGCGCAGATCGCTGATATTGCCGCTGATGACTCCGAAGCGGCCGGTGATGTTGTGATAGACCTTGCTGCCGCTGCCGAAGGATTCGTTGTCGACCACCGAGAAGTAGTGCTCCATATTGATCCATTGTGCAACCACCAGGGGGCCGGACAGGATGCCCTCCAGCAGCCGGCCCTTGGGATCGATGCGATGGTCATAGGAATGCAAAAAGGCGCGGCCCTGCAAGTCCAATTCACGGGTCAATGCCCGGCGCCCGATGATAAAGGATGCGTTCTTCGACAGGCCCCATTCCGGGCGCACCTGGGTCCAGTCCAACGCGTGGCGTTTGACCCGGCGTGCGGCAGCCTCCGGTGTGTGGATGTCGGTCTCGCCGAGTTCGCTGCAGCGCTCCAGTGCGCACAGACGCCCGGCAGCGGTCAGGTCTTCCTGGATGCGGGTCAATCGGGTCAGGGTGCCAGGCGGCAGCTGGTCGAGGTCGAAGAACTGGATTTCATCGCTGGTGGTATCGTGCAGGGCCGGGATGAACCAGGTCTCCGGCGGAATCCTCAGGCCCTGCTCGGCGAGCAGTTCGCGCACCTCGCGGCGATTGGCCATGGCGGCGAAGATGCGCGCGTTGATCAGGCCATGGTCACCGCCGCAGGCACCGCAGTCCAATGCCGATTCATAGGGGTTGTTTTCGGAGGTGCTGCCGTGGCCGACCACCAGCACGGTGCGTGCGATATCGCTGTCGAGGCCGATGGAGCGCAAGGTCGTGGCGATCAGCTGTGCCTGGCGCTTGAGCCGAAAGCCGATCTTGGCCAGATGTTCGAGCTGAATGGTGGCCCGGTCCGGCGTCACATGGTACTCAGCCTGCAACGAGCGGATAAACACCGCCTCGGCGGCGCTGTCCACGTCAAAACGACGGGCAAACTCGCTGCGCTCCGGCGCCTGGTCCTGGAACGGGTCGGTGGGATGGGCGGAATGACCCAGGGCGATCTCGCGCAGCTCGCGGATCATCGGGCTGGTCACCGCCTCGCGCTTGACCCCGAAATGACGCTCGATGGCGCGGATAACCATTTCGTCTTGCAAGTTGGCGACCAGTTCTTCGGCCTCCTCGCGGGTGATCTTATCGATCAACAAACGCGCCGGTGGCTTGCTCGCCTCCAGGCGCTGGCGCCAAGTATTGTAGGCGCGTGGTGCGAAGGTTTTGCCCACCATGTCGAAGCCGAACAGCAGCCCGACCGCTTCCACCGTGACATAGGGGGCGAGCACCGTGTTCTTCAGGTCGTGCACCACCTCGTGGGCCAGTTCGAACAGGGCGTGACGATGCGTCTCGTGTTTGTGGGGCATCTCCACGGCGACATTTCGCGGCGTGACGATGGCTGGGCACAGGGCGGTCTCGTGCCCCTTGCCGAATTCGATGAAACTGACCGGGATGCCGAAAAAACCGGCGACCCCGAAGGTCTCGTAGTCGCCGACCGCCTCCAGGTGCCGACGCAGTCGCTCGGAGCGTACATCAATGCAGAACAGCGCCTGCACATTGCTGCTCGGTCGCGCCAGCATACCAGCGCCGGTTGTGGCGTCAGTGCCGTTTCCGGCTGCAGCAGCGCCATCGGCGCTGGTCGATCGGCGCTCGGCAACGGCGTCGATCTGTGCCAACAGCCGGTCACTGTAGGTCCGCTCCAATGCGCGCGTCCAGATGAATTCCTCATGCGCCTTGAATTCATACACCGCATCGACGAATCGCAGCAGCCGGTCATCGGGATGTTGCAACAGGCTCTGGCGTGGGATGCCGGCCTTTTCGCCGACTTCCAGCAGACGCTTGGCGCGGGTATCGGCCTCGCGCATGACCTTTTCGCGCGCATACTCCCGATACAGGGCTTCGATCCTCGCCGGGTCCCCGGCGTCCAATGTCACCTCGATGCGGTGGGCATAGTCCGGCAGCACGATGCCGGCATTCAATTGCCGGCGCAGTATGCATTCATGCGGATGTTGCTCCGCATAGGCACGCAGCGCCGGATAGTCGAAACTGCGCTTCCGGCGCCGGGCGTTGTCCTCCAACAAGGCCAGCGCCAAGACCAGACGGATGGCGATATAGTCCACCAGGTCGGCCGGATTGCGCTGTTGCCAATAATAGTGGCGCGCTTGGGCGCGCCAGCGCACAAAGCCAGCCCAGCCATGCAATTGGGCCAGTTCCAAGGTGAAATAGTCCATCCACAGCGGTTCAGGCACCCCGAGGCGGTGCATGACATGGTCGATCATGGACTCGGGATCATCCGCCACCGCCAGCAAGGCGCCGACATCCAGCCCGCGCAGGCGCAGGCGCCGATTGCGGCGGGCGATCCGGCTCCAGCCGCGGTACAGACCCTGGCGGCGACCCGGCATACGCCAGATCGACTGGCCCTCGTCGAAGAAGTCCATCAGGCCTTTGATCAACAACTCGTTCAGGGTCTCGCCGATGCGGGTGCCGAACAGCTGATCCACCGCGTCGTAGAGCGTCAATTCAGTGGCGAGTCGATGTGCGAAAGGCTTCATCGCCGGCCTCGTATGCCGCGCGGCAGCTGTGGTTGATTGCACGGTTGCCTGGACCCTTGCCCCTGCTGTTGTCTGTGCTGGACTCGGCTCATGGGTTGCGCCTCATGCCGGCCAGCACCTCCTGCGGGGCAGGCACGTCATCGCCGGGCGCCGGCTGGCTCATGCGGGTCAGCATGGCTTCCAGGCAGCGCTGCAGCAATTGGGCGAGTTCGCGGTCGTCGGTGCTGTCGTGCTTGGCGAGCCAGTCGGCAACGAACTCCGCCACCAGTTCCTGCACCACCTCCGGCTCGATGCTGCCGCGCTCCATCAGGCGCTGGTAATCGGTACGCTTGAGATAGCCCTGGGCATGAAACAGATGCGATGCCTCTGCCACCGCCTGCTCGAAGGGCAGATGTTCCAATCCGTGCAACGGATTGTGATGGATAAAATTACGCATGGGCCAGAAAAACGGCAACACCTCGCCGGCCATGGTCACCATGGAGCGGATCTTGAGCCTTTTGCCGAGGCTTGGACGATGCCATTCCCCTGTCATGTCGCCTTGGGCGACCTGAGTTTCGGCCGCTTGCTGTTGGCCGGGATCAGCCGACGCGCCGCTTTCCGGCCGGTCGGATCGCATGGATTTCATAACACCTCCTGAATGAGAACGATGCCGAACACGAACAATGCCAACATGCCGGCAGCGTAGCGAAGTGCGTGCGGGCCGCTCAGGTCGGTATAGCCGAGATCCTCCCGTGGCGTGCCGAACACGATGCCGGACAGCAGATTGATGCCGGCCCAGGTCCAAAACAGCCAGGACAGACTGACCGGCACCAGGGTCATCAATTCGTTATGACCGATGCCGCCGAAGGCGAGATCGGCGATGGCAAAAAAGCCCGGCGAAAAAGGCACCGCGATTGCCATCAGCAGCGCCGCTACGAACAAGGATGAAAACACCGGCATGCGCAACCCAAGCCCTGGGTAGAGCCCGATGCGGGCGATACCAAAGCGGCGGGTCAATTGTTCCAACAACAACGACAATGGCAACAATGACAGTGCAAACCCCAATGCCGGCAACAACGGCGGTACCTGATGCGCGACGCCGACCCAGATCAGCGCGAACGCGGACGTATACAGCTGCGCGATCCAGATTTTGCCGTCGCGCACCGACAGCAAGCGAAAGGCATACAAGATCGACGTCAGCCCGCCCCAGGCAGCGAACGAACCGGTCAGTAGGACAGGTGCAGGATCGTCGGCCAGCGCCAGTCCCAGCTGGATCAGGGCGACGCCGATCAGCGGCATCAGCAAAATGGCTACCGCTTTGAACAGAGGATTGGACAGCAGCCCCGGGCGCTCGCCGCCGAGCTGGAATTTAAGCAGCAAATTGGCGCCGATGCTGAGTGGATACAGCGGCAAAAAAAGGCCGGCAAGCAAGAAAAACAGCAGGCTTGTCATGTCGCAGCGAACCCGCGCCGTTGATTTCGTATGTTCGGATTCAGAGCCGAACCCCTGTTCAGACCCATTTTCAGCCCCCTGTTCAAACCCCTGTTCAAACCCAGCGCAGCAGCGCATTCAGGCGACGCGAAGCATTCAGCAATTGCTCGCCGGTACGGCTGTACAGATCGGCGATATAAAACTCCCGCGACAGCAAGGCATACAGATTGAGATACAGCCCGCGGTAGCGACGTGTCAAGGGTTCCTGCGCCGCTGCCGAGCGAAACACCAACAGCCATCCCGCCGAGATCAGAGCGATCAGCAGCACCAGCACCAGCGCGAACCAGCGCACATTGACCGAGGCGGCCTGGTACAGAGCCTCGCGGAATTCTGCGTCCGGGTAGAGCAGGGCATCGAAGGCATGTCCCACCAACACATAGGTCACGATCACCAGGCCGAACGACAGGATGACATAAAACAACACCGTGAACGGCCGCTCGCCGCCGATTTTATAGACGAAGAACAGCGTTTGAGCACCGGTGATCCAGCCGAACAACAACAGAATCATCGCCCCCTGATGATGCAGAAAACCCTGGTCGACCATTTCGTGGGCGCCGAAGACGATCAGCAAGGGCACCGTGATGGTGATACCGGCGAACACCACCCAGGACAACGGCGGGTGCGGCACCTTGCGTTCCACCATGAATTTATAGATCTCACCCTCGGGGATGTTCGGATCCTTGCGCGCATTGCCGATGATGGCGCCGGACCCGAGAAACAATGTGGCCTTGAACACACCGTGGGCAATCAGGTGATAGATGGCCAACGAGAAGGCGCCGAGGCCGCATTCCATGACCATATAGCCCATCTGGCCCATGGTGGAATAGCCCAGGGCTTTTTTGATGTCGCTCTGCATCAGCATCATCAGCGAGCCCATCAACGTGGTGATCAAGCCCACCGCAAAGGCCAGCAACAGCACATCCTGGGTATGTACGAAGACCGGGGCAAAGCGATTGATCAGAAACCCGCCGGAATTGACGATGCCCGCGTGCATCAGAGCCGACACCGGAGTTGGACCGTCCATGGTGTAAGGCAGCCAGGTATGCAACGGAAACTGGGCCGATTTGGCAAAAGCGGCGAACAGGATCAGCAGGCCGGCGGTTTCGGCAAACGGCAGGCCAAGCAATGTGGTGGTCTGGGGTGCCGCGGCGATGCCCTCGAACAACTCGGGCAGACTCAGGGTGCCGAAGGCGTGATAGGCCAGCGCGGTCACGGCCAGCAAGGGCAAATCGCCGAGGCGATGGGTGAACAATGTCCAGAACGCGTAACGAGTTGCAGACTGGCGCCTGGTTTCGTGATTGAGCAGAAAAAACAAGCACACCCCGAGCAAATGCCAGCCCAACAACAAGGTCAGCAGGTCACCGGCGAGCACCATGACCAGGATGACGCCGATAATCGCGTCCAACAGCATGAAAAAACGCGTATAGGCCGGGTCGTCCTGCATATAGCGCACGCTGAACACATGCACGACCAGGCCGACCGCGCTGACCAGCAAGGCCATCAACGTGCTCAACCAGTCCACATACAGAGTGAAGATCGCCAGGCCGAGATCCACCAGCCGGGCCTGATCTGCCCAAAGCTGGTGCAGGAACAAGGCCAATGCCAGCAGCAGCGCCAGCGCGCTTGCGCCGACACTGATGCGGGCGACAGCCTCGCCCAGCCGATGCCCGGTAATGCGCACCGCGAGAGCGGACAGCAGCATGACAAGAGGTAACGAATACGCCAACAAGGCCATCGAAGGGCAGGCTCCGTGGTCGTGAATGGATGATGGTTTGGTTCGGCTGCAACACCGGTTGCCGGTTATAGCGGGGCGACGATGTCTTGCCGAGCAGATCGACGGGCGAGTGTAGGCGATTGCCCTGGAAATTAACAGGGATCATCTGCGGCGATCGCCGGAGAGAAACAGACCAACCAGAATCAGCCTATCGCCATCCCACCGCAAGAGGCGGAGCCGCCATCGCATTCCGCCCCAAGCAGGCTTGCGCCCCAAGCCTGGCTCACCCGATCGAGAGAAACCTGATGACAGCATCGGCAGCATTTGTTTCAATCCTTCGACTAGGCCAAGTCGAGTCAGGCTGCCCCGAACAGCCTGAAAAAACCGGCTGGTTCGCCAAGGGTTCGGCTGTCTGGATGCGGTCGGTCACCGCGTACCTGGGCGCGACGACCTATTCCCGGACGAGATTTCGCCGGATCTGGCCATGTCGTACCTGCTGGCATTCCATAACCTACTGGCGAAATGACTGAAGTGAAGCGCAATCGATAGGAGGCGCATCGAAAATGAATGACACCACCGCGAACGGCATCGCACGCCGGACATTGATCTTGACCCTGGTCGGCATCGTCGTCGCGATCGCCGGGGTCGTCGGCACCTGGTATGGCGTATTGCGACCGCCCAACGATTCGCCCGGCGCTGCCAGTGTCGGCACCGGCATCGCCACCGTCGGCGAGCAGCGCATCGACGGCGATGTGAACATCACCGGTGCGGCCGGCGCCGTGCGGCAGGTACCGGATAGCACCGCAGGCACCGCCTCGGCCGATGTCGGTATTGCGAATGTCGGCGAGCAAGAGATCGATGGATCGGTGACCATCGACGCCTCATCGTCCATGCCGGAGCCGACGCAATGAGGATCGAAGCTCGTCCAAGTCTGCCGAGGATTGTACCGAGGGTTGTACTGATTGCCCTGCTGGTCAGCGCGCATGCGCTCGGCTTGGCTGAGGATGCCAGGGTCGAGGTTGGCATTGCGATCGGTGAGGGTGGGCGACAGACCGTGCACGGGGACGTCAACATCAGCCGCACCGGCCTGACAGCAGCCGAGGTGCAGCAGATGATGTCCGATCTGCTGAACAAGGACAGCCTGAACGCCCAGCGCGCCGCCGAGCTGGAACAGCAGGTCGAAACATTGAGCGCCGAGATCGGCGTGCGCAAATCCGTGGTCGAGAACTTCCTGCGTCTGCTCGGCGAGGCGGAGATCCCGGTCGACGACCTTGGCGCCAAGCTCGAGGAGATCGCCCGGCGCCATCTGGACTTGCTCGAGCGCTGGTCGCTCCTCGAAGAAGACGATGATCCGGCGATCCGCAAGCTCACCGATGCCGCCAAGGCCGCCATCGATGCTGGCGACTATGACCGCGCCGATCAGCTGTTAGCGGAGGCCGAGGGGCAGGATCTGGCTGCTGCTCGGCAAGCGCAGGAACTGGCGGCGCAAGCCACTGCCGCGGCGAATCGTCGCTTTCTCAGTGCAGCAGCCAAGCGATCCAAGCGCGGTGAATTGCGGCTGATCCAGTTCGACTACGAGGGTGCCGCTCGGCACTTCCAAGCGGCCGCGGATCTGGTGCCGCCCGGCGAGCCCTTGGTGCTGGCGGGTTATTTGATGCGGGCAGGTTCGGCATGGCGCGATGCAGCGCGGTTTACGCAGGCGCAACCGTTGGTGGAACGGGCGTTGTCGATTCGGGAGCAGAACCTGGGTTCTGAGCATCCGGATGTGGCCGTGAGCCTCAATGAGCTTGCGTTGCTCCATCTCCACCAGGCCCAACTGTCCGAGGCAGAGCCGCTGATGCGCCGCGCGCTGGCCATCGACGAGGTCAGCTACGGGGCGGAGCATCCGAATGTGGCCGCTGACCTCAACAACCTGGCCCAGCTCCTTCAGGCCACCAACCGCCTGTCCGAGGCAGAGCCGCTGATGCGCCGTGTGGTGAGCATCTTCGAGGTGAGCTATGGCGAGGAACATCCGAATGTGGCCACTGCCCTCAACAACCTGGCCTTGCTCCTTCAGGCCACCAACCGCCTGTCTGAGGCAGAGCCGCTGATGCGCCGTGCGCTGGCCATCGACGAGGCCAGCTACGGGGCGGAGCATCCGGATGTGGCCCGCGACCTCAACAACCTGGCCCAGCTCCTTCAGGCCACCAACCGCCTGTCCGAGGCTGAACCGCTGATGCGCCGGGTAGTGAGCATCTTCGAGGTCAGCTATGGCGAGGAACATCCGAAGGTGGCCATCGCCCTCAACAACCTGGCCTTGCTCCTTCAGGCCACCAACCGCCTGTCTGAGGCAGAGCCGCTGATGCGCCGTGCGCTGGCCATCGACGAGGCCAGCTACGGGGCGGAGCATCCGGATGTGGCCCGCGACCTCAACAACCTGGCCCAGCTCCTTCAGGCCACCAACCGCCTGTCCGAGGCTGAACCGCTGATGCGCCGGGTAGTGAGCATCTTCGAGGTCAGCTATGGCGAGGAACATCCGAAGGTGGCCACCGCCCTCAACAACCTGGCCTTGCTCCTTCAGGCCACCAACCGCCTGTCCGAGGCTGAGCCGCTGATGCGCCGCGCGCTGGCCATCGACGAGGCCAGCTATGGGGCGGAGCATCCGGAGGTGGCCACTGACCTCAACAACCTGGCCCAGCTCCTTCAGGCCACCAACCGCCTGTCCGAGGCTGAACCGCTGATGCGCCGTGCGCTGGCCATCGACGAGGCCAGCTACGGGGCGGAGCATCCGAATGTGGCCCGCGACCTCAACAACCTGGCCCAGCTCCTTCAGGACACTAACCGCCTGTCCGAGGCTGAGCCATACAGCCGACAGGCGGTGCTGATCTTCCTCGCCTTCACACGCGATACCGGCCACCGGCACCCGCACCTGGAGGTGATATTTAGCAACTACACTGGAATTCTGTCAGCAGGAGAGTGGACCGAGACAGAAATGCAGGAGCGCCTGCTCTCCCTCGGGCCGGAGGCGGGCCTCGAAGAGTCGATCTGGGTGGCGTTGCGTGGCGAGCTCGGCGACACGGATTGACTTTACTTTACTGCGCCTGCCGTGCGATCCGCGCTGCACCCTCATCGAGGTTGCGCCCGACTGGAAGCGACTGCGGGGTTCGCATGACCAGGCGGATTTATCCACATTTCGCGTGGACAACCCTGTCCATGACCATGCTGTGAAGGGGCCTATTTCCAGCCAATACGAATGCTTACGTTGGATTGGCCGATGATTGACCAACAACGGCCGACTCGGCGCTGACGAGACTCACGTGATGCCTCGACCTGAAGACTCGTACGATGATTGGTTTGCCGCCGGCATGGCGGTGTTCTGGCGATCGACCGATCCTGCTGACTTCCCACCCCTTGGCAATCGCGCTGCCCAGCGGGCTTGGCTCGGAGGCTTCGGTGCCGCCTGGGCTGAGTGTCCGCAGAACTCCGATGAGCCCTGGTGTGATGAGGAGGTCGATATTGCTCTGACGATGGCGCTGGATAGGCGTGAGGGGCTCCTCGAGTACCGAACGACCTTTTAACGACCCGTTGTGTCCTTTTAACGGTCCTTTTAACGTCGCCTCTCTGCGCACTCTGCGCCTCTGCGGTGAATCCTGACATTCTTTGAAGGCAGCACCCTTCCTCCGGGAAAGGTGCGGCGCTCGCGTCCGATCCGCCGGCATCCCTGCCGGGTCGCCCGCAAGCGGGCTCCTACGGCGCGTAAAGGTCTACTGCGGGCGAGGCGCCTTGGCCCCTCTGCGCACTCTGCGGTGAATAACGTGTCGGCGGCGCCAGCCACAGGCCCAGGGACCGCGCTCGCAGCCTGACGTTCGATACCCCAGGGCGGATGCCCGCCAGGGCGATCCGCCATTGCGCCATGCAACCCAGAAGGACAACCGCTAATACCCGTCTGCCAGAATGAGCCGCATCGTCATCCCCACCGAAGAGGCGGAACCGCCATCGCGTTCCGCCCTGAGCGGGCTGATGGAGCAGTGAGGCGTCGTCATCATGGATGGAAAAAATAAAGGGCGCTGATCCTGAGGTATCCCCGCAAACCGCTTCTGGCATTTGGACGGTTTCCCCGTGGTCGATCCTCGTCGTGTAGCCGGCGCGTCGCCCGCAAGCGGGCTCCTACAAGCCGCCGGGTACGGCCGACGTAGGAGCCCGCTTGCGGGCGACTAGGCCAACGATGCCGGCAGTTCGGACGCAAGCCACGATGCCTTGCCGACAGAGCAGTATAAAGCGTTGCCACAGCAGCGGATTATCTGGGAATACCTCAGGCGCTGATCCCCTTGCCACCGCGTCGTGCTCGGGTCGGCCGTGCGGACGTGGCCGACACGATGGTCTCGACCATGGCCTAGACCTTCGAGCGTTGGGGCGACGATCCCTACGAGCATCTCGCCGAACCGCCGCTTGATTCCTGACCACCTGGATCGCCAGGACAGCTGCCCGCTGGGAATATGGTAAGCTGTTGCTGTATACGACGTTTCCGGATCCATCGAGAGAGATCGTAGAAACCCTCAGCCAGCGGTTCATGCCGTTCAAGCCTTGTCCTTCCGGTGACGCATTGGCGCAAGTCGTCATTTTGACGCGACCCGTACGGCTTTGCCCTCCTCGGACCAAGGCATCCCGTTCGGCACTTGCCGTGGGACATCCCGCCGAGAACAGCACTGAAGTCGAGAACACGAGAACGACCTTCAAATGAACATTCCAAGAAACGATCCCACCGAAGAAATCGAGGGCTTGGGTAGTGAAGAGGACGCTGGATGGGGCGATTACCCCATCGACACACTGCTGATCCGCCATGAGAGTCGCACGGTCTTCGACGTTGTCAGGCGTATAAATCAAGGGTCGTTCGTGATGGATCCGGACTTTCAGCGATCGTTCATTTGGGATGACACCAAGCAGAGCAAACTCATCGAGTCGGTCCTGATGCGTATACCGTTACCGGTGTTCTATCTCGCCGAAGACGAGAAAGGGCGAATGATCGTCGTCGATGGTCTGCAGCGGCTGTCGACATTCAAACGCTACATGAACAATGACCTCGAGCTCCAGCTTCCGGAGCAGGAGGAGCTTGACGGAAAGCGATTCGAAGATCTGTCCTCGAAACTCCAGAATCGCATCGAGGACTGCAACCTGGTGCTCTATATCGTCGACGCAAAGGTTCCGGAGCGAGCCAGGCTCGATATCTTTGATCGCGTGAATAGCGGGGTGCCCTTGACGCGGCAACAAATGCGCAATTCCCTATACATGGGGCCAGCCACCATCTTCCTCCGAGACGAGGCATCCACCCCCATCTTCAAGCAGGCGACCGGCGGTAGTTTGCGATCCAGCACCATGCGCGATCGGGAGTTCGTAAACCGGTTTTGCGCATTTCAGTTGCTCCCCATCGACAGCTACAACAACAAAGATGAAATGGACGGTTTTCTTGCGCGCGCACTCAAACACATGAATCAGCTTCCGGATACGGAGCTGAAGGCATTGTCTGAAGATTTCCGGCGCTCGTTGCGGAACAATTTCTTCGTATTCGGCGACCATTCCTTTCGCAAGCACCAGCCCGGCCAAGAACGCCGGGGCGTTGTCAACGCCTCGCTCTGGGACGTAATGACCACGGGCCTGGCGAGGATCCCCGAAGACCTCGTGCAGGCACGCAAAGAGAAGTTGCTCGCGAGTTTCTACACGCTGATGGACGATGAGCTATTCATCTGCTCCATCACCTACGGAACAAACACAGCCAGGGAAGTCCGGCACCGCTTCGGCGTCATGGAGCGAACCCTCGCGGAGGTCTTCGATGCTTGACCACCTTCGACTGCGGTTCTTCAAGTGTTTCGAGCGATTGGACTTGCCGCTTGCGCCACTCACGCTGCTCTCCGGGGCTAACGCGTCCGGCAAATCGACCGTACTCCAGGCTCTGGTCCTGCTGCACCAGACCATGCGCGAGCAGGAATGGTCGACCCGCCTGATCCTCAACGGCAACAGTGTTCAACTCGGCACGGTACTGGATGTGGTAGACCAAGTGCACGGCCGGCGGCAGTTGAAGATCGGTCTGGTTGCTGGATCGTCCAGTGTTCACTGGGTCTTCAACGGAGATCGGGACGATATGTCCATGGCCATGGAACAGGTACGTCTGAATGGTCAGGAGGCTGCGAACCCGACTACCTCGAGACATCTCTTGCCGCTCGATCTATACGACCGGGGAGCCAGCCTTGCCGCCCGTCTGCGGGATCTCACCTACATCACCGCCGAGCGCGTCGGACCGAGGGAAATCTACCTGCTCGAGGACCGGCTGGCGGCCCCGGTGGTGGGCTCCCGCGGCGAGCACACGCTAAGCGTTCTGCACAAGGTCCGCTCTGATCCTATTCGGGACGAGCTGATCGTCGAAGGCATCCCGCCCACCGGGCTGCAGCAGATCGAGGCACGCATGGGCCAGTTTTTCCCCGGCTGCCGGTTGGACATTCAACTCATCTCCCAGGCCAACGCCGTCACGCTCGGTATCCGCACCTCCGACGACACCGACTTCCACCGCCCGGTCAACGTCGGTTTCGGGCTGACCCAGGTGCTTCCAATCGTGGTCGCCGGCCTCTGCGCAACACAGGAAGCCATCGTCCTTTTAGAGAATCCAGAGGTCCACCTGCACCCCAGCGGACAGGCGCGCATGGGGGCATTCCTCGCCGAGCTTGCGGCCAGCGGCGTACAGGTGATCGTTGAGACCCATAGCGACCACGTGCTCAACGGCATCCGCCGCGCCGTCAAGGCAGGAATCCTGAGCCCTGGGCAGGCGTGCCTGCATTTTTTCCGTCCTCGCGTTGGCGAGCTCGACCAAGTTGTGAGTCCTACCTTGGACGCCACCGGCAATGTCGATGTCTGGCCGGAGGGATTCTTCGACCAGTTCGACAAGGATATGCACCATTTCGCGGGATGGGGCGACTAGCATGGATCTGCTGGTCAACGACCGCTCCCTGCATGGTCAGTTCCACGATGTAGAGGCCTTTCGGGAGGCAATCGGCCGCCTGATGCGCATCCGCCAGATTGCGCGCCGCTACGGTCGGTCACTCTACTGCCATCGCGGGCTTGCGAGCGCACGGGCAACGTCTCAGCACAGCATGCAGGCCGCCGTCAACGCGCTGCCGAGGGAGCAGCGGAGCGCATTCCTTGCCTGGCTCAATCAACAGGGGCCCTTCTGGGACGATGAGCGCCAGCACGACATGGACGACTGGTACGAATGCGCCGGTGAGGTTGTGACCGACACGGCAATCGGTGAGGCTGCTCACTGCCTGCTGCACGGCATCGACCGCGGGCTCGCGAGCTTTCAGCCATCGAATTTCCTGCGCGATCCGCTGGCGGTGGAATGGGTCGGCTCCGACACTCAGCGAACATCCGTTGACGTCCGAAATTTTTGGGAGCCTGGGGCGCTGGAGGATAGCCTCGCAGAGGCTCCGCCGGCCCTGGACTCTTGGGCCGCCCTGAACCGGCTCTGCGCCGCTCGGTTCCAGCGCCTGACCTTCGCCGGGGATGCCTTCAACCCATTGCAGGGCCAGCCGTTCAAGCAATCGGTCGCCGAACGAATTCTGGCGCGTTTGGATGTTTTGCACCGGCTGAGCCAATGCTTTGAACCAGATGGTTCGCGAAGCCTAGAGGGCCACGCGCTCTACCAAAAGCACTTCACCGGCGATAAGGCCTGGTTCTCGGATTCTTCGGACAGTGAGAAGACTGACTTCAAAGACGATCTGACATTTCCCCACCCTGACACGCCGGACCAATACCTATTCTGCACATGGCACGGAAAGGTGAAATCGCCACAGTACCGGCTGCATTTTTCTTGGCCAATCACGGCGACCACACTGACCTACGTGGTATACGTGGGACCCAAGATCACCAAGAGATGACGTTCGGCAAGGACGGGCGCATTCCCATTTTCCCGGTTAGCCAGGAACGACATGAGGCTGTCGTGACGCGATTCCCCTATTCGTTGATACTCTCTATCGGTGAAGCTCGCGTAGGTCGAGATGAGGAACGAATCCCAACACGGTCACTCGGTGTACGTCTCTCTGTGCTTCGTTCCACCACCCAACCACCACGAACATAAAACGGCATTGCAGGACATGCGTTAGTGATCGTGCAGAAACAAGCTAAATTTGCCGTTACCCTCGGCAATGTTCAGCGCGATGGCCCAGCTGACATACTCGATGGCCGCACACTCTACGTCGAGCTTCTCATGACCGAATGGCAGATGGCGTTTTTTCTCTCGATTCCGATTCCGATAGCGACCCCGACCCCGATTGCACTCCGCCGATGTCTGGATCGCGTGGTATAGGTTATTCATGAACCGCTACTTATTGCAGGACATGCGTTACCGTCGGGCTCTGATCAAAGGCGCAACCTATTTCTTCAGGGTCGACCTGGCGGAACGGTGGAGTCGCCTGCTGGTGGACCGGGTCGATGAGCTGCGCGAGGTCGTGCGTGACTCACCGAAAGAGGCGGAACCGCCCTCGCATTCCGCCCCAAGCGGGCTTGCGCCCCAAGCCTGGCTCACCCGATCGAGAGAAACCTGATGACAGCATCGGCAGCATTTGTTTCAATCCCTCGATCAGCCCAAGTCGAGTCAGGCTGCCCCGAACAGCCTCGAAGAAACCGGATGGTTCGCCAAGGGTTCGGCTGTCTGGATGCGGTCGGTCAGCGCGTACCTGGGCAGGATGATCGTTTCCCGGACGAGATTTCGCCCGCTCTGGCCGTATCCTGCCTGCTGGCGCTCTGGTATCTATCAACAAGCTGAATGAATCCGAGTCATATTTTCCCTCCATTGAGTCCCTACGGATAGTCTGATGCTTCGCTCCCGCCTCGATCGCCCCAAAGCCAACCGCGTCTTTACCAACCGCGAGGAACCGATCGCTCACTTCGAGCGTGCCCGCGCCGAATTGCCGGTGGACCAACACCGGGTTCTCGGTTTCCACGGCGTCGGCGGGCAGGGCAAGACCTATTTGCGCAATGAACTGATCAAGCGCTTGTCTGCCGAGCAACCACGCTCACATCGCTTCGGTGTCATTGATTTCGATACCCAGGCGCATTGCGACGCGGCGCAAGGACTGCTCCAATTGCGTTGCAGCCTGCACGTCTCCGGCGCAATCAGAACACAGGTGTTCGATGTCGCGATCCTCCGCTATTGGGAACAGGTTTATCCCACCCAGGATCCCCAAACCGCCCTGGGCACCGTGCTTGGCGACAATGCGGAGCTGTTCGCCAACATCGCCGACACCGTCACTGGCGGCCTGGCGGGTCTGGCATTACAGGTCGCACGCAAATTGCTGCATAATCTCAAAGAGCAGCGTGCCATGGACGCCTGTCAGGCCCTTGACCAGCTCGACCATCTGGACAACACCGAACTGCTGGGCATGCTGCCCGCCTATCTGGGCCTCGACCTGCAACGCCACCGCGCCGATCAACCCGACCAGTGCGCCCCGATCCTGTTCTTCGACACCTACGAGGCGCTGTGGAGCGACCGGCCCGACAAGACCGGTATCACCGCCATCGAGACCGACGCCTGGGTCCGCGAATTGATCACCGCCGCCCCCGGCTGCCTGTTTGTGATTCTCGGTCGCGAGCGCCTGAACTGGAACCGTGCCTTGCCAGACCATGGCTGGGCCGAATTGCTCGATGATCAGCACCTGCTCGGCGGCCTTTCCGAGGACGATGCCGAGCAGTTCCTGCGTGCGATCCCCATCGACGATGCCGCCATTCGTTGTGTCATCATCGACGGCGCCAGCGTCGAGGACGATCCGAGTCCGACGCCCGGAAGCACAGGCGCCCTACCGTTCTATCTGGATCTGGCCGTCGACACCTGGCTCGACCTCGAGGCCACCGGCATTCAGCCAACCCCGGACCAATTCGGCCATAGCCACCCGATGGTGATTGCCCGCTTCCTGCGCCACCGCGACCCTGCCGAGATCGAAGCCCTGAAGGTGCTGTCCGTTCCCAATGGCTTCGACCGCGATCTGTTCACCGCCTTGATGGTCCATTTTCACACCGGCTATCAGCCCAGCCGCTTTGAAGAACTCTGTGGTCTCACCATCATCGAACCCAGCACCGATGGCCTTTGGCGGCCACATGCATTGATGCGCGAGTACCTGCTCGACCAACTCGAACCGGCCTTCCGGCGCGAACTCGATGCCGTTCTGTTCGACTGGTATGACGCACGCTGCCAGCCGGCGAGTCCGCGCGACATCGAGCCCGCGCACGAGACCGCGCTGAAGGACGCGGTGGCACATCGGGACACCGAAGATGCCGTGGCAGCGCTGGCATGGTTTTGGCTGCGACAACAGGTGTTTTGGGACGCCGCGCGTCTTACCCTGCTCGAGCCCTTCTATCGCTGGGCCCTCGCGCTAGCCGAGGACCGGCTTGGGCCGGATCATCCTGAGACAGCCATTGGCCTCAACAACCTGGCCTTGCTCCTTCAGGCCACCAATCGCCTATCCGATGCTGAGCCGCTGATGCGCCGGGTAGTGAGCATCTTCGAGGTCAGCTATGGGGAGGAACATCCGAAGGTGGCCACTGCCCTCAACAACCTGGCCCAGCTCCTTCAGGCCACCAACCGCCTGTCCGAGGCTGAGCCGCTGATGCGCCGCGCGCTGGCCATCGACGAGGCCAGCTATGGGGCGGAGCATCCGGAGGTGGCCCGCGACCTCAACAACCTGGCCGCGCTCCTTCAGGCCACCAACCGCCTGTCCGAGGCTGAGCCGCTGATGCGCCGTGCGCTGGCCATCGATGAGGCCAGCTACGGGGCGGAGCATCCGGAGGTGGCCCGCGACCTCAACAACCTGGCCCAGCTCCTTCAGGCCACCAACCGCCTGTCCGAGGCTGAGCCGCTGATGCGCCGCGCGCTGGCCATCGACGAGGCCAGCTATGGGGCGGAGCATCCGGAGGTGGCCCGCGACCTCAACAACCTGGCCGCGCTCCTTCAGGCCACCAACCGCCTGTCCGAGGCTGAGCCGCTGATGCGCCGTGCGCTGGCCATCGATGAGGCCAGCTACGGGGCGGAGCATCCGGAGGTGGCCCGCGACCTCAACAACCTGGCCCAGCTCCTGAAGGCCACCAACCGCCTGTCCGAGGCTGAGCCGCTGATGCGCCGTGCGCTGGCCATCGACGAGGCCAGCTATGGGGCGGAGCATCCGGATGTGGCCCGCGACCTCAACAACCTGGCCGCGCTCCTTCAGGCCACCAACCGCCTGTCCGAGGCTGAGCCGCTGATGCGCCGTGCGCTGGCCATCGATGAGGCCAGCTACGGGGCGGAGCATCCGGAGGTGGCCCGCGACCTCAACAACCTGGCCCAGCTCCTGAAGGCCACCAACCGCCTGTCCGAGGCTGAGCCGCTGATGCGCCGTGCGCTGGCCATCGACGAGGCCAGCTATGGGGCGGAGCATCCGGATGTGGCCCGCGACCTCAACAACCTGGCCCAGCTCCTTCAGGACACTAACCGCCTGTCCGAGGCTGAACCGCTGATGCGCCGTGCGCTGGCCATCGACGAGGCCAGCTACGGGTCGGAACATCCGAATGTGGCCATTCGGCTCAACAACCTGGCCCAGCTCCTCAAGGCCACCAACCGCCTGTCCGAGGCTGAGCCGTTATCACGGCGTCATGTTCTGATCTTCCTCGCCTTCACACGCGACACCGGCCACCGGCACCCACATCTGGTTGCGGCATTGAGCAACTACTGGGGATTGCTCTCGGCCGGCGAGTGGACCGAGACAGAAATGCAGGAGCGCCTGCTCTCCCTCGGGCCGGAGGCGGGCCTCGAAGAGTCGATCTGGGTGGCGTTGCTTGGAGAGCTCGGCGACACGGATTGACTTTACTTTACTGCGCCTGCCGTTCGATCCGCGCTGCACCCTCATCGAGGTTGCGACCGACTGGAAGCGGCTGCGGAGTTCGCATGACCAGGCGGATTTATCCACATTTCGCGTGGACAACCCTGTCCATGACCATGCTGTGAAGGGGCCTATTTCCAGCCAATACGAATGCTTACGTTGGATTGGCCGATGATTGACCAACAACGGCCGACTCGGCGCTGATGAGACTCATGTGATGCCTCGACCTGAAGACTCGTACGATGATTGGTTTGCCGCCGGCATGGCGGTGTTCTGGCGATCGACCGATCCCGCTGACTTCCCGCCCCTCGACAATCGCGCTGCCCAGCGGGCTTGGCTCGGAGGCTTCGGTGCCGCCTGGGCTGAGTGTCCGCAGAACTCCGATGAGCCCTGGTGTGATGAGGAGGTCGACATCGCCCTGACGATGGCGCTGGACGGGCGCGAGGGGCTCCTCGGGTACCGAGCGCTAAATGGGAGCTAAATGGGTGTCTTTTTAACGGGTGCGGCCGATGACTCTGGTGTCCCTTTGACACTTTGGCTATCAGTGATGGCGCTACTTGGATCGGGATTTCGGCCTTTCGTTTGGCGCAAACGCGTCCGTAGCTCTGTATTGATCTGGTCCAGCAAACCACTCTGTGTCCATTTGTTATAGTAATAGTTGACAAGGGTGTAAGGAGGAAAATCTTTCGGCAAATAACGCCAAGGGCAGCCTGTCTTATTCAAATAGAAAATGGCATTCAGAATCTCGCGTAGATTCGAATCACGGCGGCGCCCTGTCTTATACGGGTCAAGTTCGTTCAACATTTGCTCGATGATTGCCCATTCTTCGTCTGACAGGTCACTTGGATAGCGTACGGGTGTATGAACGTTATCTGAAGTCATCTTGATCTCTCCGAACAAAAAGGGGAAAATCGTATTGAATCGTTTGGTTTTTCAGATTTTTTAGAAAAACAAACAATGGCTTAGTTCCCATACAGCCTCTTAACGAAATGGCTTTTGACGGCCCTTTTAACGTGGCCCCTCTGCGTCTCTGCGGTGAATCCTTACATTCTTTGATGGCAGCACCCTTTTCCCGGGAAGGGTGCGGCGCTCGCGTCCGATCCGCCGGCATCCCTGCCGGGTCGCCCGCAAGCGGGCTCCTACGGCGCGTAAAGGTCCACTTGCGGGCGAGGCGCCTTGGGCAGGCTGCGTACTCTGCGTCTCTGCGGTGAATCTTTATATTCTTTGAAAGTAGCACCCTTCTCCTGGGAAGGGCGCGGCGCTCGCGTCCGATCCGCCGGCATCCCTGCCGGGTCGCCCGCAAGCGGGCTCCTACGGTGCGTAAAGGTCCACTTGGGGGCGAGGCGCCTTGGGCACGCTGCGTACTCTGCGTCTCTGCGGTGAATCCTTGCATTCTTTGAGGGCAGCACCCTTCTCCTGGGGAAGGGTGCGGCGCTCGCGTCCGATCCGCCGGCATCCCTGCCGGGTCGCCCGCAAGCGGGCTCCTACGGTGCGTCAAGGTCCACTTGGGGGCGAGGCGCCTTGGGCACGCTGCGTACTCTGCGTCTCTGCGGTGAATCCTTGCATTCTTTGAGGGCAGCACCCTTCTCCTGGGGAAGGGTGCGGTGCTTGCGTCCGATCCGCCGGCATCCCTGCCGGGTCGCCCGCAAGCGGGCTCCTACGGCGCGTCAAGGTCCACTTGCGGGCGAGGCGCCTTGGGCACGCTGCGTACTCTGCGTCTCTGCGGTGAATCTTTATATTCTTTGAAAGTAGCACCCTTCTCCTGGGAAGGGCGCGGCGCTCGCGTCCGATCCGCCGGCATCCCTGCCGGGTCGCCCGCAAGCGGGCTCCTACGTCGAGCGGCTCCTGCGGGTCGTAAAGGTCCGTTTGCGGGTGGGGTGCCTTGGGCACGCTGCGTACTCTGCGTCTCTGCGGTGACTCCTTACATTCTTTGAAGGCGGCACCCAGAATAGCCACCTCTATTCGACGAGATCGCGGGGAAAATTGGTCTCGGGGCCGCTGTTCCTTGCTACGCACTCCTAAGCCGCACAGGCTCCTGGGATGAGTGCCGCAGCCGCATACTCTTCCAATGAGGAATGACTGGTGAGGGATGACTGGCTTATCCGTCGTCGGCAAAGACTTCCTCGAGGCTTGCGGCATCGAGCACGCGCCGTCCCCAGGTCAGTAGCTGCTCGGCGTCGGCTTGCTCCAGCCTGCGTATGACGGACTGCGGCAATGGACCGAATCGCTCCTCGAGCTGGCCGCGGACAATCATGCTGGCGCCACGGGCTTCCCCGCGGCGTTCGACAAAACTGGGGTAAAGCATCTTTAGGCGCTCCTCGATTTGGACAGCAGCCAGCGGCCTGGCTGTGCGAGTCGCTGCCGCGGTCACTCGCTCGATGAACCGGCTTTGCCAGCAGGCGTGTCAAAACGAAACGATGCTTTTACAGCACTGGCCCGAACATCGCCACGCTGTTGTTCCACAGCCTGCGCCGCCAGCTCCAGGCCTCTACCTGTTGCTGTTTGACCTCGACGGAGCAGTCGATGTAATGCTGCTGGCGCTGGCGCATGGCGGCAGTGAGGGCTGGGTCGTAGAACAGGATGTTGTTTTCGTAGTTGAGTTCGAAGCTGCGCCGGTCCATGTTCGCCGAGCCGATCAATGTGATTGCGCCGTCCAAGGTCAGGGATTTGGTGTGCAATAGCCCGCCAAGGTATTCGAAGATATGCACGCCGGCAGTCAGCAGGTCGCTGTAATAGCTGCGACTCGCGGCGGCAACGATCCAGCTGTCGTTGCGCGCCGGGAAGATGATGCTGGTGTTGGTTCCGCGTCGAGCCGCGGCGCACAGGGCTGCCTGCATCGCTTCGTCGGGCACGTAGTAGGGGGTGGTGATGACCAATTCATCGCGCGCGCTGTAGATCAGCGATTCGAACATCTCCGGCATGGCCGAGCAGCGCACCGTTGGGCCGGTGCCGATGACCTGGGCCGGTATGTCCATCGACGGCTCTGCGCCGCTTGCCGATTATTGCGGGGTGGAGGGTAGGGGTTGGAGCAGCAGGCTGTCGATGTCGTCATCCACATGCGCCATCCAGTCGCTGGCGAACAGCTGCTGATTCTGGCGCGCGATGGGACCCTCGAAGCGCATCATCGCATCGACCCAGGGCGCATACTTGGCCTTGACGAGAAACTCCGGGTCGGCGCAGTTTTGACTGCCGCAATAGGTGATCCAGTCGTCGATGACCAGGATCTTGCGGTGGTTGCGCAGGTCGATTCGCCCGGTCAGCACGCGCAATACCGGGTTGCCGATGGGTAATGCGCGCGCCAGCTTTACCCCGGCGGCTTGCATCGCATGCCAGTGCTCGGAGTGGATCATCGTATGCGAGCCCAGGTCATCCGCCATGGCGCGGCAGGTGACGCCGCGTGCGGCCGCGCGCTTCAGTGCCGAGACGATTTTGCAGCCGTTGTTGTCCGGCAGCCAGATATAGAACAGCAGATGCACCTGGTCGCGCGCCGCGTCGATGTCCGCCACCATGGAGTCGATGGTTGCATTGGAGTCGGCGAGCAGCCGCCCGCTGTTGCCGCCGACGGGTTCGAGTTCGCTGATGGAATGGCCGACCCGAAACAGATGCCGATGGAGTGCGGGAACATTCGCTTTCCACTGCGTTGCGTGGGCATCCGCGGTGCTGCTCAGCGACGGCATCTCTGCCAATACGGCATGCATGCGATCGGCCCGCCGCCGGCCGATATTGACCTCGCCGAGCAGCAGGTAAACGCTGATTCCAAGCACCGGCACAGCGAGCACCACCAGAATCCAGGCAATGCGCGAGGCAGGCTCGCGGTGCGGGCGCAACAGGATGCGCAGAACCAGAGCAATCTGAACCGCGAGGTTCAGCGCGATCAGTGCGATGGTGGCAATCGACGAGGCGTTCATTTGGTTTGCTTTGCGGCTTTGGATGGCGCGCGCTGGAATACGAGTCCTCCACAGTCGGCACAGGAGGGAATGCGGCCGGTGCGGGTGAAGTGCGTCTCGGCACCGCAGCGGTCGCAGATCAGGGTGCCGGGTCCGGTGATCTGGCCTGCCTGGTAGAGGCTGGCGCGTCGCGCCTGTTCCGCCCATTGTTCGAGTTCCAGGCTGGTCATGTCAGCGACGCTGGTGAAGGCTTCGAGCATGCGTTGTTCGATCAATTCCAGATCGAAGCGCCACCAACTGCGCAAATCCTCGCCGGTATCGACGATGTAATTGGCCGCGTCTTCGATATCGCGCTCGACGTATTCGGCGATCTTTTGCGCTTCCTCGCGGGTCAATTCCCCTAACTCGACCATGTTATCGCGCACCGTTTCCAGGAGTTGGCGCAGCTTCGGGACCGATTCCTGTGCCTCGATGATGCCGTCGCGGGTGCGCTCGAGCATCTCTTCGTAGGCGTTGACCAGCGGGTCCGCGGCTCGATCATGGTTGTTGCTCTGGTCGCTTCGATTTTCGGATTGAGTCATGGTCGTTTTCCTCATCGGGTGCGTTGCGGCGGCGATGGTTGCCGCTTGCTTCGAGTCTGCGCGATATTCTGAAAAGCGCAAGCGTCGCGCGCCTTGAATTTCAACGGTGGCTTTTCAGCATTGGTGCGCGCAGGGTAGACTGCGCGCTCGTTCTGATCCGCCTTGCCGATCGTCATTGCGATCCTCGTCTCAGGCTCAACTTCATCGTATCACCGCCATGAACCACAAGCAGAAGACAGCGGCCGAGCCGATCGCGGGCGCCGAGCGCGATATTGAATTGTTTGCCATCCTACTCGCCGAGGTATTGCGCGAGCACAGCCGCAAGCGCGTTTTGGTAGTCATCGAGCGCCTGCGAGAAGGCTTTTTGTCTCTGCGCAAACAGGATGATCCGCGGCTGCGCGAGCAACTGATGAAGCGCATCGACGGGCTCGACCCGCAGACCTTATCCGAGGTGATTCGGGCCTATACCCTTTATTTCTCGCTGTCTCATATCGCTGAGGAGGTACAAGGCTTCCTGCACCGGCGCACGCTGGTCAGCGCCGGCGGGCGTCTGTGGCGCGGCTCGTTCGATCATACCCTGCGCCAGCTCGCGGAAGATGGCATCAGGGCAGACCAGGTGCAGGCCTTGTTGGACCAGCTGGCCTATCTGCCGGTGTTCACCGCACATCCCACCGAGGTCAAACGTCGCACCACGCTGGAGACGCAGCGGCGCATTTTGCTGCTGACCTTGGATTTGCATCGGCACAAGCTGAATCAGGAGGAGCAGCAGGAGCGGTTGGGCGAGATCCTGAGCGAGATCCAGATTCTGTGGAAGACCGACGAGGTGCGGGTGCATAAGCCTCAGGTGACCGATGAGGTGCGCCAGGGATTGTATTTTTTTCGCGAATCGCTGTTTGCCACTCTGCCGCGGGTTTACCGCAATTTGGAGCGCGCGGTGCGCCGCGCCTATGGCAGTGACAGCGGCGTGCGTGTACCGAGCTTTGTCGCCTTCGGCTCCTGGATCGGCGGCGATCGCGACGGCAATCCCTCGGTGCGGCCGGAGACCACGGAGCTTACGGTGCGCATGCACTGCGAGTTGGTGCTGGAGGAATACATCAAGCGGGTGAAAACGCTGATTCGCATTCTGAGTCATTCCAGCACGCTGGTGCAGCCGTCGCCGGCTTTCCTGGACAGCCTGGATTCGGATGAAGAGTATTGGCTCGGTCCGATGGGGCAAAGTCAACGCCGCTATTTCCACGAGCCCTATCGGCGTAAGCTTGCCATTGTCTGCCATCGGCTCGAGGCTGACCTGAGTCTTGTGCAATCGCGTATCCGGGGCGACGAGGATCACGGCGGTTGGGTGAATGGCTACGGGGATGAGCATGAACTGCTCAATGACCTGTATCTGATCCGCGATTCGTTGATCGGCCACGGCGATGCGAATGCCGCCGACGGTGCGTTGCAGGATTTGATTCGGCTGGTGGAGAGCTTTGGTTTGCATCTGGTGCATCTCGATATTCGCCAGGAATCGGCTCGCCACTCCCAGGCGGTGGAGGAGTTGTTCGCGCGGCAGCCCGGTGCGCCGTTTTACGGTGCCTTTACCGAGCAGCAGAAATTGGTTGCATTGGCCGAGGCGATTTCGCATCCGCATCCGTTTCATATCGACAAGGGTACGCTGACGGCGGAGACCCGCGAGACGCTGGAGGTGTTCGAAGTCATGGCGCGCATGCGCGCCGAGATCAGCGAGCGGGTGTTCGGTGCCTATGTCATTTCCATGACCCATTGTGCCAGCCATGTGATGGAGGTCCTGTTGTTGGCGCGGCTGGCCGGGTTGGCGGGTTGTCTGGATCAGGGCGACGGCGACGGCTGGTTTTGTCATATCCGCATTTCGCCGCTGTTCGAGACCATCGAAGACCTGGAGCAGATCGATACCGTGATGTCGACGCTGTTCGACAACGACACCTATGCCGCTTTGCTGAAAGCGTCCGGCAATCTGCAGGAGGTCATGCTCGGCTACTCCGATTCCTGCAAGGACGGCGGCATTTTGTCCTCGGCCTGGAATCTGTACCAGGCGCAGGAGAAGATTGTCGCATTGACGCGTGCTCGCGGCCTGCGGTGCCGGCTGTTCCATGGTCGTGGCGGCACCATCGGTCGCGGCGGCGGCCCCACCCATGAGGCGATTCTGTCGCAGCCGGAAGACAGCGTGCATGGCCAGATCAAGTTCACCGAGCAGGGGGAGGTGTTGTCCTACCGCTATGCCAACCCGGAGACGGCCCTGTATGAACTGACCATGGGCATCAGCGGCTTGATCAAGGCCAGCCGCTGTCTGATCGAACCGCCAGTCAGGCCGCGCCAGGAGTATCTGGGTATCATGCAGGAGTTGTCGGCCTATGGCGAGCAGGCATATCGCGAGCTGATCGGCGGCGACCATGGCTTGCTGGATTATTTCTATCAGGTCACGCCGGTGGATGCCATTGCGCTATTGAATATCGGTTCGCGACCGTCGCACCGCAAGCATCGGGATCGCTCTCTGGGCTCCATTCGCGCCATCCCCTGGGTGTTCGGCTGGGCGCAGTCACGACATACCTTGCCGGCCTGGTACGGCATCGGCAGCGCCATCGAGCGCTGGCGCGCCGGCGATCTGGAACGTCTGGCCAAATTGCAGAAGATGTATCAGGAATGGCCGTTTTTTCGCGCCATTCTAAGCAATACGCAGATGTCGCTGTTCAAGGCCGAAATGCACATTGCCCATGCGTATTTGCGCTTGGCCGAGGATCCCGCGGGGGCCGAGGTCATCTACAAACGCATCGCCGTCGAATACAAGCGCACCTCGACCCAGGTGCTCAATCTCGCCGGGCTGCGTGGTCTGCTGGAAGAGACACCGGATCTGCAACATTCCCTGGCGCGCCGTAATGCCTATCTGGATCCGCTGAATCATATCCAGATCGCGTTGCTGGAGCGCTATCGCAGCAAGGCTGCCTCTGAACAGCGCCAAGAATGTCTCGATCCGCTGTTGCGTTCGATCAACGCCATTGCCGCCGGCATGCGCAATACTGGTTGAATGCAATCCCTTACGACTGCGGGATTCGACAGCGATCCGCGCGGTCGCGCACAGATTTGCCCAGTAAAGTATCCGCCCAGAAAGCATCCGCCCAGAAAGCATCCGAACAGACAAGGATCAGCCCAGATCAGCCCAGATGAGGATCTGGCCAGAATCTTTGCATCCTGCGTTCGTTGTGGCTATAACATTCATATGCTCATTCATTCGAGCTGTCGTTGTTCCTGCAGCATTGGAGGCACCATGAAAATCCTTTTGACTTCGCTGTTGGCCCTGGCATCCTTTGTTTGCCTGGCGCCGCCGCTGTATGGTCGGGTTGCGGACCGGGTCGGTATCAAACGCTTTTATCTGCCATGGATCGGGATCATCCTGGCCATCGTCTGGACTTGGCTGGCGTTCCCGCCGACCCTGCGTGGTTTTCTGTTCGGTGGCGTATTGATCGCCTTTGGACTTATGCTGTTGTGGCTGCCGAAGCGCCCGGCATTGCGGCGTTTGATCGAAGACATGTTCTTCGGGCGCAAGCCGGTCTTCCTGAGCCCGGCCTTGTTGGGTCAGGCGTCGAGTTTCATCGCGGTGGGGCTGGTGACCATCGCGCCACACTTTGGCCGCGTGATCGATAGTCTGGTTTTGCTCGGCGTCGTGGCCTTTTTCATCTGGAGCGGGGTCCGGCGAGAACGCGCCGAGACTCGATCGCTCACCCATCAAAAACAGCCTGACGACTTGGCCGTCTGAGACCCTGTCGCTGGCGCGCGGAGTCTGAACCATGGATCACAATCAGCCGAGTTCGAAGCGCCCGCGGGGCATCTATCTGCTGCCCAATCTGTTTACCACGGCGGCATTGTTCGCCGGTTTTTACGCCATTTTGGCCGCCAATGCCGGGCGTTTCGAGGCCGCTGCCCTGGGCATTTTTGCCGCTATGATTCTGGACGGTTTCGATGGTCGGATCGCCCGCTTGACCAACACCCAAACGGCATTCGGCGCCGAGTACGACAGTCTGTCGGACATGGTTGCGTTCGGCGTTGCGCCGGCCCTGGTGGCTTACGAATGGGCCTTGGGCGGACTCGGCAAGTTGGGCTGGTTGGTGGCCTTTATCTACACTGCTGGCGCGGCGCTGCGCCTGGCGCGTTTCAATACCCAGATCGGTATTGCCGATAAGCGCTATTTCCAGGGGCTGGCAAGTCCCGCCGCGGCCGCGATCATCGCCGGCAGCGTGTGGATCGGGCACGACAACGGCATCAGCGGTAATGAGGTCAGCCTGATCGTTGCCGTGTTGACGGCCGGAGCGGGATTGTTGATGGTCAGCAATCTGCGTTATCACAGTTTCAAGGTGTTGGATCTGCACGGGCGGGTTCCGTTTGTCGTCTTGGTCGCGGGGATGCTGGGCTTCGCCCTGGTCGCGTTAGATCCTCCGATCGTGCTGTTTTTGCTGGCTCTCGGCTATGCGCTGTCGGGGCCAGTGTTTACCCTGGTGCGCCGCCGCCAGCATTTGGGCCGCAGACGTCGCGAGGGCACTGCCGATCCGGATCGGGGTGTCGCCCGGAGTAAAGCGGATCAAAATTCCGAGCGGTCTCGCGATTAGGCGATTGCCGGAGCTCGACAGAAAGCGCCTGAGGCCGCGTGCTGTATTCAGCTGAACGGCACGCAGGCGAAGTTCCAGCGCGCATGCATCCAACAGCGGATTGCAAATAATTTCCGGCTGATTGCGTTGGATCATTCTTTGCTGCCGACAAGGTGGGTAGGGTGTAACCCGCTGGCTGCGCGTCGGTCAGAAATCAGTATGCGATCACGAAAAAATCTGCAAATATCATGCATTCAGCCCCGCGCCCAGCGCGCGCTGGTTCGGCTTGCGCTGTCAACGGCGCTGACGCTGGGTTTGTGGCTGCCGCTGTCGTTCGGGTTGGCGGGCGATGCGGAGCAAGCTGGACAGGACGACGGCATCAGCGCCGCCGAGAGTGCCGGCTGTATGCGTTGTCACCGGATGCAGACGCTCGCTTATCGCGATCGGGACACCGGCAAGATCATCGATCTTTCCATCCTGCGCGATGCCTACCGCCATTCCGTGCACGCCGGGCTTGTCTGCGGCGATTGCCACGCCGATGCTTACCAGGACTATCCGCACCGCATCACCAGCGCCAACGAGGGCATCGACTGTGTCGGCTGCCATGCCGAGCGCGGCGCTGATGGAGCGCCGGATTTAACCAGATTCGCCGAGGAATACAAACACAGCGTGCATGCAACCGAAGTGCCCGAGACTTTCAGCTGCTTCTCCTGCCACAATCCACATCGATTCCGCCCGGTTGCCGATGCGACACCGGTGGTCGAGGTGGTGGCCGCCAATAATCGCCTCTGTCTGGATTGCCACAGCGAACTCGAGTCGGCGGTGCCGCGCGGGCATGACTGGCTGCCGCGCCCGCGCCAGCACTGGGCCTCGGTGCGCTGCATCGATTGTCATACGCCGCTTGCTGGGCGCGATCTGTATGCGCCGTCCCACGTGCTGCTTGCCGCCGCCGAGAGCAATCGCAATTGCGTCGAATGTCATCGCCAGGGGTCGCTGCTGCTTGCTCAGCTTTACAATCACCGCGTCGCGCAGGAGCGCGAGCAGGATGGCTTGTTATCTCAGGCTCTGTACAACGATGCCTATATCATCGGCATGAGCCGCAGTCCGTTGGTGGACCGGCTCGGTCTTGGGCTGGCGTTTCTGCTGCTGGTCGGTATTGTTGCTCACGGCTGGGGACGGTACCTGGCCCATAAGCGCACGCGGGAGTCCAAATAGTCCAAATGAGCGCATTGTACCTTTATCCGCTGTGGCTGCGGACCTGGCATTGGTTGAATGCGATCTTGTTCCTGACGTCGCTTGTGACCGGTATTGCGATGCATTTCAGTCTCTCGTGGCTGATGCCGTTCGATCTAGCGGTGCCGGTGCACAACGCGAGTGGCGTATTGTTGACGCTCTCGTGGATTGCGTTTTTGATCGGTAATCTCATTGGCGGCAACGGCAAGCACTATCGATTGAATTTTCGCACCTTGCCGCGGGATCTCTATGCCCAGGTGCGTTATTACAGCTACGGCATCTTTGTCAACGAGCCGCATCCTTTTCAGGTCAGCGCCGAGCACAAATTGAATGCCTTGCAGGCCTTGAGCTATATCGGCGTCATGTACATGCTGATGCCGCTGTTGATTGTCAGCGGCTGGGCGTTTTTATTCTCCGTCCATCTGCCGGAGAGGGTATTCGGTGTCGGTACCGTCTGGATCATCGCCATGCTTCACCTGCTGCTCGGCTGGATGATGTTGCTGTTTCTGATCGTGCATACTTACATCATCACCACCGGCGAGACGCCGATGACCAATCTGAAGGCAATGCTCAGCGGTTGGCATAAGTAGCGGTTCATGAATAACCTATACAACGCGATCCAGACATCGGCGGAGTGCAATCGGGGTCGGGGTCGCTATCGGAATCGGAATCGGAATCGAGAGAGAAAACGCCCTATGCCATTCGGTCATGAGAAGCTCGACGTCTAGCGTGCGGCCATCGAGTCTATCGGCTGGGCCTAGCGCGACTGCGAGCATGTGAAAGGACAGCGTAACGCGAAGGATCAACGCCTGTGCGCATCGTAGGTGCGCATCGTGGCACGCATCGCAGGCCATCGCGCTGAACATTGCCGAGGGTAACGGCAAAGCGACCAGCGCGGATCGAAGCCGGTATTTTGAAATTGCACGAGGCTCGGCGCTGGAGTGCGCTGCGATTCAGGACGTGCTCGCTGGTGTACGAAGCGTTGTCCGCGACGACAACAGCAAGCGAAAGGCACTGCTCGATCGTATTGTGGCCATGCTAACGAAGCTCGGACAGGGTGGCTACGCGGTCAGCGAGGAGCTTGGCGGATATCGGGTTGGTCAGTTCGATACCGACGCCGATACCGATACCGACGCCGATACCGATACCGACGCCGATAGCGGTACCGAATGAGTCGGCAGGCGACACCCAAGCCAAAAACCTGTTTAACTTGTTTCTACACCATCACTAAGCCGAAGCAGAATGCCTAGTATCCCTGCGTTGAAATCATGACCACTTCCGCCCAGGCCATCAGCTTCCGTCGCCGGATCCTGCTTTTGATCGCGGTGCCGGCGTTTTTGTATTTGCTCTACACGCTGGTTTATCCGCTGGCATTCGACCGCTATACCGGCGTCACCAATGCGCGGCTCGATTATGACACCAGCGTCGCATTGACCGATGCCGAGTTCGAGCAGCTCGCATTGGATATGACCGAACAGGCGCGGCGCCTGCGCGCCGAGGCAATCGTGAATCCGGATCAGGATGATTTTGCCCGCGAGGTGAAGATCAGGATGCTGATGAACACCCGCTCCTATATGGATGATATCGACTATCGCCACATCGACTATTTTCGCACTGCCGGCATACGGCAGTACCAGGGACCCGCGACCTGCTTGACCTGTCACGCGACGATGCAAGTGGAGCGCGGCGACGGGACTCTATCCACGGTCGACACGCTGGACGACATCGTGAACTCGGTGCACTTCAAGTTTCAGAACTCCGGCGGTGGTTTTTCCACCTTCGGCTATGATGGCCGGCGCGTGAATGCAGAGGGCAGTCGACCCATCCCGGTGGGCAAGATCAACCGCGCCTGCGGTATCCCCGGCAGCTTTTCCTGGACCGGCTGGGCGGCCTTGGTGCGCAGTCGTCCGCATACTGATCCCGCGGCACGAACCGACTTCAGCGAGCCTCCAGTGTTGCGCAGCGAGGGCTGCGGTCAATGCCATATCGGCGGCAATTATCATCCGGCCACCGAGAAGATGATGCCGGTCGGCGACGTACCGGATGTTGCCAAACAGGGTATCGATTGCCTGATTTGCCATGCCGAGCAGTACGACATGAACCAACGCTATGTGCTCCAGGACGCGCATGGCCTGCGCTGGAATCAGGATCGCAGTTTGCGCGCGGCACTCAGCGTGGGTCGCACATCCAATCAGAATTGCCTGCGCTGCCATCAGCATAATATGGGTGGCGATGCCTATCTGCATAACGTCGCGGCCCAGAATCTCGGCGTCAAGCATCAGCGGCTGCTGCACATCGGGGCCAAGCGCGGAAATCCGTTCAGCCCGGCGCATGACGCGCACGCGGCGGCGGACATTCAGTGCACCGATTGCCATGTGCCGGAGGGCCATAAGATCCCGCGTGGGCGGCTTGGGGTAGATCTGGTCGCCACCGATCTGCCGGACAAAGAAGTCTCCTGCGAGACCTGCCATTCGCGAGCCCCGCACAATGCCTCGGAACATCGCGCATTGCTGAATGGCCATATCGCCCGTATCGCCTGTGAGACCTGTCATATCAAGCAGCTCGAGGACAACAATGTCGTGCTGCGGGATTGGGTGCATCCAACCTGGAATGCGGAGGAGGGCGTTTGGGAGCCAACGGATGTCTATCGTTCCGGCGAGCCCGGACAGGGCATGATCTATCTTTGGTTCAACGGCAATGGCACCTTCCTCGCCAATGCCCTCGGCAGCAATCCGGAAGGCGACGGCAGCTATGACCCACTGATGCGACAGATGGTGGAAATCGATGATCCGCAGGTGCTGGCCGCCGTGCGCGCAAGCGCTGAAGAACTCGCCGAGCGCTATCCGGATATCGATGTGGACCGCTATGTGGAAATGGCGACCCGTCCCCTGACGCAGCTCGACCCCGAGATGCTCGCCCGGCGGCGCGCGATGATCGATGCCAATCTGAAGTCAGCGATGGCCGAGGGTGACAGTCGCATCTACCCGTTCAAGCCGTTCAACGCGATGATGTTCGAAGATATGGCCAATCAGGGACCCTTCGGCGCGATGATTCTGCCGTTCGACTACGCCACCTATTACGAGACCGGCGACACGCAAGCGGCCATGCTGAAAGCGGTGGAGCACCCGATCGTCCGGCGCATGTACCAAGGGCCGTTCAAGCTGTACATGATGGATGAATTCATGGCCTACTTCGGTGTCGAGGGCGGCTGGAAGACCGATTACCCCATCGCCGAGGACGGCAGTGCAAGGCACGTCGAGCCGCATTGGATGCGCCAGATGGTCACATTGATGGTCAACCATGGTATTCAACGTGCCGGCCACGACTGCGGCGACTGTCACGCCAGTGACGGCATTCTCGACTACGCTGCATTGGGTTATCCCCCCGAGCGTGTCGTGGAGCTGCAATCCTTGGACATTCTCGCAGGAAGCGGCGACTGATCCCGCGATCCGGCAGCGGGTGCTGCCTGGGTAGTTCAATGTGCACCAAGGCTCTCCTCGATTGCCCATGCAGAATCGCTGATCAGGTAATTACGGTGACAGTTAACGAAATCCTCTAAATATGGCATCCTTCCGGCATGGCACGACGACCCAGGATCGTTATCCCCGGACTCCCTCACCATGTCACCCAACGAGGAAACCGGCGCAGCCAAGTCTTTTTCGAGCAAGGAGATCATGAGCTATAATTCGATCTTCTCGGCGAGGCGGCGGTGGGGTCGGCGACCGAAATCTGGTGCTACTGCCTGATGCCCAATCATGTCCACCTCGTCGCTGTGCCTTCCGATAAAGACGGTCTACGTGAGCCCTTTGCCGATGCTCACCGCCGCTATACTGGTTATATCAATGCGCGCTCGAGGGCGACGGGATACTCATGGCAGGGGCGCTTTGGATCGGTCGTGATGCATGAAGCGCATCTGTTCCATGCGGTACGTTACGTTTTTCTCGATCCCGTAAGAGGCAAGCTTGTGCTGAAGGCAAAGGACTGGCGCTGGTCGAGTGTCGCCGCCCATCTCTCGGGCAAGGACGAGAAACTGGTAAAGGTTGCACCGATTCTGGAACGCTTTGGCGGCTTTGCTACCCTGCTTGGTTCGCCGGAGGACGAAACGGCGTCCAAGAGCCTGCGCCAATCAGAAACAACGGGGCGACCATTGGGCAGCGAACATTGGATTGAGCAACTCGAGAAATTGACGGGCAAGGCACTAAAACCTCAAAAGCGCGGACCTGAGACAAGCGAGCACGACGATAAGTAAGTGTATTTAGTAAACTGTCACCGTAATTTGTCATCGCTCTTTATGTCACGCAATGGAGCGGTAGCGCACGAGCAAAGGAAGCCGTTCGTGACCACATCCGCTGCGGACAGTACGGTTACATGAGCAGCTTCACCATCCAGGGCACAAAAACGAACGCAGACGCAAGATTGGGAGGTTGTCGTCACTCGTGGCGGTTCCCCAACTTACTATACGATACGGTCCATGAGATTTCCTTCCGGATGGTTGATGTGCGCAACTGAGTAATATATTGATGCAAGCAAAACTTGAACTTCCCGACTCACTCCTGCTAGAGCTACAGAGGCGTGCACCGGAACCTTCCGGGCAAGCCGAGTTACTTGCTCGTATCTTGACGGATTGGTTTAGCGCACATCCAAGAACTGGTACGGACCTGGACTTGATCAATGAGAATGTGGCGGAGTTAAATGCTGAGGCTCGAGATGTGCTTGACTACCAATCGATACAATGACACGCGGGCAACTGTTTCTTGTTTCCCATCCAAATGCTCGTGACCCAAGGCGATCTCGCGTCTTTGTTGTCGTAAGTCGGCAGGTACTCATCGACTCCAAGTTCTCGACCGTTATTTGCGCGCCCATTTACACCAACTATCACGGTCTCGGCACACAGGTTTTGGTAGGGGTAGACGAAGGTCTGAAGCACGAGAGTAGCATTCATTGCGACGAATTGGTCAGTCTGCGAAAATCAATGCTCTCGAATTTCGTAGGGCAACTATCGCCAAAGAAAATTGCGGAATTGCGTGTCGCACTAGCAATCTCACTGGAGATAGAATGAGCCCGACAAATGCGCAAACCCGCAATTACGGTGACAGTTTACTAAATATGGCATCCTCACGGCATGGCACGACGACCCAGGATCGTTATCCCTGGACGCCCTCACCATGTAATCCAACGAGGAAACCGGCGCAGCCAAGTCTTTTTCGAGGAAGGAGATCATGAGCTCTACCTCGATCTTCTCGGCGAGGCGGCGGTAGGGTCGGCGACCGAAATCTGGTGCAACTGCCTGATGCCCAATCATGTCCACCTCGTCGCTGTGCCTTCCGATAAAGACGGTCTACGTGAGCCCTTTGCCGATGCTCACCGCCGCTATACTGGTTATATCAATGCGCGCTCGAGGGCGACGGGATACTTATGGCAGGGGCGCTTTGGATCGGTCGTGATGCATGAAGCGCATCTGTTCCATGCGGTACGTTAGGTTTCTCTCGATCCCGTAAGAGGCAAGCTTGTGCTGAAGGCAAAGGACTGGTGCTGGTCGAGTGTCGCCGCCCATCTCTCGGGCAAGGACGAGAAACTGGTATAAGGTTGCACCGATTCTGGAACGCTTTGGCGACTTTGCTACCCTGCTTGGTACGCCGGAGGACGAAACGGCGTCCAAGAGCCTGCGCCAATCAGAAACAACGGGGCGACCATTGGGCAGCGAACATTGGATTGAGCAACTCGAGAAATTGACGGGCAAGGCACTAACCTCAAAAGCGCGGACCTGAGACAAGCGAGCGCGATGATAATTAAGTGTATTTAGTAAACTGTCACCGTAATTGACGAACAGCAGCACGACGGTGCCAACCAGGCCGGCGGCGATGCCGATGCCCAGCTTGCCGAAAACCCGGCCGCCGACGAAGGCCCGCCGCTGCGCACCCTCGCTGTAGTCTGGATCGGCCTCCCGCCATCGGTTTGGTTGCGGTCCCATGCGGTAGAACCTGCGAAGCAACTGATCCACATCAAAATTGGGCAATTTTAACGCGCAGCCCCATTGCCCATGTGGCTATACTGTCGCCGTCGCGGCATTGGAACCGAGCGCTAGCCCGGACCAGCTCCCCCGACGCCAAGGTCAATCGGCCGGTCATGACGCTATCAGCAGCGCCGCCAGGTACTTGCCGCAAGGCTCGCGTCCCGCTGCCGGATCGCCCATTGCAGGAACTGCATCAGCCCAGGAGTTACTGATGTCGCACGGTTACAGCTTGTCCTCCCCCCCCCCCCGGCTCAGCTTCCCCCAGATACCCGGGGTATTCGAGCGCACATCGCTTCGCCACCCGTCCGACCCCGGCACGGGTCCCCTAGCGCGAGCACCCCGAGGCCTTCCCCCGGATAGGCCCGCTCGCAGGTCCGCCGCGACGGCGGTTCCATCCAGCACCTTGAGCGCGGCCCATGCTCGGCCTGGCGGCCGATCACCGCGGTCCTTGCTCGCCCAGCCGCCGGGGTTGCGCGCCCCGGTCTCGGACGCCTTGGCGCGTCCATCCCTCATCACGGATCAGGAATGCGATCGATGAAAACAGCACGACGTCTCCTTGCGCTCTGCGCCCTTGTCTTGCTCCCGGGGCTCGCCCCGGGGGTCTTGGCCCATACCCTCTCCGGCACCGTCTACGGCAATGGCTCGCCGCTGGCGGACGCCGGCATCGTCCTAACGCTGGCCGCCGACGGCGGCAGCGCCGGCGAGACCACCACCAACGCCAGCGGCGTCTACAGCCTCGAGGTCGCCGACGGCAGCTACAACCTCCTCGTCCAGCCGCCCGCCAGCTCCGGGCTGGCGGACTCGCGGGTCTACGGGATCAGAGTCGATGGCGCCGATGTGACGCAGAATCTGGCGCTGGTGAGTGGGGTGTCGACCCTCTCCGGCGTTGTGCAGCAGTCCGACGGGACGCCGATGGCCGGGGTGCGGGTGGAACTGAAGGATGACGCCACGTGGACCTCGCTCGCGAACATGACCACCGGTACCGACGGCGCCTACTCGTTCTCGGTCGCGCCGGGCACCTATCGCTTCGCTCTTTTCCGATCCCCCTCTTACAGCACGCCGCTGCCTGGGGAGCCGCCAGGATTCCAGATTAATGATGGATTCAGGGGAACCGTGGTCGCCGGCCCGACCACCCGCGACCTGGTGCTGCCCTTCGCCACCCTCAGCGGCAAGACCACGGACCAGAACGGCGTTGCGGTCGGCGAGGTTGCCGTGACCTTTACTGACAACAACTACCACTTTTTCCCGGGCGATCTGGGCAACACCTACATCCTCTACCCGTCGTCCACCGTCACCTCCGACGCCAACGGCGACTACGAGCTCATCGTCTTCGACGGCGGCTCCTACGGCTTCCGCGCAACGCCCCCGGCGGACAGCGGGCTGGCCGTCACCACCTTCAACGGCATCTCGACGACGGGTGACACCAGCTACGACTTCGCGTTGCAGGCATCCGTCACCCTCTCCGGCGTTGTGCAGCAGTCCGACGGGACGCCGATGGCCGGGGTGCGGGTGGAACTGAAGGATGACGCCACGTGGACCTCGCTCGCGAACATGACCACCGGTACCGACGGCGCCTACTCGTTCTCGGTCGCGCCGGGCACCTATCGCTTCGCTCTTTTCCGATCCCCCTCTTACAGCACGCCGCTGCCTGGGGAGCCGCCAGGATTCCAGATTAATGATGGATTCAGGGGAACCGTGGTCGCCGGCCCGACCACCCGCGACCTGGTGCTGCCCTTCGCCACCCTCAGCGGCAAGACCACGGACCAGAACGGCGTTGCGGTCGGCGAGGTTGCCGTGACCTTTACTGACAACAACTACCACTTTTTCCCGGGCGATCTGGGCAACACCTACATCCTCTACCCGTCGTCCACCGTCACCTCCGACGCCAACGGCGACTACGAGATCGTCGTCTTCGACGGCGGCGCCTACGGTTTCCGCATCGACCCCCCATCCGCCAGCGGCTTCGCCACCTCCCTGCTCAACGGCCTCGGCGTCTCCGGCCCGACCCGCCTGACCGTGCTGCTGCTGTTCCAAGACGCGACGGCGCCGCGGATCATCTCCGGTCCGACGGTGACCAACATCGTCGCCGATGCCGCCACGGTGCAGTGGCAGACCGACGAGCCCACCATCGGCGGCGCCGATTGGGGCAGCGGCAGCATCGATGAGACCGCCTACGCCACCCAGCACAGCCTGGCCATGACCGGGCTGGCGCCTGAGACCGGCTATACGGTGACGGTGTTCGCCACCGACGGCGCCGGCAACGGGCCGGTGAGCGCGGATGCGAGCTTCACCACCACGGCGGCGGCGGACACGACCCCGCCGACGATCATCGCCGGACCCACGGTCAGCGGCCTGACCTACGAGGGCGCCGTCATCGAGTGGGAGACCGACGAGTCGGCGACGACGGAGATCGGCGGCGACCTGACCGCCACGGTGGCCGGTTATCGGACCCAGCACCGCGTCGAGCTGACCGGGCTCGCGGCACTGACGGGCTACAGCC
This sequence comes from Thiohalocapsa sp. PB-PSB1, assembly GCA_016745215.1. Taxonomy (GTDB): domain Bacteria; phylum Pseudomonadota; class Gammaproteobacteria; order Chromatiales; family Chromatiaceae; genus Thiohalocapsa. The sequence goes on from CP050890.1 coordinate 2,802,283, forward strand.
TGACGCTGTCGTCCAGCGACCTCGCCGGCAACGGACCGACCACGGCGGCGGTGCAGTTCACTACCCTGAGCGCCCCGGACCTGAGCGCCCCGGTGATCACCAAGGGACCCTGGGTGGCCGATGTCGGCGCGAATGCGGCGACGGTAGCCTGGGAGACCGACGAGGCGGCCAACAGCGGCGTGTCCTGGAACGACGGCACCACCTACGGCGTCTACACCGATGAGACCCTGGCCCGCCGGCACCAGGTCGCGATCACCGGCCTGCTGACCGACACCAGCTACGCGGTCACGGTCTCGTCCACCGACGGGCTCGGCAACGGCCCGACCCTGTCCGCGCCGCTGACCTTCAGCACCCTCGCCGAGGCCGACACCACGGCGCCGGTGTTCATCGAGCCGCCCAGCGCCTGCGCGGTGAGCGACCGGATGATCGGCGTCTGCCTACGCACCGACGAGCCGGCAAGCCTGACCATCGACTACGGCACCGACCCGGACGCCTTGACCCAGAGCGCCGCCCGCGTCCAGCTCGCCGACCAGCACTATCTGGCCCTGACCGGCCTGACGCCGAGCACCGACTACACCCTGCGTGCCACGGTGCGCGACCAGGCGGGGAACGCGCGCAGCAGTGCCCTGCTCCAGGTCCGCACCGCGGCGACACCGGTCGGCCCGCCGGTGTTCCTGGAGGGACCGACCGCGACCTACGTCGGCGACAACCGGGTGGTCGTGGCCTGGCAGACCGACCGGCCCGCCGCGGCGCTGATCGAGTACGAGGACGGCGGCGAGACCCTGCGAGTGGAGGACGGCCGGCTGTTGGACAGCCACGACCTGGTCGTCCCCAACCTTGACGCCGGCACGGACTACAGCCTGAGGGTCACGGTGACCGGGGCGGACGGACAACAGGTGCTCACGCTGGTGACCGCCACGCTGCCCGACTTGACCCCGCCGACCATCACCGATGGCCCGACGGTGCAGGCGCTGCCCGGCGGTCTCACCGAGATCGCCTGGACCACAGACGAGGCGGCCGACTCCCGCGTCAACTTCGGCGCTGCACCCAACCTGCTGAACCGGGTCGCCGGCGACATTGACTACAGGCTATCGCACCGCGTACGGCTTTCCGGACTGGTGCCGGGGCAGGTCTACTACTACCAGGTGACCACGGTGGACCCGGTGGGCAACGCGACGCAGAGCGCCATCGGCGACTTCGTGGCCGAGGTGCCGAGCTTCACGCTGCGTGTCGAACGCACCGGCAGCGGCACCGTCTCTGGGGGCGGGGTCTTCCCCGTCGACACCCTGGTGGCGCCCGTGGCCGAGCCCGCCGACGGCTCGTTCCTGCAGGGCTGGACGCCGAACCTGTGTGCGGCGCCCTTCGCGTTGACCGAGGACACCACCTGTATCGCTACCTTCAGCGCGGCCCAACAGGTGCCGGGTGACCTGGACGGGGACGGCGACATGGACGCGGACGACTACGCCTTGTTCCGTGCCGTGCTCGGCTCCTGCACCGGTGCGGACCGCTACCTCGCCGCCGCGGACTATGACGGCGACGGCTGCATCACCCTCGGGGACTACCGGACCTGGTACGGCCACTACCGCGCCTACCTGTCCGGCCTCTGACCGGCATCCCCCGGCGGCCAGGCCGCCGGGGCCTTGCCGACCCCGAACCCTCAGCCATTCAACCTTGGAGATGCCAGCATGTCCCTGAAGAACCATTCCGTCGCCGCCCTGTTTCTGACCCTGAACCTCGCCGCTGCCGTGGCCTGGGCCGGGCCGATTACGCTCAGTCTCACGCCGTCAAGCTCGACGGTGCAGGTTGGCGATCACTTCGATGTCGTCGTCGCCGTAGCGGGTGCGCAAGCGGCGCCCTATACCGGCGACGAGGTCCTCGGCTTCGGCTTCGATGTCGATCTCGGGGCCGCATCCCTCGTTGCCTGGACCGCCGCAACGGTGGCGATACCGCCCTTCGCGGACGACCTCTCGGCCCTGCTCCTGAACACCGACGTGGCGGGATCGGTGGGCTTCGGCGCCGGGCTACCGGACGACGCCTTCACGCTCGCCGTGCTCAGCTTCACGGCGCTCGCCGAGGGCACCTTGGACCTCGGCATCGCCTCGGACCTGTTGGACCTCAACGAGGGGCTGATCTACCTCCTGGGCGATCCGCTCGACCTCAGGGCCTCGATCCCGGTGACCATCTCCGCCGCCGAGGGGGCGGCGCCCCTGCCGGCAACCCTGGCGCTTCTGCTTGTCGGGCTGCCTTGGCTATGGCGGCGCGACTATCGATAGTGCCGACGGTCCGCCGAACGAGACGGGAAAACCAGGACAGACCACGTTTTTCCCGTTTTTCCGGGGGAACAGGGGATACCGGGACCGGGCAAAACTAGAAAACGTGGTCTGTCCCTGTTTTTCTCGCCTGTTTTTCCTCGTAACCTTTTCGGAATACTCATGAAAATTCTTTGACCGTCGCCTTCTCGCGGTCCTTGAGCACCGCGATCACCCGAAGCTTCCCATCGATATAAGCGGTAATGATCGCCAAGAAGTCTTTGTGGCCCTTCCGATTCGATATTTCATCGATACCTATGATGTCGATTTTTTCAATCTTCTCCCAATCCGCAGCAGTACGGATGTTTCGATCCAATATCCCCTCGATCACATCATAACCAATCCCTTCCCGGATGCTCACAAGGCTAATACTGCCGACGCTCGTACCTCGCGCCGCTGATTACAACGTTAGAAATAGCCCCAACCTTCACATTGGTGATCTAGTTATGCTCAAAATTACTGGAAAATGGAAAATCATTGAAATGGAACAATGGGATCTTAAATTTATTGATGAGCAAGGCCCAGGATATTTTGAGTTTAAATCAAACAACCAAGGCTCCTTTATGTTCGGTTATGTTGAAGGCGAAATTGACTTCAGAGAATCCGAATCCAAACATAGCAGGATTGAATATTCTTGGATAGGTCAAGATGAAATGGATGACGCTTCCGGCCGAGGGTATTTTGAAATAGTGAATGATAATGAGATTTACGGAGAGATATTTTTCCATCAAGGAGACTCTTCATGGGTAAAAGCAACAAAAATCAAATAATATTGCAGTGCGCGGAGACGTTTTTCCAACAATAGGCTCAAAGCGAGCCGCGAAGACACGTCGTAGCTCGGTCTGCGCCGTCTACCACGCGGCCGCTTCAGCCATACCATTAGCTTTTCAGAGACAAGTTCGGTTGCGATGGCTTTCGGAGACATTGAAGATGAAAGTTGAAATAGGGGAGAAAAAGGAGGGGAGAAAAAGGACACCGAGGGGAAGGAGAAAAAGGACACCCACTTTGCTGAGAAAAAGTGCTGAGAAAAAGGACACCTGAGAAACACTTTACTTGATGTCCGTGGTGCCGAGTAGTTGGGCAATGTGATCGTGCGCCTTATATTTGTCGCAGCCGCAACCAAGGTGGGTGTCCTTTTTCACTTTGTTTTCACTTTGGGGTGAGCACCTGCGCCGCAACGCGCCGCTGGGAGACGAGCGGGGCTGCACCGTTTGCTGCGGGACAGCGCGTAGGGCGATCCGCCACCCCGCCTAGAATCGTGCGGTCACGATACAGCACGATACAGCAGCACGATACAGGACACCCACTTTTCGGAACGATACAGCGGAACGATACAGGACACCCGGAACGATACAGCGAACGATACAGAACGATACAGGACACCCACTTTTCGGCGCACCCACTTTTCGGAACACTTTTTGGCGTGCGGAGAATGGGGGGTGCAACCTGCACAGCGCTCTCACTATGCTACGTGCGTTTACAGGTTGCGTTGCGCCCGCTCAGTCGTGCATACTCCGGGTCGTGCGGTTGGATTTCCTATCCTTCAGTCGTGCATACTCCGGGTCGTGCGGTTGGATTTCCTATCCTTTGTTTAATACGATTGTTTTTTCGGAGGTGGTATATGAACCGCGGCATCATGAGGCTAGGATTACTATCTGGACTTCTCTTTTCTATTTCGGTCTTAGCCACCCCGCTGGGTAGGAATTACTCTGAACCGGTTACCGAAGCCCAGTATCTAGCTGCCAAGTCTGCGATGGATGCCTTTATTCACTCCACTCAAATCGTATTAACCGATCCTTCGCAAGAATTTTATAAACGGGAACATGCCCAGCCCTACTTCGGGAAATACGACGAACAGGCAAGAGAGCATAAACTGCATCCTATTGGGCAACGCATTCGAGGAACGGTACTGCTGTTTCATGGGTTTACTAGTCGCCCACATCAGATGGCAGTGCTCCATGAATACCTATTCAAGCTAGGATTCAATGTCTACAACTGCGGCCTTCCCAACCACCACCAACTTCCCGGCCCGAGCTTGGTCTACACTCCTGATCCGAGGCAATGGCCACAAGTCGTTCTCAAGAAAGAACTGCGGGATCGCATTCTTGCTATCTACAACGATACGGAGAAAAGGAACCGTCTTTTAGCGAAGTTTCTCGTATCCGGAAATACGAACCCCCTTGGTGGAAGCCAAGAAGAGCAGTCAGCCTTTCTCATGCAGGTGCAACAGATAATCGATTCTAAAGTGCCGAACTCAGGATTCAATGTCTTAGAGTTTTATTCAGCGTACCGAAATCCAAATGGCGAACTATTTAAGAAATACTTTCTTGATGGGCACCGGAAATACGTTGAATATGCCCAGGCAAGACTGAAGGAGGTAGAACCTCTACCCGGACCGAAATATGCCCTCGGACTATCCGTCGGCGGCACAGTCGCTTTGGCATTAGCGGCAACTGAGCCTGAAAAGATCGACGGCGTGGTGGCCTGGGCACCCCTTCTTCGAACTTTTGGTGAGGAGAACAGAATGAAGGTGCTGCTCGTAGGACCTAGTAATCAGGTGATGACTCAAAATCGCGGGGCACATTTTAATGTCTCCTCCTATACAGCAGCGGAGGTGTTCGGAATGAGTGTGCTAAACCTGTACGCCTCCAACGAAGAGCTGTCTGTACCTACTTTCATGGTCTTGACCGAAAGCGACTGGGAAACGGCTGCCGATATCGATGCCAGTAGACGTTTTTTTCAAGGGATCAAGGGGCGAAGTAACCAGAACGTGCTCTATGAATATCGACCCGAACACAGGGTGCCGCACGCCCTTGCCGATCCTAAGGAAGCCACTGTAGGAGATAGGGGAGCGGCCAATGGAATTCTGGTTACCAACGAGTATTGGAGAAGCCTTTACAAAGAGACCGCTCGCTTCTTTGCTGATGGCAAAGTGGAAGTTTCTAACCTAGAAACGAAGGAGGGAGATCCGGATCTGAGGCGTCCTGAAGACAATCGGACGTTTGGATTCATCCCATCGAATTAGTTCTACTTCGTTAGATTGGTACTAGCCCTAACTTTCTGATATTTAACTTCAACGCTGATTAATAAAGTAAAACTACTATCGGAGTATTAACACGGCAAGACAAAACTATGGCTTGGTCACGAGTTTTGTCGGGTTTTTTGGGGGATCGTGCTCCGGCAGGCTACTTTCTCGCGCAATTCAGCCGTGCCTGCGAAGCGAAGGACCGCGGCATGGCAGGAAGAAGTGCACAGCGCATTCCTAATCGAGTCTTCGTTTAAGCCCGAGGGCCGCGGCTGAGCCGACAGCGGCGCATCCAGCAACTGATGCGGCGAACGGGACGTGAACGCTCGTAGCCGTCCTGGTGGCTGGTGGCCGCGCTTCCCTTATCCACGCGATGTTCAACAACGGTCGGAATCCGCCTCACTGTTGTTGTCTTCGTCCCCGCGCAGCCCGGCCGTTAGGCTGTTGAGGTCCGCGCCGCTCAGGCCGAGCTCCTTCAACAGCCCCTCCAGCAGCGGTGCCTGGGCGCGGTAGCGCAGGGCGCTGCTGACCACTTGATCGGCGAGATTGCCGGGGCCGGCAGGCGCGTCGGGGCCACTCGGTGCGGGGCCGGTCAGGCCATCGACTTGGTAGATCCTGATGCCCTCGATACGCTCCATGGGTTTGACGCTCTCGGCAATGATCGCGGGCAGGCGCTCTAGCAGTTGGAGCTTGATCTGGCGGGCGATCTGGACCTCGGACAGCAGGTTCTCGGCCTCGTTGATGGCGCGCTTGCCGTCGGCATCGACGGCGTAGCGCTTGGCCTCGGCCTCGGCCTCGAGCTTGACGGCCTCGGCGCGCCCTTGGGCCGAAATGCGCGCGCGGTCGGCCTCGCCCTCGGCGGCGATGCGTACGGCCTCGGCATGGTCCTCGGCGGCATCCTTTTCGGCCTGGGCGCCGACCTTGACACTGATGGCCTGGCGCTCGGCCTCCTTGGCCGCCTCCACCAGCTCGATCAGCTTGTCGCGCTCGGCCTTCTCGGACTCGCGCACCGTGACCACCTGCTCCTCGGCGCGGACGGCCTCGGCGCGGGCGCGGCTGGCCGTGGCCTCGGCCTCGGATTGGTCGCGGGAGCGCTCGGCGATGGCGATGGCGCGGTCCTGCTCGGCCAGCTCCAGGGTCTTGCGCTTGTCCACGGCCGCGGATTCGATGGTCTTGGTGCGCTCGATGTCCGAGACCTCAATGGCCCGCTGCTTGGCGATCTCGCGCTCCTTGAGCTGGCGCTCCATGTCGATGCGCTCTTCGGCCACGGCGCGCTCGGAGCCGATCCGGGACTGGTCGGTCTGCTGGGCGGCGAGGATCTTCGCCTGCTCGGCGGTCCGCTGCTGTTCGGCCTGCTCGCGGGCGACCTCGGCCTCCTGGGCGGCGCGGCGGATGGCGACCTCCCGCTCCTGCTCCAGGCGGGCGTATTCCTGGTCGCGGCTGACCTCCAAGCGCTGGCGCTCGGCCTCCAGGTTCTTGCGGGCGATGGAGACGTCGGTGTCCTGCTCGATCTCGTTGCGGCGCTTGCGCCGCTCCTCGATGGCCTCGGTGAGCTTGGTCAGGCCTTCGGCATCGAAGGCGTTGTCAGGGTTGAAGTGCTGCTTGCTGGTCTGATCGAGTCCGGTCAGGGAGACCGACTCCAGCTCCAGGCCGTTCTTCAGCAGGTCCTCGGAGACCACCTGCTGGACCTTCTGCACGAAGTCCACCCGCTGCTCATGGAGCTCGATCATGGCCATCTCGGCGGCCACGGCGCGCAGGGCATCGACGAACTTGCCCTCGACCAGCTCCTTGAGGGCCTCCGGTTCCATGGTGCGCATGCCCAGGGTCTGGGCGGCATTGGCAATGGAGTCCGCGGTGGGCTGCACCCGGACATAGAACTCGGCCTGGACATCCACGCGCATGCGGTCGCGGGTGATCAGCGCCGCCTCATTGGCCCGGCGCACCTCCAGGCGCAGGGTGTTCATATTGACCGGGATGACCTCGTGGAGCACCGGCAGCAAGATGGCGCCGCCGTTCATGATCACCCGCTGGCCCCCCATGCCGGTGCGCACGAAGGAGGTCTCCTTGCTGGAGCGCCGATAGAGCCGGGCCAGGATCAGGCCGACGGCCAGAAACGCGATGAACAGGAAGCCGATATAGAGGCCGATCTCACCGAGATTGATCATGCTACTTTCACTCCTTAGGACTCAGGATTGCTGCCGGGGAACTTGCTGAGGGCGGGGTTGGGGTTGGCAATGGCAAGGAACAGGTTGCCCCGCCGGGTCACTAGCAGGACCTCGCTGCCCTGGGCGAGGGGATTGGGGCCGTCGGGCTCGACCCGGATGTAATGACTGTGCCCGTAGCGGTCCTGCACCCGAGCCTCGGCCGAGGAGCCGGGGTGGGCGTGGCCGAGGGTGATGACGGCGACGCGACCGACGAAGCTGTCCGGGGAGACGGCCTCGGTCTCGTCCCCGGGCACCAGCCGTGCGAGGCCCCGGGCCGAGAACCGGATCAGCGGTAGCGTCAGCAGTAGGGCCGGGATGCTCGCGAGCCAGCCAGGCAGCGGCCGGCCCAGCAGCGCGGCGGTCGCCGACTGCAGCATCAGGCCGACAATGCCGAAATAGGCCAGACCGAGGATCAGGATTGCCAGCATGGGCACGCGGCCGACATAAAGCCAGCCGAGCAGGGCAGTGACGGGGCCGTGGGTGTTGAGGTCCGGGCCGTTGACATCGAGGCCCGCCTCGGGCAGCAGCGCATCGGGCACCAGATGATCGAGCAGACCCGACAGCCCGGCCCCCAGCAGCAGCCCGACGCCCTCCAGCAGGGCCAGGGCCAGCATCAGGCCCAAGGCGACGATGAAGGGCAGGTTGCCGGTGGTGGTGATGAGATCAGTCATGGATCGACATCGCGTTTCGATGGCCCCGACGCGGGGGTTCGCCGCACCAACCTGGCCCTGAGAGGGCATAGGCAGTTCTTGAACCCTCACCAAGGGTGTCGAGAACGCTTGGCTGAAGACCTAACCTAGTTGGCATCCCGCTCGGCCTTCAGCGCGGCCAGGCGCTCCTGCACGCGATTGCGTTGGGCCAGATTCTCGAGCTCGGCCAGCTTGGCGGCATCGGCGGGGGCGCCGGTGCCGCGTCCGCCGGCGAGGCCGGTCTCGCGCTCTAGGACCCGATCGAAGGCCGATTCGGCGCGGGCGACCCGGCGGGAAACGTCGGCGCTGCCGCTGCCGGCGGTCTGCGCATCGCTGCCGGCCTGGACCGCGGCGGCCTCCCGGCGTCGCTCGGCCAGGCGCTTGAGCTCCTCGCGCATCTCCCGGCGCTTGGCCTGCAGGGCCTGCAGATAGCCTTCCAGCTCCCGTTCCTGCTCGGTGGCGCTGGTGATGGCCTGCTCAAGCACCGGCAGCTGGGCCTCGATGTCGAGCTGCCGGGCGATGCCGGCCTCGGCCAGGTCATCGCGCCCGGCCTCGACGGCGACGGCGATCTGCTCACCCAGGGATGCATGGTGGCGATTCTCTTCATCCAGGCGCTTGACGGCCAGGTGGCGGCCGGCGATGGTGCGGCCGAGCTCGGCCCGGACCTCGTCGATGGCGGCGTCGATCTCGCGGACGGCCTCTTCCATGACCAGCTCCGGGGCTGCGCCCTCGACGGCGTCCACCAAAGCATTCAGACTGCCGCTGACGATGCGGCCCACACGGATACCCAAGTCCTCTTTCATGCTGCAAGCCCTCCATCGGTTGCGGATGTGCGGTGGCTTCCCAATAGTTTACGCCGAAAGGCCAGGAAATCCAAACCACCCTGAGAGTCCAGGTTGGCTCGGAGCGAGACGGTATCGGTGGCGGGGTATGTTGTCAACACCGAACATCCGGGCTGACGGGCTGAACTTGCGCCGCAGTGCGTCGGAGTGGTTCTTCAGCACGTAGCATGTAGGATGGGTAGAGCGAAGCGAAACCCATCAATCAGCGACTTGGGTGCCTCGACAGATGGGTTTCGCTTCGCTCTTCTTATTCCTAGGTTATGTCTGAAAGGAGCGCTTCGGCCGACTCCGGTAGCGGATCGACCATCGGGGTGATGGCGCCGCCTCTGAGCTGTGCCACTGCACGAAAAGGGTTGCTGTAAGAGGAGTTGTCGTAGAGCCGGGCGACGTCGGCCAAGGGAAGTGCGGTGCGGATATGGCGCAGCGGGAAAAACGGGCGGGAAAAACGGGGACCGGGAAAAACGGGGACAGGCCACGTTTTACAGAATCGCGCTCATGCTGAAAAAGGTGGTCTGTCCCTGTTTTCCCCGCTGTTTTCCCCGCTATCGCTCAGGCCGCAGTTTGGCGCGGGCTGCGGCTAACGTTGGGCAGCAAGCCATACGCTCCAAGGCGGCAAAGTCCTTCAAGATCTTACCAACGTCGCGCAGCTTGATATCCGAGAGATGTGCCAATGTCGGAAAAGGGGCCAGGCTCAATTCCCGTCTTCCGCCGGTGTGTGCCGTTTTTATCGAGCCTGCCCCCTTTTTCTCTTCCGCCCGATCCTCTAAATTATCCTTTTAGAACAATACATTATGCAACTTCCGCCGGTATCCGAGTAAGTAAAACCTGTGGGGACGAAAACTGCGTGAAAAGGGCGAAATTGCAGCCTAGGCTCGTCCTGCCACTCTTAAAGCACAGGTGCAAATGCCGTTGATGCAGGCGTTATGTGCCAACAACAGATAACGCATTAATCATCAGAGTTCAGGGCGTCCTTTTGGTAATCGTAAAAAACGATTGCGATGATATAAACAATCAATTTTACTAATCAATGATCTCGGCCAAAACTAGCTTCTACTCGGCTTATATAGGGCAGAAAAGAGCAAACAATCAACAATCAGGAGATGAGTCAATGTCTGAAAACAAATGTCCAGTAATGCACGGTGGAGCAACAGAAACCAGCATGTCCAATATGGAATGGTGGCCCAAAGCACTAAACCTCGACATCCTGCATCAGCACGATACTAAAACCAATCCGCTGGGTGCGGATTTTAACTATCGGGAAGATGTCAAAAAACTTGATTTCGCCGCACTAAAACAAGATTTGCTGGCTCTAATGACCGATAGTCAAGAATGGTGGCCAGCAGATTGGGGGCACTACGGTGGTCTGATGATTCGCATGTCCTGGCACGCTGCAGGCACTTATCGCGTCGCTGATGGGCGCGGCGGTGCTGGTACCGGGAATCAGCGTTTTGCACCCATCAACTCCTGGCCGGACAACGTCAACCTGGACAAGGCACGTCGTCTGTTGTGGCCGATCAAGAAAAAATACGGTAACAAGCTCAGTTGGGCCGATTTGATTGCCTATGCCGGAACGATCGCCTATGAGTCGATGGGATTAAAGACCTTCGGCTTCGCCTTTGGCCGTGAAGACATTTGGCATCCTGAAAAAGATACTTACTGGGGTTCCGAAAAGGAGTGGCTCGCGCCCAGTGGTAGCGAAGGGAGCCGCTATTCAGGCGAACGTGATCTGGAAAACCCGCTAGCGGCTGTGATGATGGGCTTAATTTATGTTAACCCAGAAGGCGTGGACGGCAACCCTGACCCGCTGAAAACCGCTCGTGATGTGCGTGTTACCTTTGAGCGTATGGCGATGAACGATGAGGAGACCGTTGCCCTGACCGCCGGTGGTCACACTGTGGGCAAATGTCATGGTAACGGCGATGCCGCGTTGCTTGGCCCAGACCCGGAAGGTGCCGAACTCGAAGATCAGGGCTTTGGCTGGCTCAACAAAACCAAGCGCGGGATTGGCCGTGACACCGTGTCTAGCGGCCTCGAAGGCGCATGGACCACCCACCCGACCCAGTGGGATAACGGCTATTTTCAACTTCTGCTCAACTACGAATGGGAATTGAAGAAAAGCCCGGCGGGTGCTTGGCAATGGGAACCGGTCAACATCAAGGAAGAAGACAAGCCGGTGGATGTGGAAGACCCATCAAAACGCTACAACCCGATTATGACCGACGCTGACATGGCGATGAAAATGGACCCGGAATACCGCAAGATTTCCGAGCGTTTTTATCAAGACCCGGCCTACTTTTCCGAAGTGTTCGCCCGTGCCTGGTTCAAGCTCACCCACCGCGATATGGGACCGAAGGCGCGTTATATCGGCCCCGAGGTGCCGCAAGAAGACTTGATCTGGCAAGACCCTGTGCCCGCTGGAAACACGAACTACGATGTCGAAAGGGTAAAAGCCAAGATTGCCGCCAGCGGTTTGAGCATTAGTGAAATGATCGCCACCGCTTGGGATAGCGCCCGTACTTTCCGTGGTTCCGATAAGCGGGGTGGTGCTAATGGCGCCCGCATTCGCCTCGTGCCACAAAAAGATTGGGCAGGCAACGAGCCCGATCGCCTGAGTAATGCACTGAGCTTACTCGAACCTATTGCCGCCGAGAGCGGTGCAAGTGTGGCTGATGTTATCGTCCTGGCTGGTAACGTTGGTGTCGAGCAGGCGGCGAAAGCTGCGGGATTCGATGTGACCGTGCCCTTCTCTCCAGGCCGTGGCGACGCTACGCAGGAGATGACCGACCCGGTTTCCTTCGCTGATCTGGAACCCATTCATGACGGCTACCGCAACTGGCTGATGAAAGACTATGTGGTCACTGCCGAAGAATTGATGCTGGATCGTACCCAATTAATGGGCTTGACCGCTCCGGAAATGACTGTTTTGGTAGGTGGTATGCGTGTACTTGGTACTAACCACGGCGGTACAAAACACGGTGTATTCACTGACCGCGAAGGTGTGCTTTGTAACGACTTCTTCGTGAATCTAACGGACATGAATTACACCTGGAAGCCCGCTGGCAACAATCTATACGAAATTCGCGAGAGAAAGACGGATGCCGTCAAATGGACGGCAACGCGGGTTGATCTGGTGTTCGGTTCTAACTCTATTCTGCGTGCCTATGCCGAAGTCTATGCGCAGGACGACAACCAGGAAAAATTCGTCAAGGACTTCGTTGCTGCATGGGCGAAGGTGATGAATTCTGATCGCTTCGATCTCGCCTGATGATCGGTAGAAAACTCCACGCCGATAGTATGTGGCGTGAGGTTTTCTGATCCGCAAAAAACCGAAAGAAAAAGAAAGAAAAAGGACATCCACTTTACTTGATGCCCCCGGTGCCGAGTAGTTGGGCAATGTGATCGCGCGCCCTATATTTGTCGCAACCGCAACCAAAGTAGGTGTCCTTTCTCAACGTGTTTCTCAACGGCCTTGTTCATATGCTCGGCCAAGGCTTGGGGTTAGCCTCGAACGCCCCAGTATTTTAACTTTATAACCAAAGTCTTACGGAAACGCCACAAGCACCCGCTCGTCAGTTGGTCGGAGTTATGAACAAGGCCTTCTCAACTCTTAACATCCGCCCAGTAAATATCCGCCCAGTAAACATCAGGTTTCTCACGCCCTGATGTCGCATCTTTTCGATCCCGATCCCAATCAAGCCGCACTGGGCGGGTTACACCCTGGGATATCTTCAGTTGCTTTATGGAAAAGACAGTGGCCTACTGCAGCGGTGCGGATGTCCCGCTACCGTTTCTGCTGTTTGTCTTAATCGCTCATCCTGGGTTATCGATGACGACCACGATGACGACAACGGACAGCAAACAGTCTCGCGACTTCCGCAGCAAAGCACCACAGCCTTATCTCCCAGGAAAGTCAGCGCCCGCGTCCGCTCCGTTGGCATCATTTGCCGGGTCGCCCGCAAGCGGGCTCCTACGCCGTCCGGCTCCTACAGCTGGTCGAGACCCGCCTGCGGGCGAGGCGCCTTGGCCCCTCTGCGTCTCTGCGGTGGATCCTTACATTCTTTGAAGGCAGCACCCCCGGCAGCCCGGATAACCGGGCAGAAATCCCCGGTATTTTCCAGCCCAATAATAATGAGGCTACATCGCACGTCGGCGTTTAAACTTGGCGCTGGTTTCTGGTAGGCTTGCGCCGCATGTCCCAGCGAGCCCACTACGGCGATGGGCTTTATCCCTATTTCGATGTCCCGTCCGCAGGTAGCGGTCTGGGTATCCAGCATCCCGAGCATTCCAGCGCGGTACTCGGGTAGCGAATTTTTGTTCATCACTCTTAAGAATCGGGAGAATCACGACATGGCAGAGCAGAAGATTGGCAATCCGGCGGTTGTAGGCTTGGCTGGATTCGGCTTAACCACATTGGTATTGCAGTTTCACAATGTCGGCTGGATGACTAGTTTGGGTCCGGTCGTTTGGCTCGGCATGTTATTCGGCGGTTTGGCACAGTTGATCGCAGGTTTTCAGGAGCAGAAGACCGGCAACAATTTCGGCTATTGTGCCTTTGTCGGCTATGGTGCGTTTTGGATCGCGCTGGCGTTGATCTTGCTTGGCAATAAGTTCGATCTGTTCACCGCCAGTACCACCGATGTCGGTTGGTATTTGGTCGCCTGGACTCTGTTCACGGCTATCCTCTGGGTCGGTTCCCTGCGCATCCACGGTGCCATGGCGTTTACTTTCTCGACCCTGCTGATTGGCTTTATCCTGCTAGACTTGGCCCATTTTGGATTTCCTGGTCTGACGGTGGTGGCAGGCTACGAATTGATGGTCTGTGCATTGTCTGCTTGGTACATGATGGCTCATGTCATCCTGAACGAGCTCTACGGCAAAAATCTACTGCCGGTAGGCAAGCCGTGGATTTCCTGATGGGGTTCACGCATCTCTCGGTCAGGTTGAGCTTCGACAATCCAATCGAGGCGATTGCCGGCAACGGATCGATCAGATCGCGGGATTGTGTGATCTGCACCTTGCCAAGAGAGATCAGCGCGAGCCGTGCAGGCGATGCGAGTGTCGGCCCGATGCGGAAGACGGCGGCGGCAAGACAAGGCAGATGGTACGAACGTTGACAGAAATCGCCCCACAGGCGAGCCCACGACAATCAAGCACAAGACTCGACGGAGTAAGATCATGATGCAAGCAGATACATCAATGGCCGTTATTCAACCGATTCGGCGCCCAGCGCCGTTGGTCTGGTTGACCAAGTCGCTCGTGCCGGCATTGCTCGCAGTGTCCGTTGCAAATGCGACCGAGCAAGCAACGGTGGATGAGGTCATCGCCAAGGTGCAGGAGGCGGCCGTTTATTTACATGACAAAGGCCAGGCGGCATATCCCGACTTCAACAACAACGCGCGCTGGGTCTGGAAAGACAGTTATGTGTTCGTCTTCAGTTGCCAGGATGATCGGATGATTGCGCATCCTCTGCGCCCGGATCTGGTCGGGCGGCCGATTCTTAGTATGGAGGACGAAAAAGGCAACAAACTGTTCGAGGACCTGTGTGAGGCCGGCGAGGCCAGCGGTGGCGGCTGGGTCGAATATTGGTGGCCACGACCAGGCGAGGCCAAGGCATCGCGCAAGATCTCGTATACCCAAAAGACCGAGGTCTCGTTTCAACCTGATACCCGGGTCGGTGCCGGGATCTACTACGAAGACGACGACATGAGTGTCGAGAAATTGAACGACATGGTGCAGAACCAGGACTCGACCAGAGTCGACGCCCCTTGATCCGTCGCTTAGTAGCGGTTCATGAATAACCGATACAACGCGATCCAGACATCGGCGGAGTGCAATCGAGGTCGGGGTCGCTATCGGAATCGGAATCGAGAGAGAAAACGCCCTATGCCATTTTGTCATGAGAAGCGCGACGTCTACCGTGCGGCCATCGAGTCTGTCGGCTGGGCCTACCGCGACTGCGAGCATGTGAAAGGACAGCGTAACGCGAAGGATCAACTCCTGCACGCATCGTGGCGCGCATCGCAGGCCATCGCGCTGAATATTGCCGAGGGTAACGGCAAAGCGACGAGCGGGGATCGACGCCGGTATTTTGAAATCGCACGAGGCTCGGCGCTGGAGTGCGCTGCGATTCAGGACATGCTTGCTGGTGTGCGATGCGTTGTCCGCAGACGACAACAGCAAGCAAAAGGCACTGCTCGATGGTCGTGTGGCCATGCCAACGAAGCTCGGACAGCGTGGCTACGCGCTCAGCGAGGAGCTCGAGGATATCGGGTTGGTCGGTTCGATACCGACGCCGATACCGATACCGACGCCGATAGC
Organism: Thiohalocapsa sp. PB-PSB1; assembly: GCA_016745215.1. Classification (GTDB taxonomy): domain Bacteria; phylum Pseudomonadota; class Gammaproteobacteria; order Chromatiales; family Chromatiaceae; genus Thiohalocapsa. The sequence goes on from CP050890.1 coordinate 2,817,670, forward strand.
GGTAGCGAATGAGTCGGCAGGCGACACCCAAGCCAACAACCTGTTTAGCTTGTTTTTGCACCATCACTTACCATGAACTATCTACTGCCGATCGTCCTGACCCCGTTCGCCGGTGCGCTGCTGGCGTCCTGGGCGGGTAGTATCGGCCGGTTGGGATCGGCCTGGTTGGCCGGTGCCGTGACGCTCATGGCACTTGCGCTGCTGGCGGTGCCCGGGCTGGCGGTGATGCAGGGCGAGCTGTTGCTCTGGCATTTGGATTGGATACCGGCGATTGGCCTCAATCTGGCCTTGCGCCTGGATGGCCTTGGCTTGTTGTTCGTGCTAATGATTCTCGGGATCGGGCTGCTGGTGATCATCTACGCGCGCTATTACCTGTCCGAGCGCGACCCGATGGGCCGGTTTTACGCCTATTTGTTATTGTTCATGGGCGCCATGCTCGGCATGGTGATGTCGGAGAATTTGCTCCTGCTGCTGATGTTCTGGGAGTTGACCAGCATTAGTTCCTTCCTGCTGATCAGCTATTGGCGCAACCTCGGCGCGGCGCGTCAGGGTGCGCGTATGGCGCTGGCGATCACCGGCGGTGGCGGCCTGGCGCTGTTCGGCGGCATGCTGCTGCTCGGCGAGATCGTCGGCAGTTATGAACTGAGCGTGGTGCTCGCCTCCGCCGATGCGATCCATGCGCATCCGCTATATATTCCAGCCCTGGTGCTCATTCTGCTCGGGGTGTTTACCAAATCGGCACAGTTCCCGTTCCATTTCTGGTTGCCCCATGCCATGGCGGCACCGACCCCGGTGAGCGCCTATCTGCATTCGGCGACCATGGTCAAGGCCGGGATGTTCTTGCTGGCTCGATTGTTCCCGGCGCTGTCGGATACCTCTGCCTGGACCTGGCTGGTGGCCCCGACCGGGCTTTTCACGATGCTGTTCGGCGCCTATTCGGCCCTGTTCAGGCATGATCTGAAAGGGCTGTTGGCTTACTCGACCATCAGTAATCTGGGCTTGACCACATTATTGTTTGGCATCGGCACACCTCTCGCGGCGGTGGCGGCGGTGTTCCATATCATGAATCATGCCACCTTCAAGGCGTCCCTGTTCATGGCTGCCGGCATTATCGACCATGAGACCGGTACCCGCGACATGCGTCGCCTGGGCGGATTGTGGAAGTACATGCCCTATACCGGCTTGTTGGCCATGATCGCAGCGGCGGCGATGGCCGGGGTGCCGCTGTTGAATGGTTTTTTGTCCAAGGAGATGTTTTTCGAAAAGACCGTCTATATGGTTCAGGTTGCCGACAGCACCTGGCTTTTGCCTGCAATGGCGACCCTGACCGGGGCCTTTGCGGTGGCCTATTCGCTGCGCTTCATCCACGACGTGTTTTTCAATGGTCCCGGCGATCTACCGCGTACGCCGCACGAACCGACCCGCTGGATGAAGGTACCGGTCGAGGTGTTGGTGGTCATTTGTGTCGCTGTCGGTGTCCTCCCGGGTCTGACCTTTGGCCCATTGCTGGCGGTGGCCGCCGGGGCGACTCTGCAAGGGCCACTGCCAGAGTACAGCCTCAAGGTGTGGCATGGGTTCACCCCGGCTCTGGGCATGAGCGCCCTGGCGCTGCTCGGTGGTCTGTTGATCTATTTACTGCGCGAGCCGTTGTTCCGGCTGCATGACCGCTTTCTTGGCAACATTGATGCGCGTGCCTGGTTCGTCGCCGCCGAGACCGGTTTGCTCGGCATCTCTGCCCGGCTCGATGCGCTGTTGCACCGCCCATCCCTGCAACGCATGGTTGCCTTGACCCTGAGCGCCGCGGCGCTGGTGATCGCCAGCGGTCTTTGGGGTATCGCCTGGCGTGTCTCGGTGCCGTTGACGCCGTTGGACCCGGTCAGTTTGGTCGCGGCGCTGTGTCTGGCGGTTGGAGCCGTCGGCACCCTGCTCATGCACAGAAAGCGCTGGACCGCGCTGGTGCTGCTCAGTGTCGTCGGCCTGATCGTGTCGCTCGCATTCGTCAAGTTCTCGGCTCCGGATCTTGCCCTGACCCAGTTATTGGTGGAGGTTGTCACCATTGTGCTGTTATTGCTGGCGCTGATTTTTCTGCCGGCGAAGACACCGAATGAATCGTCCTGGCTGCGGCGCATCGGCGATCTGGGACTGGCTGCCATCACCGGCCTGCTGACCGCAGGCCTGACCTGGGCCATATTGATCCGTCCCTACGATAAGATCTCCGACTGGTTTGTCGACAACAGCATACCCGGCGGTGGTGGCAGCAATGTCGTCAACGTGATCCTGGTGGACTTCCGTGGCTTCGATACCCTGGGCGAAATCACGGTGTTGGCCATCGCCGCGATCGGCATCTACATGCTGCTCGGCGGTTTGCGACTCCCTTTACCGGATCGCGACAGCCACGATCGTCCATGGTGCTGGGATACTCATCCACTGATCTTGGCCACCTTCTCGCGTTTGCTGTTGCCGCTGGCGCTATTGGTCGCGGTCTTTATTCTGCTGCGCGGGCACAATCTGCCGGGCGGCGGATTCATCGCCGGATTGATCGCGGCGGTGGCATTGATTCTGCAATATCTGGCCAATGGCATCGCCTGGACCAAACCGCGCGTCTCCGGCCAGATGCATCCGCTGATCGGGCTCGGTTTGTTGGTGGCCACCGCCACCGGTCTCGTCAGCGGCTACTTTGGCTATCCGTTCCTGACCTCGGCCCATGGCCATCTGCATCTGCCATGGATTGGCGATCTGGAATTGGCTTCGGCGATGATCTTCGATGTCGGCGTATTGATGGTCGTGCTCGGCATCACGCTGGTCATCCTGATCCGGCTTGGCGAGCAGACCCCAGGCGAGCGCCTGGCCACCAAACCGGAAGACCGGCACTGATGGAGGCGCTGATCGCCAGTACCATCGGCCTGCTGAGCGCTTGTGGCGTTTACCTGCTGCTGCGTGCACGCACCTTCCCGGTTGTGCTCGGCCTGACCCTATTATCCTATGCGGTTAATCTGTTTTTATTCGCGATGGGTCGTCTCAGCATCGGTATTCCGGCGATCATCGAGCCGGGGCGTACGCAGATGGCCGATCCGCTGCCCCAGGCACTGGTGCTGACAGCCATTGTCATCGGCTTCGGCATGACCGCCTTCGTCGTTGTCCTGGCGCTGCGCGCGCGCGTCGATCTGGGTAACGATCACGTCGACGGACGCGATGCATGAGCGTCGTGCCGAATCATCTCGTTATCGCTCCACTGTTGGTGCCGTTGCTGGCAGGGATTTTCATGTTGTTGTTGCGCGGCAGCGCGACGCCGCTGCGGCGCAACCTGAGCATGTTCGGCATACAGGCCCTGTTCGCGGTTTCGTTGAGCCTGTTTCTGACGCTGCTCGATGGCCAGATACTGGTGTATCGGGTTGGAAATTGGCCGGCACCCTTCGGTATCGTGCTGGTAGCCGATCGGCTGTCGGCAATGATGGTCTTATTGACCTCGGTGCTGGCCGCGTTCGTGATGCTGCACGCGATCCACGGCAGCGATCGCAAAGGCCGGCAATTTCACGCCCTGTTTCAGTTTCAACTGTTTGGGCTCAACGGTGCTTTCCTCACTGGTGATCTGTTCAACCTGTTTGTCTTCTTCGAGGTTTTGCTGATCGCCTCCTATGGTCTGCTGCTGCACGGTGGCGGCGCGGCCCGTAGTCGCGCCGGCCTGCACTATGTCGTCATCAACCTGATCGGCTCGACCCTGTTTTTGTTCGCCGCCGGCACCCTGTATGGCGTGCTCGGTACATTGAATATGGCGGATCTGTCAGGGCAAATCGCCGCGTTGCCTGACGCCGATCGCCAACTGGCCCAAATCGGCGGATTGTTATTGCTGCTGGTGTTCGCGCTCAAGGCCGCGCTGGCGCCTCTGCATCTGTGGCTGCCGGGGGCCTATGCTTATGCAGGTCCGGCCGCGGCGGCACTGTTCGCGATCATGACCAAAGTTGGCGCCTACGCCATCGTCCGCTTCTACACCCTGGTACTCGTGCCAGGTACCCAGAGGTTAGCGGAATTGGTGCCGGATCTGCTGCTGGTACTGGGGCTGATCACCATGGTTCTCGGCAGCATCGGCGTGCTGGCGAGTCGCGGTTTGGCCTTGTTGGTTGCTTACATGGTTCTGGTCTCTTCCGGAACTCTGCTCAGTGCATTCGGCATCGGTGGCGTCGCGGCAATGACGGCCGGACTGTATTATCTGATACATTCCACGCTGATCGCCGCCGCACTGTTTCTATTGACCGACAACCTTGCCGAAAGCCGTCGGAGCTATCGCGATCGGCTGCGGCCAGGGCCCATGCTGCCAGCCGCCAATCTGCTTGGCGGTTTGTTTCTAATGCTGGCGGTGGCTGCGGTCGGCCTGCCGCCCTTGTCCGGTTTTATCGGCAAATTGCTGATCCTGCAAGCCGGTCTGGCGAGCCAATGGATGCCCTTGCTGTTCGCCGTTGTGCTGCTCACCAGCCTGCTGAATTTGACCGCGGTGGTGCGCGCTGGCAGCGTACTGTTCTTCAACACCGAGCCGAACGCCATGGCCGCAAAGGTGCCGGCGGCGGCGTTTTTAGTGCCGGTGATGGCGTTTGTGGTGCTGATTCTGGCGCTGGTGGTGTATGCTGGCCCGATCTACGAATTCGTCCGCGCCACCGCCGAACAACTTGCCGAGCCGGCGCTCTACATCGACGCGGTGCTCGGTGATACACAACAAGGGCCAGGGCCATGAAATCGATCTTGCCGCATCCCATCCTGTCATTGATGCTGCTTGGCCTTTGGCTGCTGCTGGTCAATTCGATCGCCATCGGCGACCTATTGTTGGGCGCCCTGCTGGCCTGGCTGATCCCGTTGTTTACCGCACGCTTCTGGGAGGCTCAGGTTCGCATCCACCGGCCCTTGCTGCTACTGCGTTTCTTTGGCGTTGTATTGCTCGACATCCTGATTGCCAATGTGGCTGTTGCGGCCTTGGTCGTTGGCCCTGGGCATCGGATTCGCCCCGGCTTTATCCTAATGCCGATGCGACTGCGCGGTAATGTCGGCTTGAGCCTGCTGGCCAATACCATCTCGCTGACCCCCGGCACATTGTCCGCTTTCCTCAGCAGAGATCAAACGCTGTTGGTCATTCATGCGCTGCGGGTCGATGATCCAGACGCCATCATTGCGACCATCCGCAAACGTTATGAACAGCCTCTGCTCGAGGCATTGGAGCAATTATGACCGATCCCGTCAGCACCGGTAGCATTCTCGCGTTTGCCCTCGGCATTGCGTTCCTGCTGGTCGGTGTCGCACTGTTGTTGTCATTGATGCGCCTGGTGTTGGGTCCGGACAGGCCGGATCGCATCCTGGCATTGGACACCCTATACGTCAATGCCGTGGCCCTGTTGGTGTTGTTCAGCATGCACCTCGGCAATGACCTGTTCTTCGAGGCGGCATTGTTGATTGCGCTGATCGGCTTTATCGGTACGGTCGCATTGGCCAAATACCTGACTCGTGGAGACATTATCGAGTGAACATGCCGATATGGGACTTGCTGCTGGAACTGCTGGTGGCGGCGCTGGTTCTCATTGGCGCCCTGTTCACCTTCCTGGGCTCGTTCGGACTGTTGCGACTGCGCGATTTCTACAGTCGCCTGCATAGTCCCACCAAGGCCACGACCCTCGGCGTCGGCAGCCTGTTGATCGCCTCGTCGATCTATTTCAGCCAGGTCTACGATGGTTTGTCACTGCACGAAATCCTGGTCGCGGTGTTTTTGTTCATCACCGCCCCGGTCGGCGCCCACCTGATGGCCAAGGCAGCGCTGCATCTGCGCGTTCGCGGAGAGACCGGACTGCCGCCGGACGACCTGCTGGATGGCAAGGACGGCGAGGCCCCCAATGCGACCGGGAATGCGACCAGTAGTGCGACCGGCAAACAGCAGACCTGATTCAGCGTTTACCCCTTGCCAAGCAACATTCGGCCAAACGACACTCGCGTCTAAAAACCCTATTATTTTCTTGGTTGGCCCCGCGTCTGCGTTTTGGCACTATTCGCTGGAGCCGACTGCTGCCGGTTGAGCATCTGGGCGATCGATTTGTGCGTCTCTGACCTGCCATCGGCGATGGGCCGCTGCCGATCGTCAGCTTTCCACCGGACCGGCACTTAGGCGATTGCCGGCGAGAAACAGACCAACTGGCGCCCGGTTCTGGTTCGCCTTCGCGCAGCGGCAACCCGCCCATGGTCGCTCTATGGGCGGGTCGCCGCAACGTCGATGCCGGACGAGAAGACAAGCCAGGTGGTCTGTTGCTCGACAGCAATCGCCTTGACCCACAGCCCACGCGGGCGGCGACCCTATCTTCAACAGCGGTCTCAGATGTCGCCGCGCGTTGTGAATCCCGACAATCCTACAGGAACCGATTGCCGATGAAACACCCGAGACAGGTCTCTCCACTCCTCCGCCGGCCCAGTCAGGGCCATTCCATTTCGCGTCGCAAACGAGCACTCGCTTGGTTCGGATCGCTGGCACTGCTGGCCACCGGCTTTGCGGATGCCGACTGCGATATCCAGGACATCATTCCAGCGAGCACATCGACGAGCGTGCTTGCGATCACGACGACGCAGGATGAAAACGACGGCGGCACCTCGGGCACCGGTCGGTCCCTGCGCGACGGCATTCTGATCGCAAACAGTCGCCCCGGCCGGCATCATCGGCTGCAGCTCGAGGCTGGAGCAGTCTACAGGCTGACGCTTTCGGGCGCTGATCCCCTCGGGTACAGCGGCGACCTGGATCTGCGCAACAACGCCATCGTCACCATCGAAACGGTGGGGGAGGGCGCTCCGGCGATCATCGATGCCAGCGATTTGTTTCCCAGGGAAACCGTACTGTCGCTCTTAGGCGGCGCCAGACTGATCCTGCGCGGTGTCGAAGTGCGCGGCGGCTACGAGGTCGGCCTCGCCAAAATCGGCGACGGCGGTGGGGTGTTCGTCGGCTCGGGCTCCCGTCTTGGGTTGTATGCGGCGATAGTGCGCGACAACCAGGCCGGCGATGGCGGTGGCATCTATCTTGGTCCCGGCCGCGATGACTCCAAGCTGGTCATGGTCCAAAGCAGTCTGCTCGGCAACCGCTCGGTGGGCAACAGAGGTGGTGGTGGTGTCATGATCAACGAGGACGGCGACGGCGAAATCGACGTGTGCATCGAAGACAGCCTGTTCGAGGGCAACCGGGCAGCAACCGCCGGCGGTGGCTTGTTCGCTCGTGAGGGCGTGGTCGTGGACATCGCGCGCAGTCAATTCAATGACAACGATGTCGGTGTCATCGGTGCGGCCGGCCCCGGCGGTGGGGCGATCCACATCCTTGGAGAGAACAGCGATCCGGCCCGGCTCGACATCGTCGCGAGCCAGTTCAACGGCAATCTCGTCGACAACGCCGACCTTGGCGGTGGCGCCATCTATGCCCACAGGACGCGGGTTTATATTTCCAATACCAGCTTTGTTGGGAACCGCCTAACCGGTGCTCAGGATGCCAGCGGTGCGGCAATCTTCGCGACGGCCAGCAGCAGGCTCGAGGTCGCAGACAGCCTGTTCAGCGCGAATCGCAATGAAGTCACCGCCAGCGCCGGCGGTGCCGGTGGGGCGATCCTCACGTTCAATCAGACCGATACCCTAGTGCGCGACAGCCACTTCGAGGACAACCAGGCCACGGGCTTCGGCGGTGCGCTGGCCTTGGTCAGCAACAATACGCTCACCGGCTTGACCTTCATCGACAACCATGCTGGTCTATATGGCGGAGCGCTGCGGCTTCAGGGTACCACCGACGAGACCTTCTCCGAGGTTCAGGACTGCCGGTTCGAGCGCAATGTCAGCGAGGGTGATGGCGGCGCCATCCACCTCCGGCGAGGCGAAACCCGTTGGTCGAACATCCAGTTGCGGGACAATCGGGCCGCTGGCAGTGTTCTGCTCGCCCTGCCGACCGGCGATGGTGGCGCAATCTCCATCGATGGTGGAGAGCACCGATTCGACGACATCAGGGCAACCGGCAATCATGCCGAGCAGGATGGCGGAGTCTTCAGTGTCAATGCCGCCAATGCCCTGACCAGCCTGACCATCCGAAATGGCCATTTCGTCAATAACCGGGCCGAGGATGACGGCGGCGGCATTGACATGACCAGCAATACCCAGGGTTTTGGCACCCTGGGGCTGGAGAACATCAGCGCCGAGCATAACAGCGCGGGCGATTCCGGTGGGTTTCTGCGCCTGCTCGATGGTGTGCAGGGCAGTCTGCGACATAGCCGTCTGATCGGTAACGGTTGCGGCAACCGGGCCGATCCCGAGCTGGAGCAGGGTCGCGGCGGGGCCTTGGATGTGCGCGCATCAAGACTCATCGCAGAGGATCTGATTCTGCGCAATAACAGCGCGGCCTATGGCGGCGGCGCCTTGCGTGTCGGGCACGGCAGCTTGTTGCCGGGGACGGTGCGCGGACGCCTGCTGTTGATCAACGGGGATCTGCGAGGCAATCGCTCCTGGCTCAGCGATGCCGGCGCGGTGCTGGCCGACACCAGTTCCGACGTACAGCTGGTCAACGTGCAGATGTACGGCAACCTGGCCGCATTGGATGGGGCCGCGATCTATGCCGCGCCGCGGCGCAAATTGAGGACCGAGGCCAAGATCAGCTTGTTCGATGTAACCGCAGTCGGCAACATCGCCGACAGCAATGCCACCGGCAACGGCGCCTCGGCGCTGTTTGCAGCGCCTCCCGGACCTCAACACGGCGGTCAGGACTGGGAGGATGTGCCACCGGTGGTGGAGGTCTACAACAGCATCATCACCGATACCGTCAGCGGCGCCGGCACATCGGTTCCGGACTATGCGGGAGCTGAACCCAGGGTGGCGGAATACAGCGCCCTGGGTCGCATCGACGACGCCAGCGGCTGGGGCAGCGCGACCAATCTGCTCAATATCGATGCCGGTCTGACCGCGGCCTGCGCCGGTGCCCAGGTGCCATTGCCGACGAGCCCGTTGATCGACGCGGGCGACAATGCCAGCCTGCCAAATGACGACCTCGACATCGACCAGGACGGCGATCTGACCGAATCCTTGCCATTGGACGCGCTGGGCCAGTCGCGGATTGCTGGTGCGACAGTCGATATCGGCGCCATCGAAGCCTTCGAGTCCGGCACCTTCGCCGCCTCCGACAGCGATTGCGATGGGCTGAGCGACGCCTGGGAGCAACACTGGCTGGGCCATCTGGATGCCAGCGGGCGCGGCGATCAGGACGGCGACGGTGCGACCGACGCGGCCGAGTTTCTGGCCGGCACCGATCCGACCTTCGCCGGCCAGGGCGTGCGCATGAGCTTTGCGGACGGGCTTGACTTGGCGTCGTTCCCGAGCCCGCCGCCGGCAAACCTCGCCTCCTGTTTAGCCTTCTTGATCGAGCTCGACGACGACGGTTCCGGAGTCATGTGGCGGCTGGACACCGACGGTTGGTTGCAGCGGTGCGACCCCATCAACCAAGACGACTTCCCGCTCACGGCGGGATCCGGCTGGTATCTGCGCAGCAGCCAGCCCCGCACCCTGATCGTACCTGCGGCCGACAGCTGCGCTGAGGAATCGCTCCGGCCGGGGATGAACCTGATCGGACATCCGCGCCCGCGGCCGGGCCTAACCTGCTTCGACTGGCTCGCCGCCAATGAGTTCGAACCGATCAGGTCCATCGGTGGACTGGATGCGAAGAGCGGGCGCTGGGTAAGCTGTGCCCGCCGGGCCGATAGCGCCGACACAACGGCGGTTGGAACAAACTTCCTGATACTCCCCGGTGAGGGCTATCGCATCTTCTCGGATGGGTACGGGCAATTGGCAAGGCCGGGATGCGGCTGAGGCATTTCCCCCCTGGTTCCCCCAGGTGGGTGCTGCCTTTGAACAATGTAAGGATTCATTGCAGAGACCCAGCGTGCGCAGGGGGGTCAAGGTAGGCTGTCAAAATCTGCAGTCTCATTATAGTCCTCTCACGTGACATCAAAACTGTCCCTTTCGTTTAGGGCCAGCACTCACACACCAAAAACAAAAGGGCATATCTGGTTATCATGTTGAATGACTCTAAAACAAGCGCTTCCCGGTTTATGGATGCTTAGTCGGTGTCGGAATCGGTGTCGAGGTCAACATTAGGGATTGGTATCGAGCTGGCTGCTTTGATCGATGAGCGGATTCGATTCCGATTCCGATAGCGACCCCGACACCGATTCGGCTTCCCCAGTGCGTTCGATGAAGCAATCCAAGACCCGGAATCGGTTTAGCATCAAAACTCAGGGCATTTCGACAGCCTAGTGCAACCCGCCCAGCGTGACTTGATCGGGGTTGGGATCGGAATTGGGATCGGGATCGAAAAGACATGACATCAGGGCGTGAGAAACCTGATGTTTGCTTGGCGGATGTTTGCTGGGCGTTGCCTGCAAAGAATACGAATCAAACTTCATGCTGGTTGAATATCTGAACATTTTACGCAGGCAGCATCCATGCAAGGTCAAGCTAAATGACTGTGTAAAAATAATTTTTGCTGAGGCGCGGTCATGGTGTCACACGCAGTCATAGTGTTGGCCATGGTGTCAGTTCTTGCGAGAAGCCGGCACCGTCGTGGCGGACCGCGGATGGTCATGATGTCGTAACACTCATGGCTTAAGCTGCGACCCGTTGCACGCGCTATCGCGCTAGGGTGCCAGGCGGCGTGCAGGGCATCTCTGGTTCCACGTTTGCAACGGGGAGGATTCGGCAATGACTCAACAAGGCTCGACTGCGCCGTCTTCGGGCGGCGGTCCGCTGGTTTGGCTGGGCATCATCGCACTGGTCTATGTGCTGCTGGTCGGCGTCGGCGTCATCGGCGACGGCTTCAAGTGGATCTCCGGCGGAGCCGAGGGTGCGGAGCGCATCTTTGCCTTTGCCAGCAATCCAATTGTCGGCGTTATCCTCGGCACTCTGGCCACGGCCTTGGTGCAGTCGTCGAGCACCGTCACATCGGTGATCGTCGGTCTAGTGGCCGGCGGCGTGCCGGTGGCGATCGCCGTGCCTATGATCATGGGTGCCAACATGGGCACCACCATCACCAACACCATCGTCAGCCTGGGCAACATCCGCGACGGACAGATGTTCAACAAGTCGTTCCAGGCCGCGACCGTGCACGACTTCTTCAATCTCTACAGCATCCTGATTTTCCTGCCCATCGAGATGCTGTTTCATCCGCTCGAGCGCATGGCCGGGGCCATGTCGCAGTGGTTCGTCGGCGGCGGCGGAGCCTCGATGAAGGACTTCAACTTCGTCGGCGCTCTGACCAAGCCCGTCGGTAGCCAGATCGTGGGCCTGTTCAAGGGGCTGCCGGATATGATCGGCGCCGTGCTAACCATCGTCGTTGGCATCGCGCTGATCATCTTCTCGGTCTTGTTCCTCGGCAAGCTGCTGCAGCGGGTCATGACCGGCAAGGCCAAGGCGATGGTGGACAAGTCCATCGGCCGTGGGCCGATCTCCGGGGTCGCCACTGGCACGGCGATCACGGTACTGGTGCAGTCCTCGTCCACCACCACCAGTCTGGTGGTTCCGTTGGCCGGCGCCGGTGCCCTGACCACGCGCCAGGTGTTCCCATTTACCATGGGCGCGAACATCGGCACGACCATCACCGCGCTGCTGGCGGCCACGTCCATCACCGGCGCCTATCAGGTCTTCGCGCTGCAAATCGCGCTGGTGCATCTGCTCTACAACGTTTTCGGCGTGCTCTTGTTCATGCTGGTTCCCTGGCTCAAGGACACGCCGATCTGGTCCGCCGAGTGGCTCGGCAACAAGACAGAGTCAAACCGCATCTGGGCCTTCGGCTATATCCTCGGGGTGTTCTTCATGCTGCCGGGCGCCGTCTTCGGCGGCCAGGCCGCACTCGGCGCCGCGTCCGAGGCGATCGAGAAGGCGGAGGCCGATGCCGCCAAGATCGATGACGTCGAGCAGCGGGTGCAGCAGCGGGATATGGCCATCGAGTAGGGGGAGGGCCGGGGGTATTGTCGGATCGGCGGAATGCGGCAGCCCACGTAGTTCGCGTAGGGCGGAACCCGATAGCGGTTCCGCCTGTTCGGTGTGGATGGTGATGCGGCTGATTCTGTCCGATGTGTATTGGCGGTTGTCGTTCTGGGTTAAATGGCGCGATGCAGAACTCCTGACATGGCGTAGTTTTCAGTGCGACTATGTCGACGGCAGCCATGTGACCATGCTGCTGCCGCCGTTCGTGGAGCAGGTCGCACAGCAGCTGGGGCAGCATCTTTGGCGCTGGAGCTGATGCCTCTCTCCAGCTCGACATGCGGCCGAAGTCGCTTGCGTCAGCGCTCGTTGACGGTTACCCGCCTAATTCGAACAGGATGTCTGTTGCATGGCCCTCGCTGTTGTTGGCAGGCGGCCGGCACTTGGGGGATCGAACGCAGCAGCGGTTTGTACAGAGGGCGATGATCGCGCGTTCCGGAGGCGCGGACAGCCCCGGGGTGAATGGCCGGTTCCGGCAGACGGCCCGGCGTTGAGCCTGGGCCGCCAGCGGTCTACACTGATGAAGAGCTTCACTGAAAAGAAGCCCGAAGGAACCGTTTCCAAGGAGGTTCTTCATAAAGACTGTCAACTGTGAGGTACACCCAATGAGTCTTGAGCGTATTCCGATCGTCTTCGCATTGATTGCTGTTGGCGGTTTGATGAGCCTTGGGCCGGGGGGCCTTTGCCGACGGTGCCGGCCCACGGGGCGGGCTCTATTCGACGAACGCCGTCAACCGGCTCTGCATCGATGCGCAGCGTACCCTGGCTGCGGTGGACCTCGACGTTGCCAACGTCGTGCATACAAGTTGGGATAGCTTCGTGCAGTCGGATGCCTTGCCTCATGCCATCGTCGGTGACGCGCCGGCATTGGCGTATGCTGTAGCAGAGGCACCGGATGCGGCACTCACCAGCACCCAGCACATCATCTACGATCGCTATCCGTTCGGCAATCGTGCCTTTCCCAGTATCCTGTCATGCAAAATGAAAAGCGCTGCATTTCTGGATGCCCTCGACCCGCTGCTGGATTCGCTCGACCCGAGTGTGGGCGCATCGGATCAGTCCTGTGCAGCGGTGCACCAGCAGCTTTTGGATGAGGTCGTGGCCTCGCTGCCACGCTTCCTGCGACGCTGGGTTGCCTGGCAGCCGGCCCCGGTCATCGAAGACGACGATGTCGCCGATGACGGTACCGCTTGGACCCAGGGATTCCCTGAGGACCCTTATCCCGTATTGTACCGCGAGGTCGAGGATGGTTCGATTCACTTCAAATCGCGCCGCTTGTCGATCGAGCCGCATCCGGCGCGCGTAATCCCGTTCTGCAACAGCATTGCCGCAGAGCTGCCACCGGGCTTATCGCTGCCGGCCTTTTGCGAGCCGCGCAAGTGGGGCGTGCACTACTGTCACTTGGCGACACCCGAGTACATTCGGGCCGCCCTGGTGGGCCGGGTCGAGGTGCCGATCATTCCTCGCTCCGCAGCGCGTCCCGATACGACCGATTCCAATTCCCGCCGGTAATCCGCGCCGTCAAGGCGACGGCCTGCGTCAACGGCAGTTCCGCGGCCAGCTCGGCGAGGCCGTCGGCAGGCGACACCCAAGCCAAAAACCTGTTTAGCTTGTTTCTGCACCGTTACTAATGGTCGCCCCTTCGTTTGACCCTTCGTGAGAGCGGCAACCCGCTCAGGATCAGCTGATACCTCCAAGAAGTACGCGAAATCATCGACGCGATCCAGCAGGGAACCAACAGTAACCAAGACATGACATCGTCTTCGCGCCCTAGATCTTCTTGTAAGGCAACATCCCGGAAGGAATGGTGGAGCCGAGGGGGATCGAACCCCTGACCTCCGCATTGCGAACGCGGCGCTCTCCCAGCTGAGCTACGGCCCCGGGGAAGTGGGAATGGGCCGTGCATGCGGCCCTGACTAGGCAAGGGTTGAAGTGTAGCATCCTTGCTTCACTCTATGCCAAGTGTTTATGCCTAGTATTTGTACTCTGTGTTCGAGCCCAGAATTCATACCCAGAGTTCGTACCAGGTATTTATACAAAGCAATTGATCGATGCAATCATCGCGGTCGATCTGCGATTTTTGTTGCGCCGCTGAGACGATTTCGCGCGAGGTAGTTATGCTCGATTCCAAGCCCCTGTTGTTTCCTTCCGATTTTCCGGCTTTGACCCGGCGACGGCCAACCACCCTGCAAGTGAATCTCGGCTATCGCTGCAATCAGTCCTGTGTACATTGCCATGTGGACGCCGGGCCGAAGCGGCGCGAGGAGATGGATCGGTCGACCATGGCGCAGGTGGTGGAGTATCTGCGTCTCGGCGGCACGCATACACTCGATATCACCGGCGGCGCGCCGGAGTTGAACGCAGTGTTTCGGCCATTGGTGGATCAGGCAAGGGCATTGGATATCCACGTGATGGATCGTTGCAATCTGACCATTCTGGAACAGCCGGGTCTGGCCGATCTGGCCGAATTTCTGGCCGCGCGGCAAGTCGAGATCATTGCGTCATTGCCCTGTTATTTATCCGAAAATGTCGATGCCCAGCGCGGTAATGGCGTGTTCGAGGCCAGCATCCGTGGTCTGCGGCGGCTGAACGAATTGGGTTATGCGGACGGTACCAGCGGCTTGTTATTGAATCTTGTTTATAATCCCATCGACGCCACTCTTCCGCCATCCCAGGCGGTATTGGAAGCGGATTATAAACGCGAGCTCCAAGCGCGCTATGGCGTGCGTTTCGATCGGTTGTTAACGTTGACGAATATGCCCATCCGGCGCTTTGGCAGCTGGTTGCAGTCGAACGGGCAGTTCGCCGACTATCTGGCCTTGCTGAAAGCCGCACATCAGGACGACAATCTAGACGTTGTGATGTGTCGTGACCTGATCAGCATCGATTGGCGCGGCTATGTCTACGATTGCGACTTCAACCAGATGCTGGATCTTCCCACGGAAGGCGGCGCGCAACGGGCAGATCGGCGGCTGCATATCGCCGATTTAACCGATCCGAATTCGCTGGAGGGCGGAGCGATTCGCGTTGGCGAACACTGCTGGGGTTGCACCGCAGGGCAGGGCAGCAGTTGCGGTGGCGCTCTCGCCTCGGGGTGAACCCGTTGGGCCGAGGCGATTTCTGTGGAGAAACAGTCCACCTGGCTTGTCTTCTCGTCCGGCCGCGACCAAGATGGCGGACGAGAATCCGGCGCCGGTCGATACAGTTCTCTCCGGCAATCGCCTCAGGGTTTGAACTGTTCGTGGTGGCCGCCGATGGCAAATCCAGCCGACGCTCGTGCGGTGTTCGGTTGCCGAGCAACAATCGAAATCCATCGCCATCCTGATCTACTTCCCTGATCTACGGCCCTGATTCACTGTATAGCCCCGCCAATTCCCGGCTGATCGAATAACCATGCCCAGCACCCGCATCCTCGTGTTCGCCAAGGCGCCGCTGCCGGGCCAGGCCAAGACCCGCCTGATCCCGGCGCTCGGCGCCCAAGGTGCCGCCCGTCTGCATGAGCGGCTGTTGCGCGAAACCCTGTTGCGGATGTCAAGGGTGGCGAAGATGCGACCGGATGTCGGTCTGGAACTCTGGTGCGCGCCGGATCGCTCGCATCCCTTGTTCCAGGAGTTATGCTTGGCGCATGCGCTTCGATTACAGGATCAATGCGCTGGCGATCTCGGTCAACGCCTGTTCGCCGGCGCCTCGGAGGCCTTGCGGCGCGCGCATGCCGTGCTGTTGATCGGCAGCGATTGTCCGGATCTCGGGGTGGAGCAGATCGATCAGGCAGTGTCCGCATTGCGCGCCCCCGGTATCGATGCGGTGTTGGGTCCAGCGCTGGATGGCGGCTATGCGTTGCTTGGGATACGTCGCGCGGAGCCGGGGTTATTCACGAATATGCCCTGGGGTGGAGATCGCGTCGCCGCCGTGACCCGCGAGCGGATGATAGCCCTCGGCTGGTGCTGGCGCGAGCTTCCCGAATTGCGGGACGTGGATCGGCCGGAGGATCTGGATTGGTATCCCCACCACCGCCCAGCCGAGCCTTGAACCAAGGTGGTCGAGGTCCGATGGGTTAGCAAAAAAGCGGGATACCGCTTCCAACGGAAACTCGTTTCACCTGTGTAGAATCAATTCCAGCACCAGCTTGGAGCCGAAATAGGCCAGGATCAGAATCACGAATCCGCTCAAGGTCCAAATGATGGCCTTGCGACCGCGCCAGCCCCAGACCCGCCGGCCCAGCAGCAGCCCGCCGAACACCATCCAGGCCACCACGGACAGCACGGTCTTGTGTACCAGGTGCTGTGCGAACATGTTTTCCAGGAACGCAAAGCCGCTCAGCAATGCCAGGGTCAACAGCAAAAAGCCGATGCCGATCATTTCGAACAGCAACGCCTCCATGGTCATCAGCGGCGGCAAGACGCGAATGAAGCCCCCCGGACGGCGCTTGCGCAGATAATGGTCCTGCACAGCCAGCAACAGTGCCTGCACGCTGGCCAAGGTCAGCAGGCTGTAGGCGAGCATGGACAACAGCACATGCAATTTCAGAATCCAGCTGGCATCCTCGCTCATGAAATTCACGCTGGGATAGAGCAGATCCAGCAGCACGGCCACAGCCGCCAGCGGCAGGATCACCAGCCCAAGATTTTCGATCGGTTTGCTCAGGCTTGAAATCAACAAGGACGAGACCACAGTCCAGGCCGCCAGCGACAGGGCGTTGAAGAACGCGAGGTTGAGTCCGGACTGGCTGAAGATGCCGCGATACAGCAGCCAGGTGTGTAATCCAAGCCCAATGAAACCGAGCGTCAGGGTAATCCGGCGCAGAGCCGCCTCGTTGCGCTCGACGTGACGAAATAAACGCCAGCCGATGAGACCGGCGCTGCTCAGATAAGCAATAATGCTGGCGATGGCAATCGTGGCATTGTTCATGGCTGCGGATCATCGCACAGAACGAAATGTCGGGGAATCTATCTCTGCGCCTGTAATTCGTCGTTTGGGCTGTTCTTTCGCGCTGCCTTGATTTAGGTTAACCAATTGTCGCGATGCAGCGGCCAAAACGGCCCTGCGCGACACGCAACCAAGTAAAGGGGCAACCGATGTTCGATACGCTTCAGGAACGCTTCGGCGATGTAATCAAGGGTCTGCGTGGCCAGGCCCGGCTGACCGAAGACAATATCAAAGACAGCCTGCGCGAGGTGCGCATGGCTTTGCTGGAAGCCGATGTGGCCTTGCCGGTGGTGCGTGGTTTTATCGAGCGCGTGCGCGACAAGGCGCTCGGTGCCGAGGTCACGCGCAGCCTGACGCCGGGACAGGTCTTGATCAAAATCGTCAACGACGAGTTGACAACGCTGATGGGCGAGGCCAACGAAGGCCTGGAGCTGAATGTTCCGCCGCCAGCGGTGATCCTGATGGCCGGCCTGCAGGGTTCGGGCAAAACCACCAGCACCGCCAAGCTGGCGCATTTTCTGCAATTACGGCACAAAAAGAGCGTCATGGTGGTCAGCTGCGACGTCTACCGTCCGGCGGCCATCGACCAATTGCGCACGGTCGGCACCGAGGTTGGCGCCACCGTGCATCCGAGCACGCCGGATCAGGCGCCGTTGGAGATTGCGCGTGCCGCGCTGGATGCCGCGCGCAAACAATTCAAAGATGTGCTGATTGTCGATACCGCCGGTCGCCTGGCCATCGACCAGGACATGATGCAGGAAATCCGCGCCCTGTATGACGCATTGTCGCCGGTGGAAACGCTGTTCGTGGTGGACAGCATGACCGGCCAGGATGCGGCCAAGACCGCGCGCGCATTCCACGATGCCCTGCCATTGTCCGGTGTCATCCTGACCAAAGCCGATGGCGATGCCCGCGGCGGTGCGGCCTTGTCGATTCGCGAGATCACCGGCAAACCGATCAAATTCCTCGGGGTCGGCGAGAAGACCACGGCGCTGGAGCCGTTTCATCCGGATCGCATCGCCTCGCGCATCCTCGGCATGGGCGACGTCGTCTCGCTGGTGGAGGAGATACAGGACAAGGTCGATAAGAACAAGGCCGAAAAGCTGGCGCGCAAGATCCAAAAGGGCAAGGGCTTTACCCTGGACGACTTCCGCGAGCAGCTGCAGCAGATGAACAAGCTCGGCGGCATGGCCAGCATGATGGAAAAATTGCCAGGCATGGGCCAGGTGCCGGAGCAGATGAAAGATCAGGTCAACGACAAGGAAGTCACCAAGCTGATTGCGATTGTCGACTCCATGACAGCGCAGGAGCGGCAGTTTCCGCAGATCGTCAAGGGCTCGCGTCGCAAGCGGATTGCCAGGGGCTCCGGCACCCAGGTCCAGGATGTGAACAAATTGCTCAAGCAGTTCATGCAGATGCAAAAGATGCTGAAAAAGATGAAGGGCGGCGGCATGGCCAAGATGATGCGCCAGATGCAGGGCAAATTACCGCCGGGCATGGGCGGCATGGGCGGTGGGTTCCCGATGTGATGCCCGCGCCGGCTCCTGGGCAGGCAGTCGCGTTGACAGCGGGTTGGCGTGCCGAACTGGAGCTGCGCTGCGAACGACGCGGCCAGCGTACGGTGCTGGCGCACAAGCGCCAGTTCGGTCCGCTGACCTTGCAGCGGGCGTTCTATCCGGAGGGCGATCTATGCCATCTGTACATGCTGCACCCGCCTGGCGGGGTGGTCGGAGGGGATCGATTGTCCATCGATCTCGGGTTGCAATCGCGGGCCAATGCCTTGCTGACCACGCCAGGAGCCGCCAAATACTATCGCAGTGCCGGTGCTGAGGCCCTGCTGGAGCAACGGCTGTCGGTGGCCGCCGGGGCTTCGCTGGAGTGGTTTCCGCAGGAGACCATTTTGTTTCCCGGGGCGCGGGTGCGCCTGCATACCGAGATCGCATTGCAAACCGGCGCCAATCTGATCGGCTGGGAGATGCTGAGCTTGGGGCGACCGTCTATCGGCGAGCGTTTCGACCCTGGTTATCTGCATGCTGGCCTGAGCCTGAGCCGAGACGGCCGGCCGCTGTTGCTGGAGCGTCTACGGATCAGCAGTCCGCGGCATCTGGATGGCGCAAGCGGACTGCGTGGTCATCCGCTTGTCGGAACCATGCTGGCGACCGGCTGCGATGCCATCATGCTGGAGAAGGTGCGCGCCAGTCTGCAAATTCCCCATGAGCTGCTGTTCGGCATCACCCTGCTGGACGATGTGCTGGTTGCGCGTGCTCTCGGCCCTGCAATCGAGCCGATGCAAGCTGTTTTCCGCGCGCTTTGGGCCGAATTGCGGCCCTCGCTACTGAGCCGCGAGGCCTGCCTGCCGCGGATTTGGTCGACCTGAGGCGATCGCCGGCCCTGGGAGCGCCGGCTTTCCAGCCCGCCCGTCTATGGCACGGCGCACTGGGAGCGCCGGCTTTCCAGCCGGCTCGTCTATGGCACGGCGCCCTGGGAGCGCCGGCTTTCCAGCCGGCCCGTCTTTGGCACGGCTCAAAGCCGTGCCAAAGACGTAGGAAATCGCGAAACCCCCTCAATCCCGAGCCAAATCCATCCAAGCTGAACATTCGGGAGAGAACGAGCCAAGCCGCAACAGCCGCAAAATCGCCTGCTGCGGGCATCAGGCGCAGCCGGCTGGAAAGCCGGCGCTCCCAAAGCCGGCGCTGCCGAAGGGCCAATCAGCGGCATGCTCCACCAGTCCGGCCCTGACCGGGTTATTGTCGATGTAGCGCATAACAGCCGCGAGGTGCGCATCGTCGCGGATGTAACGGTCGAAGTAGTCGCGGTGCCAAAAGGTGCCTTTGCGCTCGAGCAATGCATTTGCCGCCCGGGCCGTGAAGCCCTCCAGGATTGCACCAGGTTTTGCAGCGGAAAGCCCGGCAGCGTCTCGATCAGTCCATGGGCGTGGTTGGGCATCACCACCCAGGCCAGGAGCCGGTAGCGCTCGCCGTCGAAATGCAGCAATGCATGCTGCACCAGCGTGGCGATCTCCGGCCTATGCAGCCAGCAGGCGCCATGGCCGGCGTCGAGATAGTGCTCGATGCGCCGGAAACGCGCCACGTCGTCCCTCGCCGTCTCCGCCATGATCCTGCGCAGGACGGGCGTCGGCAGGGAATCGCCCAAGTGAAAGGTGACGAACTGCAGCAGTCCTGGCTGATCGAGATGAGGCAGATAGCCGCGGGAATACCAGCCTTTGGGTTCGGCCATGCGAGGATCTCCTGTTGCGCGTTGCGCCGCCGATGGCGGCAACCTTGGGCAATCTTAACGCAGCGTTGCCGTTTGTGTTTCAGTCGGTGCACTGGGAGCGCCGGCTTTCTAGCCGGCCCTGGGAGCGCCGGCTTTCTAGCCGGCCCTGGGAGCGCCGGCTTTCTAGCCGGCTCGTCTTTGGCACGGCTCAATGCCGTGCCAAAGACGTAGGAAATCGCGAAAACCCTCCAAATCCGAGCCGATTCCATCCGAGCTGAAAATACAGAGGGGAACTGCCAAGTCGCGCTGGCCGCAAGATCGCCTGATGCGGGCATTGAGCCCGCATCAGGCGAGGCCGGCTGGAAAGCCGGCGCTCCCAGCAGGCCGGCTGGAAAGCCGGCGCTCCCAGTAAGCCGGCTGGAAAGCCGGCGCTCCCAGTAAGCCGGCGCTCCCAGTAACCGGCGCTCCCAGGGCCGGCTGGAAAGTCATCGCCTGGATTCAACATCACCGGCATCGAGCCGTCGCCGGAACCGATCGATGCGCTCGGCCCAGCCGGGCTGGGCCGCGGTCAATAGCGCGCGGTCGCGATCCAGAGCGTCGAGCGCCCGCGGCTGCTCGGGCAAATTCGCGAGGGCGCGCAACAAGGCCGCTGCGCCATCGGGGTCGCCCGCTAGATCGCGGGTCAGCGCCACCGTGAGGCCGATGTAGGCGCGCTTGCGTTCCGCGCTGTCGATGATGATCCGGGTTGCGCCCGTGCCGAAGATCCATTCGGCGGCGTCGTCGTCGGCGGCGGCGGGGTCGGATCCGGCCAGGTCGCGCAGCAGTTGCTCGTGGTGTTCCAGGGCGCGCTTCAGATCGCCGGCGCGGCGCGCGGCCTTGCCGGCGTCGAGGCGGGTCAATATTGGGCGCGGCGGGGCGCTCAACAGGTTCTCGTATTCGGCCAGCGCGGCCGGAAAGTCGCCCAGGTCCAGCAGCAGGCCGGCTAGATTGGTGCGATAACGGCGCTGGCCGGGGGCCTGCTGCAATGCCTGCCGATAGTGTCTCAGGGCGCGCTGCAAGTCGCCCTGCCGATGGGCGATCTGGCCGAGGCCGAAGTGGGCATCGGGCAGCGTCGGGTCCAGGGCCAACCATCCGTCCATCCGGCGACAGCGCGGCGGCACCCAGCTTGCCCTCGTTGCCATCGCCGATGGGCGGGCGCAGCACCCTTGCCAGCCGGCCCGTCATCAGATCCCAGACGCGGGCGGTCTTGTCATCGGAGGCGGCGACCAGCCAGCGCCCGGCGGCGTCGACGCCGATGCGGAGGATCGGCGCACTGTGCTGCCCGGCCTCGATGCGCGGATAGAGTCGGTCCGGCGGCTCGGCGGCGGGCGCCGGCAATGCGGCGGCGAGCAGCAGCAGGGTTGTCAGGATCGAAGCATGGGCGGAGCGCATCTGGGTGGCCCTGGGTGGTTGCTGATTACTGATTGCGATCTTGGCTTGTTTTGACCGCGACTCGACGACGAGCACCCTAGCTTAGTCGCGATTCAACAACAAGTCGTCCCACTCTTGTCGAATCGGGAAGTGCGCCAAGCGCGCCCGACGGGCACAGGCTGTCGTTCCTTCCGGCAGCGGCGTCGCCTTTGCGCCGGCGCCCCGCCTAATCGCATCAGTCACCCCCACAGCCGCCTCCGCAGCCACTGTCTCCACCGCAATCACCAGCGCACCCGCTACCGCAACCGATATGACCGGCGCAGTAGTCTCCTCCCTGTTCGCAATTCAAGGAATAGTGGAAGCCATCGGGAATATCGAGCAATGCATCCATGGCAAACAGCAATGGCAAACGTTTCGGCGAGCGGGGCGAAATTTTTTCCCGAGCGCAGGCTACCCTCCAGGCATTTTTAATGCCCTGCTGCGCCTGGGTGGGACTGGACATGGCTTCGGCCGGGGTGTGATGAAGAAAGCGCCCCAGCGCCATTTGGCAAAATTCCTGATACTGCCTCGTAAACAAAATGAACTCATGCCACAGCAGGTCCACGGCCTGCGAAGGCATTGCCAACAGCTTGCGACCGGCGGTATTGCACATCAGAAAATAGTCGCGCAAGCCTTTTTCCGCCTGAGCGAGCTGTGCGTGGGTCAAATGCGGATACTGTCGATGCAGTTTCGTGCGCAAGGAGGCCGGGAATTCATAGTGTGTAATAATGCGCTCGCGCTTTTGTTGCCGACGTTTATGTTTGATCGTTGCCAGCAAAATGATGGCAAGGACGATGGCAACGATCATGCCAAGCAAGAACTCCATAGGGGATTCCCAAATCACGCTGAGAAATCCCTTGAATTTAGCACATCCTCGAGCGTTCGTGAAACGGTAGGGTCAGGCAATGGGGCTAGGTTATTTGGTATTGGGTCGTTCCCTTTGCGCACGCTGCGTCTCAGCGGTGCATACCCCGCGACCCTGCCCGTGGCATAATGCTCCCATCGCCAGTCTGGGCAACGGGAGATCCCGAGGTGAAGAAGTCGAACGACAGGCCACATGATGCGACGGCGCGGCGCAACATATTGCTCGATATACTGCTGGTGTTCAGCGTCGGCACCGCCATGGCGTTCTGCGGCCTGCTGATCCAGCGCGAGTATGGCTGGGATGCCTTGATGGCCTATTTAATGAGCGTGCTCGCCGGCCCGCCGGCGCTGCTCAGCAGCATCGACCTCTGGCGCCGGTTCGCATCCGCCGGTCCGCGCTCGGGCCAGACCGATGGCGAGGCCGCCGATCGCCTCGCCGACGCCTACCTCGCCCGTCAGGCCGAGCAGACTCAGATCCTGCCGATCGAGGCTATCTTCGGCGACGCCCAGCGGGCTGCCGGCGCCAAGGCCAGGCGTATCCTGCTGGCGCGGATTTATGTCCCGATGGACCTGGCGGATCTCGGCGAGCTGGACCCCGAGGCGGTCGCCGACCCCGGGCTGCGCAAGCTCAGCTTTGCGCGCGACTTCGAGCGCATCGTGCCGGTCACCGACGCCCTGGCCCGCAGCATCGATGCCGGCGGCCCCTTGCGCGCGGTCTTGATCGGCGAGGCCGGCGCCGGCAAGTCCTCGGTGGTTGCCGATCTAATCCACCGTTGTGCCCATGACCCCGATTTCCATGCCGCCTTGCGCGGCCGTACCCTGCTGCGCTTCAAGCTCGAGGATCTGGCCGAACCCATGGCCGCATTGCCGGCGCATGGCCTGCATGACCAGGCCCTGGTCGATCGGTTCTGGCAGATTGTGGCCGAGCACATCGGCATGGCCGAGGGCGAGCACGACCTGGCCGTTGCCGCCGCGGGTCGGCTGCGCCAGCGGCTGCGCCAGCGCGGCCTGCTCCTGCTCGACGGCCTCGACGAAGTGCTCGACCCGGCAGCGCGCGCGCTGACCGCCCGGCTGGTGGCCGCCGTCGGCAATGACCTCGACCAGGCCGACTGCCCATTGCTGGTCACTGCCCGGCCCTATGTCTACCCTGACTGCGCATTGGACGCCTTCCAGGTCTGGCGCCTGTTGCCGCTGGATTCGAACACCCAGATTCCGGCCCTGGTACGCAACTGGTACCGCGCCCTCGAGATTCCCGAAGGCCAGGCCAGTCACCTGCTCGCCGCGCTCACCGGCACCGGCGACGGCGCGCGCGCCGAGATGGCTACCCGTCCCTTGCTGTTGACGCTGTTGATCGCCGTCGCGCTGGAGCGCCAGCGCAAGGACCCGTCGACCCCGTTGCCCGAGGATCGTGCCGAGTTGATCGAGGCCGCCACCGAATTGTTCGTCAAACGCTGGTTCGAGCGCGTCGGCCAGGTCGGCCGCGGCCGGCTGTCCGCCGCGCTGATCGCCGCGCTGACCGAGCCGCGCTTGCGCCAGGTATTGGAGCGCGTCTCCCTGGCCGCCCAGCGCGGCCGACCCGAGCTGGACGGGGCAGCGGAGGTGACGGTGGAGGTCGCCGCCGACGCCTTCCTGCGCCCGCTGCTGCATTGCCTGCCGACCGCGGTGCGCGGCGAGGCCGAGCAGGCCGAGCGCCTGATTCTGGAGCGCGCCGGCCTGCTGTTCGCGCGCGGTCCCGGTCCCGACGGCGAGCGCTATGGCTTCGTTCACCGTCAGTTCCAGGAATACCTGGCCGCTTGCGCATTGGTCGCCGAGGACGCCGGCGCGTTGGAACACAGCCTCGGCGAGCCATTGCGCCACAGCCCTGGTGCCTGGCGCGAGGTGGTCCGCTTCGCCGTACTCCGGCTGCAAGATGACCATGGTGCCGGCGAGGCCATCGATCTGGTCCGCGCCCTGCTCTTCGAGGACCGGTCCGCCGCGGCCTGCGACGATGCCTGCTTTCAGAAAGTCGTCGCCGCCGGCCTTGCGCTGGAGGATCTGCACAAGGCGCTGACCGGCAAGCGCCTGACCCCACACCAGCAGGCCGAGCTGGCCGACGCCAAGGCGCGCCTGGATCGTTGGTACCAGCGTCTGGTCTCCGATCCAGCTCCGGCCCCGCGCACCCGGCTGGATCTGGGCCGCATCGCCGGTCGGCTCGGCGATCCAAGGCCCAAGATCGTCTCAACCGGCTGGACCCCGGACCCCGAGGCGGCGTTTTTGCTAGACCCGAAGCAGGACTTCGACTGGGTTCAGATCCCCACCGGCCGTTTCCGGCCGGGCAGCGACGAGGCAGAGCAGGATGCCTTCGATGACGAATACGGCGGCCAGCCGGTGGACCTGCCCGGGTTTGCCATCACCCGCGTGCCGATTACCTGCGGCCAGTTCGCCGCCTTCAGCCGCGGCGGCGGCTATGGGCCGACTGACGGACCGGCACCGCAATGGTGGGCCGAGATTTCAGATCAGGCCGTCGCCTGGTGGCATGGACAAAATCCTGGCCTGGAGCAATACTGCGCGGACCCGGACTTTAAGCAGCACGCCGAGGCGTACCGCCGCTGGGTTGCCCAGCGCAAGGCCAAACACCGCCGCCGCCCCTGGTTCGAGGGCGACCCGCGCTATGCCGACTGGCTATTGCCCAATCATCCCCTCATCGGTGTCAGTTGGTACGAGGCCATGGCCTTTTGCGGCTGGCTGACGGCGCATTGGCGCGACCGCGACCTGCTTGCCGACAATGAACTGATCCGCCTGCCGACGGAGATCGAATGGGAGCGCGCCGCCCGCGGCTTGGCCCGCCGGCGCTGGCCCTGGGGCGACCACTGGCGCCCGGATGCCGCCAATACCGAGGAGGCCGAAGTGCAGGCGACCACCGCCGTCGGCCTGTTTCCGGCAGCTTCGCCGGAGGGGCTGCTGGACATGGCCGGCAATGTCTGGGAATGGACGACGACGCGCTGGGGGCCGACGATCGGCGAGCCCGCCTTTGGCTGGCCGTGGAAACCGGATGACGAGCGCGATGATCCGCGCGGCACCGATCTGCGTGTTGTGCGGGGCGGCTCTTGGACGAACACGCCGCGTGGTTGTCGGTGCGCCTATCGCTTCAGGGACTATCCCTACAACTGGCACCTCGATTTGGGATTTCGCGTGGCTCGAGTCGCCCTGGCCCATTCTGATTTCTGAATTCTGCTTTCTGTTTTCTGTCGATTCTGAAAAGCCATGCCGAAACGTTTTGACAACCTTTATGCTCAGATCATCGATTTCGAGAATCTTTGGTACGCCTACCGTGCCGCGGCCAAGGGCAAGCGGTGCAAGGATGCCGTGGCCCGCTTCAGCTTTCATCTGGAAGAGCGCCTGCTGGAATTGGAGAGCGAGCTTGCTGCCCGCCGTTATCGCCCGGGTCCTTACCGTTCGTTCCTGATCCGCGATCCCAAGCGCCGGCTGATCTCC
This sequence comes from Thiohalocapsa sp. PB-PSB1, assembly GCA_016745215.1. Classification (GTDB taxonomy): domain Bacteria; phylum Pseudomonadota; class Gammaproteobacteria; order Chromatiales; family Chromatiaceae; genus Thiohalocapsa. Next base: position 2,843,617 of record CP050890.1, read on the forward strand.
GCCGCGCCCTTTCGCGACCGCGTCGTCCACCATGCACTGTGCCGCGTAATTGAGCCCATCTTCGAGCGTACCTTCATCGGCGACAGCTACGCCAATCGCATTGGCAAGGGCACGCACGCGGCCCTGGATCGGACCCAGTGGTTTTCGCGCCGCTATCGCTACGTGCTGCAATGCGACCTGCGCGAGTTCTTCCCGAGTATCGATCATGCAATATTGCACGCTGTGCTGGCCCGAAAGATTGCTTGCCCGGACACACTGTCGTTGTGCGATGCCATCATTGACGGCGGTGCTGGCGTGTTGGACGCCGAGTACACCCAGGTTCTCTATCCCGGCGATGACCTGTTCGCCACGGCCCGCCCACGTGGTCTTCCGATCGGCAACCTGACTAGCCAGTTTTGGGCCAATTGTTTGCTCAACGAGCTTGACCAATTCATCAAGCGCGAATTGCATTGCCGTGGCTATGTGCCAATACCTTCGCCAAAAATTAGCGCCAAAAATTAGGTGGGCGACAGCCCGAGGTGATAGGTTATCCAGTTACTAATCCGAAGACCTATTCCCTCAGGAGGCTATCGCCCATGCCCGACATTATGCTGATCTTGAGCTGCTTAAGCCAGAGCGTAGATAAGACGAGCCTTGGCCGTTTGGGTTGCGTTGTGGAAGGGCTGTTGGCGATGACGGGGCGGGTAACGATGCGGGGGCTATCGCGCTGGACCGAGCGCGGGGGAAGCTATCGGACGCTGCAGCGGTTGTTCAACACCACGCTCAGTTGGGGCCAAGTGCATTGGCTGGTGATTCGCCAGCACCTGCTGGGCGACGAAACGCAATGGTTGCTGGCGGGCGATGAAGTGGTGGTGAGCAAATCGGGCAAGAAGACCCACGGTCTGGATCGTTTTTTCTCCTCGGTGGTTGGCAAGACGATCCCGGGGTTGTGTTTTCTGAGCCTGTCGTTGATTAGCGTGCAACGGCGCTGTTCGTACCCATTGCGCCTGGAGCCGATTCTCAAAGAGACGGCCGCGAGCTGCCCGAAAGCGTCCAAAGCGGGTCGGGGTAAGGACCGAGGGCGGCCGAAAGGTAGCCGCAATGGCAATCGCCGGGAGGTGAGTCTGTCGCCCTATTTGCAGTTCGTTCAAGACCTTCTGCGCCAGGTGCTGGCACTGGTGTGCCAGACGCTGACGGTGCGTTATTTCGTCTTCGACGGGGCCTTCGGCCATAATCAAGCGCTGCAAATGGTCCGTCGCACGGGCTTAGAGTTGATCAGCAAATTGCGCCACAACAGCGCGCTGTATCTGCCCTATGACGGCCCCTACGCCGGGCGCGGCCCGCGGCGCAAGTACGGCAGCAAGCTCGATTATCAACACTTGCCGCCGTGCTTTCTCAAAGCCACTTCCGTGGAAGGACACGTTCATACGGCCATCTACCAACTGCCCGTTTGGCACAAAAAATTCCCCGACCGGCTCAATGTCGTGATCCTTGTCAAGACCAACCAACGCACCGGTGCCCAGGCCCATGTCATCCTTTTCAGTAGTGATCTCGAGTTAGGCTACGAAGCGCTCATCGATTACTATCGCTTGCGCTTCCAAATCGAGTTCAACTTCCGAGACGCCAAACAGTACTGGGGCTTGGAAGACTTCATGGTGACCAAGCCAACGCCGGTCTACAACAGTGCCAACCTGGCGATGCTGATGATCAACCTGTCCCAGATCCTGATGCGACCGGTGCGCGAGCACTGTCCGAGCTTTAGCGTCAATGACCTCAAAGCCCACTTCCGCGGCCGGAAATACGTCCTGGAGGTGTTAAAAATGCTTCCGGAAATGCCCGAAGCGAATATTATTGACCAAGCCCTTGAGCAGGCTGCAAATCTGGGGCGGATTAATCAAGAACTTAGTGCAGCATGAGATCGGGTCATTTGGCGAAGGTATTGTATGTGCGCTATGTGGACGATTTTCTGCTGTTCGCCGATCGCAAGCCAATCCTTTGGGCTTGGAAGGAGGCCATCCGCGAACGGCTCGCCGCGTTGCGGTTGAGCCTGCATCAGGCCGAAAGCACCGTTTATCCGGTCACCGCCGGTATCCCGTTCCTGGGTTTTCGGGTCTATCCTGATCGCCGCCGGCTCAAGCGTCGCAATGGCCAACTGTTCGGTCGCCGGCTGCGGCGCCGGGCCGCGGCCTACGCTCGCGGCGAGCTGGGCCTGCGCCAGATCTGGGACGGGGTGATCTGTTGGCAGGGACATGCCGCCCATGGTAACACCGGCGCATTGCGTGCGGCGATGCTGGCGCCGGTGGTCATCCCGCCGCGCCGCTGGAGCAGTACGTCGGCCGCGCCGAGCCGGATAACATCTGTACCCGCCTGGGCAAGTGGCCTGTTGGAGCGGCACGGTTTGGTTGTGCCGATCAACTCCGACGGGCCGACACCGACACGCAACCTGGAGCCGCCGCATGGCTGAGTCGCCGGTCTTTGCCAAAAGCTATGCGCTGCTGCACTGGTTGATCCCAATTGCCATAGGCTTTCCGCGCAGCCACCGCTTCGTGCTTGCCGAGCGCATCCAGCGCTGTGCGCTGGATTTCCATGAGACTCTGATCGCGGCAGCCAAGGCGAAAGATAGCCTATCGTCGTTGCACCGCGCCGACCTGATTTTGGAGCGACTGCGCTTCGAATTGCGCCTAGCGCATGATCTCGGCATCCTCAGCCATGGCCAGTACCATCACGCTGCCGGCATGCTGGCCGAGGTTGGGCGCTTGCTCGGCGCCTGGATTAAGCGCGATAATGAAGGCCGCGTGGATCAGCCCAACTGAGCCCAACCGAGCCCAACTGGGGCCTCATCCGCGCCGGGGCAGGCCCCTCGCGCCGCGTGATTGTCGGTGCGCCTATCGCAACAGGAACAATCCCAACAACTGGAACAACAATTTGGGATTTCGCGTGGCTCGAGTCTCCATCGCTTGGCGGATGGATTGATTGATCGACTGCCGGAAGCTCCCGCGGCTCACGGGCCGCGGGACGGGTCCAAGCCAGCCCGGCCTGTCCCGGGTCGCGTCCGCCATTAGCGGCCGGCCGAATAGTCTGACCACCCGCGCCCCGGCCGACTCCCGTGCGGCCGCGGTGAGGGTGCCTTTTGCTGGTGCCGAGGCTCTGCCTGAGCATCTGGTCTTGATGGCTTTGCCATCTGCGGCGATACCGACTGGACCAGCAGCCGTTGCGCCCAGTTACACAAAGCCAGCGCAACAAACCCAGTTCAACAAGCCCAGATCAACAGGTATTCGCAATGAAACGACAATTCCCATGGTGGCCAAGCCGGCCGAACGGCTGGTTCGTATTGCGGCTGCTGGGTTGGCTCGCCCTGCTGCTGGGCTTGCTGGTGTTTGCTGGGTACGACATCCATGCCCGCTTCGGCAAGGGCTATCTGGACACCTATCTGGTCGTTTTAACCTTGGCCTGCAACTTTTTTGCCTTTGTCCTGGCCCTGGTCGATTGGTTGCAGCAGCGCCATGACCCGCCGCTGAAGAAAGCCGCCGCCGATGAAGTGCTGGCTGGCTATCGCGAGCGGCTGCACCGCCAGGCCCAGACGTTGCCCATCGACGCCATTTTCGACCCCGAGGACGCCCCGGAAGGCTGCGACGCAGTGCGCCTGATGGACATCTATGTGCCGATGGATCTGGTGGAGCGTGCCGCCACCGAGATCAACGAACGGCGCTTTCGCGAATGGAGCCTGCTGCGCGAGGCCAAGGCGCGCCCGGTGCGCGAACAGTTGGCGCAGGCGATCGCCCAGGCCCGCGGCGGTGTCCGGGCGGTGCTGGTGGCGGATGCCGGTATGGGCAAGTCGTCGGTGGTCGGCGATCTGATCCACTGCTGCCTGGAGCCCGAGCGCGCCGAAGCGCAGGCCGCGACCTTTCGCGGCCGCGCATTGCTGCGGCTCGACCTGCGCCGACTGGCTTCCGCCGCCGCCGACCCGGGGTTCGGCCGCCGCGGCAGCGCACCGTTCTGGGACGCGGTGATTGCCGAGTTGGGCGACGAGCTGGGTGGCAACAACGGCGGCCGGGCCGATAGCGAGGCCGCCGTCCGCCAGCTGTGCGGGGCTTTGCAGAACCATGGCTTGGTCCTACTCGACGGCCTGGACGAGGTGCTCGACCCGGAGCCGCGCCGGCGGGTCGCCGACCTGGTGCAACAGCTGGGTCGCGAGCTTGGACCCGGCTGCGCAATATTGGTTACGGCTCGGCCCTATGTCTATCCGGAAGCGGCCCTGAGAGACTTTCGGGTCTGGCAATTGCAGCCGCTGAGTGTCGACCGGCCGGGGCAGGGCAGCCAGGCCGAAGCCTTGGTGGTCAACTGGCATCGGGCGCTGGCGCCGCGTGCCGATCCCGGGGAGCTGGTCGAATCCTTGCTGACCGAGCCCGAGCGCGCGGTGCTCGCGGCACGACCCTTGCTGCTGACCTTGCTGGTGGCCTTGGCCCTGGCGCGGCGCACCGACGGCGCCCGGCCATTGCCGCGTCGGCGCGACCAATTGATGGAGCAGGCCACCGAATTGTTCGTCCGGCGCTGGTTCCAGCGCATCGAGCGCGATGGTCCGGGCCAGCTCACGCCGGCATTGCTGGCCGCGCTGGACCAGGGATTATTGCGCCGGGTGCTGGAGCAATTGTCGCTGGAGGCGCAGCAGGATCGTCGCGAGCCGGCCCGCGGCGATGGCGGCGAGGCGGTGCAGGTGGAGGTCTGGAGCAGCCAGTTTCTCGGTGTATTGCAGGACGAATTGCCGACGGACCTGCGTCGCGAGACCGACACCCATGCATTCAGCCGTATTGTGGTCGAGCGCGCCGGCTTGCTGTTTCCCCGCGGTGGCGACGTTCGGGTCCGCTACGGCTATGCCCATCGCCAGTTTCAGGAATATCTGGCCGCCTGCGCCCTGGTGGCCACGGACGCCGCCGGATTGCGCGAGCGGTTGCTTCAGGGTCTGAACGATAGCCCCGGCGCCTGGCGCGAGGTAGTGCGCTTCAGCGTGCCGCGGCTTGCCGACACCCATGGCACGGACGAGGCCATCGCGTTGGTGCGGGCGTTGCTTTGGAGTGAGGACCAACGCCAGGATCAGCCTCAGGAGCAAAGCCAGGATGCTGCCGCGACCGACGCCCAGCTCCAGGCCATCGCCGCCGCCGGGCTGGCCCTGGACGACCTGCGCCGGCTGCTGCAACACAGATCGCTCGCTGCGTCGCAGCAGGCCGATTTGGCCGATGCCAAGGCGCATTTCGATCGCTGGTACCAGCGTCTGGCCTCGGAACCGGCCCTGGCCCCGCGCACCCGGCTGGATCTGGGCCGCATCGCCGGTCGGCTCGGCGATCCAAGGCCCAAGATCGTCCCGACCGGCTGGACCCCGGACCCCGAGGCGGCGTTTTTGCTGGACCCGAAGCAGGACTTCGACTGGGTTCAGATCCCCACCGGCCGTTTCCGGCCGGGCAGCGACGAGGCAGAGCAGGATGCCTTCGATGACGAATACGGCGGCCAGCCGGTGGACCTGCCCGGGTTTGCCATCACCCGCGTGCCGATTACCTGCGGCCAGTTCGCCGCCTTCAGCCGCGGCGGCGGCTATGGGCCGACTGACGGACCGGCACCGCAATGGTGGGCGGAGATTTCAGATCAGGCCGTCGCCTGGTGGCATGGACAAAATCCTGGCCTGGAGCAATACTGCGCGGACCCGGACTTTAAGCAGCACGCCGAGGCGTACCGCCGCTGGGTTGCCCAGCGCAAGGCCAAACACCGCCGCCGCCCCTGGTACGAGGGCGACCCGCGCTATGCCGACTGGCTATTGCCCAATCATCCCCTCATCGGTGTCAGTTGGTACGAGGCCATGGCCTTTTGCGGCTGGCTGACGGCGCATTGGCGCGACCGCGACCTGCTTGCCGACAATGAACTGATCCGCCTGCCGACGGAGATCGAATGGGAGCGCGCCGCCCGCGGCTTGGCCCGCCGGCGCTGGCCCTGGGGCGACCACTGGCGCCCGGATGCCGCCAATACCGAGGAGGCCGAAGTGCAGGCGACCACCGCCGTCGGCCTGTTTCCGGCAGCTTCGCCGGAGGGGCTGCTGGACATGGCCGGCAATGTCTGGGAATGGACGACGACGCGCTGGGGGCCGACGATCGGCGAGCCCGCCTTTGGCTGGCCGTGGAAACCGGATGACGAGCGCGATGATCCGCGCGGCACCGATCTGCGTGTTGTGCGGGGCGGCTCTTGGACGAACACGCCGCGTGATTGTCGGTGCGCCTTTCGCGACAGGGGCGATCCCCACGGCTGGGGCAACAATTTGGGATTTCGCGTGGCTCGAGTCTCCCTGGCCCATTCTGATTTCTGAATTCTGCTTTCTGTTTTCTGTCGATTCTGAAAAGCCATGCCGAAACGTTTTGACAACCTTTATTCCCAGATCATCGATTTCGAGAATCTTTGGTACGCCTACCGTGCCGCGGCCAAGGGCAAGCGGTGCAAGGATGCCGTGGCCCGCTTCAGCTTTCATCTGGAAGAGCGCCTGCTGGATTTACTGGGTACTGGGAGCGCCGGCTTACTGGGCGCGCCGGCGATCTTGTTGGCGTACTCCGCACGCATTGTTACACTCCCAACAGCCCCCCTGAACGCCGAACTGGAGCAGGCCCGATGCAGATCAAGCAACAGCCACGAGACGACGACTTCTACCCGAGCAGCGATGGCCAACCGATGGCGGAGAGCACGGATCAATTCGACTGGATCGTCAAGATCAAGGAAAACCTGGAGCGCTTGTTCGCCGAGCGTGACGATGTGTTCATCGCCGGCGACCTGTTCTGGTACCCGGTGGCAGACCGCGCCAAGACCAAGCCGACCGCGCCGGACGTGCTGGTTGCCTTCGGCCGGCCGAAGGGCCGCCGAGGCTCCTACAAGCAATGGGAAGAGGATGGCATTGCGCCCCAGGTCGTCTTCGAGGTCTGGTCCGTTTCCAATAAGCCATCCGATATTGCCGACAAGCTCGCCTTCTACCAGACGCACGGTGCCGAAGAATTTTATGGCTATGACCCGCGCAGCAACCGTCTCGACATCTGGCTGCGCCAGCGCGACGCCAGCGGCGCCGAGAAGCTGGTGTCGCAGCCGCACGTCGGCGGCTGGACCAGCCCGCGGCTCGGCGTGCGCTTCGCCGTGACGGCCGACACATTGGAGCTGTACTTTCCTTCCGGCGAGCCGTTTTTGACGACCCTCGAGCTGGATCGACGGAAGATCGAAGAGACGGCCCGCGCAGAACAAGCGGTGGCGCAGGCCGATCGAGCCTTGTCTTGGGCCAATCAGGCCCTTGCCGAGGCCGCAACCGAGCGTGCCCGCGCCGACCAGGAGAACGCGTGGGCGGAGGCGGAGCGTACCCGGGCCGACCAGGAGCATGCGCGGGCGGAAGTGGAGCGTGCCCGCGCCGATCAAGAGCATGCGCGGGCGGAAGCGGAGCGCACCCGGGCCGAGCGCCTGGCGGCCAGACTGCGATCCATGGGGCTCGATCTCGATGATTGATCGTCGCATTGTCAACAGGTATTCGCAAGCAAGCGACAATTCCCACGGTGGCGGAGCCGGCCGAACGGCTGGTTTGTATTGCGGCTGCTGGGTTGGCTCGCCCTGCTGCTAGGTTTGCTGGGGTTCGCTGGGACGACATCCATGTCCGCTTCGGCAAGGGCTATCTGGACACCTATCTGGTCGTTTTGACCTTGGCCTGCACTTTTTTGCCTTTGTCCTGGCCTTGGTCGGCTGGTTGCAGCAGCGCCATGATCCGCCGCTGGCGAGCGCTGTCGCCGATTCCTTGTCCTGTAGCCGGCGCGTCGCCCGCAAGCGGGCTCCTACAAGCCGACGGGTACGGCCGACATAGGAGCTCGCTTGCGGGCGAATAGGCCGACGCTGCCGGCAGGTCGGACGCAAGCCACGGGGCCTTGCCGACAGGGCAGCCCTGGGAGCGCCGGCTTACTGGGAGCGCCGGCTTTCCAGCCGGCCTCGCCTGATGCGGGCTCAATGCCCGCATCAGGCGATTTTGCGGCCGGAGCGACTTGGCACGTTCTCTCCCGCATAGTCAGCTCGGATGGATTTGGCTTGGGTTTGGAGGGTTTTGCGACTTCCCACGTCTTTGGCACGGCATTGAGCCGTGCCAAAGACGAGCCGGCTAGAAAGCCGGCGCTCCCAGTGGGCCGGCTAGAAAGCCGGCGCTCCCAGTGGGCCGGCTGGAAAGCCGGCGGTCCCGGTGCGCCGGCGATCTTGTTGGCGTACTCCGCACGCATTGTTACACTCCCAACAGCCCCTCTGAATGCCGAACTGGAGCAGGCCCGATGCAGATCAAGCAACAGCCACGAGACGACGACTTCTACCCGAGCAGCGATGGCCAACCGATGGCGGAGAGCACGGATCAATTCGACTGGATCGTCAAGATCAAGGAAAACCTGGAGCGCTTGTTCGCCGAGCGTGACGATGTGTTCATCGCCGGCGACCTGTTCTGGTACCCGCTGGCAGACCGCGGCAAGACCAAGCCGACTGCGCCGGACGTGCTGGTCGCCTTCGGCCGGCCGAAGGGCCGCCGGGGCTCCTACAAGCAATGGGAAGAGGATGGCATTGCGCCCCAGGTCGTCTTCGAGGTCTGGTCCGTTTCCAACAAACCATCCGATATTGCCGACAAGCTCGCCTTCTACCAGACGCACGGTGCCGAGGAATTTTATGGCTATGACCCGCGCAGCAACCGTCTCGACATCTGGCTGCGCCGCCGCACGTCGGCGGTTGGACCAGCCCGCGGCTCGGCGTGCGCTTCGCCGTGACGGTCGACACATTGGAGCTGTACTTCCCTTCCGGCGAACCGTTTTTGACGACCCTCGAGCTGGATCGACGGAAGATCGAGGAGACGGCACGCGCAGAACAAGCGGTGGCGCAGGCCGATCGAGCTTTGTCTTTGGCCAATCAGGCCCTTGCCGAGGCCGCAACCGAGCGTGCCCGCGCCGACCAGGAGAACGCGCGGGCGGAAGCGGAGCGTACCCGCGCCGACCAAGAGCATGCGCGGGCGGAGGCGGAGCGTACCCGCGCCGAGCGTCTGGCGGCCAGACTGCGATCCATGGGGCTCGAGCTCGATGATTGATCGTCGCATTGTCAATGGGTATTCGCAATGAAGCGACAATTCTCATGATGGCCAAGCCGGCCGAACGGCTGGTTCGTATTGCGGCTGCTGGGTTGGCTCGCCCTGCTGCTGGGCTCGCTGGTGTTTGCTGGGTACGACATCCATGTCCGCTTCGGCAAGGGCTATCTGGACACCTATCTGGTCGGTCTGACCTTGGCCTGCACCTTTTTTGCCTTTGTCCTGGCCTTGGTCGGCTGGTTGCAGCAGCGCCATGACCCGCCGCTGAAGAACGTCGCCGCCGATGAAGTGCTGGCTGGCTATCGCGAGCGGCTGCACCGCCAGGCCCAGACGTTGCCCATCGACGCCATTTTCGACCCCGAGGACGCCCCGGAAGGCTGCGACGCAGTGCGCCTGATGGACATCTATGTGCCGATGGATCTGGTGGAGCGTGCCGCCACCGAGATCAACGAACGGCGCTTTCGCGAATGGAGCCTGCTGCGCGAGGCCAAGGCGCGCCCGGTGCGCGAACAGTTGGCGCAGGCGATCGCCCAGGCCCGCGGCGGTGTCCGGGCGGTGCTGGTGGCGGATGCCGGTATGGGCAAGTCGTCGGTGGTCGGCGATCTGATCCACTGCTGCCTGGAGCCCGAGCGCGCCGAAGCGCAGGCCGCGACCTTTCGCGGCCGCGCATTGCTGCGGCTCGACCTGCGCCGACTGGCTTCCGCCGCCGCCGACCCGGGGTTCGGCCGCCGCGGCAGCGCACCGTTCTGGGACGCGGTGATTGCCGAGTTGGGCGACGAGCTGGGTGGCAACAACGGCGGCCGGGCCGATAGCGAGGCCGCCGTCCGCCAGCTGTGCGGGGCTTTGCAGAACCATGGCTTGGTCCTACTCGACGGCCTGGACGAGGTGCTCGACCCGGAGCCGCGCCGGCGGGTCGCCGACCTGGTGCAACAGCTGGGTCGCGAGCTTGGACCCGGCTGCGCAATATTGGTTACGGCTCGGCCCTATGTCTATCCGGAAGCGGCCCTGAGAGACTTTCGGGTCTGGCAATTGCAGCCGCTGAGTGTCGACCGGCCGGGGCAGGGCAGCCAGGCCGAAGCCTTGGTGGTCAACTGGCATCGGGCGCTGGCGCCGCGTGCCGATCCCGGGGAGCTGGTCGAATCCTTGCTGACCGAGCCCGAGCGCGCGGTGCTCGCGGCACGACCCTTGCTGCTGACCTTGCTGGTGGCCTTGGCCCTGGCGCGGCGCACCGACGGCGCCCGGCCATTGCCGCGTCGGCGCGACCAATTGATGGAGCAGGCCACCGAATTGTTCGTCCGGCGCTGGTTCCAGCGCATCGAGCGCGATGGTCCGGGCCAGCTCACGCCGGCATTGCTGGCCGCGCTGGACCAGGGATTATTGCGCCGGGTGCTGGAGCAATTGTCGCTGGAGGCGCAGCAGGATCGTCGCGAGCCGGCCCGCGGCGATGGCGGCGAGGCGGTGCAGGTGGAGGTCTGGAGCAGCCAGTTTCTCGGTGTATTGCAGGACGAATTGCCGACGGACCTGCGTCGCGAAACCGACACCCATGCATTCAGCCGTATTGTGGTCGAGCGCGCCGGCTTGCTGTTTCCCCGCGGTGGCGATGTTCGGGTCCGCTTTGGCTATGCCCATCGCCAGTTCTCAGGATACCTGGCCTTGAATGCCCCGGTGTATGCCTAGTGTTCGGCTGCGGAAGTCGCGAGACCGTTTGCAGTCGTTGTCGTAATCGTGGTCGTTATCGATAACCCACGATGAGCGATTACGACAACGAGGCCTTGTTCATAAGCTCGGCCAAGACTTAGGGTTAACCTCGAATGCCACAGTATTTTAAATTTAAAAACAAAGTTTTACGAAAAAGCAACACGCACCCGCTCATCAGTTGGTCGGAGTTATGAGCAAGGCCCGACAACGACAAACAGCAGAAACGGTAGCGGGACATACGCACCGCTGCACTAGGCTGTTGATTATCCATGTTAGAGTATAGTGATAACTCTCGCAAATAATGAGTATTAGACGGGTTTATGATAAAGGCCGCCGAAAAATGCTAGCGCTACGCGTTTGCACTGAGAATTGCTAATCGAAGAAGCTTGATCTTGCATTTTGAAGCTAATAACATGAGCAGTGAGTTCTAATGATGAGGCCGGCCTATAGTCTTTCAGAAAAAGATCTTGGAGCTGCTTAATCGCGACTTGTTGATTTTGAAAGATCATTTTGGGTCTGAATGCCAGAGGCATTTTCTGAAGATCTACAGCACTCTGCGAGCGGTAGGCCGACGCTCTGGGAGCGGGAGAAACAAATGACCAAGATAACACAACAGCTTACCCTGATCGGCATGATGCTACCGATAGCGACTGTCGGCGCATGGGAAATCGATCCGTACTTTTCGCTCGATCCAGCGTCGCCTTCGTTGCAACCGGACGATCTGACACCGGACGACGTTTTAATTAGTGGGCCCGCGGTACAGAAGCACGGACGCGACCTCGGTTTGAGCGATAACTTTTTAGCCGGGGAATTCGACACGCTTAATGCGCTGTCATTCGGCCGTGATCCAATCAAGGCACCATTGTACTTCTCGGTGGACAGGGTAGCAGTTGGGGAGCAAGGCACCGCCGTCTATGAACAAGCTCAGCCTGGTGTCGAAGAGGCATCGGGTGATGTCTTCGTCAGTAATTTGAATCAAGACAACGGGCTGAACATTGACGAGCAAGAGCTTGGCTTGTTGCCGGGGTTTTTTGGCGACGACCTAGATGCCCTTGACCTCGATCCGAATCTGCCCAAGCTGCCTAATTTCCCCAATTCGAGATATTACTTCTCGATCGACCAACTATCAGAAACCAACAATTATGGCACCGGGACGGTGACGAGCGATATTCTATGGAGCGACGGAGACGGTGAATTTTTTACATACTTTGATTTGGAGGCACTTGGATTCGATCCCACCAGCGATCTTGACGCACTGATCCTTTGGGATTGGGATCTCGGCGAGAGCCCAAATGCAGATGACTTTGCGCTCTTCTCGCTAAGTAGCTTTTCACCGGACACCTATACCCACTCCGGCCAGCCCTATGCGGCTGGTGTGCTTGGCCAAATGTCTCCGTCCGATATCCTATGGACCGACTTCCAAGATTGGGGACTTTGGGTCTCCGCGGGGGATCTCGGTCTGCGTTCAGACGATGAACTGAATGCGCTGGATACGATTCCCGAACCGATGACCCTGAGTCTTTTCGGCGCCGGGCTGTTCGGTCTCTGGGGCGTGCTGCGACGGCGCGCCTAATGTCCTATGGTATACCGCATTTTTACTCATTGTTGTCGCAATCGAATAGTTCATAGACGACGATAACCACAACAAGTGCAGACCGCAACCTCTGCATCAATGCGCTAGCCTGGCCGCGAATGGGATAAGTTCATCTCGAGAACAGGCAAAGAAAGGCCACCCATGCAGCGTGGTGCTCGCACGTCCCGCTACATGGGTGGCCTCTTCCACTCTACGTGGTTTCAGTTTCCGTTCTGTTCATTTCCGCACTTCTCCATCGCCGGTCAGCCCTCTCTGGATACTGACTTGCCTCGCTCTCCGGATGGATTCAGTGGAGGCTGAGTGTCGTCGGGCAGGGCATTGAGCTGCGGCGAATCTGGATCGATAGGTTGATCGACGATGTCGCGGTCACCGATGTCGATGATCCAGGTACCATCGACCGTGCCGATTACGGCCTTGTCGCTGTCTCCACTGATGGTCGCGGCAATCAGCGGCCTGCCGGTCGTATATTCCCCATCTTCAGCCTGGACAGCATCCGTCAGACGGAACAGATACGTAAACCCGGCTTTATTCCCGACCACACCGAGATAGTGCTCGCCGCCTGAACCGTCAATGATGTCTGTCACCTTTGTCGGTGTGATCGATGTGTTGACGACCGGCTCGGCTGCATCGGTGAAGACACCGACTAAACCGGGTGACGCACCGTCCATCGCGACCACCGCAACACCGGCCTCGATACCCAGGGCGACCCGGGTCGTGGGTTGATCGGGCGTAATGCTGATGCCGGTGCGGATCGGCCCACCTGGGCTGCCAGACTGATCAAGGGGCACATTGGTAACGACACCGCTGGCGAGTTCCAGTGCGCAGACATCGACACGATGGCTTGCCGTCGGGTCTTCGTCCTCCGTGCCCACCACTGCGTACTTGCCGTCCGGCGTGATGTCGATATCGGTGACCGGCGAGCGTGCACACACATGCCTGGTGAAGCTTCCCCCGGCAGCCAGGTCGATTTTCACAATACCGTCAATATAAGCGTAGGTAGCCAGCGTGCTGTCTGAGTCGACGGCAATATTGTCTACTGGCGTTCCGCTTGTGCGCTCGGTTACATCAATGGTCTCGGTAGCGGCGTCGATGACCGTATAGCCGTCTTCGATCCCGACCAGGGCGCGACTGCCATCCGGGGAAATGCTGATACCGGTAATCGGCAGCCCAGTCCCTCGAAGTTCGGTCACAGTAATCGGAATTGCATCCAGCCGTGCAATCGCAACCCCCTGGGCTGTGCCGACCAGAGCCTTGTTGCTGTCGGGCGTTATTGAAACGGCTGTAATTGGATCATAGATCCAGTTGTCGTCGGCAAATATCCGCTTGGCGAGTGGGTCGATCTCGATCACATCTAGATGAATATAGGTTCCGATTAGGGCCACAGTACCATCCGGCGTCAGAGTAAGCTCTGTCACCGGCGGACCTGATAGGGCAATAGTCGCTAGCTCTAAGGTCGAGATCTCCAGTCGAACCACCTCACAACTCAGGCCTAGGCATTCGATCCAAAGCGCATAGCGGTTATCCGGTGTCAGCAGTACATCGCTGATCGCATTGCCGGCGAATGCGACCTTGGCTTTGGTTTCGAGATCCATCAGCAAGGTTTCGGGCGCTGTATTGACAATCAACGCCTTGGCGCTATCGGTGGTGATCGGGACCACCTGATCGGGCCAGCCAATGCCGGGCACCAGACCCGGCGGCTTTTGGTATTCGGGAGAGCTACTATGTTGGCCGTACCCCGGATCGAACGTCGGACAATCCGGGGGTTGGCGATTGCACTCCGGGGGCAGCAGCGCAAAGGAGCCGTCTGCCTGTTGACGTGCATCCCCCCGATTGACCAGGCTGATCACGGAAGTCATCGCAGCGTAAGCATCAACCCGGCCATGGCCGGAGTCGACGTCCTTGCCTGGAGCCATTATGTCGATTGCGCTGATCTCCATCAGACACTCTACCTGGGTCGGTAATAATTCTGGATGCCATGACCACATCATCGCCGCAAGACCAGAAACATGCGGTGCGGACATCGACGTGCCGGTCTTGCAACAATAGTTGGAACCGGCCGGACAACTGGCATCGCAAGCGTAATCCCCGCCTAAGCAATCGATGGACGGGTCCGGGTTGGCCATTTGAGTTGGAATGGTCGAATCGATGCAGGTACCGGGCGCGGCGACGTCGACGAAGACACCCCTGGTCGACGAGACGTTGATGCCATCCTGGAAGGTTGAGTTGGCGACAGCGATCAGACCATCAGGCAGAATCGGGTCTGACCAGGCAGCGGGATAATGCGGTTCCGGATCACGATTTGTGTTTCCAGCCGCGACAACGACCACGCGACGATTGCACAGTGCATAATCCACTGCGGCCTTGATCAAGGCCGACGGGGTCTTTCCACCCAGGCTCAAGTTAATGACGTCGGAACCGCGATCGACGCTATCGACTATGCAGGACGCAACCATCTCGTTAGTACCGCCTTCGGAGCCTAGAGCCTTGCTGGCCAGAAGTTTCGAATTGGCACCGATACCGACCATGCCGGTCGTATTATTGGTGATTGCACCCGCAATTCCAGCAACATGAGTGCCGTGACCTTGGTCATCGGTCGGAAAGGCGTCGTTGTTGACACAATCCCAGCCAAGATCGACCTTACCAGCCAGGTCCGGATGCTGATCATCGACGCCTGTGTCGACAATCCCGATTGTTATGCCTTCACCCTTGGCGATGAAATGTCCATCAGGGACATTAGCGTTCTGATCGATGGCCCTTATTCGTTGTGGCCCATATTGCTTTGGTTCAAAGCGCGGATCATTGGGCTGGGGTTGGTTTTGTTGGCTCGGTCGTACCTCAGCATTTTGAAATGCCCGGAAAGCCGCCTCGGCGGCGTCGACCAGCCCGGTTGCGAGCAGATCAATGATCACCTGACGGATGCTGCGACCGTTCGGTATCTGGAATTGATACCAATAAGCATTGGTCAGCGGTACAACGCGTGTAAGATTCAACCCAGTCTCTTCCAGCATGCGGCCAACCGATGCGCCCGGGATGACACGGGCAACCACCTGGTCAGTCGCATAGTCGACCCCCGGCGTCGGTACAAAGGCAGATATGGTAAAGTCCACAGGATCACTCTCGACCCCATTGACCGACACTACCAACGGACCGCTAGTTGCACCAGTCGGCACCAGGGCCACCAGCCGTGCGCTGCTGAGCAGGGCGAACTCTCCGACGGGAACCGCCAAGCCATTAAAAGTGATGCTGGTGCTGCCGTCGACAAAACCGGAGCCGACGATGGTCACGGCCATCAGGTCCGGCACGCCGACATTGATGGAAACTCCGGCGATGATCGGCTCCGCGTCGATGCGTGGTGCGGTGACCGTCAGCGCTGCCAGGAGCAGTACGGCGGATGTAGATCGCATTCTATTCTTCTTCATGTCATCGTCCTCTGTAACCGAATGATGTCGATTGGCCTAGAAATCGTTCAGGTATGGGGTCAATTCGACATCACAGTCGTTGAATTCGCAGTTGGCAAGGAACCGAACACGAGAAGTGGCCTGACCGCCCGGGGTATGCACCACGTCGATCACGGAGCGCAGATAGGAGCGGGCGTAGGGCTCGAGGATTGCATTATGGTTGATCCGATAGGTATCGCCGGCGGCGTCGTTGCCGGAATAGATGAATACCCAACGCTCCGGAGCACTGTCCTGCTGATCATCGACGATAAAGATACCCGGCGGCATTGTCGGCGTTGTGTGTTCTGTATAGGAGAATAGATCGATGCGATCAACGCGGGTGGGGTTGTATGCGAGCAGCTTAAAACATTTGTCCCGGCTGCTCTTGCGTGGCGATAATGGATCATCGATGTCGAGCAGGAGCATTACACGGCTGTTCTCCAGTGGCGGGGTGAACGGCGGGGAATAGCCGTAGAACACATAGTCATACCCCTTGCCAGGATCATCTGGCTGCAAACCGATGCTAGGCTGCGACAAGAGCAACAGAAACAGGCCGGACAATAGAAGCCTGGCTTGCAACGAAAAGAGATCTCGCTCGTATCTCATTGCGGTTACCTTTGGAATAGATTCTTGAACCCAAGCGCCTAATTGGCAAGAGACAAAAGTCGCAGGAAAGCGGATGAAGCGGATTACCAGCGACTTAGGTAAATGCTTGATAATGGCAATTACCAACAGTCAAACCATCGAATACAGGCGAACTCGGTGCATTGCACCTGCTCATGAGTTTAGCGCATAAGGATAAGATTGGAAGGCAATCGTTCAGACTTCCAATCCTGACTCAGGGATGACTAGGTCGCTTTTGCCTTCCTAATCTACGGGTTAAAAATAACCGGATTAAATCGTTTAATTTACACACGGTTGGAGATGACGACCTCCGCATGCATTGTTACACTCCCAACAGCCCCTCTGAACGCCGAACTGGAGCAGGCCCGATGCAGATCAAGCAACAGCCACGAGACGACGACTTCTACCCGAGCAGCGATGGCCAACCGATGGCGGAGAGCACGGATCAATTCGACTGGATCGTCAAGATCAAGGAAAACCTGGAGCGCTTGTTCGCCGAGCGTGACGATGTGTTCATCGCCGGCGACCTGTTCTGGTACCCGGTGGCAGACCGCGGCAAGACCAAGCCGACTGCGCCGGACGTGCTGGTCGCCTTCGGCCGGCCGAAGGGCCGCCGGGGCTCCTACAAGCAATGGGAAGAGGATGGCATTGCGCCCCAGGTCGTCTTCGAGGTCTGGTCCGTTTCCAATAAGCCATCCGATATTGCCGACAAGCTCGCCTTCTACCAGACGCACGGTGCCGAAGAATTTTATGGCTATGACCCGCGCAGCAACCGTCTCGACATCTGGCTGCGCCAGCGCGACGCCAGCGGCGCCGAGAAGCTGGTGTCGCAGCCGCACGTCGGCGGCTGGACCAGCCCGCGGCTCGGCGTGCGCTTCGCCGTGACGGCCGACACATTGGAGCTGTACTTTCCTTCCGGCGAGCCGTTTTTGACGACCCTCGAGCTGGATCGACGGAAGATCGAAGAGACGGCCCGCGCAGAACAAGCGGTGGCGCAGGCCGATCGAGCCTTGTCTTGGGCCAATCAGGCCCTTGCCGAGGCCGCAACCGAGCGTGCCCGCGCCGACCAGGAGAACGCGTGGGCGGAGGCGGAGCGTACCCGGGCCGACCAGGAGCATGCGCGGGCGGAAGTGGAGCGTGCCCGCGCCGATCAAGAGCATGCGCGGGCGGAAGCGGAGCGCACCCGGGCCGAGCGCCTGGCGGCCAGACTGCGATCCATGGGGCTCGATCTCGATGATTGATCGTCGCATTGTCAACAGGTATTCGCAAGCAAGCGACAATTCCCACGGTGGCGGAGCCGGCCGAACGGCTGGTTTGTATTGCGGCTGCTGGGTTGGCTCGCCCTGCTGCTAGGTTTGCTGGGGTTCGCTGGGACGACATCCATGTCCGCTTCGGCAAGGGCTATCTGGACACCTATCTGGTCGTTTTGACCTTGGCCTGCACTTTTTTGCCTTTGTCCTGGCCTTGGTCGGCTGGTTGCAGCAGCGCCATGATCCGCCGCTGGCGAGCGCTGTCGCCGATTCCTTGTCCTGTAGCCGGCGCGTCGCCCGCAAGCGGGCTCCTACAAGCCGACGGGTACGGCCGACATAGGAGCTCGCTTGCGGGCGAATAGGCCGACGCTGCCGGCAGGTCGGACGCAAGCCACGGGGCCTTGCTGACAGGGCAGCCCTGGGAGCGCCGGCCTACTGGGAGCGCCGGCTTTCCAGCCGGCCTCGCCTGATGCGGGCTCAATGCCCGCATCAGGCGATTTTGCGGCCGGAGCGACTTGGCACGTTCTCTCCCGCATAGTCAGCTCGGATGGATTTGGCTTGGGTTTGGAGGGTTTTGCGACTTCCCACGTCTTTGGCACGGCATTGAGCCGTGCCAAAGACGAGCCGGCTAGAAAGCCGGCGCTCCCAGTGGGCCAGCTAGAAAGCCGGCGCTCCCAGTGGGCCGGCTAGAAAGCCGGCGCTCCCAGTGGGCCGGCTAGAAAGACGGCGGTCCCGGTGCGCCGGCGATCTTGTTGGCGTACTCCGCACGCATTGTTACACTCCCAACAGCCCCTCTGAATGCCGAACTGGAGCAGGCCCGATGCAGATCAAGCAACAGCCACGAGACGACGACTTCTACCCGAGCAGCGATGGCCAACCGATGGCGGAGAGCACGGATCAATTCGACTGGATCGTCAAGATCAAGGAAAACCTGGAGCGCTTGTTCGCCGAGCGTGACGATGTGTTCATCGCCGGCGACCTGTTCTGGTACCCGCTGGCAGACCGCGGCAAGACCAAGCCGACTGCGCCGGACGTGCTGGTCGCCTTCGGCCGGCCGAAGGGCCGCCGGGGCTCCTACAAGCAATGGGAAGAGGATGGCATTGCGCCCCAGGTCGTCTTCGAGGTCTGGTCCGTTTCCAATAAGCCATCCGATATTGCCGACAAGCTCGCCTTCTACCAGACGCACGGTGCCGAGGAATTTTATGGCTATGACCCGCGCAGCAACCGTCTCGACATCTGGCTGCGCCGCCGCGACGCCAGCGGCGCCGAGAAGCTGGTGTTGCAGCCGCACGTCGGCGGCTGGACCAGCCCGCGGCTCGGCGTGCGCTTCGCCGTGACGGCCGACACATTGGAGCTGTACTTTCCTTCCGGCGAGCCGTTTTTGACGACCCTCGAGCTGGATCGACGGAAGATCGAAGAGACGGCCCGCGCAGAACAAGCGGTGGCGCAGGCCGATCGAGCTTTGTCTTTGGCCAATCAGGCCCTTGCCGAGGCCGCAACCGAGCGTGCCCGCGCCGACCAAGAGCATGCGCGGGCGGAGGCGGAGCGTATCCGCGCCGAGCGCCTGGCGGCTAAACTGCGATCCATGGGGCTCGATCTCGATGATTGATCGTTGCCTTGTCAAGAGGTATTCGCAATCAAGCGACAATTCCCATGGTGGCCGAGCCGGCCGAGCGGCTGGTTTGTATTGCGGCTGCTGTGTTGGCTCGTCCTGCTGCTAGGTTTGCTGGGGTTCGCTGGGACGACATCCATGCCCGCTTCGGCAAGGGCTATCTGGACACCTATCTGGTCGTTTTGACCTTGGCCTGCACTTTTTTGCCTTTGTCCTGGCCTTGGTCGGCTGGTTGCAGCAGCGCCATGATCCGCCGCTGGCGAACGCCGTCGCCGATTCCTTGTCCTGTAGCCAGCGCGTCGCCCGCAAGCGGGCTCCTACAAGCCGACGGGTACGGCCGACATAGGAGCTCGCTTGCGGGCGAATAGGCCGACGCTGCCGGCAGGTCGGACGCAAGCCACGGGGCCTTGCTGACAGGGCAGTATCAGGCATAGTTATAGCAGCGGATGATCTGGGGATACCTCAGGTCCTGACCGGCGTTCGGGTCTGGCAATTGCAGCCGCTGAGTGTTGATCGGCCGGCCTCGCCTGATGCGGGCTCAATGCCCGCATCAGGCGATTTTGCGGCCGGAGCGACTTGGCACGTTCTCTCCCGCATAGTCAGCTCGGATGGATTTGGCTTGGGTTTGGAGGGTTTTGCGACTTCCCACGTCTTTGGCACGGCATTGAGCCGTGCCAAAGACGAGCCGGCTAGAAAGCCGGCGCTCCCAGTGGGCCAGCTAGAAAGCCGGCGCTCCCAGTGGGCCGGCTAGAAAGCCGGCGCTCCCAGTGGGCCGGCTAGAAAGCCGGCGGTCCCGGTGCGCCGGCGATCTTGTTGGCGTACTCCGCGCGCATTGTTACACTCCCAACAGCCCCTCTGAACGCCGAACTGGAGCAGGCCCGATGCAGATCAAGCAACAGCCACGAGACGACGACTTCTACCCGAGCAGCGATGGCCAACCGATGGCGGAGAGCACGGATCAATTCGACTGGATCGTCAAGATCAAGGAAAACCTGGAGCGCTTGTTCGCCGAGCGTGACGATGTGTTCATCGCCGGCGACCTGTTCTGGTATCCGGTGGCAGACCGCGGCAAGACCAAGCCGACCGCGCCGGACGTGCTGGTCGCCTTCGGCCGGCCGAAGGGCCGCCGAGGCTCCTACAAGCAATGGGAAGAAGATGGCATTGCGCCCCAGGTCGTCTTCGAGGTCTGGTCCGTTTCCAATAAGCCATCCGATATTGCCGACAAGCTCGCCTTCTACCAGACGCACGGCGCCGAGGAATTTTATGGCTATGACCCGCGCAGCAACCGTCTCGACATCTGGCTGCGCCAGCGCGACGCCAGCGGCGCCGAGAAGCTGGTGTCGCAGCCGCACGTCGGCGGCTGGACCAGCCCGCGGCTCGGCGTGCGCTTCGCCGTGACGGCCGACACATTGGAGCTGTACTTTCCTTCCGGCGAGCCGTTTTTGACGACCCTCGAGCTGGATCGACGGAAGATCGAAGAGACGGCCCGCGCAGAACAAGCGGTGGCGCAGGCCGATCGAGCCTTGTCTTGGGCCAATCAGGCCCTTGCCGAGGCCGCAACCGAGCGTGCCCGCGCCGACCAGGAGAACGCGTGGGCGGAGGCGGAGCGTACCCGGGCCGACCAGGAGAACGCGCGGGCGGAGGCGGAGCGTACCCGGGCCGACCAGGAGCATGCGCGGGCGGAAGTGGAGCGTACCCGCGCCGACCAAGAGCATGCGCGGGCGGAAGCGGAGCGCACCCGCGCCGAGCGCCTGGCGGCTAAACTGCGATCCATGGGGCTCGATCTCGATGATTAATTGCAGGCGACCACCGCCTTCGGCCTTTTTCCGGCATCTTCGCCGGAGGGTCTGCTGAATATGGACGGCAATGTCTGGGAATGGGCGACGCCGACTGGGGCGATCCCCTCAGCTGGTTCAACGATTTGGGCTTTCGCGTGGCTCGAGTCTCCCTGGCCCATCCTGATTCCTGAATTCTGCTTTCTGTCGATGCTGACAAGCCATGCCGAAGCGCTTCAGCGTCGATCTCGAAGCAGGTCCAGATAGCGCGCCGCGCTGCTGCGATAAGCGTATTCGCTAACCGCGCTTTTGAGCGTTGCCGGCGCGGTTGGCCGATCCAGCATGTGCGCCATGGCAGCGGCGAGCCGATGTTCGTCGCCCACCGGCACCAGTGGGCCGAAGCGTCCCTCGGCAAGGATTTCGCGCGGGCCGCTCGGGCAGTCGGTGGCGACCACTGGGGTGCCCAGGGCCATGGCCTCGGTGAGCACGTTCGGAGAGCCCTCCCAGGCGGAAGACAATACGAATAGATCGGCCCTGGCGAGAAAGCAGGACAGATTGTGCTGAAATCCCGGCAGATCCACGTCCTGCTGCATGCCGAGCCGCTCGATCAGGGCCTGCAATGCGGTGCGGTCGCCGCCGTCCCCCAGCACCAGCAGCCGGCAACGACGCCGGCGCCGGAGCAATGCGAAGGCGCGGATCAGTGTTGGAAAGTCCTTTTGGCGTTGCAGGCGCCCGGCGCCGACGATCACTGGCAGGTGGGGCTCTCGCGGTGCGTGCAGCCAGGCATGCGGGCAGGGCAGGGAGGCATCGCGTATCAGCTCCGGCGTGATGACCGGGTTGCGGATCACGCTGATGCGCGCCCGCGGATAGCGGGCGATGGCCATTACATCGGCGGCGACACCGTCGGAGACGGCGACGATATGATCGATCGCCGGGTACAATCGTCGGATCGGCAGATAGCGCAGCCAGCGATCCAATGCCGAGCGCCCGGCCATGGCCGCGGATAGATTGGTGCCGAGGCGCAACACGATGCGGGTATTGCTGCCGGCCAGCCGGCGGGCGATGACCGCCGCGCGTCCGGCGCGGTCCTTGGCTACCAACAGGGCTGGCGGCCGCTCGCGTCGCAGATAGCGGGCGAGGCCGACGGCTGCCGCGAGCGTGTGCCGGGTGCCGAGGTCGATGCGCCGCACCGCGGCCGGCAGCCGCGCCAGATGTGGGCTGTCATTGCCGGCCAGCAACAGGTCGACGGGATGGCCCAGTTCGACCAGGCCTCGCATCAGATTGACCAGCATGCGTTCCACTCCGCCGGCGCCGGAGAAGGAAGCGAACAGGAGAACGGGCCGGGCATTGTTGGGCATGGGAAACTCTGTAAGTGCGCTAATTTCGTGTACGAATGGTCGCTGCCGGGGAGCAAAGAAGCGCTCTGGGTCGGGATCGCGATCGAAACCTGAGATATTTCCACAACCTCGGGCCAAGCCGACAAAGGCCAAGGCGCATGGGCAGGCATTGACGCCGCGTGTCCGGCAGCGAGTCGGCTGAAAGCCGGTGCTTTCGGCAGGTCGGGATGCGATCTTGCCGTCAATCGGCATTTTGCAGCAAATTCAGTGACAACACTGTGTTATATTTGCGCGCTGTCAGTCCCCTCAGAACAGGCCAGAGGTAACGGTCAATGACGTCAGAAAGCAAGACACCGACGAAGGATTCCAATTCCGCGGGCGCGAACAAGCGCAACAGCGCGCAGATATGGCTCGGTCTGCTCACGTTGCTGTTGGCAATAGCCTATGTGCTGCCTGGTTTGACCGGGCATGATCCCTGGAAGCAGGACGAAGCCTATTCCTACGGCATCGTACACAATATGCTCGAAAGCGGCGACCTGGTCGTGCCGAAGCTGGCCGATGACCCGTTTTTGGAAAAGCCGCCGTTGTTCTATATCAGTGCGGCGGGCATGGTGAAGCTCTACCAGGAGCTTTCGTCCATGGCCGCGGCCGCGGGGCTATCGATACCAAAGGCCTTGCAGCTGCCGCCGCACGATGCGGCGCGGCTCGTCAGCGGGGTATTTTTGCTGATCCTGTTCGGCTTTACATTGTTGCTGGGTCGCGCGGCCTGGACGCATGATAATCAGAACCAGGGCGAGGGCTCCATCGCATTATTGATTCTGATCGGCACCCTGGGCCTGGCCTGGAGCGCACATTTTCTGATCACCGATCTTGCTCTGAGCGCCGGTGTCGCAATGGGCCTGTATGGCCTGGTTGTTGCGCCAAAGCGTTTGTTCCAGGGCGGTTTTTGGCTGGGTACCGGGGTGGGTATCGCGTTCCTGTCCAAGGGCTTGATTGGCCCCGGCATCCTCGCGGTAACGGCCTTGTTGCTGCCGTTGTTCCGCGAATGGCGTACCAAGCGGTATTTTCGCGTGCTGTTGACGGCGCTGCTGTTCGCCTCGCCCTGGCTGTTGATCTGGCCGATTCTGCTGTATCTGCGCGATCCGGCGTTGTTCGATCTGTGGTTCTGGGATAACAATATCGGCCGTTTCCTGGGGCACTATTTGAATGGCGAGCCGCTCGGTCCGCCGGCGACCATTGATTTCTGGCTGCGCACCTGGCCTTGGGTGACCTTTCCGGCTGCGCTGTTGGTTCTGTTCACGCTGTTATTGCGCGTGCTGGACGTTTGGTCGAGCCCTGGCGTGCGCGCGGTGCTGGTACTGAGCATCGTTGGCTGGACGGTTCTGTTCTTTTCCCATACGGCGCGCGATCTGTATGCGCTTCCGCTGCTCGCGCCTCTGGCGGTTCTCGCGGCCGGTGCCGTCCCGCGTCTGCCGCGTCTGATCGTCTTGCCCGCCTATGCGCTGACCGTGCTGCTGTTCGGCTTTGCGGCTCTGCTGGTGTGGGGGGTCTGGAGCTACCATATGTTCGCCGGGCAGCCATTGCAGAACGTTCCGCTGGTGTCTTATCTGCCGTTCCTGCAGGAGTTGCCGGGCGATTTTGCCTTTGTCTCGCAACCGCTGGGGTTCTATCTGCCGTTCCTGGACTATTTGCCCGCCGATTTTGCCTTTGTCTGGCAGCCGGTGGCCTTTGTGACGGCGGCTTTGTTTACCGTTGTTTGGGTTTGGATCGCGGTGCGTTTCCGTCCGCCGCAAGTGGCCTCGTTGTTGGCTTGGCCAGCCGGCATCGTGATGCTCTGGGGGTTGGTGGCGATGCTGCATTTGCCCTGGATCGATGCGGCCAAGAGCTATCGGGATGTGTTCACGGACCTGCAGGCAGCTCTGCCGGACCGCTATAACTGCATTGCCGATATCGTGCAGCCGGAAACACTGCGTTTGCGCGAGTCGGAGCGCGGACTGGCGCATTTCATCGCCGGTATCACGACCAAACATGTTGCGGGGGCCGATCAAACCGACTGCGATCTGTTGTTGGTCGAGGTGCAGCTGAAAGCTCATCCGGAGGGGTTCGATCCCGGCTCAGGCTGGGAAAAGATCTGGCAGGGGCAGCGCCGCTTGGATCAGCGCGATCGGTTCCTGTTGTTCCAGCGCCAGGGTTCGGGTGCTGGAGACTTGGGCGAAGAGCGACCGGATGACCCGGTCGCGGGCTGAGCGCGCGCCATTTTCTCGTCCTTGCTTATCCCGCGCGGCATGGGCGATGGGGTTGTTGTTGCTTCCCCATCGCCCGGTTCTCGGCCACTGGCCTTGATGCCTTAGCGTCCCAAACCGGGTTACCCGTCAGATCCGGCTCTATCCCATTCAATGCTGCGCCCTCTGTATTCCCTGCTGCTGTGGCTGTTGCTGCCGCTGGTGTTGCTGCGGCTGTTCTGGCGCAGCCGTCGGGCGCCGGCTTATCGTGAGCGCTGGCGCGAGCGTTTGGGCCTGTACGATTCTCTGCCACGGGTGGTGGATGTCTGGGTTCACGCCGTATCGGTCGGCGAGGTGCAGGCAGCGCAGCCGCTGATCCGTCATTTGCTGCGCCAGGGTCGATCGGTCCTGGTGACCACCACCACCCCCACCGGTGCGCGCCGCCTGCAGGATCTGCTGGTTGGCCATGTGCAGCATCTCTATACGCCGTTGGATCTGGGTTGGATTATGCGCCGCTTTCTGGATGCGGTTTCCCCGCGTCTGGTCTTGGTGATGGAGACGGAGATCTGGCCAAATATGCTGCTGGCCTGCGAACGGCGCGGTATTCAGGTCATGTTGGTGAATGCGCGATTGTCCGCAGGCTCCGCTCGCGGTTATGCCCGTGTGTCCGGCTTCGCTGCCGAGACCATGCGGCGCTTTGCATGGATTGCCGCGCAGAGCGCTGACGATGCGGATCGCTTCAAGGCGCTGGGTGTCGATCCGAACCGCATCAGCGTCACCGGCAGCATCAAGTTCGACATTCAGTTGCCGGCGAGTATCCTGGACCGGGCCGAGGTGATGCGGCGCGCCTGGGGCAACAATCGACCGGTTTGGGTGGCTGCCAGCACCCGCGACGGAGAGGAGGAATTGCTGTTGTATGCCCATGAGCAGGTGCGGGCCACGCATCCTGCTGCCTTGTTGGTGCTGGTGCCGCGGCATCCCGAGCGATTCGAACGCGTTGCCGCGCTGGTACAACGCCGCGGCCTGCCGTTGGCTCGGCGCAGTTCGGACCAGGTTGACGATGAAGGCGCGGTGGTTTATCTGGGTGACACCATGGGTGAGTTGACCGTGTTTCTGGCCGCTGCCGATGTCGCCTTTGTCGGCGGCAGTTTGGTGCCTGCCGGTGGCCATAATCTGCTCGAGCCGGCGGCCCTCGGCGTGCCGGTGCTGATCGGCCCGCACAACTTCAATTTTGCCGAGATCACCCGTCTGTTGGTGAACAGCGAGGCCGCGGTGTCGGTGGCGGATGCCGATGAACTGGGGCGCTGGCTGACGCGTTGGCTTGGCGATGCCGCTGAGCGAGCGCGCGTCGGGGAGAACGGGCGCAGAGCAGTCGAACAGAACCGCGGCGCGCTGGAGCGGCTGGTGGCGCTGGTCGATGCTCGTCTAGGATAGGGCGCTTGGTTGGCCTGTTCGGGATTGTTTTATATGGGATTGGTCTATTTGAACAGGCGCGAAATGTCGCGAAACTTTTCGTGGCTGGAATCTCCAACCCACTCGAATACGATGGATTCGGTATCGGCCACCTGAATGCCGCACTGGCGCATGCGCTCCAATGCGTTTTGATGGCTGGCAGGATAACGCGAGCAGACAGCATCCGCGGCAACGAATACCTGATACCCCCAGCGCAGTAGTCCGGAGGCGGATTGCAGGATGCAGATATGTGCCTCCATGCCCACCAGGATGACCTGTTTGCGTTTGGATTGATTGGTTAGAGTGCGTTCGAAACCAGCCGCGGTGCAGCAGGAGAAGCTGGTCTTTTCGGTGGCCGACGCGGATTGCGGCAGATGTTCGCGCACGGAGTCGACGGTTGGGCCGAGCCCCTGCGGATACTGTTCGGTGAAGATGGTCGGTATGTCCAGTTCACGCGCAACCTGGGTCAGACGGTTGATGTTGGTCAGGGTTGTGGCCAGTTCCTCCGTGGGCATGACGGCGGCCAGGCGTTCCTGGACATCGACGATCAGGAGTTGGGACAGTGCGCTTTGGCACAACGGCATGGCTGCTTGATGGATACTCATGGGATTCGCCTCTGTGCGCGGTGTGCCGTTTGATCATTTACCCTGAATTGAACGGGCCGCTGTTGTTGGATAAGTGGATTCGGTTTGACCGGTAGGCATCAGTACTTCGCCATAGCAGGATCGACATCCCGCGCCCAAGCGTCGACTCCACCCTGAAGATTATAGACCTGTGCAAATCCTTGCCGCTCCAGATACAGGGCCACCTGCTGACTGCGAATGCCGTGGTGGCAGATGACGACCACTGATTGTTCGGCTTTGATGTCATCTGACCAAGACTGAACTTGGGCCGGAATTTGGCGCATCGGCACCAGTTGGGAGCCTTCGATGCGGCAGATGTTGAACTCCCAGGGCTCGCGTACATCGAGCAGCCAGGGGCGGCGGTCTGCTTGCGTGCGGCGCAACAGGTCTTGTAAGTCGTGCGGGTTCAGTTGTTGCATGGAGCGGATTAAAACACAAAGCGCTCCGGGAGCGGCACGTTCTGCAAGGTTGGGATGCAGGTTTCAAACAGCTTCTGGCGGCGAAAATCGCCGCTGGAAAGGCGTGTTTCGAGCAGGGCCGTCATCAGTGGGGATTCGCCGATCACGACAAACAATCTGCCGCCCTGGGCCAGATAATGGCGCAGCATCGGCAATGCCTCTTCGTCGGGCAAAGCGCCGGTGATGACGATGATGTCGAATGGGCCGCCGTCAATGGACCCGGCCAGCGCATCGCCGGTGATCACCTCGATCCGCCGCAATTGGAGTGCTTGCAGGCGTTCGCGGGCGGCTTCCGCCAGTTCTGCATTGATTTCCATACTACGCACCCGGCCGCCCAGTCGCGCCAGGCAGGCGGTGACATAGCCGGTTCCGGTGCCGATTTCGAGCACTTTATCGGACGCTTGGACATCGATGGCCTGGAGCATGCGTCCGACGAATTTCGGTGCCAGCATGCTGTCGGCGTCGCCGATCGGAATTTCGATGTCGGAGTAGGCCAGCCCCTGGTAGGCGTTTGGAACAAACAATTCGCGCTGGGTCTCGGACATCACGGCCAGTACCCGTTCGTCCAGCACTTCCCACGTGCGCAGTTGTTGTTTGATCATATTCAAGCGTGCCTGGTCCACGGTTGACGTCATATTGTTGTTACCCTCAAAGCGTTGTTAAGGCGATTTCTTTCCGGCAATCGCCCAAGGATGCTGGAATGTGGTATCGAATGCCAAACGAAGGCTAAGTCATTTCTGCCGAAAAATATACCAGCTTGCTCGTCTTTGCGTCGGTTTTCTCGATAAGGCGACTCGGCCGCGTTTGCGGCGCGGCCGATGGAAACCGCGCACCATGGTCAGCGTCAGCGTTAGAATACAGGGCGTTTAAACCCAATGCCGCCATCAGGCGATAGCGAGCCATGTACCGAAGCCTTCTATCCACTTTAAGCGTCTCTTTGCTGGTTCCAAGCGCATTGTCGATGGGCCTTGCATTTTGCCCGGGCGCGCTTGCGCAGCAGCCAGCGGAGCTGCAGCCGGTGGGGGAGCCCACGCAGGCTGAGATCGCAACCGCCTACGCAGCGCGTATTGCCGACATCAACGAGCGCGCCCGAAAATTGCTCGGGGATGATGACGCGGCGGTGATGCTATTGACCTTCGAGGATGCGAAAAAGCTAGGTTGTCGTGGGATGGACCGGATCGGCATACACTTCGATTGCCGTGTTCAATTGCGCCTGCGCCAGGGGGAGCGGCGTGCCAAGACCGATGTGGTAGACCTTTGGTTGTCCCACGAGGATGGCGCTTGGGTACTGCACTGAGAGGGTATGGCCTAGGCTGTCGAAATGTCCTGAGTTTTGATGCCAAACCGATTCCGGGTCTTGGATTGCATCATCGAACGCACTGGGGAAGCCGAATCGGTGTCGAGGTCGCTATCGGAATCGGAATCGAATCCGCTCATCGATCAAAGCAGCCAGCTCGATACCAATCCTTAATTCCGACCTCGACACCGACCCCGACTAAGCATCCATAAACCGGGAAGCTCTTGTTTTAGGGATACGGCAGATTTCGACAGCCTAGGTATAGCCTCAAAATACCGTGCATCAGGAAGAGGCACGTTCTGCAAGCGATCGATGTGCATGCTGCTTGGGTGCTGCCTTCGTAGAAGGTTCACCGACTTCACCCAGGATGCAGTCTGATTTAAATTATGTGAAGGCAGCATCCAGTCAGGTGGTCTGTTTCTGGATAGAAATCGCGTTAAATCAGGGCCAAATTGTCGCGGTGAATCAGCTCCGCGTCGTCGACGAAACCCAGGATGGCTTTGATCTGGTGGCTCGGCTGGCCTTTGATGCGGTCGGTGTCGCTGGCATCGTAGTTGATCAATCCCCGGGCGATCTCGTCACCTGCGGCGTTGATACAGGAAACCACGGCGCCGCGTTGAAACTGTCCGCGCACGGCGGTTACCCCAACCGGCAGCAGGCTGCGACCGCCGTCGCGCAACGCGCGCACGGCGCCGTCATCCAGCTGCAGATGGCCGCTGACGGCGAGATGTCCGGCCAGCCATTGCTTGCGGGCCGCCTGCGGTTCCTGTACCGGTGTCAGCAGTGTACCCAAGTCGTCGCCGACCGCGATGTGCGCCAGGCTGTCGCTGCGGCGCCCTGGGGCGATGATGGTGGCGCAGCCGGAGCGTGCCGCCAGCCTTGCCGCGCGCAGTTTGGTGATCATGCCGCCCGTGCCAAGGCCGCCACCGCTGCCGCCAGCCATGGCGTCGAGCCGGGGATCGTCGATACGCGTGCTGCGGATCAGGTCGGCCTTTGGATTGAAGCGCGGGTCTGAATCGAACAGCCCGTCCTGGTCCGTCAGCAGGATCAACAGTTCCGCCTCGATCAGGTTCGCCACCAATGCGGCCAGGGTATCGTTGTCGCCGAAGCGCAACTCGTCGGTGGCGACCGTGTCGTTTTCGTTCACGACCGGGATCACACCCAGCGACAGCAATGTACGCAGCGTGCTGCGGGCGTTCAGGTAACGCTCGCGGTTGGCCAGATCGTCGCGGGTCAGCAAGATCTGTGCAGTATGCAGGCCGTGCTGGGCAAAACAATGTTCATAAGCACGGATCAGACCCATTTGGCCAATGGCGGCGGCCGCCTGCAATTCGTGCAATGCTTGCGGGCGTCGCTGCCAGCCCATGCGTGACATGCCCTGGGCCACCGCGCCGGAGGACACCAGCACCAGGTGATAGCCATCGATGCGACGCGCCGCCATCTGTTCTACCCAAGATCCGAGTATGCCAATATCCAGACCGGCGCCGTCGCAGGTCAGCAGCGCGCTGCCGATCTTCACCACCCAGCGACGGGTATTTGGTATGCGTTTGCGAGAGAACATTGCGGCAGTGACTGCTACGCCTGATTTTGGATAGGTTTTGGTCCGACGGGTCTTAATCCAATGGATGCCAGGGTTGGTCGGCTAGGTCATCTTCTGCCTGGTCGCCAGCGGCTTGGCCGAATGCATGCGGCATTTGCTCCAATCGTCGCATCAACGCTTCGGCCAGCTCCGCGGTGCCCTCTCCGGTGGCGGCGGAGATGGCGAACGCCGGCCCGCTCCAATGCAGTTCCGCAAGCAGTGCATGTTGGCGTTGTGCGCGCTCTGTCGGGTCAAGCAGATCGATCTTATTCAGCACCAGCCAGCGTTCCTTATCCGTCAATTCAGGGCTGTAATCGGCAAGTTCGTGCTCGATCGTCCGCACTTCGGAGGCCAGATCCCGGCTGTCGTCCAGCGGCGCCATATCCAGCAGATGCAGCAGCAGACGGGTGCGTGATAAATGTTTCAAAAAACGCGTGCCAAGCCCGGCGCCAGTGGCGGCGCCGGCGATTAGCCCGGGAATATCAGCGATGACGAAGCCGCGCTTGCCACGCAGACGAACGACCCCGAGGTGCGGATGCAGGGTCGTGAACGGATAGTCGCCGACCTTGGGTTTGGCGCTTGACAGCTGTCTGATCAGGCTGGATTTACCCGCATTCGGCAGACCCAGTAGGCCGACATCGGCGAGCAGCTGAAGATCTAGCCGCAGCAGGCGCCGTTGTCCGGGGCTGCCCAGCGTAAACTGCCTTGGCGCGCGATTGGTGCTGGATTTGTAGCGTGCATTGCCGATGCCGTGGAAGCCGCCCTGGGCCACCAATAATCGCTGATCCTGAACCAGTAATTCGCCGATGATCTCGTCGGTGTCCGCATCGCGCACGCGGGTGCCGAGGGGAACGCGCATCAGGCAATCATCGCCGGAAGATCCGGTCATGTTTCGGCCTCGGCCGTCCTGTCCGCGTTTGGCTCGATGCCGGCGTCGATGCCGGAAATCCACCAGGGTGTTCAGATTCTCGTCGCCCACCAGATAGACACTGCCGCCGTCGCCGCCGTCACCGCCATCTGGCCCACCGCGTGGGATGTACTTTTCCCGCCGAAAGCTGACGCAGCCGCTTCCGCCATCGCCGGCTTCCACCTGAATCAGTGCTTCATCGACAAACTTCATGCCGCTGTTTCCATTATGATCGAAAAGCAATCGAGCTTGTCTGCTGGCGAGGCTTTTCGGCACCTCGTGCGCGCTACCGGCGTATTACGTTGGGACTCGGATTCGCTGTGGCCGATTCGGCGCTGGCCGCGGGATAGAGATCAGGTCGAAACCGACGGGATGCTGTCGAAATGGACAGGAAGCGCCTCAGCCCTGTGCTTCTACAATACTGACGTACTTGCGATTTTTCGGCCCCTTGACCTGGAACAGAACGCGGCCGTCTTTCAATGCAAACAGCGTGTGGTCGCGACCGCAGCCAACGTTGACGCCGTTATGGAAGCGGGTGCCGCGCTGACGCACGATGATGCTGCCTGCCTTGACCTGCTGACCGCCAAATCGCTTTACGCCCAGCCGTTTGGATTCGGAATCGCGGCCGTTGCGCGAACTGCCGCCTGCTTTCTTGTGTGCCATGGGGATGCTCCTGAGTTCGTAGCCGGCGAGTTTGTTGCCGATTCAGCCTCCGGCAATGCCGGTGATTTTGAGTTCCGTAAACCACTGCCGGTGGCCTTGGCGTTTTAGATATTGTTTACGGCGACGAAATTTTACGATCTTGATCTTGCGGCTTCGGCCGTGGCTGGTCACCTCGGCGGTCACTCTGCCGCCTTCTACAAAGGGCTTGCCGACTGTGAATTCGCCATCGTTGGCGATCATCAGTACCTTATCGATGTCGATGCTGGTGCCGGCTTCGCTATCCAGCTTTTCGACCCGAAGCGTATCGCCCTCTGCGACGCGATATTGTTTGCCGCCTGTTTCAATGACTGCGTACATGGTGGTGTTCCCGGGATGTCGTGCTTGATGTCCTGATGCATCGTCACCAAACTTGTTTCCGGCTCCAGGGTGGGACGGTACACATTAAAGATCGTTATGGTGTCGTTGGAAAGCGCGATGATGATCGCGCGTGCATCTTGCGTAGCCGGGCAGTCTATCGTTGAAAGATAAAATGAGTCAACAATTAATAGAGCTTTTCGTTGCAGACAGGATGTCCGGGTGCCGCGTATGAATCATTTTGCCATACATTTCCATGGTCTTGAGCTTGACAGGATGCGGGGGTGACCCTAGCATCGTCTCTTCCCCCCAGATGAAAACCCGCCCTATGGATTTGTCCGCTATCAGGGCACCGGTTGTAAAAGACATTCAGGCTGTCGATGAGATTATCCTCAAACGCCTGCAGTCAAACGTGGTGCTAATTAATCAGATCGGCCACTACATCATTAGCAGTGGTGGCAAACGTTTGCGTCCCCTGCTGGTGCTGCTTGCCGCGCGCGCCTGCGACTATCGGGGTTCGGCCCATCTCGACATGGCCGCTATCGTGGAGTTCATCCACACGGCCACGCTGTTGCACGACGATGTCGTCGACGGCTCCGAACTGCGCCGAAATCGCGATACGGCCAATGCCGTTTGGGGCAACGAGGCCAGCGTGCTGGTTGGCGATTTCCTCTACTCTCGCGCCTTCGAGATGATGGTGGACGTAGGCATCATGCGCGTGATGGATGTCTTGTCCCATGCCACCAATCGCATCGCCGAGGGCGAAGTCTTGCAGTTGCTCAACACGAATGACCCGGATACCGACCAGGCGCGGTACATGGAAGTGATCGAGCGCAAAACGGCAACCTTGTTCGAAGCCGGGACGCGGCTTGGCGCGGTGCTTGCCGAGGTGCCGCGCGCAACAGAAGACGCGCTGGCCAATTTTGGCTTGCACCTCGGCATCGCCTTCCAGCTGGTGGATGACGCCCTCGACTATGAGTCTGACGCCGAAATCATCGGCAAACACATTGGCGACGACTTGGAAGAAGGCAAACCCACCTTGCCCGTTATCCGTGCCATCGAAGTCGGCAGCGATGTGCAGCGCGACCGCCTGCGCACAGCGATCGAAACCGGCGGTCGCGAGCACATCGCCGACGTGGTCGATGCGATTGTTTCCACCGGCGCAATCGACTATACTGTGCAACTTGCTCGCTCGCACGCCGAGGCCGCGAAGAAAGCGCTACAGGTGCTTCCCGATAGCCCCGCCAAGCAATCGTTGGAAGCGACTGCCGACTTCGCCGTCGCGAGAACCCATTAAAAGCAGCTGCTTAAAATGCAAACTGGCATTGGACTGAAAGCCAGAGGTCGAATAGGAGCCTGAGCAAGCAGGAAACCGAGCAAGCAGGAATTCGAGTAAACAGGAGCCGAAGTCAAAGGAGTCCAATTGGTACCGAACTGATGGCAACTCCTCTCTCGAGACCTGGTGACGGACCGCAACAAGATCGAAAGCGCCAGCGGATCCCGCACAACCGCCATCGCAATGTCAAGCGCAGTTTTATGATGTGGCTGCGAATGCCGGCAGCATTCCTGACCATCACAGCCCAAACATCGGGGTGTAGCTCAGCCTGGTAGAGCACTGCCTTCGGGAGGCAGGGGCCGGAGGTTCGAATCCTCTCACCCCGACCATTCATTCCGACCACGTATCCTGAGCATGCTTTCCGGCCATGCATTTCAGCCACTTGCAGCCAAGCATGAGTGCAACCTGCACCAACGAACGTTCGGCGCAGCACCTGGTGCAGCATCTGGGGCCGAGCAGCCATTGCCTTGCATCATCGAACACCGCAGACATTCCCACTCACGCTGGCCCGGCGAAGGTCCGACAGGCTGTGACCCTGGCAAACATGCGCTCCCGAAACAATGTAATCAGCCCTCGTAGCTCAGTCGGATAGAGCAACCGCCTCCTAAGCGGTAGGTCGCAGGTTCGAATCCTGCCGAGGGCGCCAACGACATCATCGGTTCTACAGCGTTGGCTCCAAACACAAGGGGTACTGTCTTCAAGGAATGCAAGGATTCACCGCAGAGACGCAGAGACGCAGAGTGCCCAAGGCACCTCGCCCGCAAGCGGACCTTCACCAGCCGCGGCAGCCATTCGGCGTAGGAGTCCGCTTGCGGGCGACCCGGCAGGTGGTGCCAACGGATCGGACGCGATCGCCACGCCTTTCCCGGGAGAAGGATGCCGCCTGCAAAGAATGCAAGGATCCACCGCAGAGACGCAGAGCGCGCAGAGTGCCCAAGGCACCTCGCCCGCAAGCGGACCTTCACCAGCCGCTCGGCGTAGGAGCCCGCTTGCGGGCGACCGGGCAGGTGATGCCAACGTATCGGACGCGATCACCACGCCTTTCCCGGGAGAAGGATGTTGCCTGAAAAGAATGCAAGGAATTCACCGCAGAGACGCAGAGTGCCCAAGGCACCTCGCCCGCAAGCGGACCTTCACCAACTGCGGCAGCCGCTCGGCGTAGGAGCCCGCTTGCGGGCGACCCGGCAGGTGATGCCAACGGATCGGACGCGATCACCACGCCTTTCCCGGGAGAAGGATGCCGCCCGCAAAGAATGCAAGGATTCACCTCAGAGACGCAAAGCGCGCAGAAGGGCCAAGGCCAGTACATCCCTCTTCTCTGCGTCTCTGCGGTGACTCAAACCAGGCAGCACCCAACACAAGGGACTCGTCATCCCTCGCATACCAGCCTTGGGTATCTCGACAAAAGGTCTTGGAACCCTAGCTCGGAGCGAGGAACAAACCCCAACAGGAACCGGCATTGCAGAGAAGGGCAGGATGCAAACGCGATGCTGCCGACCCTGATATGGCACCTGGATATGGCACCAGATCGCAGGAGCAATGCGGATATTCGGGTTCCTTGGTCACCCCGACCAACCCTTTCAAGGTGACTACTCACGCGGTGTCTTCCCCTTGAGCAATTTCGCTGTCGAAACGTGAGGGTGGTTGGAATATCGATTTCGCTTCGGCGGTGGTTTTTTCGGTCCCCGACGGCTCTTTTTGAACTTTGCCAGATTGACGTTGGAGGCCAATTGCAAGTACATCTGCGCGAATTCGGCGAGCGACATGGTTCGAAAGACGGTCCATTCCTGTTCCGGAATGGCAACCGTCATGCCGTCATAGGTTCGAGCAATATTCCCGGCTAAATAGTAGCCGGAAAGGTCGTTGGCGATGGTTTCTTCACCGTGTATCGTGCGTAACGCGGCTTTGACCACGGCCAATGCGTTGTAGGCGACCAGCGCAACGCAAAAACCGAACAGTGCGGCTTTCGGGTAGCCCAGCGTATTGATCTCGGAATGCAGATGCGCCTCGAGCTCTTGGAACATGGTTTCGATACGCCAGCGCTTGCGGTACATGTCGGCGACGAGCTTGGCATCGGCCGCCGATTTCGGCAGATTCGTCAGCAGCAAGAGTTCGGTTTCCCCGTCGCGCGTAGCCTGTTTCAGGCAGACTTTGATGCGACGATAGCGCTGGACTTCGCCTTCGTCGTCGACGAGCTCGATGCGCTGCTCGTAGACCTTTCCGGACTCGGTACTGCCGATCTTTCGCCACGGACTCTGCATGCTAAAGGCCAGTCCCTTATGTTCGCGACAAACGAAATAACCTTTCCGGTCGGCAATCCCGAGCAGAAAGCTGCGCACGCAGAAGTTGCGATCCATGATCCAGACGTCATGTTCCCGCACCGTCGGCAGCACATCTGCGAACAGCGAGCGCTCTTGGGCGTGACCGTCTTCGCAAGGAAACACATCCGTGGCCATCTCCAACAACGGATCGTAAACGACCAGCGATTTTCCCGGCAAGGCTCCGGCCTTGGTCTCTCTGAGCACCTCCAAGCGATGCTCCGTGGCCTCGATGCAGTTGCCGTCGAGGACTTTGATCCGATAGCCGGGCAGCCAAGGTGCGCACTGTCCGCCCATCTGTTCGACGATCGCGGCCTGTTCCCGCGCCGTGTCTCGAACCAACGCCGCCGAGGTCGTACTTTCCAGGCCGTTGAGTTTGTTGTACACCGAGGTGATCGAAACCCCGATCGACTCGCCTTGCTCTTTGTAGGCGGCGTTTATGGATGGGTGGGTTTTGAAGACCACTGCGCTCATCAAATTGAAAATCGTTGAGAACAACAACTCCCGGGTCTATTGATCCACCGCCGTGCGCGCAAACCAGGCATCGAGCTTGCTGGGGCTGAGTACCCGTTCCAATAGGGCCTGAGCCATCACCGGCACGGGCCTTTGTTCCATGAACCGCTGGAAGATCTGGCTGAACATCATGACCTCTACCCCAAGAATACGATAAATGGGGTCGATGATCTCGGTTCGGCGGGTCTATGTCCAGTCCGCTCCGTTTCTCCACTGAAATTCGATGCGTTACGATGCGGTCAACCGCCACGCATATTATCTGCTGATTGTGTGGATAATTTCTGACCTTGAAAGGGTTGGTCACCCCGACCTAGGCGACGTCACCAGGCGCTCCCAGAGCGTTCCCCAACACCACGAAGGGCGCCCAGAACGAAGGGCGCTTAGGGTCGATCCAACCGGCCTGGGCGCGCATCTGCCAGTCCGGCGCGACATCGGCCTCGCTCAGCAATTCTGTAAGCGCCGCGCTGTCCAGGCCCTGCAAGGTCCGACGGGCATCGTGTACGAGTTGATACCAAGCCGCCTGCGGGGCCTGTTGCGCCGCGCGGAACAGCGTGCGGTAGAAAAGCCAGGCGGCCTCCTGGTTGCAGGGCCAGAGCGCGCCGATGACCCGCCCCGCACCGCCGGCGAGCAGCGCTGGACCCAGGCCCACCGGGGTCGCCAGGCCGGATTGGTCGGCGCCGCAACGCGCCGCCTCGCAGGCGGACAGGGTCAGAGTATCCGGCGTCACGCCCAGCACCGGCGGTATCCAGGCGGCGAGCAGCTCCCGGCCGCGGTTGTCGGCGCCTTGCTCCAGCAACTCGCTGATCCAATCCCGGTCTGCGTCCGCCCGCAGCGTCAGCGCCAGCGGCTGCTGCGCCACGCGCGCCGGGGCGCGGACCCGCAGATAGCTCGCCCAGGGGTTCAGCTGCGCATACACCGCGTGCATCAGCAGGTGCTTGCCACCGGGGGCGGTCAGCGCGCGCAGCACCGAGAGCACGCTGGTGCCGCCGATCGCCGGCGCGCCGCCGTGGAAGGCGAGCGCCTGCTCCTCCTCCGCGGTCCCGAACGGCAGGCTCGCGTCGTCCGCCACCAACACCCGGCTGGCCGGCGCGCCGCCGGCGCGGGCCGAGGTCGCGTGCTCATGCGTGCTCGCTGGTAAGGCGGATGCCGGGATCGCCGCCCGCTGCCGCAGCCAGCTCTCCAAGCTCACGGCCCGCGACAGAAAGAGCCGCTCCGGCGCGAACTCCGGCAAGGTCTCCCAGGGCAGCTGCCCGAGCTCCGCCGGCAGCAGCAGGCTCAGCCTGGTGACGCCGGCCCGCTCCGCCAGCACCGCCAGCTGCGCCGCCAATGCCTTGGCGGGTCCGTCGGCCTGCAACGCCGACCAGGCCGAGCGGTCGAACGTCTCCCGCAGCCCCGGCGCCTGGGCCTCGATGTCATCCGGCAGAAGGCCCTGCGCGAGCCCCTCGTTCCAACGCTCCAGGCCGTCGAGACCCTGTTGCCACCGATCCAACAGCCCGCTGCCCTGCTCATTACGCCAGTGCCCCAGGTCGCAGGCCCGCGGCAGCGCGAACAACCCCGGATCGGCTCGGCCTCGAGCCACAGCAGCCAGAGCCCGCCGGAGTCGCGCTCGAAAAAGACCTGCGCCAGGGCTTCCTGCGGGCCTTGTTCATAAGCTCGGCCAAGACTTAGGGTTAACCTCGAACGCCTTAGTATTTTAAATTTAAAAACAAAGTCTTACTGATAATTCCACGCACCCGCTCGTCAGTTGGTTGGAGTTATGAACAAGGCCCTCCTGCGCCTCCAGCGCCGCGCGGCAGGCAGCGGCGGTGGGCACCCACGGGAGCTCCCGCTCCATGGCCTCCAGCCAGGCGCGCATCGGCGGCCACAGGCGCGCCGGGCCGTCGCGCTGCTCGCTGGCCAGATCCGCTTGGATCGCATCCCACACGTCCTTGAAGATCTCCTGATTATAACGGATTCTGTTGATGGCCTCTCAAGCCGTTCATAGAGCCTGAAGCAAGCAAG
The DNA here is from genome assembly GCA_016745215.1 of Thiohalocapsa sp. PB-PSB1. Classification (GTDB taxonomy): domain Bacteria; phylum Pseudomonadota; class Gammaproteobacteria; order Chromatiales; family Chromatiaceae; genus Thiohalocapsa. The sequence goes on from CP050890.1 coordinate 2,881,755, forward strand.
TTTTCCAACCAATTATCGGCGTAGCGTTTCCCGTTGAGCCGTTCGGCCGGGCACGCTTGGCCATGCTGTTTGCGAACCGTCATTGGCGAGGAAGGGCAAAAGTTCCAGAGCAACGCCAAAGCGCGTACCCGCAGTTCGGCCGAAGGCAGGGTGCCGTGGAAATAGTGCGCGTTGAAGCAGGCCCGATCAAGGAAGCGCATCAATCGATCCACCAGGTTGCTGGTGCGATGCGCTCGGGGATGCTCGTCACTCCTGCTGAAGCGTTTGCGCTTTTCGCATAGATCCAGGGTATGGGACTTCATGGGCGAATCCGGTAACGTTCGCTCGGCCCATTCGCGCAGTCGGCGCAGGCGTTGCGCAAAACTGGCCTTTCCCTCGGCGCGATAGGCTTCCCAAACACGTCGGCTGACCTCCTTGAAGTCTTCGCCCAACGCGTTGGTTGCCCGGTCGCGGATTTTCAGGAAGGCGTGTAGGAAACACAGGATGACGGCGATGTTGGGAAACAGGCGCTTCCAGGCGCCTTGGGTGGCGGCCCAACCGTCGGTATTAACCGTCTCGGGGGCATAGCCCGGGTCCACATCCCGCGCTTCTTCGGCAAACACGCCATACGCGCGGTGCAGTCCGGCCTCGGAGGCCGAGTCGACGACCGAAGCCCCGAGGATGCATCCGTCGGCGGCTGTCGTGGCGATGGAGATCTTGTCTCCCTGCAAACGGCTCTGCTTTTCGTCGGCGACCAACTCTTGCGCCAAGCGCTCCGCCGCCTTGACGGTCGTACCGACCACACTAAAGCGTCCAAGCCCTTGCTCGAGCCGATACCACTACATGGCATCGCGCCCGAACACATGGGCCAGTGCCCAGCAAGGCACATGAAAACGCCGCAAAAACAATGCCTTCTCAACCTCTTCCGTGCGTCCTGTCATGTACGGCGTCACGAACGTCGGGGCAACGGTATACACCACCGCGCCGGCTACCAGCCGCACCCGCTGACAGCGTATCCCTTGTTTGCTCGAACTCGGCGTCTTGCCGCACAACAGGTACCCTTCCTCCCAACCCGCGGGAAACAGGTCCGGATGCTGCCGATACAGCTCATCGAGTTGCATTCGGCAATAGGCGTTATCGCTCAGGAAGCGTTCGTAGGCGTCCTTCACCAGCGGTAATCGGATGGTTCGGTATCCTCTTTTGGGAGAACCAGGTACAGTATTCATGCTGTCTCCGGGTAGCGAGATGTCGAGTTCGTTATTGTAACCTTCAGCATCGCTTAGTCGGAAACAGTCTTCCAGGGCATTTCGCCAGCTCGTCAACAGAATCCGTTATAACCAGCTATTTTTCCAAGCAGCCGCTGGGCCGGATGATAGACGATAAAGGATCGCCGGGCCTGCGCGGTGCTTTACTTCCTTCGACGACCAGGTTGAACGATAGGACGATGCCTCGGACCGATGAGACCTGGTTGTCCGGATCGAACGCAGAACACAGATCGCTGTCGCCGTTATGATCGATGGGATAGGGTACCGCGCAACCTCGGGGGAATCGGCTCGTGCAGCGATCGATCACCACAACGGCAACCAAAAGCCCGACTCATCTGCAAGCATCTCGCCTCCTCGAGCAGAATCGAGGGCGGACGGCAAAAATCGCTTGTTGAGGACTTCAACAATCAAGACGCGTCGAACCTCAACCTCTGTCCCTGGAGAATACGCGATGTTGCCGCTGAATTGGCTTAAGGCTTTTGTGACCCTGAAGACTCTGACCCTGATCATACCGCTGTACATGGTATCCTTTTTAGCCGTATTGGTGGAGAACGGCGGCCATGTGGGCGCTGCGGCACTGGTGGCGGTGGCGGTGTCGGCATCAAAGTTCCTGGTGATGTATCTGCATCGTCTGTACTGGCGTTGACCGCTGGCGGGTATGCGCTGCAATGGGTGCCGCGCACCGGTCGCGGCATCCGCGGCGAGGTGCTGGTGACGCAGGCTCCGTCGTTTCCGGCTGGGCATGCGAAGACAGCGGCCGGATGTTTAGCGAAGCGGATCATCGGCAGGATCTTCTGCGCCCAACTGCCCCCGTCACCCGCCTGTCGTTGGCGACCACCTGGGAGCGCCGGCTTTCCAGCCGGCCCTGGGAGCGCCGGCTTTCCAGCCGGCTTCGCCTGATGCGGGCTCAATGCCCGCATCAGGCGATCTTGCGGCCGGAGCGATTTGGCATGTCTCCTCCTGCATGTTCGACTCGGATGGACTTGGCTCGGGTTTGAAGGGTATTGGCGATTTTCTAAGTACCCCAATAGGATTATTTTAGAAGTTAATAATTATAAACTATTGATTTTAAAGAATAATTTTAATTCATTTGTCATAGCGATCATATGAAGGTACTTACGTCTTTGGCACGGCATTGAGCCGTGCCAAACACGAGCTGGCTAGAAAGCCGGCGATCCCAGTGCGCCGTGCCAAACACGAGCCGGCTAGAAAGCCGGCGATCCCAGTGCGCCGTGCCAAAGACGAGCCGGCTAGAAAGCCGGCGATCCCAGGGAGCCGTGCCAAAGACGAGCCGGCTAGAAAGCCGGCGATCGCTGGTCTCGATCCCGCGCCATCGCCAACCTTGGCGCCCTCCAGGCTGCCGAGGCCAAGCGCCGCGCCGAGGCACTCGACAAAGGCACCGCATGGCTCATCGATGCAGAGCAGGTATTCGCCCGCTTGCGGACCAAGTACGCCGAGCGAGATGCATCCTGCGGGGCCAGGTGGCTGCCGAGCTTGATGCCGCCGTCGGCCAAGACAGCAACATGAGAGACCATCGGATGAGTCGGAAGGAAAGCCAGATCGAGCAGCAGCTGATCGACAAGCTCGTCGACGAGCTGAAATATACCCGCCGCGAAGATATCCACGACAAGGCCGCTGGAGCAGAATTTCCGCGCCAGGTTCCAGGCCTGAATCAGGTCCGGCTCACAGACGCCGAGTTCGCCCGTCTGCGCGACGATATTATCGGCGCCGACGTGTTTCAGGCCGCCCGGACGCTGCGCGAATACGGCTACTTGCAGCGCGAGGACGGCACCCCGCTGCACTCCATGCTGATCAACCTCGAGGACTGGTGCAAAAACCACTTCGAGGTCGTCCTCAGCTGTGCATCAGTACCGACAACAGCCACCACCGCTACGATGTCATCCTGCTTGTCAACGGCCTGCCGCTGGTGCAGATCGCGGGCCTTGCTCGTAATTCCGGCCAAGTCCGAGCCCAAAGCTTGGTAATCGGTGTGAAGGTATTTGGCAGAACCCTCATAATCTCGTACCCTTGGAGGTGCAAATTCACCGAGGATTCGGAAAAATGTACGAAGGTTCTGCCAAGCTTGACTATAGACCATACATCGGCGCTGCGCTACCCGGGCGAGGAATCGGGTCGTGACGCGACGCACGCGCTTGGAGCAAGCCGAACACATCGCTGCTGCCGAGTCACGGTTGGCAGCCGGCGAGACGCAACGCGAGGTGGCTGCCGCTTTGGGCGTGGCGCGCAGCACCCTGCTGGAGTGGTGCCATGAGCAACCGCTTGGGGATGCGCCAGCCGGTCTGGTGGCGTTCGTACGCACCCCGGAGGGGATGTCGTGGTTGCACCGGATGGTGATAGCGGCGCACTTCAGTATCACGTTGCGGGCGGCGGGCGGCACCCGGCTGGTGAGTGAATTTCTAGAGCTGAGTGGGCTTTCAGCCTTTGTCGGGGTGAGCGACGGCGCGCAACACAAGCTCAATGCGGCCCTGGAAGCGGCCTTGGTCACGGAGGCTGAGGCGCAGCGCACGACACTTGGCGAGGGCATGGCGCCTCGGCAAGTGACGGTGTGCGAGGACGAAACGTTCCATCCGGGGGCCTGCTTGGTGGCCATCGAGCCGGTGTCGAACTTCATTCTGCTGGAGGGGTACGCCGCGGATCGCTCTGCGGCGACCTGGACGGCGGCGCTGGAAGATGCCTGCACGGGCCTCGCCGTGGAGGTGATCCAGAGCACCGCCGACGAAGCCAAGGCCCTGCGCCGGCATGCCGAAACGGATCTCGGTGCGCATCATTCTCCGGATCTCTTTCACGGCCAACACGAGGTGTCGAAAGCCACCTCCTTGGCGTTGGCGCGCGACGTTCGACAGGCCGAGGGCCGAGTGCTGGCCGCACAGGCGCAATGGCAGGCCGAGCGCGCCGCGCAGCAGCAGTTCGAAGCGCGCGTGCCACGCCCACTCGGGCGTCCGCCGGACTTCAAGGCGCGCATTGACGCGGCCCTGAATGTACTGGTCGCAGCTGAAGCCGAGCTCGCCCAGGCGCAAGCGCGCCAGAGCGAGGCGCGCGAGCTAATCCGTGAACTCGGTGTGCTCTATCACCCCTATGATTTGCAGCAGGGACAGACGCAGCCGGTAGAGCGCGTAGCTGAACGCTTCCAGGCCGTCTGGTCGCGCTTGAAGGCGCTGGCCGAAGCGGCTGATCTACCCAAGCGCGCCTGCGAACGCCTGGCCAAAGCCGAACGCCTGACCGTGCAATGGCTGGCCACCATCGCGTTCTTCTTCGCCACCGTGACTGCCAGGGTCGAGGCCCTTGAACTTCCCACGGAACAGGAAGCGGCGGTCCTCGAGCAGCTCATCCCCGCCCTGTACCTCGAGCGCGTCGCTGCACGCAGCACGACGGCCGAGACCCGACAACGCGTGCACGCATCGAGTAACGCATTGCTCGACGCGCTGCGTCAACCCGATCATCCGCTGCAAAGTCTGGCGCCCGAGACGCGTGCACAGGTCGAACAGGTTGCCGGCGCCTGCGCCGATTTGTTCCAACGCAGCAGTTCCTGTGTGGAAGGACGCAACGGCCAACTGTCGTTGCATCATCACGGCCGTCATCGTCTGAGTGACCGCAAGCTCGCCGCGCTCACGGCCGTGCACAACTTCCACATCTGCCGCGCCGACGGCACGACGGCCGCCGAGCGTTTCTTTGGGCGAGCGCACCCCGCCCTGTTCGAGCGACTCCTACTCCGCGTGCCTTTGCCGCCGCGTCCGCGACGACGCCGAACGCGCCCGCCGAAACCGGCCTACCTAACGCCGGCCGCGGCTTGACAGCGGTGGCCGGAATTATGAACAAGGCCCAGATCGCGCTCAAGGCCCTGGGGCTCAGCCCGCGCCGAGCCATGGAGCAGATCGTGGACTACAAGAACGACCCCGGCAACGGCTACAATGCAGCGCGAAGCGGTGCTTTTTGACGTCCGCAGGTATTGAATGTCAGGCACTTGTATGGTCCATTACGGTGCATGTTGTTCTATTCTACTCCTTATATGCTTTGCATATTCATCAAACTTCACAACAATAATTCCGTTAATATTTCGAACTGAACCTTCATTTGGCCACAAGGGCATTTTATCGATTTCTGATATAATGGATGCTCTTTGCTCATCGGTTATGGTGCGAAAGTTGCCCATACCAAAGGCCTTCAGAAGCGCTGTAGAACGGTGTGGATTGCCGTCATCCCATTCAAATATAGAACTACCAGTTACTGCGCTGTGCCCTTTGAGGTAATGGCCAATATTAGGGAAGCGCAGTGGGCCAACAAACTCTAGTGGATATGATTTGATGCGCTCATAATCGTCTATTTGGTTTGCGATCCGCTCATAAATCTGGCTTGCCGTCAGTTGATCGTGAACTGCTACAAAATTATGGGAAAATGAAGAAAAACTGGATATCTGAATGTATTGTACTGTTATCAAGAGAATCAGAATTTGTGCGAGCAGTCGGATGCGCAAATAGGATGTTTGAAGAGCTATGGCAACAAAAAGCCAGTAGAGGTATGGAATACCCATGAGGCTTCGGTCAGGTAGGTAGCCTCCGGTTAATAGGTGTAAGAGGAACGGGCTAAATATAAGCGCAATGAAAAGAAAAAAGACAGCAATAGCATCAAGAAAAGATGCTTTGATTTGATTGCAGCGCATTATCGATGCCGCTAATCCAAGGAGAAACAATACCCCAGTCAGCGGCAGCATCCCATGGAAAGTAGCGCGATAACCGGAGAATAACAACATTGCTTCTTGTGCTATGTTTGCGATTACGCCTCCAGGGTCTTTCAATAACATATCAATACATAGGTGTTCGGGATATTTTTTCTTAAATTTCATGCAGTTATAAATTTTTTTAATAGACGGCGAAACCCTTGCTAACTTTCATAATAAAATAGTTGTGCCCACTAAATACTACAAAAGCAGCAAAGGTATCGCCATGACCGAGAATAGCATTCTTGATGTTTTGAAACAATGCTTCGAAAAATTTATTCCTGCCGAGGACGCCAGAACCACGATCACACCTTTGGAGTTTACAATCACTTTGGTGTTTTGCTATTTCGGAGATTCTAAGACATTTTCATTGGAGTCCATTCGCCGTTTCATGATAGGACACCTGAATCAATCGATCAGTCGCGGTGCGTTTTGGGAGCGGATGGCTGGAAACCGATTGAAACAGAATTTGCAAAGTGTCATTGCGGAATTGATGGGGCGTCTTGCGGCATCGGTGCAGGTGAGTGAGACAATTTTGAAACAACTCGGTGTCAACGCTATTGAGGTTGTTGATTCGAGTTCGATTACGCTGTTGCCGGGGGCGAAAAACGCATTTCCCGGTACCCGCACGAAGGCGTCGATCAAGTGGCATGCGAGTTTCGATATCCTGACCGGATTGCTGGTATGGTTTCAGTTAACGCCGGGGAAGAGACATGATAGCAAGTGTTTTCCGGAGATCACGTCCTTGAAAGGGAAGTTGGTGATTTTCGACCTGGGTTATTGGGACTATGCTGTCTTGCATGCCATTGAAAAAGCTGAAGGTTTTTTTCTTTCACGCGTGAAATCCAATGCTGTGATTAAAATCAAAAAAGTTATTCAAGGGCTCAGCAAAGAGGCTATCGGGCAATCGCTGCTCTCGCTGGATTTGAGCCGTAAAAAAGGCAACATCATTGAAGTGATTATCGAAAAAATTCATCAAGGTAATACCTTAAACTACCGGGCGATCGGGTTTTGGAACCCGGTCGAAAAGGATTATCATTGGTATATTACGAATTTAACCGCAGCCGCCTATTTGATTTATCCTTTGTATCGGCTGAGATGGCAAATAGAACTTATTTTCAAAGCGTGTAAGAATTCCCTGAATGCGAACCAAATTACCTCTTGCAACGCCAATATAATTGAAAACTTACTACTCGCCTCTATCGTGGCTCATCTGAGTACGCACACTGTATTTCAGATCGGTAGGGAACAGTTGGATGATGAGCAAAATTTAGCTATTTCGTTTCAAAGAATCGCTAAAGTAGCGGTTGTACTGGCGCGAGATTTTATCATGTTTTTGTTACATTCATCACAAGAATATTTTAAAATCCTAGTGAATAAGATAAAGTTGTTTGCGAACGAAATTTTTGATCCAAATTATAATCAAAGAGAGACATCATTGGCGCGCATACACAGATTATTATTAGAAGGTGGATAAAAAAATCCCGAACACCTATGCATATCAATATTTAAGAATCCAACGATATATTGTGGTTCGAGGTTAAAATAAGCAAGCAAGATTTTCCATATTATAAAGTAGCATAATAAAGATACCAAACAGAGAACGGCTAATCGAGAAAAGGATAGAAAAAATGCAGTGTGTGTTCGGGGCCCATCCTCCCTGCCAAAAAGAATGGATGCAATTGATATGATGACTGCGATGAAAATAGAAGATTGGTAAATCCCTATGGCAGCAACTAATAAAGGGACAAAAAGCAAGGCGGATCGATTTTTTGTGGAAAAGAAATATCCGGCAGCTGAAGCGGACAAGATAGAGAGACCATTAGCGAGAAGCGTGCCTTTAAATTCTATTAAATAGTACCACGTTGGAAATCCGGCAAATATCGCAAAGGAAAGTAGGTTGAAAAAGGATGGTTGTGCTTGAATAACTCTGGAGAACATAAGAAACGAAGCAGCAAGGCAACAACCAAACATCAACATCGAAAAATAGGGGTTCAAAGGTCGAATAACAAAGAAATTATGGACAATATCCGTGCCCCATCTACCAAACGGTGTCCACTTAAGCATGCCGGTATGGGAGTATGCAAACTCCTCATCTACCCTTAGACTATACTCAGAGAATTCAGGAAAATATAAGACCGCAAAAATAGCTAAAAGAATAACAAAATACGGGCCATATTTTTTAATAATGGCTTGCATGAATAATTCTAGTTCTTGCGGATCGTGTTCGGCTCTATTGAGAACTGATTTCATAACTCGTATGACCCTCTCGTTTTTAGTCGACATCAAGTGCTGATTTAATGTGCTGGCGCCTAAGGTTAAACGTAGCCCGCGCCCAGGCGCGGCCTAGGTAGTTCAATCTGGACGGTCCTGGCTTAGCCTGACTCACGCAGTTTTCTTGCATCACCGACTGAACTGTATTGGGCTATATATCAACGCCTTACACCCTCCAACTATCCAGGCGCTGCACATAGACCTGCGGGAGCGAAAAGTGCGTGAAGAAGGCGAAATTGAACACCCTAGGCGCGGCCTGAGCGATAGTGCATGTTAGCCTGCATGTTAGTCGGCTAGCTGGTGCAAGTCCAGCCATGGTCCTGGAAGCGGGGAGTTCCAGGGCAAACGCATCTAAAAATATTTAGAAAAAAATGTCTTATGATCACGAAAATTGAAGATCATATGATTTAATAGAGGGCTATTAGAATGGGAATGATCAGACCTATAAAGAAAGAGGAAAAAGACATGACAATCGCCGGTCATTTTTCCGATCTGACTGATCTCCGTATCGACAGGACAAAAAGGCGTAAGCTGTTTGATATCATAACGATAGCGATAGCGATTTGTTCGACGTTAAGTGATGGTGCAGAAACAGGCTAAACAGGTTTTTGGCTTGGGGGTCGCCTGCCGACTCATTCGGTACCGCTATCGGCGTCGGTATCGGTATCGGCGTCGTTATCGAACTGACCAACCCGACATCCGCCAAGCTCCTCGCTGACCGTCTAGCCACGCTGTCCGAGCTTCGTGAGCATGGCCACTCGAGCAGTGCCTTTTGCTTGCTGTTGTGGTCTGCGGACAACGCTTCGCACACCAGCGAGCACGTCTTGAATCGCAGCGCACTCCAGCGCCGAGCCTCGTGCGCTTTCAAACGACCGGCGGCGATCCCCGCTCGCCGCTTTGCCGTTACCCTCGGCACTGTTCAGCGCGATGGCCTGCGATGCGCGCCTGCGATGCGCACAGGAGTTGATCCTTCGCGTTACGCCGTTCTTTCACATGCTCGCAGTAGCGGCAGGCCCAGCCGACCTACTCGGTGGCCGCACGCTCTACGTCGAGCTTCTCATGACCGAATGGCATAGGGCGTTTTCTCTCTCGATTCCGATTCCGATAGCGACCCCGACCCCGATTGCACTCCGCCGATGTCTGGATAGCGTTGTATCGAACGCGAAAAGGTCATGCACCTGAAAACTATGCCATCCTACGACATATTGCACTCAATATTCTCAGGAAAGATATGACCTCAAAGAAAAGCATTAAATTAAAGCGACTCCGTGCCGGCTGGGATACGGATTATCTTGAGCGGTTACTTGATGTCCTACAAGCGGCCTAAAATGGGAGATTTAGATGCGTTTGCCCTGGAGTGTAGCCTCTTCCAACGCGATAGCGTTTTAATATCCGGTGTAGGGACTCCGGTTATCTGGAGCCCCCGCCACCGATTCGGCGGCAGCTTCCGCCGAAGCCCGTCGATGAACGTCTCCGAGCCAAGAAAAACCTGGTGTCTCAGCTGCTACCAAGCTCTCGACTGGCCGATGCCGTCCTCGACGAAACGTCGATAGGCCGAGACCGCCGCGCGCTCGGTCTCACCAAACGTCGAGAGCAACCAGTCCCGAAGCAGCCATAGCGGGTAGGGTGCTTTTCCAGAAGGGTAAAAGGGTAAAAGGGTAAAAGGGTAAACGGGTAAAACGGGTAAAACGGGTAAAAGGACACCCACTCTGATTGCACCCACTTTGGGTAAAAAAGCACCAGCTGGATAAATGATCGCGTGCGCAACCAGCCACACATCAAGGCTTGGTACTGGGCTCGCGGCGTATGATTTCCCAGGCGAGACTCGCACCCGCTAGAACACGCCGCCTTGCCAGGCAGCACTGGCCTCTTTCCTGCCGCGCCTCTTCTTGCTTCTTCTCCTGTCCACCCGCTTCACGCAGCCAGTCTGGGCGCAAACAACTCGCGTGCGGCACGCATGCCACGCAGATATTTGGTCTGTCGCCGAGCGCACAGACTGGTCAGGGCCTGCGGTGCACCAATCGCTGTGCCAAACGCCTTCAGGGGCCGGTCGGCGTAGCTGAGGAAGCGTTCGCCGTGATGTTCAGTCGATCGAGGATACACGGCAGCCGCGCCGCGATATGACCGCGCTTGTCCGAGCGCACCCTTTTTAATAGCCGCACAGGAATGCGTGCCGCACGCGCCGGCTCACGCAGTGGTACCAAGGGGTGTCTTCAACGGATACGAGGGCCGCGCGGGGACTGGTCATCGGGAGATTCCGAGCGTTGTGGTGTTTAGAAAAGCCTAGTCGATATGTGAGGGAAAAGCAGGTTGCGCTATTCGTATGACCGGGCTTGCCTTTTGAATTTCTGTTTGCCGCAATATTCAGGTTTTTTCTGCACCGCTCCTCAGCCAAAATCTCGGGCGGATTTCGATCGCCGGGTAGGATCGCCTCCCAGGCGTGCTAAGCTTCACTTGAGACCACCCGTGTAGGTTTTCCGTTGACGCGGCAGAGGTCTTGTCCACCGACAACAGCATTGAGGAAGATAATCATGCAAGTCAGAGAAATCATGTCACCGCTCGTCCATACGATACCGGCGACGTCTACCTTGGAGGAGGCATCCCAACTGTTGCGTGATCGGAATGTCGGTTGCGCTCCCGTGGTGGAAGAAGCCTTGGTGCAGGAGACACGTTTGAAACGTGATGTTCTCGACAAGATCGGGTTTGCGCCGATCGTGGAGCAGGAGGTCGTCGTCGGCGTACTCACGGACCGGGACATTGTCGTGCGGTGCGTCGCTACAGGGTGCGACCCCAAAGCGACGCTGGTCTCCAAGGTCATGAATCACGATTTTACCTGTTGTTACGAGGATGAGGACGTCGCTCAGGCGGCTGCCATCATGGAAGAGAAGAAGGTACAGAGGTTGTTTGTGCTGGATCGCGTTGAGCGCATCATGGGAGTTTTATCTCTGCATGACATTTCGGCGGTCGATCCTCTCGCGACCGGCGAGGTGTTGCAGGCGATGGAGAAAGGCGCGCGGGCCAAGCAATAGCAACCAGCAATAGCAACTAGCAGAGCAGTAAAATGCAGAGTGTCAGCATTGACCAGGGGTCCCTATTCGGCGCCGTACAGGCGATCTTCAGCTCGTCGTTAAGAGCGGAAGATCGCCCTTCGCGGCCCAACGGCCCAAAGAGCTTGAATTAACATGCAGATAGTGCGAGTTAGCGTGAAAGTGGCGGCGGTCTTGGGCATCGCTGCTCTGGTTGTCCTTCTTGTTGCGGCGACACTGCTTTACGCTTTACAAAAGACCCTTACAGGCGACGTTCAGGATGTTTCTCGTCATGCCGCTGGAGAAAGCCCCTCGAACTCCGTGGATTTTAACGCGGCAGCAAGGCACGAGGGTACAACACGAACAGCATCTGAAATCGCAGAACCGACAACGTCGAATGCAGTCTCTGAATCTTCCGTTGCGGCACCTGAAGCTTCGTTTTCGCAATCCGAGCCCGTGGTCTCAACGGCCAATGCTCCAGCACAGTCGCCCTCTGAGATTGAACGAGGCGAAAGGTCGCAAGCCGATAACAAGCCGCCTCTTGCCGCAGGGTCAAGGCCCCCGCCAACCCAGGAATCGACGGCTGCTGCAAGCAGTTCTTCCGAGGCGGCACCGGAAAGCAGCGAGTCAACGCAACCGGCATCGGCAACCCCCGGCATTCGATACTATACGGTCGAAAGCGGCGACACGTTGTACAAAATCGCCCGGCGATTCTACGGCGCCGGCAAGTACTGGGAAGCAGTCTACAATGCCAACAGGAGTCTGATTAACGATGCGCGCGAGTTGAAATTAGGCTGGAAACTCGAGCTGCCGCCGCGCGAGAGCGTGGTAAAGGAAAACTGATCTTTAGGCAATTTCTCTCCGACAATCGCCCGAGCGTTCCTCTAATCACGTCATCAATGGGTCGTTTGATCAGGTTGAAGTGGGCGGGTCAATCACGTCGAATGCAATGGATGATGCGGGTGCTGCTTGCGTAGAATGTTCAGCTATTCAACCAGAATGAAGTTGATTCCCTTATATTTTTTGAAGGCAGCGCCCAGCAAACATCCGTCCAGCAAACATCCGCCCAGCAAATATCAGGTTTCTCACGCCCTGATGGCATGTCTTTTCGATCCCGATCCCGATCCCGATCAACTAGCTCTGGGCAGGTTGCACCCTGGGGTATCCTGAGTTAATTTGTCGAGAAGACAGTGGCCTATAACCTTGCTCCCGGGAAAGGCAAGGCGCTCGCATCCGCTCCGCTGGCAGCATTTGCCGGGTCGCCCTAAGCGGGCTCCTACGCGGAACAGCTCCCATGGCTGGTCAAGGTCCGCTTGCGGGCGAGGCGCCTTGGCTCCTTTGCGCACTCTGCGTCTCTGGGGTGAATCCTTACCTGTTTTGCAGGTAGTACCCGATGATTCTGCTGATACGTTTTTGACTTTCCGCAACAATTCGGCCAACCATGCGTACACGAAGGAATGTATAGAAGCCGGAATCAAGATTTATCCTGCAAGGTTTACCGCGGCTTTGCCGAAGTTCTTCGTTCGCCCAGTCACGGAAATAGGTGACCTGGTTGTCGATCCTTTTGCTGGATCAAACACCACCGGAATGCTTTGCGAGCACCTCCAGCGGCGGTGGTTAGCGATGGGCAGTGTAGAAGAATATCTCTCCGCAGTCGATTCCGCTTTGCCGAGATTGCCAAAAGCCGATGATCAGGTTCAAGGCCCGGTTTCCATACTCGCTGAATGGGGTGAGGTCCCGCAACGAGCCGTCGCAGAATCGGGCGGTAACTCATGGCGAGTATGTTGGCGGGGGAAGACCACGAGGTGTTCGGCTTGCAGACGAATGCCAATTGTCTCGCCGATCCCGTGGCGATGATGACTGGGCACCAGGCAGAGTACCTCGGTGCCGCTCTCGAGCCTCAGGGTATAGAGGTATTCAGCGCCGCGAAAGGCTCGCTGGACGATGACGCCCTTGCGCTGGCTGGACTCGTCGTAGAGCATATCGTCAGGACGGATCAGTACCTCCGCGTGGCTGCCTGGCGGTAGTCCGTGTGGGGTTTCTCCGGCGATCCGCCCGAGTTCGGTCTTGACTCGGATCTGGTCGTGGACGATGGCCGGCAGCAGCACTCCCTGGCCGATGAAATCCGCGACAAAGCGGTCCGCGGGCTCATGGTAGAGACCGAAGCCTGTGCTCCATTGATGTACCTCGCCATGTCCGATCACGCCGATGATGTCGGCCATCGCGAAGGCTTCGAGCTGGTCGTGGGTGACCAGGATCGCTGTGATCTGATCGCGTTTGAGAACATCGCGTATCTCTCGTGCCAACAGCTCGCGCAGTTCCTTGTCCACGGAGGAGAAGGGCTCGTCGAGTAGCAGGATATTCGGTCGCGGCGCCATGGCGCGAGCCAGCGCAACGCGTTGCTGCATGCCGCCGGAGAGTTCGTGAGGGTAGTGTCTTGCTGCGTCTTGCAGACCCACCAGCGCCAGTAATTCGTCGACGCGTCTGCGAGCGGCATTGCGGGACAGGTGGCGCAGGCCGAAGCCGATGTTGCGCGCCACCGATAGGTGGGGGAACAGCGCGAAGTCCTGAAATACCATGCCGATGTGCCGCTGCTCTGGTGCTGTTGTGTGATCTGGTCGCGAGACGCTGATGCCATGCAATCGGATCTCCCCGCGGCTGATTGGCTCAAAGCCGGCGATGGCACGCAAGAGGGTTGTCTTGCCACAGCCGCTCGGACCGAGTAGACAGCCGATGCTGCCCGCGTCGAGTACGAAATCCACATCGCGGACGATGGTCGTGTTGCCGTAGGCAACGCTGACCTGATGAACCTCAAGCTGATTGGGCATGGCGGGTATGGGTGATGGAGCGGGACAACAGGATGACCGGCAGCAGGCCGGCGACGACGATGCTGAGCGCCGCCGGTCCGGAATCCGCCAGGCGCTCGTCGGATGCGAGTTCGTAGGCACGCACCGCCAGGGTGTTGAAGTTGAACGGCCGCAGGATCAGGGTGGCGGGCAGCTCCTTGAGTACGTCGACGAAGACCAGCAAGAGCGCCGTCAGCAGGCTGCCGCGCAGTATCGGGATGTGGATGTGCCATAGCACTTGTGCCGGGCGTAGGCCCAGGGAACGGCCGGCCTCGTCCATGGACGGCCGGATCTTGCCAAGACCGGATTCGATGGTCTGCAGCGATACGGCAAGGAATCGCACCAGGTAGGCAAACATCAGCGCGGCCAGGGTGCCGCTCAGCAGCAGACCGGTGGAGATGCCCAGGGTCATGCGCATCCAGCCGTCGATGCTGTTGTCGATCCAGGCGAACGGGATCAGCACTCCCACCGCGATGATGGTTCCAGGCACGGCATAGCCGAGTCCGGCGATGCGAACCGAGGCCTGCACGCTGCTGCTCGGATGCAGCCGGCGGCCGTAGCCCAACAGCAATGCCAGCAGCAATGCCAGCAGGGCCGCGCTGGCGGCCAGGCCGATCGTGTTGAGCATCAGTTCAAAGAATGCCGGGGTCCACTGATCTCTGGATAGGGTCGCTGCCCACCAGCCGAGCTGTCCGGCCGGCAGCAGAAAACCGAACAGCAAGGGAAGCAAACAGAAAGCGAATGCCGCCCAGCCGCGCCAGCCGCGCAGTTGCAGGCGACGGATCGACTGTTGCCGTTGGCTGGTGTGATGGTAACGCGCCGCGCGCCGCGACCAGCGCTCCAGCAGGATCAGCGCGAAGACGAAACCCAGCAGCAGTGCGGAGAGTTGCGCCGCCGCTGCCGGGTTGCCGAGACCGAACCAGGTGCGAAAGATGCCGGTCGTGAAGGTCGGCACACCGAAGTATTGCACCGTGCCATAGTCGGCCAGGGTTTCCATCAATGCTAGGGATAGCCCGGCGACGATGGCTGGTCGCGCCAGCGGCAATGCGACCTGGAAGAATGTGCGCCAGGGACCGTTGCCAAGGGTGCGGCTGACGTCCAATACGCACAGCGACTGGCTCAGGAAGGCCGCGCGGGTCAGCAGGTAGACGTAGGGATAGAGCACCAGCGATAACATGATTGCGGCGCCAGGCAATGATCGAATCTGCGGAAACCAGTACTCGCCATAGCCCCAGCCGGTCAGATCCCGCAGCAGGGTCTGCACCGGGCCAGCATAGTCTAGCATGCCTGTATAGGTGTAGGCGATGATGTAGGCCGGCATCGCCATGGGCAGCAGCAGCGCCCATTCGAACCAGGCGCGGCCTGGGAATCGGCACATGCTGGCAAGCCATGCGCTGCCGACACCGCCGACCAGGGTGCCGACAGCGACGCCGAGCATCAGCAGCAGTGAGTTGATTACATAGTCCGGTAACACCGTATTGGCGAGATGCCGCCAGGTGTCGCCGGCGGGGACGAAGACAAAACCGACCACCACGAGTATTGGCAAAGCCAATAATGCCGCGACCATGATGACCGTTGCGGGCCACCAGCTGCGGTGGCGGCGAAGTATCGCTGGGCCGCCGAGGTGGGTGCTTGTATGCAGGGTGTCAGTCAATGTGCAGGAAGGAGGCAGCGGACGTAAACAAGCAGGTTTTGAACGATAAAGGAGCGGTGTACGCCCGACAGCGAGCCGACGCCGGCGTTCAGCTCAGCGCCAACCGGCACGATCCATCAGGCGGACAGCCGCGGCGTTGAGTTCGCCGAGCTTGGCAAGACTCAGGTCATCCGCCTGGAACTCGCCCCATTCGGCCAATACCGGGCTTTGCTCGATGCCAGTGCGCACCGGGTATTCCCCGTTGGTTTCCGCATACCAGGCCTGCGCCTCTGGGTTGACCAGGAATTCCATCAGCTTCACCGCGGCATCCTTGTTGCTGGCCGCCGCGGTCATGGCCGCGCCGCTGACGTTAACGTGGGTTCCCCGGCCGTCACCGTCCCCAGGCTGGTTGGGCCAGAACACCGCCATTTTCTTTGCGGGTTCCAATTCCCCCGGATCATCGGATTTGAGCATGCCGGAAAGATAATAAGTGTTGGCAATTGCGATGTCGCATTGACCGGCCGCGGCGGCTTTGATCTGGTCGCGATCGCCGCCTTGGGGTGGCCGCGCCATGTTTGCGACGATGGCGCGTGCCCAGGTTTCGGTCGACTCGACGCCGTCGGCGGCTATCATCGAGGCTACCAGGGATTGGTTGTAGATATTGCTCGACGAACGGATGCAAATCCGTCCTTGCCACGCGTCGTCTGCCAGTGCTTCGTAGGTGGAGAGGTCAGCCGGGTCGACGCGCTCCTTGGCATACAGAATGGGCCGTGCGCGCAATGACAGACCGTACCAGTGGCCTTCAGGGTCGCGATAGGTAGCGGGAATGGCTTTGTCCAGGGTCTCGGATTGAACCGCTTGGGTTATGCCGGCCGTTTTGGCTCGATGTAGATTTCCGGCGTCGACTGTCAGCAATAGGTCGGCGGGGCTATTGGCGCCCTCGCTTTTGAGTCGCTGCAGTAGGGCATCTGCCTTGCCGGTGACCAGATTGACCTGAATGCCGGTTTCGTCGGTGAATCGATCGAGAAGGGGCTTGATCAGTGCTTCCTTCCTGGCCGAGTAGAGATTCACCTCGGTATCGGCGAGTGCGACCTGGCTCAGCAGGATCAGTGCTGCGGCGAGCCATGCGAGCGAGGTGAAGTGGTGGGTAGTGCCTGGTGTCACGATGTGGAGCTCCTGATGTGGCTGTATCAAGGGGTTGCAGAAGGCGAGTGCTTGGTATGGCATCCTACGACGCTGACGCCGGACGCAGCCGACGTCCGCCGCGTTATTTCCTCGAGATTGGATGGCAACAATGCCGACTCCTGCTGCTGACGAGGATAGTAATGCGAACGATTGTTATTTGCAAAAATATCTCCATCCTGGTTGGCCGCGCTCAGTGGTTCTGAACAATAGAAACGGTACGCATTTTGTCTGTTGGAGATTGGCGCCGGGGCATCGTAATCAAGCCAGCTCCAACGCCAGGCTTCGGGCACTGGGAACTTTTGCGATGCACCAGTTCGGCAAGGCCTGTTGCCAAAATCCGTCGACCGAGTCGCTGGCCTCCGGCAGAGGGGATTGGCCGAGGAAATGCCAGGCATGCAGCAGCGCTGGCAAAGGATTGGCTGTGTCCACCGGCGCGGAGGCGAGTGTTTTGGAGAGTTTGCGACCGTCGCGATCGATCACCAGCGGTACATGGGCATAGCGGGGCAGAGGTAGGTTGAGCAGCCGTTGCAGGTAGACCTGACGCGGGGTCGACCGCAGCAAGTCGGCGCCGCGCACAATGCTGTTGATGCCCGAGGCGGCATCATCGACGACCACGGCGAGTTGGTAGGCGTACATTCCATCCGCCCGGCGCACGACGAAGTCGCCAACCTCGACAGCCAGCTCCTGCGCGATGCGCCCCTGGATGCGATCTTCGATGTTGATCGAGACGTTGCCCACGCGCAGCCGTTCGCTGTACTGTTGGCGCTGCTTTGCCATGCCGTCACGACAGGTGCCGGGGTAGATTGGTCCTTCCGGACCCGGCCGGCCATGGGTTGCGATGTCGCGGCGTGAACAGGCGCATGGGAAGATCAGGCCTTGACTGCGCAGTCGATCCAAGGCTTCGGCATAGGCTTTGGTGCGCGGACTCTGATAGACGACGCTGCCATCCCAGTGCAAACCGAATCGATCCAGCGTGCGCAGGATTTGGTCTGCCGCGCCGGGCACACTGCGGTTGCAATCGATGTCTTCGATGCGCACCAGCCAGGTACCTCCATCGCGGCGTGCGTCAGCATAGCTGGCGACAGCAGCGACCAGGGAGCCGAAGTGCAGGGGGCCGGTGGGGGAGGGGGCGAAGCGCCCCCTTTTGGTTTTTCCTGGGTTGGCTGTGTCGAGACCAAGTTTCTCGGAGCTGGGCGTTTCGTGATTGGCCGTCTCGTAACTGATTGGCGATTGCGCCTGATGCGTCTGCGAGGAGACCTCAGCCGCGCTGTTTCTCGCGTATTTCGTCGAGCGTCTTGCAGTCGATGCACAGCGTTGCCGTGGGTCGCGCCTCCAATCGGCGAACTCCGATCTCGATACCGCAGGCCTCGCAATAGCCATAGTCATGATCATCAATGCGCGACAATGCCTCGTCGATCTTTTTGATCAGCTTGCGCTCGCGGTCGCGAGTGCGTAATTCCAGGCTGAACTCGGATTCCTGGGTGGCGCGATCGTTTGGATCGGGGAAGTTGGTCGCCTCATCCTGCATGTGATGCACGGTGCGGTCTACTTCCTCCATTAACTGCCGTTTCCATTCCAGCAGCAGACTGCGGAAGTGCTCCTCCTGTTCCGGGCTCATATAGTCTTCGTCCTTGCCGGCCTGATAGGGTTCGAAACCGAACGCCTTTGCGCCTGTCTTGTCTGCCTCGGCCATGGTTTTGCTCCCGAAGACACTGGGTTGTCTTTTGTTTCCGGTCACCGTTCGCGATGTGTCAGCCCGAAAACCGGTGATCTGGCCGCACCCGAACGAGGGTAAGCCGGCGTTTTTACCAGATATGTTATCGGGCTGCAATAGCTTGTGCCAAGCTGATCGGTCTGTGCGTCGCCGATTGTCCATGCCGCGGAGCATTCACTTTTTGATTGGACATGTGTGCGACGCGATTGTGCATCCGCCGGACATCGGGTTCGGGCGCCTTATGTATCCCTGGACCCCGTCATGGTCAAAACGCCCATTCGATTGCAGCCGTCGAGTGCCGGAGATGCTTGGCGGAGTTGTCTGCAATTCACCCTGTTGCTATTGACCTGGCGCATCTAAACCGCGTATTGAGTCCGGCTCTTTAATCTAAGGCATTGATTATAAGATGGTCGCTGCTTGCCGGGCGTTGACGAACGCAGGTCGAGTGTCTATCTTGGCTGACACTTTATTGTGACAACCAAGGCTTACAGCCGATGTCGACCCTCGACTGGCGAGCCGGAGAGACGATCGACGATGGATGTGCTGCAACGCATCGAGCGAGCCCTCGAGGCGGCCGTGTCGCGAGGCATCGGCGACGGCTGCCCCCCACTGCTGGGCCAGGCGGTCCGCCATGCCGTGTTCACGTCCGGCTCACGGGCGCGCCCTCGGCTCTGTTTGGCGGTCGCTGCATCTTGCGGTGACGATGCACCGGCTGTTTCGGATGCCGCCGCCGTGTCCTTGGAGCTCCTGCATTGTGCCTCCCTGGTGCATGACGATTTGCCCTGTTTCGATGATGCTGACACACGCCGTGGTCAGCCGAGCGTGCATCGCGCTTACGGTGAGCGCCTGGCGGTGTTGGCCGGGGATGGTCTGATTGTATTGGCGTTCGAGAACCTGGCCTGGAACAGCGCGCATCACCCGCAGCGACTGGCGCCCCTGACCAGGATTATCGGTCGCGCGGTGGGTATCAGCCACGGCATCGTAGCTGGCCAGGCATGGGAATGCGAGTCGAACGTGGACTTGACCGCGTATCACCGCGAAAAGACCGCCGCATTGTTCGCCGCCGCCACCGAGGCCGGCGCCGCTGCCGCCGGCATGGACCCGGCGCCCTGGCATGTGCTGGGCGAGAACCTCGGCTTGGCCTATCAGGTGGCGGATGATCTGCGCGATGTTGCTTCCAGCGCCGACGAACTCGGTAAGCCGGTCGGTCAGGACGCCGCTCATGATCGCCCCAGCGCGGTCGCCGAACTGGGTTTGGACGGCGCGCTCGGGCGCTTGACAGAGTTGGTCACCGGAGCTGCCGATTCGATCCCGGTCTGCCGCGGAAGAGATACCTTGCGCACCTTGGTGTATGAGGAGATGCGTCGGCTGTTGCCGGAGCATTTGGCGCGGCAGTTGGATTGATCTGCCTGCATTGGTTGCGCCCACCGCAAGTTGCGATCACTACAACATCATCATGGTAAGAAAGCAGGTGCAGTTGCCCTTGATTGAACGTTTCCGATGCTGGCGCGACCGGTTGATGGCCAGCGCTGGATTTCAGCGCTGGGCCGCGGATTTTCCGCTCACACGGCCGGTTGCCGGGCGTCGCGCGAGGCAGTTATTCGATATCACCGCCGGTTTTGTGTATTCGCAGATCCTGTATGCCTGCGTCGAGCTGGATGTGTTTGACAAGCTTGCGGACGGTCCTCGCAGCGCCGCGGAATTGGCCGGCTCCATGGGTATGTCAGAGGTTGCTGCCGAGCGTCTGTTGCGTGCTGCCGTGGCCATTGATCTGTTGCAACGGCGCGCTGGCGATCGATTCGGCCTGGGGCGTCACGGCGTGGCCATGCCGGGTAATCCGGGGATTGCGGCCATGGTTAAGCATCATCGCATGCTGTATCAGGATCTTGCCGATCCAGTGGCGCTGTTTCGCGGCGAGATCGAACAGACCGAACTTGGCCGATATTGGTCGTATGCCGGTTCGCTCGATCCGGCCGCCGACGGCGATGACCGGGTGGCCGAGTACAGCACGTTGATGTCGGCTTCGACCGGCTTTGTCGCCGAGGATACTCTGGACGCCTATTCGCTGCGCAAGCACAAGTGCCTGATGGATGTCGGCGGCGGTGAGGGGCGTTTTTTGATTCAGGCCGGGGAGCGCTGGCCGCATCTGGAACTGATGCTATTCGACCTTCCGGCGGTGTCGGAACGCGCGGCGCGTACCCTGGAGCAGGCCGGTCTCGGGGAACGGGCGCGCGCGATCGGTGGCAACCTCAAGGCAGACCCTCTGCCCAAGGGCGCTGACATCATCTCGCTGGTGCGCGTGATCCTGGATCATAACGATGATGGCGCGATGGTGATCTTGCGCGCGGTGCGCGCGGCGTTGCCCGATGGTGGCACCCTGTTGATCACCGAGCCCATGTCCGAGACCCCGGGTGCCGAGTCTGTCGGCGATGCCTATTTCGGTCTGTATTTGCTGGCCATGGGAAGTGGCCGTACACGCCCGCCGCGGGAGCTGAAAGCAATGCTGACGCAGGCTGGGTTCGAGCAAATTCGGCTGCTGCACACGCGCCGACCGCTGCAAACAAGAGTGTTGATCGCAAAGGCGGCTTGATCTGAATGCTGCGGTTGTTTGCTGAAGATTTAGTTTGGATTGTTTGCTGAAAGTTTGCTGAATAGAAGGTGGATGGCCGACCTCAGCTGCAGTGTTCCGACGGCGACTGGGAGCCACGTGCGCAGGCTGCGATTTGCGCATGATCAAGGTGCCAACGTAGATTGACACATCAACTGTAAATAAAGGTTGACATCTTCGCTGGTCAGGCTAGACTGACACTACGTTATCCAACTTTGGTTCAAATCCAGGGCATTTCGAGACCCGAACAGACTGATCTGAACACACTAACCGAACGAGCCCGATCCCTTGATTTTCTCAACCAACATGTCCGCCACCGCCATCGTGCTTGAAGAACCCAAGCGCTTGGCTGTAAAGCAGTTGGCGCTGACCCCGCCGAACGCGGCGGATTGTGTTGTCGACGTCATCTGGAGCGGCATCAGCACTGGTACCGAACGTTTGCTCTGGAGCGGGCGCATGCCGCCGTTTCCAGGCATGGGCTATCCCTTGGTGCCGGGCTATGAATCGGTTGGCCGAGTGGTCGAGGCGGGTGACGAAAGTGGTCGTGGCATCGGTGAACTGGTTTTCGTGCCCGGTGCCCGTTGCTATGGCGAGGTCAGTGGTCTGTTCGGCGGCGCCGCATCCCGCGTTGTCGTTGCCGGGGCCAAGTTGATGCCGATTCCGGAACAACTGGGCGAGCAGGGCGTGTTGATGGCATTGGCAGCCACCGCCTATCACGCCTGCAGTGGCAGCAATGCAGATGGTTCCAGCAAGACCCCGCCGGATCTGATCGTCGGTCATGGCGTGCTCGGGCGTTTGCTGGCGCGTGTCGCCATCGCCAACGATGCGCCGCCGCCGGTGGTTTGGGAAACCAATCCCCTGCGTAAGGATGGCGCCCTGGGTTATGACGTACTCGATCCCGCCGACGATGGTCGAAGCGACTATCGCACCATTTACGATGTCAGTGGCGATGGCTCTTTGCTCGACTCTTTGATCGCGCGCTTGGCGCCCGGCGGTGAGATTGTGCTTGCCGGTTTCTACGAGGCGCCGCTGTCGTTTCAGTTTCCTCCAGCCTTCATGCGCGAATTGCGCCTGCGGATCGCGGCCGAGTTCCGCGAACCCGATCTGGTCGCGGTCAAACGACTTGTCGAGGCTGGAAAGTTGTCTTTTGACGGTCTGATCACCCACCGGAGCCAAGCCGCCGAAGCCGCCAGCGCTTACGAGACGGCCTTCAATGATCCGACCTGCCTAAAAATGATGATAGATTGGAGGGGAACCAATGGGTAACTCAGCGGCCACTGCTGTCAGCGTGGGTCTGCCGGAGCAGGCGGCTGCCAGCCGGACTGAAACCCAGCCTGGGGTCCAGACGGGGATCAAGACCACGCAGATCATCGCAATCTATGGCAAGGGCGGCATCGGCAAGAGTTTTACCCTGGCGAACCTGTCATACATGATGGCGCAGCAGGGCAAAAAGGTGTTGCTGATCGGCTGCGATCCGAAGAGCGATACCACCACATTGCTGTTCGGCGGCAAGGCCTGTCCGACCATCATTGAAACCTCGGCAAAGAAAAAGGCCGCTGGCGATGCGGTCGAAATCGGCGATGTCTGCTTTGTTCGCGATGGCGTATTCGCCATGGAACTGGGTGGGCCGGAAGTCGGTCGTGGCTGTGGAGGGCGAGGCATTATCCATGGCTTCGAGCTGCTGGAGAGCCTGGGTTTCCAAGAATGGGATTTTGACTATGTGCTGCTCGATTTTCTGGGCGACGTGGTCTGCGGCGGCTTTGGTCTGCCGATTGCCAGAGACCTGTGCCAAAAAGTCATCGTCGTTGGCTCCAACGACCTGCAATCCCTGTACGTGGCGAACAACGTCTGCTCCGCGGTCCAATATTTCCGCGGGCTTGGCGGCAATGTCGGCGTGGCCGGCATCGTGATCAACAAAGACGACGGTACTGGAGAGGCGAGGGCGTTTGCCGAGGCAGTCGGCATCCCAGTGTTGGCATCGATTCCCGCGGACGAGGGCATCCGGCGCAAAAGCGCCAGTTATCAGATTGTCGGCAAGCCCGGCGGGGAATGGGCGGCGCTGTTCGAAGAGCTGGGCGTGAATGTCGCCAATGCTCCGCCGATGCAGCCAAATCCGCTGTCTCAGGATGATCTGCTGAACCTGTTCGCCAGTGATGTCGTGGGTCGCGACATCGTATTGCAACCGGCCACGGTCGAGGACATGTGCGGTAAGTCGACGCTTGCCAAGCCGTCCCTCGAAGTGATCTACGACGACGTCTGATCGAGCTGGTTCCAATGCAGGCCAAGGTGCTTTACATGACCGGAAACCCAGCCGCCGATGCTGGTGGCGACAGCGCGTTGCTCGCTGCTTCTGAGATGACCTATGACGGTGCTGGCAACGCACCGTTGGAAAACTTGCCGGCGAACAACAACCTCGCCACCGATCATCCTACCGCGACCACAGTCGCTGCCGCTGAGCAGCCCAACCCGAACTCCAAGCAGATTCCGGTTGATCAGGCTGCAGATGCCGCGCGGGCGCAGATCGCGGATGCTGGCGCCGGCTGCCATGCCGGCGCCGCCGAGTTACGCCGAGCCGCGGACGCCGCGGGGCAAAGCGAGTTGTTGCAACGCTATGCCGCCGATTATCCAACTGGTCCACATGATCAGCCCCAGAGCATGTGCCCGGCCTTCGGCTCTCTTCGCGTTGGTTTGCGGATGCGGCGTACTGCCACCGTGCTCTGTGGCTCGGCCTGCTGTGTTTACGGGCTGACCTTCACTTCGCATTTCTATGGCGCAAAACGTTCGGTTGGATACGTCCCGTTCGATTCCGAGACATTGGTCACCGGCAAGTTGTTCGAAGATGTGCGCGAGGCTGTCTTCGAGTTGGCCGATCCGGAAAAGTACGATGCGGTCGTGGTAACCAATCTTTGCGTGCCGACCGCCTCAGGCGTGCCGCTCAGGCTGCTGCCGAAAGAAATCAACGGTGTGCGTATCATCGGTATCGATGTGCCGGGCTTTGGTGTCCC
Organism: Thiohalocapsa sp. PB-PSB1; assembly: GCA_016745215.1. Classification (GTDB taxonomy): domain Bacteria; phylum Pseudomonadota; class Gammaproteobacteria; order Chromatiales; family Chromatiaceae; genus Thiohalocapsa. The sequence continues at coordinate 2,906,025 of CP050890.1, forward strand.
GACGCATGCCGAGGCGAAGGACGTGTTGTCTGGTGCGATGCTTGGGTTTGCACGCGGAGAGGCGGAGTCTGGCCCGGTGCAGGCACCCCGTGGCGGCCGCAACGAAAAGCCGACCGTCACGTTGCTCGGCGAGATGTTCCCGGCCGATCCAGTCGGTATCGGCATGTTGCTCGATCCCCTCGGCTTGGCTGCCGGTCCGGTGGTGCCGACCCGTGAATGGCGTGAACTCTATGCTGCACTGGACTGTGCCGCGGTGGCTGCCATTCATCCTTACTACACGGCTTCGATCCGCGAGTTTCAGATTGCCGGGCGCAGGGTCGTAGGCTCCGCACCGGTCGGTTACGACGGCACAGCTGCTTGGTTGGATGCCATCGGCCAGGCGTGCAATGTGGCAAGCGACCAGATCGCCGCGGCTAAGAATCGCTTCCTGCCAATGATTCGGTCTGCGCTGGCTCAGATGCCCATTGACGGTAGCATTACGCTGTCCGGCTACGAAGGCTCCGAGTTGTTGGTCGCTCGCCTGCTGATCGAAAGCGGTGCAAATGTGCCCTATGTCGGCACCGCCGCGCCCCAAACAAGCTGGTCCGATCCCGATCGCGAGTGGCTCGAGGCGCGTGGCGTGACGGTACAGTTCCGTGCGTCTTTGGAGCAGGACAAGTCCGCCGTGGATGCGATCAACCCGGATCTTGCCATCGGCACGACACCAGTGGTGCAGCACGCCAAGCAACGTTCGATTCCAGCACTGTATTTTACCAACTTGATTTCGGCTCGCCCGCTGATGGGAGCGGCCGGTGCCGGTTCCCTCGCGCAGGTGGTGAATGCCGCCTTGGCCAGCAAAGAGCGTTTCGAGCGTATGACGGCGTTCTTCGAGGGTGTCGGCCAAGATGAAACCGCAGGTGTCTGGGATCGCATGCCTGCAATCCGCTCTCGGTCTGTCGCCGAGCCTGCCGAAGTCAAGGCTGCGCCAGCGCAGGAGGGCAAGGTCTGATGCTGATTCAAGATCTCGATCGCGCAGGCGGCTATTGGGGCTCCGTGTACGTGTTCACGGCAGTCAAAGGCATGCAGGTGATCATCGACGGGCCAGTCGGCTGCGAAAATCTACCCGTAACCGCCGTGTTGCACTACACCGATGCATTGCCGCCGCATGAATTGCCGGTGGTAGTGACCGGGCTGGGCGAGGAAGAACTGGGCCAGCAAGGCACCGAGGGTGCCATGCGCCGTGCCTTTGCGACGCTTGACCAGAGCAAGCCAGCCGTTGTCGTTACCGGTTCTATTGCCGAGATGATCGGAGGTGGTGTTACCCCTGCGGGTACCGGTATCCAGCGCTTCTTGCCGCGTACCATCGACGAGGATCAGTGGCAGAGCGCGGATCGCGCCATGGTTTGGCTTTGGACGCAATATGGATCGAAGGCCGGCAAGATGCCCAAGGCACGGGTGCGCAAAGACGGTGATAAGCCGCGCGTGAATATCGTCGGCCCGATCTACGGCATGTTCAATACCTGGTCCGATCTCGCGGAAGTGCGGCGTTTGATCGAAGGGATCGGTGCCGAAGTGAATCTGACCTTTCCGTTGGGCACGCATCTGGACGCTATCCCGCGCTTGGTCGATGCGGATGTCAATGTCTGCATGTATCGCGAATTCGGTCGCAAGCTCTGCGAGGAGATGGAGAAGCCCTATCTACAGGCGCCGATCGGATTGCACAGCACGACCAAATTCCTGCGCGCCCTCGGGGAGCTATTGGGGCTCGACCCGGAACCCTTTATCGAGCGCGAAAAGTACACGACGATCAAGCCGATCTGGGATCTGTGGCGCTCGGTAACGCAGGATTTCTTTGGCACCGCCAGCTTTGGCATTGCTGCCACGGAGACCTACGCGCGCGGCGTGCGGCATTTCCTGGAACAGGAAATGGGTCTGCCCTGCAACTTCGCCTTTGCGCGCCGCCCGGGCAATAAGCCCGACAATGACGCGGTGCGTGCCGCAATCCACGACAACACACCGTTGATTCTTTTTGGCGGCTATAACGAACGGATGTATCTGGCCGAGGCTGGCGGGCGCGGGAGCTTTATTCCGGCATCGCTGCCTGGAACCATCATCCGCCGCCATACCGGTACACCCTTTATGGGCTACTCCGGTGCCACCTATTTGATCCAAGAGGTCTGCAACGCGCTGTTCGATGCGTTGTTCAGCATCCTTCCTCTTGGCACCGAATTGGATAAAGTCGAGGCAACGCCTTCGCGTCTGCACAGGGAACTTCCCTGGGATGATGACGCGAAGCAACTGCTCGACAGAATTCTCGAATCCACCCCGGTGCTCACCCGTATCTCGGCGGCGAAGGAACTGCGTGATGCCACCGAGCGTGCTGCGCGTGCAGCGGGTGAGGAGCGGGTAACTATTTCACGCGTATCCCAAACGCGGGACGCGCAACGCGGAGGACGCGCCGCATGACCAGGTCCGGGCACAGGGCGGTCAAAAGGTTCGTCACCGTGATTCGGGGCTTCCGTGACGTGGCGCAACCGCGTTCGGCACGGCGGCCAAATGCTCGCCAGGCCTTGCCGTTCTCATTCTTGAGGCGGCTGCTCGACCGGGGTGCCGCCCCGGCATTCCCTCGACGCACGAACGGCGCCGATGGCCTGACGACCCTTTGTAACTGACTGGAGGGTTAAACCATGGCAAACGACAAGAGCATCACTGGTATCAGCGACGAAGAAGCGCAGGAATTCCACGGTATTTTCGTGCAGAGCATGACTGGCTTTTTCGGTGTCGTTGTATTTGCGCATCTTCTGGCGTGGCTCTGGCGTCCCTGGCTGTAAGGCGATTTTTGCCAAAACGATTCTTCCGCGTTGCCGCATCCGGCTGACGACGCAACTGTCCTGACCTGATTTGGGAGTTAAGGCATGAACGACAAACTGTATAAGATCTGGACCATCATTCAGCCCCAGACCGCGCTGATCGGTCTAGCCGCATTTCTCGCTGTTCTTGGGTTGGTCATTCACATGATCCTGCTCAGCACGACTGATTTCAATTGGCTGGAAGATGGTATGCCCGCTGTTTCTGTGACGCCGGCTGCGCAAGTGGTGCCGCAGCAGATGTAAGGGCCTGTTCGAATGACGACGGATTCGGTGCGAAATCGCCACCCGTCGCTGAGCTTGCTACGAGGAGGCCGCCTCGCAGCGTGCCTTCCAAGCAGAGGAATCAATAATGGCCATGCTGAGTTTTGAGAAAAAATACCGCGTACGCGGCGGTACCTTGGTAGGAGGGGATCTGTTCGACTTCTGGGTGGGGCCGTTCTACGTCGGCTTCTTCGGAATTACGACCGTCTTCTTCGCCACGCTGGGTACCTTGTTAATCATCTGGGGTGCGGCGATGGGGCCCACCTGGAACGTCTGGCGGATCAATATTGCCCCACCAGACTTGAGTTACGGCCTGGGAATGGCCCCACTGATGGAAGGCGGGCTATGGCAGATCATCACGATCTGTGCGATCGGCGCCTTTGTTTCCTGGGCGTTGCGCCAGGTCGAGATCTCGCGCAAGCTGGGTATCGGGCTCCATGTGCCCATCGCCTTTGCCTTTGCGATTTTGGCCTATGTAACGCTAACCGTGATTCGTCCCGTATTGATGGGTGCTTGGGGACACGGCTTTCCGTATGGCATCTTCAGCCATCTGGATTGGGTCTCCAATGTTGGCTACCAATACCTGCACTTCCATTACAACCCGGCGCACATGTTGGCCATTACGTTCTTCTTCACGAACGCATTGGCGCTGGCATTGCATGGGTCGTTGATCCTGTCGATGACCAATCCCGCCAAGGGCGAACCGGTCAAGACGGGCGAACATGAAAACACCTTCTTCCGCGATATCATCGGTTACTCGATCGGTGCGCTGGCTATCCATCGCCTGGGTTGGTTCCTAGCCATCAACGCCGCTTTCTGGAGTGCCGTCTGTATCGTGCTGAGTGGCCCATTCTGGACCCGTGGATGGCCCGAGTGGTGGAACTGGTGGCTCGAGCTGCCGATTTGGTAATGAGAGGACACCATCATGGCTGAATATCAAAACATCTTTACGCGGGTGCAAGTCCGCGAGCCGGCTTATCCCGGCGTCGAACTGCCCAAGGGCGAAATGCCGCGAATCGGCAAGCCGTTCTTCAATTATTGGATAGGCAAGTTCGGTGATGCCCAGATCGGACCAATCTATTTGGGATGGGCGGGCATTGCATCCTTGATCTGCGGCTTTATCGCCTTCGAGATCATCGGCCTCAACATGCTGGCATCGGTGAATTGGAATCCGATTGAGTTCGTTAGGAATCTTTTCTGGCTGGCACTCGAGCCGCCACCGGCAGCTTATGGCTTAAACATTCCTCCGCTTGGCGAAGGGGGCTGGTGGTTGATAGCCGGCTTTTTCCTGACCGTATCCATTCTGCTTTGGTGGCTGAGAACCTATCAGCGAGCCATCGCGCTTGGTACAGGTACTCACATCGCGTGGGCATTTGCAGCGGCAATCTTCTTCTACCTCACCTTGGGTTTCATTCGCCCACTGTTGATGGGAAGTTGGGGTGAGGCGGTGCCGTTTGGTATCTTCCCGCATTTGGATTGGACCGCGGCGATCTCCATTCGCTACGGGAATTTCTACTACAATCCATTCCATGCGTTGTCCATCGCATTCCTTTACGGTGCGGCGGTCTTATTTGCAATGCACGGCGGCACGATTCTGGCCACATCTCGGTATGGTGCAGACCGCGAGATCGATCAGATCACCAGTCGCGGAACCGCTGCGGAAAGAGCAGCCCTGCTGTGGCGTTGGACCATGGGCTTCAATGCCACGATGGAATCCATCCATCGTTGGGCCTGGTGGTTCGCGGTGTTGGTGGTGATCACTGCCGGTATCGGCATCCTGTTGACCGGTACCGTGGTTGAGAATTGGTATCTCTGGGGTATCAAGCACGGTATCGTGGCGCCGTATCCATCTGTATTGACCGTGCAGGATCCAACCCTGTTACAGGGGATGTCGCAATGAAAATGCTTGATCACAAACTATTGATCGCAGCTGCGCTTGGGGCTTCTGCGCTCCTGGCTGGTTGCGAGATGCCGCCGCCAGATGTGGTACAGAATGGCTATCGTGGCCTCGGTATGCACACCAATTACAATCCACGCCTGCTGCAGGCATCGCTGGATGCGAATGTACCGCCGGAACCGATTCCAGCGGCAGCGCCGGGTGGTCCGAAAGCCAAGGATGTTTACAAGAACGTACAGGTTCTTGGTGAGCTGACCGTTAACGAGTTCAATCGACTGATGGTTGCTTTAACCAACTGGGTCTCTCCGGAACAAGGCTGTTATTACTGCCATGTCAACGAGGGCTTCGAGTACGACGGCATCTATACCAAGACCGTGTCGCGTCGCATGATCCAGATGACGCAGGATACCAATGCTAACTGGAAGGACCATGTGGCCGATACTGGTGTGACCTGCTACACCTGCCATCGGGGAAATCCGGTGCCGCAATATGTCTGGACCAGCGATCCGGGTCCCGGTCAGCCCTCGGCGATGGCGCCTACTGGGCAGAACACACCATCCAAGACAGTTGCTTATGCATCGTTGCCCTATGATCCCTTTACCCCATTCTTGTCTCAAGACAACGATATCCGGGTCATTGGTCAGACAGCACTGCCACAGGGAAATCGCAGGTCGATCAAGCAGGCTGAATGGACATACGGCTTGATGATGCACCTGTCCCAGGCACTGGGCGTCAATTGCACCTACTGTCACAATACACGTTCGTTCTATTCATGGGACCAAAGCGCTCCTCAGCGCACGACGGCCTGGTATGCCATTCGTCATGTCAGATCCATGAACAACGACTATGTGACGCCGCTTGGCGAGGTGCTGCCCGATACCCGAAAAGGACCGCTTGGAGATCCCTACAAGATCTACTGCACGACCTGCCATCAGGGTGCCTACAAGCCACTCTATGGCGCACCTATGCTGAAGGACTACCCATCCTTGGCGCAACCGCTGACGGAAACCGATGCAGAGGCGATCAAGGCAGCCGAGGCTCCGCCGACACCAGCCGCACAAGCCGGAGCGGATGCGACGCCTGCGGAGGAGGCACAGACGGCGGAGGAGCCGGCCGCTGCGGAGCAAGATGTGGTGGCATCGGCTGCGAGTTCGGAAGCGCAATCCCAACCCGCGACGGATGCGCCGGTTCAGTTACAGTATCCGCCACCGGAGATGATGCAGTACCCGCCGGCGCCGTTGCAGTACCCACCACCGCCAGCTGAGCGCTAGAGCCATCCAAGGTGAAGGATCACCTTGATCTGTAGCAAAGACTTGTCACGGCCAAATGGCCAAAATCGAGACGAATAGAGGTAATATCCCATGGCTGAAACCAAGAGCATAACCGGGTTGACCGAAGAAGAAGCTCAGGAATTTCACGGCATTTTCACGCAGAGCATGACCGGCTTTCTTGGCGTCGCTGCATTTGCACACCTGCTGGCTTGGCTCTGGCGTCCGTGGCTGTAATCCGGATAGCTAACATCAATCGGGGTGACCGGACCTGTTTCGGCACTCCCCGTGTCTCTGAAGGAGTACAACCATGCACCGTATTTGGCAGCTCTTTGACCCGCGCCGCAGCCTAATGGCCCTGTTCAGCTTTTTGATGGCGTTGGCGCTTTTCATTCATTTGATTCTGCTGATGTCGGCTGACTTCAATTGGCTTACCACATCCAAGGCAGTCGCGCCGGTTTCGCAGATGTCGCCGATGCCTCCTGCGCGTACCATCAATTGATCCATGTCCATACTGTACTCTTTCAGTGCAGATGCGTGGCAATGAGGGCACCGTGCAAGCGGCAACCTGACCCGATGGCGCTGGGTCGAGCACCCAGCGTCAAAACGCCCTGTTGGGCAACCCCGCCGCGGGGGATCACCGCGGCAAACGGCCGCAAGGCCTAGCATGCAAACTGGAGGTTAATTCCATGGCTGAGAAAAGCATCACTGGATTGAGCGAAGAAGAGGCCCAAGAATTTCACGGGATCTTCACGCAAAGTATGACCGGCTTTCTCGGTGTCGCGGCATTCGCGCACCTGCTAGCCTGGCTGTGGCGTCCCTGGCTGTAAGGCCTCGTCATCCCCGTCAACGCAGTTCATTCTCGGGAGTACGCAGCGTATTGCGGCGCCCCGAATCATGCATAGGAGATAACTCATGCATAAAATCTGGCAGATCTTCGATCCGCGTCGGGCCTTGGTCGCCCTCGCTGGTTTCCTCGCGGTTTTGGCCCTATTAATCCACTTCATTCTGCTCAGCACCGCTGACTTCAATTGGCTTGGCGATGGCATCCCGGCCATTGCCTCCCAAGTTGTTTCGCAGCTGACGTTGATCGTTTGATCCCGGTTGCCCGGAACCGGTAGCGGAATGGGGTCGGCGCTCAGCCGGCTCCGTTACCGCATGTTTAAGCAAAGAAGACAGCCATCTGCTGTCTTCTTTGCGTTTTCGGCATCGGCCGCGGTGATATGCAGCGGATCTTCGCGGGGCCGGTGAGTTCTGCCACCTTCGCTTGACCGAGGGCAAGGTCTAGAGTCCCCCGGACAGGTCCAGTGCACTATCATTGTCCGCTGTTGCCTAAACCGACGGGAAAAAGAAAATGACCGATTCGCAGTCCGCCTCAGCCGTCTCTGGCTATCCCTTACTCAGCCGCATTGATGCGCCTGCTGATCTGCGTGCTTTGAGTCGCGACGAGCTCGGTCAGCTTGCCGAAGAAGTTCGAGCGTTCCTGATTGACTGCGTTTCTCGCACCGGCGGGCATCTGGCGGCCGGGCTCGGTGTTGTCGAATTGACCATCGCGTTACATTACGTCTTCGATACTCCGCACGATCGGCTGGTCTGGGATGTTGGTCACCAGGCCTATCCGCACAAGATTCTGACGGGGCGGCGGGATCGCATGCTGCGCATGCGCCAAAAAGGCGGGTTGTCGGGCTTTCCAAAGCGCCATGAGAGCGAATATGACACCTTTGGCGTGGGTCACTCCAGCACCTCCATCAGCGCTGCGTTGGGCATGGCCATCGCCACCAAACTCAAGGGCGAGCGTCGTCAGGTCATCGCCGTCATCGGGGATGGCGCGCTGGGCGCTGGCATGGCGTTCGAGGCTCTCAACCACGGGGGTCCGCTGGATCCTGATGTGTTGGTGATTCTCAACGACAACGAGATGTCCATCAGTCCACCTGTGGGCGCTATCAGCCGCCACCTTGCCAAGCTGCTCTCCGGGCGTTTCTATACGCGCATGCGCGAAGGCAGCAAGAACGCGCTGGCAGGAATGCCTCAATTGCGCCAATTGGCGGGGCGTTGGGAAGAACACATGAAGGGCATGGTGATGCCCAGCACCTATTTCGAAGAGCTCGGTTTTAACTATATCGGGCCCATCAATGGGCATGACATCGATGCCGTCGTTGCCACGCTGAAGAACATGAAGCAGATGCCGGGTCCACGGCTGCTGCATGTGATTACACAAAAAGGACACGGCTTTGAGCCAGCCGAACATGCGCCAACTACATACCATGGTGTTACCCCATTCGACCGCGAGACCGGCGCGATGCGCAAGGGCAAAGGCAGTGGCAAGAGTTACACCCAGATCTTTGGCGACTGGCTCTGCGATACTGCCGCGGTGGACAAACGTTTGCTAGGAATCACTCCGGCCATGCGTGAGGGCTCTGGATTGGTCGAGTTTGCGAAACGCTACCCCGAGCGCTACTTCGACGTCGGCATTGCCGAGCAGCACGCCGTAACGCTTGCCGCCGGCATGGCCTGCGAAGGCATGAAGCCCGTGGTCGCCATCTACAGCACCTTCCTGCAACGCGCCTACGATCAGCTGGTGCATGACGTTTGCTTACAAGGACTCGATGTGACTTTCGCCGTCGACCGCGCCGGGCTGGTGGGAGCCGACGGTGCCACCCATGCGGGCAGTTTCGACCTGAGCTATGCGCGTCCGCTGCCGAATCTGATCATTGCTGCGCCGGCAGATGAGAATGAATGTCGGCAACTACTGCAGACGGTTTATGAGCACAAAGGCCCAGCTTTGGTGCGCTATCCGCGGGGGCGCGGTCCCGGTGTCAGGATCGAACAATCCATCAAGTCTCTGCCGATTGGCAAAGGCGAACTTCGCCATCAAGGCATGGATGTTGCGCTGCTCGCCTTTGGCAGCCGCGTTGCGGTTGCCGAACAGATCGGCAAACGGCTTGGGCTGACGGTGGCCAACATGCGTTTCATCAAACCTCTGGACGAGTTGCTGATTCTTGAATTGGCGGATCGTCATCGCCTATTGGTTACGGTGGAGGAGAACGTCATTGCCGGCGGTGCTGGCTCAGCAGTTGCCGAACTGCTCGCCGAACATGGCGTCAATGTTCGTTGTCTTCACCTTGGATTGCCTGACCAGTGTCAGGAGCAGGCCGATCACGACCAACAATTGGCTGCCTGCGGGCTGGATGCGTCAGGCATCGAGGAAGCCGTGCGAGCCGAAATGGCCGAGCTGGGCATACATTCCGAGATCACGCGCGCGGTCAATATTCGCGCGGTCTGAGCGAAAGTGATTAGCCGGGATTCATCCGAGCGGGGCGCGCTCCCCGCGTCGGAGGCGGGTGTGTGCTGCAACAACTCAGGGGCAGGCCCCAGAATCGGACCCTAGAATCATGTGATTGCTATTGGGTGTGCTGTCCGAACGGATTGTGTCGCCTGCGTTCCATGGCTCTTCCTGATCAACAAGATGTCGAGGGGGTACTCTGTTGAGACGCGGCAAGAAGAGGCTCGCATAGAGGCATTAAGAAAAAAGCTCGCGGGCGTAAAATGCCTCTTCCTGATACGCAGTATTTCGGGGCCGATCCCAGCTCAGGTGTCATTCTGTTGAGAGGTACGCTGGTGCCAGCGCAACCCAAGATCGACCAGGTGGGATCCCAGGGCCAGGGCCAGCATCAGCGCAATCCATCCCCACCAGCCGCCGACCAAGGCGATACGTAGGGTCAGCAATAATAGAGCGCCCGAAATTAACGTGGGTGCAATATCGGCGAACAGACGACGATCTTTCGTTCTTTGGCCGACCCAAGCGAGCAGCATTGCCTCCGCGGCTATCAAAACCAGAATCAGGTCGATGATCCTGCCTTCGGCGAATTGTGATTCCAACCAAATCATCAAGATCGGGCGTCCATTAGAAATTAGAATACACCGGTTGTTCAGCGCCGACGCCGCGGCATGCGATAGGGCAGCATGTACTGGACCACGGGTGAGCGGAAGCGCTCCAATGAAAGACTTTCGTGTACTGCTGTTGCCGGTTGGCCAAGCAGTTGTGTTTCGATTACCGAGCGCGAATAGAAGGGCGTATCCTCAAGGGTATCCATAACCCGAGGCGGATGCTCTCCTTCGGCTTGGATTCCACGAGGAACACGCCAGATCGGTGTTGGCGGCAGACGATGATTCGGTGGTGGGTCGAATTCACTCAAAGCACCGTCGCGGGCGAATCGCAGGGCTAGGGGGAATGCATCTCCCTGTTTGCGCTGCATGTGGTAGAGAATCGCACAATCCTCGCCAATGTTGGCACGTGACCAATTCCAGGAAACAAAACCGTCTTCAAGGGGTTCTTCTCCCCAGTTTCTATCGAAGTATGCATGCCCAGACCAATGCAGCGCTGGTTGCTCCAATTTGACTTCGATGCGGGCGCTCGGAGCCATCGGCCTCCAGTGATGAAGGCCATTGACGTCAAGGTTGAAAGCCTGTTCGTTAATAAATGTTGGACTCAGTTTTACTTGTCCACGCACGCGCCGGGGGATTGGGGTTCCGATCTCGTCGATATTGACGGTCAGACCATCATCCGGACTCCAGCATAGGCTGCTTGGGCCAATACCGAGTGCCGACACGCTTTGGCTCAAGGAGCCGGCCCGCCGTTCCGTCATGGTCCAGCGCCGTTGTTCGCCATAAAGGCAAACATTCAATGAGCAATAGTCCTTCGGATCATCCTTGCCACGTCTTCGTCCCTTGAAATAGTACGGGGAGAACACTGAACCGATGAATGCGATGAGCGTCAGGCCCTGTTTGCGGTCGTTGCTGAGTGCATCGACATACCACCATGCGTACCGCGATGCGGTACCTGGATGTCCAATTGCGGACCGCTGATTGGATCGCTGCCAAGAATAGGTAGATCATCAGGCTTTGTTTGCTCCGAGCCTGTTGTCTTGCTGTCATCTGACCGGTTGCTGGTCGGTGAAGATGTGGTTGAGGGTTTCATCGCCGTTTACGGTGACGGATGAGCAGCGTGAGTTCGGTCACCGAGAACCAAAGCACGCCTAGGAGGATCATAGAAATAGGAATGTATCTGTAGGGGGTTTCTCCATTCTCGGGCGCGAATGCTTTTAGAATGACGCCGACGACCATGCCGCCCCAAAACAGAATGGCCGCGATCGGCACACGACGACCGGCAATGCGAAAAGGCTCGGCGCTGCGCTCGGTAGGAAGCAGTTGAGGCTCGCTGCTCGTTTCCGAGGCTTCAGTCGCTGCTGCTGCGGCGGAACAACAGGCCGTAGACCCGCTCGGGGTTGTAGCGCGCCAGGGGGATCAGGTCATGCGGCAGGGTGAAGACGATGTGGAAGTATTGGATCGGCAACAGCTCAAGTTCGCGGGCGTCGACCCAGGCCGCTCGTTGACTCCCGCGGCACTTGGGGCAGTTGCGGTTGCGACAGCTGTTGTAGCTGATCTCGGTGTGTCCGCAATGGTCGCATTCATCGACGTGGCCACCGAGTGCCGTGGTCCGGCATTTCTCGATGTCCGACATGGCCTTGTGTTGTTGGGGGGTGAGGATGTGCGTCTGCCGATAGTCGTCGCCATAGGCGCGGAAGACATCGGCGACCTCGAACTGGATGTCCGGCGGCTCGGGTGGGAATTCCCGCTTGATTTCACGGCTCAAGCAAGTTTGGGCGTCCATGCCGGGGGGATTATAGTCTAGCGACGTGAATGCTGTATACCCTTACAGGTATTGATGGGAGTGCCTTTTGGTTCGCTCCGGGCTTTCAATTTATTTAGTCCAACGTTCAGCACAGCCCGGCGTATGCTGCCAAGCCGCCGCTGACGCGCGCGGCTTGGCAGCATACGCCGGGCTGGTGCACTTGTTGGCACTTATTGACTACTCCTGCGCGCGATTAGCGCCCGAACCTCTGGAGCGAGGCTCGCGGGTATGGAAATGGTTACCGTGTCTTCTTGCTCGAAGGCCGCTTCAATCTCTGCGAACTGCTCGTCTTCGGACTGGCTTTCGTAGTGGTCGAGGACTTGACGCACACGATCTTCATCCCAGCCCTTTGGAAATGCATTACTCATCGGCTCTTCCTCCGTTGTCTTCGTCGATACGCGGCCTTTGCTTTGCCTTGCAGTTCGTAGGCCGTGATCACGAACACGCTCTCGGGGTCTTCATCTGGAACATAGATGACTTGGAGAAACCGCCCGGCGCCTGTCTGACCGATTTTCATTCGTGAGTCGCGCTTTGCAGGCAAATCCTCGCCAGGGCCGAACATCACTTCTGACACTTCATCTTCATCAACTCCGTGCTCGTAAATGTGAGGCATGCCAGTTGACGGGTCGTTATAGAAGCGAATCTTCAAGTCTGTCTCCTATCGCTTCCGGTCCGGGCGCTTCTGGCAAAGGGGTTGGTGGTCGCCCGAAGTTTGTATGGTGCCAACGTTGCAAATCAGCCGACACAAAAGCGCGCCAGCACCGGCGCTAGAAACAACTGAACGAACTCGACGCGCGCTTTTGTGGTCGGCTGGATTTGCCTTGTTAGCCCATAGGTGTTCGGGATATTTTTTCTTAAATTTCATGCAGTTATAAATTTTTTCAATAGACGGCGAAACCCTTGCTAACTTTCATAATAAAATAGTTGTGCCCACTAAATACTACAAAAGCAGCAAAGGTATCGCCATGACCGAGAATAGCATTCTTGATGTTTTGAAACAATGCTTCGAAAAATTTATTCCTGCCGAGGACGCCAGAACCACGATCACACCTTTGGAGTTTACAATCACTTTGGTGTTTTGCTATTTCGGAGATTCTAAGACATTTTCATTGGAGTCCATTCGCCGTTTCATGATAGGACACCTGAGACGCTGTATGAAAACTATTTTCTTTAATGTTCGACCTAAACAACGCAATAAATTCGAATAGTCTACTCATAAGCTATTTGATTATTACAAATTTGACGAAGCAATAAACGTGACGATGCAAGATAGACCTGTGACTCACTTGATCTCGGTTCTCTTTCATAATCTTTACTCAGTCGACGAGACCGGCCAAGCCAAGCAAATGTGCGCTCCACGACCCAGCGACGCGGCAATACATGAAAACCTTTCTTTCTTTTCTGCCTCTTTACAATCTCGAGGGTGCAATTAAATTCAGATAATACCCAATTAAAAAGCTCTTTACCCATATAGCCGCAATCAGCCCAAATATACTTTACACTCTGCAGGAGCACGAATAGACGCGTGAGAATTTCACGAGCTGCTTTTCCGTCATACACATTAGCTGCATGCACGTAGACGACAAGCAGGCAACCTATTGTATCAACGACGATATGTCGCTTCCGGCCCTTGACAAGCTTACCACCATCGAAGCCGGATTCGACCGATGACTCCGGTGTCCCTTTGACACTTTGGCTATCAATGATGGCGCCACTTGGGCTCTTCCGGATCTCGTGGGACTGTTGTATCATGTAAATCAACAACTTGAGAACCGCCTGTCACTGAAACCCCATCTGGACGTTGTTGATAATGACATTTGATAAAGAGACCCTTCAGACACTTTTAAATCTTCCTGATATCGCCGTTGATCGCGTGGTGCTCGGCGAGCGCAAGACACTTAAAGTCTATGTGCATAGCACCCTGGAGGGTACGAACTGTCATCGCTGTGGTCGGCCAATCGATCATGAGTATGGCCATGGTCGAGAACTTGAGTTACGCCATTTGCCATTCGGGGATTATAGAGTTGTTCTTGTTTTGAGGCCGAAACGTTATCAATGCCCTTTCTGCGAAGGGCGTCCAACAACGAGCCAAACGCTGTCATGGTACACGCAGCGCTCCCGGGTGACAAAAGCGTTCGAACAGCAGATGCTACTGGAGTTGATCAACAGTACGCTCGAGGATGTTAGTCGTAAGCATGCCATTGGTGTCGACGCACTGCAGGGTATTTTGGATCGAAACATAGCCTGTGATGTCGATTGGAACGCAATTGAACGCTTGGAGGTCATTGGCATTGATGAGATTGCGTTGAAAAAGGGTCATCGTGATTTTGTCGTCGTTGTCAGCGCTTACATTAACGAGACATTGCATGTCATCGGTCTGCTCGGCGACCGCACCAAGGCCACCGTACAGGAGTTTTTTCTCAGCATTCCCAAGCGCTTGCGACGCACCGTCCAGAGTGTGTGCTCGGATCTTTATCAAGGTTTCATCGGTGCCGCTAAAGCCGTGTTCGGCAAGCGCGTACACATTTGCGCGGATCGGTTCCATGTTGCCAAGCTGTACCGAAATGGACTGGAAAAACTGCGCAAAAGCGAATGGAAACGGCTGTGCCATATACTCTCCAAAGAAGAGCGCAAGTCGTTCAAGAACGTGCATTGGCTGCTGCGTCAGCGTCGCGCCGATCTGAATGCAGATGAGCGACGCATGCTGAATCGGCTCTTTCGCTATTCACCAAAATTACAAGAAGCCTATGAGGCTTGCGAATCACTCACTGCCATCTATGAAAGCCGCCTATCAAAAGGTCAGGGTAAGCGCAAACTGCGTGGCTGGATGGAACGTGTCACCAACCGCAAGCTCAGTTGCTTTGATAGCTTCCTCGGTACGCTGAATACGCATTTTGAGGAAGTGACCAATTATTTTATTGGTCGACATACCAGCGGCTTTGTCGAGGGATTAAATAATAAGATCAAAGTCATCAAACGCCGCTGCTATGGCATCACCAACCTCGGGCACCTCTATCAAAGGGTATTCCTGGATCTCAACGGATATGACCGGTTCGGGGTCGATACATTATAAATCAATGAGTTACAGACTTTGTGCTCAACCACATTTTAATCTTAATGTGTACGAAAAAATGAGACTAAGTGGTTGTTTTTAAAATATTTATTGGTTCCCACAAAATCCAGGAGAGCCAATATGCCGTTGTCGCTCGTCAACACTGCCCTTCCTTGGCGCAGAAGCACATGACCCTAATAGCGCTAGCGATCAATTAAAAACTCAATTAATACAATTAGTTATAACAATCTTTGTGGCTATGAAAATAGGAACGCCAATCACGCGACACATTCCATCGAAAGCTCATTACTTATCACTCGATTTACAGAATCGCCTTAATTATTAAGGTTAAGCTCCAGCAAAAAACCGATAGAATCATGTTGTCGAACATTTCCATCACTGGAGCCTAACCATGAGTGATCATAAACGACTGCAACTGAGTACGCAAATCAAAAATCTCAAACATTCATTTTTGTAGTTATCCAACTTTTCTCTGAGCAATGTATTCAGTCCCGACTGGCTCAAGAAGTTGGCTGAATCGGTACCGTATCGTCGGGATACCATCTACACTCCCTTGGTTGTGCTGCGACTTTTCTTGTTGCAAGTGCTTAATGATAATCGCTCTTGCAAAGCCGCGGTTTCCCGTTTTCTGATAGAACGGGCAGGCGAAGGAGAAACCGAAATATCGCACAACTCCGGACCGTATTGTACCGCACGTACTCGCTTACCGCTGGCGTTGCTTGAAGACGGGGTGCGAGAAACAGCGGTCAAGGAAAATCACACGAAAAACGATTGGAAATGGCGCGGATATTATGTCTACATGGTGGACGGTACGACCGTGTTGTTACAGGATCCGGTTTGGGTTTTCCTATTGTTCGTATCTGCGCGTTGATCTCTCTGGCCACGGGTTCTGTCAGGGACTATGCCTACGCCCCCTACGAAGGTAAAGGCACGGGAGAAGCCTGATTATTCAGTAACTTACATGGATCGTTGAAGGAAGGCGATTTATTACTCGCGGACCGCTACTATGCCACTTTTGCAATCATAATGCGATTAATTATGGCAGGGGTGCCTGTCGTCATGCAAAATCATGCAAGACGTAAAGTTGATTATAGCAAAGGAATCAGACTCGGAAAAAATGATCATTTAGTGACATGGTCGAAGCCGGCTGAAAAACCACTATGGATGTCGCAAGAAGAATATGATCAACTACCAAACACAATAACTGTGCGGGAATTCCGTGTTAATGGAACGGATTTCGTGACAACTTTAACGGACCATAAGCAATTTCACAAAAAAGAAATGTCCTTTCTTTATCAGCAGCGTTGGAATATTGAAGTAGATCTTCGCAGCATAAAAACACACATGGGTATGGAAATGCTGAGCTGCCTGTCTCCGGAAATGATAAAAAAAGAGATCGCTATTTATTTCATGGCCTATAATCTTATTCGTTCGATAATCTCTCAATCGGCAATTATTCATGAGAAAATTCCCAGACAAATTAGTTTCAAAGGTGCTGTCCAATTGATTGTAGCTGGCGCAACGACTCTGATCGGAATGGCAAGTCGATGTATTATGGATATGGCGAATACCATACTCTTAGCAATATCGACAAACGCCGTGGGAATCCGTAATCAAACGCCACAGCCACGGGCAATTAAGCGAAGGCCCAAGCCCTATCCCCTGCTAACAAAGCCCCGGAGAGAAGCTGTAATTGATCTTGAAAATCAGTATGCTACATGATCGCTAGCGCTATTAGCACATGACCCCTCATGTGCTCCGCCACAGCGCGGCCATGGCGCTGCTGCAAAATGGCGTCGATCGTGCCGTCATCGCCTTATGGCTAGGGCATGAATCCGTGGAGACGACGCAAATCTACCTCCACGCCGACATGCGGATGAAAGAGCAGGCGCTCGCCAAGACTGCCAATGTCGATGTCCCACCGGGACACTACCGCCCGGACGACGAGCTGCTCGCCTTCCTGAAGAGCCTCTGATTATGCCGAATGGTTCCCCCCGCCAAGCCCGAGCACCACCGGCTCTCACACCCGGGTTCGGCATAATCCGGCGTGCGGAATAATGCCTCTTATGCCGCACGCGGCATAAGAGGCACTCGTTCGCGACCCATCTGTTGGAGGCGGGTTACGACATCCGCACCGTGCAAGAGCTTCTGGGTCATGCGGATGTGTCGACCACCATGATCTATACCCATGTGATGAACCGGCCGGGTGTGCTGCTTGTTAGGTGACAATTAACTTGGCCGGTCGACGACAACTAACTTGGCCGATTTTAGAGGCTAAGGTAGCTGGCATTTTCGCAACCAAACGGCGCGTGAATGTCAGGCAAGCGGATCACCATTGAGCAGGTCAAGTTCTACATGAGCAACAGAAAGCAAAGTCGCACGCAGGCGCAGGCGAGCGCCAAGACGGGCGTATCCGAGCGCAGTGCACGGCGGATCGAACACGGGGAGGTCGGCGTATTACAGCGCAAGGAGCGGCACTGGCGAACGCGCGCGGACCCGTTTGCAGGGGTCTGGGAGGAGGAGATCGTCAGTCGTCTGGAGCGCCAGCCGCGCCTGGATGCGACGACCCTGTTTGAAGACTTGCAGGAACGCCATCCGGGAGAGTACGGCAACGGCAAGAAGCGCACCTTCCAGCGTCGGGTGAAGGCGTGGAAGGCGCTGCACGGAGCGGACAAGGAGGTGATGTTCCGCCAGGTGCAGGAACCAGGTCGGCAGGGGTTATCGGATTTCACCGAACTCAAAGGGCTGGTCGTGACGATCGCTGGCGAGGAGCTGGACCACCGGCTGTACCACTTTCGCCTCGCCTACAGCGGCTGGAGCCACGTCAAGGTCGTGCTTGGAGGGGAATCCTACAGTGCGCTGGCCGAAGGGCTACAGGAGGCGCTGTGGCGGCTTGGTGGGGCACCGTTGGAGCACCGCACCGACAGCCTCTCGGCGGCCTACAAGAACCTCAGCAGCGAAGCACAAGCGGACCTCACCGAGCGCTACACGCAGCTCTGCGCGCATTACGGCATGACGGCCACGCGCAACAACCGTGGCGTCAGTCACGAGAACGGCGCCGTGGAATCGCCGCACGGGCACATCAAGCGGCGCATTGTGCAGGCGTTGTTGCTGCGTGACTCGGCCGATTTCGCCAGCTTGCAGGACTACCGAGAGTGGCTCGACGCCCTGCTGGTGCGTTTCAACCGGCGTTGCAGCGAGGCGCTCGCCATTGAGCGCGCGCAGCTGCAAGCCCTACCACGGCGGCGCACCGGCGACTACAGCGAGCAGGTGGTCGTGGTCACCACCTTCGCCACCATTGATGTCAAGCGCGTGCTCTACAGCGTGCCCGCACGCCTGGTCGGCGAGCGGCTACGCCTGCATCTCTTCGACGACCGCATCGAGGCGTACGTCGGCGCAACCTTGGCGCTCACGCTGCCGCGGGTGTACAGCGTCAACCACGAGCGGGCACGGCGCATCGACTACCGCCACCTCATCGGCGTGCTGGCACGCAAGCCGCAGGCCTTTCGCTACTCGCAGCTGCGCGAAGACCTGCTGCCCAACGCCACCTACCGCGCGATCTGGCAGCATCTGGACAGCCACCTAGAAGCACGCGCGGCATGCAAACGCATCGTCGGCATCCTCGCCCTGGCCGCGCGCGCCGACTGTGAGCAGGCGCTGGGCGCGTATCTGCTCGAGCGCATCGCCGCGGGTAGCGTGCCCACGCTGACGGCGCTGGAAAGCCGTTTCGACGCCCGCGACGCAGCCACACAGCAGGCTGAGCTGCGCGACCGGCCCAGTACCCAGCACGCGCTTGCGAGCTACGACCACCTGTTGCCCGCGCAGGGCCAATCCATGGAGCTGCACTGACATGGTCCAGACCGCCACATTAGCGCTGATGCTCAAGCAACTGAACCTCACCAGCATCGCCCGCCACTGGCAGACGCAGCTCGAGACAGCCGAGCGCAACGGCTGGGACGGCGCGCGCTACCTCAGTGCGCGATGCGAGCAAGAGCTGGCCGATCGTCACAGCCGACGCATTTCGCGTTACAGCAAGGAATCCCAGTTGCCCCCGGGCAAAAGCCTGGCCAGCTTCGATTTCGCCGAACTGCCAGAGGCGACCCGCGCGCAGATCCAGGCCCTGGCCGGCTCCAGCGACTGGACCCGCCAAGCGCGCAACCTGCTGCTGTTCGGTGCCAGCGGCGTCGGCAAGACCCACCTGGCCGCCGCCATCGGCCATGCGCTCACCGAGCGCAACGTGCGCGTGCGCTACGCCAACACCACCGCGTTGGTGCAGCAGTTGCAACTCGCCCGCGAGCAACTGCGCCTGGAAGACGCGTTGCACAAGCTCGACAAGTACCCGCTACTGATCTTGGACGATTTCGGCTACGTCAAGAAAAGCCAACAGGAAACACAGGTGCTGTTCGAACTCATCGCCCATCGCTACGAGCGCGCCAGCCTGATCATCACCTCCAACCAGGCGTTCGCCGACTGGGATCAGATCTTCCCCGACCAGATGATGACGGTGGCCGCCGTCGACCGCCTGGTCCATCACGCGAGCATCATCGAGATCGTCAGCGATAGCTACCGGCGCAAGCACGCCCTCGGCCAGCGCGGCAGCGAGCCGGCGAGCGCACGTCCGGCACCAGCCACCAGGTCGATGACAAGCAGCGCTGACAGCGCGCGGCGTAACGAACCGCGCGCGTCGGCCATCAACCCCGAGGCCGAGTAATCGTCGTCGCGAGCGCGCCCGCACGGCGCGCGACGACAACCCCACGGCGCGGCGCCGCGCCCCTGGCGGGTCCGAGCACGTCCAGTCGCCCTTCGGGCTTCTTCCCGTGCTCGGACCCGCCAGGGGCGCCCCAAACCACCCCACAACACAGGAGGCTCCCACCCCAAAGAACAGCGACAACTAACCGGCCAAGATAGTTGTCGCTGACCGGACAAGATAATTGACATCGGATATGCTGCCGGTCAACAGTCCGGTGGATGAGCTTGGGGATTGACGGATACGCGTGCTGAGCCAGCAGCAGGGGCTTGAAAAAACTTGACTTGTTTTGTTAGACCTGATTGCGTCGCTCGCGTTATCCCGTCGCTGAAGATTCTCAACGGGATCTGGCATCGTTCAATAAGACTTTAAGACGCTCAATCTCTGCAAGGGCTGCTTCTTTTTCTGCTCGTTCGCGCTCTGTCTCGTCGCCTTCGCGTTGTTCGGATGCAAGCGCTTGCTCCTTCTCTGCGCGTTCACGTTCCTTTTCGGTGCGTTCGCGCTGTTCGGACACAAGCGCCTGCTCTTTCTCCGCACGCTCACGCTCCTTCTCCGCGCGCTCGCGCATTCGCTCGGCCTCAATGACTTGGATATGCCGTGCGCTGCTCTTCTGCTGGCGGAGATAGTTTTGGCGCGCCTGGTAGGTATGATAGGCACGGTCTAGGGTGTTCAATTTCGCCTTCTTCACGCACTTTTCGCTCCCGCAGGTCTATGTGCAGCGCCTGGATAGTTGGAGGGTGTAAGGCGTTGATATATAAACCAATACAGTTCAGTCGGTGATGAAAGAAAACTGCGTGAGTCAGGCTAAGCCAGGACCGTCCAGATTGAACTACCTAGGCACGGTCCTTTTCGGAAAACTGTTCAACGATGCTCATAACCCGTTGCATCTCCGGGGTTTGTATCCGCTCCGGCGGGTTCGCCGGGTCGAGATGCTCGCCCTCGATAAAGCATTTCAGCACAATTACGGGGACAGTTTACTTAATTACTCGAACGGCGCAGAATGTTTGCCGAGCAAGACCAACGGATCAGCCGGGCTTGAGGGTTGAGGCCTCCAGAATGGCATGGCAAGACTTATCAGAGTGGTTGCGCCGGGGTTGCCCCACCATGTGACGCAACGGGGCAATCGCTGCCAGCAGACGTTCTTTGCGGACGAGGACGATGCGGAGTACCGCGAGCTGCTCGCCGAATCCTGCCGCAGTTGCGCAACGGACGTGCTGGCCTATTGCCTCATGCCGAATCATGTGCATCTCATCCTGGTTCCGGCGGACGAATTGGGTTTACGGGACGCGCTGGGCGAAGCCCATCGCCGGGTCACGCGAATGGTCAACTTCCGCGAGGGCTGGAAAGGGCATCTTTGGCAGGAGCGCTTCCACTCGTTCGTCACGGATGAGCGACACTTGCTTGCGGCTGCCAGGTACGTTGAACGGAACCCTGTGAGAGCGCGCCTCTGCGCCCGTGCGCAGGATTGGCCGCGGACGAGCGCCGCAGCCCACTTTGCGGGACGCGACGATGCCTTGGTCACCGTGCGACCTCTGTTGGCGTTGATCCCCGACTGGGAGGCTTTTATCGGCGAGGGCGAGGACGAAGGCTTCAACGAATTGCTGCGTGCCCACGCCAGTACCGGTCGGCCGCTCGGTTCCGACACCTTCGTAGAGTCGTTGGAGCGGCAATTGGCCCGGACCTTGAAGCGGAAGAAGCCAGATCCGAAACGCCAAGAGCGAGATCCCTTTACAGGCGACCTATTCGGGGAGGAAAAGCGCAATTAAGTAAACTGTCCCCGGAATTTGGGAATTGGCCGGAATTGGGCGTCTACCTTCTGCCTTGGGCGATGGATGCGGTACGCGTCCGAGCCGGCACCAACGGCGATGTGGTGGACGACGTCTTGGGGCTGACGCTTGAAGATTTTGAGCTTGGGCTGGCCGTTCCGGCGAACGAGACAGGGACGATGAATCGGTCAGCCTCGATCTTGATTCAGGCGGGTTTCAACTCGAGGCTTGCCGCAATCAAGGCGGTCGGTGACACGGCAGCGTCCTTCACCACCAGCCAGGAACTGAAGCGCTGGTTGGGCTCTCGAACGGTTGCCGTTTGGAGTGCAAAGCCGGACTGGCCCACTCCCGAAACCAGGCAGATATGGATCGAATTTGCTAACCATTACACGCCACAACAGGCTCGCACCTGGGCTGAACGACGTCTTTCGGCAAAGGTGATTGGTACTCCTCGCGGCCTGCTCCTGGCACTCAGATTGCTGTTTGGCACCGCGACGGTCGGCCGATCGTGTTGTCAGCGGACGCAATGCCTCTCGGCGATGTCGCTCTGGCACTCAATGTCGGCCGAGTCGGTCTCCTTTCCGGGACGGTCTCCAGCGAGCCTGGAATGATCGACCTCCGCTATCTCGGTCCGGATGACTTGTGTCAGAACTAGGCGGTCGGATGTCCGTCGCCTCCATAGCCCTCGGGATCCCCGGATTCATGCCAACACCGGCTAGACGGCCATGGGCGCGTGCATGTTTGGAGCGGTCGCTGCGGATTCTGCCCACTGACGCGTGGCTTGTGACCTCATGGTTGGAGTAGACTGTGGGCCTGTGTAACTGTAAGCCGGTGGATGCGATCATGAAGAATATTACCGTCGCGGTGGATGAGGATGTGTATCGCAGGGCGCGCATCGTCGCGGCCGAGCGCAGCACGAGCGTAAGCGCCCTGGTCAGGGACTATCTGCGGTCGCTGACCGGAGGGGAGGATCGGCAGGAACTGGCCAACACCAGGCTGTTTGCGGCCATGGACAAGGCCAAGGGGCTACGAGCCGCGGAGCGGCTGAGCCGTGACGCCGCCCATGAGCGTTGATGCCTTCATCGATACCAACGTGTTCCTCTACGCGGCCTCGACCAGTGCCGATGAGGTTACCAAGCGCGCGCGGGCGCGCTCGGTGCTGGCGCAGTCGAATTGGGGGCTTTCGGTACAGGTGCTGCAGGAACTGTACGTGAATCTGGTTCGTCCCCGCGGCCCGGTCATGTCCCACGAGGACGCGGTGGAACTGATTCGACAACTGTTGCAGCGGCCGCTGGTGGCGACGGATCGGGACCTGTTGTTGCAGGCGTTGGATCTGAAGCAACGGTTTCAGATCTCCTACTGGGACAGCGCGATCATCGCCGGTGCCCGCATGCTGGGGGCCGGCGTCCTCTATTCGGAGGACCTCAATCACGGACAAGATTACGCCGGTGTCCGCGTTGAGAATCCGTTTCTTGACTGTTGCTAATCAAGGGCACAGCAAACGGCCAGAACCGACACACAGAGGTCTTAGGTAACTTCTCATTCTCCCCCGGCAAAATTCTGTTGCTATCTGGAGAAATGCGGATAGACTCAGCGCCATGAGCAAGCCGACGCTCAAGCTGCCGGAGATCCCCGAAGCGGAGCAGACACCGCTGGTGCAGGCATTGCTGCGGCTGATTGTGGAGCAACAGGAGCGGATTGAGGAGTTGGAAGCCGAGGTCAAGCGGCTAAAGGAGCTCAAGGGCAAGCCCAAACTGAAGCCGAGCCGGATGGATGCGGAGACCGACAAGGCCGGGGAAGGCGGCACGGAAAAGAAGCCCAAACCCGGCCCGAAACGCGCAAAAACCGGGGAATTGGAGGTCCACGAAGAGCAGAAAATCGTCCCGGAAGGGCTGCCGGTGGATGCGCGCGAGAAGGGTTGGCGTTTCAAGGGCTACGACGACTTCGTGGTGCAGGAGCTGACAATCGAAGCGCACACCATCCGCTACCGCCTGGAGACCTGGATCGGGCCGGACGGTCAGACACTGAAAGGGCGGTTGCCGATCTCGGTGCAGGGTCATGACGGGGCGCAACTGAAAAGCTACGTCCTCTACCAGTACCACCACCAGCGCGTGACCCAGCCCTTGCTGCTGGAGCACTTGCACGACCTGGGCATCGAGATATCGGCGGGTCAACTGAACCATCTGCTCACGCAGAAGCACGAGGACTTCCACGCCGAGAAGGATGGGTTGTTGGAGGCGGGATTGCAGGTGTCGAATCATATTCAGGTGGACGACACCGGGGCGCGGCACGACGGCAAGAACGGCTACTGCACCTTCATCGGCAATGAGTTGTTCGCCTGGTTCGAGAGCACGCAGAGTAAGAGCCGGGTCAACTTTCTGGAATTGCTGCGCGCCGGGCGCACCGATGACGTGCTCAACGCCGGGGCGCTGGAGTACACGGCCCGGCACAAGCTGCCGCAGAAGACACTCCATCTGCTCGAAGAAGGCAAAAGCTTTGCGAACAAGGAAGAGTGGGACAGGTCTCTCGCCGCGGTTGGCATCACGGGCCCGAAACACATCCGGATCGCGACCGAAGGGGCGCTGACGGGCAGCCTGCTGGCACAGGGTTTTCCGACGACAATGGGAGTTGTCAGCGATGACGCGGGACAATTCAACGTCTTCCGTCATGCGCTGTGCTGGATGCACGCCGAGCGCAACATCAACAAGCTCGTGCCGCTCAATCCAACCCACGCCAAGCACATCGATTGGGTGCGTTGCCAGATTTGGGATCTGTATGCCGACCTGAAAGCGTACAAGATCGAGGAAGCTTTCCAAACGCCGCAATTCCGCGAAGAAATCCGCAGCCGGTTCGACGAACTGTGCCGGACCCGCACGAATTACGAGACGCTCAACGGGCACCTCAAACGTTTGGCGCGCAACAAAGAAGAGTTGCTTGGAGTGCTCGACGACCCCGACCTGCCGTTACACAACAACCTCAGCGAAAGCGATATCCGCGAATATGTCAGTCGACGCAAAACCAGCGGTTCGACCCGCAGCGAAGACGGGCGACGCTGTCGGGATACCTTCACCAGCCTGAAGAAAACCTGCCGCAAACTGGGCATCTCGTTCTGGCACTACCTGCACGACAGGCTGGCGCGGGTGAACGCTATTCCGCCTTTGGCCGAGGTCGTTCGTGCGGCGGCTGCCGGAGGAAAGTGAGAAGTTACGGTCTTAGGATGTGGGACCAGACCTTTCAAGGTGCGTAAAAACAACATTATGAATCAGTTTCTTAGCGTCAAGTGCTCGCAGGCATCCGCAGCCGCTTGCCAGCTTGTCGGAAAGCAAACACCGCAAAATCATGCGGTTGCGGTCGCACACGTATCAACACCTTGAAAGGGCTGGATGTGGGACTCAAACCCGGGCATCGATTTGGGTGATTGCTATGCGTCCGCCTGCGCACGCTGCGCGACCAAGACGATGAGGCGATTTCTGTCAAGAAGCCTACCGCCTAGCTTGTTTTTTCGCCCCCTGCCGCTTCTTGGAGGCGGACGAAGATCCTGCGCCATTCGGTACGTTTCTTTCCGGTAATCGCCTCAGTGCGGCTGAAGCCGCACCTACCGCCTGGCGAAGACCAGGTCTGCGGCGATTGGCGAGCGGGTTTCACGGTCTCATCGCGCTGGCATCATCGCCCCCTTGCCAAGCAGCTTTCCGTCAGGCCCCTTGCGCTTGCCGTAGTAGTCGAATTCGCTGCCATGGAACAACTGCTTGGTGGTCTCGGCGAGATCGCCGGTGAAGCGCGGGTCCTGCGGGCGTTCGTGGCTGTTCATGAAGGCCGCGACGTCCCAGGCCTGCTGCTCGGTGAGGTCGATGTAGTTGCCGAGCGGCATGTTGGCCTTGAGGTAGGCGGCGGCGGTGTGGAGTCGGTATAGCGGTATGGGTATAGCGGTATGGAGCGGTATGGGATATAGCGGTAAGGTAGCGGTAGGAGCGGTATGGAGGAGCGGTATGAGACACCCATATAGTGTAGCGCCCTTATAGTGTAGCGATATGAGATACCCACATTTCGGCGGGGCGAAAAGTGGGTGTCCTTTTTGGGCTTTAAAAGTGGGTGTCCTTTTTGGGCTTTTTTGGGCTTGGTGTTTTTGGGCTTTTAGGTCTCAGCAAGCTGGTTGGGATACCCATCTATGATTCGAAGGCTACCGTTTTTGGTATGGCGAAAATTGATCAACCGATTGCGGGCCGTAAGATCAAGCAATCGCTTGCGCATGTCTTGAAGCGCTTTATGAGCCTGCGATTGTTGTGGACTTGATTCCTGATCCATTAGTTGCCTCGTATGCCTAACACGCGCCTGATCGGCTTGTCCGGTCGAGGCGCTCGTTGTCGTCAGTGCGAATGCGCCCGGTCTGTGTCGGAGACTGAAAGAAATCTCGGGTCGTCGTCTCGCTCTATTCCAGCCAGGTTGCAGATCAAATGGCATAGGGCTTTGCTATTCGGGGGGGTCTTGTTCATAAGCTCGGCCAAGACTTAGGGTTAACCTCCAACGCCACAGTATTTTAAATTTAAAACAAAGTTTTACGGAAAAGTCTTAAGCACATGCTGGTCAGTTGGTCGGGGTTATGAACAAGGCCTCGGGGGGCATTTCCGGCTACGTTCTTCGTCCCGAAGTAGAACCCAGCGCCGGCAAACAACATGGCGCGGCCAGAAATCAGCTTGGAAACTGCTCACTGTGGGTCATCGGGGTTCTCCAACTTCTCCGTCGGCGAATCCTCACCTCAAGCTTTCATGAGCTCTCGCTTGAGGATCTCGCTTGCTAGGTCCTTGATGGGTCTACGTTGCTTTTCGGCGCTTTGACGCAGGGCGAGGAAGCTCTGTCTATCTACCTCGATTTCAAAGTGCCGCCGCTCGATTGACACGTCCAAATCAACGGCCTCAAGGAATTCTTCGTAGTCAGCAAGACTATGAGTATCCCAGAACTCTGCTGCTTCATCTTCAGATGCGAACGCGTCCGGTAGTGAATCAACCTTTCTATCTGTGTCTTTCATAGTACCTTCGCTCTGATTCATCCATATCCCGTGCGGAGATGGGTAGCGCCGTATTGTGCGCTTTTCCGATAAAGAACACGATCAGATAGCGTCCAGCGCGAGTTTGACCCATTGCCGAGTAGACGTTCTCACCTCGAACATGGCCCTTCGCAATCTTCCGCACGAGAGGTTGATATAGCACGACATCCTCGGCCTCGTCCATTGATACGCTGTGCTTCGAGATCAGCTTCTCTACATAGCGCTCTTTCCAAATGATGTCGGTAATTCTCACCCCTTCATATTCCCCTTGTTCGTGACTACATGCTGTCGTCTGTGCTGCGCTACTGCTCTTGTCGCGTACCTGACAGATGACACGAGTGCGATGTATGTCGCGGCAAACTGATCCAGTAGTTGACCGATATCCTAACCTACGGTGTCGGAGCGTAGGTGTCCCGTGCCGCGCCTTTCGCTTGTTTCCGCGATCTCGCGAACGCTGCTAAGCTGGCCGATGTCGCTGCCCTGGCCAACGTCGCTGATGTCTATCTATCGGCTGATTCTACCACCAACACCAACCATGCAGGTAGGCACCCAACGTTAAGGCTGGCCCGCCGCCCGTTGCTGCGCCGAAGCGAAGCGACGGCGCGGCAACGGGCGGTCGGGCCGAGCCGTTTGTTGGGCATCTTTCGCAGTAGCTTCGATTTCCCCACTAGTCTCCAGATATTGGAACCATTTTCAGTATTGCGGTCCCTTCGTCGTTCTTCGTCGTTCGACATCCGCGCATTGTGGTCAAAATTAATTACAAGAGACGGCCTTGTTCATAACTCCGACCAACTGACGAGCGGGTGCGTGGGGCTTTTTCGTAAGACTTTGTTTTTAAAGTAAACATCCCCCGGCAAAGCCGGGGGCTTTGAATTCGTGAGCCGCTCAAAGCGGCGAAGGGGACGCTAACGCGGCCCTAAGTTAATGAGCCGCCTAAAGGCGGCGGGTCAGCTCCATAGCCGTAGCTGATCGAAGCGTTGATCCTCGCGTTCCTGGTGCTGGATGTAGGCCCGGATCGTGGCCTCGTCTCGCCCAACCGTCGACACGAAGTAGCCGCGCGCCCAGAAATGCTGCCCGCTGAAATTGCGCTTGCGCTCACCGTAGACGCGGCCCACATGGATGGCACTTTTCCCCTTGATGTAGCCCACAACCTGCGAGACCGCATGTTTCGGCGGAATCGAGATCAGCATGTGCACATGGTCCGGCATCAGGTGGCCTTCCTCGATCCGGCTGTCCTTGTGCTGAGCAAGCTCATGAAACACTTCACCGAGGTGCTTCCGAAGCTGACCATATAGGACGCGACGGCGGCATTTCGGAATGAAAACAACGTGATAGTTGCACTCCCATTTGGAGTGGCTTAGGCTGGCAATCTTGTCCATCGGGACTCTCCACAGTCGTGTGCTTGGCGGCTCACGAACAGAGTGTCTCCGATGGACTCCCGGAAATGTCAAACTGCTACTGTCACCCCGGCAAAGCCGGGGGATTACCTTTCTTATTTATGTCAAGCTTCAAATACAGATTTTTGTGAGGTTTTGTCGGTGCCGACGGAAATGTTGTTCAATATCGGTAAGTTCATCGTCTCGACCGCACATCCATGGCCAATCAGGTTGATTTGCGGTTGGTCGAGCGGACGATGCCGGTTGTATAGTCACTCAACATGATAACCAGATATGCCCTTTTGTTTTTGGTGCGTGAGTGCTGGCCCTAAACGAAAGGGACAGTTTTAATGTCACGTAAGAGGACTATAAGCACCGGATTGATGCGGGCATTCGCGCTTTGGGTGCCATGCATCAAAGGTCCCTGATGCCGAATCGGTGTACACTTCGCAGTTGGCCGTTAGGGTTGTCGGTTTGGCCCGCCCGCGGCTGCACACGATGCTCTCGGATCTCGGGCCTCGGGCACCAATGGTCAGCGGCGCGGGCCGGGGTCCGGGTTTATAACCGAAGCTATTTCCTCCTGACGGCTATCGACGTTGGGGCACCGACGTGCGGGCGTCGTGCTGTTGCACGACCCTCGTTCGCATGATCTATTGGTACGGAGCGAAACATCAGATGAGCGGCGCTTCTCTCGAAGAAATCAAGCAGGCCTGGATACGTGAGGTTCTGCCCAAGATCCTTCCCTTTGCGGATGCGGCGACCAAGGAGCTGCCGCTGATGCGGTTGTTGCGGCTGTCGCTGTTCCAGGCGTCGGCTGGAATGATGATGGTGTTGCTGTATGGCACGATGAATCGCGTCATGGTTGTTGAAAAGGGCGTGCCGACCTGGCTGATTTCGCTGATGGTTGCATTGCCCGTGCTGTTCGCGCCGTTTCGGGCGCTGATCGGTTTCAAGTCGGATATTCACCGTTCAGCCTTCGGCTGGCGACGCGTGCCCTATATTTGGTTTGGCACGTTGATGCAGTTCGGAGGGCTCGCCATCATGCCCTTTACGTTGCTGCTGATGGCTGAGGGCGGCAGTCTGCCGACTTTCGCCATTTGGATTGCCGCCGGTTGTGCATTTCTCCTCGCCGGCGCAGGTTTGCATACCACGCAGACAGCGGGGCTGGCGTTGGCCACGGATCTGGCGACGGAGGAATCTCGTCCGCGTGTGGTGGCGTTGTTGTTTGTGGTGTTGCAGCTGAGCATGCTTGTCAGTGCGCTGATCTACGGTTGGCTGTTGACTGATTTCAACAGTATGCATCCGAACCAGGCGAACCAGCGTTTGATTGGTGTGTTGCAGGGGGTCGCTCTAATCACGGTCGGTTTGAACCTGTTGGCGCTATGGAAACAGGAGGCGATCAATCAGGCGCGCGCGGAAAGGTCGATCGCGGATGCGGCGGCGAATGTGCCGCAGCCGAAATTCTTTAATACCTGGCATACTTTCATCAGTGCCGGTCATGCGACACGATTGCTCATTGCCCTTGGCCTCGGAACCAACCCTTTCAAGGTGTTGATACGTGTACGACCGCAACCGCATGATTTTGCGGTGTTTGCTTTCCGACAAGCTGGCAAGCGGCTGCGGATGCCTGCGAGCCCTTGACGCTAAGAGACTGATTCATAATGTTGTTTTTACGCACCTTGAAAGGGCTGGCCTCGGAACCGCGGGTTTTACGATGCAGGAAATTCTGCTAGAGCCCTACGGTGGGCAGGTGCTGGGACTGACTGTGGCGCAGACGACACGACTAACCGCGATCTGGGCATTCGGCAGTCTCGCTGCTTTTGCGCTGGCCGCGCACATGCTGTCACATGGGAGCAATGCCTATCGGCTCGCCGTCTATGGCGCGTTAACCGGGGTATTTGCGTTCATCGCCGTGATCGCCGCTGATCCGCTTGGTTCGTCATTGCTATTTCGCTTTGGCGCCATGTTGATCGGCTTCGGCGGCGGACTCTTTATGGTTGGTACCTTGACCGCCGCCATGGACATGGCTGCCGATGGCGGGCAGAGCGGGCTTGCGCTCGGTGCCTGGGGGGCGATTCAGGCCACATGCTATGGTATCTCGATAGGACTTGGTGGCATCATCCGCGATGTGGTCATCGTGGCTGGACCCAGCACTGTTGTCGGGCTGGAGCTCGCCGGGCCGGTGCTGGGCTACGACTTCGTCTATGTTTTGGAGATTCTGTTCCTGATTGCAGCGCTCATTACGATCATACCGCTGGCGATGCGCAAGGACAGTGGCAGATCGCGTCCATCTTCCAAATTTGGTATCGCCGAGATGCCCTAGCCGATTGATCCTTTGGGGTTCTAAGCGCAATGGAAAGCGCCTTGGTTCCATCATTCCTAGCAAATTGCAGTAGAGAGGGGGTTACCATGTCCATGCCCAAGAACGTTGGAAGCCAAGACAGCACAGTTCGGCTGATCGTGGCTACGATTCTGATCATTCTCAGTTTTGTCGTTGCATCGACTTCCGCGAAGATTTTGTTCTCGGTCATCGCGTTGGTACTGCTGTTTACCAGCTATACTCGCACCTGTCCCGTGTATGTTGCGCTGAAGATCGATACCACATCTCCAGCCCCGTGAGGGCACAAATCAAAACAACGGCTTGCTTCGGTAGGCCGTTTTTCGTTTGAGGGATCGGGGAAATCTTGGCAAGAATTTGGTCGCGAGCACTCGGCTCCGTGATCAATCAGTGTCCGGAGGTAGGCCCGGCTGTTTTTCTGCCTTCGATTAAGTGTGATTTTCTGGCCAAAAAATTTATTTATGCGATTTGTTCGCGAGTCGTTTGCTGAAATTAGAGTGTAGGCGTTGAAGCACGCGCTATTGCTATGTTAGAAAAACCAAATTCTGACAGCAGACACATCGACAACGCCGGAGGGGCTTCGAAATAATGGCAATCCAAGTGTCAGATAAGACAAGACAAATCGTTTGCCGCGAACTGAAGGTCAATAGTTTTGCCGATCTCGTCGACAGAGATTTTCAGGAGATTGACGAAAATCACGACGTGGATCGCAACAAAGTTGCTCGCTATGCTGATAGAAATCGCGGATCCGTGAGGCTAGATGCCGGTAAGTTTTACACCGCCAAGGAATACGAGCAACGAATTCGACGAGTAAAAAATATGAAGTTGCCTGGATAGGTAAACATGGATAACGACACGGGGAGCCAAGAAAGGCCGTATGTCAACGCCTTCACGGAACGAGACTGTGAGCAGTTTCGAGAACTTGCACTGCTGCATCGAGATGCGAAGGCACTCATTCTCTACTCTGAAGAAATCGATCCGGATTCCCGGTCAAATCTTCAGACGATAAAAGAGCTAAGGGATGCGCTCGATCACCTGATGCGCGTCATGCTTGCGCGAATGGCGCCCGAAGAAGGGCTAGACGGTGCCGATGACGGGTATTGTGAGAAGAATCTCCAGAAGGCCGTAGGTCATGTGTTTCGTGCGGCGTTCGATGCGCTTGATGGAACTTTGCTATCGCTGCGCGAGCGCATTCGCGATACGTTGGAGGGCTACGAGGTTCAGGTGATAAGGGACGTCATTCCGGACTACTGGCAGCACAAGAAGGAGCTTGACAAGCTCACCGAAGCCGTAGCTAGTCATCGTGGCAGAATAGACGTTGGCAAAGATGTTGGGGAGACGCTGAACCGATACATCGACGATGTCGAGAAGTTCAAGGTCTTCCATAGAACCCTGCTGGATGCAGGCCCCACTCTCGATGAATGCCAACGCAAGTATAAAAATCAGAACACTGCGGTGTTTTGGCGGAATCTAGCAGCAGGGGTTATCGCAGCGATACTCGGTGGTCTTGTCGTTCTAGGAGTTCAGCGCTTCAACAGCGCGACGCCTGAGAGCGTGCACCAGCCAGCTGACCGCGGCGTGCCAGCGCCACCAGCGGATTGACACGGATCATGCATAGACGTTGATTGATGGAACGCGCTTTAGCCAATTCTCACGTTTAGCGCCTATAGGTCACAATGCGCTAAACAGGCTCGCGTGGCCCGTGCTGGCGCTGGGCGTTTGGTCGAG
Organism: Thiohalocapsa sp. PB-PSB1; assembly: GCA_016745215.1. Lineage (GTDB taxonomy): Bacteria > Pseudomonadota > Gammaproteobacteria > Chromatiales > Chromatiaceae > Thiohalocapsa. The sequence goes on from CP050890.1 coordinate 2,938,061, forward strand.
GGGGGTCGGTAACAGCCTCGATCCAGACTACAGTTAGCGATTGCGTAAATGCGCGCCGTTCGGCGGAAATTTCCCCCTTTGTTTTCCTACGCCTGCACCGCTTCCGACTCCCGCTCCTTATCCAGCCGACATCTTCACAGGGCCTTCAGCCCAGCCCCATCGTCGAAGCGAGCAGGCCCGCCGCTTCCTTAATCTCGATCCTTAATCCCGGTCTGGTGTTGCAGCGCGCGGCGTATGATTTCCGCCTCGAGTCGCGGGATCAGGGCTAGGTCATAACAGATGATCGCGTCGCCGTCGGAGCCGGGTGCACCGTTAGCACACTCAAATCCAACTTGGGACGCATCTTCCTGGCCAAGATTCTCTTAACCCACTGACCTAAGTGGCATAAAATACAATTCACAATTTCACGCGGGTTGGCTACGGCGAGCACTGATGTCTAAGCCATCGAGCCCGTCATTCGGCGGCGATTAGACCCTGCAAATCGGGCGGCATGACTGCCCGCGCGATCCCAGCGTCAGATACAAAGGCGACCGTGCCGACCATATCCCCAGCCGCCAGCTTTTGGTTGGCAATGTTTTCCGGGCAATTTCTTCGCTGCTGAAAGCGCCGAAACACGCGGACTTCCCAGAGCTGACTCCTCGAGAACGACAAAAACAGTCTTGCTGCGTAGGCCTGTTCGCCTGCTGCGCCCGGGTCGTCTTGCATGACTGATCCGGGCAGCCCAGATTTCATCCTGGGTGCATGGATGAACGTTCTACGAAGGCAGTACCCTGATGACGGGATCGAGAATCTCCGCCACGGAGACATGCATTGCTGGATGGAGTGTTTCCGTCGGCGGATTTGTTGCGGGCTCAGCTTTTCGCCGCGTCCTTCGTGCCCGTTTTCTGCCATGGAGCCACAAGCCCGAGCAGATGCGCCATGTCCTTGAAGAAGATGCGCACATGTGCCATCGGTTTGGCCTTGACCAGACGCTTGTACATGTACGCTTGCCAGGTCAATTGCTGGATGTCCGGATCGGAGCAGAGGCTCACGAAGCGCTCCCGGCGCTTGTCGTTTTTATACCAAAAGCGCTGCATTATGCCAAGCACCATGAAAACGCGTCCGTGGTCTTTCATGAAGCGTTTGCGGGCGCTGGCAAGGGCCTTGCCGTTGCCGTTGACTAGCAGCTGTTCCACTGCATCTGCCGCGAGTCTTCCGCCTAGCAGAGCGTAATAAATGCCTTCACCGGACGCGGGTGCGACCACTCCAGCGGCATCGCCGGCCAGAACCACGTCACACCCATTGTCCCATTTTGCCAGCGGATGGAGTGGGATCGGTGCCCCCTCGCGCCGAAGTGTCTCACACTGATCCAGGCCGGTTTCCTTGCGCAGCTGCGTCACGGCATCATGCAACGAGAACCCTTTAAGCTCGGTACCGACACCGATACTGGTGGTTTCACCATGCGGGAAGATCCAGGCGTAAAAGTCCGGTGACAACTTGCCCTGGTAGTAGACGTCGCAGCGCGTGGATTCAAAACTGCCCTTTTCTGTCGCGCTGCTGCCAGGCTCGGGCGAGCGCACGATCTCATGGTAAGCGGCCACATGAGGCAGCTCTTTGGCGCCTGGGACACAGTGCTTTGCCACCGACGACTTGGCCCCGTCGGCTCCGATCACGGCGCGCGCACGCACAGCCTCATCGGTGTCGCGATTGATGGCATCGGCCGGGCGAAAGTGGACAATGGCGGTGCCGTCCTGATCGCGGGTGATCCGAGTATAGGTGCCATCCCGGCGTTTGGCACCGGCCGCGGCTGCGCGCTCTCGGAGCCATTCGTCGAAGGGACCACGGTCGACCATGCCGACGAAACCGCCGTCGATGGGCATGTCCACGTGGCGATCGCTGGGGGCAATCATGCGCGCGGAATGAATGTGGGCAACCAACTGCGAATCCGGGATATCAAATTCTTGCATGGCTTTGGGCGGGATTGCACCGCCGCAGGGTTTGATTCGGCCTGGACGATCCAGCAGTAAAACCTTGCGGCCGGCGCGGGCGAGGTCCGTGGCGGCAGTGGCCCCCGCGGGGCCGCCACCGACGACGACCACATCGAATTCAGCAAGGTTTGCCATTCTGTTCACCATTTTTAAGTTGGGGTTTCTTGGGTTGATTTGGATTGATTGGACTGGGATTGATCGGTCTAGGCAAGTCCAGGCCCGCTCTACAGGCTAGCTCTGAGGAATCCTGTGCTGAAGCCCGTGGCGTTAACTCGTTAGATGTCAGCTGGCGATCAGGGCACGCGCGGCAAAGGCGCTGACCATCATGCCGCTGACGTAGACCGTTACGCCGAGACCGCTGAGCCAGGTCGCGCGCTCGATGGGATTGCGTAAGAAGCGCACCATGAGTGTGATTTGCACCATAATCAACGAGGCGACGGCTGCTGCGTGTACTGGCTGAACCCATAGGAATAACAGGCCCACCACCACGAACTGTGGCAGCACCATCAGGATGCAGGCCGCCCAAGCTGCTCCTTTGACGCCGAGTTGCACCGGAAGGGAGCGCACGCCCATCTGCTTGTCGCCCTCAATGGCCTTGAAGTCATTCAGCGTCATGATGCCATGTGCCCCAAGACCATAGAGTATCGCAAGCGCCAGGATGTGGGCTTCCGGCATGCGGCCGCCGATCATCACCGCGGCGCCGGTGATCCAGGCCAGGCTTTCATAGGAAAAACCGACGGCTGCATTGCCCAGCCAGCCGTTTTGTTTCAGGCGCAGCGGGGGCGCACTATAGATCCAGGCCAAGATCAGGCCGACGATTGTGGCACCCAGTACCCAGGGACCCAGTATCGCACCGAGTACCAGCGACAGTAGGGTGCCGAAGATGGCGATGTACAGGCCCCAGCGACCAGGCAGCCGACCGGAGGGAATCGGTCGATGCGGTTCGTTGATCGCGTCCACATGCCGGTCGTACCAGTCGTTTACGGCCTGGCTGGTCGCACAGACCAGTGGACCGGCGAGCACGACGCCGGCAAGCAATACCAGCCAGTTCTCGGCGATGGATGCTCCCGAGGAGACGACCCCGCAGGCAAACGCCCACATCGGTGGGAACCAGGTGATCGGGTGCAGCACCTCTAGCATTGCGGAAGGCGCCGGGCGTGATGCCGTTGCGGCATTGGAGGCCGTCTCTGTCATACCGGGCATGATACTCGTTGTCAGGTTAGTGTTTCGGCGGTCGCCATTCTTGGCGCAAGTCTATCTGCATCGGCAAGATACGGGTGGGTAGGGCGCCTAAATGCTGATCAGAGTCAATCACTCACTGGCGTTAGACCGATGCACGGCTACCTTACGCACCGTTATCCGCTTCGGCTGCGGGATCGCTGAGACCGTAGCGGCGCAATTTCACGTACAGGCTCTGGCGACTCAGTCCCAGCAGTTCAGCGGCCGATGCGCGGTTATCCCCGGTCAATTCAAGCGCTGCCTCAATGCAGAGCCGTTCGATCATATCAGTGGATTCGCGCACGACTTCTTTTAGCGGTACACGGCCCACCAGTTCGCTCAAATGCTCAATGGAGCGCGGCAGAGCGGCTTCGCTGCGGGTATCGGTGGAAACGCGCCGATCGACGTTGCGAATGATAAAGCCGAAGCTGGGCTGGTCGCCGTTGTGCACGGCGACCGCCGAGATTTCCACCTCGCTGTTGGAGCCCAGTTCCGAGCGGATGTGGGTGGCAAACAAACGCACCGCGCCATGTTGGCGCAAATTAGCGATCAGCACGTTTAAATCCACGCCAGGGCGACCCAGCCAGCGGTCCAACGATTCGCCGCGTGCTTGGTCTTCGTTGGTGATCTGGGCTAATTCCAAAAATGCAGCGTTTGCGCTCAGAATGCGGCCGTCGTTGGCGGTCAGCACGATTCCGTCCGGAACCTTTTCCACCATTTTTGTGAGTCGCGATCGCGGTTCGCTGGCCAGCGTCGATCCCGTTGCCGGCTCCAGTGGCGAAAGCCGCAGCAGGATCAGCGAGCTGTTCTCCTGTCGCACCGGCGCGCCCGCGACCTGGAACTCGGTCCCGGAGCACAGGCGTGCACGCACATCGTTGCCGCGACCAGCGGCACGCACCCCGGCAACCAGCGATTGAATGGCGCGTGTGCCTTGTTCGTCGAAGCCATCGGGGAAAGATCGCCCTACCAGCCGCCGTGAACCGGTGGTGAGCAGCAGGGTCGCTGCCGGATTTGCCTCGACCACCTTGCTCGTTTCCGGATCGACGATGACGATCGCATCCGTTGCCGAGCGAAACAGCAGTCGGTAGCGAGTTTCGAGCTGGCGCAGACGCCAATAATCCCGCTCTAATGATTGTTGGGCATCCACCAGGCGCTGTTGCAATGCGGCAATACCCTGTAGATTGCGTCCAATGGCGATCAAGTGATCTTGGTCACCAAGGCGGGTGGCGAAGTAACGCACTGGCATTTCGGCACCGTCGCGCGCCAAGTGATCCACCTGCTGCCACTTGGGTGTATCGGCGTTGCTGCGGGCATCGGCGATCAGTGCTTCAATGCGCTTGCGACTGTCGTTGGTGACGGTCTCGATCCAGGCTCGCCCGATCCAGTCCTCGGCTACTTCGGATGAGAGTTCATCGCTGCCGAAAGCGAGGTCGCAAATAACGCCTTTCCCATCTAGGATCAGGGCAATATCGGACGCGGCGGCAATCAATGCCGCCACGGTTTCGTTGCCGATGCCGCCCAGTGCGGCCTCCGGCGCATCGAAAGGCTTCACGAATACCTCCGTCCCGGTTCGGCGCACGCCGGCAGATGAATGGGCAGCGACCAAGGCGGCCATTGCTTCGGACCCATGTTCGCGCCGCGGTCAACCCCGGGAATGACGAACGCGTTGCGTATCCAGCTTTGGCCCATTATCGGCCTTTGCGGTCGCGATCGTTTCCAATCGGTGTGCTCTCGCCTCGGTACATCTAAATGCATCCGCGTCAACCTCGCTTGACCTGCGTCAAGGCAGGGGCAAGCCGTTGCCCCTTCAAATAGATAGGATAAAGTGCGCTGTATCCGACCGCCGACATGTGCGTCGAGCGGGTTTCTGGTGGTGTGGCGCTCAGCTCGATATTCGCCTTGAACTGGCGAAATTTTGTCGATATCCGGCCGGTATCTTGCCGGTATCTTGCCGGTATCAAGGTTGCTTTAAAAGCAAGCCCAGGATGCTGGGCGCTTTCCAGCCAACGCCAGCGTTCGCCAACCAACGTCGCGATGACCCCCTATTAGTTAGACAAAGGGTAGGGGAATGTCAAGTTCTGTTTACGTTAAGTAGAGTTGACAGCGGCGTCATACCGGACTAGATTTCCGACCATACGCCCCGTTCGCGAATCTTCGCGTTCGCGAACCTGTTCATGAACCTACAAAGAGAAGCTTCATGCGCCAACGCCCCGACATGCCTGTCCGGCGACCGCCCCTGTATACGCCAGAGGAGCGGATACGACGGGACAATAGTGTCTGGACCCTTGTGCAAGGGATACTTGCGCCGTTGCAGTTCCTGGTGTTCCTGGTGAGCCTGTTTCTGGTGTTACGCTACCTGACTACCGGTGCCGGAGAGACGGCGGCCACTGTGTCGATTGTGATTAAAACGCTGATTCTCTACACCATCATGATCACCGGCTCGATCTGGGAGAAGGTGGTCTTCGGCAAGTATCTATTCGCACGGCCTTTCTTTTGGGAGGACGTGTTCAGTATGCTAGTGCTGGCGCTGCACACCGCCTATCTGATCGCGTTGTTGACGGGTGTGCTTGGCGTGCAGGAGCAAATGCTGTTGGCCTTGGCCGCGTACGCGGCTTATGTTGTCAATGCGGTCCAGTTTCTGCTCAAGTTGCGTGCCGCGCGTCTGTCCCAAGGACTCGAGCATGCAGATGCGCAAAGCTCTGATATGCAGCCTCGCGGCTCAGGTCGCGATCAAGCCCTGGGGGTCGCGGAGTGAGTACCGTCGGTGTGCCGCCAGTGGCAGCGAATCTTGCGGGTTGCGCTGAACCGCCAGTCGAGACCAGGGTGTTGCATGAGCGTGGCCAGCGTGAGGTTTTCTGCGGTCTTGCGGGCATCGTTTGGTTGCATCGCAAGATCCAGGATGCTTTCTTTTTGGTTGTTGGTTCGCGTACCTGCGCGCACCTGCTGCAATCTGCTGCGGGAGTGATGATCTTTGCCGAACCTCGCTTTGCCACCGCCATCTTGCAGGATCGCGATCTGGCAGGTCTCGCGGACTGCAACGAAGAACTCGACCGTGTTGTCTCCGAATTGCTGGCACGCCGATCCGACATCGGCACGCTCTTTTTGGTCGGCTCCTGCCCCTCCGAGGTCATCAAACTCGACTTAGAAACCGCAGCGGAGCGGCTTTCGGCGCTGCATGATGGGCGGGTGCGCATTCTTGCTTATACCGGCAGCGGTATCGAAACCACCTTTACCCAGGGCGAGGATACCTGTCTGACGGCGCTGGCTGCGGAGATGCCGGTTTTGCCGACCGGCCAGCGCTCGCTTTTGGTGCTGGGTAGTCTCCCGGACGTTGTCGAGGATCAGTTTGCGCGTCTGTTCGCCGAACTGGGGATCGCACCGGTACATTTCTTGCCGCCGCGGCGCGCGTCCGATCTACCGCCCGTGGGGGAAGGCACACTATTACTTGCCGCGCAGCCTTTTGTCGGTGATACCGTTGCGGCTCTGCAAGAGCGCGGTGCCAAATTGATCAAATCCGTGTACCCCTTTGGTATCGAAGGCACACGCGCTTGGCTTGGTGCGGCCGCGCATGCTTGGGGCATCGGCGCTGAGCATGTGGCTGCGGTAATCGCGGCTCCGGTGGCGCGCGCCGAGCGTGGGCTTGCTCGTTACCGCGAGCAACTCGCCGGCAAGCGCATCACCTTTCTGCCGGACTCCCAGTTGGAGATTCCGCTGGGGCGTTTTTTGGCACGCGAATGCGGTATGCAACTGGTAGAAGTGGGTGTGCCCTATCTTGACCGGCGTCTGTTGTCCGACGAACTCGCATTGCTTCCATCCGGGTTGCGCCTGAGCGAGGGACAAGATCTGGAATTGCAGCTGGATCGATTGCGCGATGACCGTCCGGACCTGACCGTCTGCGGGCTCGGTCTGGCAAATCCTCTCGAGGCCGAGGGCCTGAGCACCAAATGGTCCATTGAACTCGTATTCACGCCGGTGCATGGTTTTGACCAGGCGCCGGACTTGGCGGAGCTGTTCGCGCGCCCGCTGAACCGCCGTCAGCGCCTAGCCCTCTGAGGATCATCATCGGCTCATGCAACTGACTGTATGGACATACGAAGGCCCACCGCATATCGGTGCTATCCGCGTTGCGGCATCCATGCAAGGCGTGCATTGCGTGTTGCACGCCCCGCAGGGGGACAGTTACGCCGATCTGTTATTCACGATGATTGCGCGCAACGCCAGCCGCCCGCCCGTGACCTATACCTCGTTTCAGGCGCGTGACCTGGGCAGCGATACAGCTGAGTTGGTCAAGAGAACACTCGCGCACACGGTCGAGCGTTTTCGTCCACGAGCCTTGCTGGTTGGGGATGCCTGCACCGCCGAACTCATTCAGGATCAGCCGGGTGCATTGGCCGAGGGTATGGGCTTGAACATACCGGTGATCCCTCTGGAACTACCGGCCTATACGCGCAAGGAGAACTGGGGAGCGAGCGAGACCTTCTACACCATGGTGCGCGCGTTGCTGCGCGGTCGCCAATCGTCACCTCGTTCTGCAGCGGAGCCCATATCGGGTCAGCAAGCGGCTGAATTCGCTGCATCCCAGCGTCGTCCGAGTGCCAACCTGCTTGGACCCACCGCTCTCGGCTTTCGCTGCCGCGATGACATCATCGAGGTGAGCAAGCTGCTAGATGCCGTCGGTGTGGACATCAATGTCGTTGCGCCAGCCGGTGCCGCGCCTGAGGATCTGTTGCGTCTACCGGACGCGGACTTTAACGTCTGCCTCTATCCAGAGGTGGCCTACGATACGTGCGCTTGGCTGGAGCGCATGTTCCAGCAACCGAAGGTGACCACGGTGCCGATCGGTGTTGGCGCAACGCGTGACTTCCTGATCGAAGTCGGCCGGGTAACCGGCATCGATGTCGAGCCAGTCCTCGCTGCTGCAAAGACCAGGCTGCCCTGGTTTTCGCGCTCCGTGGATTCGACCTATCTGACGGGCAAACGCGTTTTCATCTTTGGCGATGCCACGCATGCGATCGCCGCCGCGCGCATCGCCAGCGAAGAACTTGGTTTCGAGGTGGTTGCGATCGGCACGTACAGTCGCGAGTTCTCGCGTGAAATCCGAGCTGCCGCTGAACTCTATGGCATTGCTCCACTGATCACCGACGATTACCTTGAAGTCGAGGCGCGGGTATTGGAACTGGCGCCCGAACTGATGCTTGGCACACAGATGGAGCGCCATATCGCCAAACGTGCGGGCATTCCGTGCGCGGTGATCTCAGCGCCGATTCATGTGCAGGATTTTCCAGCCCGTTATGCACCGCAGATGGGGTTTGAAGGTACCAATGTGATCTTCGATACCTGGGTCCATCCTCTGATGATGGGCCTGGAAGAGCACTTGATCACGATGTTCAGAGAAGATGCGGAGTTTCATGACAACGCCGCACCATCGCACTTAGGGCCAGCCGCAAGGCAGGCTGATCCATCGGCTTCCAGCGCCGCTGGCAATCTTGCGGATGCGCAATCGGTTGATGCCGACGGCAGCGTCGTCTGGGACGCGGAAGCCGAGAACGAATTGCGCAAAATTCCATTTTTTGTCCGCGGAAAGGCCCGCCGTAACACAGAGCGCTTCGCCCGGGATCAGGGCGTGGCGACGATAACAATAGAGACACTTTACGATGCCAAAGCACACTTCGGCCGCTGAACAGACGCCCGTGCGCGTCGTCATCGTTACGCTTGACAGCCATCTTGCCAGCGCCACCGAACGCGCTCGGCCAATGCTCGAGCAAGAGATTCCCGGGCTGTCGCTGAGTTTGCACGCTGCTGCCGAATGGGAGGGTGCGCGCCAAGGGTTACCACGTTGCCACGAGGGTAATGTTCACGGTGAAGTCTGTGAGCGTTGTGCGGAAGCTGGAACCTGCGCGTTGCATCGCTGTCGCGCGGAAATTGCCAAAGCGGATATCATCATTGCGAGCATGTTGTTTATGGAAGACCACATCAAGGCCGTCCTGCCGGCGCTGCAGGCACGGCGCGATCATTGCGATGCGATGGTTGGCTGCATGTCCTCGGGGGAGATCATGCGTCTGACCCGGATTGGCAAATTCGACATGAGCGCCCCGCAGAGTGGGCCGATGTCCCTGCTGAAAAAGCTGCGCGGCGCTGGCAAGACAAAAGGCGAGGGCAAAAGTGACGCCAGCGGCGCCAAGCAGATGGCGATGCTGCGGCGTATTCCGAAATTGTTGCGGTTTATTCCCGGCACCGCCCAGGATGTACGTGCCTACTTCCTGCTGCTGCAGTACTGGCTGGCAGGGTCGGAGCATAACATTGCCAATATGGTGCGGTTGCTGGTCGACCGTTATGCAGAGGGTCCGCGCGGGGTGTTACGGGGAAGGCTCAAGGTTGACGCGCCGGCTGAGTATCCTGAGGTTGGCGTGTTCCACCCGCGTATGAAGTCACGCATATCCAACCGCGTCTCCGATCTGCCGGCGCGTAAGGGGGCTACCGGAACGGTCGGGCTGTTGGTTATGCGTTCTTATGTGCTTGCCGGCAACACCGGCCATTATGACGGCGTGATCCAGGCGCTGGAGGCGCGCGGATTGCGAGTGATCCCCGCCTTTGCCAGCGGTCTTGATGCGCGTCCGGCAATTGATCAGTTCTTTGTCAATAAGGGCAAGCCGATTGTCGATGCGGTTGTGTCGCTGACTGGATTTTCGCTCGTTGGCGGGCCAGCCTACAATGATTCCGCAGCGGCTCAAGAGGTTTTGGCTGAGCTTGATGTTCCTTATCTTGCCGCGCATCCGGTCGAGTTTCAGACGCTTGAACAATGGCAGTCGTCTGACCGAGGTTTGATGCCGGTGGAAGCGACTATGATGGTGGCGATTCCCGAACTCGATGGTTCCACTGGCCCCATGGTCTTTGGCGGTCGCTCCGCCGAAGCGCCCGAGGATCGCTCGCGCGACATGCAGAGCCATGCGGAGCGGGCGAATACGCTTGCCGCTCGCGTGCAGCGCCTGCTGCTGTTGCGCCAGACCGAAGTGTCTGAACGCAAGGTGGCCGTGGTTCTGTTCAATTTTCCACCCAACGCGGGTAATACCGGCACCGCTGCCTATTTGTCCGTGTTTGCATCCCTGTATCGCACGCTGAAGGCAATGCAACAGCAGGGTTATGTGGTTGATCTGCCAGACAGCGTTGATGATCTGCGGGAGCGCATCGTCAACGGTAATGCAGGTCAGTTCGGCGCGCATGCCAATGTCTTCACCCGCATTTCCAGTGACGATCACGTACGTCATGAGCCCTATCTTGCAGAGATCGAAAGTCAGTGGGGGCCGGCTCCTGGAAAGCAGCAGAGCGATGGGGCGTCGATTTTTGTGCTCGGCGAGCAATTCGGAAACGTCTTCGTTGGTGTGCAGCCTGCGTTTGGTTATGAAGGCGACCCCATGCGGCTGCTATTCGACAAGGGATTTACCCCGACCCATGCCTTCAGCGCCTTTTACCGGTTTTTGCGTGATGATTTCGGCGCGAATGCCGTGCTGCACTTCGGCACTCATGGAGCGCTGGAATTCATGCCCGGCAAACAAGCCGGAATGTCCGGTGAATGCTGGCCGGACCGGCTGATCAGCGATTTGCCAAACCTTTATCTCTATGCTTCCAACAATCCGTCCGAGGGGACCATCGCCAAACGTCGCGCCGCTGCTACCTTGGTGAGCTACATGACTCCGCCAATTGCCAATGCTGGCCTTTACCGCGGACTCGTGGACTTGAAGAGTTCCATTGAGCGCTGGCGTGGGCTGACACCTGATGCGCCAACGGATGAGCGCGACGAATTGGCCTCCTTGATTCAAGCCCAGGCTGCGGAATTGGATCTGGCGGAAGCTGAGCCAATTTGGGATGGTGACGCAAGTGACCGCATTACGCGTCTCAACGACCAGATTCTAGAACTGGAGTACACGCTGATTCCCCATGGCCTGCACGTGGTTGGTGAGCCGCCCAACGATGAGGAACGCCTCGATCTGCTGATGGCAGTGGCCGAATCCAAAGGCGATGTCTGCGATGTGAGCGAGGTCACCCGAGGTGCACTTCAGGCATTAATCAATGGCGGTGCTCCGGCTCTGGCATTGCAAAAAGGTGGTATGGAGGTCACAGAAGAAAACCTGGCACTACTTACGCAGATGGAAGAATATAATCGGCTGTTGTCGGAAGATTATGAAATTCCAGCCATTCTGCGTGCATTAGAGGGTCGTTTCGTGCGTCCGGCTCCAGGTGGTGATCTGCTGCGCACCCCTGAGATCCTACCCACCGGGCGCAATTTGCACGGGTTTGATCCATTCCGGCTGCCCAGCGTATTTGCCGTCAAAGAAGGCATACGCCATGCGCAATTGTTGCTGGATCGGCACCTACAGGATGGTAACGCCCTGCCGGAGTCGATCGCATTGGTTCTCTGGGGTACGGACAATTTGAAAACCGAGGGCGGTCCGATTGCGCAGGCATTGGCGCTGATCGGCGCCCAGCCTCGTCTGGACAGCTATGGCCGCGTTTGCGGAGCCGAACTGCTGCCGCTGGAGACGCTGGGGAGACCGCGAATCGATGTTGTCATGACCCTGTCCGGAATCTTCCGTGATCTTTTGCCATTACAGACTAAGCTGTTGGCTGAAGCCTCGTTCCTTGCCGCCACCGCGGATGAGCCGGTGGAACAGAATTTTGTGCGTAAGCATACCTTGGAATATCAGAACGCTCATGGTTGCGACATCGAAACCGCCGCATTGCGGGTGTTCAGCAACGCCGATGGCACCTATGGTTCCAACGTCAATCACTTGGTGGATAACAGCGGTTGGGATGACGAGGACGAGTTAGCTGAGACCTATACCCGACGCAAGTGTTTCGCCTACGGTCGCAATGGAAAGCCGGTGCGTCAGGCGGACTTGCTGAATAGCGTGCTCGGTGATGTACAACTGGCTTATCAGAACCTCGACTCGGTTGAACTCGGCGTCACGACGGTAGATCACTACTTCGACACCCTCGGTGGCATCAGCCGTGCGGTCAGTCGTTCGAAGGGTGGCGATGTGCCGGTCTATATCGGCGACCAGACCCGTGGCGACGGCAAAGTGCGTACGCTGGCAGAGCAGGTGTCGTTGGAGACACGCACCCGTATGCTAAACCCAAAGTGGTATGAGGGTATGCTTAAGCATGGCTACGAGGGTGTGCGACAGATTGAGGTGCATGTGACCAATACCATGGGTTGGTCTGCAACAACTGGCCAAGTCGCCCCCTGGGTTTACGAGAAGATGACCGAGACCTTTGTGCTGGATGACGAAATGCGTGAGCGCCTAGCCGCGCTGAATCCGACCGCGTCAGCGAAGGTTGCCAGTCGCTTATTGGAAGCGCACGAGCGCAACTACTGGACGCCGGATGATGCTACGCTGGAGGCTCTGCGTCGTGCTGGCGAAGAGCTTGAAGACCGATTAGAAGGCATAACCGAAGGGGTGGCCGCGTGAGTTTAGACGATCTTCCAACAACCATCTTCGGTGGCGGTCAGTCCGGCGCTGGCGCTACTGCTGCCGATCGCCACATCGATCCGCGCTTGGACGGCGAGGGCAGTTTGCAGGTTCAGCTCGATTCGGATTTGCAGATCGGTAAGGCCAAGGTTTTTGCCATTTATGGCAAGGGTGGAATCGGAAAGAGTACCACCTCGTCGAATCTATCCGTGGCTTTTTCCAAGCTTGGTAAGCGAGTGGTGCAGATCGGCTGCGACCCGAAGCATGATTCCACCTTTACATTAACCAAGCGGTTGGTGCCGACGGTAATCGATGTGCTGGAATCGGTGAATTTTCATCCCGAAGAGCTGCGCCTTGATGACTTTGTTTACGAAGGCTACAACGGCGTCATGTGCGTCGAGGCGGGTGGTCCGCCCGCGGGCACCGGCTGCGGCGGTTATGTGGTCGGGCAGACGGTCAAGCTATTGAAACAGCATCATGTGCTTGAAGACACCGACATCGTTGTGTTCGACGTGCTGGGCGATGTAGTCTGTGGTGGTTTTGCGGCGCCTTTGCAGCACGCCGACCAGGCGTTGGTGGTCACCGCCAACGACTTCGATTCGATTTTTGCGATGAACCGCATCTCGACGGCGATCCTGGCTAAGGCAAAAAATTACAAGGTCCGCATCGGCGGCGTCATTGCTAATCGTAGCGCAGAAACCGACCAGATCGATCGTTTCAACGCGGCAGTAGGACTCAAGACCCGAGCACATCTGCGCGATCTCGACGTGATTCGGCGCAGTCGTCTAAAGAAAGCGACCCTATTCGAGATGGAGCCGTCCGAGGACGTTGAAAACGCCCAGCAGGAATACCTGAAATTGGCCAGAAGCCTGCTGAATGGTACTGAATCTCTGACGGTAACGCCGATGCGTGACCGCGATCTGTTTGATTTTCTGGGTTTTGATTAATCCGAACCGAGATGCGTGCGCTGAATTGCTGCCCGGTGAACGAGCCGGTGAACGAGATCGAGATTCGTCAGTCAATTGGACTGCTGACCTACCCAATGGTCACATCCAAGGCGTTTTTATCATGATTATGCCGATTCGAACAGCGAGAATATAACCATGCCGAGCGTTTCCTACCAACAGCGTCGAGGCCAGATCGAGGCCTACTTCGATCGCACCGCGGCCGATGCCTGGAAGCGCCTGACGTCCGACGCCCCAGTCAGTGGTATTCGCGCCACTGTACGCGCCGGCCGCGAGCAGATGCGCGGCACTTTGCTTGATTATCTTCCAACGGAACTCAGCGGCAAGCGTTTGCTGGACGCCGGCTGTGGTACCGGTATGCTGTCGCTGGAAGCAGCCCGACGTGGTGCTCATGTCTATGCTGTTGATTTGTCTCCGACATTGATCGAGAATGCTCGCGAACGCTTGCCGAAAGAACTGGCTGGCCGTATCGAGTTTGTCGTCGGCGATATGCTGGCACCGGAGCAAGGAGAGTTCGATCATATCGTCGCGATGGACTCGCTGATTCACTATGAACTCGAGGATGCCTTGACGGTGATCGAAGATTTTGCATCACGTGCGCGGGTGTCGGTATTGTTCACCTTTGCGCCGCGGACCGTCTTGCTATCGCTGATGCACGCGGTGGGGCAGTTTTTTCCGCGTTCCGATCGCTCGCCGGCGATCGTTCCAGTGGCAGAGCGCAAGCTGCGCGAGGCCATCGCTGCCGCCACCGCTACCGCCACCGCTACCAATAGCCCTCTTCTGGGTTGGCAAGCGGGTAGAACACAGCGAATTTCCAGAGGGTTTTATACCTCCCAGGCAATGGAGCTGATACGCCTGTGAGCACCGCCATGAACGACCTTCGACGCCTCTGGCTCTACGATATTCTGCCACGGATGTTGCCGTTTGCCGATGCCGGCAGCGCCGAGTTGCCGTTACCGCGTTTATTGCGCCTTAGCTTGTTCCAGGCGTCGGTCGGTATGGCGATTGTGCTGCTGTACGCCACGCTGAATCGTGTCATGGTGGTCGAGATGGCGGTACCGGTCTGGTTGGTATCGTTAATGGTTGCGCTGCCGGTGTTGTTCGCCCCGTTTCGTGCGTTGATTGGGCATCGATCGGATATCCACCGTTCTGCGTTTGGCTGGCGTCGAGTGCCCTTTTTGTGGTTCGGAAGTCTGTTGCAATTCGGCGGCTTGGCGATCATGCCCTTCGCCCTGCTCTTGCTTGCCGAGGGCGGCAATGCTCCCCCTTGGGCTGGGCAGCTGGGTGCCGCCGTTGCCTTTCTGCTCGCTGGTGCCGGTCTGCACACCACCCAGACTGCCGGCCTTGCGCTGGCAACAGATCTTGCTCCCGAGACCAGTCGACCACGAGTCGTTGCTCTGCTGTTCGTGGCTTTACAGCTGAGTATGCTAGCGAGCGCGCTGCTGTTTGGCTGGCTGCTTACCGATTTCAGTCAAATGCGTTTGATTCAAGTCATCCAGGGTGCGGCAGTGGTGACCATGGTGCTGAACGTCATTGCGCTGTGGAAGCAGGAGCCTTGGAATCGTAAACGCGCCAAACAGATGGCCGCGGACCGTTCAGCACACAAGCCGCGTCCGCGCTTTGTCGAATCCTGGCGTGCTTTTGTTGCAGATACTCGCTCCAGCCGTTTGCTGGTCGCATTGGGTCTTGGTACCGCCGGATTCACGATGCAGGAGATTCTGCTGGAACCCTACGGCGCTCAGGTACTCGATCTGAGCGTCGCACAGACCACGAGATTAACCGCCATCTGGGCCTTTGGTTCATTGGTGGCGTTTGCGTTGGCGGCTCGCATGCTGACGCATGGTGCTGATCCCTTCCGGCTTTCCGCCGGCGGGGTGTTGGTCGGAATCGTCGCATTTACCGCCGTCATTTTTGCCGATCCCCTGCACTCGCCTTGGTTGTTTCGTGCCGGTGCGATGTTGATCGGTTTTGGTGGCGGAATGCTCGCGGTCGGTATGCTGACCGCGGCAATGAGCATGGCTGAAGGCGGTCACAGCGGGCTTGCACTTGGCGCTTGGGGTGCGGTGCAGGCAACGGCTTATGGTGTGGCGATCGCCGTCGGTGGTGCACTTCGTGATCTGGTCGGGGCACTCGCCTCGAGTGGTGTGTTCGGACCAGTTCTCACTGGGCCAGCCGTCGGCTATGCGGCGGTTTACCATCTGGAAATTTTACTTCTGTTCGCAACCCTGATCGCAATCGGACCGCTGGTGCTGCGCACCGGCTCGCGCGGTGGGCGATCGTCAACGAGGTTCGGTCTTGCCGAGCTTCCTTAAATCACTGAACCAACGGAGGTTCTCCCATGCCTAGTGGCGCCATTACCAACTACATCGACGTTGCACAACTGGTGCTTTATGTCTTTTGGTTCTTCTTCTTCGGTCTGGTATTTTGGATTCGTCGCGAAGACAAGCGCGAGGGTTACCCTGTCGAGTCATTGCGATTGCGTGGTTCGACCATGATGGAAGGATTTCCGCCAATGCCGGAGCCCAAGACCTTCAAGATGCCGCATACTGGCAAGCTGGTGGTCAAGCCCGGACCTGAGCCCGCTCAGTACAAGCTCAATGCCGAGCCCATCGCTCCCTGGCCCAGTGCTCCGCTGGCGCCTACGGGGAATCCGATGCTTGCCGCCGTTGGTCCCGGCAGTTATGCGCAGCGTGCCAATGAGCCGGATCTGACTGAAGCTGGTGATCCGCGGATCGTGCCCATGCAAGTTGCCAAACACTTCAGCGTTGTCGAGCGCGATCCCGATCCGCGCGGCATGCCAGTCTTTGGCTGTGACGGTGAGGAAGGGGCCAAGGTACGCGATATCTGGGTCGATCGCTCCGAGCCGCAGATCCGTTATCTCGAACTGGATACGAAAAATGGCAAACGTGTACTGCTGCCGATAGCGATGTGCAATGTGCGCGGCAAGAAAGGCGTGGTTGAGGTATCCAGCATTACCGGCGCGCAATTCAACGATGCGCCGACCTTGGCCAGCTATGAAAAGATCACGATGCTTGAAGAGGACAAAGTTGTCGCTTACTACGGTGGCGGTACGATGTATGCCACGCCTGATCGCGCGGAGCCGTTTTTGTGAGCGAGTTTGATGTCGAGCCGGTTCACGGCTTGCCGGAGAACCTCCCTGGGGGGGAGGTTCTTCGCTGGCAGGGGGCACCACGCTGGGGCGCGCTTGCGGTGCGGGCATTTCACATTCGCAAAGTCGCCCTGTATTTTGGCTTTTTGATCCTATTTCGTATCGGCTATGTGCTGAGCGCCGGCGATTCCTGGTCGATGGTGTTACTATCCACGACCTGGTTGGCATCGTTGGCAGCAATAGCGATGGGAATATTAGCCATATTGGCGTGGCTGTATAGTCGTTCCACCGTCTACAGCATTACAGACCGGCGGATTGTGATCCGTTTCGGTATTGCTATACCGATGGCCGTGAATATCCCGTTCAAGGTGATTGAGAGTGCTGGCATGCGCCGCTATGGTGATGGCATCGGCGATATTCCGCTCGTCCTTGGTTCTAGCCAAAGCGTCAATTATCTGATCATGTGGCCTAATGTGCGGCCGTGGCGCTTTTTCAACGCTCAACCGATGTTGCGGTGCATCGCCGATGTAGATGCGGTTGCCGGCATTCTTGCGACCGCATTGCGTGAGGCGGTGGCCTGTGAGTCTGAAGCAAGCGATGTCAATGAATCGACGGCAGATCCTTCTGATTCGCAATCTGATCTGGCTGCAAACCCGGCAACGCGGCAATTCAATCCCGACCCGATGCCGAGCCGATGATGCGGAGAAACCTTCCATGAGTGATCCGTTCGAGGGCCGCCCTTTCCCACGCGAGGTTTTGATCGGGGCGGCCCTACTGATCGGCTTCGTTATTGTTGCCGCCGCCATGGTGCGTTTCACCGGCGTTGGCGGCACGGAGACGCCGCTTGCGCCGATTATCGAGAGTCGCCAGCTTGTGTTTACCGATCATGACGATGGGACCACCACGGTCAGCGTGCCGGGGGAGGCTGGCGTCGTTGCTGAGCTGAAGTCCGGGGAGGATGGCTTTATTCTTGGCGTCATGCGTGGCATGGTTCGCGAGCGCAAGAGCTACAACGCCGAACTGAGCGCACCATATATCCTGTCGCTGCGCCAGGATGGGCGTTTGTTGTTTGAAGACCCACTGACTGGCAGGCGCATCGACTTGCGTGCATTTGGACCCACCAACGCAGGCTCGTTCGCACAACTATTGCGCGCAGAAATCCGACCGAGTTCCTGACGTCTGCAAGATCCCCGCCCGCCCATACACAATGCCACTCCGGCCTTACTGTGTTCAGAGACAGCGGCTTTCGGTGCCTGATCGGCTAGGGGGGGTGTTAAGGCCGACTCCATCAGGCGCGCACCATTGCATGGCGTTGGCTGGTTCTTCAATACCGACAAGATCCGCCGAGGAGTGAACAAAAATGCCCACAGCTTTGTCAGTTGCGTATCCCAAGTCTATTTATTACGCCACCTACCTTTCCGAGACAATCGGTTACGCCCGGTCTATCAGCATCTCCTGCCGCTTGGCCCCCGCCTGGTAGGCCGCGGGCCAGATGCTCAAATTTTGGATCCCGGTTGGTTACGCGCTGTTTCTTTGGTGGTTCAGCACCGGTGTAATCCTATATCTTGACAAGCGTCCCAGACGGACCTACCCGTGGAGTCTGCTCGGCGCGTCGGTGGTTGCTTTATTGTCGCTGCTTACGCTGTTTTTAGTACGTGACAGCGACAGCGTTGCCGGAGCCTATCTGAGCTTCACGGCTGGAGTAATGATTTGGGCCTGGATGGAAATCAGTTACTTCATGGGATTCATCACTGGCCCCCGCAAGGCCGCATGCCCGCAGGAATGCGGCACCTGGCTTCGGTTCTGGCTGGCAATCCAGACTAGCCTCTACCACGAACTTGCCATCGTTTTGGCTGGGGCGACGATGGTGTGGATTACTCTGGGCAGCGACAATCAACTCGGTACTTGGACTTTTATCATTCTGTGGTGGATGCGCTGGAGTGCAAAACTGAACCTGTTTCTTGGTGTGCCAAATCTAAATGAAGATTGGCTGCCGGATCATATCCGCTTCCTCACCACCTACTTATCCAAGCGGCCGATGAATCTGCTGTTTCCGGTATCGGTCAGTGTGTCCACGGTCGTCATGTGTCTGTTGGTGGAGTCGGCGCTGGATCTCTCGCCAGATGGCTTCGCCGGTGTCGCACTGATGCTGGCTGCAACCTTGCTGGCGCTGGCGATTCTGGAGCATTGGCTGCTGGTATTGCCTTTGGCTGACGCGGTCCTCTGGAACTGGGCCTTTGACGGGCGGGCTTCGGAGCAACAAAGGCAGGCAAAGCAGGCGCCAGATTGCACCAGTGCAAGCAGATGACATGGTTCGAGACGATAAACAGTTCTTGCATCCGGGTGCCGCCTTCAAAGAATGTAACGATTGATTCACCGCAGAGACGCAGAGTGCGCAGAGGGACCAAGGCGCCTCGACCGCGGGTGCAACCCGCCCAGCGCGACTTGATCAGGTTTGGGATCGGGATCGAAAAGACATGACATCAGGGCGTGAGAAACCTGAGGTTTGCTGGGCAGCTATTTGCTGGGCGCTGCCTTCGAAGAATATGAATCAAACTTCATTCTGGTTGAATAGCTGAACATTCTACGCAGGCAGCACGCGTTTTTTCGACACACTTTTTTAGCCTCGGAGTCATGCTGCAAAATTGCCGCCCGTGCTGGACGATGGTGCGGCGCGGAAACGGTTTGCTGCCGGTTCGGATCTCAGACAGTCGCGATGAAGCTCCAGATGGCCTCGTGCACTCCGTCGCCCGCAAGCGGGCTCCTACCGGTCCCAGCGCGGCAATGTCATATCCCGAAGCTCATCGATCGAAAGACGTGCAGACCAACCATACGCTCGGCTCTGGGTAGGAGCCCGCTTGCGGGCGACCGTCGCGATGGCCTCCGTGCACTCCGTCGCCCGCAAGCGGGCTCCTACCGGTCCCGGCGCGGCAATGTCATCTCTGCTGACAGCCCCAAGCTTATCGATCGAAAGACGTGCAGACCAACCATACGCTCGGCCCTGGGTAGGAGCCCGCTTGCGGGCGACCGTCGCGATGGCCTCGTGCACTCCGTCGCCCGCAAGCGGGCTCCTACCGGTCCCAGCGCGGCAATGTCATCTCTGCTGACAGCCCCAAGCTTATCGATCGAAAGATGTGCACATTAACCCATGCGCTCGGCTCTGGGTAGGAGCCCGCTTGCGGGCGACCGTCGCGATGGCCTCGTGCACTCCGTCGCCCGCAAGCGGGCTCCTACCGGTCCCAGCGCGGCAATGTCATCTCTGCCGACAGCTCCAAGCTCATCGATCGAAAGACGTGCAGACCAACCCATGCGCTCGGCTCTGGGTAGGAGCCCGCTTGCGGGCGACCGTCGCGATGGCCTCGTGCTCTCCGTCGCCCGCAAGCGGGCTCCTACCGGTCCCGGCGCGGCAATGTCATCTCTGCCGACAGCCCCAAGCTCATCGATCGAAAGACGTGCACACCAACCCATGCGCTCGGCTCTGTGTAGGAGCCCGCTTGCGGGCGACCGTCGCGATGGCCCCGGGCTCTCCGTCGCCCGCAAGCGGGCTCCTACCGGTCCCAGCGCGGCAATGTCATCTCTGCTGACAGCCCCAAGCTTATCGATCGAAAGATGTGCACACCAACCCATACGCTCGGCCCTGGGTAGGAGCCCGCTTGCGGGCGACCGTCGCGATTCATGGTGTTCGACGGTATCGCTTATCCCCATCCCGATCAGGTCGCGCTGGGCGGGTTGCACCCCTCGACCGCAAGCGCACCTTTACCAGCCGTGGGAGCCGGTCGGGTAGGAGCCCGCTTAGGGCCACCCGGCAAATGATGCCAGCGGAGCGGACGCGAGCGCCGCGCCTTTCCCGGGAGATAAGGTTGTAGGCCGCTGTCTTCTCGGCAAATCGCAACGTCGATGCCGGACGAGAAGACAAGCCAGGCGGTCTATTTCTCGATAAAGATCGCCTCAGTCGGATGGCTGCCAACGATACCTCGCATCGGGTTTTTTACCGAGAGTTCGTATTGCCCGCGCGTCAGCTTTTTTTGGCCCGTCGGTTGGGCCAAAAAAGTTCAAGCGTCTTTGCTCCTGCTGTGACGGATGCAAACTAGCTTGATATGCGTCAAGGACGCTTTACACCCCCTCCGATACCTTAGACGATTCATCTCTCGACCCCTCCAGAGGCCCAGCTATGCGCATCCTGATGATCCAACCCAACTACCATTCCGGCGGTGCCGAAATTGCCGGTAACTGGCCAGCGGGCTGGGTCGCCTACATTGGCGGAGCGCTGAAAAATGCCGGATATGACAATATTCGCTTTGTCGATGCGATGGTTGATGAGACCGAAGACGATCAATTGCGGGAGATCATCGCTGCCAATCGTCCCGATGTCGTGATGGCGACGGCGATCACACCGATGATCTACCAGGCGCAGACCACCTTGCAGATCGCGAAGGAGGCACAGCCGGATTGTGTAACCATTCTTGGCGGCATCCACCCGACGTTTATGTACTCGCAAATTCTGCACGAGGCACCTTGGGTCGACTTCATTGTGCGTGGCGAAGGCGAGCGGATTGTCGTGAATCTGGTGCGGGCGATCGACGCTGGTATTCATCAGGACGAACGCAGGAAGATTCGCGGGCTGGCTTTTTTGGATGAAGGCAAAGTTGTGGCAACCCCAGCTGAGCCGGTGATCGAAGATCTCGACACATTGACGCCCGACTGGTCCCTGCTGGATTGGGAAAAGTACATCTACACGCCGCTGAACGCCCGCGTCGCTGTACCTAATTTCGCCCGCGGCTGCCCGTTCACCTGCCGTTTTTGCTCGCAATGGAAGTTCTGGCGCAAGTACCGTCACCGCGATCCGGTCAAATTTGTCGACGAGATCGAGACCTTGGTGCGGGAGCACAAGGTCGGTTTTATGATCCTTGCTGACGAGGAGCCGACGATCATCCAGTCCAAGTTCATCGCTCTATGCGAGGAACTGATCAAGCGCGACCTACCGCTGCATTGGGGCATCAATACCCGCGTGACCGACATCATGCGCGACCGAGAACTGTTGCCGATGTATCGCAAGGCGGGGCTTGTGCATGTGTCATTGGGCACCGAGGCTGCGGCGCAGATGAATCTGGATATTTTCCGTAAGCAAACCACGGTCGAGCAGAACAAGCTGGCGGTCAAGCTGCTCAAGGATGCGGGCATCGTTGCCGAAGTACAGTTCATCATGGGCCTGGAGAACGAAACTCCAGAGACGGTTGAGGAGACGTATAAGCTGGCCAAGGATTGGAATCCCGACATGGCCAACTGGAACATGTATACTCCTTGGCCATTTGCCGAATTGTTTGAAGAACTTGGTGACAAGGTCGAGGTGCGGGATTATTCCAAGTACAATTTTGTCACGCCCATCATGAAACCCGAGGCCATGAGCCGCGAAGATGTTCTCAAGGGCGTGCTCAAGAATTACGGTCGTTTCTACATGGGCCGCAGCTTCTTCCACTATCCGTGGATTAAGGATAAGTTCAAGCGCCGTTACATGCTCGGTTGTTTAAAAGCGTTCGCCAAGACGACGCTAAGCAAGAAGTTCTACGACTTGGAGCGGCTCAAATACAAGGGATTATCCACCGAGGTGGATCTTGGTTTTGACGAGACGAAGATTTTGTCTCAAGATGAGATTGCTCAGCTCAAGGCGAATCGGCCGGACCTGTCGGCCGATATCGACTTTACCGGTGTCAAGGGGCGCGGACCCGCTATAGTGTCTGCATGTGCTGCTCCAAACGATCTCCCCAGCGATCTCCCCAGCGATCTGCCCGGCGATCAACCGAAAGAGAAGGCTGCCATCGCCGAGACCAATTGAGGCCCAACGATCATGTCCAGCGCAGTCTCCCCGGATCTCTCGCCAGAATTGCGCAATCGCTTCGCCAAATTCCGCGGGCATGACGGCTGTCCGTCCCGTTCAGTCTCTCTTCTGTTAAGCCAGTCGCCGTCCGGCGCAGCTTCGGCAGAACAGGCTTCGTCGGCTCGACTGACTGAGCTGTTCGACCGCAAGGACTATGTCGCTGCGCTGAAGGCTGTCGCTGCGCGTCCAGATGAGACGCTGTCTCTGTATGTGCGCATCCCATTCTGTGCGGGTCGTTGTCTCTATTGCGGTTGCAATACGACCATCACTCACGATAGCGCGCGTCTTGATCGCTATTTGGATGCCCTTGACCAGGAAATGTCGATGGTTGCCGAGCGTATCGGCGCGACCCGGGACGTGCTTCAAGTGCAGCTTGCCGGCGGCACGCCGAACTATCTCAACGATGCGCAGCTGACGCGGCTGACCGAAATGATGGAGCGCCATTTCCGCATCCTGCCCGATACCGATCAGTCGATCGAGTGCGATCCGCGTCGTACCTCTGCCGGGCAGCTTGAACTGCTGCATGCCCTTGGTTTTCGACGCATCACCTTTGGCGTCCAGGATCTCGATCCGGTCGTGCAGCGTGCCATCGGTCGCTTGCAATCGCCGGATCTGATTCGGGATGTTTACTGGCTGGCGCGAGAAATCGGCTTTGAGAGCATTGGCCTCGAACTGATTTATGGCTTGCCACAGCAAACCGACCAGACCTTTGGGCGTACTTTGGACAGCGTATTGGAATTGTCTCCAGATCGGGTTACCTGTTTTGGTTATGCCCGTAATACCAGTGCCGGCTCGCACCAACATGCAATTGATGTGCATCAGTTGCCGTCGGAACGATTGCGACAAGCTCTTTTTGAGCAAGCAGTTCAGACATTCAGTGGCTCTGGCTATTCCTGGATCGGCCTGGATACCTTCGCGTTGGATACCGACGAGCTGTCCTTGGCCCAAGACGAAAAGCGCCTGCATCGCAATTGCATCGGCTATACCGCGAATCCCAGCGATCATATGCTGGGCTTTGGCAGCGGAGCGATCGGTGAGGTCAACAGCAACTGCGTCCAAAATGACTGCTCGCTGGAAGATTGGGAGGCGATGTTGGAGCGGGGCGAGTTTCCTGTGATCCGCGGGTACCATGTGAGTGCTGATGAGCGCCGCAGGCGCGATGCCATCGCGCACATGATCTGCAATCTCGAGCTGCCGGCTGCACTTGCTGCCGGCTGCCTTGATGATGAATATGCCCGGCTGGCCAGCTACGCTGCGGATGGCTTGGTGGAAGTGGGAGCAACAGGACTGAAAATCACATCATCCGGCCGACACCTGCTGCGTAGTCTGTGCAGCGAGCATGCTGCTTTTTTCAACTGGGACCACGCGCGCTGGGATTCCGCCCGAACAAACTGAAAGACGAACGAAAAGACCAACTGGCGAGCACCGCAGAGTTTGCCACCACCTCCGGCCGATCAGCACCAGCCGATCGGACTATCTCACCTATCATCATCAGCAGGAAAAATCAAAGTGGATGGGCATGGCAAGATCGAAGGGCCATTGCCAGCGCGCATTGGCCCCAATGCAATTATTCGCGTCGCTGAGGCATTGGTATCCAGGCATGGTTCGGCAGATCCCTGTTTCATGGCAGCAGGTCTTTCTCATTACCTAACAGCCCTGCCGCAAGAGATGGTTGATGAGCGCGAGGTCATTGCCCTACAAACCGCATTGCGTGACCAGCTGGGCGTGGAGGAGGCCGCCGCCGTTTCTCGTGATGCTGGCCTGCGTACCGGCGACTATCTGCTTGCACACCGTATCCCCAAGCCTGCTCAGGTGTTGCTGCGGTTGCTGCCGCCAAGACCTGCCGCGCGTATTCTGCTGAGCGCAGTTGGCAAGCATGCGTGGACCTTTGCTGGCAGTGGCCAGTTCCGCTTTGATTCAGGATATCCAGTGCGCGTGACGATTGCCGACTGTCCGATCTGCCGCGGGTCTGTTGCCCATGTGCCGCTGTGCGACTTTTACACAGGGGCATTCGAGCGGCTGTTTAGTATCCTGGTAAGCCGGCGTGCACAAGTTCGGGAGGTGCAGTGTCAAGCCATGGGCGCGGACGCGTGCGTGTTCGAGATGCGCTGGTGAGATCCTGTTTTTGACAGTCGCGTTCGAGTGCTCGGGCATTGCTGCGATTGTACTCGGGCTGCATCGCCGCTTGAACACGACAGATCAGAAGCCATAGGGCAAGAAATGGTACCGGGGACGAGACTCGAACTCGTAAGGTGTTACCACCGGTGGATTTTGAGTCCACTGCGTCTACCAATTCCGCCACCCCGGCAATGATCGGACAATGATAGCGCGTTCGCCGTTTGCGTAAAAGTACCAGCCCCATCTTTCTGAGTCAGTCTGTGCTCGATCTGTGTTGGTTGTGCCTGTTTCGATAATGCTTCGCTCCGATTTTCACTTTGAATTACCCCGCGAACTGATCGCACAGCGACCCCTGAGCCAGCGTGGCCAAAGTCGCTTGCTGTTTCTGGACGGCGCGAATGGTGCGCTGAATGATCACTTTTTTTACCATCTGCCTTTGCTGTTGCGTCCGAATGATCTGCTGATTTTCAATAATACGCGCGTGATCCCAGCAAGACTGTTTGTACGCAAGACAACTGGTGGGCGTGCCGAGGTGTTGTTGGAACGGCTGCTGTCAAGGCGACGGGCTTCGGCGCAGATCCGTGCCAGCAAATCGCCCAAACCAGGTGGTTTGCTTCTCCTGCCCAGTGGTGAGCGCATCGAAGTGGCGGGTCGCGACGGCGATCTATTCCTGCTGGATTCCCTGGATGCTGACCTCGGCGAGTTGATGCGCCGCCATGGCCATGTGCCCTTACCTCCCTATATCGAACGTCCCGATGATGCCGCCGACCAGCAGCGCTATCAGACTCTATATGCCAGCCGGGATGGTGCCGTGGCCGCGCCCACGGCAGGACTGCATTTTGATCTGGAAACTCTGGCTGCGATCAAGCGTATCGGTGTCGACACCGCGCAGGTTACATTGCATGTTGGTGCCGGCACTTTTCAGCCAGTGCGGGTAGAGGATCTTGATCAGCATCGTATGCACGCGGAATGGCTGGAGGTGGGCGAGCGGGTCTGTCGCCAGGTGCAGCAAACTCGCGCCCGAGGTGGTCGGGTCGTTGCTGTCGGCACGACCACGGTGCGCAGTCTGGAGACGGCAGCGGCACAGGGCGAACTGTCACCGTTCTCCGGAGACAGCCGATTGTTCATCCGGCCCGGTTATCGCTTTCGTGTCGTGGACGCGATGATCACGAATTTTCACCTGCCGGAATCGACCTTGCTGATGTTGGTTGCGGCTTTTGCTGGTTATGATCGGGTTATGGCTGCCTATCGGCATGCGGTTGCGGAGCGTTACCGATTTTTTTCTTACGGTGATGCGATGTTCTTGACGCGACCGGTTATCTGACATCGTCCGCGTTACATCTACCGCAGATGCCGTCAAACTGATCGTCGCGAGCAGATCGGTTGTCGAGTGTCGGGCACCAACAAGGTGATTTCTGTCGAGAAACCTACCACCTGGCTTGTCTTCTCGTCCGGCCTCGACGTCGCGGCAACCCGCCCATAGAGTGACTATGAGCGGGTTGCCGCTTCGCGAAGGCGAACGAGAATCCGGCGCCAGTTGGTAGGTTTCTCTCCGGCAATCGTTTAAGATCACGGTCTCGACTATTTCGCACTGTGGATACCGCGGCTCCTGTCTTGCCTGCCGGAAGACGCGCGAACAGATGATGTGATTGTGCCCTGTGTGGCTCTGTATGCGGTGCTTTTGTCCCGGGCGGCGGCCAGAAGCTTTGCCAATGTGTCAGTAAACAGGGTTGGCGAGCAGTCTTTGCGTATCTGTAACAGCATCGCCTGCTGGGTTTGCTCCCACAGACGTTGATTTTGGTACAGTTCTGCGCAGGCATTGGCGCAATCCGCCGCGTTGTTGGTAGCGGCGACGATCGCCGCGCCGTTGTTTTCCCAACCGAGTTGGGTGGCAATCAGGCTGCTGACCAGCGCGGGCAAACCATGTTGGGCTGCCTCATGGACTTTGTACGGGATGCCGCCGGCATAGCGATGGGGAGCGATAAAAACCCTGGTTTTTGCATACAGGGGTCTGAGATCATCGACAAAGCCAAGAAGCTCAACGCCTTCCTGGGCGAGTGCAGAGATGCGCGCAGAGCCCAGGATACCGGCGATCTGTAATTGGACCTCTGCGCCCAAGCGCGACCTGAGTATTGGCCAGACATGTTCGACAAACCATAGGATAGCGTCCGTATTGGGGGCATCGTCACTGGTGAT
The DNA here is from genome assembly GCA_016745215.1 of Thiohalocapsa sp. PB-PSB1. Classification (GTDB taxonomy): domain Bacteria; phylum Pseudomonadota; class Gammaproteobacteria; order Chromatiales; family Chromatiaceae; genus Thiohalocapsa. Next base: position 2,964,976 of record CP050890.1, read on the forward strand.
TGCACCAACGAAGAGTAGATTTTTGCGTTCTACAAAGGGGGTCCGCGCAGGTTCCAGATCGGGCTCTAGCATGTGCCCAAGTACGCGTACGTCATGGATGCCGCCATCGAGAAAATGCTGCCGCTCGGCCTCGGAGACTGCCAACACGACGTTGGCAAAGTCAGCGATCTGTAACTCCCGGCGAATCAAGTCAGTTTGCTCATCAGGCCGCATTTGGCTTGCATTCAGAACCTGTTTTTTCAGTATCTCCCGGATTGCGAACAGGGCTTCCGCGTCGTAGGCAATCAAAGCACCGCGAACCGCATCTGGAAGCTTGGCAAGTGCCTCTCGCACGAAGCCTGCGTTATGCGGTCGGCTGACGATAATGAGATCGTAATAACCCGCGCGCTGCGCAAAAAACTGGTCAAGCCCCTCTCGGCCATGGCCAATCATCACCTCAACGGTGCGCGGGAGGTCAGCGTAGATCAATGGCCATGTTTCTTCGATGGGATCGATGGGATAGAACGTCAGCTTGGCGCCCATGTCGTTCAAGACCCTTACCATGCTATTTGCTCGGGGAAAGCCCTGACCCAGTCCCGGGTGGGGTACACGATCATCAATGAAAAGAACGCGAGTTGCCGCGTGATCGCTCGAACGGGCAAGCAGCATTGAATCAGCTCCTGGGGCGAGCTGGTTGGTCAAGGTTGCATGCCAGCGCTCCACAAACACCCTTCGGTTCTCAATTTGAAAACTGATGGCCTCGCTCGCTTTGGCCGAACTGGCAAACTCATAGTGCAGGATTGCGCAGCGCGGCTCATAAACCGTGCGTAGCCCTTGTTGCGCAAGTCGCATGCAATAATCGACTTCTTCGTAGTAGGCCGGCGCATAGGCTTCATCAAAACCGCCGCCCTCGAGGAATCTGTCGCGCGCTGTTAGCAAAAAAGCGCCGGAGCAAAAATCGACGTTGCGTCGAAACATATGCTGCGGTGCGTTGGGTGGGTCGCCGCGGCCATATCCGGCGCAAGAGCCATCGCTCCAGACAATGCTTCCGGATTCTTGCAGCGATCCGTCAAGCAACAGAATTTTAGCGCCGACAGCACCGACGTCTGCGGCCGAATGCAATGTGTCCAGAGCGGCCTGAATTGAACCCGGCAGCAATGTGGCATCATTGTTCAGAAACAGCAGATTTTTCCCGCGCGCAATAGCTGCGGCTTGATTGCAGGCGCGCAGAAAGCCCAGGTTATCATCATTGAAAAGAACTCTGGCGCCTTCGCAGCGATTGAGCAATTGCTTGGTTTCCAAGTCGGATGCATTGTCCACGATCACCAGTTCGAGAGTCGCCTCGCTGGAGCAGGCTTGGATGGAGCGCAGGCAGGCCAGGGTGAGATGAGGCTGGTTATAGAGAACCAATATGATGCTTACCTCTGGCGTTGGCTGATCAGGCAAGAGTAAACGGTTCTCACTGGTGAGTAAGGCTTGCAACTGGGTGTTTGCCAACGCTTCGAACGCATGCTTGCTCAGCGCACCGTCGGTCTTTACCTAATGTTGTCGTCTCGGGGCCGGCAATTGTGCGAGCTTTCGCCTCAGGCCCCACCAGCGCAGCGACACTGCTCGCAGTGGGGCAGTCATTCGCCATGACAGCGAGTTTAGAATGACGCGACGCGCCTCGCCTTCGCTCTGCAGCGCATTCTGCAGTGTTCGCACCTCGTTTTCGTATCGTTGAATCCGTTCGCGCAGGCGAGTCCTGTCGTCCTCTAGTTTGGCTGGGTCGACCGCCTGGTCTTCGATCGGATCTTCAATCGGATCGGCGTGCGGGTCCACTGTGGTATTGGCTGGCGTCTCGGACATCGTTTTCTCCTTCCAGGTGTAAATTGTGGCGTGCCGACTCGCCAAGGTGCTCGGACCGGGGTTCCATCACGCGCCAGCGATGCGGGCAAGCTGGCGGAAATGCCAACGTCATCCCGTTACTGAAACGCGACAGATTCGGGTTATGAAAAGGATCATGACGGATGCATTCTTGCCAGCGGGCGATAAAGGTGTTGACTTCCTCGACTGTGCGCTTTCGTCGGGCACGACGATAGGGCATTTTCAGGGTTGCAGATTCATAATGATAAAGCTCCGCGTGTGGCGTCCATAGGGTGCGATATCCGAGTTCCCAGAGCCGCAGGCAAAGATCGACATCATTATAGGCAACAGCGAAATGTTGATCGTCGAATCCGCCGGCGAGTTCGAACACCTCGCGGCGGATCATCATGCAGGCTGCAGTCACCGCTGAAAAATTCTGAATTTTTGCAGCAAGCCCCCGATAGCCGCTTTGTCCTCGTGGAAGACCTTTGTGTGCATGGTCCGCTGGAACGTTTCGACCCAGCAGCACACCGGCATGTTGTACGCTATTGTTTCGGTAATAGAGCATGGCGCCGACCGGGCCGATCTGCGCACGCAGAGCATGTCTGGCCATCTCGCCAAGCCAATTGGCGGAAATCACTTCTGTGTCGTTGTTCAGGAAGACAAGCAAATCGCCGTGCACGCGACTAGCCGCGAGATTGTTGATGGCGGCGAAATTATAGGGCGCGTCATAGTCCAGCAGGGATACGCGAGCGTCTTTTGTGATCTCGGCAAAGTAACGGTAGGTCGCTTTGGACTTACTGCGATTGTTGACGATTGTCAGGTCGAAACTTGGATAGTTGCTGCGCGTCAGCACGGACTGCACGCAGGCACGCAGCAACCCGACTGCATCCTTGGTTGGAATAATGATGCTGATGTGCGGCGGCGGATTTGGCAGCGGAAAAATGACTTCCCCGTGTCGGCCAATGGCCTGCTGTGGCGAGCGCGGATCGACGCCGTTTTGCTGTATCTGTGCTGCCTTTGCCTGCTGCCGATCAGGATTCCCAAGGTTGGGATTGTCTGTATTGAATAGGCTGTCGGCACGGTGATAGAGCACCTGTGGTCTGTGTCTAACTGCTCCCATATCCATCGTGCTTGCAATTCGTTGGCCCAGATTGCGCTCTAAATCCGGCTGAAATATGGATTGGTCGCCGACCATGGAGTTGACGAAAGCTGACCGAAAGAATGCAATCCTGCCGATTGCGTCCGCGTTAAGCATCAAGTCGGGGTTCCAGTCGCTCTTAAACCAAGGGTCATACCGCTGGCCATCCGCGGTGATCTGATCCTCGTCGCTGTAGACGAGGATCGCCCGCGGATGGGCGATCAGCTCCTCGGCGATCGAGTGCAGCGCATGCGGCGGCAGTTGGTCACCGGTGTCGAGAAATCCGATGGCATCGGACTCGGCCAGAACTGCTTTTTCCTGGGCACCGCAATCGGTTATTGACTGGTGCCGCGATATGACAATACTCGGGTTTCGCTTGCTTGCATCTGCCAGCAGTGAAGCTAAATCAGGATCGGCGGTGCGGAGCAAAATCAGCAGTTTCCAGGAGTCATAGGTTTGGTTGGCCAGGCTGTCCAGCGTTTGCTCGAGCGCACGTTGATCGCCTGCGTCGGCAAGCAGCAACAGCAACAATCTGGGCCGCCATTCCAGGCGCGCCATTCGATCGGTCAGTATGACCCGATCCCGGCTCGGGAAGCTGTCATACAGTCGCACCCATGTCGCATAGTCTTCCGCTGCCCCTGTCGCTGAATACAGGGTTTGTCGCAGTCCGGCAATGCCCCGGCGCCACAGGATAGAGCTCGCACGTTGGGCGAGATGCAGCAGATCCGAGGGCCGACGGCATCTGCGCTGGAGTATACTGATGACAACCTGGAGTTTACTGCGCTGCTGGATGGTGACATCCCAGATCCGGAACTGTTGCGGGCAGGTCGGCAGGCTTAACCTGAGCATCCGAGTTCCCGGCGGTAATAGAAGCAGACAACCCGTACCGATCGCATCCCGACTTGGCAGTCGCCTCGAGACGCTTTCGGGCCAGCTGGACGAGGTCTCTGCGATCAGGGTCAGATCGAATTGCTCCGCGGGAGCTGACAACTGGCAGCGAAAACATATCCATCCGGCGATGAATGCCGAGTCGGCCGGTTCCAGCAAAAACGTAGGATCTGGGCCGGCACATGCATATCCGTCGATCCTTTGCACGACTGCGGAGATCGGGCTCAGGCACATCCGATGTGTTTGACGATGCAACAAGGCAAAACTCCTCTTACTCTTTAATTGTGGACAGGCCCATCCAACTCTGGATAGGCTGGATCGCAGCTGGTATTCAAGCTGGATCGCAGGTGTCGTCGTTGCAAAGGTGCCGGCCCAGAACAGCGACTAGAACAGCGACTAGAACAGCGAAACAAGTCGCCACAAGCGCCAGAAACGCTGCTGTCGGCAACTCGATGAACGTCGATTTGTCAGCGTGGAAACTGTCGCCTCGACCAGGTATTCTACGCTAACCCAACTGTTAACCAAATCCGAGTCTTCCATGGACCACAACTTGCGCTTCGGGTCAACTTTCTGGCTCATAGTCCAACTCAAGCACGGGCTCACGCGTCAGAACTTGACCAAGGCGTTAAACGATATCCATGCTGGATGGCAACGCAGGGGTTTGTGGAGCACCATGGGTTTGCAGGATATTCGCGGCCGCTACCGTCGTTCCGTGATTGGCCCCTTTTGGCTTACCCTGTCCATGGGCATTATGGTGGCAGCGCTGGGATTTCTTTATGGGGCAATTTTTGGCCAGGATCTTCGCGAGTATCTTCCCTATTTGGCGGCTGGATTCGTTTGTTGGGGTTTGATTTCCAGCTTGGTGCTCGACGGAACGCGAGCATTCATCGCCAATGAAGGCTTGATCAAGCAACTGACCGCACCGTTGTCTATTCACGTTTACACCATTGTCTGGAGTAACCTGATCGTTTTTTTGCATAATGTATGGATCTATTTCTTGGTCGCATTATGGTTCGGTAAAGTCCCGGATTGGCCCATGCTGCTGATGATCCCGGCGCTCGCCATTCTGCTCTTCAATGGCGTATGGGTAGCCTTACTCCTGGGATTGTTGAGTGCTCGTTTCCGAGATATTCCGCAAATCGTCGCCAGTATCGTGCAAGTCATGTTTTTCCTGACCCCGGTGATCTGGACCCCGGAAATGTTACCCGGTCGCGCATTGATCCTTGATCTTAATCCATTCTACTATTTCATTGAGCTAGTCAGGGCTCCGCTGTTGGGACAAGTACCTTCCGCGCAGATTTTTCTCGGCATTGCTGTCATTACTGTCACGGGATGGATATGTGCGATCATATTCTATACGATCTACCGTTGGCGGCTGGCTTACTGGGTGTAGGAGATCAGCGTGGCATCGATCAGGCTTGACAACGTTTCAGTCGCTTTTCCTATTTATGACGCCAGCACTCGTTCTTTAAAAAAGCGTATCTTGCCTGGTACCACCGGTGGTCGTATTGGCCATGGCCAGGGGTATGCGTCGGTGGTGCAAGCCCTGGTGAATGTATCCCTGTACTTCGAGCATGGCGACCGGGTCGGTTTGGTTGGGCACAATGGCGCTGGCAAGACGACCCTGCTCAGGGTATTGGCCGGACTCTACGAGCCGGAAAGAGGCGAAATCCGTGTTGACGGTCAGGTCGCCCCGTTATTTGACATCTCGCTTGGTATGGACCCCGAGGCAACTGGCTATGACAATATCTATCTGCGCGGTTTATTCTTGGGCATGACGCGTAAGCAAGTGCGTTCGCGAATGGAAGATATTGCAGCCTTTACCGAGCTTGGGGATTTTCTGAATCTTCCGGTTCGCACCTACTCCGCAGGCATGCGCATGCGGCTGGCATTCGCCGTATCGACCTCCATCAGCCCGGAAATTCTGCTGCTTGACGAAGGGATCGGCGCCGGCGATGCCGCATTTCTCGAAAAGGCAAACCAGCGTCTGGACGCGTTCACGGAGCGCGCCGGAATCATCGTATTGGCATCTCATTCCGAAGGCTTGATCCGTCGTATGTGCAAGACTGCGGTCCTGATGGAGCGCGGCTCTGTCGTCATGGTTGGCGAAATCGACTCGGTAATGGAGCGCTACCAACAGCAAGACATTGCCGCGAATGCTTGACATACCGGACATACCGGAATCGGACCGCCGCACCAGGGGTGCTGAAGTCAGCGCAAACGGAGCAATTCACAAAACAAGTAACAGAAAAAGCCCGCGCTGTAGCGGTGAACTGTTGTCCCGATCCTGCCTGGAAACGGCATACTTCATGCTATCAAAGCGAACGCAAGGACGTTCCGCCGCAATTGGCATGCAACACCTGTATGGAAGGCCGCCATTGGCGACTGACAGCATTCGCCTGCTGGTGCTTTCGCGCTATGGCCCCATGGGTTCCAGTAGTCGTTTGCGCATATTGCAATACTTTCCCTATCTGACAGCAGCTGGATTTGACTTGCTCCCCTGTCCGTTTTTCTCCCAAGCCTACCTACTTGGATTATATGAACATAATCGGCGTTCGGCTTGGGATATAGTCATCGCTTATCTGCGTCGCATTCGTGCCCTGGTATCGGCGCATCGCTGTTCCCTGGTCTGGGTCGAAAAAGAACTGTTTCCCTATCTTCCTGCCTGGTTTGAGGGTTTTCTCCACCGCTGGCGTATCCCCTATGTACTTGACTATGACGATGCTGTCTTTCATCGTTTCGACTTGCATCCATCCAAACTGGTTCGACGATTGCTGGGTAACAAATTCGCGTCGCTTATTCGCTCGGCACGCCTGGTGACCCCAGGCAATCGCTATCTGGCCGACTATTGCGCCGATCGAGGCGCCCGCGACATTCGCATCCTGCCAACAGTGCTCGACATCGACCGATACAATGTCCAGGCAGAGCCAGTCTTATCCAGTACGACAGAGGTGCGTATCGGCTGGATCGGCTCGCCGACCACGGCAACCTATCTGGAACTGGTGCGGCAGCCGTTGCAAGCCCTAGCGCGCGAGCGGCCATTGCGACTGGTGGTGATTGGCGCGCGCAACATTCCCGGGATCGATGTTCCCATCGAGTTCCATCCCTGGTCTTCCGATACCGAGGCAGCGCTGCTCGGAACCCTGCATGTTGGCATCATGCCGTTGTCGGACGGACCCTGGGAGCGCGGCAAATGCGGATACAAACTGATCCAATACATGGCCTGCGGCAAGCCCGTCGTTGCATCGCCGGTCGGCGTCAACACCGACATTGCGACCCCGGACGTTGGTTACCTGGCAGCAGATGATCGCGATTGGCTGGAGGCATTCAGGTCACTGTCGGCGGATACGGCATTGCGGCATCGACTCGGCCTGGCCGGACGCGCGAGCGTGGAAGCCAGCTATTCCTTGCAGGTCAGCGCGCCGCGCTTGCGCGACATGCTCGCACAAGCGGCGCTGCAAGACCCGTGATTATGCCGCCGCATGGGTTTACCCCGGACCGCCGGCCAAGGCTGCTCTACCTGATCACTGTCGACTGGTTCTTTGTCTCGCATTTTCTTGACCGGGCGATCGCTGCCCGGAGCGCGGGTTTTGACGTGTTTGTCCTGACCCATCTGGACGCCCATCATCAGCGCATCCGCGACGCTGGACTGATCCCCATCCAATGGCATGTCACGCGCCGCGGTATCAACCCATTGCGCGAACTCGGGTCGTTATTCCAGGTATGGCGGATCTATCGCAGACATCGCCCGGATGTTGTGCATCACATCGCGATGAAGCCCATCCTCTATGGCAGTCTGGCGGCGCGGCTGGCCGGAATTCGGGCTGTGATGAATGCACCGGTCGGCATGGGCTTTATCTATTCATCCGGCTCGCTGCTTGCCCGCGTCTTGCGACCTTTGCTGGCGATGTCGCTGCATGCGCTGCTGAATCCGCCAGGCAGTCGCGTGGTGTTCGAGAATCGCGATGACCATGCGGCCGCAATCAGCCGCGCTTTGGTGCGCGCTGACGACGCACTGCTGATTCGCGGCGCGGGCGTGGATTTGAACAAGTTCGCACCGAGCCTCGAACCTCCCACTCGCCCACGCGTCGTGTTGATCGCACGCATGCTGTGGGATAAGGGTGTTGGCGAATTGGTTGCCGCTGCGCGCTTGCTCGAGGCACGCGGCAGCGATGCCCAGATCGTGCTGGTCGGCCCCATCGATCCTGACAATCGCGCGTCCATCGACGAACCGCAGCTGTTGGCCTGGCAAGCCGAAGGTATTATCGAATGGCTTGGGCCGCGCACCGATGTGGCGGCCGTCCTCGCTGCTTCGCACATCGTCGTATTGCCGTCGTACCGGGAGGGTTTGCCCAAGTCTCTGCTGGAGGCGCTGGCCGCCGCGCGCCCGATCGTCGCAACCGATGTTCCCGGCTGTCGCGAGGTAGTACAACCGGGAGTCAACGGCTTGCTGGTGCCGGCGCGGGATGTCGTGGCATTGGCAGAAGCCTTGGATGTCCTGATCCGTGATCGCGCACTGAGACAGCGCTTTGGCATTCAATCCAGAAGGCTGGCGGAAGATGAATTCGGCAGCGAGCGGGTGGCCTCTGCCACGCTTGCGGTCTACAGATCCTTACTGGCACCGGCGGAAAGCTGAGCCGCTTGCTATTCGATGGATTGGAGCCTGCGCGTCTTCGGGTCGACGGCACTAGCCACAAGCGGTCATTCGAGTGCTCGGCAACAACGATAACCCGAAGATGCTGATGGGGGCTGCCTTCAAAGAATGTAAGGATTCACCGCAGAGAAGCAGGGTGCACAAGGCACCTCGCCCGCAAGCAGACATTTACCAGCCGTGGGAGACGGTCGGCGTAGGAGCCCGCTTGCGGGCGACCCGGCAAATGCTGCCAGCGGATCGGACGCGAGCGCTGCGCCTTTCCTGGAGAGGGGTGCTGCCTTTAAAAAATGTCAGGATTCACCGCAGAGACACAGAGTGCGCAAAGGGGGCCTTGTTCACAAGCTCGGCCAAGACTTCGAGCTCCCCGGTATTTTATATTTAAAATCAACGTTCTACGGAAAAGCCCCACGCACCCGCTCGTCAGTTGGTCGGAGTTATGAACAAGGCCGCAAAGGGGCCAAGGTGAATGCATCCTTTTTTCTGCGTTCTTTATGCTGAATCAAACTTCATCCTAAACGAATAGATGAACATTTTAAGTAACTATTCAGGCGCCATGCCCATGAACGCGGGCCATCGGCCTAGGTAGTTCAATCTGGACAGTCCTGGCTTGGCCCGACTCACACAGTTTCCTTGCATCACCGGCTGAACTGTATTCAGCTATATATCAACGCCTTACGCCCTCCGTCTATCCAGGCGCCACACACAGATCTGCAGGAGCAAAAAGTGCGTGAAGAAGGCCAAATTGAACACCCTACCATCGGCCCTCGAACAGGAGGCGCAGGGCCTCTGCAGAAGAGACCCCATTCTTCGCGCAGGTCGAGAGATAGCTGCGGATGCGGGAGAAGAAGCTGGTAAAAGAAGCTGGTAAAAGAAGCTGGTAAAAGAAGCTGGTAAAGGACACCCACTTTGATTGCGCCCACTTTGATTGCGCCTAAAGCTGGTAAAGTAAAGCTGGTAAAGAAGCTGGTAAAGGACACCAGCTGGTAAAGGACACCCACTTTGATTGCTGGTAAAGGACGGTGCTGGTAAAGGACACCCACTTTGATTGCGCCCACTTTGATTGCGCCTAAAGCTGGTAAAGTAAAGCTGGTAAAGAAGCTGGTAAAGGACACCAGCTGGTAAAGGACACCCACTTTGATTGCTGGTAAAGGACGGTGCTGGTAAAGGACACCCACTTTGATTGCGCCCACTTTGATTGCGAAGTAAAGCAAAGTAAAGTGGAAGTCCTTTCTCTCCTTTTTCTCCTTTTTCTCCTTTTTCTCCTTTTTCTCCTGAAGAAAATGGATGCCCTTTTTCTTGGGTGTGCAAATGCTTCACAATGCCAAATAGGTTTTCCCCTATTGGACCAGCGGCAGGTCGTTCGCGCTCATATTCTTCTGTTCCCGGCACGCTAAATACGAAGGAAACCGGTATGGCGCCTCGCCATAGATGCGGTGCTCTAGGACTTTCATAGTTGCCGGTCATCCGCAGTCGCCCAACGTAAAGCACTGTTGCGCTCGTTAGCTCAGCATTTCGTGTTCTTCTGCGTAACACCGGAGTGCCTTGTTCACCGCGTCTGCGTCCGGGAAAAGCACGCTCGACTCTGGGTCGATGGGCACGACATTTGTACCTCCGCGGTAGCGAGCTGCATACTTCCCGCGCACGCCTGCCTTGATCAGGTCGGCCGGGTACTCTGGGCGGAGTTCTCTGTCATCGTTCATAGGCTTTGCGTTCAGCCGTTGTCATGCGGCGAGCAGAGATGATGCGGATGTTGTTCCTCCACGTGCGAATAATCGGGATCAGGAACGCACGACGACAAATCATCCCCGAAAACTTCTGTAGCCTCGGAGAAGGAGACCCCGGGCTTCTTCAGGTTGGCCGCAGCCTTGCGAGCATCCCAGTTGAAGAACATAGCTCGGAGTCGTGGCCGCTATGGTGAGCTAACGTCTTGCGGACCCCGCGCCCGCTTGGTTGCCGGAGCGAGAGCGACGGCAACCAAGCGGGCGTCGGAGGTGCCGCTATTGTTGGGCCTTGGTGTCATGCACATGGGCGTCACGAAATGCTTTCAACACCGAGTTCATCCGGGTTTGGTATCCAGCTCCTTGGGCCTTGAACCACGCCAGAACGTCGGTATCGACCCGAAGTGCGATTTGTGTCTTGCGTGGAGGAACTGGCAAGCCCTTATGAGCCACCGCGTCGGCCCAGTCTTCTAAGGAAGTCTCCGGAGAATCTTCCGAAAAGACAACATCGGAATCTGGCAATACACGGAGTTTGTCCCAGTCAGTGTTGCTCTTGGCGCCCTTTCCGATAGCGCTGCGACCATGCTCGTTGTTCATGACTAAGGGATTGTCAAGAAATAACTGTACCATTTCCAGACGGTGCAATGCTGTAGTTCCAGTCGCCGTGGAAGTCGTGACGCTGAATGTTGACATTTGCAAGCTCAGCGTCGGTCACCTTTCTGCCCAGTGGGTACTCTGATGCATCCAGTTCCGCATGAATCCGTAAGCCAGCATCGGTCTTGGTTTCCGCAATGAGATTCACAATCACCTCGTGACTCACAAGCGGCTTGCCGGGCCAGTTCTGGGTGATGAACGAAAAGAGCCGATGCTCGATCTTGTTCCATTTGCTGGTTCCCGGCGGAAAGTGACAAACAGTGATCGGCAGGGCGATCTCATCGGCGAAGCGCTACAGTTCGGTTTTCCAGGGCCGAAGGCGCGATCCATTGCTGCCACCGCCGTCCGCGGTGATTAGGAGTCCTCGCGCTCGCGGGTAGATCGCGCTTCCCATGCTGCGCCACCAATTGCGAATCGTGGCAACAGCAAACTCGGCTGTGTCGTGATCGGTTCCAACACCGACCCAACCGGCGTTTTCGCCGATAGCGTAGACGCTGTAGGGTGCGGCACGCCCGAGTTCTTTGATCTTGAAGTCATGGACGCGAACCTCTTCGGGCTGTCCTCGTGGCTGCCACTCCCGGCCCGCATTCTTGAAGTCACCGACCAACTCCTTCTTCTTTGTATCCACTGAAATCGCTGGCTCGCCCTTTGCCAGAGCACTTTGTACTCGAGCATTGATGTACTCGAACTGGGCATCTCGGTCCGGGTGATCACTCCCCTCGCGCGTCTTTCGGTTCGCCTGCAGGCTGTACCCCCTATCGCTGAGCAGTTCGGCAACCAGGCTGTGGCTAACCTTGTGCCCTCGCGAACGCAATTCCGCGGCGAACTTGCGAACGCTCTTGCATGTCCAACGCAACGGCGACTCCGGATTGCCGCGCGTGATCGGATCAACGAGCGCGTTGAGATCGTCCTCGAGCGATGGGTCCTTGTCTCTAGCAGTCCCTTAGCCTCGAGCAGGACGATCTCCACAACGCTGCCGTCCTCCGCGTAGCTGATGTTGACATTCCAGCCGTGGGAGACCTCGCGGGTCACCGGCTTGTCGCTGATCCGAATCTCTAGGATGTCGTCGTCGCAGTGGTAGGTGGTCTTCATGCTTCATGCGCCTCCCAGCCGTCCCCCGCGTTGCATTTCAGTTCCGGCACCACCCGTTGCAGGTGCCCAAAGTCCCGGTCGTTGTGGACCAGGGTCAGATCGTGCTCGATGGCGATACGCGCGATCACGCAATCGATCGTAGAACGGATGGTGATGCTCCGTTGCCGGCAATGTCGGTACAGCTGCGCCGCAGCCGCAAAGCTCGTGCGCGGGTCGAGCGGAGCGTAGAACGTCAGGGAGCCGAGATGACTCCGCAGCTGGATATAGTCCTTGTCGGTGCGCGCGCCTTGCAGCACCTCTTGGTAGATGACTCCCGTGATGCCGAAAGGGGCGTCGTTGTCGATCAAAGAGCGGAAGCACCGTGCCGGGGCGTTGTCCGTCCCGCGCAGACTGTCGATCCAGACCGAGGTGTCGATCAGATACACATCAGTCCTCCCGACGCAGTGCCTTGTAGTCGTAGTCCGGGTCGATCTCCACCTTGCCGAATAGCTCGCCGATGTCGCGGCGACGACGGATGGCGACGAACTCCTTCAGCGCAAGGTCAACAACCTCGTGCATCGTTCCAACGCCGGCATAGGTTTGGGCTTCTTCGACAAGCGCTTCGTCAAGCTCGATACTTGTTCGCATGGTTCTTCACCGTTAGGGGTGTCTCTGGATGTTTGGAGTCTAGCCGGTGGCGGCCGGCAAGGTCGATCAGCACAGCACCTAGACTCCCCGGCTGCTAGCGAGACAGGACTTGGAACTACGCAATACGCGAAATACGCGAAAGGCGCGAAAAGGGAGGGTTTGCGGGTGGGTGCTTTCTTTTTCGCGGCTTTCGCGTGTTTCGTAGTTGCTCTTCGATGGATGCTTGTCGTATGGGTTCGCGGCGGCACTGCCAGCGAGACGCGACTTGGAACTACGAAAGGCGCGAAATGCGCGAAAAAAGAGGGCTGGCCGGAGGGTGTGTCCTCTTTTCGCGACTTTCGCATGTTTCGTAGTTGCTCTTCGAGGAACCCTGCTGTATCGGTTCGGGTGATCGCGGAACGGCGGAAAGACCGGTTCGGGTGATCGCGGAACGGCGGAAAGACCTGCTGCGGCTGGCGGCCCAGCGCCGTGCTCGCCAGGAAGTGCCAGCCGAGGCCCTGCTGGGCGAGGCCGACCGGGGCTGTGGGCTGGTCGGTGATGCCACGCGACAGAAGCCGGGCTGGTCGGCGAAGGCGTGGTAGGTGTCCGCGATGCGCTGTTGGTGCTCGGGTCTGAGAAAGCTGTAGGCGCGCTCGCGGGCGATCTCGTCGTAGATGCGCTCGCCAGCTTGGGGCTCGAGCATCTGCGTCATCACATGCACCACGGTGCGGTTGGTGTAGAACTCCTGCGCCGTGTGGCTGCCGTCGTCGGCGAAGCGGCCGATCAGGTATTCGTAGGCATCGCCCAGCGTGTCCTCGGGCACATCGGTCACGATCCCCGGAATGATCGGTCACCTTCACCGGAATAGGCAGCCCCCCAGAAGTCTTCTGATCATGATGCGTCGAGGAGCGACGCTGAAACGGATATGATGTCGGTGCTTTTACGCCTGCCAGTCCTCTCCGCTGCCAGCATGCTCCCCCAGCGCTAACTGGGTCAAGTCTTGCTCGCCACCATGGCCGCCTTGGGAATGGTGCAGCCGCAATGCTCGCAGACGCCGGCGTCGGCACTGTCTACACAAGCCGTGGAGCGATAGACGAGCTGCTCGGCATGGGCCATGATCTCCGTGTAGGGCAGATGAATGCCGTCGCGCTCGAGGGTGGCGCTGTCGATTTAGGCCACCCGGTTCTCAGGGGCGCTCCTGCCGAGGCCGCGGGCCGGGATGCTGCGCAAGAGGGCGGTCAGCAGCGCCCTGAAGTGCCTGTGGGTCTGGGTCGATGTTGAACAGGCGCCGCGGCGCGGACGCCTGCTTCGAGTACCCGCCAGGCCGCTTCAGCCATGGCGTTGCCGCGGTCATCGAGCAGCGGGTTGACCTCGGCGATCTCCAGGCAGCAGAGCCTGGGGTCGGCCATGAAGGCTTCTACCAGCGCCAGCGCCTCGTCGACCTGCAAACCGTCCGGCTCCGGGGTGCCGGTGCCGCGGGAGACAGTGTCGCAGTCCAAGCTATCGACGTCGAACGACAGATAGAGCCTATCGCAGGTGGCAAGCTGTTGTCGCACTGCCTCGATGCAGGCCCGAGTTCCGCCAGCGCGGATGCCGGCCACGTCGTGCAGCCTGACAGGCAGTTGGTCGATCAGCGCACGATGCTCGGGCTTGAAGTAGCGCACGGCGATCAGTGCCAGGTTTTCGGACTGGACCTTGGGCACCAATCCGCCCAGCTCCTTCAGCTGCTGCCACTGCCGCCGCTCCTTGTCCGAGAGCGGGTTCGGCGTTGCGCCGATCAGCCGGCGGGCCTGGTCGTCGAGTCCCAGAGCGGCGCCCAGCGGCATGCCATGCAGGTTGCCCGAGTGGCTCGTGTAGGGGCTGTGCATGTCGCTATGAGCATCGATCCAGATGATGCCCAGGCGCTCGTCCGGATGAGCCTCCTTGATGCCGGAGATGACCCCGGCCGCGGAGGAGTGGTCCGCTGACAGAACGATGGGAAAGGCCCCGGCCTCTAGCACTTCGGCAACGCGGTTGCAGGCGCTCTGGCAGGTCTCCAACACATAACGCAGATGCCTTGCATGCTGCGACAGCGGCTCGATGTGCGGATCGGCAAGCAGCCGGTTGCGCTCGGGCAGACGCTCGGCCGGGGTGCGAGCGAAGAAGTCGCTACCCGACTGGCGCGCGGCCAGACGAATAGCGTCCGGCCCCAGGCTGGCGCCGAGGCACGCGGCGCCGAGCTCGGAGCAAATGTCAATGATCCTGAAATCGCGCATGCCGGAGATGCCTCAGCATGGCCTCGAGGCCGATCAGATAGGAATCCACGCCGAAGCCGTGCACGACGCCGACAGCGGCGGACGACAGCGCGGAGCGGATGCCGCGGCGGTCGATGTTGGTCAGGTGGATCTCGATGTAGGGCGGCGCGACATAGCTCAAGCAGTCGCGCAGGGCCAAGGAGTGATAGGTGAAGCCGCCTGGGTTGGCGAGGATGCCGTCGATCCCGACTTCGACGCGGTCATAAACCGTATCGATGGCCTCGCCCTCACTGCTGGTATAGACGATCTCCAGGCTGTAGTCCCAACGCTCTGCATGGCGCCGCAAGGTTGCATCCAGCTCCACGGCGCTCGGGGTGTCGTAGTCCCCGCCCTGGCGCTGCCCCAGCGAGCGCAGGTTGGCGCCCTGAATCAGCAAGAGTTTCATGGTATTTCGATGGCCTCGGCCAGGGTTTGGGTGAAGATGCGGATGCGCCGCTCGAAGGCCTCCTCGGTGTACCAAGCACGGCGTGGGCTCAGGATGCAGTTGGGCAAGTCGAGGAAACGGCGGTCCTGATGGTGCAGATCCAGTCCCGCATAAGATAGCCGGCCGGTCTGCAAGGCCTCGTGCAGAGCATCCACATCGATCAGTGCGTCCGGGGAGATGTTGATGAGGATGGCGCCAGGCTTGACCTGGGCAAGGGTTCGCGCATCGATCAGATGGCGCGCATCGGGGCTCATCGATAATGTCAGGAACAGGATGTCGCTGTCGGTCAGCAAACGCTCGAACCTGACTTGCGTGCCCAGATCCGACGCGCGCGGCCGACGGTTGCAGAACAGCACCCGCAGGCCGAAGCCCGAAAGCATCCGCGCCACCTGAGAGCCGATCGTCCCTAGGCCGATGATCCCTGCGGTTCGACCCGCCAGCTCGATGCTCTGGTGCTCGAAGACCTGGAAGTCGCCACGGCGGACGCCCTCGTCATAGGGCTTCAGTCGCTTGGCAGCCGCCAGCATCAGAGCCACCGCATGCTCGGCCACCGAAGCGCCGGTGAAGCCCGGCGTATTGCGCACCACGATGCCATGGCGGACGCAATAGTCCTTGTCGATGTAGTCGGTGCCGGTGGTGATGGTGACGATCAGCCGCAACCGAGGCAGCAGCGCTAGGTTCTCGGCGCATAAATCCATCAGGGTCGTCACCAGGATTTCGGTGTCCGGGTGAGCCGCCAGCGCCCTCTCCAGAGAGAAGCCGCCGCGGTGGTCCTGTGCCCAGGCGACCTGGAGGTCGGGAATGGCGTCGAAGCAATCCTCGGGATAGGGCTCGCGGTCGTTCAGAAACAGACATTTCAGGGTCATATCAGGCCGCCTCCACCGCGCTCGAAACCCGGAAAACCCAATAATGGCCGTCGGCCTCGTCGCCGAGATAAGGCTGGTCCCTGCGGCAGTCCACCAGCGTCAGCTCGCCGGTGGCGATCAGGCCCTCGCAAAAGCTGTCGAAATCGTAGTCCCGATGGTAATGGGTCTTGGTGGTGAGCATGAGGGTGCCACCGGGCTTGGTCACTTGGGCCAGCAGGCGCAGGGACTTGGGTTCGACGAAGTCCAGCGCGAAGACACCACAGCAGATAGTCAGATCGTATTGTCCGTGCAGAAAGAACGGCAGCGGATCATTTAGATCCTGCCATGGAATCAGGGTCCGATAAGCACCGCTGTCGTAAGCCTGCTGGAGCATGCCGAGCGACAGGTCGACCCCGTCGATATGCCGGAAGCCCTGCGCGCGCAGGTTCTGGCCGACCAGACCAGATCCGCAGCCCAGGTCGATCGCTTTCAAATCGGGGTCATTCGGTTCGATCGGTAATCTACCCTTGGCGATCAAGTCCATCAGTTGCGCAACCAGCGTGCGCGGCGCCTGATAGCAGCGCGCGGCGACGTCGTCATTGTAGTTTGGTGCCCAGTTGTCGTAGCGTTCCTGGTGGTGCGTCATGGCAGGTTCTCGGTTTGGGGTCTGTTCCGGATCGTCCGAGGATCGGATGAAAATGCGGTCGTCGGCTTCCATATCAGCTGTATCTGGCCGTAGGCGCGCCCAGGATTTGCAAGTCAGGCTGAATACCGAGTCCAGGCATCTGCGGCGGAATACCCTGACCCTGCTCGAAGACATAGCCGCCGGATGCCGGAATGACATCGTGCAGTCGGGTGTTGTCGGAGGTCGCCAGGCGCCAACGTGGCGGCGTAGCGACGGCCAGATGTACGGCCGCGGTGCTGGCAATGAGGGTTCCACCGGTCTCTTCGATATTCATGCACATCCCGGTGGCGACACAGAAATCGCGCATCCGCCGCGCCTTGGTCAGCCCACCGACCCGACCCAGCTTGATGTTGATGCCCTCGGCGATGTGCTCGCTCTGTACACGCAATAGATCCACGAAGCTGAGCACGGCCTCGTCGACAATGATCGGCTGGCGGGTCAGTCGGCGCACGGAGAGACACTGATCCAGCGTCTCGCAGGGCTGCTCGAAGCAGGGTCGCGGGTCGTCTGCCACGGCATTCATGATACGGACCGCTTCATCGGGTCGCCAGGCACGATTGGCGTCGATCACGATCGTCTCGCCAGGTCCGATCCGGTCCAGAATCGCCCGAATGCGTGCGATGTCGAGGGCGACGTCACCGCCCACCTTGGGCGAAAAACAGCGATAGCCGATGCTGCGCAGCTCGTCTATGGCCGCGGCCATCGCCTCGGGCCGATCGTTGGGACAAACGCCCATCATGTCCACTCCCTTGCTGAAGCGACCGCCAAGCAAAGCGTACAGCGGTAATCCGGTGTGCTGGCCCAGCAGATCCCAGCAGGCCATGTCCAGTGCGGATTTGACGTAGTCGTGGCCAGACAGTTGACCGTCCATGATATGGCTCAGCTGTTCCGGGTGCAGCGGATCTTCGCCCAACAGCCGCGGCGCAAGCTCGGCGATGCCGGCGTGAATACCCGCGGCAAATGCTGGCAGATAGGCGCTGCCGAAAGGACAGCTTTCCCCCCAGCCAGACAGGCCGCATTCGGTATCGATGCGGACGATGACGCTTTGCATCCGATCGACTTGGACCCGACCGCCGGAGACCGAGTACGGTCGCCTCAGCGGCAATATCAGATCGAAAACCGAGATCGTCTGGATTCGCGTTGGGTACATTGGATGGTGATGGATCTACGGCTCGTGGCGCATTAAGGTGTAGTTCGTGAGAGGTGGGGGCGATCGTTGTCGTAATCGAAACCGCACGAGCAACCGAATTCGGGTATGAGCGAGGTCGATGCCCAGCCATGCTCTGCTTGGCTTTTTCGGGCCGGAAGAATCTGGACACACCGAGAATCTTGACAGGTCCGACAGATTCGATCAAGAATTACGCTATCGATCATGAATTCGACATTGCTATCGATAGGTCGGTCGATGCATTCAGGCCTTGATCGTAAGTCCGTCCACCGCTGTGGACGACGGGCGCCCAGTCGCGGCGAGGACGCCGCTTCCACTGGGCTACGGCTCTGGACGGGTTTATGATCAAGGCCATGCATTCATCTCACTATGGAAACTCGTGATACGTTAATCTAAGATCACATTCAGGCTGAGCCTCGACAGCAACGCTATCGGGGTTCAAGGTGCTCGAATTCACCATGAGGATCGTACGTTGAATTCTCGAAGAAATCGGATTGCCACAGCCGACTTCACAAGGCGACACGGAGCTCACCGGCGAACGTCAGCGATTCTGGCAATTCGAGAAACGGTTAGCATGGACAAATTGATTGCCATATCGTCGTTTGCTTGACCCGGCAACCGAATGATGTCTTTGCGTTTCATATAACGATCGATCTTCCGAGCCAGGCGTTTCTCCGACCTTATTGCCTTATTCACTTCGATATGAAGCGTTCAGAGACTCCCTTGACTGCCGCTCCCCGACCGGCATAGGATAATCGCATATCAGCCGCCCGGTGAGGCCATCCACTGACCAATGCACCTGAGTGACCATAGTCTCAGGCAGCTCGATGCAGCCTACTTCCAGAGCTTGGACGAAGGACAGTTGTGCGGGCTGTCGCTGCGGCTGCTGGCGGACCTCGAGGAGGCGCGCGAACGGCTGCGACAGAATCCGATCAACAGCTCTCGGCCGCCCAGCTGCCGAGCCCCCTGCGAGTGCCCGTCGGCGAGCAACGAGGAGCCGAGCGACGCCGGCGATGTCGAGGTAGGCGCTTCGGCTCAGAATGCCGATCGGCCGGATGAGGCCGACACGTCCCCGGAGACGTCATCCGACTCGTCACAGGCCCGGGTTCCCGAGGGCAGGGCCGCCAAGCCCGAGACGCCCAAGCGCAAGCCCGGCAAGCAACCCGGCGCACCCGGATTCGGACGCCCCCTGCTGTTCAAGGTCCACCAGACGATCCCGCACCGTCTCGAGACCTGCTAGGCCTGCGCCGAGGCGCTGCCGGCTCCGGTACCGGGTCTCTGAACGGTTACCATTCGATCATTCAACCTTACCACGAGTCTACGATTCTTCCGATGCCTCAACATGCTCAGGATCCGCGCACGCCGGTGTCATCTATTGGTAATAGTTCGATCCCCCGCGCCATGGCCGCAGACAATATCCTCGATGTCACATTGCGCGACGGGGGCTATCTGAATCAATGGCGGTTCACCGACGCAGAGGTCGGTGCCGTGCTGGATCATCTGATGCGGTATGCTATTCGACATGCCGAGATCGGCTTTCTGCGTGCCCCGGCAGACGCTACCTCGGCAGTCAATGGCTGCCCGACGAATTTTCTGCGACAGCTCGCCGACACGCATCCGCAAATGCGTCTCGTGGCCATGCTCAATCCGGCAGATCCTGACTGGCGCGCGGCTATCGACGGCAGGCTCGACATACTCTCGATGGTGCGTCTCACCTGCACCACCGAGGTGCTTGATCACGCCCTGCAGATTGCTGATGCCATCCACCAGATACTCTGCCCTCCCGCGGTCAGCATCAACCTGATCAGTATCTCGTCCTATCGCCATGACGAGATCGCAAACCTGGTCCAGCGAGTCGATCGATCCAGTGCCGTCGATTACCTGTACTTCGCCGACTCTCGCGGTGCCCTAGCCCCGCGTGAGGTCGGTCCGTTGATCGATCTGGCCCGGAGACACTGCCATCAGTCACTCGGCTTTCATGCCCATGATACCCGCGGCAATGCCATCGAAAACTCCCGCGTCGCCTTCGACCACGGCTGTGAACTGGTCGACGTCAGTCTCGATGGCTTCGGATTGGCCGGCGGCAACACCCCTTTCGCTGGCCTGTTGGCCGCCGCCGGCCTCGCTGATGATGCCGTCGAGATTCACACCCAGGCCTTTTGCGCGCGTGAATTGTCATTGCGGCATGCTCCCGGCGACGACCGGGCGCTCTACCGAGCACTGGCGAATAGAAATCTAGACCCGATTTGGGCGAAAGATCTGACCGACCTCTATCCGGACCGACTGACAGGGCTGCTGGAGGCGCTTCCACGGCGTACGTATAAAACTCTGGACTCGGCACAAGCGGCCCTTGGTGCAACTGCTGCAGAGATTGCCGCCGGCAGCCCCGCGGTCTCGGAACCTCATCGGCGATGCGCTTGAGCGCCGGCGGCCGCAGAACCCCGAATCAATCCTCGAAGGGTGCTTGCATGAGTACCGAGGCACCTGGGTCATATCCTGCTTGCGCCATTGCGCCTTCGTGTGCGCGCCGAAAACCGCAGGGGCAAGGCACAAGCGCGCCGATGCCCAACGACAACAGCCAGACCGCGCGATGCAGGATCGAGACCCATCATGTTTACCCGACAACCCGAGTATCCATCATTGGCCATGGACGAGGTCGCGGCCGTCCTCAGGGGTACCGATCATCGTCACCTGGAGCCGATCGACTTCGGCAAGGGCGTCTCGTCCTTCAATCCCTTCGACCATGTGCAGGTCGACCTGAGCCGAGCCCACCTCCAGGCTCATGTGGGCTATGGCGACATCAATGGATTGAACAGCCTGCGCCGGGCCATCGCCCGCTATTATCAGGAAACGCTGGACTACGATCTGTCGCCGGAGCGGGTCTGCATCACCGACGGCGCATCCGGCGCATTGACCATCGCCATGGCCATGTTACTGGAGGCGGGCGACGAGTTGGTACTGCCCGAGTCCTGTTATCCTGCCTACCGTGTTCTGGCACGGATATTCAATGCCCGAGTACGCCTAGCTCCAGTGACCGAGGCCGGGCGCATCGACGTCGAACGGCTGCCGGCTCGGCTCTCACGCCACAGCCGAGCACTGCTGATCAACTCCCCAGGGAATCCGCACGGGACCTACTCGGATGCCGATGCACTGGATGCGCTTGCCGGACTCGGCGTGCCCGCGGTCTTCGACGAGGTCTATCAGCCGCTGCCCCTTGGCAAAGAGATCATCCCAAGCGCGATCCACCATACCGACCGGCACATGATCGTTGGCAGTCTGTCCAAATCCTTATCCATCCCCGGCTTTCGGATTGGCTATCTGATCGTGCCGAAAGAACGAACGCAGCTAATGACTAATGTCAAAGCGGTCCTTAATATGTGTACAAGCCTGCCTAGCCAGATACTGGCGGAGAAACTGCTACGGCATTGGGATGAACTGGTTGGCAGGCACCAGCAGATGCTGCAAGGCAACTGGATTACCTTTGAACAAACAGCCGCACATTTTGGTTTGCGCCTGCGTTCCCATCCCCAGGCCGGTTTCTTTGCCCTGGTGGATGTATCCGAAGCGAATCTGAACGGCATGCAGGTATCGCATGAACTGGCGCGATTTCACGCACTGGGTTCGACCCCGGGAGTCGATTTTCAAAACCACGACAACAGCTTCCTGCGTTTGAATTTCGCTTGTCACCCGCATCAGATCAAGCTGGGTTTGGCGCGTCTGGCGAATTATTTGCAATGTGATGAACGCTTGCCTTTACTCAGAGGCATCCCGCCCGCAGAGAAACAGGTCGAGCAAAAACGCAAATTCTATCTATCATAAGTAACGGTTCACTAACAAGTTAAACAACGCCATAGCGCGACTAGGATTCGCTGCCGCTGTCGTTGCTTTCGTTGTCGTTGTCGTTGTCGTAATCGTCATCGCCATAGAACACAGAAGTCTCTCGAATCTCGTGATCTCTCCGCCCGAGTTGTGTGCGCATGGAGACGATCCGAATCAATATCGTCTTGCCTTGCTTGTCTTGAGCAACAGTCAGCACTTCACAGGCTTTCAGGCAGTCCAGAATCGATGCGCATGCCAACGCCGAACCACGCGCAATCTCGACATAGCGGCGCCGATCAGCATTGGTTCCCTTGCCGTTGCCTTCGGCGATAGTCAGAGGAATCGACTGCGAGGCGCGCAGCCAACTGGTCCCGAGCATGGCGATCGATGCCGTTCAGACGCTTGGCCACCTTGTACGCCCAAGCCACGTACTGGATCGACACCCTAAGAACACCGAGTTGCTCATGTCCAAATTGCATTTTGTATTCGATTACGACAACGACAACGACAACGACAACGACAACGATAACAAGAACGAGTTGACATGTTCACGTTATTTCTGAATTGTTCCTAAGACAGTTTTTCAGGGCAGCATGATGACATGGCTTTACCCATAAGTCCCATCGACGGCGCGGTGAGCCTCGAGTGCGAGGGCGAAGTCCGCGGCCCGCTGAAGGCCGATCCACAGGGTCTTCGGCCCGGGGAAGCCGTCGTGCTTGCGACCGAGGAAGCCGCCCAGGGAGGCGACCATGCGTACCATGGCGTCGAGCGACGGGGCGGACATCCGGTGCGCATCCTGCATTGTGATATCCCGAGGCGACCATGCGTACCATGGCGTCGAGCGACGGGGGCTGCTCGGGCGGAGTCTCACGTTGGGTGACGAGGTAGACGGCTTTCCATTCGGCGCCGTCGCAGGGCAGCTCGGGGCAGGTGCGCCCGAGTTGGGTCAGCCTCAGTACCCGCCAGGCAATGATCATGTACAGGGCGATCGCTGGCTCGAGACGCGCGCGGCGCTCGAGCTGTAGCTCCTCGATTTTACAGCTGCTTTTCAGGATCTTGAAAAAGATCTCTAGTGCCTCGGTGCAGATGTTCCAAGACAGTCTCCGGTCGTTATCGTTGTCGTTGTCGTTGTCATAATCGTCTTAGCCGAATGCTCGATAACGACTACGATTACGACAACGACAACGACAACGACAACGAACCGCCTCGGGATTTCTGTACCGCTCCACTAGTAAACATTCGGTCTACCCATTCCTCGAAGAATCAACGAGTCAACGTCTCGCGGAAGCGTTGATCCAAGGGGTACACCCACAAGTCCTTGATTGGCACACTGGGTTTCCCGGCAGGGCCGAGCTTGCCGCAACCTTTGGTCTGGCCGAGGCGGAGCCAGTTGGCGGCGTGCTAGCAGGTGCCACGGAAACGCGATCTTTCGACGCAGGTCTCGAGCAGCACCGGGCGGTATGCGTAGACGTCCTGCCAGTGTCGGGGAAGCAGCTTGGCCGCCTTGGCCAGCAGCATGGAGGCGAGGTTGTGCACCTGTATCCAGGGCAGGATGAGAAACCTGGCATTGTTGACGACCAGGTGCAGATGTCGGCGACGTTGTTCATGCGACCAGCCGATGTAGCGATCGCGCGGTGCGCTCATCCAGGCCGCAGCGCCGAAGCCGAGCAGGGCGATGGGTTGCCCTGCCGAGTAGACCGTGTAGCGCAGTTGTGCGCCGGGCAGGGGCTTGTGTCCGAGGTCGTGGTAGCGCTGGATGGTTTCGTTCCACAGGCGCGAGTCCCCTGATGTGCGCACGCGCTGGAACAGCGGCGGCGCAAGCGCACCGACGGGCATGTCGAGCGGTTCTCCCGGATCGCTGAGCGCGCTGATGGACAGCGTTGGATCGGGTCGCTTGCAACGCGGCGGTGGCAGCGTGATGAGCCCGTCGTTGTGCATGCGCAGCATGGCCACCCGAGCGGACATGTCCTTCAGTCCGCCGTCGGGCTTGTGCCAGTGCAGCGCTCGGCAGGTCAATCGCGAGCGTTCGGCACGGGTGCGCGCCGGGTCTTCGGCGATGAGCCGGCGGATCAGCGCGATGTCGTCGGCGTGGAAGTCGCGCCCACAGTAGCGATGGCTCATGTGTCCTCGCCGATGGGGAGCAGCTCGGCGGGCGGTGCTCGGCAGGCATAGGGACGCGAGAGGTCGACGCGGCGCGCGTCATCCATCGCCCAGGGGAGAAACGCATCGATCTGCGCCGGCGGGCTGGCGCCGTTTTCCGCGCAGGCCGTGAGATAGTCCAGCAGCCAGTGACGGGGGTTGATGCCCCACAGCACCAGGGTTTGCAGGATGGCGAACAGCGTGGCGGCGAGCTCTGCACTCCAGATGCTGCCCAATCCGTGGTCATTCTTGCGCCCGGTGACCGGCGTGCGGATGCTGTTCTCACCGCGCTTGTGGTCTATCGGAACTTCGGGATGGTCGACGAATACCCTGAGCCCGGACCAGTGCTCGAGCAGACTGGAGAGCACCTTGTTCTGTTGCGTGCGTGCACGCTTGGACAAACCGGCGCCAGGCGCACCCGTCTGCGCTAAGACCCGAGTTGCCTCCTCGTGCATGTCCTGCATCCGCCCCAGCAGCGCCTCTTGGTGTTGATGAAAGCCAGCGCATTGCTCGCCAATCGGGTGCTCGGGAGCCCACTGCTCGAGGCGCAGTTGATTGAGATGGTAGCGCATACCAATGCGCTCCTTCCATTCGAGCGCCCACTCCTGAAGCTCGGCGAAGGCGCGACCGGCATCCAGAAAGTCGCGGCGCATAGGTGCCCAGCAGAACGCCAGCAGGATGTTCAGCGCCAGCCGGGCCAGCTTCTTGTAGGCACTGTAGCGATCGCAGACGATGATGGCCTGCTGCGCCTGCAACCCGGCAAAATGCGCGCCGGGGACGGCGGCACTGCGGCTGGGGTCGATGCAGTAGAAGACCACCGACGGTGAGCGCGTCACCCACAGAGTCCAACGCGTACCGACCTTGCCGGGAAGCTCCACGAAGACTTCCCAGCGCGTCTCGTCATGATGGAAGAGCTGCTCGCTCATCTGCTTGCAGTACAGCTCCTCGACGATGGGCTCGAACAGGGGTGCGATGGCCTGCAGGCCACCGGCGACCGTGCCGGGCGAGACCGCCAGCCCCTGGTCGCGCAGGTCCTGCAGAGTGCGGTGGACAGGTTGGCCGTAGCGGTATTGGCGCAGGATGATCTCGACCCAAAAGCTGACAGCATAGTCGCTGCGCGGAATCGATCGAGCCGGCGGCGCGGCGCTGAGGATGGCCGGGGTGTCCTCGCAGGTGCAGCCGGGGTTGCGGGTATAGGCCCGGCGTCGGATGCGGCGCACGTGCGCCTCGACCTCGACCTCGACCTCGATGACGTCGCTGTACTCCTCCAGTGCCGGGTTGGGACGATGCGGCAAGCCACAGGTCGAGCAGCGCTTTTGATCGTCATCCAGATCGTGCTCATCGGCAACGATGGGGAGATCCGGGCGCTTGGTGCGACCGTGCCCTGAACTGCCGGACTGCTGGCCGCGCTTGCGCTTGGACGGGCGGTCGCCTTGGTCGCTCCGTTCCGATCTCGGCGCGCGCTGCTTCTCGCTCTTCTTCCCGAACAACCGGTTCTGAAGGTCTTTGATCTTGGCATCCTCGAGCGCCACCTCTTGACGCAGCTTGTCGATCTCGGCTCTTGCCCGTGCATGCTGCGCTTCCCAGTCGCTTGCCCGGGCGGTGAGATCAATGTGCTCCTGTTTCGTGATCCTGACCCATTGCTGCGAGAGCGGGCACGGTGGTTTCGCCTCGGAGCAAATGTCCGCACGCTGTGCCTCGGCTGCCGTCGACTTGGATTGTATCGCGGTTTGTATGGTCCAGTTTATACAGGAAATCTTCTCCTGTGTCCCATACTTTCTGGCTGAACGGAGGGCTTGGCTGAATATTTACTATTAAGATATCTCAAAATATTGATTCACAAAGACATTTTAGGTATTGGTGTCAAATCCGGGTAGGTGCGTGGAAATCTGTTGCCGGCGGCTTTCGCCCTTGCCGGTGCCTCATTCTTCACCTTGGTCGCTGCATTTCCGGGCCTTCTCGGCACATTGTCGGGGCAAGTTCAGCCGCCGCATTACTGCTGCGACCCGCCCCCAGTCTATCCACCTGAAAGGACAATTGGTGGAGCAGGGAATTTCACCCTGCAAGATAGAGGTCTTGGAACCTCGTACACTTTATGAGTAATGAAGATGAAAAGATGGTGCACACAAATGGCGGTAATCTGGAAATCATATGATCGACCCGTGTAATCACCACCTCGGCCTGGTCCTGGGATGGGTCGGATAAGCAGGTGGCACCGCAGCACATCGGGATGCGCTTGCGATACAGGGTGACCTGACTGACGCGTATGAGGTGATCTCGTTGGCGATTCGTCCGCGCCGAGTCGATCTCGGCATCTGGAGGTTGGCCCGAAGGACATGGTGTCGTGTATCGGTGGCTCGGAAAGAACTCAAGCGGCGATGACCTGAACGGGCTCGCCGAGCGATTCTAGATCCACTTCCAAACCTAGCCCGGGGAGGTGGCTTGCCATGCCCATCATGCCGTCTTCGATAAAGATCGGCTGACCCTTTGCAGTGCTCAGGGACGAGTAGGTGTGTAGATCCGATGCGGCAATCAAGCGATTGGGTTGGGTCGTCAATGCGAGGTGGGTCACTGCGGCCCCCATGATCTCGGTCCCCCACTGCGCCTCTAGGGTCACCGCGATACCGGCGGCCGAGGTGATGTCGCGGCAGATCCGACCTTGGCTGAGGCCACCGAGCTTGTCGATCTTCAGCGTCATCAACTCACAGGAGCGTTCGGCCTGGGCGCGCAGCACCATGCCTACATTGGTGATGATGTTGTCCAGCTTCATCGCGCGTCCGGTTCGCTCGCGGACCGCAAGGCATTCGCGGTACTCCCAGCACGGCTGCTCGAGCACGAAGTCGAGGTGCTTCACCGCCTTGAGAACCCGGATCGCCTCTTCCGGCCGCCAGCGCCCCGACGCATCGACGGTATAGTGCTCGCCGGGTCGGCGCTTCTCCATCACCGCCTCGATGCAAGCGACATCTTCAGCGAGGTCGCCGCAGCCGACCTTCATCAAGAAGGTGCGGTAGCCCTCGGTGCGCCAGGCCTCCGCTTCACGGCCCATCTCGTCGGGCGCCTTGAGCGGCAGTCCGCGGTAGACCGGGACCGAGTCGCGCAGCTTGCCTCCCAGGAGCACGTACAGCGGCTGTCCGATGTACTGCCCGAGGATGTCCCAGCAGGCGATGTCGAAGGCCGACTTGATGGAGCCGTGCCCTTCAATCAGAGACATCAGCCCGGCGACTGCATTGATGTCGCGCGGATCCGTATGGATCAGGTGACGGCGGATCAGCTCCGCACTGCCGGCGAGGATACCGGCAGCATAGTTGGGATAGCCGCCGACTGCCCCGGCCTCGCCATACCCGGTGAGCCCACGGTCTGTCTCGACGCGGACGATGACCACGTCGGCGCTGTTGACCCCGGGCTCGAGGGAGCAGGTGAATGAGGAGCACAGCATGGGCAGGTGCTTGTGATAGAGAGAGACTCGAGTGATACGCATCGGAAGCTCCTCGTGGCTAGGCGGCGATCAAGAAGTCGTGCCTGGACCTGTGATCGCACGGCGCTCAGTGAGCAGGGGTGACATTGAGTTGGCGAGGCTGCTCAGCAGGCCGCCCGAGTAGAGCACGATGGCTCCGCTGGGACCCATTCCGAGGAATAGAACCCCACAGACGCAGGCAAAGCCGAAGACGTTGTTCATGTTCTCGCTGAGGTCCATCTGCCGCGCCAGCTGCCGACCCATGCGCATCAGCCGCGGAAGGTGCGCAAGATTCGGGGTCAGCAACAGGATCGCGGCCGTGTCCTGGGCGATGGTGGCAGCGCCGTGCAGTGAGACTGCAACGTCTGCTTGCTGCAAGGCCACCGAGTCGTTGATGCCGTCACCGACAAAGCAGACTCGGCGCCCCTGATGTTGGAGCGCTCGAATCCGTTGTGCTTTACCGTCCGGGAGGGTCTCGGCGAAGTAGCTATCGATGCCGAGCGACTCGGCAAGGTGTCGGGTGGGTCGCTCTTGATCGCCAGACAGGATAGAGGTCTCGATCCCGAGGTCCTCGAGTGCTGCAATCGTGTCGCGCGCCTCTGGGCGTAGAGTCGGGCAGAGCTCCAGGGCACCGACCAACGCCCCACCATCGTCGGCGACATAGACCATGGAGAAGCCTTTCTCTCCAGCAATGACCTGTAGGCGATCGATGGCGTCCGGTAGCGCGATACCTTTACCGTCGATGAAGCGGCGACTGCCGATGAGGATAGTACGTCTGGCCCTTGTCGATGGGTCGAGGAGTGTTACGCACAGGCCGTGTCCGACCGCGTAGTCGGTTTCGACGGCCTCGAACAGGGTAAGTTCACGGACCTCGGCTTGATGGCAGATGGCTCGGGCGATGGGGTGGGTCTGACGTTGCTCGGCGCTTGCCGCAAGACGCAGCACGTCGTCCTCCTCATAGCCCTCGGCGGCGGCGATACGGCCGACGGTCGGAACCTCTTCGGTCAGTGTACCCGTCTTGTCGAAGACGACGGTGTCGATCCGGCTGAGTAGGTCCAATGCGCGGCCATCCTTCACCAGGATTCCGCTGCGAGAGGCAATGCGCAGATAGTTGAGTACCATCAGCGGAGCGGCCATCCGCATCTGGTAGCCGAAGCCGCTGTAGCTCAGGGCGACCGCCTTGCTGAGCCCTAAGACCGGAAGGGCGACCGCGGAGACGGCGATGGTCACGATCGCCCCTTTCTCGACGAGTCGCTCACCCCGTGACTGTACTTTGTGTTTGAAGGTCGCAGCGTGCTCGAGTGTCTGTGCGATGCGCCCGGTCAGGGTCTCTTCCCCCTGTCTCTCTACAAGGATTTCGAGACGCCCGGAGATCAGGAGGGTGGAGGTGAGCACCGGCTCGTCGACGCCCTTCTCTGCCGGTTGGGACTCGCCAGTCAGCAGGTGCTGATCGACGAGGCCTTCGCCGGCCAGCACCAGCCCATCGACCGGTATCATCTCGCCGGCGTGGACGACGATCGTCTCACCAGCCTCGAGTCGATCCAGGGGGATTTCGACCTCGACACCGTCGCGGAGGATCCAGACGGAGTCGCCGAGCTCGCCGAAGATCCGCGTGAAGTCGATGTGAGCCTCGCGTTCGGTGCGAGCGACGAGGCGGCTGGCGGTGAAGTAAGCGGTGAACAGCAGGGCTGCCGTGAGGAAGTATCCCATCAGTATCGCGAGGCTGAGGGATAAGGCGTCCAGGGCCGCAACCGCCCGGTTGCTCTTGTTCTGGAAGGAGCGCCAGATCTTGCGCATCATAAAGAGATAGTTGATGAACAAGAGCGGCAGACCTGCGAACAGCAGCATGTGTGGCCCCAGCGTGCCAACGCCGATGATCGCCGCGGCACCGGCAGCGACGCGCTGCTGGGTTGCCGCTTGCGACTCCTCGGGCGTCGTCATCGAGCGGTTACCTCGGACCCGAGTCGCGACGAGTCTCCTCAATGTCCGCCCGCGACCGCGCTTCGACCACATGCCACCGAGCAGCAACCCACTGGCCCCGACCAGGATCACGCCGATTAGGGGCACCGGTTCAGTCCCGAGCGCCGTTCAGTGATGGCTCTGTTCATCGCTCGATCACTCGATCCGGGTCGCCCAAGCGCTCGTCGTCCACCTCGACACCGAGGCCGGGAGCGTCGCTCCGCATCCACATCGCACCGTTGTCGACCACGATCGGGTCGTTGGTGGTCACGCTCAGGCTCGAATAATTGTGGATGTCGAGGGTGCTAATGAAGCGGTTCGGCGGCGTCGTTAGGGCTAGGTGAACCAGCACCGAGCCGGTGATCTCCGTACCCCATTGGGTGGCGTAGGTGATCCCCATCCCGGCGGCGGCGGCGATGTCGCGGGCGAGGCGCGCCTGGGTGACGCCCGCGTACTTGTTGACTTGGATCACCACACTCTCGCAGGCACGCTCGGCGTAGGCGCGCAGCACGTCCGGTACCCCGTTCAGGCTATTGTCCAGCTTCAGCGGAAAACCAGTGCGTTGGCGGATCGAGATACAGTCCTCGAACGTCCAGCAGGGTTGCTCGACGGTGAAGTCCAGGTCCTCGACGGCGCTCAGCACATAGAGCGCCTCGTCACGTCGCCAGTGGCCGGCCACGTCGACGGTGAACTCTTCGCCTTCTCTGCGCTCGGAGATGACGCGAGAGATTCGCTGCAGGTCGGCCTGGATGTCACCGTGGCCCACCCGCAGCTGGAACATCCGGTAGCCGTCGCGGCGCCAATCGTTGACCGACTCGACCATGTCACCTGGGTCGATCGTCGGAATCGAGCGGTAGATGGGCACTCGATCACGCAGCTTACCACCGATCAGATCGTAGAGCGGCTTGCTGGCCGACTTGCCGAGGATGTCCCAGCATGCCATGTCGAATCCGGCCTTGATCGGACCGTGGCCGTCGATCAGCGACATCGTATACTGAATGTCGTTGAGGTTGCAGGGGTCCTTGTCCATTAGATGGCGATCGATCAACTCGGCGCTGCTGGCGAGCGCGCCAGCGGCGTAGCTCGGGTAGCCGCCGACCGAGCCAGCCTCACCGTAGCCCACCAGGCCGCATTGGGTCTCCACGCGAGTGATGATGACATCGGCGGTCTCGGTCCCCGGCTCCAGAGAGCAGGAGAACTTGCCGCAAATCATTGGCATGACTTTATGATGGAGCGAGACGCGCTTGATCCGCATGGTCGATTACCACCGTGCCATCGCGGGCGACGGACCCTGGCGTGGCTTCATCATCCCCATCGTGACGCCCATCACGCGTTCTTCACCGTCGCGCAGCTGATACGCAGGGCGCGCATGCACCCAGCGCAGATTGTCCAGCATCGCCAGGTCGGCGCGGCGCCAGTCGAGGGCAAGGGAGTTGGCGTTGTGGGCAGCATAGATCGTGGCGATCTGCGCATTGGTGAAGGGCTGACCGTCGCCCAGCGTCATGTTGAGCGGGCGCTCTTCATCGGCCAAGACGTTGTAGGGCGACCATTGATCGAAGAATGCGGCATGGCTTGCCAGCCCGGCGAAGAACAGAGGTTTACTCAGCTCCTCATGGTATTCGTAGGCGTCAACGGTGTAGCTGGTGCGCAGTGTGCCGTCGTTCAGCCACTCGAAGTCCCAACCCTTGGCACGAACGGATGTCTCGGCCTCTTGGGGATCGTTGGTGTAGAAGGTCTCTTGCCAGGACTTATAGCCGAGGACGTTGGTCGCGCACTTGTCCTGCATCCGTCGGACGTACCGAACCCCCTTTTCCATCAACGCCTTGCCGACCGAGGTCTCGAGCAGGCGATCGGTCGCGGCGTTATTGTCGGCGACCAGGGTGAAACCGCCCTCCGCTGGTGCTTTCACCGATCCGATGACGAAGCAGCGCGGATACTCCGGCAGGTAACAGCCTTCGTTATGAAAACACAGATCGATGGTCGGCGGCGCATCGTCGAGCCCGAAGACCTTGTCGCTCCATTTGTAGCGCGGGGCGGACCCGCCCTCGTAGGCGGTGAAGTCGTCGAAGATGAGCTCCGCCCAGCGTTGCAGTTCGCCGAGGTGGCGCATGCCGGTGCCAGTCAGCACCACCAGGCCACGGTCGTGCCACTGCTCACGGATGTCGCTCTGCGGCTCGCAGACCCGGGAGCAGTCGATCAGATAGTCGTTGAGTGCAAGCGTGCAGGGTTGGTCGCCAAATGGCAGGATTCTCGGTGTCGCGGTGGCGCTCATGGCGTTCCTAGGTGCTCCAGGCTGACTCGTTGAATACAATGGTTGCGAAAATGCTAATTAAACTCTGCTTCAAAACACCTAGGCTCAGAACCTTATAGACATAGGACTTCGTCTGCCTGTGTATCATTGTGAGTTTTCGACAGAAGAAGTACGGCAAATTCGGTATCAGCGCTATCATCATCCTGATCTGTTCGCAAGCGGATGACGATCCTTTGGCATAAGCACAACGGTTTACCATATCAGAGAATCGCTAGGCTCAGTGATGCCGCTCCGAATACTGTAACAGTGACCATTCGCACCTTTGTGGGAAAGGGCCTACCTGGTATTGAAGAATGTAAATTTCACTCCCCTATCAGTCAGCTCGATCTACACCGCTCGCGGCTCACTGCACATTTTTCAGAACATCCACTACGGACATCGAAAGAGTGGCAATTCCAAATTCGAAAGGTAAATTAACTTCTAATTCAATGCATCAGATATTTAATGCAAATTGTAGGCGAATCGATAACCAACTGAATAAAAATTAAAATTTTTCAAACTTGGAACTGCTGTTGAAAGAGGCGGCAGCTGAAATCGAGCGTCTGACAGGATTATCATTCACCCTGACCCATGTGCGCAACATTCTTCTCGATATGGGTCTGAGCCGAAAAAACAGGAAGTGTTCCGGGAAAGCTGGACGACGCGAAACGGGATGAACAAAAAGCGTTTATTAACAATATGATGGAGCCTATCCTGGCTCACCTTGCCTTTTACTGTTGCCTCCTGTCTTGAGTTGTGGTCTGAAAAATGGGGAGTATCATGATCCGAGCTGATGCTCCTGTTGGGCGATTGCCGGAGAGAAATCGCCTTGGAGTAGGCGGAGTGTGCTGTCCGCACACTCCAGACGAACTTGAACGGCTGGGTTGCCTCAAGAGGCCGGTTGCTTGGCCAGCTCGGCTTCCAATGCCTTGACCAACCTACTGCTCTTCGGCGATGTCATACTGTTGTAGGCGGCAACGACCTTGCCATCTCGCCCGATCAGATACTTGTAAAAATTCCATTTTGGGTAAGTACCCCCGGATTGTTGCGCAAGCACCTCGAACATCGGATCGGCCTTGCCTTTTTTGACACTGGTCTTTTCGAACATCGGAAATTCCACCGAATAGGTCAGCCGGCAGAACTCTTTGATCTGCTCTTCGGTGCCGGGTTCTTGGTTGCCGAAATCATTGGACGGGAAACCGATCACAACCAGTCCCTGATCCTTATAGGTATCATACAGGGCTTCGAGTCCCTCGTACTGGCCGGTAAAGCCGCATTTGCTGGCGGTATTCACAACAAGTACGACCTTGCCTCGGTAGGCCTCGCAAAGGTTTACCGTTTCATCGCCGGCAAGGCGGCGCTTGTCGAAATCGAGGGCAGCTGGGCAATCGGCAGAAGCGATTTGTGACATTGTGAGACCTCCGAAAAGTAAGAAAATGGATGTAATTAGGTGTAGAGCGTTTTTCATCTTTATCCCCCTGTGGGTTCTGGGCAAAACCTAGACATAGGCTAAGATGGAGCGAGAAAAGGGTAATCACAATGATTGGCTCCGGCTCCCCGGCGTCAAGAGATCGGGGCGTGAACAGCTTATGTTCAGGGTTTTAATCCGCCGGCCGTGGAACCAAATTTGAAAGCCACAACAAACATGAGGATCAATAACGATGAGTGAGTGGATTGAAGGAACCGTGTGCGGTAAACGACACTGGTCTCAAGCCCTGTATAGTCTTCAGATCGACGCGCCGCTGCCGGATTTCAGCGCGGGTCAATACGTTAAAGTCGCTCTGGAAGTGGATGGCGAGCGTATTGGTCGCCCTTATTCGCTGGTTAACGCGCCAAACGAACGACCGCTCGAGATCTACTTCAATGAAATTCCGGAAGGTCCGCTGACCCCGAGGCTATCTGATCTATCGGTTGGCGATCGCGTTTGGGTGGCGAATAAAGCCGGCGGTATCTTTACGCTAGATAATGTGGTCTCACGCCGGCACCTCTGGATGCTGGCGACCGGCACCGCGCTCGGCGTCTACCTCTCGATGCTCAAGACGGATGCCCCCTGGGAGCGATTCGAGCGTGTGATCCTGGTGCACGGAGCGCGCAACGCCGGTGAGTTGTCCTACAGCGAGACTCTGGCTGAAATCCAGGCCGCCCACGAGGACACCTTTACCTACATCTGCGCGCTGACCCGCGATGACAGCGAAATCGCATTGCAGGGCCGCATCACTCATCTACTGCAGGATGGCAGCATACAGCGTGCTGCCGGTACTGAGATTAATGCCGACGACAGCCATCTCATGCTCTGCGGCAACTCGGCAATGATCAAAGATGTGCGTGCTTGGCTCGAAGCCCATGGTATGCGTCGGCACAAACGTCAGCAGCCGGGGCACTACACCACCGAGCAATATCACTAAAGACGGAGCCTATTTGAATAAGATACCCCTGCGCCGATTGCTGATCGTCCTCGGCGATCAACTCAGTCGAGACAACCCCGCGCTGCGTGATCTTGACCCGCAACTCGACCTGATTTGGATGTGCGAGGCCAGGGGCGAGGCCACGCATGTGCCTTCGCACAAGGCACGTACGGTACTGTTTCTAGCGGCCATGCGGCATTTCCGTGAGCAATTGCAGGCAGATGGGTTGCGGGTGCGCTATTTGGAGCTGGAAGCGCACGACCATCCAACCCTGGATGCCGCGTTGAGTGCTGACCTAGCGAATCTGAAGCCGCAGCAGGTGTGTATGACGCAGCCCGGCGAGTACCGTGTACTAAGTGCATTGCGCTCGACCTGCGTAAGTGCCGGTGTCGCATTGCATTGTCTGGAAGACGATCATTTCCTATGCTCGACAGATGAGTTTGCGCACTGGGCAGAAGGTCGCAAGGAGCTGCGTTTGGAACACTTCTACCGCTGGATCAGGAAACGTGACGACATCCTGATGGATGGCGGCAAACCCACCGGCGGCACCTGGAACTTCGACAAGCACAATCGCAAGAATTTCGGCAAACGTGGTCCCGGTACGATACGCCCGCCGCTCGGCTTCGAGCCGAACGCCATCACCCGCGATGTCATGCAATTAGTGGAACGGCACTTTCCAGCCGCGCCCGGCCAACTGCAACATTTCGATTGGCCGCTCAGCGCAGAGCAGGCACAAGCAGCGTTGGAGGATTTCATCGCGCATCGGCTATCCGATTTCGGACCCTATCAGGATGCCCTGTGGAGCGGTGAGCCCTATCTATACCACGCACGACTATCAGCCGCGCTGAACCTCAAGCTGTTACATCCGCGGCAGGCGGTTGACGCCGCGCTGAATGCCCATCAGCAAGGCCAAGCACCGATGGCATCAGTGGAAGGCTTCATACGCCAGATCCTCGGCTGGCGTGAATACGTGCGTGGCATCTACTGGCGCAACATGCCAGGCTATCTGGAGCATAACCTGCTGCAAGCCCAGCAACCATTACCCGACTTCTACTGGACCGCCGAGACTGACTACGCTTGTCTGCAAGCCGCCATCGGCCAGGTGCTGGAGTATGGCTACGGCCATCATATTCAGCGCCTGATGGTCACCGGATTGTTCGCGCTGCTGCTCGGCGTTGAACCCGTGCAGATACATACCTGGTATCTGGCCATGTTCGTCGATGCCGTGGAATGGGTCGAGGCACCCAATACGATCGGCATGAGCCAGTTCGCCGACGGCGGCCTGCTTGCCAGCAAACCCTACGCTGCCAGCGGTGCCTATATTCAGCGTATGAGCAATCATTGCAGCCAATGCCGATACGATCCGAAACAAGCCACGGGCGAATCCGCATGCCCATTCACGACTCTGTTCTGGGACTTCTTGGATCGGCATCAGCAGCGATTTGCCAAGCATCCACGCAGCGCGTTGATGTGGCGCAACCTGCAACGCCTGCCATCGGAAAAGCTGGTTTCGATTCGTAAGCAGGCAGCCGCATTGCGGCAGCAACTAGCCTAACGCGGTCATCGGTTATTCCAGGTCGCCCCTAACTATCGAGGAAAACAACCTTGCATTCGGACGTCATCATTATCGGCGCCGGCCTATCCGGGTTAGCCTGCGCGCTGCGTCTGCAACAAGGTGGGCTGCGCCCGCGGATCATCGAGGCGGCACCGCACCCTGGCGGGCGTATCGCCACCGACGAGCGCGATGGCTTCCTGCTTGACCGAGGTTTCCAGGTGTTGCAGACCTGGTACCCGGAGGCGCGCCGGATGCTCGATTATCGGACGCTGGATCTGCGTCCTTTTTACCCCGGTGCCCTGGTGCGCATCGGTGACGATTTCCATCGCGTCAGCGACATCTGGCGGCGACCATTGCAACTGCTGGAGATGATCCGCTCTCCGGTGGGCAGTTTCGGCGATAAATTGCGCCTGCTCAGGCTGCGTCATCACGCACTCGAGGGTGACCTCGAAGCCCTCTACGCGCGTCCAGAGTCTTCGGCGCTGGAATACCTGGCGCGGTTCGGTTTTTCCGAGCGCATTATCGAGCGGTTTTTCAAGCCATTCTTCGCCGGCGTTTTCTTCGAGCCAGAGCTGTCGGTTTCCAGTCGCGCGTTCGAATTCGTGTTCCGTGCCTTTGCGCTTGGGGATACCGCATTACCCGCGGGCGGTATGCGATGTATCCCGGAACAACTGGCCGCCCGATTGGCACCGGACAGCATTCAATACGGTTGCCGTGTCCAGCGGCTGTTGGAGCGCCAGGTGCTGCTCGACCAGGGCGAACGGTTGTCGGCACAGACTATTATTATTGCCACCGAGGGTGCGGAGGCAGCGCGCCTGCTCGGCAAACAGCCGCGACCTGTGCGCGGTACCACCTGCCTGTACTTCGCCGCGCCCGAGCCGCCTTTCGATGGCCCTTACCTGGTGCTTGATGGCAGTGGCCAAGGTCCGGTAAATAGCCTGCTCTGCCCAAGTAACCTGTCCGCCGCTTATGCACCATCTCACCAAGCCCTGATCAGTGTTAATGTATTCGGTGCCGAACAGCATCCAGATGTGCTGGAGGCCGCAGTACGTGCTCAACTCGGCACCTGGTATGGTGAGGTCGTGCACAGTTGGCAGCGGCTCGCGGTGGTGCAATTACCGGCGGCCTTGCCGGTGCAGGCAACGCCGGTGGTTGCCCCGTCGCAAGCATTGCAAATACAGGACTGGCTCTGGGTCTGCGGTGAATTTGCGGCACCGCCGTCCATCCATTGGGCGTTCGCCAGCGGCAATCAGGTTGCCGAAGCCGTGCTGAATACACGGCACTCCGGCCACATCCAGGAGCCAGGGTGACTGCCGATCAGATGCTTCCGATCGCCGATCACGGCAGGCCCCGCGCATGCATCGGCATCGACGGCTGCCGAAGCGGCTGGGTCTGGTGCGGTCTGTTGTATGGCAGCTGGCAGGGCGGCGTGGTCGAGCAATTGCAACAAATCCAATGCCTGGAACAGGTCGACCTAGCCCTGATCGACATGCCCATCGGCTTGCTGCAGCGCGGCGCGGACGAACGTCGCTGCGATCACGAAGCGCGCGCTCTACTCGGTCGCCCACGCGCTAGCAGCGTCTTTCGACCGCCCTGCCGGCCCGCGCTGGAAGCCTCGGACTATGCCCAGGCTTGCGCGCTCAATCGTGCCCACACCGGCGTTGCGTTGTCCAAGCAGACCTGGAACATCGCACCCAAGATCCGCGAGTTGGACCAATTGCTGGCAGCGAAACAACCATTGCGCAGCCGGTTACTCGAAGCACATCCGGAACTCTGTCTGTGGGGATTGGCCGGCAGCCGTCCCATGCGATATAACAAACGCACCATGCGCGGCCGTCAGGAACGGCTGGCGCTGTTGCGTCGGCTCGATCCTAACAGCATCGAATTGATCGACATCCTGGCCTGCAGCTATCCGCGCCGCGGCTTGGCCTTCGACGATATTATCGATGCCACGGTGCTGGCCTTGACTGCTGCCGCTGCCGTTTGCGACGGCGCGCGCCGCCTGCCGCAGCGGGCCGAATTGGACGAAACGGGATTGCCGATGCAATTGCTGTTTGTGCAGCGTTAAGGCGATTTCTGTCGAAAAACACACCACCTGGCTTGTCTTCTCGTCCGGCATCGACGTTGCGGTAACCCGCCCATGGAGCGACCACGGGCGAGTTGCCGCTGCGCGAAGGCGAATGAGCATCCGGCGTCAGTTGGTCTGTTTCTCCCCGGCAATCGCCTAAAGCATACCGGCTGCTGTGGCCGGCATGGCAAAACCGCTGCCATAAGAACCCGCGATCGCGTTCCATCCCGCGCATGTTCACGGGTGATGGATTTATCTTCGGCGTCCGAGTGCAGCGGAACCAGGGCAAAAATTGGCTGAAGATGCTAAACCTTAGTATATGATCGTCGCCGGGACGCAAAAAACCGCCATGCGCGGTTTTCGTCCCGTTGGCAGGGCAGGGTGCAACAAGGGCTGCATGTTACGCTGTGGCAAGGCGCCATGAATGCTCTAGATCCTCAGAAAATGACTCTGGCATGCAGACCCAAAATAATCTTTTTAAATCAATTGTTTGCAATCACGCAGTTCCAAGATCTTTTTGTGAAAGACCATAGCCGGTTTGCCGGCGGGAGTTTGCAGAGTGAACAGATCACAACTGGTTCGGTCCATGGGCCAATCATTATCGCTGGTAGTGCTGTTGCTTGCGATCGGCACCCCGGCGGCCATTGCGCAAAAGGTCTACAAAAGTATCGATGCCGATGGCGTCGTCACCTATTCTTCATCCCCACCTCGCAATGCCCCTGTCGATCAGATCGACACCATCAATATTGCCCCTGGACCCTCCGAGGCTGCACGTGCCGCTGGGCAACAAAGGCTGATGGAGTCACAAAGGCGCGTGCTCGAAGAGAGTATCGACAGGAGAGAACGCAACAATCCATCTGCCGATCAAGGCGTTGCCCAAGGCGCCGCCGCATCGAATACGCCAAATCGCCAGTCGATTACCGACGCGCTCGCCGAACAGTTGCAACGCTCCCGTTCCACCAGCCGCGACACACGTCCCGCGGGTGCGGGTGGCAACTCCAGTCGTAGTCGCAGCAGCCGTTGACGACCCATGGCCAGTCAGGCGCGGAACGATCGAGAACTACCCACCGGCATCGACTGCACGCCGGATTTGATGCAGATCGATGACGAGCTGAACATCGAGACTAGAAGACTGAAATGAATAGGCCGTTGTTCTTTGTGCCGCCGCCGATCGTGCTCGCCGTCATGCTGTGCATGCTGGCACTGCCATGGTTGGTATCCGCGCAAGAGACACCAAGACGCATGGAGGCCTCGCCCGAGCTACCAACGCCATCGTCCGGCAGTGTCCCAAGATGGCTGGAGGAAGTCAGAGCGCAGCGCCGGGCTTTACAGCAACAGCGCCGTGTCCAGCACAAGGCGCGCCGTCGAGCCATCGATCCCCAAGGCTCGGCAAAACAAGAAGCGCGCAGGGAAGCCTTCCTCCGCCGGCGCCAACAAACGCTGGAGAAAATGGACCAGGATCGGCGCTTGTTTATGAATCAATATCCATGGACCCAACTCGAGGCCGCCGTCCCCTTATTCGAGCCTCCAACGCATGCCGACAAACCCCCCATGGGCTCAGCGCCGGATGACCACGGCGCCAGTTATCCGCTGCCGGATTGGAACAATGGCTGGTACTACCGAGGCTGGTGAATTCATGGATGAGAC
Organism: Thiohalocapsa sp. PB-PSB1; assembly: GCA_016745215.1. GTDB lineage: Bacteria > Pseudomonadota > Gammaproteobacteria > Chromatiales > Chromatiaceae > Thiohalocapsa. Next base: position 3,004,305 of record CP050890.1, read on the forward strand.
GAACAGCGCTGAATCAGCAGCAGCGCGAGTCAAAGACTTGGGCAACTCCCTGGGAATAGGCTTCTGAGAGTAGAGGCTGGCTTTGGCGCAGCGCACTGGGACCGTCGGCTTCCCAGCTGGCTCGTGTTTGGCGGGCCTCCCCGGGACCGCCGGCTTCCCAGCCGGCACGTGATTTGCGATCAAATGGCATGGCCGGTCACGCTGGCCCGGAATACGCACGTTTGCTCCATGGGCCGCGGCCGGCAGCAGGGTCGGCCTGCACCCACCGCATGATGAGTGGCCACATTGCATACCCCAGGGTTTTCGGCAGGCAAAAAATGTTATAACATATCGCCAAAATGTTATAACATATCAGTTAAGAAGCAAGCCATTACAGGAGCAAGAATATGTACGCTGCCGATCTTGGGCTGACACCTCGAAACCGATCATCGGTTCCGCAGGTCTCGGACACGATGGTCTGCGTCGGTGATGATCCGGGCGCATTGACGGGCATTCTGCAACCGGAGACTGGCATCGCGATCCTTCGCCGTTTCCCCGCTGCGGCCATTGTGCGCGAGGTCGAGAAGCTCGGGGCAGGCGCACTGCCCGGCAACAAGGTTAGGCTCGACCGCGACAGCAGCGGTACCGACATCGCCGGGCTGCTTGCCGCGCACGACCTTGATCCCGCGGGCTTCCAGGCCTGGATCGACGACATCGCCGCGCTGGCCGGGGTCTTCTTCACCCTCACGGCCCGCCTGTCGTCGCCGCCGCCGACCGTAACCCTGCGCATTGAGAGCCTCGCCGACGACGGCTGCCGACGCTTCCATACAGATCGTTCGCAGCTGCGGTTGCTGTGCACCTACCGCGGCCCCGGCACCGAATGGTTGGTGCACGATCAGGTGGACTGGCAGGCGTTGGAGACGCACCAGCCCAATGAGGCAATCCTGCGCCACGGCCAGCCGCGGCACCTGGAGCCCTTCTGGGTCGGCGTCCTCAAAGGCGAGTGCTTTCCCGGCAATGCCGGGCGGGGCCTGGTCCACCGCTCGCCACCCGTCGCCGGCACTGGCATGACCCGTGTTTTGGTCTGTCTCGATGCCTGAGGCAGCCCTGATGGGCGTCAGGTCGGCCACTGCTGCGGTTGCAGCACCCGTCGCAACGCCCGATCCCGCCCCCAATGCCAGGTCACCCCGGGGCGCCGGCGCAACGGCTTGCCATGTCGAGCGGCTGGTCGATCTTGTGTCGATCTTCGAGCCCCAGGTCCAGCTCCTTGTCCATGCGCGAACACTCGGCCCGGAGATCACGACCTACCTCGACGACCTGACCATCTCGGCGGTCGGTTTCCGAGGTTTCCGCCAAGTCGTCAACGTTGCCACGGGCCTCTCCGGCCGATACTTGCCGGAGGCCGCGCACGTCGATGCCTTGCATCGGGACATCGGCCAGTTGGTGGAGCTTTACGCAGATCTCCTCGGCTGCACGCAGATCGGCCTGCGCCTGGAGGGCCTGCAACGCACGATGTGTCCAGGTTGGCACTGCGACCGCACCGGTATCCGCCTGCTGTGCACCTACCGCGGCCCCGGCACCGAGTGGCTCGACGGCACCGGTATCGATCGCACAACCCTTCCCGGCAGAGTCGCCGATCGGCCGCCCGACGGCAGCGCCAGCGCCGGTGACATCGTGCTGCTCAAGGGCTCGTTGTGGCAAGGCAATGCCGGCTGCGGCGCGATCCACCGCTCACCGGCACCGGGGCAGGGGACACGCTGGCTCTTGGCCCTCGATGCAATCTGGTAACTTCCAGCCGTCGGCGGCTGGCCCGACGGCCCACACTGTTCCAGGCGACCATAGCCTCCATGCAGAACCCCGACACATGCAACGCACCCGGCGCCGAGACGACGCCGACAATGGCGGTCTCCCAACCCGATCCTCGCCTGCCGGTGACGGTCCTGTCCGGCTTCCTCGGTGCTGGCAAGACCACGCTGCTGAACCACATCCTGCGCAACCGCGAAGGCAAGCGGGTCGCCGTCATCGTCAATGACATGTCCGACATCAACATCGACGCGGCCATGGTCGACCGCAAGGTTCAGCTCAACCGTGCCGACGAGAAGCTGGTGGAGATGAGCAACGGCTGCATCTGCTGCACGCTGCGCGAAGACTTATTGGTCGAGGTCGCCGGGCTCGCCCGTGCCGGACGCTTCGATTACCTGATCATCGAGTCCACCGGCATCTCCGAGCCGCTGCCAGTTGCCGAGACCTTCACCTTTCGGGACGATCAGGGCACCAGCCTGTCCAACTTGGCCCGCCTCGACACCCTGGTCACGGTCGTGGATGCCGTCAATTTCCCGCGGGACTTGGATGCGGCCGAGGACTTGGCCGAGCGCGGCCAATCCCTCGGCGAAGGCGATCAGCGCACCCAGGCGGAGTTGCTGGTCGATCAGGTCGAGTTTGCGGATGTCATCATCCTCAACAAGGCCGATCTCGTCGGCAGCGCCCAGCGCGAGCGGCTGGAGCATGCGCTGCGCCAGTTGAATCGCAAGGCCCGCATCCTGTGCGCGAGCTTCTGCGAGGTGCCGCTGGACAGCATCGTCAGCACCGGCCTCTTCGATTTTCAACAGGCGGCTACCGCTCCGGGCTGGCTCGCGGAGCTGCGCGGCAGCCATACGCCGGAAACCGAGGAATACGGCGTGGCCAGCTTTGTCTACGAGGCTCGCCGGCCCTTCCATCCCGAGCGCTTCCATGCGGCCATGCAGCTTGATTGGCCGGGTAATGTGCTGCGTTCGAAGGGCTACTTCTGGCTCGCCAGCCGCCACGATCTGGTCGGTCAATGGTCCCAGGCCGGCGGCCTGGTCCGGCATGGTGTCGTGGGCTGGTGGTGGTCGGCCGTGCCCGAGCAACGTTGGCCCGACGACCCGGCCCATCGGGCCGCCATCCGTGCCGAATACGACGGCGAGTTCGGCGATCGGCGCCAGCAGATCGGTCTTTATCGGCCAGCACCTGGACATGGCTGCGATGCGCGCGCGGCTCGATGCCTGCCTGCTCGACGATGGGGAGCTGGCGGCCGGGCCCGAAGTGTGGCAGACCTTCCCGGACCCGTTTCCGATCTGGACTGGCGAAGGCGGAGACTGAGTGCGGGTGGGCGCAGACAGTCCTACCCAAGAAACAGTTGACGACGAGTCATTACGCTATAACATTATTCCTCTTAAACCCTGAATCCTCGGCAACGACATTGCCTAACCCGCCGCCAAGCCTGTCATGACTGACCATCGCCATTCCAGCACCGACGACGCGCGCCATGCGGCCGAAGCGTTTCCGTCCAGCCACGCGAGCTGGCGCCACTGCATTGAGCATAAGTGCGGGATTGCGCTGACATCCGAGTACGTGCTCGAGCGCATCGCGACCTTGACCGATCCGCGCTCGGAGGAGACGCGTCGGCTCGCAGTGGCTTACGGCGATCGGTACTTGATGCAGGTCGTCGCCTGGTTTCAGCAGGCCGCGGACCAGCTTGGCGCCCGCGCCGACCGCACTCGCGTGTGAACCGGCTAGGAACCTTCGCGGCACCCTCTCTGCGGCACCGGCGATGGCGCTGTGGCATGATCGGGCCTTGGCACCCAACCTTGGGCTCGGACCGCCACCCGCCGGTCCGTCCACTTGGCCACAACCGGAGAACGAATCGCCCGTCATGCTGAACAAGACACTGCTCGATATCCTAGTCTGTCCCGTCACAAAGGGACCGCTCCACTACGACCGCGACCAGGCCGAGCTGATCTCGGTTGCCGGCCGCCTTGCCTATCCGATCCGCAACGATATTCCGATCCTGCTTGAGGACGAAGCCCGTGCCCTGAGCGACGATGAGGTCGCGCACTGGCGGCAGCGCTGAGGTGCCTATCAGATGTTTTGGTTCCCTCATCTCGAGGTGTGCCGTGGAAGAGATCGACGCCACTCGAGCCGCCCGTCGTTCCTGTTCGACCTTCTCAACCGGGTCGCCTACCAGGGCGCCAGCTTCGATCTGACCTGGGGAGGCCGCCGTATCGCGCGTCTGGTCCCTGCAGGGCTACCCAAGCGCGTCGAGGTCTCTGCGCTGAACGCGGCCTTCGCAGGCATTTCGATCCCAGGGGACGATGCCGAACGCTTCGCGTGCGACATCGCCGATGCGCAAGCCGCCAGCGTGCCGGACAAAGTCCCCGAGTTCATTGATACGCCGTCCAGGGGAAGCTACAGATCCTCAGGAAATGACTCTGGCATGCTGACCCAAAATGATCTTTCTAAATCAGGGCGGCATCTTGCATGCTCGCTGAGTAGCGGTTCATGAATAACCTATACAACGCTATCCAGACATCGGCGGAGTGCAATCGGGGTCGCTATCGGAATCGGAATCGAGAGAGAAAACGTCCTATGCCAGTCGGTCATGAGAAGCTCGACGTCTAGCGTGCGGCCATCGAGTCTGTCGGCTGGGCCGAGCGCGACTGCGAGCATGTGAAAGGACAGCGTAACGCGAAGGATCAACTTCTGCTCGCATCGTAGGCGCGCATCGCAGGCCATCGCGCCGAACATGGCCGAGGGTAACGGCAAAGCGACGAGCGCGGATCGACGCCGGTCGTTTGAAAGCGCACGAGGCTCGGCGCTGGAGTGCGCTGCGATTCAGGACGTGCTCGCTGGTGTGCGAAGCGTTGTCCGCAGACGACAACGGCAAGCAAAAGGCACTGCTCGATCGTCGTGTGGCCATGCTCACGAAGCTCGGACAGCGTGGCTACGCGGTCAGCGAGGAGCTTGGCGGATATCGGGTTGGTCAGTTCGATACCGACGCCGATAGCGATACCGACGCCGATAGCGGTACCGAATGAGTCGGCAGGCGGCACCCAAGCCAAAAACCTGTTTAGCTTGTTTCTGCACCATCACTAAGTGTCAAGAAAGGCACCGAGTGATGCTTCAATGGCCTCTTGGGCGATGTCTCGGGTGATGAGCACAAGCTTGGAGCGATGGTCGTCGCTGGGCCAGGCGGGGAGCTCCACGGGGGGATGCTGGATATGTTGCACCCCTTGGATCACCACCGGACCCTGACGCCCGCGCAGGTTCAGGATACCCTTCAGACGGAGTATGCCGGCGCCAAGAAAAGGCAGCTCCAGCTTCAGCCAAGCATCGAACATGCCTTCTTCAAGCGGCCGATCCAGGACCAAACAGAAGGCGCGTATGTGGTTGTCATGGCGATTTGGATCATGGCGATGATGATGGCCCCCTGTATTTCCGTGGCGGTCGTCATGCACATGATCCCGGCCGTGGTCGTGTGCGTCCATTGCATTCCCGCGCCCTCCCGTTTTGCCTTCACCTTCGTCCGACACATCCCTAAACGCCTCTTCATTGAGCCAGCGGGCAACATCGGGGAGCTTCGTCGTCGGATCGAACAGGCCAAGCCCGAGCACCGCGTCCGGCGTGACGATGCCGTTTTGTACACGCAGGCGGCGCGCCGAAGGGTTGATCGCGAGGAGACGTTGGTCAAGTGCCGTGATCGCGTCGGGTTCGGCGAGGTCCGACTTCGTGAGCAGAAGGCAGTCCGCCATCGCCGCCTGCTTCAGTGCTTCCGGCTGGGTATCGAGCGTGCGCTCGGCATTGCTGAGGTCGATCGTGGTGACAACGCCGTCGAACCGGTATCGGCGGGTGATAACGTCGACCGTCATTAGCGTCTGAATGATCGGCGCCGGATCGGCGAGACCCGTGGTCTCGATGACAACACGGTCGAACTGCCGCTCGCCGCCGCGCGAAAAGCGCCAGTGGGCATCTTTGAGTGTGCTGACGAGGTCACCGCGGATGGTGCAGCAGAGGCAGCCGCTGGACATCTCCACAACGGCATCGTCGGGCAGGTGGCTCATCAGCAGGTGATCGAGCCCAACCTCGCCGAATTCATTGATAATGACCAGGGTTCGCGCCAGCGCCGGCTGCCGCACCAGGTGATTGAGCACCGTGGTCTTGCCGCTGCCGAGAAAGCCGGTCAGCAGGGTGACGGGCATAAGGGACTTGGGCATTCGGGATCCTCGCGACGGATAGTGTTGGATTGACGCTTCGGCGAGTCCCCGCCCGCAGGCAGGCTCGGCTCACGCCGTGACGAAATGGGCCTTTGTTCTCCGAGTACGAGCCCGAGCCTATTGTCTCATGTCTGCGTCAGTCCTCGAGGGCATCCAGCCGCCGATCAAGCGCGTCGCGCTGCTCGCGCAGCATGCGCAGCTGCGTGCGCAAGGCATCGATGTCCGGGGCGGTTTGGGTTTCTCCGCTCACGCTCACCGAGTCCGGCGACAGCTCAGGCGCCGGTGACGGTGTGACGAGGGCCTCGGTGCTGGTCGGCCCCGAGGTCTCCGCGCCGGGATCTGCTCCGGCCCGCTCGCGGAACAGGCGCAGACCGAGCCCAACGATGCCTTGCTGTGCCGTGCTCAGGCGAGACAGGTAGGGGTCAGTCGCGGGCGGTGCCGCAGCAAGCAGCCGATCGAAGAGGGCGATCAGGCGCTCGCCGATGAGCCACTGGGTTTCGCCTGCCCTGACCTGCCGCTGGCTGCGTGGTGCCCCAAGCTCGATCCGGGGATGGGCATCGGTATTCAGCGGCCATTGGCTGAACAGATGCCGAGCCTGGCCCGGGTTGCCGGCGTAGTAGAGCAGCAGCGGCGGTGCCTTGTCCGGCAGCAGCTCGGACAACCCGCGGTTGCCTTGATCGGTGATCAGGGCTGCGGCGCGTTCCATCAGCGCCTGCGGGTCCAGCGGCTCGGCGGCGGCTCGGCCAACCAGGGCAACAATGGGGCCTCGGGGTAGGAAATCGCCGCGCCAGAGCTGCACGTCCGGGAACACCTGCAGAAAGGTCCGGGTCAGGATGCCGAATTCCCGCTCCGTGAGCTGATACAGCGGTAGCCACTGGGCAAACAGGCCGCCGGGCCGCAGGCGCTCACGCACAGTGCGGAAGTGCTCGATGGTGTAAAGCCCACCGGTGCCCGCCTTCCAGGGCACGAACAGGTCGCCGACAACGACATCGAAGCGCGCGCTAGTGGCGGCGAGATGATGGCGGCCGTCCGCGGCAATGATTCGGGTCCGCGGGTCCTCGAACAGGCCGTTCTGCCAGGGCCGGAAATAGGTCCGGGCGGCGGTAATGGCATCGGGCAGCAGCTCCGCAGCGACCACCTGCTGCACCGGATGGCGCAGCGCCGCCCCGGCGGTGACGCCGGTGCCGAGGCCGATGAAGAAGACCCGCTGGGGCTGCGGATGCAGCAGCAGCGGGAAGTGGGCCTGGCGCTCTTCGAAGCCCAGTCCCGCCGTGCTGCCCAGCGTGTAGTGGTTGTCCACCTTGATGCCGAGGGCAGCGCCCCGGCGCACGACGGCGACGACACCGGCCCCACTCTCCCAGGCTTGATAAAGGCTCTCATTCCGCCCGATGGGGTCCACGCGCACCACCGGCAGGCGCGATGCATCGAGCACCGTGATCAGCGCCAGCCAACCGGCAATCGGCAACAGCACCGCCGCGCGTGCGGGCCGGCCGGCGGCGCGCTGCGGCTCCAGCGCCAGCAGCAGCGCGGCGGAGAGGTAGAGTCCGGCCATGAGTTGGATGCTGCGCCAGAGGCCGAGCCAATCCAACAGCACAAAGCCGGCGGCGATGGAGCCGGCGATGGCCCCAAGTGTGTTCAGGGCCGCAAGGTGGCCGACAACGGCGCCGACCGTTGCCCGTCCGCCGGCCGCGACCCGCAACAGATAGGGAAACAGCGTGCCCAGCAGCAGGGTTGGCGGCAGCACGACCAGTGCGGTTGCGCCGAACAACATCAGCACGTAACCGGCCCAATCTGCGTCGGCCTCCAAGTAATCGAGGTCATCCGTCAGCCAGTCGAAGACCAGCGGCGAGGCACCGACGGCCAGCCCCGACAGCGTCAGCAGCAGACCGATCACCGCCGCAGCCCCTGAAGTTCCCGATCCCGTGGGCAGCGTCAGCCGCCCGGCCAGCACGGCCCCGATCGACAAGGCGAGCAGAAAGCAAATCAGGATGGCGGCAAAGCTGTAGACGGAATTCTGCAGCACCTGCGCGAGCATCCGTGTCCACAGGACCTCGAGACCGAGGGCACAGAAGCCCGACAATAACGCCAAGCCGGTCAGCATCGGACCGGACAAGGCTTCACCGTTGGGGCCTAAACACAAGTCAGCGGGGGTTGTCGAGGCAGCACTGCGCCGGTTCGATGTGGGCAGCGACAGGCCGTCCGAAGCCGTTGCTGCTGTCGGTACCATCCGGCGGCGGCCGTCGAGCCACAACACCGTCAAGCCGACGGCGGCGATGGCAGCCACGGCAAGCCAATAGGTCCAGCGCCAGCCGAGCCAGGACGGCAGCACAAAGGCGGCGACGAAGGCCCCGGCGGCACCGCCGGCCGTATTGATGCCGTAGAGGAGCGGCAAGCGGGCACCGGACGCCGCACTGGACGACACCAGATGCTGGCTCAAGACCGGCAGGGTGCCGCCCATGAAGAATGCGGCCGGAAACAGCAGCAGCAGGGCCAAGCCGAGCTTCAGGGTGGTCAGCAGCACCGCTGCCGAGCCCGGTTGCAATGCCAGCAGCAGGCGCTCGTAGAGCAGGCCGTAGAGTCCGTGGAAGACCGGCAGCATCGCGAACAGGCCCAGCGCCGCCGTCGCCACCGCCAGCTCCAGCCATCCGTAGAGGCGCAGCGGTCGCGCCAGCCCGGCGCAGCGTCGGCCCCAGAAGGCACTGCCGAGGGCAAGCCCGAGGAAGAAGGCCGCCAAGGCCGCCGCCGCCGCCCGCGCACCGCTGCCTAGCAACAGCGCCAGCTCGCGCATCCACAGGGCCTGAAACACCAGCCCGATGGCACCGGAGAGGAAGAACAGGACGAGCACAGCGCTAAATCCGGCCGCCGGCGAGAATTTGAATGGCATCAGGATGATAAAGTGTCTGCAAAAATGATATGATATATCATTTTGTCCTGAGCCGACCCCGCGGTGCAACAGCCAGGTCGCCCGCGAGCGAGCTCTCCTACGCCGAGCGGCTGCCACGGCTGGTCAAGGTCCGCTTGCGGGCGAGGCGCCTTGGCCCCTCTGCGCACGCTGCATCTTTGCGGTGAATCCTTGCATTCTTTGCAGGCGGTACCCCCTGTCGGCAAGGCCCTGTGGCTGGCGTCCGAACTGCCGGCGTCGTCGGCCTATTCGCCCGCAAGCGGGCTCCAACGTCGGCCGTCCCCGGCGGCTTGTGGGAGCCCGCTTGCGGGCGACGCGCCGGCTACCCGACAAGGATCGACCATGGAGAAATCGTCCAAATGCCAAAGCCGGTTTGTGGGGATACCTCAGCCACTAGGCCATATTCTACGCAACCCCTCAAACCCCCTGGCTGGTCGTTCGCCCTGGTTTAGGGCATTTTCCCAAGGATTGTTGTTCGTATCGCATTGTTTTGGTGCAAAAGCGGCATGGGGAATCCATACACTCCTAGCTCTAGGACGAACCGGGGAGCCACACTGTCGACTCATGCTGAAACTCACTGCTTCAGACAGAGGCAACGACATGGATTCGCTTCTGGGTGTGGCCTGAACATTGCTTAAGCCGATTTGGTGTCAACTTTATTCTGCCAATTGACTGCCCCTTGATTTGTTTTCCAGTAAGCGCCTGATTGTTCGCAGCGGTTCGCCAAGTCCCGGACCCCATTGCGTTCAATTCGAGCTTGCATAACCGTTCGGAGCTGACCCTATGCCTAAATGCGCCTCGATAAAATCCCTGCTCCTCAGCGCCAGTCTTGCGCTCGGCCTGTCCGCTGCTTTGCCGTCCGTTGCACAGGACGAGGAAACCATCAAGGTCGGTGTGCTGCACTCCCTGTCCGGCACCATGGCAATCAGTGAGACGACATTGAAGGATACCGTTTTGATGCTGGTGAAGGAGCAGAACGCGAAAGGCGGTCTGCTGGGCAAGAAACTGGAGGCAGTGGTTGTCGATCCCGCGTCGGATTGGCCGTTGTTTGCGGAGAAAGCCCGCGAATTGCTCGAAAAGGAGAAGGTCGATGCGGTGTTCGGCTGCTGGACCTCGGTTTCGCGCAAGTCGGTATTGCCAGTGTTCGAAGAATTGAACGGCATCCTGTTTTACCCTGTTCAGTATGAGGGTGAAGAATCGTCCAAGAATGTCTTTTACACCGGCGCCGCGCCCAATCAGCAGGCAATTCCGGCCGTGGACTATTTGAAAGACGAGCTCGATGTGGAGCGCTGGGTGCTGGCCGGTACCGATTATGTGTATCCGCGCACCACAAACAAAATCCTCGAAGCCTATCTGAAGCAAAGCGGTGTGGCGGACGAGGATATCATGATCAACTATACCCCCTTCGGTCATTCGGATTGGCAGTCCATCGTCGCCGATATCAAAAAGTTCGGCTCGGAGGGCAAAAAGACCGCAGTGGTTTCCACCATTAATGGCGATGCCAACGTACCGTTTTATAAAGAATTGGGTAACCAGGGTATTTCTGCCGAGGATATTCCGGTGGTAGCGTTTTCAGTGGGTGAGGAAGAGTTGTCCGGTATCGACACCAAACCGCTGGTAGGGCATTTGGCCGCATGGAATTATTTCATGAGCGCCGATGATCCGGCGAATGACGAATTCATCCAGGCCTGGCACAAGTTCATCAAGGATGACAAGCGTGTCACCAATGATCCGATGGAGGCACACAAGATCGGCTTCGACCTCTGGGTCAAAGCGGTGGAGAAAGCAGGATCTACGGATGCAGACAAGGTGATCGACGCAATCGTCGGTCTCGAAACGAACAACCTGACCGGCGGTAGTGCGAAAATGCTGCCGAACCATCACATCACCAAGCCGGTGCTGATCGGCGAAATCCAGGAAGACGGTCAATTCGCCATCGTCTGGGAGACCGAGGCCGAAGTACCCGGTGATGCCTGGTCTGACTATCTGGAAGGTTCCAAGGATCTGATCGGAGACTGGACCGATCCAATCAACTGCGGCAATTACAATACCAAAACCAAGACCTGTCTTGGCGCGGCTGCAGCAGAATAAGACATCGCAATGAGGTGCGAGCCGTAACCCCGCCCTGCAAATGCGACCTTCCCGAACCGCGAACTCATGCGGGTTGGGAAGGCTTTCGCGCACTTGGCGATTCAGTTTCCAGCAGGCCAGATCCGCCTCCTGTCGCTGTGCGAACAGATCCCAGTCATCATCCATCCTACCGAGCGCGGACCATGCCCGATAAACCAACTGCCGCTCCGGGTTGGCTTGCAACAGCAAGCGCTATGCTGTTGTTATTGCTATTGCCCGGCGTTGTCATTGCTGCTACCGAAGATGCTGAAACAGCGGGTCCGGAGCCATCCGCGGTTGAGATTCTGCTGCTGCCTGCTGACACTGGGATGCAGTCCAACCAGCCATTATCCGAGCACCAGGTCGTCGTGCCCCCGAGCACTAATCCGGCAAGGGTCGTCGAGTCTGTTGCCGATGCCGATTTTCAGCCGGAGCCGAAGCCGGCATTGGGGCCGGCATCAGAACTGGCATTGGAGCCGGCAGCGGAATCGAAGTCGGCTGCAGATGGCGTGGCCACGGAGGATGCGCCGATCGATCCGCTACCCAATCTGCTCTCCAAACTTGGCGAACGCTCTTTCAAGGTCAAAGAGCAAGCCGCGGCGGAGCTTGCGGCTAGTCAAGATCCGCGCGTCCTGGTCCCGCTGAAAGCGCTGCTGAATGGCGACCTCTACTACCGCAAAGACGACAGGCGCGTCGTTCTGGCGGAAAAGCAAGGAGATGAGTATGTTCTGAGCGATCCGCTGAGCAATGAAGCGCTGGGCAGGGTCGGTCGTCGCGACGTCAAGAAAATTACCATTAATAACCGCATGCGCAGCGCATTGCGCACGGAAATTGCGGCGCTGACGCTGGCCAGCCCAAATCCCGATATGCGACTCTCCGCGGCACTGGAAATGGTCGGCAGCGACGACGCGGACACCGTCGACGCCCTGCGCCAGCAATTGGCACGCGAGGACGATGCCCAGGTACGCGATGCGCTGACCCTGGCGCTGGCCATTGCGGAGTTGCAGTCCGAGGATACCGCAGCACGGCTGGCCGCGGTACAGTCGTTGCGTGGCAGTCTTTACCCAGAGGCTCGCAACGCGCTGAATAATCTGGCCCTGTCGGAAACGGATGTACAAGTGCTCGCCGCCGCCCAGGACGTGCTCGGGGGAATCGAAGCCAGACTCCTGCTTAATCGCACGGTCGAGACCCTGTTCTTTGGCCTCAGTTTAGGTTCAGTGTTGGTGCTGGCGGCGATCGGGCTTGCCATCACCTTCGGCGTCATGGGCGTTATCAACATGGCCCATGGCGAACTCATCATGCTCGGCGCCTACACGACGTATCTGGTGCAACTGGCGATGCCGAACGCGATTGACGCTTCGCTGTTCGTGGCCATTCCAGCGGCCTTTGTGGTTTCCGGCCTGTTTGGTATTGCCATCGAGCGCAGCGTAATCCGCTTTTTGTACGGCCGCCCCCTGGAGACCCTGCTCGCCACCTTCGGCATCAGCCTGATCCTGCAGCAATTGGTACGCACGACGATTTCCGCACAGAACGTCATCGTCGAGAATCCCAGCTGGATGAGCGGCTCCTTGACTCTCAATCCAGCGCTGACCTTGACCCTCAACCGGCTCTACATCCTGCTGTTCGCATTGCTGGTGTTCGTTGCGCTGTTATTGATTTTGAAACGAACTGCGCTCGGGCTTCAGGTGCGTGCCGTATCGCAAAATCGGATGATGGCGCGCGCCATGGGGGTGCATTCGGCGCGCGTGGATGCGCTGACTTTCGGTCTCGGCGCTGGGGTTGCCGGGGTCGCCGGCGTGGCGTTGTCGCAGTTGACCAACGTTGGTCCGAACATGGGGCAGGCGTATATCATCGATTCCTTTATGGTTGTGGTGTTCGGCGGTGTCGGCAATCTCTGGGGTACTCTGGTCGGCGGCCTGACACTTGGTGTCGCGAACAAATTTCTGGAACCCTGGAGCGGTGCCGTGCTGGCCAAGATTCTCGTGCTGGTGTTCATTATCTTATTCATTCAGAAGCGCCCGCGCGGGCTATTCCCGCAGCGCGGCCGAGCGGCGGAGGGTTGAGTCCATGGGCTTGTTCAAACCGCTGCAAGACGATACTGGCGGGCAGATCATGCTGGCCGTGCTTGCCGTTGTCGCGCTGCTCGTGCCGTTGCTGAATCTGGTCGTACCTGAGTCCAGCGCGTTGCACCTGAGCACTTACACCGTCACCTTGCTCGGCAAGTACCTAACCTATGCCTTGCTTGCCATTGCCGTGGATCTGGTGTGGGGCTATCTGGGCATCCTCAGCCTGGGGCATGGCGCCTTTTTTGCCCTCGGCGGCTATGCCATGGGTATGTATCTGATGCGCCAGATCGGCGACCGCGGCGTTTATGGAGATCCGGTATTGCCGGATTTCATGGTATTTCTGAACTGGAGCGAATTGCCATGGTTTTGGCATGGCTTTGACCTATTCTGGTTCGCTGCCATCATGGTGCTGTTGGCGCCGGGACTGCTGGCCTTTGTGTTCGGCTGGCTTGCATTTCGCTCGCGGGTCACCGGCGTGTATCTTTCCATCATGACCCAGGCGCTGACCTATGCCTTATTGCTGGCCTTTTTCCGCAACGAGATGGGCTTCGGCGGCAACAACGGACTGACCGACTTCAAGGATATCCTCGGTTTCGATTTGCAGTCGGATGCCACGCGCATCGGCTTGTTTCTGAGCTCGGCGCTGGCACTGGCGCTGGGCTATTGGGTCTGCCGTTGGATCGTCACATCCAGGCTCGGGCGCGTGGCGGTGGCGATCCGCGACGCCGAGGCGCGCACGCGTTTTATCGGTTATCGCGTGGAGCGGGTCAAGCTTGCCATCTGGACCTTTTCCGCAATGCTCGCCGGCATCGCCGGTGCGCTGTACGTGCCCCAGGTGGGCATTATCAATCCTGGCGAATTCTCGCCGCTGAATTCCATCGAATTGGTCGTCTGGGTAGCGGTTGGAGGGCGCGCGACTCTGTATGGCGCGGTGGTCGGTGCCGTGGTCGTCAACTATGGCAAAACCTATTTGACCGGCGCCTTCCCGGAAGCTTGGCTGTTCGCACTCGGCGGTCTGTTCGTACTGGTCACCTTGTTCCTGCCGCAAGGCATCACCGGACTGATAAGCAGGTTCGGACACCGAGACGGCGCCGGTGCCAAGCGCGGGAAGCCGGCTGCAGATCGCGATACGCGGGAGGAGTCGACGACATGAGTTTGCAATCCGGCTGGAGGCAATTCCAGGAAACGATGCGGCCCGATCGCCAGTTTGAATTCATGTACTCGGTAAAAGATCTGGAGTTGGACGTCAGCCATGGCCCGATTTTGTACATCGAAGACCTGAACGTCAGCTTCGACGGCTTCAAGGCCATCGATAATCTCAACTTTTATGTCGATGCGGGTGAATTACGCTGCGTCATCGGTGCCAATGGTGCCGGAAAGACCACCATGATGGATATCATCACCGGTAAGACGCGCCCGGATTCAGGCAGCGTTTTTTTTGGCCAGAAGATCGACCTGCTGCGTCTCAGCGAACCCGAGATTGCCGAGATCGGCATCGGTCGCAAATTTCAGAAGCCGACGGTATTTGAACAGCATAGCGTGTTCGAAAACCTAGAGCTGGCCATGAGCGGCGATAAGCGCGTCTTTTCTACCCTGTTCGCCAGGCTCAGCGGCGCCCAGCGTGATCGTATCGACGAAGTGTTGGGCATCATTGGGCTGTCAGAGCAAACGGGGCGCGATGCCGGTGCATTGTCTCACGGGCAGAAGCAATGGCTGGAAATCGGTATGCTGCTGATGCAAGATCCGCATTTATTACTCGTGGACGAGCCGGTGGCGGGCATGACGCATCAGGAGATGGACCGCACCGCCGAGCTATTGTTGTCGTTGCAGGGCAAACACTCGGTGGTGGTTGTGGAACACGACATGGACTTCGTGCGCTCCATTGCCAAGCGGGTTACGGTATTGCATCAGGGTTCGGTACTCGCCGAGGGCAATATGGACCAGGTGCAGAACGACCCGCGCGTGGTGGAGGTGTATCTTGGCGAATAGGGCGTTGTTGGCTTGCGCTGAGTCTGTCTCAGTGAATAAACCAGAAACGATCTGAATCCCGATTCCGACTATAAAGCCGCGCGCAATACGCGAAAATCGTCACTTCACTACTCAGGACAACTCAGGTGCTGCAAGTTTCTGGCCTCAACCAATTCTATGGCGAAAGCCACACCCTCTGGGATCTTGATGTCGATGTGCAGCGAGGGCAATGTACCTGCGTGATGGGCCGCAACGGCGTTGGCAAGACAACGCTGATGCAAAGCATCATGGGTCTGCTGCCCCTGCGCGGCGGCAGCATCCAGTTTCAAGGCAGCGATATCACAACATTGCCGGCAGAGCGTCGCGCCGAACTTGGCATTGGCTATGTACCGCAGGGGCGACAGATTTTTCCGTTGCTGACCGTCGAGGAAAACCTGCTGATCGGTCTTCCGGCTCGCCGTGATGGTCGGAAACAGATCCCGGCGTTCATTTTCGAACTCTTCCCTGTGCTCAAGCAGATGCTGGCTCGTCGCGGCGGAGATCTATCCGGCGGCCAGCAGCAGCAGTTGGCGATCGGCCGGGCCTTGGTCATCGATCCCAAGCTACTGATTCTCGATGAACCCACCGAGGGCATCCAACCCAACATCGTGCACGAGATCGGCGACATCATCCGCCGCCTGATCAACGATCTGGGCTTGACCGTGGTGCTGGTGGAACAAAAACTCCCGTTTGCCCGTCGCGTTGCCGACCGCTTTATTATCCTGGATAGTGGTCGGCTCATGGCCAGTGGCGCGATGGCTGAGCTCAGTGACGATTTGGTGCGTGAGTACTTGAGCGTTTAATTTTGATTTAAAACTGATCTGTGTCAACCCTGTGCAAGGGTATCGACGAGGATCAGCTCATTTGCGACTAGAGTAAGGTCCAACAGTTAAGTGTAAGAAGAACCACCTGCAACCGAATGCTGTGTTCTGTATCACTGCGCTCTGCAGCATGACTCCATGTACCGCCAGGATCTCCTTGGCAATGCAGAGTGTCAAATGGGGTGGAGTAGACGGCCCGGGTTCGACAGGTAGAAAAGGTTCGCCAACTGCCGGAGGCGGTAAACATTCGCCAAACCACACCGGCGGAGCATACAAAAAAAGACCTTGGGAGGATTGTCCGCATGCAACCGACTGCATCTTTGGCGGAACGCCATGTCTGCAAATGGGCCATTCAACGCAACGTTCAGGATGACCTGTTCAGAAATCCTAAGCGCTTCGGAGGTGTATTTTCGAAGCGGATTGCCAGCGGGGTAGGGCACCCCGTGCCTCCCGTTGTCATCACCCGGTACTGCAACGATCGAGGACGGACGAAGTAATGTACGGCATATCCACCAGGGTCGGCGCCGGTTTCATCGAAACCATTCATCGCGTCATCTCAGCATTCCAAACAGAGGGCTTCGGAATTCAGGGCGGCAGCGAAGTCGTATCGGCCCAGTTGCGCTCGAGACTCGCGATCAATGATGATCCTTATCCCAAACTTGGCGCCTGCAGTCTTCAATTTTCCTATCAGGCCATCGGCCCAGTGCGAAAATTCAGCCTGCTGTCGCCCTGCAACGTCGTGGTTCGCGAGACGGAGGACGGCAGTACCCGGATTCTGTTCATGAACTCGCTGCCGACGTCCGACTTGGCAAACGATCCCAGGGCATTGTCCATGGCATCGGTGGTCCGAGTGAAGCTTGGCCGAGTGATCGAATCGTTGCGGGAATGAATCTTCGGCGCTTTTGTCGCTTCGATACCGGCTTTGTTGAACGTTAGAACAGGTCTGTCAGCATCTGGTGATCAGCGCTGTCCGAAAACTGTTCGGCCGCTTTCTGCCGTTGTTGCGCCTTCTGAACGCCCTGTCCGAGCGGGAAGTCGCGCTGTATCGTGCCATTGAGCATGACCTGATACGACCGACCGCCGTTCAGGATCGGTCATCGCGGCATCCATGGCTTCCCCTACCGCCGGCGCCCGTGGTTCGCCAAGCCTTGGCAGGCGAGGCCGATTATCGCCTGATCGATCCGGCTCAGATGAGCGCCGAAGATTCGGAATTTGTTCAACAGCATGGCCTCGACATGGCGTTGCTGCTGGCCAACAGCGACAGTCTGCAGCAAGGGCAGGGTAGCGGTGACGATCAACAGGACAGCAAAAGCGATCCCACCGAGTTTCAACGCGATGCGCTGATGCAGGGGGCCATACAGGCGATTTGTCCCATCACCGGTCAATTGCTGAAGTCTGACCGCGGTTTTATTGCAGAACAAAACCAGCCAATCTTTTACCTGTTTCGCGGTCAATTCCCATTCTTGCTCGCCGTCGGCCGCGAGGGACGCGGCTACATCAAGCTTTAACCTGTATGTTCCCGCATGGCGCACGGCACTGCTGTTGACCGATCATTACCGCTGGCATGGACGACATGAGATCGATCAGATTCGCGCGCATCTGATTGCCGAGCACCGCGCGATACGACAGTATCTGGCCAGAACCGACCCGCCCCTTCGCTGCGCACTGGTGGACAACCGTCAGTTCGCACATCACATTTGGAACGTGCTGAGCGCTCTGGAATGGCTCATCGATGGCGGCTATGTCGCTCACCTCGACAGGCTGATCCTTGCCGAGGAACCGATTGGCGAGATCGACCAGATCTTCCCGGAACTGCAAAATGCTCCGATCGAACGGCATCGTTTTCCCGCTGCAATCAACACTGGGCTCAACCAGAACTGGTTCCTGCTGCGACCCGGAGGCACGCGGATATCGGATCATCTGATCGAGCGATTGCACCGCTACGCTGAGTCACGACGCATCTTCCTGGCCAAGATTCACATAACCCATTGATCTAAGTGGCTTAAGCCCCGGTCCAGAATTTCACGTGAATGGCTACAGCGAGCACTGGTGTCTAAGTAATCTAAGTAATTTATTGATTTTAACGTGTAAAGCAGTGCTGAACCGGTGCATGGCTAATTATCGCCTTGTTCAGCATGATGTTGCAAGCGTCGAAGTGCATTTGCATGGCTACAAAATGAAAAATTAAAAACCAATAAAAGTCTTTTATATCAGTATTTTATAGCAAAAAATGGGCAAAATTGCCAGGGAAAACCGGTCACGAACGCCGATGCATGTGCATCGGACCATCGCCCGGCTGAAGACAGACCACTGGCCCATCGTCTGTGTCACATTGCGCACCGGCAATCGTACCTGGGTGTCGCAGCAGGAAGGCATGATCGCCATCGCCCACCTGCTGGCGCGGGATTATCCCAATGCGGCTTTGATTGTCGACGGCTTTTCGCGTCTGCACGGACAATCCGCAATGCCGCCGGCACAACAGGAGCAAATCATTCATCAGGAACTGGCATTGGTGCAGGCGATGCGCAAGGCGTTGGGCGGGGGTCTGAATATACAAACCACAATCGGTGAGCCGATCGTCCATTCCATGGTCTACACACAGATTATCGATTGCTATCTGGCCCATCATGGTTCTCTTCAACACAAAATCGGCTGGCTTTCCAACGCACCAGGCCTGGTGCATGCAAACAGCCTGGTGCTGTCGACTCCGCAGCTTTGGGAACCTGCATTGCAGGTGCGCCCAGGAGCACCGAAGCCCCTCTATCTGCCTGCATCCATGGTTCGCGACTCTCCCGGGGCAACGCGGGTGGCCAACAATCGCTGGCTGGACGACCTGGACAACTATGAGATGGATGCGGCAACTGTTTATGGAATATTGAAGCAGATCATCGAGCAGTTGCGGGTAAGTCGAGACTCGAGCGCGAATGCCTGAACCCTATCATCATGGGCGGGTGCGGCCTCAAAATACTATACATCAGAGAGAAGGATGTTACGCACGCGACAGAATCCATTCAAATAGCAAGCGCATCCGATGGCAATGACATGATTCTGAGGCGGCACCCGTTACGTCAGCCCTGTCCACTGGATCAGGAGAATGGGGCTGCTCGCGCCTTGCGGATGGCATCAAGTCTAGCACGGCGGATGCATTCCTGAATTTGCGCTGGCTCCTGGGTCTGGCGAGCGATCATGCCGGCATCCAGGGCACGGGCGGCATCGGCACAGCGACGCAGTAGATCGGCCTGAGGATAGGCGCGCTCCTGGAAGCCGGCGCGTCCGCGAAAATCGGCCTCGCAGGCGATCAGCATTTTTGCAAGGAGTTCAGGTCGGCGGAACAGATCGCAGCCGTCGAACAATTTCAGCAATGTGGTGGTCTTGAGTTCCTGGGCCTTATGCACCTTGCCATGATAGCGGGCCGTGATGCGAGCCAGCCCGCAGAAGCGTTTCGGTATGCGAAAGCGCTTACAGACTTCTTCCAGCAAATCGACGCCGCGTTCTTCGTGCCCGTGGTGACTGGGTAGGATGGCCGCTGGTGTGGTGCCCTTCCCGAGATCGTGGCACAGCGCGGCGAACCGTACCTCGGCACAGTCGGAGAGTTGAGCAGCCATGTCCACCACCATCATGACGTGCACGCCGGTGTCCACCTCCGGGTGCCATTGGGGCGGCTGCGGCACGCCCCAGAGCCGGTCCAATTCCGGCAGCAATCGGGCGAGGGCGCCGCAATCCCGCAATACTTCAAAAAAGCACGACAGGCGAGCCTGCTCCCAGGTCTCGCTCAGCGCCTTGGCCATTTCTTGCCAGACCCGCTCCGGTACCAGCGCGTCCACTTCGCCTGCCTGCACCATGTTGCGCATCAGTGCCATGGTCTCCTCGGCGACGCTGAAACCAAGCCCGGCATAGCGCGCGGCAAAGCGTGCCACGCGCAGGATGCGCACCGGGTCTTCGCTGAATGCCGGCGAGGTATGACGCAGTAACCGTCGTTTCAGATCCGTAAGGCCGTGATAGGGATCGATGATGTTGCCGTTGGCGGCTTGCGCCAGCGCATTGATGGTTAGATCGCGGCGTTCCAGATCCTGCTCGAGGGTGACTGCTGGATCAGCATGTATCGAAAAGCCGTGGTAGCCCGGCGCTGTTTTGCGTTCGGTGCGGGCCAGTGCGTACTCGCATTTCGTATCCGGATGCAGGAAGACCGGGAAGTCCTTGCCTACCTGCTTGAAGCCGCGTTTGAGCATCTCCGATGATGTGCTGCCGACAACGACATAGTCTCGCTCGCGCACTGGCAATCCGAGTACCCTGTCACGCACGGCACCGCCGACCAAATAGACTTCCAGGCCTTCGATGATCGGATCAGCCGGTTTGCCGTGCTGGTTCATAACGATATGGTACGTTTTGTACCGGTTCTACACCGGTTCGATACTGGCGCTAAACTTCCCTATACCCTGTTCAGCGCCCGAGTTAGAGCGACTTGGAAAGCGTGAAAGCGCCGCGGACGTCTCCGAGAGCATAGCCTGTTGCCTGGTCGTCGGGATAGGCAATAGCGATTGCCGAGGCGACTTCAGGCTCGATATCGGTGCCATGGCAGCCGATGCATTCGTTAGCGATTGGAATCGCTTTCATGAAGCGAAAGGTTTTTTCGCCATCGGCTTCGATGGTCTCTGCGTAGGCCATGGTTTTCACGTCCTCGCCGTCGGATTTGCGCTGCTCGAACTCGAGCAGAACGGCTTTCTCCCAGTCGTCCGGCGCATTTTGTGACGGATTGCGTAGTTTCAGGCTCGTACGTCCGACATCCCAGCCGGTTTGTTGCGACAACTCCGCCGCGATCAGCGGGGCTCTCGCATTGCACACAATGACGGCGCCAGATTGGCCGCCATCCTTGATAGCCGTTTGCAGCTCACCCATCAGGGTGTTGAAAAACTCCATTACAATGGATTTGGCCTCAGCGACGTTGGCATCGTCGGTGGTCTCGGCTTGTAGGGCGCCGATCAGGGTCAGAGCGCAGCCAGCAGCCAGTAGGGTGTATGGTTTCATCGGTCTCTCCAGATCTTAGGAAGTGATTGCAGAATTTGGCAAAATGCATGCCCATCAACAGCCGTCCGGCATAGGCTATAGCAAGGTCCAGTCACGTCGGGAACGCGGCGTCAATAGTATCAGCCGCGACGGCGTCCAGCGACTCGCAGCCGCAGCGCGTTCAGCCGGATGAAGCCGGTGGCATCGCCCTGATCATAAGCGCCGGAGTCTTCTTCAAAGGTGGCGATGGACTCATCGAACAGACTGTTGGTATCTGACTTTCGGCCCACCACAAGCACATTTCCCTTATATAGCTTCAGCCGTACTAAGCCGTTGACGACCGTCTGGGTCTGGTCGATGGCGGCCTGGAGCATATGACGCTCCGGGCTGAACCAGTAACCGTTATAGATCAGTTTGGCATAGCGGGGCATCAATTCGTCCTTCAAATGACCGGCTTCGCGATCCAAGGTCAGAGACTCCATGGCTCGATGTGCCCGCAGCATGATGGTGCCGCCTGGAGTTTCATAACAGCCACGCGATTTCATACCGACATAGCGATTTTCGACAATGTCGGCACGGCCGATACCATTCTCTCCGCCGATCCGGTTCAGGGTTGCAAGCACCTCGGCCGGCTGCATGGGTTTGCCGTCAATGGCGGTAATGTCGCCAGATTCAAAACCTAGTTCGATTTCGGTGGGATGATCCGGGGCATCTTCTGGGGCGACGCTCCAGCGCCACATAGCTTGACTGGGCTCGACCCAGGGGTCTTCCAGGTCATAACCCTCATAGGAAATGTGCAGCAGGTTAGCATCCATAGAGTAGGGGGATTTGCTGCCATCGCGCTTCATTTCCACCGCGATGCCATGTTCGGCGGCGTAGTTCATCAATTTTTCCCGCGATAATAAATCCCATTCGCGCCAGGGGGCGATGATCTTGATATCGGGATTCAATGCGTAGGCGCCCAGCTCGAACCTCACCTGATCGTTACCTTTGCCGGTGGCGCCGTGTGAGATCGCATCAGCACCGGTCTCACTGGCGATTTCCACCAGTCGCTTGGCAATTAATGGCCTGGCGATAGAGGTACCAAGTAGGTACTCGCCCTCATATACCGCATTGGCGCGGAACATCGGATAGACGAAGTCGCGCACGAATTCTTCGCGCAAATCCTCGATATAGATCTCCTTGACTCCCGCGGCTTCGGCCTTGGCGCGCGCCGGTTCCACTTCTTCACCCTGGCCGATGTCGGCGGTGAAGGTAACCACCTCACAACCATATTCCTGTTTCAACCAGGTCAGGATGACCGAGGTATCGAGCCCACCCGAGTAAGCGAGAACCACTTTGTCAACCGCTTTGCGCGCCATTCATCCACTCCAGCTGTAGTTAAGTGCTTTGTTAAATTGGTGATTGCTGTCGGCAGTTCCAAGTTTGCACGGGAGCCGAACGAACCCCATAACGATCCAGATCGCTGATGTTTGGGCAGCCATGGCGACACAGCTTATCGTAGTTTCGTCCAGCCCCATCTCCTGCCTATGAGTAAGGCGGCGATGCGAACGATCAACGAATCGGCCGGAAACCCGACAAGCAGCGCATCAGGCAATCACCGGAGAGAAACAGACCGAAGCGGAAACCCGCTCATAGTCGCTCTATGGGCGGGCTGCCGCAATGAGAAGGCGGGCGGTAAAAACAACCCAGGTGATCTATTACTCGACAGAAATCGCCTAAACCCATTCACCCAGCATGAAGTTCGATTCACCACAGAGACGCAAAGTCCGCTGAGAAGAGGATGCATTCGCCGCCCCTCTGCGCACTCTGCGTCTCTGCGGTGAATACCCAAGCCCGCATGTTTCTGCGTACTTCCGCGCTGTCAGCGGCGGAAAAATGGCCGCGGACAGCGCGGAAAATAGAGACACAGAGGGAGCGAGAATGGGGTACATTCACCCTGCCACCGCTGCATACTCTGCGTTACTGCGGTGAATCCTTACATCCTTCGGGGGCAGCACCTAAATTGCGAGCATGTTCGCTGCTGCAATCGAGTGGTAATATTCATCGCACGGACTTTCGACGACGACGACAACATGCAGCCCATCAGCAACTTTCTCGAACATCATTATCGCCATTTCAACGCTGCGGCATTGGTTGAGGCCGCTCGTGCCTGGCGCAGGCTCGTCGACGAAGGGGGAACGATGTTTGTCACCTTAGCAGGGGCGATGTCCACCGCCGAGCTTGGTTTGTCGCTGGCCGAAATGATCCGCCAACAGAAAGTAGGCGCCATCTGCTGCACCGGCGCCAACCTCGAGGAAGATCTTTTTAATCTGGTTGCGCACGAGCACTATGTTCAGGTTCCTCATTATCGAGACCTTAACCCTAGGGACGAGCAGAATCTGCTCGATCGGCATCTGAACCGGGTCACTGACACCTGCATCCCGGAAGAAGAAGCCTTCCGGCGGATCGAAAAGGGCATGCTATCCCTGTGGCAAGAGGCCGCCGAAGCTGGAGAACAGCTCTTTCCCCATCAATTCTTTTACCGCGCTCTCCGGCGCAATCTGTTTGCCGAGCATTACCAGATCGACCCAAAAGATTCCTGGATCGTTGCTGCCGCTGAGGCGGATCTACCGATCTATGTGCCGGGCTGGGAGGACTCGACCCTGGGCAATATCTTGGCAGCGTGCGTCATGCAGGGCGAAGTCCCGGATGCCAACGTCGTGCGCGGTGGCATTCAAGCGATGATCGACCTGGCCCGCTGGTATCGGCAGACTGCAGCAGACCGAGCGATCGGCTTCTTCCAGATCGGCGGCGGCATTGCCGGCGACTTCCCGATCTGCGTCGTACCGATGCTGCATCAGGATCTGCACCAGGATGACGTGCCGCTGTGGAGCTATTTTTGCCAAATCTCAGATTCCACCACCTCCTACGGCTCCTACTCCGGAGCTATACCGAACGAAAAGATCACCTGGGGCAAACTGGCGGTGGACACGCCGAAATTCGTCATCGAGAGCGACGCCACCATCGTTGCGCCGCTGATCTTCGCCTATGTGCTCGGCTGGTGATGCCGCTCTGCGAGCGATCTGACCGGCCCGATCCGCCCGAGTCTCCTACTTCCAATCCGATCAACCCAGCCCGATCAACCCAGCCGGACTAAACCGCAGGATATTCGCTATGCAGCCAAATCAGCCCCGCGCCTGGAGCATGGATGACGCCTCGCAGCTGTACCTGATGCGCAAGTGGTCGGCCGGCTACTTTGGCGTTTCTCCCCATGGTACGGTGGTGGTGCGGCCGCGCGGACCAGAGGGGCCATCCGTGGACCTGCACGAGATCGTCTGCGGTCTGCAGGATCGGGGCATCTTCACCCCAGTGCTGATCGGGTTCCCGGATCTGCTCGTACATCGCATCTCGGCCTTGGCCGAGGCGTTCGCCGCCGCCATGGCAAACTGCGGCTACCGAGGCCATTACAGCGCCGTGTATCCGATCAAGGTAAACCAGCATCGTCATCTGGTGGAGCGGGTCGAACGGGTCGGCAGCGAGCTGGGATTCGGACTGGAAGTCGGATCCAAGCCCGAGCTGCTGGCCGTCATGGGTCTGACCGCCAGCCGGCCTGATCAGCTGATCGTATGCAATGGCTTCAAGGAAGCCTGCTACATCCAACAGGTACTGCTGGCATCCCGGCTAGGCCGCAACATCGTGGTCGTGATCGAAAATATCTCCGAATTGGAATTGCTCATCCATCAGGCCCGGGGGAGCGCTGTCTGGCCCCGGATTGGCATCCGCTACAAGCTCGCCCAACGGGGTCGAGGCCGATGGCAAGACTCGTCCGGCGAGAAGGCAAAGTTCGGTCTCTCCATCCCCGGCATTTTAGAGGTGGTGACGCGGCTGCGCGAGATACACAGACTGGACCGGCTGGTGTTACTACATTGCCACATGGGATCGCAGATCACCGATATCCAGGTCGTCAATTCCGGGGTGTCGGAGCTGACTCAGGTCTTCACCGCCCTGCACGGCATCGGCGTCGACCTGAAGTACTTGGATGTCGGCGGCGGGATCGGGATCGACTACGACGGCAGCCGCACGAACTCCGACTTTTCCACCAATTACACCCTGGCCGAATATGCAGCCACCGTGGTGAGTCGCGTGGCCAGTGTATGCGACGACGCCGGCGCTCCCCATCCTACGCTGATCACCGAGGCAGGCCGGGCCATGGTGGGCCACCATTCGGTGCTGGTCTGCGATGTTCTTGGAGCCGACGCTGTGGACC
This sequence comes from Thiohalocapsa sp. PB-PSB1, assembly GCA_016745215.1. Lineage (GTDB taxonomy): Bacteria > Pseudomonadota > Gammaproteobacteria > Chromatiales > Chromatiaceae > Thiohalocapsa. Next base: position 3,029,453 of record CP050890.1, read on the forward strand.
GCTGGGAATTGAGCGCGGAAGAAATCCAGGCGCTCGACCCCAGCACTTTGCCTGGACCGCTGACGGACTTGATGCAGGCCCTCCAAGGCATCGCCTCTGACCGCCTGCTCGAGGCTTATCAGCGGGCCGAACAGGCCCGAGACGAGGCGCTGACTTCGTTCGGCCTCGGGCGTCTCAGCCTACAGCACCGCGAACTCGTGGACCGGCTGTTCTGGTCGGCCTGCCTGGCGATCGACCGCCTGAGACGGGTGTTGGAGCAGCCCCCGGAGGAACTGCTGGAGCTGAATCAGCGCCTGTCGGACACCTATTTCTGCAACCTATCGGTGTTCCAGTCGCTACCCGACGCCTGGGCGATCGACCAGGTGTTTCCGATCGTGCCGCTCCACCGGCTGCACGAGCAGCCCCAACGCCAAGCCACGCTGGCGGACATCACCTGCGACTCCGACGGTCGGCTGCAGCGCTTCGTTGGCCACGCCAAGGTGGCATCCACATTACCCGTTCACGCCCTCCGGCCAGGTGAGACCTACTTTCTCGGGATCTTTCTGGTGGGCGCTTACCAGGAGACCCTGGGCGATCTCCACAACCTCTTTGGCGACACCCATCTGGTCCACATCACTGTCGATGATGACAGCCGCTGGTCGGTGGAGGAAATGGTGGAGGGAGATCGAATATCCGATGTCTTGGGCTACCTCCAATACGAGCCCCGGCAGTTGCTGCAGGCCATCCGCCGCGACTGCGAGAAGGCCGTGCGCAAGGATCGCATCACCGCCGCCGAGAGCCGCGAGATCCTGACCGCCTACGAGCAGGCCATGGCTGACTACACCTACCTGAGCAAATGAGCCAATCGATCGAGTACCCGTGCTTTCTGGATATCCAGGCCGAGGGGGCAGTCAATGTCTCCATTCTTCCGGTGCCCTACGACGGTACGTCCACCTGGAAGAAAGGTGCCGACCGTGGTCCGTTCGCCCTGCTCGAGGCATCCAGTCAGCTCGAGCTGTACGACATCCCGACCGCCACCGAGCCCTACCGCCAAGGCATCGAAACGCTCCCTCCCGTGCTGTGCCATGAGTCTCCGGAGATGCTGGCGCAGCATGTCCATGAGCAGGTTACCGCCATCCTGGAAGCCGGCCGACTCCCGGTGGTGCTCGGTGGCGACCACTCGGTGTCGATCGGCGCCATCCAGGCGGCAGCCGCTGCGGTGCCGACATTCTCCGTGTTGCAGGTCGACGCCCATCTCGACAGCAGAGAAAGCTACCAGGGCTCTGCCTACAACCACGCATGCGTGATGGCCAGGGCGCGCGAACTGGCCGACATCGTGCAGGTTGGTATTCGCTCAGCGGATGCAGCGGAGATCCCGTCGCTGGATCCGAAGCGGGTGTTTTGGGCACATCGGATCCTGGAGCGTCCCACCAGCGAATGGGTGGAAGAGGCGGTTTCGCTGCTGAGCGAGTCAGTTTGGGTCAGCATCGATCTCGACGGCCTCGACCCCGCCATCCTGCCCGCCACCGGCACCCCGGTACCGGGCGGACTGCATTGGCACCATTTGCAGGCCCTATTGGCCAGGATTTCCGACGCTCGGCGGGTAATCGGATTCGACGTGGTCGAGCTCTGTCCTCACCCGGCCCACTGGGGATCGGACTTTCTGGCGGCGCAGTTGGTCTATCGATTCCTGGCGGAAATCTTGCGCCCGAGAGAATCTGAACCGCGCGTTTGATTCACCGCAGAGACACCCAGCATGCCGGGGAGAGAGTGCATTCGCCCTGGCTTCTTTGTCCACTCCGCGTCTCTGTGGCGAACCATCTCAGGGGGTTCGGCCTAGGCTGTCGAAATGTCCTGAGTTTGGATGCCAAACCGATTCCGGGTCTTGGATTGCATCATCGAACGCACTGGAGAAGCCTCATCGGTGTCGGGGTCGCTATCGGAATCGAATCCGCTCATCGATCAAAGCAGCCAGCTCGATACCAATCCCTAATGTTGACCTTGACACCGATCCCGACACCGACTAAGCATCCAACAACCGGGAAGCGCTTGTTTTAGTGAGACTGCAGATTTCGACAGCCTAGGTTCGGCCTCAACATACTGCACATCAGGAAGAGGCATGTTACGCAAGCGCAGCATCCCTGCAAGCAGCACCTCCGACACCAAGGCGATTGCCGGAGAGAAATACACCCACTGGCGCCGGATTCTGGTTCGCCTCGCGCAGCGGCAACTCACCCACAGTCGCTCTATGGGCGGGTTGCACCCTGGGGTATCTTCAGTTCATTTGTGGAGAAGACAGTGGCCTACAGCCTTTCTCCTGGGAAAGGCGCGGCGCTCGCGTCCGCCCCGCTGGCATCGCCTCTGCCGGGTCGCCCGCAAGCGGGCTCCTACGCCGACCGACTCCCACGGCTGGTCAAGGTCCGCTTGCGGGCGAGGCGCCTTGGCCCCTCTGCGCACTCTGCGTCTCTGCGGTGAATCCTTATCGCGTCGCAACAGAGTACGACCTCGGCATCGCGTTGATCAGAAAGAGCCAGGTAACGCAGGCGACACAAGCCATGCAAACAGCACATCCGATAGCAATCACATTATTCTGAGACCGCCCCCTCAGGTACCCTTTCCCAATCGGCTGTGTCGCCTGGATTCAAGAACAGGTTGCAAGCCTCAACGGAATGGATCGATGAATCCGCGCAATGCGGCAAGGAACCGATCCGGTTGGTCGGCATACACCCAATGCCCTGCATTGGGGATGGCTCGCAGCCGGGCCAGCGGAAACAGACGGCGGATGCTGGGTAAGGACTCGGCACCGATATAATCGGATTTGGTGCCATACAGAAACAGGGTCGGCCCGGTGAATTGACGTCCAGCCGGGTCCGGAAAAGCGCGCAGCAACGGCAGGGATGCGGCGATCGCGGGCAGATTGGCACGCCAGTACCAGTCTTGCTTGCCATAGCGTAGATTTTGCAAAATGTAGCCGCGGACAGCGCTGTTCGGAATGGCGGCGGCAAGGCGTTGCTCGGCATCCCCACGGTTGGCGATGGTCTCCATCGGCAGTGCCAATAAGTCATCGATGATTTTCTCGTAGCCGCTCGGGTATACGGTCGGCGCGATGTCCACAATGGCGACCGCCTCGACTAGCTCAGGGTGGCTCAATGTCATCCACATGGCCGTCTTGCCGCCCATGCTGTGGCCGACCATCAGAACCCGTTGCAGCCCCTCGCGGGCAAGCAACGCGACCAGATCCTCGACCATTGCCGGATAAGTCATGTCCGAATCTTGCGGCGACTCGCCGTGATTGCGCAGATCTGGCACCAGTACATGGTGCTGCCCGGCTAGATGCTGCGCAATGCGATGCCAGTTAGCACTGGAGCCGAACAGACCGTGCAACAACAACAGCGGGACGGGGCCGGGACGACCGTAGCGACGCAGATGCAAGGTGAGCGGCGTCATCGGCAGGGGTCGGCGGGGGCCGATGGGAGGCCGGCGGTTTTCATCTGTTGGTCAAGCAGCGCCAGATACTGTTTCCAATCGAAGGCTGGTCCAGGATCGGTCTTGCGCCCAGGCGCGATATCGCTGTGCCCGGTGATACGCTCGCGGGTGATGGCCGGAAAGCGGCGCATGATCTCGATGGTGACAGATGCCAAACGCCGATACTGAGCCTCCATGAACGGGATGCAATCGGCGCCCTCGAGTTCGATGCCGATGGAAAAGTCATTGCAGGCATTGCGACCCTCGAAGCAGGATCGGCCGGCGTGCCAGGCGCGTTTGCGCAGATCGACGAACTGGATCAGTTCGCCGTCGCGGCGGATCAGCAGATGCGAGGACAGGCGCACGCCGGCGATGTTGGCGAAGTACGGATGGGCATTGGGATCGAGACGATTCTGAAACAATGCCTCGATCCAGGGACCACCGAACTCCTGTGGCGGCAGGCTGATATTATGGATAACGAGCAACTCGGCCAGCATGCCGTCCGGCCTGTCGTCCCAGTTGCTGCATGCCACCTGTCGGGCCTCGGGCAGCAGGCCGATGTAGTCGGCACGGGTGTTCAGGATCGGAGCTGGATCTGGGGCTGCGATTGAGCCGGAGTCGGGTCCAGAATCAAGATCGGAATCGGATCCAGAAGCGAGCCCGGACTCGATCCCAGACTCGATCCCAGACTCGGGATCGGAATCAAGCGCAGCTGGACGCCCAGGCTTCATGGTGCGGTCAGGATGCATCAGCGCCTCGGCATCATGCCTTTGATGACCAGATCGGTCAGGCTGACGATGCCGATGACCTCGGCTTGCTCGACCACCGGTGCGCGCGACAGATCGAAGCGAGTGAACAGCCGCGCGCAATAGCGGATGTCCATCTCCGGTTGCACGCTGACCAAGGGCTTGGACATGATCTCATAGATATTGACCCGATCCAGTGAGCGGTCTTTGGCCAATACCTTGCGGGCAATATCGGAGATCGATACCAGGCCGAATTCGTCATCATCGTGGCGTTTGCGCACGACCAGCGACTTGGTTTCCACATGCCGCATCTGCTCCAATGCCTGGGCGACGGTATCCATGCCGTCGACCAGATCGAAATGCTGCTTCATGACCTCTCGAACACGGACAATCCTATGCTCGCCCATGGTTAGATTTCCTCCTGGACTTTTTCTGAGAGTATCTGAATCTGGTGACTGATGCCGACCGCATCCTCGATGTCCACCTGAAACGCGATGCCGCGGCCGGCCTGCTCCTCGAAGCCTCCCACCTTGGCGATGGTCTCCAGAATGCTGCGCGCCAGGTGCTCCTCCACCACCAACAACAACAGGTCGCGCTGGGTTTCCAGATTAAGGCCAAAAAAAGTCTTTTGTTTTTCCGCGCCCTCGCCTCGAGCCTGGCTGATGACCGTCGAGCCGGTGGCGCCAGCGGCACGCGCGGCCTCCAGCACATTGGTTGTCTCGGTGCGTTCGACGAGCGCAATGATCAGCTTGAAATGCATGCTTATCTCTCTTTGTTGTTCACCGGGCGATGTCGGTTGAAGCGAACGTACAGCTCGGAGAACTGCGCATAGGCCATAACCGACATGATGGGGAACAGGCTGGCAAAGGCAATCAAACCGAACCCATCCAGGATTGGATTACGGCCCGGGATGTTGCTGGAAAGTCCCAGGCCCAGCGCCGCCACCAGCGGCACCGTCACCGTGGACGTGGTCACGCCGCCCGAATCATAGGCCAGCGCAATGATAGTTCGCGGAGCGAACGCGGTCTGGATCAGCACCAGGACATAGCCCGTCACGATGTAATAGTGCAGCGGCGTTCCGCTGACGATACGGTAGGCACCAAGCGCAATGCCCACAGCGACGCCGAAGGCGACCGCGATGCGCAATCCCCAGGTGCCGATGGCGCCGGCGGAGACCTGGTTAGCCTTGATCGCCACCGCGATCAACGATGGCTCGGCGATGGTGGTGGCAAAGCCGATGGAAAAAGCAAACGCATACACCCACAGGTAAGCCCGCCAGCTTGGGCGTTCGGCAAATGAACCCTCGGCCAAGCCAAGAAAATCCGGCGCCGTCAATTGTGCCGCCATCACCTTGCCGAGCGGAAACAAGGCCAGCTCCAAACCCTGGATGAAAAAGGCCAGGCCCAGCAGCACCAGGACAAACCCGGTCAGCACGCGTCCCAGATTCGGAATAGGGCGGCGCAACACCAGAGACTGAAAACCGATCAGGATCGCAAGAATCGGCAGCACGTCGTCAACCGTCGCACAGACCGGCAGGATCGGCTCCAAGCCGCACAGGCTGTCCAGTGAAAAATCCATACCGATCAAATCAGAATGCCATAACCCATGACAAAAATCATCGGTGTCAACGAGGCGAAGGCGATCAGCCCGAACCCATCGATCATCGGGTTGCGCCCTTTGATACTGGATGCCAGACCGACACCCAGGGCCGTGACCAGCGGCACAGTGATGGTCGAAGTGGTCACGCCACCGGAATCGTAGGCAATGCCGATGATCTCTGGTGGCGCAAAGATGGTCATGATGACAACGCCGAGATAGCCGCCGATAATCAGATATTGGATAGGCCAGCCGCGCAGGATGCGCAACACACCGATGACAATGGCCAGGCCGACAGCAAAGGCCACCGTATAGCGCAATCCTTCGGCATAGGCGGTGCGGGCGGTCTCGGTGGTATCGATCATGCCACCATTGGCAGCGACCTCGGCGGCCTCTTCGGCCACTGCGATCAATGCGGGTTCCGCAACCGTGGTTCCGAAGCCCAGGCTAAACGCAAAGGCCAGCAACCAAAGCAGGCTGCCCTTACGAGCAAAGTCCCAAGCCATGGTCTCGCCGATCGGAAACAAGCCGAGCTTGAGCCCCTGCACGAATAATGTCAGGCCGATGACGACCATGGCGGTACCCCAGGCAAGGTCAAGCAGATTAGGAATCGGCTGTTGCAGCACGACCAGCTGAAAAACACCGATGACGACCACGACCGGCGCCAAATCCCGCAGACTTTCCAGCAGCGAGCCGCAGGCCTTGACAACAATTGCTTTCAGCACGGGCGGCTGCAACCTGGTATCGAGATGCTGGTGCAGGCTTGTGCTTGGCTGAAGCCGGCGAGGGTCTCGGTCATGGCGTGTCGAACAGGGCGATAGGGGAAAAGTTGTATGTTAGACGATCCTGGTACAAAACGTGCGCATTCCTGCTGTCCGACCCGCGCTCCAGGCGGCGTTGTCTCACCCGGGCGATTGCCGGAGAGCAACAGACCAACTGGGGCTGGATTCCTCGTTCGCCTTCGCGCAGCGGCAATCCCCCCATAGTCTCTCCATGGGCGGGTTGCCGCAACGTCGATGCCGGACGAGAAGGGGTGCTGCCTGCAAAGAATGTAAGGATTCACCGCAGAGACGCAGTGTGCGCAGAGGGGCCAAGGCGCCTCATCCGCAAGCGGACCTTTACGAGCCGTAGGAGCCCGCTTGCGGGCGACCCGGCAAATGATGCCAGCGGAGCGGACGCGAGCGCCGCGCCTTTTCCGGGAGAAAGGCTGTATGCCGCTGTGTTCTCGATAGATCGACCGACGATACCCCGGGGTGCAACCCGCCCAGCGCTTAGCGCGCAGGTTAGGATGAGGAACGAATCCCAACGTCACCGCCGTTCCCCAAAGTCTCCTGCGACCTCATCCACACAGCCCCATTCGGCCGTCACCCATGCTGAAGATCCCGGTGAAAGGATGAAAACCTCCAATCGATGGCGCGTTGGACATCACCCTGCTCGAGCGGATTGTCATGCACAGAGTCGACATGCCGCTGTCGATCCAAATCATCCCGGATCAGATGCTCCCAACATCGCCTTTGCCAGATGCCCGGCTCGCCCTTGTTGCGTCAGCTTTCGCGAATCCGCTCGCCGCTGGGTACCCGACGCGAGAAATTCGCTTTGATCAGGTGCCAACGCATCGGATCATCGCTGTCGCTTTCTTGAAGCGCCCACACCGCATGCAGATGCTCCGGTAACACGACCCAAGCGACGATCTCGAACGGATGCACCTGGCGAACATCACGCACGACCTCCAGATCATCGACCCGGTCCACCAGCAGGCGACTCGGCCGTTTCGCCAGGTCGACCGTAAAGAAATAGGTTGTGCCTTTGATCAGAGCCCGACGCTACCGCATGTCCTGCAACGCCGTTTTATGTACGTAGTGGTTGGGTGGTGGAACGAAGCACAGAGAGACGTACACCGAGTGACTGTGTTGGGATTCGTTCCTCATCCCAACCTACGCGGGCTATGCAATACATCCAAAGCGTTTCAATCCACGCCCGGCTGATTAGCCGGGCGATGCTACACTTTGTCGGCGTCGGCAAAGTGCGGGATCAGGTTTCAATCCACGCCCGGCTGATTAGCCGGGCGATGCAAGAGGCCTGGAACGAGCTTTCCGCGCCTACTGTTGTTTCAATCCACGCCCGGCTGATTAGCCGGGCGATGCAAGGCTTGCTCGCCAAACAGTAGCAGCTCATGCGCGTTTCAATCCACGCCCGGCTGATTAGCCGGGCGATGCTGCTCACCGAAGCCGAGGCGGAAGACGACGATGGCGTTTCAATCCACGCCCGGCTGATTAGCCGGGCGATGCGTATTCAGCGCCAACGACGATTGGTAGAGCAGGGGTTTCAATCCACGCCCGGCTGATTAGCCGGGCGATGCGCTGGCGGGACTCCAGCATCGCGCGATACCGGGGGTTTCAATCCACGCCCGGCTGATTAGCCGGGCGATGCATGCAAGCGCTCTTTACGACGCGGAGCAAAGAGTCGAGGTTTCAATCCACGCCCGGCTGATTAGCCGGGCGATGCGGAGCGCAGTGCAAACGCCAGCCAACGGGATGCCGTTTCAATCCACGCCCGGCTGATTAGCCGGGCGATGCTAGCCTGCACCAGTCGAGCCTACAGAGAGTTGCCAGTTTCAATCCACGCCCGGCTGATTAGCCGGGCGATGCCTTGACCCGGCACGTCCCCTGATAAGGGTTCGGCGTTTCAATCCACGCCCGGCTGATTAGCCGGGCGATGCGGGGCAGGATGTCACGGATTCTCTTGCGCGACAGGCGTTTCAATCCACGCCCGGCTGATTAGCCGGGCGATGCATGCGCGGCTGAGGCGTGCGGTAGCCGAATGCTGGTTTCAATCCACGCCCGGCTGATTAGCCGGGCGATGCATTTCGTGAGTCAGCTCATGCCGAAACTCAAGGCGTTTCAATCCACGCCCGGCTGATTAGCCGGGCGATGCAACTGGCGGAGTTCGCTAATCCGATCGTTGAGATCGTTTCAATCCACGCCCGGCTGATTAGCCGGGCGATGCGTTCCATCCAGCGCATGCATAGATCCGCATACGAGTTTCAATCCACGCCCGGCTGATTAGCCGGGCGATGCATATAATCGCTCGGCACAGCCTGTAGCGCATTATGGTTTCAATCCACGCCCGGCTGATTAGCCGGGCGATGCAGGCGGCGAGATCCGATCAGTGGTAAGCCGTATGACGTTTCAATCCACGCCCGGCTGATTAGCCGGGCGATGCGGGCTCAATCGCTTGCAGAACAGCAGCAGCAGATTGTTTCAATCCACGCCCGGCTGATTAGCCGGGCGATGCGATCGGTGATCAGTTTAGTTTGACGCTGAGTGATGTTTCAATCCACGCCCGGCTGATTAGCCGGGCGATGCCCCGAAAACGAAACCTTCAGCCCGGAGCCACCATGTTTCAATCCACGCCCGGCTGATTAGCCGGGCGATGCCCATTCGGGAAAAAGCGTTGGATACTCTCGACTAGTTTCAATCCACGCCCGGCTGATTAGCCGGGCGATGCGTATTGTTGGGTTTGGCGTCTTCGTCCGCGACAAGTTTCAATCCACGCCCGGCTGATTAGCCGGGCGATGCCTCGGGTATGCAGCCGATGAGATCGAAGCGGTCGAGTTTCAATCCACGCCCGGCTGATTAGCCGGGCGATGCTCCGCGCGTGCAAGTGTCGGTTTCCACGGCGGATTTTGCAATGGTCGCGCGATTCGCCTGAAGTTGCAAACGCTATTGCTGCCCGAGCGGCGTGCCTGGTTAATCAATCTGTTAAAGATCAAGCGGTTAGGTTGTGCGCGAAAGATCCTGGCAAGAAGCGCTTGCTCGGGGTTCGCGCGGTTTAAATGATTAGGGTGCCTTCATAGTCGATGGAGCGGAAGACGCCATACTGCTTGATACGCAGCCTCTGCTGTTCGGTCAATCGGTAGAAGCGCAGATTGTCCGTATCGGGGTCGATCTCGTCGAGCAGTTCCCGTTCTAGTTCTTCGAATTCCATATCTCCGACCTGGCATTCGAAAACGGATTTCTGCACCCGCTGGCCGTAGCGCTCGCAGACTTTAGCGACGCGCCTTAGACGCTTCTGTCCTGCGGCGGTGACAGTAGAAACATCGTAAGTGACTATGACAAGCATGGTTTGGTCTCGGAATTTCGCAGGGTGGGGGATCGGCTCTAGCGGGCAAGGAACGGTGTGTAGTCCGCGATGTCACCGCGCAGGGTCCGGGCCAGAATGCGCGCCTGCAACATCGGCAGCACGCCGATGGGTACCTTCGTGTCGAGCAGAGGGTGTTGAATCTCTTCCTGCTTGCGCTCCTGCCAGGCGGCGACCGTGGTGCGGCGCCCTTCGTCGCTCAGCAGCACAGCGCCACCATCGCGTTCATCGAAGTCGGTCGCCGTCAACTGACCTCGATTTATGAGGGTCAACGCGAGCCGGTCGGCAAGCGGCGCGCGGAACTCCTCTTGAAGATCCAGCGCCAGCGCCGCGCGGCCGGGGCGGACCGCGTGCAGAAAGCCGAGCTGGGGGTCCAGACCTACGGATTCGACGGCGGAGCGGCAGTCGTTCATGAGCAGTGTGTACAGGAATGACAGCAACGCGTTGAATCGGTCACGAGGCGGGCGGCGCGTGCGACCGTCGAGCTGGAATTGCCCTCGTAGCCTTGGCTTGACGACGTGATTGATGGCGCCGAAGTAGCCGCGAGCCGACTCGCCCTCGATGCCGCGGAGGGTGTCCAGATCCTCGGCACCCGGCAGTGCTCTGAGCGCCGACTGGATGTTGGCGGCGGTGCGCTGCAGTGTTTCTACGTCCGCTTGGTCTTGCGCTTCCCGTCCGCCGCGCAGGAGCAGGGTTCGGCTGTTCCGGAGTTTACCGAGCAGCATGGTGCGCGCAAGCCGAAGGCAGCTGCTGTCATCGTCTGCCGCGTGGTGTTGCGCCCGCCGCAGCAGGATGTTGCCGGATACCGGACCTTCCAAGCGCGCCTTGAAGCGCCCGTTTCGGTCAAACAGCACCAGTGCACGGCCCTCGTCCGCCAGCCGGTGCAGCAGGGCCGGAGATATGAGCACATTGCCGAAGCAAACCATGCCGCCGACGTGATGCAGCGGCACGCGGAGCTTCGTCTGGCGTTCCACATCAATCTTGACGGTGCCGTTTTCGAGATGCGCGTAGGCCTGAGGCGTCATGACGTACAGGGTGTTTTGGATCTGATATAGGCTCATGGCTGATCGTCCGTGTCGAACAGATCGCCGAGCTGGGCAGTACGGATGGTATAGTCGGCGACCAATGCCGGTTGGCAGATCTCGATTAATGAGCAAGCGGGACAACGCGCGTCGTTGGCAGGTGCGGGCAACCGTTCCGATGCGAGCATGGCGCGAATGGCTGCTGCGGTAGCGGCGACCTGGTCACGCAGCTGCGTATCGATATCCACCTCCCTTCGGCGGTGGCTGGATGCGTGGTAAATCGCACCCCTCGGTACCGGCCGCCCCAGCATCTCTTCGAGGCAGAGGGCTTGGGCGGCAAGCTGCAGGTCATCGTGCAGCGCGCGACGCTTGCGGCCATACTTGAATTCCACCGGGAAGCGAGTGCCGTCCGGGTGGACTTCCACAAGGTCCGCCCGGCCGATGAGACCGAGGCGCTCGGACCAAAGCGGGAGCGCACGCTCGATCTTGATGCCCGCCTTCATTGCATCGCCCGGGAGATCGACGAGTCGATGCACGGCGTTGCCCCGAGCGGTATGAATGTTGTCGGCGAAGGCCTGTTCCTGGTGGATCAGCGCACATTGCCGCGGGCAGTAACACCAGTGCTGCAACGCAGAGATGGCGATGGGGTCTGTTGGTTTGTCCATGACGGATGTCTCAAAAGGCGATATCGTGCGAGCACCGCCGGGAGCAAACGGCGTCGATGCACCGCATTGCCATCGAAAGTGATGTGTTCCCGCCGGTGGCCCATGGAGTTCTCAGTCCACGAGTTTCAGCAGTTCGACACCTGGAAATTCCTCGAGCCGGCCACCGGGCGGGCTCTCGATACTGTAGTCCGAGATGGCGCGTGGCGGTGCGGCTGCATCCCTAGGTTGGATGCGGATCAAATCGAAGAGCTTGTGGGCGGGTGCATTACCGAGTTCGGAGTCGTGCCTAAACACGTAGAGCCCACGGGTGGCCATCTGACCGCGGGCGGCGGAGCGATCGTGCTCGAACATTTGCTCCAACGCTTGCCACAGCAGTTCCAGATCCTCGGAGTCGAAGCCGGTCTGCTTGGCGAGGAAGGCCGATACGAAACCGTGCGCGCGATAAAGGCCGTATGGCACGGTGTGCTTGCGGCCCATGGTCCGGTTGTCGCCCTGCTGCTTCTCCGCCTCTGCAGCGGTGGCAACCGCCATACGGGTGATGGAGTGCTCGGCGGCAACAATGGGATCCACGGAGCGTGCGAAGGTTATTTGTACCGGGCCGCGCACTTGGCCACAGTTCGGTGCCGTTTTGAGTGACAGCACCGCGCCGAAGGTACGGATGTCGAAGAAGTCCTGGCACATCTGGGCGCGGCCGCGCTCCGTCTCCTTGCGGGTCGGTTTGCGTGAGGTCGTACCCTTGATCGCCTTGGAAATGAGACTAGCTGCTTTCTTGTTCAGCGCGGGGTCATCTTTGTGGTCTTTCAACCAATCCGCCGCCGCGCCCTTGTCCAGCCCGGCGGCGAGCCTGAGGGAAAGATGGCCTTCTTCGTCGGTGACCCGCTCAATGCCGTCCGGAAGCGGCATATCGCGCACGGCGTCCTGCAGGTCCGGTGGTACCTCGACGGATGTTTCTTCGCCGAGGTTGATGTCTAGCTTCTTGAAAGCCTCGATGTGGGCGTGGCCAAGGACGGCCTTTTCCTTGACATAGATGTCGTAGCCCTGCTCATACAAATCGCCCGTCTTACGCTTGATTAGACCGACGAAGTTGCGCACCTTACGCTTTAACGAGACATCTGTGACCAGACCCTGGCCAGTTTCGGCGTCGAGTCGCGGTAGGTTGCCGGCGTCTGGATCGCCGTTGGGGTTGCCGTCCTGTACATCGAACAGCAGCACGAAGTCGTAGCGGTTACAGATGGTGCTATCGCTTGGCTTGGCATCGCTCATTGGTCGGTCTCCGTGTGATCTGGCCCTTCGTTGTCTTCGGTATGCTTTGCAAACAGGGCCTGGCGCTGGTGATAGTAGCCGATGGCGAACCGGCCTTGGTCCGGCATCAGCATATGTCGCGGGAAGTCGTCTAAGCCACCGAGGATGTCTGCGATAAGCCGCTCCATCTGGATAGCGCGGCCCTTTTTGAGCTTGCTGATGTGGTGATTCTTGAGCCGCAGCAAGCTCGGAAAGACCGTACCTGGGGTGCCTGATGCGGCACCGTAGAAGCGGTCTCTGATGGTTGCGTTAATCCCGGGGCTGGATTCCTCCTGAATTTTCTCCAAGGCCGCGAACAGGCGGCCGAGACGGTAGGCGGGATTCATGTTCAAGGGGTCGAGCATAGGGTGAGGCTCCCTGTCGTTGGCGTTCTTGGACTTTCCGGTCAGCCGATACGCTCGGCGGAGCCAGGCTTTGATGGCAGCCGCGCGGGTGTACGTCACACGCTGTTCCGCGCGGCAACGCTGCACGGCGGCGTGCAGCAGCGTGGCCGGATAAGGCAGATCAGCGAGCACGGCGCGGATTACGTCACCGCCGAGGCTTGGCGGTAGGTTGTCGAGCCTGCCCAAGAGCGCGCAGGCGCTCAGCAGGCGTGTCAGAGACGGATGTTCTGGGTCGTTGGGACCGCGAGCGATTCGCAGATCCTCGAAGTGCCGGTGCACGCGTACGGCAAGTTCCATCGCCGGGGCGGTCTCCCAGAAACGGATGCTGATGCGTGCCGCGCTCGGTGCGAGGCCGAGGACGTGAAACCGAGTGTCCGCATCGCCTTGGGTAAAGGAGCCTGATTCTACGGCCCGGTAGATCTTGGCGATTTCCCGAGTCCCAGCCGAGGGATCATCCGATGACGGTTCGCCGAAAAGGTTGGCGAAGGATGCCTCCAATTCGTGTGGCCGCTCCGCCCAGAATACCGTGGAGCTGTCGCCTATCTGAACCCGTTGCTCTGAGCCCGTTCGCAGAAGGTGGTTAAGTGCGGTGGTGTATGCAAACGATGCGTTCTGACTAATCGGGGCGTTCTCTCCGCCGCGCTGGCGTTTGCCGTAAGACTCGAAGGCCCGCGCGTTGAATGAGACAACGTTAGCGCCGGAGGTCTGCGCCCCACGAACACCCTTGATCACGGTTTCATTCCTCGCGATTGGCACGCCTTCGGCGCCGGTTACCAGACAGTTGCCGAGCAACGCGTTGTCACTGGAGAGCTGAGTCAGCCTCGCAGCATAGGCGTCCCTGACCGCCGGCCGGAAAAAGACCGGTTCGACGTCGGGCGCCAGGCGAAAAGCGATACATGGATCGCGCCTGCTGAAATCCTCGTGGAGCTCGAAGCGAGCGAGCAATTCTTCGACGGCGTGCTCCCGCTCCGCGATATCCGTACAAAATGCAGTAACCGCTTGAACACCGGTGTCGCTCAATGAGCCCAGCCACTCGGACAAGGTCTCCCGAAAATTTGCGAGTTTGCCAGCGCCGCCTTTACCAATCCCCAATACGAATTTGCTGTTGTCCCACAGTAAATTTGCATCCTTGCCGCTCATCGTATGCTTCAACGCCTGCTTGCCGATTGCGGGCACGAGCATCTCGGGAGTGGTTCTTGCCTTGCCTTCTACCTTTTGAAGCGACTCCGCTGCGATGCATTGACCATTGGCTTCCAGCACGAAGATGTAATCGATGCGACGCCGAATCCAGCCGAATTTTGGCAGCGTATCGATACGCTCGTAGTATTCGACCAACCGCTGCAGAATCACCGCCGCACCTCCACGCTGTCACACGCCGGCACCTCGATGACGCCCTTGTGCATCAGAGCGCGGAAGAACATCGGTTTGGGATCGGCGCGATCCGCAAAGTCCATGTCGAAGAGCATGAAGCCGAGGTCCGGTGATGCATCGATAGGCGGCGGCTCGGTGGCTCCGTCTGGGACGCGTCGAAAGTAGGCTGGGAACTCACGACAGCCGAGATAGGGCTGGTTTACGCACTGACCCTTGTCCGCGCGGCGCTCGAAAATCTGCCAATACTTGGCCGGATTCGCCGCGCGGTCTTTGTCCGAAAAAAACGCGAGATCCGCGTGCAGTCGGTAAGCGACGTCACGCAACAGAAGCGCGGAGCGCTGCACGTGGTCGTCCTCGATGAATATCCCTCGGGGCGCATCGGCGCTGGCGCGGTCCGTGGCGATGGTGGCAACCTCGTTGCGCTTGATGGTCAACCAGCGGATCGGCCGCAGCACTTCGATGCGTCTCACGTGCCAGCGGATTGCGGGCTTCCAGAGGATAGCCTCGAAGATGGCGCGTGCCGCGGACGGGGTGATCACGTCATAGCTGACGCGCTCGACCTTCATCTCTGAGCGTGTAAAGCAGGCATAATCGCCCCAGACCTCTAGGCAGTAGCGTTTCATGGCGTCCCTCAAACGATGGTGTGGCTTGCTGTGGGCATTGGTTCATCGGCGGTCAGGCCGAGGGTGTTGTGATACAACCAATCGCTGGTCTGCGCGTACATCCCCGGTAGAATCTCTTCAACGTCCTCTTGTGCCAGCAGTCGCTGCAGATCGCGTTCAGGTAGGTTGACGATGTAGCGTTGCAGCTTGCGCATGAGCCAGCGCTCCGGCCCGGTTTTTCTGAGGCGTCCGAGCAGCAGGCGAATTTCCGCATCGTCAGCGATGGCGTCGTACAGCACGATGATCGGCCGCTGCTCGTTATCGATCATGCGGAACCGCTCGGCGGCGGTGCGGAAATTCACCGCAAGGTGCTTCAGGTCGACCTTGAGGTGCCCGCGAATATCCGGCTCGTCGAGGTCGCGGTTGTAGTACAAGTGCTCGAAGTACCGGGTGAACAGCGCCTGATCGAGTGGGTTCCCATCGACGCCATGCAGCGCCGCGTGACAGGCATCCTCGGCGGTGCGAAGTAGACCGATGCGGGAGCGCTCCGGTGGCACAAAAACGACGACTAAGCCGCGTTCAAGCAGTCCTTCCCGATTGCAGCGCCCGGCGGCCTGAGCGATGGAGTCGAGTCCAGCGAAGGCCCGATAGACCACCGGGAAGTCCAGGTCGACACCCGCTTCCACCAGCTGGGTCGATACCACTTGGGTCGGGATGCCGGCGGCGAGCCGTCGTTTGATCTCGGTGATGACCCGGGAGCGGTGCGCGCCGCACATGAGAGCCGACAGGTGTAGGGTACCCGGCGGCATCAGCCGATGGAGTTCTCGCGCATGGCGGCGACTGTTGACCACCGCGAGCACGGAGTCGTGCCTGAGAAGTTCGGCCGCGAGCGTGACCCAATCCGTCGGCTGATGCAGGTCCGTGGGCAGTCGAACCTTGACTCGCTGGAGGCGCGCATAGAGGTCGTTCGGGTCGGGGATGATCTCGTGAATGGCAGAGAAGCCGTCGAAGTTCTTGGCGGGGTCGAAGTAGCAACGGCTGCCAAGGACGGGCTGAGTGGCGGTCGAGAGCACCAGGGTCATACCGTAGTGCTTGGTGAGGAGCTTTAAAACGTCGACGATGGGTTGCAGGAGTCCCGGGGGTAGGAGCTGCACCTCATCCAGGACGACGACGCTGTCAATCAGATTGTGCAGCTTACGGCAGCGGGAGGTGCGTGCTGCGAAAAGGGACTCGAAAAACTGTACGCTGGTGGTGACGATGATCGGGGCATCCCAGTTCTCGCAGGCGAGGCGGCTACGCAGAACCTCGTCGCAGGCCTGAGCTTCGGCTGCGCTGTGGTGCTCCACCACCGCATCGCCAAAGATTCGGCGAAACACATCGGCGGTCTGTTCGATGATGCTGGTGTATGGAATAACGTGGACGACTCGCCGTTTAAGGTATCGGCGCGCATGGTCCAGCGCGAAGGCCATGGCGGAGAGCGTCTTTCCGCCGCCAGTGGGTACTGTGAGCGAGAACACTCCAGGTGGCTGTTGGGCCGCTGCTCGGCAATGTGTGAGGATTTCTCCGCGAAGCCGGTTGACAGGGGTGCACTCTGCCGCGGCGAGCAGCTGTGACATGGCAGCATCGAACTGATTTGCCAGGGTGGCGATGTCGGGCCAGTCAGCGCGCTGTTTGGTGAGTTCCGGGGCCATGAATGCCTCGGTGTCCAGAAAGTCGGCGTCGACCAGGCAGGAGAAGAGCATGCGCACCCAGAGCGCGAAGCCGTCGGAACCGCCGGGCACATGCCGGAGATCGATCTCTGGTATCGGCGGATGCAGAACAGTCGGCGGCGGTTTGGCCGCAAGCGCTTCGGCCAGCTCGAGGCGCGCGTCTTCGCCTTGCATGCGAGCGTCCAGGCCGCCGTGCCAGTCATGCAGTCCTGCGTGGTGTCCGGCGATCAAGTAAGCAAGTACCCGCCCGACCAACCCGAGTCGTTGCTCTGCCAATAAAGCGCCGGCGGTGGAATGCGTCGTGCGGCCCGGGCTACCCTCTATGTGCGCGGTCTCCGGGTGCATACCGGAGGCGGTGCGAATATAGCGCTGGAAGCGTGCGCGGTATTTCCCGAGGTCGTGCCAGAGACCGGCGAGCTGTGCCCAGTCTGATGCGGCCATAGGCTGCGCGAATTGCGCGGCGAGCTTGGCAACTTCATGGAGATGCTCCTGCAAAGCGTGCTGCTGCCATTCACCGTTCTTGGCGAGTCTTGCATGGGCGATGGGTTGACTTGCTTCCATATCGGTTTTCCCTAGGACGCCAGTTTGTAACTTGACGCTTGATGTCTTCAGTCGTTTCGCAATCGTTACGTACAGATAAGAAATCCTACCGCCCCTGCGAGTCCAAGGCGGGGTCAGAACGAAAGACTAGCAATGGCCAGATGGCTTGTCAAGGCTCAACTGCGAGCACTGCGGGCATCTCGCAGTGTATCAGCTCGGGAGCTTTCTCCCAGGGCGAGCGGGTGAGCTGCGATGAAGCAGCGAACGACCAAACCAGAGCGCCGAGGCGACGAACTGCGCTCGGCAGCTGACTCTGTTGGTTCTGCCACCTCACGCCCCATAATGGCAGCCGCACGCAGGGGCAAGTTGAGCATAAGCGCGCCAATGGCAGCGATGGCGATGTCGCCGGGGTTATGGCTAGTCTGTAAACAAGCTGTGTCGCGAGATGGTCGATGTCATGCGATGGCAGCGGGGAGTTCAAGTCGGTATTGCAGGACTTGAGGACGGGTACCTTTTTGGGCACAGTATTGGTTAATGATCGGGTGCTGCCTTCAAAGAATGCGGCCTGTACCATTGCAATAGACGCCCCGAAAGTGCCTGTCGGGTCTACGTCAAGCGGCTTGTTCGAGGGCCGGTTCCGCTCATCGCTGATTGAGGCCGACACCTATCTGCTGGCCTGCCAGCGCTACATCGAGCTCAATCCGGTTCGTGCCTCAATGGTCAGTGTGCCTGGTGATTATCGTTGGTCGAGCCATTGGGCCAATGCGCTTGGCCGCCAGGATTCCGTGGTCACACCGCACCCGCTGTACCAAGGCTTGGCAGACTCTGATCAGGCTCGTTTTGCTTGCGTATCGCAGGTTGTTCGAGGATATGCTCAGCGCCGAGTTGCTTCAACGTTTCCGCGAGTGCACCAACGGCGGCTTCGTGCTTGGCAGCGCAAAGTTCGAGCGGCAGATCGCCGCTATGCTCGGTAGACGAACCTGGAAGGGGGCACCGGAACGGCCGCTAAAGGAAATCGATGCGGATGAGCAAGGTGAGCTTGCATTGTAGAAAACGTGGTCTGTCCCCTTTTTCCTCGCCGATGGCCTTGGTCGATGGTCATCAGTCAAGCTTGATGCCCGCTTTCTTGAGTAAAGCGAGTGCGCGCTCGGTCTGTTGTTCGGCTGCCATGCGTGCTTGTGCCTCTTCCCGTGCCCGCTGTTCGGCCGCGGCAGCATGGTGTTCGGCTGCTTCACGCGCCTGCGCCTCTTGCAAGGCCCGACGGTCGGCTGCTTCACGCGCCCGCGCCTCTTGCTGACGCGCCCGCGCCTCTTGCAAGGCCAGCCGATCGGCTGCATCGGCATCGCGGACCTCCTCACCACGATAGAACACGCGCAATTTGCGACCGACCGACCGAGCGTCGGGTGCGAGCTCCTCGATCACCAAGCCATCGATGGCCTGGCTCACAAAGCGTCGCCGTGGTCCCAGCGGCACGTTTTCGTAGGCGACTTGATCCTTGTTGTAGCGATAGGCAATCAACCCACGGGGGTCATCCGGTTCCGGGTAGAGGAGCAAGAACTCGGGGACTGCATTCAGTTCGTTCCAGTTGCGCATCTTGATGGTGTCCTTCTCCTCTTTGCGCCTGTGCGTGGTGGTCACCACCTCGATTGCCAGGAGTAACGACTTCGCGGTCACCGAGCCCAGGTTCTCGGCGTCGGTCAGGGCGTAGTCGGGGTAGAGGATCCTCTGGCAGTCCTCGTCCGCATCCCAGTACCAGACCGGATTGTCCCCGAGGCTCTGCAGGCCCTCCCAGGCGGCGACACGATCGAGTAGTTCTCCCAGCTTCTGGACTGTTTTGTGGTGGGCGGGGGATTGAGCCACGTCGAGTTCTTCGTCATAGTAGGGTGTGCCTACGGTTGCATCCTCCGGATGCGGTTTCTCGATCAAGCGCGCGCGCATCTGCCGGTGCGCGGCGCGGCGTTGCAACAGCTCGGTCTGCGGCCTGGCCAGCGTCGCTGTCGATGTCATCGTGTTTCCTCCTGTACCCCTGAAGACAGGGGGCGATTGGCGCTGTGAATGTCAGTACGACGCTGGTAACCGCGTGTCTTTGTCTCGGGGGCACAAGCGTCGGTTTCATCGATTGCTCAGACTACCATGGTTGCGTTTGCCTGACCGGCCTCGGGCTCGGCCTGCTGCTCGACTTCGGCGCCGCGCTGATGAAAGACGGCATCAGGAACGGTTCAGACACAAGCTGAGCGTTTCGGCCAGTTGGTTTGTTTCTCTCCGGCAATCGCCTTAAACGAGGTGGATCAAGTGACGATCAAGGCCACCGATGGCCTTGGCCGATGGACGTCAGTCAAGCTTGATGCCCGCTTTCTCGAGTAAAGCGAGTGCGCGCTGGGTCTGTTGTTCGGCTGCCATGCGCGCTTGTGCCTCTTCCCGTGCCCGCTGTTCGGCCGCTTCACGCGCCTGCGCTTCTTGCAAGGCCCGACGGTCGGCTGCTTCACGCGCCTGCGCCTCTTGCAAGGCCCGACGGTCGGCTGCCTCACGCGCCCGCGCCTCTTGCAAGGCCAGCCGATCGGCTGCATCGGCATCGCGGACCTCCTCACCACGATAGAACACGCGCAATTTGCGACCGACCGACCGAGCGTCGGGTGCGAGCTCCTCGATCACCAAGCCATCGATGGCCTGGCTCACAAAGCGTCGCCGTGGTCCCAGCGGCACGTTTTCGTAGGCGACTTGATCCTTGTTGTAGCGATAGGCAATCAACCCACGGGGGTCATCCGGTTCCGGGTAGAGGAGCAAGAACTCGGGGACTGCATTCAGTTCGTTCCAGTTGCGCATCTTGATGGTGTCCTTCTCCTCTTTGCGCCTGTGCGTGGTGGTGACCACCTCGATCGCCAGGAGTAACGACTTCGCGGTCACCGAGCCCAGGTTCTCGGCGTCGGTCAGGGCGTAGTCGGGGTAGAGGATCCTCTGGCAGTCCTCGTCCGCATCCCAGTACCAGACCGGATTGTCCCCGAGGCTCTGCAGGCCCTCCCAGGCGGCGACACGATCGAGTAGTTCTCCCAGCTTCTGGACTGTTTTGTGGTGGGCGAGGGATTGAGCCACGTCGAGTTCTTCGTCATAGTAGGGTGTGCCTACGGTTGCATCCTCCGGATGCGGTTTCTCGATCAAGCGCGCGCGCATCTGCTGGTGCGCGGCGCGGCGTTGCAACAGCTCGGTCTGCGGCCTGGCCAGCGTCGCTGTCGATGTCATCATGTTTCCTCCTGTACCCCTGAAGACAGGGGGCGATTGGCGCTGTGAATGTCAGTACGACGCTGGTAACCGAGTGTCTTCGTCTCGGGGGCACAAGCGTCGGTTTCATCGATTGCTCAGACTACCATGGTTGCGTTTGCCTGACCGGCCTCGGGCTCGGCCTGCTGCTCGACTTCGGCGCCGCGCTGATGAAAGACGGCATCGGGAACGGTTCAGACACAAGCTGAGCGTTTCGGCCAACGGAAATAACGACCAAAATCGCGAACTATGCGAAAAAGACCGCTGTTTCTGTGCGGGTCTTTGATTCTTGCGTGTTTCCCGTCCTTCGTCGTTGAACACCTGGCTTATCTTCTCATCCAGCATCGACGTTGCGGCAACCCGCCCATAGAGTGACAATGGGCGGATTGCCGCTGCGTGAAGGTGAACGAGAATCCGGCGCCAGTTGGTTTGTTTCTCTCCGGCAATCGCCTCGAACGAGGTGGATCAAGTGACGATCAAGGCCACCGATGGCCTTGGCCGATGGTCGTCAGTCAAGCTTGATGCCCGCTTTCTCGAGTAAAGCGAGTGCGCGCTGGGCCTGTTGTTCGGCTGCCATGCGTGCTTGTGCCTCTTCCCGTGCCCGCTGTTCGGCTGCGGCAGCATGGTGTTCGGCTGCTTCACGCGCTTGCGCCTCTTGCTGACGCGCCTGCGCCTCTTGCAAGGCCCGACGGTCGGCTGCTTCACGCGCCTGCGCCTCCTGCAAGGCCCGACGGTCGGCTGCTTCACGCGCCTGCGCCTCTTGCTGACGCGCCTGCGCCTCTTGCAAGACTCGACGGTCGGCTGCTTCACGCGCCTGCGCCTCTTGCAAGGTCCGACGGTCGGCTGCTTCACGCGCCCGCGCCTCTTGCAAGGCCAGCCGATCGGCTGCATCGGCATCGCGGACCTCCTCACCACGATAGAACACGCGCAATTTGCGACCGACCGACCGAGCGTCAGGTGCGAGCTCCTCGATCACCAAGCCATCGATGGCCTGGCTCACAAAGCGTCGCCGTGGTCCCAGCGGCACGTTTTCGTAGGCGACTTGATCCTTGTTGTAGCGATAGGCAATCAACCCACGGGGGTCATCCGGTTCCGGGTAGAGGAGCAAGAACTCGGGGACTGCATTCAGTTCGTTCCAGTTGCGCATCTTGATGGTGTCCTTCTCCTCTTTGCGCCTGTGCGTGGTGGTCACCACCTCGATTGCCAGGAGTAACGACTTCGCGGTCACCGAGCCCAGGTTCTCGGCGTCGGTCAGGGCGTAGTCGGGGTAGAGGATCCTCTGGCAGTCCTCGTCCGCATCCCAGTACCAGACCGGATTGTCCCCGAGGCTCTGCAGGCCCTCCCAGGCGGCGACACGATCGAGCAGTTCTCCCAGCTTCTGGACTGTTTTGTGGTGGGCGGGGGATTGAGCCACGTCGAGTTCTTCGTCATAGTAGGGTGTGCCTACGGTTGCATCCTCCGGATGCGGTTTCTCGATCAAGCGCGCGCGCATCTGCCGGTGCGCGGCGCGGCGTTGCAACAGCTCGGTCTGCGGCCTGGTCAGCGTCGCTGTCGATGTCATCGTGTTTCCTCCTGTACCCCTGAAGACAGGGGGCGATTGGGGCTGTGAATGTCAGTACGACGCTGGTAACCGAGTGTCTTCGTCTCGGGGGCACAAGCGTCGGTTTCATCGATTGCTCAGACTACCATGGTTGCGTTTGCCTGACCGGCCTCGGGCTCGGCCTGCTGCTCGACTTCGGCGCCGCGCTGATGAAAGACGGCATCAGGAACGGTTCAGACACAAGCTGAGCGTTTCGGCCAGTTGGTTTGTTTCTCTCCGGCAATCGCCTTAAACGAGGTGGATCAAGTGACGATCAAGGCCACCGATGGCCTTGGCCGATGGACGTCAGTCAAGCTTGATGCCCGCTTTCTCGAGTAAAGCGAGTGCGCGCTGGGTCTGTTGTTCGGCTGCCATGCGCGCTTGTGCCTCTTCCCGTGCCCGCTGTTCGGCCGCTTCACGCGCCTGCGCTTCTTGCAAGGCCCGACGGTCGGCTGCTTTACGCGCCTGCGCCTCTTGCAAGGCCCGACGGTCGGCTGCCTCACGCGCCCGCGCCTCTTGCAAGGCCAGCCGATCAGCTGCTTCACGCGCCTGCGCCTCCTGCAAGGCCAGACGGTCGGCTGCTTCACGCGCCTGCACCTCTTGCTGACGCGCCTGCGCCTGTTGCAAGGCCAGCCGATCGGCTGCATCGGCATCGCGGACCTCCTCACCACAATAGAACACGCGCAATTTGCGACCGACCGACCGAGCGTCGGGTGCGAGCTCCTCGATCACCAAGCCATCGATGGCCTGGCTCACAAAGCGTCGCCGTGGTCCCAGCGGCACGTTTTCGTAGGCGACTTGATCCTTGTTGTAGCGATAGGCAATCAACCCACGGGGGTCATCCGGTTCCGGGTAGAGGAGCAAGAACTCGGGGACTGCATTCAGTTCGTTCCAGTTGCGCATCTTGATGGTGTCCTTCTCCTCTTTGCGCCTGTGCGTGGTGGTCACCACCTCGATTGCCAGGAGTAACGACTTCGCGGTCACCGAGCCCAGGTTCTCGGCGTCGGTCAGGGCGTAGTCGGGGTAGAGGATCCTCTGGCAGTCCTCGTCCGCATCCCAGTACCAGACCGGATTGTCCCCGAGGCTCTGCAGGCCCTCCCAGGCGGCGACACGATCGAGTAGTTCTCCCAGCTTCTGGACTGTTTTGTGGTGGGCGAGGGATTGAGCCACGTCGAGTTCTTCGTCATAGTAGGGTGTGCCTACGGTTGCATCCTCCGGATGCGGTTTCTCGATCAAGCGCGCGCGCATCTGCCGGTGCGCGGCGCGGCGTTGCAACAGCTCGGTCTGCGGCCTGGTCAGCGTCGCTGTCGATGTCATCGTGTTTCCTCCTGTACCCCTGAAGACAGGGGGCGATTGGGGCTGTGCATGTCAGTACGACGCTGGTAACCGAGTGTCTTCGTCTCGGGAGCACAAGCGTCGGTTTCATCGATTGCTCAGACTACCATGGTTGCGATCGCCTGACCGGCCTCGGGCTCGGCCTGCTGCTCGACTTCGGCGTCGCGCTGATGAAAGACGGCATCAGGAACGGTTCAGACACAAGCTGAGCGTTTCGGCTAATGGAAATAACGACCAAAATCGCGAGCTGTGCGAAAAAGACCGCCGTTTCTGTGCGGGTCATTGATTCTCGCGTGTTTCCCGTCCTTCGTAGTTGAACACCTGGCTTATCTTCTCGTCCGGCATCGACGTTGCGGCAACCCGCCCATAGAGTGACGCTGGGCGGATTGCCGCTGCGTGAAGGTGAACGAGAATCCGGCGCCAGTTGGTTTGTTTCTCTCCGGCAATCGCCTCGAACGAGGTGGATCAAGTGACGATCAAGGCCACCGATGGCCTTGGCCGATGGTCGTCAGTCAAGCTTGATGCCCGCTTTCTCGAGTAAAGCGAGTGCGCGCTGGGCCTGTTGTTCGGCTGCCATGCGTGCTTGTGCCTCTTCCCGTGCCCGCTGTTCGGCTGCGGCAGCATGGTGTTCGGCTGCTTCACGCGCTTGCGCCTCTTGCTGACGCGCCTGCGCCTCTTGCAAGACTCGACGGTCGGCTGCTTCACGCGCCTGCGCCTCTTGCTGACGCGCCTGCGCCTCTTGCAAGGCTCGACGGTCGGCTGCTTCACGCGCCCGCGCCTCTTGCTGACGCGCCCGCGCCTCTTGCAAGGCCAGCCGATCGGCTGCATCGGCATCGCGGACCTCCTCACCACGATAGAACACGCGCAATTTGCGACCGACCGACCGAGCGTCAGGTGCGAGCTCCTCGATCACCAAGCCATCGATGGCCTGGCTCACAAAGCGTCGCCGTGGTCCCAGCGGCACGTTTTCGTAGGCGACTTGATCCTTGTTGTAGCGATAGGCAATCAACCCACGGGGGTCATCCGGTTCCGGGTAGAGGAGCAAGAACTCGGGGACTGCGTTCAGTTCGTTCCAGTTGCGCATCTTGATGGTGTCCTTCTCCTCTTTGCGCCTGTGCGTGGTGGTCACCACCTCGATTGCCAGGAGTAACGACTTCGCGGTCACCGAGCCCAGGTTCTCGGCGTCGGTCAGGGCGTAGTCGGGGTAGAGGATCCTCTGGCAGTCCTCGTCCGCATCCCAGTACCAGACCGGATTGTCCCCGAGGCTCTGCAGGCCCTCCCAGGCGGCGACACGATCGAGTAGTTCTCCCAGCTTCTGGACTGTTTTGTGGTGGGCGAGGGATTGAGCCACGTCGAGTTCTTCGTCATAGTAGGGTGTGCCTACGGTTGCATCCTCCGGATGCGGTTTCTCGATCAAGCGCGCGCGCATCTGCCGGTGCGCGGCGCGGCGTTGCAACAGCTCGGTCTGCGGCCTGGTCAGCGTCGCTGTCGATGTCATCGTGTTTCCTCCTGTACCCCTGAAGACAGGGGGCGATTGGGGCTGTGAATGTCAGTACGACGCTGGTAACCGAGTGTCTTCGTCTCGGGGGCACAAGCGTCGGTTTCATCGATTGCTCAGACTACCATGGTTGCGATCGCCTGACCGGCCTCGGGCTCGGCCTGCTGCTCGACTTCGGCGCCGCGCTGATGAAAGACGGCATCAGGAACGGTTCAGACACAAGCTGAGCGTTTCGGCTAATGGAAATAACGACCAAAATCGCGAGCTGTGCGAAAAAGACCGCCGTTTCTGTGCGAGTGATTGATTCTCGCGTGTTTCGTAGTTCAAGAACATGCACTGTCTGTTGTCGGCTAGACAATTTGACGCCGCTCGCTGCTTAGCGATGTCTGTGGAAAAATAGACCATCTGGCTAGTGCCTCGGTGCAGATGTTCCAAGACAGTCTCCGGTCGTTATCGTTGTCGTTGTCGTTGTCGTTGTCATAATCGTCTTAGCCGAATGCTCGATAACGACTACGATTACGACAACGACAACGACAACGACAACGAACCGCCTCGGGATTTCTGTACCGCTCCACTAGGCTGTCGAAATCTGCCGTCCCACTAAAACAAGCGCTTCCCGGTTTATGGATGCTTAATCGGTGTCGGGGTCGGTGTCAAGGTCGGAATGAGGGATTGGTATCGAGCTGGCTGTTTTGATCGATGAGCGGATTCGATTCCAATTCCGATAGCGACCCCGACACCGATTAGGCTTCCCCAGTGCGTTCGATGATGCAATCCAAAACCCGGAATCGGTTTGGCATCAAAACTCAGGACAGTTCGACAGCCTACCACCTGGCTTGTCTGCTCGTCCGGCATCGACGTTGGGCCTTGATCGTAAGTCCGTCCACCGCTGTGGGAGCGCCGTCCTCGGCGCGACGGGCGCCCAGTCGCGGCGAGGACGCCGCTCCCACCGGGCTACGGCTCTGGACGGGTTGATGATCAAGGCCCGACGTTGCGGCAACCCGCCCAGAGAGTGACAATGGGCGGATTGCCACTGCGCGAAGGCGAACGAGAATTCGGCTTCAGTTGGTCCATTTCTCTCCGGCAATCGCCTTGGTTCCTCAGTTTCATCGGAAATATCAAATGAACCCATCGGAACACAGAAATCCCATCAAGTACCTTTCCGCGATCTTGGCCGTTGTGGTAGCGGCGCTGCTGGCATTTGTGTTTGCATATGTCGCTAACGACCCCGATCCTTGGCCACGTCTGTTGCTGCAGGTGATCCCTAGTCTGATCGCGGCGCTGACAGCTTATGCTGCTGTTTACTTTTTCCTCGAGGCTCAAGGTGTCTCGTTGACCGAGTCCGCGCAACAACGATCCGCTCGTATTGCGCGAGAATTCTTCAAGTATCAATACGGCGACCATTTTTGTCGCCCAGGAAAGGAGTTGGATTTAACCGGGCAATGGAAAATGCGAGATTAGCGCCATGGTCACCCTGAAGAATTACGGTGACACTTTACCATTTACACTATTTTGTTCTGGGCTTATGCTAAGGAACGGAAATTAGATAACTTGTGCAGCTCATCAGAAGGGAGAAGGTATAGTATCATTTTAGCCTCTGCAACCAAGCCAAACTGCTGGAGACCTAAATGGAGCGTTATTCCCCCCAAGTAGAGGAATCGATGCGTCGTTTCTATATGGGCCTGAATGAGAAAGATCGCCGTCTGTATGCAGGCTTAGAAGCCTTGAAGTATGGTCGCGGTGGTCGCGTGTATATTGCGGAGGTACTGGGTTGCAGCCGAAACACCGTAAGCAAAGGCGCGCGCGAGATGAGCGGTTTATCTGAGCGCGAGGTACACGAGCAGCTTCGCGGGGACAAAGTCGGGACCAAGCCCCGGGTGCGCAAACCTGGTGGTGGTCGTCGCCCCTATGAGCAGACGTGGGGGCCATCGTTGGACGAGAAGTTCCTGGCGGTTCTACGCCATCATACCGCGGGCGATCCGATGGATGAAAAGGTCCGCTGGACGAACCTCACCCTGGGTGAGATTGTCGCGGCATTGCGAGAAGATCATCAGATCCAGATCAGCCAATGGGTCGTGCGCAAGCTGTTAAAAAAACATGGCTACCGTCGCCGCAAAGCGCAGAAGAAAACGACCATGAAGGACGAGATCAAACACCGCGATGCCCAATTTGAGAAGATCACGCAACTCAAAGCCGCCTATCAGGCCGCGGGTAATCCGATCGTCAGCATGGATACCAAGAAGAAAGAAAATCTTGGCAATTTTTACCGTGACGGGCAGTTGTATACCTTAGAAGCCCTGCACACCTACGACCATGATTTCAACAGCTTTGCTGAAGGGGTCATCATTCCGCATAGCTTCTATGACATCAAGCATAATGTCGGCTACATCCAACTCGGGAATAGCCACGATACCAGTGAATTTGCCTGCGACAGTTTTCGGCATTGGTGGTATAACCACGGTCGCCTACACTATCCCAGCGCTACCTCCATCCTGGTGCTGTGCGATGGGGGCGGGAGTAACAGTTCCCGTCACGACCTCTTTAAACAGGACTTGCAGAGCCTCGCCGATGAGCTTGGGATCGAAATTCGCATTGCGCATTATCCGCCCTACTGTTCTAAGTACAATCCCATCGAACACCGTCTCTTTCCCCATGTGACCCGTGCCTGCCAAGGCGTGATTTTCACCAGTACCGAGTTGGTCAAGGAACTCATGGAAAACACCCACACTTCAACGGGACTCAAGGCGTTCGTTCATGTCATCGATAAGGTCTATGAAACCAACCCTTTCAAGGTCAGAAATTATCCACACAATCAGCAGATAATATGCGTGGCGGTTGACCGCATCGTAACGCATCGAATTTCAGTGGAGAAACGGAGCGGACTGGACATAGACCCGCCGAACCGAGATCATCGACCCCATTTATCGTATTCTTGGGGTAGAGGTCATGATGTTCAGCCAGATCTTCCAGCGGTTCATGGAACAAAGGCCCGTGCCGGTGATGGTTCAGGCCCTATTGGAACGGGTACTCAGCCCCAGCAAGCTCGATGCCTGGTTTGCGCGCACGGCGGTGGATCAATATACCCGGGAGTTGTTGTTCTCAACGATTTTCAATTTGATGAGCGCAGTGGTCTTCAAAACCCACCCATCCATAAACGCCGCCTACAAAGAGCAAGGCGAGTCGATCGGGGTTTCGATCACCTCGGTGTACAACAAACTCAACGGCCTGGAAAGTACGACCTCGGCGGCGTTGGTTCGAGACACGGCGCGGGAACAGGCCGCGATCGTCGAACAGATGGGCGGACAGTGCGCACCTTGGCTGCCCGGCTATCGGATCAAAGTCCTCGACGGCAACTGCATCGAGGCCACGGAGCATCGCTTGGAGGTGCTCAGAGAGACCAAGGCCGGAGCCTTGCCGGGAAAATCGCTGGTCGTTTACGATCCGTTGTTGGAGATGGCCACGGATGTGTTTCCTTGCGAAGACGGTCACGCCCAAGAGCGCTCGCTGTTCGCAGATGTGCTGCCGACGGTGCGGGAACATGACGTCTGGATCATGGATCGCAACTTCTGCGTGCGCAGCTTTCTGCTCGGGATTGCCGACCGGAAAGGTTATTTCGTTTGTCGCGAACATAAGGGACTGGCCTTTAGCATGCAGAGTCCGTGGCGAAAGATCGGCAGTACCGAGTCCGGAAAGGTCTACGAGCAGCGCATCGAGCTCGTCGACGACGAAGGCGAAGTCCAGCGCTATCGTCGCATCAAAGTCTGCCTGAAACAGGCTACGCGCGACGGGGAAACCGAACTCTTGCTGCTGACGAATCTGCCGAAATCGGCGGCCGATGCCAAGCTCGTCGCCGACATGTACCGCAAGCGCTGGCGTATCGAAACCATGTTCCAAGAGCTCGAGGCGCATCTGCATTCCGAGATCAATACGCTGGGCTACCCGAAAGCCGCACTGTTCGGTTTTTGCGTTGCGCTGGTCGCCTACAACGCATTGGCCGTGGTCAAAGCCGCATTACGCACGATACACGGTGAAGAAACCATCGCCAACGACCTTTCCGGCTACTATTTAGCCGGGAATATCGCTCGAACCTATGACGGCATGACGGTTGCCATTCCGGAACAGGAATGGACCGTCTTTCGAACCATGTCGCTCGCCGAATTCGCGCAGATGTACTTGCAATTGGCCTCCAACGTCAATCTGGCAAAGTTCAAAAAGAGCCGTCGGGGACCGAAAAAACCACCGCCGAAGCGAAATCGATAGTCCAACCACCCTCACGTTTCGACAGCGAAATTGCTCAAGGGGAAGACACCGCGTGAGTAGTCACCTTGAAAGGGTTGGTCTATGGAACGGGACGAAAAGTGGCGGCAGATTTCAAGCAAAACATGCGCATCCTCTTTGATACGTTTTTGCCAGCATGGAATTATCGCGCCGTTCCTGCTGCTTCTCAGGAGTGCACAAGTTAATAAATTTCTATTCCTTAGCAGCTTCGTATGCTTTCTTTTTCGAATTGAAGCGATATCGTTTCGCAGGTGGAAATGGACTCCTCTTGCAGTTGTGAACCCAAGCCTCTAGGTCGCCCACGAAGTAGGTATCGAACTCCTCAACCGTGAGGTTATAAGTCGCCTCCTGCTCTATCGGAGTCTTGGTCAGTACGACGAGTTCTTCACCGCCTGCGCTGAGAAGCTCATCGCCGACCTTCAGCTCACTGACCTTCAGCCATCCTTGCTGCGCGGGCACCCAGTACGGATGTGCATCTGTCACATGAACAGTTTCGGACTCGGTACCGCTGCCTATCGTCAGCGCAACCAATGGCTCGCTAAGGTCATCGGCCGGTCGAACCATGATATCGACGACGCGCTTAAGCGCCTGCTGACCGGTTTCTTCATCCTGGGCGAGAACGAAATCGCCAATCTCAATCTCGTCGATACTCGCATAACCGTCTGCAGTCTTGATGGGCGTCCCGGCGACAAAACAACAAGTGCCCCGCTTTGCCTTCCGCAGCTTACGCAAGTCGTTGAGCTTATCGAGCGACTTTACTAAACCGACTCCCGCTGCACCCATGGCGCAGCCGACACCAAAATCCTTTAAACGATCCCAGTTTGAGCGCTCCTTATACTCACCGCTGAGCGCACTTATCCCCTCACCGAAGGCAAGATCCGCAAGCCCGCCGCCCACACAGCCGAGCAGAAAGTTGACGAACTCGCCGCTCGGGTCGTTGAACAGCAGCGGATTGTTCAATGCGTAAGCGTAGTGGTTGTTTCCTTGACGCGCGGGATCGACGCTAATGAAACGTCCGACATCCGTGTCTAGATATCGTGCTCCAACATGGTGCAGCCCACCTTGGCCCTCGTCGTAATAGCTACCGCGTCAGACAACGGTTGGATTCCTGGCCGTCAGTCCCTGAAATGACCGTTTGTTCACCCTTGAGCAGTACGCGAATACGATGCTGCAGCCTGGAATCTCGATTGCTTCTGCACAGGGGAGTGGTCTGTTGATCTGCGTCCGAATGCAGATACACGTACAGTTGCGCCAGACGCTCCCGCTCAATTTCACCCCGGCGCAGCAGTGTCAGCAGCGTGTTATGGACCCGTACCCGGACCCGCTCCTGCAGCTCCCGGTGAGTGGCCCCAGCCTCCATCTCGTGAACCAGACGCCGAACCGTCTTCGCCAGGCTGCCATCTACCGAGAAGTGAACATCGCCCACACTCCATAATCCGAGTCGGTCGTATCGCGAAGGCTCATACAGACAATAGTAACGACCGTTGTGATTGTAGCTGCGCCGGTAGGGAATCTGTCGCAGGTAACGGAAGGCGGTCATTGACGAGGCACCACCGAGCGCCAGCTGGATGCGGGGCAGATCCACCACCGTCTCTGAGGCAAACAAATCAAGCAAGGTCTCCGCGGATCGGGGCTGGGCCATAGCTCACCATGTCGTAGTAAAGACTAATGTCTTGCCACATGATCTTTACTATAACAGTTTCAGGCAGCAATACCGCCTCCGAGCACCCAAAAAGCCGGGATTCAGTCGCAAAATGACCGGAAAAATGATGGAGTATGGACTGAGGGAGGGGTGGAAGGGAGAGCTAGATCAGGAGGTTACAGACGGTAACCGTTGTCTGACGCGGTAGCGTAATAGCCGAAATTACCGTTGTAGACGAACGGATTGACAGATGCGCCAGTACGCGCAAGCGAGACACCGAAAGCGTCCATCCTGTAGGCGTCGGTGACGGCACCACTGACATTGGTCAACGCACGCGTGTTGCCTATGCCGTCGAAGTGATAGAAGCGCTGCCCGTCTGCCGATTCACTCGCCATGAGGCCAAAGACGCGATCGTAACGCACGTTGGGCGCACCGCTTGCGTCAAGCTCCTCAAGGACGTGATCGAAGTGATGCAAGAAGCGCTGTTCTTCGCCTGCGACGACGCGCCCGACGCGCCGCCCTTCGGCGTCGTAGGAAAAGGTCGCGGCTGCAAAGTCACCGCCGGAGACGCTGGTCAGTCGATCCAGGTCGTCGTAGGTATAGATAACCGTAGCGCTGGCAGTCTCGGCAGCGATCAGATTGCCGTTTTCGTCGTAGGTGAAGGTCTCGTTACCTTCACTCAGCAGCTCATCGACCTCATTGTATGCATATTCGGTGGTAACACCGTCGACGGTCTTGGTCAGGCGGTTGCCGTTGCCGTCGTAGGTGTAGGTCGTGGTGCCGAGCACGGTACCGTCGCTCTCCTTGACGACCTCGGAGGCCAGCCGATAGAACCCGTCGTATGCATACTCCGTCCGGGTCCCGTCGGACTCTGTCATCGCACTCGTCAGGCTGGTATCGGTGTACTCGTAAGCGTAGCTGAGCAACACCGTCGTTCCATCAGGGGCGAGATGCGTTACCGAGGTGGTACGATCGACCGAATCGTAGCCATAGTTCACGCTGACGCCGTTCGGCATGACCTTGCGTGTCAAACGGTCGTCTGCGTCGTACTCGAGAGAAAGCGTGCCGGATGGTGCTGTACCGCTGATCAGTCGGTCGTTGTCGTCGTAGGTGTAGGAGAATGCGAAGCGACCCGGGCGCTCGAGGCGCGTCATGCGATCGGCGGCGTCATAGCTGTAGTCGATCGGAGCGCCCCAGACACCGGTCTCCGCGATCATGCGCTGCGCGGCGTCGTAGGTGTAGTCGACCGTGCCACCATAGCCCACGGATTGCACCAGGTTGTCGTGCGCATCGTAGGTATAGCTGATCGTTCCGTCGTTCGTGAGGCTTAGTGAAACAACACGATCGAGCGCATCATATCCGTAGTCAATAACCAGTCCCTTGCGATCAGTTAGGCGGGTCACCTCACCGACCAGATTGTACTCCATGGCGACGGTACTACCATCCGCGAAGGTCGTCCCGGTGCGACGATTCATCACGTCATGTGCGAAAGCCGTCTGATGGTTGTTGGGGTCGGTGATCGATGTCAGGTTGTAAGCACCATCATACGCATACGATACCCTGGAGCCATCACCACGGTCGATGCGTGTCAATTGGTTGCGCCCGTCATAGGTGAGCGTGGTGACACGTCCCTCGGGGTCGGTAATCGATCTGAGGTTGCTTAGGCTATCGTAGGTGTAGGAAAAGGACGCCCCGGCAGGGTCGGTCCGGCCCGCGAGGAATCCATAGGGCGTGTAGGCATAGGAGGTGGTGTTGCCTAGTGGATCGGTCTCGGCGGTCAGGTCGTTATTGAGATCGTATGCGAGAGCGGTTGTCTTACCCAGCGGATCGGTGATACTGACCAGACGATCACGCGCATCGTAGCCAAAGGTCGTGCTATGACCAAGCCCATCGGACTCGCCGAGCAGTCGACCGACCAGATCGTAAGACTGACTGGTCACATGGCCAAGCTGATCAGTGCGACTGATCAGATCGCCGGCGGCATTGTACGCATAGCTCAGCGCGTTGCCCGCCTTGTCGGTCAGCCCAATCAGGCGACCTGCATCGTCATAGGTATAACTTTCGACCTGCCCCAGCGCATCGGTCATACCGACCATGTTGCCGCGCGCATCGTACGTGTAGGTCGTTGTGCGTCCTAGCTGATCGGTCACGGTCAGCACGCGGTTGAGCGCGCCATAGGTGTAGTTAACAGCTCCGCCGTCCGGGTAGCTGACTTGCGTAAGGTTGCCAACGTCATCGTACTGCATGTTGGTGACGTTGCCACGTGCGTCCGTATACTTGGTAAGGTTACCTTCGTCGTCCCATTCGTAGTAGGTGTTGTAGCCGCGCTGATCACGACGACGAATCGGGTTGCCGTGCTCGTTGAAATAATGGTCGCTGTAGAAGTTGCGCGAATCCCTGACCCGCGTATAAGTATTGTTATAGGTGTAGCTGTAGGTCGCACCGTTCGAGAACTGGCTAATGACGCGGTGCTTCGAATCGTACGTGTTCTGCAATAACAGGTCGCCGAGGGGGGAGGTGCTCGTCGCTAGGCGATTCTCGTCATCATAGGTGTACGTGGTGACAGCGCCCACCTGGTTCGTGACCGATGTCAGGAGATTTTCCGCGCTGTAGCCGTAAGTGACCGTGCGGCCCAGGGGATCGGTAATCGACTGGAGCTTGTTTTGCGCATTGTAGCTAAAGGTGAAGGTACGCCCGGCCGGGTTGGTCGCCGAACGAAGCTTACCGGTTGCGTCGTACGTCAGCGCGATACGGTTGCCGTTAGGATCGACGATCTCGTCCAGCCTGCCCTGAAGGAAGCGGAACTGGATCCCGTCCTTACGCTCCCAGGTAAAGCGCCCATCCCCGGTCGAGGTGAGCGTACCGAAGCGCTTGCGGCCACCGGTCCAGCCGACGATCTGTCCACCGGAATCGGTAACAGCCGTGTAGGTGTGGCGAACGCCGGTGTCGTCGCGGATGACGACCTTCGGGAGGCCGGAAATTGTCACACCGTCGGAGCCGGCGACATACGAGGTCACCTCCACCAAGGACATCACATAAGACAAGCTCCAGCCCAGACCGAGCGGACCGTCGTTGTTCCGGTCGAGCGAGTTGTAGCTGCGCCGGACGACCATTGGGAGCGCGTAGCTGTTGAGCGCGAAGTCCTCCGATGCCATCGTGAAGTTCCCGGTCTTCACTTGGACGGGATCACCATCCTCATCCTGGTCGGGGTCGTCCGGATTTTCGTCATCAGGTCCATCGCTGTCGGAGCCCGTGTGTCCCTGATCCTTCGGCGGTGCATCGAACGCATAAACCGCCGCGGTTGGTGCCATGCCAAGGGCCAGGACCATCAGCAGCAGTCCGAGACCGTTCAACATCCGAAGGCCAAAGATTCGAACGGGTGTGCTCGAGTTGCGCGCCATGGCTGTGCCTCTTATGGATTCCATGCTGGTGCTCCTCAGTACCGCACCGTCACCGCCGCATAGCGCGACAGGGATCGATTGCCGATGGCGTCGATGGCAGTGACGCCGATGCTGTAGGTCCCCGGTGCGACCAGGTTGCCTTCACCGTCGCGGCCGTCCCAGGTCAGGGCATTGGCACCGGCGGGGCGGCTGGCCCGGGTGATGCGGCGCACCAGAAGACCTTGTTCGTTCAGGATCTCCGCCTGCAGCGTGGCGGTCTTGGTGGTCTCCAGACTCACCACCGCACTGGGCGCCGGTCCGCTGGCGTACGGGTTGTAGGACGGATTGAAGTATTGCGGCGCCACCGAGATGGCCGTGATCTCGGGCCGGTTGCCGTTCACGAGAATGGCATTCTCCGGCAGCCGATAGAGCCAGAGGGTGACGGGGTACTCGCGCCCGGGCTCGACGACCACGCCATTGTCGTCAAAGCCGTCCCAGACGTCGCTGTAGGAGCCGGGCGGGCGCGCGTCGCGCAGGAACAGGGTGCGCACCGGTGCGATGCTTGACCCCGGTCTGCTGTCATCGCGTGTCCAGAAGTACAGGCTGACCTCGGCCGCCCAAGGGATCTGGTAGCTTACAGTGACGGGATCCCCCTCGTAGGGGTTGAAGCTGCTCGAGAAGCTGCGCGTCGGCGTGAATTCTTCGAACACGGCTTGCTCGCGTAGGTCGACGACCTCGGTCTCGCCGTTGTACGTGTACTCGATCACGGCGTAGTAAGGGCCATCCGGTACCGGCTGTCCGTTCTGATCGGTGCCGGCCCAGGGGTCTTGATAGGTGCCGGGTCCTCGCAGAGCGCCATTGACCAGGGTCCGGACCAGATTGCCCTGGCCATCGAGGATGCGAATCGTCACCAGGGCCTCGCCGCCCTCGATGACGGTCTGGATGTTACCGATCTCGCCGGCGCTGGGGTTGAAGGCGACCGTCCCGATGCTCGGCGTGATCGTGAAGCCGGCCTCGATACGCACTTTGTCCGTGGCGGTCAGGCCACTGTCATCGGTGACCCGCAGCACGGCATCGAAAATGCCGGCCGTCGTGTAGGTGTAGCTGGCACTGCCGTCGGTGGCGCTGCTGTGGTCGAAGGTGCCGTCGCCGTCGAAGTCCCAGGCATACTCGACGATGTTGCCGTCGGCGTCTTCACCCCGCCCCGAGAACTGAACGGTAAGCGGCACGTCACCGATGACAGGGGTCGCGGAGCCCAAGGCCGACGGACTACCGGGTGGGAGTACCTCGATCATCACGTCGTCGGTGGCGGTCTCGCCGCTGTTGTCCGTCACCCGCAGCACCGCGGTGTAGGTCCCCGCATCGGTGTACTCGACGAGCACCTGACCATAGCGAGGGTAAAGACTCATCAGGCCATTGCTGTTGCCCACGAAGGCATCGTCATCACCGTCGCTGTCGATGTCGGCGAACGCGGGTGCCGCATAGCTGCCGACATCGATCCCGTCGAGCTGACCGGCGGCGGCGACCAGACTGAAATCGAACGGCACGAGGTTGTCGAAATGGCGCATCTGTCCATCTGAGTTGCCGACCAGCAGGTCCAAGGTCCCGTTGCGGTCGGGGTCGTAGACCGCCGGATACGCATAGCTGCCCACATCGAGCGTGCCGCCTGAGGCGAGGGCGAGATTTCCCGCGGATACCCAGCTCGGGGCGCTGCTGTCCCCGTCATTGCGCAGATACCTGACCAGGCCTCCCGAATTGCCGACCAGCAGGTCCATGTCGCCGTCGCTGTCAAAGTCGCCAGCCACCGGCGCCGCATAGCTGCCCACATCGATCACCGAGCCGTTCCCGTAGTTGATCTGGGCGCCTGCCGCCCAGGAAGGCGTGGCCGCATCCCCGTCGTTGCGCACAAGGAAGAGCCGTCCGCTCGAGTTA
The DNA here is from genome assembly GCA_016745215.1 of Thiohalocapsa sp. PB-PSB1. Lineage (GTDB taxonomy): Bacteria > Pseudomonadota > Gammaproteobacteria > Chromatiales > Chromatiaceae > Thiohalocapsa. Next base: position 3,065,872 of record CP050890.1, read on the forward strand.
CCGACAACGATATCGAGGTCGCCGTCGTCGTCGAGGTCTACCAATGTCGGAGCGGCGCGGGAGCCGATGTCGATCACGGCGCCGGTCGGGTCCACCAATCGCTCGGCGAGGAACCAGGCCACGGAGGTGGCGGTTCCCAGATTGCTGCGCAGATAGAGCTGGCCACTGCTGTTGCCGATCAGCAGATCGAGGTCCGCATCGCTGTCGAGATCGGCCAGCGCGGGGGACGAGTAGGTGCCCACGTCGAAGGCGTTGTAACCGCTCAGGGTCTGCGCCCAACCACCGGTCTGCTCGGTGACGATGTCGAGCCTCCCGTCGGAGTCGCCGACCATCAGATGTACCGGCCCGTCGGTCACCAGGTCGAACAGGATCGGGTTTGCATAGCTGCCGACGTCGACGGTGCTGCCGCCTGGCGTCTGCAATAAACCCCCATCCTGCCAGGAGGGCGAAGCAGCCGTGCCGATGTTGAGGAAACGGCGGATCTGCCCGGAGGAGTTGCCGACCGACAGCTCGTCCTCGTCGGCCGCGGCGCCCGGCAGCAACATCGGAGCTGCGTAGGAGCCGACATCGATGACGGCGCCCGTATCGTTCTGCAATTGTCCGGCCGGGCTCCAGACCGGTGACTGCGTCGTTCCGCCGCGCAGGTAGAGGGTCAGGGTGCCGTTGGAATTGCCGATCAGCAGGTCGCGGTCGCCGTCGGCATCGTGGTCGAGCAGCAGCAGATTGGCGTAGCTACCGACGTCGATGACGGAGCCGGTGCCGTCGGTGATCCGGTCGCGCCTCACCCAGGACGGCGCCGCGCTTCCTCCCGTGTTCTCGACCAGATAGATCTGACCAGAGCTGTTGCCCACCAGCAGGTCGTGGTCACCGTCGCCGTCGATATCGTCGACGGTAGGCTCCGCGTAGCTGCCGACATCAATGACAGTGTCGGTCTCGTCGCGCAACGTTTGGCCCGCTGCCCAGACCGGCGCATCCGAGCCGCTGTCGGCGCGATTCTCGTAGACGAGGAGCTGGCCGTTGGAATTGCCGATGACGAGGTCGCGATCACCGTCGCCATCCATGTCCAGGAACACGGGCGCCGCATAAGATCCCACATCGATGCTCAGTCCGACAGCCGTCGAGCCGGAGACAGGCTCGACGAAGTCATAGGTGCCGTCTGCCTGGAAATCCCACGCGTACTCGACAATGGTTCCGTCCGGATCGTCGCCCTCGCCGAGCAGCGAGGTCATCAGCGGCGTCCCCCCGTTCGAGGGACGCGCAAGGGCCTCGGCGGTGGGCGTGGTCCCGTCGCCGGGCGCTGGCAACACCTCGATCTGAACCGTTGCGGTTCCGGTGAGGCCGTCGTTGTCGACCACGGTCAGTGCCGCATCATAGGTCCCGGGCGCCGTGTAGGTGTAGGCCGTGTTCATGGACGCGATGAGGCGGATGTCCCGGCTGCCGTCGCCGTTGAAGTCCCAGTCGTAGTACTCGGGGCTGCCGTCGATGTCGGTACCGTCGGAGAAGAAGGTAACGGTCAACGGCGCCTCACCCCGAGTAGGATAGGCGCGCGGCAGGGCCTGAGGCGGACCGGCAACGGAGACAACGAAGGTGCGGGTGGCGAACAAGCCAGTGTCATCGTAGACGTTGATGGTTGCAGGGTAGACGCCGCCGACATCGTAGGTGTGCGTGGTGTCTCCAGTGCTCGGGTCGGTGAAGTCGATGATGCCGTCGCCCTCGAAATCCCAATCGTAACGAACGACGACACCGTCCGGATCCTCGGCGCTCGCGCTGAAGGTGACCAAAAGCGGCGCATCGCCGGTGAGCGGGGAGACCGATGCCGTCAGCTCGGGCGCGACGCCGACGGAGATGACGACCAGGTCGCTGCTCGCGTTGCCGTCGTTGTCCGTCACGATCAGCCTGGCCTCGTACAGACCTGCCGTTTCGTAGCGGAAGGCGCCGGACGCGGTACTCGGGCTGCGCTGATCGACGATACCGTCGCCGTTGAAGTCCCACTCGTAGAGCGCGATGCTGCCGTCCGCATCCGATGCCACGGCGGAAAAGGCCACGTCCAAGGGGGCGGTGCCCTCTGAAGGGCTGGCACTGGCGACGACCTGTGGGGCCACTAGCGCCTCGATGGTCTGGCTGGCCGTTGCGGTGAAGCCGCGGGCGTCGGTGACGCTCAGGTCGACGCCGTAGCTGCCCCCTGTCTGGTAGAGTTGGACGAAGCTGGGCCGAGTATCGTCGACGATGCCGTCGTTATTCAGATCCCAGGCGTAGCTGTAAGGCGGGAAGCCGCCGGACATCTCGGCCGTGAACGCGACCTCTAGTGGAACGCTGCCGCGGTCGGGATTGGCGAGGATTGAAGCGATGGGCGGGCCGGCCTCCACCGCGACGGTATCGGGGTTATAGTCACTCAACATGATAACCAGATATGCCCTTTTGTTTTTGGTGTGTGAGTGCAGGCCTTAAACGAAAGGGACAGTTTTGATGTCACGTGAGAGGACTATACTCGCCAAGACTCCGTCACTGACGACGAGTTGTATGGCGTAGGTGCCGACCGCGTCGGGGACGAAGGTCGGTGACACGGTGTCATCCTCCGCCAGGGTTGCGGTGTTACCCTCGGGACTCGCGGTGAATGACCAGGTAAAGGTCAGTTCATCGAAGTCCGGATCGCTCGACAGGGAGCCATCGAGCTCGACCAACTCACCGACAAGGACCTCTTGGTCTGGGCCAGCATTGGCGCTCGGACGCGAGTTGGCAGTGGTTATCGTGATCCAATCCGGAGCGCTGTCGGCCATGCCATCGTTAACCACGAGCCGAACCACGTAGGTGCCGGGGCGGTCGATGGGCAGAGTCGGCTGCGGCAAGGTCGGATCGCTCAGCGCGGTACTGCTCTGGGCAGGACGTGAGGTGAGCGCCCACGCGTAAGTCAGCGGATCGAGCTCCGGATCGGTCGAGCCGGTACCGTCCAGCAGAACGACATCGCCTACGAACGCGGACTGATCGGGACCGGCATCGGCCACAGGCGGAAGGTTCTGCGTCGAGACCACCACGGTATCCGCCAGGCTGTTGACCAGGCCGTCGTTGACCACCAGTTGCACCACATAGTCACCCGGAACGTCGACGGTGAAGCTCGGCCGAACGGCGGTCGGATCGGAAAGGTCGGCGGCGCTCCCATCGGGAACCGTCGCGAACGACCAGAAGAAGGTCAGGAGATCACCGTCGGCATCCGTCGAGCCACTGCCGTCGAGAACGGCGACGTCGTTCAGCAACACTGATTGATCTGCACCTGCATTCGCCACCGGTTGGGTGTTCTCAGTCGTAACCGTCACCCTGTCCACGGCGCTGGTAGCGATGCCGTCGCTGACGACGAGCCGGACCACATAGGTACCATCCACGTCGGCGACGAAGCTGGGGTCGACCGCCCCGGCATCGGAGAGTGTCGCCGAACTGCCATCCGGCAGGCTCTCGAACTCCCACGAGAAGCTAAGCAAGTCGCCGTCTGGATCGTTCGAGCCGGAGCCGTCCAAGGTCACAAGATCGTCCACTCGAACTGACTGATCGCCCCCCGCATCGGCGATCGGTAGGCTGTTCGTGGTGGTGATGGTCACGCGGTCGGCGGGGCTGTCGTCGGTACCGTCGTTGACAATCAGCTCGACGAGGTAGCTGCCACGCAGATCGGCCACGAACGTCGGCCGCACCCCGGTCGTGGTCGAAAGCGACGCGCCGCTTCCCGTCGGTACTGAAACGAGGAACCAATTGTAGGTTAGCGGGTCGCCGTCGGCATCGCTCGATCCGCTGCCGTCCAGTGACACCGTCGACCCGACCCCGACCGTTTGAGCCGTTCCGGCATTGGCGATAGGTGGCGTGTTCTCGCTAGAGACCGGGTAACCGTCTGTGCCATAGGCACCAACGACGTATAGTTTTTCAGGTAAATAATTTCTCGGAATGAGCGGATAGAGGCTCAAGCGACGCCGGCGTTGGTGCGTCATTTCTTCATCACGCGGATCACTTGGGTGGCATCGTCGAGATAGGTACGGAAGACCCCCAGAACCGAGGCACGCAGTTCCTCGAAGGTTTCGAAGTACTTCAGATGAGTCGCCTCTTTCTTGGTGTTTCGCCAGAGCTTTTCGATCGGATTGTACTCGGGCGAGAATGCCGGCAGGGGTTCAACCGATAAGCGCTGAGCGTGATCGGCTTTGAATTGGTTGACCTCGCCACTGCGGTGGTAGGGGGCGCTATCCTCGATCAAGATGATCGGCGTGTCGAAGCGCGCCAAGCGTTGTTTGAGAAATTCCACGTAGCCGGCGCTATTGAAACGACCGCTGCCTTCAGCCGCCGTGTGCAACTGGTCTTGATAGCGGGCGCGGCAGGCGGCGCCGAGCACCTCGTCCAAGGCCTGATAAAAGCGCTCTTGCGTCGGATAGCTTAGGCCCTTCAAAGGGGCTAATTGCGCGACGATCTCGGTCGGCACCCCGTCGGCTTTGAGCTGCTTGAGGGCTTTCGGCTTTAGGCTATAGGCCAGTGCCTCGCGGTACTCAAACGCCCCATCGAAGAAACTGATCGCCCCGAACAGCTTCAATCCCTTGCGTATCCCCCGGGTCTTGACCACTGGCTGTTGGCCGCGCACCGCCCACGTACGGCTCAACGAGCCCCACATCGCAAACGACACCTCGTCGGTGAACAGGATCACCGCACCCGTGGCTTTGGCCTGCTGCACAATGCGCGGCCACGTCTGTTCCACCCACTGCCGACGCGCCTGCTTGTATTCCTCCTCGTCGCTGCGGTCGCTGATAAAACGTGCCTTCTGATAACTCAGCCCCAGCTTCTTGAGCAACGTGCTCAGGTAGCGTGGGTTGTAGCTCACCCCGAAGCGTCGCCAGATCAGCTCCGCAATCATCGCCGTGTTCCATACCCCGCAGCTGAATCCATTCGCCTGCGGTCCTTTCTCCACCCAGTCGCGCACCTGCCGCTTCTGCTCCGGCGTCAGTTTCGACTTGCGTCCCCGCCCCTGATAGTGTTGACCTCGCAACCACGCCAGCCCTTGCACCATAAACCGTTTCAGCCAGTTCTCCAGCGTCTTCACACTGACTCCCAACAGCTTCCCAATCTCCGGCCATGGTCTGCCTTCGGCAATCCACACCAGCCCTTGGACCAGCTTGTACAGCCGCAGATTATTCAGCGCGTGCGCTCGAACCAGCTCCTTTTCCAGTTCCTCCATGATCGCTTTTGAACAGCTCACTGATACCATGCGTTACCCCCTGTTGATTTGGTCGTGTTTGTATGAGGTGTGGTGACCCTCAACTTTACCAAACAGCTGGGGGTTTTTGATGTGCCACTGGAAATTAATTTTCTGAAAATCTATAGTTGATGTCGTCCATGTCAACATCGCCATCACCGTCGGTATCCGCGATACGACAACGCGGAACTGTGAGCGGGTCCTGGCCGAAACAGGAGCTGACCAGCGAGACATCATAGATATTGACGATGCCATCGTCGTTTAGGTCGGGATCCGGCGCTTGAGCCGCTGCCATCGACACCGCCAATGCGCACGTGGCGGCAAGCATGACGGAGAATTGCCGCCTGCGGCGGCGAACACCGTCACTGCGGCCTCGACCCAAGTACCGTGTGAGGCAAGCGATGCTGTTCTCTAATCCACCGACCTCTTCGTCCGTTACGCAGCGTGGATCCATATCTTGCCTCCCGTAGAGACCAGCCCTTTCAAGGTGTTGATACGTGTACGATCGCAACAGCATGATTTTGCCATGTTGGCTTTCCGACAAGCTGGCAAGCGACTGCGAATGCCTGCGAGCCATTGACGCTAAGAGACTGATTCATAATGTTGTTTTTACGCACCTTGAAAGGGCTGCCGTAGAGACTTAGGTCGCCCGATGATGAGGTTCTTCGCCCAACTAACCTTTGCTAGAACAGATCGTCATCCGCGCGACCCAAAGCGCCTCTCAGGTCGACGCACAGTGGACAATGCCGCGACGCCTGCTAGCATTAGGACTATCGTTCCCGGAGTTGATGCCTGTTGTACATTTACCTCGGCGTCGGCGATACCACCAACGGCGATAGGCACCCCAAAGGGCGCAGAAAGATCAACCTGCGTCAGTTCTAACGACGCGGTTCCTGCCATCAGCGCCTCGAGAGTGATAGCAGCAAGCACGCCGTCCCCGACCGCACCCGTGGGGAGCAGCGTCGAGACAGCAAAATTGACGTCCGGCACCGTCAAGTCATCCTGCAGGACGATAGACGGCGCTAATAAGAAACCGCCGTCGACTACAGACTGCGCGCCGAGCACCGTACCGCCGTAGGACAGCGCGAACTCGAAGGCATTGAGTGGAGCAACGGCGTCGACACCGCTGATTACGACCCAAGCATCAAACATCGTCCCTTCTATTTCTACTTTGTTAGATTGGTCCTGGCTATAACTTTTTGATATTAGTATACTATCTGACTCAATGCTCAACTATAAGGAAAATTTATTCATGAATAATCAAATTTTTTTCTACCGACACCTCTACCAATCCGCTTGATAACATTGCCGAGCGCTTTACCCGTTTCAGTTTGCGCTTCAAAGGGCATTTTCAGAACACAACCCGCAGTGTGCTCAAGCCGGTTGGGGACTCTTTGCGGGGTCTGATGCAAGCCGATCCGAACAAGAAGAATATGGAACGCATGGAGGAACGGGTTCCGGACTCTGACGAACAGCAGCTTCAGCAGATGCTCACGGATTCTCCGTGGGATCATCAAGCGGTCATGGACCAGGTGGCGTTGGAGGCGGATCGATGGCTGGGTGGGCATCCGGAGAGTTGCCTATTGCTTGATGAAACTGGCTTCGAGAAGTCTGGCAAGCACTCGGTGGGGGTTGGCCGACAGTGGTTTGGGCGCGGTGGGAAGGTGGAGAATTGCCAAGTCGGAGTCATGGCCGCATTGGGTCGCGATCAGCGTGTGACCTTGATCGATGCGCGCCTGTATCTGCAGCAAAGCTGGTGTGAGGATGCGCAGCGCTGCGAGCGGGCCGGAGTACCCGAGGCGAAGCGCGTGTTTCGGACAAAGATCGCGCTGGCGTTGGAGATGGTGGCCCATCAACGCCAGATCGGGGTTCGCTTTTCATGGGTTGGCGCAGATGGGTTTTACGGCAACGATCCGGGTTTTCTGCGTGGTCTGGAGGCGATGGGAGAGGTGTTTGTTGCCGATGTGCATTGCGATCAATTGATGTTTGTTGAAGATCCGAAGCCGACGGTCAAGCAGAAGAAAGGCAAACGTGGCCGCCCTGCAACCAAGCTCGAGGCCAACAGCGCCGCGATACGGGTTGATGAATGGCAAGCGCAACAGCCGCCTGAGGCCTGGCAACGGGTCAAGATCCGTGACAGCACGCGCGGAAAACTGGAGGTGGAGGTGCTGCATCAAAGGGTCTGGTTGTGGGATAACGAGGAGAGCGCGGCGCATGAGTGGCACTTGCTTGTGCGCCGTGAGATCCATGCCCCCGATGAGATCAGATATACCCTATCGAATGCTCCGGCGGAGACGCCAGTCAAGCGCTTGGCGCAGATGCAGGCACAGCGCTACTGGGTGGAGCGTGCCTTCCAGGATGGCAAATCCGAATGTGGTATGGCGGACTATCAGGTGCGCAAGTGGAGCGGCTGGCATCATCACATGGCCTTGGTGTTCATGGCGATGCTGTTCATGTTGGAGGAGCGACTACGCGCCGCGGATGTGTACCCATTGCTGAGTTGCTCCGACATCGAGGAGCTGTTGAAACAGTTTCTGCCAAGGCGCGCGGTAACCCAGGAGGAGGTTCTTGCGCAGATGCAAAAACGCCATCGAAAGCGCTTTGCCAGCATACGCGCCCAGTACGCCAAGCAGGGCGTTGAGCTTTGGGAGTAAAGCGGTTACGCAAGCGATTGCGCAGCGCGTGAGGATGCACCATCAAGCATTTTTTTGCGCTCGCCGCTGCACGGCTGGGTCGTACTGATCAGGGGACACCCGGTCGCCAAAATCAATGGGGTAAGCTCAGTGCATTGGCACTGCCGGCACCGCCATGTCTGGTTTTTATCCTGATCCCGGAAAATGACATCGAGGCATGCGCGGGACGGCCTGTACGCGCTTGCAGATGCGCTCTGCATGCCGTGAAAGTTGTGTTTCAGATGGGGCCATATGGCGGTGCGGTGGAAACCGCACCCTTGCTGGTCGCGACCTGAGCGATCGCCTTGTCAGCGGCGATGACCTGCAGTCGATTGTTGACCCGATGCAACGATCCATGAGTAAGATGGCCAACTAATCTTTTCAAATAAATCAATAAATTAAAGTCGTAAAACGGCGTAGCTGCTCTGCTTGCTGGGCCAGTGGGAAAAGTAACAAAGTAGAACTATAGACTTTCAGAAAATGTTTCTGGTAAGTACGAAGTTGTGTCTTTGCATGAATTAACGACTGGACGAAATCAGTTTGTCGCTCTACTGTCACATAGATTCTGATGCGACAGGAGCGAAAAGACATGTTGAGAGACTGTATGGGAACTAAACCACTGATTTGGCGTCTAAAAAATCTGAAAAACTAAACGATTTAATACGATTTTCCCTTTTTTATTCGGAGAAATCAAGATGACTTCAGATAATGTTCATACACCTGTACGCTATCCAAGTGACCTGTCAGACGAAGAATGGGCAATCATCGAGCAAGTCTTGAACGAACTTGACCCGTATAAGACAGGGCGCCGCCGTGATTCGAATCTACGCGAGATTCTGAATGCCATTTTCTATTTGAATAAGACAGGCTGCCCTTGGCGTTATTTACCGAAAGATTTTCCTCCTTACACCCTTGTCAATTACTACTATAACAAGTGGACACACAGTGGTTTGCTGGAGCAGATCAATGCAGAGCTACGGGCGCGTTTGCGCCAAATGAAAGGCCGAAATCCCGATCCAAGTGGCGCCATCATTGATAGCCAAAGTGTCAAAGGGACACCGGAGTCATCGGTCGAATCCGGCTTCGATGGTGGTAAGCTTGTCAAGGGCCGGAAGCGACATATCGTCGTTGATACAATAGGTTGCCTGCTTGTCGTCTACGTGCATGCAGCTAATGTGTATGACGGAAAAGCAGCTCGTGAAATTCTCACGCGTCTATTCGTGCTCCTGCAGAGTGTAAAGCATATTTGGGCTGATTGCGGCTATATGGGCAAAGAGCTTTTTAATTGGGTATTATCTGAATTTAATTGCACCCTCGAGATTGTAAAGAGGCAGAAAAGAAAGAAAGGTTTTCATGTATTGCCGCGTCGCTGGGTCGTGGAGCGCACATTTGCTTGGCTTGGCCGGTCTCGTCGACTGAGTAAAGATTATGAAAGAGAACCGAGATCAAGTGAGTCACAGGTCTATCTTGCATCGTCACGTTTATTGCTTCGTCAAATTTGTAATAATCAAATAGCTTATGAGTAGACTATTCGAATTTATTGCGTTATTTGGGTCGAACATTAAAGAAAATAGTTTTCATACAGCGTCTGAGTTTCCATCTTGGGTTGTCGAACGAGAAACGTGCCGAACTGGAAGTTGAGCTGGAGAGAGCAAGGCAGGTCGGGGATCTGGCGCGGGTGAACCGCGTGCTGTCGATCTTGTTGTTCGCCGATGGCTTTTTTGCCAGTGAGATTGCGCAGGTTCTGCGGGTCTCCAGCGAAGCCGTACGTGCGTGGTTCAAACGCTATGTGATAGACGGCGTGCGCGGATTGCACTCGAAGAAATCGCCAGGGCGTCCGCCGAAGCTAAGCAAGACCCAGCGCCTGGAGTTGGCCAAACTCATTGATGAGGGGCCGGCCAAAGCCGGTTTCAACGGCAATTGTTGGCGCAGCCCAATGATCCAACAGCTTATCCAGGAGCGCTTCGGTGTGTTTTACAACGTGCGCTACATCAGCGAATTGCTCAAGTCCATGGACTACTCCTACCAGAAAGCGCGGTTCGTCTCCGATCACCTGGACAGCGAGAAACGTATGCAGTGGCTGAATTGCACATGGCCGACGATCTTGCGGCTTGCGCAGCGCAAGAACGCCTACTTGCTGTTCGGCGATGAGGCCTCCTTCCCGCAATGGGGAAGCCTCAGCTACACGTGGGCGAAAAAGGGTCAACAGCCGGTCATTGAGACTTCCGGCAAGCGCAAAGGCTACAAGGTGTTTGGCCTGATCGATTATTTCACTGGCCGCTTCTTCTTCAAGTGCCAGGAAGAGCGTCTCAACTCGGAAACCTATGTCGCCTACCTCAAAGAGGTGCTCAGCAAGACGCGTAAGCACATCGTGCTTGTCCAGGATGGTGCCCGGTACCACACCAGCGCTCAGACGAAGGCGTTTTTCGAGGAGCACAAGCAACGCCTGACCGTCTTCAATCTACCCTCTTACTCGCCTGACTACAACCCCATTGAGAAGCTCTGGAAGAAAGTCAAAGAGAACGGAACCCATCTGCATTACTTCCCCACCTTCGAATCGCTGAAGGAGAAAGTATAGGAGACGATGTCGTGCTTCGAGAGTGCTAAGAAAGAGGTGCTTTCCCTCTTTGAGATGTACCGTGCGCTGGCTTAAGGTACCGATTCAATTACCAAAATATTTTTCTGAAAAACTATAGGACGTCTATAGTGGTTTGAATACCCGGCGTGCTGGGGTCGACATCGACGGAAACGATCGGAGCAGCGTAAGACGGGACGGCAACGAAGACCGCGGAAAGGAAGAGGAGAAAAGTCAGAAGACTCGAGGACGCAAAAGCGCCGAGGAAACTCTTGTCTCTCACGTCTCGTTCCATCGCCGCATGATCGTGAACGAGCGTGGATACATAGGCCGCCGCTTCACGTAGCTCCGGGTTGTGAGCCATATCGCCTCCTCAAAAAAATTTCGTCGAAAATTGAGATCTTGAAAGCGCAGCGAACTCCACAGCGGAAGATGTTTTCTTTGTTACGGTACCACATCGCTTACCTCAATACAACTAAGGCTTTTGGTCAGGCTTCCCAGCTTCCGCTGCTTACGTGAGTTTGACGTAAAAAATCGTAAAAAAGGACACCCACCTTGATTGCGGAGACGCAGAGTACGCAGAGGGGCTAACGTGCATGCGTCCTCTTCTCTGCGTTCTCTGCGTCTCCGCGGTGCATCAAACCTTGCTGAGGAGCCCGCGTAGGACGGAACGCAGTTTGGCGTTGAGCCGAGAAGACAGTGGCCTACAGGCTTACTCCCGGGAAAGGCGAGGCGCTCCGCGTCCGATCCGCCGGCACCGCCTGCCGGGTCGCCCTAAGCGGGCTCCTACGCCGACCGGCTCCCAGGGCTCGTAAAGGTCCGCTTGCGGGCGACGCGCCGGCTTTGCAGGCGCCAGTTCAGCGACAGCGCCCCGTAGCGACTGCACGTTGGTGGGGATACCTCAGGGTTAGGAACCGATTGTGCGAGTCCTGCGGTCGCGATCCGGGACTGAATCGAGCGATAATACCTGGCCATAAAAACCGATCAAGCCATCTATCAACTCTTGTTCATCGGCGCTGAGGCATTCCGGGTGCTGACCGGCGGTCTGCGGCTGTAAGGGCCATATCAGCAGGGCAAACGCATCTAAAAATATTTAGAAAACAATGTGTTATGATGGCGAAAATTGAAGATCATATGATTTAATAGAGGGTTATTAAAATGGGAATGATCAGACCTATAAATGAAGAGGAAAAAGACACGACAATCGCCGGTCATTTTTCCGATCTGAACGACCCCCGTATCGACAGGACAAAAAGGCATAAGCTGGCTGATATCATAACGATAGCGATTTGTTCGACGTTATGTATGGGAGAGAGCTGGGATGCGATGGAGGAGTTTGGTCAAACCCATGAACAGTGGTTGCGGAAGTTTTTGGAATTGCCCAATGGGATTCCCTCGCATGACACGTTCAATCGTGTATTTGCCCGTATTGACCCCGATCAATTCCGAACCTGTTTCATCTCCTGGGTGAAGTCGATAGAGCCGAAGTTTGATGGGGATATTATACCGATCGATGGGAAAACGGTGCGCAGATCTCATGATAGAGCTAATGGAAATAAGGCAATTCACATGGTGAGTGCGTGGGCTTGTCACTCATCGCTCGTATTGGGTCAACTCAAGACCGAAGAAAAATCAAATGAAATTACAGCGATACCGAAATTGTTGGATTTACTGGAGATCAAAGGCTGTGTAGTCAGTATCGACGCGATGGGATGCCAAAAGAAGATTGCGGAGAAAATTGTTGAAAAACAAGCAGATTGGGTATTTTCTTTGAAAGGAAACCAGAGCACTTTTCATCAAGATGTCATCGCTTGGTTCGAATCGGTCGATCTCGACCAATGCTGCCGGGATGCGAGTGTTTTTCTTGAAACGAAAGAGAAAAACCATGGTCGCCTGGAGACGCGTCGGTATTATTATTTCACTGATCATTCCTTAGGGCATTACGCCGAACAATGGAAAGGTTTCCGGGGTATCGGGATGGTAGAGTCGATTCGAGATGATGGAAAAAAAGTAACCACGGACCGGCGCTATTTTATTGCTAGCCTGTCAGGCGATGTTAAACGATTTGCCCAAGCGGTTCGCTCTCATTGGGGAATTGAGAATTCACTGCATTGGGTTTTGGATGTGTCCTTTTCCGAAGATGCCAATCGAACGCGAAAAGGTCATGCACCTGAAAACTATGCCATCCTACGACATATTGCACTCAATATTCTCAGGAAAGATACGACCTCAAAGAAAAGCATTAAATTAAAGCGACTCCGTGCCGGCTGGGATACGGATTATCTTGAGCAGTTACTTGATGTCCTACAAGCGGCCTAAAATGGGAAATTTAGATGCGTTTGCCCTGGCCATATCAGTTCCGTTCTGTCACCTTCAAGGCACTGGAGCGGCGTGCCGATGGCGTGTTCGAGCCTGCGGGCCAGGATGCGCCGGTGTATGTGGTCGAATTTCAGGCGCAGCCGGTCGCCTCCGCCTGGTACAACCTGTTAACCGAAGTTGACCTGATTGGCGAGCAGCGCCCGAGCGCCGATATCCGCGGGGTTCTGATTTTCTTACATGAACAAGATAATCCCGGTCCGCCGCCGGGGCTCGCCGACGCCGAATCGCTGTTCAAGGCGGTGTATTTGAACCGATTTCTGCCGGAGCTGTTGGCGCAAGAGCCCAGCAACCCATTCGTCGTCGTGCTGGTGCCGCTTGTGGTCGAGCGCGATGAGGAACTGAAGGCGCAGGTGCCGCACATTTGGCAAACCATCCAATCCGCCCCACTGCCAGAGCCGATCCGCGAGCGGCTCGAGGAAGTGCTGCAATTCTGGCTGTTCGAACGTTTCCGCTCCCTGAGCGCGAAGGAGATTGCATCTATGATCAGGCATTTAACCCCGTTGGAAGAGACCCGTGCCTATCAAGAGATTTTTGCCGAGGGCAAGGCCGATACATTGCAACGACTACTCCGCCGCCGCTTCGGCGCCGTGCCGGACTGGGCCGAGCAACGCATCGCCGCGGCCTCCACCGAGCAGCTCGATGCCTGGCTCGACGGCATTTTCGACGCCGGCAGTGTCGCCGGGCTGCTTGGGCCGGCTGACCTGACCGACCTATACGTACGCGAACGCGAGCAGGACAAGAATGACAATGACATCGCAGCTCGTGCCGAGGCTTTGAATTGGTGTCCTTTTTCTTATTTCTTAGCTGCTTTTTCTTAGCCAACTGGAAGCGCCGGCTTACTGGGAGCGCCGGCTTTCCAGCCGGCCTACTGGGAGCGCTGGCTGTAAAAAATGTACTTTGATTGTGAAGTAAAGTGGATGTCCCTTTTCTTTTTTTTACCTTTTCTTTTTTATTTTAATTGTCAAGTAAAGTGGGTGTCCTTTTTCTATTCATCCCTTTTCTATTCATTTTTCTATCGATTTCCGGTTCAACAAACACGTCCAGCAAGTGCTGGACAGTTCGCCGTATTCCTTCTTCTTATACTTCGGCCGCTTCTCCCGGCCTTGTTCATAACTCCGACCAACTGACGAGCGGGTGCGTGGGGCTTTTCCGTAGAACGTTGATTTTAAATATAAAATACCGGGGAGCTCGAAGTCTTGGCCGAGCTTGTGAACAAGGCCCTTCTCCCTAACGCCAAAAAACACCGGACCCAAAACTGTAGCGACGAAGGAGCGAAGGTTTCGGGGTCCGTCTGATTTGCCTTGTTATGCATTTACCCTACACCCATTCACAAGTTCATCCTGGTCTGGTGCTTCAAACCTCGACTCCATAAAATTGAACATCATATCGGTGACTTCGAAAGAATAAACGCTGGGGTCTTTCTCTGCATTTCGTCTTGCTATACGCCCCTTACGGATCTCCTTTGGTGCGTCCAAGTAGTGTACCTCAGGGTTTATATCTAATTTCTTGGCCCGACCAACAAACTCTTCTCTCTGTGCTTTCGTTGTAAAGCCTAAATCCAAGACTACATGTCCATCGAGCGCTAAAACTTGCTCACTGATATGCCATATTTGTTCACAGCATCGATTTACCCGCTCAATCATCCACGCATAGTCAAGCGAAACCATATCTTTCGAGAACAATGTCTGCATCCACGGATCGATCGAAAACCTAATTGCCCCTATTTCTTTAGAAAGGGAGAGTGAATAAGTTGTTTTACCTACACCTGTGGGGCCACAAACTAGAATAAGTCTTGCCATATAACTCGGATCTCTATTTATGCATAACAGTGTATTCGTATGCACGCAAATCGAACAGTTCGCTTGCATGTAGGATAAGTTCGTTAGGTTGCGTGCATGACAAACCATGTAGCTTACGTGTAAAAAACGCGTAAAAAAGAACGCGTAAAAAAAGGACACCCGCGTAAAAAAACGCGTAAAAAAAGCGTAAAAAAAGGACACCCACTTTGATTACGCGATTGCGCATAATTAACTCAATTGAATTATTTGTAACCTTCAATTAGAAGAATGAATTCTATATTCATTCGGTCCAAATGAATCAATGATATTTCTCAGGGTCGCCTTGAGATTGGATATGCTTTCATAAGCCGAGATGGGTATCCATTCGTATTTGATTTTTCTCCACAAAATTTCGATCAAATTCAGTTCCGGTGAATATGTGTACAGAAAGTAGAGCGTCATGCCCCGGCGATCCCATTCCTCCATTTTAGCTGCTACAGCCTTGCTTCTATGAATTGAAGCGTTATCCAAAACCACAACTGCGGGACGTTCGAGGCTCTCGCAGAATGCGTCCATGATGTCGATCACGACATCGCTATTCACGGATCCTTCCTGTTCGAAAGCTGCGAGTGTATCACCCGTAGAATTCATGAAACCCAAGATGTTGATCCGTTTCGAACGGGAGGCGGGAATACCCAAGGTGCCGTCTCTTCCGATATCTTGCCAAGCGTATGGCACATACGGATCCAAGCTCAATCCGGACTCGTCGAAGTAATATAGTCATTTAATGTGATATCCCGACATGTTTATTGCGCAGCATATTGCGTTTCGGGAAGATGGAAAAATGATATCACGCGTTTAACGCGATGCTGCAAAGATCTTAACGTAGAATGCACGCGCTTCTTTAAGTCACGCTTGTTCTTGATCGGTTGTCGGCCAAGCCGCTTGTCCTTTATTTCTTCCCACACATGCTCATCGGGATTACGCTCCGGGCTATAAGCGGGTAGGTAGCAAAGGCGGGCCTTGTTCATAACTCCGACCAACTGACGAGCGGGTGCTTGTGGCGTTTCCGTAAGACTTTGGTTATAAAGTTAAAATACTGGGGCGTTCGAGGCTAACCCCAAGCCTTGGCCGAGCTTATGAACAAGGCCCAAAGGCGGATTTGACGCCGATGACGCCATATAAAGATACGAATCATTTTCGAACGGTGAAAGGACGCTCGATCAACGATGAGAATGAGGGGCCGATCTAGGGTGTTCAATTTGGCCTTCTTCACGCACTTTCCGCTCCCGCAGATCTGTGTGCAGCGCCTGGATAGACGGAGGGCGTAAGGCGTTGATATATAGATGAATACAGTTCAGTCGGTGATGCAAGGAAACTGTGTGAGTCGGGCCAAGCCAGGACCGTCCAGATTGAACTACCTACAGCGCACCTAACGCTGGAAATAACCCGCTTGTCGGTTTGATGTGATTTGTTAGGCTTTTCTTTTCACTAGCTTAAGACGAGTCGCTGGCAATCTTTTTAAGCGCTGGCTTTGCGGATCTACCTCGATTCCTACAGATTCAAGAGCGGTAACGCCAAGAATCGGTTCAACGCCTGTGTCACCAAAAATTATAGTACCACCAACAAGATCACCCATAAATTCAATATCAGCAGTCGTGATATCCATCTTGATCTCTCTACCATCAGCAAGTTCGTAAATCCTTTGTGCTTTTGGTGCAAGTCCTATGCTTTCAAGGTGTTCTCTTGGAACGAGACAGTCAATTGCTCCAGTGTCCACTAAAAAAAGACCCTCCCAGCTATTGTCTGGTTCTGCTGGATTTCGAATTGTAACAGTTACATGAGTTGCACCCATAATTTCATCCTATTCGGAAAAAGCCATAGGCATTTTGACATTGACCCCGAATTCAGTAGATAGCCTAACATTAGACGCAGCCCGCGCCGGATGGGCCTTGCTCGTAATTCCGGCCAAGTCCGAGCCTAAAGCTTGGTAATCGGTGTGCAGGTATTTGGCAGAACCCTCATCATCTCGTACCCTTGGAGGTGCAAATTCACCGAGGATTCGGAAACATGTACGAAGGTTCTGCCAGGCTTGACTATAGATCATACATGGGCGCTGCGCTACCCGGGCGAGGGATCGGGTCGTGACGCGGCGCACGCGCTTGGAGCAGGCCGAACACATCGCTGCTGCCGAGTCACGGTTGGCAGCCGGCGAGACGCAACGCGAGGTGTCTGCCGCTTTGGGCGTGGCGCGCAGCACCCTGCTAGAGTGGTGCCACGAGCAACCGCTTGGGGATGCGCCAGCCGGTCTGGTGGCGTTCGTACGCACCCCGGAGGGGATGTCGTGGTTGCACCGGATGCTGATAGCGGCGCACTTCAGTATCAGGTTGCGGGCGGCGGGCGGCACCCGGCTGGTGAGTGAATTTCTAGAGCTGAGCGGGCTTTCGGCCTTGGCCGGGGTGAGCGACGGCGCGCAACACAAGCTCAATGCGGCCCTGGAAGCGGCCTTGGTCACGGAGGCTGAGGCGCAGCGCACGACACTTGGCGAGGGCATGGCGCCTCGGCAAGTGACGGTGTGCGAGGACGAAACGTTCCATCCTGGGGTCTGCTTGGTGGCCATCGAGCCGGTGTCGAACTTCATTCTGCTGGAGTGGTACGCCGCGGATCGCTCTGCGGCGACCTGGACGGCGGCGCTGGAAGAGGCCTGCACGGGCCTCGCCGTGGAGGTGATTCAGAGCACCGCCGACGAAGCCAAGGCCCTGCGCCGGCATGCCGAAACGGATCTCGGTGCGCATCATTCTCCGGATCTCTTTCACGGCCAACACGAGGTGTCGAAAGCCACCTCCTTGGCGTTGGCGCGCGACGTTCGACAGGCCGAGGAACGAGTGCTGGCCGCACAGGCGCAATGGCAGGCCGAGCGCGCCGCGCAGCAGCAGTTTGAAGCGCTTGTGCCACGCCCACTCGGGCGTCCGCCGGACTTCAAGGCGCGCATTGACGCAGCCCTGAATGCGCTGGTCGCAGCCGAAGCCGAGCTCGCCCAGGCGCAAGCGCGCCAGAGCGAGGCGCGCGAGCTGATCCGTGAGCTCGGTGTGCTCTATCACCCCGATGATTTGCAGCAGGGACAGACGCAGCCGGTAGAGCGCGTAGCCGAACGCTTCCAGGCCGTCTGGTCGCGCTTGAAGGTGCTGGCCGAAGTGGCTGACCTACTTCAGCGCGCCTGCGAACGCCTGGCCAAAGCCGAGCGCCTGAGCGTGCAATGGCTGGCCACCATCGTGTTCTTCTTCGCCACCGTGACGGCCAGGGTCGAGGCCCTTGAACTTCCCACGGAACAGGAAGCGGCGGTCCTCGAGCCGCTCATCCCCGCCCTGTACCTCGAGCGCGTCGCTGCACGCAGCACGCGGGCCGAGATCCGACAACGCGTGCAAGCATCGAGTAGCGCATTGCTCGACGCGCTGCGTCAACCCGATCATCCGCTGCAAAGTGGCGCCCGAGACGAGCGCGTAGGTCGAACAGGTTGCCGGCGCCTGCGCTAATGTGTTCCAACGCCGCAGTTCCTGTGTGGAAGGACGCAACGGCCAACTGGCGTTGTATCATCACGGCCGCCATCGTTTGAGTGACCGCAAGCTCGCCGCGCTCACGGCCGTGCATCACTTCCACATCTGCCGCGCCGACGGCGCGACGGCCGCCGAGCGTTTCTTTGGGCGAGCGCACCCCGCCCTGTTCGAGCGACTCCTACTCCGCGTGCCTTTGCCGCCGCGACCGCGACGGCGCCGAACGCGCCCGCCGAAACCGGCCTACCTAACGCCGGCGGCGGCTTGACAGCGGTGGCCGGAATTATGAACAAGGGCTTGACGCCTCTTCTTGCCGCGTCGCAACAGAGTACGACCTCGACATGGCGTTGGTCAGGAAGAGCCAGTAACCCAGGCGACACACTCCATTCAAACAGCACATCCGATAACAATCACATGATTCTGAGGTTTAGCCGTCCTTCAAACCCAAGCCAAATCCACGCGAGCCGAACATGCGGAAGCTGAGGTGCCAAGTTGCTCCGGCCGCGAGATTCCCTGATGCGGGCATCGAGCTCGCATCAGGTAGAGCCGGCTGGAAAGCCGGCGCTCCCAGTGGCGCTCCCAGTGGCGTTCCCAGTGGCGCTCCCAGTGGCGCTCCCAATGGCGCACCCAGTAGGCCGCGGTGCTGACGAGCCGACCGGTGCCGGGCCATTGGCGGCAATACCCTAGCTACGGACTGCGTTCTCCCCGGCAATGCGCCCGCTTTCCAAAGTCATGCAACTTCAAACCGGCGCCCAAGCCTAAGGAGCGGAAAATCGCGGTCGATCTCACACGAAATGTAGCTGAAATGCATCCCGACCGAGCTATCTATTCGCGGCAAAACATGCTCTAATCGCGCGCCATGTTTCATCCCCTGCCATTGTTCGTCGGTCTGCGCTACACGCGGGCAAAACGGCGTAATCATTTCATCTCGTTCATTTCCTTGATCTCGATGCTCGGGATCATGCTGGGCATCATCGCGCTGATCGTGGTGCTGTCGGTGATGAACGGTTTCCATAAGGAGATTCAGGAGCGCATCTTGGGTATGGCCTCGCATGCAACCCTGAGCGATCCGCAGGGTGGGATCTCGGACTGGGCCGGATTGGTGGAGCAGGTGCGCGCCCATCCGCAGGTGGTCGGGGCGGCGCCCTATGTGGAGATCGAATCCATGCTGATGAATGCCGGACGCACCAGTGCGGCCATTCTGCGCGGTATCCTGCCGGATCAGGAGGATGCGGTGTCGGATTTGCGCCGGGATATGCTGCTGGGCTCGGTGGAGGATCTGCGCGCGGATGCATTCAATATCATCCTCGGCAGCGAGTTGGCGGCCGTTCTCGGTATCGGTGTCGGCGATAAGGTGACGGTGGTCACACCGCAGGTCAACGCGACGCCGGTGGGGGTGATGCCGAGGCTGAAGGCGTTCAATGTGGTGGGTTTGTTCGAGGTCGGCATGGCGGATTACGATCGCGGCGCCGGCTTTATGCACATGGCCGATGCGGCGCGTTTGATGCGGCTGGGCAACAACGCCGAGGGTGTGCGGATCAAGCTCGAGGATATGTTCCAAGCGCCCTTGGTGGCCCGTGAGATCGCCTATTCACTGGATGCCATGTACCAGGTTTCGGACTGGACGCAGGCGCACCGCAACTTTTTTGCCGCCCTGCGCACGGAAAAACGCATGATGACCATTATCCTGTTTCTGATCGTTGCCGTGGCGGCGTTCAATATCGTGTCCACCCTGGTAATGGTTGTCACCGACAAGCAGGCGGATATCGCGGTGTTGCGTACGCTGGGTGCCTCGCCGGCGCGCATTATGGCCATCTTTATGGTACAGGGCACTGCAATCGGGTTCGCCGGCACGCTGTTGGGGGTGATCGGCGGTGTGTTATTGGGGTGGAATGTGGAGCCCATCGTCGCTTCCATCGAAGGATTTTTCGGCGTGCATTTTCTCGATCCGAGTATTTATTACATCAGCGCATTGCCATCGGATGTGCGCGCTGCGGATGTGTTGCGCATCGGCGGCGGCGCGTTTTTGATGTCGGTGTTCGCCACGCTGTATCCGGCCTGGCGCGCGTCACGAACCGATCCAGCGGAGGCATTGCGTTATGAATGATGCTGCTGATGTGATGGCCCTGGGGCAGGATGTCGCGTCCGCCGTGCTGCGTGAGGGAGCACCGGTCGTGCTCGAGGCACAGGGTTTGGGCAAGATTTTCCGCCAGGGTCCGCAGGAGGTCGAGGTCTTGCGCGGGGTGGATCTGCGGCTGCATCGGGGTGAGCGCGTCGCCATCGTCGGCTCCTCGGGCTCCGGCAAGAGCACCTTGTTGCATTGCCTTGGCGGGCTGGAACGCCCGTCCGCCGGTAAGGTGCTCTGGGCTGGTCAGGATCCCATGCGTTTGTCCGAGAAGGCGCGCGGTCTGCTGCGCAATCGGCGTCTCGGGTTCGTCTATCAGTTTCATCATCTGCTGCCGGAGTTCTCGGCGTTGGAAAATGTCGCCATGCCGCTGTTGATCGGCAATCTGGCGCCGGCCCAGGCCAGACAGCGTGCCTCCGAGATTCTGCAGCGGGTTGGTCTTGGGCCGCGGCTGCGGCATAAGCCGACCGAACTATCCGGCGGCGAGCGCCAGCGCGCGGCCATCGCTCGGGCATTGGTGACGCGCCCGGATTGCGTATTGGCGGATGAGCCGACCGGCAATCTGGACCGGCATACTGCCGAGGCGGTGTATGATTTGATGCTGGAACTGAACGCCGAGGTCGGCACCAGCTTTGTCATGGTGACCCATGATCTGGAATTGGCCGCGCGCGCGGATCAGATCTGGCGTTTGGGCGACGGCGGTCTGGTGCGTGCCGATGTGTAGCGAGCACGGCGGTGCTCGATCTGGCGCCGCAGGCTCCTGCGCCACAGCATCTGAATGCTGTAATAGCCGGCCGCGGAGCAGACGCTGGCGCAGATCAGGGAGCCGAGCAGTACCGGTCCCACCACGCCGAGCCAATTGTGCCAGTCGAGCCAGAATTCGGGCTCGAATGCGCGCACGGGTTGACCCAACAGCAGGGCGCCAATGACATAGGCGAGGTAGAACATCGGCGGAATGGTCAGCGGATTGCTGAGCCAGATCAGCGAGACCGAGATGGGCAGATTGACGCGAAACTTGATCGCGGCAGCAGCAGCCATGAACATCTGCCCCAGCGGTGGCATGAACATCATGAACAGCCCAACGGCGAAGGCGCCCGAGGCGGAGCGCCGGTTGAGATGCCAGAGATTGGGATCCTGCAGCAGGCTGCCGAAAACCCGCAGGTGTTTGTTGTTCAGAATCCGCCGCGGTTCGGGCATGATGCCCTTCAGCCATCGTTTCACGATAAGATGACGCCTGTTGCTGATCATCGGTTGTAGTATCAGCGCCTGCGGGTTGGACCCGGTTGCCGCTGCCCGGTACTGCCGTGCCGGTTTTGCCCGGCGGGTGGTGTTGCCGCTTGTTGTCGCGGTCGACTGCTGCGCAATCCGTTAGGGCAAGACGATCTGCTGCTATGTGCGGAGTATACGCTAGGGCGGCGCCGGTGAGGGCCATCGGATGCTGGCATTCATGCACGAATTTTATGACAAAGGCCGTTTTCTGCCGCGAGGATTCGAAGCCGGCCCGCGCGGCTTGGCCTGGAAACCGGATCCCGGTGTCGTGCTTTTGCTGCTCGGCTGTGGCTTTGCTTCCGGCATCGCCGTGCTGTTCCTGCTGCCGGTATTGCTGCCGGGTTGGCTTGCGCTGCTGCTGTTCGCCTTCGGGCTCGGCTTGTTACTGGTTCGCAGGCTTTGGGCGCGCGTGCTGGCCCTGGCCTTGTTTGGTTTTTGTTGGGCGCATCTGCGCGCTTGCGGGCCGCTTTGCGAGGTATTGCCGGAGTCTTTGCTCGGGCAGACGCTGATCGCGGAAGGGCGAGTCGCATCTTTACCCGATCTGCGCCAGGATTCGGTGCGCTTTTTGTTTCGTATCGAACGCCTCAGCCAGGCCGTCGAGCCTGTGGATTTTCATGCGCTTGTGCGCTTGTCCTGGTATCGGGATGCGCCGCAGCTGGCTGCCGGCCAGGCCTGGCGCCTGGCGCTGCGGCTGAAGCCACCGCACGGCTTTGTCAATCCCGGCGGCTTCGATTACGAGCGCTGGCTGTTTCAGCAGGGGATTTCGGCAACCGGCTATGTGCGTCACCATGACGAAAATCGGTTGCTGGACGAAGGGCCGGGTTTTGACTGGCTCAACCGCTGGCGGCAGCGGCTGCGCCAGCGGTTGCAGGAGGCTCTGGGCGAGGATGAGCTGGCGGCGGCCTTGGTGCAGGCCCTGGTGCTGGGCGACCGCAGCGGGCTGACGCCGGCGCAGTGGGAGGTCTTCTCGCGTACCGGAACCAATCATTTGATTGCGATTTCCGGCCTGCACGTGGGATTGTTGGCGGGTTTTGTGTTCTTGCTGATGCGCTGGCTCTGGTCGCGCTCCATCTGGCTCATCGATCGGTTGGCGGCGCCGCGTGCCGCTGCGCTTGCGGCATTGGGCGCGGCGGCGGGTTATGCGGCCTTGGCAGGCTTCGCCATTTCCACCCAGCGTGCATTGCTGATGTTCGCGGTGCTGATGCTCGCCCTGCTGGCGGGGCGCACGCCGCGCCCGACGAGCGGTTTGGTGCTGGCGCTGATGGCGGTGTTGTTGCTGGACCCGGCGAGCCTGTTGTCATATGGCTTCTGGCTGTCTTTTTCCGCGGTTGCGGTGTTGCTGTACGCGCTCGGGCGTCGCCTGTCACAGCCTGTTGCCGTATTCAGATGGGGGCGAGCGCAATGGGCCGTGGCCCTGGGTTTGCTGCCGATGCTGCTGTTGTTTTTCGGTCGGGCCTCACTGGCCGCTCCGCTGGTGAATCTGATCGCGGTGCCGTTGTTCACACTGTTGTTGCCGTTGGTCTTGATCGCGGCGGCTGGCACATTGGTGTTCGCCTGGTATTGGCCGCTTGCCATGGTTGGGCTGTTGCTCGGCCAATGCTACGCACTGTTGGTGCGCATTGCGGATTTGCCCATCGCCAGCATGACGCTCGGCGGACGCGCGGATTGGGTTTGGGTGTCGGCTGTGGCCGGCGTGATGCTATTGCTCGCACCGCGCGGTTTGCCGGCGCGCTGGCTCGGGTTGGTGTTCTTGCTGCCGTTGGCGCTGATGCGGCCGCCGCCACCGGCCGCGGGGGAGGCGCATTTCACCTTGCTGGATGTGGGGCAGGGGTTATCGGCGGTGGTGCAAACGCGGGCGCATACGCTGGTTTACGATCTTGGGCCGCGTTATCGCAGCGGCTTCGAGACCGGCACCGCGGTAGTGCTGCCCTATTTGCGTGCGAACGGCATCAGGCGCCTGGACCTCCTGCTCGCCAGCCATGCGGATCAGGACCACATCGGCGGTTTGCACGCATTGCTGCAAGCAATTCCGGTGACCAAAATCATCAGCGGCGAGCCCGACCAGCTGGAGATCGCCGATGTCATTGCGTGTCGGGCTGGTCAGCATTGGCAATGGGATGGCGTTGACTTTGCAATTCTGCATCCAGAGCATGACGGTTATCAGGGCAATAATGCCTCCTGCCTGCTGCGGATCAGCACCGCCGGTGCATCCTTATTGCTCACTGGCGATTTGGAGCAAAGGGTGGAGCGCATGTTGGTCGCAGAGCGGGGCGATCGCCTGCGCTCGGATATTCTGGTCGCCGGGCATCATGGCAGCGCCACGTCCACTTCGACTGCTTTCCTTGCCGCGGTGGATCCCGCTTGGGTGCTGTATTCGTCTGGCTATGCGAATCGATGGGGCTTTCCGGTGGCCTCGGTGCGCGAGCGTGTGCAAACCCAGGGCGCACGGGTTGCAGGAACCGCCATGGATGGTGCATTAAGCTTTGTTCTGCCGGCAACGGGCGCGTTGTCGGCGCCGCAACGAGCGCGCGATCAGGATCGACGCATCTGGCGTCATCGCCCCGAGCGCTGATCTATCCAGGGGGTGGTTCAGCCTGGCGACTGGCGCCTGCGACCCCGATATCGATCCTGTTATCATGGCGTTTTATGATTGCCGGCCTGTTGCGCCGGTCGTCAGGCATCGAGTGGAGGTGATGTCCAGGTGTTCGAATTGTTGCAGGCCGGCGGTTGGCTGATGCTGCCGATCGTGCTGTCGTCGATTATGGCCACGGCGATCGTGGGCGAGCGCTTTTGGTCGCTGCGCCGGCAGGTCGTGATGCCGGAGAATCTGGTCGGTCAGATCTGGCAGTTGGATCGGCGCAAATTATTAAACGATGATCGTATTGCCGAGATTCGCGAGGGTTCTGCCCTGGGACGCATGCTGGCGGCGGGGCTGGTCAATCGCTTTCATTCCCGGGAAATCATGAAAGAGGCCATCCAGGATACGGGTCGGCAAGTGGTCGCGGATCTGGAGCGCCATCTGAACACCCTGGGCACCATCGCCGCGATTGCGCCTTTGCTCGGATTACTCGGCACCGTGATCGGCATGATCGATGTCTTTGCCGTTATTACCCGTGCCGGCGTCGGCAACCCAGGCGTGCTCGCCGGCGGTATCTCCAAGGCACTGATCACCACCGCCGCCGGATTGTCGGTGGCGATTCCGGCGTTGATGTTCCATCGCTATTTCAATGGCCGTGTGGATAAATTGGTCATCGACCTGGAAGAACAGGCCCTGCGGCTGATCGAAGTCATGCAGGGCGAGCGTGAAGCGGGCGATGTGGATGCCGTATGAATCGGGTTCGGCCTGGAAATCCCTCCAGGCGAGCCTGTTCTTGCCGCGTCGCCACGGAGTACGAGTTCGACATGGCGTTGCTCAGGAAGAGCCAGGTAACTCAGGCAATATAATCCATGCAAACAGCAGATGCGTTGGCAACTCTATTATTCCCCATTATTCTGAGGCCTAACCCGTATGAATCTGCGCCCGCACAAGCGCGAGCAGCCGGATATCAACCTGGCGCCGCTGATCGACGTGGTGTTCTTGTTGTTGATCTTCTTCATGGTGTCTACCACCTTCGATGACGACGCCCGCCTGCGCCTGCAGTTGCCGCGCGCCGATGGCGAACCGGTGGCCAGCGATGAACTGGAACTAGTAGAATTGGTGATCGACGCCGGTGGCCATTTCTACATCGACGATCGACAGGTGTTGGGCCAAACCGCGAAGATTCTGGGGCAGGCCCTGGTGGGCGCAGTGGGCGAGCGTCGCGATCTGCCGGTATTGATCAAGGCGGATGCCAATACCTCGCATCAATCGGTGATGACGGCCCTGGATGCCGCCGGCCAGGTTGGCATGACGAGCATTGCGTTTGCCACCAGCCGGATCGACGACAGCGACCAATGAGCGGGCTGCGCGGCGAACAGCACAGCACGCCACCCGAGCAGTTCAAGTCGGGACGCCAAACCTATCGTCGCTTGTTGGGCTATGTGAAGCCCCATTGGCGTGTTTTTTCATTGTCCATCGTCGGCATGCTGGTGTTTGCTTCCACCGAGCCATTGTTTGCGGCGATGATCAAACCGCTGTTGGATGGCAGCTTTGTCGATCGCGACCCGCAGGTGGTGCGCCTGATGCCGTTCCTGCTGGTGGGGATTTTTGCCATTCGCGGGGTTGCCGGTTTTGTCAATACCTATTGTCTAATGTGGGTCGGCCGACGCGTGGTCGCGGATCTACGCCAGCAGATGTTCGATCATTTGCTGCGCGCGCCGACGCAGTATTACGACAGTAATGGCTCAGGCAAAATCTTGGCCAAGCTTACCTACAATGTCGAAAACGTGGCGACGGCGACCACCTCTGCGGTCACCACGCTGGTGCGCGATGGTTTCAGCGCGATCGCATTGCTCGCCTATATGCTCTATCTGGATGCCACCTTGTCGGCCATCTTTTTGTTGATTGGACCCATTATGGCGTTTTCGATCAAATACGCTACAAAGCGCTTTCGGCGCTATGGGATTCGCATCCAGGATCGGGTCGGTTCCTTGACCCATGTCGCGCAGGAGATCATCGACGGTCACCGCGTGGTCAAGGCATTTGGCGGCGAGCAGCAGGAATCCAACGAATTTTCGCGCATCAACGAGAAGACCCGTTCATTGCAGATGAAAGTGATCGCAGTGGAGTCGGTCAGCGTGCCGTTGGTGCAATTGCTGTCGGCGGTTGCCATCGGAGTCATCGTGTATCTATCGACCATGCAGGGTTTGCGCCAGGACATTACCGTCGGTACCTTCATGTCGTTTGTGGTCGCCATGGGGCTGATGCTGCCGCCGGTGAAACGCTTGACGGCGGTGAACTCCCAGCTCCAGCGCGGTATCGTCGCCGCCGACAGCCTGTTTGAATTGCTGGATATCGAAAGCGAGCGGGACACCGGCACAAAGACACTGGAGCGCGCTGAGGGAAATATCGAATTCCGCCATCTGACCCATGTCTACGATAGCGACAAGGGTGCGGTGATTCACGGGATCAATCTGATCATTCACAAGGGCGAAAGCGTCGCATTGGTGGGGCGTTCCGGCAGCGGTAAATCGACCCTGGCAAGCCTGTTGCCGCGTTTCTACGATGCCAGCGAGGGTAGCATCCTGATCGACGGCGTCGATATCCGCGACCTGACCCTGGCCAATTTACGCGCGCAGATCTCCCTGGTGACCCAGGACATCGTGTTGTTCAACGACAGCGTTGCCAACAATATCGCCTATGGCGCCGCTGCCGGCGCATCGCCCACCGAGATCGAGCGGGTCGCCGAGGCGGCCCATGCGCTCGACTTCATCCAGGCCCTGCCGGACGGATTCGATACCCTGGTCGGCGACCGCGGCGTACTGCTCTCCGGCGGTCAGCGCCAGCGCCTGGCAATTGCACGGGCGATGCTCAAGGATGCGCCCATCCTGATCCTGGACGAGGCCACCTCGGCCTTGGATACCGAGGCCGAGCGCCATATCCAGGCCGCGTTGGCGGCATTGATGGCGCAGCGTACCACCTTGGTCATTGCCCATCGTCTGTCGACCATCGAGCATGTCGACCGCATCCTGGTGCTGGATGCTGGGCGCGTGGTCGAGCAGGGCGCCCATGCTGACTTGCTGGCGCAAGACGGCTACTATGCCCGGCTGCATCGGATGCAGTTCCAGGAGTCCGAATCGGTATCGGAATCAGTATCCGAGTCAGTGTCCGAGTCACTATTTGGGTCATCCTCCGAACCAATCTCCGCAGGCTCATCGGCGCAGGATGGCAAGCATGCTTGAGAGACTGCGTCCAGAGTCGGTCTGGTACGCTGAGAGCCCGATCATGCGTAGGATCTCGGCATTGCTGGCACCGTTGGGCTGGCTCTATTGCGGCCTTTCCAGCTTGCGCGCACAGGCGTATGGCTATGCCCTGTTGCGCACCGAAAGCCCTGGTGTGCCGGTGATCGTGGTCGGTAATCTCACCGTTGGCGGTACGGGTAAGACGCCGCTGGCGATCTGGTTGGTGGAGCATCTGCGCCATCGCGGTCTGCGCCCGGGCCTGGCAACTCGCGGCTATGGGGGCAAGCATAACGGCGTGCACTTGGTCAGCCCGGATGCCGATCCGTCATGCTACGGCGACGAACCCGTGTTGCTGGCCAAGCGCGCCGGCTGTCCAGTGGTGGTGGGCAGGGATCGGGCAGCCGCCGCGCAGCTGTTGGCGAACGCACAAGGATGCGATCTGATCGTCACCGATGATGGCCTGCAACATTATCCATTGCGTCGCGATATCGAGATCCTGGTGGTGGATGGAACGCGCGGATTCGGCAATGGGCGTTGTCTGCCCGCGGGTCCGTTGCGCGAGCCGCTGACGCGCGCCTCGCGGGTCGATCTGACCATTGTCAACCTCGGCAGCAATGCCGAGCACGCCCAATGGGCGACCGATGCGGCGATGTGCATGCTGCTGCTGCCGGGGGATGCCGTGAATCTACAGGATGAACGTCAATCCCGGGCGCTGTCCGGATTCCGTGACCAATCCATCACGGCGGTTGCCGGCATCGGCAATCCGTCGCGGTTCTTTGCGATGCTGCGGCAGCATGGCCTGCATATCATCGAGCGAGCTTTTCCCGATCATTACCGGTTTTCTGCCAAGGATTTGGCGCGCCTGTCCCAGGGGCCGGTCTTGATGACCGAAAAGGATGCCGTCAAGTGCCGTATCTGGGCCAGCAAGGAGCACTGGTATGTGCCGGTTCGGGCGCAACCCGATGCTGCTTTTATCCTGGCGCTGGACAGCATTCTGGAGACGCGGCTGGCGCGTGCGCAGAGGCTGTGAAAGGCATGCCCGATGAGCCGCTTCGCAATCCAACGTCATCATCACCAACGATTTTCTCCAATCAACATGACGAATAGCAACGAGAACAGCCATGGACAAGAGACTGCTTGAAATCCTGCGCTGCCCAGTCTGCAAGGGCGAACTGCACCATAATAAGGCGGCCGATGAACTGATCTGCCGCATGGACCGGCTGGCCTATCCGGTGCGCGACTCCATCCCGGTGATGCTCGAGGAGGAGGCACGCCGACTGCCGCCGGAAGAGGAGGTGGCGGCATCTTGAATAGCTCGTTTCGGGTCGTCATCCCCGCGCGCTATGGCGCAACCCGGCTGCCGGGCAAGCCGCTGATGGAAGTTGCCGGGGTGCCGCTGATCTGCCGGGTTTGGCAGCTTGCGCAGGCCAGCAGCGCCGCCGAAGTGGTGGTGGCGACCGACGATCGGCGCATTGCCGACGTGTGTCGCGAGCACGGGGCAGATGTGGTCATGACCCTGGCGCAGCATCCCAGCGGCTCCGACCGCATCGCGGAAGTGATCGGACAACGCGGCTGGGATGCCGATGACATCATCGTCAACCTGCAAGGCGACGAGCCCTGCATGCCGCCATCGCTGATCGATCAGGTGGCGTATGACCTCGCGGCCTTCGACGACCTGGGCATGGCGACGCTGGCGTTTCCAATCCAGCAGCGCGCGCAGTTGTTCGACCCGCATTTGGTCAAGGTCGTGACCGATGCCCAGGGCTTTGCATTGTACTTCTCGCGCGCTCCATTGCCCTGGCATCGCGATGGTTTTATGCACAAACCCGAGCATCTACCCGTCGACACGCCTTTTTTACGGCACATCGGCCTGTATGCTTATCGAGCTGGCTTCCTCGCCCGCTATCTGGCCTGGCCACCGGCACCATTGGAATGCGCCGAATCCCTGGAGCAACTGCGTGTGCTCTGGTACGGCGAACGCATCCATGTCTCGATCGCCGCCGAGGAGCCCGGCCCGGGCGTCGATACGTTAGAGGATCTGCGCCTGGTGATGGAGCGGCTTGCCTGACAAGCTGTCAGGACGCGTTGTTCAGGACGCGATTGCCCGCAGACTCTCCGCCGCCTTGTTCAGCTGCAGCAACCCCTCCTTGGTTTGACTGAGACCTGTGGCGGTCTCGCTGGCGCCCGCGGCAATGGTGGTGATTGTATCCACGATCTGAAAAGATGCATCGGATTGCTGCCGAGCGTCACACAATATAGCGGAGCGGACTTGAGCGCCGCCCCTTTCCCGGGAGCTAAGGCTGTAGGCCACCGTCTTTTCAACAAATGAACTGAAGATACCCCAGGGTGCAACTAGGCTGTCGAAATGTCCTGAGTTTTGATGCCAAACCGATTCCGGGTCTTGGATTGCATCATCGAACGCACTGAGGAAGCCTCATCGGTGTCGGGGTCGCTATCGGAATCGGAATCGAATCCGCTCATCGATCAAAGCAGCCAGCTCGATACCAATCCCTCATTCCGACCTTGACACCGACACCGACTCAGCATCCATAAACCGGGAAGCGCTTGTTTTAGTGAGACGGCAGATTTCGACAGCCTAGGGTGCAACCAGCCCAGCGCAATTTGATCGGGATCGGGATCAGGATCGGGATCGAAAAGACATGGCATCAGGGCGCGAGAAACCTGATGTTTATTGGGCGGATGTTTGCTGGGCGCTGCCTTCAAAGAAGATGAATCAAACTTCATTCTGGCTTGAATAGCTTAGCATTCTTCCCAGGCAGCACGCGCCGAACGCTGGGTGCCGAATGATGCGCTGCAGGCCGATCTCAGGGTTTTCCCTGGTTAATACAGCATATCTCCCAATGTTCCCTTTTGCGGACAGGCCCCATAGTCGTTCCAACAGCCCGGTGGACTTTTGCTGGCGATTGATCAGGCGACAGGATGGTCGCGGACCCCACAACAATGCACCAAAATAGTGCTGATGGCCGCACAGTCGGGAGCGCCGCTGCATGGTCCAGCCGTATTTGACTACGCGATCTGCCGACGACAAACAGCCGCAAGGACATGTGGTCTCGGTATGATTCTGGTGCTCTACTGCGGAAGTCGCGAGACCGTTTGCAGTCGTCATCGGTAACCCACAATAAGCGATTAGGACAACGACAACGATTACGACAAACAGCAGAAACGCTAGCGGCACGTCCGCACCGCTGCACTCGCATGGACCCGGTATTGTTCCGGTATGCTGCTAATGTGACTTAGTGGAATATTTTTTGCATTCAGATGCGATCCCCAGCTTTTTCATCATCGGATCTGAATCATGACCCAGACGACCTCTTGCCCCATGCCCAACAAACCGGTGATTCTAGTGATCCTTGATGGCTTTGGCGTCAATCCCGGCAAGCTGAACAATGCCATCGCACAGGCGCATACACCGCGGCTGGATGAGTATTTTTTTCGCTATCCCTCCACCTTGCTGAATGCCTGCGGCAATGGTGTCGGTTTGCCTCGAGGGCAAATGGGGAATTCTGAAGCAGGACATATGACCCTAGGTAGCGGTTGCACCGTACGCCAGGAATTGACAGTCATCGATGACTGCATTGCTGACGGCAGCTTTTACCAAAATCCGGCATTGCTGGCGGCACTCGATAAGGCGCAGCGGCTGGGTCGGCCCGTGCAATTGCTCGGGCTGATTTCCAGCGGCGGTGTGCACAGTCATGTGCGACACCTGCTGGCCCTGATCGACCTATGTGATCAGCAAGGTGTTGCGCCATTGCTTCATATGATTGCCGATGGACGCGACTCGGCACCAAAATCGATCACTGAGGATCTCGCTGATCTGAAGTCAGCGCTGGCGGACGCCAATGGCGCGTTCGCAACGCTGAGCGGACGCCATTATGCGATGGATCGGGATCGCCGTTGGGAACGCACCGAGCGAGCCTGGCGCGCCATCGTGCTCGGTAAAGGACGCGGCGCGGCGAGTGCCGTTGACGCCATCGACGCCGCTTACGCGGCCGGTGAGACCGACGAGTTCATACACCCAAGCGTGATTGACGGCTATCACGGGATTTGCGCTGGTGATCCGCTGGTATTGTTCAATTTCCGCACGGATCGCCTACGCCAGATTGCCGCGGCGCTGGCGCTGGACGACTTCGACGGCTTCGATCGCGGCGCTGCACCCACAGCGGATCTGACCTGCATGATGAAGATGGAATACGACGCTGGGGTCCGGCTACCGTTCGCATTTGCGCCGGAGGTGCCCAAGGTGGCACTGAATCGACTGCTGAGCGAACAGGGCATCGCGCAGCTGCATTGCGCCGAGAGCGAGAAACATGCCCATGTCACCTACTTCTTCAACGGCGGTGTCAGGGAACCGGTCGCCGGCGAGGTGCATCGACTGATCGCATCGCCGAATGTGCGCACCTACGACCTGAAACCGGAAATGAGCGCAGCACGAGTCGCAGATGCCGTCGTCGAGGCGATCGCCTCGCGGCACTATGGCTTTATCGTCGTCAACTTCGCCAACGGCGATATGGTTGGACACAGCGGCTGCCTGGAGTCCGCGGTGCAGGCCGTCGAAGTAGTGGACCGCGAGGCGGGTCGGGTTCTGGATGCCGCTGTGCGCCATGCTTGTTGCGTGCTGCTGACATCGGATCATGGCAACTGCGATTTGATGGTCGATCCCGAGACCGATGAGCCACATACCCGGCACACCACCAATCCAGTGCCTTTGTTGGTCGTCGACCAGCAACGCTGGAGACTGGCACCTGGTGGAACCCTGGCTGATGTGGCTCCGACGGCGTTGGCCTTGATGGGTATCCAGCGGCCAGCAGCCATGAGCGGCCGTTCTCTACTGCTCGAGGCAATTCAGCCGCACCCGATTGCCATGTTAGAACGCGCTGGCGTCGCTGAGGCAAGTTGATCACAAGGCGGCCACTGTGTGCTCCCATCCTGCTGCAACCTTCTCCTTGGATATTTCCACGCGAGTGAGCGTCAATGAAAGGTAACAATGTGAAGATTCACAAACTTGTATTGGTTGTCGTATTGGGCATCGGTGCCGCCGCTTTGATCTACAATGCGCTCAGCATCGTCAACGGGCAGAGTGGCCTTTTGGTCCAACTGCCGGCGCCCTCTGCGGGGCATTGGTCGCAGCGCACTTTCTGAGCCTTTGTGATGACAAGGCTTGTGCGGGCAGCTGATTTGTCTGTTATTGTGACTATTTTGCCAACTCAGGCTTGGGCCGAGGCGATGTGTGAAGGATGTCAATTCGCTCATCGTCCGGCCTCTTGACCAGGGATTGTCTGTCGGGCCTCAGATCGGTCAAAGGTCCAGTGATCTATGTCGAACAAAACCCTGACCATTGTCTTCGCCATGGAGCGGGGCACCCCGGAGCCGTTGACTCGGCACCGCACCAAGGCGGCCATTCCCTACGCAGGCAAGTACCGTGTGATCGACTTTACGCTTGCCAATTGTCTTCACTCCGGTCTGCGCCAGGTGCTGGTGCTGACCCAGTATAAATCCCACTCATTGCACAAGCACCTGCGTGATGCCTGGTCATTATTCAATGCAGAAATTGGCGAGTTCATCACGCCGGTTCCGCCACAGATGCGCAATGCAAGCGGCTGGTACCTGGGTGTGCTTGATGCGCTGCGGCAAAATCGCTACTTGATCGAGCGTAACTCGGCACAACAGGTGCTGTTGCTTGATGGCGGCGTGGTCTATCGAATGGATTACGCCGAGCTGATCCGTTTTCATCGCGAACAGGGGGCCGAGCTGACCTGCGCATTACGTCAGACCACGGCCGATGCCGAGGATGCGTCCGTGCAGATTCTCAGCGACGACCTGGACCGGATCATCGAACTTGCTCCAGTGCCAACCGATGCCGCCAGCTTTGATGCGCCGATGGGCGTGTATTTGCTCGATAAGGAGCTGTTGCTTGCCGAACTCGACCGGCTCGCGGATGTCGAGGTGGCGAGCGCGGTGAGCGGCGACGCCGAATCGACCTTTGGCGTCGCGGCAGATCTTGCTGCACATCTGCTGCCTAATCTGTTGGCGGCTCGGCGCTTGTGCACCTATCGTTTCGGTGGCGAGCGCGGACGGGTGACGCAGGATCGCTATTGGACTGATCTTCGCTCTACCGACACCTATTTCCGCGCCAATATGGCGCTGCTGGAATCTGAACCGCCGCTGGATCTGTACCAGCCGGATTGGAACATCCTGACCTACCAAGGCCAGTATCCACCGGCGCGCACCGTGCCTGGTGCGATCTCCGGCACCGAGGGTGTCTTTGTCAATTCCATGCTGGCGGCCGGCACGGTGATCCGCGGTGGTGGCGTCAGTCACTCCGTGCTGTTCCCGCAAGTACAGATCGACGATGGTGCAATTGTCGATGAGGCCATTTTGTTCGAGGGCGTAAAGGTGGGCGCTGGAGCGCAATTACGCCGCTGTATTTGCGATAAGGACGTTGAGATTCCGCCGGACACGCGGATTGGCTTCGATTGGCGCGCCGACCAGGAACGCTTCCATGTCTCGCCCCAGGGCATTGTCGTGATCGCCAGCGGCCATCGCTTCTGAGCAACCGCCGCTGGTGGACGATGGCAACCGGCCGATTCATCTCGCGGCGGCGCTGTTCCGGTAGCGCCGATGGTCTCGAGGACAGAACAAATGAGTCTGCAAATTCATTCCAGTGCTTTCCAGCAGAATGGCACGATTCCCAAGCGTTATACCTGCGATGGCGCCAACCGTTCGCCACCACTGTGCTGGTCCGGCCTGCCGGCCGGTAGCAAAAGTCTGGCGTTGATCGTGGATGATCCAGATGCTCCCGACCCGGCGGCACCGACCATGACCTGGGTGCACTGGGTATTGTTCAATCTACCGCCGACCATCCATGGGTTATCGGAAGCGGCATCGCCATTGCCCACCGGCTCGGTCAGCGGGGTGAACGACTGGCAACGCGCTGGCTATGGCGGCCCCTGTCCCCCGGTCGGCACACACCGTTATTTTTTCAAGCTGTATGCCCTGGATGTGCGATTGCCATTGCGTGGAACCGCCACGAAGGCCGATGTTGTGGGCGCCATGCCTGGGCATGTGCTGGCCGAGGCGAGCTTGGTCGGCACCTATCGACGTTGACCCTCGACACCATGAGAACACCCATGGCGAGCACATCGCGGTTGGCACCCGATCGTTCCATGCCGGCTTATCTGATCACCGGTGCGCTGCTGTTTTGGGGCGTGCATACCGGCCTGTGGTGGCTGGCAGCGCTATTGGCCTTGCTTGCTGAACTGCCCGGGCATAAACACTGGCATTGGGAGTTCGAACTCCAGGAGCGCCAACGCGTCGCGGATTTGTGCACGGTGCTGATTCTATTCGCCGGTGGCTATCTGTATCTGACTCAGCCACGTCTTGGCGCCGCGCTGATCCTGCTGATCCAATGGCTGCCGGCGTTGGTATTTCCATTGCTGGCGGTGCAGCTCTATGGCCGTCACGCCGGGCTGGAACTGTCGGTGCTGTTTCTGAGCCTGCGTGGCGACAAACCGCATGGCAACGAACTCCTCGACCTGCGTTGGGCCTATGTGTTGCTGTGCGTTGTGTCGGCATCGATGATTCCTCCGGAAACCATATGGTTTTACCCATCGCTGGTGCTGCTCGCGTTCTGGGGGATGAGTTCGCTGTTTGGATCGATGTCCAGATCAACGCCCGGAGCAGCACCGACGCCGGGCCGGCGCCGCAATTTGCAGCGCCTTGGCGCCTTGGCCCTGGCGGCGACCATCGGCCTTG
Organism: Thiohalocapsa sp. PB-PSB1; assembly: GCA_016745215.1. Lineage (GTDB taxonomy): Bacteria > Pseudomonadota > Gammaproteobacteria > Chromatiales > Chromatiaceae > Thiohalocapsa. The sequence continues at coordinate 3,101,032 of CP050890.1, forward strand.
GCTTCAGCGTCGCGTTGCGTTGGGGGCATGATGAAATCGAACTGATGGTGCAACGCTGGATCGACCAATGGATGGGGACGATGATGGACCCCTACCGCGCCACCACGGCGATCGGCGAGGTCGGCACATTGAAGAGCTCGGATGACATACGCGTACGTGTTTATCCGGATCGACCCATCCAGGATATGCTGCTGCAAACTGCCGTTTATGACCGATATATCAATGGCACCTGGTTTGCCAGCGGCGCTCCGTTCGAGCCACTGAACATTCGGCTTGGCAATGCCGAGATTGCTGCACCGCCTGTCAATCCGACCTTCAGCTCCCGCGAGTCGCGCATCCTGGTCCAGATACAGCGCTCCGAGGGGTTATTACCCTTGCCAATGGCCACCAATGAGATCAAAGGCCTGACGGCTATCAAACTGCAACGCAACGCGTTCGGCACGGTGCGCTACCGAGTGCTCGGCGGTGGTGCGTTTGTTGGCTTTCGCGTCGCCGAAGGGTCTCGACCACTACCCTCGGTGGCACCGGATGCCATCGATCTGCGCGTGCTCGATGCGGAACAGGAGATGATGGCCCAGGTCGTTGCCGAACTGCAGCTGACCGAGCTGCCGCCGTCACAGGCATTGCAACGGTTACAAGCCTATTTCGACAGCCGTTTTCGCTATACGCTGACACTGCCCAGGATTCCGGCGGATCAGCCACCGCTGAGCTATTTCTTATCCCATGCCAGAGCCGGCCATTGTGAATATTTTGCCAGTGCCGCGGTACTGCTGTTGCGTCAAGCCGGCATTCCTGCCCGCTATGTGCGCGGTTGGTCGGTGCAGGAGTACAGCGCGTTGGAGCAGGCCTGGATTGGTCGTGACAGCCATGCCCACGCCTGGGTGTTGGCCTGGATCGACGGTGCCTGGCGCAGCTTTGATCCGACACCGCCGGATTGGGCCGCGCTGGAAATGGCAGAGCGCCCTTGGACTCTGACATACAGCGATTTTATCGCCTGGTTGCGCTTGACTTTGTCCGGCGCAACCAGCGACGAGCGCGACCAGCGCAATTGGCTGTTGCTGCCGCTGACAGTATTGATTTTGCTCCTGGCATGGCGCATCGCTCGCCGAGCACGCCGGGGCAGGCGACATCGAGAGACCCCATTGCCGCAGACAGCAATGGGCGGCGCATTCACCGCAATCGAACTGGCCGCGAACAAGCACGGGCTTGGACGACGCTCCACGGAGACCTTGCGCGAGTGGGCGGAGCGCATCGACACGTCGCATGCGGATCGACGCTGCGTACTGCGCGATGCGGTCCAGCTGCATTATCGAAACCGTTTCGATCCGTTTGGGCTGGACGCTGGCCAGCGCAAACGTCTCGACAATTTGCTGGCAGCCTGTTTGCGGCATTGGCGCTGAGACCTCGGCCTGCCGATTTCGGCGATTTCTGTGGAGAAACACAGCATTTTGCCTGTCTTCCCGTCGAGTGCTGCCTTCGAAGCATGCAAGGATTCACCGCAGAGACGCAGAGTGCGCAGAGGGGTCAAGGCGTCTCGCCCGCAAGCGAACCTTGACCAGCCGTGGGAGCCGCCCGGCATAGGAGCCCGCTTGCGGGCGATCCAGCAGCTGATGCCAGCGGAGCGGACGCGAGCGCCGCGCCTTTCCCGGGGGCTGTAGGCCATTGTCTTTTCAAAAAATGAACTGAAGATACCCCAGGGTACAACCTAGGCTGTCGAAATCTGCAGTCTCACTAAAACAAGCGCTTTCCGGTTTATGGATGCCTAGTCGGTGTCGGGATCGGTGTCAAGGTCGGAATGAGGGATTGGTATCGAGCTGGCTGTTTTCATCGATGAGCGGATTCGATTCCGATTCCTATAGCGACCCCGACACCGATTAGGTTTCCCCAGTGCGTTCGGTGAAGCAATCCAAGACCCGGAATCGGTTTGGCATCAAAACTCAGGACATGTCGACAGCCTAGGTACAACCCGCCCAGCGCGACTTGCTCGGGATCGAAAAGACATGACATCAGAACATGAGCAACCTGATGTTTATTGGGCGTTGCCTGCAAAGAATACGAAGCAATCTTCATTCTGGTGGAACAGCTGAACATGCTACCGGGGCAGCACCCGGTTTCTCTCCGGCAATCGCTTTATCAGTCATGCGTAAACCCTGGCGCAGCCGGCGAGCCGCAGCGATGCGGTTGCACGCCGACCGACGCGAGCCGATTGAATCCCAAGCTCTGATCAATTGCGCCCAGCCCGCCTGCTGCACCTCGGGGTGCACAGGCATAGGACCCGCTTCGCGGACCGATCGCGCCGGCGCGTGGCCGCTGGCGTGCTGCGAAGCGGGTGCGATGCCGTTACCGAGCGCCCTACAAAACGATCCGGGGAAACTGGCAAGACTTGAACCAGTCCTCCCGACCACGCAAGTCATTTGATGCTCTCCCACTCGCTGCGCTCGACACCCGCCTGCCGCAGAATCCGAGCGAGGAGGCCCCGGCCAATGTCGCCCTGATGCGGATTGGGGATAAAGACGGTGCGATCATCGCGGCGCATGAATGCGTGCCGACCCGCCGGAGTAGGGTCCATCGAAGCGAAGCTGTCTTAGCGCCGCAATGAGTTGCCGACGGGAAATCGGTCCGAACGGCGGCATCAGGCGATATCGGCAATGCGGATGTGCTGCTCATCGATCACTGGGAGCTCGAGCCCCTGCGCCACGCGGACCAGTATCCAGTCCTCCAACACCTCGGCGAGCTGGTCGCGGCAACCCTCCAGCGTGTCGGCGTTGGCAAAGACGCCTGGGCAGGGCGCGATCTCGCCGTAGAACCCCTCGTCGTCGTCCAGCAGTTCGTAGCGGGCGTGGTGCATGGCCGCACGGATGTAGTCGATCAGCATCAGTTGAGTCCTCCAAGTGCTTGCGTTAGTGCCATTGGCGCCGCCGGTTTTCGCTCATTGGACATGTCTCTTGTGCAGGCGTTGGAAGTCAACGCTAGCTAAGCCCCGGCGCCGCCGTCAAGTCCCTCGCGATACTGCACTGGCCTATCCGATGTCAATTATCTTGTCCGGTCAGCGACAACTATCTTGGCCGGTTAGTTGTCGCTGTTCTTTGGGGTGGGAGCCTCCTATGTTGTGGGGTGGTTTGGGGCGCCCCTGGCGGGTCCGAGCACGGGAAGGAGCCCGAAGGGCGACTGGACGTGCTCGGACCCGCCAGGGGCGCGGCGCCGCGCCGTGGGGTTGTCGTCGCGCGCCGTGCGGGCGCGCTCGCGACGACGATTACTCGGCCTCGGGGTTGATGGCCGACGCGCGCGGTTCGTTACGCCGCGCGCTGTCAGCGCTGCTTGTCGTCGACCTGTTCGCTGGCGCCGGATATGCGCTCGCCGGCTCGCTGCCGCGCTGGCCGAGGGCGTGCTTGCGCCGGTAGCTATCGCTTACGATCTCGATGATGCTCGCGTGATGGACCAGGCGGTCGACGCCGGCCACCGTCATCATCTGGTCGGGGAAGATCTGATCCCAGTCGGCGAACGCCTGGTTGGAGGTGATGATCAGGCTGGCGCGCTCGTAGCGATGGGCGATGAGTTCGAACAGCACCTGTGTTTCCTGTTGGCTTTTCTTGACGTAGCCGAAATCGTCCAAGATCAGTAGCGGGTACTTGTCGAGCTTGTGCAACGCGTCTTCCAGGCGCAGTTGCTCGCGGGCGAGTTGCAACTGCTGCACCAACGCGGTGGTGTTGGCGTAGCGCACGCGCACGTTGCGCTCGGTGAGCGCATGGCCGATGGCGGCGGCCAGGTGGGTCTTGCCGACGCCGCTGGCACCGAACAGCAGCAGGTTGCGCGCTTGGCGGGTCCAGTCGCTGGAGCCGGCCAGGGCCTGGATCTGCGCGCGGGTCGCCTCTGGCAGTTCGGCGAAATCGAAGCTGGCCAGGCTTTTGCCCGGGGGCAACTGGGATTCCTTGCTGTAACGCGAAATGCGTCGGCTGTGACGATCGGCCAGCTCTTGCTCGCATCGCGCACTGAGGTAGCGCGCGCCGTCCCAGCCGTTGCGCTCGGCTGTCTCGAGCTGCGTCTGCCAGTGGCGGGCGATGCTGGTGAGGTTCAGTTGCTTGAGCATCAGCGCTAATGTGGCGGTCTGGACCATGTCAGTGCAGCTCCATGGATTGGCCCTGCGCGGGCAACAGGTGGTCGTAGCTCGCAAGCGCGTGCTGGGTACTGGGCCGGTCGCGCAGCTCAGCCTGCTATGTGGCTGCGTCGCGGGCGTCGAAACGGCTTTCCAGCGCCGTCAGCGTGGGCACGCTACCCGCGGCGATGCGCTCGAGCAGATACGCGCCCAGCGCCTGCTCACAGTCGGCGCGCGCGGCCAGGGCGAGGATGCCGACGATGCGTTTGCATGCCGCGCGTGCTTCTAGGTGGCTGTCCAGATGCTGCCAGATCGCGCGGTAGGTGGCGTTGGGCAGCAGGTCGTCGCGCAGCTGCGAGTAGCGAAAGGCCTGCGGCTTGCGTGCCAGCACGCCGATGAGGTGGCGGTAGTCGATGCGCCGTGCCCGCTCGTGGTTGACGCTGTACACCCGCGGCAGCGTGAGCGCCAAGGTGGCGCCGACGTACGCCTCGATGCGGTCGTCGAAGAGATGCAGGCGTAGCCGCTCGCCGACCAGGCGTGCGGGCACGCTGTAGAGCACGCGCTTGACATCAATGGTGGCGAAGGTGGTGACCACGACCAGCTGCTCGCTGTAGTCGCCGGTGCGCCGCCGTGGTAGGGCTTGCAGCTGCGCGCGCTCAATGGCGAGCGCCTCGCTGCAACGCCGGTTGAAACGCACCAGCAGCGCGTCGAGCCACTCTCGGTAGTCCTGCAAGCTGGCGAAATCGGCCGAGTCACGCAGCAACAACGCCTGCACAATGCGCCGCTTGATGTGCCCGTGCGGCGATTCCACGGCGCCGTTCTCGTGACTGACGCCACGGTTGTTGCGCGTGGCCGTCATGCCGTAATGCGCGCAGAGCTGCGTGTAGCGCTCGGTGAGGTCCGCTTGTGCTTCGCTGCTGAGGTTCTTGTAGGCCGCCGAGAGGCTGTCGGTGCGGTGCTCCAACGGTGCCCCACCAAGCCGCCACAGCGCCTCCTGTAGCCCTTCGGCCAGCGCACTGTAGGATTCCCCTCCAAGCACGACCTTGACGTGGCTCCAGCCGCTGTAGGCGAGGCGAAAGTGGTACAGCCGGTGGTCCAGCTCCTCGCCAGCGATCGTCACGACCAGCCCTTTGAGTTCGGTGACATCCGATAACCCCTGCCGACCTGGTTCCTGCACCTGGCGGAACATCACCTCCTTGTCCGCTCCGTGCAGCGCCTTCCACGCCTTCACCCGACGCTGGAAGGTGCGCTTCTTGCCGTTGCCGTACTCTCCCGGATGGCGTTCCTGCAAGTCTTCAAACAGGGTCGTCGCATCCAGGCGCGGCTGGCGCTCCAGACGACTGACGATCTCCTCCTCCCAGACCCCTGCAAACGGGTCCGCGCGCGTTCGCCAGTGCCGCTCCTTGCTCTGCAGTACGCCGATCTCCCCGTGTTCGATCCGCCGTGCACTGCGCTCGGATACGCCCGTCTTGGCACTCGCCTGCGCCTGCGTGCGACTTTGCTTTCTGTTGCTCATGTAGAACTTGACCTGCTCAATGGTGATCCGCTTGCCTGACATTCACGCGCCGTTTGGTTGCGAAAATGCCAGCTACCTTAGCCTCTAAAATCGGCCAAGTTAGTTGTCGTCGACCGGCCAAGTTAATTGTCACCTAACAACTGCCGTTTTTCTAACGATCAGGAGAACATTCGTGGTACGTCCCCATTTCTCGCCCAATCGCCGGCCACGCCACGGCAGAGACCAGCTCAGCTTAGGCGGTCAGGAGTTCCGGTGTCATCGTAAGTCTCGATTAACGTGCCCAACGTAAGCCTCAGCCGCCGGTAAAAGTGCTGCGAGTGAAGCGAGCGGCACTTTTACCTGTCGGCTGCAGGCTTTTGTTAGCTGCCATTGGCTTGCCTCGCCAAACGGGGGCCCCGGCTCACCACTTTCTTTTTTGACATAGTCTGCCGACTGCGTAACGCTTCGCAGATTTTCTTAAGGTCATAGTCGTATTTTTCTGAATGCTCCTGACGATACCGGCGAATTTCCTCGACGATTGGATCTCTAATCATTCGTGCCTCCAAGCTCTTCTGGAGAGCATAGGACGGGTGGTGCAAATCCAAGCGCTCATGTGGGCTCTAAGGTGAGGACGTGATACAGCACGTTGATTTCCAACGGGACTAAGTACCTCAATTGAATTATTTGTAAAATTCAATTAGAAAAATCAATTCTATATTCATTCGGTCCAAATGAATCAATGATATTTCTCAGGGCCGCCCTGAGATTGGATATGCTTTCATAAGCCGAAATGGGTATCCATTCGTATTTGATTTTTCTCCACAAAATTTCGATCAAATTCAGTTCCGGTGAATATGTGCACAGAAAGTAGAGCGTCATGCCCCGGCGATCCCATTCCTCCATTTTAGCTGCTACAGCCTTGCTTCTATGAATTGAAGCGTTATCCAAAACCACAACTGCGGGACGTTCGAGGCTCTCGCAGAATTCGTCCATGATGTCGATCACGACATCGCTATTCACAGATCCTTCCTGTTCGAAAGCTGCGAGTTTATCACCCGTAGAATTCATGAAACCCAAGATGTTGATCCGTTTCGAACGGGAGGCGGGAATACCCAAGGTGCCGTCTCTTCCGATATCTTGCCAAGCGTATGGCACATACGGATCCAAGCTCAATCCGGACTCGTCGAAGTAATACAAGTCGAACTCGCCTTCGCAAGCCATGCTCCGTAACTCCTCCAGGTCCGATTTCGTCCGCTCGCGCTTCTCTTCATCGGGCTTCCCTTTCGGTATTTTTCTTTGTCTTTTCCATACTTTACCGTGTTTCTTCAGAATCTTTCGCAATGTTTCGACATGCGCCTTCTTACCGGTTCGTTTTTCCACCTCTTCGGCCAATTTGCGTAGCGAACGCGGTTCCTTTTCGAGGCATTCCAATATGATGTTTTCTTCTTCCCGGGAAAAGAGCGGTTTGGCTCCGCGTCCTTCGAGATCGTATAGCCCGTCGATTCCTTCGGCGACCCAACGCTCGGCCCAGTTGCGAACCGTATTCGTATGTACTCTTAAAATCTTTGCAACTTCATCGAACCTTTTGCGATCTTCGAACAGAAGCAGAATCGCATGGGCGCGATTGCGCACATGAGGAAGCGCTTCGCTTTTCATCATGTTGGTGAGTTGATCGATATCGTTTTGAGACAATGTGCGATTCTCGATGTTTGCGTATTCCATCGGATTGATTCGGATTTCTATTGTGCTGAAGTGAACTTTTGTTTTTCAAGGAAACTGCATTTTACCCTATTTTGCTATATCGAAACAGAAAAATAGAGGCCGATTAAAAGAAAGAATTAGTTCTCAATTCGATACTATTGACTTGATTTATTGATATTATCATTTTAAATCATTCTTATTAATACAATCTATTCTATTGGAGTACTTATTAATACAATCTATTCTATTGGAGTACTTATTATCTGTTTCACCTTGTGTCCCATATGAGCCAATCCAAGATTCTCAATTACGAAAAACGGGGACTACGAAAACGGGGACAGACCACGTTTTCCACGTTTTACAGAATCGCGCTCATGCTGAAAAAGGTGGTCTGTCCCCGTTTTCTGTTTGTGTCCCCGTTTTCTGTTTGAAAACCTTTCTTTCTTTTCTGCCTCTTTACAATCTCGAGGGTGCAATTAAATTCAGATAATACCCAATTAAAAAGCTCTTTGCCCATATAGCCGCATTGGCCTTATTCATTACTTTGACCAACCGACGAGCGGGTGCGTTATATTTCTCCGTAAGACGTTGGTTTTAAAGTTAAAATACTGGGGCGTTCGAGGCTAACCCTAAGTCCCGGCCGAGCTTATGAGCAAGGCCGCCGCATTCAGCCCAAATATGCTTTACACTCTGCAGGAGCACGAATAGACGCGTGAGAATTTCACGAGCTGCTTTTCCGTCATACACATTAGCTGCATGCACGTAGACGACAAGCAGGCAACCTATTGTATCAACGACGATATGTCGCTTCCGGCCCTTGACAAGCTTACCACCATCGAAGCCGGATTCGACCGATGACTCCGGTGTCCCTTTGACACTTTGGCTATCAATGATGGCGCCACTTGGATCGGGATTTCGGCCTTTCATTTGGCGCAAACGCGCCCGTAGCTCTGCATTGATCTGCTCCAGCAAACCACTGTGTGTCCACTTGTTATAGTAGTAATTGACAAGGGTGTAAGGAGGAAAATCTTTCGGTAAATAACGCCAAGGGCAGCCTGTAGGTAGTTCAATCTGGACGGTCCTGGCTTGGCCCGACTCACGCAGTTTTCTTGCATCACCGACTGAACTGTATTGAGCTATATATCAACGCCTTACACCCTCCGTCTATCCAGGCGCTGCACATCGATCTGCGGGAGCGAAAAGTGCGTGAAGAAGGCCAAATTGAACACCCTAGGCAGCCTGTCTTATTCAAATAGAAAATGGCATTCAGAATCTCGCGTAGATTCGAATCACGGCGGCGCCCTGTCTTATACGGGTCAAGTTCGTTCAAGACTTGCTCGATGATTGCCCATTCTTCGTCTGACAGGTCACTTGGATAGCGTACAGGTGTATGAACATTATCTGAAGTCATCTTGATTTCTCCGAATAAAAAAGGGAAAATCGTATTAAATCCTTTAGTTTTTCAGATTTTTTAGACGTCAAATCAGTGATTTAGTTCCCATACAGTCTCTTAGCGTTATAGTCGCCTTTTGACTTTATCAGTTCGCATAGAACGTAAAGCTCTTGCTCTAGCACCTTGTAGGTTAGTAATGCATTGCTGTACTCCTTTATTTTCTTTGTGAGCTGAAGCGCCTGCTTGAAAACAATAGCGAATGCGGCAATTGCACCTAGATACTTCCATATTTCAGCGCCAAGCGGATCTTCCCAGAACCACAACCCAGCAACTGAAGAGGTAGGCGCAGTTACAAGTAAGATTATCTCAAGGGTAGTGTTAATCACCTCTATACAATACAGCTTCTTGGCGTAACACTCAGTGTTCAGCTTTACGCTTCTATAAAGATCATATACTGCCCATACGGGATGATTGAGATCTCTTGCCATGAGCTTCCTCATGTATAACGTTATGCATAGCTGGCGCCCGCATTGTCGCCACGAGGCGTGCCGCCACGCCCGCGTTTGCGTGCTGCGCCGAAGCTTCGGATTCTGACTGACTGCGGGCGTCTGGCTGATGCACTTGTTGGACGTCTGCGGCAGTCGTCCTGTCAGCTATGGGTTTTTCTCCATTTGCGGAGGGGTTGTCAACGCCACGCATCGGGTCGCCGTGGAAGGCGCTGGTGGCTTCGTGGGGACATCGGGGGCGTCGGGAGATGGGTTTAGGGCGCGCCTTGGAGGCTGCGGGCAGGCGCTGCGAGACCGCTTCGGCAGCGGTACACGCAGGGCGGAGATCCCTGCATGGGCGGGGCGTCGGTAAGGCGATGGTGCGGGCGTCTGCCATTCAGGCTGCGGCGGCGTATTCGGCCGGCGGGTCGTGGAAGGAGAGGAATTGGAAGACGTTGCGCAGACGATCTTGGCCGCACACGGGGCAGAGCCCGGGGTCGATGCCCTGCTTGGCGAGGAACGCGTCCATGTCCGCGATGTAGGGGGTCTCGGGGTGGTCGAGGCCGAGCAGGGCGCGGCAGCGCACCAGATTGTCCTTGCGCCGGCCGCCGGCGAGCAGGCCGTAGTAGCGAATCTGATGGAAGCCGGGCGGCAGCACATGCTGCAGGAAACGGCGGAGGAATTCGGCGCCGGGCAGGCGCATGTGCTTCTCCGCCTCGGGGCTGTCGGGGTCTTTGCAGCGGTTGTCGCGGTAGCTGAAGGTGACGCTGTCGTCGTCAACGGCAACCAGGCGGTGGTTGGCGATGGCGATGCTCGACATAGCGCCCAAGGTAGCGGATCAGGTGTTGCGGCTCGGCGAACGGTTGTTCGGCGTAGACAGGCGCACCATCAGTTGCTTCCATTCGCTGTCCTCGGCGAGCTCGGGCGGGCCGGCATCGAGCTTGCCCGCGGCGCGCAGGTCTTCCAATGCGTGCAGAAAGATGGCGCGAAACACCGGCGACAGAGCGCGGACCGGGAACAGGAAGTTGTTCGGCGCTTGCACAAAACCGCTGCCGTCGCGTTTCAGTGCGCCGCCGGTGACCAGGCAATGCACATGCGGGTGCAGCTGTAAGGTCTGGCCCCAGGTGTGCAGCACGCTGACGATGCCAAGGTCGGCGTCCCAGCGTTTGTGGGCAAAGGTCTGCAGCGTCTCGGCGGCACTGCGCATGAGGGTGGCGTAGACCTCGGCATCGCAGTACTGCGCCAGGCGGTTGAGGTCTTCGGGCAGGGTGAAGACGAGGTGGAAGTACTGGATGGGCAACAGCTCCAGCTCGCGAGCTTCGACCCAGGCGGCACGCTGGGAGGCGCGGCATTTGGGGCAATGGCGGTTGCGGCAGGAGTTGTAGCTGATCTCCACATGCCCGCAGTGGTCGCACTCCTCGACATGGCCGCCGAGGGCGGTGGTGCGGCAGGTCTCGATGGCGTGCAGGGCGCGGCCTTGCTCGAAGCTCGGATGGTACTGGGCGTGGTAGGCAGCGCTATGCATGCGCACCACGTCAGCCAGTTCGAATGGCGGCGGAGCGTATTCGACGGGGAACTCGCGACGGATTTCGGCGGTGATGGCTAGACTGCACATGGTTACAGTATAGCCAGTTCCCGTGAGAGCGGGCGCGGAAGGGGGCGATGGCCTTATTCATAAGCTCGGCCAAGACCTAGGGTTAGCCTCGAACGCTCCAGTATTTTTACTTTAAAACCAATGCTTTACGGAAAAGCCAATGCAACCGCTCGTCAGTTGGTCGGAGTTATGAACAAGGCCGGGGGCGATCCCGCGTGCCCGTGGTGATGCATCCTTCAGTCGGTTGATGCGTTGGCGTGCTTTGATGGTGGGGGTTATTTATTTAGTCCAACGTTAAGGCTGGCTCGCCGCCCTTTGCCGCGCCGGAAGCGAAGCGACGGCGCGGCAAAGGGCGGTCGGGCCGAGCCGCTAGTTAGGCAAATCAAATGATGTTACCGGCATTTGACTACTTGACTGTTTCTATTATGACAATCTGGACATTCCTGGATACCTCGCCATCTCAATTTACAATGGACGCATTCATAGCAACCGAGTCTCACGTGACCCATGCCTCCTAAGACAAAATCAAGGTCATAAGGAGGTTTGTCTTGTAATCTTTCACCATACCTATTTATGTAGTATTCAATTTTGGGGTGATATATCCACTTTTTGTTATCAACATCCTGAAAAATTATTTCTTTAAGGATGTTTTTAAAGTCCGATCTTCTGGTTTTATCAAAAAACGCATTTAACGCCCTAGAAAGCGATATCTCAAGTACACCGACTCCTTTGTTTGAAACGTATGTTGCATGATACTCTTTCTCCGGCGTAGTAAAATTGAGGCCGATAGAATATTTCCCGAAACAATAGTAAGCATCGAATGACCCTTTTTCTATTTCTAGTTCCGGGAGTTGCACTTCTTTTTCATCAGTTATAAAGATTTCATCATGCCCAAGATATTTTGTACATGAAGGTACTGTTAATGTTCCGCCTTTGCTAATAATTTGTTTTGCCATTGATAAAACTGAAACCCAAAATGAGAAATCGCATTCCTTTTCCGTTAGCTTAGATGCTCCTCTTGAAGAATGTGCGAAATGCCATTGGTTAACTTTACCCTGCCTTGCTTGTAAGGGCATTTTACATGAAGGGCAGATGCAACCACAAAGCTTCCCTTTTGGGACATCGACAACATCCACGTACTGTTGGTCTGAAACTCGAAACCCGAATGGAATTTTTGTTAAATCATCCACAATCCGTATCGCGGAAATACTTTATGGATTTGCAATCTGTAAATAAGTCATTATCTTTTTTCGCTCATGTGGGCTCTAAGGTGAGGACGTGATACAGCACGTTGATTTCCAGCGGGACTATTATCTGTTTCCCTTGTGTCCCATATGAGCCTCTTTTTTAGTGCCTAACGCTCAGCTTAACCGGCCGGCTTTGGAGCGGCAGCGGAAAAGCCGGTCCGAGTTGAAGCTGTTGTTATGTCTGGTGTTCATCGATTTCGCTTAAGCGCAGCAACTGACTCCCACGACGCACGGTCAGCACTTCGACCTTGTCTTTCACGCTATAGATCACACGGTACGCGCCAAAGATCACCTCTCTGATTCGATGAACGCCCACTTCCGGAACCGTCCGACCACTCTCTGGAAACTCAGCCAGACGCTCTACTGTGTCGAACAGCTCGGTCACCCATTGCGCTGCCGCATCTGGGTTATCTTGGGCGATGTACTGCGCAATATCTTCAACTCTTTCCAACGCGAGCGGGGACCACTCCACCTTCACTGAATAAGCCCCGTCAGCATCCGCGCTTTGGCTTCGTGATGCGGCACTCCCTCACCCGCCGCGAGCTGTTCCTCGGCACGATAAATGTCTTCCAGGACTTCCAGACGCTCCTGCATAAGCTCGAACTCGTGGATATTCATCAGGACCGCTACACCGCGTCCCCGCTGAGTTAAGACCATTGGACGTCGGGTTTCGTGGATCTGCTTTACAAAGGAAGCAACGCTGGCCCTGAACTCGGACAACGGGCGGATATCTTCATCGACTCTAACCTTGGGCATGCTCACCTCGATGTACGTTTGCGTGTACGTCTAAGTGTACTTCATACTGAAGACTACCGCAACCCAGTACTTTGGAAAGGCACAGTGGACATAACGTCAAGCACAGCCCGGCGCATGGTGCCGAGCCGCCCGCGTCAGCGGCGGCTCGGCAGCATGCGCTCGGGCTGGTGCACTCGTTGGGCGATCTCGTTCATGGGCGGTCATGCTTATTGATACTGGACCTCTTGCCGCTTCGCTTCTTTTTGAATTTATCGAAACAAAGAGCCGAATAGGCCGCCACCCGAGTTCGCGCTGCCGCCGCAGATTTCGACGAGTTCGCACCAAGCCGCCCATACTTCGTCAATTCGGTATTCAGGCCGGCACGAGAAATACACGTTGTCGTTGTAACCTTCGCCATCCTTTGTCCATTCCTCGACCTTGCGCTTGAAACCTTTGATTACTAGAGCAAGTGTGTGATTGTCGCCGCGTAACCCGCTCTCGTTAAGATTGACGTCGGACAGCGATAATTTGCTTGTATGGTGGTGTTTTGCCAGAAAATGAAATACGACTGTTACCGTACACCCGGAGAATTCAAGCTTGTTTGTAAAGCCTGCGGCCCCGTCCGTGTCCATATCGTTGCATGCCTTTTCCAGGTAGCTGCGAAGCTGGCTCGCTCGGGCGCTAGAAGATGAGTCCTGCATGATGTTCTCGCTCCGCGTTGTTTTGATGCCCAATCAACTAAGATCAGCAGCATACCCCCTTTAGGGGGTATGTCTGCTGGATCTTGGTGTTGCTTGGCGACAGTCCATAGCAACGTCACGCATCAGCGGGCGCGAAAAGTAGAGCGAGGAACGAGCGGCGCTTTTCGCGCTCGGCTGGATGCGCTGGTTAGGCCGCTATAAGTCTTTTCCATTCTCCCAACGCGACCGCAAGAGCACTTTCCAACCAATCACGAAAGCGCTCGGTCGTACTGTCAAGAGACTCGGCATAGTTGAACTGGAAAAGATCGATTGAAGCCGGCTGTACACTTACCGGCTCTGTGCCCCCTTCTTCTTTCTCAACACGACGATCGGTAAGAGCAGAAGCAGCCATGATTCCCGTATCCCCGTATCCGTAGCCATGGATGCTAACTACAAACTCGAAATTCTCTTCCGTCCTGATGGAAATTCTGATCCAGGCGCGGTACCGCTCAAGATTTGCGAAATAATCAAACTTTCGTGCAATCTCTACAATCTGATTATGAAAGTAATGTTTGCGGGGCGAGTCATTGCGTGCTGAACTTAGATGCGCGTGATAGCGATCCTGTTGAGGTGGTGTTAAGTCACTAAGCTGATCGTCCAGGGAATCTGCAATTTCCTTCATCCGGGCTTCCGCGACAGTAGCCAACTCGTCGGCGTAATCATATACGCGACTGAAACGCTTCTGGGCCGTGGTATACTTATCCTTAAGTACTTGGAGCGCAGACGAAATGATTTGTTCGGCATGTTTGCTTTGTTGTACTTGTTGCTCCAAACCTAGAGCACGTAAGATCGATTCCTTCTGCCTACGCGCAAACATGCTTACCAGGGGCCGCAAATCACCTCGGTCGGCTGCTTCCAGTGCGCCTATGTACTCCTGTCTATCAGCATCGCGAATTACCAAGGGAAAATAACGATCTTCAAGGAATACAAGGGACGCGAGTGCGCGTGCGACCCTACCGTTTCCGTCTTGAAAAGGATGGATCTGGGTGAACCTGTGATGAAGCCATGCAGCCTTGACTTCAGTGGGCATAGCGCCTTCGCTTCCTCGGTACCATGTTATCAGTTGCTGCATCTCTTCCTGTGTAATCTCCGGGGGACAATATGTATGCATTTCTCCATCTGGTCGCCGAGGGTTATTCGGAAGCGTCTTATATTTACCCTTCTCCAACTTAACTCGTACAAGCGTGCCGTCAGAAGTAAGCGCTTCGGTGTAGTCTTGATGCTCTGTGAATTGCGCCTGAAGCCCCCGAATAAAATGTTCCGTGAGCGGCTGATCACCTTTTACAAACGAAAAGAGACCTTCGACAATTGAAAGCTGATCGTCAATTATTTTCTTTATGTGTTCGGCTTCTTCTCTTTGAATCCCACCCTGATGAGCGATCAAACTGGAATCTATCCCTTGCTCTATCAAAACTTCCGTGACGCCTCTATCCCACGTGTAAAGGCGCTCGATAATACCAGTTTCGATGGCCCACTCGCGTTGTAGCTTTTTGAGGAAATCCTGAAAGACACCTGTCTCTTGGAGTTCGTCTTCTTTTTCTCTCCATACTGTGGCAAGAGCTGTCAGCTCGGAGGATCCGTAAGAGGCTGCATCGTCGGGAAACGCTTCTATTCGCTGATACGTCATATCGAGGTCCTATCGCTTATTCGGCCTAACGCAATGCTCAGGGGCAGGAAAAAGCATAGCGAGGCACGAGCGGCGCTTTTTGCTTTCGCCTGGAGCTATTTGTTAAATGCTATTTGCTTCAATGTACTCCTTTATTTCGTTGGTAAAATGAAACCACTCGTTTTCTACTCTTAAATGTAAAAACCTTTGATAAATTTCTTTCTCCATCACCTGATTGCCAGGAACTCTTGCATATATACTTAAAGAGACTGGCGAACCCGTTGACAATTGTTTTAAGCGTTTCTCTGGATTGTCAGAATAACCGATTTTTACCCTATCTAGACCAATTGCTTCGATAAAATAGACATATCCAACGCCTTCTGACACACGTTCAAAGAACGCCGTATTTCCGATTCGCTTGAAACCTAGAGCCACCGATTTTTCTAGCACATACTGATTTGCTTTTTCGTTTCCCCAAGCAGGAAATTGGGAAACTTCGTCTTCGTTACATATGAGAACTGAATGTTCATCCATTTCTCTTGCTTGCTCCCTGCTGGCTATCGTTCCGACGTAGCCTTAATCGGAGTGGACATAGTAAACACACCCTCTTCCATGCCGATGGGTTTTGCTTCCTTTACTTTTTTTAACAGGTGCTTCTCCCATGTTTCTTCCAGCATTTAACGACAAGCTAAGGCGCGCAGTACCGCGCCTTGCGAAAAGCTTTAATGGAACTCATAGCTCGATGCGCGGCACTGCGTCGCCTTGAGCTTTTTGTTAGGTTTTCTTTTCATGAAATCGCAACTTCGTATCCTTGGGAAAGGCAGTCGTACGCATTCAATGCGATGCATGAGAGTGGCCGACGCGCTTGCCGAGGAACTCCCGCAGCCCGTCTTTGTCTGCGGCACTCAAAGTAAACGCAAGCCATCCAATGCCTTCGTTTCTGAGCCAAATTCGGATGCCGCCATTTGCGAGAGTTCTGACGCTAAATTTCGTGTCTGACTGAATGAGTATTTCCTCTTCAGATTCTTCTCCTGGCGGATGGTTGGAAACTGGAGGATCAAGGCTTGCTCTTGCCTTTGCAAGTGACACGATAATCTGTTCTAAATCAGAGGCAGAAAATTCGCCATGTAGGTCTATCTCGATTTTCTCGGCTTCTATTTCATCAGACATTTGATTATGAAACCTAATCAACTAAGATCAGCAGCATACCCCCTTTAGGGGGTATGTCTGCTGGATCTTGGTGTTGCTTGGCGACAGTCCATAGCAACTAGTGATTCTATGGTTTCCAGATAACTCCCCCGCGTGCGCATGACGCGACGGGCGGGAGGCCGAAACGACCACATGCACTGTCCAGATAACAGCGTGTCGCGGAGTGTTATCCCGTTTCTGGATATCTGCGGCCGTCGCGTCGAACGGCACGGGAAAGGTGATCGGGACGCACCAATCACGTTGCCCGCGAGACCCGCTAATCACCGCATGCTACCATTCCGGCCCGGATGCGTCCATGTCCGCATCTTGCCGAATCCCCCCCGAAGCCGTCCCTCGCCGCCACGCCTTGATCGACGCTGGCTTGCTGGCGCACGGCCTGTTTTCCCGCCTACAGGGTTCTTCTTGCCAGGAATGCTTGCCGGACAGATCACCCTCGTCGCCTCGCCAACGCCCAACACCGCGCTACCCGTTTGGCAGCGGGATGCCCATCGACTCCCCACCGATCGCCCAAAATCGCGGATTGCCGTAGCCCCAGCGCTAGGTCACGAAGTAAAAAGGAAGTAAAAAGAACTCTGACCCTTTTTTCTCTCTTCTGACCCCTTTTTCTCTCTTTTTCTCTTTTTCTCTTTTTCTCTTCATCGTGTTTACGTCGCGTCGTGCTCAGAGTCCAACGTTACAGACAGCCCGCGCAAAACTGCGGGGCGGAGCGAAGCGACGCCCCGCGGTTTGGCGTCGGCACTGGGCTGCTTTTTGGGCGATCATTTCGACTTTTCATTAGAAAGGGCTCTGACCCCTCTGACCCCTTTTTCCCTTTTTCCCTTTGACCCCTTTTTCGACTGACCCCTTTTTCGACTCGCGGGGAAGCGTTCCCTTGATCCGGGGTGTTGCGGTGCGGGGCTGCTGGGGGCGGCGTGCAGCATTCAGGCGGCCATGGCGTATTCGGCGGGCGGGTCGTGGAAAGAGAGGATCTGGAAGACTTGGCGCAGGTGGCCCTTGCCGCAATTCGGGCAGAGGCTCGGGTCGATGGTTTGTTTGCTGAGGAAGCCCTTGAGGTCGGCGATGTAGGGCGCCTCTGGCTGGTCGAGGCCGAGCAGGGCGCGGCAGGCGGTGAGGTCGGCTTTGCGCCGACTGCCGCCGAGCAGGCCGTAGTAGCGGATTTGGTGGAAGCCGGGCGGCAGGACGTGTTGCAGGAATCTGCGGATGAATTCCGGCCCGGACAGGCGCATGGTTTTCTGCGCCTCGGGGCTCTCGGGGTCTTTGACGCGGTTGTCGCGGTAGCGGAAGACGACGCCGTCGGCATCGACGGCGAGGATGCGGTCGTTGGCGATGGCGATGCGGTTCACATAGCGCCCGAGGTAGCGGATGAGGTGCTGGGGGGGTGTCGAACGGGGCTTCGGCATACACGACCCAGGCGTGGCGGAGGCGGATCAGCAGTTGCTTCCAGTCGGCCTCGTCGTGCAGTTCGGGCGGGCAGTGGCTGAGCTTGCCGGCGGCGCGCAGGGCTTCGAGTTCGCGTAGGAAGATGGCTCGGAAGACCGGCGAGAGGGCGCGGACCGGGAACAGGAAGTTGTTCGGCGCTTGCACAAAACCGCTGCCATCGCGTTTCAATGCGCCGCCGGTGACGAGGCAATGCACATGCGGGTGCAGCTGTAAGGTCTGGCCCAGGTGTGCAGCACGCTGACAATGCCGAGGTCGGCGTCCCAGAGTTTGTGGGCAAAGGTCTGCAGGGTCTCGGCGGCACTGCGCATGAGGATGGCGTAGACCTCGGCATCGCAGTACTGCACCAGGCGGTCGAGGTCTTCGGGCAGGGTGAAGACGAAGTAAAAAGGGCTCTGACCCCTTTTGTACTGACCCCTTTTTTACTATTCCTCCCATTCTTGCTCCCGGAAGGCCTTGTTCATAACTCCAACCAACTGACGAGCGGGTGCGTGGAATTTTCAGTAAGACTTTGTTTTTAAATTTAAAATACTAACGGTGTTCGAGGTTAACCCTAAGTCTTGGCCGAGCTTATGAACAAGGCCTCCCGGAACCACGTCCGGAACTCTGCGAATTCGCTCGGGCTGAGCTCGAGAACGCGGTCCTCGATTTGTTCTACCTCGGTCATCGCTTTGCCTGTCAGTGGTGGATTGGGGTGTGCTTCGATGTAAGTCTTATCGGCCAACGTTACGCATCAGCCGACGCAAAAAGCAGAGCGAGATACGAGCGGCGCTTTTTCTGGTCGGCTGTATGCGTTTGTTGGCGCGTGTAGCTATGGTTGCGTGTCAACACGGTCATTCCAGTACTCTGGTTGTCTTTTGTTGTGAGCCACGGCAACCACTAGAATAAATTCTGGTTCGATAGTATAGACAATAGCATAGGGAAACTTTGGCACGACACAACGCCTAAATGGCGCACGGAGTACGCGGAAACGAAAGGGCATTTCCCGTATCTTACCCAGTTGCGCCTCAACTGTCTGACGAAAGCGAAGTCCTAACCCTTTTCGAAATTCTTCGTAATATCTCACTGCTGCAAGGAACTCCGCACGAGCGTCAGAATCAAATGCAACGTTGTTCACTCGATGAATCGATCAGCTTCTGATAAGACGCAAGATGCGGGAATAGGAGTCCGTTTCCCATCTTTGTATTCGGCGTAGCGTCGCTCCGCTTCTGCTACCCATGCAGCATCAACTTCACCAAGTATTTCCCCATCTAAGGAACTGAGCAGACGATCTGCGAGGAACGCGCGCTCAGTTTCAGGCAAATCCAACACTTCACGTTCTATCTTTTCAAGACTTGGTGTCATTGATTGACTCCTTCACCTCATTCGTTTCGGTGTGGTTTAAGTTATTGCTTCGGGGCAATTCGATGGGCGCAGATGGCAGGTCCGTTGCCGGCGCCAACGCTCACGCTTCACCGGGGGCGGCTTTGCCGATCTCCGGTGAAAGCGCTGGTTAGGCGCTTGTTTTTCGCTGCGCCTTGATATCGCTGATAATGTCCTTTACGGACATCCACTTAAAAAGCTGGTCGCGTTCCACGGTATAGTTCCCGGCACCGGCTCTGAACTGGTTCAGGAATCGAATCGTATCGACGACACCAATCTCTCTGATAAGCCCATTCGTAGCGCGCTGAGTAACTTCAGAGATGGGTTGAACGCATGTTGTCATATTAAAGCCTCTGATACGAGATCGAGCGTGGAAATAATCTTGCAGCCGAGGCCAGCTAATCCTTTGGCCTTGCGCAGAAGCCTATCATCGCATGTTGTAAAGAAATCTACCTTCGCCGTTGAGGCGAGTGCCAAATGCACAGCATCCATAGGGCTGATTCCGCGACTTTCCAGAATCTCAGCGAAAGCCTCTGCCTCATCAGTAATCTCAGCGCGTTCCTTGGCCAAGGCCAGAACAGCTGCTACCTCGGTACGACGCTGCTCGTCGGGAATACGCCCCATTTCATATTTGAGCGCTTCAGAATTCAGCAATACGATGTCTCCTGCCTGCGTGGCAGCCAGGATTGCCAGTACGGCCTCTGTCTCGACTCGAATCCTTGCCTGTGTCTGGTCGTCGAAAGGACGTTGGAGTGAACAACCATCGAGGTAGATTCTCATCCAGCGGTTGTACTCTGTAAATTCCTCATCCGCCGCCTAACGTTGCAAATCAGCCGCGTGCGCCTTTGGCGCGTCGGATGAATTTGCTTTGTCATGCATATCTATATCGCTAAAATTCATACCCTCTTTGGCACCAATAATGCCAATCTTCAATCACTTCTTTTGTTTTATCGCTAACATCAATACCCTTCAGTTGAGACAAAGGAACAGCCATTGCGCGACTACTCCATTTGACTTCAACAAAGATCTCATTTCCACATTTTTCTTCTGAGGTAACTGACAAAACCTCAACTTCTTCATTTAGATCAAGTGGAGATATCTTTCTTTTTTCTATGCATTTTGCTTTAAACGGAAATTCACATTCATCAGAAATATAGTAATACCACCCCATTGCGGGTTCTTCGCTGTCATAAGCGTCAACAACGACTTCCATGTCAATACGGTATTCACGATCAGGTTCTTCTTCTATTCTCATACTTCATCTCAGGATTTTTTCTGCGCATAACCCCCAGTATCAGCGGCGCGCGCCTTTGGCGCGTCCGCTGGATGCGCTCGTTAGCTTGCAGCTTTCTGCGTTACACGCTTTGCTTCTCGATAAACTACTTTGCGGCCCGATGCTGCTTCCTTTGCTCGCAAAACGTGTGAAATACGGTGGGGATCGTTTCCATATTTGCGCGCAAAGGCGAGACCATTATCACGCACTTCTTTGACAATAGGGTCTTCACGCATCTTCTTCACCAATAAGTTCTTCGGGAGAACACAGAATCGGGCATATTAGACCGAAACTGGTTACCGCATTTGCCACCAAAGCGCGAGTACTTGCGTTATTGATATGTTTGAAGTTCCAAGTAAGCAAATAATCCATGCCTTGCGTTGCCGCGATAGCAATATGAAGTGCGTCGCGGCTGCTATTCTCCGGGACAGCCCTTGACGAAAGTAACAACTCCGCTAAGTCTTCTGCTTCTGGCTTG
This sequence comes from Thiohalocapsa sp. PB-PSB1, assembly GCA_016745215.1. Classification (GTDB taxonomy): domain Bacteria; phylum Pseudomonadota; class Gammaproteobacteria; order Chromatiales; family Chromatiaceae; genus Thiohalocapsa. Next base: position 3,121,880 of record CP050890.1, read on the forward strand.
ATTCCCAGGCTTGGAATATCCGCGACGGCTAGTAATCTGGCCGCGGAAGCAGACTCATCTCCCGCGGAGATTTCCTCTATGACCAGGGATGAGATGAAGACCTAATAATCCGATCGCGCCTCATTCCACCATTCGTGCGTTGATGCTTGGTGGCCGGCAATTACCAAATCCCGACTGGGCCTCGACGTAGGTAGTTCAATCTGGACGGTCCTGGCTTAGCCTGACTCACGCAGTTTTCTTGCATCACCGACTGAACTGTATTGGGCTATATATCAACGCCTTACACCCTCCAACTATCCAGGCGCTGCACATAGACCTGCGGGAGCGAAAAGTGCGTGAAGAAGGCGAAATTGAACACCCTAGCCTCGACGTGAGGTAACTGACAACGGATGATTCAATGTAGACGGACCTTGCCATATTTCACACACAATTGTCCAGCTGTCGTCTGTAAGTGCGCTGGTTCAGCGTAAACCTGTCATTTGGATATCAGCAATAAGTGATGCCGGGGGAGGAAATGGTGGGCCTGGAAATGTCCGACCAACCATGCATCCGAGTGTACATCGAGGGGCTGGCAAGATCAATGAAAGCGGTGCAATGAAAGCGGCATCCATGAACTTGGCCTACTTCGAAGAAGGCGCAGTGAGGGTGGATGTCTGGCAGTTGGAGCACTAGCAGTTGGAGAGGAAGAAGAAACGCGAGAAGAGTGGCTGCAGCTCTGTTTTCCTGTCGCTTGGCACGGCGGGCTTGGCGGGCGGCATCAAGTTTACTTTCGCGTTGCTGGAAGATCGCGTTTTCGCGACCAGCGAGTTTGTCGTCTTGCCCGGTTTTCCCTGGAAATTTTGCCTATTTTTTCTATAAGACGCTGATATAAAAGACTTTTATTGGTTTGTAATTTTTCATTTTGCAGCCATGCAAATGCACTTCGTCGCTTGCAACATCATGCTGAACAAGGCGATAATTGGCCATGCACCGGTTCAGCGCTGCTTTACAATTTAAAATCAATAAATTATTCAGACATCAGTGCTCGCTGTAGCCATTCGCGTGAAATTCTGGATTGGGTCCTAAGCCATTTAGATCAATGGGTTACGCGAATCTTGGCCAGGAAGATGCGTTTAGGACTGATTTCGAAGGACTGTATATCGACGTGTCTGTTCGTAACCGATTGATCGGACTAACGAACCTAGGTTTTTGCGCATTTACTGGGCGAGACATGCGGATTCGACCGAGACAAAGGCGGCGTTCGGCAGGTTCAATAATCGGTCAAGGATTTCTAGGCTTTTGGATACCCTAGTCTATATCTGGGCAGCACCCGGTTTCTCTCCGGCAATCGCTTGATCAGTCATGCGTAAACCCTGGCGCAGCCGGCGAGCTAGCCTGAGTGAAGCGTCTCGTCCGCTTGCTGACGCGCTGGCAACTGTGCGAACCAACCCACCCCCATCAGCAACAAACCGACAGCGAAAAAGGAGATGATGCGCTCCAGAGTGCCGCTGGCTGCCAGATCCACCAGGAACAACTTGGCCACCACCGCGGCTAAAATCGTCGCGCCGCTGAACCAAAACGGGCGAGAGCCAGTCCGTCGCGCCAGCAACAGCAGGGCAACCCCGGTCAGGCCCCACAGCACCGAAACCGCCATCTGCGTGGGCACCGAGGCAAGCAGGGCTTCCGGGCTGTAGACGACGCCCCACCAGTGGTGCATGGTTCGCAATAGCACCAGATTCAGCCACAGAAAGGCCAAACCGCCGGGCATAATCCAGAACAAGGGTTGCTCATGCAGTCGGGAGCCTGGACGATTGCCACGAACGCTCATGCCATCGGACTGGTGCGGATGCCCGCCTGCCAGGTCATCTGGTGGGATAGTTTCCGGCAGGCGCCCGATCCGTTGCTGTCCATACAGGATGCGCGACCATTGATACAGGGTCAGCACGGCCAGCGCCAACATCAGATCCGACGGGTTCAGCAACGGCAGCCAGCGGAAGGGTTGCATGCCGCCGGGGGAACTGGCCGACCAAAGACTCCAGGCCAGGATAAAGGCGGCCAGCACAGCGCCGAGCAACAATGCATAGGCGAAGCGCCAGCCTGCCAGTGGCCAGCCGCGGCCATGCATCGCCAATTGCAACAGCGCCAGGGGCGCCAGGACAACACCGGCAACCCGCCAGCCCTGCTGGAGTTGCCAGTAGTCGATGACAAGCCAAAGCAGTTGCCATTGCAATACCAGGATCAGCAGCAGACCGGTTAGAAGATGTCCCCACAGCAGGGACGGGGCCGGCGCCTGTACTTCGATGCGATACAGCAGCAGCCAGCAGATCGAGAGCATCAGCGGCCAGGCAAAGACACCGGCTGCTTGTGCCGGATGCGCCAGGATGTCGAAGCTCAGGAGCAGGGCAAGCAAGCCCAGTGCAGGCAATGCCGTTTGCACCCGCCGCAGGCGCGTCCAGGGACGGAGTGTCACGCAAGCTTCCAGCAGCAATCCGGAAAACACGCCATACAGCAGCAGACCAGCGGGAAATGCTGTGTCTGGGTAGAACTGCCAAAGCTGGAGCAGCCCCGCGCCGAACCACCAGCCAAGACCCCAAAGCAGCAGCCAGATAGAAGCGTTTTGCTGCCATGCCTGCCGGGTGAAGCCAGGCCGATCCAGCCAGTAGCTGCTGATACCCCCGGCGATACCGAGCATTGCTGCGGCGGTGTAAAAGGGATTCAGGAAGGCGGTTGTGCCGATAGACACAGAGCCGGATTGCAGCGCGCCAAATAGCAAAGCCATGGCTGCGCCTATCTGCAGCAATACGCCAAGGGCGCGTACGCCAGGGCGCTGCTGTAGGCTGCCGATCCAGACCATGCCAGCGCCTTGCAATGCCCAGACCGCGGCGGTCTGGGTTTCGCTCAGGGCATAGGGCACCGCAAGGGATAGAAAGATCAGCCCCAGGACATTGAACGCCCGCGCCAGCAATGCCAGAGCCTCGGAGCGAGAGCCGATCAGCCATGCCAACAGCAGATAAAACAAACCCAGCAGCGCGGCAGATACCGCAATGGCATACTCGATGTGCCGAACCAGGGCCACCTGACAGCTGAAGCTCAACGCTGGCGTCGCAAACAACAGCGTTGCATCGATCCAGCCCTTGAGACGCGGCGGTTGGTGCAGGCTGTAGAGGATGGTGATGGCGACGAAGAACAGGAAGAACAAAATCAGAAAGGGTTCGGTGCTGGGTAACAGGGCGGGTGTGTAGCGCAGGATGACCCAAGCCCCGACCACGGCGAAGGTAAAGCCGAATCCGAGCAGGTTCAGCGCGCGCCAGCGTTTGAACCAGGCCACGGCCAGGATCGCGCCGTCGAGCATGGCATAGAATCCGAACAGCACGGTGTGCCGTCCGCTGTCGCCTGCGGTGGCGAGCGGCGCCAGGAAGCCGCCGGCGAAGCCGAACCAGGCCAGCGCCGGGGCGTCTTGCAGGATTGCCAGCGCCGCCGCCAGCAGTCCGATCAGCAGCAATGCGAGGAATGCCAGCCAGTCCGGCAGCAGATGATAGAGTTGAAAGGCGCCATACACGTCGAGATACAGAATGCCGATGCCGGCACCCTGTAGCAACAATCCGTAGTCGCGTCGCTTGGCGCGCAGATACCAACCAAGTGCAAGCAGCAGTGTGCCGCCGGCACCGATCGATAGCAGGCGCAATTGCGGCGTGAAGACAATCAGCTCGCGCTCCACTGCGTATTTGATCAGGAAGGCGACGGCGAAGAACAGAACCAGGATGCCAATGCGTAAAAATAGATTCCCCGATTGCAGCCAATCGATGATGGTGTCGACAACAGTCGATCCAGCAGCAGGCTGTGGCGGCACTGTTGACGCGGGGGCTCGAGCGCTCTGTTGCCGCGTTGCCGGTGGCGGGAGGGAAGGCGAGGCGCTGAGGGCAGCCGCCGAGGGGAGGGCGGGCGGAATGCTCGAACCGCTCCGGGCGGCTGGTTTGGGTATGGGCTCGGCTGCTGCTGGCGGCGACCGTTGCGGCGCTTGCGGCAGAGGAGCATCCCGCGGCTGCGCGCTGCGCAGCGCGTCCAGCGTTTGCCGGAGCTGGTGCAAGGAGCGCTCCAACAGCAGAACTCGCCCGAGCAACAGCCCCAATAAGGTCCAGAGCAGGGGCTCTGAGCGCGCCAGGCCAATGGCGAGACCGACGACGCTGGCGACCAGGGTGATGGCCAGGCCCATATTATTCGCCCAGCAGCAGTGCTTTGGCCGTATTGATTTGTGCCGCCAGGTAGTCCGAGCCGCCCCGATCCGGGTGTAATTTCAGCATCAGGCGCCGGTGGGCGGCGCGAATGGCCTCGGCATCGGAGCCCGGCGTCAGGCCCAGAACAGCCCATGCATCGTCCTTGGTCATGCCGCGCGTCAGTCCTGTGTTGCCAGACCCTGTATTGCCGGACCCGGAATGTGCACCGGAATGTGCACCGGAGCCGGGATCTGCCCGCGCCTGGGCAGCATCGCGCCAGTCTTCGCCGTGTTCGCGATCCAAATAGGCGGTCAGGATGGATGCAGATTGGGCGTCGGCGTCTTGATACAGCTCCAGCATGCGCAACAGTTGGTCCAATGCCAGCTGCGACAGAGTCTGGTCCGCAAAGGGACCTTCGCGTACCTTGCCGTCCATATGGCCACTGTCGTGATCGAGGGTCACTTCGAGATAGCGGGTGCGGATGGAGGAATGGCGTCCGCTGCCGCCTGGCGCTCCTGCCGTGGTGCTCGGCGACACAAGACCGCCCAATCCGAGAGAACGCAAAACCTGTTGGATCATCGGCAGCATGCTCAGCAGCGCGATCAGGCGCATCACCAAGGGGATGGCTGCCGCGATGGCGGCGAACAGAACGCTGAGCCGACCGGTCAGCACGGCCAGCAACAACAACCCGGCGGCGCCCCACAGCAGCGCTTTGCGCACTACCTTGACGACTTGCTGCGGCGGCGTTTTGCGGAACCAATTCAGGAATAACAGCAGGCCGAAAATCAGCGCCAGCAGAATGATCAAACGTGCCATGGTCAGTCGTCGGGCGAGAGCTGCCTGGTTAACTGCAACACCGCGCCACCGCGCTTGCGCCCAAACTCGGTCAGCGCCTTGCGTCCCCCGGCGGCGAACACCGCGACGGCACTGAGTAGATCTTTCAACATGCGCGGGCTGTTGGCATCGAACGGACACCAAGCGCCGGCGGACAATCGGGCGATTTCGCGAAATGCGCGCTCAGCGGTCGGGTCGCGCCCCTCCTGGAACACAAAGGCCGGTACGCCAAGCAGGCCCAGATGGCCGGCGCGACCGGCCAATGCGTCCAGGTCTTCTTCGACGCAGTCACCGATAAACACCAGCGCGTTCACCCGTTCTCGCCCGGCCTCGGCGGCGACATGATCCAGTAATCGACCAATCTGAGTCAGTCCGGCGGCGCAGCGCACCTGGGTCATCAGCGGCAATAATTCGTCGGCGTGAGTGCACCAGGGTGAAGCTTGAAACTGCTGGAAGCCACCGTAATGGCAAAGCTGTACCCTCAGCCCACCCAAATCGGCGGTTTCGTGAAACATGGCTGCCTGGATGTCGATCGCGCGATCCCAACTGGGCTCGCGACTCGCAGTGGCGTCCATGGCAAAGATCAGCCGCCCGCTTTCTGCCCGTGATCGCACTGGAGTTGCCGCCACTTGACGTAAGAAAGCATCCACTTGGGTGGCAGTCGACTGTGATTGCAAATTCTTACCCCTGGGGTTTCGGCTCATCGCGTGCGCTTAACCTCACTTTGAATCAGTATCCGACCTTGGCAATGCGGCATGTCAGCAGCCATCCGATTGCCATCCGAGGCGATTTCTGTGGAGAAACAGACCACCCGGCTTGTCTTCTCGTCCGGCCTCGACGTCGCGAGGGCGAACGAGAATCCGGCACCAGTTGGTCTGTTGCTCTCCGGCAATCGCCTAATCTCTGTTTCTGGGACATCTCATGCGCAAACTATGGGATGATCAGCGGCATTCCGAGTGCCAAATCGTCTGGGGTTTCCAAACGGTCCCGATTGGCTTCGAAGATCCGCGTCCAGGCGCTCGTGTTGCCGTACACTTTTTTACTAATGCTGGATAAGGTGTCATCGGCGCGAACCCGGTAGATCACATGACCGGAGGCATCCGCGTTGACAACATCTGTTTGCACATGCTGTTGCTCGCTGGCAGTTGTCTTCAGCGTTGCGGATGCGCCATCTCCAGAGATGGTTGCCGGCATCGCACCCGCCCTGGCATCGGCAAGCTGGCGATCCAGATCGATGATCCGCCGCATCGCCTCGGCCTGACGCTCGCGGGCGGTTTCCAGATCACGGCTCAGGCGCTCGTTTTCCGTGCTGATGCGGACATTCTCCTGCTCCAGCGCGGCATGCAGCTTTTCCGCTTTATCTGCCCGCATCAGCGCTTCATCGGCAGCCTGCTGACGCTGCCGCAACCGGGCATTCAATTCCGCGCTGTTCTCCCGTGCTGCCGCTGCCTCCGCCAGCGCATCGAGTCGCAACCTGTGGGCAATGGCAAACTGCTCGGTCAATAGTCTCAGTCTACGGTTGCTGGCGGTGAGTTCCGCTTGCAAGCGGGCGTTCTCATCGATCAGCGCGTCATCCGCGCTTTGTCCGGAGGATTCGATGTTTGCCGTGGAGTTCAAATCGAGAGCGGCTGCCAGGCGTTCCAATAATGCCATCTGTGCGTCAATCTGCTGGGAAAGTTCGGCAAACAGGTCGCTTTGTTGAAGGCGTTGTTTGAGTTCCCTGTTCTCGTTCGAAAGACGCTGGCGCTGTTGTTGCAGGGCTGTGTTTGACGCTTCAATGCGGGTGATTCGATCGCGCAGGGTATCCGCATGATCAGCGGCCTTGCCCACATCCGGCTCATTGCTGGCGTACACAGCGGATGTGACCGACAGGCACACCGATAACATCAGTATCGCGCACCACCGGATCGTTAAGCGGATCGTTAAGCGTCGTGTCGGCGACAGAGATGCTGGTCGGGCGATGTTACCGATCGGCAATGGCCGACAGCGACCGGCGAGCCACTCCTCAACCCATGCAGCAGAGCGTTCCCATGTTGTAGAGACTGTACAGGTGGTTGTCGGCATCGAAATCGGGGTGGTTTTCGTTCGACCTGGGATAGTCTGATGGCAGATCGTCTGACGGATCGGAAGGCGACGGAGCAGACCGCGGTCAGCCGAGCCGGCCAACGCCGGTGCCGAGCCAGCTCAACGCCTTGCTCCGCATTGCCCCAAGCAGCCGATCCAATGGGCGCTTGCGCATCTTGTAGCGGAGTTTGAATAATTCGGCATCGCCTCGCGCATCCAATAAAAAGTCGTCGCTGGTCTTGATTTCGTCGACCAGGCCGAGTGCCAGTGCGTGCTCGCCGTGCCAGTACTCGCCGGTGGCGACCTCATCGACATTCAGCTGACTGCGATAATCCCGAATGAAGGACTTGAACAGTTGGTGTGTCTCCTCCAGCTGCTCGCGTAACTTGGCGCGCCCTTCATCGGTATTTGCGCCAAACAGCGTCAGGGTGCGTTTGTGCTCACCAGCGGTATGCAGTTCGAAATCGATGCCGTTGCGCTCCAGCAAGCGATGGAAATTGGGCAACTCGGCGAGCACACCGATGGAGCCGATCACCGCGAATGGTGCGGCGATGATGCGATTGGCCACACATGCCATCAAATAGCCGCCGCTGGCCGCTACCTTGTCGACCGCGACCGTCAACGGGATATTTTTCGCGCGCAGACGCAACAGTTGCGATGCGGCCAATCCATGCTCATGTACCGCGCCGCCGGCATTATCGATGCGTACCAGCACCTCGTCGTTAGCGCCGGCTTCGATGAGTAATGCGGAGACCATCTGGCGTAGGCCGCCCACCTCGCTGGCCATGATGTCGCCGTGAAAATCGATGACGAACAGCCGCTTGGATGTCTCTTTTTCCGCCTTTAGGCGCTGCTTTTCAGCCTTGTGTTCGGCTTTGGCAGCCCGTTTGTAGACTTTCGGTGGTAGGGTAGCGGCTTTAATGGTATCGGAGAGATCGGCGTAGCGGTCATTCAGACTGATGACCTCCAGGTGGCCAAGGTCATCGTTCGCGCCGGTCTGTCGACGTGCACGCACCAGCAAGAGCATGATTAAGCCGATAAAGGCGATTACGGTAAAGGACTTAGCGGCGAACAAGGCATAATCGATCAAGGCTTCGGTCAAATGAGAATTCCTCGGGCTGTCTGGAAAGAGTTCAGGCCGTTAGTTTACACGGCGATCGGGGCAGGGATCGTCGGATGTGGGTCGTAGGCGATGAACTCGAAATCGGCGAAATCGTAGTCGAACAAACTCGGCGGACGGCGGTGAATAATCAGCCGTGGCAATGGTCGTGGTTCGCGTCTCAATTGTTCGAACACAATAGCATCGGTCAAGTGATTTCGATAGAGATGCAAATCACCGAAGCTGTGTACAAACTCGCCGGGGATCAGGTCGCATTGATGTGCAATCATGTGGGTCAGCAGCGCATAGCTGGCGATATTGAACGGAACACCAAGAAACAGATCGGCGCTGCGCTGGTATAGTTGGCAGGACAGCCGTGCATCCTGTACATAGAACTGGAATAAACAGTGACAGGGTGCCAGCGCCATGCGACCGGCAGCGGCGTTCTCTGTCGGCGAATACCCTGGCAATGGCAGATCCGCTGGATTCCAGGCAGAGACCAACAGGCGGCGGGAGTCCGGATCATGGCGAATTTGTTCCATTAGTTCGCTGAGCTGATCGATCGTACGGCCATCGGGGGCTTGCCAACGACGCCATTGTGCACCATAAATCGGCCCGAGATCGCCATCCGGCGCGGCCCATTCGTTCCAGATGCCGACGCCGCGCTCGTTCAGCCATCGATTGTCGGTGGAGCCGGACAGAAACCATAACAATTCCTGGATCACGCTTTTGACGTGGATGCGCTTGGTGGTCAACAGTGGAAACCCGGCTCCCAGATCGAACCGCACCTGGCGGCCAAACACAGAGCGCGTGCCGACACCGGTACGGTCGGCGCGTTCGGCGCCATGCTCGACCACATCTCTAAGGAGTTCAAGATACTGTTGCATATGGATTATAACTGCTTGATCGGGTGCACATCAGCGGCCGGAGCTTCAGATACGGCTATTAGCCCAGGCAGTTGTCGAAGTCGGGGGATGATCATTCGGTTTGCTACGAACAGCGATTCAGGGTGAGCATGGGTACAGGCGAGCTAGGATGTCGGGCACGATCTGCCGCGCGGATCGATCTGTGTCCGGCAGCTGGCGTAATTTGCCGATCACCGCAAGCATGGCGGAGTCGATGGACTCGGTCTCGGGTAGGCACCAAGACTGCAGGTCGGTATCTGCGCGCGTCAGCTTACAATCGCATGGTACCGTATACCATTCGCATAAAGCGGCATCGACCCCAGTATTACCCTGGGCAAGACCACGCTCACAGGCCGCCAGCAGTGCACCGACCGATGGTTCTTCAAGCGCGTCATCTGCCGATATCAGGTTCCAAACACCTGCTGACGAAGGCAGCAAAAAGGTTAAATATATCAAATATATGCGCTTATTTAGCCAGCTGCTCGACATAAAAAAATTCTCCTGAGCAGTATCTTGATTTTCGGGTGCGCACGAGCATTTGCGGCAATCCAGAGTAGATCGACAATTCTACGTAACATACAGGATATAGGCTGCAACTGTGCTGGCTTACGGTGTGGTAATGACGGCTATGCATAAACATCGATCCAGCCGGATGAAAATTCCAGTAGGTAGAGCCGCGCGGCAACCTCGAGATCTGTTGATTGACACCAAGCCACCACCAGGATAACCGCAATGATCCTTAGCAGAAGCCACCGTACGGGTATATTATGTGGACAAGAAACCAAGTTGGCCGGTGTCTTGCAGAAGGCATAGGCTGTGCTGAAGTTTAAAGGCAAAAATAGCCTAGGCTGAACGACTATCTGAAACAAGCAGCGGCGCCAACAATGCGCCCGGAGGAGAAATGACCGATAGAACCATCGCTTTCGTCATGGCTGGCGGACAGGGCTCGCGCCTGCAACCGCTGACGTCTGCCCGCTCCAAGCCGTCAGTGCCCTTCGGTTCGCGCTACCGTCTGGTGGACTTCGTGCTGAGTAATCTGGTGAATTCCCAGATCAGAACGATCTACCTGCTGGTACAGTACAAGTCCCAATCCCTGATTGAACATGCCCGCAAGGCCTGGACCATCTCGCCGCTGTTCAAGGATCAGTTCGTGACCGTGGTGCCACCGCAGATGCGTTACGGCGAGTCCTGGTTTCAGGGCACCGCCGATGCCGTGCACCAAAACATCAATCTGGTCGAAGAGGCATCCCCGGACTATGTGGCTGTGTTCGGAGCCGATCACATCTATCGTATGGACATCCAGCAGATGCTGGATTTTCACAAAGAGCGTGATGCCGATGTAACCATCGCCGCATTGCCGGTACCGCTGGAGGAGGCCAAAGGCTTCGGTGTCATTGCCGCGGATGCCGACGGGCGCATTTCCGCGTTCCAGGAAAAACCCGCCAACCCGACCCCAATGCCTGACGACCCGGAAAATGCGTACGCGTCCATGGGCAATTATGTGTTCAGCAGTCGGGTTCTGATCGATGCATTGCATGCATCCCAACAGGCCGGCGAAACCGATTTTGGCTCACATGTGCTGCCGCGTCTGCTGGCAGGCGGGCAACGGCTGTTTGCCTACGACTTCGCCACCAACAAGATTCCCGGCATCAAGCCTTATGAACAACAGGTTTACTGGCGCGATGTCGGCAATATCGATGCTTATTTCAACGCCCATAAGGATGTCCTCGGTGCAGAGCCGGTGTTTGACGCATTCAACCCTCGCTGGCCCATCTATTCTAGCAACTACCAGGGTCCGGTGGCGAGAGTGCTCGGCGCACATCTGGACAATTCGTTGCTTGGGGCGGCAACCGTCGTGCATCCAAACGTCACGATGAAGAATTCCATTCTGCGTCGGGAAACCGTCATCGAAGAGGATGTCGTGCTGGAAGACTGTATCGTCATGGACTACACGCGCGTCTGTAAGGGCGCACGACTGCGCCGCGTCATCGTCGACCGCCACAATGTCATCGAGGCCGGCGCCGTGATCGGTTACGACCGCGAGGCCGACAGCAAGCTCTATACGGTCTCCAAGGGCGGTGTCACCGTCATACCTGCCGGTCATCGCAGTGTCTTCGCTCGTGATGTCGGTTATGGCAGCGGGTATGGCGAGTAGCGCCGGATTGCCAGCAAGACTCTGACGGCCGGGCGTGGGTGCAGATGGATCTGGTATCCCACGCCAACAGGCCGTGCAAGCACTCGAGGCTCCCATAAACAGCGCCGCGACTCGGGTGCAAACGCCGCGCTTCGGATCGGGATATCGGGAGCGACTGGACTGGTAATAGCGGGTCGCCCGCAAGCGGGCTCCTACGCCGTGCGGCTCCCATGGCTGGTCAAGGTCCGCTTGCGGGGGAGGCGCCTTGGGCACGCTGCGTCTGTGCGGTGCATCCTTGCATTCTTTGCAGGCAGCTCCCTTCTCCCGGGAAAGGCGCGGCGCTCGCGTCCGCTCCGCTGGCATCATTTGCTGGGTCGCCCGCAAGCGGGCTCCTACGCCGTGCGGTTCCCGTGGCTGGTCAAAGTCCGCTTGCGGGCGAGGCACGTTGGGCACGCTGCGTCTGTGCGGTGCATCCTTGCATTCTTTGCAGGCAGCTCCCTTCTCCCGGGAAAGGCGCGGCGCTCGCGTCCGCTCCGCTGGCATCATTTGCTGGGTCGCCCGCAAGCGGGCTCCTACGCCGTGCGGTTCCCGTGGCTGGTCAAAGTCCGCTTGCGGGCGAGGCGCCTTGGGCACGCTGCGTCTGTGCGGTGCATCCTTGCATTCTTTGCAGGCAGCTCCCTTCTCCCGGGAAAGGCGCGGCGCTCGCGTCCGCTCCGCTGGCATCATTTGCTGGGTCGCCCGCAAGCGGGCTCCTACGCCGTGCGGTTCCCGTGGCTGGTCAAGGTCCGCTTGCGGGCGAGGCGCCTTGGGCACGCTGCGTCTGTGCGGTGCATCCTTGCATTCTTTGCAGGCAGCTCCCTTCTCCCGGGAAAGGCGCGGCGCTCGCGTCCGCTCCGCTGGCATCATTTGCTGGGTCGCCCGCAAGCGGGCTCCTACGCCGTGCGGTTCCCGTGGCTGGTCAAGGTCCGTTTGCGGGCGAGGCGCCTTGGGCACGCTGCGTCTGTGCGGTGCATCCTTGCATTCTTTGCAGGCAGCTCCCTTCTCCCGGGAAAGGCGCGGCGCTCGCGTCCGCTCCGCTGGCATCATTTGCTGGGTCGCCCGCAAGCGGGCTCCTACGCCGTGCGGTTCCCGTGGCTGGTCAAGGTCCGTTTGCGGGCGAGGCGCCTTGGGCACGCTGCGTCTGTGCGGTGCATCCTTGCATTCTTTGCAGGCAGCTCCCTTCTCCCGGGAAAGGCGCGGCGCTCGCGTCCGCTCCGCTGGCATCATTTGCTGGGTCGCCCGCAAGCGGGCTCCTATGCCGTGCGGTTCCCGTGGCTGGTCAAGGTCCGCTTGCGGGCGAGGCGCCTTGGGCACGCTGCGTCTGTGCGGTGCATCCTTGCATTCTTTGCAGGCAGCTCCCTTCTCCCGGGAAAGGCGCGGCGCTCGCGTCCGCTCCGCTGGCATCATTTGCTGGTTCGCCCGCAAGCGGGCTCCTACGCCGTGCGGCTCCCGTGGCTGGTCAAGGTCCGCTTGCGGGCGAGGCGCCTTGGGCACGCTGCGTCTGTGAAGACAGGCAAGGTGGTGTGTTTCTCCACGGAAATCGCCTAAATATGCTCTTAGGCCTAGGCCACCTCTTGCAAAGGCGCGACTACCGCGCTGCTCGCCGGGGCACCCGATTCGCCGGTGAGTGTATCCGGAATCGAGGCGACAAACTCCTTACCATCGTCGGCACAGATGAACTGTGCTACATGCCGTCCAGCGGCCGCAGCCCGGATCAAGCCACCTGTCGTTGCCCAGACACCAGAGAGATAGAAGTTCTGCAGGCCGGGTAGGCCGGGTCCGTGCTTCTTGACCTCCTCCTCGAGGGTCTCGCCACCCTCCACAAAGGGCTGCCAACCCAGCACAGTGCCGTTGTAGTTATTGGTATAGCGAACCTGGGTCAGCGGTGTCGATGTGTCGGTAAACTCCACGCTCTCTTTGAGGCCTGGGTGTTTGCGATCCAGATAGTCGATCAGGAAGTTCTGGACCGATTCCTTCGCCTGTTTGTAAGCCTTGCTTCGCTTCACCTGCTTGGTATAGGTGACATAGTTGTTGCGCTGTGTCGTGACCTTGAACTCGGGTCCGCCCTCATTCAGCTCGCGCCAGGGTTGGATATCGCAGAAATAGGTGATGTACAGCATCGCCTTGCCTTCGGGTACGAGCTCCGGGTAGTACCGGCTGCGCATCTGTACGTTGATACTTGCATGACGAATCCCGGGTAGCTGTGCACCTTCCTCTGCCGTCAGCAGGTGCGTACTGCAGCGTTCGATTGCCGGGAAGTCTTTGTCGAGCGCCAGGAATAGGATGAAGTACCCTGGGAAGATCATGCCGTCTTCATCAATGACCTTGGTATAGAGACGCTGGTAGGTCTCGTTGAGATACTGACCCTGAAGCATCTTCATGAAGGTCGTGTAGCCGTCGCAGGCCGATACGACGATATCGGCAAAGCGTCGAGTCCCATCCTCCAACTCCACACCGACCGCCTTGCTATCCTCGACGAGTATCTTCGCTACCTTGTGGTTGTAGTGGATCTGCCCTCCCAGCCCTTGGTAACGGACCGCGATCGAATCGGCCAGCCCCATGGAACCGCCTTCGGGCACACCGGCAGATGCATTGGCGTGACTACCGAGGTTGAAGTAGAAGGGTAGTACCGGGAAGTTGGGCATCTTCTCGAAGAAGATGAAATTGAATGCCTCGCGCAGGTATGAATTCTTGCACTTGCCAGAGAAATCCGTCATCAACTCGGTGATCGACTTGCCGATCAGCCTGAAATAGGGTGTGAACTTGGCCATCATCCAAGTCCTCTCCCAGAACCCCATCAGCCCCACGGGCTTGAGGAATGGATAGACGTTGATGCACTTCTGGAAGCGCCTGATGCCGTGGCAGAATTCCTTGACGATGGCTTTGTCTTCAGGCGCGACCTCGAGTAGGTGGGCCTGCAGTCGATCCGGATTCGAATAGAAATGTATCTTGTGCCCGTCCGAGTGTTCGACCGTATTGAAGATCTCGAAGTTGCGTATCTGCTTCCCTTGGATCGCACCGAGCTCGAGCCAGATCTGATGCATCTCGTTCCCTGGACCGCTCCCCAGCAGCCAGCTGATGCAACAGTCCAAGATGTAGTGGTTGCGTCGCTCCCAGCCGGTACAGCAACCCCCAGGGATTTCGTGCATCTCCAGGACTTCGGTGTCGTATCCGTTCATCTGCGCATAGCACCCTGTGGATAGGCCGCCTAGGCCTCCACCGATGATGAGCATTGTCTTGCGTGAACTCACAGCGCTTACCTCCAAAAGTTGATGTCGAGTCGATGCGGCCTTGATCATTCTCTGTCCCGCCTGCGGGGAGGAGGGTCATCTGTGATCAAGGCCGGTCGATCTCAGTTCGCAGCAATCTGTAGATCGCGCATTGTTTCCGTATGCTGGCGGCTCGCCGCAGCGGGTCTGCGCTGCAAGATGTCGCTGATCATCTGCCCGTGTGTCACCGCATTGTCGCCGAGCAGCATGTCCTCGTGCAGACTCACACCGAGATGCAGGAGGACAGCAGAGCCTGAGCCTCCTTCCCAACTCGTCAGCTTGTTCTCGCGATAGGGATCCCGATCGTTTGCCTCGACGATGAAGTCGACGGCTGCATCGATCTGCTGCAGGTTCTTCTGCTGGTAGACGAAGTCGATGTAGTTGTTCGCCTGCATCATGGTGTGGTCTTGAACCTGTCGCGAACCGGTGTGCTTCTCGAAGTGGCCGCGCAGCTCCTCGCGGAAGTCGTTCAGGATCTGCTCGGTGATCTCGAGGTCGTCGAGTATCCGATAGGAGTCCATGATGACGACACGTTCGACTCGATGACCACGCCGTTCGAGCTCGACAGCGACCTCGAACGCCAGGTTGCCGCCCAGAGAGTAGCCGAACAGGTGGTAGGGTCCCTGCGGCTGCAGTCGCAGGATGTGCTCGCAGTAGCGCTGTAGCTTGTCTTCTTCCGTCAGGTAGTTGAATGAGACCAGAGTGGTCTCCGGCATCGCCTCAGCGAGGGCCTGGTAGACGATGCTGTATCCACCTGCGGGCGGGAAGCTGAACAGGTGGGTGCGCCCGGCTGCGCCGTTGTAGACGATGTAGGGTGCGGCACCCTTCTGCTTACCGGTGACGATCTCCTCGATCGTCTTGGCCATGCCGACCAGAGTCGAGAGCTTGAACATCTGATTGATGCTCAGCTGCACGCCGAACGCCTCTTGTAGCTGTACCATCAACTCGATGAGGTAGAGCGAGTTGCCGCCTAGTTCGAAGAAGTCGTCGTACAGTCCGGCTCCCTGGATACCCAGCATCTTGGTCCAGATCTCGGCCACCTTCTTCTCGTACAGGGTCTGGGGGGCGTGCAGGTCGGCCTGCTGGCCCGGCTCGGGCTTCGGTAGTGCCTTCAGGTCGATCTTGCCGTTGTCGAGTTCCGGCAACCGATCGAGGCGCTGGATGGAGCTCGGCAGCATGTAACTGGGCAATCTAGCTGCGAGCGACTGTCTGACCTCGGCTGGGTCGATATCCACGTCGATGGCGTCGAAGTATGCCGCCAGGCATGGCTCGCGCATCGCGTTCTGTTGGATGACGACGATGGCTTGGCGCACGCGAGTATCGCCGACGATGGCCTTCTCGATCTCGCTCAGCTCGATGCGGTGTCCTCTGATCTTGACCTGGGTATCCTCGCGGCCCTCGAAGTGTATGAGGCCGGTCTCGTCCCAGCGCGCAAGGTCTCCGGTCCGATAGAGCCTGGTCGGTTCCCCGCCGGAGATGGACAGTTCGACGAACGCATCTCGGGTGCGCTCTTGGTCGTTGATGTAGCCCGCAGAGACGCCGTCTCCACCGATGTAGAGTTCGCCGAGCACGCCAGCAGGGACTGGATTCCCGAACGGGTCGAGTATGTACAACAGGCTGTTGTTGAACGGGCGACCGATAGGTATGCCGGCCATCAGATCGGTGGTCCGGCCGAGTGTTTGCGGATTCGCTTCGAAGTAGGTGCTGTCGATGGTCGCCTCGGATGTCCCGTACGAGTTGAAGATGCGCGCGCGGGTGACGTAGCGCAGCTCCTGATAGTCCTTGACCGTCCAGCGCTCCGAGGCGACCACCACCATACGCATGTCCAAGGTTCTATCCTTCGAGCGCAGATAGTCGACCAGCTTGCGCATCACGGTCGGCACGAACTCTGCGAAGTCAACGCCGTTCTCGGCGATCGTATCGGCGAGCAGAGGGATGTTCAGCAGCGTGCTGCGCGGACAGAGCTGGAGCGTCTTGCCGGTCGTCAGGGCGCGCATCCAGTCGCCGCAGAAGACATCGAAGCTGGTACTCGCCATCTGCAAGTGGACCTGGGTCTGGTCCAATTGGTAGGCGCTTGCCCAGGCCGCTGCGATGGATGCGCAGTTCTGGTGGGTAACCAGTACACCCTTCGGATAGCCTGTCGATCCGGAGGTGAAGACGATGTATGCGCCCAGGTCGGGTGCGGTGGAGATGCCCGGGTTGGCGCTGTCGTAGCCCTTCAACTCGGCCTCGGCGAGCGCATGCACTGTGGCGTTCAATCCCTCTGGCTGATCGCCGGCCGTGAGCACCATGCGTGCAGCGCTCTGGGTCAGCATGTGATTGAGCCGATCGAGCGGCTGCTCGCGATCGAGCATCAGGTAGGTCGCGCCAGCCTTGAGGCAGCCGAGTAAGGCCGAGATCAGCAGTGGCGATTTGTCCAGATACAGCCCGACAACGCTGCCTGGTGCCACCTCCTTGTCGATCAGCAGGTGCGCGATCCGATTGGCCTGCTGGTTAAGCTCGGCATAGGTCAGGGCTGCGGTGACGCCGTTTTCGCTCATGCGCACCGCTGGTTGAGCGGGTGCCTGCGCGGCATGCGCCTCGACACGCTCGTGTACCCAGTCGGTGACACGCTGCTGCGCAGCTTCACCCGACCACTGGTGCAGGATACGGGTCCGTTCCGCCGCGGTAATGAGGTGAAAGTCGCTGACCGAGGCACTCGGATCTGCGAGCACCTGTCTGGTGATCTCGATGAAGTGCTCGGCCATGCGGGCGATCGTCGTCTCGAAGAACAGGTCCGTGTTGTACTTGAACGTACCGTAGTAGACGCCCTTCTCCTCGTAGAGCGAGATCGTGATGTCGAACTGGCCTTCCTCTTCGGGCATCCGCAGCAAGCGCATCGGAAAGCCTTCGTAGTGCGCGACATTGTTCTCGTCGATGTGGCTACGCTCGACTTGATGGTTCAACAGCACGAACATGACCTGGAAGATCGCGCTCCGGCTCGGGTCGTGTTCCATCTCCAGACGATCGACCAACAGGGAGAACGGGAATTCCTGGTTCTCCAGCGCCAGCAGCGTCGATTCCCGTACCTGAGCGAGAAAGCGGCGGAAGTCTGGACGGTCATCGAAGCGTGCCCACATCGGCAGCGGGTTGACGAAGTAGCCGTAAATTTCGGCGAACTCCGCCTGGTCCCGACCGGCGACCGGACACCCGACGATGATGTCGTTCTGCTGTGTGTACTTGTGCATCAAGATGAAGTAGATGCTGAGCAGCGCGACGAAGGTCGTGGTGCCTTCCTGCTTCGCGAGTTGTTGCAGCTGCGCCGTCAGGTTCGCATCGATCACGAAGTCGAGCGAGGCGCCGTTGTTCGTCATGACGGCTGGGCGCTGCTTATCGGTCGGCAAGGCGAGTTGCGGTATCTCGGCTGGTAAGCGGTTGCGCCAGAACTTGTACAGGGCGTTACCGCGTATGCTGTTGATAAGTCGATTCTCGTGCTCGACGAACTGTCGGTAGCCGACCTTGGGCTGAACGATCTCGATCTCTTGGTCGTCCCCAGCCTTGAGATAGCGTGCGTACAGCGCCTGCATCTCGTTGAGGAACATGTAGTTCGACCAGGCGTCGGAGATGATGTGGTAGATCGTGATCGCGAAGTAGTAACTCTCGTGCGACTGCTCATACAGGCGGATGCGGAATAGCGGCTCGTTCTCCAGATCGAACGGCTGCAGGTTGTCTGCGATCACCTGCTCGCGAATCGCATCCCAGTCCTGACCCCGTACGTCGACGACGCTGAGCTGATACGGCCGCTCGGTATAGACACGCTGCACCGGCTCGCCGTTCACGACATAGAAATTCGCCCGCAGCAGCGGGTGCCGCTTGATGACGCCGTTGACGGCCTTCTCCAGAGTCGGGATGTCGATGGCAGCCGGGATCTGCATGACGCCACCGATGTTATACGCGGCACTCTCCGGGTTGAGCTGATGGGTGAACCAGATCGCCTTCTGACCGTAGGAGAGCGGGTACTCGTCCTCGACCTCCAGGTCCGAGAAGGGGTTCTTGGGAGTTTCGTCAACGACCTCGGCCAGTCCGTCGCGAGCGACGAGCGCGCCATCTGCGCCGACACCGCGCGCCTCGGCCAGCACCGCGATCTTTTGCTCTAGCTCCTCGGCCAGCGCCCTGATACTGAGATTGCCGAGCAGTTTCACGACACTGAGTCGAGTACCGAAGTGTGCCAACATCCGGTTGTTGAGCTCCACGCCCATGATCGAGTCGATCCCGAGTGCGACGATGACGTCGGTGCCCGCGATCTTACCTGGATCGGTACGCAGGATCTGCGCGATCTGCTTCTTGAATTCCAACTCGACCAGGTTTTTGCGCTGATCGCTCGGAGAGTAAACGTAGCGCGAGAGGAAGTCGTCCGCCTGTTCATCCACCTCGCCCTCGTCCCCGAGATCCTTGAACAGAGCAGGTCTCTTCGGGTACCAATCGCGCACCTTGTTCCAATGCGCGTCACAGACCGACAGCTGTGGATCGGGTAGGTCGAGGATGCGCTCGAGTACCTTGATGCCTGCCTCAGGCAGGATCGGCGGCATCCCACGCTGGTTCTTGTAGTGATCTGCTAGGCCCAGCTCCTTGATCATGCCAATCGCCCAGGGTCCCCAGTTGATACTGAGGGCAGGTAATCCGATCGCGCAGCGGTACTGTGCGAGTGCGTCCAGGTAGGTGTTCGCGGCGGCGTAGTTCACCTGTCCCGCAGTTGCCACCTGGCCCGCGATCGAGGAGAAGAGAACGAAATGATCGAGTGGTGTATCGGCCAGACACTGATGCAGTACCGTCGCACCGACGGTCTTGGTCTCGTAGACTGGGTCGAAGTCCTCTCGCTCGATGCTCGAGACGAGTGCATCCTTGACCACACCGCTGCAAAAGAATACGCCGCGGATCGGTGGGTACATCTGCTGCTCGAAGTAGTCCTTGAAGTAGTGCCGCAGCTCGCTCTCGCAGGTGACGTCCACATCTGCGAGCAGGATCTCGGCACCCATCGATTCCAGCTCGTTGACGAATGCGATCCGCTCGTACAGCCTGTGCCCGCTGTCGATGGACTTCCAGCTGTCGCGACTGGGGAAGGTCGTGCGGGTGATCAACAGGATGCGTCGCGCGCCCTTGTGGATCAGCCAGCGGCAGACGAGGCGACCTATCGCCCCGAATCCACCGGCGACGAGGTAGCATGCATTCGGCTTCATACGCACCGGGAAGGGCGGGCGTAGGCCCTCTGCGGGGACGAGTCGGCTGACATAGCGCCGGCCGTCGCGATGGCCGACCTCTTGCTCTTCGGCAGGTGAACCGAGCTCCGATACGATCGCAGGGATTAGATCCTCGCCCTGATTCGCCAGATCAATCTGTCGGCCCCAGTTGTCACATAATTCGTGCTGCGCGAGTACGCGACTGATGCCCGTGATGGATGCTGCCAGCACATTGATCCGCGCTGCATCGCCCTCGGTGACGACTTGGCCCGATCCGGTCACTACCCATAGCTTGCACCGCAGGTCGGCCTCGCAGATGACCCTGGCGATGAAGATCAAGGAATGCAGATGGCTCTCCTTGAGAGACTCCAGCTCCTTCATCTGGATCTGATCCAGGCTCGGCGGGCCGTCCAACCCGATGCAGTGGATGATGCCGCTATCCTCCGGATAGCGCGTGGCGAATGCTTGCAGACAGGTGCGTAGCTGCTCGATGTTGTTCGGTTCGAGGATGAACTCGCCGAGATCTTCGCCGGCGCTATAGCTGGACCCGGGGAAGGCCAGAGAGACTGCGCAGCCTCGCCGCCGCAGCTCCTCGGCCAGGCGCTGCGCCTGTCCACCGAGGTCGGCGAAGATCAGGTAAGCCTTGGCGAGCTGGGGCTCCTCGTCTTCCTGTTCTTTGAGAGCCCACTGCGGGCGGTAGAGCCAGCTGTCGATGGTCTGCAGGTTCATGCCGCTTGCGACCGTGTCGACCGCCTGGGCGTTGAATCCGGTCAACTCGCCCAGCACGGTCCCGTCGTCGTCGCACAGCAGCAGGTCGCCGACGATCTTCTCGTCGTCTCGGTGCACGATCGTGGCCGCGCACCAGAATTGCTGCGGGATATCTGGATTGAGATCGATGCGATCGATCGCGACCGGTAGCCGCGCGATGAGCTCGTCCCCCTCCTTCAGCCGGTTGGTCTCGTAGACGATAAGTGTCTGCAGACAGGCGTCGAGCAGGGACGGGTGCAAGTGGTAGTCTGTAGTTTCGAGCCCCGCGGGCAGTTCGATTTTGGCCAGGACGTGCCTGTCGCCGATCCACAGCGTTTCGATCGCCTGGAACGCCGGGCCATATTGATAGCCGAATCCCTCGAGCAGGGGATAGAGCACCTTCTTGTCGGTCGCCTCGAAGCTGTTGTTGCGACAGTACTCGAGGTCTACCCGTCCGGCGAGCCTGGCGGAGGGGCGCGATCTGATCAACCCGGAGAAGTGGCGCGTCTCCTGCGCGCTCGGTGCGGAGCCCTCTTCCTGTTGCGTGCTCGTGCTGACGATCTTGAAGTGTGAACTGCTCTCGTCGATGACCAGGTCGAGCGCCGGATCGGTATCTTCGCTTAGGAAGACACCCTTCTCGATCCTGACATCTTCGATACCATAGTACCCGGGGCCCCAGTGCTGCTGCATGGCCGCATAGACAAGCTCGACGAACCCGGCTCCCGGGAAGAGGCAGCTGTTCTGGATAATGTGCTCGCTCAGGTAAGGGTATCTCTCCAGGCTGATGTCCGTGTGCCACACCCCCTGCGCCTCGGTGCTGCGACTGCCCAGCAGAGGTGCCTCGGCCGCACCCTTGCGCAGGCGTGCGTAAAACGGCGTTTCGTACCAATAGTGATCGCGTAGCCATTGATACCTGGGCATGCGCACGAAGCGAGCACCCGGATACATAGCATTCCAGTCGACGGCAATGCCGATACCGGCCAGGCGCGCCAGGGAGCCGTAGAAGTCCTCGGCCTCGGGGTATTCGCGACGGATCGAATAGAACGAGCGCTGCGTGCGCTCGAGGCTGTCCGCGACCTCGCCGATGGATGCGCCGAGCACTGGTTGCGGCCCGATCTCCAGGAAGTGCCGGTAGCCCTCCACCATCATGTTGCCGATGGCCTTGGCGAACTGCACCGGCCGGCGAACGTTCTGCCACCAGTACTCTGCGTCGAGTTCCTCACCTCCGACACGCGCACCGGTCATCGTCGAGTACAGCGGGATCTGGGCAGGCTTGGCCTCAATTCCCTGCAGGCAGGCGATCAATTCGTCCTTGATGCGATCCATGATCGGGCTGTGATAAGGCACCTCTACCCGTAAGAACTTGTTGAAGACCTCGTTCGCCTGACAGCGCTCGGCAATCGCCTGCAGTGCATCTGCATCACCGGTCAGGGTGACTGCATTCGGGCTGTTGACCGCACCGATCGAGACCTTCTCGCTGTGCTTGGCCAGGTAGGGTAGGACCGCGTCGTCGGACAGACCCACCGCCAGCATTTTACCCGAGCCGCGCGTGGTGTGCTGCAAACGGCTGCGGTGTACGATCACCTTCACCGCATCCTCCAGGCTGTACACGCCGGCCAGATAGAATGCGGCAGCCTCCCCCGTGCTGTGGCCGACGATGGCGTCGGGTTCGATCCCGTAGGAACGCCAGAGTGCAGCGAGCGCGACCTGTACCGCGAAGTTTGCGGTCTGGGCCAACCAGGTCTCTGACATCCGCGAATCCTCTGCGTTGGCGAACATCTCCTTGACTAAAGACCAATCTACGAACTTGGCAAACGCCTGCTCCAACTCGTCGATGGTTGCGCGGAAGACCGGCTCGGATCGATACAGATCATGTCCCATCCCCCACCACTGTGGACCCATGCCGGTCAGCACCCAAACCAACCGCGGCGGCTCGCCTTGCTCGAGCTGTTCCAGACAGCAGTTGGTGCTGCTGTGCTGGTGTAGATAGGTATCCAGATGGGTCAGCAATTCGTCGCGGTTGCGGTACCAAAACAGTGCTTGGTAGGGATGGCGTTCGCGTCGCGTGGCGCTGCTGTACCCGAGGTGGTAGATCTCCTCGTCGTCGATCCTCGCGACCTGGTCGTAGGTTGCCTGGATCTGTTGTGTCAGCCCCTCCTGATCGGCATGGGAGACGAGCAGGATCTTATGACGGTCGAGGGCCAGATCGGTTCGCGCGGCCTCCTCCGGGCGATACGCTTGTAGAACGACGTGTGCGTTGGTGCCGCCGAACCCGAACGAGTTGACGCCGGCCAACATCGGACCTTCGTGATCGGGCCAAGGCGTCAATTCGGTCGGAATGGTATACGCATACTCGTCGAACGCAATGGCTTGATTAGGTGCGCTGAAGTGCAGGTGTGGAGGGATCTGACGGTGTTTCAGTGCCAGCACCGTCTTGATCAGGCCGGCGGTACCGGCTGCAGATTCGGTATGACCAATGTTGGTCTTGACGGAACCGATATAGACTTTGTCTTGGGGTGCCCGCCCGGGGGTCACCAGACGACCGACGGATTGCGCCTCGAGCGGATCGCCGACCGGTGTCCCGGTGCCGTGCGTTTCGATGTATTGCACTTTGCACGGCTCCACGCCCGCGCGCCGGTAGGCCCGTTGCATCAACTCCAGCTGCGAGTCTGGATTCGGCACCGTGATGCCGTTGGTGCGCCCGTCCTGATTGACCGCAGTGCCGAGGATGACCGCATGTATGTTGTCCCCGTCGGCCTCGGCGTCCCGCAGTCTCTTCAGGAGTAACAGAGCGACACCCTCGGAGCGCACATAGCCGTTTGCGGTTGCGGCGAATGCGTGTGAGTTGCCCGTCGGGGACAGGAATCCGCCTTGCGTCTCGGAAACCGTATACTGGGGCGCGAACAGCAGCAACGCACCGCCGGCGAAGGCCATCTCGGTATCACCCTGCTGCAGACTCTTGCAGGCCAGGTCGACAGCGACTAGGGACGAACTGCATGCGGTATCGATGGTCAGACTCGGTCCCTTCAGGTTGTAGATATAAGACAGTCGATTAGACAGCATGGTCATCATCACGCCGGTCGCGGTATGCGCGGCGATGCTGTCGAAATTCGGATTGGTGAACTGCAAGATCTTGTAGTCGACCGTGAAGCCACCGACGAACACACCGACAGGTCGTCCGCTGAGTGTAGACGGCCTGACTCCGCCGTCCTCCATCGCCTCCCACGCCACCTCGAGCAACTTTCGCTGCTGCGGGTCCATATGCTCTGCCTCGCGCGGGGAAATCCCGAAGAAGAGCGGGTCGAACTCGTCGAAGCCGTCGATATACCCGCCCCACCGGGTGTTGATCTTGCCCTTCTTGCCCTTGACGCGTGAGAAGTGCACATCCGTATTCCAACGACTCTCCGGAGTCGGCTGCAGGCAATCCATCCCGTTCTTGATGTTGTCCCAGAACTGATAGGGATCATTCGCCCCGCCCGGGAACCGGCATCCGATGCCGACGATCGCGATTGGCTCGGGATTCGAAGATTCTGTCGAAGTTGCATTTTCGGAGGCCATGTTTCGTTCTGACATTGTTGATGTCTCGTTGTGTAGGTGGTGGGTGGTGGTGTGCGTGCCCGCCTGCTTGCCCGGGAAATCTGGTGCATAAGTAGCCGTATAGAATTCTTTCCCTATTTTAAAATTATCTTTTTTCATCAATCAATACCTTCGCCAAAAATTAGCGCCAAAAATTAGGTGGGCGACAGCCCGAGGTGATAGGTTATCCAGTTACTAATCCGAAGACCTATTCCCTCAGGAGGCTATCGCCCATGCCCGACATTATGCTGATCTTGAGCTGCTTAAGCCAGAGCGTAGATAAGACGAGCCTTGGCCGTTTGGGTTGCGTTGTGGAAGGGCTGTTGGCGATGACGGGGCGGGTAACGATGCGGGGGCTATCGCGCTGGACCGAGCGCGGGGGAAGCTATCGGACGCTGCAGCGGTTGTTCAACACCACGCTCAGTTGGGGCCAAGTGCATTGGCTGGTGATTCGCCAGCACCTGCTGGGCGACGAAACGCACTGGTTGCTGGCGGGCGATGAAGTGGTGGTGAGCAAATCGGGCAAGAAGACCCACGGTCTGGATCGTTTTTTCTCCTCGGTGGTTGGCAAGACGATCCCGGGGTTGTGTTTTCTGAGCCTGTCGTTGATTAGCGTGCAACGGCGCTGTTCGTACCCATTGCGCCTGGAGCCGATTCTCAAAGAGACGGCCGCGAGCTGCCCGAAAGCGTCCAAAGCGGGTCGGGGTAAGGACCGAGGGCGGCCGAAAGGTAGCCGCAATGGCAATCGCCGGGAGGTGAGTCTGTCGCCCTATTTGCAGTTCGTTCAAGACCTTCTGCGCCAGGTGCTGGCACTGGTGTGCCAGACGCTGACGGTGCGTTATTTCGTCTTCGACGGGGCCTTCGGCCATCATCAAGCGCTGCAAATGGTCCGTCGCACGGGCTTAGACGCTGTATGAAAACTATTTTCTTTAATGTTCGACCTAAACAACGCAATAAATTCGAATAGTCTACTCATAAGCTATTTGATTATTACAAATTTGACGAAGCAATAAACGTGACGATGCAAGATAGACCTGTGACTCACTTGATCTCGGTTCTCTTTCATAATCTTTACTCAGTCGACGAGACCGGCCAAGCCAAGCAAATGTGCGCTCCACGACCCAGCGACGCGGCAATACATGAAAACCTTTCTTTCTTTTCTGCCTCTTTACAATCTCGAGGGTGCAATTAAATTCAGATAATACCCAATTAAAAAGCTCTTTGCCCATATAGCCGCAATCAGCCCAAATATGCTTTACACTCTGCAGGAGCACGAATAGACGCGTGAGAATTTCACGAGCTGCTTTTCCGTCATACACATTAGCTGCATGCACGTAGACGACAAGCAGGCAACCTATTGTATCAACGACGATATGTCGCTTCCGGCCCTTGACAAGCTTACCACCATCGAAGCCGGATTCGACCGATGACTCCGGTGTCCCTTTGACACTTTGGCTATCAATGATGGCGCCACTTGGATCGGGATTTCGGCCTTTCATTTGGCGCAAACGCGCCCGTAGCTCTGCATTGATCTGCTCCAGCAAACCACTGTGTGTCCACTTGTTATAGTAGTAATTGACAAGGGTGTAAGGAGGAAAATCTTTCGGTAAATAACGCCAAGGGCAGCCTGTCTTATTCAAATAGAAAATGGCATTCAGAATCTCGCGTAGATTCGAATCACGGCGGCGCCCTGTCTTATACGGGTCAAGTTCGTTCAAGACTTGCTCGATGATTGCCCATTCTTCGTCTGACAGGTCACTTGGATAGCGTACAGGTGTATGAACATTATCTGAAGTCATCTTGATTTCTCCGAATAAAAAAGGGAAAATCGTATTAAATCGTTTAGTTTTTCAGATTTTTTAGACGCCAAATCAGTGGTTTAGTTCCCATACAGTCTCTAAGCCCGACCAAGACCCAGCGCTAGCCTCGGGTTTACCAATGCTAGCGACTTGAGAAACGGTTCATTAGCAACTGAAATTACTTGATTTTGTGTCAGAAATTGCCCGAGCCGAGATGGTCTCGAGGATGGGGTGAAAAATCAGTCGGAGACTCGCCGAGGGTGCTGGTTAGGGTGCCAGGCGCACCAGCTGCGAATGTCTGACTGGCTAGTATCCGAGGGCTGGGTATCCGAGGGCTGGGTGATCAGCGCGGCGGTTCCGGCCATGCTTACGACAGTGAGCGACAGGGCGATAGTGGGCATGGGCTTCGGCATGGCGTTTTCTTTCCAAAATAACGGTGTGCAAAATTGCTCAGGACTGGACTCATGCTGAGGATTCTTGAGTCAACAGTCCGGGAACCGGAACGCCCGGTCTATGGGGATTGAGACTATGCCCTTGCACATCGCGTTAAGTGGAACTAATTCACACTAAATTAGTTAACTATTCACGAATTTATGTTTCAGATCCTAGAACTGATTCTGGATCGGTATGCGATAGGCGAATGGGCGAACGAACGAGGTTAGATTGCGCGGGCCAAGCGAGCCGCGATCTGAACCCTTCGTCGGACGAGCCGAGTGCCGGAGAGTCGGGGGGAGGGGGGGTGCTGCCTAGTGGATCGGTACAGAAATCCCGAGGCGGTTCGTTGTCGTTGTCGTAATCGTAGTCGTTATCGAGCATTCGGCTAAGACGATTATGACAACGACAACGACAACGACAACGATAACGATAACGATAACGACAACGACAACGACAACGACAACGACCGGAAACTGTCTCGGAACATCTGCACCGAAGCACAAGGCTGTCGAAATCTGCCGTTTCACTACAACAAGCGCTTCCCGGTTGATGGATGCTTAGTCGGTGTCGGTGTCGAGGTCGGAATGAGGGATTGGTATCGAGCTAGCTGCTTTGATCGATGAGCGGATTCGATTCCGATTCCGATAGCGACCCCGACACCGATTAGGCTTCCCCAGTGCGTTCGATGAAGCAATCCAAGACCCGGAATCGGTTTGGCATCAAAACTCAGGACATTTCGACAGCCTAGCCTCGACCCCTCTGCGTAGTCTGCGTCGCTGCGGTGAATGCTGACATTCTTTGCAGGCAGTGTCCTCTTCTAGGCGCGGTATCCGATGATGGATTGATTGGGGATGTCTCAGGGTCAATGCCCGGCTGGTCGCCGACCGGTCAATCGAGAATAGATCTCGAAGCCGGCCTCGCGTTCGCTGCAGCGCAAGATGGCGGCCCGCCCGGGGGTGTTGGGGTCGGGCTGAACTGAGACACCAAGGGCTTCCGCGGCCTTCAGGTGCTCTTCATTCAGGTCCGCGTTGCCGAACACCGAGATTACCAGGCCGCCAGGGATGGGCGGCGGCGGTGTGAAGGGCTCGCCGTCGGCCAGGGCGACCCAGGCTGGCAGGAAGCTGGGCCCGTAGAAGTCGAAAAAGCCGTTGGAGCCGCGCAGGTGCGCTTCGATCGGTCGGCCGTCAATCAGTTCGATATTGCACAGCCCGGTGTAATCAGCCAGGTTGTGTTTGATCCAGGTGCTGATCCAGGGCTCCAACTGTGGCAGCGGCGCGCCGATCTCCCAGAAGATCGGTCGCGCGGCGTCTTTCTCTTCGGAAGCGCGGGTGTGGGCAAACCATAATGCCTCGCCGTTGCGCACCAGGCAGTCGCTGCTGGTGTGGGTGCCGGTCAGGCATTCGCACCAGAAACTGCCGGGCGTCATCGGCACCGCATCGGCTCGCATGGCACGCGCATTCAGACCCATACCCGCCAAGTTCACAATGGGTTTAACGAACACCTGGGTGTTCGCCGCGATACCGACATCCATCGGTACCACGCCGCAGGGAGCCGCCATCAGCCCGGCCTGTAATGCCAACTGCAATTTGTCGTAGATATGGCGATGGGCCGGGTTCAAGCACCAGGCAGCCGCGTCGTTAACCGCCAAACTGGCGCGGGGTTCCGGTTGAAATAAGTGCCTGCGCTCGGGCAGGACGCCGATGAAAGGCATGCCGTGGTACTCGATTGAGATAGCCTGTTAGGTGGAATCCGGCAACGGCTTCAGACCAGAGCCGGTTGCTGCTCTACATGATCCGCAGTTTTGTCCGCTGTTGCTTCCTTTGCATCCAAACCTGCATCGGGCCGCGCCGGCACCACATCACACAGCAGTGATTTGAATGCTGGAAAGCCGCTGATCGGGTCGAGGGTTCGGTCATCCGTCAATTCATTGATATTGGCATGGTTCCAACCGTGGGCACAATGCACGACACCGGGTTTGATGCGCTCGGTGACGCGCGCGACAAAACCGATCGCGCCGCGCGGTGAGCGCACCTCCACCGGGTCGCCATTGCGGATACCGCGGGGTGCGGCATCGGTTGGATGAATCTCCACCAATGCATTGGGTACGGCACGGCGCATGCGCTCCAGATACTGATGCTGGGAATGAGTAGCGTGCTTGTGCCGCGCGCCGCTGGTCAGTACCAGCGGAAAGTCGCGGGTCAGCTCTGGTGTTGATACCGGGCTTTCGGCGGGTTCGCACCATACCGGCAGGCCGTCGAAGCCCGCCGCGCGCAGTTCTTCGGAGTCGAACTCCACTTTGCCGCTTACCGTGTTGAAACCGTTCAAACGATATTGGCGGTCGGCGTCCAGGAAGCCATTCTCCACCAGATCGTCAATTGCCCTGGCGAACACCGTGACGCCTTCCGGGTTATCGTAGACCTGCTTGCGGAGATCCTCGGGGATGCCCTCGGCGGCTTCTGCCCAAGAGGCTTCCAAATCCCCGTGCCAAAACTGCTCTGGCATTCCCAGTCGTACGCCTAGTTCCAGAAATATCTGGCCATCCGGACGCGCCTCGCCCTTGGCCGGCGCCACCTGGTGGCGATAACGCAGCTGAGCCTGGTAGGCGCAGCCCGGATAGGCGATCAGTGCTGGGCGCTCCAGGCTGGTGGCCGCAGGCAGCACGATGTCGGCCATACGCGTGGCCGGGTTGTGGAAAAAGTCCGATGCGGCAAAAAAGTCCAGCGCGCCAAGTGCCTGCTCCACGCGCTTGGAGTTTGGCCACATGGCGGTATTGATGCCCATGGCCAGCAGGCTGCGGATGCGCTGCGGCTTGCCGTCCAAGATGCAATCCGGTAGCAACATGCTTTGCGCCGCCGGCCAGTAGCGTGTCCAGATCGGAAACACCTCGTCACCGACCCGCGGCGGTAGATTGTTCAGGCAATGATCGAACAATTCGATGGGCTTGGGGGAGATTTTATCGTTAAAGAAGCGGTTGCCTCCCTCGCGGTCCAGATTGCCGGTGACCGCGGACAACAGAACCACCGCGCGATGGTTTTGAAAGCCATTGCTGTGCTGCACCGTGGCGGTGGGCGATAGCATGATCTGCGCCGGGCGCAGAGTCGCGAACAGTTCGGCGGCGCGCCGCAGATCCTCGGCCGCGATGCCGCAGATCTCGGCAACCCGCTCCGGCGGGAATTCGGCGACATAGGCGCGAAAGGCATCAAGACCGTTTGCCCACTGATCCAGGAATGCCTGATCCTGCCAAGTATGGGCAAAGATCAGATGATGAAAACCCAGCGCCAGGGCACCGTCGGTACCCGGGCGGATTTGCAGAAACACATCTGCCTGATCGGCCAATGGCGTGCGCCGCGGATCGACGACAATCAGTGGACGCCCCGGCTGCTTGGTTGCCAGTGGATGCAGATGGAACGGTGGGATGGAGCCACGCGGGTTGGTGGACCAAACCAGCAGGCAGCGGGTGGTGTTGGATGCGATCGTCGAGGTAGTCTTGATCTTGTGGCCAAAGGTGAGCTTTTCCGCCACCATCGTGGCTGAGAAGCAGCAACCGCTCTCGGTCATATAGTTCGGTGAACCAAAGGCATGGGCCAAGCGCTGCAATTGCGGACGTGCTTCTTTGGTATAACCGGCAAAGAAGGCCACCGCCGGGGCACCATGATCGGCACGGGTCGCGGTCAGATGCTCGGTAATACTGGCAAGCGCCTCGTCCCAGCTGATGCGCTCGAATTCGCCGCTACCACGCGGCCCAACGCGCTTGAGCGGGTACAATAATCGGTCCGGATGATTACGCCGATCGAGTTGCACATAGCAACGCGGGCAGTCGGGTCCAGTAATGGATGTCGGCTCACCGTCTGCGTCCAGGGTTACATTGATGGCGCAGTTGGCGTCACATTCGTAGCAGGTACTATTAACGACGGACATGGTTTTGATCAATTGTATTGGCAAAAACAAGTTTTGAGGTTGTGAAGCGGGTTCTGAATTTCAAGATCCCGAATTTCAAGATGCTTATTAAGTATGAATGCTGCGGCACAGACAAATTAAGTACGAAAAGAGCGGAATGAAACCGGCAGGGTACCGGTACACTATTGCACGATGTACATCCAGATATCCATCTCCACGCAATCAGCACCTCGGCTTGCCATGCTGATCTGCGGCTTGATCCTGGTCGGCATTGCCGTCGCCGCTTCCGGCGCGCGCATCGATGTGCCAGGCTATGTCGGTAATCAGGCTTGTGGCGGTTGCCACCAAAGCGAACTAAACGCCTGGCGCGGTTCCCACCACGATCTGGCCATGACCGAGCCGACCGAGCAGACCATGCTCGGTGACTTCGACAACGCTGAATTCACCGCCCATGGCGTCGATTCGACCTTTTTTCGACGTGACGATGGTTGGTATGTGCGCACCGATGGCCCGGATGGCACACGACAAGAGTATCGCATCGCTTATACCTTCGGCTGGTATCCATTACAGCAATATTTGATCGAATTTCCCGGGGGCAAACTTCAGAGCCTCGGTCTAGCTTGGGACAGCCGGGCTCGCGAGGATGGCGGTCAGCACTGGTTTCATCTGTATCCGGACGAGGCTGACATGCAAGCAGGGCATCCGCTGCATTGGACCAGCCGCGATCAAACCTGGAATTACCAGTGCGCCGAATGCCATTCCACCAAACTTGACAAAGGCTACGACCTGGCCACCGATACCTACGCAACCACCTGGGCCGAGATCGATGTCGCTTGCGAGGCCTGTCATGGGCCTGGCGCGCGGCACATCGAGCAGGCCAAGGCCGCCGTGGACGATGCCGACGCCTGGAGTGCCGACAAAGGGCTTGTCCTGTCGCTGAGCGACCATGACGGCGGTATCTGGAGTCTGGATGCGGACAGCGGCCTGCCGCGGCGTTCAGTAACCCGCACCAATCATACCCAGACTGAGGCCTGCGCCCGCTGCCATTCCCGGCGCGGCCAGATCCTGGCCGACTATGAGCATGGCAAGCCGCTTGGCAACTCGCACCAGCTCGCATTGCTCACCCAAGGGCTGTACCAGCCGGATGGCCAGATTCAGGACGAGGTCTATGTGCATGGCTCCTTTCTGCAAAGCCGAATGTATGACGCCGGAGTCACCTGCAGCGATTGCCACGACCCCCACAGTCTGAAACTCAAGGCGGACGGTGATGGAGTTTGCGCCCAATGCCATCCGGCGGCGCGCTATGCTGCCGAGACCCATCATCAGCATCAGCCCGGCAGCCAGGGCGCCTCCTGCGTCGGCTGCCATATGCCGCAGTCGCTGTACATGGTCAACGATGCACGCGCCGACCACAGCATGCGCATACCCCGCCCGGATCTGTCTGTAAAAATCGGCACTGATAACGCTTGCAACCAGTGTCATCCAGATCGGTCCGTGCAATGGGCCATGGACAATCTGACTGCTTGGTATGGGGATACCCGTACCAGACAGCCTCATTACGGCGAGGTTCTGTATGCCGGTCGTCAGGGTACCCTGGATGCGGCAATGCGCCTGGCACGGCTGATCGCCGATCCCGAACAGCCCGGCATCGTTCGCGCCAGCGCGCTGGATCTGCTGCGAGGCTATGCCGATCCCGAGCATCTTGCGCTGGTCACGCAACAGCTCGCGGATGCCAACCCGTTGGTACGCCAAGCAGCCCTGCGCTGGCTGCAATTGACCGATCCCGCGACCCGCTATCAGCAAGCCATGCCATTGCTGGACGACCCATTGCGCACGGTGCGGCTGGAAGCCGCATATACCCTCGCGCCATTGATGCGCCTGGACCTGCCGGACGCCGATCGCCAGCGTCTGGGCAAGGCGTTGGAGGCTTATCGCGACGCACAACTGGTCACCGCCGAGCGTCCGGAGTCGCATTTGAACATGGGCATCCTGGCCATGCAGCAGGGTAAATTGCCGTTGGCGCGCAAGGACTATCTGACCGCTTTGCGGCTGGATCCAGGCTTTGTGCCCGCCTATGCCAATCTTGCGGATCTATACCGCGCATTTGGCGCCGATATGGAAGCCGAGCAAACCCTAATGGATGGCCTGAAGGTCGCCCCCGACAATGCCGATCTGCACCATGCCCTGGGCCTGCTGCATGTGCGCGCAAAACGGCTGGACGAGGCCATCGCCGAGCTGAGCCAAGCCATGCGGTTGGCCCCGGACAACAGCCGCTATGCTTATGTCTACGCCCTGGCTCTGAACGAAACCGGCAAGGTGGAAGCGGCGCTCGAGGTGCTCGCTGACAGCTACAAGCGGCGTCCCGCCGACCGCGACACCTTGATCGCGCTAGTTACGATGAACCGCGATGCCGGTAAATTGACCGATGCGCAAAGCTATGCGCGGGCATTGCGCATTCGCTATCCCAAGGATCCGAATACCGCGGCGCTGACGCGCGCGTTGCTCGATGTGGATTAGGCACCAGGCTCCAGTCAGCGCATTGTCAGGGATCCGCCGCAGTGCCTGGTCCATTGCGTATTGCTCCCGGTTTGGGTTTGCCCGCTTCAGGTCTGCCCAGCTTGGATCTGCCCAGCTTGAATCCGCCCAGCTTGAATCTGCCCAGCTTGAATCTGCCCAGCTTGAAACCGCCCGGAGCTCGGCTTGCTGACATCCAAAATTTTGACACAATTGGCATTGCCCCTGGGCAGCGGGGGGCTGTTGATCATCATCGGCGTGCTGGCGCTGTTGTTTCGGCATAGGCTGGCTGGCACTGGTCTGGCAATGACAGGGCTGCTGTGGATCTGGCTTTGCGCAATACCGGCGTTTTCGAACTGGTTGTGCGGATCGCTGGAGCAGCAGTATCCCTCCCTGCCGTTAGCCTCGGTGCCTGAGGCAGCCGCCGCCGTGGTGCTCGGCGGCGGTCTTCGTGGAGCGCAATCGCCGCATTTGTTTCCAGACCTGAACAACGCGGCGGATCGAGTCTGGCATGCGGCGCGGGTGTTTCACGCCGGCAAGACACCCCTGGTGGTACTCAGCGGCGGTGGGTTCGCATGGCGGCCAGCGCACGATTCAGAGGCCGCGGCGATGCTGGCATTCCTGCTCGACCTGGGCGTGCCGCGCGAGCATGTCGTATTGGAAACGCGCAGCCGCACCACGCGGGAAAATGCCCTGGAGACGCGTCGAAAGCTGGAACCTCTCGGGATCCAACACATTCTGCTGATCACCTCGGCATTGCACATGCGACGTGCACGGGCGACCTTCGCCGCGGTCGGCTTCGATGTGATCCCGGTGGCGAGCGATCATGAAGTAGCGTTCGGTAAAGCCAAGACCCTGCTCGACTACCTGCCTAATGCCGAGTCTCTGGAGCGCAGTTCCAGAGCAGTGAAGGAATACTTGGGATTCTGGGTATATTGGACACGCGGCTGGACGATCGCGCCTTGAGCGCGCCTGTGGTTTGTGCCTTTTTGGCGTATGGATTTGGAGTCCGAGATGAAACGATTGGTTTTTTTATTAGTTCTTTGCCTGTTGGCCCCGTGCACATCGGGCTGGGCCGCATCGGGTTTCCCCCTGGATGATGTTTCCGATGGGGGCAGTCTGTCGAATCGTTCCGCACGGCCGCAGTTGTTGATGACGGCGGAGCGCGGCGGTTTGCTGAAGGTATCGGAAAAATCCCGGGCAATCGCCCGTCGCCTGGAGCGGACAGGGTATTACTCGCGCATGTCAAGAGCCTACAAGGGCTATCCCCATCTGCGCTCGAAAAAGTCGCGCGCATCCGGTGCGAACAGGCGCGCTGCCGTCAGCATCAACCAGGCAAATCGGCGACGATATCGTGCGCAGATACACGAGATCGCCCGTGCGCATCGTCTGCATCCAGACTTGTTGGATGCCGTCATCATGGTCGAGTCGGCCTACGAGCCAGATGCGGTTTCGGCCAAGGGAGCGATGGGGTTGATGCAGCTGATGCCCGACACGGCAGCCCGTTTTCAGGTGTCCGAGCCCTTCGATCCGGCGCAGAATTTACATGGCGGCGCGCGCTATCTGCGCTGGCTGATGGACAAATTCGATGGCGAACTCTCGCTGGTATTGGCCGCTTACAACGCCGGAGAAGGAGCGGTGCAGCGCTACGGAAACCGCATTCCACCCTTTCCCGAAACCCGCGCCTATGTTGCCCGTGTGCTGGATCTATTCCAAGCCGAAACCGGGAATGCTCCGCCATGAACCCCGCCATGGCGTACGCCGAGACAGGCGCGGCCGAGTTCTGGGCGAGCATGACCGAATGGCATAGGGCGTTTTCTCTCTCGATTCCGATTCCGATAGCGACCCCGACCCCGATTGCATTGCGCCGATGTCTGGATAGCGTGGTATGGGTTATTCATGAACCGCTACTAGTGGAGCGGTACAGAAATCCCGAGGCGGTTCGTTGTCGTTGTCGTTGTCGTAATCGTGGTCGTTATCGAGCATTCGGCTAAGACGATTATGACAACGACAACGACAACGACAACGATAACGACCGGAGACTGTCTTGGAACATCTGCACCGAAGCACTAGGCCAAATGCGGCTTCGCAAGATAGTCGTGCGACTGCATTTCAATCAGCCGGCTGACCGTGCGTTGGAATTCGAAGGCCAGGTCATTGCCGCTGTAGAGTTGCGTTGGCGGCGCTTCGGCGCTTGCCATTAGCTTTACATTACAGTCGTAGACGGCATCAATGAGCGTGATCAGCCGGTGCGCAATGTTGCTGCGCTCGTCGTCCAGGCAGCGTAGGTTCGATAACAGCAAGGTGTGGAAAAGTCGTGCCAGTTCGACATAGTCGAGTTTCGATCTGGGCAGTTGGCAGATCACGTCGAAATCGAGCCAGACAACACCGTCGCCCCAGGCGAGGGTGGGGATGTCACGATCGTTGACGATAATCGGTTCATGGCGCCGATGCTCTGGAGTCGTCATGTCAGCAAAGTAGTCGGCCAGCAGCGACTCGGCCTTATGGTCCAGCGGGGTTGCATAGACCGGTGCCTGCTCCAGACGTCGAAGCCGATAGTCAGTGGGACTGGCCAATTCCAATACCTGGCAATGCTGTTTGATCAACGCGATGGCCGGTGTAAACCGATCGCGTTGAATACCGGAACGATAGAGGCCGTCCGGGGCGATATTGGATGTTGTAACCAGTGTGACTCCGCGCTCGAACAGGGCCTCCAGCAGGCCGCCCATCAGCATTGCGTCGGTGATGTCGTTGACTTGCATTTCGTCCAGGCAGAGTACCCGGCAGCGTGCCGCGGTCTCGCTGGCAACCTCTTGCAATGGGTTTAGACGGCCCTTCAGGCGTGCCAGGTCTGCATGTACGCCCTGCATGAAGCGATGGAAGTGCACGCGTTGTTTTTCGGCAAACGGGAGGGCGTCGAAAAACAGGTCCATGAGCCAGGTCTTGCCGCGACCAACGCTGCCCCACAGGTAGAGTCCGCGTATCGGCTCCAGAGTCTGTTTGTTTGATCGCACGCGCTCGAGTAGGCGCGCGGCCAGCGTTGGCGGCGGAGGTGGGCGCCAGTCGATCAGCTCGTGGAATAGGCGGGTCAGTTCGTCGACTGCCTCGGCTTGGGCTGGGTCTGGTTTGAAGTGCTGCCGGCGCAATGCGCTGCGATAGGCTTCTTGCGGTGTCGTTTCCGGAATGCTGGTGGCCTGCACGTGACGTTTGCTCTGCAATGGGGGTCTGAAATAGGGGGGCTAGTGGAGCGGTACAGAAATCCCGAGGCGGTTCGTTGTCGTTGTCGTTGTCGTAATCGTAGTCGTTATCGAGCATTCGGCTAAGACGATTATGACAACGACAACGACAACGATAACGACCGGAGACTGTCTTGGAACATCTGCACCGAGGCACTAGAGTGGGTGGTTAGGGTAGGGATGTCGCATTGCCGCAGTTTGCCGCAATACCTTGGGCAATCCGCTCGTTGCGCGCGACATCGATGAACATGCGGATTTCCCGCTCGCGCTG
The DNA here is from genome assembly GCA_016745215.1 of Thiohalocapsa sp. PB-PSB1. Classification (GTDB taxonomy): domain Bacteria; phylum Pseudomonadota; class Gammaproteobacteria; order Chromatiales; family Chromatiaceae; genus Thiohalocapsa. Next base: position 3,158,108 of record CP050890.1, read on the forward strand.
CTCGGGCGACAATGTGCGACGCTTTATTGCCTCCCAGGTCTCGGTAATTTGTGGGTAGAGCGCTTCGGCGGCGGCCTGATCGCCGCGGTCGCGGAGAATTGCGGCCTTTAACATCAATGCCTGTTGTGCATTGCGCTCGCTGCCGCGCTCGATGGCATTGTCGGTAAGCTGTAATGCCTGCTCGTGCCGGCATTGGCCCAGCGCTCTCTGGGCCATGCGATTGTCAGCGCCGATTGGGTCGCGGCTGCATCCGCCGAACAGCAGGATTGCGGTGATAATGACGAATAAGGTTCGATTCGGTTGCATATTTGGTCGTTGGTGTGGTTTGGGTTTGATTGCAATGGCCTGGGCAAACAGCCTGTTCCGATCATCCGCTGCCTTCAGAGCGTTCTGACGCCAGGCGCTTTGCTGCACGAAAGTCGGTCTTGCCGCTGCCCAGCTTCGGAATTGCATCCACCGTCAGGATCTCGCTGGGTATGGTCAACGGGTTGGTATCCGCCGCAATCAGCCTGCTGCGCACCTCATCGGCAGTGGGTCCGGGTTCCAGCAACAATAAGACGCGTTCGCCCTTGCGTTGATCCGGCAGGTTGACCGCACAGAGTTCCAAGTCGGGCAGTTCGAGCACGTCGCGCACCTGCTGTTCAATGGCCCCGAGGCTGAGCATCTCGCCGCCGACTTTTGCAAAGCGCGAGTAGCGATCGACGATGCTCAGGAAGCCGTCGGCATCCTGATGCCCCTTATCCCCGGTTTTGTACCAGCGTTGGCCGTCAAGTTCCACCACCGCTTCGGCGGTACGCTCAGGCTCCTCGAGATAGCCCTTCATGACTTGCACGCCGCCGATCAGGATCAGGCCGTCCTCGCCGTTGGGCAGGGTGCGCAATGTTACCGGATCGACAATGCGGAAGCTGGTACCCGGCAGTGGCATGCCGACGGTGCCAGGCTTGGAGCCGATCTGGATTTTCCAGTTGTCGATTTCGATGGCATCCGGCACATTGACGCTTGCTACCGGGGTCGTTTCGGTGGCGCCATAACCCTCGTAGATGGTCTTGCTGAATTTCAGTCCGAAGGCGTCGCGCACATCCGGGCGCAATCGCTCGGCGCCAGCCACGACGATGCGCAGCGATTCGAGCATGATCGGGTGCAGCCTGCGGTTGCGTAGGTACAGGCGCAGGAAGGTGGAGGTGCTGCACAGCACGGTGGCGCGCCAGCGCGCGATGGCCTTGGCACTGCCAAGAGCGTCGGTCGGGTCCGGGTGGCAGACCATCGGGATGCCTTCCAACAGCGGCAGGCAGGTGGTCACGGTCAGTCCAAAGGCGTGGAACAACGGCAGATTGGATAACATCAGGTCATCGCGTTCGGTATTCAGCACGTCGGAGATCTGGCGTACATTCGCCAGGATATTCCGATGCGTTAATTCGATGCCTTTCGGCGCGCCCTCGCTGCCGGAGGAAAACAAAATCGCCGCGGTGTCCTCCGGGTGTAGGCGGCGACAGAACAGCCCATGCAACCAGGTTGCCGGCAAGAACACCACGGTGCACAGCATCAGCAGCCGGTGCAATTGACCGAAGCCCTTGCCGATCTCTTCCATTGCGTGCAGGCGCGCGCCGGCGAACAGCGCCTCAGCGTCGATGCCGCGGGTTTTGAGCTTACGCGTAAAACGTTCCGCGGTGATCAAATTGCGGACACCGGCCTTGTCGAGGGCGGCCTGAATGGCCTCTGGAGTTGCTGTGTAGTTCAGGTTCACCACGGTTTTGCCTGCCACCCAGCCTGCCAGATTGGCAATCACGCCGGCGCTGCTCGCCGGCAGCAAAATACCCAGGTTTTGTTCCGGCACCCGACGGCGTATCGCGCCGGCGAATAGCAGCACCGCGGTGATCAATTTGCGATTGGTCAGCGCCGTACCGCTGGAGTCGAACAGCACCGGTGTGCCAACACTGCGTTTGGCCGTGCTCAGCCAGGCCGAGGGCAGAGTTGGCAGAGTCTGCACGTGCTCCTGCCAGGAACTGACCGACAGCTCGAACACGGCCTGTTTGACGCGTTCCGCCGGGCTGGCGATGGGCAATCTGGTGCCGAAGGCGATGATTACATTTCGTGCACGACCATCCCGTCGGCTTTCTTTCAGTTTGTCGCTGGCGTTGGAAAAGCGGCTGCCCCAGAGCCCGCGTAGATAGAACGGCAAAATCACGCCGGCGGCATCTTTGGCCGCCAGTTCGAAGCCCTTCTTGAACTCGCCGAGCTGGGCATTTTTGCTCAGCGTGCCCTCCGGGAACAAACACACCACCTCGCCTTGATTCAGCAACTCCGTTACCGCCTCCAACGCATGCCGGCTGCGCCCACGGGAAATCGGCACGACGCCGAAGAAATCCAGCAACCAGCGCAGGTACCAGCGCTCGTAGATGACCCGCTCCATGACAAATCGCACTGGCCTTGGGCTGGCCATCTGCACCATTGCCCAGTCGAGCCAGCTGATGTGATTACCGAGCATCAGCACGCCGCCCTGGGCCGGCATATTGTTCAGGCCGATGACCTGTAGGCGATAGCGGGTGGCGATAATGCGCGCAATAAAGAAACGCACCAAGGACTGTGGCAATTGCCAGACCGTGTAGAGTGCGCCGACCAGCGCCACGATGCCGAGCGCAATCATGATGGCTCGGCTGCCGGTTTCCGCCAGCGCCGATGCGACGGTAATGACCAATGCGCCGAGCATGATCAAATTCAGGATAAAGTTCTTCGCCGCCAACACACGGCCGAGCTCGCGTTCGCCGGCATTGAACTGAATCAGCGCATTCAGCGGCACGATGAAGATACCGGCCAGCACGCCCAGCGCGAAAAAGTTCAGCGCATGCAGCCAGGCACTGCCGATGCCCGGCAGTACGAACAGGACCAGGGTGATACCCAGGGCGCTGAACGGGATCAACCCGGTCTCGACATGATCACGGGAAATGCGCCCGGCCAATGCCGAGCCAATGATGATGCCGATGCCAGCGAAAGCCATGGTGCCTTGGATGACGACGGTGCTGGTTTCGCCCAGACTGTCCTTGGCATAAGCCGGGAAAGCGGCCAGTAGCACCTGCGAGATGCCCCAGAATACCCCTAAACCGATAATCGACAGCCAGATCACCCGGTTGTCCCAGGCCGCATGCAGATTGTGTACCAAATAGCGGCCGCCGAGATATTCGCGCCAGTTAAAACGCATCTGATCAAGCGCCTGGCGCTTGTCCGGCAACTGGTAGGCCAGGGCCAGTTCCAGCAGCGAGCCCAGCACCAGGAACCAACCGACCGGCGCAATCCGGCGCAATAACTCGTCCGGCCCGAGCCCTTCGCCGCCAGGAAGTCCCGCGGGGGTTTGCAAAAATGTTTCGAACAGCATGGAAAAGATCAGGATGCCGGCCAGGATGGCGGAACTCGATGAGGCCTGCGCCCAGGCATTCGCCTTGGTCAATGCATCAATGCCCGCGAGTTCCTTGATGTAGCCGAATTTGGACGGCGAGTAAATGGCGCTCTGCAATGCCAGCAGAAAAGTCATTGCAAACGCGGGCCAAAACAGTCCGAGGTAGTAGCAGGCAGTGATCGCGAGGCTGATGCCGACCGCAACCCAGGCGCTGATACGCATCACATGGTTTTTGGGCCAACGGTCGGCGAGATAGCCCGATGGCGTAAACAGCAGAATGAAAGGCAGCAGGATCAGCGCGTTGACAATGGCCGTGAGCCAGATCTGCTGAGGCCCGTCATAGGCTTTGAACAAGGTGTTCTGAATGATGATTTTATGCCCGAGATCGACGAAGGAGTTCAAAAACACCACAACCACAAAGGGCAGGAAACCGGAGATGCGGGTGAGTTTGGTCATGGGTCGATCTGCTTCAGCCTTGGTCTGCGATGGCGTGTATTCTAACCCGAATCCGCGCCGTCGCCGGCTGCGTAGCAATGCGTGGATCACCAATAGAGAAAGGCAGATGCAATCGATCGGAAAGTTAGATTTTATCCAGTGGACAAGCAGCGATATCTTTTTCCGATTTTCGGCTAAACAACGGCTTTGACCAAAGTTTCCCGATTTCTGAAAATCCCAAGGAGAGCGGCTACTTGGGGGTGGCACATTGATGCTGGTTTGCGCAGGCGCAAGCAAACCCAAATAATAATGCCCCTACCTGGCCCGCCACCCACCCAAGAATCAGATAACTTCAGTGGCTTCAATAAGGATACAATCATGTCTATGACCAGCCTGACTTTGTCTACCGCCAGCGTGCTGGCGGCACCCCTCGTGCTGTGGCTCGCTGGCGCGGTGCCGCGTGCTGCCGCCCATCGTAACAGTGTCGCGATGGCCAAATTTGCCACCGCCACCGCCTGGAGCGCCTTTGCCCTGTCGCTGATAGCCTTGACGAGTTATGCAATGGGCCCCGGTTTTGGCAGCAATGCAACGCTGCAATTGCTCGTCATACCGCTGCCCTTCGATATTGGTAACTTCGCCATCGGCGTCTTCGTCAACGCCGTGACGGTGATCATGCTGACGTTGGTATCGTTGGTGGGAGCCGTGGTGGTGACCTACGCCCGCACCTATATTGCCGGCGACCCGGGTGAGGGTCGCTTCCATAAATGGTTATTGCTGACGTTGGCGGCGATTCTGACCGTCATTGTCGCGAGCAATCTTCTGATGTTTGCACTGGCCTGGGTATTGACCAGCCTGAACCTGCATCGGCTGCTGCTGTTTTACCCGGAGCGGCCGGCGGCGCAGTTGGCGGCGCACAAGAAATTCGTGTTCAGCCGCATCGGCGATGCGAGTCTGTTCCTCGCTGTCCTGTTCATCGGTGCCTCTGTGCACACGCTGGATTTCGAGACCCTCTTCCCGGCCATGGCCAACATCCAGGGTCCGCTGCCAGTGGCGCTCCAGAGCGCGGCCTGGCTGATTGCCTTGGCAGCCATTCTCAAGTGTGCCCAATTCCCGTTCCACGGCTGGTTGATCCAGGTGATGGAGGCGCCGACACCGGTCTCGGCATTGTTGCATGCGGGTATCGTCAATGCCGGCGCCTTTTTGGTGATCCGCATGAGCCCGGTGATGTCGGTGTCGGGGCCGGCGCTGGACGCGCTCGCCGTGGTGGGCCTGGTGACACTGGCAGTGGCCTCCCTGGTGATGCTGACGCAGACCAGTATCAAAGTCTCGCTGGCCTGGTCCACGTCGGCGCAGATGGGCTTCATGCTGCTGGAAGCGGGTCTCGGGCTGTACAGCCTGGCATTGCTGCACCTGGTGGCGCATTCGCTGTATAAGGCGCATGCTTTCCTCGCCTCGGGCAGCAGCGTGGACGGCTTCCGTTCACCTCCGCTCAGGTTCAAAGGCGGCGCGCCTGAGCCCTGGCATTGGCTGGTCGCCTTTCAGGGGGCGATTGTATTGGCATTGGTCGCCGGCTTTGTGTTCGGCATTGATCCAGCCGAGCAGCCGGCGCTGATTGTCACCGGCGCCATCGTCGCCATCGCCACCGCGCAACTGCTGCTTCAGGCTCTGGTGCTGGAGGACAATGCGAAATTGCTGGTTCGGGCCACTGTCATCGCCGCCTTCGTCTGCTTTGCATATTTCGGACTGCATGCGGCCTTCGAGCACGCACTGATCGGCAGTGTACGGCCAATGGCGATGACGGGCGTTCTCGATGTTGGGCTGAGTATTGCGATCTTTATCGTGTTCATCGGGCTGATCACATTACAGCACCTGTTCACCCGCATCCACAGCCCGTTGCGCCAGGCCATCCAGGTGCATCTTTACAACGGGTTGTATGTGGATGTGCTAGTGACGCGGCTGATCGTGCGCCTGTGGCCGATGCGCCGACCGGCGGCAACTGGCGCATCAACCGACGGCGCCTGATCCAATGAGATAGACAACTGTCATTCCAGTATCATTCCAAAATAAACGATAGGAGTTGGGCCCATGCACCCGAAAGACCTGCGCGTCAAGGAACAGAACCTGGAGCAGCAACCGCGGGATGCGGCAACCAAGGGCTTTGCAGCATCGACGCCGACGGCAATCACCCCGCTAACGCCAGAGCTTTCCCGGCAGATCGACGCCGCCTGCAGCCGCATCGCGCCGGTGTGGCCCCTGGACCGCTTCGTTGCCGTGAATCCCTTCCACGGGCTGGTGGGGCAACACTTCGAGGAAGCTGCGGCGACCCTGCGGCGCATCGCCGATGCGCGTATGTACATGCCGCGCCGCTGGTACCGCGAGCAGATCGAAGCCGGGCGTATCAGTGACGACGACCTATGCCAAGCTGCTCGCCTGTGCGGCAGCGCGTTAACCTCACGACAGCTGCATGAGGCTGCCGCAGCCGAGCACCAGGCCCCGGCCGGCGGCGTGCCTCTGTTGACCGCTCTGGTGGATGAGCTGGACGCGGATGATTGGTCGAACTTCGTGGTGGAGCGCATCAGTCACCATTGCGCGGCCTACTTCGATATGGGTCAAGCCACCTGGAAACGTCCCTGGGACGGCATGTCATTGTATGCATCCTGGCGACGCTTCGCGGCGCTCGACTACAGCCTGACCATGATGGGTCAGGATGCCATGCGCTCGCGGGTCAAAGCACTGCCGGAATCCCCGCGCGCCTGTATCGCCTCAGCGCTGGGTCGGCTCGGTATCCCGGAGTCCGCGGCGTTGGACTATATGCATGCGGCGCTGATGGACATCGGTGGCTGGGCAGCCTGGACGCGGCTCCAGCGCTGGGAGCAGGAATTGGCCGGTGGCAGCGACGACAGTATTGTCGAGCTGCTTGCCATCCGACTCGCCTGGGATGTGCTGCTCTATGAGCATAAGGCGACACCGGAGCTGATGTCACATTGGCGCGAGATTTGCGCCCGCCTTGGCCGCGGGGAGACGAATGCCGGGGTAGGCGGCAACGGCAACACCGACGCCGAGGTGGAGCATGTACTGCTGACGGCGCTGGAGCAGGGCTATCAGCGTCGGCTCATTGACGATTTGACCCGCGGCGGCGATACCAACGCACCCGAGATACGGCCCGCGGTGCAGGCGGCTTTCTGCATCGACGTGCGCTCTGAAATCATCCGCCGGGCCTTCGAGACCGTCTGTCCGCGAGGCCAGACTCTTGGCTTCGCCGGCTTTTTCGGCATGCCTATTGCGCACGTACCGCTTGGCGCGGTGGAGTCCCGGCCACATCTGCCGGTGCTGTTGTCGCCGCAATACCAGGTCTGCTCGGAGATCCATGGCGCGGACAAACAGGATGCCGAGGAGGTGCTTGCCACCCAGCGTCGGCGCACCGGGCTCGCCAAGTCCTGGAAGGCGTTCAAGATGGGCGCCTCGTCCTGCTTCTCGTTTGTGGAGACGGCGGGAATCCTGATCTATGCACCAAAGATTCTCACCGACAGCTTTGGCTTGAGCCGTCCGGTGGCCGCTCCAGATGATCTGTGGCTGGATGATGCCACCAAGTGCCGTGTTGGCCCGAGTCTGGAAACGCCACACTATGGTGACTGCGAACACGCACATGACGAGCACGCCATCGGTATCCCCGAATCGGACCGTGTGCCGTTGGCAGAGGGCATCCTGCGCGCCATGTCCATGACCTCCAACTTCGCGCGGCTGGTGCTGCTAGTGGGGCACGGCAGCACCGTGGTCAACAACCCGCATGCGGCGGGTCTCGACTGCGGCGCCTGCGGCGGCATGACCGGCGAGGCCAGCGCGCGGCTCACTGCCGCGTTACTGAACGAACCTCGGGTACGCCAGGGTCTGGTCGAGCGTGGTATTCAGATTCCGGCGGACACCTGGTTCATCGGTGCCATGCATGACACCTGCGTGGACGAGGTGCGGTTATTCGACATCGAGCAGCTGCCCGCAGGCTACGCCGAGGAGCTGGCAGAACTCAGGAGCTGGCTCCAGCAGGCCGGCGAGCTGACCCGCTTGCAGCGCGCTGCACGGCTTGGGCTCGAGCATCACAGCCCGCGAGCCGTCACCGCCAATGTTCAGCATCGCAGCCGCGACTGGGCGCAGGTGCGACCAGAGTGGGCGCTGGCAGGCTGCGCTGCCTTCATCGCCGCACCCAGGGAGCGTACCCGCGGTCTGGATCTCGACGGTCGTGCCTTCCTGCATGATTACCATTGGCAGCAGGACGCGGACTCGAGTGTGCTGGAATTGATCATGACCGCACCCATGGTCGTTGCCGGCTGGATCAATCTGCAATACTATGCATCGACCACCGACAACCGCCGTTTCGGCAGCGGCAACAAGGTATTGCACAATGTGGTCGGTGGCGCTATCGGCGTGTTGGAAGGCAACGCCGGCGACCTGCGCGTGGGTTTGTCCATGCAGTCTTTGCATGACGGCAAGCGCTGGATGCACGAGCCCATGCGGCTGTCGGTGTTCCTGGCAGCACCGCAAGTCGCCATCGACGACATCATCGCCCGTCACGAACTGGTGCGTCAGATGCTCGATAACGGCTGGCTGCACCTGTTCCGCATGGACGATGACGGCGGCGTGGATCGGCGCATACCAGGTACCGGCTGGCAACGGGCGAATGCGGAGAAGCTCGCCGAAGTCGCCTGAGCCAACATGGTCGCCGGTTGCGGCCAGCGTGCCGGAACGCAGGGTTGAAACAAGCAGTCAGCGTTGCGTACCGGTTCCGACCGCATGTAGAAGTAGGCAGGAGTCATGCTATTGGATTCCGATCAGTCAGCACACCACGTACATCACCCCCTGCGCAGGACCGATAACCGGGACTCGACTCCCGGCCCTTTCATCACCAGCGTCACCCAAACCCGCCACGATGGCCACCAGCTGGTTTTTCTGTCGCGGCGGCACCGCAAGCAGCTACAGCCGCTGCACCTGAACAACAATGGCCTGCGCCTGTATCCAATCTTGCCGCGGTCGGCCTGGTTACGGTTTTGGGCACCCGAGCGTCTGGCCTGGTGGATTGCAATCCTGTTTATCATCGGATCTGCCTGCTTTGGTTACAGCAGCTTCGCCTCGAACTGGCCCCAGTTATTGGCACTGGAGATAACCACGGCGTCCGCAATCAACGCCATCTTTTTTACCAATACCTTCGCCAAAAATTAGCGCCAAAAATTAGGTGGGCGACAGCCCGAGGTGATAGGTTATCCAGTTACTAATCCGAAGACCTATTCCCTCAGGAGGCTATCGCCCATGCCCGACATTATGCTGATCTTGAGCTGCTTAAGCCAGAGCGTAGATAAGACGAGCCTTGGCCGTTTGGGTTGCGTTGTGGAAGGGCTGTTGGCGATGACGGGGCGGGTAACGATGCGGGGGCTATCGCGCTGGACCGAGCGCGGGGGAAGCTATCGGACGCTGCAGCGGTTGTTCAACACCACGCTCAGTTGGGGCCAAGTGCATTGGCTGGTGATTCGCCAGCACCTGCTGGGCGACGAAACGCAATGGTTGCTGGCGGGCGATGAAGTGGTGGTGAGCAAATCGGGCAAGAAGACCCACGGTCTGGATCGTTTTTTCTCCTCGGTGGTTGGCAAGACGATCCCGGGGTTGTGTTTTCTGAGCCTGTCGTTGATTAGCGTGCAACGGCGCTGTTCGTACCCATTGCGCCTGGAGCCGATTCTCAAAGAGACGGCCGCGAGCTGCCCGAAAGCGTCCAAAGCGGGTCGGGGTAAGGACCGAGGGCGGCCGAAAGGTAGCCGCAATGGCAATCGCCGGGAGGTGAGTCTGTCGCCCTATTTGCAGTTCGTTCAAGACCTTCTGCGCCAGGTGCTGGCACTGGTGTGCCAGACGCTGACGGTGCGTTATTTCGTCTTCGACGGGGCCTTCGGCCATAATCAAGCGCTGCAAATGGTCCGTCGCACGGGCTTAGAGTTGATCAGCAAATTGCGCCACAACAGCGCGCTGTATCTGCCCTATGACGGCCCCTACGCCGGGCGCGGCCCGCGGCGCAAGTACGGCAGCAAGCTCGATTATCAACACTTGCCGCCGTGCTTTCTCAAAGCCACTTCCGTGGAAGGACACGTTCATACGGCCATCTACCAACTGCCCGTTTGGCACAAAAAATTCCCCGACCGGCTCAATGTCGTGATCCTTGTCAAGACCAACCAACGCACCGGTGCCCAGGCCCATGTCATCCTTTTCAGTAGTGATCTCGAGTTAGGCTACGAAGCGCTCATCGATTACTATCGCTTGCGCTTCCAAATCGAGTTCAACTTCCGAGACGCCAAACAGTACTGGGGCTTGGAAGACTTCATGGTGACCAAGCCAACGCCGGTCTACAACAGTGCCAACCTGGCGATGCTGATGATCAACCTGTCCCAGATCCTGATGCGACCGGTGCGCGAGCACTGTCCGAGCTTTAGCGTCAATGACCTCAAAGCCCACTTCCGCGGCCGGAAATACGTCCTGGAGGTGTTAAAAATGCTTCCGGAAATGCCCGAAGCGAATATTATTGACCAAGCCCTTGAGCAGGCTGCAAATCTGGGGCGGATTAATCAAGAACTTAGTGCAGCATGAGATCGGGTCATTTGGCGAAGGTATTGTTTTACGGGTTCGTTTTTTTTTACCGCCGCCGCCGGCCTGCAATTGCTGGAGGCGATCAACGGCGATGTTGCAGATCTCGGCAGGATCATGGCGGGCCAGCGACCGGCTTGGCGGTGGTTTGCATGGAAGCCGCGCAATGCTGGTTATCTGGCCAGTTTGATCCAGTTCATCGGCACCCTGCTGTTCAATGTCAACACCGGAGATGCGCTGCTTACCGGTCTCGACTGGGTCGAGAAGGATATCCTGATCTGGGCACCCAACATGGCCGGTAGCCTGTGCTTCCTGGCAGCCAGCTATCTGGCGTTGATCGAGATTTCCCATGGCTGGTGGTCGTTCGAGCCGCGCCAGATCAGCTGGTGGGTGGTCATGGTCAACCTGGCCGGCTCGGTTGCGTTCCAGATTTCGGCCCTGTACGGCTTCTTCCCGCGGCTGCCTGTGGTCAGCTGGGCCTGGGATGCCAACCTATGGACCCTGATCGGCGCCCTGTGCTTCTTCATCGCCAGCTATCTGATGCTTCCAGAGCTGTTCGATGCCGATGCCCGGGCACCCAGTAAGGCGTGAGCCTTTGCAGCATAAAACGATCGCTTGTGCGTGCCGGCCTCGTGCTCCAATCCTTTATCATGCAGGTGTCTTGTCGAGGGACCGACTGCGGCGATGACCGCGACAGGCGAAATCGTGCTTTTTTCACCCAGGCTCATGTATTGGGAGTCGATGAACATGGTAACGAAAAGGATCGAAGCGATCCAAACCCACCAGGCAGATGTGATGCTGGCAAGCGCCTACGGGCGTCGCAGTATGAGCCAGCCAGTGCCTGAATTCCGCCTGCCTGAACACGAACTGGTCCCAGATACGGCCTACAGAATCGTTCACGACGAACCAATGCTGGATGACAATTCACGGCTCGAGTACATCCCAATGGAGAAGGGATGCTACGTGACGACGCCGGATGAGGTTCTGTCGCGCACGGACGAAAACACCATCGGTGTTGTCGTCATCCTGGGCACCACCTTCACCGGCGAGTTCGAGCCCATCGAAATCATCCAGGATGCGTTGGTGAAGCAGAACACCGACACCGGTTGGCAGATACCGATGCACATCGAACGGGCCAGCGGCGGCTTTGTTGCGCCCTTTTCGTATCCGGATCTGAAATGGAATTCTCGTCTAGCGTCGGTCAAGTCCATCAACGCATCAGGCCACAAGTACAGCCTGGTTTACCTCGGCATCGGCTGGATGCTCTGGCGCGCTCAGCAAGACCTACCGGAAGACCTGATCTTTCATATCAATTATCCGGGCGACGGCTTCAGCGCTGACATGGCAGACATGTTACTGGACGATATCCGAAAAGCGGTCGAGCATTTCGAAAGCTTGTCGGAATATAGCCCCAAGGCGCAAGCCTCGGTATTTGCCCACTGATCCGGCATGGCCGTTCAATCCGGCAGTGTTCATTGATGGCGGACTGCGGCACGCGCCGCCTGCATTCCGCCGGAGGGCTCGGCGTGCATGAAAGCGACGAAGAGGATTCTCGGAGTTGTCCTGCTTGCTGGCTTGCTCATCGGGCTCGCCTTCGCCGCTGCCATGGCCTATCTGCCGAGCTACCTGGAGCAGCATCGGGACGAGCTGGAAGCAAGCGCCACGCGTGCCCTGGGCCGGCCCGTGCAGATCGAGGGTCGTCTGGCGTTAGCCTGGTCTCTGCAGCCGTCGATTTCTCTGCAGGAACTGCGCATCGGCAATCCGCGCTGGGCACAGGGCGACATTTTTCTGCACGCCCGGTGGGTGAACGTCCAGTTCGACCTGATGGCGCTGTTGCGCTGGCGCATCGAAATCGCGCGCCTGGTCGTGGAGGGGGCTGCTCTCCATCTGGAGACTGATTCCCAGAATCGGAACAACTGGAATTTCGGCTCGAATCAATCGGGCGCGGGCGACTTCCGTCTCGATACAGTCGAGATACGTGATTCGACTGTCTCTTTTCAGCCTGCTCAGGGCCAGTCGCGTTCCATCGCGATCACAAGGGCCAATATACAGGGTCTGGGAAGTCCGCACTTGGTCCTCGACGCTGCCGTCATGCTTGAACAGATCCCGTACAGGATCACCGCACAGTCCGGTGCATATGGCCATGCGAGACAGGAGCGCTGGTCGTTTATCCTCCAGGCGGAGAGTGACCATACGGCATTGCGTGCCGAGGGGAGTTCCAATGCCCCGTTCGACGCAACCGATTTGGATGTGAACCTGGCGCTGCAAGGACAGAAGCTAAGCGCGCTCCAGCCCTTCATCGGGGTCGGCGGTGTTCCGGATTGGCCATTTCGGCTCGGCTTCCGGCTGACGCGGGACGACACAGGCTACCGACTCCAGAATATCTCTGGCATGCTCCATGGGGGCGGCCGGTCGGCCGCGCTCGACAGCAACCGGGAGGAAATCCTGCTGCATGGCAGCTTACGCTGGGAATCCAGGCAGTCGCGGCCGCACATGAGCGGCAATCTGAGTCTGACTGCGATTGACTTGAACCGCTTCGCTGGGAATGCGTCAATCGCTGCGGTATCCAAGCAGCCCTGGCCAACTCAGGGCGCGCTGGACCAGAGCCTGCGTCCAAGCTGGATCGATCAACCCTTTTCGCTGGATGTTCTCGCCACCTTCGATGCCGATCTGATCCTCGAAATCGGCCAAGTCGCGGCTGGGCCGTTGCAATTCAAGGGTGTTCAGGGCCATGCCCTGCTCGCTGCTGGCCGTCTCAGACTCGAGGACTTCAGGGCCTCGCTTCCTGGTCTTGTGCTGACTGGCCGGGCGACTGTCGATGCCGCGGGAATGCCACTTGCGATGGCTGTCGAGCTGGATGCGGAGCAGGTACAATTTCCCCTGGCATTGTCCTTTCTGCTCCATCCGCCGAAAATCGAGGGCCTGTTGCAAGGCGTCTCGCTGGTGGGCAAGGCCCAGGGGCTCACGCCCGCGGACCTGATCAGGGCATTGCAGGCCGAGCTCACTGCTGACAGGATAAGGTTGCGCAGACCCGGCGAGCAACCGAACACTGAGCTCGATCACGGCCATGCGACGCTCGCGGTTGCCGCGGGTGGGGCAGCGCGATTATGGGCAGAGGGTATGCTCGGGCAGCAGGCATTCAGTCTGGAACTGACCGGCGGTCCACTGTTTGATCTGCTTCCAGGAGAGCGGTCCTGGCCGAGTATCCAATGCCTGGTAAACACAAGGCTGCATGGAGATTCCGTCGACATCCGTGCCGCGTTCGGTCCGCTGGACGCGCTGCTCGCGGGTCGCGATCTGCAGGCCGATATAACCGCCAACTATCGCCAGGCGACCGTCTCCCTGACCGGCACCGTCGCCAGGTTCGACCAACTGAGCGGCAGCAACATTTCCATCAAGGCGTCGGGGCTGAACGGATCGGCACTGGAGCCCCTGCTTGGCCCCGTCGGGTCGAACGATCAGCCATTCGAACTCTCCGCTGTGCTGGAAGGCGGCAATCGAAGCCTGTACGTTCAGGACCTGCAGGTGCATGGCGAAGCTGGAGATCTGGCGGGGTATTTGCGCATCTATTTCGATGCCAGGCCGCGCATCAGGGCGGCCTTGGCAGCGCGTTCCATCGACCTCACGCCCTATCTGACCGGGGGCAGCGCCAATGCCGGCACTCGATCCTGGATGACAACCGATTTACCGTTCGCCAGCCTGCGGCACTTCGATGCAGAACTGAGGCTGAAAGTCGATCAGGTCGCCATCGATCGGTTTCAGGCAAAAGATCTCCAAGGCCACCTAGTACTCGACAACGGTCGCTTGCAGCTGGAGCAAGTCCAGGTTTCGCTTCCTGGGGCAGCGCTCAGCGGGCAGGCGACTGTCGATACCAATACGAAGGCACCGACGATCGCGCTGTCGCTGACTGCCAACGAGGTTGCATTGCCTCAGTCCCTATGGTTTCTATCCCAGCCCCTGGACATTGCGGGGTCGGTCAAGACAGCGGCGCTGAACATGCAGGCCCAGGGCGAGACCCCAGCCCTGTTGCTCGCAACGCTCAGCGCCCAGTCGACAGTCGACCATGCGCACCTGAATCCGCGCGTTCAGCAGGGTGGCAGGGACTTTGAGAGCAGCATCGACAAACTAATGCTGTCGGTCGAGGCCGGTCAGCGCGTCCGATTGCAGGCCGCTGTCAATGTCAACGAATTGTCCTTCGATCTCGACCTGACCGGCGGCCGACTGATCGATTTGCTGTCTTCGGATCGCTCCTGGCGGCAAATCAAGATCCTCGCGCGCGGTCAGTGGCGTGGTCAAAAGACCGAGGTCCGGGGCGCCGTGGGTCCGCTCAACGCCCTGTTCTCGGGTCGCGATCTACGGATCGATCTCAGCATGCAGCATCCTGAACTGACAGCTGGTGTTCGGGGGATCATTGCCGGTCTGCATGGCTTGCGAGGCAGCAAGGCCAGCGTCCATGCCTCCGGCCAGAGCCTGTCGGCGCTGCAACCGCTGCTGGGGTTGGAATTGCCAATCGATCAGCCGTTCGACGTCAGGGCGCAACTCGTCGGCGGTCATCGACGCCTGGAAGTTCAGCAATTTGCGGCCAGTCTTGGAGACAGCGATGTGCGAGGAAGTCTGCGGTTACTGGTTGCAGACAAGCCACAGGTCTCGGCGACGCTTGCCTCGCATTCGATCGATCTGACGCCCTACTTGACAGGCGGCGATGGCAGATCAGCCGCGGTCAATACAAGCCTTTCCAAGACATTGCCTTTGGAGTATCTGCACGGCCTGAACGCTGTCGTCACGCTGACCGTCGATCATCTGCGGATTGGAGAATTCGGTGTCGATGACGCCCGTCTATCCGCATTATTGGATACTGGGTATCTGCATCTGTCGGCCAAGGCCGAACAAGAGCGCATCAACGCAACTGTTGTGCTGCGACCGGAGTCGAGCCAATGGCGCCTGGATTTCAGGCACAACGGCAAGCTTAATTTGGCATGGCTGATCGAGGAGGAGCATGCCCGCGCGCTGGCGCATCTGCCAATCACCGTCGACACACGTCTAAGCGCCCTTGGGAATACGATGCAGAGTTTGCTCGAGTCCGCGGATGGACGGGTAGAACTGGTCATTGGGGCAGGGGAGTTTGCTGAGCAGGCTGCCGATCTGCCTTTCGGGAAGGTTGTTCTGCTGCTGCTGGAGACGCTCAATCCAATGGGCCAGTTGAACCCATTTCAAGAACTGCAATGTGCGGTGGTGCAGTTCGACGTTGCAGATGGCATCGCAACCAGCACCAAGGGGATCGCATTGCAAACTGCCACGATGAACGTGCTCGGCAGCGGGACGCTCGACCTGAGCACCAACGAGATTCAGCTCTACTTCAAGACCGTGAAGCGCAAAGGACTGGGGATCAGTCTATTGGGGGTCGCGGAGAAGTTCATCTCTATCGACGGAACGCTGCAAAATCCGGAAGTTGCTATTGATCCGCGGCGCCTGTTGATTGAAGGCGGTGCCGCTTGGTCCACGGGCGGTTTGTCCTTGCTGTACGACCAGATTTTTGCGCGTCTGACGACTTCCGGCGACCCCTGTGCAAAGGTATTGCAGCGGGGCCAGTGACCAGCAGCTGGTAGCTTGCAATTCTGCGACCTCGATAAGTAGCGGTTCATGAATAACCTATACAACGCTATCCAGACATCGGCGGAGTGCAACCGGGGTCGGGGTCGCTATCGGAATCGGAATCGAATCCGCTCATCGATCAAAGCAGCCAGCTCGATACCAATCCCTCATTCCGACCTTGACACCGATCCCGACATCGACTAAGCATCCATAAACCGGGAAGCTCTTGTATTAGTGAGACTGCAAATTTCGACAGCCTAGAGCAGGCCTGTCCGCAGACACCGTGGAAGCTCATGTGCGTGCGGCGTCCCCGGACATCGCCCAACAAGCACGCCAGCCCGACCGCCGACTGGCCAGCCGCCGCTATCGATGTAGCCGCCCATGCCGTCATGAGCAACCACTATCATGTTGTAGGGCGCGAGAAGAGGAACGAAGATCAGGAGAACACCCGTTACAGGCGGACAAAGCATCTAAGGCAATATGGACTTCATCCTGACAGATCACGCACGCAAGAGATGCGCGCGCCGGGGTATAAAGGAAGCCTGGATATGGGAAGCATTGGGAAATCCGGCAATAATCGAACAAGACGTACACGAGTCAGATCTTGTTCATGCGCTTTGGCCTGTTCCAGAAAAGGGATTTCGCGTTCTCCGGGTTGTCTACAATGAAACCGTAGATCCCGTTGCGGTCGTTACTGCATTCTTCGATTCAAAGGCAAAAGCATCATGAAGCTAGAATTCGATCCAACAGCGGATGCCGCCTATTTCGAGATTTCCTCTGCACCGGTAGAGAGAACAGAGGAAATCGAATCTGGCATTAACGCTGACTATGATGCCGAGGGGCATCTTGTAGGTATAGAGGTTCTTTCAGTGAGCAAAAGAAATCTATCTGAAGCCCTCGAAGAGGTAGCGTAGCCCGCGTAGGTTGGGATGAGGAACGAATCCCAACCCAGTCGCTCGGTGCACGTCCCTCTGTGCTTCGTTCCACCACCCAACCACCACGAACACAAAACGGCATTGCAGGACATGCGTTAGCGTCGGGCTCTGATCAAAGGGGTAACCTCTTTCTTCACGGTCAACCTGGCGGAACGGTCGAGTCGCCTGCTGGTGGACTGGGTCGATGATCTGCGGGAGGTCGTGCGTGCTGTTCGCCAGATGCATCCGTTCGAGATCGTCGCTTGGGTCCTGTTGCCGGAGCGTCTGCATGCAACGCAGAGAAATCAGGAGAAATCAGGGACAGACCACGTTTTCTCTTATTCTGGTTCAGAAAACGTGGTCTGTCCCTGTTTTTTCAAGCCCGGCTGATCCGTTGGTCTTGCTCGGCAAACATTCTGCGCCGTTCGAGTAATTAAGTAAACTGTCCCCGTAATTGTGCTGACATGCTTTATCGAGGGCGAGCATCTCGACCCGGCGAACCCGCCGGAGCGGATACAAACCCCGGAGATGCAACGGGTTATGAGCATCGTTGAACAGTTTTCCGAAAAGGACCGTGCCTATCATACCTACCAGGCGCGCCAAAACTATCTCCGCCAGCAGAAGAGCAGCGCACGGCATATCCAAGTCATTGAGGCCGAGCAAATGCGCGAGCGCGCGGAGAAGGAGCGTGAGCGTGCGGAGAAAGAGCAGGCGCTTGTGTCCGAACAGCGCGAACGCACCGAAAAGGAACGTGAACGCGCAGAGAAGGAGCAAGCGCTTGCATCCGAACAACGCGAAGGCGACGAGACAGAGCGCGAACGAGCAGAAAAAGAAGCAGCCCTTGCAGAGATTGAGCGTCTTAAAGTCTTATTGAACGATGCCAGATCCCGTTGAGAATCTTCAGCGACGGGATAACGCGAGCGACGCAATCAGGTCTAACAAAACAAGTCAAGTTTTTTCAAGCCCCTGCTGCTGGCTCAGCACGCGTATCCGTCAATCCCCAAGCTCATCCACCGGACTGTTGACCGGCAGCACACCCGGCCGGTTCATCACATGGGTATAGATCATGGTGGTCGACACATCCGCATGACCCAGAAGCTCTTGCACGGTGCGGATGTCGTAACCCGCCTCCAACAGATGGGTCGCGAACGAGTGCCTCAAGGCGTGGGTGTTGACAGATTTCGGGATGCCCGCCGCACGTCCCGCGGCACCGACCTTGCGCTGAAGACTCGACTCGTGCAGATGATGACGCCGAACCTGTCCCGACTTGGGATCGGTCGATAGCGTCGAACTCGGGAACACGTACTGCCAGGTCCACTCGCGTGGTGCGTTGGGCGCCTTGCGAGCCAGGGCATCAGGCAGAAACACGGCTCCCGCTCCGCTGGCCAAGTCTTCTTGGTGCTGCGCCTTGACGCTCAACAAATGCTGCTCGAGCGGCTCGCGACATCGTTGCGGCAGGGGCACCACGCGGTCCTTGCCTCCCTTGGCATTGCGGACCACAATCAAGCCGTTGCCAAAATCCACATCTAGCACGCGTAGCCGTACACACTCCATCAGCCGCATTCCAGTTCCATACATCAGCTCCGTCATCAAGCGATAAACTCCATCCAATTCCTCGAGCACAACCGCGATCTCTTGGCGGGTAAGGACCACAGGCAACCGTGCCGGGCGCTTCGCGCGTCGAAAGTCGGTGTCATCGAGCGGACGCCTGAGCACCTCCTTGAATAAAAATGCCACCGCATTGAACGCCAGATTCTGCGTGCTCGCCGCCACATTGCGTTCCACGGCCAGGTTGGTGAGGAAACGTTGTACATCGGCGGGTCCGAGGTCAGCAGGGATTTTGCCGTCGCACGCAGCGAGGAATCGACGACACCAATCCACGTAGCTCTGTTCGGTACGGATCGAGTAGTGTCTGGTCCGCAACACTCGAGCGAGGTCCGCCAACAGCGGAAACTCCTTGGACGAGCGCGCGAAGCGCAATCCGGTGAGCCGTTTGACCAGCTCTTCCGGAGACTGCTCGCGCGCAATCGTCGGATGCGCTTGCGACAACTCCTCGCCCGCCAGCTTCCACCAATCCCAATCCACCAATTTCCCGCCTGGGACTTGCGCCAGATCAACCACGAGCAACTGCACCGCCTCTACCATTTGGCGGAACTGCCAAGCATCGAGCTTGCGCTGCGCCGACGTTTGACGCAGCCAACCCTCAGAGTCTGTCTGGCAAAATTTCAGCCGCAATTTGCAAGCGTTTTCTTGAGCATGGCGATACGGATCATATTCTCGGCAGTCCCAGTCAGGATCTCGAAATCCTTGCTCAGCCTGCGAAATCGACCGAGCCAAGCGAAAGTGCGCTCAACCACCCAACGTTTCGGAAGGACAGCCCATCCGTCTTTGATTTTGGTGGAAATGTGCAAGACGAGTCCGAGTGTCTCGTCGACAAATTTCACGGCTGTCCCGCGATAACCCGCATCGCCGGAAAACGCCTCGATGCTCGGGTATTTCTCCGCCGCACGCGCCATCACGGGACCACCCGCCACGGTATCGCTGCAATTGGCTGCGTGGACCGACACATGCAACAGGTTGCCGAGGATATCGACTACGCTATGGCGTTTATGCCCTTTGACCTTCTTGCCGCCGTCGATCCCGCGTTCTTCGCTCGCGTACTCGGTCTTGACGCTCTGCGAGTCGATCATCCCGTAACTCGGCGATGCCGAGCGACCGTTGTTTTGGCGATGGAGTGCATTCAGTTGATCCAGCGCGGTTTCCCATACACCGCGTTTGTTCCATCGGCTGAAGTGATCGTAAACCGTTTGCCAGAGGGGAAAATCGTTGGGTAGCATGCGCCATTGGCAACCGGACTTCACGACGTACAAAATGGCATCGACGATCCGTTTGCGCGGATGCAGGCTGGCACTGCCCCGTCGATCACGGGGTTGAAAATAGTGTTCGATCAGCGCCCATTCGGCGTCCGTCAGGTCACTCGGGTATCCCATAGCTTGTCCTCGAAGAAAAAGTATTTGACTTTGATAGACATTTTTTTGTCAGACAGGTTCTCAATATCGTCAAGTGTCAGCTGCGACAATTTCTCAACTGGCATGGTATCGAGAAACGCCTTTGCATGACGAATGTACCAGGGCCGAGCTTTCTCGGCCACGTGATTGCGAAGCAGAAGATCGGCATAACGGTCCCAGCCGCTTGGTTTGCCGTTTTTTTCGTTTCGCATCCTAGACAAACTGGCTTTGGGGTTGCGGGGTGGATGCGAGGTTGACATAGTAGGATATTTTTGTGTTAGGCTGAAGAAAGAACGGCTCTAACTCAGTACGAAGATAAACATGAAGTTCAGTGAGCTGGTTCGCCTACTGGAGAAGAACGGGTTCCGGCTCATCAAGCAGAAAGGGTCTGTCCGATATTATGCAAAGGACGGCTGCGATAACCTGATCCGGGTTGACTACCATGGCGCTAAAGAGATTCCGAAAGGCACATGCCGCGCGATACTGAAATCGGCAGGCATTCAACAGTAGGGTATTCTCGATGATAGATCTCCCTTACTCCCTGAGTATCGAGGCAACGGAAGAACCGGATTTCTTCACGTACTTCTCTCCTGATTTGCCCGGCTTCTCGGGCGTCGGACATTCCGTCGAGGGCTGTATTTACCAAGCGAAGCTCGCAATGGCGGAACATGTCGCACTCTTGGCGGAAACCATCCGGCCCGTACCGCCTGCAACGCAGAGCCCTACGATAACCATAAAGAATGCGCAACCGGTCGAGAAAGCTGCATGACACACGCCCCAACGAGCCCGCCAGCCCGCGCCAAACTGCGGCCACGCGCGAAGCGCGTGGCCGCAGTTTGGCGCGGGCTGCGGTTAACGTTAGATTAAAACGCTATCGCGTTGGAAGAGACCACACCCGAGACAAAGCAGCACCGGCGCTGAAATAAACAATAAACAAGAAAAAGAATAAGCACACGCAATGGCATCGCCATTCCTTTCCTCTCCAACTCCCCATCACAGAGCGGGACACACGCACTCCGGCTCCAAGCAGAGACCGACGTTCGAAGTCGCCGACATCCTGCGCGCGCATTTGCCCGACTCCCTGCACGAGCACTCCCATCCGCTGCACGTGCACAAGGTACTCAGTGCCATCCAAAACTGCCGCACCGCGGCGCTGGGCGGGCACATCGACTACTGCACTGACTGCGGCACCCTTTACAACAGCTACAACTCCTGTCGCGACCGCCACTGCCCGAAATGTCAAGGGCTGGAGAAAGCGCGCTGGATCGAAGCGCGCAAAGACGAACTGCTGCCGGTGCCCTATTTTCATACCGTCTTCACGCTGCCGCATGCGATCAACGACTGGGTGGGGTGGAACGACAAACTGATTTACGACCTGCTGTTCGCCAGCGCAACGGACACCCTGCAAGCCTTTGCCGCTCGTCATTGGAACGGAACCCTCGGCATCACCGCCGTGCTGCACACCTGGGGCCAGACGATGGAGCGCCACATCCATCTGCACTGCATCGTCCCAGGCGGAGCTTTAACGTTCGATGGCGAACAGTTCAAACCCTGCCCGCATCGTGACTGGTTATTCCCGGTCAAAGCGCTGTCCAAGGTCTTCCGCGGAAACTACCTCGAGCGCCTGGAGCACGCGCATACCACAGGCGAGCTGAAGACACCGCCGGGCACGCACTTCGCCGCGTTGCGCAAGGCACTGCGCGAGCACGACTGGGTGGTCTACGCCAAACCCCCGTTCGGCGGACCGCAACAGATCATCGACTACCTCGGGCGATACACCCACCGCATTGCCATCAGCAACCACCGCATCCTCAATCTTGCCGACGGCAAAGTCACCTTCACCTGGAAAGACTATAAAGACGGCGCCAAGAGCAAAGTGATGACGCTGGACGCCAACGAATTCATCCGGCGGTTCACGCTGCACATCCTGCCGCCGCGCTTCACCCGCATCCGCCACTACGGACTGCTCGCCTGCGGACACCGCGCGACCAAGCTCAATCGTGCCAAAGCGCTGCTTGGCCTAGCGCCGGTGACGACGACCAAAGTGCGCGAGCCCTACGACGTCTTGCTGCAACGCCTGACCGGCAAAGACATCCACGTCTGCCCGAGCTGCGGCGGACGGCTACGACGTCAGCGCGACCTTGCGCCCACCATTGGACCCGCTCGCGGCCAAGACCCGCCGCTTGCGTGCGAGGCGGCCTGATGCACATCTCCTCCACTCGATCCGCATCGGCTCGGGACAGTGCTGCTATGTTGCGACGCGACCGCGGTGAGCGAAAAACCGTTGTGCTCCATGCGAAATCGCTGCGCCCGCGGGACCGAGCGCGCGCAACGGAGCCTTGCTCGTGCAACTGCGCCAACATCAGCGGGAGTTTCCAGGCCCCACCCAGGGCTTGACTGTTGTAGAATCCACATAGCGGTTCGCTGAGACGGACACTGAAGCGAACCAAAAAAATGTTTTAATCTAACAGGGCGTTGAACCTGCCGAGCCCGCGCCGGTCGGGCACCGCGGCGCTTCGCGCTCGCGGCCCGACCGGCGCGGGCTCGGCAGGTTAACTAAACGTTTTAACTAAACGTTAGGCAAAGCAAAAAACGGCATTACTGCATTGCGGGCGAAGCCCGAAGTGAATCGACATCAGAAAGAACTGTAAAAGAACTGCATTGGTGGCATAAGACGGGATGCAGGTGAAGTTCAAAGTGAATCGGCATTAGAAAAAACTGCATCACTGCATTAAAGAAAAGCATTAAAGAAAGGCATTTGTTCGGTTGCTTTTGTTTGGGCTTCTTGCTAATTTTGGGCTTTGTGTTTTCAGGCTTCGGGGCGTTGTTTTAAGAGCATTTGCCTAACAGAACGCTTCAGCCGACCGCCCGCCTGTCGCGGTTCTTGGCATTTCGAGGCTCAGTGCAAGGCGGGCGTCGGCTGAGCTTGGGCGTTAGCATTTGAATGAAGAAAATCAGAATATTCGGAAAAGGCATTAAACCATCACAGTCTCTCAGTCTTTTCGAGTATAAACAACATCAAATCCTAACATTAGGTATTATTTAATAATCACACAATTGAAAAGGAATCATACAATGACTGATTTTGACGTTCATGAGGCTATTATTTCATTGCTCGATAAAAACAATGTCAACTATCGTTTGATGGAGCATGAGCCAGAGGGGCAAAGTGACTTGATTAGTAAAATTAGAGGTAATGAGCTATCTCAAGGAGCTAAAGCCATGGTTATTCTTGTTAAAATAGGAAAAAAAACAAGCAAGTATTACTTGGCAGTGATACCAGCAGATAAAAAAATTAACCTAAACGCACTAAAGGCGCTATCTCCACATGCAACTCGTGCTATGTTTGCCCCAGAACAAAAAGCAGAGCAGCTAACAAATTGTGTTATGGGTTCTGTACCTCCATTCTCATTCAACAAAGATCTCGAAGTAATTGTTGATCCATTATTACTAGAAAATATAGAAATTGTTTTCAATGCTGGACGACTGGATAAATCTATTTTTATGTCGAGTGAATCATATGTATCTGCTGCCAAACCAACAATATTAAGTATCGCAATTTGATACTAATCCACAGAAACAAGGCGATTTAAAGACGGATAGCACACCCTCTATCTCCTTGTTTCGGATAAGGTTTTTTGTGACATCTTTGCTTCTAAATCCAGCATTTCATCTAAAATTAAATCAATCGTTTTTATTAATAGAGTATTGATATTGTACTCATGGTAAAGAGTAGAAATGCTGAAATTTTAAAGAGTCATTGATGATTTTATATGGTATATCGTGATGTCTCACACTGGCGCAAATACAATGGTAAGTTGGATATTTTATGATTTATGAAGAAAATACTAGAGATTTAATTTTACTTGAAGATATTACAAGCTTATTTAGAGTAGATAACACTTACCGCAAGAATTCTCTAAGTCTAACAGCTAGTGAGAATTATCCAAGTATGCTGGTTAGGGTACTAGGCTCTTCATTGTCTGGTGGTTTTTATCACTTTGATCCTCCATACGACGCTAATCCTGGAGAATGGTATTTTCCTGATTCAGGTTCTATGCAGGAACTATCAAAAAAAGTTAGTAATATTGGTATGGCAATCTTTGAGGCGGAAACCTTTGACTGGAGACCAAATGGAGGCTCAGCAGCAGAGCAAGCTGTACTTTTAGGTATCTGCAGTAGAGGAGATGGATTTGTTCATTTTGCACATAAGGATGGCGGGCATTTTGGTTTAGAATCTATTGCTACTAAGGTTGGGATAAAGATATACCACTTCCCTATTATAGAAAAAACACTCTTAATTGACACAGCCAAACTGATAAAAATGGTTTATGACCATCCAGAAATTAAGCTTATTATTTTGGATCAGTCTTTCAAACTAAGATTTCAACCGATATCTAAAATAGCAAGCGAACTTCCAGATTCCGTGATTCTTACATATGACTGTAGTCATGATGGAGGATTGATTGCTGGCGGAGCATTTCCCCAGCCTCTTTTGCAAGGTGTAGATATATTACATGGAAATACCCATAAAACTATTCCAGGTCCTCAGAAAGGGTTTATAAGTTTTTCAAATAAAGAACACCCCATGTTAATACCTGTATCAACATGGATCTGTCCTAACATGCAAAGTAACAGCCATTCAGAACTTATAGCACCAATGTTAATAGCATTTTCAGAATTAGCTTCTTTTGGGGGTGAGTACGCCAGGCAAACGATAAAAAATGCAAAATCTTTTGCTGCTGCTTTATCCGATGAAGGATTCTTTGTTTCAGGAGAATATTTTGGATATACAGAAACCCATCAAGTTCATCTAATATTAGGAACACAAGAAAAGGCTCTCGACATTACCACTAATATTTTGTCTAAATCTGGTATTAGAGTTAATAATGTTGAAATACCAGGAAGCAACGGAGCTTTTGGTTTGAGACTGGGTGTACAAGCAATGACGAGACGGGGGTTAAAAGAAACTGATTTCAAAGAAATTGCTAGAATATTTGCTGACTTGATACTTAAGAAAAAAAACCATTTAGATGCTACTCATGAAATAAAAGATATATTACAGGAATTTCCACTGTTTCCATTACAATATTCTTTTGATCATATGCTGGAAAATGATGCCTCGCATGACTTGCTTAGAGAGGTTCTAAGATAATGGATATTGTATCAATTCTTATGGACGATAACTTTATTAAATCATGGGATGACCCTGTATTTGCAATTTGCCCAAGTAGCATACACGATAAAATATGGTTGAAAAGCCTGATTAACTCTTCTAATTTAAAATTAATCATATCAGGCGATATGTCTTTAGATAAAATATTGACTTCCATTATGGATTCGCATGACATTCTGGTTTTTTTAGATTTAAACTCCATTACTGGAACAAGAGCAAAAAAAATTATTGATGAAAAAGAAAAGGTAATTAGGAAAATCACACCAAACGCAGGAATTCTCTGTATTACAAATACAAAATTGAATCCTAGATTACTTCCACTACATACATGGATTATCAATAAGAATACCACCATAGAAGATATTGAAAATATAGTTGGATCGATTCAATCAAAAAAAGAAGATAATATTCCTTTATATAGAAAGTGGCCTAAAGAGTTACGAGAAAAAAATACGTTTGATGTATCGAAAAAATCATATGAAAGTATTTTAGATTACAAGTACCCTATGCCAACTTTCAATATAAAGCATCCTTCAATGTTTGTTCCTATTTCAGTTGTCTCTGAAAGAACAAAAAAACCTGTATTTTGTGAAATCTCGCCACAGGAAGCATTATCATATTATTCTTCTAACTCATATACGAAAATGCATGACTATAAAGAAATGATAAAAAAATCACTTTCTAAAATAAAAGAAGATTTTGACTTTATTAAAAATAGAACTAACTCAGATATGAAATTACATCTTGACCATTGCAACGATCCTACTATTATCCTACATGCTCTTGATATTGGATTTGACTCAATAATGGCTGATGGGTCTGGATATCCACTTCATAAAAATATTAAGTTTACTAACATAGCGAGTTCACACGCTAGAAAATGTCATGCTCTAATTGAAGGGGAAGTTGGTTCTATTGATGTTAAAGGTATTAGAAAGACATCAAAAACAAATGTTTCAGATGTTGAACAATTTATAGCTTCAGTTACTGTTGATTTTCTTGCTGTAAATATAGGACAAAATCATGGAAGTGATTATGAATTTGACCGCTCTAGACGTGCAATTAGAGGTTTAACAGATTTAGAATTTATACACCATGATCAAGATAATAGAAGTCTATATAAGGCTTGTTCTGATATTGATAATATTTTGGAAGAAAATGGATTTTCAATTTTTAGTAAAGAAAGAAAAATGATTAAAAATATTCAGGATACTATTATATCTGATGATGTTTGTATATTTGATTTTATAACAAGTGATAAATTCAATATGGATATACCATCATATTATTGGCTTGTAGAATTACAGCATCTATGGACTGAATATAAAGAAAATGTATATAAAAAGAAAAAAGATTTATATAGAAAAATCATAGGAAAAGGTATAAAAAACACAATAACACATAAAAGATTAATTGATTTTGATTTATTATCAAGAATATCAAATACACTAAAAGGTACAAGCACTCGAATAGTAGTACATGGAGGAAGTTCTATTTCATATTCTGATCTGGGGTTGCTTCATAAATATGGTGTATCTAGAGTTAATTTTGGTAAAGATCCATTTGTTTCATTTATTAATTCTATATTATCAAATAGTATCGGTTCTGTTACAAACAATCTGTACGATCCAGTATATTGCACTCGATTTATGAATGATAATCTAGAAAATTGGAGATCATGGGTTGATTATCCCCCATTTTTTTTGGAACCTTTTCAAGATGAATTAGAAAGTTCATATTTTTGCTCACTACACTGTTAATAATACGTTAGCGGTTAAATGAAAAGAATCGGAATGCTTGAAATAAAGGGCGAATAAAGGGGGAACTTCCCTTTTTTAGCATTAGAATAGAACTGCATTACTGCATTACAGAAAGGCTTTTAATCCGGTTGCTTTGGTTTCGGCTTCGTGATATTTTTTTGACTTTGTGTTTTCAGGCTGCGGGGCGTTTTTAAGGGCATTGTCTAACGTGGGCGCTCCAGTCCGACCGCCCGCCTGTCAAGGTTTTCAGCCATTTCACGCTCAGCAAGGCGGGCGGCGGCTGAGCTTCGGCGTTAGGCAAAGAAAAAACGGCATTACTGCATTGCGGGCGAAGCCCAAGTTGAATCGACATTAGAAAGAACTGCATCACTGCATTAAAGAAAGGCATTAAAGAAAGGCATTTGTTCAGTTGCTTTTGTTTGGGCTTCCTGCTAATTTTGGACTTTGTGTTTTCAGGCTTCGGGGCGTTGTTTTAAGAGCATTTGCCTAACCCAACGCTTCAGCCCGACCGCCCGCCTGTCGCGGCTATGTGGCATTTCGAGACTCAGTGCAAGGCGGGCGGCGGCTGAGCTTAGGCGTTAGATTAAAACGCTATCGCGTTGGAAGAGACCACACCCGAGACAAAGCAGCACCGGCGCTGAAATAAACAATCAACAAGAAAAAGAATAAGCACACGCAATGGCATCGCCATTCCTTTCCTCTCCAACTCCCCATCATAGAGCGGGACACACGCACTCCGGCTCCAAGCAGAGACCGACGTTCGAAGTCGCCGACATCCTGCGCGCGCATTTGCCCGACTCCCTGCACGAGCACTCCCATCCGCTGCACGTGCACAAGGTACTCAGTGGCATCCAAAACTGCCGCACCGCGGCGCTGGGCGGGCACATCGACTACTGCACTGACTGCGGCACCCTTTACAACAGCTACAACTCCTGTCGCGACCGCCACTGCCCGAAATGTCAAGGGCTGGAGAAAGCGCGCTGGATCGAAGCGCGCAAAGACGAACTGCTGCCGGTGCCCTATTTTCATACCGTCTTCACGCTGCCGCATGCGATCAACGACTGGGTGGGGTGGAACGACAAACTGATTTACGACCTGCTGTTCGCCAGCGCGACGGACACCCTGCAAGCCTTTGCCGGGCGCCATTGGAACGGAACGCTCGGCATCACCGCCGTGCTGCACACCTGGGGCCAGACGATGGAGCGCCACATCCATCTGCACTGCATCGTCCCAGGCGGAGCTTTAACGTTCGATGGCGAACAGTTCAAACCCTGCCCGCATCGTGACTGGTTATTCCCGGTCAAAGCGCTGTCCAAGGTCTTCCGCGGAAACTACCTCGAGCGCCTGGAGCACGCGCATACCACAGGCGAGCTGAAGACACCGCCGGGCACGCACTTCGCCGCGTTGCGCAAGGCACTGCGCGAGCACGACTGGGTGGTCTACGCCAAACCCCCGTTCGGCGGACCGCAACAGATCATCGACTACCTCGGGCGATACACCCACCGCATTGCCATCAGCAACCACCGCATCCTCAATCTTGCCGACGGCAAAGTCACCTTCACCTGGAAAGACTATAAAGACGGCGCCAAGACCAAAGTGATGACGCTGGACGCCAACGAATTCATCCGGCGGTTCACGCTGCACATCCTGCCGCCGCGCTTCACCCGCATCCGCCACTACGGACTGCTCGCCTGCGGACACCGCGCGACCAAGCTCAATCGTGCCAAAGCGCTGCTCGGCCTAGCGCCGGTGACGACGACCAAAGTGCGCGAGCCCTACGACGTCTTGCTGCAACGCCTGACCGGCAAAGACATCCACGTCTGCCCGAGCTGCGGCGGACGGCTACGACGTCAGCGCGACCTTGCGCCCACCATTGGACCCGCTCGCGGCCAAGACCCGCCGCTTGCGTGCGAGGCGGCCTGATGCACATCTCCTCCACTCGATCCGCATCGGCTCGGGACAGTGCTGCTATGTTGCGACGCGACCGCGGTGAGCGAAAAACCGTTGTGCTCCATGCGAAATCGCTGCGCCCGCGGGACCGAGCGCGCGCAACGGAGCCTTGCTCGTGCAACTGCGCCAACATCAGCGGGAGTTTCCAGGCCCCACCCAGGGCTTGACTGTTGTAGAATCCACATAGCGGTTCGCTGAGACGGACACTGAAGCGAACAAAAAAATGTTTTAATCTAACAGGGCGTTGAACCTGCCGAGCCCGCGCCGGTCGGGCACCGCGGCGCTTCGCGCTCGCGGCCCGACCGGCGCGAGCTCGGCAGGTTAACTAAACGTTGGGCAATGAAAAAGAAGACGACCTCAAACCAACATGCCGGAGATATGCCGCTTCTACGGAATTGTCATCAGAATGTTCCTCATCGACAGAGAACATCCTCCCCGGCACATCCACATCAAGTACGGAGAGCATCTGGCTGTTATGGAGTTGGAGAATCTCAACGTCGTTGAAGGCCGTCTCCCCAAACGCTGCCGGCAACTCGTCCGGGAATGGGCGGAAGCTCACCAGCAAGAACTGATCGAAATGTGGGACACTCAAGATTTCCACCGCGTTGAACCGCTGGAGTAGAAATGAAGCTCGCCGCATTTGAAAGAAGAGTTGGGTTCGAATTTGCGCTTACCTTCGACACCGGCGAGCGCGTTACCGTCGACCTAGAGCCACTGATCGGCAACTACATCTCGACTGAGGAGTTGAGCACAGGGGAGATCGATCCGGACTGGGGTTGCCTGCAGTTTCACGAGGGCAACGTCGATATCGAGCCCATCACTTTGTATCGCTACGCCATGGGTTCCACAGCAACCACGGGAGCGAGTGCATCAGCAGTCGCCCAACCAGCGCGCCAGCCCGACCGCCACCTACCCAGCCGCCGCTGACGCGGGCGGCTGGGCACGTGGCGGCGGGCTGCGCTTGGCGTTGGGCGAGGAAAGCCATCCTCTGATCAAGTCACGTGAAACTCTACTGGGATTCAAGCAAAGCCGCTGCGGCCTTGTTCATAACTCCGACCAACTGACGAGCGGGTGCATTGGCTTTTCCGTAAAGCATTGGTTTTAAAGTAAAAATACTGGAGCGTTCGAGGCTAACCCTAGGTCTTGGCCGAGCTTATGAATAAGGCCAGCCGCTGCTAATCTTCGGAACCACGGCGTGTCGTTCCACGAGGCTGGTACGGTCTTCGGAGATCCGATGGCTTTGACTTTCGATGATCCCGACCACTCCTTGGGGGAGGCGCGTTTCTTAACCTTCGGCGTATCCCGAGCGCACAGATTCCTGATCGTCTCCTACACTGAGCGGGGCGATGTGACCAGAATCATCAGCGCTCGGAAGATGAGCCGCCAAGAGCTTGAAATATATGAAAACGGATAACGCCCACGACGACGAAATGCGCCCTGAATATCGACGCGAGGACCTCGGTACCGGTGTTCGAGGCAAGCATTACCAGGCATACATGGAGTCGAACAACCTCGTGCTCCTAAGGCCGGAAGTTGCTGATGCATTCCCGACGGAGGAATCCGTGAACGAGGCGTTGCTGTCGCTCATACGCATAGCGAAAGCATCAACACGCCCAACAAATGGCTCGGCCTGACCGCCCGCTGCGGTGCCGTCGCTACGCGAACGGCACCGCAGCGGGCGGCAGGCCAGCCTTAACGTTCGGCGGAGAGAACTCTATCAAGTATCCATCCTTTAAATGTGTCGAAGTCGACCGCGTTCTACTTTAATTGAGACAATAGTGTGAACGCTTATGAGACCAAGCTGTCAATTCACCGAGAAGGGAACGTAATATGAAAAGACCTAAAATTTTTGTTGGCTCGTCCGTAGAAGGTCTTGCAATTGCAAACGCAGTTCAGGTCAATCTGGATTACTTTGCAGACGTAACCGTGTGGACTAGGTAGTTCAATCTGGACGGTCCTGGCTTGGCCCGACTCACACAGTTTCCCTGCATCACCGACTGAACTGTATTCAGCTATATATCAACGCCTTACGCCCTCCGTCTATCCAGGCGCTGCACACAGATCTGCAGGAGCGAAAAGTGCGTGAAGAAGGCCAAATTGAACACCCTACGTGTGGACTGATGATGTATTCAAACTATCCAAAACCACAATAGCCAGTCTTTCGTTGGTTCTTGAAGAGTCCAACTATGGGGTATTTACTCTAACGTCAGACGATGTCGTCGAGTCTCGCGGTAGGTAGTTCAATCTGCGCCTAATCCGCTCCGAAAGGCTCATGCAAAAATGCTGCTTAGCAGACGGAGTCGAGAATCCTTGAAGAAGGCGACCGAACCATCCACAATCCTTGGATTCGTGAACACACCGCTGCGCCCACCGTGGCGGGCACCCAATCCGAGGTTCGACGCGCATGAACGATCTGAAGACCCCCATCGCCCGCCTGGCACGTCTGTTTCGCGACGCGCGCGACCGCTGGAAGGCCAAGGCACTGGAGCGGCAGAAGCGTCTGCGTGCGGCGCAGGTGCGCATTCGCGACTTGGAGCACAGCCGTTCCTACTGGAAAGAGCGGGCCTTGGCGGCCGAGGGCCGCGCGCCGGCGAGCGGCGTCGGCGACGGTGAAACCGACGCGAACGGGAGCGAGGAGGCGCCGGTGCCGACGCGGGTTGCCAACCATCACCATGGCTCTTTAGGATTTCATTTAATGAAGATTTGCAATATATATCAGTGAGTTGCGTGCGCCCCTAAGCAGTGGTATCAGTCTAAAACGCGGCTGAGTTTCGAATTCATAACTTATTGATTCTTCAAGAAAAGCGAATATCCTTCCAGGTCCAACCAAAGGCGCTGAAACAGACGCTTTATATTGGTCAGGCCGTAGCAACGTCGCTTGATTACTTTTATTTTGTTATTCAGTCCCTCGACAAACACGCTATTGTTCTGATCGATAAAATAGTTTGTGATTTCCTCCATCCAATTGCTAAGCGTCTTCAGAAAAGCGTCGAAGCAAGTTAATCCGCTGTTCTTGACACGCCTCATCCAACCCTTGATTTTTCTTTTCGCTTGACTAGGATTGATGTCGCTATCGAATATCTTCGTCAAATCGAAACACAAATCGTAAGCCTCCTTCAATCGAGGAGAATGCTTGAAGATCAACTTCATCGTTTTCAGTTCCTCCTCGGTCATTTCTACGATCGGCTTCCGCAAAATCCACATCGCATTTTTCAGTTTCTCATAGTCCTTCTCGGACAATTCTTCCTTCAATCTCTTCATTTCCTTTTTACGCAGTCCGTCCAGACCTTTCCGGTATAGTTTCGCAACATGAAATCGATCTGCAACAATCGGTACTTTCTTTCCGAAGACCTCCTTTGCAGCATTAATATAACCTTTGTATAGATCCGAACAAACTGCTTTGACGGTTTTGCGTAACCTCTTCGGAATACTCATGAAAAATTCTTTGACCGTCGCCTTCTCGCGGTCCTTAAGCACTGCGATTACCCGGAGCTTCCCATCGATATAAGCGGTAACAATCGCCAAGAAGTCTTTGTGCCCTTTCCTATTCGATATTTCATCGATACCTATAATATCCAGTTTTTCAATCTTCTCCCAATCCGCAGCGGTACGGATGTTTCGATCCAATATCCCCTCAATCACATCATAACCAATCCCTTCCCGGATGCTCACATCTCGAATCGTACTGTTTATCAACGACAAGAGAATGTGGTCTTCATACGCGTTGGTCCCGCTGTGCCGCAATTCATACCAATCCAACTTCTGCGTGGTCGTCGGGTTTCCATCACAATGTTCACATTGATATCGAAGGGGTGCGATCAGGATGTAGGTCGGATATCCACAGACAGGTAAATGCCGCAATCTGACTTCCTTACCGGGATAATACGGCTTGTTAATCCGTCGACCACAGTTGTAGCAGACTGCTCCTTCGGTAATACTTTTCACTCGAATTTCCAGTTCGCCCGCAGAGTTGAGCGAAACGGATTCTATTTCTATAGTCATTTAATGTGATATCCCGACATGTTTATTGCGCAGCATATTGCGTTTCGGGAAGATGGAAAAATGATATCACGCGTTTTACGCGATGCTGCAAAGATCTTAACGTAGAATGCACGCGCTTCTTTAAGTCACGCTTGTTCTTGATCGGTTGTCGGCCAAGCCGCTTGTCCTTTATTTCTTCCCAAACATGCTCATCGGGATTACGCTCCGGGCTGTAAGTGGGTAGGTAGCAAAGGCGGATTTGACGGCGATGATGCCACACAAAGATACGAACCATTTTTGAACGGTGAAAGGACGCTCGATCAACGATGAGAATGAGGGGCCGATCTCTCCCTTTTATCAGTTGTTTGAGAAATCGAATGTATTCTTCCGAGTCGATGTGTTTCTCTGTAACGTGATACTTCAGCTCACCTTGTGCGGTCACGACGGAGAGAATATTCAACAGGGCAAACGCATCTAAAAATATTTAGAAAACAATGTGTTATGATGGCGAAAATTGAAGATCAAATGATTTAATAGAGGGTTATTAAAATGGGAATGATCAGACCTATAAATGAAGAGGAAAAAGACACGACAATCGCCGGTCATTTTTCCGATCTGAACGACCCCCGTATCGACAGGACAAAAAGGCATAAGCTGGCTGATATCATAACGATAGCGATTTGTTCGACGTTATGTATGGGAGAGAGCTGGGATGCGATGGAGGAGTTTGGTCAAACCCATGAACAGTGGTTGCGGAAGTTTTTGGAATTGCCCAATGGGATTCCCTCGCATGACACGTTCAATCGTGTATTTGCCCGTATTGACCCCGATCAATTCCGAACCTGTTTCATCTCCTGGGTGAAGTCGATAGAGCCGAAGTTTGATGGGGATATTATACCGATCGATGGGAAAACGGTGCGCAGATCGCATGATAGAGCTAATGGAAATAAGGCAATTCACATGGTGAGTGCGTGGGCTTGTCACTCATCGCTCGTATTGGGTCAACTCAAGACCGAAGAAAAATCAAATGAAATTACAGCGATACCGAAATTGTTGGATTTACTGGAGATCAAAGGCTGTGTAGTCAGTATCGACGCGATGGGATGCCAAAAGAAGATTGCGGAGAAAATTGTTGAAAAACAAGCAGATTGGGTATTTTCATTGAAAGGCAACCAGAGCACTTTTCATCAAGATGTCATCGCTTGGTTCGAATCGGTCGATCTCGACCAATGCTGCCGGGATGCGAGTGTTTTTCTTGAAACGAAAGAGAAAAACCATGGTCGCCTGGAGACGCGTCGGTATTATTATTTCACTGATCATTCCTTAGGGCATTACGCCGAACAATGGAAAGGTTTCCGGGGTATCGGGATGGTAGAGTCGATTCGAGATGATGGAAAAAAAGTGACCACGGACCGGCGCTATTTTATTGCTAGCCTGTCAGGCGATGTTAAACGATTTGCCCAAGCGGTTCGCTCTCATTGGGGAATTGAGAATTCACTGCATTGGGTTTTGGATGTGTCCTTTTCCGAAGATGCCAATCGAACGCGAAAAGGTCATGCACCTGAAAACTATGCCATCCTACGACATATTGCACTCAATATTCTCAGGAAAGATACGACCTCAAAGAAAAGCATTAAATTAAAGCGACTCCGTGCCGGCTGGGATACGGATTATCTTGAGCAGTTACTTGATGTCCTACAAGCGGCCTAAAATGGGAAATTTAGATGCGTTTGCCCTGGAATATTCAAGCGACCCCGCTGTCCGGTTGCATGAACAATTGGTGTCTCTCCTCGAGCGCCCCACGTTCTCCCGGAATGATCACGGAGATCGACGGCCGATTCATCCTCGAAGCCAATGTCGGCGCCGATTTTTTCGGCAAATCTCTGAATTTTTGGAAATTTGTCGTTGATGAATTGCTCGACAGCCATCGGATCCTGCTCACGGGCAACATAGCATGGCTTTTGATAGCTTAATCCCAGCTTATGCAAGTGATGATTGACCGTCTCGCCGATCACATGCACGCCATACCGTTCTAAGAGCAATTCTGCCAAAAGATCGCAGGTCCACAGCACAGTATCGTATCCGAAATCTTGCGGCGCCGACTCCAGAACCGTTTGTTTCAACCATGCATCCATCTCATCGGTAATAATGGCAGGAGCTCCTGGTGCTTTCTTCGTCTCTAGACCCGCATAACCATTCGCCTTGAACCGGTTAAGCCAGTCATAAATACAACTACGATGAAAACCAAGGATATTGATGACCTCTTCAGGACTATAGTCTCTCTCTTCGACGGCGCGGACCGCGATCATCCGAAGATAGCTCATCACTTCGTCAGGAATCAAGCGTGCATCGGATAGCCATTTTGGTTTCATGACAACCTCCATAATTTAACCACTTACTTCTTTGTCAAAGTATAGATCATCATCATGAGCTATGAGTCCCTGAAATAGCAGAGTGACGGGATAACAAATACGAAAACTATATATTCGGTAGTCCCAAGATAGTAAGTAGTAATTCGGGGCTGATTCCCATATTCGTGTATCCTCGTGTCAATGTTGGAGTCGATAACATGTTGTTTTTATTATACTATACTTCGAAATGAAATCCCAAAGAGCCATCACCATTCCTTGGAGGTGATGCAACTCAGCTTGCAACTGTACCTGCACGCCAGCTTCGGCTGCCGCGGCGTCAGTTGGGTGTTGCGTCTGTTGGCGGGCCACCTGCCGTTGAGCGTTCCAGCCTCGACCACGGTGCTGAATTGGTGCTGCCGGTTGGGCTTGGCGATCTTGCAGCGCCCGCCGGTGTGGCGCGACGATTGGGTGTTCGTGGTCGATGAGACGGTGGGCTTGGGTGAGTTGAAGTGTTTCGTGGTGCTCGGCATTCCGCTCGCTCGGTTGGCCGAGGTCGGGTATTCGCCGCGCCATTGCGACATGACGGTGCTGGCCGTGGAGGTGAGCGTGCAAAGTACCGGCGTGTGGGTGGCGGCGGTGCTACAACAGGTGAGCGCGCGCGCCGGTGTGCCGGTACAGATCGTCGCCGATCACGGCAGCAACGTGCGCAAGGGCATCGCGTTGTTTCGCCAACAGGCGCCGCGCTGCGTGGCGACCTACGACATCTCCCATGCCGTGGCCACGCAGCTGAAGGCGCACTGGCGCGACGACGCGCACTGGCAGGAATTCTTGAAGCACACCGGTGCGACCTTGAGCCGCTTTCAACAAACCGACCTGGCGCTTCTGCTGCCGCCGCGCCAGCGCAGCAAGGCGCGCTACATGGCCATTGACGCCCATGTCGAGTGGGCACAGCGGCTGATCGCCTATCACGATCAGGGCGATTTCAGCGCCATTGGGCGCCCCTGCGTCTTCAACGGTGGTGCCTATGCGCGGCTGCGCAGGCTCTGGGGCTAGCGGCGTGTCGAACCGTTACAAGGCATGATCGGCAAGCAATACGACTCGCGTGCGGCATTATGCGATGCCTTGCGGGCGGGCGGTGCGACCGCGCTGGACGACCTTGATGACGCCTTCTGGCGCTTAGCCGATCAGGGCTATGCGCGCTTTCTCCAGGCGTTTGCCTGGGTCTTGCCATATCGCCACCGCTTGCCCGACTGGGCGCAGACGATCGCTGTCTCTAAGACCATCCAGACGTTGCTGAAGACCAAGGGCCTGTCGCGCACCACACCGACAGCGCTGCAGGTGGAACTCGCCGCACTGGGACCGCTCGCACCCCCGGTCGCCGACTTCCGCGCGCGGATGCTACAGGTCGTCGAGCAGGAAGCGGCCAAGCTGCCCGCCGGTGTCACCTATCTGGCCTCCTCGGATATCATCGAATCGATCTTCGGTCATTACAAGACCTTCACCAACCGCGGTCCACTTAAGGAGGTCGGCCGACTGGTGCTGCTGATTCCGGCCTTCCTCTCAGACTTATCGGCCCCGCTCATCCGCGAGGCGATGGAATCGGTGCGGAGCCTCGATGTCCAGCAGTGGCTGGATAAAACCCTCGGCCCGTCTATGCTCGCACGCCGCCGCCGGGCCCTGCAGCCCGTCAGCAAAACTGCATGAGCGGTTCGTGGCGTTCAAGGGTGAAATTGAACAGTCTAGCCCGAGCGCTTGGCCCGCGTCGAGCTCGGTTGTTAATTGCAAGCCAGTGCCAGGCGGGCCAAGCGCCGGGCTGTGCTGAACGTTGGGCACCGGAATGCCTCGCATCACATCGCGCACGCCCGGACTGAAAATCCCGGCGGTCGGTGACAGCATCATGGAGTAATAAACCTTGCACCGCAGGGCTCCGGCTAAGGGCGAATACTTCTCCTTGCTATTATTCAGTCTCCGCCCCGCGTTTACTACAAGACCGTTTCTGTAATGCTTGCCATGGAATCCATGTCGGTGACTCGCGGAGCTGTTACGACAGCGACGCCGCGTCCCGTGATGTCCCTGATCTTGATTGTTCTGGGTCTTTATATACACATATCTGTCATAGGCTTGGCAGCATACACCACATTCGCAAATTCGCAGACCCATGTTGAACCCTCTTCTTTTTTTGTATCTACCCCAGGACTTTTCTGGCTCTCCCGGATTTCATGGGAACCAATAAAAATTTGAAAAACAACTACTTAAGCTCATTTTTTCGTACACATCAAGGTTAAAATGTAGTCGAGCGCAAACTCTGTAACTCATTGATTTATAATGTGTCAACCCCGAACCGGTCATATCCGTTGAGATCCAAGCATATCCTTTGATAGAGGTGTCCAAGGTTGGTGATGCCATAGCAGCGGCGTTTGATGACTTTGATCTTATTATTTAACCCCTCGACAAAGCCGCTGGTGTGTCGACCAATAAAATAATTCGTCACTTCCTCAAAGTGAGTATTCAGTGTCCCGAGGAAGCTATCGAAGCAACTGAGCTTGCGGTTGGTGACACGTTCCATCCAGCCACGCAGTTTGCGCTTACCCTGACCTTTTGATAGGCGGCTTTCATAGATGGCAGTGAGTGATTCGCAAGCCTCATAAGCTTCTTGTAATTTTGGTGAATAGCGAAAGAGCCGATTCAGCATGCGTCGCTCATCTGCATTCAGATCGGCGCGACGCTGACGCAGCAGCCAATGCACGTTCTTGAATGACTTGCGCTCTTCTTCGGAGAGGATATGACACAGCCGTTTCCATTCGCTTTTGCGCAGGTTTTCCAGTCCATTTCGGTACAGCTTGGCAACATGGAACCGATCCGCGCAAATGTGTACGCGCTTGCCGAACACGGCTTTAGCGGCACCGATGAAACCTTGATAAAGATCCGAGCAAACACTCTGGACGGTGCGTCGCAAGCGCTTGGGAATGCTGAGAAAAAACTCCTGTACGCTGGCCTTGGTGCGGTCGCCGAGCAGACCGATGACATGCAATGTCTCGTTAATGTAAGCGCTGATCACAACGACAAAATCACGATGACCCTTTTTCAACGCAATCTCATCAATGCCAATGACCTCCAAGCGTTCAATTGCGTTCCAATCGACATCGCACGCCATGTTTCGATCCAAAATACCCTGCAGTGCGTCGACACCAATGGCATGCTTGCGACTGACATCCTCGAGCGTACTGTTGATCAACTCCAGCAGCATCTGCTGTTCGAATGCTTTTGTCACTCGGGAGCGCCGCGTGTACCATGACAGCGTTTGGCTCGTTGTCGGACGCCCTTCGCAGAAGTGGCATTGATAACGCTTCGGCCTCAAAATAAGAACAACTGTATACGCGAATAATGGCAAATGGCGTAACTCTATCTCTTGACCATGGCCATACTCATGATCGATTGGCCGACCACAGCGATGACAGTTCGTACCCTCCAGTGTGCTATGCACATAGACTTTAAGTGTCTTGCGCTCGCCGAGCACCACGCGATCAACGGCGATATCAGGAAGATTTAAAAGCGTCTGAAGGGTCTCTTTATCAAATGTCATTATCAACAGCGTCCAGATGGGGTTTCAGCGACAGGCGGTTCTCAAGTTGTTGATCTACATGATACAACAGTCCCAGGAGATCCGGGAGAGCCACTTTTCTTCTTCTTTCAGATCGGCACGGAACTCCTGTTAGAACTCTTTCATAAGACTCCGATAGATTGGTTTTTCTTCGCATCTGCTGTCTTGTTCGCTTGGTTTCTCTTTCTTCGCATCCTATCCTTTCTGAACCAAAGCGTGTATTCCAAGAAGACCGCAGATCTACCTTGGCCTAAAGAATCAACGGAGAAGGGAAAACGCTGCGATTTCGAGGATAGTACCGAGAGGGCGTTGTGTTTGCTTCTATTGGGTACACTTGATTTCTTCGTTGGTTCGTTCAAGCTTTTCTTTGCACTTCTGTTTAAGGTATTGCCAACGTTTTTTGACACAGCACTGCAACTCATAGTTGTGTTCTTTCAACTCGCACTCCTAACTTTACTGATAGAGCCGTTGATGACAGGTTTCTCATCCGAGGCTTACGGCTCGATTTACGACTATTTCTTTTACTCCCTTGAGGGACCCATGCTTTCGGGTCTGAAGAGTCTTACCTGGGGTAATCCTACAGCATTCCTCTTCGTTTCCGTGGTTGCCATTCTTCTAGGATGGATTTCGTTTCGTCAGTCGGGGGCGCTCAGGATTGTGCGGGCCATTGTTCTTGTGACTTCTTTGGGCCTACTTATCGCTCTTCCGGTGAACGCGACGCTAGTTAGCAACGGAGAAACGGTTCGGTTTTGGAGAGTTTCTGTCGCTACGAAAAGTGATTCGGCACCAGCTCAATGCGACAACGATTGCATTCTGCTTAGGCAGTCTGGTAACTCTTGTTATGTCCTTGACCTACGAGACAATCAGGTATATGCAATTACGTCTTTGAACTTTTCTCTTTCCTTTCATGCTCGTGAGAGTATGCGTTTCCACTTGCTCGATGTTGGACCAGAAAGCGAGCAAATAGACGGGGCCAACCATGATTGATTCGCCAGGCCGAACATCCGCCCAACAAGAGCCTCGGCCCGACCGCCCGTTGCCGCGCCGTCGCTTCGCTCCGGCGCGGCAACGGTCGGCGGGCCAGGCTTTACGTTAGGCGAGAGCGTCTGCGCCCACGCTTCTCGCCACGTTTCAGCTGGCGCTTCAACTTTGGTAACCACTTATGAAAAACCGCGTCTACCTTATTGCCGTTACCGCCATGGTCGCAAGCCTCGGAGCCGCACCGGCTTTGGCTGCTTTCGAGAAGAATATTTGCACAAGTGGCGGTGGAGTAGACAGATGTTCGTCTGAGCGCGAAATGATCGGGGAAGCCACAAGCGTGTGCCGCGCCAAAGCAAATGAGGCAGCTTCTGGATTTGGCTTGACCGTAGGCGACGTCTCCGTCAACCTCACCAAACATGAGCACAAGTCTGATACGGATACCTTGACCCGGGCTCGTAGTTGTAAGTTCAAGATCTGCTTCGACTGTAAAGCAGAAACGAAGTAGCTTTGTCCGCATCATACGTATATCTTTCGGCCATCCCGTAAGCTTTGAAGCAGCCTGCGCCAGTGCGAAGGCTGCTTCAAGGCCTCGGGCTGCACATAGAGTTAGGACCAGGATTCCAAAAAGCTTATGCCACGAAAAATAAGAGAGCTTGTTCGGGATCTTCGGCGGTTCGGTTTTGTTGATCGCGGCGGCAAAGGTAGCCACAGGAACTTTGAACACCCTTCAGGCGTACGCGTGACCCTTTCCGGCAACTTGGGAGCCGATGCCAAGCCTTATCAAGAACGAGAGGTTCAGAGAAAAGTCGAAGAGGCCAGTCAATGAATGAGAGTTCGAGATACATAAAGATTGTTGAGTGGTCCGACGAAGATCAGTGTTTTGTCGGCCAATGTCCTGGGGTCATCGGCCCTTGTTGTCACGGCGATGACGAAAAAGAAGTCTACTCTGAGCTGTGCACCATAGTAGACGAATGGATTCTGCTGATGAAGGATAGAGGGCAGCCTTTGCCCAAGCCTACATCCGGTCGAGATTTCGCGGAACAATTGGCCAAAATTGCCTAACAAGAGCGCAAGCCCGACGCCTTGGAGCAGCCTTCGCTATCGCTCAGGCTGCTCCAAGGCGCGGGCTGCGCTTGACGTTAGGGCGCAAAGAAGAAGGAGAAACCGTTTTGTTATCGACGGTTGAACATAGAAGACTGCAGCTCTCAAAAAGTACCCGAGCAGGAAAAAAGGCGCACTTCGGTCAGTTTCTCACGCCCGAAAGAACGGCAACGTTTATGGCGGGCCTTTTTCCAGATAGACAGGGGGATTGTCGCCTTTTGGACGCAGGAGCAGGGATCGGTTCGCTATCTGCTGCTTTTTTAGATAGATGGAGGAATGGAGGGTTTCAATTTCAGCGCATGGAAGTCGATGCCTTTGAGCTTGACCATGATCTAATTCAATATTTGTCGAAAACAATAAATAAGTACGATGGCAAAGGCAATTTTTCCGTCAATATCCATGAAGAAGATTTTATTCATTCTGCGGTTGAATCATTGACCGGCGATCTGTTTTCTAGTCCGCTGGAAAACTTTACTCACGCAATTCTTAATCCGCCTTACAAGAAGCTCAACAGCAATTCGGCGCACCGGTTGGCCTTGCGCCGTGTTGGCATCGAGACAGTGAACCTCTATAGTGCTTTCGTGGCGCTGGCCGTCGCTCTAGTGGCGCAGGGAGGGCAGATCGTCGCTATCATCCCGCGCAGCTTCTGTAATGGGCCGTATTACCGACCATTCCGTGATTTTATCCTTGAGAGGACGGCCATCCGCCACATGCATCTGTTTGACTCGCGCAATACAGCTTTTAAGGATGACGATGTCCTACAGGAAAACATCATCATTCGCTTAGAGCGTGGCGGTCAGCAGGGGCCGGTAACGATTTCGACATCAGCCGATGACAGCTTTTCCGATCTCACCGCCCATGAACATCCGTTCGATCGGATCGTGTTTCCAGATGACACTGAGCGGTTTATCCATATTCCCACTTCGTCAAAGCAAAACGCTATTGAGCTATCCCCAGCGATCCGCTACACACTGGCCGATCTTGGCATCAAGGTTTCGACCGGGCCAGTAGTCGATTTCCGACTAAAAACGCACTTGCGTGACATGCCGGGGCCAACCACCGTGCCCTTGCTTTACCCTGGCCATTTCAGCAGCAGCGGCACAACATGGCCCATAGATGGCATGAAGAAGTCCAACGCTATTGAGCGCAACGCCGACACTGAAAAGTGGCTTTACCCAAACGGGTATTATTGCGTGGTGCGTCGCTTCTCCTCCAAAGAGGAAAAACGCCGGATCGTTGCGAGCATGGTTGAACCCGGGACGTTTGGTGATGCCCCCGTGCTGGGCTTCGAGAACCATCTAAACCTGTTTCATGAGAACAAGCATGGTCTGCCAGAACCTCTGGCTCGTGGGCTGGCCGTGTTTCTGAATACGACCGCAGTAGATGAGCACTTCCGGAGTTTCAGCGGCCACACGCAGGTCAATGCAACCGACCTTAGGCTAATGAAATATCCTAGCCGTGTCGCTCTGGTTCAACTCGGAGAGTGGGCAGTGCAGCAAGGAACGCTTACACAAGACAAGATCGACGCGAAACTAAGAACACTGACTGCATGAAGAACAAGAACGATTACATTGAGGCTGCACAGCAGATCATCGTTTCGTTGGGGCTGCCACGAGCACAACAGAACGAGCGTTCCGCCCTGTGTCTGCTAGCCCTGCTGAATCTCATGCCGGGCAAGGTATGGGCCGACGCGGAAAATCCACTGATCGGCATAACGCCGATCATGGATTGGGCGCGGGAGCACTACGACAAAGAATATGCACCGAATACCCGTGAGACAATACGCCGTCAGACCATGCATCAGTTCTGCGATGCTGGAGTGACCCTCTACAACCCAGATAAGCCCAATCGCCCAGTGAATAGCCCGAAAGCGGTCTATCAAATCGAACCCGCCGTACTGGCCTTGCTGCGCACCTTCGGTAGCCCTGCGTGGCATGACAACCTCGCTGTCTATCTGGCTAAACGTGAAACATTAGTTGCCAAGTACGCCAAGGAACGCGAGCAGAACCGCATCCCAGTTGAGATTGCACCGGGCCAGAAAATAACCATCAGCCCCGGCGAGCATAACGAACTGATCCGGGCCATCATTGAGGACTTCGCCCCGCGCTTCGCGCCGGGCAGCGTGCTGGTGTATGCCGGAGACACGGGCGACAAGTGGGGCTACTTTGACGCAACCCTGCTGGCAGAGCTGGGTGTTGATGTAGATTCTCACGGCAAGATGCCTGACGTGGTGCTCCACTATTCCGTGAATAATTGGTTGCTACTGGTGGAGTCCGTTACCAGTCATGGGCCGGTCGATGGCAAGCGGCACGCCGAGCTTGCCGACCTGTTTGACAGATCAACTGCCGGGCTCGTCTATGTCACCGCTTTTCCGAGCCGGGCGATCATGGGTCGCTACCTTGTCGAAATCGCATGGGAAACCGAAGTGTGGGTGGCGGATGCACCGTCACATCTGATCCATTTCAACGGCGAGCGTTTTCTTGGGCCATACAATGCGCCCTAAGCAAGGCAAATGCACTCGGACGGCAAAAAGCGGCGCTCGTTCCTCGCTCTGCTTTTTGCCGCCGGTGATTTGCGACGTTATATTAAAACGCTATCGCGTTGGAAGAGCCCGCGTAGGTTGGGATGAGGAACGAATCCCAACACAGTCGCTCGGTGTACGTCTCTCTGTGCTTCGTTCCACCACCCAACCACCACGAACACAAAACGGCATTGCAGGACATGCGTTACCGTCGGGCTCTGATCAAAGGTGCAACCTATTTCTTCCCGGTCAACCTGGCGAAACGGTCGAGTCGCCTGCTGGTGGACCGGATCGATGGTGGGGTCGATGATCTGCGGGAGGTCGTGCGTGATGTTCGCGAGGTGCATCCGTTCGAGATCGTCGCTTGGGTCATGTTGCCGGAGCATCTGCATGCAATGTGCGCAGGGCGTGAAGGAGCTGACCATAGCAGGTTGTTACCTGAAGCGTCACGGTAGCCGCCATGACATTTATGCAAATGCCAAATTGCGCTCAGTGTACAGACAAAGGCGTGATGGCAAACAGAATCGAGTTTGGGGGAATATATAGCATGAGCCCGTTTCCTGAAGAATGGAGCGACCGACTCAAAGCAATTGTATTAGACATGAAAGAACCATGCTTTGGTGAGTTTACATCGATTTCAAAGAGTGATTATCCTGAAACGAGAACAGTGATGCTTCGCTATCTACAACATGAGGATAGCATCTTAATTTGCACAAACATCACTCATCCCAAATGGAATCAGGTTAAAGAGCATCCGTTCGTGGCTTTTGGTACCTATTTCGCGAACCACGGTCTTGCTTTAAGGCTGAAAGCAAAAGCAGAGTGTTTTTCCAGTGAAACAGCCTTTTCCAAGCAAGCATGGGATGATATGCCTCAGCTGCATCGAGAGAAGTATCTATTGGCGGTTGCTGGCGGCACCAATGCGGAGGGGGTTTCGCCAATTTACGGATGTATTAGACTCATACCAAATTCTTGGATAATCGATCGAACGGGATCGGACGGTTGGATAGAAAGACGCCAGATCTATGAACGAAATCAGGAGGGTATTTGGAAAAAGGTCTTGGATAGAAAACTAAGCGAA
Source organism: Thiohalocapsa sp. PB-PSB1 (assembly GCA_016745215.1). Taxonomy (GTDB): domain Bacteria; phylum Pseudomonadota; class Gammaproteobacteria; order Chromatiales; family Chromatiaceae; genus Thiohalocapsa. The sequence continues at coordinate 3,202,566 of CP050890.1, forward strand.
AAAAGGTAGTCGGTGAAAAAGGAACCCGCAGAGAAGATGTATGGCACGTGTGTGGATGTCCGCCGGATTAGTCGCATCGATGCTTGGTCCGCAGGCGGTTTGTCCGTAACTTCTCACTTTCCTCCGGCAGCCGCCGCACGAACGACCTCGGCCAAAGGCGGAATAGCGTTCACCCGCGCCAGCCTGTCGTGCAGGTAGTGCCAGAACGAGATGCCCAGTTTGCGCAGGTTTTCTTCAGGCTGGTGAAGGTATCCCGACAGCGTCGCCCGTCTTCGCTGCGGGTCGAACCGCTGGTTTTGCGTCGACTGACATATTCGCGGATATCGCTTTCGCTGAGGTTGTTGTGTAACGGCAGGTCGGGGTCGTCGAGCACTCCAAGCAACTCTTCTTTGTTGCGCGCCAAACGTTTGAGGTGCCCGTTGAGCGTCTCGTAATTCGTGCGGGTCCGGCACAGTTCATCGAACCGGCTGCGGATTTCTTCGCGGAATTGCGGCGTTTGGAAAGCTTCCTCGATCTTGTACGCTTTCAGGTCGGCATACAGATCCCAAATCTGGCAACGCATCCAATCGATGTGCTTGGCGTGGGTTGGATTGAGCGGCACGAGAATAATAGGAGAATAATAGGGGACAGACCACGTTTATTTCCCCTATACCAACGAATCGCCCAACAAGGCAACTCCCGGAAAACAACGTGCCAGGACTACGCAGGCGTCGGCTGAATCAGCACATGGTACTTGGGTAGAGATGCATGGCGCTGAAGACGCTTCTCGACGGCCTTGAATGCCTGTTTAGTCAGGCAAACACCTGTCTCGTAGACCTGATCCAACACGCGAATCGCCGGTTCGAGGCACTTCCATGTCATGCTGCGAGCCCACTCGCAGGCCGTGTCGATGGAATCGAGCAAGGCGCCGTTCCAATGCATCTCCAGGATTCCCCAACACCGCTCGATCGGATTGTATTTGCTGTGATAGGGCGGGTAGTAGACCAGAACGATCTCCAAGCCTGTCTGTTCGGCAAACGCGACCATGCACGCCATAAACTGCGTGCGCCAACTCTGTAGCTCGGGACCATTGTCGAGGTTGATGACCAATTGGGTGATGTGAGCGTAGCGTTCGTGGTTGTCGTGCCACCAATGTTGCAGACGGTCGACGATGAAATCGCTGGTCTCGCGCGAGGTTCCGAAGAGGATCGTCAGCCAACCGCCCATGACATCGAGGATGCCGAAGGGAACGCGCTTGTGCTCTGGCTTGAAGTCATGATCGGCGGCCGCCGCTGCGCAGGCACCGCGCGAGTGTCCGCGCCGGGAGAATGGTCCCACATTGACTTTCGCCTTCGTGCCGATGGAAATGCGCAGCGAATCCGGGCGTTGATCGGACTGTGCGTTCTCCTGGCGAACGGTCTCGAAGATGGCGTCCGTCTCCTCGACAGGCTTGATCGGCTTCTTCTTCTGCACCCGCCTCGAGCGATAGCCGTGTCGGTTGAGGATCACGCCAATGGTGTTCGCATGGGGGAGTTGCTCATCCGTCCAACCCTTCTCCTCAATCAAGGCTTGACGCACCGCCTTGGCGGTCATGCGGGTATATTGAAAGGGACTCTGAAACTTCGGATCGCTCTGGCTGTGAGGCTGTACCAGCGCGAGAATATCCTCCAACAGGTGCGGTTGGGTCTCCTCGCATGGGCGCCGACCGCGCTGCGAATAGTTGTCGACGCACGTGATTCCGGTGCGCAGCTCGTTCAACCCCAGCGCCACCGTCTTGCTCGACCAACCAAACACTGTTTGCGCCTTTCTCGCACTCCCACCGAGGTAGTCCAAGGCCACTTGCGCCTCGAACTGCCGTCGTTTCGGTCCAGTCAGCTTGCTCGCGGCGTCACGGATCGTTTCAATCACCGCAGCGCTCAGCGTGTCTTGGGTTCTTTCGTCGTTCTTGGCTTGGTTGGGTAGCATGGTTCAACTATATCGACAACGGGACTCCCAAGCCACGACTTCTGCCACGCTATTTCTCGGGAGTTGCCTTACTACACTTAGTTTGTTCCAATGCCTTACGATATGCCCTTGGACCAACCCCAGCTATCCGCCGCAAGGCGCGGCCAAAATGTGACGCATCACTGTATCCTAACAGACGGGCGATATCGGTTACTTTGATGCTGTTGACTTTCAGCATTCTGTCTGCGACATTGATGCGCACTTGATCCAGCAATGCCGAATAGCAGGTGTTCGTTTCTTTGAGTCTTCGCTGCAAACTTCGCTCGCTCATGTTGCACAACTCCGCAGCGAACTCGATGCTCAGTTTTTTCTCTTGCACTTAGCTAGACAAGACTTGCGCGAGAGATTCGGGGAAGCCCCTTTGAAAGGCGCGAAAGTGACGGGTTGGGGTCGCACGCTCAGCGGCTTGAGGGGTCAACGGCATACGACCGAGGGTTGAGTTCTCCAGCGCAATGTTATGAGAATCTCTGGGATACTCTTATTCGCGTACCTGGAAACGCTTCGCGAATTGACAGGCACGGGTCTTGATGCGTCATTACACCGATCTCGACCGGAAGCCATTCAGGACCTGAAAACTCACGGATTACGCCCATCATCGTCATCAACCCGAACCAGCCGATTTGCGCGATAGCGGGATTCTCTACGCCACAGCTCGGTCGATGAATAAAGTAGCTGTAACTGCTTTGTGGTGTGGTGACGAGCGCCATTCGGCAGGTAGTCACCATTTGGTTGCTCAAATCGATGAATTTGCCGAGCCCATGACATAGCGTTGGCGACTGCCGCAATAGTCTTGCCAGATTCGCATCAATGCTGTTCGCACCGAACATTTGACCTACGAGAAAGCCGAGATCCTCGATACTTCATGTTTCGACGCATTGGCGAGGAACGCCCAAAACCGGTAAGAGGGAACATAGTCGTTTACGTTGTCCAGCGCATAGTACGGCAGGCCCACGCGCTGAAACTCCCGCTCCACCGGAGCGCCACCATCAATAAGGAGTTATGCGAACGAGCGCACGATAGCGATACGATGCAAAGGTATAGCATTTACGCTATGGCGTTGTTCATGGCTCATCGTCTTCTACCGCAGAATGGGGCTCTCATCGGAAGTGTATCAAATTCATGAAAAAGGTGGTCTGTCCCCGTTTTCGCGCGTTTTCGCGCGCATGAACCCAGTCGCCACGCGCGGCGCTGCAATTCGCGACATCGGGTAAAATAGTGCAGATTCCGAAACGAAACTGGCTCGACACCATCGTTGATAACAACTGATACCAAGCATGACTCGCACAGCGCTCAAACTGTCTAAGATCGCATGATCTTAACTTGTCCTAATCAAAGGTCCGCATCCTCATGAGCAACAATCACCGTTCAGCGTCAACGAAAAGCGGCACCACCAGGCCAAAGGGCGCGCATCCGTCAACTTTGCCGAAGCGGATTACGCGAAGCATCGTAGCTTTCTCGCTTGACCACCCCAAGCGCATTGTCCAATTGATGGTCGGATGCGCCTTGGTGCTGGCGCTGCTGGCAGCGTTGCCAAGTCTATGGCCGCAGACGTTCCCCTGGCTCAACACGCTGCAGGTGGACACCGATCCCGAGAACATGCTGAGTGCCGACGAACCGACGCGGCAACTGCACAACCGCATGAAGAAAGTGTTCGGTGTCTACGACCTGCTGGTCGTGGGTATCGTCAACGAAGATCACCCGCACGGCGTCTTCAACGTTGAATCGCTGGGGAGAATCCATGAGCTGACAGAGCTTGCAAGGACTCTGTACTGGCCCGATCCGGATTATCCCGAGCGCAGAATTGGAGTGCGCGCGGCGGAACTGATCGCACCTTCCAGCGTTGACTATATCACGCATGAGGGGCAGGGCACGATTCGCTTCGAATGGCTGATGCCGACGCCTCCCGCCACCGAAAAGGAGGCCCTGGAGATACGCCAACGGGCAATGAGCATCCCGCTGATGCACGGCACGTTGATTTCCCAGGATGGCCAGGCCTTGTGCCTTTACCTGCCGCTGACATCGAAGGACATCAGCTATCGTGTCTACGATGCCCTGCGGGACAAGATCGCCACGTTCGACGGTGATGATCAGTTCCATATCACCGGGCTGCCGGTGGCCGAAGATGCCTTCGGCATCGAAATGTTCATTCAGATGGCCATCTCGGCGCCGGCCGCAATGCTGGTCATCTTTCTGCTGATGCTCGCGTTCTTCCGAAAGCTGGCATTCGTGACTGCACCGATGATCGTGGCCTTGGTCTCGGTCATCGCCACCATGGCGCTGCTCGTCATAAGTGGTAAGACCGTCCACATCATGAGCTCGATGATTCCAATTTTCATCATGCCCATTGCGGTGCTTGATGCCGTACACATCCTGTCCGGCTATTTTGACAGCGCCAATGGCCAGCGGGAACGGCGCAGCATTGTCGAGGAGTTGATGGACAAACTTGCGACTCCCATGTTCTTCACCTCGATCACCACCGCTGCTGGCTTCCTCTCCCTCAGCCTGGTGCCGATCCCGCCGGTTCAGGTGTTCGGCGTCTTCGTGGCACTCGGAGTCATGCTGGCCTGGCTGCTGTCGATTAGCTTCATCCCTGCCTACATCTTGTTGCTGAACTTGGCCCAGCTCCCAAGGTTCGGGCCGGCCGAACGGGGCAACGACTCTATGCTGGGGCGTAGCATGCTGTGGTTTGGCCGCTGTACCCAGCGGTATCACTACCTCATCTTGGCGGCAGCATTGCTCTGTACCGCCCTTGGGGTGTATGGCATAATGCAGATTCGCATCAATGACAATCCGGTACGGTGGTTCGGCCAAACGCACCCGATACGTGTGGCCGACGCGGTTCTCAACCGGCATTTCGGTGGCACCTACATGGCCTATTTGACACTGCGGCCGGGCGACATGGAAACGACCCTGCAGGATTATCGCGCGGAGCTCAGACCACGCATCAAGGCAGCCGCCGCGGAATGGGCACTCGATCGGCACCAGGCCGCGCTGCTTGCCGCTTTCCAGACCAACCTTGACAGCACCGAAGCAGGGAGTATCAGCGCCCTGCTCGCCGAGCTCAGTACCGATGTGGAGCGCCGCCTGGACAGCGCCGACGGGGACGACCTGGTTCTTTGGGACGCCATCGCAGGTCTTCTGGAGGCCGAGCGACAGCGCCTGCAAGTGTTCAAGCAGCCGGAGGTGTTGGAGTACATGCTGGCGCTGCAGACGCATCTATTGGAAACGGGCATTGTGGGCAAGAGCGTCTCGGTTGCCGACTTTGTCCGCACGGTCCATCGGGAGCTGATGAGCGGGGAGGCCGATGCCTACCGCATTCCCGACCGTGCGGATGCCGTGGCCCAGACCTTGGTCAGCTATCAGAACAGCCATCGGCCGGAGGATTTGTGGCGCTTCGTCACGCCCGATTTCACGATGGCGAACCTCTGGGTGCTGCTGCGCAGCGGCGACAACCGCGACATGAAGGTGGTCATGGATGCTGTGGGCGCCTTCCTCGCCGCCCATCCTCCACCATACCATCTGCAGCACGAGTGGTTCGGCCTGACCTACATCAACGTCGCCTGGCAGGAAAAGATGGTCAGCGGCATGCAGCAGGCACTGCTCAGCGGCTTCTTGTTCGTACTGATCATGATGGTACTGCTCCTGCGCTCGGCACTTTGGGGGGTGCTCGCAATGCTGCCGCTGACGCTGACGATCGGCTTCATCTATGGCATCATCGGCCTTGTCGGCAAGGATTACGACATGCCCGTTGCGGTGCTGTCGTCGCTGGCGTTGGGCTTGGCGGTCGACTTCAGCATCCACTTCCTGGTCCGCACACGCGGTCTGTATCGTCTGACCGACAGTTGGGCCGACTTGGTCCCGCGGGCGTTCGGCAAGCCGGCACGGGCCATCGCCCGCAACATGGCGGTGGTTTCGGTCGGGTTCCTACCGCTCTTGGCCGCGCCCTTGGTCCCCTACAACACAGTTGGCATTCTGATTGCGGCCATCCTGATTTCGTCGGGGGTCGCGACACTGCTGTTGCTGCCGGTGCTGCTGAAGTGCTTCGAGTCCTGGTTCTTTCCGCATCGCGACCCGCGCCGCACCACCGCCTTCGGGCTCGGAGACAGCATCTTCGTCGGGATCGTCATGGTGGTCCTGGTGCAGGTAAACTTGACCCAGTACCTGGACATTGGTTGGCCATAGCTGGTCTGGCCGCCCGCTGCACTCCTTGTCGGCATTTTGGCAGTTCACTTCCTGGTAGTGAATCAACTTGTTAACAATCAAGAGCAAGACTATGAAACAATTTGAACTTCTCCTTTTCAGCGCAGCGATTGCCACGCTCCTTCCGAGCCTGCCGACGACGGCCGCCGGGGCACCCCGGGTCGAGGATATCGTCCGCAAGGCCAACTGTGCGGCCTACTATCAAGGAGAGGATGGCCGCGCGGAGGTCTCGATGCGGATTACCGACGCGCAGGGCCGCGAGCGCAGGCGCGAATTGACGGTGCTGCGCAGGGACGACGGACCGGACCGCGGGGGCAACGGCTGCAAGGTGCAGAAATACTATGTCTATCTGCGCCGCCCCGCGGATTTGAAGAATACCGTCTTCATGGCCTGGAAACAGCCTGCGGGCAGCGATGAGCGCTGGTTGTACCTCCCGGCACTGGATGTGGTCAAGCGGATCGCGGCCAGCGATAAGCGCACGAGCTTCGTCGGCTCGGACTTCTATTACGAGGACATTACCGGCCGCGACATCACCGCAGACCGGCACAAGCTGGAGCGGACCACGGAGCAATATCATGTGCTGAAGTCAACCCCCCGACCGGACGAACGGGTGGAGTTCGCCTACTATCGAGTATGGATTCACCGCGACAGCCTCATCCCGGTCAAGGTCGAGTACTACAGGGCCAACGATGACCTTTATCGCGTCTATGAAGCACAGAAGGTCGAAACGATCCAGGGCCACCCGACCGTCGTGCAGTCGCGCATGCGCGACCTCGACAGCGGAGACCAGACGGTCCTGCACTTCAAGCGGGTCAAGTACGACATCGGCCTGCCGGCGAGCATCTTCACCGAGCGCTATCTGCGCCAAGCACCGGCGCAGTATCTGCGTTAATGCCCAAGCCGCGCACCGATCGGGCCGCAGGCGTGCCGCAACGCGCCTGCCGCAGCATTATCGCGGCGCAGGAGGCGGCTGACGCCGCCGGCGGCGCAACATGCCGCCCTCGACGGTCCGACCAGAACCGGAACGGCCGTCTTGGTTGCGGCCTGATCGCCATTCTGACGCTGTTGTGGTCATTCGCGGTGCCGCAAGCCGTCGCCGACGAGCCGGCACTGCCGGAGGGGCTCGGCCCGGCCGATGCCGAGCCCGCGCTTCCGTCGGGGCTCGGCCCAGCCGATGCCGAGCCCGCGCTTCCGTCGGGGCTCGGTACTCCATCGCCGCCACCCTCGATGGTCTCTTCCCCAGCACTGATGCTGGACTGGTCCGGCTTCCTGGATGTCCGTGCCGGCTGGCGACTGCGGAGCGACCCGGCGCAGCGGTCGCGATCCCTCAGCGAGGCTCGGCTGCAGCTGCAGCTGGACGGCCGCAGCGATCGGATCGAATTCCGCTTAGTCGGCGATCTCATCTACGACGATCTGAGCGACACGGACGGGATCGATCTCCAGACCGGGGAGGGGCCGATCGATCTGCGCGAGGCCAATGCGGCTTGGCGTCCGGACCCGTTGATGGATATCAAGGTCGGACGCCAAGTCCTGAGCTGGGGCACCGGCGATCTGGTCTTCATCAACGACCTGTTTCCGAAGGACTATCGGGCATTCTTCCTGGGCCGCGACATCGAATACCTGAAGGCACCGTCGGATGCCGGCAAGGTCTCGCTATTCTTCGGAGGCGCCAATCTGGACTTGGTCTACATGCCGACGTTCGAGCCCGACCGCTTCATCGACGGGTCTCGGCTCTCCTTCTTCAATCCGTTCGTCGGCCAGCCTGCGGGCCGCAGCAACAGGCTGCGCGTCCGTAAACCCAAGGGCCCGGAATTCGCCATGCGCCTCTACGGCAACATCGGTGCCTATGAGCTCGCGGCCTACGGCTATCACGGCTACTGGAAAAGTCCCGCCGGCTACATCCCGCCTTGGGATGCCGCGATCTTCCCGGCCCTGTCCGTTTACGGCTTCAGCGTGCGCGGACAGGGCCTCGGCGGCATCGCCAATCTCGAGGCCGGCTATTACGACTCGCGCGATGATCGGGATGGCGATGATCCCCTGGTCCGCAACAGCGAGTTGCGCGTTCTGGTCGGCTATCAGCGGGAGCTGATCCGCGATTTCACGCTCGGTATCCAGAGTGAGTTGGAGCATATGCTCGACTACGGCGGCTATCGCCAGGGCCTTCCGTCCGGCGCGCCGGTCATGGACCGTAACCGCTACCTGTTGACGCTGCGCCTGAATCGCCAGCTGCTCGATCAGGATCTGACGCTGTCGCTGTTTACCTTCTATTCCCCGACCGATCAGGACGCCTATCTGCGTCCTCGGCTCCACTACCGGCTGAACGACTACCTGTCGTGGGAGATCGGGGCCAACCTCTTCTTCGGCAACCGCCGGGACACCTTCTTCGGACAGCTGCAGGACAACAGCAATCTCTACTTCGCCATCCGCGGCAGCTTTGCAGCTGGTGTCCGTCCCTAGGCGGGCGTCACGCTAGGCTGTCGAAATGTCCTGAGTTTTGATGCCAAACCGATTCCAGGTCATGGATTGCATCATCGAACGCAGTGGGGAAGCCTAATCGGTGTCGGGGTCGCTATCGGAATCGGAATCGAATCCGCTCATCGATCAAATCAGCCAGCTCGATACTAATTCCTAATTCCGACCTTGATACCGACTCCGACACCGACTAAGCATCCATAAACCGGGAAGCTCTTGTTTTAGTGAGACGGCAGATTTCGACAGCCTAGCGTCACGGCCCCCCGGGACGACCAAGCGTGCATGCGCGCGGCACCGGTCGGTCGCGACCGTCGCCCACGCGGGGCGCGCCGCGCGCCAGCGGACTGCCGATGTCGGCGGTGCTGACGCGGGCTTGGCGATGGATGGCCCGTTGCAGAACTCCTGACACCGCGAAATTTTGAATGCGACGATTCGGCCGTCAATATGCCGGAGCAACCATGCACCTACCCCCTAAGCTGTGGGCTTCGAGACAAAAATCGGCTTCCTGCGGCTCAAAAAGAAATATCGAGCCTCCAGTTTAAATATCGTTCTGCCAAGAAGTATCTGCACACACTGTGCGAGGATGCCGGCAGAGTGGCTGGAGCTTCTGATGATGTGAGCCCTGATGACTAATGGCAGAACGATACAGATATTGCATAGAGTGAAGCTCGATACATCAGGAGTTCGGCGTTGTTGCTGGACGCCATCGCCGCCGCCGCTGACGCCTCCAACGCAACACCAGCTCGGTCTTCGCCCGCCCGGTAGAACGAAGGAGCCAGGTTTGGGCACGCGCTTGCCAGCGCCTTCTCGAAGCCATTGTATCCTATTTTTTACACAACAATTTATCTTTTAAAATCTGTTACTTAAATCAATATCTCAGGCCCCGGGCCGCGACAGACGCATGTTTCAGGCGAAAATCACCGTCTCCAGTGTAAAATCCGCTTTACACTTTGCACGGATACACGGCTCCCATCGAGACCGCCGCGATCGGCGTCGCGCATCGGAGCAGCCGGACGAGCTGCAGAAAAACCTTGAAAATCAATAAGACGAGTCGAATTCATGACCGCTCGAGGGCAAGGCGAGGTCAATTGGGTGCGAATTTTGCATGTAAATTATAGCAGGTAGCGGAGGTCGCGCGTCGTCCGTCAGCCGGTGACGTCCGGCCGCCGCCCTGTGAGTCAGTCATACTTTTCAAACAAGAGAGGTCTTCCTGTGAAGCAAACAGCCGTTCATCTCGCCATCGCCAGTGCCTTGGCGCTCGGTGCCGCCGGTACCGCCCAAGCCAATTTCAAGGGCATTGCCATTAACCAGATCGAGAACTTCACCCTCACGAGCGACGGTACTTTCAATGTAGTCAATAGCTTTCTTGGGAGCACTGCCCAGGCGACCTGGGGTGCAAACTCCGAGAACAACGGTGTTGTCAACCCCCCATACGACCCGGAAGTCGCCGATTGCGGTCCGTCAGGCTGCAACTTCGGCGCGCCCGAGAACGCCTTCGTACAGCTCGCCGGTCCTGAACCGTTTGTAGGACAGAACTGGGCGCGTGGCGATGCGGTAATCTTCGAGCCAGACATCCTCAATGGCGGTGCCGCCTCAAACGTGGCCGAGGTCGTCGCTGCGCCCGGCACCACTACGCCTGTGCCGGGGCAACCCAGCGCTAATGGCGTCAATACACTGGACGCCCAATTCGATCTTACACTTAGTGGAGATCAAACGCTGACCTTCAACTTCGATTCCGAAATCTTCATGGAAGTCTGGACGGCGGACGAGAGTGCTAAGGGCGAATCCATCGTCCGGTCGGCGCTTGGCTTCGACATCACATTTACGCGGAACTCCACCGGAGATCAATTTACTTGGTCACCGGACGGCGAAGACCTTAACTCTCCAGACTTCATCGACACGTCCGATCCATTCAGTCTGAATCAAGGGCTCGTCAGCTTCAATGGCGTCGGGAACGACACAATCGACGAAGGTCCAAGTAGATTCATGGCCTCGATCTTTTTGCCTGGTGACGATTACACCCTCGCGATCACCATGACGGAGAGCGCAACTGGGCGACAGGTACCGGTCCCGGCTACGATCGCGCTGATCGGGGCAGGCCTACTCGGCCTCAGCATCGTGCGGCGCCGTCGATTCCAGGGCTGATTCCGTCCCGTCCCGGCGAGGTCGCGGTGCAGGCAGGGAAACCTGCCTGCGCCCTTTCGCTAGACTAGATCGAGGCAACCGCAAGTCCTGTCAAGTGCCGCAACAGCCCGGCGGGCAGGCCGAGCGTTCTGACGGGGTGCAGGCGTAACGCCGGATTCGGATTGGTGAGACCTCCCCGGGATCGGGTGGGTTGAGATCCTCAGCGTATCCGCTCGTACAGTTTAAGCCTGATACGTCAGGAGTTCTGCGTTGTTGCTGGACGCCATCGCCACCGCCGCTAACGCCTCCAACGCAACATCGGCGCGGTCTTCGACCGCCCGGGAGAACGAAGGAGCCAGGCTTGGGCACGCGCTCGCTGGCGCCTTCTCCAGGCCAGTGTATCCTATTTTTTACATAACAATTTATCTTTTAAAATCTGTTACTTAAATCAATATCCCAGGCCCAGGGCCGCGACAGATGCAGGTTTCCGGCAAAAGTCACCGCTCCCAGTGTAATACCGGCCTTACGCTTTGTATGGATACACGACTCCCATCGAGACCGCCGAGATTGACGTCGCGCGACAGAGTAGCCGGGCGAGCCGCAGAAAAATTTTAAGAATCAATACTGCTTGTCCGCCTTCATTGTCAAGACAACCCGTCCATAGAGTGACTATGGGGGGATTGCCGCTTCGCGAAGGCGAACGAGAATCCGGCGCCAGTTGGTAGGTTTCTCTCCGGCAATCGCCTTAGACGTAATCCCAAACACCCTTCCCTACACTTCGCCTCGAGAAAGTTGGTGCGCTTTGGTCTGCTCGCGTCGGCAAATACCACCGAGATCTCGCGACGGTTGATTGCAGGCAGTGCCGCTTAGTCCGCAGGCGGTTTGTCCTTGCTGTAGGAGCAGCTTTGTGTGCGTCTGATGGCTTCCAGCAACTCCTGTGCATAAGGTTGTGCAGCTGGACCAATGACCAGCTGTCAGCCAGCAACGGACAACTCATCATTCATGATGAATCATCCTGATCCCGTCGCGGAACGGTCTCCGGATCGGCGGTGATTGGTCGATAGATCTCCACCCGGTCTCCTTCCTTGATGGGGGCGTCGAGTTTGGCGAATTTGCCAAAAATGCCCACGCGCTGGTTGTCAAGGTCGATCTCCGGGTACTGCTTCAGCAGTCCAGAACGCTCAATGGCTTCGCGTACCGTGCTGGAGTCCGGAACATCGAGCTTGAGCCAGGTGCGTTTGAACTTGTCGGCATAGGCGACACCAATATGCATGATGGGTCTCCAGTAGAGTGCTGGGCCAGCAGAGTGCTGGGGGTCAGTGGATTCCTGGGATCAAGTTGCGAGGTCTCGACAGGGGAGGGCAGCGGTTCCTTTGGCATAGAATGACCAGCATGAAACGCTGCATGCCGACCGAGATGTCAAGCATTGCCCGCAACCACGGCCTGGCCTTCGGCTTTCGCGCCTCCCCGCCAGGTGGCCAGACGCCGATCAAGCAATCGCTTGCTGGCCAGCAGTACACCGAGGGCAATGAAACCCCCGGGCGGCAGGATTGCCAACAGGAAGCCACGATAGTCCGGAATCAGGGTTAGTTCCAGAAAGCCCATGCCGTCGCCGAGCAGCATGGAGGCATTGGCGAACAAGGTTCCTGAGCCAACCACTTCGCGCATGGTGCCGATGGCCACCAGCACCAATGTGAAGCCCAGCCCCATCATCAGTCCGTCGAAGACAGCCGGAAATACGCGATTGCGCGATGCGAAGGATTCGGCTCGGCCGAGGATGGCGCAGTTGGTGACGATGAGCGGAATGAACAGCCCAAGCACCTTGTGCAGATCGTGCATCCAGGCATTCATGCCTAAATCTACCAGGGTGACCAGCGTGGCGATGATCAGCACGAACACCGGGATGCGCACCTGGGGTGTGATCAGGCCACGCAACACCGAGATCAGCAGACCGGACATGATCATCACAAAGCTGGTTGCCAAACCTAATCCAAGTCCATTGGTCGCAGTGCCGGTGACGGCCAACAATGGACAGAGGGCGAGCGATTGGGCCAGCACCACATTGTTATTCCAAATGCCATCCTTGGCGATCCGACCCCAGTCGGTAGGAGATGGCTGCTGTTCGGTCTTGTCAGTGGTCATGTTCAGGTCCTGTCAGTGAAGGTTCGGATGAACGCGCCAGGGCAATGGCCGCGGAGACTGTTCTCAGCACAGAAGCGACCCATTGCTCGCGTCTCTTCAATTGGTTGTTGTCAGATCTTCGACCATCACGGCTGATGCCGTCAGCGTATCTCGGTGGGTCTCGAACAGATCCAACCCTCCCTTGACCGCCTTGACCACGGCCCTTGGCGTAATGGTGGCGCCGCTGAATTGATCGAAAATGCCGCCGTCTTTTTTCACTGCCCAGCCCACGGCTGTCGGATTGCCGAGGGAGCGGCCGTCGAAGGATTGAATCCAGTCATCGCGAGCAACCTCGATCTTGTCGCCAAGGCCTGGGGTCTCGGTGTGCGCCAGAACGCGTACCCCAAGCACCTGGCCATCGGCGTCGACGCCGAGTAATACTCGAATTGGACCGGCATAGCCCAGAGCCACCACTTCAAACGCGACGGCCTTGACTACCAGCCCCTGCAAAGCCCGGTAGACGACGATCGGTTCGTCTGTTGGCGTCGCGTCCGGTTGCGGCTCGGACGATTCTGGATCGAGTGCTGGATGAGGCGCTAAGCTCAGCGTACTGGCGAGCAGGTCGTTGTCATGCATTGACGCCGGGATGACCTGTGCGAGAGATGCCAGCAAGTCCTCCGCCTCGCGCTGCGCAATGGTCTCACGGGTGGCGATGTCGCCCATGACGAGCATCGCGGCGGCCACCAGTGCAAATCCGCCCAGCAGTCCGGCCTGATAGCCGATACGTTGGCGATAGGTGGGATGGGCGACCGTGTTCATTGGCTTTTCTCCGCCTGTGCGGTGACTTCTTCTGGATATTCCAGCGGTTTGCCGCGGCGATTACGACCGTAGACACGCGGCTTAAAATAATGATCGATCATCGGTGTGCATGCGTTCATCAGCAGAATGGCAAACCCAATACCCTCCGGGTATCCGCCCCAGGTGCGAATCGTGAACACCAATAAGCCGACACCAGCACCGAATAACCATTGCCCAACAATCGACACCGGCGATGTGACCGGATCGGTGGCGATGAAAAAGGCACAGAGTACGGTGGCGCCGGACAACAGATGGACCAAAGCATCGGGATAGCGATTGGGTTCGATTTGGCTCGTCAAGGTCGCCAGCAGAGCGATAGTCCCGAGCATCGCCACTGGAATCTGCCAGCCGATGATGCGTTTGTACACCAGGAATACCCCGCCCAGCAGCAGCAACAGTGCCGAGGTTTCGCCAAGGCTGCCGGGCTCCACACCGATCAGCGCGGTAACCGGATCAAACACTTGCGATAGGATTTCTGCCAGCGGAAGCCCCTGGGTCAACTCGGTGCGTACATATCCGAGGAGCGAGGCCCCGGTGATGGCGTCATAGGATTGACCGCCAAAGGTGATCGCCAAGCCCTCGATGAAGCCCGGGGCATCGCTGGTGAAGAGCGGCTGCGGGTGCAAGAAGCGTGTCATTTCCAACGGAAAGCAGGTCAGCAATGCCACGCGCGCCACCATGGCCGGGTTGAAAAGATTTTGACCGATGCCACCGAACAACTGTTTGCCAAGTACCACCGCCAGGAAGCCGCCGACGACGCCGATCCACCAGGGCGCCCAGGGCGGTAATGTCATTGCCAGCAGCCAGGCTGTCAGCAACGCCGAGGCGTCCATCAACGATGGCCGAACAGGCTTGCCCATGAGGATCAGCGAAATCGCCTCGAAGCCGATGGTCGCGCCCAGGGTGATCAGGAACAGAAAAATCGCTGGCCAGCCGAACTGAACCAGCCCGAACAGGGTCGCTGGCACCAATGCCAGGATCACCAGCCCCATGGTCCGGGTAATACTGACCGGCGCATGTGTGTGTGGACTGGCTGCCAGGGTCTGATTTATCATCGCCGGTTTCTCGTTGGTTGCACAAACTCGTTGGTGTTCATAGCGTGACGCCATGCGTTTTCGTCATGTCTTCAGGTTCAGTCGAGCGCGGCAGCCTCGGCTTTTTTCTGCACTTCAGCCGCAGCCTTTTTCTTCGCCTCGGCTTCGCGTTTACGCTTGGCCATCGCCTCGCGCTTAGCCAACTTTTGCGCCTCGATGCGCTCGCTGCGTTGTTCCGCCAGGCGTTTGGTCTCGGTCTGCTTTTGCTTGGCACGGCCGCGCGCGGCCATTTCGCCCTTGGCATAGTTGAAGTACTGCACCAGCGGAATATGTGCTGGGCAGACATAAGCACAGGAACCGCAACCGATGCAGTCCATCAGCCCGCGCGTGACCGCGCCTTCCAGATCGCCGACGCGGGTGTGGGCAGCCATGTCCAACGGCACTAATCCGCAGGGGCAGGCGTCGACGCAGCTCGCACAGCGGATGCAGGGCGAAGGTTCCCGCAAGCGGGTCTCGGCCTGGGTCAGAGCCAGCACACCGTTGCTGCCCTTCATAATGGGCACCCGGAGTTCGCGCAACGGCTGTCCCATCATCGGACCGCCGCTGATCAGGCGCTCTGGCTGTTCGAGAAAACCGCCGCAATAGGCGATCAGATCCTCGACTTTGGTGCCGATGGGCACGCGCAGGTTACGCGGTTCGCTGATGGCCGCGCCGGTGACGGTCACCACGCGCGACACCAGCGGTCGCCCATAGCGCAAGGCTTCATGCACGGCAAAGGCCGTCGATGGATTGTGAACCACCACGCCAATGTCTGCGGTGAGACCGCGCGCCGGGGTCTCGCGGCCGGTCAGCGTCTGCACCAGATGTTTTTCTGAACCCATCGGATAGCGCGTCGGCAATTTCACGACATCGATCGTGCCGAACCCGGCGGCGGCTTCGCTCATCGCTGCTAGAGCCTCGGGCTTGTTGCCTTCAATGCCGATGATGATGTGTTTGACGTCAAGTGCACGGGCCATGATGCAGATGCCGTCCAACACGGCATCCGACTGCTCGCGCATCAGGCGATCGTCGCAGGTCAGGTAAGGTTCGCACTCGGAGCCGTTGATGACCAAGCTGCGCAAGGGGTAACGGGTGCGGAGATTGAGCTTGACCGCGGACGGAAAGGTGGCTCCTCCCATGCCGACGATGCCGGCTTCAGCCACGCGCCTGGCGATCTCTTCGGATTCCAGCACATAAGGATCACTGACCCCGCGGATGTCCGGATGCCAGCGATCCTCACCGTCGGGTTGCAGAGTGACGGTACGCACCGACAGGCCGGATGGATGGTTGGCGGGATAGGAACCGAGTCCGACGATCCGCCCGGATGTGGGCGCATGGATCGGTGCAGACACGACACCTTGGGCGCGGCCGATCAATTCTCCCTTGGCCACCAGTTGTCGGCGTTGCACCACTGGCTGGGCCGGGGCGCCGATGTGCTGCTGTAACGGGATGTGCAGCAGGGCCGGAAGTGGCAGATCCTCGATCGGACGTCCGGCGGCTAGGGTTTTGCGGTCGTCAGGGTGGACGCCGCCGCGGATGCGGAATAATTTCATAGATGTCGTCCGTTAGTTCGATCGATCAGGCGAGGGCGCAGGGCTGACAGCGTCAAGCAGGATAGGTGCGGATGCAAAGACTTCGATGGGGCCTGCCTGGGCGTCTGCTGGAGCTGGCCCCGATCCTCCGTCAAGCGGCTTGCGGAGCGGGCCAGACCCAGTTCTGGATCGAGCTTGTACCCGGGCGCATTTCGATGCATTCGGTGGGGCAGACCTCCCAGCATTTCTCGCAGCCGATGCAGGCGTCTTCAAAGATCGAGTGAATTTGGTCGTTGGCACCGATGATCGCATCGGTCGGACAGCGCTTCAGGCATTTGGTGCAGCCGATGCAAAGCCGCTCGTGGATGTGCGCGATCATCGGTTCTTTGTCCTCGACCGCGGAAAGATCGATACTGACACCGAGCAAGGTTGCCAGGGACTCGGCCAGGGTTCTCCCGCCCGGCGGACAGAGCGTGACTGGTGCCTCGCCATTGGCCACGGCCGCGGCAGCTGGCGCACAACCGGGGAAGCCGCACTGACCGCACTGAGAGCCGGGCAGCAGTGATTCGACCTGGTTGGTCAACGGGCTTTCTTCTACCTTGAGGAAGCGCGCTGCCAACCCAAGCAATGCACCGAGACCCAGTCCAAGGCCGGTTAAAATAAAGATCGCGGCAATCACGACAATACCTCCGGAATGATGTTGCAAGCGCTGCTTGCGGCAGCGTCTAAAATGATCCAGATGATGGGGAACCCGGCCAGGGCAAACGCGAATCTGAACATGAATTTCACGCCAACCCGGCGAAGCCCATGAATGCCATGGACAACAAGCCGGCGACCACGAAGGCAATCGGAGCGCCGGCAAAGGCAGCCGGCACTTGGGCCAGGGCCAGACGTTCTCTAAGCCCGGCGAAGATGACCATCACCAGCGTGAAGCCCAGTGCGGACCCGAAGCCGTACACCAGGCTTTCGAAAAAGCTGTTGTGCTGCTGAACGTTCAGTAGTGCGACGCCGAGCACAGCGCAGTTGGTGGTGATCAAGGGTAGAAAAATACCTAGCACCTGGTAGAGTGAGGGCGATAGTTTGCGTACCGCCATCTCGGTGAATTGCACCACCGCTGCAATGACCAGGATAAAGGTCAGGATGCGCAGAAAGCCGATGTCCAGAGGCGTTAATACCCAATGTTCCAGGATCCAGCTTGCGGCCGCCGCCAGCGTCAGCACAAAGGTTGTGGCCAGTCCCATACCAAGCGCCGAGTCGAGTTTGTTCGACACGCCCATGAAAGGACACAATCCCAGGAATTTCACCAACACGACATTGTTGACAAGTGCGGTGGCGAGAAGCAGCAGCAGATACTCGGTCATTTTTTTGCGTGACAAGGAGTTGGTAGTGCGGCGCCAGGCAATGGCATTTATCCTGGGTTAAAGCAAAAGTTATGCCAGCATTGATATCGGCGATCCGGGAGGCGGATACGCCGAGTTTCCGGAATCAGGTTGCCGGCTGCATGTGCTCTACATAACTTGATTTTTTTGCCATGCCATCGAAGGGTCCGCGGGGCGCAGATCGATAGGTTTCGTGTCTGTCGGGGATGCCACAAGCAGCCTGCTGCAGTACGCGATGATTGTCGTACAATCCACAATCTTTAGAATGTGATTGGGTCGATTGGGCCGGGAGCGCAGGATCAGGCTGTGTTGTCGGGGCTTTGCTGCTGGCAACGCAAGCGTGGGTATGGATCTTGCATATTCTTCCGTTCAGTCTCACCTGATCTTTTTGGCCGAAGCCGGTCGCCAACCTCCAGGAGCCTAGTGTGACGCCCCAAAACTCCACCGAGTCGCCCCAGCCCAGCTTGGAGGCCAACCCGAAATTCGATTCCCAGCAGACGCTCGTCACGAACGCGATGAGTGAATTTCTGCGCTCTCCCCCAGATGGCACACCGACGGAGGTGCTGGAGGCGCTGACACTGATGGCAGGCGACCCGGCTGAACCTTTGCCGCCAAGGCTGTACTTTGAAACCGTAGAGCAGGCGCCAGTGGCCATCTCCATTACCGACGCACGGGCGAACATCCTCTATGCCAATGCCGCGTTCGAAAAGCTGACCGGCTACAGCCGCGACGAGGTGCTGGGCAAGAATGAGTCCATCCTCTCTAGTAACGCGACGCCGGATTCCATCTACCAGCAACTCTGGCGCACCATTCAGCGCAAACGCTCTTGGACCGGCACGCTGGTCAATCAGCGCAAGGACGGTGGTGACTATTTGGCGGAATTGATGATCTCACCGGTGCTGGATTCGATCGGGCGCGTCCGCTATTTCCTGGGTATGCATCGCGATGTAACCCTAGAGCATGAACTCGCCGCGGAATTGCGACAACAAAAGACTCGCATCGAGACCGTGCTTGATGCTGCTCCAGTCGTGGTCGTCTTGCTGGATAAAGACGGACGTATCATCCTCGATAACATGGAGTACAAAAAGCTGCTGGGCGACCTGCGTGGGCGCGAGCCGCTGAATCTGTTGCGCGAGGCATTGCGCGAGCAGGCAGGCTTCGATCCGCTGGAGCGCGCTGTGGCCGGCGAGGGGTTTCGCGACATCGAGATCAGCGTCGAGGTGCCGGGCAGCGGCGGACCCCACTGGTTCTCCTGTTCCGGCACCGCCGTGAACGAATCCGATCACAGCATCAGCGGCTATTTCGTGCGCGGCAACCGCGGCGATTTACGCCTGCTGCTGCTGGCCAGCGATGTGACCTCGCGACGCCGCGAGGTTGAACGTGCGCATCTCGAGAATCTACGCGCGCGACTAGCCGAACAGCAATTGGCCCAGGGTATGCGCGAGGCGCTGACCGCGGCCAGCTACCAGATCCAGGTACCACTGAATCTGATTCGGGCTGCCAACGCGATGTTCCGTGGTGGCAGCGGCAATGTCGAGGTGTTTGCCGATATGCTGGGACAAATCAGTCGTGCCGGCGAGACTGCATTGCAGACATTGCAGGCCGCGTTACCCACGGAAATGCCGGAGCCGGGCGTCAGTGTCAATATCAATGAATTGCTGCGCCATGTATTGGCTCTCGAAACCGACCGCCTGCTTGCCGCCGGCGTAGTGGTCGATTGGCAGCCGGCTTTGGTACTGCCGGAGCTCTCCGGTCACAAAAACGAATTACGCTCGCTCTTCAAACATCTCATCGACAACGCCTTGCAAGCCCTGCACGAGAGCGGCCGTACCCATCGCGAGCTGCGCCTGGCCACGCGTTCCCTGGGCGATGCTGTGGAGGTGATCGTCGAGGACAATGGCCCTGGCATCGCCAACGAGGCGCGCTTCAAGGCTTTCGAGCCTTTCTATATCGGTTGGCGCCAGCGTCGCGGGCGCGCCGGTATGGGTTTGGCGCTGGCCCAGGAGATCGTCAATCAACACGCTGGCTGTATCGAAATGGATGCAGATTATCAGGACGGCTGCCGGATGCGCGTTACCCTGGGCAATGTCAAGCCCGAGGAGTAAAGCCTACCCGATATGATGACCGGAATTGCCGATACTGGCGCCGCCGAATTCGATGAGAGGCAGCGCGTCATGCTTTTGGAATCGCAGCTGGCCGCGTTGTTCGACGTCAGCCGCGTACTGAATCGCTCGCTGGAACTACGCGACACTTTGCGTGAGGTGCTGCGCACATTGCACGATCATGGCCGCATGTGCATGGGAATGATCAGCCTGCTTGACGAGAACAGCGGCGAGCTGTTGGTTGGCGCCCTGCACGATAATGATGCTGCCCCGTTCGAAAAAATCCGCTATCGACCAGGTGAAGGAATCAACGGTCGCATTCTCGAAACCAACCAACGCTGGATTCTGCCGCGCCTTGGCGATGAGCCAAGTTTTCTAGATCGTCTCAATCTTTTCGATCCGAAATTGCCGTTGATTGGTGTGCCGATTCGCATCGGTGCCGATGACAACGCCGTTGGCGTGTTCGTGACGCAACCGCCGGTTGCTGATGGCCTGTTGGAGCAGCGGGCGCGCTTTGCCGAGATGGTCGCGAACCTGATTGGTCAAGCGGTATTGCTGTCGCGTTCGGTGGAGGCAGAGCGACGCGCCCTGTGCGAGGAACGCGATACCCTCAGGCGCCATCTCAAAGGTACCCATGGCTTCGACAACATCATTGGTCATACCGAGCGCATGCGCATGGTCTTCGATCAGGCCCGCCAAGTTGCCAAGTGGAGTACCACGGTGTTGCTGCGCGGCGAGTCCGGCACTGGTAAAGAACTGATCGCCAACGCCATTCACTATAACTCGCCGCGCGCACGAGGGGCGCTGATCAAGCTTAACTGTGCTGCACTGCCGGATAATCTACTGGAGTCCGAGCTGTTCGGCCACGAGAAGGGCGCCTTCACCGGTGCGCTCAGCCAGCGCAAGGGTCGCTTCGAACAGGCCGATGGCGGCACTTTGTTTCTGGATGAGATCGGTGAAATCACCCCGGCATTTCAGGCGAAATTGCTGCGCGTATTGCAGGAGGGCGAATTCGAGCGCGTCGGTGGCGGGCGCACCATGAAGGTCGACGTGCGCGTCATCGCAGCCACCAATCGCAATCTGGAGCAGGAGGTCAAGGACGGTATATTCCGCGAGGATCTATACTATCGGCTCAATGTCATGCCGATTGTCATGCCGGCTTTGCGCGAACGCATTGAGGACGTGCCTGATCTTGCTCGACATCTGGTGGAAAAGATCGCCAAACAGCAGGCACGCGAACTCAAGATCACCGACAGCGCATTGCGCGTGCTGATGCGCTACGATTGGCCTGGCAATGTTCGCGAACTGGAGAACTGCATGGAGCGGGCCGCGGTCATGAGCGAATCCGGCACCATCGACCGCGATGTGATCAATCTGACCGGTCTCGACCTGGGCGCGCTGCCCGAGCCTGCTGGCAGCTATGCTCAGCCTGCCGTGGCAACTGCCAATATTGACCTTGATGATCCGGAAATCGATGAGCGCGAACGCGTCATCGCGGCATTGGAGCAGGCCGGCTGGGTACAGGCCAAAGCCGCTCGACTATTGAAGATGACGCCACGCCAGATTGCGTATCGAATCCAGACGCTGAATATCCGCGTTAAACAATTCTGAACAAGCCATCACCGATCCAGATTCTGGTCGAGATTCTGTCACAGCAGATCGATGCGGATGAGAACCTCCCTGATCGGCGGTGTCTCTGTGTCTCTGTGGTGAAAATCTTGTGCCGCGTTAATTCTCGCAAACTTGCACAATCTCATTGCTCTGCATCACTTTGCATTTGGAAAAAACCGGGCTGTGGATGATTCCTGTCACAATACGGGCTCGCTGCCTGCATCATCGAGGTCCAGCCTAGAGCTTCACGCAACTGGGAGCCAAATGCATTCGTTCGTAAGCTGGTTTACTATCGGGCAAGCAATCGCCTAGCACGCCCCGAATCCTGCCATACTGCCTGGCATTCCGGTGCAAACGCGGCGTCATTCAACCGCAGCCGAGCAGAGGCTATAAACCGATGCAAAACAAAAGCCTGGCACAGAGACGGCCGCATGTGCTGATCGTCGATGACGTGCCTAGCAACGTGCAAGTCCTGGCTGAAGCCTTGAAACAAGATTACGAGGTCTATTTCGCTACGTCGGGGGAGCAAGCCATCGAGATGGCCATCAGTCAACGCATCGATCTGATGCTGCTGGATATCATGATGCCGGAGGTGGATGGCTTCGAGGTTTGTCGGCTGATGCAAATGGACGAGATGCTGCGTGAGATACCGGTCATTTTTGTTACCGCTAAGATCGAGATGGAAGATGAGGCCAAGGGCTTCGAGGTCGGCGGGGTGGACTACATCACCAAGCCGGTCAGACCAATGATCGTTCGTGCTCGCGTGCGAACGCACCTCGAGCTGAAGGCCAGCCGTGACAAGCTGCGCGCCATGACGAGTCTGGATGGTCTGACCGGTCTTCCCAATCAGACCTGGTTCGACGGCATATTGGCACGCGAGATCGAGCGCCTGCGCCTCGAATGCAAACCACTGTCGTTGATGCTGATCGGCGTCGACTATTTTGAACAATTCAACCGCACCCAAGGCCATCTGGCAGGCGACCGTGCATTGTGTCGGATCGGCACGGCACTGCTGGAGCAATCGGGTCAGTCCATGAATGTCGTTGCTCGCTATGAAGGCGATCAATTTGCGCTGCTGTGTCCTGATACCGATGCCGAACAAGCCAACGCGGTGGCCCGTGATCTGCTCATGTGCGTCATTGAGTTAGGTATCCCACGGGCAAGTGGTTCCGTTGCTCACCTGACGGCAAGCATCGGCGGCGTCACGCTGGAAGCCGAGCCTGGAATTGGACGGTTTGCAACTCAAAAGATGGCTAAGGACGAGGCCCGCTCGCAGTTGCTCAAAGCGAAACAAAATGGGCACAACCAATTCTGGATAGAGCGTATCAGTGTCGGCGCTTGATGGTTGGCCGAAAAGCGGCGGATGATGCAACTTTTGATGCGCCTGATGGTTCAGTCAATCGTGCAGCCGATGCAGCCGATGCAGCCGATGCAGCCGATGCAGCCGATGCAGCCGATGCAGCCGATGCAGCCGATGCAGCCGTTGTCTATTGCAATTTTGAATGCAAAGTCGAACCTGTTTTTTGGCGTGGTCTTGCGTCCTGCATCCGGCACCTGCTCTGGAGCCCTTTTATTTTGGCTGGTCCTGTTATTCGGTCTGCTACTACAGTTCTTCAATTCGACCCATGCTGCGCAGCCCGAGCCCGCGGATGTGCAACATGCATCCATGGTTCGGGTGACGCAGCAACAGGAACTCTATCGATTGGGCACCAATCTGGCTTTATTCGAAGATCCCTCCGGCGAGTTGAATCTGGACGATATTCGCTCGCCCGCGATCGCCGGGCGTTTTCAGCCCTCTGATGTTCAGGTTCCCAATCTCGGTTTCACATCGTCCGTCATTTGGGCGCGACTGGAGCTGGTCAGCTCCCTGACACATCGAACCACCTATTACCTGGAGATCTCCAATCCCCTGTTGGATCGAATCAGCCTGATCATCGACGACGGGCAAACTCTGACCCACTATGATGATACCGGTGACCGCACGGCCTTTGGGACGCGGCCGCTGAATACCCGTATGTTCGTGTTTCCACTGGAATTGGAGCCAAGCCGAGCAGTGACGCTGTATCTGCGTTTTGAAAGCGAGAGCGGCATGCATCTGCCGTTGCTGCTGATGTCCCCGCGCCATCTCATCGAGCATCCCGCCGCCGAATACGGCATTTTGTCGCTCTACTATGGTCTGCTGTTGATGTTGATCATCTACAACCTGCATCACTATATCCGATTGCGCGACATCAACGCCTTACTGTATGTGCTCTTTATCGCCAACTATATTGGATTTCAGCTGGCCCTGAATGGCATCTCGTTTCAATTTCTTTGGCCGGACTCGCCTTGGTGGGCAAACGCAAACTTACCGTTTTTTATCTGCACGACCTGTCTGAGCGGGACGCTGTTTACGCGCTCCATTCTAAATACGGCGCGCTTTACGCCACGCCTTCATCTCGTACTGGGCAGCCTGATCTGGATTTCTGTTTTCGGGGCCGGGTTAGCGCTGTTTGTATCCTATCAATTGGCAATTATGTTCGCGGTCGGGCTGGTCTTCACGCTGGTCATCTTTGTTATTACAGGCATCCGAATCAGCCTCATGGGTTTCCGACCGGCGCGCTATTACACCTTGGCCTGGATTTTATCGCTAGCCGGTATGGCCATCTATGCACTGAAGACTTATGGTCTGCTGCCCACGAATTTCATCACCACCTGGTCGACACAGATCGGCTCTGCCTGGGATGCGGTGATTCTGGCCTTTGCAATTTCCGATCGTTTCTATCTGATTCAGAGCGAAAAACGGCAGATCCAGATTGCTGCTAGAAAGGCCCTTGGGGAATCCAAACGAAAGCTCAACCAACTCAACGAAGAACTGGAATCGCGCGTCGCTGCTGGCTTGAAGGAATTGCGCACCGCCAACAAGCAGCTGCGTGCCGAGGCCGAGGAGCGGCGCATTGCCGAGCGCAAGGCCGATGCAGCCAATCGAACCAAGTCGGAGTTCCTGGCCAATATGAGCCACGAAATCCGCACGCCGATCAATGCAGTTATCGGCTTTGTGCATTTGCTCTCGTGTACCCCCCTTAGCCGCGAACAGCGAAATTATCTCGGCAAGATCGATCAGGCTTCGCGCATGCTGACGTCGATCATCAAGAATATTCTAGATTTTTCCAAAATTGAAGCTGGGCGCATGGAATTGGAGCCACGCCCGTTCCGCGTTGAAACACTTATCAGCAAAGCATGCAACCTGATCGAACTGAGCGCGGCAGACAAGGGGCTTAACCTGAAAGTGCAGCATAACGTTCCACAAGACTGCTGTCTGATCGGGGATGAGGGCCGTCTGCTGGAAGTGCTGCTCAACCTGTTGTCAAATGCGGTCAAGTTCACCGAATCCGGTAGCGTGACCCTGCGTTTAGACTGCCGGCCGCATGATGCTGATCAGGTCTATCTGCATTTCTGCGTCGAGGATACCGGGATTGGCATTGCGGCAGAACAGCAGGCAGGGCTATTTCAGTCGTTCACACAGGCCGACAGTTCCATTACCAGACGTTTCGGTGGCACGGGTCTTGGCTTGAGTATCTCGCAGCGGCTTGTGGAAAAAATGGGTGGCTCGATTCAGATATCCAGTTCGGTGGGTGAGGGCAGTCGCTTCCAGTTCACCTTGCGTTTCGAACGTGCCGATGTTGATCGACCAGAGGTCGACAGCATAGTGCAGCAGGAGCTTAGCGTACACAATTTAGAAGACCTACGCATTTTACTTGTCGAGGATCAGCCACTGAACCAAGAAATCGTTGTCGGTCTGCTGCACAAGGCGGGTGCCCGCGTTGTCGTTGCCAACAACGGTGCCGAGGCACTGAGCCGACTGCGGGATCAGCAGGATCAGGGCTCGGATTCCTACGATGCGGTATTGATGGATGTGGAGATGCCAATCATGGATGGCTATAAGACAGCCCGCAGTATTCGCGACGAACTTGGTATCAGCGATCTGCCGATTATTGCAATGACCGCGCATGCGCTGGAGGGAGAAAAAGCACGCTGCAGTGCTGCCGGCATGAATGATTACATCGTCAAACCCATCAGCATCGAGCGATTGTTTCGTGTCGTGCGCCGTTGGCATCTGACCGTTACGGGCAATGTACCCGAGGCATCGTCGTTGCAACCAGGATCGGCATCAAGGCTGTTGGATTCACCTTCAGCTCTGCTTACGGGCACCCTGCCGTCAGAATTGCCAGGAATCGACGTCACAACCGGGCTGCAACGAGCCGCGGGCGATATCGATCTCTATCGGCGACTTCTGTCGCAACTTTATGATGATCATAAGGATTATGCTCAACGGATTGGGGACTTGATCGCCGCAGGCAAGCGCGACGAAGCGTCGCGAATGGCTCACGAACTGGCAGGGACTGCACTGAATCTTGGAGCCGATGAAGTCGGTTATCATGCCCGTGCCCTAGAGCAGTATATGGGGAATGCAGATGACCGTTTGGATGCGGCTTTGATGGCTCTATCTTCATCACTCCAGATTCTCGGTCAAGCCGTGTCGAAGCTTCCGGATACTAACCAGGCATCGCGCGGGCAATACCTACCACCCGATATTTTGATTGATGAGTTGCGCGAACTTGCCGGCCTGCTGAATGAGCAAAATCTGCGTGCACAGCAGTACTTGGATGAGCTGTTGCCGCGAGTGATTGATTCCGATGTGCGCCAGTGTCTGGAGCAGGCGAACACGCGGATCGCCAGGCTTGATTTCGATGCCGCACGCCCCGCCATTCAGGCACTGATTGGTCGGCTGTCTGCATCTATGGTCAATGATCCAAGATATGTAAAAGTTGCTGCTAAAGGTGCTGATTAATGCGCTTTAACGGGTTGCCAGGGCTCGCTCAATCGGTGGCCGTAAGGGATCGTCAAATAATAACTGCACAATGCCCAGACGGCGCTATGGTGTAGCACCTTAGTAGCGGTTCATGAATAACCTATACCACGCTATCCAGACATCGGCGGAGTGCAATCGGGGTCGGGGCCACTATCGGAATCGGAATCGGAATCGAGAGAGAAAACGCCCTATGCCATTCGGTCATGAGAAACTCGACGTCTAGCGTGCGGCCATCGAGTCTGTCGGCTGGGCCATAGCGCGACTGCGAGCATGTGAAAGGACAGCGTAACGCGAAGGATCAACGCCTGTGCGCATCTTAGGCGCGCATCGTAGGTGCGCATCGTAGGCCATCGCGCTGAACATTGCCGAGGGTAACGGCAAAGCGACGAGCGGGGATCGACGCCGGTCGTTTGAAAGCGCACGAGGCTCGGCGCTGGAGTGCGCTGCGATTGAGGACGTGCTCGCTGGTGTGCGATGCGTTGTCCGCAGACGACAACAGCAAGCAAAAGGCACTGCTCGATCGTCTTGTGGCCATGCTCACGACGCTCGGACAGCGTGGCTAGGCGGTCAGCGAGGAGCTTGGCGGATAGCGGGTTGGGCAGTTCGATACCGACGCCGATACCGACGCCGATAGCGGTAGCGAATGAGTCGGCAGGCGACACCCAAGCCAAAAACCTGTTTAGCTTGTTTCTGCACCATCACTTAGGGCGGGAAAGCGACGCACATCCGGCCGATGCCGCTGCAGTGCGGTTTGCCAGAGCCGAGGGCGAGATCCGTTGCCGCCAGCGCCGTCCACAGCGATCAGGATTCCCCGCGCGCGCATATTGAATTCGTGGACGCGGACCTCTTCGGGTTGTCTTCCAAGCATCTGCATCTCCGCGCGACGATCTGTTGCGGCTTACGCAGCGACGCAACGGGAAGCAAGAACAAGGCGGGTTGGTCTGTTCAGCCGCTACAGCGGCCAATGCCAATGTCTGTTGAATATTGTTGCACCCAGCCGTCTTTCTCTTCTCTTCTTTGCACCTTCGAGTCTCTACGCGAGCCTTGTTCTTTTCTTCCTCGAGCCCCTGCGCGAGCCTCCTCGGGCTAGCTCAGGCGAACCCTCGGCCCTGACACCGAGAAAACTGCTGTTTCGGACCCTTCGATCTGCATCAGTTCCCGCTTCCCAACTCGGATTGCTCGCCGAGACAGGCGGATCATCTCGGAGACCAGCGCGATGCCCCTCGCCCAGGTGCCTCGGCTTCCGCCGAAGCAACAAGCCTGCACAGGCGCTTATCCAGGGCCGGCACCAGCTATTCAAATCGCTTCTTGATTGCAATCTCATCGACCATGCCTCTATCACAGCGGAGCACGCATAATCTGAAGTTTCCTGATTCTGGGGTGGGTGGCGGGCCAGGTAGAGGCATGATTATTTGGGTTAGCTTAAGTCTGCGCGAACCAGCGTCAATAGACCACCCTCCTTGCGATTTTCAGAAATCAGGAAACTTCAGCTCATAACCTACATTCCGCGCGAGCCCTGTCGCGACTTCGCAATTAAGGAAGAGTACCAGTTCAGGAACTGGCACAACATCCGAGAGCGAGGCCAGCGATGCCATCGGGTACGAGATCAAGTCGGTGGAAATTTGCCTGCAGTGGAGGTGCTGCGCACCGACGGGAAACAGCCATCTCTGGAAAAACGCTTCAGCAGCAAAGAATCCGTGCTCAAAGTCACACCGATGTTTCTGAAGACTCCGCAACCTGTTGGGGCCATGCTGTGCCTGTATGGCATCGCGCTGATGTTGGTCAGTCTGATCGAACGTCGTATCCGTTTGCAGATGCAAGAACAGCAAGTCGAACGCCTCCCTCCTGCGGCCGGCCGGGATGCAAACGAAGAAACCGACCTGGCGCACCATCATGGACTCGTTTCATGGCGTCCATCTGGCGACCATCGAACGCTCCGGCAAGGTGGTGCAAACTAGGCTTAAAGGACTGAGCGACTTGCGCAAGCAAGTCTTGGAGCTACTGCAAGTTTCGATCACGACCTATGCCGACCTGGGTGATAAATGGTGGCGGTTCGCGCTCGAGTAAAATTGCTGGGTCGTAGAAAAATGGGTCGATAATATTTCGAAAATGGTTTCACTGAGCGCGCGGAATGTGAGTCGTAATGAGAGCCTTATTCTTAGCGGTTCCTGAGTGCACTGATTTGTACCCGAGCACCGCAGGATTGAACGCTCTCCCTGTTTGGCAAGTCAGGGCCGACTTGGCCGAGGGCGCTCAGCGAAAATGCGCTGGCGAGGCGGGCCCTGGCGGCTAGGTCCAGTCCGCATACTGTACCCGTGACGATGCCTGCCACCATGGCATCACCGGCACCCACGGTACTTTTGGCATTGATGCGAGGCGGCACAGCAACCACGGTGGTGTCCCCTTCCATGAACAGCGCTCCATCGGCTCCCATGGAAACGACGACCAGTTCTACGCCTGCAGCGACCAATGATCGAGCGGCAGCCTTGATATCGGTTTGGTCATTTAAAGGTCGGCCAACCAATTCGCTCAACTCATGAATATTCGGTTTTACGATATTTGGACCGGCGCTGATGGCTTCAGAAAAAGGCACGCCGCTGGTGTCGAGCACCACCTTTTTCCCATGTTCCTTTAGTTGTCTGATGAGATCCGCGTAAATCCGATTTGGCACACTGCTCGGCACGCTGCCGGACAGTATGAACCAGTCGGTATTCCATGCATTGTGTTGGTCGTCTTGCTGGTGAGTGTTCCGGCACAGATCGCTGATGGTTTCATTCAGGCGCAGCAGGTCATAATGACTTGTTGAGAGTCCAGGAAAATTAATATCGGTTACTTTATCCTGCGCTTTGTCAACAATCTTGATATTCACCCGATTACGTCCGGGCAGCCGCACAAAACGATCTTCAATCTGTTTACGTCTGAATAACTCGTCGAAAGGCTCGCTATTGGCAGTCCCGAGTAGTCCAGTGACAATGACTTTCTGGCCGAAGTCGGCGAGGAAAGAGGCGACATTGATTCCCTTGCCGCCGGCATTAGATTGCTGCCGCTCGACCAGATTGACTCGTCCTACCGTGAATTCCGGCACCCAGACGGTTTGATCGACAGCTGGATTTAAGCTGAGTGTGACAATATGCTGAAAGGTTGGGGTGATGATCACTTACAGAAGGTGAATTGTTATATCGCTGGCTATTTGGTGTCAGATACTTTTTCGGGTTCCGGCTTCGTTTCCGCTGGTTTTTCATAATCTCCAAGCACACTCTTCAGTGGGCACAGGGTAACTGCCGGGCATTTATTGCAACTGGCTGCTAAGGCGATTGGACATAGAGTCATTTGATTTCTCGCTATCTGAAGTTGATTTCTGAAGCCACCGTCAGTGAAAGCATTCATCTGAGGAGTTGGTGTGAGATCTGGGCTTGAAATACCTAACTTCAAGGCAGTGCCGTAGACTGCTCTGATACCAAGCACTTTCGCTGAAGCAGAGAACGGTCTTCGTGTCTACACACATGTTGACACATAGGCCTACCATCGAGGGTTCCAGCGCCGTGCGTGCGATCGATGCCTATCGGCCTTGTTCATAACTCCGACCAACTGACGAGCGGGTGCGTGGGGCTTTTTCGTAATACGTTGGTTTTAAAGTTAAAATAATAGGGCGTTCGAGGCTAGCCCTAGGCTGTCGAAATCTGCCGTCTCACTAAAACAAGCGCTTCCCGGTTTTTGGATGCTTAGTCGGTGTCGGTGTCGGTGTCGGTGTCGGTGTCGGTGTCGAGGTCGGAATTAGGGATTGGTATCGAGCTGGCTGTTTTGATCGATGAGCGGATTCGATTCCGATTCCGATTCCGATTCCGATAGCGACCCCGACACCGATGAGGCTTCCCCAGTGCGTTCGATGAAGCAATCCAAGACCCGGAATCGGTTTGGCATCAAAACTCAGGACATTTCGACAGCCTAGGCTAGCCCTAAGTCTTGGTCGAGCTTATGAACAAGGCCATGACTATCAACTACCAGCGCAAATTGCCAGGACATCGTGTACGATACTGATTTTCTGTATGAAGGCCAGATTAATATGAATAGCAATTCCGATTCTGAAGTTCAGACGACAACGCGAGCCATTGGCGAACGCCTGCGCGCCGCGCGTCGAGCGCGCGGACTGAGCCTTTCGCAACTGGCGGCGCTGACGGATGGTGCCTTGTCCAAGTCGCGTATCAGTAACTACGAGCAGGGATTGCGGCGCTTGCCGGTGGAAGTTGCTCGGACCTTGGCAAATGCACTTGGTACGATTTCCGCCGTTGAATTATTGTTTTTGGAAAACGACTGTCCGAACCTACAGCCAGATGAACAGCAGTTACTGCAGTTGCTGCGTTCTTCCGCCCCTGAGACCCGCGAACGTATCCTAAAGGCGGCGATACTGGCTGCTGCCCAATCCCCAATCCAACCCCCAGCCGAATCGCCGGATCAGCCCGCAGCTCAGTCCTCAGCCCAACCGCCGAGTGACTCCTCGGTAGAATCTCCGGATCAATCCGAGTAACTGAACCAAGAAACGCGCCGCTTGCGATATTCGCTGATGCGTCATCTGCTGTTCGATAACGCGAGACTGTGCCAGCGCTTCTGAAGATGCCGGCAGCAGCGCAGATGGAACTGCTGGCGGTGAACATCTCCATGGTCTTTATCGGGGATCTTTATTGGTAGCGGATGAACCCGGTAGCTAAATGCTCGCGCAGCTCGGATCAGCCGCGCTACTGGCCCATGCACGCGTTAATTTTGTTGGCATCACCCAGCGAGCGCAGCGCGCCCGCCCAAATTGACACCAAAGCTACTGATTTAAGACTTACTGTTCAAGCGCTTGTGTTCAGGCCCATGTATTCAAGTAGGATCCAGCACATCCGAAGAGCCAACACATCAGCGTATTCGTAAAACGAATGGGGTGCAACCAGCCCAGCGCGACCTGGTCGGAATCGAGACCGAAAAGACATGGCATCAGGGCACAAGAAATTCGACGTCTACTGGGTGCTGCCCTCGAAGAATGGAACTATTCACCGCAGAGATAGAGTGTGCAGAAGGGCCAAGGCGAATGCATCCTTCTTCTCTGCATCTCTGCGGTGGTTCAAACTTTATTCTGGGTGAAGAGGCGAACATTCTACGAAGGCAGCATCCGAGCAGCATGAACAGCGCTGTTGGTAAGGTAGTGCCTGAACGAAAACTCAGTTTATTTCGCCAAATCCGCATTGGCCGGGTTGCCGCCAATACCGTTTTTCATTGATTCGGAGACGATGAACAAAGGATGCATCGAGTGGATGAGAGCAATTCTCATCCGCGCCGTTTTTTGGACGGACCAACCCCTCGGCCGGGGTTGGGCATATCAACCGTTGGGGTCGGTGGGGAAGTGCACATCGGTCTCGACCACGAAGGAGTCAGCGCGCACGGCGAGCAGATCCTCGGGGCTGTGTGACCAGCACATGGCCGGCATCGACTACGACCTGATTGATCCGATCGAGGAGCTCCGGGGTAGGCTGTCGAAATCTGCAGTCTCACGAAAACAAGCGCTTCCCGGTTTATGGATGCTTAGTCGGTGTAGGGATCGGTGTCAAGGTCGGAATGAGGGATTGGTATCGAGCTGGCTGCTTTGATCGATGAGCGGATTCGATTCCGATTCCGATTCCGATAGCGACCCCGACACCGATTAGGCTTCCCCAGTGCGTTCGATGAAGCAATCCAAGACCCGGAATCGGTTTGGCATCAAAACTCAGGACATTTCGATAGCCTAGCTCCAGGGTGAACAGGCGCAGGTTGCCCTCGAGCGTCTGTACATTCCAGCGCTTCTCCTCGCTCCAGTCGCTGTACCCGAGCATCTGGCGCACCGTGCGATGCTGGTTGGCCAGTTCCTCAATGCGGTCGTAGTCGGCATTCAGCCCCGGGCGCAACGTCCCGAGCACCAGCATCTGCCACTGCGTCATGTCCGGACGCCCGGTCTCGGTACTCACTGGACCCTCGCCGTCGGCGCGCATCGCCACGACTTCGGCGAGGATCGCGAACGCCGGCTCGCGCACCTCGGGCGTGAGGTAGATGTACTGCAGCCCGCGCAGCAAGCGCGGGATGTCGTCGCGCGATTTGTGATCGATCTCGATCGCGCCGATGTCTTGCTCGCCGAGTTGCAATTGTTGGTTAATGAGCTCGCGCATGGGGGACTCGAATGACGAAGTTGATCGAGGTTCATTCAGATTCAATTCGAGATTGCGTGCAAACCTCATCGCATTGAGGAGGAACCAATGGCTTAGTGCATAATCCATCCCCAATGATTTTTGGTTCCGTGCGGTCTTCGAACATGGGGCTATACCGACGGCGATTCACCGAACAAGTCTCGATAGGCGGCAGCGAATCGCCCTAGGTGGGGAAAACCGCAGGTCGTGGCGATCGCGGTGACCGAATTTGTCTTGGCGAACCCTGGAGAAGCCTTCGCCGGGCCAGTGCGAGTCGAAGCATGGTCAGGTACTGCTTAGGGGGAACGTTGTAGGTGGCAACAAAGGCACGCTGGAGCGTTTTCCAGCTGGCGCGGGTGATGCTGCACAGCGTCGCGATGCGCACAGGCTCTGAAATGTTGGCTTCCATGTATGCGCTGACTAGACGCGCCAGGCGCATGTAACTCGCGCGATCTTCCGTGCGGTGACTTGGCTTGCGCCGGTTTGTCGCCATCCTCTCACAGAACATCGCGAGAATGCCCTCCAGCAGGGAAGTGGCAAGCGCGGCCTTATTCAGGACATCCGGACTTTGGCGTTCGATCTGGTGCAATACCCTGACGACTTGGAGCAAGCCCTGTTGCAGGCGTACGCTGGCCGTGTCGCTGGCAGTCAATATCGATTCACATCGTTCTGGCAGAATGAAATTTGATTCATATTCTTTGAAGGTAGCGCCCAGTCAACATCCGCCCAGTCAACATCCGCCCAGTCAACATCCACCCAGTCAACATCAGGTTTCTCACGCCCTGATGTCATGTCTTTATCGATCCCGATCCCGATCCTGATCCCAATCCCAATCAAGTAGCGCTGGGCGGGTTGCACCCTGGGGTGTCTTCGGTTAATTTGTCCAGAAGACAGTGGCCTACAGCCTTTCTCCCAGGAAAGGCGCGGTGCTCGCGTCCGCTCCGCTGGCATCATTTGCCGGGTCGCCCGCAAGTGGGCTCCTACACCGACCGTCTCCCATGGCTCATAAGGGTCCGCTTGCGGGCGAGCCGCCTCCGCGCACTCTGCGTCTCTGCGGTGAATCCTTACTTTATCGATCTCGATCCCGATCAAGTAGCGCTGGGCGAGTTGCAGCCCGCGTCAGTCGTTAGAAAGACACAGCGAGGGCTGTATTTTGGTGACAAGCACCACGATCATTATTGAACGCAGACGGGGAAAGAAGCTGGGCCTAAGGGAGTGCCCTGTATGCAGAATGCTATAAACAGAATGCTTTAAACAACCGGCTTTTCACTCCGAAGTCTCCACCAGTTCCAATGCGTTGCCGTCCGGATCACGGCAGAATAAGGCCCGCCGACCAGAGCGGCTGAATCGGCATTCGACCCCGGCACTGTCCAACTGCTGCGCTAACTTGTCCAGATCGCTTACTGATAACGCCACATGACGGTCGCGACCGCCATGCTCCGGCCGCCCGCTGGATGGATCTGGATTTGGCAGTTCGAGTAAATGGATTTGTTGGGCACCGACTTGCAGCCAGGCGCCGCCGAAGCCCAGGTCCGGACGCTCCGGGTCGACTGCCAGACCGAGCAAGTCCTGATAAAAGGCTAAAGCGCGCCCAGTGTCGTTCACAATTAGGCTGACGTGGTGCATTCCGGTGATCAGCGGCATGATGATTCCTCATGTTTTCGTTTGGTACTGACAGCGCTTCGCTGTATACTGATAGTTTATCTGCGGATTTCCACCATCGCAGTCTCATCGCCGTTGGAATCGCTTGGGCTATCGCCGCCATGCCTTCCCGGCCGGCCGCTGCCAAGCTCTATGAACCCTAATCTCGCCAAACTCCAGTCCTATCCCTTCGAGAAGCTTGCCGAACTCAGACGCGGCGTCGAGCCGAATCTGGAGCTGTTGCCGATCTCTTTGTCGATCGGCGAGCCCAAGCATCCGCCACCGGCCATTCTCGGCGAGACCTTGCTGGCCAATCTGCATCAAGTTGCCTGCTATCCCAGCACGCGCGGCTTGCCGTTATTGCGCGAGGCGATTGCCGACTGGCTTGAACGTCGTTTTCAGCTGCCCGCCGCCACGCTTGACCGAGAGCGGCAGATTCTGCCCGTCAACGGCACCCGCGAGGGGCTCTTTGCGATCGCTCAGGCGGTGGTCGATCCAAGCGCCGATGCATTGGTCATGATGCCAAATCCGTTTTACCAGATTTACGAGGGTGCTGCGCTGCTGGCCGGCGCAACCCCCTGGTATCTGCCTTGCTGCGCCGAGCATGGCTGCATACCGAACTTCGACGCCATCGACGCGGCCACTTGGCGCCGCTGCCAATTGATCTATCTATGCTCGCCTGGCAATCCCACCGGCGCTGTCATGGATCAGACCAGCCTGACGCGGCTCATCGAACTGGCTCAGCAATACGATTTCGTGATCGCCGCCGACGAATGCTATTCGGAAATTTACCTGGACGAAAGCCAAACTCCGGTGAGCCTGCTGCAGGCCGCCGCCGCCATGGGTCATAATGATTTCCGTCGCTGCTTGGTCTTTCACAGTTTGTCCAAGCGCTCCAATGCCCCGGGGCTGCGTTCCGGCTTTGTCGCCGGCGATGCCGAGATCGTGCAACGCTTTCTCAGCTACCGCACTTACCATGGCTGTGCGATGTCGTTACAGAACCAATACGCGAGTGCCGCGGTCTGGGGCGATGAGCAGCATGTGATCGAAAATCGGCGCCAATACGTGGAAAAATTCGACGCAATGCTTGACATCCTGGATGGCGTGCTCGAGGTCAAGCGACCGGCTGGCGGATTTTTTCTTTGGCCGCGGACGCCGATTTCCGATATTGAGTTCACTCGCGGGTTGTACGCGGAGCAAAATGTCAGCGTGCTGCCGGGCAGTTTTTTGTCGCGCTCGGTACAGGGTAGAGATCCGGGTGCCGGCCGCATCCGCATTGCCCTGGTTGCATCGCTCGACGTTTGCAAAGAGGCGGCCTACCGTATTAAGGACTATTGCGCTGCCCTTTAATCCTAAACCTTTAGATTTTTACAAAAATTGCGCCCGCTTTTATGTCAGCATGTGGGGCCGCCGAGCTTCGGTGTTGCAGCCGCCGCGGCACGATACGATTACTGACATTTCAACCATCAGAAAAGACGGAGCCAACCATGTCCGACAACCAAGCCATCATCGAGAAGGCGTTTGAGCGCCGTGCCGACATCACGCCGCGCAACATCGAGACTCTGACTCGCGATGCCATTCTGGAAACCATCTGGAAGCTCGATCGCGGCGAACTCCGCGTTGCCGAGAAGCAAGACGGCGAATGGGTGGTCCACGAGTGGATCAAAAAGGCCGTATTGTTGTCCTTTCTTATCGAGGATAACCAGCTGATACGAGGCGCGTACACCAGTTTCTACGACATGCTGCCGTCCAAGTATGCTGAAACCAACTCCCATCAGTTCCGCGACGGCGGCGTGCGCGTGGTGCCGCCGGCCACTGCGCGTCGCGGTTCCTATATCGGGCCGAAGTGCGTATTAATGCCTTCCTTCATCAATATCGGCGCCTACGTGGATTCTGGCACGATGATCGATACCTGGGCCACGGTGGGTTCCTGCGCTCAGATTGGCAAAAACGTACATGTGTCCGGTGGCGTAGGGATCGGCGGTGTCTTAGAGCCGGTGCAGGCCGCGCCGACGATCATCGAAGACAATTGCTTCATCGGCGCCCGCTCCGAGATCGTCGAAGGTGTCATTGTCGGTCAGGGCGCAGTGATTTCGATGGGCGTGTATATCGGCCAAAGCACCAAAATCTACAATCGTGAAACCGGCGAGATTACCTATGGCCGCATACCGCCCGGTGCTGTCGTTGCATCCGGCAGCCTGCCGTCGGAAGACGGCAGTCACAGCCTCTACTGCGCAGTGATCATGAAGCAGGTCGACGAGCAGACACGTTCAAAAGTCGGTCTGAACGAATTGCTGCGGGATAAATGACCGGGTTGGAGGGCGATAAGAGATCTCAATCGGACGTGATCGCCCTCTACGGCATTCGCAACTGCGACAGGATGAAAAAAGCCCGAGCCTGGCTGGATGCCCGGGGTATTGCCTATGTCTTCCACGATTACAAACAGGCCGGATTGGACGAGGCAACACTGCGTGTCTGGAT
The DNA here is from genome assembly GCA_016745215.1 of Thiohalocapsa sp. PB-PSB1. GTDB lineage: Bacteria > Pseudomonadota > Gammaproteobacteria > Chromatiales > Chromatiaceae > Thiohalocapsa. The sequence goes on from CP050890.1 coordinate 3,239,189, forward strand.
CGATGAGCTGGGCTGGCCAGCGCTGATTAACCGGCGTGGACAGATGTGGCGCAAGCTTGATCCGGAACTACGTGAAACGCTCGACGAGGCCGGTGCTGTGCGCGTCATGTTGACAACGCCAGCAATCATCCGTCGGCCGATACTGGATACCGGCGAGCGGCGCCATATCGGCTTTGATGAAGCCGATTATGAGCATATTTTCGAATCATGACAGGGCACCTTTCGCCAACGCTGGAACTGACTATCGATCTGATGCGCCGCGCTTCCGTGACACCGGAAGATGCCGGCTGTCAGGCATTGCTGGCCAAGCGCCTTGCCGCGCTGGGATTCGACATCGAGCCCATGCGTTTTGTCGATGTTGACAATCTCTGGGCGCGGCGCGGCCATGAGCGTCCGTTATTCTGCTTCGCCGGCCACACCGACGTGGTTCCGGCCGGTCCCGTTGAGCAATGGCTGTCGCCACCATTCGAACCGGAGATCCGCGGCGATCTGCTCTTTGGTCGTGGCGCCTGCGATATGAAAGGCTCATTGGCGGCCATGGTCACCGCCTGCGAACGCTTCCTCACCGCCCATCCGCGGCACAAGGGCTCCATCGCCTTTCTGATCACCAGCGACGAGGAAGGACCGTCGATCAACGGCACCGTGCGCGTGGTCGAGGCCCTGAGCGCGCGTGGCGAACAGATCGACTATGCCCTGGTCGGCGAGCCATCCAGCGTCGAGCGACTCGGCGATATCATCAAGAATGGACGCCGCGGAAGCCTGAATGGCACGCTCAGGGTAAAAGGCACGCAAGGGCATGTCGCCTATCCGCAACTTGCCGATAATCCCGTGCACCGCGCGGCACCTGCATTGGCCGAGCTGTGCGCCGAGCAGTGGGACCGCGGCAACGATCATTTCCCCCCCACCAGCTTCCAAATCTCCAACATTCAGGCCGGCACGGGCACCGAGAACGTCATCCCCGGCGAATTGCTGGTCCGCTTCAACCTGCGTTTTTCCACCGAATTGACCCGGGCGGCTATCCAGCAGCGCACCGAGGCCATTCTCGATCGCCATGGCCTCGACTACCAACTCGACTGGCGCCTGTCCGGAAGCCCTTTTCTGACCCCGGCTGGGGAACTTGTCGATGCCACTCGCGATGCCATCCAAACCGAAACCGGATACACCGCGGCGCTATCCACCGGCGGCGGAACATCCGACGGACGCTTCATCGCCCCTACCGGTGCCCAGGTGTTGGAACTCGGCCCCATTAACGCCACCATCCACCAAGTCAACGAGCATGTCGGCGTCGGCGAACTCGATAGCCTGTCTGCCATCTACGCCGACATTCTGACCCGGCTGCTGACCTGATACGAGGGAGCAGCAGAGGGGTAGGGCGGTTGCCGTTAACCTTGCTGTCGGGTTGCAAACCATCGATTCCATAACAGACAAATCAACTCACTATGCACAATCGCATCGACCAACTGACAACCCTGCTGCAACAGCGCATCCTGATCCTTGACGGCGCGATGGGTACGATGATTCAGCGCCACAAGCTGGAAGAGGCTGACTACCGCGGAGAATTGTTCAAGGATTGGCCGAGCGATCTGAAGGGTAACAACGACTTGTTGGCTCTGACCAAGCCGGATGTGATTCGCGGCATCCATGCACAATACCTCGACGCCGGTGCCGATATCATCGAGACCAATACCTTCAACGGTAACCGCCTGTCCCAGGCGGACTACGGACTGCAGGAACAGACTGCGGAAATCGTTACCGCCGCGGCACGCCTGGCGCGCCAGGTGGCAGACGAATTCAGCAATCAGGAACCGGGCAAGCCGCGCTTTGTCGCCGGCGTGCTTGGCCCAACCAGCAAGACCGCCAGTATTTCGCCAGATGTCAACGACCCCGGCGCCCGCAACACCCATTTCGACGAACTGGTGGAGGTCTACGCCGAGGCCAGCCGCGCCTTGATCGCTGGCGACGTGGACCTGCTGTTGATCGAGACGGTATTCGATACATTGAACGCCAAGGCGGCAGCCTTTGCCGTGGGACAGGTATTCGAGGAAGACGGCGTGGATATGCCGGTAATGATCTCCGGCACCATCACCGATGCTTCTGGTCGCACCCTATCCGGTCAGACCACCGAAGCCTTCTATAACAGCCTGCGCCACGTCAAGCCGCTGGCCATCGGACTGAACTGCGCCCTGGGTCCGGACGCCCTGCGGCCGCATGTGGAAGACATGGCGCGGGTGTCGGAGTTCTACACCAGCTTCCACCCGAATGCCGGTCTACCTAACGAAATGGGCGAATATGATATGGGTCCGGAGGAGATGGCCTTACAGGTGCAGGAATGGGCCGACTCTGGCTTTGTCAACATCGTTGGCGGCTGCTGCGGCAGCACGCCAGAGCACATTCAGGCTATTACCAAAGCGGTTGCCGACAGGGCGCCACGCCTGCCGCGGGTGCCGGATCATCGCATGCATCTGTCCGGGCTCGAGGCCTTCAACGCCTGAGAGCATTCTGCAACCTGGCGCGGTAACCCCAGCCGCTTCGATCCTGATGCGAGATTCGCTCTTGCAAAGGCAATCATTGCGACTGAGTGCCTACGCATGATCGATCCAACGCCATCCCGGCCGCGAGGGTCGGATCACCGCATGCATCCATCCAGGCTCGAAGTCTTCACCGCCTGAGGCTGCCGACGCCACAAGAACAGTTATCCTTATGACCCCACAAGCCACTTTTATCAACATCGGCGAGCGCACCAATGTCACCGGCTCTGCCAAATTCAAACGCCTGATTCTGGATAACGATTTCGACACCGCGCTGGATGTCGCCCGCCAGCAGGTCGAGAACGGAGCCCAGATCATCGACATCAATATGGACGAGGCGATGCTGGACTCCCAGGCCGCCATGGTTCGATTTCTGAATCTGATTGCCGCCGAGCCGGACATCGCGCGCGTACCCATTATGATCGACTCGTCCAAATGGTCGGTGATCGAAGCCGGGCTCAAGTGTGTGCAGGGCAAATCGATCGTCAACTCCATTAGCCTGAAGGAAGGCGAGGAGCCGTTCCGCGAGCAGGCCAAGAAGATTCTGCGCTATGGCGCGGCGACCGTGGTGATGGCCTTCGACGAGGTCGGCCAGGCCGACACCGAACAGCGCAAGTTCGAGATCTGCCAACGCGCTTACCGGATCCTGGTTGACGAGATCGGCTTCGCCCCCGAGGATATCATCTTCGACCCCAATATCTTCGCCGTCGCCACCGGCATCGAAGAGCACAACAATTATGCGGTGGACTTTATCGAAGCCACCCGTCGCATCAAACGCGAATTGCCTTATGCTAAGGTCTCGGGTGGCGTATCCAACGTATCGTTTTCATTCCGCGGCAACAACCCGGTGCGCGAGGCGATCCATTCGGTATTCCTGTATCACGCCATCAAGGCGGGCATGGACATGGGTATCGTCAATGCTGGCCAGCTCGCGGTGTATGATGACTTGCCCGCGGAACTGCGCGATGCGGTGGAGGACGTGATCCTGAATCGCCACCCCGAGGCCACCGAGCGTCTGATTGACCTAGCGCCTAAATACAAAGGCGATGGTTCCAGCGGCGAGAATACGCAGGATCTGTCCTGGCGCGAAACCTCGGTGGAAAAGCGCATCGAGCACGCACTCATCAAGGGCATGACCGACTACATTATCGAGGACACCGAGGAAGCCCGGCAACAGCTTGGAGCCCCGATCAACGTCATCGAAGGCCCGCTGATGGATGGCATGAACGTGGTCGGCGACCTGTTCGGAGAGGGCAAAATGTTCCTGCCCCAGGTAGTCAAGTCCGCGCGCGTGATGAAAAAGTCCGTCGCCTATCTGGAACCCTATCTGGAACAGGAAAAATGCGAGGGCGACACCCAGGGCAAGATCCTGATGGCCACGGTCAAGGGCGATGTGCACGATATCGGCAAAAACATCGTCGGCGTCGTGTTGCAGTGCAATAACTATGAGGTCGTGGATCTCGGCGTGATGGTGCCGGCCAACCAGATCCTGGACAAGGCGCGCGAGGTCGACGCCGACATCATCGGTCTATCTGGCCTGATCACCCCATCGCTGGACGAAATGGTACATGTGGCCAAGGAGATGCAACGCCAGGGCTTCAAGATACCGCTGATGATCGGTGGTGCGACCACCTCGAAATTGCACACCGCGGTCAAAATCGAACCCCAATACGAACATCCAGTCATCCACGTCAAAGACGCGAGTCGCGCCGTGGGGGTTGCAGGCAGCCTGCTGTCAAAAGACATGAAAGACGACTATGTTGCCGGTATCCGTGCCGACTATGAAAAAGTACGCCAGCGTCGCGCTGCCCGCGACGAGGCCCGGGATCTGATTCCGCTGGCCCAGGCCCAGGCCAATCGCGTGCCGATCGACTGGCAGCATTACCAGCCGCCGAAGCCGGCCGAACCCGGCGTGCAGGTGTTCGACGACATCCCGTTGGATGAGATCGCCACCTATATCGACTGGACCTTCTTTTTTCACGCCTGGGAATTGCGCGGACGTTTTCCGCAGATCCTCGATGATCCGGCCAAGGGAGAGGAGGCGCGCAAGCTGTTCGCCGACGCCAAGGCCATGCTGGCGCAGATCGTCGATCGCAAATGGCTCAGCGCAAAGGCGGTGATCGGCCTGTTCCCGGCCAATGCGGTGGGCGATGACATCGTCGTCTACAAGGATGAAGAACGGATTGAGCCCATGCTGACCTTTCACTGCCTGCGCAAACAGGGCAGACAACCAAAGGGCAAATTCAACGACTGTTTAGCTGACTTCATCGCTCCGGCGGACACCGGCCTGCCGGACTATGTCGGCGGTTTCGCCTGCACCGCCGGCATCGGCATCGACGCCCAGGTAGCACATTTCGAGGCCGATCACGACGACTATTCCGCGCTGATGCTGAAAGCCCTTGCCGACCGTCTCGCCGAGGCCCTGGCCGAAATGCTGCACCAGCGCGTACGCACCCATCATTGGCGCTATGCCAGCGAGGAAAAGCTCGACAACCAGGCGCTGATCGACGAGCGCTATCAAGGCATCCGCCCCGCTATGGGCTATCCTGCCTCTCCGGACCATACCGAAAAAGATCTGCTTTGGCAGGCCCTGGATGTGCAAAATAAGGTCGGTATCTGGCTCACCGAGTCCAAGGCCATGGTGCCGACCGCGGCCGTCTCCGGGCTTTACTTCAGCCATCCCGACAGCCGCTACTTTGCCGTCGGCAAACTGAATCGGGATCAAATCGCCGACTATGCCCAGCGCAAAGGGATGCCAATTGCAGAGATCGAACGCTGGCTGGCGCCGAACCTAGCCTATGAGGCGGAGTGAAGCTGGTATGCGCTGGCCTCGAGCCACAATGGAATCTTGTATTTGGACAATGAATCGGGCATGCACAGCAGAGCCAACCCATGCCCGAGCATTGCGTCATTAAGGACTGCAAGGACTACCGTCGGGCTGGTGCGTTAGTTGGACGGAGCCGCTTCGTGGAGAGAGCGAAACCGCCGAGCTACAGTCATATGGGAGCCATTCGACGAACCAGAATTCTATTCATCAACACGCCTGCCACCGCCCGTCAACGGTTTTTGACCTCCCGAAGACCTAGGCTAAAAACAAGCGGTTGTCCGCCCTTCGGCTCTTTCACCTTCGTCTCCCTTCCACCGGGCTCGTGCAACGAACGGTTCAGATCGCGGCTCGCCTCGCTCACGCGATCTACCCATATTTTTGGGGCCGTATCTTTTGGAGTTTGACTTCGCTGTGCGATACCGTAGAATTCTTACTTTATTCTTACAGACAAGACGCCCCAATGGAAACAACAAAACTCTCTAGCAAAGGCCAAGTGATTATTCCGAAGCCTTTCCGTACAACTCACCGCTGGGAACCTGGGCAGGAGTTGATTGTGATCGACACCGGCGACGGCGTATTGCTGAAGCCCAAGATTCCCTTTCAGGAAACCAAAATAGAAGACGTTGCGTCTTGTCTTCAATATTCCGGCAAACCAAAAACTCTCGATGAAATGGAGCAGGCAATAAAGCAGGGCGTGAAAGAGCGATTTCATGATAGCGGTTGACACAAACGTATTGGTGCGTTTTCTCACATGCGACGAAAAACAGCAGTTCAAGAAAGCATTCGCTTTGTTTGAAGCCCATGATATATTCATACCTGACACCGTTATTTTGGAATTGGAATGGGTACTTAGATACGCCTACAGTTTTACGCCAGATGAAATTAGCAACGCATTTCACAAACTTTTTGGGCTTTCCAATGTACATGTTACGAATCCTGCCCTGATTGCCCTAGCCATCCAATGGCATACTCACGGATTAGATTTCGCCGACGCTTTTCATCTCGCACTCAGCCAACAATACGGGCAGTTCTTCACCTTCGATAGCAAGCTTGTTCGTAAAGCAAAGAACCTGGGCACTTGTTCCGTGTCAAGTCCCTAAAGAAGCGGGAAACTTCCGCTGACGTTGCTGACCATGCTGACTGGTGCCAATGCCTAAGGCAAAAGCAACGCCATTGAAGTGATGCGGCTGCTGTCTTGGCTTGTCCAGGTCATAAGGCGACAAGCCAGATGGTATGTTTGTCGACAGAAATTGCCGCCTAAGCCCGACGACGCGACCTTGCTGTTAGACGGCAAATTGCCGCAGGTATTGGCCATCGCTGCCGGCATGCTGTCTGCGCCGGAGAAAAGCACGGTGGTAATCGTGAAGATCGACAACGGCGTGCGCCCGAGCCGGGCTGAGCATCTCTGTTGGATCGCATTCAGCAGGCGGCGAGCAGCATTCGCTGCGGGTGCTGCTCATACGCACAATCCGACGCTGCTCGACGCCCTGCCTGAACGTGGGATACCCGACGTTGTCTTCTGTTGCAGATCGCCGAAGATAGGGGCAGGCCGCCTCGCGAGGCTGGCTGATCTGACGGGTATCCGGACCTCGGTCCAATGCAGCGAAACACGCAAACCCTGATTGGCATCTTAGAATGTGTTGAATTCGTTTCTCTTGAGTAGCCATGAAAAATACAATAAAAACGCTGTTATTTATTTTGTTCGGGATGGGATTGGCAATACTGGTAACAGAGATCATTGCAAGGTCTATTTTCCCTGACTTCGCAGATGGCAGCGTTTACCTCGATAAAGCATATGCACGCGTTTTGAATTCGGAAGTCGTATTTGATTCTAATAACGATAATTTTAGCAAAAAATTTGGATTCACACTTTCCCCTCATTCCGAGAGAACTGAAATCACGAAAGATTTCACGTACACCATGAACACGAACTCGCTGGGTTTCAGATCTAAGGAAATACAAGGAAAACAAAGAGATGAATACCGTGTCATGCTCATAGGCGATTCTATGCTATGGGGGGTTGGAGTTGAAGAATCAAATATGGTTTCTTCTATTATCGAAGAACAGGGGAAGTCTCTTCCTTCGAAAAATAAAGAACTCTCTGTCTATAATTATTCAGTCAGCGGTTATAATACCGTGCAGGAGCTGAGTGTAGCAGGAGCTTATCTGGATTTATTGCAACCAGATCATATAATCCTCGGTTTCTTCATTGCGAACGATATCATTCCGAATGCAATAGCATATATTAATAGCGAGGGTAACTACAGCACCTCGGCAGAAATGGAATTAAAAATAAAGCAGGAATTAAAAAGTAAGCTGGAAAAAATTTCTCATTCAATCATTCTCAGAATAGTGGCGCTGGATGTGTATATTCCAAGAGTTCGCTATCAAATCGCAGTCAGCGATGATGTGATTTCCAAATCGTATGCACTACTTACCGAGTTCAATAGGCTCTCCGAAAGTAACGAAGTAAGATTTTCAGTCGTTATTTTTTACCCGAGAGATAGCGTACAAGGGGGTATGGTGGGGAGATGGTCCAATAGCAAACAAGCTGGAAAAATGATTCATGAGTTTTGTCAAAAAAATTCGATTGAATCATTGGATCTTTTAAAATATATGAATACTGTCGAGCACAGGAATAGTTATTTTTTCGAAAATGACGGCCACCCTAACGAGATGGGAAATCACGTGATCGCGAAGGCAATTTTCAATGACCTTGTCAAACCGCACGTGACTCGCTGATTTCTCGCTCACAGGCTGATCGAACGGCCATCTGTCGGTATGCACACCCACTCACCCGCTCGATTTCCTCGCCCAACCGCTATGCAAGTGCGCGAGCATCAGTGGCGACGGCCGGATCGATCCGTGTGGAAGCTCTTCTTGGCGCCAACTTGGTCATAGACCGAAAAGCGCGTAAACACGACTTCTCCTGAGCCATCCAAGGCGCCCAAGGCACACAAACCCATATCCAGATCACGGAAATAGAAGGCCATCCCTAAACGATCGCCAAGCATGAAGGCACCGTGGGAGAGCTGATATTCTTTGAGCGAGACCGTGGCGATCATCTGCGGGGGGCCTGCGGACTGAATGTTCAAACGCTCCTTCAGGATCTGTAAGACGCCTCGGAATCGTTGCTTGATGCGCTTATCCTTCAACGGTTTGCCCGCGGCCGAAAAGGCCGAATCGCTAACCAGCTCGTCCAGGAAATAGTTCATGGCATCAGCAAACTCTTCTGCATTCAGCAGCAGAATCTTCAGCTGGTCGATCTTGGCTGATAGACGAGTCGGCTTGCTCATTGCAGAGCTCCTGTTAAAAATGCGGCTTAAAGGCGCGGGAATGGACCCGTTGCGGGTACGAACCACCTGTACATCTTGCGATCAGTATCCTCGCTTCGCTGGCGTGACCGAACAGAGCAGACGCGGCCGAAAACCTGGGTCTTGAACTCTTCCAAGTCATTTTCGGCCAAGTCATTTTAGTTTTTCGATGCTGATCCTGGTCCCGATTCAGTTCCCGATCAAGTAGCGCTGGGTGGATTGCACCCCTGTACAAGGTGGTTCTGTCAGGTAGGTGGTCGCATTCTTCGCCATCAAATGAAATATGGGCCAGTAATGTACTTGCGGCCGTTTTGCAAATATTACCACCATTTTGAGCACGCCCAAATTGCTCAAGAAGATAGCGACAGCAAAATGTTCTTGGGCCAAATGCAGGCTGCATGCTTCTTGGCATCGTCGTTGGCGGTCGGGTGGGGCAACGCTTTTCGACAAGCTGGCCGTGTGCCGTGAGCGCTTCAGCCTCGATTCGGCGCGACCTGAGTTTGTTTCACCGCAGAGACGCAGAGAACGCGGAGAAGAGTTTCATGCAGAATGAAGCTTCCGCGTTTGCTGCGGCTCAATTCGGTTGCTGCGGAAAGCGCGAAAAGGCGCGGAAAGCAACTTTGTTGTTGAAGTCATTCCGCGTTTTTCGGCGTTGTCCGCGGTCAAGTTTGATTCGCCGCAGAGAACGCAGAGAAGAGGGATGCATTTGCCTGAGCCCCTCTGCGCACTCTGCGTCTCTGCGGTGAATCCTTCTATTCTTTGAAGGCGGCGCTGAGTAAACGTCGAGTTTCTCATGCCCTGATGTCATGTCTTTTCGATCCCGATCTTGATCAAATGGCGCTTGGTAGCGGTTCATGAATAACCTATACAACGCTATCCAGACATCGGCGGAGTGCAATCGGGGTCGGGGCCACTATCGGAATCGGAATCGGAATCGGAATCGGAATCGAGAGAGAAAACGCCCTATGCCATTCGGTCATGAGAAGCTCGACGTAGAGCGTGCGGCCATCGAGTCTGTCGGCTGGGCCTAGCGCGACTGTGAGCATGTGAAAGGACAGCGTAACGCGAAGGATCAACTCCTGTGCGCATCGTAGGCGCGCATCGCAGGCCATCGCGCTGAACATTGCCGAGGGTAACGGCAAAGCGACGAGCGGGGATCGACGCCGGTCGTTTGAAAGCGCACGAGGCTCGGCGCTGGAGTGCGCTGCGATTCAGGAGGTGCTTGCTGGTGTGCGATGCGTTGTCCGCAGACGACAACAGCAAGCAAAAGGCACTGCTCGATCGTCTTGTGGTCATGCTCACGAAGCTCGGACAGCATGGCTAGGCGGTCAGCGAGGAGCTTGGCGGATGGGTTGGTCGGTTCGATACCGACGCCGATACCGATACCGACGCCGATAGCGGTAGCGAATGAGTCGGCAGGCGACACCCAAGCCAAAAACCTGTTTAGCTTGTTTTTGCACCATCACTTGGGAGGGTTGCACCCTGGGCGTTTCTTTACAGGCCGTGGGAGCGCGCGTAGTGGCGCAATGATTCCTCGATCGGTTCATAGGCGTAATCGGAAACCGCGTCGATGCCGATCGCCCGGAGTTTTCCAGTCGGTCCCTCACCGATCTTTGCGACGAATACGGCCGCGCAGTCTTTGATGGTCTGTAGAATCTGGTCCATGGCCGATGCGCTGGATACGTTGCCTAGGCAATAGTGCTCGACCTCGCGCTTTTCCAGTAGTGCGCATGTGCCCGCATTCAGCTGATAGATCCAGAATTGTTTAGCGTGGCCGAAGTGTTCGCTGATCGCAATGCCTTCTTTGCTGGCCACGGCGAGTCTGATTGGTTTCTCGTTCATCTATGATTCTCATGCTAGGAGGGATCGGCGAGGTGGGATTGTTTTAGATTTAAAATGGCTTGGTATTGGCTAGCCAAGCGGCAAAGCCTCCAATGGCAATGAGGCCTAGCCAAAGAGGTAAACCCCATTGTCTCTTTTTATAAATTAGGGTGATAATTGCACCTAGAATGAGCCATATGAGTGACTTTAACCATAGCCAGCCGTGAAAATCAAGTCCGAGCCGAGCGATTAATCCGAATCCCCCCACAAGGGCAAGCAGGAGCCCGAACCCATGCAAAAGACCAACCAACTTTTTATGGGGGAATCGGTTTTCTCCGCTGTTCATTGTTTGCAAGATGGCAGCTCCTAGGGCGGTCATCGTCATCATGATCCCAGTGAGATGCATGACCTTGTAAAAAACATAAGACATAAGCTGGCTCCCCTTGACCTTCAATTAAAAAGCGATCACTGTTTGATCGCCCCGAACCAAAGAGGTCCGTGCCAGCAGCCACTCACCGAAAACTTCCTTCGGTATCGGGTTGTCAGCCTTACTCCATGGCACTCCTGTATTGCGAAACGCTTGATCTTGGCCGATCGGCAAGCCGAGCAGTATCTGCAGCACTGGGAGTCCCTTTGGTCTGAGGTGAATCCAAGTTCGCCTGCTCTCCTTTGGTATTGCGAGTCGCAGTTCTTCTTCCGTCCATGCGGCGAACATGGAATGGCGAAAATCGTCAAAGAAAACCCCGATGCCCTGTTTATGGAAATCCCGACCGATCGTCTCGACAAAACGATTGGTGAGCCCTTCTTCCTTAAGTCGCACTAAATCCATTAAAAATACCAGTCCATCGTCCATGGTAATCCGTTCCATTGTGCGAAGAACATCCTCGACCTGTTGCAAGCGATCGAGATGGTGCGCAGTCCCAGTGAACGTTGCCAGCATCCACTTGTTGTCTGGAAGCTCGTCAAGTTCGAGGACGTTTGCCTGCAATAATTCGATGTGCTGTTCGGCACCTAACCTGCGTCCATTTTCTTTTGCCTGATCCAGCATGGTCTGGGACAAATCGATGCCGGTCATTTTTTTCGGTTTCAGATAGGTCAATGCAGCGAGACTGAAATTTCCTGTTCCGCAGGCCAGGTCGATGGCTTCTCCGTGGACTCGTCCGACACATTTGTAGATGATCTCCAGCGCGCAGGCGTAGCTGATGAAAAGGCTGGTGGAAGCGGCCTTATCGTATTGCAGGACGCTTTCGTCTTCCTGCATCACCGCGGCGGGTTCAGGTGTGCGACCTAAGGTCTGCTGTTTGCGCTTTTGCTCCACGATCAGGGGCAACCAACGAATAAAGTTAGAAAGGAAATGGACGTACCTGAGCATTGTTTTCATATCCCACCTCGGATGATTCGATTTGTTATGGACGGAAAGAAAATGATGTCGATAAAACCATATCGAACTCGGTCAGAAAATCTGTGCTTGCCAGTCCTTGGCGATCAGCTGGCGGATGCCTGATGCAGTACGACCACTCCATCAATGAAGATCACTGCTGCAACAAGCGCTTTTAACGAAAACCCGGCCGGCTGCTTGGCGCCAATTCGTGGTCTGGCCAGCCGCTTTCCGACAAACACTCCAACCTGGCTGCCAATGACGGCGCCCGGGGCGGTAAACGCCAGGTAGTGCCAGGTAATTCCACCCAGGCCAATATGGAATAGAAAGCCTAAGACTGAGCAAAACGCGAGGGTCGCAACGCCCGTGGCAATTGCTTGCGCAATACCGTGATGGCAGCGGAAGAGGAGCCACAGCGCAACTACCTCGCCTACACCGATCGATACCCAGGCAGTGATCAGACCACCGAGGGCGCAGACAACGAGATAGCCAATCGAGGTGCTCGCCTCGACTTGCTCCCTGTTGCGGTTCGGCTTGCGGCTCACGCACAGCTCAGCGAGCAACGCGATTCCCACGGCCAGGGAGATCCAGCCAAAGTAGAGGTCAACGACCTCTGTCAATGGCCTCCAGTAGAAAGTACCCACGAACATGCCAAAGCCACTGGCAAAACACGCCTGCTTCAGCTGCCGCCAGCTGATCTGTTTTCCCGACCATGCCAATGCCCCGGACGTCATGCCAAAGGCTTGAGTTGCCAACGCCAGCTTGAGTGCGGCAAGCGAGCCGATTCCGTAGTAGAGGGAGAAAATCGGCATGAAGATGAACCCGCCCCCAACTGCCGTGGCGTTGGCGACCAAGGCGCCGACAAAGGCGAGAATCAACACTGGCCAGTATTCGCCGATCATCGCTGCAGGACTGTTGAACATAAAGAGCATGCACATTCCCCACAGTGCAGCTCCCAGCAACACCCAAGACGCCGTGCGCCAAACGCCGCCTTCCTTCCTCTTTGCCCAGAGCATGGCATACCTGTTCATGAGGTTGACGCTGCCAACTCGCCATTGGCTCTGGTTTGCGCCGAGCCGGTTATCCTGATCCATCTGGCCCTGCCGTGTACTCGGCGCATCCAGGCTGACGTCACGCCTTGGCTTCATTGCCGCTGATTGATCATTCATTTGCGTTCTTACTCCATTGCGATGGTTGCTGCGCGCGTAACCTATTGAGAAGCTCAGCATATCCAAGCCACCCCGTAGCGTTGATCAGGCATGCCCTAGAGAATATGCACGCGCTGTAGATGGCGTGTAACCTGGGTTTTCGAGAACCGCGTGCGACCGTGGAGTAGGGACAGGTTGTCGACAATCATGAAGTCGCCTTGCTGCCATTGATGCTTGTACATGACATCGTCGTGGTACATGCGCGATACCAGGTCGCGAAGAAATGGCTCCTGGTGCTCTGCGTCCAATCCGAGCACGCTGGTTTGAACCGGATTCACCCCTAGGTTGTCCTCGTTGTAGGGTTCGATGAAGCGCAACACGGTTTCTCCCGTGGTTGGGTGCTCAGTCACCAGGTTCTGTCGAATCGCACCTCCGTAGTGCGCCTTCTTCTCGGTCTGATAGTCTATGACGCAGTCCCGCCAGGCGTTCTGCTTGTCAGGTTCCAAGCTATTCCACAAACGAGCGGTATCGACAAAGATGGTTTCCCCACCCTGGCATTCATGCTCGTTCTCCTGCTGACACTGAAACAGATTGAACCTCGGTGTTGCCTCGGCGAATGCCCCGTCCCAATGCAATTCCACCCGACCGTTGGAAAATAGATGATTGGCTGGATCGCATTGCAGTCTGAGATCAAGCACATGACCGAAGTCCCATTTGAGTAAGTTCCCCATTCGCCCGGCGAAGCTTTCCAAGGCATCTTTTGATAAGGATTGAAACCCTCTAAAGATGGTTAGTTTGTGCACCAGAGCGAGATCCTCGATCTGCAGCGGTGTCAAATCGAATATCGACTGGTTGGGGTAATCGGATTCAAGGACGACTCCGAACGGCTTCAGGAATGAGAAATTCATGACGCCTCCTGCAGTTGTTGTGGCAACTCGTAATGGCTGGGCCGGCTGTTATTGAACATCAGCGCAAAGCCCGCGCTCTCTGCCTGCGCGCGCGGCAGAAGCTTGACACGGCCGTTCTCCTTCACCGCTACCGAATGCCAAGGTGTGCACCACACATCGTCCGTCTCCACCAGGAAGATGCCGATCTTAGTCGAAACCCTGGGTTGGGGATGAATGGAAAGACGAATGGTGAAGTCATAGCGCGCTTCGAGTAGGCGAGTCCATGCGTTGCTGCGCTGAATCATCCGGTATGCCACCTGGCGAGCGAGCTTTTGAACGTTGGTGCGGCTTTGTTGGCAGAAGGGCTCGATTCCCAAATAATCCTCGAAGATGAATCGGGTGATGCCCCTGTACATTGTCTCTGCATTTGGGTCTTCCTTGCAGCGCTGGCGAAGGCTTGTTATGGTTTCACCGAATTCAATCAGCAATTCCTCCCGCAACATATCGAAATTACGCATGTGCGGGTAGACATCATCCAAATCGAAGAAATCGATCGTCTCCGGATAATGCTCGCGGGCATGCTTTTTCAGCTCCCTGCGGTAAGCCGTCACATCCTCATCAGAGATCCAGGCCACGTCGGCGAACACCCTGCCGTCAGAACAAATGGTAATGCGTGCGCCTGGCTCATAAAATTCCTTGATCCTATTGCACAGGTTGTTCAGATTCTTCAGTGCGATATGCTCGCCGAAATCTGGAAGTGCACTCAGCGTCTTTTTTCGATTAGGCGATTTTGCCGGGAATCCGGGAAGTATCATCACGATCGGCTTTTTGTCCGAGATGCAGTCCAGCAATTTATCGATATGCGGCGCCGCCTCTTGCTCGAATGTTGCACTTGCATCGAGCGCATTCGGCAACAGACGGCGTTGCGCGAAGAGAATGCGCAGAATTTTCTCGGCGGTTCTTCGTTCCTGCGGTGAATGTTCGAAAGACCGGTTTGGAATCAACGTCGTTACGTTACGCATCATGCTCTCCTTCCAGGTTAAGATTTCGAATCGAAGTATCAGGCTGCCACGGCTTCGGCCAAGCTGAAGCCTTGGTCAGCAGGTTCATTTCGCAACAGCTCCAGTCCACTAGCCAGATCACTTTTACCATCATTGCTCATCAACAGGTTCACGGCCGTTTCCATGGTGTTTTCATTGCACGAAATCCCTTCAATTTCGGCCATGCGTGTCAACGCCTGACGATAACTGATACGCAGCATTTGGTTTTCCACGGAAGCGATTTCGTTCTTATTCAGATGCCGACCGCTGGTTCGGGTGTGCTTCATTACCTCTTTGCCAAGTTCGATATCCCAGAACTGATCGCTGTTGCGGCCATGCTCGCAATCCCTTTCCCTCAGGTAGCGATGAAGCTGTTCTTGGATGTTATGAATACCTTTGATTGCTGAATGATCAAGGATGCGACTTGTCTCTTGCCATGCCTGATCGGCGGTGATCCCAGTCATTCCTGGGTCATAGCCCCACTGCTCCGACATCGACGTCGGCAGAATGATACCGAACCAGTGCATAAGCAGCGCCTGAAAATGAACACGATGCAAGTCATAGATGCCGTGATAATTGCCGCGCACATGAAGCAGAAAACTCTCGAACCAGAAGCGCGAATAGTTGTTGTAGGCAATCACTTTATCGGCGTACTCTGTTGATCGACCTGCTCTATCCGTTGCGATCAGGTCGCCGATCATGCGGTTCGTATCTGACAAAAAAGCAGAGCCTGGGGACAGCAGGGGATCCATGAAAGCTGCTGCCATTCCGGTAAGGAACCATCGCTGCGTGGAATAGGTCTGCTTCGCACGCCTTGCCAGGCGCTTCATGCGATGGAAGCCTTGGATTTCAGTGTGCGGGGTGATTAGCTGTCTCATGCACTGATGGGTATGCAGGAACTGAATAAAGGCATGGCCGTCTTTGATGTCCAGATTCGTCATATCCGTCTTCATGGTGACGCCGATACTTACGGTATCCTTGTTCAGAGGAATGACCCAGATCCAATAGCCTCGATACATGAAATGCACGGTGGACAAGAATCTGCTGGTATGACAAACCCTGGAGCGCCATTCCATATCTCCAAGTAGATCGAGATTTGCGGTGTGCTTGAAGCGTGCCCAGTAGGCGCTGACCGGATGCCGATGATCTAAAGATTCGATCAGATTGAGTTTCCTGCCAAGTGGAGAGGCAAAGCCCGCCGCATCCACCAGATAGGTGCAGCGAAAGCGTCCTTGAGACGTGTCTACGAGATGTCCATGATCGACATCGAGCTCAATTCCCTTGACCTTGCAGCCAAGGCGCACATCCACTCCCAGCGCCCGATTCATCTCGCACATGTCGGTATCGAAGCGCTTCCGATCCAATTGATGCGAAGGCGTGCCATGGAACCAGGAACGTCCAGCCTCGCTCATCCTTTCAATGGGCAAGTCGCGTTTGGGCGAATCGAAGAAGAATCGAAGCCCGTGCTTATAAAGGTGATGGGTGTCCAGATAATGGCCTAAATCCAGGTGACGCACGGCATAGTCCCAGAAGGATTCGAGGGTGGATTCACCCACCCACGGGGCAAACTCTGTTTTACGCTCGATCTGCACGATATTCATGTCAGGGTGCTTGAGTTTCAGCTGCCTGGCCAGGCAACTGCCTGCCATAGATGCACCTATGATAAGTAGATCGCAAGTGGTGTTATCAGCGGACATCAGATTAATCCTCAGGCAAATACAGGGACTCGAGTATATAGCCCAAGTCCATTAATATCACTAACGCATTGGGGAAGTTAAACCATGCAAGCCAGTATATCCTATCGAATATAAATCAAGGCGATCTGACAGGCATGCAATTCGTTCGATTTTGATCGCTTGGACATTTGAGATGATGGGTTAGACCTAGTGATTTTGATTAATTGGAATTTAGACTATCTGCAATCGGAAGTTTGATCAGTGAAGTATTTTGCTTTGTCTCTGTGAAGAATTCACACTTTCGGTCAGATAATGGCAATGGAAAAAATGCTAAGGAAGCAATTTGTTGACTGTTTTATTCTCTGAGTCCGGGGATGACGATTACTATAAAAAAGAATGAAATTTTCGGAAAAGTTGCACGTTCAAAATGGAAGATAGAAAAGTTCGAGAAATGATTTTTCAGGCTAAGCTGTTATCGGAGGCTATTGCTGGTAATTTCTCACAACTCTTCCGTCAAAAAATTCACAGTAATAGTTCTTTATAGAGGCTAGGTTTAATTTCGATCATATACGTTTGCCAATAACCATGAAAATATTAGTCGTTTAATGGCGAATGGATATGAAAAATAGAACTTTACAGACTCTGATCTGAAGATTGCCTCAAGCCGGTCAACCAGATGATTCGGGATTGCAAGTAAAGTTATTCAGTACAACACCTGGGGTATATGCTGGGCGAAAGCTGTGCTGTACGGCGATTCTTCGTCTGAATTGCAATTGAGGTTTCGGCCTTTTCGCGGATTCATGACGTTTAGCTACAACCCCATTTACAAGAGGTCTCTGCAATGTTCTCATTCCACCCTGTATGGCTCATCCCAGCGCTGCTTGCCAGTGCTCTTCCCAGCTTCGCTGGAATCCCGTCCAGTTCATTCACTGCTTTCGAGTCTGGCCAGGTTCGGCCCATCTCGATTTCGCCAAATGGCAGAATGTTGGTTGCTGTAAACACCCCGGATAACCGAATCGAGATATTTCGTATCAATGCAGAAGGCGTGCGCAACGCGGAGACTCAGCTCTCCCACAGTTGCTCTGTACCCGTCGGTATGGAGCCCGTGGCGGTTGCGGTCAGAACGGACCAGGAGATTTGGGTGGTGAACCACTTGTCTGACTCGGTTAGCATCGTTCGCTTGGAGAATGAGCATTGCGACCAGGCTGGTGTCGCGCAAACCCTATTCGTCGGCGATGAGCCCAGAGACATCGTTTTTGCAGGCGATGGGAATTCCAAGGCATTTATCACCACTGCCCATCGTGGCCAAAACTCCCCCGTTGACCCACAGCTGACGACACCCGGTATAGGCCGTGGCGATGTGTGGATATTCGATACAAACGATCTGGGACAGGAGGCCCTTGGGGGGAAGCCCGCCAGCATTCTAACGCTGTTCTCTGATACCCCTCGCGCTTTAACCGTCAGCCCGGATGGAAGGACGGTCTACGCGGCTGGATTCCA
This sequence comes from Thiohalocapsa sp. PB-PSB1, assembly GCA_016745215.1. Lineage (GTDB taxonomy): Bacteria > Pseudomonadota > Gammaproteobacteria > Chromatiales > Chromatiaceae > Thiohalocapsa. The sequence continues at coordinate 3,257,308 of CP050890.1, forward strand.
GACCGGGAACCAGACGACGGTGATCGACGAGGGCGCGGTTTGCGATGGTGGCGAGCAGGCCCCGCCCTGCCAGTTTTCGGATCGCACGATCGCATATGGATTGCCCGGCCCAGATGCCGACAGCAATGGCAATCCACGCCCGGAAGAGGGGCTCATTGTCAAGTTTGACGGCAAGCACTGGGTTGACGAGTTGCAGCGGATTTGGGACCAGAAGGTGCCGTTCTCGCTGCCTGACAAAGATGTGTTCAAAATCGACGCAAGCGCCAATCCTCCACAGATCGTCGGCTGGTACCAACATGTTGGGACAGTCCTGTACAACATGATCGTCAATCCAGTGAACGGAAAGGTCTATGTCAGTAACACGGAGGCCCGCAACGAGGTGCGCTTCGAAGGAGTACGCCCCGCCGACAGCGACCTTTCCAGTGTGATCGGACATCTTCACGAGACGCGGATCAGCATACTGGGCGACGAGAATGCATTTCGCGATTCCGTTCTCCACCGCCATCTCAACAAGCATATCGACTACGACAGGATTCCTGCACCCACCGGTACCAAGGACAACAGTCTTGCGTTGCCACGCGGCATGGCCATTTCTCCAACTGGGGATACTCTGTATCTTGCCGCCAAGGGCTCGAGCAAGATTGGCGTGTTCAAGATCAGTGAATTGGAAGACGACAGCTTTGTACCGAATGCAGCGGACCACATCCGCGTAAGCGGCGGCGGGCCAACCGGACTTGCCCTCAGTAAAGATGGAAAACGGCTGTTTGCGCTGACTCGATTCAACAACGCTGTGGTAGTCATCGATACCGACAAGAAAATCGAAGTGGAAAGCCACTCGTTATTCAATCCGGAGCCGGCATCGCTGGTTGCCGGGCGCCCCTATCTCTACGACGCGTACAGGACGTCAAGCAATGGCGAGGCAGCCTGTGGTAGTTGCCATGTGGACGGGGATGTGGACCAGCTGGCATGGGATCTCGGAGACCCGTTGCAGGACAGCAAGCCGAATCGAAATGTCGCGCAGCAAGATGTAAAGGTCTTGCTCCCGTACCATCCGATGAAAGGGCCGATGACCACACAGAGCATCAGAGGTATACGCGGTCACGGTTCGCTGCATTGGCGTGGCGATCGGACCGCGGCTGACCAGGGTGAAGATCCCAATGATGTGGTCGGAGCATTCAAGGCGTTCAACCCTGCTTTTGTCAGTCTGATGGGCCGGGATTCAATGTTGTCTGACTCGGAAATGCAGCTTTTTGCCGAGTTTGCCCAGCAGATTTCCTACCCGCCAAATCCAATTCGCTCGCTGGACAATTCACTGACGCCCGATCAGAAGGAAGGTCGTGACATCTATTTCAACTATCGGATCAGAGAGGTCAATAACAGAACTTGCAATAGCTGCCATCGCCTCGATCCCGAACAAGGCCTGTTCGGTACCAACACCAAGATCTCGAATGCCGGTCAATCGCAACAGTATAAGATCCCGCATTTTCGCAATATGTACACGAAAGTCGGCATGTTTGGACGAGCAATCACTGATCATATCGTGCATGGAGACGACCAATTGATGGGAGATCAAATCCGTGGATTTGGGTTTCTCCACAACGGAGCCGTGGATACGGTGTTTCGGACGCTCTTCCCGATCATGAGCGTGGAACAGGGCAGGAAACTCGAGCAATTCATACTTGCGTTCGACAGCAACCTGGCTCCAATCGTGGGGCAGCAGGTAACCCTGACCAACAGCAACTTTGCGCGCGCGCAGGGACGAATCGATCTCATGGTCGAGCGCGCTGATGCCGGAGAATGCGACTTGATTGCCAAGGCCAGAGTCGATGCTCACCAGCGAGGTTGGTATCGCCGCGGGGATGGCTTATTTGTCAGCGATCTCGGCAAAGCAAGCTTGTCGACCGATAAGCAATTACGCAACATGGTGGCAAGAGGCGACACCGCCGCACTGACATACACATGCACGCCACCTGGCTCCGGTGTTCGAATGGGCGTCGATCGAGATTTGGACGGCCTGTTCGACTCGGATGCAGCCGTGCTCAGCTCGGTGGGTCGAGTGCTGCCCGGAAAGTCAAGCATGGCCGCTCGCTGACTGGGTCGATTATCCTGGTGGAGACGGGGATTGTGATCGCTTGGCACACGGCGTCGGTGTTGCCATTGCGAATCATAAGTCGGGGTTGCGGCAGCACCGCCCAGCGGGCGGCGAGGCCGCCGATGCCGGGTAAACATTCGGTCTACCCATTCTTCGAAGAATCAACGAGTCAGCGTCTCGCGGAAGCGTTGATCCAGGGGGTACACCCACAAATCCTTGATTGGCACACTGGGTTTCCCGGCAGGGCCGAGCTTGCCGCGACCTTTGGTCTGGCCGAGGCGGAGCCAGTTGGCGGCGTGGTAGCAGGTGCCGCGGAAACGCGATCTTTCGACGCAGGTCTCGAGCAGCACCGGGCGGTATGCGTAGACGTCCTGCCAGTGTCGGGGAAGCTCGGCGAAGGCGCGACCGGCATCCAGAAAGTCGCGGCGCATAGGCGCCCAGCAGAACGCCAGCAGGATGTTCAACGCCAGCCGGGCCAGCTTCTTGTAGGCACTGTAGCGATCGCAGACGATGATGGCCTGCTGCGCCTGCAACCCGGCAAAATGCGCGCCGGGGATTGCGGCACCGCGGCTGGGGTCGATGCAGTAGACAGTAGCTTGCCCGGGCGGTGAGATCAATGTGCTCCTGTTTCGTGATCCTGACCCATTGCTGCGAGAACGGGCACGGTGGCCCCGCATCGGAGCAAATGTCCGCACGCTGCGCCTCGGCTGCCGTCGACTTGGGTTGTATCGCGGTTTGCATGGTCCAGCTTATACACGGAATCTTCTCCTGTGTTCCATAGTTTCTGGCTGAACGGATGACTTGGCCGAATATTTACTTGTCGTCCTAAGTAAGTCATTGTTTTCATTGATCACTGGCTTTTGATTCGCGCGTTTGCTAATATCGCGGGACCGATTTCGCAATAGACTTCGAATGAACTTCGTTCGGCGAGCGACGCATGCGACAATTCTTTAATCCCCAGCGGCAATTCGGCGATGTCGACATCGCCGGGATCGAGCTCGACCCGCAGTCGCGCGACGACATCCCACGCGATGTGGAGATCGAGCAAGCGTATCGCGATTACCTCGATTTGGCCGAAGGGTTCCTCGGGCGCGCCCGCGCCACGCGCGAGGTGCTGCTGCAAGTGCACAAGCTGCCGGAAATTTTGCTGCAACCGCTCGACGCGTACATCCCCCACGGCGAGCGTCAGATCGACCAAGTCCGCCGTCGCGTGCTCCAGGGCGAGCGCATCCCCCACGCCGAAAAGGTCTTCTCGGTCTTCGAAGGCCATACCGAATGGATCAACAAAGGCAAGGCCGGCGTACCCGTGGAGCTGGGCTTGCGGGTCGCCAGCGTCGAAGACCAACACGGGTTTATTCTCCATCATCGCGTCATGCAGCACGAGACCGACCATCAAGTCGCCGTCGTGCTGATCGAAGACACGACGCAGCGGTTCCCGAGCATCCGCAGCGCGAGCTTGGACAAGGGCTTCCACAGCCCCGCCAATCAGGAGGCGCTGCACAACGTTGTCGAGTTTCCCGTATTGCCCAAGAAAGGCAAATGCTCGGCGGACGAGGCGGTCTATGCATCGCAGCCGCGGTTCGTGCGGCTGCGTCGTCGTCATTCCGCCGTCGAATCGGCGATCAATGCCTTGGAAGTGCACGGGCTCGACCTGTGTCGCGACCATGGCATAGACGGGTTCGAACGCTACGTCGCGATGGCCGTGGTGGCGCGCAATATCCACCGTCTAGGCGCCATCCTGATCGCCCGCGAGGCGGAAGAAGAACAGCGCCGACGAAAACGCGCCGCGTAGGCATTTCGGAAACCCCAATTGCAATTGTCCTAGGAATTGGTATGCCCGCGGGGCGGCGCTACTGACAAAGATTCTCATTTGGCGCGACGAGATTCTCCAATTCCGGGAAATTGAATAACGACGCCCGTGAAGCAATCGCTTTACTGGGATGCAGTTTCCGCGAAATTCGCAGTTTTCGTTCAGGCACTATCTATCTGTCATGCACCTCATCCGTACGAAATTGCACCGCCCGCGGGTCCTGGAAGACATCGTCTGCCGCGGTCGCCTGCACACGCTGATGGATCGCGGCCTGGAGACGACGCTGACCCTGGTGTCGGCACCAGCCGGCTATGGCAAGAGCGTGCTGGTGAGTCATTGGGCCGACTCCGTCGTAGACCCAGTCGCATGGATCTCGCTGGATGAGTCGGACAGCGACCTCACGCAATTCCTCGACTATCTGGCCGCGGCCGTCGACGAGGCACTGCCCGGCGCCTGTCCAGCGTTGAAGGATCTCGCTGGGGCGGGACATTTGCCGCCCATTGAGCACCTTGCAGGCCGGCTGATCAACGACCTTGATGGGCTTGATCGGCGGTTGGTGCTCTGTCTGGACGATTTCCACCGGATCCCGCCGACGTCGACCGTCCACGAGCTGCTGTCGTTGCTGCTCGAGCACCCGCCGCGGCAGCTACACCTTGTCCTGATCGGGCGACGCGACCCTCCGCTCCCCATCTGGATGCTGCGCGCGGCATCCATGGTGAACGAGGTACGGATGCAGGATCTGCGCTTCCTAGAGGAGGAAGTCGCGGAGCTGTTGACCAAGACCACCTCGACCGCCGTCGACGCCGAGGTGATCAGGCAACTGCACGACGAGGTGGAGGGGTGGGCCGCGGGACTGCGTCTCGCATTCCTCGCGATGCGCCGGACGCAGGATACCGAACGCCTTCTGACCCAACTCAGAGGCGGTATTCAGCAGGCCCAGGACTATCTGCTGCACGAGGTGCTCTCACAGCAGCCGGTCCAGTCTCGACAGTGCCTGTTGCGCGCGTCGATCTTCCGGCGCTTCTGCCCGGCCCTCATAAAGGCGGTCTGCGCACCCGAGCTGCCGGCCGAGGCCTCGACCGGCGGCGGCGAAACCGTTGGCTCTCTGCCGGGCAGCGAGCTGTTTACCATCGGTCTGGACGCGCATGGCGAATGGTTCCGTTTCCACCAGCTGTTTCAGCAGCTGCTGCGAGCAGAGCTGGTGGCGACGTCGACGCAAGGGGAGATTGCGGACCTCCACCTGCGTGCCAGCGCTTGGCTCGAAGGCCAGAATCTCGTTTCCGAGTCCATCGAGCACGCGCTCGCGGCAAACGATGAGACACGCGCCGCAGAGCTGGTGGAACGTCACGCGCAAACCGAATTCGCCGAGGACCGTTGGTACGTCATCGAGCGTTGGCTCGCCATGCTGCCCAACCAGGTCCGCCGCGGTCGCCCGCGGCTGCTCCTGGTCGAGGCCGGTGTTCGGAACCTCCAGCACCAGTTGGCCCGGGTGCCACCGCTGATCGACGAGGCCGAGGCACTGATGGTTGCCGATGGATCGGCGGAACCGGACCCCGCGGTGACCGCGTTGATCGCACATCTGCGGGGCTTCCTCGCCTACTACGAGGGCGAGGGAGAGCGCAGTCTGCGCTACCTCGAAGAGGCCGTCGGCAGCCTCGCGGGGGCAAGGACCTGGTTCTCCTGCGATGCCGAGATGTTCCTGGCCCTGGCCCGGTGCATGGTCGGCCAACAGGACCGGGCCCTGGCGTCGCTGCGAGCTGCACTCAAGGCGGCGGATAGGTCCCAACCCTTTCTGCAATCGCGTTTGCTCGGTGGTCTGACATTCGCGCACCTGCTCGGCGGCCAGCTGCTCGCCGCCCGGCTGCAGGCGCAGCGCCTGGCGCATCTGGCCACCACGCAGAACATGCGCTTGAACAAGGCCTGGAGCCAATACTTTCTCGGCTGCAGCTATCTACACGCCGCCGAGCTTGCGAACGCCGCAGACCGATTCGAGCACGCGGCGACCGCGCGCTATCTGCTGGAGCCGCCGGCAGCGGTCGATGCCATGGCCGGTCTCGCCCTGACCCGGGCGCTCATGGGACACCGGGATCAGGCGGCAACGGTCTGCGATCAGCTCGCGCGCCTTGCCCACGAGCTCGACGAGGACGATTGTCTTGCGGTTGCTCAGTCGATCCGGGTCCGGGTCGCGCTGCTGTGTGGCGAGACCGCCGCGGCCGACCAATGGGTACTCGCCCCAAATATGGATATGGACACGCAGCCGGCGCCGCACACCCTGTTCTGCTGGTTGGAGGTCCCGCAGCTCACCGCGGCACGCGTACTGATCGCGGAAGGCGCGACCACCGAGCTCGAGCGGGCGCTGGACCTGCTGGCGACGGTTCGCAAGCCGGCCGCCGAGTGCCGGTTCCAGGGTCAGTTGATCGAGGTCGCGGTCCTCGAAGCCGTTGCCCTGGAACGGCAAGGACACCCCGAGCGCGCCGCCGCGGCCCTGGACGAGGCGATCTCGCTTGCGCGTCCAGACAACTGGTTGCGGCCGTTCCTCGAATCCGGCGCGCCGCTGAGAGACCGTCTCGCGCGGCTCGCCGAAACCGCCCCCGAGGACGCCTTCGTCAAGCGCATCCTGCACCTGCTGGAGCCGGAGCAGCCGAATGCGGCCAAGCACCCCCCGCCACTGCGCCAAAGCGAGATCACAAGCAACGGCGCCGAACCCCCGAGCGAGGCCGATACGCCTCCGCCACTCGTCGAGCCCCTGACCAACCGCGAGCTCGACATCGTCGAACTGCTCGCCGACAGGCTGCAGAGCAAGGAGATCGCCGAGAAGCTCTTCATCTCCGCCCACACCGTCAACGCCCATCTCAAGCGCATCTACCGCAAGCTCGACGTCACCAGCCGCCGCGAGGCCGTGACGCGTGCCGTCCAGGCGGGGCTGATCGAGCGCCGCTGAATCCCGGTCGGCGTCGACCAGCCCCCCGGCGGAGCACTCCCCGCCCGATCCCCTGCGAGAACCCGCACCCGTGTCGCGGGCGCCGGCGTCACGCGCACATCGCATCATCGGCCCGGCCCCCGCCCGATCGGCCCCGACTGGCGTTGAACCGATCAGCCCTTCGACCCGGCGCCGATCGAGTCGTCGCCGTCCGACGGACCGTTGCTCCATCGCTTATCGACCCTCGGACTACCCAGTTCGTACCAAATTCCTTGGGACGCATCGATCCCGCGGTCCGGGCACACTTTCTACCGTTGCGGTAGGTCGGGTTAGCGATAGCGTAACCCGACGATCAACGACGTACGGACGCCCTTGCACCGGCTTGACCTGGCGCTGGGGCTACGGCAATCCGCGATGTTGGGCGATCGCCGGGGATTAGATGGGCATCCCGCTGCCTAACGGATAGCGCGGTGCTGGGGTTTGGCGAGGCGCGGAGGGTGATTTATCCGGCAAGCTTTCCTGGCAAAAAGAACCCTGTCAGCGGGGAAACAGGCCGTGCGCCGGCAAGCCAGCGCTGATCGGGCGTGGCGGCGCGGGACGGCTTCGGCGGAATTCGGCAAGATGCAGACATGGACGCATCCGGGCCGGAGGGGTAGCATACGGCAATCGGCGGACCCCGCGGGCAACGTGATCGGTGCGTCTTGATCACATTCCCCGTGCCGTTCGACGCGACGGCCGCAGAGATCCAGAAACGGGACAACACTCCTCGATACGCTGTTATCTGGATAGTGCATGTGGTCGTTTCGGCCCCGCGCCACATCGCTGAACTTGCGGCGACATCGGTCGGGGTCCGCGGCGAGAGATAACCGGGCGCAGCGAGATCGCTATAGTTTTGCGCTAAACCGGTGTATTTTTTCAAGAGGGAAATGACCTTGGGCACACTCATAATCCATGATCTAGACGAGGCACTTGAGCAACGACTGCGTCTGCGCGCCACCGAGAACGCACGCTCGATGGAAGACGAGGTACGGCACATTCTTCACCAAGTCCTATCGGCACCCTCAGCGCGCAAGGGCTTCGGCACCCGCGTACACGAGCGAGTCATCCAGCAAACTGGGGGTTTTGATCTTCCCCTGCCTGCCCGTACCCGGCCACGGCAGCCGCCGGATTTTGGTGTCAAATGATCCTGCTGGATACGAATGTCATCTCCGAGTTACTGCGTAAGGAGCCTGAACCCGCAGTGCTGGCGTGGCTTGACCGGCAACCCGACAACGATCTCTATTTCTGCAGCGTCACGAAAGCCGAACTCGAACTTGGAGTCGCAATGCTGCCGGATGGTAGGCGCAAGCGACAGTTGGCACAGGCGGTCACGGACGCGCTTGCCGAGTTCGAAGGACGTTGCTTGGATTACGACTGCGAAGCGACTGCCAATTACGTGGCTATCGCATCGGAATCGCGCACTCACGGACGTCCGATGAGCGTCGAAGACATGTTGATTGCGGCGATTGCACGGACGAATGAATGCAGGCTCGCGACGCGCAACACCAGTGACTTTGATTTTCTGGATAGCTTGGAGATTGAGAACCCTTGGAACTGAAGGGCCTCAACGATATCCGAGTGAAAGACGGGGTCAGGTCTTGCATTTTGCATCGCTTGACCAACGAAAATTGCCCAACGAGTGCACAATTCCGAGCACATGCTGCCGGGTGTAACCCGCAGCCCTTTCAAGGTGTAGTGGCCCCACCAAGCAATTTGGCTGTTGAGACATGTGGATGCTTGGGGTCATAGACGGGTTTGGGCTTTGGCTTTTTCGGCCCGCGCTTGTTTTTTCGAAACTTGGCAAGGTTCACTTTAGCGGCTAACTGTTGCAGGGTTCTAAGGAACTGTTCATCGCTCATCTGCTGAAAAACACGCCATTGATCATCGGCGATCGCGATCATCATGCCATAGTAGGTGCGCATCAGATGGCCCGCCAAATAATAGCCGGACACCGCGGTGGAAACCGTCTGTTCCCCATGCTCAGCGCGCAGGGCGGCTTTCACCAACGCCAAGACATTGTAGGCAAGCAGTGCAACGCAGAACCCGAAGAGTGCCGCCTTAGGGTAGCCGAGCGCATTGATCTCTGAGTGTAGGTGCGCCTCCAACTCTTGGAAGGCTGTCTCAATGGTCCAGCGCTTTTGGTAGATCCAGGCAATCTGTTTGGCAGGGGCGGCCGTTTTTGGCAGGTTCGTCAGCAAGGTCAATTCCTTGTCGCCATCGCGCGTCGCTTGTTTCAACACAATGCGCACACGACGCCAACGATGCCTCTGGCCGGTCTGCTGGTCGGTCACCCAAACCCATTGTTCGTAGAGAGCGCCAGTTTCGCTTTGCCCAACGAAGCATTCCTCGCCCGCGGCTTCCCAAGGCAATCCCTGGTGTTGGCGGCAGATGAAAGCAGCCTGCCGCTCGTCTATCCCGAACAGCATCTCCCGCACGCAAAAATTGCGGTCCACGACGAATAAATCCTTCGCTTGCACCCTGAGCAGCACCTCACCAAGCAGGGCGCGCTCCTGGGCGTGCCCGTCTTCGCAAGGAAAGACGTCAATTGCCATCTCCAACTGTGGATCATAAATGACCAGAGACTTGCCCGGCAAAGCCCCCGCGGCCAGCCCCCGTAAGGGTTTGAGTCGATGGTGCGTCGTTTCGATACAGTTGCCATCGAGCACTTTCACTCGATAGCCCTCGAGCCAAGGAGTACAAGCGCCACCGAGTCTATGCACCGCCTCGCCTAACTCCGCGGCAATATCCCGAACTAACGCGCGCGAGGTTTGCGTGTCGACCCCATTGAGCTTGTTGTAGACGGAAGTGATCGACACCGGGATCTCGTCTGCGTTGTCCTTATAGGCCGCATTGATCGACGGTTGAACACGGGACACCACCAGGTACATCAAGCCGACCACATTGGAAAACAGTAGGCTACGCGTGTATTGCGTGACCGCGGAACGATCGTAGAGCGCATTGAGTGCATCTGCACTCAAGACGCGTTCCAACACGCCCCGAACCATAACCGCCACAGGTGCACGCTCGATAAATCGGTCGAAAATCTTGTCCAACATGTTGGATCACCCCGGTGTTTTTGAATGCTGTCTCTTTCGTCACATTCTGCTAACCAAAGGCCATGTTGTACACCTAAGCATCTTGTGGTTACTGAAGGGTGGAAAAATTCCTGATGGATTTCAAACTATTACCACCTTGAAAGGGCTGGGGATTCCGCCCGAGCAGGTGATGGGTTCAAGCATCCAGACCACATACCAGATCAAGGACGGCAAGCCGGTGCTAATGCGTTTGCCCAAGATCCATTTCATCGAAGATAAGGCCGGCAAGCCCGTCGGTATCAACGAGTTCATCGGCCGGCGTCCCGTCGCGTCTGGAAAAGACAGCTTACCAGAAACGGCTCTGACCCCTTTTCGCTCACTGACCTACTACACGCTGTTCGGATTGCTGGCCGCGACCGGTCTGCGCATTTCCGAGGCGCTGCGCTTGCGCCTCGACGACGTCACCGTAGACGGCTTGCTCGTGCGCAAGACCAAGTTCCATAAGAGCCGGCTGGTCCCGCTCCAGGACAGCACGGATGCCGCGCTGCGGCGTTACCTCGAACAACGCAACGCCGTCGGGGGTGGCGATGACCACGTCTTCATCTCGACGACAGGCGGCGCACTCACCTACGCGATGGTCAATGGGACGTTTCACTAACGCAGAGCCACACGCAGCTATACTGTATATATAGTCACTCAACATGATAACCAGATATGCCCTTTTGTTTTTGGTGTGTGAGTGCTGGCCCTAATCGAAAGGGACAGTTTTGATGTCATGTGAGAGGACTATAACTCCAGTCAAGCGCCGAATTCCAGCCGGCTACCGACATGGCCGTCGCGTCACCGGGATGCGGACCTGCCCCATACTGCCGCCGCCATCCCGAGCAAACCGCCCTCTACCAGATCGTCCAGCAGCACCTGGAGACCTATCTCACGCTCGCAGGGGAAGACGACTGGGACGGGCAGCGCGTGCCGGCCTACGTGGAGCGCGAGTTCCGCCACTACCTCGAATGCGGCATCCTTGGCCTTCAGCTTCGCCCGTGCCAGATGTCCGGACTGCGGGCATGATTTCCTGGTGGCCTTCTCATGCAAAGGGCGCGGGCTGTGTCCGTCGTGCAACGCCCGGCGGATGGCGGAGACCGCGGCGCACCTGGTCGATCACGTCATCCCGCCGCTGCCGGTGCGCCAGTGGGTCCTCTCGGTGCCCAAACGGCTGCGCTGGTACCTGGAGCGCGAGCCGCGCGCCCTCAGCGCCGTCCTGCGAATCCTACTGCGCGTCATCGAGGCGCATTTGATCCAAGGCAGCGGTGCCGGCGCGCGAGCCCGCCTCAAAGCGGTGAGCTTCATCCACCGCTTCGGTGCCTCCCTCAATCGCCATGTTCACTACCATTGCTGCATCATCGACGGGGTCTTCGAGCCGGTCGAGGAGGCCGGTGATGACCCGCAATCCGTGCGCTTTCGCCCCGCGGCCGAGCTGACCCCCGAGGCCGTCGCTGCCATCGCCGAACAGGTACGCGGGCGGGTGCTGCGCTGGTTCGCCCGCAGCGGCCTGATCGAGCGTGATGACGTCTGCGACATGCGCGCCTGGGAGAACAGCGGCTTCTCGCTGGATGCCGAGGTGTGCGTGGGCGCGCAGGATCGCGCCGGCCTGGAGCGACTGCTGCGCTATTGTGCTCGCCCACCGTTCGCGCTCGAGCGCCTGGAGCGGCTTGACGACGAGCGCGTCGTCTATCGGTTGCCAAAGCCACAGCGTGACGGCACCACGGCGCTGACGCTCACGCCGCTGGAGCTGATCGACCACCTCGCGGCGCAACTTGTTCACAGATTGGCCGCCGCCCAGGCGGCATCGCCATCGCTACCACGGCGTGCTTGCGCCCAACGCGCCGCTGCGTGCGGCTGCTATCGCCTTCGGGCGCGAGGTGGCGGACGCAACAGGCTCACCGACCGTGGTCAGTTCGCCGCCCCGGGCGCCGGCCCCCAATGCCCGCTCACCGGCGCGCTATCTGTGGGCCATGCTGCCGGCAGCGGCTGTTCGAATCGCTGCCCCTGGTCTGTCCCAACTGCGGCGCGGCTAAGCGCCGCATCGCGCAACATCGCCGAGGCCGCGCCCGTCGAGCAGATCCTCACCCACATCGGGGAGCCGCCGCGTCCGCCGCCGATCACACCGGCACGCGGCCCGCCCGCCTGGGACGATATGCCCGAGTCGGAACCCGACTGGAACCTCCTCCAACAGCCCGAGTTCGACTTCGAGTTTGATCAGCGCATTGCGTGGTAGCCGCCGTCTCTGTCCCGCAGGAAACGGTACAGCCCCGCTCGTCTGCCAGCGGCGCGCTGCGGCGCAGGTGCTCTCCCCAGCACCCCGAAACGCGCGCCCCCACGCCGCGCGCGACGTCCATCAGCCCCGCAGTCGGGGGTTGACGGCGCATCCCACCCCCGCTACCCTTCTTCCTCGGGCCAACCTGGACGCTAAAGGTGGCTTGGATTTCCTATCCGCCGGCGACGCCCGCGCCGGCTTCGAATGGTCCGGCGAGTGGACCATCACCTACGAGACCTTCCGCGACCTGGGGCTCGCATTCGCCGCCGCCCTAGTCCGTATCTTCATCCTCCTGGTGTGGGAGCTGAAGAACTTCATCCACCCCATCATCATCATGAGCCCGATCCCGCTCACCCTGATCGGCATCATCCCCGGCCACTGGCTCATGGAAGCGGAGTTCACGGCCACATCCATGATCGGCTTGATCGCGCTCGCCGGCAAGACCCGCATGCGCCCGATCTGGATCACGGACCTGACCATGATGGCCGGCGCCGTCGCCATCCTGTTCGCCCCGATCTTCGAGGGCATGGCCATCTCCCTGCTGTTCGGCCCGATCGTCGCCGTGCCCGTTCCGCGAGCTGGTGGATGAGGACGAGGGGCAGGGGGTGGTGGTGACCGGGTCGACTTGAGCGAGGGGCCAGCATTCCATGCTCGTTCGCCTGGGCTTGAGCGGCAAAGTAGCGCCTTGCCAAACCTCCGATCAGGGGCTACCCTAGGCTCATGTAGAACATCCCACGTAGATTGGAACAGCCCACGGAGATTCGGTCATGCAAGAGCTAGTCTCTATCCGCGACGCCAACCAGCACCTCTCTCGTTACCTTGAGCGCGTGCAGGACGGCGCCGAGTTTGTGATCACCCGCCGCGGCAAGCCGATTGCCCGCCTCTTACCCATCCCGACCAGCGGAAAGACGTTGTCGGACGCCCAAAGCGCGGCCCGAGAGCGCCTGCGCGCACGCATGCGTCGCGGCTACGCCCTCGGCGGCCTAAGTGCCGTCCGGGATGAGCTCCACGAGCGCTGAACCGATGCCCGAACGTTTCAGCATCGACACCAAGTCCTGATCTACAGCATCGACGCCGATGCAGGCACGCGCCATGAGCAGGCCGCTGCACTGATGGACGCCATGGCCGAGCGCGACTGCGTGCTCACCCTGCAAGCCCTCGCCGAGTTTTTCCATGCCGTCACGCGCAAGGAGAAGATGTCGCTGGAAGATGCAAGCACCATGATCCGAGACTGGATGACGCTGTTCCCGACCATCGCCGCGGAAACCGGCACCCTCCCCGCCGCCATTACCCTTAGGGCCGAGCACGACTTTGCCTTCTGGGACGCCATGCTGGTGCAGACCGCCCGCGGTGCCGGCGTTACCCGGCTGCTGAGCGAGGATATGCAGGATGGCCGACGGGTTGGACCGATGCGATTGGAGAATCCCTTCTCAACCGGCTTTGTGCTCTGAAGGTCGAGTCCGACGTAGCCTTTTGGGGCCGCCCCTCCATCCACCGGCAGCGAATCGACCATGAGCCCGGCGCACGATCTACCTAGCCCTGACCTGTTGACTGACCCCTGGGGCTTTGTCGCTGTTGGTGTTAATGCCTTAATTACGGTAACACTTTACCATTTACACCAATTTTCGTTGTTTCGGGTCATTCTTTTGCGAAGCGGGCCGACCTCGCTTGCCTTGACGTAGCGCTCGGCCAAGTTGCTTTTCAAGCTCGCCAAGCTTTTGATCGTCCATCAGTGGACGTCCGATGGTTTGGCCCTTGGTGAGAGCTGCCAAGTGTTCAGGATCTTCCGGCATCTCCAAGAATTCCGCTAAATTATCGACGCGATCCAGCAGGGGTCGAACAGTGACTAATCCATCGTCTTCGCGCCGGAAATGTGCTGGCGTGCTGGACCAGGGCCAGTCGGCAGGCGTCGCAGCTCGTTTGGCCTTCACGGGATTCAAAGCCACGTAGCGGAAGGCTGCCATCAAGTGAGCTTCATCCATTGCCACGCAGCCAAACCGCCCTTGAAACAGGTGGCCGGTTACCCGCAATCGCGCGTTGATGTAGCCGCTATATCGACGATGCGTCTCCCCGACGGCGCGGGACAGGCCGGTCTCGTTGGAGGGTGCGAGAATCAAGTGCACATGGTTCGGCATCAGGCAGTAGGACCAGACGTCCACGCCGTTTGATCGACACTCGTTCGCTAGCCAATCTCTATAAAGCGCATAGTCGTCTTCCTTCATGAAAACTTGTTGGCGTCTGTTCCCACGCTGCGTCACATGGTGGGGGATGCCGGGAACGATGATGCGTGGAAGCCGAGACATACGCTTAGCATAAGCCCAGAACAAAATAGTGTAAATGGTAAAGTGTCACCGTAATTTCGCCTGCACCCCGAGCGTTGCGAACAACCCGGCCAGCTCCTTGGAGAAACGCGCCAGCGTATTGATCAGATGTGCCAAGCGCATGAGGTAGTGGTAGCCCTTCATGGCGTTCCAGTTCTTGGCGAAGGCGTGCTGGTAGGAGTAGCCCTGGTGTTTCTCGACCAGGAAGGCGCCTTCGATGCCCCAGCGGTAGCGTGCGCCGAGGTTGCAGCGGGTATGCACGTTGAGTCGATTGAGGGGCCGACTGGAGATCCAGGCGTGTTTGCTGTGTTTCGTCACGATCTCCAAGGAGTCGGGATCGAGCACTTCCCAGGACTCCCGGCACACCACGACATGGACATCGACGGACTTCTTGGCGTTGGGTCCGTATTCATAGCGGATGGCGTTGACCCATTCGAAGCGCTGTCTTCGCTCGCCCCAGTGCTGTTGCATGCGATTGTCTTGCTGTTCGTTCAGCAGGCTGTGGTACTCCTCCCACACGCTCGGGAGCGAGCCGTCCTTGAGCACGATCATGAAGTCCCAGTGGTAGCTGCGGCAGCGTTCCAGGATGGGTCCGTTGGCATAGAGCCCATCGAGCAGCAGCATCACGGGTAGGCGGGGAAAGGCCTGTTTGATGCGCGCGGCGAGGCGATGAAAGGCCTTGCTCTCGCAGTCCTGCTTGCGCTGCTCGCCATCGCCTTGCTGGTATTCGAGAAACTCGCTCATCAACGGGATGACCATGCCGTTGCGAAAGCACAGGCTCGCCTCCAGCACGTAGACGTAATACTGGTAGGTTTGCTCCTCGTCGCTGTCGGGATCGACCTTGGGTCCGATTCTGCGCTGCAACAGCTGCTCGTCCCACAGGGTAGAGAAGGCGATCTTTTGGCTGCCGTCGATGCCGATGGGATAGGCGTTGTTGATCAGGTAGCGGGAGAACTTCTTGTTGCGGATGAGCTGCGTGACCAAGGCGAGATGGGCCTGCTCGATCTCGCCCACATCGATGCGGCACAGCAGCCGGAACAAGGTATCGGCATGCGGAAGGGTGTCGATCTGCGGGAACAGCAGCCGCAGATTGTGCTCGAACATGGGTCGGGTGATCTCGGCGTTGGCGGCACGCCGTGAGGCATACTGAAAGACGAACACCAGGATGCCGTAGATCATCAGGACAGTGAGGCGGTGCTTGAGCTTGTTGGGATGCCTCGGGTCGGGAATCTTCGCGAAGCGCCGCAGCAGCAGCGGCAACAACTGGCGCATGAGCAAGATCAGCGTGGTCACCGCCTCGGCACGCGCTTCCCCTTCCTCGTCGATGCTCTGGAAGTGCGAGGTGCTGTTCGATGGGGATGGGGTCGGCTGCGCAATCAGCCCGGCTTCACGCTGTTGTTCGCGCAATCGGCGTTGTTGGCGTTTTTTTTCTCGCCTGCTCTTTGATGGCCTCGCGTCCCGGACGTTGGCTTGGCTTGCTCATGGCTCGGTGGTACCTGTGCGTCGATGAGAACACAGCAGACGGCGGAAGTCCGCCTGCAAGGGTTTGGCGAAAATCAGCTTGGGACTGGTCTGGTAGTGTTTACCCGGGCGCACCAAGCCTGTACCGGTGGTCCGGCCCAACAGCGTCCAACCGGCCGCCCGGTAACAGGTGCCGCGGAAACGGGTCGGATCGACGAAGGTCTCCATCAGCACCGGGCGATAGCCCCAGCGTGACTGCCAGTCCTCGCCCACCTGCCGGGCCAGCTGTGCGAGCACATGGCTGGCCAGATTCGCCACCGTGACCTCGGGGAAAATCAGATAGCGGCTGTTGTTGAGCACCCAGGGCAGGTTCGCCAGCCGTTGGCGATCGTTCCAGCCGATCCATTGATCACGCGCGCCGAGCGCTTTGGCCGCGCCGCCGAGCAGGATGCAGCCTAGCTGATACTCCCCGGACTCGATGAAGTAGCGCGCCCAATAGCCGAACGGCTTCTTGTAGCCCAACGGATGGTAGCGCTCGACCTGCGCGTTCCAGCGGTGCTCCTCCTCGGTGTCGCTGATCAAGCGCAGGCGCACCGCATCGAGCTCCGCAAGGGATCGCACCAACGGCGCCGGTGGCTTGGTTCGGGTGCGCGCGGGTTGCGCGGCGCAGGAGCGGCGGCCAGGATGGCGTTTGTCTTCACGCAACGCGGGCAGGTGCAGTTCCCCGGCCGCCTCCAGGCGGGTAAGCAGCTTGGCGCAGGCATCAAACTTCGGCCGACCCGCCGGCGTCAGCCAATCGAGGTGCTCGCACAGCGTGCAGGTCAGCTCCGTACGCGATAACCCGGGAAACCGTTTGACGAAGGTGCGGATGTAGGCGACGTCATCGGCAGCGATCTCTCGATCCCCCTGCCACCACGTCGCGTGGTCTTGGCGTTGCATGCGGCGTCAATCAATTCTGCGCAATAATTCACGCTCGATTCTCCCACCGCGCGCGCGCTGTGTCTACCTCCTTTTGCGACAAACTTTTTTCCGCTCTTCCCGCAAGCCATGCTGGCACTGCATTCTGGAGGTCATGCGTCAGCGCTGCCCGTTCCAGCTCCACGCGCCAGCCGCTGCCGGCAAACAGGTCGGTGAGCCCGATGCCGAACAACCGGTGCCATTGGCGCCGCCGGTTTTCGCTCATTGGACAGGTCTCCCGTGCAGGCGTTGGCAGTCAACGCTAGCCAAGCCCTGGCGCCGCCGTCAAGTCCTTCGCGGATGCTGCACTGCCGTTTTCCTAAGGATCAGGAGAACATTCGTGGTGCGTCTCGATTTCTCCCGCGTCAAGTTATTGTTTTTATTTTGTTATTTTCTTGTCAGGGAATTGCTGAGGTCTTGACTGATTTTCCTGTTCGAGAAACACGTAACTCATTGACTGAATTGATTTAAACGCCAATTCAGGATTTCACGCGGGTGGCTACATCGCGATCTGCAAAAGACCCAGTATCTCTTCCTGCTCTGGTGTCAGCATGCTGTTCTGATCGAACTCCACACCATTGACCGCGACTCTGTTACGGGTGATCTGAGCTAAACACTCGATCACACCATGGAAGGTCCAACGCCTTTCCGAACCCTGCCCATCCGCTGCGAACAATGGTGCCAGGCGCTGTTCCATATGCCATTGCAGGTAATACGACAGCATGCAGAGAAAGACATGGCTACGGATGCGTTCATCCGTCTTATGGTAAACAGGGCGGATCTCCAATTGTACGGTCTTGAGACTGCGAAAGGCGCGCTCGACAAACGTCAAACTCTTGTACGCGTTGACAACCTCAAGGGTATTCATCGCGTCCTGGTCGACATCGCTGGCGATAATGTAACAGCCGTCGAATTGTTGTTCCTCGGCCACCTTGTCCATATCGATTGACCAGACCAATCGATGCTGAGAGGATTTCGCACGGTCGGGGTCAGCATCAATCGACCATTGGATGAACTTGCCCACCTTATATTTCGCCAGGATCTTTCCGACACGTGCGCCGAGGGTCTCAACAGTTGCTGCGCGTTTGTAGGCTGCGATATCGGCTAAGGCGTCCGTGGTTAATTTCAGAAGACGTTTACGCGTGTCGTGCTCGTTGTGCGCGGTCTGTGGGTTGCGACAGAGACAGTAACGTCGCATCGGCTCTGCGGGGTCAGTCACCTCACAGATACTGCGCTCATCGAATAGGTCCATGGCAATGACTTGTTTGTTGAGCAAGTTTCTCATCTCACCATGCGTCAAGGCGCTGATCGTCTGCAAGTCTTTCTCGTCCTTGAGAGATGCGATGTTACTGTGCGTCAGCATTCCACGATCGCCGACAAAGACGATCTTCTCGATACCATAGTCAACTTTGATTTCATGCACTTTGTCGATCACCGTGGTCTCATCTTTGGTATTGCCCGCAAAGACTTCCACGCCAACCGGACAGCCCTGCGCTGTACAGATGAGCCCGACCACGATTTGCTCGTGCCCCTTTTTGCCATCACGATTGTAACCAAACCTCACCAGCTCGCTGTCCTTGTATTCGCCTTCGAAATAGATACTGGTGATATCGTAGAGCACCAGATGGCCGTCTTTGAGATGACGGCGCGTCAGATTCCTTTGAATCGCTTTCTGACGTTGCAGCAGTCGATCCATCGGCTCATAGCAATGGGTATCGACATCGGGCGGCTCGGCGATGCCGCAGAGCTCCCATAGGCAGGTATTGGGATGGTGGTTGCACAAGGCGAGCTTGCTTCCGGCATGGATCAGACGACCAACGATCATTGCTAAGGCGCCATTTACCCAAGGCTCTGGATGCGAATAGAGCACCCGATGCAACCCCAGTTGTCTGGCGATGGTCAGGATCGCATAACTGGCACCGTATTCCTTGCTGTTGAGGATATGGAACGCCTGCGGGTCATCGATGGGGACAACTTGCTCGCGGAAGGCGAGCTGGAGGAGCTTGAGTTGCTCCAGTGAGCAGCCAGTGATGCGTCCGTGCTGGGTATGGCGCATTTTGCCGTTCTCGCGAAACGTGGTGCGCACGATCCCAACTGGACTCTTGCGAGAGGTCTGGATCTCAAGGTGCAAATTGCCATGTGCTGTATGCATGGCTAAATAATAGCTCAAATAAACGATAAATCAAGTGCAAAATAATTGCATTTGCATGGCTACAAAATGAAAAAAGTCAGGAGCAAGAAAGCGAGCAATCACGCGGGCTAGAGGCGAAAATCGGTCGATTTTGAGCCGGAAGATCGGTCTTGACATGCTTGTCCAGGCTAAGCCGCCATAAGAATATGGGTGGAGCAAGCAGTGCCTCCATCCTTGGAGGCGATTGTTTAAGGGGGCAGTCGATGAAGCCCTAGTTAGGGCACTGGAGGGCGGAGCTGTTGAGAAAGCTCCGCGCGGCATGGGCATTGAAGTGCAAGCTGGACGTTACATTAGCGGTCATGTTTTGTCTGGCTTGGCGTATGCGTTAATCAATCGGTTGCTGAAACAAAAACTCATGAATTCTCGAGCGATAAAGGTTTCCGTCCTTATCTTGCCATAGGGGACGGTTCCCCTCTTTTAGCTCAGCATGAGTCGCCGCCGCAAACCGGAATAGATTACGCACAAATTCAGAGCGCGTGTGAGATCCAGTAGTCTTTACCATCTCATCGACGATGGCGAGGGTTTCCGGGCTTAGTTTGACGATCAAGCTTTCCATTGCTTTCGTCTTTTTCACGGCTTTCTTAGTTGCCTGACGATGCTGCGTGGGTTGCAGACCGTTAGTTACAACAAAAGAGGCAGAGGGCATTGTTAGACCTCATCAATTTCGTCATGGGCGCTTTGCCTAATCTTGGTCAAAATTTTTGACCTCTCGCTGCCGCCGTTTGAAATAGTAGGCGTATACCACAGATACCAACATCAAACAGGCTAGAGCGACCTCTGTGCTCTCAAGGAGCACGGCAACGACAACACCTAAGATCATGTAAATAGGTAGAAACGCTACCAGCAGGTAACGGGCGCGTTCCTGGAGCAATTCTTTCGCTGTGTAGACTTTGTAAACCTTTATCTCTTCATATGAACGAACCTCTTTTTTGGGCAGCCCATCGTATTTGAGGGATTGGTTCGAGTTGGATATCGTTCGACGCGGGTTGCTCAAGGACACGCTTAGCACCTCATTAAAGCAACGCTCATCTCACGCCATTCTCTTCCCAGTAAGTAATCAGCGCAGTGGATCGGACGTGATCAGAACGTTATAGGGGGTGTCGTCCACTGGGAAGATTGTCCACTGCGCCTCAAAAAAGTCTTGGATCGCCGACGAGAGCATCCCCTACCATGACCGGCGTCCGCGTTCGCAATAGCTTGCGCGGCATACGCAAGAGCTCCTCCGTTAAGCGGATTGATGCTGCGAGCATGAAAGGTCAGGGTGGACAGATCGCCGCCGAGGTCATCCCAGCCGTGACCGGGTTCCGTGTCCGCAAGGACCTCTGCGGCACCTCCGTTGGCCGCATCGCTGCTGACGGGTATGGTAGGCACATCGCTGATGAGGTCATCCGAGCAGTAACGGGGGTTGGTGACCACAAGGCTTTGTGCGGCAGTTCCGTTGGCCGTATTGATGCTGCGAGCACGAAAGGTCAGGGTGGACAGATCGCCGCCGAGGTCATCCCAGCCGTGATCGGGTTCCGTGTCCGTAAGAACCCCTGCGGCACCTCCGTTGGCCGCATCGCTGCTCAAAGCTTCAAAGATCAAGAAGGCGGAAATAGCAAGAGGTGTTCGAGAGTGTTCTCGCATTTTAGTCTCCTATGTTTTAGCAGAACAAGCCAGCCAGAAGTTAGCCGGCACTAGAAAATATACATTTTTGATATAAAAAATCAACCTAAATTTCTTTAGATTGCGTCTTGGTTAACTTAAGTTGACTTAGCTCAAGTAGTATTTTCGGCGACAAAAAATTTGTAAAATATTGAATAAAAAGGGTATTTTTCGGGTGCTGCCTACCGCGTCAGACAACGGTTACCGTCTGTAACCTCCTGATCTAGCTCTCCCTTCCACCCCTCCCTCAGTCCATACTCCATCATTTTTCCGGTCATTTTGCGACTGAATCCCGGCTTTTTGGGTGCTCGGAGGCGGTATTGCTGCCTGAAACTGTTATAGTAAAGATCATGTGGCAAGACATTAGTCTTTACTACGACATGGTGAGCTATGGCCCAGCCCCGATCCGCGGAGACCTTGCTTGATTTGTTTGCCTCAGAGACGGTGGTGGATCTGCCCCGCATCCAGCTGGCGCTCGGTGGTGCCTCGTCAATGACCGCCTTCCGTTACCTGCGACAGATTCCCTACCGGCGCAGCTACAATCACAACGGTCGTTACTATTGTCTGTATGAGCCTTCGCGATACGACCGACTCGGATTATGGAGTGTGGGCGATGTTCACTTCTCGGTAGATGGCAGCCTGGCGAAGACGGTTCGGCGTCTGGTTCACGAGATGGAGGCTGGGGCCACTCACCGGGAGCTGCAGGATCGGGTCCGGGTACGGGTCCATAACACGCTGCTGACACTGCTGCGCCGGGGTGAAATTGAGCGGGAGCGTCTGGCGCAACTGTACGTGTATCTGCATTCGGACGCAGATCAACAGACCACTCCCCTGTGCAGAAGCAATCGAGATTCCAGGCTGCAGCATCGTATTCGCGTACTGCTCAAGGGTGAACAAACGGTCATTTCAGGGACTGACGGCCAGGAATCCAACCGTTGTCTGACGCGGTAGGGTGCTGCAGCCACGCCCTGCCGCGCTGATTGACCTAGTTCGATTAGCCTCAGATCCTGCCTTCTCAACCCGCGACGCCAGTTGCGTTGCCGCAATTTGCTATAGACCTTCAGAAAATGTTTCTGGTAAGCACGAAGCTGAGTCTTTGTATGCATGCACGACTGGAAGAAATCAGTTTGTCGCCCTACTGTCACATGGGTTCTGATGCGACAGGAGCGAAAAGACATGTTGAGTTTCCATCTTGGGTTGTCGAACGAGAAACGTGCCGAACTGGAAGTTGAGCTGGAGAGAGCAAGGCAGGCCGGGGATCTGGCGCGAGTGAACCGCGTGCTGTCGATCTTGTTGTTCGCCGATGGCTTTTTTGCCAGTGAGATTGCGCAGGTTCTGCGGGTCTCCAGCGAAGCCGTACGTGCGTGGTTCAAACGCTATGTGATAGACGGCGTGCGCGGATTGCACTCGAAGAAATCGCCAGGGCGTCCGCCGAAGCTAAGGAACGGAAATTAGATAACTTGTGCAGCTCATCAGAAGGGAGAAGGTATAGTATCATTTTAGCCTCTGCAACCAAGCCAAACTTTTGGAGACCTAAATGGAGCGTTATTCCCCCCAAGTAGAGGAATCGATGCGTCGTTTCTATATGGGCCTGAATGAGAAAGATCGCCGTCTGTATGCAGGCTTAGAAGCCTTGAAGTATGGTCGCGGTGGTCGCGTGTATATTGCGGAGGTACTGGGTTGCAGCCGAAACACCGTAAGCAAAGGCGCGCGCGAGATGAGCGGTTTATCTGAGCACGAGGTACACGAGCAGCTTCGCGGGGACAAAGTCGGGACCAAGCCCCGGGTGCGCAAACCTGGTGGTGGTCGTCGCCCCTATGAGCAGACGTGGGGGCCATCGTTGGACGAGAAGTTCCTGGCGGTTCTACGCCATCATACCGCGGGCGATCCGATGGATGAAAAGGTCCGCTGGACGAACCTCACCCTGGGTGAGATTGTCGCGGCATTGCGAGAAGATCATCAGATCCAGATCAGCCAATGGGTCGTGCGCAAGCTGTTAAAAAAACATGGCTACCGTCGCCGCAAAGCGCAGAAGAAAACGACCATGAAGGACGAGATCAAACACCGCGATGCCCAATTTGAGAAGATCACGCAACTCAAAGCCGCCTATCAGGCCGCGGGCAATCCGATCGTCAGCATGGATACCAAGAAGAAAGAAAATCTTGGCAATTTTTACCGTGACGGGCAGTTGTATACCTTAGAAGCCCTGCACACCTACGACCATGATTTCAACAGCTTTGCTGAAGGGGTCATCATTCCGCATAGCTTCTATGACATCAAGCATAATGTCGGCTACATCCAACTCGGGAATAGCCACGATACCAGTGAATTTGCCTGCGACAGTTTTCGGCATTGGTGGTATAACCACGGTCGCCTACACTATCCCAGCGCTACCTCCATCCTGGTGCTGTGCGATGGGGGCGGGAGTAACAGTTCCCGTCACTACCTCTTTAAACAGGACTTGCAGAGCCTCGCCGATGAGCTTGGGATCGAAATTCGCATTGCTCATTATCCGCCCTACTGTTCTAAGTACAATCCCATCGAACACCGTCTCTTTCCCCATGTGACCCGTGCCTGCCAAGGCGTGATTTTCACCAGTACCGAGTTGGTCAAGGAACTCATGGAAAACACCCACACTTCAACTGGACTCAAGGCGTTCGTTCATGTCATCGATAAGGTCTATGAAACGGGGCGAAAAGTGGCGGCAGATTTCAAGCAAAACATGCGCATCCTCTTTGATACGTTTTTGCCAGCATGGAATTATCGCGCCGTTCCTGCTGCTTCTCAGGAGTGCACAAGTTAATAAATTTCTATTCCTAAGCAAGACCCAGCGCCTGGAGTTGGCCAAACTCATTGATGAGGGGCCGGCCAAAGCCGGTTTCAACGGCAATTGTTGGCGCAGCCCAATGATCCAACAGCTTATCCAGGAGCGCTTCGGTGTGTTTTACAACGTGCGCTACATCAGCGAATTGCTCAAGTCCATGGACTACTCCTACCAGAAAGCGCGGTTCGTCTCCGATCACCTGGACAGCGAGAAACGTATGCAGTGGCTGAATTGCACATGGCCGACGATCTTGCGGCTTGCGCAGCGCAAGAACGCCTACTTGCTGTTCGGCGATGAGGCCTCCTTCCCGCAATGGGGAAGCCTTAGCTACACGTGGGCGAAAAAGGGTCAACAGCCGGTCATTGAGACTTCCGGCAAGCGCAAAGGCTACAAGGTGTTTGGCCTGATCGATTATTTCACTGGCCGCTTCTTCTTTAAGTGCCAGGAAGAGCGTCTCAACTCGGAAACCTATGTCGCCTACCTCAAAGAGGTGCTCAGCAAGACGCGTAAGCACATCGTGCTTGTCCAGGATGGTGCCCGGTACCACACCAGCGCTCAGACGAAGGCGTTTTTCGAGGAGCACAAGCAACGCCTGACCGTCTTCAATCTACCCTCTTACTCGCCTGACTACAACCCCATTGAGAAGCTCTGGAAGAAAGTCAAAGAGAACGGAACCCATCTGCATTACTTCCCCACCTTCGAATCGCTGAAGGAGAAAGTACAGGAGACGATGTCGTGCTTCGAGAGTGCCAAGAAAGAGGTGCTTTCCCTCTTTGAGATGTACCGTGCGCTGGCTTAAGGTACGGATTCAATTACCAAAATATTTTTCTGAAAAACTATAGCTCGCGCAGAGACGCAGAGACGCAAAGGAAGAAAGAGGGCGATTAGCGCCATGCCTCAGCTCGCTCAACGGGCCTGTGGGAGCGGCCTCTGGCCGCGATGCGCACGCACAGGTTTCTCCGGCGCAGATCGCGGCCAGAGGCCGCTCCCACGACCGGGGACTTTCGCTGACTACTGCGGCTGAGCCTTGGCGCTTCGCCAGAAAGAGCGTTGCTCGATGCTCCAAGTGCACTTCTCTTCTTCTTTGCGCCTTTGCGTCTCTGCGCGAGACATCTTCTTGTTGTGTCGTCTGCGCGACATGGTGCCATCTGATGAACATCAGGCGGAGGCCGCACCCGTCGCAGCGCTCGGGCAGGCCGAGGACAGGGCGAAACAGGTGATCCGCAAACGCCTGGCTCTGACACCGAGGTAAGGAGGTCTTCCTGGACGTGCACGGGGTTGCGACCGGCTTTGACGACGCCGTCCTCGATCTGGCCTCGATCTGGCACTTCCTGGGCCGGGAGGGTGTCCCCATCGCCTATACCTGGCCGGGGGCAGCAAAGAAAGATTGAGCCTGGCGCCATTTACGCGACGTCACCAGCCGCCGCGAGGCCGTGGCGCGTGCTGTCCAGGTGGGGCTGATCGAGCGCCGCTGAATCTTGGTCGGCGTCGACCAGGCCCAGCGCCTCTCGCGCGGAGCGCTCCCCCCTGATCCCTTCGAGAACCCCCGCACCCGCGTCGCGGGCGCCAGCGTCACGCGCGCATCGCATCATCAGCTCGGCCCCCGCCCGATAAGCCCCGACTGGCGTTGAACTGATTAGCCCTTCGATCTTGCGCTGATCGCGTCGTCGCCGTCCGGCGCACCGTTCCGAGCCATTGCTTAGCTGATTGGTTACCCCGCGATTACCCAGTTTTTACCCAATTCCTTGGGACGCGTCGATCCCGCGGTCCGGGCACACTTTTCACCGTAGTTCGGGGCGATGCCCTGGGCTTGATGCCAGGAACCGGACGTTTTGCGATCGCGCCGTGACGTCGCCCGCTCCAGGCGGCGCATGGCACGCTCTCGGCCTTCGCCGTTCGGCATGAAGTTACGCAAACCTCGATGGGTAACAAGCTGAGATGACAACGCGTCCCCGCAAAAAGCATGTCGAGTTTGGCGGCCCGGTCCGCTACCGCGTCGTCGTGGAGGGCGAATTGGCAGCGCAATGGCAGGATCGCTTAGGCGATCTGACAATCACGACGACGATCGACGGCGATGGCGTAGCGCATACGACGTTGTCGGGACTATTTGCCGACCAGGCGGCGTTCAACGGGCTGATCGAGATCCTCTACGGCCTGCACCTGCCCATCATCCGAGTCGAGCAGATCGAGGGGGTCGGTTAGATCGACACCTCGCGTGATTTCAACCGGCCGGGTTGGCCCCGGCCAAACGCAAAGAAGAGGAGAGACAGATGAGCATTCCAGGCAAGAGCATGAAAATCGGTGGTTGGAACTACCACGTCGGTGATGTGGGCGACAGCGACAAGGTCGTCATGCTGGTCCACGGCATGCCCGACGACGGCAGCTGCTGGAAATATCAAGTACCGGCATTATTGAACGCGGGTTACCGCTGTATTGTTCCAGATACGCTGGGTTATGGTCTTACTGACCGTCCACGTGAAGTTGAGCATTACAAAATTGACAAGATCATTGGCCATATGTTTGAGATTATCGAACAACTGGGGCTTAAAGATCTCAACTTGGTGGGGCATGATTGGGGTTCTGGCATTACATGGCCCATGCTCATGCAGAAACCGGAGCTGTTCAGAAAATACTGCTCCTTGTCAGTTGGCCACTTGGGCTGTGTGTTCGGCCAGGCCCACGAAATGACTCAAGAACGAGGCACCCCCGAGCGCATGCTTGAATCCGTTAAGACCAACTGGTTTACGTACCATCATACTCAAGCGGGTATGGAAGAACTCTACATGACGAACGACTTCCGCTACTTCGATCTCTTTTTCTGTTCGCATCCTGAAAAAGAAGAGGTCAAGGCCGCAATCAAACAAACCGGCCATATCGAATGGCTAAACTATGACATAGCCAACCCTATGGTCATGGACTACCTGGCAACTGCCAAAGATCGTAACTACTATCCGAACGTCAAGGTGCCTTGCATGGTGATTTACCCTGAGCAAGATATGTTCTTGTGGCCGACTCAGGCCATTGATACGCCTTCACGTGTGGATGCCGAGTGCCGCGTCGAGTTCATTCAGGGCGGCCACTGGTCCATGCTGGATCACCCGGACGACGTCAACGTAAGGTTGATCGACTGGTTTGACTCCGAGACCTACAACGTCCGCGCCAACGTGTTGAAGGCCTGACCGGCTGAGCAAGTTCCCGGCAACCGGCCGACCTGCGCCGGCGGCCGGGGTTCAGGTGCCATCTCCGCATCGCAGGCAGCGGAACCTTTTCGGCAGACAGGCCAACGAGCGGACGACCGAGTATGGGTGATCATGATGGCCGGCTACAGAACAATCAGCGCACGACCGGGCTGTTCGCTATGCCTATGCGTTGCGATTTCGGTAGCGCTGGTATCGGCGCAAACCGCCTTCGCGGAATCCTCTGAGCCGCCCGGGGACGGCGCGCAAAGGACGTTCGGCGGACCGGACGCGACCGCCAACCGGCTCGCGACCGATCGGGAGGTCACCGATACCCCCATCGAGCTTAACTTCCTCAAGCCCTGGTACCAGTGGAAAGACGAGCTCCGCGAGCGGCACGGCCTGGACTTCGGGTTGGAGTACAACGCGACCTACCTGACCGGCGGCAATCGCCTGCCCGACGCCGATAGGAATGCGGCCGGCAGCATCTTCCGTTTCCGCGGGGCCTGGGAGGCCTTCGGGCGGGGCACTGATCACCCCGGCTCGCTGATGTTCCTGGTCGAGCAGACCCACGGGTTCACCAGCATGTTGCCGAACTCCTTCGTCAGTGAAAGCCTCGGGTACGTCGGGATCTCGAATATTCCGTACAACGACGAGGGCTGGCGCCTGAACACCCTCTACTGGGATCAAAAGTTCCAGGGCGGCAAGTACGAGTTCATCATCGGCTACCTCGACATCAGCGATTACCTGGATGTCTATCCCCTCACCAGCCCCTGGACCGACTTCTTCAACTACGCCTTCAGCATCGGCGCCGGGGCGCTGGACCTGACCAACGACGGTTCGCTCGGGTTCGCCGCCGGCGCCTGGTTGACGGACTCGGTGTATGCCATGGCCGGGATGGTGGACCAAAACTCCGACGCTACCGACCCGCTGGAAGGCTTCAACACCTTCTTCAACGACCGCGAGTACTTCAAGCACGTCGAGTTCGGCTGGACCGGCGCCTCCCAGGAGGCCTACTTCCTCAACAACCTGCATCTCACCCTGTGGCACTCGGACGAACGCGATGCGCTCGACGTCGAAGACGGCTGGGGCGGCGTCCTGTCGTTCAATCACGCCATCGGCGCCAAGTGGCTCGGGTTCCTGCGGGCCGGCTGGGCGGACAAGGGCGGCAGCCTGCTGGAGCGCTCGGTCAGCATCGGCGGAGGCTACACGCCGGGCGGCCTCGAACAGCTCGGGGCCGGCAGCCAGCTCGGCTTCGGCCTGAACTGGGGACGACCGAACCGCGCCCTGTTCGGCGCCAAACTGAACGATCAATACGCGGCGGAGCTGTACTACCGCTGGCAGCTGGCGGACGAGATCGCCATCACCCCGAGCGTGCAGCTGCTCGTCAACCCGCCGCTCAATCCGGACCAGGACCAGGCCTGGGTTGCCGGCGTTCGGGCGCGGGTCGCCTTCTGACCGGACTCGACCACCCCTTATTTGGAGTACGAGAACACATGAATGCGAGAAGATTCCTGAGCATGAGCTTGGCACTGGCGATCGGAGCCGGCCTGGCGACCGGCGTTCGGGCAGAGCAGGCGGCGATGAAGATGAGCACGCCCGTCCCGGAGGGGATTGCGACCGCGGATAGACTGGAAACGCGAATCGGTACCCTGTCCAGACGGTTCCCGGCAAGGGCTGGAACATGCTGTTCCGCCTCTATGGTCCGCTGGATCCCTGGTTCGACAAGACCTGGCGGCCGAGCGAGATCGAGCTGGTCGAGTAGCAGGCAGAAAAAATGAACATCCAACGTGGAACGAAGGATGGGGAGAAGCGGGACATTGGACGTTCATTTTTTTCCTCATTCAACCCTGAGCCTTAGTTTACAAAAGGAGAAATGAAATGAAAACGAAACGACTTATCACATCATGCCTGGCCCTGATAGGCCCCATAATCGCCAGCCTGGCAACCACCGTGTCGGCTCAGGAACTGGACCGTACCGTCCTGCCGATAGACCCGCCGTATCGCGAGCCGATCACGGTGTTCGACGCCCGGGACGCCGAGAAGCCTCCGAGGTTCGAGGTCACGCCTCCGGAAGGAGCCCCGAATGTGGTCATCGTGCTGATCGATGACATCGGCTTCGGCGCAGTCTCCAGCTTCGGCGGCGGCATCCAAACGCCGACCTTCGATCGCCTGGCCAACGAAGGGCTGCGCTTCAACCACTTCCACACCACGGCACTCTGCTCGCCGACGCGCGCGGCGCTGCTGTCCGGCAGGAACCACCACCAGGTCAACGTCGGCAGCGTGATGGAGATCGCCACCGGCTTTCCCGGCAACCAGGGCGAGCGCACCCCCCGAGCCCAGTACTTCGCTGAGACCCTACGCCTCAACGGCTACAGCACGGCGGCGTTCGGCAAATGGCACGAGACGCCGACCTGGGAGGTCTCCGTATCCGGACCCTACGATCGCTGGCCGACGAACTCGGGCTTCGACAAGTTCTACGGCTTCATCGGTGGCGAGACCAACCAGTGGGACCCGGTGATCTTCGACGGCGTGACCAAGGTCCAGAAGAAGGACGACCCCGACTATCACTTCACCACGGACATGACTAATGAGGCCATCGCGTGGATGAAGTTCCAGCAGGCGATGACGCCGGACAAGCCGTTCTTCGTCTACTTCGCGCCTGGTGCGGTGCACGCCCCGCACCACGCCCCAAAGGCGTTCATCGAGAAGTACAAGGGCAAGTTCGACGGCGGCTGGATGAAGTACCGCGAGGAGGTCTTCGCCCGCCAGAAGGCGATGGGCATCATCCCCCAGAACACCAAGCTGGCGCCCATGCCCGACAGCATCGAGGACTGGGAGACGCTGAGCGACAACGAGAAGGCGCTCTACGCCCTGCAGATGGAAGCCTTTGCCGGCTTCATGGAGCACACGGACGTCGAGATCGGCCGGCTGGTGAGCGCCATCGACGATTTGGGCGTTCTGGACAACACCCTGTTCATCTACATCATGGGTGACAACGGCTCGAGCGGCGAAGGCGGCTTGACCGGCACCTACAACGAGCTGGTGCACCTCAACGGCATCTTCGACGCCGAGACCACCGAGAGCATGTTGGAGCGCGCGGACGACTGGGGCGGCCCCGACTCCTTCCCGCACTTCTCCTCGGCCTGGGCG
Organism: Thiohalocapsa sp. PB-PSB1; assembly: GCA_016745215.1. GTDB lineage: Bacteria > Pseudomonadota > Gammaproteobacteria > Chromatiales > Chromatiaceae > Thiohalocapsa. Next base: position 3,287,245 of record CP050890.1, read on the forward strand.
GTCGCCACCGACGCGCCGTTCACCTGGACCAAGCAGATGGCTGGGGACTACGGCGGCATCCGCAACCCGATGGTCATGCACTGGCCGGCGGGCATCAAGGCCAAGGGTGAGATCCGCCAGCAGTGGCATCACGTCAATGACGTGGCCGCCACCGTGCTCGAGGCGGCCAAGCTCCCGCAGCCCAGGATGGTGAACGGCGTCCCGCAGATGCCGTTGGCCGGCGTGAGCATGCTGTACGCAGCGCATGACGCCGACGCGTTCAACCGTCGCCACACCCAGTACTTCGAGATCTTCTCGAACCGCGCGATCTATCACGATGGCTGGTACGCTCGTGTCGTGCACCGCGTCCCGTGGGAGAACCTGCCGATCAACAAGCTTCAGGACGACGTTTGGGAGCTCTACCATGCGAAGGAGGACTTCAGCCTCTCGACTGACTTGGCGAGCGAGTATCCGCGACGGCTCGCGGCGATGAAGGATCTGTTCGAACGGGAAGCCATCGCCAACAGCGTCTATCCCCTGGACGACCGCGCGTACGAGCGCTTCAACGCCGCCATCGCCGGACGGCCCGACCTGATGGGCGATCGGACCAGCCTGACCCTCGCCCAGGGCATGACCGGCATCCTGGAGAACACCTTCCTCAACGAGAAGAACACCTCCAAGACGATCACCGCCAAGGTCCAGCTCGAGGGCAACGACCGGGGCGTCATCCTCTGTCAGGGCGGCAAGTTCGGCGGCTGGGCTCTGTACATGGATCAGGGCAAGCCGGCGTACACCTACAACTGGTTCGGCCTGCATAGCTACACGGTGGCCGCCACAGAGGCCATCAGTGGCAACGAGGTGGAGATCAAGTTGCAGTTCGATTACGACGAGGCCGGCGAAGGCCGCGGCAAGGGCGGCGAGGCGACCCTCTACGTGAACGGCGAGCAGGTCGCCGTGGGCCGCATCGAGAAGACTCAACCCGCACTTTACTCCGCCGACGAGACGGCTGACGTGGGCCTGGATGAGGCCACGCAGGTCGCCGACAAGGTCTTCAAGGACATCGAGGACTCCAAGTTCACGGGCTTCGTGGACGAGGTCACGATCAGCATCCCCGCCAGGAAGTAGGTGTGAGCGGAAAGCCACACCTGACCCACCCCCGCCGGGCCACGCCGGCCGGCGGGGGGTCGGCAAGAGAACACCGACCCAAGCCGGGCGCCTCGCGCGCCCGCCCTGGCGACCGGGGGAGATCGAGTTGATTAGTAAAACGAATATACGCTCGATAGAACCAAGTGGCTCGTTAAACCGCTGAGGAGGAAACCAGATGTACATCGAGCTCGCCATCCTGGCGCTGTTCACCTTTTTCTACAGCGTCGTGGCCGGTCGTATTGAGAAGCTGCCGGTGTCCGGACCGATCATATTCGTGATCACGGGGCTGATGCTGGGACCGTTGGGGCTCGGCTGGTTCAAGGACGATGTCAGTCAGGTCGGGTTTCGGATGCTGGTTGATCTGACCCTTGCCCTCATCCTTTTCATCGACGCCGCCAACGCGGATATATCGACCCTGCGCAGACAGTGGCGCATTCCCACCCGGATGCTGGGACTGGGCCTGCCGGGGGCCATCGCTTTGGGATTTATCATCGCGGCCTGGCTGTTCGACAACCTGACGGTGTACGAGGCTGCACTGCTCGCCACCATGCTGGCTGCAACCGACGCGGCGCTGGGCAAGGCGGTGGTGAGCAATCCCGCGGTGCCGTCGCGACTGCGCGAGGGTTTGAATTCCGAGAGCGGATTGAACGATGGTCTGTGTGTACCGATCCTGCTGGTCTTCATTGCGCTCGCTCAGGGCAGTGTGGCCGATGAAGCGACACTGGCCTTGACACTCGTCGCCAAGGAGTTGGGAATCGGCGCCGTCGTCGGCCTGGTCGTCGCGGGCAGCGGTGCAAGGGTGCTCGATTTCTGCCACAAGCGCGACTGGATCAGCGAGGTCTGGATGCAGGTCTCGGTGCCCGCGCTGGCGATCGCCTCCTTCGCCATTGCCCAGTCCCTGCATGGCAGCGGCTACATCGCCGCCTTCGTCGGCGGCATGCTCTTCGGCTTCATGGCCAAGTCTTCGACCCACAAGCTGGTGATGCCGGGGGAAGCCATCAGCGAGAGCATGGCGATGCTGACCTGGCTCATCTTCGGCGTCGCCGTGATCGGTCAGAGCGTCGGCGCATTCACTTGGGAGATCGTCGCTTACGCGATCTTGAGCCTCACGCTGATCCGGATGTTGCCGATCTTTCTATCGCTAATCGGTACCGGCGAGACCCCGTCCAGCAAGCTGTTTCTCGGCTGGTTCGGTCCTCGCGGTCTGGCCAGCATCGTATTCGCCATCATCGTGCTCAACGAAGACCTGCCGGGTGGCGAATTCCTGGCCATGGTAGTGACCTGCACGGTGGGGTTGAGTCTCATCGCCCACGGGGTCAGCGCCAATCCCCTCGCGGGCTGGATCGCACGGAGGGAATCGGCAGCGCACACGGCAGGCAACCACCCATCAACACCCGACAGGGGAGAAGACCATGACTGAAGAAACCAACGAGCCTTTGGACAAGACCTATGACGAGCTCAAGCAGCTGCGTGACGAGATCAGGCTAAAGCTGCAACTGGGCGGCATGGAGGTGCGCGACGAGTGGGAGAAGCTGGAGGGCGAGTGGGACACCTGGACCCACCAACTGGGCCAGCAGCTCGAGGCGAAGGCCGAGGACCTCGAGCAAAGGCTGCGCGAGGCCGGCGGCGAAGACCTGCGCAAGCTCGAGGTCGCGACGAAGTTGGAGATCAGCAAGCTGAAGCGTGGCTTTCAGGAGGTCGCCGACAACCTGACCAAGGACTGATACCGGCGGCAACCGAGAACATTCGGCGAGATCACCGCGCCCTCGGCCCCCGCTCGGCGTTCCGGCCCGGCAGGGTTGGAGCGGGTGCCAGGCGCGCCGGCGAGGCACCCTGGTTCCGCTCTGCGGCCTGTGACCAGACCCTTATGAAACCGAATCAAAAAGCCCTGCTTGCGGCATGCGCTCTGGCGACAACACACCTCGCCGTCGCCGAGGATCAGTCGACCAGTGAACTGGCGAAGGCGGCCCAGAACCCAATCGCGAGCATGATCAGCGTCCCCATCCAGAGCAACATCAACCTCGACTGGGGGCCGGAAGGCGACACCTTCGCCGTGACCAATATTCAGCTGGTATTGCCCTTTAAGCTCAACGACGACTGGAATCTCGTCACCCGCACCATCCTGCCGGTGGTCTCGCAGCCGGCGCTTACGCCGGAGCAGTGCCGCAAGTGGGGCACCGACGACACCGTCTGGGTTGAACGTAGCAGATCGCGCCCCCCCACAGGAGTATCCCTGATGACCATCAAAGGCTACCAGATCGACGCCGACCGTCACCTCGTCCCCATCGACCCGGAGCAGGCACCCGAGCGCTCGCACCAGCCCGACAGCATGCTCTGGCTGGACGTCGAAGGGCCGGACCGCTCCGTCAGGGCAGTCTGGCTTGATCGGCTCGGGGTCGGCGGGCTGGCCCGCCGGCTCTGTCTGGAGTTTGGCGACCGACCCGGACTCTACCCGCTGAAGGACGAGATCGTCCTGGTCATTCCCTTGCTGTCCGTGGCCTCGGGCGAGCCCGAGGTGCAGCATCTCACCTGTCTGTGTCGGCAGGGGCTGTTGCTGACGCTGCACGCGCGCGAGCTCGCGACGGACGACCGACTCGCCGAGATCGCCTACGCGGACGCCTGGCTGTCGGAGCGCAGCATCCCCGCGTTGCTCTCCGCGGTGCTGATCGACCTGTCGATGGACAACCTGCGCCTGACCGGGGAACTGCGCTCAGGCGTCATCGCGCTGGAGGAGCGGATGGACCAGGCCCCGAGTAGGGTGCAGGCACAAGACATCCTGGCCCTGCGCTCGGACCTGCTGACCTTGGCCGCGGCGGTGGGCGATGTGCTGCCCATCGTTCAGGCGCTGAACGCCACCGAGCGACCGTTCTTCCGCGTCGCTGCGGCGCGCGACTTCATGCAGTGCGCCTTGGTCAACCTGCAGGCAGCGGACGGGCAGCTGACCTGGCTCGACGGGCGCGTCTCGGCCCTGCGCAGCGGTTTCGAGATGCACGCCCAGGAGCAGGTCAACCGCCGCCTCAACATGCTGACCATCCTGTCCGCCATCTTCATGCCCGTGACCCTGCTGGCCAGCATCTGGGGCATGAACTTCGCGACCATGCCCGAGCTCGGGCTGCCCTACGCCTACCCCATCGCTTTGGGGGTCATGGTCGCCGTCGGCAGCGGCATGTACCTGTTCTTCCGCAAGACCGGCTGGTTCGACAGAGTGGGTCCACCTGGAGACAAGACATGATCAATGAACGACACGCCGCGCGTCGGCGACACCGCGGCAACTTCGTGTACCTGTTCGCCGCGCTGCTGGTGTTTGCCGTCGGGGCGCCGGTGCTGGAGGTCTCTTTGCCGACGCTCGGGGGTCTCTTCGCCGAGGTCTCGCTGTCGTTGACCCTGGTCATCGCGCTGTGGAGCCTGCGCTCGTCCCGCCCGGTCTTTGTCGCCGGGCTGGTGCTGATCGCGGTGAACGTTCTCGCCACGGTGGTCTGGCTGCTGGTGGGGCAGGGTGTCGCCGACGTCGCCGCGCACCTCAGCGGCCTGGCCTTTCTGGTACTGGCCGCCGCGGTGGCCCTGCGCACGATCTTCCTGCCGGGTCCGGTGGACCTGAACAAGGTCACCGGCTCGCTCTGTGTCTATCTGCTGATCGGCATCGCCTGGGCCGAGCTCTACCAGCTGCTGCACGCCTACGATCCCGCATCCTTCGCCGGCGTCGAGCAGCAACAGGGCCATGCGCTGTCCTGGCGCTTCCTCTACTTCAGCTTCGTCACCCTGACGACGCTCGGCTATGGCGACGTGCTGCCGCTGACCATCTACGCCCAGACCCTGACCGCGATGGAGACGGTGATCGGTCAGTTCTATCTGGCGGTGCTCGTCGCCGTTCTGGTCAGCGCGTACCTGAGCGACACGCGGGGCGATACCGACGCCGCCGCCAGCGATGAACCAGGCAATCGAACAGGCATATCCCCCATGCCGGAGGGTGCCGCTCTTCACCTGCAGCCGTCGGCCAAGGCAGGGTCGCCGGCACGGAGCCGAGAACCATGACAAGCACAAGATTCAGCATCTCTCTTTCACTCGTCAGCATCCTGCTGCTCACCGGTTGCGCCGGCACTCCCAAGCTGATCCCGACACCCGCGATCTACGAGACGCCGCGGATCGGGCTGTTCAGCGACCTCGTGCCGCTGCGCCAACGCGACAGGATCGACATCCTGTACGCCACCGACCGCCAACCCGAGCAAGACGCCGGCGCCGCGGTCCTTGGCTACGGCAGTGGGCGCTCCGCTTCGCTCGCACTCGGCGAGGCCGGGGTCGCCATTGAAGGTCGCGGCAACGGCTCGGATCCGTCGGCGCGACCGCGAATCGAGTTGATCGGGGTCGATGAGCTGGTGCGCTTTCCACCGACCCCGTACCTCTACCGCGCCGGAGCGCGCGGTCGCATCGAGATCGACCCGGAGACCGTCGCGGCGCTGGGGCAGGCCGAGGACAGGGCGAAACAGCTGATCCGCAAACGCCTGGCCCGGACACCGAGGAAGGAGGTCTTCCTGGACGTGCACGGGGTTGCGACCGGCTTCGACGACGCCGTCCTCGATCTGGCCTCGTTCTGGCACTTCCTGGGCCGGGAGGGTGTCCCCATTGCCTATACCTGGCCGGCGGGCAGCAAAGGGGTCTTGTTCTACACCGTCGACCGCGAATCCGGCGAGTTCACGGTGCTGCACCTCAAGGAGTTCTTGCGCCTGCTGGTCGATATGCCCGAGGTCGAGCGCATCCATATCAGCGCCCACAGCCGCGGGACGGACGTGGTGGTCACGGCGCTGCGCGAGCTGATCATCGAGACCCGGGCCAAGGGACTCGATGCGCGCGCGCATCTGAAGATCGAAAACCTGGTCCTGGCCGCCGCGGACATCGACCTGGACATCGACATGCAGCGCATCGAGGGCGAGGCCATGACCCCCGCGTTCGGCCGCGTGACCCTCTATGTCAATACGCGCGACCGGGCGCTGGCGGCGGCGCGGGGACTGTTCAAGAGCGGGCAACGCCTCGGCAGCGTCGACCTGAACGCGCTCGGCGAGCGCCAACGCGAGCTCGTACGCCGGGCCGACAACCTCGACGTCATCGCCTACGACGGCAAGGGCGGCGGTCTCTTTCGGCACGGCTATTACGACGACCCGGCGGTGAGCGCCGACATCATCATGCTGCTGCGCTACGGCTGGCGACCCGGCGAGGGGAAACGCCAGGGACTGGAGCGACTCGGCGAGAACACCTGGCGGATCGATACCGCCCATTGGGACGAGGTGATGCCATGATCCGGCCAAGAACCATCCCGACCCAAGGTGGCCGCCGACGCGAGCGCAAACCGGCGGCGACATGCGCGCAACACGCCAGATCAAGCAGGACCTCACCTGAGTCCGGAGGGTCTTGCGTGAGCCTTGCGTGGTTCGCGGTTCAATCAAGGATGTATCGCCTGTTCTCGAATCTGCAGCCGGCGCTCGCGCTGGCGCTGTTGCTGATCGCAGGCCATGCGGTTGCCGCCAACCCCTTGAAGCCGCCGGACACCTCCAGCCCGCGGGCGACCATGGCGAGCTTCCTGGACCTGACCGAGCAGGCCGCGACCCGCTATGACGCCTTTCGTGACGACCCGAGCCCGGCCACCCAGGCGACCCTGTGGCAGGTGTCGGAGAAGGCGGCGCGGCTGTTCGATCTGAGCCGGGTCGGCCCCGCTGCGCGTCTCAAGGTCGCCGATGAGACCTTCTACCTGCTCTGGGATGTGATGTTCCGCTTGGAGCTGCCCGACCTGGCCGAGATCCCGGGCGAGCCCGTCGCCGATGCCGACGTCGATCCGTCCGATCTCCCGCGGGCTTGGCGCATCCCCGATACCGAGATCGCCATCGTGCGCATCGCGGACGGTGAGCATGCCGGCGAATTCCGGTTCAGTGCGGATACGGTCAAGGACGCGCGGGGCTTCTACGACGCCGTGCGCGATCTGCCCTACCGGCGCCCCATGCCCGTCGAGGACGTCTATCGCGTCAACCAGCTGTTCACCGGCTGGATGATCCCCTCGGCCTGGGTCGAAGCACTGCCCGACTGGGCGAATACGGTGCTGGATGGGCAAGTGGCTTGGAAGTGGGTCGCCCTGGCGGTGCCGATGGCGCTCGCATTGGGCCTGGTCTATCTGCTCTACCGCTGGGGCAGGCGCAAGCCCTGGAACGGTGCCTTGGGGCGCTACCTGCGATACATTGCCGCACCGCTGGCCGTGCTGCTGCTGGTGCCGCTGCTGCACTACCTGGCCTGGCAGCAGATCAACATCACCAGCGATACGGCGGAGCTGCCGATCTACCTGCTGGAGATCGCCGAGGGCTTGGCGGCGGTCTGGATCGTCTGGCTCACGGCGAGCTGGATCGCCGAGTCGATCATCCACCATCGGCCGCGCATCAGCGCGAAGGGTCTGGATGCCCATCTGATCCGCCTCGCCGCCCGCTCCATCGGCCTGGGGGCGATCCTGTTGCTGCTGTTCCGGGTCGGCCACGAGATCGGCATCCCGGTCTATGGCCTGGTGGCCGGCGCCGGCGTGGGCGGCCTGGCCGTTGCCTTGGCCGCGCGCAGCACGCTGGAGAACTTCCTGGGTACGCTGAACCTGTACGCCGACCGTCCGGTCAAGGTGGGCGATTTCTGCCGCTACGGCGAAGACCCCTCCGCCGGCTGGCTGCGCATCGGCACCATCGAGGAGATCGGTCTGCGCTCGACGCGCATCCGCGGCATCGACCGCACCGTCACCACCCTGCCGAATGCCCTGTTCTCCAACATGGAGATCATCAATCTCAGCAAGCGCGACCGCATGGTCTTTCGCCCGACGCTCGCCCTGCGCTACGAGACCGAGGCCGACCAGCTGCGCTGCGTCCTGGTCGAGCTGCGGGAGATGCTCCTCGCCCACCCGCGGGTCACCGACGACCCGGCGCGGGTGCGTTTCGCGGGCTTTGCGGACTATGCAATGAAGGTCGAGATCTTCGCCTATGTCAATACGGCAGACTGGAACGAATTTCTTGCCATCCAGGAGGATATCTACCTGCGCATCCTGCGCATCATCGAGCAGGCCGGGAGCGGTTTCGCCCTTCCCTCGCGCACCCTGTATCACACCCGCGACGGCGGGCTCGACGCCGAGCGCCAGGCAGCCGCCGAGCAGCAGGTACGCGAGTGGGGCGCGGCCCAGGTGCTGCCGTTTCCGGAGTTCGCCGCCGACCATCGCGCCCGGATCATGGATACCCTGGACTATCCCCCCGAGGGCTCGCCCGATGCCGATCGCAGCTGACAGCAGACAGAGGGCAAGTCGATGATGTCATGCAGATTCAATCTCGATGCGCTGCGCGCGCCTGTCCTCGCGGCGAGCGTGCTCCTGCTGCTTAGTCCAAGCCCGGCAAGCGCCGACGTCGTCATCATGCACAACGGCGACCGCATGACGGGCGACCTGATCCGCCAAGACGGCGGCCGGCTCAAGCTCGAGACAGCCTACGCGGGCACGCTGGACATCGATTGGGAGCAGGTGCGCGAGGTCCGACTGGACGAGCCGCGGGAGGTCCTGTTGGACGACGAGCGGGTGCTCGAGGTCAAGGCCGTATCGCGCGAGGACGATCGATTGACGCTCGTGCAGGCGCCGCCGTCGGAGCCGATCACGGTCGAGCCTGCGCGGGTCAAGGTGATCGAGCCCGAGCCTTGGGAACTTGGCGAGGGCTATCGCCTGAACGGTCGGCTGGGCTTCGCCCTCAAGAACGAGCGCGGCAATAACGACAAGAACGAGATCGATCTGGACTTCGAGCTGGACTACCGACGGCACCGACACCGCTGGCAAAGCTGGGGCCAGCTCGAATACGACACCCGACGCGGCAGCAAGACCACCGACAAATGGAGCCTCGACAACAACTTCCGCCGCCTGTTCGACAGCCCCTGGTACGCCTCGGCCTGGCTGTTCTTCAAGCACGACCGCTTCGACGATCTGCGCCTGCGCTTCCTCACCGGCCCGGCCCTGGGCTACAGCTTCGACGAAGGTCCGACGCGCAACCTGCGCGCCGAGGTCGGTGCGTTCTATGTCAACGACGACTTCTACGACGACGACGATAATCGATACTGGGGGCCGGGCTGGTACATCGACTACGACCAGCTCGTCTGGCACGAGCGTCTGCAGCCCTACCACAAGCAGTACGGCGTCATCGCCGCCGACGGCTCGGGCAGCAAGCTCTGGCGCTCCTGGACCGGCATCCGCGTACCGCTGTCCGCGGGCTTCGTCGGCAGCATCGAGTACGAGATCGACTACGAAAGCGAGCGCCCGGTCAAGATCCGATCCACCGACACGACGCTCAGGCTCAAGCTCGGCTACCAATGGTGACGGACCAAGACGGCCCACGTCGCCCAAGTCTCCAACAAGGGATTCAACATGCTCAATCCGTTTCCGACGCGTAATCGGCGCGCAGCGTCTCGATCCCCCGAACCCGTCCCGGGGCATGCCGGCCGCGCGCGTACGCCCGGCCTGCGCGGCCGATGGTCCATCGCCGCCCTGGCCCTGCTGCTGATCATACAACCGGCAATGGGCCAGGACGACCCGGTCGCCGAGGCCCGCCCCGGTGCCGTCACCGAAGCGATGCTGGAGGCCAAGATCGCCGAGGTCGAGGCCGCTACCAGCATCGAAGAGACGGCCCGAGCAGCGCTGGTGGAGCGTTATCGCAAGGCGCTGAGCAACCTGCACAGGGCAGGCGCGAACGCGCAGGCGGCGGACGACTACCGGCAGGCGGCGCGGAGCGCACCGGCCCTGATCCAGGCCATCCGTCAACAGACGGACGAGGTCGCGGCGCGCGCGCCGGAGGACAGCCTGGCGGTCGACCCGTCGCTCCCGCTGAGCCAGGTCGAGCAGCTGTTGCAGAAGGAGAAGGCCGATCTGGCGGCGGTGGACGCCCGGCGCGCGGACTTCGAGCAGCGCCTCGCCGAGGAGGCGGGCCGCCCGGCGCTGATCCGCCAACGCCTCGCCGAGGCCAAGCTCAGGCAAGCGGCCATCGCCACCCAGCTCCAGCTGCCGCCCCCGGCCGACGCGGGTCCGGCCACCGCCGAGGCCGGGCGCTGGGTGCTCCAGACCGAGGCCGACGCGCTGAGCAGCGAGATCATGCGGCTCGACCAGGAGCTGCTCAGCCAGGGTCCGCGCATCGATCTGCTCAAGGCCAAGCGCGACCAGGCCGCCGCCAGCGTGCGCTGGGTGGGCACCAGGGTCAGGCTGCTCGATGCGCTGGTCGACGATCGGCGCCAACAGGAGGCGGAGCGGGTCCGTGCCGAGGCGCAGCGCATCCGCCGCGAGGCCGAGGGCAAGCACCCCCTGGTGCTGCGGCTCGCCGAGCGCAACGCGGCACTGTCCGAGGCGCTCGCCGGGGCGGCCACGCAGGTGAGCACACTGGGCGCGCAGACCGAGCAGACCGACCGGCTGGCGCGGCGCATCGAGCGCCAGTTCAAGAGCGCCCGCGACACCATCGCCATCGGCGGCCTGAACCAGGCGCTGGGACGCATGCTCCAGCAGCAGCGTCGTTCGCTGCCCGACCTGGTCGACTACCGCCGCGCGATGCGCGAACGCGAACACCGGGCCGCCGAGATCGGTGTGCAACGCCTGCGCCACTGGGAGGAGGAGGAGCGTCTGCGCGATCTCGACGCCTACCTGGCCGAGCTGATGGCCGAGCTGATGGCCCAACTTATGAACGAGACGCCGTCCGCGCCGGACGCCGCACCCCCGGGCGAGGCGCTGCGCGCGCTCGCGCTCGACCGCCGGGGGCTGCTGGAGCAGTCCATCGCCGCCGCCGACGGCTATCTGCGCGAGCTCGCCGAGCTGGAAGCCGCCCAGCGGCGCCTGCTCGCTGTGGTCACGGACTACGCCGCCTTCCTCGACGAGTACCTGCTGTGGGTGCGCAACACCTCCCTGTTCCAGCTCGATCAACTGGACAGCATGTCGGCCCAAATGGGGCGGGTCCTGTCGCCCGCCGGTTGGCGCCAGGTGGCGCAGACCATCGCCTACCAGGCCACGCACACGCCCGTCTACGCCGGGCTCGCCCTGGTGCTGGTCGCGCTGCTGGCGGTGCGCGGGCGCCTGCTCGCCCTGATCCGGGGTCTGGCCGCCAAGCTCGGCAAGCCGACCACCGACCACTTCGGCTACACCCTGCTCGCCGTCGGGCTGACGGTCCTCGCGGCGGCGCCCTGGCCGCTGCTGGTCGCGGTCACGGGCTGGCAGCTCCAGGTGTCGGCCGAGGCCACGGACTTCACCACGGCGGTCGGTGGCGCGCTGCTGTTCATCGCGGGCCAGTTTTTCGGGCTCGTCCTGTTGCGCCGCATCTGCATGCCCGACGGGCTCGCCGCGGCGCACCTGCGCTGGCCCGAGTCCAGTCTGCGGCTGCTGCGCTCGCAGCTGCGCCAGCTCACCTGGATCTTTCTGCCCGCCGCGCTCGCCACCGAGATCGCCGCGCAGCTCGACCCCCTCGACGCCGGTTGGGCCCTCGGACTGATCCCGTTCCTGATCGCCATGGGCTCCCTGGCGGTCGCCTTCGCGCGGCTGCTGCACCCCGAGCGGGGCGTCTTGGCGACCTATGCGCGCCAGCCGCACAGACGCACCTTCAAGCGGCTGCAACCCCTCTGGTACCCGCTGCTGGTGCTCTACCCCGCGGTACTGGGGCTACTCGCGCTGATCGGCTATCTCTACACCGCGGGCACGCTCAGCATCCTGCTGCTGGACACCGCCTGGTTCGTGGTCGAGCTGATCCTGTTGGCCGCGCTCGGGCAGCGCTGGCTGCTGGTCGCGCGCCGGCGCCTCGCCTACGAGGCGGCGTTGGAGCGACGCCGGGCCGAGCGACCGGCGCAGGCAGGGCACGACGACGGCCATGGCGAGGCCGAAGAGCCGGAGGTGGACCTGGTGACCCTGAGCGACAAGAGCCAAAAGCTGCTCAACACCCTGATCCTGTTCTACGGCTTCTTCGGCCTGTGGGTGCTCTGGTCCGACCTGTTTCCGGCCCTGCGCATCCTCGACCAGGTTACCCTCTGGCAGCACACCCTGATGGTGGACGGCGAGCCCCAAGTCCTGCCGATCACCCTGGCCAGCGTCGGCATGGCCCTGTTCTACGGCGTCATCACCGTCATCCTCGCCAAGCAGCTGCCGGCGGTGCTGGAGATCCTGCTGCTCAAGCTCACCGAGATGGGCGCCGGCGGGCGCTACACCGTCACCACGCTCGCCAACTACCTGGTCGTCACCACTGGCGCCGTGCTGGTGTTCAAGACCATCGGCGCCGACTGGTCCCAGCTGCAATGGCTGGTGGCCGCGCTCGGCGTGGGCATCGGCTTCGGGCTGCAGGAGATCGTTGCCAACTTCATCAGCGGCATCATCGTCCTGTTCGAGCGCCCCATCCGCATCGGCGACGTCATCACCATCGGCGACACCGACGGCAAGGTGACCAAGATCCGCAGCCGCGCCACCACCATCCGCAACTGGGACGGCAAGGAGCTGCTGGTGCCGAACAAGGAGTTCATCACCGGCCGGTTGCTCAATTGGTCCCTGTCCGACCAAGTCACCCGCGTGATCCTGTCGGTCGGCATCGCCTACGGCTCGGACGTGCGCCTGGCCATGCGCCTGCTCGAGGAGGCCGCCCGCGAGAACGAAAACGTGCTCGACGACCCCGCGCCGTCGGTCATCTTCGAGACCTTCGGCGACAACGCCCTCGGCCTGCTGCTGCGCGGCTTCGTCGACTCCACCGACCTGCGCTTCCCCACCGTCAGCGCCCTCAACCAGGCCATCAACGACAAGTTCAACGCCGCCGGCATCGTCATCGCCTTTCCGCAGCGGGACCTGCATCTGCACACCAGTCAGCCGCTGCAGGTGGAGCTGAGGGGGCCGGCGGAGGTTGAACCATCGGATCGGACATGAGCGGGCGCTCAAATCGCCGGGCCAAGACTGCGCCGCGATCAGGCTGTTCCTGCTGAAGCCAGTAGGCGGATGCCCGATAGGGTGATCCGTCATCCCAGGGCCATCAACGCGTTGTCGCCAGCGCACAGGTACATCGGCAGGCGCGGTCAGCGTCGAAGTCAACCGCGGCTAGCCTGAAGTTCCCCGTAAAATCTGCCCAATTTCGCATCTAACTATTTGTAATCGTTGTAAAATATCGAAAATTTGCTCGTAAAAATCAATACCTTCGCCAAAAATTAGCGCCAAAAATTAGGTGGGCGACAGCCCGAGGTGATAGGTTATCCAGTTACTAATCCGAAGACCTATTCCCTCAGGAGGCTATCGCCCATGCCCGACATTATGCTGATCTTGAGCTGCTTAAGCCAGAGCGTAGATAAGACGAGCCTTGGCCGTTTGGGTTGCGTTGTGGAAGGGCTGTTGGCGATGACGGGGCGGGTAACGATGCGGGGGCTATCGCGCTGGACCGAGCGCGGGGGAAGCTATCGGACGCTGCAGCGGTTGTTCAACACCACGCTCAGTTGGGGCCAAGTGCATTGGCTGGTGATTCGCCAGCACCTGCTGGGCGACGAAACGCACTGGTTGCTGGCGGGCGATGAAGTGGTGGTGAGCAAATCGGGCAAGAAGACCCACGGTCTGGATCGTTTTTTCTCCTCGGTGGTTGGCAAGACGATCCCGGGGTTGTGTTTTCTGAGCCTGTCGTTGATTAGCGTGCAACGGCGCTGTTCGTACCCATTGCGCCTGGAGCCGATTCTCAAAGAGACGGCCGCGAGCTGCCCGAAAGCGTCCAAAGCGGGTCGGGGTAAGGACCGAGGGCGGCCGAAAGGTAGCCGCAATGGCAATCGCCGGGAGGTGAGTCTGTCGCCCTATTTGCAGTTCGTTCAAGACCTTCTGCGCCAGGTGCTGGCACTGGTGTGCCAGACGCTGACGGTGCGTTATTTCGTCTTCGACGGGGCCTTCGGCCATAATCAAGCGCTGCAAATGGTCCGTCGCACGGGCTTAGAGTTGATCAGCAAATTGCGCCACAACAGCGCGCTGTATCTGCCCTATGACGGCCCCTACGCCGGGCGCGGCCCGCGGCGCAAGTACGGCAGCAAGCTCGATTATCAACACTTGCCGCCGTGCTTTCTCAAAGCCACTTCCGTGGAAGGACAGGTTCATACGGCCATCTACCAACTGCCCGTTTGGCACAAAAAATTCCCCGACCGGCTCAATGTCGTGATCCTCGTCAAGACCAACCAACGCACCGGTGCCCAGGCCCATGTCATCCTTTTCAGTAGTGATCTTGAGTTAGGCTACGAAGCGCTCATCGATTACTATCGCTTGCGCTTCCAAATCGAGTTCAACTTCCGAGACGCCAAACAGTACTGGGGCTTGGAAGACTTCATGGTGATCAAGCCAACGCCGGTCTACAACAGTGCCAACCTGGCGATGCTGATGATCAACCTGTCCCAGATCCTGATGCGACCGGTGCGCGAGCACTGTCCGAGCTTTAGCGTCAATGACCTCAAAGCCCACTTCCGCGGCCGGAAATACGTCCTGGAGGTGTTAAAAATGCTTCCGGAAATGCCCGAAGCAAATATTATTGACCAAGCCCTTGAGCAGGCTGCAAATCTGGGGCGGATTAATCAAGAACTTAGTGCAGCATGAGATCGGGTCATTTGGCGAAGGTATTGAAAAATGTAGGCATGTAAATTGGATTTTTGCACAAATTTGATTTATGCTTCAGCAAAATAATCAGACAGTTAGGTGTAGGCAGAGCGGTGAACCATAAAATTTTCTAATTAATTGATTTACTTAAGAAAAGTCTGACTTGTGCCTGGGAACTTCAGGCTAGCGGAACCGCTATCGCGTTACGTCCTACGCGGGCTGCCTAGGCGACCTCGGCCAGGTTGATGCCTTGAACCGTGGAGGGTGTTCGGTGAATGCGCGGATTGTCTTTGCAGCGCCGTGAATCCTGGGTATGCTGGCTTTCGATTCACACGCCCGAGGCCAACGTGTCCCACGACCAGAACTTCAAGAACCTCATCATCGACTATCCCCGCGAGTCGGTCCAGTTCTTCGCGCCCGACGAGGCGGCGGAGGTCGATCAGCAGGTTCGGGTAATCCCGGTGCGCGAGGAACAGCTCAAGGACCGGCTCGGTGATCGCTTTCGGGAGCTGGATGTGCCCTTGCTGCTGGAATGGCCGGACGGGCGACGGGCCGCGATCGTGTTCGTCTTCGAGGAGGAGAGCAAGACATACCGGTTCTCGATCCATCGGTTCGCGCACTACTGTCTCGACCTGTCCGAGATGTTTGAGACCGACCGCGTCGTGCCGGTGGCAATATTACTGCACGGCGGCGAGCGTGCCGCGTCGCTGACCTTGGGCGGAGACCGCTACGATTTCCTGACCTTCCGGTATTTGGCCTGCACTCTCAACGCATTGGCTTGGGAGGACTGGCGGGACAGCGACAACCTGGTTGCACGGCTGAACCTGCCCAACATGCGCTATCGTCGCAGCGAGCGTGTCGCCGTCTACGCGTGCGCAACCCGCGGGCTCATGGAGCTGGAACCCGACGCCGAAAAGCGGCTCAAATATGCGGATTTCATCGACATCTACGCCGGCCTGACCGAGGCCGAGCATGAACAGTACCAACGCGACTATCCCGAGGAGGCCAAGACCATGCAGTCGTTTTCCACCCGCTTTCGCGAAGAAGGCATCCGCATTGGTGAAGCCAACGTTATCCTGCATCAGCTTGAACAGAAGTTTGGCACTATTCCGGACGACCTCCGAGAACGAATACAGCATGCGGATAGTGATACCCTGATTCGGTGGTCCGGCAAACTGCTCACGGGAGGCACGATCGACGAGGTGCTTCAGTAACGGCCGGTCCGAATCGCACAAGGCGGCGGGCCCATCCCAACCCGGGTGCAACCCGCCTCCCGCGCGCGATGAGGCCATTTGCCGGTGTTAAAATTGAGGTAGACTCCGCCGTTAACTAAACACCCCAGGGACCTGAGTCCCCAAGTCGGAGGAGTCTACCAATGAACAGCATGAATGAAAGCGCACTGGACATCAAGGGCCAAGAGATCGTAGATCAAGCCTATGAACTTGTCGGGCTGGTGGAGTTGGCCTACAGGGAGGGCACGGCTGCTCATGTGGTGGAAAAAGGGCTATTCCAGAAGCTGCTGGAGATGGGCTACCAAGCCTTGGGGTAGGGTGTCCAAAAGCCCAGAAATCCTTGACCGATTATTGAACCTGCCGAACGCCGCCTTTGTCTCGGCCGAATCCGCATGTCTCGCCCAGTAAAGGCGCACAAACCTAGATTCGTTAGTCCGATCAATCGGTTACGAACAGACACGTCGATATACAGTCCTTCGAAATCAGTCCTAAAGCAAGCGGAACAAGCTGGAACTGGAGCTTGCTCATGCGCCAATTCAGGGTTCAGTATGATTTTCATAACACACGGATTTTTCTTTTGAAATCGGTGTTTTTTGACCGGCTTTCGAACCCAGGATCAGCTCGATCGTTTGGGGTTCACCCTGGTTGGCGAGTTTTTCGAGATCACCACCATTCGTCAATACGTCACGGCGTTGCTTGGTCAGAGACGACGAGCAATCACCTCACGCGCGTTGCTCATCGACGCTAATCTGAAGACTGTTTTCGGCATCTTGCCAGGTGAGGGGACCACACAGAACCGGGATGCGTGGTGCAATCCGATTGGCATCCTTGATCTCTCCTGTGCCGTGGGTTTTGGCAACACCGAATAACGATTCGATGGTGTCAGAGCTGATCGGCATGCCGGTCTCGCACAAACCGAGCAGGCTGGCAATCGCGAGCTGTTTCTCAATCCAGTCGGTCAAACCGCGGCGGATCGATGGCGTGGGGATTCGCTCGATCATGGGCCGGCATTCATTGGCGCTGTCTTGACTCAACCCTTTTGTCTTGAGTAGGGCCTGGCATTCCAGGATCGGCTCGACATCCTGTAGGAAGGCGTTGATGAAGGCACGACACTGTGGCAGTCGATCCAGACGCTCGCGCAGTTTCTGCAGTAACGAGCCGTTCGCTGCTCGGCCTCTGGGCGACTGTTGGAGTACCCGTGCTGCCCATTTGACCAAACGATGAAGATTCATGAAGCGCGCTTTTGTCGAGACCTTCGGTGGTGCCAGACAAGCCAGCACGGACTGCTTGAGCATGCTGGACACTTTGCCGCAGGTGCTGAGAAAGACATCGAACATGGGATGCGCGCGATACGCATGTTTTACCAAATTGGCAACCACATGAGAAAGATCGTCGATCGACACGCCGCCCAGCCCTTTTTCCTGCAACAGTCGTACGGCCTTGCCAAGATCGGTTCCGCCATCTTTCAGATAGGCAACGGGGCGGCCGATCGTGGCGATGACGCGCTGCAGCAAAGCCGCGATGCTTTCTCCGGTCCAGGTATCGGCCACCGAGACAGCGACACAGCTCACATGCTGTAGCGAAGGTGCACCGGCGTTGCACGCGTCATGCCTGGCATCCAGTGCGAGGACCGTCATGATCTTGCCCTGGCCGAATCCGATGGTGGCATCCAGAAGGAGGATAAAGCCTTATGAAAACCGCTGCATACCAGTGTCAGGGTCAACACCAAACCGGTCCTCTTTCATCCTGGCGATAGCCAGTCGTGTCACCCAGTTGATGATGGTTTGTGGGCAGGGCGCTTGCGCTAATCCAAGCTGAAATGCCAGCACGCCCAAGACCCTGGAGATCGCCCGGAAGCCGATCCGGGCGACAACAAACAGTTGCAGTGCGAGAAACACGGTGGTGGTCTTGTCGCAAGCCGCTAACGCCGTGTTGCGTTGCTTCAGTTCGTCCAGCTCCTTTTGCGTATCACGCCATGCCCGCCGATACGCATCGCGCTCCTTCTTGATCCGCTTGTTCTCCTTCTTGTGGTAACGCAAATCTGCCCCTGTTGCCACTGTTTTCTTTTTCCAGTGATCGCGCCGTTTCTTCATTTTGTTGTAGGTGCTCATCAACGCGCTCTTGCCAGGCTGTTGTTCATGTTCAAGTTGTGAAGACCGTCTCCCCGTGTCCTGTCTCAGAGCGATGGCGTGTGGTTGCGTGTCAGCACCTCATCCTGATCCTTGCCGAGGCGCTTCGCGGGATCGGGCACTTTCCGATACACTCGGCATCTGCCAGGAAAACAACCAACTCACACAGCAGGTGGATCTTGTGAACAGGCAACGACTGAAGCCAGAGAGGTTGCAATGACAGACAATCGGATGGAAGCCAAACCGATCCCAGGTGAGCGCTGTCGTTTTTGCTGCGACACCTCCTACCTTTCTGTCGCGGGGGAGGCTGTTGTCAGTTCGAGCACGAACAGCACAGCATCTGCCACTTCCATCATAATGAGCAGCACCAAGGAAGATAGCGGGGAAGATGGCAGGAGTGTAAAGCATGCCAGGACGTTTTTGGGCAAGAGGAATGCAACAGCTTGGCCCAAGACCCGATGAATACGCCACGCTACTCAGCATCGGGAATCTCAGGATGGCGGGGTGGGACGGCTGTTCGAATCCGCCCAATTCGCTGCTGATTCGCCATCGGGCAAGTAATCGTTTGGGCTGGTTGCGTCGTCGGGAAAAAGCGTTCCTTGCATGTTTCGCGGTTCAGAAAGCGGTCAAAAAAAGGGCGTGCCAGCACCCTGTGCTTGAGCTGTCATTGTATGCTTGATCGGGTGCGATTTTAAAAGGGTAAACAAGTGGTTGCAGGAGCTGCGCATGGAAATGGGGGCAGATTGAAAAAAGAGAGAAAAATGAGCGTTTGCCGATTAATATAACATATTGATTAGATTATTATTTTCTTCCTTGGGAGTCAGTTTGAGGGTAAAAACATCACGATGGGACTCAAAATGCTTTATGAATATCAATAAGTTATGATTTAGACACCCTAGTATTGGCCTGATCGATGGCCCAGGCAAAGGAGCCGACGTCGGCGGTGGTGCCCCAGGTGTTCTGGGTCACATCGAATATGGCCGCGGTCGCCTGCCGCGGTGCGCCGGCGAGAACTGTAACGATGCAAGCGCCGCCAAGCAGGGCGGCGGCATTGATCGACTGTGTGGATCTTCGCATGGGTTTGTTCCTCTGGTGGTTTTCATTTGCGCGGAGCAGTGGGATTGCGGCTACGCGCGTGATCGGCATGCTAGTTAGTTGGTTGGTTGGTGCAAGCCCTGCCATCCAAACACCGCTCCAGGTTTGTCTGCAAGTTGGATGTTGAGAATTCCTGGCCGCCGAGGCAACGGCGACTCGCCGTTCAGCCGGGTCTTTGTCGGCACAACCATGAGCCGAAGGCGTTAGCTGCAAGAGCATTGACGATGCCCAGTCCGGTCAACACGCTCATTCCGATCAACCGGTCCGACAACTCGGGCTGGATGCTGGGCTCCCCTGGGCTGAGCAAGGACAGCAAGGCGATAGCGCCGCCACCGAGAAAGCCGTCCCGCGCCACCCTTAGTATGCGTCCCTTGGCGCCCTCCGCCTGCCAGCGCAGATACACCGGGGACCCGCAGGTAGACCAGGATTGCGCAGGCGAGCAGGATCAGAACTAAGATCACGAATCCGGGCGGCGGCGGCAAGTCGGCAATTGCGAGGGTGAGCAGCAGCCAGGTGCCGAGGAAAATCCCGGCCGTTCGCAATCCGATCTTCTGCTGGACTGTCATGGGGATGGCAACGTATGAAATGCTTGGCAGAGCTGGATAGTATCCGGGCCTGCTTGGCGCTCCGCACTATCTACCCGCGAAAAGCAGGACGCGTACTAGGTGCCCTGACACAAGCGCCGCTACTCCGTCCGTGCCTCAACGGACCGCCACACCTTCGCATCCGGATCCCACGCACGAGCGACGAAACAAGGCGTTGGGTTGATCCCGCCGCAATCCGTGCCATGGACGTCGGTGAGCAGGACAGGGTTGCGCCCGAATGTGAGCACCGTCCACCCCTGGTTGAGAAAAGAGGCGACGACGTCGCCGACCAGGAAGTGCGACACACAGCCACCTGTCGAGCAGAACATGGAGACGGCCGTGGAGCAGGCGTAGGCGCTTTCGTCGAGCACCCAGTCGGGGTTGAGGTCGCCGTCCAGGTCGGTTCGTGTCACTGCGCCCCATTCCAGGGC
Source organism: Thiohalocapsa sp. PB-PSB1 (assembly GCA_016745215.1). GTDB lineage: Bacteria > Pseudomonadota > Gammaproteobacteria > Chromatiales > Chromatiaceae > Thiohalocapsa. The sequence goes on from CP050890.1 coordinate 3,307,444, forward strand.
GAATTCCCCGTTCTTGTTATCCGCGCAGGCCTGCCGGGCCACGGTCACCTTTTCCGCCAGGGCCGCGGGAAGCCCCGTGAGATCCAGAGCGTTGGCCGCCATCGGCATGAATGCCAGTACGGCGGTGGCAATTAGACGCTTCATGTTCGTTCTGTCGTTGTCCCCGGACGCTTGTTGACTGAGACCCGTCATTTCCCATCGTCGCCGGAACGGCCGGCCGTCTCTGCGTAACGATTGCGGGGCCTTCTTCTCATCGCCACGTCCCCTCGACTTTCGCCTGCCGCACAACCTGGTAAACGGCGATGTTCTCCTGGGTCAGGAGCCTGATCAGGTCGGGGACGCACTGGATGGGCGCGGCGAATTCAAAGCCGTTCGGAAGTCGGCGCAGACGCTGCGCGTGCCGCGGCCCCAGAAAGCTTCTCAGCACGCGGTTGGTGCCATCGACATCGACTGTCTCGAGGTAGAACCCGTACAGATCCTCTGAGTAGTCCAGTGGAGTACCGGTGACAGGGACCCCGGCCGGAGAATCAGCGTCACCCGAGTTCATGGACGGCGTTCAGTTGCACTTGCGGTAGGTGTAGTCACCGAATTCCAGCCAGTCCTCGTCGCCGTCCTTGAAGACCAGGAACTCCGCTCGGTCCTCGCACAACAGGGCGACCACGAAGCCGCGCGGTGGTTCTGACTTGCCGAAATAGCTGTAGGCCGTCATGGCGCGTAGGGTCTCGCCGTTGATCGTAACCCGGGAGTCCCATTTATCCTCCGGCTTCTCGAGGATGGTGAATTCGATCTGGCGCTTGATGCCCCCGCCGCCGCAGTAGACCACGCCCTCGGGCGCCTCGATTCGCGCCGGGGCGCTAACCGCGCTCGGACCGCAGGCGGTGCGCAGGGACCTGATCGCCGCCCCTGATCCCGTGAGGTCAAAGATGCCGTAGCTGACGTCCTGATCGATCATGGCGAGGTTCAGCACGGCGTTCTTCCCGATCTGATCGAGGACGAAGCCGTAGTCCGCTTCGTCGCTAAAGACGATCTCGACGGGGTAGTTGTCGACGATTCGTATTTCGGCGTTGTCCCCTCCCGCCTGGAAAGCACCAACCTCCGTCGCACCGTCCTTCATGAAGCGGATGGACAGGCCCTGCTTGCGCTCGATGTCCTGGGCGTCCTCGTACCCCGCGGGTGCGAAGCGCATCCGGTCGCACTGCAGCTCAAGGGTCATGTTTTCGGTCTGGATGAAGGCGTTCGGGGACGGCGAGCCGTTGAAGCCCCATCCGGCGAATGCCGATGACCAGACCGCGACCAATGCGGCCAACATGGTCGACCCCACCATTCTTCGACAATACATGGATCGCTCCATCGATTTCCGATATGCGGGCCCGTCACAGTGACGGACGAAGCGGGTGCGGCAACGGAGCCGAGGGGTGCCCACGGCTCCGTGCCCCAACTCTCTGGCCCCGGTCGGGCAGTACATCCTGCAACCTGGACGTGCAGGGTGGCTTGGATTTCCTATCCGTTACTTCATCGATGTGGAGCCGGACACCGACCTGTCCGACGTGGTGCGCCCGCGCACTTCGCCGCTGCTGCGCTCCGTGCAGACGCCCTACGGCGAGCGGTTCGTCTGGGCAACCTTCAGTCATGATCAGGTGGATGTGGACTTCCGCAACCCGGACGTGCTGTTCGAGTACCTCGACATCCTGCTGTTCTACGTCCACCACGGCGCACGGATCATTCGCCTGGACGCCATCGCGTACCTCTGGAAACGCATCGGCGGCCCCTGCATCCATGAGCCGGAGACCCACGAACTCGTCAAGCTCCTGCGCGACATCCTGGAGATGCTCGCCCCCGGCGTGATCTTGCTCACCGAAACCAATGTCCCGCATGCCGAGAACCTGAGCTATTTCGGCGCCGGCAACGAGGCGCACATGATCTACCAGTTCAGCCTGCCGCCGTTGCTGCTGCATGCGCTGCACTCCGGCGACGCGTCCTACTTGACAAGCTGGGCGGCCGGCCTGGAGCCGCCGCCGCCGGGCTGCACCTTCTTCAACTTCACCGCCTGCCACGACGGCATCGGCGTGCGCCCGTTGGAAGGCCTGCTGCCTGCCGCGGAGTTCAAGGGCCTTGTGGCCGCCATGGAACAGCGCGGCGGCCTCGTCAGCCGGCGGAGCAACCCGGACGGCACCGCAACGCCCTACGAGCTCAACATCACCTATTTCGACGCCGTCGGCGTCCCCGGCGACATGGACGCCTACGTGCGCCGTTTCCTCTGCTCCCAGACCATCGCCATGAGCCTGCGGGGCATGCCGGGCATCTACTTCAACAGCCTGCTCGGCGCCGGCAACGACTTGGCCGGGGTAGAAGACACCGGCCGCGCCCGCAGCATCAACCGCCGAAAATGGACCCTGGCCGAGCTTGATGCGTTGCTGCAAGAGGGTTATAGCGATCAGGCTGCGGCGGTGCTGCCCGAGTTCCTGCGGCGTCTGCGACTGCGCCGTACCAGGGACGCCTTTCACCCGGATGCGGATCAGATCGTGCTGGATCTGCCCAAAGGCCTGTTCGGCGTTCGCCGCGATGCAGGTGCCGGCAGCGTCTGGATGGTCGCCAACGTGAGCCCGCGCGTCGTCGGCTGCGCCATGAGCCGACTGCACCGGCGCTGGAAGGAGCGGCGTTGGCGGGAGCTCATCGGCGGTTGGGAGGCTGACGGCGAGACATTGCCAAGCAGGCTGGAGCTCGATCCGTATCAGGTCGCCTGGCTGACATGCGTTGAGCCGGTTGCCGAGCAATGATCCTAACCCGAACCGTCCATAAACCTGTCCGCCAGGGCAAACGTCGGCCGCCGAGGGCCGAGGGCCGAGTTCCGAGCAGAAAACCGCGCATCGGCGGTGTAGGGTCGATGGTACCCAGCATTCACTGATGTAAAGGGTTCTTTACAGGTGTTGGTGCGTGTCGCGGGTCAGAACTTGGCTGGCCGACCGCGAGCGGTCCGTCTCAACCCGTTGAGATTCCTTACAAAGCCCGCGTACGAATGGCTGGCGGCTGGCGGAATTTTGACCTGAAAAGGGCGTCAGGACTGTAAAGAGAGCTTTACAAAACGGCGTAGGCTTGGGTGGCCGCAGCGGGCGGCTCGGGCTGAATTGATCGAAGAAACAGGCGCATGTGGATTAGGGCGCAAAATTTGCTTAAAAGCCTGACCTCGAACGAGGCAGAAACCAACCCAACGCAGCAATCCCGAACAAGGGCGCAGCCATGACCGAACAGACCCCCGCAACCACCGCATCCCCCCGCCGTTCCCTATCCGACAAGCTCGCCCTGGCCGCCGGCCCCGGCGCCATGGCCGCCGCCGCGGCCCTCGCGCCCGGCGGTGCCGATGCGGCCATTGTCGCGTCGTCGACGACCTTTCCGATCAGTCCGCCGACCAGCGAAGGTGCTAATAACTGGGACGTCGATGGTGATTCGACGGACGATTTTGAGCTAGAGCAATTTGTTACTCTCGGCACCCAGAAAGCCTATTTCGATGATCTCAATGGTGGTCGCCTGGTCGTCCCGCGCACCGCGACCCAAGACGGTACCTACGCGCTGTCCCCTGCCCTGAGTTTTGAGAAGCTACAGGACTATCGTGGCAGCTGAAGCTCCACGCGAAGGCCACCGCCCTCCCGATTCGATGCCGAAGCCGACCCGCCGTGCAGCCGCATCGAGCGCTCCGCGATGGCGAGTCCGATGCCCCCGCCGCTGGAGCGCGTGGCCTGAGCGCCCTCGACGCGGTAGAAGGGTTCGAAGATCCGCGCGAGCAGCGCATCGGGCACGCCAGGGCCTCGGTCGTCGATGATGATGCGAACATTCTTCGCGTCGAGCTTCAGCGAGACATCGACCGCCGTGCCCTTCGCGGTGTGCTTCAAGGCATTGCGCACCACGTTTTCGACGGCGCGCTGCACCAGGTTGCTCTCCACCGCAACGACACAGGAGCTCGGCGCACGCAGGGCGATACCTTTATCGGCTACCTCTGCCTCCAGAGCCGCATCATCGATAATCGTTTGCAACAGATCCACCAGATCCGTTGCGTGACGACCGACCCCATCCGCCGCTTCCATCCGCGAATAGTCGAGGATCTCGCCGATCAGCCTGTCCAGGCGCTCCAGTTCAACCTCCATGCGATCGATCCGCCGCGTCTCCGCCGTGTCCGCCGACTGCCGCTGGATCGACAGCAACGCCTGCAATCGCGCCAGGGGCGAGCGCAGCTCGTGCGATACGTCACGCAGCATGCGGTGCCTGGATTGCAGCAGGGCGTCGATTCGTTCCGTCATCAGGTCGAAGTCATGCGCCAACTTGGCGATGTCGTCGGAGCGCCCGCCCACCGACGGCACGACCCGCACGCTGAGGTCACCGGCAGCCACCTTCCGCCCCGCGATGCGTAGCCGGCGCACCGGTCGAGCGATGAAACGCGCCAGGAGCATCGCCATCGCGGCGCTGGTGATCACGGCAAACGACGCGAGCAGAACGCGGCCACCGGGCTTGGCAAGTGCCGGGAACAAGGGGAAGAAACCCTGAAAAACGATAACCCTATACCCGGCCAGCCCATCATCCTGCACATGCAGACGGCGGGAGATGTTCCTCGCAGCTTGCTGCGGATCACCGGGGCTCGACGCCAATTCCGCGACGGCATCCGGCAAGCTTCGACCCAGCACATCCAAGCCGTCCGGAGTCACGATATAGACGGTTTGTATCGGTGCTTGGTCCAGCTCGTACCCTTTCGCAAGCTCCGCGATGCTCTGCGTCGGGTCCCGCTCCAGTTCGCGGCGCAGGTCGCGCGCGATCAGCTCGGCAGCCTGCGCTGAAATCAAACCGTCCTGAATCGTCGCGTGGGGCTGCGGCAACCATGTCGCCACCGCGACCGTAAGCGCCACTGTGACGCCCAGGATTCCCCAAACAGACAGGAATATGCGCCAAAAGAAGGAGTTCACGCGGTGGTCACGTAGAGATAGCCGCGCCCTCGTATCGTCTTGATGCGCTGACGACCGTCGCGCAGCAGGCCCAGCTTCTTCCGCAGGTTGGCGATATGGGCATCCACACTGCGGTCATAGGGCATGATCCGACGCCCGAGCGCATGACAGGCGATGCTGTCTTTCTCGACAACCCGCCCCGCGGAATCGGTCAGCGCATCGAGCACCAGGTACTCCGCTCCGGTCAGGGGGACCAGGGTACCGTCAAGGTAGACCGTCTGCGAGCCGACCTCGATGCGCAGGTCACCGATCACCCGCGCGCTTCCGTCCGGGTCTACCGCCGGTGGTGTGCGGCTGCGGCGCAGGATCGCGCGAATGCGCGCCACGAGTTCGCGCAGGTTGCACGGCTTGGCCACGTAATCGTCCGCTCCGATCTCCAGACCGACGATGCGGTCGACGTCATCACCCCGCGCCGTCAGCATAATCACCGGCGTATCGACCTGCCTACGCACCCGTTTCAACACCTCGAAGCCGTTCAGCCCCGGTAGACCCACGTCGAGCACGATGACGTCGAAGTCGCCGGCAACCGCCGTGGTCACGCCACTGCCCCCGTCGTACCGCATCTCCACCGCGAAGCCACCCTCGGCGTCGAGAAACTCCGCCACCAGGCGAGCGAACTCCCGGTCATCGTCCACCAGGAGCACACGCAATGTATCGACCGTCTCTTTCACCCGCGTGGACACTGTTTATCCCCCTTCGCCGCACCGCCATCGACCTTACAGTTCTTTACACATCTTTACCATCATGAGGAGGTTCCCGACATTCGGATCACTAAGATGGAGCTCGTCCCAATCAACCCCTAGGAGAGACGAAATGTTCCCAGCGTTCCCACGTCATGTCGCGACTGCGACCCTCTTCAGCGCTTGCGCGGTGCTCGCTCAATCGACAGCTGCCGATGAACCGGAAGCCACTCGAGGACACCTCATCGCCGCGAACTATGGTAGCGCGAATCTACCGGCCAATCTCGGTGTATTGGTATGCGATGACGCACCGGGACGAGACGGCATTCCCGTCCATTTCGAGACCGAGGTGAATGAACCGGTCTACCCGGAGGACTTCATCGTTCGCGGAGAAAGTGGCGACATCAGGCCGGTATTCTGTGTGACCTTCGAGCCTTCTGACGATGTTGGTGATAAACGCTCGATCCTGCTCGTCGGCGACTTTGGTGATGCCGATGACCAGCCCGCTTCAGTCGAGGTCGTCGGTGATATTTGGTCAACCGACTTCAGCTTGTCTTACCAAGGCGCCTATACGGATATCATTCCGCTGGAGGCACCTCCGAGTCTCATCTTGGCCGAAGTCGTTCCGGAAGAGGAATGGGATCTCGACAACCCGGGGACGCCCATCCCCTGGGGCGGTGGCACCGGGTGCCCTTCGGAGGGAACAGAGCAAGTGCTTCGAGTCGCATGGGGCGGCGGTATTCTCGCCGTCGGCGGCACCGAGGTCACGGCGCAAGAATGGAAGCGCTATACGATCGCTATGCGAACAGAAGCTGGCGATATCAAGCTCGTCAAGCCCTTCGCGGTCGGAGACCTGAACGACCAAGACAACAATCACGAGCTTTGCCTCGATCAAAGAGGAACACCACTCGCGGTCCGGTTCCCGGCCGGTCTACTCGTGGACCCGAACAACGACGTCAATGAAAGAACTCGCATCAGGGTCAATCACGACCGCGATTTCTAAGGCGATCTCGGTCTAGAAATAGGCCATCTGGCCTGTCTCTTCCGCCTTCTTTGTGGCGGCAACCCGCTCATAGAACGTCTATGCGGCGGGTTGCCGCTTCGTGAAGGCGAACGAGAATCCGGCGCCCGGCCTGCCGCGCACCGGCACCTCAATGATGATGCAGCTGCTCGCCGCCGGCGGCGTGCCGGTGCTCACCGACGATCACCGACCGGCGGATGCGGGCAACACACGCGGCTACTTCGAGCATCAGGCCGCCAAGGGACTGCGCAACGACAGCACCTGGGTCGCCCAGGCCCGCGGCCAGGCGGTGAAGCTGGTGGCCCAGCTGATCCCGCACCTGCCGCCGGGGGAGCGCTACCGGATCATCATGCTGCACCGCCCGCTGGACGAGGTGGTGGCCTCCCAGCGCAAGCTGCTGGAGCGGCTCGACAAGGCCGGCGGGCGCACCAGCGACGAGGCCCTGCGCCGCACCTTCGCCCGCCAGGTGGGGCAGGTGCGCAGCCTCTTGCTGGCGCTGCGCCGGCGCGGCGTGCTGGACATCCTGGACGTGCACTACCACGATGCGCTGTCCGATCCCGCCGGCGTCGCCGAGCGCGTCGCGGCCTTCCTCGGCAGCGATGCCTTCGATGCAAAGGCCGCCGCCGGCGTCGTCGAGCCCGCGCTGCGCCATGAGGGCGTCGATGCCGAAGCGGCAGCCTGAGCACGAGTAGGGTGTATCAAGCGAAGCGGATCCACCAATGCGGCGGCGAGACTCGCCCGTCACCAGCCGCAACACGCCCACCGCCCAAGTCCTTCCGCGGCTATCTGCTCGCGCCGGTCTACCTGGCCATCACCAACGCCGAGCGGGCCGAGGTCATGGCCATGTGGCGAGAGTCCGGCGCCTTTCGCGATCCGTCGGTGGCCGAGTCGCGCCGCTCTAATATAGCGCTCTAATATAGGACACCCACTTCGCTCTATCGCTTTATACGCTTTATAGGACACCCACTTCGCGCTTTATAGGACACCCACTTCGCGTTCTTGGCACACGGCGTCGGTGTTGCCATTGCGAATCATAAGTCGGGGTTGCGGCAGCACCGCCCAGCGGGCGGCGAGGCCGCCGATGGCGGTGCCATCAGCGATCAGTTCAACAGAACAGGGACTCCACCTCGATCAACCTATCTGCTGCCCAGGTAATTTTTCTAGGAGGGGGCTTGAAGCATCTTCAGCAACCCCCCGATTCGTTAATGCACGATGTAGGCTGTCAAGACCAAGACTGTCAGGACCAACAACTGTACCAACTGGCGCAGGATTCTCGTTGGCCTTCGCGAAGCGGCAACCCGCCCATAGTCCCTCGATGGGCGGGTTGCCGCGATAAAGAGGCCGGACAAGAAAATAAGCCAGATGGTCCGTTTCTCCGCAGAAATTGCCTTAACGCTGCTGCATTTGCAGCGGCTGCCGGCGCCAAAGGTCGACATTGTCGCGGAACAGCGTGAACATGGACCAGAGCGCGGCGATCAAGGCTAGGCCCAGTGCGATCCAGGTCAGGGGTTGCAGCAGCATCGTCGCGGCGGGCCAGGCGAGACCGCCGATGGCGGTGCCGCAGGCAATCAATTGGAAGACCAGCTTGAACTTGTTGAGTTGGCCGGTGCTGATCACGACACCGACACAGGGCGCCATGCTGCGGAAGCCCTGCACCGCGAACTCACGGGCGAGGATGAGTAGCACCAGCCATAGCGGTACCCAATCGGGGTGGTGTGCTGCCAGGTAGACGAGCAGGAGGTTGGCGAACACCTTGTCTGCCAACGGATCTAAAAAGACACCGAGGTTGGTTGCGCAGTTCCAGCGCCGGGCCAGCCAGCCGTCGAAGAAATCAGTGATGGAGGCGAGCAGGAAAAGCCCCAACGCCCACCAGGCCGCGGTGGTGCCGCCGACTGCCAGCAGCAGCATCAGCGGCAGCAGCAGGATCAGTCGCGAGAGGGTAAGTGCATTTGGGAGCCAGCGCATCGCAGGGTTCTCGTCCGGCGGGGTTGAGCATTTGGTTGAAAGCTGGGAGTTTGCAGTGTATTAGGTTGCACCTGTTCAGGCGATTGCCGGAGAGAAACAGACCTGCTGGCGCCGGATTTTCGTTCGCCTTCGCGAAGCGGCAATCCGCCCATGGTCCCTCGATGGGCGGGTTGCCGCAACGTCGATGCCGAATGAGAAGACAAGCCAGGCGGTCTGTTGCTCGACAGAAATCGCCTCAGTTCGTGGGGAGTCCCCGGTTCGAGGGTGGTCGTGCAACAACAATCGGGCTTGTTTGGTAGCACTCATTAGCTGAGGCTGATCTGGTAACCCCTGTCTGGTTCTACTTATTTGGCTGTGCTGTATTCACTCTTCGAGCCGGTCAGATCCCAGGCAAAGGTACAGTCCAGATGCGACAGTACCGAGATCAGGCCGCTTTCGCCGTCCTCCACCATGACAGCGATCGGAGCGCGCTTACCGAATTGCTTGTTGCCGCGCTTGACCCAGAGGTCGCGCATGTCGGGGTTGCGCGGAAAATAGGTGCCGAGTGCTTCATCGATACGCAATAGATAGGCCATGCGTCGGTCGACGTTGGCATCCTCAGGGAACGCCATTTCGTCGCGAAAACGGGAAATCGTGCGTGCCTTAACGCTTTCCGGAAGCTGCAACAAGACTTTCATGTCCTGAGCGGTGAGATTCCAGCTTTCCAGCAATGCCATTACGCGTCGGGTCATAGAGAGACGTTCGTCAGAGGTCATTTCGGTCATTTAATAAGCCTTTTTCCTGGGCCGGCGCGGGAGTGCGCATGGGCTGTCATCCTTTTACGATGCAGGCGAATAACCCAGGATACAACCCGGAAACCGACAAGCGTCCGCTAAACCTCCGCAATAGGCCGCATTCAGCTGCTCGGATCGGCGCTCATCGCATCCAGTCCGATGCCGATGGGTCCGCGCTGTAACCAGAGTTCCACCTGCTGATCGCCCCGCCGGACGGTCACGGGCACCAGCTCGCCGCGTTCTCCGTCGCTGGTTGCGCTGCGCAAATCGCGAAAGTCGAACATCGGCAGCGCGTCATAGGTTTCGATCACATCACCGGGCAGCAGGCCGCTGATTTCGCCAGCGGAGCCCGGTATCACGGACTCCACCAGCACGCGGTTGTTCTGACCGGTTTCAAACAAATAGCGGTCATAGGCATCGACGCCGATCTCATCGCGTATGGATACGCGCTGTTCATTCACTTTGCGCAGTTCCTCGCGATAGCGCTGGGTGTTGAACCAGCCCTCGCGGGTGGCCTGATCGCGCAGTTCCAGGCGTTCCAGCGAGACTTCCGCGCGTCGCCAGACGATATCGTCAGCGATTTGCTTGGTGACACCGGCGCGTAGCAGGGCTTCGCGTTGCTCCTGTTGCGTCCGCGGCCGTTGCGCACGCCTGACAGCCTCATTCTGATTGACGTTGCTGGTCCGATCCGCGTTGCTGGTGCGCTGTTCCAGTTGGGCGATGCGCTGGCGCAGGTCGGCGAGGTCCGCCTGCATGCGGCCCCAACCGGCGCTGATGTCGTCGACCCGGGACGATAACAGGTCGATGCTCGGTTCAGTCCCGGAGTTGGAGGCCGCGCTGTCGACTGCATTATCATCGTCGTCGTCCTCAGTCACAACTTGGCTAATCATGGGCGCGGGGGAGGGGGGCGAGGGTTCGCTTGGCAGCTCGGGTGCTGACGCTGGCGCGGAGAGTCCAGGCCCGGCTGCATCGCCGATAGCGGATGGCGCCAGATCCGGGAAGACCAGTACACCAGTGAGCAAACCGACGGCGAAGGTAACAACAGCGATCAAGATGGTCTTTTGATTCATAGCAGAAAGCAGGATTGGGATGAAACAACCTGTGCGGCCTGAGGCATGAGGCGCAATGCAATCAAGATTCCGCCGTGCCAGTTTAGGCGATTGCCGGAGAGAAACGGACCAACTGGCGCCGGATTCTCGTTCGTCTTGGCGACGTCGAGGCGCCGGACGAGATGACAAGCCAGGTGGCATGTTTCTCCATAGAAATCACCTCGAGTGATGGTGCAGAAACAAGCTAAACAGGTTTTTGGCTTGGGTGTCGCCTGCCGACTCATTCGGTACCGCTATCGGCGTCGGTATCGAACTGACCAACCCATCCGCCAAGCTCCTCGCTGACCGCGTCGCCACGCTGTCCGAGCTTCGTGAGCATGGCCAAAATACGATCGAGCAGTGCCTTTTGCTTGCTGTTGTCGTCTGCGGACAACGCTTCGCACACCAGTGAGCACGTCCTGCATCGCAGCGCACTCCAGCGCCGAGCCTCGTGCGCTTTCAAACGACCGGCGTCGATCCCCGCTCGTCGCTTTGCCGTTACCCTCGGCCATGTTCAGCGCGATGGCCTGCGATGCGCGCCTACGATGCGCACCTACCATGCGCACAGGAGTTGATTCTTCGCGTTACGCTGTCCTTTCACATGCTCGCAGTCGCGCTAGGCCCAGCCGACCTACTCGATGGCCGCACGCTAGACGTCGCGCTTCTCATGACCGAATGGCATAGGGCGTTTTCTCTCTCGATTCCGATTCCGATTCCGATAGCGACCCCGACCCCGATTGCACTCCGCCGATGTCTGGATAGCGTTGTATAGTTTATTCATGAACCGCTACTAATGCACCAACCACAGGCTTTAGTCCACCGGGCACTGCCTTCGTTCCCCTACCGGTTCAGCCCGGAGCAGACAGTTGCCGGTGTCGGAAACAGCTTGTTATATGATCATTGACCATGCCGGTGGCCTGCATCAGCGCATAACAGATGGTCGGGCCGACAAAGCGAAAGCCCAGGCTTTTCAGATCACGGCTCATGGCCTGAGATTCCGCGGTGATCGCGGGTACCTGATCGAGCTGCTGCCAATGGTTGTGACGCGGCTTGCCATCGACATGGCGCCAGAGGGTGTCGACCAATGTGCCACCGGCTTGCTGTAAGTCGAGCAGGGCGCGGGCGTTGCCGATGGCCGCATCGATCTTGAGCCGGTTACGGACAATACTCGCATCGGCAAGCAGTCGAGCAACATCAGCCGCGTTATATCGAGCCATGCGCTCGGCATCGAAACCCTGGAATGCGCGGCGATACTGTTCGCGCCTGCGCAGGATGGTCAGCCAGCTCAGGCCAGCCTGAGCGCCCTCCAAAATCAGGAACTCGAACAGCCGCTGTTCATCGCGTACCGGCACGCCCCATTCCAGGTCGTGGTAGGCCACATAGAGCGGATCGGTACCACACCAAGCACAACGCGGTTGCGAGTCCAGGGTCATCTTCACAGCCGATGCTCTACATGAGCTCGGATTGGATTGTGCCGTTGTTCTGCGAACGCGTGAGCGTTAAGTCAGGCGGTCCAGCAGAGTCTCCAGCAACCGGTTGATGGCGGCATAGGCTTGGGTGCCGACGGCACGCATCTCCGCGGCGCTCTGGATGGTGGCGGCTGGCGTGATTTCATCGGCACAGTGGATACAGATGGCGGCAACGCTGTCGGGGGTTGATTCCAGATGAAATTGCAGCCCGAGCACGCGACCATCGTACAGGAATGCCTGCTGCTCACAATGGGCACTGCGCGCCAGGTGCACGGCGCCACGAGGCAAGGTAAAGGTGTCGCCATGCCAATGGAAGACCATGGGCATGCTTGGCAGGTCCGCGCACAGCGGATCGGCAAGGCCGGTGTCGGTGAACTCGATTGGGAACCAGCCGATCTCTTTGACTGGATTGCGATACACACGTGCTCCGAGCACCTCGGCGATCAACTGCGCACCTAGGCAGATACCCAGCACCGATTTGCCGGCCGCGATGCTCTGCTCAATGCGCGCCTTCTCGCGCGCCAACCAGCTGTGCTCGGCCTCGTCTGCGACACCCATCGGCCCGCCCATGATCAGCAGAAGATCGAAGCTGTCGAGAGTCGGCAATGCATCGCCAGCATACAAATGACTGATTGCAAGCGAATGTCCGCGCTGTTCGGCCCAGTCGCCGATGCGTGCCGGGCCTTCGAAGGGGACGTGTTGTAAGCAGTGAATGCGCATTGAAATAGTCAAATCGATGGGTGTTGGGGTGTCAGAATGATTTCAGCTGGCTGCTGCAAGCGCCTGGTCGAGGTCGGCAAGGATGTCGTCGATATGCTCGATGCCGATGGAGAGCCGTACCAGATCCTCGGATACGCCGGCGGATGCGAGTTCGTCTGCCGAAAGCTGGCGATGCGTGGTGCTGGCCGGATGGCAGGCAAGGGTCTTGGCATCGCCGATGTTGACCAATCGCACCGCCAGTTGCAACGCGTCGATAAAGCGTTCGCCGGCTTGTTTGCCGCCTTTGATGCCGAACGATAGCACTGAGCTGCTCTTGCCGCCGTCCATGTATTTTTGCACCAGCGGATAGTCCGGGCTGTCCGCCAGCCCCGCGTAGCGCACCCACTCGACCTGGGCGTGACGGTTCAAATAGTTGGCGACTTGCAGCGCATTCTCGCAGTGTCGGTCCATGCGCAAGGGCAGGGTTTCGATGCCTTGCAGAATCAGAAAGCTGTTGAACGGCGAGATGGCGCCGCCCATGTTTCGTAATGGCACCACGCGCGCCCGCCCGATGTAGGCAGCCGCACCCATTGCCTCGGTATAGACCACGCCGTGGTACGACTGATCCGGCTCATTCAGCATTGGAAAGCGCCGCGCATAATCAGCCCACGGGAATTTGCCGGAATCCACCAAGACGCCGCCAAGGCTGGTGCCATGACCGCCCATATACTTGGTCAACGCGTGCACGACGATGTCACAGCCGTGCTCGAACGGCCGGCATAGGTAGGGGCTTGGCACGGTATTATCGACAATCACCGGCACGCCATGTGCATGGGCCATGTCCGAAATCGCCGACAAGTCCGCGACATTGCCGGCGGGATTGCCGATGGATTCGCAGAACACCGCTTTCGTGTTGGCATCTATGTTGGCAGCCATGGCGTCAATGTCGTTTGGCGCAACCAAGCGCACCTGGATGCCAAGCCGCGGCAAGGTGTGCGCAAACAGATTGTAAGTGCCGCCGTACAGGGTCGAGGTGGCGATGATATTGTCGCCGTTTTGCGCAATGGTCAAAACAGCATTGGTCACCGCGGTCATGCCCGAGGCCAGGGCCAGGCTGGCCACTCCGCCCTCCATGGCCGCTACGCGCTTTTCCAGCACGTCGCTGGTGGGGTTCATGATGCGAGTGTAGATGTTGCCAGGCACTTTCAGATCGAACAAATCGGCGCCGTGCTGGGTATCGTCGAAGGCGTAGCTGGTGGTTTGATAGATGGGGGTGGCCACCGACCTGGTGGTGGGGTCCGGTTCGAAACCGGCGTGGATCGCCAAGGTCTCCAGCTTCATCGTTCTCTCCTGTGGTTATGTCGACGCCCGCCTGCTGCGCCATCTGTAAAAAGAGTTTACGGCAATCACCTCAGCTCAACGGCAGTCATGTTCCGCGGCTGGGGCCAAACCCAATTGCGTGCAACTTGGGTTCAATCGTCGCTTTCCAGGATGCGCCGCTTGCCATCCAGGATAAAGCGGATTGCCCGCTCCAGGTCGCGTCGCGCGACGACCTGTTGCTCGCCTTTGCGCATGGAAGCATAGGAAGCCGCCAACAACACCGCGTTTTGAATGTCGCCGCCAGCGGCACCGTCAGAAAATCTGGCCAATTCGGCCAGATCCACGTCTGCCGCCAACGGCAATTGCTCGGGCAGGTGGCATTGCCAGATGGCTTGGCGCTGTTCCGCGGCGGGCAACTTAAAGGCGACATGGGCCAGCATCCGGCGCAGAAAGGCAGTATCGTAATTGCGTACCAGATTCGACGCAAAGATCACCGCGCCATCGAAATTGTCGAGCTCGATCAAAGTGGTGCTGCGCGCAACGTTGATCCCATTATCGGCTGACTGATTGATGCTGGTCAGACGTTTGCCCAGGATCGAATCGGCCTCGTCGAAAAACAACAGGGCATTCTGTTCTGCCGCGCGGGCAAAGGCGGCCTTGATGTTCTTTGGCGTTTCGCCGACATACTTGGATTCCAGTTCGGCATAGCTGATGACCAGAATCTTGCGGCCGAGCAGATCGGCGATGGCATCCGCGGCCAGGGTCTTGCCGGTACCAGGCGGACCATAGAAATTCAGCGCGACGCGCCGCCCGGTGCGCGCCACCGAGGCCAGGTTCCAGGTGTCGAACAGCAATTCCTGCGACACTAACACATTCACCGCCTCGTGAATGCGCGCCAGCGTGTCACTGTCCAACACCAATTGATCTAGATTCTGACGTGGCTCGCGCGGGCGTAGCGTCTGCAAGGACAGATCGGACTCAGGCTCGGGCAGGCTCGGTGCCGCGGATGCCCCGCTGGCCGGCTGGCTCAGGTCGTAGATCGCCCCCGCGGGCATGTCAAAGCCCTCCGGCTTGGCTCGCGCAGGGTTGAAATCGACGCTGATCTTCGGTCGCTGTAATGGGCTCGGGAACTCGCTGTTCTCAATCAGCCGCTGCAGCTTGCGCAAAAAGGCATTCGATGCAGCTGGCTCCACCTCCACCGAGGTATCCTGGCGCTGCTCGTGGCAAGCCGGGCAGTACAGGATCGGCGCCCCCCTGACCTCGAGCAGAGGCGAGCCGATGTTGGATTTGCGCCCGTGGTGCGACAAGATCAGCGCATCGCCGTGCACTGGGCACACCGGACGCTTCTTCAGCAGGGGCATGGGTGTGATTTAACCTCGTTGTTGCGTCGAAACAGTGCTTGCCAAAAAATCCGCCAAAATAAAGCCGCCAAGATAAAGCCATCAGGATACAAGATGCCGGAGCAAAGGCTTTCGGCATCAGGTTTCCTGAAGCGTACGGATGAATTCCTTGGCCGGGAAACCTTTATCCGCAAACTCATCCAGCCAGTTTTTAATTGCCTGCTCCGGTGGATGGGGTGTGCGGCTCAGTACCCAGCCCCGGCGCCGCGTGGGCTGGCCAACCAGCGCATAGTCGTAGTCGTCACCGAGACCGACCACCCAATAATCGTCCCAGAGCACATGTACCCCGTAGAGCGTGCGAAAGCTGATCTCAAAGCGCGAGTTGCTGGTTTGGTCGACCACGCGCGCTAGACCATTCGCCTGGCCGATGACTCCATCCTTTCGAGTGCAGCGATTGGTGACGTACATCATGCCATCCTCGCCGAGCAGGTATTCAGCATAGACGTCCTTGACGCAATGGCGCTGGGTAAAGTAAGGCAAACGCGCGATCTCGTACCACTTACCCATGTAGCGCGGCAAATCCACCCAAGGTACCGTGGTCGGAGCGGTCAAATGCACCTTTGGTTTACGCATACGGGTGCTGACCACGACTTTTGCGTCCACACCAGTGTCGCCACGCTCGCCTGGTGGCGCGGTGTAGATCTCCTGTGCCCAAGCATCCAATCGCCGCGGATTGCGCTGGCCGCGCGGCCGACCGCGGCCGCGTTTGGGCTTCGGTAAGGGCTCGGAACTGTCGATGCTCGCTGATTGATCATCGGCTGGCCGTTCATTCACCGATGCATCCCTTGCCAGCCGGTCATCCGCCGCATGGTTACGCGCGGTCAGTTGATCTGGCTTTTCTCGGTTACTCATATCGGCTGGGGCCGCGTACTTGTGGTTCAGGACATTCCGCCAGCCAGCGCAGGCATATGCCCCTTAGGCCAGAACGGTTTGTAGCCCGTCGTGCGGTCCATGTGTTATTCATTCGTTAAAGAGACTCATTCAGGTGTAAGAAGCTCGATGAAAAAACGGCAGTTTACCTGCCCGCGATAACGGCATGCCAACCAGAAACGGATAAAGGTCAAGGTATAACGGTCAAGTTAACTCGTGCGGCTGTGCGGATGTCCCGCTACCGTTTCTGCTGTTTGTCGTTGTCGTGATCGCTGATCGTGGGCTATCGATTATGGCCACGATGACGACAACGACGGCAAATGGTCTCGCGACTTCCGCAGCAGAGCACGAGTTTGACAATCTAATACTCGACTCGGCTCCCGGCTCGACTCCCGGCATGTACTGCAGGTGATTGCGGCTCGGGCATCGCTTGGGCGGGATTGTTGGTTATACTTGAGAACTTTCATACCCCAGGATTCGCGAAGATGTTGATGATCCCCAGTCGGAAGACAAATCGCACCTCCACCGCATAAACCCGATCAGCCTACGAACAGCCCGAAAAAACCATGCGCCACAATACCGACGATCTTCGCATCAGCGAAGTCAAACAGGTCATTTTACCCAGCGAACTGCATCAGGAATTTCCAATCACGGACCTGGCCGCGGCCACCGTTTATCATGCCCGGCGCGATATCCAGCGCATTCTGCACGCGCAAGACGACCGACTGCTGGTGGTGGTCGGTCCGTGCTCGGTGCACGATACCAAGGCCGCGCTGGAATATGCCGAGCGTCTGATCGAGGTGCGCGAGGAACTGAAGGACGAACTCATGATCGTGATGCGCGTCTACTTCGAAAAGCCACGTACCACCGTGGGCTGGAAAGGATTGATCAATGATCCGAACCTGGACGGCAGTTTTGAAATCAACAAGGGCTTGGGCCTGGCACGTAAGCTACTGTTGGATCTCAATCAGATTGGCATGCCCGCGGGCACCGAGTTTCTCGACTTGATCACCCCGCAATATATTGCCGATCTGGTCAGCTGGGGCGCGATCGGTGCGCGTACCACCGAAAGCCAGGGCCACCGCGAGCTCGCTTCCGGACTCTCATCGCCGGTAGGCTTCAAGAATGCTACCGACGGCGGCGTCAAGGTTGCCATCGATGCCGTGCATGCATCGGCCAACTCGCATGTATTTCTGTCTCTGACAAAAAACGGCCAGTCGGCTATTTTCAGAACCAGCGGCAATGCCGACACGCACATCATCCTGCGCGGAGGAGACCGCCCGAACTACGACACCGAGAGTGTCAACATTACCGCCGAGGTAATCGAAAAGAACGGCCTGATTCCAAAAATCATGATCGACTTCAGTCATGCCAACAGCCGTAAGCAATATGCCAAGCAGATACGCGTGTGCGAGGATGTTGCTGGCCAAATCGCACGCGGGGACCGGCGCATCATCGGTGCGATGATCGAAAGCCATCTGGTCGCTGGGCGGCAGGATCTGAACGGTCCTGGTGAACTAGTATATGGCATGAGTATTACTGACGCCTGCGTGGGCTGGGAGGATACCGTGCCGATGCTTCGAGAATTGGCCAATGCCGCAACGTTGCGCCGTGCGCGACAGCCGCGCTGAGAATAAGCCACCCCACACACCCCGATCGAGTTCGGGTCGAACCGCAACCGGATAGCCGTCTGGCGCGAAAGCTTCCGATCGTAACGGCTATTTATCGTCAAAGCCGGCCAAACGATACCATTTGCGCGCCTCGTCCATGTCCTTCTCGACCCCGCGGCCTTCCTCGTACATCATCGCTAGCGTCGTCTGCGATCCCGCTAGGCCCTGCTCTGCGGCTTTTTTGAACCACTCCACCGCGCGCTTTGGGTCTTTATCGATACATTCGCCCTGCATGAACATAAATCCAAGGCCATGTTGGGCGATGCCAAGGCCGCTCTCGGCCGCGGCGCGCATGTACTTGTAGGCCAACAGAGGATTCTCCAGCATCCCGAGTCCATTTTGCGCCATGATCGCCACGCGATACTGAGCCTGCGGGTCTCCGGCTTCTGCAAGCGGCGACAGGAGTCCGGCGGCGCGGGTAAACTGCTTGGCCTCGAATGCGGCGATGCCGCTGCTCAATTCCATATCCCGATCTGTGATTTGCTCGCTCATCGTATTGACTCCGCCCGTCTATTGTACAAGGTTTATCATGATCGCCATTTCCGGCTCCAGTCACCGGAAGTGAGGATGACCAGAGCGAATTCACATATTTTGGTCTCTATCTCTCTGTTCCGCTGCGTGACCGTAAAAGGTAAAGTCCCGTGCCGCAAAGGACAGACCGATGAACAAACACAAACGCACCGAAATCTTTGCCCGCCTGCAGGCGGCCAACCCCAACCCGACCACCGAGCTGGTCTACAGCACACCGTTCGAACTGCTACTAGCCGTTATCCTGTCCGCTCAGGCCACGGATAAAGGAGTCAACAAAGCCACCGCCCGGCTGTTCGCGGTGGCCAACACACCACAAGCGATTCTGGAGCTGGGCGAACAGGGGCTGAAGCAACAGATTCGCAGCATTGGGTTATTCAACAGCAAGGCCTGCAACATCATCGCCACCTGCCGACTGCTGGTCGAGCAACATAATGGCGAGGTTCCGCGGCAACGCAACGCCCTCGAGGCATTGCCTGGGGTCGGCCGCAAAACCGCCAACGTGGTACTGAACACCGCCTTTGGCGAGCCGACCATGGCGGTGGATACACATATCTTTCGGGTTGCCAACCGCACCCGCATTGCCCGCGGCAAGACACCATTGGCGGTGGAGCAAGCGCTGCTGCGGCAGATTCCGAGGCAGTTTCTGCAACATGCTCACCATTGGCTGATCCTGCACGGGCGCTACATCTGCACCGCGCGCAAACCGCGTTGCCCCATATGCCCGATCGCAGATCTGTGCGAATTCGACCAGAAGACGCCGGGCCAGGAATCGGGCCGGGATTAGTGTACAAATATCACCGACTTCCTGCTGGCGAGACGCAAAGCAAACCCATACAATCGCGCGTGGGCCAAGGCTTTGACCTTGGTACAGATTAGGTTACATGCCGCCAATACCTTCTGGGAGTCAAGCTCGACATGCACAGCAAAGAAAACGATCGATTCGAAGAGTTACAGTCAACCGTGGCGCAGCTTGGCAATGCCCTGCTCCTCAGTGAGCAGCGTACAGCGCGCCTGGAGCGGATTATCCGCTGGACAACGCTGAGCACCGCCTTGGTGCTCGGCCTGGCGGTATTGGTTGCAGTACAGCCGCTAGGTTTCGCAATCGCGCAACAGCAGGCTGCTGCACCGTCAAAGTCGGTGGAACAGGCCGTCGATCGCCTCACCGATACCCTGACCGGGCAAGCCAGCGCGATTGGCATGATGGGCCAAATGATGGGCGAGATGATGAGAGTGGGCGTCATGAGCGCGATGGACGAGGCACGGCGATTCCCGGCCTCGCTGACCGAAGCCGATTGTGAGCCCGGGGCGCCGTTGGATAAGAACATCAAGGAATTACGAATCAAATACCAGCTCGGGTTCTATACCAGATGCTATTTCTTGACGCGGCAGATCAGCCGGCCGACACAGCAGGATTATCAAGCGGCCGTGATGGCGGCCGCTGGCGGCACAGCAGTGGACATGGGTGTGCTGATGGCGCGACTGCGTGACGACTCGGACATGATCCGTCGCTTTATTGTCAACTATACTGAAAGTTCGGAGGACGCGCTGGCCGCAATCAAAGGCGAACTCCATGACCTGAATCAGGTCATGATATCGGTCCCGATCATGGCGCAGCACATGGGCGTGATGACGGCGGACATGAACTCGATGACCCACAGCATGGGCTCTACCATGGGCCGCATGGGCAACTGGATGCCCTGGTAGGGTCTCATCGCCGGCGCGAGCAGAGCAGACCCTGTACGTGTCGACTCGAAAGCCAAGGCTGTCGAGAAATTTCGAATCCGTGGCAGCTTGGATTCCAGCGACCACGAACCGCACTTACTGTGCTTCGGCGATTTCTGTCGAGAAACCTGCCGCCTGGCTTGTCTCCTCGTCCAGCACCGACGTTGCGGCAATCCGCCCATAGAGCGACTGTGGGCAGATTGCCGCTTCGCGAACGAGAATCCGGCGCCAGTCGGTCTGTTTCTCTGCGGTAATCGCCCTATGCAAACCACACTTTCGAGATTTAGCGAACGATGAAATCAAAGCCAAGCGTTCTGCTCGCCGCCGCCATTCTGAGCGCGATCCTGCTGGTCGGCTGCCAGAGCAGTCAGCGACCGACCCTAAGTGCGCCAGAGGCATATGAACAATTCCAAGCCGACGCGCTTACCCTGGTCGACATCCGCACCCCCAAAGAGTGGCGTCAGACCGGCGTCGCCGAAGGCGCGCTGCGGATCGATATGACCAGCGCGACTTTCCTGAACGATCTGCTGTCCGCCGTCGATGGCGACAAGAACGCGCCCATCGCCATCATTTGCCGCACCGGCAACCGCGCAACCTTCATTCAGCGCGCGCTGATGGAGCGCGGCTTCACCAATGTGTTGAATATCAAGGAGGGTATGACAGGCAGTTCCGCGGGACCCGGCTGGCTGCGTCGAGGCCTACCGATCGAGGCTTGCAAGACCTGTTGAATCCGGCTCAATCCCTGCATGTCGGTGATTTCCCTCCTGGCGGGCGGGCTTCTCAGATGGCCGCATGGCTTGACAACAGAATCTAAATCGGGCGAGGCGCAAATCCTAACCTTAAGGAGGCTACGCAGGCACTCATGCCTGGTGTGTGGGATGCCCTATCCGAACAAGGTATAAGGATGTATTGCTGATCGAAATTGGTATCGCAGTCGAGACAGGCTGGCCAATTCCCAGCCAACCTGAAACATGATGCTATTAACTCAGCTACTTAGCCTGATCGTTACCGGGCTTATGCACAGGGGATTCACAGCGAGTGGGGATAAAGCCCATGTCCATTCGTGAATCCCATTTCGCAAATGCAACGAGTCGAATGCAATGCGTCAGCAGAGATGGCCAATTTCTGACCAATGTGACAGCTTACCTCGCCCATTCAGTCGCTTGGCCCAAGTACACACAGGTTTATCCACAGGTGGCACACAACGGATGTGCATTATTTCCGACAATGAAATGCTTGCTGCATCGCCAGGGCCATCACTGTGACCATCATTCTTGCACTTCCACCCAGCGCCTGAGTTTACTGAGCCGCTTTTCGCCAATGCCTCGCACCCGCAATAATTCGTCCACACTGCGATAGGAGCGATTTTCGACAATGGCATTGGCGTAGACCTCGCCGATTCCTGGAATGCGCATGAGCTCGTCTCTGGCCGCCGTGTTGATATCAAGCGCTTGTTCCGGTGGTGCTTGTACTTGATCTGTGGCCAGTGCGGCCTCGGCTTTCTCTTTGCGGACCTCGGAGCGTTGTTCCGACAGGACTTCCCAGTCGGTGTTGGCCCAGATGCCGCGGCGCTGGCTGGCGGCGACCAACTCGATATCCTTTAGGGCCTCGCGGTAGTCGTCGCGGCTTTGGCCATCTGGAGAGCCGCGGTAGACACCAAACGCGCGCGCAAGTCCTAGCTGGACCAGGGTTGTTGCCAGATCCTGGCCGTCTGCGGTGGTCACAAAGGCATAAATCCTTTGATACTTGCCGTCGCCTCCGCCATCGGCAAAGGCGGTATGCACCTTAAAGGGTTCCGCGAGCAGTCTGTTGACTGCATCTGCACCGGCCTTGCCCATGGACTTGGCAAACGCGATGGACGTGGCCGACGAGCCCCCGTATTTGGAGATCCCGAAATAGCGGCGCTGGTCCCATAAGCGCCTGGCGTCGGTTCGATCCGTGACATGCCATTCCAGGCAATCAGCGCCATACAGCCTAAGTGTGTGTTGGGTACCATCCGGAAACTCGACTAAAAAACTGTCACCGTCGGCCCAGTCGGTCGGCACATGGCGGACCTGCTCGAAGGTTTGCAGATCGGCGCTGAAGCAGGGAATGACAAACAGCAGTAAAAGGCAAAATGTCGCGTGTCGTGCTGGGTAAGGCATCATGAACCCCCAATTATTCGCCAGCGCCAGAGGTTTTCGGGCAAGCCTCAGTGGCGGCGGGCAGAGGCTACACGAACAGCCAACCCCTGGAAATCTCCTCATTTGGTTTGTCCCTGGTAAGAATCCAGTTCGACCTGGGGCTCGCACATGTTGCCGTCCTTGGGCGTCACCCACGGGGGTGAGGTATGGCCCACGAGCTTGGCATAGCATAGGAGCCGATGGCGCCGCAAAAAAAGGGGACAAGTTCTGAGTTATCCCCACAAACCGGCCCTAGTATTCGGACGATTTTCCCGTGGTCGATCCTAGTCGAGTAGCCGGCGCGTCGCCCGCAAGCGGGCTCCTACAAGCCGACGGGGATGGCCGACGTAGGAGCCCGCTTGCGGGCGAATAGGCCGACCACGCCGGCACGTCCGCAAGGTACAGGGCCTTGCCGACAGGGTAGTATAAGGCGTTGTTACAGCAGCGGATGATCTGGGAATACCTCAGGGATAGATTCGAATAAAACTTGGATGGGTTCTGCCTTCAAATCAAGGTAAGTTCATTCTGGTTGAATAGCTGAACATTTTGCGCAGGCAGCACCCTGCCAGCAATAGCCTTTTGTTAACCGATCGATGCCGCGCTGACGGTCTGCAATGAGCCTATCCCTATGCGATCTTTCGACACCCTGAGCAGCGCCACGCACGCTCTGACAGCTCATGGCGCGCGCAGCTGGCTGACTTTGCTGGCAGTGGCCTTTGGTGCAGCATCTGTGGTGTTGCTGTCCTCTCTGGGCGAGGGAGCACGGCAATATGTACTGAATGAATTCACGCAGCTCGGCACGCATCTGCTCATTGTGCTGCCGGGACGCAACGAGACCGCAGGAGGGCCGCCGCCACTGCTCGGCGAGACGCCGCGCGATCTGACTCTACAAGACGCGCTGGCACTGTTGCGCTCGCCGCATGTGGTGCGTGTCGCGCCGGTTTCCATCGGCCAGGCGCCGGTGTCCGCGGGCAGTCTGGAGCGGGAGGTGACGATTCTGGGCACCACTGCCGATTACCTCGATGTGCGCCATCTGGAATTAGCCGCCGGGCGCTTTTTGCCCATCGGCGATGCCGAGCGCACGCCGCCGTTGGCGGTGCTTGGTCAGACAGTGGCCGAGGAATTGTTCGGCAATGTCAACCCGATTGGCCGACGTGTGCGGATCGGGGATTGGCGCGTACGTGTCATCGGCTTACTGGCGAGCGGTGGTGTGTCCCTCGGCAGTAACCTCGCCGATTCGGCCGTGATTCCGGTCAACACGGCACAGGCGCTGTTCAATAATCCAGCCCTATTCCGGATCTTGGTCCAGACGCGTGGTCGCGCCGCATTGCAGCCTGGCGCCGAGGATGTTCGACGGATCATCCGCGAGCGCCATGAGGGTGAGGACGATGTCACCGTGATCACCCAGGACGCAATGCTCGACACCTTCGATCGTATTCTTGGTGCATTGACATTGACCGTAGCCAGTATCGCTGCAATCAGCTTGGCCGTGGCCGGGGTGCTGATTATGAATGTGATGCTGGTGTCCGTGTCTCAACGCACTGCCGAGGTGGGTTTGCTCAAAGCGCTTGGTGCGAGCCAGCGTGACATCATGGGCCTGTTTTTATCCGAGGCGTTGCTATTGGCCGGGGTCGGCACCCTGGTGGGGATTGTGCTGGCCTATGCTGGAGTCTATGGCTTGAACATCTATTTTGCCAATTTTCAACTGGTGGTGCCGGTTTGGGCGCCGCTTGCGGCAACCGCGGTATCGCTGGGTGCTGGGCTGCTGTTTGGGCTTCTGCCTGCGCGGCGGGCGGCGCGGTTAGATCCGGTGGACGCTTTGGCCGGGCGCTGAAGCAGTGCGGGCCTCCGATCTTGCCGGCTTTACCATCGGCGCCGTGCGTGCCCAGCGTGGGCGTAGTCTGCTGACCGTGATCGGTATCGCCATCGGGGTTGCCGCGGTGGTATTGCTGACAGCGGTCGGCGAGGGCATTCACCGCTTCGTGCTGGCCGAGTTTTCACAGTTCGGCACCAATCTGATTGCGGTGAACCCGGGCAAGACCAGCACCCTGGGCATGTCCGGTGCCATGGTGTCCAATGTGCGCCCGCTGAGCCTGGCAGATGCTCGCGCACTACAGCAGGTGCCGGACGTGGAAGCCGTGGTGCCGGTGGTGCAGGGCAATGCCGCGATCGAGAGTGATGGGCGCAGTCGGCGGACCATGGTGTTTGGATCCAGCGCCAAGGTGCCGGAGATCTGGGGGATGCGCCCGGCCAGCGGGCGCTTCCTGCCGGAAGGAGCAGGCGCCGCGCGTGCCCTTGCGGTGCTGGGTTCTAAGCTTGCCGACGAATTGTTCGGCGCTCGTTCGCCGCTGGGTGCTCGGATTCGTATCGGTGGCGAGCCGTACCGGGTCATTGGCGTGATGCAGAGCAAGGGCCAGATGCTCGGTTTCGACCTGGACGATACGGTGTTTATTCCGGTACAACGGGCGCTGGCCATGTTCGATCGCGAGAGCTTGATGGAGATCGATCTACTCTATGATCGAGCTGCCGACAGCGCCGCCGTGGCCGAGCGGATACGCGCGCTGTTGCAGCGTCGCCACGGCAGAGAGGATTTCACCATCACGACACAGGACCAGATGTTGCAGGTGCTCGGCTCGGTGTTGGATGTGCTGACCGCGGTGGTCGGGGCCCTCGGCGGCATTTCCCTGGCGGTTGGCGGCATCGGCATTCTGACCATGATGACCATCGCGGTACGCGAGCGTCGTCGGGAGATTGGTCTGCTGCGCGCGTTGGGTGCCGATCGCGATCAGATCCTGATGCTATTTTTGCTCGAGGCGGTGCTGTTGGCGCTGGTCGGAGGAGCCCTCGGTCTATTCCTCGGCGTCGGCGGTACCTGGTTGATCGGCTTCGCTATACCGGCGCTCCCCACCGAGATGGCCTGGAACTTCGTCCTCATCGCCGAGCTGACCGCGCTGACGATCGGCCTTGCCGCAGGGGTGTTGCCGGCGTTGCGGGCAGCGGCCTTGGATCCGGTGAATGCGTTGCACGAGGAGTGAGGCGAGTGTACTCTCCTCGGAATTGATCTAGATCAAGTTATCTGTTGCCCGTGCCGCAGTCAGGCGGGTGCGCCTTGCCGATCCGCTGCACACCGACTACCCTTCGACATATGTTCTGAGCTTGGCCACTGTCGTATCATCAGGTATGAGCAGTAGCAGATATGCTGTTTCCGTGGCGCGTTCGCCCGCGGCGGCACTTGCTCGATCTGTTGCAAGGAGTTGACATGGGACAGCCCAAACCTTCTGATCCGCCTTGTGATCTAATGGCCCGGCGAATTGCAGCGCATCGTCGCCAAACCCGGAAATGCCTCTGCAGCCAGGGTTCCGTTCTCGGCAACAAATCGCCGTTCACGCTGTTTGTGCTCGTCGTGCTGTTGGCTCTGGTCAGTTCCTCCGCCGGTATCGGCGCCGAGGTAGACCTGACGCCCGGGGTGAACCTGCTCGCTCCTCCCCTCGACCCGAGCACATCCCCAGACATCTCTGCACTGTACCAAGCCCTTGGTGGTGCCGATGTGGTCGAGCGTATCGAGTTCATGGACTCCGCCATCGGCGCCATGACGAGTTGCCGGCTCGATGCAGATGGAACCCCTCTGGATGCCGCTTGCAGCCTGCCGCTTTTATTCGGCAACGCCTGGGCTGCCTATGCTGCCTCTGCCAGCGTGGTAGAGCTGAACTATCAGACCGATTTCGACTGTCCCACGCTGGTTCTCAGCAGCGGCACACAACTCGTCTCTTTTCCCTGCGCAGCCCCGGGGTTGAGCGCGAAGACACTGCTGTTCGGGCTTGGTATACCAGACAGGGCCAGCGCTCTGCGGTCCCTGGATACCGACAGCGGACGCTGGCGCTCGGTTTCGCAGCTCGATGGCCTGCTGTTCGGCGATGACTTTCCGATCCTCGGCGACCGCGGCTACCTGGTCGACATGCTCGCGCCGCGCACTTTTCTGGATAGCGATGGCGATGGGCTCGATGACAACGAAGAACTCGACCAGGGTACCGATCCTAGCCTGACGGACAGCGACGGCGACCGACTCATCGACGGGCTGGAATTACGCCTCGGTCTCGACCCGACTATCCCGGAGACCGATGATCGCGACGGCGACGGTCTTGCCGATGCCGTCGAGACCCATGTCGTCGGCACCGATCCGGACAATCCGGACAGCGATGGCGACGGCATCGCGGACGGCCTGGATCCGAATCCGCTGACGCCGGATATCGACCCGACCTTGCCGCTGCCCACGGACGGCTTCGACAATACCGGCTACGGCAACGGCTACGGCAGCGACGCACACCCGTCACGAATCAGCTTCAGCTTCCAATCCGACGGCGGCGACTGGCTGCTGCACCTGCGTGCCTTCGATGTCGACGTGGACGACGAGCTGGGCATTTTTCTCAACGGCATCCTGCTCGGCCATCCAGCCAAGACCGGCGATCAGACCTTAGGCCGCCCGAGTCTGTGGTGGCTGCCGACCGACCTGCAGCGCAATGGCGAGAACCGCATTGAGGTGCGCCTGCTCCGCGAAGGCTGGACCTGGGGTGTCGACCAGTTGGGCCTGCTGGCGCCTGGCCGCGCCATCGGCCATCTCGACCCGGCCCTGGGCGGCATTGACAGTCCCGCCAGCGACGGCTACGACCTGTATCTGCCCGACGACCCGAATGGCTGGTTGTTGGGCTCGAGCCACTACGCCCCCGGCAATGCCAGCACCACGACCCTGTCCCTGGCCGGCGCAACCGTGCTGAGCCTGACCACCGACAACGCCACCGGCTTCGGCCCGACCCGCTATGCCGTCCTCGATGGCGACTGGCTTGCCGACGGCAGGCGGCGATTGACCATCGCAAACGAGCGCGGCGACACAAACCCCTGGGGGCTCGCGCTGCAAGCGCTGCTGCCCATCGACTCCCCGCTCGGACAGGGTCTCGGCAATGGTGGTGTTACGCTGCCCAATGCCGGCGTGGGTCTGCTGCTCCCGGATCGCCAGGCCGACCACGACCTGACGCTCGGCTTCTTCGACATCGACGCCGACGGCGAGGTCGTTGTTGGCATCGACGGCGGTGCGCCAACAGCAATCTCGGCCACCGGCGCGGATGCCTGGGGTCCGGCTCTGATCCTCGACGCACTGGGCGATGGCGCATCCTCCCTCGACGTGGTGTCAGTGGGCGGGGATGGCACCTGGGGGCTACGCATCGATGGCTGGCGCGACGACACAATCACCAATCCGGCACTCACCGGCGAGCTGAACCGATCCGCACGTCTCACCATTGGCATCTACGACGTTGCATCGGATTTCAGCATCGGCCGCTACGGCGAGTTGATCTGCGAGCCCGGCGTCGAGCTGCGCATGCCCGACGGCTTCCGCCTCCAGGTGGATGGCACCCTGCGCATCCTTGGCAATACCGAGCAGCCGGTGCGGCTCACCCCCGCCAGCGAACAGCCGAGCACATCCCAGTGGCAAGGCATCCGCATCGGTCGTCATGCCGACGATATCCTGATCGATGGCGCCGTCATCGAGTATGCCGACATCGGCATCCTGTTCGACGACGACAGCAGCGGCCAGGTCGCTAACAGCTTGATCCGACATAATCGCTATGGCATCGCCGCGGACCCGCGCTCGCGGGTGTCCGTCGTGCCTGGCAACACAATTTCGTATAACAGCTATGGCGTCGTTGTCAACGGCGATCGCAGCCTGGCCGGGAATCCGATCATCGTCGTCACCGGCAATGACTTCTATGCCAATTCAACCTACGATTACTACGCCTACAACTTCGCTGATGTCGAGACCACCATTCTCGATGCACGCAACAACTGGTGGGGCGAGGTTTTCGCCGCGACGGGTGCGGTACCCGAAACTGGCGCATTGGGATTCGACGGCAATTCCTTCGTTGAGATCAACGACGGTCCGGCGACCGATCTGACCGGCGATCTGACCATCGAGCTATGGGTGAAGCCGCGGCGCTTCGCCAATCAGTGGATGCCACTCGTGTTCAAAGGCGATGGCAGCGGCTCAGATGGTCGGACCTACACGCTGTGGCTTGAAGACAGCGGCTACATTCATCTGACATCCTCGGATGGGAGCCAGCAACATGTGAATTCCAGCAACGGCTCGGTGCCACGCGATCAGTGGACACATGTCGCCGCGGTCATCGATCGCGGCGGCGGTGCTTTGCGCTTATATATCAATGGGGTGCTGGATGCTTCCAGCAGGCTTCGCGCTGGACCGTCCGTGACCAACGATCAGCCTTTACGCGTTGGCTGGACCCACGAGTCCCAAAGCTCCTACAGTCCCTTCGACGGCGAGTTGGACGAATTTCGGCTGTGGTCGGAGGCCCGGACCGAAGCGCAGATCAATGCCGATATGCATCGCGCGCTGAACGGCAGCGAAGCAGGCCTCGAACTGCTGCTGCCCTTCAACGATGCCACCGATGCCGAAGTCGTCGAGAGCCTTGGACCGCATGGCGTCGTCGCTGAAGTGGTGCAACGCAACCCCATCGGTCCTTACAGTATCGAGCCGCGCATCCACAACCGTCGCGACCACAGCTACAGTCCGTTAATCGACTACGGCGGCTGGCTTGCCGATTCCGGCGGCGCGCCCGCCATCGACAGCGGCACCCTGATCGGCCCGCTGGCCGCCGACACCGAATTGGCCGCCGACAGCGTCTACCATGCCCTCTACAACGTCACCGTGCCCGCGGGTGTGACCCTGACCTTCAACCCCGGCAGCGAGTTGCATTGGCCCTATGACTATGGCCTCAGTGTCGACGGCACGCTCGACATCAACGGCGCCCTTGGCAACCCTGCGGTGCTCACCTCCGGGCGGCAGAGTCCGGCGCGCAGCGACTGGATCGGCATCAGGATCAACGCCGACGCGACCGATGTCGCCATCGATCATGCGCAGATCGAATACGCCGACCACGCCCTGCACCTCGGCCCGGGCGCCAGCGCGGCGCTGACCGACAGCCTCGTGCGCCAGAGCTACCACAGCGCCGTCTGGCTCGACACCGACAGCAATGGCAGCATCTCGGGCAGCACCATCCGCGACAATCGCAGCAACGGCATCTACGTCGGCCTGCGTGCGGCGGCGACCATCACCGGCAACCTCATCACCGCCAACGAAGACGACGGCATCGACCTCGACGGCGACCACGCCGCCGACAACAACCCCACGGCGGTGATCAACGCCAACGACCTCTACGGCAACAACGCCTATGACCTGCTCGCCCGCAACTTCGGCGCACCAGAGCGCACGATCATCGACGCCCGCGGCAACTGGTGGGGCACGCAAGACGTGCTCGCCATCAAAGGTCGCATCTACGACCGCCACGACAGCGGCAACAGCCCCTGGGTCGACTTCGGCGGTTGGCTCAGCGCAGAGGAGGACGGCGACTTCGCCTACCGCGTGCTCAATCCGCGTGCCGCTGACCAACCCGCCGGCGTTATCGGTTACAGCGACGGTGGCCTCATCCAAGGCCCGGTCAGCGATCTGTATCTGGATGCCTACGGCCTCGGCGAGCTGCCCATCGACGACCTGAGCCTCGGCGCCCGCATCCAGGGCAACACCCGCTTCGCCCTCGGCAACAGCGCCGACGGCGGCGAGTTCGCCGTGCCCGACGACCTGGCGGGCACGCAATTCATCGTGCCGCAGGTGCGCGGCAGCCACGTCTACCACCTGCTGGCGCCGGAGGACGACGAGGTGGTCGAGATCACCGTGCCAACCGCCTACGGCAGCCTGACGCGCTCGGTGTTCCTGCCGGCGGGGGTCGTCGTCAGCATCCCGCAGGGTGATGAAAACGGCCAGGCCGCGCTGATCGAATCCCAAGGTTGGCCCATCCTCGTGCTGCACGACACCGAGGCCGGCGAAGACCTCTACGCCGTGCCGCCGACGGCGACCGAGCTGTGGGGCGTCAAGAGCACGGGCGCCTACGTCGCGGCCGCTCAGGATGGCACTACCGTGCAGGCCGTCGCCGACGACGGCACCAGCGAGACCCTCAGCCTGGATGCCGGCGAACTCGCGCCCATTGGCATCGGCAGCAGCGCCGCGCAAGGGCAGGGCAGCGCCATCCATCTGATTGCCGACAAGCCCATCGCCGCCATTCAGCAGGACGACGGCGACGGCACCGAGAGCACCGCGTTCTGGCCCGCGTGGCTGCATTCCAGCCGCCATGCCCTGCCGGTGGACGCCCAATACGCCGCCGTGGTCTGCCCCGAGCCGACGACGGTCAGCGTGCTCGACCCGGACGGCGGCAGCGTCGCGCACGACTGCACCGGCGCCGCCAGTGGTCTCGGCAAGCTCCATCTGGGCGCCGCCGCGGCGGGCATCCACCTGCCCGCCGGCACGGCACTGGAGGCCGAGCGCCCCGTCTACGTCATCTACGAAGCCGCCGCCAGCGATGACGAGCACAACCTCGTCGGCAGCCTCGACGACAACGCCTCCGTCAACAGCCGCCTGCTGCGCGGCACGCTGCGCGGCGACGTCGTCCTGCCGGCGGGCGTGCACCATGTTACCGGCAACGTCAGCGTGCCCGAAGGCGTCACATTGACCCTGCAACCCGGCGCCGAGCTGCGCTTCCCGGCCGGCTACGAGATCGACGTCCAGGGCGGCCTGCAGATCCTCGGCACGGCGGACAACCCGGTCGTGCTCACCTCCGACCGCGCGAACCCCGCGCACGGCAACTGGTGGGGTTTAGACATCCATGCCGGCGCCGACCTGCTCATCGAGCATGCCGTCATCGAATACGCCAGCTACGGCGTCTACTTCCGTCCCGCCAGCCGCGGCACCGTGCGCAACAGCACCATCCGCTACAACAGCTACGGCATCTACGCCGACGGCGACCGCACCGAGGCCAACAACCCCGTGCCGGTGGTCATCGACGGCAACCTCTACGACAACCACAACTACAACTACTACACCCAAGACATCGCCGCCGCGAACAGCACCATCTTCGACGCCAGCGGCAACTGGTGGGGCAGCACCGACCCCGGCACCATCGCCGGCAAGCTCTACGACCGGCGCGACCACGGCTATGGCGCCTGGATCGACTGGGGCGACCTGCGCGAGGCCGAGAACGGCGCCGTCATCGCCGGCACCACCGGCCTGATGGGCACGCTGAGCGCAGATAAGACGCTCGCGACCGGCACCGGCTACCTGGTGCTCGGCAGCGTCACCGTGCCCGAGGGCCTGACGCTCGCCATCCCGGCGGGCGTGCGGCTTGCCTTCCCGTTCAACGACCGCATCAGCGTCGACGGCACGCTGGCGGTCGCCGGCAGCGCCGCCGAGCCCGTGGTCTTCACCTCCGCGCGCGACAACCCCGCGGCGCAGAACTGGGAAGGCATCCGCATCCGCGGCACGGCCACCGACGTGCTCATCGACCATGCCGTCATCGAATACGCCGACTGGGCGGTTTGGTTCGATGTCGCCGCCGCCGGCACGGTCAGCAACAGCACATTGCGCTACAACCGCTACGGTATTTATGCCTACGGTGATCGCAACGCCGCCAACAACCCTGCGCCCGTGGTGACCGGCAACAGCCTGTATGCCAACACCAGCTACGACTACTACGCCTACTACTACGCCGACACCGACGCCACCATCCTCAATGCCCGCAACAACTGGTGGGGCGGCGTCTACAGCGAAGACGGCCCGGCGGCGGCCGAGACCGCAGGCGCGCTCGGCTTCGCCGGCAACGAATTCATCGAGGTCGACGACGGGCCGGCGACCGACCTGACCGGGGATGTGACCATCGAGCTGTGGGTCAAGCCGCAGCGCTTCGCCAACTCCTGGATGCCGCTGGTGCACAAGCTCGACGGAACCAGCGGCAACGACGCCACCTACCTGATCTGGCTCGGCAACAGCGGACAGCTTCAGTTCGGCTCCTCGGACGGCAGCTACCAATATGTCACCACGCCCAACAGCACCATCCGATTGGGCCGTTGGCAGCACATCGCCGCCATCGTCAATCGCAGCGCCGGCGAGCTTCGCGTCTACGTGGACGGCGCGCTGGTCGTCTCCGGCGGTTTACGCAGTGGTTCCTCAGTGACTGGTGACAACCCGCTGCGCATTGGCTGGACCACCGCGTCGAGCAGTTCCTACAGCCCCTATGTCGGCGAGCTCGACGAACTGCGCCTGTGGTCGTTCGCGCGCACCGAAGAGCAGATCCGGGCCGACATGCACAGCGCCCTCACCGGCACCGAGCCAGGGCTTGCGCTGCTGCTGCCCTTCGACGACGCCATCAACGCTGCGACCGTGCAGAGCCTCGGCCCGCACGGCGCCGGCGCCGAGGTTGTTTTCCGCAACCCGATCGGCCCCTACAGCATCGAGCCGCGCATCCACAACCGCCGCGACAACGGCTACAGCCCGCTGATCGACTACGGCCACTGGCTTGCCGGACCGGCCGGCGCCCCGGCGCCCGATAGCGGCAGCCTGATCGGCCCGTTGGCCGCCGACACCACCTTGGCGGCGGACAACGTCTACCACGCCCTGTATCAGGTCACCGTGCCCGCGGGCTTGACCCTGACCTTCAACCCCGGCAGCGAATTGTATTGGCCTTATGACTACAAGCTCCAGGTCGATGGCACCCTCGACATCGACGGCACCGATGCCCGGCCGGTGCAATTGCGCTCCGGGCGCGCCAGCCGCGGCGAGGGCGACTGGGTCGGCATCATCATCGGTGCCGACGCCACCGGCGTCGACATCCGTGGTGCCCAGATCAGCGACGCCGACTACGGCGTGCTGTTCGACGACGATGCCAGCGGCACTGTCGCAAACACGAGCGTCACCAACAGCACCTACGGCATCTTCGTCGACTACCGCGCAGCGGCCAGCGTTACCGACGGCTCCCTGCTCACCGACAACGGCTACGGCATCTACATCCGCAGCAATGGCGACGCGGCCAACAACCCGAGCCTGACTGTCAACGGCAGCGACCTCCATGGCAACCGCAACTACGACTATCACGCCTACAACTTCGGCGCGCCGGACGCCACCGTGCTCGATGCCCGCGGCAACTGGTGGGGCACCACGAATGTGCTCGCCATCGAGGGCCGCATCTACGACCGTCACGACAGCACAAGCTCCCCCTGGGTCGACTACGGCGGCTACCTCGGCGAGCCTCTGGACAACGCGCTCGCCTATCGCATCCTCAACCCGCGTGCCGAGCAGCAGCCGGCGCATGTCCTGAGCTATGCCGACGACACCCGCATCGACGCCGCGAGCACCAGCCGCATCCTGGATGTCTACGCACTCGACGTCCTGCCCATCGATGATCTGCTCCTTGGCAGCCGTCTCGAAGGTACCGCCGGCTTTGCCGTCGGTGCCGAAGCCGATGGCTCGGAATCGGCGGTGGTCGAAGACCTGAGCGGTGAGCACTTCGTCGTCCCGCAGATCCGCGGCAACCACGTCTATCACCTGCTTGCCCTGGATGCCGACAGCGTGGTGCAGATCACC
Source organism: Thiohalocapsa sp. PB-PSB1 (assembly GCA_016745215.1). Lineage (GTDB taxonomy): Bacteria > Pseudomonadota > Gammaproteobacteria > Chromatiales > Chromatiaceae > Thiohalocapsa. Next base: position 3,341,272 of record CP050890.1, read on the forward strand.
GAGACCGATGTACTCGGCAACCATACCCGCGCCATCGACCTGCCGCAGGGCGTGGTTGTCAGCGTCGAACAGGGCGCAAACAATAGCCAGGCCACCCGTATCGAGAGCGATTGGCCTATCCTGGTGCTGCATGACACCGAGGCCGGCGAGGATGTCTACGCCGTACCGCCGGCGGACACCGACTTGTGGGGCGTCAACAGCACGAGCGCGTACGTTGCGGCCATGCAGGACGCGACCACCGTGCAGGCCGTGGCCAGCGACGGCACTAGCGAGACCTTCGCCCTGGATGCCGGCGAGCTCGCGCCCATTGGCATCGGCAGCAGCGCCGCGCAAGGGCAGGGCAGCGCCATCCATCTGATTGCCGACAAGCCCATCGCCGCCATTCAGCAGGACGACGGCGACGGCACCGAGAGCACCGCGTTCTGGCCGGCCTGGCTGCATTCCAGCCGCCATGCCCTGCCGGTGGACGCCCAATACGCCGCCGTGGTCTGCCCCGAGCCGACGACCCTCGATGTGCTCGACCCCGACGGTGGCAGGATCGAACAAGACTGCATCGGCAGTGGCGATGGCCCCGGCAAGCTGTACCTGGGCGATGCCGCCGCGGGTGTGCATTTGACCGCCGGCACCGCATTGGAAGCTAACCGCCCTGTCTACGTCATCTACGAGGCCGCCGCCAGCGACGACGAGCACAACCTGGTCGGCAGCCTGGACGACAACAGGGCGCTCAACAGCCAGCTTTTGCGCGGCACCTTGGGTGGCGATGTCAGCCTGCCGGCCGGCGTGCACCATGTCACCGGCGATGTCAGCGTACCCGAAGGCGTCACATTGACCCTGCAGCCTGGCGCCGAGCTGCGCTTCCCGTCCGGCTACCAGATCGACGTACAGGGCGGCCTGCAGATCCTCGGCACTGCCGACAATCCGGTCGTGCTCACCTCCGACCGCGCGAACCCCGCGCACGGCAACTGGTGGGGTTTAGACATCCATGCCGGCGCCGACCTGCTCATCGAGCATGCCGTCATCGAATACGCCAGCTATGGCGTCTATTTCGGCCCCGGCAGCCGTGGCAGCGTGCGCAACAGCACCATCCGCTACAACAGCTACGGCATCTACGCCTACGGTGACCGCACGGTCGAGAACAACCCCGTGCCCGTGGTCGTTGACAGCAACCTCTACGCCAACGCCAACGCCAACTACTACGCCTACTACTTCGCCGACACCGACACCACGGTGCTCGACGCCAGCGGCAACTGGTGGGGCAGCACCGACCCCGGCACCATTGCCGGCACAATCCACGATCGGCGCGACAACGGCTATTCACCCTGGATCGACTGGGGCGACCTGCGCGAGGCCGAGGATGGCCCGGTCATGCCCGGCACCACCGGCCTGATGGGCACCCTGAGCGCGAACACCGCGTTGTCCGCCGGCACCGGCTACCTGGTGCTCGGCAGCGTCACCGTGCCCGAGGGCCTGACGCTGGCCATCCCGGCGGGCGTGCGGCTTGCCTTCCCGTTCAACGACCGCATCAGCGTCGACGGCACGCTGGCGGTCGCCGGCAGCGCCGCCGAGCCCGTGGTCTTCACCTCCGCGCGCGACAACCCCGCGGCGCAGAACTGGGAAGGCATCCGCATCCGCGGCACGGCCACCGACGTGCTCATCGACCATGCCGTCATCGAATACGCCGACTGGGCGGTTTGGTTCGATGTCGCCGCCGCCGGCACGGTCAGCAACAGCACATTGCGCTACAACCGCTACGGTATTTATGCCTACGGTGATCGCAACGCCGCCAACAACCCTGCGCCCGTGGTGACCGGCAACAGCCTGTATGCCAACACCAGCTACGACTACTACGCCTACTACTACGCCGACACCGACGCCACCATCCTCAATGCCCGCAACAACTGGTGGGGCGGCGTCTACAGCGAAGACGGCCCGGCGGCGGCCGAGACCGCAGGCGCGCTCGGCTTCGCCGGCAACGAATTCATCGAGGTCGACGACGGGCCGGCGACCGACCTGACCGGGGATGTGACCATCGAGCTGTGGGTCAAGCCGCAGCGCTATGCCAACTCCTGGATGCCGCTCGCGGCAAAGAGCAACGGTATGAGTAGCCACTGGGATACGTTCTCGCTGTGGCTCGGCAACAGCGGCCAGGTGCAGATCGGCACGTCTGACGGTGCATACCAGGGAGTAACGTCTACAAGCAGTGCTGTGCCCTTGGGACAATGGACGCATGTCGCCGCGATGATTAATCGCACTGCGGGTGAGTTGCGGATTTACATCAACGGTACGCTGAGTGCCTCCACTGTCCTACGTTCGGAGCCGGCGGTCAGTGTAGACGCACCTGCTTGGTTCGGCTTCCATCAGGTCGTCAGCAGTGGATATAGCCCGTTTGTGGGCGAGCTCGACGAGCTGCGTCTGTGGTCGGTCGCGCGCACCGAAGAGCAGATCCGTGCCGACATGCACCGCGCCCTCACCGGCACTGAACAGGGCCTCGAGCTGCTGCTGCCGTTCGACGACGCCACCAACGCCGCGACCGTGCAGAGCCTCGGCCCGCACGGCGCCGCCGCCGAGGTTGTTTTCCGCAACCCGATCGGCCCCTACAGCATCGAGCCGCGCATCCACAACCGGCGCGACAACGGCTACAGCCCGCTGATCGACTACGGCCACTGGCTCGCCGGTCCGGGCGGCGCCCCGGCACCCGACAGCGGCAGCCTGATCGGCCCGTTGGTCGCCGACACCACGCTGGCCGCCGACAGCGTCTATCACGCCCTGTACAACGTCACCGTGCCGGCGGGCGTCACCCTCACCTTCAATCCCGGCAGCGAGTTGCGCTGGCCCTACGACTACGGTTTGTTTGTCGATGGCAACCTCGACGTCAACGGCGCCCTCGGCAACCCGGCCGTGCTTACCTCCGGGCGCGCCAGCCCGGCGCGCAGCGACTGGGTCGGCATCACCATCAACGCCGACGCCACCGATGTCGCCATCGATCACGCACAGATCGAATACGCCGACAACGCCCTGCACATCGGGCCGAGCGCCGGCGCAGCGCTGAGCAATAGCCTCGTTCGCCAGAGCTACAACAGTGCCATCTGGTTCGACACCGACAGTAGCGGCAGCCTCTCCGGCAACAGCATCCGCGACAACCGCACCAATGGTGTTTACGTCGGTCTGCGCGCGGCGGCGACCATCACCGGCAACCTCATCACCGCCAATCAATATGGCATCAACACCCAAGGCGATCGCATCATCGACAACAACCCGGCGCCGGTTGTCAACGGAAACGACCTCTACGGCAACTCCAGCTACGACTACTACGCGTACAACTTCGGCGAAACCGACAGCACCGTCCTCGACGCCCGCGACAATTGGTGGGGCACCGACAATGTCCTCGCCATCGCCGGTAACATCTATGATCGCCACGACAACGGCTACAGCCCCTGGGTCGACTTCGGCGGCTGGATCGCCGGCGAACTCGACGGCGACTTCGCCTACCGCGTACTCAACCCGCGCGCTGCCGATCAAGCCGCTGGCCTTATCGGCTACAGCGACGACGGCCTGATCCAAGGTCCGGCGAGCGACCTGTATCTCGACGCCTACCAACTCGGCGAGCTGCCCATCGACGACCTCGGCCTCGGTGAGCGCATCCAGGCCAACACCCGCTTCGCCCTGGGCAACACCGCCGACGGCGGCGAGTTTGCCGTGCCGGAAGACCTCGCCGGCACGCAGTTCGTTGTACCGCAGGTGCGCGGCAGCCATGTCTACCACCTGCTCGCGCCGGACAGCGACGAGGTGGTCGAGATCACCGTGCCGACCTCCTACGGCAGCTTGACCCGCTCCGTCTTCCTGCCCGCGGGCGTCGTCGTCAGCATCCCGCAGGGCGCTGAGAACGGCCAGGCCGCGCTGATCGAATCCCAAGGCTGGCCCATCCTGGTGCTGCACGACACCGAGACCGGCGGCGACCTCTACGCCGTGCCGCCGGTGGACACCGAGCTGTGGGGCGTCAAGAGTGTGAACGCGTATGTTGCGGCCCTGCAAGACGGCACCAGGGTGCAGGCCATTGCCGACGACGGTACCAGCGAGACCCTCAGCCTGGATGCCGGCGAGCTCGCATCCATCGATGTCGGCAGCGCCGCCGCGCAAGGACAGGGCAGCGCCATCCACCTGATCGCCGACAAGCCCATCGCCGCCATCCAGCAGGACGACGGCGACGGCACCGAGAGCACCGCGTTCTGGCCGGCCTGGCTGCATTCCAGCCGTCATGCCCTGCCGGTGGATGCCCAGTATGCCGCGGTCGTCTGTCCGGTCTCGGCTTCCGTCGCCGTCACCACGGGCGATGCCACCGAGACCTTTGATTGCACGGCAGCCGACCCCGAGCCGGGGACCGACGAGGGCCTCACCGGCGAGTACTACCTGCTCGACGAGGAGGTCTCGACTTTGGCCGACGTTCGCTGGGATACGATGACGCCGGTTCTGACCGAGACCACCGCACAGCTCAACTTCCCGTCCCTGTTCAACGGCTTCGCGCGCCATCCGGAGCTGACGGAGTGGTTCGCCGCGCGCTGGAGCGGCCTGATCGAGATACGCGAAGCAGGCTGGGTGACCTTCTACCTGAACAGCGACGACGGCTCGCGCCTGTACATCGACGACGAGTTGGTCGTCGACAACGACGGCGCACACGGCATGCGCGAATACTCAGGTAACCAGTATCTGGAGCCCGGCTTCCACGACCTGCGGATCGAGTACTTCCAGGGTACCTCCGGCGCGGGACTGATCTTCAGCTACAACCCGGTGGAGTCGATCAAGCAGGTCGTGCCGGCCGAGGTGCTGCGCACCGCGGGGACAGGTGCAGCCCGTGCCCCCGGCAAACTCTATCTGGGCGCTGCCGGCAGCGGCGCTCATCTCACCGCCGGAACCAGCATCGAGAGTACGGCATCCGTCTACCTCATCTACGAGACGGCGGCAAGTCATGACGAGCGCAACCTGATCGGCAGCCTCGACGACAGCAGGCCGCGCAACGCCAGCCTGCTGCGCGGCACCTTGCAGTCGGATCTCACCGTGCCGGCCGGCGTGCATCACGTTACCAGCCACCTGTACGTCCCTGAGGGCGTGACACTGACACTGCAGCCCGGTGCCGAGCTGCGCATCCCGAGCGGCTACGAGATCGATATCGAGGGCAGCCTTCAGATCCTCGGCACCGCCGACAATCCGGTCCGGCTGACCTCGGTGCGCGACCGACCCGCCATCGGCGATTGGTGGGGCATCGACATCCACGGCAGTGCCGCGGACGTGCTGATCGAGCATGCCGTCATCGAATACGCGACCTATGGCGTCTACTTCCGCGCCGGCAGCGGCGGTACGGTGCGCAACAACACCATCCGCTTCAACCAGTACGGCATCTATGCCTACGGCGACGGCGATCCCGAGAACAATCCGGAGCCGCTGGTTAATGCCAACCGCATCCACGACAACAGCAGCTACAACTACTACGCCTACTATTTCGGCGCTGCCGGGGAGACGACGTTGGATGCCACCGGCAACGACTGGGGCGTGGTCAACCCAGGTACCATCGCCGGCCGCATCTACGACCACAGTGACAACATTAGCTGGTCACCGACAGTGGATTTCTCCGGCTTCCTGGACGATTTCGGGGAGATCGTGCTCTACGTCGCATCGGTTAGGCCCACCCCCGACGTCTTCAGGCCCGTCGTGGACGGCACCATGAGCTTCGACTTCTACTTGCCGAAGCCTGCCACGGTGCAGGTCCGGGTGATTCCGGTGTCCGGTACCGAGCCGGTCGCCGTTCTCGATGCCGAATACGATAGCGCGGGCGACAAGGCCCTCGTCTGGGATGGCCGTGCGGCGGCGACGGGGGCCGTGGTCGAGGACGGCGCCTACGGCTGGGACTTCGTCGTCAGCGACGGCGAATACGAGCAGGTCATCGACGTGATCGGCATGGGCTCGGGCGGCAGCGGCAGCGGCAGCATCCCGCGCAGTTATGACATCCATCGCAACGAGTTCTGGAAGATCAACTACAACCAGTCGGTACCCGGGCTCGTCAGCATGAGCGTCACGCCGAGCGGGGAGGACGCCTTCTACGTGGTGGATTGGGAGCCCTATCCGGCCGGAACGAATCTGATCCTCTGGGACGGAAGGCGGCCGGATGGCTCCATCGTCGACAAGAACGTCTATGTCTATTTCGCACCGCCGAACCAACTGAAGACGGGCACCTTGATCGTCTCCGGGTCGAGTCCATCCATCACCGGCACCGGCGAGTCCCCGAACATCGAGGTGAAGTCGGACCCGTACCTGATCCTGCACAGCTACGAGCAGGTCGCGCGCATCACCTATCTGCTGGATCAGGACGCGGACGTGACCGTCAAGCTGTTGCCGCCCAACGTCAACGACTTCGACAGTGACCAGGCGGTCACCTTGATCGACGGCGAACGGCAGCTGGCAAATGGCGGGAATGGGGTTCCACTGCCCCATACGGTGGAATGGCGCGGCTACGAGGAGGCGGATACCAACGACATCCTGTTCTCGCCCGAGGGCAGCTACACCTTCGCCATTGAAGCAATCGGCGCGGTTACCGGGCGTACCACGCTCTACCGCGGCGTGCTACAAATCTTCAAATGATCCGCGGGTTCGGCTCGATGTGTTTCCATCAGCAATCACGAGGACGGTGTGGCGAGGCAGGCCGGTTCGGCGCCTCTTCATCGGTTCAATGCGCGCGTAATGGTGCCAAACGATCGCGCTTGGCGCGAGGCCGCGCGCGATGGTCGGTGCTTCTGCTGCTGTTCCTGGTCGAGTTGGTGCTCGCAGCACCCGAAGCAGCCCGCGTCGCCTATCTGGCCGTAGACGCTGAAGGCTACTGGCAAGTGTGGTGTATGGAGTCTGGCGGGCAGGAGCCGACACAAGTGACGCACACGGCCTACGACAAGAGCCGCGTATCCTGGTACCCGGACGGCCAAGCCCTGTTGGTGAACGGGAATCAGGGAGAGCTTGCCCGGGTCGATCTGGAGACGGGTGACGAGACCCCTATCCAGCTGGAACTGGACGGGATGAACGACGCCGTGCTGTCCCCGGACGGGCGCTACATCGCCTTCTCCCTGAGCACCTCGGGCAGTATCGACGACAACAATATCTGGATCGTCGATGCCGACGGCAGCGACTTGCGCAAGCTGACCAACAAGCGCTTTCTACAGCACGATCCGGCTTGGTCATCAGACAGTGGATCGATCTATTTCCTTTCCGGGCGCGGTGACCAGGCACACGACATCTGGCGCTACGAGCTGGGCACCGGGAGCCTGGAACAATTGACCGCCGGACAGCTCTACCACTTCGACGTGGCACCTGCCCCCGGTAGCCATGGCGAACCGAGGCTCGCCTTCTCGGCCAATCGATCCGGGAATTACGAGGTCTGGGTGTGGAGTCCGGGAACGGAACCGCGGCAGCTCACGGATCATCCCGCCCTCGACGCTCGGCCGAATTGGTCCCCGGACGGTGTCTCCCTCCTGTTCGAGTCCTCGCGCGGTGGTACGCTCAATATCTGGCGAATGCCGGCCGAGGGCGGGGAGCCGGTTCCAGTCACGGTGCACACGGCCGGAGCCCGCATGCCCGTCTGGTACCAGGGGGGCGCGCGGTGAGGGTTTTCCTTGCGGCAATGAGCCTGTTGGCAGCCCTGCTCCCGATGGGACCGGCGTCGGCTGTACAGATCACCAACGTCAGCGCCGAGCCGGCGCGGGTGCCGCAGATCGAAGACGCCGAGGTGGCACTCGTGTTCCGGCTCTCCGAGCCTGCCTCCGTGACGCTGAACGTCTACGACGGCCGTGATCTGCTGATCCGGCGGATCGATTCCGACGGACGTATCGAGGCCGGCGACCAACGACTGACTTGGGATTTGCGGGATCAATCCGGTCGGCCGGTTCCCGCCGAGGCCTATCATTACACGCTGATAGCGCTCAGCAGTGCCGGTCGGCGTGTCGAGCACGACCTGACGGATTTGACCGCCGGCGACGATCTCGTCGCGACCGAGGTGGCCTGGGACCCCGAGTCCAAGGTGATTCGCTACCGTCTGCCAGCGGCCGGGCGGGTCAACATCCGCGTTGGACTCGATGACAATGGACCGCTGTTGGCCACGGTGCTGGACTGGGTGGTACGTGATGCGGGCGTCCACGAAGAGCCCTGGGACGGATTCGATGCTGCCGGTGTCTTGGACCTGAGCCATCACCCGAAGCTGGCCATCGCCGTGGACGCCTTCGGGCTTAGCGACAACAGCATCCTGGTGGGGCCCGCCGCTGCGCGCGTGGAGCTGATCCGGGAGCTGCCTTGGGGCCGAGAGCGGCGGGTCGCGCAGCGCCATGACCGCAAGCGCATGCACTTCCATCGCCAGCAGCCGCTGGAGGAACGCGGGGACTATCGGATCTCGCTGACCTTGCCGGACAACCTGCCGCGGGACGCGGAAGGGTTGCCGATCCTGACCGGCATCGTCCCGATCCGGCTCGATGTCTCAGAGGACGACCGGGAGCGGGTTCTGGAACGCCGGTTCGAGCCCGTTTTTTTTGTCGATGGCACCTTCGTGTTCGAGAACGAGGTGGGCTTCCTACCCATGACTTGGCGCTGGGACACCGCCGGCGTGAACCAAGGTGTGCACTTTCTTACGGCCAATCTGCGCGGCTATGAGGGCAACTTCGGCATGACAACGCTCAAGGTTCGCGTTATGCGAATGGCCGATGAGGCTCAAGGGTCGGATGCCGCGCTGATCTCGGAGGAGCGGCAATGACGTTCAAAGATCTGCTGACACTATTACTGCTGTTCGCTCTGGCGATCAGTGCATGCGCCGCCGCGGAAGAACCCAAGGCAACGCTGGAAACGCGTGCCGTCGCGGCACTGGATGCGGGTGACCGGCGTGCTGCCGTGCACGCACTCGAACGGCTGCGCTTTCAAAACCAATTGAGCGATTCTATGCGGCTTGCGCTGGCACAGACCTATCTAGAGCAAGGGCGCCTCGACGAGGCGCGCATCGAAGCGGAGCGGATCGAGTACCTGACGGTCGGCGCCGACCTGCTGTGGCTGCGGGCGCGGCTGGCGGCGCGCGAAGGCCAATGGGCCGAAGCCCGAGACCGATACTTGGCCATCCTGCGCATCGATCCGGACAGCGCAGAGGCCTACCTGGGGCTCGGGCAATCGCTCCAGGAGCTTGGCGACACGGCGAGCGCAGACGCCGCTTTCGCCGGTTATGTCCGGTACAACGACTAGGGCGCGCCGGCAAGCGCGACCGGAGCAGAACACATGAACTCACGGCACTCTACAATGGAAGATTCAATGAAGACCCGCACCGGCGTCCGGGTGCTGCCGGCAAGGTATTTGTTGGCCGTTCTGCTGATGGCCCTGCTCACCCTCGGCGCCGCCCCCTTCGCCCCCGCGTGGCTGGTTGCGCCCGCCGTCGCCCACGACTTCGGCGGCAACAGCGACCCGGACGACGAAGACGACGACCCGGACGACGATCCACCCTGCCAGCAATGTCCATGCGACGAAGGCAGTGCCGGCAACCCGATCTTTCTGTTGGATGGTGCCGAGCGACCAACCTTAACCGACCTGGTAACCGGGGACCTTTACCCGATCCGCGTGGTGCGGCATTACGACAGCCAATCCACTTACGACAGTCCTTTGGGATACGGCTGGGCCTTCAACCACGACCGCCGTCTATTCGAGTACCCGGACGGGTCGGTTCTCATGCGGACGAAGTGCGGTTCGCGAGATGTGTTCGAATTCACCGGTGGCGCCTACGTCACCCCGCCAGATGCAATGCGCGGCCAGCTCACCGAGCAAGCCGACGGCACGTTTGCCTTCCGCTACTATGACGGTACCGCAGATGAATACGACGCCGAGGGGCGTCTGGTCGCAGAGATTGCCGCCGACGGCAGCCGCCACGAGTTGCTCTACGCTGACGCCGACGGCGACGGCCGCCCCGACAAATACCCGTTGATCGGAACCTCCCCGCGCGCCGTCGATCCCGACGCTCCTATGGTGGTCGCCTACGTCTACCGCGTGACCCGCATCCAAGAGCGTGCCGCCGACGGCGCCCTTACCGGTCGCCAGATCGACTTCGCGTACGACGACGCTACCGGCCGGTTGGCGAGCGCGACCGCCGACGACGGACGCAGCATTGGCTACGCTCACGACGAGTACGCAGGCGCCACCCGCGGCAACCTCGTCGAAGTCCGTGGCCTGGAAGGTATCGTCTCCACCTACGGATACGAAGACTGGTTGGACCAAGACGCCGGCACCCTGCGCGACGCCCACAACCTCACCCACATGCAGCATGCCCAGAATGAGACGGTCATCGTCAACACCTACGACGCCCAGGATCGCGTCATCCGTCAGACCCGCGGCCTCAAGGTCCTGACCTTCGACTACAGCAATCCGCGCATCCAGGTCCCGGTCACCGAGACCATCGCCGCCCCCGACGGCAGCGTCCTGCACACCGCCACCACCACCTACAACTACGACAGCGACGGCTTCATCACCCGCATCACCGACGCGCTGGGCCACCAAACCCGCTACAGCTACAACAGCGCCAAGCGCCGCACCCGCGTCGAGCACTGGGACCGCAGCAGCGGCAGCCTCGTGCTGCGCAGCGCCACCGACTACGCCTACAACGCCCAAGGCGACCGCATCCGCGCCACCACTGTCCTCTCCGCCGACGAGAGCCTGATCCAAAGCTGGCGCTACGACCAAGGCTGGGTCGTCTGCGAGCAGCGCGTCTCCACCGCCCACCCCGGCGACCTCTTCCGCAGCGTCTACCAACTCGGCTACGACGGCGACGGCGTGCCGGTCAACATCCAATCGGTATCGAGGCTCGTCAGCGCAACCACCGCCAACGACACCGACGGCGACGGGCTGCTCACCTGCAACGACGGCGTCAGCGGCGACTGGCAGACCACCCAATACAGCTACGACGCCAAGCAGCGCCTCACCGCCACCACCCTGCCCGACGGCGTGCAGGTCATCAACGAGTACGCAGACGACAGCCTGCAGGTCACCGCCACCTACTTCCGTGGCACCGACGGCACCGACCTCCCGCAGCTGGCCCAGACCTTCGGCTACGACGACCAAGGCAACCTCAGCGACCTCTGGGACGCCAAGGGCAACCACACCCAGACGACCTACGACGCCAAGGGCCGCATCACCAGCGTCACCAACGCCCTGGGCGAGCAGACCCTCTACACCTACACCGCCGACAACCTCGCCCAGATCGAAGTCGGTCGCACCGCAGCAGACGGGGAAGGGCAGGTTACCAAGTTCATCTACGACGGTGACAACAACCTTATCGAGATCCAGCGCAAGGACGACACCGGCACCTTCCTCACCTTCGAGACCTACAGCTACGACAGCGCCGGCAACCGCCTCAGCGTCACCGACGCCGAGAACCGCACCACCGGCTTCGGCTACGATGCTTTAGGCCGGCTCATCAGCACCACCGACGCGCTCGGCAACACCACCGCCTTCACCTATGACAGCGCCGGCAACCTCACCAAGACTACCGATGCCCTGCTGCGCGAGACACGCCACATCTACGACCCGCTCGACCGGCTCATCCGCACCGAGCAGGCCGGAATCGACCCGCCGGCCATCACCCGCATGGCCTACGACGCCGCCGGCAATGTCGTCGCCGTTACCGACGCCAACAACAACACCACGAGCTTCACCTATGATGGCCTCTCGCGGCAACTCACGGAGACCAAGCCCCTGGGTCAGACGCTCACCTACGTCTACGACAGCCGTGATCGGCTCGACTACCGGCTCAACGCAAGGGGCCACAGGATCGACTACAGCTACGCCCCCTGGGGCCCGGTGACCCGCGAGGAGGTCTACAACCCCGACAACACCACCGGCGTGCCCGACGAGACCATCACCTACGCCTACGACCGGAACGGCAACCTCGCCGAGACCGCCTACGACGCGGTGCAGCCCCTCACCGAACCGCTCTACCTCATCACCTACGACGCCCTCGACCGCGAGGACGTGCGCACCGTCGGCTATATCCCCAACATCACCGTCACGCTCGACAACGACTACGACCGCTACGGCAACCGTACCGCCTTGAACGTCAACGACGGCGAGTCGCTGGTCCACAGCTATGACTTCGACAAGCTTAACCGGCTGACCCAGGCCACTGTGCCTGGGTCCCAGACCTTCAGTTTCGATTACTACACCAACGACCAGCGCCGGACGATTTACTACCCTAGCGGTGTTACCAGTGCATCCAGCTACTTTGCCAATGGGCCAGCTGCGGATATCAGCATTCGCAATGGCGCCTCCCTAGCCCTTGAGCAGATCGCCTACACTTACGATCCGGTCGGCAACGTCGATACCCAATCGGACGGTGACGGCCTTCATGACTACTTCTACGACGGCCTGGACCGCCTAACCGAGGCTGTCCACCCGACCGGAGTTGGTCTGCCTGCGCAGGAACTCTTTGTCTATGACAAGGTGGGTAACCGCCATGATCCCACCGATCCCGACCTATATGGCTATGACGCCAACAACCGCATCCTCCAGAGCCCCGACCTCGTCTACAGCTTCGATGACGACGGCAGTCAAACCGGGCGCAGCGACGGGGCGAGCTTCGCGTACAACGCCTACAACCGATTATTGGCATACAGCAAGGATGGAATATCAGCGGCCTACGTCTACAGTCCCATGGGGCAGCGTCTCACGAAAAATGATGATACCTTGACCACTTACTTCCTGTGGGATGGACAGCGATTGATTGGGGAGTACGCTGCAAGCGGAAACCGCATGCAGCGCTATGCTTATCTTCCTGGCGACTACGCCCCGGTACAAATCGCCGATGCCAACGGCGTTTACGACGTGCATCGTGATCATCAGCAGACACCTCGGCTATTGACCGATGCAATGCAGCAGACGGTATGGAGATCGCGGTTCGAGGCATATGGTAAGGCCGTGGTCGATGATGATGCTGATGGCGATGGCGCAGCGATCACGTACAATCAGCGCTTCCCTGGGCAGTATTTCGACCAGGAGTCGGGGCTCCATTACAATTATAAAAGGGACTACGATCCGGCAATTGGGCGTTACATTCAAACTGACCCTATTGGGCTTGACGGCGGAACGAATACTTATGGGTATGTTCATGGTAACCCCATCACTTTTTCAGATCCCACGGGTGAGATCGCTCCAGCAGCCGTTGCAATTCGATTAGCAATAGCAGCAGCGTGGAGAGGCCTTCAGCGGGCAATTCAGCGTTGCGCAGGAAACCCAGCTTGCAGGTGTAGAGCGTTTAATGCTGCATATCATGCGCTGCAGGCGATTGGATGTAATGCTTGCAATTCGCCGGGAACTGTGTGCTGTGCGATTACTACAGCTCAGGCCGGAGCTATGGGAGGAGTTGTAACACTGCGAGCGGCATATATCGCTTCAAATTGTGATCGTCATTTGCCTGGGCGTAGAGATCATCATCGTCAGTTGACACAAGCCCAAAGGGCTTTGGCTAGATGTTCAGCCAAGGCGGCTCGTATGTGTAGAGGTTGCTTTTGATGAGCGTTAATTTTCGATCAAGAGCTGATCAAGAGCGCATGTTCTTGCAGGCTCTTAGTGAAAGGATCTCGCTGGGCGAGTTTGATTTGTTGGGCGAGGAGGGAGGGTTTACCGACCCAAACGAATATATATCTGTCGAGGCGTTTGCTGGAATATTGGAAGAGCGCAGGTATCCTCGCAACAACTGGTACGAGTTCCAATGGGCAATTTACGAATGTGATTACGAGCGCTTAGATCAATACTCTATCTGGATGCGGCTCTTCTTGGCTTCGGTGTATGTGTATTGCAATAAGAAGAAGAAGTGGGGTGTTGATGTTGAAAGTGACTTCTACTATTCGATAGTGCTACTGGCTATCGCGGATAGCGAATCTAATGAACTGGCTAGTCAGGCTTTGTCGTTCATCGAATGGCTTCATGATTGCGTGGAGCCTGATTCTTATTATGATGACTACTTTTGTCTGTTAACGTGGTCTCTTCTTCGTCGGCTGACGAACTCAACCGAACACGCTAGCTTTTCCGACGTGATGACGACTTTGTTGGAAAAGAACTATTCTTCGGATAGGTTCACTGAGTTAACGGATTCTGATTGCGGAATTGACGCTTGGAGCAGGCTGAACAGGTCAATAGCTTGTCCCGAGTCGTTGAAGAAGGACTTCGATAAGGTTGGGCTGGGCTCTTTAAAACCTGTCTGACAAAGAAATGTCTATCGCGAGAAAAGGGGGACAGACCACGTTTTTTGCTAGACTCCAGATAATTCCCGCTGTGTAGGCTCTTATCCCCATGCCCAGACGCCCCCGAGTCGTTGCCGCCGGCTTTCCGATGCATGTCATCCTTCGGGGAACGGACCGGGCCGCCGTGTTCTTCCACGACGAGGACCGGCACTTCTTTCTGAGTTGCCTGGCAGAGGCGGCGGAGGATGCGCGGGTGGCGGTGCATGCCTATGTGCTGATGACCAACCACATCCACCTGTTGATGACAGCGACGGAAGACGATGGCGTGTCGAGGGTCATGAAGCGGGTCGGGCAGCGGTATGTGCAGCATGTGAATCGAAGCTACAGGCGCACCGGCGGTTTGTTCGAGGGTCGATTCCGGTCGTCGCTGATCGAGGCGGACGGCTATCTGCTCGCCTGCTGTCGGTACATCGAGCTGAATCCGGTGCGGGCAGGGATGGTGAGCGGCCCCGATGAGTATCCCTGGTCGAGCTATCACGCGAACGCCCTTGGAGCATCCGATGCCGTGGTGACGCCGCATCCGCTCTATCGGGCGTTGGCGCGCTCCCGCGAGGCGCGTCTGTCGGCCTATCGCGGCTTGTTCGCAGAGGCGCTCGGCGAGGAACTGTTGGCGCGTCTGCGCGATTGCGAAAAACGCAGAAGACGGGGTCACGCAGAAGACGGGGTCACATGAAGACGGGGTCAGGTCTTGTCTTTTGCCCGTCGCTACGGTCGCCCGGTAGGGCAATAATCAGGCACAGACGACGCCATCCGGGGGGGGCGGGGTCAGGTCTTGTTCCGTGCATCGGAGGGAGCGGGGTCACGGAGAAAGCATTGCAGGATCGGCGTCTTGCTTTTTGCCCACGTTGGGGTAGTTGTCGGGCTTCAACGATAGCTGAGGCGATTATGCTGCCCCGGAATCGCGAGTATGTCCGGAAACCGGTGATCGGCGATTATAACGTCAAGATGGATATCAACCGAGGGGGAGAAACAGGCGCGACGGCTGATCTTGAAACGGCAGAAAGTCATGATGCCGGTAGAAGGCCGCGGCACGCTCGTCCTTTGCGTCCACAACCAAGGCATAGACGGCGATCTCCTGCGCTGCGCGCATGGTGCGTTGGATGGCGTCCATGAGCAACAATCGGCCGATGCCTCCGCCGCGCGAAGACTCGCCAACCGCCAGGCGACCGAGCAACGCAGCAGGGAGCGGATACTTTGGAAACCGGCGTGCGATCTCGGGCGGCAGCGTCGGTGTCTCGATCGACAGCGCACTCAGGGTATAGAAACCCAGGATGCGTTGAGGGATGTCTGGCTCGACGCAGATGTAGACCCTCGCGAGCCGCCGTTTGACGTCTTGGCCTGCCTGTCGCTGGAGCTAGCGGTCCAGGGCGAGGGTACCGCAGGCGAAGCTGGAGCGCTCATGTGCCGCCTGCAGAGGCTCGATGATGAGCCGCGACTTTCCGGTCATCGCGAGGTGACGCGCTCTTGGTATTCTCTCATTGCCTCGGTTCGCGCCGTGCCGGGCTCTGGCGGGCTCGTCAGCGCCGCGAACAGCGCTTCTGCATCGTGGCCGCTGAGCACCATGCGTTCGTGGGCCTGCAGGGACTGATCGGCGGACAGCAGCGCGCTTTCGACGATAAAGGTGTTCAGCGTCCGGCCTTCGCGCTCAGCGGCATGCTGGATCTTGCGTTTTGCCTCGGCATCTAGGTGCAGGTCGATGCGCTCGGCTTCGGGGGTGGCAGGGTTGGTCATCTGGAAGAGCCCTGGTGTTGGATAAACTGAAATTATAAGTCAGACCGCGGAAATGGGAGGAAACGAGCACAAGCCGGGGTCACGAGACAAGCCGCGAGACAGAGAGGGGGCGGGGTCAGGTCTTGTTCCGGGATACCTCAGGGGATACCTCCAGACCTCCCGGAAAGGCTAGAAAACCGCCTCGATTTTTGGACAGTCTTGTCGTTGTCGTTGTCGTTGTCGTAATCGTAGTCGTGCGAATACTCGATTACGACAACGACAACGACAACGACAACGACGACGACGACGGCAACGATCTTGAAATCCGCCGGCATCGTCGAGGCGAATTGTCCAATTATCGACGAGTTCGCAGATATATCAGCTGGTTGGGCGCCTCGAAAATTCCGATTCCGGGAGGTCTGACCTCAGGGACAGACCACGTTTTTCGGCTAAGATGCCGGTGTTCGTTCGCCTGTTGCTGACCCGGATCGCCATGCCCCGGCGCGCCCGATTCGCCGCCGGCTTCCATGTTTGTTCTTTTTGCAGGTGAACGGCCTTGCCGTTGGAGATGCGCACGCGAGATGAAACTGCCCAACGGCGAACGGGCGAGGATCGGCGGCAAGCTGGAGGACTAGGTGCTAAATCCCGAGCATGCCGAGGGCCGGCACAAGGCACGCCTGTTCTCGTCGAGGCTCGGTATCACGCGCGCGAACGCGCAGGTTCTGAGGCAGGCCCTGCTGGATGCCGCGGCCGCGTCGGACGCCGTGGCGGCGAAGGGTCACTCCACGACTGATGCTGGAGTTTCAGTCCACGGTGGATCGGCACATGGCGGTGCGGTTGCTGACCTATGTCGGACTGTTGTATCAAGACCTGCTGAAGGCCGGCGAGATCGGCCCCAGCGAGCCGTTGCCGCCGGTCTTGCCGATCGTCCTCTACAATGGCAGCGATGCCTGGACGGCGCAGACCAGCCTGCACGCGCTGTTGGCGCCGGAGGTTCCCGACGATCTGCTGTCCTGGCAGCCGGAGCTTCGCTATCTTGTGCTGGTGGAGCAAGGCTACGCGGATGCCGAACTGGCGGCGCAGCGCAACCTGGTGGCGGCCTTGTTCCGCTTGGAGCGCAGCCGCACGCCGGCGGATATCGAGCGGGTGCTGGCGAACCTCATCGACTGGCTCGCGGCACCGGAGCAGACCGATCTGCGCCGTGCCTTCGTCGTCTGGCTCAAGCGCGTGCTGCTGCCCGCGCGGGTGCCGGGCGCCGAGATCCCCAACATCAACAAATTGCAGGAGATGCGCGATATGCTTGCTGAACGAGTCAAGACCTGGACGGAGGAATGGAAGGCGGAAGGGCTGCGCGAGGGCCGCAAGGCGGGCGAGGCCAAGTTGCTTCGCCGCCTACTCATGCGCCGCTTCGGCGAGCTGCCCGACTGGGTCGATGGCCGCCTGGGCGAGGCGGGGGAGGCCGAGCTGGAGGTATGGGCCGATCTGGTGCTGGACGCGGGTCGGCTCGAAGACGTCTTTGCCGACCGGCGCTAGCTGCTCAGGGTCATGGCGCGGATCGGTCCCGGATCAGCCCGCGTAGGTTGGGATGAGGAACGAATCCCAACACAACCGTCACTCAATGCACGTATCGCTGTGCTTCGCTCCACCACCCGACCACCACGAACAAAAAGCGACATTGCACGACATGCGTTACCGCCGGGCATTGATCAAAGGCGCAACCTATTTCTTCACGGTCAACCTGGCGGAACGGTCGAGTCGTCTGTTGGTGGACCGGGTCGCTGATCTGCGGGAGGTCGTGCGCGATGTTCGCGAGGCGCATCCGTTCGAAATCGTCGCTTGGGTTGTGTTGCCGGAGCATCTGCACGCGGTGTGGGCACTTCGGGAAGGCGACAGTGATTATCCGATGCGTTGGCGCCTGATCAAAGCCAATCTCTCGCGTCGGGTACCCAACGGCGAGCGGATTCGCGAAAGCCGACGCAGGAAGGGCGAGCGCGGCATCTGGCAAAGGCGATTTTGGGAGCATCTGATCCGGGATGAGTCGGATCTACAGCGGCATGTCGACTATGTGCATTACAATCCAGTCAAGCATGGCTATGTTCAGCGCGCCGTCGATTGGCGGTTTTCATCCTTTCACCGCGACCTTCGGCGTGGTTGGGTGACGGCCGAATGGGGCTATGTGGAAGATGTCGCAGGGGACTTTGGCGAGCGGCGGTGACGTTGGGATTCGTTCCTCATCCCAACCTACGGGCTGGGTGGGCTGCGGGCCGTGCGGTAGATGAAGGCAACCTATCGCCAAGTGATTTCGGCGTACCTCCGGTTGATAGTAGAGATGCGTGTTATCGGGGGCACGACATATGCATTTGGGGATGTCATCAACAGCAGAAACGTTGTCCGCCTCCCAATCTCAGTGATTGCATAGAGGAATGCGATCATGATCTCGGTTGGTGTTTGTGGCGTATCCCTCCATGGCGATGGGAGTATTGGTTTACCTCGCGCGGTGCGCCCGTCAACACCTATAGGGAAGGGTGGGCGTTCCATACCGTAATTCCCATCTTTGTTCATTGAGGTGGAGGAGTATGCATTTCCTGGATATTTTTTGGCCACTCCGAGTTATTCCGGTTTTGCTGCCGTTATCAGTTCCCTTGTCTGCGATGGCTGACGAGATCGTCCTATGTAGTGGTGGCAGCATATCTTTCTCCAATGTTAATGGGGATTTCCAGGTGACCGCAGTTAATGATCGGGAAAGGGTGGTCGCGTGGGAGACCGGCGAAAAGCGGATCTTACCGACACGGCGGCGCGAACGTTGGAACGGTTCTTTAGGTCTGGTGTATCCCGGCGGGGATGAGGATATCCATGTTGTCTATGAGGAGGGAATGCAATTCTTCAGTTCTTTAGAGGACGCGCAAAACTGGATTTTCTGGCGGAATGACCAGATGAGTTATGTCGCGAATGAAGGCGGCATAGTTGTAGGTGGTTACACGGTTCCTAATGATGAAGGCGGCAGCGTTGCGGCTGTCCTTCTGCAAGTGTGGCAGTTTGTCATAGATTCGAAAGTGCCAGACAGTTTTCGGCTTTCGACGAGTGACGGAGAGGCATCGGGGCCAGGAATTGAGCTAGAAGGCGAGGTTTGTGCCATGCGCGGGCGAAGCGACCTACAAAAAGCTAGCCGGGGCAAGTGGATCAACGGGCGTTTCTTTTCGGGCAAGGTGTTGGATTTGCTTGCCGAGACGAGAGCTACGATTGCTGATGTTGAGAGATGCATCGAACACGGAATCCGCGCGCCGCACGGACAGTTTGAATCCTGTACTTGGGTAGGTGAGCCATTCCTGTGGGTTATGTTCGACGATTCCGGCCGAGTGCTTATGGCCGGAGTGCGCTGAGGGAAACAGAGCGAGGGGCGGGGTCAAGCGAGGGGCGGGGTCAGGGAATAGGGGACAGACCACGTTTTTTGGAATAGGGGACTGGAATAGGGGACTGGAATAGGGGACAGACCACGTTTTTTTCGTGTACGGATTCGGCAGCCGCATTTTTTCGTTCCCGCGACTTGTCCTTGCGAGTTAAGACTGATGAAAGGGTCACAGGTCACGGGTCACGCGGTTAGGTTTTGTCCCTTGCCCGTCGCCGCGGTAGCCGGGTAGGGCGATAATGAATTACGGTGACAGAATTACGGTGACAGTTTACTAAATGCACTAAATCTGTCACGCTGTTGGCATGGCACGCTTACCTCGAATTGCTATCCCCGGTTTGCCCCACCATGTCACCCAACGTGGAAACCGGCGCAGTCGAGTCTTCTTTGAAGAAGTGGACTATGCGCTCTACCTTGATCTTCTCGGCGAAGCGTCGCGCAGGGCCAAGACGGAGATCTGGTGCTACTGTCTCATGCCCAATCATGTTCATCTTGTTGCGGTGCCCTCCGATAAAGACGGTTTGCGCGAAAGCTTCGCCGATGCGCATCGGCGCTATACTGGTTATGTCAATGCGCGCATGAGAGCGACAGGTCATTTATGGCAAGGGCGCTTCGGATCGGTGGCGATGGACGAAGTGCATTTGTTCCATGCGGTGCGCTACGTGTCTCTCAATCCCGTGCGAGCCAAGCTTGTGCAGCAGGCACAGGACTGGCGGTGGTCGAGTGTCGCCGCTCATCTCTCGGGCAAAGACGATACATTGGTAACGGTTGCGCCCATTCTCGAACGCTTCGGAGACTTTGCTGCCCTCCTTGGTCAAGGCACCGAGGACGAAGCGGGATTCATGGGAAATGGGGACAGACCACGTTTTCCCCAAGATCCTGGGCCGTATCGAGCCTGATATTGAGAAGACCTGGTAGCCAGCCTGTTCGAGAACGAGAACCGCGCACAGAGGGGCATCGGTCTGCTGGAAGCGGGCACCCGCGAACAAGTGCAATAGCGAGGACGCGGGCGGTGGTGCGTGGAAGCCCGCGTAGGTTGGGATGAGGAACGAATCCCAACAGTCACTCAATGCACGTATCGCTGTGGTACGCTCCACCACCCAACCACCACGAACATAAAACGACATTGCACGACATGCGTTAACGCCGGGCATTGATCAAAGGCGCAATCGATTTCTTCACGGTCAACCTGGCGGAACGGTCGAGTTGTCTGCTGGTGGACCGGGTCGCTGATCTGCGGGAGGTCGTACGCGATGTTTGCCGGGCGCATCCGTTCGAGATCGTCGCTTGGGTCGTTTTGCCGGAGCATCTGCACGCGGTCTGGGCTCTCCCGGAAGACGACAGCGATTATCCGATGCGTTGGCGCTTGATCAAGGCAAATTTCTCTCGTCGGATCCCCGGCGGCGAGCGGCGTCGCGCGAGCCGGCGCAAGAAGGGCGAGGGGGGCATCTGGCAGAGGCGATTCTGGGAGCACTTGATCCGGGATGATCGGGATCTTCAACGGCATGTCGATGATGTGCATGACAATCCGGTGAAGCATGGTGATGTCCAACGAGCCATCGATTGGCGGTTTTCATCCTTTCACCGGGATCTTCAGCATGGGTGACGGCCGAATGGGGCTGTGTGGATAATGTCGAAGGGGACTTTGGGGAGCGACGGTGATGTTGGGATTCGTTCCTCATCCCAACCTGCGCGCTCAACACGATAACCAGATATGCCCTTTTGTTTTTGGTGTGTGAGTGCTGGCCCTAAACGAAAGGGACAGCTTTGATGTCACGTGAGAGGACTATAGATCCTTCCGAAATGTCTACCCATTGGTTTATCGATATGATGGACATCGGCAGCAGCAACCCCGCCACGACCGTATTTTCACTTGCACGGATGGGGCTGCTTCAAGGAACAGATTGCTGCCAGATTGCTGGAGAACTCGGTACTCTCAAGTACAATGGAAGATGCAATGAAAACCCGCACCGGCGTCCGGGTGCCGCCGGCAAGGCATTTGCTGGCCGTTCTGCTGGTAGCCCTGCTCACCCTCGGCGCCGCCCCCTTCGCCCCCGCTTGGCTGATCCCGCCCGCCGCCGCCCACGACTTCGGCGGCAACAGTGACCCGGACGACGGAGACGAAGACCCGGACGACGACCCGTCGTGCCAGGAGCGCTGTTGTGACGAGGGCAGCAGCGGCGACCCGGTGTCCCTGCTCGACGGCGCCGAGCGCCCCAGCTTCACCGATCTCGTCGCCGGCGAGCTCTACCCGATCCGCCTCGTACGCCACTACGACAACCAATCGACCTACGACAGCCCGCTCGGCTACGGCTGGGCCTTCAGCCACGACCGGCGCCTGTTCGAATACCCCGACGGCAGCGTCCTGATGCGCCGCACCTGCGGCCACCGCGACCTGTTCGAATACACCGGCGGCGCCTACGTCACCCCGCCCGACGCTGTGCGCGGGCAGCTCGCCGAGCATCCCGACGGCAGCTTCAGCTACCGCTACTACGACGGCGCGCTCGACCGATACGACGCCGAAGGCCGCCTCGTCGCCGAGATCGCGGCCGACGGCAACCGCCACGAGCTGCTCTACGCCGACGCCGACGGCGACGGGCGCCCCGACAAATACCCGCTCATCGGCACCTCTCCGCGCGCCGTCGATCCCGATGCCCCGATGGTCGTCGCCTACGTCTACCGGCTCGCCCGTATCCAAGAGCGCGCCGCCGACGGCAGCCTCACCGGCCGCTACATCGACTTCGTCTACGACGAGGCCACCGGCCGGCTGCTCTCCGCCACCGCCGACGACGGTCGCAGCGTCGGCTACACCCATGACAGCCATGCCGGCAGCACCCGCGGCAACCTCGTCGAAGTCCAGGGCCTCGCCGGCATCGTCTCCAGCTACGGCTACGCAGACTGGCTCGACGAGGCCGCCGGCACCCTGCGCGACGCCCACAACCTCACCCACATGCAGCATGCCCAGGGCGAGATCGAAGTCGTCAACAGCTACGACGCCCAGGATCGCGTCATCCGTCAGACCCGCGGCCTCAAGGTCCTGACCTTCAACTACAGCAATCCGCGCATCCAGGTCCCGGTCACCGAGACTATCGCCGCCCCCGACGGCAGCGTCCTGCACACCGCCACCACCACCTACAACTACGACAGCGACGGCTTCATCACCCGCATCACCGACGCGCTGGGCAACCAGACCCGCTACAGCTACAACAGCGCCAAGCGCCGCACCCGCGTCGAGTACTGGGACAGAAGCAGCGGCAGCCTCGTGCTGCGCAGCGCCACCGACTACGCCTACAACGCCCAAGGCGACCGCATCCGCGCCACCACCGTCCTGTCCGCCGACGAGAGCCTCATCCAAAGCTGGCGCTACGACCAAGGCTGGGTCGTCTGCGAGCAGCGCGTCTCCACCGCCCACCCCGGAGACATCTTCCGCACCGCCTACCAACTCGGCTACGACGGCGACGGCGTCCCGGTCAACATCCAATCGGTCTCCCGGCTCGTCACCGCCACCACCACCAACGACACCGACGGCGCGCTCACCTGCGCCGACGGCGCGAGCGGCGATTGGCAGACCACCCAATACAGCTACGACGCCAAACAGCGCCTCATCGCCACCACGCTGCCCGACGGCGTGCAGCTCATCAACGACTACGACGGCGACGACCTCAAGGTCAGCGCCACCTACTTCCGCGACACCGACGGCACCGACCTGCCGCAGCTGGCCCAGACCTTCGACTATGACGACCAAGGCAACCTCACCGACCTCTGGGATGCCAAGGACAACTACACCCAGACGACCTACGACGCCAAAGGCCGTGTCACCGTCGTCACCAATGCTCTGGGCGAGCAGACCCTCTACACCTACACCGCCGACAACCTCACGCAGATTGAAGTCGGCCATACCGCCGCGGACGGCGAAGGCCAAGTCACCAAATTCATCTACGACGGCGACAACAACCTCATCGAGATCCAGCGCAAGGACGACGCCGGCGACTTCCTCACCTTCGAGACCTACAGCTACGACAGCGCCGGCAACCGCCTCAGCGTCACCGACGCCGAAAACCGCACCACCGGCTTCGGCTACGACGCCCTGGGCCGTCTCGCCAGCACCACCGACGCCCTCGGCAACACGACCGCCTTCGCCTATGACAGCGGCGGCAACCTCACCAAGACCACCGACGCGCTGCTCCGAGAGACGCGCCACATCTACGACCCGCTCGACCGGCTCATCCGAACCGAGCAGACGGGCATCGACCCGCCAGCGATTACCCGCATGGCCTACAACGCCGCGGGCAACGTCCTCGCCGTCACCGACGCCAACGGCAACACCACCAGCTTCACCTACGACGGCCTTTCGCGGCAGCTCACCGAGACCAAGCCCCTGGGGCAGACGCAGACCTATGTCTATGACAGTCGCGACCGGCTCGACTACCGCCTCAACGCCCGCGGCCACAGGATCGACTACAGCTACGCCCCCTGGGGCCCGGTGACCCGCGAGGAGGTCTACAACCCCGACAACACCACCGGCATTCCCGACGAGACCATCACCTACGCCCACGATGCCAACGGCAACCTCGCCGAGACCGCCTACGACGCGGTGCAGCCGCTCACCGAGCCGCTCTACGTCATCACCTACGACGCCCTCGACCGCGAGGACGTGCGCACCGTCGGCTACATCCCCAGTATCACCGTCACGCTCGACCACGACTACGACCGCTACGGCAACCGCAGTCGGCTCACCGTTGACGACGGCCAAGTCCTAGTTAATGACTACGCCTACGACAAGCTCGACCGCCTAACCCAGGCTATCCTGCCCGGCAGTCAGGTGTTCACGCTCGATTACTATGCGAACGACGACCGTCGCACCATCGATCATCCCAACGGCGTCGCCACCGCGTACGTCTACCGCCCCAACGGCCCTGTCGAGTCCATAACCATCACCAAAAGCACCGGTGAGCTGATCGAGCAGTTCGCCTACACCTACGATGCCGTGCGTAACGTCGCGACGATGTCCGATGGAGATGGAACCCACGGCTACCAGTACGATGGACTGGACAGGCTTACGGATGCGACGCATCCGCCTGGCATCGGCCTTCCTGAGGTTGAGAACTTTGCCTATGATAAGGTTGGGAATCGGGAGGATGCAGATAATCCGAATGATTGGCAATACAATGCAAATAATCAGCTTGTGGATTCTCCGCTAGGTGCATTTCTATTCGATGAAGATGGTGGTCAGCTAAGCTATCCTGGCGGCGGAGCAGGCACTTTTGATGGCTTTAATAGGCTTGCGGCCTACAGTGGAGAGAGCCTTCTGTCGACCTTCTCTTATGACCCATTCGGTGAGCGTGTTGCTCAGGAGACCGACGAGGTTGGGGTGCATTACCTGTGGCTGAGCGGGAGGTTGATCGCCGAGTATGATGGATTTGGTCAGCGCGAGAAGGGTTACTATTACTTGCCCGGCGATGCCTCTCCCCTCTTTGTTTCGGACCGGAATGGACAATACAGTGTGAACTTAGACCGTTTGGGAACGCCGCGATCATTGATCAGAATTTCGTCACAGGAAGTTGTCTGGAGGCTCAGACGCTGTATGAAAACTATTTTCTTTAATGTTCGACCTAAACAACGCAATAAATTCGAATAGTCTACTCATAAGCTATTTGATTATTACAAATTTGACGAAGCAATAAACGTGACGATGCAAGATAGACCTGTGACTCACTTGATCTCGGTTCTCTTTCATAATCTTTACTCAGTCGACGAGACCGGCCAAGCCAAGCAAATGTGCGCTCCACGACCCAGCGACGCGGCAATACATGAAAACCTTTCTTTCTTTTCTGTCTCTTTACAATCTCGAGAGTGCAATTAAATTCAGATAATACCCAATTAAAAAGCTCTTTGCCCATATAGCCGCAATCAGCCCAAATATGCTTTACACTCTGCAGGAGCACGAACAGACGCGTGAGAATTTCACGAGCTGCTTTTCCGTCATACACATTAGCTGCATGCACGTAGACGACAAGCAGGCAACCTATTGTATCAACGACGATATGTCGCTTCCGGCCCTTGACAAGCTTACCACCATCGAAGCCGGATTCGACCGATGACTCCGGTGTCCCTTTGACACTTTGGCTATCAATGATGGCGCCACTTGGATCTGGATTTCGGCCTTTCATTTGGCGCAAACGCGCCCGTAGCTCTGCATTGATCTGCTCCAGCAAACCACTGTGTGTCCACTTGTTATAGTAGTAATTGACAAGGGTGTAAGGAGGAAAATCTTTCGGTAAATAACGCCAAGGGCAGCCTGTCTTATTCAAATAGAAAATGGCATTCAGAATCTCGCGTAGATTCGAATCACGGCGGCGCCCTGTCTTATACGGGTCAAGTTCGTTCAAGACTTGCTCGATGATTGCCCATTCTTCGTCTGACAGGTCACTTGGATAGCGTACAGGTGTATGAACATTATCTGAAGTCATCTTGATTTCTCCGAATAAAAAAGGGAAAATCGTATTAAATCGTTTAGTTTTTCAGATTTTTTAGACGCCAAATCAGTGGTTTAGTTCCCATACAGTCTCTCAAGCATGAGTCCTATGGAAAGTCTGTCGTCGAAAACGATGTGGATGGAAATGGTAGCCCGATTAGTTTTAATCTACGACTGCCGGGACAATATGAGGATCTCCACGGGCCAGGCAATTACAACTATGCTCGGTACTACAGTCCGGAGTTGAATCGCTATTTGCAAGCTGATCCTCTTGGTTTCGATGGCGGAGTAAATTATTATCTCTATGCACATGCCAATCCGGTAGTATTGGTCGACCCTTTTGGAGAGGCTGCGACAACTTCAGACTATCTGAACTGCCTCTTTAATCCTTTCGACTGCTCACATGTTCGGAAATGCCAATCGCAGGCGTTTTCTGCTACCTCGTCGAGGTTTGGTTCTGGTGGTGGGCACCACAATGGACCTGCGGATGCTTTTCGTCACTGCTATTGGAACTGTTGCATGGCGCAGAAGATTGGAAAGGGCGAGGCCAAGAAATTCGGAGATGGGCATGAAGAGTGGCCCGGAAATCCGAAGTGCGAGAAGGATATGGATTTGGCGAACAACGAAACAGGACGAAATTTGGGCGCGGCAAATCCAACGGGAGATTGTTCGTCTCTTTGCGGAAGTGCGCCGCTTCAGAACAGTCCGGGACCTGACTGTACGCCCTGTCCCGACTATGATTATTACTAACTGATTGGGCAACGCTCGTGCCGGTGAATTCCTGATGCTTCGGTCGACGACAAGGTTTTGGGCTGGCGCCTTGTTTCTTGTTGTGCTTGTGATGGCAGGACTTGGCCTGTTTACTCTGTGGTTTCTTCCTTCGGACTGCAGGGTCTCTTTCTGGCCTGGGCAAGAGTTCAGGGTGGAGGTTTGGTCAAGGGCTCCTCCAGCTCAGCGTTATCTTTTCGTCCGTTCCCTTATGGATGAACACTTGGCGACAGGCATGGTCAGAGCAGAAGTGCTCGAAAAGCTTGGCCAGCCGGATTTTGCTTCGGGTGACAATAGCTATTTGTCTTATGATGTTCGCTTCTTTTACGAAAAACCTTGCGGTTTTTCGAGCGTTGCTTTTCTGGCACTGCATTTTGATGCGGAGGGAAATCTCATAAGCCGAGAGATCGGGTTCGACTGACGTCCGTTAGTGCCTGACCGGGAACAAAATTTTCCTCGCTGCGCCATACACTTATGATCTGGCTCCTTGGTTGAAGTCGGCGACGCGAAGGATTGCACGGTACGTACACATTATCTGTAAGTTGCTGTTTCACATAGGCTCTGGCTCTACGCTTGCGTGAAAAACGGCGTGAAAAACGGGGACCGTGAAAAACGGTAGTGCAGCCTGAGCTTAGCCCGATTCTCGCTTTCTAATTCTACTTTGTTAGATTGGTCCTGGCTATAACTTTTTGATATTATTATACTATCTGACTCAATGCTCAACTATAAGGAAAATTTATTCATGAATAATCAAATTTTTTTTTACTGATACCCCCACCAACCCGCTGAATGACATTGCCGAGCGCTTTACCCGTTTCAGTTTGCGCTTCAAAGGGCATTTTCAGAACACAACCCGCAGTGTGCTCAAGCCGGTTGGGGACTATTTGCGGGGTCTGATGCAAGCCGATCCGAACAAGAAGAATATGGAACGCATGGAGGAACGGGTTCCGGACTCTGACGAACAGCAGCTTCAGCAGATGCTCACGGATTCTCCGTGGGATCATCAAGCGGTCATGGACCAGGTGGCGTTGGAGGCGGATCGATGGCTGGGTGGGCATCCGGAGAGTTGCCTATTGCTTGATGAAACTGGCTTCGAGAAGTCTGGCAAGCACTCGGTGGGGGTTGGCCGACAGTGGTTTGGGCGCGGTGGGAAGGTGGAGAATTGCCAAGTCGGAGTCATGGCCGCATTGGGTCGCGATCAGCGTGTGACCTTGATTGATGCGCGCCTGTATCTGCAGCAAAGCTGGTGTGAAGATGCGCAGCGCTGCGAGCGGGCCGGGGTACCCGAGGCGAAGCGCGTGTTTCGGACAAAGATCGCGCTGGCGTTGGAGATGGTGGCCCATCAACGCCAAATCGGGGTTCGCTTTTCATGGGTTGGCGCAGATGGGTTTTACGGCAACGATCCGGGTTTTCTGCGTGGTCTGGACGCGATGGGAGAGGTGTTTGTTGCCGATGTGCATTGCGATCAATTGATGTTTGTTGAAGATCCGAAGCCGACGGTCAAGCAGAAGAAAGGCAAACGTGGCCGCCCTGCAACCAAGCTCGAAGCCAACAGCCCAGCGATACGGGTTGATCAATGGCAAGCGCAACAGCCGCCTGAGGCCTGGCAACGGGTCAAGATCCGTGACAGCACGCGCGGAAAACTGGAGGTGGAGGTGCTGCATCAAAGGGTCTGGTTGTGGGATAACGAGGAGAGCGCGGCGCATGAGTGGCACTTGCTTGTGCGCCGTGAGATCCATGCCCCCGATGAGATCAGATATACCCTATCGAATGCTCCGGCGGAGACGCCAGTCAAGCGCTTGGCGCAGATGCAGGCACAGCGCTACTGGGTGGAGCGTGCCTTCCAGGATGGCAAATCCGAATGTGGTATGGCGGACTATCAGGTGCGCAAGTGGAGCGGCTGGCATCATCACATGGCCTTGGTGTTCATGGCGATGCTGTTCATGTTGGAGGAGCGACTACGCGCCGCGGATGTGTACCCATTGCTGAGTTGCTCCGACATCGAGGAGCTATTGAAGCAGTTTCTGCCAAGGCGTGCGGTAACCCAGGAAGAGGTTCTTGCGCAGATGCAAAAACGCCATCGAAAGCGCTTTGCCAGCATACGCGCCCAGTACGCCAAGCAGGGCGTTGAGCTTTGGGAGTAAAGCGGTTACGCAAGCGATTGCGCAGCGCGCGAGGATGCACCATCAAGCATTTTTTTGCGCTCGCCGCTGCACGGCTGGGTCGTACTGATCAGGGGACATCCGGTCGCGAAAATCAATGGGGTAAGCTCAGTGCATTGGCACTGCCGGCACCGCTCTATCTGTTGTTTTGCCTGACCCCGGCAAATGACATCGAGGCATATGTGGGGCGGCCTGTACGCGCTTGCAGATGCGCTCTGCATGTCGTGAAAGGTATGTTTCAGATGGGGTCATATGGCGGTGCGGTGGGAACCGCAGCCCTGCTGGTCGCGACCTGAGCGATCATCTTGTCAGCGGCGATGACCCGCTGTCGATTGCCGACCCGATGCAACGATCCATGAGTAAGATGACCAACTAATCTTTTCATACAAATCAATAAATTGAGGTCGTAAAACGGCGTGGCTGCTCTGCTTGCTGAATCAGTGGGAAGAGTAACAAAGTAGAATTAACCCCTCGACAAAGCCGCTGGTGTGTCGACCAATAAAATAATTCGTCACTTCCTCACAATACCTTCGCCAAAAATTAGCGCCAAAAATTAGGTGGGCGACAGCCCGAGGTGATAGGTTATCCAGTTACTAATCCGAAGACATATTCCCTCAGGAGGCTATCGCCCATGCCCGACATTATGCTGATCTTGAGCTGCTTAAGCCAGAGCGTAGATAAGACGAGCTTTGGCCGTTTGGGTTGCGTTGTGGAAGGGCTGTTGGCGATGACGGGGCGGGTAACGATGCGGGGGCTATCGCGCTGGACCGAGCGCGGGGGAAGCTATCGGACGCTGCAGCGGTTGTTCAACACCACGCTCAGTTGGGGCCAAGTGCATTGGCTGGTGATTCGCCAGCACCTGCTGGGCGACGAAACGCAATGGTTGCTGGCGGGCGATGAAGTGGTGGTGAGCAAATCGGGCAAGAAGACCCAGGGTCTGGATCGTTTTTTCTCCTCGGTGGTTGGCAAGACGATCCCGGGGTTGTGTTTTCTGAGCCTGTCGTTGATTAGCGTGCAACGGCGCTGTTCGTACCCATTGCGCCTGGAGCCGATTCTCAAAGAGGCGGCGGCGAGCTGCCCGAAAGCGTCCAAAGCGGGTCGGGGTAAGGGCCGAGGGCGGCCGAAAGGTAGCCGCAATGGCAATCGCCGGGAGGTGAGTCTGTCGCCCTATTTGCAGTTCGTTCAAGACCTTCTGCGCCAGGTGCTGGCACTGGTGTGCCAGACGCTGACGGTGCGTTATTTCGTCTTCGACGGGGCCTTCGGCCATCATCAAGCGCTGCAAATGGTCCGTCGCACGGGCTTGGAGTTGATCAGCAAATTGCGCCACAACAGCGCGCTGTATCTGCCCTATGACGGCCCCTACGCCGGGCGCGGCCCGCGGCGCAAGTACGGCAGCAAGCTCGATTATCAACACTTGCCGCCGTGCTTTCTCAAAGCCACTTCCGTGGAAGGACAGGTTCATACGGCCATCTACCAACTGCCCGTTTGGCACAAAAAATTCCCCGACCGGCTCAATGTCGTGATCCTTGTCAAGACCAACCAACGCACCGGCGCCCAGGCCCATGTCATCCTTTTCAGTAGTGATCTCGAGTTAGGCTACGAAGCGCTCATCGATTACTATCGCTTGCGCTTCCAAATCGAGTTCAACTTCCGAGATGCCAAACAGTACTGGGGCTTGGAAGATTTCATGGTGACCAAGCCAACGCCGGTCTACAACAGTGCCAACCTGGCGATGCTGATGATCAACCTGTCCCAGATCCTGATGCGACCGGTGCGCGAGCACTGTCCGAGCTTTAGCGTCAATGACCTCAAAGCCCACTTCCGCGGCCGGAAATACGTCCTGGAGGTGTTAAAAATGCTTCCGGAAATGCCCGAAGCGAATAGTATTGACCAAGCCCTTGAGCAGGCTGCAAATCTGGGGCGGATTAATCAAGAACTTAGTGCAGCATGAGATCGGGTCATTTGGCGAAGGTATTGTTCCTCAAAGTGAGTATTCAGTGTCCCGAGGAAGCTATCGAAGCAACTGAGCTTGCGGTTGGTGACACGTTCCATCCAGCCACGCAGTTTGCGCTTACCCTGACCTTTTGATAGGCGGCTTTCATAGATGGCAGTGAGTGATTCGCAAGCCTCATAGGCTTCTTGTAATTTTGGTGAATAGCGAAAGAGCCGATTCAGCATGCGTCGCTCATCGGCATTCAGATCGGCGCGACGCTGACGCAGCAGCCAATGCACGTTCTTGAACGACTTGCGCTCTTCTTTGGAGAGGATATGGCACAGCCGTTTCCATTCGCTTTTGCGCAGGTTTTCCAGTCCATTTCGGTACAGCTTGGCAACATGGAATCGATCCGCGCAAATGTGTATGCGCTTGCCGAACACGGCTTTAGCGGCACCGATGAAGCCTTGATAAAGATCCGAGCACACACTCTGGACGGTGCGTCGCAAGCGCTTGGGAATGCTGAGAAAAAACTCCTGTACGCTGGCCTTGGTGCGGTCGCCGAGCAGACCGATGACATGCAATGTCTCGTTAATGTAAGCGCTGATCAAGACGACAAAATCACGATGACCCTTTTTCAACGCAATCTCATCAATGCCAATGACCTCCAAGCGTTCAATTGCATTCCAATCGACATCGCACGCCATGTTTCGATCCAAAATACCCTGCAGTGCGTCGACACCAATGGCATGCTTACGACTGACATCCTCGAGCGTACTGTTGATCAACTCCAGCAGCATCTGCTGTTCGAATGCTTTTGTCACTCGGGAGCGCCGCGTGTACCATGACAGCGTTTGGCTCGTTGTCGGACGCCCTTCGCAGAAGTGGCATTGATAACGCTTCGGCCTCAAAATAAGAACAACTGTATACGCGAATAATGGCAAATGGCGTAACTCTATCTCTTGACCATGGCCATACTCATGATCGATTGGCCGACCACAGCGATGACAGTTCGTACCCTCCAGCGTGCTATGCACATAGACTTTAAGTGTCTTGCGCTCGCCGAGTACCACGCGATCAACGGCGATATCAGGAAGATTTAAAAGCGTCTGAAGGGTTTCTTTATCAAATGTCATTATCAACAGCGTCCAGATGAGGTTTCAGCGACAGGCGGTTCTCAAGTTGTTGATCTACATGATACAACAGTCCCAGGAGATCCGGGAGAGCCCTGAGTTTCGAATTCATAACTTATTGATTTTTCAAGACCGATCTTCCGGCTCAAAATCGACCGATTTTCGCCTCTAGCCCGCGTGATTGCTCGCTTTCTTGCTCCTGACTTTTTTCATTTTGTAGCCATGCAAATGCAATTATTTTGCACTTGATTTATCGTTTATTTGAGCTATTATTTAGCCATGCATACAGCACATGGCAATTTGCACCTTGAGATCCAGACCTCTCGCAAGAGTCCAGTTGGGATCGTGCGCACCACGTTTCGCGAGAACGGCAAAATGCGCCATACCCAGCACGGACGCATCACTGGCTGCTCACTGGAGCAACTCAAGCTCCTCCAGCTCGCCTTCCGCGAGCAAGTTGTCCCCATCGATGACCCGCAGGCGTTCCATATCCTCAACAGCAAGGAATACGGTGCCAGTTATGCGATCCTGACCATCGCCAGACAACTGGGGTTGCATCGGGTGCTCTATTCGCATCCAGAGCTTTGGGTAAATGGCGCCTTAGCAATGATCGTTGGTCGTCTGATCCATGCCGGAAGCAAGCTCGCCTTGTGCAACCACCATCCCAATACCTGCCTATGGGAGCTCTGCGGCATCGCCGAGCCGCCCGATATCGATACCCATTGCTATGAGCCGATGGATCGACTGCTGCAACGTCAGAAAGCGATTCAAAGGAATCTGACGCGCCGTCATCTCAAAGACGGCCATCTGGTGCTCTACGATATCACCAGTATCTATTTCGAAGGCGAATACAAGGACAGCGAGCTGGTGAGGTTTGGTTACAATCGTGATGGCAAAAAGGGGCACGAGCAAATCGTGGTCGGGCTCATCTGTACAGCGCAGGGCTGTCCGGTTGGCGTGGAAGTCTTTGCGGGCAATACCAAAGATGAGACCACGGTGATCGACAAAGTGCATGAAATCAAAGTTGACTATGGTATCGAGAAGATCGTCTTTGTCGGCGATCGTGGAATGCTGACGCACAGTAACATCGCATCTCTCAAGGACGAGAAAGACTTGCAGACGATCAGCGCCTTGACGCATGGTGAGATGAGAAACTTGCTCAACAAACAAGTCATTGCCATGGACCTATTCGATGAGCGCAGTATCTGTGAGGTGACTGACCCCGCAGAGCCGATGCGACGTTACTGTCTCTGTCGCAACCCACAGACCGCGCACAACGAGCACGACACGCGTAAACGTCTTCTGAAATTAACCACGGACGCCTTAGCGGATATCGCAGCCTACAAACGCGCAGCAACTGTTGAGACCCTCGGCGCACGTGTCGGAAAGATCCTGGCGAAATATAAGGTGGGCAAGTTCATCCAATGGTCGATTGATGCTGACCCCGACCGTGCGAAATCCTCTCAGCATCGATTGGTCTGGTCAATCGATATGGACAAGGTGGCCGAGGAACAACAATTCGACGGCTGTTACATTATCGCCAGCGATGTCGACCAGGACGCGATGAATACCCTTGAGGTTGTCAACGCGTACAAGAGTTTGACGTTTGTCGAGCGCGCCTTTCGCAGTCTCAAGACCGTACAATTGGAGATCCGCCCTGTTTACCATAAGACGGATGAACGCATCCGTAGCCATGTCTTTCTCTGCATGCTGTCGTATTACCTGCAATGGCATATGGAACAGCGCCTGGCACCATTGTTCGCAGCGGATGGGCAGGGTTCGGAAAGGCGTTGGACCTTCCATGGTGTGATCGAGTGTTTAGCTCAGATCACCCGTAACAGAGTCGCGGTCAATGGTGTGGAGTTCGATCAGAACAGCATGCTGACACCAGAGCAGGAAGAGATACTGGGTCTTTTGCAGATCGCGATGTAGCCACCCGCGTGAAATCCTGAATTGGCGTTTAAATCAATTCAGTCAATGAGTTACGTGTTTCTCGAACAGGAAAATCAGACAAGATCGACTACGGACACGCCCTCTGGGGGCCGGTGATCCAAGAGGACATTTTGAGTCAAGCGACTCGAGCGCTGGCCAACTGCTCGGCCAGGGCATCAAGTGAATGTGCGCAGTGTTTCCGGGACTGAGTGGGCGGAAAATGCGTGTAGAGCGGATCTCTAAATGGGTTAGGGATACTCGCCATGTTGATAGCTGCCTGTTTTTTCGTTGAAGTCAAAATCATGGTTAGGATCTTCTGCGCAACATGCGATCAAGAATCAGCTCTTCTCGGAAACTGCGCCAATAACATAGATGCTTCCGATTTCGATCCGCTTGAGGTAGCAGGTGGGAATGGCACTAATCGAGTGATGGTAGGCGGTCGGCGTCCCGTTCACGAGCTCAAGCAGGGTGTAATGCGATGCTTGTAAAATACGGCCATCTTCTACACCCGACGGCCCCTGGGCCAACCAGATGCCCCAAAGCGGATCGACCGGCACCGCCGGCTCGGCTTCGGCCTGACAGATCGCTTCGACGACCGAAGAGGTAATGATTGATGACACATGCCCGCAAAACCCCTCGCGACCCATGCTTCCATGGCGAGTCCTCGCACCATCTTCGCAGCGCGGCAACGCCGATAGCCGCAGCGATGATCAAGGCCTGTGGCGCCGAACATGTGCTGCTATCGGTGCTTGTCGTGCTCGGCCTGCTCTCCCTCGCGCCCGGATCGGCGGCGGCCGGCTCCGACCAGGTCGTCGTCTACACGTCGCTGGACAAGGTGTTTTCCGAGCCGATTCTTGCGGCGTTCGAGGAGCGCACCGGCATCGCTGTCCGGGCGGTCTATGACGTGGAGGCGGCGAAGACCACCGGACTGGTGAACCGGCTGATCGCGGAACAGGGGCATGCCCGCGCCGATGTGTTTTGGAATTCGGAGGTCGGGCGGACCTTGGTGCTGAAGGACAAGGGGGTGCTGGCACCGTACCAATCGGCGTCGGCGGCGGATATCCCGGCCCGGTTCAAGGACGCCGACGGCTATTGGACCGGGTTTGCCGCGCGCGCGCGGGTGCTGATCTACAACCCGGCCGCGCTCGCCGGCGAGGCGCCGCCGGCATCGATCTTTGCGCTGACGCAGTCCGGTTGGCGCGCGCGGGTGACCATGGCCTATCCGCTGTTCGGCACCACGGCGACCCATGTGGCGGCGCTCTATGCGCTGCTCGGGGCCGAGCGGGCCGAGGCCTATCTGACGGGACTGGTCGAGAACGGCCTGATCGTCGTCGACGGCAATGCCATGACGCGGGACCTGGTGGTCGCCGGCGAGGCGGCGGTGGGCTTCACCGATACCGACGATGCGTGGGTGGCCATCGCCGCCGGCAAGCCGGTGCGGATGCTGTTCCCGGACGCCGACGGGCTCGGCACCCTGTTGATCCCGAATACCCTGGCGTTGATCGACGGCGGCCCGAATCCGACCGCCGGCCGACGGCTGATCGACTATTTGCTGTCCCATGAGGTAGAGCGCAGGCTGGCATTTGCGGACTCGATGCAGATCCCCCTGCGCGAGATGGTCGAGCGCCCGCCCCATGTGCCGTACCTCGATGCCATCCGCGCCATGGACGTCGACTATCGCGCCATCGCCGAAAACCTGGCGCCGTCGGCGCGGTTTTGCCGCTCCTTGTTCCGGCGCTGACCGGGCGCTGCTATGCACTTGCCGGGATGGGCACATGCGGCGATCTGGCTCGTGTTCGGCGCCTTGGTGCTGCTGCCGCCGGTCTGGCTGGCCGTGGATGCCCTCGGTGCGGGCTCGGCGCAGGGCGTCGAGCTGCTGACCGGCGATCAATGGCGGCTGTTCGGCCGCAGCCTGAGCATGGCCGCGGGCGCAGCGTCGCTGGCCCTGGTGCTCGGTGTGCCTTACGCGCTGCTCTGCGAGCGCACGGACCTGCCCGGTCGGTCGCTGTGGATGCTCGCCGGGCTGCTGCCGCTGCTGATCCCGGCGTTTGTTCATGCATTGACCTGGGCGCGGGTGCTGGCGCCGAATCGCCCGGTCGCCACCTGGCTGCAAGCGCAGCTGGGCGGCTGGGCGCCCAGCATCCATTCGCCGGCGGGTGCCGCGCTGGTGCTAGCCCTGGCCCATCTGCCGTTCGTCATCCTGCTGGCGCAGGCGGGGCTGCGCTCGGTGGACCGCACCCTGGAGGAGGCCGCGGCGCTGCGTCTGGCTCCGCGCATGGTCTGGTGGCGGGTGACGCTGCCGCTGATCCTGCCTTACCTGCTCGCCGGCGGCC
Source organism: Thiohalocapsa sp. PB-PSB1 (assembly GCA_016745215.1). Classification (GTDB taxonomy): domain Bacteria; phylum Pseudomonadota; class Gammaproteobacteria; order Chromatiales; family Chromatiaceae; genus Thiohalocapsa. The sequence continues at coordinate 3,377,412 of CP050890.1, forward strand.
TGTTCGTGCTGGTGTTTGCGCTGGCGGACTTTGCCGTGGCGGATACGCTGCGCCTGCGCGTCTATCCGGTGGAAGTGTTCATCGAGCTCAGCGCCCTGTTCGACGAGGCGGCGGCGCTGCGGCTGTCGTTGCCGTTGCTGGCGGTCATGCTGCTGCTGGTCGGCCTGATCGGCTGGCTGCTGCGCGGTCGCGCGTTCGTCAGCCTGGGGGGCGGTCGCGCCGGGCACGAGCTGCTGGCGCTGGGCCGGCGGCGCTGGGCAGCGCTGGCGTTCTGCGCCCTGGTGATCGGTGCCGCCGTGCTGCTGCCGCTGGGGGTGCTGCTGCTGGATGCCGGCGCGCCGACCAACTATTGGCAGGCGCTGCAGGTCTCGGCGGAGACCATCCTGACCGGGATTGCGCTGGCGGTTGCCGCGGCGCTGTCGACCACGGCACTGGCCCTGGGCGTTGCGCTGTCGCTGCGCGCCCTGGGCGGCGGACCCGCGCGGGTCGGGCTGGACCTATTGAGCCAGCTGCCCTTTGCCCTGGCGCCGATCCTGCTCGGCATCGGTCTGATCAAGGTCTGGAACCACCCGGCCACGCTCTGGCTCTACGGCAGCGCCGGCATGCTGATCGTCGGCTATCTGGCGCGCCTGGCGCCGTTCGCGGTGCGGATACTCGACGCCGCCCTGGCGCAGGTGGCCGAGAGCCAGCTGGAGGCCGCGCGACTGGCCATGGGCGGCTGGCGGCTGCTGTGGTGGGTAGTGCTGCCGCTGCTGCGCCGGGGCCTGGCGGCGACGCTGCTGCTCTGCTTCGTGCTGGCCCTGGGCGAGCTCGGCCTCGCTCTTTTGATCACGCCGCCGGGGCTGATCCCGATTCCGATCGAGATCTACAACTACCTGCACTACGGCGCCGAGGAGCGGGTCGCGGCGCTGTGCCTGATCCTGATCGCCGCCCAGCTCGGGCCGATCGCGCTGCTGTACCCGCTCTGGCAGCGGTCCGCAGCGCCGACGCTGGCACAGCGCGCCGAGCGATGATCGAGATCGTCGGGCTCGGCAAGCACTACCGCCGCGGGCAGCCGGTGCTCGACGGGCTCGACCTGACCCTGGCCGACGGCGAATCGGCGGTGCTGCTCGGGGCCTCCGGCAGCGGCAAGTCAACGCTGCTGCGACTGATCGCCGGGCTGGAGCGACCGGATGCCGGCTCGGTGCGGCTGGCCGGCCGGGTGGTCGCCGATGCACGGGGCCGTTGTCTGGCGCCGCGCCGACGCGGGCTGGGGATGCTGTTTCAAGACCTAGCGCTGTGGCCGCATCTGAGCGCGCTAGACAACGTCCGCCTCGGCTTGCAGGCCGCCCATGGGCGCAATGCCACCGAGCGAGCCATAGCCATGCTGGCCGAGACCGGCATCGACGCATTGGCCCGGCGCCGTCCGCACCAGCTCTCCGGCGGCCAGCGCCAGCGCCTGGCCCTGGCCCGGGCCTTGGCGCCGGGGCATCGGCTGTTGCTGCTTGACGAACCCTTCAACAACCTCGACCCGGCCTTGAAGGCGAGGCTGCTCGCGCTGCTGCGCGAGCGGCTGCGGCGCGATGCCACCGCCCTGCTGCACGTCACCCACCAGCTCGACGAGGCGCTGGCCCTGGGCGGTCGCGTGCTGCTGCTGCGCGCTGGGCGCATCGGCGCCGAGCTGCAACCCGCGGACCTCGCGGACATGACCCTGGAGACACTCGAACGATGGTATCTCGACGCGGTTACCGCCTGATCGCCTGGCTAATGGCGACGACCCTCGCATTGCATGCCGAGGCGCGACCGCCAGGGCAGGGCGGCCCGGACTATGTGACTCGAGACCAGATGGAGCCCGACAAATGCGCAAGCATCTGGCTGATCCGCCGCCACATCGCGCCGCACGCCCGCATCCGCCTGGTCCCGCCCGACCAGCCGCTGCCGCCGGGCATCCTGTTCGACACCCCGGACGCGCCGATCCGCCGCACCCACGCCCAATCCACCTTCGAGGTCTTGGTCGATCGCCATCGCATAGACGACGCCAAGGTGCGCTGGCTCGCCCGCATCATGCACGACATCGAGATCAACACCTGGCAGCGCAAGGCGCTGGCACGCACGCAGCAGATCGAGGCCGAGCTGTGGCGGCTGATCGAGGCTCCGGGCGACCTGGGGATGGTCGATCGCTGCGTGCAATGGCTGGACAGGCTGCAGATGTCCGAGGGGGCGGACGCCGGCGTCGGACGTGGGGGCAACGCAGCGGCACCGAGGCCAGACCGGCGATGATCGGATGATGGGGTCACAAGGTGCCCAAGGTTTCAACAGCCTGGACGGCTAAGAGACTGTCTAGAAAGGGCAGTCTCTAACGGGGCAAACCCTGAGGTATCCCCAGAGAATCCGTTGCTTTGACAACGTCTTATACCGCCCCAGTCGAGGGTGATATAGTCACTCAACATGATAAACAGATATGCCCTTTTGTTTTTGGTGTGTGAGTGCTGGTCCTAAATGAAAAAGGCAGTTTTAGTGTCACGTGAGAGGGCTATGCCTGCGTAGAATATTCAGCTATTCAACCAGACTGAAGTTTGCTTCGCCGCAGAGACGCAGAGACGCAGAGACGCAGAGATGCAGAGAAGAGGGATGCATTCGCCTTAGCCCGTCTTCGCCTATTCGCCCGAAAAAGCGCCGTAAGCTGTTGATTCACTGTTTCGTGAAGCAAAAGGTCGGCACTACAAGCAATCAGGCGGTGGTGACGTCGGCGGCGGATGAAATCCTCGGTGGTGGTTGTTCGGGGAGGGTCATGCGCAGTTGCTGCAGCAACAGTTTTTGGTCTTTGTCCGGCTCGGTGTAACGGGTGATGATGAGTGTCCGTCCGTCGGTGGTCGGCAAATGGACATCGACCATCTGCATGGCGGCGAACTTATCGAGCGCAGCACGTGGTGTCAGCCCTGGCGCCAGGACCCGCAATCGCTGCTCGAGGGTGACCCGCAGGCAGTAGGCGAGGAAGGCGACAAAGATGTGGGCCTCGATGCGATCATCGCGCTGATGGTAGATGGGGCGGATGCTCAGATCGCTCTTGCGCTCTTTGAACGCCTGTTCGACCTCGGTGAGTTGGATAGAATACTCCCATAGCTTGGCGGGGTCCTCGCCATAGAGGTTGGAGCGCAGGAGGTACTGGCCCTCGCGACGACGCACTTGGCGAAGTTTCTTGCGATTGATGGCGAAGGTGAAGGTCTTTGCATTGATCGGTTCGTCGGGGTCTGGCAGTCGGATCTCGAGCAAACCGTAGGCGCGTCCGGCCTCCTTCTTGGCCGCACCGAGCTTGAGTAGGAGCGCGTCGCGCGAGCGCGTCATGTGTTGCAACTCGCCGAGGCGTTGGCACAAGTTTCAGTCGGCGCCGACGCATGGCGCGCTCCTTGTGCATGCGTCCGTGACTGCGTGCGAGGATGTAGACCTCGCTTTCCTGTTCCAGGAGCTTGACATCGACGCGCTCGCGCACCTGCGCCCAAGGCTTGGTGAGAAACGCCTTCTCCAGCTTGCTCAACCGCCCCTTGGGTGTCCCGACGAGGTAGCGCACCGGTGTGTCAGCGCCACGCATCGCGGCGAGACTGTCCTCGGTCGGGATACCGCGGTCCATGATCCAAATGCGCTCGGCCTTGCCATACTGCTGTTCGATCTTGGCGAGGAAGTCCTCCAACGTGGTCTTGTCGCTGGTGTTGCCCGGCAGGACCTCGTAGGCCAGGGGAAAGCCCTCCGGGGTCACGATCAGGGCGATGACAACCTGGACGCAATCGGGGCGCTTGTCACGACTGTAGCCGTACTTGCGTTTGCTGTACTCCGGAGGCTCGCTTTCGAAATAGGTGCTGGTCAGATCGTAGAGCAGCACATCGAAGCGGACATCGAACAGCATCCGCCAGCGCTCCTGCAGAGAGGAGAACAGCGCCTTGTTGTGCGCCAGCAGCTTGTCCAGACAGCGATAAAGGGTCTGGCTTTGGGCGATGGCGAAGTCCTCGCCGAGCAGATCTCCCATGGCGCTGCGATCGAACCAATCGCGGTGCAATCGCCACTCGCTGCCCGGATCAATGAGCCGATAGGCGACCAGGGTTTTCAGCACGTTCAGCCAGCGCGTCCCCTTGCGACTCGGGGGCAGATGAGGCTGCCAGAAAGCATCCAAACGAAGCTAACCCCAAAGCTCGCAAGCGAGCCAGCACGCACCCCATTGACGCGGCCGGTGCAATTGCAACCCGCTCAACCTGACCTGCACCACATCGCAATCCAGCGTGGGTGCTGTGCGATCTTCCGGAAACAACGCCACTTGCGTTGGTGCCCCCTCGTCCTCGTCGAGCACCTCGATCGCCTTGCACCACGACGCCTTCTGCGAATCGTTGATCTCCCCGAGGTAGAGCACTTGGTGTTGCACTACACGCCCGTCGGCGACGCGGCGGTTCTCAACGATACTCCAGTACCGGTGTTGCTTGCCGTCTTTGAAGCGGTTTTTCGAGCGCAGAAACATGCCGATAGTATCGGCAAATAAGGGACGTGGTAGTCGTTAATCTACACCACCTCCCGCCAATGAAAGCATCACTTACCACCCAAGAAATATTTTAAAATTTAATCCGATAGACCGCTTGGATTTTGGTGGTCCTGGGCGGACCTGCGTAGATCAAGTGTTTCCACATCCCTAACTGCTTCGAAACAACGACCTAGGTCGACACTACACGCGACTGCGCACACCTCGGCTCAGCAAAATCAGGGATTTGCAGGACGAAACGGCCTGGATTTCGCCGAAATCACGGCCGAATAGTCTAAGTCGGGTTAGCAGCGCCGCATCACAGGGATTTGGGCTCGCAACGGGGATACAATGTGAGTGGAGCTGGACCCAATTCGGGGTCAGGATAGGGGCAGGCGCGATAATGGGTGGCATCAGTCTGCGGCCGTATACCGCGCCGAACCAGACCGTCACCAGCTGGGGCTGGAAGTGGCGTTCGGCCTGATTTGAATACTGGCCGGCGGGTAATGATAGGTGGTAACTCGTTAAGAAATTACACGCTGACCGGTCGAATTGGCCAGTATCCGTACGGTAATTCAATCACCGGTAATGTGGGGTCCGGTAATTTGGCTTGGCCCTCCGGCTGGGAATCTATCAAAGGGCATCTCGGGCAGCGTATTATTGTCCCTTGAGCAATCCCGTCCAACGGGTGGGAACCCCCGATTTAATTGAGAAGTTTATGTTCGGCTTACCCAGGTAGTTCCCTCATGTCGTACTTTGTTTTGTTATTGCCGGTTGCAATCGACATCTTTACGGGTTTGATGACGGTTCTTTCGAACCGTGGTAAGCGTGTCCCCTCCGGCTTTCCTGTTTTGACGTTGTTGTTGTACGGATTCATCCTCGCGAAAGTCACAGGAAGTTTTTTCGGTTGGCTCTTCAGCTTCCTATTGGCTTCAGGTGTTCATGTGATGATTGTTTTCGCCTGGCCGTTTTTGGACGCGCGCTGGGCGAAGGATCATGCTGGCTGAGAGCGCAGGGCAGCCCTTTCAAGGTGCGTAAAAACAACATTATGAATCAGTCTCTTAGCGTCAAGGGCTCGCAGGCATCCGCAGTCGCTTGCCAGCTTGTCGGAAAGCAAACACCGCAAAATCATGCGGTTGCGGTCGTACACGTATCAACACCTTGAAAGGGCTGGTTCCTGCTCCAGTGCATCTGTCCCGCCGACGAACGGCGCCCAATGCTTGCCGGGTAGGGTCCCCGCTAGGCCGCCAAATCGACGGGCCAGCCCCTCCGCAGCAGCGGCGTGCGGCCGAAGGCTCGGCAATGCCCGAATCTCACGCGATCTTCTTTGGAGAGTCCTGATGCAGCGAGAACCCCGTTTTTCGCCCGATGGGCATGGGTCCGATGCCCAGCCCCGCAACTTCCTGTTTGGTGCCGTATTGGCGATATCGCTGGTAGCGCTGTTTGTGTTCTTCACTTGGTATGACGCTTCGCAGCGTATCTCGGCGATCGAAGGTCGCGTCGACCGCCTGGCGAACCTTCTGACGCTGGATGCGTCCGCTGATGAGTGGCGGCCTGAACTCGACGCCCTTGTTGTCCGTCTGGCGGAGTTGGAGCGCGAGCAGGCTCGCGTCAGCAAACAAGGCTCAGAACTGCTGCGCGCTGAGGTCGCGCGCCTGAAAAGCGAGCTAGATACCCATGTAGATGGGGCGATTGCCATGGCCGTCGCACCAGCCGCTCGGGCCATCGAAGCATCGGCCGGTTCGCAACTGTCCGACATTCACGGCTCTGCACCGCTGTCCGAGGAAGAAGAGACCGATACGTTGGATTTCGACAGTCGGCTCGAGACAGAGTATCAGATCCTCGGCCTGTTACCTGAACGCGAGGCCGAGATCGGACCTGCGCTTGAGTTGGCCCTCGAGTCCGTTTGGTTGGCCTACGTTAAACATATCGAGACAGGTCGACCCGAAGCTGCAACCATTCGCGCTCGCTACTGCAACGAGGTCCAGGCCTTTTTGGAAGAGGACGAGATCGAACGGCTCGGTTGCGCGCACTCCATTGCTTCCCTGCCGTGATCGACACTGTGAGCCAGGGTCCGTGCGAGCACAGGGTCACGCCAAGGATCAGGGTCACCCTCAAGGCACCGTCGCGACCCGACCGCACCCTGCCCGACGTCACCGTCACCGCCCTGCTCGCCACCGAGGTACACCCGCCCGCCGGTGAAGATCCGCTCGACTGGCTGTTGTTGACCAACCTCCTCGCCGAGACCCCCGAACAGGCCATCGAGAAGCTGCAATGGTCTGTTTGCCGCTGGCAAATCCAGATCTCTTTCAAAGTGCTGAAAAGCGGCTGCCGGATCGCAGCGCTGCAACTGGAGAAACGCGAGCGTCTCGAGCCGGCGCTGGCCTTCGATATGGTCATCGCCTGGCGCGTCTTGCACCTCAGCATGCTCGGGCGTGAGTGTCCGGAGATGCCCTGCAACAGGGTGTTTTCGATGAAGAATAGCAGGCCCTGTACTTGGTCACCCAGCGCCAGCCACCGTCCGATGGGCCGCCATCACTCGACACCATGGTGCGCATGGTCGCCACCCTTGGTGGCTTTCTCAACCGCAAGCACGATGCTTTCCCCGGCCCGCAAACACTCTGGATCGGTCTCCAACGGACCGCCGACTTCGTGCTCGCGTTGGGGACGCAGCGCAGCATCGGGGAGAGTGATGGGTAATGGTATGACGAATAGCTTGTGCAATGCGCACGACGCTCACTAACATACCTTCGAGTCCAGGGGTATGTTGGGCGATTTGCTGAGGCTGCCATTTCACTAATTCACTAATCAAGCCTGGCCCCTTTTCCATTCATGCTAGCGCAAAAGGCTTCATGCAGCGTGCGAAAGCGTACTATTAACGACCTGCCAGAATACTGAGACTTGAGTAGGCTTTTGATCGAAAAAATCCTCAAAGAAACCAGGCGCGTTCAGCGGTACAGGATAGGAATAGCGCTCACCATCCTCGCCGAATTCTGTTATCCAATCGACTGGCTCAGTAGAATCGAGCACGTCGAACAAGGTGGAATCATAAAGATAAGGTTTGCCTAAGTCATTCAGTATTCTATAGTCATCCGCCTCGATGCCGAGGACAAAATACTTTTGGTCTCCAGATAAATCTGGGTGGGAGTGGCTTGTAGATTTAAGTTTTACAATCATTTCTCTGAGACCAGCTTGAGTTTGGTTTCCAATCTTCCTATGCCGTAATGTTCATACCAGTGAAACTCATACAAATGCCCATCTGACTCAAAAGCTGGACTGCTCTTCTTAGCCCATTTTGACCGTCGGCCGCCATATTGATCTACAAGTCGTTGAACATCACGGATACGCTCGCCTTTTGCGATTACACGTGATTGGGCGGCGAGCTCTTTTGTGAGTTCGATAGATCAAATCCTCCGATGTCTTCCAGCGCTAACGTTTAGTAACAATCCCCCGGCAAAGTTGGGGGGTTTCGTTTGTGAGCCGCTCAAAGCGGCTGTACGGGGTCGCTAACGCGGCCCCGCGGGTTTGCAACCGCCTAAAGGCGGTGGTCATGCCAGCAGGCTCAGTTGCTCGAGGCGGCGATCCTCGGTTTCCTGGTGCCTGATGTCTTCGCGGATCACGGTCTCGTCGCGGCCGAGCGTGGTCACGAAGTATCCACGCGCCCAGATGTGCTGACCGAAAAAGTTGCGCTTGCGCTCGCCGTAGACCCGCGCGATGTGGATCGCGCTCTTTCTCTTGATATAGCCAACGACCTGCGAAACCGCGTATTTTGGCGGTATCGAGATGAGCATGCGAACATGATCGGCATCAGGTGGTCTTCCTCGATCTACGACTCCTTGTGTCGTGCCAACGCATGGAATACCTCGCCGAGATGGCGCCTGAGGTTACCGTACAGTGTCCGGCGACGACACTTCGGGATGAACACTACGTGATATTTGCACTCCCGTCGGCTGCCGTAGAGCCGGGCCGAGAATAGGGTGATCAATCAGTTCCAGAACATCCCGAGCCAATTTTCCTGCAAAGCGCACTTCCTGTCTCTTATTAACGACGACGATCTCGATGTTCTGAATCTCGCAAAGCGCGAACACCAACTCAGCGCCTGGACACAGCAAACGGTCTTTGTGCAGCAGCACCAGGCGCCGGATCTGGCGCTCGAGGATCATTTCCAGCAGAGGTTGCAGTCCCTTTTTCTGGTAGTTCATCCCGCAGCCGAGATCCAAGATGATCTCGAAGTGCCACTCCTTCGCCGTGCAGTAGGCCTCGAGCAATTTTGCTTGGGGCACCAGGTCTTCTTGCTGGTGATGACTGCTGATGCGGGCATTGCCGATGGTCGGCGCGCCCTCATTGCTTGATCCAAGCTAATCGGACAGGTTGTAGTAGCGAGTACCGCTCTTGGTCTTTCGTGCCGGCAACAGCTCGCCGGTCGCGTCCCTTTTGCGAAGCTGCGCTGGTGACGTGCCGAGCAGGCTTGCCGCTTCACCGATTATTACTAACCTGGGTTGCGCGAGTGCAGATTAATTCGTTCCGTGAGTACAGTTGCTAGCCGTCAAATTTCCGCCTGATTTGCGCAGCGGATGCACAGCGTCGCGGTCGGGGTAATCTCGAGCCGGCGCGCGGCGATCTGTTCGTCACAACGCATACAGAGTCCATAGTCGCCAGATTCGATCCGTGCCAGTGCCGAGTCGATTTGGGTCAGCTCCAGCGCCCGGCGCCTGGCAGTTTCGGCGGCCATCTCCTGTTGCTGCATCGCGTCCATGCGCGACAGTCTTCCCTGGCGTGTCTGGTCGAGTTCCACAACGGCGCTTGCGTCGCCATCCTGTGCGTTCAGCAGTGCGTGGCGGCGCTCCAGCAGAGCTTGACGGAAAGGTGCTGTATCGAAGAGCTGTTGGTTCATATTCGATTTCGATTTCGATGCTAATGGATACTTGCATCATCTCATAGTGCAGATGCAAGGGTTCGGCAAGTACCGATAGCGATGCTGTCTTTGCTGGGCGCCATCCATGTATGCTTAGCGGTATCTGGTCCAATTAGCTTGCTCTTGCGCCCATGTTTGTCTCGCGATCTCTAGCTGTTCGGTATGCTGTGGCGTTGTGTCTGTTCGGCAGCGCATTTCCTGGTTTGGTTGGCTCCCAGGTGCTCTATGACGGCAGCGCGGCGACGCCCCCATCCAGTCAGGGTTGGCTCTATCTCACCTCTCCATTTTTCGGCGCAAGCGCCGTCCGATCTTTGACCGAAGAGGCCGTCATTCTGGATACCATGGCGGCGCTGGGCGATAACGCGGGATGGTTCAGCACTCTGCATCCAGAGGTGCCGGTGTTGGACCGTTCGGCTGGATATTCGCTGCGCTTCGATCTACAGGTGTTGGCAGAAGAACATGTTACCGATTCCCGTGCCGGATTGAGCGTTATTGCGCTTGCGGATGATGCTCGTGGGGTAGAGATCGGCTTCTGGCAGGACAAGATATGGGTGCAGGGCGATGATCCTCTGTTCAAGCGTGCCGAGACGGTGTCGGTGAATACCTCGTCAGCACTCGACGCTTACCATCTCAATGTCATGCAGGACGGCTACAGCCTGGTGGCCAACGCTAGGTAGTTCAATCTAGACAGTCCTGGCTTGGCCCGACTCACACAGTTTCCTTGCATCACCGACTGAACTGTATTCAGCTATATATCAACGCCTTACGCCCTCCGTCTATCCAGGCGCTACACACAGATCTGCAGGAGCAAAAAGTGCGTGAAGAAGGCCAAATTGAACACCCTAGGCCAACGCTCAGGTGCTTTTGCACGGGAATGTGCGGGACTATTCGAGCTTCGGTGCCCCCTATGAGTCGCCCAATTTCATCTTTGTCGGCGATAACAGTAGCTGGTCTCGAGCACGCTTCGCCCTCGGTAGGATCGAGGCCAGGTCATTGTTTCAGATTACTTCCATCGCATTGCCAGATGCACGGGTCGATCAATCCTATTCCCACTATCTGACAGTCGCCGCGGATACTGGCAGCCTGCAATGGTCGATTGACGAGGGGCAATTGCCAGCAGGGCTGGAACTGGATGCAGCGACCGGCGAATTGTTTGGTTTGCCGAGTCTGAGCGGGGCTTATCGGTTTGTGGTCATGGTGGTCAATGAGGCCGGCAATCTGGCTCTAGCGGAACTGAACCTGCAGGTGAACAAGGCTGCCGCCCGCTTCATCCATCGGCCCTATGTACAGAGGCCCAAGGCAGACGGCATGACTTTGGTATGGTGGAGCGATAGCGCGACACCGGTGGGTCTTCGTTTTGGCACCGATGCGCTTGACCAGTTCTTGGTGTCCACCCCGGAGGCTATCAATCTCACCGATCCGGAACATAACGGCGAGGTCCAACGCTGGCGCCATCTGGTTGCGCTGGAAGGGTTGCAACCAGATACTCGTTATCGCTATCGGGTGGATCAGGGCGGGGAGGTCTTCGAGGCGGCATTCCACACCGCTCCGGCGCAAACCCTGGCCCCAATTCGTTTCCTTGTCTGGGCGGATACGGAGACGGAACCGGCATCCGTTGGTCGGCTTGGCAGCGGGGCGCCAGCGGACTATCCCATGGATCAAGACCAGGGCATACGTGCCGGGGTGCGTGCCAGTCTGGCTCTGCAACCTGATTTTATCCTGCTTGCCGGGGATTTGGTGCAAGAGGGTGGGCGGCTGTCCGATTGGGATGAGCTGTTTGCGCGCATCAATGATCCGGTGGACGGCTGGCTTGCTGCCAGCGTGCCGATGATCGCGGTGCCTGGTAACCACGATTATTGGGGCGGGAGCTTTGATCAGCCGGGCAGCGAGGTGCATGCTCTGCAAAAATTCCTGAGCCATCTGATCAACCCGTCCAACATCGCTGCCACGCGCAGGGTCAATCCGAACTGGCCGTCGGAGCGAAACTCTGCCCTTCGTGCCGCTCAGGACGGTCGTTATTTCAGATTCCGCTACGGGCCGGCTACGTTCATTGGCCTGGATGTCAACAACCAGGGGCTAAATCGAGGGGTCTCCGATACCAATTGGCATCTCCTGGGCGAGGGCGATGCCGGCGGTGGCGCGGCCCCGGACTGGATGCCAGGTTCGCGCCAGTATCAATGGCTGGAAGAAACCCTGCAGAGCGCCCAGCGCCAGACTCCCTTCATCTTCGTTTTCTGGCACCATGCACCCTGGTCTCAGGGACCACACAATCGACAGCCCGAGCAGGATAAGCAGGTCGGTACGCCGACCCGCGCACTGGACGCGCTGCTGCATCGCTATGGGGTAACCGCCGTGTTCAACGGCCATGAGGAGATGATGGAGCACAGCGAGACTGTCGGGAATCCGAAACTCGGAGGCAATCCAGCGCATCGCATACGCTATTTTATCCCCGGCACAGTAGGGGATGGTCTTCGTGCGCCGGTGCCGGGTGTCGAAAATCCCCAGCAAGTCTTCCACTATGCGCACAGCAGTATTGGCCGCCACTACGGCTTTCTGGTGGTGGATATCGCACCTGGAGACGCGGGCAGCTGGAATGCCAGCTTTCGCCAAGCATGGATCGATCCCGCGGCAGCGCATGATCCGGCCGTCGACCCCCTGGGCGGCTATTATGATCAGATCGATGCCGCTGCCTATTTCGAGGCGACTGTTGATGCACCGGATGCAGACAATGACGGGGAACCTGATCGGTTGACCGTGCACCAACCGCTGATGGCTGGTCTGAACCTGATCAGCCTCACCGCACTGATACCGGGGAGCCGGATGACCTGCGGCGGGCTGATCGCGGAGTTGGAGCAAACCACGCCGGTCCGCTCGATACAGCACCTTGATGCGAGCGGGCGATTGGAAAGCTGCTCGGATGCACCGGGGAGTGAGTTCAGTCTGGTGCCCGGCATGGGGTTGCTGGTCGATCTGGCCATCGGTACTGGCATTGATCAATCTTGGCAGAGGGTCTGTCCGAGTGTTCCGCTGTACCCCGGTGGCAATCTGATCGGCCATCCGGCAGCGCCACTCGGACTGACGTGTCACGGATGGTTGTCAGCGCAACTCAACCATATTGACAATACGGTTACTTCCATCGCAGGCTTCGATGCTGAAACAGGACACTGGAAGACCTGTGCGTTACGCCATCAGGGAAGCGCTCCCGCGACCCTGCAGGGCGCGGACTTTGCCATCCTGCCTGGGCATGGATACCGAGTCTATTCCAGCCAATCCGGCACCATGCTCCTTCCCGGGTGCGATTGATATCCGGCGTTTTAGGCAATCGCCGGAGAGAAACAGACCAACTGGCGCCGACTGGTGCCAACTGGCGCCGGATGCTCGTTCGCCTTCTTTAAACGCGGCAACCTGCCCATGGTCGCTCTGTGGGCGGGTTGCCGCAACGTCGATGGCGGACGAGAAGACAAGCCAGGTGGTCGATTTTCCGGCAGAAATCGCGCCAGTCAGCCGGACCGTTACTGAATCCTCAATGAAAAAGGCATTACAGCATGAAAACACAAGTCGATCCTGATAAAGAAGTCTATATCGAGCGTTTGGTCGAGTCCGCGATTCGCATTGGTTTGATCCTGATTATGCTGATGCTGTGCTATTGGATCGTACGCCCATTCCTGATACCGATTGCCTGGGGCATCATCATCGCGGTCGCGTCCTGGCCAGGCTATGTGCGCCTGTTGCAGTTGTTCGGTAATCGCAGGTCGCTGGCATCCCTGGTGTTCGTCATCATTGCGTTGTTCATCTTGATCCTGCCCTTTGTAATGCTCAGCGGAACCTTGGTGCAAGGTGCGCAAGAACTGGCTAAAGGCGTGGAGGAGGGCGGTTGGAAGATACCGCCAGCGCCGGACTTGAGTCACATACCCTTGATCGGCAGCCAGATCCAGGCTTTCTGGGAGCGTGCGGCCGACAATATGCAAAGTTTGCTCAAATCCCTGGAGCCGGTGATAAAAGAAGCCGGCAAATGGGTACTGTCAACAGCGGCTGGCGCTGGTCTTGGGCTATTGCACTTTATCATCGCCATTATCGTTGCTGGTGTTTTAATGGCAAAAAGCGAAAGCGGATGGCGCACATCGCATGCGATTGCGCGCCGGCTTGCCGGAGACCGTGGTGATAAGTTCGCTGATCTGGCCGAGGCGGTGGTGCGCAGCGTGTCGCGCGGTATCCTAGGTGTCGCGTTGATTCAATCCCTGTTGGCAGGGCTCGGGATGTTGGTTGCCGGCGTACCTGGGGCCGGCCTATGGGCGTTGGTCGTCCTGGTATTGGCAACGGTGCAGATCGGGGCCTTTCCGATCCTGGTACCGGCAGTGATTTATGTTTTCTATCATGCCAGCATCTTGACCGCGGTGTTGTTTTTGATTTGGGCTGTTTTCGTTGGTTTCATCGACAATATCCTCAAGCCCATATTGCTTGGACGCGGTGTCTCGGTACCCATGGTGGTCATCTTCATCGGTGCCATCGGTGGCTTTATCGCCTCCGGCATCATCGGTCTGTTCGTCGGCAGCGTGGTGCTGGCGCTTGGCTACGAATTGGTCAAGGTCTGGCTTTACTCGGACCAGCTCGATCAGGAGCATTCACTTCGGGCCGAGGATGCGGAGAACCCAAACGCGACCTAAGGCGATTTCTGTGGATAAATAGACCACTTGGTTTGTCTTCTCATAGGTTCAAGCCGAGCTGGGCGGGTTGCACCCTGGGGTATCTTCAGTTCGTTTATAGAGAAGACAGTGGCCTACAGCCTTGCTCTCGGGAAAGGCGCGGCGCTCGCGTGCGCTTCGCTAGCACCATTTGGCTCCTATGCCGATTCAAGATCCTTGGAGCGTTGGAGGCATCAGTCCCGATGCTTGATCAGCCGAGCAAGGCCTGTTCCAGATCGGTCAGATCGATTGCCTTCAGGTAAGCTTCCAGCATCTGACGATCGGCGCCATCGCGGCCTTCCATTTGCAACAGAATGCGTGTGCCAACCAGTAAAGTGATCTTGATATTGCCATCTTCGTTGGTCTCCATCATGCCGCGAAATCCGCCATAAGTGTATGGGCTGTTGCGGGGGTCTGTCTGCATCAGCATCGGTGCCGACATCAGCATGCCCATCATCGCAAGCAATGGCGAGTCGGCGGTGACTCCAATCTGAACGACGGCGCCGCTGCTGTCGTTACGGTAGGTGCGGGCCAGGTTGGTGCCGGCAATCATGGCGGCAAAGCCGCCGGTCTCGGAGACCGGATCATCGGCGCTCCAGCCGGGCAGAGGCTCGGGCAGCAGTTTCAGCTGCTGTTGGCGCAGCTGCGATTCGATTTCGGCGATGGCGAACTGCAGTGCCTGAATTGCCACACGGCTATCGCCGGCTTCATAAGAGCGGCGACCGGCATCGATTTGATCCGTCACTGGATCGGCATGGGCCGAAACCAGTGGAGTGAGTGTGAGTGCCAGGATGGCAGCAAGTGCTCTTGGTGTGCGGTGCATGCTCATAGTCCTCGATTTGCCTTCGGTGGTGTAGATTGACAGCCTGCATTCAATCGCTTCTACCGGCTCGATCAGCGTGTGCCTCATTCAATATAACGCACGGGAAAGTTTAGCCCGATAGGTGGTGACCAGGGATCCCTCGCCTCCTAGCAGGTCGAAGATCATCAGGATTCCCCTGCGCGCCGCGTCGTCGCCGTAGGTGCGGTCTTTACTCAGCAAGATCATCAGGTTGTCGAGGGCGGACTTGTAGTCGCCTTGGGTTACCTGGTGTGCAGCCAATTTGTAGCGGCTGTCGCTGTCATTTGGGTCCGATTGCAGGCGCTCGTTGCACTCGGCCGCGCTTGGAGCAGCATTGAGGACGGCGGCGAAGCTGAGCTGCCCGCGCAATGCGGCGATGCGTGGCTCGTTGGCCAGGGCCAGCGGTGTGCGCGCCAACATCTCGGATGCGGCCTCGAAATCGCCGCGGGCAACCTCGAGCTGCACCTCGGCGATGAACAGCCGGTCGTTGTTCGCATCCTCTGCGCGCGCCTGGTCGATCAACTTGGTTGCTGCTTGAATGTTGTTGGCCGCGAGTAATTGCTCGGCGCGCGCCAACAGGCGTTCGGATTCGCGTTCGATGTGCCGCGACAGAAAAGCGCGTAGTTCAGTTTCTGGCAAAGCACCCATGAACTGATCCACCGGGCGCCCGTCTTTGAATAACTGGACCGTTGGAAGACTGCGGATGCCGAACTGCGAGGCGAGCTCCTGTTCCGCCTCGGTATCGATCTTGGCGAGTAGGAAGGCGCCTGCAAATTCGTCCGCGAGTTTGGCGAGCAACGGCATCAACTGTCGGCAGGGGGCGCACCAGTCAGCCCAAAAGTCTACCAGTACGGGCCGTTGCTGAGAGCCCTCCAGAACCAACTGCTCGAAATTTGCCGCGGTGACGGTAACAATGTGGGCAGAATCGGCCATAATCATATTCCTCTGATGTTCGATTTGTCATAGCGATGCCGAAATGGCGCCAACATCTGCCCAGGGATGTCAAGAGCAATTTGCCAGCCATCATTGCCAACCATCCTTGCCGGCCATCATCGATCAATGATGACGGCATGGCTGAACTGCTCTCTATTTTATGCACTGTTCCTGGGTTGTCGGTTAAACTTCGGCAAGGCTGTGCTTCGTGTTTGTACAAAAATAATGCACCTGAGGGCGCTTTCCAGGTTGACCTTCCAAGTTGACACAGGGCTTCGGTTTGTGCGATTGGGAGAAGAATTTTGTCAAGTGGACAGACTATTTGACTTACACCAATTACCCCGCCTCACGCGTCATTCGGCGAATACATTTCCGGCAAGCGCCAAAACCATCGCTGTCGAAGACTCGGCATTGATGGAAAATAGTCGTCTGGCTGAATCCGATCAACCCGGATGCGTTCCGATCGCTCTAGTATTAAATTTGACACCCATCGCGTTCGGCGATTGTCGGAGAGAAATAGACCAACTGGCGCCGGATTCTCGTTCGCCTTCTTTGACGCGGCCACCCGCCCATAGTCGCTCGATGGGCGGGTGGCGGCAACGTTGATACCGGACGAGAAGACAAGCCAGGTGGCAGGTTGCTCGACAGAAATCGCCCTAGGTCCGATTTTCAACCGGGAGAACATTCATGTCCGATCTACTGCATGTTGTCTGCCCTCATTGCGATGCAGTCAATCGCATCCCCAGCGCTAGGCTGACAGACGCACCGAACTGTGGCAAATGTCATCATCCACTGTTTCAAGGCCAGCCCCTGGCTCTCGATGAAGCGAGATTCAATCGCCACATCGGCCGCGGGGATTTACCTGTGCTGGTGGACTTCTGGGCGCCCTGGTGTGGTCCGTGCCAGATGATGGCACCGGCCTTCGAGGCGGCTGCCGTTCGTCTGGAACCCCATGTGCGGCTGGCCAAGGTGAATACCGAAGAGGCGCAGCGTCTAGCTCTGCACTTCGGTATCCGCAGTATCCCGACGCTGGCATTGTTCCGCGGCGGACAGGAGGTTGCTCGCCAGGCGGGTGCGATGGATGCCAACGGGCTGGTATCTTGGACGCGGCAGTATCTCTAGGCGATTGCCGGAGAGAAACAGACCCGCTGGCGCCGCATTCTCGTTCGCCTTGTTTGACGCGGCAACCCGCCCATAGTCGCTCTATGGGCGGGTTGCCGGAACGTCGATGCCGGACGAAAAGACTAGCCAGATGGTCTGTTTCTCCACAGAAATCGCCCTAAACAAGAGAATCGGACGTAACAGGGCCGCTGTCGATCTCAGGATCGATCTGCACGGACAACAATCAGACGCAGGGTCACAAGATGCAGCGTCTGGTCCGCCGGCGGCACCCCGGCGCCCGCATGCTCCCTGTGCCGCAGTGCAGCAAAGCCACATGGACAGTGGAAAGCCGTTCTATTAACATATTGGTCAGTTCTGGCAATACCTGTACTTGTCAGCACCTCAGCCCTTTACCAACCAATGCCGCCTCGGCAGTGAGCTGAATTTGCTCCCGCCGCAGTTCCGCCTGCCCCGGAGAACCCTGTGAGACATCCCGCGATTCTGGTCCTTGAGGACGGCTCGATCTTCCGCGGCACGTCCATCGGCGCCAGTGGTGAAAGCGTCGGTGAAGTCGTTTTTAATACGGCAATGTCTGGCTATCAGGAAATCCTGACCGATCCGTCTTACCGCCGCCAACTGGTCACCCTGACTTATCCACACATTGGTAATACCGGCGTCAATGCCGAGGATGAGGAATCGCCCGTCGTTCAGGTCGCTGGCCTGATCGTCCGCGACTATCCGGCATCCCCCAGCAACTGGCGACTCAACGAACCGCTTGATGCCTATTTGTCGCGTCACGGCATCGTCGGCATCAGCGACATCGATACGCGGCGGCTGACCCGAATCCTGCGCGAGCAAGGCGCCCAGGGGGGTTGCCTGCAGGCTGGCGACAAGATCGATGAATCGGCCGCGTTGTCCGCGGCGCAAGCTTTCCCCGGATTAAAAGGGGTGGACCTGGCGCGCGAGGTGAGTACCCGCGAGCCATATTGCTGGACTCGAGGAAGCTGGTCTTTGGACCAGGGTCTGCCAGCAGCGCTGGCCGAAGACGATGAGCGGCTGGTATTGCATGTGGTCGCCTACGATTTTGGCATCAAACGCAATATCCTGCGCATGTTGGTCGACCATGGCTGCCGCGTCACCGTGGTGCCGGCTGACACAACTGCGGACGAGACCATGGCGATGCAGCCGGACGGGGTATTTTTGAGCAATGGCCCTGGCGATCCGGAGCCCTGCGACTACGCCATTGCCGCGATCCGGGAATTGTTGGCCAAGGGCATACCCTTGTTCGGCATCTGCCTGGGCCATCAGCTGCTCGGGTTGTCCACTGGGGCGCGCACAGTAAAGATGAAATTTGGCCACCATGGAGCCAACCATCCGGTGCAGGTGTTGGCGACCGGCGAGGTCATGATCAGCAGTCAGAACCATGGATTTGCCGTTGACGAGCAGACATTGCCGCCTGATGTCGAGGCAACCCATCGTTCATTGTTCGACGGCTCTTTGCAAGGCATCCGCCATCGTAAACATCCGGCCTTCAGTTTCCAGGGCCACCCGGAGGCGAGTCCCGGACCGCATGATGTTGCGCCACTGTTTGCGCAGTTCGTCGAACTGATGCAAAGCCGCCGCCAAGTAGTTAGACCAGAATAGCCAGACCAGAATAGCCAGACCAGAATAGCCAGACCAGAATGGATAGAGCAGAATAGACCGGAAAATCGCCACAGACGCGCGACAAGACAAACGATAACCTCGCCGCGTGCAACTCTGGCTGGATTCCTGACGCAACAGGCGATGGTATCGCCTCGGCGCGTACATCAGTGACTCACTATCAGAGGCTCATCAGCCCGATTCAAACGCATGCCCAAGCGCACAGACATCCAGAGCATCCTCATTATCGGCGCGGGTCCGATCGTGATTGGCCAAGCCTGCGAATTCGACTACTCCGGCGCTCAGGCTTGTAAGGCCCTGCGCGAGGAAGGTTTTCGCGTTGTACTGGTCAACTCGAATCCGGCCACCATCATGACTGATCCGGAGATGGCCGATGCAACCTATATCGAGCCAATTCATTGGCGCGTGCTGGAGCGTGTCATCGAGCGCGAGCGCCCGGATGCGCTATTGCCAACCATGGGCGGACAAACCGCATTGAACTGCGCGCTCGACCTCGCCCGTGAGGGGGTGCTCGAGCGCTATGGCGTGGAGATGATCGGTGCCACGCGCGAGGCCATCGATAAGGCTGAGGATCGCGATCTGTTCCGCCAGGCAATGCGCCGTATTGGGCTCGACTTACCACGTTCTGCCATCGCACACAGCCTGGAAGAGGCGATTCAGGTGCAGGCGCAGGTGGGTTTCCCTGCCATCATCCGGCCATCGTTTACATTGGGCGGAAGCGGCGGGGGTATCGCCTACAATGCCGAGGAATTCGAGGAGATCTGCACTCGGGGTCTGGATCTGTCACCGACGAGCGAACTGTTGATCGAAGAATCGGTATTGGGCTGGAAGGAATACGAGATGGAAGTGGTGCGCGACCACCGGGACAACTGCATCATTGTCTGCTCCATCGAGAACTTCGATGCCATGGGTGTGCATACCGGGGACTCCATTACCGTTGCGCCAGCGCAGACATTGACGGACAAAGAGTACCAGATCATGCGCGATGCATCGCTGGCGGTGCTGCGCGAGATCGGCGTCGATACAGGCGGTTCGAATGTGCAGTTTGCCGTGAATCCGGAGAACGGGCGCCTGATCATTATCGAAATGAATCCGCGCGTATCGCGCAGTTCGGCATTGGCGTCCAAGGCAACCGGCTTTCCGATTGCCAAAGTCGCGGCCAAGCTCGCCGTCGGCTACCTGCTCGACGAATTGCGCAACGAAATCACCGGTGGCGCAACGCCAGCATCGTTCGAGCCGACCATCGACTATGTCGTCACCAAAGTGCCAAGGTTCGCATTCGAGAAGTTCCCGTTGGCGGATGCGCGACTGACCACTCAGATGAAGTCCGTCGGCGAGGTGATGGCCATTGGGCGCACCTTTCAGGAGTCATTGCAAAAGGCCCTGCGCGGCCTGGAAACCGACCGCGATGGTTTGAATGAAGCGCTGAATCTGTCCGACCCGAATGCGCTCAGCATCCTGCGTCGCGAATTGCGTATTCCAGGGGCTGATCGGCTGTTCTATCTCGCCGATGCGCTGCGGGCAGGGATGACCCAAGACGAGGTTCACGAATTGTCCGGTATCGATCCTTGGTTTGTCGCCCAAATCGATGAGTTGATCGAAATCGAGCATGAAGTCAAGGTGCAGGGCTTGCAGGCATTGACCGCGGAGCGTTTGCGGGGTCTCAAGCGCAAGGGTTTTTCCGATCGGCGTTTGGGTCGGCTGACCGCAACCGATGAACAACATATTCGCCAGCTACGCCGCGATCTGGGCATCCGTCCGGTCTACAAGCGCGTGGATACCTGTGCCGCAGAATTCGCCTCTAGCACCGCCTATCTGTACTCCACCTACGAAGACGAGTGCGAGTCCTTACCTTCGGATGTCCGCAAAATCATGGTGTTGGGCGGTGGACCGAACCGCATCGGTCAGGGGATCGAGTTTGACTACTGCTGTTGTCATGCGGCCTTTGCATTGCGCGACGATGGCTATGAAACCATCATGGTGAACTGCAATCCGGAGACGGTGTCCACCGACTACGATACTTCTGACCGGCTCTATTTCGAGCCGCTCACGCTGGAAGATGTGCTTGAGATCGTTGAAATCGAGCGGCCTATCGGCGTGATTGTGCAATATGGTGGACAAACGCCGCTGAAACTGGCCCGCGATCTAGGTGCAGCCGGCGTGCCGATCATCGGCACCTCGCCTGACTCCATCGACCTGGCCGAAGACCGCGAGCGTTTTCAGAGGCTGATTACCGAGCTTGGCATCCGGCAGCCGCCGAACGCCACCGCTCGCAGCGAGAGCGAAGCATTGGAGTGTGCGGCCGCGATTGGATATCCGCTGGTGGTGCGGCCTTCCTATGTGCTTGGCGGCCGGGCCATGGAACTGGTTTACGACGATAACGAATTGTCGCGTTACATCCGCACCGCGGTTAGTGTTTCCAACGATTCGCCGGTCCTGCTGGATCGGTTTCTGGACAATGCCATCGAGGTGGATGTCGATGCGGTATGCGATGGCGAACAGGTGTTGATCGGCGGCATCCTGGAACACATCGAGCAAGCCGGCGTGCATTCCGGCGACTCCGCCTGCTCATTGCCACCCTATACCCTATCAGAAACCCTGCAAGATCGGATGCGCGAGCAAATGACGCGGCTTGGACTCGCCCTCGGCGTGCGCGGGCTGATGAACGCACAGTTTGCGATCCAGGATCAGGAGGTCTTTATTCTGGAGGTCAATCCACGCGCATCGCGCACCGTGCCATTTGTCTCCAAGGCGATTGGCGTGCCGTTGGCAAAGGTTGCGGCGCGCTGTATGTCGGGCCGCTCGCTGGCTGATCAGGGACTGCGCGATGAGGTCAGGCCGAAGCACTACTTCGTCAAGGAAGCCGTCTTCCCCTTTGTCAAATTCCCAGGTGTGGATACCGTGCTGGGGCCAGAAATGAAATCCACCGGCGAGGTCATGGGCATCGGCGAAAGTTTTGCCGAGGCGTTCGGTAAGGCAGTGGAGGCCGCTGGAATATCGCTGCCGCGGCCAGGCAAGGCCATGCTCAGCGTGCGGGTTGCCGACCGGGCGCGCTTGGTCCAAGTCGCCCGCGCGCTATTCGAGCAAGGCTTTGTGCTCTATGGTACACATGGTACTGCTCAGTCGGTGCGTGAGGCAGGCATGCACTGCATTGGTGTAAACAAGGTCAAGGAGGGTCGACCGCATATTGTCGATATGATCAAAAATGGAGAGGTCAGCTTTATTGTCAATACCACCGAGGGAGCCCAGGCAATCGCCGATTCAGCCGAGATTCGCCGCGCTGCATTACAGTATAAGGTCAGCTATACGACGACCATGGCGGGTGCCGAAGCGACCTGCCTGGCGTTGCGACAAGGAGATTTACGCAGCGTCAATCGCCTACAAGAACTTTACTAAGCGGTGATGCGGCGCTAACCTCGATGGTTTATCCCGCAGTGGTTGCGGCACTGCCGAATGGCTGCAATATCCTATTCTTACCGGCCTGCCAACGCAGGCCGCGCCAAAGAGGATTCAACCCATGAATAAAGTACCTCTGACAGCCAGAGGCGCGGAGCAATTGCGTTCCGAACTGGAACAACTCAAGCGAGTCGAGCGACCGCGGGTGATTGAGGCCATCGCCGAGGCGCGTGCTCATGGCGATTTGAAAGAGAATGCCGAATACCACGCTGCCCGCGAACAGCAAGGCTTTATCGAGGGCCGCATCACCGACATCGAAGCGAAACTGTCCCATGCTGAAATCATCGATGTGACGCGTCTGCCGCAAAACGGCAAGGTCGTCTTCGGCACGACTGTAGACGTGCTTGAATTGGATAAGGACATTGAGCATACCTTTATCATCGTTGGTGACGACGAGGCCGACATCAAACAGGGCAAAATCAGCGTCAGCTCGCCAATTGCCCGTGCCTTGATCGGCAAGAGCGAAGGCGATGTAGCCATGGTCGAGGCGCCTGCCGGCCAGCGTGAGATGGAAATTTTGGAAGTACGTTACGAGTGAGATGACCTGTCGGCACCCATCAGGTTTTCGCATCTGCCTATCCAAGCGCTGAATTCACTTCGGCATTCGCGTTCGGCATCAGGACAGCTTGCCGGCGTCGGGCTCGGCGCCTGTACCAAGCCGTCATGGATCATCCCCTGTAGAAATGCCAGGGTATCGGCATGGCAACGCGCCTCATCGATATCGAACTCGCCCAAAACCTAAGGTGCATGTACCGCGATTGCTAGCGAAGCAGTTTGCCAGAAATGGCATCGATCGGTGAGCAGACGCCTGCTTGCGGCGCTCGCAGGCTGCTGGAACCAAAGTACAGGTCGCTTCCCATCAGAGAGCCGAGCACCAGGCTAATGCAGTCAGTTTTGCCCATGCTGCGTTATGCACATGGTTCGCGAGCGCACCGTAACTCTTGCTCGCACAGCGCAAAGCCGAAGCGCCAGCATGGCGAGAAACCCGGCATCCACATCGGCGGCAGGTTTACGCTCAGGCTCCGGCCTTTGTCTCTTCGACGACGGCGGCCGTCGGGCTGGCGATCAAACCGCTCATGCCGAGCGCAGTCAAGCGCTGCTCGGTCTGCTGCCAGGTGCCGGCGGCAATCAGCTTGCCCATATTGAGCGCAACGACCTGGTCGGCGTGGCGAAGCGTGGCCAGTCGGTGGCCGATGACGACCAGGGTGAGATCCCCATGCAGGGCCTCAATAGCGCGGCGCACGCGCTCCTCGCTGGCCAGGTCCAATGCGCTGGTCGCCTCATCCAGTATCAGTAGCAATGGTGCGCTAAGCAGCGCGCGCGCCAGAGCGATGCGCTGGCGCTCGCCGCCGGAGAGCCTTGTGCCGCGCTCTCCGACCCTGGTGTCGAGGCCGTCGGGAAACTGCAGCACGAAGTCCGCGGCGGCGCGTTCGAGGGCTGCAATCAATTGTGGCTCCGAGGCCCCCGGCCTTGCCCACAGCAGGTTGTTGCGGATGCTGTCGTCGAACAGAAAGGTCTCTTGGGGCACATAGGCGACCGAGCGTCGCCAAGCGATGCGCTCGGGGCCGATGAGCGGCCTGTCATCGACCAGGATACGGCCGTTGGTGGGCTCCATGAGGCCCATCAGCAGGTCTGCCAGGGTGCTCTTACCGGAGCCGGATGCGCCGATGACAGCGGTTGTCGTGCGCGGCTCGATGATCAGATCAATGTCCGCAAGCGCCGCACCTTCGCGCTCAGCGTAGCGGTAGCCGACCTGCTCGACGCGGATCGCATCCAGGATGGGACGCCGTCGGGTCACCTCGACAAGAACCGGCTCGCGGTGCGCCAGGCATTGTGCGTGCAGTTGCTTGGCCTCGATCAGTGCGGGAGCGGCGTGCAGCAACTGCTGTAATTGCTGCTGGACCCTGGACCACAGCGGCATGATCCGGGCGAAGATGATCACCAGGGTGAACAGTTCTGCCAGATGTACTCCAAGCACCTTCAAACCGAGATAAACAAAGCCGGCGATGAACAGCGCCCCGCCGACACTGAACAAGGCGCCGGCCAGACCGCTGCTGACCGCATAGCGTATCTGACGTTGCCGTAGATCGGCAATCACGCGGGTAAAGGCATCCAGGTGGCGGCGCTCGTTGCCCAGGATCTTGGCCAGCTTCATACCGGCCAGAGCCTCATGCAGATTGCCGTGCACGGCGCGATTGCCCGCGCCAAGCTGCCAACCCAGATCCAGCGCTGCGCGTCGGTGGGCGCCGAGCAACGAAAACAAAATGGCGCCGCTGCCAAACGCGATGCATGTCATTGCCGGGGATATCCCGACGGCGACCAGTGCATAGGCGAGCATGACGCTCAGACCTGCCGAAAGCGTCAACAACGCCTGCAGACCCATGCCCACGCGAGCGAGGTCGGTGAGCATCAGGTTAGCAAAGTCCGAACTGCGATTGCTCTGGATCATGCGCCACTCGGCGCCGAGCAGTGCACCGAAGGCATCGGTGCGCAGGCGGTCGATCAAGCTCAGCTGAATGCGTTGCGAGTACAGGTCGCGGGCCAGCACCAAGGCAGCGCGCAGCAGGATCAGGAGCAAAAAGGCGCCGAGTAGTCCGGCGACCGTCATCGGCAGACCGCTGGCGCGCAGCGCTTGCTCGACGGCGCCGACGATGGGGTTGTCGGACGCGGGCTCGTTACCGAGGATGCCGATCAACGGCACCAGCAGCAGGATGCCGATGCCCTCGGAGAGACCGGCGAGCAGCATCAGGATCAGAAGGATCAGCAGCGGGATTTTCGGCTGTACATGCAGCAACTCGAAAAAGCCGCCGATCGCTTGCAATTGGGATGGTTGGGATGGCATGAAGAAACCGGCTCGATGAGTTCATGCTCACGGAGATGCAGCATGTAAGGCTCTGCTTGCCAAACCGAGTCGGACAAGCGTTATCAGATAGAATGCCTGGATAGAATGAATAGGACAGCTTGAACGGGCATTATGTTGTTTGGGCACGGATGATGGCACACACTCGAGGATCGCTGCCATCGAAATAGCGAGTGTGGGCTCCTGCTCCAAGCAGAAGATCGGCGCAGGGCTTGGTCGGCACGGCAGCCGCAAGCTCTGCTTTCGGCGGCGCCCACAGCGGCACCTGAGTCCAGTGGCTCCAGAGCGCGCGTCCCACGTAGTCTCCGGAGCAGAAGAGGTTGATCCAGCGGCTAACGTGATAGAGTTCGGCGGGGTTTGGACCCGTGTCTAGGTCTGGGTCTGGGTCTGGGTCCGGCTCCGATTTTGGCCCGACCGATGCCTGCTCGACCCAGCCGTACTCGTGCGGGAATCTCCAGGCATACAGTTGGCGCAATGGGGAGCCCGCGGTAATCAGGCGAATTTCATCGGGCGGATGCGTGCCGAAAACACGCTCGGCCAGCTTTGGCTCGGCTTGCAGCAGGCGCAGCAGATCCGCGCTGATGACGGTGCCTTGACTGTGGGCAACGAAGACGATGCGCCGGTAGTTGCCGTTGTGGCTCATCCAATGTAACAGGGCGAGTGCACGTGCGAGGATCAGACCGCGGGGTGAAGCCTTGCGCGGTGGGCGCTGTAGCCAGTTGTCGACGTCCAGCACGATATCCAGCAGGTTGTGCAAGGCATCGGGCAGCTGCTTGCGAAAAATCAGCAGCAGCGGTACCGCGGCAGCCAAAGATCCACCCACCGCCGTGGTCAACTTGTTGCCGAACACGACCGATGGCAGCAGGTCCGAGGCCGCGAGTTGTCCGAACATCGGTGTATAACCAAGGATCAGCCACACGAAGGCGAGCAGCAGGAAGCCCCCGGCGATGAGCAAGGACAACAGACTCCGGTCCAGCCAGCGGCCCAGGCGCCGCGCTGCATCTTGGTCGTGACGGAGGGCCTCGCTGCATGGACGGCGTTCCGACCAGGCACTCGGCAGGATCCCAGGTAACGCAATCAGCACAGCGATCAGCACGAGCACCAGAAAGCCGTCCATGCCGTTGCCCGTTGTCAGTTTGAACAGGCCATCGATATAGGCCGAAACCGGCGTCGATTGCGGCAATTCCACCAGATGCCAGTAGAACAGTTCGAAGGGCACGGAAAATTCCACCGTCAGCCGGTCCAGCTGGTCCTGGAGCTGTTGCAATACCGCTCCCCAAAGTACAACCGTTAGCAGATAGAACAGGGCGCTCGACAGAAATAGACCGAGCGTACCCGTGAACAGCGCGCGCACCGATGCAGCGTATCTGCCATGCTGTCGCCATGCCACCAGCCACTGGATCAGCGAGACTGCTAGCGTGACGAATAATAAGAGCCAGCAGACCTGGAGCAGCAGAAACAGACCGTGAAGCGTGTGTACTCCCACCAGCACCAAGGTCTCGTCTGGAGCGGCAGCGTGGGCAACCCAGAGTCCATGGCCACCGAACATCAGCACGGCGATGAGGCCGAGCCATGGGGCGGTACGCCAAAACCGCTGCAGCCGCATAAAAAACGGTTGCTTTTCCGCCAGCGGATGCTCCTGGGAATTGACGATCTTGCGCGATACCAGTAACGCGGCGAGGATGGCCGCGATGCTGATGATCCAGCCGACAAGCGCAAATCTGGTGGGCGTCTCCAACAGCAAGGTTCCGGCGCCGAGTCCCGTAGCCACCAGCAGCGCGATGAATGGTCCGAAGCGTCCGCTGCGCACGCCAAGCATGATCAGCAGCGCTAGAGCCGGCAGCGCGACCAAGATTGCCAGGAGCACCGGCATCCACAGCGTTGCCAATGTCGTGCCATTGCCACCATCGGTGGCACCGGAGAGCAGCTTGGCCGCCAGGAGCAAGGCAGCGGCGAGCAGATAGAGATTCAAAATCGGGATTGCCGTCGGCAACAGTCCGATGGCAAGTTGCTGCAAGCGTTGCGCCGAGCGCAGCAGCGGCCGATCGGGTTCGGCATCGGCCGCGAGTCCGACTGCGCGCTTGCCCAGCACAACAAGATGGAACACCAATCGGTAGAGTGTAATCACTAGGGTTGTGAACCAACCCGGGGCTCGGGACAGATCTCCCCAATGCAGTTCGTACAGGTGTATGGGTGGCGAGCCCTCCGCCTTGTTCGGGCTGCGCTGCTCCAGGCGCAGGGTTTCGTAGATCCCGTCTTCGCGGTGCTTGGCGATGTTCGCTAATGCTTCGCAGGACTGTGCGACCCCTGGGTTCGGTCCGGGTTCGGCGGGCTTGGTCAGACCCCAGTTGGACTGGTCAGAGATGCGAATTGGGGTTGTCTCGAAGGACTCCGCGATGCGCGCCTCTGACCTATGGTCGCAATCGCCAAGCAGCATCGTTGCAATGCGTGCCGCGAACTCGCCAGGCTTTGGGTCGCCGACGCCGTGTACCGAAACGATGGCGACGGGTGGTGTCTCGATTTCCTGCTGGTTTGACATCTGCTGCCCCCTGATCCCCTGAGAAAAATGTGAAAAACAAGTGGTGCGGACTCTGCTTTTAAGGTCTGCGCCGAAACCTGCTGTCAAGTCATGAAGCCCATGGAGTTGCTGTCGAAGTTACCGATATTCGGCAGAATCAGCGGCAGATCGTCGGCTGGCACGCCATACCAGCGCGCCAGCACGGCGGCAACCTGGTCCACTGCAGTGCCGGGGATAAAGCGGCCGCGACCGCTGATGTCCTGTTCGCCGCCAAGGGTTTGGTCCGGCATTTCGCCATAGAGTCCACCCTGTACCGCGCCACCCAACACAAACTGGATTCCGCCCCAGGCATGGTCGCTGCCGTCATTGCCATTCATGGCAAAGGTGCGGGCGAATTCGGAGGCGGTGAAGCTGGTGATCTTGTCGGCGAGGCCGCTGGTCTGGCTCCAGCTATGCATGGCCTGCATGCCCGCGGCCAACTCACGGAGCAGGGACGGATGTCGGTTGTTCTGGTTGGAGTGGGTATCGAAACCGCCCATGGAGCAGAAGAAGGTCTGCCTGCGGATGCCGATCTGTGACGCGACACTGATCACCTGGGCGACGCTGCGCAGTTGTGAGCCGAGTCGGTTGTCCGGGAAGCCATCGATCGGACTGGTACCTTGCAGCGCCTCGGCCAGCAATTGATTACCCTCCAGTGAGCGTGCCTTGGTGCTGCTGTAAGCTGTGTCGAAGACATGGTTGCTGGCGAATAACAGCGCGCGACGACCTGCATCCAGCCGTTGTTGCAAGTTGCCGTTGACATAGCGGCTGACCGGTACTTGCAATTGGCCGTTGCTGTTGATCGCATAGGGCAAAACTTGTTCGCCGACTTGAATGACATTGTCGCCGGATAGGGAGACGTTGGTGAAAGTCGACAGGCCGATATTGCTGGCGAAGAAGTAGTCGCCGAGGCGCCCGTTCCAGCCGGTATAGCCCTGGTCGGAGCTAAAGATGCCGCAGGTCTGCGTTTGAAACTGTTGGTCCGAATGCGAGCCGATGCTTGGCGGGCGCGGTACACTGCGATCCTGATACTGCGCCTTGTTCATGGGCGCCAGCAAAGGGCCAACATTGAAGGTGACGGCAAGCTGTCCAGCGTTGACATAGGCTGGATGCAGCGCGCCGAGATCCGGATTCAGGCCGAAAGCGCGGCCCTGTGCATCCTGGTGCTGGGCATCCGCAAGCGGCAGCAAGGTTTCGCGCGGAATGCCGAGAGCGCGTCGCGCTTGGGCATAAATGGCGTGCCCGTCCGGATCGGATGGCACCACGCAGTTGTAGGAATCGTTGCCGCCGAACAGAAAGATGCAGATTAACGCCTTGTAGTCCGATGGCACTTCCGCGGCGGCGGCCAATCGGGTCCAGTTCAAAGCAGCCATGCTGGACAGTGCGGCGCCGGAGCCGGCCAATGCACCGAGTTGACCGAGGAAGCGCCGACGCGCGCGTTGCTGAATGGAATTGCGCATAGTGGTTACTCCTCAATCAGGTACTCAGAAGAGGTGACGATCAGATAGACGGCGGCGAGGATGCGGGTGAGACGCCCGTTTTCGCCTTGTCTTGCGTAGTCATTGAAGATTTGTTCTTCGAGCACAGCGCGCATGGACTGGGTCATCCGGCCGTTCAGCAACAGCATATCGAGGTGCTGGATGATCTTGGCCAGGCTGGAATCCGCCATGGCTTGTTCCATGGTTAGGTCATAATAGTTCGCATCGGCTTGGGTCGCGCCAAGGGTCCAGCTGTCCATCAGCGATACTGCGCCGGTGATCTGGGTCTCGTCGATCATTTCCAGCTCTGGCGAATAGAGCCCAAGATCCGCGATCTCGCCCGGGTTCTGGAAGTCCGGTTGAAAGAAATTGAACACCGATGGGGCCGCTAAGGGTACTTGGCCGAGCGGCGACAAGTGTTCCGGTCGCAAGCGGATCTGCTCGACATCAACCCCGAGCGCCCGCCATAGACCGGTCAGCTGCAACAGTGGTTCCTTGATTTTGCCGAACGCATAGGAGGTTGGCGAAGGGCTGCTCGGATCATCATTGGCCGCGGCCGGCGCCATTGCATCCAGGGGATCGGGGGAGCCGGTGCGAGCCTCTTGGTCGAGCAAGACTGCCTTGATGGTTTCGCCAAGGTTACCATCGCTGTTTTCGAAGGCCGCCGTCACCCGGCCAATATAGTCCGGACTTGGGTTGCTGGTGACAAAGCGCTGGATCAACTGCCGGCTGATGAACGGCGCCACGTTCGGATGCGACGCGATATTATCCAGCGCGCGGGCCAAGTCTTCCTGTCCGCCGAGATTGGCCGGGATCAGTTCGCCGCCTAGCAAGCGCTTGGGTCCGTCCTCATGTTCGTTCGGGTCCAGCAGCATCGGCAGACGCCATTTGTCGGCGCCGGACGGCAACGCGTAATCCCAGCCGGTAAAGACGCGGGCGTATTGCATCAGGTCTTGTTCGCTGTAGGCCGGGATCGGCTCGCCTTGCTGATTCAGCAGCGGTTCGCCATCGGCTTGCAGCTGCCAGAGTCCGATCGAGAACAATTGCAGTATTTCTCGGGCGTAGTTTTCGTCCGGCACGGTGCCGAGCACCGGATCGGCCTTTTTGTTGCCCGCCATGTCGAGATAAAAGCCCATGGCCGGATGTAATGTGACCTGCTCCAATAAGTCGCGGTAACGACCAAAGGCGCCATCGACCAGCATATCGTAATAGTGTAGGGCACCAAGTGCGCCATCGTCGGTGGATAATACATTGTCGAGATCCGAAATGACGAAAATCTGTGACAATGCGAAGGCCATACGCTGGCGCAACTGATCTGGTGCCGCGACAGCATGGTGCAGCCAGGCATCAATGCGCAATTGGCGGTTGTCGGCATCAGGCGCGCTTTGGCGCAGCTGCTCGAACAGCGCCTGATGTCCGCTCACCGGCGTCCTCGATGCGTCCAATTGGCGTTCAATCCAAACCTCTGGTCCTGTTTGCATCAGATCGGCGATGTCGGCTTTGCTCGGACCGAAGCTGGCCTGTGTCAGGAAGCGGGTGGCATCCTCCACCGTCATGACCGGGGCGAGCCCCTGAGTGCTGACGGCGATCTCAACATGGCCGATGGCCGATCCACCGCGCCGGTCGCCGACCTGGTATTCGACATCATCGGTGCCGACAAAACCGAGCGCCGGGGTGTAAAGCAGCCGCCGGCCGTCCGCATGGATAACAGCAGCGCCTGATGCGTCGGCCGAGTAAGCGTCGTTCAGTACCAGGATGTCGCCGTTCGGATCACTGTCGTTGCCGAGCACATCGATAACGATGAACTGGCCTTGTCCGATACCGGTACTGGCCCGGTCCGCAACGGCCACTGGATCGCTGTTGTCGAGGGTGCTCAGCGGGCCGCCGTCGGCAGGCTCGCCCGGATCGCCGTCGCCATTCGGATCGAGCCGGAATACTAGATCGCCGGCAATCACGGTTTTGCCAAAGCGTGGCCCGGCGTAGCTGACCTCCAGGCTGTCGTATCCGCGGCGTTCGAAGAAGGTGACCTTGAGCGCATGGCGGCCACGATCAAGACCAATTCGACCACAGCGCTCGCGCGCCGAGTGCAGTCCGTCGTTATCCACCACCAGCCTATCGCCGATGTACAGGCGGCTGCCATCGTCGGAGCGGGTGCAGAATTGGTAAAAGCCATACTCGGGGATATCGATATAGGCGTCGAAGCGGAAGCCGTATTGATCATCGCGCAGGCGCGGCTCCAGGCTGAAGCTGTCCAGGGTGCCCTCGGCTACCGGCTCCAGCGTATCGAAGTCTGGTAATTGCCGCCAATTTCCCTCGTAGTAGGCATAGTTGACACCGCTGACCAGCGCCGCGGGGTTGGCGTCGGCGTCCTTTAGTTCAGGCAGCCATGTGAAGTCGAGCAGGAGCTGTTCGCGTGCAATCGGCCGTCGCCGAGCGTCGGGACCGCGAACTTCGACGCTGAGTTGCTGGTCGCCGTAGCGCTGGAAGAAATCCACCTCGATCGGATGCCAGCCAGCCTCGAGTCCAATGGAGCCGACTTTCTCGCGCATGCTGTGCTGGCCATCGTTGTCCACCACCAGGGTGTCTCCGATCAACAGCCGACTGCCGTCGTCGGAACCGACGAAGAAGTCGTACCAGCCATCTCGGCCAACCTGCAGATAACCGCGGTAGCGCACCGCGAAACGCTGGGTTTGAGCGATCTCAGCGAGATCAAAGCTGGCGGCGATGCCGATCCCGTCGGCATTCAGGCTGGCGAAGTCAGGCATTGCCTGCCATTCGCCCAGATACAGCTCGGATACAAGGCCCGGGATGGACTGCACCGGCGGCGCGACGCTCTCCAGCAAGGCTGGCAGTTGATCGGGAAAATGGAACAGATTGGTCGCGGCGACCGGCGCACGCGAGTGGTCCGGCAGGGTGAGTTCCAATTCCAATATCTGCCCGCCCCAGTCCTGGAAGAATTCGATACGCACCGGGTGCAGGCCGGCCGCGAGACCGATTCCGCCGATCCCTGCGCCTGGTCCATGGCGGCCGTCGTTGTCCACCAGTAGGCGGTCGCCGAGCCACAATTTGGAGCCATCGTCGGAGGTCAGGTGGAAGCGATAGAAGCCATCCTCCGGGACGCGCAGATAGCCGTCGAAGCGCAGACCGAATTTGTGTTCGGCGGTGGCCTGGGCGAGCCCGACCTCGGGACTCAGGCCGATCGTGGTGGGCGTCAGTTCATCGAACTCGGGCAACACCTTCCAGGAACCCTGGTACTGGCGATAGGCCAAGCCCGGTTGCGGAGTCTGCGTTGGCGTTATGGCCGGGGTCAATGCGGGTAGGTCGTTGGCGCCATACAGGTAGGCAGCGGTCGGTATCGGCTCGATTGTGCCATCTGGCAACTGCCATGACAGTTCGATGTGCCGGTCGCCCCAGCGTTGGAAAAAGACCAGCTCGAACTCGTGCAATCCGGCCTCGAGGCCAAGACTGCCGAAGTTGTCGTGATTGCCGGTGATGGCAAGCACGTCTGTACCGGCGATGCGCAGGCTCAGGCCATCGTCGGCGCGAGCGAAGAAGCGGTAAAAGCCGTCCTGGGGAACGCGAATACGGCCGCTGAAGCGCATTGCGAAGCGCGTATCAGTGGCGGCGACGGACAGATCCAGATCAGCGACCGCTCCGAATAGTTCCGGTTCGAGGGTGTTGAAATCCGGCGGGCTATCGAACTTTCCGGTGGTAAAGGCGTAGGCGAGCCCGGCACGCTGATCGGGGTCCTCGTGCAAGGCTTCCATCAGGGCTGGCAGCTGGTCGGTGTCATGCAGAAGGATGGATGGATGGATCTCGCTGGCATTGAGTACGCCCGGTGGCGCGTGCCTCAGCGACAAGGTCTGCTTGCCCCAGCGATTGAAATAGCCGACGCGCATAGGGTGCAGCCCGGCATCGAGTCCGACGCTGCCATAGACTTCCCGGGAGCCATGCAAGCCGTCATTGTCGAGGATTTTCTGGCCATCGATCCAGAGTGCAGAACCGTCGTCGGAATTCAGGAAAAAACGATGAAAACCAGGCTCATCAATGCGCAGCCAGCCGTCGAAGACGAAACCGAATTGATTGTCGTCCGCGCGCGGTTCGAGACTGATTCCGTCAACCACGCCATGCGCCCGGACAGCAGCGGGTTGCATGTCGGCGAGCGCCTGCCAGGTGCCCTCGAAATAAGTGTAGGCAAGGCCAGGCGAGATCGGCGCGGAGGGTGTATCTCCCATCAGATAGTCGGGCAGCTGCGATTGTAGATGATGGAGCGCGGTGAATGGCAATGGCCGCGGTGCCTGCGTTCCTGGCGGCTGATAGAGCACGCTCAGTTGATCGGGGCCGCCGCGTTCGAAGTAATCGATGCGGATTGGGTGCAGACCGGCTTTGACTGGAATTGCGCCGATCTGCTCCGAATTGCCGCCCCACAGGCGTTCGCGGGCGGCGACCTGCCGATCGCCGATCCAGATCGCGGCCGCGGCGCCGCAGTTCAGGATAAAGGCATAGATGCCATCGACGGGAAGCTCGATGAATCCACGGTAAGAGAATGCATAGTGGTCGTTAGTCAGACGCGGTTCCAGGTTCGCATTGGCAACGACACCATGGTCGATCACCGGTTCCAGATCCAGGTCCGGCATCCCATCCCAGCGGCCCTCGGCATAACGATAGGCCAGTCCTGGCAATAGGGTTTCGCGAGGCATGACCGGTTCCAGCATCGGCGGCAGCATATCGAACGCATAGCGAAGGGAGGACGAGGGAATCGGGCCGCGTTGGAAGCCGGGTCCGGACCATTCCACGCTCAGAGCCTCTTCCCCCCAACGCTCGAAGTAGTCCACCGTGATGCGGTGCGAGCCAGCGGCCAACGCAAGGCTGCCAGTGCGCTCACGCGAGCCGTGCTTGCCATCATTGTCGACTACCTTCTGATTACCGATGTAGAGAGCGCTGCTATCGTCGGATCTGGTGGTGAAGCTGTAGATACCGTCCTCGGGTATTTCCAGATAGGCTTGGAAGCGCAGGCCATATTGATTATCGTCCAGTGCGGGCGTGGTATCGAAGGCTTCGGCGATACCGAGATAGGCTGGCTCCAGAACGCCGAAATCCGGTAATTGGTCCCAGATGCCTGCGAAATAGCGATAAGAGATGCCTGGATAGGTTGCCTGTTCGACATTCTCTGGGCTCAGCGGCTCTGGCATCAGAGCGGTATCGAACCAAAGCGCGTTTGGTTCGATCACATGTGTCTCGCCATCCGGGCCTGTATAGCCGATCTCCAGCCCTTGGTCGCCTTGGGCCTCGAAAAAACTCGCGCGAATTGGATAGTCGCCGGCCTCCAGGATCAGTGGCTCGCTCCAACGGGTGCGCATGGAGTGGCGGCCATCGTTGGTTACCACCTGCTGCTCGTTTAAGTACAGGGCGCTGCCGTCGTCAGAGCGCGTATAAAAGCTGTACTCGCCGCTCTGCGCGAGGTGCACCAGGCCCTGGTACAGCAGCGCAAAATCATCCACCAGTGGAATTGTCTCGAGGTCGAAACCGGCGGAGACGCCATAGCCTGCCGGTGTCAGGTTGTCGAAGTCCGGAAGATTGGCAAAGCGACCATTGTAATAGGTGTAAAATAGGCCGCTGCTGAACAGCGTATCGTCTTCAGTTGCAGGGGCGGGCGGAGGCTCGTCCACCACGGCCGATACCTGGCATGCGGTCATGAATCCAAGCATGAGTGTGATCAGTGCGATCCATGTGCGCGAGGCATATGGTATTGATTTGCCGTTATCCATTGTCATATCAGTTCTTAAATAGAGTAGGAAGCGAGGCGATTTCTGTCGAGAAACCTACTACCCGACTCGTCTTCTCGTCCGGCATCGCCGTTGCGATAACCCCCCATGGAGCGACCATGGATAGGTTGTCGCTTTGCGAAGGCGAACGAGAATCCGGCCCCAGTTGGTCTATTTCTCTCCGGCAATCGCCCAAAGGCCTAAAAAAGCGTTCTGCATCGATGAATCTTAGCTCATCCGATGGGTTATGCTAGTAAAATCTGTTGCCTCTCAATAAGTCGGGGCACCCATTAAAACAAAGACTTAAAGGTGTGAAAAAGCGCCCCGTAGCGCCTTGCAAGCCCAGTCGCCCGCAAGCGGGCTTCTACGGCTGGTCAAGGTCCGCTTGCGGGCGAAGTGCCTTTGCGCACTCTGCATCTCTGCGGTAAATCCTTACATTTTTTCCAGATAGCATCCGGTATCTTTTGCTGCAAGTCATTGATACAAAAGCCTGTCTCACTTATTGAGTCGTTACTGAAATCTCTGGCAACCGTCTGAGAGCCCAGCTGTCCCAAACAATCTCGCGCTGGGGGGTTGGTCTCGTGTTCGCCCGAGGTCCGAGGCAGCACATTTGACATGTGGCAGTTGTTCGCCAATAAGAGGGCACCTTAGATTATCGCCGAGAACGCAAAGGGCGGCGTCCGCGGTATGCGGTGATTTGCTGCACGATGATTTGAAAGGGTAGGGCGTTTAGACTGCCGAACTGTTCCACCGCGGCACGAATGACGGCGTCGATGTCATCGATTTGGTTAGGCACTTCGTCTTGCGGTGTCAATGCTGCCTGGATGCCGCGTAATCCGCCGACTTGTACACGCATGGCCTTGGCATGAGGTAAGGCAGCGTGCTCAGTGGTGGTTTTCAGCGCGAAGCGGGCGCGGGTGCGCAGCAGATCGAGCAGCGCGATGCAGCGTTCCTGGGCGTGATCGGCGGTGCATTGAACACCTTCGCGCTCGGCGATACAAAAGTGCTTGGCCAGAGAGCAGCGGCAATTATTGGTAAGGATGCTTTTTTCGAAAGGGCAAAAGCGCTCGTTGATGGCATTGTAGGTCTTGCGGAAGATCTCATTATCCATGCTGTTGCTCCGCGCGATATCAATCGCCGTATCTGTCGGTCAGGGCGCCAATGCGGCGTCGATCGCGCTTGGTCGGACGCCCGCGCATGGCCGACGAACGGATGCCGGTCTCACGACGCTCGCGTACCGATTCTTGTCGCCTGCGGCGACTGTCCTCGTCTTCTTCATACAGTAGGGCGGCTTCGCTCGCCGGGCGTCGCTGTTTGGCCAGGGCTTTGACCTGAATGGTCCATGCCAATTCGTTCTTGTGGATGACCAGACGTGCTCCTGGGCGGATACCGCGACCGGGCTTTGCGCGTTGGCCGTCCACCTGCACTTTACCACCGTTGATGGCTGCCACTGCCAGCGGGCGAGTCTTGAAGAAGCGCGCCGCCCAGAGCCATTTGTCCAAACGTTGGGTATCGGTTTCGGCTTGTATCATGATATTGACGACCGAATAGATGGTTCTTCGAGTAGGCGATCCAGTTCGCCTGTCTGTTCCAATGCGACTATATCGTCGTAGCCGCCGACGTGATATTCGCCGATGAAGATCTGCGGTACTGTTGTGCGGTTACTGCGACGAATCATCGCTTTCAGTTGTTCCCGGTCACGATCCACGCGAATTTGCTGGTATTTGATCTGTTTGCGGTCCAGTAGATCCAGCGCGCGAACACAGTAAGGGCAGAAGGCCGTGGTGTAGATCTGTATCAGGGGCATGGTGGTTCTTGACCCATGAAGGTTTATTTTGTCACGTTGAGCCGCTTCCGTCCTCGCCGGTGGCTTGAAAACCTACGGCGGTGGCCGGACAAGCGAAGACTGACACAGGTGATGCCCGATCGCCAAGGTCTGATGTTCAGCCTGGTCTGATTATCCTGTTTCATTCTACAGGTCTGGTTTAGGTGGAATATCCATCCCAGCCGAGGGCCACATTCAGCCACTAGCCACATTCGGCCACGAGTCCATTCATGTATCGCACCACGCCACCGGTAGTTCGTCTCGAGGATTATCATCCACCCGAATTCCTAATCGATCAGGTCGACCTGCGTTTTGATCTCGATGTAGATCAGACCGCGGTACAGGCTGAAATCAGTCTGCGACGCAATCCGGCCGCAACCCGCGGCGACGGCGACTTGCGGCTGGATGGCGAACAACTCGAACTGGTTGAAGTGGCACTGGATAATCGCGTGCTGCCGCCGGTGGAATATGAAACGCGGGATGACGCGCTGATCGTGCACCGGGTGCCGGATCGCTTTCGGCTACGCACCCGGGTGCGTATTCAGCCCAAGGCAAATACTGCTCTGGAAGGGTTGTATTTGTCCGGTAACATGCTCTGTACCCAGTGTGAGGCCGAGGGTTTTCGACGCATCACCTATTTTCTCGATCGTCCGGACATCATGGCTCGTTTTCAGGTCACGCTGATAGCGGACCCGCAGCGATATCCCGTACTGCTATCCAATGGCAATCCGGCGGGTCGCGAGATGTTGCCGGATGGTCGGCAACTGGTGCGCTGGGACGACCCCTATCCGAAACCCTGTTATCTGTTTGCTCTTGTCGCCGGCGATTTGGCCGTGGTGGAAGATCATTTTGTTACCCGTTCCGGGCGCGAGATTCTATTACAGATTTTCGTGGAGCCGGAAAATCTGGATAAGTGCGACCATGCCATGCGTTCGCTGAAAAAGGCGATGCGCTGGGATGAGGAAAACTATGGCCGTGAATACGACCTGGATTTATTTATGATCGTTGCCGTCAGCCACTTCAATATGGGCGCGATGGAGAATAAAGGGCTGAATATTTTCAACGCCAAGTACATCCTGGCGCGGCCCGACACGGCCACCGACACGGATTTTGCCGATATTGAAGGGGTGGTTGCGCATGAGTATTTCCATAATTGGACCGGTAACCGCATTACCTGCCGCGATTGGTTCCAACTCAGCTTGAAGGAAGGCTTTACGGTCTATCGCGACCAGGAGTTCTCCGCCGACATGGGGTCGCGGGAGGTGCAGCGCATCGAGGATGTGCGCATGCTGCGTGCACGCCAGTTTCCGGAGGATGCGGGTCCCATGGCACATCCGGTACGTCCGGATTCCTATATCGAGATCAATAACTTCTATACCGCGACGGTCTACGAGAAGGGTGCCGAAGTGGTGCGCATGCAGGCCAACCTGCTCGGCCCCGAACGATTCCGTGCCGGCACCGATCGTTACTTCGAGCGCTTCGACGGCCAGGCCGTGACGACCGACGACTTTGTTGACTGCATGGAACAGGCCGGAGCCGTGGATTTGACCCAATTTCGCCGCTGGTACAGCCAGTCCGGCACCCCGGTATTGGAATGCGCCGATAGTTTCGATGCCGATACCGGCACATACAGCCTGGAGATCCGACAGCATACGCCAGCCATGTCTGGCGAGCCTACCAGATTACCGCTGCATATTCCGTTCGCGCTGGGTTTACTCAACCAGGACGGCGAAGATTTATCCTTGGCGTTTGTCGATGAGAGCCCGACTCCCGCCCCAGGTACGCGCATGCTCGCATTGCGGCAACCGGTGGAGCGCTTCACCTTCCGTCTTACCGATCTCACTGATCGACCGATACCCTCATTACTGCGCGGCTTCTCCGCCCCGGTCAAAGTACGCTATCCCTACTCGGATGCAGACCTGACCTTCCTCATGTCTCATGACAGTGATGGATTTAACCGCTGGGACGCTGCGCAGAGCCTGGCTCAACGGCTGCTGTTGACGCTGGTCGAGGACGAGACTCGGCCGGTGCCGGAAAGTTTTATCCACGCCTTCCGCACCGCTCTGCTGGACCGGCATGCTGATCAGGCATTGCTCGCCGAGGTGCTGACGCTGCCATCGGAAAGCTATCTGGGGGACCAGATGGAAGTGGTCGATGTACCCGGTATTCACCGCGCGCGCAAGACGCTGGCCAACCGGATCGGTACGTCGCTGCGCGATGACCTTCATGAGTTGTACGAGCAAAATCGACAACCTGCGGAGTACAATCTGTCGTCAGAGTCGATGGGTCGTCGGGCGTTGCGCAATTGTGCGCTGGATTACCTGATGCAGGCGCCGGACGCGGACGCCTGCGCGCTGGCCTGCGCTCAGTTCGATGCTGGTCATAATATGACCGATGTCGTGGCCGCACTGCGCTTGTTGGTGAATGCTTCGCCACAAGTGGCTGGCGATGCCGGTGAACGCGCGCTGGATGACTTTTATCAACGTTGGTCGCATGACCCGCTGGTGCTGGATAAATGGTTTGCATTACAGGCGCAGAGCAGTCGGCCAGAGACGCTGGCAAGAGTCAAAAAGCTGATGGATCATCAGGATTTTTCGCTGACCAATCCCAATCGGGTACGCTCGTTGATCGGCGCATTTGCGGTTGGCAATCCACTGCATTTCCATGCCGAAGACGGTAGCGGTTATTGTTTTTTGATCGACCGCATCATCGATCTTGATCCGCTGAATCCGCAAGTCGCCTCGCGCCTGCTCTATCCAATGACCCGCTGGCGCCGCTATGACGCAAGTCGCCAAACATTGATGTGCAAGCAGCTCGAACGGGTATTGGAGGTAGAAAGCTTGTCTGGGGACGTTTATGAAGTGGTGTCAAAAACTTTAAGCTGATTGTTGGACGGAGCCGCTACGCGGAGAAGTTCGCGGCAACAGCCCCTTGGAAACTAAAATGTAATCTCACGCCCGCGCCAACACGGGGGCATTTCACTCAGAATCATGAGGTTACACTGATATAGCATCACCTTCCGCGTCTGATTTCAAGCATCTCTAGGCATCTTTGGAAAAGCATCTTCGGCTCGAGGGCTTGCGTCCGAAGACGATCGAGGCGTATGCGCCTGGGGTCCGGCGCATCGCAGCACGGTTCGATCATTCGCTCGAGGACCTGTCCGCCGAGCAGCTGACCGACTACTTCAGCGAGTTGCTGGAGACGCACTCCTGGAGCGCGTTGAAGCTCGACCTGTACGGCCTGAAGTTCTTCTCCACTCACGTGCTGCACAAGCCGTGGGTAGAGCTTGACCTGATCAAGCCACCGCGGGGCCAGCGCCTACCGGACAGTGTGACAGTCGAGGAGCTTGGGCTGCTGGTTCAGTCCACGCGGGTGCTCAGCTACCGGGTGTTGTTCTTCACCCGCTATAGTCTAGGGCTGCGCTTGGGCGAGGGATTGCGCCTGACAGTAGCAGATATCGATGCCGCCCGTCGCCGGGTACACATTCGCAACGCCAAGGGCAACAAAGAGCGTCTGGTGCCGCTGTCTGAAGCGACGCTGGTGCTGTTGCGCCCATTCTGGCGAGTGCATCGCCATGCGCAGCTTCTGTTTCCCAACCGCAAGGCCGGCCTGAAGGGGGCCGCTTCGGCATCCGCACCACTGGCACCGGCTGGCGTGCAGAGCGCATTGCGTCAAGTGGTTGCGTCGTGTGGGATAAAAAAAAGATCACACCGCATAGCCTGCGCCACGGCGATGCCACAGATTTGATCAAAGCTGGGGTTGATCTTCTCGAGGTACAAAAGATCCTCGGTCACCATTCGATCTTGACCACTGCCCGTTACACGCACCTGACCACCGAAACCAAGCGCACTGCGGAGCAGGCGATCAACGCCTTGATGAGCAGCTTCTCGATCCAGTGGGGGATGCGCACATGATCCTCCTATCCTCCATCATCACCGACTTCCAAGCCGAGTATCTGGATCAGTATGGCGGTTCGATCCTGCCCAGCCAACAGCAGGCGCTGGAGGCGATGAAGACCTGTCGTACCTCGGCCAGTCCGATGATGCTGGCCCAATGTGAGTCGTGCGATCACAACGAGTTGGTACCGCATTCATGCGGCCATCGCCCGTGCCCCCACTGCCAACACCACGAGGGCCAGCAAGGGATTGAACGCCAGCTTGCCCGGCAGGTGCCAACCACCGACTTCCTGATCACCTTCACCCTGCCCACAGCGCTGCGTCCACTGGTCTGGGCAAACCAACGCACGCTTTATGATGCGATGATCCGTAGCAGCTGGGAGACGGTCAGCACCTTGACGAAAAACGATCCCCAATTGCAAGGCGAGGCCGGGGCCATCGCGGTCCTGCATACGCACGCACGCTCAGGCGATTTTCATCCCCATGTACACTGAGTGATGCCGGCAGGCGCCATCCATAAGGACAAGCGGGTGTGGCGCACCAAGAAGGCCAAAAACAAACGCGGCTACCTGTTTAACCACAAGGCGCTGGCAAAAGTCTTCCGCGGCAAGCTGCTCGCGGCCATCACCGATGCAGGGCTGTGGTTGCCGCAGCGCGTTCCCAGCAAGTGGGTCGTGCACTGCAAGTGGGTCGGTCATGGCGAGAAGGCCCTGGTGTATCTCGGGCGCTATCTGTATCGCGGTGTCATCCAGGAGAAGGACATCATCGCCTGTGAGAACGGCCAAGTGACTTTCCGCTATCGCCACGCCAAGAAGCAGCGGTTCGAGTACCGTACCTGACCGGGCGCACAGTTCCTTGCTCTGATCCTCCAGCATGTCTTGCCCAAGGGCTTTCGCCGTACGCGTAACTTCGGCTTTCTGCATCCCAACAGCAAACGCTCGATTACCCTGCTGCAATTTCTGTTCGGCATCGAGATCAAAAAGGCGCTGGCCAAGGTGAGCAAACGCCCACGCATGCGCTGCCCGTGTTGTGCAGCTGAGATGCACATCGTGCGAACACGCATCGCCCCACAGCTGCCAAAGCCGATGCCTGACCCGAGCCTCGACGGCCAGGGGATCTTGGCGATGTAACCGCAAGCACCAGCGCGACCCGTTCAATTTCGGCGTCCGCGGGCCGAGCGGTGCGCTCGCCTCAAATTCGGGTAAAATTGACCTGAAAGTGCCTCTTCAGCACCTCGCTTGCCGCAATGGCGAGCAAAAGCCGAGGGCGCAACAGGCTCGGATATCCCCCAGGCCTGCTACGCCCCCGGCTCCACAAAAGTCATTTTCTATACCCACCTCCCTGGCTCGCTCAACCGGGCTCGTCCGACAAACGGTTAGATCGCGGCTCGCTGCGCTCGCGCGATCTAACCTTATTCGTTGGCGCATTTTTGTTGACGATTGACACAACGCTCCTTCCAAATACTTTACTGTTCTTTATCCGTTAGAAAACGAATTCGTATTCGAGCGTCTTCGATCACCCAAATAGTATAGGGGTGGATTTCAATATCTCGCTGAAACAGGTTTTCGCAAGCCTTTATCACATTACTAGATTTCAAATTATTTAATCGTAAATATAGAATCCCGTAGCATGGTTTTCCTTGATTGATTGCTAATGTTCCAAAATCTGAGTCATGCGTGAGAACATATCGCTTCTCCTGATATGCTCTGTTCAACAGCTCTTCATCTTCAACTCCCTGCCATCGCTGCTCCTTCGTATCGAGAACATCGAGTCCGATTCGCCGAAGGTGTGCTACGACTTTCGAAATATTTTCATCTGTGAGAAAACAAGCTTGGCTAAGCTTCATGCTGAAACAGGATCAAGTTCAACATATATTTCGTTCCGACAAGAGCGGGCAGCGTACTTTAGGCAAGCATGAATATCTTCTCTTGTTAGATGGGTATAATCCTCAAGAATCTCCGCTTCAGAAACATCTGAGGCTAACAATTCTAGGATAAACTCCACGGATAACCTTGTTCCTTGTACTATCGGTTTTCCGCCAAGTATTTTTGGATTGGCTGTGATGCGTTCAATCATATACGTGCCTCATACATATACTTCTTTATCATGATTGTGGGCTCGACTTGCTTTTACTGACCCTTGATTGCGCTAACGTTTAGTTAAAACGTTTAGTTAACCTGCCGAGCCCGCGCCGGTCGGGCCGCGAGCGCGAAGCGCCGCGGTGCCCGACCGGCGCGGGCTCGGCAGGTTCAACGCCCTGTTAGATTAAAACATTTTTTTGGTTCGCTTCAGTGTCCGTCTCAGCGAACCGCTATGTGGATTCTACAACAGTCAAGCCCTGGGTGGGGCCTGGAAACTCCCGCTGATGTTGGCGCAGTTGCACGAGCAAGGCTCCGTTGCGCGCGCTCGGTCCCGCGGGCGCAGCGATTTCGCATGGAGCACAACGGTTTTTCGCTCACCGCGGTCGCGTCGCAACATAGCAGCACTGTCCCGAGCCGATGCGGATCGAGTGGAGGAGATGTGCATCAGGCCGCCTCGCACGCAAGCGGCGGGTCTTGGCCGCGAGCGGGTCCAATGGTGGGCGCAAGGTCGCGCTGACGTCGTAGCCGTCCGCCGCAGCTCGGGCAGACGTGGATGTCTTTGCCGGTCAGGCGTTGCAGCAAGACGTCGTAGGGCTCGCGCACTTTGGTCGTCGTCACCGGCGCTAGGCCAAGCAGCGCTTTGGCACGATTGAGCTTGGTCGCGCGGTGTCCGCAGGCGAGCAGTCCGTAGTGGCGGATGCGGGTGAAGCGCGGCGGCAGGATGTGCAGCGTGAACCGCCGGATGAATTCGTTGGCGTCCAGCGTCATCACTTTGGTCTTGGCGCCGTCTTTATAGTCTTTCCAGGTGAAGGTGACTTTGCCGTCGGCAAGATTGAGGATGCGGTGGTTGCTGATGGCAATGCGGTGGGTGTATCGCCCGAGGTAGTCGATGATCTGTTGCGGTCCGCCGAACGGGGGTTTGGCGTAGACCACCCAGTCGTGCTCGCGCAGTGCCTTGCGCAACGCGGCGAAGTGCGCGCCCGGCGGTGTCTTCAGCTCGCCTGTGGTATGCGCGTGCTCCAGGTGCTCGAGGTAGTTTCCGCGGAAGACCTTGGACAGCGCTTTGACCGGGAATAACCAGTCACGATGCGGGCAGGGTTTGAACTGTTCGCCATCGAACGCTAAAGCTCCGCCTGGGACGATGCAGTGCAGATGGATGTGGCGCTCCATCGTCTGGCCCCAGGTGTGCAGCACGGCGGTGATGCCGAGGGTTCCGTTCCAATGACGAGCGGCAAAGGCTTGCAGGGTGTCCGTTGCGCTGGCGAACAGCAGGTCGTAAATCAGTTTGTCGTTCCACCCCACCCAGTCGTTGATCGCATGCGGCAGCGTGAAGACGGTATGAAAATAGGGCACCGGCAGCAGTTCGTCTTTGCGCGCTTCGATCCAGCGCGCTTTCTCCAGCCCTTGACATTTCGGGCAGTGGCGGTCGCGACAGGAGTTGTAGCTGTTGTAAAGGGTGCCGCAGTCAGTGCAGTAGTCGATGTGCCCGCCCAGCGCCGCGGTGCGGCAGTTTTGGATGGCACTGAGTACCTTGTGCACGTGCAGCGGATGGGAGTGCTCGTGCAGGGAGTCGGGCAAATGCGCGCGCAGGATGTCGGCGACTTCGAACGTCGGTCTCTGCTTGGAGCCGGAGTGCGTGTGTCCCGCTCTATGATGGGGAGTTGGAGAGGAAAGGAATGGCGATGCCATTGCGTGTGCTTATTCTTTTTCTTGTTTATTGTTTATTTCAGCGCCGGTGCTGCTTTGTCTCGGGTGTGGTCTCTTCCAACGCGATAGCGTTTTAATCTAACGTTACAGACAGCCCGCGCCAAACTGCGAAGCGACGCCCCGCAGTTTGGCGTCGGCGCTGGGCTGCTTGTTGGGCGATCATTTCGACTGTTCATTAAAAAGGGCTCTGACCACTTTTTCCGCTCCTTTTTCCGCTGACCCCTTTTTCCGACCCCTTTTTCCGGGCCAAACGCTCGGGCTGGTGCACTTGTTCGGCTCACGTTCTTGCTTGCCATACAGAGGGGTTT
This sequence comes from Thiohalocapsa sp. PB-PSB1, assembly GCA_016745215.1. Taxonomy (GTDB): domain Bacteria; phylum Pseudomonadota; class Gammaproteobacteria; order Chromatiales; family Chromatiaceae; genus Thiohalocapsa. The sequence goes on from CP050890.1 coordinate 3,421,959, forward strand.
CTCCTTTGATGCAAAACGCCAATTATTACTACATCCCGCTTCGCCTTGACGAAATAAATGGCCTTGATCATAAACCCGTCCAGAGCCGTAGCCCGGTGGGAGCGGCGTCCTCGCCGCGACTGGGCGCCCGTCGCGCCGAGGACGGCGCTCCCACAGCGGTGGACGGACTTACGATCAAGGCCAAATAAATGGAATACGGGAAGCGGTTGCAAAGGGCTCGGCGAACGTTCTGATACACATTCGGATATAGATCCGGATTATCGTCAATGCTTTCCAATTTGGCTTGAATCTCAGCAACAAACTTTCGCCCGAGATTTGGGCGCGCATCTTCATACCATTCATATGCTTCCTTGATGTCTTGTTCAGCCTCCCGGCGAACTATTAGCATCGCGGAATCAGCCCAAAATCCTTTCCTTTACGTCTTTCCAAGGAGAGCCCTCCCTTGGATTCGCATGGTATGCAGCGAGACGTTGGTCCAATTCATCTTTGTGCCATTGTGGGATTTCCACTGATTCTGGCAATTCCGCAATTGAATCCCAGATATCTTCAACAAGCTGGATTCGCTCTTGGATCGGCATCTCCGCTATGTCCGAAGCCGTGATAGTGGTCATGACATTGCCTCCAGTGAGAGGATTGGGCTATTTGCTGCCGAACGTCAACCGCAGCCCGACGCCAAACTGCGGCGACGCGCGAAGCGCCCGCCGCAGTTTGGCGTCGGGCTGGCGGGCTTTTTGGGCGAATTCATTCATCCAAGGCGTTTCAATTGAGCCTGGAACCTTGCCTACTTACGCCATTGTTGGGCGAGTAATCTTGATGCACTTAGTGTAAATGAATTCGGGATCTAGATCGATTCCGCTCGGCCACTCAACGCTGTCAAAAGAGACACGCACCTGACTAAATATCTCGGGATCTTGTATCCTCTTGAATATGCCGAAATCCAAAAATGGCTTCATATCAAGGTGACCGCTTTCGTCATTATCAAATTTGATGAACAAAATATAGTTGGCCTGAGCCGATACGTACTTAACAGAAGGGTGCATGGCGTGCCTCGCTAATGCAGCGGCGGAATCCTGAAGGGCTCTTCGCCGTTCATCACAAGATTCTAGTCAGCCATCAAGTCCTCTTGATGCAATTCCGCCCACGCCAAGACCAGTTTCGCTTGCTTCTTTGGCAGGTTTCCCTCTTTGATCTCGCAAGTGTTGATGTCAACCACAGCTTTGTGTTCCCCATAGTAAACATGAAAATGGGGCGGCGGATGTTCGCCGGGAGCGTAATACATCCTGATGATGAGACCGTAGAACATCGATATGGTTGGCATGATCTCGTTCTAGCCTGTCTGCGCCCAACGTTTAACGTTAAGCCTGGCCCGCCGCCCGTTGCCGCGCCGTCGCTTCGCTCCGGCGCGGCAACGGGCGGTCGGGCCGAGGCGCTTGTTGGGCGACTATTCGGCCCGTCGAGTTAATGGTGATCTGTCCCAATCTTGCTCCACTTCTTCAAGCAACCTTTTCTTCACGATCGACTCGCAGCATCTCCTCAACATCAAGATGCATATCAAGGTCCGACCACTCAATCATGGTATTCCTCGCAATGAGCTTCTTGTTCGCCTTTTGCAGTTCTGTTGCGGAGAGTAACGTTGGATACCACGCCAACGGCGTTGAAATAATTCGCCCATCGTCCAACTCCACATGAAGATAAGCAGCGTCTAGCGTGACGCGTTTGCAAGTTAGCATGTTTAGGCCCTTAGGATTTCGTTCCACTTCTGGATCAAATACTCTCGATTGTCTTTGACAACCTGAATCACGGCCTTAAGCTCATTCGCCTTTAAATAGGAACGAACAACTCTTAGCGTTTCAATTTCAATCTTTGCAAACTCATCATCGCCCTTGAAGACGTGGACGTGCTTAGGCTCATGATCATTGGTCGGTATGATGACTTTAAACCCGCATTGCTTAGATAAATCTTTTAAAACGGGCATAATCGCGTCTTAACGGACGAAGCTTAATATTCTCAAACTTGGTTTGCCAGCAGAATTTCCTAACGAGAGCGCTCTCTACGCCGAGGCTCGTCGGCTACCGCCCGTTGTCGGGAGCCGGGCATAAGCGAAGACTCAGGCGAATATTTCCGCGATTAATTCAAAAAGGGCTCTGACCCCTTTGTCCTGTGTCCTGGGCTACTCACCTCCGGTCAAGAGCTTCTTTAGCATCCGCAAGAGACTATCTCGCCTTCTTGAGCTTGTCCTCAAGGTACTTCAATAGCTCAACCATTTCTTTTTGCACAAAATCCTGCCGCAGCTGAACGATTCTCTGATTAACAAACTGTTCGAAGTGTTCGGAGAAGTCTCCGTAAAAAGCTTGAAGATTTCCGATCTGATCATGTGTGACATACTTATAAATTAGGCCTGATTTGAACATGTCATCTCCTGATCCCCGCATGACCTTTCCGAAGTCAAGCCACACTGCCCATGTATGGAGAGCCTCGCTGTTTATGGCATTTCGAAGGTCAGACACATCACCGATCCAGCGCTCGACTTGACGGAGGTTGTACGCAACCTCAAAACGGAAGTTCTCTTTCCTCTGGTTTATAGTTCGGCGCTCGAACATTAAGTTTAGGCCGTAGGAAATGAACGTTCCGGCGATAACACCAAGGAACGCGCCGATACCCTGAGCAATTAAATCCACGTTCATTTTCTCTCTGTAGTTGCCCAACGTTAGCGTTGAGTTGCAACCGGCATGACTGGCACGGCGGTACCCGCACCACCGAGGCTGGCCTGTGGCACGGCGGTGCAGATGGTACGGACCGCCGGTTGTCAGCTCGAACGCTCTTGTTGGACCTGGGCCTTTCAGACGACGTGCCGGTCTATGGAATTTCAGCGGATCGGCTGGTGAGTGTCAAGGAGGGATGGGGCGGGATGCGTGCGGCAGTTTCGGGTGTACAGCACGCTTTTTGGGCGTTTTGCCGCGGGTCGGCGTGCGGAGAATCGGGTTTGTGCGGCTTTGACGGGGTGTTTTCCGGTGTCTGAGACAGGGGGATAGCTCCGCGGCTGTGCACGGATTGGCAAGCATTCATGTCACGCGGCCTCGAGGTAACAGGGCGGTGGGTCGTGAAACGACAGGAGGGCGTAGACCTGGCGCAGCTTGCCTTCCCCGCACTTGGAACAGAGGCTGTAGTCGATGCCTTGTTTGGTGAGAAAGGCATCCATGTCGGCGATGAAGGGCAGATGGGGGGCGTCGAGACCGAGGCGGGCGCGGCAGGTGGTGAGCTTGTCCTTGCGGTGACCGTTGGCCAGGATGCCATAATAGCGAATGCGACGGAATTGCGGCGGCGGGATATGGGCCAGGAAACGGCGGATGAATTCGTCGGCGGGCAGCGCCATGATCTTCTCGACCGGCGCGCCGGGTTCTCGGTTGTCGAGATACTTGAAGGTGATCGTCCCCTCGTCGATGCTGAGAATCCGGTGATTGGCGATGGCGATGCGGTTGACGTAGCGCCCCAGATAGCGAATCAGGTGGGCGGGGTCGTCGAAGGGTTGCTTGGCATAGACCACCCAGTCGTGGCTGCACAGCGCCTGAAGCAACGCCTCCCAGCCGGCTTTGGTGGCAAGCGCGGGCTGTCCGCTCAAGCACAGCTTGCCATGATCGTAGAGTGCTTGCAGGGCAGCGAGGAACTTGCCCCGGAAGACCTTGGACAGCGCTTCGACGCGAAACAGGAAGTGCTTGGGGGCGCGCACGAAGGCGCTGCCGTCGTTCTTGAGCGCTCCGCCGGTGACGATGCAGTGGACGTGCGGGTGGTCGTTCAGCGTCTGGCCCCAGGTATGCAGGACCATGATGATGCCCAGTTTGCCGTCCCACAGGTTCTGGGCAAAGGTTTGGAGGGTCTCTCGGCGGCGAGCGTGAACAACAGGCCGTAGACCCGCTCGGGGTTGTAGCGCGCCAGGGGGATCAGGTCATGCGGCAGGGTGAAGACGATGTGGAAGTATTGGATCGGCAACAGCTCAAGCTCGCGGGCGTCGACCCAGGCCGCTCGTTGACTCCCGCGGCACTTGGGGCAGTTGCGGTTGCGACAGCTGTTGTAGCTGATCTCGGTGTGTCCGCAATGGTCGCATTCATCGACGTGACCACCGAGTGCCGTGGTCCGGCATTTCTCGATGTCCGACATGGCCTTGTGTTGTTGGGGGGTGAGAATGTGCGTCTGCCGATAGTCGTCGCCATAGGCGCGGAAGACATCGGCGACCTCGAACTGGATGTCCGGCGGCTCGGGTGGGAATTCCCGCTTGATTTCACGGCTCAAGCAAGTTTGGGCGTCCATGCCGAGAGATTATAGTCTAGCCTCGATTTCCGCGGTGCTGAGTTCACCTAACAGGTGGGCTTGGCTCATCCACCGCCGTGATCGGGAGCTATGCCGGAGCGGCCGAGCGATCCAAGCCCATGATGGTAAAAGGAGTTTCGCCTCCTCTGTTGAACTTGCGACGTAGCCCGAGGAACTCAGCATGCTGCCGCAGCACCATGCGCCAGCCCATCTTTCGTTATCAAATATCAGTACTGAAACCAGGTAGACTGCAACCGCCAGATAGCGCTTGGCGCTTGGTTTTCATCCCAAAACATTGCATCTGATGAAAAACAAGCTATGCTGTGTACATGGGTACCAGTCATGGGAAACCACTAACATCTCACCCTGATGAGGCCCGGTTTTTCCTCGAGCCGGTCAATCCCCTCCATCGCCAGTACGAGGCCCTGCGGGCCTACTTCGTCGAGGACCTCCCGTCGGCCGAGGCGGCGCGTCGATTTGGATACACGCCGGGTGCCTTTCGGGTGCTCTGTCACCCATTTCGGCACGAGGAGAATCTTCAGGAGCGCTTCTTCCGCGAGGTCCGCCACGGCCCTCAGGCCGCGCCGGCTCGTGACCCGGTGCGCGAGCTCGTCGTCGCCTTGCGCAAGAAGAATCTCTCCGTCTACGACATCCAGCGAGAGCTCCATGCGCGCGGACATACGATCAGCATCAACTCGCTCTCGGTGCTGCTGCGCGAAGAGGGCTTCGAGCGCCTGCCGCGCCGAGGCGATGAGGAACGCCCGCACAGCGTGAAGCCGGAGCCGGCCGAGATCGCCGATGTCCGCCGGCTCGACCTCACGCCGCGCTCGTTTCGCACGCGCGTGGCCGGACTGTTCTTGTTCGTGCCGTTGATGCAGCACTTGGACCTCGGGTAGGTTGCTGAACAAGCGCAGCTGCCCGGCTCCAAGATGGTCCCGCCCGAGCAGGCTTTGCGCAGCCTCTTGGCGCTCAAGCTCATCGGCATGGAGCGCAAAAGTCACGTCATGAATCTGGTTTTCGACGAGGGCTTGGCGCTGTTTGCCGGGCTCAATGTGATTCCCAAGCGCAGCTACCTCGCCGACTACAGCTGCAGCATCGGGGAGCAAGGCATACGACGGTTGATGGAAACGTGGTTCGAGCAGGTGCAGACTCTCGGTCTGTCGCGCAGCGCTTCACTGGACCTCGATTTCCATTCGGTACCGGCCAACTCACAGCACGAGCCGTTGGAAAAACATTACGTGTCGCGTCGCAGCCGCAGTCAGAAGGGGGTGTTGGTGTTCTTGGCTCGCGACGCCGAACAGCGCGTGATGTGCTACGCCAACGCGCATATCCCGAAGTGCGAACAAGCCGATGAGATCCTGCGCTTCGTGGAATTCTGGAAGCAACAGACCGGCGCGCCGCCACAGGAGCTGGTCTTTGACTCCCAGCTCACCACCTATGCCAATCTCGCTCGCCTGGATCAGCAAGAGGTCCGCTTTCTGACCCTGCGCCGGCGTACCCGCAAGCTCTTGGCCGAGATCTATGCGCGCCCCGGCTCCGCCTGGCGGCGTGTGACGCTGCGCAGCCTCACGCGCAGCTACCGAACCCCCCGCGTATACGATGAGCGCATCGCACTCGCGCGCTACGGCAAGAAACCGATTCGGCAACTTTCCATCCTGGACCTGGGTCATGAAGCACCGACCATCCTGTTGACCAATGACATGCAGGCAACCCCAGCCACGCTGATCACCCGCTACGCGCAGCGCATGCTCATCGAGAACGGCATCGCTGAGGCGATCCACTTTTTCCACATCGACGCGCTCTCCTCCATGGTCGGTCTCAAGGTGGATTTCGACCTCCAGCTCACCCTGATGGCGAGCTCCTTGTATCGCCTGTTCGCACGCCGCCTTCCCCGCAACTACCACCACGCCACGGCGAAGGTGCTCTTCGAGAGCTTGCTCGACGTCAGCGGACGAGTCGACATTGATGAGACCCGCATCCTCGTCACTCTCGACAAGCGTGCGCACAATCCCTACCTGGTCGACAGCGGGCTCGCCGACCAGCCCAACGCTACGCCCTGGCTCGACAACAGAGCGCTTGTGATTCAGTTCGCGTGAGCGGTTGAGCGGTTGAGCGGTTGAGCGGACACGATCCGGAGACTTCTATGTTAGGTCAACTCCCGTCCGCGGAAATCGAGGCTAGCGACGTGAATGCTGTATACCCTTACAGGTATTGATGGGAGTGCCTTTTGGTTCGCTCCGGGCTTTCTATTTATTTAGTCCAACGTCAACCGCAGCCCGCGCCGAACTGCGGCCACGCGCGAAGCGCCGGCCGCAGTTTGGCGCGGGCTGGCGGACTCGTTAGGCATTCTCTTTGGCAGACTCTAAATACAGTGTGTCAGGACAAATATCTTGTTCGTGCGGCCAGACCACAGTACCGTCCACGACTTTGGCTTGTGCAAAATAATGGAAATTCTTAAGTTCCTTGAACACCCCGAAGTCAAGCAAGTCGGAACAGTCGTAGATTCCTGATTCGCCATTTGTGAAGACAAGATGCAACCTGTAGTCGCGTGTGGCGGTAACTGCTTTCACTCGGGGATTCATCGTCTATTTCAAGGGGTCAATCTTGTATGGCTGTTCGCCGGCGACGGCCAACTCCCAATCTGCCATCAGTTCTTCTTTATGAATCTCGATCCAAGCTTGAAGCAGCTTCATCTTTGAGGAAGGGATGCCGCCCTCCAAAACGTCGCCATCTGGAATGGAGACAATAACTTCTTCGCCGGAATATCTGACATGAATGTGAGGCAGCTTGTGTTGCTTGTTGTCCTTGAAGTACATGTAAACGATCAGTCCATAGAACGCAGAGATTGATGGCATAGTGGGAGTACCTGCATGCCTAACGTCAAGGCTGGCCCGACCGCCCGTTGCGGTGCCGCCCGCGTCAGCGGCGGCACCGCAACGGGCGATCGGGCCGAGCCTCTTGTTAACCGACAATTTTCTCGTACTCATCATGCCGTCCGATCCAGAACCAAACGTAGCCGTCTTGCGCTTCAACTGCCAGAGCGCGATATCTAAGGTGACTCTGGCGGACCAGAAATCGCCCACCTTCTTGAAATGAAGCGACGGATGGCGCGGATTTTCTCGCAAGAGCGCGTAGGCCGCATCTGCACGGCGTCTGATGTTGTCGGGCAGTTTGTGGTACCGAGCCCAAAAATCCGGGTTCGTAAAGTGATTCAAATAGGAGTCGTCCGGCCGGCCGCGTGATCCGCTAGAGCCTTTTCCGCAAGCGCTTTAAGTTTTCCGGACTTTGAGTCGCGTTCAATTTGACGATCCCATTCTTTCCACTCTTGCTCCCTGAACCACGTCCGGAATTCGGCGAATTCGCTCGGGCTAAGTTTGCGAACGCGGTCCTCGATTTGTTCTACCTCGGTCATCGCTCTACCTATCAGTGAGTGAATGGCATCCGGTCCGTTGCGAGTCTTCTCGGCCAACGTTAAGGCTGGCCCGCCGCCCGTTGCCGCGCCGGAAGCGAAGCGACGGCGCGGCAACGGGCGGTCGGGCCGAGCCGCTTGTTAGGTGTGAAACATACGAGACAGATGGGGTCGCCGCAAACAATCTTCATTCGGTGATCCAGGCCGGCTGGCCATCCGCCGTATAAGCCACAACCCCTCTTTCCCATGATTGCACGTAAAACACACAATTGACTACGTCGAACAGCGTGCTGTCTGATTCGCCGACTGCCTTACAGAGATCAACGATTACCTCATGCGCATTGAAGAGCAAAGTGGCTTGATCATCTCGGCTCATACACTCAGCCGCGAGAGACTCTACGCTCGGCGCTAGCTCTAAATCTATATGTTTCCGACGCGTAACAATCTGGCTATCTAAGATTCCGCAAGATCGCTCCACTATGTCTTCCCGGACTCCGATTATCGGGTGACTCGCCCCGTTCCAAATGCTATATGAAGTGTAAAGCAGATCGGAAAGACTTCTATCTCTTGCAGAACGCTCGTCCGCTTCTTGCTTATCTTGCCAATACCACGTTAGACACATTGCGCTGAAGGATAGAAACGCAATGAACCATCCAGTTGTGGAGCAGATCGGAAAGACTTCTATCTCTTGCAGAACGCTCGTCCGCTTCTTGCTTATCTTGCCAATACCACGTTAGACACATTGCGCTGAAGGATAGAAACGCAATGAACCATCCAGTTGTGGAAAGCTTCGAAAGGCCTCTTTTGTTCTTATCCCAAGTTTCGCCACGCAGAGCAAGTAATGTAGCTACGAATGTGAGTAGCAGGAGGGATTTCGTGACAAGCGTGTCCAAATCGTGCATCTCCTCCGGGGGTTTTGGCTTGTGCGGCCCCGATGGGCACCTAACGTCAAGGCGGGCCAAGCCACTCGTTGGGCTCGATTGTGCAGGAAAACGAGGGTCGAGACAACGCACGACGGACCCGGCTGAAATGCTTGATTGCAAGACCTGATAATCATCTAGCCGATCCCTCACAAGAGGCTACAGTTGGGTTAACGAGACCCAACAACCGCAGCCCCGAGAGGAGGAACCGAGATGACACTGTACGGCGGAATCGACCTGCATTCAAACAACAACGTTGTTGCCCTGACCGACGAGAGCGACCGGATCGTCTATCGCAAGCGCTTGGCCAATGACGCGCGAAGAGTCTTGGAAGTGCTGGAGCCGTATCGAGAGGCGATCACTGGCCTGGTTGTGGAGTCGACCTACAATTGGTACTGGCTGGTCGATGCCTTGATGGCCGCAGGCTACCAAATGCACCTGGCCAATACGGCGGCGATCGTGCAATACAGTGGGCTGAAGTACAGCGATGATGACACCGACGCGGCCTGGCTGGCGAAGCTGTTGCGGCTCGGATTGCTGCCGGAGGGGTTTATCTATCCGCAGGCGCAACGCGCGGTGCGTGACCTGCTGCGTCGGCGCTCGCGTCTAGTGCAGCAACGCACCGCCAATGTCTTGGCGGTGCAGAACCTGTTCTCGCGCAATCGCGGGTGCTCGATCAGCGCCAACGACATCCGGCGTCTGACACCGGAGCGGATCGCCGAGCTGGTCGCCGACGCGAACCTGGCCCTGGCGATCCAGAGCACGCTGCTGGCCATGCAGGGCCAGCAGGCGGCCATCGACCTGCTTGAGCGCGAAGCCTGGCGGCAGACGAAAGCGACAGAGGTCTGGCAACCACTGCTCACCGTCAGCGGCATCGGACGCATCCTCGGGCTGACCATCGTGCTGGAGACCGGGCCCATCGAGCGCTTTGCCGAGGTCGGCAACTACGCCTCCTACTGCCGCTGTGTTGGCAGCACGCACGTCTCCAGCGGCAAGCAAAAGGGCAAGGGCAACACCAAGAACGGCAACAAGTACCTGGCCTGGGCCTACGTCGAGGCGGCCCACTTCGCCGTGCGCTACAACCCGCAAATTAAGCGCTATTATCAACGCAAGCGCGCGCAGACCAAGGGCGTGGTGGCGATCAAGGCGGTCGCGCACAAATTGGCCCGCGCCTGCTACCACATTCTGCGCGACGGCAGCGACTTCGACGTGAACCGCGCCTTCGCCTGAGCCGGATCGGGCATGCCTTGAAGAGCTTGGGAAAGGGGTTGGCGACCAGCCATCAGATCTGATTGAGTCTCAAGGCATTCCCGCCACGATCACGACAACCGCGGAGTGACAGAGTATGTGACCGAGATGCCCCCGCCAGTGAGCCACAACGGGTTGGCTGCGCTCTGCTGGAGCGCAAGCCAGAGATCTGTGAACGCATGGCCCGCTCTAAGCACTGCCATGCACCATTTGGACCTGCGCGGGGTACCGATGATTTTCTGGGGCTCGAACGAGCTACGGGCCGGGTGTCTCGTCCCCAACGGGAGCAGCCCCAGTGCCTAGAACCTGAAGGGTGACTGGTGCGGATCGGACCTGCAACCACCACAAAGAGAACTGACGGCGCGTCACAGGCACAAACACTGCGTTTCGTGGATTATTGATCCACATCATCGTGCAAGACCGCGAGGAATTTTCGTCGCCTCTTGACCGGGGTCAGCTAAATGGTGACCGGGGTCAGCTAAATGGTGCCCCCGTCTTCCGCGCTATCCCTTCCGGTACGGGCGCTTCTGGCAAAGGGGTTGGTGGTCGCCCGAAGTTTGTATGGTGCCAACGCGTGGATGACCGGCTTGTCCGGTCGATCCGCTGGTTGAATGGCGCCGTGCTTGTCCAATGTGCGGCGAAAAAGAAACTCAGCGTGAACGCAGCTCTTCGCGTAGGGTCTCTCGCACTATATCTGCAAGCGTCTGTCCCGCGACGAACTGTTTGACGGCTTCACCCACAAGGGCATCGAATGCCGTTCCATCACGCTCGGCTCTCTCTCTAAGCGCCGCCAATGTCGCCGGATCCAGCGTGATAGTCACATCGATGCTCTGCCGTTGCTCGGCCTGCAAACGCGCTAACGCTGGAATTTCTGCTACGGGTTTGGCATTCCGAAAGTCCATACTCGCATAGCGATCGTATTCTGGGTCAGAATTGTTGTTCATATCGTCGCCGTTGGGGTTGATTGGCCTTCCACGCAGAGATTAATCGGATGCAGTCGGCTGCGCGCACCGTCCAGACTACGACGAGTATACGGCCTCGCGCACCTAAGCCGAGGGTGACGAAGCGCTGTTCACCCTCGCTATCGATGTCCTCCTGGGTCAGTGCGAACGGATCGAGTAGTACAGCTCGAGCTTCTTCGAATGTAACGCCATCGTGCTGCAGTGGGTTGGCAGCCGCTTTGTCTGGGTCGTACTCAATATCCACAACGGTGTTGATTTGTGATGGCTCGCGCGACTAGTTGACTTGGCTGACTTAGTGATCTCTCGTTGCTCGACACAGTATTTTCTCACACCGCCGCCAGCAACCATGTTTACGACAAGGGACTCAACACCGCGCTGAGCGGCTCCGCCCGCTGGATCGCCTAGTTGACTCAGCTAATTTGGCCGATGTTTGTATCTCGCGACCACATTCAGCGGTGTGTCTGAATGTTGCCAATCTAGTCAACTGTATTGCTCTAGTCAAGCTTTTCGATGTCGCCAGCGGTCTCGATGTCGCCAGCAGTTTCGATGTGGTCCAGCAGCTTCGATGTGGCCCAGCAGTTTCGATGCCGCCAGCGGTTTCGATGTGGCCCAGCAGTTTCGGTGTTACACCGCCGCCAACACCAACCATGTTCACGGCGAGGTAAGTCAAACGTTTTGGATAGCCTGCGCCCGCTGGCCGGCACCAACCTCGCAGAACCTGCCGAGCCGGCGTGTCCTACCGAGCGTGCCGACAGCGACGGTCCGCGGGCGTCAGGCTGATCCACTTGTTGGACTGATGGGATGCTCGGTTTGCGCCCGCGGCGGGTCGGCGCGGCGGTGCTATGCATTTTGCTGTTTGCGGGGCGGAAGGGGGATTCTGCGACGGAGTGCACGGTGCTGCGGGGCCGATCGGACGGGTGGCGGGGCGGTTCTCCGGGGCGGCAGGGGTGTTCCTGCGGGCTTGGACCGGCATTGCGGGGCGACTTCGGCTACGGCAGGCACGGCGGGACCGGCGCAGCGCATGGAGCGGGCGGTGGTGGAGCGGGCGGCCATCTCAGGCGGCCTCGGGCAGCGCGGCGGGGGCCGGCAGCGGCGGGGCGCGCGAGGGCGGCGGCGCATTGAACGGCGCCGGGGGCGCCTGGAAGGAGAAGACGTGCAGGATGTTGTGCAGGTGGCCCTTGCCGCAGACGGGGCACAGGCTCGGGTCGCGGGCCTGCTTGGCGAGGAAGGCGTCCATGTCGGGGATGTACGGGGTCTCGGGGTCGGCGAGGCCGAGGCATTCGCGGCAGCGGGTGAGGTTCTGCCGGCGGCGGCTGCCGCCGAGCAGGCCGTAGTAGCGGATGCGATGGAAGCTCGGCGGCAGGACGTGCTGGAGGAAGCGGTGGATGAAGTCGGCGCCGGACAGCGTCATGCGCTTCTCGGCCTCGGGGGCGTGCGGGTCCTTGATGCGGTTGTCGCGGTAGCGGAAGGTGACCCGGCCGCCGTCGATCGCCTCGATGCGGTGGTTGGCGATGGCGATGCGGTTGACGTAGCGGCCCAAGTAGCGGATCAGAGGCTCGGGGTCGGCGAAGGGGGCCTCGATGTGGACCACCCAGTCCTGTTGGTGGAGCTGCTGCATCAGGTTCTTCCAGGCGGCATCGTCGTCGAGGTCGGGCTCGTCGGGCGCCCGGTAGGCGTCGGGACCGAGGTCGAGCCGCCGGGCCTCGCGGGCGCTCGCCTCGTCGAGGCACGCGGCCCGCTGCGCGGCCCGGCACTTGGGGCAGTGGCGGTTGCGGCAGGAGTTGTAGGCGATCTCGAAGTGCCCGCACTGGTCGCACTGGTCGATGTGGGCACCGAGCGCGGTGGTGCGGCAGACCTCGATGGCGTGCAGGGCGCGGCCCTGCTCGAAGCTCGGGGTGTGGGCGGCGCGGTAGTCGTCGCCGTAGAGGCGGACGATGTCGGCGAGCTCGAATTCGGGCTCGGCGTATTCGAGGGGAAATTCGCGGCGGATCTCGGCGCTGATGCCGGGGTCGGGACGGGCGCTGAGGAAGGGGCTGGCCATCGGAACAGTATAGCCCGTCCTGTGGCGGGCTGCTCGGGCCGGGGCTTGGAACGGTGCATTGGGGCTCGCGCAGGGCCTTCCCGCTGCGCTGTCGGAGCCTGGCCAAGCGCGACTATTTATTTATTCAGTCCAACGTTGCGCTCAGCCGCCGCCCAAAGCGCGGCGAGCGAAGCGAGCGGCGCTTTGGGCGGCGGCTGAGCGGCTTGTTGGCGTTCAGTTCCGACATTTTCAACAACATCGCCGCGGCTATCTTAGAGCTAAAAGGTTCCTGACACCTTTTCTGCCTCTTTTCTGCCTCCCTTTTCTGCCTCGGGCGGAACGAAGCGATATCTACGGGTGCGATCACGGACAGCCCGAAAACACCACGGATGTGCTGTCGGTTGCGCTAAAGATGTATCCATGAGCCGCGCGGATCGGGAAATCCACGCCCACAGCTACCGGGTCACCTCCATCCTGGCTGAAATGCACGCAGGTCTCGAATCGACCAGTCGTTGGGTCAAAGCCCTGTATGGACGAGACTGCTCCCGGAGTCTGTGCTGCAAGCCAGCTAAAGCAGGTCACGTCCATCGGTGCCGGGTGACCGACCAAGTTCGGGCCCGGTTTTAGCGTACGGATGGGGCATTCCACAGACCAGGGCCAGGTCATCTCAATATCGCTCTGCGCCTGTATGACGTAGGCTTCTCCGATGGTGATCGGGAAATCAATCCCCGTGCCCTCGTCGCATTGCTCGAACAGTCCAGTGGACGGATTCAGCCGAGCAATGCTCACAATCGTGCTGGATCCACCGAGCGCATCGGGCAGGTCACTACAGGTGCTGTGCTCTGGCGGAACTGCGTCGGGATAACTGAACAGGTTCAAGCCCTCAACCAGACGAACGAAGGCATCCGCAGCGCCGGGATCGCTCTCGCCGGGATCAGCGCTTCCGTTGTTGTTACAGTCTTCGCAAGGATCCGCACCGTTGTTACCGTCGAGCTTTCCATCACCGTCGGTGTCAGGATTGAGCGGATCAGAGGTCGTCGTTGGGTCCGCGTCCATACCGATGACGCCCACCTCGGTGCCGTCACCAAGCCCGTCACTGTCGGTGTCGTAAAGGCTGGGATCGGTGCCATAGACGTGGGTCTCTTCCTGGTCGGTCAGGCCGTCGCCGTCGGTGTCGGTAGCGACCGATCCCGTCCCCTGTATCGCAAAGTCGTAGGGATTCTCGTCGTTGTCGTTGTTGGCGATGCTGATCGTCGCTTGCCGCAATCCCTCGGCGCTCGGATCGAAGCGCACTTCGAACATCGTCGTCCCGCCCGCCGCTATGGGCGAGACGGGCTGAGCATTGATGCTGAAATCAACTGCGTGTAGTCCGCTGATAGTGACATAGGGCGTACCGCTTAGGTCCAGCAGCGCTGAACCACTGTTGGCAATGGTGAAGGGGAACGTGATCGCACCGCTTGTCACATCCAGCGAGCCGAAATCGGTGTTATCGGCGCTGGTCGGCGTGGTGTCGCCGTCGGCGATCTCCATGCTATTGCCGCTGACGGCAATCTCGGGTGCGCCGGCGACGAAGCTCGCAGTAACATACTTCGTGCCATCGAGCGTCACATTGCATGTAATCTCTGCGCCATCACAGGCTCCGCTCCAACCTGCAAACGCTGAGCCCGTATTAGGAACAGGCGTGAGAGCAATAACGCTGCCGTTACTGAAGGTCGCGCGACAGGTGGTGCCACAATCGATGCCTGAGGGCGCGCTGGTGAGGCTGCCGCCTCCATCGCCCGCTGTGGCGACAAGCAGTTCGTGTGTCGCGAAGGTGAAGCCTTCAGTAAGTGTTAAGGTGGGGACTAGCCGATTTGTGTTCGTACCATCGCCCACTTGGTAATAGAAATTGTATCCCCAAGCCCAAAGATCGCCATCCTTCTTAAGCGCCAAGTTATGGCCAAAGCCGGCGGCAATCGCACTGTAACCGCTGTCGATGAGGGTGGGCAATAAACGCCGCGTTGTCGTGCCGTCGCCCAATTCGCCATGGAAATTTGACCCCCAAGCCCACAGACTGCTGTCGCCCTTCAGCGCCAATGTATGATAATAACCACCGGCTATGCCGCTGTAGCCAGTGCCGATGAGCGTAGGCACCAACCGGTCCGTTGTTGTACCGTCACCCACCTGGCCGAAGCCATTATCGCCCCAAGCCCACAGACTGCCGTCGGCCTTCAGCGCTAAGGTATGATAGTAACTACCGGCTATCGCGCTGTAGCCAGTGCCGATGAGCGTAGGCACCAACCGGTCCGTTGTCGTACCGTCGCCCAACTGGCCGGAGGAATTATCGCCCCAAGCCCACAGACTGCCGTCGGCCTTTAAAGCCGCGCTATGGTTATGGCCGGCGACAATGTCGCTATAGCCAGTGCCGATGAGGGTAGGCGCCAACCGGTTCGTTGTCGTACCGTCGCCCAACTGGCCGAAGGCATTGTCGCCCCAAGCCCAAAGACTGCCGTCACTCTTTAATGCCAAACTATGGAAGTGACCACCGGCAATGGAGCTATAACCGTTGCCGATAAAAGTAGGCACTTGTCGGGAAGCGCTTGTTCCGTCACCCAGCTGGCCACTACTATTGTTGCCGAAAGCCCAAAGACTGCCGTCAGTTTTCACTGCCAAGCTATGGTAATGTCCGACCGCAATCGCGCTGTAATCGGTGCCGATAAAGGTGGGCACTGACTGGTGAGTGTTCGTGCCGTCGCCCAACTGGCCGAAGTCATTACCGCCCCAAGCCCATAGACTTCCATCGTCCTGGAGTGCCAGACTGTGTAGATAGCCTCCGGCAACCGCCGGATTTAATGTGAAAGAGCCGGATCCTCGGACAGCGAAATCGTAGGGATTCTCATCGCTATCGTCGTTCGCAATACTTACTAGCGCCTCGCGCAAGCCCTCGGCATTTGGACTAAACTGCACCTCAAACGTCGTTGTCTCGCCCGCTGCCAACGGCGAGTTGGGCTGCGCCGCGACAGTGAAATCGCTCGCGTGCGGTCCGCTGATACTTACACGTGGCGTTCCCGTAAGATTAAGTGACGCCAAGCCGCTGTTGGCAATAGTGAATGTATGCGTAACTGTGCCAGCTGCTACGCCAGCTGTGCCGAAATCGGTGCCATCGGTGCTGCTCGGAGTGGTGTCGCCGTCGTCGATCTCCACGCCGTTGCCGCTGAGGATGACTTCGGGCGTTGCTGTGAGCGCTCCGATCCCACTGATAGCAAAATCGTAGAGGTTCTCGTCGACGTCGTCGTTCGCGATATTTACGGTCGCTCCACGTAGACCCTCGGTACTTGGAGTAAACCGCACCTGAAAGGTGGTCTGGCTGCCCGCCGCCACCGGCGAACTCGGCTGCACCGTTACGCTGAAGTCGCTGACGTGCGCGCCGCTTATGCTCACGTGCGGTGTAGCGGTCAGATTGAGAGCTGCGTCACCGCTATTTGCAATGGTGAAGTTGTGGGTAACGCCACCGCCGCCCACAACAGCCATGCCGAAATCCGTGTCATCGGTGCTCGCCGGCGTCGTGTCGCCGTCGGCGACTTCCACGTCATTACCGCTCACGGAGATCTCGGGAGCTGGTATGGTCCCAGTTCCCGCAATCGAAAAGTTGTACGGATCCTCGTTGGTGTCGTTGTTCGCGATGCTTATCGTCGCTTCACGCACGCCTTCGGCAGTCGGCACAAATTGGACCTGAAAGGCGGTCTGGCTGCCCGCCGCCACCGGCGAGCTCGGCTGCACCGTCACGCTGAAGTCGCTGGCGTGCGCGCCGCTGATGCTCACATGTGGCGTGGCGGTCAGGTTGAGCGCCGCCGTGCCCGCGTTGGCGATGTTGAAGCTGTGCGTGACCGTGCCGGCGGCTACATCCGCGGTGCCGAAGTCGGTGTCGTCGGCGCTTGTCGGCGTGGCGTCGCCGTCGACGATTTCCAGGCCGTTACCTAGAATCGCGATCTCGGGCCTTGCCGGAGTCGCTCCTGTGCCGGCAATCGAGAAGTCATACGGATTCTCGTCGCTATCGTCATTTGCGATGCTAACCGTCGCTTGGCGCAGTCCCTCGGCGCTTGGATCGAAAGTCACGGTGAATGTGGTCGAGCCTTCGGCAGCAATCGAGGGGACTGGCTGTGTAGTCACGGCGAAATCGATCGCATGGGAACCGAGCACCGTTACCAGGGGATTGCCGGTGAGGCTGAGTACTGCCGTGCCGGTATTGGCAATCGTGAAGCTACGTGCGACCGTCCCGGTATCCCGACTAATGGACCCGAAATCGGTGCCGTCGGCCGTTTCGGGCGACGTATCGCCGTCCCGGATCGAGATGCCGTTTCCACGTACCTCGATCTCGGGGACCGTAGGGACGACAAGGGCCGTAGCGTACTTCAGGGTTCCACTTCCGGCAATACCGCCAAACACCGTGTAATAGCTGATGTGCGCCCGGTTTCCGCTATCCAACGCGAGAGAAAGGTACTTGCCGGGCTCAAGACTGGAGTCATCAACGGTGTCGATCGCCCAGTTCGAGCCGTCCCATAGAGCGTATTTGAGGATCGAGAGGCCGTTGTTCTGGTAGGCGATGTGCGGCCGGTAAAAATTGTCGAATGCGAGAGAATTGGGAAGCACTCGATTACCGACGCCGGCCTCGACAGTTTGTATTTGCCAGAAAGAGCCATTGCGTGTTGCGTATTTCAGGCTGTAACTTTCTCCAAAGTAGCTTATGCCGGGTCGATCTGCGCTATCGAGTGCGAGTGCGGGATTCTTGCCCGCATCCCCTTGATTGTCCACAATCTGAATTTGCCACGCCGACCCGTTCCATTCGGCATACTTCAGTTGTCCGCTCGTTACACCATAGTCTCGGTAGGCGATACGCGGATGCATCTGACCGTCTAGGGTCAGAGAACTCTCTTCTCCGACTCTACCACCTTCTTCTACTGTCTGGGTTACCCATGAAGACACGCCGAGATATGCATATTTCAGGTCGGACCTAGGCACGAGCTCGCCATCGACGACTACGTTATAGGGGTAAGAGTAGCTCATATGCGGTAGGCTCGCATTGTCAAGAGACAGGGATCCTGCAGTGCCGTAATCAGGATATCCCACTTCCCAATTAGAGCCATTCCACCTAACGTAGCCGAGCACGGGCTCGTAGCCCAAATTCGAATAAGTAAAGCAGATATGGGGACGGTCGCTGCCGTCCAGAGCCAAGGAAGTCTTGTTCAGCCTTGCTCGTAATTCCGGCCAAGTCCGAGCCTAAAGCTTGGTAATCGGTGTGAAGGTATTTGGCAGAACCCTCATCATCTCGTACCCTTGGAGGTGCAAATTCACCGAGGATTCGGAAAAATGTACGAAGGTTCTGCCAGGCTTGACTATAGACCATACATCGGCGCTGCGCTACCCGGGCGAGGAATCGGGTCGTGACGCGACGCACGCGCTTGGAGCAAGCCGAACACATCGCTGCTGCCGAGTCACGGTTGGCAGCCGGCGAGACGCAACGCGAGGTGGCTGCCGCTTTGGGCGTGGCGCGCAGCACCCTGCTGGAGTGGTGCCATGAGCAACCGCTTGGGGATGCGCCAGCCGGTCTGGTGGCGTTCGTACGCACCCCGGAGGGGATGTCGTGGTTGCACCGGATGGTGATAGCGGCGCACTTCAGTATCACGTTGCGGGCGGCGGGCGGCACCCGGCTGGTGAGTGAATTTCTAGAGCTGAGTGGGCTTTCAGCCTTTGTCGGGGTGAGCGACGGCGCGCAACACAAGCTCAATGCGGCCCTGGAAGCGGCCTTGGTCACGGAGGCTGAGGCGCAGCGCACGACACTTGGCGAGGGCATGGCGCCTCGGCAAGTGACGGTGTGCGAGGACGAAACGTTCCATCCGGGGGCCTGCTTGGTGGCCATCGAGCCGGTGTCGAACTTCATTCTGTTGGAGGGGTACGCCGCGGATCGCTCTGCGGCGACCTGGACGGCGGCGCTGGAAGATGCCTGCACGGGCCTCGCCGTGGAGGTGATCCAGAGCACCGCCGACGAAGCCAAGGCCCTGCGCCGGCATGCCGAAACGGATCTCGGTGCGCATCATTCTCCGGATCTCTTCCACGGCCAACACGAGGTGTCGAAAGCCACCTCCTTGGCGTTGGCGCGCGACGTTCGACAGGCCGAGGAACGAGTGCTGGCCGCACAGGCGCAATGGGAGGCCGAGCGCGCCGCGCAGCAGCAGTTCGAAGCGCGTGTGCCACGCCCACTCGGGCGTCCGCCGGACTTCAAGGCGCGCATTGACGCAGCCCTGAATGCGCTGGTCGCAGCCGAAGCCGAGCTCGCCCAGGCGCAAGCGCGCCAGAGCGAGGCGCGCGAGCTGATCCGTGAGCTCGGTGTGCTCTATCACCCCTATGATTTGCAGCAGGGACAGACGCAGCCGGTAGAGCGCGTAGCCGAACGCTTCCAGGCCGTCTGGTCACGCTTGAAGGCGCTGGCCGAAGCGGCTGACCTACCCAAGCGCGCCTGCGAACGCCTGGCCAAAGCCGAACGCCTGACCGTGCAATTGCTGGCCACCATCGTGTTCTTCTTCGCCACCGTGACGGCCAGGGTCGAGGCCCTTGAACTACCACCGGAACAGGAAGCGGCGGTCCTCGAGCAGCTCATCCCCGCCCTGTACCTCGAGCGCGTCGCTGCACGCAGCACGACGGCCGAGACCCGACAACGCGTGCAAGCATCGAGTAGCGCATTGCTCGACGCGCTACGTCAACCCGATCATCCGCTGCAAAGTCTAGCGCCCGAGACGCGCACACAGGTCGAACAGGTTGCCGGCGCCTGCGCTGATGTGTTCCAACGCAGCAGTTCCTGTGTTGAAGGACGCAACGGCCAACTGGCGTTGCATCATCACGGCTGTCATCGTTTGAGTGACCGCAAGCTCGCTGCGCTCACGGCCGTGCATAACTTCCACATCTGCCGCGCCGACGGCACGACGGCCGCCGAGCGTTTCTTCGGGCGAGCGCACCCCGCCCTGTTCGAGCGACTCCTACTCCGCGTGCCTTTGCCGCCGCGTCCGCGACGACGCCGAACGCGCCCGCCGAAACCGGCCTACCTAACGCCGGCCGCGGCTTGACAGCGGTGGCCGGAATTATGAACAAGGCCTCTTGTTCGGACCGAGGTCGCCGATAGCTAATAGTGTTTGAACTTGCCAGGCGCTGCCGTTCCAATATGTGTATTTCAAATAGTACTTTCTGCCAAGGTAATCGAATTCGACGTAGCTGATGTGGGGCCTGCCCAGGCTATCCAACGCTATGGAGTTGCCGTAGCCGCTGTCTCCGGAATTCTGCACGGTTTGATAGTTCCAGTTCCAGGTGCTTGCAAGTGAAAACGGAACGAAAGCAAAGAATAGAATTGCTGCGATTCCGAGCAGTGCGAGCGGTATTGTGGTCAGACCCCCTATTCTTGGCAGAACACACACGCAGAGGCGATAGGTGAAAGTCTTTTTCATGGCGTTAGCAATAGTTTGCCCGGTAATTCTATTAATCTGGAGGTGAGCCATCTAACTCGACTTCTTTATGTAGATTGTCCTTTACTTGCTTTTGCTCAAGCAAGTTTGGGCGTCCATGCCGGAGGATTATAGTCTAGCGACGTGAATGCTGTATACCCTTACAGGTATTGATGGGAGTGCCTTTTGGTTCGCTCCGGGCTTTCTATTTATTTAGTCCAACGTCAACCGCAGCCCGCGCCAGACTGCGGCGACGCGCGAAGCGCCCGCCGCAGTCTGGCGTCGGGCTGGCGGACTCGTTGGGCGTTATGGCCAGTCAATCGAGTCATGGGCAACCGGCAGCCCTTCGCCTTAGTAGAATTGTGTAAGTGGAAAAGTCTCACCGAAACTCCTGCAATGGCTTTCAAAAGCGCTTTCCGAATGCATTGCGAAAGATACCCGCGAGATCTGTCGTAGATGATGTGATGTAGGTTGCCCCAAGCGACAGCGCCGTGTCTCGATACTCTTGGTAGCTGCGAGAATTGGTGAACAGCACAAACGGGACATCTTTGTCTGCGCCTCGCACGAGCTTCAAGAAATCTAGTCCGGCGTGAGGGTTGAAGCCACCCACTTCATTACGACCCATATCGGAGACGATCATAGCGTAGCGCCCGTCCTTAAGCATCCGGGCTCCGTCTGATGTCGATAGGACGGTCCGCACTTTGATGCCACCTTGAAGAAGCTGCTCAATGAGATAGCTATTGTTCTTTGGATTGTCGTCTACCCACAGAACTTCGTGCTCACCGGGGGTCGCGGCGATGGTGGCTCGAACATTTTCGGAC
The DNA here is from genome assembly GCA_016745215.1 of Thiohalocapsa sp. PB-PSB1. Lineage (GTDB taxonomy): Bacteria > Pseudomonadota > Gammaproteobacteria > Chromatiales > Chromatiaceae > Thiohalocapsa. The sequence continues at coordinate 3,443,113 of CP050890.1, forward strand.
CGATTCTCAGTGTCTGGCAGTTCCGGACTAATGCGATTCCTCAAGTCGATTACTTGCGCCTGCAAATCAGCGATAAGCCGTTGCTGCTGTTCATTGGCTTCGTCCATGGTGAGCTCCTGGCCGCCTACCTTGATGGAGAACTTCCGATTCTTGGCGGTGGAAACCAATTCAAGAACGGCGGGCCGCAAAACATAAAGCACTGCGGCCAGGATCACAGGCCATAACAGAGATGCGAATGCTGAGATTAAGGCTGCGAGGTCCTTCATGTCATCTTACTCGCCCAACGTTCGCCGCAGCCCGCGCCCAACTGCGGCCTGAGCGTTAGCGAAGGCCGCAGTTGGGCGTCGGGCTTGCGGGCTTGTTGGCCCTTTCCTGCTAGCGCTCGGGTGGTGGGGTGCTGTAGAGGCGAACCTGGAACTCCTGCCCACGAGAGTCGTGCAGTGGCTGGGTCTCGGAAGCTATGGTTTTCGCTCGCAGCATGGCGTGCATTGCATCCAGCACGATAGCTGACTCAACGCCTGTTACGTGGAATTGTATATCCTCGTACGTCATATCTCGTCGAGAAAGTTCTTCAACAATCTCCCCCTTAACATAGCTCAGCTCCTTATCGTAGTGATACCATCGGAGAGCATGCCAAGCCGCAATGGCGCAGATAATCGAAGCAAGGGAAACAACGGCGACTTCTCGCCGGCGATCCTTCAAAAAGAACAGAGGTACGAATGCGCCGACGGAAAGGCCGAACCCTATGATCGAGAGTACTGTTTCAACCGACACAGACGATTAATGGAAACTCGGTTGCGCTATTCTGTTGGGCATGGGACTCTGGACACTGATTTCAGTGTTGCCGGACCATTCTTAGTCCCAAGGGCGTACTGCCACGCTCTAGGATTGCCGTGTACGGAAATCTGGGTGGTGTTTGGAAAATCTCGCTCCAAAGTGATGGTTAGGGTCCTCGATTCAGGGACGGAGTGGATTTCGCCTGCGAAGCCAACGGCGGCATTAGGGTCATCATCTGCGCGTAGCAGGCGGATAACGACCTTCGATGCTGTGCCGCCTATAGCCAGGTTTAGGCAGGAAGTTGGCGTAAAGTTTTCCGGATTTCTCAAATCAATCCATCCGCTACCATAGCTTGACGATGAAGTATATTTCCCATCTAAAGCTTGAGCGGAAACGGAAGGTGCCCCAAGCGAAACCAACAAAGCAGCGGTCGGGGCGAAAATCCTAGCGAGTGAAGGTGCCATCAGTTCTTGCCTCAGAATGTTTACGGGCCAACGTTACGCATCAGCCGACGCAAAAAGCAGAGCGAGGAACGAGCGGCGCTTTTTGCGTCGGCTGGATGCTATTGTTGGGCTGATACTTGTAGTATCAGCTTTGCTGTGCCTCAATTGGAAAGCCTCTTAATTTCTTCATCCGGCATCAGCAACAGATCCTGCGTCATTTCAACAATTGCCTGTGCAATCATCTTATCTGCTTCTTGCCCTGCCTCTGTTTGCCCCGCCGAATCGATTTTTCCCAACTCAGCCCAAGTGGGCCGATATGTTTCATAGGCCCTTGTATATAAGTCATTTCTCGCAGTTGGATTCATGCGTTTAATTGCTAGTACTACCTCAAGATAGTCTCTATTTTTCTTTAGTTCGTTCGCTATTATCGTGGCCCTACCTTGACGTATAAATTGATTCAAATCACGGTCGCTAAAATTTTGTCCGGCACGTTCGCCGTAACTCTTCCTTACATTTGCTATCTGTTGAGTTGTTATAATATTTACAAGCAAATTTGGACTCACTGCTCCTGTTACTGAAGCATTATCATCCAAAATCGCATTAATAATCTTTTGAATATATGGCTTTATGCAGTTGCGAATATCCTCGTCTGCTTCTTTTCTAAGCTTTTCGTCAAATAGTGCGGCAGCCCCAGCACTTTCACGAACGTTTACAGATACGGAGCCTTTCGCGCCTGGTACCAACTTGAGGAACGTTAGATTTCCTTTGCCATCAGCTTTTAAATCAAACTGACTCCCGCTAAGGCAAAGGTCCTTTACCGCTTTGATTGCTTTATCTGCTTTTGTTGTTTCTTGAGCTACACTTTGACTGCTGCAAGCAACAAAACTCACAAACAGAATTGCTGCGAGAATCGATACATTTTTCATTTGTCGTTTCCTCTGCGTTTCTGCCCAACGTTAGCGTTGAGTTGCAACCGGCATGACTGGCACGGCGGTACCCGCACCACCGAGGCTGGCCTGTGTCACGGCGGTGCAGATGGTACGGACCGCCGGTTGTCAGCTCGAACGCGCTTATTGGACCTGGGCCTTTCAGACGACGTGCCGGTCTATGGAATTTCAGCGGATCGGCTGGTGAGTGTCAAGGAGGGATGGGGCGGGATGCGTGCGGCAGTTTCGGGTGTACAGCACGCTTTTTGGGCGTTTTGCCGCGGGTCGGCGTGCGGAGAATCGGGTTTGTGCGGCTTTGACGGGGTGTTTTCCGGTGTCTGAGACAGGGGGATAGCTCCGCGGCTGTGCACGGATTGGCAAGCATTCATGTCACGCGGCCTCGAGGTAACAGGGCGGTGGGTCGTGAAACGACAGGAGGACGTAGACCTGGCGCAGCTTGCCTTCCCCGCACTTGGGACAGAGGCTGTAGTCGATGCCTTGTTTGGTGAGAAAGGCATCCATGTCGGCGATGAAGGGCAGATGGGGGGCGTCAAGACCGAGGCGGGCGCGGCAGGTGGTGAGCTTGTCCTTGCGGTGACCGTTGGCCAGGATGCCATAATAGCGAATGCGACGGAATTGCGGCGGCGGGATATGGGCCAGGAAACGGCGGATGAATTCGTCGGCGGGCAGTGCCATGATCTTCTCGACCGGCGCGCCGGGTTCTCGGTTGTCGAGATACTTGAAGGTGATCGTCCCCTCGTCGATGCTGAGAATCCGGTGATTGGCGATGGCGATGCGGTTGACGTAGCGCCCCAGATAGCGAATCAGGTGGGCGGGGTCGTCGAAGGGTTGCTTGGCATAGACCACCCAGTCGTGGCTGCACAGCGCCTGAAGCAACGCCTCCCAGCCGGCTTTGGTGGCAAGCGCGGGCTGTCCGCTCAAGCACAGCTTGCCTTGATCGTAGAGTGCTTGCAGGGCGGCGAGGAACTTGCCCCGGAAGACCTTGGACAGGGCTTCGACGCGAAACAGGAAGTGCTTGGGGGCGCGCACGAAGGCGCTGCCGTCGTTCTTGAGCGCTCCGCCGGTGACGATGCAGTGGACGTGCGGGTGGTCGTTCAGCGTCTGGCCCCAGGTATGCAGGACCATGATGATGCCCAGTTTGCCGTCCCACAGGTTCTGGGCAAAGGTTTGGAGGGTCTCGGCGGCGAGCGTGAACAACAGGCCGTAGACCCGCTCGGGGTTGTAGCGCGCCAGGGGGATCAGGTCATGCGGCAGGGTGAAGACGATGTGGAAGTATTGGATCGGCAACAGCTCAAGCTCGCGGGCGTCGACCCAGGCCGCTCGTTGACTCCCGCGGCACTTGGGGCAGTTGCGGTTGCGACAGCTGTTGTAGCTGATCTCGGTGTGTCCGCAATGGTCGCATTCATCGACGTGGCCACCGAGTGCCGTGGTCCGGCATTTCTCGATGTCCGACATGGCCTTGTGTTGTTGGGGGGTGAGGATGTGCGTCTGCCGATAGTCGTCGCCATAGGCGCGGAAGACATCGGCGACCTCGAACTGGATGTCCGGCGGCTCGGGTGGGAATTCCCGCTTGATTTCACGGCTCAAGCAAGTTTGGGCGTCCATGCCGAGAGATTATAGTCTAGCGACGTGAATGCTGTATACCCTTACAGGTATTGATGGGAGTGCCTTTTGGTTCGCTCCGGGCTTTCTATTTATTTAGTCCAACGTATGAATAAGCCGACCAAAAAGCGCGCCACGACAAGCGCTAAGGATTGCTCGGAGCTCGGCGCGCGCTTTTTGGGTCGGCTTGATTCGCTCGTTAGGCTCATTTATTCAGGTAGACAAGGAAGGACCGAGTCAAGTTTTGTTTATACTTTGAACTGCTCCGCCACTTTCGGGTAAAGAGAGTTGATCCAGTCATTCAGCTGCCCGAGATTATCGTTGGAAAACAATATACAATGATACTTCTTCAAAACTGACTTTGCTATCTCGCCTTTGCAGAGCTTGACCATACCTCTATCTGTGGTTACTGCGTCGCAATAAGGTGCGAACGATGAGACGTGATCTATGTCGTTTTGCATCGAAACGCCGAACTCCTTGTTAAACTTCTTATCGCTTTTTCGTCGCTTCCTTTTTAACAGCATCTCGGCTTCTAAGGCAATACGGAGTTCCAGCGCAGCGCAAAATTGTTCCTTTTCTACCTGCTCTTCAAAGCTTTTTAGTGCCTCTTCTTCATCAGGTCCTTTTATGATGGGCTTAACAAACATGTTAAAGATCGAGATATCTTGAATATCTGGGGGGTTGGTAGACAGCATTAATTTTGGGCTCTTCCGGATCTCGTGGGACTGTTGTATCATGTAAATCAACAACTTGAGAACCGCCTGTCACTGAAACCCCATCTGGACGTTGTTGATAATGACATTTGATAAAGAGACCCTTCAGACACTTTTAAATCTTCCTGATATCGCCGTTGATCGCGTGGTGCTCGGCGAGCGCAAGACACTTAAAGTCTATGTGCATAGCACCCTGGAGGGTACGAACTGTCATCGCTGTGGTCGGCCAATCGATCATGAGTATGGCCATGGTCGAGAACTTGAGTTACGCCATTTGCCATTCGGGGATTATAGAGTTGTTCTTGTTTTGAGGCCGAAACGTTATCAATGCCCTTTCTGCGAAGGGCGTCCAACAACGAGCCAAACGCTGTCATGGTACACGCAGCGCTCCCGGGTGACAAAAGCGTTCGAACAGCAGATGCTACTGGAGTTGATCAACAGTACGCTCGAGGATGTTAGTCGTAAGCATGCCATTGGTGTCGACGCACTGCAGGGTATTTTGGATCGAAACATAGCCTGTGATGTCGATTGGAACGCAATTGAACGCTTGGAGGTCATTGGCATTGATGAGATTGCGTTGAAAAAGGGTCATCGTGATTTTGTCGTTGTGATCAGCGCTTACATTAACGAGACATTGCATGTCATCGGTCTGCTCGGCGACCGCACCAAGGCCACCGTACAGGAGTTTTTTCTCAGCATTCCCAAGCGCTTGCGACGCACCGTCCAGAGTGTTTGCTCGGATCTTTATCAAGGTTTCATCGGTGCCGCTAAAGCCGTGTTCGGCAAGCGCGTACACATTTGCGCGGATCGGTTCCATGTTGCCAAGCTGTACCGAAATGGACTGGAAAAACTGCGCAAAAGCGAATGGAAACGGCTGTGCCATATACTCTCCAAAGAAGAGCGCAAGTCGTTCAAGAACGTGCATTGGCTGCTGCGTCAGCGTCGCGCCGATCTGAATGCAGATGAGCGACGCATGCTGAATCGGCTCTTTCGCTATTCACCAAAATTACAAGAAGCCTATGAGGCTTGCGAATCACTCACTGCCATCTATGAAAGCCGCCTATCAAAAGGTCAGGGTAAGCGCAAACTGCGTGGCTGGATGGAACGTGTCACCAACCGCAAGCTCAGTTGCTTTGATAGCTTCCTCGGTACGCTGAATACGCATTTTGAGGAAGTGACCAATTATTTTATTGGTCGACATACCAGCGGCTTTGTCGAGGGATTAAATAATAAGATCAAAGTCATCAAACGCCGCTGCTATGGCATCACCAACCTCGGGCACCTCTATCAAAGGGTATTCCTGGATCTCAACGGATATGACCGGTTCGGGGTCGATACATTATAAATCAATGAGTTACAGACATAGGTGTTCGGGATATTTTTTCTTAAATTTCATGCAGTTATAAATTTTTTTAATAGACGGCGAAACCCTTGCTAACTTTCATAATAAAATAGTTGTGCCCACTAAATACTACAAAAGCAGCAAAGGTATCGCCATGACCGAGAATAGCATTCTTGATGTTTTGAAACAATGCTTCGAAAAATTTATTCCTGCCGAGGACGCCAGAACCACGATCACACCTTTGGAGTTTACAATCACTTTGGTGTTTTGCTATTTCGGAGATTCTAAGACATTTTCATTGGAGTCCATTCGCCGTTTTATGATAGGACACCTGAATCAATCGATCAGTCGCGGTGCGTTTTGGGAGCGGATGGCTGGAAACCGATTGAAACAGAATTTGCAAAGTGTCATTGCGGAATTGATGGGGCGTCTTGCGGCATCGGTGCAGGTGAGTGAGACAATTTTGAAACAACTCGGTGTCAACGCTATTGAGGTTGTTGATTCGAGTTCGATTACGCTGTTGCCGGGGGCGAAGAACGCATTTCCCGGTACCCGCACGAAGGCGTCGATCAAGTGGCATGCGAGTTTCGATATCCTGACCGGATTGCTGGTATGGTTTCAGTTAACGCCGGGGAAGAGACATGATAGCAAGTGTTTTCCGGAGATCACGTCCTTGAAAGGGAAGTTGGTGATTTTCGACCTGGGTTATTGGGACTATGCTGTCTTGCATGCCATTGAAAAAGCTGAAGGTTTTTTTCTTTCACGCGTGAAATCCAATGCTGTGATTAAAATCAAAAAAGTTATTCAAGGGCTCAGCAAAGAGGCTATCGGGCAATCGCTGCTCTCGCTGGATTTGAGCCGTAAAAAAGGCAACATCATTGAAGTGATTATCGAAAAAATTCATCAAGGTAATACCTTAAACTACCGGGCGATCGGGTTTTGGAACCCGGTCGAAAAGGATTATCATTGGTATATTACGAATTTAACCGCAGCCGCCTATTTGATTTATCCTTTGTATCGGCTGAGATGGCAAATAGAACCTATTTTCAAAGCGTGTAAGAATTCCCTGAATGCGAACCAAATTACCTCTTGCAACGCCAATATAATTGAAAACTTACTACTGGCCTCTATCGTGGCTCATCTGAGTACGCACACTGTATTTCAGATCGGTAGGGAACAGTTGGATGATGAGCAAAATTTAGCTATTTCGTTTCAAAGAATCGCTAAAGTAGCGGTTGTACTGGCGCGAGATTTCATCATGTTTTTGTTACATTCATCACAAGAATATTTTAAAATCCTAGTGAATAAGATAAAGTTGTTTGCGAACGAAATTTTTGATCCAAATTATAATCAAAGAGAGACATCATTGGCGCGCATACACAGATTATTATTAGAAGGTGGATAAAAAAATCCCGAACACCTATGGAGTTACAGACTTTGTGCTCAACCACATTTTAATCTTAATGTGTACGAAAAAATGAGACTAAGTGGTTGTTTTTAAAATATTTATTGGTTCCCACAAAATCCAGGAGAGCCATTCAGGGTTCAGTATGATTCTGATAACACACGGATTTTTCTTTTGAAATCGGTGTTTTTCGACCGGCTTTCGAACCCAGGATCAGCTCGATCGTTTGGGGTTCACCCTGGTTGGCGAGTTTTTCGAGGTCACCACCATTCGTCAATACGTCACGGCGTTGCTTGGTCAGAGACGACGAGCAATCACCCCACGCGCGTTGCTCATCGACGCTGATCTGAAGACTGTTTTCGGCATCTTGCCGGGTGAGCGGACCACACAAAACCGGGATGCGTGGTGCAATCCGATTGGCATCCTTAATCTCTCCTGTGCCGTGGGTTTTGGCAACGCCGAATAACGATTCGATGGTGTCAGAGCTGATCGGCATGCCGGTCTCGCACAAACCGAGCAGGCTGGCAATCGCGAGCTGTTTCTCGATCCAGTCGGTCAAACCGCGGCGGATCGATGGCGTGGGGATTCGTTCGATCAGGGGCCGGCATTCATTGACGCTGTCTTGACTCAACCCTTTTGTCTTGAGTAGGGCCTGGCATTCCAGAATCGGCTCGACATCCTGTAGGAAGGCGTTGATGAAGCCACGACACTGTGGAAGTCGATCCAGACGCTCGCGCAGTTTCTGCAGTAACGAGCCGTTCGCCGCTCGGCCTCGGGGCGAATGTTGGAGTACCTAAAGTGGACCCCATGTCTCGGACGATTTTCCCCCGAGTTCAAGCTTCGCTGGTTAGATGGATTGCATCGCCTTGCCCTGCCGAGCCGAAGTGGTCCGCGATCACGGCACCGCCGCCGTTGCCCGAGCGGTGCACCAGCTCCGGAGTGCGGTAACCCAGCGCTTGGTGTGGACGCTCGACTTTGTAGAAGACAAAGTACTCGCAACCAAAATGGGCGCAACCAAAATGGGTGTCCTTTTTTGCTCTCCTTTTTTGCTCTTTTTTGCTGCCCCTGGCCCTCGTTTGCCCCCCATTTCGCGCCGCCCTGTACTCACTTTTCCTTGCCAAGTGCGTTGGCTGATCTATCTTTAAAGAAGTGATAGAGAACGTCACTCAAATCGGTGCGGCGGACGAGTGTATGTGGGCCTCCACCCGAGCTTTTGCCTTTAGGGGAAGGGGCCTTGATCGTCGTTCGGGCCATCCGGCGCTGAAACATCGCGACTTGCTCCGGCGCTGGGCGTGGGAGCCAGAAGTCCAGGTTAAACGGTGGCGGAGCCGTAGTCGGCTGCTCGCGAGGTCTATCCGTGACACCGCTCCGGCGGTGTCGCACGCGTGTTACGCGCTCCTGCGCCGCCAGTTACCGGCCGATGGCCCGAATATCAAGGCCGGGGAAGGCTGTGTGATAAATGCGCCAATGATCGCTCGCCGCCGACCGACCTGAAAACCCGAGGAGGCAAAGCAATGTCAGGCTCAAGAAGCGCTATATTCTTCTTTCTATTGATATCGGTATGTCCAATATGCGCCGCAAACGACATTGTTTATTCCGGTAAAGAGCTTATTCGCAATGGCGATTTTGAAGCGCAAAATGCCGCTTGGCATAGAACTTTTCCTAATGAGGAATCTGCGGATTCCGCCAAAGACGGCTCAAAGGGAATGAAGATGTCATGGGAGCGCGACGAGTCTCTTGTTTACCAGGAGATTTTTCTTCCTACAACGTTACACAACGCTTCATTGAGCATTGATTATCGTGCACGCACAAATGATTCGTCCTCCGGGCGAGTAAGACTATACGTAATCATCGGCAAGTGCCAGGATATCGCAACAGAACCCATAACTCCGATCCTTTGGGCCTACGAAGACTTTACCGCACCTGTTGATCAAGCTTGGTTGCATTTCGAGACGGAAGTGTATATTCCTCCGATCCAAGACGCGCATGACGAAGCACAGCATGTGTATTTACAATTTAAACTCGTAAAAGCAGCAGAAGACCCCGGCAATTTCGGTATTGATATCGATAACGTCTCATTTATAGTCGACGGAGTTCTAAATAGCCCAGAAATGGAAGGAAAAATTGTCTCCATCGGCAGCGGAGAGGGAACGAATCTGCGCACCATCGATATCATTGATCCCAGCATTCTTGATTCAAATGACCTGCCACAGAAAGAAACCATTTGGTCGACTCAAGGTTCCGGAGATTTCCCTTTCCGATTGAAGGATGTAAGATGGAAACCCGACGCTAGCGAGATCGCTTTCACCAGCAATTACGAAGCCTGGTCTTCTCCTCAAGAATTCGATATTTACGCCATTAAGCCGGATGGTACGAATCTGCGCAGAATATCGAATAGTCCGTCACAAACCGAAATAGGGAGCGGAGATTATCCTAGAATCACGGTAAACGGAAAAGTGCGCAACAACATGCAAGATAGCTCTCAAGTCTGGATGTACATAAGAGGGGCTGAAGATTTCGTTTTCCTGGGGGATATCGCTGCGAACGAAGAAAGCGATTTTTCCGTTCCGAACGTGGCGGTTTTGGGAGACCCGAACACATTCACGCAAACCGTGATCTTCCGTTTTAATACTGCCGACTGTGAGAGTAATCTGGGGCTAGAGTATTCTTCGGCGAATGGTGTCATCGTGGATTCCACGACGTATGTGGAGATCGGTTTTACGGCATTTACTTGTTACACCTCTGTTGAGGTGGACTATAATTCCATTACCGACATTTCTTGGAAATGGGACGGATCTGAAATTGGGTTTCATTTTCTCGGAAGGCTGAATACAATCGATGCAGATGGTGGAACTATTGGTACCCCCATCGAGCTCGCTGACGAGCCCTGGACCGGCTTATCCCTATATCCGGAAAATATGACATGGTCACCGGTGGATAAACGGTTTGCATATTATAGGTATTTCTTCGACAGTACCAATTCCGGCATATTTATGGCCATTGAAGGTGTGAATAATATCCAGAAACTGACCGACAGAGTGGATTCGACACCCTTTTCCTGGCTTCCGGATGGGTCGGGTATCGTATACGTAAGGGACCCCATTCTTTTAGACCAAGATAGTACTGATCATAATCTATACCATTATGACTTCGCAACCCAGCAAAAGAGAAGGCTAACATATTTGTATTATGAAGGAGCGATAAAGCATCCAAGTTTCTCACCTGATGGCAAGTATATCGTATTCGAGAAAGACAAGGATCTATGGATTTTGAATTTTTTGAATTCAGTTGAAATGTGGCAGATCACAAATGACGGGAAGAGCAGCAGTCCAGATTGGAGTAGACCCAGCATCCCCAGCCAGCGGGTAGAAACGCTCAGCATTCTCAAGAATGGCTCGGGTTCCGGGGTGGTGACCAGCAACCCCGCCGGTATCGACTGCGGTCTTGATTGTTCCGAAACCCTTGATTATGCATCCGTAATCACTTTGACTGCCGATGCGGATGTCGGCTCGGCCTTCACCGGATGGTCCGGGGCCTGCAGTGGAACAGAGGATTGCCAGATCCTTATGGATGACGTCAAATCGGCGACTGCCACTTTTTTTGATACCAACGTTGATGCCGACGATGACGAGCTCCCGGACTATTGGGAGCAGCAGATCCTGCGGGCATATCCAGATGACGGCATTGACACCATCGACGATGTCTTGCCAGAAGACGATTTCGAAGGAGACGGCCTAACCAACCGGGAAGAATACAGCCGCCAGACAAACCCGACTGACCCCGACACAGACAAAGACCTCTACACCGACTTTGAAGAGATCCAGGCGAGCTCCGATCCGTTAAGCTTCGATTCATTGATTTCTGCCTACGAACAAAGGAGCCCGGCAATCACCGGCGGAGCCAATCACGTCGTTGCTCTCAAAATGGACGGCACGGTATATGCCGTGGGATCTAATGGCTATGGACAGCTTGGCGACGGCACCGCGCTGGACAGCGGCTCACCGGTCCGGGTTTCAGGTCTCGTCGATGTAACGGCTGTAGCCGCAGGCGACGGACACAGCGTCGCCTTAACAGACGACGGCACGGTGTGGACATGGGGAGCGAATGGGAAGGGTCAGCTTGGCAATGGTACTACCACAGACAGCCCTGCGCCGGTAGAAGTTTCAGCACTTATGGATGTCGTTGCCGTTGCCGCAGGAAGCGATCACACCATCGCCCTGAAGGGTGACGGCAGGGTGTGGGCCTGGGGAGAGAATTGGAAGGGTCAACTTGGCGATGGCACAACCACAGACAGTCTCATACCGGTAGAGGTTTCAACGCTTGTCGATGTCGTTGCCATTGCGGCAGGCAGCAACCACAGCATCGCCCTGAAGGATGACGGCACGGTATGGGCCTGGGGAGACAACGACGATGGTCAGCTCGGCGATGGCACGACCACAGACAGTCCCACCCCGGTAGCAGTTTCAGCGTTTGTCGATGTCGTTGCCATTGCGGCAGGCAGCAACCACAGCATCGCCCTGAAAGATAACGGCACCGTTTGGGCGTGGGGAGAGAACAAGAGCGGACGTCTTGGCGATGGCACAACCACAAACAGACCCACACCGATCCAGGTATCGGAGCTTTTCGATGTCATTGCCATTGCTGCAGGAAAATCGCACACCATCGCCCTGAGGGCTGACGGCACCGTTTGGGCGTGGGGAAACAATGGAGATGGTCGGCTCGGCAATGGCGAAAGCGAGTCATATGAAAAAACGCCTGTCCAGGTTTCGGGTCTCGGCAATATCGTAGCGATAGCCGCAGGAGGCTCATCTACTTTTGCGCTGAAGGACGACGGCAGTGTGTGGGCGTGGGGCAACAATGATGATCGCCAACTGGGAGACTGCACGACCACGGGGCGTACAACACCCGTCCAGGTCACAGGACCGTACTGTGCCGGCGCGCTTGATTTACTTCCCCAGAGTCTCGTATACGTGCTCGACGTAAGCAAATACGGCTCGGGTTCCGGGGTAGTGACCAGCAACCCCGCCGGTATCGACTGCGGTTCCGATTGTTCCGCAACCAATGCCTATGCAACCCTCATCACCCTGACTGCCGATGCCGGTGCCGGCTCGGCCTTTACCGGATGGTCCGGAGCCTGCAATGGAACAGGGGAGTGCCGGATCGTGATGGATGCGAACAAATCGGTGGCAGCCGCTTTTTATGATTCCGCCGTCGACGCCGACAATGATACGCTCCCGGACTATTGGGAGCAGCAAATCCTGCACGCGTATCCGGACGACGGCATCGACGCCATCGAAGATGTCTTGCCGGAAGACGATTTCGAAGGAGACGGCCTAACCAACCGGGAAGAATATAGCCGCCAGACAAATCCGACTGACCCCGACACAGACAAAGACTTCTACACCGACCTTGAAGAAATCCAGGCAGGCTCCGACCCGTTAGACGTTGACTCAGTGCCTGCCTACGAAAAGACCAGCCCCGCGATCGCCGGGGGAGCCAATCACATGGTGGCGCCATAGGTGTTCGGGATTTTTTTATCCACCTTCTAATAATAATCTGTGTATGCGCGCCAATGATGTCTCTCTTTGATTATAATTTGGATCAAAAATTTCGTTCGCAAACAACTTTATCTTATTCACTAGGATTTTAAAATATTCTTGTGATGAATGTAACAAAAACATGATAAAATCTCGCGCCAGTACAACCGCTACTTTAGCGATTCTTTGAAACGAAATAGCTAAATTTTGCTCATCATCCAACTGTTCCCTACCGATCTGAAATACAGTGTGCGTACTCAGATGAGCCACGATAGAGGCGAGTAGTAAGTTTTCAATTATATTGGCGTTGCAAGAGGTAATTTGGTTCGCATTCAGGGAATTCTTACACGCTTTGAAAATAAGTTCTATTTGCCATCTCAGCCGATACAAAGGATAAATCAAATAGGCGGCTGCGGTTAAATTCGTAATATACCAATGATAATCCTTTTCGACCGGGTTCCAAAACCCGATCGCCCGGTAGTTTAAGGTATTACCTTGATGAATTTTTTCGATAATCACTTCAATGATGTTGCCTTTTTTACGGCTCAAATCCAGCGAGAGCAGCGATTGCCCGATAGCCTCTTTGCTGAGCCCTTGAATAACTTTTTTGATTTTAATCACAGCATTGGATTTCACGCGTGAAAGAAAAAAACCTTCAGCTTTTTCAATGGCATGCAAGACAGCATAGTCCCAATAACCCAGGTCGAAAATCACCAACTTCCCTTTCAAGGACGTGATCTCCGGAAAACACTTGCTATCATGTCTCTTCCCCGGCGTTAACTGAAACCATACCAGCAATCCGGTCAGGATATCGAAACTCGCATGCCACTTGATCGACGCCTTCGTGCGGGTACCGGGAAATGCGTTTTTCGCCCCCGGCAACAGCGTAATCGAACTCGAATCAACAACCTCAATAGCGTTGACACCGAGTTGTTTCAAAATTGTCTCACTCACCTGCACCGATGCCGCAAGACGCCCCATCAATTCCGCAATGACACTTTGCAAATTCTGTTTCAATCGGTTTCCAGCCATCCGCTCCCAAAACGCACCGCGACTGATCGATTGATTCAGGTGTCCTATCATGAAACGGCGAATGGACTCCAATGAAAATGTCTTAGAATCTCCGAAATAGCAAAACACCAAAGTGATTGTAAACTCCAAAGGTGTGATCGTGGTTCTGGCGTCCTCGGCAGGAATAAATTTTTCGAAGCATTGTTTCAAAACATCAAGAATGCTATTCTCGGTCATGGCGATACCTTTGCTGCTTTTGTAGTATTTAGTGGGCACAACTATTTTATTATGAAAGTTAGCAAGGGTTTCGCCGTCTATTAAAAAAATTTATAACTGCATGAAATTTAAGAAAAAATATCCCGAACACCTATGATGGTGGCGCTGAAAATGGACGGCACGGTGTGGGCCTGGGGATTTAATCTCTATGGTCAGCTTGGCGATGGTACCGCCCTGGACCGCGCCTCACCGGTCCGGGTTTCAGGTCTTGTCGATGTAACGGCTGTAGCCGCAGGCGACGGACACAGCGTCGCCTTAACAGACGACGGCACGGTGTGGACATGGGGCAGAAATGACCATGAACAGCTTGGCTACGATACCGGCGCTGCAAGATGCGGCACCAAGTATATTACTTGCTCGAAGATGCCAAACCCAGTTGCGAATCTGAGCAATATCACCGCGGTCGCCGCGGGAGACAAGCACACGGTCGCCCTTGGAGACGACGGCAGGGTGTGGGCCTGGGGATATAATTGGAAGGGTCAACTTGGCGATGGCACAACCACAGACAGTCTCATACCGGTAGAGGTTTCAACGCTTGTCGATGTCGTTGCCATTGCGGCAGGTAGCAACCACAGCATCGCCCTGAAGGATGACGGCACGGTATGGGCCTGGGGAGACAACGACGATGGTCAGCTCGGCGATGGCACGACCATAGACCGTCCCACCCCGGTAGCAGTTTCAGCGTTTGTCGATGTCGTTGCCATTGCGGCAGGCAGCAACCACAGCATCGCCCTGAAAAATAACGGCACCGTTTGGGCGTGGGGAGAGAACAAGAGCGGACGTCTTGGCGATGGCACAACCACAAACAGACCCACACCGATCCAGGTATCGGAGCTTTTCGATGTCATTGCCATTGCTGCAGGAAAATCGCACACCATCGCCCTGAGGGCTGACGGCACCGTTTGGGCGTGGGGAAACAATGGAGATGGTCGGCTCGGCAATGGCGAGAGCGGGTCATATGAAAAAACGCCTGTCCAGGTTTCGGGTCTCGGCAATATCGTAGCGATAGCCGCAGGAGGCTCATCTACTTTTGCGCTGAAGGACGACGGCAGTGTATGGGCGTGGGGCAACAATGATGATCGCCAACTGGGAGACTGCACGACCACGGGGCGTACAACACCCGTCCAGGTCACAGGACCGTACTGTGCTGGCGCGCTTCATTTGGTGCTAAATTTGCAGCTAAAGGATCTCGACGGGGATGGCATTTGGGATGCGCGCGACTGCGGCCCCGCAGATCTCGACAGCGATGACGACGGTATCCCGGACGCCGCGGAAGACGTCAACAAAGATGGCATCGTCGACGCGGACGAGACCGACCCTTGCCGACTCGATACCGATGGGGATGGTATCCCCGATGGCGTGGAGGTGGGGATCGTGGATCCGGTACCGGACCCGGATGGGAATGGCCCGATTGGTGGGACAGCGGGCTGGTTCGTACCGGACAGCGATCCGGCGACCACCACGAACCCCCGAAGGCAGGACAGCGACCAGGACAGCATCCCCGACGGCGTCGAGGATGGCAATCGCAATGGCCGTGTGGATGAGTGGGAGTCGGACCCTGGGGATTCCGCGTCCACCCCCGGCGCCGTGGTGCGCCTTGTGCGGGGGTTTAACCTGGTGACACTGCCGGTTGTCGGTAATCTGTGGGATTGGCTCGAGGTGGCCCTGGGGCAGACATCTAGGATAGATGAAGTGATAATCTATGATCGCCTGCAGGGTCGTTTTGTTACCGTGACTTCGGACACGGCGGAAGGCTTCGCTTTGACCGGTAGCGAGGCAGTTGTCGCCTACGCGTCTGAAGACCGGGCTGTCGGCTTTGCCTCCGTGCACTGTGCTGCGGTGGACCTGCTGGCGGGCCTGAATCTCGGAGGATTTGGCTGTCCACCCCAGGGCTACAGTGCTTATCAGCTTCTGCAGGCTCTCGGTAGTGAGCGGGCGGCGAGCGTTCGGCGATACTCCCGGCACACCGGTGCGTTCGAGACCGCCGCCATAGCCCCGACCGGCGAGTCCGTGGGTGTGAACTTTGCCATCACGCCCGGAGAGGGCTACCTTATTCACATGCGGGAGGCTGTCTCGGACTTTCACCCATAAGAAACGGTCACAGAACCCGCGAACGTGGCCTGGCCCGAATGGCACTTACTTAAGGGAATATTCCAGGCGGTTCATGGGGGTGACGGTTCCAACCTGAGTCATTTCTGCTTCTTCGGATGGCCGTTCAGCCGCACTTGCTCGCGTGCCTCAGGGCGCGGCTTGGTCATCAGTGGAAACGCCTTGGGCCGGCGTTTGCGCTGCCTGGGCTCGATCCGTCCGGGCCTGAGCCCGACGCGCGGCTTTGCGATGGTCGGCGTTGTCGATGTGCGTCTGCACGCGGCGGCGTTATCGCGCGGCGGCGGGGGTACGATGCACGGCAGATCGGCTCCGGGGCGGGCTAGGTTTGTCAATTCCAGCGTACTCCATCCCGGCGTCAACATTCGGTCTACCCAGCAGCCGAAAAATCAACGAGTAAGCGTCTCGCGGAAGCGTCGATCCAGGGGGTAGACCCATAAGTCTTTGACAAGCCTGAAAACGTCGTTTAGACAACTTGTCATGCAGAGGGATAACATGCGAGCATGATTTTTTTATCCCGCAGGCTTCGAGCGATGCTGCTGGATATCCCTCCCAAGATCGAGACAAGGTGCGAGGAAGCGTTGGTGAGTGCTGGTGTTGCCGTGAACCTCTGGCCAGATTTCCAGCGTTGGCTGCGCTACTTCCTCGACTTCTGCCTGAAGCACACACAGTATCCCTGTTTAGAGACCAGCCTGGAGGCGTTCAGCGATACGCTGGAGTCGGAGGGGCAGGAGCCCTGGAAACGCCGTCAGGCGCTGGATGCGGTGAGACTCTACTGGCGCATGCTGGGAGCGCAAAGCAATCCCTCGAGCGCGGAAACGCCGGCAACAGGCGAGACCAAGATTGGCATCCAGGGCACGCGCGCGATAGCGGGCACTGCGGCTGAGACGACATCGATGCCTGGTCCCTCGACAGGGGTTGTCGAGCCTGTCGCGCCCCCAGCAGAGCTGGACGGTCGGCGAGACGCGGCGCGTTCGGTTGCGCCGGTTGGCGCTCCGGCAAGCAGTCGCAGTGAGCAAGCGCCGGTTCCGCCGACGTCGCCTGTCCGGAAACTGCCGTGCTCACCAACTCCGGCAAGCTCTCTGCATCCTGCACATGACTCGGGGCGATGTGCGGATCAGTACGACCCGCATGGAACGGAGCACAGCGAAGGCGTAGCGGAGAGCTAGGCTGTCGAAATCTGCAGTCTCACTAAAACAAGCGCTTCCCGGTTTATGGATGCTTAGTCGGTGTCGGAATCGGTGTCAAGGTCAACATTAGGGATTGGTATCGAGCTGGCTGCTTTGATCGATGAGCGGATTCGATTCCGATTTCGATAGCGACCCTGACACCGATGAGGCTTCCCCAGTGCGTTCGATGAAGCAATCCAAGCCCCGGAATCGGTTTGGCATCAAAACTCAGGACATTTCGACAGCCTAGCGGAAAGCGCGCTGCAACCGCCGCCGACGTTGGCGCAGCACTCGGCTAAGAGCTTACCGCCACACGCGCAAGCGTCCGCTGCGGAGCGCGACTGGCGTGATGTCAACGAAGGGTCAAACCATTGCAGAACTCCTGACACAGCGAAGTTTTGAATGCGACGATTCGGCCAGAAATATGCCGGAGCAACCATGCACCTAACCACTAAGCTGTGGGCTTCGAGGCAACAACTCGGCGCGCTCGAGAAACGACTTGGCAGAACGCTCCGTCCAGGCAAGCGTGGTCGGCCCCCTACGCAAAAGGATGACCCGAGACAACGAGAGTTGGTGGATGTAAATGGTAAAGTGCCACCGCAATACCTCAAGAGATAGGCTAGGATCAAACCAATCGCAACACAGTTCGACAACAGGATTAAACGATGCCAGTGAGATGCGTCTTCGTGGAGAGCTTCGTTGTCTTCAAGACCACGATCCTAAACCCCTCCGGTAGGATGATCCGCCATCCGCGCCAGCCCCAACGCCGATGGTGGAACTGCTTCACGTTCTACCCCAGGTTCCCGCGCCTCGTAAGCGCCGCAGTCATGACCAGCGCCCTCCTTATCGCCCTCGTCGCCTTATCGGCCGCGCCGCGATCCTTCGCCGTGGAGCAACCATCGGACATCCCGACCTGGCTGAGGGTCCATGTCGGCGAAAGGGAGGGGCAAATCGCATCAACGGTCCTGCTTAGAGCGCGTGCGCTCTACCTACGCAAAGCGGGCGATGGTGCCGTGCGGAACCCTTGTTATTTCGCCATGGACACGACGCGTCCGCACACCTCACGCAATGGTGGACCGGGGCGGCGGTTCTTTATCATCTGTGAAGCCGAGCGGTCGTTCCGCGCAGTCTCGTCGGGCCACGGCGGCGGCCGTACACTGAAAGGCGTCGCGGATTTCAAGAACGGCAGACGATGCGCCAAACACTTCAGCAACGCGTTGGGCTCGAGACTGACGGCCGGCGGCGTGTATTTGACTGGCGAGACGCGGACATCCTTCAAGGGCTACTACCGCGTCTCCTCGAAACAGAAAACGGCGCTGGTGCGCTCCTTCATTCCCTTCAACGGCGAGGGCGAGACCGCCAACGCCGAACAACGCGCGATCGGGGGTCATGCGGCGGTCTTGATCAAAGGGGCCTGTCTGCTGCGAGAACCGGACAGCCCTTACGCGAATGACGAGGGTTACGTTCCCCTAGGAAGGCTGGTGGACTATTCGGGCGGGCGTAGCAGCGGCTGCACCAGCTGGTCGCCGTCGGACGCCCGGGAGATCGTCGAGATCACGGATAAGAATCCAACCACCCTGTACATCTATCCCGAGGAAGCCGACATCGACGCCGTGGCGCGAGCAGTCGCGGCCGGCCGATCGCCATCGCGGGCGGGATTATACTGGAATGCATCCTGCTTGAAGGAGATCGGCGCTCCCAAATATTGGCCAAAGGAGCGCCTCGGGCCGAGAATAGCGCAATACCGGCGCAACAATCCCGCCCCCCGGCGCTCTCCAATGCCGCGTTGCCCAAACCAGTGATCAAGGGCGAGCCCGCGGCCAAGGGAGCGAGCCAATCATCAATAGATTTCTGGCGGAAGTGTAAGATTTTCTCAGCGGCTTGCGTCAATACAGCAGAAGAGCCCCAAATCGGGGGGCTCCTGAACCTGGAGAAATCCTCACGACCGAAACGCACCACTGCCAATGCGATAATTGCACCGCCTCCTGCTCGTGCAGCCATCAGAAGCCGAGCCAAGACAAGTGCTGCTGCGGTGAGACCTACACCTGTGGTTCCAGTTGTCGCTGTGAACCCGCCTGCAACTGTCCGGCTACACGGAATTAAGTCAAGCCCATAATCCATGACCAACCCAGGCGGACGTGAAGCGAAGGCGGAGCGCGTGGCAAAGGCCCTGCGCGACCACGGCAACGAGCTCGAGGCTTTCGTTCGCGCCCGCGTTCCATCGGCCGACGGGGGCGATGTTCTCCAGACGGCCGCGATACGCGCTTTCGAAAAAGCCGAAGCGCTGCAGGATCCGGCACGGGTGCTGCCATGGCGCTATCGTCTGCACCGAAACATCGTGACGGACGTCGGGTCTTGCGATCCAGTATCGTCGGAATTGCCGGGGTCACAAGTCAAGAGCCGAGGTCAGTGCCGGGGTCAGGTTTTGCCTTTTGTCTGATTTTGGACCTCCCCCGCGCGCACTGATCGAGATCGATGGTCATTCTGTCAAACCTGGACTCAGGCTCGTCGATTGTCCCCAAACAGCTACTGTAGCAACTCGGGTCGAGCGATGCTGGGCGTTCGGTGTCGCGTCCACGAGCTCACGCGGCGCGCGATGCGATGCTTGTAAAATACGGCCATCTTCTACACTCGACGGCACCCGGGCCAACCAGATGCCCCAAAGCGGATCGACCGGCACCGCCGGCTCGGCTTCGGCCTGACAGATCGCTTCGACGACCGCAAAGGTAATGATTGATGACACATGCCCGCAAAACCCCTCGCGACCCATGCTTCCATGGCGAGTCCTCGCACCATCTTCGCAGCGCGGCAACGCCGATAGCCGCAGCGATGATCAAGGCCCGTAGCGCCGAACATGTGCTGCTATCGGTGCTTGTCGTGCTCGGCCGATCGCGCTGCTGTACCCGCTCTGGCAGCGGTCCGCAGCGCCGACGCTGGCACAGCGCGCCGAGCGATGATCGAGATCGTCGGGCTCGGCAAGCACTACCGCCGCGGGCAGCCGGTGCTCGACGGGCTCGACCTGACCCTGGCCGACGGCGAATCGGCGGTGCTGCTTGGGGCCTCCGGCAGCGGCAAGTCAACGCTGCTGCGACTGATCGCCGGGCTGGAGCGACCGGATGCCGGCTCGGTGCGGCTGGCCGGCCGGGTGGTCGCCGATGCACGGGGCCGTTGTCTGGCGCCGCGCCGACGCGGGCTGGGGATGCTGTTTCAGGACCTAGCGCTGTGGCCGCATCTGAGCGCGCTGGACAACGTCCGCCTCGGCTTGCAGGCCGCCCATGGGCGCAATGCCACCGAGCGAGCCATAGCCATGCTGGCCCGGCGCCGTCCGCACCAGCTCTCCGGCGGCCAGCGCCAGCGCCTGGCCCTGGCCCGGGCCTTGGCGCCGGGGCATCGGCTGTTGCTGCTTGACGAACCCTTCAACAACCTCGACCCGGCCTTGAAGGCGGGGCTGCTCGCGCTGCTGCGCGAGCGGCTGCGGCGCGATGCCACCGCCCTGCTGCACGTCACCCACCAGCTCGACGAGGCGCTGGCCCTGGGCGGTCGCGTGCTGCTGCTGCGCGCTGGGCGCATCGGCGCCGAGCTGCAACCCGCGGACCTCGCGGACATGACCCTGGAGACACTCGAACGATGGTATCTCGACGCGGTTACCGCCTGATCGCCTGGCTAATGGCGACGACCCTCGCATTGCATGCCGAGGCGCGACCGCCAGGGCAGGGCGGCCCGGACTATGTGACTCGAGACCAGATGGAGCCCGACAAATGCGCAAGCATCTGGCTGATCCGCCGCCACATCGCGCCGCACGCCCGCATCCGCCTGGTCCCGCCCGACCAGCCGCTGCCGCCGGGCATCCTGTTCGACACCCCGGACGCGCCGATCCGCCGCACCCACGCCCAATCCACCTTCGAGGTCTTGGTCGATCGCCATCGCATAGACGACGCCAAGGTGCGCTGGCTCGCCCGCATCATGCACGACATCGAGATCAACACCTGGCAGCGCAAGGCGCTGGCACGCACGCAGCAGATCGAGGCCGAGCTGTGGCGGCTGATCGAGGCTCCGGGCGACCTGGGGATGGTCGATCGCTGCGTGCAATGGCTGGACAGGCTGCAAATGCCCGAGGGGGCGGACGCCGGCGTCGGAGGTGGGGGAAACGCAGGGGCACCGAGGCCAGCCCGCCGATGATCGGATGATGGGGTCACAAGGTGCCCAAGGTTCCAACAGCCTGAACGGCTAAGAGACTATCTAGAAAGGGCAGTCTCTAACGGGGCAAACCCTGAGGTACCCCCAGAGAATCCGCTGCTTTGACAACGTCTTATACCGCCCAGTCGAGGCTGATACTGCGTAGAATATTCAGCTATTCAACCAGACTGAAGTTTGCTTCACCGCAGAGACGCAGAGAAGAGGGATGCATTCGCCTTAGCCTCTCTGCGCACTCTGCGTCTCTGCGGTGAATCTTTACATTCTTTTCAGACAGCACCCTGTCAGCAAGGCCCTGTGGCTTGTGTCCGATGTGTCGGCGTCGTCGGCCTATTCGCCCGCAAGCGGGCTCCTACGTCGGCCATCCCCAGCGGCTTGTAGGAGCCCGCTTGCGGGCGACGCGTCGGCTACACGAGCAGCATCGACCACGGAAAAATCGTCCAAATGCCCGGGCCGGTTTGTGGGGACACCTCAGGCTCAAACCAGCGGGAAAGGCGCGGTACTCGGGTCCGCGCTCCGCTGGCATGACTTCTCAGGTCGCCCGCAAGCGGGCTCCTACGTCGGCCGCCCCGGCGGCTTGTAGGAGCCCGCTCGCGGGCGACGCGTCGGCTACACGAGCAGCATCGACCACGGAAAAATCGTCCAAATGCCCGGGCCGGTTTGTGGGGATACCTCAGGCTCAAACCAGCGGGAAAGGCGCGGTACTCGGGTCCGCGCTCCGCTGGCATGACTTCCCAGGTCGCCCGCAAGCGGGCTCCTACGTCGGCCGCCACCGGCGGCTTGTAGGAGCCCGCTTGCGGGCGACGTGTCGGCTACACGAGCAGCATCGACCACGGAAAAATCGTCCAAATGCCCGGGCCGGTTTGTGGGGACACCTCAGGGTCAAACCAGCGGGAAAGGCGCGGTACTCGGGTCCGCGCTCCGCTGGCATGACTTCTCAGGTCGCCCTAAGCGGGCTCCTACGTCGGCCGCCACCGGCGGCTTGTAGGAGCCCGCTTGCGGGCGACGCGTCGGCTACACGAGCAGCATCGACCACGGAAAAATCGTCCAAATGCCCTGGCCGGTTTGTGGGGACACCTCAGGCTCAAACCAGCGGGAAAGGCGCGGTACTCGGGTCCGCGCTCCGCTGGCATGACTTCTCAGGTCGCCCGCAAGCGGGCTCCTACGTCGGCCGCCCCGGCGGCTTGTAGGAGCCTGCTCGCGGGCGACGTGTCGGCTACACGAGCAGCATCGACCACGGGAAAATCGTCCAAATGCCCTGGCCGGTTTGTGGGGATACCTCAGGCTCTAACCAGCGGGAAAGGCGCGGCGCTCGGGTCCGCGCTCCGCTGGCATGACTTCTCAGGTCGCCCTAAGCGGGCTCCTACGTCGGCCGCCACCGGCGGCTTGTAGGAGCCCGCTTGCGGGCGACGCGTCGGCTACACGAGCAGCATCGACCACGGAAAAATCGTCCAAATGCCCGGGCCGGGCCTGGTCTCACGCGGGCAGCATGCCCCACAGATAGGGCACCGGGGAGCGCGTCTTGGAGGCCGGTAATTGATTGATTAAAAGCTTCTATATGAAGTAATTTTCGGCCTAGAATGCGTATTTTAGATGGAAAAACATAGCGCTAAGGGAAATGATCGATTCTAAAACCAAGTAAAGGGGCCAAGTAAAGTTGGGCGTCTTTTTTCCTTTCCTTTCTCCTTCCCTAGCAGCGCGCTGCGCTGAAGATGTTTGTTCCTGAACACATCCTTACGTCGACCGCCGGCTCCAATACCCCCGCAACCCGAACAGTCCAAGCCCGATGGGTAGCAGCAATAGGCCGCTCGGCACGGGCACGGACACCCTGGCGTCACCGACGACGCCCACCGGGAGGCTGTTGCCGTCGCCGTCCGACAGAACGATGTCGGTGAGGGTAAGCGGGCTGGTGCCGCGCGACAGCGACGCGAAGCTTGCGCTGGCGAGCACAAACGCGTCCGGCTGG
Organism: Thiohalocapsa sp. PB-PSB1; assembly: GCA_016745215.1. Classification (GTDB taxonomy): domain Bacteria; phylum Pseudomonadota; class Gammaproteobacteria; order Chromatiales; family Chromatiaceae; genus Thiohalocapsa. The sequence goes on from CP050890.1 coordinate 3,466,601, forward strand.
CCGCTGAAGTCGAGCAGCCAGGATACCTCGCCAAGACCGAGCGCGCCGGTGGCGACGCCGCTGGTGTTGCTCAGATCTTCTTGGCCGAAGACAGAATCGGTGAGCTGGGTGCCAAGGCTGTAGGACTGAAACTCCAGTATGTTCGGGTCGAAGTTGAGCACCAGATCGAAGCCGGCCAGGTCGGCGTCGTCGAGGCCGGAGGCGGCGATCTCCACCACCAGGGTCTCACCGGCATGGAAGCCTTCGGTGGAGGGTTCGATGGACAGATCGACCATGGCCTGCGCCTGACTCGTCAGCAGGGCCAGGCCGGCGAGGGTCGCGAAGGGCATATGGCATTTGGTTTGGGCGTTGTTCATGACGGCAGAGATGCGGCGTTGTAGAGAATCGGGTTGGGACCGGCGTCGGTGCCGCTCGGCGGGGGCACCGGCGCCGCGGGTTCACTTGCGCAGTTCCAGGATCAGCAAGCGCGCATCGCGGACCGAGACGACGCCGTCGCCATCCATGTCGCAGGCGGGGCAGCTGCTCGCCGGTTGCCGCAAATGGGTACGCAGCTCGCGCATGTCGTCGCGTTCGAGAACGCCATCGCCGTCGGCGTCGCCCATGGGGCTATAGAAAATCGTCAGCCGCGGGCGGTGGGTTCCGAAGTCGGTGCCGCTGTAGAGTTCCGTGGCGATGTCCCAGCCATCGGTGCTCAGGTTCAGGATCAGCCAGCCGTTGTTGGCCTCACCCTCGGCCCAAGCCTGCACCGAGGCGGTGACGTCATAGGTGGTGAAGGTGCCGCCCTGGAGGTTGATCTTGCTCTCGTCGGGGTTCTGCACGGCCTCGCTGTCGTCGGCCTGGATGCCGTCGCCGCCGAAGGCGTTCCAGCTGCTGGTCTCGTCCCAGGCCATCAGCATCCGGTGCAAGCCCACCGGCCCGTTGCTGGCGCTGGTGATCCGGAAGCGCAGCTCGGCACCGGTGACGACATGCTCCGCGGGCAGTGCGTCGAGGGCGTTGTCGAAGCGGATCAGGCCTTGGGAGACGCCGGGGCCGCCATAGTCGCTGGTGGCCTGGTCGAAGCTCAGGGCCTGGGCAGCGAAGCTGTCGTCTGGGCTCGCCGAGGCGATGGCGATGACCTGGCTGCCGGCGTAGCCGTTGGCGCCCTCGCTGAGGACGATGCGCAGGCGCGTATCCACCGGGGTGGAGACCAGCACCACATTGGACCATTCGGACGAGCCGAAGACATTGTTGGCTCGCACTCGATAGTAATAATCGGTGCCGTCCTCGAGTTCGGACTGGGAGAAATTGGAGGTCTCCGAGTCCAGACCGCCGGCGATGGTCTCCCATTCGCCATCGCTGCCGATGCGCCGATCGACGCTAATGCCGGAGACATTCGCCGGGGCCTCCACATTGGCCCAGCTGATGGTAATGTCGGTGTAGGAAGTGGCCGCGCCGGTCAGGTCCGTCGGTGCCGCGGGCGGCTCGCCGCTCAGGGCCTGGAAGGGCACGCTGATGACGGCGCCATAGAAGGGCGCCTCATACAATGTGATCTTGTCCGGCAGGGCGAAGGGATCGGCATCGTCCACACTGCCGACGCCCTCGACGTAGTTGACCAGCTGGCCATCCTCGTAGCGGGCGGTGAGGACAGTGTGGATGTCGATCCGCGCCGGTTCCTCTCCCTCCGCCGGATAGATGTGGTTCCACTTGATCTGGTTGATGGAGGCGCTGTCCAGGGTCCAGGACTTGTCGTCGTTGTCGGCGCGCGGCGTCGCGCCCCAGCTGCCCTCGCCGACGTAGAGCACGCCGTTGTCGTCGTCGCGCACGAAGCCCATGTCGTTGCCGGACTCGTCGGAGCGCCGCAGCGGGAAGGTAAACTTGTGGTTGTGGGTATCGCTCTCGTTCGCGATGGTCAGCCCATAGGTGTCGAACAGATCCGCCCAGGCCAGCTCATGGTCGTTCTCGGCCTTACTTGAAGTGTGTGGGCGAATCGGCTTATGGTAGCCGGCGATCTTGAAGGTGTCGGTCTGGTGTGCGGCCAGGTCCTCGGCGAGCCAGTCGGTCTGGCGCTCATGGGCCGCGGTGAGACCGTTCAGGTAGAGCTGAGAGTTCAGGTTGATCACATGCAGCAGGCCGCCGGCGAAGGTCAGCGAGCCGTAGCTGTAGTCGATCGGCTGCAGCGGGTCGGCGTTGCCGGAGTCGAACAGGTTGTAGAGCATGGACTCCAGATCGCCGTCCTCGTGGTTGCCGTGCACGGCGATGATCGGGGTCATGCGCCCGTCGGCGGCGCGGGTTAGCTCGGACCAGTCCGTCAACCATTGCTGCCAGCTGGCATCGTTGGTGCCGTCGCCGGAGTTGAAGTCGCCGGTAAAGAGCACGAACAGCGGGCGCAGCTTGGCGACCATCTGGTTCGACCAGCGCCCGGCCATCAGGGCGTTGCCGGAGGACTTGGTGTCGCCGCCGGTGATATAGGTGAACGGCTCGGGGGTAGCCGGCGCGGTGCGGAACCACATGCAGTCGGTGGCCCCCGTCTGGTCGGCGATGACAAAGCGGTAGTCGGTGCCTGCCGCCAGGCCGTTGAGAGTGGCGATGTGGTTGTTCATGCCCCGGTAGTTGACACTGCGCTGAGGCGCCTGGGTAAAGGCATACTGCGCAAGGTCGGTTGGGCAGCCCTGGAGCGGATCATAGAAGTCGTAGTGGACCACCGGGCCGCTGCCGCGCACCTGATCCCAGATCAGGTTCATCTGCGTGGTCGGGTCATCGCCGGCGCCCCAGGTCAGGCGCACGCGATAGGCCGAGGGCGTGGTCTGCTCACCAATGAAGGTGACCACCAGGGCCGGTGCCAGGGCGCTGTCGCCGTCGAAGGATTCGGCGGTGCGCTGGCCCTCACCCTGGATGATGAAGGCCATGGCGTTGCCTTCCTTCCAGCCGGCGCGATCGACGATCTCCTGCACGACGGCGGTCAGGTCCGGCGTGCGCTGATCGGGACCGCCGGGCTGGCCCTCATCGTCTTCGGCCCAAAACGGGATGTCGCTCCAACTCACCGAGGCGTTGGTCTTGTCGCGGCTACTGATGTTGTAGGCCGTGTCAGCGTAGGCCGCCGGGTTGTCGGCCGCCTCGCCCCAGATGGTCACGTCGAAGGGATCGGAGTTCTTGTCGCCCTCGTCCACGGCGAATTGCAGGTGCGCGGACAGGATCCGTGCCCCGGTAGGGATGGCGACATCGGTGAGCCGGATGCCGATGGTCTGACGGCGGTCCGGCTCGTTTTCGTGGTCCTCCACCAGCTCCAGGTCGGAGCTGTCGATGTCCAAAATACCGGCCCCGTCGTCGCCCTCTTCGGCATCATCGTCGGAGGCGGCGACCCGGTAGGTCTCGGTGGACGGGACCCGCAGCACTAGCTTCGGGGCCAGGTCAGATACCTCCACATGAGCCATCGAGCCGTCATGGGACTCGGCGGAGCGGGTGCCGGTGCCGGTGAGGATGAAAGCCATGGCGTTGCCGGCCTGCCAGTCGGGCTGATCGATGATCTCCTGCACGATATCTTTGATATCCGGCGTGCGCTGATCCTCGCTTGCCTCGTGCTCGACGGTCCAGGCCGGGATGCCGGACCAGGCGACCTGCTCGGCGGTGCGCGGGCGCAGGCTGATGTCCTGCAGTGCCTCGGTGAAGGCGGCGGCATGTCCAGCGGCCTCGCCCTCGATCAGAACGTCGAAGTTCGGCGTGCTCTTGTCGTCCTCATCGGTGGTGAACTGGATGTAGGCGCCCAGGATCGGCAGCCCTTGGGGCAGGTCGATGTCGGTGAAGCGCAGGCCGACGAGCTGGTTGTCGCCGCCGTCTTCGGTGATCTCCAGGTCCGAGCTAGTCAGAACCACCTCACCGGTGGCTAGGATTTCTTCGGCGTCGTCGGCGTCGGCGGTGATCTGGTAGCGGATCGTCTGGTTAGCCAGGGTCGCGGTCGAGGCGATCGCCAGGCCGAGCAGCAAAGCGCAGGCGCCGGCCACCAGCAGCAGCGGGCGGCGACGGACAGATGGGTACATCGGATCATCCCCTAGGGCAGTGGGCAAATGGACGGATGTGCCGGGGGAAGCGCGTCGCAGTCCTCGCACCAGGCAGCGCCCCGGCCAAGCGAAATGAGCGCTCAGACTAACGAACCGAGGTGACGAGACCGGGATGATCCAATGGCGGTTCTGTTGCGATTTCATTGCGACCGCGTGACAGAAGATGCGACCGCGGAGGTTGCCAGGCGGCCCACGGGTGCGCCGACTTCGTTCGGCCCGGGTGGAACCGTTCCAGATCTGTATCAGCGCAACCGCAATCGCACCGGCCGCAAATGGTAGGCATGGCGAGTCTGGGTGTGATCGAACACCGCCGCCCAGAGCAGCACGCCGTCGGCGATGGCCACGTCCCTATCTGAGCCGGTGTCGAGCCGCCGGCTCAACTCCAGGTGCCAGCGGCCGTTGGACCAGCGCCCGCGAGCGCGGATATCGCCGCGATCGCCGCGAAGGGGGCCGGTGGGCAGCACGCTCGGCAGCAGCGTGCCCAGCGGCAGATCGTCGGGGCCGTCGGCGTAGGGGCGGGTATCGTTGTATTCGATCCAGCCGGTCATGCGCGGTATGCCGGCGTCCGAGGCATCCGGCGCCAGGTCCAGCTGTTGTGCCGGCGGCAAGTCCCGCGGATCATCCGGCAGCCGCAGCGGCAGTACCCGGCCCTCGTTGAAAAACTCCCAGTTCATCTCATAGCCGCTGTAGGTGCTCGGCGGGTCCTTGCGATAGCCGGCCGTGTAGCGCGGCAGCCAGGCACCGCTGTCCGGATCGCGCACCCGCGCCGTCTCCGCCGGCGCCGGCAGCGGCGGGCCGAAGAAGTTGTCGTCCGCCTGGTGCTCGGCGGCGTTGCGCACGGATTTCCAGTGCCACAGGTCCAGGATGCCACCGTCGGTGGTGTAGTGCAGCCCGCGGCCTCCGGGGGGGCCTGGCTCCCCTCGCAGCGGCCTCGCGCCGAGATGCACCGATGCCAGCGCCGCCCAGGGCTTGGCCGGCGCCAGCATCAGCGCCAGCTTGTCCTCGTAGTAGAGGTTCTCATCGGCATCCCGATAGGCGCTCTGCAAGATGCGCCAGCCCTGCGCCGTCTTCACCAAGGGCACATGCTTGCTGCTGCGGGTCGGGTCTGTCCACTCGCAGAGGAACCAGGCCCGCTCGCCGTCGTGCACCCCCCGCAGCGTCAACGCGCTGGCACCGCCCGGCAGATTGGCCCCGCGGGCGAGGCGCAACCGCACCGGCTGCGCTCGTTGCCAGGCCGGATCATTGCCGATGCCGTCGAGGCGCGGCGGTGAATCCGTGCGCGCCAGCACCAGGTGCTGCGGCAGCAGCCGGTCCGCCGCCACCACAGCCGCCACCAGACCCAGAGCTACAAGTGCGGCCAGCGTGCCGGCATGGGTATGGACCGTCCGCGGCCAGAGCATGCCCATCAGCATGCGCAGACCGCCGGACAGATGCAAGGCCGCATGCGCCACGGCGTAAATCAGCAGACCCCAGGCGGCGCCGCGGTGCACCGCGGCCAGGTCCGCGGCGGGTAGCCGCGCGTTGCCGAGGTATTGCAGCACGCCGGTGACGGCCGCGAGCCCGAGCAGCGCAAACGCGCTCCAAGCCAATAGCCAATCCAAGCGCCGCCTCTGCACCAGCCCCGCTGCGGCGGCAGCCGCCCGCGGTGGCCGTAGCCAGCGCCGCCCGAGCCCGGTTGCGACCTGATGCAGGCTGTAAGCCAGCATCAGCCCGAGCACCAGGATGCCGCCGGCCAAGTGCCAGAGCAGCACCGCCCCTTGCGGCAGCACCGGCGCCAACGCGGCTGCGACCCGCGACTCCGGCGCATCCGCCGCGATGCGCAGACCGGTGGCGAGGCTCAGCGCCAAGGCCAGGACCATCGCCCAGTGCATCAGCACCGTCGGCAGTGGTGAGCGTTTGATGGCACGGCGGGTAGCGGCGACGGAACCTTGCTTCTGCACGGTCTCTGTGGCGCCGGCGGACTTATCGGCGGCGGGTGTCTGGACGGTATCGAGCATGGCGGGTCTGAGGTTCTGTCCGGGCGAATCGGTGCAAGACCGGTGTGAAAACGAGCCGATCAGTTTAGCAGCCGATGATGACGGTATTGCGACCCGTCCCGCTGAGGTCGCGGCTCGTAAAGATCCGCTTGCGGGCGAGGCGCCATGGCCTCTCTACGCACTCTGCGTCTCTGCGGTGAATCCTGACATTGATCGAAGGCAGCACCCCCTGTCGGCAAGGCCCTGTGGCTTGTGTCCGATGTGTCGGCGTCGTTGGCCTATTCGCCCGCAAGCGGGCTCCTACGTCGGCCGCCCCGGCGGCTTGTGGGAGCCCGCTTGCGGGCGACGCGTCGGCTACACGAGCAGCATCGACCACGGAAAAATCGTCCAAATGCCCGGGCTGGTTTGTGGGGATACATCAGGGTCAAACCAGCGGGAAAGGCGCGGCGCTTGGGTCCGCGCTCCGCTGGCATGACTTCCCAGGTCGCCCGCAAGCGGGCTCCTACGTCGGCCGCCACCAGCGGCTTGTAGGAGCCCGCTTGCGGGCGACGCGTCGGCTACATGACCAGCATCGACCACGGGAAAATCGTCCAAATGCCCGGGCCGGTTTGTGGGGATACCTCAGGCTCAAACCAGCGGGAAAGGCGCGGCGCTCGGGTCCGCGCTCCGCTGGCATGACTTCTCAGGTCGCCCGCAAGCGGGCTCCTACGTCGGCCGCCCCGGCGGCTTGTGGGAGCCCGCTTGCGGGCGTCGCGTCGACTAGACGAGCAGCATCGACCACGGGAAAATCGTCCAAATGCCCGGGCCGGTTTGTGGGGATACCTCAGGCTCAAACCAGCGGGAAAGCCGCGGCGCTTGGGTCCGCGCTCTGCTGGCATGACTTCCCAGGTCGCCCGCAAGCGGGCTCCTACGTCGGCCGCCACCGGCGGCTTGTAGGAGCCCGCTTGCGAGCGACGCGTCGACTACACGAGCAGCATCGACCACGGGAAAATCGTCCAAATGCCCGGTCTGGTTTGTGGGGACACCTCAGGATCAAACCAGCGGGAAAGGCGCGGCGCTCGGGTCCGCGCTCCGCTGGCATGACTTCTCAGGTCGCCCGCAAGCGGGCTCCTACGTCGGCCGCCACCGGCGGCTTGTAGGAGCCCGCTTGCGGGCGACGCGTCGGCTACACGAGCAGCATCGACCACGGAAAATCGTCCAAATGCCCGGTCTGGTTTGTGGGGACACCTCAGGATCAAACCAGCGGGAAAGGCACGGCGCTCGGGTCCGCGCTCCGCTGGCATGACTTCTCAGGTCGCCCGCAAGCGGGCTCCTACGTCGGCCGCCACCGGCGGCTTGTAGGAGCCCGCTTGCGGGCGACGCGTCGGCTACATGACCAGCATCGACCACGGAAAAATCGTCCAAATGCCCGGGCTGGTTTGTGGGGATACATCAGGCTCAAACCAGCGGGAAAGGCGCGGCGCTCGGGTCCGCGCTCCGCTGGCATGACTTCTCAGGTCGCCCGCAAGCGGGCTCCTACGTCGGCCGCCCCGGCGGCTTGTAGGAGCCCGCTTGCGGGCGACGCGTCGGCTAGACGAGCAGCATCGACCACGGGAAAATCGTCCAAATGCCCGGGCTGGTTTGTGGGGATACCTCAGGGTCAAACCAGCGGGAAAGCCGCGGCGCTCGGGTCCGCGCTCTGCTGGCATGACTTCCCAGGTCGCCCGCAAGCGGGCTCCTACGTCGGCCGCCACCGGCGGCTTGTAGGAGCCCGCTTGCGGGCGACGCGTCGGCTACACGAGCAGCATCGACCACGGGAAAATCGTCCAAATGCCCGGGCTGGTTCGTGGGGATACATCAGGGTCAAACCCGCATGCTGTTGCGCGCCTTTTGCGTGGTTCTTGGCTCTGACCTCCGGAGTTCCACGATGATAGGCCGGTTGATGCCGAAACTTTCACCTGGACGCGCCGGGCGGGTTGCAGCGCTGCTCGGCCCATCTGTGATGCTCGCCTGTTGTAAACCCGCAATTGCCATGCTTTGTCATGCCGAGCCAAAGGATTTTGCGAGCTGTTTCAGCCACCGACAGAGAAACAGCCGCGAGTTGGTGAGACGGCAGCCCACCCAAACCAGCAGGAAAATCGCTGCTGCCGCGGACAGGCGGATGGCATCCTCCTGCGCAATGCCGTAATCGGTCCAGGGCGTTGCCAATGCAGCGACCAACAGACCGATCAGGGATAGGGTGAATACATGGTCGTTGAGACGACGGTCTCGCAGCGATGCCGTGTATTCGTCGGCGCGCTCCATCTCGTCTTTGATCTGGGTGTATTCCTGCACCAGCTCCGCCGCGGCGATCTGCCGCTCGAAGATCTCCTTGCCCTGGATTGCCAAGGTGATTTCGCGGAACCAGTAATTGTTGGTGAATTCGATGAAGTCTCCGCGCAGAGCCCGGAATGCCTGGCCCGGGTCGCCGGCGGCTGGTCCCGCCGCTGAGTTGCCCTCGAGCAAACTGGTGGTCGCATGGCTGATGCGGCGATTATAGCCGCGCAAAGTCAATTGATAGAACAGGACCAGAATCAACATGCGCTGATAATGGTAGGGCACATGGCGCGGAGCGATCACCGAGGCAAACATATCTCCGCTGCCCAGATAGGCGTTGGCATAGGGACTGTAGCCGGACAGGGTGCCGATGCCGCGCCATCGATCCAGCCGGGGCGAGGGCGTCTCCGCGCTGCCCTCGGTCATCAGAGCTTGGGTATAAGCGCGGTCGTAGACATAGCCCTGCTGCGAGCTGAAGCCGTCGCTCTCGCGGTCCACATACAGGGCCAGGCTGAACAGGCGGTCGCGTTGCTCCAGGCCCGCCTGATCTCTGGGAGTCTCGCCGCAGAGGGCATAGGCGACGTTGACGAACATGCGCTCCTCGCACAGGTATTGCAGGCGCAATCGATCTTTGATCTGCTGTTGGTCGGCGGCGCAGGCATCCGCCGGTGCGAAAAAGCGTTGCAGCAGCCAGTAGACGATCGGCGACAGGTCGTCGCCTTTGCTTCCCTGCTCATCCTGATATTGCCACTGCCGATGGATCGGATGCCCGTTGTCCGTGCCCGTCAATCGTTGCGGTTCCACCTTGAACTCCAGCACCTGCTCGATGAAGCTGCGGTACAGAATGCGGCCGTGCTTGGTAAACCGCAGCCAGTGATCGAGCTGGCGCCGGGCGATGCGTTCGAAGCCTTGGTCGTCGATGTCGAACAGCGGATGCCACCAGTCGGGTGCGTCGCAGGACATGGCCGCCGTGCCGGGGATCTCGGGCCGCTGATCGAGGGTGGGCGGGTTGCATTTACTCGCGGCCAGTCGATCTTCCAGCGTGACGGAAATCGCGAGGATGAACAGATCGTTGTAATAGCGATAGAGGGAGCAGTCGGCGATGCGAGCGGTCAGCGCCGATGCGCCAATGCCCTGGCCGGTCAGCGTCCAGCGCAACGAGTCCACCAGATTGGCGCGCGGCAGACGATAGCGCTGGATGGGATCGAGTCCCAGGCGGCGCGGCCCTGTGGCGCCGCATGCTGCGGTCGGCTCGGTATCGAACAGCACGTCCTGAAGCTGGGGCAAGAAATAGAGGCGCGCCTCGGTTTCCAGCATGGCCTCGTCGTCTGTTGGCTGCCATTCGCTCGCCGGGACCAGTCTGAGCTTGTGCAGCTGGATGTCGCCGGCGGTGACCCGATCTTGCAAGCGCTGGTGGAAGTCGGTCTTGCGGCCGGCGGGGTCATGACGCAGATGCTCGTCTGCGAACAGATCCAATGGCAGCAAAAAGCTGCATTGGTATTCGCGCAGCGGCATGGCGCTGTCCAGCACATAGCCGAGCACGCGGGAAACCAGACTGTCGAAGGGCGGGGCTGGATAGCCAGGCCGTGCTTCGGCTCCGAAGAAACAGCCGAAACGACCGCCGCCGGACCATGTCTTCAGCCCGGCGGCGAAGGCCGGATCATCGCGTAATGCCCGAAGAGCAGGGTGCATGCTCGCCGGGCCTGCATAACGCACCTCGAGCACCGCGCCCAGCTGATTCGGATCATCCGAGTCTTCGTCTTCGGCATGCACGATCACCAATGCCCCGGGGAGACGCAGGGGCTTGCGACACTGCGATGCCGCGTCGAATGCCTCCTGCGTTGGTGTTTGCAGAACATCCAGCATCAGATTGCGAAAGCGTGCCGGCGCGCGCAGGAAACGCAGCTCGGTAGCGTCTTTGCCCAGGGTGCGAATGCGCCCGTCGGCCCAGGTTTGCGCGGCATCGAAGTCATCGGTTTCGCCGCGGATGGCGCGCTCGCCGGCGCGCAATGCCAGCGCCTCGTCCCAGCTCGCACCGGCGGCCGAGAGTCCTGGAAAATAGTCCCGATCGGCGATGGCGACGAGGTATTGCTCGCGGGTCAGCTCGTGGCCGAACAACGCGGCGAATTGCTCCAGGGAGCTTGGTCGGTATGCCTCCCTGGGGGCATCCTGCATGGCGCTCGCCGCCGAATCGTGATGGTCGATGACATGCACTCTCTTGCCCGCCTGTTCGAGCAGCAGCCGCTCTGCCCCAGCGTTGGCGGGTTCTTCGGCGCTGGGGAGCTCGACGGTGACGACGTCGCGCCGAAAGCCGTCGATGTCCGGGTGTTGGACCAGCGCATCGGCGAGGATGAGGCCCCAGCCTCCGGTGACGACCCGCACATCGACACCCAGCTCCCGGGCGATGCCCAGAATGGTGGCGCTTTCGAGGTCGTTGCAGGGGCAAAGTAGGGTGGTGTTGTCGGCAAACAGCATGGGAGATCCATTGATTGTGATGGTTCGGTCGGAATCCCAATCCTAATCCTTGTTGTCATTCTTGTCGCACTCTTCTCGGCATTTGCTCGTGCATGCCGATCTCGGCGCTGTGCGCCCGGTGGTCAGCTCAGCGCAGGAGACCTCAAGCCTGTCTGCGGTAGTTTACGCACCATAGAGCGATGCTGGCAGTGACCAGGCGGAGAGGTTATGCAAGTGGTGCGCGGGAATTGGCGCGTGTCGCGGTTTTCCCCCTGCAGATACAGAGTTTCAACAGCCTGAACGGCTAAAGGAAATGAGGCGCCATGGTCAAGAAGCTCATCGAACAGGTGGGTGAAGTTTCAACGGGTGCGGCCTTCCGATGATGTCCTCCCTGTTGCGTCGCAAAAAGAAGAGTCTCGCGCAAAGACGCAGAGGCGCAAAGGGAAGAACGAGCGTTCCGACTGCTCCGAGGCATTTCTTCTCTTCTCTGCGCCTTTGCGTCTCTGCGCGAGATATCCTTGACCGCACTGTGAACGCGGAATTGCACATGGCGATTAGCGCCATGCCTCAGCTCGCTCGACAGGCCTGTGGGAGCGGCCTCTGGCCGCGATGCGCGCGTGCGGGTTGCTCCGGCGTAGATCGCGGCCAGAGGCCGCTCCCACAGCCGGGGAGTGCCGCTGACAACTGCGGCTGAGCTTTGGCGCTAATCGCCTTGCACATCATGTCGAAACCGCACCCGTTTCAACAGCCTGAACGGCTAAAGGAAATGAGGCGCCATGGTCAAGAAGCTCATCGAACAGGTGGGTGAAGTTTCAACGGGTGCGGCCTTCCGATGATGTCCTCCCTGTTGCGTCGCAAAAAGAAGAGTCTCGCGCAAAGACGCAGAGGCGCAAAGGGAAGAACGAGCGTTCCGACTGCTCCGAGGCATTTCTTCTCTTCTCTGCGCCTTTGCGTCTCTGCGCGAGATATCCTTGACCGCGCTGTGAACGCGGAATTGCACATGGCGATTAGCGCCATGCCTCAGCTCGCTCGACAGGCCTGTGGGAGCGGCCTCTGGCCGCGATGCGCGCGTGCGGGTTGCTCCGGCGTAGATCGCGGCCAGAGGCCGCTCCCACAGCCGGGGAGTGCCGCTGACAACTGCGGCTGAGCTCTGGCGCTAATCGCCTTGCACATCATGTCGAAACCGCACCCGTTTCAACAGCCTGAACGGCTAAAGGAAATGAGGCCTCACTATCCTGGGATTACCGAATATATCCTGGTTTCAACAGCCTGAACGGCTAAAGGAAATGAGGCCCTTGCGGCCTCATTCCATGAACGTAATTTAGCTCTGCAACGCCCGTTTGTCAAGCTAACTATCTGAATCTAAAAAGGTGGCGATCCAAATGTGAGTAATCGCTTTAGGATTTATCGCTAACCTATTTATTTTAAAATCGAATTGTTAAATAATCGGATCGGGGCTCGCGTTTTGCCCCGGTTCCCGCCGCTAAACGATCAGCACCGCGGGCAAGCGCGCGATCCGCTCGCCGTCGAGGGTTTGCGATGCGCTCCGGCAACTGGCGCAGAGCCGGTAGAAGCGGATGTCGCGATCGTCGGGTGCAAGGTGGTCGTCCAGTGCGTTGCGCAGCTCGGTAAGCTCTTCGCCACCGCGCACGCTGATTTCGAATACCGAGCGCTGTACGCGTTCGCCGTAGCCGAGCAGCAGGTTGCCGATGCGCCGGCGCCGGTCGTCGTCGCTGATGTCGAAACAGACAAGGTAGATCTCCATCAGCGGCTCACCCAGGCGTCGAAGTCGCTGCCGGTCCTGAGGGCGTCGATCAGACGGCGGTTTTGCCGCTGCATCTGTTCGAGCACCGGATAGGAGTCCTGTTCGCCGATGCGCCCGACCGGGCGTTCGAGCCGCAGCCAAAGGTCGGCAAGATAGCGTTTCAGGGCCGGCGGCGCAAGTCGGCACCCGCGCTGCGGGTCGGCGTGGAATTGCTCCGGCGGGATACCGCCGCGGCCAACGGCCGCCAGCGCGGCACGCTCGACGATATGGCGGAAGGGCTCCATCAGATCGGAGGCCAGCGCGGCGTGGCGGCCGTGGCGCTGGTGGTAAAAGCCGATCCAGGGATAGAGTCCGGCGACCCGCAGCAGGGTGATGTGCTGGGCGTGCAGCAGGCTGTAGCCGAGGGAGAGCAGGGCGTTGAAGGGATCCCGTGGCGGTCGCCGATTGCGCCCCTGAAAAGCATAGGCGTCGGGTACCAGCTTGGCCAGGGCGGCGAAGTATGTGCGGGTGGCCTGGCCCTCGATGCCGTTCAGCATGCTTCTGTCGTCAGCCCGGCCTGCCTCGTTCAGGGCGCGCTGGAGTGCGTCGCGTTCGCGCACGAAACCCGCCGGTTGCCGTTGCCGCAGCACTTCGCGCATGTGGCGGATGCGCGCCATGACGACGGCAATGGCGGCGGCGAGGGACCAGATTGCATCGTCGCATCGCTGGCGTTGCGTTAGCCAGAGCGCGGCGCCTTCGCGGCCCGGTTGCGCATTGCAGGCCAGGCCCTGGTAATGCCCGCCCCGACTGGCCAGATGCACCGGCACGTCGTGTGCCATGGCATGGCGCAACGCGGGGGTGGTGATGTGATGAGGTCCCAACAGCAGGACCGCCTGCAGGCTTCGCCAGGGAGCCTCGGCGATGACCTGGTCGTCGCGGGTCACGACGACGCGCCCGCGGCTGGATGAAACCAGGGCGCTGGCGCCGGTGACCATGAGCGCCAGGCCTTGCTCTTGGCGCTCGCCGATGGCCAGCGGGACTTGGGATGTCGCGGGATCGGTGGGTTTGGTCGCCGCCGGCATTGCCGAGCTGTTGTCGCCGAGGGCTCGGGCTGCGCGTTGGCCGAACCGGGCGAGCCAACTGTTGGGCGAGGGCGGCTTGGGCGCGGCGCTGTGGGCGGCATCCTTGGGCGTAGCGCTGACGTCCAGAACCAGATCGTTCATGAACACGAAGCCGAGAAAGCGAAAGCCCTGCTGAAACGAGACCACGCGGCTCTTGGCATCATTGAGCTGGAGCCCGAGTTCGGCGAGGGAACGGCGCACCTCCTGCCCGGCGGCCTCGGCCTGGGCGCGGTCGCGGCAGAGCACGACAAAGTCGTCGGCATAGCGCACTAAACGAAAACCGGCCTGTTCCAGATCATTGTCCAAGTCGTCGAGCATCAGGTTGGCCATGGTCGGGCTGAGCGGGGCGCCCTGGGGCAGACCCATGCTGCGCTGCACGGAGAAGCCCTGGTAGTCGACCACCGCGGCCATCCAAGCGAGGATCAGATCGATGACCGGGTCGTCGCGGTAGAGCGCCTCCAGGCGCAGGCGCAGTTTGTCCCAGTCGACGCTGTCGAAGAAGTCCTCGATGTCGGCCTCGTAAACCCAGCGGTAGCCGTCCTGCCAGGCGCGGTTGATGTCGAGGCTGGCGGTATGGCGAGAGCGTCCGCGCCGGTAGCCGTGGCTGGCCTCGGACATGAGCAAGTCGCAGGCCGGGGTGATGCAGTCGTTGACGGCGCGCTGGGCGACACGGTCCCAAAACGGCGGGATGGCAAGGGCGCGCAGGTCGCCGTCCGGATCGCGGATGACCACGCCTTTGAGCGCCGGAGCCTGGTAGCGCATGGCGCGCAGGCGTTCGCCGATGGCTTCGAGGCGGTCGGCGAGGGCTTCCTCGGCCTCGGGGTCGGGCATCGATTCGGGATCATCCGGGTCGATCGGGGCATTGTTGTCGTCGCGTTCCCGCTGATTGTCGCGCATGGCGACGTAGGCGTCGTAGAGCAGATCGGTGCGCGCCGCCTGTGCCAGCAACGAGCTGGCGGGGGCGGCCTCGGCGGCGGTGCTGATGCCATCTGGGGTGCGCAGGCGATAACGCCCGAGCCCAAAGGCGCGACGTTGACCGATGCCGAGATATTGCCCGAGCACCAGCAGGCTCAGCCAGTCCGGGGCCAGCTCGGCACCCGGACCGATATGCAGCCGCCCGCACAGTCCGCCGATGGGATTGCCTTGTCCGCGGGCGTCGTGATAGGTGCTGTCGACCCAGAACAGATGGCCGTCGGGGGGCGGAATGTTTGCGGCGATCTGCCGGGCGTCGGTTTCGATGCCGCGCCGGCGCAGCAGGTCGGCGAGGCTGTCGTGAACGCGCGCGGCGAGCAGGCCGTCGCTCAGGTCGGCGCAGTCGCGACAGAAGCGCTGCTCGCCCTTGCGCCCGGCGCGCGCCGCTTGGGGCAACAGCAGGCGCGCGGGACTGAGCCATTGCAACTGGACGAACCCGGCGCCGCGCCAGAGATCGATCTCGGCGGCAAGGCGCTCGCCGTCGTACAGGCTGAGATCGGCAACATAGCGCACCGCAGCGCCGGAGAACAGGTCGTGCAGGGCGACCCATCGCAGATTATCGCGCAGCGGAACGCGGACATCGCGCACCGGGGCGGTGTCGGGCAGATCGTCCAGTGCGCCGATCAACCGGGCGAGCAGAATGTCGGCGCCGGCGAGGCCAAGCACGGCGAAGCGGTAGAGATCGCCGGGGCGGTAGAGGCAGCGCCCGCTCTCGGGTGCATCGAGGGTGATCAGGCGGGCAAAGTCA
Organism: Thiohalocapsa sp. PB-PSB1; assembly: GCA_016745215.1. Classification (GTDB taxonomy): domain Bacteria; phylum Pseudomonadota; class Gammaproteobacteria; order Chromatiales; family Chromatiaceae; genus Thiohalocapsa. The sequence goes on from CP050890.1 coordinate 3,481,945, forward strand.
TCCGGCGAGCCGACCAGATGACGCACAAAGGCGTGCACGGCGGCCTGGTGGAAGAAGCTGAGCTGGGCTTCTGCGGTGAATTCCAAGGTGATGACGAGGCCGCGCAGCGGGAGCAGGGCATGCGCGGAGGAAATCAATGAAGACGCCGGAGTCGGTTGGTTCATCGTGCCTTGTGTCCTGTTGTTCCTTGCACCCCGATCGTTGGGCGCTTAGTCTGGGTGCGGATGTGCTCTGAGCAAGGGCAGGGGATTGTCCGGGTCCACCGGGATGAGTGCCTGGCGCATCTCCATTGGCTGATCGTCATTGGCAACGAACCATTTGAAGGTCTCTTGCTCAGGCTGGGCGAGCGCACCCTGGAGCTGTTCGCGGGTCAAGGGCGTTGTCACCTGGTGCTCAGACGCGACCTGGGCGGGATCGCCCAGCTTGCACAAGACCTGCAGTGCCGAGCGGTCGATCAGACGTGGGTCCATATCCGGCAGGCTTGCCCAGTCGAGCGCTGCCATTTGCTCGGCGCCCGCCTGCATGGCGGCGGCTTCGCGCGGCCAGCGTTGTTCGATAACGGCCGGGTCTGCCGCGGCCGTGCGCTGAATCTTGTGGTAGCGCGGCTGCTCCAGGGCATGACGCCCATAGCGCTTCTGACGATCGGTCAGACAGAGCGCAACCGGTTCGATGTGCACGGTGCCGAGGCCAAGGGGCTTGCCCAGCCCGAGTTTGTGGCGAAACCTGTCGTCCGGGCGCAGTGCGGCGAGTAGCAACGTCAGCTCCGCGCGATCGAGGTTGTCGAAATCGATATGGAACCAGAAGGGGTTATCCGGCTCGGGCTGCAGGGGTTGGCATCTGCGCCGTAAGTGGTCATGCTGTTGCTCGTGGCTGGCACAGGTCCATTGGCTGGGATCGGCCGCGTTAAAACCGCTCAGCGGATGATGCAGGTAGACCTTGCGTCCTTGCGGACGGTGATCGACTTTGTTCAGCTTTGCCTTTGCTATGGCCGAGGCCTGCTCTGGGCCGCTTGCATTCGGCCTTGGATGTGGCGTGAAGTACAGCGCTGGCGATGGCGCCTTGGGACTGCTCAGCGTCTTGAGGATGATGCTGGTCTGGGCCATCTTGGGCTTGCGGAGCGTAAGCGCGTCGTGGACGCGGACACGGGAGGCGAGCGCCGCCGCGTTGACCTGGTCAGCGTGCTTGTTCTCGGCGACGACGCCGAACAGCAGTTCGGCTGGGGTCAACGCGCGCTGCGCTGGCGCATCTGGGTCGTTCGGGTTGCCGGTCAGCGGAGGCAGATGGCGGTTGACCTGCGCGAAAAAGTCGTGGGGCCTGTCTTGACGCTGTTGACTTCGATCGCCGACAGCGCGGCGCCAAACCGCGGAGACGCTGAGTTCGCTCACCACGGCTTCGCCGGATTTCAGGTCGAAGAAGTACAGTTCATAAGGCGTGGCCTTGACGGCGGTCTCCCGTGGGCGACCCTGCAGATGAAACGGATGCTCGCCCTTGCTCGCCTGCCAGCGCATCCCGGCAATGGACTCGAATGTATCGATGACCTCGTCCGGTACCGGGATGCGTGTCTCGGGCTTGTCCTCGGGCATCGGGATGAACAGCTCGTGCTTCTTGGTGTTGGGAATCTCATCCGCCCGCTCCTCGATGCCGAGTACACGCAGGATGCCGCGCACATAGAGCGCCTTATGGTTGTCTTCGAGGCTGTGGTAATGTTCCGCGTCGATGATCGCGTTATGGTCGCGGGGTAAGCGTAAGCCGAGCAGCCAGCGGTCCCATTCCTGATTTCTCCTCTGGTCATAGGTGGATTTACAGTAAAGCAACGGGTTGCCGAACGCCTCGAGGCTGTCGGAGAGCCCTTCGGTCAGCGGCTTGTCGAGCCTGGTGCTCGGGATGCGGGCATACCACCAATGCGCTGCGCCCGGGGCACAACTGCCAGAGGCCGGTTGGTGTCGGTCAAGGAAGGTATCGGATTGCAGGCGTACTCCGTCAGGGCCAGCTCCGCTGGATTCGTAACCGTCGATGTAGGCCGGTAAGGCATCGATCCAGCGATGTCCGCGAAAGGCTGCCTGCCAGGTAGCGGGCACCACGAACGTTCCCTCCGGTGCTTTGGTGATCCCGCGGTCCAACGTCGGTAGCGCAACAGGAACCAAGTCGTACTTTCGATCCGTATCGGCCGGCGCCGGAACCAGATAGCCCAAGGCGGACAGCGCATGCTCGTCGTCTTTACCGAGTTTATACCGGAACGAGTAGGGCGTATTGTCGAGCACCCGCAGCGCCGATTGGCTGAGCGCCTCGGCCATACCGGCGATGAGTCCGCGCAGGCTGCTGCCCGGAATGGCCGGCCATCGTTCGGTCTTGCCGTTCTTGCCCTTGATTCGTCGCTGATACGGTGTGACGGTTTTGGGCCTGTGCTCATGCTTGGGGTCATCTGGGTCGTCAGGATCATCGGCCTGTTCGCCGCCGACAAGGGTGGGGCGCTCCAGGGTCAAACGGCAGACCATGCGCCCGGTGTATGCATCAGCGTTCCAGCGGTCATGTCGGGCGGGGTGAGGGCTGTTGCCGTCACGGATCGACTCGAAAGGCTCGGTTGCGACGCCATTGCTGTTGCCATCGGCATCGGTGACTTGCCCCGTTGCGGGTACGAAGTGGTAGGGGTTGTAGAAGGAATCAGGCATGGCGCACCTCGGCGGCGGCTGTTGTGGGTACGCTCGTGTTGGCGGCTTCATGGACAACGCGTTCCACCGGCAAGCAATCACTGACAAGGTCGTGCAGGGCGCAGATGCATTCATCGGCCTTGTTTCGGTGCATCTGCAGGGCAGCGAGCAATCCATCGAAGTCCTGTACGTGCGGTGTATCTTCGAGGATGAACTCGACCTCGCAGGCACCATAGCCGCGCGCCTTGCCCCAACCAAGCATCAATTCACCCTCCAGTGCATCGCGTGCCAACAGCAGCAGTAGACCTGTCTCCCACATTGCAAGGGGGCCGTTCCGCGGGTCCAACAGCAGGCTGCCTTCCAGGGGGCCGGATTCCGCGGCGCGCACCTTGTACAGCTTGTGGGGTTGACCGCCGCCTGTGAATCGATCGATCGCGACGAAGGTCTGTTCCAGTATTGGCGCCGGTTCGATCGAGATTGCCTCGGTCATCCAGATGCGGCTGCGCCTCGCGGTCATGCCAAACAGGGCGCCGGTCAAATGATCGGCGGTCGTGTCGATATGGTTTTCGAGGATCTGGCGTTGCTCGAGGCTCGCGCTGTCCGCGGCCAGTTGCCCTGCCGCGATGGTCGCAACGATGCGTCGAGCACAGGCGCGCAACAGGCCCCGCAGCGAACTGGCGGGAATCAGCGCGTGGCCTGCTGGAGTCCGGCTGAATTCCAGGTTCGGTGCGCCGGTGCGCGCGAGCTCGTCCGCGTCCGTCTGTGCTGCCAGCGACTTGTCGGTGGGTGCGCAGAGTCCGGGCTCATTGACCAGCAGCAGCCCTTGGGGGATGAGCCGGAAGCGGACAGAGGTTTCCTGCCGCTCCGGCAAGGCGGCAGAATCGGGCCATTGCGGCAATGTGCTGAAAGCATCCTGAAGCGGCTTGCCCGGTTGGTTCAGCCAATTGGCGACTGCTTCTGGCTCGAGCACCTCGATACGGTCGCCGTGCCAGCGCAGCCGCCCAGCCTGTCGGCTGACGCCGCGCCCCAGGCTGCTGCCCGCCTCCCCGTCGAGCGATTCGAGCAGCCCGATCAGCAAGGCGAGCTGGGACTCGGTGCAGTCGTGCGCCTCGATGAGCCAGTCGAATTCCGTGCCTGCCGGGACCGCCTCCTGCCGATGCAGCGTGCGCCCGTCAACGGTGCCAAGGCGCGGGTGCAGCTTGACAGCGTGCTGTACCTGGGTGTGGCGTTCCTTATCCCAGAGAGGCAGCTTGGTGTCGCTCGGGTCACTGCGAAAGCGTGCGTCGTAGCAGCGCAACCGGCCGGCATGGCCGGTCTCGCTGGCAGCCTCGCCGAACAGATGCCGCGCCATTTCCGCCAGGGTCGAGTCCGCCGGTTCGCGGCTGCCGGGTCGCTGCAGGCGGGCAGCGAGCCAGCCGCGCAATGTGGAGCCGGGGATATAGGGCCTTCCCTTTGCATCCCGGCAAACGCTGTTATAGAGGCCAGGGATCTCCTTGGATTGGTCAGGGCGGTAGTGGCGCTCGTCAAAGGCGCCCTGGCCGCCGTCGCCGATGTGCAGTGGGGCCTTGCATTCGAGACGCCCGTGGATGCGTACGCGCGTCCAGCAGATGTCAGCTGTTGTCATCGGTGGTCTCCGTTCGGTCGTGCATACCCTGCCAGGCGCTTTGGGGATCGAGGTTCCAGTGCAGTGCCAGGTTCACGGCCACCGCGCCGTAGCCATTTTGGCGCAGGTAGGGATTGTGTTTCCAGTGTTCCCGGGTCCTTCTGGTTGCTGCGTCTTCGCTGTCCGCGTAAACCTGGGCAAGGCCGGTTTGTCGCCAAGACTGGAGCACGTTTTCCGCCAGGTTCTCCCCTTGTGGATCGTTTTGCGTCGGTTTGAGGACGAAGACGCTGCCCGCCAGCGTTATCAACCAGGGATTGTAGGGTCGGCCCAGGGGGCTGAAGCGGTGATGCAGGTAATTGCCGCCGACCAATGCCTGACGAGCAAAGTAGCGCTGCCCATCCAGGGCCAGTGCGCCAGCGGAAAGCTGCTCCCAAGCACCGGCATACAGCGCCTGCAAGCGAGCGCTTCCGCCTGTGCCGGTGAGGCCGGAGAAATCGGGCAGAAGCAGAGCATCGCTTTGCAGGCAGACGATGGCGATGCCGTCGCGCAGCAATTTTCCGGTTTGCGGATCGCCTTCTTTCACCGCCAGCGAGTCCGGGGTCGGGCTGAGCTCGACGACCGCCTGAGCCTTGGTCTTGCCGATGTGCGTCAATGGGTCGGCAAACACTTGGGCGAGCTGGTCAAGCACGTCGGGTCGATCCGCCAGCGGCACCTGGCTGATATCGATATGGGCGCGCCACAGGTGAGCGTGCGGACAGACTGCCTCGGTGGCGAACAGATTCCCCTCCTCGGCTGTACCTTGCTTGGGGTGAATGCGGGTTTGAACCGCGATCTCGCGGCTAAGGCTCAGGGTTTGGCCGCACATGGCGCGCAATGCGTCGGAATGCTTCCAGTCCGGCTCGAAGGCCGGGGCGCGCCCGTGGATCAAACCGGCCGGCTCGCCTTTGCATGCGATATCGTAGGGCGCGGATCGATCGGAGCCCGCCTGTTCCGGTGCCTGGACCAGGCTGAATGGCGTTGCGATGGGCCGCGAACCGATGGCATTGGCTGTTACCGGCAGTGCATGGCTGACGGCCAGGTGCTCGAAGTGCTCGCACAGCTTGGCGTACGCGGGGGAGGCCGATTCAGTGCTGTCGTCGCCTTTGAACAGCCGCCTGGCCAGGGCACCGCGGAGCACGCCGCCGGGGATGAAATCTTCGGACTCGAAGAGGTTGTTCTTGCCGTGCGGCCGGGCGATACAAAATGGACGGTCCAGCGTCAAGCTGATCCCGATGCGATCGCAACCTCGAATCTGCGCGGATTGGGCGATTCCGGCTCGGCAAGCCGCGGACTCGACGTCAACCGCGAGAACGCGACCGAAACCGACACCTTTCAGGGCGCCTAGGTTGCCAGCGAACTCCAGTCCCTGTCGAATCCGCTCGGCCAGTTCGTCAGCCGCGCCTTGGTCTTCCAAGTCCGCTTCGACGGTGCCGACGAAGCTGGGTTCATCGCCGGGAAGAAAAGGAGTATCGACGACCTGTAGAGCCATGTTCGACACGGCACCAGTCTGCGGATCGACGGCGATGCGATGGCGCACGCCGCCATCTGCAGGCTGTTCGGCGCGCCAATATGGCGAGAAGCACAACCGCGCTCGGATCGGCGCGTCGTTGCTGTCGCTCTTGGACTCGGCGCCGAGCCAAGAATCGGGATCGAGACTGGCCGGCGCACCGCCATGCGCTTCGGCGATCTCGCGCAGACGATGCCAAGCATGGCGCAGGTTGCCGCGGATCAGGTTGCCCGGCAGCAGCGGCGTGCCATGGACATCGCGCAGCGCGGCGGCGTCAAGCCCGATATCACGGCCGCCGGTGGCTTGGCTCAGAACCGGACCTTGCAGCCTGATGCGGACGCTGATGCGGTATCTGCTCACGACTCGTCCTCCTGTTTGGCGTCGGGCTCGGGCGCGAGATAGTCCCAAAGCTCGGCGAGATGAATCCAAGGCCATGGGTCCAGAATCGCATTTTCTGCTGCCTTCCGATGCCCATCGCCGCCGCTGCCAAACAACGTTTGAATTCGCTCGCAGAGCGGATCGAATTGCCGCGAGCCGACCACCTCGCGCATGCGCTGGTAGACATCGTTGAAACGCGTCAACGAAGCGGCGTCTGTCCAGTCGATTCCAGCGCCGATGGCCTGGCGGGCGACAGCGTAGACCTGGCCCTTGCTCAGGGATTCGAGTAGATGAGCCATCTCCTCCCGATCCAGGCCGCGGCCGGCGTCATCGCACCAATTGGCGAACGGGGCAAGGGGCCTGCGCAAGGATGCTGCCCCGCGATAGCGATCGGCGAAGTAGTCGCCCAGCTCGTCTTCAGTGGGGAAGTCGACGGATTCCAGGACGGCGTAGTCCCATGCATTCTGGAGTTGCCCGCGCAACGCTTGATCGGGGCTTGTGGCAGTCGCCCTGTCGTGCAGCCAGGACTTGACGCCATCTGCAAGATCCCGCGCCAGACCCTGGGCACGCTTGATCGGCGTGCGCGCGCGGCAGAAGACGATGCCAGCGGCGTAGGTCAGCGGCCAGGGCGCTGGGGGCGCGGTTTTCTTGCCCTTGTCCCTATGCTTGTTCTTGCCCTGAAACCGCGCCTTGGCGGTAGCTGCGAAGAAGTGCTGCAATACCTGCAGGCCGCGCCAAGCGGGCACGACGAGAATGAGCTCGTCGCCGCCCCAGAGCAGGGTCTCGATGCGCCGTTTACCCTGTTGCGTATTGAAGGCGGGGTCTTGCGCGATGCGCTCTAGCAGTTCGAAAAGAAATCTGCGGCGGTCGCCTTGGACCTGCTCGTCGAAGCGCTTCAGATCGCCAAAGCCCTGACAAGCTTGGTCGCGGATTGCGGAAAAACGATTGCCGTCGGCATAGATCACGGCGATCTTGCCGTTGAGGTTTCGGATGGACTCCAGCTCAGCGATTTCGGCCAGGTCGTTGGTGTACTTGCCCTCGTCGTCCTGGATGCCGGTCTCTTCAAGATAGAAGAGGTGCTTTTGCTTGCGGCCATATCGATAACGGTCGTAGACCGATTGGGAGACCTGAATCGGCTCCTCCAGCGTGCCATCGGGCTTGCGGCGCTGAATAGGTTCCAGTGCGTCTGCGGGACGGCGTCCTTCCCAGCCGCATGCGCCGATGCCGGGGTGCCTGTTGGGTGGCGGCGGCACCAGTGTGGGCATGCGCATCTGCTCGAACCGGATGCGCGCAAGCGCTCGCTCGCGCACGACCGAAGCGGGCTGTTCCTGGTAAATCGGCTCGGCAACCACCGCAAAGTCAAGGTGCGCGTAGTCGCCACTGGAAACTTGCTGCTGGATGTCGCTGATCAAGCCGGCGACCTGCGTCGCGTCGTTCGTACCGACACGAAACTCGCCGATCGAAGCGCCGGTGGAGATGACGCTTGATCCTGGTTGGTTGGCGATCGTCTGCGCGGCATCCTTGGCGGCCTGCCGCAACAGGAGGCCGGCACCGCGCACAACGCTGATTTGATTGGTATCGAGGACGCCGGAGTCGATGTTGAGGCCCTCGAGGCGGATGTAGTAGTCCTTGATCGGCCTGCTGCCGTCCGTGGTCTCGGTTGTCCGAGCGGGCTGCTGCCCGGGCGCTGTCTGAACGTTGCGTCGATTTGGTTGCCCGGACTGGGGGCTGCTGGACGAAACGGGGGGAGACATGGCCTCGGCGGCCTGTCGTCGCTGTTGCTTTTTTTGCTTTCCACGCCGTTTGTTTTTCTTGGCCATATCGTCTTACTCCATTGGGTGCGTATTCGCCCTGGCTACCAGGCTGGACCGATCGTCACGGGGCAGATCATCGGGTGACCTGCCGGAATCGAGCCGGAGACATGTCGGATCAGCGGTAGCTTAACACAGCAAGAAGTAGCGGTTCACGAATAACCGATACCACGCTCTCCAGACATCGGCGGAGTGCAATCGCGGTCGGGGTCGCTATCCATCCGGGCGTGAGAAACGCCTGTAGCCATCGCGTCGCCCGCAAGCGGGCTCCTACAAGCCGCCGGGGCGGCCGACGTAGGAGCCCGCTTGCGGGCGAATAGGCCGATGACGCCGGCAGGTGGGACCAAGGCACAGGCCTTTGCTGACAGTGCAGTATAAGTCGTTGTTACAGCAGCGGATTATCTGGGGATATCTCAGCTTCAGAGCTTGTTTCAACTGCCTGAACGGCTAAAGGAAATGAGGCAGATTTCCCGCGCGCGGAGGGTGCAACCCGCCCAGCGCGCCTTGAATTGGAATCGGGATCGAGAGCGAAAAGACATGACATCCGGGCGTGAGAAACGCCTGTAGCCAGCGCGTCGCCCGCAAGCGGGCTCCTACAAGCCGCCGGGGCGGCCGACGTAGGAGCCCGCTTGCGGGCGAATAGGCCGACGACGCCGGCAGGTGGGACCAAGGCACAGGCCTTTGCTGACAATGCAGTATAAGTCGTTGTTACAGCAACGGATTATCTGGGGATATCTCAGCTTCAGAGCTTGTTTCAACTGCCTGAACGGCTAAAGGAAATGAGGCAGATTTGCCGCGCGCGGAGGGTGCAACCCGCCCAGCGCGCCTTGAATTGGAATCGGGATCGAGAGCGAAAAGACATGACATCCGGGCGTGAGAAACGCCTGTAGCCAGCGCGTCGCCCGCAAGCGGGCTCCTACAAGCCGCCGGGGCGGCCGACGTAGGAGCCCGCTTGCGGGCGAATAGGCCGACGACGCCGGCAGGTGGGACCAAGGCACAGGCCTTTGCTGACAATGCAGTATAAGTCGTTGTTAAAGCAGCAGATTATCTGGGAATATCTCAGCTTCAGAGCTTGTTTCAACTGCCTGAACGGCTAAAGGAAATGAGGCAGATTTGCCGCGCGCGGAGGGTGCAACCCGCCCAGCGCGCTTTGAATTGGAATCGGGATCGAGAGCGAAAAGACATGTCATCCGGGCGTGAGAAACGCCTGTAGCCATCGCGTCGCCCGCAAGCGGGCTCCTACAAGCCGCCGGGGCGGCCGACGTAGGAGCCCGCTTGCGGGCGAATAGGCCGATGACGCCGGCAGGTGGGACCAAGGCACAGGCCTTTGCTGACAGTGCAGTATAAGTCGTTGTTACAGCAGCGGATTATCTGGGGATATCTCAGCTTCAGAGCTTGTTTCAACTGCCTGAACGGCTGAAGGAAATGAGGCAGATTTCCCGCGCGCGGAGGGTGCAACCCGCCCAGCGCGCCTTGAATTGGAATCGGGATCGAGAGCGAAAAGACATGTCATCCGGGCGTGAGAAACGCCTGTAGCCAGCGCGTCGCCCGCAAGCGGGCTCCTACAAGCCGCCGGGGCGGCCGACGTAGGAGCCCGCTTGCGGGCGAATAGGCCGACGACGCCGGCAGCTGGGACCAAGGCTAGGGCGTCCAAAAGCCTAGAAATCCTTGACCGATTATTGAACCTGCCGAACGCCGCCTTTGTCTCGGTCGAATCCGCATGTCTCGCCCAGTAAAGGCGCACAAACCTAGGTTCGTTAGTCCGATCAATCGGTTACGAACAGACACGTCGATATACAGTCCTTCGAAATCAGTCCTAAAGCAAGCGGAACAAGCTGGAACTGGAGCTTGCTCATGCGCCAATTCAGGGTTCAGTATGATTTTCATAACACACGGATTTTTCTTTTGAAATCGGTGTTTTTTGACCGGCTTTCGAACCCAGGATCAGCTCGATCGTTTGGGGTTCACCCTGGTTGGCGAGTTTTTCGAGGTCACCACCATTCGTCAATACGTGACGGCGTTGCTTGGTCAGAGACGACGAGCAATCACTCCACTCGCGTTGCTCATCGACGCTAATCTGAAGACTGTTTTCGGCATCTTGCCGGGTGAGCGGACCACACAGAACCGGGATGCGTGGTGCAATCCGATTGGCATCCTTGATCTCTCCTGTGCCGTGGGTTTTGGCAACGCCGAATAACGATTCGATGGTGTCAGAGCTGATCGGCATGCCGGTCTCGCACAAACCGAGCAGGCTGGCAATCGCGAGCTGTTTCTCAATCCAGTCGGTCAAACCGCGGCGGATCGATGGCGTGGGAATTCGCTCGATCATGGGCCAGCATTCATTAGCGCTGTCTTGACTCAACCCTTTTGTCTTGAGTAGGGCCTGGCATTCCAGGATCGGCTCGACATCCTGTAGGAAGGCGTTGATGAAGGCACGACACTGTGGCAGTCGATCCAGACGCTCGCGCAGTTTCTGCAGTAACGAGCCGTTCGCTGCTCGGCCTCTGGGCGACTGTTGGAGTACCCGTGCTGCCCATTTGACCAAACGATGAAGATTCATGAAGCGCGCTTTTGTCGAGACCTTCGGTGGTGCCAGACAAGCCAGCACGGACTGCTTGAGCATGCTGGACACTTTGCCGCAGGTGCTGAGAAAGACATCGAACATGGGATGCGCGCGATACGCATGTTTTACCAAATTGGCAACCACATGAGAAAGATCGTCGATCGACACGCCGCCCAGCCCTTTTTCCTGCAACAGTCGTACGGCCTTGCCAAGATCGGTTCCGCCATCTTTCAGATAGGCAACGGGGCGGCCGATCGTGGCGATGACGCGCTGCAGCAAAGCCGCGATGCTTTCACCGGTCCAGGTATCGGCCACCGAGACAGCGACACAGCTCACATGCTGTAACGAAGGTGCACCGGCGTTGCACGCGTAATGCCTGGCATCCAGTGCGAGGACCGTCATGATCTTGCCCTGGCCGAATCCGATGGTGGCATCCAGAAGTAGGATAAAGCCTTGTGAAAACCGCTGCATACCAGTGTCAGGGTCAACACCAAACCGGTCCTCTTTCATCCTGGCGATAGCCAGTCGTGTCACCCAGTTGATGATGGTTTGTGGGCAGGGCGCTTGCGCTAATCCAAGCTGAGATGCCAGCACGCCCAAGACCCTGGAGATCGCCCGGAAGCCGATCCGGGCGACAACAAACAGTTGCAGTGCGAGAAACACGGTGGTGGTCTTGTCGCAAGCCGCTAACGCCGTGTTGCGTTGCTTCAGTTCGTCCAGCTCCTTTTTCGTATCGCGCCATGCCCGCCGATACGCATCGCGCTCCTTCTTGATCCGCTTGTTCTCCTTCTTGTGGTAACGCAAATCTGCCCCTGTTGCCACTGTTTTCTTTTTCCAGTGATCGCGCCGTTTCTTCATTTTGTTGTAGGTGCTCATCAACGCGCTCTTGCCAGGCTGTTGTTCATGTTCAAGTTGTGAAGACCGTCTCCCCGTGTCCTGTCTCAGAGCGATGGCGTGTGGTTGCGTGTCAGCACCTCATCCTGATCCTTGCCGAGGCGCTTCGCGGGATCGGGCACTTTCCGATACACTCGGCATCTGCCAGGAAAACAACCAACTCACACAGCAGGTGGATCTTGTGAACAGGCAACGACTGAAGCCAGAGAGGTTGCAATGACAGACAATCGGATGGAAGCCAAACCGATCCCAGGTGAGCGCTGTCGTTTTTGCTGCGACACCTCCTACCTTTCTGTCGCGGGGGAGGCTGTTGTCAGTTCGAGCACGAACAGCACAGCATCTGCCACTTCCATCATAATGAGCAGCACCAAGGAAGATAGCGGGGAAGATGGCAGGAGTGTAAAGCATGCCAGGACGTTTTTGGGCAAGAGGAATGCAACAGCTTGGCCCAAGACCCGATGAATACGCCACGCTACTCAGCATCGGGAATCTCAGGATGGCGGGGTGGGACGGCTGTTCGAATCCGCCCAATTCGCTGCTGATTCGCCATCGGGCAAGTAATCGTTTGGGCTGGTTGCGTCGTCGGGAAAAAGCGTTCCTTGCATGTTTCGCGGTTCAGAAAGCGGTCAAAAAAAGGGCGTGCCAGCACCCTGTGCTTGAGCTGTCATTGTATGCTTGATCGGGTGCGATTTTAAAAGGGTAAACAAGTGGTTGCAGGAGCTGCGCATGGAAATGGGGGCAGATTGAAAAAAGAGAGAAAAATGAGCGTTTGCCGATTAATATAACATATTGATTAGATTATTATTTTCTTCCTTGGGAGTCAGTTTGAGGGTAAAAACATCACGATGGGACTCAAAATGCTTTATGAATATCAATAAGTTATGATTTAGACACCCTAGACCAAGGCACAGGCCTTTGCTGACAATGCAGTATAAGTCGTTGTTACAGCAGCGGATTATCTGGGGATATCTCAGCTTCAGAGCTTGTTTCAACTGCCTGAACGGCTAAAGGAAATGAGGCAGATTTCCCGCGCGCGGAGGGTGCAACCCGCCCAGCGCGCCTTGAATTGGAATCGGGATCGAGAGCGAAAAGACATGTCATCCGGGCGTGAGAAACGCCTGTAGCCAGCGCGTCGCCCGCAAGCGGGCTCCTACAAGCCGCCGGGGCGGCCGACGTAGGAGCCCGCTTGCGGGCGAATAGGCCGAGGACGCCGGCAGGTGGGACCAAGGCACAGGCCTTTGCTGACAGTGCAGTATAAGTCGTTGTTACAGCAGCGGATTATCTGGGGATATCTCAGCTTCAGAGCTTGTTTCAACTGCCTGAACGGCTAAAGGAAATGAGGCTAGCAACGCGTACACCGCAGACCCTGTGACTGTCCCGTTTCAACTGCCTGAACGGCTAAAGGAAATGAGGCTTGGCATGCGGCGAATATCCTGCGGTCAGGGCATTGGTTTCAACAGCCTGAACGGCTAAAGGAAATGAGGCACTTCCGCACAACGGTTACTCCTTTGTCGACCAATGTGTTTCAACAGCCTGAACGGCTAAAGGAAATGAGGCGTATGGCTGCTCACCGCCCGAAACGGGCAATGGGTTTCAACAGCCTGAACGGCTAAAGGAAATGAGGCTAGAGGGTCAAGGCCCTTCCGTGTGTAAAAGGCAGTTTCAACAGCCTGAACGGCTAAGAGACTGTATGGGAACTAAACCACTGATTTGGCGTCTAAAAAATCTGAAAAACTAAACGATTTAATACGATTTTCCCTTTTTTATTCGGAGAAATCAAGATGACTTCAGATAATGTTCATACACCTGTACGCTATCCAAGTGACCTGTCAGACGAAGAATGGGCAATCATCGAGCAAGTCTTGAACGAACTTGACCCGTATAAGACAGGGCGCCGCCGTGATTCGAATCTACGCGAGATTCTGAATGCCATTTTCTATTTGAATAAGACAGGCTGCCCTTGGCGTTATTTACCGAAAGATTTTCCTCCTTACACCCTTGTCAATTACTACTATAACAAGTGGACACACAGTGGTTTGCTGGAGCAGATCAATGCAGAGCTACGGGCGCGTTTGCGCCAAATGAAAGGCCGAAATCCCGATCCAAGTGGCGCCATCATTGATAGCCAAAGTGTCAAAGGGACACCGGAGTCATCGGTCGAATCCGGCTTCGATGGTGGTAAGCTTGTCAAGGGCCGGAAGCGACATATCGTCGTTGATACAATAGGTTGCCTGCTTGTCGTCTACGTGCATGCAGCTAATGTGTATGACGGAAAAGCAGCTCGTGAAATTCTCACGCGTCTATTCGTGCTCCTGCAGAGTGTAAAGCATATTTGGGCTGATTGCGGCTATATGGGCAAAGAGCTTTTTAATTGGGTATTATCTGAATTTAATTGCACCCTCGAGATTGTAAAGAGGCAGAAAAGAAAGAAAGGTTTTCATGTATTGCCGCGTCGCTGGGTCGTGGAGCGCACATTTGCTTGGCTTGGCCGGTCTCGTCGACTGAGTAAAGATTATGAAAGAGAACCGAGATCAAGTGAGTCACAGGTCTATCTTGCATCGTCACGTTTATTGCTTCGTCAAATTTGTAATAATCAAATAGCTTATGAGTAGACTATTCGAATTTATTGCGTTGTTTAGGTCGAACATTAAAGAAAATAGTTTTCATACAGCGTCTAAAGGAAATGAGGCCCGAGGACGTCGCGTACGTCCTGGATGGCAATGGTTGGTTTCAACAGCCTGAACGGCTAAAGGAAATGAGGCAGACAGGTTCGATCAGGAAATAAAATTGGCGAAGGGTTTCAACAGCCTGAACGGCTAAAGGAAATGAGGCTGTTCAAACACTTGGGTTTTTACCCAGCGTGTGCGTTTCAACAGCCTGAACGGCTAAAGGAAATGAGGCGGCGGGGGTTGGCCGTGGTGGGCGTACATCATTGTTTCAACAGCCTGAACGGCTAAAGGAAATGAGGCTCGTAGATCCGGCTCAGCCGGAGATATGAAGTAACGTTTCAACAGCCTGAACGGCTAAAGGAAATGAGGCTTGCCATAGGTGCCGTCTTGCACACGAGATATGAGTTTCAACAGCCTGAACGGCTAAAGGAAATGAGGCCGGTCAGCCGATCGGGTTTGTGGAGGAGTCCAAGATGTTTCAACAGCCTGAACGGCTAAAGGAAATGAGGCGAAGTCATAGTGCCTCAAGTCCAGAAGTTAAACAAAGTTTCAACAGCCTGAACGGCTAAAGGAAATGAGGCCACCTGCAAAGACTGGAGCCTCGACGCATGACGTTTCAACAGCCTGAACGGCTAAAGGAAATGAGGCATGTTACAGGCGCTCAGAACCGCTTTCCCGAAGACGTTTCAACAGCCTGAACGGCTAAAGGAAATGAGGCCGTTCATTGCAACGGGTGCCGTGGCGGGCATGGAGTTTCAACAGCCTGAACGGCTAAAGGAAATGAGGCTGGCAAGGCCGTGGCGGGCATGGAGTTTCAACGTTTCAACAGCCTGAACGGCTAAAGGAAATGAGGCTGCAGCTTGAGCTATTTTCCAACTAGCCAAAAGAGTTTCAACAGCCTGAACGGCTAAAGGAAATGAGGCACAAGCGAGGAGATAGCCTTGTTTTATCGTTTTTGGTTTCAACAGCCTGAACGGCTAAAGGAAATGAGGCGTGTGGAAGGGCAAATCGACCACCTTCTTGAAGTTTCAACAGCCTGAACGGCTAAAGGAAATGAGGCCCTTGGGCTGCGGGCACTACCTGCAGTACTGGGGCGTTTCAACAGCCTGAACGGCTAAAGGAAATGAGGCGATGGCTGCCGCCACTCCAGTGCTGGCCGCGAATAGTTTCAACAGCCTGAACGGCTAAAGGAAATGAGGCAGGCCAAAAACCGGCCAGTGGATCCACACCAGCAAGGTTTCAACAGCCTGAACGGCTAAAGGAAATGAGGCATATACGGCGAGGATCAAAGATCTGAGTACTGTCGTTTCAACAGCCTGAACGGCTAAAGGAAATGAGGCATGCACCGTATCTAGATAATTTGGTGATGACAAAGTTTCAACAGCCTGAACGGCTAAAGGAAATGAGGCATACGAACGGCTACTGACCGAAAAAGACAATAAAGTTTCAACAGCCTGAACGGCTAAAGGAAATGAGGCTCAGTATGCATGGGACGACAAAAACTTAGATTTGGTTTCAACAGCCTGAACGGCTAAAGGAAATGAGGCGAGTTACGCAACTGTCCTATCGCGCAGCAAAAACAAGTTTCAACAGCCTGAACGGCTAAAGGAAATGAGGCGATATTCTGAGTGCCTCCATGTTGTCGAAGATTGGTTTCAACAGCCTGAACGGCTAAAGGAAATGAGGCCCTACCCCACCCAACATAACTACTGGGTGAGAGTGTTTCAACAGCCTGAACGGCTAAAGGAAATGAGGCACAAACAGGCATGGGCGCAGGTTATCTATTCTCAGGTTTCAACAGCCTGAACGGCTAAAGGAAATGAGGCCTAGGAACGACATCGAAGACGATCAGCTCGGAATGTTTCAACAGCCTGAACGGCTAAAGGAAATGAGGCCCATGGTAGGTAGTTCAATCTGGACAGTCCTGGCTTGGCCCGACTCACACAGTTTCCTTGCATCACCGGCTGAACTGTATTCAGCTATATATCAACGCCTTACGCCCTCCGTCTATCCAGGCGCCACACACAGATCTGCAGGAGCAAAAAGTGCGTGAAGAAGGCCAAATTGAACACCCTAGGCCCATGGCCTGCAGGGCTTTGTCAATATTGACGAGGTTTCAACAGCCTGAACGGCTAAAGGAAATGAGGCTACACATACTCGCCAAACAGGCCGGAATGGATGAGGTTTCAACAGCCTGAACGGCTAAAGGAAATGAGGCTTACAGTCGAGCAGATCGCAGAAGCGATCAAAGTTTCAACAGCCTGAACGGCTAAAGGAAATGAGGCGCCTACCCCAAGGAACATAACCGGTGGGTGAGAGTGTTTCAACAGCCTGAACGGCTAAAGGAAATGAGGCAGAGCCGCGGCGCTCAAGAAGCTCGGTCTGAAGGTGTTTCAACAGCCTGAACGGCTAAAGGAAATGAGGCTTGCCCGCGCTTACGTGGAGTGCGCGCTCCTAGACGTTTCAACAGCCTGAACGGCTAAAGGAAATGAGGCGCGAATGGTGAGACTTTCACCGACCTCGACGAAATGTTTCAACAGCCTGAACGGCTAAAGGAAATGAGGCTCTACCCCCAAATTCCCCTTCTACTCCAACAGCTTGGTGGCGGTCTTCGGCGAGATGCCTTGCCAGCCTCATTTCTTGGGCGCAATATAGCGCTCCAGCCGCCCGTTTGTCAAGCTAACTATCTGAATTTAATCGGGTGGCGAGCCAAAAGTGAGTAATCACTTTATGCTTGATCCCTATCCCTTTGTTTTTTCAATCGAATTGTTAAAGAGCTGGACTGGGGCTCGCGTTTTGCCCCGGTTGCCGCCGCTAAACGATCCGCGGTATGGGCTGGGCGGAGGTATGAGCCTGTACAAACAATGATATGGGATATCGGACCCGTTGCCGTTGGTGCCTCAGGTCAATTCAACGCTAACCCTAGCACCTTCTGTCGGCGCGGGCGCGGCGGACTTCGTCGCCAGCGGGCTCGGGCTGGGCGCGGTCGCGGCACATCAGGATACATGGTCGGCATGGCGCGGCAAACCAATACCGGCCTTTCGAGGTTGTCGTCGAAGGTGTCGAGCATCAGGCTGGGCAGTTGCATGCGCTCGGGATGCCGGCCGGTTGGGACTCAATAGCCGCTGACATCGACGTTGTTTCGTTTCAACAATCGCATAGCGGCCTTCGAGAGCAGATTGAACATCGGCGTTTCCGGGTCGCGTTGGCGGACCTGCTGCATCCACCAGTGCAGAACACGCTGACGTGCATCTGGATCTTCGATGTTCAACCAGCTTGTTGCTGCTGGGGCAGTGATCAGGAATTTGCTCAGGGCCTCGGGGTCATCAGGGTCGACCCGATGTTCCTGCCGGATGCTTTGTAACCAGGTGGCGATGGCGGGCTCCATTGTCGCCGATGGCTCGTCTGTCGCCACGGCACCGACATCGGCATCGAAGCAGACGCGGGCGCGGTGGGCGTCGCGATAGTCGCTGTAGAGCACGGGCAGGCTCTGGCCTGGCTGTACCGCCCGCAGCGCCTGGCCGCCGTGCTCGTCGTTGTCGTTGAACCATGCATAGCTTTTTCCTTCCGGCTGGCTAGCCTGCGTCGGCTCGAATGGCGTGCGCACAGGGGCATCGGGGTCGAGTTTGGTCAGATCGCCGAGGGTGCTGAGAATGGCCAGGGTTTGCCGGTCGATGAGGCTCCTGTCTTCGTAGCGGGCGGGCTTGGCGGTGTCGACGGCCGCCTGCAATGCGGCGGCTTCGGCGGCATAGGCCGCGGGCAGCGCAGCGGCGGAAACCTGCGATTGCGGACTGTCCGCGGGACGCCAGCAGGTTTGCCAACGCCGGTGCTGGATAAAGGTCTCGGGAGCATAGGTGATGGTGCAGAAACAAGCTAAACAGGTTTTTGGCTTGGGTGTCGCCTGCCGACTCATTCGTTACCGCTATCGGCGTCGGTATCGGCATCGGTCATCCGAACCTGCGAAGCTGAGGGTTTCGCAGCGCGATTCCTAATACTCGCGTAGTCTCGGAGAGTGGCAACCAAAGAAACCAAAGAAACCAAAGAAACCAAAGAAACCAAAGAAACCAGAGAAACCAGAGAAATCCATGATTCCAAAACGAGCAAATCGCTTGATGGTTGGCCTGATGGCCGCGTTGATGACGGTGGGCGGCTCCCTGGTCGAGGCGTCTTGGACCGAAACACCAGGTTGCGAAGCAAACGACCGCTTCGTTCTGCTGGCGCACGGCGGGGCAGGGGCCGGCGATCTGCCCCTCGACACGCAACAGGCGCAGATCGCGGTCTTGCACCAGGCGCTGCATATGGGGGGCAAGCAATTACAGAGCGGTGCCACGGCCACCGAAACAGTTGCCCGCGTCATCCAGATGCTGGAGGACTCGCCCTGGTTCAACGCCGGGCGAGGCGCGATTCCCAATCGAGCCGGCTTTGTCGAACTGGACGCCTCCATCATGCGCGGTCGCGACAGAAATGCCGGCGCGGTGGCCGCCGTGCGCACCATCAAGAATCCGATTCTGGCCGCCAGGGCAGCCATGGAGCAGAGCGATCACCTGATGTTCGTCGATCGCGGGGCGGAGAATTTTGCCCGAACCCAGGGGTTGGAACTGATGTCGCCGGAGTACTTTTTGGTCGATCCCAACAGCGCTCGGCCAAGCGATAAGAAAACGGGCACCGTGGGCGCGGTGGCGCTGGATCGCTGTGGTCATCTGGCAGCGGGCACCTCCACCGGCGGTTACACCTCCAAGGCACCCGGCCGGGTCGGCGATTCCCCGATCATCGGGGCCGGCACCTGGGCGGACAATCGAAGCTGTGCCGTATCGGCCACCGGCTGGGGCGAGTTCTTCATCCGCCAGGGCGCGGCCCGAGACGTTGCCGCTCGGGTCGAATATCTGGGAGAATCCCCGCTCGCCGCCGCTCGCCAGGTGCTGGCCAGTATACGAAAGGCTGGTGCCACCGGGGGCCTGATCGTGCTCGACCGCCAAGGCCGGGTGGCCTGGCCCTACACCAGCCGGGGCATGCTGCGTGGAATGGTGGACGAAACCGGCGATCGGCGGGTGGGTGTGATGGAAGAGATGCGATAGCAGGAACGAGGGTGGTCAGTCTGGATCAGCTCCACTCGACGCCAATGCGCCGCCGGCTCTGCCTGGGCGAGTCGATCTCGGTGCGCGCCGGGTGCTGCAGCCGTCGCCCGAGGCCGCCCCGAGGCCAACCCGAGCTCACTTTGGTGCAGCGCGTCAGCATCGGCGCCGACGCCAACCGCGTTCTGGCGCGGGCCATGGTGCCCCTCAGCCATCGAACCCGAAATTTGAAACATGCACATCCTGCGCTACCAGCGAGTACATGAAGATGCCGTGATAACGGCAATCAAAAGCGATCCCGATTGGGATATGTTCAGCAATGAACAATCCAGCGACAATTACAAAAAGAGCTTGCTTAACAGCATCACCTATGTTTGCTATCAGGATGACATGTTCTGTGGCTACCTGAGAGCACTTCTGGACGATTGCTTTGCCATCTATATCAGTGAACTTTTTGTGGTTCCTGAATGCAGGGATAGGGCAGTCGGGAGATCGCTCCTGGCGAAGGTGAACATGGATTACCCGCATTTGAGCGTTTACATATTATCCGATGAGGATGCGTATTATCGAAAACTTGGATATGAAATCATTGGCTCGGTATTCAAAATTCATGAATGAGCTGTATTCTCTATCGCAGACGTTTGCTGGGTGTTGCCTTTTATGGATGCTGCCTTGTTGCTCTGGCCGCAAGATCGCCTGATGCGGGCATCGAGCCCGCATCAGGCGAGGCCGGCTGGAAAGCCGGCGCTCCCAGTCAAGCGCGCTGTTCGACGGCTTCGATCGCTTCCTGTTGACCAAGGTCGGCCTGATCGGCGAGCAGCGTCCGAGCGCCGACATCCGCGGGGTTCTGATTTTCTTACACGAAAAAGATGATCCCGGCCCGCCGCTGGGAATCACCGACGCCGAATCGCTGTGCACGGCGGTGTATTTGAACCGTTTTCTGCCGGAGCTGCTGGCGCAAGAGCCCGACAACCCATTCGTCGTCGTGCTGGCGCCGCTTGTGGTCGAGCGCGATGAGGAACTGCAGGCGCAGGTGCCGCACATTTGAGCCGCAAGTAGGATATGGAAAGCATCCATCCGGTCGTGGAGCTTTCCCGTGAGGTCTACGCAAAGGGCATCAGCCTCACCAAAAAGGCGATGCCAAAGGTTGAAGCGCGGCTATTGCGCAATCCTGAACTGCCCAAGAGGGACATCCCGATCCAGCCCGCTTGTGCGGTATGAATGAAACCGTCAATCGCCTAAGTCCGTTTCCTTTTGAGTCCGTTGAACACGCCATCGGTCGAAATCGAGATGTCCTTGGCGTGAGTTGTCGTTCCGGCCATCGTCATATCCCTCTGCGTACTCTACGGTGAGTACGTGTCAAAGCCGGTGTAAGTGGAGCGCTATGTCGCCCCTTTAACCCTGGATGGGAAGATCGGTTCGGCTATCCTTCTTGCTGTCTCAACAGCTCTTTTAGTCGTCGAAGCTCTTCAGCGCTCAGTCCGCGCAGCCGCTCCTCTGGCGGCAGCCCGCGCAGCCGCTCCTCGGGCGACATACGCTCCAGGAAGGCTTGTCGTTGGTCATCGGTCATATCGTCCATGATGTGCTCGAGGCTCTCGCGCATGAAATCGGCCATGGTGTAGGGCATGTCGGGAATCTCCAGCTTGTAGCGAAGGTAAAGCTCATAAAGCAGTCGTTCGGCCTCGGGTCGGTACCCCTGATAGTGCCGGGCGCCGTGTCGGACACGCTCGATGTCGGCGCTGAACAGTTCCCAAGGTGCGTTGCGCCGGTGTTTGGCGATGTTGCCGAGAACGATCAGACGGATATCGTGCAGGCCCCAGCGCAGGTCGAAGACGCCATCGAGCCCGGTCGGGCAGCAGTCTGCCCGGCGGCATAGCCCTTTGGGATGACGTGTGGCGACAGCGTAGAGCTGAAAATCGGTCTCGGGGGGGTAACCGCGAGCCGGAAGCATCGGCCGCGTCGCCTTCTGTTGCCACTGCGGGGGTGGCGTTGAGCTTGCGGTAGTTAACGTAATGGCCGATCAGCTCGTCCAACGCCCAGGCGTCGAGCGCCTCGTGCCGGGACTTGTAGGTCAGCAGATTGTGCGCGCGCAGTCCCTGCAGGCCGTCCGGCAATTGGATCGAGCGGGTTGGGATTGCGGTCTGCTGTCGTTCGATAATGACCACATCGAGCAATTGACTGGTCAACGCCAGCTCCTTTTCCAGCTCGACCCGCCAACCGCCGTCGGCAAACAGGTCGGTGAGGCCGATGCCGAATAATCGGTGCCATTGACGTCGGTTCTCTGTCATCAGGTCTGTTGCTCGGGCATGTTTCACGGCGGATAACCTTGGCCGTGCGGATTCTCTGTCGTCAACCGACTGGCATAGCGTTTTTGTCAGTGACCATTTTACATCCGCCGCTCATTGATCTGAAGTTTCCTGATTTCTGAAAATCGCAAGGAGGGCGGTTACTTGGGGGTGGCATATTGACGCTGGTTTACGCAGGCTTAAGCAAACCCAAACAACAATACCCTTATCTGGCTCGCCACGCACCCAAGAATCAGGAAACTTCAGTCATTGATTTGAGTGGTATCCAAGCTGGGTTCAATTTGCTTGATTCACCGTAGATGCGCAGAGGATGCAGAGAAGAGGAGCCCGGCCTCAGAATACTGTGTACGACCTCGACATTGCGTTGATCAGGAAGCGCCATGGAACACAGACGACACAATCCATTCAAACAGCACATCCGATAGCAATCACATTATGCTGAGGCCTAACTTTTCCTGGGAACCATATCAACTCCTGAGCCGGTGCTTTCCCAGCAGCGCGAAGTCGCGGCAGGGCTCGTGGGGAATCTTAGGCTTTCCTGTTCTCTCGGGTGTTTTTTGGCATACTTGGTGCGTTAGCAGCTCCAGCTGCTATTCATGAATAACCCAAGTGCATCCGCCAACCCTGCTGCCGCGCTTGATCCAACAGTCGGCATACCGCTGGCGGATGTCCGAATCCAAAGGAGGGCCAAGATGGCCGATGGTAACTCTACACCCTGCGACTGCCAAAAGCGCC
Source organism: Thiohalocapsa sp. PB-PSB1 (assembly GCA_016745215.1). GTDB lineage: Bacteria > Pseudomonadota > Gammaproteobacteria > Chromatiales > Chromatiaceae > Thiohalocapsa. The sequence continues at coordinate 3,504,170 of CP050890.1, forward strand.
GAATTGCCCAGTGCTCTGTCGAAATCTGCCGTCTTACTAAAACAAGTGCTTCCCGGTTTATGGATGCTTAGTCGGTGTCGGGGTCGGTGTCGGGGTCGGTGTCAAGGTCGGAATGAGGGATTGGTATCGAGCTGGCTGCTTTGATCGATGAGCGGATTCGATTCCGATTCCGATCGCGACCCCGACACCGATGAGGCTTCCCCAGTGCGTTCGATGAAGCAATCCAAGACCCGGAATCGGTTTGGCATCAAAAATCAGGACATTTCGACAGCCGACCTGCTACCAGGTGTCGTAAAGGTCCGCTTGCGGGACAAGCGGTGGGCAAGAGCCCAACAACCCATTGGTGGTCGTGCTGGCGCCACTGGTGGTCGAGCGCGATGAGGAACTGAAGGCGCAGGTGCCGCACGTTTGGCAAACCATCCAATTCGCTCCACTGCCAGAGCCGATCCGCGAGCGGCTCGCGGAAGTGCTGAAATTCTGGCTGTTCGAACGTTTCCCCTCCCTGAGCGCGGAGGAGATTGCATCTGGAAAGCCGGCGCTCCCAGTAGTGAGCCGGCTGGGATAGCGAGAGCGGGAGAGACCGGATGGGATACATCGGCTGGGCAAGAAAAAAGGGTCGGCGAGGATTTGGATGTTCTCGCCGGCCCTTTATTCATTTGGCGCGCCAGGAAGGATTCGAACCTCCGACCACCTGGTTCGTAGCCAGGTACTCTATCCAGCTGAGCTACTGGCGCGCTGAGCCGTCAATGATGATACAAAGATGGCGCTAAGTCAAGGCTCGGTTCGAGATCAGTTCGAGATGGTGTCGATCTTGGGGCGGCTGCCCGGGATTCGATTAATCGCCGACGGCCGGAATCCCGTCCTGATGGCTGCTTGGCGATGGACTGATCCCGATCCGTTTCGTACCATATCGCTTTCGCTCTCGGTATTTCGGGTGTACCTGCCCGTTGGAGGCAGCCGGCATGGCGGGATCGCTGTCGGGTTCAGCGTCACGATCGTTCGGTTGGCTTTGCCGTCATCCTGTATCTATTCGATCTCTATAATATTTTCGAGTCAGTCTATGAGAAAGCTGCCGATCGTTGTTTTGGCGCTGTTCGTTTTCATCGCCCTGAGCGGCTGCCAGCTGGGGAATTTCCAGTTGGGCAAGAGTAAACCGCCGCCGCCAAATCCGAATGCGCCGAAAATTACACGTTCGGACCCGGTGATCAACACCGGCCGCAAGGCCGTGGTGTTGAGCGTGCATCTGAAGAAGGAGTTTCCGGATGCCTGCATGCTCGGTATGACGCTGACCAATAACATGGATATCAAGGTGACAAATCTGTCGGTCCGGCTGACCGCGTTTATCCGTGGTAATGTGAAGTATGATGCAATTACGCGTAACTTCACCCAAATAAAGCCCACTGAGTCGGAGTACCGGGAGGCGACCTTCATGAAGATCAAGTGTTCGGAAATCGACTTTATCGGTGTGACCGATCCAGGCCGCTGTGCCATTGGTGAGGATATGAACCGCTTCACCGCCGCACCTGGAGATTGCGCGAAATTCGTCGATGTGGCAATCAGTCCGCACATCACCATGCGTAAGACTAAGCAACCGAAACCCGCGGTGAGCGAAGTGGATCCACTCGAATGAGCATGCGCAAAGCGGGTCTGCATGTCCTTGGGCTCGATTCCATCGGGACATCTCAGCAATGACGCTCGTTCTTATTACCATAACGACGCTCTGGGGTATTGGCGCATTGCTGGCGTTTTTGCAGACTCAGGGCAAGTCGCTGGATGCGAAATTGAGCGCCGCGTACTTTATTGCCTGGCCGGCGCTGATGGTGTTGGTGTATATCAATCAACCGTTGCCGCTGTGGGTTGTTGTGCCGGTGATGTTTGGTTTTGTGCCCTGGTTTCTGTCCGGTCCGCATCTCTGGGCAATTCTCAAAGATCCATCTCGTTCGAAGCCCGGCGAGATGATCGGCGTACCCATTGGGTATTGGCAGTGGGGCAGCATCGCCGCGGTGCTGCTCGGCGTCTTGTTCGATGTGCTGGTGCCGCCTTGAGTTGTCTTTTGTGGAATTTCTTGTCCCTCCGCGCCCATGAGCGCCATACCGACCGGCATCGTTCGATCTGAATTATGAGTAAAAAACCACATCCGGCCGACCTTGATGCGCGCACCCTCGATCCGCATCAAATTGATTCCCTGCTCGCCGTGGTCGCACGGTTGCGCGATCCAGAACGCGGCTGTCCGTGGGATCTGGAACAGAGCTTTCGCAGCATTTTGCCTTACACCCTGGAGGAGGCGTATGAGGTTGCGGAGGCGATCGAAATGGATGATATGGCCGAATTGTGTGAGGAGCTGGGCGATTTGCTGTTTCAGGTGGCCATTTATGCGCGCATGGCAGAGGAGCAAGGCGACTTCGACTTCGGCGATGTGGTGGCGTCCATCAGCAGTAAGATGATTCGCCGTCATCCGCACGTGTTCGGCGATGCGGAGGTGGCGAGCGAGGAGGAGGTGCGCGAAAACTGGGAGGCGATGAAGGCCGCCGAGCGCGAGGCCAAGGGCAAGCGGCTGCGTATCAGTGTACTGGATGGCGTTGCTCAGGCATTGCCCGCGCTGGTGCGTGCCGAGAAATTGCAAAAGCGTGCCGCACGTGTGGGATTCGACTGGGATGATCCGCAAGATGTGGCCGATAAGGTGCGCGAGGAACTTGCCGAGTCTGAACAAACCTTTACCGAGCAGGCAGATGCCAACCAGCGCGTGCACGAGGTTGGTGATCTGCTGTTCTCCTGCGTGAATCTGGCACGCCATCTGGGCGTGGATGCCGAACATGCATTGCGTGCCGCGAACCATCGCTTCGAGCGTCGCTTTCAGCGCGTCGAGGTTTGTTTGCGCGCCTCCGGCAAGGCTCCGGACCGGGCCTATCGCGATGAGATGGAACGACTGTGGGAAACGGTGAAGAACGAGGGATATTGAGGGATTTCAGGCGGACAAGTGGGTATGAGCTTTATTGATCACATCAACGCCTGCAATCGTTGGCATCCGGCAGATTTCGTGCCCTTTGTCGTCGATGGCGAGCGTTTGGGCAGCGTCCGGCGTACCTTTGCGGCAGAGCTTGCCGATGTGACCAGGGATTTTGTGTTCCGCACCCAAGACTTAGAACCTGGTTTGTCCGATGGATTAAGCGCTGGATTGCATTGGATTTCCGCGCCAGCCGGGTTTGACGCCCGCGGCGATGCCATGCTCGCTCTCTGCCGCGAGTTGCAGCGCCAGGGGTTGGTGAGCCATCTGCATGGCGAGCGCTATCCGGTGACACCTGGCCATCGCGACCAGGCGCGTTTTTTAATCGATCGGGCCTGTGCGCCCTATTTTGGCGTGCGCGCTTTTGGTCAGCATCTGAACGGCTTTGTACGCCGCCGCGACGGGCTCTATCTTTGGGTCGCGCGTCGCTCCGCCAGTCGGCGGGTGTATCCGAATCATCTGGATAATATGGTCGCCGGTGGACTGCCCTGGGGCATCGGTCTGCGGGAGAATCTATGTAAAGAGTGTTTTGAGGAAGCATCCATGCCGGCGTCCATCGCCGAACGCGCGCTCCCGGTGGGTGCCATCAGCTATTGTCGCGATTCTGACCGTGGTCTGAAACCGGATGTCATCTATTGCTACGATTTGGAGCTGGATGAGCATTTCAAGCCGCATTGCAACGATGACGAGGTGGCCGGCTTTCATCTTTGGCCGGTGGCGAAGATCATGGCTTTGGTCGCCGAGACCAGTGAGTTCAAGCTCAACTGCAATCTGGTCATTATCGATTTTTTGATTCGCCATGGATTGCTTGGCCCCGAGCATCCCGATTATCTGGACCTGGTGCAGGGTTTGCGCTCGCCGTTGGCTGCCGATGCCCGGCCTGCCGACCCAGTCTGTGCGTCCGCTACACCAGACTTCACTTGACTAACCTAATCGTCGGCGCCATCGACATGGCAGCAGACTTTTCCCCCGAGGTGACCATGAGCAAGACTGAATCCCCCATTCAACGCCGCCGGACGGTCACCGTGCGGATCGGCGATATCGGGGTCGGCGGCGACCAGCCGATCCGCGTGCAGGCGATGACCAATACCGACACGGCCGACATCGAATCCACGGTGACACAGTGCGCCGAGTTGGCCCGGGCGGGTTCGGAGTTGGTGCGGATCACGGTTAATAACGAATCTGCCGCGGCTGCGGTGCCGCATATCCGTGAGCGTTTGGATGCCATGGCGGTGAAGGTGCCGTTGATCGGCGATTTCCATTTCAATGGCCACCGGCTGCTCAGCGACTATCCGGCATGCGCCGAGGCGCTGGCCAAGTATCGCATCAACCCCGGCAATGTTGGCCGTGGTGCAAAGCGTGACTCCCAGTTTGCGACCATGATCGAGATCGCTTGTCGCTACGACCGGCCGGTGCGCATCGGCGTCAACTGGGGCAGTCTGGACCCGGATCTGGTGGTGCGCATGATGGACACCAATGCGCGTTCGCCACAGCCGAGGCCGGCCGAACTGGTGATGCGCGAGGCCATGGTTGAATCTGCCATCGGCAGTGCATTGCGGGCTGAGGAATTGGGCTTGCCGCGGGATCATATTCTGCTTTCGTGCAAAATGAGCGGTGTGCAGGACTTGATCGCGGTGTACAGGGCGCTGGCCCAGCGGAGTGACCATGCGTTGCATCTGGGCCTGACCGAGGCCGGCATGGGCTCTAAAGGTATTGTTGCATCGACCGCGGCGGTGTCGATTTTATTGCAGGAGGGCATTGGCGACACCATCCGCATTTCGCTGACACCGGCGCCGGGGGAATCGCGCACGCGTGAGATCATCGTTGCGCAGGAGATTCTGCAAACCATGGGGCTGCGCTCGTTCGCGCCCATGGTTGCCGCCTGCCCGGGCTGTGGGCGCACCACCAGCACCGTGTTCCAGGAACTGGCCGAGGAGATACAGGCCTATTTGCGCGAGCAGATGCCGGCATGGCGCGAGACCTATCCCGGCGTCGAGACCATGCAGGTGGCGGTGATGGGCTGCGTGGTCAACGGCCCCGGCGAGAGCAAGCAGGCCAATATCGGCATCAGTCTGCCCGGCACCGGAGAGCAGCCCTCGGCTCCGGTTTATATCGACGGCGAGAAGGTCACGACTCTGAAAGGTGCCGATATTGCCGGGCGTTTTAAGCAAATGGTCGATGAATATGTTGTCGAGCACTATGCTGCGTCCTGAACCTGTCTTGCTATCCCTGAGATCTAATCCGGTCCGACGCTTATAAGAACTTGGCGTCGTTCCGGATGCGTAGACCCTCTTCCGGCTGACCCTTCTGCACTTGATGCACAGCGCGCCGCAGGCGATTCTCGAATTTGAAGCTGTATCGCGGAATTTCAGCGCTTTTTCGGTGCGATCAGGTCGGTGATCGAGCCGTGCGCCATCTCGGCGGCGAAGCAGATGCTTTCGTTCAGGGTCGGATGCGGGTGGATGGTCATGCCGATGTCTTCCATATCGGCACCCATTTCCAGTGCAAGTACGGTTTCGCCGATGAGTTCGCCGGCGCTCGGGCCGACGATGCCGGCGCCGAGGATGCGTTTGGTCTCGGGGTCGAACAGCAGTTTGGTCAGGCCCTCGTCGCGGTGAATGCCGAGCGCTCGGCCGCTTGCAGCCCAGGGGAAGACGCCTTTTTCGTAGGCGATGTCCTGTGCCTTGGCCTCGGTCTCGGTTAGGCCCATCCAGGCGACTTCCGGATCCGTGTAGGCCACCGACGGGATGGTCATCGGGTCGAACAGGGCTGGCTGACCAGCGATCACCTCGGCGGCCACCTTGCCCTCGTGGGTGGCCTTATGGGCCAGCATCGGGTTGCCGACCACATCGCCGATGGCGAAGATGTTGGGCACGTTGGTGCGCATGTGCTGGTCCACTGGGATAAAGCCGTGCTGATCGACCTTGACGCCCGCTTGTTCAGCATTGATCAATTTGCCGTTGGGTCGACGGCCGACCGCCACCAACACCTTGCCGTAGGTTGCTTCCCCCGCATGCTTGCCTTCGAAGACGACCTGAATGCCATCGGATCTGGCATCCATGCTCGCAACCTTGGTTTCCAGCATGATCCGGTCATAGCGTTTCTTGACCACCTTTTCGAACGCGCGCACCAAATCGAGATCGGCGCCGGGCATGAGTTGGTTTTGTAATTCGACAACGTCGATCTTTGCGCCGAGGGCGCTGTAGACACTGGCCATCTCCAAGCCGATGATGCCGCCGCCGACCACCAGCATGCGCTCTGGGATGTCATTGATCTCCAGGGCTCCGGTGGAGTCGACGACGCGTGGGTCCTCATGCGGAAAGCCCGAGATCTTCACTGGGCTAGAGCCGCAGGCGATGATGCAATGATCGAAATTGACCGATACTTTGCCGTCTGCCGCATCGACACCAATGCGATTCGGTGCCTCGAGGCGCCCCACACCCTGAATCACTTCCACCTTGCGCTGCTTGGCCAGCGCGGCCAGGCCACCGGTGAGCTTTTTCACGACTTTGTTCTTGCCGGCGCGCATTTTGTCCAGGTCGATTTGTGGCGGCGCGAAGGTCACGCCCATGCTGCCCATGGTCTTGGCCTCTTCGATGATGGCCGCGGCGTGCAACAGGGCCTTGGATGGGATGCAACCGACGTTCAGACAGACTCCGCCGAGGGCCGGATAACGCTCGATCAGGATCACACGCAGACCTAGATCGGCGGCGCGGAAGGCCGCGGTGTAGCCGCCGGGTCCGCCGCCCAGGACCACGACCTGGGCGCTGATGTCTTTACTTGAGGCGTTCTCGCTCATGATCGCTTCCAGTGGTGTTGCCGTCGTTGGCCGATGGCCGTGGACGGTGATGTCAGGTCAAAGGATGGAACCAGCCGATTGGTTGGCGTCGAAGCCCGGGCTGCTAGAGTAGCAGTCGCCGCATATCCCCGAGCAGGGTTGCCAATAAATGGGTGAAGCGTGCGGCCTCGGCGCCGTCGACGACGCGATGATCGTAGGATAATGATAACGGCAGCATGGTCCGCGGAATAAAATTGTCGCCGTTCCAGACTGGCTTGACGTCGGAGCGCGAGACACCCAGGATCGCCACCTCCGGCGCATTGACGATCGGCGTGAATGCAGTGCCGCCGATGCCGCCGAGACTGGATACGGAAAACACGCCGCCCTGCATGTCGCCGGGCAGCAATTTGCCGTCGCGAGCCTTGGTGCTCAGGGACATCAGTTCGCCGGCGAGATCGAAAATACCCTTTTTGTCCACGTCGCGCAGTACGGGCACCACCAGACCATTGGGTGTGTCCACAGCGACGCCGATGTGCATGTAGTGCTTGACAATCAGGTGTTCGCCGTCTGCGGCCAGCGATGAGCGCAGATTCGGCATTTTCTCCAGGGCGCCAGCCACGGCCTTGAGCAAAAATGGCATGAAGGTGAGTTTGACGCCGGCTTGTTCGGCGGCTGCCTTTTGCTCCTTTCTGAACGCTTCCAGCTCGGTGATATCGGCCTCGTCGAATTGGGTGACATGGGGCACCGACAGCCAGCTGCGATGCAGATGAGCGCCGCTGATGCGTTTGATCCGCGACAGCGCAAGCGTCTCGACTTCGCCAAACTTGGTAAAGTCCTGGGGTGGCGCGGGCGGCAATTGGAACGGCAGTGCAGCGCCGGCAGGCGCCGCCGTGGCACCGGAACTCAGCATGCGTTTGACATGGGCCTGCACGTCGTCCTTGAGGATGCGGCCCTTGCGCCCGCTGCCTTTGACCTGGTTCAGGTCGACGCCGAGTTCGCGCGCGAAGCGCCGTACCGCGGGGCTTGCGTGGGGTAAGCGTCCCTGCGCGATGGCAGCCATGTCCGCGGGCCGCGGCAGCACAGGAGCCTTGCGCTGTTCGGACTCGCCGGGCGCTCGCGTCAGGCCTTCCGGTTTGGGTGTGGAAGGATCCTGTGCCGCATCGCGCTGTGCTGCCCGATCCTGTTGATCGGCGGTGCTTGTATCTGATTTGGCATCTGATTTGGCATCTGATTTAGCATCTGGGCTGGGCTCCGCGTCGGCAGTGCTCAGCAATGTCATCAGCAAATCGTCCTGGTTCAGCTTATCGCCGACCTTGACCGCGATCGATTCCACCGTGCCGGCGGCAGGGCAGGGGATCTCCATGGTTGCCTTGTCGCTTTCCAAGGTCAGAATGGATTGATCCAGGTCGACAATATCGCCGGGCGTGACCAGAATCTCGATCACCGGAATATCGCTGAAATCGCCGATGTCAGGCAGTCGAACCTCGAGCGATTTCGTGTCGGCGACAGCCGCTTGCGGTGACTCGGTGGCAACCGGTGTGGATGATGGCGGCGAGGGTGCCGGCGCCGGAGGCGGTGGCGAGTCCGCATCAGGCGCGGGATCGCCGGACGCGGCAGCGCGCGTGTCGTCGCCGCCGGTATCAATGGTGGCCAGCAACGAACCTTGGCCGATCCGATCGCCGACTGCGACTTCCAGCGTCTTCACCACGCCGGTGATGGGCGATGGAATCTCCATGCTGGCCTTATCGCTTTCCAGCGTGAGCAGGGATTCCTCAGCCTCGACCCGGTCGCCTGGGGCGACCAGGATTTCGATGACCTCGACATCGCTGAAGTCGCCGATGTCGGGTAGCAGAACGTCTTCTACGGTTGCCACGTCGCGGTCTCCTGCGCCTGGTTGCAGAATGGCTTGCGGATTGGCTTCCAGGCTGGCTTGCGGGTTGGCTTCCAGGCTGGCTTCCGAGGGGGGGCCGGGGTTGCGATGAGGTTGCTCGGACGCGATCCGTTCATTGCGTCACCGGGTTCGGCTTGTCCGGGTCGATACGGTATTTTTCGATGGCCTCGCGCACCTTGGAGCGATCCACCAGGTCTTCGTCGGCCAGCGCCTTCAGGGCGGCGAGCACGACGTACCAGCGATTGACCTCGAAGAATTTACGCAATTGGCTGCGCATGTCGCTGCGGCCATAACCGTCGGTGCCGAGCACGGCATAGCGACGTGGCAGGTAGGGCCGGATCTGATCGGCATAGGTGCGGATGTAGTCAGTGGCGGCGATGATCGGGCCTTCGCTATCGGCGATCTGCGCCGTGACATAGGGCACCCTTGGTGGATCGTCCGGATGCAGCATATTCCAGCGCTCGACATCAATGCCGTCACGCCGCAGTTCATTAAAGCTGGTTACGCTCCAGACGTCGGCGGCGATGTTGAAGTCCTGCTCCAGCAAGTCGGCAGCGGCCAGCACTTCGCGCAAAATGGTGCCGCTGCCGAGTAACTGTACTCGTGCTTCGCTCTTCTCGGCGCTGTCGCGTATGCGATGAATGCCGCGTTTGATGCCCTCGGCGGCGCCGTCGGGCATGCCCGGCTGCGGATAATTTTCGTTCATTACCGTGATGTAATAAAAGCAGTTCTGCTTTTCCTGATACATCCGGCGCATGCCGTCCTGCACGATTACGGCGAGTTCGTAGGCGTAGGTGGGGTCGTAGCTGATGCAGTTGGGTATGGTGGCGGCGACCAGATGGCTGTGGCCGTCCTGATGTTGCAATCCTTCCCCAGCTAGGGTCGTGCGTCCGGCGGTGCCACCGATCAAAAAGCCGCGTGCCTGCATATCACCAGCGGCCCAGGCCAGGTCACCGATGCGTTGGAACCCGAACATCGAATAGTAGATGTAGAACGGGATCATTGCCTGACCATGGTTGGCATAGGCGGTGGCCGCGGCAATCCAAGATGACATGGCGCCGGCCTCATTGATGCCTTCCTGAAGAATCTGGCCTTTTTTGTCCTCGCGATAGTACATGACCTGGTCGGCATCCATCGGTTCGTAAAGTTGTCCGACGGATGAGTAGATGCCGACTTGACGGAACATGCCCTCCATACCGAAGGTGCGTGCTTCATCCGGTACAATCGGAACGACGAGTTTGCCGAGCTGTTTATCGCGTAGCAGCAATGACATCAGACGCACCAGAACCATGGTGGTGGACAGTTCCCGCTCGCCACTGGATTCGAGCAAGGATGCAAAGGCATCCAGCCCCGGTATCGGCAATGCAGGCGCCTCGTCGCGGCGCGCGGGCAAGGGTCCGCCCAGGACTTCGCGACATTGCTGAATGTAGTTCATTTCCGCGCTGTCCGGCGGCGGTTTGTAGAAGGGCGCGGCGGCGATTTGGTCGTCCGAGATCGGAATGTTGAAGCGGTCGCGGAAGGCTTTCAGATTCGCCTCGCCCATCTTTTTCTGGGAATGTGTGATATTCATCCCCTCGCCGGCTTCGCCCATGCCATAACCCTTGACCGTTTTCGCCAGGATCACGGTGGGTTGACCCTTTGTGCGCATGGCCTCGGCGTAGGCGGCATAGACTTTGATTGGATCATGACCGCCACGGTTCAGGCGCCAGATGTCCTCGTCGGTCAGATTCGCGACCATGTCCGCAAGCTGCGGATATTTGCCGAAGAAATGCTCGCGGGTGTAGGCGCCGCCCTTTGCCTTGTAGGCCTGAAAGTCACCGTCGACACATTCCTCCATGCGTTGCAATAGCAGACCGTTGGTATCGCGGGCCAGCAACGGATCCCAGTAGCTGCCCCAGATGACCTTGATCACGTTCCAGCCGGCTCCGCGGAATTCTGCCTCCAGTTCTTGAATGATCTTGCCGTTGCCGCGCACTGGGCCGTCAAGGCGCTGCAAATTGCAGTTGACGATAAAAACCAGATTATCCAGCCGCTCGCGCGCTGCCAGTGAAATAGCGCCCAGGGATTCTGGTTCGTCCATCTCGCCATCGCCAAGAAAGGCCCAAACCTTGCGCCCCTCGGTATTGACCAGACCACGACCGTTCAGGTAGTTCATGAAGCGTGCCTGGTAAATGGCCATGATTGGGCCGAGACCCATCGAAACCGTCGGGAACTGCCAAAAACCGGGCATCAACCATGGGTGTGGATAGGAGGACAGGCCGTTACCGTCCACTTCCTGGCGGAAATTGTAGAGTTGCTCTTCGCTGATGCGACCTTCGAGGAAGGCGCGAGCATAGATACCAGGGGCGGAGTGGCCCTGAACGAACACCAGATCGCCCCCATGATCTTTGCCGCGGGCGCGATAAAAATGGTTATAGCCGACATCGAACAGCGTCGCTGAAGAGGCGAATGAAGAGATGTGTCCGCCGAGTTCGGTCGAGAGCCGATTCGCCTGTACCACCATGGCCATGGCGTTCCAGCGTACGAACGAGCGAATGCGCCGCTCCATTGCTCGGTCGCCGGGAAAGCGCTCCTGTTTTTGTACCGGTATGGTATTGAGATAGGCAGTGTTGGCGCTGAACGGCAGATAGGCGCCGGAGCGGCGGGCTTTGTCGATGAGACGCTCCAGCAGATAATGCGCGCGTTCGACGCCCTCGTTCTCGAGCACGGCATCCAGGGAGTCGAGCCATTCCTGTGTCTCTTGTGGGTCGATGTCGGGCTTGTTGGCCATGTGCATTCCTGAATCGGGTTCCGATGCGGGGTTCAGAGGCTGCGCGCGGATCGGGGCCGGGTACTTGATGATCGCAGCCTGGGAGTGAACGCTAACCCAGCGCGCCTTCGTTGGCAAATGTTAATGATGAAATGATTGGATCATTGTGCGTTGTTTGGTGATTCGATTGGATTATATGTTGTACATTCTGCTGTGTGAGCCGGAAGTGCAAAAGCCCCCGCATTGCGAGGGCTTATTGCCCAGGGTTGCCATCGCCCGCGCCGTGATGGATGCTGTTGCTATCCGCCGACGGTGGTCTGGGCGGTGGTGGTCTCCAGGTTTGCCGAATCCTTACTCGGGCTCGCGGGCTCGCACTTGCGGGTGGCGCCGGCTCCGAAGCCGGCCGGCTTCATCAGTGGACGCAAGGCGCGCGACCGTGGAAGCATAGCACGGCGCTGCTCCACCATGCGCTGGCGATCGGCTTGACGTGCTTCCAGGCGTTCCTTAGCGCGCGCTCGGTGAGCAGCAATGCGTGCCTTGCGTTCTTGTAATGTGGCGCCGGCGCGTGGTAAGGCGGGCATCGCAGGCATGGCCGGGCGTTCGCCGAAGGCTGGCATGTCGGGCATCGCAGGCATGGCCGGACGCTCGCCGAAGGCTGGCATGTCGGGCATTGCAGGCATGGCCGGGCGTTCGCCGAAGGCTGGCATGTCGGGCATTGCAGGCATGGCCGGGCGTTCGCCGAAGGCTGGCATGTCGGGCATCGCAGGCATGGCCGGGCGTTCGCCGAAGGCTGGCATGTCGGGCATCGCAGGCATGGCCGGACGCTCGCCGAAGGCTGGCATGTCGGGCATCGCAGGCATGGCCGGGCGTTCGCCGAAGGCTGGCATGTCGGGCATTGCAGGCATGGCCGGGCGTTCGCCGAAGGCTGGCATGTCGGGCATCGCAGGCATGGCCGGGCGTTCGCCGAAGGCTGGCATGTCAGGTATCGCAGGCATGGCCGGGGTCTCGCCGAAGGCTGGCATGTCGGGCATTGCAGGGCGTTCGCCGCGGTCAGCCGCCTGTTCGGCCCACTGTTCGGCCATTTGGCGCTGATTGTCCAGCATTTGCTGTATGGCCTTTGCCTGTTGCTCAGCCATCGCTTGCTGGTGCTCGAAAAAGGCTTGGTGCCATGCGGTAACCGCCTGATGCTGCTCGTCGGTTGCCGCGGGAATCGCATAACCCATATAACCAGGTGGATAGTTCCAGTAAGCGGAAGCAGACATGGTAACAACGGCTAACGCGGCAGCGGAGGATCTAAGGATGAGTTTGTTCATGGAGCACACCTGCAGGATGTGGATAAAATTCAATGGTATTTGGATGGTATCTGGACAATTGCTATGCGTCGCCGCAGGCCGTCGACCAGCTCTGCTGGCGGCCTCGGACCTTGCGTCATTTTTTGTACAATGGCGCTGGCGACAGAGGAATCGAATCTGGGCATCCGTGTCGACCAAAATGCAGTATATAAGAAAATAATGAAACAGCAACAGCAATAGACGAATGCGCTCCTTGCAAGCCAAAGATCTACCTAATGTCATCAGCACATTGCGGCTGATCGCAGTTGTGCCGGTGATCTATGTGCTGGCATCAGGACAGTATGGCTGGGCGCTATCATTATTTGTCCTAGCTGGCTTGACTGATGGTATCGACGGTTTTCTGGCCAAGCACTATGGTTGGCAGACTACCCTAGGAGGTATTCTCGATCCTCTGGCCGACAAGGCGTTGTTGATCAGCTGCTATCTGGTGCTGGGGGCAATGGGGCTGATTCCGCTGTGGCTGACGCTTGCGGTGATATTTCGTGATCTGGTGATCGTTTGCGGCGGTGTGCTCTATCACTATTTGATAGAGGATGTGGAGGCATCGCCGAGCCTTCTCAGCAAGCTGAATACGGTGGTGCAAATCGTGCTAGTGGTGGTTGTCATCGCAGATGCCGGACCGTTGCCGCTGCCGCCGCCGCTGATCGACGCGCTGATCTGGATGTGTCTTGTCACCACGCTCCTCAGCGGTCTGATGTATGTGGTCGTTTGGGGGGCAAGAGCGCTGCGTAAGGGGCCGCGGCGCGACTCCTGAACCTCGGTAGACCTGTATGTACCTGTCTTCGAAAAGCACTAGTGCCTCGGTGCAGATGTTCCAAGACAGTCTCCGGTCGTTGTCGTTGTCGTTGTCGTTGTCATAATCGTCTTAGCCGAATGCTCGATAACGACTACGATTACGACAACGACAACGACAACGAACCACCTCGGGATTTCTGTACCGCTCCACTAGCGTTTTGATAAGTCATATCAAAACAATCGGTTTAGGCCATCCAATGCGGCCACACGATAGGCCTCTGCCATGGTGGGATAGTTGAAGGTCGTTTCGGCAAAGTACTGAATTGTGTTCGCTCCGCCTGGCTGCGACATGATAGCTCTTGTTGATTTCGATTTGGCCGCGACTGTTGGGTTCTATGCCGATCTGTTCCAGGCCCATTTCTTCGGTATTGCCGCTGCGACCGTTGGCCCAGAGCAACACGTCGGTCTTGAGTTTTTTGCCGGAATGGCAATGCAGTATGACGCCGTTTTCCGGCATTTCCACCTGGTCGTAGGTTTCATTGTGGCGGATGACCACACCCTGTTCGCGCAGGTGATAGCTTAGAGCATCGGTGATCTCGTTATCGAGGAAGGACAACAATCTGTCGCGGGTGTCTACTAGGTTCACCTTGACGTCCAGATAGCTCATGATGGATGCGTACTCGCAACCGATGACCCCGGCGCCATAGATGGTCATGCTGCGTGGGGTATGCTGGAGTTTCAGCACCGAGTCGCTGTCGAGTATGCAAGGATGCGAGAAATCAACGTCAGGCGGGTGATAGGGGCGAGAACCGGTGGCGATGACGAAATGCTGCGCCTCGAGTCGGTCTGCGGCGCCGTCCGCGCGCACCACTTCCACGTGGTTGGCATCGATGAAATGTGCGCGTCCGTAGATCACTTCTGCCCGATTGCGCTGATAAAAACGGTAGCGCGTGCGGACCTGATCGTCGATGACCGAGTCTGCTGCCCGCAGCAGATCGGGAAATTGCACATCCACTTGCTCCAGCGTGTGATGAAACAGCGGGTTGCGCCGATAATCGGACAGCATCTGTATCGAATGGCGCAAGGTCTTACTTGGAATGGTGCCCCAGTGGGTGCATCCGCCACCCACCTGGCTGTAGGTCTCAATCACCGCGACACGCCGACCGGCCTTGGCAAGCTTCATCGCGGCTCCCTCACCGGCAGGTCCGGCACCGATGACAATGCAGTCGAACGAGCGTACTACCATGATCTTTCAACGTCTTTTGGAAGAGTAAAGGATAAAAGACTAGCACAGCTCTGGCATGCTTGATGGACTTGCTCCGGTCAACCCATCACCCTCCTACAGTGATTTTCTACAATACCAGCATGAGCGTCAGCGGGATGACCGCCAGGCTTGCCATGTTTCCCCAGATCACAATGGCCGCGACCACCTCGGGCTGTTGCCGGTAGCGTTCGGCGAACATGTAGTTCAGCACCGCCGGTGGCAATACGGCAAACAGAGTCAGCAAGGCGGGCAGATTTCCGTCCAGCGGCAACAGCCAGAGCAGCGGCAATACCAACAGCAATCCGCTGACGGGGCGCAACAGCGCGCCGATCAGTCCTGCGCGCCAGTGGGTCAGGTCCGCGTCGGTGAGACGTGCGCCCAGGGCGAACAGCATCAGCGGAATCGCGATCTGGCCCAACAGATGGATGCCTTCGGCGACGGCCGACGGCGGCCGAAAACCTGTCAGAGAGGCTGCGATGCCGAGTAGACAGGCCAGGATCAGCGGCATGCGCAGCATGCCGATGAGTCGGGCTCCAGGGTCGAGAATACGCACGCCAAGGGTAAAGTGCAGCAGGTTCTCGACCATAAAGAGCACCACTGCTGCCGGCAATGCGGATTCACCAAAGGCCAATACCGCGAGCGGTAAGCCCATATTGCCTGAGTTTAGAAACATCATCGGTGGCACCAGGGTGCGCGGTTCGATGCGCAGTGGCCGGCTCGCGGCCCAGGCGATCAGTCCGGAGCCCAACAGGATGAGGCTGCCGGCAAACGCCAGGTCCAGGTATTCGGTCAGCCGAAAGTCCTTGGCCGACAGCACGTCGAACAGCAGTGCCGGGGTAAAGACATCAAGGTTCAATCGGTTGGCGGCACTCAGGTCCGGCGCATGCCGGCGGGCGTAGAGAAAACCCACCAGCACGATGCCATAGACAGGTAATACGATGTTGATGATCTGATTTGCCAACGGGCCGACCTTTGTTGTGGATAGTGTTGCGCTGTTATAGCGCCGCTCAGCGTCGATGCCCGTGTATGCCAGCGTGTTGATCGTCAACGCACAGGGCGGCGGGCAATTGGTCGGCCGTTCGCGGTATCATTTCGCGCTTTACGCGAAGCTTTGGAGAATAGATCGGTGGCAAGCTACAAGACCAATGAATTTAAAGGTGGACTCAAAATACTGCTGGACGGCGATCCATACAGCATTGTCGAGAATGAGTTTGTCAAGCCCGGCAAGGGGCAGGCGTTCAATCGGGTCAAGGTCAAGAATCTAAAGACCGGCCGCGTGGTCGAGCGTACCTTCAAGTCCGGCGACTCGGTGGACGCGGCTGACGTGATGGAAACCGACCTGCAATATCTCTACAACGATGGCGAACTCTGGCACTTCATGGACCAGGAAAGCTTTGAGCAGATGACCGCGGATGAAACTGCCATGGGCGAGGCTGCGAAATGGATCAAGGAGCAGGATATCTGCTCCGTGACGCTCTACAACGGCCAGCCGCTCAGTGTGGAAGCGCCAAATTTCGTCGTTCTCAAGATCACTGATACCGATCCCGGGCTGAAGGGAGACACCTCCAGCGGCGGTGGTAAACCTGCCACGCTGGAGACCGGAGCGGTGGTTAGTGTGCCACTTTTTGTGCAAATCGACGAGTTGATCAAGGTTGATACCCGCACTGGTAATTATGTCTCCCGTGCCAAGGAGGAATGAGCACGCCCCCGATCAACCGGCACCTTGACCAATACTGGCGCCCAAGTGCGACATTTGAAGCGCTTGCCGCGCGAGCGCGCATGCTGGCGCGCATTCGCGCTTTTTTTGCCGAGCGTGAGGTGTTGGAGGTGGAGACGCCAATCCTGTCTCGGCATGCCACGACCGATCCGGCCTTGGAGAGCCTGTGCGTCGATTCCAGCCCGATGCTCGGTCGGCGTTGGCTGCAAACCTCCCCTGAATTCCCGATGAAGCGCCTGCTGGCAGCAGGTAGCGGACCGATCTATCAGATCTGTAAAGTGTTTCGCGACCAGGAGCGCGGAGCGCGACATCATCCGGAGTTCACCCTACTGGAATGGTATCGGCCTGGTTGGACGATGCATCAGTTGATAGCCGAGATTGCCGAATTGGTGCGCGCTGTTCTCAAGCCTGCTCCGATCCAGCTCGAGCATGTGCGTTATCGCGATTTGTTTCTGTCGCGGCTGGAGATCGATCCTTGGTCAGCATCCTTGGTAGCGCTTCGCGAGGCGGCGATCCGGTTGCAGATTCCAGGGGCCGCGGAGCTGGATCTGGACGGCGATGGCTGGCTGGATCTGCTGTTGTCGCACTGTCTGGAGGCAGACCTTGGGCGCGAGTGCATGACCTTTGTCTATGACTATCCGCCGAGTCAGGCCGCGCTGGCTCGCATTCGCGATAGTCCATTTCCGGTTGCAGAACGCTTTGAACTCTATATCGAGGGCATGGAGCTTGCCAATGGCTTTCAGGAATTGACCGATGCCGTCGAACAACGGCGGCGATTCGATCGAGAACGTCAGACCAGGCGTCGGCAATCACGAGCGGATCTGCCCATGGACGTTGCGTTTTTGGATGCGCTTGCAGCGGGCATGCCGGAATCTGCTGGCGTTGCACTGGGTCTTGATCGCCTGCTGATGATCGATCAGGGGGCAACTCATATCGATCAGGTGCTTGCCTTCCCGACGGGACGGGCTTGAGATGGTTTTTGCTGACTCCTCTGCTGACACCGATACGTTCTGCGCTAACAAACTGTCCATTGTTTCCTGACTTTGGTCGTACAGGGCAACTCCCGGAAAAATAGGCGATGTCCAGAGCGACTTGGCACGTTACCTTCTGCATGTTCAGCCCGGATGGATTTGGCTCAGGTTCGAAGGGCTGTCGCGATTTCCTGCGTCTTTGGCGCGGCGTTGAGCCGCGCCAAAGACGAGCCGGCTGGAAAGCCGGCGGTCCCAGTGAGCCGTGCCAAAGCTAGCCTCTACTCTTAGATCTTGCAAATGCCATCAAGATGCACGCACGCTGTCGAGCAAATCCATCAATTCCTCCGACAGTTCGCCAGCGTCATCGAATAAGGCGACTTCAATATGTTCGTTCGCTCTCGAAATGGCTTGACCATATTGATCCGCCTGGATCGGCGGCGTTGCTTCGCGGCATTCGAGCACGACATGTGCCTCGGCCATTAGAATCTCGACAATACGACAGTCGCGGCCATAAAAACTGCAATTCTGCCCGATCAATTGCCGCAATCGTTGGATAAAAATATCGGCATCGTTCATGGGATTTCTCGAGATTGAGGATTGAATCGGTTCCGGGCCTGTTGGATCGAGTGCAACCTGGCCGCGTGAACCCGGTCACGGATAACCAGTCTAATGGTTCGGGCGAGATCCGCTAGCCGTTTCTTTCGCATTCAGGGGCGCGTTCAGCATGGTCAACTGCCTGGTAATCGGCATTCCCAGCCCTAAGAAGCGCTTTCGATAGCTTATGTAGATAGGTGCAACTCGCCCAGCGCGCCCTGGAGCGAGTTTCACAATCTTGCCAACAGCGATGTTCATACTGCTTGGGCGCTGCCTGCGTAGAAGGCTCAGCTGTTTGCCCAGGATGAAGTTGCATTCTTTGCAGACAGTACCCGATAAACGTCGAGTGTTTTGTGCCCTGATGCCATGTCTTTTCGATTTCGATCCCGATCCCAATTCTGATCCCAGTTGTGGTCCCAGTTGTAATCAAGTAACGTCGAGCGGGTTGCTCCCATTACAGATGCGCGCGAAAAAAGTATGCAGCCTATAAAAAAATGCCCCGCGAGGTCGCGGGGCAATTCACCACTGAGGAGGTCAGAGGACGGAAGCAGCAGAGAGGAAGATTCCGCCTCGATATTTTCTAAGCAGACATCATGCCAAGTAAGTGGGAGTCTGAATTTCATGCGCATTGTTCTGTCGATCTTCGAGTATGTCGGTAGGGAGAGATGCTGCGCGTGGTTCACCACGGTTCGTTCCAGCGGGTCATGGTGCCTGATATGCACTAATGGGGTGCGATCTTGGGCGAAAGCCAACTTTCGGGTGGGGTTTTGGCGGATAGGGTCTTGGCAGACAGGATTTTGGCGCACAGGATTTGTAATCCTGCTCTTCGTCTGGTTCGCCAGCCCGAATCTGGCCGCACAAACGCAACTCCAACAAACAGCTCGAGGTTGGCTGCAATTGGACAGGGATCAGGCGACCTACCGTGAACGCGTCGCGCCGTTGAATCTGCGCCAAAAGCGCCAGCTGGAGACCATCGAACGATCTCAGCGCAATCAATTACGTGCATTACAACAAGATCAACAGCGCCAGATCCAAAGTGACCGCAGGCGCCGGCGACGGACTCCTGAAAGCGATATTCCTCGCCGCAATGTCATGCAGCAACAGCGCCGAGCGCTCGAGCGCAAGCGCTTGCAGATTCGCATGCAACAAGACAGATTATCCTTCGGTCGCTGAGCATCCGTCAGCGAATGGGCATGAGTATGAAGTGACTTTGCCACCGATGGTAGAATTGTGCATGCAACACATCAGTCAATAGGTTCGAGGCAACGATGAACGACGGCAAGCGCATTCGAGTGCTTTTTGTATGTATGGGTAATATTTGTCGCTCGCCGACGGCTCATGGGGTGTTTCGGAAACTGGTCGAGGAGGCCGGTCTTGACGATCGTATCGAGATCGACTCTGCCGGAACTCATGCCTATCACGATGGAGAGCCGCCGGACCAGCGGGCACAGGAGACCGCGCGAAATCGCGGCGTTTTATTGCACGATCTGCGGGCGCGCCGAGCGCGGGCCGAGGATTTCGAGAGATTCGACTATATCCTGGCCATGGATCAGGACAATTATCACAGCCTGTCGGCGATCTGTCCGGAGGGGCGTGGTCTGGAGCGGCGTCTGTTATTGTTGATGGATTTTGCGCCTCACATGCGCACGCGCGAAGTGCCTGATCCCTATTATGGCGGAGCCAGTGGCTTCGAGACAGTCTATGATATGGTCGAGGCGGCGGCCCAGGGGCTGCTCGAAGACCTGCGTCGGCGGCATTTCTAATTCCATTTCCGGCAATCGCCGTGAATGCTGCAGGTCATTCTCGCTCAGCGCATCTCGTGGGCAGCCGATTAAGGCGATTTCTGTCGAGAAACACACCACCTGGCTTGTCTTCTCGTCCGGCATTGACGTTGCGGCAATCCGCCCATAGGGCGACCATGGGCGGGTTGCCGCTTCGCGAAGGCAAACCGGTTCATGGATGCTTAGTCGGTGTCGGGATCCGTGTCAAGGTCAACATGAGGGATTGGTATCGAGCTGGCTGCTTTGATCGATGAGCGGATTCGATTCCGATTCCGATAGCGACCCCGACACCGATGAGGCTTCCCCAGTGCGTTCGATGAAGCAATCCAAGACCCGGAATCGGTTTGGCATCAAAACTCAGGACATTTCGACAGCCTAGCACCCCTCCGGCAATCGCCTAAATTGTCCCTGTCTGGGCCTTTTCCCCAACGTATAGACTCGCGTAATCACCGATGATCCGATAGTGTTCGAGATCGCTGAGTAAATCCCGGCGCAGATGCAGTTCGCCGTCATGCGGGTGGATGCCGATGCGCAGCAGGCCGCTGCTTTTGGCCCAGCGGCGGTTGATGGCATTGAATCCGCGCAACACCGGCACCCGCGGCAGTGCATCGGCCTCATAGCCCAACAATGCCATGCGCGTCATTCGGCGCCCATCGGCGTCGAGAATGCCGGTGAAGGTCTCGTAAAGCCGAAATGGACAGGTCTCGGCCAACCGCTCGATGGAGATCGGCCCAAGTGCCCAGGCGGGTGGGACATAAAGATAGGGCGCATTCAGTCCGTTGTCTCCGAACCAGGCATGGCAGCGGTTGATCAGTTCGATAATTGCGTTGGCATCCAGCGCCAGATGTTCGGCGACCCGTCGGGAAAGCAGCAGCCCATGCAGCCAGTGGTATGGGTTGCGGAAACGCTCGATGTGGTGCAGCCAGCCATGTCCGGCAAGGATATGTCCGGCTTGCTCCAGCACTTTTAGTTCCCTCGTTGCGGCCTGGCTCCAGCCTCTGCCGGGCACCACCAACAGCGTCAGCGGTTGGCTGGCCGTGCGCTCGAGCAGGCGCAGCAAGCGCCGCACGGCCGGCATGGTCGAGGGCATCAGATCATGGATCGAGACCAACGCCGTTGGCAACCCGGGCGTTGCCGTCTCAATGTGGGAAGTCATTCAGTCCCCTGGTTTCGCCTTCTGCGAGCACGCTGATCCAGTGACGAAGATTGCGCTCGTTGATGTCGCGGGCTGCGTCGCGGGCAATACTGACCTTGCGCTCGAGAATGGCTTTGTCGAGGGCAAGCAGTCGTCGCAGGGCATCGGATAGGTTCTCGTCTTCGCGCATCTGAAACAGGCCGCGCTTGAGCAGGTTCCAACTCAGGATGCCACATTGCGAGGAGACCACCACCAGACGTCCCCGAGCCATCGCCTCCAGGGCAATGGTGCCGAAGGATTCGATCGTGGACGGCAGCACCAGCGCGTCGACGCTGTCGATCAGCGGTAAGATGCGCGGTCGCTTGACCCACCCGATGTATTGCAGATTCGCCAAATGTTCGGCCTTGGCGGTCAACCAGTCACGCAACGGTCCGTCACCAGCGACCAGAAAGTGCATTTCAGGTAGAGCCTCAGCGGCTTCAACCACGGCGCCCAGGTTTTTCTCCGGCGCCAGTCGGCCGGCAAACAAGACACGTTTGACGGAGGCTCCTAGAGGAGTTACCGGTTGTGCTAGAAAATCGCGTGGGATCGAGGTTCCCATCAGGCCGACATTGGCGGCTCCAATGGTGCGGGCAATAGCGACCATTTGCTCGGAGTTGGCGAGCACCAGATCGCTTTCGTGAAACAGCTTCCGATTACAGGCATTAAGGTAGGTTTGCGCAACAAAACCGCGCAGACGCCAGTCCTCGTTCAGCGCCGCGAGGCGTTCGAAATGGGTGTGAAAGCCGATCACCAGGCGTGCGCCGTGGCGTCGCGCCAGGTGCATGCCAAGCATGCCGAACGGGCCGGGTGTGGGCACGATCACCGTGTTCGGGGAGAGTCTTGCGAAGCGACGGGCAATCAGAGACAGTGACGGCAGCAGACATTTTTGCGTCGGATCTCCAGGCAAAGGCAAGGCAAGACCGCCATACCACTTGCCAGCCCGATAGCGCGGCGAGATCAGGTCGACCCGGCCGCCGAGCGCTTTTAGGTGTTCTGCGAGATCTCGATAGTAGGCGCCGACGCCATTGCGCTCGGGTGCGGCATCGGAAACGATGGCGACACGCAGCTTGGATGCATCCAGAGGCGATCCTGAGGTAAATCCCGCTGTGTCGTCATGACCTTGCCGTGGGGGCGGGGAATTCAGCATGACATGACATCCTTTGCATGGGGCAGTGCGGTTTTTGCCAGGCAGGAACGTCTGTAGGTTTCGGCGAAGCGCGTTTCGATTTGCTCTGGATTCAGACCGAACTGTTCCAGCGAATACTGGTGCTGGCTGCGATAGTTGCGAGCAGCTGTCGTCTCTTGTTCGAGCGTTTGCAGGAAGGACTCGGTCAGCTCTGATCCGAAGCGTCGATAAGTGGCTATCAGCGTCGTTGCCAGTTCATTTTTGAGTTGCGGGAGGGTAACGATGACGCAGCGATCCGCGGGCTGGGTGTGAGCGAGGGCGTCCAGGTTGCGATAATAAAATGCAAGTTGGTCCAATAGACGATCTTGGATGATCGGGTTATCCGAGGGTATGCCGAAAAAATCCAATCCGGATGCAATGGAGCTCAGTTGCGAGGGCAGGGTTTGCATAGGGTCGCGTAGGCAAACCAGAAAGCGGGCATCGGGAAAGCGCTGCGCCAGACTGCCGGCCAAGGGCGCAAACGCGGCGTTTTTCGAGAGCAGCCTTTTCTGCTCGCCATGCACATAAAGATGTTTTTTCAGGCATCCCTGGTAGAAATCCAGAATGCGTCGGCGCTCGGCTGCCGATAATTCCTGGTCGAAACGACCGATGCGCCAGAGATAGTCTGTGTTGGGGAAGGGCAGCGCGAGAATAAAGCAGGACAAGATCGGCATCAGGGCGAAGTAGTCCTCTTCCGGCGTTGTCAGGCTCATGGCGTGGACATCCTCCAGGGATGCAAACGCGCGACGTTCAATCCAACGCATCAATCTGGCGCCAGGAGCACCGATGAGCGCGTCGATGCGCGCCAAAGCCAACCAGAAACGACGCTCGCTGACGGAGAGAGCGAACAGACATTCCCAGGCCGAGAAGGTAGTGTATTGTTGGTCTTTGGCCAGGATTTCATGCAACCTAGTGGTTCCACTGCGTGGTACGCCAAGCACGAATAACGGCTCTCGAATTTCGACTCGGCGCCAACCCCTGAAAAGCAGGTCGTCGAGCAAGAAACCAAGCCAATGGATGCCCTGAACCATTGCGAACAAAGGCAGGAAGCCAAGCATCACCAGCACCCGCCGCATGCGTACGGGTGCAACGCCATCCGGCGACTGGGTCAGGGCGGTAAACGCCATTTGGGCAAGGCGCTTAATGCTGATCGGGAAGAGGTCAAACATCGGCTTCCGCGTTGGCTTTGGTTGAGCGGGGAGATCGTTCGGGAGACGTCGGCCGGTGGTCCGTCACCCGAGACACCATCCGGGGCATGGTACCTCAGTGTCGCCGTAAACCGAAGTCCGGCGGTCGGCATTCGTAGACATGACCTTGGTGTGTTCCAACGATGCCAGTCGCCGCCTGGCTGCTTGGCAGTCCGCGCCGGCAATCCTACTTGGCGGGGTCGTTGTCTCAGGCGATGTCCATCGACTCTTAATAGACCTCACTGACTGATTCTTTACGCCCTTCTCTCGAGGGAAAGCTACAATCGAGTGCAGCGGTGCGGATGTCCCGCTACCGTTTCTGACGACTGCAAACGGTCTCGCGACCTCCGCAGCGGAGCACCAGCGTCATCTGGCAGGTCGTCGGTGCACAACGATTGCGCTAGGCGAATGCTGTCGAGAAATAGACCACCTGGCTTGTCTTCTCGTCCGACATCGACGTTGCTGCTGCGCGAAGACGAACGAGAATCCGGCGCCAATTGGTCTGTTTCTCTGCGGCAATCGCCTTAGCCGTTTGCAGACTCGCTGTCGATCTTTCCGGGCCTTTGTGGGTCGGTTGTCGGCTGCGGCTCGCTCGCTGTATCGGTGGTGGATGGTTGTTCGCTGGTTGGCGTGGTCGATTTCATGTTGTCCGGTGGCGGTTGGGTCGCTTTTGGTGTCGTTAAGTCGAATCCGAAATGCGCATGCTCGGGAACCGATTCCTGAAGCGGTGTTGGCGCGTCCTGGGTGGATGTTGCTGAGATCTGATCAGGGGTCCCATCAGAGGCTTGATCCACAACGCTTTGCGGTTTGGCGAAGTGCTCCGGTTTGGCAATGCTAGCAGGTTCGGCAATGCCGGTTTTCGGGCGTGTTTCTGGCGTTGACTGTACTTGTTCTTGCTGCGTCTCAGGCAATGCGGCCGACGCTGCATATGTGTGGGGCTGCGGTTGCGATTCCTGCTCCAGACTTTGGTCGGTGGATGAACTGCTAGGTGCTGAATGTTCTGCCGCAGAGGCAGGTAGCGGCGTCTGATGATGCTCGCCGTGCTCGGCCTCGGGCGGCGCCTGTGCATCCATCGGCTGTTGCTCGGTCTGGGCAGCATGCGCTGGCAGCAGCCTCTCCACTGCCGGTTCTGCGCCGGGTTTGCTCGCAGGTTGGTTTGCTTCGGCCATGCCATTGCCTGCTGCCGGGGAGATCTGCTCCACGGCCTGCTGGATAGGTTCTGGGTCTTTGGCTGGTTCGTGCGTACTGGGCGTTTTCTTGTCTCCGGAATGTGTTGCCTGCACGCCATGTTCTCCTTGGGTTGCGACTTCCTGATTGCCATGTTCCGCGGACTGTTGGCTGCTGCCGCTACCCCGGCGGCGGCGACCGCCGCGACGGCGGCGGCTTGATCGCGGGCGATTGGGTGCAGCGTCGCTGTCATCATTGCCATGAGATTCGCCATTCGCCGCCACCGCCACGCCTTGGCTATTGCCGGTCGTCGCCGGTGGTTCCCGCGTCGAGCCCTGCGTCGATACTTCTGCACCGGACGCTGTCGTCGCTTCAGCCTGTTTCGGCCCTTCCTGGTTGGATCGGCTCGTGCGTCGACGACCCGATAATGGCGCATTCGAAGAGGTTTGATCATCGCTGACGGCGTTTGGCTCCATCACCTCTGGTTGTTTCTGATCCAGCATCAGCGCAGCGCTGTCGGAGCCATTTGTTTCCTGCTCTCCGCTTAAGGTCGTATCGTCCAGTGCTTGCTCAGATGCAGCCTTTGCGATCCGGCCGCGTTGTTGCGCGGAAGTCTGGATCTCTTCAGGCGTATCGGAGCGGGTTTGGGCATCTGCATTGCCGCGGCGACCTCGGCCGCGACCACCTTTGCGGACATTACGCTGGCCGTCTTCGGGTTGCTGCGCTCTGCGGTTGGAACGGGCTTGCCTGCCGCCTTCACCCTGCTGGTTGAGCGAAGCATCGCCACTGGCATCATTACCACTGCGGGCGCGGGAGCGCTGCTGAGGCTGATTGCGGGGCTCTTGATCGTCGGGTTCTTGCCAGCCTGGCCGGTGTTGGCGGCCCTGTGCACCTGAATGTTGTTGCGTGCTGTCCGCGTTTGTGTCAGTTTGAGCGCCGTATTCGTCTGCTGGCGCTTGCTGTCCCGACAGGTCGTCCTCGGAGGCAAACAACGTGGTCCAGATCCGTTTGAGCATGCTCTCGTTGCGCTTGCCCTGTTCGCTGGCATTCGGCGATCCAGCCTGTCGACCGCGTGCATGCTCGGGCTCGTGACGGCTTGGCGCTGGTGCGCTCGGCGTCACGCTCTTGACCGCCGGCATCTCGGGGCGTGTCGGCGCTTGATCACGGGCAAAAGGGTCCGGGTCTGCATCCGGCTGCATCGTTTGCATGTAGCTCGGTTCTTCATCCGCGAGGCGGTCGGCTTCCTGTAAGCGGATACGCTCGATACTGTACTCCGGGGTCTCCATGTGCTTGTTCGGCAGCAGAATCACCTCGACGCGATGCCGCTGTTCGATTTCCATAACAGCAGCGCGCTTTTCGTTGAGCAGGAAGGTTGCCACTTCGACTGGCAGTTGCGCGATCAGGCGCACGCTGCTGTCTTTCATCGCATCTTCTTCCAGGATACGCAACACCGACAGCGCCAGTGATTCGACGCTACGGATGCTGCCTTGTCCCTTACAGCGTGGACAGACAATTTGGCTGGAGTCGCCCAGCGATGGCCGCAGACGTTGACGCGACATTTCCAACAGGCCAAAACGCGAGATGCGTGCAATCTGTACCCGAGCACGATCCTGTTTCAGTGCGTCGCGCAGCCGATTTTCCACTTCGCGTTGGTTTTTTGCTGGCGTCATGTCGATGAAGTCGATGACGAACAGACCACCGAGGTCGCGCAGGCGCAATTGGCGCGCGAGTTCATCGGCCGCCTCGAGGTTGGTATTGAGTGCGGTCTCCTCGATGTCGGCACCCTTGGTGGCGCGTGCTGAATTGATGTCGATGGAGGTCAATGCTTCGGTATGATCGATGACCAGCGAGCCGCCGGAAGGTAGACGCACCTCGCGTTGAAATGCCGATTCAATCTGGCTCTCGATCTGATAACGCGTAAAAAGTGGTACTTCGTCCTGATAAAGGCGCAATTTTTTCAGGTTGCTCGGCATGACCTGGCGCACAAACTCCTCGGCGCGCCGATACATCTCCTGGCTGTCGATGACGATCTCGCCGATGTCCGCGCGCAGATGATCGCGCATGGAGCGGATGATGATGTCGCTTTCTTGATAGATCAGAAAGGGCGCTTTGCGTTCTTCGGCAGAGGCTTTGATGGCGTCCCAGAGCTGCAGCAGATAGTCCAGATCCCATTGCAGTTCCTCGGCATTCTTGCCGACGCCGGCAGTGCGCACGATCAGCCCCATATCCTCTGGAATGCCGAGCTGGCTCAGAGCCTCGCGCAGATCGGCGCGGTCAGCGCCCTCAATGCGTCGAGACACACCGCCAGCGCGCGGGTTGTTAGGCATCAACACCAAATAGCGACCGGCAAGAGAAATGAAGGTGGTCAAGGCTGCACCCTTGGTGCCGCGTTCCTCCTTATCGATCTGCACCATCACCTGCTGGCCTTCTTTCATCAATTCTCTGATGTTGATTTTAGAGCCTGGTTTGATCTCCTGGCGAAAGTAACCGCGGGAGATTTCCTTCAGCGGCAGGAAACCATGGCGATCGGCGCCGTAGTCGATGAAGGCTGCTTCTAGGCTGGGTTCGACACGCGTAATCAGGCCCTTGTAAATATTCGCCTTTTTTTGCTCTCGGCCCGGACTTTCGATATCCAGATTGAACAATTGTTGTCCGTCGACGATCGCAACCCGCAGCTCTTCAGGCTGGGTTGCGTTGATCAGCATTCTTTTCATAAAAAACCGTGTCTCGTAGGATGGCGCGTGGCGCAGATCCCCTGGCCCGCCGGCCCGCCGGCCCGCGTTATGGTGGCCTTGGGTCGCGCATGCATGCGGTCGGCTTTGTTTGCCGCCGCGCTCGCCGGGCACCGCATGGATCAGCAGATCGTCGCCGATTCCCACATGGATGGTCGGCTCTTCGGGTCCAGGCATCTGTCGAGCACGCGCCAGTATTCAAAATGCACGTCCGCCTGAGGTTGGCACAGGAGCGGAGCGTGCGTAAGTCAGACCGGCGACCAGGTCGCCGATCAAGTAAAATCATTGACTGCATCCAGCAATGAGGCTGGATGTCCGGGCGGCTCTGAATCCTCTCGGTGCAACAGGGCAACGATTGGTTCACACTCGCCATAAGCATGTAGAATGCCGGACGTCGGGCAGGCGTCTTGTCGCATCGGAGATTCGGGAGGTGTGCGATTGTCTGAACTTTATCATCGATTCCGGCAATGTCCGCGGAGCGGTTAGGCAGAGATCCCTGGATGGGCTGCAATGCGGGTTGGTCTGCGCACATCGGCGCACTCGACCAAGTTCATTACTCCACACGTATTCTGGTAGGCCTGTTCCACTCAGTCAGCCGTATCCGATGCGTCTTGCTGGGTCTATGCTGCTGGGTCTATCCTAATTTGGATTCGTATTACTGGGTCCGTCTTAACAGGTTCTGCTTGACTGGATCCACTTCTATCGGCACACATATCATGTCTCCGCGGTCATTCGTTACCGCGACAACGCAGCGTAAGGCTCGGATGTTAACAAGGTTTACTGGTCCCAGCAATTGAGTATGGAGACAAACAACCGTGGCAGTGATGCATCGACAGTCGGATTCGGGAGCAAGGTCGAGATCGTAGCGATCCCGGCTTCATTGGCCGGGCAGCGCATCGATAATTTCCTGATCACGCATCTCAAGGGCGTACCAAGGAGTTTGATCTATAAGTTGCTGCGACGTGGTGAGGTGCGCGTCAACAAAGGCCGTGTGAAGCCAGCCCACCGGCTCTCGGAGGGCGATCTCGTGCGTCTGCCGCCGGTGCGCCGCGGCGAGGAGGCAGCGCCCGCGCCGCCGCCCATCGGCATGCTCCGCGATCTGTCCGAGGCAATTTTATACGAGGATGAGCGCTTATTGGTGCTGAACAAACCGTCCGGGATCGCCGTGCATGGCGGCAGCGGCATCAGCGCTGGCATCATTGAGGTTCTACGCGCCAGCCGACCCGACGGCGAGCTGGAATTAGTCCACCGGCTGGACCGCGATACTTCCGGATGCCTGCTGATCAGTAAGCGGCGCGCTGCATTACGCTCACTGCATCAACAGATGCGAGACGGCATGATCGACAAGCGTTATCAGACGCTGCTGGCCGGTGCTTTGCCACAGCGCGTGATACAGGTCGATTTGCCATTGCGAAAGAATCAGTTGCGTGGCGGCGAACGCATGGTGCAGATAGATCGAACTGATGGCAAGCCCGCACGTACTTTTTTTCGCCAGGTCGCCCGTTATTCCAACGCGACGCTGGCAGACGTAAAACTCTACAGCGGTCGTACACATCAAATCCGCGTGCATGCCGCGAGTTTGGGCGCACCAGTCGCTGGCGACGATAAGTATGGCGATCTGGCGGCCAATCAGGGGTTTCGGAAGCTAGGTTTAAAGCGCTTGTTTTTACACGCGATTGCTCTTACTTTTTCGCCTCGCGAAGGCATGGCTGAAATCTGTGTGGAAGCACCGTTACCACCGAGTCTCATGGCCTTTCTCCGTCGGCTTGAGGATACCTGATGAAGTACCAACTGCTCGTGTTCGATTGGGATGGAACCTTGGTGGATTCCGCTGCCAGAATCATCGCCAGTCTCAGCGCTGCTTTTAATGACGTCGGTGTTGAAGCACCGACAGTGAAACAATGCCGTGATGTCATCGGCCTCGGCCTTGAACAGGCCCTGTTACGTTTGTCCCCGTACACGTCGGTAGACGTGCGCAAAACCCTGATGCAACGCTACCGGCATCACTATCTGGAAGCAAACGATACGCCGACACCGCTGTTCGCAGGCGTAGCCGATGTCGTTGCCGGGCTGCACGCCGATGGATATCTGATGGCAATTGCCACCGGCAAGAGCCGGCGAGGCCTGCATGCAGAACTGCCGGCAAGTGGTCTTGAGCAATGCTTCCATGCAACGCGCTGTGCGGATGATGCGCCGTCCAAACCTCATCCGCAAATGCTCACAGAATTAATGGATGAACTTGGAGTCAGTGCCGCGCACAGTCTAATGATCGGAGATACCGAATACGATCTGCAGATGGCTGGCAATGCGGGAGTCGATGCCGTTGCGGTCAGCTGCGGGGCTCACGAGTCGGAGCGCTTGCTGGCATTGAATCCCCTGATTTGTTTAGGGGGCGTTCACGCGTTGCCGGATTGGCTCGCCGAGCAGACGACTGGTTGATGCCTTCCGATCGCCGATCCAACCCAATGGCCTTGTGGTCCCATGAGCTATCGGTTCGATAACCCACGGCACCATCACCGTATTCTCTATTCACTGTCCAGTTGGAACAGTCTCTACTATGAATCTCAAATTCTGGGCGCAGCCCGAGAGCGACATGCCCGCCGTCGATGACCCCGGCTGGGAGCGAGCTTTAATCAACAAGATGGCCGTCGAATTTTTGCGCGAGCAACGGCGGAGCCGGCGCTGGGGGATCATCTTCAAGGTCGGTATCCTGTTGTATTTACTCCTGCTGGCCGGCGTCTACTTCATAGGCGGCTTGAGCGATTCGATCGGTAGCGGCGGCAAACATACCGCATTGGTCGAGTTGGAGGGCGCCATCGCCCCAGGCGCCGATGCAAGCGCTGATCAGCTTGTCGGTGGATTGCGAAAAGCATTCGAGGCAGACCAGTCCGAGGGCGTTATTTTACGCATCAACAGCCCTGGCGGCAGCCCGGTGCAGTCCGGTTATGTCAGCGACGAGATCCACCGACTCCGGGAAAAATATCCCGACAAGCCAATCTATGCTGTAGCCAGCGACATCTGTGCATCGGGCGCCTACTATATCGCTGCTGCCACCGACAAGATTTATGTCAACAAGGCGACATTGATCGGTTCCATCGGTGTACGACTCGACAGCTTCGGCTTTCAGCGAGCGATGGAAGATCTGGGAATCCAGCGCCGATTGCTGACCGCCGGTGAGCACAAGGCCATCCTTGATCCTTTCTCGCCGCAGAGGGAGTTCGACAAAGTTTTTTTACAGGGATTGCTCGACGACCTACATGAACAATTCATTACCGCCGTCAAAGACGGGCGCGGGGAACGCCTGAAAGGCGGAGACGAGCTGTTCAGCGGCCTGTTCTGGACCGGCGAGCAGAGTGTCGAGCTTGGTCTCAGCGATGACATCGGCAGCAGCAGTTTTGTGGCTCGCGAGGTCATTGGTGCCGAGGACATCGTCATCTACAGCCAGAAGCAGGATCTGCTCGAGCGCATCAGCGACCGGATCGGTGCTTCGTTGGCTGCCGCTCTGACGCAATTGGTCGGCATGCATGGCACCATCCGATACTAAGGCCGATACTAAGGCCGATACTAAGGCCGATACTAAGGCCGATACTAAGGCCGGTATTAAGGCGATTTCTGTCGAGGAATAGACCACCTGGCATATCTTCTCGCCCGGCCTCGACGGCGCGGCAACCTACCCATAGAGCGACCATGGGCGGACTCCCACTGCGCGAAGGCGAACGAGAATCCGACGCCAGTTGGTAGGTTTTCTCCGGCAATCGCCTAATCCGTCAATACGTCGATCCCCAGACTGGCCAACATATCGATCAATCGAATCAATGGTAATCCGATGAGCGCATTCGGATCATCTCCCTCGAGCCTTTTGAACAGCGTGATGCCAAGACCCTCGGATTGAAAACTGCCGGCACAGCCGAAGGGTTGTTCGCGATCGACATAAGCTTCGATCTGCTGACGGGTCAACGTTCGGAAATGTACCTTGTAAGGCTCGCAATGGATTTGCATCCGATCGCTGGCCGCATCAAGCAGACACAGACCGGTGCGAAACAGTACGGTTCGCCCAGAGGACTGCTCCAATTGCCGAATCGCACATTCGCGATTACCGGGCTTACCGAGTAGACTACCGCCAATGCTTGCGACCTGATCAGAGCCGATGATCAGGGCGTCGGGGTAATCCGCTGCGACTGCGCGCGCCTTGGCTTCGGCGAGTCGTAGGACCAATGCCTGAGCCGACTCTGCGGCGAATGGTTGTTCCTCGACATTCGGTGATGCCACACCGAATGCAAGGCCCAGGCGCTGGAGTAGTTCGCGCCGGAATGGCGAGGTGGATGCGAGGATCAATCGTCTGGAAGGCATGGAAGCAGGGAATTTGGTTCTGCAAGTTGTTATGGCTGTCTCTGCCGAACAGTTGTTTCTGCTGAACAAACGTTCAGCGGACCCAATCGATCAAATAAAGCAGCGGATCTTCAATGTCGCTCTCGCTGTGCACGCGACCGTGAACGCTGTGGCCGGCCCGCTGGACGCTACTAGGGTCTCCGGTCAACAGCGGATGCCAGCTCGGCAGTGGGCGGCCCTCGGCAAGCCGCCGGTAGGCGCAGGTCTCCGGCAGCCAGGTGGGCTCGCGCAGGTTGCTCGGGGACAAGCGGATACAATCGGTAACGCGTTCCAGGCGATTCGCATAATCGGCACAGCAATGACGATCTTGATCGAGCAGACGGCAGGCAACGCTTGTGTAATGCATGAGTCCGCTGTCCTCATCCTGATATTTATTCAGGCAGCATTTACCGCAGCCGTCACAAAGCGCCTCCCATTGCTGGTCAGACATCTGCGCCAGGGATACGCTTTGCCAGAAGGGGCGTTGTCGATCATCGGTGAGTGGCATTGGCTGTCTCGCGGCTGCTCGCGGGAGACCGCAGTATATACTGCACAGCAGCACACAACGAAGTCCGAGCAGCAAGATTTTATTTTTCCACTCATGGTCCGTACCGGAGATGCCCATGGTGACCACAAGTTGGATAGACCTGACCGAAGCCGGAAGGAGCATTATCAATACAAAGCTGGGTCGGATTGGCCTTTGCTGGCACGCCAATCAGGTGACGGCGATTGAATTGGACCCTCAAATCGATCCCCAGTCCGACTCAGCACCCAATCGCACCCACCACCCGGCATGGCATCCCCTTGCAACCTACGCTTCAGCCAGGCTGGCGGCCCGATCCGCGCCGGACTGGCTGCTGCAGCAAATCCATGCCTATTGTCGCCAACCAGACTTCCGTTTCTGTTTGCCGATGGCGCCCGCTGGTACCGATTTCCAGCGCCGGGTATGGCGTCTGATTGCGACCATCCCGGCGGGCTATACCCGCACCTACGCAGAACTTGCAAGCGAGCTGGGTACTTCGCCCCGGGCTGTCGGCGGTGCCTGTCGGGCCAACCCTTATCCACTGCTGGTGCCATGCCATCGGGTCGTGGCAGTGCATGGACTTGGCGGTTTCAGCGGTGCTTCCGGGGGGCGTCTGCTCGCCTTTAAACGCCGGCTGCTGACACATGAAGGCGCAGGAGTGGTCATGTGAATCAGGAGTCCGACAACGCCATGATCGATGTCTTTACCAATGCGCTCTGGTTAGAACGTGGTTTGAGTCAGAATACCCTATCCGCCTATCGCTCGGACCTGAGATCGTTTATGCATTGGCTCTTCGCAGAGCGTGGACGCCGACTCGGTGAAGCCCAGCGCAGCGATTTGTTGGACTACCTGGCGCTGCTCGCCCGCAGCGGACGCAAGCCGAGATCCTCGGCCCGCATGCTGTCCTGCTTGCGGCAGTTTTACCGACATCTGTTACGCCAAGGCAGCATCAGCGAAGACCCGAGCAGCCGTATCGATCCTCCCAAGCTGGGCCGGCCACTTCCGAAAACGCTGACTGAGACCGAGGTTGACGCACTGCTGAATGCGCCGGACACCGATGATGCTCGCGGCCATCGTGATCGCACCATGCTTGAACTCCTGTATGCAAGCGGTTTGCGAGTGACCGAATTGGTCACATTGCGACCGCAGGCGGTGAGCCTGAACCAGGGTATTGTGCGTATCAGCGGCAAGGGCGGTAAGGAGCGTTTGGTTCCGTTAGGTGAGGAGGCAACCGCTTGGCTGGCGGAATACAGCAATGGCCCCAGGGCCGTCATACTGGGTGTGCGCAGCAGCCGCTTTTTGTTTCCAACCGCGCGCAGCGATTGCATGACGCGCCAGGCATTCTGGCAGTTGATCAAACGCTACGCGCTGGAGGCAGGCATCAGCAAGCCCTTGTCGCCGCACACCCTGAGGCATGCATTTGCGACCCATCTCCTGAATCACGGTGCCGATCTGCGTGTGGTACAAATGCTGCTCGGCCACAGCGATTTGTCCACCACTCAGATCTATACCCACGTGGCGCGGGAGCGGCTGAAGCAATTGCATGCGCGCCATCACCCGCGGGCATGAAGCGATGTCCCATGCGGGGCTTCTATGTCCCGGATGTATGGGCGTCAGGAATCAGGTGCGGCCGCGCCAAACGCATCGCAGTGTAGATTTTCACGCATGGTTATACTATCGTGCAGTTCTTTGTTGATCAGACAAGCAGTAACGGAGACCTCGATGCCCTCGTTTGATGTCGTCTCTGAAAGCGACATGCAAGAAGTTCGAAATGCGGTGGATCAAGCCAACCGCGAAATCGGAACCAGGTTCGATTTCAAGGGCGTGGACGCGAGTTTTGAACTCGCCAGCGCAGACATCCTGTTGCGGGCGGAGCAGGAGTTCCAGCTTCAGCAGATGATGGATATTTTGCGCCAAAAGCTGGTCAAGCGAGGCATCGATCTTGCCGCTTTAGATCCTGATGAGCCTGTCACCACCCTGAATGCGGCGAGCCAACGCATCGGCCTGAAACAGGGTATCGACAGCGACACGGCCAAACGCATGATCAAGTCGCTGAAGGCATCCAAGCTGAAGGTGCAGTCCCAGATCCAAGGCGATCAGCTGCGCATCACCGGCAAGAAGCGCGACGATCTGCAGCAGGCCATTGCACACCTGAAGTCGAGCGACTGGGAGCGGCCGCTTCAATTCCAAAATTTTCGAGATTGATCCTGGGGAAGTTCATATGACTAAATTGTTTGGCATCCTGGCAGCCGCTGGCGCCGTCATTGCGCTGTCCAGCGGCCCTGCGATGGCGGATGCAGCGGCCGACATCCGAGCGGCGCTGGCAAAGGTATTGCCGGAATACAAACCCACCAGCGTACAGCCAACCGCGATAGAAGGTCTCTACCAAGTGGAGATCGGCCCGCAGGTGATGTTTGTGACCGAGGACGGGCGGTACCTGATCGATGGTGCCATCGTCGACCTCAATACCCGCAAAGATATTTCCAAGGCCGCACGCTCAGAAGCACGTTCGCGCGCTGTTAACAGCATCGGCGAAGACAACATGGTTGTATTCGATGCGCCAAACGGCAAACACACCGTCACGGTTTTCACTGACATCGACTGCGGCTATTGTCGCAAGTTGCATCAACAAATCGATGGCTATGCCGATGAGGGCATCAACGTCCACTATTTGTTCTATCCACGAAGTGGTGTCGACAGTCCATCTTATGATAAGGCAGTCAATGTCTGGTGCGCTGAGGATCGGCAGCAGGCACTAACAGATGCCAAAAGCGGTATCAAAGTTCCCAAAGGCGCGTGCGTCAATCCAGTCAAGAAGCATATGGAACTCGGTAAACTGATGGGTATTCGTGGAACTCCGGCCATCGTACTGGAGGATGGTGAACTGGTGCCAGGTTATGTCGAGCCGAAAAGGCTCGCCAATTTGCTCGACAAAGCACCGCAAGACTGATTGCTATCCGCAGCAACTTCTGGGTTGTTCCTGAACCATGATTGAGTAACGATTCAGAAACGACTTGTGCACTTGCTATAATCCGGCGGCCTCGCAGGGATGCGCGTCATAGCCATGCTGGATCACTTTTTTCAACGCCCCTATATCGAGTCTAGTGCCTTCCATGTCGTAGTGTTCCGCATAGCGACTCGGAGACAATTCGATTGCACCCCCGCTGCCATCCGCGAAGCCCCAGAAGTAGACTTGCTGGTCCTGCCAGAAGCGCTCGATCCCTGTGCGGGTAAAGACTCGATCCTGTGTAAGTAGCGGTTCATGAATAACCTACTACAACGCTATCCAGACATCGGCGGAGTGCAATCGGGGTCGGGGTCGCTATCGGAATCGGAATCGAGAGAGAAAACGCCCTATGCCATTCGGTCATGAGAAGCTCGACGTCTAGCGTACGGCCATCGAGTCTGTCGGCTGGGCCTAGCGCGACTGCGAGCATGTGAAAGAACAGCGTAACAAAAGGCACTGCTCGATCGTAGTGTGGCCATGCTCACGAAGCTTGGACAGCGTGGCTACGCGGTCAGCGAGGAGCTTGGCGGATAGCGGGTTGGTCAGTTCGATACCGACGTTGATACCGATACCGATACCGGTACCGAATGAGTCGGCAGGCGACACCCAAGCCAAAAACCTGTTTAGCTTGTTTCTGCACCATCACTAAGATGGATATAGGCGTAAGGAGAAAACCGCACCCCTTTTTCTGGATGGATGAACTGTGCAAGCGCATGACCATCCTGCCGCTTGAATGCTGCAAGGACTTGCTGAGCTGTTTGTATCAGCGTCGTATCGGCCGAGGCCTCCAAGTTCGAATAAACCACCCACAGCGAATGTGCGCGACCTGTGGATAAACCTGTGCAGATTTAGCCTAAGCCGCTGAACGGATAGACCAAGTCATCACATTGGCCAGAAACTGACCACTGATGCTAAGTGTTTGAATTTTCGCCCTGAGCCAGGTCAGATTCATTTCACGACTAACCCGCAACCCGTTATCCCCAGCCATTGTGCAATACCTGTGCATAAGTCTGGTGGCAATTGATCTAAGTCACTGAGTAGAAGACGCAACGCCTCAGATCGGCTAAAGATTGACCGGGGCTGCAACCCGTCCAGCATTCCCTGATCCGGATCGGGATGGAAAGCGAAAAGACATGCCATCAGGGCATGAGAAACTTGACGTCTACTGGGTTCTGCCCGCAAAGAATGTGACTCTTCAACGCGGAGATGTCGTCGATCATCGAACGAAAGCGGGACCGTCAGGCTGAGCTCAAAGACGCCCGGCATCGATTTGCCCGCGTGAACCCGCTGGTAGGCGAAGGCCGTGAGGGTGGCGACGTCGTGGGTGAGCAGGACTCGCTGATGCTCGGGGGCCCACTCGAGAACGCTTGGGTCATCGGCGCCCGAGAGACCGACATCCTGGACGCGAACCAAATCGATGCCGGACTCGCGGAGCCGGACGCCTCGAACGATGTTATTGTTGAAGTTCTCATCGGCGAGCAAGCGGATCACGCCGAGTCCTGCCCGGTTTGACGGGCCATCAGACGCGCGCGTATGCCGGTAGGATCGAAGAGCCGCTCGTTCGCCTGCCGGACCTCTGCCGAACGCTGTTCTCGTGTCCGGAGGTAGTCATTCACCTCGGCGGTGCGTGCCAGGTAATAGGCGATGATGGCGTAAACCTCGCCGAGGGTGAGCGCTGGATAGTGTTCGGCGATCTCCTCGGCGGTCGCCCCCGCCCCGTCACGAAAGGCGCTGACAACGCTATCGAGCGTCACGCGCGAACTTCCCACGCGAAAGACACCAGAAGCATCCGCTGGCAAGGGCGGTGTTTCGGCGGCGACCACCATGGTCATGTCGATTCTCCAGTGCGTTGATCAGGGTGCTGGTGCCGGCTCATTAGCCACCGCCAGATACCGATAGAACGTGGCCCGCGAGATGTCCAACGTCTCTCAGATCTGCTCCACGCTTAACGCATCTTCCTGGCCAAGATTCACGTAACCCATTGATCTAAATAAGAAAGGTAATCCCATGGCTTTGCCGGGGTGACAGTAGCAGTTTGACATTTCCGGGAGTCCATCGGAGACACTCTGTTCGTGAGCCGCCAAGCACACGACTGTGGAGAGTCCCGATGGACAAGATTGCCAGCCTAAGCCACTCCAAATGGGAGTGCAACTATCACGTTGTTTTCATTCCGAAATGCCGCCGTCGCGTCCTATATGGTCAGCTTCGGAAGCACCTCGGTGAAGTGTTTCATGACCTTGCTCAGCACAAGGACAGCCGGATCGAGGAAGGCCACCTGATGCCGGACCATATGCACATGCTGATCTCGATTCCGCCGAAACATGCGGTCTCGCAGGTTGTGGGCTACATCAAGGGGAAAAGTGCCATCCATATGGCCCGCGTCTACGGTGAGCGCAAGCGCAATTTCAGCGGGCAGCATTTCTGGGCGCGCGGCTACTTCGTGTCGACGGTTGGGCGAGACGAGGCCACGATCCGGGCCTACATCCAGCACTAGGAACGCGAGGATCAACGCTTCGATCAGCTACGGTTATGGAGCTGACCCGCCGCCTTTAGGCGGCTCATTAACTTGGGGCCGCGTTAGCGTCCCCTTCGCCGCTTTGAGCGGCTCACGAATTCAAAGCCCCCGGCTTTGCCGGGGGATGTTTACTTAGACACCAGTGCTCGCTGTAGCCATTCACGTGAAATTCTGGATTGGAGCGTAAGCCTTTCAGATCAATGGGTTACGTGAATCTTGGCCAGGAAGATGCGCCAAGAGATGTCAGTACGACAAGCTTCGCCGTGACCTAAAGCGCATCTCAGATGCCGAATGGGCCGAGTCCTTGCGCCGCTGCAAGGCGCTGGACAGGGACAAATAGTACAATCGTGCACCGACCGCCGCCTGTAGGAACCTTGCCCTGGAGCCACTGCCGACCCGTCCTTCGAATCAACAACCGACGAGATATCCCCATGATCTGCATCGAATAGAGATCGAGCTCCCCGAAGAGCCGTTGTTCAGCCTCAAGGAGACGCCCGAGCACTTCGCGCAGGAGATAAAGATGCTCGCAGCCGTCAAGCTGTTTGAGCTCGGTCGTCTATCCTCCGGCCGCGCGGCCCAGCTCGCCGGCATCCCGCGTGTCGCCTTTCTAACGCGCTTGGGTGACTACCGGGTGTCCCCCTTCGCGATGACCCCTGAAGAATTGAAAGAGGACACCGAGAACGCCTGACATGGCCACCATCAGCAACACCTCGCCGCTGCTGTACTTGCATCAGACGAGACGACTCGACTTGTTGAGGCGGATCTATGGGCAGGTCAGCGTTGCGCCCGCAGTACTGTCCGAGCTTCAAGCGGGAGCAGCACTGGGTATCTCCGTCCCCAACCTGTCGGATATCGAGTGGCTCACGCCAGAACAGGTGCGCCATCCCCAGCTCATGCCCCTGGTCACCGACCTCGGGCCCGGTGAAACCGAGACCATCGCACTCGGCCTGGAGCATCCCGCCAGCCTGCTGATCCTCGACGACATGCTCGCGCGTCGCATCGCCCGCGCCGCCGGACAGCGGGTGACAGGAACGCTCGGAGTCTTGCTGAAAGTCAAACGCCTGGGGTTGCTGGACAACGTCACCGTAGCTGTCGCTGACTTGCGTTCGGCCGGGATGTGGATAGGTGATGAACGGGCAACAAACATCATCGCCCAGGCGGGGGAAGACCCCCAAGCACAAGAGCCAGACGCCAGCTAGCCGGATCTCGCCATGCCCAGCGACCCGCAATCCAGCGACGACGACCTGCTCCACTTCAACGGCATCGACGGCGACACCGGCGACTACGCCCTGCCGCCGATGCCGCCCGCGGACCTCGCCCGCCTCATCCGCGGCGAGGCTAGGCTTGAGAACCTGAGCGAGCTGTGCGACAAGGAGCGCAACAAGGACCCCAAGCACCTCGGCGTCCGCAAGGGCATCGACCCGAAGAACCTCGCCGAGACCGGCTGGGGCATCGTCTTCCCGCAGGACGCCGACCCCGCCATCCGCGAGGCCCTGAGCCCGCTGCTGGCGCTGCGCGAGCGCCAGGCCGGCGAGCGCTTTCGCATCTATGCGGGTGATGACGGCTATCGAACCGGCGAGACCAAGTCTGCAGGACGGTATTTCAGACGCCGTCGGCGGCAGCCCGGAGTGCCTGGCGGTAGCCCAGGATGGCATCATAAGCAGTGGGCTCATCAAGAAAGCCATGCAATAGCGCCAGGTCCAGCCCCGGCAAGACCTGGCTTGCAGTCACCGGAACATAGCGCTCGTCCTGGAGCTGGTAGGGCTGGATATGCCCCTTGCGCCAATACCAGACCTCGGCAACACCGAGCTTGCGATAGATATCGAGTTTATCGATACGCCCGGAGGTCAAAACCACCTCGATGGCCAGGTGCGGACGCTCGGCGTCAGCATCGCCAAGGATATAGCACTCATCCGCCTCGGCACCGCGCTTTTTCGGCCGCTCCTTCAGCGTCCAGGAGCCCAGCGGGCGGAAGCGGATGCCCTGCTCCAGGCAGTAGGTTTCCACCAGGCAGCCGATCATGGACTTGATGCTCTCATGGGTACGCGACG
This sequence comes from Thiohalocapsa sp. PB-PSB1, assembly GCA_016745215.1. Lineage (GTDB taxonomy): Bacteria > Pseudomonadota > Gammaproteobacteria > Chromatiales > Chromatiaceae > Thiohalocapsa. Next base: position 3,543,898 of record CP050890.1, read on the forward strand.
GGCTCATGATTTCAACCTCGCCTTCCAGATAACTGATCCGCGGTGCTGAATGATCACCGCGCATGCGAAGCAAAGACTCGTAGTCGTCCCAGGAGAGGTCATGCAGGAAGACCATATGGTCCCTGTCGAGGGTATCGGGCTCAATGGCACGTTGGGCTTGAGTGGACATCGGATATCTCCGAAAGTTGAGATCGTTTTGTGGTCGGCTGCGAGGCGGGGGGTCTGACCCGTCATCATACCGGCGCATAGGAAATCCAAGCGCCTCTGCGCTATCTTCCGGGTGCTCGCCGGCACATTGCCATGCACCGCCAGATCCTACAAAAAAGCGCGCATACGCACCACCTCGATCTCCGCCGGATCGCGGTTGCTGCAAAACAGAATAAAGCGGCGCACCCAAGAGGCATATGTCTGCTCGGTGCGTATAGAGGACTTCCGCCTGAATATCTTCGCCACCATCCGCTCCAACACCACCTGGTGTACACATCCCTAACGGATAGCTCTCGTCAACATCGGCAGCCACAATGAAACTGGCGCGGCACGGGATGTCCAGCTTCAAGGCACCTACGCCTATGTCGCTGACGGTCCTGCCGGCCTGTAGGTGCTCGACATCACGGCCCCATCGGCACCTGTTCAAGTGGGGCAGTACAATACGGATGGCTACTCCTATGCTGTAGCTGTGGCAGACAACTATAGATTTTCAGAAAATTATTTTCCAGCGGCTCATCGAAAACCGCCAGCTGTTTGGCAGAGTCGAGGGTTACCACACCTCTACAAACACGCCCAAATCAACAGGGGGTAACTCATGGTATCACTGAGCTGTTCAAAAGCGATCATGGAGGAACTGGAAAAGGAGCTGGTTCGAGTGCACGAGCTGGATAATCTGCCGCTGTACAAGCTGGTCCAAGGGCTGGTGTGGATTGCCGAAGGCAGACCATGGCCGGAGATTGGGAAGTTGTTGGGAGTCAGCGTGAAGACGCTGGAGAACTGGCTGAGACGGTTTATGGTGGAAGGGCTGACGTGGTCGAGGGGTCAGCACGAACGGGGGCGGGGACGCAAGTCGAAACTGACGCCGGAGCAGAAGCGGCAGGTGCGCGACTGGGTGGAGAAAGGACCGCAGGCGAATGGATTCAGCTGCGGGGTATGGAACACGGCGATGATTGCGGAGCTGATCTGGCGACGCTTCGGGGTGAGCGACAACCCAGGCTACCTGAGCAGGTTGCTCGACGCCCGCCGTGCTCGGGCTAGTCTGGATATGTGGCGGTGCTGGGGTGTTTGACGTCTTTTGTGGCTCTTGGCAAGGCGCAATGCTGGGCGATTACATGGCTTGTAGCCCCAGCTACCCCGGCGCGGCAATGTCATCTCTGCCGACGGCCCCAAGCTCATCGATCGAAAGACGTGCACACCAACCCATGCGCTCGGCCCTGGGTAGGAGCCCGCTTGCGGGCGACCGTCGCGATGGCCTCGGGCTCTCCGTCGCCCGCAAGCGGGCTCCTACCGATAGCTACGCGCTAAGTTCGGGGAGGTTACCAGAAACGTTTGATTTTGCACCTGCGGAGGCCGACGCAGACCTTGGCCGCGATCTCCCGGGCCAACGCGGCACTGAAGAAGACAAGCAGTTGCGGGTCGGCGATGGCTTGGCTGGCGGGTTTCCGTCTGCGGCGACGTCGGCTTCGGCAAGACCGAGGTGGGCATGCGGGCTGCCCTTCGTCGCCATCTTGACCACCTGGCTGTCGCCGCGACCGCGCAAGTGCCTAACTCTGCGCGGACGGCGGTCGGTACCGCATGCGCGCTTGCGACAGATATATCAGGTGATACACTCATGTCGACATGCCACGCGAGATCATTATGTCGCCCGACGAGATCCGACAACTACGCAACTCCATGAACCTGACGCAGCGGCAGTTCGCCGCTGCGTTGGGTGTTGCGTTTGTGACGCTGAACCGTTGGGAGAACGGCCAGACGAAGCCGTCCGGTATGGGCTTGGAGAAGCTGCAGTTATCTGCAAAACAGGCCGTCCTCGGCGTTGAGGCGCGGTCGGCGCTGGTCGCGGCGGGTGCCGGGTGCCGTTGCGCCGGATGCCGGGGGCCAGGAAGGCCTGGACTTCCTTGGCGACGCGAACGTGGTGCGGGTGCTCGTCGAAGGCGAGCGGCTCTCGTTCGGGCATCAGTCGAACCCGGCCTTTGCGACCGAGATCAGCCGGATCGACCCGCTGCCTCATCAGAGGATCGCCGTGTACGAGCGCATGCTGCCGCAACCGCGGCTGCGCTTCCTGCTCGCCGACGACGCGGGCGCCGGCAAGACCATCATGACCGGACTGTACGTGCGTGAGGGCTTGACCCGGCGCACGCTGCGCCGAGTGCTCGTCGTGGCGCCAGCGGGGCTGGTGGGCAACTGGCAGCGCGAGCTAAGACAGTTGTTCCGTCTTGGCTTCACCATCGTCACCAGTGCGGACGCCAAAGAACGCAACCCCTTCATAGGCGAGGGCAGCGATCTCGTTGTGGTCAGCATCGACAGCCTGCGTGGGCCACGCCTGTTCGCGGCACTCGGCGACCCGAAGGTCCAACCCTACGACCTCGTGGTGTTCGACGAAGCGCACAAGCTCGCGTGCCACCGCGACCCGGACGGCAAGATTCGCGCGACCGAGCGTTACCGGCTCGCCGAGGCCATCGCCGGCGTGCGCGAGCTACCCGACGAATATCGCCTTCCCTGGTCCACCCACCATCTGCTGCTGCTGACGGCGACCCCGCACATGGGCAAGCCGTACCCCTACTACGCGCTGTGGCGGCTGCTGGAGCCCGACATGCTCAGCACGCAGACGGCGTTCGAGCAGTTTCCGCCGGAGGCCCGCGAGCGCTGCTTCATTCGGCGCGTGAAGGAAGAGATGCTGACCCTGTCCGGTGATCCGCTCTATCCGCAGCGGCTATGCGACACGCACAGCTACGCGCTGAACCAGAGCGCGGTCAGCGAGCAGGCGCTGTACGACCGCACCACGGCCTACATCAAGCACTATTACAACCTGGCGCGCATGTGGAACCGCCAGGCCGCCCGGTTCGCCGTGATGATCTTCCAGCGGCGGCTCGCGAGCAGTACCTGGGCGCTGTTGTGCTCGTTGCGCAAGCGCAAGGCGAAGCTCGATATCGCCGTCGATTCGCTGCGCACCAGCCTCGTCAGCGAAGAGGAATGGTTCAAGCGCCAGAAGGCACTCCAGCAGAAGGTCGCGAAGGGCAGAATCGTCGACGTGCTGGCCGAGCAGACCGCGGACGAAGAGGGCACCGTGCATGGCCAGGAGGCACACGAGGCCAACGAGGACGCGGTGCTCGGCACCTTCCTCGCCACCAACCTGGCGGAGCTGCTGACCGAGCGCGAGGAGCTGCGCGAAGTACTCGCCCTCGCCGAAGCGGTGCACGCGCAGGGTCATGACTCCAAATTCGAGCGGCTTCGCGAGCTGCTGTCCGCCCCGGAGTACCGCGACCAGAAGGTCATCATCTACACCGAGCACAAGGACACGGTCGACTTCCTCGTGCGCAGTCTCGAAGGCCTCGGCTTTGCCGGCCAGGTCGCCAGCGTCCATGGCGGCATGAACTTCATGGAGCGCGACGCCCAGGTCGAGCGCTTCCGTGCCCCGCACGACAAAGACGGCGGCGCGCGCTTCTTCGTCGGTACCGACGCCGCCGCGGAAGGCATCAACCTCCAGTTCTGCTGGATTCTCATCAACTACGACGTGCCCTGGAACCCGGCCCGGTTGGAGCAGCGCATGGGGCGCATCCACCGCTACGGCCAGAGGCGCGACCGCGTCGCCATCATCAACCTGGTGGCCAGCGCCACGCGCGAAGGCCGCGTCATCAAGACCCTGCTGGACAAGCTGGAGGAGATCCGCAAGGCGCTGCGCTCCGACAAGGTTTTCGACGTGGTCGGCCGGGTATTCGAGGACCTGTCGCTGTCCGACTACATCCGCCGCGCGGTCGATTCCGACGCCGCCGCCGACAAGGAGGCGCTGGCGCTGGCCGGCAGGCTCACGGCCGAGCAGATCGAGGCGATCGATGCGCGCGAGCAGGCCATCTACGGCCGCGGCGGCGAGGTCGCCCCGGCGCTGGCGCACCTGCGCGAGGCCATGGCCATCGAGGAGCACCGCCGGCTGCTGCCGGGCTACGTGCGGCGCTACCTGGAACAGGCCGCGCCGGTGATCGGCGTCGACCTGGTGGGCGACCTCAGCGACGGCTTCCTGCTCCGCCCGCGCCGCCGCGGCGTGCTGGAACGCCTGCTGCCGGCCCTGGAAGACTATCCGGCGCTCGCCCAGCAGCGCTTCACCGTCTATCCGCCCGCCGACGAGCGCGACGCCGTCTACCTGCACCCGGGCGAGCCCGTCTTCGAGCAGTTGTCGGCGCTGGCGCGCGAGCAAGCGCGCGCCGCCGGCAGGCAGGGAGCGATCTTCACCGATCCCGGCAGCGACGCGCCCTACCTGTTCCACGTGGCACGGCTGTCCGTCGTGCGCGCGGCCGACCCCGCCTTGCCCGGTCTCGGGCGGCCCGAAGACCTGGAGCAGCGCCTGGTCGGCATCAAGCAGTTCGCCGACAACCGCTGCGAGGAGGCGCCAGTGGAGCAGCTCTTGTTGCTCGAGGCCGGCGGCAAGCCGGCCCCCGGCAGCGTCGCCTTCCTGGCGCAAAGCGAGACCTGGCGCCTGGCCGTCGCGGAGCGGCTGCGCGAGGACGTGCTCGCGCGCGTGACGGAATTGCGCCGGCTCGCCGCCAGGGAGCACCTGGCGGAGACCGAGGACCAGCTCGGCAAGGCGTTCGACTATCAGGAAATGGAGCTCGCCGGCGCGCGCAACCTCTACCGCAAGAAGGCGCGCGACGGCGACAAGAAGGCGACCGCCGAGGTCGAGCGCATCCGCGAGCAGCAGCAGGCGCTGAAGGAGCGCAGGCAGGCTGCACTGCTGCGCGCCCGCCGCGAGGTGGAGCTGATCGAGCCCGGCGTCGTCGAGATCATCGCCACCGCGCTGGTGCAGCCCTCGCAGCTGCCCGAGGACATCCAGGCTCGCGACCTCGAGGTCGAGCGCATTGCAATGGAGATTGCCATGGCCGTCGAGAAGGCCGAGGGCGCCGACGTGCGCGACGTCTCCACGCCGCCCAAGGCGCGACTCGCCGGCTTGTCCGACTACCCCGGCTTCGATCTTTTCTCCAAGCGGCCCGCCGAGGAGCGCGGCATCGAGGTCAAGGGCCGCGTCGGTACGGGGGCCATCGAGCTGACCGAGAACGAATGGGCGCGCGCGATCAACGAGCGCGAGCGCTATTGGCTGTATGCCGTGTTCGACTGCGGCACGCCGAATCCGCGGCTGTTCCGCGTCCAGGACCCTTTCGGCAAGCTCGTGGCGAAGGCGACGAGCGGGGTGATGATTGGCTTCAGCCAAGTCGTCCAGGCCGCCACTGCGGACTAGCCGCGCGCACCGACAACGACCCATAGAGGCAGCGTGCATGCTGAATCGAATCCGAATCCAAGGCTACAAGTCGCTCCGCGACGTCGAAGTGCGGCTCAAGCCGCTGTCCGTGCTGTTCGGGCCGAACGCAGCGGGCAAGAGCAATTTTCTTGATGCACTGCAATTGCTGTCGAGGATCGTCTCCAGCCGGACACTGAAGGAGGCCTTCGAGCCGCCCTATCGCGGCAAGCCGCTGGAGTCCTTCACATTAGGTGCAGACGGCATCAAGGGACTGCTGGCGCAGGAGTCGCTGTCGTTCTCGATCGAGGTCGATTTCACGCTCTCAGAAGCCATCGTCGAGGCAGTGAACCGACGATTTCTCGAAATCGACAGGTCGATCGTTGCCAACACCGACAAGACCGTCATGGGGGCCATCAACCCCCGATTTGCCGAAGCGCAGAAACTCGGCAATTCCAAGAAAACCCAGGCGGGCGCCGAGTCGGCGCAGGGGTACGTTACCAAGCGCGACCTGCGCTACCGGATCGTGATCGAGATGCTTCCGCGATCAGGAATCCTGCGGGTTGCCGATGAATACCTGGCGGCGCTCGCGAGCAACGGAGAAGCGGCCACCGACGTCAAGCCGTTCGTTTTTGTTGAAGGGGACGCGCTGCGCTATGAGATGGGGTTTCTGTCCGGGGGAAGCCATCGCTCAACGGTGTTTCTGCCCGTTGATCACAGCGCACTTGTGGGAACGCCGGGACCTCTTGGCCCGCACCTGATTGCGGCTCAGATGGAGCTCAGCAGCTGGCTCTTTTTCTACTTCGAGCCCCGCGAACGGATGCGTGCCGCGAATCCGGTCAAAGAGGTCCGGCACATCGGCCTGATGGGCGAGGAGCTGCCGGCCTACCTGAACACCCTGCGCGCCCTGGAGCCGCGGCAGTTCGATACCGTCGAGAAGGCGGTGAGCATGATCCTGCCGCAGGTCGACGGCATCGAGGTCGATGTCAACGACCTGGGCGAGGTCGAGCTGCGGCTGCGCGAGGGCGGCGTCTCGGTGCCGGCGCGGCTGCTGTCGGAAGGGACGCTGCGCATTCTCGGCATGCTGGCACTGATCGGCGCCAAGGAGGCGCCGTCGCTGGTGGGCTTCGAAGAACCCGAAAACGGCATCCACCCGCGGCGCATCGAGCTGATTGCGGAGCTGCTGAAGACCCGGGCGACGATCGGGCTCACCCAATACATTGTCACCACGCACTCGCCGATCCTGCCGGACCTGATGCCTGACGAATCCCTCTACGTGGTGCGCAGGACGGATGCCGGCACCCGGATCGAGCCGCTGGCGTACTGGGGTCCGCTTGGTCGCCGGTCGAATGTCGAGCAGGCCCTCTACGACTCGGAAGCTCACGGCTTGACCGTCTCCGAGCGCCTGCTGCGCGGTGATTTCGATGACTGACACACGACTCATCGAGGTCGCCTTCCCGCTGCGCGAGGCCTCCATCGACTCGGTGCACGAGAAGAACGTCCGCCATGGGAACATCTCGACACTGCACATCTGGCCGGCACGGCGGCCGTTGGCGGCCTGTCGGGCGGCGCTGATCGCAACCTTGCTGCCGGACCCCGGCGATGACGAGGAACGCAAGGCGCTGCCGTTTCCTCGCCATCCATGATCAGAATCTGCAAATGCGTTCCACAAGGATTGCGTTGCCGATATTCGTCCGCCAACCAATGGCAAATCTCTTCCCGAGCCGGTTGTAGCGTATCCGCCTCATCGCGCTGCAGGCTGGCGCGAAGGTGTTTGCACAGCGGCTTGGGGCGAGGTTTGGCGGTCTGTTCCGGGCGTTTTCCATCCGGGGTTCGAAACAGCGACTCCAACACCTCTTCCGGGGTGCGGGGGTTGGGTTCAATGCTATAGGCGGCCCCCAGAATGGCCATCTTTTTCTTGCCACTGTGGCTCTTTGGCGGTTTGCTCTCCATACACGCCGGTTTGTAGGTATCCTGATCATTGGGCTCATCGACCGCCTTCTCTTCGGCGCTTTTGCGCATCACCACCCCTTTACCATCGGCCGTGCCGACGACAAGCTGGGCACCTTGCGCCGGTTCTACTTCCACTTGGTTGTCCCAGTAGGACTCTACCGATTGCCCCAGACTTCGGTTCGTGCGTTCCAGACTATGCACCGAGACCGACAACCCCAGAATGCGTTGCAGAATCTTGTTAACCTCCGTGTAGGGAATCTCCACCGCTAAGGACTGATCCCAATCCTGTAACAGGGAGGAAAACTTGCTCTCGGGCAACTGCAGTCGTACATCCAGCGGAATAGACTCCAGCTTCTGGCCTTCGCGGCTCCCATAGACATAGCGCTCCAACTCGTAGGCACCGAACACCGACTGATAGGCCCGCGCATGCGGTTGCGGGAGCCGTTTTACCACCGCTCCATCTGATCACTCTACCCGCTCTCCCTCGCAGGACCGTCTTTTGCCCAGGAGCGACGATCACCGGCGTGACCGCCGTATGGTCGTACTGGGTCTTGCCATTGGCCAACGTGCGCGTGGAGCACTGCGGGCAGCCAATCGCCTGCGAACAATGGTGTTCGGTGCCGTCGAGTGCCACCAGCAGCCGCTAGCTCTTTCAAGGTGCGTAAAAACAACATTATGAATCAGTCTCTTAGCGTCAAGGGCTCGCAGCATCCGTAGCCGCTTGCCAACTTGTCGGAAGGCAAACACCGCAAAACCATGCGGTTGCGGTCGTACACGTACTAACACTTTGAAAGGGTTGCACTATGGTCTTAAATTTGAAACTGCTGCCGAGTTGGTCAAAAAGGCGCTCGAGGAAAGGATGATTTCGGCGCCGTCTCCAGAAACCGATTCGCATGATCCAACCTCTGCCGACAAGACGACCGTCGTCGATGAGACAAACCCCGGCGCGGCAACACGCGAAGTCATCTCTGCCGACAGCCCCAAGCTCATCGATCGAAAGACGTGCACATCAACCCATGCGCTCGGCCCTGGGTAGGAGCCCGCTCGCGGGCGACCGTCGCGATGGCCTCGGGCTTCTCCGTCGCCCGCAAGCGGGCTCCTACCGGTCCCGGCGCGGCAATGTCATCTCTGCCGACGGCCCCAAGCTCATCGATCGAAAGATGTGCACACCAACCCATGCGCTCGGCCCTGGGTAGGAGCCCGCTTGCGGGCGACCGTCGCGATGGCCTCGGGCCCTCCGTCGCCCGCAAGCGGGCTCCTACCGGTCCCAGCGCGGCAATGTCATCTCTGCCGACAGCACCAAGCTCATCGAGCGAAAGACGTGCAGACCAAAACCCATGCGCTCGGCCCTGGGTAGGAGCCCGCTTGCGGGCGACCGTCGCGATGGCCTCGGGCTCTCCGTCGCCCGCAAGCGGGCTCCTACCGGTCCCGGCGCGGCAATGTCATCTCTGCCGACAGCCCCAAGCTCATCGAGCGAAAGACGTGCACACCAACCATGCGCTCGGCCCTGGGTAGGAGCCCGCTTGCGGGCGACCGTCGCGATGGCCTCGGGCTCTCCGTCGCCCGCAAGCGGGCTCCTACCGGTCCCAGCGCGGCAATGTCATCTCTGCCGACAGCCCCAAGCTCATCGATCGAAAGACGTGCAGACCAAAACCCATGCGCTCGGCCCTGGGTAGGAGCCCGCTTGCGGGCGACCGTCGCGATGGCCTCGGGCTCTCCGTCGCCCGCAAGCGGGCTCCTACCGGTCCCAGCGCGGCAATGTCATCTCTGCCGACAGCCCCAAGCTCATCGAGCGAAAGACGTGCACACCAACCCATGCGCTCGGCCCTGGGTAGGAGCCCGCTTGCGGGCGACCGTCGCGATGGCCTCAGACACTCCGTCGCCCGCAAGCGGGCTCCTACCGGTCCCAGCACGGCAATGTCATCTCTGCCGACGGCCCCAAGCTCATCGATCGAAAGATGTGCACACCAACCCATGCGCTCGGCCCTGGGTAGGAGCCCGCTTGCGGGCGACCGTCGCGATGGCCTCGGGCTCTCCGTCGCCCGCAAGCGGGCTCCTACCGATCCCGGCGCGGCAATGTCATCTCTGCCGACGGCCCCAAGCTCATCGATCGAAAGACGTGCACATTAACCCATACGCTCGGCCCTGGGTAGGAGCCCGCTTGCGGGCGACCGTCGCGATGGCCTCGGGTTCTCCGTCGCCCGCAAGCGGGCTCCTACCGGTCCCAGCGCGGCAATGTCATCTCTGCCGACAGCCCCAAGCTCATCGATCGAAAGACGTGCACACCAACCCATGCGCTCGGCCCTGGGTAGGAGCCCGCTTGCGGGCGACCGTCGCGATGGCCTCGGGCTCTCCGTCGCCCGCAAGCGGGCTCCTACCGGTCCCAGCGCGGCAATGTCATCTCTGCCGACGGCCCCAAGCTCATCGAGCGAAAGACGTGCAGACCAAAACCCATGCGCTCGGCTCTGGGCAGGAGCCCGCTTGCGGGCGACCGTCGCGATGGCCTCGGGCTCTCCGTCGCCCGCAAGCGGGCTCCTACCGGTCCCGGCGCGGCAATGTCATCTCTGCCGACAGCCCCAAGCTCATCGATCGAAAGATGTGCACACCAACCCATGCGCTCGGCCCTGGGTAGGAGCCCGCTTGCGGGCGACCGTCGCGATGGCCTCGGGCTCTCCGTCGCCCGCAAGCGGGCTCCTACCGGTCCCAGCGCGGCAATGTCATCTCTGCCGACAGCCCCAAGCTCATCGATCGAAAGACGTGCACACCAACCCATGCGCTCGGCCCTGGGTAGGAGCCCGCTTGCGGGCGACCGTCGCGATGGCCTCGGGCTCTCCGTCGCCCGCAAGCGGGCTCCTACCGGTCCCGGCGCGGCAATGTCATCTCTGTGCGTCCGCAGAGGCCGTGGCGGGTGTGAATGAAGTGTTGGGGAAGGTGAAGGAGGGCTGGGGGCTGCAGTAGGCGTAGCGCGAAGCAGCCGCTGTTGCATGAGGGTTCGCAGTGGGGTGGGGGGATGAGAATCACCGCAAGAGACATCAGGCATTGGGCAGAGACCCGGAATTGGGCTGCGCAGGGGGACCTACACAACGAGGCCGAGCGCGCCCTGCGCCATTGGGTCATCGCGCGCCGCATCATGATGGGCACGCGCTGCGACGCCGGGTTGCGTACCTTCACCCTGCTCGCCAGCGTTATCGAAACCTGTCGCCAACGCGGACAGCTGCCCTGGACCTATCTGGCCGGCGTCATCGCCGACCGCCGTGCCGGTCGCACGGCAGCTTCTCTGCCGGCTCCGGTTCCGGGTCTCTGAACGGTTATAACCGGAGTACGCGTTCGACCAGGAAGTCAGCTGGTAGACAGCCTGAGCGTCTTTCTTCTTCTATGATCGACTGGTTTCTCAGTCGATCCTTCCTTCTCTGTATCTCATCATGCATTCAGCCGCTTTCCGTTCGGACCAATCTACCGATCACCCTCTGATAGCCGACCCAAAAGGCTTCTCAGTGCTCTTCGACCATGCGTGTTGATAGGTTGCATTGCTAGCGGTCAGTCTTGCATACTGCGGCTTATGCGGTTGAACTTCCTATCCTTATAGTCCTCTCACGTGACATCAAAACTGTCCCTTTCGTTTAAGGCCAGCACTCACGCACCAAAAACAAAAGGGCATATCTGGTTATCATGTTGAGTGACTATAATAACCCGATGACAAACCTTGAGATTTCCCTACCCGATGACGTCGCTCGAGCGGCGCAACAGGCTGGACTGCTCACCCCCGACGCGCTGGAGCAGATGCTGCGCGAGCGTTTGCGCGCACTCCAGCTCGCGCGACTCGATGAGGCGCGCGACCGTCTTGCTCATGCGCCGCTGCCGGCAATGACCGCGGAGGAAATCCAGGCCGAGATCGACAACTACCGAGCCGAACAACGCGTTGCGGCTGGTTCTTGACACCAATACAGCGCTCTCGGGATTGATCTGGCGCGGCCCGCCGGGGATGCTCATCGACGCGGCTCGTAATGGACACATCTGATTGTTCAGCAGCGTCGCATTGCTCGCCGAGCTGCAGGGCGTTATCGAGCGCGACAAGTTTGCCGGGGCGATCGCCAAGCGCGGATTGTCGGTTTCGGACCTCATCGATGGTTATGGGGCATTGGTGGAGATCGTACGACCAGTCAGGCTCCGATCGGCGATCCTGCGCGATCCGGACGACGACATCGTCCTCGCCACGGCGCTTGCCGCCAGCGTCGATGCCATCGTTTCTGGAGACAAAGGCCTGACCGACTTCGGGCGCTTCAGTTCAGGGACGTCCCGATCATCACCGCCTCGCAAGCGCTCTCACTCCTGACTCGCCGACCTTGACCATACGGCGGCGGCGTGACGGATGGGAAATCCAAGCCGCCCTGAGCGTCCAGATTGGCCCGAGGAAGAAGCGTAGCGGGGGTGGGATACGCCGTCAACGCCCGACTGCGGTGCTGACGGACGTCGCGCGCGGTGCGGGCGCGCGCGTTTCCGGGTGCTGGGGTGAGCACCTGCGCCGCAGCGCGCCGCTGAGAGACGAGCGGGGCTCGAAGTCGGACTCGGGCTGTTGGAGGAGGCCCCAGTCCGGCATCGGCTCGGGAGCATCGTCCCAGGCGTGCGGTCCGCATGCGGGCGTGATCGGCGCTGGGCGTGGCGGCTCACCGATGTGAGTGAGGATGCGCTCGACGGGCGCGGCCTCGGTGATGAACGCGATGATGCGCATGTCCGCAGCGCAGTTGGGACAGACCAGGGGCAGCGACTCGAAGAGCCGCTGCCGGCAGCATGACCGAGAGAACGTGTCTCACGAGGCCAGAAGGGGTTGACAGTTTCAGACGCGATCAGGCTGGCAAAGGTTCTGTTCCACGATCCAACAGAGCCAGGTAATCCGAATAAGCGTAGATACGGCCGCGCTGCTTTCCTGTGGTCTCTCGTACGATGCCAAGCTCGGCCAGCTTCTCCAGAGCGCCGCTTGCTGTAGGAAAAGAAGTATTCAGCCCATCGGCCACCGTTTGACATCATCGAGTTCGACCGATGGTGCCTCGTCGTTCTCGTAGAGCAGCAGATCCGACAGCGAGGACTGCGTGCCTTCGATCTGGGACGACAGCAGCGCCTCCTTGCGGACGTACATGTAGAGGAAGAGCGGAGTCGATGGCAGAATCGTCGTCACGCCATCCAGCCGCCCCACGGCGGCAATCGCACGCTCGTAGACGCTCATGAGTTGCGGCAGGTCCAATGTTGGGATTGGCGGCAACGGCGCTGGCACATAGGCACGCACGCGTTCGCCACCTGCGCTTGTTTCTATGAAGGTGCCCAGCCTTTGATTGTGTTCTTCCGTCATCGTCATCGAGCAAAACTTTAATAACCAATGCCCCTTATTAAACCATAGCGCCGAAAACTTGAATAACGGATAGGAAATCCCAGTCGCTCAGGAAATCCAAGCCGCTCTGAGCGTCCAGATTGGCCCGAGGAAGAAGCGTAGCCGCGCACCGCGGCATCCAGCGAGAAGCCGCTCTTCTCCCAGGCGAGCATGTCGCGGACATCGTCCAGCTCGATCAGCCCGCTGCGGGCGAACCAGCGCAGTACCCGGATGCGCAACTGCTCGGCGATCAGGGTGACGGCCTCTGGTGTCAGCTCGGCGACCGGGGAAAAGCACACGGATTGCGGGACAGCACCGGCATCCTCGTCCGGCTCGAAGACCCCGTCGGTGACGCAGCAGTGGTCGTGAACATGGCGCTCGAGGGAGGCACCGAAGCAGTGAATGAAGCTCGCCGCCTCCAGGCGGGCATGCCCGTCAGCGCCGCTGTCTTGGCGCAGATGGGCCTCGATGACGTATTAGGGTGACACTTTACTATTTACACCATTTCTAGTTGTCTTGGGTCATTCTTTTGTGAACGGGGCCGGCCAGGCTTGCCTGGACGTAGCGTTCGGCCAAGTCGTTTCTCGAACTCGCCGAGCGCTTGGTCACCCATCAATGGCTGCCCGGTGGTTTGACCTCCCGTGAGAGCGGCAACCCGTTCAGAATCCTCTGGTATCTCCAAGAATTCCGCGAAATGATCAACTCGATCCGGCAGCGGACGAACAGTCACCAAGCCATCGTCTTGGTGCCGCAGATGTGCTGGCGTGCTGGACCAAGGCCAATCGAAATCGGCAGCGGTCGCAGCTAGTTTCGCTTTCACGGGATTCAAAGCCACGTAGCGGAAAGCCGCCATCAAGTGAGATTCGTCCATTGCCACGCAGCCGAACCGCCCTTGAAACAAATGGCCAGTTAACCGCAATCCTGCGTTGATGTACCCACGCTATCGACGATGCGTTTCGCCGACGGCGCGCGACAGCCCGGTCTCGTCCGCGGTCACGAGAATCAAGTGAACATGGTTCTACATCAGGCAGTAGGACCAGACTTCCACGCCGTTTGATCGACACGCCTGGCCAGCCAATCTCTGTAAAGCATATCGTCGTCGTCCTCCATGAAGATCCGTTGGCGCCTGTTTCCTCGTTGCGTCATAGGGTGCGAGATGCCGGGTACGATGACGCGGGGGAGCCGAGACATGCGCCTAGCATAAGCCGACGGGGAAATGGTGTAAATAGTAAAGTGTCACCGTAATTCCCGTAATTCATGACCGTCCAGCCCAGACCGCGCAGCTGATCCAGCAGCGGACGCTCCACATGGTTGCGCTCATCCAGTCGGAGCGCCTCATCGTTGCGTTTCGGCATGACGCGACTCCTAAGCGCTTGTTTCGGCCAATGTGCCGGCCTCGAACTGTCCCAGGCGCTCCAATGCCAGCTTTATCAGACGCTCGTCGAACAGGCGCCGTTTCCGAAGACCGGCATCGGCCCCGCCCGGCCAACGATCCAAGCCCTGCTGGATAGCGGTGACGGTCGCCGGACAGCCTTCGCGCGCAAGCAACCAATCCACGGTCGCAAGCAGCTCCATGCCGAGCGGCGATTCGAAGCCATCGATGACGGCAACGGTCTCGTCGAACGCCGGACGATACGGCGCCACGTCCGGCCCCTTGAGATAGGTCGCCACGTAGTCGGCCTTGTCCTCGTCGAACCAGATCACGTCCAGCGGACCCGCGTCTGCCAGCCGCTTGTCGCAGCGCAGATAGCTCCCGTCGAGCCCGTCAAGCAGATGCCGAAGCCGATCCGCGTAGGGACCATAGCGATTCGCGCTGAAACGCAGGTTCAACGGATTGTCGAGCCCGTGCCGCTCCAGCGCTCGCTCCAGCAGCCAGGCAAGCTTCTGGATCTCCAGCAGCGAGCACTCGAAGCCGAGCACCCAATAACGTCGAACCAGCTCGGCGATCAGCGCCCGCGCCGGGGTGAGCTTCCTAACGCCGGTACGCTTGGAGACGTTCTGATACTTGGCCGTCGGCTCGAACACGATGATCCGCACGCCTCCCAGATCGCCCAAGGTGCGCTCGATGCGCGGTCGAACGTCCGACCATTCCAGCTTGCCGTTGCCCGCACCCAACGGCGGCACGGCGATGGAGTGCACGTCCTTGTCCTGGATGAACCGACGCAGCTCGGTCAGACCGGACTCGATCCACGTCATCTTGCTCGGATGCCGCCAATGCTTCTTGGTTGCGAAGTTGACGATCCAGCGTGGGCCGAGCATATCGCTTCGTTCAGTGACGAAGAGCGTTCCCGGCTCGAACGCCTGCGCCTTGCAGTGGGCGATATAAGCCTTGTTGTTTTCGGGAAACTGCTCCTTGAACATCAACGCAATGCCCTTGCCCATCACGCCGACCGTGTTGACGGTGTTCACCAACGCCTCGGCGTCGGTCTCCAGCAGATTGCCTTGGGTAAATTCGATCATCAGAAATACCAACCCGTTTTGCGAATGACCTTCAAGTCCAAGCCGTGTTCATCACGAATAACCTTGATGGATTCGACCACCGCATCACAATAGCCGACCACTCCCAGCAATGCCCCTTCGGGCACATGCCCGTGCACCAGCGCCTCCGCCTGGTAGCGGTCAAAACGCTCCGGGTGCTCCGGATCGCGGGCGAACTGGCGCCTCTGCAACCGCTCCCAATCCACCTGCGCCAACTCCTCCAGCCCGTTGAAGTAGCGTGCCGCTTCCAGGTAGGCGTGACGATCGGTAAACACGAAACCCAGACCAAGCTTTGCGACCCGACGCAAGCTCGATACCAGGATGACGATCTCATTGTTCGGCCGGTATGGCACACCCCTGCCGGTAACGATGTTGTAGAGCATGGGCGAGAAGGGCGTGAAGTAGAAAGGCACATAGTCGGCCAAGGTCCCGCCGGGCGCGAGGGGCACCTGACGATGTGTCCGTTTGCCGATCAGATCGCGGTTGCCGATCGGGACGAAGCTTGGGTCCTGAGGTTGCCCGTTCGCACACACCAAGCCGTGCTCCAGAATCCACGGCACGTTATCTCGGTGCGTAATGCGGAAGATCAGCGCCTTGTCGGGGTTCAGCTCCTTGCTGTAGTCGTATCTTTTCACGCCTGTCGTTGGCTCGAGCCCTGAAGCCTAGCCGAACTGCCGCGCAGCGCGGAACAGGTAGCTGTAGGCGCCGGCCGGACTCGGCTCGGCGGCGCCGATGCTGGTCGCCGCAGCTCCGGTCGCGAGTAACGCGCCCCACGGATCGCCTGACCAGGCCGTCCAAACCGCCCCGGCCAAGCTCAAACCGACGGTCGCTGGCCGCTTCCATGCCTGTGTTGCGTGCTGGCGCAGATCAGTGGCGAGGTCCCTCAGCTTCTCCCGACGACCCGCCATCTCCATCCGACGCAAATCCGCATCCATCATGCTGAGATCGTGCACGAAAAGACGCACCTCGTGCGCGTAGTCGCGATGCAATGCCCCGAACTGACGGCGGAAGTCCAGGACCTCGTCGAAAGGCACCGGACCGAGGTCGACGCCAATCTCCTGGAAATCCGCGGTGACCACGTGCCCGGCGGTGGGCACGCTCCGCAACTCCAACAATTCGACCAGGCTGGCGATCATCTCGGGCTGATCGGTCGCCGGTTGTAGCCTTAGTCCTTCACCGGATGCACGGGTGCGCAGGATCTGCGCGACCAGTGTCAGCACCAGCGCTCGGACCTGCTCTTGCAGCGGAAACGAGAATTCGCCGCCGTCCTGTGCGAGCCCTCTGGCCTTCAATGCGCCGTGCAGAGGATGGGCGATCTCTTCGTCGCCTGCGAAAACAAGCCTGGATCGGGAAAACGAGCTGAATGCCGATTCGGACCGGTCGAGATCGTCCAGAGCGTCGGAGTCGATGATGGGCAGCAACGCATCTGCCAACTGCTGGGTCGCCGTGGCGTCCACCTGCTCCTCCGGCACGATGGTTTGCAGGAGACCCTGCTCCATCAGGGGGATCGCGATCTCCGGAAACCTTCGTTCCAGGTCGTTGTGCTCGTGGTTCGGCACGAGCAGCGCCAGGCTGTCGAAGTACAGGAGCATCGTCTTCACCCAGTCCGACGAGCGCCAGAGGTGGCCTGGATAGTAGAACGCGAAGTCCTTCGTCTGGGAATCGGGCTCGCTCATTTTCTTGTTTCCTCCGCGTCAAGCAGCGGTGTTACCGAAACGCTTCCGGTGAGAAGGTCTTGCATTAGTGCATCTTTTTGGCGCTTGAGCTTCGCAAGCTGTTGTGACGTATGGAGGCCTTGTTCATAAGCTCGGCCAAGACTTAGGGTCAACCTCGAATGTCACAGTATTTTAAATTTAAAAACAAAGTCTTACGAAAAAGCCCCACGCACCCGCTCGTCAATTGGTCGGAGTTATGAACAAGGCCCGTATGGGATAGGAAATCCAAGCCGCCCTGAGCGTCCAGATTGGCCCGAGGAAGAAGCGTAGCGGGGGTGGGATACGCCGTCAACGCCCGACTGCGGTGCTGACGGACGTCGCGCGCGGTGCGGGCGCGCGCGTTTCCGGGTGCTGGGGTGAGCACCTGCGCCGCAGCGCGCCGCTGAGAGACGAGCGGGGCTGCACCGTTTCCTGCGGGACAGAGACGGCGGCTACCACGCAATGCGCTGATCCCAATCTCAAAAGGGGCTCGAAGTCGGACTCAGGCTGTTGGCGGAGGTCCCAGTCCGGCATCGGCTCGGGAGCATCGTCCCAGGCGGGCGGTCCGCGTGCGGGCATGGCAAAAACGGCATTGCGACTACGAAGCCCCAGCCATGCGCCGGGGTTTTAGTTTGTAGTCCGATGTATCTTGTTGGCCGGTTGCGGCTGTACGCCTCGACGCGCAGCCTGGTGTCAAAATATTTTGCACTCCCGCGCTGACGGCGTCCCTCCCGACGTCTGCTTATAGCCGTCATTAGACATGCCGGGCAGGTTCCATCCGCCCATGGAGCACTCCCACGATCTCGATCAAACCAGGCGGATCGCCCTGGGCTCGAAAGTAGATCACGTGGCTCTGCTGCGGGTAGCTGTAGAGAGCCCCTCGGTGATGTCCGGACGAGGTTTCCACAGCTGAGGGTTGTTGCACAGCCAGTCGAAGCGGCTCAACAGGACATCGATGTACCGATCGGCCTGTTCGAGGTTCCATTGTTCGGCGGAGTAGACCCAGATTTCGGCGAGATCCGCCTCCGCCCGGACAGAAAGCCGATAAATCACTTCTTCGCGAGTCGCTCGCGGCCAGCGGCCTTGATCCGCTCGGCGAGCTTCGGCAACTCGTCAGCCTCGTAATCGGTGTGGGCACCGCGCTCGAGGTCCGCGAGCCCCGCGTTGATCTCCGCATGGAGCTGCCGAAGCTTTATGTCGTTCAGCTCGTCATACTCTTCCTTCAATTACGGTGACAGTTTACCAAATGCACTAAATAGTGCCTGAAAGAGAAGTTCCCGCGGCAGGGGCAGTTCTCACATTGTTGCACATGCTACGAAGCGAGACCTGACTCCGGCGCCCCTCTAAGTCAGCTATGGTAATGAGGGACAGGGCTTCCTGGCGGCGCTGCATGATCGACGCGTGTACCGGGCGCGAAAGCTCGGCCTGTGCCATTGAAATCATCCCTCTGCGATTTGTCGACAACAAAGCCGCTTGACGTAGACCCGACAGGCACCTTCAGCGCGTCTATTTCAATGGTACAGGCCGCAAAAATTCTCTCTCGTAAAGTTCCTTTCCCACCCGCTAAACTGTCGAGCAATGGCAATCGCGCTTTTTCCTTTCAAGTATCCCACGATGCTTGACACAGCATACTTCGGCGGGATACTCAGGCACATGTGCACATGATCCGCACGCAAATGACCTTCTTCAATCTCGATCTCCTTGTAACCCGCCAGTTCGTGGAAAATTGCGCCAAGACAGTGCCGAAGAGAGCCGTAGATCACCTTCTTACGGCGTTTGGGAATGAACACAACGTGATATTTGCAGTCCCATGTCGTGCGCGACAGACTTTTGTACTCTCTTATGGTCGGATTTCCTCGGTTGTTGAAGGAACCGTGGAGAATTCATCCGACCGTAGTAACGGTCAAACCCATCAGAGTCCCCCGGCGTAGCCGGGGGTTTACCTCGATTAATTATCCGCGTGATGAAGAAATGACGCACCAACGCCGGCGTCGATTGAGCCTCTATCCGCTCATTCCGAGATATTATTTACTCAAGAGTGCCGAGTTTCCGCTATTAAAATCAAAAGGGCAAGAGTTATCCTGGAATCGCTTCCAAACCAACTGTCGGCGCGATCGAAACGCGCCGTTAAGGCCGAGTCAGGGCTAAGCGGCGGCGCCAAGTAGATGAGATTGATCCAGATCGAGCCTTTCGATGATGAATTTCGCCAGAATAGACCCCTGGCTCCAATCCAGGAGAAATTCCGGTAGGCTGTGGCGTAACACCAGGGTAACCACGCGTTCGGATGGTGCCAGACCAGGGCTGATTGTGCGTAACCAGGAGGCATAAGGATTGCCAAACCAGCCGCGGATGGCATGTTGCCAGATACTGAGCCAACCCCTGGGCAATGCACCAGCCCTTTCAAGGTGTAGTGGCCCCATCAAGCAATTTGGCTGTTGAGACGTGTGGATGCTTGGGGTCATAGACGGGTTTGGGCTTTGACTTTTTCGGCCCGCGCTTGTTTTTTCGAAACTTGGCAAGGTTCACTTTGGCGGCTAACTGTTGCAGGATTCTAAGGAACTGTTCATCGCTCATCTGCTGAAAAACATGCCATTGATCATCGGCGATCGCGATCATCATGCCATAGTAGGTGCGCATCAGATGGCCCGCCAAATAATAGCCGGACACCGCGGTGGCAACCGTCTGTTCCCCATGCTCAGCGCGCAGGGCGGCTTTCACCAACGCCAAGACATTGTAGGCAAGCAGTGCAACGCAGAACCCGAATAATGCCGCCTTCGGGTAGCCGAGCGCATTGATCTCTGTGTGTAGGTGCGCCTCCAACTCTTGGAAGGCTGTCTCGATGGTCCAGCGCTTTTGGTAGATCCAGGCAATCTGTTTGGCAGGGGCGGCCGTTTTTGGCAGGTTCGTCAGCAAGGTCAATTCCTTGTCGCCATCGCGCGTCGTTTGTCGTGGCCGTAGTTGTGCTCGAAGCGATAGCCCTTGGTTTTGAGTGTATTGTTGTTTTCGTTCTCGATCTTCCAGTGGCTGCGCCCCGCGGCGACGATCGCGACGACGTTGTCCCAAGTGACGGGCACGGAGCTGGCCCAAGCATTGCGGTAGAGCACGTTGCCCTCGGCATCGGTCGTGGTCAGCTCGCACCAGCCGACTTTCAGGGCATCGTTGCCGTCGCGCAGCGGCAAATCGTTGAGCCAGCGATAGGTATCGCTCAGGCGCTGCTTGCCGTTCCAACGGGTCTTGACCCGGGTGGCCACCTCGCCGGTGCGCTCGAAATCGGCCACCCACTCATAGAGCAATGTATGGGAGCCCGGCTTACAGACGAAGATGAACGCGCAGCCCTGCGCCAAGACCTGCTCGCAGAACGGTTGATGGCAGTACAGATCATCGCCCAGCACGGTGGTGCGCCACGCTGTCAGTTGCGCCCCCCAGCGTTGCAGCCAACGCGTGCCTGCCTTGAGCTCGCAGTCCTGTTTGGCCTCTCCGTCCTGCGGCACGACGAACTCCGGGGCCAAGGGCAGGACCGTCTTTTGCCCAGGGGCGACGATCACCGGCGTGACCGCCGTATGGTCGTACTGGGTCTTGCCATTGGCCAACGTGCGCGTGGAGCACTGCGGGCAGCCAATCGCCTGCGAACAATGGTGTTCGGTGCCGTCGAGTGCCACCAGCAGCCGCTAGCTCTTTCAAGGTGCGTAAAAACAACATTATGAATCAGTCTCTTAGCGTCAAGGGCTCGCAGCATCCGTAGCCGCTTGCCAACTTGTCGGAAGGCAAACACCGCAAAACCATGCGGTTGCGGTCGTACACGTACTAACACTTTGAAAGGGTTGCACTATGGTCTTAAATTTGAAACTGCTGCCGAGTTGGTCAAAAAGGCGCTCGAGGAAAGGATGATTTCGGCGCCGTCTCCAGAAACCGATTCGCATGATCCAACCTCTGCCGACAAGACGACCGTCGTCGATGAGACAAACCCCGGCGCGGCAACACGCGAAGTCATCTCTGCCGACAGCCCCAAGCTCATCGATCGAAAGACGTGCACATCAACCCATGCGCTCGGCCCTGGGTAGGAGCCCGCTCGCGGGCGACCGTCGCGATGGCCTCGGGCTTCTCCGTCGCCCGCAAGCGGGCTCCTACCGATCCCGGCGCGGCAATGTCATCTCTGCTGACAGCCCCAAGCTCATCGATCGAAAGACGTGCAGACCAACCCATACGCTCGGCCCTGGGTAGGAGCCCGCTTGCGGGCGACCGTCGCGATGGCCTCGGGTTCTCCGTCGCCCGCAAGCGGGCTCCTACCGGTCCCAGCGCGGCAATGTCATCTCTGCCGACAGCCCCAAGCTCATCGATCGAAAGACGTGCACACCAACCATGCGCTCGGCCCTGGGTAGGAGCCCGCTTGCGGGCGACCGTCGCGATGGCCCCGGCCTCTCCGTCGCCCGCAAGCGGGCTCCTACCGATCCCGGCGCGGCAATGTCATCTCTGCCGACGGCCCCAAGCTCATCGATCGAAAGACGTGCACATCAACCCATGCGCTCGGCCCTGGGTAGGAGCCCGCTTGCGGGCGACCGTCGCGATGGCCTCGGGCTCTCCGTCGCCCGCAAGCGGGCTCCTACCGGTCCCAGCGCGGCAATGTCATCTCTGCCGACGGCCCCAAGCTCATCGATCGAAAGACGTGCACATCAACCCATGCGCTCGGCCCTGGGTAGGAGCCCGCTTGCGGGCGACCGTCGCGATGGCCTCGGGTTCTCCGTCGCCCGCAAGCGGGCTCCTACCGGTCCCGGCGCGGCAATGTCATCTCTGCCGACAGCCCCAAGCTCATCGATCGAAAGACGTGCAGACCAACCCATACGCTCGGCCCTGGGTAGGAGCCCGCTTGCGGGCGACCGTCGCGATGGCCTCGGGCTCTCCGTCGCCCGCAAGCGGGCTCCTACCGGTCCCGGCGCGGCAATGTCATCTCTGCCGACAGCCCCAAGCTCATCGATCGAAAGACGTGCAGACCAACCCATACGCTCGGCCCTGGGTAGGAGCCCGCTTGCGGGCGACCGTCGCGATGGCCTCGGGCTCTCCGTCGCCCGCAAGCGGGCTCCTACCGGTCCCAGCGCGGCAATGTCATCTCTGCCGGCGGCCCCAAGCTCATCGATCGAAAGACGTGCACACCAACCATGCGCTCGGCCCTGGGTAGGAGCCCGCTTGCGGGCGACCGTCGCGATGGCCTCGGGCTCTCCGTCGCCCGCAAGCGGGCTCCTACCGGTCCCAGCGCGGCAATGTCATCTCTGCCGACATCCCCAAGCTCATCGATCGAAAGACGTGCACACCAACCCATGCGCTCGGCCCTGGGTAGGAGCCCGCTTGCGGGCGACCGTCGCGATGGCCTCGGGCTCTCCGTCGCCCGCAAGCGGGCTCCTACCGGTCCCAGCGCGGCAATGTCATCTCTGCCGACGGCCCCAAGCTCATCGATCGAAAGACGTGCACATCAACCCATGCGCTCGGCCCTGGGTAGGAGCCCGCTTGCGGGCGACCGTCGCGATGGCCTCGGGCTCTCCGTCGCCCGCAAGCGGGCTCCTACCGATCCCGGCGCGGCAATGTCATCTCTGTGCGTCCGCAGAGGCCGTGGCGGGTGTGAATGAGGTGTTGGGGAAGGTGAAGGAGGGCTGGGGGCTGCAGTAGGCGTAGCGCGAAGCAGCCGCTGTTGCATGAGGGTTCGCAGTGGGGTGGGGGGATGAGAATCACCGCAAGAGACTTCAGGCATTGGGCAGAGACCCGGAATTGGGCTGCGCAGGGGGACCTACACAACGAGGCCGAGCGCGCCCTGCGCCATTGGGTCATCGCGCGCCGCATCATGATGGGCACGCGCTGCGACGCCGGGTTGCGCACCTTCACCCTGCTCGCCAGCGTTATCGAAACCTGTCGCCAATGCGGACAGCTGCCCTGGACCTATCTGGCCGGCGTCATCGCCGACCGCCGTGCCGGTCGCACGGCAGCTTCTCTGCCGGCTCCGGTTCCGGGTCTCTGAACGGTTATAACCGGAGTACGCGTTCGACCAGGAAGTCAGCTGGTAGACAGCCTGAGCGTCTTTCTTCTTCTATGATCGACTGGTTTCTCAGTCGATCCTTCCTTCTCTGTATCTCATCATGCATTCAGCCGCTTTCCGTTCGGACCAATCTACCGATCACCCTCTGATAGCCGACCCAAAAGGCTTCTCAGTGCTCTTCGACCATGCGTGTTGATAGGTTGCATTGCTAGCGGTCAGTCTTGCATACTGCGGCTTATGCGGTTGAACTTCCTATCCTTATAGTCCTCTCACGTGACATCAAAACTGTCCCTTTCGTTTAAGGCCAGCACTCACGCACCAAAAACAAAAGGGCATATCTAGTTATCATGTTGAGTGACTATAATAACCCGATGACAAACCTTGAGATTTCCCTACCCGATGACGTCGCTCGAGCGGCGAAACAGGCTGGACTGCTCACCCCCTACGCGCTGGAGCAGATGCTGCGCGAGCGTTTGCGCGCACTCCAGCTCGCGCGACTCGATGAGGCGCGCGACCGTCTTGCTCATGCGCCGCTGCCGGCAATGACCGCGGAGGAAATCCAGGCCGAGATCGACAACTACCGAGCCGAACAACGCGTTGCGGCTGGTTCTTGACACCAATACAGCGCTCTCGGGATTGATTTGGCGCTCCGCAGCAGGACCAACACTCGATACGGGTGGGTGGCTAGCGCTTACCTGACCGGGACTTGCTCCCGGCAAGAGACCTGGAGCTTTGCTCGGCGCGATGACGACAACGACAAACAGCAAAAAAGGTAGCGGGACATCCGCACCGCTGCATTAGTTGGTCAGGCCGAAAAACTGCGCTGCCCAGTAAGACGAGTAAAAATCCACATCTTTTGCAAATTTTCCTGTCGTACCACCCTGTTTCGGGCTGCTGCCCGGGTCCACGGCAATGGCGTGGCCAAGACCGTCGATGTCGTAGCGCAGCAGCGCCGTGTCGCCGAAGCGGTCATGGAAAACCGTGCGTTTGATGTTTGCATTGTCATCCAAGATATCCACGGCGATCGGGGTTTGCAGATCGAAATCATGCAGACTGCTCCACTGTTTTGCCAATTCGTCCGCGTTGCTGGGATCGACAATATCGTCTTGCATGCCCTGAAACACAGCTAGGGCTGGATAGGAGTCTGTGTAGCCTGGATTCTGACGGCGCACACGAGATCCCCATTCTTCTGCTGATAGTTGCACCTTGCCTTCCATTGCCCGCAGGGCACTGGTCAGGTCGGCAGCGGCAGCATAGGGCATGCCGGACATGATCGCTCCGGCCTGGAAGGTTTCCGGATAGAGTGCAAGCAGGGCGGAAGTCATGCCGCCACCTGCGGACATACCGGTGACATAGACGCTTGTCTCGTCAAGCGATAACCGGTCCGTCAGCGTGGTAACCATCTGTTGGATGGATTGCGCCTCGCCGCTGTCCTTGGCGACGTCCTCGGGGGTAAACCAGTTGAAACAGCGCATCAGGCTGTTGCTGAGCCGTTGCTGCGGATACAGTACAACAAAGCCATGGCGGTCGGCGAGTCGGTTCCAACCACCGAGACGAGCGATCTCCGCGGCATCCTGCGAGCATCCGTGTAATACGACAACCAATGGTGCTGCTGTTGGCCGTTCCCGCGGAGCATAATAGTAGCCCACCAGGTTGCCGGCATTGTCGCCCCAGTCTTGTAATGCAACCAAGTCAGCATCGGGGTCAGACTGGCAGGAGGCAGTTAGCAGCGCAGCAGCCAGCACGAGAATCAAAACCAGTAAATGAATGCAGCGATCAATCATCTTTGCGGTTGCGGATTGAGCGCTGGCAGACAGGCGTGACGCACCTGTCCGGCAACTAAACCGCGCAGCACACCTGTGCCGGGTCGCAGGGCATGGCGGAAGTCACGTTTCCAGCGGGTGAAGTCGATCTCCTGGCGGTTGTACAGGGCCGAGTCGAGTTGCTGCATCAGTTGCAGCACGCGTTGTCGGTCGGCACCAGGGCGTAGATCGACAATGCGATCGGCCATGCGCGGAAGCGGCTCGCGGGCGCTGGCCTGTAGATTGCGGCAGGCCTGCTGCTGGAAAGCAAGGCACCAGGCTGCCGGGTCGTCGGCATTGTTCGCTGCCATGGCGCATTGGTAGACACGGGCGCTCTTGGGCCTGAGTTGGGCCAGCACGCGCTGGGCTCGTCGCAACAGGGGAGTTGGCCGCGAGCGATGCACCCAGGTCCGTATCGCACGCAGGCTATTGCTGGTGATACCGGTGAGCGCGCTACGCAGTCGCGAGAGCCACGGTAGTGGCTTGGGCGCCGATCCTGACCGTGCAGCGGGTGCCCGCGTTTGGTTTGGTCGGTTACGTAGCCAGACTCCGCCCCAGTAGCCGATGAGGAGCAACAGCAGGCCGGCGATCGGTAGCCAAAACAGGCTTCTATTCGCTCCGTCATCTGGCTCCCGGGAGTCGCCAAAACCGAATGGGCCGGGTTCGCCGGCTACGCTGATGGTGCGGATCGGCACCGAGGATGCCTCGCGCGTGGCGGTGTCGACATTCCACCAGCCAAGCCGTAATTGCGGCAATTGCAGGCGTCCGCCGGTCTGTGGTACCAGGGTGTAATATTCGATGCGTTTACCGATCAGGGTATTGCCGCTGGCATTGAGCCGGGAATCAGTCATGGTCTGCTCGCGATAAACGCTGAAGTCATCGGAACGCAGCATGCTTTCCAATGATGGCAACTGATCGCCGAGCGCGCCTTGCGCCTCGAGTTCCAGCATGAGCGTGACCGGTCGGCCGCGCTCGATCTGCACGCCGTCTTCCAGCTCGGCCTTGATCCGCAAGGTCTGCAACGGCAGCCAGGGTCGCACCGCGGCCACCGGCGGGCGCACCTGGAGCCGTAGCGGTTGGCGCGCCACGGAATCAAAGGGAATGTCTCCGGCGATGGTGCCGGTGACTTTGATTGGGCCGACTTCCAGTTCGCCTGCTCGCAGCGGTGTCATGACCATCACGAATTCGTTGACGATTTCGCGGTTGTTGCCACTGCCACGCGTACTCGTTTTCGGGCCGTCGATCTTCTGGAAAAGCACCTCGTCAATGGCGGAAAGATCAGGTGATGCCGTGGCCAGATTCCCGCTGCTGATGACGCGTAAGCGCACCAACACGTTTTCCTGAACGTAGGGTCGCTCGTCGGCCAGCTCCACCTCCAAGCGCGGGCTGAGCATCTGTATCCTGGCAGGTTGGCTGTAGGAGCCATAGGATGGCTGTGCAAACTGCCTGAATTGCTGGCTCTGATAGGGATTGGGCGGATACTGTGGCGCCGCGGGTCGAGAGCCTGGAGATCCGGCGCCGGGATAAGCCGCGCGCGGGTATTGGTCGGGTGGCGTGCCGCCGAAGGGCTGCTGAGGATAACCGCCTGACGGTTGTGCCGGCGGGAATTGTGCTTGCGGATACTGGCCTTGCGGCCACGGCGTTGTCAGAGAAGAACTCTCTGGCTGCATTTGCCCGGATGCAGGCTGTCCATATCCGGGTCTGGATTCGGGACTTGTGCCGGTGATGGGCGGCTGTCCCGCCGGATATGGTGTCTGCTGCCAGGGTGGGGCGCCGCGCGCATTGCTTGGTTGTACGGGCCGGAACTGCCAGGGTTGAGAGGATCCTTGGTTTTGTGGCTGCGCCAGATTGTCGCTGATCTGCATTGTCAGCAGCAGCACCAGCAGGCCCCGGGAGAATAGCCTCATGGGCGTGGCGATGCGCAGGCCACCCCAGTGGCGGCAATTAGCCCAAACTGTTGCAGCCCAACAGATCCGCTGTTTGATCAAGGGCGGAGCTACCACGGCCTGCTCTCCTGCAGCCTGCCTCCAGATGCACGCATTTGCCGCTTCTCCTCGATGATGAATTGGTTGCGCATCAGCAACGATGGGTCACCCTCGATCTGCTCCAGGCGCTGTTCCATGATTGCCATACCCGTGCCGATCAGCGGTTCGCCGCCCAGGGCCGGATGATCGCTGAGCCCCAGCGCGGAATCCAGGTCGGCCCAGGGTAGGGCACCCTGCTGGTCGAAGCGTTCCACGGCTTCTGACTCACCGTCGGGTTGGTTCAAGTCCGGTTCGCCGCGATCGTTTGCAACACGACCGCCGGAAGTACGCCGACGATCCGATTCCGATGGATTTTCAGATTCAGCATTGTCGCGTTGGTTTTGCTCCGGCTGCTGTTCCGTTGCTTGCTCAGCAGCGCGATCCGATGCCGATGACTCGACCTCGTCGGGGTTGCGTTCTTCGCTTCCGTCGCTGTCCAGTTCAGATTGGTTGCGCTTGGCTTGCGGCTGAGCCGATTCGGGATCGTCGGCCTTGCCGATGGCGTCCTGCTTCGGCAGTTCGCCACCTTCACCGCCATCGTCTCGTTGTTCGGTATCCTGACCGTTGGCAGGCTCGTCGCGGAGTTCCCGGTCGCCGCCGGTGTTGTCGTCTTCACCGGGCTGTTGTTCTTGTGCACTGTCGCTGCTGGCGTTGTCGCCTTGCTGATTGCCGCTGGCGTCGTTGCTTTCCTGCTGCTGGTCGCCGCCCTCGGTTTCGGGTTGTTGTTGGTCGCCGCGATCGCCGTTGTCGTTTTCCTGATCCTGGTTGCTGCCTGTTGCTTCTTGCGCGCGCTCGCCGTCGGCATCTGCGGATGCGTTTTGCTGCTGGTCGCTGCCATCGGTTTGTTCGTTTTGATCGCCGCTGCTGCCGGATTCCTGAAGCTGTTCTTCTTTGCCAGACGCTTGCTGCTGCTCCTGTTGGCCACCCTGCTGATTTTGTTGTTGTTCTTCTGCGCCCTGTCCTCCCTGTTGCTCCTGCTCGCTGGATTGATCGCTCTGCTGTTGCTGATCGCCTTGTTGTTCTTGCTGCTGTTGTCCGCTCTGCTGTTCTTGCTGCTGCTGTTCGCTCTGTTGCTCTTGTTGTTGCTCTTGCTCTTGCTGTTGCTGTTGCTCTTGCTCTTGCTGTTGCTGTTGCTGTTGCTCCTGCTGTTGGTTGGCAGACGCGTCTTCCTGTGTTACAGCGGTTTGTTCCTCCTCCTCGGGCTGCGCCTGTTTTGTTTGTTGTTCATCTTCTGCCTGCTGTTCGTCCTGCTCGAACGCTTCTTGCTCCTGCTTGGCCAGCAGACCGCGCGCCAGGGCCAGATTATTGTGGGCGTCGTCGTGGTCTGGCTTGACGTTCAGTACCTGTTCGTAAGCGTGGATGGCGCCGGTGAAATCGCCTTGCATAAAGCGAGCGTTGCCGAGGTTATATTTCGCCGCGATCTGAACCGATGCGCGCTCAACCCCGGCGAAGGCGTCCTCCGCGTCAGCAAACCGGTTGGCCCGATAGAGCGCAACGCCGCGCCGGAAGGCGTCGGAAAAGCCCTCGGCCGCGCCGTCGAAATCACCGACCTGGAACTGGTCCAGAGCCTGTTGCTCGGCATTGCGGAACCAGCTGGCCTGGGTCGTGGCAGCAGCAGCCAGGGCCAGTAGGGCGAGGCTGATGGCCGGGTGGGAAAGTGGGCGGAAGATCATGTCGATTGCCCCATATCAGCAGTGGATCGTGGGCGGCCTTTGAATTGCGGCAACAGCAGCAATGCCAGGAGTAGCAGGGGTAGATAAAAGCGCTCGTGCCAGATGCGGGTGCGTTCGTCGCTGGCCTGAGCCGGCATATGACTGACTGCGGCGGCTTCTAGGATTGATCGGGTGTCGTCATCGCGATAGTCCGCCAGGCGGTAAATTCCGCCGCCGCTCTCCGCCAGCGTTTGGAGCTGATCCTGATCGAGGGTAGAACGCACCGGCTGACCGCTTGGATCAATCAGCGGTCGTGCGCGCGGACCCGGTACGTTGCCGCCGCGCTCGCTGCCGATGCCAAGCACGTGCAGTCGCATGCCGCGTTCAGCAAGAGCCTGGATACGCGCGACTAGATTCGGCTCGTTGAAGTCGCCGTCACTGATCAGCAGCATCGAGCGGGCGCTGTCCTCGGGCAGCCCCCGCAGCAGGGTTTCGGCGCGCTCGAGCGCCGCGAGCAGTCGGCTGCCCTGAAGCCTTGCGAGATCGGTGGATAACGCTGGCAGGGTGCGAAGGATGGTGCGGCTGTCCTCAGTGACCGGCGAGATGACGTGCGGCACCGAGGCGAAGGCGATCAGCCCGAGGCGTAGGCGGCGATTCAGCAGGATCAGGTCTTGAATCTCCTGGCGAGCGCGACCGATCCGGTTCGGGGCTACGTCGGCAGTCTCCATTGAGCGGGAGATATCGAGCAGGATTAACAGGTTGTCACCCGGTTGGAACAGGCGTACATCCTGGTAGTCCCAGCGCGGCCCGGCCATGGCCGTGAGCAGCAGTATCCAAAGTACGGCCCAGGCGAAATACCGCCCCCAACGCTCGGAGGTCTTCAGGGCACGACTGCCGCTCAGGTAGGGCAACAGATGGGCGTCGGCGTAGCGATGTACCGGTCCCTTTGCGGCTTGCGAGGCTGTGCGCCAGAGCCACCAGGCAACCGGGATGAGTATCAGCAGACCCCAGAACCAGCTTGGTTCGGCGAAGTGGAAACCGGTCTCAAGCATTGGCAGCCCCGCGTATGACTCGCCGCCGGCCTTCCGGGAATAAGCCGAGCGCAAGCAGTGCGAACATCGCTACCCCCAAGGGCCAGCGGTACAGTGGTTGGTGTAGATAGGTGGTCCGGGTTTCCGTCTCGGTCTTCTCCAGCTCGCCGATACGTCTGGAAATTTCCTCCAGAGCACTGGTATCGGTGGCGCGGAAATAGGCGCCTCCGGTGATCTCGGCAATGCGTTTGAGTATGTCCTCGTTCATGGTCAGATCGTCCCAGTACTCGATCTTGCCTTGATGCCGGATCGGGATGCTTGCGCGCTTGCTGCCGACACCGATCACATAGATACGCACATCGGCGCGACGTGCCAGCGCGGCGGCTTCCAGGGGTTGGAAATTGCCGGCCGTGTTATCGCCGTCGGCAATCAGTATCATCACGCGTGAGCCCTTGGGCCGGTCGCGCAGCTTTTTCGCGCCGAGCGCGATGGCATCGCCAAGGGCGGTGCTGCCGCCGGCGATGCCAGGTTCGACGCCTTCCAGCAACTGGTGTACCGCGTTGCGATCAATGGTCAACGGCGACAGCACATAAGCATTACTGCCGAATAAGGTGAGTCCAATGCGGTCACCGGCACGCTCGTCGATGAAGCGCCCCATGACGCCTTTAACCACTTGCATGCGATTGACTTCCCGACCCTCGACGCTGAAATCCAATGCATCCATGGAGTGCGATGCGTCCACGGCCAGCATCAGGTCGTAGCCGGGGCTGGAGACCTCGGTGTGAGGCACAAGACCTTGCGGGCGCATCAGCGCGACGATCAGTCCAATCCAAAGCAGGAGCAATAGCAGCCGGTGCAGCCAGCCAACGAGTTGGCGGCGTGGTCCGCGTGCCTGATATGCCGTACGCAATTGTTCGATGTGGGGGTGTATCAAGGTAATGCGCTGACCTTCGAGAGGCTGCTCTTGCGCCAAGCCGGCAGGCGGGCGCCAAAGTAACGGCAGAATCAGTGGCAATGGCAGCAGCAGACTGAACCAGGGCCAGGCAAATTCGAACAGGGGGAAGCCAAAGAGTGCCATGGGATCAGCGTCCGCTCAGTTACCGTTCACCGTTGTGCTGCGGTGAGCACTGGTATTGTTCGGGCGGATTGCTCGGTGTAGCCGGGCGAGTCGCGCGTTCAGCCAGAATATCGCGGAGTCTACATTGGTATCGGCTTGCTCTTTGGCTGCCGTCAGGATCGGCTTTGTTTCGCTGGCGATTGCCCAGTCCATGGCGGCATCGATCAATACAATCAGCGCACTGCGGTCGGCCTCGGTAGTGGTTGGCGGCGCATAGGGAGTCTCCAGTAACAAGCGACCCTGAGCCTGCCAATCGAAACCCTTGGGATCATGCGCGCTGAGCCAGGACAGCCAGTCTCTGCCGTGCAGACCGGCGCAGCTGTCGCGACCTTGACGTGCTATCGCGATGCGCCGCAGTAATTCGGAGAGTTCGGATGCCGTTTGTTTGGCAGATGCGCTGCCGGCATCGCGCCGCAATCGGCGTAGTTCGCGGCTGGCATCCCAACGCCAATTGCCGAGCGTCACCATCGGGATAGGCACCCGCAGGCGCCAGATCAGATCGAAGCGCCATAAGGCCAATGCCAGCAGTGCCAGCGCTGCAAGCAGAAGCCACCAGCCTGGCGCCGGTGGCCACCAGGGATTGCCGAGGGCGGCATGGATATCGCGAAATTGATAGGCGTCGGGTGGCATTTGGTTTCGGGTAGAGCGTTGGAAGTTCGGGGATGGTTGCTTTGCTTGCCGGTGGTGACTTGTGGCTCAGAGCGCACGGCGTCGAGCGCGTTGCTCCAGGCTATGGATCAGGCTGAGATGGATTTCGTGATCGGTACGGATCGGCATCAGGATGATGTTAAGACGGTTTGCGATTGCGGTCAGCAATTCGCGCCGACGCTGCCAGGCAGCCTGGTAGTGACGTTGGGCAGCGGCGTCGTCGGTATCGATCTCGAGTAATGTGCCGTCACTGCCGGTGAAGGTGGTCGGCCCCATCGCCGGGATTTCCCAATCCGCTGGATCGTCCACTGGGAGCAGCACCACCGAGTTACGTTGCACCAGATTGCCAAGCACCCGCTCCAGATCGCGTACGTCGCGGTTCAAATCGGCGATGATAAAGACCAGCGATCCGGTGGGCAGGCCGCGGGTGGCCCGCTGCAAGGCGCCGGCTAGGCAGTCGATGGAGCCGATTTGTTCGGAGGCGGGCTGGGTCAGGGTGCGCAGTAATTGCCAGAGTGCGCGGCGACCTCGAGCCGGGCGGAAATGTTGCAAGCCGGCCTGCGGATCACCGAAGGCCATGCCGCCGACCCGATCTTGAAGACGACTTGCCGCCCAGCCGATCAGCGCCGCTGTGCGCGCCGCCTGGACTGTTTTGAAGGTGCCGCGGGTGCCAAACGCCATGTGCGGCCCACGGTCGACACAGAGGATGACACTGCGCTCGCGTTCCTCACGAAATACCTTCAGGTGTGGTTCGTTGGTGCGTGCCGTGACTTTCCAGTCCATGTAGCGGATGTCGTCGCCCTCGCGATACTCGCGTACTTCCTCGAAGTTGACCCCAGCGCCGCGAAATACCGAGGCATATAGGCCGGCGAACGTGGAGTTGACCAGGTGATGTGACGGCATGCCAAGCGTATGAGCCTGATGCCGCAATTCCAACAAGTCGTCGAGACGAGGATAGAGGCTCATATGATCTTAAGGAATGGCGACCAGATTCAACAAACGGTTGATGAATTCATCGGTGGTGATTCCTTCCGCCTCTGCCTCGAATGTCAGCAGCAGCCGATGGCGTAGAATTTCGGGAGCCACCAGCTGGATATGATGCGGTGCGACAAACTCGTCACCGTCCAGCCAGGCTCGGGCGCGAGCGCAACGGGCCAGCGCAATGCTGGCTCGGGGCGAGGCCCCGAAGCGGCACCAACGTGCAAGGTCGTCGTCATAGAGCTTGGGATGACGAGTCGCCTGAATCAGGTCGACGATGTAGTTGTGTAACTTCGGATCTAGGTATAGCCCTGCAACATCCCGGCGCATTGCGAATAATTCGGACTGTGCCAGCGGCTTGGCCGGCGGGGCATGGCTCTGTTGTTGTTGCTGGCTGTCCAGTTCCAGAATTTTCAGCTCTTCGTCGCGGCTTGGGTAGGTGACCACCGCCTGCATCAGAAAACGGTCCAACTGAGCCTCGGGTAGGTGGTAGGTGCCTTCCTGTTCCACCGGATTCTGTGTTGCCAGCACGATGAACAGTTGCGGCAATGGATAGGTGCGCTGGCCGACTGTAATCTGGTGTTCGCCCATTGCCTCGAGCAATGCGGACTGTACTTTGGCCGGCGCGCGGTTGACCTCATCCGCGAGTAGAACATTATGAAACAGCGGTCCTTGGCGAAATTCGAATTCGCCTTTTTCGTGGCGATAGATGTCGGTGCCGATCAGATCTGACGGCAACAGGTCCGGCGTGAACTGGATGCGATGAAAGTCGCCTTCAATGGCTTCGGCCAACGCCTTTACGGCAGTGGTTTTGGCCAAGCCGGGCATGCCCTCGACCAGCAGGTGTCCATCGCTGAGCAGGCATACCAACATGCTGTCGATGAATTTTTGCTGGCCGATAATGCGCGAGGCGATGTGATCGCGGACGGATGTCAAGTCTGCGGGGGTCATGTATATACTATTTTGCTGATGGGTTGACGGCTTGTGTCGTCTCGATGCTCGATGCCTGCGTTTCTGCCGGCTTGTTATACCTTAAATCCTGAGGCCTTTTTTGGTTAAGCGCAAGTGCTGTAGGTATTTATGGGGGTATCACTTCGATTTTGCAAAAGCACTGAATGCCGCTGATCTACTGTTTTAACTGATTTTTTTGCACGAACCCGGGGCAGGCAACGCAGTTTTGTGCCATTTGCTCGTTCAGCCGGGACCGGATTGTCCACAAACCGACTCCGAGCGTATCGCTTGCAAGAACTCGTCTGCGGGCATGGGTCGCCCGACCAGATAGCCCTGGCAGACAGGGTAGTTCCGATCATTTAAAAAATCCCATTGTTCATGCGTTTCGATCTCCTCGGCAATCACCGACAGGTTGAGATTGCGGGCCATGGCGATGATGGTTGCGGCAATCTCGGCATCGTTTTGAGCCAGCGGTCTATTGCGCACAAAGCCGCGGTCGATCTCGAGTTCATGGATCGGCAAGCGCTTGGGATAGGCCAGGGACGAATAACCGGTGTCGAAGTCGTCGATGGCAAGCCTCACGCCCAGGGCAGAACTCCTGACGTATCGAGCTTAACTATATACATAATATGTGTATTTATACTAGAGGATCGATGGTTCTGCTCGACACGCAGAAGGCCGATTTTTTGCCTTGAAGCCAGCAGCTTAGTAGCGGTTCATGAATAACCTATACCACGCTATCCAGACATCGGCGGAGTGCAATCGGGGTCGGAATCGGAATCGGAATCGAGAGAGAAAACGCCTATGCCATTCGGTCATGAGAAGCGCGACGTCTAGCGTGCGGCCATCGAGTCTGTCGGCTGGGCCTAGCGCGACTGCGTGCATGTGAAAGGACAGCGTAGCGCGAAGGATCAACGCCTGTGCGCATCGCAGGCGCGCATCTTAGGCCATCGCGCTGAACAGTGCCGAGGGTAACGGCAAAGCGACGAGCGCGGATCGACGCCGGTCGTTTGAAAGCGCACGAGGCTCGGCGCTGGAGTGCGCTGCGATTGAGGACGTGCTCGCTGGTATGCGAAGCGTTGTGCGCAGACCACAACAGCAAGCAAAAGGCACTGCTCGAGCGTCTTGTGGCCATGCTGACGAAGCTCGGACAGCGTGGCTAGGCGGTCAGCGAGGAGCTTGGCGGATGGGTTGGTCGGTTCGATACCGATACCGAAGCCGATAGCGGTACCGAATGAGTCGGCAGGCGACACCCAAGCCAACAACCTGTTTAGCTTGTTTCTGCACCATCACTTGCTGACCTATGCATAAGGTCAAGCTGTTCACTGAAGGCTTTGTACGCCCTACCTCGACTTCGACTCATTTAGATGTGCGGTCATGGCTTTTTCCGCGCTCTTGAGATCTTGCTGGGTACAGCTACTGCCGTGCTGTTCACGCAGGCCGATATCGTTGTAGAGAACACTGCATCCATTGGGCATCAGAACCTCCATCGCGCCACTGGAGCGCGTGCGAATCTCAGGAGGAGCCAGGGTTTCGGTGGCTTGGGGCGGAGCCTTGTCCTTAGACAGGGCGGAGGCAGCCGCGCCGACGGCGATGGCAGCCGCAGCGCCGATGGCAAGTTTTTCGGCTGTGCCTATGCCTTCGGGCTCTGGACCGCTGTAATCGACGGTCGTGACATGGCGTTTTTTTACTTCACAGCTCCACGGATACTTTTTGCCGTCGATCTTGGTCTGTCCTTTGACCTGATAGTGATGTTCCATATCCATGATTTGTCTGGCGTTCGCGTCGCGCAGATCCGAGAGTTTATATTCGTTGCGTATGCGTTTTTCGCAGTCACGGATGGCGTCTTTTTCGCCGTAGGCAAAGGCACTGCCGGAGAGCAGCAGAATACACGAAAAGCTGCCGGAGGCGACCAGTTTACAATATTGGTGGTGAATCATTTGATGTGTCCTGTTGGGGTCTATTCAGCTGTGACCGCGCCGATGGAGGAACCGGCTGACTCGTATAAAGGAACAAGCATTGAGTCTGGCATTCTGTTACAGATTACCCTAGATTGGGCTGCATCCGTCAGGCCCAAGCCCTGGTCCTTGTCGTGGTCCAGCGTCTTTGGGTTAGGTAACGAATCGGTTCGTGATGCCGATGATGTGCCGCTTTGCAAACGATATCGGTGGTGATCATGGTTGGAGAGGGTTCCCTGGCAAGTGCTGCTGCTGTACGCGACCCGGCCGCGACGCGTGATGAGCGCCTCGTACGGCTGTTGGCCGGCTTGCAGCGTAAGTACGCTGGGCGCATCACCGGCGAACTGACGATGCCGGCGATGGCCGCGCGAAGTGTTGCATTACCGGAAGACATGCATCCTGCACTGCGCCAAGCGCTGGCGAAACGCGGTGTGGATAGCCTCTATTGTCATCAGCGCGAGGCTTGGGAGTTGGCGCGTGCCGGCCGGCATTTCGTGGTGGCAACGCCGACTGCGTCCGGCAAGACGCTGTGTTACAACCTGCCGGTGCTCGATGCGGTGCTCAGTACCAGGGCTAAAGCGTTGTATCTGTTCCCGACCAAGGCGCTTGCCCAAGATCAGGTTGCGGAGCTGACGGAGCTGAACCGGGAGCTGAACCGGGAGCTGAACTGGGAGCTGAACCGGGCCGCATCCAGCGGCACGTCAACCCAGGGCGTAAAGGCCTTTACCTTCGACGGCGATACTCCTGGAGATGCACGTAAGGCAGTACGCACCCGTGGCGATCTGGTGCTGTCCAATCCCGATATGCTGCACCAGGGCATTTTGCCGCATCATACGAAATGGGCGCAGTTCTTCGAGTCCCTGGCCTTTGTGGTTGTGGACGAACTGCATACTTATCGCGGCGTGTTCGGCTCGCATGTGGCGAATGTGCTGCGGCGTCTGAACCGTATTTGTCGTTTCTATGGCGCCGCGCCACGTTTCATCTTTGCGTCCGCCACCATTGCCAATCCGGCCGAGCTTGCCACATTGCTGTTGGGGGAGCCGGTGGTTGCGATCACGGAAAGCGGCGCGCCGCGCGGTGTTCGTCATCTACTTTTATGGAATCCGCCGGTGATTGCTCCCGATCTCGGCATTCGCGCTTCGGCTCGTTCCCAGACCACGCGTATCTCACGTGCCGCTACCAAGGCCGGCTTGAAGACTATTGTCTTTGCCCGCTCGCGGCTGATGGTGGAAGTCATCACCAAATACTTGAAAGACGTGTTCGATAGCGATCCGCGTCGCCCACCGCGGGTGCTGGCCTATCGCGGCG
This sequence comes from Thiohalocapsa sp. PB-PSB1, assembly GCA_016745215.1. Taxonomy (GTDB): domain Bacteria; phylum Pseudomonadota; class Gammaproteobacteria; order Chromatiales; family Chromatiaceae; genus Thiohalocapsa. Next base: position 3,580,307 of record CP050890.1, read on the forward strand.
GTTATTTACCCAGCGAGCGGCGCAGCACCGAGCGTGCCTTGCGTGCCGGCAAGGTGGACGCTGTGGTGAGCACCTCGGCGCTGGAATTGGGGGTCGACATCGGCGCATTGGATGTGGCGGTGCTGAACGGGTATCCGGGCAGCATCGCCGCAACCTGGCAACGACTCGGGCGGGCAGGGCGGCGCAACCGGCCCAGTCTGGGCGTGCTGGTGGCCAGCAGCGACCCGCTGGATCAGTACCTGATACGCCATCCGGAGTTCTTCCTTGGCCGCTCACCGGAGCATGCCCGCATTCACCCAGATCAGCTGCTGATCTTGATGGACCATGTTCGCTGCGCCGCCTTCGAACTGCCGTTTCGCGATGGCGATCAGTTTGGCAATGAAGACCTGCACGAGATGTTGTCCTATCTGCGCGATGAGGGTCTGCTGCAATACCAGGGCGGGCGCTGGTTCTGGATCGCTGACAGCTATCCAGCCAATGCGGTATCGCTGCGCTCGGTGGCGGAAGGGAATTTTGTCGTTATCGACCTCACCGACGGCAAGCAGACCATCATCGCCGAGGTGGACTACTCCAGTGCACCGGGAACCCTGTATCCGGGTGCAATCTATATGGTACAGTCCCAGCCTTACCAGGTAGAGCGGTTGGATTGGACCGGGCGCAAGGCGTTTGTCCGCAAAACCCGTGCTGATTACTATACCGATGCCATTGATTACAGCCGGCTCAAGATCCTGGATCAGTTCGATCGGCAGCGGATCGATGCTCCCGCTGGCGGCGCGGCCCAAGCAACCGAAAGCGGGCGTGCGGCCAGTGCCCATGGCGAAGTGCACCTGGTGCGTCGTTACCCTGGCTATAAAAAAATCCGCTATTACAGCCATGACAATGTCGGCTATGGCCACATCGATCTACCGGATCAGGAAATGCATACCACGGCGGTCTGGTGGCAGGTGCAGCCAGAGGTGTTGGCAGGGGCTTTGCCTAGCCGCGAACATGCTATCGAGGGCTTCCTGGGCGCCGCATACGCATTGCACCATGTCGCTGCGTTACGTGTAATGGCCGAACTCCAGGATCTCGGCCGCGCGGTTGGCGATGGTCAGGGCAGTTGGTTTGCGGTGCTCGGCAATCAGGGTCGAGGCCAGCTGCGTGGACCCAATAACGAACCATTGGATCGGGTGCCGGGGGAGCGCTTCGAACCAACCCTGTTCCTGTACGACAACTATCCTGGTGGCGTCGGTTTGTCCGCGCCTTTGTTCGATGCCTCAGCGCAACTGGTGCAGGACGCGATCGCACTGGTGCAGGACTGTGTCTGTACCTGCGGCTGTCCGGCTTGCATTGGACCGGTGCTGCCGGGGGACGAACAGCGCGCACAGACGCCAAAGGGTTCGGCGTTGACGGTGCTGGCCTTGTTGTCGCGGGAACGCCATGACCACCAGCAGACCGAAGACGAAATGCTGGTGAGTGTCATGGCTATAGTCGGTGGCGACCAATGAGCGGACTGCGTGAGCGTTTGCGGCGGTTGCAATCCGTTCCGCAGCCAGATCCGAGCCCGATCCAGAATCCGGCTCCTGGATTCAGTGTGGCCGAGCGCTTGCGACGTCTCGATCCGCTGCGGCACCGCGCTGCGAACCCTTGTACTCCATGCGAGCAGGATGTCGCGGCGGAACTCGGCGCCGAGATCGTAGCTCCCGGTGTGTTGCTGCTGGAACGCCGGCACCCGCTGCGCCGACGGCATGGCCGCTTTCGAGCTGCTGATGCACCCGCGTCGATGCCAGCCTTATTCCCATCGCCGTCGACTGGTGCAGCCGGCTGGGCTTTTATCGATACCGAGACCAGCGGACTCGCCGGTGGCACTGGTACCTGGGCTTTTGTTTGCGGTATCGGACGCTTTGCCGGTGACGACCTCTTGCTGCGGCAATGGCTGCTGACCCGTTTGGATGCGGAACCGGTGTTGTTATCTTTATTCGCTGACTGCCTTAACGGCGTGGATTTGTTGATCAGCTACAATGGTAAATCCTTTGATCTACCGTTACTGATGACGCGCTTTCGACTGGCTGGCCTGCATTGCCCGCTTGAACCCTTATCGCATCTGGATCTGCTGCATCCCGTGCGTCGGGCGTTTGCCACGCGCTGGCCGAACTGCCGGCTCGCCAGCGTCGAGCAGCGCCTGCTTGGCGTGCAGCGCGGGGATGATCTGCCTGGCGCCGAGGCCCCGGCCGCATGGCTCGATTGGTTGCGCCGTGGCGATGCTGGACGCCTTGCCGCGGTACTCCGGCACAATCGGCTCGATCTGCTCTCGCTGGCCGTGTTGCTGCCAGCACTAGCGCAGGTCGAGCATGATCCGGCTGCCTATCATGCTGACCTCGGAACGCTGGCGCGTTATCGACTGCGTCGCGGCGATGCAGCCGGTGCGCTGACATTGTTGTGTAAGGCGCGGCCGTTATTGGCACCAGCCGAGCGGCTCTTGTTGGCGGAGCTGTATCGGCGCCAGGATGATTGGGATCGAGCCTTGGCGCTTTGGGAACCGCTCGCGCAGCAGGGCGATCCGGTCGCTTTGGAGGCTTTGGCCAAGTTTTACGAGCACCGCAGCGTCGATCTGCGGCGCGCTTTGGCCCTTGTGCGGCAACTGCCGCCAGGGCCGGCGCGCAAGCGCAGGACGCAACGGCTGTGCCGAAAATTGCGGATTGAGAGAATGCAATGAGTATCCGGGTTTTATTGGCCGATGATCACAAAATGATTCGCGAAGCATTGGGGGCACTGCTGACGCGCGAGCCGGATATCACTGTGGTTGCACATGCCAGTAACGGCGATGAGGCCATCACGTTGGCGCAGGCGTGGAAGCCGGATGTGGTGCTGATGGATGTCTGCATGCCAGGCACCAACGGTATCGATGCCGCCGCGCGCATTAGCAAATTGCTTCCGCGCACTAGGGTGATCGCATTATCCGCCCAAGGTGAGCGAATTTTTGTTACGCAAATGGTCAAGGTCGGAGTGCAAGGCTATGTGCGCAAAGACCAATCGATGTCGATGCTGGTGCAGGCTATCCGCACCGTGATGGCGGGTCAGACCTGGCTGCCTGAAACTACAGAGGCCGAAGATGAACTCACGGCTCAGGTGCTGTCGCGGCGTGAGCGTTCGGTACTCCAGGAGATCGCGACCGGCAAGCGCACGCGCGAGATTGCCGATATCATGGGGATTAGTACCAAGACCGTTGATACCTACCGCCGTCGAATCATGAACAAGCTGGGCCTCGTGTCGCAAGCAGAACTAACCAAATATGCGGTTTTGTTGCATAGCATGGAGCATGATGCTTAGCGACAGTCAACCTAGGCTGTCGAAATCTGCAGTCTCACTAAAACAAGCGCTTCCCGGTTGATGGATGCTTGGTCGGTGTCGGGATCGGTGTCAAGGTCGGAATTAGGGATTGGTATCGAGCTGGCTGCTTTGATCGATGAGCGGATTCGATTCCGATTCCGATAGCGACCCCGACATCGATTAGGCTTCCCCAGTGCGTTCGATGAAGCAATCCAAGACCCGGAATCGGTTTGGCATCAAAACTCAGGACATTACGACAGCCTACAGTCAACCCCTCGCTATCTCGCTGCAAGAACCGATGTCAAAGCAACCTTTCGGCGCGCCGCCAGTCAGTTCACTCAGTGGACTCTACACGCGTTTTTCTTCCGCTAAGACCATTGACCTGGAGGCAGGCGATTTCTTATGGCGCGAGGGTGATATTGCCAACTCGGTCGTCTTGCTGCGCGAGGGTATGCTGGAAGTGCTCTCAGCGGGCGTCGATAGCAAGGATACGGTTGTGCTCAACGAGTTACAGCCTGGCGCGATCTTTGGCGAGCTTGCATGCCTGGATGGCGGCCGGCGTTCTGCCAGCATACGTGCGTCTGATAAAGCTGTTGTCAGTTGTCTGTCTGCCGAGGATTTTCGCCTGTTGGTGCGCCGGAATCCACACATGTTGGAGGCGCTGCTGATCCAGCAAATCGCTGTGGTGCGTCGTTTGACCGCCCTAGTCGTTCAGCATTACCGCCGCGGCATCATCGACCGGCTGACAGGGCTCTACAATCATGGATTTTTTGTCCAACGCCTGGCCCTCGAGTTGCAGCGCTCGAAGCAGATGCAAGATCCAGTGTCATTGGTTATGATCGATGTCGATTTCTTTAAACAGTTCAATGATCGTTATGGGCATGAAAGCGGCAATGACGCCCTGGCGCGTTTGGCGCAGATTGTAAAAAGCGTCGCACGCCGCGGCGATGTCATCGCACGTTATGGAGGCGAGGAATTCATCGCGCTGCTGTACGGATCAACCCGCGAGGAAGCCGATATGTTCGCTGAGCGCGTGAGGAGCAAGGTTGAATCCAGCGATTTTGCCAGCGATGACAAGCAGTCTTCACGTCGACTTACGTTGAGCGCTGGGGTCGCCTGTTATCCTGAAGATGCGGCGGAGCCGCACGCGCTGATTCTCGCCGCCGATTCCCGTCTCTACCTGGCCAAACAGCAGGGCCGAAACAGAGTGGTCGCCACGGATCCTATTGTTCAACCTTAGATTAATGCTCAGGCGATTGCCGGAGAGCAATAGACTGACTGGCGCCGGATTCTCGTTCGCCTTCGCCCAGCGGCAACCTGCCCATAGTTGCTCTATGGGCGGGTTGCTGCAACGTCGATGCCGGACGAGAACACAAGCCAGGTGGTCTATTTCTCGATATCGATCTGCAGAAAATGACTCTGGCATGTCGATCCAAAATAATTTCTAAATTAGCGGGTTGCGATCACACAGTTCCAACATTTTTTTGTGAAAGACTGTAGAAATCGCCCCAACGCTTGTGCCGGGCATGACTCCGCGATAACCAGCCTTATTTCATCTTTAAGAATTCGAAGATCCATTGCAAGCTCACATAGAAGCGGGATCATCGCCGAATCGTCCCCAGATAGATGCCAGCATTTGAACTCATTCAGCAGGCCCGATCATTGAACTTTCACCCATCATTCCACTGTCCTCCGTTGCCAGCCCTTGCTCTCGGCGTCCTTAGTCTGTTCGGCGGTCTCTTCGCGGGTTGCTACGGACCCGCTGTCATGGCAGAGGATGCCGCTGTCTTGCCGGGGACCGATGAGATTGTGGCAACTGAAACCCTGGTTGTTGAAAGCGCATCCGTGTCAGAATTAGAAGATTTGTTGGATCGGCTCGCGGACAAGCGGGTGGTATTCGTCGGCGAGTCGCATGACCGTTTTGAGGATCATCTCAACCAACTTGCCGTCATTCAGGGTCTGCACGCCCGTGGTAGAGATCTCGCCATCGGCATGGAATTTTTCCAGCAGCCGTTCCAGCCGCAACTCGATGCCTTCGTGGCTGGGGAATTGGATGAGGCAGCCTTGTTGCGCAAGACCGAGTACTTCGAACGCTGGCGCTACGATTATCGTCTTTACCGGCCATTGTTACGTTTCGCTCGGGAACATGGCATTCCCATCGTCGCACTTAACATCGAGCGCGAAATTACCGATAAGGTCGGCGACCAGGGCATCGCATCCCTGGACCAGGCCGAGGCAAGCCGCATCCCGGCGGAGATCGATCGCACCAATCAGCGCTATCGGGATCACGTAAAGGCGGTATTTGATCTGCACCCGGTTGGTGGGGACGCGGTGTTCGAGCACTTTCTCGAGGTGCAATTACTTTGGGACGAGGGCATGGCCGAGCGTGCGGCCGACTATTTACAGCAGCATCCGGAGAAATCGCTGGTGGTGCTTGCCGGCTCTGGCCATATTGAATACGGCTGGGGGATTCCATCAAGGTTTCAGCGCAGATTGGCGGCGACATCTGCCACTCTATTGAATGGTAGGGCGCGGCCATTCGATCCAAAGCGGGCAGACTTCATTCTGTTTCCGCGCGCGGTTGAGCTGCCTAAGACGGGTCTGCTCGGCGTCATGCTAGATACCGAGTCGGCAGGCGAAGGTATTGGTATACACGGGTTTGCCGAGCAGAGCGGTGCGAAAGAGGCCGGTGTTGAGAAGGGCGACCGTATCCTGCGCATTGCTGAACATCCGATCCGCAGTTACGCCGATATCCGCATCGCATTGATGGATAGCCGTCCGGGACAAAGGCTGCCGGTGCAAGTGCTGCGTAAGCCGCTGATCGGGTCCGCACAGCGACTGACGCTGGAGGTGGAGCTGCATTAGACAAAGAGCCAGACGATTGCCGGAGAGCAACAGACCAACTGGCGTCGGATGCTCGTTCGTCTTGGTGAGGCGGCAATCCGCCCATGGTCGCTCTATAGCTGGGTTGCCGCAACGTCGATGCCGGACGAGAAGATAAGCCAGGTGGTCTGTTTGTCGACAGAAAGCGCGTTGACAACAGTCTGCGCATGTTCCGCAATCCAACGGCTCGGGCAAGACGCCATCCGGAGTTGACCCGATCATGCGTTCCTGAACCGTTATCAAAGTCGCAGAAAACGGCAGCAACTGTGCAGTATCCTGAAAAGGCTAATCGGAGAAGCCTAATCTCGATAGGTTTCACTAGCCTGATGCTGTAACGCCGGCCTGCACTGGACTTTCGCGTCGGCCATTACGCAGGATATGCAACATGACTGATGCTAAAGCCACCCTCGCCGACCAATCGTTCAAGTCAATCCTCAAGCATTGGATCGCACGCTGGGCCTTGCCGCGTGCATCCGTCGCCGCGCTCCTGCTTGGCGGGTGCTTGCCATGGAGCCCACCCGGTGTGGCCCAGCCAAACGGATTCCACGCACCGCCGGAGCCCCCGCCGGTACACTATGGCCCGAGCGAATACGAGCAGTCAGCGACAACGGCATTCGCTCCCCTCGCAGTTGACGACCAACAAGAATGGATCCTGCATAAAACCGAGGACAGCGAACATCCGAACGGTGAGGAGCAGGCGTACGTCTGGCTCATGAATCGCGCCCGGCAGAATCCGAGTGCTGAGGGTGCCTTTCTAGTCGATACCGGTGACAACAGAGTGGAGTCCGCTATCAACTATTTCGATGTGGACAGGATTCTGTTGCGGGAAGAGTTCCACGCCATCCCGGCCAAGCCGCCAGCGGCTTTCGATCGACGCCTGTACGCGGCAGCCAAAGCGCACTCGGAGGATCTAATTGACCGTGATGCCCAGGATCATGATGGTCAATTCCCGCGTGTCGGTGATGCCGGCTTCAGCTTTCTAAAGATGCGGGGTAATGTGTTTTCCTATGCAACTCATGCGCTCTATGGTCATGCCGGCTTCAACATCGACTGGGGCTTTGGCACTGGCGGCATGCAAAATGGCCGCGGACACCGTATGGCGATCATGTCCGTCGATGGCGACTATACCAATGTTGGCATCGCGGCATTGCCGGAGATTGATCCGGGTACCCGCGTCGGTCCTTGGGTGGTCACCGCCAATTTCGCCCAGGCCTATTCCGCTGCGGAAGACCATTATAATCGCTTCCTGGTAGGTACCGTTTGGGAGGATCGCGACGGCAACGGCCGCTACGATAGTGGCGAGGGCTTGGCAGATGTCACCGTCGCACCCACGCAGGGGCCGTACTATGCGATTACCGCCGCCGGCGGTGGCTATGCGATCCCGATCATCGAGCCTGGGCTCTACACTGTGGACTTCTACGGTGGCGAGTTACAGGGCATCGTAACCCAGAATATTGTGGTGAGCGACGACAGCGAATTGCTCGATCTCCGTTATCTTGAACCCAACGAGGATTCCGATGGCGATGGCCATGCGGACTCTCTCGATAATTGTCCATTGATCAACAATCCGGACCAGACAAACAGCGATACCGACAATCTGGGCGATGCCTGCGACGATGATGATGATGCAGATGGTGTTGCAGATCCCTTGGATACGTATCCGCTTGATCCGAGCCTGCCGATGGGTGCGATCGACATACCGCTGCGCACGGGTCTGAATCTCGTCGGCTATCCTTTTGGGGTACCGCCGGCTCATCGGCATTGCACGGACCTGCTGGCCGCGCTTGCAGCCGATGGCTTATTGAACATCAGCCGCATTGATCCTCAGACCGCCCAGCTGCAAACCTGCGGCCCAGGCGACGACGCATTCGAGATCGAATCCGGCTCCGCCTACCTGATGCAAACGAGTCAAGCGCTTCAGCTCACCTTGTATGACGATCAGCCCTGCATCGAGCAACATCTTGCGGCCGGCTCGCATCTGATCTCCCACCCGGTGCCGGAGGCTGTGACCTGTGGCACCTGGCTGGCACAGTTGGATTTCAGCAAGATCAGTGCCTTGAGTTGGCTTGATCCCACCAGCGATCGTCAGCAGACCTGTGCTATCGGGGCGGGTGTTGTGCACGGCGACGATTTCCCGATCCTGGCCGCGCAGGGCTATCGGTTGAGTCTGCATGCTGAGCTAACGCTGCGTTTTGGCAACTGTCCTTGATCTCAGGCTCTCGATGGCTCTCGCAGGACAGGCACTTGGTTAGCCGATGAACGCACCGCAACTTCTTGCCCCAGCGGGAACCCTGAAGAGTCTGCGTTATGCGCTGGCTTATGGTGCAGATGCGGTGTATGCCGGTATCCCCCGGTACAGCCTGCGAGTGCGAAACAACGACTTCGACCTGAACGCACTGGCCGAGGGTATCGCGCTAGCTCATCGATACGGGCGACGTTTTTATCTCGCGGTCAACGCCATACCCCATGGCGCAAAATTGAGGACTTTCGTCGATGATATGGAGCCGATAGCGGCACTGTCTCCAGATGCCCTGATCATGGCCGATCCGGGCCTGATCCTACTGGTCCGCGAGCGTTGGCCGGAACTGTCCGTGCATCTGTCGGTGCAGGCGAACACCACCAATGCTGCTGCGGTGCGTTTCTGGCATAATCAAGGTATTTCCCGGGTGATCCTGTCGCGGGAATTATCGTTGGCGGAGATTGCAGAGATCCGCTTGGCGTGTCCCGAAGTAGAGTTGGAGGTGTTCGTGCACGGAGCGCTTTGCATCGCCCACTCCGGACGCTGCCTGCTGTCTGGCTATTTCAATCATCGTGACGCCAACCAGGGCAGCTGTACCAATGCTTGCCGTTGGCAATATCGCATCGCCGGTATTCGGCGTCAGATGACGGATACTCCCAGTGCCTTGTCGGATGAGCCGAATGCCGGTATGCCGGCGATCGATGATAGGCTGGCGATGCCATCTGATGATGAGTGCCAGGTACAAGACGGCGGGCGCCATCCAGCCGCAGACCAGGTGTGGCTGTTGGAGGAGGCATCACGGCCGGGTGCCTACATGCCGATCTTCGAGGACGAGAACGGTACCTACATTTTGAATGCCAAAGACCTGCGCGCAGTGCAGCACGTGGCGCAATTGGCTGCGATCGGCATTGATTGCCTGAAAATCGAGGGGCGCACCAAGTCGCACTATTATGTTGCCCTGACCACGCGGGTTTACCGTCAGGCAATCGACGACGCTGTTGCCGGCAAGGCGTTTCGCTCCGAACTGCTGGCCGAATTGGAAGGGCTTGCGAACCGTGGCTATACTGAGGGGTTTTATCGCCGTCATGCGCCGGCACAGTTGCAGAATTACGAGGACGGCAGCTCGCGCAATCAGCGACGTATTTTTGTTGGCGAGGTGCTAACTCAGGATCCGGTCTCCGGCTTGGCCGAGGTGGATGTGAAAAACCGTTTCAGCCTCGGCGACGATCTGGAATTAATCACCCCCCAAGGCAGCCAGCGGTTTCGCCTCGAATCCCTTGCCAACCTGGATGGCAGTCGGCTGGATGTCGCACCGGGCTCCGGCTGGCGCGTGCGCTTAACGCTCCCAGTTGCAGACGCAACCATGGGCCTGATTACCCGCGCCCTATAGTTATTTGCGCTGAACTTAGCATTCGATCCGCGACTTTGTTTCGAGAGGCTGACTTGCCAGACATTCCCATGTCCATCATGCCCATCCTTCTGTTTGCCACGGACGTCATTCATGAGATCGCCACAGTGCTTTTCGTCGGCGGTTTGTATTTCATGCTGTTTGTGCAACTGCCGGCGATTGCCAGCGTCAAATCCCCGCGCATGCGCCTGCAGCTTCGGCATGCCTCGTTCAAGCGTCTGTTTCGCTGGAGCTGGCTCGGGCTGGTGCTGATGTGGTTGACCGGTGCCTATCATTTGTACCTCACCAAGCCCGCCAAGCTGGAAATGTATGTGTGGATCATGATCCTGCTGTACGCGATTTTTACCCTGCTTTTGCTAGTCGCGCAGTTCGGTGTGTTTATCGATGCCATCATGGCTCTGGAAGACGGCAACTCGGAGCGTGCGAGCTGGCTGTATCGGCGCTTGCGGGTGTTGATCTGGTTCGCGTTTCTGTTGGCGGTGGCTCTGATGTTACTCGATAATACGGGTCCGGCTCTCGTCCAATTCGGAGGATTCAATCTGGAATCGTTGCTCGACGGTCGTTGAGTTTCGATCCCAATGCCTTCGCATGTTGCATCAGTTGATGTGATTGTCGGAGAGAAACAGACCAACTGGCGCCGGACTCGCGTTCGCCTTCGCGAAGCGGCAACCCGCCCATAGTCGTCGCCCATAGTCGCTCTATGGGCGGGTTGCCGCAACGTCGATGCCGGACGATAAGTAGCGGTTCAGGAATAATCTAGTGCCTCGGTGCAGATGTTCCAAGACAGTCTCCGGTCGTTGTCGTTGTCGTTGTCATAATCGTCTTAGCCGAATGCTCGATAACGACCACGATTACGACAACGACAACGAACCGCCTCGGGATTTCTGTACCGCTCCACTAGGAGGCTGTCCGAAAACGGAGCGAACGGGTACAATCGCCGTCCCTCCCGGACAGGTGGGCGTTTAGCGCTCCGCCAAGATCGCAGATTGGGTGGGTGTTCAAGTCGGCTGTAGAACCTATTCTCGGACAGCCTCCTAGATGGCTGTCGGTTGCAGAGCCTCGCGAACTTCGCCCCGATTACGGTCGCCGCCTGCCCCTGGTACGGGCAAGGCTGGCGGACCCTTGGCATATCCCGTTGCCGGCCATGGAGCTAGGCCGACAGGATCACGGCATCAACCGGCTGCGGGCGGCGCACAGCCAAGGATGGCAGCCACCGCGGACGTCTTGAACGAACGGTTCCACCTCGATGCGGACCGAGATGCTCCGGCAGGGCCGATCCGTCGGGCATACCGCTTTCGCCTCCACCACGAAGACCGACTCGGAGACGCCGGCCGGGTTGGGGTTCAGCGCGTCCCGCGAGAGGCCGGAACCGGCGATCACCGCCGCAACAACCAGTGCGGCCAGACGCCGCGCCAAACGAAGGATGGTTTTCATTGAGTATTCCTCATGCGCTAGTCGAATGATGCGTCGGCATGTCGCAGCGTCCGCAACAGACGGTGCGCGCCGGCGCTGGGTACGGGACAGCTGCCCCGCTCATCGCCTACCGCGGTTTCCCGTTTTCCGTGCGGCTTGGCCTCGCCGCCTTCCATCGGCGTTGCCGCCGTGTTAGCATCCGATGCGAACCGCGCTGCTGCCCGGCCAATCCGCAGCGGACGGCCGTGCAAGATAGAGAGCAACCGACGCGCATGAGCTTCATCCCGGACCCCGCCCAGCTGCCTACAGCCCTCGAGATACTCCTCGCCGGCATTCCTAAGACGCGCGAGAAGGTCGCCAAGGTCGGCGACGGCCCCCGGCTGTCCCATGCCATGGCCATGCGCATCGGCCGCAATGCGCATGGCGACCCGACCTTCGTCGCCGAAACCCCCGTATTCCACCTCGGCTGGCAGGACCGTGGCCACTGCTTCGGCGGATCGACCTTCATCGACGTCCACCGCTACGAGATCAAGGTACGCTTCAGCAAGCGCGACGCCGAGCGAGCCGACGCGATCGAGCGCGGCGAGGGCACCGGCATCCTCAAGCAGGATTGGATGCTCGTCGCCAAGCTGCCCTACAGCCTCGGGCGGGTCGCTTGGGTGAAGCTCAAGCCGTCCTATCGGGGCAGGAAGGATGACCGGGACGACCCGCCCGAAACGGCGCGGGGGTGCTCGGAAACGCTGTGGGACTGGCTCGACGAGCGCTCCTACGATTACTGGGAGACCCGCTCCTACCTGAAGACCGCCGCGTTCCGCACCTTCGATCCGGCCCCGCTCGTGGTCGAGAGCCTGCGCAATCCCACCGACGAGTGCACCGGCGTTGCGCTCGGCATCTGCACCGACCCCAACGCCGTGTTGGAGCGCATCAAGGCGTCCACCGAGTATCGGCGCCTGCTTGACGACGCCAAAGCAGCCAAACGGCAAGGAAGCTGGACGCGAAGCAACGCCCAAGGCAAGGGACCCAAGACCTTCCCACTCAACGACCCGACACTGCTTGATCATGCCGAGGAGATCCTCGACCTGTCGTTGCGACAGGCGATGTCCGGACCGGACAATGCACCGCCGAACAGCCTGGCCTTGCTCGGCAAGCCGGTCATGCTCAAGGCACGCTGGATCTTCGATGAGCACATCAAGCGCCTGAACGATCGCGTGTCCAGCGCCCGCAGCCGCGAGAACATCGACGCCTTGTCGCCACAGACCGGCGTCATCCAATCCCAGCTCCAATCCCAGCTCCAGTCCCCGGAACAGGCGGCGGACCAACGCGACATCGGCGAGACTGCCGGTCAGTTCCTGGAGGCCACGCTGGAGCACCTGCACGCTCAGGACGACGATTTGCAGGCGGCACAGGAAGCGACGATCATTGCCCTGTTTACCCGCGTCGACCGTCTCGCGTTGTCCCCGGAGACGCGCCTTCGCCTCACAGGTGATCTGGCCAGGTTGCTGATCGACTCCGACCGGACCCTGTCCGAGCGCATCGGCCAGGCGGGTTCCCTGGTTGCCCAGGCGGGCGGATAATCAACCAAAGCATCTCGACAGGCACCGATGGACCGTTTCTATCAGCCCAGCAGCATCCGCATCCTCGCTGACGACCATAGCACCGTGGGCACCGGCATCTACGTCGGCGAGCACCTGATCCTCACCTGTGAGCACGTTGTTGCCAGCGCACAGGGTCGCGAGCGCGCAAGTCAGGAGCGGCCTGTTCATTTTCGTTTTGCCTTCGATACTGAATTGCCCGGAGCAGCCAATCCCGCGGCCAAGGTGATCAGTCTCTGGCCCGCCTACAAATTCAAGCAGCCGGGCAAGCTCTACGACGTCGCGCTGCTTGAAGTCTCCGATCCAAGCCTGATTCCCAAAAGTGCGGCAGCCGCCCCGCTCTCTGAAGAAATCGACCGACTGCGCCAGCAAGGTGAGCTATTTGGTTTCGCTAATGAGGCTGGCCGAGGCGTCGAGGTCATATTTCAAACGCAGGGCACCGACGGACTGGTCCAGCTCGACTGGGGCCGTGGTGAGGCGGCAGTCGCCGGAGGTCACAGCGGCTCACCGGTCTGGAACACGAAGACCAGGAAGGTCATGGGCATGGTGATTGAGAAGGATGCCGAATCCTCGCCAAATGCCCCGCCGCCCAAGATCGCCTACATGTTGCCTGCCCGCTTGATGAATCAGGCCCTGGAGGAGGTCCGCCAGGAGCGAGCATACAGCCAGATCAGAAAGGAGCAAGAGGCCCGAGTGTCCGATGCGGAGCGGTCGCTGACCGACCTGCTACGCAAGCCTCTCGGCGATGGCGACCTCACCTGGCCCAGCCTCATTGAAGTCAGCGTGCGACTGTTCAAGCGAGGACTGGATTCGCGTCCCGGACCCACGGCGCTGGAGCAGACGGCTTGGCTCCTGCAATATACCGATGCCCGCCAACCCTTTGCCTACGGCCTGCTGCAACTGGCTCAACGCAGATACAGGGGAAGCCTCAACCCGAATGAGCGATTCTTGCGCGAACTGGAGCAGGTCGGCGAACAGCTGATGAAGCTCTACCCTTACGAGGACAAAGCGCTTGAAAAGGTGCGCAAAAAGGTTGGTCTAGAAGTCGCGGGCACAAGCCTGGCGCTGCGCTTCCAGCCCACCAACGAATCGATCTTCGCGGTTGAGGCAATCAGGTTTTGGCGTTGGGCCGATGGCGTGAAGGAGCAGTCGGATGTCTTGGAGACCAACCCGAAGTGGGTACGCTTATGCGGCAAGGCCGGTAGCTTGGCAACCGAGCGCGAGCTAGTGGATTGGATCAAGGCGGAGTTGACAAAACCCCAGTTCAAACACGGTGTTGAGGTCGTGTTGCCGCCGGAGCGTCTGATGGACTGGGACTTGGCCCCAGAGGCCTGGTGCGATTCCAAGAACTGGCGGCTCGGCAATGTCAAGCTCGTGCTGCGCTCCTTCAAAGGCTTCACCGAGCACAACATCAAGCGCCAACAGCACTGGGATGAGGTCATCGCATTGAGGTTCGATTGCTGTGCCACGAGTGCGACGACCTTGGCGATCGATGATATCGAAGACCTCTTTGCCGATCAGGATGCAGAGCGGGGCGCCGCTGCCGCGACAAGCAAAGTGGCCGTCCTCGATCCGGCTTGTCGCGCCGGCGAGCAACTTGAAATCTTGACCAGTGAAGGTGTCTCAGTGGTGCTTTGGCTGCGCAAGCCTGCACGCTGCGGCACGGCAGCGGAGCAACTGCTCTTGGTGGAGATCGGAGACTGCAATGTCGTCCAGCTTCCGCTCCGTCTCAAGGAACTGCGCAAAAAGCATCGCCGCGACCCGCAGGAACCACGTTCCCGTATCGGCCTGTTGATGGACAACCCGTATCGCACGCGCGAGCGGCGGCCAAGCGAGTCTCCAAGGTCACGAGCAGGCTGATCGACATCATCGAAACAGCGTTCGAATCTCCAATTTACCCCCCGCTGATGCGCTCGGCCCCAATCCTCCGACAACGCCTCGGCAGCCTACTTCAGGAGCCAACCGATGTCAGACCCCGAACCCATCCCGGCCTGGTGGATCGTCGGTCCAGGCGAGCAGGCGCCCAACGGTGGCCTGAATGGCCTGCCCGAGGCGCCACCCTGGCGGGCCTTCGCAAAGCAGTCCGATGCCGACGCCGCCGCTGAGTCCGCCGGCGATCAGACCGGCCCGGTCGAGGACCGCGGCGCGGGCTTCAAGCTCGACCCCAAGCAATACGACATCATCAACGCGGCCATCTGTCTGCGCCGGCCGCTGCTGGTGCGCGGCAAGCCCGGCGTGGGCAAGACCATGCTGGCCTATCACATCGCCCGTCAGCTCCGGCTGCCGCGGGTGCTGCGCTGGTCCATCACCAGCCGTACCCAGCTGAAGGACGGTCTGTACCAGTATGACGCCATCGCGCGCCTGCAGGCGGCGTCACTGACGCGGCACAGCGCGCCCGGCTCATATGGGACACAAGGTGAAACAGATAATAGTCCCGTTGGAAATCAACGTGCTGTATCACGTCCTCACCTTAGAGCCCACATGAGCGACGCGTCCGACGACCCGCCGCCCATCGAGCGGTTCATGAAGCTCGGTCCGCTCGGCACCGCCTTCGCCACATCCAGGTTCCGCCGCCCCAGGGTCCTGTTGATCGACGAGCTGGACAAGAGCGACATCGACCTGCCGAACGACCTGCTGCACATCTTCGAGGAAGGGGAATTCGAGATCCCCGAGCTAGAACGGGAGACCGATCAGCCGGAAGGGGGCAAATCCAAGCCCGCTCGGCCGGCAAACTCGCAAGAGGGCCGGCCCGTCCGTCTGCCCGTGCAGGGCCATCGCGAAGAAACGCCCGTATTGGTGCGCGACGGCAAGGTCCCTTGCCGGGACTTCCCCATCGTCATCATGACCACCAACGACGAGCGCGACTTTCCGCCGGCCTTCCTGCGCCGCTGCCTGGAGCTGGACATCGCCCCGCCGGACGAGGCAGCCCTGATCGAGATCGTCAAGTCCCACCTCGGCCTTGCCGCCGATGCAGAGCTGGATGCGACCTACCGCGCCATCATCGACGCCTTCCACGCCCGCCGGGAGACCCGCGACAATGAACTGCCGACCGATCGCCTGCTGCACGCCATCTTTCTGGCATGGAAGCATGTCGATATCGACCAGCGCATCGAGCGCGGCGAACCGCCGAAGGACAAGGATGCACTCATCGACTGCCTCTGGCCTGGCGAGACCAGCTGACAATCGGGCGTTCACGACACCCGCATGACCGACCCCGACGCCAACGCCCCGGACGGCACCGATCCAGGCTGGGACGCTCTGGGTCGGTTGCTCGCGGTCGTGCAAGGGCAGCTCGGTTTCCGCCCGACCAGCCGCGAGCTGGCGGAGGTGCTCTGGCTCGCCGACCGGATCGATTCTGTCCCGTCGGCCTGGTCGGCGCGGGTGCCCGCCGAGCCGGAGCAAAACGCGGCCGACGGCAAGGAGCAGCAGCGCACCGACGCGGATTCAGGCAAGCAGAACGAAAAGCAAGGGCAGGGCGACGATTCCAAGCCAAAGCCGGACGCCACCGACGCACCCCCCAGGACGCGAGCCTATCCGACCACGGCCGCCGCGGCGGACGATGCCGGCGCTCATCCGGCAACCACTGTCGATGTGCCCGACCGTGCCTTCCTCACGCAAAGCCTGGCGCTGGGACGGACCTGGCGGCGTCTGCGTCGCCGGCTGCCGGCCCGGCGTGAGCCGATCCTCGACATTCAGGCCACCGCCGCGCGCATCGCCGCTTACGAGCTTGCCGGCACTCCGGTCTGGGAGCCGATCTGGCGGCCAGGTCGCGAGCCCTGGCTCGACCTGACGCTGGTCATCGACAACGGCCCCGCCATGCCGATCTGGGAGCCGTTGGTCAACGAGATCGAGACCCTGTTGCGGCGCACCGGCGCCTTTGCCCAGTTGCGTTTGCAGACCTTGGAAACCGGCCAAGCCACCGCGGAGCTGCGCGAGGGGTGCCCCAAGACCAACCAGCGCGGCAAGGGGCGAAAGATCAGCGAGAAGGCCCGCGGCAAGCCGTTGCCCGGGCGCGATCCGGCTCGCACCCTGACCTTGGTACTGACCGACTGCATCTCCGCCGGCTGGTATCAGCCATCTACGCTCGAGCTGTTGGCGCGGCTTGGCCGTGGCGGTCTGTTGGCTGTGCTGCAGCTGATGCCGCCGACGCGCTGGATCGACACCGCCTTGGGCCTCGGCGAACAGCTTTGGCTGCGGCCCGTTCCCAGGCGTCCGTCCGCGTTACCGAGCCTGGCACCCAGCCGACCGCGGCGCGATGCAACCGACCCGCCCGATACGGCCGGCAACACAAACCAGGTGCTCGACCTGCCCGTCATCGACCGCTCCCCATTGGGCGTTGCCGATCTAACCGACGCCCTGCTCGGCGGCATCTACCGCCTGCGGCTGCTTGGCTATCGGCTGAACTGGACCGAGCCGGCGTCGGTGACCGAATCGCCCTATGTGCGGGCGCGCACGCAAGCCGAGCGCCTTGATGACTTCCTCTCCGTCGCCTCACCGGCGGCGCGCCGCTTGGCCGGCTACCTGTCGCGGGTTCCCTATCCGCTGACCGTGCGCATGATGCACCTGGTGCAGCGATCGATGGCACCGCGCGACGACCTCTCCGCCTTGGCCGAGGTCTTCTCCGGCGGCCTGCTGGAAGAGATCGGTGACGGATTGCCGACCCGTTATCGACTCATCGGCCTGGACGAAGGCGAACCCGGCGGCGGGTCGCTGGTCAGCGGACTGGCCGATCTGATCTCCCATGACGAGGCTTGGCAGGTGCTGGAGCGGGTCTCCGCGGACCTGGAGCGCCGCGGACATCCAGGCCGGAATTGGAATCTGGTGATCGAGGACGCCGCGGCGGGTAAACGGCTCGAGCTGCCCGAAGCCCTGATCACGGCCGACGCCGACGCGCAACCCTTCGCGCTCATCGCGCTGGACATCGCCCGTCGACGTGGCGGAGCCTACCTGCAGGGTGCCCAGCGGATCGAACAATGGATCAACCGTCCCGTCACCGAGGTTCCCAAAGAACCGACAGCGCCGACGGAGCCGATGCCGTTCCAGGACCGCTATGCCGATGAGACCCACGGCCCCAAGATGGTCTGGCTGCCCGGCGGCCCATTCACCATGGGCAGCCCGGAGGGGGTTGGCGGAGATCGCGAGCACCCTGCCCATAGGGTCCAACTAAGCCACTACGCGCTTGGCCGATTCCCGGTCACCGTTGGCGAGTTCCGGCGTTTCATCGAGGCGACGGGCTATGTCACAGAGGCGGAGCAGGGCGGTGGTGCCTGGGTCTGGAATCGAGGTCACCCAGGAAACAAGGTGGACGCAAGTTGGCACAACCCGTACATGGACCAGGACGACAACCACCCCGTCATCTGCATCAGCTGGAACGATGCCAAAGCCTACTGCGACTGGCTCAGTGAGGAGACCGGCCAGCCGTACGGACTGTTGAGCGAGGTGCAGTGGGAGTACGCCTGCCGCGCCGGCGAGCAAGGCCGATGGTGCTTTGGCGACGATGAAGATGTGCTGGACGACTACGCCTGGTACGGCAGAAGGTCAGGCGACGGCACGCACCCGATAGGCACCAAGCGTCCCAATGCCTGGCAACTCCATGACATGCACGGCAATGTCTGGGAATGGTGTACGGATTGGTTCGATGCGAACACCTACAAGGAGCGTGCAGCCCGTATAGGCGAAGCTGCAGAGAGTAGGGACGACAGTAGGAGCGAAGCTGCTGCAGCGTATATAGTCGATCCCATAGGCCCTGAGACGGGCTCGGGCCGGGTCGTCCGCGGCGGCTCCTGGGTCGACGACGCCGGCAGCTGCCGTTCGGCGTGCCGCAGCAGGGACGGGCCGTCGTACCGGAACTACGACCTCGGCTTCCGTCTTTCGAGGACTGGCCCTTTACACTCTTACCCTTTTACCCTTGGCGGCGAAACAAAAGCACCGGCGTATCAGGATGGCTTGCGCGATCCGCTGCAAGACGGCAGCCAAGGCCCGGCCATGGTCTGGCTGCGCGGCGGGCAGTTCACGATGGGACAGGACGATAGCCAGTGGGATTGGGAGAAGCCCGCGCATCCGGTCGAGGTCTCGGCCTTCTCCATCGGCCAGTACCCGCTGACCTTCGACGAGTACGACCGCTTCTGTGAGTCAACCGGCCGCGACAAGCCCAGTGATGAGGGCTGGGGACGCGGTCGGCGCCCGGTCATCAACATCAGCTGGGACGACGCCCGAGCCTACTGCGACTGGCTCAACGGCCAGCAAGAGACCGGCACCTACCGCCTGCTCACCGAGGCCGAGTGGGAATTCGCCTGCCGCGCCGGCAGCGAGACACGCTGGTCCTGCGGCGACACCGAGAAGCAGCTTGTTGGGTACGCCTGGTACCGCGAGAACGCCGAAGGCAAGACCCATCCGGTTGGCGAGAAGAAGCCCAATGCCTGGAAGCTTCACGACATGCACGGTAACGTCTGGGAATGGTGCGCGGATTGGTTTGATAATAACACCTACAAGGAGCATGCAGCCCCCACCAGTAGTGCTGCACAGAGTAGGAGCGACGGTAGGACCGCAGCTGCTGCAGCGTATATAGTCGATCCTACAGGCCCTGAGACGGGCTCGATCCGGGTCGTCCGCGGCGGCTCCTGGCACGACGGCGCCGACATCTGCCGTTCGGCGTGCCGCAGCAGGGACGGGCCGTCGGGCCGGGGCATCAACCTCGGCTTCCGTCTTTCGAGGACTGGCCCTTGGCCCTCTTACTCTTTTACCCTTGTCCGCGACGACGAGGGGGCGTCTGAGCAGCGGGATGAGGCACAGGAACCGCCGACACCCCAAGCGGAGATCTTCGCGCCGCAACAGGGCTTCCGCGATCGCTTCGTCATCGTGCGCAAGGATGGACGCGCCGAGCGCGCGGATGTCCGGCGGGAAGGCCCGGAGATGGTCTATCTCCCCGGCGGAACCTTCCTGATGGGCGATGAGCAGGGGAACGACGACGAAAAGCCCGTGCACCGCGTCGCCCTGGATGCTTTCGCCATCGGCCGCACCCCCGTCACCTGGGGCGAATACCGGCGGTTTTGCGAGGACACGGACAGCCATTGGCCGGAGTGGCTGGAAGAAGGCAGCCAGTACCACTTGGACAAGGGCGGCGACTATTACAACTATTACAACTATTACACCAACCGCGGCATCGCCCGCGATGCCGTCGATCTGCCCGTGGTCGGCGTCGCCTGGGACGATGCCGTCGCCTACTGCGCCTGGCTTGCCGAGCGTACCGACCGACCCTACCGGCTGCCGACCGAGGCGCAATGGGAATACGCCTGCCGGGCCGATACCCAGACCCGCTGGAGCTTCGGCGACAACGAGGAGCACCTCGGCGACTATGGTTGGTATAGCAAGAATGCCCAGGGCAAGCTGCATCCGGTTGGCCGAAAGCGGCCGAATCCTTGGGGCTTGCTGGACATGCACGGCAACGTCTGGGAGTGGTGTGCGGATTGGTATGCCGAAGATGCCTACAGCAAGCGTGCAGCATCTATTAGCACTGCTGCAGCAGATGCTGCAGCCAGTAGGGGCGACAGTAGAAGCGAAGCTGCTGGAGAGTATATATACGATCCCACAAGCCCTGAGACGGGCTCGGTCCGGGTCGTCCGCGGCGGCTCCTGGGGCAGCGTCGCCGTCTGCCGTTCGGCGTTCCGCGACGGGGGCGTGCCGTCGTCCCGGCGCATCGACCTCGGCTTCCGTCTTTCGAGGACCGTATAGCTTGGCACTCTTACCCTTTTACCCTTGGCCGGCGGTAGCCCGGCGCCTGGACTGAACCATCGGCAGATCAATGCTCTTCCGCGTCTTCACTCTCCCGTTCGACCCGTTCAGCGAGCGATTCGACGACACACCGGTGCGCGATTATCTATCCGATAAGGACGTTCTGAGTATCGATCACGAGCTGTTGATGCAGGAAGGCCGTGCCTACCTCGCGGTCATCGTGCGTTGTCGCGGGGTCCGATCGCCGGCGGCCGATGCGGCGAAAACCGGCTCGACCCGGCGCCGCGACGAATCCTGGCGAGACCTGCTCGACTCCAAGGATTGGCCGCTGTTCGAGCGCATGCGCGAGTGGCGTGGTGAACGGGCGCGGGCGGCCGGGGTGCCGAGCTACATCATCTGCAATAACCGCCAACTGGCCGATGTGGTCAAGCGCCGACCTCGCACCCTGGCAGCGCTTGCCGAGATCGAGGGCTTCGGCGATGCGAAGCTGAAGAACTACGGCAAGGAGCTGCTGGAGATCCTGCAACGGTTGGAGGACGAAGGCGGAGAAGCCAAGTCTGCGACGCCGAACGATGCAAAGAAGGCTGATGATGGCGTCGATGCGGAGCAGCAAACGCCATGACCCGGCCGAAGCGCGAGGAGTTGCCCATCTTCAGCGCCTGGATGCAGTTCCTCGAATGGCTGCTGCCGACCACGGAGAAGTTTCCCAAGCGCGCCCGCTTCACCCTCGCCAACCGCATCGACAACCTGGCCCTGGATGTCATCGAGGATCTGGTCGAGGCACGCTACACCCGCGACAAGCTGGAGCGGTTGCGCGCCGTCAATCGCCGGCTGGAGCGGCTGCGGGTGCTGCTGCGGCTGTCGTATCGACTGCGCTATCTCTCCCACGATGGGTATGAGTATGCGGCTAAGGCCGTCAACGAGAGCGGGCGGATGCTCGGTGGCTGGATTCGGGACCTGGAGAAGCCCCGGCCATGAGGCGTGCCGGCGGCCTGTTTCCCGACATCGTCAGTTTCCGCAACCTGCTGGAGGCCGAACGACGCGCCGCCCGCGGCAAGCGGGACCGGCCCACGGTCCAGGCGTTCGAGATGGACTTGGAGCGTGAGCTGATCCGGCTCCAGGAAGCGCTGGCCAGCCACAGCTACCAGCCCGGCCCGTTCGTCACCTTCGAGGTGCATGACCCCAAGCGTCGCGCCATCTGCGCCGCACCGTTTCGCGATCGGGTCGTGCATCATGCCGTTTGCGACGTTCTGGAGCCGGTGTTCGAGCGCCGCGCCTGTCACGACAGCTTTCGCTCGATGAGCTTGGGGCTGTCGGCAGAGATGACATTGCCGCGCCGGGACCGGTAGGAGCCCGCTTGCGGGCGACGGAGAGCCCGAGGCCATCGCGACGGTCGCCCGCAAGCGGGCTCCTACCCAGGGCCGAGCGCATGGTTGGTGTGCACATTTTTCGATCGATGAGCTTGGGGCTGTCGGCAGAGATGACATTGCCGCGCTGGGACCGGTAGGAGCCCGCTTGCGGGCGACGGAGTGTCCGAGGCCATCGCGACGGTCGCCCGCAAGCGGGCTCCTACCCAGGGCCGAGCGCATGGTTGGTGTGCACATTTTTCGATCGATGAGCTTGGGGCTGTTGGCAGAGGTGAGATTGCCGCGCCGGGACCGGTAGGAGCCCGCTTGCGGGCGACGGAGAGCCCGAGGCCATCGCGACGGTCGCCCGCAAGCGGGCTCCTACCCAGGGCCGAGCGTATGGTTGGTCTGCACGTCTTTCGATCGATGAGCTTTGGGATGTCAGCAGAGATGACATTGCCGCGCCGGGACCGGTAGGAGCCCGCTTGCGGGCGACGGAGAGCCCGAGGCCATCGCGACGGTCGCCCGCAAGCGGGCTCCTACCCAGGGCCGAGCGTATGGGTTGATGTGCACGTCTTTCGCTCGATGAGCTTGGGGCTGTCGGCAGAGATGACATTGCCGCGCCGGGATCAGTAGGAGCCCGCTTGCGGGCGACGGAGAGCCCGAGGCCATCGCGACGGTCGCCCGCAAGCGGGCTCCTACCCAGGGCCGAGCGTATGGTTGGTGTGCACATCTTTCGATCGATGAGCTTGGGGCTGTCAGCAGAGATGACATTGCCGCGCCGGGACCGGTAGGAGCCCGCTTGCGGGCGACGGAGAGCCCGAGGCCATCGCGACGGTCGCCCGCAAGCGGGCTCCTACCCAGGGCCGAGCGCATGGGTTGGTGTGCACGTCTTTCGATCGATGAGCTTGGGGCTGTCGGCAGAGATGACATTGCCGCGCTGGGACCGGTAGGAGCCCGCTTGCGGGCGACGGAGTGTCCGAGGCCATCGCGACGGTCGCCCGCAAGCAGGCTCCTACCCAGGGCCGAGCGTATGGTTGGTCTGCACGTCTTTCGATCGATGAGCTTGGGGCTTTCGCCACCGGCGCCTGTGGGGCGCCGGTGGCGGACATCTACCCACTTCATCCGCCCGCCCATGCTGTCACGCACAATCGGGCAAAGCACAGTCACATCGGCCTCGACGGCTTGCAGACTCAAGCCCAGGTGCCGCAGGTGCTCGGCGCCGTTGGGCGTCATGGCTTGGCAAATGGCGCTGGAGATGATCTTGCCATCATCTGCCTGCACATTGATGGAAAAGGCGCAGATGATCGCGGCGAACAACGCCGGTACCTTCGATTGGTTTTGACGCCTATTTCTATCCTTGAGGTTGGGTGTTTGCCTGCTATCGGCAATCCCTAGCCTACAGATCGGATAGAGAACAACATGCGAAGGGATGCATCGAACGATCGCGACATTTACTCTTGTAAGGACCGCATGCGCTGTATCTCTGACCTCTGATCCTCTGGATCTCGATAACCATATGAATTTTAATTGAAATAGAATCCAATGCAAGCGTTCGGAGACCTTCCGTCGAAGAATAGGGATGCTGAAAAACAGCAACCAGTAAACGCGGACAGATCCTGAGACATCTGCACAAAAATACCCTTTACTACAAGCGCAGATCCTGAGATCCGAACCGGCAGCAAACCGTTTCCGCGCCGCACCATCGTCCAGCACGGGCGGCAATTTTGCAGCATGACTCCGAGGCTAAAAAAGTGTGTCTGCCTGCGTAGAATGTTCAGCTATTCAACCAGAATGCTCGATAACGACTACGATTACGACCACGACAACGACAACGAACCGCCTCGGGATTTCTGTACCGCTCCACTAGGCGCGCATCGTTAGGCGCGCATCGCAGGCCATCGCGCTGAACATTGCCGAGGGTAACGGCACAGCGACGAGCGGGGATCGACGCCGGTCGTTTGAAAGCGCACGAGGCTCGGCGCTGGAGTGCGCTGCGATCGAGGATCTGCTCGCTGGTGTGCGACGCGTTGTCCGCAGACGACAACAGCAAGCAAAAGGCACTGCTCGATCGTCTTGTGGTCATGCTCACGAAGCGCGGACAGCGTGGCTACGCGGTCAGCGAGGAGCTTGGCGGATGGGTTGGTCGGTTCGATACCGACGCCGATACCGACGCCGATAGCGGTACCGAATGAGTCGGCAGGCGACACCCAAGCCAAAGACCTGTTGAGCTTGTTTCTGCACCATCACTAAGACAAGCCAAGTGGTCTATTGCTCGACAGAAATCGCCTTAGTTTCCCGCGCAGCTAACAGAGCAGACCACAAACGCATCAGCCTCGATATGCCAGACGATCTCGCAGTCGTACAGGCGCAATGCGAAGCGTCGCCGCAGCGGGTAGCGGTCCATATAACCGGGGCGTGGATCCTGGGCGATAACCTGCTCAATGAGTTGTTGCAGACACAAATGACCGTGCGGATCGCGCTCCCTGATGCCGCGGATTGCCGCGTCGCTGAAGCGGATGGGCCGGCGAGTCGACGTTGTCGCCCGTGCGAATCCCTGGCTCGCCTCTGGGATCTTGTCGGCGTAGGGCACATAGGGTTTGACGTCGAGTACTGGTGTACCATCGAGCAGATCGATGCCTTGCAGCCGCAGCGTCAAGCCCTCGCCGGTGCGTTCCAATCCGTGCTGTTCGACTGCTGAAAGACCGATGGGATTGGGCCGATAGGGTGCACGGCTCGCGAACACGCCGACCTTTTCGCGCCCGCCCAGCCTAGGTGGGCGCACCGTTGGTCTCCAGCCGGCATCCAAGCAATCGTCATGAAAAACAAAGATGAGCCATACATGAGTGAAGCCTTCCAGTCCCTTAAAGGCAGATTCCTGGTCATAGGGGGGCAACAACACCAGGCTTGCCCGCGCGGCGTTCACCAGTCGCGGCTGGCGTGGGATGCCGAATTTGTCACTGAACGGTGAGCGGATGATGCCGATCGGATTGAATTGGAAACCTGCCATATTCGAGGAGTTGCGCCAAGCAGATGTAGGGATCGGAACTGTGGCATGCATCGGTGGCTTGCTGCAACGCCAGCCGGATACATACGGATACATACCCGTTTTCGCCATGTCCTCTGCAAGCCGCTGGCGTATGATGGAATCCTTTTATCCATTTGCCGCTGTTTCGAACGGAGTCTGCCGTCATGCGCTGTCTGCGCGGTACCCCCGCACTGTCTGATTTTCGTCTTGCCAAGCTGATCGAGCGTCTGTCCGATGCCGGGTTTGCTGGGTGCGAGCTGTATGCCGAATACATGCATTTTGTCGATCTCGATGGTTCGCTGACCGCCGATCAGCAAGCTGTGCTGGAACGGCTGTTGCAGTATGGGCCGCGCCGCTCGGAAGTACGAGTCACGCACAGCTTGCAGGAACCCGAAGGCCGACTGGTGCTGGTGGTGCCGCGGCCTGGCACGATCTCGCCTTGGTCGTCCAAGGCCACGGACATCGCTCATAATAGCGGTCTTGATCGGGTTCGGCGCCTGGAGCGGGGCACCGCATTCTATCTGGGCATGCCTGGCGGCAGGCGCATCGCTGACCATGGTCTCGACGACACTGCATTGCAGAGCGCAGCAGCGTTGCTGCATGATCGCATGACGGAAGTCGCATTGTTCGATCTGGCCGATGCCGATCAGCTGTTTGTACAGGCCAGCCCGCGGCCCTGCGCTCGCATCGATCTGTTGGGTGGTGGGCGCGATGCGTTGGTTACCGCCAACGACGAGTTGGGACTCGCTTTGTCCGACGACGAGATCGTCTATCTGGTCCAAAGTTTCAGCGCGCTCGGCCGCAATCCCACGGATGTTGAATTGATGATGTTCGCCCAAGCCAACTCTGAGCATTGTCGGCATAAGATCTTTAACGCCGATTGGGTGATTGATGGCGAACCGCAGTCGATGTCGCTGTTTGCGATGATTCGTCATACCACCGA
The DNA here is from genome assembly GCA_016745215.1 of Thiohalocapsa sp. PB-PSB1. Classification (GTDB taxonomy): domain Bacteria; phylum Pseudomonadota; class Gammaproteobacteria; order Chromatiales; family Chromatiaceae; genus Thiohalocapsa. The sequence goes on from CP050890.1 coordinate 3,606,199, forward strand.
ACAGGCCCCGCACCAGGTGTTGTCCGCGTACACAGACAATGCTGCGGTGATCGAAGGCTGGCCCGGTAACCGTTTCATGGCTGCGGTCGACGGCGGTGTCTATAAGCGCAGCAAGGAGCCGATGCACATTCTGATGAAGGTGGAAACCCACAATCATCCCACCGCCATTGCGCCGCATCCCGGCGCGGCGACTGGTTCCGGCGGTGAGATCCGCGACGAGGGCGCGACCGGCCGCGGCTCCAAGCCGAAGGCAGGGCTGTGCGGATTCTGCGTGTCGAATCTGCGTATTCCGGGTTACGAGCAGCCTTGGGAAACGGATTTCGGCCGACCTGAGCGCATCGTTTCGGCGCTGGATATCATGCTGGAAGGCCCGATCGGTGCCGCGGCGTTCAATAACGAGTTTGGCCGTCCGAATCTGGCCGGCTGGTTTCGCACCTTCGAACAGCGGGTGCCAGCAGGTACCGGCGAGCAAGCGGACACGGAGTTGCGTGGCTACCACAAGCCGATCATGCTGGCCGGCGGGATCGGCACGATTCGTGCCGAGCATGTCGAGAAATGCGCCTTTTCAGCGGGCACTCCGCTGGTGGTATTGGGCGGACCCGCGATGCTCATCGGTCTCGGTGGCGGGGCCGCTTCCAGCATGGCGAGCGGTACTTCTGACGAGGCACTGGACTTTGCCTCGGTGCAGCGAGCCAACCCTGAAATGCAGCGCCGCTGTCAGGAGGTCATCGATCGCTGCTGGTCGCTGGGCGATGCGAATCCCATTCTGTTTATCCATGACGTCGGTGCTGGAGGTTTATCCAATGCCTTGCCGGAGCTGGTGCGCGACGGTGCCAGCTTGGGCGACAGCAATGCCGCGGGTGGCGGGCGTTTCGATCTTCGGCGCGTACCGAATGCCGACACCGGCCTGTCGCCGATGGAGATCTGGTGCAATGAGGCCCAGGAACGCTATGTGATGGCTGTAAAACCTGAACAATTGCCGCAATTCGAGGCGATCTGCGCCCGCGAACGCTGCCCCTACGCGGTGGTTGGCAAAGCTGCCGCGGATGGACAGCTGACAGTTGTCGATCAGCGGCTCAATGATGTTCCCATCCATCTGCCCATGGGGTTGTTGTTCGGCAAGCCACCGAAAATGCTGCGAGATGTCACCGCGGTGGCAGCGCGGAGCAGGGCGTTCACAGGCGCTGGCATCGACCTGATGGACGCTGTCCAGCGTCTGTTGCGGCTGCCCGCGGTAGCGGCCAAGACTTTTCTGATCAGCATCGGCGATCGCAGCGTCGGCGGGCTGGTGGCACGCGACCAATTGGTTGGCCCCTGGCAGGTGCCAGTGGCGGATTGCGGCGTCACCCTGACCGACTACGACGGCTATACCGGCGAGGCAATGGCGGTCGGCGAGCGTACGCCGCTGGCATTGCTGGATGCTCCGGCATCGGGTCGGATGGCGGTGGGCGAGGCCATTACCAACATCGCCGCGGCGCCCATCGGGCGGCTCGGGGACATCAAGCTCTCGGCCAATTGGATGGCAGCCGCAGGTCATCCCGGCGAGGACGTGCGTTTATATCAGACTGTCCAGGCGCTGGGCATGCATTTATGCCCCGAACTGGAGATTGCAATTCCCGTGGGCAAGGATTCCATGAGCATGAAGACGGTCTGGCAACGCGGTGGGCCGGATGCTGACGAGACCCTCAGCATGACCGCGCCGTTGTCCTTGATTGTGTCGGCCTTTGCACCCGTGACCGATGCGCGAAAAAGTCTGACCCCGTGCCTTCGTACCGATGTCGGCGCTACCGATTTGGTGCTGATTGATCTCGGTCGAGGTCAAAATCGCCTTGGTGGCTCCTGTCTGGCTCAGGTGCACGGCGTGCTCGGAACACGGCCGCCGGACCTGGATGATCCGGCACTGCTGAAGGGCCTGTTCGGCGCGATTCAGGAACTCAATCACACGGGAATGCTGCTAGCCTATCATGACCGCTCCGATGGCGGCCTGTTGGTGACGCTATGCGAAATGGCCTTCGCCGGGCGCTGCGGTGTCGACATCACGCTGGCCTCGGCGCCGATGGATGATCCGCTGGCGGCATTGTTCGCCGAGGAGTTGGGTGCTGTTGTGCAAGTCCGCCGCACGCACCTCGCTGCGGCACTTGCGCTGCTCACAGAGCAGGGGCTGGGGGACTGCTGCCGACCGATCGGTACACCCAACCCGGCTGATCGAATCAGCATCCGCAATGCCGATTGCCTATTGTTCGATGCCAACCGTGCGGATCTTCAGCGCCTGTGGTCCGAGACCAGTTGGCAGATGCAGCGCCTGCGCGACAACCCGGACTGTGCCGATCAGGAGTACGCGCGTATCGACGCCGATGATCCTGGCCTGTACGCGGCGCTGAGTTTCGATCCGGACCAGAATCCGGCGGCGCCGATGATGAACACCGGTGCCCGACCGCGTCTGGCGGTGTTGCGCGAGCAAGGCGTCAATGGTCAGGTCGAAATGGCGGCCGCGTTCGAGCGTGCTGGCTTCGAGTGCGTCGACCTGCACATGTCGGACATCCTCGCCAGCCGGATCGAATTGACTGGCTTCAAAGGTCTGGCTGCCTGCGGTGGCTTCAGCTATGGCGATGTTCTCGGTGCTGGCGAGGGCTGGGCCAAGACGATCTTGTTCAATGCGCGTGCCAGAGCGCAATTCCAGGCCTTTTTCGAACGCGATGATAGCTTCGCTTTGGGCGTCTGTAATGGGTGCCAGATGCTGGCTAATCTGCGCGAATTGATCCCCGGCAGCGAGCATTGGCCGCACTTCGGTCGCAATCGCTCGGAGCAATTCGAGGCGCGTTTTGTCATGGTCGAAGTGCTGCCCTCGGCATCGATCCTGCTGCAGGGCATGAGCGGCTCGAAAATGCCGATTGTTGTTGCCCACGGCGAGGGGCGCGCTGAGTTCCGTGATGCCGACCACCTGGTTTCTGCTCAGCCATTGGTTGCATTGCGCTTTGTCGAGACTGCCGAGCGTACGGATCACCTGGGTGCCGAGGACTATCCTGCCAATCCCAACGGTTCTCCGCTGGGGATCACCGGGGTCAGCAGCGCCGATGGCCGTGTGACCATCATGATGCCGCACCCTGAACGTGTATTTCGCAGCGTGCAATGCTCCTGGCACCCGCAGCACTGGGGCGAGGACAGTCCCTGGTTGCGACTGTTTCGAAACGCTCGGGTATGGGTGAACTAGGGCGCTTTCTCTCCGGCAACCGCCTAGGCGCTAGCATCTGTTCTTTCAGATGCTGACGATGCGGTTGCGGCCTGTCTCTTTCGCCTGATACAGGGCGGCATCCGCACGGTTGATCAGGCTGTCTCCGTGTTCAGCGCCACGCCGTTCGGCTACGCCGAAGCTGCAGGTGACTTGCCCGATTTCGGGAAGGTTCATGCAGGCGATTGCGTGGCGCAGCCGTTCGGCGATGATGCGTGCTTGCTTGCTGTCCAGGTTAGGCAGCAAGAGGATGAATTCAGCCCCGCCCCAGCGGCTCAGCAAATCGTCATGGCGTATAGCCAGGCGCACTGTTTCGGTCAGCTCGATCAGCACCTGATCTCCGTCTTGATGGCCAACACGGTCGTTGATGGCTTTTAGATGGTCGATATCGAACAGGATTAAAGGGCACCTTGAAAAATTGTGCTAAGGCACGGGGTTCAGTAAACTTTGAGTGTGTCAGACACCAACGAGGCGAGCGCACTATGCCACAACCAAGTTCCTTCGACATCGACCGCCGCTTGGAGAGCATCAGCCGGATGGGCGATCCGTTGGAGCGGCTCGCCGCGGAGATCCCATGGGAGCTGTTCCGGCCATTGCTGGAGAAGGTGCACGAGAAGGAGCGCAAGTCCGCGGCCGGACGCAAGCCGTTGGACGTGGTGCTGATGTTCAAGATTCTAATCCTGCAGTCGCTCTACAACCTAGCCGACGAGGCGATCGAGTATCAAATCCGCGACCGGCTTTCGTTCATGCGCTTTCTCGGCCTTCAGCTATGCGACAACGTGCCCGATTGCACCACGGTGTGGCGGTTTCGCGAGCGGCTCAAGGAGTTGGAGTTGATCAAGCCGCTGTTTGATCGCTTTGGCGATTACCTGGCGCAGGCCGGGTTGCAAGCGCGCAACGGGCAAATCATCGACGCCTCGATCGTCCACGCGCCGATCCAGCGCAACAGCCGCGATGAGAACCGTCGCATCAATGCGGGCGAGGTGCCCGAGGACTGGGATGAGCACAAGCGCCGGCAGAAAGACACCGATGCCCGCTGGACCAAGAAGCACGGCAAGAGCTATTTCGGTTACAAGAACCACATCGACGTCGATGCCGAGCACAAGCTCATCCGCGACTATGAGACCACTGCAGCGAACGTGCATGACAGTCAGGTCTTCGACGACATCATCGACCCCGAGAACGCCGACCCGCAGGTCTGGGCCGACAGTGCCTACCGCAGCGAAGCGACCGAGGCGGCACTGAGCGGGGCGGGCTACGAGAGCCACATCTGCGAGAAGGGCCAGAGCAACCAACCGCTCAGCGATGAGCAACAGGCCGCCAATCGTCGCCGCTCCAAGGTGCGCTCGCGCGTCGAGCACATCTTCGGCTTCCAACAGAACAGCATGGGCGGCAAGCTCATTCGCACCATTGGCAAGGCGCGGGCCGAGGTCAAGATTGGCTGCATGAACTTGACCTACAACCTGATGCGCTACCTGCAGCTCACCAAACCTAAGGTCGCTGCGCCCGCGCTCGCCTGAAAAACGGGCAAAGCGGCAAAACAAGCCGCTTTGGCGGCCAAAAGACGCCTTATTGCGCCAATCTCGACTGAGTTTGCACACAATATGAAAACGGCGCGCATCGATCGTACCCGCATCGTGTTTATAGCGCCGTGAGCGCGTGATCGGCGCGTCGAAGACACAATTTTTCAAGGTTCCCTAAAGCCAAGGGGTTTCCCAGTCGTTGCGACTTTCTCAATTCGCGCTCGAAATTTTCGTGAAACCAGCCTCGATTGGGGAGTTGCGTCAGCGGATCGATTTGACTCTGATCGCGCAATTGTTCCATCAATGAACCCAGCCGCCGTTCGTAAACCTCATGTCCATGCAGCAGGACATAGGCAAAGATAGCCAATAGGCTCAGTATCAAGGTTGTGCCGATGCCGAATAGGCGATAGGTGCGCGCCTCGCGCAACGGCATCAGCAAGGCCACGGACCAGCCTTCGAGAGACAGTGGCGCGTTGACATACATTGCCTGTCGGCCGCGCCAGAGCAGGATCTGATCCGCCTTGGGCCGGACTCCAAGCAAGGGTCTGAATGGGCCAGGACCGAACTGGCGCGAATCGATCAGGGCTTTGACGTCCTCTGTCGACAAAGGCCAGAGGCTTCGCAGGTTCAGGCGTTGATCGCAAGCATCGATCACCACCCCAAGCGGACTGAGCAGCATACAATCAGTCGCCTGTTTGGCGACGCTTGCCAGAGAAGGCAGTCTGGACTTCAGTACAGCAACCAAGCGAACCTGGCCCTCCAGATCGCGCACCGGCGCGCTGGCATAGTGCCCGAAGATCCCGGAGGTCACCCCGAGAGCAAGATAGTTTGCGCCAGAACCTTTAACAGCGGCTTGGAAGTAGGGGCGAAAGGCGTAATTCCGGCCGACAAAGCTGTCTGGTGCGTTCCGGTTGGAAGACGCGATCACATTGCCGGAGGTGTCGAGCAGATAAGCAACCTCGAGCTGCAGGGCAACAGTTGCCTGGTCGAGCACTAGGTTGACAATAGGCAATCTGGCTCCCTGAGGATTCGAAGCGATCTCGATAATGGCTGAGTTGACCGTTAGTAGTTGGGCTGCCTGTTGCAAGCGCTGCATACCCGTATCGACGATCTGCGCCAGCGCATCGGCCTGGTGGTTGCCGCGGATTGCGATCTGATTGTACGATTGCCGGGTGAGGGCCTCGGTCAGGCCCCATCCGCTGGTCACAAGGATCAACATGATCGCGGCCAGCGCGAGGGTGTACCGAGAGGGTTTCTCCTCGGCCTTATTCCGCACCGCTTCGGATGCGATCCATAGTGCAATGGCCATAACCACCGCCGCGAATGCCCGAAACACCTGTACCGGAACCCCGGTGAGTTGCAGAAAATGCTGGTCGTTCAGCACCTGTACGGGGAAAAAATCCGCTGTCGGCGCTATCGCGCCGGTCAGCACGGCGTAGAGCATCGTAAAAGCCGCCAAGACCACCAGCCATGGGCCGCTGCCTGCCTGGCTCGATGCTCGAGTGCGATCGATGGCCACGGCCGCCAGCAGCCCACCAGGCAATCCCAGCAGCCAACGGGCGCTGATCTCCAGCAAGGTCAGTCCACCCGTGGAAGCGGCAACAGCGACCAGAGAAAGTGCAACACCGAGCACTGCATAGCCCAGGACCCGCTGTGTGCGCCTTTGCGCCAGGCCCGCAAGAGCGAACTGAAACAAGAATACAAACGAGGCGATGATAAGCACGATTTTGATGGCGCTCAGGGTTTGATTCCGGCCAAAACCCAATGCCGCCAAGTCCAGCCATTCCGCGCTTCCATGGCTGAATGCAAAAGCCGCCAGCCAACCCCAGGGTAATTGCAAAAATGCCCTTGCGCGCATGGATAGGCAGGCGGCTCCCAAGAGAAAAAAAGCGAGGCCGTAAACGAAAATAACGTAGTCCATTTGGGTGGAAACGAATGTGTGCATTGCGAGCCTTCCGCAAAGTATTTACTCGTCTGCCTATGCTGCCGGCCGGGGATTGTCCAAGCGCAGAAAGAGCGCCTGTGGACGCGCAGGGTGACCTGGGTCTACTATCCTTTTATCCATACTGACTCGATCCAGACGAAGGAGTACGCCATGCTCCAGACGAAGGAGTACGCCATGCCCCCGATTTTCCTACTGAACTCAGCTCTCGCCGCGGTATTGCTGACCGGCACGACCCTGGCCAGGACCGCTCCCATCGCATTACCCCGATTGGATTACAGTCTTCCGGTTTCGCTTGAAATTGCTGCAATCACTCTGGCTGGCACTGGTGAAATCCCCCTCGGAACCGCTGAACCTGGCGGCTATCAGTTTGTCGATTCGGCGGTTGAGCTTAGCGAAGATTCGGATCGCGCTTCCACGCTTTCCGGCAACATCGATTTGTCCGGGGATCTGACGATCGATGATGCGACTGCAGAACTCTCCGGTTCTGTCTCTATCAGCGCAGATTTGAATTACGATCTCAATTTTGTCCTCGGCTTGACCAATACGGATTCGCTGTATGATTATGCGGATGGAGTCCCGCTCTCCATGCCCATGGACGCGACAAGCGGTACTGTTCAGCAGACTTGGGATCTGAGTTTTCCCATAGACCCTGGGGTGGATATGAGCAATCTCCTGGTCGGTCTGGAAGTATCCGACCTGCTGACATTTAAAAATTCCGACATGGGTGTGGATATTAACGGCAATGCGGAAAATGACTTCATTGAGGTCATGCTCACCGGCTTCACCTCGGACATCAGGTTGGATCTCATCGAGGTGGACCTGATCAACGGCTCCGGTACCCCCAGTTTGGCATTCGCCGTGGAATCCGTCAGCTTCAGCGGCAATGTGGGCGATGTGAGCACGGACCCCCCATTTGGCCCCATCTTTCTGACAACCGTTGATGACGTTTTTGCGGCGCCGATTCCATCAACGTTGTTGCTCATGCCCATGGGCCTGCTGGGATTCGCATTCCGGCGGCGTTGACTTGCTGTTTGCCTGCAATGCGCATGGCGACGTCATCGCTCACTGGTGCCAAGCAGCCGCAGCAGCCAACGGCCGATCTCTTGGATCTCCTCGAGACATACTGCATGCGGTATCGGATAGGTATGCCATTCGATGTTGTAACCAAGGCTTTTCAGATGATCCCGCGATTGCTCGCCTGCGCGTAACGGAACCGTTGGATCTTGGGTTCCGTGAGCCATAAAAACCGGCGTCGTTGCGTTGGCCGGCGCCAGATGATTGGCGATCTTTGCCGGAATTGGTAGGTAGCAGGAAATACCCAACACCCCGGCAAGGCGCTGCGGATAGCTCAGCGCCCCATGCAGTGCAATGGCCCCACCCTGTGAAAATCCGGCCACCACAACACGCTCTGACGGAATGCCGCTCGCCACCTCGGCATCAATGTAGCGATGCAGGATCTTTTCCGATTCCTGCACACCGGCAGCGTCTGCACGGTGCGCAAGATCGGTGTCGAGAATGTCATACCAGGCGCGCATGACATAGCCGCCGTTAATGGTGACCGGGCGCATCGGGGCATGGGGAAAGACAAAGCGCGTATGCCCGGTCATGTTGGAGCCTAATTCCGGAACGATGGGCTCAAAGTCGTGGCCATCGGCACCAAGGCCATGCAGCCAGATAACGCTGGCATCGACGGCTGTAGGCGGCTGGATAACAACGGCATCGGGAAAAGGAGTCATGGCGGTGAAGGGCTTGCGTGATCAGAACAGAAGATCCTACAAGGGTAACGGAAGGCGGTCGCAAGTCAATGCCGAATGGCCTAGCCGTCGGCAATCCATTCGCAGGCGCGGCTCAGACGTTCGATCCAGGTGGCGATCTGAGCTGATGTTTGCAGCCGGTCCTGGCTGATCTCAATCATAATGTAGGGAATTCCTCGCGTTTCGGCATGCGTCGGCAGGGTGAAATCATGGATGTCCTTCATGGCGTAGGGCTGATTGTCTCCGACAACCAGTGACTTCTCCTGTTGCAGGATCGGCCGCAATCGCTCCACCAGCCGAGTGTCGCGCCCGTAGCACAGACCGATATCCCAAGGGCGCCAGTCACCACCAAGCCGCGGGGTGAAACTGTGCAGACTCAGCATGCAGGGCGCGGGAGCATGGTGCAGGTCAAGCCAGCGTGCGATGGCCCGATGGTAGGACTGAAACAGGGTCGCAATGCGCACATACCGCTCCGTCCGGTTCAGCCTTTGATTGCCCGGGATCGGAATCCCAGCGCTTTGGCGGGGAATCAGTTCGGGGTTCTCCAGCGGGCGATTGACATCGATCGCCAGGCGTGAATAGCCGCTTAGGATCAGCGAGGCATCCAGGGCTTGCGCAAGCCCGCGCGCGACCGCCGCCGCACCTAGATCCCAGGCGATGTGCTGCTGCAATTGCGCAGGCTGCAGTCCAAGTGTGCCGAGGCGCCTGGGTAGGCGGTTAGAGGCGTGATCGCAGACCAACAAGGCGTTTGCCGTACCCCTGGAATTGAACAATTCGAATGGCGCTGGCTCATCCGGTTCGAGCAGCGGCGACTGGCCGGCATCATCCAAACCCGGCACGGACAGCCTGTCCCAAGCACTGTTTGTCATATCGCGTAATTCGTCGTTGGTTCCGCACGCGGCAATGTTCAGGTTATTTTGAACTGCTTGTTAGTGTAGCCGAAGCGGATGGAACAATGCACCAAGTTGCTGAGCAAGCCTGGTGCTGTGGTCATCGCCTGCTGTAAATCTTAGGTAAATTTTGACCGCGGGTTTTGCATAAACCGGTCTATTTGCCGGCGATCGAGCTGCCTAGACTGACAGGACAGTCAAACAACAGCGGAGACCCGACCATGGCCCTGATCACCCGCCTATCCCGAATGATGCGGGCAGACTTCAACGCGCTGCTGGATCGCTTGGAAGAGCCTGACATCCTGCTCGCCCAAGCGCTGCGCGACATGCAGGACGCAGTAGTCAACGACGAGCGTAACCTGGCCGCCCTGGAGCGCGACCGGCAGATGCTGCGGCAGCGTCGCGAAAGCCGATCCCTCGGCAACCACAACGACGCGGAACTCGACGTTTGTCTGGATGCGGATCAAGACGACCTGGCACGCGCTCTGCTTCGTCGCCGGCTCGAGCAGCAGCGATTTGACGCGCTGCTCGGCCAGCGCGAGCGCGACCTCGACGATCGCATCGACAGTCTGCAGCAGATATTGGAACGGCGTCGTCACCGGTTGCAGGAGCTCAGCGCCGATGCTGCCCTGTTTGACGATACCAAGGAGTCAAACCAAGATCCATTCAGCAACATAGCCATGCATACCGCCGACATGCCAATGCCGGTGCGCGATGCCGATGTCGAAATTGCATTGTTGGCCGCCAAACAGCGGAGATCGTCATGAGAGGTGCAACGCGGTTTCCAGGATTTTTCGAAGGGGTTGCGGTTGCCGCGGTGCTGAGCGTTACCGGCGGCGCTTTGGAGATGTTGCCCCGGTTGTTGATCCCGCCCCCGATTGGCCATGGCCTTGCGGCTGGCGATGCGCGTCCGTTTGCAATCCTAACCGTCAGTTTCTGTTATCTACTGTATCTGCTTTGGCGCAGCCCGGAAACGGCCGGACGCATCAGCGTCACAATGCTCTGGGTCGGCATCAGTTTGCCGGTGCTGCTGCTGGCGCCGCATTGGATATTGGCGGTGCAGCTCGTGCTGCTGTGGCTTACCCGTATGCTCTTTCTACAACGGAGCTTGAGCGCCGCGTTGGCGGATTTGGTATTGCTCATGGTCGGCTTGGGCGCCGGGTTCTGGGCCATCGCCAGCACCGCTAGCCTGGCCGCGGCAATCTGGACTTTCCTGTTGGTACAAGCGCCGTTCGCCGCACTTGGCAACCTCATGCCCGCCGCTAATCCCGACCACGCCGATCCCATCGACGACGACCATTTCGAACGCGCCGAGCGCAATGCGACGGCGAGCCTGCGCCGGCTCGTCAGCGCCGCGCGGAGGGGATAAGCCGGCTGCAGTCATCCAAGGCTGCCAATGCACAGAGAACATCGGCCATCGGCTCCTCGTGCTCTGACCGGCCAAACAATACGAGCAGCCATTCCATAGAAACTCCATAGAAACGGGAGAACGACCAATGAACCCTCACCAACGCAAGACTGTTCTGATCGGTGTTGCCCTGTTTGCCGCCACCGCCGGCGCCCTTGCCTACTTGCCCACCCTGAATGATTCGCAAACAGCCACGACGGCACCGGGCAACCCGCCTGGCAGCACTGCTATCACAGCGTCGCAACAGCAGCAGCCAGTGGTCGAGGCGGTGTTCGTGCTCGATACCACCGGCAGCATGGGCGGGCTGATCCAGGCCGCGAAGGATAAGATCTGGTCCATTGCTGCCACCATGGCTGCGGCCGAGCCGGCACCACGCATCCGTATGGGCCTGGTCGCCTATCGCGACCGGGGTGACGACTATGTGACGCAGGTGGTGGATCTGACCCCAGACCTGGACGCATTGCATGCCGCCCTGTTCCAACTTCAGGCAAACGGCGGCGGTGACGGCCCGGAGAGTGTCAACCAGGCGCTGCATGATGCCATCCATGCCATCTCCTGGGGGCAGGATGCAAATGCCTATCGCGTTGTTTTCCTGGTCGGCGATGCGCCGCCGCACATGGACTATCAGGACGACATCGATTATCCGCAAACCCTTGCGTTGGCGAGGCAGCGCGGCATCCGTGTCAACGCCATCCAATGCGGTAATCAACCCGAGACTCTGCGGCTCTGGCAACAGATCGCGCAGCTCGGCAACGGCGCCTATCTGCAGGTAGCACAGGATGGCGCGGCAGTGGCCATTGCAACCCCGCTTGATGACAAGCTCGCGCGCCTGTCCTCGCAACTCGACGATACCCGCATCTACTACGGCAGCGAGGCCGAGCGTTCCGAACGCGCCAGACATCTGGCCGCGTCAGAAGCAGTACGCGACGCGGTACCGGCACCGGTGTTGGCTCGCCGCGCTGCGTTTGCCGCATCCACCAGCGGCAAGGCCGCGTTGCTTGGCGACAAGGAACTGGTGGACGAGATCGACAGCGGCAAAGTTTCCCTCGACGACATCGACCCGGAAGAACTGCCGGAGCCGTTGCAGAACCTGTCCCGACAGGAACAGCGCCAGATCATCGGCGAGACAGCCAAACGCCGCGCCGAATTGCAACGGCAGATCGAGGAGGTCGCTGCCGAACGCTCGGCCTATCTGCGCAAACGAGTTGCCAGTGAAGGCGGCGAACAGGACTCCCTGGAGCGGAAATTGTTCGACACCGTGCGCGAGCAAGCGCAGACCAGCGGGTTACGCTACAACGCGGACGCCCCGGTCTACTGAGTCTCATGCAGAAACCCACCAGCAGCAGCACAAAGCGGCAGATGCCAGCGCATATGCGCTACACTGCCGCGCTATGATCGCGAAACCTGCAAAGCCTCCAAAATCCTTGCTGCGCCTGGTCGGGCGCGCCATCGCGGATTTCGACATGATCCGTGAAGGCGATCGTATTCTGCTCGGGGTCTCCGGCGGCAAGGACTCATTGTCCTTATTACAGATCCTGCGGCACTTGCAGACCTATGCACCGGTGCATTTCGAACTCGGGGTGCTGAGCGTCGACCCGCAAATACCCGGATTCGACCCGCGCCACCTCAAGGATTACTATGACAGCCTGGATTTGAGCTGGCACTATGAGCAGCAACCCATTATGGAACAGGCCAAATCGCACATGGACGGCGATTCCTTCTGCGCCTATTGCGCACGCATGAAACGCGGCATCATGTACCGGCTGTGCCGCGAGCAGGGTTACAATGTATTGGCGCTGGCACAACATCTGGACGACCTGGCCGAGAGTCTGCTGATGTCCATGTTCCACGCTGGCCAGCTGCGCACAATGAAAGCGCATTATCGCAACGACGCCGGCGATCTGCGCATCATCCGCCCGCTGGCATATTGCCGGGAACGTCAAACCGCGGACTATGCCATCAAGGCCGAGCTGCCCGTGGTACCGGACAGCTGCCCGGCTTGCTTCAGCATGCCAACCCGACGCGCACGCATGAAGGCTTTACTGGCCGAGCAGGAAATCGATAATCCGCATCTGTTCGCCAGCCTGCTGCGCGCCATGCGGCCTTTGCTGCGGGAAGGAGCCGAGCCTTAGCAATTGCTGCTCCGACAGCTGGTTACAGGCTGAAGCTGCCTGAAAAAAGCAGTATGATAGGGGATTTATTTTAGGGTCTTAGCCAAACCGTGGGATATTTGAGCGAACTGAAAAAGAGTGAGCCAAGAGCCGAGCCGCGCTCCGAACTCCATCCCAACGCCCATGGAAGCGTCATCTTCAGCTTCTTTCGTTACCGGTCGCGCTGGGCACCGGCGGCCTTTATGCTGATGGGGTTTCAAGGACTCGTCCGGGACAGGGACATTCCGGCGGGAGATGTGAGGCTGCTGGGCTGCGGCGGCCAGGACGGATTTTCCATTGTGCCGGACTTCAACCGTTACTGCATGTACCACGCGCTGGATGATCCGACCGAAGAACCGCAGTTGCAGACCACGAGATTCTGGCGGCTGGCGGCCGAACCGAGCATCGAAACCCTGCACTTCCGCCTGCGACCGGCCACCGGCCACGGCACCTGGGATGGCAGCGAGCCCTTTCGCTATTCCGGTCGCAAGGTCGGCGAACGGCCCTTTGTGGTGCTTACCCATGCGCGCGTGCATCGCGCCAAGGCCCAAGCTTTCTGGCGCAGCGTTCCGGCGGTGCGGGAGCACCTGCGCGAGGCCACCGGCTGCGCCTACCAGATCGGTTTCGGCGAGCATCCATTGCTCACCCTAGCGACCTTCAGCGTCTGGACCGATTTAACCTCAATGCGCACCTTTGCCTATGGCAGTACAGCCCATGGCGCTACCAACCGCGCTGCACGCAGCGAGGGCTGGCTCAGCGAATCGCTGTTCGCGCGCTTCGAAATCGAGGAGTTGAGTGGCGATTTGGCCGTCTATCCGCGGCTGCAAGCCCTGTGCGCGGCCGGACGCATCCCCACCTGAAGCCAGGGCGAATCAGGCATGGCAGAGGGAAAACCTTGGCCTATGCGAATGAATGCGCTTTCATGATGTTCCGTCTGATGTTTTTTTGCTCACGCAGGTAGTTTTGTGGCGCCTGGTAGATGGAGGAGTCGATCGAGTCGATGCTGCTGAGTTCGTCCGTCCGCTGTCTCCCGGGATCGCTCCCCAGCTCTTGACAACAGGGAACGACTGCGTCAGCCTTAACCCTACATTGCGCGCCTAATTGATCGCGGCTTCTCGATTTTAAAGGTGCGGAATGTAGCCTTAATAGGCTGTGCGCTCGAATAACGTTTTGACCGGTCATCAATCTCCTGCCAAGCTCGATACTCGGGCAGCGCTCGCTTCGCGCGAGCAATTGAATTTCCGATCGATTATCCGTTTACCAATGTTAAGTACAGCACCGACTGCATGCGTGCCGAGGCGCAAGATAAAGATGAAGACCAAGTTGACAACAACCTCGATTGTGTTCCTAGCAACTCTGCTTGCGTCGTACTCGGCAATGGCAGGCAGTTATTTCGTTGTCAGCGGTGGCGGGTTCGTCAATGAGTCGCATTCTGCTCCGCGGTCGAATGTCAATGATCCACCGGATTCCCAGCACTTCTTCGGCCGCAACCCGACCTATGGCCATGCAAACAAGAGTGCTTTCCAGGACTTCAATAGAGAGAGTTTAAACAACAACCCTGTATCAATACCTTCGCCAAAAATTAGCGCCAAAAATTAGGTGGGCGACAGCCCGAGGTGATAGGTTATCCAGTTACTAATCCGAAGACCTATTCCCTCAGGAGGCTATCGCCCATGCCCGACATTATGCTGATCTTGAGCTGCTTAAGCCAGAGCGTAGATAAGACGAGCCTTGGCCGTTTGGGTTGCGTTGTGGAAGGGCTGTTGGCGATGACGGGGCGGGTAACGATGCGGGGGCTATCGCGCTGGACCGAGCGCGGGGGAAGCTATCGGACGCTGCAGCGGTTGTTCAACACCACGCTCAGTTGGGGCCAAGTGCATTGGCTGGTGATTCGCCAGCACCTGCTGGGCGACGAAACGCACTGGTTGCTGGCGGGCGATGAAGTGGTGGTGAGCAAATCGGGCAAGAAGACCCACGGTCTGGATCGTTTTTTCTCCTCGGTGGTTGGCAAGACGATCCCGGGGTTGTGTTTTCTGAGCCTGTCGTTGATTAGCGTGCAACGGCGCTGTTCGTACCCATTGCGCCTGGAGCCGATTCTCAAAGAGACGGCCGCGAGCTGCCCGAAAGCGTCCAAAGCGGGTCGGGGTAAGGACCGAGGGCGGCCGAAAGGTAGCCGCAATGGCAATCGCCGGGAGGTGAGTCTGTCGCCCTATTTGCAGTTCGTTCAAGACCTTCTGCGCCAGGTGCTGGCACTGGTGTGCCAGACGCTGACGGTGCGTTATTTCGTCTTCGACGGGGCCTTCGGCCATAATCAAGCGCTGCAAATGGTCCGTCGCACGGGCTTAGAGTTGATCAGCAAATTGCGCCACAACAGCGCGCTGTATCTGCCCTATGACGGCCCCTACGCCGGGCGCGGCCCGCGGCGCAAGTACGGCAGCAAGCTCGATTATCAACACTTGCCGCCGTGCTTTCTCAAAGCCACTTCCGTGGAAGGACAGGTTCATACGGCCATCTACCAACTGCCCGTTTGGCACAAAAAATTCCCCGACCGGCTCAATGTCGTGATCCTCGTCAAGACCAACCAACGCACCGGTGCCCAGGCCCATGTCATCCTTTTCAGTAGTGATCTTGAGTTAGGCTACGAAGCGCTCATCGATTACTATCGCTTGCGCTTCCAAATCGAGTTCAACTTCCGAGACGCCAAACAGTACTGGGGCTTGGAAGACTTCATGGTGATCAAGCCAACGCCGGTCTACAACAGTGCCAACCTGGCGATGCTGATGATCAACCTGTCCCAGATCCTGATGCGACCGGTGCGCGAGCACTGTCCGAGCTTTAGCGTCAATGACCTCAAAGCCCACTTCCGCGGCCGGAAATACGTCCTGGAGGTGTTAAAAATGCTTCCGGAAATGCCCGAAGCAAATATTATTGACCAAGCCCTTGAGCAGGCTGCAAATCTGGGGCGGATTAATCAAGAACTTAGTGCAGCATGAGATCGGGTCATTTGGCGAAGGTATTGCTGTATATATGGATTTTTCATGGGGTGCGGGATTCTTTAAGTCACCGCCCGACGACATGGCCTGCATTTCCAATTTTCGCAGCTGCCTGCGTATTCTCGACAATGACAAGCAAACCGATGAGAACGATCTTCTTCTAGGTCCGGACACCACCCCCCCGAAAGAAGAGGTGTACGAAAAAAGTGAACCAGCATCGCAAGACAATAACCTGGGATACAGTCTCGCTGAAGAGATGGTTCCCGTGGATGACCCCGGTCCTGGCGACCCGAATCCCCTAGGCTGGTTTACCCACTATAACAAGAAGGGGGATGACGGTATCGGAACGGTGGATGTCCACTGGGCATTGCGTGTCTATCGGGACGAAGACGGATTCGAAGCCGACGCCAACGACAGCACCCCCGAACTCTTGGACAGTGCCATAGCGGGGGTGGAGGCTTTCTTTCGGCTTGGCATCCAAGATACCCCAAACATCGGTGCAGATGTCGACGACATCTTCTGGCTAGAGGCCATCAGCTTCGATGGTGAAGAGTGGGCCGAAATCGCAAATGGTATTGTAGACGACATTAGCTGGTTCGAATTCGAGGATGGCGAGAACCTGATGAGCGTCAACCTCTATGCCCTGAGCCGAAATCCCCGCTGTCCGCGCTGTACCGGAGAAATCCTGTCTCCGGAAGAGGGCGAGGCGACCGGTTGGGTCAATATGCGCCTCGAGAACCTGACGGTCCCCGTGCCGCCCAACCTAACACTGTTCGGTGTCGGCTCCCTGATTCTCGCCATGTGCTGGCGCCATCGCAGACGTTGGAATCCTGCCGGAACTGTGGTCCAGCCAGCATAGGCGGTTCCCCCGGTATTGGTATAGTTTATTGCGCTTGGTCCATAGGGTTCGGCCTCAAAATACTGCGCATCAGGAAGAGGTACGTTACGCAAGCGATAGAATCCCTTCGAGCAGCACCTCCGACACCGAGGCGATTTTTGTCAACAAACAGACCACCTGGCTTGTATTCTCGTCCGGCATCGACGTTGCGGCAACCCGCCCATGGAGCGACTATGGGCGAGTTGCCGCTTCGCCAAGGCGAACGAGAATCCGGCGCCAGCTGGCCTGTTTCTCTCCGGCAATCGCCTAAAGAAACTGCAAATTCTTGCGCCGACGACAGGTCAGTACCAATGCCCAGAGTTCGGAAAAATCGTTGACCACCACATCCGGTTTGTACGGACGCTCCCGAGTGCCGGGAAAGATCCGATTCAGCCAAGGCTGATCCCAGAGCGCACCGTTGAAAAACACGCTGGTGATACCCGCCGACTTGGCAGCGATCACATCGGTGGTGCTGTCGCCCACGTACCAGACATCCGCGGTCAATGCGATGCCGAGATTCTCCGCGGCTTTTAGAATCTGATCGGTGTGAGGCTTACGGTATTTGGTGTCGTCGCCGCAAATGTCGGTATCGAAATAGGCTGCCCAACGGTTGTTCTCGATCGTGGCCAATTCATCGATATAGAACTCGCGATCTCGATTGGTGATGATGCCAAGCCGCAAGCCGATGCGCTTGAGACCGGCCAGCACATCTCCCACCCGGGGTTCGAACGGCAATGCGGTGCCATAGTAGTTGCGATAGTGATGGGTGAAGCGCTGATGCGCCAACTGCTTGGCATCTTCGTTATCGCCGAACAGGATTTCGAAAATATCGGTGCGGGAGATTTTGCGATCGTGCCGAATCTTGGGATGTAGTTTGCGATTATCCCGCACATATTCCAGCAATTTCAGATCTTCTTCCGAGCGGCAGTGTGCAGTCGACACGAGTTGATCCTGTAAGCCCATCTCCGGCAATTCCGGCAACAGATCATCCACAGCGTGATACATGGCATCCAGGGTATCTACCAATGTGGCATGCCAGTCGAACAGGACGGTTGTCGGAGCCCGCAATCGCACCACCGCCGGGTGCCAATCCGGCTCTTCACGTGGTGGCGCTGGTTGCCTGGGCGGCTGTCGAGGCGGACGCCCAGGGCGGAAGCGGTCGACCGTTGCCGCGGCGCCTGCCTTCTGGCTGTGCTCCACGGCATCCAGCAGGGTGTCGAAATCTTCGACGATCAGATCTGGTCGGCAATGCGTCTGCTCTGCAGCGAACGTGTGCTCGAACCAGTCTGCTTCCCATAAACCCCCGTTGTAGAACACCCGGGTCACACCAGCGGCCGCGGCAGTGGCCATATCGCTGACCGTGTCGCCGACATACCAGATCGCCGGACCTGGCTGCTCACCTAACTTGGCTGCTGCCTGGTACAGACTGTCAGGCGCGGGTTTATAGCGACTGGCCTCGTCACCGCACAAGGTCAGATCGAACAAATCGACCCAATGCCCATGGTCGACCTGCGCTAACTCACCATGCAAAAATCGGCGGCTGCGATTGGTGACCACGCCGAGACCGATGCCAAGTTGCTTGAGATAGCGCAACGCGTCGCGGATACCGTTCTGAAACGGTTCTACCTCCCCATAATGACGCTGATAGCAATCGTTATAGGCCTTGTGCGCGATGTCCAATGCGGCCTGGTTATCCCCGAACAGGACATCGAAAATGTCGGTCCGGCTAATCCGCCGTTCCGCCAGCACGCGCGGGTGCAGATGCCGAAAGATGCGGATATAGCGCAGCAATTTTTCATCTTCTTCATTGCGCGCCCGGTCCTCGGGGATCATGTGGCGCAAGAGATCAAGCTCTTCCAATCGCGGCAGCATGTCCTCGATTGCGCGGTACATGGCATCGTTGGTGTCCACCAGCGTGCCGTGCCAGTCAAATAGCAGAACCTTGGGTGTTGGGAGCGGGGCAGTGGTCATATCGGGAGGTCGGTGGGCCAACCGTATCAAAAAGCCAGGAGATCGAGCTTGGGCGGGATTTGGATTCCAGTCAACTGTTCATATCGGCGATTGACAAGTCTGTTGGATGCCCGACCTGCTGATCTGTTAGATGCCCGACCTAATGATCTGTTAGATGCCCGACCTAATGATCTGTTAGATGCCCGACCTAATGATCTATGACGAGCATGGCCTGATTCCGTTATGCCTGGTGATCTCATGGGCAGGCTAATGAGCAGGTGCAATGAACAGGCAGCCACGACCGAATCAGATCATCAGGTGTGATGGTTAGGCTTGGCTCGATACAATGGCGAGAGCCGCAACAGCTCCCGGGCTTGCAGCATGCACTGTCGGCGAATGTTGTGGTCGAGCCGGCGAACCCAGCGTGCGGGCAGTACAGTTGGGCCGTACAAGGCGCCGGCGATCATGCCCAGGATGGCGCCCGTAGTGTCGGAGTCGCCACCGCGGTTGACGCAGTCGATCAGCGCGGCTTCCAGCCCGTCGGTGGCGAAGAGCGCCTGAAACACGGCTCGCAGGGTGTCGACGATATAAGCGCTGGGGTTCTCGCAGCGTTTGCGATCGTAAGCGAATTCAGGATGGATCTTCACCAGGGCATCGGCGAGTTGTTTGAGGTCTTTTTTGCTGCCACCGAGCAGCCCGGCCTGGACCATACGGATGGTGCAGAATGTACCAGCGTCTGAGATCGGATTGTTATGGGTGATATGCGCTTGCAACAGGTTGGCTGCCTCGACGTTGGCGCTGTCGGCACCCAGGCTGGCCAGGGCGATGGGCAAACAACGCATACAGGCGCCGTTGCCAGCGTCGAATTCGCTTTCGGGTACATACGGCTGGCCAGTGCGGCGATAGCTGGAGATACCTCGGCGTACCGTGTGGCCGATATCGACCGGCTTTGTGCGCATCCAATCGCTGAAGGCATCGGCAGCGGCATGGGCGCTGATGCCGCCATGAGATAGAATGCTTTCGCCTAGAGCCAGGCTCATACCAGTATCGTCAGTCACCTGGCCTTTGCGTAAACGCAGCCAGCCGCCGCCGATGATATCGCGATGCTCGCGATACTGGGTGCGGATTTCGTTTGGTGTCATGAACTCAACCGTGGCGCCGAGAGCATCACCGATGGCGAGGCCCAAATAGGCACCGATAGCGCGGAGCTTAACAAGATCCGCGGTGAAGGTCTCCGCAAGGAACAGCATCTGGATTCTCCAGCCTATGTCAAGTAACGCGATGCGCGAGATCGGTCAGGCAGCAGCCGATGGGAACGGCGATAGGTGAGGGCGGTTTTGATCGTTCCGAGTCAATTTCGCAAAGGGCTCGAAGACAACTCATCCTGTTTGCCCGGGATGAGGATCTTGCCCGAGCTCAAGGATCATAGAAAAGACACGAGCTGTTTCTGTATCCTTCCTCCTTGCGTTATTCCTCGGGGCCGAAGCAGACGGTATAGTCGACACAGACCTCGCAGGATGGCGCCCGGCAGGCATAGATGCCTTCCGCTTCGCATAACTGCTTGTACAGAAATTTCTTCCATTTCATATCCTTGACGTTGCGTGCGGCAAGCGGCGGGAAGTTACGCCGCATCAGCGCGGTCAGTTCGGTACGGTCCCAGAGACCGAGGTCTTGCCAGAGATGATCGCTGGCCATGCAGCCGGCAGCGATGATATGGGCCATCCAGACCTCGGATGGGCAATCCCCGGCTTTATCCAGCAGCATCAGGTCGACGAGCTCGTCGCGCTCTTCCTGGCGCTTGCCGTGCAGCGGACGCCCGATATTGGGACGGTCGCCAAGGTCGACCCCGGGGAAATGCCTGCGCAGCAGGCAAGCAAATGCCGGCGGTTCCAGTCCAAGCCAATCCGGCAGGGCGCCGCCTCCAGTGCATAGGCTGACGATCATGCAGGCTAGGGCATGATCATTGCTATGCCCAGCGGCGTGGCTGGCGAGCTCGCTGAACAGCAGGCTCGCGGCATCCGCGTTGCTGTCTGCTCCGACCATGGCCTGGGCTGGCGACCCATTAGGCCTTGCGGCGACCTGCCAGTTCATGACTTAGAACTCGACCAGGATGTCTTCGTCGCGGACGATCATCTGGCAGGCCAGACGCCATTCGCTGGGCATGTCGTCGACCGCAAGTTGGTCGATCTGATCCTGATTGATCTTGCCGAGTTCCTTGAGTACCGTCATCTCCTTATCGGTCAGGTGATAACCCATACGCTGTTTCTTGTCGATACTGGTTACACGCACGACGCAATGGCCGCATTCTCCATCCTGACAATCGAATTGAACCGGCACCTTGTGCTCTTTAGCGAGCTTAAGCAGGGTTTCGGTGTGGCTGCCGGCTACGGCGTAGACAGTCTTGTCTTTGTAGTCGGGGTTTGAAAAAGTGACGAGGGCCATGGGAATGGGCTCCAGTTGTAAGTCGCCGACGCTGCATACCGCCGATGCGACAGTTTGTGGGAGTGATGAGGCGTAAATGGCCGAGGGTTTGGTTTAGGCAGGCTTCACCTTGCAGTCGCCGATCACTTGCGCCTGGCAGGCGAGACGGTTATGGCGGCTAGCCATATTGTCTCGCAACACCTTTTCTTCCAGCACCGAGGGCTCGGTGAGGTTGTTCCAGCCCTCGGTCACATGCATCATGCAGGTGCCGCAGTCGCCCTCGCGACAACCATAAATGATACCTGCACCGACTTTTTCGGATACTTCGATGACACGGATGCCGGCTGGGACATTGACGGTTTGGCCGATGTCTTCAAAGGTGATCTTTGCTTTTGCCATGTTACTACTTCTCTTTTTCAATCAGAGGTTTGTTGAAATCAGCTCGTGTTGGAGCCTGTGGAATCATTGCTGCGCCTGACGGCGCTTGCCGTTGTATCGATCGGGGCGTCATATCCGCTTGGTGCTGGTGCTGATCGGTAATGCTGCTGATTTCAGCCGAGTTCCGAAAAGTCAATGACTTGGCCATTATCGTCGTCGTCTGCTGTCTCGACCGCCGGACTCGACCCTTGCCGGCCGGTGATGGCCTCGGCAAGGCGCCGGCCAAACTCGCGGCTTTCGGATAATTCGTCGACCGTCGGGATGAGTTTCACTCGCAGTCCAGGGACGGGCACTCGCAGTTTCAGACCACGGAGTCGATCTTCCAACATGGGTACCGCTTCGCCGCTCCAGCCGTAAGAGCCGAATGCCGCGCCGATTTTTCCGCGCAGATCCACCACCGCAAGGGATGAGAGCAGATCCCAAATGGGTTTAACTGCATCGCCATTGACGGTAGGCGAGCCGAAGGCGAGGGCATCGGCCTGTTCGATCAGGTCGACGAAGGGTTCGGTCTCACCACCCTCTAAATCGTAGAGGGAAACCCGCACGCCGCTGACGGATTCAGCTCCAGCACATACCGCTTCGGCCATGCGCGCGGTGCTGCCGTAAGCGCTCATGTAGAACACAATCAGCGAACGTTGTTCGGTTCCTGCCAGGAAACCCGGCTCAAAGATCTGTCCGGCGGTGGAGAGTTCCCGGTAGCGGGCAACATAGCGGCGCGGGCGATCACGTAGGATCGGACCATGGGTTGGCGCCACCAGCTTCAACGGCAGCGGCTCGATCAGTTTCAATGCGTCCATCACATGCGCCTTGAACGGACGCATGATGTGGGCGTAGTAATAATCGAATGAAAATCGGAAATCTCCGACCCGGTCGTTAAATAGGCGCTCGTCGCAGTAATGGCAGCCGAATACATCGCCTGAAAACAGGATCTGTGCTTCGACCAGGTACGTACATTGGGTGTCAGGCCAATGCAGGAAAGGCGTGTGCAGAAAGCGCAGTCGGCGGTCGCCGAGCGAGATTTCATCGTTGGTGTTGACCGTATCGTAGTCCAGTTCGTCATCACTTGGCTTCAATAGGGCCTTGAGCATGGCTGGAGCACGCTGGGAGATGATCAATCGCGCCTGCGGAGCGCGGCGCATCAGTTCCGGCAAGGCGCCGGTGTGATCCGGCTCCAAGTGGTTGAGTATGATGACTTGAATTTCGCTGTAGCGGGTGACTGATTCCAGGCGCCGAAAAAATGTGTCGCTGAACTCCGCCTTGACTGTATCCACCACCGCGACTCCGTCGCTACCGCGCACCGCATAGGCATTGTAGGTTGTGCCGTTAGCGGTGCGCAGAATCATGTCGAAACTACGCAGATTAGGATCCATGGCGCCGATCCAATGCACGCCATCGGCGATGCTGACCGCGCCCTCGGTTTGGCCGGGGCTGATGCCGGATAGATTTGTATGCTGTTCGCGGATCATTGCCAATAGCTCTGCGACGCCGGTGAGGCAGCGCTTTGCGTATCACAGGCTGGCTCGTTAGCCTGGTCGCGAGGACAGCTTTGCAGATCGTCGCCCTCATCGAACTGGACGCCGAGGGCGTTTAGCACCGGATTGGGTTCAAAGCCGCAGCAGCGACCGTGAACGGATTCGATCAGCGGCCGGCGGATGAGCAGCGGCTCAGCCAACAGCAATTCCAGGGCGCTGCGCTCGTCCAACTTGCTTGGATCGACATGACCGGATTTGATGCGCGGTGCCGAGGGATTGAACCAATCTTTGACCTCGAGTTCACAAAAGAAGGCCCTTAGCTGCTCGCGGCTCCAAGGTTCGGAGAGCAGGTCGTGCACCTCGAGCTGGTGACCAAGCCTGGTCAATATGCGTTTTTGCCTGGCATTACCGATGCATCCGGGTTTTTCATAAAAGACGATCTCGGTCACCGTTCTCTCTCCGTCACCATCTCGCTGCGCATGTGGATCAGAGCCGAGTGCCGACGCCAATGCCAGTTCGACACCCGGCCGCAGCTCGCGGGGCGAGCCAGCGTACGGTTCCAATGCAGAAGACGTCGTTGGTTGTCAACGGCTTTCAGCAGATGGCGTACCAGGTCGGCAAATCGCAGAGAAGTCATTGCATTCGGGCGGGTATCAAGGTGGATATCAATAAGCTGCTACGGGATGGAACGAATATGGCGAATACCAGTAGCTAGGCTCGTATTGAGTCGTCGATCAGCGAGCCTGAATTTCGGCCATCGCTTCCGCCATACGCTCAGGCGGAATCCCAGTCAGCGAGCCCGGTGGATTGACCGGTATGCCGAGGCTGTCGAGGATGGCTCCTTCAACGGGGCAAATGCTGGCGCACTGCGGATGCGCGTGGTCGCCGTTGCATTCGGTGCAGGCCGCGGCGTCGATAATGAAGTGTGGCTCGGCCGCATGGATGGCTTGACTGGGGCATAGGGGCTCGCAGGCCCAGCAATTCACGCAGCTTTCGATGATTCGGTACGCCATGGTGCATATTCTCCTAGGTGTTTGAGATGGCAAAGTCCGTTGATCAGGCTGACAGCATGGCGCTCTCGAACTCTGTGTCGAGTCGGCCCTGCGCGGCTGATTCCCTGTAGAACGCGGCGACGGCATCCTCGATGGGTTCCATTGCATGTTCACCGTTTGGCAGGATACCGGCCGCCTCCAACGCTCCCCAGGGCTCGTAGCCGATTTTCGAGCACAAAACTGCTTCGCAGCCTTGCAGGGCGCGCAGGATGCCGGACAAAGCGGTCTGGCCATCACCGCAGGTGTCGTCGCCGGTGCAATACAAGTCTACTTTTCGCGTGCCAATGAAGCGTACCTCGATCTTATCGCCACGCCCGGCGGCCTCGTAGACTAGAAATTCGCGAGCATGGCCGAAGTGTTGGTTGATGAGGCCACCCCCGCTGGTGGCGACCGCCATGCGCATCGGCCGCGTTTCCAGGACTGTTGCCCGACTGAATGCTGGGTTCGATTCCGCGGTTACATTTGCTGTGGCTGGACGCTTCAGCGCCGCGATTGGGATGAAGGTCTCATTACGCTGCTGATTCTGCGCTTCGCGATTGGCTTCGATAGCGGCATGCACTTCGGCGCGCCGCTGCATGGCCGCGTTGTAGTCGATGTCCATTTTTTCGACTTTTTCCAGCGTAAATTCGGCACCCCGGTCCTCGCCAAGCATGCCCACGGCGTCAGCTCTGCATTGTCGACAATGACGCATCATGGCCATACCACCGGCACCGTCGTCGGCGCAGGCTTCCTGCAAGGCTTGTAACTCGTCGTGATTGGGGCCGCGCTGGCCCATAATGCCGTAAAAGGTGCCATGTTCCGGTTCGGCAATGAGCGGCATGACATTGTGCAGGAATGCGCCCTTGGCCTTGACAACGCGGCTGACTTCTTTCAGGTGTTGGTCATTCACGCCCGGAATCATTACAGAATTGACCTTGACCAATACTCCACGATCGGTAAGCATCTGCAAGCCCTTTTGCTGCTGCTCGATCAGAATGCGGGCGCCCTTGATCCCTTTGATACGGCGATTATTCCAAAAGATCCAAGGATAAATCTTGGCGCCGATCTCCGCATCTATGCAGTTGATCGTAATGGTAACGTGATCGATATTATGTTGGCAGATTTCATCCACTAACTCCGGCAGTGCTAGGCCGTTGGTAGAAACGCACAGCTTGATGTCTGGAGCCTTCTCGCTTAGCGCACGGAAGGTGGCCAGTGTGCGCTCCGGATTAGCGAGCGGATCACCCGGACCCGCGATGCCGAGTACGCTCATCTGTGGGATTGCGGCGGCCACTGCCAGGGTCTTTTTCACCGCCTGCTCCGGCGTCATTACCTCGGATACGACCCCTGGGCGTGATTCATTGGAGCAATCATACTTGCGGTTACAGTAGTGACACTGAATGTTACACGCCGGT
This sequence comes from Thiohalocapsa sp. PB-PSB1, assembly GCA_016745215.1. Classification (GTDB taxonomy): domain Bacteria; phylum Pseudomonadota; class Gammaproteobacteria; order Chromatiales; family Chromatiaceae; genus Thiohalocapsa. Next base: position 3,631,695 of record CP050890.1, read on the forward strand.
GCCACTGCCACATGCATGCGCGCATAGTGATGATGTGCCTGTTCGGAAAAGCACGGGTGGTTATGCACTTTGGCGCGGATATGTTCTGGGAGATGCGCAAGACTATTTGCGCTGCCTCCCGCATTGCTGCCGGCGCCGCTACCGCAGCTGCCGGAAGCGCAGCCTCCGGCCGCAGTTCCGGCTGAGCCGGCTTGACTGAGCTCTTGTTGCATCACACGCCCTCTCGAATTGTCAGGTAAGCACTATGGTCGATAGTGCATCGCAAAGTTTGAGAGTTCACATGCAAATGCCATGCCTAAGCTGGCAGCGATCTCTAGGTGACTGTTTTTTAATATCTGGGCCTGCCGAGATCCTGTTGTTTGTCGCGGACGCTACAAATGCCCGAAGTCGAAATTGTTGCACAATCGGCATAACACAGCGGAACGCGGCGCGAGATCCCGGTGAACAGTTGGTAGGCGATCGTATTGCTTGCGGATGCGACGTCGTTGGCGGAGACCTGATCACCCCAGAGTTGCACGGGGTCGCCGATACTGGCATCCGGGATCGCGCTTAGGTCGATAGTCAGCATATCCATGGATACCCGGCCAATAATACTGCTTGGCCGATCTTTGACCACCACTGGTGTGCCATCGCGGGCATGTCGCGGATAACCATCCGCGTATCCAATGGCGACTACGCCCACACGCGTGGGTTTTTTGCAAACATAGCGTGCACCGTAGCCAATCGCTTCGCCAGCAGCTAACTCGCGTATGCTGATCAGTGTTGATTCCAGGCGCATGGTCGTTTGCAATCTGCCGGAGTGTGGATGTGGTGCGTTCAGGGGCGTTGCGCCGTAGAGCATGATGCCCGGGCGCACCCATTCATAATGAGTTGCCGGCCATGCAAGTACGGCAGCTGAGTTGGCAAGGCTGCGCGGGGCGTCGATTGCGTTGGTATAGCGTCTGAAGCAGGCAAGTTGATGCTCGGTTGCATCGCTGTCAAGTTCATCTGCGCGCGCCAAATGGCTCATTAAAACAATTTGCCTGACATGTTGGCAGCGCTCGAGCTTTGCGTAGGCTGCGGCAAAATCTTCCGGTGCAAGGCCGATACGGTGCATGCCGCTATCCATTTTCAGCCAAACGTCAAACGCTCTAGCTGGTCGCGCTTGTAGCAGCCAGTCCAGTTGTCTCAGACTGTGAATCACTGGCGTCAGTTTGGCGTGATCTGCGATCACAAGTTCAGCGGGATCGAATACCCCCTCAAGCAGCAAGATCGGGCGGCGGATGCCAACCTCGCGCAATTCCATGGCCTCCTCAGTACAGGCGACGGCAAACGAGTCGGCCTCCGCATCCAGTGCGCGAGCGACTGGTATGGCGCCATGTCCATAGCCGTTGGCCTTGACCACGGCAACAACTTGCGCGCCTGCGCTCAGCGCTTTAGCGGTGCGATAATTGTGGCGGATCGCCGCCAGATCGATCAAGGCATTGGTCGGGCGGGACATGGGCTCAACGTATGGGCGGCTGGCTTATGTAAAGAATGAGGTGCTGATGCTACCAGACGATATTGGCCTGGATCGTACCCCGTTCCAGGGATATACTTCCGCGCTTTTGCAAGTTTAGCGGAACCCATACTGGAGATTGCCTAAATGCAAGTGACTGTCGAAAATGGTGAGGGGCTCGCCCGCCAGATGATTGTAGAGCTGTCGCCGGATGATATCGAGCGGGAAATCGACAAACGCCTTCAGGATTTCGCTTCCAGCGCGCGTCTCCCGGGGTTTCGCCCCGGAAAGGTGCCGATGCGAATTCTGCGACAGCGGTTTGGCGACGGTGTAAGTAATGAAGTCTTTGGCGAGATGGTAAAAGACTCGTTATCCGAAGCAATCGCCAAACAAGAACTGCGTCTGGCGTCACCGCCGGACATCGAACCAGACATAGACCGACGTGCGCGACGCTATGCCTATAAAGCGAAGTTCGAGGTGCTTCCGGAAATTACCACCGTCAGTCTTGCCGGCAAGCTCATCAAACGCCCGGTTGTCGACTTGGCAGACAGCGACATCGATCAGATCGTGAACCGGCTACGAAGTCAGCACAAGACCTGGTCCCCTGTCGAGCGTCCCGCGGAGCCCAACGACAGATTAACAATTTCCTACGCCGGCGCCTTGGATGGCGAGGCACTGCCGAACGGTAGTGCCGAGAATATCCAGATCGATTTGGGCTCCGGAAAAATGATACCCGGCTTTGAAGATCAATTGATCGGCAGCGTAGCCGGCCAGGAGCTTGATTTCGACGTTACTTTTCCCGATCCACATCCAGTGGAGAACCTAGCTGGCAAGCAAGTTCGCTTTCATGTCGTCGTACATGATGTAGCAATGCCGGTTTTGCCGGAAGTGGATGCGGAATTTGCCCGACAATTCGACATCGAGGATGGTGATTTGGATAAATTCCGTGCTGCTGTGCGCATCAACGCACAATATGAAGTGGCAAAGCAAGTCAAAGCCAGTGTAAAGCGACAAATTTTCGATGCGGTGTGGGAGGCGAACCCGATCGATGTGCCGGCGGTATTGGTGGCCGAACAGATAAAAATGGCGAAGCAGCGTCTGCAGGGTGCCGACAGTAGCCTAATCCTTCAGTTTCCGGATGAATTGCTGGAGGATCAAGCAAAACGCAGCGTTGCAATTCAACTGATTGTCGCCGAAATCATCAAATCGCATGATATGGTTCCAGACGAAGATCGCGTTCGCGCACTAGCAGCGACTCTTGCCGAAGGCTATGACAACCCGGCCGCAGTCATAGCTCACTACTACGCTGATAGCCAGAAGCTGGAAACCATCAAGTCGATGGTCCTAGAGGATATGGTGGTCGAGCACCTACTCGTGGACGCTGAGGTCCAGGAGGAGCCAATGACCTTCGACGCGCTTAAAATGGAGCAGGAAGGCGCTTGATCGGCAACGCTAAGACGCCATCTATCTAGCTGGAATATGGCATATATGGTGCTTCCCAATCTTAGGATCTATGCAATTCCAACAAACCTGAGTCTTAATTTCCTGTCGTCGCGCGAGGTCATACGATGATAAAGTCGTCTTTAGATACACGGATGAATGAGAATACTGGAGACGCGGGCTGGAATCCGCGGGCGCTCGGGCTGATCCCGATGGTGATCGAACAGACTGCTCGCGGTGAGCGATCATTCGACATCTTTTCCCGTCTACTCAAAGAGCGGGTAGTTTTCCTGGTGGGGCCAGTCGAGGACCACGTTGCTAACTTAGTCGTCGCGCAGCTGTTATTTCTAGAATCAGAAAACCCTGATAAGGATATCCATTTCTACATCAACTCACCAGGTGGGGCTGTGACCGCGGGTTTGGCGATCTACGATACCATGCGTTTCATCCGGCCGGATGTAAGTACGATGTGCATAGGTCAAGCCGCCAGTATGGGGGCGTTGCTGCTCGCTGGAGGTGCCAAGGGAAAACGTTTTTGTCTTCCACACTCGCGCATGATGATTCATCAACCCCTTGGGGGATTCCAGGGTCAAGCCACTGACATCGACATTCACGCTCGTGAAATACTGCATATTCGCGAACAGCTGAACGAGATTTTAGCCTACCACACCGGCCAACCGCTTGAAAAAATTGCCGAGGACACCGATCGTGATCGTTTTATGGGCGGTGAAGTGGCGGTGGAATATGGCTTGATCGATAAAGTACTGGATGTGCGGGAGGCCGTCGCCGATAAACCTACCTGATATGCATCCATTGACGAGTGGAATCCGATATAAGCCTCCTGCCTGGCGACGAATATCTACTGTATAGGCTACAGATGTTCTTTTATATACTTCTTTAGTGTACCATGGGGGCTACTGTAGCCTACCCTTACGTCCTACTTATAGACCTCCACACGAGTTAGTGTCCGCACTCAGTAGGAATCTCTGCCCGGAGGATCTGAGATGACTAAAGGTTAGCTTCCAGGCAACTTTCGCATCGAGTTTACATGTTCCAAGTCGATTTTCCATCACCGAACAACTGACATCAGCGTCTTGCCATCTGGTCGCAAACAGTTATGATTAACGTCATTATTTGGTGTGACGGGTTCTGAACCCCCTGTCGATGCATCTTTCGGAGAGTAGCCCACCCATGAGCGGAAACACCCACGGAAAGAATGACGAAGGTAAGCTCTTGTACTGTTCTTTCTGCGGCAAGAGTCAGCACGAGGTGCGCAAGCTAATCGCTGGTCCATCTGTATTCATTTGCGATGAGTGTGTCGAACTCTGTAACGACATCATTCGCGAGGAGATGCAGGAGGGCGTGGGCGAAGCGACTAGTCGGTTGCCCAAGCCTCGGGAGATCAATGACAGCCTTAACCAGTATGTCATCGGCCAAGAGCAGGCTAAAAAGGTATTGTCGGTCGCCGTCTACAACCACTATAAGCGCCTTGAGGCAGCGGACGCTAAAGAAGATATCGAGATTGCAAAGAGTAATATTCTGCTGATCGGACCCACTGGATCGGGTAAAACACTGCTCGCGGAGACCCTGGCGCGACTGCTCAATGTTCCGTTCACAATCGCCGATGCCACAACGCTCACTGAAGCCGGCTATGTTGGCGAGGACGTCGAGAACATCATTCAGAAGCTGCTACAAAAGTGCGACTATGACGTTGAAAAGGCGCAAACCGGGATTGTCTACATTGACGAAATCGACAAAATCTCGCGAAAATCCGATAACCCATCAATCACCCGGGATGTTTCTGGGGAGGGTGTTCAACAGGCCTTACTTAAACTGATTGAAGGGACGATTGCCTCAGTACCGCCGCAGGGCGGTCGCAAGCATCCGCAACAAGAGTTTTTGCAGGTCGACACGTCCAATATTCTGTTCATTGTCGGCGGTGCCTTTGCTGGCTTGGATAAAGTCGTGCAACAGCGTTGCCGCAAGGGCGGTATCGGCTTCTCTGCGGAAGTCCATAGTACGAACGATGACCGTCGCATTGGTGAGTTGCTGAGCAGCGTCGAACCGGAAGATCTGATCCGTTACGGACTGATACCCGAATTCGTTGGTCGATTGCCGGTCATGGCAAACCTGGAGGAATTGGATCAGAAAGCGCTGGTTCGAATCCTTACCGAGCCCAAACATGCACTGCATAAGCAGTATGCTCGGCTGTTCTCGATGGAAGGCTGCGAACTAGAGCTGCGTGATGATGCACTCCAAGCAATCGCGGTGAAGGCGATGGAGCGTAAGACCGGTGCTCGAGGTCTGCGCACAATTATGGAACAGGTTCTACTTGACATCATGTATGACCTGCCCTCGATGGAAAGCGTCAGCAAAGTGGTGGTGGACTCGTCGGTCATTACCGGCGAAAACAAACCTTTTGTGATCTATGACGGTGGTGAGAAACAACAACGCGCCGCGGCAGATTGATTTATGCATCTCGAAGCCTGAAATCAGCTGCGCTTCGTTCATATCATGCCTTTAGATGCCTTGTCGCCGATTGGCTCACTCTGTGAGCCACGTTGGATCTGATTTTACCCGAACCTCCAATTGTCCCGAGCCTCTGGCTTGCTCCGAGTCTTGGGATCATTGGTGATTTCAGACTCAGTCCCAATTGAAGCGCCCGGTCTGAGCCCTAACCTCCTTCAGAACGTCAACGATCTTTTCTTCCTCGACGCTCGTTCCAGAGGTCAATACTTCCTTGTATTTACCATCGACTGGGTACGCGCTCGATACACCCAAAGTGGAGTTTTTATGGCCAAGCGCGAAACTGACATCAAGGATCTTCTCCATGCCGATCAGGCATCGGCGGATCAAGAAGTACCGGTTCTACCGTTGCGTGATGTTGTGGTTTATCCGCACATGGTGATTCCGTTGTTTGTTGGTCGCGACAAGTCTATCAGGGCGCTCGACTCCGCCATGGCCAGCGACAAGCAAATTCTACTCATCGCCCAAAAAAACGCCGACGTGGACGACCCGGCGATCGCCGATTTGCATGTAATTGGCACACTGGCCAACATCCTGCAACTGCTCAAGCTACCTGACGGAACCGTCAAGGTACTAGTGGAGGGTCACCGGCGGGCAAAAGCTACGTCATTTCTGACCACCGAGCAAGTATTCTCGGCAAATGTCCAACCGATGGATGAAAAATTAGAAGCTGACGATCGTGAGCAAGAGGTATTAATGCGTTCAGCCGTGGCGCTGTTCGATCAGTACGTCAAGCTGAATAAAAAAGTTCCACCGGAAGTGCTTACCTCATTGTCGAGTATCGACGAGGCGGGTCGCCTAGCCGATACCATGGCGGCACACATGTCTCTGAAGCTTGATGAAAAGCAGAATGTCTTAGAGATGGTGGATGTGCAACAACGCTTGGAACATCTGATGGGGTTGATGGAGGCCGAAAATGACATTTTGCAGATGGAAAAGCGTATCCGTGGTCGCGTCAAGCGACAGATGGAGAAGAATCAGCGGGAGTATTACCTCAACGAGCAAATGAAGGCGATCCAGAAAGAACTGGGTGAGCTGGAAGATGCACCGAACGAGCTCGAAGATCTTGCTCGACGCATCGATGCTGCGGGCATGCCAAAAGAGGTCAAGGATAAGGCGACTACAGAGCTCAATAAACTTAAACTCATGTCACCGATGTCGGCAGAGGCCACAGTTGTACGCAACTATGTCGATACGCTGGTTTCGGTGCCATGGAAGAAGCGGACGCGTATCCGCAATGACATTCGCGTCGCAGAACAGGTTTTAGACACCGATCATTACGGGCTGGAAAAAGTAAAAGAACGGATTCTCGAATATCTTGCGGTCCAGCAGCGTGTGCGCAAGCTCAAGGGGCCTATTCTTTGTCTAGTTGGCCCACCTGGCGTCGGCAAAACATCTCTCGGGCAGTCCATTGCACGTGCTACAAACCGTAAGTTCGTACGGATGTCACTTGGCGGTGTGCGCGATGAGGCAGAAATCCGCGGCCATCGGCGTACCTACATTGGCGCATTGCCCGGAAAGATCATTCAGTTGCTGTCCAGAGCACAGTCACGTAATGCATTTTTCCTACTCGATGAAATTGATAAAATGGCGATGGACTTCCGGGGCGATCCGGCATCGGCGCTGCTCGAGGTACTGGACCCGGAGCAAAATAACAGCTTCAACGATCACTATCTGGAAGTTGACTTCGACTTATCCGAAGTGATGTTTGTCGGCACAGCAAATACCCTTAACATACCGCCGGCACTGCTTGACCGGATGGAAGTGATTCGTCTCGCCGGCTACACGGAAGATGAAAAGGTGAATATCGCTGAGCGATATCTGATTCCGAAGCAAATGAAAAATAACGGACTGAAGCGCGGCGAACTTCAGATACGAGAGGGCGCGGTACGCGATATCGTTCGTTATTATACGCGCGAGGCAGGAGTGCGCAATCTCGAACGAGAAATTTCCAAAATCTGCAGGAAAGTAGTCAAGGAAGTTCTACTGAAAAAGCGCGATACCATCATTTCGGTAACCCCTAAGGCTTTAGAAAAATATCTCGGTGTGCGTCGCTTCCGATTTGGCCTTGCGGATGAGCATGATCAGATCGGACAGGTGACTGGACTGGCGTGGACAGAGGTCGGTGGCGAACTGTTGCGCATTGAGTCAGCCTTGGTCCCCGGAAGAGGTAAGTTCACTTATACCGGCCAACTGGGAGATGTTATGCAAGAGTCGATTCAGGCCGCATTGACCGTCGTACGCAGCCGTGCCAAGGCGCTTGAAATCGATCTGGATTTCCACCGAAAAAACGATCTGCATATCCATGTGCCAGAAGGCGCTACGCCTAAGGACGGTCCAAGTGCTGGAGTGGCGATGTGCACCGCTCTCGTATCCTCCTTGACGGAAATTCCAGTGCGCTCCAGCGTGGCAATGACGGGAGAGATTACTCTACGTGGTGAGGTATTACCCATTGGTGGTCTCAAGGAGAAATTACTTGCTGCACATCGTGGCGGCATACAGACAGTGTTGATTCCGCACGAAAATGAGCGAGATCTGGTCGAAATCCCAAAGAATATTAAGCAAAGCTTGGATATTCGTCCGGTACAATGGATTGATGAAGTGTTAGAGTACGCCCTGTGCGAGCGACCGGGGATTCAATCGGATCCAGCTGCGGAGGCTGAAGTAGAAGCACCGGCTGAAGAAGCCGAGGCTACTCCACCCACGGCGAAAGAAAGCGAAGAAAAGCCTGCTAGACCTCTCACACATCACTGATGTGATTTTTGTCAAGTAGGCCGATATGCCAACTCTATCAAACCTGAGACAACATGCTGCCTGATTCGCTTACATCCCCAATCGTCTTGCCGTTGAGCTCCTGTGTCGATCAGCTTGACATCGGCATAACTGCTCGTGAACAATCCACGCTGTCCATACGGCGGAGCTCCAAGTAAGAACTCGCCCAAGGTAGACAAGTGGCGACACAATTTTCAGGCAATGCGTGAGGGGGGAATAATGAATAAGTCGGATCTAATCGATGCCATGGCAGAAGCTGCTGAAATACCAAAAACTGCAGCAGCTCGGGCTTTAGATGCTTTCACGGAGTCGATTGCTGTTGCTCTAAAGGGTGGTGATACCGTATCCATTATTGGTTTCGGAACATTCTCCGTCAAAGAGCGCGCTCCTCGTACCGGGCGCAATCCGCAGACAGGGGAAGCAATCGAGATTGGGGCATCCAAAACTCCGTCTTTCAAGGCTGGCAAAGCGCTGAAAGACGGTATACAATAATCTACTCGTTGTTGAAAAAGTGCGCTGTCAACAAAGTGGATTGCCTGATGTAGTTGACTTTGGAGCGCATTTTGATCTGTTGCTGAAAGAGCAACTGCGATTCTTTAAAGAAATAGGGGTGCTTAGCTCAGCTGGTAGAGCATCGCCCTTACAAGGCGAGGGTCGCAGGTTCGAGCCCTGCAGCACCCATCACCCGTAGAGCATCTATTAAATAGGACTTCGTAGTTGATGCTCCGGGTAACTATGGCTTCAGAGAGCTAATGAGATATGATCTCAGATTGTTTACGAGATATCGCCTCAGATGGCTTGCGAGAATCCGTAGTACACGAGTAAATACGCTTGCTTTCTATCTAAGCGCTCGTTGAATGGCAAAAGATCTAAGGATAAAATATCTCTCCGTCATCGGCTGAAAAGCTATGATAGAAGGCGAAGCCAGAGAAACGAATACAGTGAAACGAATATAGCGAGGCAAGTAGAGTATCCCTGAGAAGCGCCAGATTCAGAAATATTAATACCTGATATGGTCAACTCAGGAACTATATTCCAGAAGTCATTATAATTTAGGAGTGGTAGTTCAGTTGGTTAGAATACCGGCCTGTCACGCCGGGGGTCGCGGGTTCGAGTCCCGTCCACTCCGCCAACTCAATACAGCGCGGGGTATCCACTCAGGATACCCCGCACTTTTGTTTGCGAGCATGCCAGGATGCACCCCGGCATCTATCACAATCTTGCTAACATCCATTCGAGAACCTACCCCGAGACGCTGTCATGTTGCAGGAGATTCGAGACCGGGCGAAAGGCTGGGTCGCCTGGGCGATTGTCATCCTTATCAGTATTCCCTTTGCCCTTTGGGGTATCCAGTCTTATCTTGGCACCGGTGGCGAGACGGTAGTCGCCAAGGTCAACGGCACGGAAATCACCGAGCGGCAATTTGATCAAAATGTTCAGCGCACTCGCATGCAGCTCCGGAATCGGCTTGGCAGCTCTTACGATCCCAACTTATTTGGAGGCGAACGACTGCGAGAACAAGTACTTGATAGTATGATCCGCGATACCGTCCTGCTCGATGCGTCGGTGTCCATGGGTATGCGGGTATCCGATCAGGCGGTGCGTGCCGCAATCTTGAGCGAGCGCGCATTTCAGCAGGATGGCGCGTTTGACAATGAGACCTACAAGCGGGTTTTGAGGCTCCAAGGGCTAACCCCAGCAGCGTACGAGGCGCAGCTGCGCGAGCGGTTACTCTCTAGCCAGCTCGCGCGGGCGGTAACCGGGACCGAGTTCGTCACACCATCGGTTGTTGAAGAGAGCATACGTCTGTTGCGTCAGAAACGTGAACTGACCTACCTGTCGCTTCCCTATGCCGACTTTACGCCGGATGAGCTTCCGTCCGAAGACGAGATTCAGACCTATTACAACGAGCATCAGGATTTGTTCCAAACGCCAGAGCAGGTTCGCGTAGCTTACCTGTTGCTGGATGCAGAGCAATTGGCATCCTCGGTGGCCGATGTCAGCAATGAAGAACTGCAAAATAGCTACAACGAGCGTATTGATGAGTTCGTAGAGCCAGAGCAGCGCCGTATTCGCCATATCTTACTGACCGTTCCCGCCGATGCCGACGATGTGGGGGCAGACGCCGTCAAACAGCGAGCCAACGAGCTGCGGGAGCGCATTCTCGCCGGCGAGGATTTTGCCGCGGTTGCCGAGGAAGCCTCCGAGGATCCAGCGAGTGCAGGCGCTGGGGGCGATCTTGGTCTGGTCGGTCGAGGTATCATGGATCCCCCTTTCGAACAAGCCGCCTTCGCGTTGCAGCCTAACGCCCTGAGTGAACCCGTGCGCAGCCGCTTTGGCTATCACCTTATCGAGGTGACTGAGGTGTCAGGCGGCGAGGTTAAGCCTTTCAAGGATGTCCGCGACCAATTGGCCGAGGAAGCTGGAAGTATTCAATCAGAGGCGCTTTTCTTCGATATTGCAGAGCGCCTTGCAACCCTGGCCTTCGAATCCCCAGACAGCCTGATCCTAGCATCAGAAACGCTGGAACTCCCTCTTCAAACCAGCGATTGGTTCGATCGCAGCGGTGGTGAAGGGATTTTTGCCAACTCCAAGGTCGTAGCGGCAGCATTCAGTGAAGACGTACTGACCTTAGGCAACAACAGCGAACTGATGGAGCCCGACCCCGACGTGATGCGCGCGATCGTACTGCGCGTCGATGATCATCGGGCAGCATCCGTGCAGCCGATTGACGAGGTGCGTGAGCAGGTAATCGAGGCCATACAGAAGCAGCGCTCCGCACAGGCAGCGCTGGCCGCCGCGGAGGACATCGTGCAACGGCTCGAGGCAGGTGAAGACATCAGTACCGCTGCTGGCTCGTTTGAACCACAAAACCCCGGGCTTGTAGGGCGCACTGGACCTGGCGTGCCGCCCGCGGTGTTGAAACTGGCGTTTGCTGAACCGCCGCCAGTGGAGGGACAAACAATCTTTATCAGTGGCGATAATGGTACTGATGCCGGGCTGGTGGTAGTCGTGTCAAAAGTCGTCGATGGTGATGCGGCCGCGCTTGGTGAATCTGCCCGCGAGGCCGAGATGCGGGTACTCTCCAGCACCCTCGGTCGGTCCGCCTATGCTCATTTGCTGGATGATCTGCAGGCGCGAGCGAAAATCGAGCGCCCCGCAATGCCTGCTGATGCGCGCTGATATTCATCATGATTTGAACTTGTGGCGGGTTATACATAAGTTGATGTTATTCCCGCATCTGAATTGTTGTTTTGCCCTAAGCCGGTTGTTGTGGCAATCTTGCGCTCTTACGAGAATTCAACCGAGGACAGTCCAATGCGCATCATCCTGCTTGGCGGCCCTGGGGCCGGCAAAGGCACTCAGGCCGGATTTATCAAAGATCATTTCAAGATTCCGCAGATTTCTACCGGCGACATGCTGCGTGGCCACGTCAAAGCTGGCAGTGAACTTGGCAAGGCGGCGAAAAAGATCATGGATGAGGGCGGTTTGGTATCCGACGATATTATCATGGCCATGGTCAAGGAACGCATTGCCGATGCCGACTGTGAAAACGGCTATCTATTCGACGGCTTCCCGCGTACCTTGGCCCAGGCGGATGCTCTAAAGGAAGCCGAGGTTTTCGTCGATGCTGTGGTCGAAATCGACGTTCCTGACGAGGAAATCATCAAACGCATGTCCGGTCGCCGTGTACACGAAGGCTCCGGGCGTAGTTACCACATCCTATTCAATCCACCAAAGGAAGCTGGTAAAGACGATGAGACCGGCGAGCCTTTGATTCAGCGTGACGATGATCGTGAGGACACTGTCAAGGCCCGCCTCAAGGTCTATCATGAGCAAACAGAACCGTTGATTCACTACTATAACAGTTGGGCAGAGCAAGGCGGCGATGGCGCGCCGCGCTATATCAAGGTCAATGGCATTGGCAGTGTGGACGAGATTCGCGACAGTATTCTCTCCGCCCTCGCCCTGCAAGGTTAGAGCGATTTCTATCAGCGCTCATATCATCTGAGATATTTGCGCTGTCGCTGATTTTGGCTGGCCGGGTCTGAGACCCGCAGGCTCGCTGGCTAGCGGAGCCTTGCCCCCAGATGTTCGAAGCACTCGGGAGCAACAATGGGGCGCCGATGGAGCACCCCAACTGAGAGTTATTCTTATTGCCAGCGAGTGACAGGCAAGCACTATCCTCGGGTGCCTTGCTTCGATCCAAGACTGCTTGCTCAAGAGGGTGCCGACCTAACCGGTGTGCGATCGGTTGCACCAGCGAGCGCATCTGCTCGGGTCAACCCTGTTGGATAGGGCCGAGCGCCATTGCGTATTCCGGGCCATCGGCACCGCGCCACCATCACCAAAATGGCCAAACCCACGCGGATTGTCAGCCTGACGATGCCGCAGATGAAGTGCTGCTCGAAGCCGAAGTGGCAATCAATGCGGTTGTTGATGCGCTCCAAGGCATGCGGTTCGTCGCTAGATTACCAGCTAGGGCTGCTGTGCGGCCTAGGTACGAAGATGCGCCGGTTCTGTTCATCGAGCTTGAATTGCAGAACTCCTGACACCGCGAAGTTTTGAATGCGACGATTCGGTCGGAAATATGCCGGAGCAACCACGCACTTACCCACCAAGTCGTGGGCTTCGAGGCAACAAATCGGCCCTCTGAGTCTGGAAAAGAACTATCGAGCCTCTAGGTTGAGTACACATATTACATATAGCTAAGCTCGATACGCCAGAAGTTCTGCAATCTGACCTTACGAAAATTTCATGTTTAGACCCTTGCGATGATCCGGCCTGATGCTGTGAAATTCACGGGTTTTGTTGTCTGCTGAACGCGGGTACCACAGGATTCTGTGGGCGTGCACACCGTCAACATGATTCTAACTCAGAAAATCAGAAAAGCATCACGTAGATTGCGTTCAGTGATGCTGTCAGAAAGAGGGAGTATGAAGATGATCGAAGTTCGCGAGCTTTGCCGAAGTTATGGCGAGCTGATGGCTGTCGACCAAGTGTCGTTCGACATCGGCCGCCGCGAGATCGTCGGTCTGCTGGGCCATAACGGTGCCGGCAAAACCACCATCATGAAAATGATCACTGGTTTTCTGGAGCCCAGCCGCGGCTCTATAACCATTGATGGAAAGGACATTATCTCTGATCGTCGAGCAGTACAGCGTCGTCTGGGCTACCTGCCCGAGAACTGCCCATTGTACTCGGAGATGACTGTAGTGGACCATCTCGATTACCAGGCCGCACTGCATGGAATTCCGCTGTCTCAGCGCGCGAAAGCGATGCGACGTGCCATTGAGCGTACCGAACTGGGCGCGAAGGTCAGGGCTCGGGTTGCGACGCTGTCACGTGGCTACCGTCAGCGTCTGGGTGTGGCCCTGGCGATTCTGCATGAGCCGGACATTCTGATTTTGGATGAGCCGACCAACGGACTGGATCCGTCTCAAATCCAGCATATGCGCTCGCTGATTCGTGAACTTGCGGGGCGTGCGACGGTGATTATTTCGACGCACATTCTTCAGGAAGTCGAGGCTGTCTGCGCACGGGTGCTGATTATGCGTGCCGGACGTATGGCGTTGGATAGCAAGTTGGGCGAGATTGGCGCTCGGCCGCGGCTGTTGGTGACGCTAGACCGCGGACCCGACGAGGTGCGCGGGCTGCTTGGTCGCATGGACGGCGTAACCGATGTAGCCCATCTCAATGACGATGGCATGCGCCGGTGCTATGCGCTGAGCGTCGAGGATCCAGCGGCGTTGGCGCCAAAGGTTGCCCATGGCGTCAGTGCTGAAGGCTGGGCTCTGTACGGCCTAGAGCAGGAGCGGCGCGATCTGGAGGCGTTGTTCGGCGCAGTCTCAAGCGGTACTGGAGGCGTTGTAAACGACGGCTCCGCAGCCGTCGCAGGTCAGGAGGTAGCGCATGTCTGATATCCTGCGTATTACCCGCAAGGAGCTTTCGGCGTTTTTTGGCTCGCCAGTCGCTTATCTCTTCATCGGCGCCTTCCTAGCGACTTGTTTGTTTGTATTTTTTTGGGTCGATGCTTTTTTCGCCCGCAACATCGCAGATACACGGCCGTTGTTCGATTGGATGCCGGTTTTGTTGATTTTCCTGGCCTCGGCGTTAACCATGCGTCTGTGGAGCGAGGAGCGCCGTGCCGGTACCCTAGAGGTGCTGGCGACGTTGCCGGTACCTACCTGGAAACTCGTGCTCGGCAAGTTCTTGGCTGCTATGGCGCTAGTCTCGGTGGCGCTGGCTTTGACCTTGCCGCTGCCCATTTCTGTTTTCATCCTGGGGCCATTGGATTGGGGACCAGTGCTTGGAGCCTACCTCGCGACGCTGTTGCTGGCAGCGGCCTACATCGCAGTCGGCCTCTATGTCTCGGCACGCACCGACAACCCCATCGTTGCCATGATCGGCACCACCCTCGTCTGCGCGGTTTTTTACCTGATTGGCACTCGGGCATTCACGGGTTTGCTCGGGCATGGCGGTGGCGAACTGCTGCGGTTACTTGGCAGTGGAGCACGCTTCGAATCCATCACCCGCGGCGTCATCGACCTGCGCGACCTTTACTATTATCTGAGCTTGGTTGGTCTATTTCTGGCGCTGACCATCTATAGTCTCGAGCGGCTCCGTTGGGCTGCGGATGCTGATGAAAATAAGACTGTAGTCAGCCATCATCGCTGGACCCTGATTACGGTCCTTACCGCCGCCAATTTGATCCTGGGTAACCTCCTGTTGCAACCCATCAGTGGATTGCGTGCGGATCTCACCGAAGGTTCCCTGTATACAATCTCGGATGCTACCCGAAATTACCTTGGACAATTGCAGGAACCTCTATTGATACGAGGTTATTTCAGCGCCGATACCCACCCGCTACTTGCGCCATTGGTGCCGCAACTGCGCGATCTTCTGCGCGAATATCAGGTGGCTGGCGGTGGTCGCGTACAGGTGGAGTTTATTGACCCGCAACAGGAGCCCGAGCTGGAGCGCGAGGCTGGCGAGCAATACGGCATACGCCCGATTGCATTCCAGACAGCGAACAAATATCAATCCTCAGTGGTTAACTCCTATTTTGACATCCTGGTCAAGTATGGAGACCAATTCGAGACGCTGGGCTTTCAGGATATGATTGAAGTCAAGGCTCAGGGGGAGACTGATCTGGATGTACGTTTACGGAATCCTGAATACGATCTGACCCGTACGATTAAAAAGGTGCTGTACGGCTATCAGGGCGGCGGCGACATCTTCAGCGGTATTGATGATCCGGTGCAACTGCGTGGCTTTATTTCCGCAACCAATCTTCTGCCTGAGCCACTGTCGGCCTTGCGAACCGAGTTGGAAGCATTGCTGGTCGATCTTCAGGCTGGGTCTGACGGGCGCTTTAACTGGGAAATCCAAGATCCCGGCCAGGATCAGGCCCTGGCCGATCAAATCGCCGAACGTTTTGGCTTTCAGCCTTTGGTCATCGGTCTGTTAGATCCCGAGCCGTTTTATTTCTACCTCGTGCTCGAGCATGGCGCGCAGGCCATTCCGGTTCCTCTTCCGGAATCCCTGGATCGAGCCGGATTACAACGTGCCATTGAAGCAGGCATCCGACGCTTTGCGCCAGGTGTGATGCGCACCGTTGCGCTGTTCACGCCAACACCCCCATCAGCAGGATTCATGGGTGCCGGCCCGAATGGTCCGGGCTATACGCTGTTGCAAGATAGCCTGCGCGAAGGCTTTTCTCTACGTGAGACCGATCTCAGCTCAGGGCAGGTGCCAGAGGATGCAGATCTGCTGCTGGTGGTCGCTCCGGAATCCTTAGATCAGAAGCAGCAGTTCGCCATCGACCAATTCCTGATGCAGGGTGGCACCGTGGTGTTGGCCGCATCCAGCTTTCATGTGGATTTGACCGGTAGTGCGATCAGCGCCCGGGCGCAGCCAACCGGGCTGGAAGACTGGCTGGACAGCTTTGGTATCACATTACAACCCAGCCTCGTGCTCGATCCCCGCAATACGCCATTCCCAATTCCCGTGCGGCGCAATCTTGGTGGTTTCATAATCGAGGAGATCCAAACCCTGGACTATCCATATTTCCCCGACGTGCGCACTGATGGTTTGTCCATGGAGAGCGGCATTACCGCAAACCTCGGGCAGATCACTATGAATTGGTCGTCACCGATCAGCGTAGATATGCAAGCAAACGCCGAGCGCCAGATAACGCGCCTGATTGAAAGCTCGTCCGACGCTTGGACGAGCACAAGCACGGATATGCAGCCGGATTTCGATGCCCATGGTCCGCTCGGTTTTGCCCGTAGCGAGGATACCGGCCACAAGCTGCTGGCGGTAGCCATCGAGGGTCGCTTCAACTCGCTGTTCAGCGGTAAGCCGTCACCCTTGCTCGCAGAAGAGCCTGCTCCCGACGAGGAGAACACCGAGGCATCTGCGAAGTCCGATTCGAACGACCCAGACAGCGCGGACGATGCCGCGCCAACCGTCATCTCTGCCGTCGTCGATCACTCGCCGGCATCGGCTCGGCTGATCCTGATCGGCTCGTCGACCTTTCTCAGCGATACTGCCATAAGCCTTGCTACCGAAGCCACCCAGACTCGCTACCTAAAGCCGCTGGAATTGGTACAAAATACCGTCGAATGGTCGCTGGAGGACCGCGGTTTATTGGCCCTACGCGGGCGTGGTCAGTTCGGCCGCTTGCTGAAGCCAGTGAGCCGCGAGGCCCGTATGGTTTGGGAATACCTGAATTACGCTCTTGCCCTGGGCGGCTTGACCATAGTCTATTGGTTGTATCGCTGGCTGCACCGACGCCGCGAGTTGGCTTACAACGAGATTCTGACAGGAGGGAACTGATTCATGAGCGAGTCCACAATCCATGGTCTTGGTGTAAAGAGCATATCGCACTGGCTCGATCCAAGTTGGCGACAAGCCATGCAGGCGCCCATGGTGATCATACTCGGCGTAACCTTAGCCATACAATTGTTTCTGGTGGCGATGTTTGGCGCTGATCGCAGCATCGGGCCGGCGCAGACGGACAGCGCGCTGCTTGCATTTGATACCGAAGCGGTTACCAGCATTGAAATTCGGGCCAACGATGCCGATCAGACCCTAATACTGACCCGTACCGATGATGGTTGGAGCCTGCCGGACCTGGGCGGATTCCCTGCAGATGCGAGCCGTATCGACCAACTCGTTGACAGCTTGAGTGATATGAACCGTCCGCTGCCGGTTTCTACCAGCGCTGGGTCACAGAAGCGTTTCAAGGTGACTGATGACAGCTTTGAACGGCGCCTGTCGCTGCGCGGCGACGAAGGCGAGCTTGCAAGTCTATTCATCGGCGACTCGCCGGGTTTCCGTCGCCGGTTTGTCCGCGTTGTCGGCGAGGATGCGGTGTACGACCTGCGTCTCGCCTCGTTCGATTTGTCTGCAAATCCAGACGATTGGATCGATACTAATCGGCTGCAACTCGATTCAGCCAAGCTCGAGCGCATCGCTTCCGACGACTGGGTTTTGGTCAAAAATGCCGATGGTTGGCGATTGGAGGGAAGCGACCAGGCGCCGGATGCCGCGGCCGTGGACGATTTGCTGGCTAGTCTCTCGTCGCTTGGCTATCGCGGTGTGCTTGGCAGCGAGGAAAAGCCTGAATATGGATTAGCGGCAACCGAACTCAGGTTAGATCTCTCGCTCACGGACGGCGGGAGCCGCAGCTACCGCATTGGTCGCATCCAGGACACAGAAGATTATGCGCTCAAGGAAGCCTCAGATCCTTACTATTATCGCCTTGCTGCCTTCGATATCGGCACACTACAGGATTTGAGCAGGGCAACGTTGCTGGGCCAGAGCCAGTCCGTAACCGATGCCGCGACAAACCAATCGCCAGTTGCATTGCCAGATGAACCGCCAGCTGATCAGCAGGGGAAGGCGTCTGCTGCTGTAAATCCTGCGACTGAGACCAGTAAAGATGTGGTGCCGGAAGCAAAAACCACATTGGAACCGTTGCCGGCGCACAACGCACTTTCTGGGCAGGATCAGGCTCGGGATGATCAAGCCGGAGATGATCAGGAGCGCGATGGAATGCGCTAAACGGATTTACAAGTCATGATTGTTCGATATGTGCTGATTGCAGCTTTGAGCCTAAGTTGCAACTCGTAACCGGGTGCTGTCTTCAAAAAATGTAAGGATTTAAAGCAGAGACCCAGAGTGCGCAGAGGGGCCAAGGCGCCTCGCCCGCAAGCGAACCTTTACCAGCCTTGGGAGCTGGTCGGCGTAGGAGCCCGCTTGCGGGCGACCCGGCAGATAATGCCAACGGATCGCACGCGAGCGCCGCGCCTTTCCCGGGAGAAAGGCTGTAGGCCGTTGTCTTCTCGACAAATTAACTGAAGATACCGCAGGGTGCAACCCGCCCAGCGCGAGTTGATCGGGATTGGGATCGAAAAGACATGACATCAGGGTGTGAGAAACCTGATGTTTGCTGGCCGGATGTTTGCTGGGCGGATGCTTGCTGGGCGCTGCCTTCAAAGAATATGAATCAAACCTCATTCTGGTTGAATAGCTGAACATTCTACGCAGACAGCACCCTCGCAAACTATGTCCATGTGATTGACGCGCGCTAAGAATATGGGCTGTTACTTATCGGGCTGCGTTGAGAAACTCCAGACTGTATGGAGCCTGGTACTAGGCTGTCGAAATGTCCTGCGTTTTGATGCCAAACCGATTCCGGGTCTTGGATTGCATCATCGAACGCACTGGGGAAACCTCATCGGTGTCGGGGTCGCTATCGGAATCGGAATCGAATCCGCTCATCGATCAAAGCAGCCATCTCGATACCAATCCCTAATTCCGACTTTGACACTGATTCCGACACCGACTAAGCATCCATAAACCGGGAAGCGCTTGTTTTAGTGAGACGGCAGATTTCGACAGCCTAGCCTAGTACCATCGAGATTCGAGGTCAGGGAGGCAAGGTAATCGAAGGCCTGTCGAAGATCGCCGAAAAAGATCAGATCGTCGTGCACAAGTTGTCGCACCTAACGAGTAATCGTGCACTGTCCGGCTCACCAGCGTGCCGGGAGTTTTCGGTTGATGACAAAATGCTTTTCGGCGATGCTTAAATAGCCGCCAACCTTAAGTTCCTTCAGAATTCGGTTAACCATCTCACGAGAGCATCCCACCCGGTCGGCGATGGCCTGCTGTGTCAATTTCGGTGTGATTAGCTGACCGTTCTTCTTTTTTGACGCGTCGGTGAGGATTTTGACCACACGCCCATAAACGTCGAGTAGGGCCATATCGGCCAACTCATCGCTGAGGCGCCTGACCTCCAGCGAGAGGTGGTGGATCAGATTGAAGGCGATGCGCGGGTGCTGCTCCAAACAGTGCTTGAACTCAACCTTGCTGAGCGTGCGAAGCTCGCATTCGGTGAGGGTGATGGCAGAAGCGGTGCGTCGAATCTCCCCAACGAGCGCTAGTTCGCCGAAGTAGTCACCTGGTCCGAGTTCGTTGAGTGTAATTTCCTTGCCGTCCTCGCCGGCTAAGTAGATGCGCACTTTTCCTGTACAGATGAAATACAACGCGTTTGATTCGTCGCCACGCTCTATGATGACGGTGTTCTTGCGGCAACGCTTGACGTTGGTGTGGGCTTCGATGCTGGCGATATCATCGGAATCCAACGACGCGAATAACGAGATGGCTTCAAACATAAAAGGGGTCTTTATCACGCTTGCTTGGTGCGCAGGGGGGGACTCGAACCCCCACGGAATACTCCACTGGAACCTAAATCCAGCGCGTCTACCAATTCCGCCACCCGCGCAAGTGAGCAGGAAAATAAATCGACATTAGACCCTATCCCTACGGGTTCAGTATATATTTTGTGTACGAAACCGCATTCCCCGGAGCGGAGCTTTGTCTCTGGTTTAGCACTTCCGCGCCGGAGACGATACGGCCTTATCGCGCTGCCTGCAATGGTTAATATGGCGATTGCTGCTGCGACAAGGGCAAGAGGTGACTTTCGATCTCATAAGCTTGCCATCTCATCGCGGATCGGCTGGCTTCGAATGGCCAGAATCCAGGCACTCCCATAAAGTCCTGCGGCCTTGTTTTTACCTCTGACCAACTGAAGAGCGAGACTTTCCCTAACACTCTAATTTTAAAATGAAAAAATGGAAAGCCCTAAGCTGATTCCGAGTTTTGGCCCTGATTCTTGACTAAGCTAACGAACAAGGCCTGCCTTTACCATCTCATCGATCAACCATCTTTGCATTAGTTCCCTTTGTGCAATTCGATTCGCTCCAACGTTGTGCCAGGGGGGAGTTGACGCAACCAGATATCGAGTCGGCTCAGCTCATCCGGTAAACCGGCAATGGCTTCCGTCGCAGCTTGCCGGTTGTCGTACAAACTGTGGATAAGCGCGAACCAGGGCCGACCACGATAGGTTTCCCGGCGAACGTAAACCGTACTCGGCATCGATTCAGCGGATATGAACTCTAGCAGCTCATTTTGATCATAAAATCCAATCAGTTGCAATGCAATCTTTGTAAGATCAAGTTCGATATTTTCCGCCGATTCCTGGGTTTGTTCTGCCGTACCGGTAACGGGCGGCGCCAATTTTTCAACATTCATATCGTCGCTGACTGCGGCGGAGGTGCGCACCGACTGCACCGCAGGGGCGTCCAATTGGCTCAGCAGGCGTTGGTATTCATTTTCCAGGCGATCGAGCCGAGCGTCGATGAGTTTATCGATCGGAAGTTGATCCGCACTCTGGTTACTATCTTGTTGTGCACGAGCGGCGGCAATCTTTGCCTCCAAACGTTGCCGTGATTCTTGAAGATCGAGATCCGGCATCTCTGGATTCGATATCTCTGCGACCGGCAAGTCATTGGGTATCTGCCGCGCTGATGATTCTTCAGGTGCGGATGGCACCGTTGCTGGGGGTTTCTCTCGTGCCGAAGTAATACGTTCAGGCACATCAGTGTCGATGCTGGCGCCTGCAAAATGATCTCGTGGAAGAGCATCATGGATTTCGCCTGTGTCGCCAACTGGAGAGGTGTCAAGTGAGTGAAATTCTCTTTCGATGGCATCCACACGCATGCTCAGAGCTTCGATGCTTCTGGTGAGTGCATTCGCGCTGGGTTGTGTCGAGGTTGCGGGCCATTCCGTATCGATCTGTGGGGTTGTTTGCGCCAATTTGCGCTCTATCTCGTCCACTCGACGAATAAGCTCTGCCATTGACCGACGGTCTGACTGATTGGTCTGTAGGCCAGCATAGATAAAACTATTCATAGCTGATTGCTGTGCGAGCCTTTTCACTTCAACAGACTGACTAAACCAGAGCCATATCAGCGTCATCATTAAAAGTGACGTTAGAATAAACAGTACAATCAGAGTGCGCCGATAACCTTTAAAGCGCAAACTCACCTCATCCATATGTGCCTGAAAAGCCTTGCGTAACCGGGTGCTCGTCTGGCGGCGATCATCGTCGATATCGGCAATACGATCAACTAGGGATTTTTCCATGTCCAGTAACGCTGCTGAAGCAGAAGAAGCTGAACCGGAGCGAGCTAGTGGCCCTTCACTAGGACGGCTTGCGGAATCTATGTGATCGTTTGAACTATCTTTATCGGGACTCGTCATAATTTGCCTAGCTTCGTCATCTTATCGAAACAGTATGGATTAGGATGGTCGAACATTTTTAATCATCAACTTTCAGCTTCAGAATGCCAAGGGCCAGATCGATATGAAGGTCCGAAGCAACTCGAGAAACTAACGGCACATACATCTGCGTAGGCATTGATGGAAGACTCCGTGAGCGTCAATCCAGGCGCATGCGACTTAACCGCAATTCAAATAATCCTTTTACTCTTTCGTGCTGTATAAAAATCGAGTAAATGCACATTATAGATTCTCTCCATGACCGGAAAATGAGTAGGCTCTCCCGGATCTCCTGGGACTGTTGTATCATGTAGATCAACAACTTGAGAACCGCCTGTCGCTGAAACCCCATCTGGACGCTGTTGATAATGACATTTGATAAAGAGACCCTTCAGACGCTTTTAAATCTTCCTGATATCGCCGTTGATCGCGTGGTGCTCGGCGAGCGCAAGACACTTAAAGTCTATGTGCATAGCACACTGGAGGGTACGAACTGTCATCGCTGTGGTCGGCCAATCGATCATGAGTATGGCCATGGTCAAGAGATAGAGTTACGCCATTTGCCATTATTCGCGTATACAGTTGTTCTTATTTTGAGGCCGAAGCGTTATCAATGCCACTTCTGCGAAGGGCGTCCGACAACGAGCCAAACGCTGTCATGGTACACGCGGCGCTCCCGAGTGACAAAAGCATTCGAACAGCAGATGCTGCTGGAGTTGATCAACAGTACGCTCGAGGATGTCAGTCGCAAGCATGCCATTGGTGTCGACGCACTGCAGGGTATTTTGGATCGAAACATGGCGTGCGATGTCGATTGGAACGCAATTGAACGCTTGGAGGTCATTGGCATTGATGAGATTGCGTTGAAAAAGGGTCATCGTGATTTTGTCGTTGTGATCAGCGCTTACATTAACGAGACATTGCATGTCATCGGTCTGCTCGGCGACCGCACCAAGGCCACCGTACAGGAGTTTTTTCTCAGCATTCCCAAGCGCTTGCGACGCACCGTCCAGAGTGTTTGCTCGGACCTTTATCAAGGTTTCATCGGTGCCGCTAAAGCCGTGTTCGGCAAGCGCGTACACATTTGCGCGGATCGGTTCCATGTTGCCAAGCTGTACCGAAATGGACTGGAAAAACTGCGCAAAAGCGAATGGAAACGGCTGTGTCATATCCTCTCCGAAGAAGAGCGCAAGTCATTCAAGAACGTGCATTGGCTGCTGCGTCAGCGTCGCGCCGATCTGAATGCAGATGAGCGACGCATGCTGAATCGGCTCTTTCGCTATTCACCAAAATTACAAGAAGCTTATGAGGCTTGCGAATCACTCACTGCCATCTATGAAAGCCGCCTATCAAAAGGTCAGGGTAAGCGCAAACTGCGTGGCTGGATGGAACGTGTCACCAACCGCAAGCTCAGTTGCTTCGATAGCTTCCTCGGGACACTGAATACTCACTTTGAGGAAGTGACGAATTATTTTATTGGTCGACAC
Source organism: Thiohalocapsa sp. PB-PSB1 (assembly GCA_016745215.1). GTDB lineage: Bacteria > Pseudomonadota > Gammaproteobacteria > Chromatiales > Chromatiaceae > Thiohalocapsa. The sequence continues at coordinate 3,655,029 of CP050890.1, forward strand.
ACCAGCGGCTTTGTCGAGGGGTTAAATAATAAGATCAAAGTCATCAAACGCCGCTGCTATGGCATCACCAACCTTGGACACCTCTATCAAAGGATATGCTTGGATCTCAACGGATATGACCGGTTCGGGGTTGACACATTATAAATCAATGAGTTACAGAGTTTGCGCTCGACTACATTTTAACCTTGATGTGTACGAAAAAATGAGCTTAAGTAGTTGTTTTTCAAATTTTTATTGGTTCCCATGAAATCCGGGAGAGCCAATGAGTATGAGCGATCTGTACACAGGCCACACCGCCCTGGTGACTGGGGCTAATTCTGGACTCGGCAAAGCCGTCGCAGAGGCGCTAGCTCGGAGTGGTGCGCGGGTCTTGATGGTCGCGCGAGATCCTATTCGTGGCGAAATAGCACGGGCCGATATTACTAAAACTACAGGTAACGATCAGGTTGAATTACTTACCTGCGACCTTTCGTCCCAAACCGCTGTTCGCCATCTAGCAACAGAAATACTTCAACGCACGGATCGGCTACATAATTTAGTGAACAATGCGGGAACCGCATTTTCGTCTCGTGGCCTGACAACCGATGGAATAGAGCGAACCCTTGCGGTCAACCATTTAGCACCCTTCCTACTGACCTATCTACTGCTTGATCTGCTACGCAACTCTGCCCCGGCGCGTATCGTCAATGTGGGTACCCGCATTAATACGGCCATGAACTTTGATGACCTGAACTGGGATTCCCGTAACTACCGAATGATGGCAGCCTACGGTCAGTCGAAGCTAGGTAACATCCACTTCACGCGTGAACTGGCACGCCGGCTTAAAGGTTCGGGAGTAACGGTCAACTGCGTTTTCCCTGGTGTTTTTCGGTCAAACCTGGGCGCCACCGATGGTGCGCAGGGGTTGTTCTGGAAGTCTGTAGCGCTGCTTGTTGGCTGGGCACTGACACCACCCGAGAAGGCTGCAGAGCGAGTCATGTATCTGCTGCGTTCACCAAATGTGGCTGATGTCAGCGGCGAATATTTTGGTGATAAAACACCGATTCCGGCACCTGCCCAAGCCGATGATCCTGCTGCTAACGCCGAACTATGGCAGATCAGCATGCGCCTAGTCGGGCTGAAGGATGTCGATGACAAGTTCGTATAATATGATTTAAAATCAATGGTTTAATCAGAAATATTAGGAGTTGCGAGCTATTCGTCGGTCGTAAAATGACATCATCTTGATTGCCTTCGGAATCAAACAAGTCAGTCTGGCATCCCAAAAGATTTACCGGCGCTAGAGTAAACTTAGCACGTACAGAACAAGTTATTCATGTTATGGTCATTATTCCGATCCATACTATAAAATTATCTTGGATGGAGGAGATGAAGATGAAAGAAAATGAAGTATTTACAGACTGGGTCGCGTCCATCGAACGCGGCGACTGCGGGTTTACCTATGTGCGCTTATACAACGAGGCGCCGGGCTGGGTTCGCAACGAGGCCATCAATCATTTCGGTAAAGGAACCGTTTTCCTGCCGGCACGACAAAATCGCCGAGCAGAGGCCAATGTTGCTGCTTGATAGAGCACAACCACGGCTTTACCTACACTCAAGAGTCCGAGCCAGTACATATGAGTTGAGGTGATTCAGCTAACCTTGCATACCACCATCGACCTACCCTGACGCACATTTTCCCATCGGGGTCGGCGGTAGGCTGTCGAAATGCCCCGACTTTTGATGCCAAACCGATTCCGGGTCTTGGATTGCATCATCTAACGCACTGGGGAAGCCTAATCGGTGCCGGGGTCGCGATCGGAATCGGAATCGAATCCGCTCATCGATCAAAACAGCCAGCTCGATACCAATCCCTCATTCCGACCTTGACACCGATCCCAACACCAACTAAGTGATGGTGCAGAAACAAGCTAAACAGGTTTTTGGCTTGGATGTCACCTGCCGACTAAGTCGGTATCGGTACCGGCGTCGGTATCGGTATCGGCGTCGGTATTGAACTGACCAACCCGATATCCGCCAAGCTCCTCGATTCCGATTCCGATAGCGACCCCTACCCCGATTGCACTCCGCCGATGTCTGGATAGCGTTGTATAGGTTATTCATGAACCGCTACTAAGTATCCAAAAACCGGGAAGCTCTTGTTTTAGTGAGACGGCAGATTTCGACAGCCTAGGTCGGCGGTACTCTCATAGCTTGGTCATGCGTGCGCCGACCCCTCCTGAGGCCCCTCCGATTCCACGCATCTGCCCTGTGCATCCACGATGCAGGTTCCGGTAATCGCCGCAACAAATACCCGGCATCACCTCAGGCGATTGCCGGAGAGAAACATACCGACTGGTGCTGCATTCTTATTCGCCTTCGCGAAGCGGCAACGTCGATGCCAGACGAGAAGACAAGCCAGGTGGTCTATTGCTCGACAGAAATCGCCTTAATGCTCTTTCATTAAACGATTTCCGATGCAATGCGATCATCAGTCACTCCGGCCGCAACCAATTGTGACCTGAGGCTGGAAATCAGCACGGAAGACCCGGCCAGGTAGAATCGAAGTCCGGGAAGGTCTGTCAAATCCAAGCGCAACAACGCCATCAAAGTATCCGCATCGGCAGCGATCAGCGGCTTGAAGGTAAAATTATCCAATGTATCTTGCAGTGCCCTGCACCAGCGCCGATGATAATGCTCTTCTGGTTCCTGAACAGACCAATATAGGTAGAAGGCCTCGATCGTGTCGATGGATATAGCATGTTCGATCAGACTCTTGATGGGGGCGATGCCGTCATCTACAGCGATGAATATGGCCGGGTCGGTGGCGTCCTCGTGTAGAACAAAACTGCCGTAAGGACCTTTCAGGTCAATCGGTTGACGTGCGCTTGCTTGCTCGAACAGAGCATGGCTGAAGTCATTTCCATCGCGCCGCACTGCAAACTGAAGATTGCGTCCATTACAGGGGCAACTCGCAATGGGCAGTTCTACTGATGCACCAGTATCGAGGGTCAGACGTGCACGCTGACCGGCCATGAAGCGTAAAGTTTGCGTGCGCGGTGTCTGTACGTGCAGTATGATCAAGTCGCTCGACTCATGTTCCAGCTTTCGTATCTGCGCACGAATTTCCTGCTCGGGCAAGTCGTCCACGGATCGCGCCTCTGCTGCCTCCAATAAAATGTCGGTGATTGCCGTGTGGCAACAAGCGAGCACGTAGCCCATTTGTTTCTCGCGCTCGCTGAGCACATAATCATGCTCATTTAGTTTCCACACATCACCTGAAACGATGCGCACCTTACAGGCTCCACAATTGCCACTGGAGCAGCCGTAGCTCATTCGCAGACCAGAGCGTACCGCTGCCTCGAGGATCGACTCTGCGCCATCGACAAAGAACTCGTGGCCGCTGGGGATGATTTTGACGCTGGCTGACATGATGCGCAGGAAGGTGTCCTTGGCAAGGAGGCGTGTGTGGTCTTCGGCAACCGGCTGTGCGGCAATTTGGGTTCGCCGTTGATCGAACCAATCGAGTAGGGCCGCGGCAGATTCGCGTTTTTCAGCCGCCGATGCAAGAGCGGCATGCAACTCATCGAGCAATTGATCTTGGGCCTCCACCAGTGCGACCTTTTGCCCCAATGCTTTGCTCAAAGAATGAATGCGCGAAACCAGCACTTCCGGGCTTGGCAGTTCGGTGTCAGCATCGAAATTGCGCGGCACTGCCGCGGCCTTGATATGTTCCACTTGCTCCAGCATACCGGTCTTTTCAAGGCTGACGCTTGGATAAACGCGTAGCAGGTCGGACACGGCGATCTCGCCCTCGAAGGTCTGGATTTCGCCGCGACGAATGCGTCGTTGCAATTCGGCGCGGGTCACCCCGGCAAGCCGCGCGGCGCGGGATAGCGAAAGAAGTTGTGTCATCGGCCTGCACCGCGGTCATACCAGCATGCAAAACCTGCTGAGTGGGATGATTGCTGATCATTCATGAGTGAAAATGCCCGAAGCTCTGCGGCTGGATTCTCTGGCACAGAGGTCAAGAACCTGTATGGCCCTAGCCAGCCTTACCTCTCCATCAGATCGAGTTTAATCAGTTAAGATAAACCCCGTCTGTACCGATCTTTCCGGGTCCGTCCAGTACCCAAATCCCTGCCGAATTGGCCCGCACCCGGAAGCTCAGGCTGCCGTCGCTGTGGATCTCGCCGCCGGTAACGGCATCGCGGTACGTGCCTGGACGAATGTTGCCGATATCGATTTGTTGCTCGGAGCCGATCGCCAGTCCGATGACTGCATAGTTGCCCGGCCTGGATGATTGCGCTTGCGATAGATCGCGGACGAAGCTCATGCCACTACCCCACTCGTTGACCTGGGTCATTTGTGCCTTTTGCAACGCGGGTACAGCCCGGCGGATCAAATTCAAACGTTGTATGTGACGGTAAATCGGGTGCGATTGTGTCGTACCGATTTGCTCGTCGCTTAGATGGTCGCCAAAATAGGCCCTACCCGTTGTTTCAAGCGTGTCCTTCTCTCCTTCGACATCTTGCGGGGCACCTCGCATGAACTCGATTTCCTCGCCATAGTATAGGCAGGGGATGCCGCGGGCGGTCCAAAGCAGATTGTAGGCTGCCGCGGCCATCCATTGCTCGCCTTTGAAACGATATTTGAAGTCATTGTCTGGGCCAACGTCGTGATTTTGCAGAAACGTGACCAGCTCGGTGACGTTGCCATAGATCCAGTCCATCGACAGGATCTGTCCAGTGCCGGCATAGGTTCCCTTGCTGACCGTATCCCTGAACGTTGAGAACAGGCCAAAATCGAGCTGCGGAAAGCCGGAGTCTCCACCGCTGGTGGGATCTTGCGGGTCCTGGCCAAGGCGGGTATACCACCAGGGTCGGATTTGGCTTGGACCATTGTCGCCGCCGCCGAGGTCGCCCCAGCCGTACCCTTTGACTAGGTTTTCGCCAAATACGAATAGACCAGGCTTGTGTTCTTTCCAGGCATTGACGTATTCAAGCAGGTTGTCGCGTTCGATATGTTTGACGGTGTCGATACGCAGCGCATCCACGCCCATATCAAGGTATCGGCTGATGGCTTGCACAATGTACTCCTTGACATTTTGCCGTTCAGTAGCGAGATCGATGCAATCGCCGGCCAGGTGTCGCTGCTGCAACGGAAAAGGGCTCTCCCAGTCACCGCCACAAATGAAGCCATCCTGGTGATACCATTCTGGATCAAGGTCATTCACGTCAATACCGAAAAAGCGACCGGGATTGTAGCCGGGCTTGGGCACGCTTTCGCCGGTTTTCGGATCGACCAATGGTTGTGTGCCGTTGGGGTCAGCAGCGTGGCGTTGTCGGTACCATTCCGGCGCAACGGGGTTATCGATGTCATCGCGATTGGGCCAAGCATAGTTTCCCAGATGCCCCTGATATGGACCATGATTGACCTGACCCTGTTGGCTGCCCTGGGGCACATAATATTTGATTGGCAAGTGGTCAATATGGACCTTGCCGCGGATTCCATATTGGCAGGAATGGTTTATGACAACATCCTGAATGATCTTGATGCCTTTGGAGTGGGCGGCATTGATCAAGTCCTGATAGCTGGCGTCCGGTGACTCCAAGCGCGGATCGATACGTGTCCAATCGTAAGCGTGATAACCGTGGTAATCCAGACCAGAACGGTTTTCAACCGGCGGTGTGATCCAGATGGCGCTGAAACCCAGATCATGAATATAGTCGAGGCGTTGGATCAGCCCTTTGAAATCGCCACGCCAATGCGGATCAACAGCTTTGCCGTTGGCGTCGAAGCAAATGCGGTCGCGGCAGAAGAAGTTATTCGATGGGTCACCATCGTTGAAGCGAGCTGTGAGCAGAAAATAGATGGTCTCTTCGCGGAAATCCGTTCGTTTTTCGATTGGACCCAGGGGCAGAGTTGCGATGGCGGGTTTGGCACCTGCGGGCCTATGCGTTGACTTTTGTAGATGATCTGGCTGAGCAGTTGGCGCCGATTGTTCGGGCTTAGGCTGTGGTGGTCCGTCTTGCCATTGCGTGTCGAAGGCAAACCAACCGTCGCCCTCCCGGGTCATATCAGGGCTCTGTCGGCCGGCTGCGTCACTGAACACCATTTTTATCCGACTCGTGTCCTGCAATCGATAATGGTACCAGCCAGGGTGCTCCTCTGTAGCTGACATTGGCACCCCGGGCCACTCTGTGATGTCACCAGCAGGTATACGACCCCAAAAGTGGATCATGACTGGCTCTTGCCAATCCGATGGGCGCTTGAAATGAATGGTCATGTCCGCCAATGCGATCTCTCTCTATGGTAGTTTCTTGAACTCGACCTACCGTACATCAAATGAAGGCAGGTGCTGATTCTTCATCAGGGCGGAATTGCAGCGATCTGGTAAAACCATCCGTCATTCCCGACGGCCAATATTTATTTTTATAATCAATATGTTGCAAAATTCTTTTTGGAAAAGACCGCCGGCAAATATTGTTGTTGATCAATGCATTATGTTGTTAATCGCCGGGTACTGCTGTAAAACCATGGATTCATTTGATCAAACCGACGGGTTTGTCCTCGGTGAATTCAACAGAAATACCCGCAAGTTGATAGACTTGCTGTGTTCAGGCGCATAAAGTCATGCGCCTTGCGCGGCAGATTCGCACAAGATCGCCTGATGAGTTCTAACTCCACAGTTTGCCGATATTGGTGACCGACTTGCCTGTCAGCGGCAGAACCGTCGCAGAAATGCCTCGTACTCCGAGCGTCTCCGACGTAACTTGGCGCCTCGCTGAGTTTTGTAACCGGCGCGCAATTCGGCGTTGACCCGTTCGATTTGCTGGCGTTTTTTCCAGCAGCGATCGGCATATTTCCCCGCATCATGATCTGTGGTTGACTTGGCTTTTTTCTTGCCTGCTTTCTTAGGTACTGATGCTGGAGAATCCGCATTTGATGGTGGTGTCCAGCCGGTTTGGGTGTCTTGGATCTCGATTTGCTGCAGCTTCTCTGATTCCCGGCATGACCGCTGACTGAATTCGATCGATCCATCCTGCGCGATGCACCTATAGACATGAGTCTGAGCTGATGCAGGTGCGGTACTGGCTGAATGCACGATTATGCACCAGAGCACAAAGGAAATGCGAGCAACCTGCGATCCGGTTAACGGTCTTGCGGATTGCTGGTGCATCCATCTTTGCTTACGCATGGTTTCGGCCCCCTGAATGGTCTTGCTATTGAATTAGTCTGGTTGGAGTCATTCGATGCAGAGTATCTACATTGCCGGTGGTGCTGGTGAGGGCCGCGGTAAATCCGTGGTGGTGCTGGGATTCATGGAGCTGTTGTTGGCGATCAACCGGCGTATTGGTTTGTTCCGGCCGATTGTCAGTGGCAAGGTTCAGGACGACAGCCTAACCAGCCTGATCCGCGAACGCTAGGATCTGCCGTTTCCAGCCGAGCAACTCTATGGCTGCGTTGCCAAGACAGCTAGTGCTCTGCTGCGGAAGTCGCGAAACCGTTTGCAGTCGTTGCCGTTGTCGTCATTGATAACCCACGATGAGCGGTCATGACAACAATAACGATTACGACAACGACAAACAGCAGAAACGGTAGCGGGACATCCGCACCGCTGCACTAGCGAACTTCTGGCTGCCGGGCACTATGATGAACTCATGAAACCATGCAACTGATTCTGAACAAGTATATGCTACTGGATCAGAAATGCGACATCGTACTCTGTGCCGGCGCCGACTACGATGGCTTGGTGCCTTCACTGGAATTCGACTTCAACGCCGATGTGGCCAACAATTTCGGCTGTACAAGCGCCGTTGTGGTGAAGGGTTTTGAGCGTAGTCTGTAAGAAACTCTGCACGCATTGTACATTGCACATGAGTCCATGGTTGATTGCGGATGCGATCTGTTGGCCACCGTTGTCGATGGTGTAGATTCAAGGCACGTAGATATGGTGCAACGGCGCGCGCGCCGTACTGCCGGATACGGAAACGCTATAGGTACTGCCAGAGAACGTCTCTTTAGGCAAGCCGATGATCGGCGAAATCAGCAAAATCCTGGGTGCTGATTGCATCTGCGGGGAGGGTGATGCCCTGAATCAGGTCGTATCCAGCTATCTGGTTGCGGCGATGGAAGTGCCGGACTTCCTGAACTCCATCGAAGATGGTTCCCTGATTATTGTTCCAGCAGACCGCAGTAATATCATTCTTGCCGGTCTGATGGCGGATATGTCGGTATCCTTCCCGCGCGTGCTAGGCTGTTCGAATACGAACTGATTCATCGCGCCAAGTCCCAACCCAAGCGCATCGTGTTGCCGGAGGCTGCCGACGAGCGCATTCTGCGTGCCGCTGAGATCTTGATGCTATGAGGTATTGCCGATCTGGTTTTGCTCGGCGACCCCGCTGCGGTCCATCGTTGTGCCGGGGCGCTCGGTTTCGAACTCGCTGGCATCACGATCATCAATCCAATGACATCTCCGAAGCGCACCTTATGCGAACATCAACTTTGAATTACGCAAACACAATGGCATCTACGAGCAGATGGTGCCGGATGCGTTATTAGATGCAAGCTATTTTTGCACATTGATGGTTTATACTGGTGACGCGGATGGATTGGAAGGGCCAATTCAGTACGATGCGGCGGTGGGTGCAAGTGTTGCGGGCCTTGTTCATAACTCCAACCAACTGACGAGCGGGTGCGTGGAATTTTCAGTAAGACTTTGTTTTTAAATTTAAAATACTAACGGCGTTCGAGGTTAACCCTAAGTCTTGGCCGAGCTTATGAACAAGGCCGTGTTGCGCGTTCCAAGATGCCAGATAGCGAGGTGCCCGGCCATGCGACCGTACTCGTCTTTGCGGATCTGAACACTGGCAATAACACCTGTAAGGCAGTGCCGGCGCTGTGGCCATTAGGCCGGTGCTGCGGGGCTTGAACAAGCCGGTCAAAGAGCTCAGCCGGGGCTGCACGGTGACGGGCATTTTCAACACCGTTGCCATCACTGCCATCCAGGCGTAGCAGTTTGAGTGATTCATACGAATGCCGGAAACTGCAGTACCAGAAGACGGCGCAGAATCGACATCCATCCTTGGGCCATTTCTGTCGACAAACAGACCACCTGGCTTGTCTTATCGTTCGGCCTCTTTGTTGCGGCAACCCGCCCATAGAACGACTATGGGCGGGTTGCCGCTTGGCTAAGGCGAACAAGAACTCGGACTTCCTATTTCGATTTCGTTCATCATCAACGTCGTTCCGCGTCGATCGCGGTTCAGTGAATGGAAACCTTCAGGAGCCTGCTTCCTTATGAAAGTTCTCGTGCTGAACTCCGGCAGTTCTTCCATCAAATTCCAGTTGTTCCGATACGACGACTGGTCCGTTGTCGCATCCGGCAGCATCACGCGCATTGGTGAGAGTGAAGGACGCATTCGATGTCATTGGATCAATGCAAACGGCGAATCCGAGTCCGGCGACATCAGAGTTCCCGTGCCGACGCATCACGACGGCTTGGAGCGTATCATCACCAGGCTGCGCGAGAGTGGCTCCCTCGCGCCGGATCTATCGGAACTACGAGCGGTCGGACATCGTGTGGTACACGGCGGTGAGGCATTTCACGCCCCGACGTTAATCGATGATGACGTAGTCGCTGCCATTCAGACGATGATCCCGCTCGCACCGTTGCATAATCCCGCCAATCTTGATGGCATATTGGTTGCCCGAAAATTATTGCCAGGCATACCTCAGGTAGCTGTGTTCGACACTGCTTTTCATCAGACCATGCCGCGCACCGCCTACCGGTATGCGCTTCCAGAATACCTCTACCGAGAGCACGGCGTACGCCGCTATGGATTTCACGGCACATCCCATCACTATGTTGCCAAGCGCGCGGCGGCGCTATTGGGCAAGGCACTGGAAAATTGCAACCTGATCACATTGCATCTGGGTAATGGTGCCAGCGCCACCGCCATCCGGAATGGCACCAGCGTTGACACGTCAATGGGTATGACGCCACTAGAAGGCCTGGTGATGGGCACACGCTGCGGCGATCTCGACCCAGCAATCCATTTTTATCTATGCAAGAATCTGGGCTTTGATATCGAAACCCTTGACGACCTGCTCAATCGTCAAAGCGGCCTGATTGGGCTATGTGGTGCAAACGACATGCGCGAGATACATCGGATGCAAGAGCGGGGCGATGAGAATGCCGAACTAGCAGTTGGTATCGCCTGCCATCGTTTGAAAAAGTGTATCGGCGCCTACTATGCGGAACTCGGGTGGGTAGACGCCATCGTCTTCACTGGCGGCATCGGCGAGCACGATGCAGAAGTACGCTGGCGCGCCTGTGCCGAACTCGAGCGGCTTGGCATCCTGCTCGATCCGATTGCCAATGCCAGCCAGGCCGATGAAGAGCGCTTGATCTCCGCCGAGGCTAGTGCTACCAGGGTGTTGGTAATCCCAACCAACGAAGAACTCGAGATTGCCAGACAGACCCATGAGGCCCTGCTTTAGGCGCTTGTCGGAGAGAAACATACCAATTGGCGGCGGATTCTCGTTCGCCTTCGCGAAGCCTCAACCCGCCCATAGTCGCTCTATGGGCGAGTTGCCGCAACGTCGATGCTGGACGAGAAAATAAGCCAGGTGGTCTGTTGCTCGACAGAAATCGCCTTGATGCCCTTGGCCAAAGTGCTCGTGGGTTCAGCGCATCTGCATCTTACCTGGTATCGCAAGAGTGCCGTAACCAAAGGTGGCCTAACATCCCAAGCAGCAAGATCGTGAGTACGACTACCCATTTGGATAGGGTTGGAATTGGGGTTGAACAGGAACCGAAGCGAAGCCTGATAATTCCATTAGCTTGCGCTTGTGCGTTGCCCTGTGGTGGCGTTGCGGCCGCGGCTGCAACGGATACTGTCACGGTGAGATCGTCACCGACCACGGTGTTGGATAAATCCATAAGGGAATACCCCGATCTATCACTGACAGGCGGGGTAGGCGGGGCCGAGACGTCGAGCTTTCCTAAATCAATGCGTGGTTCGTTATTGATTTCGATACTGGCCGGCTTGCTGGTGCTGGCTTCGGCTTGATTGGGAGCAGTTGCCGATGCCGTAGGCTTTTCCTCTCCCCCCCCAGACGAGGCTGCTGCAGCAGCGTCGTCATCGGCCGTACTCAAGGCTCCGGCTTCCCATTCCGCACAGAGCGGAGCAGGATCTCCAGTGCGTTCTCCAGACTCAGGCTCGATTGTATAATTTAAAACTGCTCCCGACATCGCTTCCCCGAAACAACCCTGCGGCAGGTCGGAATCACAATTGGATAAGTCAATGAAATCGGTGGTTGCAAATGTTGGAACTGGATCAGGCCGTTGCTGCGTTGCTTGCATAGCGTCAGGCAAGCGATCGGTTTTCTTGATGAGTTCGCCATTGATCTTTAATTCCGACCGATAGGTGCTTTTGATCAAAACCAATTCGGCGGCATCAATGCACGACATCGTCAACAAAAGGCAGAGCAGCAGAGAGCGGGAGATAGGCGTTATCATGCTTGTAACAGCTGACCATCTTTGGGTGCTTTTTTTATTGCCGTAATACTGTCATGTGGCTATGTTCATGGTAAACAGTGATCGACCATGTTTGGATTGGTCTGCTGGTTTACTCCCTAATCATTCAAGCGAAGGGCCTGATGCATAAGCTCGCCCAGGACTTGGAGTTGACCTCGAAAGCCACAGTATTTTAAATTAAAAAACAAAACCTTACGGAATAGCCCCACGCACCCGCTCGTCACTTGGTCGGAATTATGCACAAGACCGAGCGAAGACTATCTGTATGTACTGTTCCTATGTACTAGTATGGAAATGTACTGGCTACTACTCGATGGGTGCAATCCGCCTAGCGTGCCCTGGAGAAAGTTTCACAATTAAGCGGCGCATTTTACCGTAACGATGAAACATGAGGACGATGGAACACGCGAAAGCGGCGAAACCCAGTAAACCTGAAGTTTCTCATGCCCTGATGCGATGTCGTTTCGATCCCAATCTCGATCCTAAATTAAATAGCACTGGGCAGGTTGCACCCCCTACTCGAGTCGTATCAGCAATCTGCCAGGAAAGGTTCTATCATGCCTTATTTCAGCCTGATCATCGTTGGATTGTTGAGTGTTTGTACGTCCTATGGGGTGTTGGCAGTGGAGATTATTGTTGATCCGTTCGACCAAACTCAACAGGCTATTTCCTTCAGACTGCCTTCGACCTCTTGGGGGCAGAGCAAACGGGCTGCCCCAGAAGCGATCGGCAATGTACGCTTTATCAGCATGAATGCCATTCAAGGTGCAGCAGGTAGCGAGGGCAGCGCAACGACTGCTCAACCAATCCTGGGCTTGAATATCGTCAACGATGTCGATCTCTTAAGCAAGATCGAAGTGGTTTGGGATGGCAATGGATTTGGTCTTGCCACCGATCCTGGCTTCAATGGCGATCTTACCAGTGACGGAACCAACGATGGACTCTTGGTCGGCTTACCTGATCCTCTCGTTGGCAACATGGACCTATATTTTGATATGCAGGATCAGAATCAACGGACTTCCAGTATCCAAGCGCAGGTCGACGGCAGCTACATGGGTGATCTTTTCTTAGCTTTTGATCGTTTTTCCGCCGATCCGAGTTTCGATTTGACCCAGCTTTATTCCATCACCATGCTGGTATCCTCTGCCGACCTGGGCTTTCGTGGTCGCATTGCATTCGTAAAGGCAGCATCTGATCCTACACCAGCCCCGACACCGGCGCCACTACCCCTATTATTGGTCGGTTTGACCTTTGTACTCTTCTTCAGCAGCCACATCCGGGTTGTTCAGCAATTGCCAGCGCGTTTGACTTTCCCGGGTCGCTTTGAAACAACTGACTTTTCCACGACTGAATCGATCACCATACCAGCCAACTGGCGCCGGATTCTCGTTTGCTTTCGCGCAGCGGCAACCCGCCCACAGTCGTTCTCTGGGCGGTTTGCTGCAACGTCGATGCCGGAGGAGAAGACAAGCCAGGTAGTTTGTTGCTCGACAGAAATCGCCTAAGGCGTAGGTAGAATGCGCAGTAGCTCGCCATTGCTTTCGTCGGTGAGGATATACAGCTCGCCGTCTGGTCCTTGGCGAACATCGCGCACGCGCTGTCCAATGCTGAGTTTTTCTTCACCCACTACGCGTCCACGTTCCAGATCGATTCTACGCACTTGTTTGAACTTCAGGGCGCCACTGAACAGATCGCCACGCCAATCGGGGAAGCCCGCACCCGTATAAATGGCAAGCCCGCTCGGGGCCTTTGACGGGGTCCAGACCACAAGCGGGTCGGTAACATCAGAACGCCGCGTCTGCTCGGAAATGCGCGGACCCCAATATTCCATGCTGTAGGTGACCTCAGGCCAGCCGTAATTGTTGCCGGCGGTGATTTGATTCAGCTCATCGCCGCCGCGCGAGCCATGCTCATTCGCCCAGATGCGCGCGCTGTTACTATCATAGACCATGCCCTGGATATTGCGGTGACCATAACTGTAAATCTCCGGTTTTGCACCGGGCTGTCCCACGAAAGGATTGTCGGGGGGAACCCTGCCGTCATCATGCAGGCGCACGACTTTGCCGAAATGCGTGCTGAGTTGTTGTGCCTGTTTGCGGATGAGATCACCAGCAAAGGAAATGGGCGGATTGCCGCCATCGCCGATGCTCATCAGCAGGCTATTGTCCGGCAGCCATACGAGGCGCGAACCGAAGTGTTGGCCACCGCTCTTGACGTTGGCATTCTCGAAGATCACCTCAACGTCAGTCAGGCGCATACCGTCGAGCCGTCCGCGAGCTAATGTAGTTCGGTTGCTGTCAGCGCTGCCTGACGCGTAGGTCAGATAAACAAAACTATTCTCTGCGAAGTTCGGATGCAGCGATACATCCATTAGGCCGCCTTGGCCACAGTCGGTGCAGACCTTTGGCAGCCCAGCGATGGGTGTAGGTTCGAGTCTGCCGTCGCGCAGCAGGCGCAGTCGGCCTGGGCGTTCGGTAATTAACGCCGAGCCGTTCGGAAGCCAGGCGATGGACCAGGGGTGGATGAGTCCGTCGGTAACTACTTCCGTGTACCAACCTGTGGCTTCAGGTACATCGGCGCTTGACTCAATGGCGCCAATACTGAGCGAACAGCCGGCCAAGAAGATTACGACCAGGAAGCTTGCGACTAGGGACAACTGAGACTTGGAGCAATGGCAATTCTGCCGACGGATTGAATTCATCATGATGCGATAATCGATGGAGCGTGCTTCAATGGCGCGGAACCTGATCCGCCTTGATCATCTCGTGAAAAAGCGACTCATCCGCTACGCGCAGGCGCCGACTTAATTCGCGCGCCATATTCATCTGGATAATCAGGAATTGTTCGATTTCGCGTTGATAGAGGTCCAGGATTATAGCGTTGGGCAATTCAATGACGTTACATTTGGTCATAGCCATTACCGAGGCGCTGCGGCGACCGAGATCGATCAGCGACATCTCGCCGATGCAATCGCCGGCATATAAAAAATTCAATCGATAGTAGATACCTTGCCATTGCTTCAGGATAGCGACCTGCCCGCTCTCGAGCACATACATGGCATCGCCCGGGGCGTTTTCGAGGAATAAGAATTCCCCCTCGGGGATGGTAGCCTCACGGGCATTGTCAAGCAACAAATGCAGTATATCTTCGCGAATACCGCCAAAGAGTGGAATGTTTTGCAGTAGACGCAAACGATTTTCCGTCACGGTTGCCTCCTGTATTGGCCGGTACTACAGGGTCTTTTCAGGACTCAGCCCTGATTCCGGCTGACACCTGTGCAGCCTGTTTGAAGCTGATCACAGACCTGGTTCCTAAGGTGTTCTCCTAAAGTTTTCTCTAGTGCCTCGGTGCAGATGTTCCAAGACAGTCTCCGGTCGTTATCGTTGTCGTTGTCGTTATCGTTGTCGTTGTCGTTGTCATAATCGTCTTAGCCGAATGCTCGATAACGACTACGATTACGACAACGACAACGAACCGCCTCGGGATTTCTGTACCGCTCCACTAGGAAGATAAATAGGCTTGGTGGAAAAACGTTGTGAATCGATCGTTGTGAATCCTGAAAGCAGGCCGGTTTGGTTTGCATTGAGGAAAAGAGCTATAGAGACTCTGGTTTTTGAGCAGCATCGGGAGAGGAAATATCCCAGTGTGCTAGTCCGATGAATTCGGGATGAGTCTAGGTGGATGAAGTCCGGAGTGGATAGGTCTGGGTGGATAGATTTGGGTGGATAGATTTGGGGGCCGATGCGGAACCATCCACACCGACCTAACTCTTGGCCTGTTCGAAGGTTAAATCTGAAGTAGGCAGCTAGAATGTTATCTAAAAACGATTTCTGCTGTTCGAACCCCTACCGCCACCGCCACGATCACTGCGGGGTTTGGCTTGGTTCACGCGCAATGGACGACCCTTCAACTGCTGTTCGTTCAGCGCCTTGATCGCCGCGTCCGCTTCGCTGTTGTTGGGCATTTCGACGAAGCCGAAGCCCTTGGAATCTCCGCTAAATTTGTCGGTGATCAGATTGGCGCTCTCAACTTCGCCGAAGGCGGCAAAGGCCTCGCGCAGTTCGTCCTGGGTCACGCCGTAGGCCAAATTGCCAACGTAGATATTCATCAGTCAGGTCTCTCTAGTAGCACGCATCGTAGGGAAAGAGTAAACCGCCACCCGGCCGATGCGTCCATCGGGCAGCAGTCGTGGTTGGCGATGTAAACACCGCCTGGTGCTCGGCACGGAAATTCTGCGCAATCTGATACATTCTTATTCGCCAATGACCTAATGCGATTTCTGTCGAGAAATAGACACCTGGCTTATCTTCTCGTCCGGCATCGAGGTTGCGGCAACCCGTCCATAGAAAGACTATGGGCGAGTTTCCGCTTCGCGAAGGCGAACGTGAATCCGTCGCCAGTTGGTCTGTTTCTCTCCGGCAATCGCCTAAGCAGTCACCCATATGGTCGAAAGTAATCGTGGCGCTTGGAGCGATCATTGCCTCAGCCGTTCTTCCAACGTCCTTAGCGTTTGCAGCATACACCCAAGTCTCCGGCGTTGAAAGCGAAATGATGTTATTCACAGTTGGTACGCCACCGTCAGTGCATCAGGCCAAGGCGATTTCTGGTAACTTATTAATAAGTCAGGGCACCGATGCAAACAAAGACTGATGAGGCACGAAAAATCGTCCCGTAGCGCCTTGCAAGCCCAATGCGACGCCTAAATCATTGATTCCTAGTAAGCGGCTGTATCCGACGATGTTCCTTGGCCGGTGTTTGTGGCCGCAAGTCATTGATATAAAAGCCGCCCTCACGTATTGAGTAGTTACGATTTCTGTCGAGAAATAGACCACCTGGCTTGCCTTTTCGTCTGCCTTGATTGTCGCGGCAACCCGCCCACAGTCGCGCTCTGGGCGGGTTGCCGCTTCGCGAAAGCGAACGAGAATCCGGCGCCAGTTGATCTATTTCTCTCCAGCAATCGCCTAACGCTGAGACTCGCTGGTGTCGACGTATTTACCCTCGCTGCGATAACCGTATCGGTAGCCATATCGGTAGCCGTATCGGTAGCCGCGCTGTGGCAGAATGCCGTTTAGAATGATACCGCGCACGTTGGAGCCGCCTTGCTTCATCAGCTTCACGCTTTCGTCCAGTTGCCCTAGGGTATTGATGTCGGCTCTGGCGACCAACAGCGATGCGCCGGCGTGGGTGCCGATGATGGCCGGGTCGGTGACCGCAAGGATCGGCGGGGCGTCGACAACGACATAATCGTACTGCTTAGTGCCCCAATGCAGCAGGTTGGAGAATCTCTCGTGCATCAGCAGTTCCGATGGATTGGGAGGTCGTGCACCGGTTGCGATGAAATCAAGGCCTTGGGGCTGCATTTGCACCAATACTGCATCGCGTTCGGCTTCGCCGGTAATCAACTCCGACAGACCCTTGCCGGCTTCAACCCCGAGCAGTCGATTCAAATGACCCTTACGCAGATCGGCATCGATGAGCAAAACCCGCTTGCCCGCCTGACTTAGCACCAGCGAGAGATTGACACAGAGAAAAGACTTGCCAACGCCTTGGGTCGCGCCAGTGATCAGCAGAATGGTGTTACCGGCCTCCAACAACAAAAAATGCAGGCTGGTACGCAGACTTCGGATGCTTTCCACCGCAAGGTCGTCCGGTGCCTCCAATGCAAGCGGTCTGACTCGGGTTTTACGCCTATTGATACGTTTGGCGATTTTTCTTTGTGTGTTGCTGAATGGAACACTGCCAAAAACCGGGATGCCCAGCGCGCGCTCGATCTCATCCGGATCTTCAATGCCATGGCGAAGCTTAACCAGCAGGAAGATCATGGCAAAACTCAGAAAGAGACCCAGCAGGATGCTGATTGCCACTGTCTTGCGCAGGTTTGGCGCGGATGGAAACGTCGGGGGCAGGGCATAGTCGATGATGCGTGCATTGCCAACTGTACCCGCTTTGGCGATGCGCAGCTCCTGCATCGCGTTAATCAGTCGCGAGTAGAGGCTGGAATTGACCTCGACATCCCGTGACAAACGAAGCACGGTCTGCTGTACTTCCGGTAAGGCCTCGGTCTGTTGCTCCAGGGTACGGAGTTTGCCCGTCAATGTCGCCATCAGTCCGTCCAGGGAGCGAATCTTTGGATGCGTGGGCTTGAAACGTGAGCGAAGGGTTTCACGCTCCTGCTGCAATGTAAATAATTCGTTTTCGATCTCCATGATCGAGGTCAGAACGTTTTCTGTCTCGCGGGTGATATCGATGGTGCCATGCTCACGCAGATAATCATTATAAGCACTTTCGGCCGCTTCCAGGCGGGCTTTCAGCGGTGGTAATTGTTTTTCTAAAAATTCCAGGGTTTTGTCTGCTTCTTCGCCTTTACGTTCGACATTGCGGCGCTGATAGTTGTCGAGAATGGCATTCAGAATAGTCGCTGCCTGTTCTGGCTCGCCGGCGGAAAAGCCAACGTTCAGGATGCCGGAATAATTGGGGTATTCCACCGCGGTAAATGCTCCGCTCAGAGCTCCAGCCGCGGCGACGAGAGAGATTTTCGAAATATTGAACTCGGTTCCGCGACGCGCTTTGAGTCGCGAGATGAACAACAGGATTTGGCCGCCATCAGGCAGATCAGCTTCCGCACGAATGCCGACGCTGCCCTGAAGCAGCTCATCGCCGTCTGCGTTCAATACTCGGTAAGTACCATCCTTGCCGGCAACCAATGTGAATACTTGACCTAACAGATTTTCCGGAACCAACAGGCTCTGTACTTCGATCTCTTCGCCTCCCCAAGCATACTGATCCTTTCCGAACCAGGGCTTTGCGACACCGCTGCCGGAGAAACGTCGTGCCACGGTCTGGCCAATCAGAGGCTCGTAACGAGGAGATGCCAGAATGTCGAGCTTGAGCCTCTCGGCGACATCCGTCATTAATGTGCGTGAGCGAATAATCTCAATCTCCGCGGCAATGCTCACCGATCCGCCCAACACATTGCCATACTGTTCGAACTGTTGTAACGCTGGCAGGCCCGCTTCCTGAGTCTCGATTTGCATCAGGCCGCTGGCATTGTAGCGCGGTGGCGTCGACAGGTACTTCCACAGGCCGATGCAGAGCGTAGCAATAAGCACCATGATGACCAACCATTTGTGCTCCCACACCGCCCAAAGAATCCGCATCGGATCGATGCCGTCAGCATCCGGATGACGTAGCGTATGATCGAATGGAACCTGCTGGTTGGCGATCGGTGGCGGAGTGCCGGAGATGGTGAATGGAATGCGGTCATTCATCGGAATATTGCCTGCAAGACAACAGGTGTGGATTCGTTGGCGGGAGAGCGTACACTAAACTAAATCGAACTGAATAGAATCGGATTGGCATCGGAATCAGTTTGAAATGCCGCCGGTGCCATAGCTCAGATTGTCTACGTTATTCAAAATGGTTGTGGTCGGAAGCAGATTACTGACCACGCGATTCCAGCGCACGATATCAGCGGCATCCACATAAACCACGTCGCGTGGTTGCAACACAAAGCGATCTGCCAGCAGCATGGCTTCCGGCGATTTGGATGCCAAATGATAGATCTCCGGTCGCTCACCGCCACGCAGAACGAAGATCTGATAAGGGTTGGCGATAACCTGGTCAATATCCGCTGCATCGCTCAGGGCTTCGGCCAATGTAACCCGATGTCGATCCAGGATCTGTGACCCAGGCCGATTGACTGCCCCGAGTACGAATACCTTGTTGAAACTGCGATCGGCAACACTGAGGATGTCGCTGCTGCGCAGTTGCACATTCTGACTGATGTCTCCGTTCTCATATAGAGCGAGCAAGTCAATGCGTTGGGTGGAGTCTCCACGCGTCAGGGTAATATTGCGGCGATCCGCCTGTTCGCTGAACCCGCCGGCGCGGTTGATCGCCTCGACCACAGTCATTGGAACATCCGTGATTGGCACGATGCCGGGCTGGTTGACTTCTCCCACCACATAGACCCGCTGGCTGCGGTAAGCGGCAACGCGCACTTCCAGCTGCACGTTTTCAATCGTGCTGCTGAGTTTTTCCGTCAACAGGGCGCGTAGCTGTACGACAGTCAGCCCGGCGACCTGGATCACCCCAGCGTATGGAAAATAAATCGTTCCGTCCTCGGAGATCACGGTACCGGATTGTTCCGCGCTGCGAAATTCTCCAGCTGGAATGGTGAGTTCCGGATGATCCCAAACAATAATGTTGATCACATCGCCCGGACCTAAACGATAGTCCTGGTGCACCGGAGGGGCGGCGGCTGGGGCTGGTTCGGTATAGAGCGCCTGCTCCTTATCGATGATCAACTCCGCGGTGATGCTTTGTACTTTGATGTTCGCCGGGATTTCACCTCGAGGCGTTTGTACCGGTATCTGGATACTGGACATACCCGAGTTACGCATTTTGACAACATTGTTGCCAGGCACAATGGCGCAACCCGTGGCAAGCAGCAGAAACAACAGAGCGATGCAGGCTGGCGAGTAGGTGACTCGGGGGGCGCAGGTCATAATCTGATTCCGAATCGGTGCAACAGGCGGCTGATGGCAGATCAGCCTCGCCAAGCATCCGAACATCCCCTGGAGGGTCTTGTGTTGATGGTGTTGTTTGGCGTTGGCCTGTATTAGGCGTCGCCGCAGGTAAACAATCCGGTTGCGCAGTGCTTGATCTCAAATTCGCTCGATCCAGCATGCCACCGAGCGTTGGATTAAAGTCATCGTCTGCTCGAACATATCCAATCCTTGCAGGTAGGGATCGGGAATTTGGGATTGAACCCAATGGCCTAGCAACAGAACCTTACCGGATGAGTCGGGATCACGGCTACGCAACTCAGCACGATGCGCATCCTCCATCACCAGGATCAGGTTAGCCCAATGCAGCAGATCACGGTCCACCTGAACCGCGCGATGATCAGACAAATCCATCCCATGGCGACTGGCTATGGTTTGCGCATCCGGGTCCGCGGGGTGTCCAACCAAGGCGTTGATTCCGGCCGAGCGGGTTTGGGCATGCCTGTCGCTGTCCTTCAGGGCCTTGCGCATGGCCACCTCGGCCAGCGGGCTGCGACAGATGTTTGCGGTGCATAAAATCAGAATCTTATCGAACAACGGATGCAGTCCAGATCGATCGCGGAGCGTTCGGCACAAAAAACTTCAGCATCAAGCGGTGGCATTGGTTAGCGGCTGGCCTGACATTGAAGTTCGATAGGTTGATATTTTAGCGCAGCTTGGCATGTGAGAACTACAGTCCGGATACCGAGAGTACAGCGAGTGAGGCTAGGATTCGGTATTTCCAGATGTACTGTTGCGGATGCGGCTTATGGATAGAACTTGTAAACAGAATCGGCAAACTGCAAACCGGTTTGTCGAACAGGCAGCGGCAAAAAGCGGCGCAACGATGTGGGCGAATTGCCGTCGTTGCCACCGCTTTTCGATCTACGGCGATAGGCACATTTGGTAAGACTGCTATGCCGGATTGTCTTGAAACAGCGCTTCTTGTTGTGGTCTAGTCCATACAACGTACCAGCGTCTCATATGCGCCTGCAACCCTTTGATCGCCTTGGGTTTTGATTGCTCTTAGGATTTGGTCGCTTTGGGGCCTGCTGCCATGGTGCGACGACGTGTCGCGATGATGCCGGTCAGACCAAGCATCAGCAATGCGATTCCGGAGGGAGCAGGAATCCGGCTGATTTCGTAGTTGCCGGTGTACGAGCAATCGGCGGAGGGCGTGCCGGTTCCGTCGTAACAATCAGAAGCACCTTGGTTGGTCTCTGTCGCCGTGAAGCTATAGCTGTAGCCAGAGGAGCCCAGGAAGCTCAGATACATGACCTCGCTGGCTTGGACAAGCTCACCTGGAGCGGGTGTGTAGTCCACATAGGGGAACAATGGCGAAAGTAATGCGGTCGCATCGTATAGTCCCTGCAGCCCGACCTTGACCTGGTCATCCTTCACATCGGGGTCGGAGTAAACATAGCCGACGTTCGGGTCGCTGGCGACGAATGCGCCACTGGTGGTCGCGCTGTCGCCGAAAATAAAGTGATTGACGGCTTCGTTGAAGGTCCGATCGGGGGTGCTGCCTCCGGGGCTGTCAATCCAGTCGGCTGAACTCTTACCGATGGACGCGAGAGCTGCATTGACGTAGGCAAGCGCCAGGCTATTGCCATTCGACGTCCAGTCCCCCTGGTTGAGAGAACGAATGAGAACATCTTTGCCGTCCACGGTGCCGGTGAGCGTGGTTAGGGCTCCACCCGCCCATGCTGAGTAGTCGAAGTCGTTGCCCAGTTCGATGTTATCGCCAGGGTCGGCCGCAGTTCCGGTCAGATATTGTTCTAGCGGATTAGAACCTGCACCGATATTGAACAGTACGCCATCGTTATTTGTTTCTTCCCATACCGTGTACGTGTTATCGATGCTAACGCCGGTTATCGGCGTTATGGCAGCCTGGGATTGGGCAGCCCAGGTGATGCAAACGAGAAGCAAACCGATGCGATGTATTATATTCATTGTGGAACTCTCGATCCTGGGAAAATGAAATTACGGCTCAGACGGCAAACAAGTCGCCGCTCAGTTTACCTTAGGCCTGACAGTTAAATCAATTCAGCAAGACCAGTGGTATCGTTGAATCTTTGCAGCATGCCAACATGACGACTGAACCTGGCCCGATCGCGAGCACGATCGGCTCGCGTTGATGATGAGGCAGAAGGTATAGTACATCGTCGGCCTGCCCTTAACCGTTTTTTTCAGCATGCTTTTTCAGCATGCTTTTTCAGCATTTCGGGGAATCGAGAACAGCCTAAGGACAAGTTTCCATTTATCGTTGAATCGTTCAGCAAAGGTTTACAGGATACGTCGATCAGGCCGCCTGCTGGATGTTGATTCAACCGTGGCCAATCAATTCGTCCACATGGATGACCGCGCTGCGGCCCAGCGCGGACAGATTGTAGCCGCCCTCCAGGCAGGATACGATGCGCTCGCGGGCATGGCGCTTGGCGAGATCGTGCAGTTGCCTGGTGATCCAGGCATAGTCCGCTTCGCGCAGATTGAAATTCGCCATATCGTCTTCGAGATGGCCGTCAAAACCAGCCGAGATCAGCACCAATTGTGGTTGGAAGGCTTCCAGCCGCGCAAGCCACTTGGATTCCACCGCGGCACGGAATGCCTCACCGTCGGTACCGGCGGGGAGCGGTACGTCGACGACATTGACCGCCTGCGAGTTAGCGCCGGTGCCAGGGTAGAACG
Organism: Thiohalocapsa sp. PB-PSB1; assembly: GCA_016745215.1. GTDB lineage: Bacteria > Pseudomonadota > Gammaproteobacteria > Chromatiales > Chromatiaceae > Thiohalocapsa. The sequence goes on from CP050890.1 coordinate 3,677,787, forward strand.
GATGCTGGAAACTGGAGCAGAACAAGATGCGCTCATCACCGGCGACAATGTCCTCCGTACCGTTACCATGGTGCACATCGAAGTCGACGATGGCCACGCGCTCGAGGCCATAATGATGGATCGCGTGGTAGGCGCCGATGGCGACATTGTTGAAAAAGCAAAAGCCCATGGCCCGATGGCGCTCGGCATGATGGCCGGGCGGACGCACGGCACAAAAGGCCGCATGATGTTGATCGCTCATGACCAGATCCACGGCCATAATAGCGGCCCCAGCGGAGCGCAACGCGGCGTTCAATGTACCATCACACATAGCGGTATCGCCGTCGATCCAGGCGAGCAAATCCGGTGCGCTGGGCGCGGCCTGGAAGATGCTTTCTACATATTCGGCATCGTGTACACGAAGTAATTGCTCGCGGCTGGCCTTCGGCGCGTCATAATGGGTAACCAACATCTCGATGCCGGAGGCGATCATCCGATCGCGGATGGCGTGCAAGCGTTCCGGTACTTCTACATGATGCGCGCCCATCTGGTGGTCCTGACAGTCATGATGGGAGATGTATGCAAGGTTCATCGCGGTGCCCTTGGTTGTTCGAAAAAAGTGTTTTGTTTCAAGCTTAACGGGATTTTCAACAAATAACCGTACCATTCCCAAACGGCGCAATGGTGTAGCACCCTAGCACCCTAGGTGATGGTGCAGAAACAAGCTAAACAGGTTTTTGGCTTGGGTGTCGCCTGCCGACTCATTCGGTACCCCCATCGGCATCGGTATCGAACTGACCAACCCAATATCCGCCAAGCTCCTCGCTGAGCGCGTAGCCACGCTGTCCGAGCTTCGTCAGCATGGCCACACGACGATCGAGCAGTGCCTTTTGCTTGCTGTTGTCGTTTGCGGACAACGCATCGCATACCAGCAAGCACGTCCTCGATCGCAGCGCACTCCAGCGCCGAGCCTCGTGCACTTTCAAACGACCGGCGTCGATCCCCGCTCGTCGCTTTGCCGTTACCCTCGGCCATGTTCAGCGCGATGGCCTGCGATGCGCGCCTACGATGCGCACAGGCGTTGATCCTTCGCGTTACGCTGTCCTTCACATGCCCGCAGTCGCGCTAGGCCCAGCCGACAGACTCGATGGCCGCACGCTAGACGTCGAGCTTTTCATGACCGAATGGCATAGGGCGTTTTCTCTCTCGATTCCGATTCCGATAGCGACCCCGACTCCGATCGCACTCGGCCGATGCCTGGATCGCGTTGTATAGGTTATTCATGAACCGCTACTAGGGCCGGAAAGCGAAGCGCATCCCGCCGATTCCGCTGCGGTTCGGTTTGCCAGAGCCGAAGGCGAGATCCGTTGTCGCCAGCGCCGTCCGCAGCGATCAGGATTCCCCGCGCGCGCGTCTTGAATTCGTGGACGCGGACCTCTTCGGGCTGTCTTCCACGCGTCTGCATCTCCGCACGACGATCTGTTGCGGCTTGCGCAGCGACGCAACGGGCAGCAAGAACAGGGCGGGTTGGTCTGTTCAGCCGCTCCAGCGGCCAATGCCAATGTCTGTTGAATGTGGTTGCACCCAGCCGTCTTTCTCTTCATCTTATTTGCGTCTTTGAGTCTCTGCGCGAGCCTTGGCCTTTTCTTCCTCAAGCACCTGCGCGAGCCAGCTCAGGCCAGCCCTCGGCCCTGACACCGAGAAAACTACTGTTTCGGACCCTTCGATCTGCATCAGTTCCCGCTTCCCAACTCGGAGTGCTCGCCGAGACAGGCGGATCATCTCGGAGACCAGCGCGATGCCCCTCGCCCAAGTGCCTCGGCTTCTGCCGAAGCAACAAGCCTGCGCAGGTGCTCGTCCAGGACCGGCACCAGCTATTCAAATCGCTTCTTGATTGCAATCTCATCGACCATGCCTCTATCACAGCGGAGCACGCATAATCTGAAGTTTCCTGATTCTGGGGTGGGTGGCGGGCCAGGTAGAGGCATGATTATTTGGGTTAGCTTAAGTCTGCGCGAACCAGCGTCAATAGGCTACCCTCAAGTAACCACCCTGACCTGCGATTTTCAGAAATCAGGAAACTTTAGCGCATAATGAGATACTTAATTTTTTAACGGTTCCTTAGGCGATTGCCGGAGAGAAACGTATGTTTTTCGACAGAAATCGCTTTAATCCTATACACGCCCCGGAGGGCAGATCCTAATGCGTCTCAGCGATGTCGACCAGCTTTTTGTACCGGAACAGGTTGCAGTGTTCGGTGCCAGTGACCGCGAGGGCGCCGTGGGCAAGATGGTATATAGCAACCTGATGGCAAGCGACTACAAGGGAAATTGTTATCCGATCAACCCGAAGTACGATCAAGTAGCCGGCAGCCGATGCTACAAGAATTTAGCCGAATTGGAGCGTCAGGTCGATCTGGCTTTGATCGTTACGCCGGCCCAGACCGTGCCAGGCATTCTCGATGAATGCGGCGATGCCGGTGTAAAAGCTGCGGTAGTGCATTCCGCCGGCTTTGGCGAACATGGTGAGCGCGGCAGCCTGTTGCAGGATCGTTTGGTGGAGGCCGCCCGGCGCAATCGTATCCGCGTTCTCGGTCCCAACTGCCTGGGTGTCATGCGCCCGAGCCATGGTCTCAATGCCAGCTGTATCAGTGATCTGCCGGCAATTGGAAAGATCGCTTTGGTCTCCCAGTCCGGCGCGATCTGCTCCGCATTGCTGGACTGGGCCGGACCGCGCAAGGTCGGCTTTTCCGCAGTGGTGTCGCTTGGAGCTGCCGCGGATGTGGATTTTGGCGACATTCTGGATTACCTCGCCGTCGATGCACAGACCAACTGTATTTTGCTCTACGTGGAGGGCATTCGCGATGCGCGTCGCTTCATGAGCGGGATGCGCGCGGCGGCGCGGACCAAACCCGTCATCGTGGTCAAGAGCGGTCGGCATGCTGCCGGTTCGCGGGCGGCCAAGTCGCATACCGGTGCCTTCGTCGGCTCGGCCGAGGTATTCAGCGCGGTCATGGAACGCAGCGGCGGTGTGCAGGTGGGACGCCTGGATCAACTGTTCGCGGCAGCGCAAGTATTCGGTGCTGGACGACGCATGTCCGGCAACCGCATCGCCATCGTCACCAATGGCGGCGGACCTGGGGTATTGGCGGTGGATCGCGCGGTGGAACGTGGCCTGGTGCTGGCAGAATTCAGCGATGCAACCCGTGAGGCGCTGGAGAAGGCGCTTCCGGATTATTGGTCCCATGGCAACCCCATCGACGTGATTGGCAATTCCTGCGCGGAGGTCTATCGGGTTGCGTTGGAAGCCTCACTTGCAGATGACGGGGTCGATGGTGTGCTGGTGTTGCTGGCGCCGATTGGCACCTGGCAGCCCAAGGCGGTTGCCGAGCAGGTGGTCGAGGCCGCGAGCAAGACGCGCAAGCCGATCTTGACCTGCTGGTTAGGCGAGACGCGGGTGGCCGAGGCGCAAACGCTGCTGTTACAAAACGGCATTCCGCATCTGGATTCGCCGGATCTTGCAGTGGACGCGATGTCCTATCTCGCCGAGCATCAACGTAATCAGCGCTTGTTAATGCAGTCGCCGGGGCCATTATCGCACCAGCCTCTACCAGATGTGGAAGGTGCGCGGCTGATCATCGAAGGCGCGATGGCGCAAGGCCACAAGAGGCTCAGCACCCTCGAAGCCAAGGCGATTTTATCGGCCTTCCGCATCCCCACTACCCAGGCGGTGTTGGCTAGCAATCCGCATCAAGCCTTGATGGCCGCAGAGGCGCTGGGCTTTCCGGTCGTGATGAAAATCAACTCCCCGGACATCGAACACAAATCCGACGTGGACGGCGTGCGACTCAATCTGAGCGGTGCCCGCACCATCCTGCAAACATTCGGCGAAATTACCGAGCGAGCGGCCAAATTGTGCCCGGAGGCAGACATCACCGGTGTCACGGTGGAGCACATGGTGCCTATCCGCAATGCCCGCGAACTGATGATCACAGTGTCGCGCGACCCGGTATTCGGACCGGTGATCAGCTTCGGTGCCGGCGGTACCGACAACGAAGTACTTGCCGATCGCGCCATCGGCCTGCCGCCGCTGAACGCCTTCATTGTCCGCACCATGATCGAGCATACCCGTGCCGCACGCCTGATGGGGGCGTTTGGCAACATGCGACCGATGAATCGTCAGGCACTGTCACTGATTCTGCAGCGTGTTTCGGAAATGGTCTGCGAACTGCCCGAGATCATTGCAATGGAAATCAACCCCCTGATTGGCAACGAATCGGACGTGATCGCCGTCGATGCCAGCATTGACGTAAGCTTCCGACCGTCGCAGCAATCGCTGTACGGACATATGGCGATTCACCCCTACCCGCATCATCTGGTGGAGCGCTTGACATTACCAGACGGTACCGAGCCCATCATCCGTCCGATCCGCCCGGAGGATGCGGAGATCGAGCAAAATTTTATTCGTAGTCTGTCAGATCAGGCCAAGTATTTCCGCTTTATGCAGGCTATCAAAGAGCTGACGCCGGAGATGCTAGTACGCTTTACCCAGATCGACTACGACCGCGAGATGGCCCTGATCGGCGTTGTAGAGGAACAGGGCAACGAGGTGCAGATCGGGGTTGCCCGCTATATGTCCCGCCCTGGCGGCGACACCTGCGAATTTGCCATTGTCGTCTCCGACAGTTTCCATGCTCGCGGTGTCGGCGCGCGGCTGATGCGTTCGCTGATGCAAAACGCCCGCAATCGGGGTCTGCGCATCATGGAGGGCGAGGTGTTGACGGCCAACACGCGTATGTTAGCCTTGGTGAAATCGCTCGGATTTCGCATTCAGGCCGACCGTGCCGATCCCAGTGTGAAATTGGTTTCCAAGCTGTTGTGAGCTGGGTTGGAAGGTGAGAATCGCAGAAACTTTTCTGCTTCAGCTTCGCCGCATTGAGACACTTCGGCTAGATACAGATCGCAGCGGCAACGACCTTAGGCGACGGCAGACCTGCGTTGCCGCAATTCGGCGAGCCAGGCGCGCTGGGTTTCGCGGCGATGGCGTTGTTCCAATGCCTGGTGGATACGCTCGCGAACCTGATGAAAAGGCAGGGTACGGGGCGGCTGGATGCGTTCGCACAGCACCAGATGCAGGCCCAAGGGCGATTCGACGATGCCGGAGATACCGCCTTCGTCGAGCGCGAACAATGCGGCATCCACCTGTGGATACAGCTGACCGCGGATCAGCGTGCCGATTTTGCCCTGATCCATCGCGCTGGGACATTCGGAGTGTCGGCGCGCTTGGCGGGCAAAGCGTTGCACTGCATCGGCATTGGCAGCGCTGGTATCGACGCGCAGTTTGTCGGCGATCGCCTCCAGCCGGGCACGCGCCGCCGCGCGGGTGTTCTCGTCGTAGTCGTCGTTGATGGTCACCAAAATATGGCGCGCCGTACGTCGTTCCGGAGCCGCGAAACGAGCGTGATGCAATTCGTAAAACAGTCGTTCGTCGGTTTCGGTGATGGCATCTCGTGCGGCGCCGACTCGCTGCATGACCGCGTCGAAGATCAGCTCGCGGCGCAATGCCAGGCGCAGACCGGTGCTGTCCATCCGATTCTTAGCCAGATCCGCCTCGAATTCGTGCTCGTCGGAGTAGCGGCCGACGACCTCTTGATAGGCGTCCTGCACTTGGTTGTCCGGTATCAGCACATCACCCGCCTCGTCGGAAGACAGGACCAAATCTTCGAGAGAGAAGGTCTGCTTTGCCTGACGCTCGGCCTCCGCATACTGCTCCGGCTTCAGCGTTGCAATGCTGGACTGAAAAAGTTCGCTGGCCGCGCGCAGCAGATGGTATTGATATTCCGGACCCTGAAAGATCGGGCTTTGATCATTTGCGCCCTGAGCTGAAAATTGCTGCTGGTTTAACGGCTCTGTTCGACGTTTGGGTCGCCGATCTGGCTGTTTGTTGGTCATTCGGTGTCTTCCTGTTTCGCGTTTGGCGTATCGATCTGTGTTGTTGCCGAGTTCGCGTTGGTTGCATTGACCGAATTTTCTCGTGGCGAATCTCCCGATGGCAGTGGGTCAAGGGCAGATTCCGGAACCTGCAGGGTGCTGCGACCGGAAAAATGAACATGATAAGCCACCTCGCCGGAGCCCTCGGCTGTCGCCGCGCCGCGCAGCACGCGCACAACCTCGCCAACCTCGCCCTGATCCACTAGCACGCGGCCGCCTGCTCCGAGCTTCAGCTTGGCGACCACCTGCTCGCGAGACTCGAACCGACTTGGCGTCCATGGGGCGTCAGCTGGCTGTAATTCTTCCTCGCGGCAGCCGACCAGACGATCCTGGTCGAGGAAATGCACGGAATAGATCAGCTGATCCTGTAAAAAGCTTCCGACATCGCGCACATAGCCTGTGCTGCCGCGGCGCACCAGCAGTTCGCCGGTGTCCATGCCCGGGTAGGTGCCGTCATTGCGCAGATTACGGGTAACCCGCACCTGGTCGCCAAATTCAAACTTAGGGCGCATCGGGGTCAGTTGCCGAAGGGTTGTTGGTGGTAGCGGATTTTGGCGGCAGTTGGCTCATCAGGTCGTTCAATTGGATCTCTGCATGAGGCGGATCCTGCCGTTGGAACACGCGAAACACCTTCTCGGTGCGTGCATCGGAATTGACAAAGTCCTGATAGGCACCTAGCAGCAGGTCAGCATACAGGGTAAAGCGAGCAGAGACCGTCTCCGGTTCCTGCTCGAGCTCGGCCAGATAGTCGTGGAAGCGTTGCAGGATGTGCAGCCGGTTCACATGTACCACTGCTGGATCGAACGCAATACCGAAATAGTTCATGAAATCTTCGGCACTTTCAAGCTCTGCAAGATCGCTGTCGAACTCCTCCAGCGACTCTGGTGGCTGTAGGGTATCGCTCATAATCGGCTCCTCTGGGTTGGTTTCTCTAGTTGAGTTAGGGGGTTGAGTTAGCAGTAAAACTCTGGGTCAGTTGGCAGATTCGAGCTTTGTGCCTCGGCGTTAGATCGGCAAGGTTCAGAGTTGCTCAGCGGCCGATGTAATGCACGTTGTCGCCGTGGCGATCGATTTCGGCCTCGGTCGCGGCGCGCCGCGCCCAATCCAACAGGTCGGTCAAGCCAAGGCGGTCGCTGTCATCCACCAAAGCCGCTTTTTCCAAGCGCTCCAGGGCTGCGGCCGGCTGCTCCATGCGCATGAGTAAAAAGCCTGCACCTTTCAGGGCCAGTAGTAGAAAGCGGGTCAGTACCATGGACTCGCTGGCGGCGCGCTTCAGATCAGCAGCCTCCAGGTTACGCCAATCCGGGTCCAAGGCCAGCTCCCGAGCGACCAGAGCGATTGCTCGATCGGCCACCGTCAACGCCTCGGCATAGCGCTGGCGGTAATAGAAAAAACGGTACAACGCGACCAATACAGAAAGATGCTCCGGGGCCAGGAAATAGGCCCGCATCAGGCTCTGCTCGGCGGTTTCGGTACCATAGTGTTCTGCGGCGGCTGTGATCAGCGCATCGACTTCCGCCGGCAACGGCTGGTCGAAGTACATGTCTTCGCCGGTAAAATCCAGTAGGTCCATAATAATCTCGTTGCGCTCGGCGTTATTGCAGTGGCAGTTCCGATGCAGAGCAGGTCGGCAGATAACCGGGGCTGATCTGCGCCAAAAACCGACGCAGGTCGGCGCTGGCCGGCGGGCGCTTGGTTTCGGTGACGAAGTTGCGTACCAGTGGCAACACGCGCTCGGCTTGATCCGCATCGATGATGGTCGCCAATAGTTGCTCGTAGGCCATCTGTACGGCATGTCGTCCAGAATGCTTACCTAATACCAGGCGATGCATGCGACCGACCTCGGCGGGATCGATGCCTTGATAATTCAGCGGATCCTTGAGCAGACCGTCCACATGGATGCCTGCCTCATGCGTAAAGGCGCCGTCGCCAACCAGGCTCTTGTGCCAGCCGACCGGCCGACCGGAAGCGCGTGCCACCAATTTGGATAAGTCATCGAAGTGAGTCAGATCGACTCCGGTATTGACAGCATGCACATGCTTCAGACCCATCACCACCTCTTCCAAAGCGGCATTACCGGCGCGCTCGCCAAGGCCATGCACGGTGGTATTGATATGGGTTGCACCACCACGCACCGCAGCCAGGGTGTTGGCGGTTGCCAGGCCGAGATCGTCATGTGCGTGCATCTCGATCTCGCAATCGCAGATCGCGGCCAGATCGCGGATACGCTCGAAGGTACCGAACGGGTCGAGCAGACCAACCGTATCGGCGAAGCGGAAGCGTTGTGCACCAGCCTGCTGAGCAGCCTCTGCCGCGCGCCACAGAAATTCTGGATCGGCCCTCGATGCATCCTCGGCACCCACACAGACCGCGAGCCCGAGATCCTGTGCGGCAGCCACCTGATGCTTGATTTGTGCCAACACCCAGGCGCGATCGCGCCCTAATTTGCGCGCAATTTGCTGATCTGACATAGGGATTGACAGATCCACCAGAGCGACGCCCAGGTCGCGGCAAGCCTCGATATCCACTGGCATCATGCGCGTCCAAACCATCAGCCTTGCATTCAATCCGAGGCTGGCAACGGCGCGAATCGATGCGCGTTCCTCCTCGCCCATAGCAGGGATGCCGACCTCCAGTTCCGGCACGCCGAGGGCATCGAGGCCGCGGGCAATGGCGAGCTTTTCGTCCAGCGAGAAAGCGACGCCGGCGGATTGTTCGCCATCGCGCAACGTGGTGTCATTGATATGGACCGAGGGTCCGGCCAGAGACGCGGGAAGTTGCATCGGTGGATCTCCAAAACCATTTATGATAGGCATCGAAAGCAATTATTGGGCCAGAATGAGATCAGACGTAAATACAAAGCATTGGGGCTTTATCGACATCCATTGGGAGGTTTGCGACAGAGGCGATGGGGTCGCCTTGTCGCAGACGCGACGGTGTGGAGCATGAGATAAAAAAACCGGCCCGAGGTATCGTCATGCCGCGGGCCGGATTCAGGAGGGTAGGGGATTACTACTATTTAGAATGGTGCTGTTTGTAATCCGTAAATTGCGGTTGCCACGATGAGACAAGTCGCACTGCAAGCAGTCAGTAACCTGGTACGAGCATCGCGGTCCGGCACTGCCCGCACGTCTTGCATTGCCTGCGATGACCCGCGGCTTAGCGGGTAGGCTGGAGAATGCATGGATTGCCCATTGACCAAGATCTTCATGACTCGTATCCCGACCTGCCGCACCCTGCCAACACTTGCGCCTCGATGACGCGATGGAAGCGGGAATTGTGTGCATCTGCACCTATGACCTGCGACTGCAACTGGAGTTGGTACTGAGCTTGTTGCTGTAGGAATTGCTGTCTCGATTCCGGGGGTACTTCGCCATAGGCCATATGGTTATTGCAGCAGCTTGGTGAGCGACCATAGTAGCTAGGCAGTGCATCGTATTCGTTCATGGATCGATTCCTCTACGTATCGTACGTTGATTAGTTTTAGTATTCGCACATTGATGCGGGAAAGGATGCGACCTTCATGCCAGTTTTCAACAGGGCCGAACTGTTTATCCACCGGTCGTGCCTGCTGCTGGCGTAGACCCGGCTTCGCGGTGGGTTTTGCTGGGATCGGCTGCGTGCTGAATCCTTGGCCGGCCGGCTTGCTGCTCGCGGCGGTGGTTGCGAAAGCGCTCCTGAGTCATGCAGTGCGTCCTGCAATCTGCACAATCCTGGTGCAATGAATTCGGCTCGCATGGTTCTTTCCATTCGCTTCACGGCCATCGATGACCGATCCCCACAGCCCAAGGTCGGGTTTCCCCGCGCCAATCTAACTTTGAGAGGGTGGTTTTTTCGCCTAACGGCAACGGGATTCTACGCTGCCGATCGTTGGGGTTGCCAGCCTCTCGACCGAACCTATGAGCCGAACTCAGGCGATTGCCGGAGAGAAACACACCCAGTGGCGCCGGATGCTGGTTCGTCTTCGCGAAGCAGCAACCCGCCCATAGTCGCTCTACAGGCGGGTTGCCGCGACGTCGATGCCGGACGCGAAGAAAGCCCGGTGGTCTGTTTCTCGACAGAAATCGTCTCAGGCGTAGGCTGGCTGGAACGCTTTGTCCGGCTCGCTCACCGGTCCGTTGCCGTCCCAGTAAGGGGATAATTTACGTAATTGTGCAACGATTGGCGGCACCGCCTCGATTACGCGGTCGATTTCCTCAGGTGTGTTATAGCGCGACAGTGAAAAGCGCGTGGTGCCATGAGCGGCAGTGAACGGAATGCCCATGGCGCGCATCACATGGCTGGGTTCCAGCGAACCGGAAGTGCAGGCCGAACCGCTGGACGCGGCGATGCCCAACTTGTTCAACAGCAATAAAATCGCCTCGCCCTCGATGTATTCGAAGGCAATATTGCTGGTGTTAGGAAGCCGGTTGGACGGATCTCCGGTGACGAAGCAATTCGGTACTGCTGCCAGGATGCCTTGCTCTAGCCGGTCGCGCAAGACGCGCACCTGAGTCTTTTCGTCTTCCATATGGGTCATTGCCAACTCGCAGGCCTTGCCCAGTGCGATGATCGATGCGCTGTTTTCGGTACCGGCACGCCGACCACGCTCCTGATGCCCTCCGCGCAACAGTGGCCGAAAGCGTGTGCCACGGCGCAGATACAGCACTCCAACTCCTTTGGGTGCATGCAATTTATGCCCGGACAGCGACAACATATCGATGCTGGTGTGCTTCAGATCGATCGGCACCTTGCCGACTGCCTGCACCGCATCGGTATGAAACAACACACCGGCAGAACGCGCTAATTCCGCCATTTCCTCCACTGGGAACAAAGTGCCGCTTTCGTTATTCGCCCACATGACCGAGACGATGGCGACCTTATTCGATAGCACATCCATGTACTGCTGCATGTCCAGTCGGCCCCTATGATCGACTGTCAGATAATGCACCTTGTAGCCGTCCTTTTCCAAATAGTCGCATAGACTCAACACCGCTGGATGCTCGACCAGGGTCGTGATGATCTCGCGCCGCTCCGGTTGTGCCTTCAGCGCTGACAAAATCGCCGTGGAATCGGATTCCGTGCCGCAGGATGTGAATATGATCTCGGAGTCCAAATCAGCGCCGAGCAAGACCTGCACCTGCTGCCGGGCGCCCTTGATGGCGCGCCCGACGCGGTCGCCGAATTGATGGACAGACGACGGGTTGCCGAATTGCTCGGTAAAGTAGGGCAGCATGGCCTGTACCACCTCGGGGTCGACCATCGTGGTGGCATTGTTATCGAGATAAATACCGGCTGAAGCCGGCGCAGCTGAAACAGTCATATTGGGGATACCTGAGGATGCAGCGAATAGGGAAGCAGGATCTGGTCGCAGTGACTTTGGGTCGCAGTAGCTTTGGATTGTGCTAGGCTGCATATCGAAATCAGCCGCGAGTCCGTCGTAAAGCAAGCACGAAATGCCAGGGCTCAGACTCAGCGCCACAAGCGCTGAGCAATGAAGACCCCGGGGCGGAAGTTGCGGGGCGGAATTTACTGCCCTGTCGGCTTAGACGATGACCCCTTGGCTTTCCGCCCTGGATGCTGGACCCTTAGGCGCCGGAATCACGCGCACGAACTCTCCCAAATCCTCGACGATGCGCTGCTGGATCCCATCCAATGTGGTCGATGCCATTTGACAGCCTGAACATGCACCGGTCATATTCACATAAACATTCTTGCCGTCGATGTCCACCAGTTCGACATCGCCGTGATCGCGCTGAAGATTCGGGCGGATCGCCTCGATCGCGTTCTCAATGCGGCGAATGCGTTGTAGATTAGTCAGTTTGGTCTTGCCGATCGGCGGCGGGGGTGGCGCCGATGGGTCGAAAGTCTTGCCCTGCTCGGCCAATGTACGGGTCAGAATTTCTTCAATGCCCTCATGGCAAGCCGAACAGCCGCCACCGGCCTTGGTATAGTTGGTGACCTCTTCCACCGTACTCAGATTGTTGGCTCGGATGGTGTCTTCGATCAACACGGCATCGATGGCAAAGCATTTGCAAATCAATGCGCCTTCCTCGTGGTCATCCTTCCATTCCTCACCACGGTAGTTTGCGATCGCCGCTTGCAAAGCCTCACGACCCATCACTGAGCAATGCATCTTTTCCGGCGGCAGCCCTTCCAGAAAATCAGCGATATCCTGGTTGCTGACATCCAGTGCTTGGTCCAATGTCATGCCTTTGATGATTTCGGTCAGCGCCGAGCTGGAGGCGATGGCCGAACCGCAGCCAAAGGTCTGAAAGCCGGCATCGAGAATTGTCTCGTCGTCCGGATTCACCTTCAGCGTAAGCCGCAGCGCGTCGCCGCAGGACAGCGAGCCGACCTCGCCGATGGCGTTTGCCTCAGCCACGGCACCGGCATTACGCGGATTGAAAAAATGCTCTTTAACGGTTTCGGAATAGTCCCACATAGCTTGACTCCGGTAGACCTGCTGGTTCGGCAGATAGAGGCAATTCTGATCGAAGTTCGTATTACTCCGATACAAACATTTCAGCCATCGCCCCATATCGATTTATTTCAAACCTGAACCACAGCAATTTGCGCGCCAGGTTTAATGCACGCAGTCAGTCACTGAGTAAAGCCGTTGAATACCGTTACGCTCGATCCGGAAATGTCGCACCTGAGACAGCAGGGGAGGGCGCCCAGGTCGTAAAACCGACAAGTGTCGTCGGCCTCCCGGACCGGCGCGCCGAGCCGCATAGATCGTGATCAGGTAGCGGTTTATGAATAACCTATAAAACGCTATCCAGACATCGGCGGAGTGCAATCGGAGTCGGGGTCGCTATCGGAATCGGAATCGAAATCGAGAGAGAAAACGCCCTATGCCATTCGGTCATGAAAAAGGTACTGCTCGATCGTAGTGTGGCCATGCTCACGAAGCTCGGACAGCGTGGCTAGGCGGTCAGCGAAGAGCTTGGCGGATATCGGATTGGTCAGTTCGATACCGACGCCGATACCGATACCGACGCCGATAGCGGTACCGAGCTTAGTCGGCAGGCGACACCCAAGCCAAAAACCTGTTTAGCTTGTTTCTGCACCATCACGAAGCGCTATTTCGCCCGCGCGTAGGGCCAGGCAACCAGGCCCCCCTCCATGATCTTGACATTTTTCCAGCCATGTTGCTGCAAGATCGCCGCGCCTTCATAGCCGCGCAATGAAGTCTTGCAATACAAGATAATCTCGCGGTCTTTGTCCTCTGGCAGCTCGTCCAGACAATCGCGCAATGCGGCCAGCGGGATCAGGGTCTCGCCGATGCCCAGCCGCATCTCGTCGAATTCTAGCGGGCTGCGCATATCGAGAAAAAAGCTATCCGCGCGGCTGTCGATGCGCTGTTTCACTTCATTGATACTGATACCTTGCATACGGCCTTCCAATTTGTTCTCCAAGGCATGCGCCGCGACGATGCCGTGATCCAGCGCCAGGGAATAGGGCGGCGCGTAGGGCAGATCCGCATGCGCCAGATCTTCCACCGAGAGCTTGCCGCGAATGGCCATCGCAACCGTAACGACGCGTTTGCTGGCATCGCCTGGGCCGATGCATTGATAGCCGAGGATACGGCCGCTGTCGCGATCGGCCAGCATCTTGCTGATCAACAATTCCCCCTGCTGGAATACCGGCATATCCAGCCCGGAAACGGTCACGGTCTCGATATTCGTGAAGCCCTCGGCGCGCGCCCGCTGCTCAGACAAGCCGGTGAAGCCGATCGTGTAATCGAAAAACCTGTAAATTCCAGTATGTGTAACACCCGGGAACCGGGCGCTCTCCGGCTTGATCAGATTCTGCCCGGCAACGCGGCCTTGTAGTTTGGCTGTATCGCCGTAGGGTGCGCGGATCGGGCGACCGGTGATCAGGGATTTGCATTCCACGCAATCGCCCACCGCGAAAATGTCCGGGTCCGAGGTTTGCATGAAATCATTGACGCGGATGCCTCCCAAAGTGCCGATCTCCAGTCCCGCGGCCTTCGCCAATGAAACATTGGGCTGAACGCCCACCGCCAACACCGCGAGTTGGCACGCTAGTTCGTTGCCATCCGTGAGCTCTACTCCCGTCAACCGGCCATGCTTGCCGATGAATCGAGCAATGCCATTGCCGAGCAGAACTTCCACGTCCCTGCTGTCGAGATGCATTTCCACCAAGCGGGCAAGTTCCGCATCCAAAAACTGCAAAATCCGCTCGTTTTTTTCCACCAGCCTGGTGTCGATGCGCGCCAGCCGCAGTGCCTTGCACACTTCCAGGCCGATCAATCCACCGCCGACCACGACTGCTTTACGCGTCCGCTTTTGCTTGCACACCTTTTGTAGAGCCTCGGCATCGCCGACGGAATGCAAGGTATGCACGCCTTCCAGCTCGATACCGGGCACATCCAGGTGCATCGGCGCTGCCCCGGTGGCGATCACCAGTCGGTCATACGGCAATTGATCCTGTGCACCACTGGCCAAATCCTGAACGCTGACCGTCTTGGCCTGGCGGTCAATATGCAGGGCTTCGGTTTCGACCTTCGCCTCAAAGCCCTTGGCTTCGCCGAAAAGCATCGGATCGCGCACTGCTTCGGCTGGTGCGCAGACCAGAAGGTCGTGGTCTCCGACATTGCCGCCGACAGCATCATGAAGCAAGCCGCAGGAGGCCATCGACAATTCAGGCTCCCTCTGGATCAGCGTGATGGACGCGAACTCATCAGTGCGTCGGGCCTTGGCAGCAGCCTTCAGCCCGGCAGCGGAGCCGCCGATGACAACAATACGGGTGGGTCGAGAAGACATGGGGTACTACTACTCCTGACTGGGATGAACTTCGGTAAAACGGATCTCGGCAAAGCCACATGGCGTCCGGGTTTGCTCGAACAATCGTTGTGGCTGTAAACAAATGGTTGAACGCATGCAAACGGACGCACGCGTCAGCGACTCCATCGCCCGCGGCGTTCCAATAAAGGTGCCAAATACAGACGACAGTGTGATGTCGATGGCGAGAGGGGGGAAATGCGTTTCCGCAAGCCGGCCAATGGGCATCCTGATCTGCATCAGTACCCCTGCAACAGCAACCTAGGCTATTGCTTCTGATCCATCCCGGGGATACGCTTCTGGTCCGCAAGATGCCCGATTACTACCAGGGCCGCGGTGCCGAACAAGGCCAGCACCTAGTGCAGCGGCGCGGATGTCCCGCTACCATTTCTGGACGAGAAGACAAGCCAGGTGGTCGTTTTCTCGGCAAAAATATTATAATTTCAAGGACTTAAAGATCAATATTTAGGGTGCTGCCTGCATTTTTCAGCTATTCACCCAGAATGAAGTTTGATTCACCGCAGAGACGCAGAGAATGCAGAGAAGAGGAATGCATTGACCTTGCGCACTCTGCGTCTCTGCGGTGAATCCTCACCTTCCTTGAAGGTAGCAACCCGTATTCATCAAGAGAGCTTGCGCTCCAGATACCCGAAATTGAGTTGTCTAAAGTGAAGTAAAGTCGCTATTTTTTGTCCTGTACACACATTGGTAAGTTCACAAGCTCTTCGCATCCGAACATCTCACCCCAGACGAAACTTTATATTCGCACTGGCAACCACAAAACTCGCTTGCTGCAAAAATGAAAAATCCAGTGCAAACATTTTGTGCAAATATTATGCCTCTCACCTTTGAAATCCCTTTAAAATCTGAGAGCTAAACTTGATTCTGGCTTTATCGATAGGCTGTAATCCATTGATTTTTTCTTCGCTGATGGTTCAAAGCCACTTGCTTCAACGTACAAAAAAACAAAAAATATGCGACTCCGAAGTCGCGGTCGGTTACGCACGAAATGCGGGTGTAAATAACAAAAACTTGAGAAATGTGATATTCCTCCGCATCTCCGAGAATTGACCACTGCGGTATCCAGACTCTGTTCGCAGTATGGTTACGTGAATGACGGCAACCTCCTTACCGGTGAACCGGCATTTGGCGTGAAGCCGTAACTCGAAAGTCCACTGATCTTCGGTATAGAGTCTAGCCGCCAGGCGAAGATTAGGCATTCAGCGAAGTCTCGCATTCTACCCGCGATAACCAACAACCACGATGAGGGTGAGCCATCCTTGCAGCTGCCGAACCATACGTTTCAGTGAAACCTCGACTTATAATTATCATTTTGTAAGCTGTTTACCTACATCCAAGGATGAACTCAGTCTACTTTCGGTTTATGCTAGTGACTGAGTCCCAAGGTAGGCTCTAGTTAAAGTTAAGCATAATAACAATACCTTCGCCAAATGACCCGATCTCATGCTGCACTAAGTTCTTGATTAATCCGCCCCAGATTTGCAGCCTGCTCAAGGGCTTGGTCAATACTATTTGCTTCGGGCATTTCCGGAAGCATTTTTAACACCTCCAGGACGTATTTCCGGCCGCGGAAGTGGGCTTTGAGGTCATTGACGCTAAAGCTCGGACAGTGCTCGCGCACCGGTCGCATCAGGATCTGGGACAGGTTGATCATCAGCATCGCCAGGTTGGCACTGTTGTAGACCGGCGTTGGCTTGATCACCATGAAGTCTTCCAAGCCCCAGTACTGTTTGGCGTCTCGGAAGTTGAACTCGATTTGGAAGCGCAAGCGATAGTAATCGATGAGCGCTTCGTAGCCTAACTCAAGATCACTACTGAAAAGGATGACATGGGCCTGGGCACCGGTGCGTTGGTTGGTCTTGACGAGGATCACGACATTGAGCCGGTCGGGGAATTTTTTGTGCCAAACGGGCAGTTGGTAGATGGCCGTATGAACCTGTCCTTCCACGGAAGTGGCTTTGAGAAAGCACGGCGGCAAGTGTTGATAATCGAGCTTGCTGCCGTACTTGCGCCGCGGGCCGCGCCCGGCGTAGGGGCCGTCATAGGGCAGATACAGCGCGCTGTTGTGGCGCAATTTGCTGATCAACTCTAAGCCCGTGCGACGGACCATTTGCAGCGCTTGATTATGGCCGAAGGCCCCGTCGAAGACGAAATAACGCACCGTCAGCGTCTGGCACACCAGTGCCAGCACCTGGCGCAGAAGGTCTTGAACGAACTGCAAATAGGGCGACAGACTCACCTCCCGGCGATTGCCATTGCGGCTACCTTTCGGCCGCCCTCGGTCCTTACCCCGACCCGCTTTGGACGCTTTCGGGCAGCTCGCGGCCGTCTCTTTGAGAATCGGCTCCAGGCGCAATGGGTACGAACAGCGCCGTTGCACGCTAATCAACGACAGGCTCAGAAAACACAACCCCGGGATCGTCTTGCCAACCACCGAGGAGAAAAAACGATCCAGACCGTGGGTCTTCTTGCCCGATTTGCTCACCACCACTTCATCGCCCGCCAGCAACCAGTGCGTTTCGTCGCCCAGCAGGTGCTGGCGAATCACCAGCCAATGCACTTGGCCCCAACTGAGCGTGGTGTTGAACAACCGCTGCAGCGTCCGATAGCTTCCCCCGCGCTCGGTCCAGCGCGATAGCCCCCGCATCGTTACCCGCCCCGTCATCGCCAACAGCCCTTCCACAACGCAACCCAAACGGCCAAGGCTCGTCTTATCTACGCTCTGGCTTAAGCAGCTCAAGATCAGCATAATGTCGGGCATGGGCGATAGCCTCCTGAGGGAATAGGTCTTCGGATTAGTAACTGGATAACCTATCACCTCGGGCTGTCGCCCACCTAATTTTTGGCGCTAATTTTTGGCGAAGGTATTGTAATAAGAATAACGCCAACTACCGCCTCTACGGACTACACCGAGAAAGTCCGCACTAGGATCAAGTGACACTTGCCAATCACTGCCGGCCTGCTCAATGATCCTAACTGAAGCGCTAGCGCAGGTTAACTCATTAAATTACAAGGCAGAGAGTCGGCTGCCGAAACCGCGCCGATCGAAGCCCGAGAACGAAACTCATGCAAACGAACGCTCCCCACAAATCAAACCCGGTATTGCGGGAAGCGCCTTATTCCGAGCCTAACTCTGAGCCAGCCGGTTCCTACATCGGTCCGCACTGGCTAAGCGCCATTCTACTCCCCGCCGAGTCCTCAGCATGCACTAGCGCTGTACGCGCTTCCATTGCCGACTCGCCATCCCCGGAATCCATGTCAAGCCAGGATGCCGCCGGGAAAACACTGATGTGTAAGCCCATGTCCACACCAATATTCGAGACATCCATTCGCCGGCTGCTCGGCTGCGCGCCCACGCACGCTCTGCCAGTCAGCAACAAGCCCATTCGCATAACGAATGACTCGTCATGCGCGGCACGATTTCCTAAACGGCGCTCTATGAGACAGGATCGCGGCATCCACATCGGCCTTGGCGAATTCAGCAGCAATCTTGCCCGCTTCACCATAGCTCTAGGGCTGAGCTTGGCGCTACTGCTGGGGCTAAGTCCTGCGTCTGCATCCGATCCGCCCTGTAGTCCGGGTGAAATCTACAACGTCGCCAGCATCAGCGGCGACGAGCCCGACCCGACGCCGGACAACGACACCAGCGAGGTCTGCAACCCGATCGCCACCGCCAACCCCTCGTTGACCATCGACAAGAGCGCCAGCCCGATCAGCTACAGCGCGGTCGGCGAGGTGATCAACTACAGCTTCCTGGTGACCAACACCGGAAACGTCACCGTCAATAACCTCGCGGTGGCCGACGACAAGGCCACTGATGAGAACTGCCCGGTGACTACGCTCGCTCCCGGTGCGACCGCCACCTGCTTCGCGACCTATACCATCATTCAGGAC
This sequence comes from Thiohalocapsa sp. PB-PSB1, assembly GCA_016745215.1. Taxonomy (GTDB): domain Bacteria; phylum Pseudomonadota; class Gammaproteobacteria; order Chromatiales; family Chromatiaceae; genus Thiohalocapsa. The sequence goes on from CP050890.1 coordinate 3,696,460, forward strand.
GATCTCGACGCCGGCAGCGTCACCAACATAGCGACCGCCAGCGCTACCGACCCTGACAACAACCCGGTTACCTCGCCGCCAGACACCGAGACGGTCGACGCGCTAACGGACTTGCTCATTGGCGACCGCGTCTGGTTCGACACCAACCAGGACGGCGTACAAGACCCGGATGAGCCCGGCATCGCTGGTGTCGCCGTCCGTCTGATCGGCACCGATGTCATCGGAAACCCGGTCGATGAGATCGTCTACACCGACGGCTCGGGCTTCTATGCCTTCGAGGATCTGATCGGCGGCACCTACTCGGTCACCTTCGACAGCGACGGTGCCCTGATGGCTGCTGATTATGATGTAACAATTCAGGACGCCGACCCGGTCAGCAGTCCGCTCGCCGACAGCTTCGACAGCGACGCTGACACGAACGGCGTGGTTGCCGGCGTGACGGTTACTGGCAAAGACGTGACCATCGACGCCGGCTTCTACCTAGCTAATGGTGACCTCCCGGCCCGTATCAGTGACACCGTCTGGTACGACACCGACGGCAATGGCATCCAAGACAATGGCGAGCCCGGCGTCTCTGGCGTGGTCGTCGAGCTGTACGACGCCACCGGCACCGAGCTGCTCGCCACCGACGTTACCGACGGTGCCGGCCAGTACGAATTCGCCGGTCTCCCGGTCGGTGAATACACCGTAAAGTTCAACGCTCCGGCCGGCTACACCATCTCGCCACAGTACGCCGATGGTGCAACGACACCCGCAGATAGCGCGGTCGACAGCGACGCCGATCCCACCACCGGACTCACCGACGCATTCGTCGTCTTGGCTGGTATCGATCTGACCCAGGTCGACGCCGGCATGCGTGTAGCTGGGGCGGACCCGGCCAGCATCGGCGACTTCGTTTGGTACGACACGAACTCGAATGGCATCCAGGATACCGATGAACCGGGCATCCCGGGCATTGTCGTCAATATCTACCCCGATGCCGATCAAAACGGCCAGCCGGATACCGTCGATCCGCTGTCCACCGAGATCACTGGCCTCAGCGGCGATTACACCTTCGACGGCCTGAACGCCAACAGCTATGTGCTTGAGTTCGTTACACCTGACAGCTACACGCTTACCCTCCAAAGCGCCGGCGGGGACAGCGCCGTCGACAGCGATGCCGACCCACTCACCGGGTTTACTAACACTATCGACATAGCTACCGGCGAGACCATCGATGAGATCGATGCCGGCATGTTCGTGCCGGGGCAGGCGCCCATCAGCATCGGCGATTTCGTCTTTACCGACCTGAACGAAAACGGCCAGCCGGATAATGGCGAGTCCCTGGAAGATGTCGAGGTCGTCCTCTACGACGCACTGGGCAACGAGCTTGGGCGCACCACCACGGTCGCGTCCACCGACTCCAGCAACTACGCCTTCACCGGCGTCGCCGCCAGCCTCGACTACCGTGTAGCCGTGGACACCTCCACGCTGCCGGTCGGTGCGATCCAGGTCTTCGACCCCGACGCCGTGCTTGACGACACCACCGATGTCATCGCCCCGACCGCTGATGTCGACACCGCTGACTTCGGCTACGAGAGCCTGGCCTTGCCGAGAAACACGGTCATTGGCAACCGTGTCTGGCTCGATGAGGACGGCGATGGCGTCCAAGATGCCGGCGAGGCGGGTATCCCGAATCTGAACGTCGAGCTTTACCTGGCCGGCGATGATCCAGACACCACCTCACCGCAACAGACCACCACCACCGATGCCGACGGCGGCTACCTATTTGCCGTGGCGCCGGGCGATTACCAAGTGGTTGTCGTACCATCGGCCGGATTGCAGCCGACCTATGACGAGGACGGCATCGGCACGCCGAACGTCAGCGACAACATCAGCGTTGCCGATGGTGACGAGCACCTGACCGCCGACTTCGGCTACAACTGGGTCGACCCGGACAACAGCACCGATCCACAACCACAGGCACCGGGTGCCATCGGCGACCGCATCTGGAACGACGCTGACGGCGACGGCGTACAGGATCCAGGCGAGGCCGGCATTGATGGAGTCCAGGTGACGCTGTTCTACGACCCGGACGCTAACGGTATCTACGACAGCATATTCCCCGGCGGCACCACCACCACGGACGCGGCTGGCAACTACATCTTCGACGACCTGCCCCCGGACAGCTACGTCGTTGCGGTGACGCCGCCGACAGGCTACGACAGCGCACCCACCGGTTTCCCGGTAGGTGGTGAGGACAGCGTCAGCGACCCGATCCTGCTGGCGCCTGGCGACGTCTACGTCAACGCCGACTATGGCTATCAGCTCAGCGCAGGCGGCAGCGACATCGGTGACACCATCTATGTCGATGCCAACGCAAACGGTGTAGAAGACATCGACGAACTGGGCATCCGCGGCGTCAGCGTCGCCCTCTATGACGACCTCAACGGCAATGGAACGGTCGATCCTGGCGAGCCGGTGATCGCCACCACTGTCACCGACGAGAATGGTAATTACCTCTTCCCCGGCCTGCCGGGTACCAGCCAAGGCGCCAGCGGTGACTACGTCGTCGTTATCACCGATACCGATAATGTGCTCGGCGAGCGCGATCAGACCGCGGACCCGGACGGCGGCAACGACGGCCAAAGTGGCTTACAGGACATTAGCGGCCTGCCCGGTGGCAGCAACCTCGATCAAGACCACGGCTATGCACCGATCGGGCACCAGCCAGGTGACGGATACATCGGCGACACCATCTTCATCGACGGCAATGCAAGCCTCGCGTTCGAGGCTGGCGAGGGTGTCGAAGGCGTAGTCGTTGAACTTTACAACACCGCCGGTACAGACCTGCTGGCAACCACATTCACCGACGAGAACGGCAACTACGGTTTCGGCGGGCTCGACCCGACCGCCGCCTACCTGGTCCGGGTGGATACCAATAGCCTGCCGAGCAGCGGCGCGTCGCTGACCAACAGCGTCGATCCAGATGGCGTCCCCGACAGCCAAGCGATCCGCGATCTCAACGATCTCTCCGTCGGGCCGATCGACCAAGCCGCCGACTTCGGCTACCTCTCCTTCGGCGAAGATGGCGGAGGTCGTATCCTGGGCAACATCTGGAACGACACCGACGCTAACGGCACGCTCGATGACGACGAGAGCAACGACGGCATCCCGGGCATAACCGTTGACATCTATGAAGACGTCAACGCCAACGGCGTGCTCGACGCTGGCGACCGTCTGGTCGGTCGCACCCTGACCGATGAAACGGGCGAATTCACCTTCGGCGAACTGCCCCCAGGCAACTACCTGGTTGATGTCACCGACGAAGCCGGCCTGCTCGCCGGTTACTGGAAGAGTGATGGTCCGAACGACGGTGCAAACAACAACAGTCAAATCGATCCCTATCCGATCGCGTTGAGTCCTAACGAAGTCAACGATACGGCAGATTTTGGCTACTACATCGAAGCCGCGGCGCTGGGCAACCGCGTGTGGCTGGACGACAACGGCGACGAGATCGCTGATGCCACCGACGGCAACGGCATCCAGGACGCCGGCGAGCCGGGTCTGGAAGGCATCGAAGTCACGCTGACCATCAGCTACCCGAACGGCGACAATGTCGAACTGGTGACGCTGAGCGACGCGAACGGCTTCTACAGCTTCGCCAACCTGCTGCTCGACGAGGACTACACCGCGGGCAACGGCGGTGCGGGCGAGCCCACCTACGTCATCAGCGCCCAGACCGGCGGCATCACGCCCGAGATCGGCGTCACCGGCTACGTGCCGACCGTCATCAACGCCGGCACCGACACCAAGCTCGACAGCGACAACCACGCCGGCGTCACGCCGCTGGTGGCCCAGGGCGACAACGACCTCACGGTCGATGCGGCCAATCCGGGTAACGAAAGCGTCGAGGCCAGCTACGACTTCGGCTACCGCATCGTTCCGTTCGGTGAAGGGCTGGTCAACGGCACCGTCTACATCGACAGCAATGGCGACGGCCAGCTCGACCCAAGCGACACCGTGCTCGCCGGCGTCGAGGTGGCGATCACCGACGTCAACGGCGTCGTCACCACCGTGACCACCGACGCGAACGGCTACTTCGAGCAGCAAGTCCCGTCCGGCACCACCACAGTGGACGTCATCGATGCGACCCTGCCCGACGGCGCGAGCCTGACCAGTGATGCCAACGGCGAGGGCAACGACCCGACCACCGTCACCGTACCGAACGGCGGCATCGCCACCGACAACACCGGCTACCTGCTCGAGCCCGGCACCGGCTTGGTCGAAGGCATCGTCTACACCGACGAAGACGGCAACGGCTTCTACGACCCGGCCATCGACACCCCGCTCGAGGGCGTCGACGTCCTCATCACCGACGCCGACGGCACCACCACCGTCGTCACCACCGACGAGAACGGCACCTACAGCGCCGTCGTGCCGGCCGGTGAGACCGTCGTCGACGTTGACGACAGCGACCTACCGGCGGGCAGCGTGCTGACCACGGACGCCAACGGCCAGGGCTCGGATCCGACCACGGTCAACGTGCCGGACGGCGGCAGAGCGCGCGACGACACCGGCTACGTCGACGGCGTCGACACCGGCAGCGTCAGCGAGCGCGTCTATCTGGAAAACAATGGCACACCGGGTTACCAGGACGGCATCGACACCCCGCTGCCGGGCGTGACCGTCGTCATCACCGCCAGCAACGATGCGGTGTACAGCCTGACCACCGACAGCGAGGGCCTGGTCACCCAGCTGGTGCCGATCGGCGACACCGTCATCGACATCGACGACGCCAGCCTGCCGACGGGCACCATCATCGACAGCGTCGAACTTGGCGTCGGCTTCACCAGCACCGACCCGACCACGGTCGATGTGCCGCTGAACGGCACCGCGCTCGATACCACCGGCTACGTCCTCACTGGCGGCAACGGCATCGTCGACGGCACCGTCTACCTCGACAACGACGGCGACGGCAGCTACGACCCGGGCGTCGACACCCCGCTGGGCGGCGTTGAAGTCACCATCACCGACGTCAACGGCACCGAGACCGTCGTCGTCACCGACGCCAACGGCTACTACAGCCAGAGCGTGCCGCCGGGCGCCACCACAGTCGACGTCAACGACGCCGACCTGCCGGCGGATGCAACACTGACCGACAACAGCAACGGCGAGGGCAACGACCCGAGCGTGGTCACCGTGGTCGCGGGCGAGACCGTCACCGACAACACCGGCTACGTGCTGCCGCCGACGGCCAGCGTCATCGGCAACCGCGTATGGCTCGATGAGAACGGCGACGGCGTCCAAGACGCCGGCGAGGCGGGCATCGCCAACCTCAGCGTCGAGCTCTATCCGGCGGGTGCCGACCCGATCCCGGCCAACCTGCTCCAGAGCACCGTCACCGACGTCGACGGCGGCTACCTGTTCGCGGTCGAGCCGGGCGCCTACCAAGTCGTCGTCGTACCGACGGCGGGTCTTGAGCCCACCTTCGACGAAGACGGCATTGCCACGCCGAACCTCAGCGACAACATCAACATTGCCGCCGGCGAAGAACACCTGAGCACCGACTTCGGCTACAACTGGGTCGACCCGCAGGCGAGCGATGATCCGGGTCCGAACGAGCCGGGCGCCATTGGTGATCGCATCTGGAACGACGCCGACGGCGACGGCATCCAAGACCCGGGCGAGAGCGGTCTGGGCGGCGTCGAAGTCAGCCTACTGACCGACGACAACGGCGACGGCCTCTACGGCGGCGTCGGCGACGACCCGGCGACCACAGTCACCACCGCGCCTGATGGCAGCTACATCTTCGACGACCTGCCGCCGGCCGGCTACGTCGTATCGGTTGACGACACGACCCTGCCTGCGGGCTTCAACACCGCCCCGTCCGGCTTCCCGGCGGGTGGTGAAGACGGCTCGAGCGACCCGATCCTGCTGGCCCCGGGCGACGTCTACGTCAACGCCGACTACGGCTACAAGCTCGACACCGACAACGACCCGACCACGCCGGACGACCCGGCGGGCGGCAGCGACATCGGCGACCAGATCTACCTGGACAGCGACCGTGACGGCACCACCAACGGCGACACCGAGCCCGGCGTCGCCGGTGTGACGGTCGCGCTGATCGACGATGTCAGCGGCGACATCATCGCCACCACCGTCAGCTCCGACGGTACCGTCGATGTCGACGGCGACGGCACCCCCGACCCGGTGGGCAGCTACGTCTTCCCGGGGCTGCCGGCGGGCGCCTACACCGTCGTCGTCACCGACACCGACAACGTGCTCGGCAGCCGCGAGCAGACCGGTGATCTGGACGGCACGCTCGACGGCCAGAGCAGCGTCATCGTCGACGGCACCGACGACATCGACACCGTCGACTTCGGCTACGCGCCGCTCGACCAGGGTCTGGGCAGCGGCTACATCGGCGACACCATCTTCCTGGACACTGGTGCCGGCACCCCGGGCAGCGCACCGGACGGCCTCTTCCAGGCGGGTGAAGGCCTCGAAGGCGTGCTCGTCGCACTCTACGAGAGCGACGGCACCACCCTGGTGGCCACCACGACCACCGACGAGAACGGCCTATACGGCTTCGCCGGACTGGATCAGACCGCCACCTACGTCGTCGCGGTCGACACCGGCACGCTGCCGAACGCCGGCGTGGGCCTGACCAACACCGTCGATCCCGACGAGACCTGGCCGGCTGCGGGCGACAGCCAATCCAGCCGCGACCTCAGTGCGGTACTTGGCGGCATCGACGACGGCGCCGACTTCGGCTACCAAGTCCTGCCGGGCGACAACCCCAACACCATCGGCGGCACCATCTGGGATGACGCCAACGCCGACGGCGAACTCACCGACGGCCTCGGCGGCACGCCGGACGAGAGCGGTGCGGGCCTCGCAGGCGTCACCGTCGACCTCTATGAAGACCTCAACGGCAACGGCGTGCTCGACGACGGCGAGCCCATCGTCGCCAGCACCGTCACCGACGCCGACGGCGACTACAGCTTCCCGGGCTTGCCGGACGGCAACTACCTGGTCGACGTCACCGACGAAGCCGGTGTGCTCGGCGGCTACTGGGCGAGCGAAGGCCCGGATGCCGGCGACGGCGTCACCGACAACAACAGCCAGCGCGACCCGTACCCCGTCAGCATCGGCGGCGGCGACACCGACACCACCGGCGACTTCGGCTACTACCTTGCCGGCGCTGCGCTCGGCAACCGCATCTGGGACGACCAGAACGGCAACGGCCTGCAAGACCCGGGCGAGCCCGGCCTGCAAGGCGTCGCGGTCACCCTGACGGCCGTCTACCCGAACGGCGACGCCACCGTCCTCACCGCGGTCAGCGACATTGACGGCTTCTACAGCTTCCCCAACCTGCTGCTCGACGAGGACTACAACGTCGGCAACGGCGACGCCGACCAGCCAGAGTACATCCTGAGCGCCGACACCGGCGTCGTCGGCTACGCGCCGACCGCCGTTAACGCCGGCTCGGATACCAAGCTCGACAGCGACAACCATGCCGGTGTCGCGCCGCTGGTGGTGCAGGGCGCTGACGATATCAGCGTGAACGCCACCGACCCAAGTCTGGAGAGCGACGCGGCCAGCTACGACTTCGGCTACACCCTGCTACCTCCGGGTGCAGGCCTGGTCAACGGCACCATCTACATCGACAGCAACGGCGACGGCCAGCTCGACCCGAGCGACACCGTGCTCGCTGGCGTCGACGTGCAGATCACCGACGTCAACGGCAGCGTGACCGTCGTCACCACCGATGAGAACGGCTACTTCGAACAGCCGGTTCCGGCCGGCACCACCGAAGTCGACGTCGTCGACGCCAGCCTGCCGGACGGCGTCAGCCTCACCAGTGATGCCAACGGCGAAGGCAACGACCCGACCGTCGTCAGCGTGCCGAACGGCGGCAGCGCCACCGACAACACCGGCTACGTCCTTGAGCCCGGCACCGGATTAGTCGAAGGCATCGTCTACACCGACGAGAACGGCAACGGCATCTTCGAGCCCGGTATCGACACCCCGCTGGAGGGCATCGACGTCGTCATCACCGACAGCGACGGCACCATCACCACGGTGACCACCGACGCGACCGGCGCCTACAGCGCCGTCGTCCCGGCCGGCGAGACCCTGGTGGACGTCGACGACAGCGACCTGCCGCCCGACAGCGTGCTCACCACCGACGCCAACGGCGAGGGCAGTGACCCGACCGTGGTCACCGTGCCGGATGGCGGCAGTGCGCGCGACAACACCGGCTACGTCGATGACATCGCGACCGGCACTGTCACCGAGCAAGTCTACCTCGAGAGCGGAGCCAACCCGGGCTACCAGCCACTGGAAGACACCCCGCTGGACGGCGTCAAGGTCACCATCGAGACCAGCACTGGCGGCGTCTACGAACTGACCACCGACAGCGATGGCTTCCTCAGCCAGACGGTGCCGGCGGGGGCGACCGTCATCGACATCGACGACACCACCCTGCCGGTGGGCGCCGAGATCGACAGCCTGATCCTCGATGACACCTTCCTGAGCACCGACCCGACCACCGTCACGGTACCGGACGGCGGCACCGCGGCCGACGAGACCGGCTATGTCCTGTCCGAGGGCACCGGCGTGGTCGAAGGCGTTGTGTACATCGACAACGACGGCGACGGCCAATACGACCCGGCGATCGACACCCCGCTGGTGGGCGTCGAGGTGGTCATCACCGACAGCCTGGGCTTCGTGACCACCGTCACCACCGACGAGAACGGCTACTACTTCGACACCGTGCCGACCGGCGACACCGTCGTCGACGTCAACGACGCCGACCTGCCAGCGGACGCGACCCTGACCATTGGCAGCAGCGACCCGACCACGGTCAGCGTGCCGGAGGGCGGCATCGGCCGCGACGACACCGGCTACGTGCTGCCGCCGGAAACCAGCCTCATCGGTGACCGTGTCTGGCACGACACCGACCGCGACGGTATCCAGGATCCGGAAGAGCCGGGTATCTTCAATGTCCGGGTGGATCTGTCCGGCACCAATAGTGATGGCGAGACGGTCACCGAGAGCACCTTTACCGATGGCTCTGGCCTCTATGCCTTCCCGGGTCTTCTAGCAGGCGACTACACCGTCACCTTCACGGCGCCGAGCGGCTATAGCTTCACCGATCCGGATCAGACCGGCGACCTCACCGACTTGGCCGACAGCTTCGACAGTGACGCCGATCCGATCTCAGGGGCAGCGCCAACGGTCACGCTGACAGGTGACGATAGGACCATTGACGCCGGTCTTTACCTGACCAACGGCGACGACCCGGCACGTATCTCGGACCGCGTCTGGTACGACACCAACTCTAATGGCGCTCAAGACATCGGCGAGACCGGTATTGCCGGCGTGCTGGTGGAGCTGTACGACGGCACCGGCGCCTTCATCGGCGACACGCTGACCGACGGCACTGGCCTCTACGAATTCGCTGGCCTACCGGCAGGCGACTACCAGGTACAGTTCGAACTGCCAGCCGGCTACAGCCGCAGCGATCAATACATTGGCGGTGCCACCTCGCCGACGGATTCGAATACCGACAGTGACGCCGACCCAAGCGGTCGCACCGATACCTTCACGGTCGCGGCAGGTGACGACATTGTCGAAGTCGATGCCGGCATGTTCATTGATCCAGACGGTCCCGGCGGCAACCCGCCGCAACCTCCGGCATCGATCAGCGACTTCGTCTGGTATGACACCAACAACGATGGCATCCAGGATGACGGCGAGCCCGGCATTCCCGGTGCGGTGGTCAATCTCAAAGATGACCAAGGCAACCTGCTTGCCACGGTGCAAACCGACGCCAATGGCAACTACAGCTTCAACGGTCTGAATGCCGGTGACTATCAGGTGGAATTCGAGCTGCCAGCCGGCTATGACAGCTACAGCCCGCCGGGCGTCGGCAATGATCCCAGCGTTGACAGCGATCCGGACCAAACCAACGGCATCGCCCTCGTGAGCCTCGCTGTTGGTGAAGTCAATACCGATATCGATGCCGGGATGTACCTTGCCGGGCTTGATCCGATCGAAATCGGCGATTACGTCTGGCTGGACGAAAATGATAATCAACAGCCGGACGATGACGAGCAGCTGAACAATGTCGATGTCGTACTCTATGACCTGTTCGGTGTCGAACTGACGCGGGTGACCACCGCCACCAGTTCGCCCCAAAGCAACTACCTGTTCAGCGGTATTGTCCAAGGCAGTTACCGTGTCGCCATCGACACCGGTACCTTGCCCGCCTCGTCGGTGCAGATTGCCGACCCGGATACTGTGCTCGACGACGAGACTGAACTGCTCGACCTCACGGCCACCAACCTGGACGTTGACTTTGGTTATCAACTGTCAGTGCCGGACATCACGCCGATTATCACAGCGACGCCGAACGTCATGACTGGACCCACGAACTTCAACATCACCGTGCGCATTCGTGAGCTGAATAATGCGGCCACCGGTGGTTTGATCACCGTGTTCATTCCGAAGGATAGTCGTTGGGTGCTTTCCGAGCCCTATGATGAGACCGCGACCCAAATCGGAAGCGTGACGGTGAACAACGCGGATTGGGACTATGAGGACGATGGTACTCGACATGTGTTCACCACGACCCTGACGATCGACGCGGGTGCCGCATCCACATTCGGCATCAAGGCCGCCTGGGATGCGGGGCAGACACAGGGTAAGTACACCATCACGTCGCAGATCATCGCTGGCAGCGGTGGAGAGAACCGCATCGATAACAATGTTGATGCAGAGGTGCTTGACTACTTCATCAACTGATGTATCCGCTAAATGGTGCTTCAGTGAACGGGTGTGGCCTACAATGACATAGGCCACGCCCATCGCATGAGTCGACTTCGGCGGGTAACTGCATACTCCCTACATGTTGCACGCGATCGATTGCTCGACTTCGATAACGGATTACCGCCGCCCCTTGTCTCTGGGGCGCATATCCATTCACTTTACTCGAGATTCAGCTTGACGTACCGCAGAGGGGCAGCACGCAGATAAGAGCGCGCGCTCTACCTAGTCTCTGCAGTGCATCGGTCAATCTATCTCGAGATCAGCTGCCAACAAGAATCCTAGCTTGTTGCGCGCCAACCGGCTGCGCAGACCACCCATGGGTGGAGATCAGCACAGCATCCTCTCGAAGAAAAAGTACAACGAATAGCCCAGATTATTTCCAGGTCTTACCCTGGTCACCTCGGCCTGCCTCAGAAATACTGCTTACATTCCTTCCTATAGTATGTAGAATAGCCAGAATCACTAATCGCGCATTGCGAACACTGGACTATCCATTGCGGACATTGGACTACCGCATCATCGGAGCGCAATCCAAATCGCTCCAGCTGAGTCACGGTCTGTCACCTGTTGCTACCGGTTGCAGTCTGTACACCATTGGTCAACTGACCAGCAGCGTCGAATCCGCCTCGCCTCGTGCAGAACGTTCGCGGAGTAAGCCGCACCATCACAACCGACTGTCGGCGCTTTGCTCGCCTCGACACCGTCACGCCGGATTATGCATCCTGGAGAACAGCATCATGCATGCAAATACCTCTCATCAACAAACGGGTCATCAACAAAAGGGACTGCCGCTTGCGGCCCGCGACACGGAGAACTACCAACAGGAGTACGTCCAAGGATTCGTCGACAAATGGGACGAACTCATCGACTGGGACGGACGTGCCGCCTCCGAGGGGCATTTTTTTATCGATCAACTGCGCGAGAAAGGCGCGAAGAAAATCCTGGATGTTGCCACGGGGACTGGATTTCATTCTGTCCAACTGCTCGAGGCCGGTTTTGAAGTGACCAGCGTGGACGGCAATCCCACCATGCTTGCCAAGGCATTCGATAACGCTCGCCAACGCGGCCACATTCTACGTACGGTGCATGCAGACTGGCGCTGGCTCAATCGCAGCGTACACGATTTGTACGACGCCGTCATCTGTCTTGGAAACTCCTTTACGCACCTGCACGACGACAACGATCGACGCAAAGCACTCGCGGAGTTTTATGCGACCCTGCGCCATGACGGAATTCTGATTCTCGACCAACGCAACTACGACGCGCTGCTCGATCATAAGATCCAGCCGACGCACAACTATTACTACTGCGGTGATAACGTGCGCGCGGAGCCCGAACATGTGGATGACGGTCTGGCTCGATTTCGTTATAGCTTCCCGGATGGTTCCATTTTTCATCTGAACATGTTTCCGCTACGCAAGTCCTATGTCAATCGGCTGATGCGCGAAGTCGGCTTCCAGAGCGTCAAGACTTTCGGCGATTTCAAGGAGACATACCGCGACACCGAGCCCGATTTCCTGATCCATGTGGCGGATAAGGCATATCGGGAGGATGCATCATGAGCGAGAGCTACTCATCGACGGTGAGCACGGCCAGGGACTATTACAACAGCGACGATGCGGACAATTTTTACTTCCATGTTTGGGGCGGAGAGGATATCCATATCGGACTATACGAATCGCCCCAGGAACCCATTGCTACGGCATCACGCCGCACGGTCGATAGGATGACAGAACAGGTAGTGGAGAAGCTCTCGTCACCGCAGGCTCGAGTCATCGATCTTGGCTCGGGGTATGGTGGCGCAGCTCGAGTATTGGCCAGCCGCTTCGACTGCCACATTCTGGCGCTGAACCTCAGCGAAACGGAGAACGCGCGCCATCGACAGATGAACCAGGAGGCCGGAGTCGCCGATCGGATCGAGGTTATCGATGGCTCCTTCGAGACGATCCCAAGCGACGCGGCACGTTTCGATGTCGCTTGGTCGCAGGACGCAATTCTGCACTCCGGACATCGAGATCGCGTGCTCGCCGAAGTCGACCGTGTGCTCGAGCCGGGCGGCGAGTTCGTATTCACCGATCCAATGCAGGCAGACGATTGCCCCGATGGCGTGCTTGCGCCGGTGCTGGAGCGCATCCACCTAGCAAGTTTGGGCTCGTTTGCATTTTATCGTGAACAGGCGAGGATGCTCGGCTGGCAAGAGGTTGGCACGATCGAAATGACTGGGCAACTGGTGCAGCATTATATGCGTGTCGCCGAGGAGCTCGAAGCGCAGCGTTCGCGTCTCGCCGGGCTCGTCAGTAACGAGTATGTCGAGCGTATGCTCAAGGGACTCGCGAATTGGGTCGAAGCCGGCAACCGTGGCTATCTGGCCTGGGGCATCCTGCATTTCCGAAAGCCGGCCTGAGCAGTGCCTCGTTGATGAGACCATATGTTCTTCGGCATGGTCCAAACAAACAGGGTCTCAACGCCCGGCCCCAGGGCCTAGGCTGTCGAAATGTGCTGAGTTTTGATGCCAAACCGATTCCGGGTCTTGGATTGCATCATCGAACGCACGGGGGAAGCCTAATCGGTGTCGGGGTCGCTATCGGAATCGGAATCGAATCCGCTCATCGATCAAAACAGCCAGCTCGATACCAATCCCTAATTCCGACCTCGACACCGACTAAGGGATAGAAATTCATTAACTTGTGCACTCCTGAGAAGCAGCAGGAACGGCGCGATCATTCCATGCTGGCAAAAACGCATCAAAGAGGATGCGCATGTTTTGCTTGAAATCTGCCGCCACTTTTCGCCCCGTTTCATAGACCTTATCGATGACATGAACGAACGCCTCGAGTCCCGTTGCAGTGTGGGTGTTTTCCATGAGTTCCTTGACCAACTCGGTACTGGTGAAAATCACGCCTTGGCCGGCACGGGTCACATGGGGAAAGAGACGCTGTTCGATGGGATTGTACTTAGAACAGTAGGGCGGATAATGAGCAGTGCGAATTTCGATCCCAAGCTCATCGGCGAGGCTCTGCAAGTCCTGTTTAAAGAGGTCGTGACGGGAACTGTTACTCCCGCCCCCATCGCACAGCACCAGGATGGAGGTAGCGCTGGGACAGTGTAGGCGAGCGTGGTTACACCACCAATGCCGAAAACTGTCGCAGGCAAATTCACTGGTATCCTGGCTATTCCCGAGTTGGATGTAGCCGACATGATGCTTGATGTCATAGAAGCTATGCGGAATGATGCCCCCTTCAGCAAAGCTGTTGAAATCATGGTCGTAGGTGTGCAGGGCTTCTAAGAGTCTGTCTGGCAAAAGTTCAGCCGCAATTTGCAAGCGTTTTCTTGAGCATGGCGATACGGATCATATTCTCGGCAGTCCCAGTCAGGATCTCGAAATCTTTGCTCAGCCTGCGAAATCGACCGAGCCAAGCGAAAGTGCGCTCAACCACCCAACGTTTCGGAAGGACAGCCCATCCGTCTTTGATTTTGGTGGAAATGTGTAAGACGAGTCCGAGTGTCTCGTCGACGAATTTCACGGCTGTCCCGCGATAACCCGCATCGCCGGAAAACGCCTCGATGCTCGGGTATTTCTCCGTCGCACGCGCCATCACGGGACCGCCCGCCACGGTATCGCTGCAATTGGCTGCGTGGACCGACACATGCAACAGGTTGCCGAGGATATCGACTACGATATGGCGTTTATGCCCTTTGACCTTCTTGCCGCCATCGATCCCGCGTTCTTCGCTCGCGTACTCGGTCTTGACGCTTTGCGCGTCGATAATCCCGTAACTCGGCGATGCCGAGCGACCGTTGTTTTGGTGATGGAGTGCATTCAGTTGATTCAGCGCGGCTTCCCATACACCGCGTTTGTTCCATCGGCTGAAGTGATCGTAAACCGTTTGCCAGGGGGGAAAATCGTTGGGTAGCATGCGCCATTGGCAACCGGACTTCACGACGTAAAAAATGGCATCGACGATCCGTTTGCGCGGATGCAGGCTGGCACTGCCTCGTCGATCACGGGGTTGAAAATAGTGTTCGATCAGCGCCCATTCGGCGTCCGTCAGGTCACTCGGGTATCCCATAATTTGTCCTCGAAGAAAAAGTAGTTGACTTTGATAGACATTTTTTTGGCAGACAGGTTCTGACTAGGCTGTCGAAAATCGCCTGTTTCCTGCCGTTTTCATCCCCTCGCATTTGTGTCGCACATGAGGTCTTCATATTATTGATTTTAAAGGGGATTCGGTATGCCGAGTGACAGGGGAACTGGGTGCACTTTAAATAGGAAGGCTGAGGGATATTCGACAGCCTAGGTTCTGACTATACTGTATATAAAAATAGCCCATGATTTCGCCGCCAAACGGATGCCGACATGGCCGCCGCGTCACCGGGATGCGGACCTGCCCCGTACTGCCGCCGCCATCCCGAGCAAACCGTCCTCTACCAAGTCGTCCAGCAGCACCTGGAAACCTATCTGGCGCTCGCGGGGGAAGACGACTGGGACGGGCAGCGCGTGCCGGCCTACGTGGAGCGCGAGTTCCGCCACTACCTCGAATGCGGCATCCTCGCCTACGGTTTCGCCCGCGCCCGCTGCCCGGACTGCGGGCATGACTTCCTGGTCGCCTTCTCTTGCAAGGGGCGCGGACTGTGTCCGTCGTGCAACGCCCGGCGGATGGCGGAGACCGCGGCGCACCTAGTCGACCACGTCATCCCGCCGCTGCCGGTGCGTCAGTGGGTCCTCTCCGTGCCCAAACGGCTGCGCTGGTACCTGGAGCGCGAGCCGCGGGCGATCAGCGCCGTACTGCATATCCTGCTGCGCGTCATCGAGGCCCATCTGCGCCAGGGCAGCGGCGCCGGCGCGCAGGCCCGCTTCGGGGCGGTGAGCTTCATCCACCGCTTCGGTGCCTCCCTCAACCGGCACGTCCATTACCACTGCTGCGTTATCGACGGGGTCTTCGAACCGGTCGAGGAGGCCGATGATGTCCCGCAATCCGTGCGCTTTCGCCCCGCCGCCGAGCTGACACCGGAGGCCCTCGCCGCCATCGCCGAGCAGGTACGCGTCCGGGTGCTGCGGTGGTTTGCCCGCAGCGGGCTGATCGAGGCGGACGACGTGCACGAGATGCTCGCGTGGGAGAACAGCGGGTTCTCGCTGGATGCCGCGGTGCGCGTGGGCGCGTATGATCGCGCCGGTCTGGAGCGGCTGCTGCGCTATTGTGCCCGCCCGCCGTTCGCGCTGGAGCGTCTGGAACTGCTCGACGCCGAACGGGTCGTCTACCGGTTGCCCAAACCACAGCGTGACGGCACCACGGCGCTGACGCTCACCCCGCTGGAGTTGATCGACCATCTCGCGGCACTGATCCCGCCGCCCAGGCGCCACCGCCATCGCTACCACGGCGTGCTCGCGCCAAACGCGCCGCTGCGGGCGGCTGCCATCGCCTTCGGGCGCGAGGTGGCGGACGCAACCGGCGCACCGACCGAGGTCGGTTCACCGCCTGCAACGCCGGTCTCCAGGACGCGTTCGCCGGCGCGCTACCTCTGGGCCATGTTGCTGGCCCGGCTGTTCGAGTCGCTGCCGCTGGTCTGCCTCAACTGCGGCGCGGACATGCGCATCATTGCCTTCATCACCGAGGCCGTGCCCGTCGAGCAGATCCTCACCCACATCGGTGAGCCACCGCGTCCACCCCCGATCTCGCCCGCCCGCGGACCGCCCGCCTGGGACGAGGCACCCGAGCCGATGCCGGACTGGGACCTCCTCCAGCAGCCCGAGCCCGACTTCGAGTTCGATCAGCGCGTCTCCTGGTAGCCGCCGTCTCTCTCGCAGGGAACGGTGCAGCCCCGCTCGTCTGCCGGAGGCACGCTGCCCCGCAGATGCGCGCGCCAGCACCCCAGAACGCGCGCGCCTGCAACGCCCCGACGCCCGTCAGCCCCGCAGTTGGGCATTGACCCCGCACCCCACCCCTGCTAACCTCCTTAACCTTGGGCCAACCTGGACGCTCAGGGTGGCTTGGATTTCCTATCCGTGCCGAACGAGGTGAGCTATGTGTCGGCAGACTCGACTCAGGGTTCGTGCGATGAAGCCGGCGGAGTCGTAACCTGCAACCTCGGCCCAATCGCAAACGGGGGTACTGCAACGATCACGATCGTTACAACTGTCGTTTCCGCTCCCTAGCGGGTGACGTGTCGGCTGATCATAGTCAAAAGGAGTTTTACGCTGGACAATCAGCCGCCACCCCCATGGACGTGGTTCGACGAAGGCCCCCGGAAGGGGGCACGTTGTCCAGTGAGAGGGTATAAGAGCTTGTCCGAGACCAGCGCAACCCGTCTAGGAATAATCACCGGGTTGAGCAAGGGAAATAGGGGACGTACCACGATTTCTTTATGTACGCTCATGCGGCGATGCCCGACATTTCCGGTCGCCGAGAGGCACACACCTTTCGGTTAAGAGCGACAACAGCGGGCGACAACAGCGGGACACCAGACAACATCGGGACAGACAACAGCGGGACACCCACTTTTCAGAACTCCAGTACAAAGTGGGTGTCCCGCAGTTTGCTTCCCAGTACAAAGTGGGTGTCCCGCAGTTTGCTCGCAGTTTGTCCCTCCCAACAAGACAAACTGCGCCAACTCGAAGCGATGCGCCCCGCCGATCTTGACACGCTGATCAGGAAAGGCGATGTACAGCCAACGCTGGCACCACTAAGCCCACCCCCAGGAGGTCCCTAAGATGTCCCGCCCACTAGAAGCCCTGACAGCCGAGATTCTGCATCTCCCGAACGCCGAGCGTACCGAATTGCTGGATCGCTTGGTCGCCAGCCTGGACCAAGACGAGGCGTGTGATCTCGCTTGGGATGGACTCGCGGCAGAGCGTGAGCGGGCGCTTGAGTCGCCCCATATCGAGGCGCTCGATGGCCCGGAGACCATTGCCCGGCTGCGTGCCGAATTCAACCTCGATGCCGGACCAGCGACGAGCGAAAAATTGCGGTGAGCTACCGGTTCCATCCAGGAGCGAAAACCGATCTCCACGATGCAATCGCTTTCTATGTTCGTCAGGCGGGCCGCTCCGTTGCGGCGCGCTTCGTCGATGCGGTTGAGCGAGCCGCAGAACTCGTTGCGGAGCGACCGGAAATCGGCAGACAAACCGGGGAGGGCCGCCGATCCGTTCCGGTTCGAGGCTTCCCCTACTCCCTTATCTATCGTCAGACGGACAGCGAAATCTTGATTCTGGTGGTGCGACACCAAAACCGCAGTCCAAAGCATGGGCAGGACCGGAAGTAGACCGCTCCCAGCAAGGCTTTCGGTGTGGTAGGTCGCTGGGACGTCATGCTCGTGTCCGGGTGCCGTCAGTCATGATGGCCACCTGCCTTGAATCGCGGTCACGCGACGCTGTCCGCGAGCTTTCGTGCCGCCGCGGAATCGACACCGGGGGCCAGTCAGTCGCCACCATCGCCTAGCAGGCGCGCGTGCGAAGACGGCAACGGTTTGCCGGAGGAAACAGCAGAGGAAATAGGGGACGTACCACCGGAGGAAATAGAGGGGACGTACCACGATTTCTTTGTGTACGTTCATGTGGCGACAACAGCGGGAGGCGACAACAGCGGGACACCCACTTCTGTCAGCGCCGAGCTGAAACTGTAGTCATCTAGCCGGAGTGAACATGCGGAGAAGTTTCTTCTCCGTGTTCTTCCTCCCCCCATCTTTTCATCCTCTTCTTCCGTCTTTGGATCTTGTTTTGCGTCTTCTTCGGCGCCGCGCTGCGCCGGCGAGCAAGGCGGTCATGATTTCGCCGCCAAACGGATGCCGACATGGCCGCCGCGTCACCGGGATGCGGACCTGCCCCGTACTGCCGCCGCCATCCCGAGCAAACCGTCCTCTACCAAGTCGTCCAGCAGCACCTGGAAACCTATCTGGCGCTCGCGGGGGAAGACGACTGGGACGGGCAGCGCGTGCCGGCCTACGTGGAGCGCGAGTTCCGCCACTACCTCGAATGCGGCATCCTCGCCTACGGTTTCGCCCGCGCCCGCTGCCCGGACTGCGGGCATGACTTCCTGGTCGCCTTCTCTTGCAAGGGGCGCGGACTGTGTCCGTCGTGCAACGCCCGGCGGATGGCGGAGACCGCGGCGCACCTAGTCGACCACGTCATCCCGCCGCTGCCGGTGCGTCAGTGGGTCCTCTCCGTGCCCAAACGGCTGCGCTGGCCTAGTTGAGATCAGGTGGAGCGCGAGCCGCGGGCGATCAGCGCCGTACTGCATATCCTGCTGCGCGTCATCGAGGCCCATCTGCGCCAGGGCAGTGGCGCCGGCGCGCAGGCCCGCTTCGGGGCGGTGAGCTTCATCCACCGCTTCGGTGCCTCCCTCAACCGGCACGTCCATTACCACTGCTGCGTTATCGACGGGGTCTTCGAACCGGTCGAGGAGGCCGATGATGTCCCGCAATCCGTGCGCTTTCGCCCCGCCGCCGAGCTGACACCGGAGGCCCTCGCCGCCATCGCCGAGCAGGTACGCGTCCGGGTGCTGCGGTGGTTTGCCCGCAGCGGGCTGATCGAGGCGGACGACGTGCACGAGATGCTCGCGTGGGAGAACAGCGGGTTCTCGCTGGATGCCGCGGTGCGCGTGGGCGCGCATGATCGCGCCGGTCTGGAGCGGCTGCTGCGCTATTGTGCCCGCCCGCCGTTCGCGCTGGAGCGTCTGGAACTGCTCGACGCCGAACGGGTCGTCTACCGGTTGCCCAAACCACAGCGTGACGGCACCACGGCGCTGACGCTCACCCCGCTGGAGTTGATCGACCATCTCGCGGCACTGATCCCGCCGCCCAGGCGCCACCGCCATCGCTACCACGGCGTGCTCGCGCCAAACGCGCCGCTGCGGGCGGCTGCCATCGCCTTCGGGCGCGAGGTGGCGGACGCAACCGGCGCACCGACCGAGGTCGGTTCACCGCCTGCAACGCCGGTCTCCAGGACGCGTTCGCCGGCGCGCTACCTCTGGGCCATGTTGCTGGCCCGGCTGTTCGAGTCGCTGCCGCTGGTCTGCCCCAACTGCGGCGCGGACATGCGCATCATTGCCTTCATCACCGAGGCCGTGCCCGTCGAGCAGATCCTCACCCACATCGGTGAGCCACCGCGTCCACCCCCGATCTCGCCCGCCCGCGGACCGCCCGCCTGGGACGAGGCACCCGAGCCGATGCCGGACTGGGACCTCCTCCAGCAGCCCGAGCCCGACTTCGAGTTCGATCAGCGCGTCTCCTGGTAGCCGCCGTCTCTCTCGCAGGGAACGGTGCAGCCCCGCTCGTCTGCCGGAGGCACGCTGCCCCGCAGATGCGCGCGCCAGCACCCCAGAACGCGCGCGCCTGCAACGCCCCGACGCCCGTCAGCCCCGCAGTTGGGCATTGACCCCGCACCCCACCCCTGCTAACCTCCTTACCTTGGGCCAACCTGGACGCTCAGGGTGGCTTGGATTTCCTATCCGTAACCTGGACGCTCAGGGTGGCTTGGATTTCCTATCCGTCAACCTGGACGCTCAGGGTGGCTTGGATTTCCTATCCGTATCCGTTTTCCTATCCGTCAACCTGGACGCTCAGGGTGGCTTGGATTTCCTATCCGTATCCGTTTTCCTATCCGTCCAACCTGGACGCTCAGGGTGGCTTGGATTTCCTATCCGTCGTCGAAGACGAAATAACGCACCGTCAGCGTCTGGCACACCAGTGCCAGCACCTGGCGCAGAAGGTCTTGAACGAACTGCAAATAGGGCGACAGACTCACCTCCCGGCGATTGCCATTGCGGCTACCTTTCGGCCGCCCTCGGTCCTTACCCCGACCCGCTTTGGACGCTTTCGGGCAGCTCGCGGCCGTCTCTTTGAGAATCGGCTCCAGGCGCAATGGGTACGAACAGCGCCGTTGCACGCTAATCAACGACAGGCTCAGAAAACACAACCCCGGGATCGTCTTGCCAACCACCGAGGAGAAAAAACGATCCAGACCGTGGGTCTTCTTGCCCGATTTGCTCACCACCACTTCATCGCCCGCCAGCAACCATTGCGTTTCGTCGCCCAGCAGGTGCTGGCGAATCACCAGCCAATGCACTTGGCCCCAACTGAGCGTGGTGTTGAACAACCGCTGCAGCGTCCGATCGCTTCCCCCGCGCTCGGTCCAGCGCGATAGCCCCCGCATCGTTACCCGCCCCGTCATCGCCAACAGCCCTTCCACAACGCAACCCAAACGGCCAAGGCTCGTCTTATCTACGCTCTGGCTTAAGCAGCTCAAGATCAGCATAATGTCGGGCATGGGCGATAGCCTCCTGAGGGAATAGGTCTTCGGATTAGTAACTGGATAACCTATCACCTCGGGCTGTCGCCCACCTAATTTTTGGCGCTAATTTTTGGCGAAGGTATTGTTAAGGCGATTTGCAATAAATTTTGTACAATACGGCCCTGACTGAGAAATCAAGAGTGAAGACGCCGTCGCTCCTCCGTTCAAAGAAACCTTGCTTATGTCCCCGACGCAACCTTCCCAATTCAACTTCGATTGCTTCATTAGCCATAACTCAGCCGACAAGCCCTTCGCTCGTACATTGGCTAAGCGTCTCGACGATGCTGGACTCCGGGTTTGGTTTGACGAATGGGCAATAGAACCCGGAGATGACATCTTCCTCAAAATTGAACACGGATTGCAAACGTCTCGCATTTTGATTCTATGCTTATCATCCGCTGCCCTGTCCTCAGACTGGGTAATTCTTGAGCGGAACACAGTTCTTTTTCGCGATCCTGCCAACACCCAAAGGCGCTTCGTGCCAATTTTACTAGACAAATGCGATTTGCCCGACACCTTGCGGCGATATAGCTATATCGACTTCACCGCAGATCCCGACGCCGCATTTCGAAAGTTATATAGCGCTTGCGGGAAATCTCAAGAAATCGCCGCACATCCGCTCCTTCCAGCTACAGTCGCCGCCAAGAATACAGACGCATTTTCAGGAGATCAAACAGAACTTCACCCAGAGACTAAACTCGTTCCCGCATACGGCCCCCTATTGGTTGATATTGATGAGCCTTATCTCGCTTTTCAAGCATCCCTTTTAGGGCATACTGCCGGACTGGTGCACTGCAAAGCCTACAAGGAATCTGGCCTTCTTTTGTCCACAGACAAGGAGTATTCTATACGTTTATGGGCGTTAGGATCCCTTGAACACCAAGCAACTTTCGCTTACGCCACAAGGGGCGTCAACGCGCCATGTATTACAAGTGACGGTCGCTATCTCTTATCATCTTCTTTTGACAATGTGGTAGCTGTTTGGGATGTACGCCGCGGAATCCAAGTGGCGTCGCTTGTCGGCCATACTTCCAGAGTCGTTGTCATTTGCTCCTTACCAGATACTGCAGTTGCGGTGTCTTTCAGTGCTGATTCTACGATTCGAGTATGGGATTTGGACAAAATGGAGTGCATTCGTTCCTTAAAGCATACTCCTGATCCGATTAATGCTGGTTCTATTAGCAAGGATGGAAGCCTCGCTGTGACTGGCCATGAGTCTGGGGCCGTAGCCGTTTGGAATCTCACTGACGCTTCTTTCCTATTTTCTTTCAATGGCCATTCGGCGCCCCCCACAGGCGTCGCCTTTGCACCCGACTGCGAGATGGTCCTATCGTGTTCGTCGGACATGACGGTGAAGGTCTGGAGCTTAGACACACGATCTTGTGTTGGAACACTAGAAGGACACACCGGTCCCGTAGTCGCGATGGCGCTCGCCCCGAATGGTCGACTACTTGCAACTGTCGGCTCGACAGATCATACGCTGCGTCTTTGGGACTGGAAGACTGGTGAGTGCCTACAAGTCCTACTACTCGACGAAGGCGGTTTAGCTACGGCCCTTTGCTTTGACCCAGACGCCACCAGATTGTTTGTAGGAGCGTCATCTCCCTCCCGTTTGCAAGTATATTCTGTGGTTCGCGAGTACCGGCCATCGCTTGGTCGCACCCACTTGAGCAAGCACGTCATCGCTAAAGTCGTTCTTGTAGGAGAAGGGGCAGTCGGTAAGACATCTCTAGCCCATAGACTTATCGCGGATCGCTATGTCGTCAGTGATCGTACTCATGGAATGAACGTATGGCGCTTGCCGTTTCCAAACGCGGACCAACAAGTTTCAGAGACGAAGGTCCGAGCGGACGACGAAAACATTGAGAAGGAAGCACTCTTGTGGGACCTGGCAGGCCAAGAAGACTACCGGCTGATTCACAGATTATTTCTCGACGATACTGCCCTCGCAATCGTCGTCGTAAACCCGCAGGCCATAGATCCTTTTGGAGACGCCGAGGACTGGATCAAGTCGCTTGACGCAGCTACGCGAGACCGCGCGAGACATGGTCTCACAGCGAGAATCCTCGTCTTCAGTCAAATTGACGTAGGGGGGCTCAAAGTTAGCAACGCAAAAGTGGAACGCTTCTACAAGCGACATGAGTTTGCGGGCTGGGTACCAACGAGCGCGCGTAGCGGGGAAGGCTGCTCTGACAGCGCATCACCAAGTGGTACCAGTGAGCTTAAGAAGATGATCGCAGACATCATTCCTTGGAAACAGCTCCCCTGGACGCGTACACCGGAGATGTTGAACTGCCTCAAGGAGGCAGTTATGGAGGTTCGGGAACGTTATGGAGTTAGTCTACTAAGATTCGTCGAGCTGTTTCAGCGAGTTCAATATGCGCTCCCCAATCTGGAGTTCGACGAGAGGTCTGTGCGTACAGCGCTGAAACTCCTAGGTAACCACGGAATCGTAAAGTCTCTGATGTTTGGTGATCTCGTCCTATTGCGGCCCGATTTGTTGAATGGATACGCTAGCGCTATTATTCGGGCTGCGCGAGCGCACGTCGATGAAATAGGATGCGTGCGGGAGGAAGCCATCTTTTCCGATGGTTTCGACTTTACCGGAGTACAGCGTTTGGACAGAACCGATGAAGAGTTGCTACTTCGCGCGCTTGTGCAGACCTTATTGCAGAAATCGATGTGCATTGCGGAAGACACAGCAGAAGGGCGGCAACTTGTCTTTCCCTCGCAGTATCGGCGTGACCGTCCAGTCTTGGACGAGCCGAATGCTTTTGTATCGTATTCCTTTTCTGGCGAGTGGCAGACAGTTTGGACCACGCTTCTTGTCCGGCTTTGGTATAGCCAACAATTTTCTAAAAAAGAGCTATGGCGCAATGCTGCGGAGTTAGAGACACGAGGATGCAGCAAAGTTGGATTATCAATACGTCACGATAGAGGCACTGGCCGTGCATCTGTCAGCATTTTTTTTGAAGAAGGTGTGTCGGACGACCTAAAGATCTTGCTTGTTGAATACGTTTTCCAACACCTGCAAAAGCACTGTGTACACATTGAAAGAGATCTACACTATGTGTGCCCCAGTTGCCGGAGACCGGTGACGGATCTGGAAGCGGTGCGCGAGCGTTTGTCTACAAGTAAAGAATTCATATTTTGTCAGTTTTGCGATGAGAAGGTGCCGTTAGTAGAGTTCTTGGAGCAAGCCCAAGACACGAACGCGGTAGCCAAGAAAATTTTGGAGATGGAATTAACGGCCACGCAGAGTCTTGAAAGGCAATCCCTAGAGCAACTTCTTGTGGGACACATGATGGCGATATGTTTAGAAGCTGATCAGGTGTTTGTGCATCTCCGGGGTCCGGCTTGTGGGATCGACGGCGTGGTCCATTTTAAGCGTGATGTCGGGAGCGTGTCAGAGAAAAGAATTTATTTGCACCTCGCGTGCCGGGACGTCGTGCGGATAGTAGGAGCGTCAAGCGACAGGTTGGATCTGCTTGTCGTGGACGATTGCTTTATTGGCGAGTTGGACGAGCAAGACAGCGATATCTTTGTGGTCACTCGGATCACGAACGATGAGTCAGGTGAAGATCTTATTGTTTGGGGTAATGCGGGAGAAACCCTAAGGCAGACCTTAGCTGAGTATGAGCCGAGGGTTTTGGCAGCAGAACAAGCTTGCGCAGTAGCGAAGGCTGATTTAGACAGTCACAAAAAGCGTACCAAAGAGGAACACGAAGCTGCGCGAAAACGGTATATGGATACGACGCAAGGTTTGCATGCGGTTCGACAAGAGCTATACCGTGCTAAGCACCAGATTTCGCTTGAGATAGAGCAAGTAAATCTCCGGGCTCTTTGGGGTCAACGGGACCGGGCGTTTGACGAAGGCGGAAAAAGTGCGTAGAGGCCAGCGGGCCACCAACGGGGTCCGGTCTCTGTGCTGATGGCCAAGCACTAGCGAGGCTTCGCCTCAGACCGACGAGCCTTGAGGCGGGGGAAGACGAAAACCAGGGACGAAAACCAGGGACAGACAGAAAACCAGGACAGAAAACCAGGGACAGACCACGATTTTCTGAAAACCAGAAAAACCAGGGACAGACCACGGTTTTCTTGTTTCCACGTTAGATTGGCAACTTCCGCTTAAGCTGATCGTCGTCGGGTGCCTCTTTCCTCGGTCGTCCGGACTTGCCGGGCCAGGTACGGCGGCCGACCATCGAGGCGATTTGCCGCTGGAAACGCTCGCTGCCGAGCGCGAAGGCGCCGTTGGTCGCATCTCGAATGGCTGTAAGATCGCCCTCCGGGATCTCATCGGCGAAGAGGCTCAGGTAGCGAGCGCGGCGCGCTTCCTCGCCCTCGGCGAGGGCGCAATCAATCGAGTGCGGAACGACGACCGGATCGCCGACGCCCAAAGCGTTGCAACGGTAGCTCGACCAAGGATCATCGCCCGCGGCTTGGTCCATGTGCGCGCGAACCGGGTCCAACTCGATGTAGCCTTGGCAGGCGAGCAGATAGCTGTCCGCCTCGATGACAGAGGAGCGAAAGCGCCCTTCGAAAAGCGTGCCGGTCCGACGGTAGGTCCGGTTGATATATTGCACCTAGCCTGACACAGGGGGCCTTGTCCCAGTCCCTTCATCAGCAGCGACGGTCCCCGATCGGTTGCCGGTGTCATGAGCAAGTGCAGATGATTGGTCATGAGCACCAGCCCTTTCAAGGTGCGTAAAAACAACATTATGAATCAGTCTCTTAGCGTCAAGGGCTCGCAGGCATCCGCAGTCGCTTGCCAGCTTGTCGGAAAGCAAACACCGCAAAATCATGCGGTTGCGGTCGTACACGTATCAACACCTTGAAAGGGCTGGTCATGAGCACCTAGGCATGGACCCACACCGACTCCGCTGCCGCTCGCTCGACCAGCATGCCGAGGAGCGCCCGATCATCGGCGTCGTCGAAGAAGATCGCGGACCGGTCGATACCGCGCAGAATGGCGTGCAACGCAAAGCCGGCTGCGACGATGCGTGCGTGTCGGGCCATAAAAATCCGCTTGTGTGAACGTTCGTTATTGGCTAGTTTAACGCGAAACCGTGGTTTGTTCCCGGTTCCGCCCGCAATCGTACGCTGGCCAAGCCGTTTCGCTGGACCTATGGAGGCAAGTCACTCGCAGCCTGAAAGAAAAACTGTCTCAGAACTTTCACTCCGGGCCACTAGCAATATAGCGTTGACCAGCTCGTCCCAACCATATCGATTTTTCTCGCGCGCGTGGCCGTGGGATCTGGTGCTGGATGTGGGCTCCGGTGATAATCCGCATGTTCGTGCGGACGTTCTACTTGACGTCTCCGGTTACAACCAACATCGTTGGGGCCCTCTGAGATACTCGGATCGCTTGATCTTGTGCAATGGCAACGTCTTGCCATTTGCTAACAAGCAGTTTGACAAAGCGCTTTGCTCCCATTGTCTAGAACATAGTGAAGATCCAGCTACTTTAGCAAAAGAAATTGTCAGAGTCGCGCGGAGCGGCATTATAGAAGTCCCATCGCCCTATTTAGACATCTGGTTCCAACCCAACAACACCCATCAGTGGATATTCGCGGCGCGAGGCAGTACTCTACTGTACGCCCCGTCGCCGCGATATGAACTGCCTATGCCAACATTGCCCGTAACGGTCAGCCTGCTACGCAATGATCCGTTATTCCGTGCCGCGTACTTGTACGACCAATACGTCTTTAGAGTGCGCATATACTGGAGAGATAAACTCGAACTCCAGCGCGTGAGTAGCGAGGAAGTGCTCCGCTTACAGCGGTTGTGCGAGCAATCAGTAGATTGGGGGCGACTATGCAGCCGCTCTCTCGGCTACACGTTTGGCTGTACTTTTGATCGCGTGGTGAGTTGGGCACGCAAAGCAGTTGCTTCAAAACAGTCCTTCCGTTAGGAATGAAAACGAATCGGCATAATCAAATGCTACGCGCCAAACCGTGGGTCTTCAAGCGGTTTCGCGGTCCCCAAGCGAGACGCCGTTTTTGGTCCGAAGTCTTGACGAGAAAGATGCTTGAGGGGTGTGATCTAGACTACATCCCGATCCTCGCTTCGATTCCATCGCTTCGGTTACTCGTCCTGCCCTGGGTGGAGGTAAAAGCTATCTCATGGGGTAGAGAACTTCTGTCGAGGTTTGCACATCACGTCGCATCCCTCGGTGACTCACTGGCTTTTACTAATGACTTGACCCGTTGCGGATGGCTTGATCGCCCTGAAAAAATGGCTTCTTTTGACTCATTTTCTTACTTTCTACAAGTCCAAGCAACAGGGTATCAGAATCGTTTTGGGTCGTCACTTCTGAACGAAAGGGAACGTCGCTACTTATTGCACTTGTTTGACCAATGCAAGAACACTAATCCATCAACAATGGCGCTGACTGACTGCTCCCAAAAGAATGTTTTTATTTCTAACAATGGATTTTGGCATTACGACTTTGAAGCTACGCTGATTGCGCCGCGGGATACGTTCTTGACGAAGGTCGCACTAAATCTAGTTCGGGACGCGCACGCTTCAGAACGTGACGGTGCGCTGGCGGCTGCCAGGTATCTTCTCTCTCAATCTGAAAATAAACCTCTTGTGTTAGCATCGCTCGCCTTCTTTCTCCTTCGGATGGCGATCTACGCGCGCGTCTGGGGCGGTGAAGTTGTTAATCCTTCAGCCGCGCTGAATTGCCTTGTAGCTGGCGGTTCAGATATCGAAATAATTGGGAAGATACACGATGACTAGTTCCCGCGTTGACCGAGACATTCCATTCGCGATCGATTACCGCATCTTTGGCTCTTTACTTGATCGCATGGCATGGAGCACACTAGTTCGTCACCAGTTACGCGGCCATGTAATAAATCTAAAAATGCTTCCACCAAAGGCTACTATTTGCGCCTTCGGGTCAGTGGCACGGGGTGAAATGGATACATTGTATTCAGACATCGATCTCATGTTTTTGGGCGTCCAGTCGCGCCAACGAACGAATATCCTGCGTAACCTCCTTGCCGGTCACCAAGGACTTGACTTTGATCACGCTGAGCGATTCGTTGATGCGCAAGATGCCGTATCCGTAGAGCGTTTGGAGCTACGTTTCCCCGCCCTTGTGGAGAGCCAACTACTGGAAAGCAACAGCGAAATATCATTGCGTCGTCGAGTTCAGTTTATCACTGAAGCAGTATGTGTTGTCGGAGACAATTATTTTGAAGACCTCACTGAGCAAGTCGTCAATTTTTATGGGCTTATACCTAGAAGGAAACGTCGACAGAATCCACATAAGTTTCTTGAAGATCTAAATACTTATTATTCGAATATGCTTGATGTGTCTGCGCAGAAAGAAGCAAGCAGTAACTTTCATGCGAAGTACCTTTTAGCGCGAGAGATTGGTCAGCATTTTACGCGGCTAGCCGTTCTTGTCGCCGTGTTCTCAAAAGATGCAATTTTGATGACGCCTCGTCCAGCGTTAGCGTACGCTCGAATCTTGCGTCAGCCTGCATTGCATAAGTTACTCTTTTGGGTCACACCTTTCTTTCTTTCGGGAAATACGATGTCAGTTCTTAAGTCTGCCCACACTACATCTTTGCGCAAGATATCGCGAGATATTGATCAACTTCTGTTTGAAACAGTGGCGGAATGCGCAAAAACTTATTCAGATGCATTGGATATTTTGCACGAACCGGATATGCGCGAACACCTGAACCAAGAGTCAGCGAATATTCTGAACTGGAGAAGCGACCCTGACTTGAAACTGTTCAATAACCAAGTTTCAATTATTGCGCAGAGTCTTCAAAAGCTTGGGAAAATTCTTGGCAACATATTTTTGTTAGCAGACGAAAAAAGGGTGTTTCGTCGGCCATATGCAGAAAGCGGTCTTCAGGTCGCAATGAAAAACTTCCAGGATGGAGTTAAGAGTTCTTTGAACTAGCTCCGCTCTCGAATAGAATGGACGTCGCAGCCTTGAACGCGCGGCATTAGATCTTTCAAGGCAAGTCAATCGAGGGTGATTTATGGGGAACGGATAGCGGTGGCCTATTGAAATGGGAGACCGCTTATTGCGTGTTTTGATATAGTCCTTTAGGTTTGTCCACCAGTTGGCAAATCTTTGCAGTAATCGCCGCGTTAGCAGCAACTTCGGTTAACGTAGTAGCATCTGACAGTGCTATCGAGCTTTGTGAGAGCCAGGCGGATATGAAATTAAAGCCGAAACAGGTTCGAAAGAGTTCGGCGTTCCCAAAACGAGGGTTGAGGTCAAAGATCACCCCGCTATCGCCAAGCCACGCGAATTGCATGTTATAAATGACGTCAAGATTGGCTCGTTCCGCGATTTCTTGGGCAAACGCCCTTGGGGCACTGGGCACATCTCGACTTGCTACAACGGTGTGTCCATCTTGCTGCTCAATTCGCCGAATGCAAGACCACTTTCGGCCAGCGGAGGAAGCGACGATCGTGAGAGAATATTCGTCACGTTCAGAGGACAGAAGTGGCTCAGCGAAATAGCCTTCATGTAGATGAATTCCATCCGCTCGTTTTTTTAGAACGACCTGGTTCTGCGAGGAATGACCCATTCGCGGCTTAACTAGCGCAGGAAGTGGAAGCAGTGGATCACGAACCGAATAGCACGGAATGAGCAAGTGAGCTATATCATACTGTTGTCGTCTAAGATTAAGCTTGTCAAATGCTTCATAGCCATCTAGATAGGGCTCTGCCAGCACGCGATGACGGGAACCTAACTGATTCGAAAGAACGATGCCGCGTTGAGTGCAAGGAACGACTAGTGAGTCGACCTGGCAATCGAGAAGTTGTTCAAAAGTCCGGTAGTAGTTCTCTATGGTGCCGGCGATACGAGTATCGAGGCGTGGATGTGTAAGAAGCGGTTCGTTCCAACTCAGCGCAATAATCTTGCAATCGGAAACTGCAAGCATACTACACGCAGCGGCGATCGCGCCGCGAGGTAAATGTATTCCCTCGACTATTATCAACACGAACAGAGGTTACGGTGGGATGAGTGTTTTTCTTCCATGCACGTGTAATCGTGCGCAACACGGCCTTTGATTCTAAACCGATTGAAGGCAAGACCTAAGCTTGGTTTTTTGGCGAATATTTTGCAACCGCTTTTCCGATAGCCCTATGGTCTAACACTTAGCGTTGCGGGCGATGCGCGTTCAAGCGTCAAAACACGGGCGAGGCATGACGCAGGTAGCCGCAGCTTTTGAGTTGAATGTGCACGCCGTATTTCGTTGGCTGGCCGCTTAAGCTAGTGGTGGGCGGAAGGCGCTCGAAACGAAGGCGATCCGACGGCGCCCCTCGGAGCTTCAGGAAGCGCAGTGGAGCTGGTTTGCCGAGATTGTACGCGACACCGCAGCATCGCTTTGGGTTTGTGTTGTGGACCGTGGGCCTGATCCAGAAGCCGCTGGCACGACAGTTCGGCTTGTACTGTTCCGCTGGACGGTGGGACGGGCGATGTTAGCCTTTGGCTTTCCCCGGCAGGGTCAGGGGCGCTAGGCGCGCGACCGCGACCCCGTGCTTGTTGAGCGCCAGCAGGCCGAGAATTTTCCGGTCATCGCAGCCGTGGCCAAGCGCGTGGGGGTGGTTCTCTTCTCGGGCGACGAGGAGGGGCCGCGCTCGGATCATGAGGCCATTGTCACTAGAAAGCCGAAGGGACGCAGGCTGACGGTAGCCACCTCGGGGCGGCGCTTCGGAACCAACATCGTGTCCGCGGTCGCTGGGAAAGGGACCTTCCAGTTCATGCTCCATGCGGGGCGAATGACCGTCGTGGTTGTGTGAAGGCTTTCTGCGTCGCCTAGTGCATGATGCCGACGCACCGCGCGAGAGTGTTGCTCCTATTTCGAGCAGGTAAGGTTTCAGATACACCAGACTCAACAACCACCGGTTGAGAGCCGGGGGGGAGTTACGGATTGAAAGTCTGGACCCGGGTCGAAAACCCGTTTAGTATTCTGTCCGGAAGTTGTCGTCACCTGTTGGCTCGAAGTAATGCTCAGGATACATCTGAATCATCTTATCCGTTACTTCGCCCGTGGTCGCACAAGAATTACGTACAGCCGGGAGTTGCGGCTCCACAATCGTCGCTTAAGCTGCGGAAACTGCTTGAACAGCTTACTCGCCGTGTGGCTGCCGTACCAGTACTCCACGTCTACCTCTTCTCGCACGCGGCCCAATAGAGAGAGTAGATCTACCCGCCAAAAAGGCAAGGGTTTCAAAATTGCTGTGTACTAAGAAGTATCAGGTCTTTGAGCCGCGTTTTCTGCATCGATAAGGGTTTACCATGGCGGTAATGCAAAGGATATGGAGCCACCGTTTGCTCATTTTCAATGCCAAGAACGAAGATACCCATGATGGTTCAGCTCGTATCGGTTTTTGATAACCAACGATTCCGGATTGGAGGGTCCTGGGTGGACCACCCGATGCGCTCTTAATTCCTCGGGAACGACCGACATTCAGGTTAGAAATTCGGAGGCAAGCGTGCTCGATATTACGAAATGTGTTTGGGAAGAAGTTTGCTCGGCATTTAATGAGGGAACTGTATTCCTGGTGGGGTCGGCAGCAGGGCAGACAAGAGCTGAAGAGGCAGGCGATATTGATATCATCGCTGTAACCCATTTTGTGACATTGGAACCCTATCTTCAGTTTACTGCCGGTTTGCAAGAGAATTGCGTTTGTTTCTCGTCGTCTCCCAATGTCAGTGAGGCTCTACTAGAGCTTAGGCACGGCCCATTCAAACCTCCTAATGGGGTAAAACAGCTGCATCTAGCCTTGCACACGACACTGAGTATCCAGGATGTTCCCTTGATTACAAGGGTGGACTGGGCGACTGCAGCAAGTTTTTGCCGAGGGGGTGATGTGAGGAGTGCACTCCGCTTGGAAAATGTGGCCAACAAGACATTGTGGGCTTCATTTCTGGAGGAGATCGCAAGATTAGTGTGGCAAGTGGACAATGACATAGTGCTGTACCGTACTTGGGAAAAAGCTGGAGCGGGAGCTGGGGAATTTAGGTTAGTGCAGAACCAAGCTGTGCGAAGCCGTCTATGTAGTGATCGAGTGTTTGCTAGACACGTCATTCGCGCGTCAGTAGCTAATGCAACGCTGCTGTTGGGCAGACAAAATCAAATGTCGTCATCCGAACTTAGAAAAATTGTGCATGCTCATTGGCCTGAAAGTATTGGTGCTTGGGACAGTGCGGCGATTGGGGAACACGTTTCTCAAAAGGGATTATTGGCTCACCTTAAGCGACTTGAAAGCTGGGGCCGCATCACGCAAGAATAACGTGGCAGCGCTTTTTCATTTGTAGGCCAATTTGAAGGCGGTCGATATTGATTGTCCGCATAGATATACGCCAGCAAGGTAGAGGATGCGTGTGCGAGGAATGCGGTTGGCCGGTTGGAGCATCGCCGCTGACCTAGTGCCGCAGTCTACTACGCAACAAGACCCGTCCGTCGAGAACCTATCCGCGGGTGACCGCAGTTAGCGTGAAGCGGTAGTTAGAGCAACGCAAAACCGTGGTCGGGAAGTAAGCCGGGTTCTTGCCGACGTTTAGGCAGACGTTTGCTTTATCTGTTTGCCGCCTGGTTTCCCGGCGGTGCCGCAATATCTCCGCCATGCATCGGTTCGTTCCCGGCTCCTCGCAGAACCGGACTTGGAGTGTTACACCATCCGGCTCCCAGCCCGAGTCTTTCGCAGTGGAACAGGGAAGCGAGTCCAGCGCCCTGTCGACTCCCCACCAAACGGCATCCGCCACAGTGGAGGGCTTCCCGCGCACCGCCCTAGGGCAGCAGCGCCAACTGCGTGAAACGCGCGAGCGTCAGTGTCACGGACTTCAGTCCTCTCGGTGTAGGGCCGTGTTTCACTCTCACGTTATCTCGGGCCGCCGCCCCTTTGCTCGACCCGCATTACCAGGCGTCACAGCTCGTATGGGTGGCTCCGACTTCCACGCACCACCGCCCGCGTCCTCGCTTTTACACTTATTCGCGGGTGCCCGCCTCCAGCGGACCGATGCGCGGATCTCGTTCTCGAACAGGCTGGTTACAACGTCTTCTCAATGTCAGGCTCGATACGGCCTAGGACCCCGGGGAGTACCCATGCCGCTCGCCAGAGCGCGACACGGATTGTTGCCTGCCGGGGGGACAAACCCGTCGGCACTCTCCGACTAAATTTTCGGGGCTCAACACCTTCAGGGCCGGCATAACCCGTAACCGCGCACCTCGCCTGCTTATCTGGCCTACGCATCGACGCCGCTGTTACCAGCAACGCCGCAAGGCTCGATACTGGGCTCGCGGCTCACGATTACCCAGGCGGGACTTCCACCCGCTAGAACACGCGGCCTTGCCAGGCCGCACTGGCCCCGGTTTTTTTGTTCCCTGTTTTTTCCCCGGTTTTTTCTGCCGATTTTTTCCACCTCGCCGGCACCGCCCGCTTCGCGGGCCGCGGCAGGTCGGCCCTTGTCCCAGGTCAGTCACGGTGAGCGTGGACTCGAGGCAGCTTGACAAGACTGTGGGATTCCCGCACTTGATTGCCCAGGCACAGGGTCGTCGAGACCGCCAGCTTCGCCAATCAGGCCGATACCATCTGGACGGAATCCGAGCGGCTCGCCTTTGTGAGCTGGATTGCCCGCAATCCGCTTGCCGGTGATGTGATTTCTGGGGCGGCTGGTGCCCGTAAGGTGCGCTGGACGGTAATCGGTAAGGGTAAGCGTGGCGGAGTCCGCGTGACCTACTTCAACCGCCTGGCCGCGGGTCTGATCTACCTGATGGCGATTTACCGCAAGGCAGACCAGGCCACTATCGCCCCGGGCGATATCCCAGAGGTTGATCCATGAGCATTGATCTGGAAGCCATCGCCAAGGCCATCGAGGCCGATGCCGGGGAGCCCACCCCCGGGTTGCGCGAATCCCTGGCCGAGATGGCCGCGGACGAGCGCTCGCGCACTCACACCCCGGAGCAGATCGCCCTGCGCGAGGCGCGGGCGGTCCTGGGTCTGTCGCAGCCGGCCTTCGCCCGGCTCATCGACACCCCGGTGGGCACTGTCCGGGATTGGGAGCAGGGACGTTTTCCACCCCCGGGCAGTGCCTTGCTGGTTGCACGCATTGCCCGCGAGCACCCGGAGGTGCTACGGCCTTTTCTCGCCGAGGGGGAAATCGGTGGCCACTCCTGAGCCGAAGCCCTTAAAGGGGCAAAAACGGGTCAGGCTCAATAAAGGCGATGATGTTGACAACGATTGGGGGTCTTTTTTGCGTTCAAGCGCACTGTCGTTGAAGACTGTTCTCGCTATCGAGATTGCAAAACAATTATTACGAACAACACGCCACTTCCTTCTTTGACGAGACGCTCAGAGTCGACATGATGCCGCTCTACGGTCGCTTCCTGCCGATGCTGCCGGATGAGGCGGCAATCCTCGACGCTGGCTGCGGGTCCGGTCGGGATGCGCTGTGCTTCGCAAGGCGAAGCCATCGCGTAACCGCCTTTGATGCCACGCCGAGCCTCGTCTCGCTCGCCGAGCGCCACCTTGGGCAGTTGGTGCAGTGCTTGCGCTTCCAGGACGTCAACTGGCACAACCAGTTCGATGGCATCTGGGCCTGCGCGAGCCTGCTCCATGTGCCGGCCGCCGAACTTGCCGGCGTCATGCGACGGCTCCGTAACGCCCTGAGGCCGCGCGGTATCCTCTACGCCTTCTGCAAATACGGCAAAGGCGAGCGTGAGCACCGAGGGCGGCGCTTCACCGATCTGGATGAGCCGGGCCTTGCGGCACTGCTGGAGCAGACCCGCGGCCTGGAAGAGCGCGACACCTGGATCACCAGCGTCCTCCGCCCCGGCCGCGAGTCGGAGCGCTGGCTGAACACGCTGCTGCGCAGGACGGCACCTCCTGCACCTCGCGCGGTGACGCCAGCACCCGCTTACCGTCCAGGATCGCCGTGACCTGACCGGGCGACAACCGGTTGCCTTCGATGGCCAAGGTGGCGTGAACCGCGCGGGCGCGATTGGCCCAGCGCCGTCGGGGCGAGCGGGCAACCTCGCCGCGGAGTGCGCTCAGCCGGTCGAGCCGCCTTTCGATCTCGGCAACCAGAGCAGGCATTGACGATGTCGTCGAATAAGGTCGATCCTATGTCGGGGCCATCGGTAGCGGACGGATCAGGCAACAAATCTGTACACTTCGATATCGGCGTTTGCAATCATCTCATAGGCAAACAGAACCGTATGGGAACCGAATGATGACCAAGACCTGATGACCAAGACCTGCCCGTTCTGCGACATCGCGTCGGACCGCATCCTTACCGAGACTGACCTAACGCTGACGATCAATGACGGCTTCCCGGTCTCGCCCGGCCATCTGCTGGTGATCCCGAAGCGGCACTTCGCCAGCGCCCTTGATGCAACCGATGCAGAGATGGCCGAGCTTTGGCGGGCTCTGCGGCAGGCTGCGCAGCGCATGCAGACTGAACGCGGACCCAACGGCTTTAACATCGGCGTCAATGTCGGCGCCGCCGCGGGGCAGACCCTGATGCATCTGCACTGGCATCTGATCCCGAGGTATCAGGGCGATCAGCCCGATCCGCGTGGCGGCATTCGGCGCATCTTTCCGGCGCTGGCGGACTATTGGAGCCCGCACCGGTGACGACGACGGCGAACAACAGGGACGACTCGGAACCACGCGGTGCGCCGACCTCGGAGCTGTTCGAGTCGCTGCCGCTGGTCTGCCCCAACTGCGGCGCGGACATGCGCATCATTGCCTTCATCACCGAGGCCGTGCCCGTCGAGCAGATCCTCACCCACATCGGTGAGCCACCGCGTCCACCCCCGATCTCGCCCGCCCGCGGACCGCCCGCCTGGGACGAGGCACCCGAGCCGATGCCGGACTGGGACCTCCTCCAGCAGCCCGAGCCCGACTTCGAGTTCGATCAGCGCGTCTCCTGGTAGCCGCCGTCTCTCTCGCAGGGAACGGTGCAGCCCCGCTCGTCTGCCGGAGGCACGCTGCCCCGCAGATGCGCGCGCCAGCACCCCAGAACGCGCGCGCCTGCAACGCCCCGACGCCCGTCAGCCCCGCAGTTGGGCATTGACCCCGCACCCCACCCCTGCTAACCTCCTTACCTTGGGCCAACCTGGACGCTCAGGGTGGCTTGGATTTCCTATCCGTCCAACACGAGAGGAAAACTATGAGAAGCACGACCGCCCTCATCACGGCGCTGCTGCTGTGGTGCACGCCCATAGCCGCCAATGATGCGCGCAATTACGTCCTTGCGACCGCCAGCACCGGGGGTACCTACTACCCCGTCGGCGTGGGGATCGGCACCCTGGTGAACGTGTTTCTCCAGCCCAGCCAAAAGATTGGCCTACTGACCCTCAATACGGCGGGCTCGCGGGAGAATATCCAGCTGCTCGAAGACAACTACGCGCAGCTCGCGCTGGTCGAGGCGTTGTACGGCTACGAAGCGTGGAATGGGCTGGGACCCTACGCCGAGGTCGGGCCGCAAAAGGAGCTGCGGGCCATATCCAGCCTTTGGCACGATGCAGAGCAGTTCCTGACCGTCGCGGAGAACGTGAAGACGGGCACCATCATGGATCTAGCCGGGCTGCAGGGGGGCCGTCTCGCGATCGGGGCTCGGGGTTCCGGTGCTCGCGGCTCGAACCTGCGCATACTGACCAATTTGGGACTCGATCCGGATACGGATTTCGAGCTGGTCAACCTCGATTACGCGGCGAGCGTTCCCGCACTCCGCCGCGGGCAAGTGGCGGCGGCGAGCACGCCCGGCGGCCTGCCCACCGGTGACGTCTCGGTGGCGTTCGGCACCATGGGCAAGCGCGTCAGGATGCTCGGCTTTACGGAGGAACAAGCGGCGAAGGCCGACGGCGGACTGGGCATTTGGGCGCCCTACGTGGTCCCCGCCGGCACCTATCCCGGCCAGGACGAGGACATCAACACCATTGCGCAGATCAACTTTTTGGCGGTACGCGCCGATGTCGAAGAAGAGGCGGTGTATCAGATCACCAAGACGATCTACGAGCACCTGCCTTTTCTGAACCGCCTGCACCGGGCGACCCAAGAGCTCTCCCCAGAGCACGCCCTCGACGGTCTGCCGGTGCCTCTGCATGCCGGCGCTGCCCGCTATTTCGAGGAGATTGGTTTGACCATACCGGATCGGATCAAGCCGCAGTGACAGCCTCGCCGCGGCCGGTTGCCGCGGGCGGGAGCGCCGGATGCGGGCCTGATGCTCGTATTCGGCACGCCTGCCGGTTCGACAATCGCGCTCCGCGCGGCGGCTGCGAGCCGCAGGGCATCGCTGCCAATGGTGGGTGTCAACACCCGCGACAGCAGCATATTCCAGTGCATGAATCGGATGGGTTTCGCTTCGCTCTACCCATCCTACGGGCTACGGGCTCCGTGCAGACGCGGGTCAGTCGATGACCATCTCCAGCCGGTAGTTCGCGATCTCATATCGGAGCGACCGCCATCGCATCGAAGGCAGGGCGCTGGGGCCGGGGGCTGCGCCCCGACCGGAACGCGCGCGCCTGCAACGCCCCGACGCCCGTCAGCCCCGCAGTTGGGCATTGACCCCGCACCCCACCCCTGCTAACCTCCTTACCTTGGGCCAACCTGGACGCTCAGGGTGGCTTGGATTTCCTATCCGTCATTGACCCCGCACCCCACCCCTGCTAACCTCCTTACCTTGGGCCAACCTGGACGCTCAGGGTGGCTTGGATTTCCTATCCGTCCTTGGGCCAACCTGGACGCTCAGGGTGGCTTGGATTTCCTATCCGTCCTTGGGCCAACCTGGACGCTCAGGGTGGCTTGGATTTCCTATCCGTTGGATTTCCTATCCGTCCTTGGGCCAACCTGGACGCTCAGGGTGGCTTGGATTTCCTATCCGTAAGATGCGCCGACGAGTGATCTGTCGCCGAAGGTGAGGCGATTGTTCAGAACAAAATTGGTCGTCATCGCTACCCAGACGGATAGAACCTGTGCCCAAAGGAAGTTCACTCCTGCGATTCGGTGAAGTCCCCCTAGAACCAGCACCTGTACGACGACTCCGCTCAATCCGACAAGTCCGAACATGACGAAGCGCGTCGGTAGCCAAGCGGGGCACTTGAGCAGCATCGACTCCATTACATTCGAGCCAGCGAAATCAGTTGTTCCAGTTGCCTTATTCATTCGCAGACATGGCTCCCGCCCGAACTACCGAGCGCGTAGATGAAAAACTACGTTGAGTTCTTCGGCTGATGGCGGGCTGTCTGGCACTCTGCGTTACCACCTCTACCCGCGTTCTGAATTGGTTTTAAATCAGTTGGGCTTGACTATCTTGCAGAATCGGCAGCAGCACAACCCAAGGATTGGATTTTCGTCATTGATACAATATGACCCCGGGCGGGTTGAAATGTTTGGTAACACTCGTACGCCTATCAGCCAGTTGGCAAGCCCGGTTACTTGCCCAGCCAGTGTGGCATGAATCGATAGCTGTTCGGGATGCTCCAAAAGCGTAACGCCTTTGGTCATCATCAGCTACGCTGCGCGACAATCCGCGCTATCGTATACCTTTCAATCTCATACAACAAGGACAACAAGATTCCTTCAGCAATTCCCGCTGTGTACGAGCGGGATCGCCCGAGCGCGGCGCGAGCGTGTGTGGAAACCGCACAGGCGAACACAGGCTTCGCCACGAGACGACGCTGTTGTTCTGGCTGGCTGTTTGGTTACCCTCAAGACGTTCTTCAAGCACATTCGTTCACGGCCGTCGACTAGGAGGTGTCAGGCGGCAAGGGCAGCAGTGGCGGCTGGATAATGGAGCGATAGAGCGTGTCCCAATCGGGAATCAGGCAGAGATCGAAGCGCGCACGCAGTTTGCGCCACAAGCGCGTCTTGCTCTGCGCCGCCGTTAAGGCGGCCTGGAACAGCCGGCAGCCGCGCTGTTGGATCTGATCGATCAGAAACGCCAGCATCATCAGATGCATGAGCACGGTGCTGAGGTTGTTGTTGCCGTGACCGAAGTTGTGCTCGAAGTGATAGCCTTGGTTCTTG
This sequence comes from Thiohalocapsa sp. PB-PSB1, assembly GCA_016745215.1. Classification (GTDB taxonomy): domain Bacteria; phylum Pseudomonadota; class Gammaproteobacteria; order Chromatiales; family Chromatiaceae; genus Thiohalocapsa. The sequence continues at coordinate 3,735,578 of CP050890.1, forward strand.
AGGGTGTTGAAGGTTTCGTTTTCGACTTTCCAGCGTGCGCGGGCTCCTCGCATCAGCGTCATGAGGTTGCTGTCATCAATGGTGAAATCGGTGACCCAGGAGAAGTGGGTGACCTTGCCGTCCGGGGTGTGTTCCCAGTACTCGAGGAAATTGACCTCGAGGTCGAAGTTGGACTCGTTCAGCGGTGCGCCGTTGAGATAGCGGAAACGGTGACGTACCCCCTCGGCGTCGGTGAACTCGACCTCGCGCGTCTCGGGCGTGGCGGCTACCCAATCGAACAAGTAGGTGTGATCGTTCTGCTTGGCGCCGAGGATGAAGCGCAGATCGAGTGCCTGCAACTGGCGGATGTGCGGGGCATTGGAAGCGAGGCCGTCTTCGACGACGATCAGCTTCAGATGCGGATGCGCGCGGCGCAGGTCCGCCAGCAGGCGCTTGGCGGCGTTGCGCTCGCAGTCATTCTTGCGCGCGCCGTCTTGCTTGAGGATCGGCTCGGGCGCCAGCGGGAACACCTCGCTGTGATCGGGGTGTACCAGCACCGCCCCGAGCATCTGGTGGTAGTAGGTGGTGGTGCCATTGCGGTGGTGCTTCTCCCCGCACTGCGGGCAATGCACGTTGGAGGAGGAGAAATACTCGGTGCCATCGAGTGAGAGCAGGTAATGGCCGTCAAGGTATTCAAACCCCTCCAGCCCCTTGCCGCGTTGCAGGTCTGCAAACAGCGCCTTGTACAGCGGGAGCAACTGGCTCGGATCGAATGCATCGAGACGTTCGCGAAAGCGCGTGTCGCTTGGTGCCCGTTCGATCCCGTAGAGCGCGTGCAGATTCGCCCGCGTGGTCTCTTCCCGACTGTCCTGCTCGAATTGCAGCAGCGAAGGATACTTCAGCCCGAACAACGCCAGTCCCGACATCAGATAATCGACCAGCGTAATCTTGCCATCGCACGGGTCGGGAATCTTCGCAAAAAACCGCCGCGCCTTGTTCAGCAGCCCGGCGGCGCTGAGTTGTTTGCGTGAAATCGGAGCACTCATCAACATCTGCCTCTCAGCCTCGAGTATGTGCGACATTATACCGATTCAGCCACGAAGTTTACGAAGAACTATTTTCGAAGCTTCGCCAACACGATGTTTTCAAAGCAGAATTTTTTTCATCGGGAATTGCTGAGATTCCTTGGATAGCGAAGACCCGAACCGCATCGCGCGACGTGCTGTATTCCTGCCGTTATCCTTGGCTCTTAGGGACAGTAAGCACTTTTTTGCCAACTACGCGATCTCGTTCCGACGCTTGCATGTTGTCCAAGGGGATGGTGTGCCTATTCAGATTGTGCGGCAGCAGTGCCGCGACGGCTTCGGGGGTCTTGGTGCCGTTGGGGCGCCAGCAAATAGCCGGGTCTTTCTGCCGACCACGAGCGGGCAAATGGCGTTCTCGGTGCGGTTGTTGGTGATTTCCAAATGGCCGTCGTCGAGGAAGGTGATTAGCGTCGGTGATTGGATAAAGGCATAGCCAATGGGTTAGGCCTCAGAATAATGTGATTGCTATCGGATGTGCTGTTTGAAGGGATTGTATCGCCTGCGTTACATGGCGCTTCCTGATCAACGCGATGTTGAGGTCGTACTCTGTTGCAGCGCGGCAAGAAGAGGCTCGCGCAGGGGAACCAAGAAAAAAGCTCGCGCGCAGATGCAAAGGCGGGGGGAAGAGAAGAGGAAGCTCGCGCAGAGACGCAGAGACGCAAAGGGAAGAAAGAGAAGTAGTCGACGTAACCAGCGCAATGTCCTCTTCTAGGGCGATTTCTGCCGAGAAACAGCCATCTGGGTTGTCTTCTCATGGCTACTCAATAAGTGAGGGTGGCTTTTGTATCAATGACTTGCGGCCACAAACACGTTTTTATTCGGCAATCGCTATCCGTCCTTGGGCCAACCTGGACGCTCAGGGTGGCTTGGATTTCCTATCCGTAAGCCGGTCTACCGATGGTCCTTTCTCCCTTTCTGCTCTCGGCACATGGGAGTTGACGATGGTGCTTAGATCAATATCCCGGTCAACCTCCAGAGCAAGCCACAACGCGCCAAACTCCTCGACTTTCAGCTCTGAAAGTTCTTGAGTGTGTCCCGCGGCAAGCGCAGCGACCTTTTCCGGGGAGCCGAGATAGACTAGATCCTAACTGGGACTGCCGAGAATATGATCCGTATCGCCATGCTCAAGAAAACGCTTGCAAATTGCGGCTGAACTTTTGCCAGACAGACTCTAAGGTATACAACTGCCCGTCACGGTAAAAATCGGCAAGATTTTCTTTCTTCTTGGTATCCATGCTGACGATCGGATTGCCCGCGGCCTGATCGGCGGCTTTGCGTTGCGTGATCTTCTCGAATTGGGCATCGCGGTGTTTGATCTCGTCCTTCATGGTCGTTTTCTTCTGCGCTTTGCGGCGACGGTAGCCATGTTTTTTCAACAGCTTGCGCACGACCCATTGGCTGATCTGGATCTGATGATCTTCTCGCAATGCCGCGACAATCTTACCTAGGGTGAGGTTCGTCCAGCGGACCTGTTCATCCATCATCCTTTGAAGGCAGCATCCGCCCAGCAAACTTCTACCCAGCAAACGTCTACCCAGCAAATATCCGGTTTATCACGCCCTGATGTCATGCTTTTCGATCCCGATCCTGATCAAGTCGCGCCGGGCGGGCCGCGCTCTGGGGTATCTTCGGTTCGTTTGTCGAGAAGATAGTGGATTACAGCTCTTCTCCCGGGCAAGGCGCGGGCTCGGGACCGCTTCGCTGGCATCATTTGCCTGGTCGCCCGCAAGCGGGCTCCTACGGCTGGTAGAGGTCCGTTGCGGGCGAGGTGCCTTGGTCCATCTGCGCGCTCTGCGTCTCTGCGGTGAAGCCTAATAATCTTTGAAAGCAACACCCCTGGATCGCGTTCCAATTGCTGATTCCTGGCAAAAAATGACGAATATGCATTGTCCAGCTTGTCTGGTTGGCGAAGGCTTGCGAGTAGATTGGCACGCCCGGCTTCGCCATTAGCACTGGATGCCCTCGACGGCGAAATCGCCCGCTCCAGCTTCTCCATTCCAGCCTCGGGGCGATTGCCGGAGAATTGCCTGAAAAAGGGGCCGGCAGACCGGCCCCGACAGGTTGCGACAGGCTGGCCGCCTGTCGCACAAGCGCTGTCAGCGCTCAGCACTCGCTTCCGGTGCTTTCGGTGTGGTCGGTGCTGCATAGGGATAGCCACCATAGCCCCAGGGATATCCCCAGCCGCCCATATAGGGATAGCCGTAGCCGTAACCGGGATAGCCGTAGCCGTAGCCTGGATAGCCATAGCCATAGCCATAGCCGGGATAGCCATAACCATAGCCCGGATAACCGCCGTACCAGGGACCGCCATACCAGGGGCTGCCGTACCAAGGACCACCACCCCAAGAGCCCCAGAATGCTTGGGCGGGCGTGGCCAACATGGCCATGGCAAGTGCGGCGCCCATGGCGCTTAAAACAACCTTTGTCATCGGAAACCTCCCGATTATTTGTTGGTGAGAACAGGCATAATGGGGATTGCTGACCCCGGCCGAAAGTATAGCGAAAAAACCTCGTTTTGGTAGATAGAAACTCAATTCCGCGTAATCTCGCCTTGCTGCATGCGAACGCTCTCGCATCGAATTCGCCTCAGGGTTGGGAGCCATTGGTCGGTGTATCCTGGGCCAGTCTGAATCCGACGAAGCTGTAGCGTGCTTCCGGGAAGTTTCTGTTTCGATACGCCGAGCGGACCGCCGAGGGTCCGCTGTTCCAGGCGCCGCCGCGCATGACGCGAGCAGCGTCCGATGTGGGCAGGGCGCAGACTTTTTCGGACCCGCTGAAATCGGCGTCGTAGACTGAGCAGGTCCATTCCCAGAGATTGCCGAGCATGTCATGCAGACCGAATGGGTTCGCGCCAAACTGACCGGTCGGAGCAACCCATTCGTGCTGGTCGTCACAAGGGAAACCATCCGCCCATCCGTGGCCCTCGTCCGCCACGCTCGCGTTCCGGCAGGCATCCTGGTCGATGCCGTTGCCCCAGTAGCGAGACGAACGAGTACCAGCGCGCGCGGCATATTCCCACTCGGCCTCGGTGGGTAGTCGAAAGCCACGTCCCGTTTGCTGGTTCAGCCATGCGATATAGGCGCGGGTATCGTTCCAGCTGACGCAGGCGACCGGAGCCTTTGGCCGATTCGGCGGCTGCTGAGTAGGCTTTCGCCATTGCGCCCATGCCTGATATTGCCATGCCGCGGTGGCATTCTCGGCATCAAAGGTCCAACACCCATACTGGCCGCCTACACCGCGCTCGGCGTCGGTTCGATACTGGGTGTCTTGGACAAAGCGTTCGAAGTCGCTCACCTGGACTTCGAATTTGGCGAGCATAAAATCATCCACGCAGACCCTGTGCTGGCGTTCGTCCGGTTCCCTTCCGGCCTCATTCGATGGGCTGCCCATGTTGAAACAGCCGCCCTGAATAGCCAGCATTTCCGGGAGTAAGTGGCGCTGCGTCAAGTCGAGATCGCGCGTCAGATCCGCCAGCCTTGGGTGCTCGGGTTGGAGTTCACGCAGCGCAGACAGGGCGCGCTCCGCGTCCTCGAGATCATGCTCCGACAGTGCTGTCGATGCCCGCTCTGCATAGGCGTTGCCGATCTTCGCCAGTGCATCCTGCGCGGGCTGGTGGTCAGGGTTGATTGCAAGGGCGCGCCGAAAACAGCTGGTTGCTTGCTGAAGCTGGTCCAGATCCAGTGTTTTCCCCTCCAGCATGGCATTGCATTCGGTTAGGATGTGCGCGAGGGCATCGCGTTGCGCCAGGGCATCAGTTAACTCGTTGCGGTACTTTTCAATCCGAGCATCGTCCGGGGTGAGAATCAATGCTTGTTCAGCAAGCGCAATCGCTTGTTTTAATTTTCCTTGTGCCTGCTGCTGACGCGCCTGCCGCAGCACATCAGCAGCCCTTTGCCGTTGCTGTTGTTGGATTTCGCGTTGAGCCGCGCTGCGCAATTGCAGCAATTCTGCATGACTGGGATCGAGCCGCAGACCAGTTTCGATGCGTGCCAGACTTTGTTCGAATTCTCCACGCTGCTGAAACTGGCGCGCTGTTAGGATCGCCTGCGCGAGGCTTTCACGGCGTTTGGACTCGGCCTCGACTGCGGCACGCATCCGTACCAGATCCGCATCTTCGGGCGCCAGGGCAAGCGCCTCTTGCGTGTATTCTAGGGCTTCATCCAGATCGCCACGGGCCAGGCTCTCGCGCGCACGCTCGAGCAGTTGTTTTACGCGTTTGTGTTCCATTGTGGCCAGCACTGCGTTGCGGAGGCTGACCAGACTCGGTTCATCCGGGGCCTTGACCAACGCTTGGTCGAGCAACTCGAGACTCTTTGCGTCATCGCCTTGCGCGCGTGCCTGGCGTGCGTCTTCCAATTGTTCGCTGACCCAGGTTTTATGCAACTGTTGTTGTCGGGCCTGGAATTGCTCCCTCAGCCGTATCAGGTCAGGATCATCCGGAGCGAGCGCTAGGGCTTGGGAAATACGCTGCATGCCTTGTTCCAACGCCCCGTCATTCAGCAGATCGCGTGCCTCTTCCTTGGCAGCGACAACCTGCTTTTCACGCTGTAATTGTGCCTGAACCGAAATGCGCAGGGAGGCAAATTCCCGATTGTCCGGGGAGAGCTGTAAGCCTTCTTCAATCAACGCGAGGCTTGTCTCCAGCTTGCCCTGATCGCGTGCGGACCGGGCTTGCGCAAGTCGTTCAGCTGCTTGTGCCTGCTGTTGCTCGTTCAGCCTTTGCATTAGTTGATCGCGCAGGCGAGTCAGCTCAGGGAATTCGGGTAACTGCTGTAATCCTTGGCGAATCAGCTCCAGACTCTGTTCCAGATCCGCGCGTTGCGCGGCTCGTTGCGCCTGCTGCATCAGGTCGCGAACCTGTAGATGTGTCGCGAAATAGTCGCGTAATACGGTCAGCCGAGGATCGCCCGGCGTCGTCGTTAGTCCCTGATCGACAAGATCGATACTGCGCTCGATCTCGTTGCGCTGAAAGTGGGCGATGGCAAGCTGTTCATATTTGGTTGCGGTGGCAGGTCGGTCTGCCGATGCCGCCGGCAAATCGACGTCGATGATTGCTGGGGACTTACCGAACTGCTGGTGGTCCAGCAGATACCAGCCGATCCCAACGGCAATGACGATCAGCAGCATACCGACGACCAGGCGTGCAGAGCCTAACCCACCGCGGCGCTGCTTGGTGGCACTCGACTTGGCGGATGCGTGGGTTTTTTCTGCTTCGTCGTGCGGCTGATTGGAAGAGCTATCCGCCGTCGACGGCGCGCTGCTCCGTGCCTGCTCCGCGACCGGATCGCGTCGGCTCCGGGTCGCGGGCTTGACCACGGTCGGTGCATACACATCAGGTGTCTGAGTGCCGAGCAACAGCTCGCGCCATTGCGCGACCGATTGTGGCCGTTCGTCAGGCTTCAGTGCACATGCGCGATCGATGGCGTTCAGGAATGCCTCGGGATAGAGCCCTTTACAGACCTCCCTCGCCGGCGGTTGCGGATCTGCCAGCAGTCGCTGCGACGCGCTGCGCGGCGATGTTCCGGTGACCGCACGATACAGCGTGGCGCCCAAGCCGTAGATATCGGTCCACGCGCCTTGTTCGCCGATGTCCTGATGTTGTTCCAGCGCCGCATACAGCGGCGTGTAGGTTGCGAACACTGATCTTTCGCCGCTTCTGGCGACGTAGCGGGCTGCTCCGAAGTCGATCAGAACCGGCGATCCGTCCGCGCGGATCAGAATGTTCGCCGGTTTGATGTCACGATGGACGATGCCGGAGGAATGCACCCGCTCCAGGCCGTCCAGCAACGGTTCGACGATCCTGCGTAATTCTTCGAACGCCAGCGCGCCGCGCTCTTCGAGCACTACTGACAATGGCCTTCCATGTTCGAACTCCATGAACATGTACGCGCTTCCGTTGAGCTCGCGATAACGCGTGACGCGCACGATGTTTCGGTGGGGCAGGGGATGCCCGAGGCTCCAGAGCGTCTTCGCCTCGTCCAAGAAGCGACCGAGCGCCCAGCAGAATGCCTCGGTCGTGGCCTCCGACAGTGGCACGATCTGGCCATCCAATTGTCGGGTGGCCAGGTCTGTTGGCAGGAACTCCTTGATTGCGACCGTCTCATCTAGGTAGGTATTGTCGCATTGGTAGACGACACCGAAAGCGCCGGTCCCGAGAACCTGTACAATCCGGAACTCTTCGATCATGGCGCCGATCGGGAGTGCCTGATTCATGTTTTATCCTGGTGATTGTTTCTGAACCGTAGCATCGTAAATATAGAAGTTGGTATAGAACCGATGTGGGTGACCACTGATCGCTTCTCTTGTCTATCGCGGTTGACAATCAGCCCCGAGTCTTTGAAGAATTGGAGTATGGCAATTGCCGACTATGGGGTTTTGCATGGGATTGGTCGTTACAGTCAGCGCTTACAATGGTTTACCTCCACGAGATCCGGTGAGCCTTTGCGTGCGCAATGAGGTTCAAGTGCTGGGTCGTCATCCGGACTGTCAGCTTGAACTACCGGACCCGGAGTGTTCGGTGTCGGGACGGCATGCGCTGATCGCGCCGGCCGGTGATGGCTATACGATTACCGATATCAGCACCAACGGCACTTTTCTAAACGATGCGCTGGAACCGATCCCTGCTAATCAGCCGGTTGGGTTGAACCACGGCGATCGGCTGTCGATCGGTCCCTATCTTTTACAAGTGACGTTGGAACAGGATAGCGCACTTGCGGTCACCGACCCATTTGCGACAGATCCGCAGGCCGCATTACCCGGATTGCCGCACACCAGCACGACCCCGGATATTCTGGAATTGCTCGATGCCGGATCAAATTCCGCACAATCCTGCGACTCGTCGGCAGATGAGGTCGAAGGATCAGGTTTGACAAGTTTGAATGCATCTCCATTGCTGACCGACGAACAGGACCGATCAGCGCATTCCTCAAGCGGCCCAGAGAGGCAGCCGCCTTCCGTTGAACAGATGCATCTGGGCGTGCCGACCATGGCCCCCGCCCCGGATGCGAAATCCGCGCCCCCTCAAACAACATCGGAAGCGCCGGCAGAGACATCGCCTATGGATGATCCGTTTGCCAGGGCTGCGTTAGCAAAGGCTCCATTACCAAAGGAGAACGTACAGCCAACATCCGCTATTCCCGATGATTACGATCTTCTGAGCGATGCTTTTGGCCCAGCGGATGTTGAACAACCGCGGAACCCGGAGCCCGCTTTTATACCTCCAGAGCCGGTTTCGGGACCAGACACGCATACCTCGGAAGTTGCGCAGATCGAGCACAGCAACAACGTCATCCCTGCACCCGACCGCGACGAGACCAGCGACGCCGACCAGGCAACGGCCATGTTACCGGCGTCCGGCGTTGCGATCGGCGCACCCGGCGACGCACAGGCATTGCCCCAGGCGATGCCGGCCACCGCGACCGGTAGGCCGATTCCCGCAAGTGAGTCAATTCGGCAACCAGCTCCAGCCGATTCCACCCCGCCTGCTGCGGGCGCATCAGCTGAACTGAATGCGTTCCTGGCTGGCCTCGGCATGCAGGAGATCGGCGCGATTTCTGATCCAGAAGCCATGCTGCGCACCTCCGGACAACTGTTGCGCATCGCCACCGAAGGCATGCTGGCGGTCATGATGGCGCGCTCCAGTTTCAAAAGCGAGTTACGGCTCGAGGTGACGACCATCCGCTCGCGCGAGAACAATCCGTTCCAATTTTGTGCCGATGCCGATGATGTGCTCGATCGGCTGTTATTGCGTCACGCTCGCGGTTTCCTTGAACCAACGACCGCGGTGGAAAAGACCTTCGAGGATATTCAGGCGCACCAAATGGCCATAATTGCCGGCCTGCGCGCCGCGTTGAAGGCGCTTCTTGCCCGCTTCGATCCGGCGCTGCTGGAGCAGCAAGTCGACAGCGACTCCGGTCTGCAAAGGCTGTTGCCCATGGCGCGCAAGTCGAAATGTTGGGATCTTTTTGTTGCCACCTTTGATCAGGTAGCGGACGATGCATCAGAAGATTTCATGCGCTTGTTCGGCGACGCCTTCAATCGTGCGTACGAAGAGCAAATTCAGCGCCTGCGCCAGGTAAAACAAGGCAATATGAATTAAAGCGATTGGCGGAAAAGACAGGCGCTCTGGTGTATTCTTCAATAGAAATTCCTTAAGCTGCAAGTGCATCGGCATGCCATCGCTACCGTTGTTGCTTCCTCGAGATGACCGGAAGTCGGAATCATGCAAATACGAATACTGAATACGCGGTTGCTCGAGTTGACCCAAGTCACTGCGATTTTGCTGCTGCCTGCTCTGTTGCTGCTGCAAGGCTGTGGTGGAGCAGAGGCGCCGACGCGTCCGGAGCCGGCCAGGATGCAGGCCTACCTGGTGGCGACCGACGATCTGAACAGCGGTGCGGGCGGAGTCGGCTTGCCGGTGCAGGTACGTCTGTACGAGCTGAAATCCACTGGTGCTTTTTCCGGCGCCGATTTTTTCAGTCTGTACCAAAAGGAATCAGAAATTCTGGGTGCGGAGCTGGTTGCCAGGGAGGAGTTGAGTCTGACGCCTGGACAAGCCCTGCGGCTGGAAAAGACGCTGCCACCGGAGTCCGCCTTCATCGGCGTCGTTGCTGCATTTCGCGACATCGACCGTGCGCAGTGGCGCGATGTTGCACGCTTAAAGCCAAATCATGCCAATCAGGTTACGGTCAAGGTTACGGCCGACAGTATTACCGTGGCCGCCCAATAAGCAAACAGGAAGGAGCAAATCGTGGCCTGGACGAATCGCGTGATCTGGTCGGAAGGATTGTTCCTGAAGCCGCATCACTTCCAACAGCAGGATCGTTATATCGAACACCTTGTGGCATCGTCTTGCCGAACCGGGGAGCGCTTTGCCTGGGGAATGCGGCGTTTGGAATTCGACCGCGATCTGCTGGCGCTTGGAAAGCTCAGTTTGACCGAGGTGGTCGGGCTGCTGCCCGATGCCACCCCGGTGCATGCACCGACCAACGACCCGCTGCCCGCGCCGATCGCCCCGACCGGCGATGTTGCCGGGCAGGTCGTTTACTTAGCCGTGCCGTTGCGCCGCCCGAACATGCGCGAGAGCGGAGGCGCAGACGACCCAGGGTCGATGCTGCGTTATCGGGCCGGCGAAGAAACTATCCGCGACAATGCCGGGGATGCACAAACCGAGGAGGTACTGGAGGTTGGGCGGCTCGATCTGCGCTTATTGCTGGAACGCGATAACCGCAACGGTTTCGCCTGTTGCGGCGTCGCACGCTTGCTGGAGTGTCGTGCCGATGGGCAATTATTGCTCGATCCCGACTACATCCCGCCCTGTATCGAGAACGCGGCCAGCCAGCGTTTGCTCGGGTTTGCGGAAGAACTGCTCGGCCTCTGCCGTCGACGCGCCGATGCGCTGGCCGCACGGGTTCAAGCCGGCGCTGGCGGAGGCGTGTCTGAATGGGCCAATTTCCTGCTGTTGCAGGTGCTCAATCGCAACCAGCCATTGCTTGTGCATCTGGTCGAGTTGGCCGGGCGTCATCATCCCGAGAATCTGTACCGCGACTTGCTGCAGCTGGCAGGAGAACTGTCAACCTTCAGCACGGACGAAAAACGGCCGCCGGCTTTTCCCGTCTATCGACACGAGGATCTGGACACGACCTTCAGCCCCGTTTTCGATTTCCTGCGGCAAGCTCTGAGCCGCGAGGGCGTCGAGCGTGCAATACCGATCCCTATCCAGCAGCGTAAGTACGGCTTTCGAGTGGCCTTGGTCGCGGACCCGTCATTGCTCGCCGATGCGCGTTTTGTATTGGCGGCCAAGGCCAGCGTCGATGCAGAAAAATTGCGCCGTCGCTTTCCCGCCCAGGCTAAGCTTGGGCCGGTGGACAAGATTCAGGAACTGGTCAAGTTGGCCTTGCCCGGCATCGCCCTGTATCCGATGCCGGTGGCCCCGATGGAATTGCCCTATCACGCGGGCTTCAATTATTTCGAGCTTGACCGCGGCAGCGAATACTGGAAACAGCTCGCGGCCTCGAGTGGCTTCGGAATGCATGTCGGCGGCGAGTATCCAGACCTGGAATTGGAGCTCTGGGCCATTCGCGAGTAACCCATGAGCCACGATGATCCCTTCTTTTCCGGCGATGACGCTGGACCGACCGTCATTCGCCCAATCCCCGGAGGCCGTCGCCATCGCGCGGCCGCCCCAGCACCGCTGCCCCCGAGCGCGCCGGTCACGGCGGACTGGAATGCGGACCTGGCTGTTGCGGCCGACCGAAATCCAGTGCTCCAATGCGCCTCCGGATTGCTCGGCGTGGCGGCGCAATTGCGCGGCACCGCTTCGCATCCGAACCCGGCGACGCTGCGCGAAGCCCTGGTGCGGCAAGTGCGGGAATTCGAAACCTGCGCCCGTGCCAAGGGTTTGACCGATGCGGTGGTGTTGCCCGCGCGCTATGTGCTTTGCGCCATGCTCGACGAGTCGGTGCTGGATACGCCCTGGGGCAGCGAAAGTGTCTGGGGCGAGCGCGGTCTGCTGATCAGTTTCCACAACGAAACCTGGGGCGGCGAGAAATTTTTCGACGCGCTGGATCGCCTGCTGGCCTATCCGAGCGGCAATCTGAATCTGCTCGAGCTGATGTACCTCTGCCTTGCGCTGGGCTTCGAGGGACGCTATCGTGTACGCGACGATGGGCGTAACGAACTGGAACAGGTGCGCGAAAAGCTCTACCGTGCAATTCGTGCCCAGCGTGGCGAGCCTGAGCAGGAGCTTGCCCCCCATTGGCGCGGTCAGGATATACGCCCCGATCCGCTGGTGCACCAACTCCCACTCTGGGTGCTCAGCGCGATTTCCGGCATCGCATTGCTTGGCTTGTTCAGCCTGCTTACCTTTTCGCTGCATCGTGCATCCGATCCGGTATTTGCCGGCTTGGCGCAACTGGGCCAGGAAATCCCGCCCCCGGTGGAGCCACGCGAGGCGCTCGACCGAACCGATGCATCCGTCGATACCAGCAAGGTGCGACCGACCCTGCGCACCTTGCTCGCCGAAGACATCGCTGCCGACCGGCTGGAAGTCGTCGACCGGCCGCTTGGGCAAACGGTGATCTTGCGTGGCGACGGATTATTCGCCTCGGGCAGAATCGAGATCAGGTCCGAGTTCGTGCCTCGCATCAAACGCATCGGCGAGGCCCTATTGCAATTGCCGGGGCCGATTCTGATCACCGGACACACCGACAGCGTGCCCATTAGAACCCTGCGTTTTCCGTCCAACCAGGTGCTGTCCCAGGCACGTGCCGAGAATGTGCGGAGTCTGCTGGCAGACATACTCGGGGATGGCACGCGGTTAACGGCAGAGGGTAGGGCGGATACCGAACTGCGGGTTCCAGAGCAGCCCAGGAGCGCGCGCAATCGCCGGGTTGAAATCACCCTGATGCCTGCTGTTTTGCCTGCCGTCTCGAACTGATGAAAACACTGTTCGCATTTGTGGGGAAACGCTGGTTCCTGAGTCTGCTCGGGACGCTGGCCCTGGCTTTGCTCGTGTGGTTTGCAGGCGATCTGATCGCCCTGGATGGACATGTCCCGCTTGCATCGCCGTCGGTGCGTTTGCTGGTCATTGGAGCCCTGTTCCTGAGCTGGGTGTTTTGGCAAATCGGCGCGATGGTACGCGCACGGCTGCGCAATCGTGGCTTGGTCGACCAATTAGCTGCATCCCGAGCCAACGATCCTGACCCTGCCGAGGCGGCCACCGCCGAAGAACTGGAGATCCTGGATGAGCGTTTTCAAGACGCCCTGCGCCTGCTGAAAGGTTCTGAAGTCCGGCATCGGCTGGGCGGGCGTTGGATCTATCAACTGCCCTGGTATCTGATGATTGGTCCCCCCGGCTGCGGCAAGACCACGGCGCTGTTGAATTCCGGACTGCGCTTTCCGTTGGCAGAGCAGATAGGAAAAGACCCCGTTCAGGGTATCGGCGGCACCCGAAACTGCGATTGGTGGTTTGCCGAGGACGCGGTATTGCTGGACACCGCCGGTCGCTATATCACCCAGGACAGCTACGAACAGGTGGACAGCGCCGCCTGGCAGGGCTTTTTAGGCATGTTGACCAAGCACCGTCCGCGGCGCCCGATCAACGGTGTGCTGGTCGCGGTCAGTCTGGCGGATCTGTTGCAGCAGTCGGCGGCCGAACGCGCCGCACAGGCGCTTGCGATCAAACAGCGGTTACAGGAATTGTATACCGCGTTCAAGATCCGTTTCCCTGTCTATGTCCTGTTCATGAAGGCGGATCTGGTGGCCGGCTTCATGGACTATTTTGCCAATCTCGGCAAGGAGGCGCGCGAACAGGTTTGGGGCACGACCCTAGCCCTGGACTATGAGGGCGCTGGGCCGGCACCGGTAGATGGATTGCGCGACGAATACAAGCTGCTGATCGAACGCCTGGCGCAGCGTCGGCTGGCGCGTTTGCAGGATGAGCGCGATGCGCGCAAGCGTGCCCTGATCTTTGCTTTTCCTGAACAGTTCGCGGCATTGGAAGAACCAGTGGACGAGTTTGTGCGCGAGGTCTTTACTCCCAGCCGCTACCAGGTTCGCCCACTGTTGCGCGGGATTTATTTTACCAGCGGCACTCAAACCGGCACGCCGATCGACCGCGTACTCGCCGGCATCGCCGCCAATTTTGGAGTGGCGCACTCCGGCCAACAAGCCTTTGCAGGTACCGGGCGCGGCTACTTCCTGGCGCGCCTGTTTCGCGATTTGGTGTTTCCCGAGGCAAACCTGGCCGGGCTCAATCCCCGACTCGAACGCCGCCGCCGCTGGCTGCGCAATGCAGCCTATGCCGGTGCGATCGGCCTGATCCTGCTTGCCGCCTCGGCATGGACCACAAGCTATTACCGCAATCGCGACTATACCCAAGAGGTCGATGCGGCATTGCTGGAGATCGATGCGCAACTCGAGGCTCTGCCATTGCCGCGGCGCGATCCGTTGGCGATGTTGCCGCTGCTCAATGCGGCGCGGCAACTGCCTGGGGGCTATGCCGACCGCAACCGCGGTGTGCCCTTGTTGTCCGGGCTTGGCCTCAATCAGGGTAACAAGCTGGGTCCGGAGGCGGAGCGTGCCTACCGGCGCATTCTGCGTAAGGTCTTGTTGCCGGCCATCCAGCTGCGTTTGGAAGATCAGGTGCGCGAGGCCGGCGGTAACCCGGAATTTCTGTATGATGTGCTGCGGGTGTATCTGATGCTCGACAATCCGCAGCACTATGACGCCGAGGCCATACAGTATTGGGTCGGTCGGGATTGGGAGCGAAATCTGCCGCGTGCGACGACCACTGAACAACGCGAGACGCTCAAGGATCATCTGCAGGCCCTGTTCGAGCAGCGACCGACGCCATTGCCATTGGAACTCGACGCCGGATTGATCGCGCAATCCCGCGACATCCTGAACCGCGCTCCGCTCGCCGAGCGCATCTACGAACGATTGAAGCGCGAGGGCGTCGGCGCCGAATTTGCGGATTTCTCCATCACCGATGCAGCCGGCGACTATGCCAAGCTGGTATTCGAACGCCGCAGCGGACGCCTGCTCAACGACGGCATACCCGCACTCTATACCTATGAGGGTTATCACCAGGGGTTTGCCGCGCAAGGCCAGCGACTGATCGACGCAACCGCTCAGGAGACCTGGATTCTTGGTGCGCAAGCGCGTCTGGGACCTGGGTCGGAGCCAGAGTCGGAGCCAGGTTCGGAACCAGGTTCGGAAGAGGCCAGGCGTCTGCTCGAGGATATTCGCTTGTTGTACATGAGTGACTATGTGGATGCTTGGAACGACCTGTTGCAGGATATCGATATCGTGCCTCCACGGGACATTCATCATGCCGCGGAGATCGCGCGCATTCTCGCCGATCAGCAACAATCGCCACTGCGACGCCTGCTGATCGCGGCAGCCAGACAAACCGAGTTGGATCAGCGACCGGATGAAATTCCAAACGAAGATGACGCCAGTGGCCCAGCACCGAGCGATTTCCTGTCACGCGTCGATCGCTATTTCGACCATGGCGGGCAGGCAACGCCCTCAACCCCAGAGCAGGCTGCCCCGGAAACCTATGTCACACGCCGATTCAGTTGGTTGCATGACTTGGTTACAGCAGCAGAAGGCCAGGCAGCCCCGATCGACAAGGCGCTCGGACTGTTGGACCAGATGCATTTGCAGCTCAAATCGGTGGCTGCCGCGGCTACCTCCGGACGCGGTGTACTGGCTGCTGGCGAAAGCGCCGAGATTACCGATGTAAAGCGCATGGCAGCCGAGCTGCCCGAACCCCTGTCGCGCATCATGGCAAACTTGGCACAAGACAGTGCCGATATCGTCTCAGGCGGCATGCGTGCTCAGCTGAACCGTATCTGGACAGCAGAAGTCTTGCCGTTTTGTCGAGAAGCGATTCATGGCCGCTATCCTTTCGAGCGCGGCAGCACGCGCGAAACCACATTGCACGACTTCGCCCGGTTGTTTGGTCCCGACGGATTGTTCGACGCGTTTTTCAAACAAAATCTGAGCCAGTTGGCGGATACCTCCGGACTGCGCTGGCGTTGGCTCGGCAATGGGATCGGCATCCCGGACGAGGTGTTGGCACAATTTCAACGCGCATCGACAGTGCGTGAGGCGTTCTTTCTGGGTGGCGGTAAATTACCCGCCGTCGAGTTCGAACTGGAACCCGTCTCGTTGGATGCCCGAATACAGCAGCTGATTCTGGATATCGGTGGCCAGATCGTCGACTATCGGCAGGGTCCACCCAGCGCGCAATCGCTGCGATGGCCATCCCCACAAGCGCCCGGACGAGTCCGCTTGGTGTTTGTGGATGGCGTCGGCGGCCGGCCAAGCCTGACCTACTCCGGACCCTGGGCCTGGTTTCGACTATTGGACTCGGCCAACCTGCGCGCTACGCGTCAGCAGGAATTGTTCCGGGCGCGGTTCTCCCTCGCTGGTTATCGTGCAGAATTCAACCTGCGCGCCGTCAGCGTCCGCAATCCGTTCAAATTGAGCGAACTGAGGGGATTCCGATGTCCGGATCGGCTATGACCGAACTCAATGTCGGAGTTGCTGGTTTTTTCGGCAAGTTGCCCGGCCAGGGCGATTTCCTCAGCCGCAGATTGTCCACCGAGTTCCTGCGCGTCTGGGATGCCTGGCTGCAAACTGCTCTCGCCGACAGCCGGTCCAGGCTTGGTGACGCATGGCTGGATGCCTACCTGACCAGCCCGATCTGGCGCTTTGTGCTCACCGCTGGCATTGCCGGGCAGTCTCCATGGGCTGGCTTATTGATGCCCAGCGTCGACCGGGTCGGGCGCTATTTTCCGCTAACGGTTGCCTGTCCATTGCCGACCGGCATCAATCCCTTTCAAGCCCTGGCCTCGAGCACGGACTGGTTCAACCAGGTGCAAACACTGATGCTGGATGCATTGGAAGAAACGCTCAGCGTCGATCAGATGGATGCACGCCTGAACGCATTGGCACCGGCCCTGATGACCCGCTCCGAACCCGAAGATGCGGATGCATCTGTCGCTTCCGATACGCTCGGCTGGCGTCTGCAGCTTGCTGATCCCCTGCGCTTACCGGAGGTCGTACCAGGCCTGTTGCACCGCGCTTTGACGGAAATGTTCTTCGGCTACAGCCTATGGTGGTCAGAGGGTTCCGATGCCGTTTCGCCATCCTTGCTGCTTTGTCAGGGTTTGCCCGCGAATCAGGCCTTCGCCACCCTGTATACCGGTGATTGGACTGCCGGCGGCTGGTGGAATCTGGGCAATCCGCTGGAGCAACCGCATCGGAGCCTGACATGAACCCAATCAAACAAGCCCGACCCTGGATTTCCGCTGGTGCCACACATCAGGGAAAGATTCGCAGCCAGAACCAGGATGCGTTTCTCGATCGAGCCGATATCGGGCTTTGGGCGGTCGCCGACGGCATGGGCGGTCATGCATCCGGTGAGCGCGCGAGCCAACTCGTCATTGAACTGCTGTCCGGACTGCCAGCCCCGGAATTACTCGGCCGATCGGTGCGCCAGGCGGAAGCCTTGATTCTGCAGGCGAATCAGCGTTTGATCGACGAGGCCGAGGCCATCGGCACGGAGATCATCGGCACCACGGTCGTCTTATTGCTGGCGGTCGGTGATGCAGGTGCCTTATTGTGGGTTGGAGACAGTCGCATCTATCGCCTACGCAGCGGTCAACTGGAGCAACTGACCATTGATCATACCGAGGTTCAAAAGTGGGTCTCCGAGGGTAAACTCACTTCCGAGCAGGCAGCGGTTCATCCCTATGCCAGCATATTGTCCCGTGCAATCGGTGCCGAACCGGAGCTTGCCGTCGATACCGCATTCGAGTCCATGCAGGATGGCGATCGCTACTTGCTTTGCAGCGATGGTTTAACCAAGGAGCTGAGTCACGAGCAAATTCAGCAGTTGCTCGGCTCCGGCGAGCCCGCCGACGTTGCGCGGCTTTTGGTCGAAAACACCTGTGCGGCCGGCGGCCGAGACAATGTCACGGTGGTGGTAGTCGATTTTCCGAATAGTCGCTAGGCAGCGAATGATCCTGAAACAGTTTAGGTAAGGTTGTCCATCAAACCAGCCAGTTGGCAGAAAAACGCATAAGTTCTTTAAACGTCAACGGACAGCGCTCTAGGCGCAGTCATCACAAATTTAGTATTTTTATTTGCATACAGTGACTTGCTCGCTACACAACACGCCTTTTCCCGTCGTTTACGACATTCAGTCGTCCTTATTAGCCCAGAGGTAATTCAGATGGTTCGCTGGTCAAACTCCATTCGTTGGTGGAAGTGCAAAAGCCGATTCGGTCTGCGTTTACCTGATCGTGCCAGGGCAACCCCGATCCTCAGCCTTGCTCTGATGTGCCTGTTCCCCGCGCAGGCCTTCGCTGAGTCGGAACCCGCGGCTGAGGATGCATTCGCCGGCTATAACCGGGCCTTGTCGCAGACAACGCTGAACGGCCAAATCACCGGTGCGGCCCTGGTCACGACTTGCAGAACCGGCAGAAACGGTGAGGCTGCTGCAAACAACCAGAGGTTCCAACTCGATTGCGGTCGCATCATCCTCGGTGCGAATACCGACCAGACCGGCTCGCTGCAGGCACTGACCGATCTCCCCGCCGATCAGATCAGCGCGCAGAATTCGGTGGCTGTGCGCTCCACCAATCTCGGCGTATCCATGATTCAAAGTCGGCTTGCGATGCTGCGGATTGCTGGCCAGCCAACGGGCCAGCCAGCCGCGAACCCATCGACTCTGCTTGCCGCTGACCCGATGCGCCAACCAGCCAGCGGCGGTGCCGCCAGTGGCGACCTGAGCATCGGACGTCTTGGCGGCTTCCTGAACGCCCGCTACGTAACCGGCAATGCGGATCAAACCGAGTATCAGCCCGGCTATGACTTTGACGGCTGGTCCATTCTGGGAGGCCTCGACTATCGTTTCGAAGACAACCTGATCGGCGGTGTGTCGGTGCGCTATGCCGATGGCAAAAGCGACTACGACAGCAACCGCGGCGATCTCGATGGGAACAGCTGGGGTCTGTCATTGTATGCATCCTATACGATGGACAATGGTCTATTCATCGATGGCTTATTCGGCTATGCCCAGAACGATTACACCATGAAGCGCAATATCGCCTATACGACCGGAGAGTTCTCCTCCGGAGGGCAGCAAGTCGACGCAGCTGTCGCCACACAGGTGGCGAAATCGGACCCAAACGCGGATGTCTGGAATTTCAACATCGGTGCCGGCTATACCCTGTATCGTGACGAATGGTCCATCACGCCATCGCTACGTTTGAATTATTTGCAAAACGACGTCGACAGCTATCGCGAAACCATGTCCAATCCGCTTGGCGTGGGCGGCAGCATGGCACTGGCCATCGACTCCCAGACCTTTACCTCGTTCACATCCGATTTGGGCGTTCAGGTTGCCCGCGCCATCAGCACCGAATCCGGGGTTTGGGTGCCGCAATTGCGCATCGGCTGGGTGCATGAATTCGAGAATTCACAGGAAGAAGTCGGCGCTCGCTTCATTAATGACATCGACAATCAGCCCTTTTTCGTCGCCACCCAAACGCCCGTGCGCGACTATGCGGACCTCAGCGTCGGCGTTTCCGCACAGTTTGCGGGCGGTCGCTCGGCGTTCATTTCCTACAACACATTGCTCGGCTACAACGATGTCACCTACAACGCGGTCAATGCCGGGGTCCGCCTGGAGTTTTGACGCTGGAGAGCGCACATGCCCCTGCAACAGCAGAAACGTTCTCTGTCCGTATTCACCCCGCTGGGTGAAGATGTGCTGTTGTTGCGCGGTATGAAGGCAACCGAGGCGCTGGGCAGACTGTTTGAATACGAACTCGAACTGATCAGCGACAACATCGACATCAAGCACGAGGATCTGCTGGGCCAAAGCGTCAGCGTGCATTTGAGCTTGCCGAACGCTCAGCAGCGCTGTTTCAACGGCATCGTCAACCGCTTCTCCCAAGTCGGCTTCGATGGTGCATTGGCTGTTTATCAAGCCACCCTCGTGCCCTGGACCTGGTTCCTGACCCGCACCGCGGATTGCCGCATCTTCCAAGACCAGACCGTCCCGGACATCATCAAGGCGATCTTCCGCGAACACGGCTACACGGATTTCGAAGAACGCCTGAGTGAAACCTATCGGCAATGGATCTATTGCGTGCAGTATCGCGAGACCGACTTCAATTTCATCAGTCGGCTGATGGAACAAGAGGGCCTGTACTACTACTTTACCCATCAGGACGGCAAGCATACCCTGATCCTTGCCGACAACTACGGTGCGCACGGCACGGCCCCGGGATATTCGGAAATTCCCTATTATCCCCCGGACAAAACCGCATTGCGGGAGCGCGATCATATTCATCACTGGAGCGTCGTGCAGAAGGTACAACCAGGCGCTTTTGCGCATACCGATTTTGACTTCACCGCACCGCGCAAAAACCTGCTGACCAAACGCAGCAGCCCCAAGACCCACGAACATGCCGAACTCGAAGTCTACGACTATCCCGGCGAATACATCGAAACCAGCGATGGCGAGGCCTATGCCCGCGTACGCCTGGAAGAGCTGCACGCCGGCTACGAAACAGTATGCGCCGAGGGCAACGCACGCGGACTGACCACGGGCCACCTGTTCCATCTGATCAACTATCCGCGCGACGATCAGAATCGAGAATATCTGATCGTCTCTGCCGAGTACCGGCTGCAATCCGATCAGTTTGGCTCGACTGCCGATCTGCCGTCCGACAATCTGTTCCACTGCTCACTGACCGCCATGGATGCCCAGGTCGTCTTTCGTCCGCCGCGCAGTACGCCCAAGCCCATCGTGCAAGGTCCACAGACCGCCATTGTCGTCGGTAAGGCCGGTGAGGAGATCTGGACCGATCAATACGGCCGAGTCAAAGTCCAGTTCCACTGGGATCGCTATGGCAAGTCCGACGAAACCAGCTCCTGCTGGGTACGCGTCTCCCATCCCTGGGCTGGCAAGAACTGGGGCGCCATCGCCATTCCGCGCATCGGCCAGGAGGTGATTGTCGAGTTTCTCGAAGGTGATCCTGACCGGCCGATCATTACCGGGCGAATCTACAACGGTGACCAGATGCCGCCCTATGGTCTGCCGGCGGGGGCCGTGGTCAGCGGCTTGAAATCCAACAGCACCAAGGGTGGTGGCGGTTACAACGAGTACATAATGGATGATACCAAGGGCAACGAACTGATCCGCGAGCACGGCCAGTTCGACAAGGACAGCACCATCGAGAACGATCTGCGCGAGCACGTACTGCATGATCGCAGCCGCGATGTAACCAACAATGAAAGCATCCAGATCGGCGTCAATCGGACCGAAACCGTCGGCAACAACGAAACCACCAGCATCGGCGCCAACCGCAGTGAAAACGTCGGTCAGCACGAAAACGTCACCGTCGCATTGACGCGTACCCACACTATCGGCGTTAACGACACGCTCAATGTCGGCGCAGCCAACGAGGTCTCGGTCGGAGGGCTCCAGACGATCAGCGTCGGCCTGAATCGAAGCGTCGATGTCGGCATCAACCAATCCCACGACATCGGCTCCAACCGTAGCACATCGGTGGGCAAGGACGACAATGTGCAGGTCGGCAAGAATCGCTCCGACAGCATTGGCGACAACCGAAGCACGTCGATCGGCAAGGATGACAGTCTCAAGGTCGGCAAAAACCTGGTCATCGACGCCGGGGATTCCATTACCATCAAGACCGGCAAAGCCAGCATCTCGATGAAAAAAGACGGCACTATCACCATCCAGGGCAAGGACATCAATGTCAAGGGTTCCGGCGGCATCAACATCAAGGCCAGCAAGAACGTGGTGATCAAGGGCCAAAAGATCCTGGAGAATTAAGCGTGGAGGGCACAAAGATCGCAATGATAATCGCTTGCTTTGAATACCACATCCAATCGGCAATGATCGAGCATTGATGTCCGATTGGTGCTATGGCACACATCTTTATCAGCCATTCAAGCCGAGACCGCGAATTCGTGGTCGACCAGCTCAAACCAGCGCTTGAGGCCCATGACTTTACCGCCTGGTGTTCGTCGACGGATCTGAAAAGCGCCGCGAATTGGGAACAACAGATTCGCGCGGCCTTGGCAAGTTCGGACTGGTTCATTGTTGTATTGTCACCGGATGCACAGCGCTCGGAATGGGTGCAGGCCGAGACGCACTGGGCATTGGAAAATCTGAGCGGTCGCGTAATTCCGGTCATGGTACGCAATTGCAGACCAATCGATCTGCATCTACGGTTGGGTACCTTACAGTTCGTCAATTTCCAGATCGATTTCCAGATGGCAATGCGCGAACTGTTGGCATTGCTCCAAATACACCCGGATGACGCAATCATCCGGGGCGGACTCCTGACCGCAGCAGATGGATCGGAACCAACCACATTGGTGTTGCAGTCGCACCAGGTATCGCTGCTGATTCGCATCGTCCGCCCATCTGCTCCCGAATATCAGGATCACCTGCAGGTGCATAATTCCGCCACCATCGGCCGTTCCCCACAAGCGCACCTACAGATAGACGATCGCTGCGTATCAAGGCGCCATGCCCGCATTGATGTTGTCACGGTAAATGAGGGTGCCTACGTAACGGTAATGGACCTGGGCAGCGCCAACGGCACCTTTCTGAATGGTGAGCTCTTACAAACACCGCGGCGCATCGTAAAGGGCGATACCCTGGCGCTTGGTAACTGCGAATTGCAGATTCTGGACATCGCCTGATTCAACGGCTTCAAAAGGAAAGCGAGGGGTCTTCCGACAACTTCACTATGCAACATTTGCTTGACTGGCAGCTCTTCTCTGTGCATCCGGCGCCTCCGTGGATAATCTCCACTCATCTCCGGAGTAAGCTCGATTTACCGCAGAGACGCAGAGGACGCACTCACACCTAGCACATCTACTTGGTGGCGGTTCATGAATAACCTATACAACGCTATCCAGACATCGGCGGAGTGCAATCGGGGTCGGGGTCGCTATCGGAATCGGAATCGAGAGAGAAGATACCGACGCCGATGCCGACGTTGATAGCGATACCGACGCCGATAGCGGTACCGAATGAGTCGGCAGGCGACACCCAAGCCAAAAACCTGTTTGGCTTGTTTCTGCACCATCACCTACTCTGCATCTTGGCGGTGAATCTCAACCTTACCGATACTCCGACCACCTTGCCCGGCCGCCTCGTGCCAAGGGTACAACGGAGGTACGACAATCACCCCAGCAGACAATAGGGATTGGATAGGCTTATGATTAAGGGCACACTGTCGTGCTCGAGGAGTCTTGCACCTTGCCGATCATCGAATCGATTGTCTCCCAACATGCCGAGGAAGCCGCGTTTTTATGGCTGTTGCGAGATGCCGCAATCGCCGCACCGCATTATTCGCTGCCTGATCTAGCAGACCTTGATGAGCGGGTAGAGGCTCATATCGACGGACTGCGCGTTGCCCGGGATGCCGGTTGGGCATCCTGTGCCGAAGGCCTGCAGCAACAGGAAAGCGGGGAGGTCTTTGCTGCCGCGGTCATTGCCCTGGAGGGCAATCAATCGCGGCGTCTGCAACAGGTCTATGCGACCGTGGCATCGGCCCCGGAGACCCTGCGCGGCTTGATCTCGGGGATTGGATGGATCGATCCACAGCGGCTCAAGGGCAAGATCGCCGCCTTGCTCGAGTCGGACACAGCCCTGTGGCGGCGGGTTGGTATTGCCGCCTGCGCGGTTCATCGGGTCGACTGTGGCGAACACCTGTCCAAGGCCATCGAAGACCCCGACGTCGGCCTCAGCAGCCGCGCATTGCGTGCGGCGGGAGAGACGGGACGCCGAGATCTGCTGCCTGCCCTGCGGCGCCAAATGCAACGCGATGATCCGCAATGCACCTTTTGGGCAGCCTGGTCCGCCGTGTTGCTCGGCGATCGCGATCGGGCAGTAGCCGCGCTGAAGCAGATCGCAATGACCGAGCATCCCTTGTCGACCCGCGCAATCCAACTCCTGCTGCGCATACTCGATGCCGACGCCTCTACCGCTTGGCTGCGCTCCTTATCGACAACGTCCAACCGCCGACGCGATCTGATCATCGGTTGCGGTACCCGCGGCGACCCTGCCTATGTCCCATGGCTGATTCAGCGGATGGCCGAGGCACCCGAGGATGCACGCATCGCAGCAGAAGCGTTCACCATGATCACCGGCCTGGATCTTGCGTACCAGGATCTGGACGGGGATCAACCGGACGCTTTCCATGCCGGTCCCACCGAATCCGCGGCGGATCAGGACGTCAGCATGGACCCGGACGAGGATCTACCCTGGCCGGATGCGACGCGCATACAAGCCTGGTGGGAAGCCAATAGGGTGCAGTTCAGTTCCGGCACCCGCTATCTGGCCGGCCAACCGATCACGGCATCCAACTGCGCGGGCTTATTGACCACGGGAATGCAGCGGCAACGGATCGCCGCTGCGCTGGAGCTTGCATTGATACAAGCCGATGCGCCGTTGTTCGAAACGCGGGCGCCCGGTCGCAGGCAACAGGCATTGCTGGCATCCCAATGACGAAGCAGTTCTCGAATCGGGATGATATGCTGCATTCTGGGCCATTTGTTAGCGGGGACAGCGAACGATGGCTTGGGAGTGGGGAGATGCTCATGCTGGGGCGAGCCTGGTAGAGCGTCATTTCTTGACATGTTCGCGCAATTGCGCTCAGAATTCCAAGAATGCTATTTATTCGACTTCGTTAGATTGATACTAGTTGTAACTTTCTGATATTAATATGCTATCCGCCTCAATGGAAAAAGTGGAAAAAGGGGCCTGGCTCAATTAATTCGAAGAAAACCCAAACAATCGCCCAACTTACGCCCTGAGTTGGTCTGTCAAGTTTTTCAGCAAAAATGATCCACCGGGTATCAACCGGATACCCACAAGTTATCCACCGACCGAAACCGCAGGCCGTTGTCGTTGCCGCGTCCCTGGCGAAGTCGTTCAGGCAGCCTTCGACGGCGGCTGGGCGATGCGCTGAAGCAGCGGTGAGCCGCGTTGCTGCAACGCCTTCAGATAGGCCACCTCGTCATAGGGCTTGTGCTCCTGCCAGCAGCGATAGAGGATGCGCAGCCACTTGAACGCCAGCGCCCGGACGGCAGCGTGGTGCGCCTTGCCGCGCTCGCGCTGCTCGGTGTAGCAAGCCGCCGCCCACAGTGAATAGCGCCGCGACATCCCGGCCCATTCCACCATGCCCTGGCGCAGGAACTTCGGACAGGCCCAGCGCCAATGCACCCAGGTGGATTTGCCGCTGCGCTCGGTCACTGGGGCGATGCCCAGATACATCTGCAACGCTGCTGCCGAGTCGAAGCGCTCGCGCTGCGTACCGAGGGCGCACAGCAGCCGCGGGGCGAAGGTTGGCCCCGCACCCGGCAGGCTTGAGCAGATGAACGCATCCGGGTGGCTCTTGAACACCCGGGCGATGGTCTCGTCGAATTCCTCGATCCCGACCAAGAGCGCGCGAAGCGCTGCGACCAGCGCCTTGGTCGTCAGCATCGATGGCAGCACGACACCTGCGTCGGCGGTCAGTGCCATGCCCTCCTTCAGCAGCGCGATGCGCTTGGCGATCAGCTCATCAGCGCGCACCCCGTGGTGGTGGAAGAACGCCACCAGCGTCGTCTCGCCGTGCCCCAACCAAGCGTCGACGGCCCTCCACAAGCGCTTGGAGATGCCGCGTACATGCATCCTCCGACACCCACGCGGTAAGCTTCTCGGGATGCTGAAGCAGGATGTCGAGCGCGAGTGCCGCATCGCTGGGATCATCTTTCGCACCGCTGCTGGCAAACGCGCGGCGCAGCCCGGCGAGCAGGTGCGGATTGACCGGGTACAGCACCAGGTGCTCAGACTTCGACAGCGCATTGATCAACGGCCAGCGGCGCTGCTCCAGACAGACCGCCACCGGCCGGTTGTCGAAGCGCCGACGCAACTCGTTGGCCCAGTCGTCGATCGCCTCGGGCTTTTGCTCTAGGACGCGAAACCCCCGCTTGGTGGGGCTTGCCGCCTGAAGACAGATGGCGTGCTTGCGGTCCGCCCAGTCGATACCGACGGCCGCCGCGAATCCTTCCAGTACCTCTGCACTCAATGATCTGCAGCTCGCCCGTGTTAACATCACAATCAAGGTCACGCACCAAAACTGCGGCTGTCGAATGCGTTCCTCGAAGGCACTATAGAAAGTCGTTGTGACATCGACCCCTGAGGATTCGTTCTGGAACGCTGGACACCTCCGGGCTCGAAGGGAAGTTAGAAAGCGTCGAACGCGTCGGCTCGGCTATTCATAGCCCGAGGGCGTGTGCCTACTCTGTACCGTAGCAGTACAGGGCGGAACCCGTTGGCCAGCGCTTCGGAAACCGAGTTATCCACAGCGCCGACTGCTACTGAATACATACAGACCACTATCGGTTTAGAGCTACTATATAGGCTCGGCCCGCCTTGACGTTATCGCGCCGAGCAAAGCTCGGCGCCTCTTGCCGGGTGAAAGTCTCGGTCGGGTAAGGGCTAGCCACCCACCCGTATCGAGTGTTGGTCCTGCTGCGGAGCTTTGTGCCTCGCGAACAAAGTGAATTGCAGGGCAAGCGTACACAGAGAATCCTGTAGGCCGTAGGGGAGATCGCGCTCCCTGAAGTGCGCCTGTTTGGATCAGGGCAGCTTCGAGAAAGCAAAGTAAGCGGATGACGACAGTGTTAACGTCCTGGAAGTCAACATGAAGCACGCGCTACCTGGCAAGTGTGTGGATGTCCGCCGGAGTCATCAGGCTTATGTATGCAGGAAGAGAGGCGTCAGAGAACTCGGGAAGTCCCGAAGGCTCCTGTTTGATGCAAAACCATGAAACCGACAGCGTTGGGACACGAACGGGTGAAGAGCCCAGTTGTTCACAGGCTGGCGGCGTGGGCGCGGGTGGAATGGTCAAACAGGGAGCGTGCAGGCAGGTGGGAGACCGCCGTATGCCAACGGGGTGTCTTATCGGGCATCGTAGTCGGAGGTCGGGAAAGCCGGCCACATGGCGTAAGGATCCGAGGGAAGCACGCAGCTCGCAAAGGAAACTCGTGCCGGACATGCAGGGGTATACAAGAGCAAACCTCACTGCGGGGACTAAACAACTGGACCGTGGAATGGGCAACTGTGACGGTCCGCTTGATAAGTTAGTGCAACCGAGGAACCGGATGCGAGAAAACCGCACGCCCGGGTCTGTGGCGGGGGCTCCGGGTAACCGGAGTCCCTACGCCGGATATTTTTAAAAGATGAGAGGTGTCTGATGAGTAGTAAAGATGTGCTGGAGCAAGCACTGAAACTTAAACCCGACGAAAGATTCATGGTAATCGAAGGGATAATAAAAAGCCTTGATGAGCCCGATAGCTCACTAGACACCCTATGGGCAGACGAGGCAGAAAAGCGACTCAAAGCCTATCGTGCAGGTAATCTTGAAGGAATACCCATGGAAGAAATTTTCAAGGAAGAATAATGAGGGTAGTATTTTCAAGGCTCGCGAAACAAGAACTTGATGATGCAACCCACTATTATGAGATTGAATTGCAAGGGCTTGGAAAGCGGTTCCGTCAAGAAGTCAGAAAGGCCGCAAAAAGGATAGCAGAATACCCTAAAGCATGGTCTGTAGAACGAGGCGAAATTCGTAAATGCCTTCTTCACAAATTTCCGTATAAACTGCTGTATTCTATTGAAGAAGATCATATTTTCGTCATTGCTGTTGCGCACCAACACAGAAGGCCAGATTATTGGACTGAAAGAGATAAAACTTGAGAGTGCCGAGTTTCTTCTATTAAAATCAAAAGGGCAAGAGTCATCCTGGAATCGCTTCCAAACCAACTGTCGGCGCGATCGAAACGCGCCGTTAAGGCCGAGTCAGGGCTAAGCGGCGGCGCCAAGTAGCTTAGATCGATCCGGATCGAGCCTTTCGATGATGAATTTCGCCAGAATAGACCTCTGGCTCCAATCCAGGAGAAATTCCGGTAGGCTGTGGCGTAACGCCAGGGTGACCACGCGTTCGGATGGTGCCAGACCAGGGCGGATTGTGCGCAACCAGGAGGCATAAGGATTGCCAAACCAGCCGCGGATGGCATGTTGCCAGATACTGAGCCAACCCTTGGGCAATGCATCCAGCTTGGACGAAGACATGGTAGGCATGCAGCTTGCGCTTCACGGCTTGACGGTAAGCCGCCGTTTCTCGGTGCAGGTATTGGTCGCCATTACGCCGTTTCAGCGGCTTCATCGCCTTCATCCAGAAATGGTAGTGGAATGTCCCAGGCAAAAAAAGGGCAAAAAAAGAACACCCACTTTGCTTGACTCAGTGGATGTTTTCCAAAGTGGGCGTTCTTTTTTAGTTCCAATCCCAATCAGTTCCAATCAAGCAGCGCTGGGCGGGTTGCACGCTGGGGTATCTTCAGTTAATTTGTCGGCAAGACAGTGGCCTACAGCTTTTCTTCCAGGAAATGCGCGCTCGCGCCCGATCCGCTGGCATCGTCCGCCGGGTCGCCCTAAGCGGGCTCCTACGCCGACTGGCTCCCACGGCTGATCAAGGTCCGCTTGCGAGCGAGGCGCCTTGGCCCCTCTGCGTCTCTGCGGAGAATCCTTTCATTATTCGCAGGCAAAACCCGTCCTAGCAGTATATAAGATACTGTTTTTACATAAAAAACTTTGTCAATTCAGTGGGCGCCAGGTCTCGTCGCGATGAAACCTCTGCTCATTGCCGATTCGATCGGTCGCCTTTGTGCAGCACGGCGCCTAAATACCATGGAGCATCAAGCATGACCATCATGAGCATCAATCCGGCCGACGGTTCGCCGCTGCAGCGCTTCGAACCAATGCAACCCGAAGCCCTGGCCGAATGTTTGGATCAAGCTGGCCGGGCAGCGGCAGCTTGGGGTCGTCAGCCGCTGGCCGCACGCACTGACTTGCTGCTGCGTTTGGCCGCATTGCTGCGCCAGCGTCGCCAGCAGCTGGCAACGTTGATGACCCGCGAGATGGGAAAACTGATCGGCGAGGCCGAAGCGGAGATCGATAAGTGTGCGCTGGCCTGCGAGCACTATGCAGAACAAGCAGGCGCTTATTTACAGGATGAAATCATCGCATCCGATGCCAGCCGCAGCCTGGTTGCCTGCCAGCCATTAGGCGCAATATTAGCGGTGATGCCATGGAATTTTCCGTTTTGGCAGTTATTTCGCTGCGCGGCACCGGCGCTTGCGGCCGGCAATTCGGTATTGCTCAAGCATGCCTCCAACGTGCCTGGATGCGCGCTCGCCATTGCCGCATTGTTCCGCGATGCGCAAGCGCCGGAAGGTCTGTTTTCGACGTTGTTGATCGAGACGGATGCGGTGGCCGAAGTCATTGCGCATCCGGCGGTGCGCGCAGTCAGCCTGACCGGCAGCGATGCGGCCGGGCGAAAGGTAGCGGCGATCGCCGGATCGCATTTGAAAAAAACCGTGCTGGAACTCGGTGGCTCCGATGCGTTTGTCGTTCTCGAGGATGCAGACCTGGATCTGGCCGCCGAGACGGCAGTGAAAGCGCGCTTCATCAATGCCGGGCAGAGCTGCATCGCGGCCAAACGGTTCATCGTCGTGGAATCGGTGTTGACGGATTTTCTGCATCGATTGCGGACCGGAATCGAGGCGTTGCGCCCGGGTGATCCTCTGCTGCGCGAAACCAGTCTGGCGCCGATGGCCCGCGCCGATCTGCGCGATGAATTGCATGCCCAGGTACAGGCGAGCATCAAAGCCGGGGCCGTACCGTTGATCGGTGGCCAAGTCGTGGATGGACCGGGATTCTTCTATTCGGCCACACTGCTCGATCGAGTTGTTCCGGGCATGCCGGCCTATGATGACGAGCTGTTCGGTCCGGTCGCCGTCGTCATCCGTGCCGCTGATGAAAACGACGCATTGCGCATCGCCAACGATACCCGTTTCGGCCTTGGAGGCAGTGTTTGGAGCCATGATCAGGCGCGCGGCGAACAGTTCGCTCGGCGCATGAGTTGTGGCTGTGCCTTTGTCAATGGCATGGTCAAAAGTGACCCGAGGTTACCCTTCGGCGGTATTGGCGACTCCGGCTATGGTCGCGAACTGTCTCGATTGGGTATTCGCGAATTCGTCAATCAGCAGACCCTATGGTTACGCTGAAGGAAGGCTTAGAAATAACTCACAGGAGAAATCTATGCAGCCGATCGTTTCGACCGCATTTCAAGCACGTTATGTGTTAATTTTCGCATTGACACTGATTGCCGCATCGGCGCCATGTGCCGATTTGCCCACGACCGTCGCCAAGATCAAGCCGAGTATCCTGGCTGTGGGTACTTACATGGCGGTCCGCCAACAGCAAAAGCAGCCGGCGGGCACTGGTTTTGTCATCGGTGGAAACTATGCCGTGACCAATGCCCACGTCGTGCCGCGCGGCCTTGACGAAGGCCGACGCGAAAGCCTGGCTGTGTATCTTCCGGCGCCGAAAAACCGCGTGTCCATGCGTCGGGCGAAGCTGGTGGCCAATGATCCAGAACACGACCTGGCGGTGCTGCGCTTCGATGGGGGGGCATTGCCGTCAATGCGGCTGGGCAGCAGCAAGGATGTCCGCGAAGGCCAATCCGCGGCCTTCACCGGATATCCGATTCTAAATACGCTCGGACTGTATCCGGCAACCCATCGTGCGACCATCGCAGCGATCTCGCCGGTGGCAGTTCCGGTCGCCTCCGGTCGGCAACTGACGCCGGATATGCTCAAGCGCCTCAGCGATCCATTCATGGTGTTTCAGCTCGATGCGGTCGCTTATCCAGGTAACAGTGGCAGCCCGCTGTACGCAATCGAGACCGGGCGTGTCATCGGCGTCATCAACAGCGTTTATGTCAAAAAGACGAAAGAGTCCGCAATTTCGTCGCCCAGCGGCATCAGCTACGCAATTCCGGTCAAGCACGTGCGCGCCTTGCTGAAGAAGGCCAAGGTAAATCCTTAGACTGTGTGTCGAAAAATTTAAATGGCAACTATTGAACATTGGGTGGATCAACCGAACCTTTGCCTGAACGGTAGTTTATCTTCAACCGCGTTGTGGCCATCGGGCCGCAGCCCTACAGCCATCTAAAGGTTAGGAGCTATTCCTGATGTCAATCAATGCCTTAGAAAACACCTCACCCGCAGAACTCGCCAGTGCTATTGATAACGAGGCACAGATTCGCAGCGTGGATGCGACTGCCGCGGTGGAATGGCTGAGGTCCGGCTGGCAGACTTTCCGTGCGGCACCTAGCATCAGTCTGCTCTACGGTACTCTGTTCGCATTAGTCTGTGCCGGGTTCAGCCTACTGATTATGTCCAGCCCAGGCTTCACCACCGCATTTCTGACCGGCTTGCTGCTGGTTGCCCCGTTAATTGCTTGCGGTCTGTATGTAGCCGCGCGACAGCATGCGTCCGGCGAGCGTATCAGTATCACCGACAGTCTGGTCTTGCTCTGGAGTCGGCGCACCAACCTGAGTCTGTTCGGACTCTTCCTGGCCTTGGTCATGGCCGCCTGGGTACGCTTTTCATCCTTACTGTTCGCCTTCAAGGTAAACGCCTTTGCTCCTACCTCTTACAGCTGGGAGAATTTTCTATCCGGCAGTTTTGATCCAGTCATTGTCGGCTTCTTTGTCGTCATTGGGGCAATATTGGCGAGTGTTGTCTTCATTACCAGCGCCGTGGCTATTCCAATGATCGTCGATCGCGATGCTGGACCGATCACAGCCATCTCAGCGAGCTACCGCGCCGTCATGTCAAACCGGCTGGCAATGATTTTGTGGGCATCTATCATCGTCGCGTTGACCACCATCGGTATCCTGACATGGTTTGTTGGAATGATCGTACTGTTTCCATTACTTGGCTATGCGACATGGCATAGCTATCGAGCTTTAGTGGATTAAGGCGATTTCTGTCAAGAAACATACCGCTTGGCTTATCTTCTCGTCCGGCCCCGACGTCGCGGCAACCCGCCCATGGAGCGACTATGGACGGATTGCCGCTTCGCGCAGGTGAACCAGCATCCGGCGCCAGTTGGTCTGCTTCTCCACGGCAATCGCTCGAGGATAAAAGCACAAGTGGCTCTTCCGATGCCCTGCAACGGCATCCAAAAACATGCCAGACAAGAACCGCTGCAATGCGACCGCACCTCAGCGACGATCCAACCTGATGATCCGAAAAACCCCTCTACAATGAATCGTTGTCAGCTCAGCCTGTTGCTGATTACGGCATTATCGATGACGGTCGGCGCGGTTTGGGCCGATACCCATGGCTCTACGCTGATCGAGCGCCCGGCGGTCGGGCCGGGCATGAATGCCTACTATTACGATGCAGATCCTGAACATTGGAAGACGATTTTCGAACGTGCGGGGAGGGAAGTTTTTGACCGACGCTTCGAGATCGTCAATGCACTGAATATTACACCGGGTATGCGCATTGCCGACGTGGGCGCAGGTACAGGACTCTATACCATGTTATTCGCCCGTGCGGTGGGGCCGGCGGGGCGTGTCTATGCGGTGGATATTTCAGAGCGCTTTGTCGAAGCCATCGAGGCGCGCTCAGCCGAGTATCATGTCGAAAATGTCGTACCGATAGTCAATCATCAGCGCGCTGTAACATTGCCGCCGGAAAGTGTGGATCTCGTGTTTCTGGCCGATACCTATCATCACTTCGAGTATCCGATCTCGATGTTGGCCTCCATTCATGAGGCTTTGGTGCCGGATGGTGTCCTGATCTTGATCGACTTCAGGCGTATTCCCGGTATCAGCGATTCCTGGATTCTGGGGCATGTCCGTGCCGGTCGTGAGCAGGTGATCAAAGAGGTCGAGGCGGCTGGTTTTCAGTATCAGGGCGAGCCCGTAAAGTTGAGGCGCAATTACTGTTTGCGCTTCAGTAAACTTCAGTAAAGCGGGGCCGTGACGATCAAGGCAAGACTGAAGTCGGGATCGAAAACCCAAACATCCAAGACAAGCGACGATTCGATGTCGTCGAGCTTCGGTAATCAAATCAGGCATGGCGCAGCCTGGATTTTTTTCGGCGAAGTCGTACTTACCGCCTCCCAGTTCATCATTGGCATCGTGCTGGCGCGACTGTTGGGGCCAGTGGAATTCGGTGTCTTCATTGCCGTAACCGCCTTTACCTCGCTGTTCATGATGGGCGTGCAATTCGGTATGCCGCAGGCGATCCTGCAGGCAAAAATACTGACCCAGGCCCAGATCAACGCGGCGTTTTGGTCCATTTGCCTGTTGGCGCTGATTTTCATTGCAATCGCGGTGGGTATTGCCGAGCCGCTCGCCGACCTGTACCAGGCAGAGCAGTTCACCAGCGTGATGTACGCGATGTGCCTGGTATTCGTGCTCACGCCTTATACCTGTATTGGTCTCGCACTGCTGCGCCGCAACATGCGTTTCGACCGAGTTGCAGTGATCAACATGGTCGCGATGTTCGTCTCGGCGCTGGTGTCCATTGTCGCTGCATTGCTCGGCGCAGGCGTGCACAGCCTGGTAGCCGGCGCTGTGGCGAGCATGCTAACGATTTTCGTTATGCTGCTTGTCTTCCTCGACTGGCACCCATCCAGGCCAAGTTGGTCACCGGTGCGATCATTGCTTGGCTACTCCGGCTTTGCTACTTTGAATAATCTGCTGATCTTCGCGACTGCAAGAGTCGACGCCATGCTGGTCGGCGCCCTGCTCGGCACCACCCGGCTCGCACTGTACAATCGGGCCTATTCCCTGGCGCGCATCCCTGCCGAGCAGTTCGCCGAAAGCCTTGGACCGCTGGTACTTGGCTCATTGTCGCGGATCCAGGACGATATTGCCTGGTCGCGCGGGCTGTACTTTAAGGCCACGTCGGCCATTTCGACCCTGACCATGCCATTGTTCGTGCTGTTAATGGTCGCAGGCCCGCTTGCGATCGAATTTCTTTACGGCGAGGCTTGGATTGGTTCTGGTGATCCGTTGCGGGTGATGGTGGTCGGCGCCGTCTTCGTGATGCTCTCGGCCAGCCTCAGGAGTTTTATCAACGCCCAAGGGCTGGTGCGTGCAGCATCCTCTGTTTTCGCCAGCGTGCTGGTTGCCACACTGATGATCGTCTTGGCTCTGGCCCACTGGGGACTGATGGCCATTGCGCTGGGCATCTCGTTGCGAGAGGTATTGCAGTTTGCGTTGATGCTGCGCCTGCTCGGACGTTCCCGGATCAAGCTGCGCCTCAGCGAGATCGGCCATGCCGTGGCGCCGTCATTGATCGCGTCCCTGGTATCGTTGCTTGCTGGCACAATGGCATTGCATTTCGCCAGCGACGCCATGGACAAGCAGGTATTCCTGCTGCTGACCTTCATTAGTATCGTCATCTTCGGCAGCTATACCCTAGTGGTGCTGCTCCTGATGTGGCTCTGGTCCTCGCATGTGCCTCTCAACAGCACGCGTGAGCTACTGCAACAGATTCTGGTCAATGCTGTCCAGCGTACTGCCCGTGCGCGCCCTGTCCCGCGACCGGGAAGCTGAACACAGGCCCATGCTGCAAGGGCAACTTGCCGTTCGCTCTCCGCCAATAGGTCAAGATGCTATGCTCAGCACATCGACAGCAACTACCCAGAGGTCTATTGGTATGGCAAGTTATGCCTTGAAACAAGAAACCGATGAACTTCGGGAATACATGAAGGAACTCAGCTATCAGGCCATGCGCACCGACATGGCGGTGAACCGTTTGTCTGGAGAGATGCGTGAATTCAAAGACGAGATGCGCGGATTTAAGGATGAGATGCTTGAATTCAAAGACGAGATGCGCGGATTCAAGGATGAGATGCTTGAATTCAAAGACGAGATGCGCGGATTCAAAGACGAGATGCGCGGATTCAAGGATGAGATGCTTGAATTCAAAGACGAGATGCGCGGATTCAAGGATGAGATGCGTGAATTCAAAGACGAGATGAGTGAATTCAAGGATGAAATGCGCGGATTCAAAGACGAGATGAGCGAATTCAAGGATGAAATGCGTGAATTCAAAGACGAGACACGCCGAGAGAGTCAACGCATGAACAAACAATGGGGCGATTTGGCAAACCGTCTCGGAACCCTGGTGGAGGATATCGTTGCTCCGAGTCTACCAAGGCTCGCTGCTGAATATTTCGACTGTGACATCCTGGAACTGTTTGCCCTGCGCGTGGTGCGCCGCAAGGGCGGCGAGACCAGGGAATACGACGCCATGCTGGTCTGCCCAGGGCTGGTCCTGATCAACGAAACCAAGTCTCGACTGCAGGCAACGCAGGTCGAGGAATTACTTCAGACATTGGCCGAATTCCCACGCTTTTATCCCGAATACCAAGATAGGCGCATCATTGGCGTCCTTGCGAGCCTGTACCCTGAAGACGGCATCGTTACACATGCGACCCGCAAGGGGGTGCTGGTGATGGGCATGGGTGATGAAGCTATGCAATTGCTCAATCCTGATGCCCTGCACTCCGCCAGCAGCTGACCGCCATCCTAGAACGCATTGATTGGGGTGAGCCTGCTCAGCTCAACAAGATCACAGGCCCATGCTTCAAGTACACCATAGCAATCGTCTCGAAGTTCTGCTGCTGCTGCTGCGCCAAATCCTGTCCGAGCCGCTGCGCGACGCCTTCGACTCCGAGCAGATCGTGGTACAAAATCAGGGTATGGCGCGCTGGCTTGCACAGCAACTCGCGGCAGCCGATGGCATTGCCGCCAATCTGGCATTTCCGCTGCCCGCCAGCTTTATCTGGCGGGTGTTTCGCGCCTGGATCGGCGATTTGCCGGAGCAGTCGGACTATGATCGTGACCGGCTTGCATGGCGCATCTACGCACGCTTGCCGGTGCATCTTCAAGACCCGGCTTTTGCCGAGCTGTCCGGTTATCTGCAAGGCGAGCCCAGGGCACTGAAGCGCTGGCAACTGGCATGGCGAATCAGCGACCTGTTCGACCGGTATCTGGTCTATCGCCCAGAACTGGTGCTGAATTGGGAGACCGGGGCTGGGACCGACTGGCAGGCGTCATTGTGGCGCGATCTGTGTTCCAACAGGCCAGGCCCGCACCGTGCCCGGCTGTTTGCCGATGTGCAATCGGCGTTTGCCGCCGGTCGGTCCCCAGTTGCGCCGGAACTGCTGCCGGAGCGCGTTGCGCTGTTCGGTCTGACCGCGCTGGCGCCAGCGCAATGCACAGTACTGCGGGTGCTGGCACAAGCCTGCGACGTGCATCTATTCCTGCTCAACCCCTGCATCGAATATTGGGCCGATGTGGTCGATGAGCGCGGTCACATGCGCCGACGTGCACGCGCCCTGGCCGAGGGCCTGCCGGATCCCGGCTCGCTGTTGGATCTGGGCAATCCGTTGTTGGCGGCATTCGGTCACAGCGGACAGGCGTTCGTCGATCAGGTGCTGGAATTGGATGATGATCCAACCGATGTCTTTATCGAGACCAATGAACAGACCCTGCTGGCCTGTTTGCAACAGGACATCCTGACCCTAACCGATCGGCGCAGCGCTGATCCCGCCGAACGTCGCCTGCTTGACCCGGCGGATACATCGCTCAGCGTGCATTGCTGCCACGGCCCGCTGCGCGAGGTGCAGGTGCTGCACGACCAGCTGCTCGGGCTCTTCGAAACAATGGTCGTGTCGCGATCGACTCCGGACGCTTCCCAGGCTTCCGGTCTGGAGCCCCGTGATATCTTTGTAATGGCGCCGGATATCGACCTCTACGCCCCCTTCATCGAGGCCGTCTTCGGCTCCGCGCCGAGCGCGCGGCACATTCCCTGGGCCATTGCTGACCGCCGGCTTGGCGCCGAACAACCGTTGTTGGCAGCCCTGTCCGAGCTGCTGGCCCTGCCGCTGAGCCGGGTCACGGCGCCGCAACTGCTCGGCTGGTTGCAGGTGCCCGCTGTCGCCCGTCGCTTCCAGATCGACCCAGCGGGTCTGGCGCGCATCCGCACCTGGGTGCAGGAAAGCGGTGTCCGCTGGGGGCTGGACGCCG
This sequence comes from Thiohalocapsa sp. PB-PSB1, assembly GCA_016745215.1. Taxonomy (GTDB): domain Bacteria; phylum Pseudomonadota; class Gammaproteobacteria; order Chromatiales; family Chromatiaceae; genus Thiohalocapsa. The sequence continues at coordinate 3,772,161 of CP050890.1, forward strand.
ACATGCGCGCCGGCCTGGCACTGCCCGCCGACGATGCCAACAGTTGGGCGTTCGGCTTGCGACGTCTGTTCCTCGGCTATGCGTTGCCGCCGGATTCGGCAGTGTATGCCGACACGCTCCCCTATGCCGACATCGAGGGCAGCGATGCTGTGCTGCTGGGCGCTTTGCAGGAATTCATCGATCAAATCAGCCATTGGCGCGAGATTCTGGCCCGCCCGCACCATGCCGAAGCCTGGCGCCGCCACATCAGCGCAATGCTCGATGCCCTGTTCGCACCGGATGAGGACGAGGAAGCCTTGTTGCAGAGGATGCGCGAGGCGCTAGACGACTTTGCCGAACAGGCCGCCGCTGCCGGGCTCGGCCCGAATGCTGCGCAGGCCGCTGCCGATACGCTGCCCGATCAACGAATCGAATCACTCCTGGCCCCGGATATCCTGCGCGCGCATCTGCAAGAAGTCATCGACCAGCCCGCCGCTGGCCATCGCTTCCTGACCGGCGCGGTCACCTTTTGCAACATGGTGCCGATGCGCAATATCCCGGCGCCTGTGATCTGTCTGCTCGGCATGAATGCTGGCGATTTTCCACGTGCTCAGCGTCCGCTCGGCTTTGATCTGATGGCAAAGCATCCGCGCCGTGGAGATCGCTCTCGCCGCGATGATGATCGCTATCTGTTCTTGGAGGTGCTGTTGTCCGCCCGCGATCGATTGCACATCTCCTACATCGGTCGAGATGCGCGAGACAACGGCATCAAGGTGCCCTCCGTGGTGGTGGATGAATTGCTCGACGTGATCGACCGCGGCTTTATCTTGCCCGGCACGACTAAGCCGGAACAACGACTGCCGTCGACCCGGATCAGGATCGAACACCCGTTGCAGCCGTTCTCGCCGCGCTGCTTCGACGCCCTCGATACCCGTCTGCACAGCTATGCCGAGGACTGGCTGGAGGTGGCCCAGAGTGCCGATGGCGGCCACATCAAGACATTCGCGCGGCTCGCCGCGCGGGAAACGGCTGCATCTGAACCGCCGCTGCCGGCATTGGCGGAATTGCCACCCGTCATCCAGCTGAGCGACCTGATTCGTTTCCTGCGCGACCCGGCACGCTGGTTCCTGGAACAGCGACTGCGGCTGCGTCTGCCTTGGGATGCAGCCAACCTGACCGATAGCGAACCCTTTGGTGTCGCCGGCCTGGAACGCTGGTCCATCGCCCAACAACTGTTGGCGCTTGGCGATCAGGCGCAGAACGCGGAGGGTTTGGCGCGCTTGCGGGCCGAGGGCGTATTGCCCCACGGCGCCGCCGGCGAGTTGCTGTATTGGCGTGAGGCACGACGCGTCGAACGGTTCCGCAACCAACGCGATCGCCTGGCGAGCAATCCATTACCACCCATCGAGCTGGATCTAGTGCTCGCAGACACCGGCATACGCATCCAGGGTAGCCTCGACGGCATCACAGATGCTGGCCTGATCGACTGCCGGCTGGGTCGCCTGAAGGCAAAACATCTGCTTGACCTGTGGTCGCGGCATCTGGCATTGAACGCGGTCGCAGTGGCTGACATGCCAAGGCAAAGCTGCTATCTGAGCGAAGCCAAAGACAATCTAGTGTTGACCCGATTGTCCCCGGTAGCCGACGCACTGGCCCAACTTGGCGAGCTGACGGCATTGTTCATCGCCGCGCATGCCGGGCCGCTGCCGCTGTTCCCCGAGTCCAGTCTTGCCTGGGCGCAGTATCGAGACATGACCAAGGTGCTGAACGTATGGGAAGACGCCTATCCCGAGCGCGCGGGCGAAGGCTCGGAGATGGCCATCCGCACCGCCTTGCGTGGTCAGGCAAATCCGCTGGGCGAGCCTTTCCAGAACCTGTCGCGCCAGGTATTCGATCCGCTGTTGGCAGCGATGGAAACACAGGATCCTTGGTAGCGGTTCATGAATAACCTATACAACGCTATCCAGACATCAGCGGAGTGCAATCGGGGTCGGGGTCGCTATCGGAATCGGAATCGGAATCGGAATCGAGAGAGAAAACGCCCTATGCCATTCGGTCATGAGAAGCTCGACGTATCGCGTGCGGCCAGAATGAGTCGGCAGGCGACACCCAAGCCAAAAACCTGTTTAGCTTGTTTCTGCACCATCACTTAGCGTAGGAGTGGCTGTTCGGTTTGGCTGTTCTACCGACGTCAGCCGCAATACGCTGACGCTGCACTTCAGGTTATTGCGGGAGCGGGGACTCTTGGTATTGCAAATCAGGACAGGTGAGGAATGGCACCTGGGCAACCGCTGGGCAACCGCGCCATGCCAAGGGTAGTCCTGCTGCTTTTTTTGGTCGATTGTCGGAGAGAAATAGACTTGGCGCAGGATGCTCGTTCGCCTTCGCGAAGCGGCAACTCGCCCATACCGGCCGTGCACCGGGCGGCGGACGATCTCACCGTTGACCCGCTCGTCGCGCTCGTCTGGGCTCAGCAGCAGCTGGTCGAGGGCGGCAAGCTTACGGATAGGCAATGCAACAGAGGATCGCGCGGTTGACCCCGAGCGCTCGGGCACGCGCAGCAGAGCCTCAATCAATGCGCGCCAATGGGCGGTACTGCAATCGGTAGAACATCTCCAGATAGCGTTTGGTCTCGGCCCGCTCCGCGTCGTTGAAATATTTCCAGAAACTGTAGATCCGCGACAAGGTCATCATGCGCTCAGAGTAGAGGCGCCAGGTGTAGCATTCGTCAATACGCGCCTGGGCAGCCTCGGAGAGCTCGTTCCAATAGCTCGGCTCCTGGGCGCAGCGGCGGAAGAAGGCCGCCATACGCTCGGCAGCCTCGAGCCCGTGGGTGGGGTCGATGTGAAATCCGGATACGCCGTCTTGGATGATTTCCAGCGGGCCGCCATAGCGGGTGGCGAAGGTCGGCAGGCCGCTGCTCATCGCCTCGATCACGGTGAGACCGAAGGCCTCGAACAACGCCGGCTGCACAAAAGCACCACGCCGGTCGGCAAGCATTCGGTACATCTCACCGGCGATTTGTCTCTCCAGATGCAGCCCAAGCCAACGCACCTGGCCATGTAGACCATGCAGATCGAATAAATGATGCAGACTGTCGATCTGCTCGCGTTCCTCGTCATTGTCGGCGGAGCCAGGGTCGATGTGGCCGGCGACCACCAACAGATTGGCCTGCTCGCGCAATTCCGGGCTGCGGCCATACCAATCCACCAATCCAGGAACGTTTTTAATGCGTTCGAGCTTGGCCATCGTGAACAGCAGCGGTTTGTCCTGATCGGCGAGCAGACCGCGCGCGATCCCTGGGTGCTCGTCACCGAAGATCAGATCATCAATTTCCGGCTTCAGATGTAACAGACGGCGCTCGCTGTCGGCATAGGAAAAATAGATGTCCTCGTTGGCGCCCGGGGAGACGATGTTGAATTTGGGATCGTAGACATCGATACCGGCAACTACCCGGTAGAGCCCTGGCATCGTAAAATGCGCGTAGCTTTCATATTGTCCGACACTGTCTTTGGTGCCGGCAATCTCCTGGTAGGTGCTGGTGATGATGAAATCGGCATTGTTCATCGCGATCAGATCCGCGGTGAACTGGGCGGAAAAATGATAGCGCTCCTCGTTGTGGCGCCAGTAGAGGTCGGATAACAGGTTCTTGCTCTTTTCCAGCGCATGGGCGATGTTACACTGGCATACATCGAGTCGCTGAGCGATCAACGAGGCGACCAGATTGCCGTCGGAATTGTTGCCGATGATTAAATCCGGTCGATCGCCGATCTGCGCCAGTATTTCGCGTTCGGCATCCAATGCGTAACGCTCCAGATACGGCCAGATACGGAACCGCGAGATCCAGTGCGGGATGATTTCGCCGGCATCATTGCGAAACGGCACCCGCAGGATGACGGCATTGCGGGTGCCGGCGATGGGCTCTAGGCGCTGATTGGACATGCTGCCCTCGGCTTGCGGGATCAAACGCGTCACCACCATCACGCGCGGTTCCAGAGCGATGCCTTGTTCCGCTAGGCGCTCGTGCATCTCGCGCTCCAGCGCGCGCACCTGATCGAGGATATAGACGACCTGGCCGCCGGTATCCGGTCGGCCAAGTACCCTGGATTGTCCAAACCAGCCTTGCGGGGATAGGATCGCGATGGAGGAGATCATCGGCACTCGGCTCAGGAATTGCTCCAGCGAATCCGGCGAAGGCTCCTCCAGCATATCCAGCAACAGGCCCATGGTATTGCGGATGCGGCCGGCGTCTTTGCCCCAGCCGGGCTCGAATCCCAATGCCCGCAGGTCGCCGATCAGCTCGTCGGCGGGCGTTTGCGGCGGACGACGGCGCAGCGGAATCAGTGCCTGGCGCAAGGCGCTGCGCAATTCCACGATGCTATTGATCGTATCGTTCAACAATAATCGCCGGCCGTTGCTGCTTTGCCTCTGGAGAAAATGCAACAGGCGCTGATCGCCATGGCTGATTGCCTCGAATAGCCGGTTTGCCAGATTACGATTCAAAAATTCCACGCCGCGACCGATCGAGGTCTCTTTGAGCAATTTTTCGCGTGAACGGTCGAAGGGTGCCATGTCGATCTCGAGGGTGAACGGGTCCTCCTGATCGCCGGTGGCCAAGTGCTCTTTAAAGGCCAGGTATTCCGATACCGACACCTGGTTCAGATGCATGGTCTCCAGATGAATGCGCAAATAGTATCGACGCGCGATGCGCAGACGCAGGGCTAAATAGACCCAAGCAGCATCAATGGCCGCCTCCTGACATTGCAATAAGGCCTGGATCAGTGCCGAGTCGGCGATGGAGGCATCCTGTCGTCGTAGATAGACCACCGCGTCGCGCAGGTCGCTTTGCAGCAGGAAGGCGCGGCCCAGACCGATCAGATGATGCAAAATGCGGTGTGCCTGACTGCGCCGCTCGCTGACATGGACGGAGAGTGCAGCAATGAGAGTGCTCGGATCCTGGGCCTGCATGTGGAGTTCCTCCAACGTTGTCATGCCCGCATTCTCATGCCTGGGCGAGGGTGGTGTCAGCCTGCCTGTGATTTGCATCACCGAAGCTGATCAGTGGTGACTGAGGATGAGATTGATCCAAGGACAGCAGGGATCTCATTCGTAATCGATATAACCCGGATCATGCGGCGCGCCATCCAATGCGCTGTCCTCGGCTGGACGCCAGGTGATCACTTCCTCGATCTTGCGCGCCAATTCGAAATCCTTGTCCGTCACGCCGCCCGCGGAATGGGTCGATAGTTTGACGACCACCTGGGCATAGGACACCTCGAGATCCGGATGATGCCAGGCGGCCTCCGCGAGATGACCGACACTGTTGACCAGCATCAATGTGCTTTTCCAACCGCTGGTCTGGTATTTGCGGCGAATGCAGCCCTGTTCCAGGGACCAATGTGGAAGTTGCGTGGCCAGATACTGGGCGATCTCGGTTTCTGAATACAGTTTTTCTGTTGTCGTCATCGCGGTAGGCTCCTCGTTGAAATTTGGCGCAGAGATCGATTCGAGCGCGCTCTGGGGTGATGCATGGTGAGTACATCAGCCGATTCTTTGCTTTCGAGCAGGCGCAGCATGGCGTGCGCCTTGTCGAAGGTCTCCTGGTATTCGGCATCGGCGTCGGAATCATGAACGATACCACCGCCAGCCCAGCAGCGAATCACTGCATCGCTATAGACAAGGGTTCGGATAGCAATGCTGCTGTCCATGGCACCGTCAAAGCCGATATAGCCGATGGCGCCGCAATAGATACCCCGCCGATGCGGTTCCAGGGCTTCGATGATCTGCATAGCGCGGATCTTGGGTGCACCCGTGATGGAACCACCAGGAAAACAAGCGCGCAATAAACTGGTGGCATCCTGTTCCGAGCGCAAATTGCCAGTAATGGTGCTGACTAAATGATGCACGCCGGCATAGCTCTCGAGCGCGAACAACCTCGGCACCCGTATGCTGCCAGGAATGCAAACGCGCCCAAGATCATTCCGCAACAGATCGACGATCATGAGGTTCTCAGCCCGGTCTTTTGCGCTGCGTGACAATTCCATGGCCAGCAATGCATCCGAGTCCGGACATTGTCCGCGCGGGCGCGTACCCTTGATGGGAGAGGTCTCGACATGGCCAGCGCGAAGCTTCAAAAAGCGCTCCGGCGATGAGCTTAGCACCTGCGCATAGGGAGTAACTAGATAGGCGGAGAATGGGGCCGGATTGAGGCGTCTTAGTTCTCTGTAGCCATACCAGGGATCACCCCCGGCCGGCGCGGCAAAACGCTGCGCCAGATTCACCTGGTAGCAGTCGCCGTTACGAATGTAGTGCTGGATGCGGCGGAAAGCCGCATGATATTCAGCGCGCGTCATGTTCGCATGCGCACTGGCGTGCACGCGAAAAGTCCACTGCCTTGGCCGGACAGGCGTGACGCTGAACAAGTCGATCAGATCTTGCCATCGCCCCAGCGTGCTCGGGTCGCGGCATGCACTGACCAACCGAGTGCGGCGCTCCAGGTGATCGACGATCAGCGCCCAGTCGTAGAGGCCGATGGCCATGTCCGGGATCTGCTCTACATCCTTTGCCAGTACCGGCAAAGGTTCGATACGTCGCCCCAGATCATAGCCGAACCACCCGATCGCCCCGCCGCAGAAGGGGAGATCGGAAACAGCTTCGCCGACGCCGCCGAGTTGCTCGCGTAGCAACGCAAACGGGTCTTGCATTGACAGCCGGCAACGATGCTGGCTGCGAATCTCGGTCTGGCCGCCGCGCGTGACGAGAGTAAGATAGGGATCGGCGGCAAGCAGATCGTAGCGGCCTTGTGCACAGCGTGGTCGGCCGCTGTCGAGGAATACCGCCCAGGGCCGGTGAGCGATGGGCTCGAACAGCAATTCGCTATCAGCGTGATAGGGGAGTTCAACAATGATCGGCATGCTCGCCATGATCGGTTCCACTCAGGCTTAAACCAACCTTTATCGCAGGCTCGCAATCGATGATGGCGTTGGCAGCTGCTTACATCTGGATCGACATCTCACGACTCATGCCGAGATTAGGGTTTTCTCATAGACCCGCGTGATCCGAAATCCATTCCAAATATAGGATAGATGCGGCCCTTGGCGGGGGATGCTGACGGCTGGCGGTCGCAAAGCTGCCAGGCATTCGCCTTGCGGATCGCGAACCGAGCGGTAGGCGATGCCCCAAGAGCGCAGTGCTCGCATGTGCTTGCCGAAGTCCTGAGCTGCTCGCCAGTCGTTCGGGTCGTGCAGATCGTCGTATTGGGTGTCGCGGATATCGTGCAACGGCTTGACCAGTTCGCCGATATAGACCCGCATATCGATCTCACCGGGATCTTCTTGGGTGTAGGCCAGAAATCGAGCGCGATGATACTTGGTTTCTGCGATGGCGGTGCTCAAGTCCCTGGCTGCATAGTAGATGCCGAAACTGCCGTCGCTGAAACGGCTTTCGACACCGATGTGAGTGAATGCTGCCATCACTGGTGTCGCACCTGGGCCGCTGACGCGATCCTCGGGATCGACCAAGCTGATATCGCCGGCCTCGTCGCGTAGGCGGTCGTTTGTCAGCCCTTCGATGTAAAACAATTCCTCCATGAATTCCGGCTCCACCAGCGTCTCGAACAAGTCGATCGGAGGATATGCCGAAGGTACGATGCGGTACTGTTGCCGCCATCCTGGGTGGCATAGCGTCGGCATCATCGTGCTATTGATCGGCATGGGTTTGGATCGCCTTAAGAGCGCTGCTGCGCATTTGGGACAACTGAAGTTCGGATATCCGGTGAAACGGGGCAGCAGGTTGCCGGATGTGGCTCCCTGGCCAAATCCATGGCTTTAGGCGGTGGTTGCAACATAGTCTACAGGCCGCGTTGCGCATCGAGAAACCGCCGCACATCAGCCAAATCGACTAGGCTGCCACCGAGCATGCGGTCGAGTGCCGAGCGTCCATGAAAGGGTTGCGCCCTATTCGGTTTCTTTATCCATTCGTCGGCAGCGCGCGGAGAGGGCAACAGAAGGTTCAATGCCTTTGCGATACCCAGCAGATAACTGATGCGCTCCAGCACATCGCGGCTCAGCCGGCGCGCGGTTCGCTCCGCTTTCCATTTGAAAAAGGTCGACTCCGGGGGACTGCCGAGAAGAATCCGCTCCTGCGCAGCGCTCAGCTTCCAGCGCGCGGACAGGTTGAAAAATGCCTGTAGTGCCGCGCTTGACACACGTTGTGGATCAAAACCCGGCTGTTGGGGGTAAGGGACTACACGCATTGCTTGATCTCGAACTGGAGTGATTGCAGTATAACTCTTAATTGAGAGTAGACGCTGAGGTGGGGAAGTGCAAGCCTACTACTCCGAGTCCTCGAGCCGGAGAATCGAGACCGGAAATCCTCGGGAATGAAACCTCAGGCATGAAGTTTCAGAATAGAAGTCTCCTGGATGCGAACCAATATACGATTAAGCAAAGTCAAGCAAACAACCGGGATATTCCCATAGCCAGATTGGCGCAGCGAAATCGGACGCCGGCGTCATCTGTGATCGAGATCGAAAAAACATCATGTCTCGCATTGGCTGCGTCGCCTGGGTTATCGGCGGGTTGCGAGTCTCGACGGAGAATTCAACGTCCGGCATGAAGTCGATTGCTTGTCGCACGAGCCAGTCGATTGCGCCGAATATCGCCTTCCTCGAGTCTTGGTAGCGGTCCATGAATAACCTATACCACGCTATCCAGACATCGGCGGAGTGCAATCGGGGTCGGGGTCGCTATCGGAATCGGAATCGAGAGAGAAAACGCCATACGCCCTATGCCATTCGGCCATGAGAAGCTCGACGTCTAGCGTGCGGCCATCGAGTCTGTCGGCTGGGCCTGGCGCGACTGCGAGCATGTGATAAGGACAGCGTAACGCGAAGGATCAACGCCTGTGCGCATCGTAGGCGCGCATCGCAGGCCATCGCGCTGAACATTGCCGAGGGTAACGGCAAAGCGACGAGCGGGAATCGACGCTGGTAGCAAGCAAAAGGCACTGCTCGATCGTAGTATGGCCATGCTCACGAAGCTCGGACAGCGTGGCGACGCGGTCAGCGAGGAGCTTGGCGGATATCGGGTTGGTCAGTTCGATACCGACGCCGATACCGACGCCGATAGCGGTAGCGAATGAGTCGGCAGGCGACACCCAGGCCAAAAACCTGTTTAGCTTGTTTCTGCACCATCACTTATTGCCACCAATCCACAGGAGCCGCCCATGGCGCGCATCAAACTCAGTTTCGAGAATACCGAGGGTCATACATTGGCCGGTTTGTTGGAGACACCGCCGGAGCATGTTCAAACCCTGAGCTATGCCTTGTTTGCGCACTGTTTCACATGTGGCAAAGACATCGCCGCGGCATCGCGCATCAGCCGCGCGCTGGCGGCGCGTGGCATCGCTGTGTTGCGCTTCGACTTCACCGGCCTTGGCAACAGCGATGGCGATTTTGCTAACACCAATTTCACCTCCAATGTGCAGGATCTGATCGCCGCCGCACGCGCGCTGGAGCAGCACGCTCAGGCGCCTGCATTACTCATTGGTCATAGTCTGGGTGGTGCGGCGGTGCTGGTGGCCGCACAACAGTTAGCCTGCGTCCAGGCAGTGGTGACCATCGCCGCGCCGGCCACTCCGGGGCATGTTCAGCATTTATTCAGCGGCGCCCGCGACGAGTTGGAGCGCACCGGCGAGGCAGAACTGAAGCTGGGCCAGCGACAGTTCCGGGTGCGTCGGCAGTTCCTCGACGATCTGCGCCAATATGGCGATCCAGAGCACATCCGTCGGCTGAAACGCGCCTTACTCATCTTTCATTCGCCAACGGATGAGATCGTGTCGATCGAGGAGGCGGCCATGATCTACCAAGCCGCGCTCCATCCGAAGAGCTTCATCTCGCTGGCCGGTGCGGATCATTTGTTGAGCAGGAAGGAAGACTCGGAATACGTCGCCGAGACCTTGGTCGCCTGGGCTGGGCGCTATCTCAGTACGCTTGGCACCGAGACCGACGCCGCTGCCGACAGCGCGCCGGCGCTCGAGCAGGGAGAGGTGTTGATTACAGAACGTGATCGACACTTCCTGCGTGGCCTACATACTCGGAATCACCAGCTATTGGCCGATGAACCAAAAGCTGCCGGTGGTTCCGATTTGGGGCCATCCCCTTATGATCTGCTGTTGATGGCTCTTGGCGCCTGTACCTCTATGACCATCCGCATGTATGCCGAACACAAGCGCCTGGCGCTGGACGATATCGAGGTGCGGCTACGCCATGAGCGGGTACATGCCGCCGACTGTGATGCAGATTGCGATGAAACTGCAACAAAGACCGGCAAGATCGAGCGTATTCGGCGCCATATCGAACTGAAGGGCGATCTCAGCGACGCGCAGCGCGCGCGTCTGCTTGCCATCGCCGATCGCTGCCCGGTGCATCGTACTTTACAGGCGCACCCGCACATCATCACCGCAGCAGGCTCGCTCGCGGACAAGCCCCCTGGCGGCGAAGCTTGAACGCCCGCATCACAACGTCCGCGACCCCGCATCCGCGGCTGCTGCTGGTTCTGGGACTGCTGTCGGCGCTAACACCGTTCGCCATCGATATGTATCTGCCGAGCATCCCCAGTATTGCGCGGGATCTTGACGCAGACATCGCGCTGGCGCAACTCAGCGTGACCGTGTATCTAGGAGTTTTTGCAGCGGCGCAGTTATTGCTCGGTCCCTTGTCAGATGTCTTCGGACGGCGCCGGATCATCGCCGCCGGGCTGATGTTATTTGCCGGTGCGGCCATCGGCTGCGCGTTCGCACCGAATATGCCGTCCTTACTTGTGGCGCGCGTATTGCAGGCCATTGGCGGTGCTGCGGTGGCGGTGAGCATACCGGCATTGGTGCGCGATCTGTTCGAACGCAACGACTACGCGCGCGTCATGGGGCTAGTGATGCTGGTGATGGCCGTGGCTCCGCTGCTTGCGCCAAGCCTAGGCGGGCTGATCATTCTCTATCTGAGCTGGCGCTGGGTATTCGCCGCATTGTTGGCGATCACCTTGCTAGCCGCTCTTGCGTTCTTCCATGTGGTACCCGAGACCTTGCCCAGCGAACGCCGACACCGGCTCGAGCCGCTTGCCATCCTCAGCAACTATGGCCTGTTGCTGCGCCATTGGCCAGCCTTGGGCTATTTACTGACCGGCATGGCCAGCTTTGGCGGCATCATGATTTTTGTTGTCACCTCTCCCTATGTCTATATCGAATTACTCGGCGTACCCGAGGTCTGGTTTGGCCCTCTGTTCGGTGTCAACATTCTCGCCGTGATGTTGGTTTCTTTTCTGAATTCGAGGCTGGTGCCTCGCTATGGCGCCGAGCGGTTGTTGCGGATCGGACTCAGCGCGCAATGCGCCTTCGCGCTGTGGCTGTTGGTCCTGGCCTGGCTGCCACAGCCTTCCCTGTTGGCGATTGTATTCGCCGTGTGCGCCTACTTCGGCATGGCAGGTCTGGTGCTCGGTAATGCGCTGGCCGGCTTCATGGCCTACTTTTCGCATATGGCCGGTACCGCATCGGCATTTTCCGGCGCCGCGCGTTTCGGCTTTGGTGCATTGGCGGGCTCCGCGGTGAGTCTATTGCATAATGACAGTGCATTACCTCTTTTATTGGGTATCGCTTGTTGTGGGCTGTTGGCCGTGACCTGCTATGTTCTGCTGGCCTGCACCACCGAAGCAGCATCTACCTCGAAACTGGCGGTGACGAAACCACTTGACGGCCGCTCCGTGCCCGAACGCTGACCATGCACATCCAAACCCTCTTGCTCGCTGCCGGCAGCGCAACCCGCTTCGGTGGCGACAAACTCAGTGCGGCATTGCCGGACGGCACACCGATGGTGCTGGCCAGCGCTCGAGCCTTGCTGCAGGCCGGCTGTGACGTACTCGCCGTGGTGCGGGAAGCCGATGTCGGCGCGGGCCTGCTGCTGCGGGACTTGCAGGAGGTGCGGGTGCTGTGCTGCCCGGAGTCGGTCGGCGGCCTCGGCTTCAGCCTTGCTCAGGGTGTTCGTCACAGCGCCAACGCCGATGCCTGGTTAGTGGCACTGGCAGATATGCCGTTGATTCGCCCCGCAACCCTTGTCCAGGTGCTGTCGGCGCTCGCGGGCGGTTCCTCGTTGGTGGCACCGGTGTTTGCCGGCCAGCGCGGCCATCCAGTGGGTTTTGGGCGGTGCTGGCGGGCGCGTTTGCTCGAACTGAGCGGGGACAGGGGCGCACGCACTTTGTTGACAGAACAAGCGGATAGACTGGAAAGCATCCAAACCGATGATCCAGGCATTCTGCTCGACATCGACCGACGCGACGATCTGCATCGAATCGGGTTGATCGAATCGGACCCCATGCACTCTGCATTTCTGCGGTAAACACACCTCAGAGCAGCTGCGCAAGACCATTTTGCTCCTTGTCCCAACATCCGGTCTGCGCGACACTGCACGTATGAACAACGAACTGGAAACCCTGTCAACCGATCTCGGCTGCCGCCTGACCGATGCTGGCCTGATCTTGACCACCGCGGAATCCTGCACCGGTGGCTGGATCGCCAAGTGCGTGACTGATGTGGCCGGCAGCAGCGCCTGGTTCGACCGCGGCCTGGTGGTCTACAGCAACGCGGCCAAGCACGAACTGCTCGGGGTCGCTACCGAGACCTTGGATCTGCATGGCGCGGTCAGCGAGGCGGTGGTGCAGGAGATGGCGCTGGGCGCCTTGCGCAACGGCAATGCCCAGGTCTCGGTGGCGGTCAGCGGCATCGCCGGGCCGGGGGGCGGATCGGTGGACAAGCCGGTTGGAACCCTGTGCTTCGGTTTTGCATTACCAGGACAGTTGGTCACCGAAACCTTACATTTCGACGGCAATCGCGATGCGATACGCTGGCAAAGCGTTGCCCATGCATTGCGTCGATTGATCGGATTGCTGGACCATGTCCGCTGAACGGCTGTTTTTCGCGTTATGGCCGGAGGCTGCTTTACGCAACGCATTGCTTGCCGAGCGGGCGGCACTGGCCGCAACGCCCGGCAGACTCAGTCATCCACTGGACCTGCATCTGACTCTGGTATTCATCGGCGCCGTCGATCGGGATGTCCGGTCCTGCATCGAGGCGGCAGCTGACGATGTGTTCTTGGCGCCCTTCGCATTGCGTATCCACCAGCTCTGCTGCTGGCCCAAGCAAAGGCTTTGGCTGGCACAGCCGGATGTGATGCCGAATGCGCTAGCCAATCTGGTGAGCCAATTGCAGCAGAATCTGCTGGCCTGCGGATTGCCGCCGGAGGCGCGCCGCTATCGACCTCACATCACATTGGCGCGCAAGGCACCCACGGTGACGCCAAGGCAATTGGCGCTGGATTGGACGGTACGCGATTTCGTGCTCGCCGCCGGCGCGCACGGGCGCACGCCCTCGTATCGCATCCTGCGCAGCTGGCCTTTGACTGCATGCTGACAAGCGCTCGACCTGCCGCATCGGCTCTGCGATGACCTCGGGCAAGACAGATCGCTATTTGACCTGCCTCATCCTATATGGATCGCATCCGGGCGCAATCAGCAGGTATCGCTGAGCAGTTACGACTGCTCTGCTGCGGAAGTCGCGAGACCGTTTGCAGTCGTGGTCGTCACCGATAACCCACGCTGAGCGATTACGACAACGATGACGATAACGACACACAGCAGAAACGCTAGCGGGACATCCGCACCGCTGCACTAGCCGCTATTCCGGAATCGGCAAAACCGTCCCGAACCAGATCGTCCTGGCCTGGATGTTGCCCCTTGTGACCACCCTTGTGACGACCCTTGTGACGACTGGGCCTAGCTGTGTGATAATGCCAAATCTAGCATAACAAATGTGCATGTTCTGTAGCGTTCATGCATAGTGTAGATCATTCAGTTTTACGGAGCTGGGATGGACGAAAATCGAAAAAAGGCGCTGAGCGCGGCGCTGAGTCAGATCGAAAAACAGTTCGGCAAAGGCTCGGTGATGCGTATGGGCGATGCCGGCGCGATCCCAAATGTCCAGTCGGTGTCCACCGGCTCGCTGGGGCTGGACGTGGCGCTTGGCATCGGCGGCGTGCCGCGCGGACGCGTGGTCGAAGTCTATGGTCCGGAATCGTCCGGCAAGACGACCTTGGCCTTGCACATGGTCGCCGAGGTCCAAAAGGCCGAAGGCACGGCAGCCTTTGTCGATGCCGAACACGCATTGGACCCGGGCTATGCCGAAAAGCTTGGCGTCAATATGGACGAGTTACTGGTGTCGCAGCCGGATACCGGCGAGCAGGCGCTGGAGATTACAGACATGCTGGTGCGTTCCGGCGCGGTGGATCTGGTGGTGGTGGACTCGGTGGCTGCCCTGACGCCGAAAGCCGAGATCGAAGGCGAAATGGGTGATTCCCATGTGGGTCTACAGGCCAGATTGATGTCGCAGGCGTTGCGCAAGCTCACCGCTAACATCAAGCGCTCCAATGCCATCGTCATTTTCATTAACCAGATCCGCATGAAAATCGGCGTCATGTTCGGATCGCCGGAGACCACCACCGGGGGCAATGCGCTCAAATTCTACGCCTCGGTGCGGCTCGATATCCGCCGCACCGGAGCGATCAAAAAAGGCGACGAGGTGGTCGGTAACGAGACCAAGGTGAAAGTGGTCAAGAACAAAGTGGCGCCACCGTTCAAGCAGGTCATGTTCGACATTCTGTACGGCGAGGGTATTTCGCGCGAGGGCGAGATCATCGATCTCGGGGTGCAGCAGGGTGTGGTCGACAAGTCCGGCGCTTGGTACAGTTATGACGGTAACCGGATCGGCCAGGGCAAGGACAATGTGCGTAATTTTTTGAAAGAAAACAAACAGATCGCCGCTGAAATCGAAGCCAAGATTCGAGCCATTCTGCTGCCTCCGCCAGCCGAGGCCAATGCCGGCGCCGATGCCGGAAGCAAGCCAGAGATAACAAAACAAGAGACAACCGAGCCGGAAACAACCAAGCCTAAAACAACCAATCCGGAAACAACCAAGCCGGAGACGACAAAACAGGCATCAGCAAAGCAAGAAACCAAGCCAGCATCCTCAGCAGCACCGAAGGAACAAACATCGGCGCCAACACCGCCGCCGGCAAAGGCCACTTCCGCAGCTGCAAGCAAAGCCGCGACCAAGCAGGGCGCCAAACAGACAGCGGATGCCGCAGCCGATGCCACGGGTTCGACAGGAGCAAAAAGCTGAACCAGGCGGTGGACATGGATGCGACGGCGGACATCAAGCGTCGCGCAATTAAGCTGCTGAGCACCCGCGAGCATTCCCGCTCCGAGCTGGCGCGTAAACTGCTCGCGCGGAATTATCCCATCGAGCTGGTCAATCCCGTCCTCGACGAATTGGAGCAGAGCGAATTGCTCAACGAGGTGCGAATGATCGAAACCTACGTCGCAGAGCGGCTCGAGCGTGGCTTTGGGCCAAAGCGTATTCGTGCCGAATTGCAGGCTAAGGGCCTTTCGGATGCGCAAATTGACCCGTATCTTTCCATTACGGACGAACAGCTGTCAGCGCAGATTCAGTTGGTACATGATCGGCGTTTTGGCGCCGGATCAAAAAATAACCGCCAAACACTGGCAAAACGCGCACGATTCTTGGAATATCGCGGGTTTCCATCATCATTGATACAACGCTTTCTCGATATGGACAGCTGAGTTTCGTCGCTTCGCCAACACATCCGATCCCGCGCTTCAGCAGCCCGCCGCAGCAGATTTCTTGTCATCCTGAATGCATCATCCCAAAGTTTGTTACCCCAGAGTCCGCTACTCCAGAGTCCGCCCATGAGTCTGTTGCCCCCCAAGAGCAGCGCCGAGCTTCGTCAAGCCTTTCTCGACTATTTTTCCGAGCGCGAGCACACCGTGGTCGAGAGCAGCCCGCTGGTGCCGGGTAATGATCCGACCCTGTTATTTACCAACGCCGGCATGGTGCAATTCAAAGAGGTGTTCCTGGGTCGGGAAAAGCGCTCTTATCAGCGCGCGGCAAGTTCCCAGCGCTGCGTACGCGCCGGCGGCAAGCACAACGATCTGGAAAACGTCGGCTACACGGCCCGCCACCACACCTTTTTCGAGATGCTCGGCAATTTCAGCTTCGGCGACTATTTCAAGCGCGAGGCAATCGGCTACGCCTGGGACTTCCTAACCCAACAGCTTGGATTACCGGTGGAGCGACTGTGGATCACGGTGTACCAGGACGACGACGAGGCAGCCACGATCTGGCTGGACGAAATCGGAGCCGATCCCGCGCGTTTTTCCCGTTGTGGCAAGAAAGATAACTTCTGGTCCATGGGCGAGACCGGCCCCTGTGGTCCTTGCTCCGAGATCTTTTACGACCACGGTCCCGAAATCAGCGGCGGACCGCCCGGCTCGCAGGATCAGGACGGCGATCGTTATGTCGAAATCTGGAATCTGGTGTTTATGCAATACGACCGCGGCGCGGACGGCGCATTGACGCCATTACCACGCCCGTCGGTGGACACCGGCATGGGTCTCGAGCGCCTGGCCGCGGTGATGCAGGGCGTACACAGCAACTATGATATCGACCTATTCCGCGAACTGATCGCCGCCGCTGCCGAGGCTACCGGCTGCAATGACCAGAAGCATAAGTCATTGCGCGTCATCGCCGATCATATTCGCTCCGCCGCCTTTTTGGTGCTGGACGGCATAACACCCGGCAATGAGGGGCGTGGTTACGTACAACGCCGTATCATTCGCCGCGCCATTCGCCATGGCTATCAGCTTGGCCAGCAACAGGCGTTTTTTTATCGCCTGGTGGCGTCGCTGGTAGCGCAAATGGCCGGTGCCTATCCGCAATTGGCTGCCAAGCAGGGCTATATCGAGCACGTGCTGAAGACCGAGGAGGAGCGTTTCGCGGACACCCTGGAGCAGGGCCTGCGTATTTTCGAAGACATCGTCGCCGGCCTGCAGGGCAATTCGATCCCAGGCGAGGCGGTGTTCCGACTGTACGACACCTATGGATTCCCGGCCGACCTCACCGCCGACATCGCCCGTGAGCGCGGTCTCGCATTGGATATGCAAGGCTTCGAGCGTGAGATGGCAGCGCAAAAGGAGCGTGCGCGCGCAGCCAGCCAGTTCAGCAGCGGACAGCAATGGGCCATCGAGTTGGAAGGCGAGACCGACTTTATCGGCTACGATCTGCTTGAAGATCAAGCAACGGTAATCGCCCTGTACTCGGATGGAGAGCCCAGAGACCGGCTTGCGCCGGGCGAGACCGGCTTGCTGGTGCTGGACCTGTCGCCCTTCTATGCCGAGTCCGGCGGCCAGGTCGGTGATCGAGGCTGGCTGAGCAGTGACAATGCCACGTTCGAAGTGGAAGATACCCAAAAACAGGGCGACGGGGTTATTTGTCATGTCGGCCGGGTCACCGGCGGAGAACTGCTGGTCGGCGATCGCGTGCATGCGCGGGTCGATGCCGATCGCCGGCGTGCAACTGCATTGCATCATTCAGCCACTCATCTGCTGCACGCCGCATTGCGCCGGGTTCTTGGCGAGCATGTGCAGCAACGCGGCTCTTTGGTCGATCCGGATCGGCTGCGCTTCGACTTTTCCCATTTCGAACCCGTCAGCCGCGCCCAATTGCATGAGATCGAACGATTGGTGAACCGCGAAATACGTCAAAATCACATGGTCGAAACACGCATCATGGACCTGGATGATGCCAAATCCTCCGGCGCCATGGCTTTGTTCGGGGAAAAGTATGCCGATCAGGTTCGAGTATTGCGCATGGGCGACTTCTCCGTCGAATTGTGCGGCGGCACCCATGTGCGCGCGGTCGGCGACATCGGCCTGTTCAAAATCGTATCCGAGGGTGGCATCAGCTCCGGCGTACGGCGCATCGAGGCAGTGGCCGGAGAACCTGCGCTGACCTGGGTCGAGGACGAGGAGTCGCGTCTGCAACGCGTGGCCGAATTGGTAAAAGGCGCCGCCAGCGATGTCGACGACAAAGTCGCGCAACTGGTGGAGCGTTCGCGCAAATTGGAAAAAGAGCTGGAACAACTCAAGTCCAAGCTCGCCAGCGCCGCTGGCAGTGATCTTGCCAGCCAAGCAGTGGATATCGATGGGGTCAAAGTGCTTGCCGCCAAGCTGGATGCAATCGACCCGAAGTCGTTGCGTGATCTCCTGGATCAACTTAAAAACAAAGTTGGCTCCGGCATCCTATTGTTGGCCACCGAAAGCGATGGTAAAGTCAGCCTGATTGCCGGTGTCACCAAGGATCTGACCGCCCGCTTCAAGGCTGGCGATTTGGTCAAGGCGGCGGCCGAGAAGGTTGGCGGGCGCGGTGGCGGTCGGCCGGATATGGCACAGGCGGGGGGCACCGACCCAGCGGGCATTCCGGCGGCCCTGGAATTGGCCAAAGAATGGGTGCAGGAACGTGTTGCGAGTGTTGGTTAATACCCCCGCAAGATTCGTCTGGGTTTCTTGCCGATCAATCACCAGCCTATCAGTCAGCTCCCATCATCCAGCCAAATTCTATGTCATTAATCGTCCAAAAATACGGTGGTACCTCGGTCGGCAGTATCGAGCGCATCCAAGCAGTTGCGCTGAAAGTGAAACAGCGTCGCGATCAGGGAGACGCGGTGGTCGTGGTGGTTTCGGCGATGTCCGGCGAGACCGATCGGCTGCTCGGCCTGGCCAAGGCCATCCAGTCGCAACCGGCGCCACGAGAACTCGACGTGCTGTTAGCCACCGGCGAGCAGGTGACCATCGCGCTGTTGTCCATGGCATTACAGGCCATCGGTTGTCCGGCGCGTTCCTACACCGGTGCCCAGGTGCAGATACGCACCGACAGTGCGCACAACAAGGCACGCATTCGCGATATCGACGATGCGCGCATACATGCCGATCTCAACGCCGGGCGCGTGGTGGTGGTCGCCGGTTTCCAGGGCATCGACGAGCATGGCAATATCACCACGCTCGGGCGCGGCGGCTCAGACACCTCTGCAGTGGCGATGGCCGCCGCACTCGAGGCCGACGAATGCCAAATCTACACTGACGTCGACGGCGTCTACACCACCGACCCACGCATCGAACCCAAGGCGCGCAAGCTCGATCGCATCACTTTCGAGGAAATGCTCGAGATGGCCAGCCTCGGTTCTAAGGTATTGCAGATCCGAGCGGTGGAATTCGCCGGCAAGCATCAGGTTCCACTACGCGTGCTCTCCAGCTTCGAAGAAGGGGAGGGTACATTGATTTCATTGGAGGAGGAGATTGTGGAAGACGCCAAAATCGCAGGTATCGCCTTCGCTAAAGACGAGGCCAAGCTCACCGTGCTAGGCGTACCGGACCACCCCGGTGTTGCACATAAAATTCTGGGGCCGGTGTCGGATGCAAACATCGAGGTGGATATGATTATCCAGAACATCGGTGCGGATGCATGCAGCACCGACTTCACCTTCACCGTACATCGTAACGACTATGCCAAAGCCATGGAGATTTTGCGCCAAACCGCTGAATCTCTGGCGGCACGCGAGGTGCATGGCGATCAGGAAATTGTAAAGATCAGCCTGGTTGGCGTGGGCATGCGATCTCATGCGGGCATTGCCAGCCGCATGTTCGAGGCTCTGGCACAGGTGGGAATTAATATTCGTATGATTTCCACATCGGAAATCAAAATTTCCGTGGTGATTGATGAAAAATACTTAGAACTTGGCGTACGCGCTCTGCACGAGGCTTTCGACCTGTCAAAGCCAGCCTGATTCGCTATACATTATCGATGGCACTTTCAATGCCGAGGAATCCTTGCACATGCTGCATGCCTGGAAGTAGAAACCCTGAGGGTTCTGCGCCGGTATGATCTATGACTCCAGGTTATGTACCTTATCGCAAGGTGCTGCTAGAATTGGGACAGCCGTTTCATAAGGAGCGGCATATAAAATCGTAGCCGCCCGGTCCAACCAATCGCTTATGCCATTATGGATACCGAGTCATAGAGGCTACATGGTTCTAGGGAGATAATTCAATGCTGATTCTAACCCGTCGGGTCGGTGAGACTCTGATGATTGGTGACGACGTCACCGTGACTGTCCTTGGAGTAAAGGGCAACCAGGTGCGCATTGGTGTCAATGCGCCACGTGATGTAGCGGTACATCGCGAGGAGATCTACGAAAGGATCAAGCGCGAACAGGCCCAAGCCGCTGCCCAGGCTGCATCTCAGCCAACGGACGCGCAACCGCCGGACTCTCCGGCGAGCCCACCGCCAACCGAGTAATCTCAACTCAATTTCAACCGAGCAAATGCGGCGCAGTTTTGTGTGCTAAGCATAGTCACGGGGTAGAAGATGTCATCCCCGTGGCTATGTAGTGCAATATCGCCGGTTTTGCCTTTGCTCGCCTCACGCAGTTTCCGTCCTCCGCTAGTTTCAAGAAATTATTCTTTTGGGACAGCAAGTTATACTACGTCTGTTGGCATCCGAGTGAGATGAAGTTGTGGGAACGAAAACTGCTTGAAAAGGGTCGAATGGAACAGACTATACTGTAGTTGAGCATCATATCAGATTGGCGAAGGCAGTTATTTCCAATTGTTCACAGGTGCAAACCTACGCCAGTCTTGTTAAAATAATCCCGTTTTTAGGAGAGATGGCCGAGCGGCTGAAGGCGCTCCCCTGCTAAGGGAGTATGGGTTAATAGCCCATCGAGGGTTCGAATCCCTCTCTCTCCGCCAAGCCCTGGGAAAAAATAACTAATACCAAGCGGCTACAGTCCCTGATTTTCCTACTTCCCCCAAGCAGCCCACCTGTTACTTCTGCCTGCGCAACCTCTTCTTTCTCTTCTTCCGTTATTCAAGGCGCAGATCTCTGCCTGATAATTCTTTTTGCTCACCGAGCAGTCAGGCACATCGAAAGATAGGGCGGCCAACCACATGACCTCAGCAGTATGGACAACTCGGGCGATTTCTGTCGAGAAATAGACCACCTGGCTTGTCTTCTCGTCCGACATCAACGTTGCCGCTTCGCGCAGGCGAACGAGAATCCGGCGCCAGTTGGTCTATTTCTCTCCGGCAATCGGCTAAGAGGCAAGGAATACGCCGGCCTCCGCGAGAAAGTCCTTTCGCGGCAGCAATTCGTCGCGACGGAAGCATACAAGACAGGCAACTCGTGGGCGCTGGCAACCCATCAGAATCTCGGATAACAGCAGCTCGTGGGAGGTTTTGTTTGGTTGTTCGTGCTTGATCCCCATGCGATCAATATGAACGCTGCGCGTTTGTGCCCGCACTATCTGCTCGGGATGGGAGAGCGCGTCAATCACATGGCGCAGGCGATCTTCAAGGGAGATTAGTCGCGGCATCTGATCCTGCAATTGTTGCTCGATTTTGCGCATCTGGCACCATAGCTCGCTATGGTCGTCATCATTGGAGGGATCGAGTTCAAAGCGCCTCGAGCGCGCGCGCAACGCACCATAGCGACTTTCCAGTTCATAGGCCTCGGTTTCGGTCCGAATCGCCT
Organism: Thiohalocapsa sp. PB-PSB1; assembly: GCA_016745215.1. Taxonomy (GTDB): domain Bacteria; phylum Pseudomonadota; class Gammaproteobacteria; order Chromatiales; family Chromatiaceae; genus Thiohalocapsa. The sequence continues at coordinate 3,793,623 of CP050890.1, forward strand.
GTTGTTGAATGTGGGCAATCAGACTCTTGAAAATGCAGCACTTCAAAGCGCAGCGTGCTTCAGCCTCATTACTCCCCGGGGAGAAGATCTGGTGGTCGGTGAAGCTGAGACTGGTCTGCATCACATCTCTGCGAACCAGGCCATCCGTCAGCGCCATGCCCAACTGCCGGCGTTCCTCCCCGCGCATGCACAACAGCCCATAGCATTCCTCCAGATCGGGATGATTCTCGAACAATGTTCGGACTTCCTGGCTTTGGCTGAACACCTCTTGGAGATGATTTTGATCGACAAAAAAGGCATTTACACGCGGATCTGATATAAACGTGGAACGTTGACAGCGTAAGATGCCGGGTACCTGCTCTACCAGCCCATCGATGTAGCCCATGGTGTTGGCAATTGGTTCTCTTAGGCGGCGGATGCCGCCTGGGATTGCATATAACCGGTTGGATACTTGATCGATGACAAACTCGGCAATCTGGTCGATGCCGGTTATACAGCTGGATTCGGCCTGCGGCAATTTGCGCCAGTTCTGGGAAGCCTCTTTCAGACGACCAAAGGTCTGGTGCAGAAATACAGGTAGCATACTCCTAATCCTCCAATCATTATTCTTAACATGACATTGTTATAAAGAAGCTGCACAACGAACACGGCCGGTGCCGTTGTGTTTCTTGTTGTCGTTGCAGAAATCGCCCTGATCCGTGGCGACTGTATCAAGAGATGCTGATGTCGCTAGTCTAGTCGATAGCCTACTATTGGCTTACATCATAGGATTCAAGCTGATTATGCGATCTGAGTCGTTTGTTTCTGAGGGCTATGCGATTGCTCTGATGCTTATGCTAATGACTAATGATCAGCCATATACCATCTAATGACCAATGCTGGTGACCAATGACCAGCCGTACACCAAGGGATATACCAAGGGGTATACCAAGGGTTGGATAAACCAAACGTTGCTCGACGGCTGAATACACTGTGACCTGGTTGGCAATCCACTACCCTTAACAGAAATACGCATCTAAAGCAAGCGCTTGTTTACTCATGTCGGCGACACCTGATCGACCTTGTTCATTCGGCCGACCAAAGCGGCATACTATTGATATGAAAAGGGAAAAAAGGGCTTCATCCTGCACTGACATTTTGCCGGACGAGGGGCTTGGACTACCTGAAATCTCGGGCTAGACTAGACAGGTTTTGCCGTACTTGCGCTACTGTTGCCGCGCCTCCCTTATGCCTCACCAATTCGATCCTTTGACCCATTTCGACCCCTTACCCAAGAAAGATCCTGCTGTCGCGCTGCCACCGGCCCTGCCACCTAGGCTGCGTCGGCTGCTGGTTGTGCTGTTGGCTGCAGCAGGCCTGTTAGGATTCAATTCGCTCTATCTGGTTGCGGTCACGCTGGCCGAACAGCTCACTGGCAGGACGCTGCAAAACGCATTTTACCTGGACATGTTCCTGATCCACCTGGCCCTGGGCCTGGTGTTGATGGGGCCGGTGCTGTTATTCGGTCTGCTGCACTTTAGGCACGCTCGACGACGGCCGAACCGCTATGCCATTCGTGCTGGCCTCGGTCTGTATGGGGCGCTGGTGGCGTTGTTCGTCTCAGGTCTGGTGCTGACGCGGTTCGGTTTCTTCGAGTTCAACGATGGACGCTTGCGTGCCGTTGCCTACTGGATTCATGTCACCATGCCATTGGCAGTGGTCTGGCTGTTCCTGCTGCACCGATTGGCCGGGCCACGGCTACGCTGGCGAATGGGACTCGGCTGGACCGCCGCGGCGCTGGTACTCAGCGCTTTGGCATTGAGTGTTCACTTGACCGGCAGCGATGCGCCGCGGATGGTTCGGGCTTTCGAGCCGGCGTTGGTACGCTTGCCCATCAGCGATGCACCGGCGGCTCGCTCTCTGGCGAATGCGCATCCACCCAATTCCACGCCGGTCGACCCCATACCGGCGGAGCATCTGATGGTCGATCAGGTGTGTGCCGAGTGTCACGGCGACATCGCCGAGCGACACGCTGGCAGCATGCACAGGCTAAGTTCGTTCAATAACCCGGCCTACCGCTTCAGCATAGAGGACACGCGCGCAGAGATGTTGGCGCGGGACGGCGATGTGCGCGTTACCCGACTGTGTGCGGTGTGCCATGATCAGGTACCCTTGTTCTCGGGCCGTTTCGATGCTCCACAGTATGATCCGGACACTGACAAGGGGGCGCAGGCGGGCATTACCTGCCTTGGCTGTCATGCCATCAGCGCGGTCAACAGCCCGCTTGGCAATGGTGATTACAGCTTTTCCGATCCGCCGCGCTATCCGTTTGCATTCAGCGACAACCGCTTGCTGCAGGCGGTGAACCGCCAGCTGATCAAGGCCAAGCCTGCCTTTCACCGCCACACCCTGCTCAAACCGATCCATCGGCAGCCGGAGTTCTGTGCCGCTTGCCATAAGGTGCATCTGCCGCCGGAGCTGAACCACTACCGCTGGCTGCGCGGGCAGAATCATTACGACAGTTTTTTGCTGAGCGGCGTGTCGGGGCATCGTGTCGACAGCTTTTACTATCCACCCGAAGCACGCCATGGCTGCAACGACTGCCACATGCCATCCCGCGCCTCGGATGATCCGGCGGCGCGCGCGCTGACCGGCGATGGCGGCCGCGCGGTGCATGATCATCTGTTTGCAGCCGCCAACACCGCGGTTGCCTGTATGCTCGACCGCCCGCCACATGAAAACGCCGCGCGGGTGGAGTCGATGCAGCAGGCGGTGCGGGTGGATCTATTCGGCATCAAGGAAACCGGCCGCATCGACGGCTATCTGCATGCACCGCTGCGCCCGACGTTGCCGGTGCTGGAACCAGGCGCCCAGTATCTGTTAGAGGTGGTTCTGCGTACCACCGGCATCGGCCATGCGCTGACCCAGGGCACGGCGGACTCCAACGAAGTCTGGTTGGATTTGACCGTGCGCGCCGGCGGACGCATCATCGCCCGTTCCGGGGCATTGGATGCCGAGGGTGCCGTCGACGAATGGGCCTGGTTCGGCAATGCCTATCTGCTGGACGCCGAGGGTAATCGGATCGATCGGCGCAATGCGCAGGACATCGTAGTCGCCCTGTACGATCACCAGATCCCGCCCGGGGCCGCCGCCGTGGTGCACTATTCGCTGGCATTGCCGGCGGATTTGGACGAGCCGATTCAGATCGAAGCCGCACTGCGCTACCGCAAGTTCCACAGTCCGTTCTACCGCCATGTGCGCGGTGATGACTTTGCTGGCAACGATCTGCCGATCACAACCCTGGCCGAGGATCGACTGACCCTGCCGATCGGCGATGTCATATTGCCAGCACAGCGAATCGACCTGCCGGACTGGGAGCGTTGGAACGATTATGGCATCGGCCTGCTGCGCGAGGGTAAGCGTGGTGAGTCGCGTCAAGCCGAGGCCGCGTTCCGTCAAGTCGAGTCCCTGGGTCGCGCCGATGGCGCGCTGAACCTCGCGCGCGTACTCTATCGCGAAGGCCGACTGCAGGAAGCAGCCGCTGCATTGCAGCGAGCGGCGGCAGGCGCCGCTCCAGCCTGGGTGACAGCATGGTACACAGGCCTGATCGCGCGTGACCTCGGGGATCTGGACACCGCCATCGACGCACTGGAGGCGTTGGCGGAGACCCGCTTCAACGATGCCCGCCGACGCGGTTTCGATTTTAGCCGGGATGCGCGCATGCTGACCGTGCTTGGCCGCAGCCTGTACGAGCGCGCTCGCCAGGAACGAGGCGCGCCCCGGCGTTCGGCGCGGGTCGCACTGCTGCAACGTGCACGCCAGCGCTTGGAGCAAGCCCTGGTCATCGACCCAGAGAGAGCCGCCGCACATCATAATCTCAGTCTGGTATTCAATGAACTGGACGATGCCGAGAGTGCAGACCGCCACCGTGCTCTGCACGAGCGTTATCGCGGCGACGACCATGCCGTGGAGCGCGCGGTGACCTTGCATCGCAGCCGCAACCCGGCGGCCGACCACGCCGCCGAACCGGTGGCCATCTACGCATTGCGGCCGATGCGGACAACCGATCCGCAATGGGTCGCGAATGACAGCGAATAAGCGCACATGAATGCAGATCAACGAGCAACATTGAGCCGAGGCGAGGCCAGGATTCGCCGCGCCTTTTTATTTTCTATTGCCGCCATGGTCACCCTCGCGAGCATCGCACTGGGACTATATTGGCTGCTGCACGACCAGCCGCCGGCGGACGCCGTGCAGGAGGCTCGCATCAAGACACCCGTGGCGCCCAGCGCGCGCGACCCGATGGCGCCAGACAACGCAGCGGGGGAGGGCACCGATGCCGCTTCCGCAGTCGGTACCGATCCGACTGTGCCGCCACCAGTGCGCTTTACCGATATCACCGAGCAGGCCGGTATCGACTTCGTGCATGTCAACGGCGCCTATGGCGAGCGGTTGATGCCGGAGACCATCGGCAGCGGTGCCGCGTTTTTCGACTATGATCGCGATGGCGATCAAGACCTGTTTCTGGTCAATTCCCGTCCTTGGGACAAACAGCCGAGCGGCGATCGGCAGCCTGCCCAACCCGGCATTCAACCACCGACGCAGCGGCTTTATCGCAACGATGGCAGCGGACACTTCGACGACCTGACCGAGGCCGCCGGCTTGGCATTGGTCACCTACGGCATGGGCGTGGCCATCGGCGACTACGACGGCGACGGCTGGGACGATCTGTTTCTCACCACGCTGAACGGCAACCATCTCTTTCACAACCGTCCGGCCGCCGCTGGCGGGCGCCGTTTCGAAGACGTGACGGCAACCGCGGGCGTTGCCGGCGGTACCGATACCTGGTCATCCAGCGCCGCTTTCCTGGACTATGACCGGGACGGCGATCTGGACCTGTTTGTGGTCAACTATGTGGACTGGTCCCGAGAAATCGATCTGGAGATCGACTTCCGTCTCACCGGGCTCGGCCGCGCCTATGGCGCACCCCTGAATTTTGTCGGCACCGACAATCAGCTCTACCGCAACGACGGCAATGGCCGCTTTACCGATGTTTCCGCCGTGGCCGGCATCCGGATCGCGGACCCGGTGACCGGCAACCCGGTTGGCAAGGGGCTTGGCATCGCGCCCTTCGACATGGACGCCGATGGCTGGCAGGATCTGATCGTGGTCAACGACACGGTACGCAATTTTCTGTTCCGCAATCGCCGCGACGGCAGCTTCGAGGAGACCGCGATCTTCGATGGGGTTGCTTACGATCGCAATGGCAAGGCGACCTCCGCCATGGGCGTCGATGTCGCCCGCATTCGCGAAGATCAGGATATCGGCATTGCGGTTGGCAACTTCGCCAATGAAATGGCATCGCTGTTCGTCACCACCGACGGCCGTCCGCCGTTCGTCGATGAAGCCGTGCTGGAGGGACTCGGCCCAGCCTCGCGCATTCCACTGACTTTTGGTCTACTGTTCTTCGACTACGATCTGGACGGTCGGCAAGACCTGTTGCTCGCCAACGGCCATCTGGAGCACGAGATCAACAAGGTACAGCAGAGCCAGCACTATGCGCAGCCACCCTCCCTGTTCTGGAATTGCGGCGATGCCTGCCGCGGACGCTTCGTCTTGGTGCCGACAGCGGAAGGCGCCGCCGGAGACCTCGGGCAGAACCTGGTCGGTCGTGGCGTCGCCTATGCCGACATCGACGCCGACGGCGATCTAGATCTGATCATCACCCAAAATGGTCGTCGCCCAAGCCTGCTGCGCAACGATCAGCGGACCGGTCATCACTGGCTGCGCGTGGAATTGACCGGTAAACCGCCCAACACCAGCGCAATCGGCGCTCGACTGGAACTGACCGCCGGCGGTGTCACTCGTCACCGGGAAGTCCGCCCGACCCGCGGCTATTTGTCGCAGGTGGAGCGAGCCGTCACCTTCGGTCTTGGGACGCTGACCGAGGTCGAGCAATTGCGCATCCTGTGGCCAGACGGCAGCGAACAGCAACAGGTGCCCAGCGGCATCGACCGGACCCTGCATATCCATCAATCCGAGGGAAACAGTCCATGAACCATTGGCAAGGACTATCCACCAGCCTATTGCTCTGGTTATTATCGACGGGTGCAGCCCTCGGCGACGCGGTATCCGACCTGCCCGAACCCTGGCAAGACCGCCTGCTGCCGGTCCTGGACTCCGACATCAGCGGCGCCGAACCCTTGATGCAACAAGCACTGAATGCAGCGCGCGCCGAGATTGCCGCACTGTTGACAGCGAGCGAACCGAATCCCGAGGCTCGCCCGCAGGCCGCATCGGCATCCGAGTCGCAGGACCAAGCCCTGGCACAGGCCTACGGTCGACTTGGCGGCTTGCTGCTATTGCTGGAAGTGGAAGCCCAGGCCGATGCCTGCCTGCGCAACGCGATGACCTTGCAGCCGGGCGAGTTTCGCTGGCCCTATTATGCCGGCTATCTGGCAATGCTCGCGGGCAACCTGGAGCGTGCCGTGAACGATCTTGAAACGGCACGCGCCATCAATGCCGACTATCCGACGCTGTATGTTCGCCTGGGCAAAGTGTGGCTCGATCGTGGCGAGCTGGCGAAAGCCCGCGCCGTATTGGAGTCGGTGCAGGACGTGCCGGAATTGACCTCCCCGGTGAACTACTATCTGGGCCAGGTCGCATTGCTGGAACATCGCCCGGAGCAGGCCGTGGAACGCTTGACCAGGGCGCTGGAAGCAAACCCGGATGCCACCGAGGTGCATTATCCGCTGGCCCAAGCCTATCGCGCGCTTGGCGATGCGCAGCTTGCCCGCGAGCATCTGGCACAATTCCAACTGCGCGCACCGGAGATTACCGATCCATTGCTCGAACAACTGCAACGTGCCAACCCGCGCTCGCTGCCCGCGTTCCAGCGCGGCATCCATGCGGTCATCAATGGGGAATATGCCAGCGCCGCGGCGGAATTCGCAACCGGGCTGGAATCGGACCCCGACAATGTCGCCGCACGCATCAGTTATGCCCGGGTGTTGTACCTGACAGGCGATCCAGAGGCAGCCGCCAAGCAACTGTCCAAAGCCCTGGAAATCCAGCCTGAACATGCGTTCGGGCAATTCATGCAAGGCGTGCTGCGCCAGCAACAGGGCGACCTGACAGCCGCTGAAGCTGCCTACCGCCGCGCGCTGGAACTGGAGCCACAACAGGCTGGCGCAAGCTTCCACCTGGCGAATCTGCACTTTCGCGCGGGCCGCTTCGATGATGCCGCCAAGGGCTACCGGCAGGTATTGGCAGCGGACGACTCGGTTGCCCCGGCAAGGCTGTTGGCATTGGTGGCACAACGCCGGGCCGGTGAGAACCAGGCCGCCATCCTCGCCGCTGTCGATGATCTCGTCGCAACCTATCCCCAGGACATGCAATTGCGCTACGGGCTGGCCCGTCTGCTAGCCGCCGCGGATGATCCGCAATTGCGCGACCCGCAGCGGGCATTGCATCTGGCTGCCGATCTCGTGGTGCAACAGCCGATCCCAGCGCATCGGCGCCTGTTTGCATTGGCACAAGCGGCCGCCGGGCGTTTTGATGCCGCCATCGAAACCCAGCGCGGACTGCTCGCCATGCCCTCCTGGATGCTGGCGCCACGGGAACTGGAGCAAATGCAATCGGAGCTGCATGCCTATCAGGCCAAACAACTGCCGCATCCTGCCTGGCCAGGCGATGATCCGCTGTTGTCGCCACCGCCATTCGATGCCCGGCGTACATTCCGCGACTATCCGGCAGCGAAGCCCTATTAACCGCTTTCTTTAGGGCAGCGGCTGCCGGACAGCAAGCATAAGTAGCGGTTCATGAATAACCAGCCCTTTCAAGGTGTTGATACGTGTACGATCGCAACAGCATGATTTTGCGGTGTTTGCTTTCCGACAAGCTGGCAAGCGACTGCGAATGCCTGCGAGCCCTTGACGCTAGGAGACTATTTCATAATGTTGTTTTTACGCACCTTGAAAGGGCTGCCGGCGCCTCGCCCGCAAGCAAGCTCCTCGAGCCGATGCGGACGGCCGACGTAGGAGCCCGCTTGCGGGCGAACAGCCGCGAAGGCCGGGGTTGGCACCTCGCCCTGACCTAGAGCAACTACTTGCAGGATCTCGGAGTCTCGCACCAGCACAACGCCCTCGTCAATGGAGCCCCAAGATGACCGCCCATACCCACCCACCGCAGCCTTGCTCGCCATCCCGCCCGATATCGGGCCGGCTACTGTCTGTCCTGCTATTGCTGCTGCTGGTAGCGCTACCGCCGGGCGCAATGGCCGATGAACTGGATGCCGATGCGCTGATCGAGGCTGTTACCGCCCAATTGCGCGGAGATGACGGCGCCGAGCCCGATGCCGAAGCTGTCGTCGGCGCGTTGAATGGGATCACCGTTAGGCTGTACGGCGATGGCCGTTACAACAAGGCAGCCCAGATCGCGGCAATCGCGCTGAGCCAGGCCGAGCGCGTGCTCGGCGATGAGCATCCGGACACGCTCATCAGCGTCAACAACCTCGCCGTTCTGTACCGTGCCCAAGGCCGCTACGGCGAAGCCGAGCCCCTCTACCGCCGCGCGCTGGAGGCCCGCGAGCGCGTGCTCGGCGATGAGCATCCGGACACGCTCAGCAGCGTCAACAACCTCGCCGGCCTATACCAGGCCCAAGGCCGCTACGGCGAAGCCGAGCCGCTCTACCGCCGCGCGCTGGAGGCCCTTGAGCGCGTGCTCGGCGATGAGCATCCGGACACGCTCAGCAGCGTCAACAACCTCGCCTTCCTGTACCGTGCCCAAGGCCGCTACGGCGAAGCCGAGCCCCTCTACCGCCGCGCGCTGGAGGCCCTTGAGCGCGTGCTCGGCGATGAGCATCCGGACACGCTCAGCAGCGTCAACAACCTCGCCTTCCTGTACCAGGCCCAAGGCCGCTACGGCGAAGCCGAGCCCCTCTACCGCCGCGCGCTGGAGGCCCGCGAGCGCGTGCTCGGCGATGAGCATCCGGACACGCTCATCAGCGTCAACAACCTCGCCGAACTGTACCGTGCCCAAGGCCGCTACGGCGAAGCCGAGCCCCTCTACCGCCGCGCGCTGGAGGCTCTTGAGCGCGTGCTCGGCGATGAGCATCCGGACACGCTCCGCAGCGTCAACAACCTCGCCTTGCTGTACCATGCCCAAGGCCGCTACGGCGAAGCCGAGCCCCGCTACCGCCGCGCGCTGGAGGCTCTTGAGCGCGTGCTCGGCGATGAGCATCCGGACACGCTCATCAGCGTCAACAACCTCGCCGCACTGTACCGTGCCCAAGGCCGCTACGGCAAAGCCGAGCCGCTCTACCGCCGCGCGCTGGAGGCCAGCGAGCGCGTGCTCGGCGATGAGCATCCGGACACGCTCCGCAGCGTCAACAACCTCGCCGCCCTGTACTACTCCCAAGGCCGCTACGGCGAAGCCGAGCCGCTCTACCGCCGCGCGCTGGAGGCCCGCGAGCGCGTGCTCGGCGATGAGCATCCGGACACGCTCATCAGCGTCAACAACCTCGCCGCCCTGTACGACTCCCAAGGCCGCTACGGCGAAGCCGAGCCCCTCTACCGCCGCGCGCTGGAGGCCCGCGAGCGCGTGCTCGGCGATGAGCATCCGAATACGATCACAATGCAATTGAACCTGGCCATAACGCTGATCAACCTGGACCGACTTGACCCGGCCCTGGCGCAACTGCGTGTCATCGAAACCCGGCTGCGGCGCTTTGTCATCGCTCAATTGCACAGCAGCGAGTCGGAGCGGGTGCGCCGAGCGCGGTTGCAGCAGGAGTCGCGCTTGCAACACATTGTCTTCACCCTGGCGCTGGAGCATCCGAAGAGCGCCGCGGCGCTGCTGGCCGCGGATGTATTGCTGCGCTGGAAGCGCCTGGCCGGCGAGGAGGAGGCGACCATCGCACGGCTGGCGCGCACCAGCCAGGATCCACGGGTTCTGGACCTGGCCGGGCGCATCGGCCAGGCCCGCAGCGCCTTCAGCCGGCTCGCCAATCGTGCGGATGCCGATCCCGCCGAGCGTGCGACCCAGCTCGCCGAGCTGGGCCGATGGGAGACCGAATTGGCAACATTGAGCCGGCGCTTTCGCGGCCGTCTGGCCGGTCGCGACCTGGAGTGGGAGAGGGTCCAGTCCGAATTGCCGCGGGGCGCGGCCCTGGTGGAACTGCGCGCCTACAACCCGTTCGATTTCAAGACCGGCGCCTACGGCAAGGACCGTTGGCTGGCGCTGGTGCTGGCCAGGCCGGGCACGAACCATGCGGCGGATGCAGCTGCGGACAGCGACAATCTCCGCATCGGCCCCCGGCCGCACTTCATCGATCTGGGCGCGGTCGCGGCCACCGAGCCGATTCGCAAAGCGCTGGCCAGGCTGACCCGCGAAGTGCTCTGTCTGGACATGCTGATTGCGACCACGGATGACATGACCGACCTCAATGCCCAGGCCGTCAAGCGCTGGCCGCCGGCCTGCGCGCGCTGCTGGGATTCGATGCTGCTGAACTGGCCGGACGCCCAGCGCGAACGGCTCGCGGCGGTCCGGAGCAAAGCCGATGCCAGCGCGGCAGAACTCTATGCGAAGCTGTTCGGCCCACTGGATCAGGCGCTGGCCGAGTTCGAAACCCTGGTGCTGGCGCCGGACCGCGCGCTGGAGCTGGTGCCGTTCGCACGGCTGCGGCTGCCGGATGGGCGCTATTGGGTCCAGCGCCAGGTCCTGCGCCAGGTCGGCAGCGGCCGCGACCTGCTGCCGCTGCTGCCGGCGGACGAAGCCGTGGGGATGCTCGCCCTCGGCGACGTGGACTACGAGCATTTCGCCGCTGTCGCAAGCCCGGACCAGGCCAACGGGTCGGTCGTTGCCGACAGCATGGAGCCATCTGCCTGGCGCGCGCTGAACGCCCGGCTGCGCGCGGCGCGCGGCGGCTTCGAGCCCCTGGAACAGACTGCCGAGGAGGTCGCCACCGTCGGCCGCTACTATTGGGATTATTTCGGCCGCAAGGCCGAGGTGGTCACCGGCCCGGACGCTGGCGAGCGTCGCCTGCGCGCCATCGAGCGCCCGCCGCGCATTCTGCACCTGGCCACCCATGGCTTTTTCCTCGACCAGTCCGAGGCTGGAGCGCTGCGCCCGCTGACCCTGGCCGGTCTGGCCCTGGCCGGCGCCAACCGCGGCCTGGACGGCAAGTTCGGTCCCGGCAAGCAGGACGGCCTGCTGTATGCGCTGGAGGTGCAGGATCTGAATTTGGAGGGAACCCGGCTGGCGGTGCTGTCCGCCTGCGACACCGGCCGCGGCGCCGTGGACTCGTCCGAGGGTGTCTATGGACTGGTGCGGGCCTTCCGGGTCGCCGGTGCCGAGCAGGTATTGATGAGCCTGTGGTCGGTGGACGATTATCTGGCCGCCGAATTCATGGGCGATTTCTATCGCCGCTGGATGGGAGCCGGGGCCAATGCCGATCCAGCCTTGGCCCTGCGCAAAACCCGCTTGAACTGGATCGGCGATCGCGACCCACGTCGCCGCAATCCGGCGTACTGGGCACCGTTTGTGCTTGTGGAATAGGAATAGCTCGACGCTGGGAGGCTGCGAGGCTGCGCAGAAACAAGGTCAGGAACTGGGGTATCCTCGGTTGATCCCTGGAGAAGGCAGTGGTCTACAGGCTGTCGTCCGCAAAGGCGCGGCGCTTGCGTGCGATCCGCCGGCATCATTTGCCGGGTCGCCCGCAAGCGGGCTCCTACGTCGGCCATACCCGTTGGCTTGTAGGAGCCCGCTTGCGGGCGACGCGTCGGCTTTGCAGAGGCCAGTTGGCAACAGCGACAGCGCTCCTTAGCGACTGCACATTGGTAGGGATACCTCAGAGTCAAGAACCGATTCTGCGAGCCCTGCGGTCGCGATCCCGAACTGAATCGAGCGATAATGCCTGGCCATGAAAACCGACCAAGCCATCTATCAACGCTTGTCCATCGGTGCCGAAGCATTCCGGGTGCTAACCGGCGGTCTGCGGCTGGACGGGCCATATCAATTCCGTTCTGTCACCTTCAAGGCTCTGGAGCGGCGTGCCGATGGCGTGTTCGAGCCCGCGGGCCAGAAGGCGCCGATGTATGTGGTCGAATTTCAGGCGCAGCCGAACGCCTCTGCCTGGTACAACCTGTTGACCAAGGTCGGCCTGATCGGCGAGCAGCGCCCGAGCGCCGACATCCGCGGGATTCTGATTTTCTTACACGAAAAAGATGATCCCGGTCCGCCGCCGGGGATCGCCAACGCCGAATCGCTGTTCACGGCGGTGTATTTGAACCGTTTCCTGCCGGCACTGCTGGCGCAAGAGCCCGACAACCCATTCGTGATCGTGCTGGCGCCACTGGTGGTCGAGCGCGATGAGGAACTGCAGGCGCAGGTGCCGCACATTTGGCAAACCATCCAATCCGCTCCACTGCCAGAGCCGATCCGCGAGCGGCTCTCGGAGGTGCTGCAATTCTGGCTATTCGAACGTTTCCGCTCCCTGAGCGCGGAGGAGATTATATCCATGATCACGCATTTAACCCCGTTGGAAGAGACCCGTGCCTATCAAGATATTTTTGCCAAAGGCGCGGCCGAGGGCATGACCAAAGGCAGGGCCGAGGGCCTGACCAAAGGTAAGGCCGAGGGCAAGGCCGATACATTGCAACGACAACTCCACCGCCGTTTCGGGGCCTTGCCAGACTGGGCCGAGCAACGCATCGCCGTGGCCTCCATCGAACAACTCGATGCCTGGCTCGACGGCATTTTCGACGCCGACAGTGTCGCCGGGCTGCTTGGGCCGGCTGACCTGACGGACCTGTAGGGGCGTGCGCTGACTCGAGCCGAACAAGACTCCCCGGAAAGATCCGGCGCTTGCGCCCGATTCACCGGCATCGCCTGCCGGGTCGCCCGCAAGCGGGCTCCTACGTCGGCCGTACCCGTTGGCTTGTAGGAGCCCGCTTGCGGGCGAGGCGCCTTGGCCCCTCTGCGCACTCTGCGTCTCTGCGGTGAATTCTTGCCTTCTTTGAAGGCAGCATCCTTCTCTTGGGAAAGGCGCGGTGCTCGCGTCCGATCCGCCGGCATCGCCCGTCGGGTCGCCCGCAAGCGGGCTCCTACGTCGGCCATACCCGTTGGCTTGTAGGAGCCCGCTTGCGGGCGACGCGTCGGCTTTGCAGCGTGCTGCCCGGGTAGAATGTTCAGCTATTCAATCAAAAATGAAGTCCTATTCATATTCTTTGCAGGCAGCGCCAGGTAAATTTGTTGAGAAGACAGTGACCTACAGCCTTTCTCCCGGGAAAGGCGCAGCGCTCGCGTCTGATCCGCTGGCATCATTTGCCGGATCGCCCGCAAGCGGGCTCCTACGACGGCCGTACCCGTCGGCTTGTAGGAGCCCGCTTGCGGGCGAGGCGCCTTGGCTCCTCTGCGCACTCTGCGTCTCTGCGGTGAATTCTTGCCTTCTTTGAAGGCAGCATCCTTCTCTTGGGAAAGGCGCGGTGCTCGCGTCCGATCCGCCGGCATCGCCCGCCGGGTCGCCCGCAAGCGGGCTCCTACGTCGGCCATACCCGTTGGCTTGTAGGAGCCCGCTTGCGGGCGACGCGTCGGCTTTGCAGAGGCCAGTTGGCAACAGCGACAGCGCTCCTTAGCGACTGCACATTGGTAGGGATACCTCAGAGTCAAGAACCGATTCTGCGAGCCCTGCGGTCGCGATCCCGAACTGAATCGAGCGATAATGCCTGGCCATGAAAACCGACCAAGCCATCTATCAACGCTTGTCCATCGGTGCCGAAGCATTCCGGGTGCTAACCGGCGGTCTGCGGCTGGACGGGCCATATCAATTCCGTTCTGTCACCTTCAAGGCTCTGGAGCGGCGTGCCGATGGCGTGTTCGAGCCCGCGGGCCAGAAGGCGCCGATGTATGTGGTCGAATTTCAGGCGCAGCCGAACGCCTCTGCCTGGTACAACCTGTTGACCAAGGTCGGCCTGATCGGCGAGCAGCGCCCGAGCGCCGATATCCGCGGGATTCTGATTTTCTTGCACGAAAAAGATGATCCCGGTCCGCCGCCGGGGATCGCCAACGCCGAATCGCTGTTCACGGCGGTGTATTTGAACCGATTTCTACCGGAGCTGCTGACGCAAGAGCCCGACAACCCATTCGTGGTCGTGCTGGCGCCACTGGTGGTCGAGCGCGATGAGGAACTGCAGGCGCAGGTGCCGCACATTTGGCAAACCATCCAATCCGCTCCACTGCCAGAGCCGATCCGCGAGCGGCTCTCGGAGGTGCTGCAATTCTGGCTATTCGAACGTTTCCGCTCCCTGAGCGCGAAGGAGATTATATCCATGATCACGCATTTAACCCCGTTGGAAGAGACCCGTGCCTATCAAGATATTTTTGCCAAGGGTGCGGCCGAGGGCATGACCAAAGGTAAGGCCGAGGGCAAGGCCGAGGGCAAGGCCGATACATTGCAACGACAACTCCACCGCCGTTTCGGCGCCTTGCCGGACTGGGCCGAGCAACGCATCGCCGTGGCCTCCATCGAACAACTCGATGCCTGGCTCGACGGCATTTTCGACGCCGACAGTGTCGCCGGGCTGCTTGGGCCGGCTGACCTGACGGACCTGTAGGGGCGTGCGCTGACTCGAGCCGAACAAGACTCCCCGGAAAGATCCGGCGCTTGCGTCCGATCCACCGGCATCGCGCCGGGTCGCCCGCAAGCGGGCTCCTACGTCGGCCGTACCCGTCGGCTTGTAGGAGCCCGCTTGCGGGCGAGGCGCCTTGGTTCCTCTGCGTCTCTGCGGTGAATTCTTGCCTTCTTTGAAGGCAGCATCCTTCTCTTGGGAAAGGCGCGGTGCTCGCGTCCGATCCGCCGGCATCGCCCGTCGGGTCGCCCGCAAGCGGGCTCCTACGTCGGCCATACCCGTTGGCTTGTAGGAGCCCGCTTGCGGGCGACGCGTCGGCTTTGCAGAGGCCAGTTGGCAACAGCGACAGCGCTCCTTAGCGACTGCACATTGGTGGGGATACCTCAGGGTTGAACGCCTCTGCCTGGTACAACCTGTTGACCAAGGTCGGCCTGATCGGCGAGCAGCGCCCGAGCGCCGATATCCGCGGGATTCTGATTTTCTTGCACGAAAAAGATGATCCCGGTCCGCCGCCGGGGATCGCCAACGCCGAATCGCTGTTCACGGCGGTGTATTTGAACCGTTTCCTGCCGGCACTGCTGGCGCAAGAGCCCGACAACCCATTCGTGGTCGTGCTGGCGCCACTGGTGGTCGAGCGCGATGAGGAACTGCAGGCGCAGGTGCCGCACATTTGGCAAACCATCCAATCCGCTCCAGTGCCAGAGCCGATCCGCGAGCGGCTCTCGGAGGTGCTGCAATTCTGGCTATTCGAACGTTTCCGCTCCCTGAGCGCGGAGGAGATGACATCCATGATCACACATTTAACCCCGTTGGAAGAGACCCGTGCCTATCAAGATATTTTTGCCAAGGGTGCGGCCGAGGGCATGACCAAAGGCAAGGCCGATACATTGCAACGACAACTCCACCGCCGTTTCGGCGCCTTGCCAGACTGGGCCGAGCAACGCATCGCCGTGGCCTCCATCGAACAGCTCGATGCCTGGCTCGACGGCATTTTCGACGCTGACAGTGTCGCCGGGCTGCTTGGGCCGGCTGACATGACGGACCTGTAGGGGGTGCGCGGATTTCAAAGAATGGAAGGATTCACCGCAGAGACGCAGAGTGCGCAGATGGGCCAAGGCGAATGCATCCTCTTCTCTGCGGCTCTGCGGCTCTGCGGTGAATCGAACTTCATCCTGAATGAATGCGGTGGAACGCTGATCAACCTGGACCGACTTGACCCGGCCCTGGCACAACTGCGTGTCATCGAAACCCGGCTGCGGCGCTTTGTCATCGCTCAATTGCACAGCAGCGAGTCGGAGCGGGTGCGCCGAGCGCGGTTGCAGCAGGAGTCGCCCTTGCAGGACATTGTCTTCACCCTGGCGCTGGAGCATCCCGCCGAGTTCATGGGCGATTTCTATCGCCGCTGGATGGGAGCCGGGGCCAATGCCGATCCAGCCTTGGCCCTGCGCAAAACCCGCTTGAACTGGATCGGCGATCGCGACCCGCGTCGCCGGAATCCGGCGTACTGGGCACCGTTTGTGCTCGTGGAATAGGTAGCGGTTCATGAATAACCTATACAACGCTATCCAGCCATCGGCGGAGTGCAATCGGGGTCGGGGTCGCTATCGGAATCGGAATCGGAACCGAAATCGAGAGAGAAAACGCCCTATGCCATTCGGTTATGAGAAGCTCGACGTCTAGCATGCGGCCATCGAGTCTGTCGGCTGGGCCTAGCGCGACTGCGAGCATGTGAAAGGACAGCGTCACGCGAAGGATCAACTCCTGTGCGCATGGTAGGCGCGCATCGTAGGCGCGCATCGCAGGCCATCGCGCTAAAGATTGCCGAGGGTAACGGCAAAGCGACGAGCGGGGATCGACGCCGGTCGTTTGAAATCGCACGAGGCTCGGCGCTGGAGTGCGCTGCGATTGAGGACCTGCTTGCTAGTGTGCGATGCGTTGTCCGCAGACGACAACAGCAAGCAAAAGGCACTGCTTGATCGTCGTGTGGCCATGCTGACGAAGCACGGACAGCGTGGCTAGGGGGTCAGCGAGGAGCTTGGCGGATATCGGGTTGGTCAGTTCGATACCGACGCCGATGCCGACGTTGATACCGATACCGATACCGACGCCGATAGCGGTACCGAATGAGTCGGCAGGCGACACCCAAGCCAAAAACCTGTTTAGCTTGTTTCTGCACCATCACTAGGTATAGTCGTCGAAGCGCTTCAGCGCTCAGTCCGCGCAGCCGCTCCTCGGGCGACATGCGCTCCAGGCAGGCTGGTCGTCGGTCATCGGTCATATCGTCCATGCTGTGCTCGAGGCTCTCGTGCAGGGTGTAGGGCATGTCGGGAATCTCCAGCTTGTAGCCTAGGTAAAGCTCATGGAGCAGTCGTTCGGTCTCTGGTCGGTAGTCCTGAGCTTAGGCTTTTCCTGTGCTCTCGGGTGTTTTTTGGCATACTTGGTGCTTTGGCAGCTCGAGCTGCTATTCGTGAATAACCCAAATGCATCCGCCAACCCTGCTGTCGCGCTTGATCCAGCAGTCGGCTTACCGCTGGCGGATGTCCGAATCCAAAGGAGGGCCAAGATGGCCGATGGTGACTCTACACCCTGCAACTGCCCAAGGCGCCGAATTGCCCAGTGCTCTCAGGTTCCGCTGCTAATCCTCTGGCTTGGCATGACTTCGGTTCATGCGGACGACTGCTTCTGCCTGCTCGATGACCAGCGCACTCCCTATCGGGACTGTGTCGAGGTCTCGGTCCGCGGTCTCTCCCCGGTATCGGTGGAATGCCGATTGACCACTGATAAAAAGCGCAAGCCCATCGCCAATGGCAAGGCGATGCAGCGCATCGAGGCTGGCGAGCCCGGGTGCGATCCCTGTCGAGTCGAGGGAAACAGGCACATCCAGGTGATCCGCACCAACGGTAAAGGCCAGGATCCCGATCCGGTCGACCAGAACGATGCTTCGGCTGCCGGAGCGCCCGATGACTGAGCCGCGTCGCCCCGCTGCCCTGCTGTTCGACATCGCCGTGCTGCTTGCCCTCGGCACGGCGCTGCTGTTCACCGCCGGCTGGGGCTATGCCGAGCGCTGGTTTGCCTGGTTCGATCTGGGCATCATCAGCCTCGGCATCCCGCCGCCTTATTTCGCCATGTATGGCTACTGGACCCTGGCTGCTCATGGCTGGTGGCTGTTGTTATCGGTCGCCATGATCATCGCCGTCTGGCAGGTTCTGCGCCATTTGCCGGTGGCCTGGAACGATCGGTTGGTCCGTCTGCGGCAAGCATTGCTATCGGCACTCGGACCGGTGCTGCTGTTGGCCCTTGTGCTCTTCCTGTTCTGGAGCGTCTACGGCCTCGGCCGGCTGACCGCCGATCGCAACCATGCCCGCGCAAGCGCCGATGGCTTCTGCGTCCTGCCTGAGGTGCGTCTGGTGCTGAAGGATCCGCCATCGAGCCTGTCGAACGTTTTGCCCGGCACCGCCAAGGATCTGGCCGAGGGCCGCTGGCGGCTGCTGATCCGAAGTGGCGGCGTATTGGCGCTGATCCGCGGTCAGTCCGTGGATGCCCCCGATCAGCTCCCTGATCAGCTTAGGCGCCCGGCGCTGGTGGTGCCGATGAGCCAGGTCGCATTGTTCGAGCTGATCCCGGTGCCTCCCGGGTGCGGGCCGGATTGATGCAGTTTCCGGTGGATGCGCCGTACAGCCTGGGAGGCCGCGAAGAAATAAGATCAGGGACTGGGGTATCCGCGGTTAGTGATGGTGCAGAAAAAAGCTAAATCTATGAACTGGAAGGGATTGCGGGCATACCCGTTAAACTTGGGCTAACGCAGTTCGGACAGCGCGGCTACGCGGTCAGCGAGGAGCTTGGCGGATAGCGGGTTGGCCAGTTCGATACCGACGCCGATACCAATACCGACGCCGATAGCGGTACCGAATGAGTCGGCAGGCGACACCCAAGCCAAAAACCTGTTTAGCTTGTTTCTGCACCATCACTAACTGACTTGTCGAGCCTCGGCGTTCAGCGCCGAACACAAATGACTGGAACGTTTTCTGTCATTGCTCGGCACCGCGCGTCCACAATCGATCTCACCGCGCCTGATACGCAGTCTTGCGTTCGTGTCCGTCAAGCTGAGGCCCTTGCTGCATGGTCTTTACTTTACATAAGAAAAATTATGCGCATACACGACCAGGAGAAAGTACTCGGCCATCCGATCTCCGGTATGAGCTAGGAGGGACTCATGCTCGAGGCGCTGATGAAAACCGCCCCGCTGCCCGCTCGGGCTCATTTCCATCGTACCGCTGCCGGTGCCGAGAAGTAGAATTGGAAGATGGAATGAGGCTAGCCGCTGCAACCGGCGGATCGGTATCAAAACCTCTCTGGCACGAACCCGTACTCCGCAATCGACGCCTGATCGTCGTACTTGTCCTGCATGTTGCGCTTGCCCAGCTTGACCTCCTCACGCGGAAGATCTTCGTAAGGGATCTGGCTTAGGAAGTGGGAAATGCAGTTAAGACGGGCGTGTTTTTTGACATCGGCACGCACCAGATGCCAGGGGGCGTGATCGCTGTTGGTGGCCGCCAACATCGCGTCCCTCGCCCTGGAATAGGCATACCAGCGCTGATAGGACTCCACATCCATCGGGCTGAGCTTCCAGAGCTTGCGCGGATCTTCGAGCCGGGCCTCGAAGCGGCGCTGCTGCTCGTCCATGCCCACATCGAACCAGTACTTGATGAGCTGTACGCCGGAGTCGATGATGAATTGCTCGAAGACCGGTACATAGTGCAAGAATCGCTGATACTCCTCATCGGTACAAAATCCCATGACCCGCTCAACGCCGGCCCGGTTGTACCAGCTGCGATCAAACAGCACGATCTCGCCGGCGGCAGGGAAATGGGCCAGATAGCGCTGCAGATAGATCTGGGACTTCTCGCGCTCGGTCGGCGCTGGCAGCGCCACGACCCGAAAGATCCGCGGACTAACGCGCTCGGTGATTCGCTTGATAACACCGCCCTTACCGGCGGCGTCACGGCCCTCGAAGACCACCACCACCCGGTGTCCGGTCTTTCTGACCCAGTACTGCAGTTTAACTAGCTCCGTATGCAGCTTGTAGAGTTCGGCCTCGTAAACCTTGTTCGAGAGCTTGCCGCCAGCGGTTTTCGGCATCGCATCAAGGCTTCGCTTTGTCTTGGATTTCTTCTTTGTCATGTTGCAACGCTTGGATGATCTTCAGGCTGAAGTTTCTAGATTAATTGGGCGCAATTTATTTATCAGTAGGATAAGAAAAAAGAGACGATTAGTGGAGGATACATCTGGGTTTTCTTCAGGCCGATTGCCGGAAAGAAACAGACCGACTGGAACCGGATGCTCGTTCGCCTTCGCGAAGTGGCAACCCGTCCATAGTCGCTCTATGGGCGGGTTGCCGCAACAAGGCCGGACGAGAAGACAAGCCAGGCGGTCTGTTTCTTTATAGAAATCGCCTCAGCAGATAGTTGACTTTCTCCAGCGCCTATCCGAGGGTTTCGGCAGATACGAAGTGCTCGCTTTGCAGAAAGCGCTCGAGCAAGCGAAGCGCCTGGTGCGACAGTTTTGTGGGGTTCAAGGTGCGGGTTTTCACCTTTCTGTCCTCGCGATAAGGTTCGCGCAGCAGAAACGCAGGCGGTGATGAGCGGTTTGGGATGCGGGCCATGTGCATGCTTAAAGAATGGCCTATGGACAACAATACCTTCGCCAAAAATTAGCGCCAAAAATTAGGTGGGCGACAGCCCGAGGTGATAGGTTATCCAGTTACTAATCCGAAGACCTATTCCCTCAGGAGGCTATCGCCCATGCCCGACATTATGCTGATCTTGAGCTGCTTAAGCCAGAGCGTAGATAAGACGAGCCTTGGCCGTTTGGGTTGCGTTGTGGAAGGGCTGTTGGCGATGACGGGGCGGGTAACGATGCGGGGGCTATCGCGCTGGACCGAGCGCGGGGGAAGCTATCGGACGCTGCAGCGGTTGTTCAACACCACGCTCAGTTGGGGCCAAGTGCATTGGCTGGTGATTCGCCAGCACCTGCTGGGCGACGAAACGCAATGGTTGCTGGCGGGCGATGAAGTGGTGGTGAGCAAATCGGGCAAGAAGACCCACGGTCTGGATCGTTTTTTCTCCTCGGTGGTTGGCAAGACGATCCCGGGGTTGTGTTTTCTGAGCCTGTCGTTGATTAGCGTGCAACGGCGCTGTTCGTACCCATTGCGCCTGGAGCCGATTCTCAAAGAGACGGCCGCGAGCTGCCCGAAAGCGTCCAAAGCGGGTCGGGGTAAGGACCGAGGGCGGCCGAAAGGTAGCCGCAATGGCAATCGCCGGGAGGTGAGTCTGTCGCCCTATTTGCAGTTCGTTCAAGACCTTCTGCGCCAGGTGCTGGCACTGGTGTGCCAGACGCTGACGGTGCGTTATTTCGTCTTCGACGGGGCCTTCGGCCATCATCAAGCGCTGCAAATGGTCCGTCGCACGGGCTTAGAGTTGATCAGCAAATTGCGCCACAACAGCGCGCTGTATCTGCCCTATGACGGCCCCTACGCCGGGCGCGGCCCGCGGCGCAAGTACGGCAGCAAGCGCGATTATCAACACTTGCCGCCGTGCTTTCTCAAAGCCACTTCCGTGGAAGGACAGGTTCATACGGCCATCTACCAACTGCCCGTTTGGCACAAAAAATTCCCCGACCGGCTCAATGTCGTGATCCTTGTCAAGACCAACCAACGCACCGGTGCCCAGGCCCATGTCATCCTTTTCAGTAGTGATCTCGAGTTAGGCTACGAAGCGCTCATCGATTACTATCGCTTGCGCTTCCAAATCGAGTTCAACTTCCGAGACGCCAAACAGTACTGGGGCTTGGAAGACTTCATGGTGATCAAGCCAACGCCGGTCTACAACAGTGCCAACCTGGCGATGCTGATGATCAACCTGTCCCAGATCCTGATGCGACCGGTGCGCGAGCACTGTCCGAGCTTTAGCGTCAATGACCTCAAAGCCCACTTCCGCGGCCGGAAATACGTCCTGGAGGTGTTAAAAATGCTTCCGGAAATGCCCGAAGCAAATATTATTGACCAAGCCCTTGAGCAGGCTGCAAATCTGGGGCGGATTAATCAAGAACTTAGTGCAGCATGAGATCGGGTCATTTGGCGAAGGTATTGGGACAAATCAGGTAAATTGATTTCTTGCAAATTGACATGTCTCCGCACCTGGAAATCGACAGAAGCAGGCTGCTGCTGTTTTCTATGCACCCCGCCGAACCTCCCCATAACGATAAAACCCCAGCCCCACCGCCAACAACCCGCCCAGCACCGCGGCGACCAAGATGGGACGCTGCAGCGCGGCAGCCAGCATGCTGAAGCCGCTCATGACGAGAAAAATCAACGGCGGCAGCGGATACCAGGGAACCCTGAACGGCCGTTTCAGATGTGGTGCCCGCCGGCGCAGAACCATCAGGCCGGCCACGACCAGCCAGGACATCAGGGTGACGGTGAAACCGGCCAGGGTCAGCATTGTCTCGAAGGAATCGGTCAGGATGAATAGGGTGACCAAGCCCAATTGGAACAGCATCGCATGGGTCGGTGCGCCGCGCCGATTGCGGGCGCCGAGCCAACTCAATGCCGGGATGTCTTCGCCGAAGCGCTGAATCACCCGCGGTCCGGCCAGGATCATGGCGCTGACCGTGGACAGCAACAGCAGGCTCATGGTCAAGGCGAGCAGGTCGCCGATGGCAATGCCGTAGAGATTGCGTGCGGAGACGGCACCGACTTCGATGGTTCCGATCAGCTCGGCCAAGGGAATGCTGCGCAAAAAGACCCAGTTGAGTAATAGATACAGGGTGCCGACCAGCAGGCTGCCGAGGACGAGCGCCAGCGGTACGGTGCGCGAGGGATTCTTGACCTCGCCAACCACATAGGCGGTGGCATTCCAGCCGGCATAGGCATAAAAGACATACACCAATGACATGCCGAAGGCAGGGCTGAAGATCGCCTTCAGGGTGTCTTGGTCGGGAACCACGGACAGGGTGCCGGGCAGACGTGGCTGCATCGATGCGAAGACACAAAAGGCCAGGATCACGCCGATCTTCAGGGCCGTGACGCCGACTTGGAACTTGCGGCCCAGTTCGCGGTTCAGGGCGTGCAGCAGGGTGATGATCAGCACCGCAGCCAATGCAATCCAGGCCGGATCGAGGGGCAGGGCAGTGCCGGCATAGCGTCCCAACGCGACCGCCGCCAGGGCCACCGGCGCGGAAAAACCGACGCTGATGGAGACAAATCCAGCAACCTTGCCGAGTGCCTGATGATAGATGCTTGCAAGGAAATGGTATTCGCCGCCATTGCGTGGCATGGCCGCGGCTAACTCGGCATAGGATAGGGCGCCGCAGAGTGCAACGATTGCCCCCAGCGCCCAAAGCAACAGCAATGCGGCCCCGTTGGGCACGCCGGCGGCCTGGAATCCGAGGGTGGTGAAGACACCGGTGCCGATCATGTTGGCAACCACCAAGAGGAAGGCGGCTTTCAGATCGATATAGCTTGTGGCAGGACGCAGGTTGGCAGTCGGTGTTCCGGCGCTGGCGATCAACGGAACGGGGTGGGGGGCTGATGACATCAGGGGCTCCGGAGGTCTTGATCGAGGCGATGCAGAATCGGGATCAGATCGCTGGCCATATGGGTTGGCGCTCCATGCAGCTTTTGAAAATGCAGGATTTCGGCGTCGTTACAGCGGCCGGCGATGCCGGTACCGACCAAGATCGTGTCGATGCCGGCGCGCATGGCACCGAGAATGTCCGTTTCCAGTTGATCGCCGATCATGATGGCGTCCGCACTTGCCGTGTTGGCACGGGCCAATGCATCCAGGAACAGACCGCACCCAGGCTTGCCGGCGATGAACTCGGGCTCCCTGCCGACCACCGCGGAGATGGCCGCAACGATGGACCCGGCACCGGGGAGAAGCCCTTGCCGGGTGGGAAATCCGCGATCGGCATTGGTGGCGATAAAGCGCGCGCCGCGTTGAATGGCCAGCACCGCGGCACTCAGACGTTGGTATGTCAGCTGGCGGTCCATGCCGACGAAGACCGCATCGATGTCAGCCGAGACGGCGCTGGGTTCCGGTTTCACAATGGTCACCTTGGCGCGGCTCAAGGCGTCGAGGATGCCGTCGCCGCCAAGCACCATGGCGGTATGCATGGGCATGGTTGCGGCGACCGCGGCGGATGCGGATGTTGCAATCTCCTCGGGTCGCAATTCGATGTTCATATTGCTCAGGTCGGCGGCGATCTGCGCTGGGGTTTTGGCGCTGGTGTTGGTCAACAGCGCAAGGGGGCGGTCATGCTGGCGTAATAATCGAATCAGCTCAATGGCCGCGGGCAGGGGCTGGCCGTCCTGATAGAGCACGCCGTCGCCGTCGAGCAGCCAGCAGCGTTTTGCGGCTAGGTAGCCTGGGGCAAAATTGCTGGGTGTGGGGGGAGCGATCATGGTTTGCGGTTTTGCTGTGAAAGAAGCCTGTGTAAGGGTGGGGTGAGGAACTAACTCCTTTGCTCACGGCATCACAGATCGTTGACTGTTGGGGTTCGCAAGCTCACACCAACCTACGAGATCATGAAAATAGTCGAAACAACCTGCTGAACATTGTTTTTCCACGAATAGCACGCGGGATATGGAGAAGCAAAGTCAACTTGATTGCAGCCTGTTCTTCCCCTCCGTGCTGTTCCTTAACTTGGTATTTTCGGCTGAGTCTCCGCGGTGAGCTGTGAAGGCAGCACTCAGCGCCGCGGTTTGCCCAGGGCGGGCGGTCGCATTACCAGGGCGCGATAATCAGCAGGATACCGATGAAGGTCAGCATTGCACCGGCGACCACCACGCGGGTGATGCGTTCTTTCAGCACAGAGGCGGCCAGTGGCAGTACGAACAGGGGTTCGGTGGCGTTCAGGGTATTGGCGATGGAAACATCGATGTTGTCAATGGCCAACAATGACAGCCAAAAGCCGCCGAAGGTGACCACGGCAACAGAAAGCAGGAAAAAGCCGAACAGGGAGGGTTTTCGCAATGCGGACAGACCCTGAATCAGTCGACCGGTCAGCTGGCCGAACAGAAAAATCCCGCAGGTGCCTGCCAGCATGCGGATGAAGGTTGCCTGTATGCTGTCGGCGATCTCCAGCGCCTGCTTGGCGATGATGATTGACGAGGCCATTGCGCTGATTGCCAGCAGGCCGTACAGCAAGCCGATCAGTCGGGTATGTCCTTCAGGCCCGCTGATCTTGGACCACATGACGATGGTGACCCCGCTCAGAATGGCGCCGATGCCGGCCCAATCGGACAGGCTGGGGGTCTCCCCGAGCCAGCAGATGCCCATGAACACGGTCAATAACTGGCCCAAGGTGAATAGTATCACCACCGCATGCGCCCCCAGATTGTTCAACGCCATGAAAAACAGGGTGTCGCCAAGGGCGATTCCGAGCAGACCGCTGGCAATGAGCAAGATCAGGGTCTGATTGTCCAGGGGGGCGAATCCGACCAATAGGACCACGATGCCGAGCAGGACGATGCCGGCGATGCCCTTGGCAAAGGTCAAGGAGACCGGTGGTATATCATCGCCAAGGCGCCGAAACAGCACCGAGCCCAAGGCCCAGGAGGCGGCCGAGCCCAGGGCCGCGGTCATGCCGATCAATTCTGAATTCATTGGGTGACTCCAGTGCGGCGTTGCCCGTTGCCGGCCCCGACATGCTTCCCTGCACGACGGTGGTTGGTCTCGCGAACTCAGCGCCGGCTTGATCTTTCAGCGAACCGTTGCGGACAGAAGGTTAGCGTCCGCAACCGCCTGCCTATTCGGTGTATCGGCTGCTGCGGAGCGCGCCGATGCGTCCTGCCCGGCCTTTTTGAACACCAGCAGGTAACGCTGCGGAATATGCTGATGTTGGCGCACCAATTCGAAGCCGTAATTGAGCATCTGGCCGACAATCAATTGTTTCGCGACATAGGGGCCGTGATAGGGCAGCACGCCGCGGGGTACTAGACCATTGTCGGCAAGATACAGCAGGCCGTCCGCGGTCAAGGCGTCCTTGATGGCATTGACGAAGGCATCCCGCGCAGGCGCCGTGGACATTGCGTAGATGTTGTGATAAAGGGAGCATAGAAAGACCGCATCCACCTTCTCGCCGTTCAGCCCCAGGGACTTGCCATCGGTCTGGATGGTTCTGATGTTGTGCACGCCGAGACGCTGCATGGTCCGATCCACATAGGCCAGGTGCTCGGCAACGGTGTCGATGGAGATTACCTGGCCATCCGGACCGACTCGGTCGGCAAACCGAAACGAGTAGTAGCCGGGGCCGGCACCGACATCGGCGATGCGCAGGCCCGGTCTCAGATCCAGCAGTGCCATCAGCTCCGAAGTATGCTCCCAGGTTTCGCGACGCGGGTTGTTGAACAAAATGGTGTCTTCAAGGTAGATTTTGCGCTCCTGCCCGGCCAGGCTGTCCTCGTCGCCGATTGTGGCCACCCGGTACTTACGCTTCAGATATTCCTGCAACACCGCGAAGTCGTTGCCGCCGTACATTCTGAAGAACTCGTTGACGAAGGGATCGGCGGTCATCTGCTCGCGGCCAGCCTGATCCGCTAACAGATAGTCACAGAACCATTGCAACGCGGTGTATTCGCCACCGTAGTTCTCGCGCGGAATGATCTCGTCGTAGAGCGCGCGTGCTGAGCGCGCCTTCTCGCCGGCAAGCTCGAGTTCGCCACGGTGATAGGCATTGATGGCGTCGAACAGATCTCTTGCGGCCTGATTGCCCTCCGGGGTGGTGGCAAAAGAATCGTTGCTGCCGACATGCACCAGCGACATGTTGGAGTCGACCGGTACTTGCAATGTAGCGCCCGGCTCCAGCTCCTCGATGGTCTCGGCGGCTTGCGGCATGGCGGTGTTGTCTTGGTTCGCTACGGAACTGCCTGAACTCTTGGGATCGGCATGGCTGCCCATTGTCGTCAATGATATGACCAGCAGCCAGGTCAGCAGATAAGGTGTTTTGGTTTGCTGATGATGCATTATGCGGTTCCTCGTGTTGGAAACAATTGATCAAGTGTTTGGCCGCACATCGGGTTGGCCGGTTTCTGGAGATAGACGTCAGGCTGAGGGCGCCCCGGGGTCAGCCCGGCGCGCGCGATGGTGTTGTGCGCGTGATCGAGCTTGACGACAAAGCGTCCTTGCGAGTAGATGGCATAGCTGTCGCGCAAGTCTTTTGGCGTGAAGTTGATGGTCATGACATTGGCGCCGGCGTTCAGGCCGCGTAATTGCCCGTCGGGTTCCAGTTTCTCCAGCGCGCTGACCGCGGGGATCAGGGCGTGGGGGAACAGCAGTCGGCATACCGCGATGGCATTCAGGGTCAGCTCCAGACTGCCGTGGGGATGATCCTGTAGCGGCGTATGCTCGTTCGGGATGAACGGGGACGAACTGACAAAATCCGGCGCCATGCGCAGCGCCAGCAGAATGTCCTCGGCGACCGATTCAACGGTTTGATTGGGCAGACCGATGATATTGCCGGTGCCGAGCTGCATGCCGGCCTGTTTGATCCATTCGGCGCATTGCAGACGCTCGGACAACGGCGAGCAAATCACCTGCTGGTGCAGGATCGGGTCCGCGGTCTCGAATTTGAGAATATAGGACCCGGCACCCGCGGCGGCGTAGCGCTCATAGGTCGACAAAGACTTCTCGCCCAGATTGAGCAGAACCTCCACCCCCAGCTCGCGAATGGCGGGGATGGCCTCGCAGACGATGTCATCGACCTTGGGATCCTGTCCGGACTGCAGAAAGACCGTCGTGATGCCTTCGGAGGCGATGTCGTGTGCCACCGCGATAATGGTGTCTGTATCCATGCGAAAGCGTTCCAATGTGCAGTTCTGCGGTCGGATCGCGCAGTATCCGCAGGCCTTTTGACAATAATTGGAAATCTCGATGACGCCACGCAATTTCACCAACGCCATGCCGGCCTGCTGACGCACCTGGCGTGCGGAATGAAACAAATGCTGCTGAAGTTCATCCCTGGCATGCAGCAGGTGCAGGATGTCCGCCTTCGCTTGTGGCGGGCTGATCAATGGAATGCGGTGGTTGGTCTTCATGGTTCTTCCCTCATCACGGCTTGTTGCATTTGCACCGGATCGGCGGCGCACTCTGGAATCGCCCTGAACGCTATGCTGAGTTTGGCGCCGGTTAATTGCTGCAATGTCCGGCGCTGCTGCGCGGATAGGGTCGCGACGATGGCGGCCTCGCCTGTTTGGCGCATCGGTTCGAGTCGCGCTTCGTTCGCGCGCAAGGTCGGGCAAGGATCCTGACCCCGGGGCGGAGCCTGAAACGCGGCCCGAAGCTCTGTCATCAATGCGTCGCAGGCTGCCGCGATGTCGTCCTTTTGCGTTTCTCCGATTTGCAGGCGTCGCAGCAAGTCAGGCTCGTTTGGGATTGCGCAGGGACCGCCTTGCTGCACCATGATCTGTTGCAGGCGCTCGATCTGTTGCGCATTCAGCACGTTCGCAATGGCTCCGCGGCTGGTCCAGAGCAATTGCTCGAGGTTTGCCGCGCTGTCCGACTCACCGCTAGGCTCACTGCCGGGCTGCGCGCGCGTTACCCCATTGCGGAACAGCGGATTGGATTGGCGCAGACGGTTAATCTGTCCCTCGCTCAGGGCCAGATCCTGCTGAACTTCCGGCAAGGTCAACAGGGAGAAAGCGTCGCTGCCCGGTCTGAGCATGCCCGGCATGCCCGCCATGTCGGCGCCGGGAAAAGCGACCAGATACCGAGGCAGTACGCCCATGCGCGAATGATCCGCCGGCGTCTGGGCGAAGGCGGCCGGCGTGGTCAACGCCAGCAACAAAAGGGCTATGCAAAATGTCCGAAACGAAGTCATTGCAATGCCTCCCAAGGCGAGTGGTTTTGGAGCGGATGCAAGGGACCGGGATCATATTGGTTGGGCGGGTAGGGGATGTAATCCGGATGCTGGAATTGCTGCACGACCTCGTCTGCGAAGAAGGCGCCGAGCTTGGTCAGGACCAAACGCTCGTCGTCTTCGACCACCAGTCCGGCCTGTTTCAGCCTGGCGATCTTCGGGCGAAACACGTCGGACAAGGACTTGCCGGTCAGGCGCGAGAAGTCGCTCTTACGGGCGGATCGGTTTTTCAACGGCAGGATGATGGCCCAACGCATCTGCTCCTCCGGATCGCGGACGATGCCGCGGTTGATGGGCAGATGGCCCGATTCGATCAATCGGTAGTATTCGTCGAAATACTGGGTATTTAGGGCGAAGCGATCGCGCAGGCTGCTGAATGCCGTCAAACCAATGCCGATCTGATCCAACAGACGGCAGCATTGGTTGTGGGCGTAGCGGGAGTGGTGGCGGTACTCCTTGGTGAATACCCGGCGCAGGTTTTCGCTATAGCCATGTGATGCCAGGATATCGATCGCCAGCTGCTTCATGACGATGGTCTGCTCCACCGAGGGTCGCAATTCCGGATGCTTTTCCAGCAATTGCTTGATCGGCCCTTGGTAGTCGCCGTAGGCGTCGATTTTCAGGCGATAGAGCTGAATCTCTTCGACGCCTAGTCTGCAGGCGCGCTCCATCATCCGCCCCCAACTATCCAGCGTCTGGCCTGGGAAGCCGAAGATGAATTCAATGTCCACGGTCATGCCCACTTTGTGGGTTTCCTCGATGGACTCGAGCACCTCGGCTACGCCGTGATGACGGTTCATCAGCCGCAGAATGTCCTCGTCGAGGGATTGCACGCCGATGGTCAGGCGATCGACACCATAGTCGCGCATCATCCGTAGCCGCTCGCGTCCTTGCGGGCCGA
Source organism: Thiohalocapsa sp. PB-PSB1 (assembly GCA_016745215.1). Taxonomy (GTDB): domain Bacteria; phylum Pseudomonadota; class Gammaproteobacteria; order Chromatiales; family Chromatiaceae; genus Thiohalocapsa. The sequence goes on from CP050890.1 coordinate 3,823,044, forward strand.
TGATGGTATTCGGGTCCACATCGAAGGTGTATTGCCGGCAGGTCGACATATCGATGCGCTTGGCCATCAGGTCGAAGAGCCTGCGCTGCTGCTCCAGGGTCAGATAGGTCGGAGTGCCTCCACCGACCAGAATGGAGCGGGCGATAATACGCTCGATGCCAAGCTTTGCGATATACAGATCCAGCTCTTTTTCGAATGCGTTCAAATAGCGATCTTTTTCCGCCCCCTGAGCTGTACCGAGCTTGAGCGGATAATGACAAAAGACGCAGCGCTGGCGGCAAAACGGAATATGTGCATAGACATCCAGGCGACCATCTTCCGGCATGCTGTAGCCGGCAAGCAATTCGTCATCGGTTATTTCCTGATACATGGTAATCGGTGGATAGTGCACCGATGGAAAGAAGTCACCCTCTCGGCAAACGACGCCGAGTTGACGCAACTGCTCCAAGTCCTGCAGGCGGTCATGCGCCTTGTCGATCATTGCATTCAATTTCATTGAGCAGTCCTCCAAAGGTCATAGTGCATTCGGGTTGATCGAATGCGGGAAAAAGCCGCGGAATTCACGGCCGCGAGTCCGGTTGATGAGCGGTCAGAGGCGGTCGACAACCATCGCGATAGGCCAGGATGCGAAGCGCGGCCTCGGCAATGGACTCGCCGATTGCGATCAGTCCATCTCGATGGCCGCGCATTACCGCGATGCGCCGTTCGGGAAAGTCGGTTTCGTGATAAAGACGCAGGAATTCACGCGCCATCGCCGGGGTGCCATAGGCGACATCGGTCGCGGTCGAGGGCAATTCATGCTGTAATGCCGTCCAGAGTTGGGCGCTGTGAACATGCACGATCGCCTGAATCTCGGCATCCAGAGCATAGAGTTCGGCATGGGTCATGGACTCGGACGAAGCCTGTATCGGGCCGTGGCAAACGACCCGATTGGCAGCGATATCAACTGAGGTGACCAGCGCGAAATGCTCCGGTCCAAGCCGTCGCAGACAGCCGGTTTGGGTGCCGCTGATCACAAAGCGCCGCGACGCACCGAGCCTTGCGCTCAGGTTGCCGAATCCAATGCCGGATTCCCGATCCCAGCCGATCAGCCCGGCGTCATACAGCGGGCAGCGCCAATCCGCGAGTTCATTCGTCAGCATGTGATGGAACATGGGTGTTCGCATCCAGTCGACCTGGAACTTTGTATAGCCTGTTTCCTGCATGATCATTGCCGCTGATTGCCCTTAAGTTGTCGGCCCATACCCTGTTTTTCCCAGGGGTGTTGGCGGCAGAAGCAAAACCGCTTTGAAAATGAACGGAGAGAATGAACGGGGAAAACGAGCGAGGAGACGGAGAGGGAGCGAGAAGGTCGTTGGTGCCGGGCGCAACCCGGCTAACCTTACCTAGTAGCGGTTCATGAATAACCTATACAACGCTATCCAGACATCGGCGGAGTGCAATCGGGGTCGGGGTTGCTATCGGAATCGGAATCGGAATCGAGAGAGAAAACGCCCTATGCCATTCGGTCATGAGAAGCGCGACGTCTAGCGTGCGGCCATCGAGTCTGTCGGCTGGGCCTAGCGCGACTGCGAGCATGTGAAAGGACAGCGTAACGCGAAGGATCAACTCCTTTGCGCATCGTAGGCGCGCATCGTAGGCGCGCATCGCAGGCCATCGCGCTGAACAGTGCCGAGGGTAACGGCAAAGCGACGAGCGAGGATCGACGCCGGTCATTTGAAATCGCACGAGGCTCGGCGCTGGAGTGCGCTGCGATTGAGGACGTGCTTGCTGGTGTGCGAAGCGTTGTCCGCAGACGACAACGGCAAGCAAAAGGCACTGCTCGATGGTCGTGTGGCCATGCTCACGAAGCGCGGACAGCGTGGCGACGCGGTCAGCGAGGAGCTTGGCGAATAGCGGGTTGGTCAGTTCGATACCGACGCCAATACCGATACCGATGCCGATACCGACGTTGATACCGACGCCGATACCGATACCGACGCCGATAGCGGTAGCGAATGAATCGGCAGGCGACACCCAAGCCAAAAACCTGTTTAGCTTGTTTCTGCACCATCACCTATGTTGAATCAAGCGCTCAACATAGCCAGAAATCAGCATCTTTGACGCCATGGAGAAGCAGGCCGACTACATAGCAAGGGGTCAAATAAAGCCAGAGTTGTTATTCTGAGGCTAAATCCTGATCGATAACGGTGTTCGATCCCGATTTCGATCCCGATAGCCCCAACGTCGGATCCTGCGCTTTAACCTGGCCCTGAGAATGTACCTGGCATTATGAAAACTTCACTGCGCATCAAGGCCGACGCTGCAATGCACGCAGCCCGGCGGTGATGCCCAGCGGCGACAACGGAATCTCGAGGTTACGCCCGTCCGCCAGGCGGTAGCTGACCTGGCCGGTCAGCGCCCGACGCAGATCCGCCGCAAGCGAGTCGGATATCTTGATCAGGCCAACGCAGCCCTCGGGCAGACAGTGGTGGAAGGGAATGTTTTGGGGCGCACCCGCATCGAGGGTTAGGGTTAATCCGGGCGCCAGCAGAACCCCAAGCGGGACGCGTAGGATGGCATTCAACGAGCGGGGCTGTCCGCTGTATTGCAATGCGACATGCAGCAGCGGCGTCCTGTCATTATCCTCCAGCAGAACGCGCTGTTCCAATACACAGCCGACCTCATCAGGACAGCGCAAGGCCCAGTCCTTGAAGGTCTGCACCGGCGGTGCGGCGGCCGCGCCGAGGGTCCACAGCGATGCCGTCAGCAGCAGGATCGGGGACATGGCCGGGATGCTGCGCCTCACAGCCAGTTTCCAACCAGGATGAAGGGGGCCCAGTAGTATGGCTCGGTCCAGGCCGGCTCGCGCAGCAACGCCAGCTGCGCCTGTTGCAATGCGCGTCCTTTGGTCGCGCCAGGATCGCGCAGGTTTTCGTACAGGCGGCGCATGATCAGCTGCGTGGCCGCATCGTCGACTGGCCAGAGTGCGCCGATCGCACCGCGGGCGCCGGACTGGAGCGCGACGCCGGTTAGTCCCAAGGGAGTACGATCGTCGCCCTCGGCGGTCTGACAGGCGCTCAGGACCAACAGCTCGACCGGTGTGCGGCTCTCAGTTCCTTGGGTCTCAGTGCCGATGCGAAGCGGTTCATGTCGAGCCGTTTATCGTAGGTCAGGATGAAGTTCTGCTCTGGGCTGCCGCCGAACACGCCATGGGAGGCGATGTGGACAATAGGGTGGGCTCCACGGTTCAGCTCGTCGATGAAACGCTCGCGCCGGAATGCTTCATCCACCAGGGTTTTCGCCGGCAGCAGACCAGCAACCGCCTCGAGCTCCGCACGCACCCCGGGCAAGGACAACGCGGCAATGGTTTCCGGCGCATCGACCTCGACGAGCGGCGCGGAAGGCAGCGCCGATGCGCTGAAGCCGCGCTGGCCGCCAGCAGGGTCGCGCACGGCGGCTCCGCGCCGGGTGGAAGCGGCATTTGCCTGCAAACCGCCTCGATATTGCCGCACCAATGCGTCCAGCCACCAGCTCGGCAGGTCAGCGACCACCGGACCTGGCCTGCTCAGACCCGCAAGCAATGCCGGTTGTTCAAAGCGAGGCAAGGGCTGTGGATCGATCAGGGTGAGCCCCGGAAGCGTGACGAGCGCGAACTGCTCGATGAGATACTCGCCGCGATTAGACAGGGCGGCGAAGGGGATGGTGCGCAAGGCGCCGTCGGGCACCACGGCGAGGGTTGTTACCGAATGCGCCGCGAGTTCCGGTTCGATGGGTGCAATCAGCCAATCGTACAGCGACTGAGCGGCAGTCGGCGCCGATCGGCGTTGGCTTAATGCGCGGCGCAACTGTGCAGCGGCACGTTCCAGCACCGCGGCGCCCACGGGGCTGGTGAATCGGTGCATCCGATCGCCGGTGCGCAGCAACAGCTCCAGACGATCCGGCAGGATGATCGGATACAGCACGGCAGTCCCGGAGGCCACCGAGCCGACCTGTTTGCGCAGCGGCTGTAAGCAGGCATCGCGCAGATAGTCGCGCAATTCGTCGAGTTTGATCTGTTCGACCCGCGCCTGCGCCTCGTCGAGCAATGACTGCTCCTGTTCGCTGTCCGGGTAATCCGCAGCTTGCTGGATGAGCAGATCCGCCAGTTCCAGATACAGCGGACCGAAGCGCTCGCGGAAGGATGAACTGCCGGATTCGTAGCTGACGGGAAGAGCCGGGCGGACGCGGTCCAGGTGGTCGACCGCGCGCCGATAGGCGGCAATCGCCCGGCTGCGATCGCCGCGTTCGCGATACAGGCGCCCGATGCGCCACTCCAATGGATAGCGCAGATCGTGCGCACCGATCGGACTGACAAGAACCGCCTGTTCGGTCAGGGCCAGGGCCTTGGTCGTTTGTCCGTTCTCCTCGTGCAGGCGTCCCAGCTCTCCGAGCGCTCGTGCCTGGATGCTGGGCAACTTCTCGCTGCTGGCCAGGCTGGCTGCCTGGCGCAATCTGTCGGCGCCAAAGGCGCGTCCAATATTGCCGGCGGCCAGTCCCGCCTGGCCGATCCTGAGCAATAACTGGGCACGCTCCTCGGGGTCGGTCGTTTGCACCGCGGCTCGGTGCGCCGCTTGTAACTCGCGCAGCGCCACGCGTCGGTTGCGGTCGGCGTCCAGCAGCAGTTGGACCCGATTGCAATACACGGCGGCAGCGAGTCCCGAGTCGCCCGACTCGCGGGCCAAGCTCAGCGCCTGTGCGTACAGCGCCCGCGCCTGCGCTCTTTGGTCCTCTGCGGCCAGCACCGTCGCAAGACTGTTCGCGATTGCCCCGGTCAATGCCGGATGCCCCAGGCGTTCGGCTTGCGCCAGCGCCTCGCGTAACACGGACTCTGCTGCCGACTCGCGCTGCGTTTGGGCATACAATTGCCCGAGGGCGTAGGCGGCGACGCCTTCCAGCAGCTCGATTTCGGCCAGGCGCGCCTGCTCCAGTGCTTGGCTCAGGTCAGTCTCGGCCACGCCCCAATGACCGGCTGTCCGGTAGGTCTCGCCCCTGCGGATCAGTGCTTCGATGCGTGCGGACGGGCTGGCGTCGGTGCGCTCGATGGTGGCAGTCCAGCCGGCCATGTCGGCGGCGGGAGTGCGGGCAGAGGGGGCAAGATCAGCCTCGGGCATGGACCATGACCTGGATGGCAGCAGCCATGCTGACGCCAGGGCCAGCGCCATGCAGATGCTCAGCCGGACGCAGCGCTGCGGATTTGTCATAAGCATTGTCAAAGCCTCCGCTAAAATTCGGTTTCGAGTATGAAATGAATCCCGTCGTCCTGCCAGTTATAGCTGTCCTGCGGTACGGGCTCGGAAAAGGCGTGGGCCAGGTACAGTTCCGCGCGCAGATTGTCTTGAATGCCAAAGCGCACACCAACCCCGGCTGAGAACAGATCTTCGCGCCGTTCGAACCGGCCATGGCTCCAGGCACTGCCCACATCGGTGAACAGGGCAAGCTCGAACAGGCCCTCGGCGTCACCCCAGGTAGCGCCTCGCCACAGGGGGTAGCGCAATTCCAGCGATGCGACATAGCCGGCGTCGCCGACCAGCTCGTTTTCCCGGTAGCCACGAACCGTGCGCGCACCGCCCACCGCGTAACGCTCCAGCGGCAACAGGATGTCCGGGGTCAGTTGGACGCTGGCACGCAGTACCAAGCGTGTGTCTTTCCAGTCGAAATCGCGGACATACTGGGCTTGGCCAAACCAAACGAAGAACTGGCTGTCGGGGAGATCGCCGCCGTGGATGGTCGCATTCAGTGTGTCTACCCCTTGACTGAAGATCGAGCGCAAGCCAAGCGCGCTGTCATTACCACGGCTTAGATAGTCTTGGTAGAAGCGCAATGCGCTGACTCGGCTCTCGCCGCGCACCGCCCCCGGCGAAAATGAGAAACGCTCGCCGAGCAGAGTGGTAGTGTTGCGCGACGCGCTGAATAAAAGGCCCATGCTGAATTCGTCGCGCGCGCCGCGCCAGAAGGGATGGGAGAAACCGACTTCGAAGCGCTCGGTATCGCTGTCGATGTCCAGATCGCGCAAGGATGCTTCCAGCAAGGACGCATTGGTCCGATCCAAACGCACAAAGAACCGGGTATCTTGGGCGGTTACCGGCACTGACCAGCCAATCGAGCCCTCGCGACCGCGCCGCTGCAGGCTATTGTCGCTCTGAAGGCCCAGCGCGCCGTAGAACTCGAGAAGATCTCCAAGCCCGGTGAGGTTGTGCAGGGCGCCGCCCAGATAGAGAAACTCCGCCCCGGTGCTGGGCGGATGATAATTGTCTATGCGCGCATAGAGTTGCCAGGGGCGCGCCCTTTCCACATCCAGGTCGAGGACGGCGCTCTCGGGGCCGATGCCGGGCAGCAGGGTGCCATCGATGCGTTCGATTAATGGATCATCGAGCAATCTTTGGAAGCGTTGCTGCAAGCGCTGCTGGTTCAGCGGTTCTTCCGGGTCGGGGCGAATCCGATTGCGGATATAGTCGGCGCGCAGCCCTCTGTTGCCACTGATCCGAACCTCGTTGAGATGCCCGGTGACGATGCGCAACCGCAGCTCGCCATTGCGAACGCGCTGCCCCGATGGCACGATCACGCCGCTGTTGATATAACCCAGGTCCACTAGATTTCTGGTCAGATCATAGCGAAGCTGTTCCAGATCGGACAGGGATACCCAGCGGCCCAGGTAGGGGAAGGCAACCGCGCGAAGCCCGGTTGTAGGCAATCCCTCGCCACCTTCGAAACGCACCGAGCGCAATACAAACAGCGGGGTGTTGGGAAGACTCGAAGCGATCTGAGGGCTGGCCGCGTCCTGCATGCCGATGTCCGGTGCCGGAATCGCCGTTTCAGGCAAGATCTCGGCGGGGCGCTGCACCGCGCTGTTGGCTCCGGGCATCGAGCGCGACGGCGCAATTGGTTGTATTGCGAAGGCGGCGATGGAGAACGCCATACAGAGAGTAATCCATAGCCCGCGCAGAACCTGACTGGTCTTCATCCTGATTCCTCCGTTGTCTGTTCAGTGATTTGTCCTCAGCAACCGATCGAGACGAGCACCGGCGAACGACACAGCCGCGGCGGATGCCGGTTCGAGACCGGCAAACGGTTGTTCGACTAACGATGAGCCGGCCCCGGGGCTGGCTGCCAGGCAGCGGTCGCGGACCAATGCGGCGGGATCGGCGACCGGCGTCGCGAGTTCTGTCAATCCCCGGGTGACATCCAGCTCCGGTACGCTGGTTTGAATGTTGCCCTGGACACCATCGGGAGCGGCCGCCTGGATCACATTGAATCCCAGGCCGGGCTGGAAATTCAGCCGTTCATTGCCGCCGACCTGGACATAACCTCGGCTCAGCACTGCCTGCTCGGCGAGCACAAGGAGATCCCCGCCTGCCGCACCGGCTGCCGCGGTATTCGCCTGCATGAAGCCGCCATCCATGCCCAGCAGTTCGGTGACGATGCGGATATCGCCGCCATCGCCGGAGGTGCCCAGCACCGAGGTGGTGATCTGGCTGTCGGCCAGCCACAGCGAGCTTGCCGCGATGTCGATCGGCCCGCCGTCGGCATCCATCGACTCGGTGGTGATCCGGCTCAGATTCGCCAGTGTGATCGCGCCGCTTTGGATGTCGATTGCGCCGGCGGCGACATTGCCGGTGCTTCGCGCATCGATGGCGGCATGGGCCATGCGGATTTGTCCAGCGTCGATATGGATGCGGCTGTCGGGAGCATCGGCCAGGCGCTCGACCGGGACATTCTGCAATGACGAGGTGCTGATGGTGCCGGCGTTGCGAAGGTGGAGCAAATTCGCGCTGACATCGATGCTGCCGGCAAAGCCGCTAGCCGCGGTATCCGCCCGGCTGCTCAGGACGCCGTTGTTGATGTTCAGGATACCGGCCCGGATGCCGATACGCCCGGCGTTACCGCTGCCCGAGGTGCTTGTGGTCAATTCCGCATCGGAGTTCAGGGCAAGTTCGCCGGCCAAGCGGATAGCGATGCCTCCCGCGGCCCCGCTGTCGCTCGTACCCGTTAGGATTCTGGCACCATTGGCCGCGCGCAGGCTGTTACCGACGATTTCCACCGATCCGCCGGCACCGCTGCTGCTGGTATCGGCCCGGATCTTGGCGTCGTCAAGTTCGATGGCATCGATGCGCAGCAGGATGCTGCCGGCATCGCCGCTGCCCGCGGCGTCGGAACGGATGGCCGCTCCCTGGCGCGCAAGCAGCGAATCGCCGGCGATCTCGATGGTCCCGGCGGGCACATTGCCTGTGCTCTCGGCGCCGATCACGGCGGCGGAGGTCATCCGCAGCTCGTTGGCGTCGATGCGGATGCCGCTGTCTGGGGCAGCAGGCAGGCGCTCGGTGGAGACGCGCTGGAGCGCTGCGGTGCTAATGGCGCCGGCGTTGCGAAGGTGCAGCAGGTTTGCGTCGACATCGACGTCGCCGGCAAAGCCGGAGGCGGTTGCTTCCGCCCGGCTGATCAGGCTGGCATTGTCGATGGTCAGGGTGTCGGCGGCGACATTGATGCGGCCCGCATCACCGCTGGTTGCGGTGTTAGTGGACACCTCGGCACGGCCGACTAGATCAACAGCATCGATGGCCACTAACTCGATGGCACCGGCATTCCCGGTCTGGCTGCCGAACGCCCCATTGGCCGCGCTGGAGATACCGGTCGCGCGCCAGGCGATCGGCAGCGACTCGGTTCCTCGTCCGTCGATCAGGATGTTGTTTGCCTGGACGTCGATATCTCCCGCATTGCCGGCCCCAAACGTGTCCGTACGGACTCGGCCGCCAGCCTGAACGATCAGCTGGTCCGCGCGCAGGAGAATCGTCCCGGCTGCACTGTTGCTGCCGGTCGAGGAAGCCAAGAAGGCGCCCTGTTCGACGGCAATCCTGGGAGCGACGATCTGGACATCGCCGCCGTCACCGCCAGTGACTTCATTGAAAAGACTGGCTGACGCCGAGATGGAACTGGGGAAGATCAAGCGGCCGTTGGGACCGATGCCGGTGACAGTGACGGATTCCCGAGCATTGATCAGTGTATTGCCGGCATCGCCCGGGCCGCTGGTGGAGGAGGAAATCTCGCCGCCATCGCGGATCTCCAGGGTAGCCAGGTTCATGCGCAGATCACCGGCCGGGGCGTTGGAGAAGGAATCCGACAGGATCACTCCATTGGCGCCGACGATCACCTGCTCGGCGTCGATATCGATCGAACCGGCCGGTCCAATCGACCCGGCTGGCACATCGAAGACATCGGACATCTCGAGGGTGCCGGTTTCGATACCCGCACGTGTCAAACCGACGGGATCCTGTCCCTGGATCAACAATCTGTCGCTAAGCGCAATACGCACATCCCCGGCCTTGCCTGGCCCGCTGGTTGTTGTGCTGATGGTTGCGCCATCGAGCAGGTCGAGGGATTCGGCGTCGATGACAAGGTTACCGCCATCTCCCCGTGATGTCCCTATATCCATCCTCGACCTGTTCCTGAAGACAATCGTTGCGGCAGCGAGTCGAATGTTTCCCGATTTGCCCTCGACAGCAACCCGCTCTGGGTCGAATGAGGGATCGGAGTAGCCGCCGGTATTGCCTGCGAACAAGCCATGCAGGTCATCACCCGTGGTATCGACGCGGATGTCCCCTCGGGTGAGCACCTCGATGCTGCCGGCGTTGGCCCGGCTGCTGGATGTGACGCCGAGGCTGGAGTCGAGCATGCTCGAGGATTCGGCCGCGATGCGGATTTGACCGGCATCGCCCAGGCGAGCGCCATCGAAGGCGGTGAACGAACGTGCGGAAAGATCCGAATCCTGCAATTCGACGTCACCATCGGCGATCAGCGAGATGGTGCCGGCATGACCGGTGCCGCGTGTAAAGGAGTCGATATCTGAATTCTTCAGCTCTACGCCACCTCCGGCAATCAGCGAGATGGTGCCCGCAGGACCGGTTCCGTCTGTAAAGGAACGGATCTCAGATGCGTTCTGCAGCCGAATCGATCCCTCGGCACGGACTTCGATGTCCCCCGCCGCGCCGTTTGCATAGCTTGCTGCATCTAACCAAGAGCCGGCCTTCATGTCGAAGTCTCCGCCGACGTCGATCGACAGGTTGCCAGCATCGAGATCGCCGGAAGTGGAGCTGTCGATCTTGGCGCTGTCCAGCACCAGATTCCCGCTCAGTTTCAGACGCAGGTTGCCAGCCATGCCGGTATTCTCGGGGTATGACCAGGTTTCCATGCTGGAGCCGCTCAGCAGCGACGCCGATTCCGCGATCTCGATGTCAATATCGCCGGCCGCGCCTTCAGCCTGGGTCGCTGACATGATCCAGGACTCGGCCTCGAGCTTCAGATCACGGACGGACATGCGAATGTCGCCGGAGTCGCCGGAGCCAGCGGTTGCAGCCTGAATGATCGCACCGTCGAGGCTCAGCCGCGCGTTCGGTGCGCTGACGAGGATGTCTCCGCCCGCCTGCCCATCGGGTGATAACATCGTGGTGATCAATCCGCTGTAGACGTCATTACCGCTATTGCTATTCCAGCCCCTGGCAATCAAGGATTCGCCAACGCTCAGATCCAGGGTGCCGCCGGTGCCAGTCCCTCCGGCATCGACAATGGAACTGATTTGTCCGCCGTCGGTCAACAGCACCTGCCTTGCCCTGACGCGGATGTCTCCCGCAACCCCGCTGCTGCCATCGAGAATGCGCGTTCTCAGACGCGAGAATCCGTCCACTGCGCTCGCGGCATCGATGGTCAGGCTGTCCGCCGTGACCTCGATATCGGCCCCGGCACCGGACCCCGATACTAGAGAACGCACATCGCTGTTGACAATTTCGATGTCCCTGGCGCTCAATTGCATGTTGGCACGAAGGGTACCAGCCCCATCGTTGTCGGCCGAGACGGTGGAATTCTCGATGCGTAACTGATTGTCGGCTTGCAGGACGATGCTATTGCCTCGTCCATCGCCCCAGGTGTCCGCGTAGATCCCGCTGTCCCTGATGCTGATGTCATCGGCATCGATATGGATGGTGCCGGGCGAATCGCCGTCTCCGACATGCAGCGCGGCCAGTGTCGACAAGGAGACTTCGACCTCGCCACCGCGCAACAGCATGGATTCAGAACCTGCTACACCGCTGACATCAATACTCGACCCCCAGCTGACCTCGACGCGACCGCGCGGCGGCAGATCGCTCGACCCGTCGTGCAGCAACACGCGATTGGCGGCGTCGGCCTCGCCGACGGCGACCATGCGGATCGTTCCCCCTTCGCTGGAGACGCGCGCCAAGCTGAAGCTGTTCCAGTCGACGCTGGTGGTCACATGGCCGCCGACCATGGACAGAGTCTGTTCTGCACGGAGTTCCAGCTGGCTGCCTTCAACCCGGATATCCGCGGCCGGCTGCTGGGTCAGGAATCCAAACGACTCCGGGGTGGCGATGCTCAATCTGCTGCCGGCGGTGTCGGTTGCGCTGTAATAACCATCCGGGAAATTCACCCGGTCGGCGGTGCTGACATGAAAGGAACCCGGTACATCCACCTGCGCTTCAGGTCCGAACACCACGCCGGAGGGGTTGATCAGGAAAAAGCCGGTGTGGCCGATATCGGATTTCAGCCTACCGTCGATCCTCGAGGCGTTCCCACCGGTCACCCGACCGATGACATTGGCGATGTCCGCCGAGCCGGTGAAGGTGGCGCTCTCGCCCTGGTTGATATTGAACAGTCGGAAGCTGTGAAACAGATTGTCGCCGGCACGCCTGCCCAGGGCTTGGTCGATGGTCATGGACCCGCTGAGGCTGCGGATCGGTCCCAACGTGCCGTCGGTGGCCACCTCGGCGATGCTCGACATTGGGCAGAGCAGAGAGCCGATCAGCAGCGCGAGCACCGGACCGCGGTATCGGCTGGGGATGATCATGCGGTTTCTGTGTTGCACTGATCGAGTACCTCCTGGTCGCCGTTTTGGGTCGCCGTTTTGGGTCGCCGATCTGGATTCCAGTAAAATTTACGATGATATGGCGTATTGACTTTTCCCGCTAGGGCTTAGACGCGGGTCAGGTGCACAATCCTGAATACCTCGCCGCATTGGCCTCGCGCGCTGGAACAATCGAAACCAAAGTCCATCGCGCGCAATTCGCCTTCGTGTCGGCTGGCGACGCACAGCGGAGTCGCGGAAACAATGGGCTGGATGCGCTCGGTACCGGCGACCGCGTCCAGGGTGTAGTGCGCGCCGGGAGCGGGGAGTTCGACGATCTGACCCGCGCGCAACAGGTTCGACCAGCGACAATGAGTCGATCCAAGGGCACCGGAAGCGCTGACCAGCTCGGTGATCCGATTGAGCGGATCCTGGTGCCAGAGATACACATGCGCATCGCGGTGCGCGCTGATGCGAACGGCAAACGCCTCGCCGGTGGCCAGAGCGCTGCCCTGTGCCAGCGGACGACGGCGCCCGTCTGCGTCCACGTGCAGAAATTCGATGGTCACATCCCGGGTCGACAGGGGTGCATCCAGGCTATCGTCAGCGGCCGTTGCCGAGACCCCGCAGGGCTGGTCTGTTCGGCATTCGATAATGCCGCGCGGCCTGCCGGGCTCGAGCAGAATGCTGGCGGGCACTGGCATGGGATTCGGGGGGCGCGTTTGTGCGCAGGCCGACAACACAACCACCAGCGAACCAAAAAGCAGTCGAACAACAAGTCGGTGGATCATGAGATAAACCCTTTGCAAGCTCCAGTCATCGAGACATTGCCGCGGTTGGGCTGGCTGAGCGTACCCGCGATCAATGCCCGTAGGCGATGCGTTCGCGGCATATCGTCAACTGCTCGCCGCGCTTGGCCAATAATGCAAGCAGCTCGGCGGCGAACGCATCCGAACCGCTCGATTCCGGTATGGGATGGCGCGACAACAGGGCGAAGAAATGCTCCTGTGACGAGCGGCCGTCGATACGGTAGGTTCGGTTGGAGCCGGGCAGGCGTAGGCTTTCTCCGGCATATACTTGCCGCGGTTTGCGGTCCGGCCACAGATCCTCCAGCAGGGCATCTGTTGTATCCAGATGGAATACATGCAGCCAGCCGTCGGCGGCAGGACGCAACAGCAGGCGGAACTGATCAGCCCCGGCCAGACAAGTGCCGCTTGCGCACCGGCGCCAGGGGCGATAACCGCCCCGGTGCGCGAGTCGGCATTCGGCCTGCAAGCTCAATGGCAGCGCTTCCCAGCAATCCGTGGCCGAGTCCGGTTGCAGCGGCAGTCGTGCACAGGCGTCAGTCGATTGTCCCGTTTGGTAGAGTACAAGCATGCCAAGCAGAACGCAGACACCCAGCACGGGCAATACGATCCAGCGCCGGTTGACTGCGCGTTCCCTGGGCATCTCCAATGCGGTCGCGGCTCTGGCTGAGGATGGCCAATCCGCGGTGAAATCCGACAGTGCGGCGACGCCCTCGCTGCGAGCCCCTGCGGCAATCACGGCATCCAGCAGGCGCTGTTCGGCATCGGTCAGGGCAGCCAGATTGGCCTGGGGAAGAATCAGCAGGGGCGCGCTAATCGTCGCGCGAGCGAGCGCTCGTGCAATCACCTCCAGCTTTTCGGCAAGCCGGCCCACCGGAGCGACCTGGCCGTTGCGCTGGACATGGCCACTGGCGACAATGGTGCGATCCGCAAGCAGCGGCAGGCTGCCGCGGGCGATCTTGTCCGCCAGCGCAAGGGCCAGGGTATAGCTCGAGCCGGAGATGGATTGACGCTTGCCGAGCATCACCTCCACCATCAATTGCCCGTCTGTCGCGCTCGCTGGGCAGCCGCCGCACATGCGCTCGGTGCGAATCGTGGTTTCGATCTCCTCGTCCAGTCCCAGCTGGTGGGCGATCGGACCGGTTTGGGTCATCCGCGCGCTGAGTCCCGGACGATTCCAATCGATCACGCGCACATTTCCCAAACCGGCATCCAGGTCGCCGGCCAGCGGAAACTGTACGCTCGCTTGCCGCACATCGGCGGCAGTGCTCACATTGGCAGCAGTGCCAATTGAACTCGGTGCACCCTTGACCATAACTGCTCTTCCTTATTCCAATAACCCGAGACGATTCCACCGGCATCCGGATGCCCGGTCAACCAGATCAGGCCCTCACTGTCGACCAGTTGAAATCCCCCCGGTGTTGCGGCGATCAGAGCCGCTGCGATCTGCACTGCGATATGCCATTCCCGACCCTCCAGATCGACTGGTGTCAACGCGACGCTGTAACCCTCCCCGGTCAGGCGTAATGGGCCGATCGCCGGGGTTGTATCCGCGGCTGCAAGTAATTGCAGGGGCTTTGGGTCTATCCCGCGTTGTTGCCACGAACTCAGCGCGCGCGCGCGCTCCAAATGACGCAGCCAAGCCAGGCGGTCTCGGGTTGCCGCCGACAGAGCGAGCAGGCGTCGCTCGTGTTGGTTCAGTGGCTGCTGTCCGAAGATCGCGGCGTGCAGACGTTCATCCGTCAGCCGCGGGCTGTCGTCGATGTTCTGTGCGGCGATTGCATCGAGAATCCCGCGGATCAGTCGGCCATGCTTGGGGTTCATCTGTCTGCCTCAGGATTCCAGATCGCGGCGCACCCAAGGGGCGATTTTTCGCACCCCGGCACCCACGCGGTTGCGATGGGTCTGACGGGTATGGCCATAAGTCTGTTGAAAAACACCATCGGACATCGGGCTGATCCCTTCACGGTATTCCAGGATCAACGCGGCCCGCTCCTGCGGCGATAGACCCGCGGGACTCGCCGGATCATCAATGTAGTAATCGATGGTTTCCTGTAGATCCGACGGCAGTTGCTCGGCAAGCGCGGGATCGTTCTCCATATCTCCTATATTCAACTGGGGTAGGAAGGCATAGAGATAAGCCAAGACGCCATCGATCGAACGCACGTCATCCAGCCGGTAGCGCGCGTCCGGGCTTTGCGACTCGGCAAGGATAGCGGCGGCAAGCCACGCGGGGTCATCGAGGCGGCGTAGAGCCCAGTCGCGTTCCGCTCCCGCAAGCCCGGCCGCCTGCTGTTCCCAGTTCTGCTGGACTTTTTGCAGCAGACGGCGGATGCGCGCCCAATTGCGCAGCCGGTGTTGCCCGGTTGGACCGTCGACTTCGAACTTGGCCTCGTAAAAATAGTGCGACAGGCAGCTCCAGAGTATCGACCGAGCGCGGTCATCCTCGCCCAGTCGCCAAGCGCCGCAGATGGCATCGCGGCTGCGATGGATTTGTTGTGCCATTTTCGTCGGGCTGTGAAACAAGCGCAGTACCTGAGCCCAGGGAGAGTTTGCCGCAATCTGTCCGTCGCTGCCGGCGCCGCGGATGCGCTGCTCGAGGTCGCGACCTACATGCCGGCTGATCCAGGTTTCGACGGTCTGGACCAATTCCGGTGGAGCAGGCCCGCCCAGATCATTGCAAATCGCATTCAGCAGCGCTTCGGCATGGGTCAGAATGCAGATGCGATGGAGTCTTCGCTTGTAGTCGAGCCACTGATAGCCTAAGAAATCGTACATATCCTCAGACATTCCAAATCCCTCATTGCCGCCTGAACACCAGGAGTCCGGTGCGTTGTGTTGTGGCGATCAATCACCACAAGGACAGCCTGCGGGCTCCGATTCCGTCCGCCCCAGGCTGCTGACGATTATTCTGCCATCGAGACGCAACAAATGCAGCCAGGCAATCACCCGCGCAGCATGCACGGGGCGAAACGCAGAGCCATGCCGGCGTGTGGGTCTGTTGTGTGCGCGCTCTTTGTCGATTTATCCTGCATGATAGGCCAGACGCTGTATCCTGGGAACGGCTTGTAGCCGCGACGGATATGCCCGGCCACGCTCTCTTGGCGTCCCGATTTGCTCTACCAGTGCGTCGCTGGCTAGGAAAAATCCAGGCAGCTGCAATCGCGCCGAATCGATGCCGCCATGTTTGACCAGGGTCAATAGGTGGCTTGCCAGTTCATGCATCTTGACGTGATGCTGTCCGACTGCATTAAAGCCCTCGAGTTTGCCATACTGTTTTGATCCGATGCCTTGATACCAGCGTTGGAAACGGCAACGCGAGTTGGCCAGTTCGGCCAGTCTCGGGATGTCATTGCCGTTCAGCGCCTCGGCAAATTCTTCGGTCCAATGACGGTGGTTTTCCATGGCCATCATCAATGGAATGTCAGCCTGATGAGTGTCCCGGTCGACGACCCCGGTCGACGACCATGCTGTTGCCCTGTTCTGGCCAGATTAACGTCCAATCGGGAATCGCGTTTGCGGGCATCGGGCGGGCAATGCCGAAGCCCTGGCCTAAACGGCAACCGAGCGGGGTCAGCAAGGCCCCATGCTCGGGAGTTTCGACGCCTTCGGCAACAACCGTGCGCTGAAAGGCATGGGCTAAGCGCACCACGCTCTCGACAATCTCCATATCGTTCGGGTCGTCGAGCATGTCGCGCACAAAGCTCTGGTCGATTTTCAGCACGTCGATCGGCAATTTGCGAAAGTAAGCCAGTGACGCGTAGCCGGTGCCGAAGTCATCAAGGGCGAAGCGGACCCCAAGTTCACGACAGGCGGTCAGAGTTTGGCTGGCTTGAACGATATCGCTCAGGGCCGAGGTTTCCAGAACCTCCATCTCAAGACAGCCGGGATCGCACTCGGGGTGCTGAATCAGCAATTGTTTAAGACGCCGGGCGAAGCTTGGCGCCAACAGATGCCCGGCGCTGATATTGACGCTGATGGGTAAATCGAGGCCGATGCGCTGCCAACTGGCGACCTGCGTCAGTGCCGTCGAGATGACCCACTCACCGGCAGCAATTTCCAGATGGCTGCCTTCGATCATCGGCAGGAAGGCACCTGGCAACAGCAGGCCTTGCTGCGGATGCTGCCAACGTATCAATGCCTCGACGCCGATGACTTCACGACTGACCATGTCGACCTTGGGCTGGTAGTGGAGCACGAATTCCTGGTTGGTCAATGCTTCTTCAAGCTGTTGCAATTTCAGCCGACGGTTCTGAATCTGTCGGTCTTGTGTTGTGTCGTACAGATGATAGCGATTGCGCCCAGCATCCTTGGCGCGGTACATGGCCTGATCGGCATGGCGCAGCAGGATGTCGGCGCTGCCGGAATCCGGCGGACTCAGGGTGACCCCGATGCTGGCGGAGACACGATGGGTGACGCCCTGTACGACGATCGGACTGTTGGCGGCGGCCAGCACTCGTTCCAGCAGGACTTGACTGTCCTCGAGTCGTTTCAGGTCGTTGAGCAGCAGTACGAATTCGTCACCGCCGATGCGAGCAACCGTGTCCTGTGCGCGCAGCACGTTGCGCAATTGATGGGCAATGCCAACCAGCAATGCATCGCCAACCTCATGTCCAAACCGGTCGTTAATCGGTTTGAAATCGTCGAGGTCGAGATAGCAGACGGCGATTCGCTTTCCAGAACGTTGGAGTCCGGCGATTGCCTGTTCGAGCCGGTCGCTCAGCAGACGCCGATTTGGCAGTCCGGTCAGGTGATCGTAATTGGCAATACGATCCAGCTCCGCCTCGTGGGTTTTGATTTCGTTGATATCGGTGAATACGGCAATGAAATTCTGAACTGAGCCGTCCGCATTGTAGACCGTAGAGATCGACAGCAGTTCGGCATAGGTCTGACCATCCTTGCGCCGATTCCAGATCTCCCCCCGCCAAACCCCGTTTTGCGCGATCGATTCCCACATCTCGCGGTAAAAGGCTTGATCGTGGCGGCCGGAGGACAGGATATTCGGGTTTTTGCCAAGCACGGCTGCCTGCTCGTAGCCGGTGATGGCGCTGAAGGCGGGGTTGGTGTCGATGATCCGGTTGTGTGCATCGGTGATCATGATCGCTTCGAAACTGTGTTCAAAAACGCTGGCGGCGAGGCGCAAATCATGCTCATCCTGTTTCCGCTCGGTGATGTCCTGCAAGAATCCGTAGAGGCGGGTGACTTGGTGATCCGAATCGCGCTCGGGATAACCGCTGGCCAGACACATGAGCGTTTTGCCGTCGCGGCGTCGAGCGCGCAGTTCCAGGGCGTATGTTGTGCCCTGATTGATCGCGTTGTCCACCGCTGTTTGCAACCGTATAAAGTCCTCAGGATCATACAGCCGATGGTGCTGGGCAAAAGCAGGCGCCCCTTCTGCCGGATCGATCTGAAAGATGCGAAACAGCTCGTCGCTCCAGGTGGCCTTATCTTGCACCACATCCCATTCCCAACTGCCAATCTTGGCAATCTGTTCGGTGCGGCCAAGCATCTTTTGCAGTTGGCGTCTTTCCTGCTCCACCCGTATACGGTCGGTGATTTCCCGAACCGAGCCATGCCATAGGATACTGCCGTCCAGCTGCGGTTCGGGCGATGCTTCGCCCTCGACCCAGATCACGCGCCCATCGGGGAATTTGACCCGGTAGCTGTCTTCCCAGACGGTCAAGTCGCGCATTGAATCTGCGATCTTGTCTTTGATCCGTGGCAGGTCGTCTGGATGAAACCTGCTGAAGACAGGGCTGGCATCCGTCAACACCTCCTCCGGTTCAACGCCATAGATGTCTCTGATGCTGGTGCTGGCATAGGGGAAGGCGGCGTGGCCATCTGGCCATTGTTGGTACTGATAGATCACGCCCGGAACATGCGTCGCGATTTTTTCGAGGCGATCATGCAACTCTTTGCGCTCGGTGATATCTTCCACGATCGAGATAAAGCAGCGAGGCTCTTCATGGAGTTCGTGCGCGAGGCTGATGCTCAGATTAATCCAAACAATGACTCCATTCTTGTTGAAACAGCGCATCTCCATGGAGTAGTTGTTGATTTCATCGTTCAGCAAGCGATCAATGTCTTCTGAAGCAGCGCGTAAATCGTCCGGATGCACGATGTCCTGAAACGAGCCTGACAATAACTCTTCACGGCCATAGCCAACAATTTCGCAGAGCTTTTCATTCACTTCCAGCCAGCTGCCATCCGTTGCCAGCCTTGCCACACCAACGGCTGCCTGCTCGAAGGCGGATCTGAATTTTTCCTCGCTTATCTGCAATGCCTTGGTTGCCCGCTCGTGCTCGGCAAGCGCCAGCCTAAGCTGATGATTGGCCTCCCTCTCCTTGGCCTGACTCTGGCGCATGGCTTCGCAGATAAAGCTGGTCATGGTACTGCCGCTCAAAAAGATCGTTAGGGCGAGCCATTCGTTTGTTTCCAGCGCACCGCCATACAGCCAGACCTGCACATAGGTACCCGCAAGTAGGGTTGCCAGTAAACCACCGGCTAAACCCATGGAGAGAGCAACGATCAGCACGGTCGGGTAAAAGGTAACGTAGGGAAGGATGTTTCCCTCGGGGCTGTCGACAATGGCTACCCGCAGCACCGCGGCAATGACGATGCCGATCGTCGCGACTGCGATAGCCCATCGGGTGGTTTTGCCGGTTTCTTCACCAGTGGGCAACTGCCGCTGCCCAAATTGCATCATGGGCGGCAGCAGAATAGCCGCGCTGGTGAGCATGAAAGCAAATGCTGTTAACCCTTCCAGGTTACTCTTTGCGTCCCATAGGGTCGGAGGAAAACCTGACGCGTATCCGTTCAGCGTCATTTGGCTGATCAAAAAGACACTCCAGGCAAGCCCCACGGACGTAAACGGGCAAGCGAAGCGCTTGCCCCATACCAGGCGCTGACAATAGAGCGCAATGCTTGCAATCAAGAACGCCAGCAACGTGAAGGGCGCCATGGGTTCGGTCATGATGAGACTAAACCTTGAAGCATCCTCGGTCTTCCAATACTGGAGAACATCGTCGCCGATGAGCGCCTGCCAGCCCAACAACAAGCTGTACAAGGCAAGTATCGACAGATACAACAGAGTAAACAGGCTGGCAGCCGGGGCATAGGGCCAGCGACTGGAGGCGAACAGAGACGCTCCGAGCAGGAGAAACAGGAGTGCCGTGGAAGGCGCCATCGCCAGGTTGTCCGTGCCGAAGGCCAGGAACTGCTGTAAGTCAAGCTGCCAAGCTATCCCGACGATCAGGCTCAGAGCGATGGTCGACAAGGCGAGCAGTTGAACGATCCGATGGCCTGTTTCGATTTTCATTATTGACAACCCGATAGCAGCAGCAAACTCGAACCTTACAATTAAAGTGCAAGGTTGCCTAGGCTGTCAGTTTGTGGCACTCGGCTCAGCGAACCAGCCTGTCATTACCCGCGTTGGGGATTATGAATTGACTAGTGCCTCGGTGCAGATGTTCCGAGACAGTTTCCGGTCGTTGTCGTTGTCGTAATCGTAATCCTAATTGTAATCGTCTTAGCCGGATGTTCGATAACGACCACGATTACGACAACGACAACGAACCGCCTCGGGATTTCTATACCGCTCCACTAGGTTGCCTGGCTTTTGATCGCTTGCGTCCGCACCCGGCCATCAGCTTCGACTAATTGTGAATCTTCTCATCCCGTCATCCACTGTGCGCAGCCGCTGGAGAGCGCCCAGTGCCACCAGGAGATTGGCCACGGACAACAGACTTTCGCTGAGGCCATGCAGGACGTCTGCATGGGGCAGGCTTGGTAACCCGAGCTGGACGGTTGCGATGTATGTCGTAACGATGGTCACGGCAACGAACACCAGCAGGAACCAGAAGCCGATGATGGTCAGCGGCGAGAACAAAGAGGGATCGCGCCGATAGACGAGGATCAAGAGCAAGAGAAAGCCCAGATAGAACACCTGGGCGAGCGATAGGAATGAGGACAGATCAGTACCACCGAGCAGTCGAGGCACCCCGACAACCAAACTGGCGAACAGGCCGGCTGCCGCAAGCCCGCCAGCCAACCGGGGTACCCATTGACGGCCCCTCGGCCATGTCCAGCCAAGCATCGCCAGGGTGACGCTGAATAAGGCCAGGCTGCCGAGCACACTCGCCAGCCGGGATGCGTTCAGCAGCCCGAGGATTCGATCGCTGCTGGCGTGGAAACCGAGCAGCATCAACCCGGCACACAGATGCGGGATCATCGCGTAAGCGAACCAGCGCAATTGCGGTCGCTGAGCGCGACTGCCGTAACGGTGGATGAACAGGATCGCTGCAAACCACTCGCTGACCGTCAGCAGATGGATGATCCAAGTCGGCAGCGACAGCAACATTGCGATCTTAGAGAATATCCGATGGCTGGGCTTTGCGCAGGTAAGCTTCTTCTTCAGCGGTCAGATCGACTTCGTCGAAGCCGTCGATCATGGGCATGATGTGGTCGCGGAACGAGTGTCCGGTGGTCAGCATGTAAACGTGGATCAGTACAAAGGCGAGGATCGCGAAGGCAGCGGCCGTATGTACCAGCGCCACGCCGTGCAGCCATTGCGGAGCGTAAGGAATATCGCGCCAGGCGAAATAGAACAGGTAGATGATGCCGGTGATCCAGATGGCTGGAAAGAGTACCAGTTTGAGCATCAGGTAGGCAATCGCCTGCAACGGGTTGTGTTTGCGCCAGTAGGCCTTGCGGTAGGGGTGGCGTTCGCCCTTGAAGATACCATAGGCGTAGAAGCGCACCACGCCCCATAAACCGGTGATGGTGGGCACGAAGTGGCGCCAGGTACCGGTGGTGAAGAGCCAGAAAAAGCCAAACAGCCACAACACCAGCAGGGTCACTGCGGCACCGGTATGCAGGGTGACGGCGGTTTTGAAGTCGATGAAATTGTGAAAGCCGTGCAGCCCGAAGCCGGTGATCAGCAGGCTCAGGATCAATAGCATCTGCGCCCAATGCCAGAAGCGTTCGAACTTGCTGTAGATTTTGACGCGTTGCGTGGCCATCAGTGCTGCTCCCTTTGTTGCTTGGGCGAGAACAATCGGATTAATGCATGCATGATGATACCGGCCAGGGTGCCGGCAACCAGCAGCGTGCCGATGATGTCGAGCCAGCGGTTGTGATCACGGCCTGGCAGGTAAATGCCAGTTACCGACGCCAAACGGCTGTTGTTCGGAGTATGGCAGTCGCCGCATGCGAGCGCGTCTTCTTTGGGTGCAACCATGTGTGTGATTGGCCACCAGGAGATGGTCTGGATGAAATCGTAGTGGCCGGAGTAATCCAGCCCAAAATCGGCCATGCCTTTTTCGATCGCGGCGGCCATGTCGTAGTTACCCCAGTAGGCGGCCTGACCCTCGCCCCATAGATGGGTGTAGACCAGGGTGCCGTTGCCCTTGTCGTAGGGTTGCCAGGTGTGCATACGCTTGAACGGCCAGATACGTGAGCGTTCGTCTTCGCGCGAGCCTTGGAAGCCGTTGATCTCGATCGACTCGGCGTTGGGGTCGAAGTGGTCATTGATGGTGGTGTAGACCATCTGGCCGTCGAACCATTCGTACTCCGGGATCAGATTTTCGTCGAAGATGAAATCGCCTTTGATGGATTTGTAGGTATAGCGATGTTCGCCGTTGCCCTGGATGTAGTTTTCCTCATGATAGCCGACACCGTTTTTGGTCTTGCCCGAGGTACGCCAGTCCCAGTCGACCATGGTGGCGACACCGCCGCGCGCAAATTCAGGAATATGGCAGGTTTGGCAGGCGATGCTCTGTATATGATCGTTGAGTTTGAATCCCGCCAGGGAATCCACCGGGTGGGGCGCCAAGCCGTGGCAGGATTCGCAGGTAGCCACATCGGTGCGCTGGCCCGGAAGGCCGGTGCCCTCGGTGTCCTTGGAGACGACCCGATAGCGGCTGCCGGCCCAAACATGCTTGTCGGTGATATGGCAGGCGGTGCAGGCGAAGTTGAGCCCGTCTTCACCCATGTGTACATCCAGTGTGCTCGGCGGTGCGATGAGTGCCGAGGACAGATCGCCGTGCTTGACATTATCGCCGCCGCCGCCGTTGAAATGGCAGGTACCGCAGTTGGCTCGTTGGGGCAGTTTCACACTCTGCGCAACCGCGGCAAGGTCGATCGGCGGCTTGCCCTCGAACATCACCGAGCAGGCCGGGCTGCCGGTGGTGTTGGGTGTCTTGTAATAGGTGCCGGTGGTCTCGTGGCAGACCAGGCAGTCGATATTCTGCTCGTTGCTGAAGTCGAAGTGCTCGTCCTTCCAGCCGTAACCGGCGTGGCATTGGGCGCACATGCCCTCGTTGCCGCGGGCGTTGGTGCAGAAATTGTTGATCAGGTAGCGTTTGCCCAGCTGCTGGCCGGTTTCTGGGTTTTTGTAAGACCAAGTCCAGTGCACGTTTTGCATAAAGTGCTGGCCGGCCTCGGTATGGCATTCAAGACAGGCTTT
The DNA here is from genome assembly GCA_016745215.1 of Thiohalocapsa sp. PB-PSB1. Taxonomy (GTDB): domain Bacteria; phylum Pseudomonadota; class Gammaproteobacteria; order Chromatiales; family Chromatiaceae; genus Thiohalocapsa. Next base: position 3,846,184 of record CP050890.1, read on the forward strand.
GGTGACCTCGGGGCCGGACAGGAAGGGGCCTTGCAGCTGCTCGAATTTGGTGTGGTCCGCGGTGCCACCTTGCAGCGGACCCGAAACCTGTGTGGGTATCGAGTCGATGACCGGCGGTGTCGGCCAGTTGTCGCGGGCTGTCGCGTTGAGGCTGCACAGGGCGAATAAGAAAAACAGCAGTAGGATGCTTGGCGAGGCTCGCATGATGGCGCTCCAGGGGTAATTGGCGCGGGTTGATCAGCACTACGATTGGCGCCTTGGCGATCTGAGTGAGCGGCACATGCTGCAACATTTTGGTTACATTTTCAGTGATCCCCAGCAATAAGTCGGTCTTTCATGTCGGTGGCGGATGAACCCTTCGATGCTTGTCTGCGCATGCCTGCAAAAAAGCCCGCTTGCGCGGGCTTGATTGCGAGCGGATGGGCACCGCTCAGAGGGCGACTCAGGCTTGGGCAACGGACAGAGAGCGCCTGAATGGAGAAACCAGGGCTTGATCTTGCAGGTTGGCCCGCGCCATCCACCCTAGCTCAATTCGTCGGCGCCGATCAGCTTCATCAGATTGAAGCTCTTGACAAAGGGTCCGGCCATGCGCGGGTCTTTGATCATCGAGGCATAGTCGCCATGCTTGAACTTCAGCTTACCGGTGGCGTAGGCGGTACCCATGCCCATCATGCCAATCCCTTTTTCGACCCATTTCAACCAATCTTTGATATCGGCGCGCATATCCCAGTCCGGAGATTCCCCGCCCCAGTCGCCGGCGCGGGTGCAGATGCCATTTTCGACAACGAACACGCCGCGTGGGTCGTCCTCATCTTTGAAACCGCAGGTAATGATGGAGTTGAAGTTGATCTCGGCCAGCTTGCCGCTGACCTCGGGTTCGTTATTCCAGGCGTCTTTGAGTTCGTTCATCCAGTCCGCGGAAAAGAGTTTAGCCATGGTGTTGGGTCCTCCAAGGTTTGGAAAGAGCGGCCGCAGGATAAAGCCGTTGCGGCCGGATGCTTGGGTTTGGATGCGGCCGGAATTCTAGCAGGAACCGTCGCATAAATTCGTGTCGAGAAATGCGATCGTCGTGACACGTTGGTAAGGCAAAGCGCTTGTTGTTGAATCGATATTGAAGTGGATCAGGCGAAATCGAGCTTGATGCCAGCGGCGAGCACGCGTTCGGCCTCTTCCTCCAATTCCAACTGCGACAGCGGATGCATGTCGAGCCAGCCTTCGGGAAAGCGCAAAATGAGGGTATCGCCATCGGCGCTCAGGGCTGGCTCCGGTTTGACCTGCGCCGAACGACCGCGGTGCATCAGCACGGCGAGACGCAGGATCAGACAGAGCCGGCGGGCGCAGGCTTGGATGCCGCTCGGCAGAGCAGCGAAGGTGTCCACCGGGAATTTGCGCCGATGACCGAGTACCAAAGCGCTCAAGACATTCTGCTCCTGGCGTGTGAAACCGGACATGTCTGCATAGCACAGCAGATAGGCGCCGTGCTTTTGGTATTGGCTGTGGGAGACGGCGAGGCCGATTTCGTGCAGATCCGCAGCCCAGCCGATCAGGCGACGATTGTTTGGATGGCCCAATTGCCAGATGTCCCGCAGCTGAGCGAGCATCTGCAACGCCGTTGAGCGCACTCGACCGGCATGCTCGGCGTCTGCGTCGAAGCGCCGGCACAGGGTAGCGACGGTGCGCTCGCGTACATCCTCATGGTGGATGCGCCCGACCATTTCGTAGATCAGACCTTCGCGTAGCGCCTCGTCGGAGACGCGCATGCGTTTGATGCCCAAATGCTGAAACAGCGCACGAAGTACCGCGACGCCACCTGCGAACACCGGGCGCCGCTCGTCGCTCAAGCCCTTGAAAGAGAGAGCAGAGACCTTGCCGCATTCCACCAAGGCATCGCGCAGCCGGGTGAGGGAGTCGAGGCTGATACCGTCCTCGCTCCAGCCTTCCCCGGCGACCACAGCGGCGATGGAGCGGATGGTGCCGGATGCTCCGGTGGCGGTGCTCCAGCCGGATTGGCGGAACAATTCGCGCACCGGGCGTACCTCCAGCGCGCCGTAGAGTTCCGCCTTGTCCATGGCCTTGTCGGTGATCTTGTCATTATTGAAGAATCGCCCGGACATGCTGACACAGCCCATGTGCAGACTTTCTCGCAGCAGTGGCGAGAAGCCTTGGCCGACAATGACCTCGGTGCTGCCGCCGCCGATGTCGATGACGAGTCGCTTTTCGTCGCCGATGGCAAGTCCATGGGCAACTCCCAGGTAAATCAGGCGCGCCTCTTCGCGCCCGGCGATGACCTCGATCGGATGACCTAGCGCCAGCTCGGCCTGTCCGATGAATTCGGAATCGGGCCTGATCTGCCGCAGGGTATTGGTACCCACGGCGCTGATGTTGGCGGTCGCCATGCCGCGCAGCCTTTGGCCCATGCGTTCCAGGCAAGCCAGGGCGCGCTCGGCCACTTCTGGACGCAGATTTTTGTCTTCGGTCAAGCCTTCGCCAAGACGTACCATCTCTTTATAGCGGTCGATGACCTGCAATGTGCCGCCGTCCATGCGCGCAACCAGCAGATGAAACGAGTTGGATCCCAGGTCGACGGCAGCAAGGGTATCGATGGAAGGTGTTTCCGGAGAGGGTGTTTCCGGAGAGGAGGTTTTGGGGGAAGACGCTTCAGGGGGTGGCGGTTCTGAAGCCTTGATCGGAACAACGGTTGCCATGACGACCTCGGGCAAAGCGGATGCTGTAAGGTATTATACGTTATATGCGATCGCAGGCTGGGGCGGTAAAGTGATCGGCGGCACGCCCGAAGCAAACTCGTCTCATATCATTCCCGGAGATCGAGCGTTCGTTGCTGCGCCTAGTCAATCCAGCGTCTGGGTCAAGTAACGTCCGGGCAAGCGGCGTCCGACGCTCACCCAGTGGCCCCCGATGCCCGATGAATGCGCAGATCCAGCGGTTGCGATGCATCCAAATGGACATCGCGCTGAGGAAAAGCGATCACAATGCCCGCGGCGCGGAATGTATCGTCGATGGCCTGATGCAATTCCGTGGTAACCGCAAGGCGGTATTCCAGACTGTTAAGATAACAGCGCAGCACCAGCCGCAGGGAGTTGTCGTCAAAGCCCTCGAAGTTGATCAGCGGTGCCGGATCTTTCAGCACGCGTGGATTCTCGCTGGCGACCTCGGAGAGCAATTGCAGCGCTTTGCGTGTATCGCTGCCGTATTCGACGCCAACGGTAATCACGACCCGGTTGAGCTGGTCGGTCAATGTCCAGTTGAGCAATCGGCCGGTGATGAATTCCTTGTTCGGAACCAGCAGCTCTTGTTTATCCCAATTGCGTACAGTGGTGGCGCGGATTTCGATCTTGCTGACGATGCCGGTCGTGTCACCAATGGTGACGATGTCACCGACCCGCACCGGACGCTCGAATAGAATAATCAGGCCACTGATGAAATTTGCCACGATTTCCTGCAGGCCGAAGCCGATACCAACGCTGAGCGCCGCAATCAGCCATTGCACTTCGGCCCAGCTCAACCCTAGGGTACTGAAGACAAAGATGGTGCCGATGGCGGTGATGGCATAGCCGGTCAATGTGATCATGGTATAGCGGCTGCCGGGAGTGAAAGAGGTATGCTTGAGCAGCAGGATCTCCAGCAGCGCCGGCAGGTTCTTGCCTGCGGCCAGCGCAATGGCAATGATTGCCAAAATCAGCCCGAGGTCGGCCAATGTGACGGGAACCGGCTGCTCGATGCCATCGACAGTGCCCTGGTAGGACCAAAGCGTGACTTGATCGAACAGGTTCAACGCCGGCAGCACGTCCGACCAGATCAGCCAGAGCCCGACCGCGGAGGCGATGACGATGGTGGTATTCAGCAGGCGCCTTGTTTGCGCGTCAAGGGATGCGAAGTCGATCTCCGGTTCCGCTGCCGCAAGCGCTGGGATTTCGTCGCTCTTGTATTCTTCGTCCTGCCCACTCTGCGATTCGGCCGCTCGCTGTGCCTCGCGTTGGGCACGTCGTTCCAGCGTTGCCTGTAACGCCAGACTGCGGCGCGCAACGATCAGCCAGCGCACAATGAGCTGATGTGCCACCAGCAACCCCAGCACCAGCCAGAGTTCGCTGAGCAGGGACTCCACAAGTATGCCGGATGTATAAAGATAGCCGGCCAAGGCGAGCAATGCCAGCGCCAAGGGTACCGCTATCAGCACGCTAAACCATAGTCCGCGCAAGCGGTTGGCCCAGCCCTGCGGATTGTTCTCCAGCAAATGCTTGACAGCCCCAGTGCGCGGATGCATCAGCCAGGCGGTGAACACGGCAAGCCCCAGATTGAAGGCTACCAGTGACATGCGGTCCAGGGTGCCGCTGAAATCCGGATTTGCGTTATGGTAGATCGTGGCGGTGACAAAACCGATTGGTAGCAGCAACGATGCAGCCCAGGCGAAAGTTCGCCGTAACAACATCAGTACGTCCGAACTCCAGCGAAAGTGCCGGTCGGCGACGCCACCGGGCATACAGAGCAGACGAAATGAGCGCAAATAGTACAGAGCCGGCCCAACGGCGATCATGCCGGCGCCGACCGCTCTGGCGAACTCATCGGATTCCAGCGAATTGGCCAGTTGAAAGCCGAGCACCATCAGTAGCAACGGCCAAGTCGAGGCTGCCAGCACTGTCAGGCCGAGCGCTTTCAGCGTGTAGGAGAAACGGTCCGTGCTGATCCGACGCAGATGCTCCGCGCTGTCGCGCACGCCACGGCGTATCGCACTGCCGCGCCACAACAAAAGCAGCACCGCCAGCAGACCGAGCCACAACAGGGGCGATCGAGTGGCCTCGAAGCGCAGCACGTCCAGCACCCCGAGCCAGTTCAACGGCGAGATCAACCAATAAATGGCGGCGGGTAAGTTGGCGAAACTCTGTTGCGTGATCGGCGCAACGCTGGGCACCCAGAGCAGACGCTCTGCAAGGAAGTCACCGTAACGCTGCACCGTGTCCATGTAGCGGTCGCCAGTGAGATCCAGTTCGGTGAGGGCGTGTCGATAATCTTCCTCGAGGCTGAGGGTGCGCCTGAGCAGGTCGCGACGATATTCGACTCTTGTACGCAGTTCGTCACGCAGACCTGCCGGCGGGTCTGTGGGGAGCTGGCCAAGGAGATCGTCCAGATAGTTGTCGACTTCGCCGAGCCTGCGCAACTCGTCACGATGGCGAATCTGGCTCAGGGTCAGCTCGGCAATCTTGTCTTCCCTTATTCTTGCGGCTCTGCGCAATTTGCCCAGTTCGGGTAAGCGTGCACGCTGCTCGAGCAACATCCGGCCTAGAATACGATTCAGCCCCGCCGCTTCCAATTGCTGGCGCGCGCTGCGGAAATCTTCCTCGAGACGCAGGGTGTCACTCTCCAAGCGCGCTTGTTGTTCGTCGATCTCACTGAGCTGCTGGGTGACGCGCAGGATTTGGTCACCAAGGGCAAGATCTTCTTTGACCAGGCTTTTGATCAGAGGATGCGCATCGGCGGTCTCGCGCTGCGCGATTTCGGTTTCAGTAGATACCTGCTTGGCATCGACCAGACGCAATCGATCGGCCTCGTTTTCCAAATAGGAGCGCCGGGCGCGTACTTGCTTTTGCTGTGCGCGCAGCTGATCTCGTCGTGCACTCGTGAGTTCCTTGCGTACATCGAAGCTGAGTATTTCCTGATCCAGCATCAAGAGTTCTGCGCGTAATGCATCGCGGTGGCTTTGCAGCGCCCAACGGTTTGCCTCCTGCTCCAGCGTGCTGTTGCCGTCGATTGACATCGTCGGAGTTTCCACATCCAGCGCTTCCAATGCCAGCTTGATCTCGGTGATGCGTTTGCGAATCGCTTCGGGCTGTTCGTCTGGATGGTCTAGGATTTTATCCAACTCGCCGATCTGTGCGTCGATGGCGGCGGCTTCTGCCTGTTCTCGGGCAAGCAGTTGTTCGACCTTCTGGATATCGCCGTTTTCGCTCAGGGTGACGGCAGGGGAGGGCGGCTGTTCGCTGGCGGTCGCAATCTCGGAACGGATGCTGGCCATCTCCTCAGGTGCACTTTCGAGTGCCGCTCGATACGCCTCGGCCTGGGTATCGAAGGCTTTGATCTGTTCCAAATCGGTCAGTATGCCGCGGTATTGCTCGACCAGCTTCGACTTGGTGGCTTCTTCGAGGTTGCTGCTGGCTTCGATTTCGTCCAAGCGGGTCTGCACCAGTGCTACATTCAGGGCCGATGTGATGCTCTGCGGTGATGCCGCTTCAGTCGGCTTGGCAGCGACTGTGGAACCGTTGTTTTCGCTGTCGGACTGCGCCCCAGCCGGATTGGATACTAGGGCAATCAGTACCAGCATTGCCCAGAGATAGAATCCCAGTCGATGCCATGTCCGCGAGCATAGCGCGGCTGTCAATATGCGGAATGCGCAAAAAACAGCTGCCGTTCCCGCACATATCGAGCATTTTCGCGTTTGTTGCATTCTTCTTCGTTCGCAGACGACGTGCCGTCTATTGTTGGATTGCTACTTCTTGCTTTTGTTTGGGTTGCGTAACAGCACATAGGCTGCGCCACTGCCGCCGTCATGGCGCGGGGCAGAGCAGAAAGCCAATACATCTTTGCGCAGTCGCAGCCAATAGTTGACCTTGCATTTCAACACGGGCTGTCGCTGTTGAGAGCCGTAGCCTTTACCGTGGATGATGCGCGCGCAGCGGATGCGGCGATGATGACATTCGTCAAGAAACTCGCGCACGGCGCGACCAGCAAAGGCTGTCGTCAGCCCATGCAGATCCAGTTCCAAGCCCGGTTCGATTTGCCCGCGCTGTAATTCGCGTATTACGCGCCGCTGCAAGCCAGGGCGGGAGAACAACAGATAATCGTGCGTCTCGACCTCGGACTCTGACAGCAGAGACTCGTCCTCCAGCGGTTGCGCCTCGGGCAGCCGTGGTCGGGGAATCGGGGCAGGTCGCTCACGGTACGGCTCCGTGTGTTCATGTTGCAATGGCTCTGTGCCTTCGATCTCTGCTCGAAATAGTGCATAATCAGGGTCCTGGAGTGGCTTCTTCATTTTGTCTGTAATCCCAGGATTCTTCAGCGATGCCGAGTATACCAAGCCTTGGACCACCATCGCCGGAATCTGTCGCGATTGGGCTGATCTAGTTATCATCTCCAGCCGCCAGCAATCGCTGTCTTTGTCGATGCTGTTCGGTCAACCGGTTGGACTTTTTGCTTCCGCCGTCTGGCAATTCGCGATGCCCGATCAAGGTTTTGACAAGCTGCTGGAGCCGACCACCTTTGTACCCACTGTTTTTTAAATGAGGGATCGCTTGATGCGTTTGTTTTCCAAACTCTATGACTTGGTCATGTCCTGGTCGCGCCACCGCCATGCGCAATGGTATCTGGGGGGGCTGAGCTTCGCCGAGTCGTCATTTTTCCCCATCCCGCCGGATGTGATGTTGGCGCCCATGAGTATGGCGAAACCGGCCAAGGCATGGCGCTTTGCGTTGCTCACCACGCTGGCTTCGGTGGCTGGTGGGCTGCTCGGCTATTTGATCGGCTTTTACGCGTTCGAGCTGATTCAGCCGCTGGTCGGCGATGGCGGTCATTATCATGACGCATTCGAACGCGGCAAGGCATGGTTCGACAAATGGGGTGTTTGGGCGGTATTCTTGGCTGGTTTTTCCCCCATTCCCTATAAAATCTTCACCATCACCGCGGGCGTATTGTCCATGGCTTTACTGCCATTTGTGCTGGCATCAACGATCGGTCGTGGTGCGCGTTTTTTTCTGGTGGCGGCCTTGATGGCCTGGGGTGGAGAGCCGATGGAGCGACAATTGCGTCGCTATGTAGACCGGATCGGCTGGATCATGGTCGTGCTGATCCTATTGCTCATCATCCTACACTAGCAGTATCCGGCGAATGATCCCGTCGAACTTGTCCCGCTGTTGGTTGCGCATTCCGCGTCTGCTCTGGTGGCTGGGTTGGTTCGCCCTGATCCTGCTGATCGCAGGCTGTGGTGCCGGTAAGCTCGCCCCGGTCGATAGTCGGGGCGGCTTCGGACCCGCGCCGCCCGGCTATTACCGCGTGCGCAGTGGCGATACTCTGAGCGAGATCGCCGAACGCAAGCGTCTGGCGATGCGCAAGCTTGCGGCTTGGAACGATCTCAAATCTCCTTACCCAATCTATGCCGGGAGCCTATTGCGCGTCAAGCCACCCGCCGCTGGTACCGCGGCACGCCCTGGCGGCTCGCGTGCGCAGGCAAGGCGGGGCGGAACCTCGAGCCGTGCCGCGGCCAAGCCGGTGAAGACCTCGGCACGCAAGTCCGCAGTGGTCGCGGGCAGCGATGGCGCCCGTTCCGGCATCCGCTGGCAGTGGCCCCTGAAAGGTCCGGTCAAACAGGGTTTTCGTGCCGGCGACCGTACCCGTTCCGGTATTCGTATCGGTGCCCCCCCGGGCACGCCCGTGGCTTCTGCTGCCGATGGCACAGTCGTCTATAGTGGCAGTGGACTCAAGGGTTACGGCAACCTTATCATCGTCAAACACAGTAAACGCTATTTGAGCGCCTACGGCTACAACCGACAACTGCTTGTTCGCGAAGGGGAACGGGTCAAGCGCGGTCAACGCCTCGCCGAGGTCGGACAGGCTGCCAACGGCGAAAATCTGCTGCATTTCGAGATCCGCAAAGACGGCGTTGCCGTCGATCCGATACGATTTTTGCCAGCATCGCGGTGAACAAAACCGCTGCTGGCGTGCCCAAGCGTCACCTGGAGGAGGCCCTCATGTCATCGCGAACGCAGGATGAACAGGACGAACAACTGGACAAAGATGCCATGCCCGAAGACGAGGACATGCTGCCCGACGGTGACATAGACACGATCGACGAGGCCGACGACAGCAACAACGACGATGGCGAGACAATCGATGACACTGTCGAAGCGCTGGAGCCGCAACCGCCACGGCATGCAGTGAGGGATGCCGATCTCGACCCGACTCGGCTCTATCTGAACGAGATCGGCGAGTCAAAATTGTTGACCGCGGACGAAGAGGTGCATTTTGCACGTCTTGCCCAGCAGGGAGACGAGCAGGCACGCAGTCGCATGATCGTCTGCAACCTGCGCCTGGTGGTCAAGATCGCGCGACGCTATCTCAACCGCGGCCTGCCACTGCTGGATTTGATCGAGGAAGGCAATCTTGGTTTGATTCGTGCCGTTGAGAAATTCGACCCCGAGCGCGGTTTCCGCTTCTCCACCTATGCGACCTGGTGGATTCGCCAGACCATCGAGCGGGCGATCATGAACCAGACGCGTACCGTGCGCCTGCCGATCCACGTGGTGAAAGAAATCAATGTCTATCTCAAGGCCACGCGTATGCTGTCACAGCATGTGGACCACGAACCGACCACCGAGGAAATCGCCGAACTGCTTGAAAGGCCGATTGGCGAGGTCAAACGCATGCTCGGGTTCAACGAGCGGACTGCCTCGGTAGACACGCCTTTCGGCAAGGATGCCGATAAGCCGCTTGTCGATATGTTGCAGGACAACACGGCCCATGATCCGACGGAAGATATACAAGACGAGAACATTCACACCAATCTGGAACATTGGCTTGAAAAATTGAACCAAAAACAGCGCGAGGTGGTCGAACGACGGTTCGGACTGCATGGTTACGAATACTCGACGCTAGAACGGGTGGCCAAGGAACTTGGCGTCACGCGCGAGCGAGTGCGTCAAATTCAGTTGGACGCCTTACGCCGGCTGCGCGAGATTCTCGAAAAGGAAGGTTTTTCGGTGGAATCTTTCTTTAAGTGACCGTTCGTTAAAGACGCATTAAAACCCAGGGAATAGCCGCCGAATGCCCGGCTGAGTTGGTTCCTCCATTGCGCTCGCCTTGACTTTCAAGCTTCGATCCAGTGTGCTTGCAATGCCATGTGATCTGGATTAGATTCCACTGAAATACTCACACATGAGTTTCTTCGCAAATCTTTGTCTTTTTTCCCGACTTTTTTGGGGGGTTTATGGAAGCCACAGCTGATCGGGTTGCCGAACAGAAGTACAACTTCGAGGTTGTGCGCTGGTTCACCGTCATGGCCGTTGTGTATCTCGTTATAGGTGCATCGGTCGGAGTTTACATTGCATCAGAATTGGCCTGGCCTTTTCTGAATTTCGATAGTCCCTACCTATCTTTCGGTCGCCTGCGACCCCTACATACCAATGCTGTCATCTTTGCATTCGGTGGTTGCACCCTGATGGCCACGGCGTTTTACACCGTGCAGCGCACCTGCGGCGTCAAGCTGTGGAGCGATAAACTTGCATGGTTCACGTTCTGGGGCTGGAATGCGATTATTCTACTGGCCGTCCTGACCTTACCGCTCGGGCTAACCCAGTCGAAAGAATATGCGGAACTAGAGTGGCCGGTCGATATTCTGATCGCCGTCGTCTGGCTGGCCTTCACATTCAATTTCATCATGACCATCGCCATTAGAAAATCCTCGCACATCTATGTGTCAAACTGGTTTTTCCTCGGCATGATGATCATGATCGTCTATCTGCATGTGGTCAATAGCCTGGCCATACCTGTCGGCGTATTCAAGTCCTACAGCCTGTTTTCCGGGGTTCAGGACGCAATGATCCAGTGGTGGTGGGGACACAACGCAGTGGGCTTTTACCTGACCGCCGGATTTCTCGGCATTATGTATTATTTCGTGCCCAAGCAGGCCAACCGACCCGTCTACTCCTATCGTCTGTCGGTCATTCATTTCTGGGCCCTGATGTTCGGCTATGTCTGGCTCGGTGCCCATCATCTTCAGTACACGGCATTGCCGGATTGGACTGGTTCGCTTGGCGCCGCCGTATCGCTGGCAATGATCATCCCATCCTGGGGCGGAGCCGTAAATGGCATGATGACCCTATCAGGGGCTTGGGATAAGCTGCGTACCGACTATGTTTTACGTTTTCTGATCATCGCGCTGGCGTTTTATGCCATGTCCACCTTCGAAGGTCCGGTCATGTCATTAAAGACCGTCAATGCACTATCTCATTACACTGACTGGACCATCGGCCACGTGCACTCCGGCGCGCTCGGCTGGGTTGCCGGCATTTCCATCGGCGCCATTTACCATTTGATGACCCGTCTTTGGTACACCGAAATGTGGTCCGAAAAGCTAGTCAACGTGCATTTCTGGACCGCCACGATCGGCACGGTGATCTACGTTGTCGCCATGTGGGTATCCGGCATCATGCAGGGCTTGATGTGGCGTGCCTACGATGAGTATGGAACTCTTGCCTACACTTTTGTCGAATCAGTTGCCGCAATGCACCCCTATTACGCCATGCGCGCAGTGGGCGGCGGCATCTTCCTATTTGGCGCGACTATCATGCTGTTTAACGTCCTGATGACAGTACGCCAATCGGCCAAACAGGGAAGTCTGAGCACTGCACGCGGCACCGATATTCCGGACGTGTGGCCGGATTTCGTTCGTGACTATCTAACTCGGCGTCTACATCCTGAATCCGACGGCGCGAGTGATACGGGTGGGTATACGAACAAGCCAGCAACGAGCCAATCCAAGAGCTGACATAATGGCAGATAAACAATCACTTCCAACAGGACTGCAGCGCCTCCTGGAGAGCAAAATCTGGGGCATGCTTTGGAGCATGCTGAACACGCTCTGGCGCATGCTGAAGTCGTCTCTGAAAGCACTATTCGGCTTCCTGGAGCGCAGAATCCTGAGCGTGATGAGCGTATTTGCAAGGATACTGCAGGACTTCTTAGAGCGCAGAATCTTGGGCATGGTAATCGCCGTGGCTCTCGTTCTGTCGGTTGGCGGTATTGTCGAGATCGTGCCGCTGTTTTACCTCGAGAGCACACAGGAGGCGAATCGCTTCCCCGAGATCGTGTGGAACCGGGACAACCCGGGTTCACAACCCATCGTCACGCTGGATGCCGAAGGTCAGGAACAATGGAATTGGCAAGCCGGCGACGGTGTTCGACCCTACACCGCGCTGGAACTGGCGGGTCGCGATGTCTATCAGCGGGAAGGCTGTTATCTCTGCCACTCGCAGCAGGTACGCCCATTTCGCGATGAGCGTGAGCGCTACGGTCACTATTCTTTAGCATCCGAATCCATGTTCGACCATCCGTTCCAATGGGGTTCCAAGCGGACCGGTCCGGATATGGCGCGTGTCGGTGGTAAATACTCCGACGAATGGCATCGCCAACACCTAACAGCGCCGCGCTCGGTTGTTCCCGAATCGGTCATGCCGGGCTATCCCTGGCTGGCAAAGCGTGCGGTCAAGGGTGGCAGAATGAAGCGGCACATGCGGGGATTGCGCGCCATTGGCGTTCCCTATAACGATGCCGATATCGACATGGCGCCGAACCTGGTAGAGGGAAAAACCGAAATGGATGCCATGATTGCCTACCTTCAGGTGCTTGGCACTATGGCTAAACTGGAACCTGGGATCGACTACCGGCAGTAACATGTTTGATTATTTCAAAACCGACTGGGCGGCGATGACCGTCACCGACTGGGTCGGTACGATCCTAACAGTAGTCATTTTTATCCTGATGATGGTGGCTTACTTTCAAGTATTCCGGCCCAAAAACCGGGATGATCTCGAATCCAGAAAGCACATTCCGTTCGCGGAAGATCAACAGGACATCGGAGAGCAAGATGGCGGAAAATAACCCCTATCCTGGTGAAAATAACACGGGGCATTTCTGGGACGACGACAGCCTGCGGGAATTGGACAATCCGCCACCAAAATGGTGGATGATTGCCCTCTGGGCATCGGTAGCATGGTTTGTGCTCTATACCATCCTCTATCCATCCTGGCCCATGCCTTGGCTCGAAGGCGATGGAGACAAGTTCACCAAGGGCATTCTCGGGTGGACATCGATCGAGGAATACAAGGAAGGTATGGAAGAGGTCAAGGCCGTGCGCTCGAAGTTCGACGAACAGATCGCCGACATGAGCCCGGAACAGATCCTCCAAGATCCGGGCTTGACGCAATATACCCTTGCATCAGCCAAAGTTTTGTTCGGCGATTATTGCGCTGCTTGTCATGGCAGTGGTGGCAAGGGCAACCCCGGCTATCCGGTATTGGCAGATGACGATTGGCTCTGGGGTGGCACGCTGGCCAAGATCAACGAGACCATCACAAATGGACGCAAAGGTAATATGGTCGCCCATGCCAACCTTCTCACCGAGCAGGAAGTCGATACCCTGGCCAAATTTGCCGTAGAACTCAATCAAGGAGACAAGGGCAGCGATGAGGCTTGGGCACTCTATAACAGCAAAGGCTGCAGCGGTTGCCATGGTCCAACTGCAAATGGGGTGATAGCAGAACTGCCGGGTGGCAATGTGATCACGGTGGGTGCGGCGAATCTAATCGATAGGATTTGGCGATTCAAGCCAGGTGGCTACGAAAGCGCCAAGCACACCATCCTGTACGGGGTTAACCAGGACGGTGTCGAGCAAACACGCAATGCGATCATGCCAGGCTTCGCCCAGCTCGGCCAGCTCGATGGCAAACTGACGCCGGACCAGATCAAAATCCTGACGGTTTACGTGCATGAACTAGGAGGCGGCAAGTAGCTAAAAACTCATCACCCCGTGCCCTTGACCTCATGCATTCATGTACCCTGGCAAGTAACAGTTCAGAAGTAATCTGAATGATCACAACCCCCCGCAACATAACCGGGGATGAACTAACAAGGGGATTTGAAATCCCCTTTTTTTATCTACAAATCAGTGGTTTCTCAGTAATCTGATTGCCGAAACGCATTGTGGTGAGCGGCAACCGAGTCTACCCTGAAGCGATCATTCGGCATTCACGGAATTTGCACCATGACCACCAATCAGCATGCCGCCCATGACGCCTCGCTGGACGACCTCTATGAAGAGGCGCAGCATTGGGAGGTCAATACCGGCAACAAAACCATCCACGCGAAGCGATTGCCGGGCAAGTGGCGAAGGATCAAGTGGTTGACCTCATCCGTGTGGCTGATCTTCTTCCTGGGTCCGTATCTGACCTGGGACGGACGCCAGGCCGTCCTGTTTGATATCCCCAAGCGTCAATACCACCTATTCAGTGTCACCGTATTGCCGCAAGATTTTTGGATGCTTTCGTTATTATTGCTGTTTTTTGCCATCCTGCTGGCGGTTCTGACTGCCCTTGCTGGGCGCGTCTATTGTGGTTACTTCTGCTTTCAGACCGTGTGGACCGACCTGTTCACCTGGATCGAAGAAAAGCTGGAAGGCGGTCCCGCACAGCGCCGCAAATTGGATGCAGCACCGCTGAGCAAACAAAAACTCATGGTCAAATCCAGCAAGCATCTGATCTGGCTGCTGATCGGCTTTGCCACCGGCTTCAGCTTCGTCGCTTGGTTTACCGACGTTGGCACACTCTGGCGAGAATTTTTTACCGGGCAAGCCAACAATGCCGCCTACGCGGCGGTGGCCTTGTTCACGGTGGGCACTTACGTACTAGCAGGTTGGTTGCGCGAGCAGACCTGCTTCTGGCTCTGCCCCTATGCACGCATTCAGGGGGTGATGCTGGATCGTCAAACGCTGGTGCCTACCTATGATGTGAAGCGTGGCGAACCCCGCGGTCGGTTGCACAAGGGCAACATGGCGCAAGCACGCGCGACCGGCGACTGCATCGACTGCAACCTTTGTCTCGCGGTCTGCCCCACCGGAGTCGATATACGCCAGGGTCAACAAGAGGGCTGCATCACCTGTGGACTTTGTATCGACGCCTGTAACGCGGTTATGGATAAGGTGGGCCAGCCCCGTGGACTGATACGCTATGCGTCGCTGGACGAGATCGAAGGCAACGCAGTCAAGCCGTTGTTGTTGCGATCGCGCGTGTGGGTCTACACAACCATTTTGACGCTGGCACTGGCTGGCATCATCTATGGTTTATCCTCTCTGTCGGCCATTGATTTAAAGGTCTTGCACGAGCGGGCGCCGCTGTTCGTTCAACTCAGCGATGGCTCGATACAAAATAAATACACCCTTAAATTGCTGAACAAAACCAACGACAACCTCGCGGCGACCGTCTCCGCGCGCGCCACCGTACCTATCGAACTGATCGGTGCGGAGCAACCTTTCAGCATCAAGCACGGTGAGGTCACGCCGGCCATTGTCTTTATCAAGATCAAACCCGAGAACCTCCAAACCGAGAGTGTGCCGATCACCTTCTTCGCGCAGGCGCGACTCCCAACCGGTACGGATGTTTCCACACAGCGTGAGAGCGCATTCTTCGGGCCGGCGCCTTAGATTGCAATGCGTGGAGTCCAGATATGCCGAATCGGCCATCAACAGACTTTCGTCCACTGCGCATGGCAGTGAACCAAGCAGTTTAGAGAATAATAGGCACAATGGGCTATGGATCAGAAAAGCATGAACCAAGCAAGCACCGCGACAGACAAACCCGCAGCCGCCTGGCGCAGCCCCTGGGTTATCGGCTGGCTGGCATTAATCCTAGTCGTGCTCTCGGCAAATGCAACCATGGTCTTTTTCGCTATTGCAACCAACCCTGGTCTGGTGCGCAACGACTATTACGAAAGCGGTCGCAATGTCGAGCGCACCATCGTCACCCGGCTTCAGAGCGGCCCGGGCTGGACCATGAAGATCGATACGCCTGCCGATGTAAAGGCCAAGCAGGCAACAACCATACGTTTTTTCGTGGTCGACAAGGTCGGACAGCCGGTAACGCCCGAAGCTGTCGTCTACTATGCTTATCGTCCATCCGATGCCAGGCTCGACTTCTCCATGCCCATGGAACAAGAAGCTCCCGGGCGCTATGTGGCAAAGGTGCTGTTTCCTATCGGTGGGCTTTGGGACACGCTGGTGGCAGTGCAGGGTACCGATGGCGAATACTCCGCCAACCAGCGTATCAGTGTCGCGCTTTAATCCCGGGGATTTGCGTTGGCCTTAGCGGTGGAGCGGTCGCGGCGTCTGCAGGCCGGCACGCCTGAGGAAGAACGTTGTTATCATTGCGGTCTACCGGTGTCGGATGGTGCACACGACAGTGCTGAAATCAACTCGATCGAGCGCGTCTTCTGCTGCCCCGGTTGCCGCGCTGTCTGCGAGGCCATCCATCGCGCCGGTCTGGAAGGCTTTTATCGCCGCACCCCCGATGGCGGACTCTTGGAACGCCCGCTGGAAGCACCCAAACAACTGGCACTGTACGATCTAGACGAGGTGCAGGAAGAATTCGTCGGAACTCTCGGCGAAATTCGCGAAATCAACCTGTTGGTTGAAGGCATTCACTGCGCCGCCTGTGTTTGGCTGATTGAAAATAGCCTGGCCGCTATGCCGGGCATCCAACAGGCGCGGGTCAATCTGACCGGCCGCCGGCTTCGGCTGCAATGGGACAACGGTCGGGTCAAATTGTCTCAGGTGCTGCGCCAGCTTGGCGATATCGGCTATGCCGCTACGCCCTTCGATCCCGACGCGGCGGAAGGAGCCTTGCAGCGGAGCAACCGCGCGCTGCTTTACCGCATGGCATTTGCCGGCTTCGCGGCGATGAACCTGATGTGGATCTCCATCGCCCTCTACGCCGGCGCAGATCAGGGCGAATTCCGCAACCTGTTCCATTGGGTCGGCTTTCTGCTCGCGACACCGACATTGCTGTATTCCGGATGGCCCTTCTACAAGGCCGCTTGGGTAGGGTTGAGGCAATATCATCTCAGCATGGATCTGCCCATTGCCATCGGCGCATCGATCACCTACCTCTATTCGCTGTATGTCACCCTGACCGGCGTCGGGCACGTCTATTGGGATACCGTTGTCAACTTTCTGTTCGTGATCCTGGTGGGGCGTTACCTGGAAGCCCTATCAAAACGTCAAGCCGTATCGTCCACACGGCGATTACTGGAACTACAGCCCAAGGTGGCAACCATCCTGCGGGATGGAAACGAGGCCATTGTGCCAATCCGTGCCGTACGCATGGGCGACCTGGTTCTGATTCGCCCTGGGGAAACCATCCCTGCCGACGGCCTGGTGGAGGAGGGCAGCAGTCGCGTCGACGAGGCCATGCTCACCGGCGAGTCCGTGCCAGTGGCACGTGCCGTTGGCGATCAGGTCTGCGCGGGCACTTTGAACGGACCCGGCGTGCTGCGCGTTCGAGTCTCCGGGGTGCTGCGCGACAGCGCCCTTGGGCGCATCGTTCGACTGGTTGAAGAAGCCCAGGCCAGCAAGTCGCCAATCCAGTGCATGGCCGATCGCGTCGTGCCCTGGTTCGTTGCCATCACGCTGATTCTTGCCCTGTCGACCTTCGTATTCTGGGTCTATCGGGACATCGAAACAGCGCTGATGGCGGCTACCTCCGTGCTCATCATCACCTGTCCCTGCGCCTTTGGTCTGGCCACCCCGATGGCCATCGCCGTTGCCTCCGGTGTCGGTGCACGCAACGGAATTCTGATCAAAAACGGTACGGTACTGGAAACTCTTGCGGACATCCATCACTGCGTCTTCGACAAGACCGGCACCCTGACCGAAGGCATGCCCTTGGTTACCACCCTGGTGCATGTCAACAGCGAAGAGCCAGGCGAGATCAGGCTGACACGACCGGACTCGGATTGTCAGGCAGCCGGGCAATGGACGGCCGAGCGCCGTGAGACACTGGCCCTGATCGCCGCATTGGAACAACTGTCCGAGCATCCGCTGGCACGCGCGATCGTGCATCTGGCCGAGGAGGCCGGTATCCATCAAGGCGGCATGGTCGTCACGGATGTGCAGATGCAGCCTGGCCTCGGTATTGCCGGAAATGTGGACGGCCGATCCGTGGTGGTCGGCAATGCCGACTGGCTGGGCCGCTTTGCAATAAAGCCAGCACATTGGCCCGCGGCAGCCACGGCAAAGCGCAGCGGAACGCCGGTTCATTGTGCTGTCGATGGGGTCGAGGTGTTCTATCTTTTGATCCAGGATCGACTGCGCGAGGATGCTGCCGAGACCGTACAGCGGCTGGTCAACGAAGGCGTAAAGGTCACCATGCTGACTGGCGACCGTCGGCTTGCCGCGGAGCGCATTGCCGCGCAACTCGGCGGCATTGATGTCATCGCCGAGGTGTTGCCTGGGGACAAAGCGCATGCAACAGCAGAACTGCAACAAGGCGGACAACGCGTTGCGATGATCGGCGACGGCATCAACGACGCCCCGGCCCTGGTGCGCGCCGATGTCGGTATCGCCGTCGGCAGCGGCACCGATGTCTCCATCGCCAGCGCTGACATCGTCTTGCTCAGCAACGAACTGACGCGGGTGCACGACGCGCTGCTGTTGGCACGCACCACATTGCGCACCATTCGCCAGAATATCGGGCTGTCCATTGTCTACAACGCGATCATGGTGCCGCTGGCCATGGCGGCAGCGATTACACCGTTGATTGCCGCGGTGTCGATGCCATTGAGCTCGCTGGCGGTGATCGGTAACTCGGCCCGCATCCGCCGCCTGATCGGCCGCAATTCGGACTCGGGTTCGAGGCAACGCAGGTTCCGTGAATAACTCGGACCAGCTTGGTCCAGCTTTGCCATGATGTTGTATCGAGGAGTATCCTGTGACTTTTCTTGGCGATGAGATGAGACACAGCGATGGCTTGGATGATCAGCAGAGCGGTTGACAAGGCGGCCGTAGAGGCACAGATGCCACTCGACGACAGTTCACTGGAGATGGAAGAAGCGCTCCAACAGGCCACCAATGCGATCGGTTGCTGTATCAGCGAGGAGACATCGAAACGTTTCGATACCGACGGCAATCCGATCGACGTGGAGCGAAGTCATGACCCCAGGGTCGCCACCTCTGACATCCAGAACCTCACCGACCGAGTAGGCGGCATCGTCATGACCAGCATCGCCATGACCAATGAAGAGAGCTGGGAGTATGCCATGCCGGCATTCAAAGGCCCGCTTGCCATCTTCGTGTTCAGTCTCGATGGGACCATGACCTGGATGCCGGACAGCGGCGAGTACCGCGAGGCGATGACCGGGACGCTTTCATTCTACGATCGATTGGAGAACCCATGGAAGTCATCTATGGCCTGATACCGGGCATGTTGATCATTGGTCTCGTGGCCGTCGGAGTGCTCTTCTGGGCGGCACGATCGGGCCAGTTCGACGATCTCGAAGGTGACGCCCAGCGAATCCTGATGGACGAGGATCTCGATGAGCCTATTGCCCGGGATGTTCCCGATACCGAAGATGATCACAGCGATCGTCGGAATCTGTCATAGAGTTTGTGCTCGGCCTTCGTTCGATCTCGCACTTGCATTCCAAGACTGTGCAAGTACTCCAGGCGCGTGTGCAAATTGCCGCTGCTGGGGAGCAAAGGATGCGCGTTGGGTCGACACGATGATCGGGATCGGGACCGAGATCGACTTCACCTCGTCTACGCATCTTCTATCTAACGGGTAAGCTATCGATTTCGATAGCGCTCCAGATTTCGATGCCGACCATGCAACACACATCCGAAGACAACGCGGTGGCTGAGCCAGAAGGCCAGCGGCCTGCGGACTCGAAGCAGCGCAAGGTCAGTCTGAAACGGCTGTGGCTTGACCCGAACAATTACCGGCTGATCCATGAGCCTGAGTATGTGTCGGAGCCCCTGGAAAGGGTTCGCGACAAAACGGTCGCCCGCAGAACCCTGCGCCTGCTGGCTGGCGATCGGAATCAGAATATTCAGGATCTGGTCGAGAGCTTTCGGGCCAATGGCTATTTGCCGGTAGACCAAATTCTGTGCGAGAACTGGGCGACGGTGACTATCTGGTCGTAGAGGGTAACCGCCGCGTTGCTGCGCTGAAACAGCTCGCACGGCAATATGACGAGAAAGGTATCGAGCTGGGCCAGCTTGATTCAAGCATCTTTCGTTACTTGCCAGTGGTGTTATACGAGGACGCCGGCGAACTGCATCACCTGAAACTAATGGCGCTGAAGCACATCAGCGGCAATAAGAAATGGGGAGAATGGAATCAGGCCAAGCTGTTGGAGACCATGTCCAAGGAGTACGGCTGCAGCGCAGACGAGATCGTCCACAGCATCGGTATCTCCAAGGTGGAATTGCGCCGGAGTCTGCGCGCCTTAGCCCTGGTCGGACAGTACCTGGCTTCCGATTATGACGATATCTCGCGGCGCTGGCATCATTTTTGCCTGGTCGCCCTGAGCGGGCTCCTACGGCTGCTCGAGGTCCGCTTGCGGGCGAGGCGCCTTGGCCCCTCTGCGCACTCTGCGCCTCTGCGCCTCTGCGGTGAATTCTTACATCATTTGCTGAAAAACCCCATCTGATCTTCCATAATAAATTGATTTTTAATCAGTTATTTCATCTCGAAAAAGAAAATGCAGTCCGATTCCGGTCACCGATCCCGTCGCGATGACCATGCAGAACAGCGAGCCGAAAACCGAGCCTTGTCAGATCCCGCTGCTGAATCTTCCACCGCCGCTCCAGCCGCAAGATGAGTAGGTTCTCCATATTGAATCCGACGATGGTTTCTCTTTGAGAGATAAGAACTGGATGGTAAGGTGGACAAGGTGTTCTGCGGGGTGCTGCGTATCCGGCTGTCGGGCTGACCAACGACCCAGGATCGACCGAGGCATCTCGACTCGATATTGATCCGAAAAACCCCTATGCTTCGATGTATCCGGACGTAACCCGCTCACTGCACCCCCGAACGAGCCCCATTATGGAAACCACCATCGAGACCATCAAACGCGAGCTGCCGCGCCTGCTGCGCGAAGAGCCCGAACTGCGCCGCTTCGTCCTGGACATCTCCCGAGAGTACTTCGCCGACCGCTCGACCACCGATGAGCGCTTCAACCGCATCCTCGACGAGCTGGCGCGCGATCGAGAGATGCAGAATCGCAAGTGGGACGAGCAGAATCGCAAGTGGGACGAGCAGAATCACAAGTGGGACGAGCAGAATCGCAGGTTGGACGAGCACATCCGCGAGCAGAGTCGGAAATGGGACGAGCAGAATCGGAAATGGGACGAGCAGAATCGGAAATGGGACGAATCCCGGCGGGAATTCGACCGCGTCCACGAAGAGATCATGGCCCAGGCAAAAAAACACGATCGCTCCGTCGGCGCGCTCGGCGCACGCTGGGGGCTGCAGTCCGAGGCCGCCTTCCGCGATGCCTTGGCCGGTATACTGGAGGAAAGCTTCGAGGTCAGCGTCCACAACGTCCGCGAATTCGACGACGGCGGCGAGGTATTCGGACGGCCAGATCAAGTAGAGCTCGATGTCATCGTGAAAAACGGCATGCTGCTGATCCTCGAGCTGAAATCGTCCATCGATAAGGCCGGCATGTACATCTTCGAACGCAAGGCTCGCTTCTACGAGCGCCGCCACGACCGCAAGGCCGACCGGCTGATCGTCATCTCGCCGATGATCGACGCAAAGGCCCTGCAAGTCGCCGGCGACCTGGGCATCGAAACCTATGGCGACTCACTGGAGGTACCGACGCGGTGACCGCGAGAGCGCGAGGTTCGCCATGCGGAAAAACGGGGATAGACCACGTTTTCCACGTTTTACAGAATCGCGCTCATGCTGAAAAAGGTGGTTTGTCCCCGTTTTCGCTGCGTGGTCGATGCTGGTCATGTAGCTGACGCGTCGCCCGCAAGCGGGCTCCTACAAGCCGCCGTTGGCGGCCGACGTAGGAGCCCGCTTGCGGGCGACCTGAGAAGTCATGCCAGCGGAGCGCGGACCCGAGCGCCGCGGCTTTCCCACTGGTTGGACCCTGAGGTATCCCCACAAACCGGCCCGGGGAAAAAACGGGGGCAGACCACGTTTTACAGAATCGCGCTCATGCTGAAAAAGGTGGTCTGTCCCCGTTTTCGCTGCGTGGTCGATGCTGGTCATGTAGCTGACGCGTCGCCCGCAAGCGGGCTCCTACAAGCCGCCGTTGGCGGCCGACGTAGGAGCCCGCTTGCGGGCGACCTGAGAAGTCATGCCAGCGGAGCGCGGGCCCGAGCGCCGCGGCTTTCCCACTGGTTGGACCCTGAGGTATCCCCACAAATCGGCCCGCGGAAAAACGGGGACAGACCCTGTTTTACAGAATCGCGGTCATGCTGAAAAAGGTGGTTTGTCCCCGTTTTCGCTGCCGTTTTCGCTGGTCATGTAGCTGACGCGTCGCCCGCAAGCGGGCTCCTACAAGCCGCCGTTGGCGGCCGACGTAGGAGCCCGCTTGCGGGCGACCTGAGAAGTCATGCCAGCGGAGCGCGGGTCCGAGCGCCGCGGCTTTCCCACTGGTTGGACCCTGAGGTATCCCCACAAACCGGCCCGGGGAAAAACGGGGACAGACCCTGTTTTATAGAATCGCGCTCATGCTGAAAAAGGTGGTTTGTCCCCGTTTTCGCTGCGTGGTCGATGCTGGTCATGTAGCTGACGCGTCGCCCGCAAGCGGGCTCCTACAAGCCGCCGTTGGCGGCCGACGTAGGAGCCCGCTTGCGGGCGACCTGAGAAGTCATGCCAGCGGAGCGCGGACCCGAGCGTCGCGGCTTTCCCACTGGTTGGACCCTGAGGTATCCCCACAAACCGGCCCGGGGAAAAACGGGGGCAGACCACGTTTTACAGAATCACGCTCATGCTGAAAAAGGTGGTCTGCCCCCGTTTTCGCTGCGTGGTCGATGCTGGTCATGTAGCTGACGCGTCGCCCGCAAGCGGGCTCCTACAAGCCGCCGTTGGCGGCCGACGTAGGAGCCCGCTTGCGGGCGACCTGAGAAGTCATGCCAGCGGAGCGCGGGTCCGAGCGCCGCGGCTTTCCCACTGGTTGGACCCTGAGGTATCCCCACAAATCGGCCCGCGGAAAAACGGGGACAGACCCTGTTTTACAGAATCGCGGTCATGCTGAAAAAGGTGGTTTGTCCCCGTTTTCGCTGCGTGGTCGATGCTGGTCATGTAGCTGACGCGTCGCCCGCAAGCGGGCTCCTACAAGCCGCCGTTGGCGGCCGACGTAGGAGCCCGCTTGCGGGCGACCTGAGAAGTCATGCCAGCGGAGCGCGGGTCCGAGCGCCGCGGCTTTCCCACTGGTTGGACCCTGAGGTATCCCCACAAATCGGCCCGCGGAAAAACGGGGACAGACCCTGTTTTACAGAATCGCGGTCATGCTGAAAAAGGTGGTTTGTCCCCGTTTTCGCTGCCGTTTTCGCTGGTCATGTAGCTGACGCGTCGCCCGCAAGCGGGCTCCTACAAGCCGCCGTTGGCGGCCGACGTAGGAGTCCGCTTGCGGGCGACCTGAGAAGTCATGCCAGCGGAGCGCGGACCCGAGCGCCGCGGCTTTCCCACTGGTTGGACCCTGAGGTATCCCCACAAACCGGCCCGGGGAAAAACGGGGGCAGACCACGTTTTACAGAATCGCGCTCATGCTGAAAAAGGTGGTCTGTCCCCGTTTTCGCTGCGTGGTCGATGCTGGTCATGTAGCTGACGCGTCGCCCGCAAGCGGGCTCCTACAAGCCGCCGTTGGCGGCCGACGTAGGAGCCCGCTTGCGGGCGACCTGAGAAGTCATGCCAGCGGAGCGCGGACCCGAGCGCCGCGGCTTTCCCACTGGTTGGACCCTGAAGGTATCCCCACAAACCGGCCCAGGGAAAAACGGGGGCAGACCACGTTTTACAGAATCGCGCTCATGCTGAAAAAGGTGGTCTGTCCCCGTTTTCGCTGATGCTGAAAAAGGTGGTTTGTCCCCGTTTTCGCTGCGTGGTCGATGCTGGTCATGTAGCTGACGCGTCGCCCGCAAGCGGGCTCCTACAAGCCGCCGTTGGCGGCCGACGTAGGAGCCCGCTTGCGGGCGACCTGAGAAGTCATGCCAGCGGAGAGCGGGCCCGAGCGCCGCGGCTTTCCCACTGGTTGGACCCTGATGTATCCCCACAAACCGGCCCGGGGAAAAACGGGGACAGACCACGTTTTACAGAATCACGCTCATGCTGAAAAAGGTGGTCTGTCCCCGTTTTCGGTCACAGCTCGTGATCAATGCTCAAAACGTCCTTATCGGATCGATAATCACGCACCGGTGTGTCGTCGAATCGCTCGCTGAACGGGTCGAACGGAAGAGTGAAGACGCGGAAGAGCATTGATCTGCCGATGGTTCAGTCCAGGCGCCGGGCTACCGCCGGCCAAGGGTAAAAGGGTAAGAGTGTCAAGCTATACGGTCCTCGAAAGACGGAAGCCGAGGCCGCCGCCCCGGCCCGACGGCCCGCCCCTGTCGCGGCACGCCGAACGGCAGCCGCCGGCGCCGCTGCCCCAGGAGCCGCCGCGGACGACCCGGCCCGAGCCCACGCTAGGATCTTCCGTCGATATATCGTGAGCCTTTGCTATATACGCACTTGCACCAGCGCTATATCTATCGGCCACCGCCGACTCGCCTTCGCCTACGCCAGCGCTACGCATCGCCTGCGCGCGCTTTTTGTAGGCATCTTCGGCATACCAATCCGCACACCACTCCCAGACGTTACCGTGCATGTCGAGCAAGCCCCAGGGGTTCGGCCGCTGTTGGCCAACCGGATGCAACTTGCCCTGAGCATTCTTGCGATACCAGCCATAGTCGTCGAGCGCCTTCTCGTCGTCGCCGAAGCTCCAGCGGGTCTTGGTGCCGGCCCGGCAGGCGTATTCCCATTCCGCCTCGGTCGGCAGCCGATACGGCCGGTCGGTGCGCTCGGCAAGCCAGGCGCAGTAGGCGACGGCATCGTCCCAGGCGACGCCGACCACGGGCAGATCCAGGGCATCGCGGGCGACGCCACAATGGATGTAGTAGCTCTGGATACCCTTTTCTAAGTGGTACGGTCTGCCTTCTTCCAGCCACTTCGGCCAATGGCTGCCCGTGTCCTCGCAAAACCGCCGGTACTCGCCCCAGGTGACGGGAGTGCGTCCCATGGCGAAAGCATCCAGGGCGACGCGGTGCACGGGCTTTTCGTCGTCGTTCCCCTGCTCATCGCCCATCAGGAAGGTTCCGCCGGGGAGATAGACCATCTCCGGGCCTTCCCGCCCGACATCCGCGCGCTCGGCGCGTCCATCCTTGCGCACGATGACGAAGCGATCGCGGAAGCCCTGTTGCGGCGCGAAGGTCTCCGCTTGGGGTGTCGGCGGTTCCTGTGCCGCGTCCGGCTGCTCAGACGCCCCCTCGTCGTCGCGGACAAGGGTAAAAGGGTAAGAGGGCCAAGGGCCAGTCCTCGAAAGACGGAAGCCGAGGTAGTTGTCCCGGTCCGACGGCTCGATCCTGCCGCGGCACGCCGAACGGCAGTCGCCGGCGACGTCGTCCCAGGAGCCGCCGCGGACGACCCGGCTCGAGCCCGTCTCAGGGCCTGTAGGATCATATATATACGCTGCAGCAGCGTCGCTTCTACTGTAACTACTACTCTCTACATCTCTGCTGGTAGGGACTGCACGCTCCTTGTAGCTATTCGCATCGAACCAATCCGCACACCACTCCCAGATATTGCCGTGCATGTCATGGAGCTGCCAGGCATTGGGCTTCTTCTCGCCAACCGGATGAGTCTTGCCTTGGGCGTTCTCGCCGTACCAGGCGTACTCGCCGAGCTGCTTCTCATCGTTGCCGCAGGACCAGCGCGTGTCGCTGCCGGCCCGGCAGGCGAACTCCCACTCGGCCTCGGTCAGGAGCCGGTAGGTGCCGGTCTTCTGCTGACCGTTGAGCCAGTTGCAGTAGGCTTGCGCGTCACCCCAACTGATGTTGATGACTGGCCGCCGGCCGCGGCCCCAACCCCGATCTCCAGGCTTCTTGCGTTTGGTCGCCTCGCAGAAACGGTCGTACTCGTCGAAGGTCAGCGGGTATTGGCCGATGGAGAAGGCCGAGACCTCGACCGGATGCGCGGGCTTCTCCCAATCCCACCGGCTGTCGTCCTGGCCCATCCTGAACTGCCCGCCGCGCAGCCAGACCATGGCCGGGGCTTGACCGCCGTCGCCGAGGGTATCCTGAAGACCCGTGAGATACGCCGGGACTTTCTCCTGCTTCTTGTCGTCGCGGTCAAGGGTAAAAGGGTAAGAGTGTAAAGGGCCAGTCCTCGAAAGACGGAAGCCGAGGTTGACGTACCGGTCCGACGGCTCGTCCCGGAGGCGGTACGCCGAACGGCAGATGTCGGCGCCGTTGTACCAGGAGCCGCCGCGGACGACCCGGCCCGAGCCCGTCTCAGGGCCTGTAGGATCGACTATATACGCTGCAGCAGCTTCGCTCCTACTGTCGCCCCTACTCTCTGCAGCTTCGCCTATACGGGCTGCACGCTCCTTGTAGGTGTTCGCATCGAACCAATCCGTACACCATTCCCAGACATTGCCGTGCATGTCATGGAGTTGCCAGGCATTGGGACGCTTGGTGCCTATCGGGTGCGTGCCGTCGCCTGACCTTCTGCCGTACCAGGCGTAGTCGTCCAGCCCATCTTCATCGTCGCCAAAGCACCATCGGCCTTGCTCGCCGGCGCGGCAGGCGTACTCCCACTGCGCCTCGCTCAGCAGTCCGTACTGCTGGCCGGTCTCTTCGCTGAGCCAGTCGCAGTAGGCTTTGGCATCGTTCCAGCTGATGCAGATGACGGGGTGGTTGTCGTCCTGGTCCATGTACGGGTTGCGCCAACTTGCGTCCTCCTTGTTTCCTGGGTCACCTCGATTCCAGACCCAGGCACCATCGCCCTGCTCCGCCTCTGTGACATAGCCCGTCGCCTCGATGAAACGCCGGAACTCGCCGACGGTGACCGGGAATCGGCCAACGGCGTAATGGCTTAGTTGGACCCTATGGGCAGGGTGCTCGCGATCTTCTCCAACCCCCTCCGGGCTGCCCATGGTGAATAGGCCGCCGGGCAGCCAGACCATCTCTGGACCCGGGCTGTCGTCGGCAAAGCGGTCCCGAAACGGCGTCGGCCCTCGCGGCTCTGCGTCCAGAGCCTGCGTATCTCCAGACGCCCGGGAAGACGGCTCGGAGTCGACAGCCGCGGACAGCGCGGCGAAGTCGCCGGTGCTAGCGGCAACCGCCAACTCCGCGGCAATACGTGCGTAGCGCCCACCAAGTCGAGCCAGAACCTCGGCGGCAATTCCTGCGAAATGGCGGGTGTTGAGGTCATTGATGGCGACCGAGAGATCACTGACGGCTTGCCGTGCGCGCGCCGACCCGGGCAGTTCCAGCAGGGCGGCAAAGTCCAGAGCGTGGCCGAAGCGCGTGCCGAGCCTCGCTGATACCTGCCGCAGGACTACCAGGCTGTCGACGGTGGTGGGCAAGTCCAGCAGGGCACGGCGCACCCCGGGATGGAAATCGAAGAAGGGCTCGCCGTCGCTCCGGTCGAGCACTGGCTCGCGGCGCAGCAAGCCGCTGATGAGGAGCTCGGCGAGGTGCAACTGGCCGCTTTCGGGGAGATGGGTCTGTTGCACCAGACGCATGACGTCCAGCGTCAACGGCACGGCCGCGACCAGCCCCGACAAGGTCCGCGCCTGGGGGGAGGCGTCGCTGAAGAAGCGTTGCAGACGACGCTCGATCTCTTGGGTATCCGGGGCGCGCAGCGACGGGACCTGCGTCGGCTCCAGGAACGCCGTGTCCGGCTCGAACCGCACGGCGGGCAAGGTCGCGCCAGCGTGCCCGGCCAACAGCTTGGACCAGGCGCGGATGGTGGATGCCTCCAGGGTCAGGATCGGGACAAGGTCTGGCATTGCCGTCGACGATCCGGCCAGGACGTCCGATAGCGCGTCTAGCGGATCGAGGTCGCGGAAGCGCACGCCGGAGCGGGTCGGCAGGCCACCGCCGGCGACGGCGCCGACCCGCGTTGGCAGACCGTAGCCCAATGCGGTGTCCGGCCAGATGCGCGGCGGCAGCATCTGCATCAACGCCAGCGGACAGGCGGCGGCCAGCGGTCGCAGATGCGCGATCACGGCACCGGTGTGCCAGGCCGGGGCGACGCAGTCGCTGAGCACCAGCACGGCCCGTCGTCGCTCGGGGGCGGCCAGGGTGACCGGGTCCACCGATCGACGCGCGGGCCTGGCTGAAGGGTTGGCCAGGTCGTTGCCGAGCCCGGCATGGAGGCGAGGGCTCGCCGTGCGCGAGTCCAGCGAGACCAGACGTACCCGGCGAAAGGCACCGTTGTAGCTGACCAAGCGATAGAACTCCCTCAGCATCGGCGACCAGACCCGCATGGAAGCCGCCAGGTCGACGATGATCAGCAGCTCGTAGCGGCGTTCCCGCGCTGGCCGCAGCACCGGTATCAGCAGAGCGTCGTCGGCAACGCCCTGGTCGGCATAGCGGTTGACGGTGGTTTCTTCATCAAGTCGCCGCTCACGCCGCGAGGCAACGCGCCGGTGCAGCGGGCGCAGGGCACGACCGATCTCCAGCGCGTCGGGCAGCGGGTGAGGTCGGGGGCTTCGCACCGGGACGCCGCTGCGCCGGCCCTCGGCTCGACCCGCGTCCGGCAGCAGGCCGGCGCTGTCTCGACGCGGCTGGGTTATCCGCCCCGGCTCATCGGTGGGCGATGGGGGCACGGAGCCGGCGGCATCGGTCTGGGGTGGCACCTGACCCTTGTCGGAGACGCTCGGCCGGTCGGGCTTACCGGTTCGCGCCGGGGCGCTCGGCTCGGGCCGAGCGATGCGGCCCATGAGCCAAAGCAGATCCGCCAGCTCTTCGGTGTCTGGCTCGAGGCCGGCGTGGCCGAGCCTGGCGCGCAGCCGGCGGACGTCATCGGCAGACAGCGGTGCCGGCCCCAAGCCCAGCCGGACGCACAATCGCGCGAGCCGGTTTCGCAGCCGCTCTAGCATCTGCATGCGCGCTGCGATACCTGCGGTCAGCCGGACAGATCGCGCGTGAGTGCGGCGATCAGCTCATCACGGCTGGCGTAGGGTCGCTCCTGCTCGATGTGCCCGAGCAGCAGGTAGACGACATTGAGCATCTGGTCCGAGGTCAACTCCTCGCGCTCGCGCCGCTCGATGAAACGACGCACCAAGGCCGCGACTTGACCCGAGACGCGAGCGAAGTGGGGCGCCTGGTCGGTGCCCGCCGGGTAGAGGTGGCGCTGGATGATCTCGATAAGCTCGTCCTCGTTCGGCGGGCGCATCTCGAGCTGCAGGCAACGGCGCAGGAAGGCCGGCGGAAACTCGCGCTCGGCGTTGCTGGTCATGATGACCAGCGGGAACCGGTTGCATTGCACGACGCCGCGTTCGATCCGAAAGCCGCTGTCCAGATCGGCACCGGGCGGCGCGTCATGGGCCAGGATGCGCGGCTGTCCCTCGTCTTTGGGCAGGCGGGCCAGCTCGGCGATCTCGAATTCACCCTCCTCGAAGATATGCAGCAGGTCGTTGGGCAGGTCGATGTCGCTCTTGTCGATCTCGTCGATGAGCAGGACCCGCGGGCGCTCGGCGGAGTCGAGGAAGGCGGTGCCGAGGGGACCAAGCCTCAGAAAATCACCGATGGGCGGGCGCGGCGCTTTCTCCTGCGCCCGCCGCGAGGTCTCCTGCAGCCGAGCAATGGCATCGTAGCGGTAGAGTCCGTCCTTGAGCCTGGTCTGAGTGGTGATGGACCAGCGCAGCACCTCGCCCATGCCAAGCTCCGCGGCGACGGCATAGGCCAGCGAGGTCTTGCCGACGCCGGGCTTACCGGTCACCAGCAATGGTCGGCGCAGGTAAAGCGCGGCATTGACCATCTCGATCTCGTCCCGACGGGCAAGAAACTCCTCGCCGCGCCGTCGGCCGAAGCGTCGCCAGGGCGGCGGCTCGCCACAGTCCGAGAGGTCCTTGGGACCACGAAATATCCACCAGTCCTGCGGCTCGATGGGCTTAGTCGGCATGGTTGCTCCGATCTCGGTTGGTTGGGATGCGGACCGGCGTCGGCTCATTCGCTGATGCCGTGCTGACTCGGGCGCCGGGCAGCATCGGGGGGTGGGTCCCAGAGCAAGGTGATCTCGAGCTCGGGATGGGATGGGTCTTCAGCGCAACCCGCACGCAGCTCGCGGAGCGCGACCGGCAGGGCTCGCAGGGGCTTTCCAGCGAGGGCGTCGGCAAGGGCATCACGCAATCGCTCGGCCGTTTGGACATCTCGGGGCCAGATCAGAACGGTTGCACCGAGGGTACGCAACAGGCTGTCGACAGCCCGTTTGGTAGCGGCGTCGGTCAGGCACAGCGGTGCTGAGACGCCAATGCCGCATCCCTGCTCCGCAGCCTTGCGACCACAGGTGCGCAGCCTGTCGAGCGTGCAGAAGCACAGGGTTGCGGACAATGGCTCGTGCATTTGCGCGGATAATGCGTCCCAACTACGTTTCCAGAACGCCATGGCGACCTTACCGCGATGCCGGTCGGCCTCTTGGACGAGAACCGGGAACAGACCGCCCAGGCGCTCACCGTCGGGATCATCGGGATCGCGCCGCCAGGCATCGACGGGCAGGCCGAGCAGGGTATGGGGAAGCCGGAAGCTGAGCGTCAGACGCTCCGGGGGCGAGACATCGTCCGGCAACCATTCGAAGAGCAGGTCGGTGACGAAAAAGCCGGTCTCCTCGTCATCGGTCGGACAGAAGCGCTGGCCGGGGTTGCCCTCACGCGCTACGATCCGTTGCGGGTCCGTGCCCTCGAAGACCTGGTGGACGGCCAGATCGTATCGCTTGGGGCCACGCTGCTCGCCGCCGGGATCGATCAGCTCGACCCGCAGCGCGATTGTCTTCGAAGGAGGGTCGGCCGGATCGGGCTGGTCGACGGCAAGGTCCGGATACCAAGCGGCCAGGGCATCGCACATCGTCTGCACCCGCTTTCGCTGCAGCTCGTCTTGCAGCGCCGGGCGCAGACGCGCAAGCACGTCGAACAAGGGCAGGTGGCCGTTGTTCTGCTGGCCCTTGACGATCAACCAGCTTAGGAAAGACCGCGGATCATCTCGACCCGGCACATCCAATGCGGTGCCGACGGGCGAGCAACGCTGGACATGGCCGCGAAGATCGGCCAGCGTCAGCTCGGCGGGCAGGTGTTGCAGGATGGCCGCCAGGCGCTGCTGATCTTCGGCATCCAGCGGGTGCTGTCTTTGGTCGAGCCAGATCGGTTGCGGCGCCCCGACCGGCCAGAGGTCGCGCAGATGCTCGATGCAGATGCCGTACCCGGCCTCACCGTTACTGCTCATCTGCCGAGCGACGGCGAAGACCGCGCGATGCACAGGGCAGACCACGGGGGCACCGCTAAAACCCTTGATCAGCCGCGGCTGCCCGAGCCTGAAGCCGCCCTCCGCACTGTCGGCGAAGCCCTTGACCTCGAGCGCCCAGGCATACTGCTCCGTTGCGGGATCGCGCTTGATGCAATCCTTGCGGCCCACTTCGATATCCAGTGTCGAGGCCCGCCAGTCCTTCTCGACTGGCTCCCAGCCGGCAATCCAGCCGCGACCGGCATGCAGGCCGATCAACGCCAAGGGCTCGCCGCGGAGTCTGGCGGAGACGCGCAGGACGGCCAGGTCGATCCCGGGGTTGATGGCGCTGACAAGCTGGGCATCGCGGCCGTCGACCCGCAACGGGCCGTCGCCGAGATTGTCCACGACATGGGCGCAGGTCACGATCCAAGTGGATTCGGTATCGACTTGGGCGATGAAGCCATTGCCGCCGAACTTGAAGTCGCCGGCGCGGGTGCTGCCCTCCACGATCACGACGGAGCGCTGCTCGTCCCGGGTCCAGCAGGTTGCCATCGACCGCCAGTCCTGGCTCGTACTCAGTTACCCGATGACCCGTTTTCCGGCTTTGGAGCGAGCTTTAGACGGACCGTCAGGTTGGCATTCCCCTTGGCCTTGGCGACGAAGAGGTTGCCCTCGCCTTCGAAGCCGAGCCCCAGCTCGACCTCCGCGGCCTGCACCTCCATGTCCTTGTTGAGCTCGCGCCAGACCTCGGTCATGGGTCTAGCGACGCGCAGCAGCAACGGCTTGATCCTGTCGATGCTCGCCCCGCGGATCAGCTCGGGGCCATGACTGATCTCTTGAAGCTCCTGCTCGTTGGCGTCCACCTCCACCAGGGTGCCGTCTTCCAGCTCTATCAATCTGTATGCCATCTTTACTTCCCGCCCACGCTTGGCGACGTCTTGCACATGCGAAAAACATAGCTTAAACGAACTGGAACAATTTTTCAGATCCAGGCGAACAATTCAAGTAAGGATGAGTCGAACAACCCTTTGCCTTCAGGAAGTTGACGTTCTGTGCAGGTTTTGCCTGCTTCATGGCACTGCATTTGCCACCTCCTCTTTGGGGTTTTTGGCCCAAACCGCCAAAAATAGGCAGTAGATCTCAGAGACTGACTTTTCTAGACAGTCTCTTAGCACAATTTTTCAAGGTGACCTTATGCTTGAACTTTCAAGATTTTTGATAACGTATTTTCAAATAAACGGGAAAAAAATATGGCACCAGCTTTCGTGAGATGCCGACAATCTTGACTAATGAATTTCTCATTGGTAAACACGGGAACAGTATTGTTTTCATCTATTATTTTTGCGATTAAATCTATATATCTGCTCCCCCATTTCTGTCGAAGTTCCTCATTTTTTTCTAGGTAGCCGTCTTCCATTAGTGTTCTTTGTTGGAAATAATCATCGCCTGAGTAATTGTAGAAATATCCGCTGTTTATGCCAAAATTTTTCGTCCCGACTACAAATAGCTTCGAGGTGTCTATACCAAGTTTTTCTATGTTTTCTGCGTTTTCTACGTTTTCTCGCTGTGCAGTGGAATAGAAGGTAACATCTGCCGTATCGGCTCGAGATTGGAAATCTTGGTTTTCAAATGGTCGAAAAACATAAGATATTTCGATTGATGCCCGGTATTTAGACTCCAGCAATACGTTAACCCAGTCTCTACCGAAGCTGTCTCCTACTACAAGAACCTTTATCGTATTTGGCTTATGACTGAATGGCTTGTTATAATCATGAACGCGAGCATTGTATTTTGCGTGAATATTCCTGACGGCATCAGTTTTCGTTATGCCTAATTCTGGCACATCTCTAATTATCCCTCCTTTCCAGTAAGCATAAAGCGACGACGATGTGGTGACAACAAATAGAAATCCAAGGACGGATAAGACCATGCGGGTGCTTGTTTTGTTTTTGTTTCGAAAAGGTCGTTCAATGGCGTGGTAGCTGAATACAGACAAAATTACGATGGCAATGGATATTAATGCTACATGCTCTAATTGTAGTTTTTGAATCAGGAAGTATCTAGAGAATGCCAGGATGACCTGATGCCACATATATAAACTGAAACTCATCAAGCCGATAGCTACAGACACCTTGTTTTGCAATAAAAACGAGGAAATTGAGCTGTTTTCGTTTTGTGTGACAATTACTGCCAAGGTAAGAATTATAGCGATAGGAAGTAGGAATTGATTTGGTGGTAGTATATCACCTGCAAGCAGGATCAAAATCAACCCAACCACGAATATTGCCGAATACCTAACTAATAATGACCCTGTTCTTTAAGTATAAGGCCGCAATACCGCCTAATGCTAACTCAAAAAATCGAAAAGGCAGATAGTAAAACTTCTCAAAGTCCTTGAAGGGTAAGAAATACAATAGCAACGAGGTAGTTCCAAGCATGGTTAGTACCATGAGTAGCCACTTTTTGTGATGCTTTCCTATTAATAAAAATAATAAAGGATAGACCAATACCTTCGCCAAAAATTAGCGCCAAAAATTAGGTGGGCGACAGCCCGAGGTGATAGGTTATCCAGTTACTAATCCGAAGACCTATTCCCACAGGAGGCTATCGCCCATGCCCGACATTATGCTGATCTTGAGCTGCTTAAGCCAGAGCGTAGATAAGACGAGCCTTGGCCGTTTGGGTTGCGTTGTGGAAGGGCTGTTGGCGATGACGGGGCGGGTAACGATGCGGGGGCTATCGCGCTGGACCGAGCGCGGGGGAAGCTATCGGACGCTGCAGCGGTTGTTCAACACCACGCTCAGTTGGGGCCAAGTGCATTGGCTGGTGATTCGCCAGCACCTGCTGGGCGACGAAACGCAATGGTTGCTGGCGGGCGATGAAGTGGTGGTGAGCAAATCGGGCAAGAAGACCCACGGTCTGGATCGTTTTTTCTCCTCGGTGGTTGGCAAGACGATCCCGGGGTTGTGTTTTCTGAGCCTGTCGTTGATTAGCGTGCAACGGCGCTGTTCGTACCCATTGCGCCTGGAGCCGATTCTCAAAGAGACGGCCGCGAGCTGCCCGAAAGCGTCCAAAGCGGGTCGGGGTAAGGGCCGAGGGCGGCCGAAAGGTAGCCGCAATGGCAATCGCCGGGAGGTGAGTCTGTCGCCCTATTTGCAGTTCGTTCAAGACCTTCTGCGCCAGGTGCTGGCACTGGTGTGCCAGACGCTGACGGTGCGTTATTTCGTCTTCGACGGGGCCTTCGGCCATAATCAAGCGCTGCAAATGGTCCGTCGCACGGGCTTAGAGTTGATCAGCAAATTGCGCCACAACAGCGCGCTGTATCTGCCCTATGACGGCCCCTACGCCGGGCGCGGCCCGCGGCGCAAGTACGGCAGCAAGCTCGATTATCAACACTTGCCGCCGTGCTTTCTCAAAGCCACTTCCGTGGAAGGACAGGTTCATACGGCCATCTACCAACTGCCCGTTTGGCACAAAAAATTCCCCGACCGGCTCAATGTCGTGATCCTCGTCAAGACCAACCAACGCACCGGTGCCCAGGCCCATGTCATCCTTTTCAGTAGTGATCTCGAGTTAGGCTACGAAGCGCTCATCGATTACTATCGCTTGCGCTTCCAAATCGAGTTCAACTTCCGAGACGCCAAACAGTACTGGGGCTTGGAAGACTTCATGGTGACCAAGCCAACGCCGGTCTACAACAGTGCCAACCTGGCGATGCTGATGATCAACCTGTCCCAGATCCTGATGCGAACGGTGCGCGAGCACTGTCCGAGCTTTAGCGTCAATGACCTCAAAGCCCACTTCCGCGGCCGGAAATACGTCCTGGAGGTGTTAAAAATGCTTCCGGAAATGCCCGAAGCAAATATTATTGACCAAGCCCTTGAGCAGGCTGCAAATCTGGGGCGGATTAATCAAGAACTTAGTGCAGCATGAGATCGGGTCATTTGGCGAAGGTATTGATAGACTACATAGTATTGTTCTTCTATTCCCAAGCTCCATGTGTGCATTAATGGCTTGAACTCATTAACAACATCCCAGTAATTTTTCGTTGTTACTGCTTGCAGTACATTGTTCGCGAATAGATTTGTGGCCACGACTGATTGTGCAAGATTTCAAAATCATCGGGAAGCATGACAAAAGATCCAATCAGCAGTGCCACAAGAACAATGAATAATGTCAATGGCAGTATTCTCCTTGTTCGGCGTAAATAAAAATTAACGATTGAAAATTCGTTATTACTCATCTCCCTATAAATGATACCGGTAATTAAATAACCGCTGATGACAAAAAAAACATCAACGCCTAGAAATCCATTAGGGAGAAAACCAAAATGAAAAGCAATTACGGAAATAACTGCAATTGCTCTCAAGCCGTCAATATCTTTTCTATAGTCGTTAGTATAGGCAAAATTCACGGATACTGTTTTCCTTCTAACACATAACGTTCAACACATAATGTTACGAATAAGCCGACCCGAAAAGCGCGCCGCCACAAGCGCTACCAAATGCGCAGAGCTCGACGCGCACTTTTTGGGTCGGCTTTGTTCAATTGTTGGACGGAGCCGCTGCGCGGCAGGTCCCGGACCGGCCAGATACCGGATCGAGCATACCCTCTCGTCCGACTGATTTCTAGGCGGCCGTCGAAGGCGGTTTCAACGAGGGAGATCCCGAGCATGAACGTCGAAGCAGAACGAGACAGATACCAGCAGCAATACAACAGGCTACAAGCAGCCTTGGTATGCCAAGGGCTTCGCCCGAAGACGATCAGCGCCTACTCGCGCGGGGTGCGACGCGTGGCGGGTTACTTCAAGCGCTGCCCGGACAGCCTGACGGCGGACGAGCTCGAGGGCTATTTCGCGGCCCTGGTCGAGGCGCATTCCTGGAGTATCCTGAAGCTGGATCGCAACGGGATGCAGTTCTACCATCGCCACCTGTTACAGCGTCCGTGGGATTGGGTCGACATCATCAAGCCGCCGCGTCCGCAGCGGTTATCGGATGTGTTAACGGTGGAGGAGGCCTTCAAGCTCGGCTGTCGAAATCTGCCGTCTCACTAAAACAAGAGCTTCCCGGTTTATGGCTGCTTAGTCGGGGTCGGTGTCAAGGTCGGAATTAGGGATTGGTATCGAGCTGGCTGTTAAGATCGATGAGCGGATTCGATTTCGATTCCGATTCCGATTCCGATTCCGATTCCGATTCCGATAGCGACCCCGACACCGATGAGGCTTCCCAAGCGCGTTCGATGAAGCAATCCAAGACCCGGAATCGGTTTGGCATCAAAACTCAGGACATTTCGACAGCCTACCTTCAAGCTGATCAACGTCACGCGCAAGCTGCGTTAACGGGTCTGTTTCTTCACGGTCTACAGTTTGGATTTGCGCTCGAGCGAAGGGTTGCAGCTGCAAATCGATGCCACGCGCGGGCGCGTGCACATGCGCGGCGGCAAGGGCGACAAGGATCGTTCAGTGACGCTTCCGGAGAAGGCCCTGGAAAGTTCTGCGTCGGTTCTGGAGCACCCATCGTCATTCGCAGCTGCTGTTTCCGAACCCGAGCGGCGGGGCGCAACGCATGCAAGCGGCGACCACCCCCATGAACCGGGGCGGCGTGCAAGCCGCAATCAACGACTGCGCGATTCGCTGTCGCAGCAGCGACCTTTCGTTGCGTCACAGCTGCGTCACCCATCTGCTTGAGCGAGGCGTGGATCTGCCGACGATGCAAGCGTTGCTCGGTCATGCCGACATTCGAACGACGGTGCGTTACACTGACCTGACGGATGTGACCCCGAGCCAGGGCTTGTTAGGCGATTTCTGTCGAAAAATAGACCACCTGGCTTGTCTTCTCGTCCGGCATTGACGTTGCGGCAACCCGCCCATGGAGCGACGCTGGGCGGATTGCCGCGTTGCGAAGGCAAACGAGAATCCGGCACCAGTTGGTTTGTTTCTCTCCGGCAATCGCCTCGAACGAGGTGGATCAAGTGACGATCAAGGCCACCGATGGCCTTGGCCGATGGTCATCAGTCAAGCTTGATGCCCGCTTTCTCGAGTAAAGCGAGTGCGCGCTGGGTCTGTTGTTCGGCTGCCATGCGTGCTTGTGCCTCTTCCCGTGCCCGCTGTTCGGCCGCGGCAGCACGGTGTTCGGCTGCTTCACGCGCCTGCGATTGTTGCAAGGCCAGCCGATCGGCTGCATCGGCATCGCGGACCTCCTCACCACGATAGAACACGCGCAATTTGCGACCGACCGACCGAGCGTCGGGTGCGAGCTCCTCGATCACCAAGCCATCGATGGCCTGGCTCACAAAGCGTCGCCGTGGTCCCAGCGGCACGTTTTCGTAGGCGACTTGATCCTTGTTGTAGCGATAGGCAATCAACCCACGGGGGTCATCCGGTTCCGGGTAGAGGAGCAAGAACTCGGGGACTGCGTTCAGTTCGTTCCAGTTGCGCATCTTGATGGTGTCCTTCTCCTCTTTGCGCCTGTGCGTGGTGGTCACCACCTCGATTGCCAGGAGTAACGACTTCGCGGTCACCGAGCCCAGGTTCTCGGCGTCGGTCAGGGCGTAGTCGGGGTAGAGGATCCTCTGGCAGTCCTCGTCCGCATCCCAGTACCAGACCGGATTGTCCCCGAGGCTCTGCAGGCCCTCCCAGGCGGCGACACGATCGAGTAGTTCTCCCAGCTTCTGGACTGTTTTGTGGTGGGCGAGGGATTGAGCCACGTCGAGTTCTTCGTCATAGTAGGGTGTGCCTACGGTTGCATCCTCCGGATGCGGTTTCTCGATCAAGCGCGCGCGCATCTGCTGGTGCGCGGCGCGGCGTTGCAACAGCTCGGTCTGCGGCCTGGCCAGCGTCGCTGTCGATGTCATCATGTTTCCTCCTGTACCCCTGAAGACAGGGGGCGATTGGCGCTGTGAATGTCAGTACGACGCTGGTAACCGCGTGTCTTCGTCTCGGGGGCACAAGCGTCGGTTTCATCGATTGCTCAGACTACCATGGTTGCGTTTGCCTGACCGGCCTCGGGCTCGGCCTGCTGCTCGACTTCGGCGCCGCGCTGATGAAAGACGGTATCAGGAAGGGTTCAGACACAAGCTGAGCGTTTCGGCCAACGGAAATAACGACCAAAATCGCGAGCTGTACGAAAAAGGCCGCCGTTTCTGTGCGGGTCATTGATTCTCGCGTGTTTCGCGTGTTTCGTAGTTCAAGAAAATGCACAGTCTTTTGTTGGCTAGACAATTAGACGCCGCTCGCTGCATAGGAACCGTTACAAAACAAGTGTCTCATTATGAGCTGAAGTTTCCTGATTTCTGAAAATCGCAAGGAGGGCGGTTACTCGGGGGTGGCCTATTTACGCTGGTTTGCGCAGGCTTGAGCAAACCAAATAATCATGCCCCTACCTGGCCCGCCACCCACCCAAGAATCAGGAAATCAGATGATGCGTGCTCCGCTGTGATAAGAGGAGTGGTCGATGAGATTGCAATCAAGAAGCGATTTGAATGGCTGGTGTCGGTCCTGGATGAGCGCCTGCGCAGGCTTGTTGCTTCGGCAGAAGCCGAGGCACTTGGGCGAGGGGCATCTTGCTGGTCTCCGAGATGATCCGCGTGTCTCGGCGAGCACTCTCATCGCGTTGATGTTGGTCAGTCTGATCGAATGTCGTATCCTTTTGTAGATGCAAGAACAGCAAATCGAACGTCTCCTCCTGCGACCGGCCGGGATGCAAACGAAGAAACCGATCTGACGCCGGATCATGGACTCGTTATAAAAGATAAGAATTGGATCAGAGGTATCGGCGGCCCGATGGGCCGGTTTATTGCACCGAGCCCGAGAGCTGTCCGTCGTCTGCAGCGTTCTGCTCGACTGTCTGCTGCTGCACGAGTATATCGGCCCGTGCAAGCTGGTAATGGTGGGCAGGGTGTTCTGCGGGGCGCTGCGCATCCGGCTGTCGGGCTGACCAACGACCCAGGATCGACCGAGGCATCTCGACTCGATATTGATCCGAAAAACCCCTATGCTTCGATGCATCCGGACGTAATCCGCTCACTGCACCCCCGACCGAGCCTCATTATGGAAACCACCATCGAGACCATCAAACGCGAGCTGCCGCGCCTGCTGCGCGAAGAGCCCGAACTGCGCCGCTTCGTCCTGGACATCTCTCGAGAGCACTTCGCCGACCGCTCGACCACCGATGAGCGCTTCAACCGCATCCTCGACGAGCTGGCGCGCGATCGAGAGACGCAGAACCGCAAGTGGGACGAGCAGAACCGCAAATGGGACGAGCAGAACCGCAAATGGGACGAGCAGAACCGCAGGTTGGACGAGCACATCCGCGAGCAGAGTCGGAAATGGGACGAGCAGAACCGCAAATGGGACGAGCAGAACCGCAGGTTGGACGAGCACATCCGCGAGCAGAGTCGGAAATGGGACGAGCAGAATCGGAAATGGGACGAATCCCGGCGGGAATTCGACCGCGTCCACGAAGAGATCATGGCCCAGGCAAAAAAACACGATCGCTCCGTCGGCGCGCTCGGCGCACGCTGGGGGCTGCAGTCCGAGGCCGCCTTCCGCGATGCCTTGGCCGGTATACTGGAGGAAAGCTTCGAGGTCAGCGTCCACAACGTCCGCGAATTCGACGACGGCGGCGAGGTATTCGGACGGCCAGATCAAGTAGAGCTCGATGTCATCGTCAAAAACGGCGTGCTGCTGATCCTCGAGCTGAAATCGTCCATCGATAAGGCCGGCATGTACATCTTCGAACGCAAGGCTCGCTTCTACGAGCGCCGCCACGACCGCAAGGCCGACCGGCTGATCGTCATCTCGCCGATGATCGACGCAAAGGCCCTGCAAGTCGCCGGCGACCTGGGCATCGAAACCTATGGCGACTCGCTGGAGGTGCCGATGCGGTGACCGCAAGAGCGCAAGCTTCGCCATGCGGCCTTGTTGCCAACGTCGCAGGCATCGGACTGGCATTGGTCCTGTCTCGCCGCCTGTCTTTCATTAAAGATCCAAAGCTGGCGAAAGTCGCGTTGATTCTCGAACGCCATCGGGAGTCGTTATGGGGAGTTTCGGCCCTCCTGGATGAATCCATCAACAACACAGAGTGACGATGAAACTGACCCGTTGCGTCCAGGCCTGGAACAGTCCGGCTTTTAACGCCGCCCTGATCGATGAAATCCAGGCGCTTGGAACAAGGCATCCGCAACTCCAGCGCCTGTTGCAGGCAGGGCTGGTGCAAACCAACGCTGTGGCGGATGATCCGATCAGCGTTTACCTGCTGAGCTGCCAAAAGCAGGATCATTGCATCCATGCCCGCGTTGGCGTCTTCTACGCCGGGATCATCAGCGGTTGCAGCTGCGCGGATGATCCATCGCCAGCGGACACTATCACGGAGCACTGCGAATTATTGGTGGAGCTGGATATCGCCACCGGCGACGCGCGGATTAGTTTATGCGAGCGTGAAGAGCAATGACCGGCATGCTGATCAAACTTGCGACAATCCTGGCGCATATCCTGTTCGGGCTGCTGCTCGCCGGTAGCCTGATCTGGTGGCTGCAGCCGCGCATGGTCTTCTATCCGATCAAATCGCTGACATCGACACCGAGCGATTGGGGCTTGACCTACCAGGATGTCCAGTTGACGACGGCAGACGGCATCGCATTGCATGGCTGGCTGATTCCGGCTGCACGGGACCTCGGGGAGGCACCGCGGACGCTCCTGTTCTTGCATGGCAACGCCGGGAATATCTCGCATCGGCGCGACTCGATTGCCATTTTCAACGACCTCGGGCTGGATGTGCTGATCATCGATTACCGCGGCTTTGGCCGCAGCCAAGGGGCAGCCTCGGAGTCTGGGCTCTATCTTGATGCCGCCGCTGCCTGGCGCTGGCTGACGCAAACGCGCGGCATCCAGGCCAAAGAGATCATTCTCTTTGGGCGCTCGCTGGGCGGGGCCGTCGCGACCCAGCTTGCAGCGCAGGCCGATCCGGCCGCGCTGATCGTCGAATCGAGCTTCGATCACCTCGGGAGCCTGGCAGAAGAACATTATCCACTGCTGTCGCGACTGATCCCGCTGCGCTACCGGTTCCCTGCCGCAACGCACATCGCTGCCGTGCGTTGTCCCATACTGATGTTGCACAGTCCCGACGATCGCATCGTTCCTTATCTTATTGGAAGACGTCTGTTCGCGGCAGCCCCGGCGCCAAAGGTTTTCGTCGATCTGCGCGGTGGGCACAACGACGGCTTCCTGCTCTCCCAGCCGCGCTATCAAGAAGCCTTGATGGACTTTCTGAATGGGCTTGGCAGGCACGCACCAAGCGACCGATCCTAACCCGCATCTCAACTGCAGCATTCCTCAGACCGTCATCCCATGCTGCGCGCAGCAGAAAATCACCTGCCCCCGTTCGACTCCCCCTACGCACTTCCCGCGCGCATCCAGATGAACGGGGTCAGTGAAGCTGGCCCGCTCACGGCAAATGTGCAATGGGCCTCGCCGATCGCTCTCGAGACCATTGCCCCGTTCTGCCAGCGGCCTCTGTGCGAGTACCCCGTTAATAGCGGTTCATGAATAACCTATACAACGCTATCCAGACATCGGCAGAGTGCAATCGGGGTCGGGGTCGCTATCGGAATCGGAATCGAGAGAGAAGACGCCCTATGCCATTCGGTCATGAGAAGCGCGACGTACAGCGTGCGGCCATCGAGTCTGTCGGCTGGGCCTACCGCGACTGCGAGCATGTGAAAGGACAGCGTAACGCGAAGGATCAACGCCTGTGCGCATCTTAGGCGCGCATCGCGGGCGCGCATCGCAGGCCATCGCGCTGAACATTGCCGAGGGTAACGGCAAAGCGACGAGCGGGGATCGACGCCGGTCGTTTGAAATCGCACGAGGCTCGGCGCTGGGGTGCGCTGCGATTCAGGACGTGCTTGCTGGTGTGCGATGCGTTGTCCGCAGACGACAACAGCAAGCAAAAGGCACCGCTCGATCGTCTTGTGGCCATGCTCACGACGCTCGGACAGCCTGGCCACGCGGTCAGCGAGGAGCTTGGCGGATATCTGGCTTGGTCAGTTCGATACCGATACCGATGCCGATACCGACGCCGATAGCGGTAGCGAATGAGTCGGCAGGCAACACCCAAGCCAACAACCTGTTTAGCTTGTTTCTGCACCACCACTTATCATCCTCCTTGAAGTCTCCCATGCGGCGGAAGTCTGGTCATGATACGAATGCGGGAGTGATGCCATGGCGATGAGCAAGCTTGATGAATTCCTCATGATAGGCTTCCTTGCCTGCGAAGAGCATTCGTTTTATGTCGTGTGGACGCACAATAAAAACCGCGCGCACCGAGTATTTACCGAAGGTTTCTTCCATGTTTTGTAGCTATCGCAGAGTTCTTGTTCATGCTGAAGCTAAGAGCGCTTCTGTGTTAACGTCGGGACGCGTAAGGTCAGGAAACGATCAGGATGCGATATTTTGCCGCAGTTTTAGGGTCGTGTCCTTCCGGACCTGGAAACAGGCGCGGCGTCAAGAGCCTTCGATCCCGGAGATGCCGGAGGCCTATTGCGCTTGGAGGACATAAAGGAGGTTATATACTATTATCGGTGTGGAGGAGGGCGGATCATGACGGGCGAGCTGGTTTCCACAACATCTGGGGGTCTGACGGTAGCTGGCGGCGCGCCAGGGTTGCCGTCTCTGATTGCGCGCGCCGGCGCCGGTGCCGAGCGGCGGTTTCTGGAGTTCTTCGCGGCGCAGATCCGCAACCGGAATACGCGCGAGGCGTATCTGCGCGCCGTCCGTGACTTCCTCGACTGGACCGAGGCCGGGATCGAGGATCTCCTCGACATCGAGCCGCTGCATGTCGCAGCCTGGGTCGAGATCAAGAAACAGACCTACGAAGCCCAGAGCGTCAAGCAGCAGCTCGCGGCGCTGCGCCATCTGTTCGACTGGCTGGTCACCGGCCATGTCCTGCACACGAACCCGGCATCCTTCGTCCGGGGGCCGAAGTTCTCCTACACCAAGGGCAGGCCACTGGTCGCCTACCCCGGCAATCCCAGCGAGACCGGACTGCCGGCGCGCTGCACCAATCTGCCCACCGCCGCCGACCTGGGCCGCGAGGTCGCCTTGCTGTTCGAGGGCGGCGATCCGCACCGGCCACTCCTGATCGGCCTGGTGCAGCACCCGGAGCGTCGAACGGAGGCAGCGCCTGCGCAATCCGCACAGCTCGACGAGGAGCGCATCGTGCTGCGCGCCGAGCGGGAGATCGTGCTCACCTGCGGCAAGGCCAGCATCACCCTGACCCGTGCCGGCAAGGTGCTGATTCGCTGTGCCTATCTCCTCAGCCGCTCGTCTGGCGTGAACCGCATCAAGGGCGGCTCGGTACAGATCAACTGAGTCGCCGAGATGGAACTGCTCAACGCCACCGGCATGCAGGCCGGCTACACCATGGGCATGGACCCGAGCGGACGCGAGCATCTGGTGGCGGTCGTCAAGGGCACCTTCAGCATCCCGAATGCCGGTGACGAGGCATTGCGGG
The DNA here is from genome assembly GCA_016745215.1 of Thiohalocapsa sp. PB-PSB1. Lineage (GTDB taxonomy): Bacteria > Pseudomonadota > Gammaproteobacteria > Chromatiales > Chromatiaceae > Thiohalocapsa. The sequence goes on from CP050890.1 coordinate 3,889,732, forward strand.
CGGCGATCCAGTTCCCGCTCGTGGAGGCGGACACCTTTTCCGGCGAGCCCGGCTTCTCCGCGCCCCTGTTCGAGACCGATTATCCCCTGCGCAAGCCGCGTTGCGACGTATTGCTGGTGGGCAATGCACACGCCCCGCAGGGCCATCCCGCGCAGGCGGTCAAGGTGGGCCTCCAAGTCGGCACCATGGTCAAGACCTTCCGCGTCGTCGGCGATCGCGCCTGGCAGGTGGACGCGGCGAATGAGGTCTGGCTCACGGACAGCGAGCCATTCGAGTTCATGCCGCTGACGTACGACCGTGCCTTTGGCGGCAGCGATGACCGCCATCCAGATGCGAGCAAGCACAGCGCCTACCTGCGCAATCCCATCGGGCGCGGCTATCACAAGCGCTTGGAGCGCCCCTTGCTGCACGACCAGCCCGCGCCCAACACCGAAGCGCTGAACGAGCCGATCAAGCGGCCGGATCGCCCCTACACGCCCATGGCCTTCACGCCCTTAGGCCGCGGCTGGGAGCCACGCCTGCGCTACGCCGGCACCTACGACCAGCATTGGCTCGACGAGGTCTTTCCTTTTTTGCCCGCCGATTTTCAAGACGACTACTTTCAGGCCGCCCCCGCCGACCAGCAGATCCCCTATCCCCGCGGTGGTGAGACCGTGAAGATGCTCAACCTCACGCCCGGCCTGCGCGAGCAGTTCGACCTGCCGACCGTCGACGTGCCCTTCACCTTCTTTCGCAAGCAGGGCGGCAAGGAGGAGCGCCCAGGGGTCATCGACACCATCGTGTTCATTCCGGACCAGCGGGTTTTCACCATGACCTGGCGGGCGAGCATCCCGCTCAAGAAGAACATGTTCGAGATCCCGCAGGTGCTCGCCGGCCGCATGACCCGCGGCTGGTGGCGCGCACGGGAGCTCGGCAAGACCTACTACCCCTCGCTGGACGCCGCTATTCGCGACAAGCGCGCATCGGAGCGCGAGGAGGCCGAAGCGTGAGCGCACAGCCCCTCGCCATCGCCGGCGCCGGCCTGGTCACCGGCGTGGGTCTCAACGCGCCCGCCACCTGCGCCGCCATCCGCTGCGCCATCGACAACTTTCAAGAGACCCGCTTCATGGACGCGGGCGGCGAGTGGATCATGGGCTGCGAGGTGCCACTGGAGCAGCCCTGGCGGGGCACCACCAAGCTGGTCAAGATGCTCGCCATGGCGCTGCGCGAATGCGCTGCCACGTCCCCCGGCATTGATCTGGCCGCAACGCCGATCATCCTCTGCCTGGCCGAACAGGACCGCCCCGGACTGCTGCCGAACCTGGTCCACGAGGTCTGGACCGGGATTCAACAAGCGCTCGACTTTCGCTTCCAGAGCTGGAAGGTGGTCACCGAGGGCCGCGTCGGCTTCGCCATCGGCCTGCACCATGCGCGCAAGCTGATCTATAGTCAGGGCGCCCCGCGGGTCATTATCGCCGGGGTCGACAGCCTCCTCGTCGGCCCGACCCTGACCGCATTCGAGGAGCGCGAACGGCTGCTGACCAGCCAAAACTCCAACGGCTTCATCCCCGGCGAGGCCGCCGCCGCCATCCTGGTGCAGGCACCCCAACCGAGCGACCAGCCACAGCTCGTTTGCACCGGCATCGGCTTCGGTGTGGAGCAGGCCACCGAGGACTCCGAAGAGCCCTTGCGCGCCGACGGTCTGGTCAAGGCGATCAAGGCTGCCCTCGACGACGCGGGATGCGACATGGGCGATCTGGATTTCCGCATCACCGACATCTCCGGCAGCCAGTACCAGTTCAAGGAGGCGGCGCTGGCCTTGTCCCGCATCCTTCGGAAGCGCAAGGAGGAGTTCGATATCTGGCATCCGGCCGATTGTGTTGGCGAGGTGGGCGCTGCAATCGGCGGCATCATGGCGGCCGTCATCGAAGCGGCTTGCCGAAAGGGTTATAGCAAGGGGCAGCGCATCCTGTTCCACGTAGGAAACAGCGATGGGAAGCGGGTGGCAGCGGTCTGCGACTACCTGTTGGCGGACACATGAGGCACGACCGTGGCTAACAATGTATTTGCCAACGGCCGGGAGATCTCCTGCAAGAAGGCGGACGGCAAGTCCATCTGCGCTTTTCCGGATGTTTGCATGACACCACCGGAGAACCCGGCGACGCCACCAGGTGTACCGGTACCGTACCCGAATACTGGGTTTGCCAAGGATACGACAAAAGGGAGTAAGAACGTCAAAATCTCCGGGAAGGAGGTGATGCTCAGGAACAAGTCGTACTTTAAGAAGTCGACCGGTGATGAGCCAGGTTGCGCTGCCAAGAAGGGCGTTGTCACCAGCGTTAACCGCGGCAAAGTCTATTTTAATGCTTGGTCGATGAATGTAATCATCGAGGGTCAGAACGCCGTTCGGCATCTCGACATTACCACCCACAACCACGCCTCGCCACCGGGAAACTCACCGCCGTTGCCCTACACCGACACCATGGCGGTCCCTTCCGCCCGGGAGAAGTCGGACAAGGAGTGCGAAGATGCGAAAAAGGAAAAGAAGCGCGCCTGCGGTTCTATTCCTCAATTGAAAAAGGGCCGCAAGGTGATCAAGAACCTGGACAACGAGAAAATGACCGCCCACCTCGAATGCGAAGAAATCAACCTGAGAATCAAGGGATTTAATGACTGCTTGGCAGCGCGACGGGACGTTACCAACAAGTGTTTCGATGGAGTGACCGATGCGCGCCATGCGCGGGAGGAAGCGGCCCTCGAGAGTGGTAAGGCGCGCACCGAAGTTCTAGCGACAAGGAAAGGTTGCTAACTTTCAATTTGGAGGAATAGGCAAAATGTCGACCGATCTTATTGATGCAATAGATCAGCATGATGCTGGGAAAGTCTCTGCGCTCCTTTCCGCCGGAGCCGATCCGAACCTGGCACGAAGCCTACCTCCCCACTGGCGCCCATTGGGCTATGCGATCGAGGAGCTTGAATTCGGCGGCTCGCTCGATATTGTTCGCCTGCTTATAGCAAATGGAGCGGACGTCAACGCAGTTTATGTCGACACCGGATTGACGGGACTGCATGCGGCCGTCTTCAGTGAGAATATCGAGGTGATCAAGCTGGTTCTCGACGCGGGTGCAGATCCAAATATCCCCGACAACGAAGATACTTCGCCGTTGAAGTTTTCCGTGGAGCAAGGCTCTTTTGAGATGGCGAAATTGCTGCTGGAATACGGAGCAGAGCGCACAATCAATGAGGCGGGCGGCTTCTGCGGCTGCACCGCCCTTGCATTAGCCGCAAGCAAATTGGATATCGCGATGATAGAGTTATTGTTGAAGAACGGCGCAGACCCTGACACCCGGGACGCCGACGGTCAAACCGCTCGTCAGTACCTGCCTCCGCCTGATGAATCCGACAACGAAGCATGGGACGCCGCAAGAGATCTGCTCCAAGGAGGATAGCGACCCCAGCAATTCCCGCCAAAAATAATTATGCTTTGAAAACAACGTCTTGGCGAGACTTCAAAAATAGTTCTTCGTAAACTTCGTGGCTGAATCGGTATACTGTCGCGCCTACTCGAGGCTGCGAGGCAGGTGTTGATGAATGCTCCGATTTCACGCAAACAACTCAGCGCCGCAGGGCTGCTGAACAAGGCGCGGCGGTTTTTTGCGAAGATCCCCGACCCGTGCGGTGGCGAGATTGCGCTGGTCGATCATCTGATGTCGGGGCTGGCGTTGTTTGGGTTGAAGTATCTTTCGCTGCTGCAGTTCGAGCACGACCGTCGAGAGGAGACAACGCGCGCGAATCTGCACGCCCTCTACGGGATCGAACGCGCGCCAAGCGACACCCGCTTTCGCGAACGCCTTGATGAACTCGACCCGAGCCTTCTGCGCCCGCTGTATCAGTCCTTGTTTGCGGACCTGCAGCGCGGCAAGGGGCTGGAGGGGTTTGAGTACCTTGATGGGCATTCCCTGCTCTCACTCGGCTCTCACTCGATGGCACCGAGTATGTCTCCTCCTCCAACGTGCATTGCCCGCAGTGCGGGGAGAAGCACCACCGCAATGGCACCACCACCTACGACCACCAGATGCTCGGGGCGGTGCTGGTACACCCCGATCACAGCGCGGTGTTCCCGCTGGCGCCCGAGCCGATCCTCAAGCAAGACGGCGCGCGCAAGAATGACTGCGAGCGCAACGCCGCCAAGCGCCGGCTGGCGGACCTGCGCCGCGCGCATCCGCATCTGAAGCTGATCGTCGTCGAAGACGGCCTCGCTTCCAATACCCCGCACATCCGCCAGTTGCAGGCACTCGATCTGCGCTTCATCCTCGGCGCCAAGCAGAACGATCACACCGACTTGTTCGATTGGGTAGCCGCCACGCCCAAGACGCGCGAGGTCGATGAAAAACGGGGACAGACCACGTTTTCCACGTTTTACAGAATCGCGCCCATGCTGAAAAAGGTAGTCCGTCCCCGTTTTCTCTGAAAAAGGTAGTCCGTCCCCGTTTTCTCTGAAAAAGGTAGTCCGTCCCCGTTTTCTCCCGGTCAGCGAGGAGCTTGGAGGATATCGAGTTGGTCAGTTCGATGCCGACGCCGATACGGATTCCGATAGCGGTACCGAATGAGTCGGCAGGCAACACCCAAGCCAAAAACCCGTTTAGCTTGTTTCTGCACAATCACTTAGCATTCAAGCGATGCAGTGTTCGGCTCCCCGCTGGCCCCAGGCTCCAACACTTGGCAACCAACCCAAAGCTTGCTAACCTGCTCCCTCGGCATCACAATCGACAAACTGACGGACAGGTCTGATGACGGACAAATTGGCGGATTTGATAGACAGGCTGAACGAGTTCGGCGGCCAGTACGAAGGATTCGTGATCTCCATCGCCGCCCTGGCGACAGTGCTCGCACTGCTGGCGACAGTGCTCACACTGTTCTCGCCCTTGCTGTTGGCATGGTTGCGCAAACCAAAGCGCCAGGATCCCACATTCAGCAACCCGCCAAGCGCCGAAGGCAGTCTGATCCGCTACAATGCCCGTGCCATCGAATTGCTCGGTCGCGGCGGAGCCATGGAAAAGCTGCGCGCATTCCTGCTGGCGGACGAGCCCTTCCTGTGGATGCAAATCGCCGGCGTCGGCGGCCAGGGCAAAAGCCGGCTCGGCTATGAGCTGATCCTCTGGGCGCAGCAACAGGACTGGCGGGCCGGATTGCTGGACACCCCGGAACTCCAAGGCTTCGCCCCGCACCACTGGCCCAGTTGGCAGCCGCGGCAGCCGCATCTGCTGGTGCTGGACTATGTCATCGGCCGCGAAGAGGAAATCAAGCCCGTCCTGCAGAGCCTGAGCAAACGCGCCACTGCATTGCGCCGACCCGTGCGCCTGCTGTTGCTGGAACGCCAGCGCTGGGACCGGGGCGGCCTGCCAATCCTGGACCGATCCGGCGGACAGAGCCTCGGCCCAAGCCGCGGCAACCAAGGCCGCGCCGAATGGTACCTGAAACTCACCGAGCGCTACGATGGCAATGACCCGCTCCTGCAGGCCACCCGCTACAAGGATGGCCTGCTGGAACTCGAACACCTGGAGCAGCAGGATCTGGTCGCCATCGTGCGCCGCATCGCCCGCCTCGCCAACAGCTCCGAAATCGCATTATCGGATGACATCATCGCCAAGCAGCTCCAGCATATCGACGCCGATGGCCGCCCGCTCTACGCCTACCTGCTGGGCCAGGCCCTGGCCGACGGCGCCGACCCCAGCGGAGGCACATCGGGTCCGGGCTGGCGGCGCGACGATCTGCTCGACAACAGATTGCACCGCGACCAGGGCTCGCGCTGGCGCCAACAACTGAACCAAGACACCCCCTGTCTTGGCGACGGTAGCGACGCCGAGCGCCTCGCCGTCATCGCCACCATCGCCGGCGGCCTGGATTGCGCCGCCGCGGCCCGCGCCGGGCTCCCGATCCCCGCCCATGATGCCGCTACCCGCCGCAGCGCATTGATCCTGACCGACGGCCCCCTGGGCACCGGCCCCAGCGGCCCATCCCAGCAGATCCCACCGCTACAACCCGACCTGCTCGGCGCTTGGTTCGTCCTGCGCGCCTTCGACCAGGGGCTGCCGATTGCCGACTGCCTGGATTTGGCCTGGCGTCATGGTCCCAAGCAAACCGCTGCCTTTGTGCTGCGGATCGCCCAGGATTTTCCTGAGCAACCGATGAGCATTGCCATATTGGAGCAGGATCCGCCGGAAGGACCAGCCACGTTGGCGTTGGCTGGTGTAGCCGCGGCGTTGATCTGGCATCTACATCGGGCTCGGCGCGCGTTTCCACCTGCAGTCATCAAGGCGCTGGCCGCAGCAGCTGCCGATGGTGATGGCCAGGCCATGGCCAATCTCGGGTTCTGCTACGCACAGGGCCAGGGCGTCGAGCGCGACCTGGAGCAGGCGGTGGACTGGTACCGCAAGGGCGCCGAGGCTGGCGACGGCCGGGCCATGGGCAATCTCGGGTTCTGCTACCAACAGGGCCAGGGCGTCGAGCGCGACCTGGAGCAGGCGGTGGACTGGTACCGCAAGGGCGCCGAGGCTGGCGACGGCGGGGCCATGGCCAATCTCGGGGTCTGCTACCAACAGGGCCAGGGCATCGAGCGCGACCTGGAGCAGGCGGTGGACTGGTACCGCAAGGGCGCCGAGGCTGGCAACGGCCGGGCCATGGCCAATCTCGGGGTCTGCTACCAACAGGGCCAGGGCGTCGAGCGCGACCTGGAGCAGGCGGTGGACTGGTACCGCAAGGGCGCTGAGGCTGGCGACGGCCGGGCCATGGCCAATCTCGGGGTCTGCTACCAACAGGGCCAGGGCATCGAGCGCGACCTGGAGCAGGCGGTGGACTGGTACCGCAAGGGCGCCGAGGCTGGCAACGGCCGCGCCATGGCCAATCTCGGGTTCTGCTACCAACAGGGGCAGGGCGTCGAGCGCGACCTGGAGCAGGCGGTGGACTGGTACCGCAAGGGCGCCGCGGCTGGCGACGGCCGGGCCATGGCCAATCTCGGGGTCTGCTACGAACAGGGCCATGGCGTCGAGCGCGACCTGGAGCAGGCGGTGGACTGGTACCGCAAGGGCGCCGAGGCTGGCGACGGCCGGGCCATGGCCGTTCTCGGGTTCTGCTACGAACAGGGCCAGGGCGTCGAGCGAGATTGGGAAATCGCGTTCGAATGGTACCGCAAAGGCATGGATCTGGGCGAGGAGATGGCCGCGGCAGGTCTGCGCAGGCTACAATCGGTCAAGGCGCTGCTGTCGCCGGCAAGCGAGCCCAAACCGGCCATTGTTGATTGGGCGCGCCGGCATGGGGTCGAGTTCTGTTCAGTGCCCTGGGCCGATGTAGCCCCGATGCCTGGCGATTGGCAAGACCTGATTGGAGCGGATGCGATCGCCGTGCTGGTGTCAGTGGGCATGCAACTGGAAGCCGAAGGTCTCGACAATGGCCTGGATACGCTTGCCGTACAGCGTCTGCGCCGCATGCCGCTCCCCTTCTACCGGGACTGCTCGCTGGTGGACATCCAACTTCAGCGCGACGGGCAGGATATGCCATTGCTGACCTCGGCACTGGTCTCGTCAATGGGGGCGGCAATGCTCAATGGCACCTCGAATCTCTTCCATGCCATCAATCAGGATGTACTGACATTGACCGATGACGAAACCACCATTGCTTACCTGCGTTTTTTTTGTACCTTCTTCCGTGGCGAGGATGGCCCCTTTCTGATCGTCGACGAGCCCCGAGCGCTGCCGATAGATCATGGGGCGGAACGCGCCACACTGGCGCCGGAGGTGCAAGCAGCAATACAGCCGCCGCGGGCGCTCGATGGCACATTGGATAGCGATGGCTGGCGCCGCTTTGAATGCAGCCTGCTGTATGGCCGCGCTCTGTTTCACGCCATCCTGAAGGTGGCTGCCACGGGAATGGTGGATATGGAGGGCGACAAGCAGATCGCCGCCGATCTGCCAATCCGCGAGCGTCGTTACGACGGCATCTTCCGCACCCCGTTACTCAACTCGCCAGGGGGCTGACTTGCAGCCCGCGTAGGTTGGGATGAGGAACGAATCCCAACACGGTCACTCGATGTACGTCTCTCTGTAGCTTGTAATAGGAGCTTGTAATAGGGCACCCACTAGCTCTTGTAATAGGACACCCACTTAGCTTGCACTTAGCTTGACTTTCTTTCCATACCCGGGCTAGGCTCCCCCGGCTACTCGAAATCTGGAATCTCGCCATGACCAGTCTCCGCGCAACCTTCGTCTCTGTTGAAGACACTCCTTGGTATCACTGTATCAGTCGCTGCGCGAGGCGCGCTTTCCTCTGAGGAGAGGACCACTTCTTCGGCAACAATGACGATCACCGTCACGGGTGGATCGCCGAGCGCATCATGCAGCTTGCCACGTTCTTCGCCATCGGAAAAAACGAGCGGGAAAAACGGGGACAGGGAAAAACGGGGACAGACCACGTTTTCCACGTTTTACAGAATCGCGCTCATGCTGAAAAAGGTGGTCGGTCCCCGTTTTCTCCGCTCCAGCGCGAGCTTGTAATAGGACACCCACTTAGCTTGACTTTCTTTCCATACCCGGGCTAGGCTCCTCCGGCTACTCGAAATCTGGAATCTCGCCATGACCAGTCTCCGCGCAACCTTCGTCTCTGTTGAAGACACTCCTTGGTATCACTGTATCAGTCGCTGCGTGAGGCGCGCTTTCCTCTGAGGAGAGGACCACTTCTTCGGCAACAATGACGATCACCGTCGCGGGTGGATCGCCGAGCGCATCATGCAGCTTGCCGCGTTCTTCGCCATCGACGTAACCGCCTATGCCGTCATGAGCAACCACTATCATGTTGTTGTGCGCATCGACCAGCGGCGGGTTCTGGATTGGTCGGTCAAGGAGGTATTGATACGCTGGACACAGCTGTTCACAGGCCCACTTCTTTCCTCTGAGAAAGTCGTATGAGCAAGCTAATTGAGTGAGCAAGCAAATCGTTGTCCTTTTGGCTCTTTTCGCTTTTATTGCTTATATTCTTGGTTGGTGAGTATGGATAATCCTAAAGCTGAAGTGCGCGAACATTCGACCTTTGGGCGGGGGGTTTTTGCGGCGGAGAGCATTCTGGCGGGCGAGGCGATTGCCATGTTCGATGGGGAGTTTTACGAGGAAGGCGATCCCGATTATCCCTGGGAAGTGGATGATTATGTGCTTCAGTTTGCAGAAGATCGTTGGCGCGATTCAAAGGGGATTGCTCGGGTCCTAAACCACTCCTGTCAGCCGAATATCGGGATTCGGAACGCCTTCAGGTTGATCGCGATGCGCGATATTGCCCCCGACGAAGAACTCTGCTATGACTATGCCATGGCCGAGGACGGTCAATGGCAACTGGACTGTCAATGCGGTTCGCCGAATTGCCGGGGGCGAATGGCCGGTTTTGCGGCGTTGCCGGAATCCGTTCGGGAAAGCTATCAGGGGTTCATTTCCCACTGGCTCGTCGAAAAGTACCAACTCGATTCTACTTGGAGCGGGGGACCTGTTGACATTTAAGCTAATAAAGCACATTCGGATGGGCGAGGTATCCCAGTGTACGCGAATAACTGCCGCAGGCTTCCGTTGCAAGGCTGAATTTCTGATCCTGCAAAACGATGAAGGCGGGCAATGAGCCCCCATGGCTGCGACGCTTGCGAGCAGCCTTCGCGTTGTCAAGCCCGCGCATAGCAGGCATCTTGATTGACAGTTGCTGCACTCGCAAACAGAACTCGGTTTGTGCGGAGTCAATCTAACCTCAGCATCAAGTGAGACAAGATGATGGATTGGTCATCAGTCATCAATAACCCGTTTCTGAAAGACCTGCCCTTCAAGATCGAGCTGGATAAATGGGGCAGGATCCTCATGAGTCCGGCAAGCAATAACCACGGAAGTCTGCAATTCGAAACCGGTGCCAAGATCAGGGACGCAAAGAAGGGGAAGGGCAAAGTGATTACCGAATGCTCGATTCAGACCAGCCAAGGGGTCAGGGTTGCCGATGTTGCCTGGGCATCCGATGCATTCATCGAGAGATTCGGGTTCGAAACACCCTACAGGCGCGCCCCGGAGATCTGCGTGGAGGTGGTGTCTGCGTCAAATGCGCAGGGAGAGATCGCGGAAAAGATCGAGCTGTATTTGGGAAAAGGGGCGTGTGAGGTTTGGATCGTTAGTGAAGACGGCAATACCAAATACTATACCTACGAAGGTGAGATGGAATTGAGCGAGGAGATTGGTAGCTGAGCTGACAGCGAAACCGCTGGCGCGATGCCGTTCTGTTCGCAATGGTTATATCCATCAAGTACTTCTCGTCGTATCCGTCAGGGCTGAAGGCAACGCTGAAACCTGTGTTCCCGGCGTCGGAAGCGAACAGCTGATACAGCGAAAGCGTTTTGTGTGCTTCCATGGTGCTGACAGGGAACAGCCGGCTGTGGAGCTGGCTTTCTTAACCTGTTGATTTTTATGGTGGGCGCGGCTGGGTTCGAACCAGCGACCCCTGCCGTGTGAAGGCAGTGCTCTCCCACTGAGCTACGCGCCCGCGAGCAGATCGGGAGTGAGCTGTAAATAATAGGGTGAGATTGCGGCTGGGTCAATCGGCAATGGCTGAAAATAGCCGATAAGCCGAACGCGATGCGCGCCCCAGCCTGGTATCCAAGTTCTGAGACTGTGACAATAGTCGTGAGGATCGACAATGACACGCCAGCGACGCGGTCAAAAAGTCAGGCCCGAGCGCGATCAGGCCGCCGATTGTGAACGCGTGCGCGAGCTGCTGGCACGGCTCACCGAGCTGCTATACCGCATCGGCCATCCCCGCGCGGAAGAGGTGGCGGGGCTAATCGAGGCCTTCGATACCAATGCGCCCGCTGCCTGGCGCGCCCTGGACGGCAACGCCTGGTGGGCCGGCGCCGGCTCCCTGGCGGCGGAGTCCATGGTGGAGCCGGCACGGCTGCCGTCATCCGAACGCGCCTTGGCCATGCAGGAATTCCGAGCGCTGCTCATTGATCTAGCCGAATTGCTGCGCGAACGTGGTCCGACCAATCCGGGGCTGTCGTCCTGGCTGCTGGCGTTTCGCAACTGGGAAGCGTCCGGGGTTTAGGCGATTGTCGGAGAGAAACCTACCAATTGGCGCCGGATTCTGGTTCGCCTTCGCGCAGCAGCAACCTGGATGCCGGATGAAGATGACAAGCTGATCTCGCCCTGATCTGCTGTGCCGACCAGACTCGCTGTAGCGCAAATTTGCGGATTGCGGATCGACTGGCATAACCGGCCGATCAGATGTTGTGGGATGCTGTGGTCTATGCCTGGTTCATCCTGGTGGATTGACCTGTGGATCAAAATCGAAAACAAATCCATCCTCACCAACATCGATCCTGATCCCGGCAACTGTCCGTCCTTCCATGGTGCAAATCAATAGTTCGCGACTGATCTCCGGCAATACGGTATTGGTGAGGATGGCGTCGACCACGCGGGCGCCGCTTTCCACCTCGGCGCAGCGCGCGGCGATCAAGGTCACGACCTGGTCGCTGAAGGTCAGCGGGATCTGATGATTGTCGTGGATGCGCTGCACGATGCGCTTCAATTGCAGCCGGATGATGGCTGCTAGCATCTGGTCGTCCAGGGGATAGTAGGGGATGGTCACCAGGCGACCCAGCAATGCCGCTGGAAAGGTCTTCAGCAATGGTTCGCGCAGGGCCGTGGCGATGCCCTCGGGTTCCGGCATCAGATCCGGATCCTGGCATAGCCCCATGATCAGGTCCGTGCCAACATTACTTGTGAGCAGGATCAGGGTATTGCGGAAGTCGATCCGGCGACCCTCGGCGTCTTCCATCCAGCCCTTGTCGAACACCTGGAAAAAGATCTCGTGTACATCCGGGTGGGCTTTTTCCACCTCGTCCAGTAAGACAACGCTGTACGGCTTGCGCCGTACCGCCTCGGTGAGCAGGCCGCCTTCGCCATAGCCGATGTAGCCCGGGGGTGAGCCTTTCAGGGTGGCGACGCTGTGCGCTTCTTGGAACTCGCTCATGTTGATGGTGATGATGTTCTGCTCCCCGCCATACAGAGCTTCCGCCAGTGCCAGCCCGGTTTCGGTCTTGCCGACGCCGGACGGGCCGGCGAGCAGAAACACGCCGATCGGTTTGTCTGGGTTGTCCAATCTCGCGCGCGAGGTCTGAATGCGGCGGGCGATCCTATCCAGTGCATGGCGCTGGCCGATGACGCGTTTGTTCAGTGTCTCGGCCAGATCGAGCACTGCCTGGACTTCGTTTTTCACCATGCGCCCGACCGGAATGCCGGTCCAGTCGGCAACCACCGAGGCCACTGCCTGAGCATCGACGCTGGGTAGGATGAACGGATGTTCGCCCTGTAATGCATGTAATTCGGTTTGCAGCTCGCGTAATTGTTGCAGTGCCTGTGCGCGCTCGTTGTCGGATAGCACGGGTGTTGCGGCGGTTTCCAGATCCGCGGATGGTTCGGTTTGTATCTCGGGGGCTGGCTTGGGTGCGAGAGCTGGGGTTGCATGGATCTGGGTTTGTGCTGTTGCTTCCAGTGCGCTGCCGGTGCCCTCGACCGGTGCGGTCTGGCCACGCAGTCGGGCGCGTAATGACAAAATAGCCTCCACCAGGCGACGTTCTTCATCCCAGCGGGATTCCAGCTCCGCGAGCCGTTGCTGTTGGGTTGCAAGCTGTTCGCGAGCGCTTGTCTCGCGCTCATGGGTGCCGACGCCAACCGCGGTCTCATTGGCGATGATGTCGAGTTCGGTCTGCACTGCCTGGATACGCCGCCGGCAATCCTCGATCTCGCCCGGCACCGTGGTTTGGCTGATGGCAACCCGCGCGCAGGCGGTATCGAGCAGACTGACCGCCTTGTCGGGCAGCTGTCGGGCTGGGATATAGCGGTGGGACAGGCGTACCGCCGACTCCAATGCCTCATCGAGCAGTTGCACTCGGTGATGCTGCTCCAGGGTGGATGCGATGCCGCGCAGCATCAGGATGGCCTTGTCTTCGCTCGGCTCATGGATCTGGATGACCTGGAAACGGCGGGTTAGGGCAGGGTCTTTTTCGATGTATTTTTTGTATTCGCTCCAGGTGGTGGCGGCAAGGGTGCGCAGGGTGCCACGAGCCAATGCGGGCTTCAGCAGATTGGCGGCATCGCCGGTGCCGGCGGTGCCGCCGGCGCCGATCAGGGTGTGCGCCTCGTCGATGAACAGGATGATCGGCTCGGGGGAGGTTTGTACCTCGTCGATGACTTGACGCAGCCGATGCTCGAACTCGCCTTTCATGCTTGCGCCTGCCTGCAATAGGCCGATATCGAGGACACGCAAGGTCACGTCCGCCAGCGGTGGCGGCACCTCGCCGGCCGCGATGCGCAATGCAAATCCTTCCACCACCGCGGTCTTGCCGACGCCGGCCTCACCGGTCAGGATCGGGTTGTTCTGGCGCCGGCGCATCAGGATGTCGACGATCTGGCGAATCTCCTGGTCGCGGCCGACGATGGGGTCGAGCTCGCCATTGCGTGCGCGTTCGGTCAGGTCGATCGAGAATTGTTTCAATGCGTCCTGCTTGCCCATCTGCGCCGGGGCGATGGCATCTGCTGTGTCACCGGAAGCGGCCCCTGCATCCATGCGGAAGCCATCGTTGGCGGTCATGCCGGCCTCGGGGGAGGCGTCGAGGAGTTCGGCAAATTCTTCGCTCAGGCGCTCGACGCCGATTTTGTCGAACTGCCGCGAGATTGCAAGCAGTACGCTACGCAGTCCACGGGTTTTCAAGATGCCGACCATCAGGTGTCCGGTGCGCACCTGGGTCTCGCCGAACATCAATGTGCCGTAGACCCAGCCACGCTCGACGGCTTCTTCGACATCCGAAGACAGATCGGCGATGGAGCGCGAACCCCGCGGCAGACGCTCCAGGGCGTCGGTCAGATCCTTGGCAAGCCGGGCCGCGTCCAAATCGAATCTTTGCATGATTCGATGCAGGTCCGTGTCCTGGTTTTGCAGAATTTGATGCAGCCAGTGCACCAGTTCCACATAGGGATTGCCGCGCATCTTACAGAACAGGGTGGCGCCTTCGATGGCCTTGTAGGCAAGCGGGTTGAGCTTGCCGAACAGCGCGCTGCGACTGATCTCGGTCATGGGGTGACTCCTGCGTTCGGTGCGGTTTGGGTTGCTGTCGGCCGCGGCATCGGTGGTTAATCCGTGCCTTGGCTGGGGTCCAATTTCAGATCGTCGCCGTCGCGGCCGAGCGGGGTGCTCTGCAGCCAGGTCGTCCAGCCGAGCCTGCCGGCATGGCCCAGGCTGGTCTGCGGTATTTCCGGCTGGGCCAGCACCAGGTTCAGATCCCAAGCGAGCTGATCGCCAACGTAATTGCGCACTATGGCCCTAACCGCGTTCAGATTGTCGCCGCCCGGCAGCAGGCGCAGGTAGTCCGCCAATGGCAATGGTCCGATGCGCACCCTGAATTTGCATTGCTGATCCCAAACACGCCCGCCGATGGTGGTCGTCTGTCCTAGGGCGCTGTTGTCCACGGACTCGCCCAAGCGCCAGTGGCAATCTTCCGGCAAGGTCAGCCAGTGGCCGACGAATTCCTGAATCTGGATCGGCCGTTGTAAAAAGCTGGCGAGCAGGGAGCGCAATCCTTCGGCATGTTTGGTCTGACAGCCCAGATGACCGGTGAAATGCAATCGCAGCAGATCGGACATGTCGTCGCGTTCGACACAGCCAGGTGTACCTGTGCCCTGCAATGCGCCAAGGTACATGCCAAATCGGTGCTGCTCGGGGCGATCGAAGCTGACCGTGGGTTGCGCCTGCGCCCAGGCTCGATAAAACAGCCCCAGCATACGATGATTGAATAGATCGAGAAAGCGGGCGAAGGTGGGATCATCATGATTGCGCAGCCGCTCGCGGGCATAGTCGGTCAGGTGCAGCGGCAACGGCCCGTTTGGGCCGAGGAGGCCGAGAAAATGCACCAATAACAAGGGCTCGCGGCCGGCGTCGCGGCGCTGCAACTCGGCGAGTTCAGCCGGAGCGAAGATCATCGATGCGGCCTGGCCGAATCGGATCGGTTGGTCGGCGGCCTTGGCGGAGCTGGCGACGCGCGGGTGCTCGGGGAAGCAACACTCCAGTTCACGCAGGGTCTGCAGAAAATTGAAGCGCCAGGGTTCGCGCTCCAGCTCATTGAGCAGCGCTACAGGGTCGCGCGCAGTCCGATGGTTGCCGGCCATCGCTTCAACTCTCCGCGGTCGGGGGTAGTCAAGACGGTTTCGGTGAATCCATTGATGGAGACATAGCGAGCGAAAAAGCGCTCCAGTACCGAGCCCAGCAGGTAGGCGCCGGTACCCTCGAAGGCGCTTTCGTCCAGATCCAGCGCGATTTCGATACCGCGTGCGTAGGTGACCGGGCGTGCGCCCGGAAAGCGTCTTGTGATCGGCCGCGAGGTGACCGAGCGGATGCCTTCCAGTTGATGCACCGTATCGGCGCTGGTGAGATCCGCATACAGGGCAAGCAGTTCACGCAATGCGCCGGCTCCGGTTCCGCCGCTGGTGTCGGTGATGGATAGATAGTTCAGAGACAAATGGCTGATCAGCCGCCAGGCCGTGGCGCCCTGGGCATGGGATGGTTTTGGCGATGTCGGCCCGGCGCGAACGCGCACTGACTGCACCGGTGCACCGGATTCTAGCGAAAAGTCCGTATTGTCCACACCCACCGGCATTTGCAATGGCAGATCCCGATTGGTGCACAGACAGGTGACGCCGAGCTGACGCAATTCTGCCGACCAGGGCGCCGCGGCGGCATCGACCAGGTTGACATAGGATTCGCTGCCGGTGTAACTCGAGCGCGATCCCTGCCGGCGTTGACGCGAGGAGGGTCGGCGCGGGACGCGGTGCACGCTGTAATAGGCTGGATGTGCATCGGGCTGGGTGAATTCGGTCGCAGCATAGAAGGGGCGAAATTCGCGTGATGTGGTGCTGGACGCGCCATAACCGACCACGCCATCGACACGATACACCTCGAAATCCATGGGCCGGGTGCGGTCCGGAACCACATGGTACTCGGGACCACCCTTGTCGAGATGGATGCGGTCGCAGCGCTTTGGGAACAGATTGATGGCGGGGGTGCAATGCAAGGCGAAATTGTCGGCGTTGAGTGCTCCCTCGAGTGCCTTGGTCTGCGACTTCAGCAGCAGGATAATATCCACCTCGGGAGCGTCGATGCGCGCCAGGGTTGGAGCCAAACCGTCCAATGCAACAAACAGATAGCGTTCGGGAAAGGCAAAATACTCGTGCAGGTTGCGGTAGCCTTGGAAGGAGGGCAGGGTGTAGGGCAGCAAGGCTTCATCGGGGCCGAAGCCAAGCGGTTTCAGCGCTGACCCGGGGAGTTCGGACAGCCAGGGCAGCGGGCGTGGCAATGGCTGCACCAACACCGCCACCGGATTGGCAGTGAGTTGTTCGTAGACTGTGAACGGGATCTGGTCACTGCCCAGCAGGCAGAGCACCAGCCGATCGAGTTGCAGATCCTGCAGGTTCAGGCCCGCGGTGGCGCGCAGGCGCAGGCGGATGCCGGCTTTGCTGCGATTCAGAACCGGCAGATCGGTCTTGGCGACAGGGCCGGCATGATGGAAATAATCCGCCTGCGAAATTTCCAACGGCCACAAAACGGTGTCATGGGCAGTCCGATATTCGCATGCGGTCTGCTCCCCCTTGCCAAGCCGACCGCGCAGTGCCGTGTTGCGCGGGATACTGAAGCCGCTGGCCAGCGCCCCTTCGTTTTGGTCTGGCTGAAACTGCACCACGGCCATGGACGGGGTTGGAGCCAGGTAGTGCGGGTAGATCATCTCCAGCAGGTGCTGGGTGAACGTCGGAAACTCGTCCTCGATCTTGAGCTGGACGCGTGCGGCGAGGAATGCGAACCCCTCCAGCAGACGTTCCACATAGGGGTCTGTGCATTCAAAGCCGGTCAGTCCCAGACGGCCGGCAATTTTCGGAAATTCGGCGGCAAATTCACCGCCTAGTCCACGCAGATGCTGTAATTCCCGGTTGTACTGTGCAAGCAGGCGTGGGTCCATGATGGCGTTAATCGCTGGTCGCGGTGGCTTCCAGGACGGCGACTTCTCCCGATTCCAGGTCGACCTCGGTTCTCAGATAAAGCTGTTGCGGCAGCGGTTGCCCCCAGAGTTCGCCTTCGATATCGAAGCGGACCGCGTTCTGATTCATATGCTTTTCGTCGACGACGGCGCGAATGATCAGCGACGCAGGCAGGATGCGGGGTTCAAAGCGCAAAATGGCTTGGCGCAATTCGCGCTCCAATGTCAGGATATCGAGTCCAGTTACATTGCGACCGGCCAGGTCCGGCAGGCCGAAATTCAGGACGGACCGGCTGACCTCGGGATAGGCGCCAAGGTCCATCACCGACGCCAGATCGCAGGTGTTTAGCAGCCATTGCAGATCTCGCAATACGCAGGCTTTGAGTCGGCGCGGCGACAATACCCGGTCATCGCGGGATTCTTCAGTTGTATCGGGCGCGTTATCGGTCAGGCGATCCAACAACGAGGGCTGTAGCCGCTCTTTTGGTGTCAGCTCAGCCATCGTCGGCGCTGCCTGCTGGTCGCTCTGTATCTGGTCGCTCTGTATCTGGCTTATCCGTATCCGAGATCGCTGGGTTCAGCTGGATTTCGCGAATTGCCAGTAATGGGTATTCGCCCTGATCGGTGGCAAGCATGCGTTGCCCCAGTCCGTAAAATAGATCCTCGCCCTGCTCCAGCCAGTCTGTATGGGCGGCAAGTCGTATGCTGGAGTCCTGGCTGGTTTCGGAGCCGGGATAGCGGGTTGGGATCAGGGCCACCGATTTGCCGGCATTGGTCCAGGTGATGTGCGCGGGCATCCAGACCAAATCGCGGAGATCGGTTGGTTGTTCAAAGCGGATATGGCGAATGTGCTGAAAGGGAACCCAGTTGTAGCGTCCGTTCAGGATCATTTCGAGCATAGGCCCCATGCGCATGTCGGCGTCCGCGATCCAGGCGAAGGATTCGCCATCGATTTGGCCTGGCGTCTCCGGAGCCGCTGCGAAGGCCTGTGAGCGCAACTGCTGGGATTGCGTCTGATTGCCCTGTGCACCGACGCGCAATGCCTGGAATAATAAGGCAATCCACTGCTCGGGTTCGCCGAACACGATCGGATCTCGCTCGCCGGCGAATACGCTGTCGCGTAATGCCGCCGCCTGCAACGCGGGCTTGTAGGTGCGCGCCATAGCCAGGCTGCCGGCATCGAGTTCTACAGCAACCTTCAGCTGATTGGCCGCCTTCTGCCAATCTCCCAGCACACAGAAGAGTTGGAACAGGAATACGCGCAGTTTGGGATCGGCTGGCGCTTTGCGTATTTTGGCCTGTAGCTGTTGCAGCGCGACGTCGAGGTCGCCTTGTTTTAACGCCAGTTCTGCGTCCATAAGACTGCTCCACCGACAAACGGTTGGCGTTCGCCGGAAACTCTCCTCAGCGGTTGGAAAAATACCCTGAGTCAGCCATTGCTGTTGTCAGGGGGTTATTCCTGAACGTTCTTCTCCAAGCTCCAAGTGCGGTCCGTAGTCGAGCCTGGAGCGCCGGTATCATCAATCGGTGTGTATTCCCATTTGATCTTACCGTAGGCAAAGGAAACTTGTTCGGTCGGTTTGGCATCGTCGCCACTCGAGCCTCCTGGGGAGATCGATGTGACGATGCAATTTTCAAGTGTGTATTTCATGAAGCAGTGTTTATCGCCAGAGGCGAGACACAATTCCAACTCGATGGTCGGAATATGCTCCCCCTTGGCACATTTGATGTTGAGATCGCAGGTTGCATTGTCGATGAGCTTGACGATCATCAGATCCTGAAAATCCGCACGACTGCCGGTGCGCCCACCGGTGGCGCTGGCTCCCGAGACAGGCTGACTCACACCATGACTGTAGCTCAATACCTCGATCCACTTTTCATGCGCATCGTCGGTACTTTCTCCATCGATGCCTTCGACCTTCAAGAACATATCGGACATGACTCTTTTCCTCTGGTTGCTGATTGCTGATTGCTAGTTAGCGATTGCTGTGGAGAAACAGACCACCTTGCTTGTCTTCTCGTCCGGCATCGACGTTACGGCACCCCGCCCATAGAGCGACTATGGGCGGGTTGCCGCTGGGCGAAGGCGAACGAGCATCCGGCGCGAGTTGGTCTATTTCTCTCCGGCAATCGCCTTGGTTGGTCGCGGAATGGCGTCCAATTATGTCGCTTCAATTCTTTTCCGACGGTAATCGAGAAACCAGGCGCAGCGATACCGTTAGCCCCTCCAACTGATAATGCGGCCGGAGATAAAACTTGGAGCTGTAGTAGCCTGGATTGCCCTCGACTTCTTCCACCACCACCTGCGCGGCCGCAAGCGGTTTGCGTGCCTTATCGACTTCCGATGCGTTTGCGGGATTGGGCTCAACGTACTTGTTGATCCATTTGTTCAGCCATTTTTCCATATCCTCGCGTTCTTTGAACGAGCCGACCTTGTCGCGGACAATCGACTTGAGATAATGCGCAAATCGACAAACGGCGAAGAGATAGGGCAAGCGCGCAGCAAGATTCGCATTGGCGGTTGCATCCGGATCATCGTACTCGAATGGTTTTTGCAATGATTGTGCCCCAATGAACGCGGCAAAATCGGTATTTTTCTTGTGCAGCAGGGGCATAAAACCATTCTTGGCGAGTTCTGCCTCGCGCCGATCGTCGATCGCGATCTCGGTTGGACATTTCATGTCGATGCCGCCGTCGTCGGTCGGAAAGCTGTGCACGGGCAAACCTTCCACCGCACCGCCGGATTCCACACCGCGAATGCGCGAGCACCAACCATAGAGCTTGAATGCCCGATTGATGTTCACGGCCATGGCGTAGGCGGCGTTGGACCAGGTGTAGCGGCTATGGTCGCCGGCGGCGGTTTCTTCTTCGAATTCGAATTCCTCGACTGGGTCGGTCTTTGCTCCGTAGGGTAAGCGCGCAAGGAAACGCGGCATAGCCAAGCCAATGTAGCGGGAATCTTCCGATTCGCGCAAGGACTTCCAGGCGGCATATTCCGGGGTTTGGAAGATCTTGGTCAGATCGCGCGGATTGCTCAACTCCTGCCAGGATTGCATCTGCATCACACCGGGGTCAGCGCCGGCGATGAAGGGCGCATGCGCGGCGGCCGAAATCTGCGCCATTTCTGCCAGCAATTCGACATCCGGCGGGCTGTGGTCGAAGTAGTAGTCGCCCACCAGGCAGCCGAACGGCTCGCCGCCGAACATGCTGTATTCTTCGGTGTAGATTTTTTTGAAAATCGGGCTTTGGTCCCAAGCCGTTCCCTTGAACTTCTTCAGCGATTTGTGGACATCCTTCTTGGAGATATTCATGACGCGGATCTTGAGCATCTCATCGGTTTCCGTATTGTTGACAAGATGATGTAGCCCGCGCCAACTGCCTTCCAGTTGGCTAAAATCCGGATGATGTAGGATCAGATTGATTTGCTTGGTCAGCTTCTGGTCGATCTCGGCAATCATCGCCTCGATGGTTCGAACCGCGTCGTCCGAGATCAGCTGGCTCTGCTCCAGGGCCTGTGCGGCAAGCGTATGCACCGCCTCCTGTACTGCATCTCGGGCGCGTTCGGAGCGCGGCTTGAATTCCTGCTGCAACAGCGATGCGAAATCGTTTTCCTGGGCGGTTTCGGCCTGCCCCTGCTGCTGTGTCTGTTGTGCCGTCTCGGCGTTCTCTGTCTCAGCCATTGGTTTTGTCCTGCGCGGCGGCATCAGCGGGTTTGTCCTGGCCCTCGTCCGGCGCTTTTGGCGCGCTTGCCAGGGAGCTGAGTAGAGCAGGATCGTTGAGCGCATTCGCAATCAACTCTTCGGCTCCGCTCTTGCCATCCATGTAGGTCAATAAATTCGACAATTGCGTTCTAGCTTGCAGCAATTTATTCAGTGAGTCCACCTTGCGTGCAACGGCGGCGGGGGAAAAATCGTCCATGCTTTCGAAGGTCAGTTCAACGCTGAGATTGCCATCGTTGGTGAGGCTGTTGGGCACCTGAAAGGCCAGCCGCGGTTTCATGGACTTGAGTCGATCGTCGAAATTATCCACATCGATCTCGACAAAATCGCGCTCGGCGACCGGCGGCAGGGGATCCTGCGGTTTGCCCGACAGATCAGCGAGTACACCCATAACGAATGGCAGTTGAATGGTCTTCTCGGCACCATAGAGTTCAACGTCGTATTCGATCTGAACCCTAGGCGCTCGATTGCGAGCGATGAATTTCTGGCTGCTTTGTTTGGCCATGTTCAGTCTCTATTGTTCTGCGGATGCTCATTGGGGCTTGTTGTCATCTGGGCCTTGGATCAAGGTCACTTTGTCCAAAGCTTCCGGCACCAAGTCGGTCACGATGGCCAGGAAATCCATTGTGGCCAAGCGGCGTGCCCGGCTCAACAGCAAGGGGACCGGGCTCGATGGCTCGTTGCGCTTATAGTAGTCGCATAAGGCGTCCAGTATGCGAACGACATCGTCCCGACTCGCGATACGCATGGGGTCGACAGGCGCTGCGGGGGCTGCCGCATGGCCTGTCTGTTCCGAATGAGAACGCACTTGCGGTTCATCCGCTGTGGCGGCAGCAGGGGCGCGTTCGTTCAGCCGAGCCTGCAATGCGGTCTGAATGGCTGACAGCATGCTCGACAGCGGGTCGAAATCGGGAACTGCTGTTGCCTGGACTCGCGTCTGCAGCAATGCGCTCAGTGTTCGGATACTTTCCACAGCCGCGCTCGCGGCATGCGCATGGGAGCTGAGTTCGTCCAGATCGCAGTCCATGAAGGCGGCATGCAGAGAGGCCGCGTCCAAGATCGCAGCTCCAGGCAGAGGCTTTGCCTTACCCTCAACCAGTTCGATATCGCGCAATGACAGCTCGCCAAACACGCGCGAACGGATTAGCGTTGCTTCACGCAATGGCGTAAGCATCAGGTTAGGGTCGACCAGGGATGCTAGGACGCTGATGCGCTCGGTTGGATCATTGTCGTCGGCGGCATCCAACCCGGGATGGAGGTTGTCCCAGTAGCGTTCAAGCATGCCGATGAGCAACTGGATGCCGGACTGAAAGCCTGGCAAGGAGGCTGTACGGATCAATGCACGCAGCAAAAGCAACGCAATGCGAAGATCCTTCGAACGCAATAAAATGCCGGTGCAAGCGCTCTCGAGCTGATGCCAGTTGGGTTCTTCCGCGGGGATGATGGTCTCGCCCATCACCCGTTCAGGCGTTCCCTCGGCAAGCCTGACGATTTCAAGAAACGCTGGGTCGTACTCGAGATCCTCGCCCGCGGGCAGATCCGCGGAAACAGGCTTCAGCAGTGCATCGACATCGATCCCCGGCATAGCGCTTGTCCTGAGTTTCGTTCGAGTCTTATCGATTCCGGTGTATCAGGCTGTAAAGGCCGTCAGCAGAGTTGCTGCACCAGCGTCTTGGGCGGTAAACCGGTCTTTTCATACCAGCTTGCCCGGTCTGCAACCACTCCGGTTCTTCAATAATACTAGCCCAACTGGTCGTTGGATGCTACGCATATCAAAATCGGCTTTTCCAAACGGAAAAAATAACAACGCCTTGCTCCGACCTTTGGAGCGCGCCGACGGCACCTCCGTTGCGCGGCTGCATTAAGGGGATTTCTGGCGAACCTGGCTTGTCTTCTAGTGCGGCCTCGACGCCGCGAAGGCGAACGAGAATCCGGCGCCAGTTGGTCTATTTCTCTCCGCCAATCGCCTAAAGCTCCAGCAGCGAACCCATGGCGCCGTAAAAGGATTCCAGCCATTGCTCCGCGTTTCTGTAGTTCGCCACGTAAGGGCGCCCGCCAGGGCTTTCGCGGATGACGACATAGTTCAAGCTGCCGTCATCGAGCACCTCTACTTGCAAACGGCGATAGCCGCCGGGAATGCGGAATTTAATGCCATAGGGCTGCGCGGGACCGCCTAGAATGTCGGTGACCAACGCTTGTGCGCGATCGTCGCGATCATGGTAATCCTCAGGCCAGATACCTTGCAGCACGCTGACTTTGACCAGCACGTGGCGAATGTCGTTGAATGCATCAAACAGCGGTTTTGCCGCTTCGCAGCGTTTTCGCTCAGTCTCAGCGCGTTGTTGCATTTCCGTCAAGCGCTTTTCGGCCGCTTTGTCCCGTCGGGCCTTGATTCGGTTCAGCGTGTCGTTCATAGCTCGCTCCCTATCCGCACATACTCGGGGGCGTTTGCCCGTGAGCGGATAGCAATTGGATATAGGTGCCCGCGGTCGGTGCTCGCTAGCCCGAAGATTAAGACGCAGAGTCATTCCCATCAAGGCTCTTCGACCAGCACCGGCGATGCAGCAAACCGCTGCCGAGCGATGCCAGCGGCGCTGGCCTGTCACCCTGGCTCACACGGCGGTGCGCCAGGCGATCCAGAGTTTTCGTAACGGCGTCAAACCGATACGCTGGTTAACTACGTCGAATTTACAGCGGATAAGCTCGTCGAGCAATGCCGAATGAATGCGGGTCTGGATACGCAGGGCGCGCGCCGGCATGACCCTGTCGGCATGGCTCGGCCGCTCGCGCAGCAGCATCCCTTCGACCAGCGGAACAAGCAGCTCTGGTAAACGTTGCCGATGCTCGGGGCTGCAAAGTTGCTCGTGACTCAGCCCTGCATCCTGCAGCACGTCATGTGGCAATACCTCGCGACCTTGGCGCAGCAACAGGCCGGCATCGCGAATGCGCCGCACCTGCTCACACCAGGCGCCGGCATTGCGGGCGGTGGCCAAGTGGTTCGGCTCGTCCATGGCATGGCAGCGGCAGATGAGTTCGAACAGAGCGCCACGGTCTTGCACCAAGGCCTGGTGCTGGTGCTGTCGATCTCTGTTTTGGCGCGCATAGAGCGTATTTTCGACTTGCTGAGCCTGTTCCAGGAAGGGTTCGATGGGTAAGGCATAGTGTTCCAACCCCGGCATCAGCGCGTGGCTCAGCGGATGACGTGGGGCACCGTCAATACTGCGGCGGATCTCGTCGCGCCACCAGTCGAGCTTCAGGCGTGCGACACCGGGATCGGAAACATCGCTGATGATCCTGCGCACCTCGTGGCGCCAACCAAACAGCGCTGCCAACGCATCGTGCAAGTGAACCGGGGCAAAGCGGATGCTGTAATAACCGCTACTGCCGGGCGCTGTTGCTTGGTTCGGAAAATGCCATTCGGACACTGCCGCATCTGCTATTTTCACCCTATCGGATGTCATCTGGGTTGCGCCCTGGCATCCAGCCAGTTCAGTACGTCCAGCGGGTGATCGATGACGCCGTCGGCACCCCAGTCGCCGGGCTGGGACTCGGTACCCAAATAGCCGTAGCCTGCCGCCAATGTGCTCATACCGGCAGAACGACCAGCGAGGATGTCGCGCTGATCGTCGCCGATATACCAGCAGACGTCAGGCCGATGGTCGATGAGCCGGCAGGCATACAACAAAGGATCTGGGTGTGGCTTGGCGCGGGCCGCGGTGTCGCCGCTGACAACGCAGGCCGGCGCCAGCTTCAGCTCCATGTTCAGCTCCATGGCAGCCAGCAGCGGTTGGGTGAGCCAGCCAGGCTTGTTGGTGACGATACCCCAGGTGTTGCCGCGTATCTCCAGTTGCCCGATCAGCTCTGCAATGCCCGGAAACAATTTTGTGTGTTGGCAGATATTTTGCGCATACAGATCGAGGAACTCGGTGCGTAGATCCTCATAGTCGGCATCGCCGGGTGACAGATCAAACCCCACCGCGAGCATGCCGCGAGAGCCGGTCGAGACGTGCGGTCTGGCCAGCTGCAGCGGCAATGACGGTCGACCGTGGCGTTGCAGCAGCTGGTTCAGAGCTGCCACCATGTCGCCGGCCGTGTCGGCAAAGGTACCATCAAGATCGAATAAAACGGCGTATGCGCCGTCCTCTGCTCGGTTAGGCATGGGCAGGGCGGCGGCAGGTTACCAGATAATTGACGTCGATGTCCTTTGGGTTCAGGCGATACTCGCGGGTGATCGGGTTATAGGTCAGACCGGTGATGTCCGTGATGCGCAGGTTGGTGGCGCGGACCCAGCGGTCAAGCTCCGAGGGTTTGATGAAGCGGGCGTATTCGTGAGTACCGCTGGGCAGCAGGTGTAATAGATATTCGCCACCGAGAATCGCGAACAAATAGGATTTGGGATTGCGGTTCAGCGTGGATAAAAATACCTGACCGCCAGGACGTACCAACCGCGCGCAGGCAGCCACGATCGAGCTTGGCTCCGGCACATGTTCCAGTAATTCCATGCAGGTGACCACATCGAAGCTCTCCGGGCGCTCTGCGGCGAGCTGTTCCGCGGTGATCTGGCGATAGTCAACCTCGACACCGGTTTCCAGGGTGTGCAGTTCGGCCACCCGTAATGGTTCCTCGCCCATGTCGATGCCAAGCACATTCGCACCGGCCGTCGCCATGGACTCAGATAGGATGCCACCGCCACAGCCAACATCCAGCACGGTCTTTCCGGCCAATTTGGCCGCGCGATTAATGTAGTCAAGCCGTAGCGGATTGATATCGTGTAGAGATTTGAACTCGCTGTTCGGATCCCACCAGCGGGAGGCCAGGGCCTCGAACTTACTGATCTCGGCATGATCGACGTTATGCACGGTTTGGTTCATCGGAATCTCTGAGCAAAAGAAAGAGGTGTATTAACCCCTTTAAATATAGTATCCAATCCCATCAATTCACCTGTTGCAACCAGCGCCAGGCGACCATGCAATGGGTTTGATACAGCCTGGCTCCGAACCCTCAGAGCGCCGCGATCTTGGTCTGCTGTGCAACCAGATTGGCCAATGCGGATCCTTGTTCTGCAAGGCGGTTGTGCTCTTTCTGCACCACCGCGGCCGGGGCTTTGCCGACAAAGTTCGGGTTGGCAAGTTTGTTCTCGATGCGCTCGATGTCGGTGCGTAATTTACCGATCTCCTTATCCAGTCGCGCCAATTCCGCCTGTTTGTCGATCAGACCCGCCATCGGAATCAGAATCTGCATCTCGCCGACCAGCGCCATGGCCGATTCCGGGGCCTCGGACTCGTCCTCGAGTAGGGTGATGGATTCGGTGCGCGCGAGAAAGTCGAGATAGGGCCGCGCCAATTCGATCCAGGTACGATCCTGCGCATTGGCCTTGGCCACCAACACCGGCAATGGCTTGCCGGGAGGGATGTTCATCTCGCCCTTGATACGGCGTACACCGAGAATAAACTGTTGTACCCATTCGATCTGCGCAATCGCATCCTCATCCGCCGCCGCGGCGTCGGCGATCGGGTAGGGCGCCAGCATGATGGTCGGCACATCGCTGGTGGACGCCATGCGCTCCAGCGGTTTGACCTTTTGCCAGATTTCCTCGGTGATAAAGGGCATGAGCGGGTGCGCCAGGCGCAGCAGAGTTTCCAGTGTCTGGATCAGATTCCGGCGGGTGCCGCGCTTGGCCGCATCGCTGGCGCTGTCACTGGTCAACACCGGCTTGCACAATTCCAGGTACCAATCGCAAAATTGGTTCCAAGTAAAATCGTAGATCGCCTGTGCGGCCAGATCGAAGCGATAGCTATCCATGGCGGTGCGCACGCTCTCGATGGTTTGATGCAGACGGCTGCGAATCCAGCGGTCAGCCGCGCTCAGTTCAACTTCCAGATCGCTCTGCTCCGCTTGCTGGTCTTCGCTGACTGCGGTGTTCAGCAACACATAGCGGGATGCATTCCAAAGCTTGTTGCAAAAATTGCTGTAGCCTTCGATACGCCCCAGATCGAACTTGATGTCGCGACCCGTGGTGGCCAACGCAGCGAAGGTGAAGCGCAGAGCGTCGGTGCCGAACGCAGGGATCCCCCGCGGAAACTCCTTTCGGGTCTGCTTGGCAATCTTCTCTGCCAAGTGCGGCTGCATCATGCCCTGGGTGCGTTTTTGCACCAGTGGCTCCAGCTCGATGCCATCGATCAGATCGATGGGATCGAGCACATTTCCCTTGGACTTGGACATCTTGTCGCCCTGGGCATCGCGCACCAAACCATGGATATAGACATCGCGAAATGGTACGTCGTCCATGAACTTGAGCCCCATCATGATCATCCGAGCGACCCAGAAAAAAATGATATCGAAACCGGTGATCAGCACCGAGCCGGGATAAAAAGCCTGCAGCCGGTCGTTGTCCTTGCCTGCTTGCGGAGGCCAGCCTAGGGTGCTGAAAGGCCACAATGCAGAGCTGAACCAGGTATCGAGAACATCCGCATCCTGTTCCAGCACAAAGTCGGGTCCAAGGCCATGCTGATCGCGCACTTCCTGTTCGCAGCGGCCGACGTAGATATTGCCTTCGCTGTCGTACCAGGCCGGGATGCGATGGCCCCACCAGATCTGGCGACTGATGCACCAGTCCTGGATATGATGCATCCAGTCAAAATAGGTGTTCTTCCAGTTATCCGGTACGAAGCGGATGCGCCCATCCTCCACCGCGGCGATCGCGGGTGCCGCCAAGGGGGCGACTTTGACATACCATTGATCGGTCAGATAGGGCTCGATGACCGCGCCGGAGCGATCGCCCCGAGGCACCATCAATTTGTGATCGCGCACGTCGGCCAGCAGCCCCTGTGCCTGTAGATCGGAAATAATCCGCTTACGTGCCTGGTAGCGGTCCAGGCCCACATAAGCGTTCGGAATCAGCTCGCCCTCGTCCGGCTGGTTGGCACGAATGGCCGCATCCGGCGTAAAGAGATTGATCAGTCCGGCATGCGGCTGATCGCTGATCTGATTTTCGTCGCGGTGGCGCAGCCAAACGGCGTGGTCGTTGGCATCATGGGCAGGCGTGATCTTGACACAGCCGGTGCCGAATTCGGGATCGGCATACTCATCGGCGATAATCGGAATACGCCGTCCGGTCAAAGGCAATTCCACCAACTCGCCGATCAGGTGTTTGTAGCGCTCGTCCTCTGGGTTCACGGCCACCGCGCAGTCGCCGAGCATGGTCTCTGGGCGGGTGGTGGAGACGGTCATGTGGCCGGTGCCGTTGCTCAGCGGATAGTGCATATCCCACATGTGGCCGGTCTCTTCCTCGGAAATCACCTCCAGATCCGAGACCGCCGTGTGCAGTACCGGATCCCAGTTCACCAGTCGTTTGCCGCGATAAATCAGGCCTTCCTCGAACAGCCGTACGAAGACCTCACGCACCGCTGCGGAGAGACCTTCGTCCATTGTGAAGCGCTCATGCTGCCAATCCAGCGACGAGCCCAGTCGGCGCAGCTGCCGGGTGATGCTGCCGCCAGACTCGGCCTTCCACTGCCAGACGCGCTGAATGAACGCCTCGCGGCCTAAATCATGGCGGTTCTTGCCTTCCGCCTCTAACTGCCGCTCAACCACCATCTGCGTGGCGATGCCGGCATGATCGGTGCCTGGTTGCCACAGGGTGCGATCACCCTGCATGCGATGATAGCGGATCAGCGCATCCATGAGCGCATTGTTGAAGCCATGCCCCATATGCAGGCTGCCGGTCACATTGGGTGGCGGGATCATGATGCAATAGGTTCCGCCGCCTTCGGCCGGCGGGCTGTCGGTGCTGTGCGGGCTGCCGGCAGGCGCAAACCAGCCAGCGTCCTCCCAGCGCTGATACCATTGCTTTTCGATGCGATGTGGGTCGTAATTCTTGTCCAGCATGTCTCGGGTTCCGGTTACGTCGCGCCGCGCGGGGATAGCCCCGACCTGAAGGGATCTCAGTATACCCAAGGGAGAAGGGCGAATCATGGTCTACTGTTGTACTCGGGCGTCTGCAGCTTAGGCGATTGCCGGAGAGAAATAGACCAACTGGCGCTGGAGTCTGGTTTGCCTTGGTGATGGTGCAGAACGAGAAGACAAGCCAGACGGCAACCCATCCCGATCATGCTAGTGGAGCGGTACAGAAATCCCGAGGCGGTTCGTTGTCGTTGTCGTAATCGTAGTCGTTATCGAGCATTCGGCTAAGACGATTATGACAACGACAACGACAACGACAACGACCGGAGACTGTCTTGGAACATCTGCACCGAGGCACTAGCGCGCCAGCCGCGCCAGCCGCCGCTGGTACCAGCGCATCACGCGCAGGTGCACGAACGCCTGGGTCGGTAGATAAAGATACCAGGGCAGGGCGGGCGCGTAGTCGTGAATCGCGGTCATGGTGTAGCGACCTTCCAGCAAGGTCTGAAACTCGAAGCGTCCTTGTTTAGCGGCATTGGCACGTGCCAGCAGGCCACCTCGGATCAGGTAGACCTCGTGCTCCGGGCTGCTCTCGGCGACGATATGCACCAAAGACAGGAGCTTGAGCCGAGGCCAATTGATGCATACTTCGATCGATCCGCTTGGATCGATGCGCGTGATCACCAGTGGCCATAGGCAGGTGCCGAGCCAGCGGAAATAGTTGCCTGCCACCCAGCCGGCATTCTGGCCTGGCGGCAGGATCACACGCTGGATGGACCGCACCCGCGATTGGTCGCGCATCGAATCCTGATCTAATTCGCGCACCGATGCGCGGGGATTCGGCCGTGGACGCCGAGTAACCGGATCGATGGTGGTGGCCAGCGCGTCGGCAAAACGCATCGCACCGGGAGCGATGGCCTGCTGTACTGGATTATCCTGCATCAGGGTATCTTGTGGCAGGCTCTCGACGATCGCGCCGATCATCGGCGCTGGTGCACCACTGATCAGTCGCGCGGTCAGCGAGGCAAGCCGGGTCGGCATCCAGGGCATGCGCAGAACCAAACGTCGCAAGCCGAGCGCCGCGGCGCTCTGACGCAGCATCTGCTCGTAGCTGAGCTGTTCCGCGCCTCCGACATCGAATGCGCCGTGGAACGCATTGGGGCGCCCGAGACAATGCAGAATGGCCCGTATCAGGTCTGTCAGCGCGATTGGTCGGGTCAAGGAGCCAGCCGCGGGCGGCAACAGCAGGATCGGCAGCCGGCGGATCAGGTCGAGCAACAGATCCGGCCCAGTTCCCCCAGGTCCAACCACCAAACTAGCACGCAATGCGGTAACCGGGGTGCCGCGTGAAGCGAGCACCATTTCTACTTCGCGCCGGCTCCACAACAACGGGGAAAAGCGGAAGCCTTGGGGCATCACGCCGCTGACGAAAATGATCTGCTGAACATCATTGGCCGCGGCAGCACGCGCAAAATTGTCCGCCAGCACCAGATCCATATCGCGTGGGCTGGCTTGGGTCAATCGCGACGAGGGCGCCAGCGAGTGCACCAGGTAGACAGCGTAGTCGACTCCCGCCAGGCCAGTATGCACGGCCTGGTTGTCAAACAGGTCACAATGTTGCCAGGTGACCAAACCTGCCCGCTCCGGCAGGCGCGCGCGCGCCGGGGAGCGCGTCAGGGCGATGACTTCGTACTGCTCCGCCAGCCGTGGACACAGAGCGCTGCCGATAAAGCCGCTGGCACCGGCAACGGCTACCCGCGCACGCTGACCTGTCCGTTGCGCTCTGCTCGTTTCCGGCGGCATATCATGATGCTGCTTTTAGCGCGGAGACATTGTCCGCGGCGTCGCGTTTCCTGTTCTTGCCGGCATGCTTGGTAGCGCTTGGCGCTGGCTCGCCATCGGCGGTGCTATTGGGCGGTTGTTTCGGTTCAGGAGGTTGTTTCGGTTCAGGATGTGTCTCTGGGTCAGGATGCACCTTCCGCTCGTACGCCTCGGGCTCCTTGCCCTTAAGTACGCGCTCAACGTTTTTTGCGTTGCGCGATAGGTAAATGGTCAGCTCTTCGAGAGCAGCGTCCGGCAGATCCGGCAATATCTGGTCATCGCGCAGCATCTGCGCAAGCCGATCAGCATTCTCCAGCGCCTTGTCATAGGCATCGGCGGCTTTTTTATCGGTAGTCCGCAATCTTTCGACTCCGTTTCGGTCTTTGACGATGTATTCGATCTCAATCATGTGTGGGCTCCGGCTCGACGGGCGTCTTGCCGTCGCGTGGATGATACTGCGCAGTAGTATAGCGGACCGGTTTGCATTGGGTCAGCGGCATCCGCGGGCACCATGGGCAGAGCGCGGACATCGAACTCGATGTCCGCGGCTGCGATCGAGCTCGAAATCGCCGGTCTCCTGAAACTCGCCGTTGCTGATCGGCACCGGTGTCGATTCCCGCTCGTCGCTGTGCTTTTACCCTCGGCAATGTTCAGTGCGATGGCCTGCGATGCGGGCCTAAGATGCGCACAGGAGTGGATCCTTCGCGTTACGCTGTCCTTTCACATGCTCGCAGTCGCGCTATGGCCCAGCCGACAGACTCGATGGCCGCATGCTATAGGTCGAGCTTCTCATGAGCGAATGGCATAGGGCGTTTTCTCTCTCGATTCCGATTCCAATAGCGACTCCGACCCCGATTGCTCTCCGCCGATGTCTGGATAGCGGTGTATAGAGTATTCATGAACCGCTACTTGTCGTCATCCTGTGACTATTCGATATGCTCTCCGCAGTACGGCACTAGTGGAGCGGTACAGAAATCCCGAGGCGGTTCGTTGTCGTTGTCGTAATCGTAGTCGTTATCGAGCATTCGGCTAAGACGATTATGACAACGACAACGACAACGACAACGATAACGACCGGAGACTGTCTTGGAACATCTGCACCGAGGCACTAGCAGCACTGCTTCCCCGAAAACCCCTATTCCCGGAGGTGGGTATCGCCATACGCAATCCATTTGTACGAGGTCAGTTCGCGCGGTCCTACCGGGCCGCGTGCATGCAGCTTGTCGGTGCTGATACCAATCATGGCGCCCATGCCATAGTCGCCGCCGCCCGATAGGCGGGTTGACGCATTGACCAGCACAGATCCGGAATCGACCTGATCGACAAAGGTCTGTGCCTGGCGCATGTCCCGTGTGACGATGACATCGGTGTGGCCGGAACCAAAGGTGTTGATATGCTCGATCGCATCGGCAATGCCCTCGACCACGCGGATTGAGAGGATTGGCGCAAGGTACTCCGTCTCCCAATCCTCATCTGCTGCACTATCGATGCCTGGAAGGATCTCGCGCGTTCGCGGACAACCGCGCAATTCCACACCGGCTTGCTCGAAGGCAGCTTTGATCGCCGGGAGCAGGCGGCCTGCTGAAGCCGCATCGACCAACAGTGTCTCCAGGGCGTTACAAACTTCCACACGCTGACATTTGGAGTTGACTGCAAGGGCAACGCTGCTCTGTTCCTCCGCATCGGCAGCAAGGTACATATGGCAGATGCCCTCATAATGTTTGATCACCGGGATGCGGCTCTCTTCGGCAACGCGTTGAATGAGGCTTTTGCCGCCTCGGGGAATCAGAACGTCGATCAGATCCTCTTGCTGCAACAGACTGCGCACGGCTTCGCGATCCGCGGTGCGGATGATCTGTAATGTACCCGCGGGGATGCCAGTGCGATCCGATGCTGCGATCATGGCATCTGCCAGAACGATGTTGGTACGCAGCGACTCCGAACCACCCCGCAGGATCACGCTATTACCAGCCTTCAAGCAGACTGAGGCAGCGTCTGTCGTGACATTCGGCCGTGACTCATAGATCATGCCAATCACGCCAAGCGGCACGCTGACGCGCGTAACCCGGAGTCCGTTCGGCCGTGTAAAACCTTCCAGGACTTGACCGACGGGATCGGGCAGCGCGGCGACGTCCAACAAGCGCTTCTGCATCTGTGCAAAGACCTTATCGCTGATTTCCAGGCGTTTGATCATGGGCGCGGGCAGGCCAGCGGCGCGCGCATCAGCTAGGTCGGCCTCATTCGCCCGAATGAGTTCAGCCCGCGATTGCTGCAGGCTGGCGGCCATCTCGTTGAGTGCCGCGGCACGGACCTCTCCACTGATGGCGGCCAATTTTCTGGCCGCCTGTTTGGAAACCATGGCTTGCTTACGCACAGAATCGGCGATGCTTTCGGACATCTTGGCCTCAATCGTGATGCATGCTGTTGAATGTCTTGATTGTACTGTCAACCTGGTTCGAGGTGACCGACACAGTCTAGATCGAATACCTTGATGGGTTTTTTTCGACGAATGCGCACGGCGGTGAGCTTGCCGCCCCAAAGGCAACCGCTGTCCAAGCCCCAAACATTATGCTCTGCGACATAGCCGAGGGTGGACCAGTGCCCAAACACAATGCGCTTATCGCGGGTGGCGCGACCGGGCACCTTATACCACGGAATGGCATGTTCAGGCTGGTTGCCTGGAACGGCTTTTTCGTTCAGTAATAACTTCCCTTCGAGGTCACAGTAACGCAGGCGCGTGAAGCAGTTGGTGATGAACCGCAGACGCTCGGTACCGCTCAAATCCGCTGACCAGCCATCTGGTTCGTTGCCATACATGGCGTGCAAGAATTCCGTATGACCCGGGCCTTGCAGTTCAACCTCCACTTCCGCAGCGCAGGCGCGGGCTTGCGCCAAATCCCACTGTGGTGGCAGACCGGCGTGGATCATGGCAAACCGCTTTTGCTCGTCAATATGCATGAGCGGACGATGTCGCAGCCAGTGCAGGATGTCGTCGCGATCGGGCGCTGCAAGGATTGCGTCCAGGTTGCTCTTGCCGGCATACCGGTCGTTTCCGGCTGCCAGCGCCAACAGGTGCAGATCATGGTTTCCCAGTACCGTGACAGCTTGCTCGCCGAGTGCCTTGACATAGCGTAATACCGATAGGGATTCGGGGCCGCGATTGACAAGATCGCCTACCAACCAGAGCTTATCGGAAATCGGATCGAAGCCGATCCGGTCCAGCAACGCGCGTAATTCGTCGTAGCAGCCTTGAATATCGCCAACCGCGTAAGTGGCCATGGTGCGTTTGCGAGGTTTCGGGTAGCGCTAGTGAAAACGGCCGCGATCGCCAAGCGAAAAAGCGGGTATCTCGGCATCGAATCGGGTGCCGTCATCGGCCAACATGTCATAGCTGCCGTGCATGCTGCCGATCGGGGTTTCGATCTGGGTACCGCTGGTATAGCTGAAGGTTTCTCCAGGCTGTAAGTGTGGTTGTTCGCCGACCACACCGGCACCACGCACTTCCTGAATCTTGCCATTGGCGTCAGTTACGATCCAATGGCGGTTGAGCAATTTAGCTGGAATGGCGCCCTTGTTCGCGATGGTGATGGTGTAGGCAAACACAAATCGATTTTGGTTTGGATTCGATTGATCGCTCAAGTAGCTGGTGACAGCACTGATGTCAATGTTGTATTGCGGGTTGGTCTGGTTAGGCATGATGTTCTCGGATGGTCGCTTTGATTCAATCCTCGTCACCGCTTGGCAGTGAACAGTGGTTTTCTTCAATCATGAGCTCAGGTCGATGTCAGCGCATTGATCGGCACATAGATTGCCGTAATAAAAGGCGCCGACGATCAAAACGTGGCCACACCTCGCTCAGAGCCGCGCACAAAGGCAACGATGGCCTCGGTCTCAGGGCCGGGGTATTTCGTTTCTGCCGCGCATAGAGCCTGTTCGAGCCGTAGTCCCGAGCGAAACAGCAAATGATAGACAGCTTTAATTCGACTGCGCTGGCTCTGATCGAAACCGTTTCGACGTAACCCCACCAGATTCAAGCCAATAAGACGAGCACGCTGGCCATTGGCGATGAGGTAGGGAGGGATGTCCTTCGGCACGCCGCTGACGCCGCCGAGCATGCAGTACGCACCGACGCGGCAGAATTGGTGTATGGCCACCTGGCCGGAAACAAAAATGTGGTGGGCAAGCTCCACATGTCCAGCCAACGTGGCCGTATTGGCAAAGATATTGTAGTCGCCAACGCTGCAGTCATGACCCACATGGCTGAAGCTCATGAAGTAGTTATGATTGCCGATGCATGTACCCGTATCCCGTTTAACGCCGTGACTTATGTTGACATTCTCCCTGAATTGGTTGTGATCGCCAATCACTAAAGGGCGCGCTTGGTCTGGGCTGTAGCTCAGATCCTGGGGCTCGCTGCCGAGGGTGACGCCATGGCAGACGCGGTTGTACCGGCCCATGCGTGTGGCGCCGTAAATACGCGCACAACTCTCGACAATACAGCCCTCGCCCAATACGGCCCCGGCATCAATAATCGAATAGGGTCCAACCTGGACACTTGGGTGCAATTCCGCACCCTCTTCGATGATGGCACTTGGATGGAGGCTCATATGCTTGCTGTTGCAGTCTTGCCAGAGCCGCCGATCAATGCCGGAAATGTCGCATACCGGTCAGCATCATGGCCATTCCGTGTTCATTGGCAGCGGCGATGACTTCATCGTCGCGCATTGAGCCGCCAGGCTGGATCACGGCAGTAATGCCTTTCTCTGCGGCTTGGTCGATGCCGTCACGGAATGGAAAGAAAGCGTCCGATGCCATCACAGCGCCAGCTACATCAAGTCCGGCTTGCTCCGCCTTGATGGCAGCGATCCGCGCCGAGTTGACTCGGCTCATCTGACCTGCGCCGACGCCTATGGTCATGCCATCGCGACCGAAGACGATGGCATTGGACTTGACGAATTTGGCGACCCGCCAGGTGAACAACAGATCCTGCATCTGGGCATCGGTCGGTGCCTTATCGGTTACCAATTTGAGCTCCGAGGTCAGAGCCAGATCTGCGTTCTGCACGAGCAGGCCGTCGCGGACGCGCTTGAAATCAGTATAGGCTTGGCGCTGCTCGCTCCAATCGCCGCAGGCCAACAGGCGCATGTTCTTTTTCGTCGCCACGACGGCGGATGCCTCATCGCTGACGCCCGGCGCCACGATCACCTCGACAAACTGCCGCTCGACAATGGCTTGCGCCACCTCAGCGGTCAGTGGTTGGTTGAAGGCGATAATACCGCCGAAGGCGGATTCGGGATCGGTGGAAAAGGCGCGCTCATAGGCCTGCAGCAAGGTCTCGCCGACAGCGACACCGCAGGGATTGGCATGCTTGACGATGACACAGGTGGGCGAGCCGGTGAACTGCTTGATGCATTCCAGCGCCGCATCGGTATCGGCGATGTTGTTATAGCTGAGTTCCTTACCGTGCAATTGGGTGGCGCTGGCGATCGATGCCTCGCTTGCTTCGCCGGCCACGTAGAAGGCAGCCTGCTGATGCGGGTTTTCGCCATAGCGCAGAAGCTGCTTTTTGGAAAACTGCAGGTTGAACGTACGCGGTAAGCCCTCGGCTTTGCCTTGTGCGTGTTCGACGATGCGGCCCAGGTGGTTGGCGATGGCACCATCATAAGCCGCCGTGTGCTCGAAGGCTTTCACCGCCAGATCGAAGCGCGTGGCATCTTCTATTCTGCCGTCTTGTTCCGCCATCTCCGAGAGCACGCGATGATAGTCGCCAGTGTCCACGATCACCGTCACCGCCGCATGATTTTTGGCCGCCGCGCGCAGTAGCGTGGGTCCGCCGATATCGATGTTTTCGATGGCGGTTGCCAGATCGCAGTCGGGCTTGGCAACGGTCTGTGCAAACGGGTAGAGATTGACCACGACCAAGTCGATCGGCTGGATCTGGTGGTCGCGCATCACGCTGTCGTCAATGCCGCGCCGACCCAGGATGCCCCCATGGATGGTTGGATGCAGCGTCTTTACACGCCCACCCATGATTTCCGGAAAACCGGTGTGCTCGGAGACTTCCGTGACCGGTATGCCGGCCTCGGTGAGTTGCTTAGATGTGCCGCCAGTGGACAGAATCTCGATGCCACGCTCGCTCAGGGCGCGGGCAAATTCGATGAGGCCGGTCTTGTCGGAAACGCTGATCAGCGCGCGGCGAATGGCGTGCATACGGTCTGTACTCGTAAGGTTGCGGTTTGGATGATTCATCAATCAGCAGCGCCAGCGCCAGCGGCGCGGTTGCGAGGGTGCGCCCGGTATGGCTCGAACCGAGTCGAACTCCAGATGCAGACGATTGCTGTCAGCGCCTGCCGCTGCTACTTGCTTTTGGCGGGTTCTTCGGGCTGGTTTGTGTGCAAGCCTTTGATCTTCTTGCGTAGCGTGCTGCGGCTCATGCCAAGCATACGCGCCGCGACCGTTTGATTATTGTTGGTACTCTCCAGCACGGTCTCGATTAATGGCCGCTCGACCTCGTCGATGACCATGCGGTAAAGCCCATCGACCTCATGACCGCCCATGCTGTTGAGATAGTAACGTATGGCGCTGCGCACACATTCGTGCAGCGGGGCTTGCCTGTCTTTCTGCAGCACGCTTAGTGTATCCAATTGGTCGAATGATTCGTGCCCTGATGTTTCATCCAGGGCTTTGGTTTTGAGAGCAGTTCCGGCAATCATGCCGCGTCCTCCGTTGGCATTAACCTATCGAAGTAATGTCTTACCAGTACGAGTTGTTGACGTGCGGTTTCAGCTCGGTTGACTTGACTGAGGAATGCCTGAGCCGAATTGCCTGAGGCGCGATCGTCGAGTGCAGATCGATCGCCGCCGTCATTGTCGCGGCAGTACCAACCAATGTGCTTGCGCGCGATACGTACGCCGCGTGCCGCTCCATAGAAACAATAGAGCGCTTCCAGGTGATCCAGCAGAATGTCGCAGCGCCACTGCGGTGACGGCTCTGGCAGCATTTGCCCAGTGCTCAGAAAATGCGCGATCTCGCTAAAAATCCACGGGCGCCCCCGAGCCGCCCGACCGATCATAACAGCATCGGCTCCAGTGTGGTCGAACACATCCAGTGCTCGCTGTGGCGAATTGATGTCGCCGTTGGCCACTAACACCAGATCGCCCAAGTCCGCTTGGCTGCACAGTTCGCGCAAGCTGTCGAATTCAGCACGACCACGATAGCCGCACGCGCGGGTTCGCCCGTGTACGGCCAGCATGGCGACGCCAGCCTCGCGTGCAATCCGGGCGATGCGCGGCAAGTTACGCTGATCCGGCGACCAGCCGGTGCGCGTCTTCAGCGTTACCGGTATGGACACGGCGCGTGTTACCGCTTCCAGAATACGCCCAACCAGTGCTTCGTCGCGCAACAACGCCGAGCCCGCGGCGACCTTGCAGACTTTTTTTGCCGGGCAGCCCAAGTTGATGTCGATGATATCGGCACCCTGATCGAAATTGAAGCGCGCGGCATCCGCCATCTGAACGGGGTCGGCACCGGCGATCTGCACCGCGATGGGACCAGGTTCGCCGACGTGATCGGCACGTTCGCTGCTCTTGCGAGTGTCACGCAAGGCCGGATTTGTCGACAGCATCTCCGACACCGCGAGCGCGGCACCGAAACGGCGGCACAGACTGCGGAAAGGGCGGTCGGTGATGCCCGCCATTGGAGCCAAGATCAAGCGATTTGCAAGTCGTATTTTGCCGATCTGCAAGGGCGGAAAATCTCGGTCAAAACTGATCCGCTCGTGTCCACGGTTGCCAAGACAGCGCTGAGCTCGAGTGCTCGACGCTGGTTGTTTTGCCGTGCTCGTACAGCGCATGAATGGTGAATCGAGCAGTCGATCTATCGGAGCTTGGTTCTCGAGTTGCGGCGACATGGCGATCTGCAGCGATGCTGAATTTTACCGATATTTCCGTCCGCGGCAAGGTTCAGGTTGTTGTTGAACCGTTCCTGGAGTTTGTGGCAATCGCCTGATCGGCATCAACGCGGCAATCGTTTACCCGTCAGCAGCACCCAATCGCTGTCGATCTCCGGCGGCTGCATCATGAAATGCTCGGCGTAGGCGGCAGCAACCTGCGATGCCTGATGGGCCAGGATGCCGGATAGTCCGATCTGGGCCTCGGCAGATGACAGCTCGATCAGCTTCGGCGCCAGCGCAAGCAGTGGCCCCGCCAGGATATTGGCAACGATAACATCGGCAGCGATTGAACTCATCTGTTCTGGATGAGTAACTGTCAGCCGATCCATGACACCATTCATCCTGGCATTATCAACGGTGGCACCCATCGCTTGTCGATCATGGTCGACAGCGAACACATAACGTGCGCCAAGCTTGAGCGCGGCGATGGACAGAATGCCGGAACCGCAGCCGAAGTCAAGCAGGGTGAGACCCTGCAGCGGTAATCCATCCAGCCAACGCAGGCACAAGGCGGTGGTGGGATGATGGCCGGTGCCGAACGCGAGACCAGGGTCCAAATCGATAATCAGGTTTTCGGCGTCGATGATCTCCGGACGTTGGCCATGCGGGCAAACCCATAGGCGCCGGCCAAAGCGCATTGGTTCCAATTCTTCCAGCCAGACTCGTTCCCAGGGCCGATCGTCGAGCACGCTGATCCGCGGTGGCGCCAGGCTGCTGTTAACCAGAGCCGCGGCGGCATTCTCGGCCTGCATGGTGCCTTGCGGATCATCATCGAATAACGCGGTGATACGCACCCGTCGCCAGAGTGGAGTCACGTTCGGTGCCGGCTCGAGAATCTGCTCCGCAACCAGCACATCATTGGCAGCATCAATGGTCACGGCCAATGCGCCGCCGTTTTCAAGGGCTGCTTCTATCAGTGATGCCTGTTTACGGTCCGCAATCAGAGCGAGTTGCAGCCAGGGCATCAGGCTGACCCGTGCCGCATGTCGGTCGCCATCATCTACATGCCCAGCTTTTTTTCTAAAAAATGAATATTGGCACCGCCTTGCTGGAATGCTGCATCTTTTAGTATCTGGCGCTGGAGCGGGATATTGGTATGAATGCCTTCAATCACGGTCTCGCGCAATGCGCTGCACATGCGAGCCAGTGCCGCGCTGCGATCTTCACCATGCGCAATCAGTTTGCCGATCATGGAGTCGTAATGAGAGGGAACCAAATAACCTGAATAAATGTGTGTATCGAGTCGAATACCCGGTCCGCCAGGGGCATGGAACTCTACAATACGACCGGGGCTGGGCATGAAGGTCTCCGAATGCTCGGCGTTCAGCCGGCACTCGATTGCATGTCCGCGCAGCACAATATCCCCCTGGCTGTAACGCAGCCGCTCGCCGGAGGCCACCAGCAATTGTTCCTTGACGATGTCGACGCCGGTGATCATCTCGGTTACTGGATGTTCCACCTGCACTCGAGTGTTCATTTCGATGAAATAGAACTCGCCGTCTTGGTACAAAAACTCGAAGGTGCCGACACCACGATAACCGACGGTGCTGCAGGCTTCCGCACAGCGGTTACCGATCAACTGACGCTGTTCGTCACTAATGCCCGGCGCCGGGGCCTCTTCGACCACCTTCTGATGGCGACGCTGCATCGAGCAGTCTCGCTCGCCCAGGTGGATCGCATTACCGTAGTTGTCCGCCAGCACTTGGAACTCCACATGCCGCGGGTTTTCCAGGTATTTCTCCATATAGACGACATCATTGCCAAAAGCGGCGGCTGCTTCGGCCTTGGTCAATGAGATGGCGCTGAGCAAGGTCGCGTCAGAATGCACCACGCGCATGCCGCGACCGCCGCCACCACCAGCGGATTTGATGATCACTGGATAGCCGATCTCACGCGCCTGCTCAAAGGTCTGCTTGCCTTCGACCTCGATGGGTCCGTCGGAGCCGGGAACGCAGGGCACGCCGGCTTGCTTCATGGCATGAATGGCGGACACCTTGTCGCCCATCAGGCGAATCGTCTCTGGTCTGGGGCCGACAAAAACAAAACCGGAGCTTTCCACGCGCTCGGCAAAGTCGGCATTCTCAGACAAAAAACCATAACCGGGATGCACAGCCACCGTGTCGGTGACTTCGGCAGCACTGATAATGGAGGGGATATGCAGGTAGCTGTCGCGCGATGGCGCCGGACCGATACAGACCGATTCATCCGCCAGCAGCACGTGCTTCAGATCGCGGTCGGCATCGGAGTGCACGGCGACGGTCTTGATGCCCAATTCGCGGCAGGCGCGCAGGATACGCAGGGCGATCTCGCCGCGGTTAGCGATAAGAACTTTCTCGATCATTCGATCACGAAAAGCGGCTGGTTATATTCCACCGGCTGGCCGTTCTCCATCAGGATACGCTTGACCAGGCCAGCACGTTCGCACTCGATCTGATTCAAGATCTTCATCGCTTCGATGATGCACAGGGTATCACCGACTTTGACCTCTGAACCTTCCTCGACAAACGGCTTGCTGCCCGGCGAGGGTGAGCGGTAAAAAGTGCCGACCATCGGCGAGCGAACCAGATTTGCCTCGTCCGGTTCCGCACTCGCCGCCGCAGCGCTTGCGCCGGCCGCCGCTGGGGGTGCCTCGGTCGGCGCCGCCGCCATCGGGCTTTGCATCATGAATTGCGCTGGCTGGCTGCCGTGACGACTGATGCGCACGGATTCCTCGCCCTCGTGGATCTCGATTTCGGCGACGTTGGACTCATCGAGCAGTTCAATGAGCTTCTTGACCTTACGGATGTCCATGACGGTTATGATTCTCGGGTTAGGTCTCTTCTTTCGGCCTGAACAGCGGCCCGATCGCGTTTGGATGCGGTTGCAGGCAGCAATGTCTATTATGATAAAACGTTCTTTCGGCGTGCGCGGATTGGATTTGGTTTGCTGGACTGACCCTATTGATTTGATTGGTTTTGATTGGATTGCTTTGATCTGACTGACCCGGATGACGCAAGCCACTGTATTGCCGCCACAAGCGCCAGCTCGTAACCGATGGCGCCAAGTCCGCTGATGGTCCCGATCGCGATATCGGAAAAATAGGAATGAGCACGGAATGGTTCACGTGCGTGTACATTCGACAGATGCACCTCAATGAATGGCAAATAAACCGCGAGCAGAGCATCGCGGAGTGCAATACTGGTGTGCGTCAGACCTGCTGGGTTAACCAGCGCAAATTGTACTCCGTCAGCCCCAGCGCGATGTACGGCTTCGATCAATTCATGCTCGGCGTTGCTCTGCACGAGCAACAGGGTATGGCCCGCGTTGCTCGCCTGCTGCGTCAGGCGTTCGCCGATCTCAGGCAAGGTATCCTGACCGTATTTGTCCGGCTCACGTGTACCGAGCAGATTCAGGTTCGGGCCATTAAGGCAAAGTATTCGAGCCATGGGCGGAGCGTAGGTGATGGTGCAGAAACAAGCTAAACAGGTTTTTGGCTTGGGTGTCGCCTGCCGACTCATTCGGTACCGCTATCGGCGTCGGTATCGAACTGACCAACCCGATATCCGCCAAGCTCCTCGCTGACCGGGTAGCCACGCTGTCCGAGCTTCGATACTCGATGGCCGCACGGTATACGTCGAGCTTCTCATGACCGAATGGCATGTGGCGTTTTCTCTCTCGATTCCGATAGCGACCCCGACCCCGATTGCACTCCGTCGATGTCTGGATAGCGTTGTATAGGTTATTCATGAACCGCTACTAGGTGAACCTCGTTAGGGGTGCTCGATGGTGACGTTTCGCTCATTGTGGACGCTGCGACAACCAGTATGGGTGTTAGGTGCCCGGTCGGGACAGGGCGTTGATATTCTTGGTACTTCTTGACGAAACTTGGTGCCGAACGGACATGAACAATCATAAAACGGTTCGCAAGCATCAGCTTTACGAAGCAAATGCGCACGAGCGCCAAGGATAAGCGATCGTAAGCGATATTACAAAGCAGATTTCCCGCTCGTTCCCAGCGCGTTTGACTACGATGGGCGCGACTCTATCCGGAGTCGGTATTCCGGGATTCGGTGTTCAGGAGCGGCATGATGCGAGCGCGAATCTGGGCCGCACTGATTTCGCCCGCATGGCTGAAGACTCGTCGCCCGAGGCTGTCGAAGACCACGGTGAAAGGCAAGCCGCTGGTGCGATTGCCAAGCCGTTTGGATAATTTCACGCTGTCCGCATTACCGAGCAAAATCTGATAATCGACCTTGTGCTCGGTCAGAAATCGCCGCACCGAGGCGATATCATCAATGGCGATGCCGACCACTTGCAGACGATCGCCAGGGTTGGCTTCCTGCAGCCGCACTAGCATCGGCATTTCGCGCAGGCAGGCTGGACACCAGGTGGCCCAGAAGTTCAGGACGACGACCTTGCCAGCCCAGCTGTTGCTTGTGACCTCGAGCCCGTCGCTGTCGGGAAGTCGAATATCCGGCAAGCTGTTGACCGATTCATTGCGGCGGTCGATCAGGCTCAGAGCCGCATCGTGCTCGGCAAGCCAGCGCTCGCCATATAACGCGATGCTGATGCTCAATGTGCCGGCCAGCAGGGCCACAAACAGTACCTTGGCGGGATTCATCGTGCCACCTCTTGCAGATGTGCGGCAAACCGGTCTGCTGGCACAAAGCCGACCAACCGATAGCCGCGCAGCTCGTTGCCATCGCTGTCAAAAAACAAGATCGCTGGCGGGCCGGGTAAATTGAAACGCTCCTGCATCAACGCCTTATCCGCGGCGTCATTGGCCGTGACATCGGCCTGCAGCAGTACAAAACGCTGCATCTCGGCGATCACATTGGCCTCGGGGAAAGTGTAACGCTCCATTTCCTTACAGGACACACACCAATCTGCATAGAAGTCCAGCATGACCGGCTTTCCGGCAGCTGCCGCGGCTGCCAGCTCGCGGTCGAGATCATCGACGGTCTTGATACGCTGGAAGGCTGTATGCGTCAAGACGCCGCCGCCGACCGGCATGAATCCGCGCAGAGGCTGTATGCTGTCCTTACCGCCGGCGGCCGCGCCGACCAGCATTAGCACGCCATATGCTAGCAATGCAACGCCGAGGGACTTCCATAATTTTCGCCAGCCGCTGGCATCCGCATCGAGCGAGGTCAGCGCGCCCAAATAAACCCCGGAGGCAATCAACAACAGACCCGACAGCAGCATGGTCACCGACACTGGGAGTATGCGCTCCAACAGCAAGATCGCCACGGCCAGCAGCAGCACGCCGAACACCGCTTTCACCGCGTCCATCCAGGCACCGGCGCGCGGCAGGAGATTGCCGGCGGAGGTGCCGATGACCAGCAGCGGCGCGCCCATACCCAACCCGAGTCCGAATAATGCAAAAAAGCCGAGCAAGGCATCGCCGGTTTGACCGATGAAAATCAGCGCCCCCATCAGCGGCGGTGCCAGGCAGGGACCGACGATCAATGCGGATAATGCGCCCATAATGGCAACTCCCACCAGGGTGCCGCCCTGCTGTTTGTTACTGATCTCGGTAAGTTTGGTTTGCAGGTTGCTCGGTAATTGCAGATCGTAAAAGCCAAACATGGAAATCGCCAAAGCCACAAATACCGCCGCAAACACCGTCAAAACCCAGGGATTTTGCAAAGTTGCCTGCAGATTGGCGCCGAACAGTCCGGCGATGACACCAATCACGGCGTAGGTTAACGCCATCGC
This sequence comes from Thiohalocapsa sp. PB-PSB1, assembly GCA_016745215.1. GTDB lineage: Bacteria > Pseudomonadota > Gammaproteobacteria > Chromatiales > Chromatiaceae > Thiohalocapsa. Next base: position 3,933,890 of record CP050890.1, read on the forward strand.
CAGTACATAGGTCAGTGACAAGATGAACGCTTTGCCCGTGGTGATGTGCTCGCCCTGGCCTGCGATGATGCCGGAAAGAATTGGAATCATTGGAAACACGCAAGGTGTAAATGCCAGCAGCAAACCCAAGCCAAAGAAAAAGACCAAGGCTCCGAAAATGCCAACGCTGGCCAGGCGCGCTGCGATCTGATCCTGCTCCGATATGCGCCCGTCGTCAGACAAGGTCGGCATGGCCTCCGTCGTGGGGAGGGATGCCAACTTGCCTGGTTTGGCGGATACGTCGGTGGCGGTGGCTCGAGGTACGGCAGGTAATGCCAACACCAAACGCTCGGTGACCGGCGGATAGCAGATCCCGCGTTCCGCACAGCCTTGAAATTTGGCCATCAGCGTGATCTCGGTGGCCTCGGTGATCGATCGCAACAGCGGGATCTCGACCTTGATGGTGCTTTGATAAATGGCGACCTCGCCGATGCTGCCGTCGGGTCTTGCCATGTCTGGCTTGACCTCGGCTTGTGGCAGTTCATAACTGCCAAGCTGAACGCCATCGGCATGCTCTAGGGCCAGTTCAATCTTCTCCTGGTATAAATACGTCCTGGGTGCAATACGCCAAGTTAACCCAAGAGTTTCCGCCGCGACCACCTCGGCTTGGAATTGAAACGCCTCTTCAGCCGGCAGGATCTCGTCCTCCAGGCCAAGCTCGAGCGACCGAGTGATGCTCGCGAGACCAACAGGTTCGGCATCGGCGCCGACCTCGCCCGCTGAAGATGCCGCATTTGCCGCCCATGCTTGCGATCGTACAGACTCCAGCATCTGCCGGGCTGGATCTTGGGTAAGGTTTTCGACTGGGTCTTGGGCAGACGTTCGGTCAGGTTCTGGATCGGATTTTGGCGGTGACGGCGCTGCGGTGGTCGGCTCGGTCGCGGCCAGTCTTGGCAATTCCAACAGAATGATCTGTTTTTGCGGCGGATAGCACAGGCCGGCATCAGCACACCCTTGGGAGGTTGCCTCGATCTCGATAACATCTCCTGCATCGGCACTTCGTTCGATGGCGAGTTGGGCTTGCACCTGGTCACGATAGATCTCGACTTCTCCGAAGAAATCGTCTTGTTTGGTCTCCGCTTCCGGCAATCCCGTTGGCACTGCCTTGAAACCAGGCGTAAGGGCTAAGAAGCGGAATTTACTCTTATAGATATAATAGCCAGATTCGATATCCCAGCTGACCACAATGGTATTCGCGTTCGCGACCTTGCTGGAGATACGGAAAGCCTGCTCCGGCTGCAAGAAGTGCTCTTCCGCCCTGGTTGCGGACAGGGGCGACAGAATCGTGGTCAGGCAAAGAATCCCGATCGTCAGCACCATTGCGAACCGCAATACCGGACTGTTCTCTACCTTCGGCATTCCACTGCGTGGTTGGGTCGGGCGTGCGGCATTCGCCCTCGCGGTCTGTTCGATCGGCATCACCATTATGATGTCGTGCATGTGCGGACCCATTGTAGATAACTGTCGAGCCCGGCGGAGATAGGCTGTGCGATCACCTCCGGTAAATCGTAGGGGTGTTCTTGTTCAATCTGTGCGAACACCTGAGCCAAGCGCTCCTCGGTGGTCTTGATCAGCAGTAAGGCCTCCTGGTCTTGTTGAATTTCACCTTCCCAGCGATAAACCGACAGCAACCCCGGAACAATGTTGACACAGGCTGCCAGAGAAGCGCCGACCAGCGAACCTGCTAGATGCTTTGCGGTGGCCATATCTGGGCAAGTACACAGAACAAGTTGAACATCTGAGGACATGGTATAAACTCTGGCTTTCGCTCTGCGACTGATCGTCGCTCATGGTCAGCAATGGCTGCGATCAAGCCGATAGGGTAACGGAATCTCGGCATCGCGGTTGCCGCGGATTGAATCGACAAAATCCGGACAGATGTCCCGGAATAGCGGAAGGCGATGCCGAACCGCCGCCATCCTAACTGATGAGGCCCAACGCATCATGCTTTTCCTTCTCCTGTTTGTCGCAGCCCCGCTGATCGAACTCTATTTTCTGATCCAGGTCGGATCCTTGATAGGGGCGCTGCCGACCATCGGCCTTTCCATTCTGACCGCCGTCATCGGTGGGATGCTGGTGCGCTTGCAGGGTCTCAGCGTGCTGATGCGCGTACGCGACATGCTCGAACATAATGAAATGCCCGCGTTGGAACTGCTGGACGGAGCCATATTACTCATCTGCGGCTTCGCACTGCTGCTGCCCGGATTCATCACCGACGCAGTCGGATTTCTGCTGCTGATTCCTCCATTTCGGCATCTGCTGATTCGTCGCTATGCCCATGTGGTGCCAGCCCCTGGAGCAAACCCCGCATCTCAGCATGGGCGCGACCACAACGAGCTCCCTCATGTGATCGATGGAGAATTCCGGCGCGAGGATGACTGAATCAAATCAGCCCGGTCTCATGTAAGACACCTCGAACAGCGGCGCATTCAAGCACCGACAGCAGTCCCTGCTTTCCCCTTCCCCTACCGCCGAAGCGGCGATGACCGCTTCGGCTGACTTATGCTGCCGATGTTCATTTTTCAGTGCTTTGCCCCTTGACAGATCAGCGCTGATCTCTATTATTAGCACTCGTCGTAAGCGAGTGCTAACACCAGCAAGCAGAAACTGGTTCATCAATCACCACATCTCAAACTAACTGATACAAACTGAGGGGAAATACTCATGAAAATCCGTCCCTTACACGATCGCGTTGTCGTTCGCCGCATGGAAGAGGAGCGCACCAGCGCCGGCGGCATCGTCATTCCGGACTCCGCCACCGAAAAACCCATTCAAGGTGAAATCATCGCGGTCGGCAATGGCAAAATCATGGACAACGGCGATTCGCGCGGCCTTGACGTTAAAGTCGGCGATCGCGTGCTCTTTGGCAAATATTCCGGAACCGAGGTAAAGCTCGACGGCGAAGATTTCCTCGTCATGCGCGAGGACGACATCATGGGCGTCATCGAAGTCTAAACCCTATTTGATTCCACCGCCCTCGCTCCGGCCGGATCAATCACTTATTCAATACTAGAGGTAACAGCACAATGGCTGCCAAAGAAGTCAAATTCAGTTCCGATGCCCGTAATCGTCTCATGGAGGGCGTGAATGTCCTCGCCAATGCGGTAAAGGTCACCCTAGGACCCAAGGGTCGCAATGTCGTGCTGGAGAAATCCTTCGGCGCTCCAACCGTCACTAAAGACGGCGTTTCGGTGGCAAAGGAAATCGAGCTTGCCGACAAGTTCGAGAACATGGGCGCGCAGATGGTCAAGGAAGTCGCCTCGCAAACGTCAGACATCGCCGGTGATGGCACCACCACCGCCACCGTGCTGGCACAAGCCATGGTGCGCGAGGGTCTGAAAGGCGTCGCTGCCGGCATGAACCCAATGGATCTCAAGCGCGGCCTGGATAAGGCGGTTGCTGCCGCCGTACAGGAATTGCAGGCACTCTCCAAGCCCTGCTCTGATAACCGAGAGATCGCTCAGGTCGGTACCATCTCAGCCAACTCCGATGATTCCATCGGCGAGATCATCGCTGAGGCGATGGAAAAAGTGGGCAAGGAAGGCGTCATAACAGTGGAAGAGGGCAAGTCGCTGCAGAACGAACTCGATGTGGTCGAGGGCATGCAGTTCGACCGCGGCTATCTGTCGCCATACTTCATCAACAGCCAACAAAGCCAGACCGCCGAGCTGGAAGATCCTTACATCCTGCTGCATGATAAGAAGATCTCCAACATCCGCGATCTGCTGCCGGTACTGGAAGCAGTCGCCAAGGCCGGTCGTCCACTGCTGATCGTCGCCGAAGACATCGAAGGCGAAGCTCTGGCCACGCTGGTGGTCAACTCCATCCGCGGTATCATCAAGGTCTGCGCCGTCAAGGCCCCGGGCTTTGGCGATCGGCGTAAGGCCATGCTGCAGGATATCGCCATCCTCACCGGCGGTACGGTGATCGCCGAAGAGGTTGGTCTGTCGTTGGAAAAAGCCACGCTGAATGAATTAGGCTCGGCCAAGAAAGTGCTGGTCAGCAAGGACGAAACCACAGTCATCGACGGCGCTGGCGCCGACGGCGAAATCAAGGGTCGCTGCGATCAGATCCGCGCTCAGATCGAAGAGACCACGTCCGACTACGACCGCGAGAAACTACAGGAGCGTCTGGCCAAGCTAGCCGGAGGTGTTGCCCTGATCAAGGTTGGAGCCGCCACGGAAGTCGAAATGAAGGAAAAGAAGGCGCGCGTCGAAGACGCGCTACACGCCACTCGTGCCGCAGTGGAAGAGGGTATCGTACCCGGCGGCGGTGTCGCATTGATTCGCGCATTGACCAACATCAAGGGGCTGACCGGCAGCAACCATGACCAGGACGTGGGTATTGCCATCGCCCTGCGCGCGATGGAAGAGCCGCTGCGCCAGATTGTCAACAATGCGGGCGACGAAGCCTCCGTGGTATTGCACAAGGTGGCCGACGGCGAAGGAAACTACGGCTACAATGCCTCCAACGGCGAGTACGGCGACCTGGTCGATATGGGTATCCTAGATCCGACCAAAGTCACCCGCACGGCGCTGCAAAATGCCTGCTCGGTGGCAGGTCTGATGATCACCACCGAGGCCATGGTGGCAGAAGAGCCCAAGGATGAAGGGCCGGCACCTGGCGGTGGCGGCATGGGCGGCATGGGCGGTATGGGCGATATGGGCATGATGTAAGCCCACACCGCACTCCGCTGCTTTTGGCGGAAAACATCGGCGAAAGCCCCGCTTCGGCGGGGCTTTTTATTGCATACTGACCGCATCGTTTTGAACCTGTCGTGTTGATAGACAGGACCTGCCGCGGCTAGAAAAACCTGGCTGCCCGCAACCAGCAATCAGTCAATCCCTGTTATTTCAGCCAGGATTGAAGTCAACAAGCACACAAAAGCAGACCAAAGTCACCATGGTCAAAATTCTGCCAGACCTCAGCCTCTGCGACCAGGAGCCAATCCATATCCCTGGTTCGATCCAACCACGTGGCGTGCTGTTGGCACTGCGAGGAAGCCGACTACGCGTGACGCAGGTTTCGCGCAGCAGCACCAGATTGCTTGGATTGACGCCGGAGGAGTTATTAGGACAGGAACTGCAAGCCCTGCTTGGCGCGGAACTGACGCAAGCCGTGCATGCGGCACGGCGACGATGGCAGCGGTCACCGCGGCAGCCTGCATTTTTTGTTTGGCAGCGCCCAGGGCCAGCCGACGCATTTTTTTCTGCCTCGGTACACGAGAGCGGCGACATCTTGGTGCTGGAGTTGGAGCCTGAGCTGGCAGAACAGCCAATGTTGACCGAAGACTGGTTCGAACAGACTCAAACTCGCTTCGCCGAGCTGCGGGCGGAACCGCAACTCGAGCCAAAACTGGCGGCGGCTGCCGAACTCTTCCGCGAACTGACCGGTTACGACCGGGTGATGATCTACCGCTTCGATGCCGACTGGCATGGCGAAGTCGTTGCCGAGGCGCATCGTATGGACATGGAGCCCTACCTGGGATTGCATTACCCGGCCTCCGATATTCCACAGCAGGCGCGGCGCCTCTACACCATCAGCCCGACCCGCATGATTGCCGACATCAAAGACGAACCCTCGCCATTGATACCGCTTTGCGATCCCGACACCGGCGGCATGCTGGACCTGTCGTTGAGCCTGTTACGCAGTGTTTCGCCGGTGCATCTGGAATACCTCGATAACATGGGGGTGCGTGCAACGCTCACCGCATCGTTGGTATGCGATGGCAAACTCTGGGGACTGATCGCCTGCCATCATCTGACGCCACGTGCGCTTCCACGACGACTGCATCGGCTCCTGGGTTGGATGGCTCAAGATTTGGCGATCCAGATCGCATTATCCGAGGAAATCGCCACGCGCCGCTACCGCGAGAAGCTCAAAGCGTTGCGTAAGCGCGTGATGGCGGCGATGCGCTCGCGCGGGCGTCTGGCTGAATTGATCACCGGCCCGCATTTGCCCAATGTACTCGGTGCGGTAAGCGCCGACGGCGTTGCCTTGATCCAGGGAGAGGAGGTTGTTACCGGTGGCAGGGCGCCAAACCCAGCTCAGATTCGTATGATCGCCGACACCCTCGCCGCGCAAGACCCGGAGCGATTGTTGGATTTGTTCGCCACCGATTGCATTAGCGAGCGGATACCCGAGGCAGCCGACCTCGCGGATACTGCCGCCGGTCTATTGATGCAGCCGCTCACCAGCGAGCCGACCATCAAATTGCTTTGGTTTCGCGCCGAGAAATTGCAGCAGGTCACCTGGGGCGGTGACCCGCACAAGGCAGCGACGGTCACTGCCGAAGGTCGGCTGAACCCGCGCAAGTCGTTCGCCGCCTGGTGTCAAAACGTACAATTGCATAGCGCCCGCTGGCAATCAGTGGAGTTGGAATCGGCGCGTGAACTTGCCGCCCTGATCGACATTGAGCGGCGCAAGATCGCCGAAGCGGCCGTGCGCGATTCAGAGGCACGCTTTCGGAGCATACTGACCAATTCACCGGCAATCATTTTCATCATGGATCTCCAGTGCCGCTACCTGCTGGTGAATCGAACCTTCGAGGAAGAGCTGGGACTGACCATGGCCGATGTCCAGGGTAACACTCCCGATTTGCTGTTTGCACCGGCGCTTGCTGAACAATACCTGTCCAACGCCCGGGCGGTGATCGAGTCCTTGCAACCGCGAACCTTTGAGGAAACAGTCGACAGCAGCGATGGTGGATGCACACGCCTGTCAACGCTTTTCCCATTACTGGATGCGGCCGGCCGTTGTACCGCCGTTTGCTGCATCTCGCTGGACATCACCGAGCGCAAACAGGTGCAGGCCGCACGCCAGGCCGAGGCGGCATTGAGAGAGTCACATCGAGAACTCCAGCGCCGTGCGGAGCAACTTGGGCATCTGACCTCCGAACTGACGCTAGCGGAGCAACGCGAGCGGGAACGTTTGGCTAAGGTCGTGCACGATCACCTGCAACAGTTACTGGTAGGGGTCGCTTTCGGTATCGATCGTATTGGTCGCTGTTTGAGCACGCTAGCACCCGAGCACGCTGCCCATGGAGCCCTAGCCAGCGCCAAGGATTTGCTCGAACAAGCCATTGACGCGGCACGCACGCTGGTTGCTGACCTGAGCCCGCCGATTCTGCACGACAGCGGATTGCCTGACGCCATCGAATGGCTTGCGCGCAACATGCACGAGACCCAGGGTCTGACACTCGCGTTGGATCTGGAGCTTGACGCTTCGCCAACACGAGAAGATGTGCGCAGCGTCGTGTTCGAATCCGTGCGCGAGGCGCTCTTCAATGTCGTCAAGCACGCCCAATGCGATCACGCCGAGGTCAGACTGGCAAAGGATGGGGCGGACCAGGTGCGCATCGTCATTCGCGATCAGGGCGTTGGCTTCGATCTCCAACAGCTCGCCCGGGGAGAGACCAATGGCACCGGTTTCGGGCTCTTGTCCATGCGCGAACGCCTGCGGTTTCTCGGCGGTTTCTGCAGCATCGAAAGCGCACCGGGGGAGGGCACCAGTGTCACCTTGATCGCGCCATTGGGAAGCGAGCCAACCAGCGTCGGCATGGGCGCCGGCCCGGATCAGCTTACCGAACCATTATCGTTACAGGCCCCGCAAGACCAGATTGCAGCAGTCAAGGCGCGCGCTGTGCGAGTGTTGCTGGTGGACGATCACGCCATGGTGCGTCACGGCCTATCGTTGATGCTGAATGATGAACCGGATCTGGATATCGTCGGCGAAGCCTGCGATGGTATCGATGCCATCGCGCAATGCGAGCAATTGCAGCCGGATCTGGTATTGATGGACTATTCGATGCCGCGCATGGATGGATTGGAGGCGACTCAACGCATCAAACAGCGCTGGCCCGATGTGCGGGTGATCGGCCTGTCGATGTACCGCGAGGCAGATCGCGCTGCCGCAATGCTGGATGCCGGCGCCTGCGCCTATGTCGACAAGACCGCCGGTACCGACGCACTGCTTGCCGCTGTTCGTGGCGAATTCGTGCCGGGATCCGGCCAGTGAAACGGTGCGTCCACGAACTCGGACCCAATTTCAGAGAAGTCTACATGTCAGCTGAATTCATCCACGCCAGGAAGCTCTCTAGGAGCGGCGCCTGTGGAGATGCTCGAGCACGAACAGCGAGGCGCCGAGATCGGCCTCCAGCTTCAGGACATGGGCGCTAACCGTGGATTGGGTGATATGAAGTCGCTTGGCCGCCTCGAGGAAGCTGCCATGCGCAGCGATGGCCAGAAAGGTTTTTGCTTGGTCGATATCCATCGATTTCTCACCTATTATGCTTGTTGATGATGGCGCTGCTGCGCATCAAGACCATCGAGGGCTCGAGCGCGCATCAACCCGGCGAACTGGGCATCCTGTTGGGGCTCGACCGCATGCCGGAAGTCCAGACCCTGCGCCGCAAGCTCGCCGGGCAACACCTCCTGGCGCTGATCGATGAGGCGGTCATTCCCGAAGCGCGTCGACAGACCAATGGCGACAGGGCGTTGACCCTGATCTTCGATCGCCAGGCCTGGAGCCCCAAGTCCTTTCGCCGCTGGCAGGAGCAAGGGATCGACGTTATCACCGACCGCAAGGGCAAACAAACGCCTTGGGACGCGTCGGACTTTCATCCCCGTCGCGCACGACGGGCAGACCGAGACCTATTGGTTGGACGAGCGCTCAGTACAGATTATTCCCGCTACCGGCAAGAGCGCCGCCTTCTGGATGCGCGAAATCCGTTGCCGATCGGCGAACGGCCATCAAGCCGGGATCCTCACAACACGCCAGGACCTGCCGCTCGAGGTGATTGCCGAGCGCATGTTCCAGCGCTGGCGCCAAGAGAACTTCTTCAAGTACATGCAGGCCGAATTCAATAGCGACCACTCGAGCACCTACGCCACCGAACTGGCCGACCCGCAGCGCAGCGTGCCCAACCCCGAACCCTGGTTGCGTCGTCGGGAAAAAGCCTTTCTTGCATGTTTCGCGGTTCAGAAAGCGATCAAAAACAGGGGATGCCAGCACCCTGTATTTGGGGTGTCATTGCATGCTTGATCGAATGCGATTTTGCAATCCAAAACAGACAGTTGCAGGAGCTGCGCACGGAAATGGGGGCAGATCCAGAAAATAGAGAAAAATGTGCGCTTGCCGACTAATATATCATATTGATTAGACTATTATTTCCTTCCTTAGGAGTCAGTTCGAGGGTAGAAATATCAGGGCGTGACTCAAAATTATTTATAAAAATCAATAATTTATTATTTAGACGGCCTAGTATTGGTCCGTATCCTTACAGCTCCGTTAGGGTGCGCAATGTCAGTTCCCGGGTGTCACCGATGAGCCGACCCGCGGGTAGATCCAGGTTGCGTATGCGCAGCGCCTGCTCTAAGTCGGCACCTTCAGCTCGCGGGCGGCGAGCCGACCCAGATTCAGGTGAATGCGCATGGCTTAGCGGCGTTTGCCGACGAACATCACCTGGGCCACACCGGGCACAGTGGACGATTCTGGGTCTCACTGTTGTATAGAATCCACATTACAATTTGGCCCCGCAGCGACTGCTGAGCGATCTCTGGGTCTTCCGCTTGATCCAGAAGCTCGTTGCGCACCCAAGAGATGTGGGTCCGTACGTCCGCAGCGGCGAGGTCCAGGTTCTGCCCCAGGAAGAATTCGACTTCGATGCGGGCATGTCCGTCTTAGGCTTGCGACCGAACCTGGCGCACGCCGTCGATGCTGCTGACTTCGACCCAACCATCCCGTCGAATGCCGCTCTGCACCTGTCTCCGCCGCATGGTCGGACTGTTGCTGTTGGAGGGCAGGGCGGTGCTGTCGTCGGGCTTGCGCTCGGATGCGGTCGAGCCGAACCAGGACGCCACCGGCGGCACCAGCTGAACCCAGCGCAAGCGTCGATGCCCGGTACGAGTAGACATGGTCTTGGGGGCGGTGGGCATGGGCAATCTATCCGTTTAGGCGGTCTCATCGCGGGGCGATTCAGCACCGATTTCCGAGGCGTCGACGCACCTGAACTTGGCTTCGCCCCCGGGTCGGTTCTCGGTCCCTTGCGGGACCTCAAGGCGCTCGGACTCGGAGCTGCTGCTTCAGTGCGCTACCGACGATGACTTTATCCGCCGCTTGCGATGCGACATTACGGTCGCGCAGGTGCGCGAGCAGATGCACGCGCTTTTTGCTGCCGGTCCGGAGCCGGAGATGGTCGAGCGCGTGCGCGGTGAAGCGCGGTGAAGCTTTCTAAGTGCCACCCAGATGCCGCATTGTCACGACTTTACATAATATACATTATGCGCAGTTTGGCGGGCGCCAGATTACCGCTGCCATCCACCTCGATCGATCTTGTCCTAGCAGAGTCCGATCGAGGGTTGAATGGTTCCTCAGCGCTTGAGCTTGAACCACCGCCCAAACAGTCCTTTGGGCTTCTCGTTGGAGACGGCGGCTGTCTGTTCTGCTGCGCGTTGCAGGCGATCCTTCGCATCTGCTGCACGCCAGGCGGCGGCCATCGGCTGCCATTGTTCCGCGGTTACCTCCAATGGCCAGACGCGGATGCTGCCGTCGGCACTTGCCGAGAACAGCAGACTGCCATCCGGACTGAAGGCGATGCTGTAGACGTCCTTTTCGTGGCCTTCCAGGCGCTTGCGCTCGCTGCCGGTTTTCAGATCCCAGAAGATAATGGTCTTGTCGGCACTGCCGGATGCGACGCTGTCGCCCCGAGGATGAAAGAGCGCGGCCCAGGATGGATAACGATGGCCGGTCATTTCGAGCACTAGACTCTTTGCCGCCAGATCCCAAAGGCCGACCGAGCCGTCGACGTTGCTCAGCAGCAGTTGCTTGCCGTCGGCACTGAAGGCCATGCTGTTGATGCCGTTGGTGACGACGTCGATGCGCGCCTGTTCCTGGCCGCTCAGCGGATCCCACAGAGCGAGCGTGCAATCGCGACTGCCGCTGACCAGCAAACCGCTGTCGGGCCGGAACGCAACTGCCTGAACATAGACTGAATGGCCTTCGATATGATGCTTGAGTTCGCCGCTGGCGGCATCCCAGATGCAGATGCTGCCGTCTTCGCTGCCAGACGCCAGCCAGATTCCGTTGGGACTGAATTGCAGGCTGTAGACCAGGCCGCTGTGACCCTTGCCCTGCCAGACCTCGCTGCAGTCGCTGGTCTTGCGTACATGCACACTGCCGTCGTTGCCGGCATAGGCAAGCCGGCTGGCGTCGGGGTTGAATGCAACCGAGTACAGGCGCCCTACTCCGCCGTTGAAACGTGCCAGTTCGCGGCCGGTGGCGACATCCCAGAGCGCGACATCCTGGTCCCAACTGCCGGAGGCGAGCCGGGTGCCGTCTGCGCTCAAGGCTAGGGTATAGATGGTATCGCTGCCGGCTTGTCGGCGCACGACGTCGTCAGTCACTTGTTGCATCCTCTGTACTCTATGCAGTCTGGGTTTAGTGTGGTTTGGGCCATTTCCATCATTCGGTTGTCCATCCTTCGGTGTTTGTCAATTCAATCGCCCCGACAGCCGGGCCGGCCTGGTTACCGTTGATGATACGGACAGCAGCGCTGGCGAGTATAGCCGGTGCGACGCAGTTGGCGGATGCATCGGATGCGATCTGCCGAGCATCGGAAACCAGGATTTGAAACAAGCCGACTGGAAGTCCGACTGTTATCATACCTTGATCGGAGTATTGCAGGCTCCTGTGGATTTGTCCTTCAGCGAGACTGTGTTCGATGCCAACGCACGCTTATACAGGCCCAGTGACAGGCATTGCGCAAGCCGCATCCCATTGCGCATGACCAAAACTCAAGACCAGAACATACGATGAGCACCATGCAACCAGCACCACGCGCAAATGCAACAGGCGACGGACACGGGTTCCGGCATGCCCGACGGAATCCCGAAGGTTGCAGAAAGATAGCAAGACTGTACACCAAACTGGCGTGGATGCTGGTTGCCACCGCGTGCCTGGATACCTCGAGCATTGCCGCAGCTGCCGATGCCGCATTGCCGACCCAGATCACCACCCCCGGTACTCAGGCGCTGGCAGCAATCGGTCTTGGCGTACTGGTATTACATATTCTACGACGGCGGCGTCATGATACGATCCAAAAGCCCAAAGATCAGCCCGAGTTCGACGACGAAGCCGAATGGCAGCGCAGGATCGCGCTTTGGGAAGAACGCATCGGAGGCGATGCAGGCACGACAAGCAGTCATTCGAAAAACGCGGTTTCGCAATCTGGTTCATCGTCAACGGCTCGGCAAGGATGTATGGATGATGCCCTCGACAAGCACAATCCTCGCGCGTAACCTCCCGATCTGAAAGCAATTTTACAAGGCGCGGGCCATTGCCACCGCGTCCTCGCGCTGGGTTGGATCGTTATTTGCGGCCGGATAATAGCCACGTCGCAGCCCCACTTCATCGAACCCCTCACTGCGATACAAAGCGATCGCCGCACGATTCGATGCGCGCACCTCGAGAAAGGCCGTGTCTGCATTGCGCCGACGCGCCAGCGCCAACAGGCGGCGCAGCAACAACCGTCCAATGCCGCGATGGTGCAACTGCGGATGCACACAGAGGTTCAGCACGTGACATTCGCCAACCGCGAGCGACATCACCGCATAGCCGACGATCTTCGCGTCCCGCTCGGCTACCATGCACAGGTAGCGCACGCGCAGGCAATCGCGGAAAATGGCTTCAGTCCAGGGCGCGCTGTAAGCGTCGCGCTCAATGGCAAGCACCGCGAGCAAATCTTCTTTCTGCATCGCGCGCAAAGCCACAGCGGGTCGTTTGATGATGGCAACCATATCGGTATTGAAAACCAGCAAATTCCAGGTTGCAAAAGGGGCAGAACAAATGAACATGCGCTTCAGACGATTTTAATCAAGGGTCCAGAACCGATTTGCTGACCTCGATCATGCTTCAGGCTGATTCCCGGGAGATCGCCCCAAATGAGTCATCGGTCCGACAGCGAATACCGCTATATTTACCCTTTCTAAACGCCGAATGCTGACGGCGGCGGCCAATTTGTGACCGCGGCCCCCTCACATTACGTCAAACAACCCTTGCGGAACGAATCGATGTCGCAACAGCACATGGTCACCTACGACGGCAATGAAGCCGCCGCCTATATTGCCCACATGACCAACGAGGTCATTGCCATTTACCCGATCACACCAGCCTCGCCGATGGGCGAGTGGTCCGACGAATGGTCGTCGCTCGGCATAAAGAATCTTTGGGGCACGATCCCGGATGTCATCGAGATGCAAAGCGAGGCCGGGGCCGCAGGCGCCATCCATGGCGCTTTGCAGGGGGGTTCGCTGTCCACCACGTTCACCGCCTCCCAGGGGCTGTTGTTGATGATCCCGAACATGTACAAAATTGCCGGCGAGTTGACACCGACGGTATTACATGTATCAGCACGCTCCCTTGCCGCACAGGCGCTTTCGATTTTTGGCGACCACTCCGATGTGATGGCGTGCCGCGGCACTGGCTATGTGATGCTGTGCTCTGCATCGGTTCAGGAAGTCATGGATTTCGCACTGATCTCGCAGGCCTCGACGCTGGAAGCGCGCGTGCCTTTCCTGCATTTCTTCGATGGTTTCCGCACCTCGCACGAGGTGGTCAAGATCGACAAATTATCGGTGGAAACCATCCGCGCGATGATCGACGAGGATCTGGTGACCGCGCATCGCCAGAGGGCGATGAATCCGGACCATCCGATCATCCGCGGCACATCGCAGAATCCGGACGTCTACTTCCAGGGTCGCGAGAGCGTTAATCCATTCTACGAGGCTGTCCCCGGTATCGTTCAGGCACAAATGGATAAATTTGCCGCTCTCACCGGTCGCCAGTACAAACTCTTTGAATATGTCGGCGCCGAGGATGCCGAACGTGTGATCCTGCTGATGGGTTCGGGCATCGGTGCCGCGCAGGAGACGGTCGAGCATCTGGCTGCACGCGGCGAAAAGGTTGGCCTGATCAAGGTGCGCCTGTTCCGCCCCTTCAGCACCCAGCATCTGTTGGCTGCCCTGCCTGTCACTGCCACCAAACTGGCCATACTCGATCGCACCAAGGAGCCTGGGGCGGATGGCGAACCCTTATATAAAGACGTGGTCACGGCGCTCGCGTTGGCCGTTGCCTCCGGCGATATGGCAAGCATGCCAACCGTGGTTGGCGGGCGTTACGGCCTGTCATCCAAGGAATTCACGCCGGGCATGGTCAAAGGCGTACTGGACGAACTGGCTAAAGACAAGCCGAAAAATCATTTTACGATCGGTATCATCGATGATGTCAGTCACAGCAGCTTGGATTGGGATCCGATGTTCAAGCCGGATACGGGTCAGAGCGTAACCGCGTGCCTATTCTTTGGCCTGGGTTCGGACGGCACCGTATCTGCCAACAAAAACAGCATCAAGATCATCAGCGAGGAAACGCCGAATTTCGGCCAGGGCTATTTCGAGTATGACTCCAAAAAAGCCGGCGCGGTCACTATCTCGCACCTGCGTTTCGGCCCACAACCGATCGACAGCACCTATCTGGTCGGCGATGACGAGGCAAGCTTCGTCGCCTGCCATCAGCCCACTTTTCTGACCCGCTACGAGATGCTGGACAAGGCGGCTCCCGGGGGCACCTTCCTGCTCAATTCCGCCACTCCAGCGGACAAAGTCTGGGACGATCTGCCAAAGAGCATGCAGCAGCACATTCTGGACAAGCAACTCAAATTCTACGTGGTCGACGCCTACGGCATCGCTGCCCAGTCAGGTATGGGCAGGCGCATCAACACCATCATGCAGACCTGTTTTTTCGCCATCTCCGGCATCCTGCCAAAGGACGAGGCGATCGCACAAATCAAAAAGGCTGTGCAGAAGACCTATGGCAAGAAGGGGCAGGGACTGCTCGAGCGCAATTACAAGGCCATTGATGCCACCCTCGCGGGCCTGCATCAGGTCAATGTGCCGGGCCAGGTCACCAGCAGTTTCGAGCGTCCGCCCGTGGTACCCGCCGACGCACCGGAGTTCGTGCGCAATGTGACCGCAACCCTGATTGAAGGCCGAGGCAATAGCCTGCCGGTGAGTCTGATGCCGAACGACGGCACCTGGCCCACCGCCACCACTCGTTACGAAAAGCGCAACATCGCCATGGAGTTGCCTAAATGGGAGGAAGACCTGTGCACCCATTGCGGCAAATGTCCGCTGGTCTGCCCACACGCCGCCATTCGCGCCAAGGTCTACCCCGCCACGCTTGCCGATACGGGACCCGACACCTTCCAGCATGTGAAAATCAAGGGCAAGGACTTTCCCCAGGACCACCACATCACCTACCAGGTGGCACCGGACGATTGCACCGGTTGTGGGTTGTGCGCGGAAGTCTGTCCGATCCGCGACCGTAAGGACCCGAAGCGCAAGGCATTGAACATGCTTCCGGCCGAGGAGCGCCACGACATCGAACAGGCAAACTGGGACTTCTTCCTGTCCCTACCCGAATACGACCGCACCCAACTCGACGGCACCAAGATCAAACACGCGATGATGATGCAGCCGCTGTTCGAGTTCTCCGGCGCCTGCGTCGGCTGCGGCGAGACGCCCTATGTCAAGCTCGCCACCCAACTGTTCGGCGATCGCATGCTGATCGGTAATGCAACCGGCTGCTCATCGATTTATGGCGGTAATCTGCCCACCACGCCCTATGCGGTCAACCCCGAGGGGCGCGGTCCCACCTGGAACAACTCGCTCTTCGAGGACAATGCCGAGTTCGGGCTTGGCCTGCGATTGGCCGTGGACAAACAGGCCGAGCATGCCCGCGAGTTGGTCGCTTTATTGGCAGACACAATCGGCAATGATCTTGCCGATGGGCTGATCAACGCCGACCAGTCCAGCGAGGCAGGCATCTTCGAGCAAAGAGCGCGGGTCGCCGCATTGCAGGACAAGCTCAAGAGCATCGATGCCCCACAAGCACAGACGCTGAATGGTATCTGCGAGCAACTGGTCAAGCGCAGCGTCTGGATCGTCGGCGGTGACGGTTGGGCCTACGACATCGGTTACGGCGGTGTCGACCATGTTCTATCCGCTGGGCGTAATGTGAATATGTTGGTGCTCGACACCGAGGTCTACTCCAACACCGGCGGCCAAAAATCAAAGGCTACGCCGATGGGCGCAGTGGCTAAGTTTGCGGCAGGCGGAAAGGCCACGTTCAAAAAAGACCTGGCGATGATGGCCATGGCGTATGAGAATGTCTATGTCGCGCAGGTCGCCTTTGGTGCAAAGGACATGCAGACGGTACGCGCCTTCCTCGAGGCCGAGTCTTACGACGGTCCATCCCTGCTGATCTGCTATTCACCCTGCATCGCGCACGGTGTGGACATGTCCAACAACCTGCGTCAACAGGATATGGCGGTCAACTCCGGTCACTGGCCCTTGTTCCGCTACGATCCGCGCAAGACCGCGTCCGGCGCTAACCCGCTGACTATCGATAGCAAAATGCCGAGCATTCCGTACCGAGACTTCCTGTCCAGCGAGACCCGCTTCAGCGTGCTGAACCGCACCAATCCGGACGCCGCCGAGGGCTTCCTCAAACTGGCCCAGAAGCATGTGGAGAGCAGATACTCGTTGTATGAGCAGATGGCCAATCTGGCTTGGCAAAAGGTGGAAAAACCAGTGACCAATATCGAGTAACGAGCAGCAAGGGGCGGGTGTTGCGAAACCAGCTTCCGCGATCTCGCCCCTGCCCCTCTCTCGGACCACCTCGGACAACTCGTCACTCGCAACTCGCTCCTGGAGACCCCCATGGACCTGACAACCAACTACCTCGGCTTCGACCTGAAAAATCCCTTCGTACCATCCTCTTCGCCATTGTCGAAGAGCATCGATCAGGCCAAGCAACTCGAGGACAGCGGCGCCGCAGCGCTGATTATGTACTCACTGTTCGAAGAGGCGGTCACGGCCGAGACCGAGACCATGAATCGCTTCCTGAACCATCAGGACACCGGCTTTTCCGAAGCCGATGAAGGCTTCCTGCCGGATTGGCAGGACTTCAGCACCGGCATGGAACAATATCTGGATAATCTGCAACGCCTAAAAAAAGCCCTCGACATCCCGGTAATCGCCAGCTTGAATGGAGTCACGCCCGGAGGCTGGGTTAGTCACGGTAAGGAACTGGAAAAAGCCGGTGCCGATGCCCTTGAGCTGAATGTCTACTATATCGCCGCGGACATCAATCTGACCGGCACTCAGGTTGAAGATCGCTACGTGGATGTTTTGCGCGCATTGAAGGCGCAAATCAATATCCCCGTGAACATGAAATTGTCGCCGTCGTTCAGCTCGGTCGGCCATATGATACAGCGCCTGGCGGATGCCGGCGCCAACGGCGTATCCTTGTTCAACCGTTTCTATCAGCCGGACATCAATATCGACAGTCTGCGCCTGCAGCCCAGTCTGCACCCGTCCACCTCCGCCGAAGCATTGCTCGCCATGCGCTGGATCGCAATTCTCTACGGCCGCGTCGAAGGGCTGTCGCTGGGCGCAACTGGCGGTATCCACACCCCCGAAGATGCCATCAAGTTACTGCTGGCAGGCTCCGATGCGGTACACCTGTGCAGTACATTGCTCAAGAACGGCGCGGGCCAAATTGCAACCATCCTCACCGGGCTGGAAGAATGGATGGAGGAACAGGGCTTTGAGTCGGTGCACGACCTACGCGGTCGCGTCAGCGCCCTTGCAGTACCCGACCCAGCCGAGTTCGAGCGCGCCAACTATGTGAATATCATTGACGGCTACAGCTTTGCACCCGGGGTCATGGTCTGAAGCCTATCAACTAAGGCTTGTTCTTTTACTCTGCCGTTGTTGGCGTTCAGGGCGGATGCCCGATAGGGCCACATCCGCCATTGCAATCAACCCCGATTGGACAGGGGCGAATATTGACCATAAAGACGCAGAGTACACGGATGTTCCAGGGCACAATTAGTCTTGACCACTCTGGCCCAATTCCAAGGGGTAAGGCTGGTGCTCTGGTTAGTGCTCTGGGAGCCTGTCCGACTCAGGCTGGCCTACCGCGGAACAGCGGATGCCGGCCCAATTTTCCCCGCCATTCCGTCAAATAGAGGCGGCTATTCTCCTCGATCCCAGGGAAAGTTGGTCTCGGCCCCGCTGTTCCTCGCTACGGTCCCTAGGTCGGACGGGCTCCTAGTGCAGCGGTGCAGATGTCCCGCTACCGTTTCTGCTGTTTGTCGTTGTGGTAATCGCTCATCGTGGGTTATCGATGACGACCACGTTTACGACAACGACAACCACTGCAAACGGTCTCGCGACTTCCGCAGCAGAGCACGAGTTAGCCGATTTCTGGCCATATTGAGGGTCAGTTGGCAAGCCGCTGGTAGCAACGCGAAAGGGCTTGTCATCTGCTTCTCTACCGGCGTCAAGGCGGTTTCTCTCCGGCAATCGCTTAAACATGCTGATTTCTGGCTTTGCTGGCCGCTTAGTGATGGTGCAGAAACAAGCTAAACAGGTTTTTGGCTTGGGTGTCGCCTGCCGACTCATTCGGTACCCCTATCGGCGTCGGTATCGAACCGACCAACCCGATATCCGCCAAGCTCCTCGCTGACCGCCTAGCCACGCTGTCCGAGCTTCGTGAGCATGACCACAAGACGATCGAGCAGTGCCTTTTGCTTGCTGTTGTCGTCTGCGCACAACGCATCGCACACCAGCGACCACGTCCTGAATCGCAGCGCACTCCAGCGCCGAGCCTCGTGCGCTTTCAAGCGACCGGCGTCGATCCGCGCTCGTCGCTTTGCCGTTACCCTCGGCAATGTTCAGCGCGATGGCCTGCGATGCGCGCCTAAGATGTGCGCAGGCGTTGATCCTTCGCGTTACGCTGTCCTTTCACATGCTCGCAGTCGCGCTAGGCCCAGCCGACCTACTCGATGGCCGCACGCTCTACGTCGAGCTTCTCATGACCGCATGGCATAGGGCGTTTTCTCTCTCGATTCCGATTCCGATAGCGACCCCGACCCCGATTGCACTCCGCCGATGTCTGGATAGCGTTGTATAGGTTATTCATGAACCGCTACTTAGGAAAGATTCTTCAATCTCTCACCGCCGCAGGATCGCGATCCACCGATACAGGCTCAACAGGCTTGCCAGTGACCCGGCCACGTAGGTCAGGGCAGCGGCGGAGAGGATCTTTTTGGCATGGGGCAGGTGCTGCGCTGGCAGGTAATCGCCGCTCTTTAGCATCGGTAACGCCCGTTCGAAGCTGGCATTCCACTCCACCGGCAGGGTGATCAGATGTACCAGCGTCCCGATCGCTATGCTGCCGATGCCGAATATGAGCATGGTCACGCCGGACAACGGTGAGCGGGTCAGCGCAGCCACCACCGGCATCGCCGCCAACGCGAAGGCTCCGAACTTCTCAGCGACCATCGCCGTCTTGGCCAGCGATGTGCGCAGCAGCAGCGGCCGATAGCCCTCGGCATGTTGGAGCGCATGGCCCACCTCGTGGGCCGCTACAGTGAGCGCGGTGAGCGAGTGCCCACTGTAGTTGTTCGGTGACAGGCGTACCGTACGGGACGTTGGATCGTAGTGATCTTGGTCTGGTTGTGCTTGCTCGAGGCCGACATCCAGCCCCAGGTCGTCAATCAATTTGCGCGCCAGTTCTGCGCCGTCGTGCGGATAGAGGTCGGCTGGTTCCTGATATTTCGCCATGACCCGTCGAACCCACAGGTTCGGCAGGAAAACCAGGGCCAGTACGACTATAAAGAGAATGGCGTAAAGCATTTTTATTTGCATCCCGGTCAGGTAGCGCTGGGCGGGGTGCACCTTCGATGTCCCGGGCAGAATTGATATTGGCAAAGCAGTCCGCGGAGTCGCTGAAATCTGCGATTGCGGTGCGATGCCTGGCATACCAGCACCCTACCTTACGCTCTCCAGAGGCCAGAAATGTATCCAGGCTGGGTGCTAGATCTTTCGGTATCAGGGCGTAGACTTGCTGTATACGCTGGCCGTCTGAGGCCACGGCCAGCTCGCCGTCCTGATGCCGCAATGCAGCACGGAGTCGCTCCACCAGATCCATTGCCAGGTAGGGACCGTCGCAGGGCGCGATGATAATCCACCTCGTGTGCACGGCCATAAGGGCACTCGCAATGCCCGACAGCGGTCCCTGAAAATCGGCCGTCGCATCTGTGATCACCGGATAGCCATAGGTGGCGTAGCGATCGCGGTTACGATTGGCATTGATGACCAAGCCGCGCACCTGTGGCCGCAGTCTGTCGATGACCCATTCGACCAGCGGACGTCCAGCGAACTCCAGCAATCCTTTGTCTTGACCACCCATGCGGCGAGCCTGGCCTCCAGCTAGGATGACGGCGGTAATCTGCTCTACGGACGGTGCCTCTACGCGCAATGTCTATCTCCCAGGTTCAGGCGCATGGGCGTTTAGGTGCGAATATGCTCGTAAATATCCAGATAGTGCCGTGCGGGACGGTTCCAAGAGTTGTCCATGCGCATGCCGTTGAGCCTGAGTTGGCGGAAATACTCTGGGAACAGCCGCCACAGGCGAATGGCCCGGCCCAGCGATGATTCGACACCGGCATAGGTGCCCTCATCGAACACATAGCCATTGCGCTCCTCGAACGGACGTTCGCTGTAGTTGGCATCGAATACAGTGTCTGCCAGACCGCCGACCCGGCGCACCACAGGAACACAGCCGTATTTCATCGCGATCATCTGTGTCAATCCGCAGGGCTCGTAGACGCTTGGGATCAACATCAAGTCCGCGCCGGCATAGATCAAATGGGCCAGCTCCTCGTTGTAGCTGAGTTCCAGATGACAATCGGGGTTGGTTTCCATCTCCTGCTTGATGCGCTCGAAATCGGCGTTCACTGCCGGGTCCAACGCACTGCCAAGTAGTACGAACTGGCAATCCTGTGCTAATGCGTAGTAGATGCCGTGGCGCATCAATTCTACGCCTTTTTGATGATCGAGCCGGCTGACCACGGCCACCAAAGGCTTGTGCTCGTCGGCCAATCCTGCCCGCTCGCGCAATGCGGACTGATTACGTGCCTTGCGGTCCAAGCTGTCAGTACTGAACTGTGTTGGAATCAAAGGATCGACCTCGGGGCTCCAGGTGTTGTAGTCGATGCCGTTCAACACGCCGCCGAATTTATGGTTGTGTGTCTGCAAGACAGATTGCAATCCCATGCCCTGCTCGGTGTGCTGAACTTCCCAGGCATAGCGTGGCGACACGGCGGTAACAAAATTGGAGAAGACGATACCGCCTTTCATCAGATTGATGGCCTGCGGATTGCCGGGGTCGCGCATCCGCTCCGGCGCCATGAGCCGGCCTTCATTGAGCCTGTTCATGTGCAGTATGTGAGTGCCTGTCCAGCCCTGGTGGCCGACGTTGTGCAGTGAATAGCAGATCCTTGTGCGGTCCATACCCAGCCCAGCATAGATCTCGTACAACAGCACCGGCACCAACCCGGTATGCCAATCGTTACAGTGCAGGATGTCCGGATGCCGGCCGGTCTTATAGAGGAATTCCATCAGCGCCCGGGAAAAAAACGCAAAGCGGTCCGCATCGTCAGCTTCGCCGTAGATCTTGCCGCGGTTGAAAAAGCCCTGTTCAGAATCGGCATCAATGAAAAAGCAGCCGATGCTGTCCACCTCACCATAGAGGACGCTACAGCGAATGTAGCGATCGTAGAACGGCACTTGCAGATCGCTGAGGATCTCGTGCATGCCCTCAATGCGATCGAAACGAAGACTGTCGTACTTGGGCAGGATGACCTCGACCTGGTGCTCGCGATGCGCAAGCTCTCGCGATAATCCGTGAACGAAGTCGCCGAGACCGCCCACCTTCGCAACCGGTGCGCACTCGGTACTAGCCATGATGATATGCATGAAATAAATCCTTCGGTAAAGTATCGCGCGAGCCTGATCGAATTCAGGACTCGCCGGGTTCATTTGCCGAGTCGCGCGGTTGTACCGGCAATTCGGGCAGCATGGCGAGCAAACGCATGATGAGTTCCCGATCGGCCAGCGGTACCCGAAACGAAAAGCGCCCACCGGGGCCGACCCGATAGGGATGGCCGCCGAGGTCAAGCAGAGCGCCTGGGGAGGCATTGCCATGTACAACCAATTCAGCCCTCATCCAACCATTAGCGTCGACGCAAAAGCCTTGCACCGGTCCGCTGCCTGGCGCGGGAACCTTGACCTGCGGTTCTGGTGAGGCTGCGAATGCAGATGCGCCATTGCCGCTTTGATCGATCACGTCAGAATTGCCTCGAGCACCTGCCGGTATGACCTGCTCGTCGTCCGTGCTGCTGGGAACAAACTGCCCTGCCCGCACATCGGGCAACCTAGCATCCGGTTGCCGATCGTCGGAGGTCGCATCAGGCAAAACCGAGATCGGCGATGCGGGCTGCCATGCCAATTCGCCGAAGCCAGAGTGCTCGCTGCCCGACAACTGATCAACGGTTTGCTGCGGTGCTAGATCCCTACCGGCATCCTCGGAAGTGCCGACTGCTGCAGCGGCGTCCGGCGGATCAATGGACGCCTGCAGCGGTGATGGCGGACTCGGCTGGTCCATATGCGCCAGCATCGGTGACTCCCCCGCGAGTGGTCTGGACGACGCCACCGACGCATCTTCAGACTCGCTGAGAAACGCTGGTCCAACCGAGCTGGTCGCCTGTAATCCGTTCGAGCGTGCGATCAGCAACCATCCGCCGGCCTTGGTAGACAGCCCGATTTCGGCCTGAAGCAGCCCGGTCGCGGTAACAGCAGGGCAACGAGCCACGCCTGTAGATGTCATTTCCTGATCTTCGAGCGGGGCGTCGGCAATGATCCGTCTGGCGCCCTGGGAGTCAATCTGCTGCAGACGCAACACCGACGACGGCGCATCGGCTCCATTGCCAAAGGCATCCCGAGCCCGCTCCAGAGCCATACCGTCGATATGCCAACGCACCTCGAAACCGCCCTGAAGGGTCTGGTAAAGCACAACATCCGGGTTCTCGGCGGTGTTCGGGAACACAGGTACTAACGGTGGGGCGTCGGCTCGAGCGCCGAGTGTCGGATCAGCAGGCACGATGATCTGCTCATCCAGGGATGGCCCAAGATCGAGTCGATTAACCTGCATGCCGCCATCCACGACTTGCGTAAACCGCCAGCCAAGCTCTCAGAGCAGACTCCGTGGCACGCATTGCCCGTTTTGATTGATGCCGAAGGTCAGGATGCACGGGCCGCCATGCACAGGCTTTGTACCCACTCGCATGCTGTCTGACTTGTCTTGACGCCCGCGTTCAGCCTCGACTGAGTTTTGTGCAGCCGCGAAACATGGAAAGCATTAGTGGCTGTCATCATAACGTCACACTGGATGGCCCAAACCGTTAATTGTGCCTGATAAAGCAGGGTAAAGGCTATGGCTATGCAACATGGATGACTGCAAAATACTTGCTTTTTTCATGGTTTTTGTCATGAAATCCCGACTACGCTTCGTGCACGGCAAGCGCATCGGCGGCAGAGGTTGGCGCATTCACAGACGTTGGTGCTCGTTACAAAGACCTCGATGAGGTCGCTTGTGCATGACCTTCCAGCACCAGCACGCTATGGGCGCCGACTCGCCAACGGCGTGCGCCAATGCACTGCTGGCGTTCCGGCTGAATGAGATCGCGCTGCTGAGGCGCGCCAGTGTCCACGGCAATCGCCCAATTCCAATCCTTCAGGGTCGGAAGGGCGAAGGTTTGCGCCTTACGACTCGCGTTCAGTATCACATGCAGCGGTGGTTCGCCATCATCACGACCATATAGGGTAAAGGCAAGCTCATGTGCCTCGGCATTGCCCCAGGCGGGCGCTTCGCCGAGTGTGCCGTACCAATCCACATCGTTGTCATTCAGGAAATGGCGGCGACGTAGACTGCGATGGCGTTTACGCAATGCGATGAGTCCGACGACAAAGTGCAGCATCTCCGCATTTTGATCAGCCAGGGACCAGTCGATCCAACCCAGGGCATTGTCTTGACACCAGGTGTTGTTGTTACCGTCAGCACTGCGCAGCATCTCGTCGCCGGCCGTGATCATTGGAATACCTTGGCTCAACAGCAGGATCGTCATGAAATTCTTTGCCTGCCGGCGACGCAGAGCCAGAATCTGCCTGTGATCTGTAGCACCCTCGACACCGCAGTTCCAGCTCAGATTGTGGCTGCAGCCATCTTGGTTGTTCTCGTGATTTGCCGCGTTGCGTTTTTGGTTGTAACTGACCAGATCTGCCAATGTAAAGCCATCATGGCAGGTGACGAAATTGATGCTGTTGATTGGGTGTCGTAAGTTAGCCTGATATAAATCGCTGCTGCCGGCAACGCGGGTCGCGATGTCGTCGACTCGGCCCTTGTCGCCGCGCATAAAGCCGCGCAGATCGTCACGATAGCGCCCGTTCCATTCCATCCATCGATAGCCTGGAAACGAGCCTACATGGTAAAGCCCAGCGGCGTCCCAGGCTTCGGCAATGATCTTGCTGCCGGCAAGCACATCGGAAAGCTCAATGCCCCACAGCACCGGCGGATGGTGCATCGGCGTACCGGTTTCATCGCGCGCCAGGGCGCTGGCCAGATCGAAACGAAAGCCATCGACGTGCATATCGCGCACCCAGTATTCCAGGCAGTCGATGATAAAACGCGCGACAAAAGGATGATTGGCATTGACGGTGTTGCCACAGCCGGTGAAATCCAGGTATTGCTCCGGATCATCCGCATCAAGCATGTAAAAAGTTTCATTGCCGATGCCTTTGAAGTTGATCACCGGCCCACCACGCCCGCCCTCGGCCGTGTGGTTGAAGACCACATCAAGCAATACGCCGATTCCAGCCCGGTGCATAGCTTTCACCATATCGCGAAACTCATCGCGCTGTTGCTCCTGGTCTACGCAGTAGCCAGGATGCGGCGCAAAAAAGCTGTGCGTGCTGTACCCCCAATAGTTGGACAACCCTGCCCCACCGACCGCTTCCGGCACATCTTGTTCGTCGAATGCCATGACTGGCATCAGCTCAACGTGGGTAATGCCAAGCCATTGGAGATAAGGGATTTTCTCAATCAACCCCAGAAAACTACCCGGATGTCGCGCGCCGGAGGTCGGATGACGAGTAAAGCCGCCCACATGCAATTCATAAATGATCATATCCTCGGACGGAATCCGCAGCGGCTGGTCACCCTCCCAATCGTAGTGATCGGCCAGCACGATGCCACGAATCGAGTCATGCGCTCGTGCGCCATCTCGGCAACGTTGTGCACGCTCCCAGCATCTGGCGTCCACGGAGCGCGCCCAGGGGTCGACCAGGTCCACCTGCGGGTCGAACATCCAGCCATTGCCGCCCGGATCGTATGGACCCTGCAAGCGCCAGGTGTAACGCGTTCCTGGAGGCAGATGCACGACCAGTACATGCCAACTGAAAAAGGTGTGATTGAGTTCCGGGTCCAGTTCGATGGTCTGAAACGGTTCATCACTCGACCCGTCGGCATACAGCAGCAGCGTCGCGCCAGAGGCATGACGGCTGTAGATTGAGAAATTGACACCCTCATCGGTGGTACTGGCACCAGGCGGATAGCGGCGCCCTGGAAGAATAGAATAATGCTTGGTCATGTACCTACCGGATTGTAAAGCTGATTCGAAGGCAGATTGCTGGACAGTTGGGCGATTGCCGGAACTGATCGACCAGATATGACATGGGGTTGACGTTCGTCTTCTTCAGATGGCCGATGCGAGCACAGCAGGCGATGCGAGTAACGGCCTGATGCAGAAGGCCGACGTTAAGGCGATTTCTGTCGAGAAACCGGCCACTGGCTTG
Organism: Thiohalocapsa sp. PB-PSB1; assembly: GCA_016745215.1. Taxonomy (GTDB): domain Bacteria; phylum Pseudomonadota; class Gammaproteobacteria; order Chromatiales; family Chromatiaceae; genus Thiohalocapsa. The sequence goes on from CP050890.1 coordinate 3,959,743, forward strand.
TTTTCTCGTGCGGCCTCGACGTCGCGGCAACCCGCCCATAGAAGCGACTATGGGCGGGTTGCCGCTTCGCGAGGGCGAATCCGGCGCCAGCGCCTAAGGCAAGTCAAATCGATCGACAGTTGACAGAAATCGCTTTGGCGACCTCGCCTGATGCGCAAATATGGTAACACGGCGTCGATGCCAGACTCGCGGCTTTGTGGGAAGTAATGCACCGACATCCCAAGGATGCCGCTGGATACTGTGACTGAGCCGCCCTCAACAGCCCAGGGCTGGCTGTCCGTGCGGCCAACCGGAGGGCAGTTCGGCTACAGCGCGCGACTCATTATAAAAATACTTACCCAGGCTTGCTTATCTCGATTCTACGCAAAACGGCTAAGTGGTTACAAAACAATGTCCAAACCGGATCTTCCACAGAGCCTGTGGATAACTCTGTGGATGAATATCCCTGATATCCGATAAGAGATTGATCGCATGGCCGTTGTATCAACTTGGGCAGTTTGTATCCAGAGAGATAAATCAATTTTATTTCAACTAGTTACAAAAAATTCAGCCTATTTGCTCGGGCCTGGTTGCAAATTTCCACCAACCGTGATTGACACAAATGGACATGTGCAAAAACCGCCCGGGGCGATGTCCGGAGGATCCGATATACCAGGGTTTCGGTGGAAGCTGATATGGCAACGCGCGCTCAATCGGCAGCGGAGAAGCTGGTCTGAAGCTGGTCTGGAACTCTGGTTGAGGAACGGCCTCGGACTCGGGTTTAAGGAATCTCGCGCGCAAGTCATAGTAGATTTGGCCGATCAGTTCGTGCAGTGCATAGAAGCCGAGTTCGCAAGCCGATGCCTGCGGCAGCCAGTCGGTATAGCCTTTGCTCCAAGGCGGTTTGGTGCCGGACGATCTGCGCTGTACAAAGTAAGTTGGCGCCGGCAATACCTCAGCGCCAAGGCGCTCGAATGCAGCAACGGCTCGGGGCATGTGCCAAGCCTGGGTTACCAGCAGAATACGTCGCATTCCATCAGCCTGCAGCAATGGCATAGTAAATTCCGCGTTCTCCCAGGTATTCCTGCTGTTAGACTCCAGTCCGGCAACCGCAACGCCATATTCATCTATTAATACCCGCACCATTGCAGGTCCCGCGGCGCGTTCTCCTGCTCCACCGCTCACATAGACCGGCAGACCGGTGCGACGCGATAGCCAGGCAGCATAGCGGGTGCGCTTGAGGCTATTTCCATCAACCGTATGTGTACCGTATTCCGGGGCATTCGCATAGACCGTGGCGCCGAGTACGACGATGGCGTCAGCGTCGATTTCGGCGAGCCGGTCCGGGTCCAACGCTGGGTAACGCTCCAACGCGCCAATGAGCGGAAAGGTCAGCCCGGGCAGACTCATCAGTAATAATAGCGACCAGGAGACAAACAGCAGCATCCGACCCAAGGTGCCACGCACGAGTACGAATGCCAGCGCCAGAAGCAGCAGAATGCTGCCGGGCGGCAGCAGCAGCTGTTTGATGATGGTGTAAATTTCCACGACCAGACTGTACAGTACTTCTCAGGTGGTTCAACAGCCTGCCAATGGGTTGCGAGCGGATGATGCAGCGGCCGGACAACGCTTTACTCCCAGTCTGGGTTTGCATCGTCTATCCGGCAACGACTGTTGCATTGGCTCAGGTCGCAATACCGAGAACATTAGCGCCGAAAGCGCATATCGGCAGCGACCTGAAGATCGTCAATGATGCGCGTAGCCAGCTTTCGACAGGGCCGTCTCAATCTCGGCGAGAATGGCTGGATCGTCAATAGTGGCTGGCACTCGATACTCCTTGCCATCAGCGATGGATTTCATGGTACCGCGCAGGATCTTGCCGGAGCGAGTCTTAGGAAGCCGTTCCACCACCAGCACGGTCTTAAAGGCCGCCACTGGACCGATCTGTTCGCGCACGAGCTTGACGAGTTCCGGCCCGATCTCCTCCACCCCGCGCCCGACGCCGGCCTTCAGAACCACCAGCCCCAACGGCAATTCGCCCTTGAGCTGGTCGGCAACGCCGATGACGGCACACTCGGCCACGTCCGGATGTGAGGACAGCACCGCTTCCATGCCGCCGGTGGACAGCCGATGTCCGGCGACATTGATGATGTCATCAATGCGGCTCATCACAAACAGGTAGCCGTCTTCATCGATGAAACCGGCATCCCCGCTCAGGTAATAGCCTGGTTGAACGGACATGTAGGACTGGATGAAGCGATCGTCATTGTTCCACAGCGTTGGCAGACAACCCGGCGGCATTGGAAGCTTAATCATAATACGGCCGATGTCGCCGGCGGCAACCGGCCCACCCTGATCGTCGAGCACTTGCAGGTCATAGCCCGGAACCGCCTTGGTCGGGGAACCGGGCTTGATCGGCAATGGCTCGATACCAATACAATTGGCGGCAATTGCCCAGCCGGTCTCGGTTTGCCACCAGTGGTCAACCACCGGCACACCAAGGTTATCGCCGGCCCAGGCCAATGTGTCGGGATCGCAACGCTCGCCGGCTAGGAACAACGCCCGCATCTTGCTGGTATCGTAGCGTTTAAGATGTTCTGCGTTCGGATCATCACGCTTGATGGCGCGAAACGCGGTAGGTGCCGTGAACAGCACGGAGACACCATGTTCCTCGATGACGCGCCAGAAGGCGCCGGCATCTGGTGTGCCCACGGGTTTGCCTTCGTAGAAAATAGTCGTGCAACCGTACAACAGCGGTCCATAGACGATGTAGGAGTGACCAACCACCCAGCCGACATCGGATGCTGCCCAGAACACCTCGCCTGGTGCCATGCCATAGATGTTCTTCATGCTCCAGGTCATTGCCACAGCATGTCCGCCGTTGTCACGCACAACCCCCTTGGGCTGCCCCGTTGTACCCGATGTATAGAGGATATAGAGCGGGTCGGTGGCCTCAACCGGCACGCAATCCAAAGGCGTGGCATCCGCCACGGTACTTGCCCAGTCCAAATCGCGACCCGGGATCAAATCGCACGGCCCCTGTTCGCGCTGCAGGATGATGCAATGCTCCGGCTTGTGCGCTGCAGCCTCGATGGCGGCATCGAGCAACGGTTTATAGGCTACAATCCGGTTCGGCTCGATACCACAGGAACCGGCAACCATCACCTTCGGCTTGGCATCATCAATACGTGTGGCCAGTTCGCGTGCGGAAAAACCGCCGAAAACCACCGAGTGGATAGCGCCGATACGGGCGCAGGCAAGCATTGCCACCGCCGCCTCCGGGACCATCGGCATATAAACGATGACGCGATCACCCTTGCCGACACCAACCCCACGCAGTACGCCGGCCAGGCGCGCAACCTGATCTTTGAGCTCGGCGTAGGTGATGACGGTTTTACTGTTGGTGACTGGACTGTCGTGAATGATCGCCGGCTGATCGCCGCGGCCCTGTTCAACATGTCGGTCGACCGCATTAAAGCAGGTATTCAACTGGCCACCGCTGAACCAGTGGTAAAACGGGGCATCGGGAGTTACCCGTGAATCGTCGAGAACACGTTCCCAACGCCGATCCCAATGCAAGGCTTCCGCAGCCTCGCCCCAGAAACCCTCAGGGTCACGCATGGAGCGCTCATACTCTGCCTGATAGCTGCTCTGCGTTGGTGATTGGTCGGTCATCTTATTATTCCTCATATATCATGGTGGTTGTGATGATCATCTTGACGATGGTCGCGATGACAGCGATTGGAATCGCCGAAGATGGCACCGGGCCTGGTTAACCTAGGCCTGAGAAGGTAGCGCAGCGGCGGATGCGAAACAAACGACAGAACTAACTTTGTTGTCGCAGCAAGACTCGGCCAGTGTACGAATGCTATCCCTTACGCCTTATCTCAAGCCCTGTGTAGCAGGACTCAGGTGCAGCACAACTCTTAAGGATCGGTTTTTCCGGTAATTGCCACCATCGAGTGCCCGCAGAGCAAGGTACAACGACCACGAAGGATCTACCCGTTTTTTTCCTTGCCGCACCACACAGGAGGTTTCTGTGTTCTGCGCCCTACCCTTTATCTTCAAGAACACTATCCATAAAAACGAGCAATGATGACCAGGTAAACCACAGTATACTCGCGAGCTTTCCTGAGACTTTGTGCGATACTGACGAGGTGAAAAATGGCACATTGGTTTTCTTGCATCCGCGTCGCGTGTTCGTTTACGCTCGCCTTGATCTGCAATCGAACAGGCTCTGATGCACGGCAGGTGGCTGGAGCATAAGCCATATTGGTTAAGACTGCTCAATCCCAGCCATACATCTTGCGGGTGACCGCCGGGCAACGGCACTAAACGATAGATCGCAGCCATGAACACAGGCATTGTTCGTAGGGTTCAGTCACGACAGGGCTGTGCCAAGTACTCAGCATCAAGCTTGCTGGATCGGCCGCTAGCTCAGTTGATGAATCGGTCAATTGCAGTTATTGCACTGCTGATCTGCCTGCTGCTGTCGGAATTCGGGCCGCGATTGGCCATGGCAGCCGCAACTGATGCCGTTCTGGCGCGCGATTCTGAAGGCACACCTCAAGGGCTGAGCGCCACACCAATAGACGGCGGATTTGCAACGGAGCGGCGAGATTTGCATCATCCGCCGTTGGCGACACAACGCCCCGAGATCACCTGGCGTGATCTCTGGCAGCAACCTAGATACAGCACGATCACCGTGCTCATCGCATCGCTTGCCAGCGCGTTGCTGTTGCTTGGATTATTGCTGCGAAATCGCCAGCTACGCGATGCCCGGCAAGCTGCCATCGACACCGAACAACGCTGGTTATCGGCGTTGGATGCTGCCAGCGACGGCGTCTGGGACTGGAATCCACAAACGGGCAAGATGTTGTTTTCCGATCAGTGGAAGCGCATGTTTGGTAGCGACTACGATCAGATCGGCGACAGCTTCGAGGATTGGTCCAGCCGTATTCACTCGGACGATCTGCCCCTGGCGATACACAACCTGCATCTGCATCTTGACGCTAACACGGCAAGCTATCGCAGCATGCATCGGCTGCGCGACACGCAAGGGAGCTGGCGCTGGACTCTCGACCGCGGCATGGTATTCGTGCGCGACGCACAGGGCAACGCGCTGCGCATGATCGGCACCACGACCGACATCACCCCGCTGCGACGCACCGAAGCGGCGCTGTTGGCCGAGCAGGAACTGTTCGCGGCGGTGGTGTCCCAGGCATCGGATGGCGTGGTGGTGATCGATACCGAAAACCTGCATTTTATCCAGTTCAACGAAACCGCCTGTCATGGCCTTGGCTATGACCGCGACGAATTCGCAGCCATCACATTGGCGGATATTCAGGCGGAACAGTCAGCCGATCAAGTGCACGAGCGCATCGCCGAAATCGTCGCCGAGGGACATGCCAGGTTCGACACCACACACCGACACAAGGATGGTTCCCTGCGCAATGTCTTGGTCAGCAGCCAGGTGATTCTGCGCGACGAGCACACTTATCTGGCCGCAACCTGGATGGACATCACCGACCGCTTAGCCACCGAGCGCGCTCTGCGCGACAGCGAGACACGTCTGCGCGCGACCTTCGAGTACGCCGCGGTCGGCATCGCCCATGTCGCCCTGGATGGACGCTGGCTGCGCATCAACCGGCGCTTATGCGAGATCCTGGGCTATACCCGGGAAGAGCTGCTGATGCGGACCTTCCAAGACATCACGGATGCCGGCGACCTCGATGCAGACCTTGCCCTGGTGCAACGTTGCATGGATGGCGAGATCGATCATTACCATAGAGAAAAGCGCTATGTGCTCAAGGACGGAAGCAGGTTGTGGGTCGATCTCTCGGTGGCGTTGGTGCGACGTGAAGATGGCAGCCCGGATTATTTCATCTCGGTGATTGACGACATTGATCAACGCAAACGCGACCAAGTCCAGCTGGAGAAAGCCAACTCTTTGTATCGAGGTCTGATCGAGCACATGCATGACGGCGTAGCGATCTATCATGCCGTCGACAACGGAGAGGACTTTATCTTCACAGAGATCAACCCGGCAGGCGCTCGCAGCGTGCGGATCGAAGCAGAGGCGCTGGTTGGTCTTCGGGTCAGCAATCTATTCCCGCAAATCGACGCCATTGGTCTGCTGGAAGTCTTCCGTAAGGTCTACCGCAGCGGTCAACCGCAATCTCACCAAATTACCTACTATCAGGATGAGCGCATCGCCATATGGGTCGAGAATGATGTGTTCAAATTGCCAACCGGCGAACTGGTGGCCATCTTCACCGATGTCACCGAGCAAAAAAAGGCTGAGGCCGCGCTGCGTGAAAGCCAGGCAACTTTGGAGCGTATCGCCTATTACGACCCCCTTACCGGATTGGCCAATCGGCACATGCTGCTCGATCGGTTACGTCAAGTTACCGCGGTCGCCGATCGTAATGGCACATCGGTCGCTGTGTGCTACCTGAACCTGGACCATTTCAAGCCGATCAACGATCAACTCGGCCATGCCATCGGCGATGCGCTGTTACAATCCGTGGCGCAACGCATCGGCAGCGCCATTCACGCCTGTGATACCGCATCGCGCTGGGGCGGCGATGAGTTCGCCCTATTGTTGACGGGGCTGCAAGACAGTCATGAGTGCGAGGTGACGATTGCACGATTGCTGCAGGAGATCAACGCTCCCTACCTGGTGGATGGATACGAGCTTTCGGTCTCGGCAAGCATCGGGGTAACACTGTATCCGAAAGACAGAAGCGACAGCGATACCTTATTGCGCCATGCGGACCAAGCGATGTACGAAGCCAAACAACTTGGACGCAACACCTACCATTGCTTTGATCCCGACACCGAAAACCTAGCTGACCTAAAGCATGATCGTTTGCAACAGATCCACCAGGCACTGGATCGGGACGAACTGCGCCTGTTCTACCAACCGATCCTGAACATGCGCCATGGCCATCTCGAAGGTATCGAGGCGTTATTACGCTGGCAACATCCACAAGAGGGCCTATTATTACCAGGCGCATTTCTGCCCCTTGTCGAAGGCGACGATCTGATGCAACAGATCGACCTCTGGGTAATACGTCGCGCCATGAAAGATCTTGCCGACTGGGTTGCGCTTGGACACTTGTTCAGAATTCACATGAATGTATCCGCACAAACGCTTGCAGAAAAAGATTTCCTTGATACCGTCCAGCAGGAACTACATCAGCATCGCAGGATCGATATCGACCAGATCGCGTTTGAAATCCCTGAAACCGTAGCCCTTCACGATCTGGAGGCCATTACTGAGGTCATTCGGCGTGGCAACGCCTTGGGACTTCGATTCGCACTGGACGACTTCGGCACCGGTATTTCATCCCTGACCTACTTCCGCCACTTACCGGCTCAAATTTTGAAGATTGAACAGGGTTTCGTCCACGACATGCTGCGCAATAAGGAAGATCTCAGTATTGTCGAAGCAGTCATCGGACTCTCCCGCGCATTCGAACGACAGGTAATCGGGGAAGGCGTAGAAAGCGAGGCACATGGCATGATGCTGCTGCGATTTGGCTGCGAACTAGGTCAGGGCTTTGGCATCGCACATCCGATGCCGCGTGAACAAGTCGTTGCCTGGCTTGAAAGCTATAGCCAACCACGCCAGTGGCGCTCGGTCGCGGCCCACGCTTGGTTGCCTGAGGATTTACCCTTACTGACCATGGAAGCCGAGCACCGCGGCTGGATCGAATCCGTACTAGAGCAAACAGCATCGCATCCAACCGAGCGCAGCGCGAGCGATTCATCTGTATCTGCGGATGCCCAGTTCAACCCAAATCTGGCTCTGAGCCAATGCCGCTTCGGGCATTGGTATGCCCAGGAAGGGCAGCTTAGATATGGCCATATGCCCCTATTCAGAGACATGGCCCCGCTGCACCAGCGGGTTCATGACATCGTCCAGGAATTACTGCAGACCCGCGCACGTGGTGAAATGCCAGACCAAGAACTTTTCGAACAGCTGAACAGCGCCAGCAATGCTCTGCTGGATCGGTTGACTATGCTGCAAAATGCGGTAGTCGATGCGAATGGCAAAGAAATGACAGGTGATCAGGGATTCCCAATCGACGCGAGGGATACTAGCATCCTGGAGGACGGAGCACCGGATTGGGCAAGACTAGATCATTGAGTCGAAACATCGTGGCAGAGGTCGGTCGTTTCCGACGAAGAGCCTACCTCAAGAGCGAGTATCCATGCTGCAAACAGTGTCGTTGCAGCGCCGGCGGAAACGCCAATCAGCGAAATGAACATAACCCCATTCCAGCGCGCTGGTCAACCGCATCGTCTGCACGAACTTTGCTAACCAGCGATATCCTGGTAATTGCTGCCAGATGGCGATGAAAGCAGGCACACCGGAGATGAGTCGACCGTCGGGCGCACACACATGCAGGCGGCGCATCGCGGTTTCTGTATCCAGACCTGCCTTGGCAAGCTCCTCGGGAGCCTTGGTCAGATCCACCCAGCGGACTTGGTGCTGGCGGTCGATGCGTCGGTAATGCGCAATTTCTTTGCTACAGAGCGGACAGCCACCATCATAATAGGTTGTCAGTCGGATATTGGAATCAGCCATTGGATATCTCCGGTGGTGAGGTTCATTGCACACAGGAGTTAAGATTGCGCCATCCCAGGCGCAGTCAAGTACCCTTGACGAAGACCAACAACTCGCTCCAGGCCCCGGACCGAACGACATTGATGAAAGCCCGCCTACTGCTACTGATCGCCGCGATTGCACTCTTACTCTACGGATGTTCCAGCGTCCGGCTTGCCTACAACACAGCCGATTTTTTCATTGAACGCTACGCCGATGACTATCTTGGTTTGGATGGCGCACAAATGGAACGCTGGTCGCCGACGCTGGAGACAACCTTGGCGCAGCATCGGGAACAGGAACTGCCCTACCTGGCGGCATTCTTCGATAGCGCGCAAAACGACGCCCGAAAAGGCTTCGACGAAACCGACGTCACATGCTTGCTGGATCAATTTCAGACCATCTATCAGCGACACTTCCGGCTGGCCGCGGTAGCCGCCGGGCCATTATTGGCGGGTCTCGACAAACAACAAATCGACGCACTGGAACGTACCTTTGATAAAGAGGCACGCGAAGATGCAAAAGAAAATGCCCCGTCAAATATAGCCAGACGGAATCGCAAACGTGCCGAACGCTATTTAGAAAACCTACAATGGTGGATCGGCAAGCCGAGCGCCTCACAACGCGCCATCGTGCGCGATGTGACCGCGAGCATGCCGGACACGGGCAGTTGGTATGCCTATCGCGATGCCAAACGCCAAGAACTGATCGCGCTGTTGCGCAATGGCGCATCGGCGCAGCGCATCGAGCGATTCCTGAACCACTGGTTGGTTGATTATCGGGACATGCCCGCCTCATTGCAGCGCGCCCGACAAGATCTTCGCCAAGGCTTCACCGAGCTGCTGGTGCGACTGGATGCATCCCTGGACGAGGATCAGCGACGCAAATTCATCAATCGACTGACCCGACTGCGAAGTGATTTTATGGCATTACAGCGACGTCCACGTATGGCCGCAGTCGACTGCTGAAAAAGATCATCTACAACACATGATTAAGGTTTCTTGATTCTTAGGTAGGTGGGTGGCGGGTAGGTAGTTCAATTTGGCCGGTCCTGGCTTGGCCCTACTCACACAGTTTCCCTGCATCACCGACTGAACTGTATTCAGCTATATATCAACGCCTTACGCCCTCCGTCTATCCATGCGCTGCACACAGATCTGCAGGAGCGAAAAGTGCGTGAAGAAGGCCAAATTGAACACCCTAGGTGGCGGGCCAGGTAGGGGCGTTATTATTTGTTTGCTTGCGCTCGCGTAAACCAGCATGAATATGCCACCCCCCTCCCCCCAAGTAACTGCCCTTCTTGGGATTTTTAGAAATCAGAAAACTTCAGCACATGATACAGCTGATAAACGCTGATCGCCGCATCTACCTCGGCAATCCTTAGGCCCTCTGCGCACTCTGCGTGTCGGTAATCACACTCGATAAGTACCTCAATTGAATTATTTGTAAAATTCAATTAGAAAAATCAATTCTATATTCATTCGGTCCAAATGAATCAATGATATTTCTCAGGGCCGCCCTGAGATTGGATATGCTTTCATAAGCCGAAATGGGTATCCATTCGTATTTGATTTTTCTCCACAAAATTTCGATCAAATTCAGTTCCGGTGAATATGTGCACAGAAAGTAGAGCGTCATGCCCCGGCGATCCCATTCCTCCATTTTAGCTGCTACAGCCTTGCTTCTATGAATTGAAGCGTTATCCAAAACCACAACTGCGGGACGTTCGAGGCTCTCGCAGAATTCGTCCATGATGTCGATCACGACATCGCTATTCACAGATCCTTCCTGTTCGAAAGCTGCGAGTTTATCACCCGTAGAATTCATGAAACCCAAGATGTTGATCCGTTTCGAACGGGAGGCGGGAATACCCAAGGTGCCGTCTCTTCCGATATCTTGCCAAGCGTATGGCACATACGGATCCAAGCTCAATCCGGACTCGTCGAAGTAATACAAGTCGAACTCGCCTTCGCAAGCCATGCTCCGTAACTCCTCCAGGTCCGATTTCGTCCGCTCGCGCTCCTCTTCATCGGGCTTCCCTTTCGGTATTTTTCTTTTTCTTTTCCATACTTTACCGTGTTTTTTCAGAATCTTGCGCAATGTTTCGACATGCGCCTTCTTACCGGTTCGTTTTTCCACCTCTTCGGCCAATTTGCGTAGCGAACGCGGTTCCTTTTCGAGGCATTCCAATATGATGTTTTCTTCTTCCCGGGAAAAGAGCGGTTTGGCTCCGCGTCCTTCGAGATCGTATAGCCCGTCGATTCCTTCGGCGACCCAACGCTCGGCCCAGTTGCGAACCGTATTCGTATGTACTCTTAAAATCTTTGCAACTTCATCGAACCTTTTGCGATCTTCGAACAGAAGCAGAATCGCATGGGCGCGATTGCGCACATGAGGAAGCGCTTCGCTTTTCATCATGTGGCCTTGTTCATAACTCCGACCAACTGACGAGCGGGTGCTTGTGGCGTTTCCGTAAGACTTTGGTTATAAAGTTAAAATACTGGGGCGTTCGAGGCTAACCCCAAGCCTTGGCCGAGCTTATGAACAAGGCCCATCATGTTGGTGAGTTGATCGATATCGTTTTGAGACAATGTGCGATTCTCGATGTTTGCGTATTCCATCGGATTGATTCGGATTTCTATTGTGCTGAAGTGAACTTTTGTTTTTCAAGGAAACTGCATTTTACCCTATTTTGCTATATCGAAACAGAAAAATAGAGACCGATTAAAAGAAAGAATTAGTTCTCAATTCGATACTATTGACTTGATTTATTGATATTATCATTTTAAATCATTCTTATTAATACAATCTATTCTATTGGGGTACTTATGATCGTACAGATACCAGGTCCAGTACCCTCCGGTAATCACAGCCCCCAGGATACCGCCCAGCACGAATGTCGTGTAACGCCAGGGCGAAAGCTGCCATAAGCGCCAGCCCAACAACAGCGTTAATCCCATTGCTAACGCGTATGCGGCGCAGGTCAGTTTCAGGCCGACGGCGGCACCTAAACAAAGCCCGCTTAGAAAAAACCTGTTGTTCCCTGCCGCATAAAGCGCCAGCACTCCGGCAAGAACAAAAATGCTGCAAAATACAGCAATTCCCGCTGTGTACGAGCGGGATCGCCCGAGCGCGGCGCGAGCGTGTGTGGAAACCGCACAGGCGAACACAGGCTTCGCCACGAGACGACGCTGTTGTTCTGGCTGGCTGTTTGGTTACCCTCAAGACGTTCTTCAAGCACATTCGTTCACGGCCGTCGACTAGGAGGTGTCAGGCGGCAAGGGCAGCAGTGGCGGCTGGATAATGGAGCGATAGAGCGTGTCCCAATCGGGAATCAGGCAGAGATCGAAGCGCGCACGCAGTTTGCGCCACAAGCGCGTCTTGCTCTGCGCCGCCGTTAAGGCGGCCTGGAACAGCCGGCAGCCGCGCTGTTGGATCTGATCGATCAGAAACGCCAGCATCATCAGATGCATGAGCACGGTGCTGAGGTTGTTGTTGCCGTGACCGAAGTTGTGCTCGAAGTGATAGCCTTGGTTCTTGAGGGTGTTGAAGGTTTCGTTTTCGACTTTCCAGCGTGCGCGGGCTCCTCGCATCAGCGTCATGAGGTTGCTGTCATCAATGGTGAAATCGGTGACCCAGGAGAAGTGGGTGACCTTGCCGTCCGGGGTGTGTTCCCAGTACTCGAGGAAATTGACCTCGAGGTCGAAGTTGGACTCGTTCAGCGGTGCGCCGTTGAGATAGCGGAAACGGTGACGTACCCCCTCGGCGTCGGTGAACTCGACCTCGCGCGTCTCGGGCGTGGCGGCTACCCAATCGAACAAGTAGGTGTGATCGTTCTGCTTGGCGCCGAGGATGAAGCGCAGATCGAGTGCCTGCAACTGGCGGATGTGCGGGGCATTGGAAGCGAGGCCGTCTTCGACGACGATCAGCTTCAGATGCGGATGCGCGCGGCGCAGGTCCGCCAGCAGGCGCTTGGCGGCGTTGCGCTCGCAGTCATTCTTGCGCGCGCCGTCTTGCTTGAGGATCGGCTCGGGCGCCAGCGGGAACACCTCGCTGTGATCGGGGTGTACCAGCACCGCCCCGAGCATCTGGTGGTAGTAGGTGGTGGTGCCATTGCGGTGGTGCTTCTCCCCGCACTGCGGGCAATGCACGTTGGAGGAGGAGAAATACTCGGTGCCATCGAGTGAGAGCAGGTAATGGCCGTCAAGGTATTCAAACCCCTCCAGCCCCTTGCCGCGTTGCAGGTCTGCAAACAGCGCCTTGTACAGCGGGAGCAACTGGCTCGGATCGAATGCATCGAGACGTTCGCGAAAGCGCGTGTCGCTTGGTGCCCGTTCGATCCCGTAGAGCGCGTGCAGATTCGCCCGCGTGGTCTCTTCCCGACTGTCCTGCTCGAATTGCAGCAGCGAAGGATACTTCAGCCCGAACAACGCCAGTCCCGACATCAGATAATCGACCAGCGTAATCTTGCCATCGCACGGGTCGGGAATCTTCGCAAAAAACCGCCGCGCCTTGTTCAGCAGCCCGGCGGCGCTGAGTTGTTTGCGTGAAATCGGAGCACTCATCAACATCTGCCTCTCAGCCTCGAGTATGTGCGACATTATACCGATTCAGCCACGAAGTTTACGAAGAACTATTTTCGAAGCTTCGCCAACACGATGTTTTCAAAGCAGAATTTTTTTCATCGGGAATTGCTGGCAAAATACGTCGCTGAACGTGGTCCCCACCTGAGACAAAAAGATCGGACCAGACAATGCGCAGATCACCGCCGACAGCGAAATCCAGAGCCTCCATTGCAGAGATCCTGAGCGCGTGATTGCCAGCGATAAGAACAAGATCAAGACCGCGTTTAAGCCAGCTAAAGCGCCTAGGCCGGCTGTCGCAAACATCGGCGACCAGGATTTGATCATGATGTAGGCTGGAACCAGCACGATAGGATTTGTCCAGCTTTGTATCTGCGCTGGCGCAATGTCCAGGAATGTGGTGCCATTCAGCATTGCATAAACAGCCCAGTAATGATAGTTGCGCAAATCCCAATTGGCATCCACACCAGATAGCAGAGCATAAACCGTGGTAAAAACGATCGCCAACAAAGCAATCCCTGTACTGGTTTGCCGAAACCTTGTTATTTGCATTGCCGGGAGCTCCCAATCTCAGGGCAACAATTTTGCAGCATACTCGCTGATGTCCTGCGCATCGCAGCGCTTACAGCCAGGGGCAACGGTGTCTTGGGTGAGCACCGCTCCGCGATAACCAAATAGGTAGCGGATCAGCAGCTGGCCGTCAGTCAGAGCATTGAGCGATTCATCCGCATCAAGATCGAATTGGCCCTTGACCTGCTCAATGCGCGCATGGATCGAGTCATGATCGCAACGAGTACAACCCGGCGCAATGGCGGCCTGCACCAGTGCCTCGTCGCGGTAACCGAGCAGGTAGCGGACGATCAGCAGGCCGTCAGTCAACGCATCAGCAGTTCCGTCTCCATCAATGTCAAGAGCACCGCCGGAGAAACGCCAATCAAGACAGGTTCCGGGAGCGTCATCCTCGATAAAGCCTTGGTATCGGCCCATCCAGTAGGGCAGCAGAAAATCGATGCCAGGGAAAACCAGACGCCTTGTGCCTTCGCTATAGAGATTCCACGGCTGGCGTTCCCAGATGAAACTGGCTGCCGCGCGCTGGTCAACGTTCGCCGCCACCGTAGAGAGCCCCGGGCAGGCAGGGTCTTGCGGGTAGAGACCGCGCAAATCCAGGGTAAGCGAAAGCTGTGGAGCCGGCGGGAACAATCGCAGCTGAGCGACATGCGCATCAATGATGCCGCCAAGCGCATCCTCTGCCGGCGCTTGCGAAGCATAGCTGAAGGCGAAATGTACGTTCTTGTGAGTAGCCACGGCGTTCCACAACGCATCGCGCAGCACTTTGCGCTGCACCCAGCCGCGCCGCGCCGGGTCTGTTTCGAGACGCGCCCAGCTGAATGCCGGTAAAAAGGCGATGTTCAATCCAAAGTAGCCATCACCGCAGCGATTCGTATTACGCCAATCCACAGCGATACCGAGCCAGTCGCTGGCATGCTGTTGGTAATGCGCAGCGATGGCTGCACGGCGTCCGGCATAAGCGGGGATGCCTTCGGTTACCTGCAATGCAATGGTGAATGCCGCGGCAAGCTGGATCGCCTGGGTCGGCAATTGGATATCGGGTAGCCAGCCCAAACCAGGGATGTCACGCAGAATCGCAGACGGTTTCGGCCAGAACGGGACCAGTCCGCGCGCATCCACGTCGAACGAGTCAGGGTCGATCTCAATAATCGGCTTGCCATCGTCGGTCTCATCATCGGTGTACACCACATGCTCTAGTTCAACCCGGTTGGACCACCTGATTCCACCGAGCCAGATCTCGACCTCACGGGATTCGCGACGCATCAATTGCTCGACGAAGGTGACGATGTCGCTGCGGATCAGCTCACGCAGCTGCGGATCATCCGTGGCCTGGTAGGCCAGGGAATAACCGAGCAGAACACCCTGATACTGATCGCGACTGACCCGCCCGCGCCAATGCCAAATACCGCCATTAAAAGGCACGTCACGCTGCACCTCGTCGTCGTCTGCCGGTAGCGCCGCCAATACTGGCGCTGGACTCTCCGCGGGCGCCGCATAACGGGCCAGATAGCCCGGATCACCGGAAATAGTCCACCATCGATGTAAGGTCTGCACGGTCTTGGCGATCTGCTCGGCCGCGTCCGGCGCATCGGTCGTCATCAGACGCAATGACTCGGCGGCCAGATACACCCCGGTCCAGATGGCCGAGTCGCGCCTGCTCACGTACAGAGCGACCTGGTCCAGCGCATCGTCGGTAAACACCGCGCCCATCACGCCGCCAACCGGCATCAGTCGTTCCCGCAGCCAGGCGGTATGCACCCGCGCCCGGTTATGCAAATGACCAGAACCATCCCAGGGTTGCGCTTGCCAGCTCGAGGTATTGCTGTCCCAAAGCTGACAGGATTTGCCATCCTGCTCCGCGCCCAGCCTGCAGGTATCAGCGCATTGAGCTAACAGATCGGCAGCACCGAGGATCAGCAAAACTGTCAGTGCGGCGCGCAGGCAAGAATCGAAGCAAGAATAGAAATTAGGCACTTTGCATCATTGAGCTTTCGTTGCTGCTCGAGTTTGTACTCGTGAGCCTGGGTTCGACAAGCGCTGTACAGCAACCAGGGCGACCTCGCAAACGACACCGATTGCTTTTACATCTCCGCACCGCCCCCGATTGACCCATTCAGCGCCCCTTCCCAAGACGAAAAAAGGGGATTGGATGTGGCCGCTGGCGTTCACGGATGTGGCCATGCAGCCGATCAACCGAGGCTGCGAGCCCTTCAAGCCGACTCAAACAAGACGCATGCTCGTCAACCAGCTCTTGCACTCTTTGTTGCAGCTTGGCGTTTTCCTGCAACAGAGAAGCGATCCTGTCGGCATCCTTGCTTGTGCCTGTGCGTAGGTTGTCGATCTCCGCGCTTGCATGCTCGATCTCGTCCTGTTTGCGCTGGCTTTCCTGCTCGCTGTCCTGGAGTCGCGCATTGGCCCGGGTCAACGCGTCTTGCAAGGTCTGGATCTCCGCCTGCTGATGACTGCGGCTAACGCGCAGATCCACGACCTGTCTCTGGCTCTGAGCGTATTCTGATTCCAAGGCATCAAGGTGCGCCTTACAGACTTGCAGCGTTTGAAACTCTGAGAGTAGCTCCGTCTGGGTGCGTTGCGCTGCCTCATACTTGGCAACAAGCACTCGATTCTCCTCCTCGGCAAGCCCCGCCGAGCGCGCCTTTTCCTGAAGCTGTCCGTGCAGCGTCCCCAGCGTCTGGCGCGCCACTTCCAAGTCTTGGTCCCGGATAGCAAGCTCGCTCTCGAGTCGGCGTCGCCAGGCACGTTCGTCGTACTCGCCACTCTTGCACAGATAGCGCCCCATCAGCCACCCAATCAGTGTTGCCGCAACCAAAGCCAGCGCCAGTTCGATAATGAGATGGCTCATGATCACTCGACCTCCAAGCGATCAAACTCCACAAGGAATTCGATGCGCCGGTTTTTTGCTTGGCCCTCCGCCGTGTCATTGTTGGCAATTGGGCGTTCGGAGCCTCGACCCGAGGTGCTGATGCGGCTGTCGTCGATACCGCTGGCGATCAGTCTCAGGGCGACGGCTTCGGCGCGCTCTCGACTCAGGCGCAGGTTAGCCTCGGCCCCGCCGCGGTTGTCGGTGTGGCCAATAATGCTGATACGCACGTCAGGGCAGGATAAGGCGGTTTCGGCGAGCGACTGCAGTAACAAATCGCTGGCGGGGCCGATCTGCGCACCGCCCGTTGCGAACAAAATGGGGCTGCGCAGCAGTGCGTCGAAGTCCTGCTGGCAGCGTAGCGCATCGGCATCGGCCGCGGTCAGATCCAGATCAAGGGTATATCCGCGTTGCTCATACAAGCGCAGCCCAGCAAGGAAGCGATCACGTTGGGCTGTTGATGCCATGCTGCCGTGCAGGCGCAGGTGGCGATCTTCGAACTCCGCCTGCACGTCGATCAGCAGAGGAAGGGCATCTACGACCATCATCACCCAATCCATCCAGCCGTCGGGGGCACCGTCTGCTTCTCGCAGCAGCAACTGCACTGGCTGCTTCGCATCGTTCACCGTAAGCAGGTCGCTCATGCGCCGGCGAGATGCAGCATCGGGCACATAGCCATCGATCTTCAAACCCGTTGCGTTTTTTGTAAGCTTCAGGGTATACGGGGTGACGTTGGCGATGACCTCGGCGTCAACCTGGTAACCGGATTGCTTCAGCGCCTGCAGCTCGGTAATAAATCGATCTCTGGACGCCGTCGAGGCCGTCAGTCCGGTCACCACGAGCCGCTGATCGAGCAGCTGGGCGCGGGCCTCGACGAGTTCGGGGATCGCGGTAGCCAGCCAGGCAACCGCCTCAGACCAGCCTTCTGGGCTGCCGCTGGCGACCCTGATATCTTGTTCCAAAGTCGCCGTTGCGCGGCTCAATTGTGTGCGCAGATCCTGCAGGCTTGCCATATCAGGCATGTATCCGCTGAGCGTAAGGCGATCCGATTGCCACTCGAACGACATTCGGTAAGGCGAGACGGCACGCAATTGCATGTTATCGATCAGGCGGCGAATACCCGGCATGACCGACAGGAGATTGCGTGCTGTCTTCTGGGCCTCGGAGCTTGGAGCCTGTCCACGCAACAGGAGGTCGCGACCCTCGGCCCGGACCTGAAGCCAGTCCAGACCCCGCTCTTGCAGATGCGCCGTGGCGACATCCTCCAGGGTTTCGGGGATGCGCCTGGCAAGACTTGGAATGGCAATGACATAGAGGAGGGCCAACAGAATCAAACCAAGGGCCGAGACAACCAACGCACGCGCTCGCATTGACTCAGCTCTCCTGCTTCGGAGGACTGGGCCGACTCATGCGGGCGCAGCTGGGGATACATCCTTGCTATCTGCTCGACAATGACTTGCGCGCTTCCTTCCGATCACCAAAGCCTGCTTCAATTCCCCTCGAAAACGAGAGCGCAAGGCGCGCCGATTGAGCTTGAGCAGAGTGCCTCCTTGTTCGAAGTGGTAAATCAGCGCTCGTCCCATGGCATAGGTGATCGCTGAGCCGGCGACAGCAATGCCGCCACTGCCCGGCAGCGTTCCAATACCAGGAAGCAGCTTGGCACCGGAACTCAAGGCGATAACTGACAAGGTCGGTATACTCCCGCTCACCAGGGACATCAGCATGGCTTTGGCGCGGATTTCGTCAAACGCGATTTGGTAGAGGGCCGCAAGAGAACGGATCATGGCCACCTGGATCACGACCAACGCGGCAGCGTCGAATACCGGGAATGGTACTAACCCTACCGTTGCAGCAGAGAGGACGTGGCTCTTAATGAGATTCTCGGCTTGCTGACAGCGGACGACGGAGTCGATATCTCGCGTCAATTTTTCTGCCATATCGGCCGCGGCACAGGCACGCAATGAAGCGTCATCGTTGGGGGCTTTATTCACCCGAGACATTGGAGGTTTTCGACATCAGGTGAGTAATCCAGGTAGGTACCCGGCTGTAGTGGGGAGCTCTTGTGGGTTTCAATTCGGGTACGGTTGCAGGGTTGCGCCGGTATTGCCACGTTGCGCAAAGATCGAAGTTTACCTTCGACGGTTTTGATTATAGAGTCGGTCTTGCGGTAACTCCATACCCGACATCTCACAAAATGGAAACCAACGCGCTGAGCGACCGCGAAGCTGCATCTTCTAACAAGGTTTTGAGTTCCCAATGCCCTTTTCTGAACCGATCACCTTTACTGTTGGAGGCCCGATCCTCGACCGCTCTGCCCATCTCAGGCAGGATGCAATGCGCATGATGTCCGAGCCCGGCGCGCTGTCCATCCCGTTCTCGAATGGCAGGCCTCTGATCGATCTCAGTGGTCCTGTGCTCCGCCTTGCCTGGCTTACGGGGGGCGCAAATTGGCAAGCGCAGGCTCGCGTCTTTCTTGGCATGATAGGGTCTGAGCCGCGTTTTGCGGTCGCAGTGAATACAATGCAGGCAAACGCTCTGACCACTGCGCCCAAACGCAAGTGGATCGACCTACGCTCGGTTGCGGGCGAGTTGGATGCAGGCGATGCAACCGCGGCAGCCACCGCCAAGGCACTGCTTGGCTGGAACGCCACCCATCGCTTCTGTGCCAACTGCGGCATACCGACCCATGATGAGGAAGGCGGCTGGCGGCGACGCTGCCCCGACTGCAATACCCTGCACTTCCCGCGTACGGACCCGGTGGTGATCATGCTGATCACCGATGGCAAACAGGTATTGGTTGGGCGCCAGCCGGCCTGGCCCGAGGGGCTCTACTCGCTGCTCGCGGGCTTTGTCGAGCCCGGTGAAACAATCGAGGACGCGGTTCGCCGCGAGGTGATGGAAGAAGCGGGGGTGGCCGTCGGCAATGTCCGCTACCTCGCCTGCCAGCCCTGGCCCTTCCCTTCCAACCTGATGATCGGCTGCATCGGCCGGGCGCTGAGTTGGCAGATCAGCATCGATCACAGGGAACTGGAAACTGCCTGCTGGGTGAGTCGCGCTGACATGCTGCGCGCGCTGGCTGGCGATCATCCGGATATCGCCGCGCCGCGTCAGTATAGCATTGCCCGCTCGATTCTCTCGGCCTGGACAGCCGGGCAGATCGCGGAAATGTGACGAGGGCGGGTGTTGCCTGTGTAGAATGTTCAGCTATTCAACCAGGAATGAAGTTTGATTTCCTCATATTCTTTGAAGGCAGCGCCCAGCGAACATCCGCCCAGTAGATATTCACCCAGTAGATATTCACCCAGTAACCATCAGGTTTCTCACGGCCTGATGTCATGTCTTTTCGATCCCGATCCCGATCAAGTCGCGCTGGGCGGGTTGCACCCTGGGGTATCTTCAGTTTCTTTGTCGAGAGGACAGTGGCCTACAGCCTTTCTCCCGGGAAAGGCGCGGCGCTCGCGTCCGCTCCGCTGGCATCATTTGCCGGGTCGCCCGCAGCGGGCTCCAAAGCCGACCGGCTCCCACGGCGGGTCAAGGTCCGCTTGCGGGCGAGATGCCTCGGCCCCTCTGCACACTCTGCGGTGAATTCTTACTTTGAAGGCAGCACCCATCAGGCCGGAAGATCCGCATAGAGCGACGATAGGGGGCTTGCCGCTTCGCGAAGGCGAATGAGAATTCGGCGCTAGTGGATATGTTTCTCTCCGGCAATCGCCTTAAACCTCCGCCTAATCAAATAACGCCAGCTTAAGTAAAAGATTCTCCCGTGGGGCCAACCGCAGATCAATGTAACCATTGTTGGCCGAGAATCTTCGTCCATCGAATACCTCCTGCGCTGCATCGCACAGCCCCAAACAGGCAATCGGAAGGGTAATTGAGCTTTCCTCGCCAGCGCGATTGAGCACGGCGATATAGGCGCGACCATGACCATATCGGGCAAAGGTCAGATGCGTTTCCCCAACGCTAAGAAACTTGTGGGCACCGTCGGACAGCACGGGCTCATCCCGCTTGAGTCGGGCGAGGGTTCGATACAGTGTGCGAAAACCTTGATCCCACTGCTCTTCGCGCCACTCCATTGGATAGCGGCACCCCTCGACATTGCGCGCATGCCCGGCTAGGCCGACCTCGTTTCCATACCAGATCGTGGGCGCCCCCGGCAGCAGAAACTGCAATATTGTAACGCCGCGATAAAGAGCCCAGTCAAATCCGGGACCATGATGCAGGCGGTGAATATCGTGGGAGTCCAGCAGATTCATTTGCAAACCGACGTGCTGGCTCGGCAGTCGGTCCAGAGTCTGGCGCAGCATAATTTCCAGTTCATGACCGGTCACGGGTGGGCTGCGCTTGGGCTGGAATTCTACGGCTTGTGTCTCGAAGCGGGCGCGCTCCCCAAGCCAGCGCCGCAATGGGCTTGCGCAGCCGAAATAGTTCATCGTGCCATCCCACTGGTCGCCGAGCTGGTAGGAAATCGCATCTTCCCAGTGCTCGCCGACGATGTAGGCGTCGGCATTCTCGGCCTTCACGGCACGCCGCACGCCGCGCCAGATTTCGTGGCCGAATTGGTCTTGATCGCGCCGGCCTGTCATGTTGCCCACATCGAAACGCCAGCCATCGATCTGCCATGGTGGTCGCAGCCAATGTTTCACCAACGCCTGGTCGCTGTCCCAGATGATCCGGCGCAATTGCTGACTGGCATAATTCAGCTGCGGCAATGTCCGAACCCCCGCCCAACTGGCATAGCCTCCGCGGCCATCGGGATAATAGAAACCAGCCTCCTTGGAGTCTCCAGCGCGTTGCGCCTGCACAAACCAGGGATGCGCGGAGCCGGTATGATTGAGGGAGACATCAAGCACGACCTTGATGCCCTTCTCCCGCGCCGCGCTGGTCAACCGGGCCAACGCATCGTCGCCGCCGAGCGCTTCGTCCACATGAAAATAGTCGGTACAGTCGTAGCGATGTGTGGTCATCGCGCGGAAGATCGGCGTCAAATACAGCGCGGTGACACCGAGATCTTGCAAATAATCCAATTTCTCGCCAATGCCCTCGAGGTCGCCGTTAAAAAAGTCCATACAGCGCCCTTCGGCATAGTCGAGTGGTGCGTCAGTCCAGTTCATGGCGCGCGGTTGCCCGCCATCGAACCGGTACTCGCGCGATTGGCGTCCGATCGACTGATCGCCATTGCGAAAGCGATCCGGATAGATCTGATAGAACACCGCGGACTGTACCCAACGTGCACCATCGAAGCCGGGCATCAATGTCCAGTCGCAATCCTCGGTGGGAGCCACCGTATGCAGACCGGCGCGCGTGTAAAACAAAATATCCGTGTCGCTATGGCATAGGAAATGCCAATGAATCATCTGCGCATGCGGCACCGGCAGTTTTGCCTCCCAGAATACGAATCGCCGACCCTCGCGCACTCGCTGCATGGGCTGGCGCTCAGAATGCCCGCAGAGCACCGAGCGCAGGGTCACCGCGCGTAACGGTGCCTCTTTCCAGACCTTGAGACGCAGCCGGACAGAACCGCCAACGGGTGGGTCCAGGTCCGATACGAACTCGGAATTGACCTCGAATTGAAGCGAGTCTTGCCAGTTCATCATTTTCTCCGTTTGTCAAACCTCGACCAGGATACAACGTGCCGTTCGACTGTCGCTCAAACGCGTCGCATTCGGGTAGGCGCGAGCACAATCCGGCTGCGCCTGCGGACAGCGTGGATGAAAATGGCAGCCGGGCGGAGGATTGGCGGGTGACGGCATATCACCTTGTAGGCGTATGATTTCGCGACGTTTTTCCGGGTCGACAATGGGCACCGCGGACAACAGCGCCCTGGTGTAGGGATGACGGGGATCATCCAACACCTCGGCGGCATTGCCGTGCTCAACGATGCGGCCTAAGTACATCACCGCCACCTCATGTGCCAGGTAGGATACGACCGAGATATCATGGGTGATGAACAAATAGCTCAGGCCGAGATCCTGCTGTAGTTGTTTCAGCAGGTTCAGGATCTGCGCCTGCACCGAGACATCCAGCGCGCTCGTGGGTTCATCGCAGATAATGACCTTGGGATTCACCGCCAGAGCGCGGGCAATGCAGATGCGCTGGCGTTGTCCGCCAGAGAATTCGTGGGCATAACGGCTCATGGCCTGTTCGCCGATCCCGACCTGCTCCAGCAATGCGGCGACACGTTGGCGACGCGCCTTGCGTCCAGGCTCGATGCCAAGCGCCTGTAATCCCTCCCCGACGATGTCGCCCACTAGCATGCGCGGGTTCATGGACGCAAAAGGATCTTGGAAGATGATCTGCAAATCCTCGCGATAGCGGCGCATCTGTCTGGCACTGATGCGCGCCAGATCGACATCCTGATAGTACGTGCTGCCTCCAGTGGGACGTTCCAATTGTAAGATGCCCTTGCCGACCGTGGTCTTGCCGCAGCCGGACTCGCCAACCAGGGCCAGGGTTTGACCGGCGCGCAATGCCAGATCGACACCATCGACGGCTTTGACATGGCCAACGGTCTTTTTGAACAATCCGCGTCGGATCGGAAAGTGCACTTGGAGGTCGCGCACCGCCAATACGATATGACCCGGATCATCGCTGCTGCCAACGGCTGGCGGCGAAGTCGACGCGGTGGCAGCCGGCGGTGCGTAGTCCGGCCGCCCATCCTGCCATAGCAGGCAACGCACATGGTGGTTATCCTGAGCCTGATACCAGCCTGGTTCGGTGTTCTGACATCGATGCATGACCCGGAAGCAGCGATCGGCAAAGCGGCAGCCGCTGAAGGCGCGTTCCAATGACGGCACGCGCCCAGGAATGATCGCCAGCTCCGAGGCGCGCTTGGCCGCGCTCGGCACGGCCTCCATCAATTTGCGGCTGTAAGGATGCGCTGGGGCGGCGAAGAACTCCTGCACATTCGCCTGCTCGACAATCTGCCCAGCGTACATGACGGCGAGCCGATCCGCGGTCTCGGCGACAACACCAAGGTCGTGGGTAATCAGCAAGACTGCCATGCCGGTCTCGCGTTGCAGGCCCTTCAGCAGCTGCAACACTTGCGCCTGGATAGTCACATCCAGTGCCGTGGTCGGCTCGTCTGCAATCAGCAAGCGTGGATCACCGGCCAGCGCCATCGCGATCATGATGCGTTGCTTCATACCACCGGAGAGTTGATGGGGGTACTCGTCGACACGCCGCGCCGGGTCGGGTATGCCCACCGCGCGCAATAGTTCGACAACCCGATCGCGAATGGAATTGCGCGGTCGGCCCTGATGCACCCGCACCGCCTCGGCAATCTGCGTACCGACTGTCAGCACCGGATTCAGGGAGGTTTGCGGCTCCTGGAAGATCATGCCCATACGCCCGCCGCGCACGCCACGCATTTCGCGTTCCGATAATGCGAATAGCTCCTCATTGTCGAGCCACACCGAGCCGCTCAGGATACGCCCGGACAATGGCAGCAAACGCATCAGCGACAAAGCGGTCATGGATTTGCCGCAGCCGGACTCGCCGAGCAGGGCAAGGGTTTCGCCGGCGCGGATTTCGAAACCGACTCCATCGCAGACGCGCACCGGTCCGCTGCCATCGGCATGCTGCTCGGCATGCCCGAGTTCGGTGGTCAGGTTCTCGACTCGCAGCAGTACCTGGTTGTTCGGCGCTCCGCTCATCGGGCACTCCGCAAGCGCGGATCGAAGGCATCGCGCACCGTATCGGCAAACAGATTGGCCGCTAGCACCAAGGTGAACATGAACATGAATGCGGATGCCAGCGACCACCAAACGATCGGCTCGCGCGCCAGTTCCAGCCGCGCGCTATTGATCATATTACCCCAGCTATTCATAGTTGGATCGACACCGATATTGACATAAGACAGAACTGCCTCGGCCAGCACCAGCCCGCTGAAATCGAGCACCACCGTGATCATGACAATATGCAGTACATTAGGCAGAATATGGCGGCTGATGATGGTGGAATGGCGCACACCGAGGGCGATAGCGGCCTGCACATAGTCGGTCTCGCGCAATTTCAGCGCCTCACCGCGCAGCAGCCGGCATAGTCCGGTCCAGCTGGTAATACCAAGAATGATGCACAAAAATAGCAGGCGCAGGTCGGCTCGCTGCACCAGGCTCTCGAACTGCTCGGCGTTGTTGGTCATATAGACCTGCAGCATCAGAATGGCCGCGGCAATCAGCAACACGCCAGGGATGGAATTCAGGGTGGTATATAAGTACTGGATAATGTCGTCGGTCAGGCCGCGGAAATAGCCTGCCATGATGCCCAAGATCACCGCCGCGGGCAGCATCACCAAGGTGGTCAGGGTGCCGATCACGAGCCCGGTGCGAATGCTCTTCAGGCTTTGATAGAACACATCCTCGCCGACCTTGTCGGTACCCAGGATATGGTATTTGCTGGCAAGTTCAGCAGCGATAAAGCTCAGCGCAAGCATCACCGCCAACGTGATCAGTACAACTCGCCAAGGGATTCGGTTCGCTGCTGGGGCTTCTATCGGAGTTTCTATTGGCATGCGAGGGAATATGATCTGGCGTGCGGTGTCGCCAAAGCTCTGCCTTAGCCGCCGCGCCAATATTCCTGTCAATGCTGCCGAAAATACCGTCCAAACCAACATACCTAGCAGCAAACCGAATAATCCCCGCCAAAGAATATCCAGAGTACGTTGCGCCGGATCATCGAGATGTGCCCCGCCATATTTAAGGCGTGGGTAATCGCGCACCACACGACCATCCGGCTGCTCAATGGCCTCTTTAACAAACAAATGGGTGGCGAAGGGCGCAGAAAAGGTCTTCTCTTCGCGCTCGCGCAGACTCGTAAGCCAGACATCAAGCAGAGACAGCACCTCCTTGCTGTATCTGGCGTCAGGGGTCGACGGGGCGCTGGAGTCTCCACCGTCAGATACCAACTCGGCACTCTTTGCCGTTGGCTTGATAGGCGGATGAAAATGCACAGAGTCGAGCAGCCCGATTACCAGATAAAAGGCGATGACAACCAGCGCCGCAACGCCGACCTTGGAGCGTCCAACGCTGCGCCAGGGCGCTCGCAGGTGCTCATGGCGGGACGCATACAACGCGAAGCCGACAGCCACCGCGATGAGCAGAAAAATCAGTATGTCGGTGGTCAGCAATACTGGCATCATGCCAACCTCACCCTGGGATCGACCAGGGTATATGAGATGTCGGTCAGAATAAGACCCAAGATATAAAGCACCGAGCCCAGGAATACCATGGCGCGGACAATGGAGAAGTCCTGCCTGTTGATCGCATCGATGGTATAGCTGCCAAGGCCAGGAACGCCGAAGAACGATTCAGTGATCAAGGCGCCCATGAACAACAACGGTAGCACTGCGACAACGCCGGTCAGGATCGGGATCAATGCGTTCCCGAACACGTGCCGGAACAACACCATGCGTTCAGGTAACCCCTTGGCGCGGGCAGTGCGCACATAATCGCGATTGACTTCTTCCAAAAAGAATGTCCGATAGAGCCTTGTACCTGTGCCAATACCGCCAACTACGCCAACAATGACCGGCAGTATCAGGAATTTGGCTGCCTCCAGACCAGTGTCATAGCCTGAAATAGGTACCAGATGGAACAGCTTACCGATCAAAAATTGCCCGCCGATGATGTAGAACAGTCCGGAGATGGACATCATCGCAACTAACAGTATGACACTGCCAAAGTCGATATAGGTGGCGCGAAAAAACACGATCATCAACGCATAGCTGATATTCATAGCCAAGCCGACGATCAGCACTGGCAGAGCGATGGCTAGGCTTGGCCACATGCGCTGCGAGATGTCGTAGCCGATATTTCGGCCACTGTCCGACGAGCCAAAATCGAATGCGAATAATTTGATTGATTTCTGAAAAAAAATAGTCTGGCTAATCTGCTCCAATCCAGATGCATGATCGTTGAAGAGTAATGGTAAATCATAGCCGTGCTCGGCCTTCCAGTTATCGATTGACTGCTGCGTGACCCGCTTATCTCCGAGCTGCATGCGCGCCATATCATCCGGGGAATTGACGACAAAAAATAGCACAAAGGTGATCAAATTGACGCCGATCAGAATCGGAATCGCGTACAGCAAGCGCCGGGCGATATAGGCGGTCATCGAATGCGGCTCCTCTCGCGCCGGCGGGCGACCAAAATAGCCGGCAATGCGCCAGTGACCAATACCAGGACCAGAATGACCATAGGCCAGAGTACCGGCTGATTCCATTCAGCACGCAAGCGCTCGCGAATTTCCGGCTGCAGGGATCGGTACTTTAATGTATTGTTGGCCATCAGGTTAGGCTTGACATTGCCAAGCCATTGATGGTGCAAGCTAAAGGATTTAGGATAGAAACCGAATGACCAGGGTGCATCATAACGCAATAGTTCCGTCATATGATCGATGATCCGTTGACGTTCAGGGCCATCTTCCATGTTTTTCATTTGTTCGAATAAAGCATCGAACTCCGGGTTTTGGTAATTGGCCGCATTTTCACCGCCGTCGACCTTCTTATTCGGTCCATAGAGTAGAAAGAAAAAATTCTCCGGGTCCGGATAATCGGCATTCCAGCCCCACATGAAGACTTGTCCGGTGCCTTCGCGAATTTTTTCCTGAAAGCGATTATAGTCAGTTGCGCGCACGACCAGCTCGATACCGAGTTTATCGAATTGTTTGCGCATCCAATTCAAGCGCGCCTTACCGTCAGGGCCGGCATCCATGGCCTCGTAATAAATGGTCAGCGATTGGCCTGTCTCGGGATCACGACCGTCGCGATAACCGGCCTGTTCCAGTAGTGCCTTGGCTTGCTCTACACTCTTACGTTTGGGGCGGCCATTTTCCCAGTCAAATACATAGGAATTCAAACCGTCAAGTCCGTCGCGATGACCAAAGATGCCTGGTGGAATCAACCCCTGAGCCACGACGCCTCGGCCGTTGGCGAAAATGGAGATGTACTCATCAAAGTCCACTGCAATGCTGATCGCCTGACGCAACAACCGCGCTCGTTCGGAGTCGCCGCCCAGCAATGGGTCCAGCATGTTGAAGCCCATATACCAGATCGAGCTGTTCACGGCGGTGACTAACTCCATCCCCTTTGCGCGCATGTCATCGGTCAGCCCTGCTTCGCCCGCCGCGTCGAACTGAATCGCCTGATCGAAGGCATCGGAGCTGATGCCGGAGCTGTCGTAGTAGCCCTGCAGAAATTTATTCCAGTATGGGATGCTCTCTTTGTCGAGACTGTAGATCGCAGCCTCGACCAATGGCAGCCGCTTGCCTGCATCCTCCAATAACCCCGCGGCGCGGTCCTCGGGCATGCCTTGTTCTGGGTAGAACTCGGTGTGAAAATTTGGGTTGTACGCCAGCATCATGCGCATGTTTGGGTTATTCTCGGTCAGCATGTACGCACCGGTACCGACCGGATACCAGTCCAGGGTAAGATTGTTTTGCTTCATACCAGGCTGGCCATAAAGCGCCTCCGCCTCCCATGGCATTGGCGCAAAAAACGGCATTGCTAGCCAATAGTGAAATTGCGGATAACGTCCGTTGATGCGAATACGGTATCGATAGCGATCCACTACCTCGGCCCCGGCAAAGGATACCGTGCGCAGATCGAAAAAAAGCCGCTCGCCATCTACCGGAGCGGGTGCTTGTTGACTGAGGCGCTCCGACAATTCGGCAAAATCCAAGATATGCTTGCTCATCAGGCCGGCGATGGGCGAGTGCAGCCAGGGCGCAGCAAGGCGTTTGATCTGATAGACGTAGTCCTCAGCAGTCAGTTCGCGGGTACCGGTCTCGGGTAAGTCCGAAAGCTTATTCAGCTGGCGCGCTCGACCAATACCAAGATTGTGATAGAGATAATGGCCATCGGCATCTTGGGCAAAAGCGGGATGTGGCTGATAGCGGATACCGGGTTGGATCCGAATCAGATATTCGCTGATGGCAACCCTGCCTGGATCTGCATCTGCCGGCAATGGCTGGCCGTCGGCATCAAGGTAGGTCGGTACTGGAACTGTCTGGGCAGTCAGCGGCACGAGGGTGTAGGGTCGCTTCAGAAAATGATACTGCAGTGGCGGCTCGTAGATCTGGGCGATGAAGGCATACTCGTTGGCACTGTAGGAACGCGCTGGGTCGAGATGCTTCGGCCTATCGCTGAAAGCCCCGTAGAGAATGTTTTCACCAGCTTGCTCCCGCGGATAGGGATTATTCCAAGGTGGCTGCCCGCAGCCGGTGAGACCGAGCAATATCCAACCGGCGAGGATCGCCAGCACGACCTTGACCGGAGACAGCAGGGTAACAGGCTTGGCTTTCCCGAGGACAGCACTTTGGGTAATGTGATGGTCCTGCTGCAATGATATCTTCATTGGTACTCGCACCGGTGCATGCGGCTGCGCGAAGATTGGTATATTAGTCTGTTGCCCTCTCCGGCACACCAGAACAACCGAAATGCGATCCAACAAAGAGATCACCGACAAAAAGCTCACCGGCAAAAGATTAGACGAGATCAAAACATGGGATTCCTGACCAATAAACGTTTTCTTATCACCGGCGTCGCCAGTAACCGCTCGATTGCCTGGGGTGTAGCCCAGGCAATGTACCGTGAGGGAGCACAGTTGGCTTTCTCCTACCAAGGAGATAAGCTCCAGGCCCGAGTGGAAGATTTGGCCGCAAAATGCGATTCCAACATCGTGTTACCGCTGGATGTGTCGAGTGACACACAGATCGATGATTGTTTCGCTGCCCTCGGCGAACGATGGGACGGGCTGGATGGCATCGTGCACGCCATCGCCTTCGCGCGCAAGGAGGAATTGGAAGGAAACTACATCGACGCGATGACGCGCAAGGGATTCACCACTGCGCATGAGATCAGTTCCTACAGCTTCGGCGCCTTGGCCAAGGCCGGTCGCGCGCTGATGGCCGGGCGCAGCGGCGCGCTGGTCACGATGAGCTATTTGGGCGCCGTGCGTGCGGTGCCGAATTATAATGTCATGGGCGTCGCGAAGGCGAGCCTGGAGGCGAACGTGCGCTATCTAGCGGCGGCACTGGGTCCTGAGGGTACCCGCGTCAATGGGATCTCTGCCGGACCTATACGCACGCTGGCCGCGTCCGGTATCGCCGACTTCCGCTCCATGCTGAAGCAGGTCGAGGAGCGCACGCCACTGCGACGTAACGTAACCATTGATGAAGTTGGCAACGCCACTGCTTTTTTGTGCTCGGATCTGGCGTCTGGCATCACCGGTGACATTCTCTATGTCGACACCGGTTATCACATTCTAGGACTTGGCTGATTGGCGGCGCCAATACCGGTGTCGAACCGAACACCGCCGCCATGCCGGAGGATGGAGCGCAATGGGCACCGCCGATTCGAACGACCCTCGCGCGCAAACGCATCCGCAGCTATCTCTCAACCTGCATGAAACCTGGGGTCTCTTCTGAAGAGGCCCTGCGCCTCCTGTTCGAGGGCCGATGGCCTGCGTTTATGGGCATGGTACCTGCCTAGTTACTTCACGATGACGGCAACGATCGCAGTCAGTCCCGGCGCGTCGTTCTTCTGCACTTGTGCAACGAGGTGATGATCAAGGCGCGGTGTCGCTAAAAAAATTCGGATTGTCGCGACCCATGTCCAACCGTTTGCGGTCGATTTTGCCGCTCAGCGTCAGCGGCATTTTTGTCACCAACCGGATTTCGCGCGGGGTCATGTGAGTCGGCAGTTTGGCATGTGCCATGGCTTCGATCGACGCCAGCCTGTCCGCGGCGGCATTGGCGTCCTCGGCATCGTCGAGCTCGACATGGGCGATCAGAAACCCCAGTCCGCGTGCGTCGCTGTGGGCGGTCACGGCACAGTGCTTGATGCCGGAAATCTCGTGCAGTGTCGATTCCAGCTCCGAGAGTTCCACCGGAAGGCCATTGATCTTGACCAGATCGTCGTTGCGGCCGCGGTACTCGATGTTGCCGTCGGCGAGCCGGCGACCGCGATCGCCTGTGCGAAACAGTTGGGCGCCTGGATGCTGCGAAAACGGATCCGGCACGAAGCGCGAGTGTCCCTGTGCCGGAGGATGCAGGTAGCCGCGCGCCACCGCTAGGCCACCGACGTAGATCTCGCCCACTTCGCCGTTGCTCACCGGCTGCCCATGCGGGTCCAGAATGTGTATCTGGCAACCCGGCAATGGCTTGCCGATGGGGATCATGGGTTCGCCCAGGGTCTCTTTCAGCACTACGCTCTCAGAGAAGGCATCCGCCAGCGAGCGGCCGAGCACACCATCGGTGGCAGCGTCTGGCATCATGCCAGCGGTGTCGCCGCTGAGTTCCCGGGCAATGGCCAGTTGATCCTCGAGAACCAGGTGGATATCTGCTTGGGTGGTCAGCGGATTGGCTAGAATCACCCGGAATACCACGATCGGGCAGTCCGGGCCGTAGCGAGTATTGCTTAACGTGGTCTTCGAGACGAAGCTCGATCCGCGCTCGAATTGGGTCTCCTGAATGCGTCGATTCATGTCGCTGATCGCCTGGTTGTCGGTGCGGCTCAGGGTTCCTTTGCGCAGCCGCCCGCGGTAGGTCTCGGGGATGTAGCGGTAGTTGACGATGTTCAGCGGAGGATCGAACAAGAGCTCGAAGCAATCCGTCGCTGCAATGATGTCAGCGAAGAAGCGAGCCTTATCCATACTGGCATTGAACAGGGCCTCGTAGCCCTTGCGTCCGATCACCTGCAGTGCCGCATGCACCAGCAAAGCCATGGCCGAGCGTGAACCTTCGATGCTGAAGCGCCCAACATCATAGGAGTCCGGTGTGGCCTGATATGCAGCGGTGGTAGCACCATGGCGCAAGGTATCCGGGTCGCGAAACAGGCAGACGCTGATGCCCTGGGGCAGATAGAGTTGCTTGTGCGCGCAGAAGGTGACTGACTGGGCACGTTCCAGACCATCAAAGCGTGCGCGGTGCTTGGCCGAGAACAGACCGCTGCCTCCCCAGGCCGCGTCCACATGGAAATCGATTCCATGATCCTCGGCGATGTCGGCCATCTGTGACAGTGGATCGATGTGCCCGGTTTCGGTCGCGCCGGCGATGCCGACGATGGCGAACACCAACAAACCCTTGCGCCGGCATGCGGCCAGCTTTTCGCGCAAGTCCGCAATATCCAGGGCGCCATTCGGTGCCGAGCGCACATGCAACAGGCTTTGGGTGCCGAGTCCGAGCACAGAAGCGGCTTTTTTCATCGAGTAATGCATCAATTCCGAGCCCAGCAGAACCAGGTCGCGATAGCCGCTTGCCTGCAGTACGGCATAGATGCTTTGTTCGGACCAGTCGCGCTTCCCGGTAAGCCGCGCCAGGGCGCGGTTGCGTGCGATCATCAGGGCTGTGATATTGGAGATGGTCCCGCCGGTGGTGACCAGCCCCAGGTTGGCATTTTTCTTTTGTACATAAGTCTGGTAGAAAGCGTCGTCCAGGTCGTAAAAGCAGCGATGCAGCATCGCCAGGGCCTCGCGCTCCAGGAAGATCGCCGACTTGGCAGTCTCGACTTTGACCAGATTCTGGTTCAGCTCTGAAATCAACCGGCTCAAATCATGCACAAAGTCTGGCAGGGCAGAGGTCATGTGGCCGATGTAGCGCGGCGAGGCGGTATCGATGGAGAACGGCAAGACTGCCTCGTCGAGCCAGTCAAGATAGGCCGACAAGGACTTCGGATACTCGGCCATGTGGGTTGCGTGAAAGCGCGTTGCCAGCGTATCGATAGGGATATTGGCGACCGTAATGGCGTCGCCATCGGCGCTGCCATCATCGCGTTGTATGGCGCCCAGAGCGCGGGCAGCGACTGCTCCGGAACGCGAGAAATAGCCGAAGACATTGTCTACGTCCGAGCGCTTTACCTCATACCAAGTGGCATCGGCACTGGTCTCCGTGGCACCGTAGACATTGATTAGACGTGCCTGCTTGAAGCGCTGGTAGAACAGGCCGACCGCGGCCGTGGACAGCACCTCACCACTACAGAACACGTATCTGAGATGAGGTAGATGAAACAGCAGATCCCGACGCACGCAGAGTATGGACTTCAGCAGCGATGGCGCTAACACCAGTCGGCTGATGCGTTTACGCGCCAAGGCCAGCACCAGTTCCTCCGGATCGGTCGCTTGGCGACCGGGTAGGATCACCAGTTGGGTGCCGGCCAACAATGGGGCGAAGATCTCTGCAACATGATCGACAAAACTAGCGGAGACGCGCTGACAGGCAATCTCCCAGGGTTGAAACGGGTATTGGTCCCAGGTCCATCGCAGCCGGTTCACGGCACCGCGAATAATTCCCTGTACGGATTTGGGATGCCAGGTCAGGCCGGTGGTGTAGATCACATAGAGCAAGGTCTCGTCAGTGACCGCCACGGAGGGATTGTGCGCAGGGCAATCTTCGATGATGGGCCAATCCGCGTCCAGATCCACCAGGGTGGGGATGCGCTGGCCGATGTCCAGCCGCGGTGCCCCACGGGTGATCAGCACCGGCGGCCGGCAGTCGTCGAGAATCGCGTCGATGCGCTCCGCGGGCATGCCGGTATCGACCGGAACATAGGCGCCGCCAGCCTTGATGATGCCAAGCAGCGTGATGATCAGTTCGATGGAACGCTCCAGATAGACGGCGACCAGTTGTTCTGGGCCGATGCCCAGGCGTATCAGATGGCTTGCGAGGCGATTTGCCTTGGCATTCAGCTCCCGGTAGCTGATGTCGTGCAGGCCGCAGGAAATCGCCTTGCGCTCTGGGGACTGCTCCACCTGCGCCTCGAAGCGGGCAGCAAGGGACTGAAATTCATTGGACATAGCTGTTAGGAACGCATGAACGTTGATCGAGTGACTTCATAGTTGGGTAAACATCGGCGATCTGCTGTATAAGACCCTCAGCGAAAAGCGAGCAGTCCTCGTCAAGGCCGACGGCTTGGCAGGCGTCTAGCCGATGCCGGCCTTTCCGATCATGGATCTGGCTGGATTAATCGTAAGTTTGGAGGAAGCTCTGCAAGACAGCTGTGCTGTCCGTCAGTGTAGATGTGACCGTATTGTTGCGGTGCAATAGAGGGGTATTCTCTCAATGCAATAATCCACATTGCAACAACAAATCGTTGCCCAGGTCGAGATCCCTGCTGGTGGTCTCTGTTTGCCAGAGGTCAGCCATGGGCGGATCATAGGGCTGCCGATCGGTGCCGCTTGTTGTCGAGAGTCACTTTGTTTGGGAAGATCGGACGATCAAGGCGATTGCCGGAGAGAAATCGCCCTAGTGGAGCGGTACAGAAATCCCGAGGCGGTTCGTTGTCGTTGTCGTTGTCGTTGTCGTAGTCGTTATCGAGCATTCGGCTAAGACGATTATGACAACGGCAACGACAACGACAACGACAACGATAACGATAACGATAACGACAACGATAACGACCGGAGACTGTCTTGGAACATCTGCACCGAGGCACTAGTCCCCGAGGTCTATGATGAGATTGTCGATCAGCCGAGCTTTACCCAGGTATGCCGCAGCCAATACGATTAATGATCGATCGCCAGGCTTGGGATGGTTGAGGTCGGCACGCCGGCATACGCTGACGTAGTCGGGCTTGAAGCCGGCTGCCGACAGGGCGCGGGCCGTATCCCATTCTGCATCAGCGATCAACTGGCCGGCTCGAATCGCCTCGGCAAGGCGCCGCAAATGGTCGTGCAGCAGCGGCGCGGTGATGCGCTCATCCGGAGTCAAATAGCCGTTGCGCGAGCTCATAGCCAGACCATCGGGTTCGCGTACGATTGGATGACCGACGATCTCCACCGGCAGATTCAGATCCGCGGTCATGCGCCGGATCACCATCAATTGTTGATAGTCTTTCTCGCCGAACAGTGCCAGGTCGGGCATCACGATGTTGAATAATTTGGCAACCACGGTGGCGATACCGCGAAAATGCCCAGGTCGGCTGGCACCACAGAGCAAATCCGACAGAACCGGCACTTCGATAAAGGTCTGACCTAGGCGCCCGTGCGGGTAAATCTCCTGTTCACTGGGCGCAAACAGGCAATGATTGCCGACTTGGATGAGCAAATCGATATCGTGCTCGGGAGTGCGCGGATAGGATTGCAGGTCTTCGTCGGGACCGAACTGGAGCGGGTTGACGAAAACGCTGACCACGACCCGATCGCAGCGGGTCATCGCATCGCGCACCAAAGCCAGGTGCGCGGCGTGCAGGTTGCCCATGGTCGGTACTAAGCCCACGCGCAGGCCGGCCCGACGCCAGTCGGCGACCTGCGCGCGCAGCACGGCGATCTCGTGAATGATCTGCATCTGCTTAGGTTCGCTCAGGCTGGATTGTCGGGAAATCCGCGGATGGCCATGGTTTGTTGCCGGAAATTCATGATGCTCGATTGCCTCAGTCGGTCACGGGCATACAAAGACACCCGCGAATCGGTTGGTGGGCCGCTTGGCTGGGACCAAGACTCGCACAATCTGACCAATTCGGCCACTACTGTCAAAGCCCCACATGCTGGGCCATGACAACCGGACTGCTTCGGTCCTTCAGTGCATCAGCACTGCAAGCCATCGCGTCAAAACAACGTGTGCTCCGGGCCAGGGAACTTGCCGCTCCTGACGGCCGTCACGTAAGCGACGATCGCCTCGGCAATACTGCTGCTGCCATCCATGAAATTATGACTAAAACGCGGCCGGCGCCCTGGTGTCAAGCCAAGCAGGTCGTGCAGAACCAATACCTGGCCATTACAACGGTTGCCAGCTCCAATACCGATGACTGGGATCTCCAACTCGACGGACAGATCCGAAGCAAGCTGTTGCGGTACGCACTCCAGCACCAGCATGGAAGCCCCGGCATCCTGCAATGACAGCGCATCGGCGCGGATAGCGGCACTGCTGGCGTCGTCCTTGCCCTGATAGCGATAGCCACCGAGCTGATGAACGGACTGCGGCAACAGCCCCAGGTGGGCGCAAACCGGCGCACCGAAGCGGGTCAACGCGCGTACCGTTTCAACCACGGCGGCACCGCCCTCCAGCTTGACCATTGCCGCACCGCCCTCGCCCATCAGGCGTTCGGCGGCAGAGAATGCGCGTTGCGGCGTTGCATAGCTCAAAAAGGGCATATCCGCAATCAGTAAAGCACGCTCGCGGACATTGCTGACGCAACGGGTATGGTAAACCATATGCTCGAGGTTGACTGGCACCGTGGTGGCTTGTCCCTGCAATACCATTCCAAGGGAATCCCCAACCAAAAGCACGTCGACGCCAGCGGCTTCAAGCACCCGGCAAAAAGCTGCGTCATAACAGGTCAGACAAACGATACGCTCGCCCTTCTTCTTCATGCGGACAAGGCTGGCGCTGGTGATTGGGTCGGAGGACATCGGCAAACTCACTGACCGGTTGACGGGAAGGTACCGCGAATGTCGGTGTCATGCGCGACATTCGCGAAGGTTACTTTGCTGATCGAGGTGGCTTTGCTGCTTTGGTTGCTTTGTGGAGGCTGCATGAGTGTAAACTGGTTCGAATCGCCGCCAGTCTAGGCGCTGGGATGATCGCTGGTGACTTCACCGCCGGCCTCAGCAGTGCTGGTCTTACGTCGGCGACGTCGCTTGCGCTTGGTACCGCCGGACATGCGCGCGCGTTCGGCGGCGTCGACATCCTGGAAACGCGTCCACCACTCGGCCACCTCAGCATCCACCTCGCCAGCCTCGGCGCGCAACAATAAAAAATCATAAGCGGCACGGAAGCGAGGGTGACCGATCAACGCCATGGATCGTTTGCCCTGGCGACGTTCAAGCCTAGGCTGCAAAGACCAGATCTCGCGCATCGGCAGCCCAAAACGCTTGGGAATGGCAATCCGGCGTTGCTGTCGGGAAGCTACTTCATGAGATGCAAGCGCCATGGCCTCGGGCCAGGCCAGTCCTTGATCCAACAGCTGTTGACAGCGCAGGCGCACCGGCTCCCATAATAACATCGCAAATAGAAACTGCGGCGCCACCGACTTACCAGCAGCGATACGCTGATCGGTATTGTCGAGGCCACGGCTGACAAAGGTGATCGGGAAGTCGTGATCCTGGCGTGCGAGGATTTGATCGGTTTCTGGAAACAACCGCGCGAAGAGACCGTAGTGACGCAGTTTTTCGAATGCATTCAGAGCATAGCCGCTATGGAAGAGCTTCAGGATTTCCTCGAACAGCCGTGCCGCCGGCACCTCGGACAGCAGCGGAGCCATGTGCGTCAACGGCGCCTCGCAGGACGGTTCGATCATAAAGCCGAGCTTACAGGCGAAACGCACGGCGCGGAGCATGCGCACCGGATCTTCGCGATAGCGGGCCTCGGCATCGCCGCCAATCAAACGCAGGCGACCGTCGCGAATGTCGTCCAATCCCCCCGCGTAATCCACCAGCGAAAAGTCGGCAATATTGTAATACAGCGCATTAATGGTGAAATCGCGACGCAGCGCATCTTCGGCGATGGTTCCATAGACATTATCGCGCAGAATAATACCGTTTTCGACCAGTCGATCACCAGCATCACTATTAGGATCAGTATCCTGCGCGGCTGGGGCGCCGCGGAAGGTGGCCACCTCGATGATCTCGGAACCGAAAAACACGTGCGCAAGCCGAAAACGACGGCCAATGAGGCGACAGTTGCGAAACACCGAGCGTACCTGCTCCGGCGTCGCATCGGTGGCGATATCGAAGTCCTTCGGCTCATGTCCGAGCAGCAAGTCGCGCACACCGCCGCCCACCAGGAACGCCTGGTGACCAGCCTGTGACAGACGATACAGCACCTTGAGTGCATTTTGGCTGATATTGGCCCGCGAGATGGTATGCTCAGGACGTGGAACGATCAGCGGCGTTGGCATGGATTCTTGAAGCAAGCGGCCTTGGCTTCCCTTGTCGGCTTGGGCGGACGGAGACCCGTGTTGCAATTGTGTGCTGCACCTGGGCACTAGGATGGCCTGGGCCATCGGATCGTCTCACCACAGCGAAGTTGTAACAATGGTGCAATGATTTGGCGCGGCGCTTGAGCGAACCGCGAATTAACGTATAATACGCGATTCTCGCCAATGCTTCCGCTCCCTTCGTCTAGCGGTTAGGACGCTGGCCTCTCACGCCGGTAACAGGGGTTCGAATCCCCTAGGGAGCGCCAATTCAATCCACGGTTCAAGGCAAAACTCTGGTACGGGCATCGACTCGCACCGTTGCATCAGGGCTTTTTTGTCATCTGCTATAACGCCGTCAGCTGCCGCCCGGTTCAAGGCGTCGAATTGAATGATAGCCATCGAGCGCGGTTTGCCTCGATCGCCCTGCACCGCGATATCGACACTATGCCCGGGCCTCGTTATCCGTTCTCGTGCAGGGCGGTATCCTCGATGAAATCCAGCGCTTTTCGCTCCTTAAGCCGACCACGAAGCAGTGCGGCCTGCTGCGCCAGTGCACGAACGCATTCTTCTGTCCATGCGCGTTAAAGATGCTGATATTCGGCTGTGCTGACCGGGTGCTGCCTTCGAAATATGGTTTACCTATTCATTCGGGAAGAAGTTCGATTCACCGCAGAAACGCAGAAAAGAGGATGCATTCGCCTTGGCCTCTCTGCGCACCCTGCGTCTCTGCGGTAAATATTTACAGGCAGCACCCTGCTGACCGCTAGACATTGTGCGAGTAGTGCGAGAATCAGCGCGGCACGAGCTTATTACCACACGTGTTCTTCACCTCGGGCGACTGCCGGAGAGAAACGCACCGACTGGCGCCGAATGCTCGTTCGCCTTCGCGAAGCGGCAATCCGCCCATAGTCGCTCCATGGGCGGGTTGCCGCAATGTCGATGCTGCACGACAAGACAATTCAGGTGGTGGATTTACCCACAAAAATCGCATGGGATCGCGAACAGGTTCATGGTCTCCTTGTTTCGACACAGCTGACGCTGGGCGGATCGCGCCATCGCCTTTGCTGCCGGCAAACAGATTGCGGAACTCCAGCACGCCGCACAGCAGCACAGGGCGTCGAGCAGCCGGCTGATGCCTCCCGCCAGCAAGCCGATGCCCGAAGGTTCGCGTTGATCACAAACTATTGACCAACGAAATAAACTATATTACTTATTGCGAACTGGCGAGCATCCCTCTCGCGGACAAAGGAATATCGGACCACCATCCGTATGCTTAGTAGCGGTTCATGAATAACCTAGACAACGCTATCCAGACATCGGCGGAGTGCAATCGGGGTCGGGGTCGCTATCGGAATCGGAATCGAGAGAGAAAACGCCCTATGCCATTTGGTCATGAGAAGCTCGACGTATAGCGTGCGGCCAACGAGTCTGTCGGCTGGGCCTAGCGCGACTGCGCGCATGTGAAAGGACAGCGTAACGCGAAGGATCAACTCCTGCGATTCAGGACGTGCTTGCTGGTGTGCGATGCGTTGTCCGCAGACGACAACAGCAAGCAAAAGGCACTGCTCGATCGTAGTGTGGTCATGCTAAAGAAGCGCGGACAGCGTGGCGACGCGGTCAGCGAAGAGCTTGGCGGATAGCGGGTTGGTCAGTTCGATACCGACGTCGACGTTGATACCGATACCGATACCGACGTTGATAGCGGTAGCGAATGAGTCGGCAGGCGACACCCAAGCCAAAAACCTGTTTAGCTTGTTTCTGCACCATCACTTAACAAAAAACGACGAGGTCACCATGTCGAGGAAACATCCTATTGTTGCCGTCACCGGCTCCTCCGGCGCTGGCACCAGTACAGTCAAGTACGCATTGGAGCACATCTTCAAACGGGTTGGCGCGCGTGCCGCCTTCATCGAAGGAGACAGCTTTCATCGTTATGATCGAGCGACGATGAAAGAGGAGCTGGTGAAGGCAAAGGAGGCAGGCACGAACCTGAGCCATTTTGGCCCGGAAGGCAACCTGTTCGAACAACAGTTGGAGATGTTCCGTAGTTACGGTCGATCCGGCACCGGAATGCGCCGTACTTACGTGCACAACGAAGAAGAGGCGGTTTACCACGATTGCGAGCCGGGAACCTTCACCGAATGGGAACCGATCCCACCCGATACCGATTTGTTGTTTTACGAAGGATTGCACGGCGGCGTCGTGGATGGAGACATCGATATGTCGAACGAAGTCGATTTGCTGATCGGCGTCTGCCCGACCATCAATCTGGAATGGGTGCAGAAAATCCACCGAGATATCCGTGATCGCGGCTACAATACAGACGACGTCAAAGACGTGATCTACCGGCGTATGTATGACTATTTACACTACATTCTGCCTCAGTTTTCAAAAACTCATATCAATTTTCAACGCATCCCGGTGATCGATACCTCCAACCCTTTTCAGGTAGAAGCCATTCCAACCGCGGAGCAGAGCTTGGTGCTGATCCATTTTCTGAAGCCCAAACCCAGCGTCGAATATAAGATCAACCTCAAGGGGCTGATTGATGGTTCGATGATTACCGGCTTTAACACGCTGGTGATCCCGGGCGGCAAGATGACCTATGCAATGGAACTGATTCTGACCGAGCGGATTCTCGAACTGATGCAGCGACGCGGGCATCTCGACAACTCGCTCTAGTGGAGCGGTACAGAAATCCCGAGGCGGTTCGTTGTCGTTGTCGTAATCGTGGTCGTTATCGAACATCCGGCTAAGACGATTACAATTAGGATTACGATTACGACAACGACAACGACAACGACAACGACCGGAAACTGTCTTGGAACATCTGCACCGAGGCACTAGAAGCCTGTCCGACTTAGGCGATTTCTGTGGAGAAAGAGACCACCGGCTTGTCTTCTCGTCGAGTGCTGCCTTCAAAGAATGTCAGGATTCACCGCAGAGGCGCAGAGTAGGCTGTCGAAATCTGCAGTCTCACTAAACAAGCGCTTCCCGGTTTGCTTGGTCGGTGTCGGGATCGGTGTCAAGGTCGGAATGAGGGATTGGTATCGAGCTGGCTGCTTTGATCGATGAGCGGATTCGATTCGATTCCGATTCCGATAGCGACCCCGACACCGATGAGGCTTCCCCAGTGCGTTCGATGATGCAATCCAAGACCCGGAATCGGTTTGGCATCAACACTCAGGACATTTCGACAGCCTAGGCGCAGAGTACGCAGAGGAGCCAAGGCGCCTCGCCCGCAAGCGGACCTTTACCGGCCGTGGGAGCCGGTCGGCGTAGGAGCCCGCTTAGGGCGACCCGGCAAATGATGCCAGCGGAGCGGACGCGAGCGCCGCGTCTTTCCCGGGGAAAAGGCTGTAGGCAACTGTATTCTCAACGAATTAGCTGAAAATACCCCAGGGTGCAATCCGCCCAGCGCTACTTGATCGGGATCGGGATCGGGATCGGAAAGACATGAGGTCAGGGCGTGAGAAACCTGATGTTTGCTGGGTGGATATTTGCTGGGTGGATATTTGCTGGGCGGACATTTGCTGGGCGGACATTTGCTGGGCGCTGGGAACAGCGGCGCCGGCATCCACTGTTCCGCAGGAGACCAGCCTAAGTCGGTCAGTCTGCTAGCTCGACACCCCATGCAGGTGAGGCTGCACCCTTAGCCATCCAGGGCGTCATCGTAATGCTTGGGTGGCGGCGTCCAGCCACGTTCGGTACGATCGTGCAAATCGGCTCGATCTCCGGCCATGACGCTTTGTTCCGACTGGTTACGGGCGCGCACCAATTCGAGCAAGGCGTGGTTCTTGGACATTTCCACGTCTTCGTCCCAATATTCGTAGAGCTGCTCCAGCCCGTCTTCATCGTGCCGACGAAAGGCGCGCAGCATTTTCTCGACTTTGAATGGATGCACGCCCAAGGCTCGCAATACCGCGCCGCTGGTCTTCAGCGACGAATCGAACACCTCGCGCAATGCCAGCTCGGCACCGGCCTTGCGTAACAGGTAGAGATGATTGACATCATAGGCACGGGCAACGATTTGAACATTCGGATATTCCCGGCTGACATACTCAACCATCTCCACCGCACGGTCGCGGTCGTCGATGGCAACCACGAACACCGCCGCATCTTCAATACCCGCCGCATGCAGCAGGTCCGGCCGCGAGGCATCGCCATAAAAGCTCTGGATGCCAATGTTGCGCATGCGCTCGACGACGCCAGCTTCGTGATCGAGCACCACGGTATGCACGCCGGCGGCCACCAGCATACGGTTGACGATCTGCCCGAAGCGACCGATACCGGCAATCACCACGCTGCCCCGGCGATCGATCTCATCGGGGGGGCGAGCGGCACCGCCACTGCTCAGGCGTGGTAGAACCCAGCGATCGTAGGCGATGAACAACGCCGGGGTAAGCAACATGGATAACGCCACCACCAAGGACAGCAGTTCTGCCAGATCAGCAGGAACGACGTTGTTCTGTACCGAAAAGGCCAACAAGACGAAGCCGAATTCGCCGGCCTGCGCCAGCGCCAAAGTGAATAACCAGCCGTCCCCGGCCGGGAGCCGGAACAGCCTCGCCAGCCCCAGCAGCACCGCCCCCTTGATGGCCATCACGCCGAATGTGAGCGCCAATACCAGCAGCAGATCGGCAACCAGCACGCCGAAGTCGATGCCGGCACCGACGGTGATGAAGAACAATCCCAGCAGCAAGCCTTTGAACGGCTCGATGTCGGATTCCAGTTCATGACGAAACTCGCTGTCTGCCAGCACCACGCCAGCCAAAAAGGTGCCGAGCGCGGGCGACAGATCCACCAGCGTCATCAGTAACGCAATGCCCACCACCAACAGCAATGCCGCGGCGGTAAAGATCTCGCGCAGCCGCGACTCGGCAATATAGCGGAACAACGGCCGACTCAAAAAGTGGCCGCCA
Organism: Thiohalocapsa sp. PB-PSB1; assembly: GCA_016745215.1. GTDB lineage: Bacteria > Pseudomonadota > Gammaproteobacteria > Chromatiales > Chromatiaceae > Thiohalocapsa. The sequence goes on from CP050890.1 coordinate 4,002,137, forward strand.
AGCACGACCAGGGCCACTGCACCAAGCACCACCAGCGCATAGGCCCAGCCCGCCAGACCAGCAACCAGACTCATCGTTGCATGGGAGTCCGCGCCGGCATGATCAGCGCTTGGGTGAACCTCGGAGATCGCCTCGCCGAGCGCCGGTGCGGCAGCACCGGCTGGATCGGCTCCAGTCTGCGTCATCAATACCGGCAGCGCCAACAGCGGAATGAGCGCCAGCATCGGAATCACCGCAATGTCTTGAAACAGCAAGACCGAAAAGCTGGAACGGCCGCCAACGGTGCGCACCAGTCCCTTCTCGTTCAGGGTTTGCAGCACAATGGCAGTGGATGACAGCGCCATGATCATGCCGATGGCGATGGCCGTACGCCAGTCCGGCCCCATCGCCCAGGCCAGCGCCGCGATCAACAGCGCGGTGGCCACGACCTGGAGTCCGCCAAGCCCCAGCAGGTGCCTGCGCATGTCCCATAAAAGCCGTGGGCGCAATTCCAGCCCCACCAAGAACAACATCATCACGACGCCGAACTCGGCAAAGTGCTGGAGCTGTTCCGTCTCGGCGCCGACGATTCCAAGCATTGGCCCGATGACGATGCCGGCGATCAGATAGCCGAGAACCGAACCCAAGCCGAGCCGTTTGGCAACCGGCACCGCGATCACCGCGGCACATAGATACACGAACGCGTCAAACAGCATACCGTCCATGGCTAGACTTCCTCTGGCGCTAACGGCGGACGAATGATCATATCCAAATCGACATTGAGGCGCGGCAGCGAAACCGCGCGCTTCAGGTCGAGTCGGTCATCGCGCAAGGCGCCGAGCAGCCGCGTCCAATCGGCCACATGCGCGGCGATGCGCCCCTCCTCCACCGCGGTGCGTGCGCCGAACAGCGCAAATGGCGGCAGATAGGTCATACCGCAGAGGATTGCAGTCTGTTCCAGCGGACGCAGCAACTCGCGGATGGAAAAGTGATTGTAACCCTCGGCACAGTAAGCGGAGCCGGAGCCGCCAGCCGTCAGCGCGCTGAAAAACAACTTGCCCTGCAACGCAATGCCTTCGGCGCCATAGGCGAAGCCATGCTCCAGCACCAAGTCCTGCCACTCTTTCAGGATCGCCGGCGTGGAGTACCAGTACAAAGGATGCAAAAAGCAGATCGCATCATGCGCCAACAAGCGCTTCTGTTCGCGATCGATATCGATTTCCAGGGCCGGGTATTCGGCATACAAATCAACCAGGGTTACGCCGGAGAGCGCGGCCGCGGCTTCTGCCAGCGGGCGGTTCGCCTCGGAGCGCTCCAGCGATGGATGCGCGAACAGCACCAGAATGCGGCGGCCCTTGCCCGCCTGCTCGGGGATTGATGATGTGGTATGCACGGCCTCGGCTCGTCGCCAGCAGATGGTAACAGATGGTGTGACTTTGCAGCGTCCGCCTGCATGATCGCTGCACTGTATGCTATTGTACCGATGCCAACCGGCGGGAGGTATCGAGCAAGTCGTCGCGTTGTTGCCGCAACGTCAGTTTCAATTTGCCCGCCTGGGCAGCCTTGGCGCCGCCTGTCTTGCTGCTTGTCGAGGATGCTCCCGTCTCCTCGGTTACCGTATCGATCGCCTTGAGTTGCTTGTCTTTGATGGCGGCGGCCTGCTCGGCGTCGCGCCGCTGACTTGCGGCCAAGCGTTGCAATTGTTCCGCGCTGGGGGTTGCGGCCGATGCGCGCGCCGGTGCCGATGCTTGGCGCTGCCGTGCCTGGCGCAATTGTTGACTCAGAGACGCCGCCATCCGATTGCGCAAGGCCAGTTCCCGCTGAAATGCCGCACGTTCCGCCTTCAGCTTGGACTCGAAAATCAACCTGTCCTCCGACAGACCGGAGCCACGCCGATACCAGCTCAACGCCTCGGCCTTATCCTTCGGTACACCGAGTCCACGTTCGTACAACGACCCGAGACTGATCTGCGCTGGAGCATGGTCATTGTTGGCGGCCTTGCGATACCATTCGGCGGCAGCATCGTAGTCCGGACTGGCCAAACCCAGCCCCTTTTCGTAGATTTCGCCGACATAGGTCTGCGCCACCGGATCGCCGCTACGCGCTTTGGGCAATAAGGCGGTCAGGGCGCTTGCGTAGTCGGAACGATCGAACAGAACATACTCGCCGCCGCGCACCCCACAATCTCGCTCGGTCGTCTTCACGGAACGTCGCGCCGAGAGATAGGTCATGCGGGTGCCAAGCCTGCGAATCTGCCCTGGCAGCAAACAATCCACCAGCACATAATCTTTAACACCGGCACCGGCGGTTGGAACAGGCAATGCACTGGCGTCGGCACCGCCGCTGGTTGGCGTCGAAACGCAGGCGGCCGACATCAGGGTCACGATGAGTGTAAGGCCGTATCCAATCATCTGCAATCTTGTCATAGCCATGCTCCGCTGCTGGATGAGAGTACGCAAAAGATCCCAACCAGAGCTTAAGCGGTTCGCACGCAGTTTTCGAGCCCTTATTTTGTGCTGTGTTCCATGCTTGGCCGGATGTGCGAGTGCCCTGCTGAACAGCGAGCGACTGGGGGTTGACGCCGAGTTTGAACAGCACTTGTTGACCGGAGATCGGTTCAAACACCTGATCTACTCTCGTCGAGGCCAAATTCCAAGCCAGGTCTTACATGTCTATCTGTCCGGCGACGGTTCGCCCTGGATTGGCAGAACGCGGATTTCGTCCGATCCGACTCCACGCAATCCGGTTGCATTGCGCCTGATGAGCATGGACCCGAACCCGAGCCTCTATTTGGGCCGGCCCTGTTACCACGGTCTGGCGCACACTGCCGGTTGCGATGCTTCGCGTTGGACTTACGGCCGCTACTCGGAACAGGTGGTGGCTTCTCTGACCAAGGCATTGCAAGGCTTCGTCCACGAGCACGGTTATCGGGAGATCGTACTGATCGGCTACAGCGGCGGCGGCGTTCTCGCCTGGCTGATGGCGGAGCGCCTGGGCAGGCTCCGCTTGCTGGTCACGATCGCCGCCAATCTCGACATCGATGCCTGGACCAACTTACATGGCTACACGCCATTGCATGACTCGCTGAATCCGGCCAACCGCCCTCCTCTGCCGACGCATATCCGGCAATTGCATGTTGTCGGCACGCGCGACACCAACGTGCCGCCATCGCTGACCGTTGCGACCTTGACCGGAACGCAAAAGCAGATCCTTGTCATGGCTAAGCCGGTCGATCACCGCTGCTGCTGGGAACGACTCTGGCCGGACCTGTTGCACGACATCCAGCGCCTCGGCATGCGGCCATTGGATTGATGGTTGTTCCCAGGGTCGCCTTCCGGGCCAGCTGCGTGCTGGCGATGACCGATCCGGCTATTCGAATTCCCAGCGCAGGCCGACATCGATCAGGTTGTCGGTCCAATCGCGTTTGTCGAGCAATGCATCGTAGTTCACGAACGCCGAAACGCCGTGCGGGAACACCGCCGATAATCCGAGTCCGATGCGAAAGTAGTCGCGATCCGGATTGTCCGTCAGGATGCCGAAGGTCGCTGCGCTCGGGGCGGCGGCGAATCTGGCCGCCAGGGATGTACCATCCTGGTCGTATTCATGCTCCCATTCGATCCGCCCTTGTGGCACCAAAACCGCGGTCTTGGTGTTGAAAACCCGCGCAATACGTGCCCCAAGTGTGGTCGTGACCGAGGTTGCATCGAAATCGTCCAGCTGCAAATCCAGTCCGCCAGCGCCCCGCTCGGTGAATCCATCCACATTAACTTCAAGATAACCTGCCCTGCCGTACAACCCATACGAAAGAGGCCCTTCATCGAAATCATAGCCGGCGCCGACACTGATGCCGAATTGCGTGCCATCGTAATCCGCGCGCGCCTGGCGACTCACCGCCTGGGTGGAGGAGTCCACCCGATAGCGGATGTTGCGGCTTGAATCATAGGACTGCCAGCCGTATTCGAGCATGGCGTCGACATAGCCTCGATCTGACCAGCTATAGGTGCCGTAGGCGCCGAGGTGCCAGGTTTCGGTATCCAAACCACCGCCATTGGCATCGAAGGAGGTATCGTTGTTGCCATAGCCGAGCGCGCCACCGGCGATGAATTCATCGCTGAATCGATAGTCGACACCAGCGCTGACACCGGCCGTACTGAAGTCGAAGCCGGACTCGTTATCGGTGGCGTCCTTGTCGCCGAAGTTAAAGGAGCCGTTGATAAAAAAGCCCCAGCGTCCAAACGCATCATCGCCGCTCGCCGCGCCGCCCATGCGCTGTGCCGACAGGGCGTCGGCGATCCGATCTGCCGATAAAGACTGTCCATCCAGATTCAAGCTCAGGCCGCGCACGCTGACTCCGGTCGCACCACGACGCAACGCCGCCAGGCGCTCGCCGATGTTGGTCATTTGCTGGGTTCCTGTGGTGATGGCGACACTGGTTGCAGCATTTGCCTTTTCGGTGGTGATTTCTGTCAATGTGCGCGGGATGCTGCTGCTGGATGCATTCGCCAACATATCCGAGCATTGCTGGAACAGATCCTGTTGATCGGGCGTGCGATTGGTCATCAGAGACAACTGCGGGCAGAGGGTCTCGATCGCGCGGGCGACGCTGCGCTGATTCGGCGTCAGATCGGGCCGGCTCGACAAGGCATTGGATGCGGCCACTTCCAAGGTTACCGGCAATTCCAATCGCAGCCCCCGGGCATCGGTAATCAGCACCTGGTCGCTGATGGTCATCGCCGCCGCATTGGCCGGAATGACGACGCTGTAGACGGCATTGCCAGCGCTGTCCAGGCGCCCTGGCTCGACCTGTCCACTGCCACCGCTGGCGACGACGAGCGTATAGGGCGGCGTGCCGCCGGCGACTGCGAAGGTCTTGCTGGCCGAGCTCTCGATACCGACGGCAGAACGTCCGGACAATGCTAAAGGCGAGGGCGTGACGACGATCGGCGAGGATACCTCAATGGAAACGGCAACGCTGCGGCTGGCGCCTTGCTCATCGGTCACGCGGATGCTGTCCGACAGCCGGCCGGCTGCCCCGCCGGGAATGTCGTAGCGATAATCAACGACGCTGTCGTTGACGGAGACCTGGCCAATCTCGGCATTGGCGGTGTAGGGCAGAATACCGCCGCTGATCTGCAGCTGGCCGGTGACCTGGCTGCCGGGCGCGCCTTCCAATGCGAGTTGGGCCGGAGTAACGGTCAACTCGGGTGGTGGAGACGAGGTCACCTGGATGCTGATCGGCACATCGACAAAGGCGGCATTTTCATCAATGACGCGCACGACATCCGATAAACTCCCGGTTGCTCCGTCGGGAATGGCGTAGCTGTAGTCGATAATACCGCCGTTCAATGCAACCTGGCCGCCGTCCGATGCACTGGCGCTGTAGGGCGAGCCGCCGCCGCTGATCTGCAGCTGCGCGTTCACCTGGCTGCCGGGTTCGCCGCTCAATGTCAATTCGGACGGTGAAACGCTCAGAGGTGGCGTTACGTTGATGCCCACGTCGATCGTCGCGGAATCCCCCTTACAGGACGTAGTCTGACCATTCACGGTGACGCTGTCGTTCAGCATACCCGCCGGCGTACCGATGGGGATCTGATACCGATAGCTAATCTGATTGCCGGAAATCGTGACCGTGGCGCCAGGCAGCAACGAACTGCCGGCAAAGGGCGCCCGACCGCCGGAAAATGTCGCGGTAAAACGCACAGTTGCACCTGGCGCTCCGGAAAGCGACTGCGCTCTGCCGGAAATACTCAGCGGATCTTGGTAGGTGATCTCGATAGGAGCGGAAGCCGACGTGGGGCCTACGCTAAACAAGCCGGTTGCCGTGACCCGCGCCGTGCGCGTGTCGCAATGCTGTAGATTCCCCGGATCGGCATAGCTGTAATCGGCGTTGGCGCTACCGTTACGCGGGGTCAACTGCCCCACCCCCGAGAGCGGCTCCCACTGGTTGAATTGTTCTCCAGCACTGGTGGTGACCGCTGCAAATCTCTGCGAGACCTCCCCGCCTGGCGTCAGGGTGGTGTTCAACGTGGAAGGATCGATGGTCAATGCCCAGGCAGGCTGTGCCAGCAGACAAAGCAATAGACTACCGAACAGCGAAATCAGGCCGCGCGGGAGGCGGTACCTAGGGAAACGCGAGCATGTACGATGGGGAAGAGGCATCGGTCATTCCTGGAACAGTGAGGGTCTGTGGTCAGGCGGATGCTCGGATGAATAACTCCACAGCAAAGCCGTTCAGTCGAGCTGGCCGCCCGTCGATTGTGCGCGATCGATGATCTGTCTTTTTTTATCTACACATGTGATTGAGCAAGCGCTCGTGGTGCCGATCAGCCGCGCCTTATAACTGAAAAATCATTTAAAATATGTACTTACGTAATTCTCTCTGCACCGGAAAATGCAATTTACAGCGCCGCGAAGTGCTGACCCAATGCGCGTCGAGAACCTAAGCGTCTCTATTATGACCCAGTATTACTAAAATGGCACAAGCTCTAAGTCGTCAATGTTTGGCGCAGGTCATGATCATTGTTTGAAAATGATCAGGCATGATCCAGCATGGGCATTGCCGGATGCCACATCGGCCAAATCGGAGCCGACCACAAATCAGCGTTGAATCGGAAAAGACGAAAACGCCCTAATAGACGCTCAGCTCGGCCATACGGGAGGGATCGGCAGGAAATGCCGCCTGGCGAATGCCAAGGCCAAGACCACTCAGCGGATTGTCGAAATCGAATCCAAACAAACGCGGATTCTCGCAGATGACCGCAGCGGAGAAGATATAAAAGACATAATTGTAGGTCTCGTTCGGAATCCTGTGCTCACGCAGCAGTTTCCAAAAATTACGCTCGCGCGGGTTCTTGGGCATCTTGCGCAAACGCTTGATGATATTGCCCTCCCCCCAGTTGTACGAGGCCATCACTAGCAATCCGGATGCCTGCGCATCGGTCCTGTAGATGTACTTCAGATAACGCGCGGCGGCGTTGGTCGCCTTGGCCACATTGTGGCGATCGTCGTCTGCATCATAACGACCGAAGTTCTGCAATGGCCCCGGGGTCAGTCCATAGCGCTTGGCGGTGTCCGGAATGAATTGCCACATACCCTTGGCGTGCCCATAGCGTGTGGGCGGACCAACCGCGTCATAGCGAAAGCTGGATTCCTGCAACGCGAGATAAAGAAATTGCGGCGGCAGATCCTGCGCGGTGAGTTCGCGGTAGATGATCGGCGCATAGCCGTTTTCGTGCAGCCGTCGGATAGCGCGCTCCAGGCGCGGGGTCGCCTGCCATTTGCGAATGTATTTTTTTACTTCTGCGACAAAATCGTCCGGCAAATCCAGCTCGGTCTCGCCAAATACCCGCGCGATGTGCAAAATGATCTGGTCTTCCGAATTCAAAGGTACCAGCCGACTCTTTTGCACTTCCTGGACAAAGCTGTCGTAGCGCTCGCGCATGCCGGCCAACACGCGCTTCGACTCGGCGATCCGAGCCCGGAGCGCCGCGGATGCATCGCGCTGAATGCCCGCCTCCAGGTCGGCGATATGCAATTCGAGTTCCTTCATCTCATAGAAAGTCTCCTTGGCAAGCTGCTTGGTTTTTTCCAGCTGAGTGTACTGAAACAGCACAATGCCGCCCATGATCGTCAGCAGCACCATCAAGCCCGCCAAGATCAGGCCGTAGAAATGCCGTTGCCGCCGCTTCATATCCTTATAGGCCCGTCGAATCATCATGGTGTGTTCGCCAGCAGCATCCGGGGCATCCTGGTCGAAATAATGCCGGGATACGTCCTGTATGGATCGGGAGCGCCGCTTGGCGGGAGGAGGCGTCGCGGGCGTCAGTTGGATCACCGGCCCATCAAGGCCGAGCTGTACTCGGGTCGTGCCGGCCACGGGGACTGTGTCGATGCGCTGCCCGGCGACCCAGGTACCATTGCTGCTCTGGAGATCCCGAATCCACCAGCGCCCGGCTTCCGGATACAATGCTAGGTGCTGACGACTGACCAGGGAGTGCGGGATCTTGATCCCCACATCTGCCCCGCGCCCAATCAACAGCGCCTTATCGACGCTATGCGTCTGCTTGCTGCCGGAAGCATCCACCAGTTCGACTCGTATGGGCCGAAGCGCGGGTTCGCGCTGGCCGAGTTCCGAGCCCAGGTTGGAAGCATCTTCAGACATGGCAAGTCAGCCCGGTTCATGCATGCGGATTTGAATACGCCCATCCGATTCTGGCAGACGCAGGATGTCGCCACTGTGGAATTGGAATTCGCCCTTGGCGCGATCCTGGTAATACAGCATCAGCGATTGCAGGATGACGGGAAAAGCGATCTGCTCCCAAGGGATCTGAGATTCCTCCAGTAATAGTGTCTCCAGGCTCTCGGCACCGGCGCCGCAGTCGGCAGTCAGCATGCGACCGCGAAACAGCATATAGACCTGATTGATGTGCGGCAGATTGAACAGACTGAAAAGATTGCCGACCTCGACCCTCGCCTCGGCCTCTTCCAATGTCTCGCGGGCGGCGCCCTGCTGCACCGTCTCGCCGTTTTCCAAAAAACCCGCTGGCACTGTCCATTGACCATAGCGGGGCTGAATGGCGCGTTTGCAGAGCAGAATACGGTCTTCCCATTCCGGAATACAGCCGACCACGATATTTGGATTCTGGTAGTGAATGCTGCCGCAGGCATCGCAGACATACCGCGGCACATTGTCACCATCTGGTACCTTGAGTGTTACCTTCTCGCCGCATTGACTGCAATAGTTCATCGTTTCCGAACCTGTCTACCCTGCGCGGGTTACCTGGGTTGATTGTTCCGCGTCGCGCCGTCCGCCATGATTCTCGGTAATCGCAGGATGCAGGCGTTGCGACGCGCCGACCAATGGTTCAGATTGGGTCATACGCACGCCGCCGCCAGGGTAACCGATACACAGAAAAAGCCAACCAGAGCATCGGTGCGGCGCACATGGATGATTTCGCCGATACCACCTCGGGTCAATCCGAGTTAGGCTTGTATCCCGCCGACGCGACTTGTCCCATCAGCAGCAAGAGCGAGCGGCACACGCACTCGGATTCCATCACTGCATCCCATCGAGCAAGCCCCAATGTCATCTAATCAATACAATGTCAAGCCTGGCGACTGGGATCTTTCCGGCGCCAATTTTATCGACAACGGCGTCAATTTTTGCTGTTTCTCACGGCAAGCGACCGCCGCGGAATTGCTCTTGTTCGAACAGGACGACAGCCCCGAGCCTTTCCTGAGCGTGCAACTCGATCCCAAAATCCACCGTACCTTTTTTTTCTGGCATGTGCTGATCGAAAATCTGCCGGATACCCTCTATTACGGCTGGCGCATGGACGGCCCCACCGACACGCGCGAAAGCGGCTGCCGTTTCGACCGCGAAAAGGTTCTGCTCGATCCCTGGTGCCGCACCGTCAGCGATCGGCTGTGGGATCGACAAAAAGCCAGCGTACCGGGCAACAACCTGAGCACCTCCATGCGCTCGCAATTGGTGCGCGACCAATACGACTGGGAGGGCGTCGGACATTGCCATCTCCCGTTGGTGGATGCTGTGATCTACGAAATGCACGTAGGGGGCTTCACCCGACATCCATCCGCGGATACCCAATACCCCGGCACCTACCAGGCCGTCATTGAAAAAATCCCGTACCTGCAATCGCTTGGCATCACCCACGTGGAATTGTTGCCGATCATGGCCTTCGACTTGCAGGACGTGCCGCCAAAGACCGCAAGCCTGGGTCTCTCCAACCACTGGGGCTACAGCACCCACAGCTTTTTTGCCCCGCATCCCCACTACGCCTGCGATCCAAGCCGCGCCCGAGACGAATTCCGCGACATGGTCAAGGCCCTGCATCGCGCCGGTATCGGCGTGATTCTGGACGTGGTCTTCAATCACACCGCGGAGGGCGGAGCCGATGGGCCGACCATCAGCTTCCGTGGCTTCGGCAACGAGATTTTCTATCATCTGGACTTTATCGACCGCGGTCGCTATCGCGACTACACCGGCTGCGGCAACACCGTCAACTGCAACCATCCGCTGGTCACGCGCTTTCTGATCGACTGCCTGCACTATTGGGCCCACGACATGCGCGTGGACGGCTTTCGCTTCGACCTGGCAAGCGCCATGGCGCGCGGCGAGGACGGCAACCCGCAGCATCATGCACCGGTGCTCTGGTCCATCGAGCTTTCGCCGGAATTGGGCCGCGCGCATATCATCGCCGAGGCCTGGGATGCCGCTGGGCTGTATCAGGTCGGCGACTTCCCAGGCTTTCGCTGGGCCGAATGGAATGGCCATTACCGCGATGTGATCCGCGCCTTTGTGCGCGGCGATCCTGGTCTGGTTGCGGACGTGGCGACCCGCCTCTCCGGTTCCAGCGATTTCTACGAGGGACGCGGCCGACTGCCTGCCAACACCGTCAACTTCATCACCTGCCATGACGGTTTTACCCTGTACGATCTGGTCAGCTACAACCAAAAGCACAATGAAGCCAATGGCGAGGACAACCGCGATGGCCATAATGACAACCTGAGCTGGAACTGCGGCGTCGAGGGACCCACCGATGATCCGCACATCCTGGCATTACGCCGGCGCCAGGCGAAAAACTTCATGGCCATTCTGTTACTGAGCCAGGGCGTGCCCATGTTGCTGGCCGGCGACGAGATACTGCGCAGCAAGGGAGGCAACAACAACACCTACTGTCAAAATAACGAAATGTCCTGGTTCGACTGGCGCAAAGTCGCGGAGAACGACGACATGTTGGCGTTCACCCGCGGCATGATCGCATTTCGCCGCCGCCATCCGACCTTGCGCCGAGATCGCTTCCTGACCGGCAAACCCGACCGCGAAGGTCAACTGCCGGACATCGCCTGGCACAGTACGCAGCTCAACCAGCCGCCGTGGGAGAATGACTGCAATCATGTATTAGCTTTCACCCTCGCCGGCGTCGCAGAGCATGAAGAGCCGCTGCATGTGATGCTCAACATGCAGAATGACGGCGCGGATTTTGCGCTACCGCAGATCCAGGATCGACGCTGGCATCTGGCCGTTAACAGCGCGGCAAACCCTGCCGTTTACCCAGTGGATCAGCAGCAGCTCGTGCACGCAGACAAATTCCATGTACAGGGTCGCAGCCTGGTGGTCCTAGAGGCGCGCTGAATTTGCCGCTGAGCCGCCGCGAGATGTGGCATCGAGCGATCGGCCCCATCTAGTGCCTCGGTGCAGATGTTCCAAGACAGTCTCCGGTCGTTATCGTTGTCGTTGTCGTTGTCGTTGTCATAATCGTCTTGGCCGAATGCTCGATAACGACTACGATTACGACAACGACTACGACAACGACAACGACAACGAACCGCCTCGGGATTTCTGTACCGCTCCACTAGGGCAACATGCAGCAACAGCCAGCGCATGGCCGCAGACGACAGCAAGGCGTGCGAACCACAATACGCGCCCTCCGGCCAGTCATCGCCGGCAGGGCAAACCCATCCCACCAATAGCTTAAATACACAGGAGTCACCTGAATGCAACTCGGAATGATCGGCCTCGGGCGCATGGGCGCCAACATGGTCCAGCGCCTGATGCACGCTGGCCACGACTGTATCGTCTATGATCGAGATGCCGACGCGGTGCAAGCGCTGGCGCAACAGGGCGCCACCGGCGCGCTGGATCTGGCCGATTTCTGCGCCAAACTGACTCCCCCCAGAAACGCCTGGATCATGGTGCCGGCGGCGGTCGTCGACCAGGTCATTGCCGACCTGAAACCGCACCTGCAAGCCGGCGATACCATCATCGACGGCGGCAACTCCAACTACAAAGACGACATCCGTCACAGCGAATCCCTGCGCGACGCCGGCATTCATTTCTTGGACTGCGGCACCTCCGGCGGTGTCTGGGGCAAGGAGCGCGGCTATTGCCTGATGATCGGCGGCGACCAGGACGCCGTACAACGGCTGGACCCGATCTTCGCCACCCTGGCCCCCGGTCTCGGCGAAATCGAGCGCACCCCCGGGCGCAGCGGCGCGCCCAGCCCGGCGGAGCGCGGCTATCTGCATTGCGGACCGAGCGGCGCCGGACACTTTGTCAAAATGGTGCACAACGGCATCGAATACGCGCTGATGGCCTCCTACGCCGAGGGCCTGAACATCCTCAAGCATGCTGGCATCGGTCGCCAGGAGCATGTGGTCGATGCGGAAACCGCGCCACTGGAACATCCGGAACACTATCAATACCAGATCGACCTGGCCGATGTCGCCGAAGTGTGGCGACGGGGCAGCGTGGTCGCATCCTGGCTGCTCGACCTCAGCGCCATCGCCCTGCTGGAAGACCAGGATCTGAGCAAGTTCGGCGGGCGCGTCTCCGACTCCGGCGAAGGTCGCTGGACCTGTCAGGCCGCCATCGAGACCGGCACGCCGGCCCCCCTGCTGACCACCGCGCTGTACGAACGCTTCACCTCCCGCGGCGAAAGCGACTTTGCCAACAAGATCCTGTCCGCCATGCGCTACCAATTCGGCGGTCATCACGAAAAGCCCGAATCCTGAGCACCCCTATCCTGAGCACTAGATACCCGACATGTCTCTAACACAGACCAAATACGCCCAAGCCGCGCCAGCGCCGCCGAATGTCATGGTGATCTTTGGCGCTGGCGGCGACCTGACCTCGCGCAAGCTGATCCCATCTCTGTACTATCTGTTCTCCGCGGACTTATTGCCTGAGAACTTCGCCGTAATCGGCCTGGACCGGCTGGATCTCGACGACGACGGCTTTCGCGCCCTGGTGGCGCAACAAATCGCCAGTCAAGTCGGTGCGGAATTCGATCGGGCGGTCTGGGACCGACTCGTCGCGCGCGTGCATTACATGCGCATCGACATGCGCTCGGGGCCGGACTACGATCTCCTGTGCGAACGTCTTTCGCGCATTGACGCCGAGCGGGAAACCGACGGCAACTATCTGTTCTACATGGCCATCCCGCCGAGTTTATTCGGAGAGGTCAACCACCACCTGGGCGCAGCCGGCCTGCTCCACGAGAGCGAGGGCGACTGGCGCCGGGTCATCATCGAAAAGCCCTTCGGCCGCGACCTGGAATCCGCCATCGCCCTCAACAACGATCTGCATCGCAACATGGACGAAGACCAGATCTATCGCATCGATCACTATCTGGGCAAGGAAACCGTGCAGAACATCATGGTATTCCGCTTCGCCAACAGCTTTTTCGAGCCCTTGTGGAACCGCAACCACATCGACCACATGCAAATCACCGTGGCCGAGTCGGTCGGCGTCGAGCACCGCGGCGCCTACTACGAAGAAGCCGGCGCCACCCGCGACATGATCCCCAACCACCTGCTGGTTCTGCTCGGCTTCCTCGCCATGGAGCCGCCGAACTCCTTCCAGGCCAAGGCCCTGCGCGACGAAGTCAACAAGGTACTCGACGCCATCCAGCCGCTGACCCCGGAGCAGGTACTGACGCATGCCGTGCGCGGTCAATATGGCGCCGGCACCATGCCCAATGGCGAGCGGGTACAGGCCTATCGTGCATCCAAGGGCGTCGACCCGAAATCCCATACCGAGACCTTTGCCGCCATCAAGCTGACCATGGACAACTGGCGCTGGGCCGGCGTGCCCTTTTACCTGCGCACCGGCAAACGCCTGACCGCGCAATACACCGAAGTCGCCATCCAGTTCAAAAAAGCCCCGACCATCATGTTCCAGAACACCGATGTGGACCAAATCACCCCAGACATGCTGGTCCTGCGCATCCAGCCCAACGAAGGCATCCAGATGAGCTTCAGCGCCAAAGTGCCGGGGCCCAGCATGCGCGTCGGCACCGTGAACATGGACTTCTGCTACGAAGACTACTTTGGCAACAAGCCCGCCACTGGCTACGAAACCCTGATCTACGACTGCATGAAGGGCGACGCCACATTGTTCAAACACGCCGACACCGTGGAAAAGGGCTGGGAAATCGTGCAATCGGTGCTGGATGTCTGGGCCGCCCTGCCGCCGCGGGATTTTCCCAACTACGATGCCGGCACCTGGGGACCCTGCGCGGCCGGCGACCTGACCAAAAACGACGGACGGCTTTGGCGACGCATCGCCGTACCCAAGGCGAACGGGCGCTGATCGACAATCACGGTCAGATCGCCCGGTCGTTCCATCCACAACATCCGGACCAGCCCAATGCAACACACAGAATGGCAACCCATTGATCTTGGCGACGGCCTACGCGCCTACATCGAAGTTGAAAAGCGCGGTGGCGATCAAGAGATCGGCCTACTCGACGCCGTACCCATCGCCGACCTCGGCGCCGCCATCGCCCGCATTGGCGGCGCCATCGGCAGCGCCCTGGAGCAAGCCGCACCGCAAAAAGCCAAGGTCGAACTAGCGCTGAACTTCGGCCTCGAGGCCGGCCAGCTCGCCGCGTTGATCGCCCGCGGCAGCGGCGAGGCGAATCTGAAAATCACCTTGGAGTGGAATCGAGACTGAATCAGACCGAATAAAAGCGGCGGTGCTGCCTGCAAAAAAGGCAAGCATCCACCGCAGAGGTGCAGAGTACCCAAGGCACCACGCCCGCAAGCAGACCTTCACCAGCCAAGAGCGGGACAGCGTAGGAGCCCGCTTGCGGGCGACCCGGCAGGCAAACATCCACCGCCGAGGCGCAGCGTACGCAGAGGCGCAGACGACCCAAGGCACCTCACCCGCAAGCACACCTTCACCAGCCAAGAGCGGGACAGCGTAGGAGCCCGCTTGCGGGCGACCCAGCAGGCAAGCATCCACTGCAGAGGCGCAGACTACCCAAAGCCAATACCTCCCTCTTCTCTGCGTTCTCTGCGGTGAATCAAACTCCATGCGGGTTGAAATGCAAGGATTCACCGCCGAGGCGCAGCGTACGCAGAGGCGCAGACGACCCAAGGCACCTCACCCGCAAGCACACCTTCACCAGCCAAGAGCGGGACGGCGTAGGAGCCCGCTTGCGGGCGACCCAGCGGGTAAGCATCCACCGCAGAGGCGCAGACTACCCAAAGCCAATACCTCCCTCTTCTCTGCGTTCTCTGCGGTGAATCAAACTCCATGCGGGTTGAAATGCAAGGATTCACCGCCGAGGCGCAGCGTACGCAGAGGCGCAGACGACCCAAGGCACCTCACCCGCAAGCAGACCTTGACCAGCCAAGAGCGGGACAGCGTAGGAGCCCGCTTGCGGGCGACCCAGCGGGTAAGCATCCACCGCAGAGGCGCAGACTACCCAAACCCAATACCTCCCTCTTCTCTGCGTTCTCCGCGTCTCTGCGGTGCATCAAACTCCATGCTGGTCAGAGTAAAATGCCGATCCTCTCTTCTTTGTGCTCCTCGTGCTCTTCATGGTAAAACCAACATATTCACCGCGGAGACGCACAGGAGCCAGAGCGAATGCCCCCTCTTCTCAGCGTACTCTGCATCTCGGCGGTGAATCGAATCCCGGGCGAATACAACCTTCTACGAAGGCAGCACCCATCGATACCATGCCCATTACCAGCGACCCCGCGCTCGAACCGCTGCATCGCGCCACATTGCGGGTGATCGGCAAATCCCCAGGCACCGGCCTGGTACTGCCACAATGCCATATCGCCAGTTGCGCCCATGTGGTCGGTCGCGGCACCCCGCCTGGCACCGAACTGCGTGTGCAGCCTTGGGGTCGGCAGCCTGTCGAAGTCCGGCTGATCGCGATCGACGACAACGCCGACCTGGCTCTGCTTGGCCCGCCGGTCGATGCTCCCTGCCCGGTCGAACTACAGCAGTTGATGCCCTTGCCCCTGGATGGCCAGATCCAACGCGGTGATCGGTTCGCCGCCATCGGCTTTCCAAAGAATACAAACACCCAAACCATCCAGTGCGAAGAGATCCAGGCCGAGTACGAGTTTTATACCCACCGCCAGAACCAGCCCAGCCTGCTGAAACTCAAACTCGGCCAGTTCAGACCAGGCTTCAGCGGCGGCGGCCTGTTGAACCTGCGCACCGGTCGTATCTGCGGCCTGGTCAAAGAAACCCGCGATGAATACCAAAACCTGGGCGGGCGCGCCATCCCGATCGAAGACCTGATCGCCTTCTGCCGGCACGCGGGGCTGCCGCTGTCGCACGCCGAACCTCCCCCGGCCGTGGCTTCCGAACAGGCGCAAGCCCTGGCCGCATTCTTGCAGCAATTACCGAAATGGCAGGATCTCGCCAGCCGGCGATTGTTTGTCCAATGGGCACTGTTGAACCATCCGCACGCGGGCGATTACCAGCCGATGGGCCAGAATCCGGCGGCAGATGCCCAGGCCCTGGCGCTTGCCACCCTCGGCCCGGGCGCCACCGATGCCGGCCTCGATGCCGCCCGCCAACTCTTGCAGCGGGTGCTTGAAGAGCCGGTCGGCAAAGCCACCAAGGCGGAGGCCAAGCGGCTGCTGAAGCTGCTGGACGCCTGAGAACAGAATCTGCATCAGGGATAAGCACCTTTTGTGTATTACCGCAAAACGCGCCCTCGCGCTGCGCGCGAGCAATCAGTGACCCGTTCGCTGCGAACAGTGACCAGTGATTCAGTGAACAGCCGTCATGGGGACCGCGCAACGCAGACACGAAAACCAACGTTGCCGCTCCCGGAGTGCGGATCGGCCCTGAGGCGCACCGAGACCGCAACGCCGCCGCGACCAGAGCCCCAGCCGCCACCGCGCAGCCCTCGGAGGCTTGCGGTATCGATACCAGTGTCGTCCGGATCATCATATTTGTTCAGACACCATTCATAGACATTGCCGGCACAGTCCGCGAGCCCGGCCGGCGAATCGCCGCGCGGATACAGCCCGACCGCGGTGGTCTGGCGCAGATTCAGCGCCAGCGGCATTGCGTCTTCGGCCTCGTTGCAGTTGGCGATGCCGGTCTCCCAGTCGTTGCCCCAGGGATAGCGGCGGCCGTCGCTGCCAGCGGCGGCGAGCAGCCATTGATCCTCGGTGGGCAAGGTGATCTGCTCGTCTTGTGCGAGCCCACCGGCGGCCCTCAGATGGCTTGTCAGCCAGCGGCAGTAGGCGAGCGCCTCCAGCCAGCAGACCCTCGTTCGCGGACGATTCGGCTGAGTATAGTCAGAATCAATTGGCGCTGGAGCGCCATAGTTCTCGAACCACCAGGCCGGTTCGGCGTCGTCTTCGGCATCGCGGAAGACCTGATATTGGCTGTTTGTGATCGGATAGCACGCAATCCGAAACCCGGCCAGCGAGCGCGTCCGTCCGAACTGGCTGACCTCGCCGCCGGACACCTCCCGCCACAGAATATCCGGCAAGCCATCCGCGCCGACACCCACACCGGCACGCCGATCTCCCAACACCGCCAACAGATCGCCGAGCGCCGGGCGTCGCCTATACCAGTCCAATGCATCCGGCTCGCCGAGCCGTGCCAGGGCAAGCTCCAAACCGCTGCGCAGCCACTGGACCAACTCCGGTTCGGCGCCGGCGATGCGCGCGCCGAGCGCCTGCATCGTGGTCCAGCTGCGGTCCTCATTGGTCAGCAGCCGCACCAGCTCCCGAGCCGCTGTCGCGGCGGCAGGCGGGTCCGCCGCGCCGGCTTCGTATTCGCCCAAGACCAATCGCCAGAGTTCATCCACATGGTCGCGTGCCAGGAAGCGGGCCGGATTCGGTTCTTTGATCAGATCCTCCCAGAGCCCCTTGGCGCTCAGCTGACGGTGCAGATCCGCGATCAATTCCGCTCGCGGCAGCAGCGCATCGCGCCGCTCCATTGCCCAGCGCTCGGCCTCGCGGCGGACGCCGTCGCGGCGCATCAATGCCTCGCGGTACGCTTCGATCCAAGCGGCAAGGTCGGGCCAAGCCCGGAACAGCGCCTCGTGGGTCACCTCGACCCGGTCGTCCGGCTCCCCCGTGTCGCCATCCGCACGCTGCGGGCCGCAGACCAGCAGCCGTGCGTCCTCCCCGCTCAACGCCTGGATCAGCGCCCGGGCCTGGGGCGTCTTGAAATCGGCCAGCCGGGCGCGTTGTCGCGTCGGGGTGCCATCCTCCGGGCGGATCGCCACCAAATGCGAAAACACCTCGCAATACAGGCTCTGCTCGGCATCCGCCGCGAGTCCCTGCTCGGCGCGAAAACGCTGCAATGCCTGGTCGGCACGATCGCGCAGAATGCCCGCCAGGCCGCCGGCATCCCGGTAGCCTTGCAGGCTCATGCAGCCGGAGCCGTCGAGCGCCGCCTGGAAGCGGGCTTGCAGCGCGAACGCCAATAACGCCAAATTGCCCTGGGCATCGGCGCTGTCGCGCAATAATTCCCGCACCAGGGCATTTTCGATGGCGATCGGTCGCGGCTGCCCGTCGGCATCCACCAGGCACAGCTCGCTCAGCGGCTTGCGGATCATCTTAGCCAGTTCCTCTGCACCCGGTCGCGGCACATTGTAGCTGGCGCCGGCCCGGTTCAGCAGCCGTTGCAGCCAGGGCTGGGCCTCCAATGCCGGATAAAAGTCCGAGCGCAGGGTGGCTACGATCTGCAACCGCGGCTCGCATGCCAGGGCCGCGCGCAACAAGCGCAGAAAGTCGTCGCGGCTGGCATCGCAGGCGGCGGTGAACAGCTCTTCCATCTGATCCACGATCAGCAGGCAGCGGGCATCCGCCGGCTGGCGCGCCAACAGCCGGGCGAACAACCGGGCAATGCTGTCTGGATCATCCGCATTCTTGCGCAACAGGTCCGCCTGCTCGCGCACCCGCAGGCCGCTGCCGGCGGCCCGGTCGAGGGCGTTGACAAAGGCCGCGAACGGCTCTGGATCGGTCGGCAGCATGGCCTCGATGAGCCAGCGCCGAGTCTCCGCAAAACGGCCTTCGAGCAGAGGCTCCACCCCATCGGCCAACGCGCCCCAGACCCCGGCGCGCACCAACGACGATTTGCCGCAGCCGGATGGGCCGATGACTAACAAACAGCGCGCCTCGGGATCGCTGGAATTCGGTTCGCCAGCGCTGGCCATGCGCTCCAGCAAGGCACGGGTCTCGGCCTCGCGGCCGAAAAAGATCGGGCGATCGCTGGATTGGAACGCCAGCATTCCCGGATAGGGCGCCCCGTACCAGATCGGGCGCGGATCAAGGCCCTGAGTGCAGGCAAAAGCGGCAAGCAAGGGCCGCAGGCGAGCGCGGTTAACCAGATTCTGCTCGTCCATGGTCCGCAGCAGCCGGCACAGCGGCGTCAGGCCCTGCTCGTCCGTCGGCAGGTCGTGGCCGAAAGCGACCACCAACGCCTGCGCCGCCTGGTGCCCGCTGCCCTCCAGGCCGCTGACCTGAGCCAGCCAGTGAGCATGCTCGACGAGTGTCCTGTGCAGCCAAGTGTGGCGTTGCTGCGAGTCGCCCCACGAGGGCAGGTGTTGGAGCAATTGCTCCAGGGTATCCGCATTGGTTCGATCGATAACAGGCATCCTGGTCTCCGGCGGAGTGTGTGAAAAGCATGGCCCTTGCGGCCCAGAGCAATCAGACCATGCACGTATTCGGCGGTATCGAAATCGGGAGCGAGAGTGGAATCGTAACTCTAAAATCGAGGATTTGCAGAAGCAAAGAGTGTTCACCTCATTCACCCAGGATAACGTTCGATTCACCGCAGAGACGCAGAGAACGCCGAGAAGAGGTTGCATTCGCCTTGGCTCCTCTGCGCACTCTGCGTCTCTGCGGTGAATCCTCATATTCATTTAGAGCGCAGCGCCCAGCAACCATCCGCCCAGCAAACATCCGCCCAGCAAACATCAGGTTTCTCACGCCCTAATGTCATGTCTTTTCGAGCCCGAGCCCGAGCCAAATCAGGTCGCGCTGGGCGGGTTGTACCCTGGGGTATCTTCAGTTCATCTGTCGAGAAGACAGTGGCCTACAGTCTTTCTACCGAGAAAGGCGTGGCGCTTGCGTCCGCTCCGCTGGCATTGCCTGCCGGGTCGCCCGCAAGCGGGCTCCTACGCTAAGCCTGCCGGGTCGCCCGCAAGCGGGCTCCTACGCTAAGTAGCGGTTCATGAATAACCTATACCACGCGATCCAGACATCGGTGGAGTGCAATCGGGGTCGGGGTCACTATCGGAATCGGAATCGGAATCGAGAGAGAAAACGCCCTATGCCATTCGGTCATGAGAAACTCGACGTCTAGCGTGCGGCCATCGAGTCTGTCGGCTGTTCTTACCGCGACTGCAAGCATGTGAAAGGACAGCGTGACGCGAAGGATCAACGCCTGTGCGCATCTTAGGCGCGCATCGTAGGCGCGCATCGCAGGCCATCGCGCTGAACATGGCCGAGGGTAACGGCAAAGCGACGAGCGGGGATCGACGCCGGTCGTTTGAAATCGCACGAGGCTCGGCGCTGGAGTGCGCTGCGATTGAGGACGTGCTCGCTGGTGTGCGAAGCGTTGTCCGCAGACGACAACGGCAAGCAAAAGGCACTGCTCGATCGTCTTGTGGTCATGCTCACGAAGCTCAGACAGCGTGGCTAGTGCCTCGGTGCAGATGTTCCAAGACAGTCTCCGGTCGTTATCGTTATCGTTGTCGTTGTCGTTGTCGTTGTCGTTGTCGTTGTCGTTGTCGTTGTCGTTGTCGTTGTCATAATCGTCTTAGCCGAATGCTCGATAACGACTACGATTACGACAACGACAACGAACCGCCTCGGGATTTCTGTACCGCTCCACTAGGCGGTCAGCGAGGAGCTTGGCGGAGGGGTTGGTCGGTTCGATACCGACGCCGATAACGGTAGCGAATGAGTCGGCAGGCGACACCCAAGCCAAAAACCGGTTTAGCTTGTTTCTGCACCATCACCTACGGGCTCTTGCACGGTCTCAGAGCCTCGGCACCAGCAAGAATAATGGCAGTGATTTGGAACCTGGGAGCCAGCGGGAAGCCAGCGATCGCGACAGGGACGGAACTAACCCTCACATCCGCTCTTAGGGGGCATCAAATCAAAACCGCTCAATATCCGCCCTCGCAACCCCCAGGTGTCGGCGTAGCGAACATGATTGATCCAACCCTGCACGCTGGCATCGAAAGCGCCGAAACTGATGCGACCGCTGCGCCAATCGGAATAGCGGGCCTCCAGATGTCGAGCCGCCACCCGCACTTTCCGACCCTTGACCCGGCGATGCTGCGGAAAGATCATAAAACCCAGCCAGGGGATACCGCACGGGCTCGGCTGCACCTGCGCAGACTCGGTATGGATGGTCAGCCTCAGCCGCGCAAGGCGATCGATGCAGCGGCGGCGCCAATCCCATAACAGGGCTTTGTCATCGCTGAACAACAGCAGATCGTCCACATAACGCACATAGCCTCGACAGCCCAGCTCGCGCTTAACGAACTGATCGAATGGGTGTAAATAGCAATTGGACCAGAACTGAGAGGTCAGATTACCGATCGGCAGCCCGCGTGGCCGACAGGCTGCCAGTAGATCGTCGCCAGGAAACCAGACCGGGTCGTAGCATTGATCCAACACCCGGTCACCACTGGCAATGATCTGTGCGATCAGTGCCATCAGGTCGGAATCACGCACCACCCGAGCGAGCGTGCGGGCTAAAATAGCATGGTCGATGGCCGGGAAGTGTTGCACCACGTCCATGCGCAGAACCCAGGGATATCGCCGGCTCAGTCGCTGAGCTGCATCAATCGCCCGGTGGCTCCCCTTGCCGACTCGATTCGCGTAGCTCTCCGCCACGAATAGGCGTTCGAAATGAGGTTCGATGATTTGACACAGCGCGTGGTGGACCACCCGATCGGCAAAAGGCGCCGCGCTGATCAGACGCCGTTTTGGTTCGGCAATAAAAAAATGCTGATAGGATCCAGGACGCCAGCGACGTTCAAGCAGGCGCTCACGCAATCCCAGCAGCCGGCGCGCCAAATGGTGCTCGAAATGTGCCGCAGCGCGGCCACTGCGCTTGCCCATTGCGGCCTGGCGCCAGGCCGAAAATAGATTATCCCAGGCCGCAACGGCCTCCAACGACAACTCCGGCAGCTTAACCATGCCCAGCGACATGATTGTCCTCGCCCGTGTCTTCGACCTGCTGCAATGGTTGTTGCCAAAGGGCGAACGCTTCCCGCGTGCCTATCGTCATACCGTAACCAAGCGCCTGATGGATGCGGCACTGGACCTGCAAGACGGCCTGTTCTTGGCCCAGACGCGCTCGCAAGCGGCGCGCCTGGCAGCGCTGAACGATTGCGACGCGGCTTTGAGCCGGCTGCGGCTGTATCTGCGCCTGGCCCATCATTGGCGCTGGCTGAGCGATGCACAGTATGAACATGTGACGCGCATGGATGTGGAGATCGGACGCTTGCTTGGCGCCTGGATCAAGCGCTGCCGGCAGGATTTGAAACCAGGGTGAGGCGCCTCGGGACCGGTACATGCCGGCCCGGGAGGCGCCTCGGTTTTATCTTCGCCCGGCGGTGGAACCGCACGGACGGGACGCACCCGCGCCATCCCCCCATACTCCGGCGCAATTGCAAACCTTGGTCGACAATCTAGGTCGCCATCTGGAGCTGGAGGGGGACGTGGACCGCGCAACGCAGACACGAAAACCAACGTTGTCGTTCCTGTTATTCGGATTGTTCCTGTTGCGCGCCGAGACCGCAACGCCGCCGCGACCAGAGCCCCAGCCGCCACCGCGCAGCCCTCGACAAGGTGCCGGGGCGCCCCCATCGGTTGCCCGATTACGGCAGTATAGGCTTAAACGTCAACATCGGAGATTGTTTAAGACGAAAGGTATAAATCGCCCGGTAAAGCACCTTTTGTGTATAATCGCAAAACGCGCCCTCGCGCTGCGCGCGAGCAATCAGTGACCCGTTCGCTGCGAACAGTGACCAGTGATTCAGTGAACAGCCGTCATGGGGACCGCGCAACGCAGACACGAATACCAACGACGCCGGCCCCGTTATCCGGATTGCCCCCGTTGCGCGCCGAGACCGCAACGCCGCCGCGACCAGAGCCCCAGCCGCCACCGCGCAGCCCTCGGGGGCTTGCGGTATCGATACCAGTGTCGTCCGGATCATCATATTTGTTCAGACACCATTCATAGACATTGCCGGCACAGTCCGCGAGCCCGGCCGGCGAATCGCCGCGCGGATACAGCCCGACCGCGGTGGTCTGGCGCAGATTCAGCGCCAGCGGCATCGCGTCTTCGGCCTCGTTGCAGTTGGCGATGCCGGTCTCCCAGTCGTTGCCCCAGGGATAGCGGCGGCCGTCGCTGCCAGCGGCGGCGAGCAGCCATTGATCCTCGGTGGGCAAGGTGATCTGCTCGTCTTGTGCGAGCCCACCGGCGGCCTTCAGATGGCTTGTCAGCCAGCGGCAGTAGGCAAGCGCCTCCAGCCAGCAGACATTCGTTCGCGGGCGATTCGGCTGAGTATAGTCAGAATCGTCTGGCGCTGGAGCGCCCCAGTTCTCGAACCACCAGGCCGGTTCGGCGTCGTCTTCGGCATCGCGGAAGACCTGATATTGGCTGTTTGTGATCGGATAGCACGCAATCCGAAACCCGGCCAGCGAGCGCGTCCGTCCGAACTGGCTGACCTCGCCGCCGGATACCTCCCGCCACAGAATATCCGGCAAGCCATCCGCGCCGACACCCACACCGGCACGCCGATCTCCCAACACCGCCAACAGATCGCCGAGCGCCGGGCGTCGCCCATACCAGTCCAATGCATCCGGCTCGCCGAGCCGTGCCAGGGCAAGCTCCAAACCGCTGCGCAGCCACTGGACCAACTCCGGTTCGGCGCCGGCGATGCGCGCGCCGAGCGCCTGCATCGTGGTCCAGCTGCGGTCCTCATTGGTCAGCAGCCGCACCAGCTCCCGAGCCGCTGTCGCGGCGGCAGGCGGGTCCGCCGCGCCGGCTTCGTATTCGCCCAAGACCAATCGCCAGAGTTCATCCACATGGTCGCGTGCCAGGAAGCGGGCCGGATTCGGTTCTTTGATCAGATCCTCCCAGAGCCCCTTGGCGCTCAGCTGACGGTGCAGATCCGCGATCAATTCCGCTCGCGGCAGCAGCGCATCGCGCCGCTCCATTGCCCAGCGCTCGGCCTCGCGGCGGACGCCGTCGCGGCGCATCAATGCCTCGCGGTACGCTTCGATCCAATCGGCAAGGTCGGGCCAAGCCCGGAACAGCGCCTCGTGGGTCACCTCGACCCGGTCGTCCGGCTCCCCCGTGTCGCCATCCGCACGCTGCGGGCCGCAGACCAGCAGCCGTGCGTCCTCCCCGCTCAACGCCTGGATCAGCGCCCGGGCCTGGGGCGTCTTGAAATCGGCCAGCCGGGCGCGTTGTCGCGTCGGGGTGCCATCCTCCGGGCGGATCGCCACCAAATGCGAAAACACCTCGCAATACAGGCTCTGCTCGGCATCCGCCGCGAGTCCCTGCTCGGCGCGAAAACGCTGCAATGCCTGGTCGGCACGATCGCGCAGAATGCCCGCCAGGCCGCCGGCATCCCGGTAGCCTTGCAGGCTCATGCAGCCGGAGCCGTCGAGCGCCGCCTGGAAGCGGGCTTGCAGCGCGAACGCCAATAACGCCAAATTGCCCTGGGCATCGGCGCTGTCGCGCAATAATTCCCGCACCAGGGCATTTTCGATGGCGATCGGTCGCGGCTGCCCGTCGGCATCCACCAGGCACAGCTCGCTCAGCGGCTTGCGGATCATCTGGGCCAGTTCCTCTGCACCCGGTCGCGGTACATTGTAGCTGGCGCCGGCCCGGTTCAGCAGCCGTTGCAGCCAGGGCTGGGCCTCCAATGCCGGATAAAAGTCCGAGCGCAGGGTGGCTACGATCTGCAACCGCGGCTCGCATGCCAGGGCCGCGCGCAACAAGCGCAGAAAGTCGTCGCGGCTGGCATCGCAGGCGGCGGTGAACAGCTCTTCCATCTGATCCACGATCAGCAGGCAGCGGGCATCCGCCGGCTGGCGCGCCAACAGCCGGGCGAACAACCGGGCAATGCTGTCTGGATCATCCGCATTCTTGCGCAACAGGTCCGCCTGCTCGCGCACCCGCAGGCCGCTGCCGGCGGCCCGGTCGAGGGCGTTGACAAAGGCCGCGAACGGCTCTGGATCGGTCGGCAGCATGGCCTCGATGAGCCAGCGCCGAGTCTCCGCAAAACGGCCTTCGAGCAGAGGCTCCACCCCATCGGCCAACGCGCCCCAGACCCCGGCGCGCACCAACGACGATTTGCCGCAGCCGGATGGGCCGATGACTAACAAACAGCGCGCCTCGGGATCGCTGGAATTCGGTTCGCCAGCGCTGGCCATGCGCTCCAGCAAGGCACGGGTCTCGGCCTCGCGGCCGAAAAAGATCGGGCGATCGCTGGATTGGAACGCCAGCATTCCCGGATAGGGCGCCCCGTACCAGATCGGGCGCGGATCAAGGCCCTGAGTGCAGGCAAAAGCGGCAAGCAAGGGCCGCAGGCGAGCGCGGTTAACCAGATTCTGCTCGTCCATGGTCCGCAGCAGCCGGCACAGCGGCGTCAGGCCCTGCTCGTCCGTCGGCAGGTCGTGGCCGAAAGCGACCACCAACGCCTGCGCCGCCTGGTGCCCGCTGCCCTCCAGGCCGCTGACCTGAGCCAGCCAGTGAGCATGCTCGACGAGTGTCCTGTGCAACCAAGTGTGGCGTTGCTGCGAGTCGCCCCACGAGGGCAGGTGTTGGAGCAATTGCTCCAGGGTATCCGCATTGGTTCGATCGATAACAGGCATCCTGGTCTCCGGCGGAGTGTGTGAAAAGCATGGCCCTTGCGGCCCAGAGCAATCAGACCATGCACGTATTCGGCGGTATCGAAATCGGGAGCGAGAGTGGAATTGTAACTCTAAAATCGAGGATTTGCAGAAGCAAAGAGTGTTCACCTCATTCACCCAGGATAACGTTCGATTCACCGCAGAGACGCAGAGAACGCCGAGAAGAGGTTGCATTCGCCTTGGCTCCTCTGCGCACTCTGCGTCTCTGCGGTGAATCCTCATATTCATTTAGAGCGCAGCGCCCAGCAACCATCCGCCCAGCAACCATCCGCCCAGCAAACATCAGGTTTCTCACGCCCTAATGTCATGTCTTTTCGAGCCCGAGCCCGAGCCAAATCAAGTCGCGCTGGGCGGGTTGTACCCTGGGGTATCTTCAGTTCATCTGTCGAGAAGACAGTGGCCTACAGTCTTTCTACCGAGAAAGGCGTGGCGCTTGCGTCCGCTCCGCTGGCATTGCCTGCCGGGTCGCCCGCAAGCGGGCTCCTACGCTAAGCCTGCCGGGTCGCCCGCAAGCGGGCTCCTACGCTAAGTAGCGGTTCATGAATAACCTATACCACGCGATCCAGCCATCGGTGGAGTGCAATCGGGGTCGGGGTCACTATCAGAATCGGCATCGGAATCGAGAGAGAAAACGCCCTATGCCATTCGGTCATGAGAAACTCGACGTCTAGCGTGCGGCCATCGAGTCTGTCGGCTGTTCTTACCGCGACTGCAAGCATGTGAAAGGACAGCGTGACGCGAAGGATCAACGCCTGTGCGCATCTTAGGCGCGCATCGTAGGCCATCGCGCTGAACATGGCCGAGGGTAACGGCAAAGCGACGAGCGGGGATCGACGCCGGTCGTTTGAAATCGCACGAGGCTCGGCGCTGGAGTGCGCTGCGATTGAGGACGTGCTCGCTGGTGTGCGATGCGTTGTGCGCAGACGACAACAGCAAGCAAAAGGCACTGCTCGATCGTCTTGTGGTCATGCTCACGAAGCTCAGACAGCGTGGCTAGTGCCTCGGTGCAGATGTTCCAAGACAGTCTCCGGTCGTTATCGTTGTCGTTGTCGTTGTCGTTGTCGTTGTCATAATCGTCTTAGCCGAATGCTCGATAACGACTACGATTACGACAACGACAACGACAACGAACCGCCTCGGGATTTCTGTACCGCTCCACTAGGCGGTCAGCGAGGAGCTTGGCGGAGGGGTTGGTCGGTTCGATACCGACGCCGATACCGACGCCGATAGCGGTAGCGAATGAGTCGGCAGGCGATACCCAAGCCAAAAACCGGTTTAGCTTGTTTCTGCACCATCGCTTGCGGGCGAGGCGCCTTGGTCCCTCTGCGCACGCTGCGTCTCTGCGGTGAATGCTTACATGCTTCGAAAGCAGCACACTCCGAGACCGTGAAAGTAGTCGCGATCCGAGACGAAGAGTCATTCCAATCTGGTCTTCTGGCAATGCTCTGAATGTCCGCCCTGTGCGGTTCCGGCGATCGATGAGTTCAGCCGGTCGCCGAGGAATGCGGCGAGTTGGGACTGGAGTATGGAGAGGAGGGAAAAGTCGCGGCCAGGCCGGCGGAATACTGCCCGCGGTCAAGGTGTGCTGCATCCTGACTAGGATGACAGTGCTTGTCCCGCGGCGAGATGAGTTTATAACGGACGTATTTTAAGCCGGCTTGGCCAGGGCGTGATGTTAGTCGGTTGAACTTTCTTCGGTTTTTTCTTTTGCTGTATTGACCCCGAGCGGGAGGTAGGCAAAGCAAGTACCGAAGTAGGCCGTAGCGATCAGAATCAGGCCGAAGATGTCCAGCCACCATACGCCGCTGATAATACCTAGCACGATTAATACACCGCCCGCGACGAAACGGATATTGCGATCTAGCTTGCCTACGTTTTTTGTAAGATTCATATCATTACCTCGTCTATCTTGACTCAGGATTAAAATGGCGAAATCCAGTTGGCGGGATTTGCGTCACTTTCTTTCAAACACTATATGTAGCCATCGCAAGCCATTTCCTACCCTCCTATGGCGCGCGACAGCATGCAACCGGATTGTACGTTCCCCGATGCAGAACGTCGATGATGAATGCTAAGCTTATGCAAACGGTGCTTCGTCGCGTTGGCGACGAAGCAATCGATTCGATGCCGGAAATCCTACTCGAAGATCTCCCATTTCACCGACTCGGTGACCGATGTCCCGTCTGTGAAAAGGATCGTCCAGGTCAGGTTATTGACGCCCGGCCGCAGCAGCGGATGAATGTCGCTGCAAATGACCACCTCACGTCCATTCGACCACAGGGCTTCATGTCGGCAATGATCTATATACCATCCGGACACCGGCTCTGCGTTCACCGTTCCGCTGATGGTTTCCGATTGTTTGCCAACGGGCATTAGAAACGCCAACTCTACCAGTTGCTGGCGAACAAAAAAGCCGGATGACGGGGTTACGATGACTGGTTCGGCGGGCTCGGCGACCGCGGCGGTAATGGAAACAATCTGCGCTTGCACAGACCAGTAGTTGCCGGTCGCATCGGACCCGCCGATCATGATCTCCCGATGCTCGGCAAACTTCGAGAGATCCGGCGCATCGGCACTCAGGGCATCGCTGGAAAATGCGGTGCCACTGTTGTCGTCGAGATGCAGGTTGATGTAATACGCTTGTAAAGCACCCGGCTGGACGCTGCCCCAGTTGGTCAGCACATGCATTGCGTCGGAATAGCTGTTGATGATATCGACGAATACAGGCTCCGTGGTGGAGTCGCTCTGAAAGCTGTATCCACCGGCACGCAACGTGAATCCATAGCCGGCGATCTTGGGATGCTGATAGTGACCCATCTCCGGGTTCGGGTCGGAATCGGGCAGATTCAGATCCAATCGATAGCTTCCGGAGAGTTCAACGCCGGGCTGGAGCATGCCTCCAAATGCAAAGCCCGGGTCGTAGACATCGGTGATGGAAGCCACGATTTGGAATGTGCCGGGGGGCGGCGTGTCGTCGCTGGACAGTTGTTGCGAATCGATACGAACGCGAAAATCGTAGTAGTTTCCGGTGCTGCCTTGGCCGGAAAAGTAGATGTTCTTTTCCTGGAAGTCACTCAAATCCACTGGTGCTGCGGGAAGTGCATCGGAGTTGAACGCGGTCGCTGACGGATCGTAGAAGTCGACATCCATGTGATCGACCCTGGACCCATTGGGCAGGGGCAGATTATTCATGGCACTGCCGACATGCAACCCATCGCCCCATGAGTTGTTGGCAACGTCGGCGATGTACATTCCGTGTGGTTGGGCATGCGTCGCGCTGGCAAAGGTCAGGGTTCCGATCTCGAAGCTCATGGAGACCTTGGTCGGATCTTGCGGGAAATGCCCGTTCCCGGGATGCGCATCCTGGTCCGGCGCAGTCCTGTCGTAGCTGTAATAGCCGGTCACGCGCTGACCGACCTGAACCTGCCCAGCGAGGGCATTGTCGTAATCGTTGAGACTTTCTACGGTTCCAGTAATTTGGATCCTGATGACCTCGGCCGTGACAGTTGTCGAAAACAGGGTGCCCACCAGCGCCATCACGATCGGCATCGAGCGAGGGATTGTCATCATCGGATGTTCTCCAGGGAAATTGCCAAGCATGTCAAATCGACCGTCGCTGATGTTCGAGCTCGAGCGACGACCATGAGCTTAGCTCCAAATCCGCTGGGCAAGCGTGAGCAACGTCAAATTCTGGGAGATCCAATCCGGATCGGGGCTGCACGGCGTTACCTGCTGCGGCGGCTCCGTGTACGCTGTGCACCGGGTAGCTGAGCAGGACGAGGGTAGGGTTTGACCAGCCGGACGCCAGTCAGGCAACGTCCCAACCTCGAGCTCGGAACCGGAGACGATGAGACCGGTGGAGCGGATGCCGACCCTTCGCGGGCATTTGCGGATGGATTCGGTGCCGATGCTGGGGTACTGGATCTGGTTTTCGTCCACCCAATTGTTGCCGTCCCAGACCGCCGAGGGCCTGTGGTGAGGAAGCTGTGGTCAAGGCGATGGCGGCGAGACGAGAAGTAGCAGATCAAGAACAGCGTCCTATTAATGATTCTCGGACAGGCACAATGAGCGCCGTGGGAGTTCGCCAGCCTAGCCGCGGCGACCGAATCCCGATGGGCGGCGGTCGTACCCGGAAAGATCATCGATGTCGTAGCTCCAGATTTTTACCCGCTCGGTCGGATGCAGCACGCATCGTCCATTCCAGAGGCGTACAAGCGAAAGGTCCGCAAGGCTCTGTCCGCGCATTGCCGCATCCGGAAATGCGTCTAACCAATCGCCCAACTCCTCCGTGGTAGGCAACGGACAGGGTCGCCACGGGGCCTCGCCATTGATGGACTGACGGACCGCGGTCGCAAAACGCTCGGCGACCTTCCGCCGTATTGATCCGTTCGCAAGTTAGGAGATGTGGCGACCGGTCTCGTAGATCGCCGCAAGCGGAAGAAGCAGGTTCGCACCTTCTTTGAAGAAGTGACGCAGCTCAGCGCGGGCTCGGTCTCTCTGCTGGTTCTTGCCGGTGCAGGGAATTTTCGGCTCGATACCGCCGCGTGCAACGTTGTTGTACCGCACCAAGACTTCATGGCTGTAGGATTTCGCGGCCTCGTCCAGGACATACAGCGGCACACTTGACGCTGGCGTGGCGATCGTCTCCGATATCACCCGCATGCTCTCCGATGTGACCTCAATCTGAATCTCGAAGTCATGCTGATCAGATAGACCTTGGCTACTCTCGGCCCCTATGCTGCAGCGAAAGCCAAATCGCCCAGGTTGATCCGTACCCCGCGCACCACCGGCAGGGCAGTAGACAAGGTCTCTGATGGTGCCGCGCACTCGCTGGTGTTGCGACTGAACAGCGCTCATCAGGTCGTCCAGCCGCCGGCCCTCCGCCAGCCAGGACAAGAAGCGTATGCCTTCGATCGCGTTACTCTTGCCTGAGGCGTTGGCCCCGATGAGCAGCGACAGTGGCGCCAAAGGCAATGTCGCTTCCTAGAAGCTCTTGAAATTCAGAAGCGAAAGACTGTTGAGCATTGGAAACCTCGACAAATATTACACGTGATGGTTTTCCAAGGCACAGCCCAGCAAGCGGGCGACCTCGGCATCGGTTACCCAATGCGGCATCGGCAACTGGCCGATAAAGCGCAGCATCCTGGCCAGGTGCTCGCGTTGCGTCCAGTAGTCGGCGATCTCGGTCTTGAGATAGTCGAATGAATTGTCTCCTCATTGGTTATCCGATATCGACTCGCTTCCTGTGAAAGGCGATGTCGAACCACTCCGGCAGCGCTAGAGCGAGCTGGAACTCTTGCCGATCCAGCAAATAGCCGCCTAAGCACTCAATGCGGCGATCATTTCGCGCACTCCGTCGCCAATCCGATCACCCAGGCGTAACAGCCCGCCGCCTAGCAGGTAGACGCAATCGTCACCGTACATCGAGCGCATGTCGGCCATTCGGTCGAGCGTCATGCCACCGCCCGGGCTGGGTAGGATCGGGATGCCATGACCTGAAGGGTCGGTACAGGCGGCGGCGATTTCGCGGCATTCAGCGTGCGAATAGCCAAATCGGCCGCTGACATTGGGGAAAATAGAGATATCCGCTCCCGCTAGCCGCGCCAGCGTGCCAAACAGCATGCCGTGGCTGTAACCGTTGTCCGCCGAACTCGCGAATGCGCCCAAATGGGATGGATGCGCCATGATGGGCAGGCCGAATTCGGGATCGCGCGCCAAACAGTTGATGGCGTCGTAGCCGAATAGCCCCGGCATGATTAATACTCCGTCAGCCCCGGCCTGTTTGGCGAACAGTGCATCGTCGTGCAATTGGTTGCCATGGCCGTTCATGGTCGCGAAATACAACCCGCGAGTGGTGTCGCCGGCATCGGCTCGTTTGGCATT
This sequence comes from Thiohalocapsa sp. PB-PSB1, assembly GCA_016745215.1. Classification (GTDB taxonomy): domain Bacteria; phylum Pseudomonadota; class Gammaproteobacteria; order Chromatiales; family Chromatiaceae; genus Thiohalocapsa. The sequence continues at coordinate 4,033,685 of CP050890.1, forward strand.
GGCACGCGCTGCCGCTTGCGCCAGCGCGGGGACGCGGTCGCGAAACGGTGCCGCGGGCTGGTTGGCCAGGCCGTGATCTTCCTTGACGATGTCGGCGCCGGCTCGCAGGGTCGCATAGCAGAGTTTGGCCAGATCGCCGGTGTTGGTTCCCTGCGGCTTGAGTACCGGACAGACCAGCCCGCCACGCTCCCGTCCGATCAGTCGGCGCAGTCCATCAATGCCGAACCGGGCTCCGGGAAACAATGCCGTTAGTCGCGCGCAGGGGCGAAAATCCACTACCTTGATGCCTTGTTGCATCGAGGTATTACCATAGATGACATTGATGAGTTGGTTCAGGCTATCGCCGACCGCATCCATGGAGTAGCTGAGCACGGCATTGTAGACCTGGTCAGCGGAGGCAGTCACCGAGGTCACCTGGCCAAGCACCAGGTTTTCGATGTATCCGGTGGGCACGAGATCTCGCGGAATTTCGACCGTTTGCTCTAATGCAATGGCGCCGGCACGTTGTTCGGCATCGGGCATTGAATCGGCCAGGATACGGTAGCTAACGGTAAATCGCTCGGCCATTAGAGCGCCTCCGCCTTCAGCAGAGAATGCACCGCTTCGACCCGCGCTTCCCCCAGATCCGCTTCGGATATGCCGAAATCGGTGGCTGCCAAGCGTTCGATAGCTCGCACCAATGCCAGTGCATCCAGTCCGTAATAACGCATCAGATAGGGGCGCGATCCTCCATGCGCATAGGTGTCTTTTAGTCCCAATCTGATCAGACGCTTGCCGACACCGGCATCCGCCATGGTTTCCGCGACCAGGCTACCAACGCCGCCTTCGGTCAGATGGTTTTCCAGCACCACCACACCCAGGCGCACCGATCCGAGATGATCCAGCAGCGCCGTTGGGTCGAATGGCTTAATGGTGTGCAGGTGCAGATGCCGAATCGATACCCCAGCCTGGCTCAGGGCGGAGCGGGCGCGCAATGCCTCTTCGGTACAGATGCCAGAGGTGATCACCAGCACATCTTGACCGCTGGAGAGTTCGCGCATTTCGCCCACCTGGATTGGGCGATCGAAAAGACGCGGTACCGAGCCGCGCAATACCCGGCACCAGACCGGCCCGTCGATGCTGTCCGCCGCTGCGCAAATGTTCTCCACCTCGGTCGCGTCGCCGGTTTCCAGAATTGTCATGTTGGGAATCGAGCGCATTACCGCGATGTCTTCGATCGCCTGATGGGTCATGCCGCCCGGTGTTGTCACGCCAGGTAGGAAGCCCATTAGCCGGACCTTGCGTCGCGGATAGGCGATGGAGGCCACCAGCTGATCGTAAGGACGACGATACATAAAAACGCCGAAGGTGTGAACAAAAGGCCGGAAGCCTGCCAGGCCAAGTCCGCCGGCAAAGCTCATCATGTTTTGTTCGGCCATGCCCAGGGATAAAAAACGCTCCGGGTGCCGGTCGCGAAAGCCGTCGATTTCACAACTGGAGGTCAGATCCGCCGATAGGCACAGGACATCGGGGTTAGCCAGCGCATGCGCTTCGAAAGCTGCCGCATAGGGGCGATTGACCATCTCGATCATTTGCTTTGCACCCTGACCGAGGCTGGTTGTGACGGGCGCGCGAGGTCGATCGGATCGATCCCTAGGTCGGCGGCGATGGAGTGATTCATGCGAGCACGTTCCTGTTCGGAGTTAAAGCGGACATAGTGCAGGCGCGGAAAGCGCTCCCGCAATATCGGCATGCCTTGGAAAGGGTTGCTGTGGGCGAGGATGATGAGCGGTTGTCCGGCATGCGGCTCGTTTGCCGCATCGCGCATGGCAGTGAGGTCATGGCCGTCGATCTCCAGGCAGGTGGCACCGAAAGCCCGGAATTTCGAGCTGATATCGCGCACATCCATCACCGTGGTCATGGCGCCATCGCATTGCTGATGGTTCACATCCATAATCGCGAAAACCGAGTCGATGCCGTGGTGAGCACAGGCTTGCACAGCCTCCCAGGTTTGACCCTCCTGTACTTCGCCATCGGACATAAAGACCCATGTCCGCCCGCTATGCTGGCGCCGTCGCCGTCCCCAGGCCAACCCGGCGGCGGTCGACAGACCGATACCTAGGGTGCCGTTATGCACCTCCATGCCCGGCGAGTGTTCGGCGCCGATCATTTCGACGCTCGATCCGTCCTGGTTGAACAGTTGCAACCCCTCGGGCGCCATGCGGCCGACCTCGATCAGGGCGGCATAGGCGACCAGGGCATAATGGGCCGGAGCAATAAACAGGCGATCGAGATCGGGTTCGGCGGGTCCGTTGTATCCCGCCCCGGTGCGATAGGCGGTGTTGCTGGCCGACGGCACGCCGGCAAAAGGCGCTGGGATCATCGGCAGGGTCGGCGCACCCAGCACCAGTTGTTCGTTGTACAGCCATGCAAGCTGTTCCGCCGCCGAGCAGGCCTGCGATAGATAGCCGCCGTTGTTGCGCATGACGTGTTCGAAGACCCGTCTGCGAATGCCCAATGCGACTTGTTCGGTGGTTTGTTTGTTGCTCATCTTGTCTCCGTGTCAGTCTGCATTTGGATCGGTCCTAATGTTGACGGTCATCATGTCGGCTGTTGCGGTGCCAAACCTGGATCTTGAGACTGTACCAACGATGATTGAACCTTCACCAAGGACATTGATCAGACCTAGCCATGCTCTAATGGGAGTGAGGTCAGCACTGATGGGCCTTGTTCGTAACTCCGACCAACTGACCGGCATGTGCTTGGGGATTGTCCGTAAGACTTGGTTTTTAAATTTAAAATACGGTTGCTCTGGAGGTTAACCCTGAGTCTTGGCCGAGCTTATGAACAAGGCCGCACTGATGTATCGGCGGCGGGATTGAAAGCCAGCTCCAGCATCCGGTCGGCGACAAAAGCAGGAGAGCTGAAGGCAGCTTAGGTGGAGCCCTGTACCATGCGTTGCAAATAGGTATCGATGATACCAGTGGCAACCGCGTGGACGCGCAGGCCATTGTCGCTTTCTTCTGGAAGGAAAAGGGGAAGGAGAAGAAGGAAAAGGACACCAGGATAGAGGAAGGAAAAGGACACCTATATAAGTCACAAGCTTCATCGATTGTAGCCCAGCTTCGCGATGTCGTCTGACTTCGCGATGCCGCCCGACTGCGCAATATCGCGGACTCCGCAATATCGCCCGACTCCGCGGTGTCGCTCGACTCCACGATGTGGCCCAACTCGCCGATCTGTCACCGATCTCATGGAGGTGCACAACGCGCGCATGAGCGGCTCCGTCCGCTCGATGCGCGGTTGACTGATGTTCTACCTTTAGATGGGTGTCCCGTCTTAGCGCCGTCCCGTCTTAGCGCCGTCTTAGCGGATGTCCCGTCTTAGCGGTCTTAGCGGCGTCGGAGTGTGGGTGTCCAGTGTCGTCCCGTCGGAGTGTGGGTGTCCAGTGTCGTCCCGGGTGTCCAGTGTCGTCCCGTGTCGTCGGCGCGTGCATGTCGTCCACACCTGGGTGTCCTGTTTTGCGCCGGTTCTCCGCGGACCGTCGGGAACATCAGGTGCAACATTGCAAGCAATAGACGGAAACAGCCGATGGGATGGGCTAAAGGACAATCCAGTGCTGAACTCGAAACATTGCACGGTGCAGTGTACTGTGTACTACCCGACAACGGACGCGACAAACAACGCGAAATCAATCCTGATGGTGACTCAAAAGAAACGGCTTAGCCTCGATTGAAGCTAAGCCGTTGTATTGATTGGTGCGCCCTGCTGGGTTCGAACCAGCGACCACCTGATTAAAAGTCAGATGCTCTACCAACTGAGCTAAGGGCGCTTGCTAGAGTGGACCGTTATTGTAGCTGACTCGGCAGGAACAGGAAAGTTCCGCTGTCGCGTTGGCTGAAATCGCACATTCAGCGATAGCGCGTGGGGTCCGGCAAGCCCGCGGCGTTGAAGCCCGCGGCGCGTATTCTACAGGAATCGCAGAGGCCACAGGCGCGGCCTTGGGCATCGGCCTGATAGCAGGAGACGGTGAGGCTGTAGTCGACGCCGAGTTGGTTGCCGCGGCGAATGATGTCGGCTTTGCTCAGGTCGATCAACGGGGCGTTGATTTGCGGGCCATGGCCCTCGACACCGGCCTTGGTTGCGAGATCCGCCAGCTGTTGAAATGCCGCAATGAACTCGGGTCGGCAGTCCGGATAGCCGGAGTAGTCGAGAGCGTTCACCCCAATCACGATGCGCGCCGCACCGATCACCTCGGCCTGCCCCAGGGCTAGGGCTAGCAACAGGGTATTGCGTGCTGGCACGTAGGTCACCGGTATCCCGGTTGTGGGCACCTCGGGCACGGCGATGTGCGCATCAGTCAGAGCGGAGCCGCCGATCGTGCCGAGATCCATCTTGATGATGCGATGGCTGGCCGCGCCAACAGAGCTTGCGACGCGGCATGCCGCATCGAGTTCGGAACGATGGCGCTGGCCATAGTCAATACTTAGCGCATGGCAGGCCAAACCCTGTTCGCGCGCGATGGCAAGGGCCGTGGCGGAATCGAGCCCGCCGGAGAGCAGGACGACGGCCTTGGTCTGTTCATGCATGGTCTGTTACGCCTGTTCGTTTCTCAATTGGTTGTATTTCTCTGTAAAAGTCTTTTTTTGCAGCGTATCCTGGATGCCGAAAATCGTGAAGATGAATCTATTTTTCAAACTATAGAACTGCTGAATCAGTATAGTATTTAAGTTGGCGAATCAAGTTGGGTCTTCATCGCCCGATACGGCCAACGAGTGTATCTGCCCGTTGGATCGTTTTCGCATTCGTCTCAACGGACTGCCGGCAACGATTAACCGGCAGCATAAACCAGACTAAGTCGCCCTCGCGGGAATTGCCACAGTGTCTGAGCAGGGATGATCCAGTGTCTGAGCAGGGATGATCCAGTGTCTGAGCGGGGATGATTTAACAGCAAGCGGGAAACCAGTATGACCAGACCCAGATTGATTAATTTCGCTGTCATTATCCGCGTGCTGACGATGTCCATCGTTTGGTTGGTTCTACTTTCCTGGTTTCTCAATGCCTACCGCTCTGGCTGCGGAACCGCATTGCTTGTGTTTGCGGTGATCAGCCTCTTTCTGCTGATGGCAGGCTTCGAGGCTGCTTTTCTGCGCCGCCGGGCGCTATACAACGAATTCGTCAGCGACGACGATCATGTATTTGATTTGTTCCATAATCTAATCCTGACTGGTCTCAGGGAGTTGATCTTTGGTCTGATCCTCGCGATGTTTCTGCTGATCGGCGTCTTGGTGTTCGAACCGCGGCAATGGTCGCTGTTGTTCGCGGATTTGTTGGTCATGACCTTGCTGATCCCACGATTCGCACTGTCTATGAGCAATCGGGTACGCGAACCTTACCGCTTTGCGATGGCACGGCAGTCTGCGATGTGGCTCAGCATCCTGCTGCTGTGGAGCGAGGCATTGATGGTGTTGACCCTATCGCCGCGCGAGCACTACATAGGCATGCGCTGGCAGGAGGTGGTCACCTATGGTGTTGCGCAGCCGGATTTGTCTTGCCCAATCGTGGCGCAGTTGGCGAACATTTTCGTTGTTGGCCAGGCATTGGCCATGTGGGCGGTGCAGAACGCCACACGGGTCATGAATGATCCGACCCAGGCGATTATGGTCTGGGTCGGCTTTTTCATCTTATTCAGCTTCACGTTCATGGTGGCACGCGCCTTCAGCCAAGCGTTGATCGGCGTTATGGGACGCCCCTGGGAGCTGTGGAGCAGCCCGACCAAAAACGCTGCGTATGACGCAGCGGCCACGCCATCGACAAAGCGCACCAAAAGAACCAGAAGAAACTGGAATCAACCGGTGTAGACCAGTGGGCCGGCGGGACCGAGCGGCCATCCCAGCATGACCCACAGACCTAACAACAGGGACCAGACCGGCGCGAAGACCAGAGTATAGGGAAGCATCAGAGCCAGCAGTGTACCGAGACCGGCGTCTGGACGATAGCGACGCACAAAGGCAAGAATGATGACCAGGTATGGGTTGAATGGCGTGATGCCGTTAGTTACCGAATCGCCGACACGATAGGCGGCCTGGGTCAGCTCCGGACTGATGCCGACCTGCATGAACATGGGCACGAACACGGGAGCGAAGAAGGCATATTTGGCGGAAGCCGATCCCATGATCAGATTGCCGGCCATCACCAACGCGATGAAGGCAAGCACCAAGGTCGTGCTTGGCAGCTGCATCTGCACCAACCAATCGCCGCCGGCGATCGCGAGCATTGCGCCGAGCCCGGAATGGTCGAAGCAGGCAATGAACTGGGCGGCGAAGAAGGCGAGCACGATGTACGGTCCCATGGTTTTCATGGTTTCTGACATCATCTCCACCGCATCGCGATCGCTGCGGATGGTGCCGGCGCCGATGCCATAGGCAAGTCCGATGCCGAGGAACAAGATCAGCAGCAGCGGCACCAACACTTCCATCCAGCGTGGAAAATGAGCGCCCTGCCCTGCCAATGGCGCACCTGGAAGCAACACCGCGGCCAGCAACAGGCATGACAGTATTAGAAACATCAGTGCGGCGCGGCGCAAACCACGATCCTCGCTTGCACGCTGAGCAGTCTGTTCCGGGGCGACCTCAGCTACTCCTTGGTGGCCGAGCCTTGGCTCGACGATATGGGTGGTGACCAAGGTGCCCAACAACGTCAGCAGCAGCGTGGAGGCGATCATGAACCACCAGTTGGCAGTAATCGCGACCCGATAGTCCGGGTCCAGCAGCACCGCCGCGCTGGTGGATAGACCGGCCAACAAGGGATCCAGGCCGGTGATGAAGAGATTGGCGGAGAAACCGCAGGTGACTCCTGAGGTGACCGCGGCAATGCCGGCGAGCGGTGAGCGCCCCGCGGCCAGGAAGAGCGCTCCCGCCAGGGGCGGCAGCACCACATAACCAGCATCCAGCGTCAGCGACGAGAGCACGCCAACCAGCACCGTTGCCGGAACCAGCAGCGCGCGAGGCGCCATTGCCAGCACGCGCCGCAACAGCACGGGCAGCAAACCAGAGCGTTCACTGACGCCAATGCCGAGCAATCCCACTAGAACCAGACCGAGCGGCGGAAAGTTGACGAAGTTCTGCACCAGATTGGACAGCAACCACCAAATGCCTGCGCTGTCCAGGAGACTGACGGCGCGAATGGTCTCGACCTCCATGGAGCTGTCACGCTGCACCTGCCAATCCAGCCAAACGGCCAGCTGCGATAACAGCATCAGCACCAGGGTACCGAGCAGAAATAACGTCGCAGGGTCCGGCAACCGATTGCCGGCACGCTCGATTCGATCAAGCCAACCAGAGGCTGAATAGACATCCAACTGAGACAAACTCACCTCCTCGAGGCCCATTCCGCGGGGTGTTAGAAAATACCCTATGCTAAGGCGATTTCTGGAGAGAAACACAACATCTGGCTTGTCTTCTCGTCCTGCCTCGAGGTCGCCAAGGCGAACCAGAATCCGGCGCCTGTTGGTCGGTTTCTCTCCGGCAATCGCCTAAGTCAATTGCAATCCATCCTATACCCCATCCGGCTCGAGGGCCAAGCCAAACATTGCCAACGGTGATCCGAACCTGGTAGAAGAGTAGCATGCACAAGACAACTCCCGAACCCGGTGATCAGCTCCAGCACATCGTCAATGGTTTTCTTGTTGGTGCCGCAGCTGCGCGGATCGAACCCCTCGGCGCCGGGTTGATCAACGCCACCTATCGGGTCGACAGCAGGCGCGGCAGTTTCGTTCTGCAACGCATCAACGGCAGAGTATTCCCGGCGCCAGAGCGTATCATGGCCAACCTGTCACGCTTACAAGCACTAGCCGTCGCGCACCCCGAGCTCGGCGTCAGATTGCCGGGGCTGGTGATGGCGACAGATGGTCGTCCGTTTGTACGCGACAGCGACAACCATTGCTGGCGTATGATGGAATATATCCATCCCAGCCGCACCCTGCATCAATTGCAAAACCAGCGCCAGGCAGCGGAGATCGGCCGGGTTCTGGGCTGCTTCCATCGACTGGGCGCTGAGTTGAATCTGGACGAGCTCTACACCACCCTGCCAGGCTTCCATCATACGCCAACCTATCTGGCCGCTCTGGAAACAGCGCTAGTGGAAGGCCCACAAGTATCCAGCGCTTACAGCAGCGCCGCAGTGAATGTGGCCGATTCTTGGCCGCGACTGATCGACGAAACGCTAGCATTCATTGCCGATCGGCGCCCGCTGGTGGATGTGCTCGAAGAGGCACTCGGGCAAGGCCAAACGAGGATGCGCGTGATCCACGGCGATCCAAAAATCGACAATCTGTTGTTCGCCCGGGACAGCGACCGGGCATTGTGCCTGATTGACCTGGATACGGTGCAGCCCGGTCTGATCCAACATGATATCGGCGATTGCCTGCGCTCCTGCTGCAATCGTGTGGGCGAGGCTGCCGGCGGCAGGACCCAGGTGCGCTTCGATCTTGCGCTCGGCGAAGCGATCCTTGCCGCCTACGCTGAACAAATGCGGCACTTGCTCAATGCCACGGAGGTGGCATCGATCTGCTCTGCTGTTCAGGTGATACCGTTCGAGCTCGGTCTGCGCTTTCTTACCGACCACCTCCAGGGCGATCGCTATTTCCGAGTTGCCATGCATGGTGATAATCTGCGCAAGGCGGTTGGTCAATTCGCGCTGGTCGCGGATATCGAACGCAAGGCGGAGGCGATCCAGGCAATCGTCCGGCGCAATTTCGGCGCCAGCGAAGCGCCCGATCAGCAATCCGGCCAAAAACCTGACTGGAGTTAGGCAACCCGGCCTCCCCACAGGCTATCAGCATGCCCTAAGTAGCGGTTCATGAATAACCTATATAACGCTATCCAGACATCGGCGGGGAGTGCAATCGGGGTCGGGGTCGCTATCGGAATCGGAGTTGGTCAGTTCGATACCGACGCCGATACCGATACCGACGCCGATAGCGGTACCGAATGAGTCGGCAGGCGACACCCAAGCCAAAAACCTGTTTAGCTTGTTTCTGCACCACCACTAAACTCAGCGTCAAGAGCTCGATCGCTCGATCGCGCAAATCCCCTTGACCCGGCGGGCGGCAAGCGAGCAAGATCAAAACGAGGACAGAATGACAGAATGACAGACCCGCTTGACCAAGCATGCCAGCCAGATGCAAACACCAGCGACTCTGACAAAGCTCGGATAGGTTCCGAGCGCATCCATGCCAACGCCCTGGTGAGCATGCGCTTCGAGCTGCGTTGGCGCAGTGCGCATGCCAGCCATTATGATTGTACCGCTGCCGGTCAATTGAATTTAGCGCGCGACCCGTTCCCTCCGGAGCTGGAAATGGCGGTGATGGACAAGCCGGTTGGATATTGCGCCAGTCATCGATTCAACCCCGGCGAACTGCTCCGTCCCTATCGGCAAGACCGATTGCTGGAGCTGCGGCCGGAGCAGTTCGACAGCGGCTCGCGCGCTTCGATACAGCCGCGCACGGGTCGCTTCTATCCCCAGAGTCTAGTTCCCGAACTCAATGACTTATGCGACAGGCAACCGACACCGTTTCGGGTTACCTGCGCCGACGCAACGCAGCTGCAGGTCGACCTGAACCATCCGCTGGCGGATCAACCCGTGGAATTGTCGTTGTGCATTGACTGGATCGGCAGCAAAACGGATAAGCGCGGTGGTTGCTGTACCGAAATCGCGGATCTGGTTACTGCCGACGGCCCCGGCATGCAGGGGCGGTGGCGAGGGATACCGACAGATTTTTTCTCCGACCTTCCGTTTCTGCGTGCCGACTCGCGCCCGGATAACCTCTTCTACGCTCAGCCGCGTCTGGTCGACCATATCGATCGCACCGCCATCGGCGAAATCTCCGCGCTCTATGGCAGGTTGCTTCCAGCGGGCGCCCGTGTTCTCGATTTGATGTCCAGTTGGCACTCGCATCTGCCATCCACGCTGGCACTGGCCTCGGTCACCGGCTTGGGTATGAATCGCGAGGAATTGGATGCCAACCCGATGCTTGACGAACGCGTCGTCCAGGATCTGAATCAGGATTCGACATTGCCATTTGACGACGCCGTCTTCGACGCCGTTATCTGCACCGTATCGGTGGAATACCTGACCGATCCAGTCGGGGTATTTCGTCAGCTCGCACGGGTGCTGATTCCCGGGGGACTGTTGATCATGACCTTCTCGAATCGCTGGTTTCCGCCCAAGGTGATCCGGATTTGGGAGGCTATCCATGAGTACGAGCGGCCCGGACTGGTGCTGGAGTACTTTATCGCATCCGGCCAGTTCGTCGACCTCACTAGTTGGAGCCTGCGTGGACTGCCGCGGCCGGCGGACGACATCTATGCAGGCCGCCTGGCGTTTTCGGACCCGGTCTATGCCGTATGGGGCCGGCGCGCGGCGACTGCTGGAGATGCAGCATAAATAACGTCAATCCGATATTGAGGTTTACGACCCCATGCATACCCGCAAAAAGAATGGCCCGAAACGCATCGGGTTTGTGTCGACCCGAATCAGCGGTACCGATGGCGTCAGCCTCGAGATCGAGAAATGGGCTTCCATTTTGGAATCGATGGGCCACACTTGCTTTTATATTGCCGGCGTTTGCGATGATCGACCCGCCGAGCGTAGCTATCTGATTCCCGAGGCACATTTCCACCACGCAGAAATCCAGGCCATCAATGACGAGGCATTTGCCGAGCGCCTGCGTTCCACCAGTCTTAGCGATCGGGTGCGGAATCTGACCCAGCGCATTGGCAAGCAACTGCGCACCGCCATCGCCGAATTCGACCTGGATTTGCTGATTGCCGAGAATTGCCTGACCATCCCGATGAATATCCCCTTGGGGCTGGCGCTGGTGGAAACCATTATGGAAACCTCGGTGGCTTGCATCGCCCATCACCACGACTTTGTCTGGGAGCGCGACCGCTTTTTAATGAACTGCATCGACGATTATCTGGTCACCGCCTTTCCGCCGCGGCTGGCACAGATCGACCATGTGGTCATCAATACCCAGGCAGCGCAGGAATTCAGCCGGCGCACCGGCCTGCCCTGCACCGTCATCCCCAACGTCATGGACTTCGACCAGCCGCCGGCCGACGGCGAACCGCACGGCCTGCGCCGCGCACTCGGGTTACAGGACGACGATGTCATGATACTGCAGCCCACGCGCATCGTTCAGCGCAAGGGCATCGAAACCTCCGTCGAACTGGTACGCAGACTCGGCAACCCGCGCGCCAAGCTGGTCATCAGCCACAGCTCCGGTGACGAGGGACAGGTGTATGCCGAGCGCATCATCGACTATGCACGCCTGCTGGAGGTGGAGCTGATCCTCGCCGGCGACCTGATCGATGCTGGTGCCACGGTTAGCGGGAACGCGCCGTTCAGCATTTGGGACGCCTACAACGAGGCCGACCTAATTACCTACCCGAGCACCTACGAGGGTTTTGGTAATGCCTTTTTGGAAGCGGTCTACCATTGCAAACCCGTGCTCTGTAATCGATACTCGATTTTCCGTACCGATATCGAACCGCTCGGTTTCAACACCATTGAGATCGATGGCTTTGTCACCGATGCGACCATCGACGAGGTACGTCGGGTGCTGACCGACGAACTCTATCGTCACGATATGGTGACTCAGAACTATCAGATTGGCCTGCACTATTTCAGCTATCGCCGGGTGGCGGTGGAGATGAATCGGCTGCTCTCGGCGCCGAACCTGATCAGCCACGGACTCGATCCGGAGCGAGTCTTCAGCTGAGCTGTCCGCGCCTCCTTAACTTACGATGACCAAGGCTCGACGACAACAGAACACAGCCGGACAGGAGGCAGCGGCGCTCCGGCAGCCGGGCTCGGCATCCCGGCTCCAAGGCGAGCAACGACAGGCCAGGGCCTACATCGGGATCGGCTCGAATATCCAGCCGCAAGAACATATCCGACAATGTCTGGCCCTGCTTGCCAAACTTCCGCACAGCCAGCCGAGCGGCGAATCGCCCTGGTATCTGACCCGCCCCTGGGGTATCGAGCAGCAGCCGAACTTTATCAATCTGGTGGTCGGACTGAACACCGGTTTGTCCGCACCAGCCCTGCTGTGCGCTACCCAGGCCATTGAGCAACGATTACAACGGGTACGCGACATCAAAAACGGCCCGCGCACCATCGACTTGGACATCCTGCTGTTCGACGATGCGGTGATCGAAACACCGAATCTGATCATCCCCCATCCTGCTTTGCTGCAGCGCGACTTCATGCTGTTGCCGCTGCTGGACATTGCCCCAAAACAACTTCACCCGCTCGAGGGCCGGAGGTTGTGCGATCTGAGCGACCGCATTCAGTATCACCAGATCATAGAGCAACTTCCCCAGCCTTGACTCTGTCACCTGAGTTGTCCGATGCTCGCACCTTGTCATCTGGGAAAACCGCCCGCGCGGACATGCGGCCGACAAATCGGCATCAAGTTGCAAAATCAATGGAAATGCGCGGATTATTTCTGAATTGTTTTTTAACCTGAGTTTTTAACCTAAGCAAAAGTCAGGCAACGGACTACCCGCTTGCTTGCACCCGGGAGCGATTATCATGCGGCGCATCAATATCAGCCACCTCACCGAGTATGTGTTCCCAGTCAGCGTGTCTCTGCTGCCTCACCGGCTGTTGTTGAGGCCGCGGGAGAATCACAACGTACGCATCGAATCGTCGCTGCTGGACATCAGCCCGGCGCACGTTCTGCAATGGAAGCGTGACGTGCTCGACAACTCGGTGACGCTGGTGACCTTCAGCGAACCATCCGACCAATTGCGCATCGCCAGCAATGTCGTGATTGAGCATTACGAAGAGAATCCGTTCGACTTTCTGGTCGATGAGTATGCGGTGATGCATCCATTCGACTATGCAGAGGCGGAGCGGGTCGAACTGGCGCCATTTCAACAGTCCGTCTACATTCCAGACCGCCCTGCGGTCCAGCAATGGTTGGATCGTCTGGGGTTGCGACAGCCGATGCAGACCTTTACCTTGCTGGATCGCATGAACCGCGAGATTGCAGGCAATTTTTCGTATCAAATACGCGAGGAACCAGGCGTGCAATCACCGGCGCTGACGTTGTCTAGTCGCAGCGGCTCATGCCGCGATTTTGCTGCCCTATTCATCGAGGCCTGCCGCTCTCTCGGTCTCGCCAGTCGTTTTGTCAGTGGCTACCTGTTTGCCCCGGCGACCGAGCTGGGCAATGCCGCCACGCATGCCTGGGCCGAGGCCTATCTGCCCGGCGCTGGCTGGAAAGGCTTCGATTCGACCAGTGGCGAGGTCACTGGCAACAAGCATATTGCGGTGGCCGTGGCTCGCCACCCAGAGGCCGTGCCGCCGGTGGCCGGCAGCTTCATGGCAGCAGCCGACCAGCAGCCGGTGCTCAATGTCGCGGTTCAGGTCAACGCGATGGAGGCTTGATTGCAATTTGGCCGCGGGCGCGGGCCGCAGACCCTGGCTGGCCGGACTTGCGCTGCTGGCAGTTTCCGCTGCAACCGGCAGCATCTTCAATTCCCCGCGCTCCTGGATCGGCTCGCTTGAGCCACCGCTGAAATAACACCCAGCCAGCGCAGAGCAATGCAAGCGCTGCAATAGCCAGGGCATGGTGCAGTAGGTACATGGTGGTGCGGGTGATTTGGGTGCGGCTCAAGCGGCGCTGAACAGACCGGCGAAGCCCATGAAAGCCATGGATAGGATGCCGGCGATGATCAGGTTCATCGCGGTGCCGCGGATCAAACGCGGGATCGGGGCCAATTCCGATTCTTCACGCAGACCGGCCATCAGCACCAGTGCTAGGGTGAAGCCGAGTCCGGCGCCAAGCGCGTAGATCATGCCCTCGATCAGCCCATAACCCTTGTTGGTGGAGAAAATGGCCAGGCCGAGGATGGCACAGTTGGTGGTGATCAGGGGCAAAAAGATGCCGAGTGCTCGAAACAGGTTTGGGCTGAGCTTTTTGATCACCATTTCGATGAATTGAACGGTGCTGGCGATGACGACGATAAAGCTGATCAGGCGCAGATAGGGGGCGTGGATCAGCACATAGGTATTGAGTATCCAGGCGCAGAGTGCGGTGATCAGCATCACGAAGATGGTCGCCAGCCCGAGCCGAAATGAGGTCTCCAGGCGCCCGGAGACACCGAGGAACGGGCACAGCCCAAGAAAGTAGGCGAGCACGAAGTTATTGATCAGCAGTGCGCTGATGAAGATCCAGACCAGTTCATTCATCCCGGCATTACCTTCATATCTTCATTCATCGCGGCATTACCTTGGCATCGGCATCTGCTTCCGCCAAACGCTCGGCGAGTTGTTTCTTGCGCTCCTCGAACCAGCTGAAGAAAAGCAGCAGCAGGCCCAGGGTCAGGAAGCCGCCGGGCGGCAGAATCATGATGACCCAGGGCTCGAAGTTCGGCCCAAACAAGTCCAGGCCGAAGAAGCGGCCCTCACCCAGGATTTCGCGCACACTGCCGAGCGCGAACAATGCGAACAGGAAACCACTGGCCATGCCGAGCGCGTCGATCACGGCCAAGCGCACGCTGTTGCGGGCAGCAAATGCTTCCTGGCGGCCGAGAATCATACAATTGGCGACAATCAACGGAATGAAGGCACCGAGTTCCTTATGGATCTCGGGCACCAGCGCGGCCAGTGCGAAGTCGGTTACGGTGACGAAGGTGGCGATGATGATGATGTAGGTGGAGATGCGCACCTGCTTGGGTATCCAACGCTTCAGCGAGGATACCAGGAAGCTGGAAGCGACCAGCACGAAAAAGGTAGCTCCGCCCATGGCCAGGGCGTTGATGGCAGAGTTGGTGACCGCGAGCATCGGGCACATGCCCAGCACTTGCACGAACACCGGATTGTCGCGCCACAGGCCCTTGATGAACTCCTGATAGGCGTCAGGCGGTGGCTTGGGCATGGTGCATCTCCTGCTCGGTTGGACGCGGGTTCATTGCGGCTGATCTCGGTGCGGCAGCGCCGACAACCGCGGTGGAGGCTCGGCCTGGGATCGATCCACAGAGCTGTCCGAGGGCGCGCTGGGGGGGACATCGGGCAGTCGCTCGAACCAAAGCTGATGAGCCTCATTGATGATGCGCACCACGGCCTTGGACGAAATGGTTGCACCGGTAATGGCGTCGACCTGATTTGCCTGGGTTTTGGTGCCCTTCTTCACGGCCTGGATTTCGGGGTCCACGGCCAGCGCATCGAAATTGGCGACAAATGCCAGGTCTTTGTAGATCTTGTCGCCGAGACCGGGCGTCTCGCGGCTTTCCAGTACCTCCATGCCGGACACCTGGCGTTTATCCGGCAGATAGCCGTAGAGCAGCCGGATGATGTCCTGAAAGCCGGGTCCGGCACCGGGAATCGCATAGCCGACCAGGCTGCCTTGGGCATCGTAGCCGGCGAAGATCGCCTGATCCGATTTATTTTCGACCTCGCTCGGGAGCAACTGGCCGTCCGCGAACACCAGCCGTTGCATGCGCTCGATGCCTGGAAGCACTTTAAACACCGCCGCGCGCAATACGCGTGCCTGATAGGCTTCGATGGCGGGTAGGGTCGCCTCGTAGACGCTGACGATGATCAGTCCTGACAGAAGCCCGGCGAGGCCCAGGGTGGCCACCAGGCGTGTCGACGACGGCTCGCCGCGGGCGGTATCGGCATTGCTGGACAGGTTCATCGGTTTTTGAGCCCCTTGCCGAAGACGCGTGGCTGTGTATAACGGTCGATCAGCGGAGTCGCTGCGTTCATCAGTAGAATGGCGTACATGACTCCCTCGGGAAAGCCGCCAAAGACGCGGATCAGCACCACCAACAGGCCGATGCCGATACCAAAGATCCAGGCTCCCTTGGGCGTGATCGGCGAGCTGACCGGATCGGTGGCCATATAAATAGCGCCGATCAGCAATCCGCCAGAAAACAGCGAGAACAGCGGACCCGGATACTGGCTCGAATCAATCAGGTACAGCAAGGATGTGAATGCCGCCACCGAGGCCAGAATGGAAATCGGAATGCGCCAGTCCAGGTCGCGACGCAACAGCAGGTAAAGGCCGCCGAGCAGCAGGAGCAGACCGCTGGTCTCGCCGATGCAGCCGGTGGTCTTGCCGATCATCAGATCCCAAAGCGGCGTTGGCTGGGACTCGAATTTCATCAGCCCGAGTGGCGTGGCAGAGCTGATTGCATCGTAACTTGCCTGCATCATAGGGGCCGCGAACAGGGAGTCCGGCAGGTCGAAGAAGGCAATCGGACCACCGGCCGGGCTCCAGGTGGTCATGGCGACCGGGAAGGCCGCTACCAAGAATACCCGCCCGACCATCGATGGGTTAAACAGATTGTGACCAAGCCCGCCCCAAATCACTTTGCCCAGACCGATGGCGACCACACCGCCAAGAAAAGCCATCCACAGCGGCAGACCCGGCGCCAGACAGAGCCCGAGTAACAGACCAGTGACCAGAGCGCTGTAGTTGCCGAGTTGCTCGCGGCGCTGATAGGCCGGGGTAAATACCCACTCGGTCAGCACTGCGCCTGCGATACTCGCGGCCAGCACCAGCAGCGCGCTGAGACCGAAATACCAGATCCCGGCCAGGGTCGCCGGCAGCAATGCCAACAGGACGTCGCGCATGGCCTGGGCAGTGGTCATCGGCTGTTTGAGCAGCGGCGATGGCTGCACCAACAGCATTGGGTCCTTGGTTTTCACGTTGTCCTTTCCTCGTTGGATGCTGTATTGGATGCTGGGTTGGCGGCTTTCCTGCTGGCTGTCTTGCGAGCCCAGATATCCTGTTTGGCACCGCGGATCAACTGCACGATCGGGATGCCGGAAGGACAGGAATAGGTGCAGGAGCCGCACTCGACGCATTCCATCACCTGGGCGCGTTTCATCTCCTCATACAGGCGTGCCTTGGCCATGCGCGCCAGCCGCGATGGGTTGAGAAAGTAAGGGCAAGCCTCGACGCAACGACCGCAGCGAATACAGGCATATTCTTTGGGCGGTTCTGTCTCGGTTGCGGTAAACGCGAGCAGGCCGGAACTGCTTTTCAGGATCGGCGCATCCAGGCTCGCCAGGGGGGTGCCCATCATCGGTCCGCCCATGATCACCTCGCGCGTGTTCGCTCCGAGACCGCCGCAAAAACGCAGTACCTCGCGTACCGGCGTGCCGATGGGCACAATCAGATTAGCCGGATGCGGGATGCCGGGACCGGAAATCGTCACCATGCGATCGATGTAAGGCATGCCAGTGTCAAAATAGTCTGCAATGGCAGCGATCGTGCTGACATTATTCATAATAATGCCGAGATCCGCCGCATGTAATCCGGCTGGAACCTCACGCCCCAGAATGGAGCGGATCATCATCTTGGAGTCGCCCTGCGGATACTTGACGCGCAGGGGCGCGATGCGAAATCGCGGATCATCGCCGATCAATTCGCGCAGGCCGGCGATGGCATCCGGCTTGTTCAGCTCGATACCGATGATGGTCTGCTCGGCAGCAAGCAGAGTGTGCAGAATTTCGAGACCATTCAGCAGGGTCTGTGGGCGCTCCACCATGACGCGATGGTCATTGGTCAGATAGGGTTCACACTCGGCGCCGTTGGCGATCAGGTAGTTGATTTTGAGCCCATCGCGCAGCGAATACTTGACATGTGCCGGCAATGCCGCGCCACCCAGACCGACAATGCCGGAATGCTGGATAACCGGTACCAGATCGTCCAGCGATAATCCGCGCCAGTCCGGCGGCGGTTCCACCGTTAGGCGCTGAGTGGCATAGGGATCGGCCTGGATCTCGATGGCTTGATCGTAGCGCCCATCCGGAAATCGCCGTCGCCCCAACGCCCTCACCCAGCCGGTGACTGGAGCATGCAACGCGGTGGAGACAAAAGCCGTGGGCTCGGCGATGACCTGGCCGCGACCGACTCGCTGGCCGACCTCGACCACCGGGCTCGGCGGTGCGCCCAGATTCTGGCGCAACGGCAAAACGTACCGATCGACAAAGGGCATGCGCTGGGTCGGCAAAGCCTCGGTCCGTTCCTTGAACGGCCGTGGATGGATGCCATGGGAAAAGCTGCGCTGGAACAGGGATGACAGTGCGCTCACTCGCTATTCTCCGATCGCTGGGCCGCGGTCGCCGGGGACGATTGATGGGGGGGCGTTGGAGGCTGGACCTCATAGCCCGCCAGGGCCATCAGCCGATCCTTGATGTCGCGGCGCAATTGTTGCTCATAGTCGGCGCGCAGGCGTTGAATCTGGTCCTGATGCTCGGCCATCAGGTTGGTGATTTCGCTGTGATGCCTGGCAGCCACGCGCTCCTCTGCCTGCTGCTCGACGCGAGCCGTGAAGGGGGTCACGAGCCCAGCCAGCTCCTGCAACGCCTGCCAGCCGGCGCTGCGTTCGCGGCAGACGCGAACCAGTGCGTCGTCAACTTGCAATAGTTGGCGCTCGGCGCCGTTCGCGGCACGTTCGATCGTGGGCGTGCGCCGGTCGCGTTGCTCGGGCGGCAATTGCAGATAGTCGACCAACGCGGTTGCTTCCGGTGCATTCTCGGGCAGGGGTCGAAACAGTTCAGCGAAGCGTCCTTCGCCAAGCGCCCAGTGTGCTGGCGTCATCGGCTGTCCGTCTGGCATGTACGCCCAGGGTTCGACAGGATCTGGATTGCCAGACAGGTCGATGCGTGAGCCGAACACGCCATCGGCGCCTGGGTCATAACGCATGAGCGGAAATACCCGGGCCGCAATGCCAGCCTGCGCGCGCTCCAAAGTGCGTTCCGAAGCGAAGCCATGCCGCCCCGGGCTGGGGGCATGGATATGGAGCAATGCTGGCCCGCGATGCACAAACGCACCGTTCAAACTCATGGCCAGATGTTCCGGCATTGCGATGCTGCTCTGCGCCAGATAGCAATCGCGTTTCGAGAGCGCGAGCAGCCCGATATCAATGGCCGCATCCTCAATTGCGGCCGCGGGCAGACCCAGACCGGCATGCGGTCCAAGCCCCAGGTCAAGATCCGCGAGGAGCAGTACGCGCAACGGCAAATCGGTGCCGAGTAATTGGTAGAGCTGCGCCAGTCCCGCGCCTGCCAGGCTTGTGCTGTCGCCCACCAGCAGCAGCGACGGACAGCGCGCCAGCTCCTGGTCGTTGAGATCACGCCAGGACAGAGCGTCTAAATCGGCCCAGAGTCGGGCGGCATCCGCTGGGCGTTCCAATTCCAGTCGCGCTCTGCGCAATAACACCAGATCGCGAGTTGCCTGGCTCAGTTGACCTTGCAACAGACCGGCCGCGAGTTGGGCACCATCGCGCGTCCAATCCAGTACCACCGGTTCGGCAAATGGGTTGTCCGGAAAGGCGCCGGCCCAGCCAACAGCAGCGCCGGGAGAGAGGACGATTCCGCAGGCCGCCCGGCCCAGCCCATGGCTGCCCTGTCGCAAGCGCCAGGCCCAATCGCCGAGGTCGCGAGCCAGGTTCACAAGTCGGCGTAAACGCGCGGCATCGACAGAGGCATCGACGGCTTCTCCGACCTGCCCCAGTAGATCGCCCAGCTCTGCTTGCCGCGACGCAACCCGGCGCAAGCGCTCGGCCAGCGCATCCAGATCGCTGGCGGGCAAAGCGTCGGCAAGGGTGTCGCGCACCAGGGCGGCAATGCATTCGCGGAGATCGTCGATTTCGCGACCGAGCTCCTTTGCCATCGTGCTCTGACGCGCCTGCAGAGCCGCCAGCGTTAGGCGCAATGCGAGCCTGGCACCTGAGCCGGGCTCGTTACCGTCACCACCGATCATGGCGCGCGCCGCATCCCGGTTGAGCAATGTCGCTGCCAGCGCACCCGGTTCGAACAGACCGTTCGCTCGCTCGATTACAGCAGTCTCGGTGTTCGGCAGCAAATCCCAGGCCGCGCGTATGCGCCGTACATCGCTGAGAGCACGCGTGCTCTGACGCTCGATGCGCAAGGCGTTAGGAGCACAGACGGCGACACACAGGCCGCAGGCCTTGCAGGTATCTGGATTCAGACTCAGGGCCAACAGGGCGCCACGCCCCGGATGCTCGGATTCGGCTTCCCGGAACAGCCCATCGGTAGCCACCAGCGGCAACGTACCAACAGCAGATAGCATGCGGTTCAGCGCCTTGGTCATGGCTTGCTTGCGTTCCTCCGGAAAGCGCATTTTGGCCGCTAGCTGGGCATAGGCGGAGTCGATCATCTCGGCAGCGGTGCCGGGGGCAAATTCCGCTTGCTGGCAGAGCTGCACAAGCGTTCCGACGAGCTTCGATGCCAGCGGCCTCAATGCATCGGCACCGCCTGCATTGAGGCCGGTATCGATGATTTGCTTGGGGGTGACGGCGACGGCGGCGATGGCAGACTCCGGACAGGCGGTCCAGCAGGCACCACAGCCGGTGCACTGGTCTGGATCGAACAGCGGCAGACGATCGCGCAAGGTACTGAGGTCACGAAAGCCGGCGGATAAAGCCGGTATCGTGCCAATGGCAAGCAACGGGTCCGGGCTCAGCTCGGACATGTCGCCATTGCGATACAGCACGCCGAACCGATCCCAGAAATTCGGCAGGCTGTCGTAGCTGTCCGGGCCGCCGCCGATGCTACGCACCAGCGCTGTGGCCTCTTCGATCTGTTCGCTGATGTTCTGTTCGCCACCGCGCGCGATGCGCCGAGGCAGCCGTGCGGTATCGATCCGTCGCGGCGCATCAAGCCCAGCCTCGAATAGCTGCAACCGTGCGTCGACGTCGGCTACCGTGTGGCGAAGCATTTCCGCGCGCAGGCCGAGCAGACGACGACGCGGCAGATCCATCAGGCCTTGCTGCAACAAGAGACCGCAGATCGCACCAAGGCGATAGTCGTCCAGCCCGTCGTCGCCGGACACGGGATCTGGCACCGGCGAATCCGGCAGATTGAGTGTATCCGGTACTGTATCGGGAAATACGTTGCTGGCGGCATCCGGCAATGCACCCGGCAGGGACGAGCCGGACGCCGGCGGCGGCAGCAGATAGAGTCGCCCCGCATGGGCCTTGAAATCGACACGCTCGGCCTCGGATAACCAGGCCCAGCAGCGCTCTTCCGGCAGCGCAGTTTGCACCATCAGTAAACCGTTGGCGGTCAGAGCAGCCGTGCCGTCGGCAGAGGACCAGCCGCGGTCGGTCAGGCGCAGACACAGATCCACCGGGCAGTCATCGCCTGGCTCGCGTAGCGGCTGAGAGGCACTGGTGACACGATCGATGCAGCCATTCCCCCAGGGCTGCACAAACAAATCCGGGCGCCCGCGCAGGCCACCGCCGTCAACTCGATGCAACAGCGCCGCGGCTTCTGCTGCCAATCCGCTGCCGGCGGAGCCGTCGCGACGCTGTATCGCCAGCGTGATGGCACCGGCCGGTCGCAGGTCATCGAACTTGGCCGCGGTCTTGCCGCCCTCGGCAAGGCCAAGCGAGGCAGCTCCTGGATAGGCTCGACGCAGGCGATCCAACAGCACCTGTCGCTTTGGATAGTGGCTCGTGGCCGGCAAGAAGTCGATACCAAGATAAACGCGCGGGCGCAGCAATTTGCCCGCATTTCGGCACAGCAGCAGCAGATCGGCAGCCCGCAGCGGCAATCCGCCGAGACCATAAATGACCGACAACAAGCGTGGACGGTCCTTATTCGGCAACGCTGGATAATCCGCATGGATAGAGAAACCGCGGATATGATTTTCCGCGGCATGATCCAGCGCCGAGCGCAATTTGCCAAGCAGTGGCGGATCTTCGGAGAGCGGCACATCCGCGCACTCCAAGACGCAAATCCGGCAGTTACGGCCCAGTAACCGAACCAGCTCCGGGCCAGGAAAGGGGTGTAGTCGGCGCAGGCCGATGACACCGGCCTTGATCCGATAGCGCGCTCGCAGCCGATCTGCCACTGCCTCGGCAGTTTCGATTGCGGAACCCATTGCGAGCAGGATCAGGTTAGCATCGTCGATGCAATAGTCCGAGATGGACTGGTAGCTGCGACCGGTAACTTCGGCAAAGCGTGTAAACGCCGCATCGACAATACCCTGCAACGGCCTGTCGAGATAGGCGCGCACCGCCGCCCTGCCGGGTCCAGCAGCCGCGGCCGGCTGTAATGCACCGATCATGACCGGATGATCCGGGTCATGCCAGCGTGGCAGCCGGCGCCGTTCTTCGCCGAACAGAAACTGCTGAGCATCATTGGATTCTGTACCTGGGCCAGACTCCTCGCTCTGCTGCAAAGATGTATAGGCAGTTGCGGCCGAATCGGCCTGCCAGCTTGGTTCCGCACAGCGGACGAGGTCGTTCGGATCGCCAAGCAGATCGCGGATCAGTCGCGTCGACGCTGGTCTTGCATCCTGGATTGCCAGGGCGGTCTGGGATCCGTCCATCGCGATCACCGCCGGCAGCAGCGCCTGCTCGCAGATGCGCCGCGCAAGCAAGGTAAAATCGATGGCCTCCTGCACGTTGGCAGCCACCAGCACCAGGCAGTCGGCAGCAGCGCCCAGATGAAAGGCTTCGTGCGCATTGCCAAGGGAGGCTCCGGGGCCGCCTTCGTCGCGCCCGGCGAGATGCAATACCAGCGGCAATCGCTGGGCACGTGCCGAGTCTAGCAGATCCCGACAACGGGTCAGATCCGCCCCGGATAGGAAGCAGGTAGCTCGGGCACCGGCTAGCGTCAGCCCGATAGCGGCGGCAAGCGCCCCGCGCCCGCTTTCGGCGGCGCGCGTGGCGAGCGGCGCGCCAAACGCATTCACCCGAAGCCTACGCTGCTCCAAGCGCCAGGCAAGACCAGCGGAATCCGCTGGAAACGAGCCACCGATGCCGGCAGCATCGCAGATGCCGGCCTCGGTGTGGGCGATGGCGGTGTTGCCGTCCAGCACGGTGGCGATGCCAGCATGTGCTCCAGGGCCGCGGCGCGGTGCACCGAGCACACGCCGCAGCAAGCGCAGGGTCGAGTTAGAGAGACTAGGCATAGCGGCCCTCGGTACTGGACTTGTGGAACTCGGTATCGCCATCCGCGAGACCCTCTGCAAACTGGTCTGCAAACTGGGCCCCCTCGAGCCAGACGATGGAGCGGGTCGGACAGCGGAAGGTCGCCTCCGGGCGTGCCGGTCCGCCGCCGGCGTAGTCCACCACTGGCAGATTGTCCTCCATACGGATCAATCCAGGCGCGGCATCGGCGACACAGCGCCCGCAGGCATCGCAGGCGCAGATGCACAATGACGTGGCCATATCGCCGGCCAGCGGTGCCCGACATTGGACGAACAGGTGTTGGCTCAGGGGTACCAGTTCGAATAAATCCCGTGGGCAGGCCGCGACGCAGTCGCCGCAGGCGGTGCACTTGTTCAACATCACCACCGGCAGGCCGTTTGCGTTCATTGCGATCGCGTCGAAATCACAGGCATCGCGACAATCTGCCAGGCCGAGACAGCCCCAGGGGCAACCTTTGCCGCCCTCAGAGACCACGGATGCGGCACGGCAGCTTTCGAAGCCGCGGTACTCGGCGATCTGATACGCCTGACGCTTGCCGCCGGCGCAATGCAGGCGGGCGACGCGCTTCTCCTGTTGGCCGGGGTCGACATCCAGCAGTTCGGCAATTTCTGCGATGTGATCGGCAGTGGCCACGGTGCATTGGCTCGGCTTCAGCTCGCCTTGCACCAAGCGCTCGGCGAAGGCGTGGCAACCAGGCTCGCCGCAGGCGCCGCAGTTGGAGCCCGGTAACAAGTCCTCGGCTTGTTCGATGCGCGGATCCTCGGGCACCCGCAGGAAGCGATAGGCCACCGCCAGAATCACGGCAAAAAACAAACCGAGTCCGGTCATGATGGCAGGGGCAATGATGAAGCTGTTCATCCAGGATCAATCGATCAGTCGGCAGAAATGGGATACGACCGTGGATATCTTGGTGTTATTGATTAAACGGCGCCGCGCGCTCGATCAACTCGTCCAATCCCGGTTCGGAAGAATTCCAGGGCTGGCCCGGATGGATGCACTTGGCCGGACAAAGCTCTGCGGCCTCTACCAATTGCGCGAATGTGGCATTGTTCAGATCACCAAGCAGGGCTTGTTTTTCCTCATTGTAAATGAACAGGGCCGGGTTGATTTTCAGGCAATCGTTGCAGCTTGTGCACAATGGGGTATCGATCCAGGGATCATCAAAGCCGAGGGTCGTCTCTTCTTCGATGGCGCTGAGCGCATCGACCTCAGTCGCTGGGGCCAGCTGCTCTTGGGTATCCTGTTGTGCACCGGTATCGGCAGGGATATCGGTCGCACCAGGCGCTGTTGGGTCAAATCCCAGCGAGCGCATGTCGCCCGACATACCGGCAGCCAGATCCAGACCCAATAATCTGTCGGTCAGCCGTTGCATGGACTCGCCGGCAGCCTGTCTACGCACCTGATCCAATTCCGCCGCATGTGCCGCCAGCAACCGCTCGCGCTCCTCGCTGGCCTGCTGTTGTTGTTCGGCGCGGGTGCGCTCCACGGCCTGATCGACATGGCGGTTGCGTACACCGGCCATCGCTTGCAGTGTGCGCCAGTAATTGAGCCGATCCAGGCAACCAAGAGCCATGCCGCGCGATACCACCAGCCGCTGCAGGACGCCATTGCCATCCACCGCCCACAGAAACGGAACCTTTTGATAGGCTTCGTCTTGGGGCATGGCCAGATAAGCCTGCATCGGGATCAGCGCCTCTGAATCGCAGCCCGGCGGAATGACGCGAAAATGCTTGCGCATGGGTGGGATCAATAGACAATAGTCGGCAAAAGTGAAGGCTAGATCGCCGACCACCCGGTTACCTGCGTCATCCATGTAGGTGAATGGATGCACTGGCCAATCCATATCCGGCTGCGGGTTTTCGCTGAAGTCCATCTCCGGCGGATCGCAGTCATGGGGGATTGGATCAACGCGAAAAAACGGGTGCGCACGCCCTTCGATGGCGGCCCCGGCCACCAGCCAGGCGTTCAGCGGCACCAGGTCGTGCGGCGGGCGAACACCGGTGTTGATCAGGTGCAGGCTGGTGCAAGTGGCATCCAGGGCGGCCAGAAAGCTTTGCATCAGATGCTCATGACGGGCAGCGGAGGTTTGCGACACGGCAGCCTGCCGGTGACTGAGACCCAAATAGCCGAGTTCAGTGCGAAAACGCTGGAACGGGTCCTGATCCGATGGCTCTTTATCCAAATGTCGGTTGCCATGCTGATCCGGATCTTTATCCGCGCCGACAGCAAAGCCCGGATTTGGACCGACCCCAGGGTTATAGGCCGGCATGACCCGAACCAAAATCTGTACCGGACGCCCCGAACTCAACAGCTGCGAAAAAGAACGTAGACCTTCGCCGGCGACTCGATCCGCATCTTCCAAGGCGATCACGGCCGGCACCATTAAGAGTTCTTCTGCGGAAAACCCTTGCCACTGGAAGTTGGCGAACCATGGATCATGTAGAGTTGCATCGTAAATGCCATCGATTTCTAGCCGGGCAATGCGCAGGGCGCTGAACAATTCGGATAATTTGGCTGCTTCCTGCTCGAACAGTTCCGAGGCGCGAGCACAGGGGTCCGGATCGGCAATGTCGACCACGTCCGGACTCTCGGACAGCCAATCGGCGGCGACCGAGCCTAAACGCACGAAATGAGCCAATACGGGCTCTTGATGCCAGGTGCGAAGCACTGTGAGCACCCGCTCGATTCGCTCGTGACGATGCGCGCTCATGACGCGAGTGCCACGCGAATGATCCATGACCGAGGACAGCGCTAATGGATCGAACAAGCCGCCTCCAAGACCAACGCTGTCACGCGCCCGGCGTGGCTCGATGGATTCGTCGGTCTTACGCCACTCGACGCTGAGTAAGGATTCCAGGCCCTGTATACAGATATTGATTTGTTCCTGGAGACGCTGTCGACGCGGCACCACGCGGCTGCGCACGGCGTGCAACAACAGATGCAGTGCCGGAGAACGGCCGTAGCCCATAATCTGGCCCTGCCCTGCCCGCTGCTGCAGTTGCTCCAAATCTGCCCCCAATCGCTCCTGATCCGTCTCGCCGAGCTTCAGGTGTCGCTGCAATGCCTGGCCAGCAATAGCGAGCAGTGGAGCTGCTGGCACCGGGCCTTCTTTGACTCGCAGGTCTGCGCGCAGGCGATACTCGATCCAGGCCAGGTGATCTTTCAGAATACGTGCGGCGTTGTCCTCGGGGGCAAACGCGTGCACATTTTGTTCTAGCCAATCGGCCAGCCGCACCACGAGCGTATCTGCCTTCTGGTCTCCATCGCCGTCGGCGGATGGGTACAGAAACAGCGGGTAGTCGTAGCGCAACCGGGATGTGTTGCGAAACGGGTCAAGCAGCACCGGCAGGCAGTCCTTGCCGACTTCTTCCAACTTTTCCGTGGCGCTCGGATCGCCGAGGTGAAAGTGGCGCAATGTGAACAGCAGTTCGCGGGTGGCCTTGGCATCCTTCACCGCCATCGGCAGGGCTGGCAGCCGCTCTGGGCCAGCGTCAGCGATCTGGCTGAGGCGACGCCGGTTGTCGGCGTCAGCGTTTGCAGGGGTCGTGGTCATGGAAATCGAACTCCGCATCAGATCGAACTGCACATCAGATCGTCAACCGATCCAGCACCGCGTTCATGTGCGTCAGTTTTTGCTCCGGCGTCATGTTCATACCCTGGCTGGAGAGATCTTCATAACAGGGTGCCGCGGGGTTGTGGTAAAGCAGCCCAAGCGGGATATGCGTGTTATCCAAGGCCAGTTGGAAGGCTCCGCCGAGACTGGAAGGGTCATGTGTGCGACGTTCCGGGAACTGACGCAAGACGGCCGGATCATGCGCGATGCCGTCGGCGTGTTCCAGCAGCAGAAAGCGCGATGGGTCGCTTTGCAGCGCTTTGGAATAGGCGTCCGCATACACGGGGCAGCGCTGGATAATGCGCACAAAACTGGTGCCCCGATGACGATAAGCGGCCTTCAAGGTCTGATACAGCATGGGCGGATTCCAGTCCACCACCTGCGCCACGAATGACACATTGGCTACGCCCAAGGTCACCGTCAGCGGGTTATGGGCATCGAGGATGGCACCGAATGGGTGAGTATTCGTTTTGAAACCAAGCGGACTGGTGGGCGAAGTCTGCGCCTTGGTCAGGCCGTAGACGGCATTGTCGAATACCATTAGGGTCATGTCCATGTTGTAACGCAGGGCGTGAATCCAATGGCCGGTACCGATGGAGAAGCAATCGCCGTCGCCGGTGGCAACCCAGACATCCAGATCCGGCCGGCGCGATTTGATACCGCAAGCCACCGGAAGCGCTCGCCCATGTAAGCCGTGGAAGCCATAGGTACCGAGATAATGCGGCATACGGCTGGAGCAGCCGATGCCAGACACACAGACCGATTTCTCCGGACGCTGCTGTTCGTCGCGCAGCACCCGCTGGGCGGCACTCAGCACCGCATGATCCCCACAGCCAGGGCACCAGCGTGCCTCGCCGCCTGCATAGTCGCCAATGGTAAAATAGCGCTCGAAGACCTCGAGCGACCAATCAGCCTTGAGTCCGAACATCAGCTGTCTCCTCGCGTATTGAGTGCGGCCAGTTTTTGCAGCAGCATTTGATGAATCATGCCCGGTTGCAGCGGGTGGCCATAGACCACGGACCAACAGTCTACATCCACCAGGGTCTGCGCCCGCAATAGCCACGCGAGTTGGGCATAACGACGATTTTCCTCGGTGATCATCGGCGCATTGGGATTGTCACTGTAGTTGATCTCGATCGTCATGACTTTGCGGAAACGGCTGAAGATCGGTTTTAAACCCGGCTCCAGAGGCGACAGGAAACGCAGATGCAGCGACGATACATGGTGCCCTTGTTCACGCGCTCGATCCACAGCCTCTTCAATGGCCCCTAGGGTCGAGCCCCAACCGACCACCAATAGATCGCCGTCTTCATCGCCGTGCACGGTTGGCGGTTTCAAAGTGCTGGCTAAGGTCGCCAACTTGCGGCTGCGCATCTCGCTGCCGTATTGATTGGAGTCCGAATCATAGGCGACCTTGCTGCGGTTGGTGTGGGCCAAGCCGGTGAGGATGTATTCGCCACCAGGCATTCCCGGGATCGGTCGCGGCGACAGCCCGGTCTCCGGATCCCAGTTGTACGGCGGAATATTTTCATCCCACTCGGACTGGTCCAGCGGTGGTGCCAGCCAGTCCGCGCTCGGCTCCGGACGCTCGAAAGGCTGCACGCCAGTGGCCAGATTGGCGTCGGTGAGCAACAAGACCGGCGTGCGGAAGGTCTCGGCAAGGCGCCGAGCCATGATCACAAAGTGCAGGCACTCGGCGATGGTGGCCGCGGCAACGATAATCTTTGGCGCATCGCCTGGCTCGCCGAACAACGACGCCAACAGATCGCCCTGTTCGACCTTGGTGGGCAAGCCGGTGGACGGGCCGCCACGCTGCACCAAGGCCAATACCAGCGGTACCTCGGCCATGACTGCAAGCGCCAGCATCTCGGTCTTCAAGGCAAGGCCGGGTCCGGATGTGATGGTGCAGGCGGTCTTACCCGCAAAGGATGCACCGATCGCAAAACCCATTGCCGCGATCTCGTCCTCGGCCTGGTGGATAAAACCACCGACCTCATGATAGACATCGGCCAGATAGTGCGAGGCCGATGTGGCTGGCGTGATCGGGTACATCGACACCAGCTCCATACCCGATGCCATTACTCCTAATCCCAGCGCGGTATTGCCGTTGGTGACGATGAAGCGCTTGCCGGCGGTTTCTTCTTCCGGTCGTGGCAGAATTTCCCAGTGCCGCTCCAAGTGCTCGCTGGCGAAGGCATAGCCGGCATCGAACAGCTGGTGATTCAAACCGATGACCTCATCCTCCTTGCGTTTGAACGTGATCGCGATTTCCTCTTTGGCCTTGTCCACATCGCGCGAGTACAGTCGGCAGAGCATCCCAAGCACAAACATGTTTTTGCCACGGCGCGGCGTCGAGGTCACCTCCAGACAGGCGCGCTCGATCGGAAGTTCGTGAATCACCAGGCCGTTGGCACGGTACTCGGCTACTGCCTTGGCGTACTGCTCGCGGATCTCGGGCAGGGGATCGTCGCGCCACTTGTCTTCCAGCAACACCAGGGTGCCGCGCTTGTAAGCGCCGTTTGCGATGCGTGAGTACAGTACCTGTTCGTTGAAGGCCACCACCACATCGGCTTCATCGCCCATGTTTGTGACGGTGCGGCTGGATAGCCGGATACGGATACCGCTGGCGCCAGCCGGCGAGCGCGCTGGCGGCTGGATCTCGGCCGGAATGATTTCCACGGTCCAGACCCCATTACCCATCTTGGCACTGATGGCCCCAAAGGTCTGTCCTGCCTTTTGCGCTCCCTCACCGGAGTCGCTGACGATCTCCACGATATGTTCCGGTACCCGCTCAACGGTGACGGTATTGTCAGGCTTTTCCTCACGCGCGGAGTGGGGAATAGTAACGGTGTTGGTCATGAGCACTACTCTTTGATCCGGCATCCCGGCATAATCGAATTCGCCGCATTCAGGATGCTTTGAAAACAGGCATACTGGCGCGCGCGGTCCGCTTGCTATGAAAACCAAATCCCGCGTCCGAGTCAAAATAAAAGTGCGCATCGATTGATCCCGATACGGCATGCTGGGCCAGCAATCAGTTCACGCGGCGAATTCACTATCTGCGCTAAAGTTAAAGAATAGAAAGCAAAATTACTCAGGAGACCGCCAATTTGAGCCACCCTGCCCAATTTACCTCGAACCTGCCTTTTATCGTTCCCGGCATCATCGCGGCCTTGCTGCTGGGCGCCTGTTCCGGCACAACAGAGGACGTACGCGTGACTTTATGTAAAGATCTGGTCGCGGTGCAAACCACCGGCGCCGGATCACCAAGCTGGACCGAGACGGCAACCGAAACCCGTGGCTATCAGTATGCCGCGGTCAAACTGCGGTGGTCCGCCGCTCGAGGCGAAGGCAGTGCCGTTTGCTTTTACGATCACAATGCAGTTGACGATACTGCAATGGCTCTCGCCGACCCACTGTCTTCCTATGCCACATCGTCATCGAAAATGTTGCTGAACGGCAACCAGATAGCGCAAGCCAGGTTGGCGCAGGCCATCAAACAAGCCATGCTGAAGCAAGGTCGGTCGCTGGTTGACGACGTGCGCAATGCGGTGAAGTGAGCCCGGCGGAAGCAAATACTCATGACCCCAATGGCTGTTTTGCACGGTCTATTCGCACTCGTCGTGCTGCTTGGCATCGCCTGGCTGCTCAGCGAGAACCACCGTGGGATTGCGCCGCGGCTGGTCATCGGTGGGCTGATATTACAACTCCTGCTCGCCCTGTTATTGCTGAAATTGCCGCCAGCGCAGGCCTTGTTCGCCCTGGTCAACGAGGCGGTATTGGCCGTGCAGCGCGCAACCGAGGCGGGTACCGGCTTCGTATTCGGATATCTGGGCGGCGGGGCTGTACCCTTTGAAACCGTCTATCCGCAGAACAGCTTCGTGCTGGCGTTTCGCGCATTGCCATTGGTGCTGGTGATCGGTGCCCTGTCAGCATTGCTGTTTCATTGGCGCCTGCTGCCACTGTTGGTGCGGGGATTTGCGTCATTGCTGCGCCGAACGCTCGGTATCGGCGGCGCGCTTGGCCTTGGCGTGGCTGCCAATGTGTTCGTCGGTATGGTTGAGTCGCCATTGCTGATCAAGCCCTATCTGCGCGATATCAGTCGCGGTGAGCTGTTTGCGTTGATGACCACGGGCATGGCTACCATCGCCGGTACTGTCATGGTGCTGTATGCAACCTTGATTGGCGATGCGGTACCGAATGCCATGGGCCATATCCTGACCGCCTCGTTGATCAGTGCCCCAGCAGCGCTGGTGGTGGCTGAATTGATGCTTCCCGGTTGCCGCGCGCGAGGCCGGCAAGAAACCCCAAGAATCGAGCAAGACAACGGCAGCGCCATGGATGCCATTACCCGCGGCACGCTCGACGCCATCCCGTTGATGCTGAATATCATCGCGATGCTGGTGGTCATGGTGGCGCTGGTCAGTCTCGCCAATTCGGTTCTCGGGCTGTTGCCCCAGGTCAGCGAGGCGCCACTGAGTTTGCAACGCATGCTCGGCTGGCTGTTCGCCCCGGTTATATGGCTCATTGGCATTCCCTGGCAGGAGGCCATCGAGGCCGGGCAACTGATGGGTATCAAGACGGTGCTGAACGAATTACTCGCCTATCTTCAACTCGCTTCCTTACCAGACGATGCGCTGAGTGAGCGCAGCCGCTTGATTATGACCTACGCACTCTGCGGTTTCGCCAATTTCGGCAGTCTCGGCATCATGATCGGTGGGCTCGGCACGCTGGCGCCGGAGCGTCGCACAGAAATCGTGGACTTGGGCCTGCGCTCGATTCTGTCTGGCACATTGGCGACTTTGATGACTGGAGCAATGGTCGGCATGCTGATTTGAGATCCTCTCGGTTGCATTGCTCTCGAATGGGTCGCGCAATCGAAACCGGTGCCTCCGGCCAGCCAATACAAGCCTGATCGGAGTTGTAAAACCTACATTCTGCGACTCCGAATTCAATGAGTTAAGGCGATTTCCGTGGAGAAACATGCCACCTGGCTTGTGTTCTCGTCCGGCATCGGCGTCGCGGCAACCCGCCCATGGAGCGATTATCGGTGGGTTGCCGCTTCGCGAAGGCGAACGAGGAGCAGGCGCCAGTTGGTCTATTTCTCTTCGGCAATCGCCTAGGCTTCGCCCCGTCTTTTTGATGCGCTTTAACTAATTGATTTTTATGATAATAGCTTGAGGCCGTTTGCCTTCAGGCGTAACATATCGATTTTACTTTGACAGTATGGAATTCCGAAGTCGCGATCAATTAGACGCGAAATGCAGGGTAAAACACCAGGGCTATTGTTTGCGAACCGCCGGATCGAGCACGAACATGGGTTTGCTCTCAGGACCCACCGCATGTGCGTTCGGGTCCAATGCACGATCGCTCAACGATGGTCGCACGCGCAGCGATAACCTCGACAAGTCCACAGAGCGCAGCAACCGACGCTTTCCGCCAGAGGCGCCACCGGCACGCGGACCGGCGCTGGCCATGGCTGGCGTCAATGTAATGCCGGTCACCGCACGTGCTTTGCTCGAGTAGGCGCCGATCCCTTTTTTATTCAAATAGCTGGTCAGAACCCGATGCGTGTAGCGCTGGGTTTCAGGATAGGTCACAAAACCGTTGTGCCGCTGCAAAGTTCCCTCGCCGGCATTGTAGGCCATCACCGCTTTACCGATGCCATAGCGGTTGACCAGGCGTTTCAGATGACGTATCCCGACGCGCAGATTGGTCTGGGCATCAAACAGCTTGTCTGCCGAGCCAACGCCATAATCGGCGCCGGTGGCGGGCATGATTTGCATCAGGCCGATTGCGCCGGCAGTGGAGACAGCATGCGCATTGTAGCCGGACTCAGCGCGTACAACGGAATGTATCAAAGCGTTCTCGACTCCATAGCGTTTGGCATAGCGCTTGATCAGCTGATCGACTCTCGCACGGCTGGGTCTGGAACGATTCGGCGGTTGCGGTAGCACACTGACCGCCGGTAGGGATGCAGACTCGATAGACTCATCCCCCGGCCCGGATGATGCCCCGAGATGATCCTTCGCGCCGGCTGCGGCCATCGAACCGCAACAGACAACGAGCATCAACTTTACTAGAAGACGGGCTTGCTTTTTGCCTGCGCTGATACTCATTACCATACTCTTTTGGTTTAGTATTTTTTAGAATGACGATTTCATAAAGTGGTAGTGGCTGTTGCTAGTTTGACACACCCACGACAAACCATTTGTCGGATCATCGCCGATCCAGTGCGCTGGAAGTCCTCACCCACCAACGTGGAATGATAAGCCCTTTGGTTGTTCGCTGAACAAAATTCTGCTGAAAGGTGCTGTGACAGGGTGGCAAAATAGATAATCCGGGTTTCCCCTGGATCAGGATTTTTCGGGATCAGCATTTTTCAGGATCAGCGTTTTTCCCAATCTGCCAATGCACAAAAATACAGTTTGAATTGCAACCCGGGCTTGCCGTTCATAGGAGAGGCACCGATGTTACATATCTTCCTTCCGACAGCCGCTCGAGGATGCTAACATGGATCAGAAATTGGCAAATACGTCACATGTTTCGAATGCGACGCACACACTTTGATCTGAGCAAGAGCAGTGGTTAAGCACCCGTGGAGTATAATCCCGATTCCAATTGGACGCCCCTTGGATGCCCCGGTAATCCTACCGGTAATCCTACCGGTAATCCTACCGGCAATCCTACCGATCATTCTGGCGCTAATCCGACCGCTCATCCTCGGTTGTCGCCGCTCGGCCAGTTCGCAATTCAGGCATGGCCATTCAGCATCTCCCAAGGGCTTAGGCGATTTCTGTGGAGAAATAGACCACCTGCTAGCTTGTCTTCTCGTTCGGCATCGGCATTGCGGCAACCCACATATGGAGCGACTACGGGCAGGTTGTCGCTGCGCCAAGGCGAACGAGAATCCGGCGCCAGTTGGTCTATTTCTCTCCGGCAATCGCCTTATTTGCCCTTCAGTCATGGTAGCGCCAAGATCAATCCTAGTTCGATTCCTCGCCCTGGATGCCGGTTGGCTTGCCGCAGATCGATACGCGCAGCTTGCATCCTTCGACACCATCGATCGACAATGATATCCGATGCTACGGCACCGCCTTCGCCCTTCCGTCTGATCCTTTGAGCACCTACCCGCCGAACATGACGCATGAAATCGAAAATGGCACGATCGCCGAGGTCGACGGCCAAACTCGCGTCTTTTACTACGGCTACTGGATCAAATTCTATGAGCCGCCGCCGGAGACACTGGAGTCGAAAAAGGCCCTGATCGAGGCGCTGACCCGGCGGCTTTTCAATCATGTAGAACATGGTATCAACATCCCGGGCGTTCGCCTGGCCGAGGCGCGCGCCGCTTATGAGAAGGAGAACGACCCGGAGCGCAAGCGGGTCAATGGCGCCATGCTTGCCGGAGCCTTGTTCAACCGCGCGGCCACCATTTTTACCAAATTGGTGGAACTTCAAGCCGATGGGGTCGAGGTGGAACCGGACGACGCTTTGATGCGGGAATGCGGGGACTATCTGCTGGAAGCATTAGAATTAGGTCACATGGTCCGCCACCGCGGCGGCGATGAGGGCATCGACGAACTCTGGGGTGAACCGTTCAAGGCATTCAGCCAGCCGATCGCCGCCTTCTATAACAGCCGCTACATCAAAATTTCGCAGGCCATGCGCGATATTGATCGGATCACCGCTACATTGGCGACCACCTTCGAAGGCAGTTCCCAAGTGCCAAACGTTGGTCCGCTGCTGGCCGAGTTTGCCGAAACAGCCAAGCGTAAAAGCGAAATCCTGCGCACCGATCCAGTCATTTTCACGGTCTGGCCGGCGTTTGTCGTTGCCCGTGACCGTTTGCGCAATATTCGACCGCAATTGCCCTCGGCGCCGTCACTGGTGGAAATCCAGCAGGCCCGAGAAGCGAATCGCATCCTCAAGGTGGGTACGGCGCTGGTCACACACATCGTGCGCGCACGCACGGCAATGCCCAAAAGCGCGCGTGACCTGATCGACCAATGTGATCGCTTTCGGCGCGCTTACCTCGACCCCAAAAAGCCGTAAACGTGCAACAGCTTTGACGGAGATGCCACTCACGACTGAAGTTCGCCATGCCCAAAGCAATCTGGGTCATCTGGTCGAATCATCCGCCGCGCTCCGAATCGGTGCGGACAGCCTCGACCCTGCACTATCGAAGTGCAGGCCGCCGTTAATCGAGTACGCCATCAAGCCCGACAATACTGGCGCTTATTTTGCTTGCTCAATTCCGTTCAAGCCAAGCCAAGGCAAAACAATTGATGCATAGGGTCTTCAAATGCGCGCAAAGCCATTCGCCGATGCTTCCGTGCGGCAAATCTACAATCACGACATCATGAGTTGCACGGCAGAAGGAGTTACCGGCAACCATCTGTATTCTGGTCGCGTATTAGGAGCAACCGAGCCCGGCGACGTGATTCAGATCCATCCGGAACTGCGCTCGCAATGGTCCGCGATCCGCGCGCATTATGATCGGATTGGTCTCTCCTACACCGATGAGGTGATTTGGACTACTGAGTATCAGGCTTTAGCGGATCACCCCGACCATGAAGTTTCGGTATTTTTCTTTGGTCCGGACGAGCACCAAGCGCGACCGGACGATGCCTGGTTCCAGATCGTCGACACCATCAATTCCAAAAATTCGTTTATGGACATGGCCAATCGACTCGGCGTCCCCGTGCCGCTGACGCGTCCATTCGCGGCGGTCGGCGACATTAGCGAGAATGACATCGAGGCAGCACCCTACCCTTGCTATCTCAAGGCTGCGGTGTCGGTTTCCGGCGTCGGCATTTATCGCTGCGGCGATCCTACTGAACTGCATCAAGCCATCGCGCGTTTCGATCCGACCACACCGGTACAGATCCAACAAGAGGTCGTCGCCGAGACGTTCTTGAACATGCAATATGCAAACATCAATGATGATCTGCGGCGGATTGCTGTCACAGAACAGGTATTGGACGGCTTCGTCCATCAGGGCAACCGCTACCCGGCACGCTGTGAACCCTGGGAAGTGGTCGAGCCAATGGCAGCATGGATGCACCAGGAGGGCATGCGCGGCGTATTCGCATTCGACGTGGCTGTGGTCGACGATGGCGTCGAGACAAAGTATCTTGCCATCGAATGCAATCCCCGCTTCAATGGTGCGACCTATCCCACTGCCGTAGCGCAAAAGCTCGGCATTGCTCAATGGCTGGCAATTGCGCTTCACACCCAGCATCAATCATTGGATGGGATCGATCTCAGTGGTATTGAGTACAATCCGGATACTGGTCAGGGTGTGGTGTTGGTCAACTGGGGACCCATCCTGGTGGGCAAGATCCTGGTGTTGATTGCTGGTGACCTCGAAAGCCAGCAGCGGTTAGTCGAGATCCTCGAGCAACGACTCTGAAACTTAGCCTGCACCCACCAACCCCAGACTCATCGACCGATATTCTCAACATGCAAGATCAATTTTCAATCATGGTCCATGGTGGTGCCGGAGCGCTTGGCAACATCAAGGATGAACGCGTTGCGGTTCGCTATCTGGAAAGCATACGCGTGGTTCTGGAGCATGGTCGCGAGGTGCTTGGCCAAGGCGCCACCGCGGTGGAGGCAGTTGAGGCTTGCGCATCTTTGCTCGAAGATGATCCGTTGTTCAATGCCGGCTGCGGCTCGGTACTGAACGAAAACGGCAAAGTCGAAATGGATGCCGGTATCATGGATGGCCGCGATCTTGCTGCCGGCGCGGTGGCGGCCATCGGCAATATTGCCAATCCGGTGCAGCTCGCCCGTTTGATCATGGATGGCAGCGAGCATGTGCTGCTCATTGGGGAGGGTGCCCTGCATTTCGCGGCACATTGCGGGGTCAAGTTGACCCCGGACCATTATTTCTTCACGCCCGACCGCATAGAGCAACTTGAAAATGCGCGTCTGCATGGTCGCATCATGCTGGATCACGACAGCGAAGGCGACGAGCAAAAATACGGCACCATCGGCGCCGTGGCATGGGACCGCCAAGGCAACCTGGCCGCAGCTACCTCAACCGGAGGCATCGTCAACAAGCGCATGGGCCGCATCGGCGATTCACCCATCGTCGGCGCTGGCGTCTATGCCGACAATGCCACCTGCGCCGTATCCGCCACTGGATATGGGGAGGAATTCATGCGGACCGTGTTTGCCAAAACCATTGCCGACAGCATCGAATTCCGTGAATTGGATGCATGCCAAGCGGTCGATTTTGGCATCGATTACCTGCGGCGCAAGGTCAACGGCCGCGGCGGCGTCATCTGCATCGATCGCCTGGGCCGTTGTGCCAGCGGCCTGACCACGCCGAAAATGATCCACGGCTGGATCGAGCACGGTGGCGAGACCTACTGCCGTTTTTGACGACGATTCAGGAACGCGATATCGATAAACCCGCGTCATACCAGCCTCGGGTCTGGTTCACGACCCTCACCACCAACAGCATCACCGGCACCTCGATCAGCACGCCAACAACGGTTGCCAGCGCTGCGCCGGACTCGAATCCGAACAGTGAAATGGCCGCTGCGACCGCCAACTCGAAGAAATTGGAGGCGCCGATCAAGGCCGAGGGACAGGCGACCTCATGCTTCTCACCGACAGTGCGGTTGAGCCAATAAGCCAGGGCTGAATTGAAAAAGACCTGGATAAGGATGGGCACGGCCAGTAATAGAATGATCAGCGGCTGCTTCAGGATCGCCTTGCCCTGAAAGGCAAACAGCAGAATCAGAGTGACAAGCAGCGCCAGCATGGATGCACGCCCCAGCATATCGAGGGTGGCTTCGAAGCGTTGCTGGCCCTGCTTCAGCAGTCGCTTCCGCCAGACCTGGGCAATCATCACCGGGATGATGATATAGAGCACCACCGAGGCGAGCAGCGTGTTCCAAGGCACCACGATGGAGGACAGCCCCAGCAGTAGCCCGACGATGGGCGCAAAGGCAAATACCATGATGGTATCGTTGAGCGCCACCTGGCTCAGGGTGAAGTAGGGATCGCCGCCTGTCAGTCGGCTCCAGACGAAGACCATGGCGGTACATGGCGCGGCAGCGAGCAGGATGAGCCCAGCCACGTAGGAATCCAGTTGCTCCGCTGGCAACCATTGGGAAAAAAGCCCGCGGATAAAGATCCAGGCCAGCAGCGCCATGGAGAAAGGTTTGACCGCCCAGTTGACAAAGAGGGTGACGCCGATGCCCTTCCAATGGGATTTCACTTGGTGCAGGGCACCGAAGTCGATTTTCATCAGCATTGGGATGATCATGACCCAGATGAGCAGCCCCACCGGGATATTGACCTGGGCGATCTCCAGCTGCCCCAAGAATTGAAAGGGTCCAGGAATCCACTGTCCGAGCCCGATACCGACCAAGATGCAGAGCGCAACCCAAAGGGTTAGCCAACGCTCGAAAATACTCAGGGGCGCTCCGCTGGCCTGTTTGATGGAAACCTCGCATTGAACGGACATGGCCTACTTCGAAAAGCCGGATCCGAGTGCCAGAGCCTCGACTACGGCCGGCACCAGGCGTGCGCGTATCTCGTCACGCACGCGCAGGAAGGATTCCAGCGGCTCGCCATGCGGATCATGGAAGGGCATATGGATCTGAGGCACTGGACGCGGAAAGACCGGACAAGCCTCCTTGGCATTGTCACAGACCGTGACCACCAGATCGATCGTCTGCTTGAGTACGGCATCGATATCTTTTGGAGTCAGACCTTCTGTGGGCAGGCCAGCGTCGGTTAACGCGGCGATGGCGCCATCCGCGACTCTGGGCTGTGGCTGAGTCCCAGCGGACAGGGCGCGAACCTGGCCCGCCAGATCCTGGTTGAGTAATACCTCGGCCATCTGCGAACGACAAGAATTGCCGGTGCAGAGGACCAGAACGGTCTTGGGTTCGATTGTCATTAAGGGCTTCGGATGTATTGAGACTTGCAAGCTGTATCCAGGTTCTGCTCCAAGTCGAGGGCATTATGCGCGGACGAGGATTGATCTCGCCGCTCCGGATGTATCTGCACAGCGTTGAACTGACGATCGGCCGGGCATCCTAGCCAGGGCCTGTGCATCATCCTCGAATGGGGACTGTTCACGCAGACCAATGGCTGTTTCCTTCAGCACGCGCTGTGCCCAGTCAGGTAAATTGGACGGATGCGATAGTAGACCCAGTGCCCCTCGGAGGCTGTCCGAAAACGGAGCGAACGGGTACAATCGCCATCCCTCCCGGACAGGTGGGCGTTTAGCGCTCTGCCAAGATCGCAGAGTGGAGCGGCGCACAACGATTATTGCCCTGTGCCAAGGCAAACGGGGCGCTCGGATACTCCGTTTCCCATTCCGTGCACGGCTGATATGAATTGATAACTAGGGTGATCATGAGCAAGCAGACCATCCCATTCAAAAAAAGCCCGATCGAACATGATCCGGACATCTTGTCCCCGAGCAATCTATTCGATCTGCTCCCGAAGGATCATGACTGCTATATCTATAAAGAGATCTTACAGCAACTCGACACGACCGAGGTCGAACGCAAGTACAGTCCTGAAGGACAGCATGCTTACCATCCGAAACTGCTTGTCTCCATCCTGATCTATGCGTATAGCCACGGAGTATTCAGCGCTCGGGAGATTGAAAGACGCTGCGGCCAAGACCTCGCCTTCATGTATATCTGCGAGATGCATTGCCCGAATTTTCGCGTATTAAGCGATTTCAGGAAAGACAATTCGGAGTTTTTTCATGATTGTTTCAAACAAACGGTGCGATTGGCGATCGAGCTGAAGCTCGCCTCGTTGGGGCATATCAGTCTCGACGGTTCGAAATTCAAAGCGAACAGCTCCAAACACAAGGCGATGAGCTACAAACGTTTGAAAGAGAAAGAAGCGGAGTTGACGGCGGAGATCGAGGAGCTGGTCGAGCAGGCGGCACGGTGCGATCGAGAAGAAGACGCAGCTTACCAGGAACGAACCGGCTACGAGATACCTGAGGACTTAAAACATAAGGAAAAAAGACTGGAGACTGTCCAAGCGGCCAAGCAAGCGCTGGAGGAACGCGAGGAAGCGCTGAATCCCGGCAAGACGATCGAAGAGAAAAAACAAATCAGCTTTGCCGACAAAGACGCCAGGATCATGGGCAAGCAAGGCAACTTCGACTACCGTTACAACGCTCAGATCAGTGTGGACAGCGACCATCAAATCATCGTCGGGCAACACCTGAGCCAACATGCCAACGATAAACAGGAAGTTGCGCCGGCATTGGAAAACGTCCGAGCTGCCACGGACGGACGGTTGCCGGAGAAAATGAGCGCCGATAACGGCTATCTATCGGGAGACAACCTCGAGGCATTGGAAGACAGTGGAGTGGATTGTTACATCGCGACGAGTAAAGGTGAAAAAAAGGACGAAACGCCACTGGACGAATCAGCGCGAAAGCTGTTGAAAGCCGATTTCGAATACGATCCGAAGGAAGACTGTTTCACTTGCCCGGGCGGACAAATCTTGGTTGTGGTAGGAGAAACGAAAAACGGAGAAAAAACCTACCAAGGTCGCGCTGAAACCTGTGCCGCCTGCCCATACCGATCCCGTTGCTGTCAATCGAAAAAGGGAGAAGCCCGTACGATCAACACGGACGACAAAGAACCTCTACGCCAACGAATGAATGCCAAAATGGAACAACAGGAAGCCAAGGACGTTTATAAAAAACGCAAGAGCATCGTCGAACCGGTTTTCGGTCAGATAAAGAATACGGGTTTTCGCGGTTTCGGTGTGCGCGGGAAAGAAAAAGCGGCCGGGGAATTCTCGCTGGTTTGCGCGGCGCATAACATCAAGAAAATCAGCAAGGCGATCATCAAGGGGTTTGTGCGCCCGGAATCAGGGAAACTGGTTGCGAATCCGATCTGATGGACGATCATTTTGCTTGAAGAGACGAAAAACGAGGAATATCGACCATGATATTACTCAAATACCAACCGCCAACGGATGACTGACAAGATATCGATTCTTTTACCCTGAATTGGGTAGGTGTTTAAGTCGGCTGTAGAACCTATTCTCGGACAGCCTCCTCGTGCCGGTCCGAGACCAGTCTCAATTCCCGTAGATGGGCGAGATGGCGCGAAATATGCGGCTGAGACGCCCCGATCGCGTGGGTCATTTCACATACGCACAATTCCTGATGCTCCAGCAGCAGCATCAAATAACGCAGGTGGGTTTCGTTTGCCAAAGCGGCAAAAAATCGGTTGGATCAATATTTAGCTTACATTCCATACCTTTAAAATCAATGAGTTAAACTCCGCTCTAGCTGTTCGATAAGCTGTATCTTATTGATTTTTATTTGATAACGGCTTGAAGCCATTTGTCTTCGCACGTAACATATTGATTTTGTTTTGAGAATATGTAATTACGAAATTGCGATCAATTAGGCGCGAAATGTAGGAAATACGGTTTCAAGTTCGATGGCGCGCATCGGATGCCTTGTTCACAACGCCGACTAACTGACGAGAGGGTGCTGGTAGCTTTTCCGTAAAAGTTTGGTTTTAGATTTAAATAAGGGCGTTCGAGGCTAGCCCAAGCATCGGCCGAGCTTATGAACAAGGCCCGCATCGGATCCTCCTCGGGCAATGTTGAAACTAGGCGCAACCCTGAGGTATCCCCACAAACCGGCCCTGGCATTTGGACGGTTTTCCCGTGGTCGATCCTCGTCGTGCAGCCGGTGCGTCACCCGCAACCGGGCTCCTACAAGCCGACGGGGACGGCCGACGTAGGAGCCCGCTTGCGGGCGACTAGGCTGACGGCCCCGGCATGTCGGACGCAAGGCACAGGGTTTTGCCGACAGGGCAGTATAAGACGTTGTTACAGCAGTGGATTATCTGGGGACACCTCAGGGCGCAACCTGGTTCGGTGTCACCCGTTGGGGCTAATAGCGTACGTGCTTCCAGCACTCCCGGCCAGGAGTCGGCTTGCGCTTTGGAAGCCGCGCTGCTTGCGCTAGCGGCTTGCCCTCGAACAGCTCAGGCTCCGAGCCAACCCGCCAGCGCGATGCCGATGAAGTTGGCAATCGCATAACCGAAGGTGCCACATAGGATCAGCGGCACCACCAGAGGGTGCCAGCCCTTGGTCAGGGCCATGGCGGCGGCTGTCGTCGGGCCGCCGCAGTTGGCATTCGAGGCGGCGGCGATCTCACGCAGATCAAGCCGCAGCAGCCAGCCGGCGACCAGCAGGAACAGCAGATGGATCAGGATCAGCACGGCAAGGAAAGCGACCACGACGGGACCGATGCGCAGCACCGCCGGCACGCTGGCGGCAGCGCCGATCATGACGAAGAATAGCTGCATCAGACCCAAGCCGATGGGTTGCAGTCCGCGGATGGCCTGCAGCGGCTGGCTTGCCAGGGTGGCCGTTGCCACTGCGAGTGCCGTGGTCCAGAGGATCGCTGCGCCGGCAAACGGGGTCAGCTGGGCAAGCTTCTGGCCGAGCAGGCAGATCAGCGCACCCAGCCCCAGGGTTGCGAGCAGGTCGACGGGACGCAATGCGCCGCTCGGTTCAACGCAGGCATCCACCGGTGCAGGCTCGGCATCCGCACCAGCCACAGAACGCCCTGCGAACCAGCGTTGCAACAACGGAATCTCTGGCAATGAAAATAGCAAGACAAAGTAGCCGGCCATGACCAGGTTGTCCGCGGCCATGGCGCCGGCCTGCAGGTCGGGAAAGGCATCCATGCCGAGTGCCCTGGATGTGGCGAGGAAATTGATCGAGCCGCCGATGTAGCTGGCAGCGAATATTCCGCTTAACTCCGCGGCATGCGGGAACGAACGAAACAGCGCAAAGGCGACCAGCGCTCCGATCAATGTGCCGATGCCACCCAGCAGAAAGGCCAGCAACAGCCGGCCGGTCTCGCGGAAGATGCGCCGCAGATCCGCGTGCAGCAGCAGCAGGACCAGTCCGAACGGCAAGGCCTGGCTCCAGATGAAATCATAAATTGGTGAGGCGAACGGCAGCAATCCCAGATTCGAGCAGAGCATCCCGCCGAGGATACCCATGACCACACCGGAGATGCGCCGGCCGATGCCGCGCCCCTCCAACCACAGGGCCAGCCCACCCACCAGGGCAAGCACGGCGACGATGCCGAAGACCGAGTCGGCGGGGATCAGCGAGGTGGACATCAGCGAGCTTTCACTTGCGAAAACTGGGGCTAGTGAGTTGAGATCAGGCTTGGAACCTTCTGTTCTCGATGGTGCTTTGCGGAAAGATTGCGTTGGCCATCGAGAGAGTCAATCCCAGGCCAGTGTTGTTGCCGCGCGCGCCATGGCTTGGACTTTCTGCTCTACCGAACCGGCCATGCAGCCGATCATGTTGCCAGCGCCGCAGAGAACAGCAACGCGATTTCTGTCATTTCAACCAAGGCGCCGGCACCATCGCCGGTGTACCCTCCCAGGCGCTGTACCAGGCTTGCTCGCCAACGCCAAAATACTAATAAAGCCGGCAGCAGCAGGACAAGGCCAATCGCACCGAGACCATAGAGGACCAAGGTCACTGCGAGCACCCAGGTCAACAGCAGAACCAGCCAGCCAGCGCGCCGCGGCAAATGCGTGCGCATTGCCGCGCCCATGCCGTCGACTCGTGCATAGGGCGTGGTCAGGGCCAATGCCAGCACTTGCGCACGGGCCAGCGCGGGTAACCCGAGCAATACCAGTGGCGCGGTTCCCTGCTCCAGCAATGCCGCAACACAGGCCAGCTTGGCGATCAGGATCAGGATCAGAGCGACTACGCCCATGGCGCCGCTGTGCGGATCTTTCAGGATGTCAAATGTGCGTTCGCGGCTACCGAGCCCACCGACCCAGGCATCGGCACAGTCAGCCAGTCCATCCAGATGCAATGCGCCGGTGGACCACACCCACAGGATCAGCAACAGTGCCGCCGCGGCCAGTGTCGGTGCTGCGGCAAGCAACCAGGATACCGCAGCCAGAGAAGCGCCCAGTAACAGCCCGACCAGCGGATAAAACAAGGCTGCGCGTCCCATCTCCAATCTCAGTTGGTCGGCTGTTGGCATGCCCGGGTCCGGTAAGGGCCAGCGGGTTAGAAAACGCGCGGCGAACAAAAAGCCGCGCCAGGCAGCCGGCATGTTGGTCATTCTGCCTGTTGTCCGTCTTCGAGGCTGATAACGACAGACTCGCCGTGCATCCGCAATGTCTTGTCAGTCGCTCGCATCGCGCTTTCGTAGCCGCTGTACGCCAGTGACCAGGCTCAGTACCAGTGCGCCGGCGATAATGCCGATCAAACCATTCGCCAGCATGGGAACCAGCATCTGCGCTGCCGGCAAGGCATGCATGGCTTCCGCCAGGAATTCGATGCCATGATGCAACACCGGGAGGCCGTGAACCAGGATGCCACCACCAACCAAAAACATGGCGATCATGCCGACAACCGACAGTGTCTTCATTAAATAGGGCGCCGCGCCGAGCAGACCACGACCCAACGCACGCTGCATGTCGCGCCAGGCCCCCTGCCCTGTCAGCCGGCTCAGATAGAGTCCTGCATCGTCCAACTTGACGATGCCGCCGACCAGACCATAAACACCGACAGTCATCAACAATGCAATGCCGGTCAATACCAGGACCTGGGAAGCGAAGGGCGCATCGGCGACGATGCCGAGCGTGATGGCGACAATCTCGGCGGACAGGATGAAATCGGTGCGGATTGCGCCGTTGATTTTTTTCTTCTCCAGTGCCTGCAGATCCAGGTCGGTTTCGCTCGATGCGTTGGCCAAGCGCGCAGGATGAGCGTCGCCCGCGGGGTGCAATCTTTTGTGCAACAGCTTCTCGATCCCCTCGTAACAAAGGAACAAACCGCCTAACATCAGTAGCGGGGTGATAGCCCAGGGCGCGATGAAGCTGATCAGCAACGCCGCCGGCACCAGAATCAGTTTGTTCAGCAAGGATCCTTTGAACACCGCCCAGACCACCGGCAATTCCCGCTCCGCACGGACGCCCGTGACCTGCTCGGCATTCACCGCCAGATCGTCGCCAAGCACGCCGGCGGTCTTGCGTGCGGCGACCTTGGTCAGGATGGCGATGTCGTCGAGTACGGTCGCAATATCGTCAAGTAACACGAGCAAGCTGGTAGCCATGGAAATTCCTGCAACGAATGGTAAATCGACGAAAAGATGGATCGAAACGATACGGATGGATAGGGGCGCGGGTTGTAAACCAGTTTCCAAAGCCATCGAGCGAACCGACGTTCATCACGCCGGGCTTCCAGGACAATGCTACACATCTTGGGCCAAGATGTGTAATAGACCCTGGACTGATCGAAAGATCAGCCCTGCTGCCGTTGACAATCGAGACGGTGGCGGTATGCCGTCAGATCCGGGATGCGCTACAGTCGATTTCGATAGCGATCCCGATAC
Source organism: Thiohalocapsa sp. PB-PSB1 (assembly GCA_016745215.1). Taxonomy (GTDB): domain Bacteria; phylum Pseudomonadota; class Gammaproteobacteria; order Chromatiales; family Chromatiaceae; genus Thiohalocapsa. The sequence continues at coordinate 4,078,671 of CP050890.1, forward strand.
CGACCCAGAGCGCGTCGTTTGCTCCCCAGACGCAGCAATTCGTACACGAGCCTCGCACGCCTGCACAGTCTCGATCATATAGGATTGTGAAGATGCTGAAATGGCGGTTTCAGCAAAATTGCAAGTGCCAGTCGTTTACAATAGACAGTTTTTCGTCTCGGATAACCGCACGCTGTCATGTTCCTAAAGCGACTGTTCGGCCGCAAACCCCAAGCTAGCAAAGTTGTTGATCGCGATCAGTTGATCGAAACCGCCCTGCATTCCCCCGACAGCGCCGCCAGGCGGGATGCCTGCCATGCTCTTGTCGACCTGCCGACATTACGACAGGTTGCCTATACAGATGCCATCATCGGCATCCGCGAACTGGCGAATGCCCGTTACCGCAATCTCTTATGCGGGCTGGATCCTCAATCTCCCGATCTCAGCGAGCGTTTGGCCGAGCTCGCGCGGATCGACGATCAGGGGCTGCTGTCCCAGGCGGCCATCCAGGCCTCAGATGCGCAACTGCGCGGCATGGCCATCGACGCGGTCGACGCGCAGGATGTTTTGGTGAGTTGCGCCATCGACGATGCGCTAGCCGCCAACCGCCTGCGCGCCGCTGAACGTGTGCACGATAAGTCCGCGCTGGAGCAGATCGCGCGACGCGCGGCCAAGCGCGATAAGACTGTCTACCGGCTGGCCCGCCAGCGGCTCAAGCAGATCAGTGACAGCGAAGAGCGTCCACGGTTGGTGCGAGCCCAGTGCCAAACCCTGTGCGAAAAGCTCGAACGCCTGGGCCGTTTCGAGAACTGGGTACAGGACCACGCGCTGCTTGGGCATATCGAGCAGCAATGGGCCGAGCTGGAAGCCGAGGCCGACATCGGCATACACAATCGATACCTGAAATTGCGCCAGAACTTTGTCGACGCCTACAATGCCTATGCCCAACAACACGCGGCGCAGCTCGCCGAGGCACAGGCACAAGCCGACGCTGAGGCAAGACGCCGTGCACTCGTAGCGGAGCTGAAGGAACTGGCTGCAATGAACAATTTGGATCAGATCGTGCAGCGGGTCGCGGAGATCGAACAGATCTGGGACGACATTCAGCCAGTCGCCGACAAGGCGGCTCTGCGCGCCTATCGGGAAGCGCTGACAATGGCCGGCGAACAGCGTGCAACACTGGAAGACGATGCGCGTCGGGAGCGGATCGCCGCAACCTTGTTAGACGACGCCAAAGCCCTGCTGAAGCGCAATCGTGAATTGGACCGCAAGCGCGTCGCGGCACTGCGACAACGTTTGGAGCGTCTGCGCTCGGAGTCTGAGGGACACAGGGCAAGCAGTCATCTTGGCGAATGCGCCAAGATTCTGGAACAGCTCCAGCAACGTATCGACAAACAGCGTGACCAGGCCGCACGCAAGCTGGCAGCGCTGCCGGAACGACTGGCGGAACTCGACCGGCATTTCGAGCAAGGAAAACTGAAAAAAGCCGAGCCGTTGTACCAAAGCATCACCGCAACGTTGAAACAGGCGCGAGCCGCCGGCTTGCCACGACAGGATTTGGCACCGGTCGAGCTGCATCTGAAACAGATCGCGCCGCAACTGCACGAACTCCAACGCTGGCGGCGCTGGGGTGCGGACACCAAGCGTGAAGACCTTTGTGCTCAGCTCGAAGCCCTGGCTGAGGATTCCGAACTCGAGATGGAACCCATGGCCAACCGATTGCGCGAACTACGAAATCTATGGCGCGAGCTGGATCGCAATGGTGCACCAGCTGAGGATGCACTATGGCAGCGATTTCAAGCCGCCGGGAATCGGGTTCAGGAGCATTGCCAGCCGTTTCTCGAAACCCGCGCCAAGATCCGCGCTGCCAACCAGAAGCAGCGCGAGGCTTTGTGCAAGCAACTCGAGACCTTTCTCAACCAGGTTGACTGGGAACGCATGGACTGGAAAAAAGCGGCGCGCGCGGAACGTGAAATGCGTCAGGCATGGAGCGCGCTAGGTCCGCTGGAGGGTAACCGACAAAAGCCGCTGGAAGGTCGCTTTCGCAAGCTGCTGCGGCAGTTGGACCAGGCCCTGGATGCGGAACGCCAGAAAAATCGAGCATTCAAAGAAGAGCTCATCCAGCGCATGCTGGCGCTTGTGGAAGAGCCGGACCTGCGTCGCGCCATCGACATGGCCAAGGATTTGCAGCAACAATGGCAAACGACGGTACCAGGACGCCAGCGCGACGAGAATGCACTCTGGAAGACTTTCCGCAGCGCCAGCGATGCGGTGTTTGCCCGGCGTGCCGAACAACAGCAGGCTCGGGATGCGGAAATGCGCGAGCATCAGACCACCCGCGAAGAGATCTGCGATGAACTCGTCACTCTGATCGACACCTGTTCCGACCCGGACAGTCTGCGCGCGGATCTGCACAGCCTGGAGAAGCGTTGGCACGACACGCATGGGCTACCCCTGCCGCGGCAGGTCGTACAGGGGTTGCAACGGCGTTGGAATACTACCTTCGATAGGGCGAAGGCATGCCTGCAATCACTTGAAGCCAAGGCACGTTGGACCGCCATTGAGCATCTGGAACAGCGCGCGGCATTTTGTGACAAGCTCGCGCGAAAACTCATCGCCACGGCGGAACAAGCCGCGAGCAATACGGAGCCGAACAGTCCCGAGGATGCCGGAGCCGATGCAACTGCCGCCGCCTGGGCTGCCCTGCCGGCCATTGATGATCCGGATCTACACCAGCAATTCGACCGTATCTTCACCCAGATCGCCGACGCGGCAAACAATGCGGATGCCAAAACCCGGTTGATGACAAGTATGGCTGAACATGCGCGACAGCGTATCGATCTGTGCTTGCATTTGGAGATTACTGCCGGTACCGATTCACCGCCGGAACTGCATCAGCAGCGCATGGAATTGCAAGTCAGTCGGCTGCGCGAGCACATGGGCGATGGTGCCGCGGACCCCATCGCGGACGCATTTACTTTACTGCGGAAATGGTACCTGTGTACGCCAGCCGACGCGATAGCGGGTCTCGATCAGCGTTTTGCCCGCGTCAAGCAGGCATTGACTGTTGCGCAACAACCATCCGGAGATGAGTGATCTGTGTGCGGGCCGGGTAGGTACTGCCTACGTAGCATATTCAGCCATTCAACCAGAATGAAGTTTGCTTCACCGCAGGACCCAGAGAAGAGGGATGCATTGTCTAGGAGGCTGTCCGAGAACTCAGAGCACGCACGACATGTAGCGCCTACAATCGAGTTGTGCACTCTATATCTTGTGTCTTATGTTCGTTCTCGGACAGTCTCCTAGTGGTTCTGCGGACGAAAATGGGTGCTTGGGGCGCCTTGTCGCAGCGGTTTCGGATGCCATGAAAACGATACGGCGTTCCGGTGTCCGGCAACCACGCCCAACGTTAAGCGCAGCCCGCGCCAAACTGTGGCCACGCGCGAAGCGCTGGCCGCAGTTTGGCGTCAGGCTGGCGGGCTAGTTGGGCATCTTCATCGGCCAGCGGATGCAAAATACATGACTTGACCCCGCTGCTCCCTCCCCTTCCCCGACCCCGAGGCAGCGGATAAACGGTATCCTGTAAGCTCGGCGGGCAAGACCTCGACATACAACTCGGTGATTACCAAAATGCTTGAGATCATTTACGGCGAGACTGGCCAACGTCAGGTTGCCTCTCAACTGGCCGACGAACTTCGCCGGATGAACGTTGACGGGATCTTCTACATCGGGTATCCGGTCATCGCCTCGGCAGACGACAAAGTGGTGATCGATGCACTCCTGTTGACGCGGCAACACGGACTGATCGCATTTAAGTTTCATGGTCAGACACCTCGGCAGGATGATCCGGAGGAATGGCAGCGGCTGCAGGACGATCAAGACCATCTCTTCTACGCTCTCGATGCTAATCTCGGCCGCCATCCAGAGCTTAGGGCCGGTCGCAGATTGGGTGTAGCCGTCGAGATCATCACGCTGTTTCCAACCCCTGCCCCGCCTCCTGAAGGGCTTCAAGGCCGCTTCGCGGCGCTCGACAGCGTCACGAACGAAATCACGGGTTGCGCGCCCATCGCCGATGAATTTTGGTCACCACTCCAGGCCGCCCTGCAGCGGGTGACGACGATCAAGCCCCGCAAGAAGCGTGCGGCAGTCACCAGTCGACAGTCTCGCGGAGGAATTCTCAAAGAGATCGAGCAGGGCATTGCAAACCTGGATCAGTGGCAGAAACGTGCGGCCATCGAAACACCGGACGGTCCGCAGCGTATCCGCGGCTTGGCAGGCTCCGGCAAGACCATCGTGCTGGCATTGAAGGCCGCCTATCTCCACGCCCAGCATCCGGACTGGACAATCGCGATCACCTTCTACTCGAGATCGCTGTATCAGCAGTTCAAAGACCTGATCCGACGCTTCTCGTTCGAGCACCTGAACGACGAGCCCGACTGGGAGCGCATTAATGTCCTACATGCCTGGGGCGGCAGCGGTCGCAAAGGACTGTATTCCACATTGGCCGACTATTCGGCGGTAATCCCGAGAGACTTTCGCTACGGCACGGCCAAGTACGGCATGAACGGGGCATTTCAGGGGGTCTGCCACGAACTTCTCGTCCAAACCGCCCAGAACACGAAACCCGCCCTCTATGACGCGGTGCTTATCGATGAAGCCCAGGATATGCCGCCCGAGCTGTTTCGACTCGTCCATCGCTTCACCAAGGCCCCGAAGCGGATCATATGGGCCTATGATGAGCTGCAAACACTCTCCGAGGCGGTTATGCCGAGTGCGGAGGCGTTGTTCGGCACCAACGCTGCTGGTGAACCCCTCGTTACGATACGCAACGAGACCGGTCGTCCGCGGCAAGATGTCATCCTTCCGGTCTGCTATCGCAACACGCCTTGGGCATTGACCCTCGCCCATGCCCTCGGATTCGGGGTCTACCGCCACAGCAAGCTGGTCCAGCATTTCGATGACCCGTACCTATGGACAGAGATCGGCTACGAGACCTTGGAAGGGTCACTGTCCTTGGGCTCCGAGGTTAGGCTTCAGCGAGCGAAGACATCCTATCCCGCCTTTTTCGAGCAGCTCCTGACGCCTGACGATGCCGTCGTCGCGTGCGGGTTTGGCGACGAGATCGAACAGGCGGAATGGATTGCGGAAAGCGTGGGAAAACGGGGACAGACCACGTTTTACAGAATCGCGGTCACGCTGAAAAAGGTGGTCTGTCCCCGTTTTCTGCGCCGTTTTCTGCGCGATTTAGGGGCCAGTAGTCGAAGTCGTTTGAGTACAGGGCTTTGTATTGAAGGCCAAAAAGCTTTGTCGTTGCCTGCTCGAAAAAAATGAAATCAAAGGGAACAACCTTTTCGGTGCGCTGGGAGAGTGGGAACGTAACGATCTCGTACCCTGCGTCTAGAAAATAGTCCTCTATCTCGCGGCTCGTCCAATACTCCGCCTGCCGTTCGTAAAGATATGGGCTTCCCATGAGTTACCTGGAGCGTTTCAGAGCTAACGTTAAGCGCAGCCCGCGCCTTGGAGCAGCCTGAGCGAAGCGAAGGCTGCTCCAAGGCGTCGGGCTTGCGCGCTAGTTAGGCGTTTAGCGCGTTAATGAACTCTTCCGGTGTTACTCCGGCTTGCCGAAGAAGTCCGGCCAATGTCCCAGCCTTCAACTCCCTGTGCTTGCGGACGACGCAGCCTTGAGAGCCTCTGCGCATAACTATGTGGCTGCCACGCTGACGCGTCGTGGCAAACCCAAGTCGTTCTAAGGCCCGGATTGTATCGGAGCCCGAGACAACGGGTAGCTTAGGCATGCGCTGCTACGTGAAAGGACGTAAGCAACGACCGACCGGAAGTAACTAGAGGGAATTCTTCGAGATAGAGTTCGGTTGCCTCGCGCAAGTTCTCTAACGCCTCTTCAACTGAGTCGCCTTGCGTGGTGGTTCCGGTTTCCGGATTGAACGCGACATAGCCACCCTCTTCGGCTGGGCTGAGAACTGCTGAAAGTTCCATAGGTATCTCCGGCGTTGCAAACAGTGCGTGTGAGTTTCCGACGTGCAGTGAACAACAAGTTTAGCCTACGAGGAACGTTGACGCTCCTAGCAACATGAGAAACTGCGCTTGCTTTGGTCCCCAGAGCACCAACGCGGTCTGGCTATTTGCCATGCATCGCCCAATCCAGAAAGACACCGCTCCGCCTAACATAAGTAACGCGAGCCATTCGATCGGGCCTCCGGCCACTGACTCGAGCGGTGTTCATGCGCGGTCTCCTCTCGCCTAATGCCACAATGAGCCGCGCTTGACGGGCGCCGACCGGAGCGGCAGCGAAGGGAGAGCGGCGGTCAAGCGTCGGGCTCCATTGTGATGTTAGGCGCGATCTCGGTGGTTACTTCTGTCTTTACCGAGTTAGCGATAAAGCACTGCTCATGCGATTGATGGTGAATTCTCGCAAGGTCTGCTCGGCCCGGTAGCTTGTCACCGGAAAACTTTATCCGAGGCCGTAGCGTCACCTTCGTTATAGCTACCCTTCCATCAGCGTCATTTTCCATTACGCCGATAGCATTATCAATGTACTCATCTACCACAAACCGATTTTTAGCTGCTATGGAGAGGAAGAACAACATATGGCAACTCGACAGGGAAGCAACAAACGCCTCTTCGGGATCTATGTGTTCTTCCGCTGAATACGGCAGCGGCACCACATGCGGGGATGAGGACGCTTGGATCACAGCACCACCATCGAAGCTCCACTCGTGCGCTCGACTGTATTTGTTGTCTGTATAGCGCTCGCCTTCCGCTCGGGTCCATTTGACTTGGGCAGTGTACTCAGACATTTACTCAGTTCTCCCTTTGTCTCTGGCAAGCGCCTAACGTCAACCGCAGCCCGCGGCAAACTGCGGCCACGCGCGAAGCGCCGGCCGCAGTTTGGCGTCGGGCTTGCGGGTTTTATAGCCGGTCCGGTGCCGTCCCGGACAGTCCCGGCACCTCGGCGGGGATGCCGCGGTATCCGTCCGGTGCTTCGGGCACCACCCCGGCCCTGCCCCAGGCACGCTGTTTATTTATTCAGTCCAACGTTAACCGCAGCCCGCGCCAAACTGCGGTCACGCGCGAAGCGCGGGCCGCAGTTTGGCGCGGGCTGCGGATTTGTTGGCGATCTTCAGGCAGCGCGGAGACTCCTGGCATGGGGGATCTGATCAGGACCAATCGGCATGACCTGACTAGAATCAAGCTCGAGAACGGCGGCTGTCTTTCCGTCTAGGGTGACAAACTCTACTTCATAAGCTTTGCCCTCGCCATGCACGTAGACGACTGCGCCGATATCTCCGGGCTCAAGACCATGACTTGATATGGCTTCGGTCAGAACTACTCTGTCGTGTTCATTTATCATTGGGTGTGCCTAAGATTCGGGATAAGCGGTGATCAAGCGTGGATATTCTTCTTCGTCATCGACCATCCAGATTGTTTTGATCGGAGGGGTTGTGCCTTTAGGCGCAGAAATGGACCCCACTACGACGTATTTCGTGCCGTGTTTTCCTTGGATAGCAGCAGAGTAGTCGTTTTCTTCGGCATGTTTGGTTAATGCGGATGCGAGGAGTTGCCACCGCCGCCGCGAAAAACCCCAGCCAAGAAAGAACCGCGCCTTCGATTCACCTTCAGGATGCTTAAGAGAAAGAAGATAGTCAGCAACTTTTCTTGCTTCCACTACAGCATTGCTGTAGTTGGGAATCTTCATTCTCGCTTATCCCATGTCTGCCGTTCTTGCTCGATGACCATGTTCAAACCGGCAATGGAGCTGTCCAGGCTTAACGTTCGGGTGTGCACACGATAAAGCGCTACCGTCTTGAGAGTGTATGCGAGAAATCCTGGCTCGGTTCTCCACCCTCCAGCACGCAAACCCCCGTCGCCGTGGAGCCAGCGATAGTCCCGGAGCAGGACGCCAAGCGACCGCCGGTACTGCTAGTGAAGAAGACCTTGTCGGGAGTACAAGTGATTTCAGTAATTACGGATTCAGCGCGCGCTCCGTCGGATTTGCTTGCGCTCGCCGTCATTCTCCGCAGATCCATCGTCACATTCCACGGGGCATGCCCACCATGGGGTGTATGCGTCCCTTGAAGTAAGTCGTATCCGTTACAGGTATCCGCATTCGCGATGTTAACCACCGCGAAGCAAGAAAGCAGAGAGGCCGAGGTTAGGAAGCGTAATACAACTCTAGTATACATAACGGGTGCTCCGGTCGTTCGGGCTGGCCGCGTGGATTTCGCGCGCCAACGTCAAGGATCACCCGACCGCTCAAAGCGCGCCAGCGCTTTGAGCGGTCGGGTGTATCCGCTTGTTGGCGCATGGGTTCTGAGTGAACCGAAGCGCGAAGCGAAAGACAAGATCCCGCTACCCGCGGTCTGTAGTGCGAACATAAAGCGTCAAGAATTCGCCAAGGCGACTTTGGCTGTCGTCAACAATTCAAGCGCCTCCCGTAGCTTATCCGTGTACGCCGCACCTTCAGCCGGCGAGTAAGCGCCGTATGCGATCTTATCGGCTGCAAAGTTAACCTGAATTACGGTGACACTTTACCATTTACACCAATTTTCGTTGTTTCGGGTCATTCTTTTGCGAAGCGGGCCGACCTCGCTTGCCTTGACGTAGCGCTCGGCCAAGTTGCTTTTCAAGCTCGCCAAGCTTTTGATCGTCCATCAGTGGACGTCCGATGGTTTGGCCCTTGGTGAGAGCTGCCAAGTGTTCAGGATCTTCCGGCATCTCCAAGAATTCCGCTAAATTATCGACGCGATCCAGCAGGGGTCGAACAGTGACTAATCCATCGTCTTCGCGCCGGAAATGTGCTGGCGTGCTGGACCAGGGCCAGTCGGCAGGCGTCGCAGCTCGTTTGGCCTTCACGGGATTCAAAGCCACGTAGCGGCAGGCTGCCATCAAGTGAGCTTCATCCATTGCCACGCAGCCAAACCGCCCTTGAAACAGGTGGCCGGTTACCCGCAATCGCGCGTTGATGTAGCCGCTATATCGACGATGCGTCTCCCCGACGGCGCGGGACAGGCCGGTCTCGTTGGAGGGTGCGAGAATCAAGTGCACATGGTTCGGCATCAGGCAGTAGGACCAGACGTCCACGCCGTTTGATCGACACTCGTTCGCTAGCCAATCTCTATAAAGCGCATAGTCGTCTTCCTTCATGAAAACTTGTTGGCGTCTGTTCCCACGCTGCGTCACATGGTGGGGGATGCCGGGAACGATGATGCGTGGAAGCCGAGACATACGCTTAGCATAAGCCCAGAACAAAATAGTGTAAATGGTAAAGTGTCACCGTAATTCCAGTCGTTGATCGCATGCGGCAGCGTGAAGACGGTATGAAAATAGGGCACCGGCAGCAGTTCGTCTTTGCGCGCTTCGATCCAGCGCGCTTTCTCCAGCCCTTGACATTTCGGGCAGTGGCGGTCGCGACAGGAGTTGTAGCTGTTGTAAAGGGTGCCGCAGTCAGTGCAGTAGTCGATGTGCCCGCCCAGCGCCGCGGTGCGGCAGTTTTGGATGGCACTGAGTACCTTGTGCACGTGCAGCGGATGGGAGTGCTCGTGCAGGGAGTCGGGCAAATGCGCGCGCAGGATGTCGGCGACTTCGAACGTCGGTCTCTGCTTGGAGCCGGAGTGCGTGTGTCCCGCTCTGTGATGGGGAGTTGGAGAGGAAAGGAATGGCGATGCCATTGCGTGTGCTTATTCTTTATTCTTGTTTATTGTTTATTTCAGCGCCGGTGCTGCTTTGTCTCGGGTGTGGTCTCTTCCAACGCGATAGCGTTTTAATCTAACGTTATGCATAGCGCGCGCCTTGGAGCAGCCTGAGCGATAGCGAAGGCTGCTCCAAGGCGTCGCTGCTGGTGCGCTTGTTCGGCTTCTTCATGCGACGCGATAGATGACCGGACGGTATTCCGGTGGCGGAATTGGCTTGGCGTTCGCTTCGGCAGCGGCCAACCAACTTTCCTTGGCTTTCAGAACTTCTGTCAAAGCTTCGTTCGGTGTTTCGCCGAATGCTGAACACGCTTGTAGATCCGGAATGTCAGCAATATAGCCTTCATCTTCTTCGCTATAGAAGATGTTGACGTGATAATCTTTCATGATGCGTCTTCGAGTTGGAGGTTGTGAATCTCTACCAATTTGAGCAATTGCTGAAGTTGATAGGGTTTTACCTTGCCTTTTAGATCTTGAAGATTCAACAATTCCGGAATCCCTGGGTGCACGAAAATATGATGACTTCCATTAACTCGGTCTAATCGGAAGCCGAAAGCCTCAGCAACCGCTACGGCGTCCGAAAACCGGACATTTTTGGAGCCGGAGAGGAGTTTTCGGAGAAGCTTGCGCTTGTTCATGAGCAAAAAGCGGACTGAGTCTCGCGGTCTCCTGCCTGGAACGTTTAGTTAACCTGCCGAGCCCGCGCCGGTCGGGCCGCGAGCGCGAAGCGCCGCGGTGCCCGACCGGCGCGGGCTCGGCAGGTTCAACGCCCTGTTAGATTAAAACATTTTTTGGTTCGCTTCGGTGTCCGTCTCAGCGAACCGCGATGTGGATTCTACAACAGTCAAGCCCTGGGTGGGGCCTGGAAACTCCCGCTGATGTTGGCGCAGTTGCACGAGCAAGGCTCCGTTGCGCGCGCTCGGTCCCGCGGGCGCAGCGATTTCGCATGGAGCACAACGGTTTTTCGCTCACCGCGGTCGCGTCGCAACATAGCAGCACTGTCCCGAGCCGATGCGGATCGAGTGGAGGAGATGTGCATCAGGCCGCCTCGCACGCAAGCGGCGGATCTTGGCCGCGAGCGGGTCCGATGGTGGGCGCAAGGTCGCGCTGACGTCGTAGCCGTCCGCCGCAGCTCGGGCAGACGTGGATGTCTTTGCCGGTCAGGCGTTGCAGCAAGACGTCGTAGGGCTCGCGCACTTTGGTCGTCGTCACCGGCGCTAGGCCAAGCAGCGCTTTGGCACGATTGAGCTTGGTCGCGCGGTGTCCGCAGGCGAGCAGTCCGTAGTGGCGGATGCGGGTGAAGCGCGGCGGCAGGATGTGCAGCGTGAACCGCCGGATGAATTCGTTGGCGTCCAGCGTCATCACTTTGGTCTTGGCGCCGTCTTTATAGTCTTTCCAGGTGAAGGTGACTTTGCCGTCGGCAAGATTGAGGATGCGGTGGTTGCTGATGGCAATGCGGTGGGTGTATCGCCCGAGGTAGTCGATGATCTGTTGCGGTCCGCCGAACGGGGGTTTGGCGTAGACCACCCAGTCGTGCTCGCGCAGTGCCTTGCGCAACGCGGCGAAGTGCGTGCCCGGCGGTGTCTTCAGCTCGCCTGTGGTATGCGCGTGCTCCAGGCGCTCGAGGTAGTTTCCGCGGAAGACCTTGGACAGCGCTTTGACCGGGAATAACCAGTCACGATGCGGGCAGGGTTTGAACTGTTCGCCATCGAACGTTAAAGCTCCGCCTGGGACGATGCAGTGCAGATGGATGTGGCGCTCCATCGTCTGGCCCCAGGTGTGCAGCACGGCGGTGATGCCGAGGGTTCCGTTCCAATGACGAGCGGCAAAGGCTTGCAGGGTGTCCGTCGCGCTGGCGAACAGCAGGTCGTAAATCAGTTTGTCGTTCCACCCCACCCAGTCGTTGATCGCATGCGGCAGCGTGAAGACGGTATGAAAATAGGGCACCGGCAGCAGTTCGTCTTTGCGCGCTTCGATCCAGCGCGCTTTCTCCAGCCCTTGACATTTCGGGCAGCGGCGGTCGCGACAGGAGTTGTAGCTGTTGTAAAGGGTGCCGCAGTCAGTGCAGTAGTCGATGTGCCCGCCCAGCGCCGCGGTGCGGCAGTTTTGGATGGCACTGAGTACCTTGTGCACGTGCAGCGGATGGGAGTGCTCGTGCAGGGAGTCGGGCAAATGCGCGCGCAGGATGTCGGCGACTTCGAACGTCGGTCTCTGCTTGGAGCCGGAGTGCGTGTGTCCCGCTCTGTGATGGGGAGTTGGAGAGGAAAGGAATGGCGATGCCATTGCGTGTGCTTATTCTTTTTCTTGTTGATTGTTTATTTCAGCGCCGGTGCTGCTTTGTCTCGGGTGTGGTCTCTTCCAACGCGATAGCGTTTTAATCTAACGTTCAGCGCACCCCGCCGCGGTTTGGCTGGCCGGAGCGATAGCGACGGCCAGCCAAACCGCGGTCGGAGGTGGCGCGCTTGTTGGGCGCCTCCGGCTTCCAAACCGGATGGCCCGACGACGACTGACGAGCCGCGGCATCTGCTGCAATAGCTCCTATGTCGCCGTTAAATCGGTCGGAGATGGCCCGGCGAGTTTGATGTATTTCTTCGATTACAGGATCAGCCATCTTCGCTATCCTCTCCGAGTAATTCTTCAGGGGTACAAATGACGGGTATGTACACACCGAGTTGGGCAAAAAGGTCGTAGATGCGGGGAAGAATCTTTGCGTTTGCGATGTGCTTGCAGTTCCAGGTCAACAGATAGTCAATTTCGTGATGGGCAACCGACGCAATGTGCAGGGCATCGACCTGCGCCTTATCCGGCAACACGCCAAGCGACATGATACTCTCAGCCAGCTCTGCAATTTCCGGTGTGCTGGGCAGCAAGGGGATTCCTTTGAGAATATCGAGCCGTTCCCTTGCGAGCGCTGGATTTCCAGCCGAGGCTTCATCTAGCACGTACTGCGAAATCACAAGCTGGTAGTGTTTACGCTCAGCGCTCCACCAACGATGCGTCAGAACTTGGCGAGCCGCAGCAACGACCCGGTTGCTAGGCCTCTGCCGCAGGTAGCTGACTATTGATGTCTCTACGTAGACCGTTGGCACTGGCTTGGCCTATTGCGCCCAACGTCAAGCACAGCCCGGCGCCTGCTGCCGAGCCGCCCGCGTCAGCGGCGGCTCGGCAGCAGGCGCTCGGGCTGGTGCTATGGTTGGGCGTCTTCTCATTCGTCAAGCGTAAGAAACGCAAACGGAAGTTCTTTACTTCCTAGTTGTGGTTTGCTAGTGCCTGCGACGACTACCTCTCGCGCGGCGACCTGTTGGCGTTTGCGGCGGATCGAAATCAGGAAGCAAATACTTGTTGGCTACGAAGAATAGAGACCCCACAACGACCCCAAGAGAAGCGAGAGATGGCAGATAATCCGCGATGCTAGGCACATTAAGCAAGTCGAGAAAGACTTTGGTGTAGAGAGTCGATACTAACGAAAGAAAGAATGCAGCCCACGCGAGTGTAATATTCTTGTGTTCTGAATGGAAGAACGGAATGAGGATTCTCAGAAGTACATAAGTGCATAGCGCTCCTGCCAATACTACGGTTCCCCGTAAGATCGGTGAATCGGGGGTAGGTATCATCAGATACGGAAGAACTGAGGATTTTGTTGAGAACGAGATTGAGATGATCGCTACGGCTAAAAATCCGAGAGTAGCGTAAATTGACTTCCCTACGGCTTGAAGGGCCGTACTATTACAACAGGATATTACCCAAGCCGTTGCAAGTAAGAGGGAAGCCAGAACCTTCACCAGCCCCAAGTAGGCAAAAACTGTTAGCATGTGCTTCCAGAGTGGGGAACCAACACTACCGCCAGGAAAGGCCCGTTTGAAACCATCCGCATATCCACGCTGTTTTGCAGACGCATATTGTTCATGCAACTCTTCTTGCGCTTGCACGCGCCCCTGTTGTCGCCCGGTACTCAACCCTTCCCGGTAACCTTCTCTGTGTCCCTGTACCTTGCACTGCGAACAACTCGGGCCGCAGCCAGCAAGAAAAGCAAACAAGACTATCGCAAAAACGAGGAAGAAGCCGCTAGTAATGTTTCGCTTCATTTGGCCGTGGGTATGTGTTCACTATTTAAGGAAGAGAGGCTGTAAATCCCGAGTGTGAGTACTCAGCGTTGACCTAGCGGCACGAAGGAGCAGTTGCCAGTGGTGCAGCGGCTTGTGGATGGGTCCGCCCAACGTCAAGCGCAGCCCGCCGCCAACTGGCCAGCCGCCCGCGTCAGCGGCGGCTGGCCAGTTGGCGGTCGGGCTGGCGCGCTTGTTAGCCATCGACGGCGTCTGCCCAGCGCAAATAGAACAGGAAATAGGGGTCACGTATATCAAAGACATCTGTTTCTCCGTCCCATTCCACGGCTATAGACGGAATCATGTCATTCACAATTTGCGCCGCATGGTAGCATGCGCTTGTGACGCTGGACCCGCTGGGCGCATCGTCGCTGCATATGTTACTGATCCGCTCAATAAGCGAACTATATCGAAATGAAAGCTGTGGCGGGTCCAGCGATAGAGCTTTGGTGAGAAGTCTGTAAACGTCTCCTTGCCAACCAAACCGGGTTCGGTAAATGTTCCTGTTAGATCCGCGTGTTTTCGGGCCGTCCCTCATCTTATCCACAACAGACCCGTAGTCCGCGGACGTGGCTGTGACGGTACAGATTTTCTCGAATAACTCCCTGTCCTCTTTGAAGTCTATTGGTGATTCTGAACGTTCTCGCACACCCAGCTCGTAGCACGCGTTTAGGCAAAGAAACTGCATTAACTGTGGAGAGCCAGCAGCCTCGGACGCAAGGCTGTTGACGACTGATGGTCGGTCGATGATGTTCAGTTCCCGGAAGCCAATCTCAGCGATCCTCTTAAGAACAGCGGGCTTCCAGTAATCAAAATCGATCATGGAGACCCGTCCATGAAGGTCTGGATTCCCTCGCAGAGCGTCGTCCGAGTGATAGGGCACAGAAGCGGTGATGAAACTCACTTCGTTACGAATTGCTTCTTTGATTTGACGAGCAAGTTCCGCCTGAACTTGGATTGGTATGTAGTGGAAGTCGTCGATAAAGACTGTTAACCCGGTCCCGCCGAGCTCTCTTATCAACAATTGAAGCGGGTCTATTGCCGAAGTAGAGGTCTCGGATGATGATTGGCCTTGCTTCTGGGTTGCGGAGACGTCCACCTTGCCTTGAACAACAAACGCATTTCCGGAGATTCCCCCCGCTTCTGAGGTTGCCCGATCATGGAAGTCTGCTTCGGTCTTGGTAACGGAGACGGGCGTGCCTATCAGATCAAAAACTCGCAGCCAGAGATCCGTAGCTGATGTGATACCAGCGCCAGTGATCTGGATTATGTTCTCCTTACCCAAACATCTTTCGACGAATACGGTTTTCCCCGATTTCGAGGGACCCGAAATAGACACTAAGACTGCGCCGGTTTCCAGAGAATTGCGAAGCTGCTTCTCCTTTTCTTTTAAGTGGTCATCCACAAAAGTGATAGTGGGGAATCGTCCGGGAGTAAACACGTCCCTTGCTTTCATTGCTTGCTTCGCTCAGATGTGGTTCTTGTGGCTAACGTCCAGCCTGGCCCGCCGCCCGTTGCCGCGCCGGAGCGAAGCGACGGCGCGGCAACGGGCGGTCGGGCCGAGGCGCTAGTTGGGCGATTTGTTTGCCTGGCGAATCAATCTTGGTCTGTCCCCGGTTTTGGTGGTCTCTCCCCGGTTTTGCTACTGTTATCGCCTCTTGCCTAACCCTGGCAGCCCGCCTTGGAATATCCGCACATGCGGTTTAAAAGGACGCTTCCCCGAACGTTGGGGTTCGGCTGGGGCAGGCTTTCCGGTTGGTGTGTAGCCGTGAAACTCTCTAATATGTTTCCCGATATCTTGTTTCGGTATTTTCGCTCCGCACAGTCGGCACAATACCTGATCCCCTGACGATCCGTTTTGATTCCAAAACGTAACGGCCCGCTTCAGGCGGGAGTTTCTTGTGCGCCCTTTGTGCCTCCGCTTTTTGTGTCGGTTTAACCGGTCTGCTCGAACCTCTGCACCACAAAGGTCACATTTAACAACCACATGCCCGCTCGCTTGACGACGATCGGAAGGTATGGCACGCGGCTCCGCACTCGCACTACAAGTATCCGGGGCGCTCGCGCTGCCACCTGCTTGTTCTTGAACAATGGGAGAAGCTTGTTTCGATTGCGCATTAATAGGTTCCTCGTTTTGGTGTCGCGGCACTTCATCAATGGCTTTCGAAGAGACCTGGTCGAGAGATTTCTTATGCTTCCGTTGGAGGTGCCTTTCCATCATGGAGCGTAAGACTTTGTCTTCGCATAGGGGGCACTTATCAAGGGGCTCGGTATCACAACCGAAACGCATGGGGGGTCTAAAATGCGTCACTTAATCAAGTCCTGCTTTCAGATGTTTGTACCAAATGAGCGCCGTGACTGAAATCGCAGTGTTGCAGAAATAAGAGAAGACCAAACCCAAAGAGCGTCCGCGGGGAAGTTCGAGGTTCGATCTGGCTCAGTCCGAGCTCGTTGCTGGTTTGGTATATACCGCATTGCCTGCCTCGCTTACATCCTTGGCAAAGAGATGAATCTGTTCCCATTGTTTCCTATTTACTTTCTTGCCAGCAAACAGCCTTTCAGACAGACTAGAGTGAAGAAATACAAAATACGCCAAGTCGCGACAGACGACTGGCTGGCCCTGTGCAGCCATGAACCGGGCGTGCTCTTCCGCGGCTCGAAACTCGGCAACAGCAGCATCCAAAGCAAAGCGGGCGCGATCGCGCTTTTGTTGCGTGCGCTGCTGCAAATACACTCCCCCGAGAGAGGCCGCTGCACCTAAGACAGCGCCTACGAAGCCAGATAGAAGGCTCACATAATCAGTAGGCATCAGGAGTTCTCCCGCTGATAGACCAGAAGCAGCCGACGCATAAAGCGCGCAGCACCCTATGGAACGGGTCGTTCTCTTTTAGGGCATTCAATTGTCGGTCTTCCAGTGCTTTAGTGACACCCCCTTGCCCGAAATCTGCCACTCACGCGGGCCACTGACAGAGCATCCGGCAACGAATTGAGCGGCCGCGGAAGGGCTAGCGAAAGGCACCTCTTCCGTGACCTCGAGCAGCTCGGAATCTTGGCATGGCACAAGAATGCCGCTTGCCTCTGCCTCTTTCCTTCGTTGCTGAACGTTCTCGTGCATCGACTCAAAAATCTTCTTCCGTACGAACGACCCTGGAAGAACTGTCACTTTGCGTCCGATACACGTTGCAGTCGCGGACGCTTCCGCGTAAGTCATCGTAAGCGACAAAGCTTGTGATGGCGCTGTCTCTATCGCAACGGGATCGTAATGAGTCCGAGCCCGAGTTTCAGGATCAAACGCTTGAACCCACTCCTTTTGCAGCGACTTCACCTTAAGCTGAAAGGAATCCAGTTGCTTCCCAGTACCCATGAGGCGAGCCACGGAATCAAAATCGTCTCGGTCCACGAGCCGTTTTGCTTCTTCTTTCAACTCTTTGGATACGCTGCCAATTTCTTCGAGAATCAGCTCAAACGCTGTCTGTACACCGTCATCATCCATATACGAATCCAAGTTTGTTTGTTGCCCAACGTTGAGGCTGGCCCGCCGCCCGTTGCCGCGCCGGAAGCGAAGCGACGGCGCGGCAACGGGCGGTCGGGCCGAGCCGCTTGTTATGTGATGCGCAGCGAGGTAGCAACGTAGTATGTGTTCTGCATGATGAGCCACGAAATCATCACGAGACCCAAATACAATAGGAGCCCGCAGGCCCATCGAGCAGCCGAATGACGCAAATCTCCTTTATCTCGCAAACGCCAGTACATCTCGTGCAGTTTATGCTCTTCTCGGGAATCGCCCTCGCGGTCTAGCTGCACCTGCCAGAAGCCCATTTCAAATGGTCCTTCTATCTCTACAGCATAATCAACAAGATGGCGAAAGCTCTTCTGTTCGGCGAAAAACGATTCGATTGTCTTGTGGTCCTTTATCAAGCCCGGAGCGCGCCAAAGATAAATGATATATGCGATGAGAAAGCAAAGTCCGGAGAAATAGAGAATAGACCACGAAAATGGTAGTTCTGTGGGAACGCGGAACTGATAGTCAAATAACGTGATTTTGATAAAGCTCTCGTCAATCTGCGATAACGCTTTTGCAATGATCGGGATGACGAAAACCCATGCATAGGAGCGCCTAATGAAGGGCAATTCTGCCAGCCCTCGCAAGTGCATCCAGCCAAAGCGCTTATCTTGGTTCTTTGCGAAATACTTGATGTTCACAGAAAGCAATCATTGACGACTTCAAACCACTTGGCGACTCGGTTGCAATAATCGAACTTCCCGCCGTCGCAATGAGAAATGCAAAGCTGGATGTCCGTCTTGAGATCTTCAAAAAGTCTATTTACAGCTAGTTTCGACAGATCGTTGCCGAGACGCTCTACGTGAGCAACCTTACGCGAAACGTTATCATAAAACCCTTGACACATGATCGTGTCGCCGGCGTGGCCGTTCGATGCAGAGAGCACAAAGACTAGTGCGGCGATTTTCGGCGGGAGAGTCATAGGCTTTGGCACCATGCGCACGCTTGTTCACATAACGTTAACCACAGCCCGCGCCAAACTGCGGCCTGAGCGAGAGCGAAGGCCGCAGTTTGGCGTCGGAGCTGGTGGGCTTGTTAGCGCTGTTTCCGCCATACAGAGAGTATCGGTTCAATTAAATTGATGCCATCAATGCCGTGGCGCTCAATGGTTCCAAAGACGATGTTGTCTCCTTCTCGCCGGAAGCCTACGTCTAAAGCTATCCCTTCCCCTTCTTTCGTTGCCCCAACGAGGGAAAGCGCTTCCGAACGTTCTGGGCTGTCTACGGCGAACCGGTCAGGATTGGAGGGATCAAAGGGCGCACGCCAAACTTCTCCAATCATAATAAAGGAGTTCGCGCCGATAGCTTCAGCCTCGGAAGCTATTAGACGCATGCTTCGGTATTTGTCGGCTCTCACTTCGTTGTTTAGCTGCATGAACTTTGCGGGGACTGAATCGACAAATAACAAGACAAGATGAACGTGATGTCCGTCTTTCTGAAGGAGGTACATTGCCTGTTGGAAGTACAGTTCGCAGGTTTCCCCGAAGTCCTTTGAGGGCGACGGGTTTTGAAACATAGGTGCATCGCTGTAGCGATTACGGACTTCTTCCTGATTGGATAAAGGCACCTCTGTTTCCGCAAAATTCACTGGTACGAGTTCTGTTCCTTGCACCCTTAACCAAAGTGATCTGGATTCCGATCCTTGATACATACAGGGAGGAAGTCGGCTAAGTATCTCTGGGACGCCAATGTCAGCGGTGTGGGACTCGGGTGCGTCACGCAGAAGACTCGCGATAGCGCTCCAGCATTCTCCAAGCATTTGCAGTATCTCTTGCTTGGGGCTATCTTTGTCTACCCATTTTCTTTCCAGCTTGATATAGCTTCTTTCAAGAACTGTCGTGGGCACTTGTTTGGTGCGGATGAAGCCGAAAACCTCTTCTGTGGACAAGTTAGGAGACAATTCAAACTCAAACGCCGGATTTTCGGCGTCAATGTAAGAATGCACCACGGCAACACTGAGTAAACTGTTGAGATCAAGGTCTCCCTTTTTAACTACTCTGTTGCGCGCTTCTACCAACCACCGCAGGGATTCGGTATTGTGCATCTTCTCTTGCCAAGGGGTATACCAGGCTTCAGAATTGGGTATATCGTGTTTGCTGTTCTGAAGCACAAACGTTACGTTTCGCAATTCCTGAATACAGGCGTTAATAGCTCTCCTGAATTCATCCGGCGAGAAGTAGTGACCGAGCGCTCCGTGCCAATGGGCTTGAGCGTCAAACAGTCTCCTGAACGCGGGAGCGACGGCTTGCTGCATGCTTGTGGCTGCGAGTAGTGCGCTAACGTCAAGCGCAGCCCGCCGCCAACTGGCCAGCCGCCCGCGTCAGCGGCGGCTGGCCAGTTGGCGGTCGGGCTGGCGCGCTTGTTAGCCATCGACGGCGTCTGCCCAGCGCAAATAGAACAGGAAATAGGGGTCACGTATATCAAAGACATCTGTTTCTCCGTCCCATTCCACGGCTATAGACGGAATCATGTCATTCACAATTTGCGCCGCATGGTAGCATGCGCTTGTGACGCTGGACCCGCTGGGCGCATCGTCGCTGCATATGTTACTGATCCGCTCAATAAGCGAACTATATCGAAATGAAAGCTGTGGCGGGTCCAGCGATAGAGCTTTGGTGAGAAGTCTGTAAACGTCTCCTTGCCAACCAAACCGGGTTCGGTAAATGTTCCTGTTAGATCCGCGTGTTTTCGGGCCGTCCCTCATCTTATCCACAACAGACCCGTAGTCCGCGGACGTGGCTGTGACGGTACAGATTTTCTCGAATAACTCCCTGTCCTCTTTGAAGTCTATTGGTGATTCTGAACGTTCTCGCACACCCAGCTCGTAGCACGCGTTTAGGCAAAGAAACTGCATTAACTGTGGAGAGCCAGCAGCCTCGGACGCAAGGCTGTTGACGACTGATGGTCGGTCGATGATGTTCAGTTCCCGGAAGCCAATCTCAGCGATCCTCTTAAGAACAGCGGGCTTCCAGTAATCAAAATCGATCATGGAGACCCGTCCATGAAGGTCTGGATTCCCTCGCAGAGCGTCGTCCGAGTGATAGGGCACAGAAGCGGTGATGAAACTCACTTCGTTACGAATTGCTTCTTTGATTTGACGAGCAAGTTCCGCCTGAACTTGGATTGGTATGTAGTGGAAGTCGTCGATAAAGACTGTTAACCCGGTCCCGCCGAGCTCTCTTATCAACAATTGAAGCGGGTCTATTGCCGAAGTAGAGGTCTCGGATGATGATTGGCCTTGCTTCTGGGTTGCGGAGACGTCCACCTTGCCTTGAACAACAAACGCATTTCCGGAGATTCCCCCCGCTTCTGAGGTTGCCCGATCATGGAAGTCTGCTTCGGTCTTGGTAACGGAGACGGGCGTGCCTATCAGATCAAAAACTCGCAGCCAGAGATCCGTAGCTGATGTGATACCAGCGCCAGTGATCTGGATTATGTTCTCCTTACCCAAACATCTTTCGACGAATACGGTTTTCCCCGATTTCGAGGGACCCGAAATAGACACTAAGACTGCGCCGGTTTCCAGAGAATTGCGAAGCTGCTTCTCCTTTTCTTTTAAGTGGTCATCCACAAAAGTGATAGTGGGGAATCGTCCGGGAGTAAACACGTCCCTTGCTTTCATTGCTTGCTTCGCTCAGATGTGGTTCTTGTGGCTAACGTGTTATAGACAGAAGCGACAAATATCGAAAATTCCAGAATACAAAAATACGGGCATAGACAGATTCACGCTATCTGCTAAACTGCTGCTCCAACGCAATACCCGAAACCCCTGCACCGAAACCGCACCCTCGCCACAACCGCCTAGACTCTACGGCAATACGGTACCCACCCAGGCAGCCCATGTCAACCCGCGAAGCGCAAATCGCCCGTTTCTGGTCCAATTACCTGTCAGAGCTTGAGAAAGCGCGAGTCAGACAGGACTGCCGGCGCTGGTACGTGGTGCGGGCCGAGCGGTTTCTCGAGTGGATTCAGCCGCGGCGGCTGGCGCAGTTGACGGCGGATGACGTGTCCAAGTACCTGTCGGAGGTGGGTCGGGACACGTCGCTGGAGGGCTGGCAATTTGTGCAGGTGGTCGATGCTATACGGATTCTGGGGGTCACTGCATCGGCGCCTTGGGTGGAGAGGCTGGACTGGGGGTACTGGCAGGACTCGGCGCGGACGCTGGCGCCGGAGCATCCGACGGTGGCGCGGGACTATGGGCCGGAGGTGGACGGGCTGGAGCCGCAGGGGCCGATGACGAACCTGTCGGCGGTGCGGGAGGCGCATCGGGAGCTGGCGGATCGGATGGTGACGGAGATCCGGCGGCGGGGGTATGCGATCCGCACGGAGCAGAATTACCTGGACTGGGTGCTGCGCTTCATTGCGTTTCACGGCGGCCGGTCGCCGACGGAACTGGGGGAGGCGGATGTTGGGCGCTTTCTGGATTGGCTGGCGGTGAAGCGGCGGGTGGCGGCGAGCACGCAGAATCAGGCGCTGAACGCGCTGCTGTTTCTGTTTCGCGAGGTGCTGAAACGCGATCAGGTGAAGTTCGGCGACTTTGCCCGGGCGAAGCGGCCGAAGCGGTTGCCGACGGTGCTGACCAAGGGAGAGGTGGCGCGGTTGCTGGAGGCGCTGGAGGGGGAGTATCGGTTGATGGCGTCGCTGGCCTATGGGGCGGGGCTGCGCTTGATGGAGGTGTTGCGGCTGCGGGTGCAGGATCTGGACTTCGGCCATAAGCAGATCGAGGTGCGCAACGCCAAGGGCGGACGGGACCGGCTTGTGCCCTTGCCGGAGTTGCTGATTCCGCAGCTGCTGGTGCATCTGGAGGCGGTGCAGGCGCAGCACCAGGAGGATCTGGCGATCGGGTGCGGTGCGGTCTATTTGCCGGACGCGCTGGCGCGGCAGCGGCCGAACGCGAATCGGGAGTGGATCTGGCAGTATGTGTTTCCGAGCGCGCGCTTGTCGGTGGACCCGCGCTCGGGGAAGACGCGCCGGCAACATGTGCACGAGACGGGCTTGCAGAAGAAGATCAAGCTGGCCGCGGAGGCGGCGGGGATCTCGAAACGGGTGGGTGTACACACCATGCGCCACTCGTTTGCCACACACCTGCTGGAGGACGGCTACGACATCCGCACGGTGCAGGAGTTGCTGGGGCATGCGGATGTGTCGACGACCATGATCTACACCCATGTGCTGAATCGGGGTGGGCAGGGGGTGCGGAGTCCTTTGGATCGGTTGGGGTAGGCTTTGCGTCTGCTCGGTATCGGTATCGCCACCGGGTCATCGTTCCGCCTACCTCTGCGTCTTGGCACGAGAATCTGCTCTGTCCTGCGCAAGGACTCGCCAAAGCTATCTCGCGCAAAGACGCAAAGACGCAAAGACGCAAAGGCGCAAAGGCGCAAAGAGAAGACGCAGACTCGATGTGCATCCGCAGGACGGGCTTCTTCTCTTCTTTGCGCCTTTGCGCGAGACATGCTTCGTCTGCGCCGTGCCGGCGCGGACGGACGGAAGCCGATGGCTGCTCTTACTTGCTGGGCCAGTGGGCAAAGTAACAAAGTAGAATTACTATTTTCACCATTTCCCCGTCGGCTCATGCCAGGCGCATGTCTCGGCTCCCCCGCATCATCGTACCCGGCATCCCGCACCATGTGACGCAACGAGGGAATAGGCGCCAACGGATATTCATCGAGGACGACGACTCTGCGCTGTACAGAGATTGGCTCGCCCAGGCGTGTCGATCAATGGTAAAGTGCCACCGTAATCCACGGCGATGTCGCCCCAGGAGCGAATGCGCAGGTCGCCGGGCTCGATGTGCTTCAGGCCAACGTAGCGTTCGAGCCCATCGGCAGCCGGGTCCTTGCTGCTCTCCTTGCTCAGCCGCACCACCTCGCCGAACTTCACCCGCCGCCATCCCGGCTTCAATCCATCAGTCATCTGCTTTGGGCTCCATCTCCAACGCGGGACGAAACCGCACTTGCCGCGGATCGAGGATCACAAGGTGGCCAGGAATCCGCTCGACGAGGTCGCCCATGCGAAGAAAACGCGCCAGCAGGTCGTTGATCTCGGTTGCGATCCAACTGTCCGGAACACGCAGCACCAGAAAGCCGGCGGAATCGTCGGGCGGATAGCGGCGCACGTCGGCGAAATCGAGATCGCGCGTGATGATTGCGCGGCTCTCGAAGCGGGCGTGATCCGCGATGCGGTCATCCGCGGCGTCCTTCAGCAGGGTGCTGGCCACATGAACCGCATCATGACCCGCGCGTGCGAGCAGATCCGTCGCTGATCGCGGCATGTTGGCGTCCAGCAGGAACCTCATGCGGCACCGGGCAGGGGATGAAAGGACTCCTCGTTGACCAGGTCGCCGGCGAAGGCCAGTGCGGCTAGGATATCCTGCCGCGTCAGGCTGTATTCGGCTTCGATGTCCTCGAAGCTCATGCCACCAGCGAGGCTGCCAACGACGATGGCGACTGGCACGCGGGTACCGCGGATCACCGGTCTGCCGTGGCAGACTTGAGCGTCTATCGAGATGCGATCATGTTTTGTCATGGGAGTCTCCAATCGTTTCATCGCTACGGCCCAGCAATTTTACTCAAGCGCGAACTGCCACCATCCATCACCCAGGTCGGCATAGGTCGCGATCGGAACTTGCAGTAGCTCCAAGACTTGCTTGCGTAAGTCGCTCAGTCCTTTGAGCGTAGTCTGCACCACCTTGCCGGAGCCTTCGATGGTTGCCAGATGGACGCCGTGAAACGAATCCATGATCGTGCGCCAGGTCGGTTTCTTCGTTTGCATACCGGCCGGCCGCAGGGGGAGACGTTCGATTTGCTGTTCTTGCATCTGCAAACGGATACGACGTTCGATCAGACTGATCAACACCAGCGCGATGACATACAGGCACAGCATGGCCTCGACACGTTGCGGAGTCTTCAGAAACATCGGTGCGACTTTGAGCACGGATTGTTTTGTGCTGAAGCGTTTTTCCAGAGATGACTGTTCCTTGTAGGTGCGCAGCACCTCCACTGCAGGCAAGTCCGTGTTGTCGGTCAGCGGGAACAGCCCATCGGTGCGCGCGGCCCGAGCAATCGCCTTCTCATCGCGTCGCCACTGCACTTGGTAGTGAACCTGTTCGACATCCTCGTAGCGAGTGTTGGGGCCAGGTCGGCCGCGCCCGACCTGCACCCGTTCGGTCGTATTGACTTCATCAAGCGTCACCGACAAGTACTCTGCCACCCCTTGGGTAGCTTTCTGCAACGCCGCCTCGATCTGTTCGCGGGTCTTCAGCGCGCGCTGATTCGCGCCGGATGCGATCTTCTCTAACGCCTGCTCGGCCTTGACGATGCGCTGTTCACGGGCGTCGTGCTCCACCTGCGCTTTCGATGTGCTATATATCTGGTAACTCAGCGGCACATGCCCGTCCGCGGTGACGTTCAAGCCATGGTTAAATGGTTAAAAGAATGGTTAAAAGTGGTTAAAAAGGTTAAAAGGGGTTAAAAGGACACCCATTTACAATACCTTCGCCAAATGACCCGATCTCATGCTGCACTAAGTTCTTGATTAATCCGCCCCAGATTTGCGGGGTTAAAAGGACACCCATTTACAATACCTTCGCCAAATGACCCGATCTCATGCTGCACTAAGTTCTTGATTAATCCGCCCCAGATTTGCAGCCTGCTCAAGGGCTTGGTCAATAATATTCGCTTCGGGCATTTCCGGAAGCATTTTTAACACCTCCAGGACGTATTTCCGGCCGCGGAAGTGGGCTTTGAGGTCATTGACGCGAAAGCTCGGACAGTGCTCGCGCACCGGTCGCATCAGGATCTGGGACAGGTTGATCATCAGCATCGCCAGGTTGGCACTGTTGTAGACCGGCGTTGGCTTGATCACCATGAAATCTTCCAAGCCCCAGTACTGTTTGGCATCTCGGAAGTTGAACTCGATTTGGAAGCGCAAGCGATAGTAATCGATGAGCGCTTCGTAGCCTAACTCAAGATCACTACTGAAAAGGATGACATGGGCCTGGGCGCCGGTGCGTTGGTTGGTCTTGACAAGGATCACGACATTGAGCCGGTCGGGGAATTTTTTGTGCCAAACGGGCAGTTGGTAGATGGCCGTATGAACCTGTCCTTCCACGGAAGTGGCTTTGAGAAAGCACGGCGGCAAGTGTTGATAATCGAGCTTGCTGCCGTACTTGCGCCGCGGGCCGCGCCCGGCGTAGGGGCCGTCATAGGGCAGATACAGCGCGCTGTTGTGGCGCAATTTGCTGATCAACTCCAAGCCCGTGCGACGGACCATTTGCAGCGCTTGATGATGGCCGAAGGCCCCGTCGAAGACGAAATAACGCACCGTCAGCGTCTGGCACACCAGTGCCAGCACCTGGCGCAGAAGGTCTTGAACGAACTGCAAATAGGGCGACAGACTCACCTCCCGGCGATTGCCATTGCGGCTACCTTTCGGCCGCCCTCGGCCCTTACCCCGACCCGCTTTGGACGCTTTCGGGCAGCTCGCCGCCGCCTCTTTGAGAATCGGCTCCAGGCGCAATGGGTACGAACAGCGCCGTTGCACGCTAATCAACGACAGGCTCAGAAAACACAACCCCGGGATCGTCTTGCCAACCACCGAGGAGAAAAAACGATCCAGACCGTGGGTCTTCTTGCCCGATTTGCTCACCACCACTTCATCGCCCGCCAGCAACCAGTGCGTTTCGTCGCCCAGCAGGTGCTGGCGAATCACCAGCCAATGCACTTGGCCCCAACTGAGCGTGGTGTTGAACAACCGCTGCAGCGTCCGATAGCTTCCCCCGCGCTCGGTCCAGCGCGATAGCCCCCGCATCGTTACCCGCCCCGTCATCGCCAACAGCCCTTCCACAACGCAACCCAAACGGCCAAGGCTCGTCTTATCTACGCTCTGGCTTAAGCAGCTCAAGATCAGCATAATGTCGGGCATGGGCGATAGCCTCCTGAGGGAATAGGTCTTCGGATTAGTAACTGGATAACCTATCACCTCGGGCTGTCGCCCACCTAATTTTTGGCGCTAATTTTTGGCGAAGGTATTGATTTAGCTAGCTCATATAGCTCGACTCTCCCATTAAGGTAAGACTCCTTTTCCTCTGTACTCGCTTCAAGCAGCTAATTGGGGCGCGAACAGACCGCGCGCAGCACGAATGCCACGTAAGTATTTCGTCTGTCGCCGAGCACACAAACTGGTCATTGCTTCTGGCGCACCGATCGCGGTGCCGAATGCATCGAGAAGCCGATCGGCGTGGCTGAGGAAGCATTCGCTGTCGATGTTCAGCCGATCAAGGATGCGTGGATGCTGCTCTGCGATATGACCGCGCTTGTCCGAGCGCAGCGCCCGACCCGTCCAGTCGACCAGTTCCAGGTAGTCATCGAATGCGAAGGGCACCGCCCAAGGCGTCCGGGCGGTCGCGTCGAACGGCATCAGCGGGATTTTCGGCAAGGCCTGTGTCTCTTCCTCTGAGCGCAAGGTTTCGCCCTCCAGGGCGTGAGGAGACAGGCTGACCGGCGGACTCCCTGTTGCGATGATCTCGGAATCGACCTTGTCAGGCACCGCTTCGATGCGCTCTTGGATAGAGCTGTAATCCGAGTCCTCCAGCGTCTCGGCGATCCCGGCGCGCACCGGGTTGAGATCAACATAGGTCATCGCCGCCAGCAGCGCCTGCTCATCCAGCAACGCCTGGCTCTTAAAGCGACCTTCCCAGAAGCGACCCTTCACGCCGTCCTCGGCATTCGCCTGCCGGGCAATGTGCTCGTTCAGCGTGCGCATGAACCAGGACAAGTCATGCAGCCGCGCCCGGTAGGTCTCGGCCAGCGCCTCCACCTTGGCGATCTCCGCGTCGCACATCTCGGCGCGCGCCTCGGATAGGTAACGCGTCACCAACAGTGGGCCTGTGAACAGCTGTGTCCAGCGTGTCAGCACCTCCTCGACCGACCAATCCAGGGCTCGCTGCTGGTCGATGCGGACAACAACGTGATAGTGGTTGCTCATAACGGCATAGGCGGCTACGTCGATCGCGAAGATCGCGGCGAGTTGCATGATGCGCTCGGCGATCCACCCGCGACGGTGATCGTAGTTGTTGCCGGAGAAATGATCCTCCCCGCAGAGGAAGGCGCGCCGCACGCAGCGACTGACGCAGTGATACCAAGGAGTGTCTTCGAGAGAGACGAGCGCTGCGCGGGGACTGGTCATGGCAAGATTCCAGGTGTTGAGCGGTAAAGAAAAGCCTAGCCCAGGTATGGAAGGAAAGTCAAGCAAAGTGGGTGTCCTATATCGTGCTAAGTGGGTGTCCTATATCGCGCTGAAGGAAAGTCAAGCAAAGTGGGTGTCCTATATCGCGCTGTCCCCATTTTTCCTACCCATTTTTCCTAAGTGTCACCGTAATCCCGTTAGGCGTTCGACTTCAAGCTGTTGGAACAACTCAGCAATTCCCGATGAAAAAAATTCTGCTTTGAAAACATCGTGTTGGCGAAGCTTCGAAAATAGTTCTTCGTAAACTTCGTGGCTGAATCGGTATAATGTCGCACATACTCGAGGCTGAGAGGCAGATGTTGATGAGTGCTCCGATTTCACGCAAACAACTCAGCGCCGCCGGGCTGCTGAACAAGGCGCGGCGGTTTTTTGCGAAGATTCCCGACCCGTGCGATGGCAAGATTACGCTGGTCGATTATCTGATGTCGGGACTGGCGTTGTTCGGGCTGAAGTATCCTTCGCTGCTGCAATTCGAGCAGGACAGTCGGGAAGAGACCACGCGGGCGAATCTGCACGCGCTCTACGGGATCGAACGGGCACCAAGCGACACGCGCTTTCGCGAACGTCTCGATGCATTCGATCCGAGCCAGTTGCTCCCGCTGTACAAGGCGCTGTTTGCAGACCTGCAACGCGGCAAGGGGCTGGAGGGGTTTGAATACCTTGACGGCCATTACCTGCTCTCACTCGATGGCACCGAGTATTTCTCCTCCTCCAACGTGCATTGCCCGCAGTGCGGGGAGAAGCACCACCGCAATGGCACCACCACCTACTACCACCAGATGCTCGGGGCGGTGCTGGTACACCCCGATCACAGCGAGGTGTTCCCGCTGGCGCCCGAGCCGATCCTCAAGCAAGACGGCGCGCGCAAGAATGACTGCGAGCGCAACGCCGCCAAGCGCCTGCTGGCGGACCTGCGCCGCGCGCATCCGCATCTGAAGCTGATCGTCGTCGAAGACGGCCTCGCTTCCAATGCCCCGCACATCCGCCAGTTGCAGGCACTCGATCTGCGCTTCATCCTCGGCGCCAAGCAGAACGATCACACCTACTTGTTCGATTGGGTAGCCGCCACGCCCGAGACGCGCGAGGTCGAGTTCACCGACGCCGAGGGGGTACGTCACCGTTTCCGCTATCTCAACGGCGCACCGCTGAACGAGTCCAACTTCGACCTCGAGGTCAATTTCCTCGAGTACTGGGAACACACCCCGGACGGCAAGGTCACCCACTTCTCCTGGGTCACCGATTTCACCATTGATGACAGCAACCTCATGACGCTGATGCGAGGAGCCCGCGCACGCTGGAAAGTCGAAAACGAAACCTTCAACACCCTCAAGAACCAAGGCTATCACTTCGAGCACAACTTCGGTCACGGCAACAACAACCTCAGCACCGTGCTCATGCATCTGATGATGCTGGCGTTTCTGATCGATCAGATCCAACAGCGCGGCTGCCGGCTGTTCCAGGCCGCCTTAACGGCGGCGCAGAGCAAGACGCGCTTGTGGCGCAAACTGCGTGCGCGCTTCGATCTCTGCCTGATTCCCGATTGGGACACGCTCTATCGCTCCATTATCCAGCCGCCACTGCTGCCCTTGCCGCCTGACACCTCCTAGTCGACGGCCGTGAACGAATGTGCTTGAAGAACGTCTTGAGGGTAACCAAACAGCCAGCCAGAACAACAGCGTCGTCTCGTGGCGAAGCCTGTGTTCGCCTGTGCGGTTTCCACACACGCTCGCGCCGCGCTCGGGCGATCCCGCTCGTACACAGCGGGAATTGCTGGGAACAACTAGAGTTTCTTGACTTGCGCGATATGGTATGTGTCAATTTTCCCAGAAACTTTCTCAATAAATATCTTGACTTGGTCTCCTGGCGAAAGCTCTCCAGGAGACAATTTGCCAGTAGCGGATTCAATCTCCGCATCGATGGACAGCTCTACGATGAATTCGCCCGTATCTGTAGCGAATCTGACCTGCAGCGGCCAGCTTTCCATGATTTCCGTGATTGTGGCACTTATCCATCCCTCAGGCGGCAAGTCCGCACCAGGGGACAGGTCGTCGGTGTTGCCTACTGATCTATCATCATCGGCCAATGCTTTCTCCTCCCTACGGTTGTATGCGGCGGTACCTCGTTCATTGCAGTTCGCAGATAGGGACGTCTCTGCATAGAATTTCGGAATCACTGTGGAACCATAAGCAGCGTAGGCTGCTACAACTAGGGCCACTCCAGCGATCAACCGAAGCGGCCCTAGATACCGACATAGCGGCACTAGACGTTCTTCCACTTCTTCATATTGTCGAACACTGGCTTGGTTATTCTCGTCGATTTGTTCGGGCAGCCTCCATACGCATGAATGCCAATAGCATGTCTCTTACCATTCCGTAATCTCCAAGTCGGACTGCCGCTCTGTCCACCGAAAGTGTCCAACATGTAATGGAGCCGACGAGCTTCGACTTTTGAAATACGACCTGCATTGAACCACTGGGTGCCGAACGGTTTATCGCCTGGATATCCGGAATTGTTCGCTAGCAGGTTCTTTAGCGAACTATCAGATAACGATGCGAATCCGAACCAACCTACTCGACGACCGAGAGTATCATTCGGGAGAATGATGCAGCCGTAGTCATGCGTGGGTTTCTTGCTCTTGGTCCAACCAGTGACACTACGGAACGAGGTACCAACCTGTGAGCCATACGGCTTGGTAGTTCCGTTCATAGCTGGAATGACTTCGATCTTTTTTGCCCACCCACCACTGGAATGACTGTAAACACAATGCCCAGCGGTCATTACGGTACGCGGGCCTATAAACCAGCCTGTGCAGCCGGATTTACCCCCGTTTGCCTTCGTTATGATGAGCTTGCATATCATTCTCCAGGGAACAGACGTAGTCTTGGTGATTTTTACACGGTCATCACGACCGCACACTGATTCTGGTTGCTCATATTCTTCTTGGCAAGCTGGAGGAATTGTTGCCAAATCTATGGCTTCACCTTCATCTAAAACAGAGAATCCTTCAGTGAGTGCGTAGCTGCCATCAAAATCGGGAACGCTCTCGATCTCACCGCCCCCATGAGTGGCAATGTCGAAGCCTTCCTCTTCTACATCAGCTCCAGATTCTGGTTGATAGATAACACCAGAACTTGTATTGCCTTCACTAGATGCTTCGGAATGGAACTCAAGTTCCTCTTCGTTCACGTCATTCGAGGATACGCTTTCATGATCAGACATCTTTCAATCTCCTAAATTTGCCTCATTTCCAGTTTGTCAGGCATAAGCAGAGGCATTTCTTACGCCTAACGTTAAGCGCAGCCCGTGCCTTGGAGCAGCCTGAGCGCGAGCGAAGGCTGCTCCAAGGCGTCGGGCTGGCGCGCTCGTTAGACCGCTACTATTTGCGTTGCGGCGATTTGAGCACTTCGCCGATTAAGTTTGGCACAAACTTCTCAGAATAACCCGCAATAAAGCTCCAGACGAGAATTTTTGCCACATCCGTGTAATCCTTTGGATTTACTTTCGTTACAAACTCCTCCATGTTCCACGTCTTTCCTTCAGATAGGCCAATAGCAGTGAAACTCGGGAACAACTCCCCTCCGATCAGGCCGCCTACAACTAACAAATATGCGAGGAATGCGAAGACAACAGACACGCCACATTTCCATGCAACATATGTAATTATCCAGCCGTAAGAGGCTTGCGTTTGCACGATTTCTCGAAACGATTCGTTGACGAGCGAGCCTAATACAGCAGCACCGATGATGAACCAAGCTATAGGGAATCGTGAAGCTCCCTCGCCCACTCCTAGCGATGCCCAGAACCACCACCCGAGCAACAGAAAGCCTGCAATAATTAGGGCTATGATCAGGTAATGCCTCTTTTGAAGGGCCTGCTGCCCAGTAGGCTTCGCCGGTGGTTGAGAGGTGGTGCCAGGCGATGCAGAAGGCCGGGGGTCCCTCTGCGCAGTGTCTTTCTCTTGGTTTGGTTTGTCTGTGGAACTGTCAGGTGTCTCAGGCATAACTGGCATCTCCATGTTTTTGCGGTAAGGCGACCCGCTGGGTCTAACGTTTAGTTAACCTGCCGAGCCCGCGCCGGTCGGGCCGCGAGCGCGAAGCGCCGCGGTGCCCGACCGGCGCGGGCTCGGCAGGTTCAACGCCCTGTTAGATTAAAACATTTTTTTGTTCGCTTCAGTGTCCGTCTCAGCGAACCGCTATGTGGATTCTACAACAGTCAAGCCCTGGGTGGGGCCTGGAAACTCCCGCTGATGTTGGCGCAGTTGCACGAGCAAGGCTCCTTTGCGCGCGCTCGGTCCCGCGGGCGCAGCGATTTCGCATGGAGCACAACGGTTTTTCGCTCACCGCGGTCGCGTCGCAACATAGCAGCACTGTCCCGAGCCGATGCGGATCGAGTGGAGGAGATGTGCATCAGGCCGCCTCGCACGCAAGCGGCGGGTCTTGGCCGCGAGCGGGTCCAATGGTGGGCGCAAGGTCGCGCTGACGTCGTAGCCGTCCGCCGCAGCTCGGGCAGACGTGGATGTCTTTGCCGGTCAGGCGTTGCAGCAAGACGTCGTAGGGCTCGCGCACTTTGGTCGTCGTCACCGGCGCTAGGCCAAGCAGCGCTTTGGCACGATTGAGCTTGGTCGCGCGGTGTCCGCAGGCGAGCAGTCCGTAGTGGCGGATGCGGGTGAAGCGCGGCGGCAGGATGTGCAGCGTGAACCGCCGGATGAATTCGTTGGCGTCCAGCGTCATCACTTTGGTCTTGGCGCCGTCTTTATAGTCTTTCCAGGTGAAGGTGACTTTGCCGTCGGCAAGATTGAGGATGCGGTGGTTGCTGATGGCAATGCGGTGGGTGTATCGCCCGAGGTAGTCGATGATCTGTTGCGGTCCGCCGAACGGGGGTTTGGCGTAGACCACCCAGTCGTGCTCGCGCAGTGCCTTGCGCAACGCGGCGAAGTGCGTGCCCGGCGGTGTCTTCAGCTCGCCTGTGGTATGCGCGTGCTCCAGGCGCTCGAGGTAGTTTCCGCGGAAGACCTTGGACAGCGCTTTGACCGGGAATAACCAGTCACGATGCGGGCAGGGTTTGAACTGTTCGCCATCGAACGTTAAAGCTCCGCCTGGGACGATGCAGTGCAGATGGATGTGGCGCTCCATCGTCTGGCCCCAGGTGTGCAGCACGGCGGTGATGCCGAGGGTTCCGTTCCAATGACGAGCGGCAAAGGCTTGCAGGGTGTCCGTCGCGCTGGCGAACAGCAGGTCGTAAATCAGTTTGTCGTTCCACCCCACCCAGTCGTTGATCGCATGCGGCAGCGTGAAGACGGTATGAAAATAGGGCACCGGCAGCAGTTCGTCTTTGCGCGCTTCGATCCAGCGCGCTTTCTCCAGCCCTTGACATTTCGGGCAGTGGCGGTCGCGACAGGAGTTGTAGCTGTTGTAAAGGGTGCCGCAGTCAGTGCAGTAGTCGATGTGCCCGCCCAGCGCCGCGGTGCGGCAGTTTTGGATGGCACTGAGTACCTTGTGCACGTGCAGCGGATGGGAGTGCTCGTGCAGGGAGTCGGGCAAATGCGCGCGCAGGATGTCGGCGACTTCGAACGTCGGTCTCTGCTTGGAGCCGGAGTGCGTGTGTCCCGCTCTGTGATGGGGAGTTGGAGAGGAAAGGAATGGCGATGCCATTGCGTGTGCTTATTCTTTTTCTTGTTGATTGTTTATTTCAGCGCCGGTGCTGCTTTGTCTCGGGTGTGGTCTCTTCCAACGCGATAGCGTTTTAATCTAACGTTTTGGATAGCCTGCGCCCGCTGGCCGGCACCAACCTCGCAGAACCTGCCGAGCCGGCGTGTCCTACCGAGCGTGCCGACAGCGACGGTCCGCGGGCGTCAGGCTGATCCACTTGTTGGACTGATGGGATGCTCGGTTTGCGCCCGCGGCGGGTCGGCGCGGCGGTGCTATGCATTTTGCTGTTTGCGGGGCGGCCCTGTCAACCGCTGCAAGGGGGATTCTGCGACGGAGTGCACGGTGCTGCGGGGCCGATCGGACGGGTGGCGGGGCGGTTCTCCGGGGCGGCAGGGGTGTTCCTGCGGGCTTGGACCGGCATTGCGGGGCGACTTCGGCCACGGCAGGCACGGCGGGACCGGCGCAGCGCATGGAGCGGGCGGTGGTGGAGCGGGCGGCCATCTCAGGCGGCCTCGGGCAGCGCGGCGGGGGCCGGCAGCGGCGGGGCGCGCGAGGGCGGCGGCGCATTGAACGGCGCCGGGGGCTCCTCGAAGGAGAGGACCTGCAGGATGTTGTGCAGATGGCCCTTGCCGCAGACGGGGCACAGGCTCGGGTCGCGGGCCTGCTTGGCGAGGAAGGCGTCCATGTCGGGGATGTACGGGGTCTCGGGGTCGGCGAGGCCGAGACATTCGCGGCAGCGGGTGAGGTTCTGCCGGCGGCGGCTGCCGCCGAGCAGGCCGTAGTAGCGGATGCGATGGAAGCTCGGCGGCAGGACGTGCTGGAGGAAGCGGTGGATGAAGTCGGCGCCGGACAGCGTCATGCGCTTCTCGGCCTCGGGGGCGTGCGGGTCCTTGATGCGGTTGTCGCGGTAGCGGAAGGTGACCCGGCCGCCGTCGATCGCCTCGATGCGGTGGTTGGCGATGGCGATGCGGTTGACGTAGCGGCCCAAGTAGCGGATCAGAGGCTCGGGGTCGGCGAAGGGGGCCTCGATGTGGACCACCCAGTCCTGTTGGTGGAGTTGCTGCATCAGGCTCTTCCAGGCGGCATCGTCGTCGAGGTCGGGCTCGTCGGGCGCCCGGTAGGCGTCGGGACCGAGGTCGAGCCGCCGGGCCTCGCGGGCGCTCGCCTCGTCGAGGTTGAAGGGACGGCCCTCGGGCGCGCGGCGCTCGGCGCGGAAGGCCTCAAGGTGCTTGAGGAACACGGCGCGGAAGACCCGCCGCAGAGCGCGGTGGGGGAAGAGGAAGTTCTTCGGCGCCGGCACGAAGCCGCTGCCGTCGCGCTTGAGGCCGCCGCCGGTGACGATGCAGTGGACGTGCGGGTGCAGGTTCATGGTCTGGCCCCAGGTGTGCAGGACGGCGACGATGCCGAGGTCGGCGTCCCACTGCTTGCGGGCGAAGGTCTGGAGGGTCTCGGCGGCGGCGCGCATGAGGGCGGCATAGACCTCGGCGGAATGGTAGCGGGCCAGGGGATGGAGCAGGTCGGGCAGGGTGAAGACGACGTGGAAGTACTGGATGGGCAGCAGCTCCAGCTCGCGGGCGTCGACCCATGCGGCGCGCTGGGAGGCCCGACACTTGGGACAGTGGCGGTTGCGGCAACTGTTGTAGCTGATCTCGAAGTGCCCGCACTCGTCGCATTGATCGATGTGGGCACCGAGCGCGGTGGTGCGGCAGACCTCGATGGCGTGCAGGGCGCGGCCCTGCTCGAAGCTCGGGGTGTGGGCGGCGCGGTAGTCGTCGCCGTAGAGGCGGACGATGTCGGCCAGCTCGAATTCGGGCTCGGCGTATTCGAGGGGGAATTCCCGGCGGACCTCGGCGCTGACGGCGAAGTCGGGACGGGCGTTGGAGAAGGGGCTGGCCATGCGGACAGTATAGCCGGTCCGGTGCCGTCCCGGACAGTCCCGGCGTCTCGGCGGGGATGCCGCGGTATCCGTCCGGTGCTTCGGGCACCACCCCGGCCCTGCCCCAGGCACGCTGTTTATTTATTTAGTCCAACGTGTTATGGACAGAAGCGACAAATATCGAAAATTCCAGAATACAAAAATACGGGCATAGACAGATTCACGCTATCTGCTAAACTGTTGCTCCAACGCAATACCCGAACCCCTGCACCGAAACCTCACTCTCGCCACAACCGCCTAGATTCTACGGCAATACGGTACCCACCCAGGCAGCCCATGTCAACCCGCGAAGCGCAAATCGCCCGTTTCTGGTCCAACTACCTGTCAGAGCATGAGAAAGCGCGAGTCCGACAGGACCGCCGGCGCTGGTACGTGGTGCGGGCCGAGCGGTTTCTGGAGTGGATTCAGCCGCGGCGGCTGGCGCAGTTGACGGCGGATGACGTGTCCATGTACCTGTCGGAGGTGGGTCGGGACACGTCGCTGGAGGGCTGGCAATTTGTGCAGGTGGTCGATGCTATACGGATTCTGGGGGTCACTGCATCGGCGCCTTGGGTGGAGAGGCTGGACTGGGGGTACTGGCGGGACTCGGCGCGGACGCTGGCGCCGGAGCATCCGACGGTGGCGCGGGACTATGGGCCGGAGGTGGGCGGGCTGGAGCCGCAGGGGCCGATGACGAACCTGTCGGCGGTGCGGGAGGCGCATCGGGAGCTGGCGGATCGGATGGTGACGGAGATCCGGCGGCGGGGGTATGCGATCCGCACGGAGCAGAATTACCTGGACTGGGTGCTGCGCTTCATTGCGTTTCACGGCGGCCGGTCGCCGACGGAGCTGGGGGAGGCGGATGTTGGGCGCTTTCTGGATTGGCTGGCGGTGAAGCGGCGGGTGGCGGCGAGCACGCAGAATCAGGCGCTGAACGCGCTGCTGTTTCTGTTTCGCGAGGTGCTGAAACGCGATCAGGTGAAGTTCGGCGACTTTGCCCGGGCGAAGCGGCCGAAGCGGTTGCCGACGGTGCTGACCAAGGGAGAGGTGGCGCGGTTGCTGGAGGCGCTGGAGGGGGAGTATCGGTTGATGGCGTCGCTGGCCTATGGGGCGGGGCTGCGCTTGATGGAGGTGTTGCGGCTGCGGGTGCAGGATCTGGACTTCGGCTATAAGCAGATCGAGGTGCGCAACGCCAAGGGCGGACGGGACCGGCTTGTGCCCTTGCCGGAGTTGCTGATTCCGCAGCTGCTGGTGCATCTGGAGGCGGTGCAGGCGCAGCACCAGGAGGATCTGGCGATCGGGTGCGGTGCGGTCTATTTGCCGGACGCGCTGGCGCGGCAGCGGCCGAACGCGAATCGGGAGTGGATCTGGCAGTATGTGTTTCCGAGCGCGCGCTTGTCGGTGGACCCGCGCTCGGGGAAGACGCGCCGGCAGCATGTGCACGAGACGGGCTTGCAGAAGAAGATCAAGCTGGCCGCGGAGGCGGCGGGGATCTCGAAACGGGTGGGTGTACACACCATGCGCCACTCGTTTGCCACACACCTGCTGGAGGACGGCTACGACATCCGCACGGTGCAGGAGTTGCTGGGGCATGCGGATGTGTCGACGACCATGATCTACACCCATGTGCTGAATCGGGGTGGGCAGGGGGTGCGGAGTCCTTTGGATCGGTTGGGGTAGGCTTTGCGTCTGCTCGGTATCGGTATCGCCACCGGGTCATCGTTCCGCCCACCCTGCGTCTTGGCACGAGAATCTGCTCTGTCCTGCGCAAGGACTCGCCAAAGCTATCTCGCGCAAAGACGCAAAGACGCAAAGGCGCAAAGAGAAGACGCAGACTCGATGTGCATCCGCAGGACGGGCTTCTTCTCTTCTTTGCGCCTTTGCGCGAGACATGCTTCGTCTGCGCCGTGCCGGCGCGGACGGACGGAAGCCGATGGCTGCTCCGGCTGGGCTGCGCTTCGCATGTCCACCTCGCGAGCCCGGCGGCGCCTGCTGACCGGAGCGGGAAAAACGGGGACAGACCACGTTTTCCACGTTTTACAGAATCTCGCTCATGCTGAAAAAGGTGGTCGGTCCGCGTTTTCTCCGCTCCAGCGTCGCGTTTCGTGCTCGGGACGCTGGAGCGTTCGCACTTCATTCCAACGACACGGGACAACGACACGGGACACCCACATTCCGGCGCGAATGGTAGTGGTAGAATTCTGGCCAACCAGCCGGTCGAGTGGGCAAGCCGCCGATCGCCGCATTGAGTCCCTCGCCAAGAATATGGTTGGCATTGGCGGCTAGCGTATACACCAGTAAACGCCATGGGGAAAATGGGGGGAAAATGGGGGGGGGAAAATGGGGACAGACCACGTTTTCCACGTTTTACAGAATCGCGGTCATGCTGAAAAAGGTGGTCTGTCCCCGTTTTCCCGTCCCGTTTTCTTGCCGTTTTCTTGCAGCATCGGGTTTCTCCCGCCCTGATGTCATGTCTTTTCGATCCCGATCCCGATCCCGATCCCGATCAAGTTGTGCTGGGTGGGTTGTGCCCTGGGGTATCAGAAGACAGTGGCCCACAGTCTTTCTCCCGGGAAAGGCGCGGCGCTCGCGTGCGCTCCGCTGGCATCATTTGCCGGGTCGCCCTAAGCGGGCTTCTACGCCGACCGGCTCCCACGGCTGGTCAAGGTCCGCTTGCGGGCGAGGCGCCTCTGCGCACGCTACGGTGAATCCTTACATTCTTCGAAGGCAGTACTGGCTTGGTCTTTAACCAGGCCGAGCCTAGGCTGTCGAAATCTGCCGTCTTACTAAAACAAGCGCTTCCCGGTTTATGAATGCTTAGTCGATGTCGGGATCGGTGTCAAGGTCGGAATGAGGGATTGGTATCGAGCTGGCTGCTTTGATCGATGAGCGGATTCGATTCCGATTCCGATAGCGACCCCGACACCGATGAGGCTTCCCCAGTGCGTTCGATGAAGCAATCCAAGACCCGGAATCGGTTTGGCATCAAAGCTCAGGGCATTTCAACAGCCTAGGCCGAGCCGCTTCAGCTCCTGCTCCGGCTCAGCAAGCCTCGCCGGCAACGCATCGCAGCTTGCGTTGCTGACCAGGATGAACTCGCAAAGTGATCAGTACTTGATCGAACAGCCATAGGGCCGCGTCACCGACTGCTGTATCGGTAAGTCGGCGGCGCGATCGGCCATGGCCAGACGAATGTAGTTCTCGGCATCTTCGACATCGGCAGGATTGGTGCTCGGCTTGTCGTCGATACCGCCCATATAAATCAGGCTGCCGGTCTCGTCGATGATGAACATGTGCGGAGTTGTGCGAGCGCCAAATGCTCGGCCAATGCTGCCGTCGGCATCCAATAGCACTGCACTTGGCGCGGCGTTACGCGATGTGGTCAGCGCATCAGCCTGCTCTGGGCCGACATAGCCCTGCTTGCCGGGCGCCGATGAGATGATTGACAGCCAGACATATCCGGCGTCGACGGCCTCTTTTTGAAGAGCCTGCATGTTGCCCGTGCTGTAGTGCTTGACCACATAGGGGCAATGATCGTTGGTCCATTCCAAAATGACCGGCTTGCCGCGCAGCGATTCCAGCGACCAACGCTGGCCGCTGGTGTCGGTGCCGCTGAATTCCGGTGCCGTTTTGCCGATCTCAGGGGCCGCGGTGGCGACGCTGCAGAACAACCAAGCGAATGCGGCGGCGAAGATCAGTAAAGGAGCTTTGTTGATGGACATGAGGATTTTCTCCAATGAGGGGTGTGATGGTAGGAAGATGGTGATGTACAGGCTGAGCCGGCTCAAGGGGTAAAGGGAATACATGGGGCTGTGCATGTCATACATATGATTTCGAGTCGTTATGCGGGAACGAACTCCCGGAATTCCAAGCTGTTGTTCTCTTTGCTGAGCCAGATTTACTGCTGTTGCAATGCGTCCAGTACAATCGATTCGGTAAGAATTTGCGGCAATACGTAAGGCTCTGCACGACTCGGATAAAATACGTATAGGGGTACGCCGTTGCGGCCAAAACCTGCCAGATAGTCAGTGATATTGGGATCGCGCTGAGTCCAGTCGCCTTTTAGGTAGAGCACGCCATGCTCGGAGAATGCGCTCGCCACCGCGGAACCCGTCAATGCGATACGCTCGTTGACCAGACAGGTGATGCACCAGGCTGCGGTCATATTGACAAAAACCGGCCTCTCGGTAGCCCTGGCAGCAGCCAGCGCCTGCGCTGAATAAGGCGCCGCATGCAGTGTTCCGGACTGGCTGGCGGTATGCAAAGTACCGGCAACGCTGCCTTCACCGTCAAGGTCTGCCGGAACAGCCAAACGCGCCGTGTCGATACTGAGCCAAAATGCGCCAGCGAGACTGATCGCGGCACTGCCGGTGGCCAGCCGCCGCCATGACGTCGAGCTGTTTCGGGTCACGTCCAGCAGCCACAATGCCAGCGATAGCAGAATCATACCGGCGAGCACCGCGGCGACCCCGGCTGATCCGGTTTGAATACTCAGCACCCATACCAGCCAAGCCGCGGTGGCGAACATCGGAAACGCGAGCAACTGCTTTAGGTAGTCCATCCATTTGCCGGGGCGAGGCAACCGACTTGCCAACGACGGTAGCAGTGCCAGCAGCATAAATGGGAGCGCCATGCCGATCCCCAACATGAGTATGACAGCCAGGGCGAATGGCCATGGCTGCATGAGCGCGTAGCCGAGCGCGGTTCCCATGAAGGGTGCAGTGCAGGGAGCTGCCACCAGTGCCGCCAGGGCACCGGTGACAAAAGCGCCGCGGTAAACCCCGTCATGCCCTGCTTGGCGATCCCGATTCGGTTGGCTGACACCGATGCCCATGAGTCCGGTACCGATGGTTAAAGCCCCGGTTAAACTCAGACCGAGCACCAGGAACAGATAGGCCATCAGGACTACGAATACTGGCGATTGCAGTTGAAAACCCCAACCCAGCGCGGCACCGCCAGCACGCAATCCAAGCAATAACAGCGCCACCAAGGTAAAAAAGGTCAACACACCGGCGCCATAAGACGTTGCATGGAACCAGCGTTCACGTGTTGGCACCCTGGCCTGCTGCGCCAAACCCAGGGCCTTGATCGCCAATATCGGGAAGACGCATGGCATCAGATTCAATATTAGCCCCCCAAGTAGTGCAAACAGCAGCGCCAGGGGCAGATTCATACCGGCAGCGACGGAAGCGCTTGCGGATTGGGTGTTCGGAGTTGGCAATCCACTCCCGCCCGCGGCGTTCGAATCAGGCTCGCCAATCACGGATGGTGCCAGGCCCAGGGCTCGCGCATCGATTTCAAAGGCGGTGCGACCATCCTGATGCTCGACTACCAATAGGCCGGTTGGAGCCACCTTGTCCGGCGTTGCGCCGGGAACGAGATGCAGCAGCAATAGATCCTCTTGCAAACGCCAATGCTGTTCGGCCGAATGCTCGATCAAACCCCAGGCATCGGCAAAAAACCAGGCATCCATGATGCCAGAAGGCAACGCCGCGCGAGGTACCTGCAAGTGCAGACCGTCGTCTTGAATCAGTGCCGCGGCAATGGTCCCTGGCGCGGGCAATGCCGCTCGGGCCGCGGCGAAAAGCGCTGCGATCTTTACGCTCTCGGCCTCGGAATAGAAGGGCGATGGTTGTTCCGCCTCGTCAGTTGCCAGAGTCAGCACAAAGCGGCCCTGTTCCGGCACGCACTCCTCGTTACAGACCAGCCAAGTAGCATCGGCACGGACCTGGATCGATTTGCCCGCGGGCCATTGCGCAGGGATGTGCAATTCCACTAAATGCGTCGCACGGCGAGAGTAACCATAGTTGGCCAGCGGTCCGACCGGAATCAGCGTCGGTGCCGGCCAGCGGATCGGGCTGGCCTGGACGCCGCTGGGTAACTGCCAGCGGATCACCGGCGGTTCGCCGGAGTCACCGGGATTGCGCCAATAGCTATGCCAGTGCGGACGAAGGTCAAGTACCAAAGCCAGATCGACGCGTTCGCCTGGTCTGACCCGCATTCGCTCGGCAACCAGACGCGCAGTGACATGCTCGGTATGTACCCTATTTGATTCAAGTGGAGCTTGCGCTGTCGCAACCGACAGGAGAGTTGCTGAGCACAAGCAGATGATCAGTAGCAGATTCGGCCGTAGGAATGGATTGGCATAGATCATCTCGATCTCGTGCACATAAGAGCGGTTGACGGTTTAGGCGATTGCCGGAGAAAAATAGACCAACTGGCGCTGGATTCGCGTTCGCCTTCGCGAGTCGGCAACCCGCCCAGAATCGCTCTATGGGCGATTTGCCGCGACGTCCAGGCCGGATGAGAAGACAAGCCAGGTGGTCTATTTCTCGACAGAAATCGCCTCATAGCGGTCAGCGTCAGCGACGGAGAAATTTCAAAAAAATAGGAAATTTCATTGATTTTTGACAAATCTTAATCCCATACACGCCAAACAAGCTGGTGGAACGCCCCGGAAGATATTGGGGAATCTAGGAATATCACTTCTACGCTATACAAGGTATCAATACGACAACGTGCAGCCAGGCGATGCATGGGCATCCAGGAATATGGACGTCTGGGCATCAGATTGAGAATTAGACAGCTTGCATGTATCGAACATGAGGTTCTAATCGGCTGCCTTTTCCGCTGGTGATCGGAGCAATCCGATGGAGAGCAGAACTTCATGATCTTTAAAGAATACTTCGTCGGAGCAATGATCTCTTCGTGAGATTTCGGGTAGCACAAGGGTTTTTACAATGACCCAACGCAAAAACCCTAACATTACCGATTG
Organism: Thiohalocapsa sp. PB-PSB1; assembly: GCA_016745215.1. Classification (GTDB taxonomy): domain Bacteria; phylum Pseudomonadota; class Gammaproteobacteria; order Chromatiales; family Chromatiaceae; genus Thiohalocapsa. The sequence goes on from CP050890.1 coordinate 4,120,604, forward strand.
AAGTTTGCTATCCTAAGTATTACTTTAACCGCGGTCGGCATAGCTGATGCTCTGCTGCCGAAGTTGCGAGATCGTTTGCAATCGTTGTCGTAATCCTAGTCATCATTGATGACCCACGATGAGCGAACAACGACAAACAGCAGAAACGGTAGTGGGACATTCGCACCGCTGCACTGGTCAGAGGCCCGCAAGAGGCAGGAGATAGTGAGCGGCAGATTAATAGCCAGTCGGTTAGAGAACTTGATTGCTCTATACCAGAACGAGCAGCCCAGATGATGAGTATCTCGATAGGATTGCAACATCAGGGCAATGGCGGCAGTGAAAGCCGTCGGGAAAACCGATCCCCGTGACGCAAGTGTTCAGGATCGGCAAATGTTCGGCCCGAATTGCACTCCAAGGCTTCGGACCGTCGGAAACCAATAAGAATGTAGTTTAGTCAGCAGCAGTAGAATCGATCAACCGGTTACATGCTGAGTACGATAACCCAACACCTTTCGGAGGAGACCGTGGACCATACTGCAGTTGCTGGCGAACTTCGCCAAGATGACATCATCGTGAACACCGTTAGCCTAGCGCAGCCCTGGCAATGGATCGAGAAAGGCTGGCGAGATTTGATCGCGGCCAAACACTACAGCCTGACCTACGGTGCCGTTATAGTTCTGATCAGCGGCCTGTTGACGCTCGGGCTGCTCCGTGAGGATCTTGGCTTCATGGTGCCCTTCCTGGCCGCTGGCTTCTATTTGCTGGCACCAGTGATCGGCCTTGGCCTCTATCAGATGAGCGCGCGCCTGGAGCGACGCGAGCCACTGCGTTTTTGCCACTTCTTGGAAGCCTGGAAGGGTAATCAAGGCCAGCTCGGGGTCATTACCGCTGGACTCTTGATCATCATGCAACTGTGGATGATGTCGAACTTCGTGCTGTTTGCTTTGCTGTACTCCGGCATGCATCCGCCGCTGGATAACTTTTTCAGCACCGTTTTCCTTTCCGGCCAGCAGAATACGTTCGCCCTGGCCAGTATTTCCGTCGGTTTCATACTGGCATGGCTGGCTTACGCTATCAGCGCCATCTCGGTACCGATGTTGATGGATCGCGAGGTGGATGGCTTTACGGCAATCCGTACCAGCGTCAGAGCCGTCACCCAAAACTGGGCAGCCATGACCTTGTGGGCCATGTTGATCGTCATGTTTATCGGTATCGGTTTGCTGACATTCTACGTCGGCCTATTCATCACCATGCCGCTGGTCGGCCATGCCACATGGCATGCCTATCGGGATATCGTACCTGCCTCGGCGCAGACCTAGCCGCCTCTGAACCGTCGGCAAAACGTCGGCGGTTCACCAGATTACATGATCGTTCACTCCGCCGGTGCATTGCCGGCGGTTCTGTCAGTGGCGCCATGATCTCGAACCGCTGACTCGGCATCGGTCGGTCTCCCGATGCGAATCAACTAGAATGAAGTTCGATTCATATTCTTTGAAGGCAGCGCCCAGTAAACATCAGGTAAACATCAGGTTTCTAACGTCCTGATGTCATGTCTTTTGGATCCCGATCCCGATCAAGTCGCGCTAGGCGGGTTGCACCCTCGGGTATCTTCAGTTCAGTTGTCGAGAACACACTGGCCTACAGCCTTTCTCCCGGGAAAGGCGCGGCGCTCGCGTCCGCTCCGCTGGCATTTTTGCCGGGTCGCCCTAAGCGGGCTCCGACGCCGACCGGCTCCCACGGCTGGGCTGGTCAAGGTCCGCTTGTGGGCGAGGCGCCTTGGCCCCTCTGTGTACTCTGCGTCTCTGCGGTGAATCCTTACATTCTTTGAAGGCAGCACCCGACCCGCTGAATCTTTGACCTACGTCTTTGTAATTCGTTGTGGTTCAGTATTAGCGTACGCCATAAAACCAACGGAGGAATTTAATGGCTCGTATCGTGATTCTAGGCGCGGGTATTTCCGGGCACACAGCAGCTCGTTATCTAGGAAAATGGGTAGGTAAGCAGCACGATGTTATCGTCGTTTCGCCTAACTCCCAGTGGAACTGGATCCCATCCAATATCTGGGTCGGCGTCGGCGAAATGACCGCAAAGCAGGTTACCTTCGACCTCGACCCGATTTATAAAAAAATCGGCATCGCCTTCCACCAGGCGAGGGCGGTATCAATCCATCCGGAGGGCGATACTGAAACCGATAGTCCCTATGTTGCCGTCGAATATACCGACGATGCCCGCTTGGGCCAAAGTGCCAACATCACCTATGATTACCTGATCAACGCCACAGGTCCCAAGCTGAATTTTGGCGCCACGCCCGGCCTGGGACCTGAAGAAGGCTACACCAGATCAGTTTGCACGCCGGCCCATGCGCTGGATGCCAACGAACAATTGCAGTCGGCTATTGCCGCCATGAAGCAGGGAGAACACAAGAACTTCGTCATTGGTACCGGACATGGGATGTGCACGTGCCAAGGTGCTGCCTTTGAGTACATCTATAATGTCGATCATACGCTGCGTGAGGCTGGCGTGCGCGATAAGGCTCGCTTGACTTGGATCAGCAACGAGTACGAACTCGGCGACTTCGGCATGGGTGGCGTGCACATTCGGCGCGGTGGCTATGTCACCAATGGCAAGGTGTTCAGCGAATCGCTGATGGTGGAGCGCGGAATGGAATGGATCGTGCGCGCCGCGGTCAAGCGGGTTGAACCCGGCACCATCTACTACGAAACCCTTGATGGCAACGAACACGAGTTGGCATTCGATTTCGCAATGCTGATCCCGCCGTTTGCCGGCCAGCCACTGAAAGCATATGACCGGGCGGGCACTGACATCAGTTCGGACGTATTTGCGCCAAACGGTTTTATGAAAGTCGATGCCGATTACAAGCCGAAGCCTTACGAGGAATGGAGCAAGGCCGACTGGCCCAACAGCTATCAAACACCGAAGTATAAGAATGTGTTTGCCATCGGCATCGCGTTTGCGCCACCGCACCTGATCAGTAAACCCATGCAAAGCGCCAACGGCACGCCGATCAATCCGGCCCCGCCGCGCACAGGCATGCCGTCGGCAGCCATCGGCAAGGCCGTAGCGGAAAGCATCCGCGACATGCTCGCCGGTGCCACCGAGCCTACCCATACGGCCAACATGGCCGAGATGGGCGCCGCTTGCCTCGCCTCCACCGGCTCACACCTTTTTAAGGGAACAGCGGCGACCATGGCCGTGTTTCCAGTGGTGCCGGATTATGAGACCTACCCGGAATACGGTCGCGATTTGGACCTGACCTTCGGCGAAATCGGATTGGCGGGACACTGGATGAAATACATCCTGCATCATGTGTTCATCTACCAGGCCAAATTACGTCCCGGCTGGTCCTTGCTGCCGGACTAGCACCATGAATGGTAATGCCGATGTGAGTTCGGGCTCGTTCTCTATTCACATTTTGTAGGCATTCCAGCTGACACATCGTCGTGTCGCGCAACCATTTCGATGGCGCGCGGCGCGAACGACTCCATATCCTATTGCTTTGCTGAACACAGATCATGACTGCCAAGAACAAAGAACCCTACCAGCAGGCCTATTACCCACCGGTGCCCACCGGCTTCACCCGCTATATGCGTACCAGCATCATCTGGCAATTCGTGCGTTTCTGGATTATTAATCTAAAGATTTTGAAATTGCTGTTAAGGTCGCATCACTAGGCCATGGCTCGTGTTGAATGCGGATCGATCCGCGCGAGCCCAGTTATGCAACCGCAGGCAGTCAGCGACGAGCAAGCAGATGAAAAGACAATACAACTGTTCGATCCGGCGGATGGGTATTCTCCTAGCAATCGCCACGGCCTTGATCGCGTTTTCTGGCCAGACGCTGGCTGGCCAAGCAATGGAGGTCTGCCGCGACGCCGATGGTAAAGCCTATTTCACCGACCGCGGCTGCCCAAAAGACACGACCAGCCAAGGCCGTGATTATATCGAGCCCGCGCAGACCTATAACGGGCGCCAAAGCATCGATACCCGCGTCCTGAATAACTATGAGCAGCGCGGCAGCAGTGGTCGCAGATGGTCTTGGCGTAGCAGCCGCTGTCCAAACCGATAAACCGATCAGAAAGCAACGAATAGACCTACCTTGGCTTGGAACATCCAAGCGCAGCTGAATGGGGAGAGCGCAATGTTTGCGCATACAGATGCTGTGCAACTATTTAGCGTTACGAAACCACCCCGAGTGCGGCTTCAGTTCGCCCTACTCCTGGTGCGGCTGCTCGCGTTTGCAGCGATCGTCGTATCGAGCGGTTGCACAACGCTGATCCCAACGCTGATCCCAACGCTGATTCAGGATACCGAACAGGGTTCCTGGGTGGATATTGCGCCGGGCAGCAGCCTGACACTGAACCAGGACATCCGCATTGCGCAAGACCGGGCGCGTGTATTTTTTGTTAACGGCCGCGCGCGCAATTTCGGCGCCAGCTATCAGCCCTCCTGTGCACTGGAAGTGCGCCGGATCAGTCGCGATGGACCGCAGGTGATTTCGGCGCGCAGCATCGGCATCGACCGTATCCAATCAGATTGGGCACAGGTAGTCCACATCGGGCGCCAGCCTGCCGCGCGGCTCCGACTGGTCGGCCATGGTGGCGGTGATGGCGGCGATGCCATGATCCAGACGGGTTTTCATTTTTGGCTGGATGACAGCAGGGATCGAAATTTGATGCGCCTGACCTGCCTTGGTATCCTGGCAAATCCGGCCCTTGCCTACCCGCCGACCCTCGCGGATATCCGCATCGCGCTGGGTCGCATTGCGACGCTGGACAGCGTTTCTAGACCGCGCTGACACGAGGTCGATTTTGCTGGCAGCTGGTCCACCAGACAAAGAGACTGGTGGTTCTCGAGGGAATGTACCCGGGCATATCAGCTCAAGCGTTTTTCGGTTGGTCAGCATGCAGTCTGAGTCTTACCTCGACTCCTGGCTCACGCCCAATCAGTGTTACCTCGCCGCCCATGGCGTGCATCAGCTGCTTCACCAGGGCAAGTCCGATGCCGGTGCCCTTGGTATCGCGGGTGGATTCCTGTTCCAACCGCTGAAATAGATCGAACACCCGCTTGCGCTCAGCCTTCGGTATCCCTGGCCCATAATCGCGCACGCTGATCGACGGCGCACCGTCTGCGCCGGTGACACAGCGGATCTCAATACGCTTGATGAGCGCCGTGGCCGAGAACTTGATTGCGTTGTCCACCAGATTGATCAGCACTTGAATCAACGCGTCCGGATCGATATTGACGACAGTATCATCAATGCACTCAATGCGCAGTTCGAATCCGCCCTGCTCCGCCTGACTTGTCAAGACCACGCGGGCTTGGTTCATCACATCAACCAAAGGCACGGGTCGCGGCACCACGCGCAATTCATCGCGACCCATGCGCGCCAGTTGCACTACATTCGACACCAGGCGTGACAGCCGCTGACTTTCATCTTGGATGTAGCGATAACAGCGTTCACGTTTAGTATCGCTGACCCAGCCCTGCTGTAATATCTCGCTATGCATGCGAATTGATGTCAGCGGTGTCTTCAACTCATGGCTGACCGCCGCGACGAAATCCTGCTGTTGCCGAACCAGGGCGAGTTGATGCAATCCAAGGCGGTACAGCCCATGAGTGCCAGCCAGCAACACCATCCCCAAAATTGCCCCAAGCCAATAGACCAGCACGGCGCCTGGCGGGCTGGGCAGCTGAGCCGCGGTAAACAACAGGCGCAGGGAGCCGAATGGCTCCCGCAAGCGACCGCGATAGACGACCAGGCCATTCAGGAGCTTACCGGTGCTTGGCAGAATGTAGTCTTGGCTGCGCGCGGGATAGACGCTCAGTGGTCGCTCATCCCATGTCATGGTCAGGCTCACGGCTTGTCGTAATGTCGAGCCGCGGAAAGCATCGGCGATCAGTATGGACAAAAATGCTTCTGATTCGATCAGCGCGCCTTGAACATAGCGTGCGCCATCGCGCCAGGCCCAGCGGAATAACACAAAATGGCCGCTGTCGAGCAGATTGAAGCGAAATGGGTCGAGTTCGCTTTCAAAGGTACGGATCAGAGGCCGAGCCCGTATCTCTGCCAGCTCGGAATGCGATGCTGTACCAGCGTGCGATTCCTTGACCTTCTCTGCGTCTGAACTTTGCCGAATCTCAACTGGTGCGGATACCCCAAGCTGCAATGGCATCGTATGTGATTCAGGCGCTTGATCGGCCCTATCGGCAGCAACGCTGACGCTCAGGTCGTTTTGCTTCCGCATGGCCCGCTCTCGGCTCGATTCCGCGCTCTTCTTTGTGTCCGTCGCACCAGGCTCAGGCAACGCTGCCTGTTCGCGTCGAGACGCCCGCTGCGGCTGCGTACCCGCCGCCAACACCTGGACTTCCTCCAGCAGCGCGGCATTTTCGTCCATCTCCCGATCAAGCGCTGCACGATCATCGCTTTGTCGTTCGCTCCCGGTGTCCGGATCTGCCAGGGGTTTGGCAGATTCCGTCGACAGCCGCTCGAACATGGCTTGGCTCTTGGCCGTAACCCTGGCCGCGGGGGCTGCTTTGTCCCTGTCCTGGGGTGCCGCCTGCGCGATGCTCGAAGTGCTGTCGATGCCTTCGTCCTGCCAGGGTTCGGCCACCGATGCCCGTTGCGACGCGACGCCCAGCGAGGGCTCGGACTCCGGCAGCTGATTCGCCGATCGCGCTACCAAGGCGTTGCGAGCAAGGATGTCGCCAATACGTTGCTCCAGCGCCTGCCGACCGGCAAGCTCGGTGGCGTCGATGCCATAGGCGCTCGCATTCACACCGGGTTCGGGCAACAGCGGTGTGCTGAGGCGTCCGGTATCGTCGATCTGGAACCAGCCGATCAGCCCCGGCACAGCGGCCTGTACCGGAAATGACGCCAGCGCCGAGCGCTGCACAAAACCGGCGCTCGGGTCACCGGCTAGGGTCAGAAAGGCGAAATCGGTGAAAGAGCGCGCGTCCTGGGCACGAATCAAGGCCATCAATCGCTCATCAATGCCAAAGGTCAGCGCTTCTGCTGCCAGCTGTGTTTGCCGCAGGGCTTCCCATTTCAGCTGATCCAGCGCCTTGATCAACAATAAGGCGGATGGCAATGCCACGGCAAAGAAAAACAGCACCAGCCGTATTCGCAACCGCCGAAGCTCGCGGCGATCGACGGGCTTAGTCATCGCTGGCGGCAGAGTCCCTTTGCTCGGCTACATGCAGTCTGTAGCCGACGCCGCGTACGGTAATCAGCAGACGCGGCTGAGTGCGCTCGGGCTCCAATTTTCGCCGCAATTTAGCAATATGGATGGCCACGGTGCGGGTTTCGATCGTGGCCTGCTTCGGATAACCCCAGACTTGGTGCAGCAATTCTTCGGCTGCCACTGGACGCTGCGCATTCGCGGCGAGGTATTGCAGGATCTGCATTTCGCGCCGGGTCAGCGAAATCTGCCTGGCGTCGCGTGTCGCACACATATTATTCGCATCGATGTCGGTACCATCGTCAAGCCTGAAGCTGACCGGCAGCACCTGCATCGGTCGCGCCCGGCGCAATACCGCTTGTATCCGCAACACCAGTTGCGCTACCGAGAACGGCTTGGCGATATAGTCATCGGCGCCGAGTCTGAGACCACGAACGATGTCCTCATCGTCGCCACGGGCGGTCAGCATAATGATCGACTGCTCTGGATCCTGCATCCGCACGCGTTCGCAGAGTTCATAGCCGTCGATACCGGGCAACATCAGATCCAGCAGCAGCAGGTCGAAGCTTCCAGTCATGGCCTTGTGCAAGCCAGCATGGCCATCCGCGGCGACGCACACGTCATAGCCGTGGAAAATCAGCACATCGGTGAGCCCAATGCGAATTGGTTCTTCATCCTCTACGATCAGAATTCGCTGTTTGGATGGCATTGATTGTTTCACTTGTTGTTGACGCGTCAGCCAAGGCATCGGCAACCTGCTGGTGCTCCGCTGACCCGATCCGCCTCAGCGCCTCAGCCTTCGTTTGCGATTCAATCGGCGCCAACCAGCGGCGCTTGACGGCGCTGATGCGCCGCAATGATGCCTGAATGCGATCCGCTGAGACCCTGCCCTGCTCGATCTGTTCAGTCAGCGCCTGCATCAGGCTGAACTGGATATGCGTCTGTGGTTGCTGGCCATAGAGGCCACCGCCACCGCCGATGAATAAGTCACAGCCGGCGGCTAGGCCGCGGCTGACCAACTCATCCGCTGGCCAACGCCCCCAAACCCCCTGCATCTCCATATTGTCGGTCACGATCAGACCATCGAAACCCATCTCGTCGCGCAGCAACCCGGTCAGGATCGGCTGCGATAGAGTGGCAGGATAGATCTGGTCAAGCGCTGGATAAAGTACATGTGCGGTCATGATCGCTGCCACGCCGGCACGCACCGCGGCTCGGAACGGTAACAGTTCCAGTGCATCCAGCGCCGTTCGATCTTTGACCACGAGTGGTAAATCGACGTGCGAATCGCTGCTGGTATCACCATGACCGGGAAAGTGCTTTGCGCAGGCCAACAGGCCCTGCTGCTGAAACGCTTGGATCTGACAACAACCGATCTCTGCAACGCTCTCCGGCATGTGCGAAAAGGCACGGTCGCCGATCACCGGATTGGCCGGATTACTGTCCACGTCCATCACCGGCGCAAAGTTGAAGTTGATGCCCACCGCGGTGAGTTCGGCAGCGGTTATAGCTGCCGCCCGCACAATCAATTCCAGGGAACCGGTGCGCGCATGGTGTCGGCCCAACAGACGCGCTGACGGCAACTCGGTAAAGGGCCTGCGCAATCTGGCAACCCGCCCTCCCTCCTGATCGACACAGAGCAACGGCGGATCGGACTCAGGGTAGAGCCGGCGCAAGTCATGACATAGGTCGGCGAGTTGGCGTGGCGATTCGATGTTGCGGCGAAACAGGATGAAGCCTGCCGGACGCCAACGCTCGACAAGCATCTCGAGCTCTGTATCCAGCCGGGTGGCATCGAAGCCAAGAATGAATAAAGCGCCGGCTTGATGTTGTGGAGTCATAAGGCAATAGTCGCGTTGGCTGATCAGTAGATGACAGTAAAGAATGTATCAAATTGCGCAACAACCGGAAACGAATCGATTGTTCTGCCATATTGCAAAAGTGTAAAAGATACACTATCTTTGTTTAACACAACGATTGTGACGATCCAGTGACTCTCGAACATCACAGAGTAGATGCCAGACACCCTACCCTATTGCTATGCCCACCCGCACCCCGCAGTCACCGCCGACGTGGTGTTGTTCACCATTTGCGAAGCCAGCCTGCAACTGCTGTTAATCCGTCGTGGCAATCCACCTTTTCAGGACTGCTGGGCTTTGCCCGGTGGATTTCTCGGAATCGACGAGGACTTGGATCGGTGTGCAGCGAGAGAACTGGAAGAGGAAACCGGCGTTTGTAATCTCTATCTGGAGCAGCTTTACACCTTTGGTTCAGTCGGTCGCGATCCGCGCGAGCGCGTGGTCAGTGTCGCCTATTTTGCGCTGGCGCCGGTGGAACAATTACGTATTCGTTCTGGCGACGATGCCGCCGAAGCACGCTGGTTTAATTTAAAGGCACTTCCTCCGCTGGCGTTCGATCACGCTGAGATCATTCGCATCGCACATGAACGACTGATTTCGAAGTTGGACTATTCCACCATCGCCTTTCAGTTGTTGCCCGAGACCTTCACATTGAGCGAGCTGCAGAGAATCTACGAGATTCTGGTTGATGCGGAGATTGACAAACGCAACTTCCGCAAATGGGCACAGGCTTTGCGGCAGATTGAGGAAACCGGCGAATTGCGCCGACATGGCAATCATCGCCCGGCCCGCGTCTATCGCCTCATCGAGCGCAATCGCGTGGCTTACTTGAAATAATGTTGGTATAGGCGGGATAACCACCACGCAATAAAACGGCCGGCCCTGTCCGAGGCCCGCCCCGTTTCGCACAGATCGGAGTCTGAGACCTTTATGAACACCGCACTCAATGAATCTACTGTCCACGCCAGGATCAAGGCTCCAGCATCCCCGCCGCGACTGCCGCTGACCGCGACCGACAAAGCTGAAATGAAGCAGCGCATCAAGAGGCTGTTGGTCGAACAAAATGCAGTACTGGTAGCCCACTATTATGTCGACGGCGATCTACAGGCCCTGGCCGAAGAAACCGGCGGCCATGTCGCCGATTCCTTGGAAATGGCCCGCTTCGGCAACGACAGCGACGCAACCACGCTGGTGGTCTGCGGCGTGCGTTTCATGGGCGAGACGGCAAAAATACTGAATCCGGAAAAGCGTGTGCTGATGCCAGACCTGGCCGCGACCTGCTCCCTTGACGAAGGTTGCCCGGCAGATGCTTTCAGTGCCTTCTGTGATGCACATCCCGATCGCACCGTGGTCGTTTACGCAAACACATCGGCACGGGTAAAGGCGCGTTCTGACTGGGTGGTTACCTCCAGTATCGCTCTTCCTATCGTTAAGCATCTGCACGCAAAGGGAGACAAGCTTTTGTGGGCACCGGACAAGCATCTGGGCCACTATGTTCAACGTATGACCGGCGTCGATATGCTGCTTTGGGACGGCGCCTGTGTCGTACATGAAGAATTCAAGGGTTTTGCATTGAATCAGGTTCGCCGACTCCATCCAGATGCGGCAATCCTGGTACACCCCGAGTCCCCGGAAGAAGTCGTCCAGCAGGCCGATGTGGTCGGTTCCACCACACAATTGATCAAAGCGGTCACCGACCTTCCGAATCAGAAGTTCATCGTTGCCACCGACCAGGGTATTTTCTGGAAAATGCACCAACTGGCGCCGCATAAGACTCTGATCCCTGCTCCCACCGCAGGCGAGGGAGCGACCTGCGAGAGCTGCGCTCAGTGTCCATGGATGGCCATGAACGCATTGCAAAACCTCGAGCAGGTGCTGCTGCGTGGCGACCGGGAAATCCATATCGAGGAAAGCATACGACAGCGCGCGTTGCTGCCGATCCAACGTATGCTCAACTTCGCTCGCGGGCACGGCATTGGTGCCCGCCGCAACAGCGACTGAGTTCGCGCGTGGGCTGTGTGGATACCAGAAGAACTACCTTGGATCTGCTGGCCTCGAATTCACGTCGGCGGTCAATCTGTACAGCCAGCTTGAATCAGCAGCTGCTGGTCGAAATTAACCCTTGTCTGCCACCAAGAGCTTGTACCTAGTGCCTCGGTGCAGATGTTCCAAGACAGTCTCCGGTCGTTGTCGTTGTCGTTGTCGTTGTCATAATCGTCTTAGCCGAATGCTCGATAATGACTACGATTACGACAACGACAACGAACCGCCTCGGGATTTCTGTACCGCTCCACTAGACTGTCGAAATCTGCAGTCTCACTAAAACAAGCGCTTCCCGGTTTATGGATGCTGAGTCGGTGTCGGTGTCGAGGTCAACATTAGGGATCGGTATCGAGCTCGCTGCTTTGATCGATGAGCGGATTCGATTCCGATTCCGATAGCGACCCCGACACCGATGAGGCTTCCCCAGTGCGTTCGACGAAGCAATCCAAGACCTGGAATCGGTTTGGCATCAAAACTCAGGACATTTCGACAGCCTAGCTTGTACCTGCCAACACTCGAGGAAAATCCATGGCCTTGCCGCTCGGTCTTAAACACCGTTATCTCGTCCCCATCGCCGTCGGCGCGGCAGCCGGCGCCCTTGGCAGCGCCACCGTACTCATGGCTTATGCCCTGCTGTTCAGCAAGGGCATAGCCGTTTCGCTTGCAACCAAGACTGCTCTCGGCGCGAAGACCGCCGGCATCGCTGGGAACCTTGGCACCGCATCCAGCGGTCATGGACTGGTTGATCCGCAGGATCTGATCAATCTGCTGGTATCAGGTAGCGCTGGAGGCGTCGGCGGTGGCGTGACCGGTACTCGTATGGCAAAGAGTCTCGTGAATCAGGGCATTGCGCCACTACAACAACGATTGGATGCACTCGCTGGGCAGGTGTCGAGCATCACTGATGAGCCGTTATTTACCCCATACGATACAACACCGGAAAATGATCTTGGTTCAGCAGGCACTTCCGGTACAGCCCCGACCCCGACGGGCAGCAACAGCGAATTACAACGTATTAGAGGTATCGGACCCAAATTTTCAAAAATGCTCAGTCAAGGCGGCATCACCACCCTTTCCCAATTAGCTGCTGCAGAAGCGCAAGCCGTATGCAATCTGGTGACAAGCTCAGAAAGCGGAGCGGCAAAATCACAGACCGAAAACTGGATCCAACAGGCACGTGCCATTGTCGATGATGAAACCGGCGATCATCAATAGCGATCAATAATCGCGCGGTTCTTGAACGCATCATCGATGAACGTCCAAGACGCCTACTCATCCGATATCGGCGCAAAGCAAATCGATGAGTGCATCACGATGGTCATTGATGAAGAAATGCCCACCATCGTAAACGTGGCTCTGGAAACTGTCGCTGCTGTGATGCAACCAGCCGTTCACTAGCCAGGGTGGAACCATCTCGTCATGCGCTCCTGAAAGAGCGATGATCGGCACGTCCAGGGGTGGCTCAGGGCGATAGACATAGCGCTCGTGGAGCCGCAGATCGGCGCGAATCAGCGGTGCGAAGAAATTCCGTAATTCCGTGCTTCCCAAGATCTCCGCTGGCGTGCCGCCGTAGCGAGTGAGACCCTGATATAAGCGATCTTCCGGTTCCTGATGCAGCGGCGCACGCAGGTTGGGCATGTGCGGTGCGCGGAACGCGGAGACAAAGAGAGAGTCCGGTGCCGGGGCACCTGCCGCACGCAATGCTCGCGCGGTTTCAAACGCGATCAAGGCACCCATACTGTGGCCAAAGAATCGGAATGGACGATCGAAATAGGGTAGCAATGCCGGCACCATGGCACTGATCAAAGTATCCATATCAGAGATTGGCGGCTCTTTGTAACGCGCACCGCGCCCTGGATAATGAATCCCGATCAGATCGACAGAATGCTGGATAAAGCCGCGAGCCCAACTGGAAAAAGCGACTGGCCCTGCTCCGGTATATGGAAAGGCGAAGATGCGATAGGGTGCCTCCAGCGTGTTGCCGAAAAGAGTAAGCCAAGGCGTCGAAGCAGAGCGCATGATCAGGCTCCTCTTAATTCATAGTTCCTGAACCCAGGCTCCAAGTCTGCCTGCAAATCCGCAACTGCCTCCAATCCGACGGCGATCCGAATCAGCCCCTCGCCAATGCCGGACGCCTCCCGCGCCTCCGGGCTTAAGCGACCATGGGTAGTGCTCGCCGGATGGGTAATGGTGGTCTTGGTGTCGCCCAAGTTGGCAGTGATGGAACAGAGGCGGGTCGCATCGATAACGCGCCAGGCGGCGGCGCGCCCACCTTCCACCTCGAACGAGACGATACCGCCGCCTGCTCGCTGCTGTTTGCCATCGCCTACAAGGTGGTGTTGTGGATGGGAATTCAGGCCAGGGTGATAGACCTTGGTAACCCCGGGCTGGGTATCGAGCCAGCGCGCCATCTCGAGTGCCGCCGCGGAATGCGCCAGCATGCGCAGTTCCAATGTCTCCAGTCCCTTCAGGAACAGCCAGGCATTGAATGGGCTCAAGGATGGACCGGCAGTGCGTACAACGCCGAATACATCCTCGCCAACCCGTTTTGCGTCGCCAACCACGGCACCACCGACGCAACGTCCCTGACCATCCAGGTATTTGGTCGCGGAGTGAATCACAAGATCGGCTCCCAGAGCTAACGGTTGCTGCAATGCTGGTGTACAAAAACAGTTGTCCACGGCAAGCACGCAATCATGCGCCCTTGCGAGGTCTGCCAACGGCGCGATCGCAGTCATTTCGGTCAGCGGATTGGAAGGTGTCTCCAGAAACAGCAGCCGGGTATTGGGTCGCATCGCCGCAGCCCAGGCATCAAGCGCGTCCAGTTCAACATAGCTGGTCTGAATGCCAAAGCGGACCATGTAATTATCGAACAGCATGGTGGTGCTGCCGAAGATGCTGCGCGATGAAACGATATGATCGCCGGCCCGCAGCAAACCCATGCAGGTGGCCAGGATCGCGGACATACCCGATGCCGTGGCAACGCAAGCCGCGCCCCCTTCCATGGATGCCAGGCGCTGCTCGAAGGCCTGTACTGTCGGGTTGGTAAAGCGCGAGTAAATATTCCCCGGCGCATCGCCGGCAAAGCGAGCGGCGGCCTCCGCGGCCGTGTCGAAAACAAAGCTGGATGTGGGGAAGATCGGCTCGCAATGCTCGCCCTCGGCGGTGCGGCGATGGCCGACGCGAATGGCTCGGGTGGCAAGCCCCCAGTCGGAATCGGCATTTGGATCGGGTGTCTGATCGGCGATCATCGACTGTGTTCTCCCCGGGTGTTTCGGGTTCAGGGTTGAGTATCCGGGATGCAAAATCAGCCAGGCTAGACCTGTGCTGGGTCACTCAGGCTTGGTGTACTGGATTGACCGTTCATTGTTCTTTCAGGCCGTGTTGTAGAGTTCCATAACGGTCTCGTCGCGACTCGAGGGTTTTTCCTTCACGGCATCGTTGCGCATGCGTTCCAGATCGTCGAGATAGTCAGCGGTTACGTCCCCGGTGACATAAACCGCATCGAAGACGGAGGTATCGAAGCGGTCTACGGTGCTTTTGTTCTTTTTCTGTACGGCTTCGATCAGATCGTGCAGATCCTGAAAAATCAGCCGGTCTGCTCCCAATTCCTGCTCGATCTCGGTTTCGGTGCGCCCGTGTGCGACCAATTCGCTCGCTGCCGGCATGTCGATGCCGTAGACATTCGGATAGCGCACCGGTGGTGCCGCGGATGCAAAGTAGACACGCTTGGCACCCGCATCCCTGGCCATCTGCACAATCTGTTTGGACGTGGTACCACGGACAATGGAGTCATCCACCAGCAAGACGTTTTTTCTGCGAAATTCCAGCTCGATGGCGTTCAGCTTTTGGCGTACCGACTTCTTGCGCACCGCTTGGCCAGGCATGATGAACGTTCGCCCAATATAGCGATTTTTGATAAACCCCTCGGCATAAGGGAGGCCAAGCTGGATAGCCAGTTGCAATGCCGCGGTTCGGCTGGTGTCCGGAATCGGGATGACAACATCGATATCGTGACCCGGCCAGACCCGCTTGATCTTTGCGGCCAGCTTCTTGCCCATCCGGGAACGCGCCTTGTGCACCGAGATGTTGTCGATGATGGAGTCAGGCCGTGCAAAGTAAACAAACTCGAAAATGCACGGCGAAAGCACCGGCTGCGAAGCACATTGCCGTGTGAACAATTCGCCGCGAGCGTTGATCAGTACGCACTCGCCGGGAGCGACATCGGCAATTAGTTCGAATCCCAATGTGTCCAGCGCAACGCTTTCGGATGCCAGCACGTACTCGGTACAATTGTTGACCTGGCGCTTGCCGTAGACAATTGGCCGAATGCCGTTGGGGTCGCGAAAACCAAAGACACCAAAGCCCGGAATCATTGCCACCACGGCATAACCGCCGTGACAACGCCGATGTACGCCCTCCACCGCACGGAAGACATCCTCTTCATCAATGCGCAGTTTTTTATCTTGTGCCTCCAGCTCGTGCGCAAAGACATTGAGCAAAATTTCAGAATCGGAGGAGGTATTGATATGGCGTAAGTCGTCGACAAAAACCTCTTGTTTCAGCGTCTCGGCGTTGGTCAGGTTGCCATTATGAGCCAGGACAATACCATATGGAGAGTTGACATAAAAAGGCTGTGCCTCGGCGGAACTGGAGGCGCCCGCAGTGGGATAGCGCACATGGCCTACGCCCATGTTACCGCGCAACTGCAGCATGTGGCGGGTATGGAAAACATCGCGCGCCAAGCCGTTGCCCTTGCGCATGTAGAGTTTTTCACCATCGTTGGTGACAATACCGGCCGCGTCCTGCCCGCGGTGCTGTAGTACCAGTAAAGCATCGTACAGAAATTGATTGACGGGATGTTGGCCGACAATGCCGACGATACCGCACATGGATCACTCCTCTGTAGACCTTGGCATTACGGGAAGACAACCAGCTAGCGCAGCGGTGCGGATGTTCCGCTACTGTTTCTGCTATTTGTCATTGTCGTTGTTGTAATCGTCTTCGTCATCGTGATCGCTCATCCTGGGCTATCGATGACGACAACGACTGCAAACGGTCTCGCGACTTTCGCAGCAGAGCACTAGACGATTTCTATCGACGTTCATACCATCTGACTAGGAAAGGGTCTGACCACTAAATGGCCCGCATCTTGTCTGATACGTCTGGCGGAATCATGTCCAGCATCAGATCAGCCAAGAGCTCGAACCGTGGAATCAGGCGCGATTGCGACCACCAGGGGTCATTGACAATGGGAGTGAGGGTCGCCAAGAAGACCAGCAAGGCAACCAGTACTGCCCCACGCCCAGCACCGAACAGGATACCTAGCATTCGATCGGTGGCAGTCAGGCCGGTCTTTTCCACCAGCACGGATAGCAAATAGCCAGCAATCGCACCAAGGATCAAGACACCTACGACTAAAATGAATACTGCGGCAGCGATTCGAAGCGAAGGCGTTGCGATCCATGGAGCAAGCTGGCCGGCTAAAGGAACGTAAAACATCCAGGCCGCAAGAACTGCCAAAATCCAAACCGCCAGCGAGATGACTTCGCGGATCAGACCTCGCGCCAGACCGATGATGGCCGACAATAAGATGATGCCAATAATGACGTAATCGACCCAAGTCATAGGGATGCCTTCGTATAGTATGCCGGTGCTTGCTGGCCTGCTCCTTCATCTCCCAATCACACCGGCCCCATCACGGCTGCAACAACGGCGGCAATGACAGATGTAATAGGGAATCAGGGATACGCCTGGACCAGCGGTTTGGTGCCGGTCTCGCGCTCGAGCCTGGCGGCTAGGTTATCTGCTTGGCCACGCTCTGTCTCGGGGCCAACACGCACGCGAAAGTAGCGTTTGCCGTTTACGGTAGCCTGCTCGACAAAAGCCGCATAGCCCTTGCCACGCAGTTCATCCTGAAGCCTCGTGGCCGCGGACGGCGAGCCCAGGCTAGCTACCTGCACAATCCAAGCTGCTCTGCCCGCCGGCACCCGCTTCGGCCCGATTGCGGCAGGACGTGCCGTCGGCGCTGCTGCAGCGCGGGGCTGCGCTTGACTTCGGCTTGGCGAGGGGCTGGGCGAGGCAGGTGTGGCTTGCCGCGTTGCCGGTTCCGCCTGCGGCGGCGACGGCACCGGCAACGAGTTACCCTGGCCAGCGCCAACATCTTCGTCCATCGCCGCGGTCGGAGATTCCGGGCTCGGCAGCGCGGGCGTTATTTCACTTTCGACAACGCTGTCGGGATCGTCGAAACCAGCATCGAATGCGGGCTCGTCCGGGATTAGGATGGGCTCGCCGCGATCGTCACTCTGTTTGTCGTCTAACAACATCGGCACGAAAATAACGGCCAGCGCAACCAATACCGCAGCGCCGACCAGGCGGCGTTTCGCACCCTCGTCCATCAATCTCTCCAGGCCCTAGTGTTGAATAAATCGATCATGACAGCGGATTATACAGAAGCCAACCCGGTCTTGCGCAAACCAACCTTAACAGCCATGAAAGAACCGAACACAAGAATGCAGTCATCGCCTGTTGCGGATGCCGTGGCGCCGGCGACCGCTTGCTCGATATCGGCATAACCAGCGATGGGGCGACCCGGCGCCGAACGGTTCACGGCGGCATGCAACTGGTCAACAGGCATTGCCCGCACGCCTGGCGCTGGCGCCACATGCCAGTCATCGATCAGGTGCGATAATGCTGCGGTCACCGCCAGCGCATCCTTGTCCGCAAGCAGCGAGAGCACGGCATGGCGCTTACCGGAGCAGGGATAGGCGCCCAGGTTTGCCGCTAATGCCTGCGCCGCATCGGCATTATGGGCGACATCGAAAATCCAGGTAATCTCCCCGGGGAACACCGAGAAGCGTCCCGGAAGCCGTGCTCGCAATAAGCCTTGACGTAGATTGTCGATTGCCAGCGGCAATCTGGCCTCGAGCAACACTGCGGCACAGATGGCGGCGGAGGCATTATCGTATTGAAAGCGACCGCGCAGTGCCGGTACCGGCAAAGCACCGCGGCGTATGTCATCGAGCCCTTGCCAATGCCATTGCCCGGCCTCGATCCGATGATCGAATTCGCAGCCGAGCTGGAATACGTCCGCATCCAGTTCCATGGCACGTTCACGCAGCCGTGGCGGGGATTGCCGCTGACCGATGACCGCCGGCCTGTTTTGGCGGAAGATGCCGGCCTTTTCGACGGCGATCTGGTCCGGATTATCTCCGAGCCAGGCGACATGATCGATACCGATATTAGTCACCACCGCAACGTCGGGATCGATGATGTTGACCGCGTCCAAACGCCCCCCCATGCCGACCTCCAGCATCGCCACATCCGGCTCGGCGCGAACGAATAGGTCGAGCGCCGCGAGCGTGTTGAACTCGAAATACGTCAACCGATTTGTTCCACGAGCAGCATCAATGCGCGCAAAGCTCTTGCAGATGTCTGCATCGACCGCTGCATTGCCGTCAATGCAAATCCGTTCGTTGTAGCGCAGTAGATGAGGTGACGTAAAGGCGCAGGTACGATAACCTGCGGCCCGATAAAAGTTGTCCAGATAGGCAACGCATGAGCCTTTTCCGTTCGTACCGCCAACAGTAATAACTGGGCATGGGAATTGCGCTGGCCCAAGCCGTGACCACAGGCTGGCGACCCGCTCCAGCTGTAGGTCGATACGCTTGGGGTGTAATGTCTGCTGCCAGTTGAGCCAGTCGGAGAGCGATTGATAGCGCATCTGTGGATTCGGAACCGTTAAGCAGGTTCTGGACGCTGACGGCGCATCAGCATCGCCAACAAATCAGCGATGCGCTCACGCAGTTGGCGTCGATCGCAAATTTGGTCCAATGCTCCATGCTCCAGCAAGAACTCACTGCGTTGAAAACCCTCGGGCAGCGTCTCTCGCACGGTTTGTTCAATAACGCGTGGCCCAGCGAAGCCAACCAAAGCATTTGGTTCACCGATATTGATGTCACCCAGCATCGCGAGGCTAGCGGAGACACCGCCCATGGTTGGGTCGGTCAGTACGGAAATAAATGGTAATCGGCGCTCGCGCAAACGGCCCAGTGCGGCGCTCGTCTTCGACATCTGCAACAGCGAGAATAGCGACTCCTGCATCCTTGCGCCGCCGCTCGCGGAAAAGCACACCATAGCCAGATTGTCTCGCATTGCCAATTCGACGCCACGGACAAAACGCTCGCCAACCACCGAGCCCATGGAACCGCCCATAAAGTTGAATTCGAATGCGGCTGCCACGCAGCCAATCCCCTTCAGCTGGCCGCGCATGACCACGAGGGCGTCTTTTTCGTCGGTTTGCTTCTGCGCCAGACTCAAGCGATCCTTGTATTTTTTCAGATCTTTAAATTTGAGCGGATCGGTCGATTCCAACTCTGCTCCGATCTCTTCGCGCGGCTCGGCATCCAGGAACACATCAAGCCGTCGACGCGCCCCGATCCGGTTGTGGTGATGACATTTTGGGCAAACCTCGAGATTGCGCTCCAATTCGGCACGATAGAGCACCGCACGGCACCCCGGACATTTGGCCCAGATGCCCTCCGGTACTGCTCTTTTGACGCTGGCCTCTGTGCGAATGCGGCTTGGGATCAGTTTCTCGAACCAGCTCATGGCGTCACGACCAGGTTGCATCAAACACCTCCGCCCCATCGATGGCTGTACGTAACTCGGCGATGAATGCGCCGATACGGTCCGGGATGAGATCCGGAGAATTGGCCAGATCTTCCATACGCTGTACAATCGCGCTGCCGACGATCACTGCATCCGCCACGCCCGCTACGCGGGCGGCATCGGCGCCATCTTTAATCCCGAAGCCGACCCCAACCGGCAGGTCGATACGTGCACGAATCTGGGCGAGCTTGGTTGCCACGGCCTGCACATCCAAATTACCTGCACCGGTGACTCCCTTGACGGAAACATAATAGACAAAACCGGAGGCGACAGCGCCGATGCGCTCAATACGCTCGGCATCGGATGTTGGCGCTAATAAATAGACCAAATCGAGTTCGCGTGCGCGCAACGCCTTGATCAGATCCTGGCTTTCTTCGGGCGGCACATCGACCACCAAAGCACCGTCGACGCCAGCATCGGCGGCCAAGTTGGCAAAGGTCTCATTGCCCATGATCTCGATCGGGTTCAGGTACCCCATCAATACCACCGGAGTATGCACGTCGTTCTCCCGAAAACGGCGCACCATATCAAGCACGTCATACAATCGCACGCCCTGGGCGAGCGCACGTTCGGTGGCACGCTGGATCACCGGGCCGTCGGCGATCGGGTCAGAAAAGGGTACGCCGAGTTCGATCAGGTCGGCGCCTGCTGCCACCATCCGGTGCATCAGCGGCAATGTGACTTCCGGTGTCGGATCGCCGGCGGTCACGAACGGGACCAGCGCGACTTGTCGTGCAGCGCGCAAACGCTCGAACAGCCCCTGAATGCGGCTCATGGTTTGATTCCGTCGAGTTGGGCCACGGTGTGCATATCCTTGTCGCCACGGCCGGAGAGATTGATCACGATGGTCTGGTTCTTGCGCATACTAGGTGCCAGCTTCGACGCGTAGGCTAATGCGTGACTGGTCTCGAGTGCTGGGATGATTCCTTCAATGCGGGTCAGAGAATGAAACGCCTTCAAAGCCTCGCCATCGGTGATCGATACATAGTTGGCACGACCAGAGTCTTTAAGCCAGGCATGCTCAGGTCCAACACCAGGATAGTCGAGTCCCGCGGAGACGGAGTGTGTCTCGATGATCTGACCATTTTCGTCTTCCATCAGATAGGTGCGATTGCCGTGCAACACACCCGGTGTGCCAGCGCAAAGCGGCGCCGCATGGCGACCGGTAGTCAGCCCGTCACCAGCGGCCTCGATGCCATACATCGCAACTTCAGCGTCATTAATGAATGGATAAAACAGCCCAATCGCATTCGATCCGCCACCGACGCAGGCCAGCACCGCATCTGGCAAGCGGCCCGTCCGCTCCAGCATCTGCATCCGGGTTTCGCGGCCGATCACGGACTGAAAATCGCGCACCATGGCTGGATAGGGATGCGGACCGGCAACCGTGCCGATGATATAGAAAGTATTATCTACATTCGTCACCCAATCGCGCATGGCCTCGTTCAGAGCATCCTTCAGGGTACGCGAACCGGAGTTAACCGCAACCACGCGCGCACCGAGCAGCCGCATGCGATACACGTTGGCTTCCTGCCGCGCCACATCCACCTCACCCATGTAGACGACGCATTCGAGCCCCATCCGCGCAGCGACTGTGGCAGAGGCCACACCGTGCTGACCAGCGCCCGTCTCGGCAATAATGCGAGTCTTGCCCATATGCCGGGCCAATAGAGCCTGGCCGACAGTATTATTGACCTTGTGCGCGCCAGTATGATTCAGATCCTCGCGCTTCAGAAAAATCTGCGCCCCGCCAAGTTCTCGACTCCAACGCTCGGCGTGATAAAGCGGCGATGGTCTGCCAACATAGTCGCGCAGGTCGTTGTCGAGTTCACGCAGAAAATCCGCATCCTGCAGATAGCGCTCATAGGCCTCGCGCAACTCCCTCAGCGGATGCATCAGCGTCTCTGGGACGAACATACCGCCATAGGGTCCAAAGTGCCCGTGCTGGTCGGGCCAACAATAAGCGATTTCCGAGCGGCTGGACGTAGCGTTCGCCGCGCGGATCATGATTTCATCGGCTCTGGTCGCCATAACGTACACCTTGCATGAATTCTGCGATTTTATTACGGTCTTTAATGCCTTTCGCTGTTTCAACGCCCCCGCTCGTATCCACGGCATGCGGCCGCAAACGGCTAATAGCGGCAGCGACATTGCCTGCATTCAGCCCGCCAGCCAGCACGATCGGGACGCCGGGATCCGGCGGCACCAAGCTCCAATCGAAGCGTCGGCCGGTGCCGCCTGCGAGGCGGGGATCGAAAGTATCCAGCAACAGCGCGTCCGCACCCGCATAACGCCGCGCTTGCCGCGGTAAATCAATGTCGTCTCGCATGGCACAAGCCTTGATCCAGGGTCGACCGAAGGCGGCACAATAATCAGGTTCTTCGCTGCCATGAAATTGCAAAGCGCCGAGGGGTACCTGTTGTAGCACTGCCCGTACCGCCTCGGGTTGTGCGTCGACAAATAGACCAACTACGGTGACAAAGGCTGGCACACAAGACGCCAGGTGCGCCGCAGTCTGCGGCGATACAGCGCGCGGACTTGCCGAATAGAGAACCAAGCCAATGGCATCGGCACCGAGTTCGACGGCAGCGCGCACGTCTTGCTCTCGGGTCAGACCGCAAATCTTTACGCGTGTTCGCATGGATGGCTGTTCATTGCTCCGAATCGTGGGCTCCGAATCATGCAGGACAAGGCTGACCAGCAATGGCGAGCCCGTTGGAAAAGGCCTAAAATGCAAACCTTGCATTAAAACATAAACAGGTGACTCGCGTCGTCCTCCAGTGGCAATCCGAACTGCTTCGGATAGTCAATTCGCGCAAGATAAAGACCCTGGGGCGGCGCCGTCACCCCACCAAGCGCTCGATTACGCTGATCGAGTAATGTCCGCGTCCAGTCAACCTCCGCATCACCGCGGCCGATGGCCATCAGCACTCCGGCCAGATTGCGGACCATATGATGCAGGAATCCATCCGCGCCAACCCGGAGTTCGATCAACAAACCACGGCGTTCGATCTGCAGGTATCGAATAGTACGCACCGGGCTCTTTGCTTGGCAGGCGAGCGCCCGAAAGCTGGTGAAGTCATGGCAACCAACCAGAGCGCGTGCCGCTTCGCGCATCGGTATCACATCCAGCCGCCGATGTGTCCACACAGCGCGATTCACCCAAAGGGCCGAGCGGGTCGGCTGACACAGAATCAGATAGCGGTAATGGCGACCGGTGGCGCTGAAGCGCGCATGAAAGTCCGGCTGTACCCGCATTGCCCAGCGCACTGCAATACTTTCGGGCAGGTTGGCATTGGTACCGAGTATCCAGGAGCGTTCACGCCTGTGAACAGGGGTGTCGAAATGTACTACTTGTCCCAATGCGTGCACGCCGCTGTCGGTACGCCCAGCACAATGCACGCGGATAGGATGATCGGCAACCACGGCGACCGCCTGCTCGAGGCACTCCTGAACGGAACGGGCATGCTTCTGATACTGCCAGCCGCTGTAGCCGCTGCCGTCATATTCCACTGCCATGGCAATACGCGACATGGCAGACTCGCCGTCCGCACGGTCTGCCAAGGTCATCGCGAATGCGGCAGATGCGAATACAGGAACATAGCGCCGAGCACAATCGGCATCAGCCAAGCCGCTCGAGTAAGACTTTCGCTTCAGCCTGCTGCTCTTCGTTGCCTTCCTGCACGATATCATCCAGAATTGCGCGCGCCGCCTCCGGATCTTCCATCTCGACATAGGCGCGTGCCAGGTCCATCTTTGTCGACACCTCGTTCCAAAGCCCAGCTTGCTCATCCCACTGCCCGGTGGGCGGCTCGGTTGACTCAACATCCTGCGCCATACCATCTTTGTTAACGCCCTCTGCATCCGCCAAACTCTGGCTGGATAAGGTTAATTCGTCAAAATCCAATTCCAGTGGCGGCAATGAGATATCCGACCCTCCGCCGGCTGACTCTCCGGCAGCATTGGTTGCTTTTGATGTTCCGGCGTGCTGACTGGAATTAATCAAACTGGCCAAAGCGTCCAGATCCAAATCCAGGTTGTCGTCGGTTTCGCTTTGGCTGGCGCCTTCAGATGATGGGCGACTCTCTGCCACTTCCTGCTCATGCAGTTCAACCGCCGATTCGTCTGATGGATCTGAATGAGAATACAGCAATGCAGAAAGTTCCGACTCTGTCGGCGGTTCCGCTGGCGATTCCGATTCTGTTGATGGTTCCAATTCTGCTAGCAGTTCCGGCCGCGTTGGCGGGTCTGGCTCCATCGACGGTTCTGATTCCATCGGCAGCTCTGATGCCAACGGCGGTTTCAGTTCCACCGACAGTTCCGATTGCCCTGGCGGTTCCGAGTCTGCTGATTTTTCCAGATTTACCGACGATTGCGGTTGCTCTGGCAGTTCTATCTCCGTTGATGATTCCGCTGTTGGAGCCGACTCTTGCGCAGATTCAGCCGCGAGCGCCGCAGAGACTAGCGGTTCCTCCGATCTGGTATCGTCAAGTTGGTCCGGATCGTCTAAGTTGTTTAGATCCAGATCCAAATCCAGATCCAGCTCAATGTCTTCATCGCTAGTGTCCATATGGCCCCTGGTCGACAGGCCCATTTCCTGAACCGAAACCCTAAGCTCATCATCCTGAGCATGGGGCGAATCTTCGCCATCAGATGAATCATCCGCACCGATGACCTCTGACGCCGCGGCCAAATCTGCACCATCACTCTGCTCCAGTGCGGGTGCCAATTGATCAACGACTTGCTGGATTTCTAGCCATTTTTCCGGGTCTAATCGATCTTCACCAGCCGATTTCATATGCTTTGCGAGTTGCGCTAAGGCATCCTGTTTATCGCTGCCGATGTAAGCCTCGGCCAGTTTGTACCTGAGATCAGGCTGCGCTGGCGAACTCCTGAGGGCCTCGAGCAAAATCTCTTCCGCCTCACGGTAGCGACCGTACAGAATGTAGATATCGGCCTCGGCCAGAACGCCAATTTCCTCGCCCTCGCTTATACCCTCGCCCTGAACATCGGAGAGCGTATCAGCCGGCGCGCCTGAGGATGGCTCAGACAGCGATTCCAAATCAAGCGTTCGCGAATCTTCAGCAACCTGCTGATCCGTGACTGGACTCGGCTCTGACCAAGAGAGTTGGCTCTCGGAGCCGTCTGTGTCGGACAGAACTTCTTCAATATCAATGAAAACTTCGTCCGGCTCGTTTGGCACGTTTTGTGCCCGGCGCCGATAGGCCAGCCAACCCAGTCCACCCAGCAGCAAAGTACCGACGCCGGCCCCAACCGCCCAAAGCGGCGTGCGATTCACCGTGGTTGAAAGGAAACCCAGTACACCGACGCCAGATTCTTCCGGTACATTGTCGGGAGTCGGCTCGATCTCAATGGCTAGGGTTTGCTTGACATCGTCTGGCAACTGCGACAGGGGTTTTGCTGGCGTTTCGGGGGCGGATATGTCGAGGTTGGGCGCCGACAGTGCTGCATCAATCGCCTGCTGTTCTGCAGTCGGTCTGGCTATCTCTGTTGGTACCTCGACCGGTTCCAAGTCGGAAATGGGACCATCGGTGGCTTGCGCGGATGTGCTGGGCAACAGTTCACGCGAGGCATCGGCATCTGCCGGCTTGGGAACCGGTTCCAACTCCGCATCCCCAAGCATCGCCAATTCGTCCGCATCTAAACCTAGAGCACGAGCGGACTCCGGATCTCGGACGGCAGCTTGTATTTGCGCAAGCTGTTCGTTACGCAATTCCAACAAGCGCCGAATGTCGTTCAGCTGTGCCTCCAGATTGTGAATACGATCACGTAGTTCTGTGGTTTCCTGACGATTGCTTTCGCTGGCCTCTCGTACCAGCAATAAATCTTCTTCCAACGCGCCGACATTCTCCGAAGATGGGGCGGCTTCACTGGCGGATCCCTCATCAGGCTCCCGCTCATCACCCTCGTTGCCCACCGGCTCACTGCCCGCCGGTGCCGTCGCAATGGTCAATCGCGGTTGCGCGGGAATATCCGTAATCGGCTCTGCCGTGACTTTACGGCCCGCCATCGCATCCCGGAATTGACGTTCGGCAGTATTCGCATCCAGCGCAAACAGTTCCTCGGCGGTCGGAATATAGAGATCCGAATTAACCGCTAGTAGGTTAATGTTGCCACGCACGAAGGCATCCTGATTGTTACGATACAGCGCCATTGCTGTTTGAGCTACGCTCGCGCCTGGGGGAGCCATGCGTCGGGCAATACGCCAAAGTCCGACGCCGTTGCGCACGGGGCCGTAATGCAGTGGAAACTCTGTATTAGCGGCCTGACGCGGAACCGGCTGGGGCATAGGAGGGGGTACTGGAGGGGATACTGGCCGAGATTCAGGCTGCGACGCTGCGGCTGTCTCAGCAGCAGGCTGAGATTGCCGCGGAGCCGGTGCCTGCGGGCGGGTTCTTGGCGGTGGCGGTGTGGTGCGGGCAGTCGGCGGAGCGCGTCTGACAGGTGCCGCGGCATTTGGCATCGATACATTGGGGGCAGATCGTGAGCCCCTGGTAGGCGGATCCATCAATACCGTGTATTCCTTGACCATTCGGCCTTCCGGCCAAAGCACCTCGACCAGGAAATCGAGATAGGGCTCGCGAATCGGCTCGCGGCTGGTGACCTGAACGATCGGCTGCCCAGCACGCCCAAGCATCGGTGTAAAGCGCAACCGAGTCAAAAAATGTGGTCGCTCGGCACCCGCGTCGCGAAAGGCGTCGGCACTGGCTAAACGAACCTTTACCGTGTCGAGTTCGTCAGTTTTGACGTCAAACAGCTCGATTTCGGCATAAAATGGCTGATTCAATGCCGATTGTGTGCGCATACCCCCAAGCCCCAACGCAGAGACACTTGGGGATGTCAGTCCCTGCGCCAGGGCCAACAGCACAAACAGCATTGATGTGCGGAACATCCTTCACCCTCGCCAATCATGGCGGTTTGATTGGAATACGAACGCTGAAAGCGAAACTGTCACATGGTGGGCGTCGATAGGCTCTGCCGACCTTCCGAACCGCAAAGGCGATGATAATGCAGTGGTAAACCGAGCCAAAACCATATCTATATACTGGAAGTTCATCAGCGCGGCCGAGGCATGCTGGCTCTACCCGCAGGAATATAAAACGGAAACGATGTGATGTATCAGCTCCAGCGTCAATATACCTTAAACTATAACGGAAACTCATGGCTGACAGCAAAGTGCTCACGACTCGGCACGCCTCATCCATCAGCGCGACAGCAATAGTCGCAGCATGCGCCGCAGGGGCTCAGCAGCTCCCCAGAGCAACTGGTCGCCAACGGTAAAAGCGGATAGATAGGTCGGCCCAAAATTCATTTTCCGCAGGCGCCCGATGGGGATGTCAAGGGTGCCGGAAACCTTGGCTGGGGATAATTCGGCGATGCTGCACTCGCGCTGGTTAGGGATGACATGTACCCAGTCGTTGGCACCATCGATCATATCGGAGATCTCGTCGATCGGCACATCACGGCGTAATTTGATCGTTAGGCCCTGGCTATGACAACGCATGGCGCCAATGCGCACGCAGATACCATCAATGGCGACTGGATCATCTATCTGCCCGAGGATTTTGTTGGCTTCCGCTTGGCCTTTCCATTCCTCGCGGGACTGGCCGTTGTCGAGCTGTTTATCGATCCACGGGATCAGGCTGCCCGCCAGCGGCACCGAAAACAGCTCGCGCGGAAAGTCGGATCGGCGCATCCGATCGGTAACGCGGCGATCAATCTCCAGAATGGAACGTTTTTGGTCTGCCAGCAGATCGGCGACGCTGTCGTACAATGCACCCATCTGCGTCAACAATTCGCGCATATTGCGCGCTCCTGCACCAGAGGCAGCCTGATAGGTCATGGCGCTGATCCATTCAACCAGATCCCGACGCATTAATTCGCCCACCGCCATCAGCATCAGGCTCACGGTGCAGTTGCCGCCGATGAAATCGCGCTGGCCAGCATGCAGGGAGCGCTCGATCAGATCCAGATTGACCGGATCAAGGATGATTGTGCTGTCAGCCGCCATGCGCAGCGTCGATGCTGCGTCGATCCAATACCCGCGCCAGCCTGCCGCTCGCAACGGCTGATACAACTTTGCCGTGTAATCGCCGCCCTGACAGGTAACGATGGCGTCCATCGACGCCAACGCATTCAGATCATAGGCATCGCGCAATAAGCTCCTGCCTTGTCCCAGGTCCGGAGCTGGCTCGCCTTGTTGCGTGGTGGAGAAAAATACGGGCTCGGCAATCAAGGCAAAATCCTGTTCATCGCGCATGCGTTCCATCAGCACCGAACCCACCATGCCGCGCCAGCCAACGAAACCGACTCGTTTCATAAGATTGCTCCAGCTTGAGATGACTCGCGCCCAGCGTTCGATTCGAGATCATGCGCCACTGCCACTCTCCTCTATATCGTCTATCGCAGGCCCGTTATATGGCCGCACTTCGCAGTACCGATACCACCGCATCGCCCATCTGCACCGTACCGATTTTCTCGTTGCCCTCAGTAAAGATATCCGGAGTGCGCAGACCCTGATCCAGTACCGCAGATACGGCCTTTTCGATGCGCTCTGCCTGTACTCCAGCATCCAGAGAATAACGCAGCATCATGGCCAAAGACAGAATCGTAGCCAACGGATTGGCTACGCCTGTGCCCGCGATATCCGGGGCCGAACCGTGAATCGGCTCGTACATACCCTTACCATCTGCATCCAACGATGCCGACGGCAGCATGCCGATGGAGCCGGTCAACATAGCCGCACAGTCGGACAGAATATCGCCGAACAGATTCGTGGTCACCATGACATCGAACTGCTTCGGCGCACGCACCAGTTGCATGGCAGCATTATCGACGTACATGTGGCTTAGTTCCACCTGCGGATAATCGCCACCGACGCGGATCGCCACCTCTCGCCAAAGCTCGGTGCATTCGAGCACATTGGCCTTATCGACCGAGCATACGCGCTTGCCGCGTTTCATGGCGATATCGAAGGCGACACGGCAAATGCGGTCAATCTCCGACTCGGTATAAACCAGGGTGTTTAGACCGCGACGCTCGCCGGATGCAAGTGTCTCGACCCCCCGGGGCTGACCGAAGTAGATGCCTCCGGTAAGCTCGCGAACGATCAGGATATCCAGACCGGAGACGACATCGGAGCGCAGGGTCGATGCCGCCGCCAGCTGCGGATACAGGATAGCCGGGCGCAGATTTGCGAATAGCCCGAGTTCGCCACGCAACCCCAGCAGGCCCTTTTCCGGACGCACCGAGATGTCAAGCGACTCCCATTTAGGCCCGCCAACCGCGCCAAGCAGTACCGCATCCGCGTCAAGCGCCAGATCCAGCGTTGCTTTCGGCAACGGATGGCCGCTGTCATCGAAGGCCGCTCCTCCCACCAGCGCCTCTTCCATAGCGATGTCGAGGCCGAAGTGATCGCGTAGGCAATTCAGCACCTTCACCGCCTCTCGGACAATCTCCGGACCGATGCCGTCACCGGGCAGGATCAAGATTTTTTTGCTCAAATCTCGCTCCGTTATCATTGATATGCGGGATCGGAATGCAGCGGATGCCACCGGATACCCGAGGATTTTGCTCTAGTCATTAGCCGAACAACCAAGGCGCTTCATTGCGCCGACGCTGCTCATAGGCAGAGATCTCGTCCACGTGCTCTAAGGTCAAGCCAATGTCGTCTAGGCCATGGATCAAGCAATGATGATGAAATGGGTCGATGACGATTTCGATCGGGGTACTTCCCGGCATCACGGGGTATAGCATCGAATTGTGTAAATCGATCTCGATCTCCAGGGGTTTTTCACCACTCGCCCAGACGAACAGCTGATCGATCAGCGCCTCGTCCAACGCCACCGGAAGTAGTCCGTTTTTGATCGCGTTTTGATGAAAAATTTCG
Source organism: Thiohalocapsa sp. PB-PSB1 (assembly GCA_016745215.1). GTDB lineage: Bacteria > Pseudomonadota > Gammaproteobacteria > Chromatiales > Chromatiaceae > Thiohalocapsa. The sequence continues at coordinate 4,150,266 of CP050890.1, forward strand.
GCAAAGCTCGGCGCCAACAGTACTCGAAAACCATGATCCGCCAATGCCCAAGGGGCGTGCTCACGCGACGAACCGCAACCGAAATTATGGCGTGCCAGCAAGATACTGGCACCGGCATAGCGCGGGTCATTGAGTACAAAATCTGGATTCAGCGGCCGACCGCTGCAATCCTGCTCCGGCTCGCCACGATCCAGATAACGCCATTCGTCGAATAGATTCGGACCGAACCCAGTACGCTTAATGGATTTCAGGAACTGCTTCGGAATAATTGCATCGGTATCGACATTGGCACGGTCCAATGGCAATACGATGCCACGGAAATTCTCGAACGGCTTCACATCAGATCTCCCTTACATCCACAAAACGCCCGTATACCGCCGCTGCTGCGGCCATCGCCGGGCTGACCAGATGGGTACGCCCACCCTGCCCCTGACGACCCTCGAAATTGCGATTGCTGGTGGACGCACAGCGCTCGCCCGGCTCGAGCCGATCGGCATTCATCGCTAAACACATGGAACAGCCTGGTTCGCGCCATTCGAAACCGGCCGCGGTGAACACCTTATCTAGCCCCTCGGCCTCGGCCTGCTGCTTGACCAGGCCAGAACCGGGCACCACCAGTGCCAGTTTCACGCCATCGGCCACCTTACGCCCGTTCGCTACCTCGGCGGCGGCGCGCAAATCCTCAATCCGACCGTTGGTGCAAGAGCCGATAAAGACTTTGTCCACCGCGACTTGCTTCAGCGGTGTGCCAGGCGCAAGCCCCATATAAGTTAGCGCATGGCGGATACTGCTGGCCTTGACCGGATCGGCAATCTCATCCGGATTCGGCACCTCCCCATCTACTGGTAAGACCATCTCCGGCGACGTGCCCCAGGTAACCTGCGGGCGGATGTTCGCTGCATCGATGCGCACCACCCGGTCATAACTCGCCTCGGGATCGGAGTTCAAGCCGCGCCAATACGCGGCAGCCTGTTCGAACTGATCGCCCTTGGGCGCAAACGGCCGATTGCGGACATACTCGATGGTCTTTTCATCAATGCCGATCAGTCCGGCACGGGCGCCGGCCTCAATGGTCATATTACACACCGTCATACGCCCTTCCATGCTCAGATCGAGAATCGCACTGCCGGCAAACTCGATCACATGCCCGGTGCCACCCGCGGTACCAATCTCACCAATGACCGCCAGCACGATATCTTTTGCAGTGACGCCGCGCCCGAGCTCGCCTTCTACGCTCACCAGCATTGATTTGGATTGTTTTTGCAGCAGGCACTGGGTGGCCAATACATGCTCCACCTCCGAGGTGCCAATGCCGAACGCCAGGGCGCCGAAGGCTCCATGTGTAGCGGTGTGACTATCGCCACAAACGATGGTCATACCTGGCTGGGTAAAGCCTGCCTCGGGTCCGACCACATGCACGATCCCCTGGCGTTTGTCGCGCATTTCAAATAGGGTGATGCCGAATTCCCGGCAGTTAGCTTCCAGCGTTTCCACCTGCAAGCGCGATACCGGATCGGTGATACCCAGGTGGCGATCGGTGGTCGGCACATTATGATCCGGCACCGCCAGATTCGTCTCCGGGCGCCGCGGTGTACGTTCGGCAAGACGCAGTCCTTCGAACGCCTGCGCCGAGGTTACCTCATGCACTAACTGCCGATCGATATACAGTAATGTCGTGCCGTGTTCGTCGACACGCACCACATGCGCGTCCCAAATCTTGTCATAGAGGGTTTTTGGCCTGGCCATAGGAATGCCGCCTCGAATGCCGGTCGCCGAGCGACGGCAGAGAAAATGAAGCGATAAATCGTAACCGGACCGCGCCCAGAACTCAACATGCCGCGAACCAAGGCTTTGCGAATGAACCTATGCTGTTGCTTGGATTGCTCTCCGTCATGACCGGGATTGCAATCGGCTGGTTGGAATTGCCAGCCTCTGATGTCGATGGCCTAAGGAATAGATGACCGGCAAGGATCACCCTGCTACAGCACCCGCGGTATGCCGATTTCGTTGATCTGGGCGTCTTGGTCTCTGCCCTCGGCGTCAGGTCGAATCGCTGTTTCGTACAGCAACCTTGCAAAATTTCAATCTTCTATATTGATCAACTTGTGGGACTGAACTAGCATAACCCTGTAGCACCATCTGGATTTGATTCCATTCGGCGCCGCGTTCACACCCGATCGTAACGAAGTACCACGGTGTATATTCATAATCATATCAGGAGAGAAGATAATGGCCTCGTCGATCGATTTACGACTTCCGGCGGTATTTGGTACCGCCAGCCTCGCAGTTTTGATGGCTGCGATGATCCAGAACCCGTTGGCTCATGCATCCGAGGAACTGGTATTCATTAACCAAGGGGCAGAGTGGACTGACGTCGAGCGCCTTGGTTACTACAGCCAGGACCAGGGATCGCAGATCATGCCATTGGCCTGGATGCAGGCATTGCAGATGGATGGCAGCTCGTTTCTCGAGCGGCTACCCGAATACGGTTATCTGCCGAACGAACACAGCCAGCCTGCGGGTCTGCCCGTGGGTTTCACCACGAATGACGATCACATCGGCATGACCTGTGCCGCCTGCCATACCCGCCAAATCGAGGTGGAAGGTACCGCCTATCGAATTGATGGCGGCCCCGCCATGGTTGATTTTCAGTCCTTCCTGCAAGACCTATCCACTGCCATGCGCGAGGTGCAGGACAACCCTGATACATTTACTGCCTTCGCCCAGGCCGTCTTGGGCGCACCGCCCAGTGAAGAGCAGCTGGCCGCATTACGACTAGAAGTGGCGGCTTGGTTCCTGCGCTTTGACACCCTGATGAGCAAGGCACTGCCAAAGGACAATCCCTGGGGACCCGGTCGCTTGGACGCGGTGGGCATGATCTTCAATCGGCTCACCGGGCTCGACATCGGCGAAGGAACTGGACACATCATTGCGGACAACATTCAAGTAGCCGATGCCCCGGTCCGTTATCCGTTTTTATGGAATGCGGCCATCCAGGATAAGACCCAATGGCCGGGATTTGCCGACAATGGAGACGATTTGCTCGCACTGTCGCGCAACCTGGGAGAAGTGTTTGGCGTCTTTGCGGACTTTGCGCCGGAAAAGGATGAATGGCGCATCCTCGGAGTCAATTATCTGGCCACCAACTCGGCGAACTTCGAGGGCCTCGCTGCACTGGAGAACCATATCAAGAAGCTCGGTCCGCCCCAGTGGCCATGGCAGGAAGGACCGCTGGCGATCGATCAGCAACGTGCCGAGCGCGGCAAGGCCATCTATGAAAGCCCCACCAAGACCGAGGATGGCGGCTGCGCCGGATGTCATGGCATTCGCAAGGGCACTCGTCGCGTATTCTCCGAGGAAACCTGGGCCACTCCCCTGTGTGATGTGAATACCGATACCAGGGAATACCAAGTTCTCAGCTGGGAGGCGGATACCGGGGTACTCAATGGCGCCACAATACCGTTTCTGAAAGACCCGCTCCAGCCCCGCGACAAGGCCTTCTCGATCCTCGGTACGGCGGTACTCGGCTCGATCCTGCAACATTCATCTCCAATCGCGATGGAGATGGAAACGATCGCAAAAAAGAATGCGGACAGAATTCAGGCTGTGCTCGGCGATAGGGGGACAACCATCATTCAGAAATTCGCCACCGACCTGCAGGCCTTGCAATCCAAACTGATCACTGCCGAAAACAAAGAACTCATCGGTGCCTTCCGGGATCTACCAAAGGTATGGAGAAACCAATCCAGTCAGGGTCGCTGTAAGGATAGTTTTTCTGATCCAGACCCCGCGATCGTCTACGAATCTCGGGTCATGCAAGGGATCTGGGCCGCGGCGCCCTATTTACATAACGGCTCGGTACCGACCCTGGAAGACCTGCTCGAGCCCACCGCCGAGCGCCCGTCTAGTTTCCAGGTCGGACCTGCTTACGATCCAATCAAGATTGGCCTGGCCGCGGAACAAACCCAATTCGACTATACCTATGTCACCACCGATTGCGATGATCGGGATTCCGGCAACAGCCGCTGCGGGCATGAATACGGCACTAAGCTCAGCGAGGAGGAAAAGAAGGATCTGCTGGAATACCTGAAGGTTTTGTAGTCCGCTTCAAAAAGCTGGATGCAGAATGCGATAGCGGCTCCCCTGCCCTATCGCATTTTGTCGTGCGATCCAATGGCTGGTGGTGCAGTTCATTTTCCATTCAAACTCAACAACGGGCGAGTATCTTCCCCTGTTTCGTTCGTACGCTCTTCGACAGGGCAGCACTCGGCGCACCTTCACCGCGCCGCGTGCCGTCGTCGTTCTCCGCCACACCGGTCGCCGGCGTCTCAATCCGGGTAGCCTGCTCCTGCATACGTTGCAACTTTGCCTTCAGGGCCTCATGGAATCGATGGAAGGCAGCGGGCTGCTTGGTCCGTCCAAAAAACAGCGCGGATGAGAATTGCTCTCATCGACTCGATTCATCCTCTGTTCATCCTCTCCGAATCAATGAAAAGCGGTATTAGCGGCAACGCGGCCAATGCGGATTTGGCGAAATAAACTGGGTTTTGGTTCAGGCACCACTTAGTAGCGGTTCATGAATAACCTATACAACGCTATCCAGACATCGGCGGAGTGCAATCGTGCTCGGGGTCGCTATCGGAATCGGAATCGGAATCGGAATCGAGAGAGAAAGCGCCCTATATCATTCGGTCATGAGAAGCTCGACGTAGAGCGTGAAAAGGCACTGCTCGATCGTAGTGTGGCCATGCTCACGAAGCTCGGACAGCGTGGTTAGGCGCTCAGCGAGGAGCTTGGCGGATATCGGGTTGGTCAGTTCGATACCGATACCGACGCCGATAGCGGTAGCGAATGAGTCGGCAGGCGAAACCCAAGCTAAAAACCTGTTCAGCTTGTTTCTGCACCATCACTAACAGCGATTGATGTATGGGACGAAGTGCCGCCCGAGCGCCTGAAGGGTGCTGCTGACCGACCGGCATTCGAGCGGCGTCATCAACAGATGAACGTGATTGGTCATCAACACATCGGCATGAATGGCGCAGCCGTGTGCCGCTACTGCCTCGGACAGCCAGATCAAGTAGACCCGGTAGTCGTGCTCGTCAAAAAAGACGGCTTGGCGGTTGTTCCCTCGCTGGACCACATGGACGGGGACGCCCGGCACGAAGAAACGGGGCTTGCGGGGCATTGTCGAGCCTGTCAATCAACATCAAATGTCTCAAGTCTAGCAGAAAAAAATCTGGCCCCTTTTTCACACCTTTTTCGCAACGTCCGGGTGGGATGCAGCTCCCGAGATAGGCCAAAGAAACCGCCCGCGGAGAAGCGTTCGAACGAAGGGCAGACGGGCCTAAATTTAGAATAAGGGATCTGACCCCTTATCTGCCGGCCGGAGCACAGCGACGGCCGGCCAGCAAGCGTCGGGCTGGTACGTTAGTTGGGCATTTAGGGCGCATTGACCTCGAGATCTTTGCAAATCTTACGAACCATGATTTCTTTAACTTCAGAATGTCTAGGTACCGTAGTCAAGGCGCCAGTTCTTGTATTTCGCCAGATCGAATGCCGGGAACCTTCACGAAGCAACTCGCAATCATGAGCCCCCAAATGTTGGAGCAGCTTCGTTCTCTTCATATCGCGATAGGGACTTCCTCAAAATCTTTTTCCGCTGATCGCAAAGCCGATTCCCGATGGATTGCGAGAATGTCTTGAGCGGCGGCCCTCAGGCTTTCCATCAGTTCTTCTCTTGTTTGCTCCTGAGCATTTGCGCCGGGAACTTCCTCGATCCACCCGATCCACCAATCCCCGTCTTTCTTGATGATCGCGGTAAACTCGGCTTTCAATTGCGATACTCCGGTTCAAGTGAAAAAATAGGACTGCAGCCGTCGAAGGTTTCGAATGCCTCCGGCTTAGGGACTCCGATTACCCGGAGCCCCCACCACAGTCCCGGACGTGCAGTTTTCCCGCATCCGGTTCCTCGGTTGCACTCGCTTATCAAGCGGACCGTCACAGTTACCCGTTTCACGGCCCAGTTGCTTAGTCCCCGCGGTGAGGTTGGCTCGTGTTGATCCGATCCTGCATGTCCGGCACGAGTTTCCTTTGCGAGCTGCGTGCTTCCGTCGGGTCCTTACGCCTGCTGGCCGGCTTTCCCGACCTCCGACTACTCTGCCCGATAAGACACCCCGTTGGCATACGGCGGTCTCCCGCCTGCCTGCACGCTCCCTGTTTGACCATTCCACCCGCGCCCACGCCGCGAGATTGTGCAAGTATTTAAAGCCCGGCGAACGCCCGAAACTCGCCCGCCGGCATCGCCACAGCCCGCTTCAGCGGGCGCTGGGCACGCCGCGCGGAAAGGGGTGGTAAGAACTCCGGCGGAGGTAAGGACTCCGGCGAACATCTACACACTTGCCTCGTAGCGCGTGCTTTATGTTGACTTCCAGGACGTTAACACTGTCGTCATCGGCGGGTTAGGTTTCTCGAAGCTGTACCAGCACTTCAGGGAGCGCAGTCTCCCCTACGGCCTACAGGATTCTCTGTGTACGTTTGCCCTGCACATTTGTTCGCGGGGCACAAAGCTCCGCAGCAGGACCAACACTCGATACGGGTGGGTGGCTAGCCCTTACCCAACCGGGACTTTCACCCGGCAAGAGGCGCCGAGCTTTGCTCAGCGCGATAACGTCGGGCTTTCGCGCTTGTTGGCGCTATCCATCGCGCAGTTCTAAGCGCCTTTCGATACGGACAATCCGCTCGTTCAGCTGATCGATGGATATCTGCTGGCGTGCGATATCCTCCGCCGTTCCGGCTTCGTCGCGGCGAATTCCTGCAATCGCCGTTTCCACTCGGCTGATTCGGTGCTTCACATCCGAGAATTCGGAATGCATTTCAGTTTGCATCGCTGAAATCTGGTTCCGAAGAGCGCGAAACTGCTCGAGCACTAAATGTTCGCTATTGTCTGCCATCTTTTTGAAGCTCAGGTGAAAACCAGGATTCGACTTCACCAAATCATACGTGAATTGCCCTATCGGTCTCTGCATAGAGTCGTTCCGTTAGGCAGGTAATCGAATTCTATGCCATCTTGGAACACGCAGATTTTGACGCCATTGGCCTCGGTCCTGCAACTCTTGCCGCTTTCCGGGCAACCGCTGCTAGACACGGCAACTACAGCGACAACAAAAAATGCTGGAAACAAAAAGACTCGGTTTTACTCGGGTCCCTCCGATATATCCGAGGAAAACAGGGACAGACCACCTTTTTCAGCATGAGCGCGATTCTGTAAAAGGTGGAAAACGTGGTCTGTCCCCGTTTTTTCCCGTTTTTTCCCGCCCGCTGGAGCGCAAGGACCGGCATGATGCGCTCTGCGAGCTACAAATCCAGCGGACTCTTCGCGTCCTTGATGCTCACGCTCGGGATCGTGTGCTTATAGATCATCGTCGTGCGCACATCGCTGTGGCCGAGCAGTTCCTGAATGGTGCGGATGTCGTAGTTGGCCTGCAGCAAATGACTCGCATAGCTGTGCCGCAGCGTATGTGCACTAGCCCGCTTGCGGATACGAGACTGCTGCACCGCCTGTTTCATCGCCTTCTGCACATGGGATTCATGCAAATGGAAGCGGCGATGCTCCCCGGTATCGGGCACCACCGTCAGGGTCTTCGCCGGGAACAGCCACTGCCAGACCAACTCCTTGGCCGCATTCTTGTACTTCAGGTTTAATGCCGATGGCAGAAACGTCCCGTGGTACCCGGCCGCCAAGTCCGCCTGGTGGACGTGGGCGACCTGCTCCAGCTGCAGATTGATCTCGGTGCGCAACGTCTGCGGCAGCGGAACGGTCCGGTCCTTTTTGCCCTTCCCGTCGTGCACGGTCAGCATCATCATGTCCAGGTTGACGTCTTGGACCCGCAATTTCAGACACTCGAACAGCCGCAGACCACAGCCGTACAAGAGTTTCGCAACCAAGTCGTAGGGATACCCGAGCTCGGCAATCACCCGATCCACCTCCTGCCGTGACAGCACCGTCGGGATGTTGGGCTTGCGTTTGGCGCGGACCACGCCTTCAATCTGGCCGAACTCCTTCTCCAGCACATGCCGGAACAGGAACAGCAGCGCATTGAATGCCTGATTCTGGCTAGATGCCGAGACGTGCTTTTCCACTGCCAGATGGCTCAGGAACGCCTTCACGTCCTCGTTCGTCAGGGTAGCGGGCGCGCGCGGGCGAACATACCCGTACAACTTCCTTGTCCACGCCCGGTACGACTTCAGCGTCTTCGGTGAGTAGTGTCTGACCTTGATCGCGACTTCCAGCTTCTCGTAGACGTCACGCCAATCCCGCTCCGCTGTGGACGCTTCGGCGTTTGGCGGTGCGCTCCGAGCCCGGCGCTGCGCTGACCTGTCCAACCGTGGCGATGAGACCGTCGCTGCGCCTGTGCCGTGCCCCGATGCGTACCCGTCGTACTGATTCGAATAGTGCCCCGACGCCTGAGCAGGCCGGCCTTGTTCATAACTCCGACCAACTGATGAGCGGGTGCTTGTGGCGTTTCCGTAAGACCTTGGTTATAAAGATAAAATACTGGGGCGTTCGAGGCTAACCCCAAGCCTTGGCCGAGCTTATGAACAAGGCCAGCAGGCCCCAAGGAGCTTGTCGGAGCTGCCAGTGCGGGGCACCTCCCGGGCAGGCGAAGCCGGCGGAACCGGCGCCTGCCCACGCCTCTAGGGCACCGAAGCGCCAACCGCCGCAACCGTAGGCGGTGCGCCTCGCCGAGCGTCCGGCCCTGGAGGGCGCACGACCTGCGGGACCGCGACCTGCGGGACAGCCGTCGTCGAGCGGTCGGGCTTCCGTGCCGCCCGACCCGCAGATTCCGCTCCCGCGTCAGTGCCCCCGAAGCCAAACTTCGCCTGACCTGCAGCCGGTGCCCCAGTGCCCGCCCGATTGCTCTGCGAGCCCAGCATGTCCCAGTACAGTCTCACCGCGTCCAGCGCCTGATGACGCTTCCCCGGCTCCTGCCCCTTCGACTCCAGCTTCTGGCTGAACGCCTCCAAGCTGGTCTCTAAACGCGGATACTGTGTGTACTTCAGACAGAAGTCGAGGAAGTAGCGCAGCCAGCGCTGGAAGTGTGGCCGTTGATTCACGGCAACACCAGCACTCGCCAACGCTTGCTCGAACTTTTCCTCAATATTTCGCGGGGTTTGCAGCAGCATCGATCATCGCTTGCGGGGTAACATAACGAGTTCTTATGTTATCCCGCAAGCAGCTGCGCGTCCAGGGCCTGTTGTGAGGGCCGCCTCGACTGTGGTAAGTTATCCGGAAAACCCTACCGCGTCAGACAACGGTTACCGTCTGTAACCTCCTGATCTAGCTCTCCCTTCCACCCCTCCCTCAGTCCATACTCCATCATTTTTCCGGTCATTTTGCGACTGAATCCCGGCTTTTTGGGTGCTCGGAGGCGGTATTGCTGCCTGAAACTGTTATAGTAAAGATCATGTGGCAAGACATTAGTCTTTACTACGACATGGTGAGCTATGGCCCAGCCCCGATCCGCGGAGACCTTGCTTGATTTGTTTGCCTCAGAGACGGTGGTGGATCTGCCCCGCATCCAGCTGGCGCTCGGTGGTGCCTCGTCAATGACCGCCTTCCGTTACCTGCGACAGGCCTTGCTCGTAATTCCGGCCAAGTCCGAGCCTAAAGCTTGGTAATCGGTGTGAAGGTATTTGGCAGAACCTTCATCATCTCGTACCCTTGGAGGTGCAAATTCACCGAGGATTCGGAAAAATGTACGAAGGTTCTGCCAGGCTTGACTATAGACCATACATCGGCGCTGCGCTACCCGGGCGAGGAATCGGGTCGTGACGCGACGCACGCGCTTGGAGCAAGCCGAACACATTGCTGCTGCCGAGTCACGGTTGGCAGCCGGCGAGACGCAGCGCGAGGTGGCTGCCGCTTTGGGCGTGGCGCGCAGCACCCTGCTGGAGTGGTGCCACGAGCAACCGCTTGAGGATGCGCCAGCCGGTCTGGTGGCGTTCGCACGCACCCCGGAGGGGATGTCGTGGTTGCACCGGATGGTGATAGCGGCGCACTTCAGTATCAGGTTGCGGGCGGCGGGCGGCACCCGGCTGGTGAGTGAATTTCTAGAGCTGAGTGGGCTTTCGGCCTTCGTCGGGGTGAGCGACGGCGCGCAACACAAGCTCAATGCGGCCCTGGAAGCGGCCTTGGTCACGGAGGCTGAGGCGCAGCGCGCGACACTTGGCGCGAGCATGGCGCCTCGGCAAGTGACGGTGTGCGAGGACGAAACGTTCCATCCGGGAGTCTGCTTGGTGGCCATCGAGCCGGTGTCGAACTTCATTTTGCTGGAGGGGTACGCCGCAGATCGCTCTGCGGCGACCTGGACGGCGGCGCTGGAAGATGCCTGCACGGGCCTCGCCGTGGAGGTGATTCAGAGCACCGCCGACGAAGCCAAGGCCCTGCGCCGACATGCCGAAACGGATCTCGGTGCGCATCATTCTCCGGATCTCTTTCACGGCCAACACGAGGTGTCGAAAGCCACCTCCTTGGCGTTGGCGCGCGACGTTCGACAGGCCGAGGGCCGAGTGCTGGCCGCACAGGCGCAATGGCAGGCCGAGCGCGCCGCGCAGCAGCAGTTCGAAGCGCGCGTGCCACGCCCACTCGGGCGTCCGCCGGACTTCAAGGCGCGCATTGACGCGGCCCTGAATGTACTGGTCGCAGCTGAAGCCGAGCTCGCCCAGGCGCAAGCGCGCCAGAGCGAGGCGCGCGAGCTAATCCGTGAACTCGGTGTGCTCTATCACCCCTATGATTTGCAGCAGGGACAGACGCAGCCGGTAGAGCGCGTAGCTGAACGCTTCCAGGCCGTCTGGTCGCGCTTGAAGGCGCTGGCCGAAGCGGCTGATCTACTTCAGCGCGCCTGCGAACGCCTGGCCAAAGCCGAACGCCTGACCGTGCAATGGCTGGCCACCATCGCGTTCTTCTTCGCCACCGTGACTGCCAGGGTCGAGGCCCTTGAACTTCCCACGGAACAGGAAGCGGCGGTCCTCGAGCAGCTCATCCCCGCCCTGTACCTCGAGCGCGTCGCTGCACGCAGCACGACGGCCGAGACCCGACAACGCGTGCACGCATCGAGTAACGCATTGCTCGACGCGCTGCGTCAACCCGATCATCCGCTGCAAAGTCTGGCGCCCGAGACGCGCGCACAGGTCGAACAGGTTGTCGGCGCCTGCGCCGATTTGTTCCAACGCCGCAGTTCCTGTGTGGAAGGACGCAACGGCCAACTGGCGTTGCATCATCACGGCCGTCATCGTTTGAGTGACCGCAAGCTCGCTGCGCTCACGGCCGTGCACAACTTCCACATCTGCCGCGCCGACGGCACGACGGCTGCCGAGCGTTTCTTTGGGCGAGCGCACCCCGCCCTGTTCGAGCGACTCCTACTCCGCGTGCCTTTGCCGCCGCGACCGCGACGACGACGAACGCGCCCGCCGAAACCGGCCTACCTAACGCCGACCGCGGCTTGACAGTGGTGGCCGGAATTATGAACAAGGCCCTCTGAAGATCATTCCGGAGAAATGCCCGGAAGATGCCCTTCATATTGCGGTCGCAGCTTGTAATGGCATGGATGTAATAGTAACGTGGAACTTCAAACACATTAACAATCCATTCATAAGAACTCGAATCCGCCAGGTCGTTCACGAAAACGGCTGGAACTGCCCCGAAATATGTTCTCCTGAAGAGTTTCTAGGTGACGAGCTATGAAAGATCCAATCGTTGAAGAAGTACGACAGATCCGCGATGACCATTCAAAGCGTTTTAGCTACGACTTGGACGCAATCTGTGAGGATTACAAAACACACCAGGCTCTAGTTGGCGAGAGGCTGGTTCGTTTGCAGCCACGAGCAGCTAAGTCGGGTAGCCGCCCCGCTTCACAGCGGGGAGGCCCCCTAAGAACCGGACGTGCGAGTTTCCCCGCATCCGGCTCAAGCCTTTCAAAGCCCCGTTAGCCAGGGCCGGCTGTCAAATGAGCGAACACGAACTGCATGTTCGCACCGAGTTTCATCAGGTGATGAACCTGACGATGACAGTTAGGATGGAGCAGGACCAGGTTATTCAGGTTATCATCTCCCCCTTTGCAGCGTTCGATGATGTGATGCGTATGAATACTTGTATCACCATTGAAGCCTTGGCTACACATCGGACAAAAACCACCCTGTTGCTTCCAGATGCTCCGTAGCTTGGTTTTCCCCCATTTTCGGCATTTCCACTTTTGTAGATACCTCTGTTCGAAGTAGTTTTCCCAATCGGGGTCATAAGGGTTGGCTTCACCTTGGATTTTCACGTGCCTTGTGACGGACACAAGATCGGCCTTGAACAGACGTATCGGATCTCCTTGATCGTCAACACCTGTAAACACCCAGTGATTGCCTCCCACCGTTTTGAAGTATTGATCTTTAACCCAGTGGGAAGGTTTTCTCGGGTGTCGTCTTTTTGCCCAGTGCCATAACTGTTTGAAGATGAACGTATCCACTCGTTGAAACACCAGCTTTGCCACCGCGTGTTTGTGATAATTCGCCCAGCCCCGAATGATTGGATTGAGCTGTTTCAACAGATTCGTGGTCTTGGCTTGCCGGTTATTTCGGAGGATTTCCCCTGTTTTCTCTGCCAGCGTCTTGATGCTCGACTCTGACGGTTTGATCAGAAGTTTTCCGTTTGGATACTTTCTGATATTCCACCCAAGGAAATCAAAGCCTTTCGTGACATGCGTGATATGGGTCTTCTCCTCGGAGAGTCGCAATCCACGTTCTACGAGAAAGCGAATCACCCGTGGCTTTGCAACTTGCTCCAGCCATTCCTTGGAATCGCCAGTGATGATAAAATCATCAGCGTATCGAACCACATTCACCTTGTGTTGGCGCTTTTCCGTTATATTGTTCACAACACAAGCCTCGAGTCCGTCGAGACACATATTCGCCAAGAGTGGCGAAGCTATGCCACCTTGTGGCGTTCCTTTCTCCGTGTCATGAAAGACGTTTTTCTCCATGTATCCCGCTTTCAGCCATTTCCTCAACGTCCGTTTTTGCGTTGGTATATTCTTCAACATCCAGTTGTGACTGATTTCATCGAAACAGGCTTTAATATCTCCTTCGAGTATCCATTGCGCTGACGATTTGAGTCTTAACGCGTTGAATACCTGTTCCGCGGCGTCGTGCGCGGAGCGTTCCGGGCGAAAGCCGTAAGAATTGGTATCACCTGTACATTCCGCAACCGGTTCCAAACCCAATTTACATAAGGCTTGTTGTGCTCGGTCGAACAGTGTTGGAATGCCAAGTGGCCGTTTCTTTCCATTCTTTTTCGGGATATAAATCCGGCGCAATGGTGCAGCTCGATATCTCCTTTGCAGCAACCGTTGTACCGCGTTCATCTTCTTTTCCGGCGTGTCCCATACAATGCCGTCCACACCCGGAGTCTTCTTCCCTCGGTTTTCAGTCACTCGCCTGACAGCGAGCAGGCGACCGCTTACGGAGTGACTGAGCAAACGTTGCAAGGCTTTTACCAAGCGCCATTTGCCCTCTTTGACAGCCTTCACGATACGCACTTGAAGCCTGCGCACATAACGTATCGCACGACGCCAATCGACGCCGTGCCAATCTGTTACGCGGGAATCCGCGTCAGTAGCCAAGGCTAAAGTCACTTGCTGAATTCCTCTTGCATTCTGACAAATTCTCTCGTGATTCAAGACCTGCCGGATCAGGCAGCGATCTTGCCTGTTCCCCGGAAGTCAGCAACCCTTTCGGGCGAGATCCTGTTGGATCTGCTTCGCCTTTCCGTGTATACACCAGCTAAACAGACCTTTAACCTCTATCCGCACCATTACGGTGCGGCATTCGCTTCTTCCTGCATCCTCTACCCGCTGCCCCGTCGAAGGCGCCTCACGGCGGTACTACTTCTCTCCTTGAAGAGGACAACGGGCTTACCCCGTTCCGCACATTGACCAAGCACGCGACTTAGATGCCGTCTTTCCACCGGGGGGACGTCGTCCGCGCGGGCAACCACTGAGTCTCCCGTCCTGCCCCCGTGCCGTTTGGCCCAAGCCTGACAGCCCCTTTGGCTTGTCCTGTATGACGATGGTTACAACGATTCACCTAAGTTCATCATATCGCGTATCCCGCATCCCTCCGCCTGAGGCTGGCAGACTTGAACTCCCCTCGCGGTTCGTTCTTGTGGCATACTTCACCAAGGACTACGTTTCTCCCAGAGGCTCCGCACAAAGGGGTTACTCCCAATGCACGCTCCGGTAGGATTCCGTGGCGAAACACGGACTGCTATCGTTTGTCGCTCCTTGACCACGCAGCAGAGATCAAATGTGCGACTTCGGGTCGCACCAATAGGCTCCAGCCGACCGACCAAAGTGCTGCTCGCTGCGCTCCCAGCACCTTGGCCGGCGGCTGATCCTTGTCGTTGGCGCGCAAAATTCACGCGGCCAGCCCGAACAACCGGAGCACCCGTTATGCATACTAGAGTTGTATTGCCCTTCCTAACCTCTGCCTCTGTGCTTTCTTGCTTCGCGGTGGTTAACATCGCGAATGCGGACACCTGTAATGGATACGACTTACTCCAAGGGACGCATACACCCCATGGTGGGCATGCCCCGTGGAATGTGATGATGGATCTGCAGAGAATGACGGCGACCGCAAGCTAATCTGACGGAGCGCGCGCTGAATCCGTAATTACTGATATCACTTGCACTCCCGACAAGATCTCCTTCACTAGCAGTACAGGCGATCGCTTGGCGTCTTGCGCCGGGACTATCGCTGGCTCTACTGCGACGGGGGTTTGCGTGCTGGAGGGTGGAGAACCGAGCCAGGACTTCTCACATACACTCTCGAAACGGTAGCGCTTTGCAGTGTGCACACCTGGACGCTATGCATGGAGAGCTTTAGTTACTGGCTCGAACGTGGCCATTGAGCAAGAACGGCAGACATCAGATAAGTGAGCATGAAGATTCCCAACTGCAGCAATGCTGTGGTGGAAGCGAGAAAGGTCGCTGACTATCTTCTTTCTCTTGAGCACCCTGAAGGCGAATCGAAGGCGCGGTTTTTTCTTGGCTGGGGTTTTTCGCGGCGGCGGTGGCAAATCCTCGCATCCGCACTGACCAAACATGCCGAAGAAAACGACTGCTCTGCCGCTATCCCAGGGAAACACGGGACGAAATATGTCGTAGTGGGGTCCATTTCTGCGCCTAAAGGCATAACCCCTCCGATCAAAACAATCTGGATAGTCGATGATGAAGAACAATGTCCGCGCTTGATCACCGCTTATCCCGAATCGTAGGCACACCTAATGATAAATGAACACGACAGAGTGGTTCTGACCGAAGCCATATCAAGTCATGGTCTTGAGCCCGGTGATATCGGCGCAGTCGTCTACGTGCATGGCGAGGGCAAAGCATATGAAGTAGAGTTTGTCACTCTAGACGGAAAGACAGCCGCCGTTCTTGAGCTTGATTCTAGTCAGGTCATGCCGATTGGTCCTGATCAGATCCCCCATGCCAGGAGTCTCCGCGCTGCCTGAAGATCGCCAACAAATCCGCCAGCCCGACGCCAAACTGCGGCCGGCGCTTCGCGCGTAGCCGCAGTTTAGCGCGGGCTGCGGTTGACGTTATGCTCGAGAAGTAGCCCCTTGCTATCTACGCCATTGGCGTATACGCTTGAAGCATGATGACGATCGCGGAAACTCTGCCGTTTCAAAGAAAAATCAGTAGGTTGTTGTCCACTGAGGGTAAATATTCGGCCAAGCCATCCGTTCAGCCAGAAAGTACGGGACACATGAGAAGATTCCGTGTATAAACTGGACCATGCAAACCGCGATACAACCCAAGTCGACGGCGGCCGAGGCGCACCGTGCGTACACTTGCTCCGAGGCCGGACCACCGTGCCCGTTCTCGCAGCAATGGGTCAGGATCACGAAACAGGAGCACATTGATCTCAGCGCGCGGGCAAACTACTGGGAAGCGCAGCATGCCAGGGCAAGAGCCGAGATCGACAAGCTGCGTGAAGAGGTGGCGCTCGAGGATGCCAAGATCAAAGACCTTCAGAACCGGTTGTTCGGGAAGAAGAGCGAGAAGCAGCGCGCGTCGAGATCGCAACGCAGCAACCAAGGCAAGCGCCCGTCCAAGCGCAAGCGCGGCCAGCAGTCCGGCAGTTCAGGGCACGGTCGCACCAAGCGACCGGATCTCCCCATCGTTGCCGATGAGCAGGATCTGGATGACGATCAAAAGCGCTGCTCGACCTGTGGCTTGCCGCATCGTCCCAACCCGGCACTGGACGAGTACAGCGACCTCATCGAAGTCGAGGTCAAGGCGCACGTGCGCCGCATCCGACGTCCGGCCTATACCCGCAACCCCGGCTGCACCTGCGAGGACACCCCGGCCATCCTCAGCGCCGCGCCGCCGGCGCGACCGATTCCGCGCAGCGACTATGGTGTCAGCTTTTGGGTCGAGATCATTCTGCGCAAATTCCGCTACGGCCAACCCACTCACCGCGCTCTGCAGGACCTGCGTGACCAGGGACTGCCGGTCTCGCCCGGCACGGTCGCCGGTGGCCTGCAGGCCATCGCGCCACTGTTCGAGCCCATCGTCGAGCCCATCGTCGAGGAGCTGTACTGCAAGCAGATGAGCGAGCAGCTGTTTCATCATGACGAGACGCGCTGGGAAGTCTTCGTGGAGCTGCCCGGCAAGGTCGGTACGCGCTGGTATCTGTGGGTGACGCGTTCACCCTCGGTGGTCTTCTACTGCATCGATCCCAGCCGCAGTGCTGCGGTCCCCGGCGCGCATTTTGCCGGGTTGCAGGCGCAGCAGGCCATCATCGTCTGCGATCGCTACAGTGCCTACAAGAAGCTGGCCCGGCTGGCGCTGAACATCCTGCTCGCGTTCTGTTGGGCACCTATGCGCCGCGACTTTCTGGATGCTGGTCGCGCCTTCGCCGAGCTTCAGCAGTGGGCGCTCGACTGGAAGGAACGCATCGGCGCGCTCTACCATCTCAATCAACTGCGCCTCGAGCAGTGGGCTCCCGAGCGCCCGATTGGCGAGCAATGCGCTGGCTTTCATCAACACCATGCGGCGCTGCAGGGCCAGATGCAGGACATGCATAAGGAGGCAACCCGGGTCTTGGCGCAGGCGGATGCGCCAGGCGCCGGTTTGTCCAAGAGTGCACGCACGCAGCAGAACAAGGTGCTCTCCAGTCTGCTCGATCACTGGTCCGGGCTCAGCGTTTTTGTCGACCATCCCGAAGTTCCGATGGACAACAATCGCGGTGAGAACAGTATCCGCACGCCGGTCACCGGGCGCAAGAACGACTACGGATCGGGCAGCATCTGGAGCGCAGAACTCGCCGCCACGCTGTTCGCCATCCTGCAAACCCTGGTGCTGTGGGGCATCAACCCCCGTCACTGGCTTCTGGACTATCTCACCGCCTGCGCGGAAAATGGCGCCAGCCCACCAGCGCAGATCGATGCCTTTCTCCCCTGGGCGATGGATGACGCGCGCCGCGCCGACCTCCGTCGTCCCTATGCCTGCCGAGCACCGCCCGCCGAGCCGCTTCCCATCGGCGAGGACACATGAGCCATCGCTACTGTGGGCGCGACTTCCACGTCGAGGACATCGCGCTGATCCGCCGGCTCATCGCCGAGGACCCAGCGCGCACCCGTGCCGAGCTGTCGCGATTGACCTGCCGAGCGCTGCACTGGCACAAGCCCGACGGCGGATTGAAGGACATGTCCGCTCGGGTGGCCATGCTGCGCATGCACGACGACGGGCTGATCACGCTGCCTCCGCCGCGTGGCAAGCGACCCGATCCAACGCTGTCCATCAGCGCGCTCAGCGATCCGGGAGAACCGCTCGACATGCCCGTCGGCGCGCTTGCGCCGCCGCTGTTCCAGCGCGTGCGCACGCCAGCGGACTCGCGCCTGTGGAACGAATACATCCAGCGCTACCATTACCTTGGCTACACGCCTCTGCCCGGCGCGCAGCTGCGCTACATCGTCTACGCGGCCGAGCAACCCATCGCCCTACTCGGCTTCGGCGCCGCGGCCTGGATGTGCGCACCGCGCGATCGCTACATCGGCTGGTCGCATGAACAACGTCGCCAACATCTGCACCTGGTCGTCAACAACGCCAGGTTCCTCATCCTGCCCTGGATACAGGTGCACAACCTCGCCTCCATGCTGTTGGCCAAGGCGGCCAAGCTGCTTCCCCGACACTGGCAGGACGTCTACGCATACCGCCCGGTGCTGCTCGAGACTTTCGTCGAAAGACCGCGTTTCCGCGGCACCTGCTACCACGCCGCCAACTGGCTCCGCCTCGGTCAGACCAAAGGCCGTGGCAAGCTCGGTCCTGCCGGGAAACGCAGTGTGCCAATCAAGGACTTGTGGGTGTACCCCATGGATCAACGCTTCCGCGAGACGCTGACTCGTTGATTCTCCAAGGGATGGGGCGGCCGAATGTTTACGCCCCAGTGGCGATAAATCACTGCTTTAGCTGCGCGGACGACGTGTTGCACTCTTCTGGGGGTCTGGCGACCGCGGACGGCAGTCACGTCACATCTCGTGCGTCGATGCCGAGCACGCCCAGCAATTCCAAATTTGCCCCTATCGCGTGTTAGCGCGGCGACGTGGCGGTGGTTGCGCGGGCTGTAGGGCGTCGATCATGGAGTCGAACAGACGTTCCCAATGATCGAATGGCAAGTAGAACGTCAGCGCACGCAGGTGTTCGAAGAAGGTGCGCTGCGACGACAGGTTGTCGCGCACGTGTTGGTAGCGTGGATCGTAGAGATCCAGCAGCGTGTGGGCGAGAAAAGCCAAGAGGATAAGACTCGCGAGCAGGTTGGCCAGATGCTGTTTGCCGTGGCCGTAGTTGTGCTCGAAGCGATAGCCTTTGGTCTTGAGCGTATTGTTGTTTTCGTTCTCGATCTTCCAGCGGCTGCGCCCCGCGGCGGCGATCACGACGACCTTGTCCGAGGTGATTGGCACAGAGCTGTCCCAGGCATTGCGGTAGAGCACCTTGCCCTCGGCATCGGTCGTGGTCAGCTCGCACCAGCCGACTTTCAGGGCATCGTCGCCGTCGCGCAGCGGCAAATCGTTGAGCCAACGATAGGTATCGGTCAGGCGCTGCTGGCCGTTGCAACGGGTCTTGACCCGGGTGGCCACCTCGCCGGTGCGCTCGAAATCGGCTACCCACTCATAGAGCAATGTATGGGAACCCGGCTTACAGACGAAGATGAACGCACAGCCCTGCGCCAAGACCTGCTTGCAGAACGGCTGATGTCAGTACAGATCATCGCCCAGCACGGTGGTGCGCCACGCTCTCAGCTGCGCCCCCCAGCGTTGCAGCCAATGCGTGCCTGCCTTGAGCTCGCAGTCCTGTTTGGCCTCTCCGTCCTGCGGCACGACGAACTCCGGGGCCAGGGCAGGACCGTCTTTTGCCCGGGGGCGACGATCACCGACGTGAGCGCCGTGTGGTAGTACTGGGTCTTGCCATTGGCCAACGTGCGCGTGGAGCACTGCGGGCAGTCAGTCGCCTCAGAACAATGGTGTTCGGTGCCGTCGAGTGCCACCAGCAGCCGCCCATCAAGCGCCCGGTGCGAGGCCAATCCACCGTCGGCCACGATCGGCTCCACGGGATCCATGAACACCGGCGCGACATGGTCAGACGAAACCGGATCAAGCAGGTTGCGAATCTGCTGCATGCTCGGGATCTGCTCGATCCCGAACAGCGAGCTGGCATTGTTCCGCCCTCGCGCTTTCTGCATTCGCACCTGAAAGTCGAGAAACGACGGGCTCTGCATGAAGAATACCGAGAACGCACTCATTCCGGCATCGCCCATCGTGTAGCGTTGATTGTTGCCGCCCTTGCGCGTATCCGGCAGTGCGCACAGCGCCTCGCGAACCCTGGCAACGAGTGTCTTTACGGTCCACTTCACAGGCGTGGACTTCGGCTTGAGGACCAAGGGACTCTCCAGTAGATTCTAGAGAGTCCTTCATAACATTATGGTCTTAAATCTGAAACTGCTGGAGCACGCCGCTGTGACTTGACTTCTGTGGTGGTCTTCGTCAGATTATGCGGTGGATGGGCATCCTCCTACCGCTTGGTATGCTTCTGCTAGATTGCCATGAGCTTGGATATCGATCGTTGAAGTTGGCACCAAGCAGATGCCTACCTGCGCGCTATACCGATGCGGGGACGAAGCCCGCGCTCATTGCCAGGCACACAAGCTCGGGTAGAGCGTGCAGCAGTTCGAATTTGGGTAACAAAGAGAATTTGGGTAACAAAGATCGGCGTTACCCGTGATTCGACGCTCGTACTGGTGAGTCCAGCTTGGCTTTGGGGACGAGCATAGGCAAATTTTGGAGCTTGGCTTACCCGAGAGATAGGATCGAGCCTCGAATTGGCTGATTTCCGCCATCGGCGGATTAGGTTCGGCGGAGCTAGCTTCAAAGTCCGTTCTCGCGTTGTCGTAGGAATTTAATTGTATTGCGAAGAAAGGGGTTTTCGGTATGTTGGGGATACCGCAATCGAAGTCGATCAAGCCTTCCCACCGGGAAGTTCGCATACAAGCGTTCATTAGGGAAACTGGGGGAGCCATCAAACGGCACTGGCAGTGGCTTGTGCTGATTTTAGGTTTCTTTTTTGCGGTCATCGACTTCGAGGATTTGGCCAAACCGCTGTCCTCCGTGGGACAGCCCGATACCAGCACAACTGATAGCTGGATCGCGCTGAGCCTCGTTCATCTGCTCGGATTATTCTACGTGTCGCTGCAACGCCGCGCGATCGAGGGCGGAAAACCAGCGGCGTATCTGCGAACTTTGCCAATTATCCCCAAGATGGGATGGCGGGCGACGCTGCGCGTTCTGCTCATCGCCAACGGCCTGTTTTGGCTGTATTTGGCATTGCCCGTCATATTCTCCGCTCAGGGCACCCGCGCGGACGCCTCCGCCTCCGTGGCCTTGGTCGGACTGATCGTGATCGATACGGCGTTGTTGTTGCTTCTCGCCCAAGCGTATTGGCTTTCCGGGCGAAGATGGGTTTTGCCCGCTGTTGTGAGTATTGATTTTGCGTTCAGTTATCTGCTCGGTCGACTGGATCTTGCCCCCTCACTGTGCGTGGCCGCCGGTTTCGGCCTGCTGTTGGGCATTGCCCTCACCTGCCCGGTTTCCCAAGTACGGCCCACCATGTTGCCGAACTGGCTTGTCCGTTACGCGCCGCCGTTGCTGGGCATGGCTCAAAAAAACCTTGCGCGTAACAATTCGTCGCGCGTGCTTCCACCTGTTCCCCGCCAATTGTTGGTGCAACAACGGCTGTTAATCCGTTCACAAGCTTTACAAACTGGCCTTCGTGGGCTCTTTGGTGGGCTGGTTGCGCTTACGGCTTGGACCATCATCACCTTTGGTCGCAACTATGAGCTAGCTCCCAGCCTTCTGGTCATTGTCGGGTGTCTGGTGGTCTTGCTGCAAACCGGGTCGTTCCGCGCGCTCGACAGTTCTCACCGTCTCGTTTTGCCCTACTTGCGCACGTTGCCTATGGCGCCAATGACGCTGCCGATTCGCGACCTGACCTGGGTTGCACTTATCTGCATCATCATAATGATGCCGTTGTCGGTCGCTTGGCTGTGGCAAGGGCACACCACAGTGGGTAATACTGGATTTGCTTGGGGGACTTGGCTCACACTACTCGTCCTCCTCTATCCCGTTAGCACGAAGATGAGTCGCGATAGTGTCACCCTCACCACGGTGCTGACACTGGGCTGGATCACGGCTGCACTCGCTCTGTAAGTTTTGGTAGAATCGGCAGTTGTTTCACTCCGATTGGGTAAAGGATCATGCACGCCATTGAACCAAACGACCAAACGGCGCACTCGATATGCGTGATGCAAAGGTTGCTGACGATCACCGATTTGGCAAAGGCGTACGGCTTCAAGAGCGTCTTCCGCGGTCTATCGCTCGATCTGCCGGCCGGAAATTTCGCCCTTGTTGGCGCCAACGGTGTTGGCAAGTCGACTCTTCTCCGCCTGATCGCCGGAGCCGAGCACGCGGATTCCGGTCGAATCGTCGTAGACGGCGTTGACTTGGCGCAGACTCCCATCGCTGCGAAGGAGCGACTCGCCTATGTTCCCGACGAGCCTGTCGCTTATCCGTTCCTGACCGGTCGTGAGTTCTTGAATCTTGTTGCCGAACTGCGGCGCCTGGATGACGCCGAGCTCGCCGCGCCTTTTGTCGAAGCCATGGCGCTCGACAAGCATCTGGACACGCGCTTCCAATCCATGTCCCTCGGGACGCAACGGAAATTTTTCGTCGTCGCGGCATTTATGGACGAGCCCCGCGTCTTGCTCATGGACGAGCTGACCAATGGCCTCGACCGCGCCGCCCGTGAGGTCTTGATCGAATTGCTTCGCGATAGCGCCCCGTGGCGCTTGACGCTGTTTTCTACCCATGACGAGGATTTCATTGTTCGGTGCGATGCCCAACGCGTTGAGATGTCTCGGAATGAGCTGAAGCTCGAACCCCAGACGCAACGGCGGCTCGCTGAAGCGATGCCTTAGAACCTGTCTGACAAAAAAATGTCTATCAAAGTCAAATACTTTTTCTTCGAGGACAAATTATGGGATACCCGAGTGACCTGACGGACGCCGAATGGGCGCTGATCGAACACTATTTTCAACCCCGTGATCGACGGGGCAGTGCCAGCCTAATTACGGTGACACTTTACCATTTACACTATTTTGTTCTGGGCTTATGCTAAGCGTATGTCTCGGCTCCCACGCATCATCGTTCCCGGCATCCCCCACCATGTGACGCAGCGTGGGAACACAATTACAATTACGGTGACAGTTTACTAAATGCACCTAATACGCCCGGCAGTCGCCATGGTATGCTTTAGCGAGATGCTCAGGTCGGTTTATCCTTGATCACACCGAGCCTGGCCGCCCAAAGCACCCAACGAGCCCGCGAGCCCGACGCCAAACTGTGGCCGGCGCTTCGCGCGTGGCCGCAGTATGGCGCGGGCTGCGGTTTACGTTAGCGACAGCAAGACCTCGCTGAACTGCGGAAGATAACCTTGAGCGAACTTTTACGGAATTACGGTGACACTTTACCATTTACACTATTTTGTTCTGGGCTTATGCTAAGCAAGGTGAAAAGGGGTCAGGGTGAAAAGGGGTCAGAGCCCTTTTCGAAAGCTTTCGGAAATGTTAAATACCTCGAAAATGACTCTATGACACAGCTTCTTGAACAAGCTTTCAAGGTTGCATCAGGCCTTCCCGCATTTGAGCAGAATGCCCTTGCACGCCGCATCCTCGCTGAACTTGATTCGGAAAGGAGATGGGATGCCGCTTTTGCTGACTCTGAGGATCTATTAGCAGAACTTGCTGCCGAAGCGCTGGATGACGAGCAGAAGGGTCGAACAACGCCGCTTGACATCGACAAGTTGTGATTTCGAAAGCATCGCCGAAATTCTGGAAATGCTACCGGATGCTGCCCAAGGAGATACGCGACAAGGCAAAAAGCGTTTACCAGGTGTTCCAGCGAGACCCTTGGTATCCGAGCCTCAACTTTAAGCGAGTCCATTCCAGCTTGCCCGTCTACTCTGTCAGAATAACGCAAGACTACCGGGCCGTTGGGATACTGCAAGAAGATCGGATGCTTTGGTTTTGGATAAGATCGCACTCAGAGTACAACGCAATCCTCAAGCAAATGAAAAAGAGTGCCCAACAATAGCACAAGCTGCGACGCCTTGGAGCAGCCTTCGCTCTCGCTCAGGCTGCTCCAAGGCGCGCGCTGTGCTTGACGTTAGCTGGCGCGAAAGAGGAATCACTTATGCCTGATTTCGACATAGCCCTGCGGTACTTTACCGGCCTCCCCGATGGCTATCTCGACGATTTCTGGGAATCGCTCCCAACTAGCGGCTTCCGGGTAGCGGACCGCGAATTCCAGCCTGGCCCGTTTGCAGCAATGGAGTGGCTCGTGCCAACCGCGGTAGCGATATACATCGCAAAGCCTTTCTTTGACGTAGTCATCAAGCGTGCTGCGGATGATTTTGGCGACGTTGTATACCCTCGACTAAAATCCGGGATTGCTAGACTTGTTAATTCGACTTTGTTAGATTGATACTAGCTGTAACTTTCTGATATTATTATACTATCTCCCTCAATGCTCAACTATAAGGAAAATTTATTCATGAATAATCAAATTTTTTTTTACTGATACCCCCACCAACCCGCTGAATGACATTGCCGAGCGCTTTACCCGTTTCAGTTTGCGCTTCAAAGGGCATTTTCAGAACACGACCCGCAGTGTGCTCAAGCCGGTTGGGGACTCTTTGCGGGGTCTGATGCAAGCCGATCCGAACAAGAAGAATATGGAACGCATGGAGGAACGGGTTCCGGATTCTGACGAACAGCAGCTTCAGCAGATGCTCACGGATTCTCCGTGGGATCATCAAGCGGTCATGGACCAGGTGGCGTTGGAGGCGGATCGATGGCTGGGTGGGCATCCGGAGAGTTGCCTATTGCTTGATGAAACTGGCTTCGAGAAGTCTGGCAAGCACTCGGTGGGCGTTGGCCGACAGTGGTTTGGGCGCGGTGGGAAGGTGGAGAATTGCCAAGTCGGAGTCATGGCCGCATTGGGTCGCGATCAGCGTGTGACCTTGATTGATGCGCGCCTGTATCTGCAGCAAAGCTGGTGTGAAGATGCGCAGCGCCGCGAGCGGGCCGGGGTACCCGAGGCGAAGCGCGTGTTTCGGACAAAGATCGCGCTGGCGTTGGAGATGGTGGCCCATCAACGCCAGATCGGGGTTCGCTTTTCATGGGTTGGCGCAGATGGGTTTTACGGCAACGATCCGGGTTTTCTGCGTGGTCTGGACGCGATGGGAGAGGTGTTTGTTGCCGATGTGCATTGCGATCAATTGATGTTTGTTGAAGATCCGAAGCCGACGGTCAAGCAGAAGAAAGGCAAACGTGGCCGCCCTGCAACCAAGCTCGAGGCCAACAGCCCAGCGATACGGGTTGATGAATGGCAAGCGCAACAGCCGCCTGATGCCTGGCAACGGGTCAAGATCCGTGACAGCACGCGCGGAAAACTAGAGGTGGAGGTGCTGCATCAAAGGGCCTGGTTGTGGGATAACGAGGAGAGCGCGGCGCATGAGTGGCACTTGCTTGTGCGCCGCGAGATCCATGCCCCCGATGAGATCAGATAGACCCTATCGAATGCTCCGGCTCAACGAGCCCCACATCGCAAACGACACCTCGTCGGTGAACAGGATCACCGCACCCGTGGCTTTGGCCTGCTGCACAATGCGCGGCCACGTCTGTTCCACCCACTGCCGACGCGCCTGCTTGTATTCCTCCTCGTCGCTGCGGTCGCTGATAAAACGTGCCTTCTGATAACTCAGCCCCAGCTTCTTGAGCAACGTGCTCAGGTAGCGTGGGTTGTAGCTCACCCCGAAGCGTCGCCAGATCAGCTCCGCAATCATCGCCGTGTTCCATACCCCGCAGCTGAATCCATTCGCCTGCGGTCCTTTCTCCACCCAGTCGCGCACCTGCCGCTTCTGCTCCGGCGTCGGTTTCGACTTGCGTCCCCGCCCCTGATAGTGTTGACCTCGCAACCACGCCAGCCCTTGCACCATAAACCGTTTCAGCCGGTTCTCCAGCGTCTTCACACTGACTCCCAACAGCTTCCCAATCTCCGGCCATGGTCTGCCTTCGGCAATCCACACCAGCCCTTGGACCAGCTTGTACAGCCGCAGATTATTCAGCGCGTGCGCTCGAACCAGCTCCTTTTCCAGTTCCTCCATGATCGCTTTTGAACAGCTCACTGATACCATGCGTTACCCCCTGTTGATTTGGTCGTGTTTGTATGAGGTGTGGTGACCCTCAACTTTACCAAACAGCTGGGGGTTTTTGATGTGCCACTGGAAATTAATTTTCTGAAAATCTATAGGTTTCTCTCCGGCAATCGCCTTGGCCGCGGCGGGAAGGGGTACGCAGCCCATTGGATGGGTTATTGTGATCGAGCCCACCAAGACGCGGAGGACGCATTCGCGTTGATCCCTCAATGCACTTTGTGTCTCCACGGTGCATATATCTCAGAACGGGTTTCGCGGGTGACGAACCAATCGCTGGATGACAATTGCCGCTAACATCAATCCAAATAACGCCGGCATGTAGCTGATGGTGCCGTTGACGGCGCGCGCGCGTCCGCGTCCGGTGGGCTCCGGCGGCAGTGGTGGACGCGATGCTTCGCTTGACCAAACCGCGAGCACACCGCGGGTATGGCCTCGTCGCCGCAATCGGCGACGGACCTCGCGAGCCAGGGGGCATCCTTGGCTGTCCATCAGGTCGCCGGTCTGGATAGAGGTCGGGTCGAGCTTGCCGCCGGCTCCCATGCTGGCCGCCACCGGCACGCCGGCTTCCAGCGCCGCGGAGACTAAGGCTAACTTACTGCTCAGGCTGTCGATGGCGTCCACCACCTGGTCATAGCCGTGGCCATCGATGCCTTGTCGCACAAGCGACGGCAGTTCATCCACGGCCAGAAAATGATCCAGTACGGTCAAGCGGCAGTCCGGGTTGATATCTTTGATGCGAGCGGACATGACCTCGGCCTTGGGCCGACCGATGGTGCTGTGTAATGCGCAGAGTTGACGATTCAGATTGGATGGTGCGACACAGTCGTGATCGGCGATGGTCAATTCGCCAACGCCCGCCCTGGCCAATGCTTCGGCGGCAAAGGAGCCGACACCGCCGAGTCCGGCCAGCAGAACGCGTGCGGTTGCCAGGCGCTGAATCGCGTCGTCGTCGAGCAGGATGGCACTGCGCTCCCAGATCGGATTATCCGGGATGGCCATCAGGACAGGCCCAATAGGGTACGGGCATTGGCCGTGGTCTGCGCGGCAATTTCGTCGCATGGTGCGTCGCGTATCTGGGCCAATGCGGACAGGATCTCGGGCAGATATTCAGGGCTGTTGCGCTCGAAACGATGGGATGCGACAGTCAGATCCGGCGCATCGGTTTCCAATACGATGGCGTCGATGGGCAGTTCGCGCGCCAGCCGCCGCAATCGCGTCGAACGCTCGAAGGTGAGCATGCCGCCAAAGCCGAGCTTGAAGCCCAGATCCAGATAGCGTCGGGCCTGCTCCAGACTCCCGTTGAAGGCGTGGGCGATGCCACCGCATAGATCCGCGTTGCGCAATAATCCCAGCATCTCGTCATGGGCCTTGCGCACATGCAGCAGAACCGGAAGTTGCGCGGAACGGGCAATGGCAAGCTGGGCCTGGCAGAATTGACGTTGGCGGCGTGGTTCCAAGGCCGGATCATGATAATCCAGGCCGATCTCGCCTAGCGCGACCACCCGATGCCGTTGCAACATCTGCTCCAATGTGGATAAGTCGGAGTTTCGATGCCGGCGCAGGTACATCGGGTGCAGGCCGAGTGCCGGGTACAGATCCGGCTCGGCATCGCAGAGTGCGAGCAAGTCATGCCAAGCGGCAGCCTGAATGCCCGGGATGACCATGGCCGTAACGCCAACCGCCCTTGCATGTTGCAGGACCTGGCAGCGATCGGCATCGAAAGCAGCGACGTCGAGATGACAATGGGTGTCGATTAGAGGTGAGGTCATTGGAGCGACGATTGGGATTCGCAAGCTTATTCCAACCGATGAATGAAACAAGGGGCGCATTGCGCCCCTTGTTTGGTTTTGTCCGCGATCTCGAGCAAGGCCGGTTCAGAATAGCGGACGCGCGATGGCGTTCCGCTTGACGCCTTGCGCGTGCGGATGCTTGCTTAAGCTATTTCTGTCTTTCTCCGGCAATCGCCTTAGTTGACCTTCGGATCAAGCTCTCCCTTGGCGTAACGGGCGGTCATGGCTTCCAATGACAGCACCTTGATCTTACTCGCATTTCCCGCGGTGCCGAAGGACTCGTAGCGGGCTTTGCAGATCTCTTTCATGGCCTTGGTGGCGGCCGCCAGATATTTGCGTGGGTCGAAGTTCTTCGGGTTTTCTGCCAGGTGCCTGCGGATCGCGCCGGTGGAGGCCATGCGCAGGTCGGTATCGATGTTAACCTTGCGCACACCGTTGCGGATGCCTTCGGCAATTTCTTCCACAGGTACGCCATAGGTCTCGCCCATGTCGCCGCCGTATTGGTCGATGATCTTCAGCCAGTCCTGGGGCACGGACGAGGAGCCGTGCATGACCAGATGGGTATCCGGGATGCGCGCATGGATTTCGCGGATGCGCTGGATGGCAAGGATGTCGCCGGTCGGCGGACGGGTGAACTTGTAGGCGCCGTGTGAGGTGCCGATGGCGATGGCCAAGGCGTCGACCTTGGTATCTTTGACGAACTGGGCGGCTTCTTCCGGGTCCGTCAACAATTGGCTGTGGTCGAGCTTGCCCTCGGCACCGGAGCCGTCTTCTTCGCCGGCCATGCCGCTCTCCAGCGAGCCGAGACAGCCCAGTTCGCCTTCCACCGAGACGCCGCAGGCATGCGCCAGATCGACCACCTGACGGGTAACGCTGGCGTTGTACTCATAGTCCATCGGTGTCTTCATGTCTTCGCCAAGGGAGCCGTCCATCATCACCGAGCTGAAACCGAGCTGGATCGAGCGCTGGCAAACGGCCGGAGAACCGCCATGGTCCTGGTGCATACACACCGGAATGTGAGGCCATTCTTCGATGGCGGACAGAATCAAATGGCGTAGAAACGGGGCGCCCGCATAGGAGCGAGCACCGGCGGAGGCCTGCACGATCACCGGGGCATCGGTCTCGTCCGCGGCCTCCATGATGGCGCGCATCTGCTCCAGGTTATTGACGTTAAACGCTGGTACGCCATAGGCATGTTCGGCGGCATGATCCAGCATTTGTCGCAATGAAATCAGGGCCATAGTTGGTTTCCTCTGGTTGTTTGATGGGTGATGTTGTGAAATGACTGACAGTGTCGAATTGTCGTACCTAGTCTTGGGCGAGCAATTTGTGCTCGCCGACGCGCATGATTTTCATAATGTTGGTCTGGCCTTCAACGCCGATGCGATCACCCTTGGTAATGATCACCAGGTCGCCCTCGCGCACGGTGCCGCGGCGCAGCAGTTCTTCGATGACATCTCGGTTGACCTGGTGGATATTGGCGTTATCGACCTCGAAGGCTACCGGATAAACGCCACGAAAAAGCGTGACTTTTCTGCGGGTCGCAACTTGCCGGGTCATGGCATAGATCGGAATGCCTGAGCTGATACGCGACATCCATTTGACCGCTGATCCGCTTTCGGTCAATGCTGCGATGGCTTTGACGCCCAAATGGTTGGCGGTGTACATGGTGGCCATGGCAATGGCCTCGTCCACACGCCCGAAAACGGAATCAATGCGATGCGCGGAACGACGAGTGTACTTCTCCGCCTCGCGACAGATACGATCAAGGGCCTCGACCACCTTGGGGGGATTTTTACCAATCGCGGATTCCGCCGACAACATGACGGCGTCGGTACCATCGATCACGGCATTGGCGACGTCGAACACCTCGGCCCTAGTCGGGATCGGATTGTCGATCATCGACTGCATCATTTGGGTGGCGGTGATGACCACATTGTTGCGATCTCGCGCCATGGGGATCAGGCTTTTCTGCACCGCCGGCAGTTCGGCATCGCCGATTTCGACACCAAGGTCACCGCGCGCGACCATGACCGCATCCGAGGCTTCGATAATATCGTCAAGCGCGCGCAATGCCTCGGCGCGCTCGATCTTGGACACAATTCCTCCCTTGCCGCCAGCCTCGCGGAACAATTCACGCGCCAGGCGCACATCGTCGCCATTGTTGACAAAGGAGATTGCGAGGTAGTCAGCATCGATTTCGGCCGCGAACAGGATATCAGTCTTGTCTTTGTCGGTCAGCGCTGGCGCAGACAGACCGCCGCCCTTTTTATTAATCCCCTTGCTGTTCGACAGGGTGCCGCCAACCACGACCGAGCAGTCGATGCGTCGGCTTGCGATTTGCTCGACCTTGAGTTCAATGGCACCATCGTCGAGCAATAGGGTATCGCCGGGTACCACATCCTCAACCAGGCTCTCCAATGTGGTGCCGACGCGCATCTGATCGCCGCCATCGAGGGGGCAATCGGTATCGATGGCGAAACGCTCGCCGCGGAACAATTCGATCGGTCCGTGTGCGAAACGACCGATGCGGATTTTCGGCCCCTGCAGATCGATCAGCAATCCCACCTGACGGCCGGCAGCCTCGGCGCGTTCGCGCAACAACTCGGCGCGAGCTCGATGGCAATCATGGGTGTCGTGGGATAGGTTAAGGCGCACCACATCGACGCCCGCGGCGAGCATCGCGTCGAGTACCGACGGATCATCGGTCGCGGGACCGAGGGTGGCAACAATCTTGGTGCGTCGAGGCCTGACATAGTGCATGGTCGAAGCAAGGCTCGCCTGGTTTGGTTTTACTTGAGTTTGGTTTTACCGGAGTTCGATCTTACCGGGGTTCGATTTTGCCTGGGTGCAGATTCTACCCGGATCTGTTGACCCAGGCTTAGGCGATTTCTGTCGAGAACTAGACCACCTGGCTTGTCTTCTCGTCCGGCATCGACGTTGCGGCAACCTGCCCGTAGAGCGACCATGGGCGGGTTGCCGCTGCGCGAAGACAAACGAGCATTCGGCGCCAGTTGGTCTGTTTCTCTCCGGCAATCGCCCTATTTGCCCCGCGCCTCCAACATGGCCACTGCCGGCAAGGTTTTACCTTCC
The DNA here is from genome assembly GCA_016745215.1 of Thiohalocapsa sp. PB-PSB1. GTDB lineage: Bacteria > Pseudomonadota > Gammaproteobacteria > Chromatiales > Chromatiaceae > Thiohalocapsa. Next base: position 4,181,023 of record CP050890.1, read on the forward strand.
AGGAATTCCAGGAAGGCACCGCCAGCGGTGGAGATATAGCTGACCTTGTCGTAGATGTCGTATTTTTGGATTGCGGCAATGGTGTCGCCGCCGCCAGCCAGAGTAAAGGCGTTGGTGTCGGCGATGGCCATGGATACGGTCTTGGTGCCGTCACCGAATTGGTCGAATTCAAACACGCCCACCGGACCATTCCAGACTACGGTGCCGGCCTTACTGATGATCTCGGCCAGTTCCTTGGCGCTGTCCGGGCCGATGTCGAAGATCATATCGTCGTCGGCGACTTCGCCGGCCGGCTTCAATACCGCAGGCTCGTTTTCGTCGAACTTCTTGCCGCATACCACATCGGTGGCAATTGGGATGGTGGCGCCGCGGGCAGTCATTTTCGCCATCAGGTCCGTGGCGGTGTCGACCAGGTCGTCCTCGCACAGGGATTTACCCACATTGTTGCCGGCAGCTTTCAGGAAGGTGTTGGCGATGCCGCCGCCGACCACTAGCTGATCGACCTTCTCGGACAATGCTTCCAATACCGTCAGCTTGGTGGAAACCTTGGAGCCACCGACAATTGCAACCATGGGCCGTGCCGGGTCTGCCAGAGCCTTGTTCAATGCGTCCAGTTCTTCGGCCAGCAGCAGTCCGGCACAGGCGACCGGCGCGAATTTGCCTGCGCCATGGGTGGACGCCTGGGCGCGGTGGGCGGTGCCAAAGGCGTCCATCACATAGATATCGCAGAGGGCGGCATATTGCTTGGCCAGCGCGTCGACGTCCTTTTTCTCGCCCTTGTTAAAGCGCACGTTCTCCAGCAGAACCAATTCGCCATCGGCAAGCTCGGGGGCCTTTTCCAGATAATCCTTGACCACCCGCACCTCGCGCCCGAGCTTGTCGCTCAGGTCCGCGGCCACCGGCGCCAGGGAGTTTTCCTCCGAATAAACGCCCTCCTCCGGGCGACCCAGATGCGACATGACCATGACCTTGGCGCCGGCTTTCATGCAATGCTCGAAGGTGGGCATGGAGGCCGAGATGCGCGCATCTGACGTGACCTTGCCGTTTTTGACCGGGACATTCAGATCGGAGCGGATCAAAACGCGTTTGCCGGCGAGATCGAGATCGGCGAGTTTGATAAAGGACATGGGGGTTCCTCGTTTAGAAGGGTTTTTTAATTAGGGTTTTGTGAAGACGCGCGTGGCGTTTGAATAGATCGAAACGATTTGGAAAGCCCGGATAGGCTTTCCGGATCGCTCGCGGACAAGGGCCAAGGTCCGAGACGCCGGAAACCGCTTGTGACCATATGGGTGACTAACCCGGCGTTTCGGCCCTCCCTGGCCGTGCATCTTCAGGGCCGAGCGTCAGCCGGCAACATGCTCGACCAGGCGCAGCATATTGCAGGTGTAGCCGTACTCGTTGTCATACCAGGCAACCACTTTGACAAAGGTCGGATCCAACGCGATACCGGCCTCGGAATCGAAAATCGACGGCGTGTTGCGACCGCGGAAGTCGGTGGCGACAACCTTCTCGTCGGTGTACGCGAGCACGCCGGCCAGATCGCCGGACTCGGAGGCCGCCTTCATCGCCGCACAGATCTCATCGTAGCTGGCGCCTTTGTTCAGTTCCACGGTGAGATCGACAACCGAAACGTCCGAGGTCGGCACGCGGAACGCCATGCCGGTGAGTTTGCCGTTGAGTTCTGGTAATACCTTGCCGACTGCCTTGGCCGCGCCGGTGGAGGACGGGATGATATTTTCCAGAATACCGCGACCGCCGCGCCAGTCCTTCATGGACGGACCATCGACGGTCTTTTGCGTGGCGGTGGCGGCGTGCACGGTAGTCATCAGGCCGCGCTTGATGCCCCAATTGTCGTGCAACACCTTGGACACCGGCGCCAGACAATTGGTGGTGCAGGAGGCGGCGGAGATGATCGACTGCCCGGCGTAGGTCTTGTGGTTGACGCCATAGACGAACATCGGCGTGGCATCCTTGGAGGGCGCGGACTGGACGACCTTCTTTGCGCCGGCGTCGATGTGCTTTTGGCAGGTCTCTTCGGTGAGGAAGAAGCCGGTGCACTCGATGACCAGGTCGGCACCAACATCGGACCACTTCAGATCGGCTGGGTCACGCTCGGCGGTCAGCCGAATGGACTTGCCATCGACGATCATGGTGTTGCCGTCGATGGAGATGTCGCCGTTGAAGTTGCCATGCACCGAATCGTACTTGAGCATGTAGGCCAGGTAATCCGGGTCCAGCAGGTCGTTGATGCCGACCACCTCGATACCGGGGAAATCCTTGGAAATCGCGCGGAAGACCATGCGACCGATGCGGCCAAAGCCGTTGATACCTACTTTCAAACTCATGCGGGGGCTCCTGTGGAGGTTGGGAAAAAAGGGTTTCTAATTTTCGGCTGTCAGCAAACCGTCGCGAGCAACGGGAAAAACGATGGACATTCTGCTCGAAACTCGCTAACGGCAACCAGGCGTTGTTGCTCGAAGAACAGACCAGCTCGCTTGCTTGTTGTCTGTCTTCCGGGATGCGCCTGCTGGCGCACCCTAGAAGATACGAGCCTTTTACGCAAGGGGTGTTCTCTTGTGTGAATTGCCCAAGTATCCGACGGCCAGCGGCGGAGCTGTTTACAGCAGGCTTTCGACTGCCTCGGCCACTGCCTCGGCGGTAATGCCGAATTCTTTGTATACAGCCGGCGCGGGTGCCGACTCGCCAAAAGTATCGACGCCGATGATCTTGCCATGCAGGCCGACATATTTGGGCCATAGATTGGACACACCGGCCTCGACCGCGACGCGCGCCTGCACCGCATCCGGCAGTACCGATTCCCGATAGGCGGCATCCTGGGCATCGAAGGTGTCCATGGATGGCATGGACACCACACGCACCTTGCGACCCGCGGCGCTGAGCTGCTCGGCGGCGGTTACGGCCAACCCGACTTCTGTGCCGGTGCCGATGATAATCGCATCCGGGCTGCCTTCACAGTCGCGAAGAATATAAGCGCCACGCTCGATCGCACGCAATTGCTGATCGTCGCGACTCATGTGCGGTGCATTCTGGCGCGAGAAAATCAGTGCGCTCGGGCCCTGGGTACGCTGAATGGCCAATTTCCAGGCCACCGCGCTTTCCACCGCATCGCATGGGCGCCAGGTCGACATGCGCGGGGTCAGACGCAGGATCGATACTTGCTCGACCGGCTGGTGCGTCGGACCATCCTCGCCCAGGCCGATGGAATCGTGTGTATAGACGAAGATCGGGTTGATTTTCATCAACGCCGCCATGCGCACCGCGTTTCTGGCGTATTCCATGAACATCAGAAAAGTTGCGCCGTAGGGCTTAAACCCACCGTGCAGGGTGGCGCCGTTCATAACCGCGGACATGCCAAACTCGCGCACGCCATAGTACACATAATTGCCAGAGGCATCAGCTGAGCTTACGCCCTTGCAACCTTTCCATAACGTGAGGTTGGAACCGGCCAAATCGGCGGAACCGCCGAGGAATTCGGGAAGCATCGGGCCGAAGCCGTTCAGCGCGTTCTGGGATGCTTTGCGGGTGGGGATGGTCTCGGCCTTGGCATTGATTTCTTCGATAAAGGACCAGGCCTTGTCTTCGAAGTCCTCGGGCAATGCGCCGGCCATGCGTCGCTCGAACTCGGCTGCATCGACTGGAAATGCCGCTTGGTAAGCGGCAAATTTTTCCTTCCAAGCCTGCTCGGCGGCAGCCCCTCGCTCCTTGGCATCCCAGCCTTGATAGATCTCATCGGGGATTTCGAAGGGCGCATGCGTCCAGCCCAGGGCCTCGCGGGTCAGGGCGATTTCATCGTCGCCTAGTGGTGCGCCATGACACTCTTCCTTGCCCTGCTTGTTCGGCGAACCAAAACCGATAATGGTCTGGCAGCAGATCAGCGTCGGCTGCCCGTTAACCGCACGTGCCTCCTCGATGGCGGCCTTAACAGCTTCAGGATCGTGGCCATCCACCTTGGGAATGACGTGCCAGCCGTAGGCTTCAAAACGCTTTGGCGTATCGTCCAAGAACCAAGCAGGAATGTCGCCATGGCCACGCACCTCGCCATCGATCGAGATGTTATTGTCGTCATAGAAGGCAATCAGCTTGCCCAGACCAAGGGCGCCGGCCAGAGAGCAAGCCTCGTGGGAGATGCCTTCCATCAGGCAGCCATCTCCCAGAAAGACGTAGGTGTAATGGTCGACGATCTCGTGATCGGGCTTATTGAATTGCGCGGCCAGTACTTTTTCGGCCAGCGCCATGCCGACGCCGTTACTGATGCCCTGCCCTAGCGGTCCCGTTGTGGTTTCGATTCCGGGCGCATAGCCATATTCGGGATGGCCGGGGGTCTTGGAATGCAGCTGACGGAACTGCTTGAGGTCATCAATACTCAATTCGTAGCCGGTCAGATGCAATAACGAGTAGATTAGCATCGAGCCGTGGCCGTTAGACAGCACAAACCGATCTCGGTCAGGCCAAGCCGGATTGCCAGGGTTGTGCTGCATAAAATCGTTCCATAGTACCTCGGCGATATCCGCCATGCCCATCGGGGCTCCCGGGTGGCCGGACTTGGCCTTCTGCACCGCATCCATACTGAGCGCACGGATGGCGTTAGCAAGTTCTGTACGTGAGGACATAGGTCGCCCCTCTCTAGCTGGCTAAAAAATGATTTTGGAAGAGATTTTCAGGCTGCGTCCATGCGCATATGCGCGATCGCGACGGTAAAGTCGGCGCTCGCCGGTTATTACATGTTGAACCCCGGTGCGTCTCTAATCCCAGATGCCTTCGCATCCGATGCGTCGCCAAAGCCCGCCCTGCCTGATGGCTCGACGCGCCCGAACGGCTTTGGCGGGCGCGTAAAGATTGCGCATTCTGCCGTAATCCAAGCGCTTACGCCAAAAAGTTGGCTTTATCGCGATGGCAAAAAAGATTTATAACTTCCTAATATTACGGATTACCACCGTTGGTGAGCAAGCGCCGATTGCATAAACGGTTCTAAACCGGGCAGTGTTATAACCTAAATCGGCATGACGCGGTGAAAATAACCAACCCGAGATGGGGTGAACGATGGATTGGGTGCGGCCGGCAGATAGGGGCAGCGGATACGACGATCCCTAGCGCATGCGCCGGCCGGTGGCGCGTTCCAGTGCCGCGGTCTTGTTCTCGTCATCTGGCCGCGGTAGTGCGTCAAGCCTCGCGCCATTTAATCGAGCAGCCAACGCTGGGAATCTGTTTCTCCGGTCCTTTGCCAGTCTCGGCTACCTGTTTCATGGCTTCGAACAGATCGCGGCGCACGCCCTCTGGAGCGGTTTCTTTGCGGCTCTCATCGAGACGACCACGATACTGCAAACCGAGTTCAGCGTTGTAACCGAAAAAATCCGGCGTGCAGACCGCTCCGAAAGTCTTGGCAACTTGCTGGCTTGCGTCGAACAGGTAGGGAAATGGAAATGCGAATTGGTCAGCCACTCGCTTCATATTATCGAAGGAATCCTCAGGATAGTCCTGCGGATCATTCGACATGATCGCGACGCAGCCGATACCCTGCTCCGTCAATTCGCGGGTATCGCGAACCAAGCGTTCACGGACTGCCTGAACATACGGGCAATGATTACAGATGAACATCACCAACAGGCCCTTTGCGCCTTTGCATTGATCGCGGGTCCAGGTTCTGCCATCGACGCCTGGGAGGGAAAAATCCGGCGCTGGTAGACCGAAATCACAGACGGGAGTTTCCAGTGAAACCATAGAGTATTTCTCCAAATATGCAGCAAATCGTCATCAGAGTGCTGCATGGTAACTGAAGCACTCGAAATTCCAACACTTGTTCTCTGTTCGGGCAGAAACTACCTTATGGGAGCCCCACCTGTTTGAAAAGCTGGTGAAGAAAGTTACACTAGGTTAGGAATAAAATCCAAATCCGCTCTTCCCAGCCTGCACAGGCAATATGATTCCAGCAGCAAACACAGCCAGACGCTCATAGCAAACGATCGATGCATCCTTAGGCAGAGTTATCTGACGGAATGCCCAAGGTCGCCGCGTACTCGAGATTCTGAATTACCACCCCAAACAATCATAAGCCACTATGCCAAATGACTTCTTGTTCACATCCGAATCGGTCTCGGAGGGCCATCCGGATAAAGTGGCAGACCAGATCTCCGATGCCATACTCGACAATATTCTGGCTAATGATCCCGATCCAGAAAAGGCTCGCGTGGCTTGCGAAACCCTGATCAAGACCGGTGCCGTGATTGTCGCCGGGGAAATCAGTACTCGACATTGGGTCGATCTTGACTCGCTGGTCCGCAAGGTGGTCAACGACATCGGTTATACCAGTTCGGATCTCGGCTTCGACGGCTCCACCTGTGCCGTCATGTCCCTGATCGGTAAGCAATCCAGTGACATCGCGCAAGGCGTGGATCGATCCAAGCCGGAGGAACAGGGCGCCGGCGACCAAGGCTTGATGTTTGGCTATGCTACCAACGAAACCGACGTATTAATGCCGGCCCCGATTACCTATGCCCATCGGCTGGTGGAACGTCAGGCCGAAATGCGCAAGACCCGAATGTTGCAGTGGCTGCGACCGGATGCGAAAAGCCAGGTTACTCTGAGTTACCGCGATGGCAAAGCCGTCGCGGTGGATGCAGTGGTGCTCTCCACGCAACATGATCCGGATATCGAGTATAATCACCTGCGCGAGGCCGTGATGGAGAACATCATCCTGCCGGTGATTCCCAGAGAATGGATACACAAGAAGACAAAGATCCATATCAATCCCACCGGCAGCTTCGTCATTGGCGGCCCCGCTGGAGACTGCGGTCTGACCGGACGCAAGATCATCGTTGACACCTACGGCGGTATGGCCCGCCATGGCGGTGGTGCCTTCTCCGGCAAAGATCCATCCAAGGTGGATCGATCAGCCGCCTATGCGGGCCGCTATGTGGCCAAGAACATCGTTGCCGCCGGCCTTGCCGATCGCTGCGAGATTCAGATCTCTTACGCCATTGGCGTGGCTGAGCCGACATCCATTTCTGTGCAAACCTTCGGCAGCGCCAAGATCGACGAGGATCGCATCGCACGGCTGGTTCGGGAACACTTCGACCTGCGGCCTTTCAACCTAATCCATATGTTAGATCTGGTGCGGCCGATCTACCAACAAACCGCGGCTTACGGCCATTTCGGCCGCGAATTGCCGGAGTTCACCTGGGAGCGCACAGACAAGGCCGAAGCACTCCGGGATGCCGCTGGACTGTAATCAACTTAAATCTGGGATTGCCGTCGTTCGTATTCCGATCAGCGGCAGCCATTGCGCGCGCATCGCGACATGAAACGTTGAAAACCCTCATCGACTCATATACTAGATAACCTCATGTAATGATCCTTTTCCGAGGAGCGCTGCGACAGGAGCATAGCGATCCTGCCAGGCTCGGGGAGGTGAACCGACTGATAACGGCGCTCACTCTGCTATTCACTGGAGCTGACTACTATGAGTGAGTTTACCGATTTTAAAGTCGCCGACCTGTCCCAAGCAGACTTTGGTCGTAAGGAAATGACCATCGCTGAAACCGAAATGCCCGGATTGATGGCATTGCGCAAAAAGTACGGCCCAACCAAACCGCTACAGGGCGCACGCATCACCGGCAGCCTGCACATGACCATCCAAACTGCGGTACTGATCGAGACGCTGGTCGAACTCGGTGCCGAGGTGCGCTGGGCATCCTGTAATATCTTCTCCACACAGGATCACGCAGCCGCTGCCATCGCCGCACGCAATATCCCGGTGTATGCATGGAAAGGCGAGACACTGGAGGAATACTGGTGGTGCACTGAGCGCGCGCTGAACTGGCCCGACGGCGGTGGACCCAACATGATCCTCGACGACGGCGGCGATGCCACCCTTCTGGTGCACAAGGGCGTCGAGTTCGAAAAGGCCGGCAAGGTTCCAGAGGCCAGCGCTGACGATAACGAGGAATGGAGCGCAATCCTCGGCGTGCTCGGGCGAACTTTCGCGCGCGATCCGCATCACTGGGAGCGTACCGCCGAGGGTATCAAGGGCGTCACGGAAGAAACCACCACCGGTGTGCACCGCCTGTATGAAATGCACAGGAGCAACGCACTGTTGTTCCCGGCCATGAACGTCAATGACTCGGTCACCAAATCAAAGTTCGACAACCTGTACGGCTGCCGCGAGTCCCTGGTCGATTCCATCAAACGCGCCACCGATGTCATGATCGCAGGCAAGGTAGCCGTCGTCTGCGGGTTTGGCGACGTCGGCAAGGGCTCGGCCGCCTCTCTGCGAGGCCTGGGCGCGAATGTTTGGGTCACCGAGATCGACCCGATCTGTGCATTACAAGCGGCTATGGAGGGTTTCCGTGTTGTACAACTCGACGATGTCTGCGACCAGGCTGATATCTTCGTCACCTGCACAGGCAACCAGGATATCATCACCCACGATCATATGGTGCGCATGAAAGATCAGGCGATTGTCTGTAACATCGGCCATTTCGACAATGAGATCCAGGTTCAGGAACTCGCTCGCTACGAGTGGGTCGAGATCAAACCCCAAGTGGATCAGATCGTCTTCCCAGATGGTCATCGCATCACTTTGCTGGCCAAGGGTCGGTTAGTTAACCTCGGTTGCGCGACCGGCCACCCGAGCTTTGTCATGTCCAATTCCTTCACCAATCAGGTGTTGGCACAGATTGAGATCTTCACCAAACCCGACCAGTACCCGGTGGGTGTCCACATCTTGCCGAAGCATCTGGACGAAGAAGTCGCCCGGCTGCATCTGGATAAAATCGGCGCCAAACTGACCAAATTGCGTGCGGATCAAGCAGAGTATATCGGCGTACCCGTCGAAGGTCCCTACAAAACCGATCACTACCGCTACTAGTGCAGCGGTGCGGATGTCCCGCGACCGTTTCTGCTGTTTGTCGTTGTCGTAATCGCTCATCGTGAGCCATCGATGACGACCACGACAATGACGGCAAACGGTCTCGCGACTTCCGCAGCAGAGCACTAGCGGCACGATAAAGGGGCGCACAGTTGGCGCAGGAAGGGTCCGGATCGTGGCACAGGAATAAGCCAAACCCGCTTGCAAAACAGCTTACCGGCTGGGTTAAATGAAGACGATTGAAATCGCTTCCTGCACATCGTCGGCACGCAAGCGCCAGCAAACAAGCTCGACGCCCTACTCCCCGGCAGCAGGCAGCGCCGATCGACAGAAAGGCATCCTGTACCACGCGTGCACCATGTGGATCAACGCCGGCGCGCGATCCCGCTTCCAACCGTTCCGTATCCCAAGCACCTCAGGGGGGCAACGCATGCCAATCAGTCGCGCGCTGCCACCCTTGCTGATTCGAACACCGCCATGAATACACAAGGTACCGATCTCGCCACATTCAGTTTCGAGTTGTTTCCACCCAAAACAACAGAGGGCATGGACAAACTCAAGCTCGCCGTGGAACAACTCAATGCCGTCCGGCCGCGCTATTTTTCCTGCACCTATGGCGCTGGCGGTTCCACCCGCGAGCGCACTTTCGAGACCGTTGCCTGGCTGCGGCAACAAGCCATCGACACCGCACCGCACCTGGCCTGCATCGGCTCGGATAAAGATGAGGTCCGCAACATTGCCCGCCATTACCTCGAACAAGGCATTTCGCGCGTTGTTGCATTGCGTGGCGATCTACCCTCAGGTATGGGCCGCCTCGACTCGAATACCTTCCGTCATGCGAATGAACTGGTCAGCTTTCTACGCCAGGAGTTCGGCGACCAATTCCATATCGAGGTTGCCGCCTACCCTGAAATCCACCCGCAGGCCGCATCCGCCAAGATCGATCTGGTCAACTTCAAGCGTAAGGTGGATGCCGGCGCCAACGCAGCCATCACGCAATATTTCTATAATGCCGACGCCTATTTCCGTTTTGTCGACGATTGCGCCGACGCTGGTATCGACCTGCCCATCGTGCCCGGCATCATGCCGATCACCAACTATACGCAACTGGCTCGATTTTCCGACGCCTGCGGCGCCGAGATTCCTCGCTGGATTCGCAAACGCCTGGAGGGCTTTGGTGAGGACAAAGACAGCATTCGCGCTTTCGGCCACGAGGTTGTCATCGCGCTGTGCCAGGACTTGCTCGAAGGTGGCGCCCCAGGATTGCACTTCTACACCATGAATCAGCCGGGGCCAACACTTCGACTGTGGGAAGAACTTGCCCTGTCACACGCCGACCAATGAAACATACCCTGCTGGACTTTTGTCTAGCGTCACTGTACTACTTATCCATACCGATTGACTGCTTCAGCCGAATCGAATCATGAAATTCGCCCAAATCGACCAAACCGAAGCCAATCTGATCGAAGCCTACGACCGCCATAGCATTCGCATTGGCGGTCATCGCTACGACATCAGCTTGGTGGTCTCGGCGCGCGCGATCCTGACCGACTGGGGTGCGGATCGGATTGACCGGCTCGACGCCAACCATATGGAACTTCTGCTGGAAACTCAGCCCGAGGTGATCATCATCGGCACCGGCACCCGGCAGCAGTTCCCGGACCCCATCGTCTACTCTGCCATGCTCGAGCGTGGCATTGGAGTCGAGATCATGGATACCGGCGCCGCTTGCCGTACCTATAACATTTTGGTCAGCGAGGGCCGGCGCGTGGTCGCGGGGCTGCTGTTGGATGCTCCCAGCGAACCAGGTTGAATGCGGCCATTTCGGTTCATGCCGACGGTCTCTCTTCCCAGCTGCACCCTCTCCTTTGTCGTTGCCCGCGGATCGGGCCGTACATCCACCCCGCCACGAGGCAAGCCATGGATCGCAAGATCATCCTCTCCGTCCTCGCTGCTGCGTTGATGGGAATCCTCGGCATCTTATTGTTATTGTCGATCAGCCCGGATCAGCGCGCCGAGATTCGTCTGTACCCATGGGATCTGACCCGGGATGCGAGCGGGCGCACGCGGGTGTTCGATCTGACCCTTGGCGACAGCACCCTGGCCGATGTGCGCGCGCTCCTCGGAGAACAGGGCGAAATCAACCTATTCGCCGACCCGCGCGGCGACTATACAGTAGAAGTCTATTTTGGCAATCTCTACCTGGCTAACATCCGCGCCGACTGGGTGCTGACCCTGGAAGTCGACCCACAACGGCTCGCCGACATGTATGATCGCGGCTTGCGCGTAAGCACAACCGGCAGCGGCAGCCGTAAGGTCAAACTGAGGCCGGAAGATATTCAAGCCCTATCAGGCGCGCCCATCCGCAGCCTCACCTACTTACCCTGGAAAAGCCTCGAACCCAGGGACATCCAGGGCAACTTCGGTGCTCCCGCCGAAATTCGCAGCGAAGACAGCGGCATATTGCACTGGCTCTATCCCGATAAGGGAATGGACATCGCGCGCGATGACGAGGGTCGAGTCGTGATCCAATATCTGAACTCGGACGATTTCGAACAGGCGATCGCTCCGTTGACGGCACCGATGACAGCACCAACCGATCCATCGTCTCCTGGGATGCGGTGAATTGTCCTATCTTGTTGATCTTGATTTCGATCCCGATGATTACGCAGCGGATTCAGCCCAATACACGAAAGCGACAATCCAGGTCTGGCAAATCAACTTCGACAACGGAGAGTCGGATGCGCTGATTCAGTGCTAGAGCTTGCTTTGCCCGCACTTTCCCCTCCAGCGCCAATTCAGGAATGATCACAGTCGTCTTACGATCGCCTAGCTCCACCACCACAGCCTCGCCTTTCCAGCCCTTTTTCTGCATCAAATACAACAGCTTCCAATGCTGGTTCGACTGTCGCTCGGTGCGACGCACGGCGACGCCGGATTGATCCGCCTCACCGGCACGAGCGCTGATCTGCTCGGCGGTCAGCGGCTGCTGGTCATGCAGCAGAGCACGAATCTGCTGATGCACCAGCAGATCCGCATAGCGACGCAGCGGGCTGGTGGCGCGCGCGTACACGTCCAGGCCCAAACCGAAATGCGAGCCGGGTTCGACACTGGTACGCGATGGCTTGAACTGACGTCGATAGGCGTACATTGCCGCCATTCCCTCGGGCTGTTGGATCTGCTCCGGCGCTGGTTGGGTCGCATAGGGAATCGGCAAACCACGCTGGCTGCAAAAACGCGCGGCAGCCTCTCCGGCCATCAGCATCAGGTCGGTGACCAGTGCCCGCGACCCGTGACGATCGATGGGGCGGATCTCGAGCTCGCCGTTGACCACGCGAAGAGCGACCTCGGGAAGTTCGATGCTAGCTGCGCCATGCGCCGCGCGCCGCGCGCGGTAGCGTTCGGCAGCAGCGACCAGCCGCTCGAACGGAGCATCCGCCAAGCTCGTTTCCGCTTCGGCATAAGTCAGGCGCGTGGCACGGATCAGGGTTGGACGGATATCGATATCCACCAGCCCGCCATCATCGGCGCAGATGAATCCGAACGAGAGCGCCGGAGAGACCTGCTGCAGACCCAGTCCAAGTTGTTCGGTCACCGCGCCCGGCAGCATATTGATAATGCCCTCGGGCAAGTACAGATTTGCGCCGCGGGCGCGTGCCTCGCGGTCCATGTCGCTGTCCGGAGCGACCAGTGCCGCCACATCGGCCACATGCACCCAGATGCGTTCGCCGTCGATGCTCAGCGCATCGTCAGGATCCTGGTTGCCCTCATCATCGATGGCATAGGCTGGCAAATGCGTCAGGTCGAGCCGCTCCTCATCCGGCACACCGGGAACCGGCAGGTCCGGATCAGTGATCGCCGCACCGAAGCGAGCCGGGTAAGGATTATGCTGCGTGGGCCAATAGCCGACTTTGACCAGCATTCGATGCGCGCTCTGCGGCGTTTCGGGTAGATCCAAGGCTTTTAGAATACGGCTATGCTCTGCCTGCTGATTGGCCAAGCGCTCGACTTCCGCCAGGCGCGCGCGGTCTTCGGCGATGATGCGCTCCTCGGCCAGGCGCGTCATGAACTCAGCCTGCTCCTGTTGCGCACGCGCCTTGGCATCGCGCTCGGCGCGCTGCTGCTCGATGGTATCCCGTGAACGCGGGCGAATCAGCTCCGGCGTGCCCTCGAAGTACAATCCATCCGACAACAGCTCCCAAGCGGCCCAGGCGGTAGCAGGCGTGTATTCTGCGTAGACCAGCTCTGCCAACTCCTTGAGATCGGTCTCGGCACCTTCCAGCAATTCCCAGGCTTCTTCAAGTTGACCGGTGCGCGGCGTCAGATCGGCAAGCCGGTGCAGTGGGCCAGGGTGCAACAGCAGAATATCTTTCGGCCGCACACGCTTGGTCTGGCCGCCATCGATCTCGATTTCGATTTTCTCTCCAACCGAGACAACGCGCGCGGGACGGATCTTATACAGCACGAGACTGTCCGTGGTGATGCGGGCGGCAGGAAGATTGACCGGAGAATTGGATGCGGACCCGGCTTGATGCATGGACAAAGTGTTGTTATCTCCATTCTGGTGTAGTGATCTGCCCGATCCTACTGAAAGAATCCCGAGCGATGAAGACGCAATTTCAGCGTTGAGCATCGGCGTATGCGGTGGAATCCGCTATCATACTCGGACAGCCGTTTTTTTTTCAGCGTGCCCGAGCCGGGCGCCGTAAGCAAGCGAGATCCCCAATGAACCAAAACTGGAGAGCGTTCCTCGCGTCCCGCTCCGCAGATTTGAGCGAACCGAGCGACCCAACCCAGAGCGGAGCCGGCAGTGCTCGCTTCGCCAACAACTCGCTCGACCTGGACTGTGCACTGGTGGACTTATCGTATCTGGGCCTGATCGCCATCGGCGGTCCCGAGGCGGAGGATTTCCTACAGGCGCAGGTCAGCAATGATATTCGCGAACTCTCGGAGACTCACAGCCAGCTTAACAGCCACTGCAGTGCCAAGGGTCGCATGATCGCCAACTTTCGTATGCTGCGTATCGAACAGACTATGTTCCTGCTGCTGCCGCGCACCCAGTTGGAGCCGTTGTTCAAGCGCCTACAAATGTTCCGATTGCGCGCCGACGTCACGATTGACAATGCCAGCGATGCCCTGGTCTGCTTCGGCATACTTGGCACCTGCGCCGACGCTGCCCTGACCGAGGTATTCGGGTCGCTGCCAGCCGCAGACAACGACATGAGCCGCGCTGGCGAAGCCGTATTGATCCGTGTGCCTGGCAACATCCCACGCTATCTGTTCATCGGCCCCCCGGAACAGGCCAGTCATCTCTGGCAAAGTGCCGCTGCCGAAGCCGTGGAAGCGAATGTGGATTTATGGGAATTGCACGACATCCGCGCCGGCATCCCCACCGTTCTGCCCGAGACCAGCGATGCGTTTGTACCACAAATGGCCAACATGCATCTGATCGACGGCGTCAGCTTCACCAAGGGCTGTTACACCGGTCAGGAAGTCGTCGCACGCATGCAATATCTGGGCAAGCTGAAGCGACGCATGTACGTCGCCGAGGTCAACACCGACAGCGCGCCGCGACCCGGCGATCTGCTCAGCGTGCCGGGCAGCAAGTCAGAGCAAGCGCCAGGACGCATCGTCAATGTCCGCCAGATCGAATCGGGCCGCTACGCATTGCTGGTGGTGGTGGAGATCCGCTCTGCCGAGGGTGGCGAAGTGCGTCTGGCCAGCGCAGACGGCGACGGACCTTTGCTATCGCTCCAAGAACCGCCCTATGGCTTTCCGGTGCAGACCTGAAACCAACCCAGCAGCCAACCAGGTCTAAGCCTAGCCAAAGTCCAATTCGCAGCGCGTTGTACGAGTATCTGCCTTCGCGACCGGATCGACTCATCTGCGACGATCCAATCGGAGTTTTTGACTCCGGCGTCGGCGGGTTGAGCGTATTGCGGGAAATTCGGCGCGAATTGCCGACTGAACACCTGCTGTACGTCGCCGATTCCGGTCATGCCCCCTACGGCGACAAACCGCGGGACATCATTACCGAGCGTTCGCTGGTGGTCGCACAATGGCTGGTCGACCAGGGCGCCAAGGCCATTGTGGTCGCCTGCAATACCGCCACCGGAGCGGCGGCGGCAACCCTGCGAACGCGCTTCGAATTACCCATCATCGCCATGGAACCGGCGTTGAAGCCCGCCGTGAGTCTGACCCGCAGTGGCGTAGTCGGCGTGCTCGCCACCAGCCAAACCCTGGCCAGCGATAAATTCGAGGCGCTGCGCGGGCGCTTCGACAAGCAAGCCAGGGTTCTTGTGCAGCCCTGCCCTGGCCTAGTGGAGCGCATTGAGGCTGGCGATCTGCATAGCGAGTCCACCAGCGCCCTGATTGCCGACTATGTATTGCCGCTGCTCGCCCAGGGCGCCGATACACTGGTACTCGGATGCACCCATTATCCATTGGTCCGGCCC
Source organism: Thiohalocapsa sp. PB-PSB1 (assembly GCA_016745215.1). Classification (GTDB taxonomy): domain Bacteria; phylum Pseudomonadota; class Gammaproteobacteria; order Chromatiales; family Chromatiaceae; genus Thiohalocapsa. The sequence goes on from CP050890.1 coordinate 4,196,362, forward strand.
CTGATCCAGCAGATCGCCGGGGATCAGGTGATCATCGCCGATGCCGGCGTCGCCGTGGCCCGGCAACTCCGCCATCGATTGACACGGCAGCGATTGCTCAGCACCCGCAATGCCAGCGGCCATGATCGGTTCTGGAGTTCCGGCCATCCAGATAAAGCAACCGCATTGATCGCTACCCTGTGGGAAAGACCAGTATCGGTTGGGCAATTGACGGCGATGTGTCCATGCGAGCAGTAAACTCGGTTAAAGCTGGAACCGGGACGACGATCATTCAATACCCGCCCGGTCAGCCGGAGCGCAATCTCTACCGGATTGCCAAACGCCACTTTGATCGGCCCGGCATAGGGCAGGCTTGGCCGACGCCAATCGGCCACCGATCGAAATCGAAACGCTAGCGGAGGCGTCATTGAAACTCAGGCTTTCTGATCTCGAGGATGAACCGCGGTCCAAGCTCGTGCTCTATCGGTGCATCGCGGGCAGCCGGATGTATGGCACAGCGCATGCCGGCAGCGATACCGATATTCGCGGCATCTTCATATTGCCCGCATCGGCGTATCTGTCCCTGGATGAGGCGCCGACCCAGTTGCACGATGCGCGCAACGATGTCGTTTTCTACAGCCTGCGGCGGTTTTTGGAGTTGGCCATGAACGCCAATCCGAACATCTTGGAGCTGCTCTATCCGCCCGATGACTGTGTACTGCTGATAAACCCGATAATGCACAAGCTGATGGAGCGGCGCGAGTTGTTTGTCTGCAAGCAGTGCTTTGCATCCCACGTCGGCTATGCCAGAGCCCAGATCAGGCGGGCGCGGGGCCGCAACAAATGGGTGAACAATCCCCAGCCGGAGGCGCCGCCGTCGAAGGAGGCGTTTTGCTGGCTGCTGCGCGCGGCTGGGCCGATGCCGTTTCGGCCGCTGCCGTTGCTGGCATCGGGCGTGGACCTAGCCCGCTGTCATTGCGCGGCGGTGGAACACACGCGCGACCTGTACCGTCTGTACGACTATGGCGACGCGGCCAAGGGCATCTTTCGTGGTGGGCAACTGGTCTGCGAGTCGATCCCGGCGGATGACGAGCACAAGCGCTGCATCGGCTTGTTGCTCTACAACCGTCCAGGTTTTGAGAACGCAATTAAGGATCACCGCAATTACTGGCAATGGCGCAACGAACGCAATGCATCACGCTGGCAATCGCAGGAGCGAGGCGAGATGGATTATGATGCCAAGAACATGATGCATACCTTCCGACTGCTGTTCTCCGGCGCCCATCTGCTGGAGCACGGTCGGCCGTTGGTCCGGTTCGAGGGTGAACGCCTGGCGTTTCTGCTGCGCGTCCTGGCCGGTCACTACGATTATCAGGCTCTGATCGATCGGGTCGAAGCCGAAGTGGTTAAACTCGATACCCTTTACAACACATCCACGCTGCCCGAGACGGTCGATCGGCCCGCCATCAATCGACTGTTCCGGTCACTGACCGATGAATGGGAACAGCAGCATGCATGATGCAATCCTTGATGTGCTGAGACAGCTGGAGGCGGAAGGCAACTTCAAGCTGTTGGAGGCCTGCGAGTCGGGCAATCGCGCCAGGGGATTTGCCGCGCCCGATAGCGATTATGATGTGCGCTTTCTCTATACCGAGCCGCTTGCCTGGTCTCTGCGCGTTTCGCCGGGCCGCGACTGCTGCAATTGGATGTTGCCGGGGGATCTGGGTTTGATCGGCTGGGAATTGCGCAAGGCACTGGGTAAGTAGCGGTTCATGAATAACCTATACAACGCTATCCAGACATCGGCGGGGAGTGCAATCGGGGTCGGGGTCGCTATCGGAATCGGAGTTGGTCAGTTCGATACCGACGCCGATACCGATACCGACGCCGATAGCGGTACCGAATGAGTCGGCAGGCGACACCCAAGCCAAAAACCTGTTTCGCTTGTTTCTGCACCATCACTAACGCTGTTGCAACCTAGCCGGCTCGTCTTTGGCGCGGCTCAATGCCGTGCAAAAGACACAGGAAATCGCGCAAACCCTTCAAACCCGAGCCAAATCCATCCGAGCTGAACATGCGTAAGTGGACGTGCCAACTCGCTCCAGACGCAAGATCGCCTGATGTGGGATCGAGCCCGCATCAGGCGAGGCCGTCTGGAAAGCCGGCGCTGCCGAGGGGACAGTCGGCGGCATGCTCGACCAGTCCGGTCTTGACCAGGTTGTTGTCGATGCAGCGCAGGATAGCCGCGGGGGCCCATCGTTGCGGATGTAACGGTCGAAGCAGTCACCTGGCCAGAAGTCACTTTTACGCTCGAGCAGTGCATTCTTCGCCTGGGCCGCGAAGTCCTTCCAGGATTGCACCAGGTCTTACAGCGGAAAGCCCGGCAGCGTCTCGGTCAGCTCGTTGGGCGTGGTTGGGCATCACCACCCAGACCAGGAATCGGCAGCGCTCGCCGTCGATATGCAGCCATGCATGCTGCACCAGCATGGCGATCTCCGGCCGTTGCAGCCGGCAGGCGCCGAATAGGATTGCGACCGGGTTGGCAGCCTGAAATGGAAAGGAATCGCGCCAGCGATTCGTCTATTGGGACGCGAAAACCAGGCATTGCCCTGGGAAGCCGCAAGCAACGAACGCTCTGCGGGCGAAGCGAAACTGGCGCTCTCAATGAACAGTGGACCAACGAGACCGCTTTCCATGAGTTGGAGGCGCACCTGCATTTTGAGAGCAACTCGCTTCGGTTTATCCTAAGGCAGCCCTATTCGGATTCTGCATCGCACTGCCCGTCTTCAATGACTTGGCATGGGTGAACGCGTTCCTGCGCGCTGACACGCTGTTGTCAATGCTCCATCCCCCCGTATACAAGGACAGATCCGCGGTCGGAGCGCCTTGCGCCTGAGTAGCGTTGGGCAGCATGTCGGGGAGCAGCAGCACGGCCCAGAGCGCAGCTGCCAGAGCATTGCAGCAATGCTCCAGCTAGGCCAACGCCTGCGGAGGACGATATGCCACCTGAAGGCATTGGAAGTCGTGGATTGTAGGTGGAGTTCTGTTCTATGCATCGCGCTCCCATCCTGCCCTGCGGCCGAACGCTCCCGTTGCTTGCGACGGGCGGCTTTGGCAGCGTCTAAGCGGCTGGCTGCCTGTCGCCGGTTGGCTCGGGGTAAGAAGTGGTAGCACGTCCGCGGATACTGCTGTGGGTGCGAGCTTGGGCCTCTCATCGACCCGGGTCGGTGCTGTTGTGTTGAGCTGTTGCCGGGGTCCGTCTCGGCTGCTCCTTGCGCGAGAGTTGACGTATTGCTCGGTCTAAGACCTGGGGCGACCTGCTGCTTCGCTTGGTGTTGCGCTTATCGCTACCGGCAGATCTGGCCTAGGCGGTTGAAATGTCCTGAGTTTTGATGCCAAACCGATTCCGGGTCTTGGATTGCTTTATCGAACGCACTGGGTAAGCCTCATCGGTGTCGGGGTCGCTATCGAAATCGGAATCGAATCCGCTCATCGATCAAAGCAGCCAGCTCAATACCAATTCCTCATTCCGACCTTGACACCGATCCCGACACCGACTAAGCATCCATAAACCGGGAAGCGCTTGTTTTAATGAGACTGCAGATTTCGACAGCCTAGATCTGACCTGTCGCGCTCTGGAAGCGGTGGCACCGCAGAACTCCTGACGTATCGAGCTTAACTATCTATGATGTAATGTAATAATCAATGTAGTACATGCATTTAACCAAGAGGCTGGATATTTTTGTTCCAGACTCAGGAGGCCTGATTTTTGCCTTGAAGCCCACAGCTTAGTGGGTAGATGCATGGTTGCTCGGTTGTATTTCCGGCCGAATCGTCGCATTCAAAACTTCGCGATGTCAGAGTTCTGCACCGGGTGGCGCAACGGCAACACCCAGGCCGACGAAAGAGAAGAAGGTCAGTGCGCCCGCCGGCGTTTGAGGGCCAGCAGCGGTGGCAGCCCAAAGACGAGCAGCAGCACCGGCGCGGGTAGAGGGGCCTCCTGGGGGTTGGAATCGGCAAAGCCATTCAGCACCTGGAGCCTCAGGCCGACGTTGTAGATATCGCCGACCGGCACTGTCCCGTTCACAGACCTGAGACCGGAATCGTCACCGGACAATGCGGAGGTGTCCGTAAGGAAGAAGACATCGAAGATGGCAAATTCATCAATGTCCTGGCCTGCTGTCTCATCGACGATATTGACCAGCAACGCTAGAGCGAGGCCTGCTGACTCGTCGGGAAGATCGGCGGCGACCTCTGCGGAATACAACCAATCTACGCTTAAGGCGAAGTCGGCAGGGGTGGCCCCCGAACTATTGTCCAATAATATGCCGGTAACACCGAGGGCAGAGGCGGTGGCCTCGGCGTAATCATCGTTGCCGGTGGCGTCCGCGCTTCCCGACACGTCCACCGTAAGCGCGGCGGTATCCAAGGGTTCTGTTAGGATCACCTGCGTCGGGTCGAGCAGCGGAGACGCACCGGTCGTCGTCGAAACCGTCGCCCCAGTCAGCGTGGTGCTGCTCTGGTCTACTAGGAAGAAGTTGGCGTTCAACGAAATGGGCATCCCCGATGGATTGTTCGATACGCTGGTCATGACCTCGGCCGAGCCCTGGAACATGGCCGCGGCCTGAACGGCTCCCGCGCCTAGCATTAGCGACAAAGCCGCAGCGACTCCGAGGCTCGTCTTCGCCGGATGCATGGATTGCTTATTCATGATCAGTTGTTCCCCCTTGCCGAGGTCTGCCTGCATAACATAGCAGGCGTTAGGCCGATGACCACCTTGATGATCGCTCAAGGCGCTATCGGACAATTTTGTTCGTTGGAAGATCAACCGCCGGTCGCGGAGCGACGGCAGCGAGTGGATAGAGGCCGATAGGCGCCTGGCTCCCACTCGCGCGTCCGCCGATAGCGGACGCGCGATGGCCCTCGGCGCATTGACCACTTAAGGTTGGCTCACCTCCCAGCTCAAGACGCTCTTATCCAGCCGCCTGAAGATGCTGTAACGCACACTGAAACTGTCCTGACTTGTGCGCTTGCGCTGCGCCGGGATGCGATCGAACGAGACATCCGCCTCCCTGACCTGGAAGTCGTCCGAGCTGCTGCTGACCGTGGCAGTCAAGCCGTCGATCGGGCAGTCGGTTGCGTTGCGGAACGCGACCCGATACTCGAACACAAAGAACGGCCAGCGATCGTAGCTCAGACTAGACAGCAGATACTCCTCTTGTATCGCGCCCTCGACCGGCGCTGCCGTCACCTCGATAGTCGTGCTGGTGCTGGCCTGCTGCGTGCCGTCGTCGGCGGTAAAGCTGACCGTATGTTCCCCAGCAGCGGTGCAGCCCGGCTTCCAGGTCAGGCGAGCACAGCCGGGACGATCGGACCTAAACTGCGCGCCCTGCGGCAAGCCCTCAGCGCTCACCGCAACCCGCTTGCCCTCCGGGTCGGTGGCGCAGACATCCAGCTCCAGCGACTCGCTAACACCGATGGTCTGACTCGACGGCACTGCCGGGTCGAAGTATGGCGGATCATCCCCAGGTCCGGCGGCCGGCTCGACGGTGATCGAGATGGTCTCTGCGTCGGTGCGCACGTCCGGCGTGAAGTCGTCCGTAGCGGTGAAGGTCACGCAGTAGGGTGAACCCGCCGCGTCGCCGACCACCGGGGTCCAGCTGAAGCTCGCGGTGCGGTCGCCGTTGTCGGTCAGCTGCGCGGCTGCCGGCAGGGCCGGATCACTGCAGCTCGCCAGCGTGAAGCCGATGCCGTCCGGATCGGGGTCGTTGGCGCTGACGGTGAACGACAACAGGTCAGTCTCGGTGACGGTCTTGTCGCCAATCGGGGTGAGCTCCGGCGGACGGTTGATGTTGCCGACGGTGACCGTGAACTGCTTGCAGTCGGTCAGGGTCGGGTCCACCGAATCGGTCGCACAGGCCTCGAACAGGTACTGCCGTTGGCCCTGATCGTAGGTCGGAGTCCAGTCCAGTCGGCCCGTGCCGTTACCGTTGTCGGTGAACAAGGCACCCTCGGGTAGGTCTCCCTCGACCGAGGTCAACTGTACGATCTCGGATGAGACCAGACTCAGGCTCAGGGACGGTGCCTCATCCGGCGGCGTGTCCGGGTCGGTCGCGGTTACGACAAGAGAGAACTGCTCCAGCTCATCGATCTCGCGATCACCGATCGGCTGCATTTCCGGCGTGCGGGGTACGTTGCCCACGGCGATGGTCAGATCGTGCCGATCGCACAGCGTGGGCGTGCCGTTGTCGCAGACCTCGAACCTGAGCGGTTCCTCGCCCGCCTGGCCGAAGTCCGGCGTCCAGTTGAGCTCGGCGTAACCACCCAGGTTGCCGCTGTATGTCGCCCCGTCCGGCAGCGTATCCAGTGCCCTGAAGACGAGGTCGGTCGCCGGCTCATCCGGATCATCCGCATCCATCCTGACGAAGATCGGCTCGTTCTCGTCCACTTCCACGCGGGATGGGATGTCGTCGCTGAAGGCCGGCGGCAGGTTGAAATCACCAACCGTGATCGTGAAGGTCTCTTGACCCTGAGCCAGCGGGCTGCCGTCATCGGTGGCGGTGATCAGCACATCCGGATAGTTACCGGAACTGAGGAAATCCGGCGTCCAGCGGAATTCACCCGAGCAACCGCCAAGGTCGGTTACCACCGCGCCGGTAGGCAGATTGCCACCATCGATCACGACCGAGTCGTCCTCCACGTCCTCGCAGGTGATCGGCACAATCAGCTCGACGCCCTCGTCAACCTGCTGGTTGGCGATCGGATCGATCCGCGGTGCGTCGTTGATCGGCGTGACCTCGACGGTGACGTCCGCGTTGGCTCGCTCATCCGCAAGATCGGCGATGACGCAATTGAAGCGGTCTGGGCCGTTGTAGTCCGCGGGCGGTGAGTAGGTGAGCGGACCGGCCGGTACCTGCACCGAGACCGTACCACCCTCATCCGAGCTTAGGTCGCAGCTCACCAGCGAGATGATATCCGCCGGATCATCGGCCGTGTCCGGGTCCTCATCGTTCAGGAGCACATCGACGTCGACGGCGATATCCTCATTGGTGGTCGCCGAATCCGGCATCGCCACTGGTGGGTCGTTGACGGGCGTCACGATGACAGACACCTGGCCTACTGCGGAGCCGCCGTTGTCATCCTCGATGATGTAGCTGAAGCTATCGCTGCCGTTGAAGTTCTCATCCGGCGTGTAGCGACACTGACTATCGGCAAGCGCCTCGGCCTGTCCGTGGTTGCCGTTGGAGCAGCTGACCAGCGAGATGGTGCCGCCGTCCGGATCGGCGTCGTTGCTCAGGACCGGTATATCGACGGGCGTATCTTCCGGCGTCTCGACGCTGTCTGACCCTGCTTCTAGGCCGTCGCAGGCATCACCGCGACCGTCTCCATCGCTGTCGAATTGGTCCGGGTTAGCGATCAACGGGCAGTTGTCCAGGTCGCCGCAGATCCCGTCGCCATCGGCGTCGTTCTGTGCGTCGAGCGGGCAGCTATCGCAGACATTGCCGATGCCGTCGCCGTCGTCGTCGGCTTGGTCTTCATTGGCTAGCGCCGGGCAGTTGTCCACGTTGCCGCAGATGCCGTCGCCGTCGCTGTCGTTGTCGGCGTCAAGGGCACAGCTGTCGCAGGCATTGCCGATGCCGTCGTCGTCGTCGTCGGCTTGGTCTTCATTGGCTAGCGCTGGGCAGTTGTCCACGTCGCCGCAGATGCCGTCGCCGTCGGCGTCGTTCAGTGCATCGAGCGGGCAGCTATCGCAGGCATTGCCGATGCCGTCGCTATCGTCGTCGGCCTGGTCTTCATTGGCCAGCGCCGGGCAGTTGTCCACGTCGCCGCAGATGCCGTCGCCGTCGCTGTCGTTGTCGGCGTCGAGGGCACAGCTGTCGCAGGCATTGCCGATGCCGTCGTCGTCGTCGTCGGCCTGGTCTTCATTGGCTAGCGCCGGGCAGTTGTCCACGTCGCCGCAGATGCCGTCGCCGTCGCTGTCGTTGTCGGCGTCGAGGGCACAGCTGTCGCAGGCATTGCCGATGCCGTCGTCGTCGTCGTCGGCCTGGTCTTCATTGGCTAGCGCCGGGCAGTTGTCCACGTCGCCGCAGATGCCGTCGCCGTCGCTGTCGTTGTCGGCGTCGAGGGCACAGCTGTCGCAGGCATTGCCGATGCCGTCGTCGTCGTCGTCGGCCTGGTCTTCATTGGCTAGCGCCGGGCAGTTGTCCACGTCGCCGCAGATGCCGTCGCCGTCGCTGTCGTTGTCGGCGTCGAGGGCACAGCTGTCGCAGGCATTGCCGATGCCGTCGCTGTCGTCGTCGGCCTGGTCTTCATTGGCTAGTGCCGGGCAGTTGTCCACGTCGCCGCAGATGCCGTCGCCGTCGCTGTCGTTGTCGGCGTCGAGGGCACAGCTGTCGCAGGCATTGCCGATGCCGTCGCTATCGTCGTCGGCCTGGTCTGCATTGGCCAGCGCCGGGCAGTTGTCCACGTCGCCGCAGATGCCGTCGCCGTCGCTGTCGTTGTCGGCGTCGAGGGCACAGCTGTCGCAGGCATTGCCGATGCCGTCGCTGTCGTCGTCGGCCTGGTCTTCATTGGCTAGTGCCGGGCAGTTGTCCACGTCGCCGCAGATGCCGTCGCCGTCGCTGTCGTTGTCGGCGTCGAGGGCACAGCTGTCGCAGGCATTGCCGATGCCGTCGCTATCGTCGTCGGCCTGGTCTTCATTGGCCAGTGCCGGGCAGTTGTCCACGTCGCCGCAGATGCCGTCGCCGTCGCTGTCGTTGTCGGCGTCGAGGGCACAGCTGTCGCAGGCATTGCCGATGCCGTCGCTATCGTCGTCGGCCTGGTCTTCATTGGCCAGTGCCGGGCAGTTGTCCACGTCGCCGCAGATGCCGTCGCCGTCGGCGTCGTTCTGTGCGTCGAGCGGGCAGCTATCGCAGGCATTGCCGATGCCGTCGCTATCGTCGTCGGCCTGGTCTGCATTGGCCAGCGCCGGGCAGTTGTCCACGTCGCCGCAGATGCCGTCGCCGTCGCTGTCGTTGTCGGCGTCGAGGGCACAGCTGTCGCAGGCATTGCCGATGCCGTCGCTGTCGTCGTCGGCCTGGTCTTCATTGGCCAGTGCCGGGCAGTTGTCCACGTTGCCGCAGATGCCGTCGCCGTCGCTGTCGTTGTCGGCGTCGAGGGCACAGCTGTCGCAGGCATTGCCGATGCCGTCGCTGTCGTCGTCGGCCTGGTCTTCATTGGCCAGCGCCGGGCAGTTGTCCACGTCGCCGCAGATGCCGTCGCCGTCGCTGTCGTTGTCGGCGTCGAGGGCACAGCTGTCGCAGGCATTGCCGATGCCGTCGCTGTCGTCGTCGGCCTGGTCTTCATTGGCCAGCGCCGGGCAGTTGTCCACGTCGCCGCAGATGCCGTCGCCGTCGCTGTCGTTGTCGGCGTCGAGGGCACAGCTGTCGCAGGCATTGCCGATGCCGTCGCTGTCGTCGTCGGCCTGGTCTTCATTGGCTAGTGCCGGGCAGTTGTCCACGTCGCCGCAGATGCCGTCGCCGTCGCTGTCGTTGTCGGCGTCGAGGGCACAGCTGTCGCAGGCATTGCCGATGCCGTCGCTATCGTCGTCGGCCTGGTCTTCATTGGCCAGTGCCGGGCAGTTGTCCACGTCGCCGCAGATGCCGTCGCCGTCGCTGTCGTTGTCGGCGTCGAGGGCACAGCTGTCGCAGGCATTGCCGATGCCGTCGCTATCGTCGTCGGCCTGGTCTTCATTGGCCAGTGCCGGGCAGTTGTCCACGTCGCCGCAGATGCCGTCGCCGTCGGCGTCGTTCTGTGCGTCGAGCGGGCAGCTATCGCAGGCATTGCCGATGCCGTCGCTATCGTCGTCGGCCTGGTCTGCATTGGCCAGCGCCGGGCAGTTGTCCACGTCGCCGCAGATGCCGTCGCCGTCGCTGTCGTTGTCGGCGTCGAGGGCACAGCTGTCGCAGGCATTGCCGATGCCGTCGCTGTCGTCGTCGGCCTGGTCTTCATTGGCCAGTGCCGGGCAGTTGTCCACGTTGCCGCAGATGCCGTCGCCGTCGCTGTCGTTGTCGGCGTCGAGGGCACAGCTGTCGCAGGCATTGCCGATGCCGTCGCTGTCGTCGTCGGCCTGGTCTTCATTGGCCAGCGCCGGGCAGTTGTCCACGTCGCCGCAGATGCCGTCGCCGTCGCTGTCGTTGTCGGCATCGAGGGCACAGCTGTCGCAGGCATTGCCGATGCCGTCGCTGTCGTCGTCGGCCTGGTCTTCATTGGCCAGCGCCGGGCAGTTGTCCACGTCGCCGCAGATGCCGTCGCCGTCGCTGTCGTTGTCGGCGTCGAGGGCACAGCTGTCGCAGGCATTGCCGATGCCGTCGCTGTCGTCGTCGGCCTGGTCTTCATTGGCCAGCGCCGGGCAGTTGTCCACGTCGCCGCAGATGCCGTCGCCGTCGCTGTCGTTGTCGGCGTCGAGGGCACAGCTGTCGCAGGCATTGCCGATGCCGTCGCTATCGTCGTCGGCCTGGTCTGCATTGGCCAGCGCCGGGCAGTTGTCCACGTCGCCGCAGATGCCGTCGCCGTCGGCGTCGTTCTGTGCGTCGAGCGGGCAGCTATCGCAGGCATTGCCGATGCCGTCGCTATCGTCGTCGGCCTGGTCTGCATTGGCGACCACCGGGCAGTTGTCCACGTTGCCGCAGATGCCGTCGCCGTCGCTGTCGTTGTCGGCGTCGAGGGCACAGCTGTCGCAGGCATTGCCGATGCCGTCGCTATCGTCGTCGGCCTGGTCTGCATTGGCCAGCGCCGGGCAGTTGTCCACGTCGCCGCAGATGCCATCGCCGTCGCTGTCGTTGTCGGCATCGAGGGCACAGCTGTCGCAGGCATTGCCGATGCCGTCAACGTCGTCGTCGGCCTGGTCTGCATTGGCGACCACCGGGCAGTTGTCCACGTCGCCGCAGATGCCATCGCCGTCGCTGTCGTTGTCGGCATCGAGGGCACAGCTGTCGCAGGCATTGCCGATGCCGTCGCTATCGTCGTCAGCTTGGTCTGCATTGGCTAGTGTCGGGCAGTTGTCCACGTTGCCGCAGATGCCGTCGCCGTCGCTGTCGTTGTCGGCGTCGAGGGCACAGTTGTCGCAGGCATTGCCGATGCCGTCGTCGTCGTCGTCGGCCTGGTCTTCATTGGCGACCAGCGGGCAGTTGTCCACGTTGCCGCAGATGCCGTCGCCGTCGCTGTCGTTGTCGGCGTCGAGGGCACAGCGATCGCAGGCATTGCCGATGCCGTCACCGTCGTCGTCGGCCTGGTCTGCATTGGCGACCAGCGGGCAGTTGTCGATGTCATCCGGCACACCGTCTCCGTCAGCATCCGGGATGTCGCCGATCAGTATGCGTCCGGGGATAATCTGCTCTTGGCCGATGATTACTTCGCCACCCACGAGGACAACGGTTCCGGTCTCACCGCTGATCAAACCCGGGACTATATCAATGCTTGCCGTCCTTACGTCTGCGCCCTTAAAGCAGCGGAATTCGACAATGGGGCCGTCACCGATCGGAGTTTCTTCGCCTGGGGTAACGCAACTAAATGTCGGTCGTCCGCTACTCGGGTCGACACCGTTGTCGGCGCAAATTGCGTCGCTGCTGGCCCTAAGGGCCATTTCGCCTTGGCCTGACTGGAATAACGAAACGCCAAAATCCTGGTCCGTTGGTGCCGCCGCCAACAGGGATACGGAGCAAGAGACCTTATCCGCGGGCAGCGAAGATGAGATCAGCGGTCCACCCGTGACCAGATTGACGTCGTCGCCGTCGCTCCTGAGATCCAGGGTGATCCCGTACCCTCTGAATCCCGGATCGGGAATGTTCTGGACTGCCAGCGCGAAGCGGATCATGCCTTTCTCGTCGGGCTCCACAACCGATGGAGCAACAACGAGTTGCGGTTCGACGCCGACGCTGGCCGCGTGAAGCGCCATAAGCGGAAGCATTGACAACGCACCGGCCGCGAACAGACTGCGAGCGCATGCGGTGAAGCGGGACAAGAATTGGGCAATCAACATGATATGCGTCCTCAAACGCGTTGCACCGGAACCGGGTTCCAACGGCGAACCTCGCCTTGCGCAGGCTCGCCCACGGGCCGGACGTTACTCTTCTTCCATTCGGTAGACGTCAGCGAACAGGCCGAAATCACTCAGGCCCACACGTCCGTTGTCGTCGAAGTCGAAGTCCGAGCTGTAAGCGCAATCCGGCTGCTCGCGACGATAGTGGTCTGCAAACAGCCCAAAATCGCTCAAGCCGATGCGATCATTACAGTCGAAGTCGGCAGCGACTTCGTCGGGGGAGAAACACGCGCCCGGGGGCAACAACTCCGTCATCGCGGGCTCGAGCTCCGGGGGCGCCCGCCGCATGCGGCGGTGCAAATGGTTGGAGGCGTCGCAGATGTTTCCCCGGAACTCAAGGATCTCCACCGGCTCGCCCGCGGGCACCTGTACCGAATAGCCATCCTTGCCACAATACCTTCGCCAAATAGCCCGATCTCATGCTGCACTAAGTTCTTGATTAATCCGCCCCAGATTTGCAGCCTGCTCAAGGGCTTGGTCAATAATATTTGCTTCGGGCATTTCCGGAAGCATTTTTAACACCTCCAGGACGTATTTCCGGCCGCGGAAGTGGGCTTTGAGGTCATTGACGCTAAAGCTCGGACAGTGCTCGCGCACCGGTCGCATCAGGATCTGGGACAGGTTGATCATCAGCATCGCCAGGTTGGCACTGTTGTAGACCGGCGTTGGCTTGATCACCATGAAGTCTTCCAAGCCCCAGTACTGTTTGGCGTCTCGGAAGTTGAACTCGATTTGGAAGCGCAAGCGATAGTAATCGATGAGCGCTTCGTAGCCTAACTCAAGATCACTACTGAAAAGGATGACATGGGCCTGGGCACCGGTGCGTTGGTTGGTCTTGACGAGGATCACGACATTGAGCCGGTCGGGGAATTTTTTGTGCCAAACGGGCAGTTGGTAGATGGCCGTATGAACCTGTCCTTCCACGGAAGTGGCTTTGAGAAAGCACGGCGGCAAGTGTTGATAATCGAGCTTGCTGCCGTACTTGCGCCGCGGGCCGCGCCCGGCGTAGGGGCCGTCATAGGGCAGATACAGCGCGCTGTTGTGGCGCAATTTGCTGATCAACTCTAAGCCCGTGCGACGGACCATTTGCAGCGCTTGATTATGGCCGAAGGCCCCGTCGAAGACGAAATAACGCACCGTCAGCGTCTGGCACACCAGTGCCAGCACCTGGCGCAGAAGGTCTTGAACGAACTGCAAATAGGGCGACAGACTCACCTCCCGGCGATTGCCATTGCGGCTACCTTTCGGCCGCCCTCGGTCCTTACCCCGACCCGCTTTGGACGCTTTCGGGCAGCTCGCGGCCGTCTCTTTGAGAATCGGCTCCAGGCGCAATGGGTACGAACAGCGCCGTTGCACGCTAATCAACGACAGGCTCAGAAAACACAACCCCGGGATCGTCTTGCCAACCACCGAGGAGAAAAAACGATCCAGACCGTGGGTCTTCTTGCCCGATTTGCTCACCACCACTTCATCGCCCGCCAGCAACCATTGCGTTTCGTCGCCCAGCAGGTGCTGGCGAATCACCAGCCAATGCACTTGGCCCCAACTGAGCGTGGTGTTGAACAACCGCTGTAGCGTCCGATAGCTTCCCCCGCGCTCGGTCCAGCGCGATAGCCCCCGCATCGTTACCCGCCCCGTCATCGCCAACAGCCCTTCCACAACGCAACCCAAACGGCCAAGGCTCGTCTTATCTACGCTCTGGCTTAAGCAGCTCAAGATCAGCATAATGTCGGGCATGGGCGATAGCCTCCTGAGGGAATAGGTCTTCGGATTGTTACCTGGATAACCTATCACCTCGGGCTGTCGCCCACCTAATTTTTGGCGCTAATTTTTGGCGAAGGTATTGTTGCCAAACACATTGTTGAGATCGCTAATGGCCAGCGGCGCGGAAGCACCTTCGCCGACAAAGGCGCTGATGGGGTAAGGCGACAGGTCGGGCACCCGAATGAGCATCAGAGCGCCGTCGGGGGACTCGGCACCGTCCGGATCGTAGAGGGTGTGGAAATAGAGGTCGTTGGCAATAGGCAGAGACGGGTCGGCAGATTGGGACACGGTCACCGCGACGGCGGTCTGCACTTCCAGCAAGGGCTCAGTGGGCAGCGGATACTCCACGATAAGCGCCGGAGTGTCGCGGCTCTCCGTCCGCGTACGCAGGTAGTAGACGGTGTCTGGCTCCAGACTGATCATGTCACTGGTGACATCGACCTTAACAATGCCCCGATCATGCGCTGAGGTGTAGCTGGCGCTGATCGTCTGCACGTTCAAATCGTCGGTTATTTCTACGAGGTTATCCGGCGACCCGGCAAAAACCTGGACGGTTGCAGCAGCGATCGGCGTGTCTGACATCCAGATCACCGAGAAGGCCCGCGGCGTAACGTCGCTGATAGTCACATCGTAAACGTTGGCGAATGCCGACGTGCCGAGTGCAAAGCTCAGCAGCAACGCGCAAGAAGACAGCAGCATCTCTGGCGCGCTTCTGCCCTGGGGTTGGCAGTCCGAGAATTCGCGTCGTGCCCGAGAGGCGAAGCAGGTTGGGACCAACATAATGCAAGTACTCCTGTATCCCCGAGAATATGCAGCATGTCCGACGACCGACCGCTGCGGTCCGATCGTTCAGCCGAACAACGACTAGTGTATATAAATGTACTCCAGATACCAAGAATTTCCCTGACCGAGATCAATCCTACCCATGAGTCCGGGTTTCTCTACCCGACGAGCGGTATCGATACCTCGGCAGATCCGTCAGCCATGGACAGGGTGTAAGTGGCCTGCATCCGCGCCTTCGCTGTGTCGATGACACTCAAGCCGAGGCCGGCGAGCATCAGGATCAATGTGGACGGGGCAGGCGCCGCTGCTGTGTCAGATTGTGCCGTAGCGTCGAACAAGGCTGCATAGAGGTCGAGCAGAGGATGGGGGTAGAGATCTCCAGCCTCACGTCGAAACTCCCCGTCGTCAGCCAACCGCCGACGCCTGGCCGTTCTACAACGCCACCGCAGGGACGAGCCACAGGCTGCGACGAGAGGCTGCCGAGCCGCCACCCCATCGGCGACCGCGTTTTGAATGTTCGGTTCGCACTCCGCTCATCGATACGAACTCCACTTAACTGTTCAAAGGCCCTGTCAGCATGACGCTTACGACTTGTTGATGTACCTAAAATCGGCTTCAGCTACGTTTCCGGCGCAGTGTACTGAAATTCTGTGCGTTAGTACACTCACAATTATCGTCAACTTGACGAGCAACGGCCTGCCGGGCCGCGTCTCAGTGACGATCAACTTCGTTTTACCCAGATCGGCCGCGGCAGCGGCTGGGTCTTCTGCGCCTGTGCCGAGCTGCCGCTGGATGCTTTGACAAAATTGTCCACCATGTGCATCCCCCGTCGTTGAATTCGGCAAGCTATTTCTCGATTACCTCAAAGGCTTGCTTCGACAGAGACACCCCTTTTTCATAGGTACGGTCTAGGTAGTTCAATCTGGACGGTCCTGGCTTGGCCCGACTCACACAGTTTCCTTGCATCACCAACTGAACTGTATTCAGCTATATATCAACGCCTTACGCTCTCCGTCTTTCCAGGCGCTGCAAACAGATCTGCAGGAGCAAAAAGTGCGTGAAGAAGGCCAAATTGAACACCCTAGGTACGGTCTAACAGGCGAACCGCTGGCGCGATTCCTAATCCACATCATGGTGTCAGCCAAGCGGCAAACCTGTTCGATGGAATCAAACAACCTTAGTTGTCTTGCCGTCACGGATTCATGAGGGCGTTGTGGAGACGAACCGAGATAAGCGCAGGCTAATGGACAAGATGATCGCTCTGCTTGGGCTGCTTGACATCGAGTCAACCTAACGACTTTGTGGCTGATCGCTATGACATGTGTTGAAAGATGGTCAAGGGCCTGCTCGCGCAAGACAATCATCTTTTGGTTAGCGTGCGCTCGAACGCCGTGGCTTGGACACCCTGGGTTCAAGACGCAACAGAACCTCGTGGGCGTGGGCGCCCGCGGATGTATGGACGCAAGATCCAGCTGCGGTCGTTGTGCAAAGAGGGCCTGGCGAACGAGCAAGCAGTGAGCCCCGTGTAGAGCGAACAAGGGGTCATACTGCGCTACACCGTGCATGACCTGCTGTGGCGACCGGTCGGGCAGCTGGTGCGTTTCGTCATTGTGATTCACCCGCACCGAAGACGTTTCATCCTCATATCGACAGACCTCGCGCTGGAGGCCATCGACATCATTCGTCTCGATGGCCTGCGTTTCAAGATCGACGTCAACTTCAAGCAGTCGATCCACGTCTTTGGGACATTCCATTATCATTTTTTGATGAAGCCGACGAAGCCGCCGAAACGGCGCAATGGCAATCAACATCTACACCGGGAACCAGCGGCTTACTGTCAAGCCGTGAAGCACAAGCTGCATGCCGACCCTGTCTTCGTCCAAGCTGGATGCATTGCCCAAGGGTTGGCTCATATCTGGCAGCCTGCCATCCGCGACTGATTTGGCAATCCTTCGGCTCCTGGCTGCGTACAATCCGCCCTGGCCTGGTGCCATCCGAACGCGTGCTCACCCTGGCGTTACGACACAGCCTACCAGAATGTCTCCTGGATTGGGGCCAGGGGCCTATTCTGGCACAATTCATCATCGAAAGGCTCGATCCGAATGGATCTGGTATACTTGGCGCCGCCGCTCAGCTCTGACCCCGCCTTAACGGCACATTTCGATCGCGCCGACAGTTGGTTTGGAAGCGATTCCAGGACAAATCTTGCCCTTTTGATTTTAATAGAGAAACTCGGCACTCCTAAGTAATGAAAGAGACTTGATATTATTCGGCACGGCCAACACCAGATTGAGCACGAAAGGCTTCAACGACAATGGATAGGTGCTCGCATCGTCTTTTCGTTGATCGCCCTGCTCTTTCAAAAGCGGTAGTAAGGGGGGCCATGATCGTTTCGAAAACGGATGGCTGAGCGATGTTCTGCTGCTCCATCTCAAGCTCCGGGCTGGTGATGATACGAATCCAGCGCGAAGCTACCGGAAGCTCGACAAGATGTCGAGTGCTTTCGATAAGTGACTGTTATCAAGAAATTATTGTGACATTCTCTAAGGCAATGAGGGCTCGGCAAGATGCATGCCGAACGCTATTGCAGTTTGACATTTCCGGGAGTCCATCGGAGATGCTCCGAGCCGTGAGCCGCGAAGCACAGGACGAAGAGAAGCGTCCCGATGGACGAAGCAAAAAGCCTAAGCCACTCCGAGTGGGAGTGCAAATATCACGTAGTGTTCATCTCGAAGTGTCGACGCCGGACACTGTACGGTAACCTCAGGCGCCATCTCGGCGAGGTATTCCATGCGTTGGCACGACCCAAGGAGTCGCGGATCGAGGAAGGCCACCTGATGCCGATCATGTTCACATGCTCATCTCGATACCGCCAAAATACGCGGTTTCGCAGGTCGTTGGCTACATCAAGTGAAAGAGCGCGATCCACATCGCGCGGGTCTACGGCGAGCGCAAGCGCAACTTTGTCGGTCAGCACTTCTGGGTGCGTGGATACTTCGTGACCACGCTCGGCCGCAATGAGACCGTGATCCGCGAAGACATCAGGCACCAGGAGACTGAGGATCGCCGCCTCGAGCAACTGAGCCTGCTGGCATGACTCACCGCCTTTAGGCGGTTGCAAACCCGCAGGGCCGCGTTAGCGACCCCGTACAGCCGCTTTGAGCGGCTCACAAACGAAAGCCCCCGGCTTTGCCGGGGGATTGTTACTGCGAGATACAAAACGTCAACAGAACGGGTACGATTGAGCTTCCCGTACTGCCCGACGAGGCCGTCATCTTGAGTCCTCGTTTGGCGGTTGTCGAAACCGCTGAAGAACTTGTGTTCATGAAAGCCTGCGGCCCACTGATGAGTTGCCGACGCTGCGACAAAAAGGCTGTGCGTTACATCGGTGCGATCTTGATGTCGCAGGGGTTGGCCAAAGGCAAGGAGTTGGCGCCGGTGTTGAAGATGCACCGCTCGACGCTGTTCCGCAATCAGAAGCTCTATCGCGGAGGCGCGGGCTTCGCCTCCCCCGGTGCATCCGTGTAATGACGCCGCCCGCTGGAGCCCAGGGGCCACCATCACGGACAGCCCGGCAATTGCAAGTCGTCCCCACTGACGGAATCGATGCGATAGCCTCGCCCGGATTCGACCGGGAAGTCCGTGCCGGCGGGCGCTGAGCCGCTGCCGCTGTCGAGCCAGCCGCAATACTCGAAGCGGCCAGTCCGTGGATCGAAACGGCCGATTGCGGAGACGGTCTCGGGTGCATTTGTTTCGAGCCATGCGAAGCAGCCTAGATCCACGGTCGGAGCGGGATGGCCGCGCAGGTTGATGCCGGGCTCCAGTGGCGCAGCGGCGCAGCCGTTTGCCGCAGAAACTGCGATGTCGTGGGCGCTGCTCAGCCGGGCGATATAGCCGATGCCAGGTTCCAACGGGAAGTCCGCGGCATCGCCGACGGCGCAGGACTCGATGCGCTGGGTTGCTGCATTGATCCGCATCAAATTGGAACCAGCGCCGATCTCGCCCAGGGTCGTCAGCAGGGTCTGGCAAGTGGCGTGCGCGTCGGCGACCGGGCCGGGGAAGGCGAAGAACGACAGCCCGGCAGGCAGGTGCAGGGTCAGGCTCGCGTCCGGCTCGGTCGGGTCGCTGCCGTTGCGGTATTCGTCCAGGTCGCTGATGCCATCGCGGTCGAAGTCGCCGCTGCCATCTCGGCTTAGCGTGCCAAAGCGCGTCCGCTCCCAGGCGTCGTCCATGCCGTCGCAGTCGCTGTCGGTGACGCCGCAAACGGTGATGCGGGCGATCTGGGTCGTGCTCAGCTCGCCATCGGAGGCGGTGTAGGCGATATCGTAGGCGCCCTCCTGGTTGCCGGCCGGGGTCCAGTCGAACACCATCAGGGTCAAGTCCGGGAGATCGATGCTGTCCGGGAACAGCTGGGCGCCAAGCGGCAGGGGTTGCGCGGTGATGGTCGGCCGGGTGCCGTTGGGGTCGCTGGCCTCGAGGATGAACGAGACCTGCTCGCCGGGGGCAACGATGCGGTCCGGGATGAACTGCATCACCGGCGCAAGCGGGCCGAGCTGGCGCGGTCCCATCGCCAGCCGATACTCGCCGCTGGTCGCCGCGTCGAAGAGGTTGATGAAGTACCGCCAGCCGATACCGTCGCGCACCCGCGAGAGCCAGACGTTGTCGGCGCGGATGGCCTTGCCGTCGCTGCGCGCCGCGCCGGTGATCTCGCGCTGGCCATCGTGCGGGTCCGGCAGTTGGACGTAAAGGAACCCAGCCGTTGCCGGAGCGACCAGCCGGTACTGGAGTTCGGCCCCGCTGGCACCGGTCTGCGTGAGGCTCGCCGCGCCGGAATGGTCCAAGACCGGCGTATCAAGGCCGTTGGATTCATAGACGGTCAGGCTGCCGGCGTCCTCGCCGAGGAAGTCCGTGATATCGTCGCGCCCAAGCAGGTCCACCCGCACCTCGCGCACCAGAGTGTGGGTGCGCACGTCGTCGATGAGCGAGGTCAGCTCGCCACCCAGCTCGTCGGCATGGGACAGCTCGGCCTCGAAGGAGACGAACTCGCCCGACCACGTGGTCTCCATGCGCCAGCGGCCCATCTTGGCGGTGCCGGGCTCGACGTCGCCGAAGTCGAGTAGCAGGGTCGGGCTCACCGGCGCGTCGTCCACCGAGCTGCCGGTGATGCGGAAGTCGATCAGCAGGCCGAGCTCGTTCTCGACGATGCGCGGCTGCGCGGAGTCGATCCTCTGGTCATAGGCCACACCCTGGCCGATGTTGGCAAGCCTGATGCCGAGCGGGAAGGGCTCCGGCGGCTCCAGCTGCGGCGTGAAGGCGTCGTCGGCGAAGACATCGATCGGCAGGAAGTAGTCCAGCACCAGGAGCGGCATCGGCTTGACATAGATGTAGTCCGGCGAGACGGTGACGAGCTTCTCCTCGCCGTTCAGCGTGTAGCGCAGGGTCGCGCCGACATAGTGCAGCTTGCCGCTCGGTGAGCTGCCGCCTGCGCCTGGGGACGGGACGATCAACCAACGGATGTCCGCGCTGGTGGCGGGCGCGATGGTCCCGGTACCGTCGATGGCGTCGATCCCGGTCATGCCATCCACGCGGATGAAGAAGGCCGCCTCGGCGTTGTCCGGGTCCGACGAGGCCAGCACCGGCTCGTCGTTTTCATCGGTGAAGGCCACGTCGATATCGACGTCGTCGATGGCCAGCGCATCCAGGCCGTTGTTGATGACCATCCGCGCCTCAAACGCCTGGCGCTCGAAGGTCACCTCCTGCGCGATCTCGATGACGACGCGGGCGCAGAGGGTCTCCACCGCAGCGACGGGCAGCCCGAAGGTACAGAGCCCGAGCAGCAGGGCGAGCGATGCGGACCTCAGCGAGTCATGTACTGTTGCGCGTTTCATCATCTTCAGCATCATTCAGTGCAGTCACGTTCGGTCCGCACAGCGGACCCTTACAAGAATGGTCATCTCGGTAGTCCGCTGCGCGGACCGCTCGGCTGACCGGAAGCATGATCAAGGACAAGAGGCGGAACCACTGCCGCGTCCCGCCCTACACGGACTTCACACGCGCATGCGGGATGTTCGGGCTGGCCGGATCGACGGTCAGCTCCCGACGCGCGGGATTGATGATCAGGTCCATGTCCTCCATCGGCACGGCACCGAGCAGCACCTCATCGCCCAGCACCAAGGCCCCGACGTAGCAGAACCGCTTGCCGAACACCACCTGATCGGCCCGACATAGGGCAGGCTTTGCCGCCGACCGTCGGCCACCGAGACCTCGCGGACGGATTCCGTGGCCAGGTCCAATTGCAGCGCGACGTGCTCCGGAATACACAACATCAATGCCCCGGAATCAGCAAGCGCCTTGACCCGCACCGGGCTCAGCTCGGCCTTGCGGGGATTGCTCAACTCGATCTCTGCGAACACATGGCCCATTGAAAACACCCCAAAAGCAACTCAACGCATCCGCACAGACCCAAGCGGCGGACCCGCTCTCGCATGCCGCTCTGCCACGTCTCGCCGGCTCGCTCCAACGCTCCAGCGTTGGAGCAAGGGCAGACGCTCTGCGTCACGGCACCGCGTGCCTGAATCCGCCCGTCCAACGCCAAGGCTGGTCGCGCGCGACATCACCTAAGCCAGGGTTCACAATCAACGTGAACCCTGTAGGGCGGATAAGCGCAGCGCATCCGCCATTCTGGCCTGCGGTGGATGCGCTTCGCTTATCCACCCTAGGTCCTTCAGTTTGAGCTCGAAACGCCCGATGCCCCGATGCTCGTACCAGGCCTACGGATTCCCATTTGAGTTTGTTCCCGGACCGATCCGCACGACGACCCTGACCAGCTAGCACTGGTCCGCAAAGACGTCTTCGAGCCGACCGGCCTCCAACACCCGATCGGCCCAGGTCTCCAGCTCGGCTTCCCCCGCCTCACCCAAGCGCCCGTCGACCCAGTCGGGCAGCTCGCCGAAGCGGCGCACCAGCTGTCGGCGAAGCATCTTGGCCTCGCCCTGCTTACGGCCTTCGCGCTGGCCTTCGCGCTGGCCTTCGCGCCAGCCCTCGCGTCGGCCTTCCGCCTTCCACTCTTCGGTCCAGGTCTTTACGCGTTCTGCAAGCATGTCGTGCATCTCCTGCAATTCGATGATGTTCGGAATATCGGCACCGGCCACCCGCGCCGGCAGCAGCACCCGCTTCAGCCAGACCACGAAGGCCCGGCGCAGCCCGGTCTGCTCCGGTGCCGAGAGCCACTCGATCAGATTCGCCAGCACCCGCTCGATGTCCGCCGGCGTGCGGCTGCGCTCCAAGCGAAACAGGGCCGCCACCAGGTTGCGCTGCACGGCCAGCTCGACATCTTCGTAGCCTTGCTCCACCAATACAAGATAGCGAAGCTCCGGCTGCCAGGACAGCAGACTGTCGGGCACCCCCGGCGCCAACAGCGCCCGCGGCTGGTCTTCGCCGCCCAGGCATCGCTGCCGTTGTAGAGGACGATCGGCAACACCGGCGGCAAGGCATCGCCGGTGCCGATCTCGCCGGCCTTAACCAAGTCCTGATACAGCAATCCGACATAGGTCATCAAACGCAACGCCATGTGCTGATCCACGGTGGACTGAAACTCCAACAGCAGATAGACATAGAGCCAGCGGCGCTGCCCATCCAAGGTCAGCCGCACCCGCCACAGGATGTCGTCCTCGCGCTCGCGCAGGTCGTGGCTGACGCCGATCTCGCGCACGCGCTCCAGCGTCTCGAAGTCCAGCGCCCGCGTCCAGTCCCCGTCCACGAAGCCGCGAATCAGGTCGGCGACCATCTCGCGGTGGGAGAAGAGCAGTTTGTAGGAGGCATCGTGCTCGGGCATGGGTGAGGTTCGTCAGTGTGGGCTTGTGGTTTGATAGACCACTCAAAATTCTGAGAATAACGTGGTCTGTCCCTCATTATTCCCTCATTATTCCAATCATTATTGCCCTGAGAATAACGTGGTCTATCCCTCATTATTCCGGCCGACCGAGTCCAGTCCTCCGGCATGAAGCCGCGGATCAAGTCGGCGACCATATCGCGGTGGGAGAACAGGAGCTTATAGGAGCGGTCGTGCTCGGACATCAGGCTTGGACTCCGCGGATCGTCTACCGGTTATAGATGCCGTAGGTTGTGTGACAAAGGAACCCCAATTCAGCTGCGCCCGGCTTCGCCGGCGTGTCGCATTGATCGAAGACTCAATCATCAATCTCGTCTCCGAGTCATTCACCCAGGGTTCATGCTGGAGTTCGTTCCTCACCAAAACGTACACGCTGCGCAGCTAAGGAAGCAACGAATCGTAGACATCCGCCATGCACATCAGATACGCCTCTCCTTCGAGGCATTCGCAATCTTTCCCTTTGCGGTGTTTCTGAATGTCGTGCAAACCTTCTGCGAATCCTTGAGGATCGTCTAGAGCCACGCCTGCCGCTGGAAAAGCTGTCGGCAGACCGGGTATCTGGGGAACACCTGGCAGATTCAGCGTATCCGCGGCGGACGGTTCCCTTCCATCGACGTCTATGTAGCTCAAGGGATTAGAATTACCATAGACGTATTCATTGGAGCCGTAGGCCGAGTCCGCCGGGTCCCTGGTAAGGTACCGACCGGTGTCTGGAGCATAGTACCTGGCGCCGTTGTAAACCCAGCCCAGATCATCGTCGAAATAGTGCCCTGGGAAACGAATGCTGTTGCTCTGCAAAGACACATAGACGATTGAATCGCCAAAAGAACCATAATGCGCAGCCCATACCTTGCTGCCACCAGCATCGCGCATGGCTGCCGGATAGCCGATCCGGTCGTTCTCAAACCAAAGCCATGATTGTCCAACTTTGAAAAACAGAGGCTCTCGATCACGTGCGTGCCCAGGGCGCATTCCGTATTTGCGTATCACATTGGACTCGGTATCGTACTCACCCGCAAGAACTTCGTTTGCATAGCTGAAGTACACCCGAGTAGAACCTCCCGCCTTGGATAGACGCATGCCGAAGGGATCGTAAAGGAACTCAATAGGGTCGCCGCTGGCTGACACTTCCACGGACATCAACCTGTTCTGGACATCATAGTAAAGTAACATACGCTCCTCACCAGTCTCTTGGTACTCCGTTACGTTTCCGTTTTCGTCGAACTCCAATCGCAATTCTTCGTTACCGATAAGCCGGTTATTCTCGTCATACATCCAAACCTTGACTCCATCCTCCGATGTCAATCTGTTCCCCACCGGATCGTATGTGTACGCCTCGTTCCTTAACGCCGGATGGGTAGCTCCTTTGAGCCGACCAATCGGATCGTATTCGTAGGTGTAACGCCCAAGCGCCGTGTCCTTCGTCCGTATGTTCCCTGCCGGTGATCGTGTATAACGATAATCTAGTAGGACGGTACCGTTCGAATCCTGGCCCTGGATGCGATCGATTCGTTGCAGTGAGTCGTAATCGTAGTGCGTGCGAAGCCCAGAGGGATAGTTGGTAAGCCCTGGCCGATTCCACTCATACTCCGTATAGGTAATCCGCTGCCCATCATCCAGCTCGATGGCGCTTAGCCGATTCGCCTCGTCGTAGTCGTACCGCGTCGTCTCCCCCTCGGGATCGGTGAAGCTCGCCTTGAGCCCGTTCAGGTAGTAGCTGTAGCTGTGGCCGAGCTCGAAGGGACCGTAATCGACGGTCTCGGTGAGCTTGCGGCCGTTGGCGTCGTAGGTGTAGACGGCGGAGGTGGTGGCGTCGTCATAGCCGGTGAGGCGGCCGAGAGCGTCGTAGAAGTAGTCGATGACCTTGACCGGGTTGCTGTGGTCGCCGGTGGCGAAGTGGCGCTCCTGGACCATGCGGCCGGCGGGGCTGTAGTGGTATTCGATGCGCTGGCCCTTGGCGTCGAGGATGGCGGTGCGGTTGCCGAGGGCGTCGTATTCGTAGCGGGTCGTCTGCCCGAGGGGCAGGATCTCGGCGACGACGCGGTTGTTGCGGTCGTATTCGAAGCGCCAGACCCCGCCGTTGGCGTCGGTCAGCGCGATCATGTTGTCGCGGTCGTCGTAGGCGTAGAGGGTGCTGTAGCCGGCAGCGTCGATCTTCTCGATCATGCGGCCCAGGCCATCATAGACATAGCGGGTGACGCGGTCTTCCTCGTCGGTCTCGGCGACCAGATTGCCAGCGGCGTCGTATTCGCGCGAGCGGCTGTGCTCGGTGTCGGCGTCGAGCACGTCGGTCTCGCGGACCAGGCGCTGCATGCGGTCGTAGTAGAGGCGCTGGCTGTAGGTGGGATAGTCGATCTGCACCGGCTTGTCGGAACGGGCGTAGCTCGGGCCGGTGTCGTCGTAGTGGTATTCGGTGACGATGCCGTAGTCGAGCGGGCCGACGATGGTGCGCAGCAGGCGCCCCTCGTTGTCGTATTCGTTGCGGGTCTCGCGGCCCTCGGGGACCGTGACCAGGGTCGGCAGGCCGTCGCTGTTGTATTGGATGCTGCTGACGGCGCCCAGCGGGTCGATGCTGCGCACGAGCTGGTCGCGGTGGTCGTATGCGTACTCGAAGCGGTTGCCGGCCGCATCGATGCGGGCGGTGCGGTTGCCCACGGCGTCGTATTCGAAGCTGGTGGTGTTGTCCTCCGGGTCGGTGGTGCCGAGCAGCCGGCCCAAGGCGTCGTAGGTGAAGGTCCAGGTCTCGCCGCGGGCGTCCTGGATGCGCAGCGGGTTGCCCATCGGGTCGTGCTCCAGCATCCGGGTGACATGACCCTCGGGGTCGGTGATGGTCGCGAGGTTGCCGACGGTGTCGTAGGTGAAGGCGGTGCGGGCCTCGGCGGTGTCGGCGTCGGCCTCCTGGACCTGCTCCAACAGCTGGTCGGCGGCGTCGTAGACGTAGCGGGTGGCGCGCTCTTCCGGCAGGCCGACGGCCTCGACGCGGCGGGTCAGGTTGCCGCGGGCGTCGTAGCTGTATTCGGTGACGATGCCGCGGCGGTCCACCTGGCGCCGGACCTTGTGGAAGCGGTTGTCGTAGGCGTAGCTGACTTCGCTGCCGTCCGGGTAGACCACCCGCAGCGGCTTGTCCCATTGGTCCAGGGTGGTGCGGGTGACGTTGCCCTTCTCGTCGGTGCTGATGCGCACGCGACGCTCCTCGTCCACGGTGCGCATCGGGCGGGCGTTCAGCGCGGTGCGCAGCACGTCGCCGTCGGCGTTGTACCAGACCTCGGTCTCCTTGCCGCTGCTGGTCTGGATGCGGGCGTAGCGTTCCTCGGCGGCGTCGTCCCAGCCGTATTCGAAGCGGGTGCCGGTGCCGTCGGCGCGCAGCACCGAGGCGACCTCGCCGGTGCTGGTGTAGCCGATGCTGATGCGGCGGTCCTCGGCATCGGTCTTGGCCGTCATGCGGCCCTTCGCGTCATAGCTGTAGCCCTGAATGCCGCCGTTGGCGTCGGTGACCCGGGTCAGGCGGCTGCCGGTGTAGCCGTACTCGACGCGGCGGCCGTGGGCGTCGCTGACGGCGCTGAGCAGATCGCCTTGGTACTCGAAGCTGAAGACGCTGTTGCCGTCGGCATCCAGCAGCGCCGACGGCCGGGTGGCGTCGGCATCCGGATAGGCGAGCTGCACGATGGTTCGGGCGTCGCGACCGCGGGCGACGGGGCGGCCTTGGCTGTCGTAGCGCTCCCAGTTGCCGCCGGCGTCTTCCCAGCGGAAGCCGTCGGGCTCGCGGATGATGCGGTAGGTGTCGTTGCGGAAGACGTCGTCGCTGCCGAAAACGACCGGTGCATAGCTGACGTTTGCCCGTTCGATCTCGCGAACGAGGCCGGAGTCCAGGTCGCGGAAGAGTCTGAGGCGGGTGCGTTCGTGGTCCCAATGCCAGTCATCGCCGTAGAAACGTCGGCTGATAGCCGCTTCGCCACCCGGCACCTTCACCGTCAGATCGGTCATGCGATCTTGGTACTCGCGTATTACGGCATGGACCCAACTGCCGGCCGGCACCTGCTGGTCGTCATCGGGACACAGTGGGGGCTCCTCCGGTGGCGCCTCGGGGACACAGTAGTTCGGGGCAATCGGCTCCGGTTTTGGTCTGTCAGCAGGCTTCGACGGAGTTGAAGAGCCGCCACGGCCGCCGCGACCACTGGCAGCGCTGCCGCCACCGCAACAACCGCCGCCTCCGCCGCCGCCCCCACCACCGCCTGCGCCGGCACTACCGCCACCAACTCCCGGACCGCTGGGACAGTCTCCGAAGACTCGCCAGATGTAGTGCGGGACGGCGACCCACCGCCATTCGCCATTGACGCAACGGTATTCGTAGGTAACGCCAACGCGGATACGCTTCGAGTAGCACCCGGACTCAGCACCGCCACTGGCATCTTCGGCGTTGACGCCGGTATCCATAAGCACGACCCTGTACGCCACTGTAACTCGCTGCTTCGGTTCCAGCATAGCTGGCACCGCCCCAAGAACCTCGACGCGATACTCCGCATCGGAGTCGATGTCCAATTGCATGGCCTCCGCCCGTATCAATCCGTAGTTGGTCAGCGTGAACTGCCCGTGAAAGACATCGCCCGGCTCCATATCCGCCGGCAGATTCACCGACGCCGGCTCCATGACAACGACTGGTGCGGGAACGTCGGTTTCATACTCCGTGCGTAGCGTGATTTCGTAGCGATCCTGCAACGGAATCTCCGTTACGGACCATTCCACCGTGATCAGGTCGTAGTCCAGGAATATGTCCTGTCCCAGCGTGACGCCCGGTTTCACTCGCAGCCGCCCCACCACCGGCTGATGGTTCGGCGCGGTCGCCCGGAACTTGTAGCGACCGGCCGGCAAGTCCGCGAACAGGGCCTCGCCGTTGGCGCTGGTGGTCAGGGTCTCGTCGATGCTGAGGACCTGTTCGTTCTGCAACCGGATGCTCGCACCAGCGAGGCCCGGAATCGGGGTGCCGTCGCCGTCCAGCGTCTCCGTGTAGATGTCGGCGACATGGAAGCGCACGGCGCCGACGCCGGCGTCGGAGACGGCGACATACAAGTTGATCTCGACCGGATCGGCATTGCCGCTGTCGATCCGCAGTCGGTACTCGTAATCACCCTCGGCCACCGCGCTGCTGGGCGCCGCGGTGATACCGACATCGACGGCATCGCCCACCGAGAGATCGCCGGGCTCGGCACTGGACGACAGGAACAGCCACGACGGCGCCGGATCGCCCTGCGCATCGATCAGTGTCAGCGTGACGCCTGCCAGCGTGGCCAGCCCCTGATTCTCCAGCCGCAGCGTCTCGGTGGCGCTCTGGTCGCGGGCAACGCCGGTCTCCAGGTAGCTGGGCGAGAAGACCAGCGCCGGTCGCGCCGCGGTCAGGCTGTAGTCGATGCGCAGTGTGCCGAGGTCGCGATCGCCAAGGTCCGAGCTGCGTAGGCCCAGGATCAAGGTGCCGGTATCGGCGGCGTCCTCGTCCGCCGTGACGCCGATGGCCAGTTGGACGCTGTCGCCGCCGCCCAGGTCAACCGCCTCCGGCAAAGACACCGAGACCCCGTCCGGCAAGGCCCCAAGCGGCTGATCCGCCGCATCGAAATGCAGCCGCACCCCGGCCAGGCCCGCCCCAGGGCTGGTCTCGATGCGGATCGGCACCTCGCTCGCCTGGCTGCGGATGGCGCCGAGGCGGTAGGTCTGCGGGCTCAGTACAACCTGGCCGATGCTGAAGCGGGCCTGGATCGGGCGCTCGGACAGGTCCGGGTGGACCGCGGCGACCTGGTAGCTGCCGAATTCGCCGGGCAGGGGTTCGAAGTCGTGGCTGAACTGCCCTGCCCCGTCGGTGACGACCTCGAAGACGCGCTCGAAGCCATCGACGGTGATGACCAGGTCCAGCGGCACATGGGTCAACAGGTAGCCCGTGCCGCGCTCGACGGCGCGGCCGGTGATGCGGATCGGCTCGCCGCCGAGGGACGCCTCCGGCGTGACGGCGGTGATGTCGCCGCGGTAGGCGGTGTCGATCAGGCGCAGCGGGCGGCGGGCGGTGAGGCCCTCGATGCTGATCGGCGGCGGCGTGGGGGCGGCGTCCACGGTGGTCGGCAGCCCATGGTGCAGTCGGTCGATGACCAGGAGCAGCTCGACGTCGTCGGGGATGGCGGAGGGCACCGCCAGTGCCATTGGCGCCGAGACGAAGGTCGCGCCGGGGGCGATGCCGGCGATGGCACGGCCGTCCGGGCCGATCTGGATCTGCTCACCGAAGCCCTGGCGCAGGGGGGCGGTGGCCAGTAGGTTGCCGTCGGTGTCGGTGAGCAGCACGCGCACCTCGTCGGAGTCGGCGGCGCCGTGGCCCAACGCGGTGACGATCTGCACCTCGGCGCTGCCGCTGTTGGTGAGACGGATGCGCACCTGGCCGGTGCCGCCACGGGTCAGCTCGGCGGCGAGCAGGTCGCCGGCCAACGCGCCGTTACCGATCTCGACGGCCTCGGTGCGGATGATGCGCGCCGTGCCGCCGGTGTCGGTCGGGGCGGTGAGGGTCAGGGTCAGGTCGGCCAGGTCCGGCAGGTCGGCGGCGCCGCCGAGCACCAGGGACAGGGTGCGGGACTCCAGCGGGCCGAGGGCCAGGCTGGGGCTCTCGCGCCGCTGGGTGGCATCGGCGCCGGGCAGCTCGGCGGTCAGGGTCAGGGCCGGGATGGGCGCGTCGCCGAGATTCTGCACCGTGACATCCAACCGGTTCATCTCGCCGCGGCGGATCGCGGGGGCCAACGTCAGCGCATCGAGCGCGGGCAGCAGCACTTCGACCCTTGGGCCTTCGACGCCAGCGGCGTCCACGGTGGCGACCGCGTAGCGCCTGGGCTCGCCGGTGTAGCCGGTGTCCACCAGCTCGGTCTCGGTCAGCTCGCCGGCGTGCAGCGGCAATGCCGCCTCGCCGTCCAGCACATGGACCCGATAGCCGGCGACCTCGGCATGGGGCGCGGTCCAGCGCAGCACCGGCGCGTCGCTGTCCTGTTGCGTGACGGTCAGCTCGGCCACCGGCAGCAGCGAGACGTTGAGGTGGACCGACGCGGTCGGCGCGGACTCGTTGCCGGCCGCGTCTACCGCGGTGACGGCGTAGAAGGGCTCGGCGACGGCGGGCCTTGGGTCCAGGGCCTCGGGCGCGGCCAGGTCCGCGAGGACTGGCTCGATGCCGGCGGTGTCGAGGATCGCGTCGGCAGCGCGATAGAGCCGGTAGGCCGGCGCCGGGGCCTCCGCCGTCGCGGTCCAGCCGAGCTGGATGCCGGCGGCGGTCAGGCTCGCGGTCAGCCCGGTGGGCGGCTCGGGCGGCGTCCCGTCGGCGAGGGCCTCGACGACGGCGCTGGGGGCGCTCAGGCCCTCCTGGCCATTGGCGCTGCGGACGCTGGCGACCGCGTAGCGATGCAGGCCGTCGGTTTCGGTGGTGTCCGTCAGCTCGGTGGCGCCGGCGCTGCGCGCGAGCGGCAGCAGGTCGGCCTCGCCGGGCGCCGTGCGATAGAGCTGGTAGTCGGCGGCACCGTCCACCGGTTGCCAGGTGAGCTGCACGGCACCGCCCGGCAGGGCCTCGGCCGCGAGACCGGCGGGCACTTCCAGCGGCGGCAGCTCGCCCTGGTAGACCTGGAAGCGATTGCCGCCGGCCAGCGGCGCGCTCGGGTTACCGAGGTCGTCGGTGGCGCTCGGCTCCAGCACCAGCGCCGCCGGTGCCGCGGCCCCGGCGGTGGCCGGCAAGGTCAGGCTGCCGGTCCAGACGCGGGGCTCGGCCTCGATCAGATCGATGGGCGCGGGGTCGGTGGCCTGGCCGTCGCCGTCGATGCGCCAGGTCAGGTCGGGGGTGGTGTCCGGGGCGAGGTCGGAGCTCAGCGACAGGGATACATCGACGGTCACGGGCGCCGGTGCGTTGCGGATCGGGTCGGCCGGCGTGATGGTCAGGTCCGTGACCCGCGGGCCTTCGGTGTCGATCAGCAGGGTCTCGCCGGCCTCGACGGCGGTGCCGCGGTTGCCGGCGCGGTCGCGGGCCGAGAAGACCGCGGTGCGCAGGCCAGAGGGCGTCTCGGCGGCGATCTCGATCTGCCCGCTGTAGGTGGTCTCGGCGATGCGGCGCAGCGCCACCGGCATCGGCTCGCCCTGCTCGGGGATCAGGTCCGGGGTCAGGCTCAGGAAGGGCGCCTCGGCCAGGGATTCGCTGACCTCGACCTGGACCTCCACCGCGCCGACGCCGAAGCGACCGCTGTCCGGATCATGGGCGCCGAGGGTCCTGTAGAGGATGGCCGTCGCCCGCGGCGGCGTGGCGTCGGCGTCGGCCTGGGCCTGGTGGGACGGCTCGCTCTGGGTGCCGGCGCGGTTGACGGTGACCACCCGGTAGTAGAAGCGTCCGTCGCTGCCGGGGGCGTCGTCCAGGCGCTCGACGGTGATCGGCTGAGTGGTGATTCGGGTGGCGGCGGCGGTGCCGTCGAACGGTTCGGCAGCGCGATACACATCGTAGCCCGCGATGTCGAGATCGCCGGGGCCTTGCCAGTCGAGCCGGATGACGCCGGAGTCGCGGGTCTCGGCGATCAGGCCCGTCGGTGCCGGCGGGACGCTGGGATCGACCGTGATGGTCACCACCGCGCTCGGGGCGCTGTCGCCGCCGCGGTTGCGGGCGATGACCTGGAGCTGATTGGCGCCCTCGTCCAACGGCAGCGTGCCGCTGAAGCGATTGCGCCAGTCCAGCGGCAGCGGGTCGCCGATGGCGCTGCCGTTGCGCAGCAGCACGACCTCGCTGCCATAGGCCGCGGTGCCGGACACGGCGATCTCGGTGCGATTGGTGAGCAGGTCGGTGGCGGGCGTGGTCAGCGCCGGCGCCGCCGGGGCGGCGAGCGCGACGGTGACATCGCGCGCGGTGGCGGCGCGGTTGCCGAGGCTGTCGAAGGCCAGCAGCTCGATCCGATGGGCGCCGTCGGCGAGGTCCGGCAGGGCCAGCGCGAAGCGGTAGTAGGGGTCGCGGGATGTGTCGGTGCCGAGCCTGGCGCCGTCGATGAACAGCTCGACGCGGCTGATGCCGTTTAGGTCCTCGACCCGCACGGCGATATCGGCCGATTGCGTCAGCACGGCCGCGTCGGCGAGCGGTGCGCCGTCGTAGAGCAGCTCCGTGATCTCGGGCGCCGAGGGCGTTGCGCCGCCGATGTCGTCGATGCGGAAGGCGATGCTGGCCTCGGCACTGTTGCCAAGCGGCAGATCGGCCAGCGGCAAGCTGACCTGGTAGGCATCCGGCGAGAAGGCCTCGTCGGCCGTGAAGACCAGCGTGCTGCCCTGCTGCTGCCAGGCGCCGCGGATCAGCCCGTACTTGTTGCCGCTGACCCGGGCGCCGTCGATGGCGTCGGTGTAGTCGATCTCGCTGGCGTCGGACAGCGTGATGCGAATCTGATCGAACAGGGCATTGGTGATGGCGCCGTCGGCGGGCGTGGATGCGACGATCGCGGGCGGCAGCGTGTCCCGGCGGATGCTCGCGCGGATCACGTCGCTGCGCTGGCCGAGGGCGTCGATGCCGTAGATGGCGATGCTGTTCAGGCCCTCGGCGAGGGGCAGGGTCGCGCTCCACAGGGTCGTCTCGTCCACGGGCACCAGCAGGCTGCCGTTGATGCCGACGCCGGTGCCAGCGGCCTTGGTGCCGGTCAGCACCTGCTCGGTGGCGGCCACCGGGCTGGTCACCGGGTCCAGGGTCGGCCAGGCGGCCAGGAAGACGCCGCCGTAGCGGCCGATCTCGCCGCCGTTGGCGGCGGCGGTCTTCGACGGGCTTTCGGCGGCGAGGCGCCAGTCGGCGTTGTCGGGGTCGAGGTAGAGCGGGTCGCTGGCGATGTGGCTCTCGGGGATGGTGCCGGCGCTGGAGTAGTCGGTCGCGTTGCCCCAGACGTTGTTGTGGCCGCGGGTGATGTTGGTCCCGTAGTACCAGCCGTACCCGCCGTTGCGTGTGATCAGGTTGTTCTCAACCAGGGACTCAGCACCGTTGGCGCCGTTGAAGAACAGCCCGGCGTTGCCGTTTCGGTCGACAGTGTTGTAGCGGATGCTCGGGCGCGCGCTGTTGCTGCTGACATACACTCCGGCCGCGCCGTTCTCGACGATGAGGTTGTTCTCCAAGACCGGGCGTCCGCCGCCGATCACAACACCATATCTGCCGCAGCCGGTGATGACGTTGTCGACGATGACGTGCACGCCGTCGGCGATGTCGATGCAGCGGTCCGCACCGCTGATCCACGCATGGTGCACCAGGCTGCCGGCGGCGCCGGCGGCGAAGTCGAGGCCCACGCCGTCGAGCACCACCGGGTTCTCTTCGGTGCCGACGATCTCCGCCAGGCTCTTGATCTGGATCTCCGCGCCCGCCGGGCCGCGCACAACGGTGCCGGGGGCCAGCTCCAGGCGCCACGGCCAGTCCACCGTCACGGTGTCGGTGAGCGCCACCTCGCCGGACCAGCGCTCGTGGCCGGTCAGCGCGCCCGCGGTGGTGGGCGTGGTGGCTTCGATCTGCGGATCGTGGTCCGGCGGGCTGCCGCCCGCGCCGTAGGCGCCGAGCTCGCCGCCGTCGGTGCCGGCGCTCAGCGACGGCGAGCCCTCCAGCAGGCGGCGGTCGCCGAAGAAGGGCTCCAGGTAGAGCGGGTCGCTGGCGATGTGGCTCTCGGGGATGGTGCCGGCGTTGGCGTAAGCATCGCCGTTGCCCCAGACGTTGTTGTGGCCGCGGGTGACGTTGGTCCCGTAGTACCAACCGCGCCCGCCGTTGCGCGTGATCAGGTTGTTCTCAACCAGGGACTCAGCACCGTTGGCGCCGTTGAAGAACAGCCCGGCGTTGCCGTTTCGGTCGACAGTGTTGTAGCGGATGCTCGGGCGCGCGCTGTTGCTGCTGACATACACTCCGGCCGCGCCGTTCTCGACGATGAGGTTGTTCTCCAAGACCGGGCGTCCGCCGCCGATCACAACACCATATCTGCCGCAGCCGGTGATGACGTTGTCGACGATGACGTGCACGCCGTCGGCGATGTCGATGCAGCGGTCGGCGCCGCCGATCCAGGCGTGGCGCACCAGGCTGCCGCCGGCGCCGGCGGCGAAGTCGAGACCTACGCCGTCGAGCACCACCGGGTTGTCTTCGGTGCCGGCGATCTCGGCCAGGCTCTTGATCTGGATCTCCGCGTCCGCCGCGCCGCGCACAACGGTGCCGGGGGCGATCTCCAGGCGCCAGGGCCAGTCCACGCTCACGGTATCGGTGAGCACGACCTCGCCGGACCAGCGCTCGTGGCCGGTCAGCGCGCCGGCGGTGGTGGGCGTGGTGGCTTCGATCTGCGGATCGTGGTCCGGCGGGCTGCCGCCCGCGCCGTAGGCGCCGAGCTCGCCGCCGTCGGTGCCGGCGCTCAGCGACGGCGAGCCCTCCAGCAGGCGGCGGTCGCCGAAGAAGGGCTCCAGGTAGAGCGGGTCGCTGGCGATGTGGCTCTCGGGGATGGTGCCGGCGTTGGCGTAAGCATCGCCGTTGCCCCAGACGTTGTTGTGGCCGCGGGTGACGTTGGTCCCGTAGTACCAACCGCGCCCGCCGTTGCGCGTGATCAGGTTGTTCTCAACCAGGGACTCAGCACCGTTGGCGCCGTTGAAGAACAGCCCGGCGTTGCCGTTTCGGTCGACAGTGTTGTAGCGGATGCTCGGGCGCGCGCTGTTGCTGCTGACATACACTCCGGCCGCGCCGTTCTCGACGATGAGGTTGTTCTCCAAGACCGGGCGTCCGCCGCCGATCACAACACCATATCTGCCGCAGCCGGTGATGACGTTGTCGACGATGACGTGCACGCCGTCGGCGATGTCGATGCAGCGGTCGGCGCCGCCGATCCAGGCGTGGCGCACCAGGCTGCCGCCGGCGCCGGCGGCGAAGTCGAGACCCACGCCGTCGAGCACCACCGGGTTGTCTTCGGTGCCGACGATCTCCGCCAGGCTCTTGATCTGGATCTCCGCGCCCGCCGGACCGCGCACGACGGTGCCGGGGGCCAGCTCCAGGCGCCAGGGCCAGTCCACGCTCACGGTATCGGTGAGCACGACCTCGCCGGACCAGCGCTCGTGGCCGGTCAGCGCGCCGGCGGTGGTGGGCGTGGTGGCTTCGATCTGCGGATCGTAGTCCGGCGGGCTGCCGCCCGCGCCGTAGGCGCCGAGCTCGCCGCCGTCGGTGCCGGCGCTCAGCGACAGCGAGCCCTCCAGCAGGCGGCGGTCGCCGAAGAAGGGCTCCAGGTAGAGCGGGTCGCTGGCGATGTGGCTCTCGGGGATGGTGCCGGCGTTGGCGTAAGCATCGCCGTTGCCCCAGACGTTGTTGTGGCCGCGGGTGACGTTGGTTCCGTAGTACCAGCCGTACCGGCCGTTGCGCGTGATCAGGTTGTTCTCGACGATGGTCCCGGCGCCGTTCGAACCGTTGAAGAACAGCCCGTATTCGCCGTTGCGGTCGATGGTGTTGTAGCGGATGCTCGGGCGGGCGTAGCGGCCGGCGTAGATGCCGTAGTCGCCGTTCTCGACGATGAAGTTGTGCTCGATGATCGGGCCGCCGTCTGCGATGTAGATGCCCGCCTGCGCGCAGCCGGCCAGCACGTTGTCGACGATCACGTGCACGGAGTCGGCGATTTCGATGCAACGGTGCGCGCCGCTGATCAACGTATGGCGTACCAGGCTGCCGCCGGCGCCGGCGGCGAAGTCCAAGCCGATGCCGTCGAGCACCACCGGGTTCTCTTCGGTGCCGACAATCTCGGCCAGACTCTTGATCTGGATCTCCGCGCCCGCTGGGCCGCGCACGACGGTACCGGGGTCGATCTCCAGGCGCCAGGGCCAGTCCACGCTCACGCTGTCGGTGAGCACCACCTCACCGGACCAGCGCTCGTCGCCGGTCAGCGCGCCGGCGGTGGTTGGTGCGGTGACGGCGAGCGTCGGATCGTAGTCCGGCGGGCTGCCGCCTGCGCCGTAGGCGCCGAGTTCGTCGCCGTCGGTGCCCGCGGTCAGCGACGGCGAGCCGTCAAGCAAGCGTCGGTCGCCGAAGAAAGGACCAAGGTAGAGCGGATCGCTGGCGATGTGGCTGTCGGGGGCGGTGCCGGCGCTGTAGTAGTCGTCGGCGTTGCCCCAGACGTTGTTGTGGCCGCAGGTGACGCTGGAGCCCTGGTACCAGCCGTAACCGCCGTTGCGCGTGATCAGGTTGTTCTCGACGACGGTCCCGGCGGCGTTCGACGTGGTGAAGTACAGCCCGTACGCGCCGTTGCGGTCGATGGTGTTGTGGCGGATGCTCGGGCGGGCGTAGCTGCTGGCGTAGATGCCGTAGTCGCCGTTCTCGACGATGAGGTTGTGCTCGATGATCGGGCCGCCGTCTGCGATGTAGATGCCGGCCTGCGCGCAGCCAACCAGCACGTTATCGACGATCACATGCACGGAGTCGGCGATTTCGATGCAACGGTGCGCGCCGCTGATCAACGTATGGCGTACCAGGCTGCCGCCGGCGCCGGCGGCGAAGTCCAAGCCGATGCCGTCGAGCACCACCGGGTTCTCTTCGGTGCCGACAATCTCGGCCAGACTCTTGATCTGGATCTCCGCGCCCGCTGGGCCGCGCACGACGGTACCGGGGTCGATCTCCAGGCGCCAGGGCCAGTCCACGCTCACGCTGTCGGTGAGCACCACCTCACCGGACCAGCGCTCGTCGCCGGTCAGCGCGCCGGCGGTGGTTGGTGCGGTGACGGCGAGCGTCGGATCGTAGTCCGGCGGGCTGCCGCCTGCGCCGTAGGCGCCGAGTTCGTCGCCGTCGGTGCCCGCGGTCAGCGACGGCGAGCCGTCAAGCAAGCGTCGGTCGCCGAAGAAAGGACCAAGGTAGAGCGGATCGCTGGCGATGTGGCTGTCGGGGGCGGTGCCGGCGCTGTAGTAGTCGTCGGCGTTGCCCCAGACGTTGTTGTGGCCGCAGGTGACGCTGGAGCCCTGGTACCAGCCGTAACCGCCGTTGCGCGTGATCAGGTTGTTCTCGACGACGGTCCCGGCGGCGTTCGACGTGGTGAAGTACAGCCCGTACGCGCCGTTGCGGTCGATGGTGTTGTGGCGGATGCTCGGGCGGGCGTAGCTGCTGGCGTAGATGCCGTAGTCGCCGTTCTCGACGATGAGGTTGTGCTCGATGATCGGGCCGCCGTCTGCGATGTAGATGCCGGCCTGCGCGCAGCCAACCAGCACGTTATCGACGATCACATGCACGCTGTCGGCGATATCGATGCAGCGATCCGCACCGCTGATCCAGGCATGGCGCACGACACCGCTGACCGAGGCGCTGCCGAAATCCACTCCGCCCCAGGTACCCTCCGCATCCCCAGCCTGCTGCAACCTGATCGGCTGGTCCGCGGCGCCGATGATCTTCGCGCTGCTGTTGATGGTGAGTCCGACCGTGGCCGGTGCGCGAACGACGGTGCCGGGCGCGATCTCCAGTGTCCAGGGCCAATTGACCCTGACGTTGTCGGTCAGCGTCACCTCACCGGACCAATATTCGTGCTGAGTGAGCGTACCAGCCGTTGTCGGGGCGGTAGAGCGCGCCGGGATGTAGTCCGGCGGACTGCCGCCCGCGCCGTAAGCGCCGAGCTCGCCGCCGTCCTCGGCGGCGGTCTTCGATGGCGAGTCAGCAAGCAATTGCCGGTTGCCGAGGTTTGCATCGACATAGCCGGGGTCGCTCGACAGGTCGGTGCCCGCCGCGGAGGCCGATACGTAATCCGGAGCGTTGCCCCAGACGTTGTTGTAACCGCGCAGGATGGCCGCGACGGATAGATACAGCCCAGTCTCATTGCGGGTGATGAGGTTGTCGTACAGCTCGGTGTCGGCGTCTGCGGAGTAAAGATAGACGCCGTAGGCGCCGTTGTGGTCGATGCTATTGCGGCGGATGATCGGCCCATCGACGCCGCTGTAGGCATAGATCCCGCTGCCGGCGTTCTCGACGATCAGGTTGTTCTCGATACGCGGGGACCCTTCGCTGATACGGATGCCATTGCTCGCGCAACCGGTGATGGTACTCTGGCGGATCTGATGAACCGCGCCGCCGCTCAGCTCGACGCAGGTATAGGCACCGCTGATGTTGGCATAGCGGATGACGCTTTCGGTCGTATAGCTCGCGAGGGTGATGCCGCCCCAGGGCTGACTTTCACCGGCAAGCGGCTCGAAGTGGATGGGGGCGGTGGCGGTGCCTTGCGCGTCCAGCGCTCCCTGGACATTGAGGGTGGCGTTGGCGGCGAATTGGATCTCGGTGCCGGGCGCGATGGTCAGCGTTGTGCCGTTCGCGACGGTTACATTGCCGGTGACCTGGTAGGGGCCAGCGTCGGCGGTCCAGGTGGTGTCGGTGCTCAGGGTCTGTGCCGCGACTTCAATGGCAATGGCTTTGCTGCCGAGTAGGGAGACTGCGAACAGCAGTAATAGCGCGCATAGAGCAGGCGGCCAACATCGCTTGTGGCCTCCGCCTGGGCTAAGCGCCCCTGCTGCGGCCACGGCATCGACACCCCGTGGCACATTGACGACATTCTGTTGACGCATCCTTCCGGCCCCTCATCCAGAAGCTGAACACCATTGGTAATGGATAGTAGCCGATGCTATCTCGCTGTTGGTGGCCGTTCAGCGGAAACGCTTGGTGGGAAATTGCTTCAGGTCAATAAAGAGGCAGGTTACCCTCCTCCGGAAAACCTCGGCCTTGAGACCTTGCGGAGAGCTGAAAGTGGAGAGCTGAAAGGACACCCTGAGCTGAAAGGACACCCGAGCTGAGAGCTGAAATGAGAGCTGAAAGGACACCAAGAGAGCTGAAAGGACACCCAAAAAGAAAAAAAGACGCCCACTCTCCGCCCCGCTGAAAAGTGGGTGTCCTGTATCGCTGTGTATCGCTGGTGCCGCTGAAAAGTGTGCCGCTGAAAAGTGGGTGTCCTGTATCGCTGTGTATCGCTGTATCGCTGCTGTATCGCTGGAAAAGTGGGTGTCCTGTATCGCTGGTGCTGTATCGCTGGTGCTGTATCGCTGGTGCTGTATCGCTGGTGCTGTATCGCTGGTGCTGTATCGCTGGTGCTGTATCGCTGGTGCTGTATCGCTGGTGCTGTATCGCTGGTGCTGTATCGCTGGTGCTGTATCGCTGGTGGATGTCCTGTATCGCTGGTGTACTGTATCGCTTTCCGGTATCGCTTTCCTGTATCGCTTCCTTCCTGTATCGCTTCCTGTATCGCTCGCTGAAAAGTGGGTGTCCTGTATCGGTGCTTCCTGTATCGGTGCTCGCTGTATCGGTGCTCGGTGTCCTGTATCGGTGCTCTGTATCGGTGCTGTGCTTCACGACGATGGCGCGCGTCTGTCAGGTCAGTCCGAGCTGCTGAAGGAAGCGTGAGGGTATCTGCGCTTTGGACGAACCCCAAGGCATCATCCGTTGCTCCGTATAGGAGAAGCACAGAAGGCGCTTGGAACGGGTCGCGGCGACGAACAGATTACGTCGCTCTTCATGCAACGCCGATCCGGCCGCACGGTAGTCGGGGAAGACACCCTCCATCATGCCCATGATCACGACAACATCGAACTCCAAGCCTTTTGCCGAGTGCACCGTCAGCAGCGCAAGCCCGTCCTCGCGCGGCTGCTGGGTAGCGCCTAGAGCGATCTGCCCGAGGAAGGTCCGCAGGCTGCGTTGCAGCCCCGAAGCGCGGCGCACGAAGCGGTCCCAATCCTTACGCCATTGGCTTATGTCCTGCAGGACCATCGCCCGGTCATCGTCCTTCAGTACATCGTCGGCGTAGGCCGCAAGGTGATCGAGCGCCGGTCCGAGACGGAACTCACTGGCATTCAAATCCAAGCGTTGCACCGCTTCAAGGATAACGCGGCGAGGATTCCCGCTCGCGAAGCGCTCCAGTTGCTGCATCAAAGCGCTGCAATCTAACGGCTCCGGGCGAACTGACTCCGAACAATCGATACGCCACCGATTCAAGAGTTGTTCCAAATGCAGGCGGTCACCGGGATTCGCCAAGAGGCGCAGACATATTTCGAAGTCTTCCAGCAGATCGGATTCGCTCTCCTGTTGCGTCGAGAGGTGTTTGTAGTAGGTCCAGCCCTCTCTAGATAGTGCGGGTTCCAAGCAGTTGAAGACGTAGCGGTTGCGTCCCAGGATCGCACACCGATCCAGCGTTATCTCTCCCTCGATATCCGCATGTCCCGAGGCCTGGAGGTCGCGCAGATAGGCGATGACTTGGCGTGCTTCGTCCTCCTCATCCCGGCCTCGAAGCAGGGTGACCTCGCCGGCAATAGGGTACTCGCCTTCCACCTCGTAATCGGGGGACAGCCGGACGGCAATCTCTACGACCGCGGCTGACGAGCGAAAGTTTTGGTTCAGAGCGATTCTCTGTGCCTCAAAGTCGCGCTCGAACAGGTCCAGGTACTTGGGATGAGCGCCATTCCACTGGAAGATCGCCTGTTTCGGGTCTCCCACCATCATCAGGTTGCGGTAAGAGGAGCCGCACAAGGCCTGAAGCAGGCGGTACTGCGCCTCGTTGAGATCCTGTGCCTCGTCGATGCAGATGTAGCGGTAAAGCCTGCGGTAGAAACCGGCGATCTTCGGGCGCTCCAAGAAGAGACGATAGGTGAGCAGCAACAAGTCATCGTAGTCAATGGCGCGCGACGCCCGCATCCCTTGATCGTAAGCGAGGTAGAGCCTGCCGAAACGAGGGTCTTCAACTGCATCCGGCAGCAACAGCTGTCCCTTTGCATCCGAGATCGCGTCGAGTAACTGCCACAGCGCCTTGTCTTGGTCGCGGACCGATCCTTTCGACAGCAAGATGTGCCTGAGCTCGGGGTCGGCGAGCATCGCTTGGCGAAGCACCTGCTTGCGATCCTGGAACTGTTCGAACAGATTGGGCGCCCCATCGATGCCGACCTGCTGGCCGCGGCTGGTTAGGACCTCCATGCAGAAGCTGTGCAGGGTGCCGATGAAGGCGCGTTGATGGATGTCCGGAATTTCCTCCAGGCGCTCGCGCATCTCATTGGCGGCCTTGTTGGTGAAGGTCAGAGCGAGTACGCGGAAATGCCCATCGCTCTCACACACGAGCCGCCGGACGCGTTCCGTCAGCACCCGTGTCTTGCCGGAGCCGGGGCCTGCCACCACCAACAGGGCGCCTTCACCGTGCTGGACGACGCGGGCTTGGTCTTTGGAGAGGTTCATGGCGTGCTCAGGTCGCTTGCGTCAAGCCCAAGCGTAGGGACATTGTCTCGAACAGCTCTCGGATCAATGTCGGGAAACGCGACGTCGGGTCTGTCATCGACGTGATGGCCAAGGCAAGCGGCAAGGCGTACCGCGTCTTGCTCGCCGATAGTTCCTGCTTGATCTTCGCGCGCTTGTCTGATTCGTTTGCCCATTGACGCCTCAGCACCGCCTCATGCTGAGGCGACCGGGAATTCTCTTTGATAATCATTTCGACCAAAACGGCCTCATAGACAGGTTGGCTCAAGTAGGCCTCGAAGTCCTCGCCGCCAGGAATCACGAGGACGTTTTCGTTGGCGCTGTTGCTTAGGTCGGAGGGGCGACCCAGATTTCCGAGCGTCGTGCGCAGACTAGCGATGGTTTGGGGCTCACCATCGGAAAAGATGAACCAGGGGATATCAAAGCTCTCGGCGAGGCGCACAAAGGGCAGATAGGCTTGACCTCCAACGCCAATCATCGAGATCCCCAAGGTGTGGACATGCTCGCCCCAGTAAGCCTTCGCGAAGAAGGGCAAGGCCTGTTCCTCCGTCTCGCCCTCGAAGAAGACCAAGGCCCTGGCGAACAGGAGTTCGCCGCGAGTATTGAGCACCATGCGGTCGATCTTGCGCAGGTCTTCCGGACTTAAGCCGGAAAGGCTCATTTGGGAGACCGTCGTCTCGGCGCCTTCCTTGCGAAAATGCCTGAACTGGCCGATCTCGGCCTGGGCCGCAATGTACGGGGAGTGCGTGCTGATAAAGCGCTGACCGGGGATCGCCTCGATCTGGGCGAACAATGCCCGTTGGGCCTGGGGATGGAGGTGGGCCTCAGGCTCCTCCAGCGCTAGAAGGGAATGCATGGTGCCACCGCTGTCCCGCATTTGGCGCCACTGGCTGTAGGCGCGAAAGGTCAAGACCGCCGCTAGGCTGCGGGTTCCCATGCCGTGGCGGACCAGCGGAAAGGTCTGGGCACCCTTGGTCGAGAATCCAATGTCCATACCCCGGCTGAGGTCGCGCAGATGACGGGCCAGCGGCGTCACGCTGACCGCTCCCCTGCCGGACGAAACCGTCTTGTATAGATCGTCGAGATGGGTCTGAACATGTGAGAGCACCGGGCTGCCATCGACGATGCTGGCATTGAGCTTAGACAGTATCCGCTCGATCTTGGTAACCGTCTTTTCGGGCAGACCCGGATCGGAGATCAGCTTGTGCCAAAAGGAGCTGCGACTTTGCAGCTCGTCCTGGATGTCCCGCTTGGCATCCAACAGGTACAGGGCGATGGGTTCGAGCTGCGCGGTCGCGACAGCACCAGGGACGGTATTGGCAGAGTCGAGATCGGCCGCCGACGACCATTCGGCGAGAAATTGTCGCTTGGTCTCGTACTCCGCCTTACCCGTATTCCAGGCCATCTTGGTACGGATGGCCATGAAGTCGTTGTCGTCCGCGTCTTGCGAGATGCCGGTCCCCCAGAGCTCAAGCCAGTAGGAGCCTTCAGGAAATTCGTCCAGGATTCCGGACGGATCCGCCGGGCGGAACAGCAGATCGATAACGATCGTCCGCTCCCGCGGCACCTTCGCCTCGCCGATACCCAGAAATAGGTCGTCGGACGTGAGGACCCTGCGACCTGCGCCGATTGCAGCATAAAGAGCTTCCAAGAGACTGGTCTTTCCCGAGTTGTTCTCGCCGATCAATACCGTCAGCTTGTCGAATCGAATGTCCACCGCGCGCAGCGAGCGAAAGTTGCGAATGCGCGCCTCGACTAGGCGCAAGCCGCTGTCGACGCGAGTGGGGTTTACGGATGCCATCTACAAAGTCTCTGAATCTATGTGGTTTGCTGAACAACGACACCATACTAGCAAAGCACTCCCGAATGAGAGCTGAAAGGAAGAGCTGAAAGGACACCCAAAAAGAAAAAAGACGCCCACTCTCCGCCCCGCTGAAAAGTGGGTGTCCTGTATCGCTGTCTTCCTGTATCGCTTCCTTCCTGTATCGCTTCCTGTATCGCTCGCTGAAAAGTGGGTGTCTTGTAACGGTGGGTGCTGTATCGGTGCTCCGCTGAAAAGTGGGTGTCCTGTATCGGTGCTCTGTA
The DNA here is from genome assembly GCA_016745215.1 of Thiohalocapsa sp. PB-PSB1. Lineage (GTDB taxonomy): Bacteria > Pseudomonadota > Gammaproteobacteria > Chromatiales > Chromatiaceae > Thiohalocapsa. The sequence goes on from CP050890.1 coordinate 4,239,151, forward strand.
TCGGTGCCGCTGTATCGGTGCCGCTGAAAAGTGGGTGTCCTGTATCGCTGGCTGGTATCGCTGCTGCTGTATCGCTGCTGGGAAAAGTGGGTGTCCTGTATCGCTGCGGATGCCATCTACAAAGTCTCTGAATCTATGTAGTTTGCTGAACAACGACACCATACTAGCAAAGCACACCCGAATGAGAGCTGCAAGGACACCCAAAAAGAAAAAAGACGCCCACTCTCCGCCCCGCTGAAAAGTGGGTGTCCTGTATCGCTGTCCTGTATCGCTGCTGCTGTATCGCTGCTGGGAAAAGTGGGTGTCCTGTATCGCTGGGTGTCCTGTATCGCTGCTGTATCGCTGCTGTATCGCTGTATCGCTGGTGGGTGTCCTGTATCGCTGGTGTCCTGAAAAGTGGGTGTCCTGTATCGGTGCTGTATCGGTGCTGTATCGCTCTCTGGGTGTCCTGTATCGCTCTCTCCTGTATCGCTCTCTCGTTGTCGCACCCTTCCCTACCGGCACTAATCGACCGACCTGCGCCCAAGCATCACGTCGATCCCGCACAGGATCGCATCGACCCTCGATCGTGGCAGCCTGCCGACGGACTCATCGAGCGCATCGCGGTCAAGCGTCAGGAGTTGCGAGACGTTGGCGACAGAATCCTTGCCGAGGCCGGTTGAGCGGGATGTCAGCAGGACGTTGCCGGGTGCATCCGCCCATTTGAGATTGCTCGTCAGCGGCACGCAGACGACGGTGCGAATCCGACTGGCGTTGAAGGCATCGCACTGTACAACGACGACTGGTCGGCGATAGCCCGGCTCGGAGCCGATGGGGTCACCGAGATCCGCCCACCAGACCTCGCCCTGCCGCAACATATTGGGCGTCACCAATCGACGGCGCTGGCGGCCTTGCTGGCAGCGCGACGCAGGAATCTCTTTTCGTCGTCAGAGTGGTCCGCCTCGCCGCAGACTGCATCGAGCCGCGCGGTGATCGACTCGTGCTCTTGCGCCAAGAAATGCTCCGCCAACACTTGGGCAAAAAGCTCATCGGTCGGCAAACCTTGTCGCTGAGCCTCGCGGTCAGCCCGGGCAAAGATCTCGTCGGGAATGGAGATGGTCAGGTTCATATCGTACACAGATGAAGATACGCCGTTCTTTACGGATTGCGCAGCACAGTATATCCGAGGTTCATTGCACCGCATAACCGCTGCAACGCGACGTTACGGGCACACCCCGAGCATTAGTTCGGTCGGCTGCTGCAGATCCAGCAGATAGCCTTCGCCCGGCTGGATCGGGAAGTCCACGCCGGCAGGTGCGGGCGGCTGCACCGAGTGATCGAAAGCGCAGGTCTCGTAGCGCTGCGTCTCGGCGTCGAGCCGACGGATCGCGTTCGCGGCGGTTGGCCCGAGGCTCCTGAGCCAAGCGAAGCAGCCGAGCCCCGCCGCGGGCGACGGGTAGCCGATCAGATGGGTTCCAGGTTCGAGTTGCAGGTTCACGCACATCTGGTCATCGTACAGGAGCAGATCCCGCTCTACCGTCACATAAACCGCGTAGCCCCGGCCCGCCAAGATGTCGAAACTGCTGCCCGGGAGGAGGCATTGCTCCAACGCGGCGTTCCCTGCCGATGGTCCGCTCAAGCGCAGCCCGGAATCCGGGCCGATATCCGCCATCAGGTCCGCGCAAGTCCGATGGACCGGGGGCACACCTGCGGCGTAGCCGATGAGATTGGTCCCAGGCTGGAGTTGGATACGGATGGTGCCGGCGGGCAGGTTGGCATCCTGCGGAGCGGTGTCTCGCTCATCCGGGACATTGTCGTTGTCATCGTCTGAGTCGGAATGATCGCCCTGACCGTCAAGATCGGTGTCCTTTTGCTCAGATGGATCGAGGGGAAACGCATCAACTAGGTCGAGAACCCCGTCGGCATCGTCGTCGGGATCGCAAGCATCGCCTTGACCGTCGCCATCACTGTCCGTCTGATCCTGCGCCGCAACCTCCGGACAGGTGTCGTCCGCGTTTGCAATCCCGTCGCCATCTGCATCATCCACCAAACCCTCTTGGTTCCAGATGAAAATATCTCTCCACCCGTTAGTGTCGTCGACGACGAGGTTGGTCGCGTTCGACTCGAAAACGACAAGATTGCCCGTCTGCGAAATCGCCGGATTGGAGCTATCGCCATTAGGCGCAATGCCGTCCTCAGCCTTGCTCAGTAGAACGGTCGTGCCAGTCTGCAAGTCGCGTCGATAGACTCCGCGAACCTGCGGTGGATCTTCGACCAGGTTCGTCGCGTTCGATTCGAAGACGACATATCGGCCATCCGGGCTGATCTTCGGGTCGCCGCTATAGCCGTTTGCCGCCCCCCCACTCAAAGCCACGCTCACCAAGATCGTCTGATTTCCCAGTATGTCGCGCACGAAGACATCCCGCTCGCCGTTCGTGTCTCCCGGCACAAGATTACTGGCCCTCGACTCGAAGGCGACGAACTGGCCGTCCGCACTCACGGACGCATCACCACTGTCTTCGTTCTCCTCGCCACCCGCGGACGTCCGACTAACGTGAATCGTTCGCCTTGTCGACCGATCTCGGCGGTATACCCGTTCATGGTCGTTGCTGACTCCTTCGACCAGGTAGGCTTCCGACTGGAAAACAATATAACGGCCATCGCGGCTTATGCCAGCGTTGCTGCTGTGCCCAATGCCGGCGTCACCGTCCGGCGCCACGCTGACCAACTCTACACTAGACGAGTCAAGTTCACGGATAAACACCTGATAGCGACCACCGCTCGACCCATCAGTGTGAAATCTTGATGTGGAATGGAAGGCGACAGCACTGCCGTCTGCGCTGATCGAGGGACGATAGCTATCTCCTTGTCCCTGAGCGCCGGAGGAGGTTCGACTCACTAGGCGAGTCGTCCCCGACCCGACATCACGAACGAAAATGTCGGTTTCCCCATTTATGTCGCCGCCGACCAAATTTTCGGCCTTCGACTCGAAAGCGACGAGAGCGCCGTCCGAACTGATCGACGGATATCGGCTATTGCCATTCCCTTCCTGCTCATCGTCGCCGAGGCTAACGCGCGCCGTCAGGCCCGTGGAGCGGTCGTAGAGAAACACGTCATCGCTTCCGTTGCCATCTGGCCCACCACCGCTTTCGCCGGAAACCAGGCTGGACGCCCCCGAGTAGAAGGCGACCAGGTTGCCGTCGGGCGTGAGAACAGGCGCGCTGCTACTAGCATCTGCCTCGATGCCGCTCGACGAAACCGAGAGTTGACTGATTTGCCGATCGATGCGCTGGGGGCCGAAACCGAAGTGCACGAAGCAATCCCGCGACACCGGTCCGGTGGACCAGCGGCCCGCGGTCCACCCGCCAAGTGGACAGGATCCCCACACCTTGGGGACGACTTGGTAACCATCCTCCGCAACGACTTCGAACGTAGCCACCTCGCCCAGCGGTACAATCTGCGTCTCGGGCACCACGCCGCCGAGGGCCGAGCCCACGCCACTGACGACAACCCGCCCGCCCTCGCAGGCATCACCAACCCCATCGTTGTCGCTATCGATCTGTTCAGCGTTATCGACGGCGGGGCAGTTATCGACGAGGTCCGGGACGCCGTCCGAGTCGGTGTCCCGCAACTCGAAGGTCGCCCGGCAAGACGTCCCTTCCGTGACCAGTACCTCACCGTCCGCACAGTCCTGATGACCGGACCAGCCCACAAACACCGAGCCCGGGTCTGGTTCTGCCGTGAGCGCAACGGCCGTACCGTTGGCCAAGCCGACGCTACAAGCATCGGTGCAAACCTCGTCACCGGGATTCAGGAGCACGCGACCACGACCTGTACCATCGACAGACAACACTAGTGGCATGACGCCGGCCACATCCACCCAGCCCAGGCGGACATTGGTAATGCTCACGCCCTCTGGAGACCCGCTGAACCCATCTAGACGGAATCCCACACGGTGTGTGCCGGACGGCAACTCCCCGACGTAAACCTCTTCCAACTGCGCATCCCCGACTGATCCCCGGAAACGCTGGTCGATGCTGCGACGTACACTGCCGTCGATAAACACGTTAACCAGAGCTTCCCCGACCTCGATGAACTCAAGCTCAAACAGCAGCGTGTTGGTCGGAGAGAGGGTCGCTACCTCAACCTCAAGGTAGCTCGAAGCGTCAACCACGTCCGTTTGCGTTGCGGCGGAGCGCAACGACGTTTGATCCTGGTTGGTCTCGCCAGACAAGAAGTTGGCCGCTTGTGCTCCATGGTTCTCAGCGGAACCGTCAATATTCAGTGAGAGTTCCTGGAGCAAGACTCCGGCATCGTCCGATGGTGTCCAAGTTGCCGCGCCGGACAGTACCGGCACCGTTGAATTCGCAAACTCGGTGCTTGTGAACTCCCAAAAAACGTCAACGAGTTCGCTTTCTTCAATGTCTTCTAGATATAGAGCACAGGTCGAATCATAGGCGCACCGCGCCCCTCTAGGAAACGCCTCACCGAGTTCTTCGAGGTAAGCTATGTAGTCACCATCAACACCCGCCCCCGCAACACTCAACTCGAAACCAAGACCATTCTGGTACGTAATCGGATCTACTTCATCGTCTTCCCAATCCAAAGAATTCCCTTGATCGATCGACTTTCCATAAACTCGGACCGGTCGGTTATGGCGGCATCCAGACCCCCCAAAAAAGTGTATATATGGCCAATAATCGTCACAGCCGTCGCTGGCGGGGGTAACGTCTATATTAAACGCGGAAGACATCAACAGTTTCGTCCTATCCCTTAAATCAACTCCGACCGTTCGCGTATCAACAATGTTCTCGATCCAGCCTGCGATATAGGTTCTTGGGAAACTGCATCCTTCTTGGCACGGAGACTGGATATATTGAGTCGCAGATAGTCCGTAACGACTTATCTGAAACTGCGGGCTAGTTTCAGATTGCCTCGCGTTCCGGTCATAACCATCCAAGAATGTGAGATGAATCGACGAATTCACATTTGGATTCTCAAAAATCTCCTTGGCAGCTTCGTCGATGACGCCCGCTCCGGCACTATAGGCGATCAAATGAACATGCTCATACTGTGCGACCGACAACCACCGACCTAATATCTCTCGACCATCGATTAATCCCCGCTCCCAAGCGATTCGTTCTGACACCCTCGCATCTACCTTCCGGACGTACGGTATTTCGAGCGGCCCTGGCTCATGCGCCGATTTCGTCCAATCGAAGTACCAAACGTCAGTCTCCCCATCATGGCAGACCCGAATGAACTTGTCGCGCACGAAGCTCTCAGTCTGCTCCATACCAAGTCGCGAACATATCTGACTCGTCAGCATCTCCATGATCTGAGGATCATTGGGATCGGGCACCCAGCCGTGGGTGACTACCACGGCGGTCTTACCCAAAACCATGCCCTGCAACTCTGTTACATCCGTACGTTCCTGGTCCTCAGCGATTGTTGGCCGTTCGAGATAACGCACGGTCAATGTCATATCATCGTTTACAACGACCTTGCAGGCGTTGCCGATCACCTCGCACTGGGCGGGGTAATTGATCGTAGCACTGTCGGAATTGGGAGTTGGAGTCAGGATGACGACCGAACCCACATGGAATTGAGCGTTGCAGGCGTCGCCACACGAGATGCCGGATGGCTGGCTTTCAAGATGGAACGCATCGGGATTCCCTTCCACGACCACCTCGAGCCCAACCTGCTCAGCCTGCCCAACCGCCACAGAAAAGCTGCTTCGATCCGAAAATCTGCTCGTGCGACCATCCGAGTGAAAGGCTTGCACCTGCCAATGGTATTCCTTGCCCCGGATCAATTCTGACTGTCTGCCACCGTTGGAAAAAGGCGTCTGCAGCGTGTGCGTTGTGCCGTCCGTTGTGCCGGAGACGATGCAGGCGGGACATGAGGCCGATGACGGGTCGGTGGGTAAATCTTCTGGGCGTTCCGCAACGGTCAGCCAGTAGCGATCCGCGCCCGCTACGGCTTCCCAGGTAAACGTGGGCGACGGGTCCACATCGGCTGCGCCATCGGTCGGCTCCAGGAGTATAGGTGTGTCCAGGTTGCCGGGCGCGACGACTTGGAACGTCGCGCTGTTGGACGTTCGCCCGTCAGCGCGGACTACCTCGACGCGCCATGCTCCCGCGTGGCCATCGTTGTTGATCAGGTAGTTCCAATGCGTGTCACTGATCCTCCCGAGGCGGGTTGGATAGGCCGTGCTGAGATAGGTGCTCCCGTCGGGATCGGTGAAGCGGAGATAGCCCTGATCCCCTGAGGGAAAATCCTCGCCGTAGATGTGGAGCGACTGCAATCGGGCCGCTGCGGGTATGGATTGGGGTTCGACCGCGGCGATGGCCGGTGCCGGCCCTTGGGAAGACGACGCTGTGAAGCTGCGGTTGGCGGACCGACTCGCGACCGCGCAGTTGACATTGTCGTCAGCGTCGTCGGCGCTGAAGCATGCCGCTACGTCCCAGAGGTACTGATGCCCGGCAATGATCGGAACCATTGCCAATGTATCGGTGACGAGTTCTACGTCAAGCAGTTGACCCGATGTCGTGTCTCTCAAACCAACGCTGTACGCTTGAGCACCGGGCACGGGTTGCCACGTCATTCCGACGCGGTCCGATGGAATCGTTGCGCCATCATCCGGTAGGGTTTGGTGTGGTGCTGCCAACTGCAAATCCACTTTAAACGGGATTTGTTCACTCCCGTTAGGGCTGGAGAAGTTCGCTGTCCAGTGGTAGCGGCCGGGCGTGTCGCCAGATGCCAGTAAGGACGGCGAGAGGGTCGCACTGCTGTCGGAATGAATGGTGACCTTCCCATCCCAATCGTCCGGCCTCCAAGTGTAAGGGCTGTCGGGGCAGGTTGCCGTTCCGCCGGGCTCCTCGCATGTCCAGACGATGTGTTCCAGCGCGTAGAAGCCACTGCCGGTGATGTCGATGGTCGGGTTGTATGGCGTTGAGGCGACGGCGTAACGGCTGTCTATGCCGTTCACTTCCAGCCGCGGGGTGCTGGTGACTTGGAATGTCTTGGCGTTGGATTGCTGTCCGTCGGCATTGAAGACCTCGACGCGCCAAGTGCCGATATGACCGGCGACATTGATCTCGTAGCGCCAGCGAGTGGTTGTTACCTCGACGATCCTCTCGGGATGCGAGCTACTTGAGTACCGGTCTCCATCCGGGTCGGTGAAGCGAAGCGAGCCACCACCGTACTTGCCTGGTGTAAAGTCGCTGCCACGCACCGTGATCTCTTGCAACTGGTCCCATGCATAGAGACTTGTCGGCGACACCGACGAGATGGTCGGTTCCGCATAGGGCGATTCGACGGTGAACTCGTATGGCTCTGAGAATTCAGTGCCGGCGTTGATGACCTCAACGGTCCAGTCCGCCGCCTGGTCGGTGAAGTTTGCGAAAATTTCGATTCGTGTTCCGCTATGAGAAGTCGGCGTCTTGTCATAGGGTCCGTCGTTGTAGGTGATATCGCGGAGTCGGACGGTGGCACCAGGGAAGAAATCCTCTCCGTAGATGATGAAGCGTTGTGATGAGTCGGAGCCCGTTACGGGATCGGGGCTGACACTGGTGATGGTCGGAGGGATGATCCTTTCGAGCCCGACGTGGGCGACCCAGCCATCCACTCCGGAATCAAAATCTACCTTGTACCAAGCGTATGGTTCGCCGTTCAACCACGCAAGTGTGCCATCCGTTAACGTTCGCCCAAAGACGCCCTCTGGTTGTGAACCTTTGAGAGCGCCGGCGGGTGTGTAACGGACATTGACTGTGTCGTTTGTTATGACCCGTTGGTCAGGATCATTCGGCGGGTTCGCTTGAACAACCGCCATCGATTGCGCGAAAAGAAAAAAACAAAATGCGAGAAACAGTGGCATTTGGCGCGCACCAGCGAGAAAGGTCGGCCGGCAATGGCCTGAGATAACGCGTTTACGCAGGTTGTTTTTGCGTAGGAGGGGAACGCTTGTAGGAGTGACGTGCAGGTAAGAAGCGGAGTTGTCGATCATCACGGACACCTTGTCTCGATGCGGTCTACGGAAATTGTGTGAAGTAGGTAGCCAGCCACAGGGCTCATATCCCAAGGGGCGTCTGCGCTGCTGACGACGCCGCCCCCTTCGGTGAATCCCTTGATCTGGATCTCCGCACCCGCCGGGCCGCGCACGACGGTGCCGGGGGCCAGCTCCAGGCGCCAGGGCCAGTCCACGCTCACAGTGTCGGTGAGCACGACCTCGCCGGACCAGCGCTCGTGGCCGGTCAGCGCGCCGGCGGTGGTGGGCGTGCCGGCTTCGATCTGCGGGTCGTAGTCCGGCGGGCTGCCGCCCGCGCCGTAGGCGCCGAGCTCGTCGCCGTCGCTGCCGGCGGTCAGCGACGGCGAGCCGTCGAGCAGGCGGCGGTCGCCGAAAAAGGGATCGAGGTAGAGCGGGTCGCTGGCGATGTGGCTCTCGGGGATGGTGCCGGCGCTGGAGTAGTCGGTCGCGTTGCCCCAGACGTTGTTGTGGCCGCGGGTGACGCCGGAGCCCTGGTACCAGCCGTACCCGCCGTTGCGCGTGATCAGGTTGTTCTCGACGACGGTCCCGGCGCCGTTCGAACCGGTGAAGTACAGCCCGTAGGCGCCATTGCGATCGATCGTGTTGTGGCGGATGCTCGAGCGGGCGTAGGTGCCGACGCGGATACCGTAGTCGCCGTTCTCGACGATCAGGTTGTTCTCGATGATCGGGTCGCCGTCGTCGATGTAGATGCCCGCCTGCGCGCAGCCGGCGAGCACGTTGTCGACGATCAAATGCACGCCGTCGGCGATATCGATGCAGCGATCCGCATCGCTGATCCAGGTATGGCGCACGACGCCGCTGACCGAGGCGCTGCCGAAATCCACACCGCCCCAGGTACCCTCCGCATCCCCAGCCTGCTGCAACCTGATCGGCTGGTCCGCGGCGCCGATGATCTTCGCGCTGCTGTTGATGGTGAGTCCGACCGAGGCCGGTGCGCGGACGACGGTGCCGGGCGCGATCTCCAGTGTCCAGGGCCAGTTGACCCCGACGTTGTCGGTCAGGGTCACCTCACCGGAACAATGTTCGTGTTGGGTGAGTGCGCCAGCCGTTGTCGGCACGGTAGAGCGCGCCGGGATGTATTCCGGGACTGCCGCCCGCGCCGTAAGCGCCGAGCTCGCCGCCGTCCTCGGCGGCGGTCTTCGATGGCGAGTCAGCAAGCAATTGCCGGTTGCCGAGGTTTGCATCGACGTAGCCGGGGTCGCTCGACAGGTCGGTGCCCGCCGCGGAGGCCGATACGTAATCCGGAGCGTTGCCCCAGACGTTGTTGTAACCGCGCAGGATGGCCGCGACGGATAGATACAGCCCAGTCTCATTGCGGGTGATGAGGTTGTCGTACAGCTCGGTGTCGGCGTCTGCGGAGTAAAGATAGACGCCGTAGGCGCCGTTGTGGTCGATGCTATTGCGGCGGATGATCGGCCCATCGACGCCGCTGTAGGCATAGATCCCGCTGCCGGCGTTCTCGACGATCAGGTTGTTCTCGATACGCGGGGACCCTTCGCTGATACGGATGCCATTGCTCGCGCAACCGGTGATGGTACTCTGGCGGATCTGATGAACCGCGCCGCCGCTCAGCTCGACGCAGGTATAGGCACCGCTGATGTTGGCATGGCGGATGACGCTTTCGGTCGTATAGCTCGCGAGGGTGATGCCGCCCCAGGGCTGGCTTTCACCGGCAAGCGGCTCGAAGTGGATGGGGGCGGTGGCGGTGCCTTGCGCGTCCAGCGCTCCCTGGACATTGAGGGTGGCGTTGGCGGCGAATTGGATCTCGGTGCCGGGCGCGATGGTCAGCGTTGCGCCGTTCGCGACGGTTACGTTGCCGGTGACCTGGTAGGGGCTGGCAGCGGCGGTCCAGGTGGTGTCGGTGCTCAGGGTCTGTGCCGCGACTTCAACGGCAATGGCTTCGCTGCCGAGTAGAGAGACGGCAAACAGCAGTAACAGCGCGCATAGAGCAGGCGGCCGACATCGCTTGTGGCTTCCGCCTGGGCTGAGCGCCCCTGTTGCGGCCACGGCATCGACACCCCGCGGCGCGCTGACGACAATTTGTTGACGCATCCTTCCGGCTCCTCATCCAGAAGCTGAACACCATTGGCACTCAATATTAGCCGATGATATCTCACTGTTGGTGGCCGTTCAGCTGAAAACGCTTGGTGGGAAATTGCCTCAAGTCAATAAAGAGGCGGGTTACTCTCCTCCGGAAAACCCTGGCCTCGAGACCTTAGCAAGTATTGCCGATGGGTCCGCCGCGCTCGACTCTTTGCTCACATCGCGCGGGTCGGGTTGGGCGTGTGCTACGCAGATTTATTTTTTATTCAGTCATTTAGCGCGAAACTCAAGGGGTGCTGTCTGCGTGAACTGTTCAGCTATTCAACTAGAATGGAGTTTGATTCACCGCAGAGACGCAGAAAAGAGGGATGCGTTGACTTTAGCCTCTCCGCGCACTCTGCGTCTCTGCGGTGCATCCTCGTATTCTTTGAAGGCGGCGCCCAGGAAACATGAGGCAAACATCAGGTTTCTCACGCCCTAATGTCATGTCTTTTCGATCCCGATCCCAATCAAGCTGCGCTGGGTGGGTTGCACCCTGGGATATTTTCAGTTTATTTGTCGAGAAGACAGTGGCCTACAGCCTTTCTGCCGGGAAAGCCGCGGCACTCGCGTCCGATCCGCTGGCATCGTCTGCCGGGTCGCCCGCAAGCGGGCTCCTACACCGACCGGCTCCTACGGCTGGTAAAGGTCTGCTTGCGGGCGAGGCGCCTTGGCCCCTCTGCGCACTCTGCGTCTCTGCGGTGAATCTTTACCTTCTTTAAAGGTAACACCCTTCTTCCGGGAAAGGCACAGCGCTCGCGTCCGATCCGCTGGCATCGTCTGCCGGGTCGCCCGCAAGCGGGCTCCTACACCGACCGGCTCCTACGGCTGGTAAAGGTCTGCTTGCGGGCGAGGCGCCTTGGCCTCTCTGCGCACTCTGCGTCTCTGCGGTGAATCCTTACATTCTATATAGGCAGCACCCTTCTTCCGGGAAAGGCACAGCGCTCGCGTCCGATCCGCTGGCATCGTCTGCCGGGTCGCCCGCAAGCGGGCTCCTACACCGACCGGCTCCTACGGCTGGTAAAGGTCTGCTTGCGGGCGAGGCGCCTTGGCCCCTCTGCGCACTCTGCGTCTCTGCGTCTCTGCGGTGAATCCTTACATTCTTTAAAGGTAACACCCTTCTTCCGGGAAAGGCACAGCGCTCGCGTCCGATCCGCTGGCATCATTTGCCGGGTCGCCCGCAAGCGGGCTCCTACGCCGACCGGCTCCCATGGCCGGTAAAGGTCTGCTGGCTGGCGAGGCGCCTTGGCCCCTCTGCGTTTGTGCGGTGAATCCTTATATTTTTTGCAGGCAGCACCCCAACCAGGCCGATGCCGAGCCGCGCATCTCTGCAGTTCCTGCGTCAGCGTACCATTCGACTCTTGCAGCATTCATGCATTGTCCACGCGGAGTCTGCTTGCACAAAGCCTGAAGCCAAGGCGGCATGCGCTGTATTGATCCGCAGTGCGAATCCATCCGCGCTGGTGACAGTCGTGCATCGAACTGGTCAAGAATCTCCAAGCACAGGGGTTTTCCGCCGTTCTTTACCGAATCTATCCGAGAGCGGGGTCAATCCAGGGTCGGCTTTTGATTACAAATGGTGCCCGAGGCCGGACTCGAACCGGCATGGCCGAAGCCGAGGGATTTTAAGTCCCTTGTGTCTACCAATTTCACCACCCGGGCGGTTGCTTGGCCTATTGCAGACGTTGATGATCAAACGAGGGATGGGGTTGCCAGGTTGCGATCTAGGGCGCTCGCATGCGCGGGCCGGAGCAACCGGTGGCTGTTTGTCAGGAAACAGGCATTGGTATGATAAATGGAGGCTGAGGTCGGAATCGAACCGGCGTAGACGGCTTTGCAGGCCGCTGCATGACCACTCTGCCACTCAGCCAGGCCGCATAGCATAGGCTTTGTTCGGCTTTTTGTCGAGTCCGAGATCATCATTCTGTCCAGCCGAGGACATGCTTCTAGAAAGGCTTTGACAGAATCCCGCGAGGATAGGGTGAAGAGCGAGTCCTGACTTTCTTTGTATCCTGAAGTATTCGTCATTGTGGTCCGCAAATCCACCCTGACTTAAAAGGTTCAAACTTGCCATGCTGGGTTTCGGATGCCTGCGCGGGTTTCCATGCGAGAGAGGTCAAGTTGTGCGCAGTTTTCAAACCACATGGATGCATAGGCAATTTCTGTCGCGAAACATACCACCTGGCTTATCTTCTCGTCCAACCTCGAAGTCGCGAAGGCGAACGAGAATCCGGCGCCAGGTGGTCTGTTTCTCTCCGACAATCGCCTCGAAGGATTGCTCGGCTTGGATATCACGCATGGATGTAATAACGGGATTGGCAGAGCGTGCAATCAGCCCTATGTTTACCATCTAGGGCGTAGCCCAAATTTTTACAGCAGTGATCAGCCGCCCGAGGAGTCTTGGTTCGTGAAAAACCCGTTCCTACCCAACTTTGCCGATTTACCGTCAGAATTACCCGTGTTCCCACTGAGCGGAGCAGTTGTCATGCCTGGCGTCCAGTTACCGCTGAATATATTCGAACCACGCTACCTGAATATGGTTCAAGCAGCATTGGCCGGGGATCACCTGATCGGCATGCTGCAACCGCGTACGGACAATCCCCTTTCCGGTGAATCCGCTGAAACGACCGTCGGACTCCACCGTGTCGGTTGCGCCGGACGCATCACATCATACAGTGAAATGAACGACGGTCGTATCGTAATGGTGCTGACCGGCTTATGTCGATTCGAATTCAACCAAGAGCTTCCAGAGCGTGACGGCTATCGGTGCGTACGCCCCGAATGGGATCGCTTTGCCCCGGATTATCAGGACGATCAACATTCGATCAATGACCGCGCTGCCTTCATGGATTCCCTGAGAACCTTCTGCGAGCAGCACAATGTAGAAGTACCCTGGAAAGAGCTTGACGACATGGAAGATGGCGATCTGGTCAATCTTCTGTGCGCCCACCTACCGCTCAGCGCCGACGACAAGCAGGCGCTGATCGAGACCGTCGACCTGCATGAGCGCGCGACATTGATGCGTGGGCTGATGGATATGTCGACGCTCGGCAACAGTCGCGGCAGTATTAATGAACATCGGCATTGAACCGACGTTGTTCAGGACGCATTACTCTATCCTAATATTTAAAACGACAGGAGCTGAATCATGGCTGTTACCTTAACCAACTCCGCTGCCGACCATGTTTCTCAAATGCTTGCCAAAAGAGGGCATGGCCTCGGATTACGACTGGGCACTAAGAAAAGTGGCTGTACCGGCTTTTCCTATGTGGTCGACTATGCCGACGACGTGACGGAGGAAGATCGCATTTTCGAAAGTCACGGTGTGAAAGTGGTTGTTGACCAGGGTAGTCTCGGTCGAATCGACGGTATGGAGGTAGACTTTGTTAAATCGAGTCTGCTAAATGAGGGTTTCGAGTTCCGTAATCCAAATGTCAAGGACGAGTGCGGCTGCGGCGAGTCATTCAGCGTCTGAGCCAGCAACCAAGAACACGAGCCGGAACTCCGCTGTAACTCCCTCACCGGCGAATACAACCGGAAACAGTATGCGTAGCGCACATCACTCGGAAATTCAGGATATCGTCGATGACTTCGAATTGCTCGGCGATTGGGATCAACGCTACCAATACTTGGTGGAGTTGGGTGAACAAATGGCGCCGATGAATCCGGCAGATAAGATTGATGCCAATCGGGTCATGGAGTGCATGAGCACGGTGCATATCAGCGCCCGACCCATTGATGGCGATGCGGACGGCAGACTGGAGTTCGATGGCGATTGCGATACGGCGATCATCAAAGGGGTAGTCGCATTATTAGTTGAGCTGTTTTCCGGGAAATCACGCTCAGAGATTGCAGATCTCGACGTCGATGCGTTATTCGAAGGGCTCAAGCTGGAGGAGCATCTGAGCCCCAACCGCCATGTGGGTGTCTATGCTATCGTTAATAAAATGAAACAGCAGGCAGCCGCGCTGTAATCTCGTGCCGGAAACGTATTCATAGTTAGCCAAGAATACTTGGTATAGCTTTAACTAAACCATGCAATACATGAAAGTGAATGATGTATGCGTTAACATCCGTAACTTCGCTTACATCACCTCATGACTCTTCCCGCTGAGCCCAAACGCAGATTGCAATTTGATCATCACTTGATTCTTACTGGAACAACCCCTTCAGCCAGCATGTAAGGTTGAATTCCCTTCCGTATACTCCGTAGCGCTGCGGTCAATATCAGCCCTGTGATTGATATCACTTCTGCTCCAAATCCCATTGCACGGCATGGCGCATCAGTTCGCCGGCCGAAGTTAAACCGAGCTTCCGTTTGATTTTCTCGCGATGAGTTTCGACTGTTTTCGCACTCAAATGCATGTGCTCGGCTATTTCCCCGGTCGAACGCCCCTGGCCGATGAGCCAAAAGACTTCTAATTCTCGATTGCTGAGTTCTTTGATGGCCGAATCGGTTGGCAATTGATTCTGGGACAAAGAAGAGACGATGCGTTCGACCATCTGAGAACTCAGGTAGATCTTACCGTCGAGAACCCGATGCAATGCCTCGATGATGCGCGTCGTCACTTCGTGCTTGTTGATGTATCCATGCGCTCCGGTGGCGATGGCACGCTCGGCGAATAGCGATTCGTCGCGCATGGAGCAGACCAGCAGTTTGGTCTGTGGATATCGGTTTTTCAGGCGTCGGATTAAATCCAGTCCATTGCCGTCTTCCAGCGACAAGTCGATAATCACGATATCCGGCTGTTTTTCGCGCACTAAATTCTGAGCATCGCGCATACTGCCGGTCTCGCCGCAAACGCAGAGATCGGGCTCCCCTGCAATCAGGGCTTTTAATCCCTCGCGCACCAATGGATGGTCATCCACAATCAGCACGGTACTTTGATATTGGGCCATACGCTTCTCGATATTACCTGGACAGTGGTCCAAGTCGACTTCTAAAATACAATCAAGGTTTGCAGAATCTATTTGCCTCGGAATAAGGCAATTCTTTTTTTATTTCACTTAATTATTTATGGGCTGTAGAGCTGAAGTGCCATCAGGAATTTCTCGATAACTGCCGATGCAGCACGTTGGTGGCTCAACCTCGAGCAGCCCCGTCGATGCCGGTGCGACACACTTCCAAATTTGGCCTTGTGAGCCAAAATTGCAGCGCGCATTGGGTTTCCTTTCGGGTGCAATCCGCCAACGCTACTTGATCGGGATCGGGATCGGGATCGGAAACATTTCGGTTGGCAAGATAGAATGAGGAAAAACGCGAAAATGAGCAGGATAATACGTCAATTCAGAGTCTTTTTTCGCGCTTTTTGCGTATTTCACGGTTCTCGCCTCGAGAGTTCCAACAAGATGTGTCGTTTGCTTGTGACACTCTCTCCAGGGCGCGCTGGGCGGGTTGCCCCCTTTCCTGTCAGCGCGACTATTGATTCAACAGATAGATCAGGGATTCCCCCATGCGCCACTAGGATACCTCAGGATTCCGCTGCGACCGATCTGTGTGTAGCCTAATTTCATTGCTCGCAGCCCCCGAGCTACCGATGTGCGTCACTTTACGCGGCTTATGGTTTCGGCCTGCCGCGTTTTTTTTTTGCGGTTAGCCATCGTTGCAAGCCAAGCACATCAGCTCTAGAGTTCACTCCACATCCTCAGCAGATTGGTATATCCACGGTCCACCAACGCCGTATACTCGGCCTCGGGCGATTCTTTCAGCAGGGCTTCTCTGGCTTGATTCAGCTCGTACAAGAGTTCGCGCTGGGCTGCATCGCGCACATAACTCTGAATCCAGGTCAATGCCACTAACCGCTCTCCACGACTCACTTCGGCGACCTGGTGCAGGCTCGACGATGGATAGAATACGGCATCGCCGGCGGGTAGTTTGACTTTGCGTTCGCCAAACGCGGTTCTGATGACCAATTCACCGCCGTCATAGCGCTCTGGCGAATTCAGAAACAGAGTCATCGACACATCGCTGCGAAACCGCGGACCGCTGCTGCCCATGATGGGATCATCCACATGATCGCCATAATGCATGCCAGGCAGATAACGGGCAAAGATCGGGTCGGCAACCCGGTGCGGCAGTACGCCAAAGCGGAAGATCTCATGCTGGCCCAAGCTGGCCATCAGAATGCGAATCAACAATCGCATGCGCTTTGCATCCTGGCGCATTTCCTGATTGTGCTTTACCTTTGCGGCGGCAAAGCCGGCGGTGAGCCGGCCGTCGACAAACTCGGCAGCGGCCAATAACTCGTGGATCTTGTCCAGTTGGGCGGAATTGAGCAAGTTGGGTATGGTCAGCATCATGATGATCGTGTTGGTCTCGCTGCCAGGCAGCGCGGTGGTGAGGCAGGATTTGCTAAAATACCGGATTACGCCTTATCAGCAACCAGCGTGCGCTTAGCCAGCGGAGACCGAGCATGATCTTGAAGGCCATCATCGATGACCAAGTCTACACCCTGAATGTCCCCGAGCGGATCATTGAACAGGGGGCGAGCTTTTTCGATCAACTCGACCAAGACATGGATCGCGGCTGGCAGATGAGCCGGGAGTGGGTCGATCATCCAAGCCGACTGCAACGCTGCCAGATTGTCGCCGATAAATTGCTGACCGCCATGGAAAAGGAAAACGAACGCATCGGCAGGTTGATGGCGGGTTATCTGCTCGCCCGGCTGCCAAATCTCGATGCGGTCGAGTTGGATCTGCATGGCGAGATTCAGAACAATCAGTTTCATTTCCGCGACGCACCGACGGCAGCGGCGGCGGAACCAACAACGACCGCGTCGTCGGACTCGGAATCGAGCGCCCAGTCGGCCACCCAGTCGGCCGCCGGCAATGCGCCTGGCGGACTCAACAAAATGCAAGCCATCGCGCAAGCTGGCCAGGATGTCACCAAGGTCTTCAAGGTCGGCAAGGCGTGGCGCTTCTCCGTCTTCGACCATGATCTCGGGCAATGGCAGGACTCTCCACTGATCGCCACCGAGCAGGAGGCCGAGCGCTTACGCCAGACAGCCTTCAAGGCACGCTACGAGGCATTGGTTGGCGCACATCAGTCCTCGATTCGCGGCGGATGACCGACCCAGCTCAACTTGGTCTTGCAAACCTCGGTTGGCCGGGTTGGCTCAGTTTGAGCCTGGTCGTACTTTGCTTCGTATTGTTCGTTCGCACACGCATCGCGCCGGACATTATCACCTCCGGAGCCTTGACGCTGCTGCTGGTTACCGGTGTACTCACGCCGCAAGAGGCGCTGGCTGGGTTCTCCAATCCGGGCATGCTGACCGTGGCGGTGCTGTACGTGGTGGTGACCGGTCTCACGGAGACCGGAGCGGTCGGTTGGATCGGTTCATCGCTGCTGGGCCGCCCGCGCGGCGAGCAACATGCGCGCCTGCGGCTGATGCTGCCGGCAGCGGCGCTCAGCGCTTTTCTGAACAATACCCCGGTGGTGGCCATTTTTCTTCCGGCCGTGCAGGACTGGGCAAAACGCCACCGGTTGTCACTGTCACGGCTGCTGATCCCGCTCAGCTTTGCCAGTATCGCTGGCGGCACCTGCACGCTGATCGGCAGCAGCACCAATCTGGTGGTGGATGGGCTGTATACCGAGCGCAGCGGCTTGCCGGGCCTGGGGTTGTTCGATCTGCTCTGGATCGGCCTGCCGGTGGTGATTACGGTGCTGCTGTTCATGCTCGTCTTCGGCCAACGACTCCTGCCTGATCGCACTCCCGCCGTGGAGAACTGCGAGGACGTGCGGCGCTACACCACCGAGATGCTGGTAACGCCCAATAGCCCGCTGGCTGGCAAGAGTATCGAGACGGCCGGATTACGTCAACTGCCAGGTCTGTTCCTGGTCGAGATCGAGCGTCGGGGGCAGGTCATACCAGCAGTCTCCTCGCACGAGATCCTCCAGGATGGCGATCGGCTGGTGTTCGCCGGCATTGTGGATTCGGTGGTGGATCTGCTGCAAATCCGTGGGCTTGTGCCGGCAACCAACCAGGTGTTCAAACTCGGCGGCACATGCCAGGATCGCTGCTTTGTCGAGGCGGTGCTGTCGAACAACTCGCCATTGATCGGACGCAGCGTGCGCTCGGGGCGTTTTCGCGCCCATTACAATGCCGCGATTATCGCACTGTCGCGCAATGGCGAGCGGGTGGAGCGCAAGATCGGCGACATCGTGCTTGCCCCGGGCGATACCTTGCTGCTCGAAACGCGCCCGGAATTCGTGGTGCAACAGCGCAACTTGAAGGACTTTCATGTGGTCAGCCAGCTCGGCGACACCCATCCCATCGATCATGACCGCGCTCCGATTGCCATTGGCATCGTCGCGCTCATGGTGGTGAGCGTCGGCATCGGTTTGTTTTCGATGTTGGAAGGGGCATTGCTCGCTGCCGGCGCCATGGTTATGACCCGCTGTACCGTCGGGCGCGTGGCCCGGCGCGCGCCGGACTGGCAAGTGTTGGTGGTGATCGCAACTTCGTTCGGCATCGGTGCCGCGCTGGAAAAAACCGGCGCCGCGGCGCTGCTGGCAGGCTCGCTGATCGGCCTCGCCCAGGGGCTGCCCTGGGTATCCATGGCGCTGCTGTTCGCTAGCGCCGCACTGCTGACCGCCCTGGCCACCAATAATGTCGCTGCCGTGCTGATGTTTCCGATCGCCATGGATGCGGCACGGTTCATGCATATAAGCCCCCTGCCCTTCATCATCACGCTGATGGTTGCCGCCTCGGCCAGCTTCGCGACACCGGTGGGTTATCAGACGAATCTAATGGTGTTTAATGTTGGCGGCTATCGATTCGGCGATTTTATGCGCATCGGTATCCCGCTGACGCTACTGGTCGGCATAATAACGATTGCCTTGGTACCCTTGATCTGGCCATTCTGAGATCCGATTGCGGTCGCGGCTAGGAAAACCGGCAAACGTCAACTTTAATTGACACAAGATTCCAAAAAATATGTCAATCCAGCTTCACACATTATCAAAATGGTTTACACTAGGCTGAGGTTCGTTACGCCGATGGTCCTCCCGCGTCTGCGCCGACCCGAACCTTAACTCTCCGGCGCATACGCATTGGCGCCCGCCCTTCGCGATCCGGCGGACGCTGAGACCCTCGGCATCACCCTCTCGCCCCGTTGGAGGCCAAGCCGTGTCCGAAGATGCAAACGCCATATCGGCAAAAACCAAGGGCCAAAACAGCCCTCTACTGATTTCATTGCTTCCCTTTGTAGTCCTGTTCGGCGCCACCCTCGTCCTGTTCTGGCTCAGTCAGGGGGATATGGAAGGAACCTACAAATATTGGGAGTTCTTTGTCCCAGTCGTCGCCGTGATCTCGCTGGTTTCCGGTTGGGGGCAGGCGTACATTTCAGGTAAGGGGCGACTCTGGTACCTAGTTAAACAATGTATTCATTGGGGCCTGTTGATCGGCCTGATCTATATTTTCAATACCCAGGGAATACGCGATACGCTGAGCACCCAGCAGTACGTCGCTATCATACTCTATCTGCTGGCCTTAACGGCGCTGATCACTGCCGTTCAAATGGACTTCAAGCTGGTGTTTTTCGGTATTTTTCTGCTGTTTTGCGCCTATGTGATCATGGTACCGGACAATAACCCGACATTACTCGGGATTGGCAATCTGCTCAATATCTCTGACCCGCAAAGCAAACCTCTGATCGTCGCCAGCGCGCTGGCTGCGATAGGGTTCGTCGCAAGCCTGTTCCTCCTCATCATGTTCCGCGGCGCCATGACCAGCAAGCGCCTGGCCAATCAGCGCGCAGCATAAGATGGTTGCCGGAAGCAAAGCTTACGGATGGAGCAGGATTGATGCCTACTTTTTAAGGCGGGCTGCGCGCGCAATGCCTGCATTGTGAGCGCCGGCCCGCCGCCAGAGGTAAGCGTCAAGACAAGTCAGACCGAGAACAAAGTTGGCAGAAATCGCCCAAGCCCGAATTGCATACCAATAGACGGATTCCGAAGCACCACAAGGACGTGGTCGATGCCCGTCCGGCAATCTCGTGTCGAGCGCAGCGGCAGCCCCGCCTGCCCCTGACCTACAGTGCTTGAATCTAATTCTTAGTAAGACCATCCTCCTCAATCCGTTTTGCAGGACTTTAAACACGCGCGCGGTGCACATTGCATCCGCAATTGGCGATAGACTGGCCATTTCCACAGATCAACCAGGCGCCAGCCGCCGTATTGGGAAACTCATGAGAACATCAACCTCGCCACGCATTCTGGCTGGCATCAGCATCATCCTGCTGCTCGGCCTGGGCACCATGGCTGTCGCCGCCGAAACTCCCTGGTCGCGCATCAAGACCGTCGCCCAGGGCATGCCGGTGGTCATCGGCGGCCCTTCGAACGGCTGTATCCAAGGTGCGCAGGCGCTGCCTGCATCCGGCATTGGCTATGTCAGCATCCGCCGCCAGCGCAATCGCTATTATGGCCACCCGCAGACCAATGCGTTAATCCGCAAACTTGGCAAGGCAATGGACCGACGTAATGGAAAATTGATCATGGTCGGTGACCTGGCCCAACCTCGGGGTGGGCGCATGTCCTCGTCCCACGTCAGCCATCAAAACGGGCTGGATGTGGACATTTGGTTGACGCTGGCGGATTCACCGGCACAGGCCGTTCGTGATACGCCGGAGCGGCGCGACCCACCCAGCATGCTCGGCACCGGCGCGCTGGGCTTGAATGACAACTGGGGACCGGACCAATTGTTCCTGATGCGCATGGCTGCCGAGCATCCATCCGTGGACCGCATCCTGGTCAATCCCAGCATCAAGCGCGCTCTATGCCAACAACAAGGCAATGCCGATTGGCTGCGAAAGCTGAGGCCCTGGTGGGGCCACGACGCACACATGCATGTGCGCTTGAAGTGCCCCAAGGACAGCCCTGCCTGCAAACAGCAGGCACCGATTGCAAGAGGCAGCGGCTGCGGCGCGGAACTTGCCTGGTGGTTCAGTTCGGAGGCCAGGTCACCGAAGAAATCGTCCGCTCGGCCCAAAGCACGGCGACAGCCTCCTGCTGCTTGTCAAACCCTGCTGCAGCGATCCTGAGGCGATTCTGGTCGGGCTGATTCTGGTCGGACTGTGGAGCGGCTCGCTGTCCGGCGACCAATTGAGCCGATCAACTCGCCTTCATCGCGCGCTGCAATACCCCCTCCATGGTGGCATCGTCCACCGGCAGCGGCAATGCTGCAAAGATGGGAAACCGCGCCCTCATCGCATCGAGCTTATGCTGATGCTCAGGCTGATAGATACAGACCACGCGGATCTCGGGGTGGCGCTGTAGTTTGGCCATCAAGGTCTCCAGATTGCTGCTGCGATCGCGGAAATCGGACTGAAAGTTGTACTCGGCGACAATGACGTCCGGTAGCCGCTTTTTTAGTGACGCCTGCGCCTTGCGCTGGGAGCTGACCAGTTCTGCGTCGAAACCGAGCCGCCGATAGAGCGGCAGGAAGTTAGGATAGCCGCCAAGCTCAATAATGCCGAGCAAACGCGGAGCGTCCGTTGTGGTCCGATGAGTCATCAGGGTTGATTCGTTGGGCTGATTCACTGGATTGGTTCAATGGGCTGGTTCAATGGGCTGGCTCACAGGGTTGGCTCATGCAAACACGATCCAGGTGGTGGCAATGTACTTGACCCCGGACTCCAAGCGCGCGGCGCGGTGTTCGTGGGTCCAAAACGGTGGAAACAGCAAGAGCTTGCCACGCCGTGGCTGGACGCTGATGTCCTGATACAGGAACTGGGTGTCGCCGCCCGGTCCAGGCACATCGTTCAGATACCAGATTGCCACCAATTGTCGCTGGCTCAGCTCATGGCTGCCGCCGTCGATGTGCCAGTGATAAAATTGCCCCGGTAGGTAACGCTGCACCTGGTAGCCCAGATCCTTGAACGGGCCTTTGAAATAGGGGAATGTCTCTCGAAACTCGCGCATCGCAACGACCAATGAGCGAAACAACATGGTATCGACGTCTTTCCAATCCGGCTTATTGCTGACCACCAGGTCCATGGTCTGCTTGATGGAGGTATCCTGTTCGCGCAGTTGACCGACTCGCCCGGCATATTGCTGTTGTGGATTGGCCTCGAAGCGCGCGATGACCTCGTCGCAGAAACTCGGCGGCAGTGCGTTGGCACGCTCGAATATAAAGCTGCCAGGACGCAATTCGCGAATGCTGTGCAGCGGAGGGATAATGCGCTCGGCGTCGACTGCGGACATAGGCTTCTGGGTAGGATCAGATCAAATCCTGCTGATTGTCGGGGGCTTGGGGTCGTGAGTCAACCGCCGTGCGTGATGGCCTCGCTACAGAGGATTCTGCTCGATCAAATCGCGAATCATCGGCGCCGCACCGCTCCCGTGTGTACGATGCAGTCCGATCATCTGCCGACCAAGACGCTGCCAATGCGCACGGCCAAGCTTTGCCAGGTCGCGCAATGCGGTATTGTCGTGATGCTGGCGCCAAGTCTGATAGAAGCTCTCCAGTTTGGGGAAGATCTTAGCGCGCATAGGGCTTAGATTGCCAATATAGAAGTGCAATGCCGCGCAGCCGGTGGCCATGTCGGCGGCAAGCCTGTCACCGATCCCGGGCAAGGTCACCAAGCAATCGGCTAGATGGTCACGCACGGCCCGCGCCATCAATTCGGCCGGAGTCTGGATGAGATCCAACAGCATTGCATTCCATGCAGCGTTGTCCAAGATGTTGCCGGCCAAGTACTCACCCTGCTCGTGCAATAACGTATTATCGATTTCGCAATCGGTCATGGCGGTGAGCGAGCCTTCCAGATCGGCGTCGAAATCATAGCAGGCAAAGGCCTGTCCAAGAGCATTGTCCGGGCGGTTCCAGCGCCAGCTCTCCAACTTTTCCCAAAGCACGCGACGCAGAGATTCGCGGCGTAAAAAAATCTGATCCCCGAGCGACATCGCGGGCGGCGCGGTGAGGTCGCGGGCATATTCAGCAGCAGCCACGTAGACCGAATAGCCGCCGATTCGGGTGCGCCTTTCCAACCTGCCGAGAAAGAAGTGCGGCTTGGCGCGCTGGCCAAGACCGCTGCTGTAAACTAGGCCATGCGGGGCAAGAGCCTGGTTGATCGCATTGGCGTCGTAGGGATCGTACTCCTGTTCAGCAATGCAAAGCGACTGCCAGTCGGCATCTTCCAGCGCTTCCCAGAGCTGCTCACGGGCCTGGAGCCAATTGCCCACCGCGTCCTTCTCCAACGCTGCGCCATAGGGTAGACGCTGCTCCCAGCGGTAGTATTCGCGCATCTTCATCAGATAGACGCAAAGTGAATAGTCGGCGCCATGGCGGGCGTCGGAGATGTCACAGTTGTGCTGGACCGCATTGACCAAAATATTCAATTGCTGTTGATTCATCACCAGGATCTCGAATCTCAAAACTTTCCGAAAGACACAACCACACAATAGGAGGCCATATGTCATGGCGCTACGCATCAAGAGCCACTGGTGGAACGACGAAAGCGAACGCTCGATGCCGGAAATCGGCAGCGCACTGGCCTTCATTGCCTGGCGCATCTCGATGGACAAGGCCATCACACTGCACTGCGAGCGCTTCGTCTACCGTGACGATGCACAACGTCTGTTGGTGATACAGGAATATCTGATCTTCCTGATCCAGATCGCCGATCGCCTATCCCACGATCTGTTCGCTGACCAGCAGCGTCGACAACTGATTACCTCATTTGCAAAGAAGTGCTTCGAACATGTACAGGATAACAGCCAGGATCTACTCGGGCCGGGCGAGCATGGCAGTCTGTTCATTACCCGGCTTAATGAGCGTTCCGCCGAATATGCAGAATTTCAACTTGACGACGATGGACCTACCTACCCGTTCCTGCGGCATCTCGGCTATGAAATTCAAACCCTGATGGGAGACGAGCAAGAAAATCGCTGGATTATCGACCAGGTTATGGACAAAGACGGATGGGACGCCTACAAACGTTTCGCCAAAGCGTTCCGCGACCTATTTGAATGAGGCTGTTTCTATCCACTGGCCTGGCATCTGCCTTGTCTTGACGACTGCTTTTCCCACAGGGCCAGCATTCACATGGTCTAAGATGCTCGTCCGCTACTCCTGAAAGCATCGTCTTGACCAGTCCTCGATCATCCACCGACGGGATCAGCATTCGGCTATTGCAAGATCCGACGGAGTGAGCCGGATTGTCCTATCCGTCTTTTCCTATCCGCTATACTTCGCGAGGACGAATCTTTTTAGCCGTGCGCGCGAGCGCTGGAGTTGCACCAGGATGTTCTCTCTCGATATCTCCGTCAGTACCTGCCCGGTTATTGAACTTCCAGGTTTTGGTTTACACATGCTTCTAATCCATCCACATGGGGGTGCAACCCCTGCTGCAGTAATGGCTTTCACGCTTGGCATATTCTATGGATAGGCCGCGTGAAGCCGCACGCATATGACAGTGTTTGCGTTGTCACCGTTACCTACGGTCAGCGCGGCCATCTGCTGGGCCAGGTAGTGAGCGCCTTGGAAGATGAGGGCGTAACACGCCTGGTAATCGTTGACAATGGTTGCGACTGGAATATCGCAGCATGGTCGCGCGAGTTTCCCAGTATCGACATCGATGTCTTGCAACTGCCTGAGAATATCGGATCGGCGGGGGGGTTTAAAGCGGGCATTGAGCGCGGACTGGAACTCGGCGCAACCTTGGTGTGGCTGCTGGACGATGACAATCGACCGGAACCCGGTGCCTTGGGTTCCTTGTTACAACAGTATGAGCAGCTGCAAGGGAAGTATGATACCTCTGCGCTCGCCGTGTGTTCTTTTCGTGTAAAGATTCAGCAGCATTTATTGTCCACTTGGCGCGAAGACCAGTATGGTAAGTTTTTTCGCGTTAATATTCGCGATCTTACGCGTCGTTTGCGTTTACGTTTCCTGCCTGGCACTGTAGAGCAGACAACGGATGAAGTAATTCCCCGTGCGCACGCTCCGTACGGTGGTCTGCTGTTGCATCGCGCAGTAGTCGAGCGTATTGGGTATCCAAACGAGGAGTTTGTCGTGTACTCGGATGATTTAGAGTACACAGAACGGCTGACAGCATCCGGAGGATATCTAGGGGTTGTTCTCAGGTCTCGCATTCAAGACCTTGAACCGCCGGGCCATGACAAACGTCTCGAGCGTAAAATAGTCTTTCCAACCCTGAGCAAGGGCGATGATTTAACCGTTTTTTATGCCGCACGCAATCACGCTTACCTCGATTATCGGAGTGGTGCAAAGAGTAAGCTTTACCCGGTGAACCGTAGTCTATATCTTGCGCTACTCTTTATTGTGGCGCTGTTGCGGGGGCGGTTGCACCGATTTCGACTGATTATAAGTGCGATAAGGGATGGAGAGTCCGGTCGACTTGGGAGAATAGATTCAGGGCGTTTTGTATAGGTGGTTTGTCACGTACTGCATGAATTAGGCGATCGCCGGAGAGAAACACATCAACTGGGGCGCGCCGGATTCTCGTTCGCCTTCGCGGAAGCAGCGACTCGCCCATGGTCCCTCTATGGGCGGGTTGCCGCGATGTCGAGGCCGGACGAGTAAGGGCTGCTGCCTGCATAGAATGTTCAGCTATTCAACCAGAATGAAGTTTGATTCATATTCTTTGCAGGCAGCGCCCAGTAAGCATCCGCCCAGTAAATATCGGCCCGGTAAACATCAGGTTTCTCACGCCCTGATGTCATGTCTTTTCGATCCCAATTCCAGTTCCGATCCCAGTCCCGATCAAGTCGCGCTGAGCGAGTTACACCCTGGGATATCTTCAGTTCATTTGTCGAGAAGACAGCGGTCTACAGCCTTTCTCCCGGGAAAGGCGCAGCGCTTGCGTCCAATCCGTTGGCATCATTTGCCGGTCGCCCGCAAGCGGGCTCCTACGGCTGGTATAGGTCCGCTTGCGGGCGAGGCGCCTTGGCCCCTCTGCGCACTCTGCGTCTCTGCGCTGAATTCTAAAATTCTTTAAAGGCAGCAACCACGAGAAGACAAGCCGGGTGGTCTGTTTCTCCACAGAAATCGCCCAGATCGTCGCTCTGAAGACAGCGCTTGCAGGCGTAGGGTTTCAAACAGCCTTCGAAGCCAGAGCCCGAACCGGAGGTGGGGCGCGACGAGACAATAAAATTCCAGCAAGAATACAGCACAGCCCGATAAGATGCGCCAACGTGGGTTGTTCGTCTAGAAATAATACACCGATGCCGACAGCCCAAAGCGGAATCAAATAGTTCAATTGGGATGTAAAAGCTGGTCCAGCCGACTGGATTAGCCGAAAGTAGACAATTAATGCTAGCGCCGTTGACATTAAGCCTAGAAATAAAATGGCAATAATGACCGATGCTGACAGTGTTACTGTTTCCACCCGACCGGCAGCGATCCCCCCAGGTAACGATAACAATGCCGCGAGCACAACCACCGCTGTGGCTGTCGACAGCGCATCGCTGGCCGGACGCAGCCGCGCTAGAATGGAGGAAACCCCATAGCAAAGGGCGCCACCAAGCACAGCCAACATCGGTAATATGGGCGCCCGTTCGCCACCAGCGGCGAGCAGTGCGTCGGGGCCGATCAACACCACAACACCAATGAAACCCAGTATGAAACCGCTCACTCGATAGAATGTTAATTGCTCGCCCGGAACAAATAAATGCGCCAGCCCAAGGGTCGCGAGCGGCATTGCCGACATTAAAATACCGGCCAGACCGCTATCGATGAACTGCTGTCCCCAGGTGATCAACGAAAACGGCAGCAGATTGCCCACCAGGGCGATGAGAATGAAAAAAAGCCACAGTCGCGCATCGAATGGAATGCGCTTTGATAATACGACAGCCAGTGGCACCAGGATCAGCGCGGCAATCGCGAGACGAGCGCTGACAATGGTCTGCATTGGTAGCGCTGTGGTGGCGATTTTCGTGAATAAAAAGGCGGAACCCCACATCAGCATTAATGTGAGTAGGCTAAGCCAATCGGTTAATTCCCGGCGTACATTGGTCATCAGGCTTGTGGTCAACTCCACGGCGATGAATGCAATTTAACTGAGTAAGTGTATATTGGGCCAAAGATCTGGACTCAACAGCCGGCTCTGATCATTATCCGACCCACCTCGTTTAGGCATCGAGTAGTCAGTGGGTGCAACCCGCCCAGCGCCACTGGATCGGGATCGGGATCGAAAAGGCATGTCATCAGGGCACGAGAAATTGGAATCCTCTATCCTCAGCTTTATTGTTGCTCTCATCCTGAGGCCTTGCTCATAAGCTCAGTCAAGACTTAGGGCTAGCCTTGAGCGTCCCAGTATTTTAACTTTAAAACCAACTTCTTACGGAAAAGCCCCACGCACCCGCTCGTCAGTTGATCGGAATTATGAACAAGGCCCATCCTGACTGCCGAGTGTGCGCTTTGCACCCTAGCACCTCCATGCTAATGCACTAATTTGCTATGATCGATCAACACGAGTTGACATGACGTACAACGCCACGCCATATTCGCCGCTGGCCGAAAGCGCAGGCTGATGGTATTCGGCAGAGCGGCGGTGATCAGGGCAAAGCTGCCAGGGCGCCCCGCTGTGCGCTCTGACCAGATCGCGCCCTTGCCCATCAATACCCAGCCCTGTTGCATCGGAATACCACATTGGACGCAGGTATAATTGCGTTCTTGCCAGAGCGTTTGGTTTTCAGGGATGGAGCGATGGTGGCGAGCAACCCACCACAGCAGCAGCACCAGCAGCAGACCGATTGCGGCCAGGCCAGTCAAAATATCGATCGTCAGAGATGTATCCACAGTGCAGCCCTCGAATTCAATGTCATTCCATCGTAGGATGTCAGGGTTAGGACTCTCAACCCTTGCGCTAAACCGAGACGATTCCCGTGACCCAAGCTGAAGATCTCGAGCAGGCCATATTAGCCCGCGCCGAACGCCTGGCCAATGAGTTTCGCGAGCGAGCTGATCGCAGCCGCGATGCCATTCTGCGTGAAGCGGCAGAAAAATTGCGACTGCGGGAACAACGCGAGGAGGCTATCGCTAAATCCCTTGGAGAGCGTAGCTATCGCCAGCAGGTACAGGCCGAGGAATTGCGACTGCAAAGCCATTTGGACCAAGTGCGTTGGAATCTAGTCTGCGATGTCGAGAATCGCCTCGCCAAGCAGATGCGCGCTCTGGCAGCCGACGAACCGGCCTACCTGAAGACATTGCTCGGTTTAATCGCAACCGCCGCCGCAGAGATCGAGGGCGACAGCCTGATCATCGCCGCTAACGCTCACGACCAACGGTTGCTTGCGGCCAACTGGGAGCAGGTACAGCAGGCCTTGCCGGCGCACAAACAAGCACGACTCGCAGACGAGCCCATTGATACGCTGGCTGGCGTGCTGCTGACCGACGACGCACGGCGTATTCGGGTTGACAACAGCTTCGAGGGCCGTATGGCTCGACTAAGAACGTCCATCCAACAAAGCATTCAGCAACATCTGGTGCCGGGTGGCTTCGACACCGGCAGTCTCTTTAGCGGTTAGCGATGGCGGCTCGGACAGGGAGCAAGCGAACGGACCAGCGACCGATACCGCAACTCTGACCCGGAACAGATTACCATGACCGAAACCCAGCAGACCGGCAGCATACTCGATATCAATGGCCCGATCGTCACCATCGAACTGTCCGGCATCAAGAGCGGCGAACAGGTGCGCATCGGCGAGATCGGCCTCATCGGCGAGGTCATCTCCCTCGCCGGCCGGCAGGCCGTGGTGCAGACCTATGAAAGTACCGACGGCGTACGCCCCGGCGAGCCTGCCGTTGGCCTCGGCTGGCCATTATCAGTGGAACTCGGCCCTGGATTGATGGGCGGTATCTTCGATGGTGTACAGCGCCCTCTGGAAAAGATTGCGTTGCAATCCGGCGACTATGTGCGTCGCGGTCTGACCGCGCCAGCCCTGGACCGCGCCCGGCAATGGGAGTTCGAGCCAAACCCATCGCTGCAGCCCGGCCAGCAGATCAGCGGCGGCGCGGTGATTGGTACGGTGCAGGAGACCGCCACGGTATTGCACAGGATTCTGGTACCACCGAATGTCAGCGGCGAGTTGGAAGAGGTCGCACCTGCTGGTATGTACGACATTGAAGCCATCATCGCGCATGTGCGCGACCAG
This sequence comes from Thiohalocapsa sp. PB-PSB1, assembly GCA_016745215.1. Lineage (GTDB taxonomy): Bacteria > Pseudomonadota > Gammaproteobacteria > Chromatiales > Chromatiaceae > Thiohalocapsa. Next base: position 4,268,376 of record CP050890.1, read on the forward strand.
CGTGGCCAGAGCCAGCGCCTGAGTCTTTATCATCGCTGGCCAGTGCGCAAACCGCGACCTTATCTGCGACGCGACGACGGTATCTCGCCGTTGATTACCGGACAGCGCGTGATTGACAGCTTTTTTCCCCAACTCAAAGGTGGTAAGGGTGCTGTGCCAGGTCCGTTCGGTGCAGGCAAAACAGTGGTACAGCAGCAGATCGCGCGCTGGTCGAACGCGGACATCGTCATCTATGTCGGCTGCGGTGAGCGCGGCAACGAGCTGGTCGATGTGCTCGAGACCTTCCCAAAACTCGAGGATCCCTATTCAGGGCGCAAACTGATGGAGCGCACCTTATTGGTGGCCAACACATCCAACATGCCGGTGGTAGCGCGCGAGGCATCTGTTTATGTCGGCCTGACCATGGCCGAATATTACCGCGATATGGGCTACGACTGTGTCATGCTGGCGGACAGCACCAGCCGCTGGGCCGAAGCTCTGCGTGAGGTATCCGGCCGGCTGGGCCAAATGCCGGTGGAGGAAGGCTATCCAGCCTATCTTGCGTCACGTCTGGCCGCGGTGTACGAACGCGCCGGGCGCGTCGAGACATTTGACGCCGGCTCCGGATCAGTGACCCTGATCGGTGCCGTTTCACCGCCCGGCGGTGACTTCTCCGAGCCTGTAACCAGCCACACCAAGGATATTATCGAGACCTTTTGGGCGCTCTCCAAGGAACTCGCCGACGCACGGCACTATCCCAGCATCGACTGGGTGACCAGCTTTTCCGGGCATGTGCACATGGCCGCCGAGTGGTGGCATGAACAAATCGACCGCCATTGGGAAGAACGTCGCACCCAGGCTTTAGCTCTGCTTGCCCGCGATGCGGAACTCTCGCGGATTGTCAATCTGGTCGGCCCGGAAGCCTTGTCCGATGCCCAACGCTGGCAGCTCGAGGGCGCCACCTTGATCAAGGAGGGTGTATTGCAGCAGAGTGCATTGGATGATGTCGACACCTTCTGCTCACCGCAAAAACAGTTTGCACTGTTGGATCTGGCACTGTCGATCTACGATAAGGGTATGGCTCTGATCGAACTCGGCGTGCCGGTCACGGAATTGCAAACCATGCCCGAACTGGCCAAGGTGCGACGCTGCAAATCCCTGTATAACAGTAAACAAGTGGACAGCATCCACGCGCTCGCCACAGAGATCCAAGCTGCATTCGAAGCGATCCGATTGGAGTATGCAAAACAGACGACTCAACATTCGCCATGAGCATTAAAGAGTACCGAACCGCCAGCGAGGCCAGGGGTGGCCTGATTCTGATCCGCGGCACCTCTGGCGTCGCGTTCGGCGACCGCGTATGCATCAGCGACAATCAGGGCGAGACCCGTGATGGGCAGGTCATCCGAAGTGCTCGGGATGAAGTATTGATCCTGGTATTCGACGGCACCGACAACCTGAATCTGAACGATATCTGGGTGCGTTTTCTGGACCAGCCGGTGGACATTGCATTGTCGCCAGAACTTCTCGGGCGCGAATTCAATGGCCTTGGCGAGCCCCGCGACGGCCGCCCACCCGTGCTGTCGAACATCCGTCGCGCGGTCGCTGGCGCGCCGATCAATCCGGCTGCTCGGACCTATCCGCGTGAGTTCATCCAAACCGGTATCTCCACCATCGACGGACTGAACTCTCTGGTGCGTGGCCAGAAATTGCCGATCTTCTCAGGCTCCGGTTTGCCGCATAATCGGCTTGCGGCGCAGATCGTGCGTCAGGCCAAGCTCAAGGACCAGGACTCCAGTTTCTCGGTGGTGTTTGCTGCCATGGGCGTATCCTATGCTGACGCCAAATTTTTCCGAGACGAATTCGCCAGTTCCGGTGTATTGCGCAATGTGGTGATGTTCGTCAACCTGGCGGATGATCCCCCAGTGGAACGCCTGATACTGCCACGCACGGCCCTGACTGCCGCCGAATACCTGGCCTACGATCTCGACCGCCATGTGCTGGTGGTCATGACCGATATGACCTACTATGCCGAGGCCCTGCGCGAGGTAGCCACCGCCAAGGGCGATGTACCGGCACGCAAGGGCTACCCTGGCTATCTGTACTCGGATCTGGCGGAGATTTACGAACGTTGCGGGCGTATTCACCAACGCCATGGCTCGATCACCATGATGCCGGTGGTGAGCATGCCGTCAGACGACATCACGCACCCGATTCCGGATCTGACCGGCTATATCACCGAAGGCCAGATCGTCCTGTCCCGCGAACTCAATAATCAGGGCATCTATCCGCCGGTACATATCTCGCCGAGCCTATCGCGTTTGATGAAAGATGGCATTGGCAAGGACGACACCCGCGAGGACCACCCGCAGGTCGCCGCACAGCTCTACGCGCTGTACGCTCGGGCCCTGGAAACCCGCAATCTGGCCAGCATCATCGGTGCCGATGAACTGTCCGAACGCGACCGCCGTTATCTGGAATTTGCCGACGAATTCGACAGGCGTTTTGTCGCTCAGAGTGACGCCGAAGACCGCAGTATCGAAGCAACATTAAACCTTGCCTGGGAGCTGATGAGCAGGTTTCCGCGCGATATGCTGACCCGCATATCGGAGACCGCGTTGGCGAAATACCATCAGGGCAGCGTATGATCGGTTCGCATGTCTGTTCACATGTCTATTTGCATTTTGTCCGCCAAGCCTAATGCCATCCATCACCTGCTCTGAATGCGCCGCGGTGTGTTGCCGCCTGGAAGTTCTCTGTATCACCGATACCGGCATCCACCCTCGCTATCTCCATCCCAGCGAACATGGCGTGGCGGCGATGCGGCGTCTTGACGATGGTTGGTGTGCTGCCCTGGATCACGCGCGAATGTGCTGTGGCATCTATCCGCAACGCCCTCTGATCTGTCGTCAGTTCGAGATGGGGGGCGTGGATTGCATCGCCGTGCGCGAGGCGTTTGCGAACCGGGCCGAGGTTGGGCATGACCGCGGATACAACAGGTAACCTGCGAGCGCAACCGCTACTCCGCGCTCCGTCCGCGCAAAGATCACACGACCAAATACGGCGAGACAACACCCCATGGCACAACGGGTTCTAAAGGTTCCACCGACCAAAAACACCCTGCTGGCGCTCAAAAAGCAGGCCAAGTTCCTGGAAGAGGGCCATGACCTGCTGGAACGCAAGCGCGAGCTGTTGACCAGGCTCGTCTACGAGCGTATCGACGTCTATCGACGCCTGCGCTCGGAGGCGGAAGCCCGGCTGCAAACAGCCTACCGTTGTCTTGCGATCACGCATCTGCACATGGGCAGCCGGCGGCTGCATCAAGCCGCAGTTGGCCGCAGTGCAGCCCTTAGAGTGGATATCCTGCCCCGGCGATCCCTCGGCGTGGAATACCCAGCCGTGGCGAGCGAACGGTTGCCAATCAAGCCCATCGGGTTGCTTGGCACCGACTCCAGCTTCGACGATACCTGCGAGAACCTGGCCCAGGCAGCCATGGTATTGGCACGCCTCGGCGAGGTGGAAATCGCGTTGCACCGACTCATGGAAGAGCAACGCAAGGCGCAAAAGCGCGTCAATGCCCTAAAATACAACGTCATTCCGCTGTACCAACGGAGCATTCAATTTATCCAGTCTGCATTGGAAGAGGAAGAACGCACCAGCCTTTTCCAGATCAAAATCTTGCGTGAACGCTCCGGCTTCTGACCAACCATAGAACCCGAACAAAAAATCAAATATGCGCCCCGGTTCCCAGCCGAAACCGCGGAGCCGTCTGCACTCGCTCCTTCAAGCGCTGGATATCGCGCACATATAGGGTATTTCCAGCGCCCGAGCGCGCTCCACGCAATGGCTCCAACAGCCGCTCAAAAGGCCGATAACACCAGGTCTCGAATCCGCGCCCCAGCAGATCCCGGTGCAAGGCATCCTCGTCGAATCCGTAGCGCCTGCCGCTGCCGTTCAACTTGCGTCGATCATCAGCTAAACCAAGACCAAGTATGAAAGCACGCAGCAAGAATACTCGGTGTAAGCGATGTTCATGCTGCCCGGGTGCTGCTTGGATAGATGACTATTCTACGAAGGTAGCGTTCTCAGGCCCAGATACTGACCCAGATGATGGCCTAGATGCAGGCTCAGATGGGTGCTGCCTTCAAAGAAGGTAAGGATTCAACGCAGAGTGCGCAGAGTGCCAAGCCGCCTCGCCCGCAAGCGGACCTTTACCAGCCGTGGTAGCCAGTCGGCGTAGGAGCCCGCTTGCGGGCGACCCGGCAAATGATGCCAGCGGATCGGATTCGGGCATTGCCGCGCCCTATTGGCTGATCGCACCTGATTAATCCGTCCACAATGTCGGTGGCGGCGCACCGCCATCAATGATCCAGCGATACACTGCTGCCATTTCGATACCGATGCGCGTCCACCTGAAACGCGCCTCCACCAGCGCACGGCCACGGTCGCCCATGCTCTGAAGCTCGTGCACATCCTGATCCAGGAATGCCTGCAGCGAGTCGGCCATGGCCGCTGCTTCCAGCGGCAGCCGGGCTGCCGCTTGTTGCTCGAATCCCTGCGGCAGATTGCAGGCATCGGTCATTAACACCGGCAATTTAAAGGCCCAGGCTTCCAGCACTGCCATTGGCAACCCCTCGCTCAGGGATGGCAGCACAAAGGCATCCGCGTGGCGCAGCACCGCCACTTTTTCCGCACCGAAGACAGGCCCGATGAAGTGAACCTGCCGGGCCACCCCAGCTGAGATGGCCGCATCTCGCAGCACGGCCTCGTACCCGCCTTGCTCCCATCCGGCGATCACCAACTGCCAATGCCGCGCCAGTGCGGCATCCCGTCGCAACACCTCGCCAAAGGCATCGATGAATGCCGTCACATTTTTTTTTGGATGCAACCGGCCAAGAAACAGCAAGACGCGCGCATCGGCGGCTACGCGATCCCGCCAGGGCGGCTCGCTCTTCGCCTCGTTCGCGTCAGGTTCCGCGGGCAAATTTACCCCATTGGGGATGACACAGATCGGGTTATGCAGTCCATATTGGCGAAAAGCCTCCGCCTCCGATGCGCAAAGTGCGTGCAAACAGGCGGCTGCGTGCAGATGCGCATCCTCGTACAGATACCCGGCGAGACGTTTCTTCCAGGCCGCATGACGGCGCGCCCATGGGTCGAGCATACCGCGGGGCGAAACCAATAACGGACCTCCGGTGCGCCGATGCCAGGCACGACTGGCCACAGACGGATACATCCAAAGGCCCTGCGTATGCAGCAGATCGCAATTCGTATCTTCCAGAGCCCTGCGCAGTGCCGGAAGATAGCCAAAGCTCGCCGGGCCGCGCCGCGGAAAACACCGCAACTCGATCCCTGACCAAGCAACCGAATCCCGATCCGTATAGAAATCCTGCCCCGAGAACACGACCACGTCATGGCCAGCAGAGAGCACAGCGCGCGCCAAGCCAGGTACCGAAGCGAACAATCCTCCCGCTTGCCGCGATATGGATGCGGTCACCAGCCCAACCTTCATCGCCGCCCCAGCGCCCACAATACACCGCGGTCTATCAAGCGAGGCCGAACCCGCGGCGCAATAAGCGCGTCCGCCGCGGCACCAACCAAGCCCTCAGCAAAGGTATCGGGGCTCCAGCGCTTAACGATTTCGCGGCTTGCATTGCCCATCGCCTGGCGATCGCAGTCGTCTGCGGCTAACCGCAACAACAGCGTTGCCAGTGCCTTTTGATCAAAGGGATCAAAGGAGTAGCCGTTGCGGCCATCGGCGACCAATTCCGGCGTGCATCCGCAGGCATTGGACACCAACACCGGCAATCCAGCGGCCATGGCCTCGTTCACCACCAGGCCCCATTGCTCTGTCGTGCTGGCATGCACAAAAGCCTCGGCCAGGCCGTAATAGACTGGTAATTCGTCATATTGCTTAAACCCGGGTAAGTGAATCGCGGCCTCTAGTCCCAGTCTTGCGATCAATGCCTCGAGTCGCGGGCGCGATGCACCGTCGCCCAGCAGAATCAAGTCCCAACCCCTCGCATCCATACCGGCCGACTCGCGGCACCGCCGCCGATATTCGGCAAATGCGCCGATCAGCCGTTCCAGATTCTTCTTTGGCATAAACCGCGCCGATGCCAGGAAATATCGGGGCGGCAACCCATAACGAGCCCGCAGCATATCCGCCGATGCGCGTGCAGCCCGCGCACCTCTGGAGAAATGCTCATTCTCTACCACGTCATAACCCAAGTAAATCCGTTCCGGCGACATGCCGAGCCGCGCCAAATAATCCCGGTGGTTCGTGCCGGCGACCAGCCCTGCCTGGCATTGTGCTACATAGCGCCGTTTGATCCACTCCAGCGGAGCAAATCGGCGAAAATCGTGCAGTTGGCTATCTGACATCACCACAATTGCCGCACCCAGATCAATAGCGGCCCTCATCGCGGCCGCCGCATGCCTTCCACTCCAACCAGGAATCGCGACAACTTCCGAGTTGTGCGCGCGCAAAGTGCTCAAGATGCGGTCGAAAAGGGCGCGCGAATTTCTCGCCCCATGCCGATCGCTGGGAAACAGGGTCTGCCGCGCAAACGTTACCTGTCCAATTGGATTCCAATCATAGTTAACGCTGCGTCCTGCCACCTCTATGGCCAATAGATCGCATCGGGCTGCCGCGCTGCCCAAGCGCGCCACATGATAAGGCCCCAAGCTGTAGAAGATTACCGCAATGCGCAACGCAATATCTCTAAATCTTTTGCGATCCAGCAATCTCCGGTGCGCGTGAAAACCTCTGTATGGCATTCTCCGGAAGCTTGGCGAACAGTAATACAGGAAATAATGAAAAGCATAAGAAAATAAGGCGCAAAAAAAACCCTGCGGGTCCAAACGAAAAGGCCGCCAAAGACTGATAATAAGTAAGTATCAAGATCATTGCCGCGACAATGCCACCCCGTGTGGCAGCAAGGAACCATCGACTCATTAACAGGCCAATGATAAAAAACCATAGTACTCCAAAATACCAAAAAGTTTGGAACGCCCAACCCATCCCTGTACTCGTCGTACCCGTATGGAAATTGTAACTTAGATCGTAATCTAATTCAAACTGACTTTGTAGCCCTTTTTTTACATCATAGCCAATTAACTGTCCTGGTACATAACGAAAAATTATTGTATCATACAACCCAAGACCAAAATTCAGGCTGAAATCCCGATCGACCGCGTCGATAGCATAAACGGCATTGTTAATGTCCGGTGCATTTGTAAAGGCTTGCTTCATATTACCGATATAGTCGATGGAAAGAATTGGAGCCGAGAGCCTTTCATTTTGAGTCAGCTCCGATCGATAATCGCCAATTGCATTGATCCATAGCGCTCCGGAGACAAGTATAATGAATACAAGGATACGCGGCGGTACCCAACGATACTTGAGATACGCGGCCAGCCCGGCCATCAGAAAGAACTCGGCCAGCGCGGTGCGGCGACCGACCATGATTCCACGGTGTAAGTAAAAAAGCAGACCCAACAGGGAAATGCTCAATGTGATCCATGATGGCCGGCTGATATGAAGGATCAATGCCAATACAACACCAACTATCAGCAACTGTCCAAAAAAAACGTAAATCGTTATCGGGCCTGACCATAACCGGCCATCATCAAAAGTAGGTGCCAATACACTGACTTTGTAGAAGAAATATGCACCAACAAGCGTCAGCAGGATACAGCCATAGATCAGGCGTCTGTAGTTGAATCGCCAAGAATAGCCCAGGGTCGCTGGCTTGCGATTGGTTGTGTACCCGAGGAAGGCGGCAAGCAAGCACAGGATGGTCATCAATAACGTCTTTGCCACAGCCGCTTCAGGGAATTGCTGATGGTATACCGCGGCATAGAGTTGCGGAAAGAGATAGGCAAGAAAAGCGGCCGCGGTCAAAAACGGAAACTGCACAAGACGGCTGAGCTTGAAAAAGCCGTGAATAAACACGCTGACACACAGCAGCAATATCATCCACAGCAGGATTTGCTCGGTCACCGATCCGACCTCCGGTGAATACCTGCTGGATCCTGGTGCTCGATACAGCGGATCAACCGTTCTCCATAACAAGAAAGGCTACAGTCATCGCGAGATGCGGCAACATTGGCTCGCAAATATTCCAGATAGCTGGTATCCGTTGCCAACCGTGTCAAAACTTCACACATGGTGACGACATCTCGGGCGGGTACAATGATGCCGTTGAACCCATCTCGGACCATACTGCCGGTATTTGGCGTGCAGACCACCGGCAGGCCAGACAATAATGCCTCATAGGTCACCAATGCCGAGCCTTCATTAAGGGAAGGCAGAAAAAATACATCAGCCCAGGCATAATGTTCCCAGACTTTGCCGCGCGGCACTGGACCTAAGAGTTCCACATGTTGTTCAAGCTGGCTGACGCCATAGGCAGAGACGCCCAGCTGGCCCACCATTCTTACCTGAATCAAATCACCGAGACGGCGTGCCACATCGAGCACATAGGGGACTCCCTTGTTCAGGTTAACCGAACCGACGAACAACACCTTGAGTGGTTGTGAATTGCCGCTAAACCGCATCCCTTCGCCCCGTTTTATCTGTGCAAACATGGGCATTGCAACTCCGCTGGGAACGACATGGCAGCGCTCGACAGGTCCCCCGCAACGGCCAATTTCAGCGTGAACATAATCCGATCCGCAGATGATCAAATCAGCAAGATCCCACTCGGCCCGCTCCCGTTCCGCTAGAAACCCCAGATTCGGCGGCGCGGGTTCGTTTGACCATTTTGGAAATCGAATTCGCTCTTCCGCGTCGCTCGCCTGGTATACCTCCAGCGGAACCGCCGTCTGCTCCATAATCGCGAACCCCCCGCGGGCCTTCACATAACGCATCAGAGCCAGGCCAGCCCGATCGAACGTATACAGGATATGACGCGGATCAAACGTCGGCTGAGCAATAACCTTTTGCGCCAGAACGTCAGCTGCCCGCAGGTTTTCCCTCGCTGCGGCAACCGCTCCACGGCTGTGCGAGCGCCTGAAAACGTGCAGGGATCCAAACCAGGGAAAACTACGAATCCGAGACATGGGAATTCCCGCTGGCACGCGGTTTTTTAACCGCTGCAAGCTCTGCGGTAACAGGGAATCCGGCGTCGACCTCAGCCAACGAGGCCAACCTTGGGTGGCAACGACATCGGTGTAAAAACAGGCGAGCAGACCGGCTTGGTGGAGTATCCGCGGTACCGCATAGTGGCGGCGCGCTCCAAACATGACGACCGAAATTCTCAACTTGACACCCCTGCAATAGTTTTACCCGCCGCAATCGCCTGCGGTACCTGAGCCAGCGAAACAAAAGCTGGAAAGACCACTGGCAGTCCGCGCGTCCTGGATGCAGTGGATTATATTAGGTGGGCCAACGCCGCAACTTCGTCCACATTTGCCAGCCGATGCAGGGTGACCACGAAATCATCGCCCGGACACAATCCCCGTTCGTCCCAAAATCCGGGCGGCTGCAAACGATCCAGGCTGGCCAGCGGAGTATCGATCTGTTGCCGACAAACATGATTCGCTCCTCGGCCACGCCCGTCTGACGCAGATTGGCGTTGGCAAACGCACTCATCGCAAAGAACCAAGATTGTATCCGTCAACCTGCGATTCGTCTCCTCGGGCATGGAGCAATTGTCGGAGCGGATACCAGCTTCCACCATGTGCATTACCGGAGCATACAGCTTCTAAGCGGCAATGGTACAGGCCATGGTTGCAATCACATCGCCCACCAGCCAAAGTACGGCGGGTGCCTGAGGCAACAGAGCCGCGTAGCGCGTTAAGGCAATTTCTGTGGAGGAACACACCATCTGGCTTGTCTTCTCGTCTGGTATCAACGTTATGGCAACCCGCCTATGGAGCGACATGGGCGGGTTGCCGCTGCACGAAGACGAACCAGAACCCGGCGCCAGCTGGTCTGTTTTTCTCCGGCAATCGCCTAAGATCCCCGCCGTCTGCTCAACCCGCGTCCCTGAGACAGCCTCGAAATTCGCATCTGGATTGTAACACGCAACTGTACAAAAAATCGCCCGATTCGTGCAGCGATGCTGATGTCCCGCTACCGTTTCTGCTATTTGTCGTTGTCATAATCGCGCCGAGCAAAGCTCGGCGTCTCTTGCCGGGTGAAAGTCCCGGTCGGGTAAGGGCTAGCCATCCGCCCATATCGAGTGTTAGTCCTGCTGCGGAGCTTTGTGCCCTGCGAAAAAAATTTGCCGGGCAAGCGTACATAGAGAATCCTGTAGGCCGCAGGGTAGATCGCGCTCCCTGAAGTGCGCCTGTTCGGATCAGGGCAGCTTCGAGAAACGTAACCCGCGGATGGCGACAGTGTTGACGAGCTGGAAGCCCACATGAAGCGCGCGTTTTGGTCAGCGCGTGGATGTCCGCCAGAGTCTCGGATGTCCGCCAGAGTCTCGCGCCAGAGTCTCACGCCAGAGTCATCAGGCTTATGTATGCAGGAAGAGCGGCGTCAGACAACTCGGGAAGCCCCGAAGACGGTGTCGGGGTCGCTATCGGAATCGGAATCGGAATCGAATCCGCTCATCGATCAAAGCAGTCAGCTCGATACCAATCCCTAATTCCGACCTTGACACCGACCCCGACTAAGCACCCATAAACCGGGAAGCTCTTGTTTTAGTGAGACGGCAGATTTCGACAGCCTACCCGCTGGACACCGAATAGTAGGCGATGCGGACGACACGGACGGACGACACGGACACCCACGTTTCGAGGCGGTTAGGTAGAATATCGTCCAACCAGGGCTGGAGCTTACGGAGCCCTGGCGTGTCCTAGGCCAATATCCATAGGGTTTGGTTAAGCAACATCGCAGAGACATCAGGCATCGCGACGATATGCAGGCGATTTCTGTCGAGAAACATACCAGGCTTGTCCTCTCGTCCGGCCTCTTTGTTGCGGCAACCCGCCCATAGAGCGACAATAGGCATGTTGCCGCTTCGGGAAGGCGAAAGAAAATCCGTCGCCAGTTGATCTGTTTCTCTCCGGCAATCGCCTTGGTTCGGAGGATACCTGAGGTGGAGACTTGTATAAGTTAGAAATGCGAGTTCTCAAACTCGGTAATTTTAGGACCATCGAATGCCGTGCCGATGGCGGACAGGAGCTGAAACTTTACAATAACTTGGCGCTGACGCTCGCGGGCGCGCCCGTTGGACCAGGTCGAAATCGAAGCTGTGTCGGGGAGAGTTAATGTTGAAAAGTCGCGCTCAACCTGGGTTGCGCAGCAAGATTGTACGGGGTGTCTGGAACATAGTGTGGCTTCTCTTCTACAGACCGACACCGACCATGATGCATGGCTGGCGCCGGTTTCTACTGCGATTGTTCGGGGCGAAGATCGGACGCCCGGTTTATCCATACCCCTCAGCGCGTGTCTGGGCACCATGGAATCTCGAGATGGGGGACCACAGCACGCTGGCGCAGGGCGTTGATTGCTATTGTGTCGATCGGGTGCGGATCGGCTCGCTGACGACGGTGAGCCAGTACAGCTACCTTTGCACTGCAACTCATGACTACACGGATTCGTGCATCTTGACCCAACCGCAAATGCCGCTGTTGACCGCGCCGATCACCCTGGGAGATCGCGTATGGATCACCGCGGGTGTCTTTATCGGACCGGGCGTAACAATTGGGGATGGTACCGTGGTGCTCGCTCGATCCAGTGTTTTCAAGGATCTTCCTCCTTGGGTTGTCGCGGCCGGTTCGCCAGCGACTGCACGCAAGGAGCGTTGTCTCCGCTCTGATAGTCCAAGCTGAGGAGTTTATCTCATGTTAACGTCGCCTTGGGTCGTGCGGTTGCGCGGAATCACGCGCCAGCTTGGGCTGAATCGATGGATTGCGATGCGCTTATCGGGCGGTGGGTATGAGGACCGCTTCGGTCCTGCACTGCAAGCGGAAGTGCGTCCGGGCGAGACGGTCTGGGATCTGGGGGCGAATCTTGGACTGTATACACAGGCATTCGCTTCCGCGGTGGGTGAGCATGGCAAGGTGGTCGCGTTCGAACCGACTCCGGACTGTTTCGCCGCGTTGCAGGAGCGTTTCACCGATGATCCGCGAATACAGATGATGAACGTCGCTGTTGGAGCAAGCGATGGCGAGTTGCACATGAGCCTAGACGAGAATCCCCTGGCGCCGACTCATCGCATCCTTGCGGGTACGGCCAGTAAACAAGGACGAACGCTGGCGGTGCCAGTGCGCTCCGCTGAGTCCGTTGTTGCCGAGCAACCCGCGTGCTTCCCAAACCTGATCAAAATCGATGTCGAGGGCCACGAAGGTGCGGTTATGGACGGCATGCAGGCGCTGCTGCCCGATTCCCGCCTGCGATGTATTGGCATCGAGGTGCATTTCGGCTTGCTCGAAGCACGCGGCGAAGGGCATCGGCCAAAGCAACTGGAGCAGACCCTGACCGAGCATGGGTTCAAAGTGCGCTGGACCGATCCGTCGCACATGCTGGCCCTGCGGTGAGTTTGGGCATGCAAAGCATTATTTTGCCAGGGACGGATCTGGTGTGCTCGCGTCTGGGATATGGGACGGCGTCGCTGCATCATGGCTTGCGATCGCGCGCAAGACAGGCATTGCTCACGGCCGCGCTGGATACGGGTTTTACGCATTTCGATACCGCGCGGATGTACGGCGAAGGGATGGCGGAGCGCGAGTTGGGACGGTTCCTGGTCGGGCGTCGACAAGAGGTGACAATTGCTACCAAATTTGGCATGCCGGCGATTGGGGCGTTCGAATGGATGCCTCCATTGCTGTATGCGCACCGCGCGCTCGGCAGCATTGGGCGTCGGTTGTTTCCTGTGCGTTGGGATCGGCGCCCCCGCTCGGTCACTCCAAAGGCAGCCGAGTCGAGCCTGACTCGATCTCTGCGCGCGCTGCGGACCGACTGGGTCGATCTGTTGCTTCTGCATGAGCCCTTGGCGTCCGAGGTCGAGTCGGTTCTGGGGCTCAGCGAGTGGCTGCGATTGCAGAAGGCGAGCGGGCGGGTGCGTTACCTCGGGCTGGCTGGCAATGCGGCCGAATGCGTGGCGGTTGCTCGGCAGACCGATGCATTGTTTGATGTTTTGCAGGTCGAGGATTCGCTCTCGGGTCGTGAGGCAGATGTGCTGACCGGGGCCGGGCAGCCGCTGCAGATTACATTTGGATACCTGCGCCAGGCCAGCGCGGATTTGGAGGCCTCGGATGCCCTGGCGATCGTGCGCGGCGCACTGACACGCAACCCGCAGGGCATGGTGCTGGTATCCACCCGCCGGCGCGAGCGACTGGCGCAATTGGCGGCGGCTGCTGAGCCAGCGTCTTCGGTGGACAGGGTGCGATGATCAGGGACTTGAGTCAGGTCGAGGCGCCGGGGCTGGAAGTGCGGACACCCTTGTGCATCATCGGCGCGGGTACCGCCGGCATCTTTCTCGCATGCCAGCTAAGGGCGCTTGGGGTTGACGTACTATTGCTGGAAACGGGCGACAGGTTTGCGCGCTCTGCGAACGAGATGGCGCAGACCTGCGCGCAGCGGGGCATCCGCTATCGGGGCGCCGAGCAGGGCCGCAGCTTCGGTTTGGGCGGTACCTCGGTACTCTGGGGCGGGCAGATGATCCCGCTCACGGCTGCGGACATGCAGGCGCGACCGGCTGTTGGGATCGATGCTTGGCCAATCGATCATGCCGAACTGACGAACCATCTCGCACATGTCAAGCAGAGGCTGGGTCTGCGTGCGGGGGACGATGCAGGCGAGTCTGCCTTGTCGGCGCGGCGTTATCCGGGACTGTCTGCATTCGATCCGGACTTTGCGCTGCGCCTATCCGAATGGCTTCCATTCGGGATGCGCAACTTCGCGCAGGCGTTCGCCGACCCTTTGCGGCAGGATTCCGGGCTTGTCGTGTGGCTGAATGCCGGTGTGGTTCGTTTGCAATGCGATGCCGCGGAAATGGGACGGATTCTGGCGGTGGAGGCCAGAAGCGCGAACGGGCGGATGCTGAACGTTCGGCCGGACCTGGTGGTTATCTGTGCTGGTGCGCTGGAGTCGACGCGCCTGCTGCTGGCCTTCGATGAGTCGACATCTGGGCGGCTGACGGCCAATGGTGCTCCGCTGGGCCGTTATTTCGCCGATCACCTCTCAGTGACCTGCGGGCGTTTTGCTTGCCGTGATTGGACCCGCTACAACCATGCCGTTGCACCAGTTTTTTCCGGCGGCGTCATGCGCACCCCTCGGCTCGAGATAGCGCCCGCGGCGCAGGACCGTTTGGCGCTGACCAGCGCCTTCGTCCATTTTACGTTTGTCACTCATGGCGACACCGGTTTCGATGTGATACGCAGCTTTTTGCGCCAGCGGCAGGGAGAGAGACAAAGGCTGGGTTTATCGCCGCGGCGCCTTGGTCGTGTCGTGCAGGATGTCGGGGCCATGGCTTATTGGCGCGTCGTTCATCGACAACTATGGATTCCTCGCCCAGCCGATCTGCTGTTGCAGGTTGACATCGAACAAGTCCCGAACTGGAACAGTCGACTCAGTCTGGCCGACGACCTCGATCGCCTGGGCCGGAAACGACTCGTGATCGACTGGCAGATTACGCCGGAAGACATTCGGGTCATCCGGACGGTTGCACAGCGAACCGTGCAGGCTTGGGATGGCTCTCGACTGCGGAACCTGGCTCGGCTGGAGATGACCATGCCGTTGCGGTTCGACGACTTCGAAACCCAATACGACGTGTATCATCCGACTGGTTCGTTGCGCATGGGCAGCCAACCCGCCAACTCGGTGACCGATGCGAATCTGCGAGTCTGGGGACTGGAGAATTGCTATGTGTCCAGTACCGCGGTGTTCCCGTCGGCGGGCAGCGCGAATCCGGGTTTGATGCACCTTGCGCTGACAGCCCGATTGGCTGAGCACCTTGCTTCGCGCATCCGTTGACAAGGGCGATACGTTAGCGTGCGCAGGAAGAAGGTACACGAGGCATACGATTGCTTGGCAGCCGGCCGGTAAAGGGCTGCAACACCGGGGGCGCTGGTGTTTTAACAGGCACGTAGGGGAGAGCCGACTGGAAAGTCGCCGCTCTCATTATGTTGACGCAGTCTGGGATGCTTGGGTCTTATAAGCTCAGCGTACATCGATTAGACCGATGTTGACCGAATCTGCCCAATTTGTTGTTCCATGGGGGCTCCGCAGAAATTCCTGCCAACCTTTTTACCCGAATCATTCAATCACCAAGTGACCTGGGTGCGAATTTCAAGGTGCCGTTTTTTCGCGTCCATTTCTCTGATCCTGCGGTACGATTTCGAAAAATCGTGCAGCGTAAATGTCTCCTGAGGATGCATGATTGACACATCGATGATTGACACCTGCGCACAACTGTCCGTCACGGTCCTGCTCGCGGCGAAGAATGAAGCCGTGAACCTACCGCGTTGCTTGGCGGCGCTGCGCCCGGTCCAGCGTGTGGTGGTGCTGGACTCTCACAGCACTGATACCACTGCTGAAATCGCGCGTGCACATGGCGCGGAGGTGGTGCAATTCGACTATCGAGGTGGGTATCCAAAGAAGCGCCAGTGGGCGCTCGATACACTCGTGATCGAAACACCTTGGGTGTTGCTGCTGGACGCGGACGAGGTGGTGCCGAATGCCCTTTGGCGAGAGATCGAGCAATCCCTTGGGCAGGTGGATGGCGCCGATGCCTATATGATCACCAAGGGTTTTCACTTTCTGGGTAAGCGATTTCGATTTGGCGGGATCTCGCACCCGGCAATCCTGTTGTTTCGCACCGGCAAGGGACGCTTCGAGCGGTTATTCGATGATACGCCGGACAGTCTAGATATGGAGATTCACGAGCGGTTGGTGGTGGATGGCCGTGTCGGCGTGCTGAAGACTCCGCTGATTCATGAGGACTTCAAGGGGCTGGAAGCCTATATCGCGCGTCATAACAAGTACTCGACCTGGGAGGCGCGGGTGCGCTATAGGTACCTAACCACCGGGCGTTATGGTGAAGAGACCATCAGGCCGCGCCTGTTCGGTAATTCGCAGGAACGCCGCAGGGCGATTAAAGGATTGATTATTCGCCTTCCGTTCGAGTCCTATGTGTGGTTCTTCTATCATTACATTGCGCGGTTAGGGTTTTTGGAGGGGCGTGCCGGTTTGATCGCCTGTCGTATTCGCTGGAATTATATTGCGGATACACGGGCAAAGGTGTATGAATTAAGCTGTCGGGCCAGGAGCTGCACGTCTCATAATTCGCAAGGGGTGTAACCCGCCCTGCGCGCCCTGGAGAAAGTTTCACGATCAAACTTTCTCCCTAGAACCACGCAACAGGAGAACGATGAAACACGCGAAAAAGGACTCTAGTTTGACCTTTTATCCCGTTCATTTTCGCGTTTTTCCTCATGCTACCTTGCCAACAGCGATGTTCATATTGCTCGGGGGCTGCCTGCGTAGAATGTGAAGCTATTCACCCAGAATGAAGTTCGATTCACCGCAGAGACGCAGAGAAGAGGGATGCATTCGCCCTAGGAGGCTGTCCGAGAATTAAAATAAGACACAAGATATAGAGTGCACAACTCGCTTGTAGGCGCTATATGTTGTGCGTGCTCTGAGTTCTCGGACAGCCTCCTAGCCCCTCTGCGCACTCTGCGTCTCTGCGGTGAATCCTCACATTTTTTGAAGGCAGCGCCCAGTAAAGATACACCCATTAAACATCAGGTTTCTTACCCTCTGATGTCATGTCGTTTCGATCCCGCTCCTGATCCTAATCAAGTAGCGCTGGGCGGGTTGCACCCATTCGCAAGTTTAGAAACTCGAACAATGAATCCCCTCTTAGGCGATTTCTGTCGAGAAACCTACCACCTGGCTTGTCTTCTCGTCCGGCATCGACGTTGCCGCTTCGCGAAGACGAACCAGAATTCGGCGCCAGTTGGTCTGTTTCTCTCCGGCAATCGCCTCTACATAGTCACTGTAACTTTCACGGGCGAGCATCTCACAGCCGGCTCCGGTCCGGTAAAACGGGTTTCCACATTTCCATCCATGCCCGGAATACAATTGCTTTGAACAATAGGTTTGTTCGGAAAACGGTACGGTTTGCATGGGCGCGCCACATTGCTTCAATACTACCAATAGTAAACCACTCGCCGCTCTCTTCGAGGTTTACAGAGGTGAACCAGTCAATCCCGTCTTTCCAGGCACCAACCAACAATTCCCGATTCAGGCTGGAAAGCCCGCGACCTGGAGCCTCTAGGATTTCCCGAGGCAATTCGGCGGCAAATGAATCTCGCAATGCCTGTTTCCTGGTACCGCGTTCTGCCATTGGAACAGCTTTCACCGACTCGATGAAAGCAGGTGCGGTGAGGGGCGCAAACCCAAGAGTTCCCATTGCATCAAGTATTCTCCAAGTCTTTGCGTATACACCTTCTGGTGCCCACCAAAAAAACCAAGAGCGAGCATATTCCGATTCGTCATCCAATGGCGCCATACGCGCAAATTGTGAAATATCTTGGCCGATCATTTTTTTGCAAAAGTAATCGGAGAGGTCCGGATGCCACACCAAATCCGAATCGGCCTCTGTGATCGTGCTTTTCATAGCAAGGAACTCACCAGCCGTTCTCCAATTTGCCCATTCTTTCCAGTAGAAGGCTTTTCGGCCAAGATCAGATCTTATCGCCAATGCTTGATAAGCCGCTTGGCGAGAACGCTTGGGGAGCCTCTTCCAACCACTTTCAAGCAGGCGGCCAAGACCGCGTAGTGGCGGATTATCAGGTGGTGGCGGCTGGCCGAAGGCCTCTCCGCCTCCATCACCGGTAAATAGTGGGATATCTGGGGGCAAACCCTCGAGCAAAGCCATCATGGAAGTGACCGACGAGTGACCGTAAGGCTGCCCCCAAAGCCTGGATATATGACGAGCAGCGTCAATTAAATCCATATCTTGAGCCGTAACCACATGCAATGGAACGCGGAAATGCGATGCTGTGCGCGCTGCAAGCACAGATTCATCGGAGTCGCCCTCACTCTTGAACGTGATGGCCACCTGCGGTTTTTGCCCTAATACATTGCAAGCAGCAAATACAACCGATGAATCAACTCCGGCGCTCAGAAGATTGGCAGGCGCCTGCGCTTGTTCTGCTAAACACCTCTCCGTAACATTCAAAATCCGTGTTCGTAATGTCTTCGATAAAGAACCATGGATTGGACCAATCTGATGCGAATAGCTTCCAGGGATGTATGTTTGTACATACGTCGCTGTCTCCGGCGATGTTAGGCGCAATTCTGCCCTATGACCATTAGGAACAGCGCGAATGTCGCGCCAGATCGTCCTTGGTGCAAAGCAGTAATCGGCGAACCAGGTTTGGTTCAGAGCAATGCAATCGATGACGCGCGAGACACATCCAAACTGCAACAGCACCGGAACGCTGTCGCTGAGCAGACAATAGCCATTGCCCAGCACATAGAAAGCAGCTGCCAATCCGGCAAAATCCCGCTCGATTGTCAAGCGTCCAGACTCGCTTTCAAACCCGACCTTTACCCATAGACCCGAAGGCACCCCGGTGGCGTCCTGGATTGGTCTGCCAACAATCAATGAACATCCATCTTCAGCGAGTTCGGTGTTGCCTTGATGCAAAGCCAGGACGGGATGCGATGCCCATTGAACGTTATACAAACCGACCCGAAAACTTCCCGCCGACTCGAGTGAATAATCTGAACTGATGCGTTTAAGAGCGGGCAGCAACCCCGAGCCCCTCTCGGCATGTGATAATACGAGTATGTACATTAATTATGCCTTAGATAAATGAAAAATTCCGCCCCGGCGCGCATTGCATAGCCCAATAATAAAGTTGCTGCCAATCCTAGTCCAAGAAAGCTGGGTATCAACCAAAAAATGCCTAACACGACGCATGCAACCATCATCAGATTCGACAAAACTAGAGTCCAAGCATAACCGCGTGCGATGGCTGTATTGTGGAATACGACGTGGGCCATATCGAAGATAGGGATTAAG
This sequence comes from Thiohalocapsa sp. PB-PSB1, assembly GCA_016745215.1. Classification (GTDB taxonomy): domain Bacteria; phylum Pseudomonadota; class Gammaproteobacteria; order Chromatiales; family Chromatiaceae; genus Thiohalocapsa. The sequence continues at coordinate 4,287,350 of CP050890.1, forward strand.
GCAACAACAGCGAGGATTGGCCAATAGGAGGAAAACTCGTCGCCGTAAAACGACATCAGTTGCGGCGCAAGAAAAATAGTGGGAAGTGCCAGCATCAAGGCTATCCCAATGACGGTCAGCAATGCGCCTCTTTGCAACGCCGCCATATGCGTTGGACGTTCAGTCAACAGTGAGGACAGCACCGGAAGATAGGCGGCAAGTAACTGCGTGGGCAAGAAAGCGAGGAGCGTTCGCCACTGATTGGCCGCTTGATAGGCTCCCATTTCCTCAAAGCCGCCCGGCTGTCGCACCAGAACCGCGTGAGAAACCCATAGCGACAGCATAAATGTGATACCGCTAAATGTCGCAGGAACCGCAAAATCGCGGATAATGATCCATTGAGCAAAGACAGGCTTGGCAAATACAGGTATGTTGCGGTTTTGGAGCAGGGTTGTGGCTGATACACTGTAGATGAAAGTCCGAAGTAAAGTCGTTAGCGCCAGCCCCAATACTGCACCGGATACGCCATATAAGTAGGCTGAACCAAGAACCAACCCTATGCCGATGACAGCGAGTATGAATTCAAGAATCGCTATGGTACGAAAACGCTCCAGGCCCGTGAGTATTCCAGCGTGAATTGATGCAATACTATTGCAAAGCACAATGATCCCGACCAGCGCTAAGGTGCCGGTAAGCTGGGGAGCCTCGATTAGAGCAGTCACCGTTTCAGCCCCGAAAGCCAGCAAAACAAAAGCGAGCACTCCCATGCTCAGCGCGGCAAGCCGCAGCAATGACAGGAGGCTTGCGAGGCGCTCGGGATCGGCAGCATGCCATTGAGCGACGTGCTTGGACGTTGTCGCGCCCAGACCAAAAGAGGCGAAAACACTGACCGTCGCAATTGTGCTCAGCAGCAAACCCCATTCACCGAATTCGGAGATTCCCATCATTCGCGCAAGCACGATGGCTTGCATCAGCGCGAGAAACTTGACTGCCACTGAATTGACCAGTGACCAGAAAGAGCCTCGTGCCAATCGCTTGAGCACATCGGAACCGGCTAAACGGTAATAGAGTGCAGTTGGGAGGAATCTGGCAGCGATGGTGCTCCATGTCATGAGCAGCTAGCCTGTTGCCAAGCGATTTCAGATAGGCACCCGATATTTCTACGTTCCGGGACGAACTGTCGTATCAGGCCGCGCATCCTTTATCCATGCCCACCAAGCACCCGCTCCAAGGCGGCCACGATGCGCTCCGCCGCGCGTCCATCCCAAAGCTCCGGCACCGCACCTTTCTGCCAGTCGCCGCGGAACAAGCGTTCCAGCGCCGGCCCCAATGTGGTCGGATCGGTACCGACCAACAGATTGGTGCCCATGCTCACCGTCTCCGGCCGCTCCGTGGTATCGCGCAAGGTCATGCAGGGCACATGCATCACCGTCGCCTCTTCCGTAATGCCGCCGGAATCGGTAATCACCGCCTTGGCATGTTTCACCAGATAGTTAAACTCCAGATACGGCTGTGGTTCCACCAAATGCAGACTTTGTGGCAGTTCGCCCACCTGCCGCAATGTCTTCGCGGTGCGCGGATGCACCGGAAAGATCACTGGCAATCCGCGCGTCCCGGATGCAATCGACCGTAGTAGGCGGGCCAACGCGGCGACTTCGTCCACATTCGCCGGTCGATGCAGGGTGACCACGAAATAATCGCCCGGGCGCAATCCCAGTTCGTGCCAGAATCCAGGCGGCTGCAAGCGCTCCAGATTGGCGAGCAGAGTATCGATCATGGTGTTGCCGACAAAGATGATCCGCTCCTCGGCCACGCCCGCTTGACGCAGATTGGCATTGGCAAACGCACTCGTCGTGAAGAACCAGTTGGTGATAGCATCCGTCACCATGCGATTAATCTCCTCGGGCATGGACCAATCGCCGGAACGGATACCAGCCTCCACATGCGCCACCGGAATACACAGCTTCTGCGCGGCAATGGCACAGGCCATGGTTGACGTCACATCGCCCACCACCAAACAAAGGGCGGCGGGCGCTTCCAGCAACAGCGCTTCGTAGCGCGTTAAGATTGCCGCTGTCTGCTCAGCCTGCGTCCCTGAGCCTACCTCGAGATTCACATCTGGAGCCGGAATACCCAATTGGATAAAAAAATCGCCCGACAAGCGGGCGTCGTAATGTTGGCCGGTATGCACCAGCCGGTAACGCAGCGGACCGCCATCCGCTTGTCTCGACTGCAATGCCCGAATGATGGGCGCGATCTTCATGAAATTCGGCCTTGCGCCGGCGATGATGTCAATCAGCATGGATTTTTCGGATCAACCATCCGTAGGTGTTGTGACCTTGTCATCGGCAAGATAATGCCGAAACGGTTTGGTCAATGGCAGGATTGACCTCAGCAGCAGGGAATAGACAACAAGCGAGACCACGAACAGATAGCTGAGCGCTGTCTCCGGCAGTTGATGATTCAAAGCATTGCCAAGCCCCACAAAAGCATAAGCGGCGGTCATCAGCACCATCAGTAACACGGTTGCGTCAACGCTGAAGCCGGCATGGCGCAGCAGATGATGGGCATGATCATGGCTGGCATGAAACATCGAGAGCCGTTGCCGGCGTCGACGCCACATGGTCGTCAGCGTGTCGGTCACTGGAAAACCTGCTATCCAGAGCGCATGAATGGGCGCGATGGTTTGCGACGCATCATTCGGCAATGCGATGACGAACCAGGCGATACAGTAACCGAGGAAATAGCTGCCGGCATCCCCCATGAAGACAGAGGCTTTTCTGCGCCAGGGAAAGCGGTAATTCAATAACAAAAATCCGAGCACGGAGGCAGCCAGGATCAGGGCTGGAAACATCAGCGCAGAGCCGGTCATTATTGCGAATGTGGCAACGCTGCTGAGAATGATCAGGCTGATACCACCTGCAAGACCATCAAGTCCGTCGATCATATTCACGGCGTTGATCATGCCAACCACCGCGAAGACACTGAACGGAACCGCCAAGAGCCCTAAATCGATGGTGCCAAAACCCAGCAGATTGCCCAGGCTTTCGATGCGAACATCGGCCCCGATGACTAGGAACAATGATGCCAGGCCTTGCACGAGCAGTCGCACACGGTAGTCGGTGTCACGCAGATCGTCGACCAATCCGAGCGCTAATAGGAGTCCGGCCCCAGCCATAATCAGCCAAAATCAGCCAAAATCCATCACCGACTCCGGCCACCCCGGCGCCAACGCAAAAGGCACTGATCATTGCAATGCCTCCAGCCATCGGTGTCGGCAAGCTATGGGTCTTTCTGGCGCTCGGCAGATCCACTAAACCGACACGATGACATATCGGTACTAGAAGGACGCAAAGCAGGGGCGTGAGTACGAAAGCAATTGTCATGCCCAACAATAATGTGGAATACGTCGTCATGGTTTTGCGCCAATGCCTGCAATCGTAAAGCGGGCTATTATTTTATTGAAGGATGTGCAAGGCTGCGGCTGAAATCAGCATGCATCTGTTTCCCCGGTTGTTGTGTCGCCCTGGGGTACTCATGAAGACTTCCTCTTCGAAGTGGATGATTGCCCCTGGGCTGGTAACGACCTGTCGGCTGCATGGGTGCAGGCTGGCTGATAGCAGCGACCACAAGCATTCAGCGACCATAGGGCGCACGAGCTCATGGTGTCACAGGGGTTGGAGCATTGTCGCTACCATAGCCACTCAATTCCACATAACCAACGCCACCGTGAGAACCGCTAATACGGACCGGGCCTTCCCAGTAGACCATATATGTCGTGGTGCGAGCATCGAACTCGTTATCCTGCATCAATGGCACGACGGAAAGATCGACGCCAAATTTCGGTAGCGCAACACGCCAAGCCATTGGATAACGCCGACTAGTCTTCGGGCTGCGCCAGTGGTCTACTGCATCAAGGGTGAAGTCGTCGGCGTCGAGCACACTAAGATCCCCATCCGCAGCGACGGTTCCAGAGGTCAGTACGGCACGTCCATCGCGCGGATCGAACAGTCGATACAGCATGATATCCTGACCATCGTCGAGTTGCAGTGCAAACCAGTCCCAACCCAGGTCGAAAATCTCAAAATCGCCCCATTGATGGTCGAACCAGGCGATTCCGGACACCTGCCGCTGCTCACCATCGAGGTTCAGCGTTCCCTGGACATCCATCCGCGGCCTGGTGTAATAATAGCTGGCACCGGTGCTTTCGAAATCCAGAATTCCGGTTCCCCCCTGCATCACCGGGGCTACGGCTTGAATCAGCTGCAAGTCGAATCGGCTGGCGTCGACATCGAACCGGAGCCGATCGATACCATCCCCTCCGGATAAAGACCATCCGCCAAACACAAAATCAAAATGATCGACTGTTCCTGATGAGGGATTACCCGGAGTACGCCGCTGACTGATCGCATGCCTGAGGTTCTGGTGATCGACCATGGATGCATGCGCCACGCTGTAGGTACCAAGGGCTTGGATCACGAAAACCACATAATGAAAGCTATACTCGTTACCTGCGCCATCGCGTAGATGGCCATTATAGTACCACCACTCGACATAGTTATCGTGCGGGGCATCATCGCGTGGCAGTTCGACTTGTACACCGCTGGACCGACGGACATCATACCAGCCTTCCGCGGCCTGATTGACCGGCATCATTCCAGCCTGCCAGAGGTAGTATAGGGCGCCACCCAGGAACAACAGGACGATGACCGCTGTGATGTGACGAAACCGACGTTTGTTGCGCCATTGCCGGCTGCGACGCAAGGAACCGCGACCAAATATGCCGTCACGACGGGATCTACGGGATGATTGTGGTGACATCAAAAATGCCTCATTGTAGATCAAATGCTGCCAGAATTCCTTAACCGAGAGAACTCCTGCCAATCCAGGGCAATTGACGAAAATGATCTTATTCAATGGTACGCCAGATTGTTGCCGAGTTGGCTGACGCAAAACCGTCCCGACCTAGAAACCGATGACATACTGACGAGGCTCACCCCCGCTTAACCAGAGACGAAGGCTGACTATGAACCACGAGCTCAAGATTCTATTGTTTGCCGGTTTGCTGCCCCTGACCGCCTCCGCCGAGATCAGAACGGAGGTCATCGAATACCAGGACGGCGACACGAGGTTGACGGGTTATCTAGTTTATGACGACAGCGTCGAGAGTAAACGCCCTGGCATTTTGGTCGCGCATGAATGGTGGGGACTCAACGACTACGCCAAACAGCGTGCCGGGATGCTTGCCGAGCTGGGCTATGTGGCATTTGCGCTGGACATGTATGGGGAGAACAGGATCACCAGCCATGCGCCGGATGCCAGGGGGTGGATGCAACAGATCACGAGTAATGTCGACGCGTGGCGCGCCCGGGCGCTTGCCGGGCTGAATGTACTCAAATCCAGCGAGCGAGTCGACGCCGATCGGCTTGCCGCGATTGGCTATTGCTTCGGCGGCGCCACGGTGATGCAAATGGCGTACGCGGGTGCAGATCTTGATGGTGTCGTCAGCTTTCATGGTTCACTGCCGCCAGCCCCAGAAGGCATCGAGATCAAGTCCAAACTCCTTGCTGCACACGGCTATGACGATGGCTTTGTGGCGCGGGAACAGGTCGACGCATTCCAACAGTCACTGGCCGCTGCCAATGCCGACTGGCAGCTGGTGATATACGGCGGAGCGCGCCACAGCTTTACTGACCCTGATGCTGGAGAGTACGGAATCGACATGCTTGAGTACAATGCCGAAGCAGACGCTCGCTCATGGCAACTGATGCAGGACTTTCTGAACGAAGTGTTTGCTGACTAGTGCTCTGCTGCGGAAGTCGCGAGAGCGTTTGTCGTCGTTGTCGTATCGTGGTCGTCATCGATAACCCACGATAAGCGATTACGACAATGATTAAAATAACGACAAACAGCAGAAACGGTAGATGGACATCCGCACCGCAGCACGTAACTGGACTCATGTATCTGGAGCAATGTTCAAGAGGGCGCTGGACGCAGTTCTGGAACAAGATCAGTGCGTTCTGTGCCTGGTTTTGTGCCCAGTCTCATTAAGTTAACTTCTTTGAAGGCAGCACCACCTGCAACTGAGTAGCACATGCCGGAAACCGCATTAGTCTGGTTTCGTCGCGACCTGCGACTGACCGACAACCCTGCCTTGCAGCAAGCAATCGCCCGCTGCGAACATGTATTACCGATTTATATTTGGGCGCCGGACGAGGAAGCCCCATGGCAACCAGGTGGCGCGTCGCGTTGGTGGCTGCATCACAGTGTGACCGCATTATCCGCACAAATCGAGGCGCTCGGCTCGAGACTGATCGTCGCACGCGGCGACAGCCTGGCGGTATTGCAACGACTGATCCAGAAAACTGGTGCCCGACACTGCTGTTGGAATCGGCTGTATGAGCCGGCCATCGTCAAACGCGATACGGCAATCAAGCAGGCTTTACGCTCAGCCGGCATTCATTGCACCAGCTTCAATGCGGCGTTGATGCTAGAACCTTGGCAGGTCAAAACCGGTGCCGACGCTCCCTATCGAGTATTCAGCCCATACTGGCGGCGCTGCCAACCACAACTCGACGATATCGGCAGTCCGGTGCCGGCACCCGCGGCTTTGCCGCCGATCACCGACGAGATCGACTCGCTGCCCATCGACGATCTGAATTTGCTGCCTCGCATCCGCTGGGATCAAGGCCTGGCCCAGACCTGGCAGCCCGGCGAATCTGGTGCGGCACGCCGACTCGAGCGCTTTCTCACCGGTGCTATCGAACACTATGGCGAGGGCCGGGAATATCCAGGTCAGCCCGGCACCTCGGCATTATCGCCGTATCTGCATTGGGGCGAAATCAGCCCGCGTCAGATCCTGAAAGCCATCCAGGAACGCGGTCTTGCGAAGCAATCGGACTCGGAACACTTCATCCGCGAACTCGGCTGGCGCGATTTCAGCTATCAGATGCTGTACCATTTCCCGCACACGCCACTGGAGCCGCTCAACCCTAAGTTCGCTTCCTTCCCATGGCGGCAGGATGCGGACGGCACATTGTTGCGCTGCTGGCAGCAAGGCCAAACCGGCATCCCGATCGTCGACGCGGGCATGCGCGAATTGTGGAGCACAGGCTGGATGCACAATCGTGTGCGCATGATCGTCGCATCGTTCCTGACCAAAAATCTGCGCCTGCCCTGGCAGCAAGGCGCACGCTGGTTTTGGGACACACTGACAGATGCCGACCTGGCCAGCAATACCCAGGGCTGGCAATGGAGCGCCGGCAGCGGGGCCGATGCGGCACCTTACTTTCGCATCTTCAACCCCGTGCGCCAGGGCGAGCGCTTCGATCCCGAGGGCATCTATGTGCGCCGCTGGTGCCCGGAATTAGCCAGCTTGCCGGATAAGCTCATCCATCAACCCTGGCAGGCTTCGCCCACGCAATTACAACAGGCCCAGCTTGTGCTCGAGAATGATTATCCGGTACCCGTGGTTGATCTGAGTACATCCCGCGCCGAAGCGCTGGCCGCTTACGAGCAAATCAAACAGAACAATTGAGCGCGGCAAATAAGGGAATGACGCCTGATCGATCCAGGGACTTCAGTTTGGGCGATTGCCGGAAAGAAACATACCAAGCTGATGCCGGATTCTCGTTCGCCTTGGCGATATCGTGGTAGCAGAAAAAGGTAGCAGAAAAAGGAAGCAGAAAAAGGAAGCAGAAAAAGAGCAGAAAAAGGACACCCACTTTTCGCTTTTCGTAGGGAGAGTCAAGCTAAATGGGTGTCCTTTTAAGGCGCTTTTTTTAAGGCGCTTTTAATTCTACTTTGTTACTTTTCCCACTGGCCCAGCAAGCAGAGCAGCTACGCCATTTTGCGACTTTAATTTATTGATTTATATGAAAAGATTAGTCGGCCTTCTTACTCATGCATCCTTGCATCGGGTCAACAATCGACTGCAGGTCATCGCCGCTGACAAGGCGATCGCTCAGGTCGCGACCAGCAAGGCTGCGGTTTCCACCGTACCGCCATATGACCCCATCTGAAACACGCCTCCCACGGCATGCAGAGCGCATCTGCAAGCGCGTACAGGCCGTCCCGCGCATGCCTCGATGTCATTTTCCGGGGCCAGGATAAACAACAGATAAAGCGGTGCCGGCAGTGCCAATGCACTGAGCTTGCCCCATTGATTTTGGCGACCGGGTGTCCCCTGATCAGTACCACCCAGCCGTGCAGTGGCGAGCGCAAAAAATGCTCGAGGTGCATCCTCGCGCGCTGCGCAATCGCTTGCGTAACCGCTTTACTCCCAAAGCTCAACGCCCTGCTTGGCGTACTGGGCGCGTATGCTGGCAAAGCGCTTTCGATGGCGTTTTTGCATCTGCGCAAGAACCTCCTCCTGGGTTACCGCGCGCCTTGGCAGAAACTGTTTCAACAGCTCCTCGATGTCGGAGCAACTCAGCAATGGGTACACATCCGCGGCGCGTAGTCGCTCCTCCAACATGAACAGCATCGCCATGAACACCAAGGCCATGTGATGATGCCAGCCGCTCCACTTGCGCACCTGATAGTCCGCCATACCACATTCGGATTTGCCATCCTGGAAGGCACGCTCCACCCAGTAGCGCTGTGCCTGCATCTGCGCCAAGCGCTTGACTGGCGTCTCCGCCGGAGCATTCGATAGGGTATATCTGATCTCATCGGGGGCATGGATCTCACGGCGCACAAGCAAGTGCCACTCATGCGCCGCGCTCTCCTCGTTATCCCACAACCAGACCCTTTGATGCAGCACCTCCACCTCCAGTTTTCCGCGCGTGCTGTCACGGATCTTGACCCGTTGCCAGGCCTCAGGCGGCTGTTGCGCTTGCCATTCATCAACCCGTATCGCGGCGCTGTTGGCCTCGAGCTTGGTTGCAGGGCGGCCACGTTTGCCTTTCTTCTGCTTGACCGTCGGCTTCGGATCTTCAACAAACATCAATTGATCGCAATGCACATCGGCAACAAACACCTCTCCCATCGCCTCCAGACCACGCAGAAAACCCGGATCGTTGCCGTAAAACCCATCTGCGCCAACCCATGAAAAGCGAACCCCGATCTGGCGTTGATGGGCCACCATCTCCAACGCCAGCGCGATCTTTGTCCGAAACACGCGCTTCGCCTCGGGTACTCCGGCCCGCTCGCAGCGCTGCGCATCCTCACACCAGCTTTGCTGCAGATACAGGCGCGCATCGATCAAGGTCACACGCTGATCGCGACCCAATGCGGCCATGACTCCGACTTGGCAATTCTCCACCTTCCCACCGCGCCCAAACCACTGTCGGCCAACCCCCACCGAGTGCTTGCCAGACTTCTCGAAGCCAGTTTCATCAAGCAATAGGCAACTCTCCGGATGCCCACCCAGCCATCGATCCGCCTCCAACGCCACCTGGTCCATGACCGCTTGATGATCCCACGGAGAATCCGTGAGCATCTGCTGAAGCTGCTGTTCGTCAGAATCCGGAACCCGTTCCTCCATGCGTTCCATATTCTTCTTGTCCGGATCGGCTTGCATCAGACCCCGCAAAGAGTCCCCAACCGGCTTGAGCACACTGCGGGTTGTGTTCTGAAAATGCCCTTTGAAGCGCAAACTGAAACGGGTAAAGCGCTCGGCAATGTTATCAAGCGGATTGGTAGAGGTGTCGGTAGAAAAAAATTTGATTATTCATGAATAAATTTTCCTTATAGTTGAGCATTGAGTCAGATAGTATACTAATATCAGAAAGTTATAGCCAGGACCAATCTAACAAAGTAGAATTATTCATGAATAAATTTTCCTTATAGTTGAGCATTGAGTCAGATAGTATACTAATATCAAAAAGTTATAGCCAGGACCAATCTAACAAAGTAGAACCAAAATCTTACGGAAAAGCCCCACGCACCCGCTCGTCACTTGGTCGGAATTATGAACAAGGCCGAATGTAACTTCTCATTCTCCCCCGGCAAAATTCTGTTGCTATCTGGAGAAATGCAGATAGACTCAGCGCCATGAGCAAGCCGACGATCAAGCTGCCGGAGATACCCGAAGCGGAGCAGACACCGCTGGTGCAGGCATTGCTGCGGCTGATTGTGGAGCAACAGGAGCGGATCGAGGAGTTGGAAGCCGAGGTCAAGCGGCTAAAGAAGCTCGAGGGCAAGCCCAAACTGAAGCCGAGCCGGATGGATGCGGGGACCGACAAGGCCGGGGAAGGCGGCACGGAAAAGAAGCCCAAACCCGGGCCGAAACGCGCAAAAACCGGGGAATTGGAGGTCCACGAAGAGCAGAAAATCGTCCCGGAAGGGCTGCCGGTGGATGCGCGCGAGAAGGGTTGGCGTTTCAAGGGCTACGACGACTTCGTGGTGCAGGAGCTGACAATCGAAGCGCACACCATCCGCTACCGCCTGGAGACCTGGATCGGGCCGGACGGTCAGACACTGAAAGGGCGGTTGCCGATCTCGGTGCAGGGTCATGACGGGGCGCAACTGAAAAGCTACGTCCTCTACCAGTACCACCACCAGCGCGTGACCCAGCCCTTGCTGCTGGAGCACTTGCACGACCTGGGCATCGAGATATCGGCGGGTCAACTGAACCATCTGCTCACGCAGAAGCACGAGGACTTCCACGCCGAGAAGGATGGGTTGTTGGAGGCGGGATTGCAGGTGTCGAATCATATTCAGGTGGACGACACCGGGGCGCGGCACGACGGCAAGAACGGCTACTGCACCTTCATCGGCAATGAGTTGTTCGCCTGGTTCGAGAGCACGCAGAGTAAGAGCCGGGTCAACTTTCTGGAATTGCTGCGCGCCGGGCGCACCGATGACGTGCTCAACGCCGGGGCGCTGGAGTACATGGCCCGGCACAAGCTGCCGCAGAAGACACTCCATCTGCTCGAAGAAGGCAAAAGCTTTGCGAACAAGGAAGAGTGGGACAGGTCTCTCGCCGCGGTTGGCATCACGGGCCCGAAACACATCCGGATCGCGACCGAAGGGGCGCTGACGGGCAGCCTGCTGGCACAGGGTTTTCCGACGACAATGGGAGTTGTTAGCGATGACGCGGGACAATTCAACGTCTTCCGTCATGCGCTGTGCTGGATGCACGCCGAGCGCAACATCAACAAGCTCGTGCCGCTCAATCCAACCCACGCCAAGCACATCGATTGGGTGCGTTGCCAGATTTGGGATCTGTATGCCGACCTGAAAGCGTACAAGATCGAGGAAGCTTTCCAAACGCCGCAATTCCGCGAAGAAATCCGCAGCCGGTTCGACGAACTGTGCCGGACCCGCACGAATTACGAGACGCTCAACGGGCACCTCAAACGTTTGGCGCGCAACAAAGAAGAGTTGCTTGGAGTGCTCGACGACCCCGACCTGCCGTTACACAACAACCTCAGCGAAAGCGATATCCGCGAATATGTCAGTCGACGCAAAACCAGCGATTCGACCCGCAGCGAAGACGGGCGACGCTGTCGGGATACCTTCACCAGCCTGAAGAAAACCTGCCGCAAACTGGGCATCTCGTTCTGGCACTACCTGCACGACAGGCTGGCGCGGGTGAACGCTATTCCGCCTTTGGCCGAGGTCGTTCGTGCGGCGGCTGCCGGAGGAAAGTGAGAAGTTACGGCCGAATCGCCTATCCGCCACACAGAATCATGCAAACCATCATCAAATATTTCTGGAAGCTGCTTTGGTTCGCCAAGAACCGCATTTACCAGAAAATTTTGTGGCTATTTTATAAAGCAAGCCAGGGCGGCTTTTTCAAAAAAGTAGGTGCCGGAGTTATTTTCTTCGGAAATCCCACTTTTGGTTCGGTTGAAGGAAATATTTCCGTGGGTGACAAAAGTTTGATCGGAAGAAAGATTTTCTTATCCTGCAGCAAGGACGGGGAAATCACAATCGGCGATCACTGCTCCATCAATACCGGCTGCCACCTCGTAGCGATCAAAGGCATCCGTATTGATCGTGGTACCCTGATCGGGGAATATGTTTCTATCAGAGATCAAAACCACGGCTTTGAAGACCCCAATATGCTAGTTTTAGAACAGGGTTTTAGTGCAAATCCCATTGTCATTGAAGAGGATTGCTGGATTGGCAGGAGTGTCTTTATAAGAGCTGGCGTCACACTCGGCAAAGGCTGTGTGGTAGGTGCGAATAGTGTTGTCACCAAATCCTTTGAACCATATTCTGTTATTGCCGGCATCCCGGCGCATTTGATCCGACATCGGGGGGATAAATTGGAACACTGATCTCTACTTGAGACCTACATTCCATACCGTCTCTTTAGGATTTCACTCAATGAAGATTTGCAATTCAATACCTTCGCCAAATGGCCCGATCTCATGCGGCTCTCCCGGATCTCCTAGGACTGTTGTATCATGTAGATCAACAACTTGAGAACCGCCTGTCGCTGAAACCCCATCTGGGCTCTTTAGGATTTCATTCAATGAAGATTCGCAATATATATCAGTGAGTTGCGTGCATCTCTAGGCAGTGGTATCAGTCCAAAACGCGGCTGAGTTTCGAATTCATAACTTATTGATTTTTCAAGAAAAGCGAATATCCTTCCGGCTCTCCCGGATTTCATGGGAACCAATAAAAATTTGAAAAACAACTACTTAGTCTCATTTTTTCGTACACATTAAGATTAAAATGTGGTTGAGCACAAAGTCTGTAACTCATTGATTTATAATGTATCGACCCCGAACCGGTCATATCCGTTGAGATCCAGGAATACCCTTTGATAGAGGTGCCCGAGGTTGGTGATGCCATAGCAGCGGCGTTTGATGACTTTGATCTTATTATTTAACCCCTCGACAAAGCCGCTGGTGTGTCGACCAATAAAATAATTCGTCACTTCCTCAAAGTGAGTATTCAGTGTCCCGAGGAAGCTATCAAAGCAACTGAGCTTGCGGTTGGTGACACGTTCCATCCAGCCACGCAGTTTGCGCTTACCCTGACCTTTTGATAGGCGGCTTTCATAGATGGCAGTGAGTGATTCGCAAGCCTCATAGGCTTCTTGTAATTTTGGTGAATAGCGAAAGAGCCGATTCAGCATGCGTCGCTCATCTGCATTCAGATCGGCGCGACGCTGACGCAGCAGCCAATGCACGTTCTTGAACGACTTGCGCTCTTCTTTGGAGAGTATATGACACAGCCGTTTCCATTCGCTTTTGCGCAGGTTTTCCAGTCCATTTCGGTACAACTTAGCAACATGGAACCGATCCGCGCAAATGTGTACGCGCTTGCCGAACACGGCTTTAGCGGCACCGATGAAGCCTTGATAAAGATCCGAGCACACACTCTGGACGGTGCGTCGCAAGCGCTTGGGAATGCTGAGAAAAAACTCCTGTACGCTGGCCTTGGTGCGGTCGCCGAGCAGACCGATGACATGCAATGTCTCGTTAATGTAAGCGCTGATCACGACGACAAAATCACGATGACCCTTTTTCAACGCAATCTCATCAATGCCAATGACCTCCAAGCGTTCAATTGCATTCCAATCGACATCGCACGCCATGTTTCGATCCAAAATACCCTGCAGTGCGTCGACACCAATGGCATGCTTGCGACTGACATCCTCGAGCGTACTGTTGATCAACTCCAGCAGCATCTGCTGTTCGAATGCTTTTGTCACTCGGGAGCGCCGCGTGTACCATGACAGCGTTTGGCTCGTTGTCGGACGCCCTTCGCAGAAGTGGCATTGATAACGCTTCGGCCTCAAAATAAGAACAACTGTATACGCGAATAATGGCAAATGGCGTAACTCTATCTCTTGACCATGGCCATACTCATGATCGATTGGCCGACCACAGCGATGACAGTTCGTACCCTCCAGTGTGCTATGCACATAGACTTTAAGGCCTTGTTCATAATTCCGGCCACCGCTGTCAAGCCGCGGCCGGCGTTAGGTAGGCCGGTTTCGGCGGGCGCGTTCGGCGTCGTCGCGGACGCGGCGGCAAAGGCACGCGGAGTAGGAGTCGCTCGAACAGGGCGGGGTGCGCTCGCCCAAAGAAACGCTCGGCGGCCGTCGTGCCGTCGGCGCGGCAGATGTGGAAGTTGTGCACGGCCGTGAGCGCGGCGAGCTTGCGGTCACTCAGACGATGACGGCCGTGATGATGCAACGACAGTTGGCCGTTGCGTCCTTCCACACAGGAACTGCTGCGTTGGAACACATCGGCGCAGGCGCCGGCAACCTGTTCGACCTGTGCACGCGTCTCGGGCGCCAGACTTTGCAGCGGATGATCGGGTTGACGCAGCGCGTCGAGCAATGCGTTACTCGATGCGTGCACGCGTTGTCGGGTCTCGGCCGTCGTGCTGCGTGCAGCGACGCGCTCGAGGTACAGGGCGGGGATGAGCTGCTCGAGGACCGCCGCTTCCTGTTCCGTGGGAAGTTCAAGGGCCTCGACCCTGGCAGTCACGGTGGCGAAGAAGAACGCGATGGTGGCCAGCCATTGCACGGTCAGGCGTTCGGCTTTGGCCAGGCGTTCGCAGGCGCGCTTGGGTAGATCAGCCGCTTCGGCCAGCGCCTTCAAGCGCGACCAGACGGCCTGGAAGCGTTCAGCTACGCGCTCTACCGGCTGCGTCTGTCCCTGCTGCAAATCATAGGGGTGATAGAGCACACCGAGTTCACGGATTAGCTCGCGCGCCTCGCTCTGGCGCGCTTGCGCCTGGGCGAGCTCGGCTTCAGCTGCGACCAGTACATTCAGGGCCGCGTCAATGCGCGCCTTGAAGTCCGGCGGACGCCCGAGTGGGCGTGGCACGCGCGCTTCGAACTTCCAGCGCCGCCGTCCAGGTCGCCGCAGAGCGATCCGCGGCGTACCCCTCCAGCAGAATGAAGTTCGACACCGGCTCGATGGCCACCAAGCAGGCCCCCGGATGGAACGTTTCGTCCTCGCACACCGTCACTTGCCGAGGCGCCATGCCCTCGCCAAGTGTCGTGCGCTGCGCCTCAGCCTCCGTGACCAAGGCCGCTTCCAGGGCCGCATTGAGCTTGTGTTGCGCGCCGTCGCTCACCCCGACAAAGGCTGAAAGCCCACTCAGCTCTAGAAATTCACTCTCCAGCCGGGTGCCGCCCGCCGCCCGCAACGTGATACTGAAGTGCGCCGCTATCACCATCCGGTGCAACCACGACATCCCCTCCGGGGTGCGTACGAACGCCACCAGACCGGCTGGCGCATCCCCAAGCGGTTGCTCATGGCACCACTCCAGCAGGGTGCTGCGCGCCACGCCCAAAGCGGCAGCCACCTCGCGTTGCGTCTCGCCGGCTGCCAACCGTGACTCGGCAGCAGCGATGTGTTCGGCTTGCTCCAAGCGCGTGCGTCGCGTCACGACCCGATTCCTCGCCCGGGTAGCGCAGCGCCGATGTATGGTCTATAGTCAAGCCTGGCAGAACCTTCGTACATTTTTCCGAATCCTCGGTGAATTTGCACCTCCAAGGGTACGAGATTATGAGGGTTCTGCCAAATACCTTCACACCGATTACCAAGCTTTAGGCTCGGACTTGGCCGGAATTACGAGCAAGGCCGGAGCGCTGCGTGTACCATGACAGCGTTTGGCTCGTTGTTGGACGCCCTTCGCAGAAAGGGCATTGATAACGTTTCGGCCTCAAAACAAGAACAACTCTATAATCCCCGAATGGCAAATGGCGTAACTCAAGTTCTCGACCATGGCCATACTCATGATCGATTGGCCGACCACAGCGATGACAGTTCGTACCCTCCAGGGTGCTATGCACATAGACTTTAAGTGTCTTGCGCTCGCCGAGCACCACGCGATCAACGGCGATATCAGGAAGATTTAAAAGTGTCTGAAGGGTCTCTTTATCAAATGTCATTATCAACAACGTCCAGATGGGGTTTCAGTGACAGGCGGTTCTCAAGTTGTTGATTTACATGATACAACAGTCCCACGAGATCCGGAAGAGCCTTAAAAAGGAAGCGGATTAACAAGGACACCCATCTTCGGATTAAAAAGGGATTAAACAATACCTTCGCCAAATGACCCGATCTCATGCTGCACTAAGTTCTTGATTAATCCGCCCCAGATTTGCAGCCTGCTCAAGGGCTTGGTCAATAATATTTGCTTCGGGCATTTCCGGAAGCATTTTTAACACCTCCAGGACGTATTTCCGGCCGCGGAAGTGGGCTTTGAGGTCATTGACGCTAAAGCTCGGACAGTGCTCGCGCACCGGTCGCATCAGGATCTGGGACAGGTTGATCATCAGCATCGCCAGGTTGGCACTGTTGTAGACCGGCGTTGGCTTGATCACCATGAAGTCTTCCAAGCCCCAGTACTGTTTGGCGTCTCGGAAGTTGAACTCGATTTGGAAGCGCAAGCGATAGTAATCGATGAGCGCTTCGTAGCCTAACTCAAGATCACTACTGAAAAGGATGACATGGGCCTGGGCACCGGTGCGTTGGTTGGTCTTGACGAGGATCACGACATTGAGCCGGTCGGGGAATTTTTTGTGCCAAACGGGCAGTTGGTAGATGGCCGTATGAACGTGTCCTTCCACGGAAGTGGCTTTGAGAAAGCACGGCGGCAAGTGTTGATAATCGAGCTTGCTGCCGTACTTGCGCCGCGGGCCGCGCCCGGCGTAGGGGCCGTCATAGGGCAGATACAGCGCGCTGTTGTGGCGCAATTTGCTGATCAACTCCAAGCCCGTGCGACGGACCATTTGCAGCGCTTGATGATGGCCGAAGGCCCCGTCGAAGACGAAATAACGCACCGTCAGCGTCTGGCACACCAGTGCCAGCACCTGGCGCAGAAGGTCTTGAACGAACTGCAAATAGGGCGACAGACTCACCTCCCGGCGATTGCCATTGCGGCTACCTTTCGGCCGCCCTCGGTCCTTACCCCGACCCGCTTTGGACGCTTTCGGGCAGCTCGCGGCCGTCTCTTTGAGAATCGGCTCCAGGCGCAATGGGTACGAACAGCGCCGTTGCACGCTAATCAACGACAGGCTCAGAAAACACAACCCCGGGATCGTCTTGCCAACCACCGAGGAGAAAAAACGATCCAGACCGTGGGTCTTCTTGCCCGATTTGCTCACCACCACTTCATCGCCCGCCAGCAACCATTGCGTTTCGTCGCCCAGCAGGTGCTGGCGAATCACCAGCCAATGCACTTGGCCCCAACTGAGCGTGGTGTTGAACAACCGCTGCAGCGTCCGATCGCTTCCCCCGCGCTCGGTCCAGCGCGATAGCCCCCGCATCGTTACCCGCCCCGTCATCGCCAACAGCCCTTCCACAACGCAACCCAAACGGCCAAGGCTCGTCTTATCTACGCTCTGGCTTAAGCAGCTCAAGATCAGCATAATGTCGGGCATGGGCGATAGCCTCCTGAGGGAATAGGTCTTCGGATTAGTAACTGGATAACCTATCACCTCGGGCTGTCGCCCACCTAATTTTTGGCGCTAATTTTTGGCGAAGGTATTGATTAAAAAAAGGGATTAAAAAAGACACCCACTTTGATTCCCGGATCCGCTCGCGCGCCTCGCTCTGGCGCGCTTGCACCTGGGCGAACTCGGCTTCGGCTGCGACCAGCGCATTCAGGGCCGCGGCAATGCGCGCCTCGAAGTCCGGCGGACGCCCGAGTGGGCGTGGCACGCGCGCTTCGAACTGCTGCTGCGCGGCGCGCTCCGCTCGGCCTGCCATTGGGCCTGTGCGGCCAGCACTTGGTCCTCGGCCTATCGAACGTCGCGCGCCAATGCCAAGGAGGTGGCTTTCGACACCTCGTGTTGGCCGTGAAAGAGATCCGGAGAATGATGCGCACCGAGATCCGTTTCGGCATGCCGGCGCAGGGCCTTGGCTTCGTCGGCGGTGCTCTGAATCACCTCCACGACGAGGCCCGTGCAGGCCTCTTCCAGCGCCGCCGTCCAGTCGCCGCAGAGCGATCCGCGGGCGTACCCCTCCAGCAGAATGAAGTTCGACACCGGCTCGATGGCCACCAAGCAGACCCCAGGATGGAACGTTTCATCCTCGCACCGTCACTTGCCGAGGCGCCATGCCCTCGCCAAGTGTCGTGCGCGCCTCAGCCTCCGTGACCAAGGCCGCTTCCAGGGCCGCATTGAGCTTGTGTTGCGCGCCGTCGCTCACCCTGACCAAGGCGGAAAGCCCGCTTAGCTCTAGAAATTCACTCACCAGCCGGGTGCCCGCAACCCGATACTGAGTGCGCCGCTATCACCATCCGGTGCAACCACGACATCCCCTCCGGCATGCGTACGAACCCCACCAGATCGGCTGGCGCATCCTCAGGCGGTTTCTCGTGGCACCCCTCCAGCAGGGTGCTGCATGCCACGCCCAGAGCGGCAGCCACCTCGCGTTGCGTCTCGCCGGCTGCCAATCGTGACTCGGCAGCAGCGATGTGTTCGGCTTACTCCAAGCGCGTGCGCCGCGTCACGACCCGATCCCTCGCCCGGGTAGCGCAGCGCCGATGTATGGTCTATAGTCAAGCCTGGCAGAACCTTCGTACATCTTTCCGAATCCTCGGTGAATTTGCACCTCCAAGGGTACGAAATGATGAGGGTTCTGCCAAATACCCGCACACCGATTACCAGACTTTAGGCTCGGACTTGGCCGGAATTACGAGCAAGGCCGATTTTCCCGAAAAGGCACTGAGAGGGGTCGAGGAAACATCGACTCAAACCGGTCTTCGCGTCACTGCTCGCATCCTCGATAAAGTCTACGAGCTGGGGCGTAAATGCTCCAACAGATTTCGCGAAATCAGGGATCAATTCATTTGCATCGACCCGGTTCTCGGGGATTGGAACTATATTGTCGATGCGAATGGAGTAAACGGAAAATATGTATCAATACCTTCGCCAAAAATTAGCGCCAAAAATTAGGTGGGCGACAGCCCGAGGTGATAGGTTATCCAGTTACTAATCCGAAGACCTATTCCCTCAGGAGGCTATCGCCCATGCCCGACATTATGCTGATCTTGAGCTGCTTAAGCCAGAGCGTAGATAAGACGAGCCTTGGCCGTTTGGGTTGCGTTGTGGAAGGGCTGTTGGCGATGACGGGGCGGGTAACGATGCGGGGGCTATCGCGCTGGACCGAGCGCGGGGGAAGCTATCGGACGCTGCAGCGGTTGTTCAACACCACGCTCAGTTGGGGCCAAGTGCATTGGCTGGTGATTCGCCAGCACCTGCTGGGCGACGAAACGCACTGGTTGCTGGCGGGCGATGAAGTGGTGGTGAGCAAATCGGGCAAGAAGACCCACGGTCTGGATCGTTTTTTCTCCTCGGTGGTTGGCAAGACGATCCCGGGGTTGTGTTTTCTGAGCCTGTCGTTGATTAGCGTGCAACGGCGCTGTTCGTACCCATTGCGCCTGGAGCCGATTCTCAAAGAGACGGCCGCGAGCTGCCCGAAAGCGTCCAAAGCGGGTCGGGGTAAGGACCGAGGGCGGCCGAAAGGTAGCCGCAATGGCAATCGCCGGGAGGTGAGTCTGTCGCCCTATTTGCAGTTCGTTCAAGACCTTCTGCGCCAGGTGCTGGCACTGGTGTGCCAGACGCTGACGGTGCGTTATTTCGTCTTCGACGGGGCCTTCGGCCATAATCAAGCGCTGCAAATGGTCCGTCGCACGGGCTTAGAGTTGATCAGCAAATTGCGCCACAACAGCGCGCTGTATCTGCCCTATGACGGCCCCTACGCCGGGCGCGGCCCGCGGCGCAAGTACGGCAGCAAGCTCGATTATCAACACTTGCCGCCGTGCTTTCTCAAAGCCACTTCCGTGGAAGGACAGGTTCATACGGCCATCTACCAACTGCCCGTTTGGCACAAAAAATTCCCCGACCGGCTCAATGTCGTGATCCTCGTCAAGACCAACCAACGCACCGGTGCCCAGGCCCATGTCATCCTTTTCAGTAGTGATCTTGAGTTAGGCTACGAAGCGCTCATCGATTACTATCGCTTGCGCTTCCAAATCGAGTTCAACTTCCGAGACGCCAAACAGTACTGGGGCTTGGAAGACTTCATGGTGATCAAGCCAACGCCGGTCTACAACAGTGCCAACCTGGCGATGCTGATGATCAACCTGTCCCAGATCCTGATGCGACCGGTGCGCGAGCACTGTCCGAGCTTTAGCGTCAATGACCTCAAAGCCCACTTCCGCGGCCGGAAATACGTCCTGGAGGTGTTAAAAATGCTTCCGGAAATGCCCGAAGCAAATATTATTGACCAAGCCCTTGAGCAGGCTGCAAATCTGGGGCGGATTAATCAAGAACTTAGTGCAGCATGAGATCGGGTCATTTGGCGAAGGTATTGATGTATAACTTATTTTTGCACAGTTACTAAGCTCTTCGACGTGACCGGTTTCCTGAACTTCATTGTTTACCGCCTCGGGCGTATTCCAATTGTGGCTAAGTCAACGACTCTGCTAAGGCAGAGGCCATTGTGAAATTGCCTAACATTACTGCAATAGTGCTAACTAAGAACGAGTCACAGCATCTCGCTCGTTGCCTCGCAAGTCTCGACGGTGTTGTATCATCGATCTTGGTTGTGGACAGCTTCTCCACTGATGATACTGTTGATATTGCTCTAAAGTTTGGTGCCACAACACTTTCTCATGAATGGGTCAACTATGCTACTCAGTTCAACTGGGCAGTTAACCAGTTAGACGGCGACACAGAGTGGGTTTTACGAATCGATGCGGACGAGTATGTAACGAGAGAGCTAGCGACCCAGATTATTAAGCTAGCAGGACATGATCTGTCCGGAATCAATGGTTTGGTCGTGCGGCGTCGTATGAGGTTCCAAGGTGTAGATATTAGACATGGTGGCCTTTTCCCAATATCCGTATTGCGTATTTTCAGGTTTGGTGCTGGCGAATGTGAAAATCGATGGATGGACGAGCACATTAAAGTAACTGGCCAAGTTATTAAGCTATCTGGCGAAATTGTTGACGACAACCTGAATACATTGACCTGGTGGACAGATAAACACAACAGATATGCCAGTCGCGAAGCTGTTGATATCCTTAATCTCAAGTATCAGTTCATGCCTCATGATTCGGTTGCAGATCTCCGAAGAGGGGGGCAGGCTGGATACAAAAGGTGGCTGAAGGAAAACGTATATAGTCACATTCCGCCAGGCTTCCGCGCAATGTTGTATTTCGTTTATAGGTATATTTTCCGCGGTGGCTTTTTAGATGGTCGTATCGGAGGGGGGTTTCACATACTTCAAGGTTTTTGGTATCGCTACCTAGTTGATCTCAAAGTATTGGAAGTAGAGCGGTACTGCGAAAAAAAGAACGTAGATATAAAAGTCGCTATCGATGCGGTGCTCGGGATACAGATAGATGGCGACCACCAGTAAACCAGTAAGTATCAATGTATCAATTCATTAACAGTCAAATCATCTTGACTTCATGATTCTTCTAAATAGTCTGCTCCGCACCATTGAAAAAGACGCCATCAAGTGAGAGCATAATAGCCGATTATTCATGTTCAATGGTAATGCACGATGAATGAGTTCCCAGGCTATGACGCAGGGCAAACGCATCTAAAAATATTTAGAAAACAATGTGTTATGATGGCGAAAATTGAAGATCATATGATTTAATAGAGGGTTATTAAAATGGGAATGATCAGACCTATAAATGAAGAGGAAAAAGACACGACAATCGCCGGTCATTTTTCCGATCTGAACGACCCCCGTATCGACAGGACAAAAAGGCATAAGCTGGCTGATATCATAACGATAGCGATTTGTTCGACGTTATGTATGGGAGAGAGCTGGGATGCGATGGAGGAGTTTGGTCAAACCCATGAACAGTGGTTGCGGAAGTTTTTGGAATTGCCCAATGGGATTCCCTCGCATGACACGTTCAATCGTGTATTTGCCCGTATTGACCCCGATCAATTCCGAACCTGTTTCATCTCCTGGGTGAAGTCGATAGAGCCGAAGTTTGATGGGGATATTATACCGATCGATGGGAAAACGGTGCGCAGATCTCATGATAGAGCTAATGGAAATAAGGCAATTCACATGGTGAGTGCGTGGGCTTGTCACTCATCGCTCGTATTGGGTCAACTCAAGACCGAAGAAAAATCAAATGAAATTACAGCGATACCGAAATTGTTGGATTTACTGGAGATCAAAGGCTGTGTAGTCAGTATCGACGCGATGGGATGCCAAAAGAAGATTGCGGAGAAAATTGTTGAAAAACAAGCAGATTGGGTATTTTCATTGAAAGGCAACCAGAGCACTTTTCATCAAGATGTCATCGCTTGGTTCGAATCGGTCGATCTCGACCAATGCTGCCGGGATGCGAGTGTTTTTCTTGAAACGAAAGAGAAAAACCATGGTCGCCTGGAGACGCGTCGGTATTATTATTTCACTGATCATTCCTTAGGGCATTACGCGGAACAATGGAAAGGTTTCCGGGGTATCGGGATGGTAGAGTCGATTCGAGATGATGGAAAAAAAGTGACCACGGACCGGCGCTATTTTATTGCTAGCCTGTCAGGCGATGTTAAACGATTTGCCCAAGCGGTTCGCTCTCATTGGGGAATTGAGAATTCACTGCATTGGGTTTTGGATGTGTCCTTTTCCGAAGATGCCAATCGAACGCGAAAAGGTCATGCACCTGAAAACTATGCCATCCTACGACATATTGCACTCAATATTCTCAGGAAAGATACGACCTCAAAGAAAAGCATTAAATTAAAGCGACTCCGTGCCGGCTGGGATACGGATTATCTTGAGCAGTTACTTGATGTCCTACAAGCGGCCTAAAATGGGAAATTTAGATGCGTTTGCCCTGGGCTATGACGCGACGCACGAGGAGATGATGCGGCTCTGCTTTCGCTCTTTGCCGGAGGATCATCGCCGCCGCTATGCGGCGGTCGAAGCATTGAAGATCGGCTACGGAGGTGTGGCTTACGTGGCAAAGGTGTTAGGGATGAGTCGACGGACGATCTATACCTGCATCCGTGAACTGGAGAAGATGGGCGATGATCGGGATCATCCCCAGCGTTCTAGTGGTGAGGCCAATCGGGTGCGCCGTCGCGGTGGCGGGCGTCGGCCGATGCTCGACGATGACCCGCAGTTAGCCGAGACACTGCATGAGGTGCTAGAAGCCCATAGCGCGGGTAGCCCGACGGATCCTGGTGTACGCTGGATTGACCTGAAGCCCGTGCAACTGGCGCAGGAACTGAGTGGGCAGGGCGTGAGGATCTGTCGCAACACCGCAGCCGTTTGGCTGGATCAGGCCGGCTTTCGCCGCCCTGCCCTACGCAAAGAATTGATCACCGGCGCGGTTGACTCGCAGCAGCGCGACAAACAGTTCCGTCACATTGCGGCACCGCGACGACTGGCGCGCCAGCGTGGCGTGCCAATGTTGAGCATCGATACGAAAAAGAAGGAACTGCTCGGTACCCTGCACCGGCGTGGGCAGTGTGACAGCACAGGCATGCAGGACGTCTACGATTATGATTTCCGCCACCTCGCCGACGGTGTCTTGGTTACGCACGGAGTCTATGACAGCGTACGCAATGTCGGTTTCCTCACGCTCGGCACCTCGCGTGAGACCAGTGCTTTTGTTAGTAACGCCATTGCGCTGGCCTGGGAACAGCACTTCCGTCCACTCGATCCCGATGCTACCGAAGCGTTGCTGCTGTTCGACTGCGGTGGTGCCAATGCAGCGCGTTCCCTGCGTTTCAAAGAAGACCTCATCGCACTCTCCGAGCGACTCGGCGTGCGTCTGCGCATTGCTCACTACCCGCTTTACACCTCGAAGTGGAATCCGATCGAACATCGCCTATTCAGCCAGGTTGAACATCGTTGGAGCGGCGTGATAGTGGATTCCCCCGAGAAGGCACTGAGAGCGGTTGAGGAAACATCGCCTCGAACCGGTCTTCACGTCACCGCTCGCATCCTCGATAAAGTCTACGAGCTGGGGCGGAAATGCTCCGACACATTTCGCAAAATCAGTGATCAATTCATTCGCATCGACCCGGTTCTCGGGGATTGGAACTATATTGTCGATGCGAATGGAGTAATCGAAAAATATGTATAACTTATTTTTGAACGATTACCAGGCGTACTCAAAATGTCACCACGTCACCTTAAAATGGCTGGAAAGGATAAGTTGAAATGACCTCGTTTAACCTAATTGAACGTGATGGTTGTCCGTTATGTAGCTTCCATGACGCATCAGTGTTTATAGCGTTTCCAAAGATTCCAGTTGTCCGCTGTTGTCAATGTGGATTTATTTATTCTAGAAATATTCTTGCAGGAAAAGAAATAGAGGCTTATTACGAAAATGGCTTTGGTAGCAGGAGACATATGCAAGGCCAGATAGTGAATTCAAAAATTAACTCGATGGCCTTAGAGCGCCTTGTAGACTTGCAAAAAATCAGAAAGATGCTTGATGTTGGAACAGGATATGGTTTTCTGTTAAGAGAGCTTGCCAGTCGCTACGATAAGTTGAATGCTGTCGGCGTAGAACTATCCCGACAAGAAGCAGAATTCGCCAATAATGATTTGGGATTAAATGTGATTAACTCCCCTCTCGGTGATTCCGATTTAACCAAAGATTTCTTTGATTTAGTTACTGCGTTTGAAGTAATTGAGCATACACCTTATCCAATTAAATTTATTTTGGAATTAACTGAGTTCGTAAACTCTGGTGGCTACCTACTTATTATGACTGATAACTTTGACAGCCGCATGGCCAACTCTCTAGGAGCAGGATTTCCGAAATGGATTCCGCACTCTCACATCAGTCACTTTTCGCCTTTAACATTAAGGAAAGCCATCGAGAAGACAAAAAAACTTGAAATAGTTGAATCAATGTCCTATACGCCATGGGAAGTCTTGCTGAGGAATGCATATTACAAACTGCGCGGAATAAAAAAAGAGCCTTCAGAGGTTTTTGATTTGACCACTACATTATGCACGGAAATGCAGGGAACATATAAGCTTTTTGCAATAAGAAACTTGTTTAATAGACTTTGGGCCAGAAAAGCCCTTAGCAGAAAAATGGACGGAGACTTAATGTACTTCTTATGTAAAAAGATCGCCTAACAAAGGCTCTTTCAGATTTCATTTCGAAGTATAGTACAATAAAAACAACACATTATCGACTCCAATGTTGACGCGAAGATGCATAAATATGGGAATCAGCCCAAAAAAAGTAAAAAGGACACCCACTTTGATTCCCGGATCAGCTCGCGCGCCTCGCTTTGGCGCGCTTGCGCCTCGCCTGGGCGAGTTCGGCTTCGGCTGCGACCAGCGCCTTCAGGGCCGCGGCAATGCGCGCCTTGAAGTCCGGCGGACGCCCGAGTGGGCGTGGCACAAGCGCTTCAAACTGCTGCTGCGCGGCGCGCTCGGCCTGCCATTGCGCCTGTGCGGCCAGCACTCGTTCCTCGGCCTGTCGAACGTCGCGCGCCAATGCCAAGGAGGTGGCTTTCGACACCTCGTGTTGGCCGTGAAAGAGATCCGGAGAATGATGCGCACCGAGATCCGTTTCGGCATGCCGGCGCAGGGCCTTGGCTTCGTCGGCGGTGCTCTGAATCACCTCCACGGCGAGGCCCGTGCAGGCATCGTCCAGCGCCGCCGTCCAGGTCGCCGCAGAGCGATCCGCGGCGTACCCCTCCAGCAGAATGAAGTTCGACACCGGCTCGATGGCCACCAAGCAGACCCCCGGATGGAACGTTTCGTCCTCGCACACTGTCACTTGCCGAGGCGCCATGCCCTCGCCAAGTGCCGTGCGCTGCGCCTCGGCCTCCGTGACCAAGGCCGCTTCCAGGGCCGCATTGAGCTTGTGTTGCGCGCCGTCGCTCACCCCGACGAAGGCCGAAAGCCCGCTCAGCTCTAGAAATTCACTCACCAGCCGGGTGCCGCCCGCTGCCCGCAACCTGATACTGAAGTGCGCCGCTATCACCATCCGGTGCAACCACGACATCCCCTCCGGCATGCGTACAAACGCCACCATACCGGCTGGCGCATCCCCAAGCGGTTGCTCGTGGCACCACTCCAGCAGGGTGCTGCGCGCCACGCCCAAAGCGGCAGCCACCTCGCGTTGCGTCTCGCCGGCTGCCGACCGTGACTCGGCAGCAGCGATGTGTTCGGCCTGCTCCAAGCGCGTGCGCCGCGTCACGACCCGATCCCTCGCCCGGGTAGCGCAGCGCTCATGTAGGGTCTATCGTCAAGCCTGGCAGAACCTTCGTACATGTTTCCGAATCCTCGGTGAATTTGCACCTCCAAGGGTACGAAATGATGAGGGTTCTGCCAAATACCTGCACACCGATTACCAGGCTTTAGGCTCGGACTTGGCCAGAATTACGAGCAAGGCCGATTTATCCTTATTCGTTAGGCATGTTGTCTTCACTCTTGTTGAAATGCTGTTCGATACCAGCGATCCATGAATACAACAGCCCAAATGAGATTAAGTGTTTGCGCTGGAAGCGATTTGTTGCGAGCTAGGAGCTCGCACGACTTGAGTATGGGCTTCTTCTCCAACATATGAGCAATTGGACCTGTAGGCTCAGACGTAGAACGAAGGTGCTCAATAAATTCTTTATCAAAAAACACCTTTCCACTTGGATCTACAAATCCGCTTTTTGTTCGATAAACCATGTTGTGAGGAACGCATCGAGCCAAAGATTTTTTCAGTGGAGCTTTCGGTTCGTCCATCTGCCAATAGGAAATAGATGATAGCGAAGTTGATACCGCTTCAACTTCAAAAAAAGGATACAGAATTTTATGTCCGCCTGACTCCAATATAGGTTGAGCCTTTTGCGCAAAAGTGTTAGCACAAGTCATCGCGAGGTCAGCTGCTACAACTCGGGTAGCGAATTTATCACCAGCCCATCCCCCAATCCATCTTTCCAAAAGATCATCGACCGAATGCCTATTATCCTTTTTGTAGAATGTGCCAGCTAAGGGGTTCTGTGCTAATACGGCTGAGAGAAGTGGCATTTCTGCTGAACGCCGTAAAATACGTGCAAGGTATTCAATTCTACCTCTCCGATGCCATATCATTTTACCGTATGCAAATGCCGCTGACGTTTTCACAATTTGCGGTATTCGACTCATCCGCTCCCATAAATCTATTTTAGCGGTCATGCCAAATGCTCCATCTGCGCCTGTACCATCGAGAATGAGACGCTCTTGATTGGAGAGGCGCTCAACAACAGAATGGGCTAAATCTGATGTGGGTACAGTTGAATGATCCCCAAAGGGTTGAGGATATATTGCCCCGGGATCATTAAGGCAAGTGCAAGGTCGCCTGCTGCCTGACACCCGTTCAAACTTTAAGCCTAAATGGTTCGCCATTGCTTCAGCTAACTTCGATTCAGGATCATCGTCACCAAAGCTAAAGTTTAAGAGCAGACTATCTCGATAACCCAATGCTGCTAAACGGCTGGCAATAATCCCTGAATCAACACCGCCGCTGAAAAGCAGCACCGGATCTCTTTGTTCCCCGATATGTCTTTTAAGAATGGTATCAAGGAAATGATCTATTTCATCTGCCTGTTGTTCCGCATTCAACATAGAGATATTTTTCCCTTTAACCACGTCTACAGGGCAAACCATTTTAGTGCCTTGATATCTGAAGCCAGGCAACAGCCTATGAATACCTTTCCAAGGGGAAAGGGGTGGTATAATAGCCCCGAATTGTAATGTGCTAAAAACTGCATCATCGTCGACTTGCGAGTTTTCATTCGCTAACCTACAGGGTGCCGAATCTATGCGATCGGAGTCATCAAAAAAGTGCCCTCGGGTATCGCAAGGTGGTATTTCGTATTCATCGAGCTTCATGTGGGGACCTTGAAAAATTGTGTTTTCGACGCGCCGATCGCGCGCTCACGGCGCCATAAACACGCTGCGGGCACGATCGATACGCGCCATTGACAGATTGTGTGCGAGCTAAGTCGAGATTGGCGCAATGGGGCGTCTTTTGCCCGCCAAAGCGGCCCGTTTTGCCGCTTTGCCCGTTTTTCATGCGAGCGCGGGCGCAGCGACCTTGGGTTTGGTGAGCTGCAGGTAGCGCATCAGGTTGTAGGGCAAAGTAACAATCCCCCGTCAAAGCCGTGGGCTTTCGTTTGTGAGCCGCTCAAAGTGGCTGTACGGGGTCGCCAACGCGGCCCCGCGGGTTTGGAACCGCCTAAGAACCTGTCTGGAAAAAAATGTCCATCAAAGTCAAGTACTTTTTCTTCGAGGACAAGCTATGGGATACCCGAGTGACCTGGCGGACGCCGAATGGGCACTGATCGAACACTATTTTCAACCCCGTGATCGACGGGGCAGTGCCAGCCTGCATCCGCGCAAACGGATCGTCGATGCCATCTTGTACGTCAGTGAAGTCCGGTTGCCAATGGCGCATGCTACCCAACGATTTTCCCCCTGGCAAACGGTTTACGATCACTTCAGCCGATGGAGTAAACGCGGTGCATGGGAAACCGCGCTGGATCAACTGAATGCACTCCATCGCCAAAACAACGGTCGCTCGGCATCGCCGAGTTATGGGATTATCGACTCGCAAAGCGTTAAGACCGAGTAGGCGAGCGCAGAACGCGGGATCGACGGCGGCAAGAAGGTCAAAGGGCATAAACGCCATAGCGTAGTCGATATTCTCGGCAACCTGTTGCATGTGTCGGTCCACGCAGCCAATTGCAGCGATACCGTGGCGGGTGGTCCCGTGATGGCGCGTGCGGCGGAGAAATACCCGAGCATCAAGGTGTTTTCTGGCAATTCGGGTTATCGCGGGACAGCCGTGAAATTCGTTGACGAGACACTCGGACTTGTCTTGCACATTTCTACCAAAATCAAAGACGGATGGGCTGTCCTTCCGAAACGTTGGGTGGTTGAGCGCACTTTCGCTTGGCTCGGTCGATTTCGCAGGCGGAGCCAAGGATTTAGAGATCCTGACTGGTACTGCTGAGAATATGATCCGTATTGCAATGCTCGAGAAAACGCTTGCAAATTGCGGCTGAACTTTTGCCAGACATACTCTTAACGGCAGCGTAGAGCAAGACGCGCTTGTGGCGCAAACTGCGCGCTCGCTTCGATCTCTGCCTGACTCCCGATTAGGACACGCTCTATCGCTCCATTATCCAGCCGCCTCTGCTGCCCTTGCCGCCTGACACCTTCAAGTCGACGGCCGTGAACGAATCTGCTTGAAGAACATCTCGAGGGTAACCAAACAGCCAGGTCGGAACAACAGCGTCGTTTCGTGGCGAGATCTGTGTTCGCCTGTACAGTCTCGACACGCGCTCGGGCGATCGTGCGCGTACACGGCGAAAATTGCTGCAAAGCACATGAGATCGTGGCTGGAGGCAAACCCGATATGGTAGATTATTCGTTTAGGCGATTTCTGTCGAAAAACATATCACCTGGCTTGTCTTTTCTCGTCCGGCCTCGGCGTTGCGGCAACCCGTCCATGGAGCGACTATGGGCGGGTTGCCGTTTCGCGCAGGCGAACGAGAATCCGGCGCCAGCTGGCAGGGTTCTCTCCGGTAATTGCTTGAGTAGAACGCCACCTTAATTCATCACCCTTACGCATCATATAATGCAAGCTGCGTTGAACATGAATCGCTGCACAATACCCCACACCCTATGACCTCCTGCCAACCAGACGAAGCAATCAATGCCCTGCAAACCTGCATCGGCTTGCTGCAGGCAAGCGAAGACTCTCCCTACTCCAGCCTCACAACGGCGGAGCTCATTGTCATTCTCCAGCAGGCCGTCTCCATGCTGCAACAGCAGCCCGTGAAGATTCACCCCGACCTGCGTGTTCTGTTTGCTCCAACTGGCCCAATGCAAGAGACTGCAATCGGGAATGATTGGCCCTCTGACTTCGAGGTTGCGACCTCCATCATAAATGCTTACGCATCAGACGGCTGACTTGTCGCGCTTGATGCACGCAACTGCTTTTTGTTGGCTTTCTCGGCGCGTCAGCACTATCGCCATCCGCTTGGGCGATTTCACGGGAACGCTCCCGTGCTTCATGTCGGTATGCGAGATGACTGCGGTAATGCCTGCTCCAGGCAGGCAAACAATTTGCGCTGCCGAGCGCAGGCTTTGCGCATGCGGCGGTAGCCGTGGGCGTAGAGATCGTCCGCCTGTTTGGTTTGTCGCGCCAGTGCGGTAGCGAGCGCGGCAGCGGCGGGCTGCCGCTTGGCAAGGCGCCGTAAATGGTCGATTTCAACCAGGCGTGCCTGCTCGGCCTGCTCGGCATGGCGCACGCGTATCTGCTGGTCGTCGATAGCAACAATGATATGGTAGTTGTGACCAAGCAATAGGGTCTGACCTGTCGCATAGGTCAGCCGATGATCCCAGCGTAATAAGCGCTCGACTCGGATTCCCTGTTCGTTGACCAGATCGATGGTCTCCGCGAATGGCGGCTGTTGCAATACGCTCAGCCGATAGCGTCGCGGACCGCGAGCGGGGCACTGGATCTGCACCCGTGGCGATGCCCCGGCGCAGGCGAGCTGGAGTAAACGTTGCAGACCGGACAGACCGGCGCGGCTGGCATCGATATAGAGCTGGGGCAGCAGCCTGGAGGACATCGGAGCCAGTAACTGCTTGCGACGCTCCGCGGCGCTGAGTTCATCGCCGTCGGTCAAAGCCTGCAACACGACATGCGCCAGGCTGTAGGAACTGCCGCGCGGGCGTGGTGCCAACGGGCGCAATCGAGCCGGTAGGTGCCTGGGATCGGCGGCAGCTATCAGCGCGCTTAGATAATCGCGCAATAAATCAGTACCGCACACGACATGGATCAAGTTAGACCTTTTGCGCCCAACCCCTGGAAAAGGTAAAAATTAGCTGACGCTAATAAACCTGCCCATCCAGCCCCGCTTCTCGCAGCGCTTGGCTCCAAAACTCCGGATCGTTGTAGCGTGCGGCGAGCGCATCGAGATCGACGCCTGACCTTGTCTGCGTGAATTCGAACCGTCCGAACAGGTTGATGTGCTGCCAGGCGACGGGCGAGATGTGCCTGCGGATCTCGAGCGCCTCCAGGTCGCCGGCGGCCTGCTTCTGCGCGTAGATCCGCGACAGCAGCGCGGTGTTGTAGTAGATGACCGCGTTGGCGATCAGCCGCGAGCACGCGTTCCAGATCTGTTGTTCGGATTCCGTCTTCACCCGGAACTTGCCGGAATTGACGTAGGCGATAGCGCGGCGGAAGACCGCTCCGGCGGACTTCAGGTCCTCGCTCGCCTCATCTAGCGACTGCCGTGCCGCCTCGTCCGCGGCCTGCTTGGCCCGTTTCTCATACTGGTCGACAAGATGGATGAACGCGTCGGTGAGATTGTCGTTGATCTGGCCAAAGCGCTGATGGGCGATGCACAGCAGATACAGATGCGCCGTCGCCACGGCCATGCGCCGCAGCTTGTAGATGGTGTAGAACGGCACCAGGGAGGCGTAGTACTTGACGCTCTCGTTGGACAGGCCCGTGGTCTGCGGGAACTCGCGCGCGAACCGGTACAACGGATCGAAGACCCGGCGGCGCTCGACCTCTTGGTGCAGCTCCATTTAGGCGAAGCTCCTGGCCTCAGGTTGCAGCGCGTGGATGCAGTAGAAGCCTTCGTCCGCCACCAGCAAGTCGTCCAGTTGCCGCTGCACCTCCGGAGTCAGGGCTTGCTCGAGCAGCTGCGGAGTCGTCGGCCCTCACCGGAGACGACCCGGCCGACCAGATCCTGCAGGAAGGTATACCCCGGTGCGACCAGGCGCTGCTGCTCCAGAAACTTCAGCGCCTCGCGCAGGATATAGACCGGCTGCGTCGAGAGCATGGCGACTCGCTGTGCCTTGCGCTCCAGGTCCGCTCGAGCGGCGTCGACCTCCGATGCGGTCAGGATCGACAGGCGGCGCGAATTGGCAGCCATCGGATGACGAGGTCAGAGAGTGCAGAAAGTACACTGATTGCACAGCGGATCCATGCAGGTCGAGACTGCCGCACTCACCATCTTTTGCTGTGCAAAAACTGTTGCTGTAATCATCGTGCATTTATACTATAAGGTAGATGAGCTTTCCGCACGATGGAGATCGGCAGCTTGTCCGCCAAAGGTACATTGTCAAACCGGATCGGTTACGCCCGCGTCAGCAGCGTCGGTCAGAACCTCGACTCGCAGATGGATGCGCTACGCACGGCCGATTGCGAGAAGATCTTTACCGACAACATGACCGGGTCGCGGTTGGACCGGCCTGGGTGGGAGCAGATGATGGCCTATGTCCGCCCCGGCGATACGCCGGTGGTCACGGAGCTCAGCCGCATGATGCG
Source organism: Thiohalocapsa sp. PB-PSB1 (assembly GCA_016745215.1). Lineage (GTDB taxonomy): Bacteria > Pseudomonadota > Gammaproteobacteria > Chromatiales > Chromatiaceae > Thiohalocapsa. The sequence goes on from CP050890.1 coordinate 4,319,540, forward strand.
CTCGTGCTGGAGACGGCCAAGGTGCTGCAGCAACGCGGGGTCGAGCTGGTGTCGTTGCGCGAGAGCATCGATACCACTACCGCTATGGGACGCTGCTTCCTATCGATGACCTGAGAACCCCCTTTCGCGGAGCCTGCTGGAAGACACTGAGTTTGGTATGAAAAAGGTTGGACGTAACGATCCCTGTCCTTGCGGCAGCGGCAAGAAGTACAAGCAGTGCTGCCTAAGAGCGGAAGCAGCAAAGAGAGCACAAGGCGCAAACGACCGTTCCGAGGCCGTTCCCAGAGCTGTCCAGTGGCTCATGTTGAAACATGACCAAAGGGTTCGTCAGGCGCTGGACGAAGGCTTTTTCGGCACGCTCAACGATGACGAATACGAACGACTGCAGGTTGATCAAGCGGAGGCGTTCCAGGGCATCTTAGTCAATGCCATGGAATGGCTCTTGGCCGACGGCACCCTTCTCATCCGCGGCCGTGAGCATCGTGTGGCCGATCTGCTGCTCGGGCGTGGAGGCCCCTTGTTTTCCGCAGAGCAACGACAGTGGATCGAGCTCTTAACGTCCTCAAGGCTTGGGCTGTACGAAGTGGTCGACGTGGTGCCGGGTGAGAGTCTGCTCCTGAAGGACATTCTGTTTCCGCAACAGGCACCCGTCCTGGTAAGAGAAAGGTCCGGCTCGCGGGATGCGGCGAGGCTCGATTTGATGGCGGTACGGATTCTACCTGTCGACGATCATCATGAGCTCTCCGGCGCGGCGTACTCGATTCCCAGACAGCGTAGCTTCGATCTGATTGCCGAGCTTCGCAATGAGCTACAAGGCCTGACGCCCGACGATGCCACGGACGTCAAGGAAATCCTCAGCGTCATTATCCCGGCCCGCTGGCTTGAGTGGTTTGTGCGGCCTTTGGAGATCCCGCAAATCTTGGACCGCTACACGGGCGAGCCCATTCTGTTGATAACCGATTACTATCAGGTGGAAGACTGGACAGCCCTGGAACAAGCCTTGTCTGGCGAAACCGATGTCGAGGGTAGTCGTTCAGAAGGCTGGGATTGCCTCTTTGAAGGAGACGACGGACTGCAGCGCAGTCGCCTGAGCATCAATTCGGGTCGAAGACCCGATCAGATCGAGGTGTCCTATCGCACCCAACAGTATGCCGATGAGGGCAGACCCTGGTTCGAGGCTGTGGCGGGAACCGCGGTGATCTTTCGCACCCGTCAGATCGCCGATCCCAAAGGGATGCTCTCACAGGCGAAGCCCAGCAAAGCCCCAAAGACAGCGGTTAGGGATGAGATGCCGCCAGAGGTGATCGGCGAAGTCATCGAGCAGTCCATTCGCCAACACTATGCCGATTGGGCAGACCAGCCACTCCCCGCTCTCGATGGCAGAACACCGCGTGAGGCGATCCAGAATCCGGAGGGGTTGGAACAGGTGAAGTTCTTACTGCACACCTACGAGCACGGCGAAGCCCGGCAAGCCAAAGCCCAAAAGCGCCCCACGGTTTCTTACGAATTTCTTTGGCAGGAGCTTGGCATTACCCCGTAGGGCCACCTTTTTAGATAAGCCGGCACATTAGCAATCCTTCATACTTCCAGTGCGAGGGCATGCGGAAAACAAAAAAGGCTGCCTTATCAAGCATCTGATGGATGCTCTCGAACGAAAGATAGCTGCGATCCGGGATACAGGTAACATCCGGCTCAAGCAGTCGAGCGAGCATGGCTCGCTCCAAAGTATTGGCGTCGGTGGTGATGACTTGGACGGGGATCATCCGATTAAGGTTGAAAGCCAAATGCACTTTCAGAGCATTGGCTGATGTCTTATACGAGGCTCACGACATCGATTGAACGGCGGGAATGAGTGATCCGTCTATGCAGACCAGTGTCCCCAAAGAGTTGCAGTTCGGGGATGCTCAAGAATTCAATCGCTCCAGCAGGCGAAGAAACATGTGCTGAAACACTGATGCTTGGTAGCGGACGAACGCCTCGGAATACATCGACTTCGATGCGTTGAGCAGGCCGATCTCGCTGGCAATCGACGAGGACTTTATTTCTGTGCTCAGATCTCCGGTAACTCCTTGGCATACAACACGGACCATTCCGCAACTTCCTGCACACAATCGCCAGCCACACGTTCGGTGGCGAACAATGCGTCCATGCACCAGGCGCCGATGTCGGTGGCGGGCTGGGCGGTGCAGGAGTCGATGCGCACCAAGAGATCGGAGATTTGTAGCCAGCGCCCGCCGGTGAACGGCGATGACGTGCTGTCCTGGTCGCCGGGTGATCCGCCGAGCAGCCGGCGCAGGTGCAGGGAGCGTTCTGCCAGGCGCTGGCATTCGCTTTGAAAACGCAGGCCATTCAATGAGGTAACGGCGGCTGGCAATAATGCCGCCAGGAACATCAGCCAGGGAGCGGCCAGCAGTGCCGGCTGGGCAATGGATTCCGGCAGGGTGCCGACGAGTTTCCACAGGATCAGCAGCAGGTCGAGCATAACGATGGCCACCACGGCGCTGCTGAGGCGCCGCGCCATGTGCGCCGTGAAGCGATCCAATCGACGCATCAGACGGGCATTCTTCAGATGATAGGCTACCTGATCCTGCACCCAGTGCTTGCGCACCAACTGTAACGCGCTGCTTGGTCGCGGGCGAACCAAGCGCAGCTCGAGGGTGCCGTTGCTATCCCAACTGGGCAAATGCGCCGGATGCGCAAAATGCGCCGGCGATACGCTGCGAGCAATGGCATTGAACAGCCAGTCAACCGCGCTTTGACTGGCGACGCGCGATGCGTACTGGGACGATACTGCCGCTGGCGGCTGGAAGCTCGCCGCCAGCGGCAGGTAGTACATGGCACGCAAGCGCTCGGCGAGGTAGCGATAATTCACGGCCAGATCGCTCCACTGTTCGTCGTTGGCGCGCTGGGTGTTGCGAGCCAGGAACCAAACGATGCCGAGCTTGCCGAGCCCAAGCAGGACCAGGGATGGAACCAGCCAGGCAGGCAGCAGCGGCGTTGATTCATGAGATGCAGGCTCGGATGTAGGCGTGGCAAGGGAAGCAGGGTCAGCCGGTGCCGATGCCAGCGCCTGTGCGCGCTCGGAGACAGTACGCTCCGGCGATTGGGCGCTGTCGCTCTGTAGCATGCCCAGCAACACCAGGCTCAGGCTTGCCAGCAAGACCGCCATCAGCGCGAGCCCATAGCCAAGCACGAAGGCGCCGCGGTAGAGCCCGCCATAGTGGTGATTGAGCCTGCCGGCACGGTCGCGCCAAGGATGGTACGGCGACGCTGTTGGAGCAAATCTGTCGTCCATCCTATGGTCGAGTTCCTGAGGCTCGGCAGGAGATGAGGACTCGGGAGCAGGCGCTGGTGGCCTGTCGTCGTTGCCTTGCCGCCTGGTTTGCGGCCAGCTTTCCAGGCGGGATTTTAAATAATCCCAGCCGCGCAGACGCCAGCGGTCGGTGGCGCGCATGGCCCGCACTGCCGGCGGTATGGTATCGCTGTCGAAGAATTCATGCAGCAATGCCAGCCTGGTGGCGTCGTCGCTGTTGGCATCCAGGTCCGGGTCGGCGACCAACTGCATCACCAGCGCGTCGATGCGCTGGTCCAATTGCGCATCGGTGGGGGGCGGCATGGACAACACCGAAGCCAGGTCGTCTTCCGGGTGCACGACCCGGATCGCCGCATCGGAGGTATCGATAAAGATCACTGGCAATCCAAAGCTCAGCGCGGCGCGCACGGTCTCCAATGTGCCACCCGCCTTGCCGGGCTGGCGCGGGTCCGCCGCTGCCACCAGCAGGTCTGCCTGCCGCAACAGCACCGCGGACTGGGCGCGATAGCCCTTATTGCGCCGAGCGCGCGCCAGGTCCGTATCCGGTTCTGGTCTGGCGTGGATGCCGTCCAGCTCGACGATGTAACGACATAGGGCCGCCTGGCGATCGAATTCTGCCTGGAACCAGCCATAGCGGCTGGCGCGGTAGCTGGCCACATCGAAGGGCAGCACGGCCGCCAGTTCGGTTTCCAGTGCCGTCTTGGATGCAGGCCGCGCCGAATCGATATCGGCAGCGGTTGTGCCCGATAACGCTGGCATGCGCTCCAGCGCCAGGGCTGCGGCAGTGTCCGCTCCCTCGCTGAGGCCGGTGATGAGCCGCAGCAGCGGCGGCAGCTGCTGATCGTAAAAATCTGCGATCTTGGGCCGGGGATGTACCGTCGGCGATGCTGCAGGCGCCAATCCGGCAAGGCACTGACCGATGCTTGCGAACACCCGGTCCAAGGCCCGATCAAGCGCGGCCTGGTCGCCAAGATCGCGGCGACCGGCGAAGCCGAGGCGCAAGACCAGCCGCGGGCGCTGCGGTAGCAACAGATCATCATTTGCTGTTTGTGGCATTGGGATGTTGGCCTGTTAATTGCATATGATGCAGGTAAGGACTCAACGACAAGCGATACCTGGCCGTCAGGCGAATCTGTGGAGAAATAGACCACCTGGCTTGTTTTCTCGTCCAACCTCGACGTCGCGAAGGCGAACCAGAATCCGACGCCAGTTGGGCTGTTTCTCTCCGGCAAGCGCCGAAAACGACAAAACGTTCGGGCGTCACATCAAGGCGCGTGCATCGGCAGCATTGGACCGCAGCAGAGCGTCGGCCCGATACAGCCCGATCAGGGTTTTGGCGTCGGTGATCTTGCCATCGGCGCACCAGGTGAGCGCATCGACCAGCGGCAGCCAGTGCACTTCGATGATTTCGTCTGCCTCATGGCCGAGGTCGACTTCGTTGAGGCCGCGCGCCAGATAGAGATGAATCACCTCGGTGAACACGCCGGGCGAACTGTGCAGGCAGCCCAGGCTGTCCCAGCTCGCGGCGAATACGCCGGCCTCTTCTGCCAATTCGCGCTCGGCGGTGGCAGCCGGCGCCTCACCGGGATCGATTTTGCCAGCGGGCAGTTCCCATAACCAGCCACCAGCGGCATGGCGATATTGGCGCAGCAAGCAGACGCGTTTGCGCTCATCAAGCGCGACCGCCGCTGCTCCGCCAGGATGGCGGATCACCTCCAGCTCGACCTCGCGGCCGTTGGGCAAGCGGACCTGTTGGAGATCCAACTCGACTACCTTGCCTTTGTAGATTTGGGTACGGCGCTGGTCGGACCGGCCTTGGCGCTGTTTGTTTCTATCGGACATCGAACTGCAACCCCTGGTCTTGAGCCTTATGGGCAGTTTACCAGCCAGTGGCGGTGAAAAGGCAGCCTAAGTCACATATCGACGCATAGTCTTAGGCGATTGCCGGAGAGAAACAGACCAACTGGCGCTAGATTCTCGTTCGCCTTCGCGCAGCGGCAACCCGCCCATGATCGCTCTATGGGCTGGTTGCCGCAACGTCGATGCCGGACAAGAAGGGGTGCTGCCTGCAAAGAATGTCAGGATTCACCGCAGAGTGCGCAGAGGGGCCAAGGCGCCTTGCCCGTAAGCGGACCTTGACCAGCGGAGCCGCTCGGCGTAGGAGCCCGCTTGCGGGCGACCCGGCAAATGATGCCAGCGGAAGTTGCGAGACCGTTTGCAGTCGTTGTCGTCATCGTGGTCGTCATCGATAACCTACGATGAGCGATTACGACAAACAGGAGAAACGGTAGCGGGACATCCGCACCGCTGCACTAGCCAAACTCACTCCAGCAAAAACAGATAAGGCATTATTTCATGTACGATGCGCGCAACCCCTTTGCTGGTGCATCGAATTGATCACAGCCTAACCAGTCAGATTCTGAAGCATCCCGAAAAAATACTATTTTTATTAATCGCTAAGACAAGCATTCTACCTTGAATAGCAAGATCGGATCGGGTTTGGCCGCGTCCACATGGCCCAGAGTAGTGTACCCGCTCTATTTGAACTTTCATTCGCTTCGGTAACCTGTTCGTAACCAGTTGGACATAGAATGCCGGCTAGCCAAACCGCATCAAGCACTGTCTGTTCCATGGCCACGATACTGATTGTCGACGACGAACCCGATATCCGGGAAACCATCCGCTTTGCGCTGGAAGAAGGCGGCTTTCAAGTCCTGGAGGCTGGGCATGCCGACGAGGCGCGCAAACGACTTTCCGAACATCCGGATCTGATACTGCTGGATTGGATGTTGCCTGGCCGCTCTGGGCTGGAGTTGGCGGCACAGCTGAAGCAAAGCCCCAGAACGCGCATGATACCGATTATCATGGTCAGCGCCCGAGGCGCAGAAGAAGACCGCGTCAAGGGCCTGGACACCGGCGCCGATGACTACATCGCCAAGCCATTCTCGCCGCGCGAGATGATCGCACGGGTAAACGCGGTCTTGCGCCGCAGCATGCCCGGAGACCTGACCGATCAGATCGAAATCGGCGGCTTACGCATCGACAATGTCAGCCATCGGGTCAGCGCCGGCGGCAAGATCGTCGACCTGGCACCCACCGAGTATCGATTGCTGTATTTTTTCATGACCCACGCGGACCGAGCGTTCAGCCGCTCGCAATTGCTGGATCAGGTGTGGGGCAGTCATGTGTACGTTGAGGAGCGGACCGTGGATGTGCATGTGCGTCGGCTGCGCAAGGCGCTGGAGCAGACCGGTCATGAGCAGTTATTACAAACCGTGCGTGGGGTCGGTTATCGCTTTTCCGATCAATGACGCTCTGGCAACGACGCAGACCGGCCATGCGCCGACCTGTCTACTATGAGATCAACCTGGCGATCGGTGCCGCGCTGATCGCCTCCTTGCTGGCGTTGCTCGGTCAGCCCCTGGAGCGGGCAATCTTGGTGGTGCTGCTGCCCTACTTGTTGCGTCATCTGTTCCACCTTGGCCGCCTGGCGCGCTTGATTCGGCGTCAACACCGGTTAGTTCCGCCATTCCCTAGGGGTCTCTGGGGCGAGGTCTACCGCACCCTGGGCCAGTATCAGCAGCGCGGTCGCAAGGGCCGCAAACGCCAGCTGCGCTTCACGCGTCGCTTCCGCGAGGCCGCCAACTCGGTACCGGAAGCATTGGTCGTGCTGGATAAGGCCAAGCGCATCCAATGGGCCAATCCGGCCGCCAATGCGTTGATGAATGTGCGCTGGCCACGCGATGATGGCAGGCGACTGTCCGAGGTGTTCGCGCAGGAGGGTCTGGCAGCGTATATCGATGCCGGCGAATACGGCCAGCCGCTGGAGTTGGCGCCGAAACATAACCAGTCGATCATGCTGTCGCTGCGGGTCTCGCCGTTCGGCGAGCGCAAGCGACAACGCCTCGTGGTTGGGCGCGATATCACCAAGATCTACCATCTCAATCTGACCCAGCGGGATTTTGTCGCCAATGCATCCCACGAATTGCGTACGCCGCTGACCGTGATCGCGGGCTTTGTCGAGTCCCTGGCGGATTCTTCGCAAACGCCTGAACATCATCGTCGGCCACTGGCACTGATGGGGCATCACAGCCGCCGTATGCGCTCCATTATCGAAGATCTGCTGACCTTGTCGCATCTGGAGATGCAAAGCCAGGCGCCGAACCCGGTGCCGGTCGACATCGCGCATCAGGTCGAACTGATTGTCGAAGACGCGCGTGCTCTGAGCAATGGAGGGCATCGGTTTGATTTGCGCCTGAATGCCGAACTGCTGCTCGTCGGCAATGAAACCGAGCTGCACAGCGCGTTATCGAATCTGATCTTCAATGCGGTCAAACACACGCCGCCGGGGAGTCGGGTGCGTATTTGCTGGCATGACAGCGACAGCGGGCCGATCTTTTCGGTGGAAGACGACGGCCTGGGTATCGCGGCTACCGATATCCCGCGCCTGACCGAGCGGTTTTATCGTGTCGATAAGGCGCGTTCGCGGGACTCGGGCGGAACCGGATTGGGTCTTGCCATTGTCAAGCATGTGTTGAAACGCCATGGCGCGGAACTCGGTATCGCCAGCGAACCTGGCATTGCCACAATCTTCACCTGTTGCTTCCCAATAACCAGGCGACAGCAGCGCCAAGCAAAGGAGGAGAGCAAATCGACATTGATCGTCCGTCAATTCCCTCAGCGAACCGATTCAGCCAGCAAGTCACGCAGGGTTTTATGCAACACGGACGGCGGCACCGGCTTGACAAGATAGGCATCCGCACCGGCGCTGAACATGCTCTCCCGATCGTCACGCAGGGAGGATGCGGACCAGCCGACGATGAATCCACGGAAACCAGCATCGCGCAGGTGCCGGATCAATTGCGCACCGTCGCCTTCCCCCAGGTGTAAATCGACGATCGCCAGTGTAAACCGATGCGATCGGCATAGGCGCAGGGCGGTTTGCTCGTCGGCGGCCTCTTGCACGGAAAAGCCAAGACCCTCGAGCAGATAGCGATACAGCAGACGGATGTCTTGGGCGTCGTCCACCAGCAGCAGTGGCATGGCCCGCGCGGTAGAATCCTGCAATTGGTCGGAGGACGCAGTCGAGTCCGCGGCAGCCGATGTGCATACCTCATCGACCCGCTCCAGGGGAATCTCGAAGCCGAACACGGAGCCACCTTCGGGATGTGCTTCCAAGACCAGCTTGCCTCCCAGCAGGCGCAGAATCTGCTGGCTGATCGCAAGTCCGAGGCCGACACCAGCTTGCCCAGCGACTTGGCCGCCGCGCTGAAATGGCAACAAAATACGCTCACGCTCGCTCGGCGCAATCCCTGGGCCGGTATCGCGGATGTGCAACCGGAAGCGGCCGTCATGCCAGTCGGCGTTCAGTTCGACAAAGCCCGATTCGGTGTATTTGATGGCATTGCCGCCGAGATTGAGGATGACCTGCCGCAGCCGTGTGGCATCGGTCTCGACCCAGGCCGGCAGCTGCGATGGAGCCTGGAAGCGGAATGCCAGAGCCCGCTGCTCGGCCATTGGACGCAGCATGTCCGCAATCTCCGTAAGCAGCGCTCGCAGGTCTGTCGGTGCCGGATTCAGCACCAGTTGTCCGGTCTCGAGGCTGGCCTGATCAAGCACATTGTTGATCAGCGACAGCAGGTGCGCACCGCCGGAATCGATGGCGCGCAAGCTCTCGGCGATTCTCTGCCCACCGATGCCGCGCAATTGATCGCGCAACAGTTCGGTGTGCCCGAGAATGGCTGTCAGCGGGGTACGCAACTCGTGCGACAGACTGGCGATAAACTGTGTTTTGAGTTGGTTCAGGGTCGCCAAGCGTTGGTTGGTCTGTTCAAGCTCAGCGCGAGCCGATTGCAATTCGTCCAGGGTTCGACGCAATCGCCGATTGAGCAGCTGCAATTCATTGGCATGCTGTTGCGATGCCTGCCTGCGTGCATGCTCGCTTGCCGCGTCGGTCAGCAATAGATGGGCTCCGCCGCAGGCGGTGGGCTGAATCAGCAGGTCGGCATACAGGCCATCTGACAGTTCGATCATTGGCCATTGTTCGGCTTGGTTCAGGGCAATACCGTACAACAACGGCAACTGCTCGCGTGCATCCTCGCCCTGTTGCAGGCTCAGGCCATACCGGAGCGGGTCCCCAATCACGTCAAGTACATGATAATCCGCTGCCACATGCAACAGACAAGGATGTGTCAGCGCGATCAGCAGCTCGCGCAGATGACGGGTAATGGAGACCGGGAAGGCCATCAATCTACCCTACCCGCGCAATTCTCCCGGGGCTGCTCGAGGATTCCCGTCGCCAAGCGTTGAAACGCCAGCTCAACGTTGTCGCCGGTCAGGGCGCTGCTGTCCAAACAATCCAGCGCGTCCGTGAACAATTGGCGCGCAGCTGTTGCATCCAACTCGCGCTGCTGGTTCAAATCGATCTTGTTCACCAGCAATACATAGGGTATCGCGCGCCTGTCGGCGGTCAGCGCATCGTGCAATGCCGTACAGCATGCCAATGTATCGGCGCGGGTGCTGTCAGCCACCAGCAGGTAGCCGGCAGCACCACGGGTATAGCGCAAAAACAGCTCGGTCGGGGTGTCGGTGCCGGCCACATCCCAAATTGCAAGTTTCAACTCGCGGTCGTTGTCCAGTCGCACCACCTTGGTATCCACTTTCACGCCAATGGTGGTCAGGTATCGATCGGAAAACTGGTTGCGCACAAAACGTCGCACCAGGCTGGTTTTGCCGACGGCGAAGTCTCCGAGGATGCATATCTTGCGGCTGTCCATCGAGTCCTCCAGAATCATCTGGCCATGTGGTCGGGCGGCCTGATCGGCCCGCGTTCTCAAAAGGCCAGGTTACAGGAACTGATCCGCGGCGGTTCGAACACGGCTCGCAGCCAGACCCGGCGCTGCTCCGGGCGCGCGCGGGTGGAGGGCTCAAAACGTCGTGCGGGTTCAGCCAGCAGTAAGCGTTCCGGCACCCCGAGTTCAATGAGCTGGCGGATGACAAAGTCGGCACGTTGCTGGCGCAGCCAGTGATTCCATTGCCGTGTACCCAAGCCATCGGACTGACCGACCACGGCGATGCGCAAACCCAGTGGCGCGGCCTGGTCGAGCGCCAGCAGTGCTGCAATCAACTCCACGGCACGCTGCAGCACCGTCGCCGATTCCGGCAGCGGGGTCACGGCCTCGGCGAAGCGCACCTCAATGCGCTGCAGCTTATTAGCCAGGTTGCGCGCCTGGGCTATCTCGGCGACTGTCAGCGCCTCATTGTCGCAGCCGTTCAAACCGGTCACATGAACAAGTCGCGGCGACAGCGCATCAATCCAACGCCAGGGCGCGCTGCCGGACAGAATCAAGCGTCTGCCGTCGAGCCGGGCCTCGACACCAGCGGGCGGGTCGATGGAAGCAAGCACGACGGATAATAGATCAGAATGATCCGGCATCAGTGCGGATAGATCTAGCCCCTGGGCACCGGCGGGCAGCAGCGGGGAATTTCGCAGACGTTCGATCCAATCCGTTGGAGCGCGCCCGGCAATGTGCAGAATACCACCTTGTTGCATTCCCAATGTGACACCGTCTGGGGGCGCTAATTGCCGGCGCGCACGGGCGAGCACGATGGATGGGTCCGCGGCGATGTATGTCTGGCGCTCGATTTCCAGGCGCGACAGAATGGCCGGATCAGTGACCAGCTGGAGCGGATCCACTGCCATTGGGTCCACCAACAGACGAACCAGGATGCGCCGACCCGGCCGCCAAGAGAGCAGCACGATGCCGGGCGCTTGTTGTAACGTTTTCCGTGTTGCTTCCAAGCGCTGGTTCCACACCTGTTCCTGCCACCAGAACCAGCCAAGCGCAATGCTCAGCAACGCCAACAGCAACAGCCAGGGCCACCAGCGCGTGCGCGGCCGGGAAAGTTCAGGATCGCGATATTCCAGCGTCAGACAGTCGTGCAGCAGCGGCTGGACGACAGCTAATGATGTCTTGTCGCCATCGAAGTCAGCCAGCTGGTTATGAAAGGAGCGGTGCAGATCTAGCAGCACCTGCTCGAACTGGATGCGCAGGGTGTGCGGCGGCATGCCGCGAATGACGCAGACCAACGTGGCATAGGGCGCGCGCAAGACCCAGAGCGTACGCTCGCCGATTTCGATCGTCTCCAGACTCTCGTCGGCTTGGCTGAACGAGTCCTGAACAAAATCCTGAATCGCCGTCAGCATCGCGGACACCGCATCCTCGTCCCTGAGCGCGGACTGGGGCTCGGCCAACGCGCAGTCGATCAGCAGACCGCTGTGATTATGGATCAGGTAGGCGGCATCGACGCGATAGATCAGGGTGTTTTTCAGCACCACCTCGGCAAACGAGCTGCCAGAGCGCCAGGCCTCCCAGCGCCAACGCAGTCCCTGCAGCGACAGGCTGTGCTCCACCGCCTGATTGATCGTTTGCACCAGACCGCGGAGCGTCTCGCCGATGGCGCGGCGGATCGCCGGCCCCATGACTGGAAACAGCGCATCGGCAAGCTGCCGCGGGTTGCGCTCGACCGAATCATGAATGCACTGGCTCACCGGCTCCCGCAGTGCACTCACCAACCGCTGTTCGACAGCTGAGGCACGCAACGCATCCGGTAATGCCTGTGCTAGATGGTCGACGCAATGCTCAGGATCATCGATCCGTTGCTGCAGGGCATTCAGGCGTTGCTGCTCTTCGCCAAGCAGCAAATGACGCACCTGCTCGAATGCGTCGCCGGCCGGCAAAGCAGGCTCGGTGCGCCCTGCTGGTGCATCGATCGGCGGTTCGGCGGCGCTACCGCTTGTTCTGGAGATGGCACTTGTTCTGGACATGGTTGGCGGCATGCGATGACGAATTACTTGCGTTGCTCGCCATGCATGGAAGAAGCCCGGCTCAGGCGATTGTCGGAAAGAAACAGACCAACCGGCGCCGGATTCTTGTTCGCCTTCGGGAAGCGGCAACGTCGATGCCGGAAGAGAAGACAAGCCAGGTGGTCTATTTCTCGACAAAAATCGCCCAAAATCATGGCAGATCCAGTTCTCGGTTGAGGCGCAATGCAAGCTCACTGAACAGCTGCGCCAATTCATCGCGATTGGTTTTCGCATCCTGCAACCGATCGCGTTCGGCAAACAATTGTTCTTCAAGCGCACGCGCACGCGATTCCAGTGCATCGCTTTGCTCGGCGGATAGAGCCAGCATTGCCGCCTGGCGCTGGCTGCATTCGCTCGTTAATGCCACATCCAGACTGTCGATGCGCTCGCCGAAATCCCGCGCCAGCTCGGCTGCCAGAGTCTCGATGCGTTCGGTGAGTTGGCGCGTCGCTGTGACGCGCTCTTCGCGCTGGCGATGCAATGTACCGCTCAGGCGTTCCAATTCACCGCGGACAAAGGCGTCGAGCTTATCGAAGCGGACACGTTGCTCGTCACGCAGCCGCGCAGATTCCAGCGACTGACGCTCGGATAATTCCTGCAGGCGGCGATCATACTCGCGTAACTGGCTGCCGAACAGCAGCTGGCGCAATTGCGCCATCTTAGCGTCAACACCAGTCTCTGCAGCAGCCATGGCCGGATCTTGGTTATCCACCGGCATTGAGCTTGATTTCTCCAATGACGGCAAATCTGCGTTGCTCTGCGCATCTTCGTTGTTCATCACGGCTCACCTCGAGATTGAATGAAGGTTAGTTAGAATCTCTTACACAGGATGCTGCACATTTGCGTATTGCAACTTGCAAACCCCGCCTGCTTGGGCAATTCTATGCACGACCCAGCCTGTCGAATCCGACGACGCCGAATTGAACGATCCTATCGCACCCCGCCTTCATGCCGACCGCGGGCAATTCTGCTTATCGCCAACGGATACTCGTGCAGCGGTGCGGATGTCCCGCTTTGGTTTCTGCTGTTTCTCATTGTCGTAATCGTGATCGCTCATCGTGGGTTATCGATGACGACCACGACTGCAAACGGTCTCGCGACTTCCGCAGCAGAGCACGAGGTTGGCCGCCGGCTGTTGACAGGAGACGATGACAAAACCGCTATAGCGCCGCAACAACCACCTGAAGCGCGACGAACGCAATGCAACTGATGGAGCCCTAAACATGATCGACCGCGCCGACGAGGTTCTCCCAATGCCCGGCCTGGACATGGTCGGCCGTGGGCTGTATCTGCGACCACAGCAGCCATTTGAACTCAAGGGTATCCTGTTTCATCAGGCAGATCATCGTTATTATCAATCCAGGGAGACCGGGCGTACCTTCCAGGTACCCGCCGGCTATGAGGCCAATGACAGCCCGCCGATGCCCGCCGCGCAAGCGCTCAATCGAACGCTGGTCGAGGAATCCTGGGAACGCTTCGAGCGGGAGACCAGTCTGGATATCGCTGCCGCGGCATCCAACGCGCCGTTCAGCATCGACGTAAACGCCAGCCAGACCGGCCAACTGCGCACCGAAGAGGAAGCCTACTACGCATTACGCAACTCGTTCATCCCGCTGTGGACACTCTACCTCCCCAACGAGCGCGGATTTTGCCAGGAGGATTTCGATCTTCCTGTCCCGACGCCTTATGACCCAAAACGGCGGCGTGCCTATGAGCGCTTTTTCGATCGATTCGGCACGCATTATGTCAAACGCGTCTGGGTCGGTGGCAAAGCCATGCTGGCGTTCACCATTGTCAAGTCATCTTCGATGAACAAAGAAGAGATCAAAGCCGGCATAAAAGCCAGCATGGTCGGTACGGGCACGGCGGCGGCAAGCAGCAGCATGCGAAGCGCCAAGGAAAAGCTGCAGCAGAACTCTGAGTGCACAGTGTTCGGCAAGGGTGGCGACGAGCTGAAACTGGCCACTCTCAGCTCGCTTGATGAGGCGCGCTACAACGATTGGTTGGCGACCATCACCGATAACCCGCAGGTCATCGCCTTCGACGCCTGCGGCATCTGGACCCTGATCGACGACGACGAGCAGGCCGAAGCGCTGCGCAAGGCGTATATCGAGGCCACTGTGTTCACGCCATTGCGGGTGGTCTTCAACCTGGATGGACATGTGCACATATTCCGCGGCAAGGAGTGCTTTTGCTACGATCCGGATAACGGCGAAACCAGCGAGATCCGCGGGATTGAGGACGCCTGGCCGATGCTGGCCCAGGTCGGGTTTGGGCAGGTGGATGCTGCTTTTCTGGGCAAGTACCTGCGCTCCGCAAGCGGTGAGGATCTCAGTCGAAAGCTCTATTTTTTCAACCGAAACACTTACATACGCGTGGATGTCGACGCCGGCAGCATTGATCCCGGCTATCCCAGGCAGATTGCCGAAGGTTGGCCCGGAGTCACTTTCGAGCGCATCGACGCGGTTTTGAGCGTCTCCCCCGAATCCCTGTATTTCTTTCTCGGCAACCAATACATTCGCTTCAATATGCTTAACAATCAGGCCGATGAGGGCTATCCGGAGCCAATTGCCAAACGCTGGCTTGGTCTGAATTTTGACCGTATCGACGCAGCCGTCTACTGGGGCAACGGCAAAGTCTATTTTTTCCGCGGCAACCAGCACATCCGCTACGACATGATCAATTTTCGCATTGATCCTGGCTATCCCAAATTCATCTTTGGCAATTACGTTGCGGATTGGCGATTCTTCGATTAGCCCAGGATGTCTAGTAGCGGTTCATGAATAACCTATACAACGCTATCCAGACATCGGCGGAGTACAATCGGGGTCGGGGTCGCTATCGGAATCGGAATCGAGAGAGAAAACGCCCTATGCCATTCGGTCATGAGCAGCTCGACGTCTAGCGTGCGACCATCGAGTCTGTCGGCTGGGCCTAGCGCGACTGCGAGCATGTGAAAGGACAGCGTAACGCGAAGGATCAACTCCTGCGCACATCGTAGGCGCACATCGTAGGCGCACATCGTAGGCGCACATCGTAGGCGCACATCGTAGGCGCGCATCGCAGGCCATCGCGCTGAACAGTGCCGAGGGTAACGGCAAAGCGACGAGCGCGGATCGCCGCCGGTCGTTTGAAAGCGCACGAGGCTCGGCGCTGGAGTGCGCTGCGATTGAGGACGTGCTCGCTGGTGTGCGGAGCGTTGTGCGCAGACGACAACAGCCAGCAAAAGGCACTGCTCGATCGTCTTGTGGCCATGCTCACGAAGCTCGGACAGCCTGGCTACGCGGTCAGCGAGGAGCTTGGCGGATGGGTTGGTCGGTTCGATACCGACGCCGATACCGATACCGATGCCGATAGCGGTACCGAATGAGTCGGCAGGCGACACCCAAGCCAAAAACCTGTTTAGCTTGTTTCTGCACCATCACCTATTGAGGGGAGCGTGATCAAGGACAAGATTGGTCAAAGGGAAATGCAGCAACGCAATTGACCAATGCGGCGGATCAACAGTCGCTCTCTCCGACCTATCCTGAAGCCCGTCCTCAGGCTACTCCATCAGCCTCGCAGGTGATCCATGGCAGATACCGATGTAAAGGCGGCACATACCATTCGTAACCACGTCCTGGCATCCTTGGGTGTTGGCTTAGTGCCCCTGCCGTGGGTGGATTTGGCCGCTTTGGCGGCATTGCAGCTCAACCTGGTGCGGCGTCTCGCATCCCTGTATGGAGTTGCATTCTCCGAGGAATTGGGTAAGTCCGCACTGAGCGCACTGATTGGCGCCGGCGTTCCTCTGTCTTTGTCTGCCAACCTCCGCAGCCTGTCGAAGAGCTTACCTGGTTTAGGCTGGGTCGTCGCCAGCGCAAGCAGCGCACTCTTCGCTGCCGCATCGACCTATGCCCTCGGCAAGGTTTTTGTGCAGCATTTCGAATCGGGCAATACGCTCTTGAACTTCAATGCGGAGCAGACCAAGGCGTACTATCGGCAACAATTCGAGCAAGGCAAACGGGAAGCGCGACAAGGTGTTGCGGGTCTGCGGCCCTGAATACTGCGGCCCGGAATACTGCGGCCCGGAATATGGCCGCCGAGTTGTGTTGAAGTCAGCGTTCTTCGAGGGAGAAGAGATTAAGGCGATTGTCTGTCGAGAAACAGACGACCTGGCTTGTCTTCTCGTCTTCTCGTCCGCCATCGACGTTGCGGCAAACCGCCCATACAGCGACCATGGGCGGGTTGCCGCGTCAAAGAAGGCGAACGAGAATCCGGCGCCAGTCGGTGGGTTTCTGTCCGGTAATCGCCTAAGCCAGCGTCATGCTCGGGTTCAGGTACCCTGTAGTCAGCAGACGCAGCGCCTCTCGGTTAGTCCAAGAGCTGGCGAGTTCAAGGGCCTTGCCAATCGGTAACCACAGGCATTGACTATGTTCCGCGGGATTCAGGCGGATGATGCGCCGGTGCGCCAATGGCAATGCAAACCAGTGTTCGCGATTAAAGCAAACCCCCGCGGCGTAGCGCCGGCGCCAGGCATTGACGATCGGGAACAGTCGCGACTGGTGTAGATCGACGAGCCGTGCAGCGCCGAGCAGACCGGTTTCTTCTTTGAGTTCGCGCAGTGCCGCGCTGCGCGCGGATTCGCCAGGACGCAGGCTGCCGGTGACGGACTGCCAGAAACCCGCGGGCCGGATACGGTTCATCAGCAGGAACTCGCCGGCAACGGTGAAGACCACCACAAGCACCGATATGGGACGCTTGGGCGAGTGCTCGGCGAGTTGCTGTTGCGTCGATATCATTGCTTACTCACCGACTGGCGCCAATGGACCCTTGTACATGACATGGCCTTAGGCGCGCAACCGGATGCGCAGCGCTAATTCTCTGAGCTGCGCTTCGTCGACGGCGGACGGCGCATCCGTGAGCAGGCAGCTTGCGGTCTGGGTTTTCGGGAAAGCCATGACATCGCGAATCGATGAGCTGTCGGTCATCAGCATGACCAAGCGATCCAGACCGAAGGCGATGCCGCCATGTGGAGGGCAGCCGTATTTGAGAGCATTGAGCAGGAAGCCAAATCGCTGGTCAGCATCCGCGTCGCTGATCTTGAGTAACCGAAAGATACGGCGCTGCACATCTTCACGATGGATACGTATAGACCCGCCGCCGACCTCGGTACCATTGAGCACCAGATCGTAAGCGCGGGACTGGCAACCGCCTGGATCGGATTCCAGTCGGTCGAGCTGATCCATCTTCGGGGCGGTGAATGGATGATGTAATGCAACCCAGCGATCGGTATTAGGGTCGTGCTCGAACATCGGGAAATCCACCACCCAGAGTGGACGCCAGTCGCCCTGCATCAGATCGCGATCACGGCCAAGTTTGACTCGTAATGCGCCGATGGACTCATTGACGATCTGCGCCTTGTCGGCACCGAAGAAGATCAGGTCACCGTCCGTCGCGCCGGTGCGTTGCATAATGCCGTCGATGGCAGAATCAGGCAAAAACTTGAGAATCGGCGATTGCAGCCCTTCCCTGCCCTTCGCTGTCCAACTGTTGACCTTGATGTACGCCAGACCCTTGGCACCATAAATGGCAACGAACTTGGTGTACTCGTCGATCTCTTTACGACTGAGTTCCCCGCCCCCGGGCAAGGTCAGCGCAACAACACGGCCCTCCGCATCCCGAGCCGGACCGGCAAAGACTTTAAAGTCCACCTCACTCATCAGGTCGGCAATATCCAGCAGTTCCAATGGCACACGCAGGTCCGGACGATCGGAACCGAAGCGACGCATGGCATCCTGATAGGTCAGGCAAGGGAATGGGTCCGGCAGATCGATGTCCAGCACTTCTTTGAATAAGCCGCGGATCATCTGTTCCATCAGGCCGGTCAGCTCGGTCTCGTCGAGGAACGAGGTTTCGATATCGAGCTGGGTAAACTCCGGCTGGCGGTCGGCACGCAGGTCTTCATCACGGAAGCAGCGGGCGATTTGATAGTAGCGGTCCAGGCCGGACATCATCAGCAGTTGTTTGAATAACTGCGGCGACTGTGGCAGCGCGTAGAACTCGCCTGGATGCACGCGACTCGGCACCAGATAATCACGCGCCCCCTCGGGGGTGGATTTGGTCAGGATGGGCGTCTCGATATCAAGAAAACCATGTTCATCGAGAAAGCGACGCAGATACCGGGTAATCTGAGCGCGAACACCTAAACGCTGCTGCATCTCCGGTCGACGTAGGTCGATGTAGCGATAGCGCAGCCGGGTCTCCTCGGAGGCATCGGTATGATATTCATCAAGTTGAAACGGCGGCGTTTCAGCAGAATTCAGCACCTCGAGGGAACTGGCCAGGACTTCGATCTCGCCGGTGGGAATGTTTGGATTAAGCGTACCTTCCGGACGCGCTCGGACGCGGCCTTCCACCGCCAACACGTATTCGCTGCGGATTTGCTCAGCCAATTCGAACATCTCCGGCTGATCTGGATCGAAGACGACTTGCACCAGACCATTCCGATCACGCAGATCGACGAAGATGACTCCGCCGTGATCGCGTCGGCGGTGCACCCAGCCGCAAAGCCGAACTTGCTGGTCAATCGAATGACTGTCGAGCCCGCCGCAATAGTGACTGCGCATGCTGTTGGGTCCTTGGTAGAGAGAAAGAAGCTCAGTGGCCGTCAGCCACTCGAACACTGTGTAACAATGGTTCACCTGGGTCACGCCGGCAAGGCTGAGAACGAGACGGCACAGCCGGAACGGATCGCCGGGTGTGTGAAACCCGTGGGCTTTGGAATCGTGCTGGGAGCGTAGGATCCAAGTTGAAAAGGCTCATGATATTACTCCGATCTGGAGACATCCATCAAGCCTCGATCTCGCGCATTCCCTCGGCGTCGAGCTGCATGGCGAAGATCCCGCGCCAGCGCTCGAATTCGTCCGGACTGAAAAGTACGGCCGCGGCGACGCCGTTGCGATCGATGACGATTTCTTCGTCCTGCGCGGCCAGAGCGTCAACGAGGGCACTGAGATTTCTGTCGAGAAACAGACCACCTGGCTGGTCTTCTCGTCCGTCATCGACGTTGCGGCAACCCACCCATAGAGCGACCATGGGCGGATTGCCACTTCCCGAAGGCGCACGAGAATCCGGCCCCAGTTTGGTATGTTTCTCTCCGGCAATCGCCTAACTCTCAGAAGCCGTTGGTTTCGGTTTTGCCTCTGACGTGGGCTTTGCTTTTGGCTTGGTATCGCCGCCCTGGTCGTTCTTTTTGGCATTCGCATCTGGCTTTGCCGGGCGCTCGGATTCGGCACCTTTGCCGGAGTTCTTGTCGGCGCCCGCTGACTCCTTTGGCTTTTCGCCGTCCTCGTGGAGATTCTTTTTGCCATCCTTTTTGAAATCGGTCTCGTACCAGCCGGCACCCTTCAGGCGGAATGCCGCGGCGGTAATCTGCTTCTTCAGGGATGCGTGACCGCATGCCGGGCAATCGGTGAGCGGTGCGTCGCTGAGCTTTTGCAGTGCATCGAGATCGTGACCACAATTTTCGCAGCGGTAAGCATAAATGGGCATAATGAGTTCCTGGCAGGGTCATGAAATCAGTCAACCGCGAAAGCATAGGGTTAAAGCGGGCAGATTCAATATTCGCTTCACCCTGATGTCATTGCATCGTTCCGGATGGCAAGTCAACAGCACGAGACGCAAACATGATGTCGACAGCGCAGCGCAGTATCCTGATCACCGGCTGTTCCAGCGGCATCGGCCACTGTTGCGCGCATGGTCTGGCCAAGCGTGGTTGGCTGGTGATCGCATCGGCACGTAAGCCGCGCGACGTCGAGCGACTGCGAGATGAGGGTCTGGCGAGCGTGCGCCTGGATCTCGATCAGCCCAGCAGCATCGCCGAAGGACTCGAGCAGACCTTCGTCTTCAGTGGCGGTCGGCTCGACGCTTTGTTCAATAATGGCGCTTATGGTCAGGCGGGCGCGGTGGAGGATCTGACCCGAGACGTACTGCGCGCCCAATTCGAAACCAATTTGTTTGGTTGGCACGATCTGACCCGGCGCGTCATCCCGGTCATGCGTGCGCAGGGCTATGGACGCATTGTCCAGAACAGCTCGGTGTTGGGCCTAACCGCGATGCCCTTCCGTGGCGCCTATGCCGCGTCTAAATTCGCATTAGAAGGCCTCACCGATGCCTTGCGTTTGGAGCTTGCCGGAACTGGTATCGAAGTTTGCCTGATCGAACCCGGACCGATTTTGAGCCGTTTTCGCGAAAATGCCCACATGGCCTACCAGCGAAATATCGACCAGCAGGCCAGCTTCTTTCGCGAAACCTATCGCCGTATGGAGGAACGGTTGACCAAACAAGGCCCGGCACAGCCGTTCACATTGCCTGCCGAGGCAGTAATGAAACAGCTGGTGCACGCGCTGGAGAGTCAGCGACCCCGACCACGCTACTATGTGACTTTCCCAACCTATTTGCTTGGCGCCCTGCGTCGTCTACTGTCGACGCGCGCCATGGATGCCTGCATGCGCGCAATTTCCCGTGGCGGGCGTGGATAATGGCCTCGCATTCCTTGACAAGGCAGTTAAGGCGCTGCGATGCGCACTCTGCCTCTTCGTGGTGAGTACGCCTTAGGCGATTGTCGGAGGGAAACATACCAACGAGGGCGGCGATGCGGATGTCCCGATACCATTTCTGCTGTTTTGCCGGGTGAAAGTCCCGGTCGGGTAAGGGCTAGCCACCCATTCGTATCGCGTGTTGGTCCTGCTGCGGAGCTTTGTGCCCTGCGAACAAATTTTGCAGGGCAAGCGTATACAGAGAATCCTGTAGGCCGCAGGAGAGATCGCGCCCCCTGAAGTGCTGGCCCAGCTTCGAGAAACGTCACCCGCGGACGGCGACAGTGTTTACGAGCCGGAGTCCCTACGCCGGATCGAGATCGCTCATCGTGGGTTATCGATGACGACCAGGATTACGGCAACGACAACGACTGCAAACGGTCTCGTGACTTCCGCAGCAGAGCACTAGGGCCGGATTCTCGTTCGCCTTAGCGAAGTCGAGGCCGGACGATAAGACAAGCCAGGTGGTCTATTTCTCGACAGAAATACTCTTATAAGTCGCCCTCGATTTCAGGCATTTCAGGCGGTAGAGCAAGTTCCACTGGCCGCGCCTCGCTTTGCGCAAAATAGCGGCGCAGGAATTCGTCGAAATCGATATCGTCAGCGACCTCGATTGCTCGTTGACGTTCGATGGAGGTTGCTACCATGCGCTGCAGCGATGCATCGCGCTCCGGGTCAAGTTCCAGTTCACGAAACCAATTGCGATGCTTTTCGGTAAGACGGCACGCCAACCCGGCGAAGCCTTCGCCATGTTGCCGCATCTCGCTGAGCATCAATGCCGATGGGGTGGTCTCCGGGTCGTTAACCTTCTGTACTTGAGCGTTCAATGCGCTACGATGCGCATTGTCGCCATTGCCGTCCAGCAATTCAGCGATGGGCTGCATTGCCTCGAGCAGGTTCTGGGCCCAGGTGCGTAATTCAATTTGACCATCGGGACTCTCCAGTTGCAGGCCTGGCTCACGACCGCGATGGGCTGCGAGAACCTGATTTGCGTCGATCGCGCGGCGTTCGCGGGCATTGATGCGCGGGCTTTCCGATAGCAGGTTGTAGAGCATAAAGCAGTTCAAAAAGTACATCTGCTGCTCGTCAATGCCAAGCGGATGGAAGGCATTCACGTCCAGGGAGCGTAACTCGACATAGCGAATACCCCGCCGTCGCAGTGCCAGGGTCGGACGCTCCATCCAATCCGTGAGCTGCTTCGGACGCACGCTGCTGTAATACTCGTTCTCGATTTGCAGTACGTGATCATTGAGCTGCTCCCAGCGGTCATTGACCTTGACGCCGATGTTCTCGTACTGCGGACATGGAGTTTGGATAGCCCAGGTGAGACTGCGGATATAGGCATCTAGGCTGTCGTAACTGGCCTTCATTCCGGTGCCTTCTTCCTGTCGGTTTTGGTAACCGATATCGCCCATGCGCAATGAGGTGGCGTGTGGGTAATACAGGGTATTCTCGTCGAATGCCTGAAGATCAGTTGTCGCGTCCTGCACGAAACTCTTACACACCGCCGGCGACGCGCCAAATAGATAGGGAATCAGCCAACCTAAGCGCTGTAGGTTCCTAACTAACCCCAAATAGGCCCAGTCTCGAAACTCGGCAACATTGCCATCATTGCCGGACGCTTGCTGCAACAGCGGCCAGAGATCTTCTGTCACGGAGAAGTTGAAGTGCACTCCGGCGATGATCTGCATCACGCGACCGTAGCGGTTGCCGAGTCCTCGACGGTAGACGGTCTTCATCATGCCGGCATTGGAATGGCCATAGTGTGCCAACGGAATTTCTGCACCACCGCCAAGCACACAGGGCATACTCGTGGCCCACAACCGCTCCTCGCCGATCTGGCGGTAGACGAACAAATGCAAATCGCGGAGAAGATCAAGCACGCTTGCCGGTGCCGACAGCGCAGGCGTGACCAGTTCGATCAAGGCTTCGGAGAAGTCGGTGGTGATGTAGGGATGCGTCAGGGCCGATCCGAGGGCATGCGGGTGAGGCGTTGCCGCCACCGCACCATTCTTTGTGACTCGCAGCGTTTCCTTCTCGAGACCGAACAGGCTGTTTGCCAATAACGCACGCGCGGAGGGGTCTGTAAGCACATCAAGATGCCGCGGCGGGATCGACAGGGACAAACTGGATGCGGTCATTGCAAGGGTTGAGGCTCAGTTACGCATGGCTGAACGCGGCTGATCCACCCGCTTCATCCCAGTGATCGCATCGGCAAGAATGCGGGCGGCTTCCTCCGCCTGAATGCGATCGATCACGTCTTGCTGTGCCTCTAGAGCATCCTCGTCGACATGATCGGCATCTTCGTCGACCGGCTCGATACCGCGTGCACGCAGGAAATTGTCGCGTTGTTGCTTGAGTATCCGTTCGCGACGATCCGACTCGACGCGTCGCTCGCTTTCTCGCAGCGAAACGACGTCCTGCTCGTTCATCTCGCTGAGAAGACGTCCGCGAGCGGTGAGCATGCGAAAACCGTCGTCTTGCGCAATACGCTGTGCCGAGCGCTCGCGCAGCAAGCTGATGCCATGGGTTTCATACTGGGCATGCCGAGCCGGGTGAATCCGGTTCCAGGGTAATGCGTTTTCCAACGATCGCTCGCCGTGGTCTTCGATGTCCAGACCGAACTCGAAACGGATGTCCGGCTCGATACCGCGCAACTGGGTACTGCCGCCGCTGACGCGGTAAAATTCCGCCATTGTCAACCGCAAGCGGCCCAAATCAGCATCTTTTCCAGGAACATAGCGGTCGAGGTCGATCAGGGTCTGCACTGTACCTTTACCGAAGGTGGGTTCGCCAATGATGATGCCGCGACCATAGTCTTGGATGGCACCGGCGAAAATTTCGGATGCGGAGGCGCTGTTGCGGTCGACCAAGACCGCCAGTGGTCCGGTATAGATAACGCCCGGCTCGGGGTCCACCTCGACTTCGACCTTGCCAAGCGCGTCTTTGACCTGTACCACCGGACCCTTATCGATAAACAGACCGGTCAGCGATGTCGCCTCGGTCAGCGACCCGCCGCCGTTGCCGCGCAAATCGATGACCAGTCCATCGATCGACTGGGCTTTCAGTTCTTTGATTGCTTTGCGCACATCGCGCGTCGTGCTAGTGAAGTTGCGGTTGCCCTGGGACTCCGCACGAAAGTCCCGGTAGAAGGCTGGCAACTCGATGATTCCAATGCGAACCGGCGCGCTGGCGGAGGTATCGTTGGTGGACTCGTCAATTATGTAGGACTTGGCTGCTTGATCGGCCAGTTGGATCTCGTTGCGTACCAGGCGGACTTCTCGCGTGCGACCGCCGGAACCCTCTGCTTTGGGCATCACCAGCAGCCGGACGACAGAACCCTTGGGACCACGGATCTTATCCACTACGTCCTGTAGACGCCAGCCGACCACATCGTCCATCGTACCGTCGAGTCCCTGGCCGACGCCGATAATTTTATCGCCACCATGTATCTGTCCAGATTGGCGCGCTGGTCCGCCAGGTATGGTTCTCTGAATGACCGTGTATTCGTTCTCCGCACTCAGCACGGCGCCGATGCCTTCGAGTTTCAAGCGCATACTGATATCGAAGTTCTCGGATGTGCTTGGCGACATATAGCTAGTGTGGGGCTCTAGCGTACGGGTGTAGGCATTCACAAAGGTCTGGAAGACATCATCCGCGGTGAATTGGTGGATTCTCCGGGTAATTCCTTCGTAGCGCTTGCGCAATTGCTCGCGGATCTCCTGATCGGTTTTGTCGGCCAGCTTCAGTGTCAAGTAGTCATATTTAACGCGTTTACGCCAAATTTCCTTCACTTCAGCGTCATTTTTTGACCAATCCGCGTCCTCTCGATCGAATTGATAGGTTTCCGGTAGGTCGAAGTTAAATGGTTCCTGTAGTAACGACAGGGCATATTCAATACGGCTGTCGACGCGCATACGGTATACCCGAAAGATGTCAAAGGCGGTGTCGAGCTTGCCCTTGCTGAGATCGTCGTCCAAACGGTCGGCTCCGCGGGTGAAGCGGTCGACGTCGCGCTCTAGGAAAAACGATTTATTCGGGTCAAGATCCTCGAAATAGTTTGACACGGTCTCCCGGGCAAACTGGTTGTCGAGGCGAAAATTACGATAGTGCAAGCGCTCCAGAACCTTATTGATCACCAATGTGGTCCGCGCCTGGCGCTCGTTTGGAAAGAGCTCGGAGAGCCCAACCGTCTGCACTTCGGCATGGCCGTTGAAGGGCAAGACGATCATGGTCAACAGCATTGCTGCGGCCAGTCTGGCGACGTTTCGCGTCATAATTTTGAACTCTGTCTGTACAATGGGGCGATGGTCAATAGCCGATGCCGGTAGCCGATGCCAACGGCTGACATAAGAGCGACGGCAGTTTATCAGTCCTGGCAGGGTTATACATCTGAAACCGAGGATGAAATCGTTCACTGATGACTGCGCCTTATCTCACCTACCATCCGCTAATAGAATTTATCCATTTTACCAAAGTAGCGCTTATACCAACCATTTTCAACGACTTACCAACCTAACCTACGCTGCTCATCGGTCCGACGCTTAGCTGTCTGCCTGCTGGCTCAGCCAGATGAGTGATGCCATGCGCCCGGTACGACCATCCCTGCGATAGGAGAAGAAGCGCTCCTGATCGCTGAAGGTACAATGCTCGCCACCGCTCACCCGCTCCACATCGAGTGCAGCAAGCCGCTGCCGGGCAAGCAAATAAAGATCCGCGAACCAGCGCCTACTGCCAGCAGCGACAAAGGCATCCCTGGCCTGCGAGGCATGGGCGCAAAACTGCTCCCGTACCTCCGGCCCCACCTCAAAGGCATCGGGACCGATGGCAGGCCCTAACCAAGCGTGCACTTGCCCAGGCGGCACACCCAGCGCGGCTACCGCCGTTTCAATGACACCGTGCAGCAGCCCACGCCAGCCTGCGTGAGCGGCGGCGACAACACGCCCGGCATCGTCACAGAGCAGCACAGGTAGACAGTCTGCGGTCATGATGGCACAGACCTGTCCGACTTGGCGGCTAACACAGGCATCCGCCGTTGGACAGCGGCCGCTGGGATGAGTGATATCGACGACACGACAACCATGCACCTGTGTCAGCCAAACCGGCTCGGTGGGCAGCGACAGGCTCTCGCACAGCAATGCACGGTTCATCGCGACATGTTCGGGCTTGTCCGCCACATGTCCGGCTAGGTTCAGGCTGGCGAATTCTCCAGCACTCACTCCTCCACGACGCGTGCTGGTCAGTGCCTGCACATTGGGCGGAGCGTCCCAACAAGGCCGAATCAGTTCTATTGCCCGAGTGGGTCGCACCGGGTTAAGTGCAGCGGTTGCCGGTGCGTTGCTTTTCATGCTCCAGTATCTCCATCAGTTGTCCGAAATCCGGCGCCATTGGCACTTCCCAAGACATGGCCGTGCCCTGTGCCGGATGAATCAGGCCCAGTCGCACCGCGTGCAGGGCCTGGCGTGGAAATTGCCGCAATGCCCGAGCGGCACGATCGCTGAGGCCGCGCATGGATCGCGGTTGCCCTGCGTAGACCGAATCACCGATCAGCGGATGCCGAAGGTGGGCCATGTGTACGCGAATCTGATGTGTACGCCCGGTGAGCAACTGCACGGCGAGCAGACTAAGATTGGGGTAGCGGGCAAGAATCCGATAATCCGTCATGCTGGGCCGCCCTCCAGGCACAACGGCCATTGCTGTCCTGCGCGTCGGATGCCGCCCGATGGGGGCCTCGATCCGCCCACCTGTTGTCAATTCACCAGCCACCAGCGCGATATACTCACGCTTAACGGTACGCGCACGAAGCTGTTCCGTCAGCGATTGATGCGCTAAGGGCGTCCTCGCCACCACGAGCAGTCCGCTGGTATCTTTGTCCAGCCGATGCACAATGCCACACCGAGGTAATCGATCCAGCGCCGGCTCGCGATGCAGCAGGCCATTCAGTAATGTGCCGTGCCAGTTACCTGCTGCTGGATGCACCACCAGGCCAGCTGGTTTGTCAATAACCAGTAGGTGCTCGTCTTCGAACACCAGACCGAAATCGACCGCTTCCGGCTCGCTGCACCCCAATGGTTCCAATGTTGCACGCACATTCACCTGCTCGCCGCCACGCATGCGGGTACGTGCGCGGCTGGGTTGGCCATCGACGAGCACCATACCGGCTTCGATCCAAGTCTGAATTCGTCCGCGGGAAAACTCGGGCAGACGTGCTGCGAGCGCTTGGTCCAATCGATGCCCGGCATCGGCGGCATCGAATACAAGATCTTTGTCAACCCGCATTGCTTTACCCGCACAACCTGTACCGACATCATCTTGGCCGCCGCGATTGCCAGAAACGATCCGGTCCACAGCTTCCTGTTCGGCATCTCCAGGGTCGGCTTGCTGTAGCTGGGTTTGATGATGATTGGTCAAGGATTTTGGCACGTCAGCACGGGAGATCGATCACTTGCAGTTCGGTTTCCGGCACCGCTTCCGCTATACTTCCGGATACAGTTCAACTATCCATTTTGTTGGTGAGTGAGTTCGTCAAGTCATGCGCGCAGCGTTCATAGTCGTCGTCTTTGCCATTGCCCTGTCCGGCTGCGGCATACTCAGCAAGGACTTTGACGAAACCGAGGGCTGGAGCGCCAGCAGGCTCTACGATAAGGCAGCCTCGGAGATGAGTGGTGGCAACTACGAGCGAGCGATCGAACTCTACCAAAAGCTGGAAACCCGCTATCCCTTCGGCCGCTATGCTATGCAGGGGCAACTCGATGTTGCTTATGCACACTACAAGGCCGGGCAGCCCGAGCAGGCGATCGCCGCGGCAGATCGGTTCATCAAGCTCTACCCACAAAACCCGTTCGTAGACTATGCCTACTATCTCAAAGGTATCGTCAATTACAACCGCAGCGTCGGCTTTATCGATCGTTTCGTGCCAACCGACGCATCTCAGCGTGACCCAGGAGCCGCATTGGACGCGTTTCAAGACTTTGCCGTTCTGGTGGAACGCTACCCAGACAGCAAATATGCTGCGGATGCCCGTCAGCGTATGCTCTATCTGCGTAACAACCTCGCGAAGAACGAAATCCACGTGGCCCGATATTACATGAAACTTGGCGCCTATATCGCCGCGACCAATCGAGCACAGTATGTCGTCGAGCGATTTCAGCGGACCTCTGCCGTACAAGACGCATTGGAGATTATGGTCGATGCCTATCAGCGCCTGGGCAAAAACCAGCTGGCGGCTGATGCCCAGCGTGTATTGGACCTCAACCGCAAGGCTGGACGCTTTATTGATGATACACCACCTCCCAGCGAGATCAGCCTGGGCCGCAAGATTTGGGATTATCTGAGTTTGGATGAAAACTAAGGCGATTGCTGGAGAGCAACATAGGAACCGTTAAAAAATACGTGTTTCATGATGAGCTGAAGTTTCCTGATTTCTGAAAAGCGCAAGGAGGATGCAGACGCGTGGAAGACAGCCCGAAGAGGTCCGCGTCCACGAATTCAAGACGCGCGCGCCGGGAATCCTGATCGCTGCGGACGGCGCTGGCGGCAACGGATCTCGCCTTCGGCTCTGGCAAACGGAACTGCAGCGGAATCGGCGGGATGCGCTTTGCTTTCCTGCCCTAGGGTGCTCGAAAACCTGGGGTACAGCCTGCGGGCGAACCGAAAGACGCGTGAGGGAAGTGATCACCCGGACCAAGATGCCCAGTTCGAGCACATCAATGCTCAAGTACAAAGGGCAAGCCAGCGATTTCAGTGGATACGAAGAAGAAGAAAAATTGGTCGGCGATTTCAAGAATGCGAGCGGGGAATAGCAGTGCGATCGGCGGAATGCGCTTCGCTTTCCCGCCCTAGGGTTGCTGGTGCGGAAGGCGAGCGTCAACGCGAGTCAGATGATCTATGAAGTCGGCAACAATCGCTATGAGGTGCGATCCATAGGCGCCACTGCGAATGGCTGTCCGGACAGGCGTTCGAACAGACATTCAAACAGACCAAATAGAAGCTCAGACCGCGGCTTCGCCCTCTTCGCCGGTTCGGATACGGACGACGCGAGTGACGCTGCTGACGAAGATCTTGCCATCGCCGATTTTGCCGGTGCGTGCCGATTTAGTGACGGCCTCAATGCAGGCGTCGAGTTGTTTGTCGGCGATGACCAGTTCAATCTTGACCTTGGGCAAAAAATCGACCACATATTCGGCACCGCGATACAGCTCGGTATGCCCCTTCTGCCGCCCAAAACCCTTTACCTCGATCGCGGTCATGCCGGTGATGCCGGCTTGTGACAATGCTTCGCGTACGTCATCGAGCTTAAATGGTTTAATGATGGCTTCGACCTTTTTCATGAGTATTCTCCAACATGACCTTCGGCGACGGTTATCCTAGGCAGTATATAAGGCTACTATAGCATTGACCATCCTAGTCTCCGACGAGTATCCAAATTTCACGCTTAAGTTCGCCTGCACCTCTGCGCTGCCGCCCCGGCAGGCGGCAACGCCAGGATTGGAGTGACAGCAGGCTCAGGCGTTGAGCAGACTGGCGATTCGTTTGCCTAAATCCGCCGGCGAGCGTACCGTGGCAACCCCTGCGGCATCGAGCGCACTGTACTTACCTTCCGCGGTGCCGGCACCGCCGGTGACGATAGCACCAGCATGTCCCATGCGTTTGCCGGGCGGCGCCGTCACTCCGGCAATATACGCAACCACCGGCTTAGTGACATAATCGCGAATATATTCCGCGGCATTCTCCTCGTCGGTGCCGCCGATCTCGCCCACCATGATGATTCCCTCGGTTTGCGGATCCTGCTGGAACAGTTCCAGACAGTCGATAAAATCGACACCATGGATTGGATCGCCGCCCATGCCGATACAGGTACTCTGACCCAGTCCATGATTGGTGGTCTGGAATACCGCCTCGTAGGTCAGGGTACCGGAGCGAGACACGATACCGACGCGACCGGGAGAGTGAATGCTGCCGGGCATGATGCCAATCTTGCAGGCGCCGGGGGTGATCACGCCTGGGCAATTCGGGCCCACCAGAACCGTGTCAGCCCCTTGAAGAGCGGCCTTCACACGCAGCATGTCCAGCACCGGCACACCCTCGGTAATACAGACTACGACCCTGATACCGGCATCGGCAGCCTCCAGGATCGCGTCGGCGGCGAACGCGGCAGGCACATAGATCATCGTGGCGTCGGCACCGGTATCTCGCACGGCATCGTGCACGGTATCGAACACTGGCAGGTTCAGGTGCTTCTGCCCACCCTTGCCCGGCGTCACACCACCGACTACATTGGTGCCGTAGGCGATCGCCTGTTCGCTGTGGAAGGTACCCTGCTGGCCGGTAAAGCCCTGGCAGATCACCCGTGTGTCTTTGTCGATCAATACGCCCATGTGTTTACTCTCTGTTGTACGGTTGCGCTATCGCGATTCGGATAGGAAGTGAATAGGCTCAAGAGACTGTGCAGGCTCAGCCGGCCGCGGCGGCGACTACTTTGTCAGCCGCCTCGGACAGGTTGCTCGCGGTCTGCAATGACAAACCGCTCTCGGCCAGCAACTCCAAGCCACGCGGCGCGTTGGTACCCTCCAATCGCACTACCAGCGGAACCCCGACATGTACCTCGCGGACCGCACGAATGATGCCCTCGGCGATCAGATCGCAGCGCACGATGCCGCCAAAGATGTTCACCAGTACCGCCTTGACCTTATCGTCGGACAGAATCAACTTGAACGCCTCGGCCACGCGTTCCGCGGTCGCGGTGCCACCGACATCAAGGAAGTTGGCGGGGGACCCGCCATGCAGTTGCACCAGATCCATGGTCGCCATTGCCAGCCCTGCCCCATTGACCATACAGCCGATGTTACCGTCCAAGCTGATATAGTTCAGTTCATGTTCGGCGGCGGCCAGTTCGCGCGCGTCTCCTTGACTTGGATCGCGCAATGCGAGCAACTCCGGCTGGCGGTCGAGGGCATTGTCGTCGAGATTGATTTTGGCATCGAGCGCAATCACTTCGCCGGCAGAGGTCACCACCAGCGGGTTGATTTCGACTAGGCTGGCGTCGCTGGACTCGAACAGGTCGTATAGGCCCTGCATCATACCCTGTAGGGCCGTACGCTGGGCTTTATCGAGACCAAGCACAAAACCGACCCGCCGACACTGCCAGGGTCTCAACCCGGTGCTTGGGGCGACGCGGGTAAACACGATTTTTTCAGGAGTCTCGGCGGCTACCGCCTCGATATCCATACCGCCGGCAGCCGATGCCATGAAGGCAATCCGGCGCTCGGCGCGGTCCACCAGCAGACTCATATAAAGCTCGCGGTCGATATCCGTGGGTTCCTCGATTAGCACCGAGGTCACCGGTAGACCTTCCGGTCCAGTCTGATGCGTGCTTAGAATACTACCAAGAAGGCGTTCTGCCTCGGCCTCCACCTTGTCGATGCTATCGACTAATACGACGCCGCCGGCTTTGCCCCGACCGCCTGAATGTACCTGGGCCTTGACCACCCAGCGCTTACCGCCAAGTACCTTGGCTGCTTCGCGCGCCTCGGTCGCGGTGCGCGCAACCTGACCGCGTGGAACCGGAATGC
Source organism: Thiohalocapsa sp. PB-PSB1 (assembly GCA_016745215.1). Lineage (GTDB taxonomy): Bacteria > Pseudomonadota > Gammaproteobacteria > Chromatiales > Chromatiaceae > Thiohalocapsa. The sequence continues at coordinate 4,350,866 of CP050890.1, forward strand.
CGTGTTTTTGAAAGAGTGCTTTGGCTTGGTATTCGTGCAGATTCATTGTATGACTATGTCAGATTATGTGTGTGTGAAGACGGCCACGCCAACCTGCTCGCATGACCATTCGCCTGGAAAACACCGATCGCTCGGCGATTCCGATGTGGGGCATCATGCCCCGACCTACTCGCCTGCTGACACAAGGGTTCGCCGACAATACCTTGGCGCCATATCGTCAAATTCCCTTGGACACCGGCGGAAAATGTCCAGATCCATCCAGCTGACGTGCTTTGAGCTCGGTTTAACCGCGATCGATACATGAGCATGCCAAGCTCCGAGCAAACAAGCAATGCCGAACCTACCGGCAGGCCCTTTCCGAGTCGCAGCACGCTGACCTGGCTGTTTCTGTATCGACTTATTTTGGTGGCGCTCCTGATTCTGGTGTTTTGGTTCGCAGTGGAAACGCACTGGCTCCCAGGCGGTGCTGATCCGCTTGTGGCACGCATGATACTGGGCATCCAGGCATCACTGATCCTGATCAGCGGACTGCTGATTCCGGCACAATGGCCATCGCAGGAGCAGCAGATCGAGATCGCGGTGTTCCTCGATATTGTCATTTATACGCTGCTGATGCACATCAGTGGCGGCGTCAGCACAGGTCTGGGGCTGTTGCCCGCAATCGCCGTCATTGCCGGCGCCATTCTGATGGAGGGTCGATTATCGTTATTATTCGCATCGCTGGCCACGCTCGCCGTTATCGCCCAGCAAGTCTACTCCGAATGGTACATCGGCACCCAGGAAGGCACCTATACCCAGGCCGGACTGCTGGGCCTGACCTATTTTGCGGTCGCCTTGCTGGGACATGTACTCAGCTCGAAATTGCAAGCGTATGAACGCCTTGCCGCGCGCCGTAAGGTGGATATCGCCGACCTTTCCAAGCTCAACAGCTACATTATACAGAGCATGTCGACCGGCGTGGTCGTCGTCGATGGTGAATATAAACTGCTGTTGCTGAACCATGCCGCGCGCCTGCTGCTGGGGACGCCGAATGCGCGTCCCGGCGATCGGCTGATCAACATTGCGCCAATACTCTATACCTGGTTCCGACGTGAACTGATTGGCGCCAACCCTTCCGATCCCCTCCTCCGCCTGGGCGACGCCGAGCTGAGACCGACCCTGCATCTACTCGGCACGGAGCGCATCAACGGCGCGATGATCTACCTGCGCGACAATCGCGAACTGTTGCGCCAAGCGCAGGAGATGAAGCTGGCGTCGCTGGGCAGACTTACCGCGAGTATTGCGCACAACATCCGCAACCCGCTGTCGTCGGTGGCCCATGCCGCGCAGTTGCTGGCAGAGTCTGCAACGCTCGGCAGCGACGACCGTCACTTGCTTGACATCCTGCGGCGCAACGCGCTGCGCATTGACGAGACCGTAGCCAGCGTACTGGAACTCTCGCGCCGCCATCAACCGAACATGCAGGAGTTGGATCTACGCAACTGGCTGCCGGCCTTTTGTGCAGAGTATCGCGAGAATCATCCAAACGCCTGCGTGCAGCTCGCGCTGGAAATTGAAGATCGCCCTCTTCTAGTACAAGTCGATGCAAGGCACCTTGGCCAGATCCTGCGCAATCTCTGCGACAATGCCTGCAAATATGGCACAAGTACCAGCGAACCAGCGCAAATCACTTTGAGTGCCAGCCATGACCAACAACGGGACGCATTGGTTGTGACCATCGCCGACCAAGGTCCAGGCGTTTCCGAGCAGCACCTGCGCGATATCTTCGAACCCTTTTTCACCACATCAAACAGCGGCACCGGACTCGGCCTGTACGCAGCACGCGAACTAGCGGAAGCGAACGCCATCCGCCTAGTGTATAGTGCGGGGGAGGAAAACGGCGCTCGCTTCAGCCTGATCTTCGCCAGCTAACCGCAAGCGCAAACTAACGCAAATGAGTAACCCAAAAGCGCTGATTGTCGACGACGAGGCAGATATACTCGAACTGCTCACCATTACATGCACGCGCATGGGCATCGCCACCCGCGGTGCCGGCACATTAGCCGATGCCCTGGGTCTGATCGATCGGGAATCATTCGACCTCTGTATCACGGACATGCGTTTGCCGGACGGCGATGGCATTGATCTGGTGCGAACCATCTGCGATCGTTTTCCCAAATTGCCGGTAGCGATCATCACCGCACATGGCAATGTGGATTCCGCAGTTGCGGCGATGAAGGCAGGCGCCTTCGATTTCGTTTCTAAACCGCTGGACCTGGAAATCCTGCGCAACCTGATCAATGCCGCCTTGCGCCTGCAACAAGCAGAGCAACCTCCGGCGGATACCGCAGGCACCTCGGGCCTGCTTGGCAATTCGCCACAGATGCAGGAGATCCGCGCCCTCATCAGTAAACTTGCCCGCAATCAGGCACCGGTATTCATCAGCGGCGAAAGCGGGACGGGCAAAGAATTGGCCGCGCGCCTGATTCACGATCAAGGACCGAGATCCGCAAACACCTTCGTGCCAGTCAACTGCGGCGCAATCCCCGGCGAGTTGGTGGAGAGTGAATTGTTCGGCCATCGCAAGGGCAGCTTCACCGGCGCCGTAAGCGACAAAAAGGGGCTGTTTCAGACAGCCCATGGCGGCACATTGTTTTTGGACGAAATCGTCGATTTGCCATTGTCGATGCAGGTCAAGCTGCTACGTGCCATCCAGCAGAAGAGTGTGCGGCCGGTCGGCGCGCAGCAGGAAACAGCGGTTGATGTGCGCATCATCAGCGCCAGCCATCGCGACCTCAAAGAAGCGGTCGAAACGGGCGCCTTCCGGCATGATCTATTCTATCGCATCAATGTCATCGATCTGCACCTGCCGCCATTGCGCGAGCGCCCTGGGGACATCGATATACTGGCTCGGCATATCCTGAAACGCATCGCGAAGAGCAGCGACGAAGACTGTAAACAACTCTCCGATGAGGCACTCGAGGCTCTGGCCAGCTATCCCTTCGAGGGCAATGTGCGCGAACTTGAGAATATCCTGGAGCGGGCAACAGCCTTAGCCGACCAAAAGCTGCTGCAGCCTGATGATCTACGTCTGAAACAGTTCAACACAAGCCCCGAGCGTCGTCCGGCAGACACCGACCTGGTCAGCGAACCGAATGCGCCGACGGCTGGCATCTCCCTGATAAACCAACCGCTGGAGACCCATCTCGGCGAGATCGAAAAACAGGCCATCCTCGACGCTCTGAACAGCACCCACTGGAACCGCACCGCCGCGGCCAAGTTGCTCGGCATGACGCCGCGTTCGCTGCGCTATCGGCTCAGCAAGCTTGGCTTGGATTGATGGCAACGCAATGCATCCGATACTGACAGACGGGGGCATGACTAAGTAGCGGTTCATGAATAACCTATACAACGCTATCCAGACATCGGCGGAGTGCAATCGGGGTCGGGGCCACTATCGGAATCGGAATCGGAATCGAGAGAGAAAACGCCCTATGCGATTCGGTCATGAGCAGCTCGACGTCTAGCGTGCGGCCATCGAGTAGGTCGGCTGGGCCTAGCGCGACTGCGAGCATGTGAAAGGACAGCGAAACGCGAAGGATCAACGCCTGTGCGCATCGTAGGTGCGCATCGTAGGCGCGCATCGCAGGCCATCGCGCTGAACATTGCCGAGGGTAACGGCAAAGCGACGAGCGCGGATCGCCGCCGGTCGTTTGAAAGCGCACGAGGCTCGGCGCTGGAGTGCGCTGCGATTCAGACGTGCTCGCTGGTGTGCGATGCGTTGTCCGCAGACGACAACAGCCAGCAAAAGGCACTGCTCGATCGTCGTGTGGCCATGCTAACGAAGCTCGGACAGCCTGGCTACGCGGTCAGCGAGGAGCTTGGCGGATGGGTTGGTCGGTTCGATACCGACGCCGATACCGATGCCGATAGCGGTACCGAATGAGTCGGCAGGCGACACCCAAGCCAAAAACCTGTTTAGCTTGTTTCTGCACCATCACTCAGGCGATTTCTGTGGAGAAATAGACCTCCTGGCTTGTATTCTAGTGCAGCGGTGCGGATGTCCCGCTGCTGTTTCTGCTGTTTGTCGTTGTCGTTGAATGCTCGGGATCTGATCGAAGTCCTCGAGCTGCTGCAAAGAGTCGCACCACTTGTCGGATCGAGGTATCTGGACATGGCCGGCGTTTGCTAGCCGTGCGTATATCAGCGATCGACTCCAAGCCGAGCCCGCTGCATGATCGCCTTCATGTCGCTTACCGCCTCGGCAAGCCCGCAGAACACCGCGCGGGCGATGATCGAATGCCCGATATTGAGTTCGCGCACGGCCTGCAATGCGGATACTGCGGCAACATTGTGATAATCAAGGCCATGTCCTGCGTTGACCTGTAATCCCAGTTTGTCTCCGTGCCATACCGCACGCGCAATGCGATCGAGTTCGGCGGTACGTGCCGCGGGCGACTGCGCATCGGCATACTGACCGGTATGGATCTCAACCACCGGCGCACCGACCTCCATTGCGGCATCGAGCTGTCTCGGATCGGCATCAATGAACAGCGAGACGCGTACGCCGGCCTCGGCGAGCATGGCGCAGAAGTCCTGAAGCTGGTCTTGATGGCTGACCACGTCGAGACCGCCCTCGGTGGTGAGCTCCTCGCGCCGCTCCGGCACCAGGCAGCAGTCCGCGGGTCGTAGGTCGGCCGCAATGCGCCCCATTTCTGGCGTCGCGGCCATCTCCAGATTCATGCGCGTCTGCAGGATGCCACGCAACATGTCCACATCACGGTCCTGGATATGACGGCGGTCTTCGCGCAGATGCAAAGTGATTGCGTCCGCTCCAGCCTGTTCTGCGACAAGCGCGGCCTGGATGGGCTCTGGATAACGGGTGCCGCGCGCCTGGCGCAACGTGGCTACGTGATCAATGTTGACACCGAGCAGGATCGGCGCCGGACGGGTGTCGGTCATGGCAACTCCGGTTGGAGGATGGTCAAACTATCGAAATTCGTTTGTTCGGCTCGCGATCGCGGCCGTAGTCGAACTGACGACGGAACTGGTATCGACAGATCAGTAGCCAGGCTCGGTGTCGTGGGTAGGCCGCACCGTGACCTTGGTCATGCTCCGGCCGTAGCCGCGCGCGGTAAACAGCGCGCGACTGTGCAACGGACGTTCACCAAGATGGGGTGCAAGCAGGCAGCGGGCAAACCCGCGCGCCTCGCGGATCTGCGATCCAACCAAGGCTTCGCCATTGAGCAGGCGTCGCAGGGTCTCGCCACGAATGGCTCCTTCATGATCAGGCTCGAGCGTTGGCAGTAACCCCTGTTCTACTTTGTAGACGTAGAAACGATCTGGATGCACGGGCCTTTGTCCATCGGCCTCCCGATCAAGCACCGGTTGATAGCCAAGTTCTCCCAGCAGGCGCAATTCGAAACGGCGCAACGGCCTGTCCAGATCCTGGCTGGAGGCAAGCTCTTCTAGTACGGCCTGGTAGAACACGAACAGCACTTCGTGCGGATCTTGGCGCCCGAGCAGCCGCATCAGGAGTTCGTTGACATAGAAGCCGCAGTACAGCGCGTTCCCAACTAGCGCAACTGGCCGGCCGGCGGGTTCGATACGAACCAGGGTGCGAACCTCTCCACGCCCGCTCCATGCCAGCAGCACTGGTGTGAACGGCTGTAATAAGGCGGCGCCGACTGACTTCGGACGTTTTGCGCCCTTGGCCACCAGAGGCAAGCGGCCATGCTCTGCCGTGAAGACCTCGAGCAACAGACTGGTATCGGAATAATCCCGCCGATGCAATACAAATGCTCGATGCAGGCGGTCTCGGGTGTTACAGATCATACAGGCCCTCGAACACAAGCTAGGGATCGATATAGCCTAGGCTGGCAAGTGCTGATTCGTCGCTGCTCCAGCTGTCTTTGACCTTGACCCAGACCTCCAGGTGTACCGGACAGTCGAACAGACGCTGCATTTGCATGCGTGCCCCGGTCGCGGCGGCCTTCAGTGCTGCACCGCGATGACCGATCAAGATACCTTTCTGACTCGCGCGCTCGACCCAAACCAAGGCGTGGATCAGGTAGCGTCCACCCTGATCCTGGAATCGTTCGATTTCTACCGTGGTTCGATAGGGCAGTTCCCGGTCATAGCGACGGGTCAGCTGCTCGCGTAACAACTCGGCGGCTAAAAAACGTTCGGAGCGGTCGGTGAGCTGATCTGCTGGCAATAGGTTTTCACCCTCTGGCAGGCGCGCCAGAATGGCCTGCGCAAGAACCTCTATCTGGTCTCCGGTCTTGGCCGACACTGGCACCAGGATGTCGAACGCATAGCGCTGGGACAACTGTTCTAGGTACGGTAATAGCGTGCTTTTTTCCCGCACCAGGTCGACCTTATTGACCACGCCAATCACCATCGGTCCAGCCTCCGCCACGGCGCGCAGCGCCAACTCGTCCTCTGATGTGAAACGCGGAGCCTGCACCAGCAGCAAGACCAAATCGACGTCTGCAATGGCTGCTCGCGCGGTCCGATTGAGATACCGATTGAGTGCATTACCGCCGCGCTGGTGAAGCCCGGGAGTATCCACAAACAGGATCTGGCCCTGTTCCAAGGTTTTGACCCCAAGGATGGAATGACGGGTGGTCTGCGCCTTGTGTGAGGTAATCGCGAGTTTTTGCCCGACCAGTCGATTCAGCAATGTCGATTTGCCCACGTTGGGTCGTCCAACAATGGCAACCGTACCGCAGCGATTAGGCATCCCTGTTCCGCCTATCCAGAGATGCCAGCATTTGCTCCGCGGCATCCTGTTCTGCGCGTCGGCGGCTGGTACCTTCGCCGCGCGTGGTCAATGATTCGTCTGTCAATCGACAGCACACGGCAAATCGTTGTGCATGCTGTTGACCGCTGATTTCGATTACCTCGTAGTCTGGTAAGGGCCGGTGCATGGATTGGAGATGCTCCTGCAAGCGTGTTTTCGGATCCTTACGCGCGTCCTGCCTGGCGACGCGCGCAATCGGCTCGGCAAACAGCCTTAATAGCATGTCGCGGGCAATAGCAAAGCCTTGGTCGACATAAACAGCACCGATGACAGCCTCCAAGGCATCTGCCAGAATCGAATCACGGGCATGTCCTCCGGAACGCAGTTCTCCAGAGCCGAGCTTGAGGTAGTCGCCAAGTCGCAAGCGACGGGCAACCTGTGCAAGACTCTCTCGATTGACCAATGATGCACGGCGGCGGCTCAGTTCTCCCTCATCGGCGGTGGGAAACTGCTGCCAGAGCACCTCGGCAATGACCAGCCCAAGCAGCGCATCGCCGAGAAATTCCAGACGCTCATTGTTGACCGGCCCGGCGCTGCGGTGAGTGAGGGCCTGCAGCAGCAGATCCTCACGCATCGGTGCCGCATCGAGCAATGCTGCGGCGAGTTGGCGAAGATTGCCATTCACTGGAGATGGTGAATTGCTGGTATGAATCGCTGGGTCTGATGCATCGTTGGGTTTATGCAGCATTAGGGATTATAAGTCTCGCTGTGCACGAAGTGCATCACAACGTCGACATTCATGATGATCGGCTTCTGCACGTCGTAGTTCGCGGTCAACACCAGGCCTTCCCTGGTCCTTTCAAATTTAAAACTGTCACTGGGCACCGAACGGACACTATTGATATCGAGTTGGGCCATGATCGCGTTCATGATACTGCGCGGACCACCGGCAACAACGTCTTCTTTGGATTTGACGGCGGCCATGCTGGAACGAACCTGCATGAAGTCGAGGTAGGCTGGCAACATGTTGAAGGCTAGGGTGCCAAAAAAAATGATCAATGCCACGATGAGCATGATAAGGATCAAGCTGGCACCGCGTTGTTGATGAACTCCTCTGCCCATGATGGTCGACCCTCCTCAGAGCGTGATTACCGAAGGCTGCGTTAGGCTTCAATGAATCAGATTGCCAAGCCGATTAAATGCAATCGGGAAGCCGTCGCGCTCACCATCCCAGTTCATCCAGATCATAAACGCCTTGCCCACCAGGTTGCCTTCCGGCACAAATCCCCAGCAGCGACTGTCATTGCTGTTATCGCGATTATCGCCCATGACGAAGTAAGCGTCTTTAGGTACCCTGATGGGGCCTGACGCGAGCTGGTTGCAGCCGACGGGAAGATCCGGAGCGCGGGGGTTGATCAGCAGGTCGTGCTCGACTCCGTCCAGTTCTTCCACTGCGCGCCTTAACCCGGTGTGACCTTTGCCTGCCCCCTCACCAACATAGGGTGGCAGTTGAATCTGGTGCACGGGCTCCCGGTTGACATAGAGCGTCTTGTTGTGGTACCAAATCTGGTCACCGGGTACACCAACCACGCGCTTGATGTAGTCAATGGACTCGTTTTGCGGAAAGCGGAAGACCACTACATCACCAGGCTCCGGCTCACCTAGAGCTAGAAACTTGGAATTGAGAACGGGCCAGCGCAAGCCGTAGGAAAATTTGTTCACGAGAATGAAATCGCCGACCAACAGAGTCGGCATCATCGAGCCCGACGGAATGCGAAAGGGCTCGACAATGAACGAACGTAACAATAATACAATCAGAATGACCGGAAAAAACGAGCGCGCATACTCCACCAGCAGCGGCTCTTTATAAGCCGGTGGCGCGGTAGTTGGTTGGGCAACATTGCTAACGCCCTCGGCGCTCGCCGTCTGCTCGGCCAGGCGCCGGCGTTTGGGCGCAAACAGGAGAGCATCGATTAGCCAGATACCCCCGGTTAGGCCTGTGGCAGCGACTAAAAAAGTTGGGAAATCAAAGTTCATGATCTGTTATGGAGTACTACAGTTTGCAGCCGTGGTTGAATCCACGGTGCTGAATGGGCTTCCGGTGCTGAATCAGCCGGCATTATCTTTGCCCGTCTGAAGAACCGCAAGGAAGGCTTCCTGCGGAATCTCTACACGACCGACTTGTTTCATACGCTTTTTGCCGGCTTTTTGCTTTTCCAGCAATTTACGTTTGCGCGTTACATCACCGCCATAGCACTTGGCGGTGACGTTCTTGCGCAACGCTTTGACGGTGGTCCGGGCGATGACCTTGGTGCCAATCGCAGCCTGGATTGCAACCTCATACATCTGACGTGGAATCAGCTCTTTCATGCGCTCGGTCAGCTCACGACCACGCGCTTGCGAATAACTGCGGTGCACGATCAGCGACAATGCGTCGACGCGCTCGCCATTGATCAGGATATCCAGCTTCACCAAGTCAGCGACCTGAAAGCGCTTTAATTCATATTCAAAGGATGCGTAACCGCGGCTCACGGACTTGAGCCGATCGAAAAAATCCAGTACCACTTCGTTCAACGGTAACTCGTAGGCTAATTGCACCTGACCGCCCAGGTATTGAATCTGTTTCTGCACGCCGCGCTTGTCGATGCACAGACTGATCACTCCGCCGAGCAAATCCTGAGGTACCAGAATATGCGCTTCGATGATGGGCTCCCGGATCTCCCGGATCTTGCCGGATTCGGGTAAGTTAGCGGGATTGTCAACCTTGACGATCTGACCGTCAGCCTGCAGAACTTCATAGACTACCGTGGGAGCGGTGGTGATCAGGTCCAGATCGTATTCACGCTCCAGTCGTTCCTGGATGATGTCCATGTGCAACAATCCCAGGAAGCCGCAGCGGAAGCCGAAGCCTAGAGCTTGAGAGGTTTCGGGCTCGTAGAACAGCGCCGAATCGTTCAGGCGCAGCTTGCGCAAGGCGTCGCGCAGGTTTTCGTAGTCATCGGAAGAAACCGGATACAAGCCGGCAAATACGCGTGGTTTTACCTCCCGGAAGCCTGGAAGGCGTTTATCCGCAGGTCGATCGGCGCCGGTCACCGTATCACCCACCGGCGCGCCGTCGATTTCCTTGATGCCAGCCACCAAAAAGCCGACCTCACCCGGACCCAACATGGCCCGTTCGGTCTTCTTCGGTGTGAACACGCCGATACTGTCCGCCTGATGTACGCGACCGGTGGACATAACTTGAATCTTAGCGCGCTTTTTCAGCCTGCCATGCATGACGCGGATAAGCGATACGACACCGACGTAGGAATCGAACCAGGAATCGATGATCAATGCTTGCAGCGGCGCATCCGGCTCGCCCTGCGGAGGCGGCACCTTGGCTACCAGCATTTCCAGAAGATCGGGAATGCCCTCTCCGGTCTTTGCGCTGACGCGCAAAGCATCGGTAGCGTCCAGACCGATGATTTCCTCGATCTCGCGAAGCACCCGATCCGGCTCCGCCGAAGGCAAGTCGATTTTGTTGAGTACTGGGAGCACCTCGAGCCCAAGATCGATGGCGGTATAGCAATTGGCCACGCTTTGCGCTTCAACCCCCTGGGCGGCATCTACCACCAACAGCGCACCTTCGCAAGCGGCCAGCGAGCGAGATACTTCGTAGGAGAAGTCAACGTGCCCTGGCGTGTCGATGAAGTTGAGTTCATAGATCTGTCCATCTCTGGCTGGATAGTCGAGGGTAACGCTCTGCGCCTTGATGGTGATGCCACGCTCACGCTCGAGATCCATTGAATCAAGCACCTGCGCCGACATTTCACGCTCGCTCAACGAGCCGCAATGCTGTATGAATCGATCGGCAATGGTCGACTTGCCATGATCGATATGGGCAATGATGGAAAAATTACGAATGGATTTGAGTTCCGGCATCAGTGGATACTGATCCTTTCAGTAACGAGCGTTGGAGCGCCATTGGGGCGCAAGTTGTCGTTTGGCTTTATCAGCAATAGGATTGTACAGTTTGCCAACTTGCCGCTTTTCCGCGAGGTTTATTGGAGAGCGAGAACTAAGGCGATTTACCTGGAGAAACATACCACTTGGCTTATCTTCTCATGCGCCTTTTTTGTCGCGGCAACCCGCCCATGGAGCAGCTATGGACGGGTTGCCGCTTCGCGAAGGCAAACGAGAATCTAGCGCTAGTTGGTCTGTTTCTCTCCGGCAATCGCCTAAATCGGATCTTCAGCATCGATTGCGCTGCCTATTCCATCGGAATCCGAATCGGATAGAACATGCGCCCGTCTCCGCGCTGCACCAGTACCGCAACCAGTTGGCCTCCCTTAACCCCATCCAGCAAAGCGCGAAACTGCTGGGAATCGGTAACCGGCTGGTTGTGGAATGCAATGATGATATCGCCGGCACGAATGCCGCCTTGCTGTGCGGAACCTTCCTCGACGCTTTCGACTAAAACACCACCATGCTCCTCACTCAAGCCAAGCGGCTGGCGATCGTCATCGTTCAGATCCCGCACGACAAGCCCAAGGCGATTCGCCGCGGCCGGTTCTACCTGGCCCGCGGCCACAACGATCTCGCTATCGTCCGGCAGTTCGGCCAAAGTAACCGGCAGGTCAAGAATCTCGCCCGAGCGTAGCACCTGAAGCCTGGCCTCTGTGCCTACCTTGGTCACACCGACCAATGGTGGAAGATTGCTGGAAGTCACAATATCTTTGCCATTGAAGCTAAGCACGATGTCGCCGGCAAGTAAGCCTGCGGCCTCGGCTGGGCTGTCCGGCAACACCTGTGCAACTAACGCCCCTTGAGGATGGCGCAGGCCGAAGGGCTCGGCTAATTCTCTGGTCACGTCCTGGATCAGCACGCCCAGCCAGCCTCTACTGACACGCCCCTTCTCTTTGAGTTGCTCCACAACATCCATCGCAACTTCAATAGGTATGGCAAAAGATAGGCCCATAAAGCCACCAGTGCGGCTGTAAATCTGCGAATTCACACCGATCACCTCGCCAGCAAGGTTAAATAATGGACCACCGGAATTGCCAGGATTGATGGCAACATCGGTCTGAATGAAGGGTACATAGTTCTCGCTTGGCAGGCTGCGACCTTTGGCGCTGACGATACCTGCTGTTGCAGAGTGGTCGAAACCGAATGGCGAACCAATCGCTAGAACCCACTCACCAACCTTCAAATCTGCCGCGGAGCCGATACGTGCGCTTGGCAGGTCGTTGCCGTCAATCTTCAGAAGCGCGATATCGCTACGCCCGTCCGCGCCGATCACTTGCGCGACAAACTCACGCCGATCGCTGGTTCGAACGATAATCTCGTCAGCTGCTTCGACAACATGGGAATTGGTTAGCACGTAACCGTCCGAGGACACGATCAAACCAGAGCCGAGCGAGCGACCTTGCCCGAGGTCTTCGGGAATCTGCCCTTCATCACCGAAGAATCTTTGGAAGAAGTCATATAAAGGGCTGTCCTCAGACAATCCTTCCTCTGCACCGAAATCCTGCGGCCCGGAAACATCATCCTGTTTAGTACTGATGTTGACGACGACAGGACCGTTATTCTCAACCAAACTGGTGAAGTCCGGCAGTGCATAAGCGCTCGTCCTTGCCGTGGAGGCAGACGGATCACCGCTCGACGCCGACACCGCGGACCAGGAAGTGGCGCAGAGCATCAGTATAGAGGCGAGCAAAGCAGGCAAATTATGCATGGAGATTTGGTCGTGGCGTTGCGAGGGTTATCGCGACATGTACTATCAGTCGCCGCGGGAATACTCACCGGGAAACAACCGCGGGTGGCGGAAACGGGGAACTCAAACGCTAAGATAGCAGACCTGCGGCGCGTTGGGTCGAATAATGGCCCAATTGGGCTGCGGACCACGCCGTTGTTCGATAGCTGGGCGCCCCATGGGTCGCAATGCGATGGTCATGATTGACTTTCGACATTGCTTGGAAGTGCGCGACGCAGCAAGACTGGCATCAGTTGAGGATTGGTGGCAATTCGGGTTGCATAAGACCTAGACCATTGAAAAGCGAGCACAAAGCCAGCTACTCCACCGAACAGGCTGGCATGTTCAGTAGAGATCAGGGTGGAGGTCAGGTCAGTATTTACCACGAATTGTTCGCTGCCAACGGCGCCCAGGATGAGTCCGATCAGCGGTAGAAGATAAGTCGATGCAGCCGTTCTCAATAAGACTGCCTCTGGCACCCCGACGATGACTTGCTCACCAACGCTGGCATCAATCAAATTAGCAACGCGAAGTCGTGAAGGCCGCCTACCCAGAAAGCGCTCCAGAAGCGAGGTTCCGCAAGCAGCTCTGACTCCACAACCACTGCATGCGCCCCGGTGTTGCGCTTCAACCTCAACAAATTCGCTGTTGCCGGCGATGACAACGACGCGTTCTTCAATCAAGCGGATATCTCCTGTCAGCAAGTCGTATCGAATTGCCTAGAATTATATCATCGGGCCTCGCTTTTGGTGCGTGCTTGCATTAAGCCATCGAACAGCATCTGCACAGTCGGTTCTGGCACTTCGCCAATGACAATAACGTGCTGGCCCTCCACGCGACCTCCGACGGCATTGATTGCTCCAATTTCTGTCGTTCCAAGCAAGACCTCGTCGGTGACCGTCTGGATGTACACGGAAACGCTTGCGATGCCGTCACTCACCATGAGATGCTCGGTTGCCATATCTGAAATACCCGGCCGAGTGCTTGCAGATATTTCAAACCCCGGGGGCATTTTGCTCAGTGTCCACTTGACTTCGTGTGCCACCGGATCACGAATGAGGCCATCGACCTTTGCCTCCTCCGCTGCTGCTCGAGAGACGCCTAGATCAGACTTTTTACTCGTCTTGATTGTCGCACCATTCAGCGTATTTGGAGTATTTGTAGGTACACGCCCAGGGGCGACTGGTCGAACCTCGAGGTTGGTAAACATCACCTGTTCTATGGGCGCCACAGCAGCACCAATGAGATCGCTCTTAAGAGGTAACCCCGTCACACGATCGATAGAGTATCGATGGCCATAACGATAATGATCTGTCGGCAGGATGCCGACGACGTCAGTCTCGCGACCTGCAACACGCGACTCGCCGAGCAGAATCATTTGGTAGTGTTTCCGAATGTGTTCGAAGTCCCAGGATCTGACGCGCAGCACGCGATTAACGCCGGCAGTCCTTGGTGCGAAAAAGGAATTTGCATCAGACAGCATACAAGCGACGCCGCGCTCGTTGCGAGCCATGGCGCGTATTGGGCCGCTCAGAGCCAGTAAACTCTCGGTTGCAATACCACTGTTCATGCGCCGGGCAATGCGCAATGTCGCAAGGTGATGGCCGTGGAGATAGACAAGCGTACCATCGTACTCGAGCCGATCTTGCGCCAGAGTCATGCGTTCAAGCAAGGACTCTGCGGTGGAATCTTGCGACTTGTCGATTAATCGGTTGACATGGCGCACGGCGGAGGGTCGGTCTATAATGGACTGTCCGCCCAGGGATGGAGCTACAATGGAGGCGAGAATCGCATAGATCGCCAATGGTATGATGATCCGCGCGGGAGGAGACGAAGAGATACTCCTCGGTCTTGCATGCACCACGTTCAAGGTTGACCCTCGTAGCCGATGACCGGTACATAGGATGCTACCCCAGTTATGCCAGGGCCCCCAGCGCGTTCCTGATGATCCACGATCAGCTGATCCAGTTTGGCGCGTGGTAGCGGACTATCCCGCTGCCATCTTTGTTCAGGTTCTCTGGTGGCAGAGTCTGGTGCTGTGGTCGCTATTGGAGCAACTTTAACGACGCTCTTTTCCGGCAACAAAACGAGGGCGATTAAGGCAAGTCCAGCGGCAAGTGCAACTCCTAAGGGTACGGTTAAACCTATCCGCCATCTGCTTATTCCGCGATGTTTCAGCGATGACCGGGGATCGAATAGTGGGGACTTATGGCTTGGATCAGCCTGACTGCGAATATCGTAGCGGATTGTTTCCTGGCGTATTCCTTGCCCGATTAACAGATAGCGCTTCCAGGTCTGTTGTAGTTGTACATCTTCCAGCAAACAATCGATGGCTCGAGACAGTTCCGCCTCACTGCACTCGCCATCCATCAGTTGGGATATCAGCCGTCGTTGTTCATCGTTCATACATATCGACTCTGGGGATATCTGGCTGAAGTAAGGCGGAAGGCGGATCTGAATCAGGAGTTCAGGAGCGGTCTCAGACGCTTATCAATTACCTCTCGGGCACGAAAGATTCTGGAACGTACAGTACCGATCGGGCAGGCCATCGCAATGGCGATTTCCTCGTAGCTCATGCCTTCGAGTTCACGTAATACAATGGCAGTTCGCAGGTCTTCCTGTAATCCGTCTAATGCCTTCTGCACATTGTCAGCGATCTCACCGCTCAGCAGTTCTCCCTCCGGGGTGGAGGTTTCATGTAATTTTCCCCCAACATCTGTCTGTTCAGCAAGCTCCATCTCGATGTCTTCTCCCGGCGGTCGCCGACTCTGTGCGAGCAGATGATTTTTAACCGTGTTGATCGCTATACGGTATAACCAGGTGTAAAAGGCACTCTCGCCGCGAAATCCTGGTAGTGCTCGATAGGCCTTGATGAAGGCGTCCTGTGTCACATCCAAGACTTCAGCATTATCCCGGAGGTAGCGGGAAATCAGGTTTGCAATGCGCTGCTGATACTTGAGTACGAGCACGTCGAATGCCCGCGAGTCGCCAGCTTGCGTACGCTCCACCAACACTTGATCGACCTCTCGTTCAGTCATATTCGCCACCTTCCCGTGACTTGTGTCGGCTTTTCGATGGCATTGACAGTCGTCCAATACGTAAAGTTCATTGTAATTTCTGTCTGGTTATTACTAGCCAGGCTTTTGTTGGTCTGCTGCGCTAGCGCTTAGCGTTGGTCTGAGCAATGAGGTTCCAAGCTCTGCTCTGATAAGGTCTAGATATGCGGACGATGGAAGGGATCAAAATGCTAGAACCGAGGTGTGAACAGAATCTGAACAGGTGTATTGATCGTTGTATGGCGTCTGAATATGATATGAAAAGATGAGTAAGCCCGACTTCGTAACAAATAGGCGACGAACCCGCGAGCTTGCGGCATACTCTGAAAATAATCCAATCATCTGGCCCAGCCGCGACCTAAACTGATGGCAGAAATGTGCACAATTCATAGACACGACGTACTCATCATCGGCAGCGGTGCCGCAGGCCTGAGCCTGGCACTGCGGCTGCGCTCCGACCTCTCCATTGCGGTCACATCAAAACGTGAGTTGCGCGAAGGCAATACGTTATATGCACAGGGTGGTATTTCAGCGGTCTTGGATGCGGGCGACTCGGTCGAGTCGCATGTTCGTGACACACTAAACGCTGGCGCAGGGCTCTGCGATGTGGATATGGTACGTCTAGCGGTACAACGTGGCCCGACGAATATTCGCTGGCTGCTGAAAAAAGGCGTGCAATTTACCCGCGATGAGCACGCACGGGGCGCCGATGGCTATCATTTGACTCGAGAAGGCGGGCACACCCACCGTAGGGTGGTACATGCAGCAGATGCCACCGGCCGAGCTGTGGAGGACACATTGGAGGGACGGGTCCGCGCTCTTTCCAATGTCGCACTGTTCGAATATCACGCAGCGATCGATCTGATCAGCGCGAACAAATTCAATTCGGATCGCTCCACTACTGCCGATAATCGCTGTATCGGCGCGTACATTTTGGATGAACAATCTGGTCAGGTTGGAACTTTTTTGGCCCGCTTTGTGGTTATTGCCACGGGCGGCGCCAGTAAGGTTTATCTCTACACGAGCAATCCTGATGTAGCTACCGGCGATGGCATTGCTATGGCTTGGCGAGCTGGCTGCCGGGTCGCCAACATGGAATTCATCCAGTTTCATCCTACCTGTTTGTATCATCCGCAAGCCAAGTCCTTCCTGATCACGGAGGCACTACGTGGAGAAGGTGCTCGTCTACTCTTGCCAAATGGCGACCGCTTTATGCTGCGCTTCGACAAGCGAGCAGAACTTGCCCCACGCGACATCGTTGCACGCGCGATTGACCATGAGATGAAGCGTGTTGGCAGCAAGTATGTTTTGCTCGATATCTCCCATCGTGACGCTGACTTCGTGCGCGCACATTTTCCAACGATCCATGCTCGCTGTATGGAGCTTGGGATCGACATGACCCGCGAGCCGATTCCAGTGGTTCCAGCCGCCCATTATACCTGCGGCGGCGTGGTGACCGATGCGCGAGCACGCACCGACGTGCCCGGCTTGTATGCAATCGGAGAAACCGCATACACGGGACTTCATGGGGCCAATCGCATGGCCAGTAACTCGCTGCTGGAATGCCTGGTCTTCAGCGAATTGGCGGCAGCCGATATTGAAGCCATCTATGCCGCATCTTCCCCCGTCGATGACGTACCGCCATGGGACGCGAGCCGAGTCACGGAACCGGATGAAGAAGTTGTCATCTCCCACAACTGGGAGGAATTGCGGCGGTTCATGTGGGACTATGTGGGCATCGTGCGCACGAATAAGCGTTTGCAGCGTGCAAAGCGGCGCATCGATCTACTGCGTCAGGAGATTATCGAAAATTATAGCAACTTTCGCGTCGAGACCAATCTGCTAGAACTGCGCAATCTGGTGGAGGTCGCTGATCTGATCGTGCAGTCAGCACAGCGTCGTCGCGAGAGCCGCGGCCTGCACTACACCCTCGATTTTCCAAGCAAGGACCGCAGTCAGTTATCTCCCACAGTCTTGATACCTGACCGCTATCAGCCTCGTCCCGAGACGCAAGACGGCTGAGTGTGATTTAGAGTAAAATGCGATAACCCTTTGGCTATCATGTGGTGGCGGTGAATACAATCTGCCTCGAGTGTTGCATCTTCACACCACATGATCAAGGATTGTATCGTCAAGGATCAGCCCCGCTATAACCAGCCTTACGGAACCAGCGATTTGGCAAAATCTCCCACACCAAGCGGAGATATCGGGCTTGGTGCAGTGCTTCGGCTTAACAGGATAGTTACAATCGCTACGCTCACAACAACATTGGGGTTCGACGCCGGTGATATAAGACGCGGACCGGTCAAATCCTCTGCCGCCCGAATTCTCTGTTCCCTGTTCATGGTCGTGCTCGTTTGGTTTTCCTCAAGCCAACTGAGCGCTCAGGAAATCATCGTCAACGCCGATGTTCGGACCGACTCCCTGTCGCGTAACGAGGCGAGGCTCTTTTTCACCATGCGTTTGCAAGGCTGGCCGGACAAGCGGCCAGTGAAAGTGTTTGTGCTCCCGGACGACAACCCACTGCACAGTGCTTTCGCCAAGACCATCTTGGGCTTGTTCCCATATCAGCTGCGCCGGGTCTGGGACAGACAGTTATTCAGCGGCACCGGGCAAGTTCCGACCACGGTCGCAAGCGAAGAGGATATGCTGCGTCATGTCACGGCAACCCCCGGCGCCATCGGCTATCTGAGTCGAATTCCGCGCGATGCACGCGTTCGAAGTATCGAGGTACGCTGACATGGACAATCATCGCTCTTTTATCCTGTGCGTTTTGATGCTGGCCTGTGCGAAGGCACAAGCGACCGAAGGCTTCTGGAATCGGTTGCAGTTGCACGGGTTCGCCAGCCAAGCCGTAGTGCAAACCAGCGACAATCGCTGGTTTGGCGACAGTGATGGGACTTCCTTCGACTTTACCGAAATAGGCCTGAATGCATCGCTACGAGTCAACCCAAAAGTCTTGTTTGCCTCGCAGATCTTGTATCGGCGTGCCGGAGATATGTATGACGGCCCAGTGGACCTTGATTACGGGCTGATCGACATCACCCCCGTCGCCAATCCGCAAGGCCGCTTCGGGATACGCCTGGGGCGTATCAAGAATCCGCTGGGAATTTATAATGAGACCCGAGACGTGCCGTTCACGCATCCGGGCATCTTTTTACCCCAGACTGTCTATTTCGATCGGGTGCGCAACCTCGCTCTTTCCACCGATGGCGCCATGATCTATGCAGATCGCTACACTAACTACGGAAATCTTGCCTTTACCGTCGGTAACGGCTGGGCCGTGCTGGATGAGAATGTAGAATGGACTTACCTATTTAATGATTGGGCTGGGGGCGTAAAAGCAAATAAGACGAGTTGGCTGGCCAGCCTGTGGTACACAGATCTAAGCGAACGACTGAAGGTTGGCCTGAGCGGCGCGACTCTATCCATCGAATTCGATCCCCAAGACGGTGTCCAGTCTACCCTGGAAAGGGGGCAGACTGACATTGATTACTGGATTGCATCGGTGCAATACAATGCTGAAAAATGGACCCTGACCACAGAGTTCTCCCGCGAGCCTCTGCGATGGCGCGACTACGGTGAGCTTTTCCAGGATCGGGATGCGACCAGTGAGGGCTGGTATATACAGGGTACCCACTCCCTACGCCCCGGTCTGAATCTCATGTTGCGCTACGAAGAAGGCTATAACGATGTCAAAGACCGAAATGGCCGCAAGCGGGAGGCAGCCACCGCTGGACTGCTGCCGGCCAGCACGGGTTTCTCCAAAATACTCAGTGCCGGTATTCGTTGGGATATCAATCGCCGATGGATGGTGCGCGCCGAATATGCCTACAACGACGGCACTTTTATCTTGTCTACCCGAGAGAACCCTAACCTCCAGGACCAGGAGCGGTATTGGAACCTATTCTCAGTGCAAGCGGTATTTCGCTTCTAAACCGTTCGCATGATCATCAAGGATTTAACACGCATGATCGAAGGCTATCTGAGCCTGCGTTGGAAGGCACTGATCGGACTCAGCATCGTGCTCGCGCTTGTGAATACCTCGCTGGCATTTTTTTCCTACACCCAACTCGCCGACCAGTTCGAGTGGCATCAAACATTAGTTCGCGATCGGCAGGCGAAACAACTCCAGGCGCTGCTCAACGATCGTTACCAACAGATGTCTCGACTTGCCAACGTAGTGCCGCTGTTGGTTGCAAAAAACGCGGATGAAACTCTGGAAGAACACCTGCAACGAGCCTTGAACACCAATGGCGTGATGCTGGACCTGGAGTGGGATATCCATTCCGTACATTGGATCAAACTAAACGGCCAGATTCAGTTGCTCTGGCCGCAACAGGCTCAGACCCTACCGGCGACGCTCTCCGCTCAAGTGGCTAAATCGCCCGATGAAACCGCAAGACTGCTCGCCTGCGCCAATCAGTGCCGACAATTCCTCGCTGCTCCCTTGTTGTGGCAAGGTCAATCCTCCGGGGCATTGGTACTTGGACGCTCAGTAGCCGATGCCTTGCTCGCGTTCCATGCACTAACCGGCGCGGAGGCAGCTGTGCTGCCCAGCGCGAGTGCGATTGGCAAGGCAAAGGATGGCGTGCAGTTCAAGGCAATCACGCATCCTGAGATAACGCGCCCATTGTTCGAAAGAGCGCTCTACGTCAAAGCCAGTACGGATGAACCATCTAGCACCGAAATTGCTGACGCTGGGCAACCGACGACGATTACTGTACTGGCTGACAGCAAAGATTGGTACGAGGTCTTTGTTATGCATTCGCTTGCAGCGGGTATTGATGTCCTGATCTTGAACAAGATCACAACCCAGCAGCAGAGTATCAGCGCCGCAACACGGCTCAGCATTTTGATTGGAACCTCCGGCTTACTGCTCTCAGTAACATTACTACTGTTGATCATGCGCAATTCCCTGGCCCGCCTACGACGGCTGGCGGAATTGCTGCCGCTACTGGCCTCGCATCAGTTTTCGCGTATTCGGGCATTGCTGCCGTTACACAACCGCGGATTGCCATTGCGCGACGAGATCGATCTGATGGTGGAGACGGTGCACAAGCTCTCAGGGCGTATGGAAATCATGGAACAGGACCGTGAACAAGCCCGCAGCGCATTGATTTGGATGGCAGAACACGATCCACTCACCAAGTTACTGAACCGTCGCCGATTCAATCAGGAACTAAAGCACGGGATCGAAAACGCCACGAACAACAATACCAATGGGGCTTTGCTGTTTGTTGATCTGGATCAGTTCAAGGACGTCAACGATATCAGTGGGCATCACATGGGAGACAGTCTGCTGCAGCAGGTGGCAGAGCAGTTGACCAAAGGTGCAACTGCAAGCAGTGGGAGCATTTTAGGTCGGCTCGGAGGTGATGAATTCGCAATCGTTCTACCAGATGCGAGCACCGAGCAGGCCATCGACATGGCCACGCAAGTACAGAAACAGGTTCAGGAAGTCATCATTCAGGCGCACGGCTGGCGACACCAGGTGTCTGCAAGTATTGGTATCGTCCTATTTCCGCAACATGGCAACAACGCTCAGCAGTTGATGGCGTATGCCGATTTGGCGATGTACCAGGCCAAGGAGAAGGGCCGTGGCCGCTGGCATCTTTTCTCCCCGGAGGATACCGGACGCGAGCGTGCCAATGCCCGGGTCATTTGGGCGGAGCGCATCGTCGACGCGTTAAAAGAGGATCGCTTGGAACTGCATTTCCAGCCCATATTGGAAATCGCCACGGGCGAAATCTGGCGCGCCGAAGCATTACTCCGCATGCGAAGTACCGATGGTAAATTGATTCCGCCTGGTCACTTCATACCCATCGCCGAGGAAACCGGACAGATACTGACCTTGGATCATTGGGTGCTGACGCATGCCATTGAGCTGATGCAGCATCACCCAGACCTTTTCCTATCTGTCAACCTATCTGCTCAGGCTGTCCAGGATTCATCCTTACCCGGAGAAGTTAAACGGCTTCTAAGCACCTACGAGGTACCTCCATCCCAACTTACCCTGGAGGTAACAGAGACGGTTGCCATCAACAGTCTGAGCAATGCCACAAGGCTGATGCATGAGATCCGCGCCATTGGTTGCCGTTTCGCCTTGGATGACTTCGGCACAGGCTTCGCAAGCTATGCCTATTTAAGGCAATTGCCGGTCAACGATGTCAAAATCGACGGTGCCTTTATTCGCGATATTGCCTACAGCAATGAAAATCAGATTTTTGTCCGCGCTGTCACTGAAATGTCGCATGGCATGGACAAAAAAGTTATCGCCGAATTCGTCGAAAATGCGGATATCCTAGAGGTACTGGCAGACATCGGTATCGACTTCGCCCAAGGCTACCATATCGGTCGACCAGTGCCGCCGACACAGCAGCAACCGGGTCGGCAACAGCTCTTGTATGTGAGCAATTAGGCGATTGTCTGAGAGAAGCATACCAACTGGCATCGGATTCTCGTTCGCCTTCGCGAAGCGGCAATCCGCCCACAGTCGCTCTATGGGCGGGTTGCCGCAATGTCGATGCCGGACGAGAAGACAAGCCAGGTGGTGGATTTCTCCACAGAAATCGCCTTAGTGCGAATCGGCAAGCAGTGCCGCTGCTGTAATGGCTTGACCGAGAGCCAAGCCACCGTCATTGCTGGGAACCTGACGATGCGACAAAACCTCGAGGTCGCGAGCGCGCAGTCCTCTGCATACGCGCTCAAACAGGATGCGGTTTTGAAAGACGCCGCCGGAAAGAGCCAAGGTATCGATACCCCGCGCCGCTGCGATCCGTGCACTCAGCTCGACGATCCCATCAGCCAGCCCTACATGGAAGCGTGCACTGATCTGGGCTGCCGGCACTTTGGCAGCAAGATCCGCGAAAAGCTGCCACCACATGGGCTCGGGATCCAACGACCAGAGAGTGGCATCCGAGCGCAGTGCAAAGTCATAACCAATCTCGATGTCAGCGCCATGACAGATCGACTCCAGTTCAATGGCGGCTTGACCCTCGTACGAGACGCCATGGAAGCAAATGCCCAGGGCAGCGGCGACGGCATCGAACAGGCGCCCGCAGGAAGAGGTGAACGGCGAATTGACGCCAGTTTCGATCATCTGGCCCAGAATTCCAGTCGGCTTTTGGCGCAACGCCGCGGTAATCTCCAACGCGCCAAAATCCCGTGCAAATTGTTCCCAATCCATGATGGCGACGACCTGTGCAAATAGGTTACGCCAGGGTTCGAGGATGGCTCTGATACCTCCTGGAAGCCTGACCGGCCGCAGATGCGCGACCCGCATCAGATGCCGATAATCACCAACCAGCCACTCGCCACCCCAAATGCTGCCGTCATCGCCGTAACCGGAACCGTCCAGGGCGATGCCAACAACTGGATCGGCATCCAACTGCCAGGCGTTGTCTGCCAACACGGCCGCGATGTGAGCACGATGATGCTGAACCTCAATCAGCTTTAGACCGTCCAATGCGGCCAGTTCACGCCCGATGCATGACGAACGGTAATCCGGATGCAAATCCACGGCCACGGCGGCAGGCTGGTACCCAAAAAGTTCCAGATAGAGAGCCGTTGTGCGTTCATACTCAACCGAAGTCTTGACCTCTGTCAGATCCCCAAGGTGCTGAGACAAGACTGCCTGGCCATCCTGAAGCAAACAGATCGTATTCTTCAGATCGCTGCCGGTGGCCAGAACTCCAGGCATATTGTGTAGACCCGGTGGCAGCATCAACGGCGTCGGCGCATAGCCTCGGGCTCTGCGCAACAGCCGGGGCGCTCCATCCATCACACGAACTAGCGAGTCATCGACCCGATTGACGATTGCTCGATCATGTAATAAGAAGGCATCAGCAACCTCTTGCAAGCGTGCTCTGGCGTCATCGTTGTCGATACACTGAGGCTCGTCGCTGCTATTGCCGCTGGTCATGACCAGTGGCGTTTGCCAGTCGCGAAGCAATAGACGATGCAGCGGGCTGTAGGGGAGCATGAAGCCGAGGTTGTGCTGGCCGCGGGCGACATCCGGTGCTAAGCGCCCTGCACCGTGCGCCGACAACAGCACAATCGGTGCAGCAAGGCTACTCAGCAGGAGTGCCTCGGCAGATGAGACGGCACAGTAGCTGCGCACCACATCGAGATCGCGGGCCATCAGTGCAAATGGCTTGGCCCAGCGTCGCTTGCGTCGACGCAGTTCGCTAACGGCAATCGGATTGGTGGCATCGCAGGCCAAATGAAAGCCGCCAACGCCCTTGATCGCAATAATATGCCCATCGGCTATGCGCCTACTTGTGGCCACAATGGCATCGGCAGTTGCCAATTCTTTGCCCTCTGCCTCCATGAGCCAGACCCTTGGTCCGCAGACCGGGCAGGCATTTGGTTGGGCATGAAAGCGTCGGTCGGCGGGATCAGTATATTCCGCGGCGCAGTCAGCGCAGAGCGCGAAGTCAGCCATGCTCGTGTTGGCACGATCATACGGAATCTGACGAATAATGCTCAGCCTGGGACCACAGTGCGTACAATTGGTAAAGGGATAACGGAAACGTCGATTGGTCGGATCAAAAATCTCGTCACTACAGGTCTGACAAGTGGCAGCATCCGGCACCACGCCTGTATGTACGGCAGTTGTGGCGCTGCGATCAATAACGAAGTCGGCAGGCATCGGCTGTTCCGGCAACCCACGCCGTTCCATCGCGTCGATGCGACCTAATGGTGGGCATTCCGTAATCAAACGTTCACAAAAAGCATCAATCCGAGATGGCTCGGCCCAAACTCGCACGAAAACGCCATCACCGTCGTTGCAGACCGAACCCACCAAACCGAGATCACGTGCAATCCTCCAGACGGTCGGCCGAAATCCGACTCCCTGCACCAGCCCACGAACTCGAATTGCCTCGGCACGCACGGCCACCAGAGCCTTGTGATTGGTTTCTATAGACACCTTAAGACTTTGAATGTATTCGTGGGGATCGGTATCGGTATTCCTGTCGGAATCGAAATGGGCGAAGAATGTGTCATCGCTGTGGACTTCCCGGCAATCTCTCGGATCCTCCCCCAAAAAAAAAGCAGCGACGGTTTAGCCGTTGCTGCTTTTTGTTTGGTCCGGGCGGCAGGATTCGAACCTGCGACCCCCACAACCCCATTGTGGTGCGCTACCAGACTGCGCTACGCCCGGGAAGCTGATCAGAGTACGCTCCGGCTACTGATCTGTCAATGTGGACGGCGTCTCAGTTCATGTAGTACTTCTTCGAGTTCGACACGCAACTGCTTGATGATTTGATGACTTTGAGAGCTGTCGTGTTTTGCCGCATCGCCTGAGAGTTGCTGACGGGCACCGCCAATGGTAAATCCCTGCTCGTAGAGTAAGCTGCGGATTTGTCGGACGGTCAGCACGTCATGGCGCTGGTAATAGCGACGGTTTCCGCGTCGCTTAACCGGCTTAAGCTGTGGGAATTCCTGTTCCCAATAGCGCAGTACATGTGGCTTTACGTCGCAAAGTTCACTGACCTCACCGATGGTGAAATAGCGCTTGCCAGGGATCGGCGGCAGCTCGTTGACGCTACTGATCGTTTCCGGCATAGGCTTCCACCCGCGACTTCAGTTTCTGTCCCGGGCGGAAGGTCACCACGCGCCGGGCAGTAATAGGAATCTTTTGACCCGTTTTCGGGTTCCTGCCGGGCCGTTGCTTCTTCTCGCGAAGATCAAAATTACCGAAGCCGCTCAGCTTGACCTGCTCGCCACGCTCCAGAGCGCTGCGTATCTCCTCGAAGAAAGACTCCACCACGTCCTTCGCCTCGCGCTTGTTCAGACCTAAGATCTCATAAAGATGTTCAGCCATATCTGCCTTCGTCAGTGCCATCTGCTCGTTCTCTCGGCTTGTGCCTTTCAGCTCCGGGGTTCAGTTACTGGATCTCAGCTCTTAAGGTTCATCCTGGCGTCACAGCCCTGTCCTTCGGCTTTGCTCGAGCAATATGGGTCACCCAGATGCTCCTGCCAGGGAAACGCCAGACGGGAAACGCGATTCAGGTTCGCAGCTGGGCGTTGACATCGGTCGCTAGACGGTCGACCACCCGGGCCATGACCGACTCTACATCCTGATCTGTAAGTGTCTGAGAATCAGCCTGTAAAATCAATCCCAAAGCCATGCTTTTTCGCCCTGACTCTATCTTGTCTCCGATATAAACATCGAATAACAAAAGATCGCGCAATAATTCACCAGCGGCATCCTCGACACAATGGCGCACGGAATCAAATGCAACCGCGGCGTTGACGACGATGGCGATGTCACGTCGAATGGAGGGAAACTTGGATAGTGGGACGAACTTCGGCTTGAGGCTACCGCCCAAGCTTTCGGTGTCGAGTTCGAACAGATGCAATTCCGGCGGCACTTCGAGCGTTGCCGACAAGGATGGATGCAGGGTGCCGATCCAGCCCAATTCCCGCCCATGACGTTCTATTCGCGCACATTGACCGGGATGCAAAGCCGGATGCGACACTGCGATGAAGTCGCAGTCCGCGCTACAACCGCTGGCCGCTAATACCGCTTCCACATCCGCTTTGAGGTCATAGAAATCGACCTGCCGCAACCGCTCTCCCCATTGTTCCGGAAGCGTCGGACCAACACTGAGTCCAGCCAACATCGCTTGCTGCTGCAATCCATCGCCAGCGTCTCGGAAACGCAGGCCACTTTCGAACAAGCGAACCCGCGACTGCTGTCGCGACAAATTTTGGCGCGCGGCCTGCAAAAGTCCTGGCCAAAGGCTGGTTCGCATCACCGAGAACTCGGCGGAGAGCGGGTTGGCAAGAGATAATGGCGTTAGGTCAGGATCGATCTGCGACTGCTGCTGCGGACTGACGAAGCTATAGGTAATGGCCTCATGAAAACCACGACTGACCAGCACTTGGCGAACTCGCTCCAGATCGAAAGCCATTTCCAACGGTGCGCGCGTGGTCGCTGCCGAACGAGCATGCGTCACCGGGATGTTGTTATAGCCGTAAATGCGACCGAGTTCCGCGATCAGATCTACTTCTAATTCCAGATCGAAGCGACTGCTGGGTGGCGTGACTCGCCAGCCGCCATCGGCTGGCTCGACATGCATACCGAGTCGCGTCAGGATATCACTGATTTGTTCGTCTTCAAGTTCGATACCGAGAACTTGTGGAATACGCTGCCGGCGCAGCACCAGCTCCCTCGGCTTTGGCAAATCGGGATCACTAACCGCGGTTACGACCGGTCCCGGCCGCCCACCAACGATATCACATAATAGTCTGGTCGCACGCTCCATGGCGATGCGTTGCAATTGCGGATCAACACCTCGTTCGAAACGATGTGATGAATCGGTGTGTAGTCCATACGCGCGCGCCCTGCCGCTGATGGCGGTGGGCGAAAAGAATGCACTCTCAAGCAAAACATCACGGGTAGCTTCGTTGACGGCCGTCTCGGCCCCGCCCATGATGCCGGCCATCGCTACGGCGTGCTGCGCATCCGCGATCACCAGCGTATCTTCGCGCAGTTTGACCCTGTCGCCATTGAGCAATGCCAGCGGTTCTCCAGGATATGCCATGCGCACCTGAATGCCATCCTGAATCTGCTGCAAATCGAAAGCATGCATCGGCTGGCCCAATTCCAGCAGGACATAGTTGGTTATATCCACCACCGCACCGATCGGCCGCAGCCTGCCACGACGCAGTCGCTCCTGCATCCATAAGGGCGTGTCGGCAGCCGGATCGATACCCTGCACCACCCGGCATAGATAACGCGGGCAGGCTGCAGTCGCGCATAGGTCTACCGTCATCTGATCGTCGATAACGGCGGTCACTGACGTCATTGGAGGCACACACACCGGCACGCGGTTGAGCACTCCGACTTCGCGAGCAACCCCAGCCATGCTCAAACAATCGCCACGGTCCGGCGTCAGGTCGAGTTCAATACACTGGTCATCAAGGGCCATGGTAACCCGCACATCCTTGCCGACCGGCGCAGTGCTTGGCAAGACGAGAATGCCATCGGAGGTATCCGCCAGACCGAGTTCTGCTGCGGAGCAGATCATGCCAAATGATTCGATACCGCGCAGCTTGGCTTTTTTAATTCTGAAGTCGCCGGGTAGCCGAGCCCCGACAACCGCCACCGCAACCCGCATGCCCTCGGCAACGTTGGCAGCACCACAGATAATCTGCAATGGCTCATCGATCCCAACATCTACCCGACACAGGCGCAGCTTGGCCGCATCCGGGTGCGGTTCCACGGCCATCACATGACCAACCACGACATCTCTGAATGGCGGCGCAGCAGGCTCGACAGCATCAACCTCGAGGCCTGCCATGCTGAGCTGAGCGCTCAGGGTCGCTGTATCGATGGGAGGGTTGACCCATTCCCGCAGCCAGGCTTCACTGAAGCGCATTGACGGCCTCCGAAGGGCAATGCCAGGATTGGTCAGTCAACATGTTGTGAATTAATCTACTATGCATCGATATCGTCTTTACTGCTCTAGGCGAATTGCGACAAGAATCTGAGATCGTTGTCGAAATAGAGGCGAATGTCGTCGATTCCGTAGCGCAACATCGCCAACCGCTCTACCCCCATACCAAAGGCATAGCCGAGCCAGTGTTCCGGATCGATGCTGACATGACCCAACACGGCCGGATGAATCATGCCGCAACCGAGCACTTCCAGCCATCCGCTCTGTTTGCAAATGCGGCAACCCGCGCCGCCGCATTTGACGCATTGAACATCCACCTCGGCGGATGGCTCTGTAAACGGGAAATAGGACGGGCGGAAGCGCAGCTGCAATTTATCCTGTTCAAAAAAATTACGCAAAAAGTCGTACAGTACGCCTTTCAAATCGGCAAAGGTCGCCCGCTCGTCAACAAGGAAACCTTCTACTTGATGAAACATCGGCGTATGGGTCAGATCCGAATCACAGCGATAGACGCGTCCGGGAGCGATGATACGCAACGGCGGTTCGCGGCTCTCCATCACGCGTATTTGCACCGGCGAGGTATGGGTGCGCAGCAGTCGCCCGTCACGAAAATAAAAGGTGTCGTGCATGGCCCGAGCAGGGTGGTGCGCGGGGATGTTCAGGGCTTCGAAGTTATGATAGTCGTCCTCTATCTCAGGACCTTCTACGACGGCAAATCCCGCGTTCGCGAACAACCGCTCAATGCGTTGCAGGGTGCGGGTAATAGGATGCAGCCCGCCGAGTCGCTGTCCGCGACCCGGCAAGGTAACATCAATGTGCTCACCAACGAGGCGTTGTTCCAGCGCAACTCGCTGGAGCGCCTGTTTGCGTACATCGATCTGTTCCTGAACTGCTGTTTTTACCTGATTGATGATCTGGCCAACCGCCGGCCTCTGCTCTTTTGGTAACGTCCCCAATGCCTTGAGTTGGGCCGTCAGCAAACCAGACTTGCCGAGGTAGCGAATCCGGACTTGCTCCAACTCTGCCAAATTGGCGGCACTTTGCACCGCATCAGATGCGGCGGCACGCAGTTCGTCGATGGTAGGAACGCCACCTTCACTCATAATCGACATCTCCGGGACCGTTATATGGCGGTTCGCCGCGTGCCGACTTCAGCTGGCGACGACCGGCAGGGCGGTGGATCATGTAAAGCGCCCAATCAGGTAGAAGCATGCCTAGCGGCGGCATACGAACCGAGCACCAGCTGGAACCAGAAGCACACTGAAATGAGTTGCCTTCGCTTCTAGGCGATGAACTAAAACCAGCATAAGGAATGCGGATCTGTGGCCCAACTCACTACGCTCAACTTGCAGGACTTACATCTCTGGCCACTGTATGTGGGAGAAAATCCAGTCTAATCTGGCACGAGAGGCCGCAGCAACCAGCCTAAGAATTGGTGAGCGCGGCTCTTGCCTGCTCTGCCAATGAAGTAAAGGCGGCATCGTCGTGATAGGCGATTTCGGCGAGCACCTTGCGATCGATCTCGACGCCGGCCTTACTGAGACCATGCATAAAGCGGCTGTAGGATAATCCGTTCATGCGTGCAGCGGCATTAATGCGTGCGATCCACAACGCGCGAAACTGACGCTTGCGCTGACGCCGATCTCGATACGCATATTGACCGGCTTTGATGACCGCTTGCTTGGCAACCCGAAAGACCTTGCTGCGGGCACCGTAGTAGCCTTTTGCTTCACTCAGAATCTTATTGTGGCGCGCGCGCGCGGTGACGCCTCGTTTCACCCTCGGCATGTGAAATTCCTCCGATTTCGTTCATTCAAGCTTCAAAGATCGGCTCTGGAGATTGACTTGCAGGCTCATGCATCCGTTGATGTTATCGCTGGCTGGCGCCCAACCTAGTCACTCGAGCGTTTGCACATCTGTCAGGATAGGCGAAGCTAACTCCGCAGAGTGCACCATAGGAGCCCTAATTGGTAAACCTTCAACAGTAGGGCAACATGCGTCGTGCCGCACGTACATCGCTTTTATCGAGCAAATGGCTGGCACGCAGGTGACGTTTGCGCTTGGTACTTTTCTTGGTCAGGATATGTCGTCGATGCGAGGCATTGCGTTTGAATGAACCGGAGGCAGTCGGGGAAAAACGCTTTGCTGCTCCGCGGTTAGTCTTGATTTTGGGCATTTTTTGTCTCCTTAAGGACTCTTATTGGTGTACGACGGCTCGGAAGCCCTCCCCCGGCCATCGCTTGGATTGTGTCGATTCGCCCGCCCCTTAAGGTGTTTAGGGGCTTGCTTGCTGGAAGCTACTTTTTCTTCTTCGGCCCCAGCACCATGACCATTTGCCGCCCTTCCATCTGTGGCTGCTGCTCGACAACGCTGATTTCAGCCAGATCTGTCTCGACCCGACGCAACAGATCGAGTCCCAACTCCCGATGGGCATGTTCCCGTCCACGAAATCGCATTGTTACCTTGGCCTTATCGCCCTCATTGAGGAAACGCATAAGGTTACGCAACTTGACCTGATAGTCGCCAATATCAGTACCAGGGCGAAATTTAACCTCCTTGACTTGAACTTGCTTCTGCTTCTTGCGCGCCTCGGCCTGCTTCTTTTTTTGGTCAAAGCGGAACCGACCGTAATCCATTAAGCGGCAGACTGGCGGATCGGCGTTAGGAACGATCTCAACCAGATCGAGGGACTCGGCATTCGCCCTCGCCAGGGCCATATCGATGTCCAGAACTCCGATTTGATCTCCATCCGCGCCGATCAATCTGACTCTTGGGACACTAATGTCCTCGTTGACGCGGTTACGTTTTGGTGCAGCGATAACAGGCTCCTCCAATCGGCAAAAACAATAAACTTACCTATACAGTAGTTGAGCGAGTCGCGCCACGATCGCCCCTAGACAAGGTTAGGTACGGTTTGCGACCGTTTTGGTCAACATATGACTCGAGTCTTCAGCACTCAGGTGACCGAGATCCGGTCTACCACGATCATCGATGGCCAGCGTGTTGCTCGATTTCGCGATTTGCACAATCGCAAAAGTGATACCCACGGCGTTAGCTGATGAATTTTATAGCCGATCTTATCGTTACTCAAGTCTGATTACGTACGTAATGCCTTGCTCTGCAAGGTTTTAGTCACCTACCGAGCAAAACCCAAAGTGAACAAGAGAAATCCCGCCGTCTTGAATCGACGCTCCAAGGATGCCAAAGGAGGCAAAGGTCAAGGAGTAAAGATTTCTTAAGGAAATGGATTATCTCAGATATACCAAGCTACAGGTCTATGGACCCGAGGTGTCGATGTTCTGTGCATGATTGTCTTTGACCTATCGAATCTTGTTACTGGTTTTCGAGATGAGGGGCCAAACGACAAATGACCAATGTAGACTCGCCGGGGAATGACACATTGGGGAATGGCTTGCGAGGTAAGATCGATGAATCCACTATGCGTATACTGAGTTAAGCGTACATTAGGGTTAAGCGTACATCAGGGTGGGATAAATCAGTAAAGATTGGACGCATCAAGCCCGGAATCTCAAAATCAGCAACCGGAGACTGGCAACTTATGTACTCGGAAGAGCGACAAGCCATCTAGAGATCACTTGGGAGTGGTAGGCGCGAGTGGATTCGAACCACCGACCCCCACCATGTCAAGGTGGTGCTCTAACCAACTGAGCTACGCGCCTGCCGTAAGCCATGCAGATTAACGCAGTAATGCCGGGTTTTGCAAGTATCGCTTGGAAAATAGTCTTAGACCGGAGACCATGCAGACCGAGGATCGGTAATGAGACATGAAACGGATCTGTTGCGAGGCCGATTCCAAACGAATATTTTGCGCAACAAGCCGACAGTTCGTGCTATGAGCGGCAACTAGCGTCGCCAGTATACTAGCTCCACATCCAACATCGGGGAAAAGCCACCATGACTGATATTAAACAAGAACATCTGATCCAGAGCGTTGCGGACGCATTGCAGTATATCTCGTACTATCATCCGCCAGACTATATCCGCGCCTTAGCGGCCGCTTATGAGGCGGAAGAATCGCCAGCAGCAAAGGACGCCATGGCTCAGATTCTCGTTAACTCGCGTATGTGTGCGGAGGGACTACGACCCATCTGTCAGGACACCGGCATGGTGATCGCTTACCTGCGTGTCGGTATGGATGTACGCTGGCGCGCCGATCTGAGTCTGCAACAGATGGTCGATGAAGGTGTTCGTCGCGCTTACCAAAATCCAGATAATGTGCTACGCGCATCGATGGTATCTCCGCCCATCGGCGCACGCAAGGACACCCGCGACAATACACCCGCCATCGTACACGTCGAGTTGGTGCCCGGTAATCGCGTCGATGTTCGCTTGGCGGCCAAGGGCGGTGGCTCCGAGAATAAGTCCCGCTTTGCGATCCTGAATCCCAGCGACAGTCTGGTAGACTGGGTACTCAAGACAGTGCCGACACTGGGTGCCGGCTGGTGCCCGCCAGGCATGCTTGGCATGGGCATCGGCGGCTCCGCCGAAAAAGCCATGCTGATGGCAAAGGAAGCGTTGATGGAGGATATCGATATTCACGAACTCAAAGCCCGCGGTGCATCCAACCTCATCGAGGAACTGCGGCTCGAGTTGTATGAAAAAGTCAATGCTCTGGGGATCGGCGCCCAAGGCCTAGGCGGCCTGACCACGGTGTTGGATGTCAAAATCAACAGCTATCCAACACACGCAGCATCGTTGCCGGTGGCAATCATTCCGAACTGCGCGGCCACCCGCCACATCCATTTCACCCTCAATGGTAGCGGCCCGGCGGAACTCATTCCGCCAAGTCTGGACGACTGGCCGCAACTCGACTACGACCCCACCGTCGGCGCCCGCCGCGTTAACCTCGACGGCATCAGCCGGGATGAAATTGCCAGCTGGCAGCCTGGAGACCGATTGTTGCTATCCGGCAAATTGTTGACTGGTCGCGATGCTGCCCACCAGCGCATTGTGACCATGTTGAATCGCGGCGAGCCGTTGCCGCCAGGCGTGGACTTGACGAATCGCTTCATCTATTACGTCGGCCCGGTCGACCCAGTGCGCGACGAAGTGGTCGGCCCAGCCGGCCCAACCACCGCCACCCGCATGGACAAATTCACGGAACAAATGCTCTCCGAGACCGGCTTGATCGGAATGGTCGGCAAAGCCGAGCGTGGTCCAGCCGCGATCGAGGCCATTCAACGTCACGGTGCGGTCTATCTGATGGCCATCGGCGGCGCCGCCTATCTGGTCGCGAAGGCGATCAAGTCCTCGCGACTGATCGCTTTCGAAGATCTCGGCATGGAAGCGATCCGCGAATTCGAGGTAGTCGACATGCCGGTCACGGTCGCCGTCGACAGCCGCGGAGAATCGGTGCACAAGACCGGCCCCCGGAAATGGCAGGAACGCATCGGCATCATACCCGTCGTCGCCGCTTAAATATTTGAGTCGACTGGTCGGGGCGAACCTCAACGCTCCGGCCTATATCGAAATCACGCAAGTGCATCACCCACGATGGGTAGCAATAGCGTGCCCGCTCAATCCGACCGCTTGCGGTCCCTCCAGACCTCGCCAACCGGAGCCAGCCAATGACAGAACAACGCGCTTTTCGCATTCATAACGACAACCAGGGCTACCGCGCCGGCATCGAAACCATTCCCGTACCGCAACCTGCCGATGGAGAAGTGTTGATTCGCGTCAGTCACTCCGGCATCAACTATAAAGATGCCCTCGCCGGTACCGGCAAGGGCAAGGTCATCCAGCGCTTTCCGATCACCGGCGGCTATGACGCCGCTGGCATCGTCGAACAATCCCGGCACGCATGCTACAAGCCCGGCGACGCGGTCATTGCCACTGGCTGGGGTCTCGGCTTCGACCACGACGGCGGTTTTGCCGACTATCTGTGCGTACCTGCCGACTGGCTGGTACCCATGCCAAGTAACCTCGAACCCCGCACCAGCATGATCCTGGCCACCGCCGGCTTTACCGCCGCACTCGCCGTGCATCGCATGCTGCTCAATGGTCAGCAGCCGGAAATGGGTCCAATCCTGGTGACCGGTGCCACCGGCGGTGTTGGCTGCATCGCGATCAGTATCCTGTCCAAACTCGGCTTCGATGTCACCGCCGTCTCTGGCAAGGCCGATCTCCAGAGCTGGCTGAAGGGGCTCGGCGCAAAGCACATCATCGGTCGCGATCAACTGCCCGGCGGCGACCGACCGCTGGAAAAGGCCGTCTGGGGTGGTGCAGTGGATAATGTCGGCGGCGCGATGTTGGCGCGCATCACCCGCACCGTTGTGCCCTACGGCAACATCGCTAGCATCGGCCTTGCCGGCGGTATCGCGCTGGAAACAACTGTTATGCCCTTTATCCTGCGTGGCGTCAGCCTGTTGGGCTGCAACTCCGTAGAAGTACCCTACCCGTTACGCAGTCAGCTTTGGGCGCATCTCGCTACCGATTGGCGCCCGGAAGATCTTGAACAAATCGTATCGGACACGGTCGACTTGACGAGCATGCCCGAAGTATTCGAGCGCATGCTCTCCGGGCGCATCCACGGGCGCATACTGGTGGAGATCGGTGCCGGCGGCTGAGCCGCTGCAATCCAGGAACCAACTTGTGCGCTAGGCCGATTGCCGGAGAGAAAAACGCCTAACTGACAGACAGGCCAGGGATCAGGCCCAGATGGCACCTAATGATGCAATGGAAAAGCGCACAAGGATTGCCAGAGATGCGTAAACCCGAGACCTGGGGCAGCAAATGCGACCCACTTACTTTACTCCCCAAAACTGTCTTGTACCGATGCATCACAACGAATAGGTTAGATCGCGCGAGCGCGGCGAGCTGCGATCTAACCGTTTGTTGGACGAGCCCGGTTGAGCGAGCCAGGGAGGTGGGTATAGAAAATGACTTTTGTGGAGCCGGGGGCGTAGCAGGCCTGGGGGATATCCGAGCCTGTTGCGCCCTCGGCTTTTGCTCGCCATTACGGCAAGCGAGGTGCTGAAGAGGCACTTTCAGGTCAATTTTACCCGAATTTGAGGCGAGCGCACCTCTCGGCCGGCGGACGCCGAAATTTTGAACGGGTCGCGCTGGTGCTTGCGGTTACATCGCCAAGATCCCCTGGCCGTCGAGGCTCGGGTCAGGCATCGGCTTTGGCAGCTGTGGGGCGATGCGTGTTCGCACGATGTGCATCTCAGCTGCACAACACGGGCAGCGCATGCGTGGGCGCTTGCTCACCTTGGCCAGCGCCTTTTTGATCTCGATGCCGAACAGAAATTGCAGCAGGGTAATCGAGCGTTTGCTGTTGGGATGCAGAAAGCCGAAGTTACGCGTACGGCGAAAGCCCTTGGGCAAGACATGCTGGAGGATCAGAGCAAGGAACTGTGCGCCCGGTCAGGTACGGTACTCGAACCGCTGCTTCTTGGCGTGGCGATAGCGGAAAGTCACTTGGCCGTTCTCACAGGCGATGATGTCCTTCTCCTGGATGACACCGCGATACAGATAGCGCCCGAGATACACCAGGGCCTTCTCGCCATGACCGACCCACTTGCAGTGCACGACCCACTTGCTGGGAACGCGCTGCGGCAACCACAGCCCTGCATCGGTGATGGCCGCGAGCAGCTTGCCGCGGAAGACTTTTGCCAGCGCCTTGTGGTTAAACAGGTAGCCGCGTTTGTTTTTGGCCTTCTTGGTGCGCCACACCCGCTTGTCCTTATGGATGGCGCCTGCCGGCATCACTCAGTGTACATGGGGATGAAAATCGCCTGAGCGTGCGTGCGTATGCAGGACCGCGATGGCCCCGGCCTCGCCTTGCAATTGGGGATCGTTTTTCGTCAAGGTGCTGACCGTCTCCCAGCTGCTACGGATCATCGCATCATAAAGCGTGCGTTGGTTTGCCCAGACCAGTGGACGCAGCGCTGTGGGCAGGGTGAAGGTGATCAGGAAGTCGGTGGTTGGCACCTGCCGGGCAAGCTGGCGTTCAATCCCTTGCTGGCCCTCGTGGTGTTGGCAGTGGGGGCACGGGCGATGGCCGCATGAATGCGGTACCAACTCGTTGTGATCGCACGACTCACATTGGGCCAGCATCATCGGACTGGCCGAGGTACGACAGGTCTTCATCGCCTCCAGCGCCTGCTGTTGGCTGGGCAGGATCGAACCGCCATACTGATCCAGATACTCGGCTTGGAAGTCGGTGATGATGGAGGATAGGAGGATCATGTGCGCATCCCCCACTGGATCGAGAAGCTGCTCATCAAGGCGTTGATCGCCTGCTCCGCAGTGCGCTTGGTTTCGGTGGTCAGGTGCGTGTAACGGGCGGTGGTCAAGATCGAATGGTGACCGAGGATCTTTTGTACCTCGAGAAGATCAACCCCAGCTTTGATCAAATCTGTGGCATCGCTGTGGCGCAGGCTATGCGGCGTGATCTTTTTTTTATCCCACACGACGCAACCACTTGACGCAATGCGCTCTGCACGCCAGCCGGTGCCAGTGGTGCGGATGCCGAAGCGGCCCCCTTCAGGCCGGCCTTGCGGTTGGGAAACAGAAGCTGCGCATGGCGATGCACTCGCCAGAATGGGCGCAACAGCACCAGCGTCGCTTCAGACAGCGGCACCAGACGCTCTTTGTTGCCCTTGGCGTTGCGAATGTGTACCCGGCGACGGGCGGCATCGATATCAGCTACTGTCAGGCGCAATCCCTCGCCCAAGCGCAGCCCTAGACTATAGCGGGTGAAGAACAACACCCGGTAGCTGAGCACCCGCGTGGACTGAACCAGCAGCCCAAGCTCCTCGACTGTCACACTGTCCGGTAGGCGCTGGCCCCGCGGTGGCTTGATCAGGTCAAGCTCTACCCACGGCTTGTGCAGCACGTGAGTGGAGAAGAACTTCAGGCCGTACAGGTCGAGCTTCAACGCGCTCCAGGAGTGCGTCTCCAGCAACTCGCTGAAGTAGTCGGTCAGCTGCTCGGCGGACAGGTCCTCGAGCGAATGATCGAACCGTGCTGCGATGCGCCGGACCCCAGGCGCATACGCCTCGATCGTCTTCGGACGCAAGCCCTCGAGCCGAAGATGCTTTTCCAAAGATGCCTAGAGATGCTTGAAATCAGACGCGGAAGGTGATGCTATATCAGTGTAACCTCATGATTCTGAGTGAAATGCCCCCGTGTTGGCGCAGCAGTTCCAAGTTTGAAAAATTTTACTGATGTATTCAGTTGGTTATGGATTCACCTATGAATTTTCATCAAATATCTAATACATTGAATTGAAAGAGAATTTACCTTTCAAACTTGGAACTGCTGGTGTTGGCGCGGGCGTGAGATTACATTTTAGTTTCCAAGGGGCTGTTGCCGCGAACTTCTCCGCGTAGCGGCTCCGTCCAACAAAACAAGTCAAGTTTTTTCAAGCCCCTGCTGCTGGCTCAGCACGCGTATCCGTCAATCCCCAAGCTCATCCACCGGACTGTTGACCGGCAGCACACCCGGCCGGTTCATCACATGGGTATAGATCATCGTGGTCGACACATCCGCATGACCCAGAAGCTCTTGCACGGTGCGGATGTCGTAACCCGCCTCCAACAGATGGGTCGCGAACGAGTGCCTCAAGGCGTGGGTGTTGACGGATTTCGGGATGCCCGCCGCACGTCCCGCGGCACCGACCTTGCGCTGAAGACTCGACTCGTGCAGATGATGACGCCGAACCTGTCCCGACTTGGGATCGGTCGATAGCGTCGAACTCGGGAACACGTACTGCCAGATCCACTCGCGTGGTGCGTTGGGCGCCTTGCGAGCCAGGGCATCAGGCAGAAACACGGCTCCCGCTCCGCTGGCCAAGTCTTCTTGGTGCTGCGCCTTGACGCTCAACAAATGCTGCTCGAGCGGCTCGCGACATCGTTGCGGCAGGGGCACCACGCGGTCCTTGCCTCCCTTGGCATTGCGGACCACAATCAAGCCGTTGCCAAAATCCACATCTAGCACGCGTAGCCGTACACACTCCATCAGCCGCATTCCAGTTCCATACATCAGCTCCGTCATCAAGCGATAAACTCCATCCAATTCCTTGAGCACAACCGCGATCTCTTGGCGGGTAAGGACCACAGGCAACCGTGCCGGGCGCTTCGCGCGCCGAAAGTCGATGTCATCGAGCGGACGCCTGAGCACCTCCTTGAATAAAAATGCCACCGCATTGAACGCCAGATTCTGCGTGCTCGCCGCCACATTGCGTTCCACGGCCAGGTTGGTGAGGAAACGTTGTACATCGGCGGGTCCGAGGTCAGCAGGGATTTTGCCGTCGCACGCAGCGAGGAATCGACGACACCAATCCACGTAGCTCTGTTCGGTACGGATCGAGTAGTGTCTGGTCCGCAACACTCGAGCGAGGTCCGCCAACAGCGGAAACTCCTTGGACGAGCGCGCGAAGCGCAATCCGGTGAGCCCTTTGACCAGCTCTTCCGGAGACTGCTCGCGCGCAATCGTCGGATGCGCTTGCGACAACTCCTCGCCCGCCAGCTTCCACCAATCCCAATCCACCAATTTCCCGCCTGGGACTTGCGCCAGATCAACCACGAGCAATTGCACCGCCTCTACCATTTGGCGGAACTGCCAAGCATCGAGCTTGCGCTGCGCCGACGTTTGACGCAGCCAACCCTCAATATCGTCAAGTGTCAGCTGCGACAATTTCTCAACTGGCATAGTATCGAGAAACGCCTTTGCGTGACGAATGTACCAGGGCCGAGCTTTCTCGGCCACGTGATTGCGAAGCAGAAGATCGGCATAACGGTCCCAGCCGCTTGGTTTGCCGTTTTCGTTTCGCATCCTAGACAAACTGGCTTTGGGGTTGCGGGGTGGATGCGAGGTTGACATAGTAGGATATTTTTGCGTTAGACTGCAGGAAGTCTAGCAGATTTAACATAGTCTGAAGTCTAATGAACGTTGGACTAAATAAATAATCCCCCACCATCAAAGCACGCCAACGCATCAACCGACTGAAGGATGCATCACCATGGGCACGCGGGATCGCCCCCTTCCGCGCCCGCTCTCACGGGAACTGGCTATACTATAACCATGTGCAGTCCAGCCATCACCGCCGAAATCCGCCGCGAGTTCCCCGTCGAATATGCTCCACCGCCATTCGAACTGGCCGATGTGGTGCGCATGCATGGCGCCGCCTACCGCGCCGAGTACCATCCGAGCTTCGAGCAAGGCCGCGCCCTGCACGCCATCGAGACCTGCCGCACCACCGCGCTCGGCGGCCATGTCGATCAATGCGACCACTGCGGGCATGTGGAGATCAGCTACAACTCCTGCCGCAACCGCCACTGCCCCAAATGCCGCGCCTCCCAACGCGCCGCCTGGGTCGATGACCGCGAGCTGGAGCTGTTGCCCATCCAGTACTTCCACCTCGTCTTCACCCTGCCCGAAGACCTCAACCGCCTAGCGCAGTACTGCGATGCCGAGGTCTACGCCATCCTCATGCGCAGTGCCGCTGAAACCCTGCAGACCTTTGCCCACAAACTCTGGGACGCCGACCTTGGCATTGTCAGCGTGCTGCACACCTGGGGCCAGACCTTACAGCTGCACCCGCATGTGCATTGCCTCGTCACCGGCGGCGCATTGAAACGCGATGGCAGCGGTTTTGTGCAAGCGCCGAACAACTTCCTGTTCCCGGTCCGCGCCCTCTCGCCGGTCTTCCGAGCCATCTTCCTACGCGAACTCGAAGCCCTGCGCGCCGCCGGCAAGCTCAGCCACTGCCCGCCCGAACTGCACGACGAGGCCGACTGGAAGCAACTGCTGATCCGCCTGCACCGCCACGCCTGGGTCGTGTATGCCGAAGCCCCGTTCGACAGCCCCCAGCACCTCATCCGCTACCTCGGGCGCTATGTGAATCGCATCGCCATCGCCAACTACCGCATCCTCGCCGTCGATGCCGACGGCGTCGTCTTCCGCTACCGCGACAACCGCGTCAAAGACCCCGAGAGCCCCGAGGCGCAGAAAACCATGCGCCTGTCCGGGCCGGAATTCATCCGCAGATTCCTGCAACACGTCCTGCCGCCCGGCTTCCACCAAATCCGCTACTACGGTCTGCTCGGCGGCAGTCGGCGCAAGGCCAACCTCACCGCCTGCCGCGCCCTGCTCGGCCTCGACCAGCCTGAGGCGCCCTACATCGCCGACCTCGAGGGCTTCCTCAGCAAACAAGCCATCGACCCGAGCCTCTGCCCGAATTGCGGCAAGGGCCACCTACGCCAAGTCTTCCAGATCCTCTCTTTCCACGACCCACCGGCCGAATACGCTGCCGCAGCCTGAATGCCAGTCCCGCGCCCCATTGACTTCGAGACGCCCGCCACCGTCGGGGAAGCCAGCCCTGCGCCCAGGGTTGTCGGAGCGCTGATAGACCACCCCGAACAGGGAAAAAGGTGCCGCAATCGATTCCAACATCCCGATCGTCGCATGCTCGAATCCCTGCAAATCCCCCAAATGCCGCCCGCGCCGTCTATGAAAACCCGATGCAAGGTATTGACAGCGCCTCCGATGCTGGAGAAAAATCCATAGCCAACGCGACGCCAGCGTCAGTCGTCCAACAAATGCATCAGCCGGACGCCCGCGGTTCGTCGTAATTTGCAATTTCAGTGTATGACGCGAGCACAATCGTGGCGGCTCGTCTTATGCGAGACAGCGCGGGCGCCGGCTATGCATAACGTTAGATTAAAACGCTATCGCGTTGGAAGAGACCACACCCGAGACAAAGCAGCACCGGCGCTGAAATAAACAATCAACAAGAAAAAGAATAAGCACACGCAATGGCATCGCCATTCCTTTCCTCTCCAACTCCCCATCACAGAGCGGGACACACGCACTCCGGCTCCAAGCAGAGACCGACGTTCGAAGTCGCCGACATCCTGCGCGCGCATTTGCCCGACTCCCTGCACGAGCACTCCCATCCGCTGCACGTGCACAAGGTACTCAGTGCCATCCAAAACTGCCGCACCGCGGCGCTGGGCGGGCACATCGACTACTGCACTGACTGCGGCACCCTTTACAACAGCTACAACTCCTGTCGCGACCGCCACTGCCCGAAATGTCAAGGGCTGGAGAAAGCGCGCTGGATCGAAGCGCGCAAAGACGAACTGCTGCCGGTGCCCTATTTTCATACCGTCTTCACGCTGCCGCATGCGATCAACGACTGGGTGGGGTGGAACGACAAACTGATTTACGACCTGCTGTTCGCCAGCGCAACGGACACCCTGCAAGCCTTTGCCGCTCGTCATTGGAACGGAACCCTCGGCATCACCGCCGTGCTGCACACCTGGGGCCAGACGATGGAGCGCCACATCCATCTGCACTGCATCGTCCCAGGCGGAGCTTTAACGTTCGATGGCGAACAGTTCAAACCCTGCCCGCATCGTGACTGGTTATTCCCGGTCAAAGCGCTGTCCAAGGTCTTCCGCGGAAACTACCTCGAGCGCCTGGAGCACGCGCATACCACAGGCGAGCTGAAGACACCGCCGGGCACGCACTTCGCCGCGTTGCGCAAGGCACTGCGCGAGCACGACTGGGTGGTCTACGCCAAACCCCCGTTCGGCGGACCGCAACAGATCATCGACTACCTCGGGCGATACACCCACCGCATTGCCATCAGCAACCACCGCATCCTCAATCTTGCCGACGGCAAAGTCACCTTCACCTGGAAAGACTATAAAGACGGCGCCAAGACCAAAGTGATGACGCTGGACGCCAACGAATTTATCCGGCGGTTCACGCTGCACATCCTGCCGCCGCGCTTCACCCGCATCCGCCACTACGGACTGCTCGCCTGCGGACACCGCGCGACCAAGCTCAATCGTGCCA
The DNA here is from genome assembly GCA_016745215.1 of Thiohalocapsa sp. PB-PSB1. Classification (GTDB taxonomy): domain Bacteria; phylum Pseudomonadota; class Gammaproteobacteria; order Chromatiales; family Chromatiaceae; genus Thiohalocapsa. Next base: position 4,392,617 of record CP050890.1, read on the forward strand.
AAGCGCTGCTTGGCCTAGCGCCGGTGACGACGACCAAAGTGCGCGAGCCCTACGACGTCTTGCTGCAACGCCTGACCGGCAAAGACATCCACGTCTGCCCGAGCTGCGGCGGACGGCTACGACGTCAGCGCGACCTTGCGCCCACCATTGGACCCGCTCGCGGCCAAGACCCGCCGCTTGCGTGCGAGGCGGCCTGATGCACATCTCCTCCACTCGATCCGCATCGGCTCGGGACAGTGCTGCTATGTTGCGACGCGACCGCGGTGAGCGAAAAACCGTTGTGCTCCATGCGAAATCGCTGCGCCCGCGGGACCGAGCGCGCGCAACGGAGCCTTGCTCGTGCAACTGCGCCAACATCAGCGGGAGTTTCCAGGCCCCACCCAGGGCTTGACTGTTGTAGAATCCACATAGCGGTTCGCTGAGACGGACACTGAAGCGAACAAAAAAATGTTTTAATCTAACAGGGCGTTGAACCTGCCGAGCCCGCGCCGGTCGGGCACCGCGGCGCTTCGCGCTCGCGGCCCGACCGGCGCGGGCTCGGCAGGTTAACTAAACGTTATGCCCTCAATCTGATCTCGATAACACAGCAGCAAACAGCATGAGGTAACTGCAAATGCGACTATCGCAACAATCGTGGCTCATTAGTCTGTTCTTTCTGATAGTTTGTCTGTTCTCTTTATCGGTACGAGCTGCCCTGATTACTTTTGAATCAGGTTCGGACTCGGTACCGATCAGAGTTGCAGAGCCGGGAATTCAGTTCACAACTACTGACGGGCAGGACTGGGTTTACGGGGATTGGCGCACGGGTTCGTACAACGGCCTTTACCCGAATGGGCGCTACTTCTCTTTCGGAAATTTCTTCGCATGGCTCGGCCCCAATCAGGGGCTGGGCCGCATCGATTTCGACATAGACGTCGCCGAGGCTGTTCAGGTCCGTTACAGCAGCTTTTCGACAGTGCGCCTTGAGGCATTCAGCGCCGGAGGCGTCCTTCTGGCTTCAGACGTCGGTAGCGGAAACCTCGATACTGGCAGCATGGGCATCCTAGAGGTCGAAGAGCCTGGAATTGCCTACGTCCACGTCCACGACTCCGGGAACTACTGGCTAGTTGACAATCTCGACTTCGAACTCGCTGATGTCAGGCTTCTTGAGCTGGATCTTCAGGAGGACGCGAACGAGGTGGAACACCGCACGGACGAGTACGACGATCTGATCGTCTTCCGGCGGGCCGGTGAGCTAAACGTCAACGTTGTGGTCACGCAAGGGTACGACAAGGATTACTACGATCTGACGCTGATCGCCAAGGGACCCGACGGCGTCGAGTCCGTTGCGATACCCGGCACAGGGCATGGGGCAACCGACTGGTTTATACAACTCGGCGAACCCCAACCGAAGAGCTGGTTGCCGATCTTCACGTTCGACGACTACGTCGTGGTCCCGGTGAAGGTTTTCGCGCCCTATGACATCCCGGTTGGTGAATACGAACTGTCGGCGCGGCTTCAGCGTAAGAATGGTGTCGGCACACCGGAAACACTTGCCGCAGAAGATCCCATCTACTTTATTTTTAATCCTTGGAGCACTCTGGACGACGACGTCTTCGATGCATCGTGGAGCGATGGGGAACGAGCCGCCTATGTCCTGAACGAACGCGGCACTATTTTTGTTGGAGCAGGAGCGACCTCACCGAAAAGTTGGAATTACGCCCAATTCGACGATGCGGTATTCGAGATCACGCTCCAACTCTTGGAAGGCTTACCAGTGACTGATCGCAACAAAGCATGGAGGGTCTCCCGCCACCTGTCGGCCGTTGCTAACAGCCAGAACGACGGCGGAGTATTGGTGGGCAAATGGTGTAAAGCCGATGACATACTTTGCTACTTAAACATGATTTTGACCGGGAGGTCTCCGAGTTCTTGGTCAAGCTCAAAGGACATATTCCGAAGCTACAGGAGTTCAGGGTCCGTGAAGTACGGTCAGTGCTGGGTTTTTGGCGGCGTCCTGAACAGTATGGCGAGGAGCCTCGGTATTCCCTCGCGGGTCGTTACTAACACCCGTTCCGCACACGATACGCAGCCCTATGACGGCAAGATCACCACTTACATAGGAACGCCTCCGCCGGGTGAAAGAGGCGAGTCGATCTGGAATTTCCATGTGTGGAACGAAGCATGGATGAACCGCCCCGATCGAAGTACTCACGCGACGGCACGCTGGCAAGCGTTCGATGGAACGCCTCAAGAGCTTTCCGATGGATTGTTTCAAGCGGGGCCGGCGCCAGTGACCGCCATTAAGGCAGATGTCGGAGGGCGTTTCGATGTAGATTTCATTCGGGCGGAGGTGCAGGCCACTGAAGAGCAAATCTTTTACGACCCCAGCACCGGCACCGAGACCGTATTGAATAGCTCGCAGTTCCGCTCAGATTATATGCCAACCCTTAACGTCTCCGGAGGCGGTGCCATGGACCTTCTGCACAACTATTGCGAGGACTGTTTGATGCTGCCGGCATTGGATATGGACACCAACCACCACTACGTTAGTGTTCTTGGCCTACTAGGATCAGGCTTGAATCTTCTTATCCCCTCCGTTCATGCTGCATCACCGCTGGCCGGAATGCATGCAGTTAACATTTCGTTCGACGGACCCGTGAGCTTGGGTGGAACCGCCACCGGCAACATTGCGATCACGAATTCAGGCGTCGTTGAAGACACAGTTACCGTGCACGTCTTCTTCAAGTCACGGTCCAGCAACGGGGACACAATCGAGGATTGGGGCCAGACGACGACGCCCGGCGTCGCCATTTCCTCTGGGGGAACAGTGACGATGCCTTTCAGCTTCGCTGTCCCATTCACGGATCGCGTGATGCCGGGTTTCGATGGCTACGCACTCCAAGTAGCTGTCATCGGTCAGAACGGCGCTGGCGGGAACGAAGAGATCGGGAATGTGTCGGGTGCAAGTCTCGACGTGTCCGCAACAGCGGTTTCGTCGGACGGCAGCGCTGTCGTTTCGGCAGTGCTTCGGAACACCTTGGAAAGGGATATGACCGGTGTCGTGCTGACAATGCAGGGTCCGCCCGAGGCACAAATCTCGGAGCCCGTTGCGGTGCCGGTCGGTCTGCTTGCTGCGGGATACGACGTGGAGGCTGAATGGACTGTGCAAGTCCCTCCCGGTAAGCATGACTTTGCAGTCGAGGTGATAGCGGACGGCCTCCTGCCGTCTTACGGACATGTCGCGGTGGATAACCCGGGACCCGCTTCGCTGAAGCTGCGCATTGACGCGCCGGTAACCGTTTCTTTGGGTCAGCCGGTGAATGCTTCCGTAGATGTTTACAACACGGGAGGTGTACCACTTGACGCCGATGTCACGGTGAGGTTCTCCGAGGGGCTGGGTGGCGGAGAGCAGGTTTTTCAGGTAGCCAACCTGGAAGGAGGCCTGTTCCAGCCGCTTGATTTCAATGTGCAAGGGTCAGAGACAGGAGTGCAACCTCTCTTGGTCACCGCAATTGCACAGACGGCGGAGGGGGAGATCGAGGCAACAGCAAGTACGGTACTCGCCGTTACCACCGCGCCGGTTCAAGCAGAGGTTATTCTGACTCCGAGCACTCTGTCTGCGGGCACTCCGGGGGCCGCGGATATGACCGTGAGTACCAATGCAGGCAGCGAAACGCAGGTGCAGCTCGTCGCCACGGCCTCCGATGCCGACAAGCGATACGGGATTTACGACAACACCCAAAGAATTCTTTCGGAGTCCGTAACCGTCCCTTCCGGTGGCAAAGTCCTGACTCTGAGACTGGACGAATCGACCACTGGTGGGTGGATTCGGGTCACTGCGATCCCGGAATCTGATCCCACCGGTACTTCAACTGCGCAACTGACGATCTTGGGTCCCGATCCCTTGGTGGTCGTAGATTCCCGCGTAGATGTTCGATTCGGCGCAACTCGATACGACCGGCGCACCGGTCGCTTTTCCTACCCGGTCACGGTCACCAACATCTCTGGAAGCAATCTCAACGGGGCGGCAAGGCTGGTTATCAGTGGTATCCAGCCAGCCGAGGCCACAGTTGCAAATGCGGATGGGACCCTGCCTGACGGCCGACCCTACCTTGACCTACTGCCCAACAACGAGAACTGGGGAGCCGGCGAGTCCCTCCCGGTGGTCATACTGGAGATACATAACCCGGTCCGGGCACGCGTGAGCTTCGAGCACCAAGTTCTCGCTGTCATCCCGCAGTAATGGAAAACGAGCGGGCTGTTGCGTGAGGATGACGTTTCAGCCCGTCACGAAAGGGTACCTTACGCTATCGTGCTTCCGGAGCCTACCTCTGGGAGCGCTGGTTCTTACTATTGTCCTGGAGAGGTTCCATATGTGCCATGCCATGCTTCGAAATCCCACAATTGCGATCGCCTTTATGGCGTCCGCGATGATCTTCCCTACTCCTTTGGTGGCGATGCCCTTGGATATTGGCGACACTGGAGGCTTTGTCGTCTCTGACTCGACGCTGGTATCTTTCGGTCCGGCGATCAACCAAGCTGTTCTTCTTGAGGATGCACTTTTTGGAGTCACGTATCTATCCAATGACCCTTTCCTCGGTGACCCCGGTATCTTCCTGCCGGCGGACGCTGTAAGCCTAACGTTCGATTACAGCTTTACTACCACGGGAAGTGACAGCTTCCAAGTCAATCTTCTTGACGCTTCAGGAGCCCCCCTTTTTTTTAGCTTCTTGCATGACGGCGTCGCCCTCGGAGCGGGCAGTTTCTCCGGCGAAGATATCAGCGTAGATCTCCTAACGCTGTCTTTGCCCGGAAACGTGGTCGGTCTGGACTTTGTTATGACCTCTAACATCGGCGACCCTACGATCGATGCTGTTCTCTCTATTAGCGATGTCCAGATCAATACAGCCGTGCCAGAGCCCGCAATAATCGCGCTGTTTCTAGCCGGCTTGCTGCTAACGATAATCTCGAATCTGAGTAGTCGGCAGAGAGCTCGCCCCAGACTTTAGTCTCGCTACATGGAGTTAAACAGCGTAACACTTGCGAAAATAAGTCACGCAAAGCCGCGCATTCAGTTCAGAATTGAACTTGAATTCGCAGCAGCATGGTTTCTCACCCTTCGATGGGGTAACAATAACACGTCGAGCATAACACGGCGCTCAACCCGACCGCCCAAAGTGCTGGCGCACTTTGGTCGACGGGTTAGTTTGGCGTTATGCGCGAAAATCAACCCCGCAGCATGCTGACTAAATGCAATGGGCAAACTGGATAAACTCCGACTGAGAATCCTCCAAGGGTCTTCAGATGCGAATATCAACTTCACGGATTTGTGTGGACTCCTGCGGAGTCTCGGATTCGAGGAAAGAACAAAGGGAAGTCACCACATCTTCCGAAAAGAAGGCGTAGAAGAGAAGCCAAACCTTCAAAGCGATGGCGCGAAGGCAAAACCATATCAAGTACGCCAAGTTCGCGCCATTCTCGTCAAGTATCATCTCTCTGGAGAAGAAGGCTAATGTTCAAGTACGAAACCATCATCTATTGGAGCGACGAGGATGCCGCGTATTTGGCAGAGGTTCCGGAGCTTCCTGGCTGCATTGCTCATGGTTCGAGCTATGAGTTAGCGTTATCAAATGCGAAAGAAGCCATCCAGCTATGGGTCGATACCGCGCTTGAATTCGGCGATCCAGTACCAGAACCAAAAGGTCGTCGCCTAATGTACGCATAGGCGCATAACAAATCCGCCAGCCCGACGCCAAACTGCGGCCACGCGCTTCGCGCGTGGCCGCAGTTTGGCGCGGGCTGCGGTTGACGTTAGCTGCTCAGAAAACTTGAGCCAACTTAGGAGACGTAAGAAGTGACTCGAAAGCTCATAGCTGCTGCAACGATTGTCGTTGCGAGTTTCTCTGCAAACGCATCCAACCTAGTCCTTCAGGATAGTGAGACCAAGCTCTTGACGCCTGGCACTTATGTCTATGAGACGATCCAGCTAGGCCGGAACGCGACCATTCTGCTTACCGGCACGACGAAACTTTCAGCCAAAACAATGTTGACTGATGCCGGGGCTCGGATCGAATACAAGAAAGGATCCGACTACCGGAACAATGCCAAGATGCTCGAATTGGTAGTTCTGAATGGCGAAGGTATGCGGGGTATACTTTCGATTAATGGGAGCGCGGCAGACGGTACCGATGGGAAGAATGGCGCAAATGGTGCTCATGGAGATTCCGAGCACACCAAGACAGACACGTGTTACGAGCGGGTCTTAGGTGCAAAAGTACCTTACCCCTGCTTGCACCACACGGACCCCACGCCCGGAGGCGCTGGTCAAAACGGTGGACACGGAGTGAACGGCGAAGAAGCCATGGATCTGGACGTTTCGCTGTATAAGCTCCATCCAAGCGTCCATGTCATTCTTAACTCCAACGGCGGCAATGGCGGAGATGGCGGCAATGGTGGAAACGGCGGAAATGGGGGTCGTGGCAAGAGAATCGAACGCGGAGCCAACGGCGGAAATGGTGGTAACGGAGGAAATGGCGGCAACGGGGGTGATGCCGGCGACATCGATGTCCTGCTTGTATATAAAGAAGGCACCCCAGAGGAAGAACTCGAGAAGCTGCAAAAATTCCTAGACGAGAACATCCATGCGATCCCCGGCGTCGGTGGCCGTCCTGGCATGGCCGGGATCGGTGGAACTGGTGGTGACGGAGGTCCTGGGGGCCGTATCGGAGGAGCCGACGTGGGAATTAAGCGCGGGGGTGGTAATGGTGGCAGTTCCGGTGCGAATGGTCAGAAAGGCAGCCCTGGCGACCACGGGGAAACAAGCAAAGAGTTGATCGACGACTTAGAGTGGATTGACCGTAAGAGAACAACCGCCGACGAGCTTTTCAAGTAGTAGCTAACAAACCCGCCAACCCGACGCCAAACTGCGGCCGGCGCTTCGCGCGTGGCCGCAGTTTGGCGCGGGCTGCGGTTGACGTTAGCCTAAGAACATGGACACCATTCTAAAAAATGCAGTGCAATCAATTCAGGTTGGAGTGGAAGATTTCAACTCCAATGATCCAAGGCGGGTTTTATCCGCTGCTCGCAATATTTATGCTGGGATTTTATTGCTATTTAAGGAAAAGCTTCGAGCTTTATCGCCACCAGGAAGCAACGAAGTATTAGTCAAAAAGAATATTCAACCAAGTACCACACAAACAGGTGTCCAGTTTGTAGGAAAAGGTAAGAATACGGTCGATGTACAACAAATAAAGGAGCGATTTGCCTCACTAAATGTCGAAGTGGAATGGAAAACAATTGAAAAGATACAGAAGGTTAGAAATGACATCGAGCATTATTGTACCAGCCATACAGAAAGCAAAGTCAGAGAGTTTATCGCCGAGTCATTTCTAATCATTCGTGATTTTCTAAAAACAAATTTGAAGCTTGAGCCTATTGATGTCTTAGGAGAAGAAACATGGGAAACTTTGCTAAAAACAGCCGAGGTCTATTCAAAGGAGTTGAATGATTGTCGGTCAGCAATGGAAGAGGTTGACTGGCAGTCAGAAGCTCTAGCGCAAGCAGTAACATCTATTCACTGCCCTAACTGCCTGTCCGAACTAATTCGGCCAAAAGATAAAAACACAACCGACCCTGTATTCTCAACTTGCATATGTTCGTCTTGTGGCGAGGAGTTCGCGCTTGATGAAGAAGTCATCCAAGAGGCATTGAGCGAACATTTCTACGCAGACTCATATATTGCTATGACAGATGGCGGAGATCCGCCTATAGTCACATGCCATGAGTGCGGGATGGAGACATTTATTATAGCAGAAGATAAATGTGCTATTTGTCAATGTGGGCGCACTTATGATGCATGTGTTATTTGTGGGGAAACTCTTACCACCGATGAGCAAGACCTAAATGGGCTATGTGGCTATCACTACCACATTGCAAATAAAGACGATTAGGCTAACAAAAGCCTCCAGCGGACGCGCCAAAGGCGCGCGCCGCTGAGGCTTAGCGTTAGATTAAAACGCTATCGCGTTGGAAGAGACCACACCCGAGACAAAGCAGCACCGGCGCTGAAATAAACAATCAACAAGAAAAAGAATAAGCACACGCAATGGCATCGCCATTCCTTTCCTCTCCAACTCCCCATCACAGAGCGGGACACACGCACTCCGGCTCCAAGCAGAGACCGACGTTCGAAGTCGCCGACATCCTGCGCGCGCATTTGCCCGACTCCCTGCACGAGCACTCCCATCCGCTGCACGTGCACAAGGTACTCAGTGCCATCCAAAACTGCCGCACCGCGGCGCTGGGCGGGCACATCGACTACTGCACTGACTGCGGCACCCTTTACAACAGCTACAACTCCTGTCGCGACCGCCACTGCCCGAAATGTCAAGGGCTGGAGAAAGCGCGCTGGATCGAAGCGCGCAAAGACGAATTGCTGCCGGTGCCCTATTTTCATACCGTCTTCACGCTGCCGCATGCGATCAACGACTGGGTGGGGTGGAACGACAAACTGATTTACGACCTGCTGTTCGCCAGCGCGACGGACACCCTGCAAGCCTTTGCCGCTCGTCATTGGAACGGAACCCTCGGCATCACCGCCGTGCTGCACACCTGGGGCCAGACGATGGAGCGCCACATCCATCTGCACTGCATCGTCCCAGGCGGAGCTTTAACGTTCGATGGCGAACAGTTCAAACCCTGCCCGCATCGTGACTGGTTATTCCCGGTCAAAGCGCTGTCCAAGGTCTTCCGCGGAAACTACCTCGAGCGCCTGGAGCACGCGCATACCACAGGCGAGCTGAAGACACCGCCGGGCACGCACTTCGGCGCGTTGCGCAAGGCACTGCGCGAGCACGACTGGGTGGTCTACGCCAAACCCCCGTTCGGCGGACCGCAACAGATCATCGACTACCTCGGGCGATACACCCACCGCATTGCCATCAGCAACCACCGCATCCTCAATCTTGCCGACGGCAAAGTCACCTTCACCTGGAAAGACTATAAAGACGGCGCCAAGACCAAAGTGATGACGCTGGACGCCAACGAATTCATCCGGCGGTTCACGCTGCACATTCTGCCGCCGCGCTTCACCCGCATCCGCCACTACGGACTGCTCGCCTGCGGACACCGCGCGACCAAGCTCAATCGTGCCAAAGCGCTGCTTGGCCTAGCGCCGGTGACGACGACCAAAGTGCGCGAGCCCTACGACGTCTTGCTGCACCGCCTGACCGGCAAAGACATCCACGTCTGCCCGAGCTGCGGCGGACGGCTACGACGTCAGCGCGACCTTGCGCCCACCATTGGACCCGCTCGCGGCCAAGACCCGCCGCTTGCGTGCGAGGCGGCCTGATGAACATCTCCTCCACTCGATCCGCATCGGCTCGGGACAGTGCTGCTATGTTGCGACGCGACCGCGGTGAGCGAAAAACCGTTGTGCTCCATGCGAAATCGCTGCGCCCGCGGGACCGAGCGCGCGCAACGGAGCCTTGCTCGTGCAACTGCGCCAACATCAGCGGGAGTTTCCAGGCCCCACCCAGGGCTTGACTGTTGTAGAATCCACATAGCGGTTCGCTGAGACGGACACTGAAGCGAACAAAAAAATGTTTTAATCTAACAGGGCGTTGAACCTGCCGAGCCCGCGCCGGTCGGGCACCGCGGCGCTTCGCGCTCGCGGCCCGACCGGCGCGGGCTCGGCAGGTTAACTAAACGTTGGGCGCAGTCTACCGGTTTCGCCCCAGCACCAGACATGAGCATATGAAATGGTTAAAGGTATTGCACACAGTTCAGCACGATATCGAGCAACTCGTGTCATTTGTACCGTCACGGTAGTTATTGGATGGTGGGTCGTCCTGAATGGGCTAATCGGATTCGGCGCGGCGCTCGCACTAGTCATAAGCCATTCCGATAACCTCATCCCAGCGGCTATGCTACCAGCCGCGTTGGCGGCGTCGTCCCTCCTCCTTGCGCTTGGATTTTTGCTCATCATGTTTTCCCAACTGACGCGAGCCTCTTTGGATAGCGCTGAGAACTCTTTCGAGATTCTGACTATCATTCGGAGACGAGCAAACACCCCCCCTGGTTGATGCAAGAAGATCCCCAAGCAGAGCAGGTGAAACAGTTTGAAAAAGTATTGTTGTAAGCAAGAGGTATACTCGTGCCTCACCACTTAATGGGTGCCGTCCGAAGCCTTTGCGCCACAGTTATGGTTGTGCATTCTACGGCAAATCTAGCAGCTTCCACGGAAGTAGAGCCACGCAACGCCAGCAACTCCGTTTCGCTGGGATGCGCAGGTCGTGAAGATAGATTGGTCCCAACTCCGCTAGAAACGGAGGGTACTCCAAGGAACGCTTTCAATGACATTTTCGAAGGTTTTAAGTACTGGTCTACAACCCCCAAGACGCCGGAACACAGTATTCTAATTGCTCTGGAAGCGATTAAGAGGCGCGACTGGGAAAAATACAAAGACCTCTTTGAAAGCGCGTCTTTTTTCGATGATCGGCCAAGCGAACATCGCCTTTCGGGTCTGTTCTCTGACCTCGCAGTGGTTCACGCTTATGGCGATGACCTATTGGCAAAAGTCAGCTTCAGTGCCTTATGGACACCGTCATCGGTTGAATCGCCAGAATATCATGGCAAGTCGCTCGAATTCTGTCGCGATATCATGGTTGTTCGTTCGAGTAAGTCGCGCCTTGGATTCGTTCAATTTGCCGTCGTTGGTGCATACGACAACATACCGAAGACTGGGTGGTATCTGCGATCAGATCAAGTCCTCAAGCTTCCCTTTGATTTCACTAGGATGTTCGAAGATGCAGAGAGCAACGGCCTAAGTACTCGATTTATAGACGATAATCCTTTCGAGTCGGACTTATTGAGATACAGCGATTCAGGTGAATCGAAGGCTCTTGTTGTTGCGAGCGGAAACGGCCGTAAGGCGTGGTTTTGGTCATGGCGACACGCTTCGCAGAAGGCAGCGAATACTTCTGCGTTGAAGTTATGTGAATCGCAGAAATCCCAGCACGGCGTCCACACGGGTGAATGTCAGCTCTATGCGGTCGGCACCGTCACGGTTACACCTGAGCTTCGAGGCAAGTGCTTGCCTGGTCTAGAGCTTTCCGACAGAATTCGGCACTACGAAGGTAGCCACCAGTCGGAGCTTAGCGTACAAGTTGACGAAGCGAGTGTGGGTCTTCCAGCCTATGAGGCAGGGATTCGAGCGGGCGATTTACTTTCCGCGATTGATGGAAAAGTAGTAACCAACGCAAGTTTCGTAACCAACTACTTCAATGTGGGGTGTCCCGACTCCGTTGAAGTTTCTTACCGGCGGCCGGCCCGCATCCCGGAAATTCACATGGCGCCTTCAATACGAGAACATGGTTGTGAAATTGGGCTTCGCACCCAGGAAGTCGGTGGATTGATCCTGGAAGACGCAGAAATTCGGAATGGTGTGCTAGTGCAAGAAGTGATGCCTGGTACCGCCGCTGCGCGCGCGGGCATTGTGCCAGGGGATATCATTGTGGAATTAGACGGTTCGAAAGGTGTAAATTCATGGGGATTTTCGTCTTACATCGCTGAGAAATGCGGTACGCCTGTAAGCATTTCTGTTCTACGTTATGCCGATCCAGTCACCGTCGGTGTGACGCCTCTGCGATTTCGTTAGCATAATGCCGCATAGATGTGATTAGCAGAGAGACGAAGGGCCAAGGAGGAAATAGGGTGAAGGGGTCAGATCCTGAGGTATCCCCACGAATCAACCCGCCGCAACCGATTCTGCCAAGAGGGCGCGGTGGTGTTCGGCCGCCCACCGGGCGATGTTCTCGATGGCCGCGGACAGGTCGCCGATGAGGGGGCGGTAGTCCTCCAGCGTGAGCAGGAGTCGGGCGAGAAAGGGGCGCGAGTACACGCGACGCTTGCGCGAGCCCGGACGCAGGTGTCGATCGAGGCCGCGCTCGATCGCCGCGGTGCCGATGAGCCACAACGCGAAGGCCGCCAAGGAGGCGATCGGCACCAACACCGCGCAGCGCCCGGCGCTGCGCGAGCGGCTGCGCTCCAGGCCCGCGCCGAAGTGCCGGCTCTTCATGTCGCGGAAGGCCTCCTCGATCTGCATCCGCTGGCGATGCAGGCGCACGATCTGCTTGGCCGTGCGCTCGGCAAGCCGCGGCGAGGCGACCGGCAGCCACGGCTCCTTCGCGTTGCGCGCGGCCGCGACGGCCTTCTTCGAGCGCGACCGCTTGCCGGCGGCGGTCTTGCCGCGACGCCCCTGCGGCGGGTGGTTGACCAGCACGAACAACGCGCGCAGCGCATTGCTGCGCACCCAATCGCCCGTGCCCGGGAGGCGCGGCGTGGCCGTGGCCCGACGAAACACGGTCGTGCAGCTCGCCCAGCGTCGGCTCAGGCGCACGAAGTCCCGCCCGCGCACCCGGCCCACCCAACGCCAGCCGCGACGCTCCACCGCGCGGTGGAACGGCACGCGGAAGGCCGCGTCCGCGACGATGATCGGCGCCACCCCCGGCGGCAACAACTCCGCGAGCCGCTTCAGGAAACGGATGTGCACCAGGCGGTTGTTGAGCTTCGCCTGCGGGTGCACCTCCTCGTAGAGCGTCAGCGCCCGCCCGCCCACCGGCAGCGAGGCGCGCAGCAGTCGCGAGCGACTGATCCGCCTTCAGGTCCGACCAGTCCTCGACGATCACCGCCTCCTTGAGACCGCTCAGCAACGCCCGGCACAGGGCAGCGTAGACCAGCCCCGTCTCGCGCTCCAGATGGCGGTTGCCCGCCAGGCGGTCGATGCGCTTGAGCTTGTGGCGGAACGCCCCCGGACCCGGCAGGCGCCGGGCGATGTCGGTCAGCGTCAGCCCCGGCCCCGCAACACAGGCCGCCACCGCCGCGAACAGCGCCGTCAGTCGCGCACGATGCATCGGCACGAGCAGCGGCGCCAGGCATCGGTGTAGGATTGCGGATGCATGCACGGGGGGTCTCCTGAGAGGTTTCGTCGCTTGTCAGGGACAACGACCCTCCGTGCATGTTCATTTCCGCTCTACAAAAGCTTCGCAAGCTTCTGTTCCAACTGAGGAAAATCTGGGGATACCTCAGGGTCAGATCCCTTTTCTGGAATCGTTGAATGAACAGAATGCCCAACTAGCCCGCCAGCCCGACGCCAAACTGCGGCGGGCGCTGCGCGCGTCGCCGCAGTTTGGCGCGGGCTGCGGTTAACGTTAGTCGCAAAACAGAATACTAAGTGCTCGAAACGTTGTTGATAGCAAACTTCTACGGAGACTCACCAATGCGCCAATCGCTCACTTTCCTACTTGCAGTACTTACATGTTCGACGCTTGTCCCTACTTCAAAGGCAGGGGAGAATTATATTGGTTGCTTTCGGGACAAAGATAATCCCAGGGATTTGTCGGCCGAGGTCGTACGCGACTCTAAGATGTCACCTACATTTTGCATTGATAAGTGCAAGAGTGGCGGATTTGACTACGCTGCTGTTCAGTATACCGATTATTGCTTTTGCGGTGACGAGTATGGCAAGTATGGTGTAGCTGACAACTGTGACATGCCGTGCGCTGGGAACGATCAAGAGATCTGCGGAGGTCGCTGGGCGAACAGCGTCTATGCCACCGGCAATAGGGTTATCCCGAAATATGGAAATCCCTGGGATATTCCCAAGGGTCGTTGGGATGCGGTTATTACGTGTAAGGATTTCGCAAATACTGCCCGTCGACATTACAAGTGGCAGGAAAGGCAAAACTGCGGATTCGAAGGAGCTGAGTGGAGTGCAGATTTGCAGTACCACGAGGACAGGTGCGTGAAGCAACAGGTTCTTCCCAACGAGTTTCGGAAGCGACAGCAAGCTATCGCAAAGTGTATCTGCGAACCCTATGCTAATAGTGCAGTTGCGCAAAATAAAGAGAACTTGTCCCTCGGTTGTGGGTATCAAGGGAGTCGCTGGGATTCTGATTTCTCTAACCACTATAATTGGTGTTCCAGTGGCGGTGGAGACATTATTTTTTCAGGAAGTTGGGAAGCATTTAAAATTGCTAGAGACGATGATTTGGATAGATGCAAAAAGGCGGTCAAGATAGCAAAGGTTGAGCCGAACAAGTCGTGCAAGAATGAATATCGTATCACGCTAGATCGCTCTGGCAGATTCTGGAAAGGAGATGTCGTACTTCTTCTCCGTTACCAAGGCAAAGTATTGGACGAAGAAACAATCTCTGCTGGGCAAAATACTACCGTTATCGGGGTGAGCCACCTTGATCCGGATACAACAGCCGAAGGCAAGTACAATTGGTCCGCCACGACCACGTTAATCGCATATTCAAGGATCGGCAACCGATTAATTCAGTCAAGCGAGCCAGAGCTTAAGCTTGATGTGCGACAGTATGCCCGCCCATATCTGCGGGATCTCTCACCCACGAGTGGTAAGGTCGGTACCAGAACCACGGTGACTTTAACCGGTGCAACGTTATTGCGGCCCGACAAAAGCGTTGATTTGAGTGTGTTTCCTAGTGCTGGTGGCGGTGTTGATCCAAAGATTAACCTCAATATTATCTCGACGGAAACTAGGTCGTCTAGCACAGAGCGGATCGTGGTTCGGCTTGATATTGCCAAAGACGCTCCGCTTGGCAAGAGGAGCATTCATATAAATTCGTGTGCAAACTGGGTGTGGTCAGCGCCCTTTTCTGTGGTTGCCGATGAATCGCCACCGCCACCGCCACCGCCACCTTCTACCGGGGGGATTTCTGTTAACGCATGCTTTTATCTGTTGGGTACATATCCATCAGCAGTTACTGCTTTCGCAAAGGGGAAAATCGTTAATTCAAAAGGAACGGAAGGGAAACAGTCATTCGACACAAAAAAGGCAGTTCCCGCAGGTCAGTTGAGGGCGAGCTCAATATTTCCCGGCGCGAAGAATTGTATTAGCATGCCGTTAACTGGCCTCATGAAAGGTGAATGGAACATCGATGTGTGGACTGATATAACAGGAGGCGTTTTGAACGATTTGAACTGCACCTACGTAAATGTTCCAAGCCTTTCGGTTACCGCGGATTTCGCGGAAGAACCGGACAGGTGCCATCCCTAGCACGACATGCGGAAACCAGGAGTTGCGGTTTATTCTGACTCCAGACAGGTGATTGCGCACCAGGCCTTCCGAAAGGCGAACACGAAAATTGACTTCCAAGTAACTTCCCCTAAATAGCTGTTTCAATAGCTTTATTTATGTGACGAAATAGTTACGATCCGGCATGGATCGATGTACTACGGGAGGGCCGACGGTCTGTTGTTGTGATGATTACTATAGCCACACACAGAAGAAAGAAGCAAGGAAGCAAGTTCCGAAGATGAACCTATCATTGACACAGAAAGTGCTCAATTGGTCGGATTTCAGGCGAACCTCTCCTCTCCTGCCGGGCAGGCTTTTTTCGCGAAGCGACGCCGCGAGCGCGCGTTTAAGCGGGGCGCTCGATCAGATCAAAGCCGAGCTGATCGGCACGCCGGCGCAGGTTGCTCAACACGCGCTTGCGATACTGCACCTCGTAGTCGTTGGCATCGGGCGGAGCGTATTCTGTCTGATTGGCGATCATGCTGTAGAGGATGGTGGCCAATTTGTGGGCGGTGGCGGTAATCGCCTTGGGAGCCCCCAAACGCGCTTTTTGACGGCGCAAATAGCCCCCGAGGGCGCTGTGGGAGTTGGACAGCCCCTGTGCTGCGATGCGTAATGCAGCGGCCGCACGATTGGCCGAGGGTGTGGTCTTGCTCTTACCGATGCGCTTGCCTCCGGAGATCTTGTTGCCCGGAGACAAGCCGAGCCAGGAGCAGAACTGCTTGACCGAAGGCCAGCGCGACATATCGGTGCCGATCTCAGCGAGGATCTTCAAGACGCTGTGCGCATTGAGGCCGTCGATGCGGGTCAGGTCGACCCCGACGAGGCGAAACAGCTGCTCGTGCAAGTCATCGATAGCCGGGGTGTTGCGATCGACCTTGTGCTTGCGCAACGGCGGCGGTGCCTGGGCATCGGTGGTCGATTCCAGCCCTGCCAGTACGCGTGCGATTTCCTCATCGCAGCAAGCCCGTTGTTGTTGATAGAAATCGAACAGCTCCACGGCTTGGCGCAAGGCGAACAAATGCTCCTCGCGCCAATGACCCTGCAAAGCCTTGGCGATCATCTCACTGGACTGGCGACAACGCCGGTCACGGTGTTTGGCGAGTACCTGCGGGTCGCGTTCCCCATCAAGGATGGCGCGGATGATTTTCATGCCGGTCACGCCGGTGATATCACTGACGACATGATGCAGATGAAGATTCATCTGATTGAGCGCCTTTTGCATATGCTGAACATGCATGCCGGCATAGCGCACCAGATTGGCCCGTTGGCGAAGGTATGCCCGTAGCACGCACATCGACTCCTCGGGACGAAAAGCACCGCGTAGCAGACCGAAGCTGTGCAATTGTTGCAGCCACTGGCAGTCGAGCACGTCGGTCTTACGTCCCGGGACATTCTTGACGTGATGGGCATTGACCAGGAGCACCTCAAAGCCGCGACTCTCGAGCAGTTCGAACAGAGGGATCCAGTAGACGCCTGTGGATTCCATTGCCACGGTACGGATGCCGCACTGCTTGAGCCAATCGGCCAAACGCTCCAGATCGGCGGTGAAGGCAGGAAACTCACGCACCGGTTGTTCGTCACGATCGGCGGGAACCGCAACAAAGTGGCTGGTCGCGCCGATATCGATGCCAGCGGCATCCCCATTCAACCGTTCGATTTGGGTTTGCGCCTGCCACTCGTCGAGAGCGGCCTCACAGGCCACGGCCAGCGGCTTTTTCTTTGGCTCGGCCAGCGGCTTGCACTTCTTGGGTGGAAGAACCATACTTTTCTCCTGACAAATCAAAGCAAAAAGAGAGCGTTGATCAGGCCGATCAGGAGTGTTCGTGGATTTGCATTCTTCCGAACGGGATCGCTTACGCGTCACCAGTGATGAGTTCGCTCACTCCCGGATCAGGCTAACGAACGGGCGTTGTTCAGCACCATTGCTTTTTCGACCTTGGGATCGGCTGATCCAGCATAGTTTGCCATCAGTCTGCCCCAAGTTACTTGGCGATGAGGCCGCGGCGCGTGGTGGGGGGCTAACGAGCGCGTCAACCTGACCACGTACTGGCTAGCGGTCGCTACGCTCCCTTCTAGCCAGCACGCGGCAGGTTACGCAAACGTTGGGCGGCCGGTACCCTACACGAATTTGGCACCGGCATTACTTAACGAAGGTGATCTGACAGGCTCTCCATATCTGGCTGACAGCAGACGAGGTAACCGACTATGGCACGTATGACCAATCGATCCCTGGTGGTCCTTTCACTCACACTAGGTGTCCTTAGTTCCATCTCTGGTTTAGTTCACGCAAGTGCAATTGTTTCGGACGAAACATTCAACAACAGTGACTGGGAGCGTCTTCTAATCCGTTCTACCGGGTCATACTCTGACTCCGCCACGCAGGCCGCGACCGGGGGAAATCCTGGCGCTTATAGAGTGATGACTCACACTTGGGGCAGCGGTACGCAGGTTCTCCTCGCGCACATTTTCTTAGCGGATACGTATGACCCAGGCGCTAGTGGTGCAATCTCGTCAATAGACTACTACGAGGATCAACGTATTCTTTCCAGTCCCGGTGGCAGCGTTGTTGGCCGCGGTGCCGTGGTAGTCCAGGACGATATCCTCTACAGAACTGGTATAGACGTTGTCCTAGGAAGCACGACCTGGGAGACTTGGTCTCTTTTAGATCTTGATGCTGCAGATTTCTCTGGTCCAGGGGGGGCGCATCCGGATTTCTCTGGGGGAGGTCATGAACTCTCTTTCGGGTATTGGAGATCGAATACCATTCCCGGATCGACTGTTTCGATTATTCATGGTATCGACAACTGGAGATTTGAGATATCTTCAACTCCAATTCCTGCACCCGGCACGTTTTTCACCTTTGCACTCGGGCTTCCGGGCCTAATGCTTGCCCGCAGGACGCGAGGAACGGGGTCACGCGAGGAACGGGGTCAAGTCTAGAACGGGAAAAGGGGTCAGGCTCAATTAACATGACCGCCGATGGATAAAATCGCCCAACAACTCCGCCAGCCCGACGCCAAACTGCGGCCGGCGCTTCGCGCGTGGCCGCAGTTTGGCGCGGGCTGCGGTTGACGTTAGATTAAAACGCTATCGCGTTGGAAGAGACCACACCCGAGACAAAGCAGCACCGGCGCTGAAATAAACAATCAACAAGAAAAAGAATAAGCACACGCAATGGCATCGCCATTCCTTTCCTCTCCAACTCCCCATCATAGAGCGGGACACACGCACTCCGGCTCCAAGCAGAGACCGACGTTCGAAGTCGCCGACATCCTGCGCGCGCATTTGCCCGACTCCCTGCACGAGCACTCCCATCCGCTGCACGTGCACAAGGTACTCAGTGCCATCCAAAACTGCCGCACCGCGGCACTGGGCGGGCACATCGACTACTGCACCGACTGCGGCACCCTTTACAACAGCTACAACTCCTGTCGCGACCGCCACTGCCCGAAATGTCAAGGGCTGGAGAAAGCGCGCTGGATCGAAGCGCGCAAAGACGAACTGCTGCCGGTGCCCTATTTTCATACCGTCTTCACGCTGCCGCATGCGATCAACGACTGGGTGGGGTGGAACGACAAACTGATTTACGACCTGCTGTTCGCCAGCGCAACGGACACCCTGCAAGCCTTTGCCGCTCGTCATTGGAACGGAACCCTCGGCATCACCGCCGTGCTGCACACCTGGGGCCAGACGATGGAGCGCCACATCCATCTGCACTGCATCGTCCCAGGCGGAGCTTTAACGTTCGATGGCGAACAGTTCAAACCCTGCCCGCATCGTGACTGGTTATTCCCGGTCAAAGCGCTGTCCAAGGTCTTCCGCGGAAACTACCTCGAGCGCCTGGAGCACGCGCATACCACAGGCGAGCTGAAGACACCGCCGGGTACGCACTTCGCCGCGTTGCGCAAGGCACTGCGCGAGCACGACTGGGTGGTCTACGCCAAACCCCCGTTCGGCGGACCGCAACAGATCATCGACTACCTCGGGCGATACACCCACCGCATTGCCATCAGCAACCACCGCATCCTCAATCTTGCCGACGGCAAAGTCACCTTCACCTGGAAAGACTATAAAGACGGCGCCAAGACCAAAGTGATGACGCTGGACGCCAACGAATTCATCCGGCGGTTCACGCTGCACATCCTGCCGCCGCGCTTCACCCGCATCCGCCACTACGGACTGCTCGCCTGCGGACACCGCGCGACCAAGCTCAATCGTGCCAAAGCGCTGCTTGGCCTAGCGCCGGTGACGACGACCAAAGTGCGCGAGCCCTACGACGTCTTGCTGCAACGCCTGACCGGCAAAGACATCCACGTCTGCCCGAGCTGCGGCGGACGGCTACGACGTCAGCGCGACCTTGCGCCCACCATTGGACCCGCTCGCGGCCAAGACCCGCCGCTTGCGTGCGAGGCGGCCTGATGCACATCTCCTCCACTCGATCCGCATCGGCTCGGGACAGTGCTGCTGTGTTGCGACGCGACCGCGGTGAGCGAAAAACCGTTGTGCTCCATGCGAAATCGCTGCGCCCGCGGGACCGAGCGCGCGCAACGGAGCCTTGCTCGTGCAACTGCGCCAACATCAGCGGGAGTTTCCAGGCCCCACCCAGGGCTTGACTGTTGTAGAATCCACATAGCGGTTCGCTGAGACGGACACCGAAGCGAACCAAAAAAATGTTTTAATCTAACAGGGCGTTGAACCTGCCGAGCCCGCGCCGGTCGGGCACCGCGGCGCTTCGCGCTCGCGGCCCGACCGGCGCGGGCTCGGCAGGTTAACTAAACGTTAGGCAACAACGTCATTTTCTCACCAAGAGGCTAATTGCAATGAAAACACGGTTCATATCGATTACGGCGGGTCTAACCTTATTTTGCGGGGCCGCTGCAGCAATGCCACGATTTGTGTCCGAGTCGGAAGGCAAGATGCATATGGATGCAGTTAATTATGATGATTTCCATATAACCATCATTTCTGACACTGCAATCGTCGATGTCGGTGCAGCACTATCCGACGATGGAGCTTTTCCAGCGCCGACGATCGCTGGGCAAGGTACAAATAGAGTGAACATTGACTGGGCAGGGCTCGATATTCCTGCCAATGACCCCATAGGACTAGCGGTTAGCTTCAAACTCGAAGAGTGGAACAATTATAAGATCACTAAGCGTTGGACTAGCACGGTCGCCGCAATAGAAAAGGAGACGCCTGCGCTGGGCCTAAACGTTGAAGATGACGGCGACTATGCAGTGACGAACGCCTATAATCAAATCATAGATTTTCTGGATTTGGAGTACGCCATTACCTCACTTGCTGTTCCACTTGCGGACGAAGAAATGGCCAACTTGATGGAGATCAATTTCGGATCAAATCCATTTCTTGGGTACGCGCCATCTTGGACACCCGTCGGGGGGGGCACAGTGCCCGCAAACAGCGAAACGTTAGTAACGCCTCTGAGCATTAACACTGGAGAATTCTTGTACAGTTATTTCCAGGAGGATTTCTCGCCGAGTAGCGGAGAAATAAGCTATACATTTCAGCAGCATGAACACCAAGCGCCCACTCCAACTCCTATCGCTCTAATTGGTGTTGGGGCAATTGCTTTGCTTCGGTTCTACAAATCAAAGAAACTAGGAGCCGAAGCAACCGACCGAGAGAATTAATCGTCTTCCAAGTAACTTCCCCTAAATAGCTGTTTCAATAGCTTTATTTATGTGACGAAATAGTTACGATCCGGCATGGATCGATGTACTACGGGAGGGCCGACGGTCTGTTGTTGTGATGATTACTATAGCCACACACAGAAGAAAGAAGCAAGGAAGCAAGTTCCGAAGATGAACCTATCATTGACACAGAAAGTGCTCAATTGGTCGGATTTCAGGCGAACCTCTCCTCTCCTGCCGGGCAGGCTTTTTTCGCGAAGCGACGCCGCGAGCGCGCGTTTAAGCGGGGCGCTCGATCAGATCAAAGCCGAGCTGATCGGCACGCCGGCGCAGGTTGCTCAACACGCGCTTGCGATACTGCACCTCGTAGTCGTTGGCATCGGGCGGAGCGTATTCTGTCTGATTGGCGATCATGCTGTAGAGGATGGTGGCCAATTTGTGGGCGGTGGCGGTAATCGCCTTGGGAGCCCCCAAACGCGCTTTTTGACGGCGCAAATAGCCCCCGAGGGCGCTGTGGGAGTTGGACAGCCCCTGTGCTGCGATGCGTAATGCAGCGGCCGCACGATTGGCCGAGGGTGTGGTCTTGCTCTTACCGATGCGCTTGCCTCCGGAGATCTTGTTGCCCGGAGACAAGCCGAGCCAGGAGCAGAACTGCTTGACCGAAGGCCAGCGCGACATATCGGTGCCGATCTCAGCGAGGATCTTCAAGACGCTGTGCGCATTGAGGCCGTCGATGCGGGTCAGGTCGACCCCGACGAGGCGAAACAGCTGCTCGTGCAAGTCATCGATAGCCGGGGTGTTGCGATCGACCTTGTGCTTGCGCAACGGCGGCGGTGCCTGGGCATCGGTGGTCGATTCCAGCCCTGCCAGTACGCGTGCGATTTCCTCATCGCAGCAAGCCCGTTGTTGTTGATAGAAATCGAACAGCTCCACGGCTTGGCGCAAGGCGAACAAATGCTCCTCGCGCCAATGACCCTGCAAAGCCTTGGCGATCATCTCACTGGACTGGCGACAACGCCGGTCACGGTGTTTGGCGAGTACCTGCGGGTCGCGTTCCCCATCAAGGATGGCGCGGATGATTTTCATGCCGGTCACGCCGGTGATATCACTGACGACATGATGCAGATGAAGATTCATCTGATTGAGCGCCTTTTGCATATGCTGAACATGCATGCCGGCATAGCGCACCAGATTGGCCCGTTGGCGAAGGTATGCCCGTAGCACGCACATCGACTCCTCGGGACGAAAAGCACCGCGTAGCAGACCGAAGCTGTGCAATTGTTGCAGCCACTGGCAGTCGAGCACGTCGGTCTTACGTCCCGGGACATTCTTGACGTGATGGGCATTGACCAGGAGCACCTCAAAGCCGCGACTCTCGAGCAGTTCGAACAGAGGGATCCAGTAGACGCCTGTGGATTCCATTGCCACGGTACGGATGCCGCACTGCTTGAGCCAATCGGCCAAACGCTCCAGATCGGCGGTGAAGGCAGGAAACTCACGCACCGGTTGTTCGTCACGATCGGCGGGAACCGCAACAAAGTGGCTGGTCGCGCCGATATCGATGCCAGCGGCATCCCCATTCAACCGTTCGATTTGGGTTTGCGCCTGCCACTCGTCGAGAGCGGCCTCACAGGCCACGGCCAGCGGCTTTTTCTTTGGCTCGGCCAGCGGCTTGCACTTCTTGGGTGGAAGAACCATACTTTTCTCCTGACAAATCAAAGCAAAAAGAGAGCGTTGATCAGGCCGATCAGGAGTGTTCGTGGATTTGCATTCTTCCGAACGGGATCGCTTACGCGTCACCAGTGATGAGTTCGCTCACTCCCGGATCAGGCTAACGAACGGGCGTTGTTCAGCACCATTGCTTTTTCGACCTTGGGATCGGCTGATCCAGCATAGTTTGCCATCAGTCTGCCCCAAGTTACTTGGCGATGAGGCCGCGGCGCGTGGTGGGGGGCTAACAATTGCACAAACGCCGACCGCGTGCTGGTTGGCCATCGCTGCGCTTTGGCCAGCCAGCACGCGGCGGGTTGTGCAAAACGTTGGGTGTGGGAAACCACATTGACTTACCCGAACTAAAGATAATCGATGCTTTGCGACGCTAAACGGCGCGGCGGCAGAACATGCAACACACCCGTGATCTGCGGATTTATGCACTGCGCTCGCCACCTAACTCGTCAGGAGTTGTGTGAGATGAACACACCAGACAATTCGATGGATGACCAACCGGCTAGGAAGAACCCTGTTTGGAGTACCCTCGAAGTCGCAAAGCTTCTTGTTCCCCTTGCGGTGGTCACAATCGCCAGCTTCGTCGCCAAAGATTACTTCGATGGCATCGAAAAAGACCGCTCGGACCTCACACATGTCCGAGTCATTTCCGAAAACATCTACGCCTGGATAGCTACTGCTCGGCAGTTCGATGCCTCTTTGGACGATTACTTCTCTATGGCTCTCCAGCCATCGATTGAGAAAGAAGATACCCGGTTTCTAAGAGCGGAAGTAGAAGACTGGAGAACAAAACACCGCGAAAGGGTGGCGCTTTGGGTAACCAATCTGCAAGGGAACAGATTCAGAATTCGGCGCATCTTGTCGGATAGTGGTATGCAGACGGAATATGAAAAACTCTTGCATACCCACCTCAATTCTCATATTAGGACCGCAGATCAGTGTTTGAGAGAACGCTTCAAGACCGTCATTACAGCTCATGATCCGCCGGCTTGTTCTAACAAAATCGACAAAGCACGAGATTGTGGGGAATACCTTACAAACGCTTTAGCACAGTTGATAACGAAACCAGAGTGGGTCGTTCCGGCTATTGATAATGTCACAAAGGAGTGTAAATGAGAGCCATTGTTGCAATTCAAGCGCAACCGCCCAACAATCGGATACAGCCTACTACCCAAAGCGCTGCCGCGCTTTGGGTAGTAGGCTGATCCAAGACGTTCCCTGCATTGCCTACAATTAGACTCCTGTCAACCAAAGAGGTTTAACGATGAACGAGCCAATCATCCTCTGCGTCCATGGTCTTAGAAACAAACCTAGCCCTGAGAATCTACGGGCGTTGTGGGAGGAGGCCATCGTCGACGGCTTACAGCGCAACGAGCGACGAACCGCCGGGCAAACCGCGCCGGCGATAGATATTGCTTATTGGGCAGACGTCCTATACCCAGAGCCGGATGAGGATCGCAAGTACCCGTCATGCGACACCAACTGCACCCTTGCACGATATGATGATGGTTTTTGGGACGACCTTCGTGCAGATGCACAGGACCTCGTTGGCCCTGCCGTCGAGACCGCAAAGCGCTGGCTAGGCATTGATTCCGGCGCAGAAGCTTTTCTCAAAAGGGTCTTCAACGATCTACATCGATACTACACGGAAGACGACACAAGAGCCGAAGTCCGCGAGCGCCTGCGCGAAAAGATTCTACAGTATCGCACAAGACGGATAATGGTGATTGGTCATTCCATGGGCTCAATCGTCGCATATGACGTTCTCCGTCGACTTGGCCGACAGTTCACGGATCTTAGCATCGACCACTTCGTCACCATTGGCTCGCCGCTAGGTCTACCTCATGTAAAAGTGAAGATCTTCGAGGAGAACGATCTAGTCAGAACGCCCTCGCTCGTTCGACGTTGGACCAACTTCTCGGAACGCCGCGATCCTGTCGCCTTTGATACGCATCTTGCAAGAGAGTTCGCAGCAAATGATAGAGGCATTAGGGTTGAGGATGACCTCGTTCTAAACACAAGTGTCACCGGAGAGGACGGCAGTATCGACTACCATAGTTCTATTGGATATCTGCGAACCCCTGAAGTCTCCGCCATAATTCGCAGCTTCATTTGAGGTCGAACTTTATCCAGTGCCAGGAGAATAATAGGGGAAGAATAATAGGGGACAGACCCTGAGGTATCCCCGCATTTTCCGGAGCCGAATCAGAGAGTTGTCCTAAGCGTCTTATCCGCAGCCGTGCCTTGGGGTGGGGCTGTGCGTAACCGACTGTTTTTGCGGGCACCCAAGGCCGAAGTTGTGGGGATACATCAGGGACAGACCACATTTCTTTTCGCTGAGCCAATGAAACGCCCAACAAGCGCCTCGGCCCGACCGCCCGTTGCCGCGTCGTCGCTGCGCTCCGGCACGGCAACGGGCGGCGGGCCAGGCGTAACGTTATGTTCCCAAAGCGATAAGTGCAGTAATCTTGAAAGGTAAGGGATGATTCACCGAATTCTGGACAAATCGAAACAAAAAGAGGTAGAAGAGTTATTCGCTTCTGTATTCACCTCATCAGAGGGTGAAAAAGAAGGAAGATTAATTAGTCGCCTTTCTTCGCAGTTGGCATCAAGCATCGACAATAATGAAATAATCTGTTTCGGCGTATATGAAAATGAAACGCTCATTGGTTCTATTTTCTTTACTCGCCTTCAGTTTAGTAAGCCTATTCAGGTTTTCATGCTTGCCCCGGTTGCAGTGAGCGCTGAACATCAGGGGAAAGGCATCGGACAGGCACTAATCAATTATGGGCTTAATGAACTCAAAAAACGCTCTGTTAGTGTTGCTGTCACATATGGAGATCCATCTTTTTATTCAAAGGTGGGATTTCAGGCACTTTCAGAAAATGTAATTCAGGCTCCGCTAAAGCTTTCAATGCCTTTTGGCTGGCTTGGTCAGTCTTTAACTGGAGAGCCAATTCCAACTATTAATGAACGTCCCGTGTGTGTTAAGGAATTCAATGACCCCGTTTATTGGTAAACAAAAGAACATAACAATCACATGCACTCGGACAGCAAAAAGCGCCGCTCGTTCCTCGCTCTGCTTTTTGCTGCCGGTGATGTGAGGCGTTAGGTTCTTGGAGTGCCCCATGTTCGAGTGGATATCCGCCAACAGGGACTGGGTCTTTTCTGGTGTTGGCGTTTTTGTAGTTACAAGCCTAACCAGCTTGATTTCCGTTTCCGCTACTATATGGATCAAGAACAGGTCGGAGAACCGAAAACGGAAAAGGCTTGAAGCTACGACCTTCTTCCATCCCTATGCGCTACCGAGAAACTACAAAGGAATATCAAACGCCGATCTGAAAGTGTCGTACAAGGGCGCTCCCTACGAGAACCTTTGTCTATATTGCGTAGACTTTAGAAACAACGGTCGCGTAGCTATTGAAAAGCAAACCGCTGTAATACAAGTTCCAAATCGAACGGACATAATTGATTCCTTCGAAAAGACTAACTCCTCACTGCTTCGCTACGAAAAGCACGAGTCTAGTTCGAACGATTTTTTAGAAATGGTATTTATCTTCAACAGGATGGAAGCCGGAGATGACGTTTCTTTGTGCTTTGTCTTTAACTTTGCCTCCGACATCGAAAAACCAAAGTGCTCGCTGCGAGGCGTAGATAACATCGATTATGTTTTCAGGGGCGCAGACTTTAAACCGGAACTTGATAGTGATATCAAGTACGCGCTTCTGCTGGTAGGTGCCATATTGTTTGCCGATCTAGTTCCGTGGGTCGGCACTTTGCTACAGTTCTTGATTTTCATCCTTGGGATTCCCGTCTTTACCAGGCTCGCTTCTAGAATCGCTAACTCCAACCAAAGACCATCCTTTAACTATATGATCCGGATCGATGGGAACGTAGACGCCGGATCTGAGGGGACAGTCCTCATTGGGAGTGGCGGAGCAAGCCAAGTAAAGACCTAACTAGCGGCTCGGCCTGACCGCCCGCTGCGGCGCGGTCGCTTCGCTCCGCGCGCCGCAGCGGGCGGCGGGCCAGCCTTAACGTTAGCGCTCCAGCAAGATCACGCGGGAGGTCTCGGTTTCCCTATGCAACGATATCGCTCCGGGATTTTTTGGCATTTCACCGGTTCTCCACGCGGCGTAGACTGGAGTTCTATCCGCCGGCCTTCGGACATTCTTAAAACCGGGAAGCCTGCCCAGGACACGGATGCCGCTGATACAGCAATAAAGATATTGGAGAGTCAAAAGCTGTTGGGAACTTGCGTGGAGCGTGTATCGGAGACACAGGAAACCGAAAAGTTTTGCTGCGTGACTGATATTCCACTCAAAGACCTACACAATCACGCTAAACACTACGGGCGTGTAGCAATAGGTTTTTCAGCCACGCGGATTCACAAGAATTTCCTCCCCGTCATATACATTCCGACCGACCAGATACCAGCCTCCAAGGAATACGTTAAGCCAAACGAAGATGCTCTCGACTGGGCCCACCAATGCTACAAGAATGGAAATTATCAGGAAGCAGAGTATTACGAACAGATGGCTTGGTCTGCATATGGTGAAAGAGTGATTTCCGCTCTCGACGAAAGTGCTGCGGGCACTTACTTTGTCAACTTCATCAAGGTAACGGATTTTAGCAGCAAAGATGAAGATACGTTCTATTCAGAAAGAGAATGGCGACATATTGGCGATTTTGAGTTTCTGCCGCAGCACGTAGAAGCAGTTATAGCCCCAAAATCTCAGATTGGCCGATTGAGAGAGTACTTGTCTTCGCACCCCGAATATTCCAAACAACGAAGTGCATCCTTGGTGTCATGGGAATTCGTAGACTCTGCATAGAAAGCGCTTCCAAGTAACTTCCCCTAAATAGCTGTTTCAATAGCTTTATTTATGTGACGAAATAGTTACGATCCGGCATGGATCGATGTACTACGGGAGGGCCGACGGTCTGTTGTTGTGATGATTACTATAGCCACACACAGAAGAAAGAAGCAAGGAAGCAAGTTCCGAAGATGAACCTATCATTGACACAGAAAGTGCTCAATTGGTCGGATTTCAGGCGAACCTCTCCTCTCCTGCCGGGCAGGCTTTTTTCGCGAAGCGACGCCGCGAGCGCGCGTTTAAGCGGGGCGCTCGATCAGATCAAAGCCGAGCTGATCGGCACGCCGGCGCAGGTTGCTCAACACGCGCTTGCGATACTGCACCTCGTAGTCGTTGGCATCGGGCGGAGCGTATTCTGTCTGATTGGCGATCATGCTGTAGAGGATGGTGGCCAATTTGTGGGCGGTGGCGGTAATCGCCTTGGGAGCCCCCAAACGCGCTTTTTGACGGCGCAAATAGCCCCCGAGGGCGCTGTGGGAGTTGGACAGCCCCTGTGCTGCGATGCGTAATGCAGCGGCCGCACGATTGGCCGAGGGTGTGGTCTTGCTCTTACCGATGCGCTTGCCTCCGGAGATCTTGTTGCCCGGAGACAAGCCGAGCCAGGAGCAGAACTGCTTGACCGAAGGCCAGCGCGACATATCGGTGCCGATCTCAGCGAGGATCTTCAAGACGCTGTGCGCATTGAGGCCGTCGATGCGGGTCAGGTCGACCCCGACGAGGCGAAACAGCTGCTCGTGCAAGTCATCGATAGCCGGGGTGTTGCGATCGACCTTGTGCTTGCGCAACGGCGGCGGTGCCTGGGCATCGGTGGTCGATTCCAGCCCTGCCAGTACGCGTGCGATTTCCTCATCGCAGCAAGCCCGTTGTTGTTGATAGAAATCGAACAGCTCCACGGCTTGGCGCAAGGCGAACAAATGCTCCTCGCGCCAATGACCCTGCAAAGCCTTGGCGATCATCTCACTGGACTGGCGACAACGCCGGTCACGGTGTTTGGCGAGTACCTGCGGGTCGCGTTCCCCATCAAGGATGGCGCGGATGATTTTCATGCCGGTCACGCCGGTGATATCACTGACGACATGATGCAGATGAAGATTCATCTGATTGAGCGCCTTTTGCATATGCTGAACATGCATGCCGGCATAGCGCACCAGATTGGCCCGTTGGCGAAGGTATGCCCGTAGCACGCACATCGACTCCTCGGGACGAAAAGCACCGCGTAGCAGACCGAAGCTGTGCAATTGTTGCAGCCACTGGCAGTCGAGCACGTCGGTCTTACGTCCCGGGACATTCTTGACGTGATGGGCATTGACCAGGAGCACCTCAAAGCCGCGACTCTCGAGCAGTTCGAACAGAGGGATCCAGTAGACGCCTGTGGATTCCATTGCCACGGTACGGATGCCGCACTGCTTGAGCCAATCGGCCAAACGCTCCAGATCGGCGGTGAAGGCAGGAAACTCACGCACCGGTTGTTCGTCACGATCGGCGGGAACCGCAACAAAGTGGCTGGTCGCGCCGATATCGATGCCAGCGGCATCCCCATTCAACCGTTCGATTTGGGTTTGCGCCTGCCACTCGTCGAGAGCGGCCTCACAGGCCACGGCCAGCGGCTTTTTCTTTGGCTCGGCCAGCGGCTTGCACTTCTTGGGTGGAAGAACCATACTTTTCTCCTGACAAATCAAAGCAAAAAGAGAGCGTTGATCAGGCCGATCAGGAGTGTTCGTGGATTTGCATTCTTCCGAACGGGATCGCTTACGCGTCACCAGTGATGAGTTCGCTCACTCCCGGATCAGGCTAACGAACGGGCGTTGTTCAGCACCATTGCTTTTTCGACCTTGGGATCGGCTGATCCAGCATAGTTTGCCATCAGTCTGCCCCAAGTTACTTGGCGATGAGGCCGCGGCGCGTGGTGGGGGGCTAACAAGCGCCTCGGCCCGACCGCCCGTTGCCGCGCCGTCGCTTCCAAGTAACTTCCCCTAAATAGCTGTTTCAATAGCTTTATTTATGTGACGAAATAGTTACGATCCGGCATGGATCGATGTACTACGGGAGGGCCGACGGTCTGTTGTTGTGATGATTACTATAGCCACACACAGAAGAAAGAAGCAAGGAAGCAAGTTCCGAAGATGAACCTATCATTGACACAGAAAGTGCTCAATTGGTCGGATTTCAGGCGAACCTCTCCTCTCCTGCCGGGCAGGCTTTTTTCGCGAAGCGACGCCGCGAGCGCGCGTTTAAGCGGGGCGCTCGATCAGATCAAAGCCGAGCTGATCGGCACGCCGGCGCAGGTTGCTCAACACGCGCTTGCGATACTGCACCTCGTAGTCGTTGGCATCGGGCGGAGCGTATTCTGTCTGATTGGCGATCATGCTGTAGAGGATGGTGGCCAATTTGTGGGCGGTGGCGGTAATCGCCTTGGGAGCCCCCAAACGCGCTTTTTGACGGCGCAAATAGCCCCCGAGGGCGCTGTGGGAGTTGGACAGCCCCTGTGCTGCGATGCGTAATGCAGCGGCCGCACGATTGGCCGAGGGTGTGGTCTTGCTCTTACCGATGCGCTTGCCTCCGGAGATCTTGTTGCCCGGAGACAAGCCGAGCCAGGAGCAGAACTGCTTGACCGAAGGCCAGCGCGACATATCGGTGCCGATCTCAGCGAGGATCTTCAAGACGCTGTGCGCATTGAGGCCGTCGATGCGGGTCAGGTCGACCCCGACGAGGCGAAACAGCTGCTCGTGCAAGTCATCGATAGCCGGGGTGTTGCGATCGACCTTGTGCTTGCGCAACGGCGGCGGTGCCTGGGCATCGGTGGTCGATTCCAGCCCTGCCAGTACGCGTGCGATTTCCTCATCGCAGCAAGCCCGTTGTTGTTGATAGAAATCGAACAGCTCCACGGCTTGGCGCAAGGCGAACAAATGCTCCTCGCGCCAATGACCCTGCAAAGCCTTGGCGATCATCTCACTGGACTGGCGACAACGCCGGTCACGGTGTTTGGCGAGTACCTGCGGGTCGCGTTCCCCATCAAGGATGGCGCGGATGATTTTCATGCCGGTCACGCCGGTGATATCACTGACGACATGATGCAGATGAAGATTCATCTGATTGAGCGCCTTTTGCATATGCTGAACATGCATGCCGGCATAGCGCACCAGATTGGCCCGTTGGCGAAGGTATGCCCGTAGCACGCACATCGACTCCTCGGGACGAAAAGCACCGCGTAGCAGACCGAAGCTGTGCAATTGTTGCAGCCACTGGCAGTCGAGCACGTCGGTCTTACGTCCCGGGACATTCTTGACGTGATGGGCATTGACCAGGAGCACCTCAAAGCCGCGACTCTCGAGCAGTTCGAACAGAGGGATCCAGTAGACGCCTGTGGATTCCATTGCCACGGTACGGATGCCGCACTGCTTGAGCCAATCGGCCAAACGCTCCAGATCGGCGGTGAAGGCAGGAAACTCACGCACCGGTTGTTCGTCACGATCGGCGGGAACCGCAACAAAGTGGCTGGTCGCGCCGATATCGATGCCAGCGGCATCCCCATTCAACCGTTCGATTTGGGTTTGCGCCTGCCACTCGTCGAGAGCGGCCTCACAGGCCACGGCCAGCGGCTTTTTCTTTGGCTCGGCCAGCGGCTTGCACTTCTTGGGTGGAAGAACCATACTTTTCTCCTGACAAATCAAAGCAAAAAGAGAGCGTTGATCAGGCCGATCAGGAGTGTTCGTGGATTTGCATTCTTCCGAACGGGATCGCTTACGCGTCACCAGTGATGAGTTCGCTCACTCCCGGATCAGGCTAACGAACGGGCGTTGTTCAGCACCATTGCTTTTTCGACCTTGGGATCGGCTGATCCAGCATAGTTTGCCATCAGTCTGCCCCAAGTTACTTGGCGATGAGGCCGCGGCGCGTGGTGGGGGGCTAACAAGCGCCTCGGCCCGACCGCCCGTTGCCGCGCCGTCGCTTCGCTCCGGCGCGGCAACGGGCAGCGGGCCAGGCTTAACGTTAGCAACGATACAGGAGACGACGTGGCAAACACACTTGTTGGCGCGTCAAGCGCCACGTACAGAACGGCAGTAAACAAGGTCGCAAAAGCGATTAAGCGCAAGCCAAGACATACCCGATACCCAAGCAAGGACTTAGATGACATCGTTAGAAAAATACCTGGCGTGCTTGACCAAGAAATCATCAAATGGTATAAATTAGGCGTAAAGAGGGGCATGAGGAAGGCCACGGATTTGATGGCGGAGAACGCTATCTATAAGAAAGGGGAAGCTGTTTACGCGCCAGACGATATGATGGTTAAGGTCCGAGTTAGAATCGCGGGAAAGCCGTGGAAGAAGGTGGAGATTCACGTTAAGCCCAAGCAAATCGGCTTCAAATAGATCCATCAGATGCTTCCAAGTAACTTCCCCTAAATAGCTGTTTCAATAGCTTTATTTATGTGACGAAATAGTTACGATCCGGCATGGATCGATGTACTACGGGAGGGCCGACGGTCTGTTGTTGTGATGATTACTATAGCCACACACAGAAGAAAGAAGCAAGGAAGCAAGTTCCGAAGATGAACCTATCATTGACACAGAAAGTGCTCAATTGGTCGGATTTCAGGCGAACCTCTCCTCTCCTGCCGGGCAGGCTTTTTTCGCGAAGCGACGCCGCGAGCGCGCGTTTAAGCGGGGCGCTCGATCAGATCAAAGCCGAGCTGATCGGCACGCCGGCGCAGGTTGCTCAACACGCGCTTGCGATACTGCACCTCGTAGTCGTTGGCATCGGGCGGAGCGTATTCTGTCTGATTGGCGATCATGCTGTAGAGGATGGTGGCCAATTTGTGGGCGGTGGCGGTAATCGCCTTGGGAGCCCCCAAACGCGCTTTTTGACGGCGCAAATAGCCCCCGAGGGCGCTGTGGGAGTTGGACAGCCCCTGTGCTGCGATGCGTAATGCAGCGGCCGCACGATTGGCCGAGGGTGTGGTCTTGCTCTTACCGATGCGCTTGCCTCCGGAGATCTTGTTGCCCGGAGACAAGCCGAGCCAGGAGCAGAACTGCTTGACCGAAGGCCAGCGCGACATATCGGTGCCGATCTCAGCGAGGATCTTCAAGACGCTGTGCGCATTGAGGCCGTCGATGCGGGTCAGGTCGACCCCGACGAGGCGAAACAGCTGCTCGTGCAAGTCATCGATAGCCGGGGTGTTGCGATCGACCTTGTGCTTGCGCAACGGCGGCGGTGCCTGGGCATCGGTGGTCGATTCCAGCCCTGCCAGTACGCGTGCGATTTCCTCATCGCAGCAAGCCCGTTGTTGTTGATAGAAATCGAACAGCTCCACGGCTTGGCGCAAGGCGAACAAATGCTCCTCGCGCCAATGACCCTGCAAAGCCTTGGCGATCATCTCACTGGACTGGCGACAACGCCGGTCACGGTGTTTGGCGAGTACCTGCGGGTCGCGTTCCCCATCAAGGATGGCGCGGATGATTTTCATGCCGGTCACGCCGGTGATATCACTGACGACATGATGCAGATGAAGATTCATCTGATTGAGCGCCTTTTGCATATGCTGAACATGCATGCCGGCATAGCGCACCAGATTGGCCCGTTGGCGAAGGTATGCCCGTAGCACGCACATCGACTCCTCGGGACGAAAAGCACCGCGTAGCAGACCGAAGCTGTGCAATTGTTGCAGCCACTGGCAGTCGAGCACGTCGGTCTTACGTCCCGGGACATTCTTGACGTGATGGGCATTGACCAGGAGCACCTCAAAGCCGCGACTCTCGAGCAGTTCGAACAGAGGGATCCAGTAGACGCCTGTGGATTCCATTGCCACGGTACGGATGCCGCACTGCTTGAGCCAATCGGCCAAACGCTCCAGATCGGCGGTGAAGGCAGGAAACTCACGCACCGGTTGTTCGTCACGATCGGCGGGAACCGCAACAAAGTGGCTGGTCGCGCCGATATCGATGCCAGCGGCATCCCCATTCAACCGTTCGATTTGGGTTTGCGCCTGCCACTCGTCGAGAGCGGCCTCACAGGCCACGGCCAGCGGCTTTTTCTTTGGCTCGGCCAGCGGCTTGCACTTCTTGGGTGGAAGAACCATACTTTTCTCCTGACAAATCAAAGCAAAAAGAGAGCGTTGATCAGGCCGATCAGGAGTGTTCGTGGATTTGCATTCTTCCGAACGGGATCGCTTACGCGTCACCAGTGATGAGTTCGCTCACTCCCGGATCAGGCTAACGAACGGGCGTTGTTCAGCACCATTGCTTTTTCGACCTTGGGATCGGCTGATCCAGCATAGTTTGCCATCAGTCTGCCCCAAGTTACTTGGCGATGAGGCCGCGGCGCGTGGTGGGGGGCTAACAAGCGCCTCGGCCCGACCGCCCGTTGCCGCGCCGTCGCTGCGCTCCGGCGCGGCAACGGGCGGCGGGCCAGGCTTAACGTTGGACTGGGAGCCCGCCGCCGTCGCCGGCTTGGCCCGCGCGCTGATCGCCACCGGTTTCGCCGCCGCCGGCCCGTACAACCACCTGGCCCTGAACCCGGCCCTGTGCCCCTACCTGCGCCGCGCCCTCGCCGCGGACCAGCGCGTCGGGCTGGAGGCGCGCTGGCAGCAGGCGCGCCTGCACCGCCCCGACGCCCGTCAGCCCCGCAGTTGGGTGTTGACAGCCCACCCCGCCCCCGCTAACCTTCGGCAATCCAATCTGGACGCTCAGGTCGGCTTGGAATTCCTATTCGTTAGGTTGACTTTCCTATCCGTTTCGGTCGTCGGGGTCGCGACGCAACCAGACCAGGCGCCAATTGTTCTCGTGCCCACGGTCAACCCCACACCCTTGCAAATTCTAGCTCACAGGAGAACACCATGTACCGCCCAGCCCTCTTTGCCGCGGCGCTAGCCGTCGCCTCAGCCCCCGTGGGCGCAGCAGTCGTCTACTCGCAGACGCCATATAAGCTGGTCGGTGCGACCAGCGATTTCAGCGTTGACGTTGGTCTTAACCAGCAAGCAGACAATTTTCAGCTGACTTCGGCGTCCACCATTCGCGGGATCAGCTTTTGGGGTGACCGAGGCGCGCTCACCCCCGACGATATGTTCATCATACGGATCTTCGCTGACATCACCGACAAACCCAACACGACCCCGCTTTCCGAATCCTTATTAGCCGATCTAATCCGCACCCCCACCGGGGAGTCCATCGCCGGGAGTCCGGTATACGCCTACTCCGCGAACCTCGTCTCGCCCTTCGCGTTGAACGCATCCACTACCTACTACTTGTCGATCGTCAACAACACCGCGAGTACCGACCCCTGGAGTTGGTCGCAACTGAACGGCACCGTGGACAACAGACGCTGGCATCGGGCAGGGGGCGTGAGCGCCACCGACGAATGGAGCGAGACAACCAGTGATCTCGCGTTCGTTCTGACCGACCAAGAGGTCCCGGTGCCGGCGCCGTTGGCGCTGATCGCCATCGGTGGGCTGGCCTTGGCCATGATCCGGCGGCGTCGCGGGTCCGCAACCACCGAGGCGTAGGTCGCTGATCGGCGGTTGGTCCAGCGCGTTGTGGCGTTGGGGATTACGGTGACACTTTATCATTTACACAATTTACACAGGCACAATCGTTGGCATTGCCTGTTGCACCCGCTGAGCTATGGTAGCGTCCAACGAGTCCGCCAGCCCGACGCCAAACTGCGGCCGGCGCTTCGCGCGTAGCCGCAGTTTGCCGCGGGCTGCGGTGAACGTTAGATTAAAACGCTATCGCGTTGGAAGAGACCACACCCGAGACAAAGCAGCACCGGCGCTGAAATAAACAATCAACAAGAAAAAGAATAAGCACACGCAATGGCATCGCCATTCCTTTCCTCTCCAACTCCCCATCACAGAGCGGGACACACGCACTCCGGCTCCAAGCAGAGACCGACGTTCGAAGTCGCCGACATCCTGCGCGCGCATTTGCCCGACTCCCTGCACGAGCACTCCCATCCGCTGCACGTGCACAAGGTACTCAGTGCCATCCAAAACTGCCGCACCGCGGCGCTGGGCGGGCACATCGACTACTGCACTGACTGCGGCACCCTTTACAACAGCGACAACTCCTGTCGCGACCGCCACTGCCCGAAATGTCAAGGGCTGGAGAAAGCGCGCTGGATCGAAGCGCGCAAAGACGAACTGCTGCCGGTGCCCTATTTTCATACCGTCTTCACGCTGCCGCATGCGATCAACGACTGGGTGGGGTGGAACGACAAACTGATTTACGACCTGCTGTTCGCCAGCGCGACGGACACCCTGCAAGCCTTTGCCGCTCGTCATTGGCACGGAACCCTCGGCATCACCGCCGTGCTGCACACCTGGGGCCAGACGATGGAGCGCCACATCCATCTGCACTGCATCGTCCCAGGCGGAGCTTTAACGTTCGATGGCGAACAGTTCAAACCCTGCCCGCATCGTGACTGGTTATTCCCGGTCAAAGCGCTGTCCAAGGTCTTCCGCGGAAACTACCTCGAGCGCCTGGAGCACGCGCATGCCACAGGCGAGCTGAAGACACCGCCGGGCACGCACTTCGGCGCGTTGCGCAAGGCACTGCGCGAGCACGACTGGGTGGTCTACGCCAAACCCCCGTTCGGCGGACCGCAACAGATCATCGACTACCTCGGGCGATACACCCACCGCATTGCCATCAGCAACCACCGCATCCTCAATCTTGCCGACGGCAAAGTCACCTTCACCTGGAAAGACTATAAAGACGGCGCCAAGACCAAAGTGATGACGCTGGACGCCAACGAATTCATCCGGCGGTTCACGCTGCACATCCTGCCGCCGCGCTTCACCCGCATCCGCCACTACGGACTGCTCGCCTGCGGACACCGCGCGACCAAGCTCAATCGTGCCAAAGCGCTGCTTGGCCTAGCGCCGGTGACGACGACCAAAGTGCGCGAGCCCTACGACGTCTTGCTGCAACGCCTGACCGGCAAAGACATCCACGTCTGCCCGAGCTGCGGCGGACGGCTACGACGTCAGCGCGACCTTGCGCCCACCATTGGACCCGCTCGCGGCCAAGACCCGCCGCTTGCGTGCGAGGCGGCCTGATGCACATCTCCTCCACTCGATCCGCATCGGCTCGGGACAGTGCTGCTATGTTGCGACGCGACCGCGGTGAGCGAAAAACCGTTGTGCTCCATGCGAAATCGCTGCGCCCGCGGGACCGAGCGCGCGCAACGGAGCCTTGCTCGTGCAACTGCGCCAACATCAGCGGGAGTTTCCAGGCCCCACCCAGGGCTTGACTGTTGTAGAATCCACATAGCGGTTCGCTGAGACGGACACCGAAGCGAACCAAAAAAATGTTTTAATCTAACAGGGCGTTGAACCTGCCGAGCCCGCGCCGGTCGGGCACCGCGGCGCTTCGCGCTCGCGGCCCGACCGGCGCGGGCTCGGCAGGTTAACTAAACGTTAGGCACCGATTCGCCATCACGCACTCATGGGTAAAGCCGAGAAGACGCTGAGCATTGTCCTTCGCGGAACTTCGGACGCCAACATCCCGTTCAAGGATCTTTGCTCGCTTATGCTGAAGCTCGGGTTTGCGGAGCGCGTCCGAGGCGATCACTACATCTACTCAAGAGAAGGTGTCGAAGAGATCCTGAACTTGCAACCAGTCGGTGCTAAGGCGAAAGCGTATCAGGTCAAGCAAGTTCGAACCGTCATCCTTAAGTACAAACTCTGAGAGAAGCGATGCAGCCGAAATACGAGATCTTGATCTATTGGAGCACAGAGGATACCGCGTACCTCGCTGAGGTACCGGAATTGCCGGGGTGCATGGCCGACGGGGCTTCCTATCAGGAAGCGCTCAAGAACGCCGAGTTAATCATCCGCGAATGGATCGAGACCGCGCAGGAACTTGGGCGCCCCATTCCCGAGCCTCGCGGGAAGCTAATGTATGCCTAACGAGTCCGCCAGCCCGACGCCAAACTGCGGCGGGCGCTTCGCGCGTCGCCGCAGTTTGGCGCGGGCTGCGGTTGACGTTATGCAACCAAGGAAACTTCATGCGCACAAAATTCTGGCGATTTGCCTATAAAGAAGAAGCGCTCACGGCAATCCTCGCGTCTTCTTCTCTCGTATTCCCGGATCTCAGTCGGTGGCCTCAGGCAAAGAATTGTTCTGAAGAAGCGATTATTTGCGACCTTCGAGTCGGTCATTTTGTCTTACTCGCGAACTTCAACAGCACGGCTGAAACCGGAACAGTGCGGGGTGTCGGCAAGATCGAATCCATTGAAAACTCCACCCCAAAAGTCCAATGGAAGAAGCCAGTTCCCAGTTGGGTATTGAATCCTGATCCGCGCGGCGGTGTTGCTCAATGGAACAAGGAAGGCGTTTTCTGCTTCGACGTCAACCCTGCAAAACGGTACAAGCTGGATGCTCTCACCAAGAAGCTGTTTCCCGAAAATTGACGCCACCGCGTCGAGATGCATAACAAGCGCACCAGCCCGACCGCTTGCTGGCCGGCCGCCGCTGACGCGGGCGGCCGGCCAGCAAGCGCCGGGCTGTGCTTAACGTTCGGCTCCAGGCAGGAGACCGCGAGACTCAGTCCGCTTTTTGCTCATGAACAAGCGCAAGCTTCTCCGAAAACTCCTCTCCGGCTCCAAAAATGTCCGGTTTTCGGACGCCGTAGCGGTTGCTGAGGCTTTCGGCTTCCGATTAGACCAAGTTAATGGAAGTCATCATATTTTCGTGCACCCAGGGATTCCGGAATTGTTGAATCTTCAAGATCTAAAAGGCAAGGTAAAACCCTATCAACTTCAGCAATTGCTCAAATTGGTAGAGATTCACAACCTCCAACTCGAAGACGCATCATGAAAGATTATCACGTCAACATCTTCTATAGCGAAGAAGATGAAGGCTATATTGCTGACATTCCGGATCTACAAGCGTGTTCAGCATTCGGCGAAACACCGAACGAAGCTTTGACAGAAGTTCTGAAAGCCAAGGAAAGTTGGTTGGCCGCTGCCGAAGCGAACGCCAAGCCAATTCCGCCACCGGAATACCGTCCGGTCATCTATCGCGTCGCATGAAGAAGCCGAACAAGCGCACCAGCAGCGACGCCTTGGAGCAGCCTTCGCTATCGCTCAGGCTGCTCCAAGGCGCGCGCTATGCATAACGTTAGATTAAAACGCTATCGCGTTGGAAGAGACCACACCCGAGACAAAGCAGCACCGGCGCTGAAATAAACAATCAACAAGAAAAAGAATAAGCACACGCAATGGCATCGCCATTCCTTTCCTCTCCAACTCCCCATCACAGAGCGGGACACACGCACTCCGGCTCCAAGCAGAGACCGACGTTCGAAGTCGCCGACATCCTGCGCGCGCATTTGCCCGACTCCCTGCACGAGCACTCCCATCCGCTGCACGTGCACAAGGTACTCAGTGCCATCCAAAACTGCCGCACCGCGGCGCTGGGCGGGCACATCGACTACTGCACCGACTGCGGCACCCTTTACAACAGCTACAACTCCTGTCGCGACCGCCACTGCCCGAAATGTCAAGGGCTGGAGAAAGCGCGCTGGATCGAAGCGCGCAAAGACGAACTGCTGCCGGTGCCCTATTTTCATACCGTCTTCACGCTGCCGCATGCGATCAACGACTGGGTGGGGTGGAACGACAAACTGATTTACGACCTGCTGTTCGCCAGCGCAACGGACACCCTGCAAGCCTTTGCCGCTCGTCATTGGAACGGAACCCTCGGCATCACCGCCGTGCTGCACACCTGGGGCCAGACGATGGAGCGCCACATCCATCTGCACTGCATCGTCCCAGGCGGAGCTTTAACGTTCGATGGCGAACAGTTCAAACCCTGCCCGCATCGTGACTGGTTATTCCCGGTCAAAGCGCTGTCCAAGGTCTTCCGCGGAAACTACCTCGAGCGCCTGGAGCACGCGCATACCACAGGCGAGCTGAAGACACCGCCGGGCACGCACTTCGCCGCGTTGCGCAAGGCACTGCGCGAGCACGACTGGGTGGTCTACGCCAAACCCCCGTTCGGCGGACCGCAACAGATCATCGACTACCTCGGGCGATACACCCACCGCATTGCCATCAGCAACCACCGCATCCTCAATCTTGCCGACGGCAAAGTCACCTTCACCTGGAAAGACTATAAAGACGGCGCCAAGACCAAAGTGATGACGCTGGACGCCAACGAATTCATCCGGCGGTTCACGCTGCACATCCTGCCGCCGCGCTTCACCCGCATCCGCCACTACGGACTGCTCGCCTGCGGACACCGCGCGACCAAGCTCAATCGTGCCAAAGCGCTGCTTGGCCTAGCGCCGGCAGGGCAAACGCATCTAAAAATATTTAGAAAACAATGTGTTATGATGGCGAAAATTGAAGATCATATGATTTAATAGAGGGTTATTAAAATGGGAATGATCAGACCTATAAATGAAGAGGAAAAAGATACGACAATCGCCGGTCATTTTTCCGATCTGAACGACCCCCGTATCGACAGGACAAAAAGGCATAAGCTGGCTGATATCATAACGATAGCGATTTGTTCGACGTTATGTATGGGAGAGAGCTGGGATGCGATGGAGGAGTTTGGTCAAACCCATGAACAGTGGTTACGGAAGTTTTTGGAATTGCCCAATGGGATTCCCTCGCATGATACGTTCAATCGTGTATTTGCCCGTATTGACCCCGATCAATTCCGAACCTGTTTCATCTCCTGGGTGAAGTCGATAGAGCCGAAGTTTGATGGGGATATTATACCGATCGATGGGAAAACGGTGCGCAGATCGCATGATAGAGCTAATGGAAATAAGGCAATTCACATGGTGAGTGCGTGGGCTTGTCACTCATCGCTCGTATTGGGTCAACTCAAGACCGAAGAAAAATCAAATGAAATTACAGCGATACCGAAATTGTTGGATTTACTGGAGATCAAAGGCTGTGTAGTCAGTATTGACGCGATGGGATGCCAAAAGAAGATTGCGGAGAAAATTGTTGAAAAACAAGCAGATTGGGTATTTTCTTTGAAAGGAAACCAGAGCACTTTTCATCAAGATGTCATCGCTTGGTTCGAATCGGTCGATCTCGACCAATGCTGCCGGGATGCGAGTGTTTTTCTTGAAACGAAAGAGAAAAAACATGGTCGCCTGGAGACGCGTCGGTATTATTATTTCACTGATCATTCCTTAGGGCATTACGCCGAACAATGGAAAGGTTTCCGGGGTATCGGGATGGTAGAGTCGATTCGAGATGATGGAAAAAAAGTAACCACGGACCGGCGCTATTTCATTGCCAGCCTGTCAGGCGATGTTAAACGATTTGCCCAAGCGGTTCGCTCTCATTGGGGAATTGAGAATTCACTGCATTGGGTTCTGGATGTGTCCTTTTCCGAAGATGCCAATCGAACGCGAAAAGGTCATGCACCTGAAAACTATTCCATCCTACGGCACATTGCACTCAATATTCTCAGGAAAGATACGACCTCAAAGAAAAGCATTAAATTAAAGCGACTCCGTGCCGGCTGGGATACGGATTATCTTGAGCAGTTACTTGATGTCCTACAGGCGGCCTAAAATGGGAAATTTAGATGCGTTTGCCCTGCTAGCGCCGGTGACGACGACCAAAGTGCGCGAGCCCTACGACGTCTTGCTGCAACGCCTGACCGGCAAAGACATCCACGTCTGCCCGAGCTGCGGCGGACGGCTACGACGTCAGCGCGACCTTGCGCCCACCATTGGACCCGCTCGCGGCCAAGACCCGCCGCTTGCGTGCGAGGCGGCCTGATGAACATCTCCTCCACTCGATGCGCATCGGCTCGGGACAGTGCTGCTATGTTGCGACGCGACCGCGGTGAGCGAAAAACCGTTGTGCTCCATGCGAAATCGCTGCGCCCGCGGGACCGAGCGCGCGCAACGGAGCCTTGCTCGTGCAACTGCGCCAACATCAGCGGGAGTTTCCAGGCCCCACCCAGGGCTTGACTGTTGTAGAATCCACATAGCGGTTCGCTGAGACGGACACTGAAGCGAACCAAAAAAATGTTTTAATCTAACAGGGCGTTGAACCTGCCGAGCCCGCGCCGGTCGGGCACCGCGGCGCTTCGCGCTCGCGGCCCGACCGGCGCGGGCTCGGCAGGTTAACTAAACGTTATACGTTAGCCGCAGTAAACACCATCGAAGAACTTGACCGTAACTAAATGGGGGAGTTAAGAGGTATCAATATGAAATTTCCCGATATCGATCGCATTACAATTAATCCTCGCGTAATGGGTGGTAAACCTTGCATTCGTGGAATAAGAATAACGGTTGGGACAATAACAGGTCTACTATCGGCGGGAAAAACAAATGAAGATATTTTGAAACTCTATCCGGATTTAGAAAAAGAAGACATCTTCGCAGCGTTAGCTTACGCCACTTGGCGAGCAGAAGAGTATGATGTTCAACTTAAGGCGTCATGAAAATCGTTTTAGATATGAACATCCCTCAAGGTTGGCAGGAGTTTCTTCAGGCTCAAGGGCATGAAGCAATTCCTTGGCGTGAAATTGGAGACATTCGTGCTGAGGATACGGAGATAATGGAATGGGCCAGGCAAAATCAGTTTATAGTATTCACTCACGATCTGGATTTCGGTTCTCTTCTTCACTCTACAAATGCCAGTAAACCGAGCGTAATACAGCTCAGAATGGAAGACATTGTGCCATCAGTAGCGGGAAATTTGGTAATCGAAGCGTTGAATAACGTGTCAAAAGAACTGGAAAACGGAGCGCTTGTAACTATTGATCCCAAGCGACACAGAATTCGCCTATTGCCATTGAGAGGTTGAGTTTTGGTGGTATTCCGAATAAGTGGCTAACGAGTGAATCAAGCCGACCCAAAAACCCGCGCGCCGAGCTCAGCGCATTACTCAACGCTTATCGTGGCGCGGTTTTTTGGTCGGCTTATTCCGGACGTTATACGCAGAATAGGAAGGGAAAATGACTGATAATCTGGAATCAGACAAGCCTGATACCTCTAATGAAGAAGTTGCTCTACTTGCTGAAAAGAAGAACGAAGACGCATCTGATAAGAAGGAACAAGAAAAAGAAAACGTCGTCATAAAATTTCTTCGCTTAAACAAGTCTTTCCGAATACCTGCTCTTTCGCTTTTCATATTACTTATCCTAGTTATAATCGCAGGGTTAGGATATTTTTGTTGGTATTTATGGTTAACACCTCTATGGAAGTGGGGTTTTGAACCATTCACATGGAGGTCAATATTATCTGTATTGGGTGCCTTCTATTTAGTAATCATACCATTTATTCCGCTAACGTTTATCGAGTTCATAGGAGACATAGTAAATCTCTATCTTGAGGAGCAGGAGGCGCTTGTGTCCGAAAGTTTCTCCACTCTTGATAAAGGCCAAAAAAGCATAGAAGAGGAGCTAAAAAATGGAGACGAAGCCGGCCTAATACCGTTAATTATCTACAGTCGTTTTCAGCTTGAAGCCTACTATCGCATTGGACTAGACCAAACAGGCCTTGTTCATAAGCTCGGCCAAGGCTTGGAGTTAGCCTCGAACGCCCCAGCATTTTAACCTTGAAATCAGCGTTTTATGGAAAAGCCACAAGCACCCGCTCGTCAGTTGGGCGGAGTTATGAACAAGGCCACCAAACGCATCGTAGCTTTAGATACAGCATAATTGCGATGTGGATAGGATTTGTTGTAATAATATCTGGCGTTGGAATTAATTTTCTACCTACTTCTATTCGTACATTGTTTGATGTGTCGAATGTGCGAGATATCGCGATCGCAGGTGGTACAGTTATTGAAATAATTTCTGCCCTATTTCTTTGGGTGTATCGAAGCTCGATAAATCAATTAACATACTTTTACAATCGCCAAATGGACAATCATAATGTGCTGGTCTGCCAACGCATAGCAGAAACGATGGATGAGCCGGACGAAACAAAGAAGGTTATAATTGAAAGAATTATGGAGCGGGGACAAGGCCTTGTTCATAACTCCGACCAAGTGACGAGCAGGTGCGTGGGGCTTTTCCGTAAGGTTTTGGTTTTAAGGTTAAAATACTGCGCCGTTCGAGGTTAACTCTCAAGGCTTGGCCGAGCTTATGAACAAGGCCGGGGACAAAAAGCAGAAATAAGTGGTTTTCGAATTCCAGGTATTACTAAACCAGAAAAGTCAAAGTGAAATGTATTCTAGGTATGTATTGTTCGTATAACAAGGCTAATCCAGCCGACGCAAAAAACAGCGCGGCTGATTAGCGACGTTAGGCCAGGAATAGCCATCCTATTGCATAGCATGGACACCGTGCTATCATGCTCCCATGATTGAATCGTTCCATGGTCGGGCATCTGAAGACATTTTCAACGGCGTCAATTCGAAAGCCGCTAGAAAATCCTGTCCAGAAAAGCTCTGGAAAATCGCCACGCGGAAGCTCGACCAACTCGATTCAGTGCAGTCGCTCGAAGAACTGAAAGTTCCGCCTGGTAATCGTCTTGAGGCGCTAGCCGGGGATCGGAAAGGTCAGTACAGCATTCGCATTAACGAACAGTACCGAATCTGCTTCGTTTGGGGTGAATCGGGTCCGAGCGAAGTCGAGGTTACCGATTATCACTAGAGGTATCGAATATGGTTCGAATTCCAACGCATAGGGCGCCTACTCACCCCGGCGAAATGCTTCGGGAGGAGTTCCTCGTGCCTATGAATATCAGTCAACGTGATTTGGCTGACGCCATACACGTTCCGTATCAGCGAGTAAATGAGCTTGTTAATCAAAAGCGCGGCATCACGCCAAGCACTGCGCTTCGGTTGGCAAAGTTTTTTGGGGTTTCCGCAGATTTCTGGCTGAACCTTCAGGTTCGGTGGGATCTTTTTCGAGCTCAAGCCACTGAGGCAGAAGAGCTGGCCGCGATTGAGGATTTTCATCATCTGCAAAAGATGGCCTAACAATGCGTTCCAGCGGACACCGAACCTTCCGCGGCTGCTTGCGCATGGCTTCGCCACTATTGCGCAATCATCCGCTCCACGTTCGGCGCTGCTGAACTAGGCGTTAGGGAAGGGATTTCCGGCGCATTGTTATCAAATTCCACAAATGAGTGACCTCGCACTAGAAATTCTGAAATCCGCTCGCAATGTTGTCATCACAACGGCAACCGCCGCTGGCGTGGTGCTCCTCTTTTCCCTGACCTTTGAAACTGAGAACTTCGACGCTGCATTATCCGAAATATCGGCGTTTGTCAGCATTGATCGCAATTATGAGAGTGCCAAGCGCGCACTCGAACAACAGATCATTCGCGAGAAACCGGAGTACGGCACCCCATTTACCAAGGAAGTCCAACAGAGTTTATCCGGCCTTGTTCATAAGCTCGGCCAAGACCTAGGTTTAGCCTCGAACGCCCCAGTATTTTTACTTTAAAACCAATGCTTTACGGAAAGGCCAATGCACCCGCTCGTAAGTTGGTCGGAGTTATGAACAAGGCCGTTTATCCGAAGTAGGAGCAAACGCGAAATTGAGCGGGTTGCCAATAACTCCTTTCGGTAGCAGACATCCATGGCCAGACGGGGAGTTTACGCTAGCTGAGTGGTCAAACTACAT
This sequence comes from Thiohalocapsa sp. PB-PSB1, assembly GCA_016745215.1. Lineage (GTDB taxonomy): Bacteria > Pseudomonadota > Gammaproteobacteria > Chromatiales > Chromatiaceae > Thiohalocapsa. Next base: position 4,437,512 of record CP050890.1, read on the forward strand.
TACCTCTATGAGGGCCTTGTTCATAACTCCGATCAAGTGACCAGCGGGTACGCGGGGCTTTTCCGTAAAATTTTGATTTTAATGTTAAAATACTGTGGCTTTCGAGGTTAACTCTCAGTCTTGGCCGAGCTTATGAACAAGGCCCTCTATGAGCGCCGACGTTGGGGTCTTTCTCCCGGACAGATCCGCAGTCGCGAGCACATTCAGCAAGAAGTTCCAATCTGCGTTTAATAAGGTCTACGGAAGCGATCAATCCATCAACATCCAAACCGCCCCGCTGGATGACATCTCGGTAATGCTATCCGACGACGAGACCGGAACTATTTCCCCGAACAAGATCGAGCGGCTTGCGCAAAGCAACAAAGTCCAGGGTGTCATCAAGATAAACGTAGTCCCAAACAACGCTGTGAACAACTGGATTTCGGTACCAGTTTCTGGAACGTTTTGGCTCTCCCGGATCTCCTGGGACTGTTGTATCATGTAGATCAACAACTTGAGAACCGCCTGTCGCTGAAACCCCATCTGGACGCTGTTGATAATGACATTTGATAAAGAGACCCTTCAGACGCTTTTAAATCTTCCTGATATCGCCGTTGATCGCGTGGTGCTCGGCGAGCGCAAGACACTTAAAGTCTATGTGCATAGCACACTGGAGGGTACGAACTGTCATCGCTGTGGTCGGCCAATCGATCATGAGTATGGCCATGGTCAAGAGATAGAGTTACGCCATTTGCCATTATTCGAGTATACAGTTGTTCTTATTTTGAGGCCGAAGCGTTATCAATGCCACTTCTGCGAAGGGCGTCCGACAACGAGCCAAACGCTGTCATGGTACACGCGGCGCTCCCGAGTGACAAAAGCATTCGAACAGCAGATGCTGCTGGAGTTGATCAACAGTACGCTCGAGGATGTCAGTCGCAAGCATGCCATTGGTGTCGACGCACTGCAGGGTATTTTGGATCGAAACATGGCGTGCGATGTCGATTGGAACGCAATTGAACGCTTGGAGGTCATTGGCATTGATGAGATTGCGTTGAAAAAGGGTCATCGTGATTTTGTCGTTGTGATCAGCGCTTACATTAACGAGACATTGCATGTCATCGGTCTGCTCGGCGACCGCACCAAGGCCTGCGTACAGGAGTTTTTTCTCAGCATTCCCAAGCGCTTGCGACGCACCGTCCAGAGTGTGTGCTCGGATCTTTATCAAGGTTTCATCGGTGCCGCTAAAGCCGTGTTCGGCAAGCGCGTACACATTTGCGCGGATCGGTTCCATGTTGCCAAGCTGTACCGAAATGGACTGGAAAACCTGCGCAAAAGCGAATGGAAACGGCTGTGTCATATCCTCTCCGAAGAAGAGCGCAAGTCATTCAAGAACGTGCATTGGCTGCTGCGTCAGCGTCGCGCCGATCTGAATGCAGATGAGCGACGCATGCTGAATCGGCTCTTTCGCTATTCACCAAAATTACAAGAAGCTTATGAGGCTTGCGAATCACTCACTGCCATCTATGAAAGCCGCCTATCAAAAGGTCAGGGTAAGCGCAAACTGCGTGGCTGGATGGAACGTGTCACCAACCGCAAGCTCAGTTGCTTCGATAGCTTCCTCGGGACACTGAATACTCACTTTGAGGAAGTGACGAATTATTTTATTGGTCGACACACCAGCGGCTTTGTCGAGGGGTTAAATAATAAGATCAAAGTCATCAAACGCCGCTGCTATGGCATCACCAACCTTGGACACCTCTATCAAAGGATATGCTTGGATCTCAACGGATATGACCGGTTCGGGGTTGACACATTATAAATCAATGAGTTACAGAGTTTGCGCTCGACTACATTTTAACCTTGATGTGTACGAAAAAATGAGCTTAAGTAGTTGTTTTTCAAATTTTTATTGGTTCCCATGAAATCCGGGAGAGCCAACGTTTTACGTCGTGAAGCAAGGAAGCTATCGCGGATTCATAGTACGCCAACTAAAGAGCGCCGAAGCGCATGAGTTAGCAGTCAGTCTGGGTGGTGACGGACCAACTTTCCCAGCGCTGCGCCCTTTCTGGTCTGCGATAAGTGGGATGACGCTGAAGGAGGCAGTTTCTTACCTAGAAGCACGAAAAGCATCCTCAGAGGCGAAATCTATTTCATTTGCTGGAATCTCCATTCCAGCGAATTTCGTGAATATCACTGCCCCCACCATTCTCCTTTTGCTGTCAGCTTTCGCCGCAGTACATCTGGGCCATCTACATCGTCAAAAGGACGTCATCGCAGAGACATCGCGCTCTTTCAGTTGGGTTGCTCTCTTTCCAGATGTTACTAGTCGGGTACTTACGGGCACGTTTTGCATGCTACCTGCAGCAGCTGTAGCCGTACTTGCTGCACGATCATGGACTCTGACCAATTTCGCGTTGTTTGCTTATTGCGCTGTATGTTTTCTCTTGTTAGTACTTTTGGGAGTGAAGTGCATGAAATTTATTCAAAGCATAAGGCCGCAGCGGCAATGTTAGACACTCATTCCTCGCATTACGTGAACAAAACCCTAACAAATGAATCAACGCGAAGTCAAAAGCGCGCACCGAGTTCCGGCCTTCGTTTCAGGTTTTTGTGCAAGCGCGCTTTTGCCTCGCGTTATTCATAACGTTAGATTAAAACGCTATCGCGTTGGAAGAGACCACACCCGAGACAAAGCAGCACCGGCGCTGAAATAAACAATAAACAAGAAAAAGAATAAGCACACGCAATGGCATCGCCATTCCTTTCCTCTCCAACTCCCCATCACAGAGCGGGACACACGCACTCCGGCTCCAAGCAGAGACCGACGTTCGAAGTCGCCGACATCCTGCGCGCGCATTTGCCCGACTCCCTGCACGAGCACTCCCATCCGCTGCACGTGCACAAGGTACTCAGTGCCATCCAAAACTGCCGCACCGCGGCGCTGGGCGGGCACATCGACTACTGCACTGACTGCGGCACCCTTTACAACAGCTACAACTCCTGTCGCGACCGCCACTGCCCGAAATGTCAAGGGCTGGAGAAAGCGCGCTGGATCGAAGCGCGCAAAGACGAACTGCTGCCGGTGCCCTATTTTCATACCGTCTTCACGCTGCCGCATGCGATCAACGACTGGGTGGGGTGGAACGACAAACTGATTTACGACCTGCTGTTCGCCAGCGCAACGGACACCCTGCAAGCCTTTGCCGCTCGTCATTGGAACGGAACCCTCGGCATCACCGCCGTGCTGCACACCTGGGGCCAGACGATGGAGCGCCACATCCATCTGCACTGCATCGTCCCAGGCGGAGCCGTAACGTTCGATGGCGAACAGTTCAAACCCTGCCCGCATCGTGACTGGTTATTCCCGGTCAAAGCGCTGTCCAAGGTCTTCCGCGGAAACTACCTCGAGCGCCTGGAGCACGCGCATACCACAGGCGAGCTGAAGACACCGCCGGGCGCGCACTTCGCCGCGTTGCGCAAGGCACTGCGCGAGCACGACTGGGTGGTCTACGCCAAACCCCCGTTCGGCGGACCGCAACAGATCATCGACTACCTCGGGCGATACACCCACCGCATTGCCATCAGCAACCACCGCATCCTCAATCTTGCCGACGGCAAAGTCACCTTCACCTGGAAAGACTATAAAGACGGCGCCAAGACCAAAGTGATGACGCTGGACGCCAACGAATTCATCCGGCGGTTCACGCTGCACATCCTGCCGCCGCGCTTCACCCGCATCCGCCACTACGGACTGCTCGCCTGCGGACACCGCGCGACCAAGCTCAATCGTGCCAAAGCGCTGCTTGGCCTAGCGCCGGTGACGACGACCAAAGTGCGCGAGCCCTACGACGTCTTGCTGCAACGCCTGACCGGCAAAGACATCCACGTCTGCCCGAGCTGCGGCGGACGGCTACGACGTCAGCGCGACCTTGCGCCCACCATTGGACCCGCTCGCGGCCAAGACCCGCCGCTTGCGTGCGAGGCGGCCTGATGAACATCTCCTCCACTCGATCCGCATCGGCTCGGGACAGTGCTGCTATGTTGCGACGCGACCGCGGTGAGCGAAAAACCGTTGTGCTCCATGCGAAATCGCTGCGCCCGCGGGACCGAGCGCGCGCAACGGAGCCTTGCTCGTGCAACTGCGCCAACATCAGCGGGAGTTTCCAGGCCCCACCCAGGGCTTGACTGTTGTAGAATCCACATAGCGGTTCGCTGAGACGGACACTGAAGCGAACCAAAAAAATGTTTTAATCTAACAGGGCGTTGAACCTGCCGAGCCCGCGCCGGTCGGGCACCGCGGCGCTTCGCGCTCGCGGCCCGACCGGCGCGGGCTCGGCAGGTTAACTAAACGTTGGGCATGAACACCAAGCTAGGTTCGCACTGTGCCGCAGAAAGTTCGCGATCTCTTGAAAGCACTGAAGGCCGCTGGCTTCCGGGAGATCGCTGGCGGCGGCAAGGGTTCCCACCGCAAGCTGACCCATCCGAAGTATCCGGGCGCGGTTACGTTAAGCGGTTCCACAAATGACGACGCTAAACGTTATCAAGAGAAGCAGGTCAAGCAGGCAATTGAGTGCGTGGAAAAATGAAAGACCTTGACAGATACCATAAATGGGTAGAGTGGAATGAGGAGGATCAGGTTTACATCGGCAAATGCCCTGACCTCATTACCGGCATCCATGGGGACGACCCAGTGTCTCTCTACGGTGAGCTCTGCTCTGTAGTTGAGGATGTCATCAATCACTTCGCTGAAGAGGGTCGTCCTCTGCCCTCACCGCGTGTTCGTCCTATGAGCGAAGTCGCGTGACCAGCCCAACCAGAGGCTCGGCCCGACCGCCCATTGCGGTGCCGCCGCTGACGCGGGCGGCACCGCAATGAGCGGCGGGCCAGCCTTAACGTTGGACGAAGCAGGGAGACGATAGCATGCGACTCAGAGCGGTTTTTCTGACGGTCTGCCTGCTGTGCGGAACGCAGGCACAAGCAGCAGGCGACATGTACATTGTCATCGCGGATGCACTCAAGGTCCGCTCCGGCCCGAACACCTATTCTGACGTTGTCACGAAGCTTCCCTATGGTGACGCAGTCAGAGTATCGTCAGTGGTAAGCGACACGACAAGAATCGGCGGCAAGTCCGGCAAATGGGTCTATATAACTTTTGGTAATGGCGGTTCCGGCTACGTATTCGATGCTTTCTTGTCTTTGCCGAACAAGGTCAAGAGCAAGGGTACTCGCTCATTCAGCGCCTACCGACAAGGCAACAAACATTTCCGGAACGGAAGGTATTACCATGCGATAAGCTCTTTCAGTACTGCCTGGGACACCGCAACCGCCGACCTTGAAAGAATGCGAGCAATTGGTGGTCTAGCGCAGACAGCAAAGACCCAGGGGAACATCAAACTGGCAAAGGATTACGCGGATCACATCCTCAAGATGGACCCAGGGAACAAGTACGCCCTAGAGATCAAGGGGCTCGGTCGATCACGTAGCACCTACTCTTGGAGATCCAGCGAATACTGCTCGAACCGCGCTGTAAAGTGTCTAGCAATGACCTGGGGGCCTGACGTTTGCAGCACCGCCTTCGGGCATTACTTCAAGAAGGAATTCGGTTTTGGCGTCAATGACGTAATCGGTAGCCCTAGCTGTTCCTACGCGATCAACACGGCCCTACAAGAGGGTTTTACCGAACAAGACTTGCAGATTGCGGCAGTCACCGGCCTCCTCGATGAGATTGGTAGCGCTGGCCTGAATCACGATTCGGGGTTCGGTCAGCTAATCGGCTACATCGGTTACGGCGCATCGCTAGCGATTAAGTTCAATGTTTTCGATACCTGCATGCGGAAATGCAACTGACACGTCCAACAAGAGGCTCGGCCCGACCGCATGCTGACGTGCCGCCGCTGACGCTGGCGGCTCGTCAGCATGCGCCGGGCTATGCATAACGTTCGGCAACAAAGAGGCCGAAAGCTTGAAGCAGGCTGACCATTTGTAGGACAGATGTATGGCAATAAAAACGACAACCATAAAAAGGCTCTACGCCAAATCGTCTAATCAGTGCGCCTTTCCAAAGTGCACTGCTCCAATTATCGTAGATGGAATAGTGGTTGGTGAGATTTGTCATATTAGAGCCAGGCGTAAAAACGGACCAAGATATGACCCGGAGCTTTCTGCTTCCGATAGAGATGGATACGATAATCTATTGCTTCTTTGCAAAACCTGTCACAAGCTTATTGACTCAGATCCCGGAAGATACCCGCCGGAAGCGCTTAACGGAATAAAGCAGCAACATGAAGAAGGTGGAATCGTAGAAATCACCCCGCAATTGGCAAAAGACGCGCAATTACTTTTGGATAAATTCGAAAAGAAACCATCCGCTTCGGCGCGAGCAAGGGGTAGCTCGGTTGCTCTCGCAATTGGCGGCGATGTAAACGCACCAATCAACGTCAACAACAAAACAGAGAAAAAGGCAGTCGTCAGTAAGTACCCGAAGAATGCTATCGGATCAGATGCGAATATGGCCGGATACGTGGAATATTTGTTTGAGTTAGGTTTGGACTATTGGAAAGGCGTCCCCAACATGCCGCCCGGTCGGCTTGGCAAGAAGATCAAGACGAAATTTCGGTTAAAGAAAAGGACCAGGCTCCATATTCCCGTTGAACGATTTCAGGAACTTGTAGATTTTATCATTGCAGAAATATTGATGCCCTCACCTGTTGGGAAGCGCCATCTGCGGGAAGGCACAAAGGTATGTCGAAGTTTCAGCGAATGGCGATACGGGCCAATGTAGTCTGCGAGGCGTTCAAAAAAAGTTGGCCGAACAACGCGCTCTAGCCGACCACAAGCTGGAAAAGGGGCCCGTCTCAATTATCCTCAGCACGAATGATATATTTGTCCAACCAGTCCGCCAGCCCGACGCCAAACTACGGCGTGCGCTTCGCGCGTCGCCGCAGTTTGGCGCGGGCTGCGGTTGACGTTGGCGCAGACAGGCGGCGTCGCGTTGCGCAGAAGAGGACATCGTCCTGCCCAAGGCGGGTCAATTGGCAGCGAATCCACTCGCGGCAAGTCGTGCGGCTGGAAAAATGACAAGTTCGGAGCGGGAACGCGCGCTAGCGTGATTGCGGATCGTATGGAGAGCGATCCGTAGAGCGAGAGTTAGGGACATTTGATACTTCGGCTTAGGCGGTTGGAGTTCCTATCCTTCCGCTTCAACATTAGAGAGGGATTGTGACTATGCTTTCAGTGCCACTTCAACGGCTTTCCTTCGTACACTCCATCCTTTCCATCTTCTTGACCGCCTTGCTGCTCGGCCTTTCGCCCGGGGTGACGGCGGCCCAAATCGATTTCGAGGGCGGCGTTGACCGCTCGACCATCAACACCGCAGAGCCCGGTATTCAGTTCACGACCACTCAGGGACAGGACTGGATCTATGGCGACTGGCGTACGGGAAACTACAATGGCCCCTACCCAAACGGTGGCTATTACTCATTCGGCAACTTCTTCGCCTGGCTTGGCGAGAATCAGGGGCTAGGCCGCATCGACTTCGATATCGATGTCGCCAAGAAGGTCGTTGCCCGCTACAGCAGCTTCTCGACCGTCAAGCTTGAGGGCTACGACGCGGCCGGCAACCTGCTGGTCCAGGACACTGGCGGCGGAAACCTGGGCACAGGAGCGATGGGCACGTTGGAAATCGAGGAACCAGGTATCGCCTACGTCTTCGTGCACGACTCAGCCAACTACTGGCTGATCGACAACCTGGAGTTCGAGCTCGCGGATGTCGAGCTACTGGAAGTTGATCTTCAAGAGGACGCGAACGAGACCGAGCACCGCACGGATGACTATGATCCTGTGGTCTTTCGCCGTGGGCAGGAGCTTATGATCAACGTCCTCCTTACACCAGGATTCGATCCCGACTACTACAATCTGAGCCTGATCTTCAAGAGCTCCGCCGGTACCAAGAATCTGGCCGTACCGGGTTCCGATTTCGATGCCACCAACTGGGTAGTAGAAGTCGGAGAGCCGGAAGACAAGTCCTGGCTCCCCTTTTTCGACTTCGACGACTACGTTGTCGTCCCGGTCAAGGTCTTCGTCCCTTACGACCTTCCGATCGATCAGTTCGAGGTTATTGCCCGCATCCAGCGCAGTAGCGGGGCCGGGACACCCGAGGAACTGGCAGCCGAAGACCCAGTGTACTTCATTTTCAATCCTTGGAGCCCGATGGATGATGATGTCTATGACGCCGGTATGTCCGATTCTGAGCGAGAGGCCTACGTGCTCAAGGAGAAAGGGAAAATGTACATTGGCTACAACGCGTCTATCAACAAGGAATGGAATTTCCACCAGTTTGAAGACTCTGTATTTGAGACGACTTTCGAGCAAATATTGGGCCTTTCCGACACCAACCGCGCACAGGCATGGGCTGTCGCCAGACATCTCACCGATATCGCAAACCAGGCAAGTAGCCCGGATCCGAACGGTGGGATTCTCATCGGGAATTGGCCGGTAGATAACGATTTCTCAGGAGGAAAGCCTCCATCCTATTGGTCGAATTCACGCAGTATCTTCAAAAAATACGAGAGCTCCGGTCCCGTAAAATGGGGGCAGTGTTGGGTATTTGGCGGGATAGTGACTTCCATGAGCCGTGCGCTAGGAATCCCATCCAGGGTGATAACGAATACCCGGTCAGCACATGACAGAAAGCCCTTCGATGGTTTAGTTATTGAATACGTTGGACAGAATCCCGAAAAACGTCGCGGCGATATCTGGAATTTCCATGTTTGGAATGAGTCGTATCTGAGCCGTCCCGACCGGGGTACGTATTCTAACATAGCTTGGCAGGCCTACGACGGAACGCCGCAGGAACGCTCGGACGGAATTTACCAAACTGGTCCAGCACCGGTGGGTGCAGTCGTTGACAATGCTGGGGGTTTCTACGATGTAGACTTTGTTCATTACGAAGTACAAACTTTGGCGGATCTGTGGACATACAATCCATTTGACGGCCAGTATGAGCTTTTGAATACAGTTGAGTTTCGGTCTATGCAAATGCCAACTCAAAATGCAAGTGGCAGTAAGTTGGACCGATTGAATACTTATTGCGCCGACTGTATGAGTGGTGGCCCTTTCTATAATGGCGTGCTGGAATCGTTCTCAAATGAACTAGCACACGTCATCGATAAGTCGTTTGGCTTCTTGATTGAGAATGCCAATGCTGCGGGCTTTCCGGGCCTGCATGAGGTGGAGATCTTCTCGAACGCTACGGTGGTACCGGGCGGCCAAGTGGTCGGCACTGTCGTGATCACCAACACGGGTGTTGTCGATGATCTAGTGAACGTCATCGTGTATTTGAAAGCGAGGTCCAGCAATGGACAGACCATCGAGGAATGGGATGAGCAGCAGTATGTCGGTGTGGGTATCAGTGGAGGTGGCTCGGAAACCCTTAACTTCTCCCTGGACGTGCCCGCTTCGACGAAGGCACTACCCGGATTCGACGCCTTTGCTGTGGAGGCGGTCGTGTTCGGAAACGAGGGTAACGGCACGGGGACTTACCTCGGTGAGATCGCCGGTGCCGACCTATCGCTCTCAGCTCTGGAGGTCGACGAAGAAGGTCGAACAACCATTACCGCAACCGTCACCAACGTGATGCCAAATTCAATGCAGGGAGTGCAGCTTACTATCGACGCACCGGAGGAAGCGGATATCTTCGACCCACTCGTCGTCACCGTCGGTGACCTGGCGGCGGGCGCATCTTCCCAAGGAGAGTGGGCGGTGCAGATCCCAGTCGGAGAGTTCGACATCACCGTCGGGGCGTCCGCCGATGGCCTTGCGACTGTCTACGACACCATCGAACTCTCGCTGGCCGGTCCGGCGAAATTGCGGGTTTTGCTGGACTATTCCGAGATCATTACCCTGGGTGCAAACACCGATGTTTCCGTGTCGGTCGTCAACTCCGGCGGCGCGCCAGTACAGGACATCGAGCTGGCCTTTTCTGCGGGTGCCGGCCTGGGCGGCGGCTCCAGTTCACTACAGATCGCCGAGTTGGACTCGGGGGAAAGCCAGGAATACATGATCGAGGTTTCCGGAGCTGAGGTGGAGTCGCACGGTATGTCGGCAATCGCGACCGCCAACCACGATGGCTCAACCCTGAACTCTCATGTCACCGGGATCATTTCCGTGCAAGCAGGAACGACCCTTGCTGAGATCAGCGTCGACCCGGTTTCGATACCAGGTGAGCAACCTGGAGATGCCAACCTGATCGTCTCGACTGTTAGGTGACAATTAACTTGGCCGGTCGACGACAACTAACTTGGCCGATTTTAGAGGCTAAGGTAGCTGGCATTTTCGCAACCAAACGGCGCGTGAATGTCAGGCAAGCGGATCACCATTGAGCAGGTCAAGTTCTACATGAGCAACAGAAAGCAAAGTCGCACGCAGGCGCAGGCGAGTGCCAAGACGGGCGTATCCGAGCGCAGTGCACGGCGGATCGAACACGGGGAGGTTGGCGTATTACAGCGCAAGGAGCGGCACTGGCGAACGCGCGCGGACCCGTTTGCAGGGGTCTGGGAGGAGGAGATCGTCAGTCGTCTGGAGCGCCAGCCGCGCCTGGATGCGACGACCCTGTTTGAAGACTTGCAGGAACGCCATCCGGGAGAGTACGGCAACGGCAAGAAGCGCACCTTTCAGCGTCGGGTGAAGGCGTGGAAGGCGCTGCACGGAGCGGACAAGGAGGTGATGTTCCGCCAGGTGCAGGAACCAGGTCGGCAGGGGTTATCGGATGTCACCGAACTCAAAGGGCTGGTCGTGACGATCGCTGGCGAGGAGCTGGACCACCGGCTGTACCACTTTCGCCTCGCCTACAGCGGCTGGAGCCACGTCAAGGTCGTGCTTGGAGGGGAATCCTACAGTGCGCTGGCCGAAGGGCTACAGGAGGCGCTGTGGCGGCTTGGTGGGGCACCGTTGGAGCACCGCACCGACAGCCTCTCGGCGGCCTACAAGAACCTCAGCAGCGAAGCACAAGCGGACCTCACCGAGCGCTACACGCAGCTCTGCGCGCATTACGGCATGACGGCCACGCGCAACAACCGTGGCGTCAGTCACGAGAACGGCGCCGTGGAATCGCCGCACGGGCACATCAAGCGGCGCATTGGGCAGGCGTTGTTGCTGCGTGACTCGGCCGATTTCGCCAGCTTGCAGGACTACCGAGAGTGGCTCGACGCCCTGCTGGTGCGTTTCAACCGGCGTTGCAGCGAGGCGCTCGCCATTGAGCGCGCGCAGCTGCAAGCCCTACCACGGCGGCGCACCGGCGACTACAGCGAGCAGGTGGTCGTGGTCACCACCTTCGCCACCATTGATGTCAAGCGCGTGCTCTACAGCGTGCCCGCACGCCTGGTCGGCGAGCGGCTACGCCTGCATATCTTCGACGACCGCATCGAGGCGTACGTCGGCGCAACCTTGGCGCTCACGCTGCCGCGGGTGTACAGCGTCAACCACGAGCGGGCACGGCGCATCGACTACCGCCACCTCATCGGCGTGCTGGCACGCAAGCCGCAGGCCTTTCGCTACTCGCAGCTGCGCGACGACCTGCTGCCCAACGCCACCTACCGCGCGATCTGGCAGCATCTGGACAGCCACCTAGAAGCACGCGCGGCATGCAAACGCATCGTCGGCATCCTCGCCCTGGCCGCGCGCGCCGACTGTGAGCAGGCGCTGGGCGCGTATCTGCTCGAGCGCATCGCCGCGGGTAGCGTGCCCACGCTGACGGCGCTGGAAAGCCGTTTCGACGCCCGCGACGCAGCCACACAGCAGGCTGAGCTGCGCGACCGGCCCAGTACCCAGCACGCGCTTGCGAGCTACGACCACCTGTTGCCCGCGCAGGGCCAATCCATGGAGCTGCACTGACATGGTCCAGACCGCCACATTAGCGCTGATGCTCAAGCAACTGAACCTCACCAGCATCGCCCGCCACTGGCAGACGCAGCTCGAGACAGCCGAGCGCAACGGCTGGGACGGCGCGCGCTACCTCAGTGCGCGATGCGAGCAAGAGCTGGCCGATCGTCACAGCCGACGCATTTCGCGTTACAGCAAGGAATCCCAGTTGCCCCCGGGCAAAAGCCTGGCCAGCTTCGATTTCGCCGAACTGCCAGAGGCGACCCGCGCGCAGATCCAGGCCCTGGCCGGCTCCAGCGACTGGACCCGCCAAGCGCGCAACCTGCTGCTGTTCGGTGCCAGCGGCGTCGGCAAGACCCACCTGGCCGCCGCCATCGGCCATGCGCTCACCGAGCGCAACGTGCGCGTGCGCTACGCCAACACCACCGCGTTGGTGCAGCAGTTGCAACTCGCCCGCGAGCAACTGCGCCTGGAAGACGCGTTGCACAAGCTCGACAAGTACCCGCTACTGATCTTGGACGATTTCGGCTACGTCAAGAAAAGCCAACAGGAAACACAGGTGCTGTTCGAACTCATCGCCCATCGCTACGAGCGCGCCAGCCTGATCATCACCTCCAACCAGGCGTTCGCCGACTGGGATCAGATCTTCCCCGACCAGATGATGACGGTGGCCGGCGTCGACCGCCTGGTCCATCACGCGAGCATCATCGAGATCGTAAGCGATAGCTACCGGCGCAAGCACGCCCTCGGCCAGCGCGGCAGCGAGCCGGCGAGCGCATATCCGGCGCCAGCGAACAGGTCGACGACAAGCAGCGCTGACAGCGCGCGGCGTAACGAACCGCGCGCGTCGGCCATCAACCCCGAGGCCGAGTAATCGTCGTCGCGAGCGCGCCCGCACGGCGCGCGACGACAACCCCACGGCGCGGCGCCGCGCCCCTGGCGGGTCCGAGCACGTCCAGTCGCCCTTCGGGCTCCTTCCCGTGCTCGGACCCGCCAGGGGCGCCCCAAACCACCCCACAACACAGGAGGCTCCCACCCCAAAGAACAGCGACAACTAACCGGCCAAGATAGTTGTCGCTGACCGGACAAGATAATTGACATCGGATAGCGACCGTGGTTATACCACCAATGCCGAAAACTGTCGCAGGCAAATTCACTGGTATCGTGGCTATTCCCGAGTTGGATGTAGCCGACATTATGCTTGATGTCATAGAAGCTATGCGGAATGATGACCCCTTCAGCAAAGCTGTTGAAATCATGGTCGTAGGTGTGCAGGGCTTCTAAGGTATACAACTGCCCGTCACGGTAAAAATTGCCAAGATTTTCTTTCTTCTTGGTATCCATGCTGACGATCGGATTGCCCGCGGCCTGATCGGCGGCTTTGAGTTGCGTGATCTTCTCAAATTGGGCATCGCGGTGTTTGATCTCGTCCTTCATGGTCGTTTTCTTCTGCGCTTTGCGGCGACGGTAGCCATGTTTTTTTAACAGCTTGCGCACGACCCATTGGCTGATCTGGATCTGATGATCTTCTCGCAATGCCGCGACAATCTCACCCAGGGTGAGGTTCGTCCAGCGGACCTTTTCATCCATCGGATCGCCCGCGGTATGATGGCGTAGAACCGCCAGGAACTTCTCGTCCAACGATGGCCCCCACGTCTGCTCATAGGGGCGACGACCACCACCAGGTTTGCGCACCCGGGGCTTGGTCCCGACTTTGTCCCCGCGAAGCTGCTCGTGTACCTCGCGCTCAGATAAACCGCTCATCTCGCGCGCGCCTTTGCTTACGGTGTTTCGGCTGCAACCCAGTACCTCCGCAATATACACGCGACCACCGCGACCATACTTCAAGGCTTCTAATTCTACTTTGTTACTTTTCCCACTGGCCCAGCAAGCAGAGCAGCTACGCCATTTTGCGACTTTAATTTATTGATTTATATGAAAAGATTAGTCGGCCATCTTACTCATGCATCCTTGCATCGGGTCAACGATCGACTGCAGGTCATCGCCGCTGACAAGGCGATCGCTCAGGTCGCGACCAGCAAGGTTGCGGTTTCCACCGTACCGCCATATGACCCCATCTGAAACACGCCTCCCACGGCATGAAAAGCGCATCTGCAAGCACGTACAGGCCGTCCCGCGCATGCCTCGATGTCATTTTCCGGGGTCAGGATAAAAAACAGACAGAGCGGTGCCGGCAGTGCCAATGCACTGAGCTTGCCCCATTGATTTTGGCGACCGGGTGTCCCCTGATCAGTACGACCCAGCCGTGCAGTGGCGAGCGCAAAAAATGCTCGAGGTGCAACCTCGCGCGCTGCGCAATCGCTTGCGTAACCGTTTTACGCCAACAGCTCGATGTCCTGCTTGGCGTACTGGGCGCGTATGCTGGCAAAGCGCTTTCGATGGCGTTTTTGCATCTGCGCAAGAACCTCCTCCTGGGTTACCGCGCGCCTTGGCAGAAACTGCTTCAATAGCTCCTCGATGTCGGAGCAACTCAGCAATGGGTACACATCCGCGGCGCGTAGTCGCTCCTCCAACATGAACAGCATCGCCATGAACACCAAGGCCATGTGATGATGCCAGCCGCTCCACTTGCGCACCTGATAGTCCGCCATACCACATTCGGATTTGCCATCCTGGAAGACACGCTCCACCCAGTAGCGCTGTGCCTGCATCTGCGCCAAGCGCTTGACTGACGTCTCCGCCGGAGCATTCGATAGGGTATATCTGATTTCATCGGGGGCATGGATCTCACGGCGCACAAGCAAGTGCCACTCATGCGCCGCGCTCTCCTCGTTATCCCACAACCAGACCCTTTGATGCAGCACCTCCACCTCCAGTTTTCCGCGCGTGCTGTCACGGATCTTGACCCGTTGCCAGGCATCAGGCGGCTGTTGCGCTTGCCATTCATCAACCCGTATCGCGGCGCTGTTGGCCTCGAGCTTGGTTGCAGGGCGGCCACGTTTGCCTTTCTTCTGCTTGACCGTCGGCTTCGGATCTTCAACAAACATCCATTGATCGCAATGCACATCGGCAACAAACACCTCTCCCATCGCGTCCAGACCACGCAGAAAACCCGGATCGTTGCCGTAAAACCCATCTGCGCCAACCCATGAAAAGCGAACCCCGATCTGGCGTTGATGGGCCACCATCTCCAACGCCAGCGCGATCTTTGTCCGAAACACGCGCTTCGCCTCGGGTACCCCGGCCCGCTCGCAGCGCTGCGCATCTTCACACCAGCTTTGCTGCAGATACAGGCGCGCATCAATCAAGGTCACACGCTGATCGCGACCCAATGCGGCCATGACTCCGACTTGGCAATTCTCCACCTTCCCACCGCGCCCAAACCACTGTCGGCCAACGCCCACCGAGTGCTTGCCAGACTTCTCGAAGCCAGTTTCATCAAGCAATGGGCAACTCTCCGGATGCCCACCCAGCCATTTATCCGCCTCCAGCGCCACCTGGTCCATGACCGCTTGATGATCCCACGGAGAATCCGTGAGCATCTGCTGAAGCTGCTGTTCGTCAGAATCCGGAACCCGTTCCTCCATGCGTTCCATATTCTTCTTGTTCGGATCGGCTTGCATCAGACCCCGCAAAGAGTCCCCAACCGGCTTGAGCACACTGCGGGTCGTGTTCTGAAAATGCCCTTTGAAGCGCAAACTGAAACGGGTAAAGCGCTCGGCAATGTCATTCAGCGGGTTGGTGGGGGTATCAGTAAAAAAAAATTTGATTATTCATGAATAAATTTTCCTTATAGTTGAGCATTGAGTCAGATAGTATATTAATATCAGAAAGTTATAGCCAGGACCAATCTAACAAAGTAGAACTAAGCCTGCATACAGACGGCGATCTTTCTCATTCAGGCCCATATAGAAACGACGCATCGATTCCTCTACTTGGGGGGAATAACGCTCCATTTAGGTCTCCAGAAGTTTGGCTTGGTTGCAGAGGCTAAAATGATACTATACCTTCTCCCTTCTGATGAGCTGCACAAGTTATCTAATTTCCGTTCCTAAACATCAGGTTTCTCACGCCCTGATGTCAGGTTTTTTCGATCCCGATCCCAATCAAGTAGCGCTGGGTGGGTGGCACCCTGGGGTATCTTCAGTTAATGTGTTGAGAAGACAGCGGCCTACAGCCCTTCTCCCGGAAAAGGCGCGGCGCTGGCGTCCGCTCCGCTGGCATCGCGCCTGCCGGGTCGCTCGCAAGCGGGCTCCTACGCCGACCGGCGCCCACGGCTCGTAAAGGTCCGTTTGCGGGCGAGGCGCCTTGGCCCCTCTGCGCACTCTGCATCTCTGCGGTGAATCATTACATTCTTTGAAGGCAGCATGCTTATCTCGGGAAAGACGCGGCGCTCGCGTCCGCTCCGCTGGCATCATTCGCCAGGTCGCCCGCAAGCGGGCTCCTACGCCGACCGGCGCCCACGGCTCGTAAAGGTCCGTTTGCGGGCGAGGGGCCTTGGCCCCTCTGCGCACTCTGCATCTCTGCGGTGAATCATTACATTCTTTGAAGGCAGCATGCTTATCTCGGGAAAGACGCGGCGCTCGCGTCCGCTCCGCTGGCATCATTCGCCAGGTCGCCCGCAAGCGGGCTCCTACGCCGACCGGCGCCCACGGCTCGTAAAGGTCCGTTTGCGGGCGAGGGGCCTTGGCCCCTCTGCGCACTCTGCATCTCTGCGGTGAATCATTACATTCTTTGAAGGCAGCATGCTTCTCCCGGGAAAGACGCGGCGCTCGCGTCCGCTCCGCTGGCATCATTCGCCAGGTCGCCCGCAAGCGGGCTCCTACGCCGACCGGCGCCCACGGCTCGTAAAGGTCCGTTTGTGGGCGAGGGGCCTTGGCCCCTCTGCGCACTCTGCATCTCTGCGGTGAATCATTACATTCTTTGAAGGCAGCATGCTTCTCCCGGGAAAGACGCGGCGCTCGCGCCCGCTCCGCTGGCATCATTCGCCAGGTCGCCCGCAAGCGGGCTCCTACGCCGACCGGCGCCCACGGCTCGTAAAGGTCCGTTTGCGGGCGAGGGGCCTTGGCCCCTCTGCGCACTCTGCATCTCTGCGGTGAATCATTACATTCTTTGAAGGCAGCATGCTTATCTCGGGAAAGACGCGGCGCTCGCGTCCGCTCCGCTGGCATCATGCGCCAGATCGCCCGCAAGCGGGCTCCTACGCCGACCGGCGTCCATGGCTGGCAAAGGTCCGCTGCGGGCGAGGCGCCTTGGCTCCTCTGCGTCTCTGCGGTGAATTCTTGCATTTGTTGCAGGCAGCACCGGGTCTGAATGAGGGGAATTACGGCTTTCGGGAAGCGGCCGCGGGGCTGTCTATCAAACGGGTTTGATTGTTTTGTGCTGTTGACCGATGTCGGGCACGAAGGGGGAAATGGATTAGATGCCGAGCGGGTGCTCAGAATCAGTGAGGGGGTTCGACTTCCAGAGACCGAATGAATTGCGATTTGCGACCGGGAACCTTCCGGAACCCGGCGCTGGATCGCAATCGCCTTAAGGATGCATCGCCGCGCGGATCAGCGTGATGAGCTCACGTAATGCCGGCTCTGCCGGCACGGATTGAGCCATCAGCCAATCGTGGATGATTTGATCCTGATAACCTAGTAGGCGCACGAAGTCGATGCGCTGTTTATTGGTCAAGTCGCCGAAGGTGGTGTCGAGAAACCGGTTCAACAGCAGATCCAGTTCCAGCATGCCACGCCGGCATTGCCAGCGAAGCCGCTGAATTTCCTGCTCAATCACCTCGGGATCGTTCGGGCCAGCAGCTGGCGGCATCTGAAACTGTACTCCGGCACCGGCAGAATGGGTCGGTGACATCGCGTTCACACCGATTTCTCCAGCATCAGTTCCTTGATTTGACCAATGGCCTTGGTTGGATTCAGGCCCTTGGGACAGGATTCGACACAGTTCATAATGGTGTGGCAGCGGAACAGCTGGTACGGCCCTTCAAGCTCATCCAGTCGCTCCTCGGTGGCCTGATCGCGACTGTCGGCGAGAAAGCGCCAGGATTGCAATAATGCTTGCGGGCCATGGAAACGTTCTGGATTCCACCAGAAAGACGGGCAGGCGGTTGAGCAACAGCCGCACATGATGCACTCGTATAATCCGTCCAGCTTGTCGCGATCTTCTGGAGTTTGCAGAATTTCCTGTTCCGGCAAGGGCTCCTTGCGCACGAGGTAAGGTTTGACCGCCTTGTATTGCTCGTAGAACTGAGACATATCCACGACCAGATCGCGCACGACCGGGCGACCGGGGAATGGGCGGACTTGGATAGGCTGCTTGAGCTCGGAGACCAATGTGACGCAGGCCAGCATATTGCGACCGTTGACATTCATGCCGTCCGAGCCGCAGACGCCCTCGCCGCAGGAATGGCGAAAGGCGAAGGTCTCATCTTGTTCCTTGATCTCTAGCAAGGCTTCTCGCAACATCATGCCGGGACGCTCTTCGATATCGAAGGTTTGCATGCGCGGCTTCTTGTCGGTTTCCGGGTGGAATCGATAAACGCTGATTTTCATTCAGGCGTCCTTTGGTTAGTCGTAAGATAGAACGCAGCAGGCGCTGCGCATACATCCCAGGGCAGATCATCTGAAGCCGAACGGCGGGCAGGTTCCATTCGCCATGTCGTCGATCGGCCGGACTTTGTGCTGAACCCCTGGATCTATAGATCAGTACACCCGCGCCTTGGGCGGGAAGGTCTCCACCGTCAGCGGCTTGGTCCGCACGGGTTTGAAGTCCATGCGATCGTCTTCCAGAATATACAGGCTGTGCTTCATCCAGCTTTCATCGTCGCGAGTCGGGAAGTCGACACGGGAATGCGCGCCGCGGCTTTCTTCGCGATACAGCGCGGAGAGCAGCGTTGACATACCGACATCAACCAGATTATCGAGTTCCAGCGCTTCGATACGGGCGGTGTTGAACAGCTTGCTGTGGTCTTTAAGACGAACGTCGTCGACACGGGAGCGTAAATCCTTGAGCTTTTCGACGCCGATGGTCATGGTCTCCTTGTCGCGGAATACCCCACAATGGTCTTCCATCAGCTTGCGCAACTCGGCCTTGATCTCGTGCACTGTGGTGCCTTCACCGGTGCGCTCCCAGCGCTGCAGGCGCGACATCGCCGGTTCGAGATAGCTGTCGCTCATGTCGCGATGATTTGGATTCTCCTCGATGTAGCGCAGGATATCGGTACCCGCGGCACGACCGAAGACCAGGATATCCAGCAACGAGTTACCGCCTAGACGATTAGCACCGTGCACCGATACGCAAGCACATTCGCCCGCCGCATAGAGACCTTCGACCACATCTTCCGGACCATTCTTGGCAGGTGCCACAACCCGCGCGTTACGGTCAGTTGGGATGCCACCCATGGCGTAATGAGCCGTGGGGAAGACCGGGATGGCTTCCTTGGCCGGATCGATGCCCAGGAAGACGCGGCAGATGTCGCTGATGCCAGGCAGGCGTTGGTGTACGACATCCGCGCCTAGATGATCCAGTTTCAACATCACATGGTCCTTCTGCGGTCCACAGCCGCGTCCCTCGCGAATTTCGGTCACCATGGACCGGGCGACTACGTCGCGGCTGGCAAGATCCAGGGCTCGGGGCGCGTAGCGTTCCATAAAGCGCTCGCCATCGCCGTTGACCAGGAAACCACCCTCGCCTCGTGCGCCCTCGGTAATCAGCATGCCCTTACCTGCAACGCCCGTGGGATGGAACTGGAAGAATTCCATATCCTGCAACGGAACGCCAACCCGCAGCGCCATGGCCATGCCATCGCCGGTATTGATAAAGGCATTGGTCGTGGTTCGGAACACCTGCCCATAACCGCCGGTGGCGAGCAATGTGGCTTTTGCCTCGATCACCAGCAATTCGCCGGTTTCAATGGCCAATACCAACGCGCCGAGAATGCAGCCTTCTTCGTCACGGATCAGATCAATGGCGAGATATTCGTCAAAGAAATGTGTCCGTGCGCGGATGTTTTGTTGATACAGGGTATGCAGAATGGCATGACCGGTACGGTCCGCTGCGGCGCAGGTTCGTACTGCTTGATCGCCGCCGAAGTTCTGACTTTGGCCACCAAAAGCGCGCTGATAAATTTTGCCCGTGTCAAGCCGGGAAAATGGCACTCCAGCGTGTTCCAGTTCGTAGACAGTTGGAATGGCTTCGCGGCACATATACTCGATAGCGTCCTGATCACCGAGGTAATCCGATCCCTTTACGGTATCGAACATATGCCAGTGCCAGTCATCGGGCAGTACATTGGCGAGGGCGGCGTTGACGCCGCCTTGAGCAGCAACGGTGTGCGAACGGGTTGGGAAGACTTTTGAGACGACCGCTACGCGGAGGTCGGCGCTCGCCAGACGCAGTGATGCGTTCAGACCGGCACCGCCGGCGCCAATAATCAGGGCGTCGAATTTTCTGTGTGGGATGGGCATAGAGTTTCTCGATTATTCCGGTCAGGCGATTTGGGCAACGATGATTGCCAGCTCGGCCGCGACACCGGAGGCGATGAAGATGAAACCGGTTAGGGTCAGTGCGGTCACGCGCAGACCGATGATCTTCACATAGTCCATGTAGACATCGCGAATGCCGATCCATGCGTGCACCAGCACGATTGGGATCAGCAGGATCAGCCCAAGAGCGACCCAGGGCGTTGCTACCCAATCTTGCATTGCCGCATGATCGGCAGGAGCGTTAAAGATAAAATGCAATGTCACGTAGACGCCGAAAGTAGCGAGATAAAGCGCGGTAGCACGCTGTGTTATCCAAGCTTTGAGTCCAGAAGCACGACGGCTCATAGTAGTAAACCTCCACCAACGACGATGGTCATCACTAGCGCTGCGCCAAAGGCAGTCCAGCCGGTGGTTCGGGCGACTGGAAGATCGACGCCGAAACCGAGATCGATGATGACATAGCGGATTCCGGTGAACAGATGATGAAGCAGCGCCCAACCAAGGAAGAATAATCCGAGCTTAACGAGCGGATTATTCAAGAAAGCTGCTGACGCTGCAAAACCCTCGGGGCCTTGCAGCGCTTGCGCGAATAGAATCGCGAATATCGGCATGGAGATGATCATTAATACACCACTGACGCGGTGCAAGATCGAAACCAAGGCCGAGATGGGTAATTTGATCTGCGTAAGTTGCAGAAAAACGGGGCGGCTCGTTGTCATCGTACTCCTCATAACTCAGATGGGTCAGCAACCTGTCGCCTAAGTCGCCATCAATGCTGCACGACAGGTGAAATGCAGCGATCGTCGAACGGCTCAGCCACGGAGGCTGCAATGTCAAGTACACCTGCCGCGTCTCCAGACGCGGACGGCCATCGTACAGGTCGTTTACTTTTTTGTGCACTGCAACATCGTATCGGTCAAACGCAAGAATGACAACCACGAGAATCTAATAGTCATATTGTCCGAGCTTAATAGTGCGAGAAAGTGGATCGACTCTGTCGACCGGCACGGATCGATGGTACGGCCAGTCGATGACGACGTAAGGCGCTTGCTCGCGAGCGCGGCAGCCTATTCGATGACGATTAATCGTCTTTAAAGCCGCCTCCGACCAGTGCAGCATGCCGGGATCGATTACCAGAACGTGGATACCGATGCGGAGATGGATCGCGGTTGTCGACTTGCTTGCGCCGCACATGCCCATGTATCGACTTCCGCGGTGTGCCATCTACGCTTCTTGATCGCGGCTCTGATTCGCTGTTGCCTTTATTTGACGATGCTGAACCCTTAGGGTTCCCGGCCATGGCTCTACCCTGCCTGCCTGCGCCGTTGTGCGAACCTGGGCGTGACCGGCTGCGATTGTTGCCGCGTCCGTTTTGAATTGGCTCGGCACGAATACGTGGATCGGGTTCATAGCCCGGCAACACATGCCTCGGGATTTCGCGCTTCAGTAGGCGTTCGATATCGCGCAGTAACTTCAACTCGTCGACACACACCAGCGAGACAGCCTCGCCAGCATTGCCGGCACGACCGGTACGACCGATGCGGTGGACATAGTCTTCGGGCACATTTGGCAGTTCGTAATTGACCACATGCGGTAACTGATCAATATCCAGCCCACGAGCGGCAATGTCAGTCGCCACCAGTACGCGCAGATTGCCGTTTTTGAAGCCAGCCAGAGCACGGGTGCGCGCGCCCTGACTCTTGTTGCCGTGGATAGCGGCGGCGCTCAACCCATCGGTCTGCAATTGCTGGGCAAGACGGTTGGCGCCGTGTTTGGTACGGGTGAATACAAGCACCTGTCGCCAGTTGTTGGCACCGATCATCTGGCTCAGCAGCTCTCGCTTACGCTGTTTATCGACCGGATGCACCACCTGGGCAATACGCTCTGCGGTGGTGTTGCGCGGCGCCACTTCCAATAGTTCCGGAGTATTCAACAAACGATCGGCAAGACGCTTGATCTCATCCGAGAAGGTGGCCGAGAACAGCAGATTCTGCCTCGCCGAACGCTCCGGAAGCAATGCCAGAATACGGCGGATATCCGGTAGAAAGCCCATGTCGAGCATGCGGTCCGCCTCGTCCAGAACCAGGATCTCCACTTTTGCAAGATCCAGGGTGCGCTGCCCGGTATGATCGAGCAGCCGACCTGGTGTTGCCACCAGAATATCGACGCCGCGGCGTAATGTTTCGATTTGCGGGTTGATCTTGACGCCGCCGAAGATCACCGCCGACTTCAGCGGCAAATGGCGGCCATAGGTCTCGATGCTGTCCGCCACCTGCGCTGCAAGCTCCCGAGTTGGTGTTAGGATCAAGGCGCGTGGCGGATGCGCTCTGCGCGCGTGGCCTTTGATCGGGACCGATCGGTTGCTGGCTGCACCTGCCGCTGGAACACTCAGGCGTTGCAGCAGCGGCAATGTAAAGCCGGCGGTTTTGCCGGTGCCTGTCTGTGCACCGGCCATCACATCGAGACCATTCAGGATGACCGGGATCGCCTTGCGCTGAATGGGGGTAGGCTCGGTGTAACCCTGCTCGCTGACCGCGCGCAGCAATTCGGCCATCAGGCCGAGAGAAGCAAATGACATGGGGATAAAAGCTCCAGTCGCGCCCTCCCTGGTGCGACATGCGCTGATGGGAGCCGGTCCGGGCTGGAAAAAGGGAATTCAAGATAGGTGGCGATTGGCAATATCGCGATGGGTGCCGACCGACCGGGCACCCGACGCACGGCAGCATACCTTAGAAATCGTTTTGGCATAAGATTTGTTTTGCGCCGAGGCTAGTGCAGCGGTGCGGATGTCTCGCTATCGTTTCTGCTGTTTGTTGTTGTAATCGCTCATCTTGGGTTATCGATGACGACCACGATGACGACCACGACTGCAAATGGTCTCGCGACTTCCGCAGCAGAGCAATCGTCGATACGCGCAGCGTTCGAGCCCGGCAATCTGCATTCGACGCTTTGGTTGCTGGTTGCAGCTGGTCTCAAAAGGCCGGCTATCATGCCGGCTCAGCAATCACAAACCAAATACGAGGCAATCATGACGGAAAAGCAGATCTGGGTGGACGCCGATGCCTGCCCGCGGGCGATTAAAGATATCCTTTTTCGAGCCGCGGAGCGGATGTCGGTGCGCTTGACGCTGGTCGCAAATCAGCCTGTGCCAGTGCCCGGCTCTGCGCATATCCGCGCGGTGCAGGTGGCCGCCGGTTTTGATATCGCGGACAACTATATCGTGCAGCACGCCATGGCGGGCGACCTGGTGATCACCGCCGACATCCCATTGGCTGCGGAAGTCGTCGACAAAGGCTGCTTGGCCTTGAATCCGCGCGGAGAACTCTACACTGCGGAGAATGTTCGCCAACGCCTGAATATGCGCGACTTTCTCGATTCCTTGCGCGCAAGCGGTATCGATACCGGCGGTCCGCCGGCATTGAGCAGCAGCGATCGGCAACAATTTGCAAACCAGTTGGACCGCCTGCTGGCGAAATAGGCTGGGCGCCCGACTTCGACGTACTTGCTGGCGGTTGCCCAGCGCTTTGGCTAACGAGCTAGGCACTTGCCGGAGAGAAACAGACCAACTGGCGCTGGATACTCGTTCGCCTTCTTTAACACGGCAACCCGCCCATAGTCGCTCTTAAGGGTGGGTTGCCGCAACGTCGATGCCGGACGAGAAGGGTGCTGCCTGCGTAGAATGTTCAGCTATTCAACCAGCATGAAGTTTGATTTACATTCTTTGAAGGCAGCGCCCAGCAAACATCCGCCCAGTCAACATCAGATTTCTCACGCCCTGATGTCATGTCTTTTCAATTCCAATCCCGATCAAGTCGCGCTGGGCGGGTTGCACCCTGGGGTATCCTTAGTTAATTTGTAGAGAAGACAGTGGCCTACAGCCTTTCTCCCGGGAAAGGCGCGGCGCCCGCGTCCGCTCCGCTGGCATCATTTGCCGGGTCGCGCGCCAGCGGGCTCCTAAGCCGAGCGGCTGCCAAGGCTGGTCAAGGTCCGCTTGCGGGCGAGGCGCCTTGGCCCCTCTGCGCACTCTGCGGTGAATCCTTAGATTCTTTGAAGGCAGCAGCCGACGAGAAGACAAGCCAGGTGGTCTGTTTTTCGACAGAAATCGCCTTGGATCAGTGTTGATATCAATTCGCCGTCGGCTGTCGCAACGGACCGAAACGCTGATCAAGCAGACTCCAGGGGCGAGAGGTCCAATCGGTAAGGTACGCCTCGCCCGTTTGCTCCAGCACGCGACAGCCGTCGCCGGGCAACAACAGCGGAATCGGTGCTAGACCGGGCGCATCCACTCGCGCAACCCGCGGCCGAAAAGCGAGCGCATGCATCGGCGCCACCCAATCATCGACGATGTTCATCCAGGGCCATTGCAATCCGTACGGTTGCTGAACGGTGAAATGAATGCAGGGTCCACTGCTGTCGGCGATCACCTGTTGCAGGCCACGCGTTGCGGTCCACCAAGCCACGGATTTTGCCAGGATCAGGATTAAAATCGACGTCAAGACAAGCCGATAGGGCCAGATAAATAGACGTGATTGCCATGCAACCGGGCGGTGTCGATCGGTTCCGGCCGAGGAGTGTGTATGGGCTAAACCAAGCAGGAAGGCGATACTCATCAGCACCATGGCGAGCACGAAGGTCGCCGCAGCCTTGAGCTTGATCCCATACCCAAGCACGAATTCCGCGGCGACCGCGATCGCCAGCAGCGTCAACAGGGCAAACGCCAATACCGATCCCGACTGCACCCATAGGTTGCGAGCAAGAAAATGGCGCGATAAGCCGGACAGCATGAGACTCGATGCACAGAGCAGCACCAAAATCAGAAAGACATGTTGGGCCAAACTGTCAGGGAACAGGTAGTGGATCATACCGGTATCCATCAGCACACCGCGCTCATAGGCATTCACACCGAAAATGGTCCAAACTAATCGAGCCGCACCGTTGATCGCAATCCAAATGGCAAGCCAATCCCAGGGAGTCCACCAGGCAGGTTCTGATCTTGGCCTGCGCCAGGCAATCAGTCCCGCTCCTACCGCCAGCATGAATGCGAGCACAAAGGCGATTGGATGCAATGCCAGCAGCAATGGCGCGCTGACAAATGCATAAATCCGCACCCAGGACCGATCAGGCGTCAGCGCCATCGCCAATACCAGCGGCCAAACCAGATAGACCCCGCTCAATAGTTCCGAGACAGCGGAGAAGTTTAATAACATACCTGACAACGACAGCAGCGGCAGCAAGATCAGCCAGGGTAGGCGCCAACGCACCACCAGCCAACAGGCGGCCAGCGACAGCCAAGGCAGAAACTGGTAGCTGATGCTGAAGATCTGGCGCAACGCCAGCGGATCGGTCGTGATATGGGTGGCAACCAACCCGGGCAATTGGGGCAATACCGCGGTATAACGCAGATTCGGCAGCAAGACGGTGCCATCCGTGGCGAGCTTGAAAAAGTAATAACCGCCATCGCCGAACAATGGCAGGCCAATCAACGCGGCAACCAGATAGGCAGCCGCGATCAACGGCAGAGCCATATCGATATTGCGACGGATCAGCGTGCCGTTGGTATGATCAAAGTGCATGGTTTATCAGCGTATTTCCAGGATTTTGTGCAATTGCAGGCTGAGCCGCCAACGCGGATGGGCCATGCAGTAGTCAACGGCGGCGGCGGTGTTTGCTGCCAACATCGGACCGTCCATTGGCTGCAGGAACCAATGCCGAAAAGACAGCGTCTCGAAGCGCTCCGGCATTGCCAGGGGCTGTGGAAAAACCAGCTTGAGTTCATGACCGCTGGTCTGAACCAGCTGCGCATCGGCTTTCGGGCTGACGCAGATCCAATCGACCCCGTCCGGTACCGGCAAGGTACCGTTGGTCTCCAGTGCGATCTCGAAAGCGCGCGCGTGTAATGCTCGGATCAGGGCTCTATCCAGTTGCAATAAGGGCTCACCGCCAGTGCAGACCAGATAGGGTCGAGCACCGGAGGCAATCGCACGATCGGGTTGCCAAAAGCCCTGGACATAGGATGCGAGCGCCTCTGGCGTATCGAAGCGTCCGCCGCCGTCGCCATCTGTGCCGCGGAAATCCGTGTCGCAAAAGTTACAGATCGCCGCTGCGCGATCCTGCTCGCGGCCGGTCCACAGATTACAGCCACTGAAGCGGCAGAATACCGCGGCGCGCCCAGCACGGGCGCCCTCCCCCTGTAATGTATAGAAGCACTCCTTGACGCTGTAGCTCATCGACCTTGCATCGCGAGTTGGTTCCGACCAACAGCGGCTGCGCCACGTGGAAATGCGCGCATTACCTGTACCGACGCGACAACAACGGGCGCATCGAGGGCCGAGACGATCGGGGTAGCCAAGGGTTCGGATTTAGCTGGCGCTGTTTGCAACAGTATCGCGCAATAGCCGGAAGAGTTTACGCGGGGCCTGCGACCGATCATGCTCCTGGTCGCGCCGTGCGGCACGAACCAGGGTGCGCAATTGCTGATGATCCGCATTGGGATGGGCATTGAGAAAATCGGTCAACGCGGCATCTCCTTCGGCAAGCAGTCGGGCACGCCAGCGCTCCAGTTGATGATGCAGAGCGCTGGCTTCCCGCGCCCTCGCATCGCGCGCTATCAGCAGACTCTTCAGCGGCTCGGAATTTTCGCGCGCTAGGCAATTGGCAATGCGCTTATAGTGTCGACGTAACGCCCGATGATCCTTGATACGAGCAGTCTCGTCGATGGCGGCCCGCGTCGCCTCGCTTAGATCGATCTCTTCCAATTCAACCTGCGGCAGCGACACTAACTGTTCGGCAAACGCCTGCAACGCCTGTAGGTCGCGCTTGATCCGGCTCTTGCTGGGGCCGTCGAAATCCTCCTCTGCCTGCTGTTCGGCGAGAACTCGGGTTTGTGCATTGGAGTGCATGCTGTTCTTTATGAGCGCAGGAGATCAACCCTGGGATAATAACGAGCGTAGGTCGATGATCGCCGCATTGGCGCGGGAAATGTAAGAGGCCATGACCAGCGAGTGATTCGCCATTGGCCCGAATCCCGTGCCGTTTAGGATCATCGGGCTCAAGATAGTGGACTGAGTATTCTCCAACTCACGGATAATCTGCATCAGCGAGACGCGTGCGTTTTTGTCATCAAGCACTTCGCCAAAATCGACCTCGAGGGCCTTCAGCGTATGGATCAATGCCCAGCAATAGCCGCGCGCCTCGAAAAAGATGTCGTCGATCTGCAGCCAGGGGGTTTTGGCTCGGGTTTCGAGCGGGGTCGGCGTCGACTGACTCGCATTCGGCTCGCCGGCCAGATCGGTGTTGAAGCGCGTCTGTCCAACGCTGGCGGCCAACCGCTGCGCCAGGCTGCCGAGCCGCTTCTCGACGATCACCAGGTGGGCATTCAGGTTGTCCGCGCGCACGAAGAACTGGCCATCCTGGTCTTTCTCGTCGGCCAATCGTTGCAGATAGCGCTGAAGACCATTGAGACCTTTGCGATACGCCGACTCGGTGGACGGCAGCATCCAGGAGGTAGAGTCAAAGCTGAACTGCGGCTCGGCAAACTTCAAGTCATTGTCTTCCACCGATTGCGACTGAGAGCGGCTGAAATCGTTTCGCAAGGCCCGCGAAAAATCGCGCAATTCGGTCACAACGCCAAATTCCCAGTTCGGGATGTTGTCCAGATAGACGCCGGGCGGGGCAATGTCATTACGTAGGTAGCCGCCTGGCTTGTCCAGCAGGGTATTGCCGATGCGGATGATGGCAGCCGTGGTGACATAGCCGGGAACCAGTTTGGATTCATCCCCGCCGGCCATCTCCAGAGCATTCTGACGCACATCGAAAGGACCGGGAGAACGAGACCAATAAATTCCGAGCACAACCACGATCACCACGTATGTGACTAGGAACAATCCTAGGCTCCACCAAAGCCCTTTTTCCTTCCAGGTTCGCGGATGATACAGTTCGGCGATCTTAACGACCTGCCGAGGCAAGGCTTTTGGTACTTTGGATTCCTTGGGCTGTTCGAGAGACTGTTCGGATTCATTCATGCAAGCAACTCCGGTCTTGTGCATTCGGGGAAGCGGATCCTGTCCAATCCTTCAGGATCCAGCAGACGGCTTCTGGGTTTGATTTTTCCCCGCCCTACTGCTGGCTTCCGGTACTGGCGTCTAGCGACGGCGGATTCATCATCCTCTCTGAAAGAGTACCGCCCTACCCGACAGAACACAATATCGCTCGGCCCACAAGCTCGCCACTGGTCGCATCCTGCTGCGAGCAGAGCCATCGGAGAGACTGATTCGACAATGGTCTCACACCTAAGGTGGGCACGAATGCTGGTCTAAGCTGCCAAAAACCGCCTATACTGCGCGCCGAATTCCGCGTCCCTGGCGCGCTTGACAAAGAAGGCGGCATGCCAAACAGGGCTCGCTGCCATGCTCTGGATGCAATCCCTGGGGATGGCAGCAAAACTCCACTGCGCACGCCACCGACGTATAGGCACATAACAACACTCTACTCGGAATTCGGGCGCACAATGAGCAGACCCACATCGCGATCCTGTCTTGCCTGATAATATCGCCAATATCGCCACAAATTCTTCGCTTGGAGTGCTCGCGCCTCCAGCAACCTTTACATCCCAATTAGAGGAATCCGGATGACTGACGTGCGCCTTTCAGAGGCATTTCAAAAACTTGCCGACGCCACCCATGCCGACCCATTCTCCATACTAGGTCGCCACACCGACGGCGATCAGGCCTATGTGCGAGTCATGCTGCCGCATGCAGAAACCGTGACCATCGCCGAGGGCGATCGCACCATGAGTCGAATCGATGGCACTGACCTATTCGAATGGCATGGCCCAGCCGACGCGATTCCAGAGCGATACCGACTGATTTGGCGCGACGATGGCCACCGGGAACATATCGCCCATGACCCCTACTGCTTTCCATCTCAGCTGCCTGACTTCGATATGCACCTGTTCGGTGAAGGCCGTCATTGGCACGCCTATCGCATGCTCGGCGCTCGGGTGCACGAAACCGACGGTATTGCCGGCGTGTTGTTCTCGGTATGGGCACCGAATGCGGCACGCGTCAGCGTAGTCGGCGATTTCAACCGCTGGGATGGCCGCTGTCATCCGATGCGCGTACACGGCAATGGCGTTTGGGAGCTGTTCATTCCAGATCTGCCGACCGGCGTATTGTACAAATTCGAAATCCGTGCCCGCGACGGATCGATCCTACTCAAAGCCGACCCCTATGGTTCTCGCTTCGAGGTGCGCCCAAGCACCGCCGCCATCGTCGAGCCGCCGAGCACGTTTCGGTGGAATGACGAGGACTGGCGCAAGGCACGTGCCGAGCATGACTGGCTGCACAGCCCGATGACTATTTACGAAGCGCACCCTGGCTCCTGGCAGCGCGGTCCGGAAGGCGAAATGCTCAACTATCGAGAGTTGGGCGAACGCATGGTGGCCTATGTGCAAGATCTCGGATTCACGCATATCGAGCTGATGCCCATCACCGAACATCCGTTCGACTTATCCTGGGGCTATCAGACGACCGGTTACTACGCCCCCACCAGTCGCTTCGGCAGCCCCGACGATTTTCGCTGGTTCGTCAATCATTGTCACGCGCATGGCATCGGCGTGATTCTGGACTGGGTGCCTGCCCATTTTCCGAAGGATGCCCATGGCCTTGGCCGTTTCGACGGAACCGCACTGTTCGAGCATGAGGATCCGCGCCTGGGCGAGCATCTGGACTGGTCCACCCTGATCTTCAATTTCGGCCGCAACGAGGTGAAGAACTTTCTGATCTCCAGCGCGTTGTTCTGGCTGGAAGAGTTTCATGTCGATGGCTTGCGCGTGGATGCCGTTGCCTCCATGCTGTACCTGGACTATTCCCGCACCGAATGGGTGCCAAATCGATATGGCGGCCGTGAAAATCTGGAAGCCATCGATTTTATGCGCGAACTCAATGAAGTGGTCCACGACCAGGTACCAGGCACACTGATCATGGCAGAGGAATCCACCTCCTACCCGCAAGTCACCAAGCCCACCTATCTGGGCGGACTCGGCTTTGACCTGAAATGGAACATGGGCTGGATGAACGATACCCTGGAATACATCAAAGAAGACCCGGTTCACCGTCAATACCACCAGGATGCATTGACATTCAGCATGCTGTACGCGTTCAGCGAAAACTTTCTGCTGCCGTTCTCACACGACGAGGTGACCCACGGCAAGCATTCTCTGTTGTATCGAATGCCCGGTGACGAATGGCAGCGTTTTGCCAATCTCCGTTTGTTGTACACCTACATGTATACACATCCCGGCAAAAAACTCCTGTTCATGGGCAGTGAGTTCGGTCAGGGCGAGGAATGGGACAGCACGCGGGTATTGGATTGGTACGTGCTGGAATACCCACTACACCAGGGCGTGCAGCAGTTAGTGCGGACCCTGAATCATTTATATCGCGACAGCACCGCATTGCATGACCAGGACTTCGACTGGCAGGGATTCGAATGGATCGACTGCCACGATGCCCAGAACTCGGTTCTGATCTATCAACGCAAGAGCCGAGACGAACAGCAGCATGCCGATTCCGGCAGGGATGCTGGCAGTAGTCAAACAGGCGATCAAGGCATTCCCCCAGCTGAGCACCTGGCTATGCACCTGGCTGAGCACCTGGTGGTTGCGCTGAACTTCACACCGGTACCTCGCGAAGGCTACCGTATCGGCGTCCCCTGCCCCGGTCCATATCGCGAAATCTTCAACTCCGATGACACGACCTTCGGTGGCAGCGGTGTCCAAAACGGTCCAGACCCGATCGAAACCGATTCGATCGCCTGGATGGATCGTCCATACTCGCTGGTGCTGACCTTGCCGCCACTGGGCGGTATTGTGCTGCAACCAACAACGCAGGAGGACAACGAGATCGCCCAAGACGACAATGCCGACTCCGACGATGGATCATCAACAAGCTGACCGCAGCTGCAACCGCCTTGGCATAGATTAAGCCAAGGGCGACAAGCCTGGCATAAGCATTCGAAGCGAGCGCGGCTCGCAGGTTCAGAGCAATGGCAAAAAAGCCCACCACAACGAAAAAGACGGCAGCAAAGGCGACCGCGCCCTCCGCGCCCAAGGCCAATACAACCACCGGCAAACCATCGGAAAATGCCGTGAGCAAGGCCAAACCCAAGGCGGAACAAACGCCTGCATCCACGCCGGTACCTGACTCCGTACGCACCAACACCGGCAACGCTGAGACCAAATCGGCATCAGCCACGCGATCGCAACCCGCTGACGGCAGCGCAAGGGCCGATCAGAAGGCGACCGGTAACAATCGGAACGCTGGCACGAGCACGAGCGCCAAATCAACAGCCACCAGCAGGCCTGCCGATACGCGTCCGGCGGCGCCGGTATCAGAACCGCCAGTATCAGAACCGCTGGCATCAGAACCGCCGGCATCAAAACCAGAAACGCAGCTCGAAAGCAGTTCTGCAAAGACCCCAGCAGACTCCAAAACCCCTATAGAGTCTAAAAAATCTGGTGAGCAAGGATCGTCAACGCAATCGGCCCCGGCCGCCACGACAGCGCGGGATGCGCGTCCAGACGATCGACCCCGATCTCCAGCCCAACCCCCATCACCCCCCCCGGCAGCATCACAGCCCAAGACCGAACCGGCACCGCAAGTCAAAGCAGAAGCTCAGCCAGAACCCGCACCGGAACCGCTGCCCGAGCCGACCCCGGAAGCCCCACCCGAACCGCCGGCGGTACAGCACGAATATCGGCCTAGCTTGTTTATCGTGCATATCACGCCGGAAATGGCGCCGGTTGCCAAAGTGGGCGGTCTGGCGGACGTGGTGTTTGGCATCAGTCGCGAATTATCCATTCGCGGCAACCATGTCGAGATCATCCTGCCAAAGTACGACAACCTGCGCTACGACCACATTTACGAATTGCACGAAGTGTACAGGGATCTATGGGTACCCTGGTATGAGGGGGCGATCCACTGCACCGTGTACTTTGGCTTTGTACACGATCGCAAGTGCTTTTTCATCGAGCCCCATTCACCCGACAACTTCTTCAACCGCGGCACCATCTATGGCTTCGTAGACGATGTGTTGCGCTATGCCTTCTTTTCCCGTGCGGCAATGGAATTCCTGTGGCAGGCAGGCAAACATCCGGACATCATCCACTGCCATGATTGGCAAACCGCATTGGTGCCCGTGTTTCTATATGAATTCTATCAGCAGCTCGGCATGACCCACCCGCGTGTCTGCATGACCATTCATAATTTCAAGCATCAGGGCGTCACTGGCGCGGAACTGCTGCGCGCCACCGGTCTGCATCAGCCGGAACGCTTCATGGACTGGTTGCGCATGGGCGACAATCATCACAAGGATGCGCTGAATATGCTCAAGGGCGGCATCGTCTACTCCAACTTTGTCACCACCGTCTCGCCTCGCTACGCGTTCGAAACCAAAGATCTGGGCCAGGGATTCGGTCTGGAGCCGACCCTGCACACCCATCATATGAAGTATGGCGGCGTGGTCAACGGCATCGACTACGACGTATGGAATCCGGAGGTGGACTACCACATCCCGGTGCGCTACGGCATCGATAATCTTGATGACAAGTACGAAAACAAGCGCGCACTGCGCCATCGGCTGATGCTGGCAGACAACGAAAAGCCCATTGTCGCGTTCATTGGAAGGCTGGATCCGCAAAAAGGCCTAGAGCTGGTGCGCCATGCGATTTTCAGCTCGCTCGAACGTGGCAGCCAATTCGTGTTGTTGGGCTCCAGCCCATATCAGGGCATCAACGACGACTTCTGGGGCCTGAAGCACATGCTGAACGACAGCCCTGATTGCCATCTGGAGATCGGCTTTGACGAGGATCTGGCGCACCTGATCTATGCCGGTGCCGATATCATGCTGGTGCCGAGTCAATTCGAACCCTGCGGGCTTACCCAGCTGATCGCGTTACGCTATGGTACGATCCCAGTGGTGCGCACGGTCGGCGGCCTCGCGGACACCGTATTCGATAAGGACTATTCCGACCGTCCGCTGCATCTGCGCAACGGCTACCGCTTCGACAACTACGATGTTCCCGGCCTGGAATCCGCCCTCGGCCGAGCCATCGACTGCTACTATCAATACCCGGAGCACTTCCGCGAACTGATCAAAAATGCCATGCGTGCCGACTATTCCTGGAACCACCCCGGGCAAGACTATCTGAACATCTACGATTTCATTCGTAACCGCTGAGCATCCAAGACCGCGGCCCTGACGCACCGCGGCAAAGGTGCCGATGCACAGGCCCACAGCCATGTCATCGGCCCCTGCACCTGTATCACCAAGACCGAAAAAAAAATTTACCACCAAGGCCGAAAAACAACACATGCTCATTTACAATCTTTTTCCTCTGCTGGCAGGCCCATTCGATCAATGGCAGCCGCACTTGGAACGCGCCGCGACCATGGGATTCGACTGGGTGTTCGTGAATCCGATTCAACAGCTCGGACGCTCCGGTAGTCTGTATTCCATCGCCGATTATTTCACCATCAACGAGGCCCTATTGCAGCCGGACTCCAAACTCAAGGCGGACGATCAGGTACGCGCCATGGCAAAGACGGCGGAGCAACATGGACTTTCGCTGATGATCGATCTGGTGATCAACCATTGCGCGGAAGACAGCGATCTGGTGAATTCACATCCGGATTGGTTTGCCCGCAAGCACGGCCGTATCGCCCATCCGTTTTGCATTGAGGATAATGGAACCAAAGTGGTTTGGCGCGACCTCGCCCAATTCGATCACCAGGCCGCACTGCGGCGCGCGGATGATCCAGACGGACTGCTCGCCTATTGCGTACGCATGGTGGAACACCTGATTGGACTTGGCTTCCGCGGCTTTCGCTGCGACGCTGCCTATCAGATTCCGACCGACTTCTGGACTCACATCATTCAACGCACCCGCGAGCAATACCCCGACATCGCGTTCGTCGCCGAGACCCTGGGTTGCACCCCTGAACAAACTCGGGATACCGCCTCGGCCGGTTTCGACGCCATCTTCAACAGCGCTAAATGGTGGGATTTTCACGGCAACTGGCTGTTGGAGCAGTACGAACTAACCCGCACCATCGCCCCATCCATCAGCTTTCCGGAAAGCCATGACACCCGACGCATGTTCGAAGAATTCGAGAACAACGTCGACGCCCTGCGCCAGCGCTACCTGTTCACCGCGCTGTTTGCCAGCGGCGTGATGATGCCGATCGGCTTCGAATACGGCTTCCGTAATCGGCTGGATGTCGTGACCACCACCCCGCATGATTGGGAAGAGCCCAATGTGGATTTGACTGACTTTATCAGCCAGGTCAACGCCATCAAGACCAGCACACCGCTATTCGCCAGCGAGGGCCGCATCGAGCGGATCGACTATCCAGACCCGGCCATCCTGGTATTGCGCAAACACGCCATCGACGGCAGCAGCCGGGGGCCTCGCCAAGCCCTATTGGTATTGAACAAAGATCCCTGGACCCGGCAACGCTTCTATGTTGACGATCTAAATCATCTGATCCAATCCCCCGGACCCTTGCGGGACCTGTCGCCGGATTGGCCCATGGAGCAACTACCGTCGCCCTTCGAATTCTGGCTTGGGCCTGGCATGGCGCGCGTGCTGGTGGCAGCCGAAGACTAACCCAAGGATGCAACCAGAGGTGATCGATCAGGCGAATAGAGCGTTCAGGCGATTGCCGGAGAGAAACCTACCAACTGGCGCCGGATTCTCGTTCGCCTTCCTTGACGCGGCAACCCGCCCAGAGTCGCTCTGGACGGGGAGCCGTAACGTCGATGCCGGACGAGAAGACAAGCCAGGTCGTCTATTTATCGAATGACCATGCAAATCATCAGCGCGAGCCGACGCACTGATCTGCCGGCCTTCTATGGCGAATGGTTCATGAACCGGGTGCATGCCGGTTGGTGTGCGGTACCCAACCCGTTCAATCCCAAGCAGGTGTCGCGCATCGAACTCGACCCGCTCGACACATTGTTAGTATTCTGGACGCGTTGGCCTGCGCCATTCATGCAAGCCGCAGCAGAACTGCGCTCTCTGGGATTTCGCTATTACGTCCATTACACGGTTTTGGATTACCCGCCCGCAATCCACGCCAAGGCTCCAGGGTTGGAACAGACCATCGGCGCATTTCTGAACCTGGCAGAGATGATCGGTCCGGAGCGAATGGTATGGCGCTATGACCCCATCCTGTTCTCGGCCAATACCGACGGCGAGTACCACTTGTCGCGATTTGCACAAATCGCCAGGCGTTTGCAGGGCGCAACCAAGCGCGTTGTCATCAGCATCCTGGAGCCGTACCAAAAGGCCGCTCGCCGGCTCGCGCGACTTGCACAGACGCAACCAGCGTATCGGTATTTGGAATACGATGCAGCACGAGATGCCGACCTACTGCGGCACTTGGTGCGTATTGCCCATGAGCATGGTCTGAAAATCCACAGCTGTGCGGAACAGCACGACCTCGCCTCGGTGGGCATCGCCCCGGGCAAATGCATCGACGATCAGCTGATCCAAAGCGTCTTTGGCGTTCAAGTCAGCCACAAAAAGGACAAAAGTCAGCGCGACGCCTGCGGCTGTGTCGAGAGCCGCGACATCGGCATCTACGATTCCTGTGCATTCGGCTGCGCCTATTGCTACGCGAACAGAAACTTCGACAGCTCGGCCAGGCATCATGCCATGCACGATCGGCAATCGGAATCGCTGATCGGCCACTACCGGGCGCCGCCCCGGCGATTCAAGCCGGAACAGTCCAAGACTCCCCCATTCCCGGCGGATAGCGGATAGGATATCCAAACATCTCGGTGCATCCGGCGATGCTCAAGCGAGGCGCACGGCGAAAGATCGGTAAGCGGTCAAAGCGTCCTCGGGACGCAGCATGGCTTCTTGCTGGAGCAGAGCGTCCGGAGTGTCAAACGCCTACGCTTGGTCTTTCCCGCTGATAGCGTTCCTGGTCGTTTGCTTGTCCTCGCAATTGGCTGGCCATTAAAGTACACCCGCTGGTAGGTATCCGATAACGCCAGGCCCGGTATAATACGGACCAGGCGCTGCAGCGCCATCGGATGATCCCTGAGGCGCCGAAAGCGATCAGCATTCATTGCTCGGAGTGCAGACAGGATCATCTCGCAAAACCGCGGTGAGGTCAGGCTCTCGCAGCTGCATGATGGTCTGGTCGGATTGGGTTTGCAAAAGATTGACGCGCCCTACGGCTAGGCTGTTTTTACAGTCGAGCAGACCGATGCGCTGGAGCAGAAGCGAGCGCACGACCACCGCGGGTTTGCTCAGAAGTACCGCGAGGCCGGAATCGAGGCCGGAATAGAAATCCGGGCTGAACGGCCAAAACAACCCGATCATCAAGCCTTGCGAACGACTTCCTCACCTCCAGGAGTTTGCCATGCACCAGCTGGTCTATCTGATCCCCAAACGCCGCCACGCACTCTGGCTGCCGGAACTCGAACCGCTGGATTTTGCGGAAGAACCCGGTGTGGAACTACCGCTGCTCGGCTATGTCAGCGCCGGCAAGCCGATCGAGACACCGGAGGATCAGGAGACCATCAGTGTGCCGGCCCACATGGCACGCAAGGCAAGCTACGCATTACGGGTGCGCGGTCACTCGATGACCGAAGACCAAATTCAAGATGGCGACATCATCCTCATCGAGCAACGTCAAACGGCGGAAAACGGCGAGACGGTGGTAGCGATGATCAATGGCGAGCAGGTAACGCTGAAACGCTTCTACGTCGAGGCCGACGGCATCCGCCTGCAACCAGCTAACCCGGAGATCGAACCCATTCACCTGGGCCATGACGAAATCGAAATCCTTGGCATCGTGGCCGGTGTGGTGCGGATTATGGATTAAATGCCGATGGTCTGCCGACCCCAGCCCAGGCAGATTCAAGCATCTAGGATGCGGCTTGCTTGCGTCGGATCAGGCAAGGTTCAGCCCAACGGTGCAATCCGACCACCGCATAATTACCCTATTTTTGATAAATAAAATGCGCTGGGGCAATGTTTTGATCCGAATAACTGTAGAAAATACAGGCTTTTCACATGCCCTCAAAACCCCGCGCATGAGACTCGACGCGCCGCGCGCGGGCACGAGCTTCCTTAGGCGAGATCAAGGAGCCATTGCAATGAGCCTGGACCTATCCTTGCACAACCCATCAGCACTCGACGGACTGGCCATGAGAACCGCAGCGAAGAAAAAGCTCGCGGCTTCCGTCAATACACGCAACCTTTTCCATCGCTTATGCCAACTGCACAGACTCAACCGGCGGCACAACGGCCACTGGCAGGCCGGCGCGGCGCTCGAACAGGTGAGGCGAGCAAGGTAAGGCCCGAGTTCGCTCCTCGCAATCACCGATCCCGTCCCTGCGGGAACGAGTGAGTATCGAACACAAATCGACGTGGCGGCAACCCGTCCATGGAGCGACCATGGGCAGGTTGCCGTTTTGCGAAGGCGAACGAAAATCCGGCGCCAGCTAGCCTATTTCTCTCCAGCAATCGCCAAAGCGCCCGTGCCAGAGATCGGTAGCGCCGGCTTGACCTCCGGCTTGCGGCGGCCGGTCATGACGATTTCCAGCGGAATATCCGTGCCGGTTTGCGCAACCAACGACGCGATTTTTATCCTCGTCATGCTGATTTCGGCGAACCTCGCAGCCCACTGCGATCTGATTGCCCCCCTAGGCTAGTGCTCTGCTGCGGAAGTCGGGAGACTGTTTGCAGTCGTTGTCATTGTCCTAATCGTGGTCGTCATCGATAATCCAAGATGAGCGATTACGACAACAATTACGGCAACGACAAACAGCAGAAACAGTAGCGGAGCAGAAACAGTAGCGGGACATCCGCACCGCTGCACGAGTTCGAACGTGGCTTCCGGATGGACTGTGTGGCCGTTGAACAAGCGGTTGACGTCGATGTTCTATCCCGCGTCATCCTGCCCAACAGGTGCGGGAGAGGTCTCTCGGCGCCACATGACGCTCTGGAGCAGCGAAACGACATCGCCTCCGTCAGTCGCAATCTCCACCGCATCGAGCAGGCAGGTCTTGCCGGCCTTATTCTTGCCAACCGGCAGGTTCGCGCGGGTCAGGTCGGGTGCTGCCTTCAAACAATGTAAGGATTCACCGCAGAGACGCAGAGTCCGCAGAGGGGCCAAGGCGCCTCGCCCGCAAGCGGACTTTGACCAGCCGCGGGAGCCGGTCGGCGTAGGAGCCCGCTTGCGGGCGACCCGGAAAATAATGCCAGCGGAGCGGACGCGTGCGCCGCGCCTTTCCCGGGAGAAAGGCTGTAGATCACTGTCTTCTCGACAAACGAACTGAAGATACCCCAGGGTGCAATCCGCCCAGCGCGACTTGATCGGAATCGGAATCGGAATCGGAATCGGAATCGGAATCGGAATCGGAATCGGGATCGAAAAGACATAACATCAGGGCGTGAGAAACCTGATGTTTGCTGGGCGGATGTTTGCTGGGCGAATGTTTGCTGGGCGCTGCTTTCGAAGAATATGAATCAAACTTCATTCTGGTTGAATAGCCGAACATTTTACGCAGGCAGCACCCGTCAGGTCGGAGACCCGAAAACGCTCGAAGGCCCTGAAGCCGGTCACATCGATTGACTGGATCATGGGCGGACCAGTAAGGGCCGGTGGCTGGTTTTGTAGACTCAGGTTCGCTGGGATGTGATTGCAAACAAATCAGAATGGCCCGACGGACTTGGCGCGAATAAGGGTCGCTGCCAGATTCCCTTGACGTGCTCGGCCTGCTCGGGTAGCTTGCTGCGCTTGCCGAACCCTTACTAGCCTAAACCCTAAACCCTAAACCCTAAACCCTTCTGGCCAAAATTCACTATGGAAATCAATGTTGTAACGCTGCTCAGCGAGAACACCATCCTGTTGATTTTTACGGTCATCGGCCTGGGCTATCTGGTCGGCAATATCCGCATCGCCGGCATCGAGGCGGGGCCGGTGATCGGCGTGCTGCTGGTTGGCCTGCTGTTCGGGCACTTCGGATTCAGCGCGCCGTCGGGCGCTAGCAGCTTTGGTTTCGCATTGTTCATCTTCTCCGTCGGCATCCAGGCCGGACCGACCTTCTTCAGCGCCTTCGCAGCCGATGGTTTGCGCTACGTGACCCTGGCGATGGTGGTCGCAGGCACGGCCGTTGCCCTGACCCTGGCGCTTGCTAAGCTAGTTGGGCTCGACTACGGCTTTAGCGCCGGCATGTTGGCCGGCGCGCTGACCAGCACGCCGACCCTCGCCGGCGCCCAGGACGCAGTCAACAGCGGCCTCGCGGTCATACCGGAGGGGTTCTCCTCGGCCCAGGCGCTGGAGAACGTCAGCGTCGGCTATGCCATCACCTACATCTTCGGTACCGTTGGCATGATCCTCGCCGTGACCTTCCTGCCGCGATTTATCGGTATCGACCTGCCCGCGGAGGCGGCTAAGCTGGCCAAGGAACGCGGGCTCGGGCGCGGGCGTCGGCGCAAGCTCGGCGGCAGCTTGCCCATCGTGCGTGCCTATTCGCTACCCAAGGGGCTGGAGGGGAAGACCGTGGGGCAGGTCAACGCCGAGGTCGGCGACCCACAGGGCAAGATACTTCGGATCAAGCGCGGAGCACAGCTGCTCGATAGCGCGCCGGACTTGGAACTGCAGGCGGGAGACGTTGTCTCCTTTATCGCCGGTATCGACGTACACAAGCGCGCCCACAACAACCAGGCTACGGAGGTGCTGGACCCCGATCTGCTGAACTATCAAGTGACCACCCGCGAGATCATCGTTAGCAACGCCAAGGTCGTCGGCAAGACCCTGAAGGACTTGGACATGCCGAGCCGATACGGCTGCTTCGCCACCGCCCTCACCCGAGCGTCCATCGAGCTGCCGCTGGACTCCGCCCTACCGTTGGAAAAGGGCGACCGCCTCGAGGTGGTCGGCGAGAAAGACAACCTCCATCACTTGGCCGAGGTCATCGGCTTCGTTGAACAAGAATTGGAGAAGACCGACCTGGCGACCTTTGCCTTCGGCATGATCGCCGGCACCCTGCTCGGCCTGGTGACCCTGGCGATAGGCGACATTACCATCGGCCTGGGCACAGCGGGCGGTATGCTCGCTATCGGCATCCTCATCGGCTACCTCGGCTCGGTCATTCCGACTTTCGGCAGAGTACCGGCACCGGCCCGATACGTACTCATGGAGCTTGGCCTGATGCTGTTCATGGCCGGCGTCGGGCTGAACGCGGGCGGCGGGGTGGTCGACGCGCTGACCTCGGTGGGACCCATCATGATCGCCATCGGCATCCTGATCACCCTGCTACCGGCACTGGTCGCCTACCTGGTGGGCCGTTGGCTGCTGAGAATGAACCCCGCATTGCTGCTAGGCTCCATCACTGGCGCCATGACCAGCACCCCTGCGCTGAACGTTGTCACCGAGGCGGCACGCT
Source organism: Thiohalocapsa sp. PB-PSB1 (assembly GCA_016745215.1). GTDB lineage: Bacteria > Pseudomonadota > Gammaproteobacteria > Chromatiales > Chromatiaceae > Thiohalocapsa. Next base: position 4,478,284 of record CP050890.1, read on the forward strand.
CCGGCGTGCCGGCGTTGGGTTATGCCGGAACCTACACCTTTGCCAACGTCCTGCTGACCTTTGCCGGGGCTTTGATGATGGTGTTGTAGCAGTGTCGCGCTCCAAATGGTGCGCATGAGGTTGGTGCGCAGTTGAGGTTGCGCTCCACGTCATAGATACGGCCGTGGGCGAGCGCTGACTGACATGCTTTGCGTGCTGGGTCTGCTCGCGGGCGGCTGCAGCGACAAGCCGCTGCCACCAACGGAAGTGGTGCGATCGGCCAAAGCGCCGAGCCGATCCGCATCGGCGCCAGGGTGCAACCCGCCCAGCGCGACTTGATCAGGTTTGGGATCGGGATCGAAAAGACATGACATCAGGGCGTGAGAAACCTGAAGTTTGCTGGGCAGCTATTTTCTGAGCGCTGCCTTCATAGAATATGAATCAAACTTCATTCTGGTTGAATAGCTGAACATTCTACGCAGGCAGCACCGGTTTTTTCGACACACTTTTTTAGCCTCAGAGTGATGCTGCAAAATTGCCGCCCGTGCTGGACGATGGTGCGGCACGGAAACGGTTTGCTGCCGGTTCGGATCTCAGGATCTGCGCTTGTAGTAAAGGGTATTTTTGTGCGCATGTCTCAGGATCTGTCCGCGTTTACTGGTTGCTGTTTTTCATCATCCCTATTCTTCGACGGAAGGTCTCCGAACGCTTGCATTGGATTCTATTTCAATTAAAATTCATATGGTTATCGAGATCCAGAGGATCAGAGGTCAGAGATACAGCGCATGCGGTCCTTGCAAGGGAAAATGTCGCAATCATTCGATGCATCCCTTCGCATGTTGTTCTCTATCCGATCTGTAGGCTAGGGATTGCCGATAGCAGGCAAATACCCAACCTCGAGGATAGAAATAGGCGTCAAAACCAATCGAAGGTACCGGCGTTGTTCGCCGCGATCATCTGCGCCTTTTCCATCAATGTGCAGGCAGATGATGGCAAGATCATCTCCAGCGCCATTTGCCAAGCCATGACGCCCAACGGCGCCGAGCACCTGCGGCACCTGGGCTCGAGTCTGCAAGCCGTCGGGGCCGATGTGACTGTGATTTGCCCGATTGTGCGTGACAGCATGGGCGGGCGGATGAAGTGGGTAGATGTCCGCCACCGGCGCCCCTCGGGCGCCGGTGGCGAACAGGTTTCAGGCCGGGTCTACTCCTGCGACGCCACTTACGGCGGTTGTTACAATACGGCGCAAAGTTATACTGATACGAGCAATACGTTCACCAGCGTGTTCCTAGATACCGGAAGCCTTCCATTCAACAGCGATCACTACTTCTACTACCGGTCGGTGCTGCCGGAGAATTGGAAGATCGTCGCGATCGAGTATCTCGAGGGTAACCACTGAGTGGGGCGCGAGGATTTCCGGCAATCCTCGCGTCTGGTTGGCTGGCGGAGGCGTCCTGGCACGCCTCGCTGGACGGCGATCCGGCGACTGAGGCGCTGCTGCTCGCCCTGACCTGACAGGCGCGATGAAGCTCCAGCTTCATGAGTCGCGGGTGCTCGCGCTCTTGTGTCTGGTCATAGCGTTGTGCTTGTTTTGCTCCCGGTCCTGGACCGGGATTCCGACCAGCCATGCGCAGGAGACCAAGCTCAGGACCATCAATGGCACGCGGGACGCGGACACCACGGCTGCGTCGGATACGGCGGCCGACACGGAACGACCACAATTGTCCTATAAGCTGACCGCGCGAGAACTCCAGGTGCTGCTGCTATTGAGCCGGGAGCTCTTCAACAAAGAGATCGCCAGGCAGTTCGGTATCGAAACCCGCACCGTCAAGACCCATCGTCGGAACATCCATACCAAGATGTCCGTCAAGAACACGGCCGAGTTGGTCAAAAAGGCGCTCGGGGCAGGGATGATTTCGGCGCCGTCTCCAGAAACCGATTCGCATGATCCAACCTCTGCCGACAAGACGACCGTCGTCGATGAGACAAACCCCGGCGCGGCAACACGCGGAGTCATCTCTGCCGACAGCCCCAAGCTCATCGATCGAAAGATGTGCACACCAACCCATGCGCTCGGCCCTGGGTAGGAGCCCGCTTGCGGGCGACCGTCGCGATGGCCTCGGGCTCTCCGTCGCCCGCAAGCGGGCTCCTACCGATCCCGGCACGGCAATGTCATCTCTGCCGACAGCCCCAAGCTCATCGATTGAAAGATGTGCACATCAACCCATGCGCTCGGCCCTGGGTAGGAGCCCGCTTGCGGGCGACCGTCGCGATGGCCTCGGGCTCTCCGTCGCCCGCAAGCGGGCTCCTACCGATCCCGGCGCGGCAATGTCATCTCTGCCGACGGCCCCAAGCTCATCGATCGAAAGATGTGCACACCAACCCATGCGCTCGGCCCTGGGTAGGAGCCCGCTTGCGGGCGACCGTCGCGATGGCCTCGGGCTCTCCGTCGCCCGCAAGCGGGCTCCTACCGGTCCCGGCACGGCAATGTCATCTCTGCCGACAGCCCCAAGCTCATCGATCGAAAGACGTGCACACCAACCCATGCGCTCGGCCCTGGGTAGGAGCCCGCTTGCGGGCGACCGTCGCGATGGCCTCGGGCTCTCCGTCGCCCGCAAGCGGGCTCCTACCGATCCCGGCGCGGCAATGTCATCTCTGCCGACAGCCCCAAGCTCATCGATTGAAAGATGTGCACACCAACCCATACGCTCGGCCCTGGGTAGGAGCCCGCTTGCGGGCGACCGTCGCGATGGCCTCGGGCTCTCCGTCGCCCGCAAGCGGGCTCCTACCGATCCCGGCGCGGCAATGTCATCTCTGCCGACGGCCCCAAGCTCATCGATCGAAAGATGTGCACACCAACCCATGCGCTCGGCCCTGGGTAGGAGCCCGCTTGCGGGCGACCGTCGCGATGGCCTCGGGCTCTCCGTCGCCCGCAAGCGGGCTCCTACCGGTCCCGGCACGGCAATGTCATCTCTGCCGACAGCCCCAAGCTCATTGATCAAAAGATGTGCACACCAACCCATGCGCTCGGCCCTGGGTAGGAGCCCGCTTGCGGGCGACCGTCGCGATGGCCTCGGGCTCTCCGTCGCCCGCAAGCGGGCTCCTACCGGTCCCAGCGCGGCAATGTCATCTCTGCCGACATCCCAAAGCTCATCGATCGAAAGACGTGCACACCAACCATACGCTCGGCCCTGGGTAGGAGCCCGCTTGCGGGCGACCGTCGCGATGGCCTCGGACTCTCCGTCGCCCGCAAGCGGGCTCCTACCGATCCCGGCACGGCAATGTCATCTCTGCCGACAGCCCGAAGCTCATCGATCGAAAGACGTGCACACCAACCATACGCTCGGCCCTGGGTAGGAGCCCGCTTGCGGGCGACCGTCGCGATGGCCTCGGGCTCTCCGTCGCCCGCAAGCGGGCTCCTACCGGTCCCGGCACGGCAATGTCATCTCTGCCGACAGCCCGAAGCTCATCGATCGAAAGACGTGCACACCAACCATACGCTCGGCCCTGGGTAGGAGCCCGCTTGCGGGCGACCGTCGCGATGGCCTCGGGCTCTCCGTCGCCCGCAAGCGGGCTCCTACCGGTCCCGGCACGGCAATGTCATCTCTGCCGACAGCCCGAAGCTCATCGATCGAAAGATGTGCACACCAACCCATGCGCTCGGCCCTGGGTAGGAGCCCGCTTGCGGGCGACCGTCGCGATGGCCTCAGTCCCTCCGTCGCCCGCAAGCGGGCTCCTACCGGTCCCGGCACGGCAATGTCATCTCTGCCGACAGCCCCAAGCTCATCGATCGAAAGATGTGCACACCAACCCATACGCTCGGCCCTGGGTAGGAGCCCGCTTGCGGGCGACCGTCGCGATGGCCTCGGGCTCTCCGTCGCCCGCAAGCGGGCTCCTACCGGTCCCAGCGCGGCAATGTCATCTCTGCCGACAGCCCCAAGCTCATCGATCGAAAGATGTGCACACCAACCCATGCGCTCGGCCCTGGGTAGGAGCCCGCTTGCGGGCGACCGTCGCGATTCATGGTGTTCGACGGTATCGCTTATCCCAATCCCGATCAGGTCGCGCTGGGCGGGTTGCACCCTCGGCGCCATCGCCCGCATACGCCGCGGCTACCTGGAGCCGCAGCAAACCCCGATGCGCTCCAACGGCAAGCCATCTATCGATATCTCCATCACCAACCGGATTCCCACCAACCGGGCGTCAGCCCCTGCACCACGTCTTTTTTCCGATGCTACCGCGCCTGGTTGGGGTTGGCCATTCGCGCGCGCCTGCTAGCTCACCATCGGCTTGCTGTTCGCGCTGCCAGCGCTTTCGGTGATGGGCTTCGACCAGATCAAGCAGCTGTTTTCGCGGACTCCCCAAATGATCCGGTTGCCGCCACTTCACCCATAAACTACACTCAAATATGGAGGTCACATCTACTTTTCGTGTCCGTACGGTGCGTCATGGGTATACCATGGCAAACGAGCTCAGACCCTGGATGCGGTTAGAGGCGTGACCATTTAGCCAAGCATCGGCCATATCCGACATACTGTCGGCGGGGGCCTGCAACAGCAGGCAGTCCAACAGCCGCAATGCGGCATCGCTGTACACAGGAGTCAAACCTTGGAAATCAACTTAGCGGATGTTGTCATCCATATCGACGAAACCCTCGAGGCGGCCCGCCGCCAAGAGATCGAGAACATGCTGCGGGAGATCGACGGCGTGGTGAGCGTCCGCAACCCAGACGATCGTCCACACCTAACGCTGGTCGAATATAACCCGGCACGGACCGACAGCCAGGCCCTGCTCACGACCGTAACTGCAGCCGGGGTGCATGCAGAGCTGATCGGCCTCTGATCGATCCGAAAAGCCCGGCTGTCCGCACCCCGCGGGCTCGCCGGGCAGACTCCGGGGCGCTCGACGGATACATGCCAAGATGGTCGGCATCGGGGTATCCACGGGCCGATAGCCCTAGGTTGTAATAGCCGACCAGCATGCGCTGAAAGATCCGATGCGCCGCCGCGCTACGGCCTCGATCGGACACACGACATATGTTCGATTAACTGCCTCGAGTTGCTGAACTCGAGAGTACCGAGTTCTCTAGCAATCTGGCAGCAATCTGTTCCTCGAGGCAGTCCCATCCGTGCAAGTGAAAATACGGTCGTGGCAGGGTTGCTGCTGCCGATGTCCGTTATACCGATAAACCAATGGGTAGACATTCTGGAAGGATCTATAGTCCTCTCACGTGACATCAAAGCTGCCCCTTTCGTTTAGGGCCAGCACTCGCGCACCAAAAACAAAAGGGCATATCTGGTTATCATGTTGAGTGACTCTAGTCGCATCTTCCTGGCCAAGATTCGCATAACCCATTGATCTAAATGGCTTAAGCACCAATCCAGAATTTCACGTGAATGGCTACAGCGAGCACTGGTGTCTAAGTAATTTATTGATTTTAAAGTGTAAAGTAGGGCTGAACCGGTGCATGGCCAATTATCGCCTTGTTCAGCATGATGTTGCAAGCGACAAAGTGCATTTGCATGGCTACAAAATGCAAAATTAAAAACAAATAAAAGTTTTTTATATCAGTTTTTTATAGCAAGAAATGGTCAAAATTGCCAAGGAAAACCGGTTTACAAACTGGCTACCTGGCTACCCATGGGCGCTATCAATGCCGTGTGCCTCTGGTCCGCGGTCATTGGTTGTGTGCTGTTGGTCATGATCAACCTTTGGAGCGGGATTCGCAATCGAATCCGCGGGTCATCCTCGCGGACGTCGACGACCGCGAGTCCCTGGTCAGGCTCGCCGCGCAGGCCAGGGCCGTCGGCACGACCGTCGGGCCTTATGCAAATACGGCACCGGGCTCGTCTCGGCCTGTGTCGAGTCCGGGACCCACGATTGCGACTTGACGGGCGAGACCCCTTGGATCCGTTCGTCCATCGATGCCTTCGACGCCAGGACCCGAGCCAAGAAGGTGCGCATTGTCCACTGCTGTGGCAATGACGCGATCCCGTTCGACATCCCGTCTTTCTCATGCGGAAGCTGGCCCACCAGGACATCGGTAAAGAAATATAGTTTTTCAGGTAAATAATTTCTCGGAATGAGCGGATAGAGGCTCAAGCGACGCCGGCGTTGGTGCGTAATTTCTTCATCACGCGGATCACTTGGGTGGCATCGTCGAGATAGGTACGGAAGACCAACCCGTTCAAGGTCAGAAATTATCCACACAATCAGCAGATAATATGCGTGGCGGTTGACCGCATCGTAACGCATCGAATTTCAGTGGAGAAACGGAGCGGACTGGACATAGACCCGCCGAACCGAGATCATCGACCCCATTTATCGTATTCTTGGGGTAGAGGTCATGATGTTCAGCCAGATCTTCCAGCGGTTCATGGAACAAAGGCCCGTGCCGGTGATGGTTCAGGCCCTATTGGAACGGGTACTCAGCCCCAGCAAGCTCGATGCCTGGTTTGCGCGCACGGCGGTGGATCAATAGACCCGGGAGTTGTTGTTCTCGACGATTTTCAATTTGATGAGCGCAGTGGTCTTCAAAACCCACCCATCCATAAACGCCGCCTACAAAGAGCAAGGCGAGTCGATCGGGGTTTCGATCACCTCGGTGTACAACAAACTCAACGGCCTGGAAAGTACGACCTCGGCGGCGTTGGTTCGAGACACGGCGCGGGAACAGGCCGCGATCGTCGAACAGATGGGCGGACAGTGCGCACCTTGGCTGCCCGGCTATCGGATCAAAGTCCTCGACGGCAACTGCATCGAGGCCACGGAGCATCGCTTGGAGGTGCTCAGAGAGACCAAGGCCGGAGCCTTGCCGGGAAAATCGCTGGTCGTTTACGACCCGTTGTTGGAGATGGCCACGGATGTGTTTCCTTGCGAAGACGGTCACGCCCAAGCGCGCTCGCTGTTCGCAGATGTGTTGCCGACGGTGCGGGAACATGACGTCTGGATCATGGATCGCAACTTCTGCGTGCGCAGCTTTCTGCTCGGGATTGCCGACCGGAAAGGTTATTTCGTTTGTCGCGAACATAAGGGACTGGCCTTTAGCATGCAGAGTCCGTGGCGAAAGATCGGCAGTACCGAGTCCGGAAAGGTCTACGAGCAGCGCATCGAGCTCGTCGACGACGAAGGCGAAGTCCAGCGCTATCGTCGCATCAAAGTCTGCCTGAAACAGGCTACGCGCGACGGGGAAACCGAACGCTTGCTGCTGACGAATCTGCCGAAATCGGCGGCCGATGCCAAGCTCGTCGCCGACATGTACCGCAAGCGCTGGCGTATCGAAACCATGTTCCAAGAGCTCGAGGCGCATCTGCATTCCGAGATCAATACGCTGGGCTACCCGAAAGCCGCACTGTTCGGTTTTTGCGTTGCGCTGGTCGCCTACAACGCATTGGCCGTGGTCAAAGCCGCGTTACGCACGATACACGGTGAAGAAACCATCGCCAACGACCTTTCCGGCTACTATTTAGCCGGGAATATCGCTCGAACCTATGACGGCATGACGGTTGCCATTCCGGAACAGGAATGGACCGTCTTTCGAACCATGTCGCTCGCCGAATTCGCGCAGATGTACTTGCAATTGGCCTCCAACGTCAATCTGGCAAAGTTCAAAAAGAGCCGTCGGGGACCGAAAAAACCACCGCCGAAGCGAAATCGATAGTCCAACCACCCTCACGTTTCGACAGCGAAATTGCTCAAGGGGAAGACACCGCGTGAGTAGTCACCTTGAAAGGGTTGGTCTATGCGGGCAATACCAAAGACGAAACGACGGTGATCGACAAAGTGCATGAAATCAAGGACAACTACGGTATCGAAAAAGTCGTCTTTGTTGGTGATCGCGGAATGCTGACACACAGCAACATCGAAGCCCTCAAGGACGAGAAGGACTTGCAGACGATCAGCGCCTTAACCCACGGCGAGATGAAAACCTTGCTCGACAAACAGGTCATTGCCCTCGACCTGTTTGATGAGCGCAGCATTTATGAGGTGACTGACCCCGTTGAACCGAGGCGACGTTACTGCCTATGTCGAAACCCGCAGGCCGCGCAGCGTGAGCACGAAACGCGAGGGCGTCTTCTGCGGCTGACGACGGACGCACTGGCCAAGATCGCCGCGTACAAACGTGCAGCGACCGTCGAGACCCTCGGGGCACGTGTTGGCAGGGTTCTGGCGAAATACAAGATGGGCAAGTTCATCCAGTGGTCAGTTGAGCCTGACCCCAACCGAGCAAAATCCTCTGAGCATCGATTGCACTGGTCAATCAAGACGGACAAGATGGCCGAGGAACAACGCTTCGACGGCTGCTATATTATCGCCAGCGACGTCGATCAGCAGGCGATGAATACCCTGGAGGTTGTCAACGCGTACAAGCGTTTGACATTTGTTGAGCGCGCCTTTCGCAGCCTCAAGACCGTACAGCTGGAGATCCGTCCCGTTTACCACAAGACACGGATGAACGGATTCGCAGCCATGTTTTTCTCTGCATGCTGTCATATTATCTGCAATGGCATATGGAACAGCGCCTGGCACCATTGTTCGCAGCAGATGAGGAGGGTTCGGAGAGGCGTTGGACCTTCCGAGGTGTGATCGATTGCTTAGCTCAGATCACGTGTAACAGAGTTGCCGTCAATGGTGTCGAGTTCGATCAGAACAGCACGCCAACACCAGAGCAGGAGGAGATACTGAGTTTATTGCAAGTTTCGATGTAGCCACCCGCGTGAAATCCTGAATTGCAGTTTAAATCAATTCAGTCAAGGGGTTACGCGAATCTTGACCAGGAAGATGCGTCAAGAGCACGCTGGTGTGCTTCATCGTTGATGTCGAGGCCGACGATTGGAGCGATGATCTCTACGGGTATCGCATAGTCCGGTGCCGTTTTGTAGTCGGAGAAAAACTCGATCGGGTGCTTCTGAAACAGCCCAAGCGCCTTTAGCTCCTTTTCAAGGAAATCGACGAAGGGCGACATTTCCCGTTGCTCGTCGTCAATGTACTGCTCGTAGACCTCGCGATCATCAAGCGACTTACGTTCTGTTGCGATCCAGTCCTTGTCAGAGAAGTAGGTATCGCGCATATAGGGATGGCGCTGGTGCACATTCTCTGTAACCGCCTCAATTTCCTGCTTAGTCTCGTTCAGTGCAGCATTCCTTTCTTGTAGGCTCTTTTCCGCCAGGATCAGGAAGGCCAGCGGTGCCAAGTCCAGGATGGCCTCTTCGAGCAAGCCGTAGTGCAACTGCATGACGGTGAGCGCCGTCCGAGCCGGACCCGCGATGTCGGTTTTCAGCTCCACGCGGTTCAGGAGACGCTTGATGTCTTCTGTTGACGGCGGCTTCATAAGACAGGGCAAACGCATCTAAAAATATTTAGAAAACAATGTGTTATGATGGCGAAAATTGAAGATCATATGATTTAATAGAGGGTTATTAAAATGGGAATGATCAGACCTATAAATGAAGAGGAAAAAGACACGACAATCGCCGGTCATTTTTCCGATCTGAACGACCCCCGTATCGACAGGACAAAAAGGCATAAGCTGGCTGATATCATAACGATAGCGATTTGTTCGACGTTATGTATGGGAGAGAGCTGGGATGCGATGGAGGAGTTTGGTCAAACCCATGAACAGTGGTTGCGGAAGTTTTTGGAATTGCCCAATGGGATTCCCTCGCATGACACGTTCAATCGTGTATTTGCCCGTATTGACCCCGATCAATTCCGAACCTGTTTCATCTCCTGGGTGAAGTCGATAGAGCCGAAGTTTGATGGGGATATTATACCGATCGATGGGAAAACGGTGCGCAGATCTCATGATAGAGCTAATGGAAATAAGGCAATTCACATGGTGAGTGCGTGGGCTTGTCACTCATCGCTCGTATTGGGTCAACTCAAGACCGAAGAAAAATCAAATGAAATTACAGCGATACCGAAATTGTTGGATTTACTGGAGATCAAAGGCTGTGTAGTCAGTATCGACGCGATGGGATGCCAAAAGAAGATTGCGGAGAAAATTGTTGAAAAACAAGCAGATTGGGTATTTTCATTGAAAGGCAACCAGAGCACTTTTCATCAAGATGTCATCGCTTGGTTCGAATCGGTCGATCTCGACCAATGCTGCCGGGATGCGAGTGTTTTTCTTGAAACGAAAGAGAAAAACCATGGTCGCCTGGAGACGCGTCGGTATTATTATTTCACTGATCATTCCTTAGGGCATTACGCCGAACAATGGAAAGGTTTCCGGGGTATCGGGATGGTAGAGTCGATTCGAGATGATGGAAAAAAAGTGACCACGGACCGGCGCTATTTTATTGCTAGCCTGTCAGGCGATGTTAAACGATTTGCCCAAGCGGTTCGCTCTCATTGGGGAATTGAGAATTCACTGCATTGGGTTTTGGATGTGTCCTTTTCCGAAGATGCCAATCGAACGCGAAAAGGTCATGCACCTGAAAACTATGCCATCCTACGACATATTGCACTCAATATTCTCAGGAAAGATACGACCTCAAAGAAAAGCATTAAATTAAAGCGACTCCGTGCCGGCTGGGATACGGATTATCTTGAGCAGTTACTTGATGTCCTACAAGCGGCCTAAAATGGGAAATTTAGATGCGTTTGCCCTGCTTCATAAGATCCTCCTGCCGGACCTGCAGAGCCTCGGTCAGTTTGTTCAGGCTCGTTGCGTTGGGGGTCTGTCGATCGCCCTTGCTCTCATACCTTTGGATCGTTTTCCTGCCGAGCTTCGACTTCTCAGCCAAGTCTTCCTGGGTCATACCGAGTTTCTCGCGGTAGTACCTCACGGCCTCGGGGTTCACTTCACGGCCCTTGCTCGTTGTCATATCAGCGTCTCCACGGTTGTGTCTCCATGTGCAAAATATGGCGCGTAATTTTAATTTTTCCACATCGCCTGTGGCGTCATGTTCAACAATCCGACCTACAAAGGCCATCAAAGAGCGCCATGATGCGTCAGCTAGGCGACGCGATCTTCGGACGCTCATACGGCCACGGCGACCCAAACCGCCCCAAGTCGACGCATGTCGGCGTCATACGACAACGAACCCTCCAAACTCAGAGGCGGTCGGCGCCCATCGAGAGCTTCCGAATAGTGTTGTCAGCCGCCACGATTCTTCCGGCGCCGACGGCCAGGTTGCCACGATCAAGCGCTTGGAGCGTCACCGGTTTCAGGCAGGAAGAGTAAAAGGGGCCAGGTTCGAATGGCGCTAACTTAAGCAGGCCTGAGCTATGACTCAATGACTTGGATCGACTGCAAAGCATGGATTCTCGCCGTCGCGCCGCGAAGTCAAACGGTTTCTACCGGTCGGACGACCTGAAATCGTCCTGTCTGGCGGCGAGCCGATTCGCTAAGCTACTGTTTTTAATGGTTATCTGCTTTAGTTAGCGCCATTCGGGCCAGGCTCGATCACGAACAGCCGCAGGCATCGTTTCTGACCCAACAAGCGCCTCGGCCCGACCGCACGTTGCCCGCGCCGTCGCTTCGCTTCCGGCGCAGCAACTGGCGGCGGGCCTGGCTTGACGTTATCGCGCAAAGCAAAGCTCGGTGCCTCTTGTCGGGCGAAAGAGCCCGTAGAATATACAAGGTCGGGATGAGGAACGAATCCCAACATCATCGCCGTTCCCCAAAGTCTTTTGCGACCTCATCCACACAGCCCCATTCGGCCGTCACCCATGCTGAAGATCCCGGTGAAAGGATGAAAACCTCCAATCGATAGCGCGTTGGACATGACCATGCTCGAGCGTATAGTCATGCACAGAGTCGACATGCCGCTGTCGATCCAAATCATCCCGGATCAGATGCTCCTAAAATCGCCTTTGCCAGATGACCCGCTCGCCCTTTTTGCACCGGCTTTCGCGAATCCGCTCGCCGCTGGGTACCCGACGCGAGATCGAGAGCCACCGGCACCTGCCGGGCAAGGACTTCATCGCAGGACTGAATCGACGGCTGATCGGTCACGACAACGACGACAGATTGCGCGGCAACCTGTCCGACCTGTGGCGGTTTCATACCGCGGTCGTCGTCGCTGCATTACAATGGCCGAACAGACGCGGCGGCAAGCGCCGGAGCCACACGTGGGACGCGTTTAAGCGCGCCTGCAAGCGGCTCGGCGTTGCCCGCCCCCGCCTCATTACGCCCCGCAGCGCGCAACGGGATCTGGTGTTGGCATGACTTCCACGCTCGCTTGATGAGCGAGTACAACCGAGGAACCGGATGCGGGAAAACTGCGCGTCCGGGACTGTGGCGAGGGCCGCGGGTAACCGGAGTCCCTACGCCGGAGCCATGCGGCCTCGATGAACATGTGGTTCTCTCTGCGAAGGTGAATCCCGAATAGCATCCTGACAGGCTCTGACCAAAGCCAGCAGTCAACCCCACCCGAACCCACACGCAAGTCCGAGCGCGCCTTGGCAACGCATCGACGGACGTTTATAGTTCGGCTTCGTCGGAGAGCTGAACGCGCGCTTCATAGCGCATGGTTGCCTGACGCGCGATGTCGGCCAAAATCGCTCGGACAACGTTGAATTCTCATCCCGTGCAGCAAATTCTCGAATGCAACTTCGAAAAACAGCAGCGCGGTTCATGCGACTCCTGCGTCGCTGTTTGTTCACCATCCGTACGGCTAAAGCTGCCGGATCGACGGGGAGGCCCGCATGGGTTCCAGAACACCGCTGTTTGCCGAGCACCAACGACTCGGCGCCAAAATCGTTGCCTTTGGCGGTTGGGATATGCCGCTACATTATGGATCTCAGATCGAAGAGCATCATGCGGTACGCCGAGAGGTGGGTATGTTCGATGTCTCGCACATGCAGCCGGTGGACATCACTGGCAATGATGCGAAGGCTTTTCTGCAATACCTGCTGGCCAATGACGTGGCCAAACTCAAGACGCCAGGTAAAGCCCTCTATAGCTGCATGCTGAACCAACGCGGCGGCGTCGTAGATGACCTGATCTGCTATTTCCTGGAGCCTGATCGCTACCGTCAAGTTGTGAATGCGGCCACTGCGGATAAAGATATCGCATGGATGCAGCAGCAATGCGGCGGCTTTAACGTTAATATCGATCGTCGCGACGATCTGGCGATGATTGCAGTACAGGGTCCAGCAGCCCGCGCCAGGGTCGAACCTCTGCTGCCCGAGGCTCTGCGCGGCCCGGCCAGGGAACTCAAGCCCTTCTTCGCGGCCGAACGTGGAGACTGGCTGGTGGGCCGCACTGGTTATACCGGCGAGGACGGCTTTGAGATTCTCTTGCCGGCTGAGCGCGTGGTCGCCCTTTGGCAACAATTGCTCGATGCTGGTGTCGTGCCCTGTGGTCTTGGCGCCCGCGACACGCTGCGTCTGGAAGCCGGTATGAATCTGTATGGCCAGGATATGGACGATGATATCGGACCGCTAGAGAGCGGTCTGGGCTGGACGGTCGCCTGGGAGCCGGTTGAACGTGCTTTCATCGGTCGCGAAGCGCTGGAGGCGAAGCGCATGTCGCCGAATCTGCAAAAATTCGTCGGTCTGTTGCTGACCGGACGCGGCATACTACGCGCTCATCAACGGGTGATTTTGGATGGCAAGCCCGCTGGTGAAATCACCTCAGGCGGATTCTCACCGACCTTGGAACGTTCCATCGCACTGGCTCGCATGCATGCCAGTCGTGATCCTGAGACCTTGGATCATTGCGAGGTGGAGATCCGCGGCAAGCCGGTGGCTGCACGCATCTTAAAGCCGCCGTTCGTACGGAACGGTAAGGCGCAGATCGCCATTTAATCCCTTCGTAGCGGTTCATGAATAACCGATACAATGCTATCCAGACAGCGGCGGAGTGCAATCGGGGTTGGGGTCGCTATCGGAATCGGAATCGAGAGAGAAAACGCCCTATGCCATTCGGTCATGAGCAGCTCGACGTCGAGCGTGCGGCCATCGAGTCTGTCGGCTGGGCCTAGCGCGACTGCGAGCATGTGAAAGGACAGCGTAACGCGAAGGATCAACGCCTGTGCGCATCTTGGGCGCGCATCCTAGGCGCGCATCGCAGGCCATCGCGCTGAACAGTGCCGAGGGTAACGGCAAAGCGACGAGCGGGGATCGACGCCGGTCGTTTGAAAGCGCACGAGGCTCGGCGCTGGAGTGGGCTGCAATTCAGGACGTGCTCGCTGGTGTGCGAGGCGTTGTCCGCAGACGACAACAGCAAGCAAAAGGCACTGCTCGATCGTCGTGTGGCCATGCTCACGAAGCGCGGACAGCGTGGCTAGGCGGTCAGCGAGGAGCTTGGCGGATAGCGGGTTGGTCAGTTCGATACCGACGCCGATACCGATACCGACGCCGATAGCGGTACCGAATGAGTCGGCAGGCGACACCCAAGCCAAAAACCTGTTTAGCTTGTTTCTGCACCATCACTTACTTTCATCAATCTTGGCAACACTAACGAGGAGCTGACTATGAGTGTTATACCCGCGGACCTGAAGTATCTCGAAAGCCACGAGTGGATCAAAGACAATGGTGACGGCACAGCCACCGTCGGCATTTCCGATCACGCTCAAGAGGCCCTCGGGGATCTGGTCTTCGTCGAATTGCCGGAGATGGGCAAACAGATTGCGGCCAAAGATGCATGTGCGGTGGTTGAATCGGTGAAGGCAGCATCCGATATTTACGCACCGGCGAGCGGAGAGGTGATCGAAATCAACCAGCTATTGGTGGACACGCCGGAAACCATTAACAGTGACGCCTATGGCGAGGGCTGGATCTTCAAACTCAAGATGTCAGATCCAAACGAATTGGCCACGTTGCTCGATGCCTCGGGCTATGAGCAGGTGGTTGCCGAGGATGCTTGACTGTATTCGAGAAGGCGGTCAAGGCGTAATGTCGGATATGGTCCTGATATTGGTCTCGATTCTGGAGTACCGTCACCTCGTCGGCCGAGACCGTGAAAATTCTCGCGATCACATCCTGAAATGACGGATACGCCGATCGAGGTGATCCGATGAACCTCGATCGGCAGGCACCCGACCTGACGCTTCTATCAGAGTTTCAACCCCGAATTCAATAAAGTGTTATCCAATATCTCGACTCTATTTACGCCTCAATCGCACTAGAGCCTGAATATACACCCGTGGTATCGATCTACCCGATCGGCACATGAACTGGACGTCCTGATTCAATGCCTTTTATTCCTCATACTGAAGACGACGTCACGGCGATGCTGAATGTCATCGGCGTGCAGTCCATCGACGACTTGTTCGACGAAATTCCGCCGGACTTACGTGCAGTCGGCCTGGACGGAATCCCCCCGGGACTCTCCGAAATGGAGATTGCCCAGCTGATGCAGGCACGTGCCCGGAACGATGGTCTGCCTTTATGCTTCATCGGCGCCGGAGCCTATGATCACCACATTCCGGCCGCGGTCTGGCAATTGACGACCCGCGGCGAGTTCTACAGCGCCTACACACCATACCAGGCCGAGGCCAGCCAGGGCACATTGCAGGTGCTGTATGAATTCCAGTCCATGATGACGGCACTGACCGGGCTGGATGTCTCCAATGCCTCTTTGTATGACGGCGCCACGGCATTAGCCGAGGCGGTATTGATGGCGGTACGTGCTAACCGCAAGGTGTCCAGTAAGCGCGTATTGATGCCGCGCACCGTACATCCTGCCTATCGGCGCACGGTGCAAAGTATTGTTCGCAACCAGGGCATCGAATTGGTTGAAATTCCCTTCGATCCACAGAATGGATGTACCCGCCTCGAACAGCTGGACGCGGCAGCTGATGATCGCTGTGCGGCGCTGGTGATCCCGCAGCCGAACTTTTTCGGTATTCTGGAGGATGTGGATGCGCTGACCGACTGGGCGCACGCCCGCGATGCACTGGCGATCGGCGTCGTCAATCCTCTGGCATTGGCGCTGTTATCTCCGCCCGGTGACTGGGGTAGTGACGGTGCCGATATCGCCTGCGGGGAGGGCCAACCGCTCGGTATGCCACTGGCATCCGGCGGACCCTATCTTGGTTTTTTATGCTGCCAGCAGGCCTTCGTAAGGCAATTGCCCGGGCGTATCGCCGGCAAGACCTTAGACCTGGACAACAAAGTCGGCTATACACTGACCCTGCAAGCACGCGAGCAACATATTCGACGTTCCAAAGCCACGTCCAATATTTGTACCAACCAGGGCTTACTGGTCACCGCCGCCACTATTCATATGGCCATCCTCGGTGCCGAGGGGTTAGAGCGGGTGGCCGCTGCCTGCCATGCCAACACGCGTCAATTGACACAGTTACTCTGCCAGATTCCGGGTGTCGAACCGCTGTTCGATGGACCGATCTTTCACGAACAGGCGTTGCGGTTGCCGATGGCGGCGGCCGACGTGCTGAGTTCCCTGGCTGCCCAGAATCTACTCGGAGGGTTCGACCTGGGGCAGGATTATCCAGAGCTGGGCTCATCTATTCTGGTCTGCGCCACCGAGCTGCGCGGCGATGAGGATATCAACGCCTATGTAAGCAAACTGGCACGGATACTCGAGACCTGCGCCTAAGTTGGGCGTCTGCCAAACCGATCATAACGATACCGATTCAGTAACTCATTTTTCACTACGAGGAGATCGATCCATGGCTAAAACTGCACTGCAAGGTAACCCTGTTCCTTTGTCCGGCGACCTGCCCGCCGTCGGGAGTCCGGCACCGGATTTCAAACTGGTCGATAAGGATCTGGGAGACAAAACACTCAAAGATTTTGCCGGTAAGAAGCTGTTACTCAATATCGTACCAAGTCTCGACACCCCGGTATGCGCCACCTCGACACGCAAGTTCAACGAATCATTTGCCGGACGTGATGACGCACTCTGCCTGGTGATTTCCGCTGATCTGCCGTTCGCGGCTGGACGCTTCTGCAGCACCGAGGGTATCGAAAATGTGCACACTTTGTCGATGATGCGCTCGCGTAACTTCGCCAAGGATTATGGTGTATTGATCGAAGACGGCCCGTTGGCCGGAATTACCGCCCGCGCCATCGTCGTCATCGATGCGACAGGCTCGGTTATCTACACTGAGCTGGTACCGGAGATTGGCCAAGAGCCGGACTATAACGAGGCGCTGAAAGCACTCGGCTGATTGCAACTGATGACATGATCGGGATGACTGTCGAAAGCAATTTCGACAGGCCTCCCAATACCTCTGCAACCACCATGAGTCATTCCGCGTAAACGTACAAGCAACCTGACCTTCGACTTAATCATGCTGATTCACGAACAATCCCGGCCAGGCCGCCGCGCCAGCGCGCAGGCACCGCATATCGTTGCCGACTGCAGCGATCTGCCGGACTCTCTGCGACGGAAACACCGTGCCGCGCTACCGGAGGTGTCGGAGCTGCAAGCAGTGCGCCATTATACGCGGCTGTCACAAAAGAACTTTTCCATCGACACGCACTTTTATCCGCTTGGCTCCTGCACGATGAAGTACAACCCGCGCGCCTGCAACAGCCTGGCCTCCTTACCAGGCTTTGTGGCGCGTCATCCGGCGGCACCCGAGACGCATGGACAGGGCATCATGGCTTGCCTCTACGAGCTACAAGATATGCTCAAGGTCGTCACCGGTATGCATGCGGTGTCGTTGGCACCGGCCGCCGGGGCTCAGGGCGAGTTTGCCGGGGTCAGCATGATCCGTTCTTATCATGACGCCCGTGGCGACCACGACCGCCGCGAGGTGCTGGTGCCGGATGCAGCCCACGGAACCAACCCAGCCTCCGCGATCATGGCCGGCTTCAATGTGCGCGAAATCCCCACCGGTGCCAACGGCGATGTCGACATTGCCGCACTGCGCGATGCTGTCGGCCCGCACACCGCCGGCATCATGCTGACTAACCCAAGCACGGTAGGCGTATTTGACCGGAATATACAGGCAATTGCCGAGACCGTGCACGAGGCCGGCGGATTACTCTACTACGATGGTGCCAATCTCAACGCCATCCTCGGTAAGGTCCGCCCCGGCGATATGGGCTTCGATGTCATTCATATGAACTTGCACAAGACCTTTTCGACGCCACACGGCGGCGGCGGCCCGGGCGCTGGCCCAGTCGGAGTCTCGGAACGCCTGGAGCCATACCTGCCGGTACCCCTGGTGAGTAAGCGCGGTGACGATTACTGCTGGCTTGCAAAACAAGACCGTCCGGACAGTATCGGGCACATGACCGCCTTTGGCGGTAATATGGGCATCCTGCTGCGAGCCTATATTTACGCCCGAATGCTTGGCGCCGAGGGCATGCGACGGGTTTCTGAATATTCGACCCTGAATGCCAATTATCTACAGGCGCGCCTGCGTGCGGCCGGCTTCCAACTCGCCTATCCAAATCGACGCGCCAGCCACGAGTTCATCGTCACTCTGAAGAAAGAAGCCAAGGAATGGGGCGTTAACGCCATGGACTTCGCCAAACGCCTGCTCGACTACGGCTTTCACGCTCCCACCACATATTTTCCATTATTGGTACCAGAATGCCTGTTGATCGAGCCCACTGAATCCGAAAGCATGGAAGCGTTGGACGCCTTTGTCGACGCAATGATCAGTATCCGCAAGGAAGCCCAGGAGGATGCGGAATTGGTCAAGAGCGCGCCACATCGGCTGCCGGTGCGTCGCCTTGACGATGTGCGTGCCGCAAGGCAACTCGATCTGGCCTGGAAACCCAGCGCTTCTGAAGCCTGATCGGCAAGTTGCTACTCTATCGATCAATTCATCCAGGACTCCGCACAAGTCCTGAACAACATCGAATAACGTATTGTGGCTAACCAACACGCCAGAGGTTGGGCTCGGATGGCGAATGCTCTCAGCTACTCCATCAAGGGCCTCAAAGCCTGTTACAAACACGAAGAGGCATTTCGTCAGGAATTATTTCTGCTGATTCCTTTGTTGCCGTTGGGGCTCTGGTTTGGCGAGACACCGGTCGAACGGGCCATGCTGGTCGGCTGCTTGTGGATGGTTCCCATTGTCGAGCTGTTAAATTCTGCGATTGAAGCAAACGTAGACCGGGTGGGTTTGGAGCGTCATGAATTGTCGGGCCGTGCCAAGGATATCGCTTCCGCCGCAGTATTGACCAGCATCCTATTTGTAGTCACTACTTGGGGACTGATTCTGTTGCCGAAATGGCTTTAGGCAATTGCCGCCGAGAAACAGACCAACTGACGTCGGATTCTCATTCTCCTTCGCGAGGTGACAACTCGCCGATAGTCGCTCCATGGGCGGATTGCCGCGACGTCGAAGCCGGAAGAGAAGACAAGCCAGGTGGTCTATTTCTCGACAGAAATCGCGTTGAATGCCTACCGTCGAAATACACTGATATCGGGGGGTCTTACTACCATGAGCAGCACTCCGCAGAACGCAACTTTTATGCCGCTCGCCATCGCCATTCTGACTATCTCCGACAGCCGTACCGAGGCGGATGACAAATCCGGAGCCCTGCTCCGGGACAAAGCCGAAGCTGCTGGGCATCGGGTGGTCGCCAAACAGATCGTCGCCGACGATCTCTACCAGATGCGCGCGATTTTTTCGCACTGGATTGCGGACCCTGAAGTGCGGGTGATCCTCAGCACCGGTGGTACCGGCATCACCGGGCGCGACAGCACGCCAGAGGCCGTTGCGCCCTTGCTCGATAAATCGATCGACGGCTTTGGTGAGTTATTCCGGCAGATCTCGTTCCAGGAAATTGGTCCATCCACGATTCAGTCGCGCGCCCTCGCGGGTTTGGCCAACTCAACGCTGGTTTTCTGTCTGCCCGGTTCCTCCGGTGCTTGCCGCACGGCCTGGGATGATCTGCTTGCCCCACAGCTCGACAGCCGCACCGAACCCTGCAACTTTGCGCAACTGATCGCGCGCTTCGACGAGCACTAAAGCGATGAAGAGCACAAATCATTGCGACTTCGGGCAGGACAGCGCGCCGCTGGATGTGGAGGCCGCGTTACAGCTGCTACTGGGTAAGGCGCGACCGATCGTCGGCAATGAGTCTGTCAGCACCTTTGATGTGCGCAACCGCGTACTGGCTGAACCCCTGACAAGTCCGGTGGACCTCCCCTACTGGGACAACAGCGCAATGGACGGCTATGCGGTCAATACATCGGATTTGACTGCAAATCGCGGCCGGCTGCAAGTAACCCAACGCATTCCAGCGGGTGGCTGCGGCCAGCCTCTGGCACCCGGCACTGCTGCAAGAATCTTCACGGGAGCACCGACACCCAAGGGCGCGGACGCGGTGGTGGTGCAGGAAGTCTGCCAGCGCGATGGCGATTGGGTCATCCTGCCTTTGCAAATCAAACCTGGCGCCAATATCCGTCGTCAGGGCGAGGATGTGCGCGCCGGGGACGTCGTGATCAACGCCGGCACGCGGCTGAATCCAGCACATCTGGGCCTTGCGGCCAGTGTCGGTAGCGAGCGGCTGTTGGTTCGGCGTCGACTCAAGGTCGCAATCTTCGCCAGCGGTGACGAACTGATCATGCCTGGCGAGGCTCTGAAGCCCGGACAGATCTACAATTCGAATCGCTTTTTCTACCACGCACTGCTCGATGCGCTAGGCTGCGAAGTGATCGATCTCGGTATTGTTGCAGACAGGCTGCAGGCCACCGCCGATGCCCTGCACAGAGCAGCCGCGCGCGCTGATTTGATTCTAGCCAGCGGCGGTGTCTCGGTGGGCGAGGAAGACCATGTGCGCCCAGCCATGCAGCGGGAAGGCTCGCTGGAACTGTGGCGCATTGCGATGCGCCCCGGCAAGCCGCTTGCCTTTGGCCATATCGACGCTAAGCCGTTCATCGGCAGCCCCGGTAATCCGGTGTCGATGTTTGTGACCTTCTGCTTGTTCGTGCGGCCTTTTATTCTGCGCATGCAAGGCGTCGATAGCGATCTATTGCCTTTGATCCTGCCGGCGCGCGCGGCCTTCGATTGGCCGGCGCGGGCCAAGCGCCGCGAATACCAACGGGCACGGCTCACCACGCATGCCGATGGAACATGCATGGTACAGATCTTTCCAAGCCCATCCTCGGCCGCCATCACTTCCCTCACCTGGGCCAACGGCATCGTCGTCATCCCCGAGGGCCGCACGATTGCCATTGGTGACCCGGTGGACTTTATCCCGTTCAGCGAGCTGACGACATGATCCATATTCTCTACTTCGCCAGCCTGCGCGAACAGGTGGGAGCCGCTGCCGAAGAGTTGCCGCTGGCCGATAGCCGAAATGTCTCGGATATCCTCGAGCGCTTGCACGCCCGCGGCGGCGTTTGGGCCGATGCCCTCGGCGTTGGTCAAACCGTGCTTGCCGCGGTGAATCAAGAAATGGCGCGACCAGACACAGAGATTCGGGACAACGACGAGGTCGCATTCTTCCCTCCCGTGACCGGCGGTTAAGCATGCAAGGCGGAGCGATGAACAGCATCAGATCACGGGTAGTAAATCCAATCTCTTCCAGGGGCTAGAGGTGCAGCATTGGAGGTGCTGCCTAGGCTGTCGAAATGCCCTGAGTTTTGATGCCAAACCGATTCCGGGTCTTGGATTGCATCATCGAACGCGCTGAGGAAGCCTAATCGGTGTCGCGGTCGCTATCGGAATCGGAATCGAATCCGCTCATCGACCAAAGCAGCCAGCTCGATACCAATCCCTAATTCCGGCCTTGACACCGACTAAGCTTCCATAAACCGGGAAGCGCTTGTTTTAGTGAGACGGCAGATTTCGACAGCCTAGGTGCTGCCTGCGTAGAATGTTCAGCTATTCAACCAGAATGAAGTTTGATTCATCGTCTTTGAAGGCAGCACCCAACAAATATCCGCCCAGCACATATCCGCCCAGCAAACATCAGGTTTCTTACGCCCTGATGTCATGTCTTTTCGATCCCGATCCCGATCCCGATCCCAATTCCGATCCCAATTCCGATCAGGTAGCGCTGGGCGAGTTGCGCCCTGGGATCTCTTCAGTTCATTTGTCGAGAAGACTGTAGCCTACAGCCTTTCTCCCGGGAAAGGCACGGCGCTCGCGTCCGCTCCGCTAGCATCCTTTGCTGGGTCGCCCGCAAGCGGGCTCCTACGCCGACCGGCTCCCATGGCTGGTAAAGGTCCGCCTGCGGGCGAGGCGCCTTGGCCCCTCTGCGTCTCTGCGTCTCCGCGGTGAATTCTTACATTCTTTGAAGGCAGCACCCAGCGTTGGTTGGCCAACGATCTTGGCCTGGGCTCTAGGATCGGTCAAGGTGCTGCCCGGCGCTCGGCCGCCTCGCGATGGCTTTGGTTGCCGATTCCGAAACCAAGAGCATTTTCATCTTTTCAGCCATTGCCTGATCACCTCTCAACTGCGTTGGATCAACGATGCCAATGGTGGCTTGACCAAGGTCAAGGCCAGCAGCCGACGACAGCGCCCAGACTGCACGCGTTTCCATCCTCCAGCGAGGCCATCATGTACTGTAACCAATGCGAACAGAGCTATCGTCAGTCCGGCTGCATCAACAGCCCAGGCATCTGTGGAAAAAACGAAGACATCCAGTCATTACAGGAGACCCTGCTCTACGGCGTCAAGGGCATGGCGGCCTATGCCGCCCATGCGCGGCGCCTGGGTCAGAGCGACGAGAACGTCTCGGCCTTTATCGAAGAGGCGCTCTTCGCCACCATGACCAACGTCAACTTCGATCTGCAGACCTTGCTCGGCTATTGTCTGAAATGCGGCGAGATGAACCTGCGGGTGATGCAACTGCTCGATATGGGCCATGTCGAAAACTTCGGCAAACCGGCGCCAACCCGAATTCAGGAAGGAACCCGGGCCGGGCCGGGCATCCTGATTACCGGTCACGATCTGCTGGATCTATGGAATCTGTTGCAGCAAGTCGCAGGCAGTGACATCAACGTCTATACCCACGGCGAGTTGTTGCCAGCACATATGTATGCAAAATTCCAGGCGCATCCAAACCTAGCCGGTCATTACGGCGGCGCATGGCAGGAACAAAAAGCAGAATTCGCGGCCTTTCCTGGTCCAATCATCGGCACCACCAATTGCGTACTGATCCCGCCGGACAACTATAAGGACCGACTTTTTACTACCAATGCGGTCGCGGTTCCGGGTGGCCAGCATATCCAGGACAATGACTTTACGCCGGTGATCGCCGCGGCACGCGACTGCCCTCCCTGTGTGGATCGAATCACCGGCGAGTCCAATATCGGCTTCCATCGCAGCGTGCTGTTGGAGCAGGCACAGACCATCGTCGATGCCATCAAGGCCGGCAAAATCAGCCACTTTTTTGTCATTGGCGGCTGCGATGGTGCCGAAAAAGGTCGCAACTATTTCACCGACTACGCTCTCGCCACGCCACCGGATTCGTTCATTCTGACTCTGGGTTGCGGCAAGTTCCGCATCCGCGAGCACGATTACGGCGAGCATCTAGGCCTGCCGCGGCTGATGGACATGGGCCAATGCAATGATGCCTATGGCGCCATTGCCGTTGCCATTGCTCTGGCCGAGGCGTTCGACTGCTCTGTCAACGATCTGCCGTTGACGCTGGTGATCAGCTGGTTCGAACAAAAAGCGGTCGCAGTGCTGCTGACCCTATTCCATCTGGGCATCAAGGGCATCACGCTCGGCCCACAACCGCCGGCCTTCATCACGCCCAACGTATTCAAGCTCCTGCAGCAGACCTACGATCTGCGCCTAACCAGCCATGATGCCGGTTCCGATCTGCAGGTTGCCATCGGCGCCTAGGGCGATTGCCGGAGAGAAATCGCCCAAACCTTGGAGCAATGAATGATAATCCAGGCTTTTCCGGTTGGCTCGTGACAGCGCGCAACGCCGTCACGCCTTGGCAGGGCAATGGGTTATGGGTCTGGCGCCAGGTGCTGCCTGGGCTGTCGAAATCTGCAGTCTCACGAAAACAAGCGCTTCCCGGTTTATGGATGCTTAGTCGGTGTCGGCGTCGGTGTCAAGGTCAACATTAGGGATTGGTATCGAGCTGGCTGCTTTGATCGATGAGCGGATTCGATTCCGATTCCGATAGCGACCCCGACACCGATGAGGCTTCCCCAGTGCGTTCGATGATGCAATCCAAGACCCGGAATCGGTTTGGCATCAAAACTCAGGACATTTCGACAGCCTAGGTGCTGCCTGGGTAGACCGCCGGCATCGCCTGCCGGGTCGCCCGCAAGCGGGCTCCTACGCCGACCGGCTCCCATGGCTGGTGAAGGTGCGCTTGCGGGCGAGGCGCCTTGGCCCCTCTGCGTCTCTGCGGTGTATCCTTACATTCTTTGAAGGCAGCAGCCTAGCGCCTACATCGTTTCACAGAGATAGGCACCCATCTGCATATCCGCGCCGAAAATGTGGCCAACCAACCAGTGCTCCAGAAACAGGATTTCCTCATTTGAGAGCGCCTTTCTCTGTTCATGCAGTTTTTGCTGCAATTCCTTGACACTCGCGATCAGGTCCGCGTGCTCTGACCTGTGCTCGGCAAGCCCATCGTAGTCGTATTTGAGCATGAGCCGCTCCTCGTGGCGAAAGTGCCAAATGGTGCAGGCGACAAGCTCTTCGGTCAGCGCCTCCACGTAAGCGGTCGACTCGCCGTCCGCCACCGCATGGTTGAGAAGGTTATACAGATCCACCAGACGGCGGTGGTCTTCGTCGATCTCGGGTATCTCGACGCTCAACGTGCTGTCCCAGGTAAGCTCTTTCATGGTCGTTCCTGCGGCTGACAGTGGATGTTGATTGCACTCTATACCGGTAAGGTTAACAGCAAGGAATGCGCCTTGGTTTCCTGTAAGCGCCTGGTTCGACCGCTTAGGCGATTACCGGAGAAAAATCGCCTTATGCCGAAGCACCATTGCGCGCATCCCATTGCCGCTTGTATGCACTCTCCAGATCCGCCAGCAGGACGCTCAGCTGCTCGAGTTCGGCATAGCGTGGAAAGCGTTCCCGAGTGCCGTTTGCATACCAGGTTTGCATGGCTTGATTGAGCTCCGCGTACAGTGCCGTGGCCTGTGTAATGCGCTCTGTGAGCTTATTCAGCGATCCTGTACCGATATCGGCAACAGCATAGCGGACACCGTCACCGAAGAGACGGGTGCCGCCTCCCTCCGCAGCAATCCGCACGGCATTCTCCACATTGACCGGCACGACCCCGGCGAGAAAATCGATGTCATAAGCGGCAAGCTCTGCAAGCCAGGGTGCTGAAGGCCCCATCAGTACGGTCACGGCATTTTTTGCCAGCTGGACCAGCCTCGGGAAGGTTTTGTTGATCAGAGAGGTGGCGGTGAGAAACACCCAATCAGCTTGTGGAAGCAGAAATTCAGCGGCAGGGTCCGGCAGATCGCCCGTGCCCGGCTGGCGTTCGATCACGCTCACATCCAGCCCATCAAGCACATCATCCAGCCCTGGATAGCGACCGATCACCACGACCTGCTTGCCAAACAGCTGCGCACGGAAGTGTTCGAATACCGCAAGATTGGCCGGTGCCGAGCCCTCCAACACCTGTGCCCCATGTAGCAACGGATTGGCTGCGCTGTTGATCACTGCGTTGGCCGCGGCTAGACCGGCAGTTGCCGCAAAAGGATCCCAGGACTTGAGCCAGGCCGCGACCTCGGCGGCTGATCGATCTGCAACCGTACCGGGAAATTGTAGTACGCGGGATGCCATTCCGGGACTTTGCGCAAAACCCGCCTCGCCCTGAATGCGACAGCAGGTCCAGGTGAGTCCCAGAACAAATTGGTCAATGCGCAGAGGTCTCTCGGCTTCACCCCGCTCGACTTGACCGAGGATCAACTCATAGACCGACCAAGGGTCAGGGTTCATGCCCTGTTCTTCCATCTCTTGACTCATTATCGAGGATTACACAGATTACACTGATTACACTGATGAATTGGTGGTCTTGCAGATGCGCTTAGGCCGACTCGCTGACCAGCCGCGCAGCGTCGGAGGCCCACCTAATGGGGAAGTGATAAACCACTTGCAAGTCAGCCGACGAGCCGACGGCCATGCTGGGCATCAAGTGTACCTCGTCAGCGAAAATCATGCGAAATCCCGTCCCTGCATTGTCGCCTCGAGGGCGGCAACATGTCTGCATGCCGATCCAGTCCCAAGCGTACGGCCAGGGGATCATCTCATACTTGGCTCGCTCGGAGGAATTTCATATTTTCTTCCGGCGATACCTGTTCAGCCCTAAAACCGAGTGCTTGCAAACGTTGCATCAGTGTTTCCAATTCCCTCCACGAATAGTGCCACTCGACGATCATCCGGTCAAAACGCAACAGCCACTCATCGCTTGCATTTTCGAGCAGGATTTTTTCATGACCCTCAATGTCGATTTTGATGAGATCGAACCGTTCGACTCCGCACAGCGTAAATACCTGATCTAAGCCGACGCAGCGCACCTGTTCTGTATGAGTATCCGGGCTTTCAACCAACGTATACTCTACGGAGGACATCTGCTGGGAGAGAAACCCATCGCCTGCTTCTACCGAAACCGCGGCTTGATAGAGCGTCGCGTTAATTTGGTTGCGCTGAACGTTGCGCGCCAGGATCTGGTAGTTGTTGCTCGCGGGCTCAAAACAATAAATCCTTGCATCCGGATTTTGCGCGCAGACAAATGCTGCGTATACGCCAACGTTTGCTCCCAAATCAAGAACATGCGTTAATTGTGAGTAGGCTGTTCCGGGTAAATCGTAAACGCGGTCGAGATAAATTTCATTCAAAATGAAGCGCGCGTCGGGCTTGAGCTCCAAAATTTGCCCATTGCGCAGACGAAAAGTCTCTACGCTCCCCTTGTCAGCGCCTGCAAATGCCTGAAAATATTTATGCCAGTCTCGGTTGTAAGCCGCGACCCGAGGCAGCCGGGCTAACTTCTTCATGATTTGTTTCATTTTCTTTCTCACTCGATCGAAACTGGCAGATGCTTGATTTTCGAGATGCTTAATTTTCGAGAACAGGCAAGGAAACACACTACATGCCCGCCATCCTTATCCAAGCTCCCCCAGATTTCCTGTCTTTATCCGATGTGATAGCATCTCTAGTCAATTGTAGGGCAGTGCGTCAACGCGCATCAGTGTGCTCCAACCCGGATTTAAGAGAATGCTGCCGCGGGTGAAGAGTTGGATTTTCGGTCGGCGATCTCGGTCTTGTCAGGATCGCTGAACGCCGCGTCGGTGTGCGCTGAGCCTGGTTTGTCTCGGACCCGTGCGGCGGCGCGGGACTTACAGTGGTTGACGATGTGAGAGCCAAAGCAGCGCTTCGCCCGATCGATGTGGTCATCAGTGTTGATACCGAATTTGCGATCAATTCCGCGCTAATCGACCCACGGCGCACGCCAATCGGCCGCGATTATATCGATGCCGACGACGGCACCACCTCTCATGGCCTGGGCTTCATGCTGCGAACGCTGGCTGAGCATCAGCTGCGGGCAACCTTTTTCATCGAATGCTTCAATGTCTTTCACTTCGGCGAGGAACCGATGGCCTCGGTCGCCAAGGACATCGCCGATCACGGCCATGATCTACAAATCCATCTGCATCTGGTTTGGCTCTACTACCGACTCGAGAGCTGGCGGCGAAGACTCGAGCATGAGTCGCGCCCCGAGGATCGCTTTGCTGGCTGGGATCCTGGCGAGGTTCAGGGTTGGGTCAGCGAGGCCGTGGCCATCTTTCGCCGGCTGACCGGCCGCCAGGCGATCGCATTTCGTTCGGGCAACCTAAGCGTCGATCTGAATCTGTATCGGGCGCTGGCTGCTGCGAACATTGCGCTTGCCTCGAACGTCGGGCTGGCATTATTTCGCCCCCAGGAGCCGGAACTACAGCTGTCCGGTGGTATTCACCGGTTCAGCGGTGTGGTCGAGGTGCCGGTGACCAGCTATGCGGATTTCTTTCGCCAGCAGCCGAACCGTTTACTCACCACGACTGGTTCGACCTGGCGCGAGATCGCTGCCGTGCTCGAGAGCGCCTGGCGTAAGCAGGCCGGCCCAGTGGTGATTCTGACACATCCGCACGACTTCGGACGGCTCGAAATCGCTGCCGATGGGTCCGGCTTCAGAGCACGGCCGGCCGTGCTGCAGCAGCAGCGTTTCGTCGAGCTGTGCCGGCTGCTGGGGCGCGAGAGAGACCGCTTTCGAACCAGCACCTTCGATGAAGCCGCCGAGCGTTGGGCGCAAGCCGGGACAGAGAATGATCGACTGCTGCATGCCTCGTTCAGCGGCTTTACCGCGCGTGCCGTCGAAAATCGCCTGCAGCCTCGCCTGGCGGGCCTGCGGCGTCTGCTGTCCGCTTGATTTTGCTTGGTCGTTGGCAGATCATACCGACTCCAAAATCCGTCCCGGTGCAGCTCCCCAGGCAGTGATGTATTGACTCCTCCGCCCCTCCCCGCATGCATGAAACTTTCGCCTGATCTTCTCGATACCTGGCTCGCGCTGGGTGATCGAGCAGCCATCTCCCAGACGCTGCGAGCCAGCGCCGCACAGATCACGCTCCCGCAGGCGCGTAAAATCGCCGCCCGAATTCAGGCACTGGATGCAACCATGCCGAGGCTCAAAATCGGCATCCTGCGCAGTTACAGCAGCGAACCCTTGGACCCCTGGCTGGGGCTCGAAGCGGCGCTGGAAGGCTTTTTTCCGGAGATCTACCATGCGCCTTACGGTTTTTTTCATCAAGAGGCCCAAGCGGGATCGAGGCTGCTGAGCTTCGAACCGGATTTAACCTTGCTGCTGTTGCGACGCGAAGACCTGCACCCAGGGCTTGCGGAACCGCTGGTGGCGTTGCCGGACAGGGAACGACAGTCATTGCAGGATGAAGCGCTGAGGCGGCTGGTTGAGCTGATCGGTCGGTTGCGTGATCTGACGACCAACCAGATCGTTGTCACCCTGTTGCCGCCGTTGCACGGACCCGGCCTTGGCCTGATCGATCGGCAGGCAGAACGCTCCGAACGTGCTTGGTGGGATGGGTTCGAGCAACGATTGGTTGGGCAATTGCGGGAGGCAATGAGCGGCGTGCTGTTTCTGGACCTCGGTGCCGCACTGGAGCAGATCGGACGGAACGCCTATTTCGACCAAAAATACTGGTACAGCGCGCGGTTTCCATTCAGCGCCGAAGCGTCGCGCGATCTTGCCCGGCGGCTGATCAGCATCGCCGCGGTGCTCCAGCGGCCAAAGGCGAAGGTCATCGTGCTCGATGCGGACAATACCCTGTGGGGCGGCATTGTCGGCGAGGACGGCCCACAGGGTATCGCCCTCGGGCACGACTGGCCCGGGAACTGCTACCTAGCCTTTCAACGCCGGCTGCTGGATTATCGCAGCCGTGGCTTTGTGCTCGCGCTGTGCAGCAAAAACAACGCCGCTGATGTCGATGTGATCTTGCGCGAGCATCCGCAGCAACTCCTGCGCGAATTCTGTTTCGTGGCACGACGCGTGAACTGGGCGCCGAAGCCGCAGAACCTCAGGGAACTCGCCTCGGAGCTGAATCTTGGACTGGAATCCTTCGTCTTCGTCGACGATAGTGTGCATGAATGTGCCGCGGTTCGACATGAGCTGCCGCAGGTCGAGGTTGTCCAGGTTCCCGGGAATCCCCTCGCTGTCCCAACCTGCCTAGACAGCGTCGCGCGGCTGGAGATTCTGGCGCTGACCCAGGAGGATCTGAACAAGACCGCACTGTATGCTCAGGAACGTGAGCGCCGCGAGCTCAAGCAACGCGTCGATGGCGACGGCGGCTCGCTGGACGATTATCTGCGCTCCCTCGATATGCACATGCGTATCAGCCTCGATGATCGTTCGCAGGTCGCTCGCCTGACCCAACTCGTGAACAAGACGAACCAATTCAACCTGACCACTCGCCGCTATGATGAGGATCAGATGCGCGCGTTCATGACCGCTGATCACTCTGTTGTGGCGCATTTCGCGCTGGCCGACAGCTTCGGCGACAGCGGTGTCGTCGGCCTCGCAATTTTTCGACTTGGCACAACACTGGCGGAGCTGGACAGTTTTTTGATGTCTTGTCGTGTCATCGGGCGCCGGGCCGAGAGCGCCTTTCTGGAGGCGCTGTTACGCTGGCTTGCCGACACGGGCATTCGGCAAGTTGTCGGAGAGTTCCTGCCAACGCCGAAGAATGCCCTGGCCGAAACCTTCCTGCCTGATCATGGTTTCGTGCCAGGAGCCGATGGGCGCCTGTATCTGGATCTCGTCGACAGGCCGCCGCTGCCGGCAAATCGCTTCCCAATCCAAGTCGAGCTGACCTGACCCATCGGCCTCTGCCATGCAGGCGGTCAGCTCTTTTCAAACTGCAATCTCTTTTTTTATTTCATCCTCGAGTTGAGCCCAGTATGACGACTTTCGAGCAGCTACGCTCGGTCATCGCCGACACTCTCGGCGTACCCGAGCAGTCCATCTTCGAGACCAGCGACAGCAACAGCATATCGGTTTGGGACTCGATCGGCCATGTCAACCTGATGATGGCGTTGGAACAGACCTTCGATGTGCAACTGGACGTGGAGATTTTCCCGCAGTTGACATCGGTCGAATCCATATTGACCTATCTGCGCGAGCAGGGAGTCGCCGGGTGAGCCGGGTTATCCGTGTTGGGCTGAAGACGCTTTGCATCCCATCAGCTCGAGTCGTTTTCCTGCACGAGGCCGATGATGCTTGATCGATTCTCTGGACTGGCTGTACGACACCTGTCCCCGGAGCGGTTCGCCTGGTTACGAGGCCAATACCTGAAGCTGCGCAACGGTGCAGGGCCATTGCTGATGAGGCTGAATGGCCGTTTCGACAGTGATGAGCTGAAAACGCATCTCAGAGAGCGACTCGGTGAGGACTATCAGGTGCTGATGGTACACAGTTCAGTCAATGCGCTGGCACCGATGTACACCGGCAATTCTTTGCAATTACTTGGCATGCTGATCGATCTCTGCGGTCCCAAGCGTACCCTGGTCATGCCGGCGTTTTATTTCGGTGATCCGCGCTACCAGGGTGCCATGGACACCTTTACCCATCAGCCGCGGCTCGATTTACGTCGCACACCGTCGCAAATGGGATTGCTTACGGAGCTGTTTCGCCGTTGGCCTGGTGTGTTGCACAGCAAGCATCCGGTCTATCGCGTCACCGCGCTCGGTCCGCTCGCCGCAAAGATCACCGCCGGGCATGAATTGGCCGATACTCCGACAGGTCGCGGCACGCCGTTTGATGCCATGGCCGAGTTAGATGCAAGCATCCTTGGGATCGGCAAGACCAGCGATGTGCTTACGCAGGTGCATCATCCCGAATCTGTGCTCGGTGATGACTTCCCGGTTCCGTGGCAGGCACAGCCGCGGCAGATCGACATGACTCTGGTGGACGGCGCCGAAGAAATTGCGTTCGCGTTTGGCAATCGCGCGTTGCTATGGCGACGCAATATGCATAAGCTCAAGGGCATCATGGGTCGGAAGGACCTGCGTGAATGGCGCTTTCATGGGGTTCCGATGTTCGCGACCCGAGCCGGCCTGGTCTCGCGCAAACTGATTGATGCCGCGGCGCGCGGACAGACCATCTACGATCCGCCATAAACACAACACCATCAACACAGAGCAAGAGTCGCCAACTGCCGTGAACATGCGTTTCCACCATGTCGGTTATGCCGTCGCTGAGATTCAAGCCTATCTTGACGACTTCATGAGGCCGCTGTTCGCTCCGCTGCGGGCGACCGAACCCATTGCGGATGCGCTACAGCGAGTTCGCGTATGTTTCGTCGAGATGCAGGGTGGCACCGTCATCGAGCTGGTGGAGCCATTTGGTGAAAACAGTCCGGTCCGCACGATCGTCGGCAGCCGTCGTGGGGGGCTCTATCATCTGTGCTACGAGGTCGACGACCTGGACGCAGAGATCATCCGTTTTCGCGCCAAGGGCTGTTTCCCACTGGCGCACCCGACCCCGGCCGCAGCCTTTAATGGCCGTCGCATCGTCTTTTTGATGACCCCGCAACGCGACCTGATTGAATTATTAGAGATATGAAATACAAGGATTTGCGTGACTTCATCGGGCAGCTTGAAGAGCGTGGCGAACTAAAACGCATCCGCGTGCCCGTAGACCCCTATCTGGAAATCACCGAGATCTGCGATCGCACATTGCGTGCTGGCGGACCGGCACTGTTATTCGAGCAGCCCAAGGGTTCAAGAGTGCCGTTACTTGGCAATCTGTTCGGTACGCCGAGACGAGTTGCACTCGGCATGGGCGAGGAATCGGTAGAAGCTCTGCGCGAAGTGGGTCGGTTGCTCGCGTTCCTAAAGGAACCAGATCCGCCCAAAGGGATGAAAGAGGCATGGCAATCGCTGCCGATCTTCAAAAAGGTCTTGGACATGGCACCGCGAGTACGCCGCAACGCGCCCTGTCAGCAAGTCGTGCTGCGTGGCAATGACCTGGACTTGGGCCGCCTGCCGATTCAACATTGTTGGCCTGGAGACGCCGCGGCGCTGATCACCTGGGGCCTGGTGATCACCCGCGGGCCGGACAAGAAGCGTCAAAATCTGGGCATTTATCGCATGCAGGTCATCGGTCGCAACCGGGTCATCATGCGCTGGCTGGCACATCGCGGCGGTGCGCTGGATTATCGCGACTGGCAACAAGCCTATCCAAACGAGCCGTTCCCGATTGCGGTCGCCTTGGGCGCCGACCCAGCCACCATTCTTGGCGCGGTTACCCCGGTACCGGACAGTTTGTCGGAATATGCCTTCGCCGGACTACTGCGTGGCAGCCGAACGGAGCTGACCGGCTGCCTTGGCAGCGATTTGCAAGTGCCGGCAAGCGCGGAATTGGTGCTCGAAGGGCACCTTCACCCGGACGATACGGCGCCGGAAGGCCCCTTTGGCGACCATACCGGCTACTACAATGAGGTTGACGACTTTCCGGTCTTCACCATCGATTGCATCACGCAGAGGCCAGACCCGATCTATCACAGTACCTACACTGGCCGCCCACCAGACGAGCCAGCTATCCTGGGCGTTGCGTTAAACGAGGTATTCGTGCCGATCTTGCAAAAACAGTTTCCGGAGATTCAGGATTTCTACCTGCCACCGGAGGGCTGCTCCTATCGACTGGCCGTGGTCAGCATGAAAAAGCAATATCCTGGTCATGCAAAGCGGGTGATGATGGGGGTTTGGTCTTTTTTACGCCAGTTCATGTATACGAAATTTGTCATCGTCGTTGACGACGATATTCGCACCCGCGACTGGAAGGACGTGATTTGGGCGATGACCACACGCATGGACCCAGTACGCGATACCCTTATGGTGGAAAATACCCCGATCGATTATTTGGATTTTGCATCGCCGGTGTCAGGGCTCGGCTCAAAAATCGGCTTTGATGCGACCAGCAAGTGGCCAGGCGAAACCAGCCGCGAGTGGGGACGGCCAATCCGTATGGACGATGAAGTAAAGGCGCGTGTCGACAGGCTGTGGCCCGAATTGGGCATCGAGCCGGAGCCTGGGTAATGCTGTAATCACAAGCGGCTTGTCGAGTCTGAGCTCCAGCCCTGAAGCTGCATGCGTCAATATCGCTTGGCTGCACGCTCGCCGCGCGGGCGGGCCTCGTTAACCGTGAGCTTGCGGCCATCCTGCATGGTGTCGTGCAGGGCTTGGATGGCGTCCCCGGCATCAGCATCATTCGGCATGTCAACAAAACCGAAGCCCTTTGACTGTCCGGAAAACTTATCTTTGATAACGTCCGCGGTGGTGACCTCGCCGAACTCGCTGAACATGTCCCGCAGTTGTTCGTCGGTAACGGAATATTTGAGGTTGCCTACATAAATCCTCATCACTTACTCTCGTCAGGTTCGTGCATTGAGCACGCGAAAGCCACCGATGGATCAACGCACAAATCGATCGGCGACATACGACAGGTTCATGTCGTTTGCCTAATGGAATCACCCTCTGGTACCTGCACTTTTGATTCATGCATTATGGGGCAAGGCTGGAAAGATATAGGATTCCAGCCATGGATGATAAAATTCTTGGATGACAAATCGGAGAAGTGCGCACATTGGAAACATAGCGAAATCTAGTCTATGGATCGACCGGCGTCAACAGTTCCGTTCGCGCTGTCGACGGATAGAACCGAAAAACCCGCTTTTTCCACGGCTTGAACCAAAGCGCTAGACTTGAGCCTGCCCCCGCGAATAAGAACCGACCCTGAGGACAAGTCGGGTTGCGCCTCATCCACGCTGTCCAACGCTTCCAAAGAGCGCTTCACACTGCCAACACAATGTTGACAGGTCATGCCCTTGACATGCAGCACCAATGCGGCATCCTCTACGGGTATGGGCTCGCTTAGATAATTACGCAAGCGCTTGATCGACAGCACGACCAATAGAGCGAGCAGCACCGCTGTCGACAGGATCGCGAACCATCCGCCGCTCGCGTGACTGTGAACACCCGCATGGACGGAGATACCGAGCAGATGATCGAACAGCAGGCCAAAGCCCAAGCTCATGATGATGACAGTACTCAGGTAGAGTCCCAGCACGTGCAATCCGAGCGCTCGATACACCGCGCCGATGGTAGCAATGTTGGTGGCAGGTCCGGCCATTAGGAATACCAAAGCCGATCCGACGGGCATGCCGGCCGCGATCAGCGATGCGGCAATTGGCACGGAGGCTGTCGTGCAGACATAGAGTGGCAGGGAGATCGCCAGCACCACAATCATACCGAGCAAACCTTGCGCCCAGACTTGACCTGCAAAAAAGTCCTGAGGCGTCAGCGTGGTCACCAGAGCCGCGGCCAACACACCAGCGATGAGCCACAGATCGATTGCTGCAAGCAAATCGAATACCGCATAGCGAAGCGCTCCAAACAGCCCACGGTCAGTTTGTTGCGTGTCGCTAGGAGACGACTGTTGAGCGCTGGAGGATGTCTGCAGCGGAACCAATCGGTTGACCAGAGCGCCGCCGATGAGCCCAGTCATAAATGCTGCCACCAGCTTGAACAGCGCAAACGGCCAGCCCAGGAATGCAGCGGAGACAAGGATAGAATCGACACCCGTCTGCGGCGTGCTGATCATAAAGGACGTGGTGGCCCCGGGCGATGCGCCCTCCTTGCGCAGACCGAGGGCAGTAGGTATGACGCCACAGGAACAGAGCGGTAGCGGTACCCCGATCAATGCGGCCTTGGCAACGCTGGCCATGTCGGGGCGGTGCAGACGGCGATGGATGAATCCCGCTGGCAGGTAAACATGGATAAACCCGGCAATGAGCAGGCCAAACAGCAGTGAAGGTGACAATTCCAGCAGAATTTGCCACAACTCGAACCAATAACGTTCAATCATGCACCAATCTCCCGATAGCATCCTTCTAATGATGGCTGCCTGGGTTAAGGAAATGGTGCCGCGGTGGACGCGGCGCTCGCTCTAGCGAAAACAGTTGGGTCTTGCGAGCTGCTTTGTCCAGTGCATTTCAGCTTAGGCGATTGCCGGGGAGCAACAGACCGACTGGCGCCGGATGCTCGTTCGCCTTCTGTAATGCGGCAACTCGCCCATCGTCGCTCTATGGGTGGGTTGCCGCAACATCGAGACCGGACGAGAAGGCAAGCCAGGTGGTCTGTTTATCGACAGAAATCACCTCGAACCGACGATGATGTACGCGGGCTCAATCGATATTGCCCTTCTCGTGCTGATCGACCAAATAGCCGCCGAGAGCACCGGCACCGGCACCGATCAACGCGCCCGCGCCCGCATCACCGCTCAATGAGCCAATCGCCGCGCCACCGGCCGCGCCCATCAAGGCACCGCTGCCGGCACGCTCGCCGGTGGTGGTTCCACAGCCGGTCAGCGTGGCGAGACTGCTGAACAGGATGATAAAGATTGCACAGTTTCTCACTTCAGTGGCTCCTATCTTGGTGCCCGACAATAGCGGCGGGCTTGAATCTTTGGTGACTGATCTTGTTTGTTGGGCGCACGGCCAAATCGCACTGCAACAATTGTTGCTCTTCTACAGGTGCACCATGCATAGGGATATTTTATTTGCACGGATACTTTGCGGCGAGTGCCCGTACTAGGCCAACCACGGGCATCTCATTCATTAATTTGCTGTCATCTTTGTTAGTCCTGGCCCAGGCGAGAAAGGCGCGTCGCCCATCCGCAATGGTCGCGGTCTTCGGATAGCAGATCAGGCGTTTCATACGCTGACGATCGCTGACCTGATCATGATACTGCACGGCGCCTTCAATGAAGCCGCGGCAGGCGAAGCGCGCAGGGATGTGCTCGGAGCTGCTTGGCGAGGTCGAGCAGATTTGATAGAGATCTTCGGTCGTATCAAAGTTGAAATCTTCGTCCTGTGCCGCGAAAGCCGCCCCGTGCAGCGCCAACCCCAGGACGCCGGCGACAAGGCTGGAAAAAATCGTCTGTTTGCATCGCATGGTAAGGTAACCTCGTTGTCGTGTTAGTTTGAAATCAGTTATTTCGATCATCGTACCGGTTGACGACCATCCGTCATCTCAGCTTCCGCCGGTCATATCCTTATTGCTGGCTATTTAGGAGCAGCTGCCCGCATGTCGGTAATCAAACGATCAAGCGCGGATATTCTAGCAGTGACTGCTGCCTCATCCTATAGCGAGGTCAGATGTCATGAATAAGTACCCGCGGGCTGGCTCCAGTATTGGCACTGGGACTGCACCTAGGTAGTTCAATCTGGACGGTCCTGGCTTAGCCTGACTCACGCAGTTTTCTTGCATCACCGACTGAACTGTATTGGGCTATATATCAACGCCTTACACCCTCCAACTATCCAGGCGCTGCACATAGACCTGCGGGAGCGAAAAGTGCGTGAAGAAGGCGAAATTGAACACCCTAGACTGCACCTGGACTTGGCTAGACATGGGGCTCAGGGTAGGCTGTCGAAATCTGCCGTCTCACTAAAACAGGCGCTTCCCGGTTTATGGATGCTGAGTCGGTGTCGGGATCGGTGTCAAGGTCAACATTAGGGATTGGTATCGAGCTGGCTGCTTTGATCGATGAGCGGATTCGATTCCGATTCCGATAGCGACCCCAACACCGATTCGGCTTCCCCAGTGCGTTCGATGAAGCAATCCAAGACCCGGAATCGGTGTGGCATCAACACTCAGGACATTTCAACAGCCTAGGCTCAGGGTGCTGGAAAACAGTCAGCAAGCCCATCTGCTAGAGTCGGAAAGCGCAATTGCAGGCCAAGCTCCCTAAGAAGACGACGATTGCTGAGCCGACGCGATTCTTTTAAATACGATAGCATGCCCTCGGATAACTGACCGGATGCCTCAGCAAGGGAAATCTGCGGCGGGCGTGGCAGGCCCGCGGTATCGGCAATCCGGCAAAAATAGTCTGTCATGGTGCTTGGGTTACCGTCGCAGACATTATATAGCGCGCCATTCGGCGCACGCGTCATCGCCGCCAGGCAGATCTGCACCAGATCATCGGCATGGATGCGGTTCGACCAGGGAGCCTGGTCTGCGCTCAATACCGGCTGTGCTTCACGAATGCGCTGCAAGGGCAGACGATCACAGGCATAGATGCCAGCGACGCGCAGGATGACGAGTTCGGACCCGCTTTCGCTGCTCCAGCGCCGCAACTGTTGCTCGGCATCCCAGCGGCGCATCGAGCGCGATGTGCCTGGTCGCGCTGGCCAGGTTTCGTCGACCCAGGCACCGTCGCAGTCTCCGTACACACCAGTTGTACTAATGTAAACCAGGCGTCGGGGGTGACCGCAACGAGTGAAGGAATCCAGCAGCCGCGAGGTATTCGAATCTTCACTTCCGTGCCCCGGAGGCGGCGCAAAATGAAAAACCAGCTCATCGGTAGCGTGAAGACCGTCGAGGTCATCGTGCGCCAGGTCCAGTCGCAACGCTTCAGCCCCGATCGCTGCAACCGACGAGACACTGGCTTCGCTTCGCACAACACCAACAACAGCCTCGCCATGCTC
The DNA here is from genome assembly GCA_016745215.1 of Thiohalocapsa sp. PB-PSB1. Classification (GTDB taxonomy): domain Bacteria; phylum Pseudomonadota; class Gammaproteobacteria; order Chromatiales; family Chromatiaceae; genus Thiohalocapsa. The sequence continues at coordinate 4,516,115 of CP050890.1, forward strand.
GATCGATACCGCCGCCACGAGTCGACCGATATACCCACATCCAAGAATGATCATGGTTGCGATTTCCCCCAGGTATTGATTGTACGTTACAGGATATTTGTCAGCTGAGTGGGCAGATCGCATTGCAATGTATACCCGAAGCAGCACATGGTATGGTCACCCAAGCTGGCGACAAGCCACATGTCCAGATTGATTCGGATTCAAGCACCAAGCCAATCATGAGTTTTATCATCCGTACCGAGCCGGGACAGCACCATTTTAAGGTCGAAGCCAACCAAACCATCCTGACGGCCGCAATCCAGCAGCACATTCGCCTTCCCTACGGATGCCGCGATGGTAAATGTGGCAGTTGTTCTGCCGAACTGCTGGCCGGCGATGTCGCCTATCCATCCGGTAAAACCGCGGCATTGTCGGGTCAGCCGCCATCCGCCTGCCTCACCTGCCAAGCGGTACCAGGTTCAGACCTGATTCTACGCGTGTCCGAGTTAACCTCTGCCGCGGAAATCACGGTGCGCACCCTGCCCTGCCGACTCGAGGAAAAGCAACGGCTTAACCACGACGTTATCCGGTTGCGACTGCAACTGCCGGACGCACAGCGGCTACAGTTCCTGGCAGGCCAATATCTGGAATTCATACTCGCCGACGGACGCAAGCGCGCATTCTCCATCGCCAATGCTCCGCATGATGATGCGTTGATCGAACTGCATGTTCGCCATGTGCCGGGCGGTGAATTCACCGATGCCCTGTTCGATCAGGTGCAGCCGAAATCGATTTTGCGTATTCAAGGTCCGCTCGGTAGTTTCGTTTTGCGCGAGACGTCCACAAGGCCAATGATTTTCATTGCTGGCGGAACCGGCTTCGCACCCATCAAGGGCTTGTTGGAACACGCGTTTCACATCGGCATTCAGCGGCCGATGACATGCTACTGGGGCGTGCGTGCGAGACATGACCTTTACCTGGCGGAACTGCCCGAACAATGGGCCGCCACACACCCCAACTTTCATTACGTGCCGGTGCTCTCGGAGCCCGATGCAGACTGGCCCGGGCGTCGCGGCTTTGTACACGAAGCGGTGCTTCAGGACCATCCCGAAATCGCCGACTACGATGTCTACATGAGTGGCCCGCCGATTATGGTCGAAGCTGGCCGCGGCGCCTTCGAGGCGCTCGGGCTCGGCATGGATCATATGTTCTCCGACGCCTTCGAATGGGCCGCGGATAGCCCAAAGGCGCGCGCAACCTGAGATCAACCCTCGCTAGATGCTGGCATTCCTCGTAGGCGATTGCCGGAGAGAAACCCGGTGCTGCCTGCGTAGAATGTTCAGCTATTCAATCAGTTCGCGACCATAGCCGGAGTCGCCAATACCTCCGAAGGGTAACCTCGGGTCGCTTTTGACCATGCCATTGACAAAGGCACAGCCACAACTCATGCGCCGGGCGAATTGTTCAGCGCGCGTCTGATCACGGCTCCAAACTTGGGCGCTATGTCGAGCATCACCATCGCCAACCACCGCCTGGTCGCCGTTGACGACGACAGCGTCACCTTCAGCTACCGCGACAACCGCTGCAAAGACCCCGACAGCCCCGAGGCGGAGAAGCGCATGCGCCTGCCCGGCGCCGAATTCCTCCGCCGTCTCCTGCAGCACGTGCTGCCGCCCGGCTTCCATCAGATTCGCTACTACGGCCTGCTCGCCGGCGGCCGGCGCAAGGACAATCTGGTGCGCTGCCGCGTCCTGCTCGGCCTCGACCACCCCGAGACCCCCTACATCGCGGACATGGACGCGTTCCTCGCCAAGCAGGGCATCGACCCCGGGCTCTGCCCCGTGTGCGGCCAAGGTCGTCTGCGCAACGTCTTCCAATTCCTCTCCTTCCACGACCCGCCGGCCGAATACGCCGCCGCAGCCTGAATGGCAGACGCCCGCACCATCGCCTTGCCGACGCCCCGCCCATGCAGGGATCTCCGCCCTGCGTGCACCGCTGCCGAAGCGGTCTCGCAGCGCCCGCCCGCAGCCTCCAAGCCCCGGATGCGCGCCTAAACCCACCTCCCGACGCCCCCGATGTCCCCACGAAGCCACCAGCGCCTTCCACGGCGACCCGATGCGTGGCGTTGACAACCCCTCCGCAAATGGAGAAAAATCCATAGCTGACAGAACGACTGCCGTAGACGTCCAGACGGTTGTTGGGCCACTACAACGACGACGGGCTGCGCGGCAACGCGGCGGCCCTGTGGCGGTTGCATACGGCAGCCGTCGCGGCGGCATTCAAATGGCTGAATCGGCGTGGGGGCAAGCGCCGGAGCTTCACTTGGGACGCGCTCGAGCGCGCCCTGAAGCGGCTCGGCGTTGCCCGCCCCCGCATCACCGAGCCATCATGTGTCTAGCCGCAACTGGTGTTTGCATGACCGCTCTTGTTCGCTTGATGAGCGAGTACAACCGAGGAACCGGATGCGGGAAAACTGCACGTCCGGGTCTGTGGCGAGGGCTCCGGGTAACCGGAGTCCCTACGCCGGAGGGGGGCCTTGTTCATAACTCCGACCAACTGACGAGCGGGTGCATTGGCCTTTCCGTAAAGCATTGGTTTTAAAGTAAAAATACTGGGGCGTTCGAGGCTAAACCTAGGAGGCTGTCCGAGAACTCAGAGCACGCACAACATATAGCGCCTACAATCGAGTTGTGCACTCTATATCTTGTGTCTTATTGTCATTCTCGGACAGCCTCCTAGGCGGTCTATTTCTGCACAGAAATCGTCTTAATTTGGTGGAGCCCTCAGGACGGCACGCAACTCTGCGAAGAGCAAATTCAGATGACGTAACTGGCCATCCAGATTGCCATGGCGCATCGCGGGGGCATAGAACTCGATCAATAAACGCTGGCCAGCAACCGCAGTCAGTTCCAACAAGACAGGATCTCCCATCAACAAGGCTGCTTCTGCAACCTGCACCTGAGCTTTTAACGGCCGGTGATCTTTCAGCACCAACGGCGCTTTTGCAGGCCATGACAAAGCTCGTTGCTGCATGCGTCCCAGCGGTGGCAAACGCGCCGCAGCCTGCAAGATGTTGGCGAGCAGCAACTGGATTCGCTGTCGCTCCACGGCGTTTAGCGTCGACTTGAGCACCCCGGTAACCTCGACCTCTGATTGCCGCGATGCCGGCAACTGGCTTTGCACGCGATCCGAATCTGCATAGCCTTGCTTGATGCGTTCCAGTTGGCGTTGTAATGCCGCCTCACGTCGCTCTAGTTCGGCCTCGCGTCGCTCCAGTTCGGCTTCGCGTTTCTGCAATGCAAGCCGGGCTGCACGCATCTGATCGGCCAGCCCGATCTGCTGCCGGTTCGTTTCGTTGATGGCGATGCGCATGCGCACCAAGCCACCCTGCAGATCGATCCAGTACAGTTGGCTGAGGGCAATGATACCGGCAGTCAGCAACAGCAGCGCCGACGAGATCAAAATCACTGGCCATAACCGCCGTTGCATCAAACGCATCGAGAAGAGCGCATCAGCGGCCTGCATCTGCACGGCAAGGCGCGCGGCGATCGGCAAATCGCAAACCGATCGATGTCATCGGCGCTAGGGTTGGCTGGATGCGTTCAAGTGCAACCGGCAGAGGGCATCGCACAAAGCCGCATCGCTTGCCTCGTGGGCCACCGCGACGACGCGAAACCCCAGCTCCATTGCGGTTCCCGCGTTGCGCTTGCCGAATACCGCCAGGGGCAACCCGCGCAGCCACCGATGTGCCGATTTCGGTACCATAGCCAACAGATTCATCAGGATCTCCTCGCTGGTAGCGGTGACGAATCCCAAGGATTGTTTCCAATCTGCAAGCAGCTCAACAGCGTTGGTCTCAGGCGCCGCTCGGCGATAGACTTCGGCATAGGTGACCTCGGCGCCGCGATGAGCCAGCGTTTCGCCGAGCAGCGCCCTTCCGCCCTCACCGCGGACAATCAACACGCGCTTTCCCGCCACCTGCATCAAAGCGGGCATTGCCATCAGGGATTCGGTGTCGAATCCCATCTCCGGCACCAGGTCCGGCGCTAGGCCTGCCTGCTGCATGGCCGTTGCAGTGGCGCGACCAACTGCGGCCCGTTGCGGGCGCGCTCCGGCAACGTCCGAAATACCGGTCAACAAGGTCTTGTCCGGAGCCAAAGCGAGGGCATAATCCACGGCATTGCGGCTGATGAAGATGATCAGATCGTAGGGCACGGACAACAGCCGGCAAGCGAGCTCGGAATCCCGGGGCGGGCGAATCTCCACCGTCGGAAACGCGATCGGGCGACCACCGAGTTCTTCGATTAACCTGCACAGCTCTTGCGCTTGCGCGGCGGGTCGCGTGACCAGCACGCCGCGACCACCGAGATCGCACAGACCGGTCATGCCTCGCGCAGCGCGGCCAGAATCTCTTCCGCGCCCCGGGCTAATAAGTCTTCTGCCACCGCCTCGCCGAGCGCTTCGGCAGCGCTACCGGGCGCCCGGCCCTCGGCCCGCAGCAGACGGCTGCCATCCGGGGTACCGACCAGGGCACGCAGATAGAGTTGCTCAGCATCGTGCACCGCATGCCCGGCGATCGGCACCTGACACCCCCCCTGCAATCTGGCATTCATGGCTCGCTCGGCGCCAACGCGCTCCGCGGTGCTGGCGTGATGCAATGGCTCTATCAATGTATGTACGCGTTGATCGTCACGACGGCATTCGATACCAATGGCACCTTGACCGATGGCCGGCAGGCTGTCTTCCAGAGCGATGCGAGCGCGAATGCGTTGGGCAAAACCCAAGCGCTTGAGCCCAGCGGCAGCCAGGATGATGGCATCGTACTCGCCGTCATCGAGCCGGCGAAGACGAGTATTGACGTTGCCGCGCAGAGGCTCGATACGCAGGTCCGGGCGCCGCGCCGCAAGCTGACACTGACGGCGCAGGCTGGAGGTACCAACGCATGCGCCCTCGGGCAACGCGTCAAGCGAGTCGAAGCGATTCGATACAAAAGCGTCCAGGGGATCTTCACGGTCCATGATCACGGCCAGGTGCAAGCCGACCGGAAATTCCACCGGCACATCCTTCATCGAATGTACGGCAATGTCCGCATCCCCTTCCAGCATCCCCTGCTCCAGTTCTTTGACAAACAAGCCCTTGCCGCCAACCTTGGCCAATGGAGCATCCAGAATTTTATCGCCGCGGGTGGTCATGCCGATGAGTTCGACCCGCAAACCTTCGTGCAATCGTTTCAACTCGGCGGCGACGTGCTCCGCCTGCCACATGGCTAATGGGGACTTGCGGGTAGCAATACGAATAGTGTCGGTCATCTAGGCTCCCAGAAATATCTTTGGTATGACTCGGCGGCCGGATTGCAGCGATGTTCGCGCTGGCGATACGGTATATCTCACTCGTACATCAGCCATTGCGCAAAAATCGACGCACATCCGGCAGGTGGCGACGGCTCACCGGCAGGCGCTCGTCACAGCCTGCCAACACGGCCAGGCTCGTCCCGTCAGCGCATTTTTCAAGGCCAACCAGACAACGGCTGGCGACCAGGGCATTGCGATGGATGCGCATGAACCGATCGGGAAACTCCTGCTCCAGCGCTTTCAGCGATTCATCGATCAGCATACGTCCATCGGCATGGCGTACGGTAACGTATTTTTGCTCTGCCAGCAGATAGAGTACCTGCTCTACCGGTACCGTCTGCACACCGCCTCGATAGTGCGCGCTCAGATGGGCTCGGCGGTGCGCATCCGCCGCCTCTGGCTCAGCGGAACGCTGCGCACGGGTGGTGATAGGCAAACGCTCGAGGGCTTCGCGCAGCCGCTCGAAGCGTACGGGTTTGACCAGATAATCGGCAACCTTGCGTTCGAATGCGGCCAGCGCGTATTCAGGATAGGCGGTGACGAGAATCACCGCTGGCGGCGGCTCCAGGCCAGCGAGAATTTCAGCCACGTCCAAGCCATCGATACCCGGCATCTTCACGTCGAGCAAGACCAAATCCGCACTTTGTTCGATACATAAACGCGCAACCTCATCGCCTCTGGTTGCTTCACCCACGACCTCGTAATCGCCGTCCAGATCCTCGATCAGACGCCGCAACCGCTCACGGGCCGGGGCTTCGTCGTCGACCACCAGGATTCTCATCAGTATCTCCACGGGTAAGGAAAGACCAAGCGCACCAAATACTCGCGGTCATCGCACTCATGCGTCACACGGGCACTGCCATGAAACATGGCATCCATGCGCTGCACCACGTTTTCAACCGCCATATGATTACCTTTGCGATGCATGCCGACAGCCAATTCTGGATCCGGCAACGAGTTACGAATACAAAGATCGACCATACCACGCCGACAGCGGCCGACGATGTCGATACGACCGGGTTCGGGCGACGGTTGGATACCATGGTATACCGCATTCTCGACCAGGGGCTGCAAAATCAGCGGGGGCAGCGGCGCATCCCCGGGAAGATCGACCAGATCCCAAGCAACTGACATGCGTTCACCGAGTCGATGCGACTCGATGTTCAAATAGCGACGGATCAGCTCCAGCTCCTGGCCCAGCGTTGCGCTGATGGCATCGGTCGCCAGGGACGCACGGAACAGATCCGCGAGGTCTTCGGTCACCTCCTCGGCAAGGCGCGGGTTGGTCTGCGTTAGACTGGCAATGGTATTCATGCTGTTAAACAGAAAATGCGGTCGAATGCGTGCCTGCAGCGTCTGAAAACGCGCGTTGGCAACCGCTTCCACCTGCTCCCGCCATTGGCTGTGCAGATAAAGATACCGTAACATGATCGCACCGACGATGGCAGAAGTCAGCCCGGCGCGAATCAGCAGCCCCCGCGGGCCATCGTCCGGCAGCAGTCCGCCATTCCCCGCCCAGGGTAATAACCATACGGCCAAAGATGTCATCAGCAGCGCGGCAGCAACCACAACAACCAGCGCCAACGCCACCGCAACACGGCCATCTAGCGCTCGCAACGGTCGACGCAATAGACACAATAGCGTCGCACTGCCGAGCACGATCGCCAACACCAATACAGACAATGGCCCAAGCTGTCCCCAGAATTCCGACAGCGCGTTCACCGATACCAGGGTAAACAAAATGGCCAGCAACTCGCCATACAGCACCAAACCAAGCGCCATCGGCAAGCTGCAGAAGTCCGGCAACAGAGACGGCAGATTATCCTCGTCGCGCGGCGACGGCGAGCGCCGCGCGGCTGGCAAGAATGTCGACATGAACCCCTCCGCGAGCTTTGGCGATTGCCGGAGAAAAACAGACCAACTGGCGCCGGATGCTGGTTCGCCTTCGCAACATCGAGGCCAGACGAGAAGACAAGCCAGGCGGTCTATTTCTCCACAGAAATCGCCTTGGGTGTAAACTTGCGCTTTCGACCAGCCCCGCGCCGAACGCCAGCCACCGGCGTCGACCGCGATCATGCATGGTCCCAATCTAACACTTCCACATCGCCATGACTGATTCCAAGATTGCGGCCAAGCCTTGGTCAGGACGTTTCCAACAGACCACCGATGCCTTCGTCGAGGCTTTTACAGCATCGGTTGGATTCGATCGACGCCTGTATCGACAGGACATCACCGGCTCGATTGCCCATGCGCGCATGCTGCAACGCCAAGGCATCCTCAGCGAAGACGAATGCGACGCCATCGTTGATGGCCTCGGTCGCATCCAGGCGCGCATCGAAGCGGGCAGTTTTCAATGGTCCGTGGCGCTGGAAGATGTCCACATGAACATCGAGGCTGCCCTGACCGACCTGATCGGCGACGCCGGCAAGCGACTGCACACGGGGCGCTCACGCAACGATCAGGTCGCCACCGATATCCGTCTCTGGCTGCGCGATGAGATCGACGCAATCAGCACCACCATCGCCCAGCTGCGCGAGACCCTGCTGGATCTGGCGGAGCGGGAAGCGGACAGTATTCTACCCGGATTCACACATCTACAGGTGGCGCAACCGATCACCTTCGGTCACCACATGATGGCCTGGGTGGAAATGCTGGAGCGCGATGCAGAGCGCCTTGCAGACTGCCGCAAACGTGTCAACGTCATGCCGCTCGGCGCCGCCGCGCTGGCCGGCACCAGCTATCCGCTCGACCGTGCTTACACCGCCGAACAGCTCGGTTTCGACCGGCCGGCGAGCAACTCGCTGGACGCCGTCTCCGATCGCGACTTTGCCATCGAATTCTGCGCTGTGGCATCCATTCTGATGATGCACCTGTCGCGCTTTTCCGAAGAACTGATTCTCTGGTCCTCGGCACAGTTCGGCTTTATTGAATTGTCCGATGCCTTCTGCACCGGATCATCCATCATGCCGCAGAAAAAAAACCCGGATGTGCCGGAGCTGGTGCGCGGGAAAACCGGTCGTATCTTCGGCCATCTGATGGCCTTGTTGACGTTGATGAAAGGCCAGCCCCTGGCTTACAACAAAGATAATCAGGAAGACAAGGAGCCCCTGTTCGACACCGCCGACAACCTGCGCGGCTCATTGCAGGTGTTTGCCGGCATGATGCAGCACCTCAGCTGCAATCGCGAACGCATGCGCGCCGCCGCTCTGCAGGGTTTCTCCACCGCGACCGATTTGGCCGACTACCTGGTATGCCGCGGCATCCCCTTTCGCGACGCGCATGAGATCGTCGGCAAGGCGGTCGCCTTCGGCCTGCGCGAGCAGCGTGATCTGGCAGAATTGACGCTGGCAGAACTGCGCCGGTTTGCCCCTGCCATAGGCCCCGACGTATTCGATGTGCTTACCCTGGAGGGCTCGGTCGCTGCCCGCGACCACCTCGGCGGCACCGCACCGAATCAAGTGCGTGCGGCCGTTGCCAGACGCAGAAAAACAGCTCGCCAAACACCCTGAATCGCTACCACGGCTGAAGTATCCCAAGATAATCCGCTGCTGTAACCACACCTTATACTGCCCTATCGGGGGTGCTGCGTTCAAAAAATGGAAATAGTCACTGCAGAGACGCAGAGTGCGCAGAGGGCCAAGGCGAATGCATCCTCTTCTCTGCGTTCTCTGCGTCTCTGCGGTGAATCAAACTTCATTCTGGCTGAATCGCTGAACGTTCTACGCAGGCAGCACCCCCTATCGGCAAGGCCCTGTACCTTGCATCCGACCTGCCGGCGTCGTCGGCCTAGTCGCCCGCAAGCGGGCTCCTACGTCGGCCGTACCCGTCGGCTTGTAGGAGCCCGCTTGCGGGCGACGCGCCGGCTACACGACACGAATCCACCACGGGGAAACGTCCAAATGCCAGGACCGGTTTGTGGGGATACCTCAGGTACCAAGGCGATTTCTTTCCGGCAATCACCTAAGCCTGCTCCGCTCATCTGGCGCGGGGAGAGCACCAACAACCTGAGGCTCGGCAGTCCCAAGAACTACGCCGCGGCTCTCGGAACCGGATGCTGTGAATGGAGAATGTCCGATGCGGCTATGACTTGGAATCTCGAGCTGTTGGCGGGGTTTGCGCCAAACTGGGTAAACCCCTCACCCCCCAACTAGGCGCCAATTTTGGCGCCGAAATTCTCGTTCACGGCGATCAGGCTCGGCTTGGAGACATCGGACTCGCCGGGGGGCCATTTGTCGGATATGCTGAAAGCAATGCCGTCGTGCGGGTGTTGGATGGCGCAGAAGAAGGTGCGGTTGTCGCCCGAAAATTCGGGACCGCAGATCTCGCCGCCGGGAACGCCCGACAGGAACTGCCGCAGCAAGCCGCGGTTGGCGCCCTCCAGCGGCACCGCAAAGACGCCGTCGTTCTGACCAAAGCCGATGTCACCGCCGCTGTAGTATTGGCCATCGGTGGCGATCCAGAGGTTGCCGTCGTCGTCATGGACCAGGTTGTCCGGGTCGGAGATCGGGCTCACGCCGGCGCCGACCGGATCGGCAACATCGCCGAAGCTGGTGCCGTGGGCGGCGACCTCGGGGTCACCGCATTTGATGAAGATGTTCCAGGTAAAGGTCGTCGCGCCAGCGTCGTTACCGTTCTCGATCAGCTCGATGACGTGGCCATGCTGGTTGCCGGTGTTGCTGGACGGGTCGCCATCGTCGTAGGTGTCATTGCGAGGATTGGCCTCGTCGGGGGCCGAACTGACCTCGCGACCGTTGACCACCCGCGTTTGGCCGGGATCACCGTCGCGACGCGAGTTGTTGGTCAGCGCCACATACACCTTGCCGGTGGCCGGACTTACCTCGATGTCCTCCGGGCGGTCCATCGGCGTGGCACCCAGCACATCAGCCGCGCCGCGCGTGTCCAGCAGCACCTGTGCCTGACTGGTAAATCCGGCGTTATCCAGGGCATTGCCGGGCGCCCAGACCAACGGCAGCCAGACGCCGGTACCCATATCGTCAGCCTCGACATCGCCAGCGTCGAAGCGCGCGACGTACAGGGTACCGCTGTCCAGCAAGTTCTTGTTCGCGGTGCGGTTGTACTTGCTGTAGCTGCCGTCGGAGACGAACTTGTAGACATACTCGAAGCGAGCATCGTCACCGGAGTAAACGGCGACCCTGTTGGCGGAGGTGATGCGGCAGGCGGCTCCCTCATGCTTGAAGCGACCCATCGCGGTGCGCTTCTTCGGCACGTCGTTCGGGTCGTAGGGATCGATCTCGACGATGTAGCCGAAACGATTGTATTCCTTCGGATGCGCGCTCAAATCGAAGCGAGCAACAAAGTTCTCCCAACGACGTCCCGATTCTCCCCCGGGGGCGGGAATACGTTGACTGAGAACCTTGATCTCGGCGGGAACGTCATCGAAGTTGGCGAAATACTGGTCGAAGTTCTCCTCGCAGGTGAGAATCGTCCCCCAAGGCGTCTTGCCGCCCGCGCAGTTGTTCAGACAGCCCAGCACGGTCTCGCCAGCCGGGTCGGCCATGGTCTGCATCATCGGGTGGCCACGTAGCGGACCGCTGATCCGATGCGGGGTGGAGCCGGTGACGCGACGATTGAACGGCGACGCGATGTCGAAGGTCGGTGCGCTACCATCATGGGTCAGCTCGACGATCGAAAAGCCGTGCGCCTCGATCTCGGTTTCCACTTGGTCCTGGGTGGGGTTACCCGAAACATAGTCTGGGAACATGTCGGCGCCGGTGGTGTACTCGTGGTTCACCACCATCAGGGCACGCGTCGAGGCGCGGTTTTTCAGGCGCGGGTACTGGAAGCCGATCACCCTCTCCGCCAATTTGCTGAGCTGGCCCGTCAGGTCTGCCGAGCGGCGCACATAGTTCGGCAGGGGATACCAGAGCACCAAGTCGGCGTTGAAGCCGAACTGCTGCGCCTGGCTTTCGCCGGTCTGGTTGTTGACATCAAAGGGCGGAGCCGTTGGGGTCAGCGGATCACCCCACTTTAGAATGACAGAATAGCTGTAATTCGGCGGCACACGCACATCCGGCTCGCTGCCGTCGCCCGCTGCGACTGTCGCGAAAGTCAGCCGGTTGGAAGGATCACCCGCCGCCGTGGCGGGCCTGCTGGTCGACAGCAGCGCACTGGGCGCGATCACCAGGGTCGCACCGGTCGCGGCAGCTCCCTTCAGCAAAGCACGGCGTGAAATGGCCTTCTGCAATACCGTCTGAATCGGATCAGATGCGGTGAGACGAGCCGGCGTTCCGGGCAGGACATCGACGCTGCCGTCGTCCTGCCAAACAGCGGCCTGCACCTGATCTTTGCGCTCGATCTTGCTCATGTTTGATCTCCAGTTCGAATGTATAAGTGAGGAATCTGATTTGCGCGCGTCTGCCGCCCGCGTGGCGGCTGGGATTTGGGCATACGGGGTTTATTGCCGGCGTACGCGGCGCATGGCGACCAAGCCAAGTGCGAGCATCAACAGCGTGCTCGGGGCCGGGATAGCTGCCACGCCGCTGTCCACACCGACCGACGCGAGCAGCGTAATGGTTCCGATCTCACCGTCGGTGGCAGCAACCCCAGAAGCGGTCAGCGTACCGAAATCGGGCGTCGGATCGCCGGGGAACAGGGACACCTGGTCATATCCACCTAGGCTGTCCGAGATGATCAGTGAGATCAGCGAATCGCCGATGCTGCTGCCGTCTAGGTCGTAGAGCGCGGTGTAATCGATGCTGATAACGACCTCGCCAGCTGACACCGCCTGATATGTGAAGCTATGCGACAGATCTGCCGCCGCGGCACCGGCGTCAAAAGCTTCGGCAGATACCAACAGCATTTCCGGGTCGAGGTCGCCGGCATCCGCTGTTGCCGAGGCGCTGCCATTGCGGAAGTCAGTGTCAACCACGGCAGAGACCGGCGATGAACCGATCTTATTCACGTTAAAGAAGGCGTTCTCGGCCGATGCCTCGTACTCGATCGGCGTAATCGCCGTCACGTTCGGCCCTTCCAAACTGCTCAGATCGAAGCTGGCTGCCGCGGTGATCACGGCGGCCTGCACGGAGCTCGACAACAGGAGAACGGTCGCGCCGAAGAGCGCGATCAATGGATGCTTACTGAAAATCATGGACTGCGAGCCTCTCGGGTTGCGGTGGTGTGGTGCGCTGTCTCCGGCACCCTGACACGTCGGCATGATGAGCTCGAGAACTGACCGTTCAGGGGATATGGAAACCGAATGAATAGAGCCTGCTGAATACCGACGCGGCCCGGTGGCGAACGCCTTGTATGCCTAAGCGAACGACAGGCTAAACATTGTCACCAGACAGCGGAGAACGGGCGCGCTTGGGCAGCCACGACTGCCCGTGTGAAGCCGGATGGCAATGCTGGCATCCGCATCGGGGTGACAAAAGGGACAGCTGTGCCGAAACCCGAATCCTGGGCCAGATCAAGTACGCATCAGCATGCGCTATTCTTGGGCGATTGCCGCAGAGAAATCCACCAACTGGCGCCGGATTCTCGTTCGCCTTCGCCAAGCGGCAACAAACAGGCCGAACGAGAAGACAAGCCAGATGGTCTATTTCTCCACGAAATCGCCATAGAAGCAGGCCCAGTATAGAGAGGCGGAATGACAGACTGACGACGGTTCGGCTACCGTTATCGGTCCATTTGATTAACAAAAGGATGCATCCTCTGTCGGCCAAGGCGTGCGGCGACATCATCTTTTTTCACCTTTGCATACTGAGCCATATACGGAAAGATCGGGCGTTGCCCCCGATTGCAGCGGGGAAGCAAAGAGTAACCACCGACCATACCGCCGGCGAGACAGATCGGGTCGCCAAGTTGTACTGGTGACGATTGCATCGGTGACGAAGCTCCAGCTTCACGAATCCCGGGTGCCTGCGCTGCTGACGCCTGGAGCTTCGTCGCGTAGGCGGACGCGGCTGGAGCCGCGTCACCAGCAGAAACTGCCCAAGCGGCGACGCCGTGCTCGATATAGCGGCCTGATCGCAGCTGTTGGAAGCCTACAGGGTGCTGCGAATGTGAGGAGTCACCGCAGAGACGCAGCGTGCGCAGAGGGGCCAAGGCGCCTCGCCCGCAAGCGGACCTTGACCAGTCGTAGGGGCCGGCCGGCGTAGGAGCCCGCTTAGGGCGACCCGGCAAATGATGCCAGCGGAGCGGACGCGAGCGCCGCGCCTTTCCCGGGAGAAAGGCTGTAGGCCACTGTCTTCTCGACAAATGAACTGAGGATACCCCAGGGTGCAACCCGCCCAGCCCGACTTGATTGGGATCGGGAGTGGAATCGAAAAGACATGACATCAGAGCCTGAGAAACCTGATGTTCGCTGGACGGATGTTTGCTGGACGGATGTGTGCTGGGCGCTGCCTTCAAAGAAGATGAATCAAACTTCATTCTGGTTGAATAGCTGAACATTCTATGCAGGCAGCATCCATTCTACAGGGACGCCGGGAGAGAACGCCTATGCGAATCTTTGATCGATCTGGATAACCTTGCTGGCAAGGCTGCCTGAGCGGGAGATTGATCTGCAGGTCGAAACCGCATGAGATCTGTTTACATGAAGTTCGACATCTGGCCCATGAAGAGTATGGCGACTATAACCACAACGAGCGGCGAGAGCACCATCAATAGGATGGCGATGATTCCGACCACCCGCTCCCAGCCACGCGTCTCTCGTGGCGGCCCGTACTGGTTCGTCCCTGTGTCACCGCGCTTGAAAAGAACATAAATACTGAACCCCATGGCGATCAAACCCAGAATGATCACCGCGATGGGCAAGCCGGAGCTACCGCCTGCAACGCTCCCCACGAACAGCAACGCCGCAACGCTTCCGACAACGGGCGCAAACAGTACCCACCATCCGCTCAAATCGATATCGTGCAGTCTGCGAATGAAAAAAAGGATGGATACCACCAGGACAATCAGTGAAATGATGAAGTTCAGGAACATGCCGATAACGCTGCCGACCGTCTGCATGTCCAGTGATCCAGTGAAACCGACGGAAAAGCCGACCAACAAGCCAATCATCAATTGGGCGATGGCAGCAAAGAAATTCGCAGCTGTGAGCCAAGCAAAGTAGCTGAGTCGACCGAAGCGACCTTTGGGATCAAAGGGACTGGTTTGATCGACACCGGCATCGGGTGGAACGTTCAGGTCAGCTCGTGGCGGCTGGTAAGGGTTTAGCGTGGCCATGCGGAATGCTCCTTGACAGACTGTGGATAGAGCGACCAGCCTAAGCGACTCATTTCTGCTGTGCAACCGTCGGGAGGCGCAGAATTTGTAGCTTGCGAAGGCGAACGAACATCCGACGCCAGTTGGTCTGTTTCTGTCCGGCAAGCGCCTAGCCTCCAGCGTGCCAACAAGAGCTGCTGTTTGCTTGTGGAACTTTCTCCAGGGTCCTGGGTGGATTGCACCCCTTGTTGTGTCGCCCTCCTGAGCCAGAGATCAGGATAACAAGACAGAATCAGACAATCGTCGATGGATCGGGACAGGTGCGGCGCACCTCGCCGACACCGAGAGCATCGATGCGGCGCATCTCTTCATCGCTGAGTGCAAAGTCATAGATGTCGCGATTCTCCGCCATGCGCTGCGCCTTGCTGGTCTTGGGCAGGGCCGTGCGACCGCTTTGCACATGCCAGCGCAAAACCACCTGGCCTGGGGATTTGTCATATCCTTCGGCGATTGCCACGAGTTCCGGATCGTGCAACAGATCGAAGGCTCCGCTGGCGAAGGGTGCATACGCCGACACGACAATGCCCTGCTCCCGGCAAAACGCTTCAAGCTCAGGGTCGCGGCAATAGGGATGGATCTCGACCTGATTCACCATGGGACGGCGCTCCGGCTCGGGCACGTCCTCCATGAGTTGGCGCAAATGGGCGATGGTGAAATTCGAGACGCCGATGGCGCGCGCGGCCCCCTTATCCGCCAGCTCGCAAAAGGTCCGCCAAATCGTTGCTCGCGCCTGACGCGGAAAGTCCGGCGCGGTGCCAGCGGGCAGTTCGAAAACACCCGGCCAATGCATCAATAATAGATCAACGTAGCCGAGCCCCAGATCATCCAGGGTATCGACCATGTCATCCCGCACCTTTTGCGCGATGTCCGCGACCTGATCGGCATCCCAGGTACGCCGATGGGAAATATTGATATGTGGCGGTGCCATCGGATGCGCGAGCTTGGTGGTGATGAACAGCTCATTCCGGGTCAATTCGCCGCTGGCAAAACGCTGGCCAAGCAGGTTGCCGAGGATACGCTCGGTCCCGTACACGCGCGCACCATCGAAGGCCCGAAAGCCGTTATCCAGAGCCAGGGTGATGGCGCGCCAGGCCTGTTCGGGTAGAAAGCCCTGAAAGGTACTGCGACCCACCCAATCGCCAAAGGCACAGCCGAACGCCAGGGTAGGCATGCGCACGCCGTTGTGCAATGTGACTTCGCGGGCATTGTCTTCAGTCGGATGCATACAATCCAGTCCTCGGTCTTCTCTTGAAAAGATACGCTCGGATGGTAGCGCACTTTATGGCAGCGTTGAATTCATACTGCTCGATTACCGCATTGCGCTACAGGCATTTCTCGATTGCCTCGCAGGCATGGCTCGTCTTGTTGGATTTCATGCTGAGAAGAACAGGCGGCGTAGCCATTGCGCAAAGGTATCGGCGCCGGGCAAATGGGGGTCGAGATAACGCGCCGAAATCGCTTGGCCCAGTGGCTTGCCGGGTTCCTGCTGCCATGCAAGCCAGGTATGAAGCATCGCCTTCGGTCGCTTCAGGTCGTCGAACCGGCGTTGTCCCGGCGGGATCTGGTCAATGGAACCCTCGACATGCGCGACCAGGGGATCGGCGGGTGGCACGAGAAACGTCAAGAAGTCCTCCAGAATGCCCGGCAGTCGATTGTCCGGCATCAACCAGATGCCGACGCGCGGCAAGAGCGAATCGCCCGGCGCGGGAATCACCGTACCCTCCGGCACAGGCAGAGCCGGGAGCTGGTTGTAGCCCGCTTGGCGCAGGCGGTCGGTCACCGCCTGCCAGCACGATTGAAGATCCGTATCGGCATCGATCAGGATGCCCAACGCGGCGATCTCGCTTTCCTTGACTCGGACACCGATGCCTTCGAGCAAGGGGGCCTTGCCGCGATAGGGGTGGATGGTCTCAATGATACCGAGCCCTCGTTCGCCGCAGATGTGCTTGACCACATGTTCATCATCCGGCCCTTCGACCATGAGTACGTGTTTGCCGGGCATCTTTTACCTGACCTCGATCTGATCACGCGTCACGATGTCCAACTCGTGCTCTGAGAACAGGGTCGGCAGAATTCTGTCGTTGTGATTGGAGAGACGGATCAGCACGCCGGCTTCCGGGCTTTCGTGGGCCGCCTCCTGGAAGGCACGAACACAATCCCAGCTATGCGAGGTGGCAAAGACCTGCACGTTCAGATCCTGAGCCAGGCGGAACAGCGTGCGCCAGACGTCGCTTTGCACCGAGTAGTGCAGACCATTTTCGACTTCATCGACCAACAGAACCCCCTTTCTTGCATTACAGAGCGAAAGGATGATGCCAAACAGCCGATTGACCCCGTCGCCGAAGCTCTTCAAAGGCACTGGCGACGGATAACGGGTACTCTTTGCGATGGCCGTACGTCCACCAGCCCAGCGTTCGTCGCCACCGACCATTTGCACCGCCTGTATGTCTTCGGACACCAGCCGCAATGCCTCGACGATCTCCTGCTCCACGTCGGTCAGTGCAATCGCATCCCAAAGTGCCCCCATCTGGCTGGTCGAGCGAGAGCTGAAGGGGTCGAGGTAGACGCAAGGGGCAGGACTCACATCGGCGTCGGCGCGCATCGGTGTCCGGCGTCGCAGCCGGTCCAGCGGCACCACGCGCTGGCGTCCCGCAATATTGAGCTCCAACGCGGGAAAGGGATCTACGTCAACGAACAGATCCTCGGCGGCAGGTTCATATCTCTGCATCGACGCGCTGGCATCCATCCTTCCAACGAACCAATGAATGTTGGCTTCGATTCTGGAAATAGCCTCAGGGAGCGACCCGCTGGCCGCAATAGCGAAGCCTTGCCCACTCGATGCCAACTTTGGAAAACCCGTGAAGAGATTACAGAATGGCGATAGATCCTGCGGTTGAGGGACGCGTTCAGATTTGTCGGCGGAACCAAGCTCCTCGCGATAATCGAGGATCTCGACGATCGTCTTGAGCGCCCCGCCCGTGGCGAGCATTCTGACTGCCTCCAGCAAGGTCGACTTACCGCAATTGTTCTTCCCGGTAATCAGATTGACCTTGCCGAGCGAGTCGATCTTCAGATCGGTGAATGCCCTGAAGCCGCGGACCTCGAGGCTGTCGATGAATGGTGCCATGGATGAATCTCTTCATTTGATTTGGGATGATTCCTGCGCAAGGTCCCTATTGTGAATCACCCAGCCGGCGATGGTCTGCCAATTCGTGCTGCTGGCTCCCACGCTCCAGAGACTGTGCAAATATTCGCTTTCCTCGCTGCAATGGAGTCGGTGGTAGCCGCAGATCGGGTTAGCGAAGCGTAACACGACGACGCGATTCCGTGAGCCTTTGATTATCGGATTATGCTATCGCTAACCCGACCTACGACTAAGTGGCTTTGCGCCAAACCCAGGAATACTTGCACAGTCCCTGGAGCGTGGGCGCCAACATGGGTCGGCATTGGGGGTTTGGATGTCTTGGTCATGTGGGTTCCTCGGACCTCGCTAGCAGTGCCGCGAAGTTGTAGTCGAGGCCAATTCACGCCACTTGGAGTCGTTGCCGCTGCGGCGCACGACCTGGGCCTGGGCCTGGGCCTCCAGCGCCGAGAGGGTTCCGATCTCGAGACACAATTCGGCAATGCTGCGCGCAGCGGTGGCTTGATCGAGCACCTCCTCTTCAACCGCCTCGACTTCCGTGTCAGGCGCTTTGTCCAGATCGTCGGCATCGAGGTTTTTCTCGCTGAGGCCGACGGGCTGTCCTCCTCTTTGCAGGAGCTCCATCTCCCGCAGACGGCTATCCAGGCGTTCGCGTCGGCGCCGCAGCGATTGGTAACATGCTTGACTGATCCGGCCATCGATCAGCGCCGTGGACGCAGGAAGATCCGGGGCGGCACGCAAGAACGCGAGAACTTGCTCGAGCACCTCGTCGAGCAGTGGGAATCAGCCGAGTGCTTGCCACAACTTGAGCATGACGAGAAACGTCAGCCGCTCCGCATCGCTGGTGCTCTGCCGAAGCACCAGCGCTGCTTCCTCGATCGTCGGGCCGAAGCGAGCGCCGAGCTCCTGATCGCTGAACTGCTGGGTGAAGCGCGGATAGGCGGTACGCTCGATCGAGGCCATAGATGCTGCGCGCTCCAGTCTGGGGTACGAAAAACCTCTGTTAAATCGACCGATCTGCGCCTTGGGATTTCAGGGACTTACGGCAAGAGCCGCCGAGGGTACCAAAACCAACCGTTTTTGGTATACCTTTGGCGGCATGAACAAGCGGGCTGCCATCTACGCCAGGGTCTCGACGGGCGAACAGACAGCGCAGAATTCTGGCGTATCGGTAGCTTCTCAATAAGTCGTGGCACCCATGAAAACAAAGACTTAAAGGTGCGAAAAATCGCCCCGTAGCGCCTTGCAAGCCCAATGCGACGCCTCAATCATCGATTCCTAGCTAGTGGAGCGGTACAGAAATCCCGAGGCGGTTCGTTGTCGTTGTCGTAATCGTAGTCGTTATCGAGCATTCGGCTAAGACGATTATGACAACGACAACGACAACGACCGGAGACTGTCTTGGAACATCTGCACCGAGGCACTAGTGGCAGCATCCGAGGATTGTTCCGTGGCGGGTGTTTGTGGCCGCAAGTCATTGATACAAAAGCCGCCCTCACTTATTGAGTAGCTACGCGTATCGAACTTAACTGTATAGATAATCTATGTATTTAAACCAGAGGATCGATAGTTCTGTTCGAGACGTAGAAGGCCGATTTTTTGCCTCGAAGCCCACAGCTTAGTGGATAGGTGCATGGTTGCTCCGGCATATTTCCGGCCGAATCCTCGCATTCAAAACTTCGCGGTGTCAGGAGTTCTGCACCGGACAATCAGCTCCAAGAGCTGAGGGCCATCGCCGAGCGCATGGACTGGCGCGTCACCGCCGAGTACATCGACCACGGCATCAGCGCAGCCAAGGGGCGGAATCGGCGACCAGGATACCACCAGCTCTACGACGCCATCACGCGCCGCAAGATCGATCTGGTGCTGGCTTGGTCGGTCGGATGGGGCGGTCGTTGCAGCAGCTCGTGGCGCTGCTTTCGGACTTGCAGGCCAAGCCTGTCGATCTGTATCTGCATCAACAGGGCATCGACACCACGACCGCGGCCGGCAAGGCGACGTTCCAGATGTGCGGGGTATTTGCCGAGTTCGAACGCGCGATGATCCGCGAGCGCATTCGCGCCGGCATCGAGCGCGCGCGGGCACAGGGCAAGACGCTCGGCAGGCCGCGCACGCCCGAGATCGTCGAGGAATGCATCCGAGCGGCGCGTCGACAGGGCAAAGGTATCAAGAAGATCGCCGCCGAACTGGGCATCGGCGTCAGCACCGTGCAGCGCGCTGTGCATGGAGCGGCCCCAAATCCAGCACCTTGACTCCGCTACCCGAGCCAGTGACAACCCTGAGCGAAACCATGACCACCACCATCACATTCGGCTTTGACGCATCGGCCTTCGGCGCATTGCGCTTAGCGCCACGGGAGTTCGCGCGCGAGATGCGCATCGCCGCGGCGGTCCAGTGGTACGCACAAGGGATCGTCTCGCAGGGCAAGGCCGCCGAGCTCGCCGAGCTGACCCGAGTGGAATTCCTCGAAGAGCTCCACCGACGCAAGGTCCCGGCTTGCCAAGTCACCGCTGACGAGCTCGCCGACGAGATCCATGGCGCTTAACCGCTGGGTCGTCAACGCCTTGCCGCTGATCTTGCTCGGCAAGGTCAAGCACATCCCGCTGCTTGGCATTTTGGCGGGAGAGCTGGCGGTTGCCGAAGCGGTGATTCGCGAGGTCGGCGCGAAAGCGGATCGCGAATGCACGGTTCAAACGCTGACGGCTCTTGAGTCCGCCGTCATCGTGTGGACGACGAAGTCCCGCCGGCAAACATCCTGAGCTGGGATCTGGGTGCCGGCGAAACCCAAGTCATCAGCCATGCCGTGGTGCGTTCCGCGGACCGCGTCGTGATCGACGATTTGGAAGCCAAACGTTGCGCAAAGGCCATGGGGCTCACGATCATCGGCACCCTCGGCATCGTGGGCCGAGCGAAGCGCGCGGGACTGATGGACTGATCGAGCAAGCCGGTCCGATTGTTCAGCGACTCCGAGAAACCGGACTCTATGTCTCCGACGAACTTATACGGCTACTCCTCCGCGAGGTCGGAGAGTAACTCGTCGAAGACCGGGCGTGCAGAAATTTACACGCATCCTGATCAAACCCGGACAAGGAGAAAGTGTCGGCAGCACTGCATGGATATGCCAAGATGTGCGTCGACCCACTGCTCAACATCAATCGTGCGCACCGATTCCATCGCCTCGCGGATGACTGGAGCGGTCAAATCCGAGAGGAAAGCCGGGATCAGCAAGACCAGCTTGCCGACCTCCTCGAGCAGACCACGGGTCGTGAAGGCTTGATCATGACCAACTACCGACTCGATGATGTCGGAGGACGCCAGCCAGGCGTTCCGAGCAGGTAAAGTGGGTAAGTAAAGTGGATGTCCTTTTTCTGTTTTCTGCCGTTGGATGGCACTGAGTACCTTGTGCACGTGCAGCGGATGGGAGTGCTCGTGCAGGGAGTCGGGCAAATGCGCGCGCAGGATGTCGGCGACTTCGAACGTCGGTCTCTGCTTGGAGCCGGAGTGCGTGTGTCCCGCTCTGTGATGGGGAGTTGGAGAGGAAAGGAATGGCGATGCCATTGCGTGTGCTTATTCTTTTTCTTGTTTATTGTTTCTTGTTTATTGTTTATTGTTTATTGTTTATTGTTTATTGTTTATTTCAGCGCCGGTGCTGCTTTGTCTCGGGTGTGGTCTCTTCCAACGCGATAGCGTTTTAATCTAACGTTAGCGTTGAGTTGCAACCGGCATGACTGGCACGGCGGTACCCGCACCACCGAGGCTGGCCTGTGGCACGGCGGTGCAGATGGTACGGACCGCCGGTTGTCAGCTCGAACGCGCTTGTTGGACCTGGGCCTTTCAGACGACGTGCCGGTCTATGGAATTTCAGCGGATCGGCTGGTGAGTGTCAAGGAGGGATGGGGCGGGATGCGTGCGGCAGTTTCGGGTGTACAGCACGCTTTTTGGGCGTTTTGTCGCGGGTCGGCGTGCGGAGAATCGGGTTTTTGCGGCTTTGACGGGGTGTTTTCCGGTGTCTGAGACAGGGGGATAGCTCCGCGGCTGTGCACGGATTGGCAAGCATTCATGTCACGCGGCCTCGAGGTAACAGGGCGGTGGGTCGTGAAACGACAGGAGGACGTAGACCTGGCGCAGCTTGCCTTCCCCGCACTTGGGACAGAGGCTGTAGTCGATGCCTTGTTTGGTGAGAAAGGCATCCATGTCGGCGATGAAGGGCAGATGGGGGGCGTCGAGACCGAGGCGGGCGCGGCAGGTGGTGAGCTTGTCCTTGCGGTGACCGTTGGCCAGGATGCCGTAATAGCGAATGCGACGGAATTGCGGCGGCGGGATATGGGCCAGGAAACGGCGGATGAATTCGTCGGCGGGCAGCGCCATGATCTTCTCGACCGGCGCGCCGGGTTCTCGGTTGTCAAGATACTTGAAGGTGATCGTCCCCTCGTCGATGCTGAGAATCCGGTGATTGGCGATGGCGATGCGGTTGACGTAGCGCCCCAGATAGCGAATCAGGTGGGCGGGGTCGTCGAAGGGTTGCTTGGCATAGACCACCCAGTCGTGGCTGCACAGCGCCTGAAGCAACGCCTCCCAGCCGGCTTTGGTGGCAAGCACCGGCTGTCCGCTCAAGCACAGCTTGCCTTGATCGTAGAGTGCTTGCAGGGCGGCGAGGAACTTGCCCCGGAAGACCTTGGACAGGGCTTCGACGCGAAACAGGAAGTGCTTGGGGGCGCGCACGAAGGCGCTGCCGTCGTTCTTGAGCGCTCCGCCGGTGACGATGCAGTGGACGTGCGGGTGGTCGTTCAGCGTCTGGCCCCAGGTATGCAGGACCATGATGATGCCCAGTTTGCCGTCCCACAGGTTCTGGGCAAAGGTTTGGAGGGTCTCGGCGGCGAGCGTGAACAACAGGCCGTAGACCCGCTCGGGGTTGTAGCGCGCCAGGGGGATCAGGTCATGCGGCAGGGTGAAGACGATGTGGAAGTATTGGATCGGCAACAGCTCAAGCTCGCGGGCGTCGACCCAGGCCGCTCGTTGACTCCCGCGGCACTTGGGGCAGTTGCGGTTGCGACAGCTGTTGTAGCTGATCTCGGTGTGTCCGCAATGGTCGCATTCATCGACGTGACCACCGAGTGCCGTGGTCCGGCATTTCTCGATGTCCGACATGGCCTTGTGTTGTTGGGGGGTGAGGATGTGCGTCTGCCGATAGTCGTCGCCATAGGCGCGGAAGACATCGGCGACCTCGAACTGGATGTCCGGCGGCTCGGGTGGGAATTCCCGCTTGATTTCACGGCTCAAACAAGTTTGGGCGTCCATGCCGAGAGATTATAGTCTAGCGACGTGAATGCTGTATACCCTTACAGGTATTGATGGGAGTGCCTTTTGGTTCGCTCCGGGCTTTCTATTTATTTAGTCCAACGCCACACATCAGCGGCAGCTAAAAGCAAAGCGACGAGGAACGAGGAGCGCCGCTTTTTGCTGTCAGCTGGATGTGTTTGTTAGCTGTTTTTTCTTTCTTTTCCATAGCCATCCTGCAACCGGAACCAATATAGCTGCCCATAACCATTGCCAATTATTCTTGAAAAATAACCCGATCTTTTGTGTTTCTGTAACATTGACTTCTATAATTTTGTCGAAGGTCCTGATGGCTCGTGGGGTAGTTTTCCCATCAATCTCCAAGAGAGCTGTCAGTGTCAGGTGCAATTTATGTCTGCCTTCTTTCTTTGGATGTATCTCCCATTTCCATTCTGTTTGTTGTATCTTTGAAACGGCCTGTATTTCGGGTGTTATCGCTGTAATCTGAAACATATAGCCTGAAAGGCGAGCCTCCATTCTGTCGCTTACTCTGATAGTGGCTCCTATCTTTTCACCTTCTTCAGTGATTGATTTTTTCAGTTTTTCCACCGTCTCAGCGAGACTTAGAATCAGCTGAATTTGAGGGGAATCATCTATGTTGATATGAGCCGGAGCGTTGAACGCAATTGAACCAAATTCCATGCCTTCTAACAGTATATCTACGTCACCAAGAGATTCTGGAGGTGGAGGTGTTGTTAATACTTGTTCTCTCGGCGACATTGCGGTTGTCCAATAGAAAAGGAATGACACAGATATCAGAACAGCAAAAAGTGCCGCAATACCGATTGTAATTTTCCATTTCACTTTCATGATATTTTCAGACAGCTAACGCTCCGCATAACCGGCTGGCGATGGAGCGCAGCGAAATTGCCAGTCCGAGTTGATGCGGTTATGCGGCATTGTTCTCGGGTATCGATTTGACCGGCTTCGACTCAAGATCATCGCAAATCATCAGGAGGGTTGCCGATCATCCTTTATCCAAGGCTTGTCAGATTCCTTGCTCAACGTGCCTTCGACGAGGCGACGAATGTACTCGTCTGCTCTTCGCGTGGATCCGAACTCGGACACGATCGCGGCAAGAATTTGCTCTCGATCCTCAGGAAGTGTAGTGGCTGCGATCTCAACAGACTTGAACTTCTCGCGAAAGTACCTCATCATCATGCCCAGATCATACTGCGTGACCTCGGGCTCCACTATTTTCACCTTGGCGTTCACTGTGTGAGCGCACAACAACTCCCACAAGCACCACAAGCGCTCGAATGGCGCAATGCCGATCAACGGGATGTGAAGTTCGCCGATCGATTCCACGACCGCCTTCATGTCTGTTGCGATAGACTCCGCTCGGTGCTGGTTGTAGCAGACTATGTCTATCCACACATATCCGGCTCCTCGCAGCGCCGCAAGTGTTGAAAAAGGGCCTGAAAGTAGCGAAGTGTCCCACGTGTGCGAAACGAACCGGGATGGGCTACCGCGACATTCGATCGGGAGCCGAGCATAGAGCGGCCCAGCAAAGACCTTAGTTAGCGGCACAATCAGGTTCTGAACAAGAAACCTGGGCGTAATTTCTTCATTGAAGGCGAATGGCAATGGCTCAGGCGCTGGGATGTTATCAACAATTAGGCTTGCACGTTCCTGTTCTAAATACTCCCGTTCCATAGACCTTAATTGGTCATTTACCGCCCGTACAAAGTTTAGTAGCCAATATAGGTCGACTCCTCTCTCGTGAAGAAGTACTATGGTGTCACTCCAGCAGACTTCATTCGGATCTTCTAACCCAGAATCGCTGGCTATGGCTTCCAGATCAATCATCCGTTTCCGTTGCGAATACATAGCTCCTGCCTGCTGACGTCTGGTATCCCCGGTGAATGCCTGCCGAAGGTTTCTTAATTTAAAAGAACCAACTTGACGTAGCCCTTCTATTCCTGTGTGATCCTGCCGGATAACGCAGGCCTTCACCGGGCGGGCGCGAAGCGACCGCTCCGTGTGCAAGGCCATTGTTAGCTTCGATCCGGTTCGATTCAAGCATTGCTGGATGTTTGCACTATGGTAATCTTAGCTTGAAGCATCGATTTCTACCCGAGAATCGGCATTCTAAGCCATAAAATGGCCATAAATTCATCAGCTTTTTACTATATTTCATCAGCTTACACTGGTCCGACCCCGTTCCGCCGTTCCGACAATTTTTTTAAGTAAAAATTAATTCGAGCCTGACCCCTTTCACTAAGGCCATTGTTAGCTTCGATAGAGTTTGATTCAACCATAAAACTTGGTCAAGGATTGCCGCATGTTCGAAGTATATAATCTTCCATTAAAGCATCGATTTCTACCTGAAAATCGACACTCCAAGCCACAAATTGGCTATAGATACATCAGTTTTCTTTCGATATTTCATCAGGTTGCGTTGGTCCGACCGCGGGCACCCGCGTGCACCCGCTTCTCCGATTTCGAAATAGCTTTTCAATCGCTAATCAATTTTGTACAAATCGATTTCAACAGGCAGCATGTACATGTATCTATAAATAGGGCGACACTTAAAATGCTTTGTATCCCCTTCATTCAAATTGAACTCTATATTTTTGCTCGTTATAGGTCCTTCCGGACGCTGCTGCGTGACAAAAATTCTATGCTTACCTGCCTTCAAGGGGATGGTGACCGAATCATTTATGTTTACCTTTTCGATGGGGTTGGGGTTTTCATCGATGAAAATATCGTATGGAGCGATTTGCGTACTGACCATCGTGTGCTTCCTTTCTACGATGATTTGAGTTTTTTTTTTGCCTCTCCGAAAGGTGTTAAAAATCGCCCCAATAATTGCGGCCATTATTACACCGGCAGCTCCAATGATTGCAGCTTTAATTGTAGGATCCATTATATTCTTCCAGTTCTAGACCTAACGTTATGCATAGCCGGCGCCCGCGCTGTCTCGCACAAGACGAGCCGCCACGACTGTGCTCGCGTCACACACTGAAATTGCAAATTACGACGGACCGCGGGCGTCCGGCTGATGCATTTGTTGGACGGCTGACGCTGGCGTCGCGTTGGCTATGGATTTTTCTCCAGCATCGGAGGCGCTGTCAAGACCTTGCATCGGGTTTTGATAGACGGCGCGGGCGGCATTTGGGGGGATTTGCAGGGATTCGAGCATGCGACGATCGGGATGTTGGAATCGATTGCGGCACCTTTTTCCCTGTTCGGGGTGGTCTATCAACGCTCCGACAACCCTGGGCGCAGGGCTGGCTTCCCCGACGGCGGCGGGCGTCTCGAAGTCAATGGGGCGCGGGACTGGCATTCAGGCTGCGGCAGCGTATTCGGCCGGTGGGTCGTGGAAAGAGAGGATCTGGAAGACTTGGCGTAGGTGGCCCTTGCCGCAATTCGGGCAGAGGCTCGGGTCGATGGCTTGTTTGCTGAGGAAGCCCTCGAGGTCGGCGATGTAGGGCGCCTCTGGCTGGTCGAGGCCGAGCAGGGCGCGGCAGGCGGTGAGGTTGGCCTTGCGCCGACTGCCGCCAAGCAGACCGTAGTAGCGGATTTGGTGGAAGCCGGGCGGCAGGACGTGTTGCAGGAATCTGCGGATGAATTCCGGCCCGGACAGGCGCATGGTTTTCTGCGCCTCGGGGCTCTCGGGGTCTTTGACGCGGTTGTCGCGGTAGCGGAAGACGACGCCGTCGGCATCGACGGCAAGGATGCGGTAGTTGGCGATGGCGATGCGATTCATAGAGCGCCCGAGGTAGCGGATGAGGTGCTGGGGGCTGTCGAACGGGGCTTCGGCATACACGACCCAGGCGTGGCGGTGCAGGCGGATCAGCAGTTGCTTCCAGTCGGCCTCGTCGTGCAGTTCGGGCGGGCAGTGGCTGAACTTGCCGGCGGCGCGCAGGGCTTCGAGTTCGCGCAGGAAGATGGCTCGGAAGACCGGCGAGAGGGCGCGGACCGGGAACAGGAAGTTGTTCGGCGCTTGCACAAAACCGCTGCCATCGCGTTTCAATGCGCCGCCGGTGACGAGGCAATGCACATGCGGGTGCAGCTGTAAGGTCTGGCCCCAGGTGTGCAGCACGCTGACAATGCCGAGGTCGGCGTCCCAGAGTTTGTGGGCAAAGGTCTGCAGGGTCTCGGCGGCACTGCGCATGAGGATGGCGTAGACCTCGGCATCGCAGTACTGCGCTAGGCGGTTGAGGTCTTCGGGCAGGGTGAAGACGAGGTGGAAGTACTGGATGGGCAAGAGTTCCAGCTCGCGGTCATCGACCCAGGCGGCGCGTTGGGAGGCGCGGCATTTGGGGCAGTGGCGGTTGCGGCAGGAGTTGTAGCTGATCTCCACATGCCCGCAGTGGTCGCATTGATCGACATGGCCGCCGAGCGCGGTGGTGCGGCAGGTCTCGATGGCGTGCAGGGCGCGGCCTTGCTCGAAGCTCGGATGGTACTCGGCGCGGTAGGCGGCGCCATGCATGCGCACCACATCGGCCAGTTCGAATGGCGGTGGAGCATATTCGACGGGGAACTCGCGGCGGATTTCGGCGGTGAGGCTGTCCATGCCGATAGTATAGTCGGTTTCTGCGCGGTTGCTTGTCCCGTACAACTCCGATCTGTCCGATTGCGATCTGTCCCTGGATCGGTGGGTTGGATGTGGTTTTAGTGGGGGGGTGCTGTTTATTTATTTAGTCCAACAGTGTATTCGTTTGCATGCAAATCGAACAGCTCGCCTGACTTGCTAGACAAACACATCGATTTGCTTTCAAAAAGAACCATTCAACATGCGTGCATGCAAAATGGCTCGATGTGCAAAGCATGCAAAAACTAGTAGTATTGCGCCCATTGTCATCAAGAGCGCGCAATCATGTCAAGAAGAAATACCCCGTCCGGCTCGCCCCGGCGCGAGCATGGCACTCCGTCACGCTGGGATCAGTATTGGGCGCTGCTGGTGGCCAAGCGGATACCTCAACAGGCACAGCGCTGGTACGTGACACATGTGCAGGACTTCTTGGATGCGGTGCAGCCAAACTCTCTCAAAGATCTTTCCCGAGAGGAGATTACTGGATATCTCCAGCAGACGTCGAGCCAGGGCAAGTGGCAAGACTGGCAGTTCCGCCAGGTGGTGGATGCGCTGCAGCTGCTGCTCGTGGACCTCGCCGGCGTGAAAGCGGCCCAGTTGGTCGATTGGGACTACTGGCGTGAAGCTGGGGCGGTGCTGCCGGCGGATCACCCGACCATTGCGCGGGAGCAGGTACCGGAGGCGCGGCTGGCGGACCCGAAGTTTGCCGCGTCCGCCGAGGTGTTCCCGGTCTTGACGAGTCTGGCGCGGACGCTGCGCACGAAGCAGTACTCGATTCGCACCGAGCAAACCTATGTCGACTGGGGTCATCGCTTTTTGCGCTACTGCAAGGGCAAGCCGGTCGAGACCCTGGGTCCGGTCGAGGTGGATGCCTTTCTGACCCATCTGGCGGTGGAGTGCTCGGTGGCACCGAGCACGCAGAGCGTCGCGCTGAACGCATTGGTGTTCTTGTTCAATGAGGTGCTCGGGAGGCCGTTGGATGGGCTGAAGTTCTCGCGTGCCAAACGCCGCGAGCGGGTGCCGGTGGTACTGACGCGCGCCGAGGTCGAGCACCTCCTCGGGTGCATGGAGGGGACTTATGGCTTGATCGCCGGACTGCTCTATGGCACCGGGATGCGGCTGCTGGAGGGTCTGCGGCTGCGGGTTGGTGACCTGGACTTCGGCCACGAGTCGATTGTGGTACGCAACGGTAAGGGTGACAAGGATCGCGTCGTGCCGCTGCCGAAGCGCTACCGATCGCCGCTGGTCGAGCACCTCGAAGAGGTCGAGGCGCTGCATCGGGCGGACTTGGCGGCTGGCGCGGGCACGGTGTATCTGCCCTACGCGCTGGCGCGCAAGTATCCGAACGCGCCACGCGAATGGATCTGGCAGTATGTATTCCCGAGCGTTCAGCTGTCGCGGGAATTACGGTGACACTTTACCATTTACACTAATTTTCGTTGTTTCGGGTCATTCTTTTGCGAAGCGGGCCGACCTCGCTTGCCTTGACGTAGCGCTCGGCCAAGTTGCTTTTCAAGCTCGCCAAGCTTTTGATCGTCCATCAGTGGACGTCCGATGGTTTGGCCCTTGGTGAGAGCTGCCAAGTGTTCAGGATCTTCCGGCATCTCCAAGAATTCCACTAAATTATCGACGCGATCCAGCAGGGGTCGAACAGTGACTAATCCATCGTCTTCGCGCCGGAAATGTGCTGGCGTGCTGGACCAGGGCCAGTCGGCAGGCGTCGCAGCTCGTTTGGCCTTCACGGGATTCAAAGCCACGTAGCGGCAGGCTGCCATCAAGTGAGCTTCATCCATTGCCACGCAGCCAAACCGCCCTTGAAACAGGTGGCCGGTTACCCGCAATCGCGCGTTGATGTAGCCGCTATATCGACGATGCGTCTCCCCGACGGCGCGGGACAGGCCGGTCTCGTTGGGGGGTGCGAGAATCAAGTGCACATGGTTCGGCATCAGGCAGTAGGACCAGACTTCCACGCCGTTTGATCGACACTCGTTCGCTAGCCAATCTCTATAAAGCGCATAGTCGTCTTCCTTCACGAAAACTTGTTGGCGTCTGTTCCCACGCTGCGTCACATGGTGGGGGATGCCGGGAACGATGATGCGTGGGAGGCGAGACATACGCTTAGCATAAGCCCAGAACAAAATAGTGTAAATGGTAAAGTGTCACCATAATTCCGCTTCTGCGCGACGCGCTGCCCCTGACGACGGACGCCGGCGTGCTGCTGCCGGCGCTGCTGGCCACGGGGACCCTCGTCGCAGAGCTTCGGGTGGTGTTGGCCGGCATCGAGCGCTACGAGCAGGCC
The DNA here is from genome assembly GCA_016745215.1 of Thiohalocapsa sp. PB-PSB1. Classification (GTDB taxonomy): domain Bacteria; phylum Pseudomonadota; class Gammaproteobacteria; order Chromatiales; family Chromatiaceae; genus Thiohalocapsa. The sequence continues at coordinate 4,545,991 of CP050890.1, forward strand.
ATCGACAGGGCCTTCAAGGTGCATCCGGACGCGGCGATCTTCGCAAGCCTGCCCGGCGCCGGACCGACGCTCGCGCCGCGCCTGCTCGCCGCGCTCGGCTCCGATCGCGAGCGCTGGCCCGACGCCCTCGGCCTTCAGCAGTACCTCGGTGTTGCGCCGGTGACCGAGCGCAGCGGCAACAAGCGCTGGGTGCACTGGCGCTGGGCCTGCCCGAAGTTCCTTCGCCAGAGCGTGGTGGAATGGGCTGGCATGAGCGTGCGCTTTTCAGTCTGGGCGGCGGCCTACTACCAGCAGCAGCGCGAGCACGGCAAGAGCCACAACACCGCGATTCGGGCGCTCGCCTTCATGTTAGGTGACAATTAACTTGGCCGGTCGACGACAACTAACTTGGCCGATTTTAGAGGCTAAGGTAGCTGGCATTTTCGCAACCAAACGGCGCGTGAATGTCAGGCAAGCGGATCACCATTGAGCAGGTCAAGTTCTACATGAGCAACAGAAAGCAAAGTCGCACGCAGGCGCAGGCGAGTGCCAAGACGGGCGTATCCGAGCGCAGTGCACGGCGGATCGAACACGGGGAGATCGGCGTACTGCAGAGCAAGGAGCGGCACTGGCGAACGCGCGCGGACCCGTTTGCAGGGGTCTGGGAGGAGGAGATCGTCAGTCGTCTGGAGCGCCAGCCGCGCCTGGATGCGACGACCCTGTTTGAAGACTTGCAGGAACGCCATCCGGGAGAGTACGGCAACGGCAAGAAGCGCACCTTCCAGCGTCGGGTGAAGGCGTGGAAGGCGCTGCACGGAGCGGACAAGGAGGTGATGTTCCGCCAGGTGCAGGAACCAGGTCGGCAGGGGTTATCGGATGTCACCGAACTCAAAGGGCTGGTCGTGACGATCGCTGGCGAGGAGCTGGACCACCGGCTGTACCACTTTCGCCTCGCCTACAGCGGCTGGAGCCACGTCAAGGTCGTGCTTGGAGGGGAATCCTACAGTGCGCTGGCCGAAGGGCTACAGGAGGCGCTGTGGCGGCTTGGTGGGGCACCGTTGGAGCACCGCACCGACAGCCTCTCGGCGGCCTACAAGAACCTCAGCAGCGAAGCACAAGCGGACCTCACCGAGCGCTACACGCAGCTCTGCGCGCATTACGGCATGACGGCCACGCGCAACAACCGTGGCGTCAGTCACGAGAACGGCGCCGTGGAATCGCCGCACGGGCACATCAAGCGGCGCATTGGGCAGGCGTTGTTGCTGCGTGACTCGGCCGATTTCGCCAGCTTGCAGGACTACCGAGAGTGGCTCGACGCGCTGCTGGTGCGTTTCAACCGGCGTTGCAGCGAGGCGCTCGCCATTGAGCGCGCGCAGCTGCAAGCCCTACCACGGCGGCGCACCGGCGACTACAGCGAGCAGGTGGTCGTGGTCACCACCTTCGCCACCATTGATGTCAAGCGCGTGCTCTACAGCGTGCCCGCACGCCTGGTCGGCGAGCGGCTACGCCTGCATCTCTTCGACGACCGCATCGAGGCGTACGTCGGCGCAACCTTGGCGCTCACGCTGCCGCGGGTGTACAGCGTCAACCACGAGCGGGCACGGCGCATCGACTACCGCCACCTCATCGGCGTGCTGGCACGCAAGCCGCAGGCCTTTCGCTACTCGCAGCTGCGCGACGACCTGCTGCCCAACGCCACCTACCGCGCGATCTGGCAGCATCTGGACAGCCACCTAGAAGCACGCGCGGCATGCAAACGCATCGTCGGCATCCTCGCCCTGGCCGCGCGCGCCGACTGTGAGCAGGCGCTGGGCGCGTATCTGCTCGAGCGCATCGCCGCGGGTAGCGTGCCCACGCTGACGGCGCTGGAAAGCCGTTTCGACGCCCGCGACGCAGCCACACAGCAGGCTGAGCTGCGCGACCGGCCCAGTACCCAGCACGCGCTTGCGAGCTACGACCACCTGTTGCCCGCGCAGGGCCAATCCATGGAGCTGCACTGACATGGTCCAGACCGCCACATTAGCGCTGATGCTCAAGCAACTGAACCTCACCAGCATCGCCCGCCACTGGCAGACGCAGCTCGAGACAGCCGAGCGCAACGGCTGGGACGGCGCGCGCTACCTCAGTGCGCGATGCGAGCAAGAGCTGGCCGATCGTCACAGCCGACGCATTTCGCGTTACAGCAAGGAATCCCAGTTGCCCCCGGGCAAAAGCCTGGCCAGCTTCGACTTAGTGCAGCATGAGATCGGGTCATTTGGCGAAGGTATTGATTGATGGGAGTGCCTTTTGGTTCGCTCCGGGCTTTCTATTTATTTAGTCCAACGTTTAGCACAGCCCGACGCTTGCTGGCCGGCCGGAGCGTAGCGACGGCTGGCCAGCAAGCGGTCGGGCTTGTGCGTAAGTTGGGCATCTTCTCAATTTGCGTCATTCATTGCGGGCAAGATGCGAACTCAATTTGCATTCGATTCGCTAGTATGCGACTGCCCATACGCGATAGCCAATAATTCCGCCCCCTCCCGTAGCGCTCATCGATGTGGTTACCGCAACGGTTCTTCCTGATTTGGCGACTTCAACACTGTCGACCAAGCGGATATTGTCAGTGAGTTCGACCCAAGCGTGTTTGACTGGGAAATCGAACTGAGCTCTGCGAGTCTCTTGACGCTTGTTAGATGAGAGATCTCTCGCCGCGAATCGGATATTTGACTCGCGCGAAGCCCTCTGGGCCGCTGTTTGTGCTGCGCTTGCGGAGCGAATGGCGTTATTGGCTGACTGCTCGGCGGTGCTTGCCGAGTCGCTAGTTCGCTTAACCAGCGCTTCTATCCGATCCTCAAGCTCTTCGGAGGTCCGCTTGGTGCGTTCAAGTTCTGAGAGGAGCGCGTCGCCGTTATTGTCTTCTAGCCAGCGGCGAAAAGCGGTTTTTACGGCCTCAGGCATTTCACTGTTCACCTGATTGTTTGCTTCAGCCGGGACGCTAACGAAGTTTGTATACCCAAGCGCAGCGAGGATAACCAACGCCAAAGCGATAAACAAACGCTTGTCCGCAGCCACTCGTTCCTTAAGGACCGCGATCTCCTTCTCCAAATCAGACACATCAGTCACAGAAAAACTCCAACGGCCCAACGCTGGCGTAACCTGCCGCGTGCTGGCTAGCCGGGAGCGTAGCGACCGCTAGCCAGTACGCGGTCAGGTTGACGCACTCGTTAGGGTTTCTTTTCATTCAGTAATTGGAGAAAAGGCCTCTGACACCTTTTCTAAGAAATTATGCCTCGCGCTTAGCGGATCTTTGTGGCTTGCCAGCCACCCCGTGGAGGCCAACCATAATACTCACCATGCATGAGGTCCCCGCAGGTTGACATGGTGCCTGTAAAGGTTTGATTCGGTCCTCGACCGTGATTATCCCTCGTAAACTCAACAGACGATTCACGCATATCAAACGAACCTCTAATGTCCGAACGATTGCCGTCTGACCAGCTTGAAGAGCCGTTGAAGGTGCAATCGTCGTTTATCTTCAGAGTTAGCCGTGCGGTCCAGGTGCCGGCAGTGCTATCCGTTCGCATTGACCAGTCGCTAGCAAGATCTCGGCAGGTGATGTCCTGAGCGTTGGCTGTTCCAAGGGAAAGAAAGATTATAAATGCGAGATGTGTTCTATTCATGGCGATCATGCCTCATGTTGACGTAAATAAAAGTCATGCTCATATAAGCATAACATTCTGGTTGCTTGAGCCTAACGTCAAGCATCAGCGGCGCGCGCCTTTGGCGCGTCCGCTGGATGCGCATGTTAGGGCACATTTACGGTTGCCATGGCCACCGAAGCTTGCGCCAGCCGCCTTGCCTGTCGCAGTTGATAACTTGCTCTACGAGTCTATCATCGCCATATGCGCTTGCCGCACACCGCAGATATTTGTCGTCTTTGTTTTTGTTTTCGTCGTCCGATTGATTGTTGTCATAGCAGGGGCCTGTACGTCCAACACGTTTACTGACGAAATGAGGAGCTCTCAGGAGTGGATCTTTGATTGTCTTAGTCTTGTAATCAATAACAACACCCATGTTTATCATCTCGTTAAGGCAGTTCTTTTCGTGTGGATCGACCTTACCAATTCCATGGAATGTGAAGTTATCGAAATGGAGGCCAGTTGCCATTAGCATAAAGCGTATGGATTTATGTGGCATACTGATCACACCTATCGTTTCCGGCCACGCCTTGTAGTTATGGTAGAAAGCCAGTAGCGAAAGGAATACATTTTCAAAACTGTCACGGGCAAACGATTCAAAGAGCAAGTCGTCCGGAAACTCAATATTTCTGTATGCAGCGAAGTTAGCCATGCCCTGTGCTTCAGTGAGTTCTAAATTCTTGCGTGTTTGGCCACCACTGAATGCAATCACGTCGTAGAGCCGCTTAACTCCCATCTTGCAACCGTCGCGGACGTGTTGAGCTATGGTTCGCTTCATCGCCTCCGGATCCGGAAATTTGCTCTTCTCAATACCTTTCCAATCCTTGCCATCCCATATGGCATGGCCTGCCACGATCAACATACTTTTAGGTGCAGAAGCCATAAGATTCTCGTCTGTATGCCCTAACGTCAAGCACAGCCCGCCGCTTGCTGGCCAGCCGCCCGCGTCAGCGGCGGCTGGCCAGCAAGCGGTCGGGCTTGTGCGTTTGTTGGGCCGCAACAGTGCTGGCTGCCGGTTTGCGTGGCGGGAGGGAGATAACGCGCTCGGGGTGTGCGGCTTGCTTCGTCATCAAGTCCTCAAATATGTCGTCAATGCTGTAATTGAACTGGCGGGCGTACTCGTCTCGAAGAGCTCGTGTTTCCGCGACGATTGGGTCTTGCCACATAGTTAAGGCTCCATGAGTTCAATAGGAGTGCAGATAACCGGCGGTTCGTACCCATTAGATCTGCAGGTGGTATCAATCTTGGGCCGGGTGTGCGCATTTGCGATATGCGTACAGTTCCAAGTAAGCAAATACGCGACGCCGTTCGCCGCCGCTATCGCTACGTGATACGCATCCGCTTCGGCCATCTTTGGGAGAGCATGGTTGTCGATTAGGGCTTGCGCTAACGCCCTTACATGGTCAGAGACTTGAAGCAAAGGAAGATCCGCGATAGCAACCAAGCGACGTTGCGCGGCCTCCGGATGGCCTTTGCTGGCTTCTAATATGACGAGATCAGACACGAAGACTCTGTAGTTCGGTCTCCGTGCTTCCCACCACTCAGCAGTCGTATTTTGATTCGCCGTCGCACGCAAGTCATTGCTCGGCCGAGCTGTCAAATAGCTGATAACCGAAGTTTCAACGTAAACAGTTTCGTTCACAGGAAACCTCAATCTTTTTGCCGCCCAACGTCACGGGTAAGCTGGCGCCTACTGCGCCGGCAAGGTGATTCAGAATTGCTGCGATCTCGATGCGCAGTAGGCGGTCAGCTTTACCCGCGTGTTAGGCGTTCGTTATTGGCACCTCAGATAGTGCGCCTGTGTGTCTGGTTCGTCGTCGACGATAAAGAATGGACGTGACTTTGTCCATACGGCTAGCCCGTTCTTTTTATTTATGAGGAGTGAATTAAGAGTGGAGCCTAATGCGCCGAGAGAATGGGAAATAGCTACAAGCACCTCTTCGTCATTACGCATGATTTGAAATTCTGCCGCGTCTGTTTGGCCCACGCCGACGGAAGCCTGAGTCATGAATTTTAGGACCGGGCCGAGAATTTCTATTGCGACTTTGTCCGTTCCGACGCCATTTTCTATTTCTATATTCTTTGTCCGTGGATTGGGTTGGATGCTCGTAAACAATAGGGCTTCGCAGGAAAGCGCCCCTCCTTGTATCGGCCTGGATGAAGGGATAGGTACAGAATCGGCAGTGCATGCTGAAGTAAAGCAGAAAGATGTTAAAACTCCAGCTAAGACTGTGTTTCTCAATAAGTACATAACTTCGGTTCCTTGTGTTAGGCGGCTGACGTCAAGGCTCAGGAGTCGCGCTAGAGGGCGATGAGTTCGGCAAGTTGCACTGCCTCGACTTGTTCTAGGCGTTTGGCTAGAATCAATAGTGAGTTAGCCTTCTCCCAAGCTGCCCACTTGTTTCGGATAGCGCCTCGTGCATGCTTGCGAAGACTTCCCGGATCTGGGTGAACTACAATGATTCGTCGTCCTCGCGTGGAGTAAAACCAGTCTATAATCTCTGCGTTGATCCCTTTATCTCCGAAACCATATCCACAGACCACTATCCGTTCCGCGTTGTTGATTGTTGATCGAAAGTGATGATGTAGTTCTCGGAACATGCCTGAGCTGTACTCAGATATTTTGTTGAACGTGCCGATCAAGAGCAAGGGACGGCCATCGATCGCAGTCTGAAGTTCTCCACTCTCGGTTCTCGTGTGGTGGAAGTCGCTGCTTATGGGGATTCCGATTTTCTCATCGCGCCAATCTCCGGAATCAGGCCGGAGGCGAAACCAGTTAACAGATCCATGTAGTTTTAAAAAGGGTATCGTTTCCGAGAAATCGGCGTTCCAGTATCGAACGCCACCACGAGGTTTCGAGAATCCATCAGAAAACATGATGCTCTCGCCCGAGAGATGGTTTTCGAGGTGTGTATCGTGAGAGAGTGTCGAAATACTGACTACGTTGTATGACCGACACAGATCTGTGAGCACAGTCAATTGTTCGACGGATGAAGGTTTACCGGAAAGGCTGCGCCACACTACGTCGGCAATATAGTTGCGTGTTTCGACGAATAGATCTTGAAGGGTACTACAGTCCGCGTCCTCCACTGCACTAATCAACGGGGACAAGTCGGACGCGAGATTATTTAAGAATGATCGGATTGCGGGATTCTCCATCTCACCGAGCAAATCATCCGTTGCCTGGGTTGCTAAATAGAATAGGTCCTCGTAGTTGCTACGCCGCGCGGCGTGTTCAAAGAAATAATGTTCTGACTCCGCATACAACCGACGCACAACACTATTGACGAGACGTGTGGTTCCTTTTGGCGACTCGTCGCCGCGCAGGTAATAGGAAGCATCGCTATGTCTTGAAACGCCCTGCCCGGATAATACGTGATCCGTAAGGTCCTGCGTCGACGGGTAGCCAGCGGGCACCGATGAGCCGGCCCCCAATAAGACAGCTATGTTCATGGTGGTATTCTGCCGCCTAACAGTGTATTCGTTTGCATGCAAATCGAACAGCTCGCCTGACTTGCTAGACAAACACATCGATTTGCTTTCAAAAAGAACCATTCAACATGCGTGCATGCAAAATGGCTCGATGTGCAAAGCATGCAAAAACTAGTAGTATTGCGCCCATTGTCATCAAGAGCGCGCAATCATGTCAAGAAGAAATACCCCGTCCGGCTCGCCCCGGCGCGAGCATGGCACTCCGTCACGCTGGGATCAGTATTGGGCGCTGCTGGTGGCCAAGCGGATACCTCAACAGGCACAGCGCTGGTACGTGACACATGTGCAGGACTTCTTGGATGCGGTGCAGCCAAACTCTCTCAAAGATCTTTCCCGAGAGGAGATTACTGGATATCTCCAGCAGACGTCGAGCCAGGGCAAGTGGCAAGACTGGCAGTTCCGCCAGGTGGTGGATGCGCTGCAGCTGCTGCTCGTGGACCTCGCCGGCGTGAAAGCGGCCCAGTTGGTCGATTGGGACTACTGGCGTGAAGCTGGAATTACGGTGACACTTTACCATTTACACTAATTTTCGTTGTTTCGGGTCATTCTTTTGCGAAGCGGGCCGACCTCGCTTGCCTTGACGTAGCGCTCTGCCAAGTTGCTTTTCAAGCTCGCCAAGCTTTTGATCGTCCATCAGTGGACGTCCGATGGTTTGGCCCTTGGTGAGAGCTGCCAAGTGTTCAGGATCTTCCGGCATCTCCAAGAATTCCGCTAAATTATCGACGCGATCCAGCAGGGGTCGAACAGTGACTAATCCATCGTCTTCGCGCCGGAAATGTGCTGGCGTGCTGGACCAGGGCCAGTCGGCAGGCGTCGCAGCTCGTTTGGCCTTCACGGGATTCAAAGCCACGTAGCGGCAGGCTGCCATCAAGTGAGCTTCATCCATTGCCACGCAGCCAAACCGCCCTTGAAACAGGTGGCCGGTTACCCGCAATCGCGCGTTGATGTAGCCGCTATATCGACGATGCGTCTCCCCGACGGCGCGGGACAGGCCGGTCTCGTTGGAGGGTGCGAGAATCAAGTGCACATGGTTCGGCATCAGGCAGTAGGACCAGACTTCCACGCCGTTTGATCGACACTCGTTCGCTAGCCAATCTCTATAAAGCGCATAGTCGTCTTCCTTCATGAAAACTTGTTGGCGTCTGTTCCCACGCTGCGTCACATGGTGGGGGATGCCGGGAACGATGATGCGTGGGAGCCGAGACATACGCTTAGCATAAGCCCAGAACAAAATAGTGTAAATGGTAAAGTGTCACCGTAATTCCACATCAACTGGGTTTGACTGTACCCCCCATAAGTCCTTTATGTAAATGGTATGATGGCCAGGGCTGATTGAATGCGATGTTTGTTGGCCATTCCAAAGAATGGCAATTTCTCGGTTGTCGAGAAACACCCGGAAAGGAATTATTTTTCCTAAATACCGACGCTTGCGACTAATGCGGACGAAAGAACCCATCTTTTCGCTCCATGCTTTACGTTGCGGTAGAAAAACGCAGCCAGAGGGATAGCCAGCTATCGTTTGCTCCTCTAACGGACGAAACCAAGACAGATGCTTGGGATTTCTCGCCAACGCTTCACATCACTGGCAGCAAAAAGCAGAGCGAGGAACGAGCGGCGCTTTTTGCTGTCCGAGTGCATGTGATTGTTAGCCGCTATGTTGTTTTGTACAATAGTAAATCTCACCGGCAGCTAGTGTTAGCCCCATTTTTAGCAACTCATCACTATTAGCCAAATCATCTACTTTGATGATCTCGACATCAAACCCTGAATCACGAAGTCGCTCAACATAGTCCTGGCCATAAGACCTGACATGATCTTCCTGACCGAAAGCTTTTAGGCGTTCTTTGGGATCTACTATTGATGGATCTTCAAATGTTTTTTCTCTAGTGATAGGGACATTTAGTATTGCCCAACCGTTAGTGTTGAGAACTCGGCAAAACTCTCTCATCGCTTGTTTATCATCGGGGACGTGCTCCAATACATGGCTGCAATAGATTGCATCAAATGAATTTTCGGGATACTGAATATCACAAATGTCCATTTTTACCATAGCTCTTGGGTTAAATAGATCAGCCGTCAGATAATTGCTACCTAGCCGCTTCATGAATATTGATTCAAGGCATGGCTCTGGTGCCACATGAAGCATTTTTAGCTTACCAGCAAAGAGGTCGATTCTTTTCTGCAAAAATAGCCACAAAAGGCGATGACGCTCTAAGGAACCGCAATGAGGACACTGGGCATCTTCACGCGGTATTACTCCAAAAGGCTTGAAGCGACTCGATTTCTTGCAGCATATGGGGCAATATCTCTTATTTCCGTAATATAGTACTGCGCTTATAAGTTTCCTTAGAGGAGCTTTAATTCCCTCTGGCAATTTGGATAGAAGTGTTCTCATGTTTGGCTCCTTATGTACGGCTAACGTTAGCGTTGAGTTGCAACCGGCATGACTGGCACGGCGGTACCCGCACCACCGAGGCTGGCCTGTGGCACGGCGGTGCAGATGGTACGGACCGCCGGTTGTCAGCTCGAACGCGCTTGAACGTTAGCGTTGAGTTGCAACCGGCATGACTGGCACGGCGGTACCCGCACCACCGAGGCTGGCCTGTGGCACGGCGGTGCAGATGGTACGGACCGCCGGTTGTCAGCTCGAACGCGCTTGTTGGACCTGGGCCTTTCAGACGACGTGCCGGTCTATGGAATTTCAGCGGATCGGCTGGTGAGTGTCAAGGAGGGATGGGGCGGGATGCGTGCGGCAGTTTCGGGTGTACAGCACGCTTTTTGGGCGTTTTGTCGCGGGTCGGCGTGCGGAGAATCGGGTTTTTGCGGCTTTGACGGGGTGTTTTCCGGTGTCTGAGACAGGGGGATAGCTCCGCGGCTGTGCACGGATTGGCAAGCATTCATGTCACGCGGCCTCGAGGTAACAGGGCGGTGGGTCGTGAAACGACAGGAGGACGTAGACCTGGCGCAGCTTGCCTTCCCCGCACTTGGGACAGAGGCTGTAGTCGATGCCTTGTTTGGTAAGAAAGGCATCCATGTCGGCGATGAAGGGCAGATGGGGGGCGTCGAGACCGAGGCGGGCGCGGCAGGTGGTGAGCTTGTCCTTGCGGTGACCGTTGGCCAGGATGCCGTAAGAGCGAATGCGACGGAATTGCGGCGGCGGGATATGGGCCAGGAAACGGCGGATGAATTCGTCGGCGGGCAGTGTCATGATCTTCTCGACCGGCGCGCCGGGTTCTCGGTTGTCAAGATACTTGAAGGTGATCGTCCCCTCGTCGATGCTGAGAATCCGGTGATTGGCGATGGCGATGCGGTTGACGTAGCGCCCCAGATAGCGAATCAGGTGGGCGGGGTCGTCGAAGGGTTGCTTGGCATAGACCACCCAGTCGTGGCTGCACAGCGCCTGAAGCAACGCCTCCCAGCCGGCTTTGGTGGCAAGCACCGGCTGTCCGCTCAAGCACAGCTTGCCTTGATCGTAGAGTGCTTGCAGGGCAGCGAGGAACTTGCCCCGGAAGACCTTGGACAGGGCTTCGACGCGAAACAGGAAGTGCTTGGGGGCGCGCACGAAGGCGCTGCCGTCGTTCTTGAGCGCTCCGCCGGTGACGATGCAGTGGACGTGCGGGTGGTCGTTCAGCGTCTGGCCCCAGGTATGCAGGACCATGATGATGCCCAGTTTGCCGTCCCACAGGTTCTGGGCAAAGGTTTGGAGGGTCTCGGCGGCGAGCGTGAACAACAGGCCGTAGACCCGCTCGGGGTTGTAGCGCGCCAGGGGGATCAGGTCATGCGGCAGGGTGAAGACGATGTGGAAGTATTGGATCGGCAACAGCTCAAGCTCGCGGGCGTCGACCCAGGCCGCTCGTTGACTCCCGCGGCACTTGGGGCAGTTGCGGTTGCGACAGCTGTTGTAGCTGATCTCGGTGTGTCCGCAATGGTCGCATTCATCGACGTGGCCACCGAGTGCCGTGGTCCGGCATTTCTCGATGTCCGACATGGCCTTGTGTTGTTGGGGGGTGAGGATGTGCGTCTGCCGATAGTCGTCGCCATAGGCGCGGAAGACATCGGCGACCTCGAACTGGATGTCCGGCGGCTCGGGTGGGAATTCCCGCTTGATTTCACGGCTCAAGCAAGTTTGGGCGTCCATGCCGAGAGATTATAGTCTAGCGACGTGAATGCTGTATACCCTTACAGGTATTGATGGGAGTGCCTTTTGGTTCGCTCCGGGCTTTCTATTTATTTAGTCCAACGTTTAGTTAACCTGCCGAGCCCGCGCCGGTCGGGCCGCGAGCGCGAAGCGCCGCGGTGCCCGACCGGCGCGGGCTCGGCAGGTTCAACGCCCTGTTAGATTAAAACATTTTTTTGTTCGCTTCAGTGTCCGTCTCAGCGAACCGCTATGTGGATTCTACAACAGTCAAGCCCTGGGTGGGGCCTGGAAACTCCCGCTGATGTTGGCGCAGTTGCACGAGCAAGGCTCCGTTGCGCGCGCTCGGTCCCGCGGGCGCAGCGATTTCGCATGGAGCACAACGGTTTTTCGCTCACCGCGGTCGCGTCGCAACATAGCAGCACTGTCCCGAGCCGATGCGGATCGAGTGGAGGAGATGTTCATCAGGCCGCCTCGCACGCAAGCGGCGGGTCTTGGCCGCGAGCGGGTCCAATGGTGGGCGCAAGGTCGCGCTGACGTCGTAGCCGTCCGCCGCAGCTCGGGCAGACGTGGATGTCTTTGCCGGTCAGGCGTTGCAGCAAGACGTCGTAGGGCTCGCGCACTTTGGTCGTCGTCACCGGCGCTAGGCCAAGCAGCGCTTTGGCACGATTGAGCTTGGTCGCGCGGTGTCCGCAGGCGAGCAGTCCGTAGTGGCGGATGCGGGTGAAGCGCGGCGGCAGAATGTGCAGCGTGAACCGCCGGATGAATTCGTTGGCGTCCAGCGTCATCACTTTGGTCTTGGCGCCGTCTTTATAGTCTTTCCAGGTGAAGGTGACTTTGCCGTCGGCAAGATTGAGGATGCGGTGGTTGCTGATGGCAATGCGGTGGGTGTATCGCCCGAGGTAGTCGATGATCTGTTGCGGTCCGCCGAACGGGGGTTTGGCGTAGACCACCCAGTCGTGCTCGCGCAGTGCCTTGCGCAACGCGGCGAAGTGCGCGCCCGGCGGTGTCTTCAGCTCGCCTGTGGTATGCGCGTGCTCCAGGTGCTCGAGGTAGTTTCCGCGGAAGACCTTGGACAGCGCTTTGACCGGGAATAACCAGTCACGATGCGGGCAGGGTTTGAACTGTTCGCCATCGAACGTTAAAGCTCCGCCTGGCACGATGCAGTGCAGATGGATGTGGCGCTCCATCGTCTGGCCCCAGGTGTGCAGCACGGCGGTGATGCCGAGGGTTCCGTTCCAATGACGAGCGGCAAAGGCTTGCAGGGTGTCCGTTGCGCTGGCGAACAGCAGGTCGTAAATCAGTTTGTCGTTCCACCCCACCCAGTCGTTGATCGCATGCGGCAGCGTGAAGACGGTATGAAAATAGGGCACCGGCAGCAGTTCGTCTTTGCGCGCTTCGATCCAGCGCGCTTTCTCCAGCCCTTGACATTTCGGGCAGTGGCGGTCGCGACAGGAGTTGTAGCTGTTGTAAAGGGTGCCGCAGTCAGTGCAGTAGTCGATGTGCCCGCCCAGCGCCGCGGTGCGGCAGTTTTGGATGGCACTGAGTACCTTGTGCACGTGCAGCGGATGGGAGTGCTCGTGCAGGGAGTCGGGCAAATGCGCGCGCAGGATGTCGGCGACTTCGAACGTCGGTCTCTGCTTGGAGCCGGAGTGCGTGTGTCCCGCTCTGTGATGGGGAGTTGGAGAGGAAAGGAATGGCGATGCCATTGCGTGTGCTTATTCTTTTTCTTGTTTATTGTTTATTTCAGCGCCGGTGCTGCTTTGTCTCGGGTGTGGTCTCTTCCAACGCGATAGCGTTTTAATCTAACGTTATGCATAGCCGGCGCCCGCGCTGTCTCGCACAAGACGAGCCGCCACGATTGTGCTCGCGTCATGCGCTGAAATTGCAAATGACGACGAACCGCGGGCGTCCGGCTGATGCACTTGTTGGACGGCTGACGCTGGCGTCGGGTTGGCTATGGATTTTTCTCCAGCATCGGAGGCGCTGTCAAGACCTTGCATCGGGTTTTGATAGACGGCGCGGGCGGCATTTGGAGGGATTCGAGCATGCGACGATCGGGATGTTGGAATCGATTGCGGCACCTTTTTCCCTGTTCGGGGCGGTCTATCAACGCTCCGACAACCCTGGGCGCAGGGCTGGCTTCCCCGGCGGTGGCGGGCGTCTCGAAATCAATGGGGCGCGGGACTGGCATTCAGGCTGCGGCAGCGTATTCGGCCGGTGGGTCGTGGAAAGAGAGGATCTGGAAGACTTGGCGTAGGTGGCCCTTGCCGCAATTCGGGCAGAGGCTCGGGTCGATGGTTTGTTTGCTGAGGAAGCCCTCGAGGTCGGCGATGTAGGGCGCCTCTGGCTGGTCGAGGCCGAGCAGGGCGCGGCAGGCGGTGAGGTTGGCCTTGCGCCGACTGCCGCCGAGCAGACCGTAGTAGCGGATTTGGTGGAAGCCGGGCGGCAGGACGTGTTGCAGGAATCTGCGGATGAATTCCGGCCCGGACAGGCGCAGGGTTTTCTGCGCCTCGGGGCTCTCGGGGTCTTTGACGCGGTTGTCGCGGTAGCGGAAGACGACGCCGTCGGCATCGACGGCAAGGATGCGGTAGTTGGCGATGGCGATGCGGTTCACATAGCGCCCGAGGTAGCGGATGAGGTGCTGGGGGCTGTCGAACGGGGCTTCGGCATACACGACCCAGGCGTGGCGGTGCAGGCGGATCAGCAGTTGCTTCCAGTCGGCCTCGTCGTGCAGTTCGGGCGGGCAGTGGCTGAACTTGCCGGCGGCGCGCAGGGCTTCGAGTTCGCGCAGGAAGATGGCTCGGAAGACCGGCGAGAGGGCGCGGACCGGGAACAGGAAGTTGTTCGGCGCTTGCACAAAACCGCTGCCATCGCGTTTCAATGCGCCGCCGGTGACGAGGCAATGCACATGCGGGTGCAGCTGTAAGGTCTGGCCCCAGGTGTGCAGCACGCTGACAATGCCGAGGTCGGCGTCCCAGAGTTTGTGGGCAAAGGTCTGCAGGGTCTCGGCGGCACTGCGCATGAGGATGGCGTAGACCTCGGCATCGCAGTACTGCGCTAGGCGGTTGAGGTCTTCGGGCAGGGTGAAGACGAGGTGGAAGTACTGGATGGGCAACAGCTCCAGCTCGCGGTCATCGACCCAGGCGGCGCGTTGGGAGGCGCGGCATTTGGGGCAGTGGCGGTTGCGGCAGGAGTTGTAGCTGATCTCCACATGCCCGCAGTGGTCGCATTGATCGACATGGCCGCCGAGCGCGGTGGTGCGGCAGGTCTCGATGGCGTGCAGGGCGCGGCCTTGCTCGAAGCTCGGATGGTACTCGGCGCGGTAGGCGGCGCCATGCATGCGCACCACATCGGCCAGTTCGAATGGCGGTGGAGCATATTCGACGGGGAACTCGCGGCGGATTTCGGCGGTGATGGCTGGACTGCACATGGTTACAGTATAGCCAGTTCCCGTGAGAGCGGGCGCGGAAGGGGGCGATCCCGCGTGCCCGTGGTGATGCATCCTTCAGTCGGTTGATGCGTTGGCGTGCTTTGATGGTGGGGGGTTATTTATTTAGTCCAACGTCAACCGCAGCCCGCGCCAAACTGCGGCCACGCGCGAAGCGCCGGCCGCAGTTTGGCGTCGGGCTGGCGGACTCGTTGGGCGCTATCATAGTTCAACCGGTGCAAGACACAACACCTGAGGTTGTGCTTTTGGAAATGGTGTAAATGGTAAAGTGTCACCGTAATCCATTTTGGCATGCATTCGTTGGCGTAGAGGTTCTTTGTCGTCCGTGTTGATCGTACGGGCTTCTCCCTTTTTCGATTGACAGCAACGGGATCGGCATGGGCAGGCGGCACAGGTTTCAGCGCGACCTTGGTCGGTTTTTTCTCCGTCTTTCGTTTCTCCTACCACAACCAAGATTTGTCCGCCCGGGCAAGTGAAACAGTCTTCCTTCGGGTCGTATTCGAAATCGGCTTTCAACAGCTTTCGCGCTGATTCGTCCAGTGGCGTTTCGTCCTTTTTTTCACCTTTACTCGTCGCGATGTAACAGTCCACTCCACTGTCTTCCAATGCCTCGAGATAGAGCAGTCATGATCCTTCGGGAGCAGATCGAATAGATTGCTCGGGGACAAGATGTCCGGATCATGTTCGATCAGGCTTTTTTTGAATGGGATGGTCTGCTTGCTCATGATCACCCTAGTTATCGGTTCATCTCAGCCGTGCACGGAATGGGAAACGGGGTATCCGAGCGCCCCGTTTGCCTTGGCACAGGGCGATAATCGTTGTGCGACGCTCCACTCTGCGATCTTGGCAGAGCGCTAAACGCTCACCTGTCTCGGGAGGAATGGCGATTGTACCCGTTCGCTCCGTTCTCGGACAGCCTCCTAGGCATATTCTACTCTTCTAGAGCCAGGCTATTCCCGTAGACACCTGTTTCAAGAAATTTTTCTGGCACTCGAGCTTGCGCGATATCTTCCTTTCCGTGCTCTCCTCGGGGGGACTCGAGGACGGACGGGAGCGAGGGTGCGAGCATGGGGAATGGAAGACGCACCGCACCGCGCCTTCCACTTGGCCTGCAATTGGCGTGGCGGGTGGACCTGCACCCTTCGCCTAGAGATTCTGCTCCAACAGCGCCCCATGCTCCCTCAACCAATCTTTCGCCTTCTCGGCCGTCGGGTGCTGCGCCCTGACGATATTCCAGAAGCGCGGGGTATGGTTCGGCTCGATGAGGTGGGCCAGTTCGTGGATGATGACGTAGTCAATCACGAACATCGGCGCCTTAATCAAGCGCCAGTTGAATCGCAGGCTGCTTCTAGGTGTGCAAGAACCCCAACGGAAGCGGCCTTCCGAAACCTCTGCATCCCGGTAACTCACGCCGAGCTGTCGGGCATGCAGTTTGACGCGAGGCAGGATCTGCTGCTCCGCACGCACGAGCATCCAATTCGCGAACGCCTTGCTCCCACTGGCGGCAATCCTAGGCGGCACCACGAACTGCCTGGAAAACTCGATCTCTCCGGATTCGGTGTCGGCGATGGCGATTCGATAGCGTCGGCCCAGGTACAACACGGCCTCGCCGTTGACCAGTTCCTTGCCAGGCGGCTCGGGCTCGTCGTTGTATTTTTGCTCGTGACGAATCTTCTCGAAGAGCCATTGGCGCTTGGAATCGACGATCTCTCGAATCCTCGCCTCGGAGATACTCTCAGGCGCATGTACCACAATCCGCCGATCCCGCTCGACGGTGATGGTCAGCTTGCGGCGCTTGGGTGAACGGACGATGGCGTAATCCAGATCCACGTCGGCTATTCCGCGTAGAGGATCCTGTCATTGTTCTTCTCGGCGATCTCCATGACGCGAGAAATCAGGCGGGCACGTGCCGTCACGATGCTCGGCAGCTTGACGAATTCCGGCTGAAGCAGCGTCTTCTGCAACTCGGCCTTGAGCCGGTTGCGGGCCGGAACGCTCTCCCAGAATCCCGTCAGACTCAGCTCGCGCTCGACGACGTTGTAAATCTGCTGAGTCAGGTTGACCATTGCACTGATGCGCTCGTCCTCGTTATTCGCATAGGCCGGGTGTTGTTCCCATGCGGCTCCCAATTCGCGCTGTAGCATCCTGAAAAAGGGCATCTGCTTCTTGCGATGCAGGCCGTAGGTCGGCTCCTGACTCGCGGAGCGCATCCGTTCTCTGAGCTTCTCCAGCTCTTCGTAGATCCTCTGCCAGTTATCTCGGAACTCCTCGAAGATCTTGGCCAATGCCTCGGCGAAGGACGCTTGCAGGTCTGGATCATCGTCAAGGTCGACGTCCAAGTGATGGCGGATGGCGTGCTCGATCTCCGCGGCCTTGGTCTTGGTACGCTTGCGATTACCAACGAGTCGCTCGAAGTCGTCGTCCAAGATCGAAATCGGGGCAATCTTGAGATCGATGCCCTTCGAGGCGAGGTAGGCATCCGTCAGTGCACGCAGTTTCGGCGGAATACCCTTCATGCTGAAGCGGCTGTCCCTGAAGTGCTTGCCGGCCAGGGCATTGATCTCGGTGAGGGCGTTGTAGTCGCCCATGAAGTCCAACGCATCTTTCGCCGGAAACACCAGGTTCAGACAGCGGGTGAACTGCTTGAACAGGCTCATGAATTCGAAGCGCAGATCCTCGTCGTAGAAGAGGTCGAAAAAGGCATCATGGTCAGTCAGGTCGGTCAGCCCGTGCTTCTTCAGCAAGGTCATGATCGCCTCATGCGCGGCCTGCAACTCGCGAAGCTCGTCCTCGGGAAAGCTCAGTGCGTCTTCGACCTCTTTCTGCTCGCGCTCGTCGTAGCTATCGATGGCCTTCTTCAGGTGGTGGCCGATGCCCACGTAGTCGACGACGAACCCCTTGTCCTTGCTGACGTCGCCAACACGGTTCACACGGGCAATCGCCTGAAGCAGGTTGTGCGCAACGATGACCTGATCCAGATACATCACCTGCTCTACGGGGGCGTCGAAGCCGGTGAGCAGCATGTGATTGACCACCAGGATGCCTAGGTTGCCGTCTACCCCGTTTTCCTCGCTACCGAAGGCCATCTTGAAGCGCTTGATGCTGGTCTTGTGCCGACCCCTGTCACCGTACTGCCTGAGATGAGGAAGATCGTTGTGCCCGACGGAGATGACGACGTCCACCTGCAGCCGCTTCAGCCGATCCAGGTCGAGATTTAGCGGGTTAGCCTGTTCCAGTGCCTTGAGCGCGTCTGCCAGGGCCAAGCAAAGGTAGGTGCGATAGCGAACCGCGGCCTCCCGCGAAGTTGCCACAACCTGAGCCTTGTAGCCGTTGGGGAAGATGTGCGCCAGGTAGTGCGCCACCATGTCCCGGGCTTTCGCCTCGATGGTCGGCTCAGCCTCCAGATAGGCGTCGCGTGAGCCATAGCCCAGGATCTCCAGGCGCTCTGCCAGATTGTAGTCGCTGAACACGTCCGCGAACTCCGTGTCCATCGCCTGCTGGTCGGTCACCTCCGCGTTGTGCGTCCGCCCCTCGTAGACGATCTCCAGGGTCACGCCGTCCTCGATGGACTGGCGCATGGTGTACTTGTCGATGTAATCGCCAAACACCCGCTCGGTCTTGTCGATCGGGGTGCCCGTGTAGGCGATCCGTGCCGCATTGGGGATACCCTTGTCCAGGTTGGCCCCGAGCATGGCGTACTGGGAGCGATGGGCCTCATCGGTCATCACCAGGATGTGCGGGCTGGCATTGAGCTGCGGGAAGGACTGAGCCAAGTCCGTCTCCCGGAACTTGTGGATCATGGCCATGACCAGATCCGACGAGTCCGAGCGCAGCAGCTCCTTCAGCGACTCGATGCTGTCCGCCACCTTCACCGTGAAGCCGATGCTCTGACTGGTCTGGGCCAGTTGCTCCTCCAGCTGAGTGCGGTCGGTCACGAAGACGACCTTCCACTGTTGCAGGACCTGGTGCCGAACCATGGCCCGCACCATGAACATCATGGTCAGCGACTTGCCCGAACCCTGGGTGTGCCAGATGATGCCGCTGCGCTCCCGCGGTGTCTTGCCCTCCAGCAGTTTCTTCACCGCCAGCCTCACCGCCCGGTACTGCTGATACCGGCCGACGATCTTGATGGTCTCGCCCTTGTCGTTGGTGGAGAACAACGTGAAGTTGCGGACGATGTCCAGCAGGTTCGCCGGGTCACACATCCCCGCCACCAGCCGCTGTTGATCGTTGGCCGTGCCCGCCCCGTGGTCCAGCTCGTCCAGGGTGCGCGGATAGGGGTCCGCCCACCGGTAGAAGTGCTTCTCGTTGTGGGTGGTGATGGTGCCGAACTTCGCCTGTTGCCGGCAGGTCGCCACCACGAACTGGTTGTAGAAAAACAGGCCGGGGCTGCCCTCGCCCTTGGCCCCGCGCTGCTCGCTGTAGCGCAGCATCTGATCGATGGCCTCGAAGATCGGCTCCTTCACCTTCGGCGACTTGCACTCGATCACCACCAGCGGCAGGCCGTTCACGAACAGCACGATGTCCGGGACGATGTGGTGCTCGGTGCCGAGGATGCGCACCTTGAACTGGCAGACGGCGATGAAACGGTTGGCGCTGTCCTGGCCAGGGCAATACTCGGCTTCGAAATCGATGAACCGAACCGTCGGGCTCTGCTCGCCGGTCTGGCGGTTCTCGCCGACGCTGGTGTTCTCCAGCAGCAGGCCGAGCAGATGGCGGTTGTTCTCGATCAGATTATTGCCGGGAAAGCTGGCGGTGAGCTGCTTGATCACCTCGTCGATCTGATCCGGCTCCATCCAGGGGTTGATGCGCCCAATCTGCTCCCGCAGCACCGGCTCCATGACCACATCCGTAAAGCTCCCTCGAAGACTGGCCGCCGGGGGCTGCTTGTTGTCCAGGTCCAGCACCTCCCAGCCTAGCCCCGCGAGCTGGTCCAGCAGGGGCTTCTCGACGTGGTTGCGTTCGTCGAGTTTGATGTGTGGCAGCATCGTGTCATGTTGGAACATTGTCGTCACCCATCGTCACCGGAACCCGCCGACCGTTCTTCGAACCAGACACGCAGAGCCCGCAAAGCGTAACCGCGGCGTCTAATCCGGTAGCTGAAAACCCGCCTGGATGAAGTGCTGATCGAATGCCAATGCCTTGCTCAACCGCATTTCCTTCATCACCACGAAGGACACACAATCCACTAGCCCCCAGTTTTTATCCTTGTACTGCTCGTACAGCCCAACCGCGCTCTTGAACAGTATTGGATTGAGGTGAACCAAGGTAACGTTATCCGACTCCTCAAATTGATGCAGGATCTCGACCGCCTCGGCCCGTGCGACGCGAGACAAGGCGTTGCCGACCTCCAACAGGACCGCGTCGGTGGTGACTAAGGGATAGCCCTCGTAGCGGTCCGCCAATGCCACCGCTCGCCGATGATGGGCGTCCGTGACGTTGACCAAACCAATCACATAGCCCGTATCGATGAACAGTGGCTCAAGCATCCTTCTCGCCGCTCAAGTACGCGTCGTGCTCCGCCGAGAAATCCTCGGGTCCTGTGATCTTGATCTGCTTGAGCCGCGTCAGAAGCGATTGGGGAGGCTGCTTCGACGGCTCCTCATCCATCATCAAGATGACGCGCACCGATCTCTCGTTCCATGCGTCGCGATAGCGTTCCGGGATCGTCACGCTGACTTGTCCGTCGTGGGCGACGGCGTTCAGTTCGATGGCATTCATGCTCACCTCTAGGCGTTGCATTGTCGTGCTCAGTTAAGCTCACGATTAAACCATAGCGAGGCCCGGGACGCGTCTGCGGGCGAGAGGATGTCCTTTTCGAAGGTCACGCTGCCCTTGAGCGGGTTGCTCTGCCTCACGCCCGGCGAGGCCGATTCACTGGATGGATCGTGCTTCAACGCGACGATGATGCGATGCAGGACCTCCAGGTTGCTGTCGGCAACCTCATCGAGATCGGCCTTAAGCTGCTCTCTCGTGGTCATGTCGATGTCTCCGGGGCACGATTGGTCAGTTGCGGAAGCGGGGCGAGCGGGTTGACTGGACCTGATCATAGGCGGGAATGATGCGTCCAGGTTGTTGGTCTGGGTCTTGTAGCGTTTGCCGTCGGCGGCAATTGTTCGGAATTTCCGAACAACTGAATCCTTGTCCAACTCGGCGGACCCGAAGATGTTCGTTGATGGTCGGGACGCTGATCTCGAACAGCTCCGCCATCACCTTCTGAGTCAGCCAGACCGTCTCCTCCTCGAAGCGAACCTCGATCCCCTGCTCGCCGGCCTGGGCCGTGAAGATCAGGAACTCGGCGGTGCTGTTGCGGATTTGGAGGGGGGTGTCGGTCATGGGGTTGCCGGCGCTGGGGATTCTGGTTCTAGCAGGGGGGTGACGCGCTTTCTGCCGGTTAGGAGGTCTTGCATTAGCGCCAGCTTCAGGCGCTGCGCCTTCTCAAGAGCGGACTGGTAGTGTGCTTGCAAGCGGTAAGACTTTTCGACTTGCTCAGCGATCCGCTGCATTTCGGTTTCACTGGATGGAACAGCAACGATAGGCGACAAGATCTCGGACCGCGATAAGTGAGGGATGTCCATACCTTTTTGCTTCAATTGAAGCTCGCGACGGTAAGCAGGCGAACGAATAACGACGCTAAGAAATGCGGTAGGAACTCGTTGTGCGATGAATCTACCGACCCGCTGTACCAAAAGGGATGGTGTGTCATCACGGCTTAGCTGGGTCAATTTGAAGCCCTGCTGCGTGAACGTCCGATCCATTCCGATAACAAAGTCGCCAGGGCAGAGAAGGTATTCCTCAAAATCCTTTACGCGGTCGGGTGTGAGTCGCTGCGTGTCTTTCCAATCGGGAGTGCCTGTCCCGACGTTCTCGCCTCGGAGCAGCCGAATGCCGGTCTCGGAGAACCAAGAACTCTTGAATGCATATCCTACCTGCAGATCAGCGATCTCGGATAGGTGGTGGCTATTCCACTCCACCGGCATCCGCCCCAGCGGCGAGTCTTTGAATTCGTGGGTCTCTTCGGAGCGGAGGTTGCCGTGCTCGTCGATGCCTCGGGTGAGCAGGTCTTGCATCAGACCGGTCTTGATGCGCTGCTGCTTGGCAATCAACGCCTCGGTCTGCTCAATCGCCCGGTCCACCGTCGAGAGGATTTCGGCGATTTTGGTTTGTTCAGGTTTTGAGTCCGGAAATGGCAGCGCTACGGAAGCGAGAGCGGTCTTTGAAATCTCAGCAAAAGTGGTCCCCTCGCCACGATTCTTGATCGCGTCAATATTATGCAAGATGCTGTAGTACGCGAACTCGGGATCGTAGCCTTGCTTGAGCTTGATGCTCTTGCAGCCCTGATTCGTGCAAAAGTCCATCACTGGAATTGCGACATAACCAATCGGTGCACGAGAAGACATGACGATGGAGCGACCGGGGAGAAGCTGTGCGGAACAGCTGTTCAGCCCTTTTTCGCTCAGAGTTTTCGCTGATCCGAACAAGTATGGGGAACGCAAACGGCTCACGTCGTTCGGTGTCACCCAGACAATGTCTCCGTCCCAATAAGCAGCAATGCCTGTCCTCGGCGTTGCCCCTGAAAATAGAGTCCCGAACTCATCAAAGCGCTTGCAGGTCCAGCCTGCGGGCTTAATCACTGCATATTCCTCAATAGGAGAATGATGTAGGGTGGAACAAGCGCAGCGGTTCCACCATTCGGCGTCGCGGTGGATCCGCTTCGCTTGATCCACCCTACGGGCTCGGCGCGGTGCATGCGGTGATTGGGTGGGTTGTCGGGGGCTTGTCTGCGGCGTCTGGCCATGCTCATTCCTCTTGCTCCGGCGCTTGCGCCGGTCGGTCCAACACATGCCGTGCCTCCAGCTCGCGCTTTAACTCCTCCTCGCTGGGCAGCACCCGCAGGTACTTGGAGGCGAACAGCTGTTCGCTGTCGTGCAGCACCGAGTAGCGCACCAGGGTGTCGTCCTTGTCGGCGCAGAGGATGATGCCGAGGGTCGGGTTGTCATCTTCGCCGCGCTTGAGGTCGTCGAACATGCGCACGTACATGTCCATCTGCCCGAGGAACTCCAGCACATAGGGGTCTTTGACGAACTCAGCCGGCGTCGCGGTCGCCTGCTCGGCGGTCGCTGCCCCGTCGGGCGCGGACAGCAAGCGCTCATACCAGCCGGAGCGGATGTTGCGCTCCAGCTGCCGGCTGCTCCAGTGCTGCTCGGCGGCCTCCTGGATGTAGAAGTCGCGCGCACGGGGCTGCTCGATCCGCATGATCAGGCGGTAGTGGCTCCAGGACAATTCTCTACGCAGTGCGTAGAGTTTCTCGTCGTCGGGGAAGGCCAAGTAGAACTGACCGAAGTTCCAGAGGTTGGCGACGGAGAAGCCCTTGCCGAATTCGTCGCCGAGCCGCCGCGACAACTCCCGGATCAGGAACCGCCCGTAGTCCGCCCGCGCCTCCCCGCCTTGCTCCTCCTCGACGATGCGCCGACCGACCTGCCAGTAGGCCTCCACCATGATGAAGTTGACGCTGGTCTGTGCCCGGTGGCGCGCCTGCCTGAGGATATCGCGCACCTGCTCGAAGAACGCGGGGCTCAGAGGCTGGCCCCCGGTCATTGCGCTGCCCCCAGATAACCGAGCCGCTCCAGAAAGCCATCCAGGGTCGCCAGGGTCTCGGCGCGGCTGGCTTCGAGCTGGCGGCTGGAGCGGGCGTATTTGTCCCAGAGGTTTTCGACCACAGCGATCAATGCCCGCTTCTCGGCGTTGAGGTAGCGGTTCAGCTCTGTGCTGGCAATGCGGTAGAGCTTGGCCAGGATCAGCCCCCTCGCCTGGTCCGCGATGAGCGGTCCGCCGATGGCCTCCAGCAGTCCATCGACCTCGGCCATGCGCGCCCGCAACGCCGCCTTGTCCTTGCTCAGGGCATTGAACGCACGCTTGTCCGCCTTGCGGCCCGGGTCGAGCTTCGCCATCTGGGCCTCGACCTGCTCCAGCAGCTCCCGCGACTCGGCCTTGTACTCCTCGCCGCCGATGCGCTTGAGCTGGAGCTTCACCTGCAGCCCGTCGGTCTTGGCCTTGAGGTCTGCCTTGGCGTCCTTGATGCGCTGCTCCAGGGCCTTGATGGTCTTGTCCTGTGCGCGAAGCGCGGCCAGCTCCTTGCGCGCCGATTCGCCGACGCTGTCCTTGAGGTCGTCGATCAGCGCCTTGAGGGCCTTCTTGATGACGGCGGCCCCTATCTGAGCAGGCCCCTTTTCGTCCTCTTCCGGCTCATAGGCGGCGACCTCCTGGGCGGTCTCCACCGCCTCGGCCAGCTCGCCCTGGGCCTCGCCGATCCGCGCCTCCAGGGCCTCAATGGCGTCGGCCTCGGCCTGGAAGAAGGCGGCGATCAGGTCGTCGTCCGGGATCAGGCTGTGGTGCCAGCCGGTGGCGACGATGGTCTTGAGATCGTAGCGGATCTGCTGCCACCAGTTGACGAAGACGCCGGCGGCCTGGAACTCGTCCAGCACCGTCAGAGGGATCAGCTGGTCCTTGAGGCTGGTGAGCAGGTCCAGGCGCACCTCCGGGAGCTTGCGGCCCGCGCGCAGCTCGGCGAAGTCGTCGCGGGCGACCTCCCACCAGCTTTCCAACGCCTGGTGGTGGATGGCCAATGTCTCCTGCAGCTCCGGGGATGCCTCCAGCACGGCCTTGATGGCCTGCTTGCCGTCGATGGCCTCGACGAAGGCCAGATAGCCGGGGCGCTCAGGCCGGAACAGGATGGCGGGGTCTACCTCGAACTGGTCGAAGTCGTCCTGCCGGGCCTTGACCTCGGCCTCGGGGATGCCGCCGATCAGATGGGCCTGCACATCCTCGGGCTCGGGCTCAGGGGTGTTGTCCACATAGCGGCGGATGTAGAGGTTGCAGTCGTGGGTGCCGACGATCTCGGCGGCGTCCACCAGGCGGCTGTACTTGGGAATCTCGCGCTTGTGGGTGAAGACGGTGTCGATCTTCTCCACGTCCTCCGGGCGCAGCCTGTTCTGGTTCTTGCCCTCGGCGAACTCCCGGTCGGCGTTGATGAACAGCACCTTGTCGCGCAGGGCGTCGGGCTTGGATTTGTTGCAGACCAGCACGCAGGCGGGGATGCCGGTGCCGTAGAAGAGCCCCGGCGGCAGGCTGATGATGGCCTCGATGACGTCGTCGTTGATCAGCAGCTCGCGGATCAGCTTCTCCTTGCCGCCGCGAAACAGCACGCCGTGGGGCATGATGGTGGCCATGTGGCCGTCCGCCTCGAGGCTCGTCAGCATGTGCTGGACGAACATCAGGTCGGCCTTCTTGCCGGTCTCCGGGCACCATTCGCGGAAGCGGTTGGGGAATCTCAGGTTGGCGCGGCTGTAGTTCTGGGAGAAGGGCGGGTTGGCCAGCACCCGGTCGAAACGCCTGATCTGACCGTTGTCCAGGATCTGGGGATCCTCCAGCGTGTCACCGTTCTCCACCGTGAAGCGGGTGATGTTGTGGAGGATCATGTTCATGTTGCAGATGGACCAGACGGTGCCGTTGGAGTCCTGGCCGTAGAGGAACAGGTCGTCCGCGTTCTGGCCCTGCTCTTCGATGTAGGCGTGGGTCTGGATCAGGAAGCCGCCGGAGCCGGCGGTGGGGTCGTAGACGGCCATGCCCGCCCGCGGCTTGGTGAGTTGCACCAGCAGACGCACGACCTCGGCCGGTGTGTAGAACTCCCCGCCCTTTTTGCCGGCGCTGTCCGCGAAGTACTTGATCAGGTACTCATAGGCGGCGCCGAGCAGGTCCGGGAACTCGAAGTTGTCGTTGACCAGCACGAAGCGCGGCTGGTTGAAGTGGTCCAGCAGGTCCTTCCACTTCTGATCCGGGATCTTGGTCTTGCCCTTGACGGCGTTGAAGTCGATGTTGTTCTTCAGCACGCCGTTGAGTGAGTCGTTCTCGTCCTCGATGGCGGCAATCGCCTTGTTGAGCATGTTGCCGACGTCGTGCTTGAGGTGCTTGAGCGGCGGCACCTGGTTACCGTCCAGATCCGTCCAGGGCTCATGCCAACGGGCGCGCGGCGGGACGAAGAAGGTCTCGCCGTAGGAGGTCTTGTCCTCCAGCAGTTCGTTGAGCAGTTCGGGGTCGTCGAGGTGGGCGAAGTCCCGCTTGCGCAGCTGCTCACGCTTGCGGTCGAACTCGTCCGACAGGCGCTTGATGAACAGCATGCCGAAGATGAACTCCTTGAACTCGGAGGCGTCCATCTTGCCGCGCAGGATGTCGGCGGATTTGAGCAGGAAGGATTCGAGCTGGGCGAGGGAGATCTTCTCTTGGTGCATCGAGATGGCTTTCTTTATGCCTTAGAATTCGCTGTTGATGGTTCCGAGATCGCAACGCCGCTACGTTCGCAGTCGTCGCGCATGATCACTTCGATCATGTTCGCCAGGCTGCGCCGCTCCTGTTCCGCCACCGCCTTTAGCCCCGCCTTCACAGCGGGTTCGATCCGCACCGTGATGGTCTCGGTCTTCAGTGCCGCCATCGCTTTACCTCTTGACCATTGTGGCCGCTGGATGTACTGCGGATATACTACAGCGATATTTCCTCACAAGGAATATCGCCATGGCCCGCCAATTCTCGTCCACCCAGTTCCTCCGCCGCGTACCCAACGGCCTGCTGGCCCGCTACTTCAAGGAACGGCATGGGGTGCTGGAAGAGATCGACTTCGGTAGTCTCTAGAATGCTGTCCGAGAATGAAAATAAGACACAAGATATAATGTGCAAAACTCGATTGTAGGCGCTACATGTTGTGCGTGCTCTGAGTTCTCGGACAGCCTCCTAGCGCGCTGCGTTGTTGCAGCCAGTGGTGGGTGGCCAGTTCGCTGCCCGGTGCCGTCATGCGCTCGATCAAGGTGCCGATGGCTGCGGCGCGCTGCGGACCGTTGAAGCCCAACACCGTCAATTGCTCACCCAAGCCCACTTGGCGCAACGCCGATAAGGCGACCTGCTCCACCGCGACGCTGCGCGGGCGCACCACGTCAACCGCACCGACATCAATGCTGTGATACTGCTTCGGCGCCGTGTCGCCGTCGGCGCGGCTTGCACGCGAGCGAATGACCTGTGCCGCATCATGCTGCGTCTGTTGCTCCCAGCGCGCATCTAATCCATCGGCGAATAGATCCGATTAGGCGCCGGGCAGCGCCTCGATGCGCTGCACCAACGCCGGCCATTGCGCCCGCGGCACGTCGAAATGCCGCCCGAGATTGAGCACCGTGCGCTGGCGCACCCGACCGGCTTCGCGCACGGATTCCACCAACCGATAGGTGAAATACCGCTCCCCGCTGCGCCGGCTCTTGATCGTGGTACGACGAATGTACATGCCGACCATGCTGCGACGGATTGCCGTCAGGGTCAATGGCCCAACAGTCGATTATGGCACTACACGGCACCGAGCAATTCCAAGTACCTGATCTGCATGATATGCACCAAAACTGCGTGTACTATCGATCAGACACTTACCAGAAATCGGGGTTGCGAAGTGTTAAAGACGGGCTACGAGCCAACGGGTGCTAACGACGTAGGAGCCCGCTTGCGGGCGACCCAGCGGACCGCCGCAAGCGCCGCATCTCCCCCGAGCGACCTTCAATTCACCGCAGAGACGCAGAGAACGCAGAGAAGAAGGCTGCATCCACCACGGCCCCTCTGCGCCCTCTGCGCCTCAGCGGTAAAATCCAACGCGTCGCCCGCAAGCGGGCTCCTACAAGCCAACGGGTGCTAACGACGTAGGAGCCCGCTTGCGGGCGACTCAGCGGACTGCACGCGAGCGCGGCACCTCCCCCGAGCGACCTTCGATTCACCGCAGAGACGCAGAGAACGCAGAGAAGAGGCTGCATCCACCACGGCCCCTCTGCGCCCTCTGCGTCTCTGCGTCAAAATCCAACGCGTCGCCCGCAAGCGGGCTCCTACAAGCCAACGGGTGCTAACGACGTAGGAGCCCGCTTGCGGGCGACCCAGCGGACTGCCCGCAAGCGCCGCATCTCCCCCGAGCGACCTTCAATTCACCGCAGAGACGCAGAGAACGCAGAGAAGAAGGCTGCATCCACCACGGCCCCTCTGCGCCCTCTGCGCCTCTGCGTTAAAATCCAACACGTCGCCCGCAAGCGGGCTCCTACGAGCCAACGGGTGCTAACGACGTAGGAGCCCGCTTGCGGGCGACTCAGCGGACTGCACGCGAGCGCGGCACCTCCCCCGAGCGACCTTCGATTCACCGCAGAGACGCGGAGAACGCAGAGAAGAGGCTGCATCCACCACGGCCCCTCTGCGCCCTCTGCGTCTCTGCGTTAAAATCCAACACGTCGCCCGCAAGCGGGCTCCTACGAGCCAACGGGTGCTAACGACGTAGGAGCCCGCTTGCGGGCGACCCAGCGGACTGCACGCGAGCGCGGCACCTCCCCCGAGCGACCTTCGATTCACCGCAGAGACGCAGAGAACGCAGAGAAGAGGCTGCATCCACCACGGCCCCTCTGCGCCCTCTGCGTCTCTGCGTTAAAATCCAACACGTCGCCCGCAAGCGGGCTCCTACGAGCCAACGGGTGCTAACGACGTAGGAGCCCGCTTGCGGGCGACTCAGCGGACTGCACGCGAGCGCGGCACCTCCCCCGAGCGACCTTCGATTCACCGCAGAGACGCGGAGAACGCAGAGAAGAGGCTGCATCCACCACGGCCCCTCTGCGCCCTCTGCGTCTCTGCGTTAAAATCCAACACGTCGCCCGCAAGCGGGCTCCTACGAGCCAACGGGTGCTAACGACGTAGGAGCCCGCTTGCGGGCGACCCAGCGGACTGCACGCAAGCGCGGCACCTCCCCCGAGCGACCTTTGATTCACCGCAGAGACGCAAAGAACGCAGAGAAGAGGCTGCATCCGCCATGGCCCCTCTGCGCCCTCTGCGTCTCTGCGTTAAAATCCAACACGTCGCCCGCAAGCGGGCTCCTACGAGCCGACGGGTGCTATAGCCCTCTCACGTGACATCAAAACTGTCCCTTTCGTTTAAGGCCTGCACTCACACACCAAAAACAAAAGGGCATATCTGGTTATCATGTTGAGTGACTATAACGACGTAGGAGCCCGCTTGCGGGCGACCCAGCGGACCGCACGCAAGCGCCGCATCTCCCCCGAGCGACCTTCTTCGAAGGCAACACCGCCCAGACCGGCGCCTAACCCAATCGGCCAGCACCGCAATCCCAAACCTATCCACCCGGCCTGCAATGCGGTAACCTTGCCACAGCAACCAAACCCGCGCCGACAAGTCGGCTGCGGCGCCCACGCAACAGGAGGTCGTCTTGTCCATCTGCCTACTCATCCAGAACGACAGCATCAGCCTGCGGGTCGCATCCACTCCCTTGGCGGCTCCCATGCCATTGGACGAAACGGCCGTGACGCTGCTGCACCAAATCGCCGAAGCCTATCGCCGCCTGGAACGCCGCGCCGATCGGAAACATGCATTGCAACTCGGCCACAGACTGTACCGCTGGATGGATGCCGCCGATGCCCGCCTCGCGCGCGCCATCGAGCAAGCTGGCGCGCCGCTGCTGTTCGAGGTCCATTGCCCGAGCCGCGAACCCTCGGCAGCGGAATGGGCGGTATTGCATGCGCCCTGGGAAATGTTGGCCGATCAACACGGACATCTGGCCGCCGAACCCTTGCTGAGCTTCGCCCCCTACCGGCGACTCGGACCGCGGCGCACACCGCTGGCCCCGGACGACTACCGGCTCGGGCTCTGCTTCATGGCCGCATCGCCGGCGGATCAGCCGGAGCTGGACTTCGAGGCCGAGGAACAAGCCATCCTCACCGCCGTCGGCAGCACCGCGCTGGATCTGGTGGTGGAAGAGAGCGGCACGGCCAGCACCCTGGGGCAAACCCTGCGCGACAGCGGCGATCTGCCGGTGCTGCATCTTTCCTGCCATGGCCATTCGGCCTGGCGGGAAAACCAAAACCAGCCGGAGCGCCCGGTGCTGATGCTCGAGGACGGCGCCTTCGGCTCCAGCCCCACCGACGCGCCCACCCTATTACGCGCCTTGCAACCGCGCGCCCTGCGCCTGCTGTTCCTGTCCGCCTGTCTGAGCGCCCATGCACCGACTGCCGACTCGGCGTCGGCGCCGCGGCCTGCCGGCGAGCTTCCCCCGGCACCGGAGCACAAAGCGCCGGATGCCAGCGCCGCTGGAGCCCAAGGCGCATCGGCAACCGCGGCGGCGCCGGTGCACTCCCTGGCCACCGCTCTGCTACGCGCCGGACTCCCGGCCGTGCTCGGCTGGGATGGCTCCGTGGCCGACCAGGCCGCGACCCGATTCGCCGCGACCCTGTATCGCAGCCTGGCAGAGCAGACAGGCCTGGCGCTCGCGGTGGCCGCCGCGCGTGCCGCATTGCTGGATGAAGCCCAGGGAGGACCCTGGTCCGACTGGCATCTGGCGCGGCTGTGGCTCGGCGATCGGGGCGAAGCCGAACAGCCCTTCGTGCAAGGTCGGCGCAAGCGCTCCTTATTGCCCGCGAACTATATGCAAAAGGACCTGCTGGATAAAGACGTGCCGGTGGCCGCCCACGGCTACTTCGTCGGCCGTCGCCGGGAATTGCAGCGCGCCCTTGCGGCCCTGTCCGGTGCCGATTCCATCGGCGTGCTGATCACCGGCATGGGCCGGCTGGGCAAATCCAGCCTCGCGGCGCGCATCGTCAATCGCCTGCGCGACCAGCGCTCGGTGGCCGTCGTGCATGGCCGTTTCGGCATCGCGCTGCTGCTGGAACGGCTCACCCGAACACTGGAAGATCAGCCCGCGGCGGCGCAGTTGCTGGCGCAACAGTCCGCTGCCGTACAGCAGGCCTTGCCCGAGGGCGACGCCGCGGCCCTGCCGGCATTCCGGCAACTGCTGCTGAACCTGCTCGGCGGTCCCTGCCAGCAGCGCACCGACGCCGGCAAACCGCTGCTGCTGGTGCTGGACGATTTCGAGCAGCTGCTGGTGGATGGTGCCGCGCCGCGGCCGGTGGATGCCGAGCATGCCGGGCTGGTGGGCTTGTTGCTCGAGGTGTTCGAGCCGACCCGCAGCGACAGCCGCTTGCTGATCACCAGCCGCTATCCATTCACCCTGTCCAGCAGCCCTGCCAGTTTGGCTTCTGGTCTGGCTTCAGTACCGGCTTCTGGCGCCGGCGACGACCCGGCCACCCGGCTGCATCCCATCGCATTGGGCAGCTTTCGGCCAACCGAGCAAGACAAATTGCTGTTGCGCCAGCGCGGCGCCGCCGAGCAAAGCGCCAGCGAACGCCCTGGGCGTTTCACGGACCTGGCCGAGCGCGAAGCCCTGCTGGAAGGCGCCAAACGCGCCGCCCGCGGCAACCCGGGCCTGATGGACCTGATCGGCGCCGGCCTGGTATTGAACCCCAATGTACCGCTGGCCGCCGCCGAGGCCGCGTTGCGCGACATGGAAACCCATCTGACCGGCGGCCCATTGCCGACCGACGAGCGACTGCGGACCCTGCTGGAACAGATCGCCGTGGACAAACTCTTGGCCTTGGCCGGCGATTCGGGGCAGGAATTGGTGCGGGCATTGACCTTGGTCGAACAGCCGCTGCCGTTCCAGGTGATCCAGGCCATCGCCGAGCAGCTCGGCGGCGACCCGGAGCATCTCGCGGCCCTGGGCCTGCTGGAACCCGGACTCGCCCCGGTGCGCAGCCTGAACGATCCGGCCAGGCCATCCCGGCGCGTCAACCCGCTGGCCGCCGGACGGCTATCATCGCTGACCGAGGCCGAGCGGCAGACGGTCGCCGCCTTGACCCTGGCGCCGCTGCACAGCGCCTGGACCGCCGACGGCTCATGGCCCGACGACGTCGACCTGGCACTGTGCCGGCTCGCAGTGCTGGTGGCCGGACCGGCGGCTGAGCCGGCAGTTGAGCCGGCAGCTGATCAGATGGCCGTCGTGGAACACGCACGCACCGTCGCCGAGACCGTCGCCCAGCACCAGGGCGCCAAAGCAATCGGGGCGCTGGAGCGCGACAGCTACCAGGATGCCGCCCAGCTGGCCCGGCAAGTGAACGCTCTATTACAACGCGCCGCCCGCCCACCCACCCGCAGATTCAGCGCCGCTGCGGTACGGGTATTGGCAGCCGCCGGCCATGTCGACGAGGCCGATGCAATCCTGGCCGATGCCGATCCCGGTGGCGACCCCGATGGCGATGAAGATTGGGTCGGCACCCTCCAGATCGCCCAGCAGCGCGGCGAGCGTCTGCATCGAAAAGGCGACCTGAACGGCGCCATGGCCGCGTTCGAGGAGGGGCTCGACCTGGCGCAGCTGAACGATCATGCGCAAGGGGTCGCCGTACTTTCCGGCAAGATCGCCGATATCCTGATGGCCCGCGGACAGCTCGATGAGGCGCTGCGCATCCGCACCGAGGAAGAACTCCCGGTCTTTCAGCGGCTCGGCGATGTGCGCGAGATGGCCGTCACCCAGGGCCAGATCGCCGATATCCTGATGGCCCGCGGACAGCTCGATGAGGCGCTGCGCATCCGCACCGAGGAACAACTCCCGGTCTTTCAGCGGCTCGGCGCTGTGCGCGATATGGCCGTCACCCAGGGCCGGATCGCCGATATCCTGATGGCCCGCGGACAGCTCGATGAGGCGCTGCGCATCCGCACCGAGGAAGAACTCCCGGTCTTTCAGCGGCTCGGCGCTGTGCGCGAGATGGCCGTCACCCAGGGCCAGATCGCCGATATCCTGATGGCCCGCGGACAGCTCGATGAGGCGCTGCGCATCCGCACCGAGGAACAACTCCCGGTCTTTCAGCGGCTCGGCGCTGTGCGCGAGATGGCCGTCACCCAGGGCCGGATCGCCGATCTCCTGATGGCCCGCGGACAGCTCGATGAGGCGCTGCGCATCCGCACCGAGGAAGAACTCCCGGTCTTTCAGCGGCTCGGTGATGTGCGCGAGATGGCCGTCACCCAGAGCAAGATCGCCGATATCCTGATGGACCGCGGACAGCTCGATGAGGCGCTGCGCATCCGCACCGAGGAAGAACTCCCGGTCTTTCAGCGGCTCGGCGCTGTGCGCGATATGGCCGTCACCCAGGGCGATATCGCCGATATCCTGATGGCCCGCGGACAGCTCGATGAGGCGCTGCGCATCCGCACCGAGGAAGAACTCCCGGTCTTTCAGCGGCTCGGCGCTGTGCGCGAGATGGCCGTCACCCAGGGCAAGATCGCCGATATCCTGATGGACCGCGGACAGCTCGATGAGGCGCTGCGCATCCTGACCGATGAAGTACTCTCCGCCTTCGAGCAACTTGGCGATGTGCGCGAGATGGCCGTCACCCAGGGCCAGATCGCCGATATCCTGATGGACCGCGGACAGCTCGATGAGGCGCTGCGCATCCGCACCGAGGAAGAACTCCCGGTCTTTCAGCGGCTCGGTGATGTGCGCGAGATGGCCGTCACCCAGGGCAAGATCGCCGATCTCCTGATGGCCCGCGGACAGCTCGATGAGGCGCTGCGCATCCGCACCGAGGAACAACTCCCGGTCTATCAGCGGCTCGGCGATGTGCGCGAGATGGCCGTCACCCAGGGCCGGATCGCCGATATCCTGATGGCCCGCGGACAGCTCGATGAGGCGCTGCGCATCCGCACCGAGGAACAACTCCCGGTCTTTCAGCGGCTCGGCGCTGTGCGCGATCTCCTGGTCTGCCGCGCCAACATCGCCGTCGCATTGCTAATGCGCATGAACCAGACCAAGGACCAAACCGACCGGACGCAGGCCAACCAGCTGCTCTGTGTCGCCCTGGCCGACGCACGCCGTCTGCGCCTGCCGGAGGCGGATCAGATCGAGCAGATCCTGCAACAGGCGGGCATGGACTGCTCGGGCACCGACGCCTTGCCCTGAAATTCCGGCGCCGATGATGATCCAACCCCTGGAGCCTAGACTCATGACCGATCTCCTGCTGACCCTGACCGGCGCCGACGCCGAGGCCGCCGCCGCTGAATTGGCCGCGGCCCTCGATCTGCGGAGCCTGCCCCGGACAACCCCCGGCGATGCCGGGGTACATGCCCCCGAGGTGCCCCGGAAAACCGACCCGACGCTGGTGGTCGCCGGTGTCGGTCTCGCGCTGTCCATTCCCGGCGCAGTGTTCGCGGCCATGGGCATTGCCGATCGGCTGGGCAAGCGTTCCAAGGCGCAGGCGCTGATCGCCACCGCCGGTCGGCTGCGCATCGAGCGCCGCGTCGAGGTGTTGACCATCAGCGTCGACGGCGAGATCCCGCTGGCGGACCTGGACCCGGACCATCTGCTCGCGCTGGCAGCCGGCGGGCAGGCTGCGGACAAGGAGGCGGAGTAGCAGGGTCGCGGGATGGCTGGTGCCGAGGCGCGGTTTGATTGACCGCAGAGACGCAGAGAACGCAGAGAAGAGGATGCATCCACCTTGGCCCCTCTGCGCACTCTGCGCCTCTGCGTTAAAATCCAACGCGTCGCCCGCAAGCGGGCTCCTACGAGCCGACGGGTGCTAACGACGTAGGAGCCCGCTTGCGGGCGACTCAGCGGACTGCACGCAAGCGCGGCATCTCCCCGAGCGACCTTCGATTCACCGCAGAGATGCAGAGAACGCAGAGAAGAGGCTGCATCCGCCATGGCCCCTCTGCGCCCTCTGCGCCTCTGCGTTAAATCCAACACGTCGCCCGCAAGCGGGCTCCTACGAGCCGACGGGTGCTAACGACGTAGGAGCCCGCTTGCGGGCGACCCAGCGGACCGCACGCAAGCGCCGCATCTCCCCCGAGCGACCTTCGATTCACCGCAGAGATGCAGAGAACGCAGAGAAGAGGCTGCATCCGCCATGGCCCCTCTGCGCACTCTGCGTCTCTGCGGTGAAATCCAACGCGTCGCCCGCAAGCGGGCTCCTACAAGCCAACGGGTGCTAACGACGTAGGAGCCCGCTTGCGGGCGACTCAGCGGACTGCACGCAAGCGCCGCATCTCCCCCGAGCGACCTTCAATCCACCGCAGAGATGCAGAGAACGCAGAGAAGAGGCTGCATCCACCTTGGCCCCTCTGCGCCCTCTGCGCCTCTGCGGTAAAATCCAACACGTCGCCCGCAAGCGGGCTCCTACGAACCAACGGGTGCTAACGACGTAGGAGCCCGCTTGCGGGCGACCCAGCGGACTGCCCGCAAGCGCCTGGCCTGCCCCGAGCGACCTTTGATTCACCGCAGAGACTCAGAGAAGAGGGCTGCATCCGCCATGGCCCCTCTGCGCCCTCTGCGCCTCTGCGGTGAAATCCAACACGTCGCCCGCAAGCGGGCTCCTACGAGCCAATGGGTGCTGACGACGTAGGAGCCCGCTTGCGGGCGACTCAGCGGACCGTCCGCAAGCGCCGCATCTCCCCCGAGCGACCTTCAATTCACCGCAGAGATGCAGAGAACGCAGAGAAGAGGGCTGCATCCACCACGGCCCCTCTGCGCCCTCTGCGCCTCTGCGGTGAACTCCAACACGTCGCCCGCAAGCGGGCTCCTACGAGCCAACGGGTGCTGACGACGTAGGAGCCCGCTTGCGGGCGACCCAGCGGACCGCACGTAAGCGCGGCATCTCCCCGAGCGACCTTTGATTCACCGCAGAGGCGCAGAGAACGCAGTGAAGAGGCTGCATCCGCCATGGCCCCTCTGCGCCTCTGCGTTAAAATCCAACGCGTCGCCCGCAAGCGGGCTCCTACGAGCCAACGGGTGCTAACGACGTAGGAGCCCGCTTGCGGGCGACTCAGCGGACCGCACGCAAGCGCCGCATCTCCCCCGAGCGACCTTCGATTCACCGCAGAGACGCAAAGAACGCAGAGAAGAGGCTGCATCCGCCATGACCCCTCTGCGCCCTCTGCGCCTCTGCGTTAAAATCCAACGCGTCGCCCGCAAGCGGGCTCCTACAAGCCGACGGGTGCTAACGACGTAGGAGCCCGCTTGCGGGCGACTCAGCGGACTGCACGCAAGCGCGGCACCTCCCCCGAGCGACCTTTGATTCACCGCAGAGGCGCAGAGAACGCAGAGAAGAAGGCTGCATCCACCTTGGCCCCTCTGCGCCCTCTGCGCCTCTGCGTTAAATCCAACGCGTCGCCCGCAAGCGGGCTCCTACGAGCCAACGGGTGCTAACGACGTAGGAGCCCGCTTGCGGGCGACCCAGCGGTCCGTCCGCAAGCGCCAGGCCTGCCCCGAGCGACCTTTGATTCACCGCAGAGACTCAGAGAAGAGGGCTGCATTTACCATGGCCCCTCTGCGCCCTCTGCGCCTCTGCGGTGAAATCCAACACGTCGCCCGCAAGCGGGCTCCTACGTCGTTAGTAGCGGTTCATGAATAACCTATACAACGCTATCCAGATATTGGCGGAGTGCAATCGGGGTCGGGGTCGCTATCGGAATCGGAATCGAGAGAGAAAACGCCCTATGCCATGCGGTCATGAGAAGCTCGACGCCTAGCCTGCGGCCATCGAGTCTGTCGGCTGGGCCTATAGCCCTCTCACGTGACATCAAAACTGTCCCTTTCGTTTAGGGCCAGCACTCACACACCAAAAACAAAAGGGCATATCTGGTTATCATGTTGAGTGACTATAGCGCGACTGCGAGCATGTGAAAGGACAGCGTAACGCGAAGGATCAACGCCTGTGCTCATCGTAGGTGCGCATCGTAGGCGCGCATCGCAGGCCATCGCGCTGAACATGGCCGAGGGTAACGGCAAAGCGACGAGCGGGGATCGACGCCGGTCGTTGGAAATCGCACGAGGCTCGGCGCTGGAGTGCGCTGCGATTCAGGACGTGCTCGCTGGTGTGCGATGCGTTGTCCGCAGACGACAACAGCAAGCAAAAGGCACTGCTCGATCGTATTTTGGCCATGCTAACGAAGTTCGGACAGCCTGGCTACGCGGTCAGCGAGGAGCTTGGCGGATGGGTTGGTCAGTTCGATACCGACGCCGATAGCGGTACCGAATGAGTCGGTAGGCGACACCCAAGCCAAAAACCTGTTTAGCTTGTTTCTGCACCATCACTTAGCGGCCTCGAAATACCGTGCATCAGGCAGAGGCTTGTCTCGCAAGCAACAGCAACCCTTCAAGCAGCACGTCCGATACGAAGGCAATGTTGCCGGAGAGAAACAGGCCAGCTGGCGCCCCGGATGCTCGTTCGCCTTCGCGAAGCGGCAACCCGCCCATCGCCGCTCTATGAGCGGATTGCCGCAACGTCGATGCCGGACGAGAAACGCAAACATGGCGTTGATCAATAAGAGCCAGGCAGCGTAGGTGACACAATCCATTTAAATAAAACATCCGATGGCAAGCGCATGATGCCGAGGCCTGACCCGGCGGCTATCCCTGGCCCACGAGATCAAGGGCATCGCCGGGTCCTATTCCGCGTCGGGGCTGGAGCCGTGCTTGAAGGAGGTGGGGAAGAGGTGGAAAAGGTCGCAAGCAGGGCACTCTGGTGCCGAAAACCGCGACACGAAACGCGATGCAAAGAAAAAGGGCTGTCGGATGACAGCCCGTAGTTCTTGACTTTGGAGCGGGAAACGAGACTCGAACTCGCGACCCCAACCTTGGCAAGGTTGTGCTCTACCAACTGAGCTATTCCCGCGTTGGGAGCGCACAAGTATAGTCCAGCGAATCCATCTGTCAACCCTCTGTTAGGAACATCATTTCTCCTTCGCGGCCGCGCGGATACTTTGCTTGCCGGTCAACTGGTTTGGATCGGCTGTCAGACTCGGCCAGGCCGCGCGCAGGTAAAGCAGCATGGACCAGAGAGTCAAGGCGGCGGCGACGTAAATCAGAGCCAGACCGATCGGCAGCACCGGGATGCCGATGACTGGATGGTGCAGAATCAGCAAGACGATGGAAACCATTTGCGCCGTGGTCTTGAGCTTCCCAGCCATGGAGACCGCCACCTGGGCGCGAGCGCCGATTTCGGCCATCCATTCGCGTAATGCGGAGACGGTGATCTCGCGGCCGATTATCACGGCGGCCGGCAATGCCAGCACCATACGCGGATCGGATTGCACCAGTAACACCAGCGCAATGGCCACCATCAGCTTGTCCGCGACAGGATCGAGGAAGGCCCCCAGCGGCGAGGTTTGGTTCAGGCGCCGGGCGAGCCAGCCATCCAGCCAATCGGTCAATGCCGCCACGGTAAACACCAGCGCACAGACCGGACGCACCCAGGGAAACGGCAGATAGAAGATGATCACGAATACCGGAATCAATAGGATGCGTAATAGGGTCAAAATATTGGGGATGTTCCACATAGGATGAGATTCCGGACAGGCGGATTGTTGTCGGTTCCTAGGAGCGTACAATGTGCAGGTATTCGGAGGCTTGTGTACAAGTCAGATGCCGATTTCGATGTCTAATTTCGATCTTTGGCTCGATGTCGATGAAGCCTTACCCAGTCTCTCGGTCCGCGGGCGAGGTCGGATAGTTTACATGTTAGAACCTGTAACCGAAGATCAACGATCGTCATGGATCTGCAATAGCCAACAGGCGCTACCCTCCGTTGAATGCCGCGTGGATCTGCCGCGCCAGCTCGGTGCTGATGCCGTCGACCCGGGCGATATCCTCCGGTGCGGCACATTTGAGCCCGCGCAGCCCGCCAAAAGCCGTCAGCAGGTTTTGGCGCCTTTTTGGCCCAATGCCGGGAATTTCCTCCAGCCTTGAGGTCTTGCGCGCCTTATCGCGACGCTGGCGATGGCCGGTAATGGCGAAGCGATGCGCCTCGTCCCGGATTTGCTGCACCAAGTGGCTGGCCGGGGAGTCTGCGGCGGGCAGCACCGGCGTCTTGCGACCGGGCAGCCAGAGCTGTTCGGCGCCGGCCTTGCGATCCGGGCCTTTGGCGACCCCGACCAGCTGCACGCCGGTGATGCCAAGCTCCTGCAAGACTTCCAACACGACGCCGAGTTGGCCCTTGCCACCGTCGATGAACAGCAAGTCCGGCAGCGGCACTTCGCCCTTTTGAATCCGCTTGTAACGCCTGGTCAAAGCCTGCTGCATAGCGGCGTAATCATCCCCGGCGACGATGCCGTCGATATTGAAGCGTCGATAGTCGGATTTGCGCGGGCCATCGGCGTCGAACACAACGCAGGAGGCAACCGTTAATTCGCCCTGGGTATGGCTGATGTCGAAGCACTCCATGCGCGACGGCAGTTCTGCGAGACTCAGCATATCGCGCAACGCTTGCAGCCGACGCGCATAGCCCGCGCGGCTGCCGAGGCGTGATTTCAGCGCTAACTCGGCGTTACTCTGCGCCATCTCCAGCCAGCGCGCGCGATCGGAGCGGACCCGATGGCGAATGGCGATGCGCCGACCTGCCTGCTGCGAAAAGGCCGCCTCCAGGAATGCACGCTCGTCGGGCTCGGCATTCACCAGAATCTCGGCGGGGATCGGTTTATCGGCATAAAACTGCGCCAAAAATGCAGATAACAGGGTCGCGCGGCTGGAGGCATCCGGCACCTGGGGAAAGAACGCCTTGTTGCCCAGGTTGCGCCCGGCGCGAATAAAGAACACCTGTACGCAGACGCTGCCGCCCTCCTCCACCGCAGCGACGATGTCCAGGTCGCCACCATCGCCGGTGACATACTGGCGTTGCTGAATGCGTTGCAATGTGGCGATCTGGTCGCGCAATGCCGCCGCGCGCTCGAACTCCAACGCCTCTGCTGCCTGCTGCATGCGTTCGCCCAGCTCGGTAACCACTTCATCGGTGCGCCCGTCCAGAAATTTGATGCTGTGCTGCACATCGACAGCGTAGTCTTCAGCCGAGATGAAACCAACGCAAGGTGCGGTGCAACGCTTGATCTGATATTGCAGGCAGGGTCGGGAGCGGTTGTTGAAAAAGCTGTCCTCGCACTGGCGCACCGGAAACAATTTTTGCAGCAATTGCAGCGTTTCGCGCACTGCCCAGGCGCTGGGATAGGGTCCGAAATAGCGGCCCTTGCCACGACGCGCACCCCGGTAGAAGGCGAGCCGCGGGTAGTCGTCCTCGGTGCTGAGATAAATGAATGGATAGCTCTTGTCGTCACGCAACAGCACGTTGTAGCGCGGTCGATGTTCCTTGATCAGGTTGTTCTCCAGCAACAGGGCTTCGCCCTCGGTGCGGGTCAAGGTCACCTGGATATCGGCAATCTGCGACACCATTGCCAGTAAACGCTGATTCAGCGCACGCCCGAAATAACTGCCGACGCGACGCTTCAGGTCCTTCGCCTTGCCGACATAAAGCACGTTTCCGTCAGCATCGAGCATGCGATACACCCCAGGCTGACCCGGGATCGATTTTAATGCGGCACGATGGTCGAATGGCTGATCCTGAACGCAGGAGGCCGACGCCGGGCATGCCGCTGGCGGATCGCTCATTGGATGGTACCTTCTCGGATTTGCTTGCTTGGTCTACCCAGAAGGTACGGTCGATGCGCTGGGCCAATCAAGGACAAAGGCCGTGACAGGCCGTTACAGCTCATCGATCAGCATCCGGCAGCGGGCCAGGACCGCATCGAACATCGCTGCAGTCAGCCGACCGGTATTGGTGTTGTAACGGCTGCAGTGATAGGAATCGATCAGCAGCAGACCGTTCGGCAGCCGGTGCTCGGCGGCATGCGCAAAACGCCATTGGGACTGTTTGAGCTGCAATGCGCGCAACAGCGCGTTGTGTGCGATCCTGCCCAGGGCAAGCAGCAGCCCGGTGTCCGGCAACATGGCCAATTCCGCGGCCAGATAGGAATTGCAGGTGTGGATCTCGTCGGTTGTCGGTTTGTTCTGCGGTGGCAGGCATTTGACCGCATTGGTCACCCGACAATCGGCCAATTGCAGGTCATCGTCCGCAGCCACGGACTCGGGCAGCGAACCAAAACCATGTCGATGCAGGGTCTGATATAGCAAAATGCCGGCATAATCGCCGGTAAAGGGTCGACCGCTTCGGTTAGCGCCGTGCAGACCTGGTGCCAATCCGACAATCAACAATCTGGCCGTTGGATCACCGAAGGCCGGCACCGGTCGGGCATGATAGTCCGGGTATTCGGCTCGCACTCGGGTCAGCCAGTCAGCGAGACGGCGACAGCGGACACAGTCCGGGTCGAATCGGTCCAGGGCGGAGGCATTGCCTACAGGCGTTGGTGTTGGTCTTGTCATCGCACGGATTGTAACGATTCGACGCGTCGATTGTCCTTGTTGACCGGCAATCGAGGCCGGATGCGAAGACAAGCCCGATGGTGCGTTTCTCCACCGACATCGCCTTGACGCAGAGTCGCAAGCGCAATGTTGCAATTTTCCATAGTGGAGCGGTACAGAAATCCCGAGGCGGTTCGTTGTCGTTGTCGTAATCGTAGTCGTTATCGAGCATGCGGCTAAGACGATTATGACAACGGCAACGACAACGACAACGACAACGACAACGACAACGACCGGAGACTGTCTTGGAACATCTGCACCGAGGCAATAGTTTGTTCGCCATGAATCAACCAAAGCAACTCGACACGCGGTACCCGGACTATCGGGGCGGCAGTATTGTCAATCTGATGGCATCGCTGATTCGCGCCCGTGGCGGCAGCGCCGACTATGCCGACCTGGAACTGCTGCCGGCCTCGGCCATCGCAGATGTGCAACACATTCTGTTGCTGGTGGTGGACGGGCTCGGCGCGGATTGGCTCCGGCAACATGCTCCTGACGGCCTGCTGATGCGGCATTGCCAGGGGGTGATGACATCGGTGTTTCCCGCCACCACGGCCACGGCCATCACCAGCTACCTGACCGGCGACGCACCGCAGCAACATGCGTTGACCGGCTGGCACACCTGGATGCGCGAACTCGGCTGCGTCATGACCGTACTGCCAGGCCGACCCCGCTATGGTGGCGTCGGCTATCGGCAGGCCGGAATCAACGCGCACGAATTATTTGGGCACCGCTCGGTCTTCAATCGCATGACCACCCGTTCCGTAGCCGTGTCGCCGGCACATATCGCCTGTTCCGATTTCAACCTTGCCCATCTCGGATGTGCGCAGCTGCGCACCTTCGAAACATTGCATGCCATGTTCAAACAGGCCGCTCGCGCCATCCGCAAGGCCCGATCTCCAAGTTATACTTATCTGTACTGGCCTGGGCTGGATAGCATCGGCCATGAA
This sequence comes from Thiohalocapsa sp. PB-PSB1, assembly GCA_016745215.1. Lineage (GTDB taxonomy): Bacteria > Pseudomonadota > Gammaproteobacteria > Chromatiales > Chromatiaceae > Thiohalocapsa. The sequence continues at coordinate 4,587,809 of CP050890.1, forward strand.
CAAGGCATCGAAAGCCGGCATGCGCTCCTGCATCTACGGCAGATCGAACAGGGCTTGGAGGACTTCATCGGCAACATCGCCGGCACGGACAGCCTGCTGCTGATCAGCGCCGATCATGGCCAGATCGATACCACCGCGGCCGATCAGCTGTTGCTCGACGACCACCCCCGGCTTGCCGACTGCCTGACCCTGCCCCTGTGCGGCGAGCCGCGCGCCGCATTCTGTTATGTGCATGCGCACCGCGCTGAGACCTTCGAGAGCTATTGTCGCGACTTGCTCGCCGAGCGCTTCGACCTGCACCGCAGCGCTGACCTGATCGACGCGGGCCTGTTTGGCCTCGGTACCCCGCATCCGCGACTGATGGAACGCATCGGCGATTACACCCTGATCGCCCGCGGCAACCATGTGATCCGCGAACGACTGCCGTTCGAACAGCCATTCCATCAGATTGGTGTGCATGGCGGGCTGAGTTCCGCAGAGCTGATGGTGCCGCTGTGTTTGATGCGAGCCTAGTGCCTCGGTGCAGATGTTCCAAGACAGTCTCCGGTCGTTATCGTTGTCGTTGTCGTTGTCATAATCGTCTTAGCCGAATGCTCGATAACGACTACGATTACGACAACGACAACGAACCGCCTCGGGATTTCTGTACCGCTCCACTAGTGGTGGGATGTTGCCTGGAAAAACGCAAGGATTCACCGCACAGACGCAGAGTGCGCAGAGGAGCCAAGGCCAGTGCAAAATGCCTGACATCGCGAAGTTTCGAATGCGACGATTCGCCCGGAAATATGCCCGAGCAACGATGCACCTACCCCCTGAGCCGTGGACTTCAAGGCAAAAAATCAGGCATCCCGAGTCTCGAACGGAAATATCGAGCCTCTTGGTTCAATGCATGTATTACATAGATAGTCAAGCTCGATATGTCAGGAGTGCTGCAGTGCATCCCTCCTCTCTGCATTCTCTGCGTCTCTGCGGTGAAGCAAACTTCGTTCTGGTCGAATCGCTGGACATTCTACGCAGGCAGCACCCACTTCGAGGAGCCGATCATCGCTCCGGCGCCCGCAACGCTTGGCCAGTCGTAGCACAGGCTCCGGATGCAGCGCCAGTCAACCAACCACGCTGAGACGCGGTGGCTGCGCCGGGTCCGGCAGGCTGGAGCTTAGCGTCAATTCGCGCTGATAGACCACCTCGACAGCCTGGTCGCCAAGCACATGCTGCAGGCGTTTCAGCAGCGCATCGGCGGGCTCGACGCGCCAGCCGTCGCCGAGCCGCAATCGGCCTTCGATTCCTAGGCGCAGATAGTGGATGCGCAATGGCAGGCCATCCTGCTCGACACGATAGGGCTCCAGCGTCTGTTGCAGTCGTCGTACATAGTCATCACCCGCGGCATGCCGGGTCGGATCGGTCAGGTCCAGCCGCAGCAGCAGGTGATCAGCAAGTTCCGCGCGTGCCACCTCGAGGGGGCGAATCGTGCGCGCGATCAGAGTCCAACCTCCGGTGAAGTCATCCGCTTTCAATGTGCCGGTAATGGCAAGGATGGCATCCGGTACGAGCAATTCTCGGGTCGGTTCGTAGACATCGTTGAATACCGTGACCTCGATGCGGCCGGTACGATCGTCCAGGGTCAACGAGGCCATGCGCCCGCGGGCGGTCTTGTTGCTGCGCATGCCCACCACCAGTCCGACCAGGGTGCGCACATCGCGATCGTCCCTGCCGCGCAAATGCGTAACGCCGGGTGTTGCCATGACCGAGGCGCTTTCCAGCACATCACCGATGCGTGTACTGAGCATGGCGTTCAGCTCGGCATCGTAGCGATTGATGGGATGGCCGGTCAGATACAAACCAAGCGTCTCCTTCTCGCCCAATAACCGGGCTTCTTCATCCCACGCCGGCCAGCGCTGGGCGGCGATCTGCGGGTCGGGCTCCAGCGCACCCGCTGTCTGTTCATCCAGCGCGGCAAACAGATCCGCTTGACCGGCGGCTTCTTGCGCATGTTGCTGTTCGGCCAGTTTCAATGCCAATGGCAATTGGTTCATCAAGGTGGCGCGATGGCTGCTGGCGTCGACTTTTGTAACAGGTTCTGCGACAGCACCCAGATCATCCAAGGCGCCGGCACGGATCAATGCTTCCAGTACGCGCTTGTTTGCCTTGTGCAGGTCGATGCGACGGCAAAAATCCCAGATACTCCGGAATGGGCCGTCTGACTCGCGTGCCTCGAGCATGGCCGCAATGGCCGACTCGCCGACTCCTTTGATTGCTCCTAGGCCATAGATCACGGTGCCCTCGCCATCGGCAAGACTGGTGAACCTGAACTCGGATCGGTTGATCTTCGGTGGCTCCACGCGCAGCTGCATGGAGCGGCATTCGTCAATCAACGTGACCACCTTGTCGGTGTTGTCCATGTCCGCGGACAGAACTGCGGCCATGAACGCCGCCGGATAGTGGGCCTTGAGCCAGAGGGTTTGATAGGACACCAGCGCATAGGCGGCCGAGTGCGACTTGTTGAAGCCGTAACCGGCAAATTTTTCCATCAAATCGAATATGTGCGAAGCCTTGCTGGCCTCGACACCGCGCGCTACCGCGCCCTGTTCGAAAATCGCCCGCTGTTTTTCCATTTCCGATGCTTTCTTTTTGCCCATGGCGCGGCGCAGCAGGTCGGCACCACCCAGCGAATACCCGGCCAGTACCTGGGCGATTTGCATGACCTGTTCCTGATACAGGATAACGCCATAGGTGGGCTTCAGGATGGTTTCCAGGTCCGGATGCGGATAGGCGACATCGGCACGACCGTGCTTGCGATCGATGAAATCCTCCACCATGCCGGATTGCAATGGACCGGGGCGGAATAACGCAACCAACGCGGTCATGTCCTCGAAGCTGTCCGGTTTCAGTTTTTTGATCAATTCCTTCATGCCGCGGGATTCGAGCTGGAATACGGCCGTGGTTTCACAGCGCGCGAGCAGCGCGAAGGCGTGCGCGTCATTCGGGTCAATGCGGCTGATATCGATCGGCGCCTGGTTCTGGATCTTGCGTTGGGCGTTGATCGTCTGCAACGCCCAATCAATGATGGTCAATGTGCGCAAACCGAGAAAATCGAACTTGACCAGACCGGCCTGCTCGACGTCGTCCTTGTCGTATTGGGTCACCAGGTTCTCGCCGCCAGGCTCGCAGTACAGCGGCGCAAAGTCGGTGAGTTTGGTGGGGGCGATGACCACACCACCGGCGTGTTTGCCCGCGTTTCTCGCCACCCCTTCGAGCTTGCGCGCCATGTCGACGATGGCGGTGACGGCCTCGTCGTCCTGGTAAGCGGCCTGCAAGTCCTGGCTGTCTTCCAGTGCTTTCTCCAGGGTCATGCCAAGCTCGAAGGGCACCATTTTCGCGACTTTGTCGACAAAGCCGTAGGGATGGCCGAGCACCCGACCGACATCGCGCACCACCGCCTTCGCTGCCATGGTGCCGAAGGTGATGATCTGCGAGACCGCATCGCGGCCGTATTTGCCCGCAACATAGTCGATCACGCGATCGCGGCCTTCCATGCAGAAGTCCACGTCGAAGTCAGGCATGGAGACGCGCTCGGGATTCAAAAAGCGCTCGAACAGCAGTTCATGCTCAATCGGATCCAAATCAGTGATTTTCAGCGCATAGGCAACCAGAGAACCTGCCCCGGAGCCACGCCCCGGACCGACCGGAATGGCATTGTCCTTGGCCCATTGGATGAAATCCGCGACGATCAGAAAGTAGCCCGGAAAACCCATTTGACAGATGACGTCGAGTTCGCTCTTCAAACGCTCGTCGTAGACCTTGCGCTGCTCGGCAAAGTCCGGCGCCTCGGTGTTGAAGGTACTTTGCAAGCGCCATTCCAGTCCCTGCCTGGATTCGGCGCGAAAAAAGCTGTCGGTGGTCATGCCCGCCGGCACCGGTGACGCGGGCAAATAACTTTTTCCCAGGTTCAGCTCCAGGTTGCAGCGCTTGGCGATCTCCAGCGAGTTTTCCAATGCCTCGGGGAGATCGGAAAACAGCAGTTTCATTTCGTTTGGTGTGCGCAGGAACTGCTCCGGGCTGTGTTGGCGCGGGCGTTGCGGGTCTTCCAGGGTGTGACCGTTGTGGATGCAAACGCGTACCTCGTGGGCGTCGAAGTCATCCGCACGCAAAAAGGCGACATCGTTGGTCGCCACCACCGGCACGCCCTTGGCGATGGCCAGATCCACGCTGGCCTCGACACAATCTTCATCCTGCTCCTGGCCGGTGCGCATCAGTTCAAGGTAGTAGCGATCGCCGAATACCTGGAGCCAGTCGTCGAGCAAGGCCTCGGCATCCGCGCGGTGACCGCCGGACAATGCCCGCCCGACATCGCCACCGGCCCCACCGGAGAGTGCGATCAGGCCATCTGCGGCATGCAGCACCCAGTCTCGCTGCACCTGTGCGCGACCCTGGCGCTGGCCCTCGATGTAGGCGCGCGAAATCAGCCGCGTCAGATTTTTGTAGCCGGCCTGATCCTGCATCAGCAGCACCAACCGATGCGGTTTGGCGGGATCGGCCGGATTGAATACGGACAGCTCGGTGCCGGCAATCGGCTTGATTCCGGCTGCCAATGCCGCTTTATAAAAACGGATCAGGCAGAACAGGTTGGCTTGGTCGGTGACCGCGACCGCGGGCATCCCCGCTTCGGCGACCGCCTGCACCAAGGGCTTGATGCGCACCAGGCCGTCGACCAGGGAGTATTCGGTGTGCAGATGCAGATGCACAAAACTGTGAGGAGCAAGACTGGGATCCGAGCTGTTTTCCACGGTATGAATCGATGCGTTGCGGTGAGAACCAGACAGCGCAGATTGTACCCGTATGCGAGTTCAGAGGCCGAGGCCGCCGACGGGGGGCGACTCGCACAGCACGTTCTCGAGAAACTTCAACAGCAAGTAGTACAGCGGGTGCTGCCTGCGTAGAATGTTCGGCTATTCAACCAGAATGAAGTTTAATTCAGAGTCTTTGAAGGCAGCGCCCAACAAACATCCCCCCAACAAACATCAGGTTTCTCACGCCCGATGTCATGTCTTTTCGATCCCGATTCCGCTTCCGCTGCCGAATGTCGATGGGCGGGTTGCTTGCACTCGCCGATGGGTGTGGGAGAAGAAGGACGCTCTATTCTTCCATCTCGATCAAGGCACCGTTGCCGGCCTTGTCTTCGATCAGGACCAGTTTGCCTAGAGTTGGATGCCGTAGCGTTGTGACTTTGAAGGCCGGGTATTGTTTGTCATCCACAATCTGACCTTCCTGTTTCAGCTCGGCAATCACCTGAGCCTCGGTATCGATGATGCGCATACTAATCGGTCTCCTGCTGCCATTGCACGGCGACGCAAACCGAGCCGGCGCCGGCGTGGACGCCCAGCATCGGCGAGGTCTGCATGATGTAGTTGGGATCGCTGCCGAGTACCGCACCAATACGCTCCGCGAGCCGATCGGCGGCAGGTGCCGCGGCGGCATGCGCAATGGCCCAGCGTTCGGCTGATGAGCGGCGAGCGCGGCGGGCGATGCGAGCCAGGATGCGCTCGCTTCCGCCTTGGAAAGAGAATGCCATTGCGCGCGAGACGGCGCGTCCCTGCCGATCCAGCGAGACCACCGGCAGCAGCCCGAGCAGTCCCGCTGCCTTTGCCTTCAGGCCACTGATGCGACCGCTGCGCAGCATGGCATCCAAGCTCTCGAGGGCAACCAGAATCTCGGTGCGCTCGGAGGAACGCTGCACCAGCCTGGCGAGCGTCTCGGCATCGCTGTCAGCATCGACGCCCGCGCTCAACGTTTCGGCAACATCCAGCAGGGTCAGCCCGAGACCGGTGGAAACCTGGCAGCAATCGAGCACCTGCACATTTGCCTCGGGAACCCGACCCGCCGCCAGGCGGGCCACGCCCATGGTACCGGACAGATGGCTGGATAAATGCACTGATAGGATCGACCGGTGATTGTCCGCCAATAATCGGTAGAGGCGTTCGAAGCGCTCCGGTGGCGGCTGTGCGGTGGTTGGATGCAGAGCTTTGGTTTGCAGATCCCGATAGAAATTCGTGGCAGACAGAGTGCGACGATCGATGTATTGATCCTCTCCCCAGCGGATGGACATGGGAACCTGGTGGATCTGCCAGCGATCGAGGAGTTCAGGCGGCAAATCGCAGGAGGAATCCGTCACCACGGCGCTCGCCGCCAGCGGACAAGTCCGCGCCCTGTATTGCAGACGCATGTCGTCCACCTTCTGCCGACCCAGACGACCATGGCGAGCAAGCCGCTCGGCGGCCTGGTCCGGACGATCGCAATGCAGATGCACTTTCAGCCTGGTGTGGCGACCTACGACGATGAGCGAATCGCCCAGATCGGCAAGCTCCGCGCGCAGTCGCGTTGCATCCAGATTTATGCCGTCGACAATGATCTCGGTGCAATAGCGAAAAACCGGCTCCCCGCGTGCCATGAATGCATGCAGATAGTCGGTTGGCGGTTGAGCAGACAGCTGCTTGGAAGCTGTGGATTCCAGCGATTCCTGGGTTTCCAGCGCAGCGGCCGCGAGGTTTGATCCGACACCAGCTTGCTCGAATGGCTGCTCGCGGGATGCGGCATCCAACTCGGTCGCGTTCGGCGCGGACATGCCCAGGTGCAAGCCGCGAAGAAAGCAGAAAAAGCCCTCGCCTCCGGCGTCGGTGAGGCCCGCCCGCGTCAACACTGCAAGCTGTTGTTGTGTGTGCGCCAGTGCGACTTGCGCTGCTCCAAGGGAGGTGGCAAGCGCTTTGCTCGGGTCGGGCTCGACCGCGGCGGCGGCCGTCAATCCGCGCGACCAGGCGCTCATCACCGACAGGATGGTGCCCTCGCGCGGTTCGGACATGGCCTGATACGCAATGGTCACCCCTTGTTCTGCAGCCGCCGCCAGACCCAGCGCGTCTAATTCAACCGCATCGGACATGCCTGCGGCCAGCCCATCCAGAAACTGGGCCAGAATGATGCCTGAATTGCCCACCGAATTCAGCAATGCCGCCTCGGCCAACGCCTGCGCCATCCCGGCCACAGTCGCGGCGTCGCCTTCCGCTGCTGGATCGGACTCCAGATCGGCAAGCGCACCATTCATCGTGGCACTCATGTTGGTGCCGGTGTCCGCATCAGCCACTGGAAACACATTTATATTGTCCAGTCGCTGGCGTGCTGCGGTAACCTCGCGCGCGGCGCTGCGAAAGGCGATCAGCAGGCGATGTCCGGTCAGTTTATGGCTCTCCCGGATTTCATGGGAACCAATAAAAATTTGAAAAACAACTACTTAAGCTCATTTTTTCGTACACATCAAGGTTAAAATGTAGTCGAGCGCAAACTCTGTAACTCATTGATTTATAATGTGTCAACCCCGAACCGGTCATATCCGTTGAGATCCAAGCATATCCTTTGATAGAGGTGTCCAAGGTTGGTGATGCCATAGCAGCGGCGTTTGATGACTTTGATCTTATTATTTAACCCCTCGACAAAGCCGCTGGTGTGTCGACCAATAAAATAATTCGTCACTTCCTCAAAGTGAGTATTCAGTGTCCCGAGGAAGCTATCGAAGCAACTGAGCTTGCGGTTGGTGACACGTTCCATCCAGCCACGCAGTTTGCGCTTACCCTGACCTTTTGATAGGCGGCTTTCATAGATGGCAGTGAGTGATTCGCAAGCCTCATAAGCTTCTTGTAATTTTGGTGAATAGCGAAAGAGCCGATTCAGCATGCGTCGCTCATCTGCATTCAGATCGGCGCGACGCTGACGCAGCAGCCAATGCACGTTCTTGAATGACTTGCGCTCTTCTTCGGAGAGGATATGACACAGCCGTTTCCATTCGCTTTTGCGCAGGTTTTCCAGTCCATTTCGGTACAGCTTGGCAACATGGAACCGATCCGCGCAAATGTGTACGCGCTTGCCGAACACGGCTTTAGCGGCACCGATGAAACCTTGATAAAGATCCGAGCAAACACTCTGGACGGTGCGTCGCAAGCGCTTGGGAATGCTGAGAAAAAACTCCTGTACGCTGGCCTTGGTGCGGTCGCCGAGCAGACCGATGACATGCAATGTCTCGTTAATGTAAGCGCTGATCACAACGACAAAATCACGATGACCCTTTTTCAACGCAATCTCATCAATGCCAATGACCTCCAAGCGTTCAATTGCGTTCCAATCGACATCGCACGCCATGTTTCGATCCAAAATACCCTGCAGTGCGTCGACACCAATGGCATGCTTGCGACTGACATCCTCGAGCGTACTGTTGATCAACTCCAGCAGCATCTGCTGTTCGAATGCTTTTGTCACTCGGGAGCGCCGCGTGTACCATGACAGCGTTTGGCTCGTTGTCGGACGCCCTTCGCAGAAGTGGCATTGATAACGCTTCGGCCTCAAAATAAGAACAACTGTATACGCGAATAATGGCAAATGGCGTAACTCTATCTCTTGACCATGGCCATACTCATGATCGATTGGCCGACCACAGCGATGACAGTTCGTACCCTCCAGTGTGCTATGCACATAGACTTTAAGTGTCTTGCGCTCGCCGAGCACCACGCGATCAACGGCGATATCAGGAAGATTTAAAAGCGTCTGAAGGGTCTCTTTATCAAATGTCATTATCAACAGCGTCCAGATGGGGTTTCAGCGACAGGCGGTTCTCAAGTTGTTGATCTACATGATACAACAGTCCCAGGAGATCCGGGAGAGCCCAGTTTATTCAAGGTTGTTTGCATCGATCCGCACGGTCCCGATCGCCGAGACCCTCACAAAAAAGGCCGCTTGCGCGGCCAGGTGGTATGTGTCTCGACGGAAATCGCCTTAATCGCCTCAATTGCCTTAATTCCGATCGATTCCGGATAGGGGATGTCTGATCAGGCTGATTGATCGAACATTTGCTTCGAATCGATCAAGTCCGAATGATCGCCTGCGGATCAAATCGCATGAACGGGCAACCACTCAGCGATGCGGCTGCGTTCCTGCGCCGGGTCGATATCAAAGAAGCGATTCAAAACTTTGAGGGCCTCGTCGAGATCGGCGCAACCATAATCGTCAACGACCACATGATTATTCCAATCCTCGACCCGGAATCTGTGGCTTTGATCCGTTGCATCAAAACGCAGCCGATAGCCGGAACCGGTCCAGTGATCCCATTTATAGCGAATCACGTTTTCTTTTTCGTCAAACATTGTTGCCTCTCGTCTCTCGTTCTATTTTGTGTGTCTGCAGCGACATCACCTGTTGCTGCTGCTGCAAATCGATCATGCAAGATCACTGAATCCCGACTGGGTTTTGCCTGAAAACAAATCAGGAAAAGCGACATCAAGAGATCAAAAATGCACATGTCGCACTCGCAATCCAAGGTGAATGCGAACGCTCGGATTCTAGGGCGAACACCGACACATGACAAGGAAATTTTCAATTCTCAACCGTTGAAAGAATCAATGATAGAGTCGCGATCGCGACTGTCAGATCAATATTGGTTTGCCACAACAAAAGGTGTCAATGCGGTGAGCAGGACTGCTTCCCCGAGATCGGCTCCTTGCACGCTCAGCATTGACCATTCGCTCGTGGGAACAGGTGCTCAGTCCAAGTGGGCATTCAGTTCCAGCGGATCTGTCGGATCGACGCCGTCCATGAAGGGTATCCGTCGGTCGTTGTTGGTCACGCGGTAGATCAAGCCCAGCCAATTGCCGACCACGCCGGCGGCGGTATCGCGCCAGGTATTGTCGAGTTCGGACGCGATCCGTGTATCCGGAAATGTGCGCGGTTGGCGTCCACGATCGATATCGTGCTCGGCCATCGTGCGGTACTCGTCCAGCAGAGCACAGGTCTTGGCTCTGAAAATGCGTTCCGGAAACGGCGGATAGTCCAGCCGCTCACCAATGAGGGCACGGCGAACCTCGCGCTGATATTCCTTCAGCAGCGAAACGATGTCGTATTCCGGGTGCCCCTGAAACAACACCTGGCGCAGACCGTCCGCACTCACGGCCAGATGTACGCCAGCCTCGTCGCTCTCGACCAGCACCCGCGCACCAGCAGCGTCGAATTGGGCATGGGAGATTTCGTTGAAGCGCGAATGCGGCACATCAAACAGCGTATTGACGCTGCTGACCAGAGGATGCGACCGATCCACCACTCGGTGCGGGTAGACGCCCCAACGCTTGGCTGCAAGAGGCCGGCGTTGTTGCGCATAGCGAAACTGCATCACGGCATGCGTCGCAAGGCAGGAGCACAGGGTCGAGGTGACATTCTCATAGGCCCAGTCGACCACTTCGATCAGCGGTTCCCAAAACGGCTCTTCGGCGAGGTTGGCTCCTGTAACATTGGCACCGGTAATGATCAGGCCATCTAGTCCATCGGCGCGGATTTGTGCGAACGACTCGTACCAGCGATCGATGTGTGCGCGTGCATCTGCGCCGCGCTGCAATCCGCCGAGACTGAACGGATGGACATAAATCTGCGCGATCTGGTTGCTTTGCCCGATAAGACGAAAGAACTGTCGCTCGGTTGCAGCAAGCGCCAGGTCCGGCATCATGTTCAGAAGCCCGATGTGCAGTTCGCGGATATCTTGATGCAGGGCGCGATCCGACTCGAGAATATTCTGACCCTCGGCCCGCAGGCGGGCGAAAGTGGGAAGGTCGTTATGAGCGACGATCGGCATTGGAAACTCGTCGGTTGCAGGTTAATCGGCAGCGTGGTCGTCCACGCTGTGGGACTGCTGTTCGTTCTTACGTGCGATGGCTACCTCGATCAGGGCGAGAAAATCCTGCTCATCGCGCACCATGGCCACCTCAGTGGACTCCACGGTATAGCCCAGAGGCCGGGCGATGGCCTCGTAGCGCGGCACCCGGGACTGGAACAGGCGGGGAAACACCCAGCGGGTAAACGCGTTCGGATTGATGTCGGCGACATAGGTCAGCGAGTTTTCTGTCAGATAGTCATTGACCGCGGATTTCAAGAACGCCGGACGAAAGTACAGGGGTTTTGGGTCAGACTGGGCGCGACGGATCAGTTTGATCTGATCCTCCTCGGGCACTCTGATGTACAGAATCAATGTGTGTTTGGCAAGCAAATCCGTAACCCGTTGCTCGTCGAGTTCGCACAGGCTGCCGCCGACATCATTGACGAAATGCTGATAACCATAAATACGCCTGGCCTTTTCGATAAATTCGGGCACGTCCAGCATGGCTTTGATCTCGGCCTTCCGATACATGGCCTGGCGGCGCTTGAACTCCGGCAGTGAAAGGCCATTGTAGTTCGGATCGCCGAGTTGACCGACAAAACTCATCACCGGACCCAGGTCGTCCACGCGAATCTTGTTGTGAATCGCGATCCAGTCTCGACGCAGCAAGTCGCGCAAAAACGGCACTTCCATGGCTTCGGATTTAATCAGATCGAGAATCGGTTCATCCAGGTAACGGGTGCCGATACGATAGTCGCCGGAGTAATGGAACCAGTCTTCGCGCCGCAATAAGGCAGATAAATAAGTTTTACCCACGCCGGACATGCCGAGCAATGTCACGCTGCGGTTCTGCCAACGGCGGAACTCATCAACCCTGAATTTCACTATGCATTCTCCGCAATCGGATGGGTTGTGGATCGATCGACCAAAGATACAATCTCCGATGAATACCCATAAAGACGCAATCAGAGTTGATACAAATGCCTAACGCCAACAGCGATCATAATGCCCAGACCGCCCCGGATCAGGCCACCCTGATCCTCGGCGAGCGCCAATTCCAGTTTCCAGTGATCGAGGGCAGCGAGCAGGAGCGCGCCATCGACATCAGTTATCTGCGCGCGGAAACCGGTCACATTACCCTCGATCAGGGTTACGGTAACACCGGCAGCTGTCAGAGTGCCATCACCTTCATCGACGGAGACCGTGGCATTCTGCGCTACCGGGGTATACCCATCGAGCAATTCGCCGACTACCCGCATTTCACCGAGGTGGCGCTGTTGTTGATTCTTGGCAGACTGCCGAGCGAGACAGAGCTGGAGGACTTCTCGGCAGATCTGACCCGCTATGCCTTCCTTGATGAAGGGATGAAGCATCAGTTCGAGGGCTTCCCGCGCAGCGCCCCGCCAATGGCCATCCTATCGGCGATGATCAACTCCCTGTCGTGCTTTCACACGGAACTGCACGAACTCGAGGACGAGCGTGAATTTCTGCACACCGCCGCGCACATTATAAGCAAAATTCGTACGATTGCTGCCTTTGCCTTCCGTCATTCTCGTGGTCTGCCCTACATCTATCCAGACCCGGCATTGCGCTATGTGCAGAACCTGTTGCACATGATGCTGTCGCAGCCATATCACCAACATGTCTGCCCGGACATCGTGCGTAAGGCGCTGAACCTGATCTTCATTTTGCATGCCGATCATGAGCAGAACTGCTCGACATCCACCGTGCGCATGGTCGGCTCCAGCGGCGCCAACCTGTTCGCATCGGTCGCCGCCGGTGTTTGTGCGCTATGGGGACCTCTGCATGGCGGCGCCAATGTCGAGGTGCTGAGCATGCTCGAGCAGATCCATGAGGGTAACCTGACCCCGGAGGAATACGTCAAACTCGCCAAGGACAAGAACAGCAAGGTACGATTGATGGGCTTTGGCCACCGGGTCTATAAGAATTTCGACCCGCGCGCGCAAATGCTCGCCAAGGTTGCCGAAGAACTGGTGCCTAAGCTCAGTGGTGACGACCCGCTGCTGGAGATCGCCCGACGCCTCGAGGACATCGCCCTAACCGATTCTTATTTTGTCGAACGTCAGCTCTATCCGAATGTGGACTTTTACAGTGGCATCATCCTGCGCGCCATCGGTATCCCGACCAACATGTTCACGGTGATGTTCGCCATCGGTCGCCTGCCGGGTTGGATCGCCCACTGGTGGGAGCAAAACCAGACCGCGGGTACGCGCATCGCCCGACCGCGCCAGATCTACACCGGCGAGACGCGGACAGATTATCTGCCGATGGAAGACAGAGCCTGACGCAGGGTTGGCCGGATTTCCCCCGGATGTGCCTCGAGCCCTGCGATCATCGCCCTTGCCTCACAAGCGCGGCGCTCGCTGGTAACAGGCATGCAGCCCCCTGTTCCAGCTCTCTACTCGGCCTGCAATCGGTCCGCGACATCGGTGGCAATGCGTTCTATCTTACCAACGAGGGTGATGCCCTTAAAGAATGCAAGATTTCACCGCAGAGACGCAGCCTGCGCAGAAGGGCCAAGGCGCCTCGCCCGCAAGCGGACCTTGACCAGCGGGGTAGCTGGTCGGCGTAGGAGCCCGCTTGCGGGCGACCCGGCAAATGATGCCAGCGGAGCGGACGCGAGCACTGCGCCTTTCCCAGGAGAAAGGCTGTGGGCCACTGGCTTCTCGACGGATGAACTGAAGATACCCCAGGGTGCAACCCGCAACGTGATTTGATTGGGTTTAGGATTGGGATCGGAATCGAAAAGATATGACATCAGGGTGTGAGAAACCTGATGTTGACTGGGCAGACGTCGACTGGGCAGATGTTTGCTGGGCGCCGCCTTCTAAAGCATATGAATCAAATTTCATTCTGGTTGAATAGCTGAACATTCTACGCAGGCAGCACCCCCTAACGAGCTTCGCCTACAGCAGAACCAGTGTGGCCAATCCGAGGAAGGTAAAAAAACCGACCACATCGGTAACCGTGGTCAACACAACACTGCCTGCCAACGCCGGATCGATGTGCAGTCGGCGCATCAACAATGGAATAGCAACGCCGGCGAAGGCGGCACAGAGTAGATTGACCAGAATGGCCGTGGCAATAATCGCGCCTATGGCCCAATTGCCAAACCAAACGATGGCCAGTGCTGCCACCACCAGCGCCCAGAGCAGGCCATTCAGCAACCCCACGCCAGCCTCTTTTAACAGTAGGATGCGGGTGTTGCGACTCTCGAGCTGTCCCGTCGCCAATCCGCGAATCACCAGAGTCAAAGTCTGACTACCGGCGATGCCGCCCATGCTGGCAACGATAGGCATCAGCACGGCCAGGGAGACAACCTGTTGCAGGGTGCCTTCGAACAGTCCGATCACCCAGGCGGCAAGAAATGCCGTGAGCAGGTTGATGCCGAGCCAAACCGCCCGCCTGCGACTGCTGGCCAGAACCGGAGCGAACATGTCCGTTTCCTCGTCCAGACCCGCCATGCGCATCATCGACTGCTCGGCCTGTTCGCGGATAACGTCGACCACATCGTCGACGGTGATGCGTCCGAGCAGCTGATTTTCAGCGTCCACCACCGGTAATGAGATCAAATCCTGCTGTTCGAAGCGGCGGGCCACTTCTTCGCTCGACTGCTCTGCCAGAACCGGTTCGAAATCGGTTTCCATCAGATCTTCCACCGCCGCCTCAGGGCGTGCGGTCAGCACGCGACGTGCGCGCAGAATGCCCTGATACTGATTTTTGCGATCGACGACAAAGAATTTATCGGTATTTGGCGGCAACTCGTCGAGCAGGCGCAGGTAACGCAGCAGGGTGCCGACCTTGATATTGGCGCGCACCGCGATCTGATCCATATTCATCAGACCGCCGGCGCTGTCCTTTGGATAGGACAGCATCGATTCCAGTCGTGCGCGCTCGCGCATGTTCATGGCCTGCAGGATTTGCCGGCCGGTGGTGTCGGGAAGATCCTGGATCAGATCGACCAGATCGTCCGGTTCCAGCCGCCGCGCCGCATCCACCAGATCTTCCAAATCCATCTCTGCGGCCAGGCGCTGGCGTACTTCCTCGTGCAGATGCCGCAATACCTTGCCGGTTCGCTCGTTGTCGACCATGCTCCAGGCGGTGGCACGCTCCGCTGCCGGCAATGACTCTAATAGCCCGGCAATACGTGCGGGATGCAGTTCCCGAAACAATCGCGCAATGCGCTTGAGCTTACCATTCTGTAATGCATCGAATACCAGGCTCAACTGGGTTTCGGGCTCGTCGTAATCGGCCGCCGCTGCGGTATCTTCCGATATCGGCTGGTTCAGCTCGCCGAGTGCGACCTTTGCGTCCGCATCCATGGCGCGCCTCAACTGCACCCGCAATCGGATCGGCAAATGCGACAGCACCTTGAGTTCTACACTCGGATCGATTTGATGCCAGGCGGCAATTCGCTGCTCCGGCGTCAGCGTTTCCAACAGACTTGCGATTTTGGCCGGATGCATCGTCTTCAGCAGACGTCGGATACGCTTACCCTTATTGCGTGTCAGCGCTGTACGCAGACTGTCGATCTCGGTGGTGATGTCGTGCGCTGGTGGATCTGATCGGTCTTGAGTCATGGACGGAATCCAGTGCTAAAGGAAAGTCTGCATTGTCGATCACGACAGCCTGTTCGGTCCGGGCACAGCATCGGCCCCAGGTGCCGACGCTGGCGGTGGGGCGAGATCTTACATGGAGAACGAGCCGACGCCGGCTGGCGCGGGGACGGGCTCCGCGGCCGATCGGCCCCGGAACCACAGAATGAATGGTAAACCTACCGCAAGGGTATAGGCTAGCGATCTGCTGCGGAAGTCGCGAGGCCGTTTGCAGTCATTGTCGTTGTCGTCATCGATAACCTAGGATGAGCGACTACGACAACGACAAACAGCAGAAACGATAGCGGGACATCCGCACCGCTGCACTAGAACTTGGTGACGACCAGATTCACGCCGTCTTCCGCACCAAGATCATAGGTATTGCCGCTGATCTGAGTAACGCTTCCGATCTGCTCGACAACGAACGCGGGATCAGCCGCCGCGTTGATGACCAGTCCGTTCCCATCGCCATCCTCGATCACCAGCGAAGCCGCATCGGGGCGGGAAATATTAATACCCTCTGCTGGTGATAGCACGGTCAGTTGGGCATTCAGAAAATGCACCTGCAACGAGGATGGATCTCGGTTGGCCTCGAGAAAGGATCCGGCAGCACCCAGTGCGCCGGTTTTCACCTTGTCCACCAGACTACTGACCGACTCCTTGGCCTTGGCTGAGATTTCCTGAGCCTTGTCGCTTTCAGCCGCCTGTTTGATTTGGGCGATGGCTTTGTCCAGTTGTTCTTTCCAACTCATATCAAACCTCTCCGGATTCATGTGTTTAAGGAAAGTGCACCATATCTCTATGGACGCTGCAGCGCAATTGCGGCCATGCCAACTGGGTACTGCGTCGACCATGGCAGAGGATGCGTCGAATCTCATCTGCTTGCCCTGACTTGCGACTTGCTGATGTGTTGGGAGCGGTAAAACGGCATAATTCGCCGCACCAGGCCACTGAAGACCAAATATGAATCAACCAAGGCCAACTCGCCGCAATTCTGAGAGGAGAAATCGCGATGTCCGATCAAGACACAACCATGTGGAAAAGCAGTTTTTGGATCCTAATGCTTGTACTGATCTTCGTGTATGCGCTGTACAACCACTACGCTGAGACACTGAAGGAGCAGATCAACACGACCCAGCAGGAACTACAAAAGACATCGAAAAAGCTCGCCAGCATGGATACCGCGCTTGTGGATATGACCAAACAAGTGCAAACCGACGAGACTGAAATCGAGAAATTGACGGCTAAGCATGAGGCCGAGGTCAAGTCCATGACCAGCGCCCAGCAGCAAACCATCGATGAATTGACGCAACAGCAGACACAACAGCTCGCAAGCTTACAGCAGCAGCACGACGAGAACATGGCGGAAGCAGCCAAGGCCAATGCAGAGGCCCTAGCAAAGCTGCAAGATGACCTGGACAGTAACGTTCGGGCAACAAACGAATTACAACAGCAATTCGACGCGCTGACCGCGGCCAAGGATCAGGTCGATGCCGCATTGGCCGAGGTCAAAGAGTCGGAATCTTCATTGCGCGAGCAATTGGCCGACTTGCAGAAGACCGAGAAGAGACTGGATGAGGTGACCGAAGCCAAGCAACAGGTCGACGCTGAATTGGCCAAGGTCAAAGAGTCCGAGTCGTCATTGCGCGAACGCTTGGTCGACTTGACGGAGAGCCAGCATGAACTGCAAGCCAAACTCGACGCTGACAACCAGACGATCGCCGGACTCAACTTTCAGCTCAATACAGCGAATCAATTGGAAGCCGCCTTGCGCGACAAGCTCGGCCGCAACAGCGAGCGCCAGACGCAGTTGCAGACGCTGGTGGACAAGGAGGAAGCCGCAATCGAGGAGCTGAAGATAAAGCTGGTGGAAACCACAAGGCAGCGCGAAGCCATGCAGGCAGAACTCGACACGGACGCAGCGACAGTGCCAGAACAGACACCGACTGCTGAACTGCAAGCCCAGCTCGCGGAAAGCGAGTCGCTGATCGAGCAATTGCGCGCGGACTTGGCCGCCGCCCAAGCCGCAAGCGAGGCCATCGCCGACACGATGGAGACGATCGAGGCAGACAGGGCTGGCGCCGCAGACGAGTTGCAGCAGCAAGTCGAGCAATCGCAGGCACGTGCCGTGCAACTGGAGACTGAGGCCGAGCAGTTGAGGGCGGATCTGCAAGCTGCGCAAACGGCATTGGAAGCAGCTAAACAGGAGGTCGCCGATGCCGCCGCAGCAGCTGCGGCCGGCGGCGAGCAAGCAGACGCGGTGAGTGCATTGCAGGCCGAGTTAGAGCGCTTGCGCGCCTTGCAAACCACACAAACAGCCGAACTGGAAGCAGCGCGCGCAAGTGCCGCCAACGCCGCAAACGCCTTGCAGCAGGAGCGTGACGCCCTGCAAGACGAGCTGGCACAGACCAAGAGCCAGCACAGCGAGGAGTTGCAGGCAGCCGAGACGCGCATGAGTGCGGCTGAATCGACCTTGGAGCAGGAACGCCAGGCCCTGCAAGCCCAGCTGGCCGAGGAACGCAAAACGCTGGTATCGCTGCAAGCGGAGCATGACGCAGAGCTCGAGGATCTGAAACGTCGCCTGACCGAAGCCAAGGCGAACACGCAAGCCTCGTTGGAAAAGGTCCGCACGCTGTACGACAACGCCACCGAGCTCGGCGGAAAGCTCACCGAAAAGGGGATTTTACTGAGTCTGGCCGGTGACGAATTGCAGTTCCCTAGCGGCACCGCCAGCTTACCTGACGGAGAATTGCCGACCCTGGATCGTGTCACCGATCTATTACAGCAACGGCCCGATCTGAAAGCGCGCATCGAAGGTCACACCGACAGCCTGGGCAGTGCGGCAATCAACCAAGATTTGTCGCAACAGCGCGCCGAAGCGGTCATGGAAGCACTGGTGACTCGCGGTGTCGATCGTACTCGGCTCAGCGCTACGGGCTATGGTGCCGAACGGCCGATTGCCGACAATGCCAGCGCAGCCGGCCGGCGTGCGAATCGCCGGGTCGAGATCTATGTCGCCGAATAGATCGGGGTGGAGCTGTTGACATACACTGTGTTGGGCGACTGTCTGATCAGCTTTTGGTTGCTCATTGTCGGCAGCAGGCGTATGTAAAAATGATGTCGAGGAACCCGATAGTCGATTTGCAGGAGAATGTCGACAGCCCAGGCCGGGATTGCCGGGTGCTGCCTTCGGTTCATTTGTCGAGAAGACAGTGGCCTAGTGATGGTGCAGAAACAAGCTAAACAGGTTTTTGGCTTGGGTGTCGCCTGCCGACTCATTCGGTACCGCTATCGGCGTCGGTATCGGCGTCGGTATCGAACTGACCAACCCGATATCCGCCAAGCTCCTCGCTGACCGCTGGCATCATTTGCCGGGTCGCCCGCAAGCGGGCTCCTACGCCGAGCGGCACCTGCGGCTCGTCAGGGTCCGCGGATGGCAGGGCCCTCCAGACCAGATACCGAGACGGAGCCTCGGTATTAGCAAAAGCAACAGGCCGTCCCGGCCGTACCAACAATGCAACCTGTTTTCCGCGCTGTCCGCGGCCATTTTTCCGCCGCTGACAGCGCGCAAGCACAGGCAAACATGCGGGCTTGGATATTCACCGCAGAGACGCAGCGTGCGCAGAGGGGCCGGGCAAATACATGCTCTTCTCAGCGTACTCTGCGTCTCTGCGGTGAATCGAACCTCATGCTGGGTGAATGGGTTTAGGCGATTGCTGTGTAGAAATAGACCATCTGGGTTGTTTCTCTCTCCGGCAATCGCCTTGCTGCCGGGCGTGCTGCTTGAAGGGATTCTGTCGCTTGCTTGACATGCCTTCTCCTGCTGCACAGTATTTTGACGCCGCACCCATCGCCTAAAGCCCCAGCTCGCGCCAGCGCGCTTCGATCCGCTTCACCGAAATCGGATAGGCGGTGCCGAGTTGCTGCGCGAACAGCGACACGCGCAATTCCTCCAACAGCCAGCGGATTTCTTCCAGTCTTGGGTCATAGCGCCCGGCTGCATGAGCGGCAAGGCTGCGCTCGCGCCACTTGTGCAACAGCGGGGTCAGCTCACGCAGGCGTTCCTGGTCACGGCCAGCCGCTTGGGTCAGTTTCCCGACACGCTGGCTGGCCGCCTTCAGATAACGCGGGTAGTCCTTGAGATGATCAAACGGTACTTGTTGTAAAAAACCCCGAAAAATCAGCGCGTCAAGCTGTTCGCGCAAATCCAGCACCGAGGCCATCCAGTTCACTTGGGTAATACCGGCGAGCTGTTTACGCAACGGCTGGTAAACATCGAGAATACTGGCCGCGAGGGTGCAGACCTCATCCGCGATGTCCATCATGGCGGCCTTGCATTCGAGGATGCGTTGCTCGAAGGCGGCTTGGTCACGCAACGGCGCCTGCCCCTGAATAAAGGTCAGATCCAAAATCAATGTGACCAATTCGTCGGCCAGATCCACCGCTCGGTTGTCGCCGGGATGCGCAATTCGCCCGCCAGCCGAATCAGCAGACACCACATTGGCCGATGCGATCTGCATTTCCGGCAACGGCGCCTTGGCGTATTGCAAACGCATGCGATCCAGCCCCGGTAAATTGCGCCGCAAAGAGCGCAATTGTTGTGGCAGCGACAGCATGATCAATCGCCGCAAGCCGTTGCGCATTGCCATCTGCGCGTTCTGCTCGGCATCCAGCACGCGGATTGAAACGCTGTCGCCCGCATCGACTAAGGCCGGAAAACCGCGTACTCGGATGCCAGCGCGATCCATATCGATCTGTTCCGGTAGGAAACCAAAATCCCAACGCGTCACGCCATCGCGCTCTAACGCATGGCCCCACTGCTGACTCGCCGCGTTGGCCCTGCAACCGCCGTCGGCATGGCGGCGCTTGAGCCGTACCAGATCATCACCGCTGGCCACCGATTTACCCGTATGATCCACTAAACGTACCTTCATACGCAGATGCTCGGGCAAGGCATCTGCATCCCAGACATCCTCCGGCACGCGCACGCCGGTCAGATCGTACAATGTCTCGGCCAATGCCTGAATCAGCGGACGATCCGATGGGCGCAATACCGCAACCAGCCTGGCAGCGGTTTCCGGGATCGGCACAAAAGCCTTGCGCATTTGCTTCGGCAGACCACGCAATAATGCCCTGATGCGCTCCTCCAGCAAACCTGGCACCAGCCATTCCAAACGCTCCGGCGAGACCTGATTGATCAACGGCAGCGGCACCACTAGGGTGACACCATCGCTCGGCTGACCGGGATCAAAGCGATATTCCAGTGGCAATTCCGTTGCACCGACCCGCAGACTGTCGGGAAAATTTTCGGCGGTGATCTCCGCGGCATCGCGTGCCATGACATCAGCCATACGCATGTGCAGCAATTTGGGCTGCTGGCGGGTCGCCTTACGCAACCAACGCTCGAACTGAGGCTTGGAATAGAGTCCGCTGGGCACGCGCTCGGCATAAAACGCGTAGATCGCGTCTTCATCCACCAGAATATCGCGGCGTCGGGACTTGGTCTCCAGATGACGCACGTAGTCGATCAACTCCTGATTATGCCGCCAGAATGGTGCACGCGTGTCGAAGTCGCCCTCTGCCAGGCCGAAACGCAAAAACACCTCGCGCGCCTCTGACGGATTAATGGGGCCATAGTTGATGCGCCGACGGCTGATCAGAGTCACTCCGTACAGGGTCACGGTTTCGAACGCGGCCACCTGGCCGGATTTGCTTTGCCAATGCGGCTCGGAATACGCGCGCTTGACCAGATGCGCCCCGGCATTTTCGATCCAGCCAGGCTGCACCTTGGCCGCGATGCGCCCGTATTGACGGGTGGTTTCGACACGCTCGGCACAGACAATCCACTTTGGGCCAGCCGCAGATTTGGTCGCGGATTTACCCTGCAACAAGGCGGAACTGGGATGAAGGTAAAAACGCCCGCCGCGCGCGCCTAAATACTCACGCTGCTCATCCTTGACACCGATGTTACTCAACAGGCCGGTGAGCAACGCCCGATGCAACTGCTCAAAGGTGCCTTGCGTCGCATTCTCGCGATGTCCCAACTCGCGCATCTGCTCACGCAGCTGAGTGTGTACATCCAGCCATTCCTGCGCCCGGTTCCAGGACAAAAAATGCTGCCGACACTGCTGCTGAAACTTTCTGCGCGAGAGCGACTTGCGTTCACGCCGCAAAAATTCCCACAAATTCAACAAAGTCATGAAATCCGAGTCTTCATGCTGCCAGGTGGCGTGCATCTGATCCGCCAACTGCTGCTTGTCCAGCGGCCGGTCTCGCGGATCCTGCACACTCAACGCCGAGGCGATGATCAGCACCTCACGCAGGCAGTGGTGGGACTCCGCCGCCAGCAGCATACGGCCGATCCTTGGGTCCACCGGCAAGCGCGCAAGCTGCCGACCAAGTGCCGTCAATTCGCCGTCGGCATCCACGGCGGCCAGTTCTTCGAGAGTCCGATAACCATCGGAGATCAGCTTGGTATCGGGTGGATCGAGGAACGGAAAGTTCTCAATGGCGCCGAAGCCAAGCAACTTCATCTGCAGGATCACCGACGCCAGATTGGTACGACGAATCTCCGGCTCGGTGAACTCGGCGCGTGCATCGAAATTCTCCTCGGTATACAGCCGGATGCAGATACCCGATGCGATGCGCCCGCAGCGACCCTTACGTTGGTTGGCCGAGGCACGGCTGATGCGCTCCACCGGCAATCGCTGCACCTTGCTGCGATGGCTATAACGGCTGATCCGCGCAAAGCCCGGATCGACCACGTAATGGATGCCTGGTACCGTCAACGAGGTCTCGGCAACATTGGTCGCCAACACCACCCGCCGCTTTGCATGGGATTGAAACACCCGCGCCTGCTCGCCGGGTCCTTGACGGGCGAACAGCGGCAGGATCTCGGTCGAGGCAGGATGATGTTTACGCAGGGTTTCGGCAGTCACGCGAATCTCGCGCTCGCCGGACAGAAAGACCAGCACGTCGCCCCGCCCGGCCCGTGCGAGTTCGTCGACCGCATTGGAAATGGCCAGTTGCATGGCGTCATCGCGCTCCGCGGCGAATTCTTCGTCGGCTGGGCGGTAGCGAACTTCCACCGGATAGGTCCGCCCGGAAATCTCGATCACCGGCGCATCGTCGAAGTGCCTGGAGAAACGCTGCGGATCGATGGTTGCGGAGGTCACGATCAATTTCAGGTCCGGACGCTTGGGCAGGATCTGTTTCAACCAACCGAGCAGGAAATCGATGTTCAGACTGCGCTCATGGGCCTCATCGATGATCAATGTGTCGTATTCGTTCAGATATCGATCCTGCTGGATCTCCGCCAACAGCATACCGTCAGTCATCAGCTTGACCGCGGTGGTCGGCTGTACCCGGTCGTGAAAACGCACCTTGTAGCCCACCGTGCTGCCGAGCTCGGTGCCCAGCTCCGCGGATAGCCGGCTGGCCAGACTGCGCGCGGCGATGCGCCGCGGCTGTGTATGTCCGATGCGCCCGAAGCAGCCACGGCCGAGGCCTGGGCCGCCCAGTCCCAGGCTGGCATCAAGACAAATCTTCGGCAATTGGGTGGACTTGCCGGAACCGGTCTCCCCACAGAGCACCACGACCTGATGATCGCGGATCAGCGCTGCCACCTGATCGCGACGCTCGCTGACCGGCAATTCCGGCGGGTAATCGATTTTGGGGATACCGGCACGCCGCTGTTCGGCCAGCGCGCGGGATGCGCTGATGGCATCGACCAACCGCGCAAGCGCCTGGTCTACCGGCTGGCGGTCGCGCTCGCGTCGCCGCAGACCACGCAACCGGCGCGTGAATTGTCGCCGATCGCGGATTAAACAACCGGTCAGATCGATGTCCGCTGTCGCGATCGGTCCGCGCGTTGAGCGGTCGCCGTCGGCTGGGATAGATTGCAAAGTGCGCTGTTGCGTTTCGGACATGGTCATTGTTCGCCATCGATAATACCGGTTCCAGATTGCCGGCCATTGCATCATGGTAGACCAGCGTCCGGCGGCTCAAAGCTAAATTGCCCACCCAGGCGTCGCTGGAATCACCGGAATCGACAACTGGGACACTGATATCCAGTCGCGTATACTTGCGGACGAATCACCCATATTCAGACCCGCTCGCTTCGAGAGATCCGCCAGCATGCCACGGCAGGCACCGATACCGCGGCGAAGCCGATGCGCGGATTTGCGCTGGCTTCACCGCGTCATATCGAGCGCAAGGCTTCTCCCAGGCTCAATGGCAAATTTCGATCGAGCAAACAAAATCAACCCAAAATCAACCCGGCAACCTCAATCCAGTCATTCAACTATGCACCTGATTCGCTTCGAAACACCCGACGGCCGTATCCTCCATGGCAGCCAAATCGACGACGGCACTGCCGCGCTCCTATCATCCGATTTTTTCGGCGATCGCGCCAGCACCGGCCAGACCGAGCGCATCGGCCGCCTATTGGCACCCATCGTACCCTGCAATATCTACGGCATCGGCCTGAACTATCGCGATCACGCGACGGAAACCGGGCAAGAGCTGCCGCAAAACCCGGTCATCTTCATGAAACCCACCACGACAGTCACCGGTCCAGGCGATCCGATCCTGCTGCCCGCTGCCTGTGAACGTGGTCCCGAGGTGGACTACGAGGCGGAGTTGGGAGTCGTGATCGGTCGCGATGCGCGCAATGTCAGCGCCGAGCAAGCGCTGGACTATGTGCTGGGCTACACCGCCGCTTGCGATGTCTCCGCCCGCCGCTGGCAAAAACACGGCGGCGGCGGACAGTGGATTCGGGGCAAGAGTTTCGACAGCTTCTGCCCAATCGGACCAGTGCTGGTCACTGCCGACGAGATCCCGAATCCGCAAGCGCTGGCATTGCGCTGCGTGGTCAACGACGAGCCCCTGCAACAGGGCTCCACGTCGGACATGATCTTTAGCGTCGCCGAACTGATTGCGTTTCTGAGTCGCGATACCACGCTTGCCCCCGGCACATTGATCCTGACCGGCACCCCGGCTGGCGTCGGCGTTGCGCGTAAACCGCCGGTCTTCCTCGCCAACGGCGACCGGGTACGCGTTGAGATCGACGGGATCGGCGTGCTGGAGAACCCGGTCATGGACGCGGTTCAGCATGCAGCCTGATGGTCGTTGGTAACGGCCTAGGGCTCACCTGCGGGCATGCTGCCTGCGCAGCATGTTCAGCAATTCAACCAGAATGAAGTTTGATTCACCGCAGAGACGCAAAGAATAGGGATGCGTTGGCCTCAGCCTAGGCTGTCGAAATGTCCTGAGTTTTGATGCCAAACCGATTCCGGGTCTTGGATTGCTTCATCGAACGCACTGGGGAAGCCTCATCGATGTCGGGGTCGCTATCGGAATCGGAATCGAATCCGCTCATCGATCAAAACAGCCAGCTCGATACCAATCCCTAATGTTGACCTCGACACCGATCCCAACACCGACTCAGCATCCATCAACCGGGAAGCGCTTGTTTTAGTGAGACTGCAGATTTCGACAGCCTAGCCTCAGCTTCTCTGCGCACGCTGCGTCTCTGCGGTGAATCCTTACATTGTTTGCAGACAGCACCCACCTGCGGCGTTGCGTCAGGCGTTCCCACCCGAGCATCGCCTCAAGCATCGGCATAGCGCTTGTCGCGCAGATAAAAGCGCTTTCCGGAGCCTTCACCGAGGATGCGCGCTTCGATATCAAACAGCTTGGTAGCCTTGATCAATTCGCTGAGCTTGGCGTAGCCATAGCTGCGTTGATCGAACTGCGGCGAGCGTTTATTAATGGTATTACCGACACTGGACAACTCGGCCCAGCCGTCATCGCCAGCGGCATCTGCGGCCGCCTTGCGCAACAGCGTTACCAGTTTTGCATCACCGCGCAATTCCTTAGTGCCCAGACGCGCGGGCGGTGTCGCCCCGGGCGCCTCGTCTTTGAGCAGTTCGGTGAAGACGAATTTGTCACAGGCGGCAACAAACGCATCCGGCGTCTTCTGCTCACCAAAGCCATAGACCTTGAGCCCGGATTCGCGGATGCGTGCCGCCAGCGGCGTGAAATCGCTATCGCTCGAGACCAGGCAAAATCCGTCAAAGCGACCGCTGTGCAGCAAGTCCATGGCGTCGATCACCATGGCTGCATCGGTGGCATTCTTACCTTTGGTGTATGCAAACTGCTGGCGAGGCTGAATGGAATGGCGCAGCAGGACATCCTTCCAGCCGGCAAGATTGGGCCGCGTCCAGTCGCCGTAAATGCGCTTGACCTGGGCGGTGCCATAGCTGGCCACCTCCTCCAGCAGGCCGTCGATGACCGATGCCTGAGCGTTATCCGCATCAATCAGCAGCGCCAGGCGCCGGTCCTGTTCATCCGTCATATTCGAGAGTTCTCCATGGTCACTGCAATCACCCCGGCCGATTACCACATCAGATCATCTGGCACCTTGAAATCGGCGTACTCGTCGTCGGCATCGTCGCCAGGCGTATTGTGCACCAGAATCAACGATGGGTCATATGCGGCGATCCGTTCGACCAGCTGCGATGACACCAGGGCATAAAAATCGTCCTGACGCACAATGGCTAGCGTACCATCAACCAGCCCGGCATGTTGTTCCGCGTTGACATACAGCCGCTTCAGCGCTTTGCCATCGCTGAAGTTATAGGCAACATCGCCGCCATCGCGACTGATGCGATTGTCCCGGATCAATTGCCACAATGCGACAAGCTCGGCTTTGCGCTTCGCTTCCTCGTCACGTTCGCGATTCAGTTCACGATCGCGCTTGCGTTTCAGCGCCGCGGCCTTGGCCGCCTCCTGCCGGCTTGCCGCATCATCGCCGCCGCTGGCGCGTTTGTTTTTACGCTTTTTGCTACGCGTCTGTTTGGCCTGCTGCTGGCTGACCAATCCCGCCTTCAGCAGCTGATCCTGAAGCGAGTTCCCCATGGCGTGATTCCTCCGACCTCTGGTTGAAGCCTAATCTATAGTGAGTTCGAACCCGGCTACCTGGGCGGCGATGGGTTCTGTTGCCACGAATTGTAGCGCCGTTATGCAAGCTGGTTCAGAATCTTCGTATTCGCCGGGCCACTTCCGCATCTGGCGCTGTTGCTTCCTTCAAGGTATCGGTAGAATTCAGCCAGCGATCAAATGTGGTGCTTGGCCACCGCCGGCAGCCACCCCGCGACTGAACTTTCCAACGATCAACGATACATAGATCAGGAGTACCTGAAATGAAGCACATCGTCCTCTGTTCGCTTGCTCTCGGCTTAGCCTGCGCGTCCATCTTAGAGGCCTCTGCACAGACAATTGGCATCGTCAGTATGGAGCGCGTTCTGCAGGAAAGCGACAGGGGCAAGGCAGTGCAGACGACATTAGAGGAACGTTTTGGCGAGCAGCAGCAGGCATTTGCCGAACGCGAACGCGAAATCCGCCAATTGCAGGCCGCGTTGGATCGAGACAAGCCTCTGATGAGTAAAGCACAGGTGGAAAAAAAGGAACAGGATATCAAATCCCGCATCGAAGCCTTCGAAAAAGACTTCACCGAGGTGCAGAAAGAGGTCGTGGCAGCACAGCAACAGGAAGGACAGAAACTGCTGGAGCCGGCTCGCGAGGCGGTCAATCAGGTCGCAGAGAAAAAAAAGCTGGGGGCCGTTTTCGAAGCCAGTCGCTCCGGCCTGATGTATCTGGGAGAAAGCGCCGATATCACGGACGATGTCATCAAGCAGATGAATGCAAATTAGGCTCGGGCTTGCATAACCTCGATTTCGAAACTGTTTTTCAGCCGGTTACCTAATCTGGATCAGGATTCCGCAGCCGCAAGGTTTCTCGGTTGATGAATGCTGGTTTACAATTTCTGATGGCGATGCATCGCCCAAGAACGCGTTCTCGCCCGGCTTCCGCCGTTCAGACAACCCAATTTCAAGACATTTCGACATCCATTCGGCATCGCCAATCGATGTCGTCGCTGCGGAGGAGCACAAACCGATGCTCGGAGAACAACACGACCTGATACACGAGTTTCCGGATTACGAGCTTAAAATCGCGGACTTGCGTGAAGGCAATCCCCCCTTTGCCACGATGATGGATCAATATGACGACCTCGATGCCCGCGTCCGCAAGCTCGAAGAGCTGGGCACCCCAGTGGCCGACGAGACAATTGAGGAGCTCAAAAAAGAGCGCCTGCTTCTGAAAGACAAACTCTACGAAATGCTGCGCGCATAGCGACTCTTAACGTCTCCGATCCAACGCCGGGTCGGAGACCGCATCCCTACCCCGGGCACCGCACGCAAGCCCATTCTTCTCATCACCGCGAAAACGCAGAAGAATCTTCGGAAAGATTCAATTCAGTCGGCAAAGCCATAAATGAAAAAGATGGTTTCCAGCAATTGCGTAGGCTCGGCATCTTCGCCAAACCAGCGCTCGAAAATCCGGTCGACCTCACCACTGCGATAGACCTGTGCAAGGCCGCGGTTCACGGCCAGGCGAAAGTCGGCATCATTGCGAGGCAGGGCAAAGGCATAGGGCTCCACCGAAAAGTCCGCATCCAAAATCATATAGTCCTCGGCGGCATTGAGTTCAGCCACCTGGCCGATCAACAGCAGACGGTCGCTGGCAACCGCGTCCAATGCGCCCGCAACCAATTGCTCGCGGCCGTCGCGCACATCCTTGATCGGCACCAGCTTGGCATTGATCAAGCGCTTTTTTAATACCGGTCGCAGGCGCAATTCGGTGGTAGTCTCCGGGATCACGCCCAATCGCTTGCCGCCCAAATCCCCAAGCGCGCGGATGCCGGCATCGGAGCGGACCAGGATGCCTCCGGACTCGACGAAGATCACGTTCGAAAAATCCACGTTGCGCTGACGCTCCAATGTCATGGTGGTGGTACCACATTCGATATCGGCCTCCGCATTGGCCACGGCAGCCAGACGACGGGGCGTATTGCCTTCGATCCACGCGATCTCCAACGCATCCAAACCCAATGCCTGCTGCACACTGGCCACCACGCGCCGGCACAGATCCACCGAATAGCCGCGCGGCGCGCCATCGGCATCACGAAATGCGATGGGATACGCATTTGGCGCGAAGGCAATGCGGATCGTCTTTGCAACTTTGATGCGCTCCAGGGCGCCACTGCCGGCGCTTGCCGGCAACGACAGCCCCAGCAGAACAACCACGGACAGGACGGCCGTGATCCAGGCCGGCACACCGATGGCGGTGCTCGAGCGTCTCATCATCAGCTCTCCCCGGCGCTCTGATGTTTAATGTGCTCGCGAATCTCGGCTGGCCGCGGCAGTCCCTTGATGGACAACTCGGACAAGTCGCCGGTGGTAAAGATTTCAATATCACCTGCATTCACCAGACGTTGAAAAAGCGACTGATGCACGCGCACGGTACGGATTGACGACATATTGGTCTCGACATAGTTTTTATTCAGAAATCCGTGCGTCCAGACCAGCTCGCTTTCATGGATCTCCAGGTGGTCAAAACGTGCCTTGAGCCACCAGATGCCCAAACGCAACAGCGCGAGCAGAATCAGCACAACACCGACCATGCGCAGATCCAGCCACTCCGGCAGCGGCAATGCCGCAAACAGCGGCGACAGATAAGGATGCAATAACGGCGACAGGTAGGGAATCTGCCCCGTCATTGCAATAAACACGCCAGCCAGCACCACTAGCAGCGCGACCAGCGTACCGAACGGGTGGCTGCGCCAGACCGACGGATGGGCTTGATACAACAGCTTTGACATACTTTGCTCCAGAATCACGGCTCGCTCAATCAAACCGCCGCGATAGTATCAGCATCCAGGGTGAAGAAGAAACTCACAGCAGCCTATCCAATGTCAGGAACGAACGATGTTCATACCTCAGCCTGTGCCGCACTCGATGAGTGTCGAGCGCCTTGCTCGTTCACGGGATTCCGCCCCGGCGCTGCACAATCCGCGCATCCCTCGACGACTTCCAGCATAATGCCGCGTCATGAAGCTTCCCCCCCTGCTGCACAGATTCCCGGCTCCAACCCGTGCTCGGCTGTTCCGCGATCTGGTCGCGCTGGTGCTGATCACGGTCGGCGTCCTGGCCACGGCCAGCGCACTGCTATTGAACAATCTCAATCGCGACCTGGCCGAGGCGCGTATCGGAGCCGCCACCGCGCTGGTACGCGAAGAGGTGCGCTCATTGCTGACGCCGGTGCAGCAGCAACTGTTGATCGTGCAGGACGCGTTGCGCGACAGCCATTTGACACCTGCCGACATGCGCGCCTTGAACGCACGGATTATCCCGGTCTTGACGCACATCGATCAGATCTCCGGGGCAGTGTTTGCCGATGATCGCGGTGGCGCATATTACCTGCGCCACGACGACAAGCATTGGTTGACCCGTACACGCTCGCCGGGAAACGTGGATACAGCAGAATTGACCCTAACCCGATGGCTGAATGCCGACCAGGAACTCGACTCGACCAGCACCGGCAGCGACCAGGATGCACGCCAACGACCCTGGTTCCGGCTGGCGGCATCCCGGCTCGAACAACAGCCTGCGGCGAATGCCAAGGACGCGCTGGTCTGGAGCCCGCCCTATCGTTTTCATACTCTGAATGTCCCCGGTACCACCGCATCGATCGCCTGGCGCGATGAGCAAGGGCTATTGGTCGTCGCCTTCGATGTGACGCTCGAGCGCATCATGCGCGCCATTGACAGACTGGATTTGGGCTCGGGCGGGCGTGGTTTCCTGTTCAGCGCCGACGGCGGCGTCTACAGTGGCCAAGCGGACCAAACGCAAGCCTCCGGTTTTTATAATGCCGAGCGTCAGCAGGGCGGAACGCTGGCGTTCGAGGCGGTTGCCGCCTGGCGCACCGCTGGCCAACCGGCGAATACCCGCGGCACCGGGCTGGTCGGTTTCGAGAGCGGCGGACAACGCTGGTGGGGCGGATTCCTGCCGTTCCATGATCAGGGCAACGGCGCTTGGGTCGGCGTCGCGATGCCAGCCTCGGGAAGCATAAGCGTTCTGCAAAACAGCTGGCATATGCTCGTCGCAACCGGCCTCGCCATCGTCGCTCTCGGCGTAGGACTGGCTCTGCTGCTGGTGCGCAAATACGGCCGCCAATTGCGCGACTTGCCTAAGCTCGCCATCGACCGCACGCAACCGCAGACCGACCTGTACGACCTGATCGGTCGCGGCGAGGGAACGCATCTGGAGTTCAAGTCCACAATGCGCACCAATTTGCACACCGGCAAACCCGACAAGGAGATTGAACTGGCCTGGCTCAAAGGCGTCGCGGCTTTCCTGAACAGCGAAGGCGGTATCCTGCTGATCGGCGTTGCCGACGACGGCGAAGTGCTGGGGCTGGCCGCAGACGGGTTCGCCAACGATGACAAATTCCGTCTGCATTTCAAGAATCTGATCAACCAACACCTGGGCCCGGAATATACCCGTCTGCTGCGCTTCGACCTGTTCCAACTCGCTGACCGGCAGATCGCGGCGGTGGAATGCGAACGCGCCGACACGCCGGTCTTCCTACGCTACAAGCAGCGCGAGACGTTTCTGATCCGCAGCGGGCCATCGAATATCGAATTACCCATCAGCCGGGCGCTGAGCTACATCAACGCGCGCTTTTGATCCCGCTCGCCAATGCAACCAGACTCGGCCGATCCAACCACCTCCAGATTGCAGAATTGCGACTGCATCAACTCCGCATGCGCCATGATGGTCTAGACTCAACGCAGGGCTTGGGCTACCTGCTAACGCAACTCGCCCATACAACTAGCAACAACGGCGCACACCTGAATGACATCATCGGCAAATCCAAAGACGCGCAGCAGCGGCTCCTCCACCAAGTTTTTGATTTTTGCGACGGACGCGGGCCGCTGTGCGCTGCCCATCGAGCGTGTAAGCGAAACCCTGCCCCTTCCGAGATTAACCCCGCTGGAAGAAAGCCAGGCTTCAGTGCTGGGGGCATTCGACCTGCGCGGCGACTTGATGCCGCTGGTCAGCATGGATATCTTCCTGCAGCAATCCATGCCGATCGCGGCCATCGATGACCTGGTCATCATCGCCGAGACCGCCCGCCAGCCCATCGCCATTCACGCCCGAAGGCTGCTTGGCCTGCAACAACCGCGCCGCAGCCAAATGCCGATCGTTGAGGGCCAGAACAACAACAGCCCTGTCTTTCGGCGCATCGACATCGGCGAGTCGCCGGCCCTACTGATCGATCCATCCCACCTGCAGCTCGCGCAGCGAACCGGCGATGCGCCGCCCCAACTACCGGACCAGCGTTTATCGGCGTTTGAAAGCGGCCTGAACGATGCGCAATGTCATCTGCTCGACATCCGCGCACGCCAATGCAGCATTCTGCCCTGCCATACTCCGCCTGGTCACCACGACAGCTATTGGCAAGTCCGCCTCCAGGGGCACAGGCTCGCCTTTGTCGCGGACGGTTATTTCGGTTTCGGACCGATTTCCGATCTCAAACCTGACATAAACCAAAGTGCCAGTACGCCATCTCAGGTGCTCGGCTGCTACACCAGGTCATCCGGACAGAACATCAGATTGTCAGATTCCCGCCGACTGCTGGATCTGCCCATCGACACCTGCTGGCAGCCGAATACGGCACTGCTCACCTGCGTCAATGGCCAACTCGAGGCCATCGCCGTAGACTTTGTCGAGGCATTGATCCGGCCCATGGCGGAACCGCTGCCGCTGCTGGATTGCAACCACGGGCACTGGCTGATCGGTACACTCGACCACGATCACCGTAGGCTACCCCTGGTCGATCTACAGGCCCTATTGCACTCTGGCTGCCTGGCCCCGGATACAAACCAATAGCAGGCACAAGCGCATTCCAGCGAGCCGATCGCAATGTCCGAAGCTGTTTGCCCGGACTGTGGTCATGACTTCCTGGTGCATGCCGCTGGAGTTGATCGACTGGCTCGAAGCACAACTTGTTCTCAAGTTGGCCGTCGCCCAGGCGGGATCGCCATCCTGGCGCGCTCGCACCCAACGCGCCGCTGCCATCGCCTTCGGGCGTGAGGTATGAAAAGACAGGCTAGGTGGTAGGTTTCTCCACAGAAATCGCCTAGGTTTGCTGGGACAGGTGTTCACGAATCAACGAGTCGATCAGGCTCACGCGTGCATCCCAGCTGTTCCTGCGCGCATAGTCTATTTTCGCCGTCACGCATGCGCGATCTGTGCCTTCGGTCAAGGCTTGATCGATCTGTGCCAGCCAATCCTCTACACCGCGCGCCGATCGAACAAGGTCTCCAAAGGCATCCACATCACTGATAGAGGAGGCGATAACGGGCTTTCCCGCAGCCAGCGCTTCCCGCAGCTTGAGTGGGCTGCCGTAGAACGCCCATTGCCCTGGTTCCTGTCGGTAGGGGACGATGGCCACATCAATTTGGCTCAAACAGCTCGGCACTTTGCCGTAGTCCTGGGGTCCGAGGAAATGCACGTTGCGGCATTGTGCCAGCGTTTCGGCTCTCGAGCCTAATTCCCGATGCTCGACCGGGCCTATGAACACGAAGCTGTAATTTGGGCGCGCGCGTGCGAGCTGAAGCACAAGGTCTAGATCAACCTTATCGTTCAGCCGTCCCACGTAGCCGATCCTTGGTGGCCGGATGTTCTCCAGCTCCGGAGTCGGTTGTCTGGTACCTTTTCGAACACGCTCAAACGCTTCGAAATCGACGCCCTGAGGCAAATGGATATAGGGTCGGTCGAAGGTGCGCTGTCGATCACGCAGCAGCTGTGCGTTTGCCACGAAAACCAGATCCGCCTGCTCGAGGGCCTTGCGTTCTTGCCGTGCTGTCTCGGCAGCTGCATTCGGCAGGCCGGCGTAGTCGTCATAGATGTGGTAAACGAGCAGGCTGCGTTGGTATCGGTTGACCTCATCTATGAAGAGCGGATGCCATAAATAGATCACGCGTGGAAGGTTCCCCGCACGGCTCCTGATCAGGTTTCGGCGGTGCAGCGATCTGAGCCGATTTGCGAACCGATCAACAGCCGGCCATCGATAGATTCGGGGCAACCAGCTCGGGTTCGAGTAGCAATACAGGTTATCTCCAACCTTGCTGAGCCCGCTGGGTGGAACGGGCACGTGGCGTCCGCTCGGTGGGGTCGAATGGATGACGACGTTGTGACGAGCCATGCGCGTGAGGATTTGCTCGCGGCTCATCATGGAGCCCGGCTCCATGAAGGAATTTGCGTCAAAGCTGACTACCGCATAACGGGATTGCTGAGCCATGTCATTTCATTGGGAAATCGGTATCCGCTTGTAAAAATCGCCGATGAGCAGCCGCGGCTGCAGCCTGTTCAGGAAACAGACTTGGGGCCTTGATTTCGCGTACGGCCTGCAACGACAAACCAACAACCAACGTCATCAATACGTCCGAAGCCAAGCAGCTTAAGCAGCAACTTTGGCTTGTAGCGAGCCCAGCGAATTTCGCGCCAACGCTGGCGCAACGACAGGTTGGTCGAATAGGGTTTTTTAACAGTTTCTATGCGTTCGATGTCGAGGGCTGGTGCATAACGAGCCGCGACTTCCTCGGGGCTGCGGAAAAACCGCACATGATAGCGAGAATCGAAATTAGGAACCGTTGCAATCATCCTGCGGCCGGCGGGCCAAAGGGCGATAACATCGAGATCCTGGTCGACGTGCTCGAGGACTTCGGTGCAGACAATGGTGTCGTAATCGAACGCCATCGCATAGGCGTCGGGGCTCCTGGCGTCGCAGGCAAAGAAGAGATCGGGTCGACCAGTCCGCTCGGACGCCTGTTTAACGGCTTCGATACTGAAGTCGAACCCCTTGTACGAATAGCGACCGGTATCGAGAAGCAGGTGAGCAAGGGCGCCAGTGCCGCAGCCGACTTCAAGAACGGACCTGCTCCCTGAGCGCCGCAGCAGGTGTTCGACTCGGCGAAACATGGGGTAATAGCAAGAATGTCGATAAGGCAAGCGAAACACATCGTCATGGCCGCCCTCAGAGAACATGACGTCATAAGTGGAAGAGTTTTGTGGGAGCTTCTGTTGGGTCATTAGGTTTTTACGATCTGCATTGCGGTCTGAGTCAGTCGGTGCGTTGCTCTTTGGATCTCCGATGCTAATGGGTGACGAAAGAGAAACAGCGTCGCAAGCCAGGACGCCGTGGCAGCGCTGCTTGTCAATAGCAGATCCAAAGGGGCTGAGTTCAGCGACTGGGCAAAATGATGCGCGGTTGTCGCCGCAACCGCGATCGGCGTTACGATCAGGATTGCGCGGACAACAACCGCTCTCTGTTGCGCCCAAGTCACGCCGATGTACTTATGCCCGAGATACGCGTGGGCTAAGGTGCCGACCACCTCGCCTAAGATATATCCCAGGGCAACCGCTTCCAGCCCGTGCAGTGCGCCAAGTATCACCAGGCCGATCTTTGCGCTTTGCATAAGGGTCTGAGCGCGAAACAGCTTACCGACATGGCCGTCGGCGAGCACCGCGGGGGCCAGCATAGAGCTTAGGTTTCGACAGGCCGCGCCGATGAACAAAATTTGGGCGACCGCACTCGCGGCCAGCCATTTCGCCCCATACAGAACCTCGATCAGCGGCGATGCCAATAACGCCAATGTCAACATAGCAGGCCAGGTTACCCCCAGGGTCAAGGTCGATACCTTGCTCCAGGCTTCGGCGACAGACCCTTTGCCGCGGATGGCGGTGGCAAAGTATGGCAGAGCGACGCTGCGCACCGCGTCCATGATCGAGGTTTCCACAATTCGTATCAAGCCGACAGCACGGCTGAACAAGCCGTTGGCGCTGAAGCCGAGCAGTTTGCTAATAATGAAATCCGGGCTGCTCTCTCCGATCTGGTTTACCACCGAGGTGGCACTCGACGCCGTCGTAAAACTGAGAATGCGTCCAAGGTCGCTGAGGCACGGACGGTAGATCAGAATCTCATAACGGTAGAGCATGGCCATGATAGCTGTTGCCACAGCGCTCAGGACACTGGCCAACGCCAGGCCCGTGACCGACAAGCCAAAATAGACGAGCAGGATCGCGCTCGCCGCATAGATCAATGCGGACAGGATATTGATACGGAAGATCGGGCCAAACGCCATTGCGCGTCGGAACAATGCCATCCGCACCGAACTGAACGGCAGAGGCAGAAAGGTACCAGCGAGAATCAGCAGCAGCATCCGCAGGCGCTGATCGTCGTAGAAGTCGGCTGCGGGTGCCGCAAGTGTCGCCAACAATGCCGCGATCCCCCAGGCGACCAGAACCGCGACAGAAAATGCGGTCTGTGTGCGTGCCGCAGTCAGCTCTCGTTCCTGGATAATATAGTTGGATATACCAAAATCGCGAACCGTATGCGCAATAGCGACAATAGCCATTCCCACCGAGAAAATTCCAAGCTCCTCTGGGGTGAGCAGTCTGGCAAGAATGATGGTTGCAACGAACTGAATAATGAATGTGGCATAGCGCGTGAGGAGCGAGAGGAGGACCGCTGAACGAGGACTATTCATTGTTACCCTGGGCTACAACGGAAACGGATAGAAAATCCAACCGCCTCTGCATGTTCTTAGCGACGCCGGTTTGGCTATCGTATCGGGGGAACGACGCTCGGTCAATGCGCCGTCTGGTCACTGCAAGGCGAATCCGTTCCTGCTGGAATGCGAATTCACCACGAAGCGTACGAAGGACACGAAGATTTGCAAAATCCGCGGTTTATGGGTTCCCGCAGCGATGCATTCCAACAAGTGCGTCGTTACAAAAACGAGCAACCAGCTGTTTTCCTTCGTGTTCTTCGTGACATTGGTACTGGGCTCTTGGTTTTCAGCAGAACGCGGTCTATATGTTTGATTCACCGTGCAAAGCGCTAAAGCAGGAATTGGCCCTGCCTGCGCTGTCCCTCGCTATAGACCCCTGCGCCGGACAGGCTCCTAGGCGACGCTGCTGCCATCCTTCGCGCCCGCGGTGCAGCCGGTCTTCTCCTTCGGCGTCGGCGCCAATGTCGGTAGTCGTCCGTCAAGCCAAAGCGCGACGGCGGTCTTCGGATCGGTCTCGCTGGTGATCAGCACCTGGGTGCCGCGTCGGGCCAGACGCTCGCTAAAGCCCTCGCCGGCTTCGCTGGTGATCAGCACCATCCCGTCAACCGGGTGCGGCGCCTGATCGTCCTCGTGCAGGTCATGGTGGGTCGGGGCATCCTCGGGCAATTCCAGCTGTTGCTGCAACCGAGGCGCCGCATTAGGCTCGGCATCGAAGATAAGGTAGCGGCGAGCTTTGCCGGCCGGTCCGGTGACACTGGTAAAGTCGGCGCTGACAACGGCAATCTGCATAGATATCTCCTGTGTGGATGGGTAATGACTATCCTATTGTAGCCATCTCGACCGAGTAGGCGTAAAGCAAAATGCGGATCGACCATTTGCTCTATGTCGCAACCGAGATTGCTTTTAAAATGAGGACCGGCCACATAGAATACATTGCTGGCGATGGCAATCGAGGTTGGAAAAACGTACAGATGCAGACCGGACGGCTCAAACATTGGAATGACGACAGGGGATTTGGCTTGATCGACGCCCCGCAGAGCAAAGACGATGTCTTCCTGCATATCTCCGCACTCAAAAAAGCCAGGATGACGCGCAGGCCGCGACCCCAAGATCGAGATCCGCCAGACCCAAGCGAGTCGGCAGGCGCGGCAGACTCCCGAGCCTGTTAAGCATCCCCGTCGCCGCGGTCTTGATGGTCATGGTCGGCATTACCGCCTACGATCAGATAGCGCGGCTGTTTGCACCAAGCGCAGTGGACTTCACCGGCAGTCCATCAAACGAACAACGATTCAGTTGCCAAGGCAAGGTCTACTGCTCCGAGATGAATTCCTGCGAAGAGGCCCGATTCTATCTTCGCGAATGCCCCGGAACCAAGATGGACGGCGACGGCGATGGCATTCCCTGCGAGAAACAGTGGTGCACTGGTTGGTGATGGGGAGCGCCGGCTTTCCAGCCGGCACCGGGAGCGCCGACTCTCCAGCCGGCCTCACCTAATCCAGGCTCAATCCCCGCATCAGGCCATCTTGCATCCAGAGCGACTTGGCACTTCACCTTCCGGCGCGCGGCGACTCTGGATCGGTTGCTCAGCGCTCGGCGCCATTGCCGCGAATGACAAAGTACAGGGCCGTAAGCAGCAAGGTCACCTGGAACTCCATGCCGCCCATCGGCTGGCTCTCGGTGGCGACGAAGCTCCATTGGCCCCAGTGCACCATGACAATGGCGCCGATCAACACCGGGACCGTGGCCAGCGCCGCCAGCCGCGTGATCCAGTCCCGACGCAGAACCGGGTCCAGAAGCAAGCCCAACCCGCCGGCGACCTCGGCCAAGGCGACGGCGATGGCAATCGGCAGAGCCAACCCCATCATATCAGCGAACTGGGCCGGAGCCACCAGCTTGCCGATGCCATGATAGAGGAACACGCTGGCGAATCCGATGCGCAACAGCCAGTGGGCGTGGGGCGCCAGATCCACAGCATGCGGTGTGGTCGAGACTCGAGCGGTGGTAGAGAAAACAGTGGTCATGGAGCTATCCTCAGTCAGTGGTTCAATAGTGACCTGCTGCGCAGGGGAAGCACGGAATATCTCAGCGCATCCCAGGAGCAGATACCGGCGGCGAAGCCCGGGCCGCTTTGCCCGGCACCGCATCGCCGCTTCACTCGCCCAGTCGCTGGCTGCCACCGATCGGTTACAGCCGACTAGCTGAACATGCTACGCAGGCAGCACCCGAAACACATTCCCACAGCGTTTTTGTCGTCTGCCATGTAACCTTAAATACCCCTGCAACGACCCACCCATTGCAATGACCGATAACCCGGACGCCAATACCAGCCTGGACGCATTCGAGGCCGCGTTGCAACCGCTTTGGCAGCGCGCCCAGGACGGCGACGACGTCGCCTATCGGCAGGCGCTGGAGCAGATCGCAACGCGACTGCGCGGCTGGCTGCGCCGGCGCATGCAAACGCTGCCGGACGACATCGAGGATCTATTGCAGGAGACATTGCTGGCGATCCATTTGCAGCGCGGCACCTACGATCCCGCGGTTCCGGTCAGCCGCTGGGTGCTGGCGATCGCCCGCTACAAGCTGATCGACCTGTGGCGGCGGCGCGGACGACGGGAGGCACGGCACTTGGCCCTGGACGACCTGGGGGAGGATGCACTGCCGACGATGGCCGACGAACTGCCGGTGCAGCGCGATCTGGCGACCCTGCTCCGGGCCTTGCCGGCGGCGCAGCGCGATGCGATCACCATGACCAAGCTGGAGGGGCTGACCATGGCGGAAGCCTCCCAGCGCAGCGGCGCCTCGGTCTCGGCGCTGAAAGTGCAGGTGCACCGCGGACTCAAACGGCTCGCCGAGTTAGCGAGGAAGACCCTATGAAAACAAACGACCTGATCGACCTGTTGGCCACCGACGCCGGTCCCGCCCCAAGGGCATTGGCCGCGCGACGGCTGTCCCCGGCGTTGGCGCTGGCCTTGCTCACCAGCATCGCCGCGACATTGCTGTTGCTGGGTCCGATCCCGGCCGCCCTGTGGGCCGAGCCGGCGCCTTGGATCAAGCTCGGCTATGCCGGCGGCCTGGCGGCCGCGGCGCTTTGGCTCACCGCCCGGTTGGGTCGGCCGGTGCCGCGCACCGCCATGCCGGTGTTGCTGGTCGCGGTGGTTGCGGCGGCAATGGCGCTGCTGGGCCTGAGCACGCTGCTCGACACCCCGGCGGGCGAGCGCCTGGCCACCTTGCTCGGCCACTCCTGGGCGCGCTGCCCATTGAATGTCGTGCTATTGGCACTGCCGGCGCTGGTGGCCACGTTCTGGGCTCTGCGCGGCCTGGCGCCGACCAAACTCCGGCTGGCGGGTCTGGCCGCTGGGCTGCTCGCCGGCGCCCTCGGCGCCTGTGCCTATACGCTATCCTGCACCGAATTATCGCCAGCCTTCGTCGCCGTCTGGTACAGCCTCGGCATCGGGCTGGCCGGCACCCTCGGCGCCATGCTCGGGCCATTGGCACTGCGCTGGTAGAGATGGCCACAGCAGCGCCCGAGCATGAGCGATTGCCTGCTCGGCGCCTACGCACAGTCAGCCATTGGGAACAATTCAGAAATAACGTGAATATGTCAACTCGTTCTTGTTATCGCTGTCGTTGTCGTTGTCGTTGTCGTAATCGAATACAAAATGCAATTCGGACATGAGCAACTCGGTGTTCTTAGGGTGTCGATCCAGTACGTGGCTTGGGCGTACAAGGTGGCCAAGCGTCTGAACGGCATCGATCGCCATGCTCGGGACCAGTTGGCTGCGCGCCTCGCAGTCGATTCCTCTGACTATCGCCGAAGGCAACGGCAAGGGAACCAATGCTGATCGGCGCCGCTATGTCGAGATTGCGCGTGGTTCGGCGTTGGCATGCGCATCGATTCTGGACTGCCTGAAAGCCTGTGAAGTGCTGGCTGTTGCTCAAGACAAGCAAGGCAAGACGATGTTGATTCGGATCGTCTCCATGCTCACACAACTCGGGCGGAGAGAGCACGAGATTCGAGAGACTTCTGTGTTCGATGGCGATGACGATGACGACAACGACAACGACAACGAAAGCAACGACAGCGGCAGCGAATCCTAGTCGCGCTATGGCGTTGTTTAACTTGTTAGTGAACCGTTACTTGGTCTTGATCTCCGGCTTTGTTGCCGCGTCCAACGGTGTTGCCCGCGGCCCTTCCTGGGCGAGACGCTCCAATTGCGCCAAGCCGCTCTCGAACTCGGCAACCCAGATCCGCGTCTCCTCCTCCACCTCGGTCACGATGGCAAGCCGGAAGTTGCGCAACAGCCGAAGCACCTGTGCCTGTTGCTCGGAACTCGGCTGCTGGTCGCCGATGTCCAGCCATAGGGCGGCCCAGTCCATCTCGAATTCGGCCTGATGACGCTGCAAGGCCATCGCCGTGGTCATATAGCGCATCCAGCGGCTGGATAGGCCGAACAGCTTGTCGCCGAGGATCATCGCCCCGGCCAATGCCAACAGTCCATAGCCATAATTCCCGGTCGCCTCGGTGCCCAGCCAGCTGAGCACCGGCGTGCTGCCGATCAACGGCATCAAGGTGCCGAGGGTGGCGATGGCGATCGCCATCAGCCGCACCCACTTCGACCAACGCGATACCGATAACTTGTGGTACAGATACCAACGAATGGCGTCACCGGCCCGCTCATCCACAAATTCCCGCAACGCCAGCAGATAGGCTCTCGGATCGGCGGGATCGAGCACCACCTCCGCCAGCGGCACCGGATCGAGATTGCGCCCCGGCCGCGTCTTGGACTTTGGACTCTGGATTTTAGCGTTCATACACAACGGCTCCTGATTGTGGAAAGGTCATCGAATCGCGCCTTCGCATCCTGCCACATTTGGCACCCAAAAACCGCCGGCGCGCGGTTGCCGGCAGCGGGGCTGCCCCGCCCCGATCGATCCAGTCCGACGATCGGAGCGCTCGACCCGAACATGCATTCGTGGTAATTTCTGCTGCGTCGACTCCTCGACATGATTGCGCAGCAATGAGGCAAGCGAAGGAGGCTTTATCATGGACCTGCAAAGGTTGAACGAAATCACCGATCTGGACGGGGCGCAGCAGGACGACTGGTGGCGAGCCATCGAAGACCTGGCCCAAGACCTGGACGACGTACTGGTCGTCGATCAAAGGCTGAAACTGAAGGATGACGGCGACCCGAAATCCCTGACCATATTCCGCTGCCCAAACCGCGACGACGGCCAGGGCACCGAACTCTACGCCCTGCTCACGCAGCTCGGCCGGCGGGTCGTCATTGGGCGCACCGACGCGCTGGATCAGCGCGCTCGATCACTGCCCCTGGCCGACTACGACCCGCTCTGGGACCGCATCGTGACCGTCGTCGCGACCCGCCGCTATCGCCCCGTCGGCGACCGCCTCGACCTTTGGATCCTGATGCGCCGACACCGGCCGGATTCCGACAAACCAGCCTTATTGGTCGCCTACCATGGCCTGGTCTGGGTCGATCGACATGGCCGACCCTGGCTGAAGCCAGCCCAGGACGATGCCAAGCCAGGTGCACCCGGCTACTGGCACGCCCAACGCTTCGATCACAACCACCCCTGTCAACTGCACCCCTGGCATGGGCGCGACGGCTTTGCGGTCGCCTCCGGCATCGATGCCCTGCCGGC
Source organism: Thiohalocapsa sp. PB-PSB1 (assembly GCA_016745215.1). Taxonomy (GTDB): domain Bacteria; phylum Pseudomonadota; class Gammaproteobacteria; order Chromatiales; family Chromatiaceae; genus Thiohalocapsa. The sequence continues at coordinate 4,629,243 of CP050890.1, forward strand.
CTGGCCACCGGATCAGTTCGCAAAGGCAGCCGACGGCTACCGATTGCTGTCGCTCGGGACGGGCTATGTCTGCGCATCCACCAGCGACGGGCTGCGAATCGCGGATGCCAACAAACCAGCATGGCGCACCGATACCATCATTCTACGCCAACCGGCCAGCGCCCTGGCCTTGGCGGGCCAACCCCTAACCGCCTGCACCTGCGCCGCCGGCTGCGAGGATGGTCGCATTGTCGCGTTCCGTCCCGGCAATGACCCGCTGAAACCGGCCTGGTCGCAGACCTTCGCCCACCTGCCCTCGACGCTGGCATTCCTTTCAGAACCCACGGCCAGGGACTGGCCGGACCTGCTCTGCGGTTTTGCGAACGGTCATCTGGTGCGACTACGCCACATCGGCGAGCGCATCGACGATCAATGGCAACGCTGCTGGCAGGAACTGATCCGAGGCGACTCCAGTAAGGGAACAATCGTCTGGCTGGCAGAACAAGCCAGCAGGGCTCAGACCCCCGAGCGCCACTACGCCATTTGGATGCGGGTACTGGAACGGGTTTGCCGTCTTGCCCGTTCTCCGGACGGGATCGAGCCGGAACGCCGGAAGACCTGGCTCGAGGAAATCCCAAAGCTGTTCCCTGGCGGCGAGGGGGAAACCCGCTCCCCAGGTGCCTTGAGCGCGCTGATCCGCACCCTGCGCGAGGCCGTCAGAGCGAAGGCCGATCAGGTGAGCGGACTCGATGCCGGAGACGGCTTCCTGCCCGAGCTGGTGCTACGCATCTACGACACGCGGCTCGACGTCACCGAACGCGCTCGTCTCGATGAAACCCTGCGGGCCATGCCCTTGCCCGACACCAATGCACCTGAACATTCGGCATTGCACCAGCTTCGCCGCCATGCGCGGCGCACCTTCGGCCTCGTCTCCAGTGAACTAGCGCCCGCGCCATCTAAGCATCAGCAACTCGTCCATCGGACCGCGGTCGAGATCGAGCGCTGGGCGAACGCCTTTCTGTCCATGGACAATCTGACGGTGACCGACGTCGCGGACGGCGAGGCGCTGGTCGGGCTGGTCGGATTGCATGCCAAAGACGGGGCGCTCCGAGCCGCCATCGCACGCCGACACGGCATTGATGTGCATGCCCTGGATGAGCACCGGCGGTTGCAGCGCACACCCTGCTATCAGCTTGACTATTCGCGTGACGATCTAGATCAGAATACATTGCGAGATCAGAAGACATTACGCCAATTGATCCGCATCCCTGGACGCAACTACGATCGTCTGCTCGCCATTCGCCATTCCGGTCGCGCCGAGCTGATCGATCCGGAACTGGGAACCATCATAGCCCATCGCGACGTCACCGACTGGGGCGGTGGACGCTCCCTGGCCGCCGCGGCAGGTGCCGCTGAAGACAATGCCGACAGCGCCCTGGCCACGATCATTGTCAATCGGGCAGGCGGAGCCCGGCTTTATGCCTGTCGAATTGGCGACGCGGAGATCGAGCCTGGGCAGGCCGAGCCCTTGAACCTTCCTGAGGTCGCCGCGCTGGACCTGGCCCGCGATGACGACATCGGCTACCGGCTGCTGATCGGCCTGAAGCAACCTGGCCCGGCCCAGGTGTATTACCTTGATGCCGACGGTCGCATCCATGCCAAGCATTGGTTGCGGATACACGGAGCCGGCATCACCTCGGCCTGCCTGGTGGACGACTGCGCCATCACCGGCGAGCGCAGCGGTCTGATCGCCTGCACGCCGCTGAACCCCCGGGCGCAACCGGCTCACCCGCGTTGGATCGAAGGCCTTGACGGAGCCGTCAACGCGTTGGCCGGATTCCACTTCGATGATGAGCCGCATGTGCTCGCGGGCGCCGAAAGCGGCGAGCTTTGCCTGTTGCGCATCCGCGATGGCCAACAGATCTGGAGCCGGCGGCTGGTGGACCCGATCCGACGCCTGGTCACACAGATACACGGCGATCAGGGTTATCTGCTGGCCTTGAACCGCGGCAGACGCGTGCATCTGTTCGAGGCCGTGGCGCCTGACACAACAAGACAGGCGTTGCGGCATGCCCAGGATTATCTGAACCAAATCCACGAAGCGCTGGACGACAGTCCGCGGGCCGAGCGGATCAAGGCATTCCGAGACCTGTTTGCGAACCCCAAGGCAGCGGAGGATGTGCTGCGACAAACCAAGAGTATCGACACCCGCGCGCGGCTGCTGCGCTGGATTGCGGAATATCCTGAAGCCCCCGAGAACCCGACCGCGATTGTGGAATCGTTGCAGGTCAGAGAGCTTGCAATGCTGCTGTCCAACCTCCACGACGAGGCCCCCGATTGGCAATCGGCGATTCGCGATCGGCTGTTGCGCCCGCCATCGCATCCGTCAAACAAGCCGCCGGGTCAAGAACATGCGGTCACCGCCTATCTGCACCGGCTTGCAACAGACAAGCCCGATATCGGACAGGTGCTGAAAGAGCTCCAGTTCGTTGACACTCATCTCGACAGATCGCGGATGCTGCGACTAAGCTATGTGTTGCTGCTGGCCGATGCGGCGATGCGCGATGTCGCGGCGACGTCCACAGACGACCAGTTATTTCAACAAGTGCTCGGCCAGTGCCTGCGTGTACCCACTCCCAACGCGGCAGCCGCGTTGGCAGAGCTTTTTCCCTGGCAATCGGCACTTCAACGGGGCTTTGGTGATTTCGCCGAGTTGTTGGCGGCCCTGCAAGCCATGGAACCTTTACCGGAAAAGCCTCTGCGGCGCATCGTGCAACGCCTCGAGCCCGAGCCCCGGCCGGTCGCGCGGCAGCCGGACCCGAATCAGAACCAGAATCAGGCCGATGACAACTGGCGCACAATCTTGTTGCCATTGCTGAGGCTGCGACTGCGCCTGATCGAACACCAACAGACCCCCTGGAACCAGTGCCGTACCGATGTTCTCGCCTTGCTGTCCGACCTCGCCGCGGCATGCAGAATATCGGCAGAGGGTAGAAACGCCCTGCAACTGTTTTCCAAGCGGCTGCGCCGCGAATTGCCGCGAGTCCCGGTGGCGGCGGACGCCGACCCGCTGGAGCAACGCATCCGCTGCATCGAGGACAGCCTCCGGCATTTGAAAGTCTCGCAAGTTGCCTCCGTCGGCCCGGCGCAACCCGCCGACCTCTGGATACGCTCGATCAACGGCTTATTGCTCGCGGCGCGGCAGGACATCACCGAGGTACTGGAGCAGGAACATCGCTATTTATTGCAATTGGTCCGACCGCGGCTGGTGCTGGAACGCCAGCACCGCGACGAAAACGATCGGGTATCGGCGACCTTCAGCGTCCATGCCGAGGGTCTTCGGCCGCGCTATGATGTGACCATCGCTCTGTCCGCCGCTGGCGAACAAGGCCTGCGCGGCGGCCATCCCAAGCTGGAGCCGCCGCTGAACCATCTGAACTACCCAGGCCGTTTTCCGGTGGACGAGGTCACCCTCGACGGCTATGTCGAGCCCGGACAGCGGCAGCTTCGCGTCGCCACCAAGCTCACCGACGCCAAGGGCCTCGTCATCGCCGAGACCTGGACCTTTCCGCTGGACGCCCCGGTTGCCAATCGAGCCGGGCCGCTGTCCCTGCCAACGGCCCTGCCGCTGCATTACCAGGCATTGATCGGCGAACTGCGCAATACCCGCGCACCGGTGGCGGTCGCGGTCCTGGATGCGGATCTGGGCCGAGACCAATTGATCCAGGATTGGGTCGACCAGGGCGCCCAAGTGGATCTCGACGGCGCCTTTCGCGACACCGGGGTCGGCCGGCGCTATGCCCATGGCCGCATCGACAGCGACGGCATCGACGCGGCCATTGCCCAGGTCACCGAGGAGCAACCCGGTTCATTGCCGATCCTGGTCGGTCCCTGCGACGAGCTGCTTGCCCGGCTGTTCGAGGGCGAGGCCCCCGGCGTGCTCGCCGCCTGGATCGCCCGGCTCCGGGAGCGAAAGACCGGCTCACGGCCCCTGATCCTGCTGGTGTCGTCGCGCCATGCAAACCGGCTGCGCGCCCACGGGCTGGGCCATATCCCGGAACTGGCCGCGCATCGGCTGGCGCTCGATCCCGAGGGCGAAACGACATCGAGCCCCATCCATGCGGCTCTGCATCGCGAGCTTATAACCCTGGTGGACAAGCACTTGCGGGATCGGCATGCCGACCCCGAGGCCGCGGTCGAGGCCCTTGGCGCCGATCCGCGCCTGATCCTGCGCTGGCTGCGCACCGCCAGCGGCGGCGCGGACGGCCATCCGCAGCGTATCCCGGACTTCCTGGCCGCTCAGGCTCAACAGCAGCAACTGCTCGATCAGCTCCGCTCCCTGCCGGCCAACGACCTGGTTCATGTATTGTTGGGCAGTGTCGCCGCCACTCACCTGAAACGACTTCAAGTTCGACCCGGCCAGGTGGCCGCTGAAGACTATTTCTCGACCACCCGCAAGGCCCGACCGAAGCGCATCCAGCCCGCGGGCCGACCCTTCTCCAGCACCAGCCTGCATCAGCTGGATGCGGATTTGACGCCGCCGAACCAACTCGCCGTCGAGGGCTTCGGCGGTACCGAAACCACCGGCGTGCCGGACTGGCTGCTGGCCCTGTCCAGGCACCGCGGCAAGGAGCAACGTCATGTCAGCTTGCAGCGGCTGAGCAGGCTCGGTCTCGGGCGGCTGATCGACGGCGTCTTTCGCACCAAGCAGCCTTACCGCGACCTGATCCGCGGACTCTTCCACCAGCATTCGGGGCTATCGCTGGCGAAACAGGCCACCGCGGTCTATGCGGCCATCGCCGGCCCCGGGCGCGGTCTCAGCGAGGTGGTCGCGCCGGCCGAGTTGGCCGAGCTGCCGACGGCGACGCTGCAGGCGCTGCTGCCCGATGTGGCCGATGCCGAGATCAAAAAATTGCGCCGACTCGTGACCCTGTGGACGCATCCGGCGGACTCATCGGAGATCGCGCGCGTCCTCGCCGAGCTGTTCAAACCGGCCCGGCTGCGGCGATTGGCGCCAAGCCCGGAAAGCTGGAACCAACCGCTGCTGGAACTGCCGTTAGCCTGCTTCGGCCTCTGGGAGGCTGAGACCGACGCCCCAAAGATGCCCGGTTCGGATGATCCGGGCGCGGATGATCCGGACCGCTCGGGTGATCCGGACAGCCATGTCTTCTGGCTCCCGGCCGGTTGCGAACAGCCGCTGACGACCTTCTCCAACGCCCAGCGCCAGGCCGAAGAGCGGGCTCGCGACGCCGATCGAACCCGTTGGCAGGGCCGGCCCGACAAGGATACACCCCCGTTGGCCGCTCCCCAGTACGGCCCCAGGGTTCTGCTTCTCGGACCCGGCGCCGATGCATTGCCCATGGACCCGGATCGCCGGGTCGCCGTATTGCGGCTTGCCGATGTCGTGCAGGCGGCCCGGGAGGGCAAGATCGACGCCGGGCTGCACCGCAAGGCCCGGGTGCAGTTGCGCCTCACCGCCTATTCTCCGTTCAAGACCAGCGGCGCCCTGCCGCCGGGGAGTCCGCTGTTCCGGGGTCGCGAGCGCGAGCTGGAGTTTGTCCTGCGACAGATCCATCAGGCCAGTATCCTGATCGTCGGCGGCCGACGAGTCGGCAAGACCAGCCTGCTGAATCGGGTGCTTCATGAGACCGGCGCCGCATCCGATCTGGAGCCCCTGTATGTGGAGATGCAGGGCATCGGCGACCGCAAGGGATTTCTGCGGGCCCTTAGAACCTTGCCGGCCATCCGATGGTGGCACCCCAAGACCAAACAGGCCCTGGAGCGCATCGACCCCGACGCCGACGCCCGCACCGAGCTCCGCGGGCTGGCCGAGCAGATCCGCATCGCCGGGCGGCTGCCGGTCTTCCTGCTCAACGAGATCGACCGGCTGGTCAACCAGGATGCGGAACTGGTCGAATTCTGGCGCGGCATGAACGACCAAGGGCTCGCCCGGTTCATCATGGTCGGCTACTCGGTCATCGGCAAGCACAGCCTCGGCGACCCCCAATCGCCGTTTTTTCACTTCACCGAGGGCACCGATTTCGGCGGCAAGGCCATCGCCTTGGCGGCGCTGACCGAGCAGGCCGCCGTCGGCATCCTGGATTTGCTCGAGGGCGACGCCTTGCGATTGCGTTGGGCAGACGACAAACAGCGGATCGCTGGCCATCGCTCCCTGCTGGAGCGCAGCCACCGTATCCCCTGGGTGTTACAACGTTATGGCCAACTGCTGGTCGAGCGGATGGACGCCCTGCGATCGGATGTCATCCGCTATGCGGACGTGGAGCAGCTCATGAAGCAGCAGGGCGACGTGGTCTGGCACTACATCCAGGAGATCGACTTCAGCGACCTTGGCCTTGCCGGTGGCCAACGCTCGAAGATCGGTCTCGATCTGGTGCTCTACTGCCTGGCCCGCGACCGCTACTTTATCCAGCAGCCGGATGCGCCGATCCGCGACCCCAGGCTGCGCGAACGCAATGCCCTGGAGCTTGGCTTTAGCGTCGAGGAGGCCAAAAACATCGTCGACGAGACGCTGGCCGGGCTGCTGATCGACCGCGAATACCGGTATTTCCAGGGCTGGTTCCGGGAATTGGACCTGTATCGGGCTTTCCGGCTGCTGACATTGACATTGACGCTGGAACCGGACCCCGGCGAAACCGACCGCTATGGCTTCCTGCTCCATATCCTGCCGTTGGAGTTGGCCCAGCGTTATGACACCCATCCTTCCGCCCTTGATGATCTGATCGTCCAGCAAGGCATCGAACTGCTGAAGACGGCCCAGCACGAGGCGCCTATCCAAACAATGATCGAGGAGCCCCCCGATGACCTCTGAAGATGCCAATCCAGGCCCTTGTACGCCCGAAATCGAGATGACCAGCGGCCAGAAAGGCAGGCCGCGCATCCGCTGGCGGAATGGCTACCCGGTTCTGCTGCTTGCCGAGCCAGGACAGCCCTCCCGGCTGCCAGCACAGCGATTTTGCCTCGGCAGCGCCCAAGCGAGACCTGGTCCTGACGGCGACGATGTCTTCATCATCGGCGAGCGCAGCAGTGGCGTTCGCGATCTATTGGAATGGTGGTGCGACACCCTCAATAATACCGAGTACTCGTGGCTGCTGGCCCGGGGCGATACTTGGGACCGAGACTTCTTCAAAACATCAAAATCCGAGGCCCAGGAATCCAACGCCAGTGAACCCGAGGCCAAGGAAGCGGAAACATTCCCAGACAAGATTCGTAACCTCGTAGAACAATTCGGCTCACCTGAAAAAAAACACACCCTAGACCGCGCCAAGATATTGATGCAACTGGACGATGAGCTTCCACAACTGTCATCGATTCCACACCGCTTCACATTGATCTTCCGCCATCTGTCCAAGCTCCCAGACCCTGTATCCGGTCAATGTGCCGAGGCCCTTGCCGTTATTCGCGACCATGGTCACTGCAACAAGCTGCGCTTTGTCGTGGCCGACAACCGCCTTTCCATCTACCAGCCGAGGGGCGACGCATCCGGATTCCAGCGGTTCTGTTTTACCTATCGCCCGGCACATTGGGACACCGAAAGCATCGAGGTGCTCGCGAACCAGCTCTTGTCCGACCAAGAAACCAAGCCGATCGGCGAGAAGACAATCGCGGAAATCCTCGACTTCACCGGCGGCCAACCGCTGTTGGTCCATGATCTATTGCAGCGACTGCACAGGCTGGAACAGCCCGAGATCAAACCCGAGGACGTCATCTACGCGAGCCGACAAATGCGCGCCAATCCGCCCGCCCAGACCAACGCTTGGAGCCAAGACCTCCAACAGATTCTCACCGACCATCCCCAGCTCATCGAGGCAATGCGGCGCTATGCCGCCGGCGAAACCTTGGGGCCGGCCAGATTTCCCCCGCCAGCGGCGGAGCGCGCGCTCTTTATCAACGGCTGGTTGCGGCTGAACGAAGATTATCGCTGGGGCATGACCTCCGAGATGCATCGCCGTCTGGCAATGCCGATCCTGGACCAGTTCTTGGGGAAACAATGATGACAAACCAACCGCAAGAAAACCTATCGGAATTGCAGCGGGCTGTTTTGAAAGATCTGAAAAAAGCGTTAGATAGCTACGTTGAGCGAAATCTGAAGACGCTGAAGCGGCAAGAGAGGCAGGATCAATACGAACGATACGGGCAGGAAGACGACATCCGGCAGCCACCCGCTGAGTCCAATATCTTCAGTATTGACGGTCTTCGCGGCTCAGGAAAATCAACCCTGCTGGCATGGCTCTATGGCGATATATTAGAAGAAATGAAGGGTTTTTCATCAGACCAAACCAAGCCCTATTACATCGTGCCACCGATCGATTGCACAAGGATTCCCGATAAGATTGCACTTGGCGTCGCCGTGCTGGTTCGGCTTCAGGAGTGCCTGTGTAAACCTGGATCATCCAACCCATCGAAGCGGCTACCGGTCAGCCTGGTCGAATGCGACGATGCTTCAGAGCGGCACTTGCCGCAACCGGGTGTTGCCAAGTCGCTGCGTGAGCTTATTGAACTCTACTCGCGTACCGATGATGGTTATCGGGAATTGTGGCTTGACCTGTCAACAACGACGGACGATTACCATCGCTACGCATCTACGGCGGTTGCCGAGCGCATGCAGATGTCGGAGCGCTTGGGTCAATGGCTGGAAGAAATATTGGATTACCTGAATGCAAAGGCATTCATTGTTCCACTTGATGATTTCGATCTCGCGGACGGAGATCAAGTCGAGCTGTTCATAAAATCCCTATTGGATGAATTGCACCAGCCGCGGATCATTTTTGTGCTGACCGCCGACTTCCCTCGGCTTCAACACCTGAGTCGGAATGCCAAAAGGGGTCTGGACCCCGAGACCGGCCGCGCGCTGATCGACAAATTGATTCCGCCACAGCATCGCATGGAGCTTGGACTCTGGCGATTTAAAGACCGCTTGCAATTCAAGCCTTTTTTTCAGCTCGAAAATGAAAGAGAGATGGCTGACTCCGACGAAGACGGTGATACGATTTCGTCCGGGGTCCAGACACTCGAGGGACTGCTTCGGGATCTATTTCCAGTAAAGCCTAATACCATATACCCCTATTTGAGTATCATTTTGTCCTTGCTTCCGTCTCGTCCCCGTGGCCTGGAAAATCTCTATCGGCAGATCGAGCTGATGAAAGTGAGCTCTAAGTACAAGAACAACCAGCGTGATGCTTCTGATATCCATTTTCTACAGGATCTGTTAGTTCTGCTTGCAACCTGCGGTGCTGAGCCTATTTGGGCTCGGCGAATCCGGGAAGGTCAAATCATTCCGTTGGTCGAGAGCTTGTCCCTGTCCCTGTCCCTGTCCGAGAACGATCGATCACCGGAAGATTGGGAATCAATGGTGTCAGATGCTTCGCGCACACTTGGCGATGATCAAGCACATCCGCGGCCATTGATCGGGTTTCGCCCAGGCGCAGAAGGTAATATCGATATGGATGCAAGGGCCAGTCAAAACCCGGAGTCTACCAGGGCTCTTGCCAAGTCCGTGGATCATTATACACGTGTAGCAGAGAGCGAATGGGGCACACATGACCCACTGCGCCACCAAAAGATTGAGCGGCGTCCGTTCAGAGATGTGACACCCTATGACGTACCGCTTTGGGCCGAGCTGATGTTCGATATCGCGCTCAATCAGGTTCCGGCAACCCAAGTCCGGCTGTTGGAATCCTGGACTCCGCTCAGTCAACGAATAGCCTGTTGTTGCTTTAGCGTTGGGAGTACGCCGGATGAGCTTCACGATCTGTTTGAAGACAATGGACTGCTCGAGCATCAAGCGGCCCTGTATTGGCTCGAAGCAGCCGGGTCTACCGACTACGGGTTGAAGCTGAATATCGGCTGGCCACCAATGTTCAACGCGCTGAGAAGGCTCCGGGATCCTCTCTCGATAGGCCTGCTCAGCCGAGTCTCTGTCGACGTTCGAAAACTGAAAGGCCCTCCGCCTTTCCATCCCGCGGACCATCTGCTTCCGGGCTCCGTGCGTTCGCTGATCCTACTGAGCGATGCATTGCATCGATGTCCTTGGGCGGCCCTGTCATTGCGCCGCGGTTGGAGCTTGGCCACCCATCTCGGCCTTTCGGCTGCGCTAGTGCGCGGTGCCTATCTTTATGCCTGGTATCGTTCGTCAGGAAAGACCGTGAAAGACTTCAAGAACAGGATGAAACCATTTCCAAGGCAGTCGAGGTTTTTCCGGATCATCGATCGGCGCAATCCAAAGGAATTGCTGACATTTGATGAAGATAAGATCGTCGACTGCCTCAACAGCTTCTTCAAGGAATCCATCCCCGAGATCGATGAAGATGAGAAAGAGAACCCGATCGTGGTATCGCTACAACGATTCATGGATTCTCCGATCTACAAGGCAGTCGCCGCATTTAGCCGCCAGCGGGCCATTGATTGGGAGCACGATCATGATCGGGCATTCTCCGGCTTCCCAGTGGCAGCCGACAGGCGAGATTCCGGCAACAGTTAAGGAGGAAAAGCCACGATGGCACAGCAAATTGTTTCCACTGCAGAAGCACTGGCCCAAGCCCTCTGGCTCAGCGACTACCAGCTCCTGGACACCTGCACCGGCCGGCGGGATATCGACCGCAAGACGGGATTGCGCATCGCATTGCGCAACGCCGGCCTGCGCGACGAGCATCGGGCGCAGCATGTCGCCGAGGAGATATTGGACGCACAACCGGCATTGTTCGACGTCGTCGACCTGCTCTGCGCACGGATGTTCACATTGGAGCGCGGCCTGCCGACGGTGCGTCGGGAACCGCTGGCGCGTCGACTGGTGCGTTTGGTGGACCCGGATGCATTGCTCAGCCTGCATCCGTCGCTGGCGCTGCCGAACGGGGAGCGATACGATTGGCCGGCGCTGCCGCTGGGTGCCGACGACGGTTCCGGGCTGTTACGCGACGGCAGCGTGGATACCCACATCCATCTGGGTGGCAGCCTGCCGCCATTGTTCTATTGGATGGCCCTGGTCGGCGGCGATCTGCCGCTGGAGGCGCTGCCGAGTCTGGGCACCCCGGGGCGCGGTCATGCGGAGCGCAGGCCCTGGCAGCAGGCGGTGGCGACGGCGGTGCGCAATCGGCTCGCACTGGCCTACTGGCTGCGGGCCGATCCGCAGGGCGCGGGGCGCTGTTTTGCCCAGCTGCCGGCGGCCGACGCATCAGCCTGGGTAGCCTGGGCGCGTGCCGACCAACGGTCGCCGCGACCGAATAACAGCCCGCGATCCATCGCCGAGGCCGCCTGGGCCGTCGGCGCCGCAATCCGACGGCGATTGCCGCTCGACAAGCGCGGCACCAGCTTTGCCGATCCATTGCGGGCACTGGGCGGTGGAGAGCACTATGCCGCCGGCGAACGTCAGCTGCTGTGCAAGCTGGCGGCGTGCTTGCGCCGGGCGCGCACCTGTGGCCACCCCGAACTCGCGGTCGAGCAACGATTGCTCGGCTATTTGCGCACCCGCAACGCCTTCCACCGGATGTTCTGCCATGACAGTGGCAGCGATGGGCTGCTGCGCTTCGGCGAAAACTTCGGGCGGCGCGGGTTTCAATATTCGGTGCTGCGTCCCAGGCGCCCGAAGGCGCGCGGCAAGGCGCCGCGGCGCGAGCCGGGCCAACGCAATTCCGAACGGCGCGATCCTGGACGGCGCCAGCGCCGCTACCGGCGCATGATCACGCGCCTGGAGTGCATCCGAACCACCGCGGCCCTGGATGCCCAGTTGGCAGATGCCTTCGACGACGACCTAGCCCCAGCAGCCGTCGCCAGTTCAGCGCCGGTGCGACGCATCGAATTGCGGGTCTCGATCCCCACCGGCTCCATGCTCTTGCCGAGCATGCAGGCCTGGCTGCAGGGGCTGCGCCGGCACATCGCGCCGACCGAGGATACGGATACGGCGCGCAATTCCCAGGTCGGCCTAGTGTTCCATCTGGTCAAGGGCAGCTCCCATCGCCATCCACACGAGATCGCCCGGCAGGCGTGCCAGGCGGTGGAACGGCTCGAAGCCCTGCTGCTCAGCTATCCGCAATTGCGACCCTTTGTCGTCGGGCTGGACGTGGCCGGCGACGAGCGCGGCTGGCCACCGCGGCTCTATGGCGAGGCGTACGCCTGGCTGCGGCGGCTTCAGGCGAGCTATCGGCCCAGGTGCAACGAGCCGCCTATCGCATTGGGCTGGACCTTTCATGTGGGCGAGGACTGCGACGACCTGCTCTCCGGTCTGCGCCATTGCGACGAGGTGGCCGCGCATCTGCTCGACGGCGGCGTCGGTCGGCTCGGCCATGGGCTGGCCCTGGCCATGGATGCCCGGCGTTTTTATTTACAGCGCGGCGGCGAGGTGGAGCCCACCCTCGGCGCCCACCTGTTGGACCTGGTCTGGGCCTGGGGACGCCTGATCCATTCCGCCGATCCGGCCGATGCCGCGGATGCCCTCTGGCTGAAAGACAGGTTGCATGCCGCGCTCGGGGCCGGCGATGTGCCGGACGTCCCCGGCTGCTGGCAGGCGATGCAATTGGATCCGTTGGCTCGACCGGCGGACGCCTTCAGTGGCGAGGTCGCGGCACGCAAGATGCACGGCGAGCGCGAACTTTTGCAACGCCTCGGCCTGCGCGAGGCCATGGACGGTACCGGCGATGCGCGCATCAGCGTCATCGCCGACGAGCGCTGGATGGCCCTGGTGACGCGCCTGCAACGGCTGATGCGCGAACGGCTGGCCCGCTGCCGCATTACCTTGGAGGTTAACCCGACCTCGAACCTGCTCATCGCCGGCTTCAACGACTACCATGAACTGCCCTATCGGACCATGACCGACAGCGGGCTGGCGGTGTCGATCAACACCGATGATCCAGGCCTGTTCATGACCACATTGCCGAACGAGTTCGCCGCATTGCACCATGCCTTGGTCGGCCCCCTACCCCACCACGAGGCATCCCTATGGCTCCAGGGGCGACGCCTGGATGCCGCCAATTCGACCTTCCTGACCCTCCGCACGCCGACCGGCATGGCGGCGGCCGAGCGGATCGACTCCGGCAAGCCGTTGATCCATCGGCTGTTCAGCGCTGAATAGGGAAATCGGCGAATGTCGGCAGCAGCCAGTCACGACACGGCCATGGAAATCTCGAGCATCGGAGGTGCGCGCCCTTTTGTGCGTCTGCTGCATGCGCTTATTGGGCCGGAATTTCTCCCGAACGCTCCGAAGGAAACGGTTGGTCTGGTCGAGCCCACTCCCAGATGCCGCTGTTTATTTTGGCTTTGTCGTAACGAAAACCGACCCATTGTCCTTCCATCACCTCCCGACCCAGGTTCCCCGGCACGACCTTGAATTGAAAAACACCTTTCCAAGGAGCCTTTTCTTCGATTTGCCACCACCTCCCGGTCAGGATATCGCCCTCTAAATCGCCATGGAACGCATAAGGACTTGGCGCTGGATTACCGTCTTCGTCAATTCCTTGTCGAGTGCTGTACGTACCCCACACCCTTGATCCATCCTGATAGATATGGGCATCCTCTGAATATGCCCATTCTCTGTCTTCGGGGTGGCCATGGCGCCAATCTCGCATTTTCCATTGCCCGGTTAAATCCAACTCCTTTCCTGGGCGACAAAAATGGTCGCCGTATTGATACTTGAAGAATTCTCGCGCAATACGAGCGGATCGTTGTTGCGCGGACTCGGTCAACGAGACACCTTGAGCCTCGAGGAAAAAGTAAACAGCAGCATAAGCTGCCAGCGCCGCGATCAGACTAGGGATCACCTGCAGCAACAGACGTGGCCAAGGATCAGGGTCGTTAGCGACATATGCAAACACAAATGCCAGCAGCGCCGCTAACACTCCGGCCAAGATCGCGGAAAGGTACTTGATGGGATTTCTGTGTTCCGATGGGTTCATTTGATATTTCCGATGAAACTGAGGAACCAAGGCGATTGCTGGAGAGAAATGGACCAACTGAAGCCGAATTCTCGTTCGCCTTCGCGCAGTGGCAATCCGCCCATTGTCACTCTCTGGGCGGGTTGCCGCAACGTCGGGCCTTGATCATCAACCCGTCCAGAGCCGTAGCCCGGTGGGAGCGGCGTCCTCGCCGCGACTGGGCGCCCGTCGCGCCGAGGACGGCGCTCCCACAGCGGTGGACGGACTTACGATCAAGGCCCAACGTCGATGCCGGACAAACAGACAAGCCAGGTGGTAGGCTGTCGAACTGTCCTGAGTTTTGATGCCAAACCAACAACAGACAGTGCATGTTCTTGAACTACGAAACACGCGAAACACGCGAGAATCAATGACCCGCACAGAAACGGCGGTCTTTTTCGCACAGCTCGCGATTTTGGTCGTTATTTCCGTTGGCCGAAACGCTCAGCTTGTGTCTGAACCGTTCCCGATGCCGTCTTTCATCAGCGCGGCGCCGAAGTCGAGCAGCAGGCCGAGCCCGAGGCCGGTCAGGCAAACGCAACCATGGTAGTCTGAGCAATCGATGAAACCAACGCTTGTGCCCCGAGACGAAGACACGCGGTTACCAGCGTCGTACTGACATTCACAGCGCCAATCGCCCCCTGTCTTCAGGGGTACAGGAGGAAACATGATGACATCGACAGCGACGCTGACCAGGCCGCAGACCGAGCTGTTGCAACGCCGCGCCGCGCACCGGCAGATGCGCGCGCGCTTGATCGAGAAACCGCATCCCGAGGATGCAACCGTAGGCACACCCTACTATGACGAAGAACTCGACGTGGCTCAATCCCCCGCCCACCACAAAACAGTCCAGAAGCTGGGAGAACTGCTCGATCGTGTCGCCGCCTGGGAGGGCCTGCAGAGCCTCGGGGACAATCCGGTCTGGTACTGGGATGCGGACGAGGACTGCCAGAGGATCCTCTACCCCGACTACGCCCTGACCGACGCCGAGAACCTGGGCTCGGTGACCGCGAAGTCGTTACTCCTGGCGATCGAGGTGGTCACCACCACGCACAGGCGCAAAGAGGAGAAGGACACCATCAAGATGCGCAACTGGAACGAACTGAATGCAGTCCCCGAGTTCTTGCTCCTCTACCCGGAACCGGATGACCCCCGTGGGTTGATTGCCTATCGCTACAACAAGGATCAAGTCGCCTACGAAAACCTGCCGCTGGGACCACGGCGACGCTTTGTGAGCCAGGCCATCGATGGCTTGGTGATCGAGGAGCTCGCACCCGACGCTCGGTCGGTCGGTCGCAAATTGCGCGTGTTCTATCGTGGTGAGGAGGTCCGCGATGCCGATGCAGCCGATCGGCTGGCCTTGCAACAATCGCAGGCGCGTGAAGCAGCCGACCGTCGGGCCTTGCAGGAGGCGCAAGCGCGTGAAGCAGCCGACCGTCGAGCCTTGCAAGAGGCGCAGGCGCGTGAAGCAGCGGAACATCATGCTGCCGCGGCCGAACAGCGGGCACGGGAAGAGGCACAAGCACGCATGGCAGCCGAACAACAGACCCAGCGCGCACTCGCTTTACTCGAGAAAGCGGGCATCAAGCTTGACTGACGACCATCGACCAAGGCCATCGGTGGCCTTGATCATCACTTGATCCACCTCGTTCGAGGCGATTGCTGGAGAGAAAAAAACCAACTGGCACCGGATTCTCGTTTGCCTTAGCGCAGCGGCAACCGTATTTTCACTTGCACGGACGGGACTGCTTCAGGGTATGGGTTACTGTCAGATTGCTGGAGCACCCGGTACTCTGGAGATACTGCGCTACTACGCGCAACAAACGGTTGTGAGACCGTTGTGCCCCTCGGTGCGGCGCAGACTCACGAAATCATCCTCCGCGGGTGTTATGCTGGTGCGGTTGATGTGCCAGCAATTCACTTCATCGGAACTGCGCACAACCGGACTGTAAGAACGACTGACCTTCGTGCACAAGACAAGTGGGTGTCCTACAGCATCCCACAGGTGTCCTACAGCATCCCATGTGCTGATCTTGATCGATAATTCTGTGTAGTCACTATGAGGTATGAAGAAGGGCACGAAGGTTATTCGTGATCTAGTTGTCTCGTGAAGAACCACGGGGTCGCCGTAGCTTACCCTCCCCGATGAGGCGCTACGGCGATTTACCGTCCCAACGTCAGAGTCGTGATCCATGCCATTATTCCTCTAACGTATGCCTCACCCGCCGCCCAAAGTGCGGGGAGCGCAGCGACCGGCACTTTGGGCGGTCGGGTGAAGGCTTTTGTTAGGCAATTCCACGTACAAGCGTATTTGCTTGAGATACTTGTCATGCATCTTTTGAAGATAGAGAATGTAGAGCTTCGGGTCGTGCTGGAATTCCTCCGAAATACGATGGCGTAGCTGTCGAATGTCGGCGATTGGATCATCGTTGGCGTTCACGATGCTTCTCCCATAAGTTCGAGTGGAGTCGTCAATAGCGGGACATGCAAGCCCAGCAACGTATTGATTCGTCTTATATGTGTCGCCTTGTTGGCGTTAGCAAGGTTTTGACAATTCCATGTTAGCAGGTAGTCCGACTTATGAAATGATGCCAGCGCAAGATGTAGTGCGTCTCCGAATGGATCGCGCGGCATCAAGTGGTGTTTGAAATAGACCTGCATAATTTCTTCGATTTCATTTGTTGGCTCCATTGCAGGAAGATTAAGAGCCAGTTCGAGGGCGTCTTGTTTATGCGGCTTGGTTCCTCTCATTAGCTCATCTAAGACAGCGGTGCTTGTGACGAGCAGATAATCCTCGCGGTGCTTGTGCCACCACTGATGAGTCCAATCTCTCATAGCGATGACTGCGTGACTTTGGCGATCATCGTAAAAGAAGCTAAAAATTGATGTTTCAACGTAAACGGTTTCCTTCATATGTTACTAAAGCCTCGGTTCCGGCGCCGGACATCGGTTGTGAGCTGGATTCGCTTGCGAACTTGAGCGCCGACCATCGGTCGTTGCGCTTGTTGACTTCCGACCCTAACAAGCTCACTCCGCCGCACGCTGGCGGGCCGGAGCGTAGCGACCGTCAGCCAGCGTGCGCAGGTAGGGTGTTAAGAGTTCAGATGGATCAAACGATCTCTACTTCAGAAACGCCCTTGATGGACGGGCCGTTGGGATTTGATTGCCTATACTCAATTTTCAGGTCTTTGCCGGTGTGCTTGGCTACCGCGGCCATAGTGAAAAACGCAGCGTTCTTGTTTGGATCATCAGCAAAGGCAAAGCCTCTCGGGTCGGCACCGTTTGCAAGAACGCCGAAATGCGGATAGTGATCTGTGTCGACAACCAAAAGGTTCGAAGTAGCGGTAAATGACGCCATCGTGTGTCTCCTCTCGCGAGCTAAACGTGTAGGCGGACGGTCGCGAGCAGCCCGGTGCGCCTAACGCTAAGTATCAGCGGCGCGCGCCTTTGGCGCGTCCGCTGGATACACTTGTTGGGCATTTAGTTCGATCGAAGTAGAAAGCCCTGAGAACAAGAGAAAAAATAAATGTGAATACTTTAGAAGAATTCCTTTTGTTTCTTCGGACAATGTTCTGCGCCTTTCAAGATCAACGATAAAAAAGCCCCACCATTTATTCTGGGGGGCAGTGGTGTTAGATGATTTATGCGCAGCCATAATCGGGTAAATGGCTGATGTTTTGTATTTATATGTAAACTCTGGAACAACGTTTTTGTATGTTTCCCCAAGTTCTTGAGGATAAATTATCTGACTGCCTGCCTCGTACCAGGCGTTAGATAAATCTGTGGCCTCTGCAATGTTAATAGTGCGTGAACTTGTATTCTCGTTACCTGATGCGGCCACTCGCACAACATCCATGTTTGGTTTCAATTCACGCAATGAAACTACTGCCGGACATCCCGCATCTGCTTCAACGTAGCTCCGAATATTGTTCAGCGCCTCTACAAGCAAGCCTTTTATATAGTCAGAGGGCATGCTGTCAACATCACTACCAGCAATTAATTCATTAAAACTTTTAATTAGTTTTTGATCGTTGATGTTTAATTCTGCTAAGCGATTTCCTCTTGCTTCTAGCGCTCTGCCACGGATAAGCACGAACGATAAAGAAGAGATTGAGAGTAGGCCAAGCAACACAGCAGCGATGTATGGCATACCTACAAACGTAAGAAAAGCAGGAATGCCTGTGAACAAAGTCACCAGCACAGCAGCTTTATTTAGAGGGTCCCAATATTTCTCCGTCATGATTTTTCTGCCCAACGACAAGCATCAGCCGACACAAAAAGCAGAGCGAGGAACGAGCGGCGCTTTTTGGGGTCGGCTGTATGCGCTTGTTAGCCCTTATCTAGTTCCAGTTGATTGACGACATCAGCCAACGAAGACGAAGCCGCTGTACCCTCCGCTTCCTTGGCGCTGCGGAGATCCTGCAAATCCTGATAGTCTTCGAGAGCTTCTGCGACGGCGCGAAACTCCTCAATGGGAAGAACGACGTACTCTTCAGAACCTTCCTGCCCTATAAACTGAGGATGCAGGTTCATAGATCACCTCTTGGCGTAAACGTGCTTTCTGTGCATCACGCGATACACAACAACCGTAGCTTCTTCAACCTCAAAAAGCACCCTGTAGTTGCCAACGCGGAGCCTATACTCAGGCGTGAAATTAGTGAGTCGCTTGATATTTCCGCTCAGTCCGTTTTCCAGCTCGGCGAGCTTCGTGGCAATTCTCGCGGCTTCTTGTTTTTGAAGGCCACGTAGATCCTTTATTGCCTGGGGCTTTAGTTCGACCTTCATATGCGGTCCGCGTAGTGTCGGGCTTTTCTCTTATTAGCTAACGATGCAAATCAGCCGCCGACGAAGGAGGTCGGCTGGATTTGCCTGGTTAGGCGACTTTCGTTAACTGCTCTATAACACGATTCTCGGGAAGAACACGGCCTGCAGCCTTCTTCATAGATAGCGTAGACCCGTAGTTTTGATCTTAAGGCTACAGCATCTGTTCCCTTCGCCCGATTCGAAACCACCGGCCATCTCTGAACAGAACGAAGATGTCCTCGAGGCCCACGATATAATTCTCCATCCTGCCGCTAGTTATTGGGAGCTGGGAGACGGCCTGTATGTCTTCTCCACTGGGTTCCTGCTGTGCAAGGCTCGGTGGAAACGGATGCGTGTGAATCGTTCCCACAATCTCTGCTCCTTGCATTTCGGATTGAGGGGGACAGCATATTTGTACCCTATTGGGCTGGCCTTCCGTGCCCAAGTCGTAGGAATAGAATCTGGGTTGGCGAGTTTGTGGATTCCAGAGAATTGTCACGGCGGCTTCAGCGGCATGAATGGTGTTGGGGCGTGAAAGCTGCCATAGCCGTCTAATAACCTCTCGAATCTGATTTCCCGGATTGTCCTGATAGATCATCAAGACATTGCTGTGTGCATTAGGAAAACAAAGTGTTCCACCCGCTTCTTCTCTTTGAATTATACGAGTACTGTTTGTTGAAATATGTCTTGAGACGGTTTTATGCTCTACTCCAGCAATGTTAGTCTCTTGTTGATTAAGATGCCCACTACCATGGCATTCTCTTGCCTGCTCTATCAACGGAGGCCCTGAGACACCGGTGGCGGGCCAAGGACAGGGAGTCAGGCCTCCCCCTGCATGGCGCTGATGATCCGTGATGCTCTGCCTGATTTGAAGAATCCAATCGTTGATGCGGCTGCAGCATGCTTGATTGCCGGATGTCGCTTGACCACAATTATGGTCTCGATGTAATCGATTTAAAGCGGCCAGCTGAGATCTGTCAGCTCGATGTTCAAGGTAATGCCGATTGTCGTCGCACCAGTCGAGCCATTGTTCATAGAGTTGCAGCGCTGCCTGCGTATTTATGGTCTGTGCCGAGTAAACGGGCCTGGCAGCAGCTCGCCATCGCCGGCAGCATTCTAAGATGTCGGAGACATGGGTCTCTTCATGGATCTGTATGGAGGGACGCGTGCAGCCAGAATCACAATTGGCAATCCGAACCTCATGCGGTACATGGGCATAGGGTGGCAAGCAGGTCACTTGTCCGTATCGAGTGTTGAGTCCTTTTAAAGGAGAGATTGGACTCTCTAATGAAAAGAATCCTCTGTTATCGTTATTGTTGAAAGCGCTCCGCAAAGCTGGCGACTGCATCGGCGTGACATTTCTTCCTGCGACTCCGCTTGGGCTGCCTGCACGATTGCGCATCCGCATTACTTGAACGGGAGGACGTTCTCTTTGATGACCGTGCCGTTGAAGTATGTGTTCAATACGCCAGGTGATATCGGACGTCGGAACAACGCCTCCAATGCTAGCTTCTAAAAGAGGGGCCTCATTCGTAGGAACACGGCCTGTCGCAGTGTAATAAAAATAAGTAACGGGTACAGACTCAAAGCCAAATCGGGTTGAGAGACGAGGATTTGGAATTTCCCCTGTATCCGCACTCTCGTCTAGTTGGACATGATAGAGTCTTACAAGGTCTGCGTATGGCCCTGTACGGTAGTGTTCGGCAACAGCCGAAATGCGATGGGCCATCCTACCACACGGCCCCCTACAGTGTGCATCCCAGAACTGGACCACAATAACTTTGTTTCGGTTGTAGAAGATGTTATCAAAATTACCGTCATTCAGTGGCCGAACGTACCCGTCACCCTCAAATGTGTGTTCTGTTTCTGGCAGTCCTTCGGTAAAGGGTGATGGTCTTGATTCGGGCGTTTTAAAGAACTGCACCGGGGGGTAACCCTCAGCCGGTTTCAGTTCGTTTCTCGAACCTATATTAAGCAGGTTTTCAACCGGCTTATTTTGTTCAACCGCAATTGAGACCCTATCGGCCATACGCTCAAGCTCGTCTCCCGCCCATCCGATACCCCCCTGTGGGTGAACGCCATGACTTTGTTGAATAACGTGCGTTACTTCATGAGCAACTGTGCCAAGATCTGGTGCGTCCCGAAACGCCATGTGATTGCCCATTGTGAATGCCAAGGCCCCTATCTCATCACACGCTCTACGGGCCGTTCCCCCAACATGGGCTCGAACATTCGATAAGTCATAGTGTCCGAAGGAGCGCCGAATGTGTTCAAAATGAGGTATCCTGTTACCCGGACCGCGGATTCCCTCTTCGGCAACGCTTTGAATGCCATCTGTTCTGTTTGATGAAGATGGTTTCAGCTTGCTTGTAGGCAGCGTACCCTTTTTATTTGTAGGTATCCTGCTGAAATCATGCCCAAAATCTGATGATGGCAGTTTGGAAAGTGGAGGATGAGATCAATACCTTCGCCAAATGACCCGATCTCATGCTGCACTAAGTTCTTGATTAATCCGCCCCAGATTTGCAGCCTGCTCAAGGGCTTGGTCAATAATATTTGCTTCGGGCATTTCCGGAAGCATTTTTAACACCTCCAGGACGTATTTCCGGCCGCGGAAGTGGGCTTTGAGGTCATTGACGCTAAAGCTCGGACAGTGCTCGCGCACCGTTCGCATCAGGATCTGGGACAGGTTGATCATCAGCATCGCCAGGTTGGCACTGTTGTAGACCGGCGTTGGCTTGGTCACCATGAAGTCTTCCAA
Organism: Thiohalocapsa sp. PB-PSB1; assembly: GCA_016745215.1. Lineage (GTDB taxonomy): Bacteria > Pseudomonadota > Gammaproteobacteria > Chromatiales > Chromatiaceae > Thiohalocapsa. The sequence continues at coordinate 4,650,705 of CP050890.1, forward strand.
GCCCCAGTACTGTTTGGCGTCTCGGAAGTTGAACTCGATTTGGAAGCGCAAGCGATAGTAATCGATGAGCGCTTCGTAGCCTAACTCGAGATCACTACTGAAAAGGATGACATGGGCCTGGGCACCGGTGCGTTGGTTGGTCTTGACAAGGATCACGACATTGAGCCGGTCGGGGAATTTTTTGTGCCAAACGGGCAGTTGGTAGATGGCCGTATGAACCTGTCCTTCCACGGAAGTGGCTTTGAGAAAGCACGGCGGCAAGTGTTGATAATCGCGCTTGCTGCCGTACTTGCGCCGCGGGCCGCGCCCGGCGTAGGGGCCGTCATAGGGCAGATACAGCGCGCTGTTGTGGCGCAATTTGCTGATCAACTCTAAGCCCGTGCGACGGACCATTTGCAGCGCTTGATGATGGCCGAAGGCCCCGTCGAAGACGAAATAACGCACCGTCAGCGTCTGGCACACCAGTGCCAGCACCTGGCGCAGAAGGTCTTGAACGAACTGCAAATAGGGCGACAGACTCACCTCCCGGCGATTGCCATTGCGGCTACCTTTCGGCCGCCCTCGGTCCTTACCCCGACCCGCTTTGGACGCTTTCGGGCAGCTCGCGGCCGTCTCTTTGAGAATCGGCTCCAGGCGCAATGGGTACGAACAGCGCCGTTGCACGCTAATCAACGACAGGCTCAGAAAACACAACCCCGGGATCGTCTTGCCAACCACCGAGGAGAAAAAACGATCCAGACCGTGGGTCTTCTTGCCCGATTTGCTCACCACCACTTCATCGCCCGCCAGCAACCATTGCGTTTCGTCGCCCAGCAGGTGCTGGCGAATCACCAGCCAATGCACTTGGCCCCAACTGAGCGTGGTGTTGAACAACCGCTGCAGCGTCCGATAGCTTCCCCCGCGCTCGGTCCAGCGCGATAGCCCCCGCATCATTACCCGCCCCGTCATCGCCAACAGCCCTTCCACAACGCAACCCAAACGGCCAAGGCTCGTCTTATCTACGCTCTGGCTTAAGCAGCTCAAGATCAGCATAATGTCGGGCATGGGCGATAGCCTCCTGAGGGAATAGGTCTTCGGATTAGTAACTGGATAACCTATCACCTCGGGCTGTCGCCCACCTAATTTTTGGCGCTAATTTTTGGCGAAGGTATTGATATTAACGTTTGGGCGAAGGAGTCCTCCTCCGTGGGAGTATCAGGCTTCTGGGCCGTAGAGCAGGCGTTGAGGACGACTAGGGTGGTGTGTCCTTTCAATGAATTAGCCATTGTTTTCGCGTCAACGTAGCACACGTCCCCATCTTCCTTTTCGAACTGAAGAACGGGGATGCCGTCTTCCTTGGTACTACCGTGACCTATGAAATGGACAATGACCGGACTGTAATGCGCTGCCATCTCACTAAGACGTTGCAGGGTTGCGGGGCGAGCGCGGGCAAGGGTAAGGCCTGGTGTCACGGTTAGAAGAGCCTGCCTTAGCCGATCATACTCTCCGGGGACGTTCAATTTGTCTGCCTTAAGAGGCGCACATGGTACGGCCACGATAACGTGTGATCTCGGTTTGGCACCTTTACCGTTAGCTGTATCGACGTCGGCTTCGGCCACTGCCTGGCCCGCGATATGTTCGTGTTTGCGCCACCTTCTCAGCCAACTGAGCATGTCGATCACGCTTCGATAATGGGAACCAAAAAAGTATAACAGCAGAGCAGCATACCGCCGTACGCAGGCTGATACCATGATAGAGTTTGGAATGGGCCGCCGAGGGCAAATGCCCAAACGACGAAAGCTCCTAAAGAAATGAGGATCTGACGTTTCTTGGTGACCTTGGCGATGCGCGACAGGTGAAGGAAGGTTGCGAGAATTCCAAACCCGAAAACACCCCACGATACAGTTAGAGACGGCGAGTCGGGGATGCTTTGCAGCATAGACTGCAGGGTTAGGTAGAGGATAACTACCTCTGCCGGGATATACTTAATGAGGCGATCGCCATAATGGTCCGGTGTTTGCACGGGAGCACGTTTTTCTTTTCGCCTTGACCCACGAACCACGGGCCGTGAATCAAGCTGATCGATACTCAGTTCGACTGGTTGATTCTTAAGGTCGCGTTCGCTTATAACCATTCTGTTCATGGTGTCCTCCATCCCGGCCTTGTTCATAAGCTCGGCCAAGACCTAAGGTTAGACGCTGTATGGAAACTATTTTCTTTAATGTTCGACCTAAACAACGCAATAAATTCGAATAGTCTACTCATAAGCTATTTGATTATTACAAATTTGACGAAGCAATAAACGTGACGATGCAAGATAGAACTGTGACTCACTTGAACTCGGTTCTCTTTCATAATCTTTACTCAGTCGACGAGACCGGCCAAGCCAAGCAAATGTGCGCTCCACGACCCAGCGACGCGGCAATACATGAAAACCTTTCTTTCTTTTCTGCCTCTTTACAATCTCGAGGGTGCAATTAAATTCAGACAATACCCAATTAAAAAGCTCTTTGCCCATATAGCCGCAATCAGCCCAAATATGCTTTACACTCTGCAGGAGCACGAATAGACGCGTGAGAATTTCACGAGCTGCTTTTCCGTCATACACATTAGCTGCATGCACGTAGACGACAAGCAGGCAACCTATTGTATCAACGACGATATGTCGCTTCCGGCCTTTGACAAGCTTACCACCATCGAAGCCGGATTCGACCGATGACTCCGGTGTCCCTTTGACACTTTGGCTATCAATGATGGCGCCACTTGGATCGGGATTTCGGCCTTTCATTTGGCGCAAACGCGCCCGTAGCTCTGCATTGATCTGCTCCAGCAAACCACTGTGTGTCCACTTGTTATAGTAGTAATTGACAAGGGTGTAAGGAGGAAAATCTTTCGGTAAATAACGCCAAGGGCAGCCTGTCTTATTCAAATAGAAAATGGCATTCAGAATCTCGCGTAGATTCGAATCACGGCGGCGCCCTGTCTTATACGGGTCAAGTTCGTTCAAGACTTGCTCGATGATTGCCCATTCTTCGTCTGACAGGTCACTTGGATAGCGTACAGGTGTATGAACATTATCTGAAGTCATCTTGATTTCTCCGAATAAAAAAGGGAAAATCGTATTAAATCGTTTAGTTTTTCAGATTTTTTAGACGCCAAATCAGTGGCTTAGTTCCCATACAGTCTCTTAACGATCATGGTGTATTCAAGGGCCTAACATGCAGACATGCAGATTGAATTTTTCGTACGGGCTAGCATTATGGCGAACTGGACTGGTAAGTAGTAGTTCCCCTTCCTTGTTAAATACCTGTAAGTAGATATCAGGCCGTTTGTCAAAAATAATGTCAGCAAACGCATCTGTGCCATAACAGATCTCGAATTTACCACTGGTATCGACGTGCGATGTGCCAAGATAGTCATTGAAAAAGAGATCCTTGTCCCTGGCCTCGACGACCACATCGGTCACCGGTTTGCCGTTGTCATCGCTCACGCTGCCAACGATGAGCCAGCCTTTGTCAGGTTTGTGACACGGGCGCGTGAGCGCGGTGACGGTGCGCAAGGCACTGCGCTGATACTGAAAGCCACCGCCAAAATTACCGTGGATGCGCAGTCTGGCGTTGTAAATACCGTTGCGATCCAGATTCGTATAGGTCGCGGCAGCATAATGCCGTGTCGCGCCGGTTAGCCAGGGTTGTGCCTTCGCTGAGCTCGAGGCGACAGGTTGTGCTTTGACCCTGGCCGTGCCTGGCACCGCCTGGGCAGGTGGCCGCCATGACTGCAGTGGCGCATAGTGTGGCACAGTGGGTGGGCACTTCACCGCCAGTCTGGCCTGATCGAATACGCCGGGCAGGGGCATGGCATCCAGCATTCCGTGGTGCAGGGTTTTTTCGATATTGCGTGTCTGCGCGGACAATTGCCTGACCTGTGTCAGCAGTGCCGAGCCTTTCGGTTCGGACCAGCGTATGTGCCCGTGCCGCAATTGCGCTAACAGAGTGACCTTGAATTTATTGTCAGCTATTTCAAATGCGGCGACCGTCCGGTTTTTCAGCGGTGCGCTGACAAAGGTGGCCAGCACGGCACGCGCTGGCGCGTTTTCCACACTGGCCCGCCATTGTCCGGCGGCGGGACGGCGTATGCTGACAATGCAATAACTGTCAGCTTCTTTGATTGTGACACCGAGGTCTGCCATCGTCATCTCGCGGCCGGCAGGCGAGAACAGCCGCACGCGGGGATGATACCCCGCTGCTTCCCAGGAATAACTCAGGTTCAGGACATGCACATTGGGCTCGATGTGGAAACGGCATTCCGCACAGCCATCATCATCACTGTCCAGTTCTTCATTGATGACCAGATCGTCATCCGAGACGTCGGCGCGAATCTGGTTGTAGATCTCGTGCAGTTCCAGTCCCCCCGGACTTTGATAGAACAGGCCGCCGGTTGTGGTCGCAATGTCCTCCAGTAATGCCGTGTCGGCGGTTGTGCCCAGGGCGATGGTATAGACTCGGATGTCAGCCGGAATGGTGGTCAAGACGGAGGCGACTGACGGCGTGCGATTTTCAAAGCCGTCGGAGATCAGCACGATGGCTTTGGGCGCACTCGCAGCGCTGAGTTGGGTCATGGATTGTTGCAGGCCGGCACCAATCGAGGTCCAGCCGCCAAACGCGATGGCGTCGATGCTGTCGCGCAGATCGGAATAGACCAGCGGCGTATCGATCTCGGTCAGCGGAAATTCAACTACCGCCCGCTCATCCGGCGGCGTGGCGGACGGGTCTGAGGAAGGATCGGCAAAACTCACGATGGCGGCACTGTCGCCGATTGACATCAAATCGATAAAGCGACGCGCATTGGCCCTGGCACCGGCCTCATAGCCGAAGGTGATCATGCTGCCGGTGCGGTCGATGCACTGCACGATGGAAGAGTGTGTGGCAGGCATCACCTCGAGATCCACGGCCTTTTCCGCCAGCACCAGCAGGGCGGCGGTAATTTCCTGGATGGATATCAGTGCATCTGCAATCGGCGGCTGGAAGGACTGGGCGCACTCGAAATCGAAACCAAAGACACGGTGTGCAAAAAACATATATTCATCCGAGGTGCCGGCATGATTGCTGGTGGTGCCGGTCAGATAGGTCGTGCCATTGACGGCCGCGATGGCGGTGACCGCCGCGGCTTCCAGGTCGGCGTAAATGGCCTCATCTTCGGCGGCCACAGGTAACGAGGCAATATAACTGCCGCCGGTACTGGTGGGACGGAAGATCTTTTCACCGCGGGAATGCGAATCAACGCCAATCAGAATGTTCGGATAGGTCTCCAGGATGTAACGGATATTCTGGTTCTCATACTCGGAGAAGGCAGCGCTGCCGCGGTGGGTGTCAGAACAGGCCGAGCCCGAGGAGCCGGAACCGCCAAAGTAGATATCATAGTTGCGATTGTTGTCCACACCGGGGCAGGCGGGAAAGCCGGCGTTGGGAACCCGGTTCTTGCGCCAGCCCGGATCGTCATAGTGTGAGTAATTCACGCCATCCGGATTCATCACCGGCACAATGAATACATCGCCCTGCTCCACAATCCTGTTGATACGGATAACATCCGGATCGGCACTGCCAGGTGCATAATTGCGCAGGAGCTGCTCGGCAAATTCAATAGCAATCATGGGATTCACCCATTCGCGGGCATGTGTACCACATACCAGCAACAATCCCGGCTTGGAGGTGGCGGCAGGGGTGGTGGTAATGCGCAGAATGTGCACCTGGCTGGGGCCTAACAATGCGGCGTTGCTGCCGTCATACCCTTCGGTCATGTGCGGCAGGGTGCTATGCTGGCAAAGCGCCGGAAATTCAGTCGCGAGCGCCTGGATGCGTTCGGCGGCTTCCGCCGCATCCACATAGTGATCGATGTAGCCGGTGCTGATGTCATCATCCAGCCCGGCCGCACGTTCGGCTTTGCGCTCGGCGGCCAATGCACCGATATCGGCATCGACAATCACCGCTACACCATAGTGGTTCAGCAGGTCAATCTCCGCCTGCGTCAATTCGACAAAGTAGGCCTCCTCATTCTCGCTATAGTGATCGAACGCGACGACACCGGCATGATCGATAAGGTGCAGCAGGTCAATGTTGTGTTCTGTTTTCGGAATGTGGCAGGCAAAGAGTCCCATACTGAATCTCCCCTGGTATGACAGGCACTGCTGTCAGCTGTATAGTGAAAACGCTGTGCCCCGGACTTTTCTTTGCAAGTCCGGGGCAGCGGAGTCGATCTCAACCTTTTCTGATAATGAAATTGACCATGCCGTGCGGCTGGCCGCGCAGGTCCTGCTGATAGACATCGATGCGGTATTCGCCTTTGTCGAGGTTTTTCAGACCTTCCATACGCAGCGCAACCATTTGATACTCGCCCTTGCGCCGTGGCAACGGCGCCAGCGCACGTTGTGCAACCGGCAGTTCGAAGATGGTCTTGCCAAAGTATTGCGCGGGTCTGAGCGGATAGTCCTGCACCGGTTCATCCACGCTGCAGCAGGGCACGGACAGGCGGGTACCCTTACGGATCGCGATGGTCTTTTTGTCACCGCCACGGGTGCATTCCAGCCGGGCCTTTGTATCCTGGAGGAAGGTCATGTCGCAGGTCTGCAACTCGTCCGGTTTCTTCTCAAACTTCCTGCCGAGCAGCTCGGTCACCCGTTTGGTCAGCCCGACATCGACATAGTCAACATACAATCGCACGTTGGCCGGCAGGTGTTTGCGCTCGACACGCAGGTTCACGAGATCGGAAACTTCCATATAATGTCCGGCCAGGAAGGTGAGGGTGTAGTCATCATCAGCCGGATCAACGATCGTAATGTTTTTCTGGCACAGGTTGTTGTTGTCCCAGGTATGATTGCCCGTCGGTGCAGGACCATCATGCGGTGATATCTCCACCAGCAGGCAGGAATCCGCCCACGAATAAGTTATCCCATCAACCGTTACCGAGGCCGGCGGAATCAATTCCGCAGGCCACACTGTATTCACGGTGACCATGCCGTGCGCCGGTAAACTCGGGATATGTATCTCGTCAATGAAATAACTGCCGTTGGTCATGGGTGTGCCGGGCATTTCGCTGGGGCTGACTTCCGGCAGAAAATCGTCCGGGTAGATGTATTGTGTGCCGGCCCAGCGGGTAATCAGCACACGGGCATAGACATCGCTGGAATCTTCGTCGCCACGGTTACGCACATTAATATAGATCCAGTTGTCCTGTTCCCGAATTGGACTTTGATGTTCATTCACGTGCGCCGGATCATCGGTGGCAGGCGAAAGATTCCGCACCCAGACATCCGGCGACCACCACGGCGCGCTGACGGGCACATCGCCCACATCACTGCTATTTTCCATGATCCAAGTATCGGAAGTAGTGAGTATATCTACACCAACCAGATCCTGTGCGGCCTGCACCGCGGCCAGGGCATCGATACGGCCATAGCCATACCAATTGCTGAACAGCGGTGCCAGGCCGCTGGTCACCGACGGATCGCCATTGATGTCCAGCCATTGCCCGTCCGCATCGGTATTCGCCGCATCGATCTTGACGGCGGTGTTGCGCAGGATGTCGCGTACCTGGATCCAGGTCAGTTCCGGGTTTGCCGACAACATGAGCCCGACCAGACCGGCCACCAGGGGTGCGGCGGAGGAGGTACCGCCAAAGGTATCGCGATAATCCAGTGAGGCACCCGGTGTGGCCGAGCCGGCAAGGGTGCCGTTGCCAACGAAGTCCGTCGTACAGATTGCATCGGTTCCTCCGCTGGATGGCGCACAGATATCTATCTCTTCACCATAGTTACTTGCCTGAGATGCATTAAATACAGAACGAACTTCGTTATTATCGGATGCAGCGACACAGATGGTTTTCTCATAACTCGCCCATTCACGTGCAGCAACATCGATATCACCGTTCCCAGCCGAGAAAATCATCACACAACCTCTGCCACCGCGGCCGTAGGTCGTAATAAAATCAAAAGCATCCTGCATTAATCCGCTCAACGCCAGCCCGTTTGAGCCATAACTACTAACGATGACGTCCGCCGGGTTAGCCGGTGGCGCCGGAAATGCCGGATCCGGGTTTTCCGGGGCAAAACCCGAAGCCCAGATATAGGCGTCACCCTGTTCATCGGTTGAATTCGAATTGTATCGACGCGTTGGTATCAACCTGCAATCAGGGGCAAGTCCGCTCACCCCCAAACCGCCGTTGTTTTGCAGTGCGGTGGCGACACCGCAACACTGTGTGCCGTGATTGTTTGTCGGATGGTAAGGGGTGGTGTTATTCATGTCCTGGAAATCCCAGGGTGAATGAATTTTGGTCCAGCCCAGTCCGGTGGTATCAAAATCCGGGTGCGGATTTCCTGCCGCATCGATCCACAGACCGCGATCATGCACGCAGATGGTGATGTCGTGATCACCGGTAGTGATGTCCCACGCATCCTCGGCATTGATCAGAGGCAAGTGCCATTGATCCGTGCTGTAGAGATAATCTGCCGGCACCAGATCGTCCTCCATGGTGTAATGCAGATTCGGCTCGGCGTAAACGGTCAACTCGGACTCCGCCAGCTGGTTGGCAAGTTGCAATAACTTGCCGCCCACTTGATTGGGGGAGCGTATCAGGTAGGTGCCGGGTGAATAGGAAAACCCGCGCACGACTTCCAGATCATTTTTCTTGAGGAACTCCAACGCCTGCTGTTTACTGACCTTGGGTTTGAACTTGACGATGATCTCGGAGGTAAAGAAAACCAGTCCCTTCTCACCGATGGATTCGGGCACCAGGACATCTCTTACCCCCTGCACCCGTGAAATTGCCTTACGGAATTTCAGCAGTGCCTCATCCGACAGATTCTCTTTTATCGCGTAGACGGTGATATCTGTCAGGTCAGCCTGGAAGGGGAGTTCTTTCCGGGGTACGGCTTGCAGGTTCTTCAAGGCCGGTAAAGACTCCAGCGACTTGGTGGCTGCCGGCCCCTGGCCACGTTGAAAACGCACGGCGATCAGCTTGGGCGGAATCTCATAGTACACGCGCTTGCGATTCTGGTAATAAAAGGGCGTTTTCTTTTCGGCCACCATCACCGTCACCCGGCCGCCGGCCATGCCGATATCGACCTGTTCCTCCGTTTCCAGGCCGCCGGGGGCCGATGCCTTTAGATCGTAGGCGCCCGGTTCGAGATTTTCGATCACATAGCGGCGTGCCTGTTTGTTGTACTTGAGGGTATAGACCGGCTTGTTCTTGCCGTGCGGTCTGAGCGTCACTTCGCCCTCTTCCGCCACAATGTTGCGCTGTCTGTCGATCAGTGCGACCTTGAAGACCTGCTTGCGAACGCCGCCGCCGTTACCGCCCTGCATGTCGAGGACAATGTTGAATTCCTCGGTCCGGCCTGCGTTATAACGCACCTTGTCCCTGGTCGTGTGAATGACCTTGCCGGCCTTATCCTTGATCCGCAGATAAATATCGGGCTTGAGATCGAAAAACAGCTCCTGGAAATCCTTGCCGGAATACAGAATCTCAAACTGGCCGTTCTCGTCGGTAATGCCCGATCCCAGGCGATCGTCAACGCACAGATCTTTGTCTAGCGCTTCTACAATTAAACTTGGTATGCCTTTATCGGTGGTCTTGGCGACCACTTTACCAAAAATTCTGAAACCACCGTCTTTTTTTATTGCCATAGCCTTTAACCTCTGTCTTTTCTTTGTGCCATAACCATCAAAATAGGACTGCCAGTTATCCGACTGTCCGCTCATGAATCCCGGTAGGCAGAATTACCGCACCGGGCTTCAAAGTTGCTCGCTTCGCATACTGTTATAAAAAATATGACAGCTTAGGAACGGAAATTAGATAACTTGTGCAGCTCATCAGAAGGGAGAAGGTATAGTATCATTTTAGCCTCTGCAACCAAGCCAAACTGCTGGAGACCTAAATGGAGCGTTATTCCCCCCAAGTAGAGGAATCGATGCGTCGTTTCTATATGGGCCTGAATGAGAAAGATCGCCGTCTGTATGCAGGCTTAGAAGCCTTGAAGTATGGTCGCGGTGGTCGCGTGTATATTGCGGAGGTACTGGGTTGCAGCCGAAACACCGTAAGCAAAGGCGCGCGCGAGATGAGCGGTTTATCTGAGCGCGAGGTACACGAGCAGCTTCGCGGGGACAAAGTCGGGACCAAGCCCCGGGTGCGCAAACCTGGTGGTGGTCGTCGCCCCTATGAGCAGACGTGGGGGCCATCGTTGGACGAGAAGTTCCTGGCGGTTCTACGCCATCATACCGCGGGCGATCCGATGGATGAAAAGGTCCGCTGGACGAACCTCACCCTGGGTGAGATTGTCGCGGCATTGCGAGAAGATCATCAGATCCAGATCAGCCAATGGGTCGTGCGCAAGCTGTTAAAAAAACATGGCTACCGTCGCCGCAAAGCGCAGAAGAAAACGACCATGAAGGACGAGATCAAACACCGCGATGCCCAATTTGAGAAGATCACGCAACTCAAAGCCGCCGATCAGGCCGCGGGCAATCCGATCGTCAGCATGGATACCAAGAAGAAAGAAAATCTTGGCAATTTTTACCGTGACGGGCAGTTGTATACCTTAGAAGCCCTGCACACCTACGACCATGATTTCAACAGCTTTGCTGAAGGGGTCATCATTCCGCATAGCTTCTATGACATCAAGCATAATGTCGGCTACATCCAACTCGGGAATAGCCACGATACCAGTGAATTTGCCTGCGACAGTTTTCGGCATTGGTGGTGTAACCACGGTCGCCTACACTATCCCAGCGCTACCTCCATCCTGGTGCTGTGCGATGGGGGCGGGAGTAACAGTTCCCGTCACTACCTCTTTAAACAGGACTTGCAGAGCCTCGCCGATGAGCTTGGGATCGAAATTCGCATTGCTCATTATCCGCCCTACTGTTCTAAGTACAATCCCATCGAACACCGTCTCTTTCCCCATGTGACCCGTGCCTGCCAAGGCGTGATTTTCACCAGTACCGAGTTGGTCAAGGAACTCATGGAAAACACCCACACTTCAACGGGACTCAAGGCGTTCGTTCATGTCATCGATAAGGTCTATGAAACGGGGCGAAAAGTGGCGGCAGATTTCAAGCAAAACATGCGCATCCTCTTTGATACGTTTTTGCCAGCATGGAATTATCGCGCCGTTCCTGCTGCTTCTCAGGAGTGCACAAGTTAATAAATTTCTATTCCTTAGCTTGTCCACTTTGACGCCGAGTGGAATCGACTGATAATGCGCCTGCACCACCACGACTGGGTTGTCTACGCTCAAAAACCCTTCGCCAATTACGGTGACACTTTACCATTTACACCAATTTTCGTTGTTTCGGGTCATTCTTTTGCGAAGCGGGCCGACCTCGCTTGCCTTGACGTAGCGCCCGGCCAAGTTGCTTTTCAAGCTCGCCAAGCTTTTGATCGTCCATCAGTGGACGTCCGATGGTTTGGCCCTTGGTGAGAGCTGCCAAGTGTTCAGGATCTTCCGGCATCTCCAAGAATTCCGCTAAATTATCGACGCGATCCAGCAGGGGTCGAATAGTGACTAATCCATCGTCTTCGAACAGACAAAAGGACACCCACTTAGCTTGTCCACTTTGACGCCGAGTGGAATCGACTGATAATGCGCCTGCACCACCACGACTGGGTTGTCTACGCTCAAAAACCCTTCGCCAATTACGGTGACACTTTACCATTTACACCAATTTTCGTTGTTTCGGGTCATTCTTTTGCGAAGCGGGCCGACCTCGCTTGCCTTGACGTAGCGCCCGGCCAAGTTGCTTTTCAAGCTCGCCAAGCTTTTGATCGTCCATCAGTGGACGTCCGATGGTTTGGCCCTTGGTGAGAGCTGCCAAGTGTTCAGGATCTTCCGGCATCTCCAAGAATTCCGCTAAATTATCGACGCGATCCAGCAGGGGTCGAATAGTGACTAATCCATCGTCTTCGAACAGACAAAAGGACACCCACTTAGCTTGTCCACTTTGACGCCGAGTGGAATCGACTGATAATGCGCCTGCACCACCACGACTGGGTTGTCTACGCTCAAAAACCCTTCGCCAATTACGGTGACACTTTACCATTTACACCAATTTTCGTTGTTTCGGGTCATTCTATTGCGAAGCGGGCCGACCTCGCTTTCCTTGACGTAGCGCCCGGCCAAGTTGCTTTTCAAGCTCGCCAAGCTTTTGATCGTCCATCAGTGGACGTCCGATGGTTTGGCCCTTGGTGAGAGCTGCCAAGTGTTCAGGATCTTCCGGCATCTCCAAGAATTCCACTAAATTATCGACGCGATCCAGCAGGGGTCGAACAGTGACTAATCCATCGTCTTCGCGCCGGAAATGTGCTGGCGTGCTGGACCAGGGCCAGTCGGCAGGCGTCGCAGCTCGTTTGGCCTTCACGGGATTCAAAGCCACGTAGCGGAGGGCTGCCATCAAGTGAGCTTCATCCATTGCCACGCAGCCAAACCGCCCTTGAAACAGGTGGCCGGTTACCCGCAATCGCGCGTTGATGTAGCCGCTATATCGACGATGCGTCTCCCCGACGGCGCGGGACAGGCCGGTCTCGTTGGAGGGTGCGAGAATCAAGTGCACATGGTTCGGCATCAGGCAGTAGGACCAGACTTCCACGCCGTTTGATCGACACTCGTTCGCTAGCCAATCTCTATAAAGCGCATAGTCGTCTTCCTTCATGAAAACTTGTTGGCGTCTGTTCCCACGCTGCGTCACATGGTGGGGGATGCCGGGAACGATGATGCGTGGGAGCCGAGACATACGCTTAGGAATAGAAATTTATTAACTTGTGCACTCCTGAGAAGCAGCAGGAACGGCGCGATAATTCCATGCTGGCAAAAACGTATCAAAGAGGATGCGCATGTTTTGCTTGAAATCTGCCGCCACTTTTCGCCCCGTTTCATAGACCTTATCGATGACATGAACGAACGCCTTGAGTCCCGTTGAAGTGTGGGTGTTTTCCATGAGTTCCTTGACCAACTCGGTACTGGTGAAAATCACGCCTTGGCAGGCACGGGTCACATGGGGAAAGAGACGGTGTTCGATGGGATTGTACTTAGAACAGTAGGGCGGATAATGAGCAATGCGAATTTCGATCCCAAGCTCATCGGCGAGGCTCTGCAAGTCCTGTTTAAAGAGGTAGTGACGGGAACTGTTACTCCCGCCCCCATCGCACAGCACCAGGATGGAGGTAGCGCTGGGATAGTGTAGGCGACCGTGGTTACACCACCAATGCCGAAAACTGTCGCAGGCAAATTCACTGGTATCGTGGCTATTCCCGAGTTGGATGTAGCCGACATTATGCTTGATGTCATAGAAGCTATGCGGAATGATGACCCCTTCAGCAAAGCTGTTGAAATCATGGTCGTAGGTGTGCAGGGCTTCTAAGGTATACAACTGCCCGTCACGGTAAAAATTGCCAAGATTTTCTTTCTTCTTGGTATCCATGCTGACGATCGGATTGCCCGCGGCCTGATCGGCGGCTTTGAGTTGCGTGATCTTCTCAAATTGGGCATCGCGGTGTTTGATCTCGTCCTTCATGGTCGTTTTCTTCTGCGCTTTGCGGCGACGGTAGCCATGTTTTTTTAACAGCTTGCGCACGACCCATTGGCTGATCTGGATCTGATGATCTTCTCGCAATGCCGCGACAATCTCACCCAGGGTGAGGTTCGTCCAGCGGACCTTTTCATCCATCGGATCGCCCGCGGTATGATGGCGTAGAACCGCCAGGAACTTCTCGTCCAACGATGGCCCCCACGTCTGCTCATAGGGGCGACGACCACCACCAGGTTTGCGCACCCGGGGCTTGGTCCCGACTTTGTCCCCGCGAAGCTGCTCGTGTACCTCGCGCTCAGATAAACCGCTCATCTCGCGCGCGCCTTTGCTTACGGTGTTTCGGCTGCAACCCAGTACCTCCGCAATATACACGCGACCACCGCGACCATACTTCAAGGCTTCTAAGCCTGCATACAGACGGCGATCTTTCTCATTCAGGCCCATATAGAAACGACGCATCGATTCCTCTACTTGGGGGGAATAACGCTCCATTTAGGTCTCCAGCAGTTTGGCTTGGTTGCAGAGGCTAAAATGATACTATACCTTCTCCCTTCTGATGAGCTGCACAAGTTATCTAATTTCCGTTCCTTAGCGACCTGCGCAAGCTGCAGAAGGCGAAACGAGGTACTTGTTGTTTCGTTGCCGGCACGCCGGTCAAGACTGCTGATGGCTATGCGAGTATTGACGACATTGACATCGGCGACTTCGTGCTCGCTCAAGACGAAGAGACGGGTCGGCAGGCGCTCAAGCCTGTTCTCGACATCATGGTTCGCCCTGCCGATGACCTGAGTGAGCCACTGTTTGCCCTAACAATAGGGAAGGCTACGGAGCGTGAAACGGTGCATGTGACCGATGCCCACCCATTTTGGTTGTCCAAGGAACACCTCTGGGTGGAGGTCCGTGATCTTGAGGTCGGAGACACGATGCAGGGGCCATCGGGAGAAGAACTCGTGGTTTTGGCCAAGAAGCGCATAGCACAGCAGCCCACCTACAACCTGACGGTAGACGGTTACGAAACCTATTTTGTAGGTCGTCTCGAAGCGCTTGTTCATAATTGTAAATACAAGGTTCCGAAGCCAAAGGTATCAGGAAAGGTAGGGGCTAAGGACGTACCGAGCTGGGTCAAGGGAAGTCGTCCGCGCGTCGGCCAGTCTGGTAAGGACTTTGCGCGGGAAATGATGGATGCCAAATACGGTAAGGGTGGCTGGAGCGACACAGGTGCGCGTTCGGAGTTCAGCAAGATTAAGCAGTGGGCAGATCGAGCTTTCCAAGATCCATCTTGACTGAGGTGATATTGAGATGATGGTCTTCTCCCTTGAGCATGTGCACGTTTTCGATGACGACAGCGAAGACGTCAAGCTGATTGGAATCTATTCAACAAAGGAAAAGGCGCAGGCTGCACGCGAACGCGTTAGCTACCAGCCCGGATTTTGCGACTCTCCTGAGGGATTCTCAATTAGTGAGATTTTGGTCGACCAGGATCACTGGGTTGAGGGGTTTGTAAGCGTAGATTCGCCTTGAGTTAATCGAGCAGATGGACGAAGAGCCGCGATCGGGTGGCGATGTTAATTTACCGGACGAAAATGGTTACACGCCGCTACACTGGGCGTGCCAGGAGGGGCGTCTGGAAGCGGCAAGACTTCTAATTCAGCATGGTGCCGATATTTCTCGCGAGGATAACGACGGATTCTGCCCCCTAGAGATTTCTTCAACGAAAGGCCATGCGAAGATTGTTGCGATGCTGATAAGTCGGGGAGCCGATGTAAATCGGTCGCGGGGAGGATTCACCGCGCTGCACGCCGGCGCGGCAGCAGGGCACGAGGATGTTGTATCCGTGCTGCTGCGAAATGGGGCCGGCGTCAACATTAAGGACGATAATGGTGTTGGTCGAGCGCCACTGCATTGGGCTGCCCAAGAGTGCCTTCCGAAGGTTGCGGAATTGCTTCTGACCTCAGGGGCGGACGTGGATCCACAGGATGAGGAGGGGTTTACACCATTGGTCGTCGCTGTGGCTGAAGGTTGTCGTGAGATCGTGGAACTGTTGGTTCGAAACGGAGCAGACGTTAACATTAGAGTCTCGGGAAATGGTCATGGTACGCCGTTGCATTCTGCGGTGGCTTGGGGTCACCAAGACATAGCGCAATTCCTGATGCAGGAAGGTGCAGATGCTACCCTTACAGACGAAGACGGCAATACCGCATTTGATATCCGCCCGTCATAGCGATTCGTGATGACCATCTCGAGTGATTGCCTTGAAGTCATGAATGATGAGTTTCACGTTTGGCTCTATCTATACTCGGATACGGCCTCGGAGGGCGAGATCGAAACATTCACGGGTCTGGTGGCGAACGCGCCGCGGCGGACCCGTCAGGTCAATTATTCATCGTCCCGGCCAAAGGGCGTTCTCGGGATGCACAGCGATCGCGTGCTCGAGCTCAATGCTGGACTCGATGTTCATATGACGTGGCTTCTCGACCGAATAGAAGCGCATGCGGATGCGCTGTCGGCGTTTCTCGACGAACCTGGAAACCGCGGCGTGATCACCGCGTATGTGGCCTCGGACAGTGACGGTGTGACCGCCTCGCTCTCTCCGTCGCTTGTTTCCCGTCTTGCGGCGACGGGGTTGCCGCTCGATTGGGTGTTCCTAGCCTATGGACCTGACGACGCATGATGTATCATCTTGCTTGAGCGAGATGCAGCGAGTGGGGGCTTGTCGTGCACCGCGTGCGGCGGCTGCGGTGCACCATACGGTCGTTTCGACCGAGGAATTTTCGAATGACTATTCCTGATGAAAGGCTGACTACCGTACAACTCAGAGCGGGGCAGAAGTCTAGCGGGGAGTGGGTAATGGAGGAGGTCCGGGTGAAGCGGCTCTCGGGCCTTGATCATCCCTTGGTCCACCCAGCCCGTCAGAGGTTCGGGACCGTATTGAGAGTTGGCGGATCCAACGTGAACGTGAGAGGCGCCGTGGTAGACGGTATTGTGAAAATCAGTGCAGCGTTTCAATGACCGATAAAGGGTTTACACAGATCGAGCTCGCGGTACTGGGGAAGTTGCTGGACAGAAGTGACTCGCTATCTTCCGCCTTGCGTGAACAGGTCCAGTATTGTCACGTAAAGAAACGGGAATCAACAGATGCCGGCTTCTTCACGGAGTTGGACGTTCCGCGGTCGGTTGTAAGACGTGCCTGTGACGCAGGGGAGAAGCTCACGCTCGGCGACGTAGAAGCAGATATCAAAGGTCTGAAAAACGGTGCCGGTTTTGTGCTTTTCGTCTCAAACGGATATCTCGATATGCTTGAGGGATTCACATATGGAGAGCCCTGGCCTGAAGGGCAGATTTCAAACTTCAAACTGTACCACAGAGAGCCCGGCAACTCGGGGGGCAGCGAGAATACTAATTCTACTGATATAGGATCGTAGATAGGAATAAATGATTCAGTGTTTTCCGTTGACTGGTGGGTATACATACGACCAAGGGTTAACGGGCTTCTGGTTCAAGACCGAGGTAGATGTAGATGAGTCCTCCGCCCTATCCCAGCTTCTTGTTGAGCTCTCTAGTTATGCGAGGCTTTAGCTGATGAAACCAAGCCGTGGGCATGAGATGCACAGCGTCTGCACTTGGCAGGTGTGGCGTTATGCGTCGGCAGCAGTCGCTTTGACGTGCCTTTCTGAGGCATTTGGCGCAGAAATCACAGGAGTGCCGGGGGACCTTAGGACGTCGTCCGCGGGAACAGCGATTTTGACCGTGGCTGTTCAGCATTCGTCCGGTCCGGAGGCCATCAAGACTGTGGCCGCTGCGGTAACCGGAAGCGAACGGGGAGCAACCTTTCCGAGATTGTACGACGACGGTACGCACGGAGACTCGGCGGCGAACGACGGTCTCTACTCGCTGGAGGTGGATCTTGGCAGTAAGCATGGTGAGTATTCGGTGACCTACTACGTTGTGGATCACAAGGGTGCCGAGATAACGACCGAGCCGATGACATTCACGCTGGAATGAGCGGAGTTGGTTTTGGCGGGTGCACCGAGCGCATGTTGTAGGTCCAACCCTTGGCTGCATTGAAGGCATTTTTCGCTGTTCCGACGCTGGCGATCATCGCGCTTGCATCGGCTGCTGGGGGTGCCGATCCTGCCTTGGTCTTTTCCGGCGAAGATGGCACTACGTGGGACCTTTGGCGTCGAGCAGACGGGGCCGTGGCACGCATGACCGTACAGCTCGACGCCGACTCGCCGGCAACCGCCACGGATGGGCGCCTCGCCTTCGCGGATGCGTCAGGCACCGTCTGGGTGCGGGCGCTGGACGGAAAGCTGACGGCGGTCACCGGGATGCCGACACCATGTGCTCATCCGGCCTGGTCGCCGGATGGGCAGCAACTCGTTGTCGCCTGCTTCCGATTCAACAACCGCCAGGACGACGGTGCCTTGTGGCTGGCCGATCTGGAAAGCGGGGCTGCCCGTCTCCTCTATGACGGCCCTGGGCTGCAGAAGTCCCCCGCCTGGTCGCCGGATGGGCAGCGCCTCGCCTTCGTCTCCGGCTTCCGACTGACGCCGACACGGGTTATCGAGCAGATTTGGGTGCTGGAGCTCGCGGGCGGCACAGCCCGTCGGTTGATCGAAGGCGAGGCCGCGGCGGTCAATCCGGCCTGGTCGCCGGACGGTAAGCGACTCGCCTATGCATCGGACCGGGGCGACACCCTCGATATATGGGTGATGGACCTTAGCGAGGGACGGCAGCTTCAGCTGACGCACGATCCAGCGTACGACGACGACCCGACCTGGTCGCCGGATGGCGAGACGCTCGCATTCCAGTCGACCCGCGGCGGGGAGCTGGAGATCTGGTCGATTCCGGCCAGTGGCGGGACGGCCCGCCGGCTGGTGGCGGCCGGCGAGAGTGGCCTGCGCTCGGCGCGGTCCCCTCACTGGCCTGTGCAGCAGCAGGAGGAGGCGCGATGAACTCGACGCGAGTGCTCAGCGCCCTTCTAATAACGGGCCTCTGGCTTGGCGCGGTAGCGGTCCCGAGGGCCGAAGACGGCCTGACCGACGTCGTCTTCGAGCCCGCCGCCTTCGATCCTGTCCAAGGCGAGCAGGCCGTCATTCGCTTTCAGAGCAACCGCTCGGGACAGGCGATCATCCGCCTGTTCGGTCCGGATTGGCATCAGGTCCGGGAGCTGGCGATCGAGGGCATCGAGCCCGAAGGCCCTGCGAGCGTCGCCTGGGATGGGCGCGACGACGAGGGAAACCTGGTGCCGGCGGAGGTATACTTCCCGGTCATCGAGCTCACGGACCGCAAGGGTGAAGTCAGGACCATAGATCCGACACTCGGCCCCCGGCCCGGGCAGGTTTTTGTCGAGGACCTGCGTTTCGACCCTGAGCGGGGCGCTGTAACCTACTCGCTGCAGGCGCCGGCTCGGGTTACCTTGCTGGCGGGCATATCGGATGGCGGGCCGCTACTTCGGACGCTGGTTGCGGACGCCCCGCGGCGGGCCGGCCCGCATCACGAGCCCTGGGACGGCATGGATGCGGACGGTGTCGTCGATGTACCGGCGCAACCCGGATTCCGACTGTATGCCGAAGGCGTTGGGGTGTGGCAACCCTCGGTTGCCGTGACCAGCGGCAGCGACGAGAGCTATTTCCAGTACCGCCGCAGGGTCGAGTCGCGCCTGGTCAAGCAACGACCCGATATCCGAGTGATTGGCGGCACCCCAGCGGCCTTGCCGAAACCCGTCGACATGACACCGGAACCGCGCTTCGATCTGTCCGTATCCGGCACGCCGGATGAGGATGGTCTGCCGGTGGTCTCCGGCCGGGTGCTGGTGCAGGTTGCCCTCGAGGAGTCGGTCCGGATTCCGGTCATCGAACGCCGCTTCGAGATCGTGCTGTTCGTGGATCAGCGCTTCGTCACCGAGGTCGAGGATGGCCGCTCCCCGGCGACGGTCATCTGGGACAGCACCCAGGTCAGCGATGGCGAGCACTTGCTGACGGTCAACGTTGCGACCTTGCCCGGCCAGATCAGCGCCGCCAGCCTGAGGGTGCGCGTTCGGAACAATCCATGAGTTGCCGGTAGGCGCCATTTCGGCGATCGCATCAGGCGCATGCAGTCTTCTGAAGGCGTAGGCTCGACATTGCTGCATTGAACCCTCGCCGTTGGTGGCTTTCTGGGGACCCTGGAGGCCATTATCCAGGTCGGACAGGCCCCGATGCCGGAGGACGTATACTCTGTCGGCTCGGACGCCTGCGGCAACTTGTGGGTAGAGAGACTCGACTGGGAGAAATCACCATGATGCGCTTGTTCTCGGCACTGCTGTGCCTTGTCGCGCTGGGGGCCTGGGCCGAGCCGACACCGCAGCAGGTCGTCGTTTACACCTCGCTGGACCAGGTCTTCTCGGAGCCGATTCTGCGGGAGTTCGAGGAACAAACGGGGATCGCGGTCAAGGCGGTCTATGACGTGGAGGCGTCGAAGACAACCGGCCTGGTCAACCGGCTGATCGCCGAGCAGGGTCGACCACGGGCCGATGTATTCTGGAACTCCGAGGTCGGCCGTACACTGCTGCTGAAGGACAAAGGGGTGCTGGCGCCCTACCGGTCGCCGTCGGCAGCGGACATCCCCGAGCAGTTCAAGGATCCCGATGGCTGGTGGACCGGGTTCGCCGCCCGTGCGCGGGTGCTGATCTACAATAAGACGCTCCTCGGCGATGCAGACCTCCCGAAGTCGATCTTCGACCTGACCGAGCCGGCCTGGAAGGGACGCGTCGCACTCGCCTACCCGCTGTTCGGCACCACGGCGACCCATGTCGCCGCCTGGTATGCGGTGCTGGAGGCGGAGCGGACGGAGGAGTACTTGCGCGCATTGAAGGCCAACGAGATCGTCATCGTGGACGGCAATGCAACCTCCCGGGATGTCGTCGTCCAAGGCGAGCTGCCGCTGGGCTTCACCGATACCGATGATGCCAATGTCGCCATCCAGGCGGGTGAGCCGGTCGGGATGATCTTCCCGGACAAGGACGGCCTCGGCACCCTGATGATCCCCAACACCGTGGCCCTGATTGCCGGCGCGCCCCATCCGGACGCGGGTCGGCGCCTGATCGACTACCTCTTGTCGCGGGAGGTGGAGAGCCGTCTGGCCTTCTCCGAGTCGATGCAAATCCCGGTCCGCCCCGGAGTCGCCAAGCCGGACCATGTGCCGGACTACAACGAGGTCCGTGCGATGGATGTGTCCTATCGGGCCATCGCCGACAACATGGAACGTGGCGCCCGTTTCTGTCGCGCCCTGTTCACCCGCTGACGGGTGCTGCTGCCCCGCTGGCTGGTCGCCTCGGCCTGGGCGGTCTTCGGCCTCGCCGCGCTGTTGCCGCTGCTCTGGCTCGGCCTGGATGTCGTGCGCGGGGAAGGCGGCCTCTCGGCTCTTCGCGATCTGCTGTTGACCCAGGCGCAGTGGCGGCTCCTTGCGCGTAGCCTGGTGGTCGCGGGCGGAGCCGCGTTGCTGGCGCTTGGCCTTGGGGTCCCCTACGCGCTGGCGATCGAGCGTACCCGGATGCCCGGGCGCCATGCCTTCCAGTTTCTAGGGCTCGTGCCGCTGCTGATTCCACCGCAGCTGCACGCCATCGTCTGGTCGCGCCTTCTGGCGTTTTCGCCCCTTGATCCTTTCAGCATCCCCGGCGTGGTCTTCGTCCTCGGTCTCGCCTATTTCCCGTTCGTCGTCCTGCTGACCAGTGCCGGACTGCGTGCTGTCGATCCCGCGATGGAGGATGCTGCGCGTCTGCGGGTCGGGCCGCCGAGGGTGCTCGTCGGGGTGACCCTCGCGTTGGTGCGCCCGCATATCCTCGCCGCTGCCTTGCTGGTCTTCGTCTTCGCCATCATCGACTTCGGGGTCCCGGACCTACTGCGCGTTCGGGTCTACGCGGTCGAGGTCTTCATCGAGTTCAGCGCGCTGTACGATCAGCGAGGTGCCGTCTTGTTGTCCGTGCCGCTGCTCCTGGCGACGATGGCCTTGGTTGGGATAATGACCTGGCTGATGCGTGGGCGGGCCTACGTGAGCCTGGCCCATGGTGCCGGGGATGCGAGCAGGTTCCGCTGGGGTGGCCTCAGGATTCCAGCTGTTCTGTTCTGCGGGTCCGTGCTGGGTCTTTCCGTCCTCGTCCCCGTGGCATCTCTGGCCGTCAGTGCAGGGGCGGCCCTGTTCGATCCCGGCGTGCTGCGTCCCGCGTTGCCGGCGATCGGCACCAGTGTCTCGCTCGCCGTTGGCGCCGCGGTACTGACGACCATGGTGGCGTTCGTCATCGCCCGCGGCCTGATGCAGACGCCAGAGGTCTTTCGCGCGGCACTGCATGCGCTGACTCAACTCCCTTTTGCGCTGCCCCCGATCCTCCTCGGGATTGCGTTGATCGGCCTCTGGAATCGCGAGGCCACGGGATGGCTCTACGATGGTCTCGGGGTGGTGCTGATCGGCTATCTGGCGCGGTTTCTGCCCTTCGCGATCGGCGCGATGCTCGCGGGCTTGCAGCAGCTCAATCCCCGTTTCGAGGAGGCCGCCTGGCTCGTTACCGCGAACCGTCTTCGCATCCTCGGGGGCCTCAGCCTGCCGTTGCTGCGTGACGGGCTTGCGGCGGCATTCGTCATCGTTTTCATATTGACCATGGGCGAGCTTGGCGTAACCCTGCTGGTGGTGCCGCCCGGGGTGGAAACGCTGCCGGTGCGAATCTATAACCTGATGCACTATGGCGCCGATGCCGCGGTTGCCGCGTTGAGCCTGATTCTGGTCGCCATCCAGCTCCTGGTTTGTTCGCTGGTGCTGGTGGGAGTACGGCGGCGCCCTGGTGTCGATTCATGATCGAGACGTTCGATCTTGCCAAGTCTTTCGGGGCGGCGAACGCCGTGGCCGGTGTCTCCCTGGGATTGCGGGCCGGTGAGACGCTCGTCGTGCTCGGCCCGTCGGGTTGCGGCAAGACCACATTGCTGCGTCTGATTGCCGGGCTGGAGCGGCCGGACCATGGCCGGGTCTTGATCGATTCGAAGCCAGTCAGCACGCCGGAATGGCTGGTGCCTCCCCATGCGCGGCGGATCGGGATGATCTTCCAGGATCTTGCCCTCTGGCCACACATGAGCGTGCTTGGCAATATAACCTTCGGGTTGAGAGGCCGTCGTGGGCAGGTGCGTGCGGTTGCTGACAGCGCGCTGCGCCAGGTTGGGCTTGCGGGGATGAGAGAGCGCCTGCCGCACCAGCTCTCCGGGGGAGAGCGTCAGCGCCTCGCAATTGCCCGCGCATTGGCCGGGGAGCGCCGCTGGCTGTTGCTGGACGAGCCTTTCAGCAGCCTCGACCCGTTGTCGAAGCGGCGGATCGGTCGCTTGTTGCGGTCCCTGCAACAGGGTCTCGATCTCGGCATCCTTTACGTCACACATGACCTGCACGAGGCGGTGGCGTTGGCTGATCGCATCGTCCTGATGCAGTCCGGGCGGCTCGTGGGGTCGCTGGATCTGAAGGCGACGGGCGCCATGCGTCATGAGGAGCTGCTGCAATGGTACGAAGAGACAATCGAGAACTTCTGATCCCGGGCGCCTTGCTCATGCTGGTCGCCAGCGCCTCCAGTGCCGAGGGAGGAGGGCTGTGGGCGAGCTGGGATGTCTTCGAGCCGGACAAGTGTGCGTCGGTATGGCTTATCAAGCGTCATATCGATCCCGACGCCCGCTTTCGTTTCTATGCCAGTGGCGTCCACATCGAGGAGGGTATCCCCTTCGATACCCCGGACGCGGAGCTGCGGCGTTACCACGATGCGTCCACGTTCGAGACATTGCTGCGGCGCTATGAACTGAGCGGTCCCGGGCTCGACTACCTGGGCCGCCTGATGCACGACATCGAGGTCAACGTCTGGGAGCGTAAGGTGCTGGCGGAATCGCGCGAGATCGAGTACGCACTGGTGGAGCTGACCAGGGAGGTCACGCCCGAGGAGGCCGTGGAGGCTTGTTTGACTTATTTCGACGGGTTCGTCGGACGGGAGATAGATTGAGTCGTGCCATTGGCAACAGAGTAGGCTGTGGGTGGTGTGCTGGGAAACGGGCTCGGTTAATTCCCGAGGGAAACCCTCCTTTCCTACTGTCCCCCGAGCTGAAGCCAGGCGATCACCGCAACTGCCATCGTTGCCCCGCTTCCCATCAGCATCCCCGTTGATAGCCATGCCCGGGGATTGCCGTGTCTGGGCGGCGCCGGAGTCGGGGACTCTGGGGGCGAGCCGGCCGTCGCCGACCTTGCCTCTGCGCCCGGTCCCTGCACCCGCAACACGGCCGCCGTCCGCATCACTACTTGTCGCAGCGTTGTGTTCTGCCCCTCGATCAGCGCCTCCATGTCCGCCTTCCAGGCGTCATGCAGCGCCTTCTGCTCGTCCAGGAAGGACGCCCGATCCTTGAGCGAGACCTGCTCCAGCCAGGTCGCCTGCGCCTCGGCGAGCTGCGCGATGTGCGCGATCGCCGTGGCGGTGGCCTAGGCTGTCGAAATCTGCCGTCTCACTAAAACAAGCGCTTCCCGGTTTATGGATGCTTAGTCGGTGTCGGGGTCGGTGTCAAGGTCGGAATTAGGGATTGGTATCGAGCTGGCTGCTTTGATCGATGAGCGGATTCGATTCCGATTCCGATAGCGACCCCGACACCGATTAGGCTTCCCCAGTGCGTTCGATGATGCAATCCAAGACCCGGAATCGGTTTGGCATCAAAACTCAGGACATTTCGACAGCCTATAAATTTCTACTTTGTTACTTTTCCCACTGGCCCAGCAAGCAGAGCAGCTACGCCGTTTTGCGACTTTAATTTATTGATTTATATTATAAAGATTAGTCGGCCATCTTACTCATGGATCCTTGCATCGGGTCAACAATCGACTGCAGGTCATCGCCGCTGACAAGGCGATCGCTCAGGTCGCGACCAGCAAGGGTGCGGTTTCCATCGCACCTCCATATGACCCCATCTGAAACACGCCTCCCACGGCATGCAGAGCGCATCTGCAAGCGCGTACAGGCCGTCCCGCGCATGCCTCGATGTCATTTTCCGGGATCAGGATAAAAACCAGACATGGCGGTGCCGGCAGTGCCAATGCACTGAGCTTACCCCATTGATTTTGGCGACCGGGTGTCCCCTGATCAGTACGACCCAGCCGTGCAGCGGCGAGCGCAAAAAAATGCTTGATGGTGCATCCTCACGCGCTGCGCAATCGCTTGCGTAACCGCTTTACTCCCAAAGCTCAACGCCCTGCTTGGCGTACTGGGCGCGTATGCTGGCAAAGCGCTTTCGATGGCGTTTTTGCATCTGCGCAAGAACCTCCTCCTGGGTTACCGCACGCCTTGGCAGAAACTGTTTCAATAGCTCCTCGATGTCGGAGCAACTCAACAATGGGTACACATCCGCGGCGCGTAGTCGCTCCTCCAACATGAACAGCATCGCCATGAACACCAAGGCCATGTGATGATGCCAGCCGCTCCACTTGCGCACCTGATAGTCCGCCATACCACATTCGGATTTGCCATCCTGGAAGACACGCTCCACCCAGTAGCGCTGTGCCTGCATCTGCGCCAAGCGCTTGACTGACGTCTCCGCCGGAGCATTCGATAGGGTATATCTGATCTCATCGGGGGCATGGATCTCGCGGCGCACAAGCAAGTGCCACTCATGCGCCGCGCTCTCCTCGTTATCCCACAACCAGACCCTTTGATGCAGCACCTCCACCTCCAGTTTTCCGCGCGTGCTGTCACGGATCTTGACCCGTTGCCAGGCATCAGGCGGCTGTTGCGCTTGCCATTGATCAACCCGTATCGCTGGGCTGTTGGCTTCGAGCTTGGTTGCAGGGCGGCCACGTTTGCCTTCCTTCTGCTTGACCGTCGGCTTCGGATCTTCAACAAACATCAATTGATCGCAATGCACATCGGCAACAAATACCTCTCCCATCGCGTCCAGACCACGCAGAAAACCCGGATCGTTGCCGTAAAACCCATCTGCGCCAACCCATGAAAAGCGAACCCCGATCTGGCGTTGATGGGCCACCATCTCCAACGCCAGCGCGATCTTTGTCCGAAACACGCGCTTCGCCTCGGGTACCCCGGCCCGCTCGCAGCGCTGCGCATCTTCACACCAGCTTTGCTGCAGATACAGGCGCGCATCAATCAAGGTCACACGCTGATCGCGACCCAATGCGGCCATGACTCCGACTTGGCAATTCTCCACCTTCCCACCGCGCCCAAACCACTGTCGGCCAACGCCCACCGAGTGCTTGCCAGACTTCTCGAAGCCAGTTTCATCAAGCAATAGGCAACTCTCCGGATGCCCACCCAGCCATCGATCCGCCTCCAACGCCACCTGGTCCATGACCGCTTGATGATCCCACGGAGAATCCGTGAGCATCTGCTGAAGCTGCTGTTCGTCAGAATCCGGAACCCGTTCCTCCATGCGTTCCATATTCTTCTTGTCCGGATCGGCTTGCATCAGACCCCGCAAAGAGTCCCCAACCGGCTTGAGCACACTGCGGGTTGTGTTCTGAAAATGCCCTTTGAAGCGCAAACTGAAACGGGTAAAGCGCTCGGCAATGTTATCAAGCGGATTGGTAGAGGTGTCGGTAGAAAAAAATTTGATTATTCATGAATAAATTTTCCTTATAGTTGAGCATTGAGTCAGATAGTATACTAATATCAGAAAGTTATAGCCAGGACCAATCTAACAAAGTAGAATTACGGGTGTCCTTTTTTACGGGTGTTACGTTTTTACGGGTGTCCTTTTTTACGGGACTGATGCCGTTATTGTATTCTGCTTCGGGCCAGCTGGTATGCCGGATCGGCCGCACCAGGGTGTCCAGCAGGGGCTGGCCCTGGTCGTCGAGGATGCCAATCTCGACGATCTCATCTCGAGATGGATGCAGGCCCGTGGTTTCCAGGTCGAGGTAGACGGTTTGCATCTCTCAGCCCTCCCCTTCCGCCGGCTCGGCCTGCTGGAGGCCTGCGAGCAGTTGGCGTAGATCATCGGTATGGCTGGCTCGCTCGGTGGCCGCCGCCAGTTCGACGCGTAGGTCTGCCAAGGCCTTGTCGGCTGCTTCCCGTTTCTGCCGTTCCTCATCGATGGCGCCTCCCAGCATATTATCTTGTTTCTACTGGCTTCGATTGCTGTCTTGGTCTGCCGCGTTGATTCCTGGGCGATTTGCAACTCTCGCGACAATCGCTCGTTCCTATCCTGCGAATGGTAAAGATCGCGTGCGAAGCCAGTGTGGGCCTCAGCCCGACTCGGGGTGCGGGATGGAAGGGAAAATGTCGTCCTCCCGCATGCCTTGGTCGCGCTATTTTACCGACGCCTGTTCCTCGTTCAACACGCCGGCAGCTTGCAGCAGGTCTGGGATGTCGGCCTCGATGATCTGGATCTGCTTGCTGTCGCAAAAGCGGCGCTCCTTGTCGGTCGGATCGGGAATCAGCGCCCAGCCGGCCGGTTCCGCGGCAGCGTAAATGATATCGGACAACACCATGCGCTCCGTGTCGCGAGTCATCCTGAGACCCAGAAATAGATATTGACGCGCTTGGCGATAGGTTTTTAGAAAACGCGGGATGCCGAACCCTCCCATCAACTCGGTCAGATAATCCACATAATCGGCATCGGAGGCGATATAGGTAGGGTCCGGGCGCGGGCTGCCCATGGGCTTGAACAGGATCGGCAGGTTCGGGTCGACGTCATCCTGGTCGATTTCGGTGTAGCGACCATTCTCGTGAGCATGGATACGAAAACGATAGTCGGTACCGCCAATCCGGGCGATACCACGGATCAGGGTATGCGGACAATAGGCATAGGAGTCCTGAAGCTGTGTGTCGCGATTGATGTCGATGACATAGGGTGGCGCCACCGCGGCAATCCAATCGTGCAAGGCGGCACGAGTCCAACTGCGCTTGCCATAGGTTTCATCCAGAAAACGATTAACCGCACTGCGCCCGCGCTTCAGTTCCACATCCATGGCCGCCCGCGGGAACTCCCACATCAATCTCGGCGACATGGGCCGGCCCTTGTTCATGGCCAGAATCAGGCTTTCGCTCTCCGCTGGCATGGGTTCTCCATTAGCCGTATCGACTACCCCGTTCAGGGCGCCAGGGCCGAGATAGGGAACGATATCATGGCGAATCAAGGCTTGAACGAGATCGGCTAGTTCGATGGTGCCGGATGTGATGGGCATAGAGTCTTTCCTGCGTGTAGGGGATGTCGAAGTTCCAACAGCGCTGTCAGCAAATTTGATCCAGGAATATATGCAAATTTTGCGCCTATTTGCGCCGATGTGCGCAGGATTTCTCCGGCGCTGGCGCCCGGGCGGGCACTCCTTAAATTCTGCAAGCTGGTCGGCAGGCCGATCAACACCCACCGAGCCGCAAGCCATGCTCAGGATGTGCCGGCTGTTCAGGCATCCGTCAGCGACTGTGATAAACCTCTCAAGCACCCCGGCTTGTCGAGTTTGCGACAAGCGCCGCGTCAGCCATCCGAATGCTCGGATACAACCTCCGGGACTGCAAAATCCGGTTTTCGACCACATCGATCGAACTCTTTTTTCGGCCCCGCTCCGACTGCCGCAGCATAAGGCCAACCCTTTGTTACTGTTATTTTTTCGTCCAAACAGATCCCCCCGACCAGCCATGCAGCTGGAAGACCGCATGGCGCCGGAACTCGGCTGGCCCAGACGATCTCCATGAGACTTCAGACAGGCTTGCACGAGGCGCTCCAACATTTTGGCATGACTTCTGCTTAATTTCCCTAAAGACGAAGGAATGCTGCATCATATCGATTCATCACTCGACCGGCCCGCAGCGGCCCCGTATTGGCCAGCTGTCGCCGAGTCGGGAATCTCTTTTAAGAAATTCAATAACGCCCGGGACTCCGCATGAAGCAAAAAGACATCGCAGCGCTGCTTGATGAGCCGGCCTGTTCGCATAACACCGATCAAAAATCCGGCTGCGCTAAGCTGAAGCCAGGCGCTACGGCCGGCGGCTGCTCGTTCGATGGCGCACAGATCGCATTATTGCCGATTGCCGATGTGGCGCACATCGTGCACGGCTCCATCGCCTGCGCGGGTAACTCCTGGGACAATCGCGGCACACGCTCCTCGGGTCCGAAACTATTCAAGCTGGGCATGACCACGGATCTGACCGAACAGGATGTGATCATGGGCCGCGGCGAAAAACGGCTGTTTCACGGCATCAAACAAGCGATCGATAGCTACCAGCCAGCGGCGGTCTTTGTCTACAACACCTGCGTGCCGGCGCTGATCGGCGACGACGTGGACGCCGTTTGCAAAGCCGCCGCCAAACGCTGGGGTACCCCGGTCATCTCGGTCGATGCGGCGGGGTTCTATGGCACCAAGAATCTCGGCAACCGCATCGCCGGCGAGTCGATGGTGAAACAGGTGTGCGGCGGACGCGAACCGGACCCGGTACCAGCGGGTATCGAGCACGACGGCTTCAAGGTGCATGACATCACCTTGGTCGGCGAATACAACATCGCCGGCGAACTATGGCGCGTGCTGCCATTGCTTGACGAACTGGGACTGCGGGTGCTGTGCACGCTATCCGGCGACGCCCGCTTCCACGAGGTGCAGACCATGCACCGCTCCGAAGTCAATATGATGGTCTGCTCCAAGGCCATGATCAACGTCGCCCGCAAGCTGGAGGAAGCCTTCGGCACACCCTGGTTCGAAGGCAGCTTCTATGGCGTCGCCGACGTATCGCAGGCATTGCGAGACTTCGCCCGCATCATCGATGATCCGGATCTGACCGCCCGCACCGAAGCCCTGATCGCCCGCGAGGAGGCGCGCATCGACCAACTGCTGGCGCCTTGGCGGGAACGCCTGTCGGGCAAGCGCGTATTGCTGTACACCGGCGGCGTCAAGTCCTGGTCCATCGTTGCCGCTCTGCAAGATCTGGGCATGACGGTAGTTGCCAGCGGAACCCGTAAATCCACCCAGGAAGACAAGGCTCGAATCCGTGCCCTGATGGGCGAAGACGCGGTCTTGCTCGACGATGGCAACCCACGCGCATTACTGGATAAATGTCGCGAACAGCAGGTCGATATCCTGATCGCCGGCGGACGGAATATGTACACGGCGCTCAAGGCGCGGATGCCATTTCTCGATATCAATCAAGAGCGCGATTTTGGCTACGCAGGCTATGACGGCATGCTGGAACTGGCGCGCCAACTCTGCTTGACCATCGAGAGCCCGATCTGGCAGGCGGTGCGCAGCACGCCGCCCTGGACCCATTCCGCCGATGCGGCCACCAGCGAGGTTTCCCATGCCTGAACATCAGCAACACAGCGGTGACGGCAGCACCCATACCCCCGCGGCAAACAGCGGACCGACCATCATCAAGCGCAAAAAGGCCCTGTCGGTCAGCCCGCTGAAAGCAAGCTCCACCCTGGGCGCGACCCTCGCCTTCCTCGGCATGAACCGGTGCATTCCGATGCTGCATGGCTCACAGGGTTGCACTGCCTTTGGCAAAATCTTCTTCATCCAGCATTTCCGCGACCCGATGCCCATGCAAACCACGGCCATGGATCAGGTCAGCACCATCATGGGTGGCGACGACAGCGTGGTCGAAGGGCTGAAGACCCTGTGCGAAAAGCATTCTCCAGCCGTGATCGGCGTCCCCACAACCGGCCTGGTGGAGACCCAGGGGGCGGATGTGCGGCGCGCGGTAGCGCAGTTCCGCGACAAACATCCGGAATACGCCCAGGTCGCGGTGGTACCCGTGTCTGCGCCGGATTATGTCGGCTGTCTGGAAACTGGATTCAACGCCGGCGTCAAGGCCATCATCGAAGAACTGGTACCCAAGGCAACCATCGCCAACACCAAACCCGGCAGACGTCAACGCCAGGTCAACGTATTGGCCGGTTCACAGCTGACGGTCGGCGACCTCGAGCACCTGAAGGATCTGCTGGAACGCTTCCGGCTGCGCCCGGTGCTGGTGCCGGACATCTCCGACTCCCTGGACGGTCATCTGGCGGATACCGACTTCAGCCCGCTGACCATCGGCGGCACCCTGTTGGACGAACTGACCACCCTGGGCGACTCGGTGGCAACCCTGGTCATCGGTCGCTCCATGCATGGCGCAGCGGATGCTTTGGCCGAACGCACCGGGGTGCCGGACTACCGCTTCCCGCATCTGATGGGACTCAGCGCGGTGGATCGCCTGATCACAACCCTGACGCAGATCAGCGCCGAGCCGGTTCCGGAGCGCATCGCGCGGCAACGCTCGCAATTGCAAGACGCTATGCTGGACGCGCACTTTTCGATCGGTCAGGGACGCTTCGCGGTGGCCGCCGATGGCGACCTGCTGGCAGCCTTTTCAGAACTCCTGGCCAGTATGGGTGCAGAGACCGTTGCCGCGGTGGCCCCGTCCAATGGACCAAGCCTGAAACATGTGGTTGCCGACGAAGTCCGGATCGGCGACCTCGAAGACCTGGAACTGGCCGCACGCGCCAGCAAAGCCGAGGTGATGATCTGCAACTCCCACGGCGTACACACTGCCCAAAGACTCGGCATTCCGCTCTTGCGGGCAGGCTTTCCGCAATTCGATCTGGTCGGTGGCTACCAGCGCTGCTGGATCGGCTACCAAGGTACGCGAGCAACCCTATTCGATCTGGCCAACATCATGCTCAGCCTGGAGAAAGGTGAGATCCATCCCTATCGCTCGCGACTCAAGCAATGGCCGCAAGCAGAACGTGCGGCCTGAACAGAACGCACCAACCCCAAATCCGTACCAAGCGGGCAGCGAGCATTGCTCCGCCATTCAGCTGCATCAGAGGTGACGACAACCAATGACATTGCAACGCAAGCTCAAACTTGTCGGCAGTGACCATGTCGCGACCGATTCGGATTCGACCCTGACCATCAAGGTCGCTTTCGCCAGCGCCGACCACAAACACGTGGATCAACATTTCGGTGCCGCCGCCGGCTTCGTCCTCTACAAGGTGTCCTCGAGCGGCTACGAACTGCTGGAAATGGCGCAATTCGGACGCCTCGACATGGACGGGAACGAAGACAAACTCGGCGCAAAAATACAGGTTCTGAACGATTGCATCGCGGTCTACTGCCAGGCAGTGGGCGCATCGGCCATCAGCCAATTGCGTAACGCGGGCATCCAGCCGATCAAGGTGCCGCCTCGCACCCCGATCAACGGTCTGCTGCGGGAACTGCAACAGGACCTACGCGACGGCCCAAGCGCCTGGCTGGCGCGCGCCATCGATCAACGCCAGCCGCGCGGAGCAGACCGCTTCGATGCCATGGAAGCAGAGGGCTGGAGTGAATAAGCAGCAGAGGGCTGGAGTGAATAAGCGGATGAATATCGTCCGAATGCACAGAACCCGAAGAAATAGGGCACTATCGACTCATCACGCGGCGAACCTGACCAGCGAGACCAAAGCATGATTGAACAAGAGGCTTCAGTAATCGCGGTGGCCGATGGTTCCGCCCTTGTCGACGTACAGCGTCAGAGCAGCTGCTCCGCGTGCGACGCTGGCGCGCACTGCGGCACTTCTGTGCTGGCCAAATTGTTCGGCAACGGCAATGCCACCCGGGTGCGCATTCTGGATCACATCGGATTGACACCTGGTGAGCGGGTTGTCATCGGCATTCGCAATCGCGCGTTGGTGCGCGCCTCGCTGACCGCCTATCTCTTGCCCCTGCTGACCCTGATCGCTGCCGCGGGCGGCGCGGAGCAAGCCGGCGCCGGCGACTTCGGCAGCGTCATCGCCGCGCTGGTGGGACTACTGATCGGGCTCTGGCTGGCTAGCATCATCACCGGCGGCACCGGCGCCAAAGCACGCTTCCGCCCGATTCTGCTGCGCCGCGCCACAATGACACCGATCATCCAGTTGGAGCCCGCCCACCCCAGCGTGGGTGGATGAGCTCAACAGCGATCCATGCGTTTGCAGCAAGGCGCAGGGTTTCGCTGATTTTATCAGCCCCGACGCGGGCACAGCAGTACGAGGAGCTAACCATGACCACCGAAACGGCCAACATCGCCGCTGACGACCCAGTGCTGAACTCCGAGTTCGGCATCGAAATGATCCGCCAAATGCGCGCCATCGATCCCTACGGCAGCTATGACAAGCTAACCCCGGCGGAGATTCTCGAGCCCTTCATTCTGACCAAAGAACAAAAGCGCGAATTGCCGGTCATCGGCGATCCGGACGAGATCGTCATCGCCCGCATCAAGGTGTTTTACAACGCCATCGCGGCCATGATCGAAAAAGAATGCGGTCTAATGGCGGCTCCGCTGGTGAATCTGACACACGAGGGCTTCGGTCGCGCGCTGATCACCGTCGGCAAGCTCGTGGTCATGGATCGAACCCTGCGCGATGTTCACCGGTTCAGCTTCCCGAGCCTGAGCAAAATGAAAGACGAAGCCGACAAGATTCTGTCCGTGGCGCTGAAGCTGATTGGAGCGCACGCCGACGTAGCCGGGTTATAGCAATACAGGTACCGGCCAGCATCCGTTGCCAGGTCCGGCATAGGAGATCAACGAGCAAAAGGCAATCGGCAGCAGATTGCACAATGACGACTTCCCCTGCTGCTTGCATCTCGCTCGCACATTGTTGCCAATCAATCGCATCTGGAGTTGAAGCAACCCATGACTGAAGAAGAACTCAAGGCGCTGGAGAAAGCCGTCAAAAAAGCCAAGCGAATCGCCAGCGAACGCGCCAGCGAACTGCACGATCTGGTGGAAGATCGCTTGCCGGCGGCCTATGAGGAAATTCCAACCATCGCCCAGGCCACCTACGACGCCTGCCAGGCTTGGGCCGAGGCCACCGCCAAACTCAAGGCTGCCGAGGCCACCGCCTGAGCGGAAGCTACGCCAGCGGCAGCAACGACTACTCATCCCATCAACGCAAACGGCCGTCGGCCCTCGACCCTCGGCCCCTCTCAGTGGAGTTACGAGCAATGAGCACCATCACTGGACTAACCCGAGGCGGCACAGCCTGGACCCCCGCATTCATCGTCGCTCTGGATCAAAGCCTTTGCATCGGCTGCGGCCGTTGCTACAAGGTCTGCCCTCGCGATGTCTTCGAACTGATCGACCGCGACGAATTGGATCTGGACGACGACGACGATTTCGATGATGACTTCGACGAAGCGCCGGGCATGATCATGAATCTGAAGAACCCCATGGACTGCATCGGCTGCGAGTCCTGCTCGCGGGTCTGTCCGAAATCCTGCCTGAGCCACGAGGAGGCACAGGCCGAGGCGGCCTAAGCAATCAGGTCCAATCAGGTCCTATCAGGTCCAATCAGGGCAATGCAAACGGCGCGCCGCGAATTTGCGCCGAGCGCACCTGGGGCGCTCGGCCGGCGGCGCGCTCAGCCCTGGTCCATCTGCTCGCGTCGCCAAGGTTGACTGGGGCGCCGATAGGTCTCGAGGTCGTCGCGACGGCGCAGACGCAGCGGGTCCCAACCGAATCCTCGCAAAATCAAACCCAGCGGCAGAAACACCAGGAAAAATATCGAAATCATTACCGGTTTGACGGCGATCGCCTTGGTAAGCCAGCGCATGGTCATTTATTCCTAAGTGATGGTGCAGAAACAAGCTAAACAGGTTTCTTGCTTGGGTGTCGCCTGCCGACTCATTCGGTACCCCCATCGGCGTCGGTATCGGTATCGGCGTCGGTATCGAACTGACCAACCCGATATCCGCCTTCTCATGACCGAATGGCATAGGGCGTTTTCTCTCTCGATTCCGATTCCGATAGCGACCCCGACCCCGATTGCACTCCGCCGATGTCTGGATAGCCTTGTATCGGTTATTCATGAACCGCTACCAAGGCGATTCCTGTGCAGAAACAGACCAATTGGCATGTCTTCTGGTCCGGCCTCGACGTCGCGCAGGCAAACGAGAATCCGGCGCCAGTGGGTCTGTTGCTGTCCGGCAATCGCCTAAAAATCGAAACAAAATTGCTCCCGGCATCAATCCGGGGCAAAGGTCTCGTCAGCAAGTCCAGGGATTCGATCCCGTGGCTGCCGGTGTTTGAGAAGCATGAAGTTCTCGATCACCAGAGCATCCATCTCGGTGCGCATAAAGCATCGATAGGCATCCTCTGGGGTACACACAATCGGCTCGCCCCGAACATTAAACGACGTATTCACCAACACCGGACAACCCGTCCTGTTCTCAAAAGCCTCGAGCAGTCGATGGTAACGTGGATTGGTCGCTTCGTGCACGGTCTGTACCCGAGCCGTATAATCGACATGGGTAATTGCCGGTAAGTCCGATCGAGATACCTTCAGCTGGTCGATGCCAAACAGCGACGCCTGCTGTGCGCCGACGGATTTACGCCGCTCCTTCTTGACCTCTGCCACCAGCAGCATATACGGACTGTCGCAGGACAGATCGAAACAGTCTGCCGCCCGCTTGGCCAGTACCGATGGGGCAAAAGGCCGGAACGATTCGCGGAATTTGATCTTCAAATTCATGACCGACTGCATCTGTTCGCTGCGCGGGTCTCCAAGTATCGAGCGACCGCCAAGCGCGCGCGGGCCGAACTCCATCTTGCCCTGGAACCAGCCCACGACCTGTTCCTGGTCGAGCAGCCTGGCCACCTCCGGCAACAACAATTCGTCATCGAGTTCCTGAAAAACCGCATCCACGGATTCCAGGTAGGCTCGAATCTCGCTAGCATGGAAACAGGGTCCCAAAAAGCTGCCATCCATGCCATCCTCGGCCAACACGGCACGCGGCCGATCCAGATACTGATGCCATACGGCGAATGCCGCGCCCAGGGCACCGCCCGCATCCCCCGCTGCCGGCTGTATCCAGAGATCATCGAACCCCCCTTCTCTCAGCAGTCGTCCATTGGCGACACAGTTCAACGCCACGCCGCCTGCCATACAAAGATGCCGCGCCCCGGTTTCTCTGCGCAGCGTCCTGGCCAATCGCAACACCACCTCCTCGGTGACCACTTGAATGGAACGAGCCAGGTCCATCTCGCGCTGGGTGACCGGGGCATCCGGAGCCCGCGGCGGACCGTCGAACAGCTTGTCGAAGCGGTCGCTGGTCATCCTCTGTCCATCGGCATAGCTGAAAAAACGCATATCCATCTGGAAGCTGCCATCATCCTTGATATCGATGAGTCGCTCGCGGATGACATCGACATAACGCGGCTCGCCATAGGGCGCAAGCCCCATGAGTTTGTACTCTCCGGAGTTGACCCTGAAGCCGGTATAAAAGGTAAAAGCGCTATACAGCAGGCCGATGGAATGCGGAAAGCGGATTTCCCACAGAGGCGTCAGCGATGCGCCCTCACCGCTCCAGGCAGAAGTGGTTGCCCACTCCCCGACACCGTCCATGCACAGCACCGCGGCCTGCTCGAACGGCGACGGAAAAAACGCCGATGCCGCATGCGACTGATGGTGGGCGGCACACAAAACCGGTGGAACCCGGTGTGGCTCGATCTCGGCGATGGTGGCCAACCGTGCGCGAATCTCCGACCTCTGATAGAGTTTGTCTCGCAACCAGAGGGGCATTGCACGCAAGTAGGAGCCCAATCCTCTGGGCGCATAACTCAAATAAGTCGACAACAGGCGCCGGAATTTCATCGAAGGGCGATCGTAAAACGCCACATAGTCTATGTCCGACAGCGGCAAGCGTCCCGCACGCAGGCAAAATTCGATGGCATGCTGGGGAAACCCGGCATCATGTTTTTTGCGTGTAAAGCGCTCTTCCTGAGCCGCGGCAATCAACTTGCCGTCCTGCACGAGCGCGGCAGCGCTGTCGTGATAATGCGCGGAGATTCCGAGGATGTTCATACGGCCACTCGGCAGCAGGGCAACGAGCCCTGGCCAATCGCCAAGGCGTGTCCCATTGTAGTCATCGTGATCAAGGCGATTTCCTTAGGGCAATTTCCGTGGAGAAACAGACTCGACCTATTCGCGCCGCCTATTCACGGCATCGGCAGACCTGCCGCCCAAGCGGTCTTCGAGTCCTGGTGCCTGCGCGCGAGGTCCGGCTGAAACCCATCCAGAGCCCGCCATGGTGCGCCTGAGGGTTCCGAATCCAGCGTCGGAGCGCGCGCGGGCTGGCTTGCAAGCGCGCCTTCGGACTGTCAATGTAGACGACCCCGTCGTTGCGCGTCAAGCGGTCCGATCCCCTGCTGCAACAGGGCTTCATCCCGCGATGAATGACAGCGCTTGTTCGCTTGCTGACAGGCTGCTAATCTTGCCATCCGGTAACGCCGTGGATTACCGCAATCCATACAGCCTATCCAAACGGCAACTCCGCTCGATCAGCTTCACTGGTCAATCGATTCAACCAATCAGATCGACCAATCAAGCCAACCGGCACATCGATCCGACGAGGACAGCATGCGCAAACTGCAAGAGATAGTCCACAACTTCAAAACCTACCTGAGTTCACTGCTGGCACGGCGGCGGCGCAAAAAACAAGAAAAGAAAGATGATCCTTTCATCTATCCCCACTACTAGCGGCCTCGCTACCAGCGACCTCAGGACTCGATAGCCTCACTGTCCATGGGATGCAGCCCAGCCAGCGCATTGGCGTGTGATATCGCTCGTTTTCGCGTTTTTCGCGCTTTTCCAGATGCTACCTTGCCGATAGATTCGATTCCTTTGCGATCCCGCTTCCGATTCTGAACAAGCAGCGCTGGGCGGGTTGCACCCTTGGCCGACAGCCTCCCTCCCCCTCCGGACATCGCCGCTTCATTGCAGCACCAGTCGAGCACCACGGTTAGAGCATCAAAAAACCAAGCAAAACAAGCCTTTCGTGTCGAGCGCACCATCGGCCACCAACACCGAGGCAGCATCCTCCGAATTTGAACCCAATGCCCTACTCTTTCGCCCGCATCGGCATCGAACCATCCCGTCTTTTTTCCCGCGACCAGATGCCCCCCGCGCCTCATGCCGAGCGCTACGCCGCCGGCACCTACACTTGGCACTTCTTCGACTCTGCCCGCGCCAACCGCGCGCGTCCGCATCCAAGGCTGGGTGCAACCGACGTGGAATACCGTTTCAACCGTTTGGGCTACCGCGCGCCCGAGTTTCCGGATGCCGCCGATACCGACGACAGGGTCTCCCTGGTCTGCATCGGCAGCAGCGGTTTGTTCGGCGCAGGTCTGCCGGAAAGCGAAACCCTGCCGGCCCAGGCCGCCTCGCTGCTTGAAACGCGCCTTGGGCGCAGCGTCCGTTATTGGAATCTGGGTTCAGGAGGCACCGGTGCCGACTATGTCACCCGTATGCTATTTTCGGCGATTCCGGTGCTTGCGCCGGACCTGCTGTTGATCACCACCTTCCCATTCAATCGCAGAGAATTCATCAACGAACAAGGGCACATTTTCAGCGGATATGGCTCACCGAATTGGCATCAACGCTTCACGAATCCAGAACAGTGGCGACTGGACACTGTCTGTTCGAATATCAGCAATGCATACACGGACAGCGTCAATTTCATGACGAATTTCAAAGTCTGGGAACATCTCTGCGATAGCGCGAAGCTTCCCTGGGTCTTCACGACCGAGGCCTATTCCCAACAGCTGGATGAACTGCTGCCCCTGATGACCGATCCGCGACGCAGCATTGCCCCCGGCATACATGCTCTGATCGACCACTACCGAGGCACCCCGGCGACCGGCCTGGCGAGAGACATGCTGCATGCCGGATCTGAACCGACAGCGCGACTGGCTGCAGACATGGTCAACGCCCTGTTTCAAATCTACCCCCAATCCATGGCCGCCCTGCGCCAGACCGACCAGCACAACCAATCCACATGAGTGACCGCACAACAGCCGCAAACCCGGAGGTGCTGGCCTTTTACAAGTCCCTGCCCTTCAACTATCACCAAACCGCGGCAACGCAGGCCGACGCCATCCGCGCGCATGACAGCGCATCGCTGTATCCGCCCCTGCTGCAAGCGTTACAGGAGCAACCAAGCACATTGGAGGTTGGCAGCGGCACGGGCTGGCTGAGCAATGGCATCGCTTTCCACCACGGAGTTCCGGTGCATGGGATCGATTTCAATCCGATCGCCATCGAGCGCTCCCGCGAGGTTGCACGCGAACTCGGAGTACAGAGTCGGTTCGACGAGGCCGATCTGTTTGGATTCTATCCATCGACTGCCTACCAACTGGTGATCTCACTTGGCGTTCTGCATCACACGAATGACTGCCAAGGGGGCATTCGCCACCTGCGCGAAGCCTGCCTGAGCGAGACCGGGCGTTTGTTCATTGGCCTCTACCACGAATATGGTCGCAGACCCTTTCTTGAACATTTCGCCGAACTGCAAGCCAGTGGCGCCACTGAAGAACAATTGTTCAAGCGCTATCGGACCCTGCATGGCGGCCTGTCGGACGATACGCACGCCCGCTCCTGGTTTCGCGATCAGGTGCTCCATCCCCACGAGACACAGCACACACTGGCGGAAGTGCTCGACCTGCTGGAGGATCTGAACATGCGGCTGCTGTCCACATCCATTAACCGTTTCGAGCCCATCGGCTCCATGACCGAACTGCTGCAACAGGAAAAGGGCTACCGTGAAATCTCCCTCCAGCGGCTTGCCGAGGATCGCTATTTTCCCGGCTTTTTCCTCTTCTTGGCAGAACCGATCCAGCGCTGAACAACTCCCTG
The DNA here is from genome assembly GCA_016745215.1 of Thiohalocapsa sp. PB-PSB1. Taxonomy (GTDB): domain Bacteria; phylum Pseudomonadota; class Gammaproteobacteria; order Chromatiales; family Chromatiaceae; genus Thiohalocapsa. The sequence continues at coordinate 4,689,877 of CP050890.1, forward strand.
GAAATAGGATTCCGAGAGTAAAGGCTGGCTTTGGCCGCTGGGAGCGCCAGACTGGGAGCGCCAGACTGGGAGCGCCGGCTTTCCAGCCGGCCCGTCTTTGGCGCGGCTCAATGCCGCGCCAAAGACGTAAGAAATCGCGAAAACCCTTCAAACCCGAGCTAAATCTAACCGAGCTGAAGATGCGGGCGGGGATGTGCCAAGTCGCTCCTGCCGCAAGATCGCCTGGTGCGGGCATTGAGCCCGCATCAGGCGAGGCCGGCTAGAAAGCCGGCGCTCCCAGTAGGCCGGCTAGAAAGCCGGCGCTCCCAGTAGGCCGGCTAGAAAGCCGGCGCTCCCAGTAGGCCGGCTGGAAAGCCGGCGCTCCCAGTAGGCCGGCTGGAAAGCCGGCGCTCCCAGTAGGCCGGCGCTCCCAGTAAGCCGGCGCTCCCAGACAGGCTCCTATGCCTCGAAACGGCGCTGCATCCATTCCAACCCCCAGATCGCCGACCAACCCAGAAACGCCAGCATCAGCAACAGAATGCGCAGGCCCTCGTCGGCTACGGCGATCGCGCTCAGCGCAAGGATGGGAACGCCGATGCGCAAACCAGTCAACGCGGCACGGATGCGACGGTGGGCACGACGACAACTTGCGCAGATGCGCGTATGCAAAGTAAACCGATTCCAAGCCTGCTGATCCTCCGCCTGGCTTGCCCGATGCGTTTCCCCAGGGCCGGATTTGCTGCGGGAGAAACCGCGAAAAAACGGCAGGCCGTCACCGACCCGGTCCAGCCACTTTCGATACTCCACCACCAACCGATCCGAGGTCTTGATCGGCAGCCAGAGATGCTGCAATGCCTGCTCGGCACGTTCGATCTCCGCGTACTGCCCGACCACGACGCTCATATCCTGTTCCAGAATCAAACACTGAGTCCAGTGCTCCAACCATCGCGGTTTCCAGCGTTCGCGAGCAGAAGTAAAATTGCTGTACTTACGGTACAGCAACCGGCAGCGCCCCTTGCCCAACGGGATGGAATAGAGCGCAAGCCCGGCGATCCGCTCCGCATCCCGATACTCCGAGGTATAGCGCACCAGATTAGGCGCCACGAACTCCACCAGCGCGCCCTTCAACTCAGCTGTACCCATGTGCTTGGATGCTGTTTCGCCCTGGCTTTTCGCTTCCGCTTCGCCGCTGGGCGCATCCTCCCGCAGGGTACGAAAGCGGCTGGCGATGCGCCGATTGGAATTCTCGACCAGATCGAACTCCAGCGGTCCGGCCAATTCCCGCAGGCCGCCGCCGCGCACCCCGTCATGCGCGATATGGATATGGGCCAGATCGATGATATTCTCGATCAGGTAGGTCTGGTCGTAGGGCAAATCCATTTGGAAGTCCACCCGATAGACATCCGGGCGATCCAGCGCAGGTGTCATTGGAATGGCGCTCGGATCGGCATCGGCTGCCACCCCGGCCCAGACCCAGATCATGCCTTGACATTCCACCACGGGATAAGAACGAGTGCAGGCCCGGGCCGGAATCCGCCGACTGCTGGGCATTTGTGGAATATGCCGGCACTGACCCTCGGCATCGAACTGCCAACCATGGTAAAAGCACTCCAGGCGACCATCCACCAGCTTACCCTCCGACAAGCGCGCGGCTCGATGCGGACAGCGATCGGCCAGACACACCAAGCGCTGATCGCCGTCGCGGTACAGCACCAAGGGCTCGTCGTAGATGGAAAAACCCATCGGCTGCTGGGCCGGCAAATCTTCGAGGAAACTGACCGGATACCAATGCTGATGCCAATCGAAAGCCGGCAGCTCGTGTTGCGAGGCGATATCTGTTGGCCGAAGCGAAACAACGGAAGAAGCGCTGGCTACCATGGAATGCTCCGAAGAGTAGTGAATCGATGAACCCTCGAGCCATCAGGCCAGGGCGGAATCATGAACCGATCACATAGTAGCGGTTCATGAATCACCTATACAACGCTATCCAGCCATCGGCGAAGTACAATCGGGGCCGCTATCGGAATCGGAATCGGAATCGACAGAGAAAACGCCCTATGCCATTCGCTCATGATTTGAAGGCAGCGCCTTTCTCCCGGGAAAGGCGCGATCGCCCGCAAGCGGGCTCCTACGCGTCGTCAAGGTCTGCTTGCGGGCGAGGCGCCTTGGCCCCTCTGCGCACGCTGCGTCTCTGCGGTGAATCCAGACATGCTTCGAGAAGACAGCATCCGATGCAAAGCCGCGAGAAACAGAAGAGGGTCTTTGCCGATGGCTTGCGCTCCAGCGTGGCGCTGGCTATCCTGACTTGATCGATCCAGAGCAACAAGATGTGCGCGAATGTCAAGCCCTGCCAGTTCCCGGCCGATACGCCTGCTCCACCTGTCCGACATCCATTTCAGCAAAGGCCGCAGCTGGGATGCTGACCCGATCCTGCGCCATTTGGCGAAGCAGATCAGCGACGATGTCGCCGCGGGGCTGGTCCCTGATTTGGTGGTCTGCACCGGCGATCTCGCGTTCAGCGGCCAGCAGCATGAGTACAAGCTGGCCAAGAGCTGGCTGGAATCGCAGCTCTGGCCGGCGTTGATGCCGGACTCGGCGCCGGCACTGTACCGAGATCGGCTGCTGCTGGTGCCCGGCAACCACGATGTCGACCGCAAACGCGTCGATGCGGTCGCCGAGATGGTCCAGACCGGACTCCTCGCCGGTGGTGACCAGCAGCGGATTGCCGCGGTGCTCGGCGATGCGAGCCAACGCGAGACCCTGCTCAAACGTCACGCCGCCTACCTCGGCTTCTATACTGCCTGGCTCGACACCAAGCAAACGCTGCCCTGGTGGCAACGCATGCTGGCCATCAACAACCAGCGCCTGCACGTCGCCGGGCTCGACTCCGCCTGGATGTCCTGCGGCAACAGCGACCGCAACCAGCTGCTGCTCGGCAGTTGGCAGCTCAAGCAGACCGTCGATGTCGCCGAGGCAGAAGGCGCCGACTGGACAATCGCCCTGCTGCACCACCCCTGGGACTATCTGGCCGAATTCGATGCCCGCGAGGCCCAACGCGACTGCCGTCTGCACCGCGACCTGATCCTGCGCGGCCATCTGCACGACCCGGACGTGCAGCGCACCCTCTTCCCCGACCCGGACTATAACTGCCTGGAGATCGCCGCCGGCTGCGTCTACGAACACGCAAGCTATCCGAACGCCTTTCAGTGGATCGAATTGCATGCCAAGCCACGAAGGGTGCGGGTGCTGCATCGGATCTGGCTCAGGGGCAAATGGCAGCCGGATCGCAATCAACCCGGTGCTGACCAAAACGGCGCCGTCGAGATCCGCCTCTGAGACAGCGGAGATGACCGAACCCGGCACCAGCCCCGCAAAGCCCTCAGCGTCCCGGATGCCTACCGCGCCTGGCTGGATGACGGTGACAGCTTACAAAATCCACTCAATATGGCACCCTCCTGGCATGGCACAACGTCCCAGGATCGTTATCCCCGGACTCCCCTACAATGTGACCAAACGGGGGAACCGGCGCAGCCAAGTCTTTTTCGAGGAAGGAGACTGTAGATTGAGCAACTCGAGCAAGTGACGGGCAGGGTGCTCAAACCTCAAAAGCGCGGACCAAAGAAAAGCGAGCACGATAAATAATTGCATTTAGTCACGGTACAAAAACAACCTGGACAGGTAGGGTGGAACAAGCGCAGCGGTTCCACCTCTTCCACTGTCACCGTAATTTAGTAAACTGTCACCGTAATTCAAAACAACCTGGATAGGTAGGGTGGAACAAGCGCAGCGGTTCCACCTCTTCCACTGTCACCGTAATTTAGTAAACTGTCACCGTAATTCCGTAATTCCACATAGCGAACCTTGCGCTCTCGCGGTCACCGCGTCGGTACCTCCAGCGAGTCGCCATAGGTTTCGATGCCCAGGTCGCCGGCGACTTGCAGGGCCTTTGCGTCGATCATCGGCGAGATGACGATCAGCCGGTCGGCCTTGCGGTCGTGGCGGCGCTCGTAGAAGCGAGCCTTGCGTTCGAAGATGTACATGCCGGCCTTATCAATGGACGATTTCAACTCGAGGATCAGCAGCACGCCGTTTTTCACGATGACATCGAGCTCTACTTGGTCCGGCCGTCCGAATACCTCGCCGCTGTCATCGAATTCGCAAACGTTGTGGACGCTGACCTCGAAGCTTTCCTCCAGTATACCGGCCAAGGCATCGCGGAAGGCGGCCTCGGACTGCAGCCCCCAGCGTGCGCCGAGCGCGCCGACGGTGCGGTCGTATTTTTTTGCCTGGGCCATGATCTCTTCGTGGACGCGGTCGAATTCCCGCCGGGATTCGTCCCATTTCCGATTCTGCTCGTCCCATTTCCGACTCTGCTCGCGGATGTGCTCGTCCCATTTGCGATTTTGCTCGTCCCATTTCTGACTCTGCTCGCGGATGTGCTCGTCCAACCTGCGATTCTGCTCGTCCCATTTGCGATTTTGCTCGTCCCATTTCTGACTCTGCTCGCGGATGTGCTCGTCCAACCTGCGATTCTGCTCGTCCCATTTGCGATTTTGCTCGTCCCATTTCTGACTCTGCTCGCGGATGTGCTCGTCCAACCTGCGATTCTGCTCGTCCCATTTGCGATTCTGCTCGTCCAACTTGCGATTCTGCATCTCTCGATCGCGCGCCAGCTCGTCGAGGATGCGGTTGAAGCGCTCATCGGTGGTCGAGCGGTCGGCGAAGTACTCTCGGGAGATGTCCAGCACGAAGCGGCGCAGTTCGGGCTCTTCGCGCAGCAGGCGCGGCAGCTCGCGTTTGATGGTCTCAATGGTGGTTTCCATAATGGGGCTCGTTCGGGGGTGCAGTGAGCGGGTTAAGTCCGGATGCATCGAAGCATAGGGGTTTTTCGGATTAATATCGAGTCGAGAGGCCTCGGTCGATCCTGGGTCGTTGGTCAGCCCGATAGCCGGATGCGCAGCACCCCGCGGAACACCTTGTCCACCTTACCATCCAGTTCTTGATCTCCAGCCCTTTCAAGAGGGTAATAGCTTGAAATCCATCAGGAATTTCCCCACCCTTCAGTAACCATAAGATGCTTAGTCACGGTGCAAAAACAACCTGGACAGGTAGGGTGGAACAAGCGCAGCGGTTCCACCTCTCCCACTGTTACTTAGGTGTACAACATGGCCTTTGGTTAGCAGAATGTGACGAAAGACGCATCTTCCAGGCCAAGATTCGCGTAACCCGTTGATCTAAATGGCTTAAGCCCCGATCCAGAATTTCACGTGAATGGCTACAGCGAGCACTGGTGTCTAAGTAATTTATTGATTTTAAAGTGTAAAGTAGCGCTGAACCGGTGCATGGCTAATTATCGCCTTGTTCAGCATGATGTTGCAAGCGACGAAGTGCATTTGCATGGCTACAAAATGAAAAATTAAAAACCAATAAAAGTCTTTTTTTCAGTGTTTTATAGCAAAAAAAGGGCAAAATAGCCAGGGAAAACCGGGAAAGAGACAGCATTCAAAACTTCCGTCTACAACAAGCTCAATGGGGTCGACACGCAAACCTCGCGCGCGTTAGTTCGGGATACTGCCGCGGAATCAGGCGAGGCGGTGCATGGATTCGGTGGCGCTTGTACTCCTTGGCTCGAGGGCTATCGAGTGAAAGTGCTCGATGGCAACTGTATCGAAACGACGCACCATCGACTCAAACCCTTACGCGGGCTGGCCGCGGGGGCTGTGCCGGGAAAGTCTCTGGTCATTTATGATCCGCAGTTGGAGATGGCAATTGACATCTTTCCTTGCTAAGACGGGCACGCCCAGGAGCGCGCCCTGCTTGGTGAGGTGCTGCTCGAGGTGCAAGCGAAGGATTTATTCGTCGCGGACCGCAATTTTTGCGTGCGGGTTCGGGTTCTGCGTTGCACTGCTTGCCTACAACGTCTTGGCCTTGGTGAAAGCCACCCTGCGCGCTGAGCATGGGGAACAGACGGTTGCCACCGCGGTGTCCGGCTATTATTTGGCGGGCCATCTGATGCGCACCTACTATGGCATGATGATCCCGATCGCCGATGATCAATGGCATGTTGTTCAGCAGATGAGCGATGAACAGTTCCTTAGAACCCTGCAACAGTCAGCCGCTAAAATGAACCTTGCCAAGTTTCGAAAAAACAAGCGCGGGCCGAGAAAGCCAAAGCCCAAACCCGTCTATGACCCCAAGCACCCACATGTCTTAACAGCCAAATCGCTTGGTGTGGCCACGACACCTTGAAAGGGCTGATCCTGACATGCTTCGAGAAGACAGCATCCGATGCAAAGCCGCGAGAAACAGAAGAGGGTCTTTGCCCATGGCTTGCGCTCCAGCGTGGCGCTGGCTATCCTGACCTGATCGATTCAGAGCAACAAGATGTGCGCGAATGTCAAGCCCTGCCAGTTCCCGGCCGATACGCCTGCTCCACCTGTCCGACATCCATTTCAGCAAAGGCCGCAGCTGGGATGCTGACCCGATCCTGCGCCATTTGGCGAAGCAGATCAGCGACGATGTCGCCGCGGGGCTGGTCCCTGACTTGGTGGTCTGCACCGGCGATCTCGCGTTCAGCGGCCAGCAGCATGAGTACAAGCTGGCCAAGAGCTGGCTGGAATCGCAGCTCTGGCCGGCGTTGATGCCGGACTCGGCGCCGGCACTGGACCGAGATCGGCTGCTGCTGGTGCCCGGCAACCACGATGTCGACCGCAAACGCGTCGATGCGGTCGCCGAGATGGTCCAGACCGGACTCCTCGCCGGTGGTGACCAGCAGCGGATTGCCGCGGTGCTCGGCGATGCGAGCCAACGCGAGACCCTGCTCAAACGTCACGCCGCCTACCTCGGCTTCTATACTGCCTGGCTCGACACCGAGCAAACGCTGCCCTGGTGGCAACGCATGCTGGCCATCAACAACCAGCGCCTGCACGTCGCCGGGCTCGACTCCGCCTGGATGTCCTGCGGCAACAGCGACCGCAACCAGCTACTGCTCGGCAGTTGGCAGCTCAAGCAGACCGTCGATGTCGCCGAGGCAGAAGGCGCCGACTGGACAATCGCCCTGCTGCACCACCCCTGGGACTATCTGGCCGAATTCGATGCCCGCGAGGCCCAACGCGACTGCCGTCTGCACCGCGACCTGATCCTGCGCGGCCATCTGCACGACCCGGACGTGCAGCGCACCCTCTTCCCCGACCCGGACTATAACTGCCTGGAGATCGCCGCCGGCTGCGTCTACGAACACGCAAGCTATCCGAACGCCTTTCAGTGGATCGAATTGCATGCCAAGCCGCGACGGGTGCGGGTGCTGCATCGGATCTGGCTCAGGGGCAAATGGCAGCCGGATCGCAATCAACCCGGTGCTGACCAAAACGGCGCCGTCGAGATCCGCCTCTGAGACAGCGGAGATGACCGAACCCGGCACCAGCCCCGCAAAGCCCTCAGCGTCCCGGATGCCTACCGCGCCTGGCTGGATGACGGTGTCAGCTTACAAAATCCACTCAATATGGCACCCTCCTGGCATGGCACAACGTCCCAGGATCGTTATCCCCGGACTCCCCCACAATGTGACCGAACGGGGGAACCGGCGCAGCCAAGTCTTTTTCGAGGAAGGAGACTGTAGATTGAGCAACTCGAGCAAGTGACGGGCAGGGTGCTCAAACCTCAAAAGCGCGGACCAAAGAAAAGCGAGCACGATAAATAATTGCATTTAGTCACGGTACAAAAACAACCTGGACAGGTAGGGTGGAACAAGCGCAGCGGTTCCACCTCTTCCACTGTCACCGTAATTTAGTAAACTGTCACCGTAATTCCGTAATTCCACATAGCGAACCTTGCGCTCTCGCGGTCACCGCGTCGGTACCTCCAGCGAGTCGCCATAGGTTTCGATGCCCAGGTCGCCGGCGACCTGCAGGGCCTTTGCGTCGATCATCGGCGAGATGACGATCAGCCGGTCGGCCTTGCGGTCGTGGCGGCGCTCGTAGAAGCGAGCCTTGCGTTCGAAGATGTACATGCCGGCCTTATCAATGGACGATTTCAACTCGAGGATCAGCAGCACGCCGTTTTTCACGATGACATCGAGCTCTACTTGGTCCGGCCGTCCGAATACCTCGCCGCTGTCATCGAATTCGCAAACGTTGTGGACGCTGACCTCGAAGCTTTCCTCCAGTATACCGGCCAAGGCATCGCGGAAGGCGGCCTCGGACTGCAGCCCCCAGCGTGCGCCGAGCGCGCCGACGGTGCGGTCGTATTTTTTTGCCTGGGCCATGATCTCTTCGTGGACACGGTCGAATTCCCGCCGGGATTCGTCCCATTTCCGATTCTGCTCGTCCCATTTCCGACTCTGCTCGCGGATGTGCTCGTCCCATTTGCGATTTTGCTCGTCCCATTTCTGACTCTGCTCGCGGATGTGCTCGTCCAACCTGCGATTCTGCTCGTCCCATTTGCGATTTTGCTCGTCCCATTTCTGACTCTGCTCGCGGATGTGCTCGTCCAACCTGCGATTCTGCTCGTCCCATTTGCGATTCTGCTCGTCCCACTTGCGATTCTGCATCTCTCGATCGCGCGCCAGCTCGTCGAGGATGCGGTTGAAGCGCTCATCGGTGGTCGAGCGGTCGGCGAAGTACTCTCGGGAGATGTCCAGCACGAAGCGGCGCAGTTCGGGCTCTTCGCGCAGCAGGCGCGGCAGCTCGCGTTTGATGGTCTCGATGGTGGTTTCCATAATGGGGCTCGTTCGGGGGTGCAGTGAGCGGGGTACGCCCGGATACATCGAAGCATAGGGGTTTTTCGGATCGATATCGAGTCGAGATGCCTCGGTCGATCCTGGGTCGTTGGTCATCCCGACAGCCGGATGCGCAGCACCCCGCGGGGGTCTTTGCCCATGGCTTGCGCTCCAGCGTGGCGCTGGCTATCCTGACCTGATCGATCCAGAGCAACAAGATGTGCGCGAATGTCAAGCCCTGCCAGTTCCCGGCCGATACGCCTGCTCCACCTGTCCGACATCCATTTCAGCAAAGGCCGCAGCTGGGATGCCGACCCGATCCTGCGCCATTTGGCGAAGCGGATCAGCGACGATGTCGCCGCGGGGCTGGTCCCTGATTTGGTGGTCTGCACCGGCGATCTCGCGTTCAGCGGCCAGCAGCATGAGTACAAGCTGGCCAAGAGCTGGCTGGAATCGCAGCTCTGGCCGGCGTTGATGCCGGACTCGGCGCCGGCACTGTACCGAGATCGGCTGCTGCTGGTGCCCGGCAACCACGATGTCGACCGCAAACGCGTCGATGCGGTCGCCGAGATGGTCCAGACCGGACTCCTCGCCGGTGGTGACCAGCAGCGGATTGCCGCGGTGCTCGGCGATGCGAGCCAACGCGAGACCCTGCTCAAACGTCACGCCGCCTACCTCGGCTTCTATACTGCCTGGCTCGACACCAAGCAAACGCTGCCCTGGTGGCAACGCATGCTGATCATCAACGACCAGCGCCTGCACGTCGCCGGGCTCGACTCCGCCTGGATGTCCTGCGGCGACAGCGACCGCAACCAGCTGCTGCTCGGCAGATGGCAGCTGAAGCAGACCGTCGATGTCGACGGAGCAAAAGGAGCCGACTGGACAATCGCCCTGCTGCACCACCCCTGGGACTATCTGGCCGAATTCGATGCCCGCGAGGCCCAACGCGACTGCCGTCTGCACCGCGACCTGATCCTGCGCGGCCATCTGCACGACCCGGACGTGCAGCGCACCCTCTCCCCCGACCCAGACTATAACTGCCTGGAGATCGCCGCCGGCTGCGTCTACGAACACGCAATCTATCCGAACGCCTTCCAGTGGATCGAATTGCATGCCGAGCCGCGGCGGGTGCGGGTGCTGCATCGGATCTGGCTCGGAGGCAAATGGCAGCCGGATTGCAATCTATACAGAGTTGACCAGGACGGCGCCGTCGAGATCCCGCTCGGAGACAGCGGAGATGACCGAACCCGGTACCAGTCCCCCAAAGCCCCCATCGTCCCGGATGCCTACCGCGCCTGGCTGCGCCGTACCTACAGCAGCGTCGAGCTGCTCGGCCAGGATGCCCAGCAGGGCCAGGCGATCCAGCTGCGGCAGGTCTATGTGCCGGCGCTGACCGCCGCGGACACCGCCAAGCAGCGAGACAAGCAAACCAAGTCCCGTTCGGCAATGGACGATCAAGCGTCCAAGCCCTCGCTGCTGCTCGAGCGGCTGAACCGCCAATCCCTGTACGCCCCAGCCCCGCCCGGCGGCGGCAAGACCACCTTCTGCCGCTGGGCGCTGCTGCAGGCCATCGCCGATGGCCCGCTGGACCATCCCGTACCGGCGCCGGACGGCTATGCCGAGCCGCCCGCCGACGACTTGCGCCGGCGCCTGCCGCTGCTGCTGTTGCTGCGGGACTTCGCCGACCGCACCCCCTGGGCCGCCGGTCGGCGCAGCGCCTGCCGCATCGAGTTGGAGCAAGCCCTGGTCGACTGGATCGACCGTGCCCCGCCGGACGGCCTCGACGGTGCGCTGTTCCAGGCCCATCTGGACCAAGGCAGCGCCTTCCTGTTGCTCGACGGCCTTGACGAGGTGCCCATCACGGTCCAGCGCGACGGCCAAAACTGCCACCCCCGCGAGCAACTGCTGAGCGCCCTGGCCGACGCCCTGCCGATTTGGCAGCAGGCCGGCAACCGCATCCTGCTCACCAGTCGCCCCTACGGCCTCGACCCGAGCGGGCTTGCGCGCCTCGGCCTGCCCAGTGCCGCGCTGGAGCCGCTGCCGACGGAATTGCAAACCCTGTTCATCCAGCGCTGGTTCCATACCCTGGACAAGCCCGCGCTCGGCGCCGGCCTGCAAGCCAGCCTGAGCCACCGCGATGACCTCGACCCGCTGACCGAGAATCCGCTGCTATTGACCGCGCTCTGTGTCATCTACGGCAACGGCCGGCGCCTGCCCGAGGACCGCTACCATCTCTACCAGCGCATTGTCGACAATGTGCTGTACAACCGCTATCCCGGCGACGCGCGCTCGCGCGAGCCCATCAAGGCGCGGCTGGAGGCGGTGGCGCTGGGCATGCACTTGGGGCTGGACGCCGAGCGCGGCACCCCGGCCGCCGAGGTCGCCGACGTCGAGATCGAGGGTCTGCTCGCGCGCTTTGCCGAGCTCAGCCCCGCCTACGCCTCGGGCCGCATCGAGCCGGCTTTGCAGCGCGAGGAGCTGCAGACCCGCTCCGGCCTGCTGCTGCCGCGCACCGGCAACCGCTCGGCTTTCTATCATCTGAGTCTGCAGGAATTCCTCGCTGCCGAGCGCCTGGCCCGCACCAGCGATGAGCGCGCCGCGCTGGAGCAACAGTTTCGCCGCTGGGGCAGTGTGCCCGAATGGCGCCCGACATTGCTGTTTCTGTTCGCTGCCCAGGTCTTCAATTATCGCGACGCCCAATGGGGCCTGGACCTGCTCACCCGCCTCACCGCCGATCTGCGGCGCCCCGAGGTCAAGGCCAACCCGGCCCCCGCCGTGCTCGTCGCCGAGGCCCTGGAGCTGTGCCTGGCCAAGGGCTACCGGCTGCCGACAACCCTGGCCGAGGATTTCCGCGGCATCTGCCGGGCGGCCATCGACGACGAGATCGCCGTCAAGGACCGCCACCGCCTCGGGCTCTGCCTTGGCCTGCTCGGCGACCAGCGCATCAAAGACCTGCAAGACCCGGATGCCTCTGTCCAGGTGCCGGCTGGTGACTACGTCTACGGCGAAGACGACCAACCGCTGCGCATCGACGTCCCGTTCCGGCTCTCGCGCTACCCGGTCACCAACAGCCAATACCGCGCCTTCATCGAGGCCGGCGGCTATCGGGAGCGATCCTATTGGTCCGACGCGGGTTGGGCATGGCTGCAACAAACGGGCGTCATACAGCCCGTTTACTGGGACGAGCGTCGCTGGAATGGTCCCAGCCAGCCCGTCGTCGGCGTCTCCTTCTGGGAGGCCGAGGCCTGCTGCCGCTGGGCCGGCGGTCGCCTGCCCACCGAACAGGAATGGGAGGCCGCTGCCCGCGGCCCCGACGGCTGCGCCTACCCCTGGGGCGACGCTTGGGAAGATGGTATCTGCAACAGTGAAGAGACCGGCCTCGACGAGACCTCGACGGTCGGCCTGTTTCCCCGCTCCCATCAGCGCGAGCTGGGGATCGCGGATATGGCTGGCAACGTGGAAGAGTGGTGCGATAGCTACTACCAGGATCGCGGTGACCGTGACGGCGTCGGGGTGTCGCGCGTGCTGCGCGGCGGTGCTTTCAACGTCTCGTCCAGGTTCCTGCGCTGTTCGTTCCGGTTCAGGATCGCGTCCGTGTGCCGGTTCTGGAACGTCGGCTTTCGCTGTGTGCTTGCCCCGCGCCGCCAGCATTGACCCTTCGACCCATTGACCCTTTGATCTTTTCTTCAACAGCGCGCAGCGCTGTTGGCGATTTTTTTTGCAACTGACAAAGTGTCAAATGACAATGACGATTTGTCAGTCAGTCAAACCAGTACAGCCGCGCTGAAGTCTCGCTACCGACATGCTTGCTTCGTGATTTTGGCGGTGAATTCCTGTTGTCGGGTGCAAACGACGTCGACGGCAAGAATGCACCCTCTTCCCTGCGAACTCTGCGTCTTTGCGCTGAATCAAAGGAAGCAGCGCCTATACGTCGAGCCCATTCACCCCAAGGCGCGCCACATTCCCCGAAAAGCCGCCAGGCTTCGAGCCAGGTGCGCGGGGTTCAGATCATCGCCTCGTCGCAATCGTCGCCGCCCACTGGGAGCGCCGCCCACTGGGAGCGCCGGCTTTCCAGCCGGCCAACTGGGAGCGCCGCCAACTGGGAGCGCGGGCTTTCCAGCCGGCCAACTGGGAGCGCCGGCTTTCCAGCCGGCCAACTGGGAGCGCCGGCTTTCCAGCCGGCCAACTGGGAGCGCCGGCTTTCCAGCCGGCCACTGGGAGCGCCGGCTTTCCAGCCGGCCACTGGGAGCGCCGGCTTTCCAGCCGGCCAACTGGGAGCGCCGGCTTTCCAGCCGGCCACTGGGAGCGCCGGCTTTCCAGCCGGCCACTGGGAGCGCCGGCTTTCCAGCCGGCCAACTGGGAGCGCCGGCTTTCCAGCCGGCTTCACCTGATGCGGGCTCGATGCCCGCATCAGGTGATCTTGCAGCCGAAGCGATTTTGCACCTTCCCTCCCGTATGTTCAGCTCGGATGGATTTAGCTCGGGTTCAAGGGTTTTCGCGATTTCCCACGTCTTTGGCACGGCATTGAGCCGTGCCAAAGACGTGCCGGCTGGAAAGCCGGCGCTCCCAGTAGCCGGCGCTCCCAGCAAGCCGGCATTTCCAGTAAGATAAAAAGTTTCTCGACCATCGGCATGCGCAGCGTCCCCGCCGGCTCGTTTCAACACCTGTCCAGTTTCCCCTCCCTCTGGGTCGCCTGGCTCGATTATCGACGTGGCAAGCGACGTCGACCGGCTGTCGCGGACTTTGCTCTGGATGCGGACCTGGCCTTGCTGCATCTGCACCAAGCCCTGAGAGCCGGGCATTTTAGACCCTCGAACTATCGGGTTGCGCTGGTGCGCGACCCGAAGCTGCGCTTGGTCGCCGCGCCGAATGTCGGCGACCGGGTGCTGCAGCGTGCGCTACTCGATGCCATCGGACCTACCTACGAGCGCGGATTCATCCACCACAACTACGCCGTCGGCACCGGTCGCGGCGCGCACCGCGCGGCCCTGGCCTATTTGGGCTGGATGCGCCGCCTGCCCTGGCGGATGCATCTGGACATCAGCCACTACTTCGCCTCGGTGGAGCATGAGCGGCTGATGTCGCTATTTGCTCGGCGGCTCCGCGATGCGCGCACGCTGGACTTGCTCGCATCCCTGCTGGCCGCAGGTGCCGAGGTCTACCGGCACCCATTGGCCGAGGTCGCGCTACCGGAGCTTCGGGTTCCGCCCGGTCGCGGTCTGCCGTTGGGCGGCTATCTCAGCCATTGGGCCGGCGGCTTCTATCTGGACAGCTTGGATCATCTGGTAACGCGCACCCTGAAGCCCGGCGGCTATCTGCGCTACATGGACGATTTCGTGCTGTTTGCCGACCGGCCCGAGACACTGGACGTCTGTCGCGCGCGCATCATCGACTGGCTGGATATCGAGCGAGGTCTGCGTCTGAAGGTGGCGGATGCGCCGGCCCTCGACAACCGACAGCCAGGGGTGTTCCTGGGTTTTCGAATCAGCCGCGGCGGCATCGGGCCGGGACCGAAGGCCTTGAAGCGGCTGCGGCGACGACTGCGACGAGGCGATGATCTGAACCCCGCGCACCTGGCCCGAAGCCTGGCGGCTTTTCGGGGAATGTGGCGCGCCTTGGGGTGAATGGGCTCGACGTATAGGCGCTGCTTCCTTTGATTCAGCGTAGAGACGCAGAGTTCGCAGAGAAGAAGGTGCATGCTTGCCGTCGGCGCCGTTTGCAACCGACAACAGAAATTCACCGCCAAGATCACGAAGCAAGCATGTCGCTCGTGGAGCGGTACAGAAATCCCGAGGCGGTTCGTTGTCGTTGTCGTCATCGTAGTCGTTATCGAGCATTCGGCTAAGACCATTATGACAACGACAACGATAACGACCGGAGACTGTCTTGGAACATCTGCACCGAGGCACTAGCGAGACTTCGGCGCGGCGGTACTGGGTTGACAAACTGACAAATTGTCATTGTCATTTGACACTTTGTCAGTTGAAAAAAAAATCGCCAACAGCGCTGCGCGCTGTTGAAGAAAAGATCAAAGGGTCAATGGGTCGAAGGGTCAATGCTGGCGGCGCGGGGCAAGCACACAGCGAAAGCCGACGTACCTGAACCGGTTCACGGACGCGACCCAGTACCGGAACGAACAGCGCAGGTCCCAGGACGAGAAGTAGAAAGCACCGCCGCGCAGCACGCGCGACACCCCGCCTTCCCCAATCCGCAACGGGTTGTCCGCATCGCCTTCGCTGTACTCATCATAGGCATCCAGGCACCATTCCACGACGTTCCCGGCCATGTCGAGGACACCCTCCGGCGTGCAGTCGCCGGGGAAGATGCCGACCGGGCTCGGGTCGCCGACCTTGGCATCTGCATAATTCGCCCGATCAGGGTCCGGCGGTTGATCGCCCCAGGGGTAACGCCGGCCCTGCTTGCCGCGGGCGGCGTATTCCCATTGCCTCTCGCTGGGCAACTGCACCACCAACCCGTCGGCTAGGCTGAACCGGCCCTTGGGGTTCTGGTGACGCCGCAGCCGATCGGTCAGCCAGGCGCAGAAGGCCATGGCGTGGTACCAGGAGACCCGAACCACCGGGCGGCTCGGGTGCTGCTGCTGCGCATCCCAATCGTCCGGCTCGGGCGGCCGGTCGGCGCCGCCGGCCCGCCACCAGCGCGGGTCGGCGGGGCTGTCGTCGAGGAACTGGGCGAAATCGGCGACGGTGACCGGAAAGCGGCTGATCTGGAACGGGTCGATGCGGACTCGGTGGACTGGGGCCTCGTTTTCATAGGCTTCAGGGTCATAGTTCGGTGCTCGCTGGTCGCTCCGCTGCGCGCCCATGTAAAAGCTGCCGCCCGGCAGCGCGACCCAACGCTCGGGATCGGTCCAGTCCAGCCGCGGGTCGCCGGCCAGGGCCAGCGCATCGGCGGCGGCGATGCGATCGCGCAGCGGGATGGCCGCGGCCTGCTCGGGGTCGAACACGGCCATGGCCGCGTCTAGGGTCTGGCGCCAGCGCCGATCGGCGGGTTGGAAGGCGAACGGGTCCAGGTCGCGCAGCAACAGCCCGATCAGGCCGACAGCGCGGGCCTGGGCGGCGCGGCTGGGCTGCTCGCCGAGCCGGTCGAGAATGCCGCCGATCAGGCCGTTGACCTTGGCCTCGCCCTGCAGGTAGAGCACCCCGGCCAGCAGCAGCACCGGCTCGCGCCATTCCGGGCGGTGCAGTATCAGGCCGTGGTCGGCGTCGGCGGCCAGCAGGCGGGCGTTGCGATCGGGGTCGGTACGCCCAGCCAAGGCCTGGGCGGCGAGGTATTCCTGGAAACTGAGGTGCCAAAATCTCAGTTGGTGGCCGCGGCGCACGATGATGCCGCTGTCGATCTCTTCCTCGGCGAGGAAGGTCTCGGCGCGCTCGACGGCGTCCGGGTCGGCGCCGAAGCGGTCCGCGAGCTGCTCGGCGGCCCAGCGGCGGGGAACCTGCACCTGGCGACCCTGCTGGCTGTCGAGCATGGCCAGGGCCAGCTCGCCGAGCAGCTGGCGGCAGCGCTGGGGCTTGATGCGGTCGGGGCGCTGATCGCGGGATTCGCTGAGCCAGCGCAGGACCGATTCATACAGCTCGGCGCGCTGCTCGGGCAAACGCTTTTCGTTCCAGTGCACCACGGCAAGGGCGGTAAGCATGACCGTGTTGCTCGCAAGCAGGCGAATCTCCCGGCGCGAGGCCAGCGCGGCAGCCAGCGCGCGGTGGTAGCCCGCGGCCTGCTCCGGGCGCTGCGGGAACAGGGCGGCGCTCCAGCGCTGGAGGAAGCCGTCGATGGCGGGCGGGTCCAGGGCCTGGATGCTGACCTGGGCGAAACCGAGCAGCACGGCCTTGTCCTGATAGGCGGCGGGGCGGCTGGTGACCACCATGGGGCAGTTCGGCCAGGCGCGGGCAACCGCCTCGATGCGGCGCACCGCCTGCTGCCGCTCGGCTTGGTCCGGGGCTTCGTCGAGGCCGTCCAGCAGCAGTATGGCCTGGCCGTCCTTGAGCAGTTGGCGGAAATCGTCCGCCTTGAGTTCCTGGTCGGCGTCGTTGGCGCGGGCGGCCAGGTAGCTGGTCAGCCAGGCGGCGCCGTCGTTCATCGTCGGGTTGTCGGGGCGCCCGCGACAGCTCCGCGCATAGTCGAGCCAGTCGGCGATGGCGATCATCAGCGGCAGCCGCGGGCCGGCGTCGGTGGGCGTCAGTCCCAGCCGCCGTTCGGCGAGGCCGGGATCGCGGCGGAGTCGGTCGGCGGCCAGGCAGTGGGCTACCCAGCGCAGGAAGGTGGTCTTGCCGCAGCCGGGGTCGCCGATGATGACCAGCCGGTTCTCCGCGCACAGGGCCGCGCGCAGCGGTTGCCCGCCGGGGTGCGACTCGAGCGCGGCGCCGGTGGCCTGTAGCTCGATGTAGAGGTCGCGCAGCGGGATGCGCCGGGCTTCGGGGCTGCTGGTGTGGAGGCCGCGGATGTCGAGCCATTTGGTGTCGGCATGCAGATCCCAGAGGTATTTGCCGAAGTCCCCCGCGAACAGTATTTCGGCGCTGCCGTCGGGGCAGCCGGGCCGGTTACGATCCTCGATCCAGCGGCCATTTTTCCAGGTGCGGAACAGCACCCGCACCCGCCGTGGCTCGGCATGCAGCTCGATCCACTGGAAGGTGTTCGGATAGCTTGTGTGTTCGTAGACGCAGCCGGCGGCGATCTCCAGGCAGTTATAGTCCGGGTCGGGGGAGAGGTTGCGCTGCACGTCCGGGTCGTGCAGATGGCCGCGCAGGATCAGGTCGCGGTGCTGATGGCAGTTGCGTTGAGCCTCGCGGGCGTCGAATTCGGCCAGATAGTCCCAGGGGTGGTGCAGCAGGGCAATTTTCCAGTCGGCGCCTTCTGCCTCGGCGACATCGACGGTCTGCTTCAGCTGCCAGCTGCCGAGCAGCAGCTGGTTGCGGTCATTGTCGCCGCAGGACATCCAGGCGGAGTCGAGCCCGGCGACGTGCAGGCGCTGGTCGTTGATGGTCAGCATGCGTTGCCACCAGGGCAGCGTTTGCTTGGTGCCGAGCCAGGCAGTATAGAAGCCGAGGTAGGCGGCGTGACGTTTGAGCAGGGTCTCGCGTTGGTTCGCATCGCCGAGCACCGCGGCAATCCGCTGCTGGTCACCACCGGCGAGGAGTCCGGTCTGGACCATCTCGGCGACCGCATCGACGCGTTTGCGGTCGACATCGTGGTTTCCGGGCACCAGCAGCAGCCGATCTCGTTTTAGTTCCGGCGCCGAGTCCGGCATCAGCGCCGGCCAGAGCTGTGATTCCAGCCAGTTCTTGGCCAGTTCGTACTCATGCTGCTGGCCGCTGAACGCGAGATCGCCGGTGCAGACCACCAAGTCAGGGACCAGCCCCGCGGCGACATCGTCGCTGATCCGCTTCGCCAAATGGCGCAGAATCGGGTCGGCATCCCAGCCGCGGCCTTTGCTGAAATGGATGTCGGACAGGTGGAGCAGGCGTATCGGCCGGGGGCTCGGCATGCGAACCTCCGCTGCTGTGGGATCACTCTCAGCATGGCCCATGCTTTCGGTCTCGGCGGCGGTCGAAGCGCCTGCAACGCTGCCACGCCTGGCGCCCTGGTCCAGTTTGGCATGCCCTTGCGGGACGCCGAGCCAATTCAGGACCTGCTGTGTCACGCGCGCGAAGGCCTCACCGCCGCCCATCTCCGAGTAGGCCCTGCTCGGGTCGCCGCTCTCCACCGCGGCGAGAAACGGATTCGGGCCATCGAGGCGCTGGGACAGGTAGTCTCCGACGCAGCGCTGGACGGCGATGGCTTCGTAGATGCGGCCATCGCTGAGTAGGCGATGACGCAGCTCGGGGGACAGGAAGTCGTATTCGATCTGGTCCGGATCTTGGTCGGCGTCGACGGGCTCCGGCTCGCCGACGGCGGACTCGACGCGCTCGATCAGACCACTCAAGAAGAACTCGGCGAGATGCGTTTGCCCTGAGCCCGGCAGCAGAGATGCCTGGACCAGTCGAATCACCGGCAGACGCAACGGGGCGGCGGCAAGCAGACTGGCGAGCTTGATCGCCTTCGGGCTGGCGTTCTCGCGGAAGGCCTGATAGCGGGCCTGCCAGTCGATCGGTCCTTCCTTATTGATGACTTCGATCGGAGACGGCTGGAAGACGAATCCCACCATCTGGACCGATCCGGTTGCGGCAACCAGGCGCGCCCAATCGCCAAGCCGATCCGGGGCCAGCGTGGTCATCGGCAGCGGAGGCATGAGGGGCACGCCCGAGTTGCTGGTGCTTGGCGGCAAGGTCGACAGTGCCCGTCGGCGCAGCGCTTGATTGGGTATGGCCGGCGCAGGCGCCGAGACGGCCCAGCGCCGAGCGTGCCCAAGCGCGCCGCGAGACCAAAGCTGCTGGCTCGGCAGGACCTGCAGCAGGCCTGTGGGGTGGGCCTTGCCCCAATCGCCCAGCCAATCGATCAGGTTCTCGCTTCGCCAGGCCGGCGAGACGCAGTCGCTGACGATCAGGATCAGCCGTTGCTGGGCCGATCCCAGCAGTTCCTTGTGACTTCTCTGTACTCGGCCGGTCGAGGCGAACAGCTGCGGTGCCGCGGCCTCGACGTCGATGCGCAACCGCCAAATGCGCACATCGCTGAACGCGCCGAGGCGCGCGAACAGCTCGGTCAGCTCACGCGTCGTTCGCTGCCAGATGCGCATGCTCGGGGCCTCGTCCACTACCAGTGCAAGCTCCAGCCAGGGCTTGGTGCGACTGCGGAACAGGAGTTGCCAAAGATCGCTGTCGACGACGCGGCGAATGCTGCCTTCTTCGTCCAGCACGGGCGACAGCTCCGGGGCAGAAACCCGGCGAACAAGGGGCCGCAGGGCGCGGGAGATGGCGAGCGGCGCGGGCAACGCGCGACCACCGGGGCTGAGCATGGGCAACGCATCGCCCTGAACCGAGGAATTGGCAACAAACAGCTCGCTTGTCGATTCATCGGCCTCGTAACCTGAATGCGATTCACTGTCGTCTTCCGTGGCGGCCCTATGTGCTTCGTCATCCTGCTCGCTCCCCGCTGCCTGCCGCTTGTCATTGAGCGCGGCGTCCGCCGACGGGCCTTGCTTCGGCTTCGCGTCAGCATTATCGGGCATTGCGGCCGGTGTGGTCTCCCCGTCCAGCAGCACCGCCAGGCGCATCCAATCCGCGGCATCGACGATGCCCGCGTCCGGATCGATGCGCCGCAGCGCTTCGACCAGCAGGGCGATCGGGCCTTCCATGGATCAGGACTCGGACAGGGCGCTGAGCAGGGCTTGACGCAGTCGGTTCTCCTTCGCCGGGGTGAGGTCGATCCCCTGCCGGAACAGATGCAGCGCGTTCAGCAGTTGGTCGGTGGCCACCGCTTTGTCTTTGCGAAGCTTCAAGAACAGCTCGAGCAACGACAGAGCCTGCCCCTCCGATGTCGAGGGGTCGTCCGTTCGCTTGGGCAAGTCCAGCCCGAGGTGGCCTTTGATGATGTCGCGGAGCTTGTCTTCCGTCGGCTCGGCGATGGCAAGGCGCAGACAACGGCGCTGAAAGGCCGGCGGGAAGTCGCGCTCGCCGTTGCTGGTGATGATCACGAGCGGGAAATCTTCGCATTGCGCCCTGCCGTTCGAACTGATGTACAACACTTGGCCGTCGTGACCGCGAACCGAGATGCGTCCCCGCGCGGATCGCTGGTTCTCAGGTAGGCGCGCGATCTCAGGGATCTCGAACCCGCCATCCTCGAACAGATGCAACAAGTCGTTGGGCAGGTCGATATTGCTCTTGTCCAGCTCGTCGATGAGCACGACCCTTGGTTTGCCGTGCTCTGAGCAGAGGAAGGCGGTCCCGAGGGGGCCGAGCTTGATGTAGCGTCCGATGTCCGGCATCGATGCCGTGGCGCTGCCGCGCGCATGTTTTGGCAGCCATGGTCGACGCCTCCCCCGATACTGGAGGTCGAGCAACTCGCGCTGTTTTGCCTCCAGGGCGACATCCTGAAAGCGTGCCACGGCGTCGTAACTGTAGAGCCCGTGCTCCCGCGTCGAGCGCGAGGTGATCGGCCATACCAAGACATCCCCCCAGCCGAGTTCGTGGGCGACGGCGTGGGCAAGCGACGACTTTCCCACCCCGGGCACACCGGTCACCAGCAACGGTCGGCGCAGATACAGCGCTGCATTGACCATGTCGATCTCATGCGGGCTCGCGCGATAGTGCTCGCCATGATGCCTGCCGGAGCGGCCGGCACCCAGCCGACGCCAAGACGGTGGCGGCGTCAGCTTCGCAGGCGGTGTGCGGGCAGCGTTGTCCAAGCCGCGAAACACGCGCCGTTTCTCGGGGATGATGCACTGCTCCTGGTCGGTTGTTTCGCGGTTCGCTGCCATCGTTGCCTCATTTGGTGGAGTGGGCAGGGAAGTTGGTTTCTGGTATGCGCCGGCGGGCGTCGTCCCAGAGGACGGCCAAGTCTTGCCAATCCGGATGGGAATCGCGCCGTGTCCGATGCAACAGCTCGGGAAGGTCTGCGTGGGGAGTGCCGCACAACCAGTGCAAAAGGTCGTTGTGGAATGCCTCGGTGTCCAGCGCATCGACCAGTGGCCACAGCATCAAGGGCAGTCCTTCGCAGAGCCCGTCCAGGAGACGCTGTTGGACCTCTTCGCGGTCGTTGGCACGAGGACAATGGGCGATCATGGCCCAGTATTGACCACACAAGGTCTGTTTCATCCTATCGGCGAGCGCACGCACCTCCGCAGCGGACATGACATGCTGTTGGTTGAGGCAGACTCGGCGCCGCAGCGCATCGCTTTTGAGCGTCCATGCACCCAGCGTCTCCAGGTCGGAGAACGTCGTCCCCGGTGACGAGCAATGACGTTCCCATGAACGAAGGATCACTGGATAGTCGTGGGTGATGCAGTTCGATGATCGGATCTGCACCTGCCGCGGACTCCAGTCCAGCAAGGTCAATGGCGAGACGATCTCGAGGCGTGGCAGGTCATGCCGCCAATCGGGTCTACGCAGGTTCAAGGCTCGTTGGAGCCTGATGGCAAGCGCGTTTGCCAGGTGATCGCGATCGACAGCCTCCTCTGGCACTTCAGCGTCCGACTGGTCTGCTTGATTCCCGACTTGGTCGAACTCCATCCTGGGTGGCATTCTTGCGTCCGGTTCTTCCGGCTCGGCATAGCCCCACCAGGTGCGCAGGCAATATACCTCTTCTACGCGATCCAAGAGCGGCTCGATCTTGCACAGTAGCGTGGGCGGCGGATGCCCTGTGGGAGGATTCAGCACGGCGTCGACCTGTGCCTGCAATCGCCGGGGCTCGATGCCGACGCGGGCGATGGCCGCTTCTAGCCAGACATCCAGGCGTTTGCGCGCATCCTCATCCATCGACCTGTCGAAGGCCTCTTCGATTCGGCATGCCTGAAGAAACAGCAGAAACGGGGATTCGTCCCGCCCTTGACGGCGAGTTTGAAGGTCTTCGAGGGCGGCATCAAACTGCGTTTGCTGCGGTTTCGGGTTGAGTGAAGGTGATTGTTTGATGATCCGCGCGAACAGATCATCGACCAGTTCGGACGGTGGGGGATCAAGCTGGGCCAAGATGTCGCGCAGCTTGCGAAGATGATGCTGGGAGATCGGCAGTGAGCGGTAAAGCTTTTCTAGCTTGGCATGGTCATGGATGAACTCGAACACCCGTTGGTCTAAAGATTGTACCAATGTCTGCCCATTTGTGGAGCGGCAGACGATGCCGACCAGCGTATCGTTCAGGCAAACGGCCCCACCGCTGTAGCCGGGCTCGGAGCGCTTGTCGAGGTAATCGAGACCGAAGGCCGAGGCCCTGGCGACCAGTCTCACATCGAGGTCTGCGACAGAGTCGGTCGGCGCCGAATAGCCGTGCAGCCGCATCTTTTTTCCATGCGGCAGCACTGTGACCGGTTCCTGGGGCAGCGGCGCCGGCTCGTTTTCCGAGCCTCTCGCGCGCAGCAGGGCAACATCGAGATCCGGATGCGCAATGACGTCCACTACACTCGGCCAGCCCCCACCAAACGCGCCTTGGTCGGAGTGCAGGAAGACCTCGTTGGCCGAGAACAGGTCCGTCGGCGGCCATTGGTTCGCCACGCGCGCGATCACATGCTTCGCGGTGATTACAAGGTCAGATGCGATGACGACGCCGCTGCCCAACAGCTCATACTTCGCATGGCCGGCAAACCATCGGGATATCTGGACGACGCGCTCCTTGACCATCGGACGACCGAATCTCCCGCCAGCGCTCAGCCGTCGGCAGGCTCGGCCGTCGCGGTGGTCTTCGGGTATCGACATTCTAATACGACACCGATGCTGCCTTCGGCACTGCCCTCGGTTACTAACGGAATACCCGCCTTGCCGCCCGCTTTGATACTGAAGCTCAACGTCACCTTCTCGACTTCGGCGCCGCCGGCATGCTCGAACGCGGTGGGAATCATTTGAGCAATGCCCTTGATGACTCCGGTCAGCGCCTCTGCCTTCGCGGTTGCTGCATCGATCAGGCGATCTTCTATACCCTCTGCCCCGTCGGCGCTCTGGCGATGCGAGACGGGACTGCCCGGCGGTTGCGGCGACGTTGCAGACTCGACCGGATCGTCTACGGCGTTCATATAGACGACAACTCCATTCGGTAACTCCAACTTTGCTATCGAACCCATTTCATCTTTCTCCGATTAAATATGTTCACCGCGGACCGAGGCGTCGCATAGGCTCGGCCAAAGGGCGCTTTCACTGAATGCCAGCATCGACACCGGTCTTCTATCTTGTGTTGAGCCCAGGTGCTAGACCCGCGCCCGAGATCGCTCGCGACCTAACACGTCGATTGACAGATAGGAAATGCTACAGCATCTGCACGCTCAGCAATACTGGAGTGGTGAGGTTAGAGGAGGATCGAAGATCGGTCAAGGCGCCATCTGTGCGCTCAGTGGCCGCGCGGTGCAACAGAAATTCGGTTCTGCCGAACTTTCGGATGCGACTCCAGGGAACAGTGGCCAGGTGTAGCACAGGGGCGTCTGCACCGCCGCCCGGGAAAAATGGCGATTATCAGGAAAAGCGCTCGTCGAACTCGAATACGGACTCTGGCTGGCAGAAGCGATTCCAGTCCGACATCGGCTCCGGCGCATCGTCTCGGGCGGGTGGTCCGCACGCAGGCGCGATCGGCGACGGATGCGGCGGTTCACCAGGAGCCGAGAGCATCTGCTCGCCGGGAGCGACCTCGAATGAATAAGGTTAGACCGCACGAGCGAAGCGAG
This sequence comes from Thiohalocapsa sp. PB-PSB1, assembly GCA_016745215.1. GTDB lineage: Bacteria > Pseudomonadota > Gammaproteobacteria > Chromatiales > Chromatiaceae > Thiohalocapsa. The sequence goes on from CP050890.1 coordinate 4,713,822, forward strand.
CCGCGATCTAACCGTTTGTTGGTCGTGTCCGGTATGAGTCAGGGAGGCGAGTATAGAAAATTACTATTGTGAAGCCGGGGGCGCAGCAGGCCTGGGGTATACCTAAGCCTCCTGCGCTCCCGGCTTTTGCTCGATATTGCGGCAAACGAGGTGCTTAAGAGACGCTTTCAATCGGTCTTACCCAAATTTGATGCGAGCACACATCTCGACCCGCGGAAGCCGAAATGGAACGGGGCGCGTTGACGCTTGCGGTTACATCGCTATTGCCGCAGGACATCCGGGCGGAGTCGAGCCTGCTCGGCATCGATACCGATAGCAACGGACGCCCGGCAGGCCAGTGATTTCGGTAGCGAGACTTCAGCGCGGCTGTATTGGGTTGACAAACTGACAAATTGTCATTGTCATTTGACACTTTGTCAGTTGCAAAAAAAATCGCCAACAGCGCTGCGCGCTGTTGAAGAAAAGATCAAAGGGTCAATGGGTCGAAGGGTCAATGCTGGCGGCGCGGGGCAAGCACACAGCGAAAGCCGATGAACCTGATCCGGTCCTCGGGCGCGTTCCTGAACCGGAACGAACAGCGCAGGTACCTGGACGGGACGTAGAAAGCACCGCCGCGCAGCACGCGCGACACCCCGCCTTCCCCGGCCCGCAACGGGTTGTCCGCATCGCCTTCGCTGTACTCATCATAGGCATCCAGGCACCATTCCAAGACGTTCCCAACCATGTCGAGGACACCCTCCGGCGTGCAGTCGCCGGGGAAGATGCCGACGGGGCTCGGGGCGCGGACCTTGGCATCTGCATAATTCGCCCGATCAGGGTCCGGCAGTTGATCGCCCCAGGGGTAACGCCGGCCCTGCTTGCCGCGGGCAGCGTATTCCCATTGCGCCTCGCTGGGCAATTGCACCACCAACCCGTCCGCCAGGCTGAACCGACCCTTGGGATCCTGGTGGCGCCGCAGCCGATCGGTCAGCCAGGCGCAGAAGGCCATGGCCTGGTACCAGGAGACCTCGACCACTGGGCGGCTCGGGTGCTGCTGCTGCGCATCCCAATCGTCTGGCTCGGGCAGCTCGTCTGTGCCGCCGGCTCGCCACCAGCGCGGGTCGGCGGGGCTGTCGTCGAGGAACTGGGCGAAATCGGCGACGGTGACCGGAAAGCGGCTGATCTGGAATGGGTCGATGCAAACTCGGTGGACCGGGGCCTCGCGGTCATTGGCTTCCGGGTCATAGTTCGGTGCCTGCTGGTCGCTCTGCTGCGCGCCCATGTAAAAATTGCCGCCCGGCAGCGCGACCCAACGCTCGGGATCGGTCCAGTCCAGCCGCGGGTCACCGGCCAGGGCCAGCGCATCGGCGGCGGCGATGCGGTCGCGCAGCGGGATGACCGCGGCCTGCTCGGGGTCGAACACGGCCATGGCCGCGTCCAGGGTCTGGCGCCAGCGCCGATCGGCAGGTTGGAAGGCGAACGGGTCCAGGTCGCGCAGCAACAGCCCGATCAGGCCGGCAGCGCGGGCCTGGGCGGCGCGGCTGGGCTGCTCGCCGAGCCGGTCGAGAATGCCGCCGATCAGGCCGTTGACCTTGGCCTCGCCCTGCAGGTAGAGCACCCCGGCCAGCAGCAGCACCGGCTCGCGCCATTCCGGGCGGTGCAGTATCAGGCCGTGGTCGGCGTCGGCGGCCAGCAGGCGGGCGTTGCGATCGGGGTCGGTACGCCCAGCCAAGGCCTGGGCGGCGAGGTATTCCTGGAAACTGAGGTGCCAAAATCTCAGTTGGTGGCCGCGGCGCACGATGATGCCGCTGTCGATCTCTTCCTCGGCGAGGAAGGTCTCGGCGCGCTCGACGGCGTCCGGGTCGGCGCCGAAGCGGTCCGCAAGCTGCTCGGCGGCCCAGCGGCGGGGAACCTGCACCTGGCGACCCTGCTGGCTGTCGAGCATGGCCAGGGCCAGCTCGCCGAGCAGCTGGCGGCAGCGCTGGGGCTTGATGCGGCCGGGGCGCTGATCGCGGGATTCGCTGAGCCAGCGCAGGACCGATTCATACAGCTCGGCGCGCTGCTCGGGCAGGCGCTTTTCGTTCCAGTGCACCACGGCCAGGGCGGTGAGCATGACCGTGTTGCGCGCAAGCAGGCGAATCTCTCGGCGCGAGGCCAGCGCGGCGGCCAGCGCGCGGTGGTAGCCCGCGGCCTGCTCCGGGCGCTGCGGGAACAGGGCGGCGCTCCAGCGCTGGAGGAAGCCGTCGATGGCGGGCGGGTCCAGGGCCTGGATGTTGACCTGGGCGAAGCCGAGCAGCACGGCCTTATCCTGGTAGGCGGCGGGGCGGCTGGTGACCACCATGGGGCAGGTCGGCCAGGCGCGGGCAACCGCCTCGATGCGGCGCACCGCCTGCTGCCGCTCGGCCTGGTCCGGGGCTTCGTCGAGGCTGTCCAGCAGCAGGATGGTCTGGCCGTCTTTGAGCAGTTGGCGGAAATCGTCGGCATCGAGTTCCTGGTCGGCGTCGTTGGCGCGGGCGGCGAGGTAGCTGGTCAGCCAGGCGGCTCCGTCGTTCAGCGCCGGGCTGTCGGGGCGCCCGCGACAGCGCCTCGCATAGTCGAGCCAGTCGGGGATAGCAACCATCAGCGGCAGCCGCGGGCCGGCGGCGGTGGGCGTCAGTCCCAGCCGCCGTTCGGCGAGGCCGGAATCGTGGCGGAGTCGGTCGGCGGCCAGGCAGTGGGCCACCCAGCGCAGGAAGGTGGTCTTGCCGCAGCCGGGGTCGCCGATGATGACCAGCCGGTTCTCCGCGCACAGGGCCGCGCGCAGCGGTTGCCCGCCGGGGTGCGACGCTTGCCGGTGCTGGCCGGGGTTTGCCCGCGGCTCGGGGTCGAGCGCGGCGCCGGTGGCCTGTAGCTCGATGTAGAGGTCGCGCAGCGGGATGCGCCGGGCCTCGGGGCTGCCGGTGTGGAGGCCGCGGATGTCGAGCCATTCGGTGTCGGCATGCAGATCGCGGAGGTATTTGCCGAAGTCCGCCGCGGGCGGTGGTGGTGGCGGGCGGGTTTCGCTGAGATCGATCTCGGCGCTGCCGTCGGGGCAGCCGGGCTGGTTGCGATCCTCGATCCAGCGGCCATTTTTCCAGGTGCGGAACAGCACCCGCACCCGCCGCGGCTCGGCATGCAATTCGATCCACTGGAAGGCGTTCGGATAGCTTGCGTGCTCGTAGACGCAGCCGGCGGCGATCTCCAGGCAGTTATAGTCCGGGTCGGGGAAGAGGGTGTGCTGCACGCCCGGTTCGTGCAGATGGCCGCGCAGGATCAGGTCGCGGTGCAGACGGCAGTCGCGTTGGGCCTCGCGGGCGTCGAATTCGGCCAGATAGTCCCAGGGGTGGTGCAGCAGGGCCAAGCGCCAGTTGGCGTCTTCGGCGTCATGGTCCTGGACGGTGTTGTTGATCTGACAACGGCCGAGAAGCAGATTGCCGCGATCGGTTTTGCTGTCGCCCTTGGACATCCAAGCGGAATCGAGACCGGCGATGTGCAGGCACTGACCTTGAATCCCCAGCTTACGTTGCCACCAGGGCAGCGGTTGGTCTTGGCCGAGCCAGCCAGCGTAAAAGGCCAGATAGTCGGCGTGGCGCCTCAGCAGCACGTCGCGGTTGGCCTCGGAGCCGAGCACCTGCTCGATGGCCTCCTGACTGCCGGCGCCGAGCAACGCCTGCTGCGTGGCCTCGGCTACGAAGTCGACGGCTCCGCAATCGACATCGTGATTGCCTGGCACCAGGAGCAGCCGGTCATGCCCCAGCGGTCTCCCCTGCCCCGCCGCCAGCTTGGGCCAAAGCTGCTCGCCAAGCCATGCCCTGGCCAGCGCGTATTCATCGGCTTGACCGCTAAACGCGAGATCGCCGGTGATGACTACCAGATCCGGCACCAGCCCGTCAGCGACGTCGCGACCGATCTCATTGGCCAGGTGGTGCAGGACGGGGTCAGCGTCCCAGCGACGGTCTTGCCGAAAGTGGATGTCGGAAAGGTGCAGCAGGCGGATCGGCGGGGGGCTGGCAGGGCTTGACATTCGCGCACATCTTGTTGCTCTGGATCGATCAGGTCAGGATAGCCAGCGTCACGCTGGAGCGCAAGCCATCGGCAAAGACCAGCTTCTGTTTCTCGCGGCTTTGCATCGGATGCTGCCTTCTCGAAGCATCAGGATTCACCGCAGAGAGGCCAAGGCACCTCGCCCGCAAGCGGACCTTGACGACTCGTAGGAGGCCGCTTGCGGGCGACCGCGCCTTTCCCGGGAGAAAGGCGCTGCCTAGGCTGTCGAAATGTCCTGAGTTTTGATGCCAAATCGATTCCGGGTCTTGGATTGCTTCATCGAACGCACTGGGGAAGCCTCATCGGTGTCGGGGTCGCTATCGGAATCGGAATCGAATCCGCTCATCGATCAAAGCAGCCAGCTCGATACCAATCCCTCTTTCCGACCTTGACACCGATCCCGACACCGACCCCGACACCGTCTAAGCATCCATAAACCGGGAAGCGCTTGGTTTAGTGAGACGGCAGATTTCGACAGCCTAGCCTGTACGTCGAGCCCATTCAACCCAAGGCGCGCCACATTCCCCAGAAAGCCGCCAGGCTTCGGGCCAGGTGCGCGGGGTTCAGATCATCGCCTCGTCGCAGTCGTCGCCGCCCACTGGGAGCGCCGGCCACTGGGAGCGCCGGCTTTCCAGCCGGCTTCACCTGATGCGGGCTCAATGCCCGCATCAGGTGATCTTGCAGCCGAAGCGATTTTGCACGTTCCCTCCTGTATGTTCAGCTCGGGTGGGTTTCGCTCGGGTTTAAGGGTTTTTGCGATTTCTTACGTCTTTGGCACGGCATTGAGCCGTGCCAAAGACGTGCCGGCTGGAAAGCCGGCGCTCCCAATGGCCGGCTGGAAAGCCGGCGCTCCCAGTGGCCTGCAACCTCATCCACAGAGCCCCATGCGGCCGTCACCCATGCTGAAGATCCCGGTGAAAGGATGCAAACCTGCAATCCATGGCGCGTTGGACATCACCCTGCTCGAGGGGATTGTCATGCTCAGAGTCGACATGCCGCTGTCGATCCGAATTTTGCAGGCAGCACCTGTGATGGGCTGTGTCGAGCGTCTCCACTAGGGCAACTGCGCCTGGCTGTCCGAACAGACGTGCTGCGCAAATCCGGCTCCGGCCTCGGCGTAGAGATTGAAGACTTGGTGCACTCCGGCATCGCGCAAAATCTGCTCGTCCTCGGCGTATTTGCCGATTGCGCCCACCGTGCCGGTAAAGCCCTCTTTGATCAGATGCTCGGCGGCGAATAGGTTCTCCGAGACCTCGGGTAACGCCAGCAGCACCAGTTTGACGTGCCCGTCATCCAGATGCAGACGGTGCCAAAAGTCTGCATCGGTGGCGCTGCCATGTATCACGTAGCGGCCTGCCTCGCGATGCAGGGCTACCGAGTCGGGATCGGCGTCCACACCGACCGGATTGCCTCCGTTGGTCTGTTTTAGCGCATCATAGGCACCGGTGCCGACGCGCCCCATGCCGACGACGATGGCGTCCGCATCGCCGGGGTCGATCTCGCGCTCGGCGGCGATGCGCCGCTTGCGCTCCTGGCGTCTGAGCCTTGGACTGAACCACTCGTAGAGCCAATGCGAGCGCGCGTTCAGCGGCGATACCGCGACAAAAGACAAGGCTAGAATCAGCGCGATGATGCCCAGCCATTCGCTGGGCAACCAGCCGTTGTTGGCGGAAATGGCGGCAACGATCAGCCCGAACTCGCTGTAGTTGGCCAAGGTCAGGCTGCCGAGAAAGGCGGTGCGGGCGCGCAAGCGGAATGCAAGCAATAATTGCTCGAACAAAAAGCCCTTGAACACGACCAGTACCAACAGCAACAGGATCACCGGCCAGGCATCCAGCCCCGGCACGCCACCCAGCCCGATGCTGAGGAAGAACCCGACCAGGAACAAATCCTTCATGCCGAGCAAGGCCTTGGATAATTCACCGGCCTTGGGATGAGAGGCGATCAGCACGCCGAGCAATAAGGCGCCCAAATCGCCTTTGACATGGGCCAATTCGAACAATTCGGCACCGCCGATATCCACCATCAGCCCGAACAGCAATAGGAGTTCGCCGTGTCCCGCGTGCTCCAGCAGCCAGAAAATGAAGGGCCGCAGCGGAAGCAACAAAAACAGTAGCAAGGCCCAGGCTGTCGGCACCTTGCCGGCGGAGAAGGCCAGGAAGATCACCGCCGCCAGGTCCTGCACGATCAGAATGCCGATGGCGATAGTGCCGTACAGCGAGCCCATCTCGCCCTTCTCTTCTAGCACCTTGACCGCGAACACCGTGCTCGAGAAGCTGAAAGCAAACGCCAGCAACAGCGCGGTCTGCAGCTCGATATCCGCCAGATAGGGCAAACCGAGCATGCCGAACGCCAGCAGCACCGGCACGAACACGGCTACGACAATGAGCATATGCAGGCCGGCCACGGCCCAAACATGCGCTGCCGCCAGGCTTTTGATCTTCAGCTTCAGGCCGATGGTGAACAACAGCAGGCTCACGCCAAGATCCGAAATGCGGTCGATCAATTCATTCTCGTCGACGCCGAAGGCATGCAATACGAAGCCGGCCAATAAAAAACCCACCAACGGCGGCAGCCCCGTCTGGCGGGCCGCAATGCCCAGGACGAAAGCGAGGGTAATCCAAACGACAGCGTCCAACATCGAGCAAGAACTCCCGAAAGAATGAGACCATGCAAGTTTACTCCCAAGTTTACTCCTGGTTGATCCAAGGCATCCGGCACGCCGATTCGCATCCCTGGCGTGCGCCCATGAACAGGAGGTTACGTTATACTTTCCGGCCTTTAAAGGCCGCCGCGTCCACGCGGTAGATCACTAAGCGACATCGCAATTCAAAATTTAGGGGGGCTTCCATGTCTGACTATAACGCCGAGGACGTCCGTAACATTGCCCTCGTCGGCCATGCCGGGGCCGGAAAGACGACGCTGGTCGAGGCTCTGCTCGCCGCCGCCGGAGCCATCCCGGAGCCCGGCAGCGTGACCAAAGGCACCACGGTCTGCGACTACGACGAGATGGAAAAAGACCTGCAACACTCTCTGGACGTCGGCATCACCGGATTCACCACCCACGGCAAGCACATCAATCTGCTCGATACGCCGGGATTTCCAGACTTCCTGGGCCGTTCGCTGTCGGTGCTGAACGCGGTGGAAACCTCGGTCATCGTCATCAATGCCGAGAACGGCATCGAGCCCATGACCCTGCGTCAATGGAAGGCGGCGGACAACCGAGCCCTGTGCCGTATGATCGTTGTCAACCAAATCGATGCCCCTGGGGTCGATCTGGAAGAACTGACCGCGCAGATCAAAGATACCTTCGGCGCCGAATGCCTGCCGATCAACCTGCCGGCAGATGGCGGCAAGCGCGTTATCGATTGCTTTTTTACCCCATCTGGGAAGGGCGCGGATTCGTCGCCCGATTTCTCGTCCGTGGAGCAGACCCACGGTCAGATCATCGACCAGGTGGTGGAGGTGGACGAGGCATTGATGGAATTGTATCTGGAACAGGGAGAGGAACTCCAGCCCGAGCAATTGCACGACCCCTTCGAACAGGCGTTGCGCGAGGCGCACCTGATCCCGATCTGCTTTTGCTCGGCGGAGACCGGCGCCGGTATTCCCGAGTTGTTGGAAATCATGGTGCGGTTGATGCCGAACCCGGCCGAGGGTAATCCACCGCCGTTCATGAAAGGCGAAGGCGCGGACATGAAACCGGTACAGGTGGAGCCCGATCCGTCCAAACATGCCATTGCGCATGTGTTCAAGATCATCAACGATCCGTTCCGCGGCCGTATCAGCATCTTCCGTGTACACCAAGGGAGCATCACCCCGAACACGCAGTTGTTCATCGGCGACGCGCGCAAACCGTTCAAAGTCAACCGACTCTATCGCATACACGGCAGCGAACTCAATGAAGTCGGCGAAGGCGTTCCCGGCGATATTCTGGCGGTATCTCGCGTCGACGAGATCGACTTCGACAGCGTATTGCACGACTCCCACGAAGAGGACCACTTTCACCTCAGCAGCATCGAGTGCCCGGTGCCCTTGTTCGGGCTTGCGGTCAACGTTGCCAAGCGCGGCGACGAGCAGAAACTCACCGATGCTTTGCAAAAACTGCGCTCTGAGGACCCTTGCTTCCACATCGAGCACAACGCCTCGGCCAACGAAACCGTGATGCGCGGTCTCGGGGAACTGCATCTGAAGGTGCTGATGCGTCGGCTCTCCGAACAGTTCCATGTCGATATCGAGACACATCCGCCGAGCATCCCCTACCGCGAAACCATCACGGCCAAAGCCGAAGGGCATCACCGGCACAAGAAACAGACCGGCGGTGCCGGCCAGTTCGGCGAGGTCTGGTTGCGCATCGAACCCATGGAACAGGATGCCGGCTTCGAGTTCGTCGATGCCACGGTGGGAGGCTGCATACCCAACCAGTTCATCCCATCCATCGAAAAAGGCGTACGCCAGGTGCTCGACGAGGGCGCGATCGCCGGCTATCCATTACAGGATGTGCGCGTGACGGTCTACGACGGCAAGTCGCACCCGGTGGACTCCAAGGACATCGCCTTTGCCACCGCTGGCAAAAAGGCGTTTATCGAGGCCATCGACAAGGCCAGTCCAGCGATCCTCGAGCCCATTGTCAAGATTCGCATCACGGCCCAAGACAGCGCCATGGGGGATCTGGCCGGCGACCTGTCCGGCCGGCGCGGACGCATCAACGGCAGCGAGGCCAAGAGCCGCGGACGCATCATGATCGACGGCGAGGTGCCGCTGGCAGAACTGAGCGGCTACGAATCGCGTCTGAAGTCCATCACTGGAGGCGAGGGTTCCTACACCATCGAACTCAGCCATTATTCGCCGGTGCCCATGAACATCCAGCAGCAGCTGGCATCAGCCTATCAGCGCGCCGGCAGCGACGATTGACATCGACGCCAGAGTTCCAGCGCAGCGGCCCTGGGACATGGGAGCACCGGCTTTCGGGAGCGCCGGCTTTCCCTGGGAGCGCCGGCTTTCCCTGGGAGCGCCGGCTTTCCAGCCGGCCTGGGAACGCCGGCTTTCCAGCCGGCCTGAGAACACCAGCTTTCCAGCCAGCCCACCACCCAAGCCCGCCGGCCCCATGATGCAAGGCATCATCGAACTCCGCACAGCCACCAAACGAACAAGGCCCACACCAACCCCAAGGCGCCACAACAACACCCGAGACAGAGCACGAACCCACCTTGGCAGCGATGCCGAGGCCGCCCAGCAAACAGTCAGAAGCGCGCGCCGATACTCGCTCATGGACAACCGGGATTGATTCAATTGCAGCATCAGGTCAGCATAGCGGGCCATCGATTCGCAAACAGCCCGAGGCCAGATCCATGGCATCCAACTACGAGACCTTCTTTACAGCCCAGCGCTTCGCGGTCATCGGCCGCTCCGCCGAGAAGCCGTTTCCGATCCTGAGCTACCGCGGGCTCAAGCGGCGCGGCAAGGACGTCTACCCGGTGGACCCGAGCACCCCCGAGATCGACGGCGACAAGACCTACCCCGATCTTGAGGCCCTCCCCGAGTCGGTCGACGCGGTGATGATCGAAGCCCCCAAGACCGAGACCCGCGACTGGGTCGCGCGTGCCGCCGATGCCGGTGTCAAGGATGTTTGGGTGCATATGGCCCACGAAACGCCGGAGGCGATCGCGCTGGCCGCGGAGCGGGGGATCAACCTGCGCACCGGTACCTGCGCCGTGATGTATCTGACCTCGGGCCTGTCCTATCACAGTATCCACAAGTGGATCATGCAGGGTTTGGGGAAATACTGATTGATATCCGCCCAGCAACCATTTCTTGACCAGGCTGAATAGACTGTTGTCGTTCAGCAGGTAACGCCAGCATTTTCAAGAGATCAGGGCTCGAATCCATGCAGGATGATTCCCCGGTAATGCCGACCAACCAAGGCTGCTCGCCAGACGCATCGCAAAACGCCTTTGTCGACTGGTTTCGTCAATGCACGCCCTATGTGCATGCCCATCGTGGCTCCACCTTTGTTATCGCCTTCGGCGGCGAAGCCCTTGCCGACTCGAAATTACCGCATCTAGTGCATGACATTGCATTGCTGCACGGTCTCGGCATCCGGGTGGTGCTGGTGCATGGCGCACGACCGCAGATCGAGCAACGCCTGGCCGAGCGCGGCGCCGAGATGCGCTATGTCAACGGCCTGCGCATCACCGACAATGCGGCGCTGGATTGTGTCAAGGATGCGGCCGGCAGCGCCCGGGTCGAGCTTGAAGCGCTGTTGTCGCTGGGCCTGGCGAATTCGCCGATGGCTGGCGTGCGTATACCGGTGGCCTCTGGAAACTTCGTCATCGCACGCCCCCTCGGGGTGCTCGACGGCATCGACTACCAGCATACCGGGGCGGTGCGGCGCATCGATCGCGAGTCATTGCGCCAACGTCTGGACGACGGTGCCGTGGCTTTGATACCGCCCATCGGCTATTCGCCGACTGGCGAGGTGTTCAATCTCAGCGCCGCCGATATCGCCCGCGCCGCGGCCATTGCGCTGAATGCGGACAAATTGATCTTTTTGATCGAAGACCAAGGGGTCATGGATGCCAATGGGCGGCTGGTCTCGAATCTGCTCCCTGCCGATGTGGACGCTCTGCTCGTAAGCGGCCTGCAATCGGCACCCGAGTCGTCCGCGGTTCCGGGGCAATATCCCATGTCCGGCGAGACGCCGCATTTGGCAGAAGACTTGGCGCAGGCCCTGCGCGCCGGCGCCGATGCCTGCCGCAGCGGTATCCGCCGCGTGCATCTGATCGGCCGGCATGCGGACGGCGCCTTGCTGCGCGAGCTGTTTACCCGCGACGGCGCCGGCAGCCTGATCTCCGACCGTCCATACGAGGAACTGCGCCAGGCGCGCATCGACGATATCCCGGGCATTTTGGAATTATTGCGACCGATGGAACAAAGTGGCGCACTGGTTCCGCGCCCGCGGGAGCATTTGGAGACTAGCATTGATAGCTTCCTGGTCACCGAGCGTGACGGTACCGTCATCTCCTGTGCGGCATTGTTCTGTTTTGCCGACGAGCAGATGGCGGAGCTCTCCTGCGTTGCCGTGCACCCGGACTATCGCACCCGGGGACGCGGCGACCGTCTGCTCGCGCGCATGGAGGCCTGGGCACGCGAGCGCGGACTTCGTCAGCTGTTTGTCCTCACCACCCAGACCGCCCATTGGTTCCGCGAGCGCGGCTTCGTGCCCGCGCGCCTGGCCGACCTGCCGCTGGCCAAACAGCAGCTCTACAATGACCGACGCAATTCCCAGGTCTATATCAAAACGATTGCCGGTGAGTAGCGCTGGGAGACTGGGAGACTGGGAGATTGGGAGATTGGGAGCGCCGGCTTTCCAGCCGGCTTCGCCTGATGCGGGCTCAATGCCCGCATCAGGCGATTTTGCGGCCGGAGCGACTTTGTACGTTCCTTACTACACGTTCGGCTCGGGTAGATTTAGCTCGGGTTTGGGGGGGGTTCGCGATTTCTTGTGTCTTTGGCACGGCATTGAGCCGCGCCAAAGACGGGCCGGCTAGAAAGCCGGCGGTCCCGGTGGGCCGGCTGGAAAGCCGGCGGTCCCGGTGGGCCGGCTAGAAAGCCGGCGGTCCCAGTGGGCCGGCTGGAAAGCCGGCGGTCCCGGTGGGCCGGCTAGAAAGCCGGCGGTCCCAGTGGGCCGGCTGGAAAGCCGGCGGTCCCGGTGGGCCGGCTGGAAAGCCGGCGGTCCCGGTGGGCCGGCTGGAAAGCCGGCGGTCCCAGGCTCAGTTCTGTAATTCAGCGATCAGCCTTGTTCGCGGGGTCTATCGTCCTAATTTAAGCCTGAACCATAAAAACGGCTGTTTCGTCTTTCCAACCGCGGTCGAATCAAACCGAAATCCAGGGTAATCGATCATAGATGATCTAAATCTGACGAAATTCTTACGAATGTAGGTACGGTCTATCGACAGAGTACCAGATCTGAGATGCTTACCCGGTCCGCAACATCAGCTAATGCTCTTCTGATTCATTCCTCGCGACAACAGCAACTTTCCACTTCCCGATCACGGCTGCCGCGATCCTCGGGGGTCAACTGAATTTCCCCGCAAGCGCTGGCTGTTCGAACGGATCAAACCAACGAACTAAATCCAATGAACATGAGCGCACGACAGACACCCTATCTGGCTATGAATAATTCGACCCCTGGTAGTTTAGCCTCAGATAACTGGGCCATGGATTATCAATCGACGCGACAGGCATCCGCCTCCGATACGACATCGGGCAAACAGACATCAGCGATCCATTTCCACGATCTGCACCCGACACCGGCAGACATGCGGGCCGATGTCCTCGACGGTTTGAGTTCAGCTCAGAAACGCCTCTCGCCCAAGTATTTCTACGACGCCCAGGGCTCGCGTCTGTTCGACGCAATCTGCGAGCTACCCGAGTACTATCCCACCCGCACCGAAATCGCCATCCTGCGCCAGCATGGCGCCGCAATGGCGGCGCGCCTCGGCCGCGATGCATTACTGGTGGAACTGGGCAGCGGCAGCAGCCTGAAAATTCAGGTATTGCTAGAAGCCTTGCGGCCGGCGGTCTATATGCCGGTGGATATTTCCAAGGATCACCTGCTGCAATCTGCCGAGTCGCTGGCGACACGGTTCCCCTTTCTGCAGGTACATGCGGTTTGTACCGACTATTCAGTACCCTTCGAACTGCCGGTGGAGGACCATGTGCATCCGCGCGCGGCGTTTTTCCCCGGCTCGTCCATCGGCAATTTCGAGCCTGCCGACGCCCAGCGATTTTTGACTCGAGTCGGCGAACTGCTCGGACCCGGAGGACGTTTGCTGGTGGGGGTCGATCTGATAAAAGATCATCGGGTGCTGGAGGCCGCTTACAATGATGCCGACGAGGTCACCGCAGCCTTCAATCTGAACCTGCTGACTCGCATCAATCGCGAATTGGACGCGGACTTCGATCTGACCGGGTTTCGTCACACCGCCTGGTTCAACTCCGATCTCAGCCGCATCGAGATGCATTTGATCAGCACCAGAGAACAACAGGCGCGCATTGCCGGGCGCGACTTCGCTTTCCGCGAGGGAGAATCGATCCATACGGAGTGCTCGTATAAATATGACATCGACGGCTTCCACCGTCTGGCGCGCCAGGCGGGCTTCGAACCCGAGCAGGTCTGGACCGACCAGCCGATCGACACCGGGTCCAACCCCCGCTCCAACACCGCCCCTGACCAGCCGCCGCTATTCAGCGTGCATTGTTTGGTTTGGCGAGGATAACCGAGATCAACGCGCTCGGAATCATTCCAACCCGGCAGCCAGGTAGGTCGCATCGCGGCCCCTGGTTGCCATGCCTAGCGTGCGCATCGAGCGCACTCATCTGCAACCTGTTCGGAGTCGTCTGTGCCTGAACCCAACGAACGCTCTGCCCATTCCAAACTGGTGGGCGCGAACGCTCTGCGCGGCGATGTCAACCAGCCCTGGGAACAAGACAATCAAGCCTGGTGGGACTGGTACCTGACCCTAGCCGACAATGGCGACGCCCCGCGCACACCTCTGCGCGATGCCACTCCGCTGCCGTCGGTCGAACCCATCAGCGATGAAGCCATCGTCGAACAGCTGCGCACGCCATTTCCGCTAACAGAGGCCGATCGGGCCTTCTTCCGCGCCAATGGCTTTGTCAAACTGCGCGCCGTGCTTTCCCCGGAGGCCACCCTGCGCCTGCGCCAGGAGATCGTTCGGCTGCTCAGCGATGCCTTCGATCTGGTGCTCGACGGCGGCACCAGCGAGCGCTTTCTGAGCCTGGAACTGGCCTGGCTCGAGCACCAACTGCTGCGCGAATACGTGCTCAGTCCGCGCATTGCAAAAATTGCCGCCGACTTGCTCGACGTGCCGCGCGTGCGTCTGTATCACGACAATCTGATGTCAAAAGAACCGGGCTGCGGACGCACGCCGTGGCATTACGACGATCATCATTTTCCACTGGCCACCCAGGATGTCGTCACCGCCTGGATTCCGGCACAGCCTATCCCCAAAGCCATGGGTCCCCTGGCCTTCGCTTACCCCATCGCTACCTACAAGCTGGTCGAGTCTGTCGCATTCAACAAGTTCGATACCAGCTACGATCGCCAGGTGATGGACATTTTCCGTCGCCATCGCGTCGCAATCGAGGACGGCCCGTTCGAGATCGGCGAAGTCAGCTTCCATCACAATCTCAGTTTCCATACCGCGGCGGCGAATCGCACGCGTCAAAGCCGCGTCGTGCTGGCCAACACCTTTTATGCCGATGGCGCACGCGTGATCGACCAACCAACCATGGTGTCCGGAGACTGGCAGAAGTTCATCCCCGACACCAAACCTGGCGAAATTGCCGCCAGCAAGCTGAACCCGATTTGCTGGCCCGTGGAGCACTCTGCCGATGTCTGATACCTTCGAACGAAGCTGCGCCCACTGGAGCGAGGCCCAGCGCCAGGAAATGGAAGCCTTTTACGCGCTCGCATCCGTGGACTATCATCACCTCGCGCAGGCGCTGGACTGGAAAAGCTGGCTGGAGGCCAGGCAGGCCGAGGCCGGAGAGCGCCCATTGCGCCTGTTGGATGTCGCCTGTGGATCGGGCAAGTTCCCAAATGCCCTGGTGCGCGATGCCGATGTGGCCTCGGCCGCGATCCAACCCATCGACTACGCCTTGCTCGATCCGTCGGAATTCTCCATCGCCGAGGCACGGGCAGCCCTGGTCGAGCCCTTTATCGCCGGCCAGGAATACCCGACTACCCTGCAGGCCCTCAGCTGCCCGCGCGGGGCTTTCGATATCGTCTGGGCCACGCATGCGCTATACGCCCTGCCGGAAGCTGAATTGCCGGCCGGCCTGGAGCGCTTCATGCACGCCCTCGGGGGCATGGGCTTTATCGCCCATGCAGCAGCCGATGCGCACTACCTTCGCTTCTACCGCCATTATCTGGATGCCTTCAGGGAGGGTGCCGGCACCCCGTACATCAGTGCCGAGCAGATCGTCGCCGCATTGCAGCAGTTGGGCATCCGCTTCGAGACCCGGGAAATCCGCTATCAAAACCGCGCGTCCCAGGCGCAGTGGCAACAGGTGCAGGGCTATCTACAGCGCTGCGTATTCGATGACTCCGTCAGCCTGCAGCAGATGCTGGCCAACCCCATCACCGGCGCCTACCTGGCACATTGTCAACACCAGCAGGAATGGCGCTTCGATCAGCGCGTGCTGCTGATCTTTTTACATCCCTAGCCGGCTGTAAAGCCAGCGTTCTAAGGATATCCAGACCATCAACCCGCTGCGGCAATTCGATCGTCACTCGTGGGCAGCCCATGCACTCGGCTTCGGTTTCCTGCTGACCCTGAGTTCCAGCGTCGGGCAGACCTACTTCATCTCCCTGTTTGCCGCCCCGCTGCGGACCGAGTTCGGGCTCAGTCATGGCGCCTTCGGCGGACTTTACACCCTTGCCACGACCGCCAGTGCGCTGATGCTGGTCTGGCTCGGCAAAACCGCGGATCGGTTCCGCCCTACCCCGCTCGGTGCGCTGACCCTGACGGCCTTGGCCGGCTGCGCCCTGCTGCTGGCAACCGCCGACTCGGTACTCTGGCTGGGCATCGCACTGTTCGGCCTGCGTCTGTGTGGGCAGGGCATGCTGAGTCATCTCGCCATGACGCTGATGGCGCGTTGGTTCTCAGCACAGCGAGGTCGCGCTCTGGGGCTGATATTCCTAGGTTACCCGACCGGCGAGGCGCTGTTGCCGATGCTGGTGGCGGTGTTGCTCGGCCTGTTCGCCTGGCACCAGATCTGGGTCGGCATCGCGCTCGTCCTGTTGCTGGTTCCCCTGCCGCTGCTGCTGGGGTTAGGCCACGCAATGCGCAGGCAGGGCGCCCTCGACAGCAGGCCGGCCTGCACAGCGGCGCAGCGAGCCCCAGACACCAGCTGGACGCGGGCAGAGGTGGTGCGCGATGTCCGCTTTTACGCCCTGCTGCCGGGGCTTATGGCGACTCCATTCGTGATCACCGGCGTGCTGTTCCACCAAGTGGATCTGGTCCAGGCAAAAGCCTGGACCCTGGCAAATTTCGCCGCCTGCTATCCGCTCTATGCCGCCTGCGCAACCGCGGTCGCGCTCGCCTGCGGCGGATTGATCGATCGGTATGGCGCAATCCGGCTGCTGCCCTACTACCTGCTGCCATTGGCGCTGGGACTGTTATTGCTGAGCATCGGCACCTCGCTGTCCACCGCCGCCGTCTTCATGGCGTTGATGGGCGCCACATCCGGTGGTGCAACCCTCTTGTTCGGCGCCATCTGGGCGGAACTCTACGGCACCGCACACCTGGGAGCGATTCGCGCCCTGGCAACCGCATTGCAGGTATTGGCGACCGCCCTCGCGCCGGCAATCCTGGGCTGGCTGATCGACTCGGGCCTGGAGTTGAACGCCCTGCTCGAGTACATGTCATTGTTTCTCTGCATCTGTACCCTTGGCCTAGTACTGCTGCTGCCCTCTCTGCTGCAGCATCGGGCGCGGACATTGCCAACGAGCTGATCAAACCAGCTCTCCGATTGCTTGGCCCTGCCGGGTACGAGCGCCTTTCTTGCAACGCAAGTAGTGAAAAGTCTCCGACAATGAACCAAGTGACTCAGTTAAATACAAGCTGGTCGCAGCGTCTGCGACGCCGGGAACAACCCAGCCATAGCGAACTGTGCGAGCATCTGCTCGAGGTGCATCGGCAGCACACCGGTTTTACCGAAATCTGTGCCTCGCGCAGTCGCGACCCCGAGGGCCGCAACAGCTACCAATGGCTGGCCGACCTGGTCGATCCCGACCGACATCGAAACCTGCTCGACCTGGCCTGCGGCAGCGGTGCATTGACCGCGCTCTGCCATCAGCGATTTGGCAAGCGCATCGCATTGATCGGGGTGGACATGAGCGCGGAAGAATTGGCCCTGGCGCGCCAGCGTATTCCAGACCCGGCGGTCGCCCTGCATTGCGCTATGGCGCAGGACATGGGATTCATTGCCGATCAAACCCTGGATGCGGTCCTATGTCATTGGGGCTTGACCCTAATGGACCCGGTGGAGCCGGTGCTTGCCGAGGTGCGCCGAGTATTGCGCCCTGGCGGCCTGTTTGCCGCCATTGTCGACGGCGATCTGCACGCGGCTCCGGGTTATCCAGAGCTGCACCATCTGATCTATGACCAGGTACAACGCAATTATCCCGGCTATGGCGATATCGATCTGGGCGACCGACGAATACGCACCACGGAGGCGCTCGCGGGACTATTGGCGCAAACCTTCCGCGGCGCCGACATCCGTATCGAACCAACGGTGGTCAGTCAGCTTGCCGACGCGCATGCGCTGGCGCAGGAAGCCGCCGGCTTTTTTTATGCCGCCTTCATGCTGTCCGCAAGCGCGCGCGCGCAGATGCTGCAGCAGATCGCGGCCCTGTTCAGCGCGCATGGTGGCGACGGTCTGGGGCGCTTTTCGATGCCGATCAATCGGGTTCTGGTGCAGCTGGCGGCGAGTTGATGCCCGATCCTGCACGCACTAAGCGATGGTGCAGAAACAAGCTAAACAGGTTTTTGGCTTGGATGTCGCCTGCCGACTCATTCGCTACCGCTATCGGCGTCGGTATCGAACCGACCAACCCATCCGCCAAGCTCCTCGCTGACCGCGTAGCCAAGCTGTCCGAGCTTCGTTTGTCGCACGCCCAAGGGTAATGCTAGGCTGTCGAAATGTCCTGAGTTTTGATGCCAAACCGATTCCGGGTCTTGGATTGCTTCATCGAACGCACTGGGGAAGCCTCGTCGCCGTCGGGGTCGCTATCGGAATCGGAATCGAATCCGCTCATCGATCAAAGCAGCCAGCTCGATACCAATCCCGAATTCCGACCTCGACACCGACACCGACTAAGCATCCATCGACCGGGAAGCGCTTGTTGTAGTGAAACGGCAGATTTCGACAGCCTAGGGCAATGCCCCGCTAGCCAGCCAGCTTGCGGGTCGCAGGTCCGGGCAGCCAAAATCAGCGACAGCGCAAATGTCTCCCGAAGAAACGCGACCGTCCTCCACCTGCAAGAATGCTATACTTTCGCGTTCAGCAGACCAGAACGCAAGCACCATCGGGCATGGCTACCAACATCCTCGGCCTCTCGGCTTATTATCATGACAGCGCTGCCTGTCTCGTGCGCGACGGCGAGATCCTCGCCGCGGCGCAGGAAGAACGCTTCACCAGAATCAAACACGACGCAGGCTTTCCACGCAGCGCCATCGGTTATTGCCTGGAGGAGGCAGGGCTGAGTCTCGCCGAACTCGATCACATCGTTTTTTACGATAAGCCGCTGATCAAATTCGAACGCCTGTTGGAAACCTACCTGGCCTATGCGCCCAGGGGCCTGCGCTCCTTCTTCGCCGCCATGCCCATCTGGCTGAAGGAAAAGCTGTTGCTGAAGGATCTGTTGCGCAAGGAACTCACCGCCCTCGGCGGCCTCGAGCGTGACGCTCTACCGCAGCTGCTGTTTACCCAGCATCACCAATCCCACGCCGCCTCTGCCTTCTATCCCAGCCCGTACGAACGTGCCGCAGTCCTGTGCATGGACGGCGTCGGCGAATGGGCAACGACCTCGGTCTGGCTTGGGCAGGGGCATCGCCTCACCCCCGTCTGGGAGATCGGCTTTCCCCATTCGCTCGGCCTGCTGTATTCCGCCTTCACCTATTTCACCGGCTTCAAGGTCAATTCCGGCGAATACAAGCTGATGGGCTTGGCGCCCTACGGCGAACCGATTTACACAGAGCTGATCCTCGACAAGCTGTTGTCATTGAAAGACGACGGCACCTTCCGGATGGACATGCGCTATTTCAACTACGCGAATGGATTGACCATGACCAACAAGCGCTTCGATGCGCTGTTCGGCGGACCGCCGCGCAAGCCCGAATCGCCGGTGACCAAAAGAGAAATGGATATCGCCCGTTCGATCCAAGCCGTCACCGAGGAGGCGGTGCTGCGCCTGGGCAGAACCGTTGCCGAGGAACTGGAGGCCGATCGACTTTGTCTCGCCGGCGGCGTCGCGCTCAATTGCGTCGCCAACGGGCGGCTTCTGCGCGAAGGACCATTCAGCGACATCTGGATACAGCCGGCCGCCGGCGACGCCGGCGGAGCAGTCGGCGCAGCGCTGTGCGCCTGGCATCTGTTTCTCGACAAGCCGCGCAGCGTCAACGGCGCCGACCGCATGCAGGGAGCCTATCTGGGACCGCATTTCGACAACGACCATATCCTGTCTTGGCTGCAGGCGGAGAACATTCCCCACCAACGACTCGACGACGCACAGCTGATGCCGAAATTGGCCGAGTTGCTCGACAACGAGAACGTCATCGGCTGGTTCCAGGGCCGCATGGAATTCGGGCCGCGGGCGCTGGGCGGGCGTTCCATCCTCGGCGATCCGCGCAGTCCGAAGATGCAATCGGTGATGAATCTCAAGATCAAGTACCGCGAGTCCTTTCGGCCGTTCGCCCCGTCGATCCTGGCCGACCGGGTCGCGGATTTCTTCGCTTATCGCAGCAGCAGTCCCTACATGCTGATGGTCGCCCCGGTCAACGAGGCAAAGCGCATCCCGATGACCGCCGAACAGGAGCAACTGTTCGGCATCGACAAGCTCAATGTGCCGCGCTCGCAGATCCCCGCAGTGACCCATGTCGACTACTCGGCCCGCCTACAAACGGTCCATGCCGACACCAACCCGCGCTACCACGCGTTGATCCGCGCCTTTGCGGACCGCACCGGCTGTCCGCTGCTGATCAACACCTCTTTCAACGTCCGCGGCGAGCCCATCGTCTGCTCCCCGCAGGATGCTTACCGCTGCTTCATGCGCACCGAAATGGACTATCTGGTGCTGGAGAACTGCCTGCTGAGCAAGAAAGACCAGCCGGAGCTGCCACGCGACGACTCCTGGAAAGACGAATTCGCCCTAGACTGACGTACGCATTCATGTCCGCATCCCTACACCCGATCCCCGAGCTCGACGCCGAAGGCCTGCGTCATTTCGCCTTGACCACGGCAGCCATTATCGCGCTGCTGTTCGGCCTATTCCTGCCCTGGCTCTTCGGCCTGCACTTCCCGATCTGGCCCTGGCCGCTCGCTGGCATCTTGGTCATTTGGGGGCTTGCGGCCCCGCGCAGTCTGCGCCCCGTCTACCGCCGCTGGATGCAGTTCGGTTTGCTGTTGAACCGCATCACGACGCCGCTGATCCTGGGCATCCTGTACATGATCATCTTCGTGCCGACCGGCTTGATCATGCGCGCCCTCCGATACGACCCCATGAAGCGGAAACTCGACCCCAATCTGTCGACCTATCGAGAATCCAGCAAACCGCCAACCCCTGAATCGATGAAAAACCCTTTCTGACGTTGGAACAGATCATCCCCAATAGGAAACCGGGCTCGACGCTGAGGCACCCCCACGAATACGCAGTTGCTGCGACCGCTGTCCCTATGACCCCCTGGCTTCTGCAAAACCAGCGCCTCGCCCGCAAGCGAACCCTTACGAACCACGGAAGCCGATCAACGTAGGAGCCCGCTTGCGGGCGACTGTAGCCACTGTCGCTATTATCGCCATGACCACCCGGCCCCTAAAAAGCCACCACCTCGCCCGCAAACGGCCCCTTCACGAGCCGCAGGACCCGCGCGACGTAGGAGCCCGCTTGCGGGCGACTGTAGCCACTGTCGCTATTATCGCCATGACCACCTGGCCCCTAAAAAGCCACCACCTCACCCGCAAACGGCCCCTTCACGAGCCGCAGGACCCGCGCGACGTAGGAGCCCGCTTGCGGGCGACCCAACAGGCGATGCCATGGCATCGGACGCGAGCCCCCGCCTTCCCCAGGAGAAAGACGCCAGGCCACAATCTTCTCCACAAACCAACCAAAGATACCCTAGGGGCTCACTCCGGGCGCATTGCATTCGCCGAGCCCCACGCTGCAATGCCGGTTAGCGCGGCTGGATTGATCCATCCATCCGTTGCAAACTGATGGTACCGCACCCACCTGCAGAGCAAACCGATGAGGTCCATGATGCCCAATACAAAACCCGTCCTGCCACCCAAGCGGAACTGGCGCACAGCCGCCCTCGTCGGCCTTTCGTTCATCGACGACCTAGCCATTGCCGCCTTTGCCCATACCCGCTTGACTGCGACTCGCTGGACTGCCGGCCGGGCAACATTGTTGACATCCAAAGGCATCCTCCTGGCCGGCGCGTTCGGGCTCGCGGCCGGCGGCACATGGTACGCGCTGAACAAGATCCGCAGCGACCGCCATCGGCAAACGAACAACAAACGCTTGGACAGCGACAAGAAGCGCTGACGCACGGACAGCGGCGACAAGACATCATCTTGCTGATACCGAGGCTCAGCCTCGGTACCTGGACTCGAGGGATCTGCCATCCGCGAACCCTCACGAGCCGCTCAGCGTAGGAGCCCGCTTGCGGGCGACCCGGCAGGCGATGCTCGTAGGAGCCCGCTTGCGGGCGACTGTTGCGGCTGCTCTAGGCTCACCGTCGCCCGCAAGCGGGCTCCTACCGATCCCGGCGCGACAATACGC
Source organism: Thiohalocapsa sp. PB-PSB1 (assembly GCA_016745215.1). GTDB lineage: Bacteria > Pseudomonadota > Gammaproteobacteria > Chromatiales > Chromatiaceae > Thiohalocapsa. The sequence continues at coordinate 4,735,450 of CP050890.1, forward strand.
AGGGTCAACTCTGCGGTTCATGGTATTTGATGGTACAGCTGGGTAGGTTGGGGTGAGGTACGAACCCCAACAAACAATGGCTGAGTCTACTGGTCGCGTTGGGGTTCGTACCTCACCAACCTCGTAGGAGCCCGCTTGCGGGCGACTGTTGCGGCTGCTCTAGGGTCTCCGTCGCCCGCAAGCGGGCTCCTACCGATCCCGGCGCGGCAATACGAAGTGTCATCTCTGCGGTTCATGGTATTTGATGGTACAGCTGGGTAGGTTGGGGTGAGGTACGAACCCCAACAAACAATGGCTGAGTCTACTGGTCGCGTTGGGGTTCGTACCCCACCAACCTCGTAGGAGCCCGCTTGCGGGCGACTGTTGCGGCTGCTCTAGGCTCACCGTCGCCCGCAAGCGGGCTCCTACCGATCCCGGCGCGGCAATACGCAGTGTCATCTCTGCGGTTCATGGTATTTGATGGTACAGCTGGGTAGGTTGGGGTGAGGTACGAACCCCAACAAACAATGGCTGAGTCTACTGGTCGCGTTGGGGTTCGTACCCCACCAACCTCGTAGGAGCCCGCTTGCGGGCGACTGTTGCGGCTACTCTAGGCTCACTGTCGCCCGCAAGCGGGCTCCTACCGATCCCGGCGCGGCAATACGCAGTGTCATCTCTGCGGTTCATGGTATTTGATGGTACAGCTGGGTAGGTTGGGGTGAGGTACGAACCCCAACAAACAATGGCTGAGTCTACTGGTCGCGTTGGGGTTCGTACCCCACCAACCTCGTAGGAGCCCGCTTGCGGGCGACTGTTGCGGCTACTATGGGGTCTCCGTCGCCCGCAAGCGGGCTCCTACCGATCCCGGCGCGGCAATACGCAGTGTCATCTCTGCGGTTCATGGTATTTGATGGTACAGCTGGGTAGGTTGGAGTGAGGTACGAACCCCAACAAACAATGGCTGAGTCTACTGGTCGCGTTGGGGTTCGTACCCCACCAACCTCGTAGGAGCCCGCTTGCGGGCGACTGTTGCGGCTACTCTAGGGTCTCCGTCGCCCGCAAGCGGGCTCCTACCGATCCCGGCGCGGCAATACGCAGTGTCATCTCTGCGGTTCATGGTATTTGATGGTACAGCTGGGTAGGTTGGGGTGAGGTACGAACCCCAACAAACAATGGCTGAGTCTACTGGTCGCGTTGGGGTTCGTACCCCACCAACCTCGTAGGAGCCCGCTTGCGGGCGACTGTTGCGGCTGCTCTAGGGTCTCCGTCGCCCGCAAGCGGGCTCCTACCGATCCCGGCGCGGCAATACGCAGTGTCATCTCTGCGGTTCATGGTATTTGATGGTACAGCTGGATAGGTTGGGGTGAGGTACGAACCCCAACAAACAATGGCTGAGTCTACTGGTCGCGTTGGGGTTCGTACCCCACCAACCTCGTAGGAGCCCGCTTGCGGGCGACTGTTGCGGCTGCTCTAGGCTCCCCGTCGCCCGCAAGCGGGCTCCTACCGATCCCGGCACGCTCAGCTCATCGTCGCCCGCAAGCGGGCTCCTACGCCGAGCGGCTCCTACGGCTGATCAAGATCCGCTTGCGGGCGAGGCGCCTTGGCCCCTCTGCGTCTCTGCGGTGAATCCTTACATGCTTTGAAGGCAGCACCCATCCGAGTGCCATTCGGTTTGGGTCTGCGAGTTCATGGCAAGAACAAACGGGCGGCCGCGGTGGGGTTGGATGGAAAATACAGATGCAAATAGGATGCCGTGAGCCGTTGTTCCCGATAGACCGCCTCCGGGCGGCCATGCTGGCGCAAGGTCGTGCCGCGGGCGATGGGCTCCAGCGGGATCTCGGCGCGGGAATGGTGGAAGCTGTGGCCTCGCAGCTCGCCCTCCGGCAGTTGCACGCGCTGCAGGCCGAGGTTGGCAAGCCGCGGTTGCATCCGCGCCTCGCCGGGCAGCAGTCCGACCATCGGGATCGGATCGCTCTCTGCCGTGGCCAGCGAGGTGAGCAGGTACAGCAGGCCGCCGCATTCGGCCAGGATCGGCCGAGCGGCGGCCTGATGCTCGCGGATGGCCTGGTGCATGGCCCGGTTGGCGCTGAGCTGGTCCAGATGCAATTCCGGATAGCCGCCGGGCAGATACAGGGCGTCGCACATGGGTAGCGCCGAGTCCGCCAAGGGCGAGAAAAAGCATAGCTGTGCACCCGCCCTGCTCAGGCAGTCCAGATTGGCGGCGTACAAAAACGAAAAGGCCAGATCGCGGGCAACCGCAATGCGTACCCCTTGCAGCAAGGCTTGCGGCTCATTGCCCGGTTGCGATGGGGCGGGCTGAAAGTCCACCGGGGCGGGCAGTTCGACCAACGAGGTCATGGCCAATGCATCGGCAATGCGTTCAATACGGGTATCGAGGTCGGCGACCTCGTCTGCCTGCCAGAGCCCCAAATGTCGATGCGGTAGTTCCAGTTCGGCATCGCGGGTCAAGGCTCCGAAAAAGGGTATATCCGCGGGCAGCCGATCGGTGAGCATCTCGGCATGCGCGGCGCCGCCGACCCGATTGGCCAGCACTCCGGCGAGCTGCAAGCCGGAATGAAAGCGGGTCAGGCCCCAGGCGATGGCGGCAAAGGTCTGGGCCATGGCGGAAGCATCGATGACGCACAGCAGGGGCAGATGGAAACGCTCCGCCAGATCGGCACCCGAGGGTTGGCCGTCATGCAATCCCATGACCCCTTCAACCAAGATCAGCTCCACTTCGGCGGCGGCCTGATACAGCAGATCCCGACAATGCGCCTCGCCGCCCATCCACAGATCCAGATTGTATACCGGCGAGCCGGCGGCACGTTCCAGGATCATCGGGTCCAGGAAATCAGGACCGGTCTTGAAGATGCGGACGCGTCGGCCAAGTCGACGATGCAGCCGGGCCAGGCCGGCAGTCAATGTGGTCTTGCCCTGACCGGAGGCCGGGGCGGCGATGAACAGGGTCGGGCAGGAAACGGTCATGGTCGAGCCACCTGATTGTGCCTGATTGTGCATATCTTCGAGCCTCATGCGCAGAATACCCAATCCAAAGGGCGAAAGAAAGAACAGGTTGCTGGGATGCGGCCTCGAAATACCCTGCATCGGCAATAGGCATGTGACGCAAGGGCGAATAGGCGAACAGTTTACGCAGGCAACACCTAGGCTGTCGAAATCTGCAGTCTCACTAAAGCAAGCACTTCCCGGTTGATGGATGCTTAGTCGGTGTCGGGATCGGTTTCAAGGTCAACATTAGGGATTGGTATGGAGCTGGCTGCTTTGATCGATGAGCGGATTCGATTCCGATTCCGATTCCGATAGCGACCCCGACACCGATTGGGCTTCCCCAGTGCGTTCGATGAAGCAATCCAAGACCCGGAATCGGTTTGGCATCAAAACTCAGGACATTTCGACAGCCTAGGCAGCACCCAACGAATACCTGCACAGCCTCGGTTCTCGGGCGCGCGCGGGAGTGCATCAAGCCGGTCTGCGATTCCGCGAAGTCTGCCATGACCGCAGCAGTCGCTCCAAGTGTTGGCGGCTCCAATTCGGACTTGTCGCAAACCAACCTGTGGGTATATGCTGTGCATTCGCGTAAGGTGCCCCGCGGTCGGTTCAGGCCAACGGGTGAATCGGGAAGTTCGGTGACGCCTGGAGCTGCATAGCCCAAGGCCATTCCGGCGCAGTCCCCGCTGCTGTAAGCCTGACGGGATCGCCACTTGCCACTGCGCCGATGCGCGGGAAGGCGGCGAACCCCGGTAGACGGCGAGCCAGAAGACCGGCCTGATCGCGGAAAATTGGTGTGAGCCCCGGGGTAAGGGCTTCAGCAGATCGGGCCGTCTGGATGGCATTATATGCTCCTCAGAGCCCCCTCAGCCGCGACCACGCGCATGCCTGTGCGCATCTACGCCATTGTGCGAAGCCTACAGGCCCGCAGTGTCGACTCTTCCCCGCCTGACACCTCGTATCCTTGGAATTATTGAGAAACGAGGTTTTTCGTCGTGCATATCGAACCCGGATATTTGACCCTTGCCAAGACCACAGCAGCCAATGTTGCTGCCGTTGGCCTACTTGCGGCCTATCTCCCTGCTTTGGTCAAGCAGCCGTCTCTGATCCTGCGCACCCTCATCGCCGCCGGCTTCTTTTCGTTGTTCATGCAGATCTTTCATCTGCCGGTGGGGCCATCCGAACTGCATTTTGTCGGCGCAATGCCAATCTATCTGATCCTGGGTTTCGTACCCACATTGCTCGGCTTCGGCGTCGGTCTGCTGTTCCAGGGGCTGGTGTTCGATCCCGGCGATCTGGTGCATCTGGGCGTGAACACCCTGTCCCTGACGATCCCATTAATCCTAGTGCATTATACCCTCGGGCAGCGCATCGCTCGCATCGATGTGCCGACCATCCTGAAGCTGGATGCAACCTATTACGGCGGCGTCACGATGATGGTCGGTTTCTGGCTGCTGCTGAGTCAGGATGCAACGCCGATTGCCGACTGGGGGCTGTTCGCCGCCTCATACCTTGCCATCGTGGCCCTGGAGCCGGTGGTGACATTCCTGCTGGTCAAGGTCGTTCAACCCTATGCCGAACGCCCCGGATTCCGGCTTTGCGTCGATTTGCCCGCGCGCGCCTGATGACTGCCGACGGCACCTTGGGCCGGGTCTGGTTCGTCGGCGCCGGCCCCGGCGACCCCGACCTGATTACGGTCAAGGGACGGGGCTTGATCGAACGCGCCGATGCGATCCTCTATGCCGGATCTTTGGTCGATCTGGCGGCAACCCGTTACGCGCCGGCTGGCTGTCGTTTGCAGGACTCCAAGGGCATGAGCTTGCGGCAAATCGCGGACTGGCTGATGGATGCCGCGGCACGATACACCACGGTGGTGCGGCTGCAAACCGGCGATCCATGCCTGTATGGCGCCCTGACCGAAATGACCCGCCCACTGGATGCCGCTGCAATCGACTGGCAGGTGGTGCCCGGCGTGACATCTGCAATGGCTTCTGCCGCGGCGGCGGGGGAAACCCTGACTTTGCCCGAGGTCACGCAAACGGTGATCCTGACCCGCATGGCCGGGCGTACGCCGGTGCCGGCAACCGAGCAGCTCGATGTCCTGGCGGCACATCGCACGACGCTCTGCATCTATCTCTCGGCGACCCTGTTGCCGGAGGTGGAACAAGCCCTGCGCACGGCCGGCTGGCCGTCGGATGCGCCGATCTTGGTGGTGCAGAAGGCGAGCTGGCCCGACGCCGAGCGCATCGTCCGCGCGCGGCTGGGCGACATGGTACCGCGCTGTCAGGAAGCGGGCATCGGCGCCCAGGCCATGATTATCGCCAGCCCGGCATTGGGCGCCCGTCACTGGCCCCGGGTAACGCCATCGAAACTCTACGACCCGGCCTTCGGCCATCGCTTTCGCCGGGCCGACAGATCGGAGACCGACGAATGAACGATACAACCCTGTTGCTGGTCGGACATGGTTCCCGCTATCAGGGCGGCAACACCGAATCGCTGGAATTCGCGCAGCAGTGGCGCGCCCGGCATCCCGACTGGCGCATCGAGACCTGTTTCATCGAACACGACGAGGTACTGCTTGACACCGGACTCGATCGGGCCGCGGCAGATGCCCGCCATGTGCTGGTATTGCCTTTCATTCTGAATGCGGCTGGACATGTGAAAATGGAAATTCCCGCGGCCATTGCCGAGGCGCGGGCGCGCCACCCTCGGGTGAGCTTTGCCTATGGCCGTCATCTCGGCATGGGGCGCGAGGTGCTTGGCGTGCTCCAACAACGCCTCGATGGCCTGATGCGCCAACTGGACATGCCGGACCCGCGCACCACCGGCGTGGTACTGCTCGGGCGCGGCTCGTCGGATGCGGGCGCCAACGGCGAGTTGGCGAAAATGGCGCGCTGGGTGTTCGAGGACAACCAGCACGATCTGGTCGATCTGGCCTTCACCGGGATCGCCTGGCCGCGGCTGGAAACCGTCGTCCAGCGCCAAGCGCGTCTGGGCATGACCCAGATCCTGATGCTACCGGTCTATCTTTTCTCCGGTCGGCTGACCGAGCGCATCCAGGCCCAGGTCGAGCGACTGCGCCGCCAGTATCCCGAGATCGCCTTCGCGCTGGGACAACGTTTCGGCTTCGACCAGGGCATTTTCGACCTGCTCGACCAACGGGTGCGCGACGCCGCCGAGTCGGCGGCGGGTCTGCTGGAATGCGACGGCTGCAAATACCGCGAGGCAGCCCAGGCCGAGCACCTGCACGACCATTCGCATACCCATCCGAACGCGGCGCATTGACCTGCTGCCAACACAATCACCAGGAGACGACCATCGACAGCAACAGCCCCCCCTCTGGCGCCCCCGTTGCCGGCGCCGATCTGGTCAGCGAGCAGCAGACCGCGGCCGGGCGCAGCATCGAGCACACCTCCTTCGACATCATCGATGCCGAGATCGGTAGCCATGCCTACAGCACGGAACAATGGCCCATTGTGCGACGGATGATCCATGCCAGCGCCGATTTCGAACTCAACGGGCTCACCGAGTTTCACCCCAGTGCGGTATCGGCAGGATTGGCCGCGCTGGCCGAGACCGCCGAGCATCGTGGGTCCAGACCTTTGATCGCGGACGTGGGAATGATACTGGCCGGCCTGTCATCACCACGGCTGCACTGCTTCGGATTGCACCCGCATCAGTTCATCGCCGATGCCGACGTCATCGCCGAGGCGCAGGCACAGGGCAGCACGCGCGCCGTGCTGGCCATGCGCAAAGCGCGCTCCCTGGGCTTGCTCGATGACGCCCTGGTCGGCATCGGCAACGCGCCGACCGCATTGATCGAGCTGGTCCGTTTGATCGAGCAGGAGCAGGTGCGCCCGGCGTTGGTGATCGGCATGCCGGTGGGATTTGTCGCGGCAGCGGAATCCAAAGCCCTGCTCGCCGACCTGGATGTCGTGCCCTGGATCATCGTTCGCGGCCGCAAAGGCGGCTCGCCCCTGGTGGTCGCGGCCATCCATGCGCTGCTGGCGCTCGCCGATGCAGAACGCCCGCAGATCGGCCAGCCGCTCTAGGCTTGTCATGGTTCCGGGCCACGCCACTCGTGCTCCGATCCGCAAGGGCGATGGACGCCGCCAGCGCGGTCATCGCAGCGGTTTTACCACCGGCGCCAACGCCGCGGCGGCCGCCACCGCGGCAACCATCGGGCTGGTCCAGGGCTCCGTACCCTCATCGGTGGACTGCCTACTGCCGAATGGCCAGCGCGCGCTATTCGCCATCACCGAGGGTCGGGTGCAGGACCGCCATGCCCATGCCGTGTGCATCAAGGATGCCGGTGATGATCCGGATGCCACGCATGGCGCACATCTCACCGTGGATCTCCGCCGCATCCTCGGCGCCGGCGATCGGGTCACCATCGATGGCGGCCCAGGTGTCGGCCATGTGACCCGATCCGGAATTGGACTGCCGGTGGGCGTGGCGGCCATCAATCCGGTGCCCCTGCGCAACATCGAGGAAAACGTGCGCGCGGTAGGGGCACCGATTCTTGCCGCGGGGGACGGGCTGGCGGTGACCATCTCGGTGCCCGGCGGCGAGCAGATGGCGGAAAAGACCCTGAACGCCCGTCTGGGAATCCTGGGCGGCATCTCCATCCTCGGCACCACCGGCATCGTGCGCCCCTATTCCACCGCCGCCTTTCGCGCCAGCCTGATCCAGGCGGTACGGGTGGCGGCACATCAGGGCCAAAGCAGCATCGTCTTCAGCACCGGCGGGCGCTCCGAACAGGCCGCACAGGGCGTGTTCAGCGATCTCCCCGAAGTCTGTTTCGTGCAGATGGGCGACTTTGTCAAAGCCGCTTTCCGCGCCGCGCTGACCTGTCGGATGCGCCATCTGATCGTCGGTGCCATGGTGGGCAAGCTCACCAAGATGGCCCAAGGCCTGGCGGTAACCCACGCTTGGCGCGCCGACCTGGATCGCGGATTAATCGCCGATGCCGCCGCCGCCGCGGGAGCGCCTCCGGACCTGCTGGAATCCATTCGCGCCGCCCCCACCGCACGCTTTGCCGCCGAGCGGCTGCGCGCCATCGGGCTGGAGGTCGCGTTGCATCGGGAATTGGCGCAACGCGCCATGCTCAGCCTGCGCCAGCGCTACCCCGGATGCTATCGGCTAACGATCCTGGCCTGCGATTTCGACGGTCAGCCCATCGTCACCGTCGACGAGCTCGCCCATGACTGAAGCGCCCATCCAGCCGGCTGCCCACGGCAGCGGGTCCTGTACCCTGATCGGCATCCTCGACGATGGCTGGGCCGGACTCGGCGACGTCGCGCGCGCTCGGCTGGCGAGCGCCGACCTGATCATCGGCGCGCGCCGTACTCTGGACCTGGTCAGCGGCCAGTCAAGTCCAACCACGCGGCTGCTGCCCATGGATGGCGCCCTGTCAGAGGTCGCGGGCTGGGTACAGCAGGCCTGCGCCGACGGTCGCCAGGTGGTGGTGCTCGCCACCGGCGACCCCCTCTGCCACGGGATCGGCTCCAGCTTGGCGGCGGCGCTGGCCGCTGCCGGCATGCCATCGAAAAGCGCGGATCGCAGGGCAGCGACGCCGTTGGAGCTGCTGCCGGCGCCATCCACGGTGCAGCTGGCCTTCGCCCGGCTGAAGCGGCCCTGGCAGCAAGCGCATATCGCCTCCTGCCATGGCAACGACCGCGGCGATTGGCAGCCTGGCGCCACGCCGGAGCATGCGTTGTATGCGGTCTTGCGGGCGGTGGCGCGACATCCGCTGGTGGCCGTGCTGACCAGCGCCGAGAATGGGCCGGACCGCATCGCCCGCGCGCTGTTGACCGTCGGCCATGCTGACGACCTGCGCCTGTCGGTGGCCTGTCGCTTGGCCCGAGAGGACGAGACCATCGCAGCGGATCTGCGCTTGATCGATGCAGCCACCCGGTCCTTTCCAGACCCCAATGTGGTCATTATCGAGCAGACCGCGCTGTTCCGGGAGCAGCCCCTGTTTGGTCTGGCGGACACCCACTTCGTGCAACAGCAGCAGGGTGAACATGCCGGCCTGATCACCAAGCGCGAGCCGCGGGCGGTCGCGTTGGCCAGCCTTGGCCTGCATGCGCACAGCATCGTCTGGGATATCGGCGCCGGCTCCGGCTCGGTGGGCCTGGAGGCCAGCCGTATCGCCCACCAGGGACATGTTTGGGCCATGGAAAAATCGCCGACGCGAGCCGCGCATGCGCGTACCAACGCCCGCCGCCTGCGCGCCAGCAACTACAGCCTGTTCGAGGGCAAGGCACCGGATGGGCTCGACACCTGGCCCGACCCGGATGCGGTCTTCATCGGCGGCTCCGGCGGCGAGCTGGCCAGTCTCATCGAGCTGATTCGTGTGCGGCTGCGCCCGGACGGACGGCTGGCGATCAACCTGATTGCGTTGGAGAACCTGGCCATCGCGACCGCCGCCCTGGATCAAGCCGGGCTGGTCTGGGAGCTGATACAGCTCGGGGTGTTCCGCAGTCAGCCGATACTCCATCTGCATCGGCTCGCGGCGCTGAATCCGGTCTGGATATTGATCGCCAGCCTGCCCGAGACGGGCTCCAGCCGCTGATAGCGTCCCTCTCTTTTCGCAAACCCGAGGCATCATTTCATGCAGGACAAAGGTATCGTTGGTCGCCTGACAGGCGTTTCGCTGGGTCCTGGCGACCCCGAGCTGATCACCCGCCGCGGCTGGGCGGCCCTCCAGTCGGACGCCCATTGGCTCTACCCGGTTAAGGGACAGGGCGCCGATTCCTATGCCCTGGAGATCCTGCGCCGATCCGGGCTGTTGCTGCCGGCAGACGCCGAGCCACTGCACTTTCCGATGACCAGCGACCCCGAGACCCTGGCCCTGGCATGGACCCAGGCCGCCCTGCGTTGCATCGAACTATTGCGCCAGGGGAGAGATTTGCTGTTCCTGGTGGAGGGCGACGCCTCGACCTATTCGACCTTCGGCCATCTGGCGCGGACGGTGCGCGAACTGCTCCCAGAGGTCGTTGTGGAGGTGATCCCGGGGGTGCCGTCGTTCAACGCCGCGGCCGCCTGCATCGCCCAGCCGCTGGTGGAAGAAGGCCATACCCTGGCCATCGTTCCGGCCGCCTATGGCGTGGCCGTCATCGACCGACTGCTGGATGACTTCGACACCCTGGTCCTGCTGAAAATCAAGCCATTGCTGGATCCGCTGCTGGACCTGCTGGAACGACGCGGTTTACTGCCCCACGCCCGTTTTTTCGAAAAGGTCGGCAACCCTGACCAGCGCCTGGTGCAGGATGTGCAAAGCCTGCGCGGACAGCGGGTTGCCTATCTGTCATTATTGCTGGTGCGCAACCCCGATCGGGTTCGCCAACCGCTGCATGCTGGTTGTAACCCGGTGAAGACCGGTTCGCCAGCCACGCTGCCGGCGGCGGATGCGCAGACATGAGGGTCGCACCAGGCCCATCGGAAATTCGTTCACATGACTGATTCCAACATCGGCAACGACCCCAAGCACCAGCGCATTGCATTGCTTGCGATCACCCGCGCCGGCATCCTGCTGGCGGCGCGTCTGACCGCCGCGTTGCCGGGTTCACGGCTGTTTGCACCGCAAGCCTTCCGCGAGCTGCTCCAACAGCAGGCAGCGGACGCGGCATACTGCTATCCAGGCCCGACGCGGGCGCAGATGGCCGGCCTGTTTGCCGACTTCGACGGCCTGATCGCGGTCTGCTCCTTGGGCATCCTGGTGCGCCTGATCGCCCCGCACCTGCAGAGCAAGTACCGCGACCCGGCGGTGGTGGTGTTGGACGAGGCGGGGCGCTTTGCAATCCCGGTGCTGTCCGGCCATCTGGGCGGGGCCAATGCCTTGGCCGCAGAGCTGGCGCGCATCTTGGGAGCGACCCCAGTGCTGACCACCGCATCCGATGTGCGCCAAACACTGGCGGTGGATCTGCTCGGTCGCGAACTCGGCTGGAGCCTCGACGCCAGCCCCACAGCCTTATTGCGGGCCAGTGCCGCCATGGTCAACCAAGCGCCGGTGGCCTTGGTACAGGAATCGGGCAGCGCTGATTGGTGGCGAAACCATGCCAACGGACGCAACGGCCCGCTGCCGGAAAACCTGCATTGCTTCGAAACAGCCAACACCCTGGATCCGGGCCGCTTTCAGGCATTGCTCTGGATCAGCCAGCGACCGCCACCCAGGACCCTCGCCGCGCATTTTGTCGACACCCTGGTGCATTACCGCCCGCAGCTCGGCAGCGCCGCGAACAGGGGCGGAAAAGCCAGGTCGAAGCGTCTCGCCCTGGGCCTGGGCTGCGACCGGGGCACTCCAGTGGATACCCTGGACCGGGTGGTCGCGGAAGCCCTGCAGGCAGTCGCCGCCGAGCACACCCAGGTGCAAGCAGTGGCAAGCATCGATCTGAAGGCGGACGAAGCCGGACTGGCGGAACTGGCGGCAAGGCACGGCTGGAAGATCCGCTTCTACAGCGCCGCCGAACTGGATCGGATCGAAGTGCCCAATCCATCCGACAAAGTCCGTCAATACACCGGCACCGCGTCCGTCAGCGAGGCGGCCGCATTGCTGGCGTCGGGTCGCGACGACGGCTGTTTGCTGATCGAAAAACACAAACTACGGGATGCTGGCGGCAAGCATGCCACGGTCTCCATTGCGAGGATGATTGATGACTGAACCGGTTGCGCAAGGCAAATTGCTGCTCGTGGGGCTCGGCCCCGGCGGCGTCGAGCACATGAGCGTCCGCGCGCGCAGCGCAATCGACGAGGCTGACACCATCATCGGCCACGCCACCTACCTGCGCCTGGTGGCGGACCTGATCGCGGACAAGCAGCAGGTCAAAAGCGCGATGACCGAAGAGCTGGAGCGCGTGACCCTGGCGGTGGAACTGGCCCAGGCCGGTCGGACCGTGGCCCTGGTCTCCTCTGGAGACAGCGGTGTCTACGGCATGGCTGGGCTGACTTTCGAGATCTTATTCCAGACTGGCTGGACCCCGAACAGCGGCATCGCGGTGGAAACCATCCCGGGCGCAACCGCCCTGACCAGCTGTGCCGCACTGGTGGGAGCACCGCTGAGCCACGATTTTTGCGCCATCTCCCTCTCCGATCTGCTCACGCCCTGGCCGGTGATCGCGCGCCGGCTGCATGCTGCCGCCGCGGCGGACTTCGTCATCGCCCTCTACAACCCCAAGAGCGGACGCCGGGCGCATCAAATTCTGGAGGCGCAACGTCTGTTGCTCGCCCAGCGTCGGCCGGACACCCCGGTGGCCCTGGTGCATTCAGCCTATCGTCCAGGCCAGCGCACGGAACTCTGCACCTTGGAGCTATTGCACCAGCACGAGATCGGCATGTCGACCCTGGTGCTGATCGGCAACAGCCAGACGCTGGTGCAGCATGGCCTGATGCTGACTCCGCGCGGCTATGCCAACAAATACGACCTGGATCAGGGCACGACGATCGACGGCGAACAGGGCGGAAAGCCCCTGTCCAGCGGGCTCGACGGCTGGATGCAACAGATACGGACCAGCGACGCGAGCGCCGCGGAACTGGCACGCCGCTACGCACTGCCGGAAGACTACATTGCCGACGTACTGGCAAGGCTGGCGCTCGACTAGCGCGATCCATGGGCATCGGGAAGCCAACCTCCGGACAAACACTCCCCGGCTTCGATGCACCGCAGAGATGCAGAGTGCGCTGAGAAGAGGAGGCAAACTGGGTAGGTTGGGGTGAGGAACGAACCCCAACGAACAATGGCTGAGACTACTGGTCGCGTTGGGGTTCGTACCTCACCAACCTCGTAGGAGCCCGCTTGCGGGCGACTGTTGCGGCTACTATGGGGTCTCCGTCGCCCGCAAGCGGGCTCCTACCGATCCCGGCGCGGCAATACGCAGTGTCATCTCTGCGGTTCATGGTATTTGATGGTACAGCTGGGTAGGTTGGGGTGAGGTACGAACCCCAACAAACAATGGCTGAGTCTACTGGTCGCGTTGGGGTTCGTACCTCACCAACCTCGTAGGAGCCCGCTTGCGGGCGACCGTTGCGGCTACTCTAGGCTCCCCGTCGCCCGCAAGCGGGCTCCTACCGATCCCGGCGCGGCAATACGCAGTGTCATCTCTGCGGTTCATGGTATTTGATGGTACAGCTGGGTAGGTTGGGGTGAGGTACGAACCCCAACAAACAATGGCTGAGTCTACTGGTCGCGTTGGGGTTCGTACCCCACCAACCTCGTAGGAGCCCGCTTGCGGGCGACCGTTGCGGCTACTCTAGGCTCCCCGTCGCCCGCAAGCGGGCTCCTACCGATCCCGGCGCAGCAATACGCAGCGTCATCTCTGCGGTTCATGGTATTTGATGGTACAGCTGGATAGGTTGGGGTGAGGTACGAACCCCAACAAACAATGGCTGAGTCTACTGGTCGCGTTGGGGTTCGTACCTCACCAACCTCGTAGGAGCCCGCTTGCGGGCGACTGTTGCGGCTACTATGGGCTCCCCGTCGCCCGCAAGCGGGCTCCTACCGATCCCGGCGCGGCAATACGCAGTGTCATCTCTGCGGTTCATGGTATTTGATGGTACAGCTGGGTAGGTTGGGGTGAGGAACGAACCCCAACAAACAATGGCTGAGTCTACTGGTCGCGTTGGGGTTCGTACCTCACCAACCTCGTAGGAGCCCGCTTGCGGGCGACCGTTGCGGCTACTATGGGGTCTCCGTCGCCCGCAAGCGGGCTCCTACCGATCCCGGCGCGACAATACGCAGGGTCAACTCTGCGGTTCATGGTATTTGATGGTACAGCTGGGTAGGTTGGGGTGAGGTACGAACCCCAACAAACAATGGCTGAGTCTACTGGTCGCGTTGGGGTTCGTACCTCACCAACCTCGTAGGAGCCCGCTTGCGGGCGACCGTTGCGGCTGCTCTAGGCTCCCCGTCGCCCGCAAGCGGGCTCCTACCGATCCCGGCGCAGCAATACGCAGTGTCATCTCTGCGGTTCATGGTATAGTCACTCAACATGATAACCAGATATGCCCTTTTGTTTTTGGTGCGTGAGTGCTGGCCCTAAACGAAAGGGACAGTTTTAATGTCACGTAAGAGGACTATATTTGATGGTACAGCTGGATAGGTTGGGATGAGGTACGAACCCCAACAAACAATGGCTGAGTCTACTGGTCGCGTTGGGGTTCGTACCTCACCAACCTCGTAGGAGCCCGCTTGCGGGCGACCGTTGCGGCTACTCTAGGCTCCCCGTCGCCCGCAAGCGGGCTCCTACCGATCCCGGCGCGGCAATACGCAGTGTCATCTCTGCGGTTCATGGTATTTGATGGTACAGCTGGGTAGGTTGGGGTGAGGTACGAACCCCAACAAACAATGGCTGAGTCTACTGGTCGCGTTGGGGTTCGTACCTCACCAACCTCGTAGGAGCCCGCTTGCGGGCGACTGTTGCGGCTGCTCTAGGCTCCCCGTCGCCCGCAAGCGGGCTCCTACCGATCCCGGCGCGGCAATACGCAGTGTCATCTCTGCGGTTCATGGTATTTGATGGTACAGCTGGGTAGGTTGGGGTGAGGTACGAACCCCAACAAACAATGGCTGAGTCTACTGGTCGCGTTGGGGTTCGTACCTCACCAACCTCGTAGGAGCCCGCTTGCGGGCGACCGTTGCGGCTACTCTAGGCTCCCCGTCGCCCGCAAGCGGGCTCCTACCGATCCCGGCGCGGCAATACGCAGTGTCATCTCTGCGGTTCATGGTATTTGATGGTACAGCTGGGTAGGTTGGGGTGAGGTACGAACCCCAACAAACAATGGCTGAGTCTACTGGTCGCGTTGGGGTTCGTACCTCACCAACCTCGTAGGAGCCCGCTTGCGGGCGACTGTTGCGGCTACTATGTGGTCTCCGTCGCCCGCAAGCGGGCTCCTACCGATCCCGGCGCGGCAATACGCAGTGTCATCTCTGCGGTTCATGGTATTTGATGGTACAGCTGGGTAGGTTGGGGTGAGGTACGAACCCCAACAAACAATGGCTGAGTCTACTGGTCGCGTTGGGGTTCGTACCTCACCAACCTCGTAGGAGCCCGCTTGCGGGCGACTGTTGCGGCTACTCTAGGCTCACCGTCGCCCGCAAGCGGGCTCCTACCGATCCCGGCGCGGCAATGCGCAGTGTCATCTCTGCGGTTCATGGTATTTGATGGTACAGTTCGATGGTCCATGGCGGACAGACCCTGAGGTGTCCCCACAAACCGGCCCTGGTATTGGGACGGTTTTCCCATGGTCGATCCTTGTCGCATAGCCGACACGTCGCCCGCAAGCGGGCTCCTACAAGCCGACGGGGTCGGCCGACGTAGGAGCCCGCTTGCGGGCGAATAGGCCGACGACGCCGGGAGGTCGGACGTTTGCCATAGGGCCTTGCCGATCGGGCTGTATCAGGCGTTGTTGCAGCAGCGGGTTGTCTGGGGATACCTCAGGGTCTGTCTTCTGCCTCGGCAACTGGTCGTACCTCGCCCCAACCTACCCAGCTGTTGCCGAGGCTCGATTGACCCATTCACCCAGCATGAAGTGTGATTCACCGCAGAGACGCAGAGTAGGCTGAGAAGAGGATGCATTCGCCCTGCCCCTCTGCGCACTCTGCGTCTCTGCGGTGAATACCCAAGCCCGCATGTTTCCGCACTGTCAGCGGCGAACAAATAGCCGCGGAGAACGCGGAAAACAGGTTGCAATGTTCGTGCAACCGGGACAGCCTCTTGATGTTGCTCATATCGAGGCTTTGCCTCGGTATCTGGTACATCATTTTCAGGCCGTACCCATTATGGTTTTCAATTCCAGTACCCGATGGCCTCGCTCTCGGATGCTGTGCCAGCTTCTGAACTATGACTCTTCGTTACTTGTGAAGTCACGGCGGAGCTCGCGCACAATGTTCGGTTTTACTGTTTATAAGTCTATTTTGTTTGGAAAATTTGGTACAAGCGATGAAGAACCGAGTTGACCGCTGTGATTAAAAAATGTGATATCGCCATTCTCATCGCATAGCCAGAATTCTTTGGCTCCTTGACCAAAATACAGCCCTTTCTTCTCTTCCATTTCTTCCTGGGTGTTGCTGCTGGAAATGATTTCAACGCATAGCTCGGGCGAGATGGAACATTCTATTTCTCTCTTTATGATGTGATATCTCTCCTCCGATACCCAAACCACATCGGCAACTTTCGTTCCCTTTACCGTAGAAATGGCACATTCGGGAAACACTTCTCCGGTTCTGTTCAACTTTCGCAGTATGTTCTGTATCTTCCCTTGAAAAATAGAATGGTATACTTTTTGAGGAGACATGAGGATTTTTCCATACTCGTTAAGTTCTATTTTGTATGGCAAATCCTTTAGTCGCGGATCTTCACATACTTCTTGCCATTTCATTTTCTATTGGCCTCTGGTGCATTCTTGGTCAATGACGGATAGGAAGTTCTACTGCCTCATTCCGGTTGGGCCAGTTCCTTGGGTTCAGCGTTCCGATCAGTCTAGCCGATCAGGTAACAACAACAAAGCGGTCGCAAGGCCGCTTTGTTTTTCTCCGTGAGTGGAACTCCGCTATAAGTCATACTGAGCGTAAGCCTGCTGACCCGGATGGCAGAGCCCGCGGCCATCTCCACCGACCGATTGCGGGCGGCGGAGCCGCCAAGATGGGATCTCGCACTTATGCTGGCGCGACTGTTTTACCACAGAACACGGTGAGAGTTTGATTCAGCGCAGAGACGCAGAGTACGCTGAGAAGAGCGTGCATCCGCCCTGCCCCTCTGCGCACTCCGCGTCTCTGCGGTGAATACGCAAGTGTACCAGCACCAGTCGCCAACCCCGTAGGAGGCCGCTTGCGGGCGACCGTTGCGGTTACTGTAGGCTCTCCGTCGCCCGCAAGCGGGCTCCTACCGATCCCAGCTGGGTAGGTTGGGGTGAGGAACGAACCCCAACAAACCATGGCTGAGTCTCATAGGTGTTCGGGATTTTTTTATCCACCTTCTAATAATAATCTGTGTATGCGCGCCAATGATGTCTCTCTTTGATTATAATTTGGATCAAAAATTTCGTTCGCAAACAACTTTATCTTATTCACTAGGATTTTAAAATATTCTTGTGATGAATGTAACAAAAACATGATGAAATCGCGCGCCAGTACAACCGCTACTTTAGCGATTCTTTGAAACGAAATAGCTAAATTTTGCTCATCATCCAACTGTTCCCTACCGATCTGAAATACAGTGTGCGTACTCAGATGAGCCACGATAGAGGCGAGTAGTAAGTTTTCAATTATATTGGCGTTGCAAGAGGTAATTTGGTTCGCATTCAGGGAATTCTTACACGCTTTGAAAATAAGTTCTATTTGCCATCTCAGCCGATACAAAGGATAAATCAAATAGGCGGCTGCGGTTAAATTCGTAATATACCAATGATAATCCTTTTCGACCGGGTTCCAAAACCCGATCGCCCGGTAGTTTAAGGTATTACCTTGATGAATTTTTTCGATAATCACTTCAATGATGTTGCCTTTTTTACGGCTCAAATCCAGCGAGAGCAGCGATTGCCCGATAGCCTCTTTGCTGAGCCCTTGAATAACTTTTTTGATTTTAATCACAGCATTGGATTTCACGCGTGAAAGAAAAAAACCTTCAGCTTTTTCAATGGCATGCAAGACAGCATAGTCCCAATAACCCAGGTCGAAAATCACCAACTTCCCTTTCAAGAACGTGATCTCCGGAAAACACTTGCTATCATGTCTCTTCCCCGGCGTTAACTGAAACCATACCAGCAATCCGGTCAGGATATCGAAACTCGCATGCCACTTGATCGACGCCTTCGTGCGGGTACCGGGAAATGCGTTCTTCGCCCCCGGCAACAGCGTAATCGAACTCGAATCAACAACCTCAATAGCGTTGACACCGAGTTGTTTCAAAATTGTCTCACTCACCTGCACCGATGCCGCAAGACGCCCTATCAATTCCGCAATGACACTTTGCAAATTCTGTTTCAATCGGTTTCCAGCCATCCGCTCCCAAAACGCACCGCGACTGATCGATTGATTCAGGTGTCCTATCATGAAACGGCGAATGGACTCCAATGAAAATGTCTTAGAATCTCCGAAATAGCAAAACACCAAAGTGATTGTAAACTCCAAAGGTGTGATCGTGGTTCTGGCGTCCTCGGCAGGAATAAATTTTTCGAAGCATTGTTTCAAAACATCAAGAATGCTATTCTCGGTCATGGCGATACCTTTGCTGCTTTTGTAGTATTTAGTGGGCACAACTATTTTATTATGAAAGTTAGCAAGGGTTTCGCCGTCTATTGAAAAAATTTATAACTGCATGAAATTTAATTAAAATATCCCGAACACTATGGGCTGAGTCTACTGGTCGCGTTGGGGTTCGTACCTCACCCCAACCCATGGCAGATACCTCGTAGGAGCCCGCTTGCGGGCGACTGTTGCGGCTACTATGGGGTCTCCGTCGCCCGCAAGCGGGCTCCTACCGATCCCGGCGCGGCAATACGCAGTGTCATCTCTGCGGTTCATGGTATTTGATGGTACAGCTGGGTAAGTCGGAGCGAGGCACGAACCCCAACAAACAATGGCTGAGTCTACTGGTGGCGTTGGGGTTCGTACCTCACCCCAACCTATGGCAGATACCTCGTAGGAGCCCGCTTGCGGGCGACTGTTGCTGCTACTATGGGGTCTCCGTCGCCCGCAAGCGGGCTCCTACCGATCCCGGCGCGGCAATACGCAGTGTCATCTCTGCGGTTCATGGTATTTGATGGTACAGCTGGGTAAGTCGGAGCGAGGCACGAACCCCAACAAACAATGGCTGAGTCTACTGGTGGCGTTGGGGTTCGTACCTCACCCCAACCCATGGCAGATACCTCGTAGGAGCCCGCTTGCGGGCGACTGTTGCGGCTACTATGGGGTCTCCGTCGCCCGCAAGCGGGCTCCTACCGATCCCGGCGCGGCAATACGCAGTGTCATCTCTGCGGTTCATGGTATTTGATGGTACAGCTGGGTAAGTCGGAGCGAGGCACGAACCCCAACAAACAATGGCTGAGTCTACTGGTCGCGTTGGGGTTCGTACCTCACCCCAACCCATGGCAGATACCTCGTAGGAGCCCGCTTGCGGGCGACTGTTGCGGCTACTATGGGGTCTCCGTCGCCCGCAAGCGGGCTCCTACCGATCCCGGCGCGGCAATACGCAGTGTCATCTCTGCGGTTCATGGTATTTGATGGTACAGCTGGGTAAGTCGGAGCGAGGCACGAACCCCAACAAACAATGGCTGAGTCTACTGGTCGCGTTGGGGTTCGTACCTCACCCCAACCTATGGCAGATACCTCGTAGGAGCCCGCTTGCGGGCGACTGTTGCTGCTACTATGGGGTCTCCGTCGCCCGCAAGCGGGCTCCTACCGATCCCAGCTGGGTAGGTTGGGGTGAGGAACGAACCCCAACAAACCATGGCTGAGTCTACTGGTCGCGTTGGGGTTCGTACCTCACCCCAACCCATGGCAGATACCTCGTAGGAGCCCGCTTGCGGGCGACTGTTGCGGCTACTATGGGGTCTCCGTTGCCCGCAAGCGGGCTCCTACCGATTCTGGCGCGGCAATACGCAGTGTCATCTCTGCGGTTCTTGGCATTTGATGGTACAGCTCGCGAGATAGTCAATAGCGGACAGGCTCTGAGGTGTCCCCACATGCCGGCCCTGGCATTTGGACGGTTTTTCCGTGGTCGCTCTTTGTCGCATAGCCGACAGGTCGCCCGCAAGCGGGCTCCTACAAAGCCGACGGGGTCGGCCGACGTAGGAGATAGCGTTGTATAGGTTCTTCATGAACCGCTACTCGGTTCCCATGTACCCAGGGTGCCGATCCGCTGCAGATGCGCAATCTCTCCCCAGGTTGCAAGGCGCCAGCGATCGCCCTCGATGATAATGCGGTTGATGCCTCCGTTGTAGAGCCGAAAATCCCTGGGGCCTTGCAGGGGCATTGCGGTGGCGCGGCGGTAGCAGTCATCCAACGGACCGCCATGGGTCACCACCAGGACTCGCCCGCCAGCATGGCGTTGGGCAAACTCGGACATGGCCTCCGTGACGCGCTGATGACGTTGGCGCAGGCTCTCTCCCTGCGGAATCGGCGGGTCGGGGATATTGTCGCGGTAGATGGCATAGGCGCGCGGGTGAAGCAATTCGGCTTTGTGCAGAGTCAGGCCGGTCAAGATCCCGAGATGCCATTCCCGTAAGCGCGCATCCGGGATGACCCTGTGCTGGTTGCGGGCGGCAATCGCTTCGGCCGTGTCGAGGGCGCGCTGCAGGTCGCTGCTGAAAATGGCGTCGAATCGCTCTTCCGCCAGGCATTCGGCCACTGCCTCCGCCTGCTCCTGCCCGCGCTGGTTCAATCCGATCTGCAGATGCCCTTGCAGGCGCCCCATGCGGTTCCAGTCGGTCTCGCCGTGACGGACGATGGTGATCTCGGTGCTCATTGCGGCCCGGATTCAGGCCGTGCGGCCGAGCAGTTCCAGCAATCGCTTGCCGTCCAGATGTTCCTCCACAGCGTCCGCCAGGCGGTCGATGGCCGCGTCGCGCAGCGCACGGTAGTCGAAGGTCGGGGCCTGGTCCAGGCCAGCCCAGCCCAGCAGGGCCGCGCAGGCCGGTGGCGATTCGAACAGGCCGTGCAGATAGGTTCCCAGGATTTGTCCATCGGCGCTCAAGGCGCCGTCCGCACCCCGGGGCAAATACAGCGCCGGGTTGTCCAATGCTGGCCCCGTGGTGATACCAGCGTGGATTTCGTATCCGCTGACCGCTGCATCGGCAATGGCAAGCCTGCCGCGCTGGTTGCTGAGCTGCTTTTCCGAATC
The DNA here is from genome assembly GCA_016745215.1 of Thiohalocapsa sp. PB-PSB1. Classification (GTDB taxonomy): domain Bacteria; phylum Pseudomonadota; class Gammaproteobacteria; order Chromatiales; family Chromatiaceae; genus Thiohalocapsa. The sequence goes on from CP050890.1 coordinate 4,756,269, forward strand.
CAGGGTGGTTTCCATGGCGAGTAGGCCGAGTCCGTCGCTGCTTCCGGCCTGGCTCTCCAAACCCTTGGGGTCGTGGATGCGATGGCCCAGCATTTGAAATCCGCCGCAGATGCCGATGAGCTTGCCACCATAGCGCAGGTGGCGCTGAATCGCCTGATCCCAGCCCCGAGCGCGCAATCGTGCGAGGTCTCCGCGCACGCTCTTGGAGCCAGGCAGGATGATCAGGTCGCAGGCGGGAATGGCCTGGTCGGCAGGGAGAAAACGTAGATCCACCCGCGGATGCAGGCGCAGCGGGTCGAAGTCCGTATGGTTGCTGATGCGCGGCAGGACGGGAACCAGCACTCGGAGCTGCCCCTCCTTTTCCGCCGCGGCGGCGCTGGCTCCGAGGGACAGGGAGTCTTCCGCCTCCAGATGCAAGCCTGGCAGATAGGGCAGCACACCGAGCACCGGTTTGCCGGTGTGCTGTTCCAGCCAGTGCAGGCCGGGGGTCAGCAATGCCATATCCCCACGAAAACGATTGATGACAAAGCCCTTGACCCGCGCTCTCTCGCTGTCGCTCAATAGCTCCAGGGTGCCCACCAAATGCGCGAAGACGCCGCCGCGGTCGATGTCCGCCACCAGGATCACCGGACAATCGACGCTCTCGGCAAAGCCCATGTTGGCAATGTCGTTGGCGCGCAGGTTGATCTCCGCCGGGGAGCCTGCCCCTTCCACCAACACCACTTCATAGCGTTCGCTGAGACGCCGGTGGGCCTCCAGGGTGGCTATGCGCGCCTGTGGCTTGTAGTCGTAGTAGTCTTGGGCGTTCATATTGCCCACGGCCTTTCCATGGATGATCACCTGGGAGCCGATGTCTGTGTTGGGCTTGAGCAGCACCGGGTTCATGTCGGTATGGGGCTCGAGCCCGCAGGCCAGGGCCTGGACCGCCTGAGAGCGGCCTATCTCGCCGCCGTTGACGGCCACCGCGCTGTTGAGGGCCATGTTCTGTGGTTTGAACGGCGCTGCCCGCACTCCTTGTCTGTGCAGCCAGCGACCCAGGGCGGTGACCAGCAAGCTCTTGCCGGCATCGGAGGTCGTGCCCTGTACCATCAGGGTGTTTGCGCTCATGCTTCCACTCCCATCGAGGACAATGCGCCCAGTGCGGCATCCAGTCGGGACCAGTCGGCCTGGTCGCCGGGGAGGCCGAAACGCAGGCTGGCCGGCATCTCGAACAGGCGCGTTAGGATGCCCTGTGTTGCCAATGCCCTGTGCAGTTCGGCGGCGCGCGGCGTGCGCAGCCATTGGAACAGGGCCGTTCCGCCAGCGGGCGTAAGACCATGTCGGTCCAGCAGCTGTTGTAATCGCTCCCCTTGCAGCTGCAATGCGCGACGGGCATGGGTCTGCCAGCGCTGATCGCGCAAGGCCGCCGTCGCCACCCAGCGCGCCGGCGCTGACACCGACCAGGGGCCGAGCAGGGTACGCAGCGCGATGAGCAGATCCATGTGCGCGCACACAAAGCCTACCCGTGCTCCAGCCAAACCGAAGAATTTGCCCAGCGAGCGCAGCACGATCAGGCCGCGGCGCTCGCTGTGGCGACACAGGCTGTATTCTGGCGTCAGGTCCATATAGGCCTCGTCCAGCAACAGCCAGCCGTCGCGGCGGGCCAGACGCGCCTGCCATGCCAACAGCTCTTCGACGGCGAAGGTGGCGCCGGTGGGATTGTTGGGATGGGTCAGCAGCAGGACATCGCAATGCTCGATGGTTTGCTGGATGTCGCCGGCGGCAACGGGCAGAACGCTGTGTCCGGCGCGCCGCCAAGCCGCGGCGTGCTCGCAATAGCCGGGGTCGAGTACCGCAACCCGCGATGGCGGACGCAATCTGGGCAGGGCCTGGATGGCCGCTTGGGAGCCGGCCGTGGGTAGGATGTGCTCAGCATCGTAGTAGGCTCGCGCCGCCTGCTCCAGACCGTCGTCGTCCTCCGGCAGCCGTGCCCAGCAGTGCTCCGGTGGTTCCGGCACCGGCCAGCCCGCGGGGTTGATTCCGGTGGACAGATCCATCCAGTCGGACAGGGGAATCGAGTAGCGCTGTGCCGCCTCACGCAAACGCCCTCCATGATGCAGCAGTCCAGTCGACTCGGCCGACGCGGTGAGCAGGGCGGAGCCGGCCTGCAATCCCTCAGGTCTTTCCACCGCAGCGACCGCAGCAACCGATCCTCGGCATTTGCCCTGGGATGGATAGGAGCCGCCGATGGCCATCAGCCGCAGATGATCCGGCTGGCCGTGAGATCCTTGGGGTCCGGCGGCAGACCAAGGTAGTCGGCGCGCAGATGATTCCATAGATCGAGGTGTTCCCATACCGGCTCTTTCAGGATCTGCTGTTCGTCACTGAGATAGGGATTGGGCAGAAAGACGGTCATTTGCTGTTCGGCTTTGCCGTTGAACAGGCGCAGGCCCCAGCTGCTCGGGCGGTCATGGTCACGCAGGCGCCGGTAGAGCTCGGCGCGTGCGGTACGGCGGTGTTGGGCGAGATCCGCAGATGCCGGATTGATGCTGGTGCCCTTGTGCTCGCCGATACAAAGATGGAAATGCCAGTGGCCAAAATCCACGGTCAGATAGCCGTCCAGGTATCGAATCTCCCGCGGCGGATTCGGGGCGCGGATTTCGAAGACTCCGCCCTGTACCGCGGAGCCGAAGTGGATTCGATCCCAGTAGTTTTCGAAGATGTCGGTGAGCAGGCGACGCAAGGTTTCGGTATCGGTCGGCAGATCGAAGATTTCGAGGCGGCCGTTACCCGGCTCGTCGACAAGGCGTGATTGGTTCATAGGGTTTCTTTGCATCCGTTTGCTAGTTGTTGCATGAGGTTGATCGCATACAAGGCGCATATACAGCCTACATCAAGTCGAGGCCATTGGGTCAACCGGCTAACCGTCCAAGCGAAAAACCACTGGCACGGTAATCGTTGCCGTCACCGGCTTGCCGGCACGCAGGGCCGGCCTGAAGCGCCAGCGCTTGACTGCTTTGAGCGCGGCGCGGTCGAGGGAGCCATGTCCGCTGCTCCTGGCGATTCTGGCGCTGCCGACACGGCCGTTGCCGAGCACCGAGGCGCGGACCAATACGCGGCCCTCGTGGCCGCGGCTGCGCGCGACCCGCGGATACTGTGGTCGCGGGTTTCCGGATACTGGGGCCACGGCTCGGTCGATACCGCCTGCAGCGCTTTTTCCGCGCCCTGGTTTACGGCTCCCTGCTGCATCGGCTTGCTTGCCCTTGCGCTTGCTCCCGCCCTGGTTCTTGCTGTTACTGGGGTCGGCTTTGCTGCCGGCGGCCTTTGCCGTGGATTTGCGCGTCGAACGCGACTTGTTGGCTTTGCGTGCCGGCTGCTTTTTCGTTTTTGCCCTGGGTTTGGGTTTTGCCACCGATGGACGCTTGGGCACGACCTCGGTCATCGGGCGTACCTCGGGTGGTGCAACCGGCCGCGCGATCCCGTCAATCGGCAACGCCGGCCTGAGCATGGCCAGTGCCGATTGATCGACGCTCGCCTGTTGCAGCATCGGCAGGTCGGTGGCGCTCAGGGAAAGGCTCCGTACCGCCAAATCTCCATCTTGTCCGGACGACGCCTCGGCAAGGGTGGGAACATCCGATAACAGCAACCAGGCCAGCAGCGCGTGCAGCAGCAATGCGATGCCAGCGGCTGCCGCCCACTGGCCTTTGGTGAATCGGCCTTCAGTCAAGCCGCTTGGATTCGTCATCATTCGCGTTTGCGGTTCGCCCTGGGCGAGTTACCAGTTGCAGTTCTGTCAGTCCAAGCGCGCGCAGTTGCTGGAGCAATGCCAGCACCGAGCCTGCGGTCGCTTGCGCATCGGCTTCCACACGCGCGGCCCGCGCCAGGTCCGGGTCCGCCCGAGAGCCGATCGCCTGTGCCAATGCGGCATGATCCAGCACCTGACCATCGAAGCCGATCCGGCCATCGGCATCCAGCAGAATGCGCAGGGAGCCGGGAGCTTCCGCATCGGTATGCTCGGCCTCGGGTGGGTCCACGTCGATGGGTCGCATCGGCTCCAGGGTTCCGGCCAGCAAAAAAAAGATCAGCAGCAGGAAGACCACGTCCACCAATGGGCCGATCGGCTCGCGCCCAGTTCCGTCTTGGGTTTGGGGTTTGGGGTTGGGTAGTCGCATCAGGGCTCGAGCAGGGTCAGGTCTTGGGCGCCGGCCGTGCGCAGACTGTCCAATACGCTGACCAGGCTCTGCAACGGCGCATCATAAGCGGTCTGCACCAGAAATCGGGTTTTTGCATCCTGGTGCAAAAAGGGTGCGATGCGCTCCCGCAGTTCCGGAACCTCGAGCGCCGACCCATTCAGGTCGACACGACCATCTGGGCCGAGTCGAATCAGCACGGAATCCCGGAGGGTGCCACCGCTGCTTGCGGACGGCGGCTGGACGGCAATGGTCTGGGGCATGTCCAGGCGCGCGACCAGCATGAAGAACACCAACAGCAGGAAGACCACGTCGACCAGCGGCGCCAGCCGCAGGCCGCGACGCCTGCGCTGGATCGGCTCAATATGCATCGAGGGTCTCGCTGGACGGACTCGGTCTTGCCGGCATGGCCGGTAGCGTGCCGGTAAACAGTCGGGTGACCGCATCTTCCATGTCGTGCCTCAATTGTCCGACGGTGCCGTCCAGCCAGTGGACCGCGGCGGCGGCCGGAATGGCGATGGCAAGCCCGACTGCGGTGGTCAGCAAGGCTTCCCAGATGCCTCCGGCAAGCAGGCCGGGGTCCGCTTGCCCGCCGGCCGCTTCCAGCGCGCGGAACGCCTCGATCATGCCAAGCACCGTGCCCAGCAGCCCAAGCAACGGGGCCAGGGTTGCGATGGCATCCAGCCCGCGCGTGTAGGCATTCAGTCGTTGCTGCTGTGCGGCGGCTTCGCGCAGCACTTCTTCGCGGACTCGCTCCGTCGGCTCGACACCCGGGCTGCCCAGACCGCGCATGGCAACCGCCAGCACCGGCGCGATCGGATTCGGGCTGGCGTCCAACACAACCAATGCCTCGGCGATGCGTTGCGCTCGCCACAGCGCGAGCGCTTCGCCGACGAAGCCTCGCGCCCCGATCCGCAGCCGTATCAGTTGCAGCACTTTGAGGGCGATTAGGGTTGTCGCCAGCACGGAGACGAGCACCAGAATCGTCAGAATAGGGCCACCATCTCGTAGGAAGCCCTGGAAACGCTCCAGCAGGGTTGCGAATGCGCTGCCGCGCAACAGGGGCTCGATCAATGCTTCCATCGCTAGTCCTCCGAATTTATTTGAACAATTCGATTTGCGCGCGACTGGAGGGTAGCGTCAGCCGCAGACAATCGACCTTGGTATTTGGGTTGGTGTTTGGGTCGGTGTTCGGGTCGGCATCCACCTCGCAGCGCAGCACGTCGTTGATCAACACCTTGCCCAATGCTTCGCAGGCGAAAGCCGGAACGTCGAACTGCTTCACGCTCGTCTTCCCGGCCGCAAGCGGAGCCACCTCGGCGGCCATACGGCCGGCGATTCGACCGTCCGGATCGAAGAAAAACAGATCCCACTGCATGAATTCGAATGCGTGGGTCGTGCGATTTTGGAGCACGAACGACAGCCGGCAGCCGTCGGCAATTGGTTCGACCCGGTTCAGCTCGACGGCGATCCTTGGTTCATCTACCGCTTGGTCACCGGCCTTGCTTTCGGTACTTGTCCCGGCGGCAAATGCCGTGGTCGCCAGCCATACAAGCCCGCCGACAGGCAGCCACCGCCATCGCACTAAAGGCATGATATTCGCTAGAATCATCTGAGTCCGAATCGATAGTCGATGCCGGCGGTCATATAAAAACCCGGCTGCTCATATCCTAAACCCTCTTCGATCTCGGTGCCGAACAGGTTTTCGCTACGGCCGAAGACCGAGAAATTGTCCGAGAGCGCATAGCGGCCGTACAGATCGACCCGGGTATAGGCGTCCATCTCGATGTCGCCGTTCCAACGCAGGCGCGGCCCCGTGTCGTAGACGTTGCCGCCCGCGGACCAGCGATCCTGGATGTACGAGAGGCCAAGATTGGCTGTATTGCGGGCGATTTGCACGCTACGGAAGCGCTCGCCATCCGCATCCTCGCTCCACGCATCGGTATAGGTATAGTTGGCGTTGAGTCTCCATTCATCGTTGAACCACCAGTTTGCGATGAATTCCACGCCCTCGGTCTCGCCCTTGTCCCGATTCTCGAAGGAACCGGTAAAGACACCGTTGACAACACCGCCGCTGACAAAGTCGATGATGTCGTCCAGTTCCGTGTGCCAGAAGATGAGCTCCGCCTCGAGCCGGTCGTCGAATGCAGATTGGCGTAGCCCGACCTCGGTTGTCCAGCCACTCTCTGGTTCGAGGTCGGTATTGCCATATTGGGTATTGAACAGCTGGTAGATGGATGGGGCACGAAAGCTGGTGCCGTAATTCGCGAACAGGGTGGTTCTGCTCGGAAAGGTGTAGCCGGCACCAATGTTGCCCGTGGTCTTGTTGCCGAAGGTATCGTGATCCTGATAGCGCAGCCCACCGTTCAACACCAGGTCGCCATCCAGCAATGTCAGCACATCGCTTAGGTAAAAGGCGTTGTTCTCGGTGCTGCCTTTCAGGTCGCCGAACTTGCCCCAACCACGCCCGTCCTGCCTGAACCACTCATAGCCGAGCAGTATGCTGTTGTTGCCCTGGCTGAAGGGGGTCTCCAGGATCAGGTTGTAGTCGAGCTGATAGTTCTCGTTGCGGTTGTAATAGGGAACCCCGTCACCGGTATCGTAGACTGGCACCGGCTCGCCGAGGGAGTAGAAATTGACATAATCCAGGGTGAAGGGATCCCGTGGCGCCGGGATAGAGCCTAACAGCCCATTATCGTCATCGCGGTTGAAGTTGGTCTTGCGCGTCCATCCGAACAGAAATTTCTGCTGCAGATTGTCCGTGAGCTTATGTGCCACCCTGAACGATGTCAGATACTGCTCGTTCTGATTGCACTGATCCGCATCCGGCAGTTGAAACGCCCACCAGGGTGTCTCGGGCGAGTGCTCGTCGTAAGACTCCAACAGCTCCGCGTAGTTGAACTTGGAATCTATGTACAGGAAAGATCCCTCGACCGAAAGCCGGTCGCTGGGGTTGTAGGTCAGCTTGACCTGCGGGCTGGTATTACGGTAGGTCTCGTCGTCCTGGACGCCTTCGCTGTCGACATAGACGGCGTTGAGCGAGTAGCCGAAGTCATTCCAGGTCCCTCGCGCCGACCCGTAGGCCTGTTTCCAATTCAGCGAGCCAACCTCGCCAAGCGCTTGGAAATTGGTACCCGGCTGGGGCGTCTTTGTGGTGATGGCGATGACGCCGGCCGTGCTGTCGGAACCGTATAGGTCCGCCTGAGGTCCCCGCAAGACCTCGATGCGCTCGATCAATAACGGATCGATCTGGCCCAGCAGGTGGCCGACACCGGGGTTCAATCCCTCGGTGACCTTCACCCCGTCAATGACGACAAGAAAATGACCGTTGCCAAAGCCGCGCATCTTGGGGTAGTTGAACTGGCCGGGGCCACCGGCTTGCTTGAACTGGATGCCGGCGGTCTGGCGCAGAATCTCAGTGGTGTCGTTGAAACCTTGGCGCTCGATCTCCTGCTCCTCGACAATCGTTACGGAGTCGGTGATATAGCGGGCGGGGCGCTCGATCTTGGTTGCTGTCACCACGACCTCATCCACTTGGCGGCCTGGACTCAACAGTGCCGATTCATCGGCCGCGGCCGCAAGCGGGAGGCAGGCGGCGGCTGCCAGGGTGGAGAGAAGATCTCGGAAGGGAAATCCGACGTGCGACCTGCCGTTCGGGATGCTTCGATCGGCTCTTGGTTGGATGCTTCGATCGGCTCTTGGTTGGACGGTTGCCTGGGACAGGCCGCGGCATGACAGTGCTCCGGGCATGACATACTCCGTGATGGCGACGAATAGTTGGATACAGCGTTTGCCACGCACCGAGAATCACGCGCTCCAACAGCCCTCGGGCCTGCCGATAGCGACGGCGGAGAAAGGAGAGTCATGGGCTTGAAGGTTGCTTCAGATGTCAATGGGTCTACTCGCAATGGGGCGGCAACGCACTTGTCGCATCGCCAAAACGGCAGACCGCACCCTCGACACACCCCGATCGAAGGTAGACGATGCAAGCGATGGCAGGTCTCCTGGCTTGCGGGTCATCGTCCTACGCTTGGCCTTCCCAGTCGCTATACGAGACCAGTGGCACGACATAAGCGCGGACTTTCCGCTTACAGTTGCGGGGGCAGCCAGGGCATTGAACGGGAGATCGATCCACGTCCGTACCCTGTTCCCATTTTCATCCCCTCATGGGGAACCATCTGATTCGAAGCATACACCATCGTATTTTGTGGTTTCAAGCTGGATTCTGCTCTTCATGGTAGGCTTTGACGCCATTGATGGCCTGAATCAATTCGGGGTACTCACGATAGGACTCCGCGTGGCGAATGCACCACCGTTGCCTTGCTGGTCCATCCTGCACTTCGACCCGCACACTGGCCTGATGTTTCTCCCGACCGTTGACGACGAAGCCCTCTCGTTCCAGCGCTCGCCCGGTCCACAAGGCCGCTAGTCCGTCGCCGATCAATTCGACATGACCGCGTGCCGGGATGTGCAATTTGAAATGGCCCGAGTAGGGATCGAAGCTGACTTCTTCGCTAGGGAAGGTCGCCTGAAGCGCGCCCTCCAGGACCAATTCCTCCGGGATGCCTCGGCGCAGGGGACCGCCCGGCGGTAGCAGCCAGAGTTGGTCCGCGGTGCGCAATGCCAGATCCAGGTCGTGGGTGGAGAGCAGCATCGTCTGTCCGGTCTCCCGCGCCAGACGGTGCAGCAGGCTCATGACCTCCACCCGCCGAGGCAGATCCAAAAAAGCGGTCGGCTCGTCCAGCAGCATCAAGAGCGGCTCCTGCGACAGGGCGCGGGCAATGAACACCTTTTGGCGTTCGCCGTCGCTGAGCTCTGTGACCAGGCGATCCGCGAGCGGCGTCGCCCCGACCGCGGCCAATGCCTGGGTGACGATCGCTTCATCTGCCGGCATCAACCGTCCAGTCCAATCGGTGTGCGGATAACGCCCAAGTGCCACCACGGAACGAACGCAGAGCGCGCCAACATCGACGCGCTCGGTCAACACCAGGCTCAAGCGACGCGCCAGAGCACGCGGCTCCATCTCGTGAAGATCGGCACCCGACAGAAAGACCTGGCCCGCCAAAGGCCGTTGCATCCCGGCCAGGGTGCGCAACAGCGTGGATTTGCCTGCCCCGTTCGGGCCTAGCAGGCACACCAATTTGCCGCTGTCCAGGCGCAGGTCAAGGCCTTCCATCACGACCCGGTATTGACCGCGCCGGATGCGGTAACCGATTGCAAGATCATGGGTTTGCAGTAAAGGTGCCAGTGTATTCTCTCTCTATCGATGCACGTGAACAAAGCTGGGCGTCGAACTCATCGATCTCGTCTCTGCGCCGCGCCTAGTGCCTCGGTGCAGATGTTCCAAGACAGTCTCCGGTCGTTATCGTTGTCGTTGTCGTTGTCATAATCGTCTTAGCCGAATGCTCGATAACGACAACGACAACGACAACGAACCGCCTCGGGATTTCTGTACCGCTCCACGAGTGTCCCGTTGCACATTGCCCCAGGACACATCGGACCCGACTGCTGTTGTGCATATGGTTCTGCTCGTCAACCCTGTGAGGTAGAGGAAACCGCAAAAGGCTACAGGTCGCGTTTCCCCTGTTTTTTCCATGTTCACTTGGCTTATGACGCAAAAGGTGAGCGCAACCGACTCCGACTCAGGATAATCCAGACCACCACCGGCGCTCCCAACAGGGCGGTGACCGCATTCAACGGCAGCATTTTGTCCGAGCCTGGCAGACCGGCAACCAGATCGGCCAGCAGGGCGATGGTGCCGCCCATCAACAATGTAGCGGGCACCAGGATGCGATGATCGGAGCTGTGGAAGAGCCCGCGACACAGGTGCGGCACCGCCAAGCCCAGAAACCCGATCGGACCGCAAAAAGCGGTGACCACGCCAGCCAGAATCGAACTGCCGGCGATCATCCAGAAGCGCACGCGTCCCACATTCACGCCCATGCTGCGGGCATAGGTCTCCCCCAGCAGCAGGGCATTGAGCGGCTTGATCAATAATCCGGCGAGTAACAATCCGGCGCCGATCAGGGGCGCAAGGAGCGCCAGTTGACCCTTGGTGACGCTGCCAAAGCTGCCAAAGGTCCAGGCGATGTAGGCCTGAATCTGCTCCGGAACGCTGAAATAGATTAGGATACTGACCACCGCGGCGGTCGCATAGCTCATCATCAGGCCGAGGATGAGCAGCGTCATCGCCTGGTGCAGCCGGCGAGCAATGATCATCACCAGTGCAGACACTCCGCCGGCGCCGATGACGGCGGCACCGATCAGACTGAGATCACCGATCAGTCCGACGCTGGAGAGAAAGCCCGTGGCCGCTCCGCTGGCCAACACGACCAGGGCGACGCCCAGGCTTGCTCCCGCGCTGACCCCGAGGATGTAGGGATCGGCCAGCGGATTGCGGAACAGGGTTTGCATCTGCAGGCCGCTGATCGCCAGCGCGGCGCCGGCCAGCAGCGCGGTGAACGCCTTCGGCAGGCGGAAGGACAGGATGATGTAAGTCCAACTGTCCTTGCTCGCTTCTTGGCCTGCCAGCACGGCAACCACCTCTGCGAGCGGAATGGATACCGAGCCGACGGACAAGTTGACCAGGAACACCGCCATCAGCACCAGCGCCAAAACGCCCAATAGGGCAGCCGGCGCGCCCATGCCTGGACCGCGGGCTTGTGCTTGGACGGGATTCATCGCTACTGAAAGCGGTTTGTTCAGCACCTCGCTCATGGCAATCGCCGGTAGTACTTCAAACGATGTTCGGGCAGCTTGTCGGGATGCAGGATTTTGATCACATCGGCCAACTGCACATCGGGTTCGATCAGGCCCATCTGCCAGTAGTCATTGGCCTTGTGCTCGTTCAAGCGGGCGTTGTTGTTATACACCCGACCCTCGCGGAAGGCGCGGAAAGCGCCATAGTGTTCGTTTGCGGCGAGCAAGTCGGCGCGGCTGAACCAGTCCAAGCCGCTGGTGAACCAGACTTCGGCGTCCCCTGCCCGCTCCAGCACCGCCTCCAGACTCAGCGGAATGCTGGCGCGATGGGTATCCTCGGCCCAGCGATAGACGCCGCCCGCGTCCGCGATCAACCGGGCAATGTAGCTGTCGCCGCCCGGCACATACCAAGTATCCCGGAGCAACGAGCCGCCGAAAACGCCGGGTCTTCGATCCGCCGGAATGTCCCGAACCAGGGCTGCATAGTGCTGATAACGCTCCACCATATCGGCAAACAGGCGCTGGGATAACCCGTCTTCGTTGAGAAAAGCCGCGGTGAATTTCAGCCACTCGCTGCGACCGAGGAGGGTCGATTCCACGTACTCGGAGTTGATCGCGACATGGATCCCCGCATGCTGCAACAGGGGATGGGAATTGTATTGCGGTTGATCGTGACCGACGGCCATCACCACATCCGGGCTCAGATCCAGAATCACCTCGAGGTTGATGTTGGCGCCGCGCCCCACCTCGGCGATTTTGCCCGCCGCGACCATCTCCCGTACAGCCGGCGCATAGATGGTCTTGAAGCTGCTGACAGCGGTCAGCCGGTCCAGGGCGCCCAGCACGTCCAGATGGGGGAGATGGGTGGACGAGAGCGCGACAAAGGAGCGTATCGGCACCTGAATCACCTGGGCATCGCCAAACCCCTCGGGGGTGGGCGCACCGCACTGGACCAGCAGATAGCGGAAGGTCTCCTTGGCATCGGGCCAGGGCGTGTGGACGGTGACCAGCTTGTAGTGCTTGAAATAGGCAAGGGAAAAGCCGTCCGCATAGGTCAGGGTTGCCTTCTCCGGGAAATAGTCCAGGGTCGGATCGTATTGTTCGATACAACCGTCGGTGAGATTGGCGACGGGTGCCGCACTGGCATCTGCGGCCGCGGCCGCTGGCGCCAGTGCCAACAGCAGGCTGAACACGCAGCTCGCGAGGGCGCTCGACTGATGTTTTTCGGCAATGCCAGACATGATGGGCTGGGCCAATCGGATCGGTTTTGGTCGGTTCTGGTCAGTCATCTTGGTCCAAAGGCGGAATGCGCGCGATGAAATGCTCTGCGATCCCAGGCGGCCAAGCCGCGTAGGGCACCACGCCATCGGCGGATTGCCGGTACTCGCGGGCATAGTTCAACAGGGTCTGGGCGCTTTCGCTGGTCGGTGGAAGACCGCCGATGACATAGCCGATCTTTCCGGGCGAGCGCAGGTGCACGACGCAGTGGCGGCTACAGGCCTGCAAACAGTCGAAACGGCGCAGCTGGAGGTCTGCGTCTTTGCTGTCGTTGCGCTGGATTTGCAAGGCGTCGGCAAGCAACTCGCCGCCTGTCCTGCCGTCGACGTCGTGCTCGGCGCTGCGGCTGCTGCGACAGGTCGCACAAATGTATAGGGTCACGCTCATGTCTTGATCTCCACGGTCATGCTGTTAGGCTGCATTGCGCATCTCTGTTGGGTCTCGCTGCCTGGAACGGGCCGGACGAGCGCGCGATGACGGCGGCTGCATTCGGTCCGTTGCAACGGGAAAAGAGAAGAGTTCAGGCGCGACGCTGAAGATCGTTCAGGAGTGCGTTCAGGATGCCGACCGGCCTGCTCATTTCTGGCAACTATGCCCCGAGGGCATCGCCAACACGGCAAACCGCACCTCCGACAGACCCCGACCGAAGGTAGGCGATGCAGATGATGGCAGGTCTCCTGGCTCGCGGGTCGTCGCCCAGCGCTTGGCCTTCCCGATCCCGGCATGGGATCAGTGGCATCGGATCAGGCGATTGTCGGAGAGAAACACAGCAACCGGCGCCGGGTTTTCGTTCGCCTTCGCGCAGCGGCAACCTGCCCAGGGTCGATCCATGGGCGGATTGCTGCAACGTCGAGGCCGAACGAAAAGACGAGTCAGGTGGTCTGTTTCTCGACAGAAATCGCCTAAGCGCGGACTTTCCGCCTACAGTTGCGGGGACAGCCAGGGCATTGGACAAGACGTTGAATCAGCGTCCGCACCCTGTTCCCATTTTCACCCCCTTGGGGGAACCATCGAGACGGATACTACACGCGCAGGAAATGGCCGGTCAAGCGCCGGCAGATTCGGCTGCTTGCCTGTCGGCGGGGTTTGCCGGAGAATTGCCCGGGATTGCCACCCAGGGGACCAAGTTACCGCATGTTGCTGTACGAAAACGACCAATACGAGATCAAACGCGAGGGGCGCTTTTTGTGTGCCGCTCTCAGGCGCCGACACCGGGTTCTGAGCAACTGCACCGTCAACGGCGGTCTGCGCGAGGATCTGACCCATATCTGCAACCACCAGAGCAGCGAGGGCAGTGGCCATGCAAGCCGTCATGAGCTGGTCGCCGGCCTGGGGCTGGATGCTTACCACCATCGCGCCTGCGAGGAAGCGGGAGCGCCTGGAGCAACCACAGCCCTGATGAGCACGGCGGCCAACATGCAATGTGCGGTGCTCGCCGAAGCAAGCCATCAGGAGCTGAGCGTGCAGGTCGTCGCCACCGCCGGGGTGCTCGGCAATGCCACCCGTGCAGGAGATGCCGCCGGTTGGCACGAGACCAACAGCGGCAATCGCAGAATCGACGCGACAACCCGACCCGAGACCGGCGTCGCGGACGCCAACGAAATCGCCGCTGCAAACCACGGCGGCACCATCGTGACCATGGTTTTTATCAATCGGCCCTGCACGCCTGCCGCGCTGGTCCGGGCCGCGACCATGGTCACCGAGGGCAAGAGCGTCGCCGTCCTCGATCTGCGCATGCCCAGTCTGCAATCATCCGGCCTGGCCACCGGAACGGGCACCGACCAGATCGCCATTGCCGCACCCTTGGCCAGCGGCGACGCCGACTGGGAGCGTCGCTGGGTGGGTGGCCACAACAGCCTCGGCGAGCTGTTGGGGCGCGCCACCCGCGATGCGGTGAGCCGCTGCCTGCTGCTGCAAAATGGTGTCTGCGCGGAGCTGCGCCGCACCCTCTGTGGCGCCCTCGCCCGCCATGGCTGCGATGAGCAGGCGCTGCGTCAGCAGGCGCGCAGGCAACTGACCGCGGATGAGGCGGAGCTGTTCGAACGCAATCTGCTGGCGGTGATACACGATCCGCAGAGTGCGGCCGCCGCCTATTGCCTGGCCGAGAGCATCGATCTGGCCGAGGTCGGTATTCTGCACCGAGAAGTCGCGCGCGAGGCCATTCTCAACCAGGCGGCGCTGCTGGCCGCCTCCGTCGCGGTTCAACCCGCTCGCTTCGCCGAATTCCGACAGGATCTGCAAGCCCACCAGGGATATGACTCGGGCAGCCTTGCGGCCTTGGCCGTGATCCGCGGCTTCTCCGCCAAATGGAACTGATGTCTCATTTGGCGCTGGTGCTGACTGCCTGCCTGGCGGATGCTCTGTTCGGCGATCCTGTCTATCGTCTGCACCCGATCCGGCTGCTCGGCGCTTGCAGCATCCGCTGGGAGAAAACCCTGTTTGCCGTCGGGCTGGACGGCTTTATTGGCGGCATCCTGCATTGGCTGCTGGTGGTGGGGGCGGCGCTGCTCGCCTGGTGGAGCATACACCAATTGCTCGCAACCTGGCTCCTGTGGGGATACCCCTGGGCGGCCTGGGCTTGGGACGCCTTCATCGCCTACAGTCTGCTCTGTCTGCACGACCTGTTGGCGCACGGGCGCCGGGTTCTGGTCAATTTGGCAGACCTGCCGGAGGCAAGGCGCCAGGTCGCCATGCTGGTCGGCCGCGATACCGAGCGGCTGGACCGGGGCGCCGTGGTTCGTGCAACCATCGAGAGCCTATCGGAGAACCTCACCGATGGCGTGCTAACGCCCCTTTGGGCGCTATGTCTGTTCGGCCTGCCGGGGCTGATTCTGGTCAAGGCGGTCTCCAGCCTGGATTCCATGGTCGGCTACAACAACCAGCGCTACCGCCGCTTCGGTTGGGCCGCGGCCCGCTCCGACGATCTGATCCATTGGCTACCGGCGCGGCTGTCGGTGCCGTTGATCGTTCTGGCAGCATTCCTGCTGCGTCTGCATCCGCGCCTAGCCCTGGATGCCGCCCGCCGCTGGCGCGGAATGCTGGCGAGTCCAAACTCGGGCTGGAGCGAGGCTGCCTGCGCCGGCGCCCTGCGGGTGCGGCTGATCGGCCCGATCAGCTATCAGGGCAAGATCGTCAACGAGGCGTTCCTGGGCGACGAAGACTGGCCGGCCGATCTCGAAGCCCGCCACCTCGAGCAGGCCTTGCGCCTGATCCTGGTCTGTAGCGTTTTGGCGCTGACGTTCGGAATCGGTCTCGTCTTCATCGTCCATTAACGGCGATCGGATCTGACAGCTACCACATCATCAGTGCGCCTTCGCCTTTTTGTTCTGAATAGTAGAGTCGTATGCGCAGCACATAGCTGCGTTCACGCACCAAGCGGGCAGTTATTTTGGCGTTGAACGATGTCCCGCTGTCATCGTCACCGTCGTAGTAGACGTTTTCGCCCCTGATCTCTTCAAAAAGAACCATGACGGTATCCATTTTGCCGAAGGTCTGCATGGTGTACTCGCGGCTGTACTTCGGTTTGATCACGAAGTCGATCTGCTCGCCTACGCCAATCCGAATGCGGTGTGATTCCCAGGGACGCAGCTCCGGTAAATTGGTCTCCAGAGCTGGAAAAAATCGCAGCGCCTCGACGATATCCGTGGGCGATAAACCGGCTTCTGGAATCAGAGGCTGATGCTGATATTTTTCAGGTTTGATAATGAGTCCGCTGGGGAATTGATAATGCATGATGGAGTCTTTATCCCAATTAGACCCGCCTGTTTCATTCTCGCTCAGTTTGCGAAGAATATTGTGTCGGGTCTGCTCCTCTGACCAATAATTAGGCGAGCCGGCAAAATAGTCGATCACTTCCTGCTCATCCCATTGAATGCCGGATTTCGGGTTTTGATGCTCATGCGAAAACCCAAGCGCATGGCCTATTTCATGCAAGGCGGTGTCATGTCCATAATCCGTGGTCAAATCCCAGCCGAAGTTCATTGTGCGTTCATCGGGATCGGTCGCATAATCCACATTATCCCGACCAACATAGGACCAGGAACCGTCACCCTGATTAAAACCAATGCGAATTTCCGCATCTCTGGGATTGGTGACCTCTTTGAATACCAGGCCAATGCCAAGTTGTTTCCATTCCGAAAAGGCATTGCGAACCGCATCTTTTTGATCGTCGCCTCCGCGCCAGGTTGAAGGCTCATCAAGAAAACAATAGTGCAATAGGGTGCCGTTGACCCATTTTTTCTCGCTGATACGAATAAGCGATGCGCGTCGATCGTTGATATTTGCTTCCAGCGGCCGAACCGGCGTTCCTGGTATTGTGCATAACGGTTGCTTTCCGTCTGTTTTCGCGTCGTGTTTTTTGCTCTCTTTTGCCATGTCAAGTACTCCAATCGAGGTTGATTAGACCCAGTTTTTAACTGAGCAAGATTCATCGAAACATGCGGTTACAGAAGTCTTGGAAAGCCTAGCTCATCGAGGACAATCTCGACCTATTCACGCAGTCAGTAGAGCTGCCACCGAAGCGGTCTTAGAGTCCTGGTGCGTGCATTTAAGGTCCGGCTGTAACCTGTCCAGACCAGGGGCCAGGATGTTCCTGGCAACGTTCGGATCGCGATCCATACCATTGCCGCAATTCATGTCTTTTCGATCCCGATCCCGATCAAGTCGCGCTAGGCGGGTTGCACCCCGGTGTATCTTCAGTTCATTTGTGGAGAAGACAGTGGTCTACAGCCTTTCTCCCGGGAAAGGCACGGCGCTCGCGTCCGATCCGCTGGTATCCTCTGCCGGGTCGCCCGCAAGCGGGCTCCTACGCCGAGCCTCAGGGCATAACCTAGCCGTTGCGCGGCCTCGCCGATCTTGGCTCATCTCTTTTCCCTCTTTATAGATAAGTATAGATCGTCTCAGTCCTAAAGGAGCAGTTATGAGCCCTGCCCTCGGTTTCCCCGTTTCGGTCTCATTGTCCTCTGCACCTTGCAATGGCCCAATAATACGCGTATGGGGTTTTTATCTAAAACAGGCTTCA
The DNA here is from genome assembly GCA_016745215.1 of Thiohalocapsa sp. PB-PSB1. Taxonomy (GTDB): domain Bacteria; phylum Pseudomonadota; class Gammaproteobacteria; order Chromatiales; family Chromatiaceae; genus Thiohalocapsa. The sequence continues at coordinate 4,773,435 of CP050890.1, forward strand.
TCCATTGTCTTCCGACTTTCATCGTCCTGGACAGCTTCCGGAAAAGGCAAATACGTTACCAGCACTCTGCTGCTGCCGATGGAAGCACAACAGGATCCATGGATGGTGGCGGTCGCGATCGCGAGCAGTTCCTGACGCAGTATGAAGGTAGCCTTGCGGAATATCGCCGGGTGTTCTCCGAGGAGGCCCCGAAGGATATCTGGCCTGAACCGCAACAGCGATTGAAAGACCTGAACCGTTATCGGCGCGTGGATCTGTCGCGGCCCATCCGCAAAGTACGTTCACGCACCAAGCTGTCCGCCTTATTGGCAGTTGCTGCTGCATTTTTCCTATTATTCGAGTTTTCGCTCAATCCCCTGCTCGCTCTACCGATGTTGTTGCTCGGCCTCGCGCTCGCCCTCCAGGATCAGTCTTGCCGAATGCTCGCTTCGTGGGCCTGAACAATCGCACCGAAGCGGTGCAAAAGCTGGCGCTTGGCCTGCGCAACGACGATGCCATCGACGCCTATGCTTCCGACGAGGTGATGCTCCTGGACATGCTGCACCAGGATTTACCGCGTGTCGGCCTGCATCCTGATCAGTATGCGGTGCTGCCGCCCCTGTATGGCTACTCCCGTGAGGAATACGTCGTGTTGGCCTACAACACCGCCTCGACGTTGATCGAAGAGGTCGAACGATGGCTGGATACAGCAGCGGGCAGGCAGGCGGTCGAGGACATACGGCCGACGCCGAGCCTGTCGGACAGACTCTTGTCCTGGAGTGCATGGGGGAGCGCATGGGGGAGCGCATGGGGCAACCCCATGACATGGCTGCTGTGGGGGCTACCGGCGCTCGCGTGTCTGTTCATGGCCCAGACCCTAGCGTTGCTGTTGTGTTGCTCCCGGCCCAGGAGCGGGAGTCCGACCAGCCATGCGCAGCAGACCAAGCTCGGAACCATCGCCGACACGCGGGATGCGGACGCCACGGCTGCGTCGGATACGCATGCCGACACGGAACGACCGCAATTGTCCTATTCGCAAGATCCGACCTCTGCCGACAAGACCACCGTCGTCGATGAGACAAACGACGAGGACGCAACCGACCAGAATTCCACCGACCAGGGCTCGCACGACAAAGGGGGCAATCCGCCCGGCGTTGCCTGATCGGGATCGGGATACGGGCTCTCCGTCGCCCGCAAGCGGGCTCCTACCTCCGACCAACGCCCCTTGCGCAGATCACACCCGTGCGCTCGGCCCTGGGTAGGAGCCCGCTTGCGGGCGACCGTCGCGATTGCCTCAGGCTCTCCGTCGCCCGCAAGCGGGCTCCTACCGATCTCGGCGCGGCAATATGCGATGTCATCTCTGCCGACAGCCCCAAGCTCATCGATCGAAAGATGTGCAGACCAACCATGCGCTCGGCCCTGGGTAGGAGCCCGCTTGCGGGCGACCAGACCCGCTCATACCCATCGCGCATCCCAATGCGGATAATCGCGGACCGACTGCACCAGCCCCGCGCGTACCGGGTTAGCCACCACATACCGCGCGACCCCTCGGAGATCCTCCTCTTGTCGTATCGCGTGGTCGTGATAACCCTTCTGCCACATCCGTCCGCTCCGGCCAAGAAAGCGATTGATCTCGATTGTGGAACGAGACTTCACTCGCAAAACCAGTCGCGACAGATCGGCCTCCTTCAATGCTACAAGCCAGTGCAGATGATCGGGCATGACAACAAACGCCCAGGTTGTCGACCAATCCAAGGCGTCGACAGCCCGAAGCTCATCGATCAAAAGACGTGCACACCAGAAATTTCGGAATACCGGCCGCCTTCGGTCCGTCACCGTCGTAATCAGGTATATCTGCCCGGTCTCCGACCAACGCCCCTTGCGTAGATCACGCCCATGCGCTCGGCTCTGGGTAGGAGCCCGCTTGCGGGCGACCGTGGCGGTCACCTCAGGCTCAGCGTCGCCCGCAAGCGGGCTCCTACCGATCCCGGAGCCGCAACACGCGATGTCAGCTCTGCCGACAGCCCGTAGCTCATCGATCAAAAGACCTGCACACCAACCATGCGCTCGGCCCTGGGTAGGAGCCCGCTTGCGGGCGACCGCTGCGGTCACCTCAGACTCAGCGTCGCCCGCAAGCGGGCTCCTACCGATCCCGGAGCCGCAACACGCGATGTCAGCTCTGCCGACAGCCCGAAGCTCATCGATCAGAAGACCTGCACACCAACCATGCGCTCGGCTCTGGGTAGGAGCCCGCTTGCGGGCGACCGCTGCGGTCACCTCAGGCTCAGCGTCGCCCGCAAGCGGGCTCCTACCGATCCCGGAGCCGCAACACGCGATGTCAGCTCTGCCGACAGCCCGAAGCTCATCGATCGAAAGACCTGCACACCAACCATGCGCTCGGCTCTGGGTAGGAGCCCGCTTGCGGGCGACCGCTGCGGTCACCTCAGGCTCAGCGTCGCCCGCAAGCGGGCTCCTACCGATCCCGGCGCGGCCATACGCGATGTCAGCTCTGCCGACAGCCCCAAGCTCATCGATCAGAAGACCTGCACACCAACCATGCGCTCGGCTCTGGGTAGGAGCCCGCTTGCGGGCGACCGTGGCGGTTGCCTCAGACTCAGCGTCGCCCGCAAGCGGGCTCCTACCGATCCCGGAGCCGCAACACGCGATGTCAGCTCTGCCGACAGCCCGAAGCTCATCGATCAGAAGACCTGCACACCAACCATGCGCTCGGCTCTGGGTAGGAGCCCGCTTGCGGGCGACCGTGGCGGTCACCTCAGGCTCAGCGTCGCCCGCAAGCGGGCTCCTACCGATCCCGGAGCCGCAACACGCGATGTCAGCTCTGCCGACAGCCCGAAGCTCATCGATCAGAAGACCTGCACACCAACCATGCGCTCGGCCCTGGGTAGGAGCCCGCTTGCGGGCGACCGTGGCGGTCACCTCAGGCTCAGCGTCGCCCGCAAGCGGGCTCCTACCGATCCCGGAGCCGCAACACGCGATGTCAGCTCTGCCGACAGCCCGAAGCTCATCGATCAGAAGACCTGCACACCAACCATGCGCTCGGCTCTGGGTAGGAGCCCGCTTGCGGGCGACCGTGGCGGTTGCCTCAGGCTCAGCGTCGCCCGCAAGCGGGCTCCTACCGATCCCGGAGCCGCAACGCGCGATGTCAGCTCTGCCGACAGCCCGAAGCTCATCGATCAGAAGACCTGCACACCAACCATGCGCTCGGCCCTGGGTAGGAGCCCGCTTGCGGGCGACCGTAGCGGTTGCCTCAGGCTCAGCGTCGCCCGCAAGCGGGCTCCTACCGATCCCGGCGCGGCCATACGCGATGTCAGCTCTGCCGACAGCCCCAAGCTCATCGATCAGAAGACCTGCACACCAACCATGCGCTCGGCCCTGGGTAGGAGCCCGCTTGCGGGCGACCGCTGCGGTCACCTCAGACTCAGCGTCGCCCGCAAGCGGGCTCCTACCGATCCCGGCGCGGCCATACGCGATGTCAGCTCTGCCGACAGCCCCAAGCTCATCGATCAGAAGACCTGCACACCAACCATGCGCTCGGCCCTGGGTAGGAGCCCGCTTGCGGGCGACCGTGGCGGTTGCCTCAGACTCAGCGTCGCCCGCAAGCGGGCTCCTACCGATCCCGGAGCCGCAACGCGCGATGTCAGCTCTGCCGACAGCCCCAAGCTCATCGATCAGAAGACCTGCACACCAACCATGCGCTCGGCCCTGGGTAGGAGCCCGCTTGCGGGCGACCGCTGCGGTCACCTCAGGCTCAGCGTCGCCCGCAAGCGGGCTCCTACCGATCCCGGAGCCGCAACACGCGATGTCAGCTCTGCCGACAGCCCCAAGCTCATCGATCAGAAGACCTGCACACCAACCATGCGCTCGGCCCTGGGTAGGAGCCCGCTTGCGGGCGACCGCTGCGGTCACCTCAGGCTCAGCGTCGCCCGCAAGCGGGCTCCTACCGATCCCGGAACCGCAACACGCGATGTCAGCTCTGCCGACAGCCCGAAACTCATCGATCGAAAGACCTGCACACCAACCATGCGCTCGGCCCTGGGTAGGAGCCCGCTTGCGGGCGACCGTAGCGGTTGCCTCAGGCTCAGCGTCGCCCGCAAGCGGGCTCCTACCGATCCCGGCGCGGCCATACGCGATGTCAGCTCTGCCGACAGCCCCAAGCTCATCGATCAGAAGACCTGCACACCAACCATGCGCTCGGCCCTGGGTAGGAGCCCGCTTGCGGGCGACCGCTGCGGTCACCTCAGACTCAGCGTCGCCCGCAAGCGGGCTCCTACCGATCCCGGCGCGGCCATACGCGATGTCAGCTCTGCCGACAGCCCCAAGCTCATCGATCAGAAGACCTGCACACCAACCATGCGCTCGGCCCTGGGTAGGAGCCCGCTTGCGGGCGACCGTGGCGGTTGCCTCAGACTCAGCGTCGCCCGCAAGCGGGCTCCTACCGATCCCGGAGCCGCAACGCGCGATGTCAGCTCTGCCGACAGCCCCAAGCTCATCGATCAGAAGACCTGCACACCAACCATGCGCTCGGCCCTGGGTAGGAGCCCGCTTGCGGGCGACCGCTGCGGTCACCTCAGGCTCAGCGTCGCCCGCAAGCGGGCTCCTACCGATCCCGGCGCGGCCATACGCGATGTCAGCTCTGCCGACAGCCCGAAGCTCATCGATCAGAAGACCTGCACACCAACCATGCGCTCGGCTCTGGGTAGGAGCCCGCTTGCGGGCGACCGCTGCGGTCACCTCAGGCTCAGCGTCGCCCGCAAGCGGGCTCCTACCGATCCCGGCGCGGCCATACGCGATGTCAGCTCTGCCGACAGCCCGAAACTCATCGATCGAAAGACCTGCACACCAACCATGCGCTCGGCCCTGGGTAGGAGCCCGCTTGCGGGCGACCGTCGCGATTGCCTCAAACTCTCCGTCGCCCGCAAGCGGGCTCCTACCGATCCCGGAGCGGCCCTACGCGATGTCATTTCTGGGGTTCATGGTGTTCGACGGTATCGCTTATCCCAATCCCGATCAAGTCGCGCTGGGGTATCCTCGGTTGATTCGTTGAGAAGACACTGGCCTAGAGCTATTCTCCCAGGCAAGGCGCGGCGCTTGCGTCCGCTCCGCTGGCATCAGTTGCCGGGTCGCCCTAAGCGGGCTCCTACGCCGACCGGCTCCCAGGGCTGGCCAAGGTCCACTTGCAGGCGAGGCGCCTTGGCCCCTCTGCGGTGAATCCTTACATTCTTTGCAGGCAGCACCCCCAGCAGGGCAAGTTAAGGCGTTGTTACAGCAGCAGACTATCTGGGGATACCTCAGAACTCAGCCCCGATACGGTATCCTGCTCATCCAGCAAGCGCCGAGACGGCGTATGCTTGCGCTCAGGGGCGGTGAACGCGCTCACCGCCAGTCAATCGCAATCAGGAGATCGAATTATGAGGTCGCGTCATCGCCTAACTGCCGGGCTGTTTGCCCCGATGCTGCTTATGCTCGGCTTTCCGTTCAGCGTTCAATTCGCCATGAGTCAATCCAACGAGCCCAATACAGATCAGGCCGCAAATCCAATGACAAACCCAGCCTTGGAGCAAGCCGACAGCCCATCGGGCAATCAGCCACAGGAACGCCAGGCCGACCCGGAAGCGGCCGAATTGCGCAGCAACCTGGAGGATCAGCAGGCAGTGGCGGTGACCATCTATAACCAGGATCTGGCGCTGGTCAAGGACCAACGCCAGCTGAGTTTGCCCGCCGGGCGCGTGGATCTGGCATTTCGCGACGTCAGCGCCCGCATTCGCCCGCAGACCGCATTGTTGCGGGATGTGGACGGCGGCGAGCTGGTGGTCATCGAACAGAATTTCGATTTCGATCTGTTGACACCGGAAAAATTGCTGGAAAAGTACGTCGGTCGCCAGGTGGGATTGATCAGAACCCATCCCACCACCGGCGAACAGACCGAGGAGCAGGCCACCGTGCTGGCCGCCAGTAACGGCGTGGTCCTGCGCATCGGCGACCGCATCGAGACCGGCAGCTTCGACAAGTCCGTCGGCGGATTGCCGGTCGGCCTCGGCGGGCGCATCGTCTATCGCGACATTCCATCCAATCTGCGCGATCGTCCAACCCTGGTGTTGACATTGAACCTGGGCCAGGATGCCGCCGACCAGGAGAAACGCACATTGGAGCTGAGCTACCTGACCGGCGGCCTGAGCTGGCAGGCAGACTATGTGGGCGAACTGGGGCCGAATGAACAACAGCTGGATCTGACCGGCTGGGTCACATTGGAGAACCGCAGCGGCACCAGCTATCGCAATGCCAAATTGCAATTGGTTGCCGGCGAGGTCAATCAGGTACAGCCGGACGTGCTGATGGAGAGCGCGCCCCCGATGGCGCGTGCCATGGCCGCGCCACCCCCACCGATGGCCGAGGAGGCGCTGTTCGAATATCACCTGTACACCCTGGGCTTTCCGACCACCATTGCCGACAATCAATCCAAACAGGTCTCGCTGCTGAACGCTCCCGACGTGACGGTGGACAAGGAATTGCTGATCAGCGGCAGTCAGGCGGGCTTTCGGCAGCAGCGTCAAGGCCTGACCGAGGATCTGGATGTCAACGTCTATTTGACCTTGGCGAACAACGCCGCGTCCAATCTCGGCATGCCGCTGCCGGCCGGAGTGGTGCGTATCTACAAGCGCGATACCGGCGGCAACGTGCAGTTCATCGGCGAGGACCGCATCGACCACACGCCGAAAAACGAGACCCTAAGGCTGCTGCTGGGCAAGTCCTTCGACATCAGTGCCGACAAAAAACAAACCGAGTTCAAAAAGCGCTCCGGCACCGGCCCCTGGCAGTACGAGTTCGAAAGTGCCTATGAAATCGAGGTGCGCAATGCCAAACCCGAGCCGCAGAAGGTCATTTTACGCGAGACCATCGGTGGCGACTGGAGCATGCTCAACGAGAGCATCCCCCACGACAAGGTCAATGCGCGTACCGCTGAATGGAGGATGGAGATTCCCGCCGAGGGCAAGAGTCTGTTGACCTATCGGGTGCGGGTGCGGTTCTGATCCTCGAGGTTGCCGGGTTGCATGCCCGGCGGCTCTGCCGCCGGCGCCAATGCACCGGATACAAACGATTGGGTTCACCGCGGAGACGCAGAGAACGCAGAGAAGAGCATGCATTCGCCTGGCCCCTCTGCGAACTCTGCGCCTCTGCGGTGCATCTTTGCAGTTGTTGAAGGCAGCACCCTTCTCCGGGGATAAGACGCCGCGCTTGCATCCGATCCGCTGGCATCACCTGCCAGGTCGCCCGCAAGCGGGCTCCTACGTCGTCCGACTTCTACGGCTGGGAATGTTCGGCTATGCGACCGGAATGAAGTTGGATTCACCGCGGAGACGCAGAGAAGAGCATGCTTTCGCCTGGCCCCTCTGCGAACTCTGCGCCTCTGCGGTGCATCTTTGCAGTTGTTGAAGGCAGCACCCTTCTCCGGGGATAAGACGCCGCGCTTGCATCCGATCCGCTGGCATCACCTGCCAGGTCGCCCGCAAGCGGGCTCCTACGTCGTCCGACTTCTACGGCTGGGAATGTTCGGCTATGCGACCGGAATGAAGTTGGATTCACCGCGGAGACGCAGAGAAGAGCATGCATTCGCCTGGCCCCTCTGCGAACTCTGCGCCTCTGCGGTGAATCCTTGCAGTTGTCGAAGGCAGCACCCTTCTCCGGGGATAAGACGCCGCGCTTGCGTCCGATCCGCTGGCATCACCTGCCAGGTCGCCCGCAAGCGGGCTCCTACGTCGTCCGACTTCTACGGCTGGGAATGTTCGGCTATGCGACCGGAATGAAGTTGGATTCACCGCGGAGACGCAGAGAAGAGCATGCATTCGCCTGGCCCCTCTGCGAACTCTGCGCCTCTGCGGTGCATCTTTGCAGTTGTTGAAGGCAGCACCCTTCTCCGGGGATAAGACGCCGCGCTTGCATCCGATCCGCTGGCATCACCTGCCAGGTCGCCCGCAAGCGGGCTCCTACGTCGTCCAAATCCCACGGCTGGTGAAGTTTTGCATCCGAGATTGCCAGGTCAGCCGGCGCGGGCGTAAAATCCAGCCGCAATGCATCGATTAGGCACTCTCCCGGCCGGATGACCCTCGATATCAATCAATTGACCGCTTTAGCCCCGGATCAGCCGTCATTGCAGGCGGCCAACACATTGCTCCAGCCCGCGAAGTGGCCGACTCGGGCGCTGGGCGACGGGCTTGTCTGGGGCGAATGTCAGGGCTCCGGGGCCAATCCCTACCGCACCGTCTTCGATCCGCAGGAGAGGCCCAGAGGCAGTTGGATTTCTCAACCATTTGCAACCAAGCCCGGCACAGGCAGGTTTACCCTTGTACCGCTCCCTTCTGCTCGCCGTCGCCGCGACCCTGATTGCCCTGTTGCTTGGTGAAATCGGCCTGCGCCTTGCCGGCCAATCCTATTATTGGGCGTTTTCGAAGCGCCCCGACCCGGTGCTCGGCTGGCGTCCGCCGCCAGACAGCGCAGCCTGGCAGCGGTTCGAAGGGCGCGCGCTGGTGGAGACCAACGCGCTCGGGTTTCGCGATCTCGACCACAGGCTGACCAAGCCTGCGGGCAGCCTGCGGATCGCCGTGCTCGGCGACTCTTTCACCGAGGCGGTTCAGGTCGCGTTGCAGCAGACCTGGTGGCGCAGAATGGCGGCGCAATTGAACAGCGCTGGCTGTCCCGGGATTGCCCCCAGGACTGCCCCCGGGGATGCCCCTAGGTCCACCGAAGTGCTCAGCTTCGCAGTCAGCGGCTACAGCACGGCGCAAGCGCTGCTCGCTTGGAGAGCCCATGCCAGGCAGTTCTCCCCCGACGTGGTGATCCTTGCGTTGTTCATCGGCAATGATCTGAACGAGAACGTCCGCGCGCTCGATTCCGAACCCCTGAGACCCTACCTCGTGCCGGCGCGCGACGGCATGCGCCTGGACGACGGATTTCTGCGCTCGCCGGAGTACCGCTCGGCGACGCGCCGCGCGGGCCGGGCACTGCAATGGCTGCGGGAGCAATCCAGGATCGCCCAACTCCTGATACAGGCTCGCGATGCCGCGCGCATGGCGAGCCTGGCGGCGTCCAACCCGGAGCAGCACAGCGCTCCCCAAGAGCCCGGGGTGGACAATGCGCTCTACCAGCCGCCGAACAGCCCGGCCTGGGAAGCTGCCTGGCAGACCATGCAAGGGATCCTGGCGGCCTTCTCCGAAGAGACGCGCGCCGCTGCTGCCGAACCGCTGTTGATGTTGATCGGCACCGGCGCACAGGTGCATCCGGACAGCGCGGGCAGGGCGCGATTTGCCGCCGCCCTCGGCCTGGAGGATCTGGGCTATCCGGTGCGCCGACTGCTGGACATCGCCCATGCTCATCGCATCCCGGTGCTCAACCTGCCGGCGCGCTGGACGCAGCCCAGCGACCAACCCCCGGTGTTCTTCCACGGGCTGCCCGGGAGCATGCCCGGCTTCGGCCATTGGAACGCAAACGGACACCGGGCGGCCGGCGAGGCGGCAGCAGAGCTGATCTGTTGGCTGAGGAGCCGACCGCCGCCGGGATAAGGCGATTTCCGTCGACAAATAGACCATCTGGCTCGGCTGTCGCAATGTCCTGAGTTTTGCTGCCAAACCGATTCCGGGTCTTGGATTGCATCATCGAACGCACTGGGAAAGCCTCATCGGTGTCGGGGTCGCTATCGGAATCGGAATCGAATCCGCTCGTCGATCGAAGCAGCCAGCTCGATACAATCCCGAATTCCGACCTCGACACCGACCCCGACACCGACCCCGACACCGACTAAGCATCCATAAACCGGAAAGCGCTTGTTTTAGTGAGACCGCAGATTTCGACAGCCTACCATCTGGCTCGTTTTCTCGTCCGCCTTGTCGTTGCCGCAACCCGCCTGTGCAGCGACCCTGAGCGGGTTGCCGCTTCGGTATGTTTCTCTCCGGTCATCGCCTTGAAGTAACGCATCCGCCGGCATCGCCCAGGGTCGCCCGCAAGCGGGCTCCTACGCTGGGTGGCGCCTGCGGCTATTTTTCCGCCGCTGAAAGAGACAGCGATGATCCGATGCGTTGGCGCCTGATCGAAGCGCATTGCTCGCGTCGGCTACCCAATGGCAAGCGGATTCGCGCAAGCCGACGCAACAAGGGGCGAGCGGGGCATCTGGCAAAGGCGATTTTGGGAATATCCGAACCGGGATGATTTGCATGGGATGATTTGGATCGACAGCGGCATGTCGACTCTGTGCATGACAATCCGCTCGAGCAGGGTGATGTCCAACGCGCCATCGATTGCAGGCTTTCATCCTTTCACCGGGATCTTCAGCCTGGGTGACGGCCGAATGGGGCTGTGTGGATGACGCCGCAGGAGACTTTGGGGAACAGTGGTGACGTTGGGATTCGTTCCTCATCCCAACCTACGGGCTCGAATAGCTAGCCGAACATTCCCAGCCGTAGGAGCCCGCTTGCGGGCGACCTGGCAGGAGATGCCAGCGGATCGGGCGCAAGTACGCGGTGTTGGGATTCGTTCCTCATCCCAACCTACGGGCTAGTGCTTCGGTGCAGATGTTCCGAGACAGTTTCCGGTCGTTGTCGTTATCGTTGTCGTTGTCGTTGTCGTTGTCATAATCGTCTTAGCCGAATGCTCGATAACGACTACGATTACGACAACGACAACGACAACGAACCGCCTCGGGATTTCTGTACCGCTCCACTAGCAACAACCCCCCCGCGGTTGCACAGCCGCGCCAGACCGACTCCGCCCCGGCTCCGTCTGTCAGGCGCGGCTGCGCAACCGCGGCACTCATCCCCCATCTTCCTGTCCTTTGCTCCGCACCGGCTCCGCCGGGCCTGCTTCTGGACCTCGGGCAAGGCGGAAGCCCCGGCCGCCGCCGCGCCGGTCCGGCCGCCTGTGGCTGCGCAGCGCCGAACGGCAGAAGACGGCGTGGTTGAACCAGCTGCCGCCGCGACAGACCCGCCGAACGCCCGTACCAGGCCCCTCGGGATCATACCGCTCGTCAGACGGATAGTCGTCGGCATACCAGTCGCTGCACCACTCCCAAACATTGCCGTGCATCTGATACAGACCCCAGGCATTGCAGGGCAATGCCGTCACGTCAACGGTCTGCTTGCGATACGCTCCTTTCGGAGTGCCACCGGTGGGATGGTTACCGTCGTAGTTGACTTGATCGGTGGTGATGGCATCGCCGAACCAGAACGCGGTTTCGGTGCCGGCCCGGCAGCCGTGCTCCCATTCCGCCTCGCTCGGCAGCCGGGCCTCGAGGCCTGGCAGCATGTCATTCAGACGCTGGAGAAAGTCCTGCACATCATCCCAGCTCAGGTTTTCCACTGGGCGCTCTTGACCTTGGAATCGACTGGGATTCCGACCCATGACCGCCTGCCACAGGCCCTGGGTGCAGGCGGTATCCGCCAGCCACAAACCGCGCGAGATGATCGCCCGCGCCGGACGCTCGCCCCGAAACGCACCGGGCGGTACCCAGCGCAATGCCTGACGCAGACCCTTGATGCGAAACGCCACCCAAGGGCCGAAGTCATCCTCGCCCCAGTCGCAGGCCCAGGGAAAGGGAAACACCGGCGGCAGCAGGTGCGATCGATCAATCATGTCGCGTTGTCGCACCGGGATGCTCGGCAGATAAAGGGACGGTCCACCGGCGAGCCGTCGGCGCGGTATCCACCGCCCCTACCAGTACGCCGAGGGGCACACCTGGAGCCACAATGGGGGCCATTGGCGTTTCCCCGCTGGTTCCCAGGCTCCGAAACCGTGAAAGAAGGATTTGAACCAGGACGATCATGAATGATACGCAGATGAAGAAAAGATTGAAATATCCAGCTTTTTTCCTGTCTTGCATTGCTGATGCCGGGGCTCTGCCTTGGCATCTGGTCTCGATGACTCTGCCATCCGCCGCGGTGCCGGCTGCGTCCGCGGCCGTCTTCAGCGATCCATCGCAGGTGGCAGAGTCGCCAAGACCGCATGTCGAGGCCGAGCCTCGACACGAGCTGCGAGAGGGAAATCCTGGTTTTCACCGCCGGCTGTTCGACCGGAATCGTAAAAAAACCATAACTCATGATCGGAAAAACCTGGTTAAACGCCGCATGACGCTGCCAACGCCTGACAGACTTCGCTCGCGCTTCGTCAGTCCGGCGTCGGCCGCGTCATGCGCGCTTGGCGCTGTTTGACTGTTCTCCGGCTCCGGTGACGGCTCCGCCGCACCAGTGGCCTGGCCTGTTACTGGACCTCGGGCAAGGCGGAAGCCCAGGTAGCCGCTGCGCTGGTCCGGCAGCCTGATGAAGCGCTGCGCCGAACGGCAGAGGACGGCGTGGTTGATCCAGCAGCCGCCGCGACAGACCCGCTGATCGCCCGCCTCTGGTCCCAGCGGATCCAGCACTGTGCCGGTATCATAGGCATCATACCAGTCGAGACACCATTCCCAAACATTGCCGTGCATCTGATATAAACCCCAGGCATTAGCTGGCAGGGCCTTGACCGGTACGGTTTCGCCGCGGTATTGGCCCTTCGGGGCATCGCCGTAGGGAAAATTGCCGTCGTAGTTCACCTGCTCCGTGGTGATGCTCTTGCCGAACCAGAACGGGTCTGCGTTGCCGGCGCGACAGCCGTGCTCCCATTCGGCCTCGGTCGGCAGCCGCGCATCCAACCCAGGGACAATTCGGTTCAATTCTTGGATAAAGTCGGCGACCTGATCCCAGCTAACCTGCTCGACCGGCCGGTCGGCTCCTATGAACCTACTCGGATTGTCGCCCATCACCTGCTGCCAAAGAGCCTGAGTACAGGCCGTGTCCGCAAGCCAATAGCCCTGGGTCAGCAGCACCTGGTGCAGAATTTCGTCGTCCTCTCGGCCTTTTTCAGCTTTCGGCGAGCCCATCCAAAAGGCCGCGGGCCAGATCCAGCGCATGCGCTGAACGACACCGCCAACGCTGAATTCGGCCCAGGGGCCGATGTCGTCGATGCCGTGACCCTGGGCCCAGTCGGCGCGCTGGGTCTCGCCTTTGCGCCAGCGCTGCCAGGCGTCCTGGTCCCAGAAGGCATCCTGGGGAATGGTCAACATGCGCACGGAGGCATCCATGGCATCGGCGAGCGGCGGGCCTGGGGGTACCCAGCGCAGACGGCGGCTTCCGCCGCGGTGGGGCACATCGACAAAGAGCCCGGCAGGGTCCTGGCCGATGCGCTGCGTCCAGCTGGGGCGGCTGAGCGGCTCCAGGGTCAGCTCGGCGTCCCGGCCGCGCAATACGAGTCCGGCACGCGGCAGGGCGATGGGCTTGTGCGGGTCCGCGGGATGGCTGGTCCAACGGGATATTGCCAGCCGATCGGAGGACGGTCCGGGGCGCTCGGCAGCAGGCGCCTGTGCCATCGCCTCTGCCCTTGCCTGGGACTCGAGCTCGGATGCCGGGGCGCTTGCGTCGGCGGTCTGTTCGGCCTGGGAGGTTGCAAGCGGCTGCACCTGTACCGGCGCATCGGTCAGCAGCAGATGGGCCAGCAGGCTGCCGGGTTGGGGTTCGGGTTGGGGCTCGGATCGCGACTGGTGCTCGAACGGGTCCGAGCGCGTTTCGCTGCCGACCAGCATCAGTTGGTTGCCGCATTGCACCAGCGCACATGTCCGCGGCTCGGCGTCGTCCTCGAGCAGCCAGTACGCCGGGGCCTGGAGTCCTTCCGGCAATTCCAGCTCGCCCCTGCGCAGACCCTCCCGGTGCAATAGGGTGTAGAGGGCGACGCGGCGCTCGTTGGTCCAGTCCTCGGGTGCCGTGTGCAGATGGAGTCGATGCAGATAGATGCGCAATGCGTCCCGATTTGGGCTGTCGTTTTCCTCCAGGGTGCGCGCCATGTTCGCCAGATAGCGGTCTACCTCGGGTGCCTCGCCATTGCACAGGCGCGCCAGGTTGGCCTTTTCTTCCAGGCGGATGTTGTCTGGCAGGCGCTGGTGTCGCTGCTGGAGCAGTTGCGAGAGCAGCTGCTGGCGCCTTGGGCCAAGCCTGCGAAACCCAGGCTCGTGACATGCCCGCGCGGCGGCGTCGCGCCATTCCCGAACGCCGCTGGTCGCGGCCAGGTGGGGATGCTGCCAGGCGGCGATCTCGGCGCCGATGTCGAGGCCGAGCAGACAGCGCAATGTACGCAGCAGGGCCGGGTCGATTCGGACGGCGGGGGCCAGCCAGTCCAGCAGCCGCTCGGCGCCGCGGTCCTGTTGCAATGACGCCGGCTGCTCCGGACAGGGCGCCGATGTCGCCTTGCGCCCCGGCAAGACGCGCGGCAGGCGGTGTACGCGGTCCCAGGTCAACAGCCGGCAGTCATGCGCCAGCTCGCTATGCCAATAGCGGCTCGGGCAGGGCGACAGCACCAATGGGCGCTGACCGGCGCGGCGGCAGCCCTCGAGCAGGTCGCGCCAGGGGGTGCGGTCGGCGGCGCCTCCGCAGCAGCCGAGATCGCTGACGATCAGCATCGGCAAGGCGGCATCGGCTGGCTTGGGCGCGGTCTCGAGACGCCGGAACCGTTCGGTAGAGACATCGAAGCGCAGCCAGGGGCCGATCCGGGCATCGGTCCAGCCCAACAGGTCCAGGCCGAGGGCGCCGCGCAGATCCAGCAGCGGCTGGATCAGGCCGCGCACATCGGCACCGAGCAATTCGCAGTGGCGCTCCGAGAAATCCAGGATCACCTGCGCCTGCGGTGCCCATCGCGCCCGCCGGCGGCGCGGGATGCGGCGCGGCATCCGGCCTTGGGCGCTGAGCTGGACCAGCCGCTCCAGGTCCGGCGCGCGCTGCTCGACGACTTCGCCGAGGGCGGCACGAAAGAAGGGCCAGAGCCGGCGCCAGGGCGTCAGCGGCGGCGGTGGCGGGATGTTGTGCACCCTGCCGGTCGCGTCCGGCGGGATGGGTGCGGCATCCAGATACCATTGCGGGCGCTTGCCGGGCGCGTCTTGCTGGGGCAATGCGCGTACCTTGGTGACGCGATAGAACACCAGGCCGCCGACTGCTTTGGTTGGCGTTGGTATGGGCTCGGGCCGCTCGCGCGGTGCAGGGCGGCGATCAGCCATGTCGGGCTGCTGGGCATCGATGATGCGGTCCTGTTGCTCCATGCTCGGCGGCGGCGAGTCCGCGACTGGGTCCGGCTCGGGAATGCGCTGTAATTCCAGCAAGTCGGCCAGCAAGTCCGGGTCTGCATCCGGCCAGCGAGCGCGCAGGATCAGCAGGTCGGCGAGGCCGCGCTCGGCGCGCCATGCCTTCTGCATGGATGTCTGGCGCTGGGTTCGGCCTGCGCTCATGCGTCCGGCGGCTTTTTGATCAATGCGAAGTCGGCGATCTTCTCGAGCAGGTCCAATTGCTTGCCGACCCGTTGTTTGGAATTTTCGACGTCTTCGGTCAGATGCGCAAGCGCGCGCAGGATGTCCAGGTACTCGGCCTGGCCGGGCGGAGTCAGGCCGGCGGACTTGGCCGGTCCGCGTTCCTTCCACAGCATGCAGGCGACCTGGCGGCGGATCAGATCGCAGGTGTCGCGGGGAAAATGGCGGGCGCCGCGCTCGGCGAGCTGGTCGATGAACGCGGTTTCTTCCTTTTCCAGTTCCAGGCGCAACACCAGGCAACGGCGGACGAAGGCGCCGGGCAGTTCGCGTTCTTCGTTGGTGGTGATCAGCACCAGCACCGGGCGGTCGCGATGCCGGCACACCGGCTCGCGCCGGTAGGGCACGCTGAAGCCGCGGTTGCCGAGCACCTCGAGCAGGCCGTTGGGCAGGTCCGCCTCGGCTTTGTCGATTTCGTCGATGAGCAAGACGACGCCGCGCTCTGGATCGCCGAGCTCGGTGTTTGGCGGCGAACAGGGATGATGGCAACGCGCGTTCTGCTGTTCGGCGCCAGCGTAGTCGAAGGCCCACCAGAGCGGGCCGGGGGTGAGGAAACGCTCTGGGCGGAGCGAGCCGCGGTCAATGCGATTCCTGCCCCAGGATTTGCCGAGCTTGGTCGGACCAATGGCGCCCAGCGCCTGCGCTTCGCCGAGCCGGGCGACGGCGTCGAACTGCCATTTCAGATCCTCGGGCTCGGTGCGCGAATGCACCACCTGGGGAATGAACAAGCGCCCGGTGAAACAGGCCACGGCGCGTGCCAACTGGCTTTTGCCGGTGCCGGGCTCGCCGCGTACCAGCAGCGGCCGACCGGCGGCTTCGGCGGCCTTGACCGCCCAGCTCTCGCGCTCGCCGAACAGGTGTAAGGCCTCGGGCCAGGGGCCGTCTTCGGGTAGCGGGACTGCGAGGCCGTTGTGCAGGGCGTCGATGTCGCCGGTGGGTTTTGGTTGGTGTGCTGTATCGACTAAGTCGGTCATGATCGAGGTTTCTCGAAAGTGGGCCAGCATTGGGCGACGTTCTGTTCGAACTCACGCTCTGAAATACTGAACATCGATATTGCGCCAGGATCGATCTGGAAAACGCGAAGCCCTATATCGTCGCACAGCGCGGCAAGGACAACCGCATCGTTGAGGGGATCATACTCGCGCTCTTTGTCCACTGTGCCGTACTGCTTCGGACCGATACTTCTTCGTTCAAACTCCAAGCGCTTGCGCAGGTCTGCGTCCTGTTGTTCGCCAAAGTGCGCAGGTGCGCTCAAGGTGCCTGCAAAGATCGCGTTCCAGAGCGCGGTCTTGGCGTCATGGGTGCGCTGAGCGCTGCTGTTCCAATTGGTTGCCGGCAGAAGGATGCCGCCGAGCACATTGTTGACCCCGATCAGCCGACCGCCCCAGCGCTTGAACTCCGGACGCTCGTTGTGTTTGCGCCAATGCAGCCATAGCACCTCTGCACCGACTTCAGTGGCAACCGGCGGTAGAACCAGATGAACGGCCACGCTGCCCTGTGGCTGCTGCGCCCTGACGAAGCGACCAAGCAGCAAGCCAAAAATGTTGATCGCATTGTTGCGAACATCGTCGCGCCAGCAGCCAGTGGAATGATCGTTGCGACAGTCATGGGCGGCACCCCAGAAGGCACTGAGGGCACGCTCCGGCGGCAGCAGGGTCAGCGCTTCGGACAGCTCCGTCGCACCAGCAAGCTCAGGGTGCTCACGTAGATGTTCGGCGAGCGCTGGTGCGGCTTTGAGGTTTGTGGAGATGGCCTTGGCCAAGTCCTTGTCCGGTTTTGGCGCTGGGCCAGAGTCCGAATCCGATTCGATAGGGGTCGAAGCCACAGTGTCACCCGAACGGCGGTGTAACGACTCGGACGGGGTATTGCTCATACCGCTGTCCGGGTCCAGGAGCGGGTCGGAATTGGGGATGATGTTTGAGCTCAGCTCGAGCTCGGTTTGCCGGGATCGATCTGTCAGCGCCGCGACTTTTCGTTCGAGCGCATCGAGCGAGCGCTCGCGGTCGCGCTGAGTCATCCGCAGTAGTCGAGCAGTCAGATTGTCCGTGCCTTGCAGCGATGGCAGGTTGTCAGGCAGCAGTTGTTCCAGGGTTGCCTGCTGTGCTGAACTGCCGTCCAGCAGCCGCGCAATATTCCGCTCGAGCGTCGCAAGGCGCTGGCTGATGCGCCGATGGCGCAGGGCTTCCTTGGCCTCATGACCGGCCAGCACGCCGCGGTCGATGGCGACATCAAGAGATGTGTCGCAGGCTTCGAGAAGTGCATCGAACAGGCTGTCGGCCTGCCCGGTCGTTGCGCCCGGCCCGAGCGCCGCGTCATACAGAGCGCGGAAATCCGCTTGGATGGCGTCGAGGGAAGGTTCGTCATTGTCGGCAACGGCGGTAGAAAAGGCGCGCTGAATGAGCTTTTCGACATCGTCCGAGACCAGCAAGTGTGCGAGCCGGTCCCGATCCGTGGGCTGTGAGGCAGCGAGCGAGCGCGCGAGCCGAGCCGCCGGTTGCGCCAACAGCGGACGCAATTGCTGCGGCAGCTGAACAATGTCCTGCGCGTCGCCGGCGACTCTGTCGGCGATCAACGCCGTCAGGGCATTGGCGAGCACGCCTGAAAGGATGCCGGGGGTGATCGGGTCCATTGTATTCCTGCGGTCATGAAGCGTTGTCAGATGTGCCTGGATATGGCCAGGCCAGAGCCTATAGTAGCCATTGATTGCAGAATCGCCAAGGCGCTCTTGCAGCGGAACTCGGTGCCATCCTACACAGAGGTTGCACAGCGCATCTGCGATCTGGCGGATAAGATGCGGATTGCGATGACGACGCAGATTCGATTCACCGCGGAGACGCAGAGGAGAATGTTCAACCATTCATTCAGGATGCAGTTTGATTCACCGCAGAGGCGCAGAGAACGCGGAGAAGAGCATGCTTCCCTCTTGGCCCCTCTGCGCACTCTGCGTCTCTGCGGTGAATACCAAACAGTGAAGTGCGATTCACCGCAGAGGCGCAGAGAACGCGGTGTTGGGATTCGTTCCTCATCCCAACCTACGGGCTCTACCAACAATCCCCCCGCGGTTGCACAGCCGCGCCAGACCGACTCCGCCCCGGCTCCGTCTGTCAGGCGCGGCTGCGCAACCGCGGCACTCATCCCCCATCTTCCTGTCCTTTGCTCCGCACCGGCTCCGCCGGGCCTGCTTCTGGACCTCGGGCAAGGCGGAAGCCCTGGTTGACGTGGCCCAGATCCGGCAGCCTGAGGGAGCGCAGCGCCGAACGGCAGTAGACGGCGTGGTCGATCCAGCTGCCGCCGCGACAGACCCGCTGAACGCCCGTATCAGGCCCCTCAGGATCATCCTGCTCGCCAGACGGATAGGCGGCATACCAGTCGCTGCACCACTCCCAGACATTGCCGTGCATCTGATACAGACCCCAGGCATTGCAGGGCAACGCCTTCACGTCAACGGTCTGCTTGCGATACGCTCCTTTGGGAGCGCCACCGGTGGGATGGTTACCGTCGTAGTTGACTTGATCGGTGGTGATGGCATCGCCGAACCAGAACGCGGTTTCGGTGCCGGCCCGGCAGCCGTGCTCCCATTCCGCCTCGGTCGGCAGCCGGGCCTCGAGGCCTGGCAGCATGTCATTCAGACGCTGGAGAAAGTCCTGCACATCATCCCAGCTCAGGTTTTCCACTGGGCGCTCTTGACCTTGGAATCGGCTGGGATTCCGACCCATGACCGCCTGCCACAGACCCTGGGTGCAAGTGGTATCCGCCAGCCACAAACCGCGCGAGATGATCGCCCGCGCCGGCCGCTCGCCCCGAAACGCACCGGGCGGTACCCAGCGCAATACCTGGCGCAGACCCTTGATGCGAAACGCCACCCAGGGGCCGTAGTCATCCTCGCCCCAGTCGCAGGCCCAGGGAAAGGAAAACACCGGCGTAAGCTCAGGGCGCCCAGGTGGATGTTCGGCGAGCCCTGGTGCGGCTTTGAGGTTTGTGGAGATGGCCTTGGCCAGCTCCGTATCCGGCTGGGCGACCGACTCGACGTCTGGCTGTACCTGGGTCTTGGCCGAAGCTCGCATGCAACCGGGACGGAGGTCGAACGACTTGGGCCGGGTGCTGCTCCTGCCGCTGGCCGGGTCCAGTCGGAGGTCGGGATCGGGGATGATGTCCCAATCGTCGCCGGTGAGATGGTACATGCGCGGCCAGGCTTGCCATATGCCGGTTGCAGATGCCGTGTCGATCTCGAGCCGGCCAGCGCAGAGTCCGTGGCGACGCTGCAAGCCGTCGCCATGCCGCTCCAGTCCGAACAATGACCGGGTTTGGAACAACCGTCGAGCATCGCCGCCGCCGGTGCGCTGTTCCATGCTGTAGGTTTGATGCAGATGGCCACACAGGTGCAGCGCGAAGCGCCGGCCGCCCATGATCTCTTGTAGTAGCTCCCCCTGGAAAGTAGGCTCGAGCCAGGCCCAAGGATGATGCGTGATCAACAGATTGGCGCACTGCCCTGCCGCCCAGTTGACGCCATTACCGCCGCAGGCGGCATGAAACTGTTCAACACCGATGCCGAGTTTACCCCTATAGTCCTCATCCGTGAGCTGCAGAAAGGCGCTGTTGAGGCCGAGGATGCCGAACGGGATGCCGTCCTTCTCGAAGGTTGCCGCGAAGTCGCCGGGCAGCAGGCCTTCGGTGATAGTGAGGCCCGGCGGCGGCTTGGTCCAGACGGCTTGGCGTTTCCACCACTTGCTGTATTCAGCGAAGGCTTCGTCGACCGCTTGGCGGATTGAGCTGGTCTCGGAATCCCAGAAGATGTCGCGTAACTTCGGGTCTTCGATCCATCGCCGATGATTGTGCAGACCTTCACGGTTGTGGGCCGCGTTGGCCAGGCTGCGGTCCAGATCATGATTACCGGGTACCGCGAGCAGTATGGGCGGCTGTTCTTGCAGCTTGCAGATCTCTGCGCGCAATGTCTCCAGCAACTCATCCACCTGATGGTATTGTTCCGGCTGGCCGGAGAAGGCAAGATCGCCGGTGAACAAGATCAGATCCCAGGGGCCGCTTTCGGCTTGCAGCTCCGGCAATTGTTCGAAAAACAGTTGCTGTGCCTGGGGCCAGAGCCGCTTTTGTCCGCCCTGCCCCGCGTGAAAGTCCGTGATGTGCAGCCAGTTCAGTTGCATAGTGGTATCCGGTTCGAGGTGTTCGGCGAGACCAGCAGTCGTGCGAGCCGGTCCATTGTATTCCTGCGGTCACGCAGCGTTGGCGGATGTGCCTGGATATGGCCAGGCCGGACATATAATAGCCATTGATTGCAGAATCGCCAAGGCGCTCTTGCAGCGGAACTCGGTGCTATCCTACACAGAGGTTGCACAGCACATCTGCGATCTGGTTGGTAAGTTGCGGATTTCGATGCCGACCC
This sequence comes from Thiohalocapsa sp. PB-PSB1, assembly GCA_016745215.1. Classification (GTDB taxonomy): domain Bacteria; phylum Pseudomonadota; class Gammaproteobacteria; order Chromatiales; family Chromatiaceae; genus Thiohalocapsa. The sequence continues at coordinate 4,794,191 of CP050890.1, forward strand.
AGGTTCGATTCACCGCAGAGATGCAGAGTACGCAGAGAAGAGCATGCATCTGCCCTGGCCCCTCTGCGCTCTCTGCGTCTCTGCGGTGAATACCGACAGTGGATGAAGTTCGATTCGTCGCAGAGACGCAGAGACGCAGAGAACGCGGTGTTGGGATTCGTTCCTCATCCCAACCTACGGGCTCTCTGCGTCTCTGCGGTGAATACCGACAGAGTGAATGAAGTGCGATTCACCGCAGAGGCGCAGAGAACGCAGAGAAGAGCATGCATCCGCCCTGGCCCCTCTGCGCACTCTGCGGTGAATACTGACATTGGTAAACATCATCTTCTGCACACCTGCACAGTCTCTCTGCCTCGGTCTCTGGTCTTGCTGTCGCTGCCATCCGCGGCGATACTGACCGAGCTGGCGACCGTTGCGCTCAGTTCCACAAACCCGGCTCGATACATCCGGTTCGATCAATCCAATTCAACAAGCCCAGTTCAACAGGTGTCTCGGTGCTCTCTGTGATGAATCGCGCTTCGCCTCGGATCGCGCATACTTGCACAGTCTCGGCGCTTGGAAATCGGTGGATACTGTATTCTTATCGCTTTGATCTCTCGACTTGGATTTACAGAATAACCATGTCTATCAATGAAATGCAGACCCTGGTGGTGGGTGCAAATGGCGCGACCGGACGCCTGCTGGTCAAACAGTTGCTGGATCGCGGACAGCGGGTGAAGGCCATCCTGCGACCCCAGGCGGTGCTGCCGAAGGAACTGATCCGGTCCTCGCATCTGTCTATTCTTCGCGTCAATCTGCTGGAACTCGACGACGCCGAGCTGGCGGAGATCGTCAACGGATGCCGGGCAATCGCTTGTTGTCTGGGGCATCGCATGAGCTGGCAGGGTATGTTCGGCAAGCCCCGCTTTTTGGTGACGGACGCGGTTCGGCGGCTGTCGATCGCGGCCATGGCCAACAAAGCGGAGGTTCCGACCCGCATGATCTTGATGAACAGCGCCGGCGTGAGCAATCGGGATATGCACGAGCCGCTGAGCCGGGGCCATCGCCTGGTCATCGGCCTGCTGCGGCTGTTGCTGCCGCCGCATGCCGACAACGAGCAGGCGGCGGATTATCTGCGCACTGAGATCGGCCAGGCACAGCAGGCCCTCGAATGGGTGGTCGTGCGACCGGATACGCTGACCGATGCGGATTCGGTGAGCGAATACAGCCTGCACATAGCGCCGATCCGCAGCGCGCTGTTCGATCCGGGCTCGACATCGCGCATCAATGTTGCTCATTTCATGGCCGAATTGAGCGTCGATCAGGACTGCTGGCAGCGCTGGAAGGGGCAGATGCCGGTGATTTATAACCGCTAGTCGGCGGAATCGCCGGAGGATTTGCGTGCTGTTCCGCCGGGTGAATCCGGGATGCGTCGATCCGTTATTGCGGCGCAAGAGATCTCCTGCAACACTAGGTCCGGTTATTTCACCTGCCAACCTCCAATTTCACCTGCCAGCCACCATGAGGACCAACCATGACCAAGATCGGCATTTTCTTCGGCACCGATTCCGGTACCACTCGATTGATCGCAAAACGGATCGCCAAGTCTCTGAGCAAACGCCTTGGCGAGGACAGGGTGGCGAAACCGCTGAATGTCAATCGCATCGAGCCTGAGGATCTACTCGCCTATCGGGCTTTGATTCTGGGTACCCCGACCTATGGCGAGGGGCGTCTGCCAGGGATCGAGAGCGAGACCAAGGAGCCGAGCTGGCTGGAATTTCTGCCGCGCCTGGCCGGACAGGATTTCACCGGCATTCGAGTCGCCGTGTACGGGCTCGGGGATCAGGAGATTTATCCCAAGCACTTTGTCGACGGGATGATGGCATTGCATAGTCACTTTGCCGGGCTCGGCGCGGAAATGGTCGGCGACTGGCCCATCGCGGGCTATGAGTTCAAGCGCTCCAAGGCGGTGCGTGACGGTCGTTTTGTCGGCCTGGCCCTGGACCAGAGCTTGCAGCCTGGCCTGACCGATGCACGCATCGCCGGTTGGTTGGATCTGGTGGTGCCGAAGCTGCTGGGCGAGGCGGCTGCGGATGTGCCCTAGCGCAAGGCTGCGGGGCCGCTCGCGCTTTTGGTGCAACCGCGATAGCGCGATAGCGCGGCAGAGTGCCTGGCAGCCTACCGAAGTCGGCGGCATTGCGGCTTGTACGTGACTTTTTTCAGGATTAGAATGCCGGGCTTTGTCGTCGGTGCGCCCCCGCGCTATGCACTGCGTTGATGACCAAGCCAGCGGTGCTGCCGACATTCTCCCATTTGCTCCAATGAGAATAATCCATGGCGAACGATACCAACGTGACCTGGCATGAACATCAGGTCTCGCGAGAGGTGCGCGAGCGCCTTAACGGCCACAAGGGCTGTGTGATCTGGTTCACCGGCCTGAGCGGCTCGGGCAAGAGTACCCTGGCCAATACGTTGGATCACCTGCTGGTCGAGCGAGGCTACCACAGTGCTGTGTTGGATGGCGACAATGTGCGCCACGGGCTCAACGCCGGCACCGGCATGTTGATCGAGACCCATGGCGAAGACTATGCGAAACGCTTCGGTCTTGGTTTCACCGCCATCGACCGCGAAGAGAATATCCGTCGCATTGGTGCGGTCGCGCAGCTGTATTGCGAGGCTGGCTTGATTGCATTGACGGCGTTCATCAGCCCTTACCGGCTCGACCGCGACCGCGTGCGCGCCACCATGCATCCAGGGGAATTTATCGAAGTGTTCGTGGACACGCCCCTGGAGATTTGCGAGCAACGCGACCCCAAGGGGCTTTACAAGAAAGCCCGCGCCGGCGAGATCAAGAACTTCACCGGCATCGATGATCCCTACGAGACACCGAAAGCGCCGGAGTTGACCCTGTTGGCCGGTGAACGCACGCCGAACGAACTGGCTCAGGAGGTGATCGATTACTTGATTGCAAAGGAGATTATTCCGCGATCAAACCCGGCCTAGGCAAGCACGCCCCGATTCCGATCTTGCTTTCACCGGGATCTTCCGCATGGGTAACGGCCGAATGGGGCTATGTGGATGACGTCGCAGGAGACTTTGGGGAACGGCGGTGACGTTGGGATTCGTTCCTCATCCCAACCCACGGGCTGCTGGCATCGCCTGCCCGGTCGCCCGCAAGCGGGCTCCTACGTCGGCTGCCCCCGGGAGCTTGTAGGAGCCCGCTTGCGGGCGACTGATGCGGCAGATTCCATCAGGCGTATCTTGATGGTTGTCGTTTTGGGTTGCATGGCGCGATGGCGGATTGCCCTGGTGCGCTGCTGCGGAGGTCGCGAGACCGTTTGCAGTGACGTTGGGATGCGTTCCTCATCCCAACCTACGGGCTGCTGGCATCGCCTGCCCGGTCGCCCGCAAGCGGGCTCCTACGTCGGCTGCCCCCGGGAGCTTGTAGGAGCCCGCTTGCGGGCGACTGATGCGGCAGATTCCATCAGGCGTATCTTGATGGTTGTCGTTTTGGGTTGCATGGCGCGATGGCGGATTGCCCTGGTGCGCTGCTGCGGAAGTCGCGAGACCGTTTGCAGTGACGTTGGGATGCGTTCCTCATCCCAACCTACGGGCTGCTGGCATCGCCTGCCCGGTCGCCCGCAAGCGGGCTCCTACGTCGGCTGCCCCCGGGAGCTTGTAGGAGCCCGCTTGCGGGCGACTGATGCGGCAGATTCCATCAGGCGTATCTTGATGGTTGTCGTTTTGGGTTGCATGGCGCGATGGCGGATTGCCCTGGTGCGCTGCTGCGGAGGTCGCGAGACCGTTTGCAGTGACGTTGGGATGCGTTCCTCATCCCAACCCACGGGCTGCTGGCATCGCTTGCCCGGTCGCCCGCAAGCGGGCTCCTACGTCGGCTGCCCCCGGGAGCTTGTAGGAGCCCGCTTGCGGGCGACTGATGCGGCAGATTCTATCAGGCGTATCTTGATGGTTGTCGTTTTGGGTTGCATGGCGCGATGGCGGATTGCCCTGGTGCGCTGCTGCGGAGGTCGCGAGACCGTTTGCAGTGACGTTGGGATGCGTTCCTCATCCCAACCCACGGGCTGCTGGCATCGCTTGCCCGGTCGCCCGCAAGCGGGCTCCTACGTCGGCTGCCCCCGGGAGCTTGTAGGAGCCCGCTTGCGGGCGACTGATGCGGCAGATTCCATCAGGCGTATCTTGATGGTTGTCGTTTTGGGTTGCATGGCGCGATGGCGGATTGCCCTGGTGCGCTGCTGCGGAGGTCGCGAGACCGTTTGCAGTAACGTTGGGATGCGTTCCTCATCCCAACCTACGGGCTGCTGGCATCGCCTGCCCGGTCGCCCGCAAGCGGGCTCCTACGTCGGCTGCCCCCGGGAGCTTGTAGGAGCCCGCTTGCGGGCGACTGATGCGGCAGATTCCATCAGGCGTATCTTGATGGTTGTCGTTTTGGGTTGCATGGCGCGATAGCGGATTGCCCTGGTGCGCTGCTGCGGAGGTCGCGAGACCGTTTGCAGTGACGTTGGGATGCGTTCCTCATCCCAACCCACGGGCTGCTGGCATCGCCTGCCCGGTCGCCCGCAAGCGGGCTCCTACGTCGGCTGACCCCGGGAGCTTGTAGGAGCCCGCTTGCGGGCGACTGATGCGGCAGATTCCATCAGGCGTATCTTGATGGTTGTCGTTTTGGGTTGCATGGCGCGATGGCGGATTGCCCTGGTGCGCTGCTGCGGAGGTCGCGAGACCGTTTGCAGTGACGTTGGGATGCGTTCCTCATCCCAACCTACGGGCTGCTGGCATCGCCTGCCCGGTCGCCCGCAAGCGGGCTCCTACGTCGGCTGCCCCCGGGAGCTTGTAGGAGCCCGCTTGCGGGCGACTGATGCGGCAGATTCCATCAGGCGTATCTTGATGGTTGTCGTTTTGGGTTGCATGGCGCGATGGCGGATTGCCCTGGTGCGCTGCTGCGGAGGTCGCGAGACCGTTTGCAGTGACGTTGGGATGCGTTCCTCATCCCAACCCACGGGCTGCTGGCATCGCCTGCCCGGTCGCCCGCAAGCGGGCTCCTACGTCGGCTGCCCCCGGGAGCTTGTAGGAGCCCGCTTGCGGGCGACTGATGCGGCAGATTCCATCAGGCGTATCTTGATGGTTGTCGTTTTGGGTTGCATGGCGCGATGGCGGATTGCCCTGGTGCGCTGCTGCGGAAGTCGCGAGACCGTTTGCAGTGACGTTGGGATGCGTTACTCATCCTAACCTACGGGCTGCTGGCATCGCCTGCCCGGTCGCCCGCAAGCGGGCTCCTACGTCGGCTGCCCCCGGGAGCTTGTAGGAGCCCGCTTGCGGGCGACTGATGCGGCAGATTCCATCAGGCGTATCTTGATGGTTGTCGTTTTGGGTTGCATGGCGCGATGGCGGATTGCCCTGGTGCGCTGCTGCGGAGGTCGCGAGACCGTTTGCAGTCGTGGTCGTCATCGATAACTCAAGATGAGCGATGACCCGCGCTCGTCTGCACCGTCCGGTCGCGGGCTATTCACCGCAGAGACGCAGAGTGCGCAGAGGGGCCAAGGCGGATGCATGCTCTTCTCTGCGTTCTCTGCGGTGAATCAAACTTCATCCTGAATGCTTGGTTGAACATGTTCATAAGGCAGCACCCTGCGTGTCCTTCATGGTTAATCTGCGTTTTGTGTATTTCTGGAATGGCTTCACAGTCTCGGAGCCTCGGCACGAGCTGCGGGGGGTCGGCTCAGGCGGTGCCTTCGGCCATGCGCTGACCGAATGCTTGCACCACCGTTGTGGTGGCCTGACATAGCTGCCGGAGTTGCTCGTTACTGATCACGTAG